>NZ_JAMTCK010000001.1:0-4970 GCF_024171785.1 Goodfellowiella coeruleoviolacea
GCCGCGATCAACGCCTGCGCCTCGATCGGATCACCCAACGGCGTGCCCGTACCGTGCGCCTCCACCACATCCACATCCGACGGCGCCAACCCCGCATCCGCCAACGCCGCCGCGATCACCCGCTCCTGCGCCCGACCACTCGGCGCGGTCAACCCGTTCGACGCACCGTCCTGGTTCACCGCCGAACCCCGCACCACCCCCAACACCTCATCACCCAAACGCACCGCGTCCGACAACCGCCGCAACACCACCACACCCACCCCCTCCGCCGGACCAAACCCGTCCGCACCCGCCCCGAACGACCGACACCGACCATCCGAGGACAGCGCGCCCTGGCGGCTGAAGCCCAGCAGCAGTTCCGGGACGGCCAACACCGTGGCACCGCCGGCCAGCGCGAGGTCGCACTCGCCGCGCCGCAGCGACTGCACCGCCAGGTGCAGCGCCACCAACGACGACGAACACGCCGTGTCGATCGTCACCGCCGGGCCCTCCAGCCCCAGCGCGTAGGCGACGCGACCGGAGGCGACGCTCGTGGACGAACCGGTCAGCTGGTGGCCCTCGGAGTGCTCGGCCGCGCCGAGCATCGTGTAGCCGTACCCGTTGTACATGGCGCCGACGAACACGCCGGTCGCGCTGCCCCGCAACGACAACGCGTCGATCCCCGCGTCCTCCAACGCCTCCCACGACGTCTCCAACAACAACCGCTGCTGCGGATCCATCGCCTCCGCCTCCCGAGGCGAAATCCCGAAAAACCCCGCATCGAACCCACCAGCACCGGTCAGGAACCCACCACTCCGCGGGTAGGACCCCCCGGCCCGATCCGGATCGAACAACCCCGCCACATCCCAACCACGATCCACCGGCAACCCCGTCACCGCATCACCACCACCCAGCACCAACCGCCACAGCTCCGCCGCACTCCCCACCCCACCGGGAAACCGACAGCCCACCCCCACCACCGCGATCGGCTCCCTGGCCCGCTCCTCCACCCGTGCCAACCGATCCCGCACACCACGCAGATCCGCCGTCGCCCGCCGCAGGTACTCGCGAAGCCGCTCCTCGTTGCTCACCGGACTGCTCACCGGGACTCCACTCCCCCACTGGGCACGTCGTGTTCGTCGCTGGCCCAACCGAACTCGCTGTCCAGCACGGCGAACAGCTCGTCATCGGTTGCCGTGCGCAGGTCAGGTTGGCTGTCGGCGGTGGGTGCCGCACCGGTGCGCTGCCGGTTCCAGCGCTGCACCAACGCCTGCACCCGGGTGTCCACCGCGGTGATGTCCTCCTCAGTGGACAGTCCAAGGAGGACTTTTTCGAGCCGGTCCACTTCGGCCACGGCGAGCGCGGCGCCGGACACCTCCTGTTCGGGGAGCAGTCGCTCCCGCAGGTGCCTGGCGAGCGCGCCGGGCGTGGGGTGCTCGAAGACGGCGGTCACCGTGATGCGCAGGCCGGTCAGCGCCGCGAGCCGGTTGCGCAGCTCGACCCCGGCCAGCGAGTCGAACCCGAGGTCCTTGAACGTCTGGTGCGCGGACACGGCGGCGGGGCTGTCGTGGCCGAGCACGGCCGCCGCCTGTTCGGTCACCAGATCGGTGAGGATGTCGTCCTGCTCGGTGCGGCTCACCGAACGCAGCCGCTCCACCAGTGCCGCCGCCTCCACCCGGTCCCGCACCGGGCGGCGCGGCGAGTCGGGCACCAGCCCGCGCAGCACGGCCGGCAGGGCGCCGGACGCCTGCTGTGCGCGCAACGCGGCCACGTCGAACAGGGCGGGCACCACCGCCGCCGCGGGTTGGGCGAGCGCGCGGTCCAGCAGCCGCAGTCCGCGTTCCGTGGTCAGGGCGGTGATCCCGGTGCGTTCCAGCCGGAACCTGTCGGTCGCGCCGAGCGTCCGGGTCAGGCCGCTGCGCTCCGCCCACAGCCCCCAGGCCAGGGACAGCGCGGGCAGGCCGAGGGCCCGCCGGTGTTGTGCCAGTGCGTCGAGGAAGGCGTTGGCCGCGGCGTAGCCGGCCTGCCCCGGGTTGCCGATCGTGCCCGCGGCCGAGGAGAACAGGACGAACGCCGCGAGGTCGTGGCCGGCGGTGAGGTCGTGCAGGTGCACGGCGGCGTCGAGCTTGGGCCGCAGCACGGTGTCCAGCTGGTCCTCGGTGAGGGAGGTGAACACGGCGTCGGCGAGCGCGCCGGCCGCGTGGAACACCGCCGTCAGCGGGTGTTCGGCGGGAATCGCCGCCAGGGCGGTGGCGAGCGCGGCCCGGTCGGCGGTGTCGCAGGCGGTCAGCACCACCCGGGCCCCGAGTGCGGTCAGCTCCGCTTCGAGGTCGGCCGCTCCCGGGGCCTGCGCTCCGCTCCTGCTGAGCAGGAGCAGGTTGCGGACACCGTGGACGGTGACCAGGTGGCGGGCGGTCGCGGCGCCGAGGGTGCCGGTGGCTCCGGTGATGAGCACGGTTCCGTCGGGGTTCAACTCGGCGGGCGGGGTGTGCTGGTCGATCCGCGTCATCCTGGGCACGAAGGCCGTGTCGCCGCGCAGGGCCAGCTGGGCCTCGCGCGTGGCGACGGCCGCGGGAATGGCCGGGTGGCCGGGGTCGTCGGTGTCCAGCAGGACGATCCGGTCGGGGTGCTCGTTCTGCGCGGAGCGCAGCAGCCCCCACAGCGGTGCGGCAACGAGGTCCACGTCCTCGTCGTCGGTGGTGGCGACCGCGCGGTGGGTCAGCACCACCAGGGTGGTCCCGGCCAGCCGCGGCTCGGTGAGCACCGCGGCCACCGTGCGCAGCACGCGCCGCAGGGCCGTGCGCACCAGATCGGGCAGGTTCGCGGCGGCACCGCCAGCACCAGCGCAGCGCACGACGAGCACCTCCGGTGGTGGCGTGCCCTGGTCGAGCGCGGTGATCAGCGCTTCGACGTCGGCGTGGTCGGTGTCGTGCCGCGGTGCCGGGCCCGGGTCGGCACCGTCCACCAGGACCGCGGCCCACCCGGTGCCGGCGGGGGTGGCGGACAGGGGCAGGGGAGTCCACCGCACCCGGTGCAGCGGGGTGGCCGTGGCGCGCGTGGCCAACTGGCCGTGCTCGACCGGCCGCAGGTGCAGGGACCGCACGGACACGACCGGGCGGCCGCTGTCGTCGGCCACCTCGCAGGCCAGTGCGTCCTCCCCGGTGGACAGGAGGCGAACGCGCAACACCCCGGTGGTGCTGGGCCCGTGCCAGCGGACCCCGGTCCACGAGAACGGCAACCGCACCTGGTCCGCGCCGGTGCCGGCCACGGCGATCAGCGCGTGCAGGGTGGCGTCCAGCGCGGCCGGGTGCACCAGGAACCCGCCGTCCCTGTCCTGTTCTGGCACGGCCACCTCGGCGAACACCTCCGAGCCGCACCGCCACGCCGCCACCACACCCTGGAACGCCGGACCGTACTCGTAGCCGCGCTCGGTGAGCAGGTCGTACAGCCCGTCCACGGCGATCGGTTCGGCCTCGCGCGGCGGCCAGGGGTCGGGCAGGGCCGCGGTCGGGGCGGTGTCCTCGGCGACGACGAGGGCGGACGCGTGGCGCACCCACTCCCCATCGTCGGCGCACGAGTGGATCTCCGCCGTGCGCGTCCCGGTGTCGTCGGCTGGGCCCAGCACCACCTGGAGCTGGACGGGTTCGTCGTCGGTCAGGCACAGCGGGGTGTGCACCACGAGATCATCGACCCCCACCCCACCGGCCCGCTCCGCGGCGTGCAACGCCAACTCCACGAACGCCGCACCCGGAACCAACACCGTCCCGTGCACCGCGTGATCGGCCAACCACGGCTGCTCCGCCAACGACACCCGACCCGACAACACCACCTCACCGGTCCCCGCCACCGGCACCACCGCACCCACCACCGGATGCGCCACCCGCCCCAACGCCAACCCCGCCGACTCACCCCAGCCCGGCCCGGAGGTCGGGGCGGAGGAGTTCATCCAGTAGCGCGTTCGCTGGAACGGATAGGTGGGCAGGCCGATCCGGCGGGCGGGTTCCCTGGCAGCGCCGAGCGCCGCCAGTGCTCGCGGCCAGCACACCGGCACGCCCGCGGTCCACAGTCGTGCGGCCGAGTTCAGCAGTTCCCGCGTGTCGTCGCGGTCGCGCCGCAGCGAGCCGACGACAACGGCGTCGCTGTCGGGCTGCCGCTGGTCGGCAACGGCTTCGATGCCCGACGCCAGAACGGGATGCGCGCCCACTTCGACGAACACGCGGTGATCGGCGGGCAGGGCGGCGAGTGCCTCGTCGAAGCGGACGGTCTGGCGGAGATTGCGGTACCAGTACTCCGCGTCCAACCCAGCCGTGTCCAGCAGACCACCGGTCACCGTCGAATAGAACCGCACCCGACCCGACACCGGCCGCAACCCCGACAACACCCCCACCAACTCCGCCCGCACCCCCTCCACCTGAACCGAATGCGACGCGTAATCCACCGGCAACACCCGCGCCTCAACACCCTCCGCCACACACCCCGCCACGAACTCCCGCACCGCCCCCACCTCACCCGACACCACCGTCGCATTCGGACCATTCACCGCCGCCACCTCCCACCCCGACACCCCACGAGCACGCACCCGCTCCACCGGCAACGCCACCGACGCCATCAACCCCCGACCCGACAACACCCCCAACAACCGACTCCGCAACGCCACCACCCGCGCCCCATCACCCAACGACAACCCACCCGCCACACACGCCGCCGCGATCTCCCCCTGCGAATGCCCCACCACCGCCACCGGCTCCACCCCACACTCCCGCCACACCGCCGCCAACCCCACCGCCACCGCCCACAACACCGGCTGCACCACCTCAGTCCGCTCCAACAACACCCCATCCCCCCGCAACACCTCCACCACCGAGAAATCCACAAACGACGACAACGCCGCATCACACTCCCCCACCACCGCACCGAACACCCGCGACCGCCCCAACAACTCCCGCCCCATCCCCACCCACTGCCCACCCTGACCAGCGAACACGAACACC
>NZ_JAMTCK010000001.1:4980-54145 GCF_024171785.1 Goodfellowiella coeruleoviolacea
TCGATCCCCGCGTCCTCCAACGCCTCCCACGACGTCTCCAACAACAACCGCTGCTGCGGATCCATCGCCTCCGCCTCCCGAGGCGAAATCCCGAAGAATCCAGCGTCAAACCCACCAGCACCGGTCAGAAACCCACCACCCCGCGTGTAGAACCGCCCAGCCCGATCCGGATCCGGATCGAACAACCCCGCCACATCCCAACCACGATCCACCGGCAACTCACCCACGGCATCACCACCAGCCGCCACCAACCCCCACAGCTCCGCCGCACTCCCCACCCCACCGGGAAACCGACAGCCCACCCCCACCACCGCGATCGGCTCCCTGGCCCGCTCCTCCACCCGCGCCAACCGATCCCGCACACCACGCAGATCCGCCGTCGCCCGCCGCAGGTACTCGCGAAGCCGCTCCTCGTTGCTCATCGCGCCTCGATTCCTCCACCCAGATCGGAAGTGTTCGGACCGCTCGCTCCGGCGAGCCCCAACTCGTTGTCCAGCACGGCGAACAGCTCGTCGTCGCTGGCCGCGCCGAGCAGCGGGTCGGGTGCGGTGTGGTGCAGTTCGTTGAGCGTGCGCAGCAACGCCCGCAGTCGGGCGTCCACGTCTGGGGCGGCGTCACCGGAGAGGCCGGGGAGCACGCGCTCCAGGTGGGTGAGCGCCCGCAGCACGTCAGCGCGGGGCCGCTCGTGCGACGCGGGTTCCTCACCGGTGGCCAGGTCCGCGATCAGCACCGCCACGTGGTCGGCCAGTGCCCGTGGCGTGGGGTGGCTGAAGACCTCGGCCGTGGTCAGCGACACCCCTGTCGCCGCGCTGAGTCTGCCGCAGAACTCGCTGATGCCGACCGAATCCAGGCCCAGTTCCCGGAAACTGCGTTCGGGATCGACCGGGGTGGACGGCTCGTTGCCGAGCACGACGGCGAGGTGACCGGTGACGACGTCCAGCGGATCGCGCGCGCGCCCGTCGTCAGCGGGCTCGGCGGTGCTCGCCGCTGGCGCGCCGGTGTCGGGCAGCCAGTGGCTGCGCCGGTGGAACGGGTAGGTGGGCAGCCGCACGCGTCGGCCCGCCGGGTACACCCGGTCCCAGGACACGTCCACGCCCTGGGCGTGCGCCTGCGCCAGTGACCGGACGAAGCGGTCCCAGCCGCCGTCGTCGCGGTGCAGTGTGCCCACCACCGCCACGGGGGTGTCCAGGTGCGCGGCGACGTCGGCGACCGCCTGGGCCAGCACCGGGTGCGGGGACACCTCGACGAACGCGCGGTGCCCCTCGGCGAGGGCCGCGCGCACGGCCGCGTCGAACCGGACCGGGCGCCGGAGGTTCTCACCCCAGTACTCGGCGGTGGCGAACCCGGCGTCGGCCCGGCCACCGGTGACCGTGGAGTACACCGCGCGCGCCAGCGGCCGCGGCGTGATGTCGCCGAGTTCGGCGCGCAGCCGCGCGCGCAGCGGTTCCACGTGCGGGCTGTGGGAGGCGTAGTTGATTCCCAGGACCTGGTGGGCGATGCCCTCGGCCGCGCAGGCGCGCGCCAGTTCCCGCACCGCGCGCGGGTCGCCCGAGGCCACCGTGGCATTGGGGGCGTTGACCACGGCGACGTGCAGGTCGTGGTGCTGCTCGGCGATCATCCGGGCCAGCTCGTCAGCCGGCAGGGCGGTGGAGAGCATCGCCCCGGTGCCCGCCAGGGTGGCGACGGTCCTGGCTCGGGCCGCGACGATCCGGACCGCGTCGGGCAGCGACAGCGCCCCGGCGAGGTGGGCCGCGGCGATCTCCCCCTGCGAGTGGCCGATGAGCGCGGCGGGACGCACTCCGCACGACGCCCACACCGCGGCCAGCGCCACCACGGTGGCGAACATCGCGGGCTGCACCACGTCGTCCCGGGTCAGCGCCGGGGCACCGGGCGCGCCGAGCAGGACCTCCCGCAGGGACCAGTCGACGTGCTGGGCGAACGCCTCGTCGCACTCCTGGATGCGCTCGGCGAACACCGCGGAGGTGGTGAGCAGGCCTCGGGCCATACCCGTCCACTGTGGACCGTGTCCGGGCAGGACGAACACGGGCGCGCCGGGCCGGTCGCTGGGGGCGTGGCCCAGCAGCGCGTCAGCGGACGGCGCACCGGCCGCGACCGAGGCGAGCGCGGCGTTTCTGGCCGCCTCGTCGGCGGCGACGACAACGGCCCGGTGCGCGAAGTGGGTTCTCGTGGTGGCCAGGCTGTGCGCGATGTCCTCGGGGTCACCGTCGGCGGTGGACAGCCAGCCGCGCAGTCGGGCCGCCTGGGCGCGCAGGTCGGTTTCGGTCCGGCCGGACAGCGGCCAGGCCACCGGGCCGGTACCGCGCCCCGCTGCCGTGCCACCCGCCCTCGCCGGCGCCTCGCCCACGACGACGTGGCAGTTCGTGCCGCCGAGCCCGAAGGAGCTGACGCCGCCGAGCAGTGGCCGATCCGGCCGGGGCCACGGTCCGCGCGCCGTGGGCACGCGCAGTCCCAGCCGGGCGAGCGGTGGTCCCTCGGCCCGGAAGTGCAGGCTGGCCGGCAGCTGCCGGTGGACCAGGGCCAGGATCAGCTTGAGCAGTCCGGCGATCCCCGCCGCGCCCTCCAGGTGGCCGATGTTGGTCTTCACCGAGCCCACCAGCAGCGGCGCCCCCTCCGCACGGGGCTCGGCCGCGCCAGCGCCCAGCGCGGTCGCCTCCACCGCGTCACCCAGGCGCGTTCCCGTGCCGTGCAACTCCACGTACTGCACGTCCTCGGGCCCGACGCCGGCGCGGTGACAGGCGAGCAGCCGCACGTCGCGTTGGGCGTCGGGGTTGGGCGCGGTGAGCGTGTCGCTGCCGCCGTCGTGGTTCACGGCGCTGCCCAGGATCACGGCGTGCACCGGATCTCCGGCGCGGATCGCCTCGGCCAGCGGCTTGAGGACGACCACGCCGCCGCCCTCGCCCCGGACGAATCCGTCCGCGTCCGCGTCGAAGACGGCGCACCGTCCCGAGGGGGAGAGCACACCGAGCGCACCCAGGTGCCGCCCGGCCGCCGGGTCGGTGTTCAGGTGCACGCCGACGACGACCGCCATGCTGGACTCGCCCCGCAGCAGGCTCTCCGCCGCCAGGTGCACCGCGACCAACGAGGACGACTGTCCAGTGTCGACGGTGATGCTGGGCCCGCGGGTGGCCAGCACGTGGGACACCCGGTTGGCGATCATCGACCGGCTCACGCCCGCCGCGGCGTAGGAGGATCTGGCCGGGCTCTCGCGCAACAGGTGCGCGTACCCGTCGGCGGCGACACCGGCGAACACGCCCACCGGCTGGCCCCGCAGCGACGCGGGCACCACGCCGGCGTCCTCCAGCGCCTCCCAGACCAGTTCGAGAGCCAGGCGCTGCTGCGGGTCGGTCGCGGCGGCCTCCACCGGCAGCATGCCGAAGAACTCCGCGTCGAACAGGTCGATCCGGTCCAGGAATCCGCCCCGCGACGTTGGCGCGCCGGCCGGCCAGCCCCGGTGCGGTGGCGCGTCCCGCACCGCGTCGCCGCCCCGGCTGAGCAGGTTCCACAGCTCAGCGGGATCGGCCGCGCCGGGCAGTCGACAGGCCATCCCGACGACGGCTATTCCACCGGCCGCGCCTCGACCGGCGGAATCCGGAGAACACGGGTCGGACAAGGCCATACGGGTACCTCACAGCGTCGAACGGATACGAGCCGGTCAGCACCGGTGCCGACGGCGCGGGTGGGGCAGGCGACTCGGCCCGCGGCTACGCGGGTGCGGTGTGAGCGCACCGGGGAGACGGAATCAGGAATTGCGTGGCAGGACGGACGGCGCCCGGTGCGACAACGGCGGCTCCACCTGTATTTCGCGCCGCCGCCACACCGATCGACACGGTCAGACAATGCGAGCAGAAAAACCGTACATCCGCCGTGAAGAGCCTGTCAACGCACCGCACCAGTCAGCCCGATTGACTCCGAACACCCGGCACAAAGTCCGGAATACCTGGACATCCAGCCATTTCGCCACCTCTGGCCAGCGGCACGGACACCGCGGCTTGGGACACCGCCGGCGCGACCACGGCAGCCCGCCTGTTCCGGCAAACCCGGCAGGGACAAAGGGGCACGACCACACCCACCCCGATCAGCCCCTTCACAGCCCGGGGCGCAGCCTGTATCTATTGAGCGAGGCCGGATAATGGGCCTCCAACAGTTGCCAAGGGCATCCTCAACGCTGTCCCGACAATGACGCCGAGGAGAGCTGTTCGGCTGCCATAACAGATCCCTCCTGGCACACCGCCACACATTGTCGCGGAACACCGAGAACCGCGTTCCGCACAATGGGGTGTTACGCCAGGAATTCCGTGAATACGCGCGGACAGCGTTGTCCGCCGGAGTAGTCAGCAGGCGGGGCAGGACCAGCGCGGCCGGGCCTGGCCACGGGCCGCCACACCGTTCCACGCTCATCCCAGGCCGCTTCTGGAGGAGAAACGGTGCATCCCCGAACAGCGCGCACACTGAACCGCAAGGAATTCGAGGACTTACGCCGGACGGTCGCCATCCGCGCCGAGACCCGGCGCAACATCGGCGTCGACGCCGCGTACGCGACCCCGATGCCCCGCGAGGTGAGCATGCAGCTCACCTACCGCTGCAACCTGCGGTGCAACCACTGCTACCAGTGGAACGACCAGGGTTTCTTCCACGACTTCAGCAAGGAGAAGCAACGGACCGAACTGGACGTCGCCGTGGTGGACGACGTCCTGCGCGCCACCGACGACACCCGGGCGAAGGTCTTCCTCTGGGGCGGCGAGCCCCTGATGCACAAGCGCTTCGGCGACATCGCCGCGCTGCTCGCGCGCAACCCGCGCACGGTCGTCATGTGCACCAACGGGTTGCTGCTGGAACGCCACGTCGACGACCTGTTGACCATCGGCCCCGGGCTGAACATCCTGGTGAGTCTGGACGGCCGCGACGACGACCACGAGGCGCTGCGCGGACGCGGCACCTTCCCGCGCACCGTCCGCAACATCCAGTCCATGTTGGACCTGCAGCGCTCCGGCGAGTACCAGGGCGAGATCTCCATCTCCTGCATGGTCAGCAACGAGACCGTCGGCAAGATGTACGACTTCATGGAGTGGGCCGAGGCCCTCGGGGTCAACACCGTCTACTTCCAGTTCCCCTGGTACATCAGCCCGGATGTCGCGCGCTCCATGGACGAGCTGTACGAGCGGTGCTTCAGCTGGCTCAACCCGCCGGCCCCGGGCACCCGCCCCACCTGGCACTCCTACACCTACCGGCTCAAGCCCGAACTGATCGACGAGCTGAAGCGCTCGATGACCAGGCTGGCCGAACGCACGTGGAACGTGCGCATCCGCTACCAGCCGCAGCTGGAGATCGACGAGGTGGAGGAGTTCATCCTCGGCGTTCCCAAGCCCGCGCAGCAGCGCAACCGGTGCCTGGCGGTGTCCAACCGACTGGAGGTGCACGCCGACGGCAAGGTCAGCTCCTGCAAGTTCTTC
The DNA here is from genome assembly GCF_024171785.1 of Goodfellowiella coeruleoviolacea. GTDB lineage: Bacteria > Actinomycetota > Actinomycetes > Mycobacteriales > Pseudonocardiaceae > Goodfellowiella > Goodfellowiella coeruleoviolacea. The sequence goes on from NZ_JAMTCK010000001.1 coordinate 10,452, forward strand.
CCGGAGTTCGTCATCGGCGACCTCTACGACAACAGCGTCGCGGAGGTGTGGCAGGGCGAGGCCTTCCGGCGGGTGCGCGAGGTCCTGCGCGGCACCAGCCTCATGCCGGTGTGCTCCCGCTGCATCCTCCTCTACCTGAACGGAGTGTGATCTGGTGCGCGAAGCGGATGTGGTGCTGGACCAGAACGACGTGGCGGACACCGCCGCGGTGGCCGGGCGCATCAAGGCGTTGCTGGGCACGATCCTCGGCGACCCCGCGTTGGCGGCCACCATCGACGAGAACACCAGCATCGTCAACGACCTCGGGCTCGACTCCATCCAGATGATCAACTTCCTGCTCCAGCTGGAGGACGAGTTCAACCTCGAACTGGACTTCGAGGACCTGTCGCTGGAACAGCTCGACTCGCTGCGCCAGCTCACCGCGTTCGTCTCGGAAGCCGGCGCGCGGTGACCCTGGGCGCTGCGGTCCGGCTCGGCACCTTCGACGCCGAGCGGCACTGGCGCCCCCAGGACCTGGCCCGGTTGCCGTCGGTGTCCGATCCGGCCGCCGATCTCGTCGTCGCCGCGATGGACGAACTGCTCGCCGTCACCTGCGCACCGGGCGACCTGCTGGTCACGGGTTCACCGGTGCCGCCGCTGTTCCTCGACGTGCTCGGCGCGGCCGGCGCCACCGCCGAGCACCGCACCGCCCCGGGTGATCCGGCAGAACCGGTGGAGCAGCGGCTGACCCGCGCGCCACTGCCGGAACTGGCCGGGCGCACGCTCGTCCCCTACGCGGTGCTGCCCGACACCGCCGCGATGGCCCGCCGGTGCGCGCTGCGCGTCACCTCGGGCGACGTCGACGTGGTGCGCGAGGTGTCCTCGAAGACCTGGTCCAACACGCTGGTCCAGCGAGCGGGTCTGCCCGGTGCCGGCGAGGTCGTGCGCTCCACCCGCGCGCTGGAGGACGCCGTGCGGGCGCAGGACGGCCGCCCGGTGCTGGTCAAGGACCCGCACGGGGTGTCGGGCCGGGGCACCGTGGAGGTGTCCTCGCCCCGGGTGCTCAGCTCGCTGGTCCGGTCGCTGAGCAGACAGGTCGACCGGGGCGCGCGCCTCGAACTGCTGGTGCAGCCCCGCTTCGACCGCGTGCTCGACTTCTCCGCGCACGCCGAGGTGCGCGCCGACGGCCAGGTCGTGCAGCACGGCGTGCTGCTGCTGGAGAACACGGCGTTCAGCTACGCCGGGTCCCGGCCGGCACCACCGGATCTCGTCGCGCGCCTGGCGGATCGCGGCTACCACCACCAGATCGCCCTGGTGGGCACCGCCCTGGCGGAGGCCGGGTACCGCGGTCCGCTGTGCGTGGACTCGATGCTGCTGCGGGACGGGACGCTGGTCCCGGTGTTGGAGATCAACCCGCGCCTGTCCATGGGGTCCATCGCGCTCGCCGCGGCACGCCTGAACCAGGAGTGCGCCGTGCGACTGGCCGTGCGGCGGCTGCGCGTGCCCGCCGCACCGGCCGGCACACCGGCGCCGACGCGGGCCTTCGAGGCCGTGGTCGCTGGACTGCGCGGGCACCGGGCGCTGCTGCGCGCGGGCGGCACCGGTGTGCTGCCCCTCGCGGTCAACACGCTGCGTCCGCCGTGGGGCAGGTTCTACTGCGCGGTCGTGGCAAGCGACGCCGAGGAGGACCGGCGGTGGGACGCGGTGCTGGACAGCGTGCTCGACGGCGTGCTCGACGGCGTTGCCCCGGTGGCCGACCAGAACCGGGACGAGGTGCTGCGTGTTCCGTGAGATCGGCTTGATCGGCGCGACCGGGATCGCCGAACGCGCGATCATCGGCCCGGCGCGGGCCCGCGACGACGTGCGGGTGTACGCGGTCGCCGCGAGCAGTGCCGAGCGGGCCCGGGGCTACCGCGACAAGCACGGCATTCCCGTGGCGCACGACGACTACCGGGCGCTGGTCGACGATCCCCGGGTGGCGGTGGTGTACGTGTCCCTGCACAACTCCGCCCACTGCCGGTGGGCCGTGGCGGCCGCCCGGGCCGGCAAGCACGTGCTCGTCGAGAAACCGCTGTGCCTGAGCCGGCGTGAGCTGCACGCGCTGCGCCGCGCCGCAGCCGACGGCGGCGTGCGGCTGCTGGAGGCGGTGATGACCGCGCACCACCCGTGGCAGGCGGTTGTGCGCGGGATGATCGCATCGCGCGAGCTGGGCGAGCTGCTGTCGGTGACGACCCACATCACCTTCGACATCCCGCCCGGTGCCGGCTACCGGTTCCGCCCCGAACTGGGCGGCGGGGCGCTGTTCGACACCGCCGCGTACTGGTTGCAGGCCGTTCAGGCCACTGTCGGGCTCGGTGGCGCCACGGCCGAGGGCCACTCCGACTTCAGCGGCCCACACGGCGTGGACGTCGCGTTCACCGCCCACCTGAGCTGGCCGTCCGGCGTGCGGGCCACCCTGCACGCGGGCCTGGCCGGCCCGTACCGGGCGGATCACGAGTTCACGTTCTCCGGCGGCGTGGTGCGGCTGCGCAACTTCCTGCGCCCCTCGGCGGGCGCGCTGCCCGTCAACCTGATCGTCCTGCCGCACGACGGACCGCGTCGGGTGGAGTCGTTCCGGCCCCTCGGCTACTTCGCCGCCCAACTCGACCGCGTGCTGTCCACACTGGACCAGCCAGGCACCGACGAGGTCGCTCGGTCCGCCGAGCGCGTCGCCCTCATGGAGGACGCCTACCTCGACGCCCTCGGCCGCGCGGCGGTGGGGTGAGGCCGGTGTCCACGACAACCAGCAGACCACCCCGTCGACGCGCGCGCGAACTGCTCAGCGCGGCGCTGACCGTCGTCGCCGCGGCCGCCCTGTGCTGGTGGTCGCTGCGCGGCGTCGACTGGCCCAGCCTGCTCGACACGCTGCGGCGCTCCTCCCCCGCGCTGGTGGCCCTGTCGGTGATCGGCTACACGCTCGCCTTCTGCGTGCTCGACGTCACCGGCTTCACCCTGGTGTACCGCCGCCACCTGGCGCCGGGCGTGCCGGTGCGCGACGTGATCGTGGTCGTCTGCGGCAAGCTGTTGCCCGGCCTGGTGTTCCCCCTGTTGACCAAGGTCGTGGCACCGGTGTACTTCCGCCGCCGGTGGGGTGTTCCCGCCCTGCGGACCCTGGGCGCCACCGAAGTGCTCACGGTCGCGGACGCGGTGGTGCTGGTCGGCGTCGTCGCGGTCGGCGCGCTGCTCACCGACGGGATGCCCGCGGTGACCGCCCCACTGGGCGCTGTGGTCGCCGCGGTTCTGGCGGCCTTCCTGCTGTGGGCGTGGCTGCCCTCGGCCCGCCCCCTGTTTCCCCGCCTGCGCGCCAACGCGTTCCTGTCAGTGCTGGTGCGCACCAGCCCGGCGGAGATGCTGGTGCAGCTCGCGTTGCGCTTCGGTCTGGTGGTGGCCATGGCGTTGTCCTGGTGGCTGCTGCTGCTGGCGACCGGCACGCCGCTGTCCCCCGGCCACCTGGTGCAGTTCTGCTCGGTCTTCCTGATCGCCACGCAGCTGCCGATCTCGGTCGGCGGCTACGGCGGCCCGCAGGGCGTGTGCGTGCTGCTGCTCAGCGACGCGTGGGGGCTGCTGTCGCAGGTCGAGGCCGTCGCACTGAGCCTGCTGTGGTCCACCGCCTACCTGCTGTCCCGCGCGGTGGTCGGCGCCGCCTTCGCCGTGCCGGTGTTCCGGCTGCTGCGCGCGGGCGGTCCCGTCGAGCCGGAGGGAGCGGCGCGTGCCTAGCCGGACCGCGCGGCGGGTCAGCGCCGAGGAGCTGGCCGGTGCGGTGGCCGAGGCGTTCGGCCCCGCCACCCGGATCACCGCGGCCGAGGAACTCACCGACGGCACCTACAACGCGGTGTGGCGACTGGATCTCGACCCGGTCGGGCCGGTCGTGCTCAAGGTCGCCCCTCGGGCGGAGGCGCCTCGGCTGACCTACGAGCGCCGGATCCTGCGCACCGAGGCGGCGTTCCTGCGGCTCGCCTCGGGCGTGGCCCCCCTGCCCGTCCCGCACCACCTCGGCCGGGACAGCGCGGCGCTCGGCGGTGACTTCCTGGTCACCTCGATGCTGCCGGGGCAGCCGTGGCACCGGCTGCGCGGACGCCTCGACCGGTCGCGGCGCCAGGTCCTGCGCCGGGAGTTGGGGCGGATCGTCGCCCGGCTGCACGGCATCCGGGGCAGCAGGTTCGGTTATCCCGAGCCGGGCACCGGGCTGTCCGGTGACACCTGGGGCCAGGCGTGCACCGCCATGCTGGCGGCCGTGCTCGCGGACGCGGAGCGCTTCGGCGTCGCCCTGCCCGCGCCCGCCGCCGACATCACCGCGCTCGTCCGGGCCCAGCGTCCCGTCCTCGACGAGGTCACCGAGCCGGTGCTGGTCCACTTCGACCTGTGGGAGGGCAACGTCATGCTCGACACCGGCGCGCCCGCCGGTCCCCGCATCGCCGGGCTGATCGACGCGGAGCGGGCGTTCTGGGGAGACCCGCTCGCCGACTTCGTCTCACTGGCCCTGTTCGGCGACATCGAGGACGACCCCGCGCTGCTCGCCGGCTACCGCGAGGCGGGTGGCCGCGCGGTCTTCACCCCGGCCGCCCGCCGCCGGCTGTTGCTCTACCAGGCATACCTGTACCTGATCATGACCGTCGAGGGGGTGCCGCGCGGCACCCGCGGTCCGGCGGCGCTGCTCAGCCGGCGCCTCGCCGCACGCGGGCTCACCCGGGCCCTGCGGGCACTGCACCGCGCCACGGAGGTGATGAGCCGGTGATCGCCGTGCTGACGTCGGGGGTGGCGCTGGGCGTGCACGTGCCCGGCCTGCTGCTGGCCCGCCGGCTGGCCGAGGCCGCCCAGCCGGTGCGCGTCGACGTGTGGGAACGGCTGTTGCCCCCGGACAAGCGGGCACGCATCCCAGCGTCCAAAGTGGCCTTCCACCGCGACTTCGCGCTCGCCCGCGCCGCGCGGGGTCTGGCGCGGAAGAACGCGGCCGCGGTGGACGCCACCGCGGTGCGGGCCCTGCTCGCCGAGTGGGACGCCGACAACGTGAGCCTGCTCGTGGTGTTCTCCGGTTTCTGGCTGCCCGTCGCGCTCGACTACGCCGCGGCCCGCCCCGGTGTGCGGGTGCGGAGCTGCCACGTCGACTCCGTCGCCTCCCCCTCGTTCACCTCGTTGGCGTCGACGCTGCCCACCGCGACCACCCCCACCGCGACCACCCCCACCGCGACCACGCCCACCGCGACCGGGCAGCACAGCGACGTGTGGCTGCTGGAGGAGCGCGACGGTGGCATCGCCCGCACCATCCCGGTGAGCAGGGCGCGGCCGGTGGACTGGTCCGACCGGGTACCGCGGTTCCTGGTGCACGGCGGCGGTTGGGGAATGGGCACCTACGCCACCCACGCCAGGGAACTGAGCGCGCAGGGCCTCGCGCTCGACGTCGTCGTGTACGAGGCCGCCGACCTGCCGACCGCGTCCACTTCGGACGAGCGGCGCAGGCACTTCATGATCGACCCGGACTGGCAGCCGTGGCACGACACCGGGTTTCCGCCGTTCGGGCAGGTCGCCGCCGACGGCACCGCGGTCTTCCGCCGGGGCGATGAGCACCACGACTCCTTCCACCTGGCCCGCCAGGCGATGGCGGTGGTCAGCAAGCCCGGCGGCGGCACCCTGATGGACTCGCTCAGCGCGGCCACTCCCGTGGTGCTGCTGGAACCGTTCGGCGAGCACGAGGCGCGCAACGCCGAACTGTGGCAGCGGCTCGGCTTCGGCGTGTCGCTCGCCGACTGGAAGCGCAGCGGGTGGTCCCTGGCGCTGCTGGCCGACCTGCACCGGTCGCTGCTCGCCGCACGGGACCGCGTTGCGCACTACCCCGACCTCCTGATCGCCGAGAGGACACCATGACCACGGAGATGTCGCTGTTCCAGCGGGTCGCGCTGCAGGCGGAGAAGATCCGCTCCGGCTACCTGACCAACCCGCGCGCCACGATGAACATCGTGGTCGAGGTGGCCGGTCCACTGGACCTCGCCGCGCTCGACGCCGCGCTCGGGGACCTGGTGACGCGCAACGAGACCCTGCGCACCCGTCCGCTGACCGATCAGGACGCGGTGGAACTCGTGGCCACCGGCGACATCGCGTGCACACCGGTTCCCGCCACCGGCCACGCCGAGGACGACCTGGCGAGGATGGCCGCCGTGGTGGGGAACGCCACCATCGACGTGCACTCGCCACCGCTCGTCCGCTGCTTCCGGCTCAGCAGCACACCCCACCGGCACCTGGTCGGCCTGGTGTTCCACCACTTCGCTGTGGACCCCACGTCGCTGCGCCACGCGGTCGCCGAACTCGCGGTGCTGTACACGGCCCGCCTCACCGGAGCGGCCGTCGCACCGCCCGCGCTGCGCTACACCGAGTACGCGCGCTGGCAGGCGGCGCGGCTGGCCGCCAGGTCCGAGACCGACCACGCCGCCTGGCAGCACGCGCTCAACGGGGTCAGCCCCACCCGGTACCGCCGAGCGATCCCCTTCGAGCAGGGCAGGCCGGTCGATGGCCGGGTGCTGCGCGCGGAACTGCTCAGCGCGCCGGAGGTCGACGCGGTCCTGTCCTGGTCGCGCCGCCACCGCAGCACCGTCTTCACCACGATGTTCGCCGCGTACGCGCTGGCCCTGCGGTCCAGTGCGGACAGCGACGAGCTGATCCTGGCCACCACCTTCGAGCAGCGCGACCACCCCGGCGCCCGCCACCTCATCGGCCCGTTCGTGTACCCGACACTGCTGCCCCTGCGCACCCGCGCGGGCGAGCCCTGGCACGACTGGCTGACGCGGGTGCGCTCCGCCGTGATCGACGTGTACCAGCGGGCGCAGTTCCCCCTGCTCGACCTGTTCGCCAAGGCGCCCCAGCTGGTTCCCGGCGCGCTCGGCGCCGAGCCCACCTGGTTCCGCATGTTCGAGTACCTGCCCAGCCACGACATCGCCCGGTACCGCTTCGGCGAGGCCACCGGCCAGGTCGTGCACTCGGCGGGCAGCCAGGAGTCGCAGAACCTGTTCGGGGTGTTCCTGCGCGTGCGGCGCACCCCGCAGGGCTGCCTGGTGGGGCGCATCGCCTACGACGCGAACGACGTGACCGATGCCGAGGTGCGGGAGCTGCTCGCCGAGTTCCGCGGCCACCTGACCCGGCTGGTCGACCCGCCGGTTCCGTCCTGAACGCACCGGGCCGAGGCACCACCCGGGCACCGCCGAGCCACGGGTACCGGGGCGCCGTCCACCGCAGACTCACCCGAGAGGAAGCACCGTGTCCGTCGAACTCACCGTCTACGGGACCGCCCTTCCCGGACGCCCCAGCGAGTCCAACTCCGTCGTCGGCATCGGCGAACTGGCCCAGCGCGCGGAACGCTACGGCTACGAGGGGCTGCTGGTCTTCTACAACCACGAGAACCTCGATCCGTGGATCGTGGCGGCGACGATCCTCCAGCAGACCAAGTCACTCGTGCCGCTCGTCGCGGTGCAGCCCTACGCGCTCCCGCCGTTCACCGCGGCGAAGATGCTGCACGGACTGGCCTGCCTGCACCACCGCCGACTGGACGTGAACCTGATCACCGGCGGCATCCGCGGCGAACTGGACCAGGTGGGCGACCGCCTCGACCACGACGAGCGCTACGCGCGCGCGGTGGAGTACATCTCGGTGGTGCGGGCGCTGCTGTCCTCGTCCGAACCGCTGGACCACAACGGGAAGCACTACCACTTCCACCGCCTGCTCGCCCACTGCGCGCTGGAGGAGGCGTTGCGCCCCAAGGTGTTCGTGGCGGGGTCCTCGGATGCCGGGCGCGCCGCCTCGGTCGCCGTGGCGGACGTGGCGGTCACCCATCCGGAACCGGTGGCGGCCTTCGCCGAGCACTTCGCCGCGACCCGCCGCGCGGACGGCCAGTCGCTCGGCATCCGGGTCGGGCTCATCGCCCGCGAGACCGATGAGCAGGCCTGGCAGGTGGCTGCGGCGCAGTACGTCCCGGACCGGCGGTCACGGCACATGACGATGCTCAAGACCCGGTCCGAATCGGACTGGAACCGCCGCATGGCGCGGCTGGCCGTGGCCGCCGAGACCTACGACGACGTGTACTGGACGGGTGCCTACCGGGCGGACCGCGGTCTGATGCCCCTGCTGGTCGGCAGCTACGACCGGGTGAGCGAGTACCTCGGCCGCTACCTGGCGCTGGGTGTGCGCACGCTGCTGCTGGGCGGGGTGCTCAGCGAGGAGGAGTTCCGGCACTGCGACATCGTGCTCTCCCAGGTGCGCTCCGCCTGCTGAGGCCGCGGCCGCCGCCATCAGCGGCCGGGCCCCGCGACCGGCATCCTCCCGCGACCACCGCCGGGCCGCCGGCACCGACCGCGTCGCCGCCGCGGCGGAAGCTTCCGGACCCGGGCCATCGGCACCGCGGGCCGCTGCCAGCTGCTCCACGGCACGCCGCCGCGCCACGACGAGGCCCCCGTTGCCGGCCGCACCGCGGACGGCGCGCGCCGCTTGGCCGCCCTCTTCATCCGCCAGCTCTTCAGCGGTCTGGCCCCCGACCAGGTCTCCCCCGTCGGCGTTCCACTTCTCCAGAGTCCACAGCGCGGTGGTTCGGCGGGTGGCCCTCGGTCACGCCGTCCCGTTGAGGGCCGTGCTGGAAGCGTCGCGCAGTGGGCCCAACCGGTGACACGACGGCGTCACAAGCCTGCCAGTAGGACCGCCGCCCGCTGGGCGAAGGCGGGAACGGCGGTGTCCACGGCACGTTCCAGGAGCGGTCGAGCCGAGACGGGATCGCCGCGCCCGACGAGGATCTCGGCGGCGCGGTACGCGGCCTCCGCCACCAGTTCCGGGTCATCCGTTCCGGCCAGGGTGCGCTGATACCAGTTCAGGGCCGCTGGTTGGTCGTCCAGCCAGTAGCACAGCTCGCCCAGGTGCGCCGCGGCCAGCGCACCCTCGGCGTGCCCGGAGTCGATGACACGGCCGAACCACTTCAGCGCTGCCGGCAGGTCCCGGCGGTCCTTGGCGATGAGACCGAGGTTGTGCGCGGCCTTGCCGGCCACCTCGGGGTCGTCGACGTCCACGGCCTGCTGCCACCAGTGCCACGCCGTGTCGTTGTCGCCGGCCCGGTACGCGATGACGCCGAGCGAGAGCAGGCTGGTCGCGGTGTGCGGCGTGTCCCGGTCCACCACCTTCAGGTACAGCTCGCGGGCGGTGGCGTCGTGCCGTGCCCGCTCGAAGGTCTGGGCGCGCACGAAGAGCGCGTCGGGATCGTCGCTGTCGGCCAGGTCAGCCAGCACCACCAACGCCTGGTCGATGTCGCCGGCGTCGCGGAGCATGCTGCCCAGCAGGGTTTTCGCACTGGTCAGCACATCCGGGCCAGGTGCGTCGCCGGTGAAGAGGTGGGCGGCGGTGCGCTGCCCCGGCCGGGCTGTCTCGATCGCCCGCTGACACGCGTGCCTGGCGGCGACGCGGTCACCGGACAGCAGCGACGACTCCGCGAGGGACAACCACGCCGGCGCCAGGTAAGGCGCGAGTCCCACCGACACCACCTGCGCCGCGGAGCGGCGCGCGGCATCGCGGAGGCCCAGCGCCCGGTGCAGCACGTGCAGCCCCAGCGCCGCCCGGCAGCCGTGCTCCGGGCTCCAGTTGCGCAGCAGCCGGGGCAGCACCCGCTGCGCGGACAGGGCACTGCCCCACGGCAGGTGTGACCAGATGACCTCGTCGGTGAGCTGGGTGGACAGGTCACGGGTCGCGTCGAGGCGTTCCAGCAGTGCGACAACCCTCGGCACCCCGGTCTGCCACGCGATGTGCCAGGCGCCGATGTGCACCGGGGTCTCGTCCACCAGGACGGACACCAGCCCGTGCAGGACCGCGGCCCACCCGGCCACGTCCGGCTCCGAGCCGCCCAAGGCGAACTGGAGTGGGGTCCACGCGGCGGCTGGGTCGTCCAGGGCCAGGTTCGCCCAGCCGAGCACCAGGCCGGCCCGCCGCTGGTTGACGGGATGGTCCAGGTCCAGCGCCCGGCAACCCACCGTGATGGCGTCTTCCGGGTCGACGCCGACCAGCCGGACGGCCAACCCCAGGGCCGCCGCGGACGCGACGTCCACGTCTGGCGACTCCACGAGGTCGCGCAGCGCCCGCTCGCCACCCACTCGATCGCCGGCGTCCCAGCGCCGCACCGCCGCGTCGACCGCCATGTCCACGTGCTTCCGCTCCCGCCGCACACCACCGCCAGCCGCCTGGTCCCCGTGGACATCCGTCCACCCGGGCACATCGGCTGGTCTCCACTGAGATCGCGCCCCACCCTAGACCGGCACCGGACGCCGGCCGGCGCGCGGTCCTGCCCGCACCGCGGTCCTCGGCGACCGGGGTTGGCGGTCCGGTCTGGACGGTTCGCTTCAGCTCACGACCGGTCTGTTCGCCGTCACCGCGCGGACAACCGGTCCAGTGCCGACTGGCTCTCCTCGTCGGCGGCGCGGTAGATCACCAGCTGCTGGTCCGGGTCCCGCAGTGGCGTGAGCGTTTCGAAGTGCACCGCGACCAGTCCGACGTCGGGGTGGCGCATCGCCTTGCGTCCTCGGCCGTTGACCTTGACGTCCCGCTCGCCCCACAACCGCGCGAACTCCTCGTCGCCGGCGGTCAGTTCGGCGATGAGGTCGGCGAGCACCTGGTCCTCCGGGTGTGCGGCCCACGCGGCGCGCAGGTGCGCGATCCCCTCCCGCACGATGCGTTCGCGGTCGACGTAGAAGTCACGCATCTGCGGATTGCTCAGGCACAGCCACATCGCATTGCGCCGCCGCGGCGGCAGGGTGTCGAAATCCAGCAGCAGCCTGGCCATTTCGTCGTTCCAGGTCAGGATGTCGTAGCGGCGGTTCATCACCAGGGCCGGCAGTGGCGACAGGGCGGCGACCAGCCCGACCAGCTGCGGCGCCGCGGTGGTGGCCGGCTGGTCGGCGTTGCGGAGGCGCTGCCCGGCCAGGTCGAAGAGGTAGGCGCGCTCGTCGGGGGACAGGCGCAGCGCCCTGGACAGCGCCTCCACCACCTCCGCGGAGGGCCGCAGGCCGCGGGCCTGCTCCAGCCGCACGACGTAGTCGATGCTGACGCCGGCCAGTTCGGCGACCTCTTCGCGGCGCAACCCCGGGGTCCGCCGGGACCGCCGGCGCGACGGCAGGCCGAAATCGTGCGGGTCCAGGCGCTCGCGCCGGGTCCGCAGGAACGCGGCCAACTCCTGGCTCCTGTCCGCGGTGCGGGTCGTCATGCTCGCTCCAACAGCCTGGGTAGGACTGGTGTTCCCAGGAACTTCGCTCCCTTATCCCCGGCTCGCGGTGATCACAGACTCGTGCTCGACACCGGATCACAGGCACGGGAGAACACCATGTCGCTCACTCTCGACACCTACCGGCTGCTGGGCCGCTCCGGGCTGCGGGTCTCACCGCTGGCGCTGGGCGCGGCGACCTTCGGCACCGAGTGGGGCTGGGGCGCGGAGAAGGACGAGGCGCGCAAGCTGTTCGACACCTACGTCGAGCGCGGCGGCAACTTCGTCGACACCGCCAACACCTACACCAACGGCAGCTCCGAGCGGCTGCTGGGCGAGTTCACCCGCGACAACCGCGAGAGCCTGGTGCTGGCCACGAAGTACACGACGCTGCGCCGGCCCGACGACCCGAATTCCGGCGGGAGCCACCGCAAGAGCCTGTTCGCGTCGGTGGAAACCAGTCTCCGCCGGCTGAACACGGACTACCTCGATCTGCTGTACCTGCACGTGTGGGACTTCGCCACGCCGGTCGAGGAGATCCTGCGCGGCATGGACGATCTGGTCCGGCAGGGCAAGGTCCTGTACGTGGCGATGTCCAACGCGCCGGCCTGGGAGGTCTCGCGCATGCAGGCGATCGCCGACCTGCGCGGCTGGTCACCGCTGGTCGGGCTGCAGATCGAGTACAACCTCGTCAACCGCGCCGCGGAACGCGATCTCATCCCCATGGCACGGGCGATGGGGCTGGGGGTGACCCCGTACTCGCCGCTGGCGGGCGGCCTGCTCACCGGCAAGTACAGCCGCGCCGACCTGACCGCGGCGTCCGCCGGCCCCGGGGAAAGCACCCGCAAGAGCTTCAACGCCGGGCTGGGCATGGTCACCGAACGCAACCTCGCCATCGCCGACGTGGTGCGGGAGGTCGCCGCGGAACTGGGCCACACGCCCGCGCAGGTCGCGCTTGCCTGGACCCTGCAGAACCCGGGCGTGACGGCACCGATCATCGGCGCCCGCACCCCCGAGCAGTTGGTGGGCAATCTGGGTGCCCTGGAGGTCGACTTCACCGCGTCCCAACTGGCCCGCCTCGACCAGGCCAGCGCGATCGACCTCGGCTACCCGCACGACCTGCTCGCCAGTGACCACATCCGCAACGTGCTCAAGGGCGACCTCAAGATCGAAGACCGACGCTGACACCCGATCGAGCGCCGAGGGCGGCACCACCGCGCCACCGCCGCTCTCGGTGGTTCATCTCCACACTGGAGTCGCTGGAGTCCGCGCGGGTCAGTCCACGGCCAAGGCGCGTTCGAGCGCGGCCCGGCCTGCCGGTTCCCACGTCGGTTTGCCCCCGGGGAGACCGCGCCTGCCGTTGCGTCCGATGCTGATCAGGTGCAGCGCGCGCAGGACGGCCCAGCCGCGCGCCCGCGCGATGGTGACCTCGTCCGCGTCCTCGTAGGCGCCGAAGAACCGGCTCACCGTGCCCGCCGGCAGCAGGATCCAGGCGGCGGACAGGTCGCTCGCGGGATCGCCCGCGCACATGTCGCCGAAGTCGAGCACCCCGACGAGCGCCCCGTCCCGCACGACCACGTTCGCCGGGTGCAGATCGCCGTGCAGCCACGTCGGCGCCCCGTCCCACGCGGGCGCCGCAACGGCCTTCGCCCAGACCTCCCGGGCGGCACCGGCACTCGCGTCATCGGCGATGACCTCCAACGCGGTGGTGAACGCCTCCGACAGCTCGGCCAGCGGGATGCCGCGCGTGGGGTTGACCGGGGCCTGCGCGGGCGCCGGCCGGTGCAGGGCCCTGAGGAAACCCGCGAGGGTGTCGGCGGCGTCGGCGCGGGTGATCGGCGCGCGGTCCGCCGGCTCACCCACAACCCAGCGCGTGATCGTCCAGGTGTGCTCGAACAGGGCCGAGGGTTCGCCGACGCGCACCGGGACGGGCGTCGGCAGCGGCAGGCGCTCAGCCAGCACGAGCAGCCACTTCTGCTCGGTGCGCAGCAGGGCCGGTGCGCGCTCGGTGCGCGGCAGGCGCACGGCCAACTCCGTGCCGAGGCGCCACTGCTGGTTGTCCCAGCCACCGGCGACATCGCGGAGTGCGAGGTCCGCGAGATCCGGATGCTGGTCCCGCAGCAGCGCCCGTACCAGATCCTGACCGAACCTGACCTCGTCCACGAGTCGGCCTCCAACCGCGAGCGTCCGCTGGCACTCTAGTGCCCTCGCCCCTCGGCACGGCAACGGTGAGCGCCCGGCGCCTGTCGGCGTGGACACATCCAGACACGTCGCCGGCGCTGGACCGCGTGCAGCACACCGCGACCGTCTCGTTAGGACAGGCGTGCTCCCGACCACCTCTCACCGCGCACAGCCCGGCAGGGAGCACACCTGAACCCCGAGCACCCGGCCACACCTGGTGGGGCGCCGCCCCCGGCGTCATCTACAGTGGCCGCTGCACCGTGAGCAGGAGGGAACCAAGTGGTCGGAGCTGAGGACGCGCGTCGCATCGCCCTCTCGTTGCCCGGCACCGTGGAGCGGGAGCAGTGGAAGATCCCGACCTTCCACACCGGCGGCAAGATGTACGTCACCATCCCGGACGACCAGACCTCGTGCGCGGTGCGCTGCCCCAAGCACGAACGGGACGAGCTGATCGCCGCGGAACCGCACAAGTTCTGGGTGCCCCAGCACGAGGCCTACTCGCACTGGGTGCGCGTCCGCTTCGAGGCGCTGGACGACCTCGACGAACTGCGGGACATCATCACCGACTCCTACCGGCAGGCGACCGGGGAGATCGAGCAGTAACCGAGGTGCGACCGCTGCCCGTGGGCCACGGCTGTCCTCAACCGCGGCCGTCGGGCGGGCCTCGTCAGCGGACCATGCGGAAGAAGGTGCGCAGTTCCTCGGCGAACAGGGTGGGCTGTTCCCACGCGGCGAAGTGGCCACCGCGGGCGGGCTCGTTCCAGTGGCGGATGTCGGTGTAGCGGTTGGCGGCCCAGCGGCGGGACGGGCGCGGCATCTCCTTGGGGAAGACCGAACAGCCGGTGGGGACGGCGACGGTGTCGTCGGTCGCGGTGCTGAACCACTCGCCGACCTGGCGGAAGCTCTCCCAGTAGAGGCGGGCCGAGGAGGCGGCGGTGCGGGTGAGCCAGTACAGGGTGATGCCGTCCAGCATCTCGTCGCGGGTGAGCACGGTTTCCGGGTTGCCGCCGCTGTCGGTCCAGGAGGCGAACTTCTCCACGATCCAGGCGCACAGACCGACCGGGGAGTCGGTGAGGGCGTAGCCGATCGTCTGGGGTTTCGTGGTCATCTGCTCGGCGTAGCCGGACTCGTGGGCCTGGGAGTGGCGCAGGTCGGCGAGCGCGGCCTGCTCCGCCTCGGTGAGGTCGTCGAAGGTGGCCGGGTCGGGTGCGGCGATCGGGGGCATCACGTGGATGCCGGCGAGCTGGCCGGTGTCCTGCTGGCCCATGCTGGTGGTGATGCTGGTGCCCCAGTCGCTGCCCTGTGCGCCGTAGCGCTGGTAGCCGAGGCGGGCCATCAGCTCCCGCCACGCCGAGGCGATGCGCTGCACACCCCAGCCGGGTTCGGTGGGCCGGTCGCTGAAGCCGTAGCCGGGCAGTGACGGGATCACCACGTGGAAGGCGTCGGCCGGGTCGTCGGGTTCGGTCAGCAGTGGGATGGCCTTCTCGAACTCCAGCACCGAACCGGGCCAGCCGTGGGTCAGCACCAGGGGCAGCGCGGACTCGTGTGGCGAGCGCACGTGCAGGAAGTGGATGCCGACCCCGTCGATCTCCGTGCGGTACTGGGCGAACTCGTTCAGGCGCCGCTCGGTGGCCCGCCAGTCGTACTCGGTGGCCCAGTAGTGGCACAGCTCGCGCAGGTACGCGAGCGGTACGCCCTGCGACCAGTCGGCGACCGGCTCCTCGTCCGGCCACCGGGTGCGCAGCAGTCGCTCCCGCAGGTCGGCCAGTTCGCTGTCCGGGATGTCGATGCGGAACGGGATCACGGGTCAGTCAGTCCTCTTCGGTCGGTGTGGAGCGGCGACGGTCGCCAGTGTGGACAGGACGTCCGGGGTGAACGGCGCGCCGGCGATCGCGGTGAGCGCGCCGGCCCACCCGGCGACGAAGTAGTCCCACCCGTCCACGGTGGACAGTCCGCGGGTCGCCGCCTGGTGGAGGAAGGTCAGATCGCCCCGGTAGTTCAGGTCCCACGCCACCGTCCCGGGAGTCCACGGGGCGTGGTCGGTGAGCGGACTGCCGGGTCGGTCCTTGCCCAGCCCGGTGGCGTTCACCACGAGCGTCGCGCCCGCGACGAGGTCATCGGCCGGGCCGGTCAGGTGAACCAGTTCGGGTCGGGCGCCGATCCGGTCGGCGACCGCGCGCAGCGCGTCGAGCGCCGCCGGGTCGGTGTCGGCGAACACCAGCCGGTCCGGGGGGTCCGGCCGGGGGATGTCGCGCGCCACGTCCTGGTGCAGCGCGAGCAGCAGGGCGGTGGCCGCGCCGCCCGCCCCAACGCACACGACCCGGCTGCCGGACGGGGAACCGAGGATCGCGGTCAGCGAGCGGGCGTCGTTGGCGTAGGCGGCCACGCGGCCGTCCGTGGCCAGGGTGTTGATCTCACCGGTCAGCTCCACCAGGCGGTCGCGTTCGGACAGTTCCTCGGCGCACGCCCGGTACAGCCGGAGTTTGTGCGCGGTCACCACCGCACCCCGGACCAGCGGGTTGTCGCGCATCGCGGCGAGCAGCCGCCGGTAGACCGGCGGAGGGGTGTCCGCCGGCAGGTCGAGCCCACGCAGCGCCCACGGCTGGTCCAGCGCACCGGCCCAACCGCGGAACACCGCGTGCGCCAGTGAGCCTGCGGTGGCGATGCCGACGAACAGGACCAGCGGTGGGCCGGTCCACGCCTCGACCTCCGCGAGTGTGATCACCCGATCCGTCATCGGTCTCCTTTCGGTCGGAGCGCCAGCCGCCACGCGGCGACCGCGCTGTCCGGATCCTCGGCGCGCTCGAACACCGAGGCGCCGAAGAATCCGAAGTGGACTCCATCGTGCCCGGTGCGTGGGAACGCCGTCGGGTGGGTCAGCGGACCACCGTGCGCGAGCAGCCGCACGTCCGGCCGGACGGCGAGCGCCGCCGCCGCGACGCGCGCCAGGGTGGTGGTGTGCCGCGCGGTCAGCGGTCCCTCGCGGGTGATCCCGAGGTGGACCACGACCGCGTCGGCGCCGTGCGCCACCAGGGCCACCGCCTGGGCGGGCGTGCACGCGTACCCCCACGCCAGCAGCCCGTGTTCCCGGGCCAGCGCCATCAGCTCGACCTCACGGCGGTAGCCAAGGCCGGCGTCCTCCAGCGCGGACCGCACCGGACCGGACAGCAGGGCCGTGGTGGGTGCGTTGAGCACCCCGGTCACCCCGTGTCCGGCCAGCTCGGTGACCACCTGCTCCGGTGGGCGCAGGCCGTCGTTCGCGCACACCGTGGCCAGGACGGGCCGCCCGGCGGCGGCCGCGACCACTTCCGCGGCGATGGCGAGCGTCAGCTCGTTCGCGTTGGCCCAGGGCAGCAACCCGGCCACCGAGGGGAAGCCGCGGCGGCGCAGCGCGCTGGAGTGGTACGCGACGAGCACGTCCACCCCCGCCGCCGCCAGGCGTGCCGCGGTGTCGGCGTCCCCCGCGGCCGCGGCCAGCAGCGCGGTCACAACAGGTTCGCGTGCCGCTCGTCGAGCGCCGCGTCGGGGATCTCGTTGGCGTGCTGGAAGGCCCCGCACATGGCGTCACCGAGCAACAGGCACGCCTGCTCGAACAGCGAGCCGCCGTGTTGGTGGCTGTCGGCCGCGACGACCACGACGACGTCGGCCGCCGCGGCCAGCGGGGAGTTCGGTGCGGCGGTGAGCACGCCCACGCGGGCTCCTCGGGCGCGCGCGACGCCGGCGTTGGTCAGCGGACCGGCGGTGCGACCGCTCGCGGACAGGCAGACCAGCAGGTCGCCGGCACCGATCGCCGGCGTCGTGGTCTCGCCGGCCACGTGGACGCGCAGCCCCAGGTGCATCCACCGCATGGCCAGTGCTCGCGCCACCAGGCCGGAGCGGCCCCGCGCGTCGAAGAACACCGCCCGCGCCGCGGTGATGGCCGTGCTCAGGGCGGTGACCGCGGTGGGATCGACAGTCGTGACGGCGCGGTGGACCTCGGTGAGCACCGAGCGCGCCCGGTCCAGGGGGTCAACCACGGGAGTGCCCTCCGATCTGGGCGCGAGCGGCGACCAGCAGCCGGTTGGCCGCGCGGTCGTCGTCCCGGCTGGCGAACCTGGCCTGGAGCGCCGCGGTGAGCACGGGGGTGGCGATGCCCCGCCGGACGGCCTCCGTCGCGGTCCAGCGGCCCATGCCGGAGTCGGCGACCGCCGTGCCGACGCCGGTGAGCCCGGGGTTGGCGGCGAGCGCGTCGACGGTCTGCTCCAGCAGGAACGAGCGCACCGAGCAGCCCGCCTGCCACACCCGCAGCGCGGTGAGCGGGTCGATCCCCTCGCTCGACGACAGCAGCGCGAAGCCCTCGGCGTAGGCCTGCATCAGCCCGTACTCGACGGCGTTGTGCACGGCCTTGACGAAGTGCCCCGAGCCGGTCGGCCCGACCAGGGCGACGGCGTCCGGCGCGGCCAGCGCCACCAACACCGGCCAGACGCGCTCGGCGTCCTCCGCCGCACCGCCGACGGTCAGCCCGTAGCCGTGCCGCCAGCCCCACTGGCCGCCGCTCACGCCGACGTCCAGGAACCGCACGCCGGACTCGGCGAGCCGGGCGGCCCGCCCGGCCGCCTGCCGCCAGTCGCTGTTGCCGCCGTCCACGACCAGATCGCCCTCGTCGAGCAGGCGAGCCAGCTCGTCGAGCACGGTGGCGGTCACCGGCGGCGGCACCATCACCCACACCACGCGTGGCGGTGCGAGAGCCGCCACCAACTCCGCCAGCGAGCCGGTGGCGGTGGTGCCCGCCGTGCGGGCCCGCTCGACCGCGGTCGGGGACGAGTCGGCCCCGATGACGTCGTGGCCGGCGTCGGCGATCCGTCTGGCCATCGGGCCACCCATGGTGCCCAAGCCGACCAATCCGAGTTGCATGCCTGTTCCTTTCGCCAGTGGCATTGACATCCCGCGTGGCACTGGTGCCAATATGACCAGAACTCCTCCGTTCGAATAGGGCCAATCAAGGTCCGATTGGTTGGAATTGCCATGCACATCCAGGACGCGCTCGGGGACTGGTCCGACCGGCCCGGTCCGCTGTACGCGCGGCTGTCCGCCGCGCTCGGGGCGGCCATCGAGCGCGGTGACATCCCACCCGGCACGGTGCTGCCGCCGGAGCGGTCACTGGCCAGGCGGCTGGCCATCGGCCGCAACACGGTCACGCACGCCTACGCCCACCTCCGGGACCGCGGGATTCTGGAGACCAGGCAGGGAAGCGGCTCCTGGGTGGCGGGCGCGCGCCGGACGGGTGAGGCGCGGTCCCCGCGCGAATCCCTGCCCGTCGCCGCCCTGCGGAACCCGGCGGCACTCATCGACCTCGCCACCGCCGCGCTGCCCGCGCACCACCGGCTGCGGGCCGCGGTCGCCGCGCTCGGGGCGGCCGACGCGGACACCGCGGCCGCGCTCGACGCACCCGGCTACCACCCGGCCGGTCTGCCCGCGCTGCGTGCCGCGCTGGCGGCGCGGCTGACCGAGCAGGGCCTGGCCACCGACGCCGACCAGGTTCTCGTCACGACCGGTGACCAGCAGGCGCTGTCCCTGCTGGCCGCGCACGCGCTGCCCGACCGGCAACCGGCGGTCGTGGAGACCCCGACCAGCCCCGGCATCCTCGACGTGCTCCACGGGCTGTCCGTCGCCGTGCGCGGCGCCCGGCCGGTCACCAGCGGGAGTGACGAGCTGCTGGCGCTCATCGACCGGGTCCGCCCGGGCCTGGTGTACCTCGTGCCGACGCTCGGCCCGCACGGCCGGGTCCTCGGTGCCGACGACCGGGCCCGGCTCGCCCGCGCGCTCGCCGACCGGGACACCCTGGTGGTCGACGACGTCAGCCAGGCCGGATTGGTGTTCGACCAGCAGCCGCCGCCGCTGGCCGCGTGCGCGCAGTCGGACAACCTGGTCACCGTCGGCTCACTCAGCAAGCTCCACTGGGGTGGGCTGCGGATCGGCTGGGTGCGCGGATCCGCGCCGCTGGTGGCCGCGCTCGGCCGGGCCAAGGCGCGGGCGGACCTCGGCACCCCCGTGCTGGACCAGGTGCTGGCCACCCGGCTGCTCCCGGTGGAGGACGACGTGCGCGCCGAGCGGGTCGCCGTGCTCCGCGACCAACTCAGCCACGCGAGCGCCGCGCTGACCGCGGCGCTGCCGGAGTTCCGGTGGCTGCCGCCGGACGGCGGGCTGAGCCTGTGGCTGCGGCTGCCCACCGGCACGGCGACCGCGTTCAGCGAGGTGAGCGCCCGGTTCGGGGTGGCAGTGGTGCCTGGCGGCGTGTTGTCGCCGGACGGCCTGGCCGACGACCACGTCCGCGTCGTGTACGCGCGCCCGCCGCAGGTGTTCGACGAGGGCCTCCGCCGCCTGGCGGCCGCGTGGGTGCGGTACCGGCACGCGACCGACGACCAGCCGGTGCTGCTGTGACGACCATCGGCATCGACCTCGGTGCGACCCACGTCAGAGCCGGGCTGGTCGACCAGGCCGGCCGGCTCAGCCGGGTGGTCCGGCGGGTGTTGCCACCCGATCCCGCGGCCCGGGTGCGCACGACCAGGCAGGTGCTGGCCGAGTACGCCGACGTCGCGGTCGCGGCGGTGGGCGTGGCGGTCGCGGGGACCGTGCGCGACGGAGTGCTGACCTGGTCGGCGAACCTCGGTCTGTCCGGTGTGGACTTCGCCGCCGAACTGGGTCGCCCGGTGACGGTGCTCAACGACGCGCGTGCCGCCGGGCTGGCCGAGGCCCGCCTCGGTGCGGGTGCCGGTGCGGCGACGGTCCTGGTGGTCACGGTGGGGACCGGGCTCGGCGGCGCGCTGGTGACCGGTGGACGGCTACACGAGGGGACCGGGCACGCCGGTGAGGTCGGGCACCTGGTGCTCGACGCCGACGGGCCGCCGTGCGGGTGCGGCAACCGCGGGTGTTGGGAACAGCTCGCGGGTGGTGTCGCGCTGAACCGCACCGGCGCGGCGCTGGCACCGACCGGTGCCGCACAACCCGGTGCCGCACGGCTCGCGGCGGCCGTCACGGCGGGGCAACCTCGGGCCACTGCCGCACTGGAGCGGCACGCCGCGCAGTTCGCCCGCGGCCTTGACAGCCTCTGCGCCGTGCTCGCGCCGCACACCGTCGTGCTCGGCGGTGGCCTCATCGCCCGCCCCGGCCCGATCCGGGACGCCTACCTCGCCGCCGCGGGCACGCTGCGCTGGCACAGCGGCCCCGTCCACCCCGCACGCCTCGGCGACGACGCCGGGGTGCTCGGCGCGGCACTGGCGGCCAATCCGTCCTGATTGGCTCTGGAAAACCCTGGCGCCGCGCGGTTTCCTCTGTCTCGTGTCTGATCACCCGTGGTGGCGGGACGCCATCGGCTACCAGGTCTACCTGCCGTCCTTCCAGGACAGTGACGGTGACGGCTGGGGCGACCTGCCCGGTCTGCTCAGCCGTCTCGACTACCTCCACGACCTCGGTGTCACCTTGCTGTGGATCAGCCCGTTCCACCCGTCCCCGATGCGCGACCACGGCTACGACATCACCGACTACCGCGCCGTGGACCCGCGCTACGGCACACTGTCCGATGTGGACGCGCTGCTGTCCGCCGCCCACGAGCGGGGCATGCGGGTCGTCGCCGATCTCGTGGTGAACCACACCAGCAGCGAGCACCCGTGGTTCGTCAGCTCCCGCCGGTCCCGCACGGACCCGTTGCGAGACCGCTACATCTGGCGCGATCCGGCACCGGACGGCGGGCCGCCGAACAACTGGCTCTCCCACTTCGGCGGTCCAGCGTGGACGTTCGACCAGCGCACCGGCCAGTACTACCTCCACCTGTTCACACCGCACCAGCCAGACCTCAACTGGCAGCACCCCGATGTCGCGGACGAGGTCGACGGCATCCTCCGATTCTGGTTCGACCGCGGCCTCGACGGGTTCCGCGTCGACACCGCGCACTACCTCACCAAGCACCCCGACCTCCCGGACAACCCCTGGCTGGCCCCGGACGACGTCCCGGTTCAGGGCGGCGTGGCGGCCGAGTGGCTGACGCAGGACCACCGCTACGACATCGAGCAGCCGTCGGCGATGGCCATCCACCGCCGGTGGCGCGCGATCGCGGATGCCTACGACGCGGTGCTGATCGGCGAGGTGTACATCCTCGACCCCGGCCGGCTCGCCAGCTACGTCGAGGCGGACGGCCTGCACTCCGCGTTCTGGTTCGGCCTGGTCGAGTCCGACTGGGCACCGGACCGAGTCGCCACGATGCTGCGCGCGGCGGCCGCCGCGGCGCCCAACCTCAGCTGGGTGCAGAGCAGCCACGACCGCAGGCGCGCCGCCACCCGCTACGGCAGCGCGCGCCGCGCCACCGCCGTGGCCACCCTGCTCATGGGGCTGCCCGGCATCCCGTTCTTGTACAACGGGGAGGAACTCGGCCTGCGCGACGGAACCATCCCGCCAGGTCAGGCCCAGGACCCACTCGCCGCCGCCGACGGCAGCCAGGCGCGTGACGGCGCCCGCACACCAATGCCCTGGGCACCGGGCCCGGGGCTCGGCTTCACCACCGCACCGGCGGCGTGGCTGCCGTTCGGCGACCGCGCGCCGGCCGACACGGTCGCGGTGCAGCAGCACGACCCGACCTCACCGCTGTCGACACACCGCAGGCTGATCGCCACGCGGGCCCGCACCGCGCACCAGCGGTCGGCCCCCGTGTGGCTCGCGCACACCGGTGACGTGCTCGCCTACCGCACGGGATCGGTCGTGGTCGCCGCCAACCTCTCGGACCGTCCGCACCCGTTCGACCTCGGCCCCGGTCGGTGGCGGTGCGAGTTCGACACCGACAACCCGGCGGCCGAGCGGGTGCCCGGAAAACTGGACCCCGGCCAAGCGGTGATAGCGCGCCACCACGCACCCGAAGACCCGGATTGAACGCGCGCCCCGGCATTGCCCGCCGCGGTTGTGGTTTGTCCTCCGGGCACACGATGAAATGATCATTCCCGGGTCACTCGTTCCACTACCAATGTGACCCAACAACAGATTGACTTATCAACGAGGTAGCTGGTGACGCTTTCCGGTGATTCACGTCAAGTTCTTGCGACATCCGTCTCCGCCAGTCTACGGTTGCCCAACGCAGCGACTGTTTTCGCGTCCGGGGGGACCGATGAACTATCGCGTGGAACCCGCCTCAATCGACGGAAGTTCACATCTGTTGACGGAACTCGCCGGGTTGTTGGCGGCAGGCCGGCTCGACGGAGACAACAGCGTGGCCGCCAAGGCTCCGCATGCTCATCCTGATGTCGGCAGGAAGGTCGAGGAGTTCGCGCGCTTCGCGCACGACCAGTACCAGGATCTCGTGGCTCTGCTGGGCGCCCTGGCGACCAAGCTGAAGGCGACCGGACAGAGCCTGGTCTCGATTGACCAGGACATCGCCCACGCTCTGGACGAGCTACTGGCCGGCGGTGTGTACGTGCCGCCGGAAAGGCGGTGATCCGGTCATGACCTACTTCGCCGACGTGAAGTTCATTGACCGCGGCAATCCTGACCTGGTTCAGCTCAACGCACGAGAATTCCAGCGTATGACGGATCTGCTCGACAGCGCGCGGCCGACTCTGCGCCGGGCGAAAGACAACACGGTGTGGGAAGGTGCCGGGCGGGACAAGTACGACGCCCGACTGGCTGACGCGGGCCATCTGCTCGATGATCTCGCTGCCGCTTTCACGATCGCGCACGACGCGCTGGCCGGTTACGCGCCAGAACTGGAGAAGGCCAAGAACCTCGTGCGGGAGGGCAGAGTCACCGAGGGAAAGCTCGCTGATCTGATCAACTCGGTGGCCGACGCGTGGACATCAGAAGCCAAGGCCGCCGAGCCCATGCGCAAGTGGGAGGACATCCGATCAACGACTGGCTTCTTCGACTGGGTGGCCGAACTCGGTGTGGATGTCGAGTCGATCAGAGCGGACGCGGAACGCTACTACGACGAGACCAACACCAAGTTCTCCACCGCGAAGCAGGTCGAGGAGACCGCTCGCGCCCGCTGCCTGGCGGATCTCGGCAGAGCCTACGAGGCGCTTCCCGACTTCCGGGCTGATTCCACGGAGGCCGCCGCCATCATCGCGGGCATCCCGGACATCGCCGAGGAAGCGACCCAGGCCGCGAGCAACCCGAACGTCCAGCTCGCCGGAACCGGTGCGAAAACCGACTACGGACCGAGTGGTGTCGCGCAGGGCGCGGTCTCCCCCGCCTTGGCCGCGATCAAGGCGGCAGCGGCGGAACTGCCCGGCGGAAACGTGGGAATTCCCTGGTACCAGCTGTGGGAGAGGGATGACTCGTACCGCGAGGAGTGGATTCGGGACAACCAGGCGGTGATCAGGGCGGCCGCGGGCAAGTACGGGTTGCCACCGGATCTCGTGGCTGGAATCGCCTGGCAGGAAGTCGGGGGCGAGGCCTACTGGACCGACCGGGAGGTGTTCGGCGTTCGCAACAGCGAGGAGGTCGACAATCCCAAGCTGGACCCGAACGACGACCAGAGGTCGAACGCCACCTCGATGGGACCGATCGCGGTCCAGGTTCGTCGAGCCGCGGAGACCCTGGGCTACGACCCGGCGACCATGACCCAGGCGCAGCGCATGGAGGTCGTCGAGGCGCTCAACGACCCCAAGCAGAACATCTTCATCGCCGCCTCCCACTTGGCCGACCTCAAGCAGGAAACCGATTTCGCCTCGGATGCGACGCTGACCCAGGACCAGTACCGTGAGCTGGCAGCGCGCTACAACGGAGGCCCGTACTGGGAGAGCAAGGCGGCCCAGGGGTACGGCAACGGGTTCATGACGAACCTGCCCAAAGCTCAGCTGGCACTCGGCAGGTGATCATGCGGAACCGTCGTGGCACCACGCCAACCGGGCAGACGTCGACCAGGGCGGGGACCGCGCTCGCGTACGTGTTCGTTGGCCTTTCCGACCTGGTCGCCGGGCTCTTCGCCGTCGCCGCCTACGGGATCAGTCCGCAGGGCGACTGGGACCGCGGCGCCATCGACGCCGCCGACCTGGCCGCCAGCGCTGGTGTCGCCGTCACCCTGGCAACCCTGGTGGCACAGGCACTGCTGGTGCGCCCGGCCCGCAGGGTCGCCTGGCCGTGGCTCGCCGTTCCGGTGATCGCACTGGCCCTGCTCCTCGCGCGGCGGTACGGCCTGGAGCAATACCTCACCGACGCCCCGAGGTGACCAGCGCGCAGTCGGTCACGCGACCAGGCGCAGCCAGGCCGCCGCGAGTGCACCGACTGGCGGGTTCGGGACCTCCCCCGCCGAGGGCGAGCCGCGCTGGGTGAGCACACCTTCGCCGTGGCATACGGCAGGGGCTGGGCGCTGGACGGGAAGACAACCGTGGCCGAAGCCGACCCGGCCCGGCTGCTCCAGGAACTCAGGGCAGCTCACCCAGGTCCGGGGTGACCAGCCGGGTGTGCCGGTCCGCGCGGGCGGCACGTGCCGCCCGGTTCCCGTTCACCTCGTGGCGCGGGGCGGGGCTGGCGGGGGCGCCCCGGTCAGGTGCAGGCCAGTGCCGGGAACAGGGCCAGCGCGTTGTCCCGGTTGATCGCCGCGCGGTGGGCACCGGTCAGCGCGGGATCACCGTCCAGCGCCGCTGCCGCGCGCAACACCTGGTCCAGCGTCATGGGCGGCCAGTCCGAGCCGTAGAGCAGCCGCGCCGCACCGGCCGTCGCCAGCAGCGTCGGTGTTGACGACGGTGACATCGGCGCGGCGGTGTCGTAGTGGAAGCGGCGCGTGTACTCGCGCACCAGGGCGGCGTCCACGGGTGGGTCGGTCGATTCGCCGGTCAACTCGAAGCGGGCGGAGAGGTAGGGCAGGAACCCACCCCCGTGCGGCAGCACGAAGGACAGCCGGGGAAACCGGTCCAACACGCGGTGCACGGTCATGTTGACCGAGGCGCGCGTGGTCTCCAGTGCGTAGTCGCACAGGAAGTTGGGCACGCCAGGCAGTGCCGGCTGCTCGTCTGAGGTACCGGGCACGTCCGTCGGGTGCAGGACGGCCACGGTGGACCAGTCGTCGAGTTCGGCCAGCAGCGGGTCGAAGACCGGGTTGCCGAGGTAGCGCGCCTGACCGTCGCGGGTGGGCAGCTGCGCGCCGACCGCGCCCGCGCGCAGTCCGTACCGGACCGACCAGATCGCGAACCCCAGGTCGTCCAGCCGTGCCTGGGCGAGGAAGGCGAACCGGCCGGGGTGGGCCGCGATCAGGTCGACCACGGCCTGGTAGGCCACCCGCAGGCTCTCCCTGCGCTGCGCGTCGTCGGTGTAGGGCGTGGTGACCGGCGTGGTCACCGACATCACCGCGGTGGCGATCCCCGCACTGTCCATCATGGACAGGGTGGGGCCCACCTCCCAGTGCGCCCACCACGGCAGCTGGCTCCGGTCGACCAACCCCCGCGACTCGGCCCAGGCGACCCAGGCCGGCGGGACGCAGTGGTGGTGCACGTCGATCCGGCAGCGCCGGTTGTCCCCGGCGGGCACGTCATCTCCTGCCGCGGCCTGTCCGGCCGACGGCACCTCGAACATCCCGGTCGCGGCAGCCGTGACCACCGCAGCGCCCCTGGCCAGCGCTCGTCGGGTCAACACCGTCCGTCCCATGATCACCTCCCGCGCCCGGTCCCAGTCTTGGGTCTCCTGTGGACACCTGCCAGCCGAGCAGCGGAAGTTCCTACCAGTGCGCCACCAACAGGGCGAGCCGGAGCCGACGGGGCAACGCTTGGTGAGCCCACCCGAGGTTCGGCGGGAACGCGTACCAGGCGACCGGGCCGAGACCGCCCCGGACCGACGAGCAGTAGGCGCTCGGCCCGGCAGACACGCCAGGGCCTCCGGCACGGCTGCGGCTGCTCGTGCCGGAGGCCCTGGCGATCGGCGTCGCGCGCCGCCGGGTTCTGGTCGGTTGACCGGAACCCGGCCGACCCCGTGCTAGCGGACGTAGACCACGAAGTCGGTGCTCGCCTGGCGGCCGTGGTAGCTGACCGTCGCGGTCACCGTGGCCACCCCGCTGCCGACGGTGCGGATCACGTCACCCCGCACCGACACCACGTCCGGGCGGTTGCTGTGGTAGCGCACCCGCAGGTCGTCGGGCAGTGCGCGGCTGGCTCCCCTGCCGATGTAGCCGTAGAGCGTGTCATCGCTCATGGCCACGGTGAGCTGGGGATCGACCACGGTGCCCGCGGGGAAGAGCACCCGCTGGGCCACCTGCTGGGCGGCGTCACTGCTGGCCGCCGGCTTGGCGCTGACCACCGAGGGCACCGGGTTCAGCGCACCCGTCACGCGCACCGAGGCGCGCTGCTGGATGTCGGCGTCAGCGCTGGAGGAACCGAGCTGGATCTCGTAGCGGCCGGTGTCGACCTGGTAGCGGTTGGCCGACTCGTCGAAGAACGCCAGCTTGGGAACGTCCACGGTGAACTCGACCCGCTTGGTCTGGTGCGGGTCCAGCGAGATCTTCTGGAACCCCTCCAGCCGCTTGATCGGCCGTTGCAGCTCGGCCGGAGCGTCCGGAGTGGACACGTACAGCTGGACGACCTCGGCACCGGCCACCGAACCGGTGTTGGTGACATCCGCGCTGACGCGCAGCGACCCGTTGGCGTCCACCTGGTGCCGATCCACCCGCAGGTTGGTGTACCGGAAGTCGCTGTATCCCAGGCCGTAGCCGAACGGGTAGCTGACCGGCCCGGTGTAGTACATGTAGGTGCGGCCCGGCGAGGTCGCGCTGGGCCGGATCGCGTAGTCGTCCAGCGCGGGCAGCTGGCTGGCGTCGGCGTACCAGCTGAACGGCAGCCGGCCACTGGGGTTGACCGCGCCCAGCAGCACGTCCGCCAGTGCCTCACCCTTGCGCTGGCCGTTGTAGGAACTCCACAGCAGCGCGGGCACCGCGTCCTGGAACGGCGCGAGGTCCACCTGTCCGATGGTCTCCACGTAGACGATGGTGCGCGGGTTGCGCGCGGCCACCTGGCTGATCAGCGACGCCTGCGCGCCGGGCAGCGCCAGCGAGGACCGGTCGCTCTCCTCGGCCGCGGTCGTGTCGTCGGTACCGGCGTAGACGATCACCGCGTCGTAGTTCGCCGCGGCCTCGACCGAGGCAGCGTCCACCCGATCCAGCGAGTTCGGGTCGGTGCCCGGCAGGAAGTCGACCACCGCCGACGGGTTGATCTTCTGGATCGCCGCCTTCAGGCCCTGGTAGCCGTTGACCTCGTTGGCCTTGCCCGCCTTGCCCTGGATGTTGGAGTACCCGCCCAGGTACATGGACTCGGGGTTGGCGAAGTGGCCGATCACCGCCACCCGGTAGGCGCCGGTCGCCGGCACCCGCAGCGGAAGCAGCGGCTGCGCCGAGCCCGCCGAGTCGTTCTTGTCAGCTCCGCCGACGGTGCCGTTCTTGTCAGCTCCGCCGACGGTGCCGTTCTTCAACAGCACGATGCTCTGGCCGGCGACCCTGCGCGCCATGGCCAGCCGCTCCGGGGTCTGGGTGACCGCGTTGTTGCTGTCATCGTTGACCCACGTGCCGGGCGCGATCCTGGCCCTGGCCTGCGCCACCCACGGAACCGCGGCCTCGTCGTCGAACTCACCGGTGGCGATGCGCGCGGCGAACAGGCGGGTCAGCGAGACGTCCACGTCGTTCTCGGTGTAGACGCCGGTCTGGGTCTGGATGCGCGCCGCCACGGCGTTGGGGATGGTGTTGGCGTAGTTGAACTTGTCGTGGTAGCCCTGGTTGCAGTCCAGGTCCTCACCGGCGGAGTTGGCGTAGGCGGTGCGTCCCAACTCGTCCAGCGGCTTCGCCGCGCCCGGTGGCTGCCAGTGGTGACCGGCCTGGATCTCGTAGATGGCGTCGCAGTCCGAGGTGAAGAATCCGTCGAAGCCGAACGTCTGCCTGGCCAGGGTGTCGATCAGGTGCACGTCGGCCGCGGCCGGCACCCCGTTGACCCGGTTGTAGGAACTCATCATCGAGCCGGGATCGCTGCGCCGCACGATGTCGCGGAACTGGGCGGTGTAGTACTCACGCAGGGTGCGTTCGTCCATGTCGGACGATCCGGTCAGGCGGTTGAACTCGCTGTTGTTGGCCGCGAAGTGCTTGAGCGTGGTGATGGCCTTCAGATAGCCGCCGCCCGAGCGCAGCAGGTTGCCCGACTGGTCCTTGCCCTCCAGCCCGTTGACGAACTGCGCGGCGATCTCGCTGGTCAGCAGCGGGTCCTCGCTGAACGCCTCGTCGTTGCGGCCCCAGCGCGGGTCGCGGGCGAGGTTGACCGTGGGCGAGTAGAAGTTGAGGTCCAGGCGGTTGTCCTTGACCACCTCCCTGGCCTCGTCCGAGATCATGCTCGCCTCGGCGTACATCAGGTCCGGGTTCCAGGTGGAACCCAGGGACAGGTCCACCGGGTAGGACGTGGTGTTGGTCAGCACGTCCGGGTTGGCGTTGTCCTTGGTGCCCTCCCTGGCCACACCGTGCGCTGCCTCGTTCCAGTAGGAGTAGGCGGCGATGCCCAGCCGCGGGATGGCCGCCGCCAGGCTGCTGTTCATCTGGCTGGCCTTCTCCGCCAGGGTCAGCCGGGACACCAGGTCCGCCGCGCGCTCCTCGGGCGAGTAGGCGCGGTTGAGGTAGATCGGCTCCCGGGGCTTGGGTGCGCTGACCGCTGGTACGGCCACCGCGGCCAGCACCCCGCTCACCGCGACGCCGATGGCCAGGGCCACCGTTGATACCCGTTTCCTCATCGTGGCTCTCCAGTCCGCGAGCGGCCGACAGGGCCGGACTACGAGCGGGCCGCGTTGCCGTCGCCGAGGTGGGTCGTGACTGCGCGGAAACGTAAGCCCGGGGTTTTGCTGTGTCAAGGATCAATTCCACGTCGCGTGGCACTCAGTTTGTCCGAAGCTCGGAAAAAGCCCTCGGAAAAGTACGATTCGGGACGTGGTGACAGCTCCGGGATCGTTGGAGGCGCTGCGCCGGCACAACCGGCTGCGGGTGCTGGAGGCGGTGCAGCGGCGGGGCGCCACCAGCCGCGTGGAGATCGTCCGGGCCACCGGCCTGTCCCGAACCACGGTGTCCAGCCTGGTCAGCGAGTTGCTGGCGGAGCAGCTGCTCACCGAGCAGGTGGAGCGGCCGACCGCGTCCGGCTCGCCGGGCGGTGGCCGGCCGCCCACCCTGGTGACGCTCAACCCGCACGGCGGTGGCGTGGTGGGGGTGCACCTCGGACACGACAGCGTGCGGGTGGTGGTGACCGACCTGGCGTGCGCGGTGCTCGCCGAGGCGCAGCACGCGTGGGACGTGGACGCCCACCTGTCCGACGCACTGGACTACGCCGCCCGCACCGCCCTCGACCTGGTGGCACAGGTCGGGCTGGGCATCGACCGGGTGCTCGGCGCGGGCGTGGCCGTGTCCACCCCGGTCCGGGTCTGCGCGCCCGCCTCGGCACCGCGCTCGGTGCTCACCGGCTGGGATGACGTGAACATCGCCGAGGAGCTGCACGCCCGGCTCGGCCTGCCCGTGCACCTGGGCAACGACGCCAACCTCGGCGCGATGGCCGAGTGGACGTTCGGGGCCGGCCGGCAGGTGGACGACTTCATCTACGTGATGCTCTCCGACGGCGTGGGCGCGGGCCTGGTGCTGGGCGGCCACCTCTACGAGGGCGCCGCGGGCATGGCCGGCGAACTGGGGCACGTGGTGGTGACTCCGGACGGGTTCGTCTGCCGGTGCGGCAACCGGGGCTGTCTGGAGACCGTGGCCGGCGCGGGTCCGCTGGTCGCGGCCATGTCGCACAGCCGAGGCGCCGACCTGACCCTGGACGACGTGGTGGCGCTGTGCCGCGACGGTGATCCGGGCGCGCGGCGGGTGGTGGAGGACGCGGGCCGCGCGGTGGGCCGGGCCCTGGCCGGGGTGTGCACGGTGCTCGACCCCAGGTTGGTCGTGGTGGGCGGCAAGACGGCCCCGGCCGGTGAGCCACTGCTGGCCGGGATTCGCGCGGTCCTGGCACGCAGGCTGTCCCCGTCGATCAACCAGGCCGTGCGGGTGGTGTCCGGTGAGCTGGGCTCGCGCGCCGAGGTGCTGGGCGCGGTCGCGCTGGTCACCCGCAGCACCCCGGGCCACGTGCTGCTGCACGGCTGACCGGACACCGGCCCCACCGCGTGGACCCGACCGGGCCGCGGCCCTCAGGCTCCGGACGCGGTCAGGTCCGCGACCTCCCCTCGGCCCCGGCGCTCAGCCACAGCCGCCGGCGTGGCCGGCGTCCGCGCCCACGCCCAGCACCACCGGCCCGTCGACCGGCTCCGGCTCGGGCAGCCCGGAGCCGCGCACCGAGGCGATGAAGTCCGGCAGCCGGTCCACGCCCCAGAACTTGTTCCGCCCGTGCAGGAACATCGGCACACCGAACACGCCCTGCCTGTCCACCAGCTTGAGCTGTTCCACCCCGCGCGCCCGGTACACCGGGTCGCGGTGCGCACCGGCCACCCGCTCCGCGTCCAGCCCGACCTGCGCGGCCACCTCGGCGATCACCGCCGGGTCGGAGATGTCGCGGCCGTGCTCCCACCGCGCGCGGTAGGTCGCCGCCACGAACTCCCGGCCCCGGTTCCCGTCCAGCGCGGCCAGGTAGCCGAGGTGGGCGACCTCCCACACCGGCGCGGTGTCGACCGGCCAGGTCATCGACAGCCCCCGGGCGGCGGCCAGCCGCCGGGTGTCCTGGAGGATGTACAGGGCTTTCGCCTTGGACATGTCGGTGTAGGGCAGGCTGTGCACACCCTCGTCAGCCAGTAGCCGGGTGGTCCACTCGTCGGGCTCCCACACCGGCAGCCACTCGGCGGCGTCGAGCACGTCGGGGTGCTGTGCGAGCAGCTCCCGGTAGGCGAACCACGAGTACGGACTGCGCAGCGAGAAGTACCAGCGCAGCTGCTTGGTCTTGGCCATGGAAGTGACTCTCCCTGCGGTCGGGCAACTAGACGGTCAGTCCGCCGTCGATCTGGAAGACGGCGCCGGTCACGTAGCCGGCCCGGTCGGAGGCGAGGTACGCGGTCAGGTCGGCGACCTCGGCGGCGGTGCCGAACCGGCCGAGGGGCACCGAGCCGAGCATCTTCTTGCGGGCCGGCCCGGCCAGCACCGCGGTCA
Source organism: Goodfellowiella coeruleoviolacea (assembly GCF_024171785.1). GTDB lineage: Bacteria > Actinomycetota > Actinomycetes > Mycobacteriales > Pseudonocardiaceae > Goodfellowiella > Goodfellowiella coeruleoviolacea. Next base: position 41,951 of record NZ_JAMTCK010000001.1, read on the forward strand.
TGTCGGTCTCGATGAATCCCGGTGCCACCACGTTCGCGCGGATGCCGTAGCGGCCGACCTCCTTGGCCAGTGCCTTGGTGAAGCCGATGATGCCGGCCTTGGACGCCGAGTAGTTGCTCTGCGTCGGGTTGCCGTAGACACCCGAGACCGAGGAGATGTTCACCAGGCTGCCCCGGCGGCGCTTGAGCATGGCGAAGGCCACGGCCCGGCAGACGTGGTAGACGCCGTCGAGATTGGTGTCCAGCACACTGTGCCAGTCCTCGTCGGTCATCAGCACCAGCGGGTTGTCCCTGGTGATGCCGGCGGAGGTGACGGCCACCTCGACCGGTCCGAGTTCCCGCTCCACCGCGGCGACCCAGTCCCGCACCTGCGCGCCGTCGCTGACGTCGACCTGCTGCGCGTGCACCCGCACACCCAGCTCACCGACCTCCTTCTCCAGCGCCCGCGCGGCATCGCCGTTCGAGTGGTAGCAGAAGCCGATGTCGTACCCGTCCTCGGCCAGCCGCAGCACGCAGGCCCGGCCGATACCGCGGGAACCGCCGCTGACCAGTGCCACTCCGGATGTCGTCATGTCCGCTGTTCTCCTCCTGCTTCCCGCAGCACGCCGGCGGGGCGGTAGGCCACCACCATGCGCGACACGGTGAACACCAGTTCGCCACCCACCACGCACTCACCCTCGAAGATCACGGTCTCGCCCACCGCCCTGGCCACCCGCACCCGGTGCTCCAGCACGTCGCCGGGCAGCACCGGTCGGTGGAACTCCACATCGGACAGTGAGCCGAGCAGCATCACCCGGCCGGCGAGCACGTCCGGATTGGGCTGTTCGATCCCGAAGACCAGGCCGGCGGCCTGGGCCCAGGACTCGACCAGCAGCGCCGGCGGGTAGGCCGCACCGTCCGAAGAGGACACCGCGGCCGCGTCGGCGTACCACGGCTCGTTGCGGGTGATCGCCTTCACCGCGGTCACCCGCCGGCCCGGCTCGATGTCGAGCACCCGGTCGACCAACAGCATCGGATACCGGTGCGGCAGGATGTCGGCCACGTCGATCACCGGTCACCTCCCGCCCGGTAGTCCAGGCGCACCACGGCCACGTCCCGGTCACCGGCGCGGGCCCGGGCCACGCACGTCCACCGCTCCCGGTCCCGCTTCCAGTCCACCGCGACGGTCAGCCGGTCGCCGGCGAACACCGGCGCGGTGAACCGGGCCGACTTCATCGCGGCCAGCGCCAAGCCGGGCTCGGGCGCGGTGAGCAGCGCACCGCGGTGCGCGATCTCCAGCACGCACATCCCGGGAAAGATCGGGAAGTTCGGGTAGTGGCCGGCGAACACCGGTTCGTCCGCGCTGACGGTGAACGTGACCTCGGCCGGCCCGGTTCGGTGGACCGCCCCGGCGACCGGGCTCACCGCCCGCGCACCGGTGTCGTCCCGCACCGCGTCCACCGCGCCGGGCTGCCCGGGGCCGACCTCGGCCGGCCGGTCCAGGTGCACGGTCATGTCAGTCCGCCAATCGCAGCAGCGCGCAGGCCGCGGTGCCGTAGGGGTCCACCGCCGAGAGCACGACGAGCTTGCCGGCCGCCTCGGCGGACCGCTCGGCCACGCTGAGCACCGTCGCGATGCGCAGCGCCGACGAGGCGGCTCCGGTGTCGCCCAGCAGGTCGGCGCCGGGCATCCGGTTCACCGCGGCGTCGCCGAACAGCGCGCGCAGCTGGGCGTGCTCGTGCTCGCCGGGCTCGCCGACCGCCGAGCCCACCGCGGCCCAGACCTCCTCCTGGCGCACGCCCGCGTCGGTCAACACGTCCCGCACCGAGGCGGCCAGCGCGCGGCGCGGGTCGGCGTCCAGGTAGAACCGGGACTGCACGGCCAGCACCTCGGCCAGCGGCCGGCGACCCTCGCCGACCGCGGCGGCCGGCTCCACCAGCAGGATGGCGCAGCCCTCGCCCAGCACCGTGGTGCCGCCCGAGTGCCGGTGCAGCCAGGCGCGTGCGGTGGAGTACTCCTCGGCCGCGCCCACCAGCGCCTGGCCGGCCCGGCCGTGGTGCAGCAGTCGGCGGGCGTAGTCAAGGCTGAGCAGGCCGGCCGCGCCGCCACCGGCCAGCGTGGTGTTCGGGCCGCGCAGCTGGTGCCAGATCGCGCACTGGCCGGCCGCGCAGTTCATCACCGAGTTGGGCATCCGCGCCGGGTCGACGTGGTGGGGCTGCCCACCGGTGAACGAGTCGCGCACGAAGTCCATCGTGGACTGGGCGCTGCCCATCGTGGTGCCCAGCACCAGCGCGGACTCCTCGCCGGTCCGCACCACCCGGTTGCCGTCGGCGTCGTGCAGCAGCTGCCCGATGGTGCTCACGGCCAGCCCGGTCACCCGGTCCATCGACCGGGTTCCCTTGCGCCCCAGGACTTCCTTGACCGAGAAGTCGGGCACCAGGCACGCCTGCTCGTCCGGTCCCGGCCACTGCTCGCGGTCCAGCGGGGCGGCGGTCGGCTGTCCCGCCAGCACACCGTCCACGAAGAACTTCCGACCAACACCGAACGGGGACACCGCCGACCACGCGGTGATCACCGGCCGCACCGCTGCGTACGCGGGCGAACTCATCGCTTCACCTCACTGCGGTTGTCAGCGGGCCGCGGGTCCGCGGCCGCCGGGTTGACTGCCACGGGGGCCAGTCCGTTCACCGCGGGCTCCCCCGGCGTGTACTTGCCGAGGATGACGCTGGCGTTGTTGCCGGCGAAGGCCATCCCGTTGTTCTGCACCACCCGCAGGTCGGCGGCCACCGACTCGTTGGGCACGCAGTCGATCTCGCACTCCGGGTCGGTGACCCGGTGGTTGATGGTCGGCGGCACGAACCCGTGGGTGATCGCCAGCGCGCACGCGATGGTGCCCAGCGCGCTCGCCGCGCCCATGGTGTGGCCCAGCATGGACTTCACCGAGATGGTGCGCGGCGGTCGGTCTCCGTAGACCTGGCGGATGGCCCTGGTCTCGGTGATGTCGTTGGCCTTGGTGCCAGTGCCGTGCGCCGAGATCAGGTCCACCTCGTGCGGCTTGACCCCGGCGTCGTCCAGGGCCAGCCGCATGCACCGCTCGATGCTGGACTGGTTGGGCGCCACCTGGTGGTAGGCGTCGCAGTTCAGGCCGTAGCCCAGCACCTCGGCGTAGATCCGCGCGCCCCGGCGCACCGCCGAGTCCAGGCTCTCCAGCACCAGCATGCCGGCGCCCTCACCGGTGAGGATGCCCTTCCGGTCCACGTCGAAGGGCTGGCAGAACTCCGGTGCGATGGTGCCCAACCGGTAGAAACCGGCGAAGGTCTTGCGGCACATGGCGTCCGCCCCGCCGCACAGCGCGAAGTCGACCTCGCCGGAGCGCACCGCGTCGAAGCCGTCCCCGATCGCGTAGTTGCCCGCCGAGCACGCCGTGGCGATGGTGTACGCGCTGACGTTGCCCAGCCGCAACTCGCGGGCGATGGACAGGGACAACAGCGGCGCGGGCACCCGGCGGGCGCCGGCGCCGTCCATCGCCTCCGGTCCGTCCTCGACCTCGGTTTCCACCAGCCGGTCCAGGTCGAAGGACTCACCGTCGGTGGTGCCGACGGTGACCAGACCGCGCTTGTCGGTCAGCTGGCCCGCCAGCCCGGCGTCGGCCACCGCCATCCGGGCCGCGGCCACCGAGAACTGGCTGGCCTTGCCCATCGTGCTCGGGTCAAGGTCCCGCAGCCACCGGGAGGGGTCGAATCCCACGACCTCACAGCCGTTGGCGTGCTCGAAACCCGTGGTGTCGAACACGGAAATCGGCCTGGCGCCACTGCGCCCCGCCCGCAGGCCCGCAGCGAATTCCTCGGCCCCGATGCCGATGCTGGAGACAACCCCGATTCCGGTCAGCACAACCCTGTTCATGGGATTCGCCCCACTCCTGTCCGTTTCGGCTACCAGCCGGCGGCTTCGGCTGTCACTTCGTACACGCCGTCGAGGTTGACCATTCGCGGCAGTTCCGACTGCTCGATCGTGACCCCGAAAGCCTTTTCCAGGGACGCCAGGATTTCGATCGAACCCAGCGAGTCCGCCCCGTGGTCATCGACGAACAGGCTGGTGTTGGTCACCTCGCTCTCGTCCAACTCCAGGATCTCGCAGACGATCTCCTTGATCTTGGAAATACGCTCCTCGACCATCGCGGTCATCGCATTGCTCCCTCTGTGTCCCAATCAATTACTGCGTCTCGATCAATTACTGCCAAAAATCACACACATCGCCGGCGGGGTCGGTGGTCCACCACTGGTGGGTCACCGCTGGCGAATCCTCAGTGCGCGCTGGTCCCGGACAACTCCGAGCGGTCGGCTCCGGCCGCGACACCCTGCAGCGGGCCCCCGGCGAGCACGTCCTCGCCGTAGATGTCGCGCACCCAGTTGTCGTGGTAGACCGTGTCCAGGTAGCGCTCGCCCAGGTCGGGCGAGATCGCCACCGCGGTCAGCTCGTTGTTCGGGTCGTGCTCGGCCAGCCACCGGTAGGCGCCGGTGATCACCGTCCCGGTCGAGCCGCCGAACAGGAAACCCCTGCCGGCCAGCTGGTGGCACAGCCGCACCGTGTCCGGCTCGGCCACGTGCACCACGTCGTCGACGTAGGACTCGACCAGCATGTCCGGGCGCACGCTGGTGCCCAGGCCGGGGATCATCCGCGGGCCGGGCGGGGTGCCGAAGGTCACCGATCCGACGCTGTCCACCGCGACCACCCGCACCCCGCCGCCGATGTCCCGGAAGTAGCGCGCGCAGCCCATCAGCGTGCCGGTGGTGCCGGCGCCGACGAACAGCACGTCCAGGTTGGGGAACCGGCGGCTGATCGCCGACGCGGTCCGCTGGTAGTGCGCGATCCAGTTGTTCGGGTTGGTGTACTGGTTGAGCCAGAGGTAGCGGTCGTCGGAGTCGCACAGCGCGCGCACGTGGGCCAGCCGCGCGCCAAGGAAGCCGGTCTCCGGGTCCGGCTCGGTGATGGTGTGCACCTGGCTGCCCAGCGACTCCATCAGGCGCTTGGTGGCCAGGTTGCACCGCGCGTCGGTGACGCAGACGAACCGGTAGCCCTTGCTGGCCGCGATCATGCTCAGGGCGATGCCCAGGTTGCCCGAGGAGGACTCGACCAGGATCGAGTTCGGGGTGAGCACGCCTGTCCGCTCCGCGGCCGCGATCATCTCGGCGGCCGCCTTGAGCTTGATCGAGCCGGCGAAGTTGAACCCCTCGCACTTCAGGTAGAGCGGACATCCCAGCACCTCGCCCAGATCGACGTACAGGTCGTCGACGTGGAACTCGTGTGGAGCCGAGATAATCGGCATTTCCTACTCCTGTTCTGGGACAGTCAGCGCGTGCCGTAGCGCGTCAGCTCGTGGAAGAAGCCCTCCACGGTGGCCAGGTCGCCGCGCCGGGCCACCTCGTCGTAGACGTACTTGCCGACGGCGAGGTCGAGCACGCCCAGCCCGAACGGGGAGAACACCAGCGGCCGGTCCGGGCGTGGCGTGACCGCGCCGGTCATCACCTGGTAGAGCGTGCCGTCGATGAAGTCCCGGTTGCCGGTGGCCTGCTCGGCCAGGTGCGGCGAGGTGTTGGCCTTGAGGCAGTGCTCGACGTCGTCGAGCACGTTCGACGAGGCCAGGATGATCTCCGGGGACAGGTCGCGCAGCGACACGTGCAGCACCACCGGGTTGTGCGCGAACCACGCCGGGTCGGTGACGTGCGGCCGGCCGGCCACGGTCGCGAACACCACCAGGTCGCTGTTGCGGATCAGGTCCTCGGCCTCGGTGTACACGGTGACGCGGGCGCCGGTACCGCTGTCCCGCAGGTAGTCCCGGTACCCGGCGGCGTGCGCCTGGGACAGGTCGTGCACGCCGATCTCGTCGAACGACCACCCGGTGGCGGCCAGGTAGGTGTGGATGTAGCGGGCGATCAGGCCGACCCCGAAGAAGCCGACCCGGGTCGGCCGGCCGCGGTCCCGGGTCAGCCAGTCCGCGGCCAGCGCCGCCGACGCCGCCGTGCGGGTGGCGCTGATGATGGAACTCTCCAGGCAGGCGAACGGGTAGCCGGTGTCGTGGTCGTTGAGGATCAGCACCGCGGACGCCCTGGGCAGCCCGTTGGCCACGTTCTCCGGGAAGCTGGAGATCCACTTGAGCCCGTCGACCCGGTTGTCCCCGCCCAGCGAGGCGGGCAGCGCGATGATGCGCGCGGTGGGCCGGTCGGGGAAGTTCAGGAAGTACGACGGCGGGTTCACGGTGTCGTGCCGACCGTGCACCCGGTACGCCGTGTCGATGATGTCAACGATGTGCTTCTCGTTCCCGCTGAGCACGTCGTGCACCTGGGCGCCGGAGAGCACCGAGAATGCGGGAACTGCCGTCTGGCTCGACATGAACGACTCCCTTGGTCGTGAGCCCTGGTGGTACGCGGAGCGGAATCCCGGTGGCGAGCGCGGCCATCCGCACCGCCGGGTGGTGTCCGAGGAGGTTCAGGACATCGCCACGAGCACGCGGCGCGGGCCGGTGAACGGACGTCGGCCGTGCCCGACGGCGACGTTGTCGATGAGCATCAGGTCGCCGGCGTGCCAGTCCACGTCCACCGCGGTGGCCAGGCCTCGGTCGCGCACCTGGATCACGTCGGCGGCCGGGATGGGCGAGCCGTCGGCGAACGTGACCGTCTGCGGCATCTCCTCGTCGGTCAGGATCTCCCGCATCGCCGCGGCCGTCTCCGGGTCCAGCGCCGCCACGTGCCACTGGTCGGCCTGGTTGAACCACACCAGGTCACCGGTGACCGGGTGCTCGGTCACCGCACGGCGGTGCTGGGTGACGCGCAGGCCGCCCTGCGGGAGCCACTGCCACTCCGCCTCGGTGGTGGCCAGGAACTCCTCCACCTCGTCCCGGTCGTCGGTCTCGAAGGTCGCCTGCCAGCTCTTGCCGAAGCCGATCCCGTCGTGCAGGTTCTGCGTGTAGCGCACGCCCGGCAGGAACCGCTCGCGCACGTCGTCGTCGAGAACGGCCAGCCACGCGGTGCCGTCCACCACCGGGGTGGCGCCGCCGGTCGTCGGGGCCACCGCGCAGTAGAAGAACAGCCGGGACGGCCACTGGTAGGCGTAGGACATCTCGTTGTGCATCGAGATGGTGAACTCCGGAGGATATTCCGTCGATGTGTAGACGTTTTCGCCGACCTTCGTCCGCGGCGTATTGCCGTGCACATAGGCCAGCCGGTTGGGCAGCAGCAGATCCAGCACTCCGGTCAGATCCTGCTCGGGCAGGTTGAATCCGCGAAAAACCAGTGCCTTCGCCTGCACGAGTTGTTCGTCCAGATCCACCGCGGACCGCAAGTATTCCAGCAGGCCCTCGGCGCTGGCTTCCGCGCCGATGTCACCCGGCCGAATCTGCATGGGTTTCCAGGTCATGTAGTACACCCCTTCTGCCGGTCACCTGCAACGAACGTTCCCGATGCGACTAGAAGCACCACGGCGGCGGAGACGCATTTCTCCTCCCGGCAGCAGAACGTTATGTCCCGGCGCGCTGGCGTGGCGCCAGTTCCGCTGGCCTCCCGCCAGCCACCCGTTGCTTTGCTATTCGTGACGAACTGTGCCTACCGAAACAGGTGAGTCGTGGACATCGCCATCGAAGCCGAAGGGCTGCGCAAGAACTACCGGGGACACATGGCGCTGCGCGGCGTTGATCTGCGCGTGCCGACCGGGACGGTGCTGGGTGTGCTCGGCCCCAACGGGGCCGGCAAGACCACCACCGTGCGCATCCTGGCCACGCTGATGCCACCCAGCGGCGGCCGCGCGGTGGTCGCCGGACACGACGTGGTGCGCGAGCCGCGCGAGGTGCGCCGGCGGATCGGGCTGGCCGGCCAGTACGCGGCCGTGGACGAGCAACTGACCGGCCGGGAGAACCTGGTGCTGCTGGGCAACCTGCTGCGCCTGGGCCGGGCCGGCGCCCGGCGGCGGGCCGAGGACCTGCTGGCCGAGTTCGACCTGACCGAAGCCGGTGACCGGCTGGTCAAGACCTACTCCGGTGGCATGCGCCGCCGGCTGGACCTGGCCGCCAGCCTGGTCGTGTCGCCGTCCGTGCTGTTCCTGGACGAGCCGACCACCGGGCTGGACCCGACCAGCCGGGACACCCTGTGGCAGATGATCCGCCAGCAGGTCGCCGACGGTGTGACCGTGCTGCTGACCACGCAGTACCTGGAGGAGGCCGACCAGTTGGCCGACCGGATCGCGGTCGTCGACCACGGCCTGGTGATCGCCGAGGGAACCCCGGACGAGCTGAAGTGCCGGGTGGGTGGCGAGTGGCTGGAGGTGTCGCTCGCCGCCGCCGGCGACGTGCCGGCCGCGGTGTCCGCGCTGGCGTCGGTCGCGGTCGCCCCGCCACAGGTCAGCGAGGACTACCGGACGATCAGCGTTCGGCTGCCCGACGGCATGGCCGCCGTCGCCGCGGCGGCCAGCGCGCTGGACTCCGCGACCGTCGGGGTGGTGGACTTCGCGCTGCGGCGGCCGTCCCTGGACGACGTGTTCCGCGACCTGACCGGGCGGCCGAACGCACCGACGAACGCGGAGTCCACTTCGGTCTGAGACCCGGACCGGTTCCGGTCCGGACAGCCCGGCGGATCTCCCGCCACCGAAACGACCGCGCCGCGCCTCGGTTCGAGGCGCGGCGCGGTTCTGTTCCTCGGGTCGCTGCGCCGCGGTCAGCCGCTCGCGGACAGCAGGCTCGCCGGCCGCAGGTCGGTCCAGTTCTCGGTGACGTAGCGCAGCGCCGCCTCCCGGGTGTCCGGGCCGTGCACGGCGCGCCAGCCGGCGGGCACCGGCGCGAACTCCGGCCACAGGCTGTGCTGGTTCTCCTCGTTGACCAGCACCAGGAACGTGCCTTCGGGGTCGTCGAACGGGTTGGTCATCGGTTGTCCCTCCTGGTTTCCTCCGCGATCACGCGGGCGATCTCCCGCGCCGAGTCGGGCCGCATCATCTCGTGGTGTCCGCAGTCGACCCGGTGGTACTCCACCGTCCCGTCGACGAACGGCTCCCACGCCCGTGGATTGGCGTTGGCGTGCTGGTCCTGGGCCGCCACGAAGTGCAGCAGCTTGCCCCGGTAGCGGCCGGGCCGGAAACCGCCCTGCAGCACGACGTTGTTGCGCCAGGCGCGCACGCAGTTCATCAGCTGCTGTTCGTCCAGGCTGGCCAGCGGGTTGCCGTCCCGGCGGAACACCTCCAGCACCCCGGCCGGGGTGTCCGCCTCGTCGGGCTGGTGGTTGAAGAACACCAGGATGGCGCCGAGCAGTTCCTGGTCGTCCGGCACCTCGCCGGCCTCCTGCACCGGATGGCTGTCCAAAGTGGCCAGCAGGGCAACGGTTTCCCCGGCCTCCTGCAGCTGTCGGGCCACCTCGTGGGCCACCAGGCCACCGAAGGACCAGCCCAGCAGGTGGTACGGCCCCTCAGGCTGCACCGACCGGATCTGGGCGGCGTAGTCGGCGGCCATCTCCTCGACGCTGCCCGGCATCGCGTCGGGCTGCAGGATGCCGCGGGCCTGCAGACCGTAGATCGGCTGGTCCGGTCCGAGGTGGCTGGCCAGTGCGATGTAGGACCAGCTGATGCAGCCCGACGGGTGCACGCAGAACAGCGGCGCCCTGGTTCCCTTGACCCGCAGCGGAATCAGCACCTCACACGCGCCCTGACCGCCCTTGGTGGACAGCCGGCGGGCCAGCGCCGACACCGTGGGCGCCTCGAAGACGTCTCGAATGGACAGCTGAACGCCGAGCACGGTGCGCACCCGTCCGATGAGCCGGGCGGTCAGCAGCGAGTGGCCGCCCAGTTCGAAGAAGCTGTCGTCCACCCCGACCCGGTCCAGGCCGAGCACCTCGGCGAACAGGCCGCTGAGGATCTCCTCCTGCGGATTGCTCGCCTCCCGCGACGGGCCGGCGTCCACCCCGGGGGCCGGCAGCGCGGCCCGGTCCAGCTTGCCGTTGGTGGTCAGCGGCAGCTGGTCGAGTGCGACGAGCGCGCTGGGCACCATGTAGTCGGGCAGGATCGACCGCAGGTGCTCGCGCAGTTCCTCCAGGTCGAGCGGATCGCCGGCGGGCACCACGTAGGCGACCAGCCGCTGGTCGCCCGGCTCGTCCTCGCGGACCAGCGCGACCGCCTGGGCCACGTCGCCGCGCGCGGCCAGCACCGACTCGATCTCGCCCAGCTCGATGCGGAAGCCGCGCAGCTTCACCTGGAAGTCGACCCGGCCGAGGTACTCCAGGTTGCCGTCCGCGCGCCACCTGGCCAGGTCACCGGTGCGGTACATGCGGTCCCCGGCCGGGCCGAACGGGTCGGCCACGAACCGCTCGGCGGTCAGGTCGGGGCGGTTGAGGTAGCCGCGAGCCAGGCCGGCGCCGGCGATGTACAGCTCGCCGGGCACGCCGACCGGCACCGGCCGCAGCAGGGCGTCCAGCACCAGCAGCCGCGCGTTGGCCTGCGGGCGGCCGATCGGCACCGGCCCGTCCGGCACCTCGACGCCCGGGTCGATCCGGTACTCCGAGCAGTTCACCGTGGCCTCGGTCGGGCCGTAGACGTTGAACACCGTGACGTCCGGGTGCAGTGCGCGCCACGGGGCCAGCGCCTCGCCGGTCAGTGCCTCACCGCCGAGCAGCAGCTCGGTGCCCGGCGAGACGGCGGCCGGCAGGTTGGTCAGCAGCGGCAGGTGGCTCGGGGTCGCCTTCATGAAGTCGACCGGCACGCCGATCGGGTCCTCAAGATCGGCCAGCACCACCCGGCCGCCGGAGACCAGCGGGGTGATCAGCGCGGTGACGGTCAGGTCGAAGGCCACCGGTGAGTGCACCAGCGCGGTCCCGGTGACGCCGCGGTAGGCGCGGGTCGTCCAGGCCAGGTAGTCGGTGACCGACCGGTGCTCGACCACCACGCCCTTGGGCCGGTCGGTGGAACCGGACGTGTAGATCACGTAGGCGGCGCTGTGCGGGTCGATCGGCACCCCCGGGTCGCTGTCCGGGTAGGTGGCCAGCTCTCCGCCGTGCGCCAGATCGGCCATCAGCTCGGGAGTCAGCACGAGCGCCGGCTTGGCGTCCTCAAGCAGGTAGCGGACCCGCTCGGCCGGGTAGGCCGGGTCGATCGGCAGGTAGGCGGCGCCCGTCTTGGTCACCGCGAGCAGCGCGGTGACCAGCTCCGTGGACCGCGGCAGCCGCAGGCCGATGATCTGTCCCGGCTTCGCGCCCCGGGTGATCAGCAGGTGGGCGAGCCGGTTCGCCCGCCGGTTGAGTTCGGCGTAGCCGCACTCGGTGTCGCCGAACACCAGCGCGGTGGCGTCCGGGCTGGCCGCGACCTGCCGCTGGAACAGTTCGGGCAGGGCGAGCGGTTCGACCGGCCGGGCGGTGTCGTTCCACCCGGTGACGACCGCGTGCCGCTCGTCGTCCGCGAGAACGTCCAGTTCGGACAGTCGCCGGTCCGGGTCGGCGGCCATCGACCGCAGCACCCGCGCCAGCCGCTCGGCGATCAGCCGAACCGAGTCGGTCTCGTACAGGTCGGTGGCGAAGTCGATGGCGCCGCGCAGCAGCGCGTCTTCCTCGACGAACTCGAACCGCAGGTCGAACTTGACCGCGGTGGCGTCGATCGGCTCCGACTCGGCGGTCAGACCGGGCAGCTCGGAGCGGGCCAGCGCGTTGTTCTGCAGCACCAGCATGACCTGGAACAGCGGGGACACCGCGGTGGACCGAACCGGGTTGAGCACCTCCACCAGGCGTTCGAACGGCACGTCCTGGTTGGCGTAGGCGGCCAGGTTGACCTCCCGCACCCGGCCGAGCAGCTCCCGGAAGGTCGGGTTGCCGGCGACCGAGGTGCGCAGCACCAGCGTGTTGACGAACATGCCGACCAGCCCGTCCAGCGCGTCGTCGGTGCGCCCGGCGACCGGGGTGCCCAACGGGATGTCGGTGCCCGCGCCCAGTGCGTTGAGCACGCTGGCCAGTCCGGCCTGCAGCACCATGAACAGGCTGGTGCCGGTCTGCCGGGCCAGCGTGACCAGCTGGTCGCGCACCTCGCCGGCGACCTCGAACCGGATCGTGTCACCGTGGTGACTGGCGATCGCCGGCCGGGGGCGGTCGGTGGGCAGGGGAAGCTGTTCGGGCAGATCGGCCAGAGTGGACCGCCAGAAGGCCAGCTGCCGGGACACCAGGCTGTCCGGGTCGTCCTCCGACCCCAGCAACTCCCGGTGCCA
>NZ_JAMTCK010000001.1:55995-60488 GCF_024171785.1 Goodfellowiella coeruleoviolacea
AAGATCACATACGCCAGATCGTCACCAGACCCCCGCAACGGCACCAACTCCGCGTCCACCGCGTCGTCCAGCACCACCACCCGAGCCGACCCACCGACTTCCTCGGCCAGCTCGCGGTACCGCGGGTCGACCACCAGCACCCCGGCGCCGGCGTCGGCGACCAGGCCGGCGGTGCGGGCCACCGGGGCGTTGGGGTCCAACGGCACCCACGCCAGGCCGGCGCCCAGCACGCCCAGCACCGCGACGGCGAACCCGATCCCCGGGTCGCACACCACACCCACCACACCAGAACCCGTCGCGGAGTCCAGCAAGCGACGCGACAGCGCACTCGCCCGCGCCACCAGGTCCGCGTAGCTCACCGCACCGGAGTCGTCCTGGACCGCGATCTCGTCCGGCATCTCCCGCGCGAACGAGCGCACCCGCCAGACCACGTCCTCCCAGTGGCCGGCGTTGTCCCGCGCGGTGTCGTTCCAGTCCACCAGCACCCGCCGCCGCTCGTCCGCGTCGAGGACGTCGAACCCGCTCAGTGGCGCGTCCACATCGGACACCATGCTGGTGAGCAGCCGGTCCAGGTAGCCGACGAAGCGGAGCACGGTGGCCGCGTCGAACAGGTCGGTGCTGAACTTCACCAGGCCCTCGATGCCGTTGGGCGTGCCGTCGGCCGCGGTGTCCTCGATGAAGTCGAAGTGCAGGTCGACGTCGGCCGCCAGGGTGTTCAGCAGCTCGGACTCGGTGGTCAGGCCGGGCAGGTCCACCTCGGCGGTGACGTTGTTCTGCAGCGCCAGCACCACCTGGAACAGTGGCGGCCTCGACAGCGAGCGGACCGGGCTGAGCACCTCGACCAGCCGCTCGAACGGCAGGTCCTGGTGGGCGTACGCGGCCAGGTCGCTCTCCCGCACCCGGGCCAGCAGGGTGCGGAAGCTCGGGTCGCCGGACAGGTCGGCGCGCAGCACCAGCGTGTTGAGGAAGAAGCCGACCAGTTCGTGCAGTGCGTGGTCGGTGCGGCCGGCGATCGGCGTGCCCACCGCGATGTCAGTGCCCGCGCCGAGCTTGTTGAACAGCGCGGACAGACCGGACTGCAACACCATGAACAGGCTCGCGTTGTTCTCCCTGGCCACCCGGGCCAGTGCCGCGTGCAGTTCGGCGCTGAGCGCGAACCGGACGGTGTCGCCGTGGTAGCTGGCCACGGCGGGGCGCGGCCGGTCGGTGGGCAGCACCAGTTCCTCGGGCAGGTCGGCCAGCGCCTGGGTCCAGAACCGCAGCTGCTGCGCGGCCAGGCTGTCCGGGTCGGCCTCGTCGCCCAGCAGCGCGCGCTGCCAGAGCGTGTAGTCGGCGTACTGCACGGGCAGCTCCGGCCAGTCCGGCGTGGTGTCGCCGGCCCGCCGGGCGCGGTACGCCGCGGCGAGGTCACGGGCCAGCGGCGCGGCCGACCAGCCGTCGCAGGCGATGTGGTGGGCCACCAGCAGCAGCACGTGTTCCCGGGGGCCGAGCACGTACAGCCGGGCCCGCATCGGCAGCTCGCGGGCCAGGTCGAAACCCCGGCCCAGCTCGGCCCGCAGGGTGGCCGGCAGTTCCTCCTCGGTGGTGGCCGCGACCACCAGCTCCGGCAGTTCGTCGCGGATCTCCTGGTAGGGCTGGCCGTCCACGTCCGGGTAGACGGTGCGCAGCGCCTCGTGCCGCCGGGCCACGTCCTCGACGGCGGCGCGCAGCGCGTCCAGGTCCAGTTCGCCGCGCAGCCGCAGCGCGACCGGGACGTTGTAGGTGGCGGTGGCGCCCTCCAGCCGGTTGAGGAACCACAGCCGCTGCTGGCCGGAGGACAGGGGCAGCCGTTCCGGCCGTGGGCCGGCGACCAGCGGCAGCCGCCGGGTGTCCAGCGCGGCGAGCCGGGTCGCGATCCCGGCGACGGTGGGCGCCTCGAACACCGCGCGCAACGGCAGGTCCACGCCGAACGCGGCGCGAATCCGGTTCACCAGCCGGGTCGCGGCCAGGCTGTGCCCGCCGAGCATGAAGAAGTCGTCGTCGACGCCGACCTGTTGGCCGCCGAGCACCTCGGCGAACAGCCCGCACAGCAGGACTTCCTCGGGGGTCCGCGGCATCCGCCCCGCACTCGCCGCCGGGACGACCGGTGCTGGCACGGGCAGCGCCCGGCGGTCCAGCTTGCCGTTGGCGTTGCGCGGGAACTCGGGCAGCACCAGCACGTCGCTGGGCACCATGTACTCGGGCAGCACCGCGCCCAGCCGGCGGCGCAACGCGGCGCCGTCCAGCTCGGCGCCGTCCTCGGCCACCACGTACCCGACCAGCCGCAGCTCGGTCGGCTGACCGGTGTCGCCACCGGTGCCCGCCAGCGCGGCCACCGCCGCGCCGGCCACCCGCGGCAGCCGGTTGAGCGCTGCCTCCACCTCGCCGAGTTCGATCCGGAAACCGCGGATCTTGACCTGGTCGTCGGCCCGGCCGAGGTAGTGGATGTTGCCGTCGGCCAGCCAGCGCACCACGTCACCGGTGCGGTACATGCGGTCGCCGGCCGGGCCGAACGGATCGGCCACGAACCGGGTCGCGGTCAGTTCCGACCGGTTCAGGTAGCCCCGCGTGACGCCCTCGCCGGCCAGGTACAGCTCGCCGGGCACGCCGACCGGCACCGGGTGCAGGCGCTCGTCCAGCACGTACGCCCGGGTGTTGGACAGCGGCCGGCCGATCGGCGGGGCCTCGCCCGCCGGATCGTCGGAGTACGCCCCGATGGTGTACACGGTGGTTTCGGTCGGGCCGTAGATGTTGGCGATCCTGGCCTCCGGCAGCACCCCGCGCACGCCGCGCACCACCTGGGTGGACAGCGCCTCACCGGCGAACACCACGTTGGCCGAGGACACCGCGAGGTCGCTGCCGGCCAGCAGCGCGGCGAACACCGAGGGCACCCCGCTGATGGTGGTGCCCGACCACGGCCGGTCGGCCAGCGCGAGCAGGTCGGCCACGATCTCCACCCGGCCGCCGACCAGCAGCGGCGGGAACAGCTCGAACACGGACACGTCGAAGCTCAGCGACGTCGACGCCAGCACCGACCGCAGGTTCGCGGCACCGTAGTCGGTGACCGCCCAGTCCAGGAAGTCGGTCAGGTTGTGCCGGGTCACCACGACGCCCTTGGGCCTGCCGGTGGAACCGGAGGTGTAGATCAGGTACGCCGGGTGCGCCGGCCGGACCGGGGCGAGCCGGTCGGCGTCGGTGAGGTCGTCGGCGCCGCGACCGGCGATGGCCGTGGCGGTCGCCAGCTCGTCCAGCACCACGGCCGTCGCCTGGCTGGCCGGCAGCCGGTCCACCTGCGCGGCGGTGGTGACCACCACCGAGGGCTCGGCGTCGGCCAGCACGTAGCTGATCCGCTCGGCCGGGTGGGCGAGGTCGACGGGCAGGTAGCCGGCGCCGGTCTTGAGCACCGCGACCAGCGCGACCAGCAGGTCCACCGACCGGGGCAGGGCCAGTGCGACGAACCGCTCCGGCCCGGCGCCGAGCGCGATCAGCTGGCGGGCCAGTCGGTTGGCTCGCGCGTTGAGGTCGGCGTAGGTCGCGGTCTCGGTGCCGGCCAGCACCGCGATCTCGTCCGGGGTCCGGCGGGCCTGTGCCTCGAACAGCGCGAGGGGCTCCCGCCCGGCCAGCGGCCGGCTGCCGCCGTCACCGAGGCGCAGCAGTTCGGCCCGCTCGTCCGGCAGCAGGATGTTCAGGTCGCTGATCCGGGTTCGCGGTGCGGCGACCGCCGCGGCCAGCAGCGCGATCAGCCGCTGGCACAGCTGGTCCACGGTGGCCTGGTCGAACAGGTCGGTGCTGTACTCGGCCGCGATACCGATGCCGCCGTCCGGCCGCTCGGTGAACTCGAAGGACAGGTCGAACTTGGCGGTCTCGGTGGGTGCCAGCCGGAACTCGGTGTGCAGGCCGGGCAGCTCCACCTCGGCCGTCTGCTGGTTCTGGAAGGCGAGCACCACCTGGAACAGCGGCTGCCTGGACAGCGAGCGGACCGGGCTGAGGATCTCCACCAGGCGTTCGAACGGCACGTCCTGGTTGGCGTAGGCCGCCAGGTTGGTTTCCCGCACCCGGGACACCAGCTCGGCGAAGTCGGGGTTGCCGGACACGTCGGTGCGCAGCAGCAGCGTGTTGATGAACATGCCGACCAGCTCGTCCAGCGCGTCGTCGGTGCGCCCGGCGACCGGGGTGCCCAACGGGATGTCGGTGCCCGCGCCCAGCCGGTGGAACAGCGCCGAGAAGCCGGCCTGCACGAGCATGAACACGCTGGCCCCGTGCTGCTTGGCGAGTTCGGCCAGCTGCCGGTGCAGTTCGGCGTCGAGCAGGTGCCGCACGGTGTGGCCGCGGTGCGTGGTGATCTCCGGTCGGGGCCGGTCGGTGGGCAGGCGCAGCTGCTCGGGCAGATCGGCCAGAGTGGACCGCCAGAAGGCCAGCTGCCGGGACACCAGGCTGTCCGGGTCGTCCTCCGACCCCAGCAACTCCCGGTGCCA
>NZ_JAMTCK010000001.1:62133-870919 GCF_024171785.1 Goodfellowiella coeruleoviolacea
AAGATCACATACGCCAGATCGTCACCAGACCCCCGCAACGGCACCAACTCCGCGTCCACCGCGTCGTCCAGCACCACCACCCGAGCCGACCCACCAACCCGCTCAGCCAACTCCTGATACCGCGGATCGACCACCAGCACCCGGACACCGGCGTCCGCGAGCACCCCGGCCGACCGCGACTCCGGAGCGTTGGGGTCCAACGGAACCCACGCCAGGCCGGCACCCAGCACGCCCAGCACCGCGACGGCGAACCCGATCCCCGGATCGCACACCACACCCACCACACCAGAACCCGTCGCCGAGTCCAGCAAGCGACGCGACAGCGCACTCGCCCGCGCCACCAGGTCCGCGTAGCTCACCGCACCGGAATCATCCGACACCGCAACGGCATCCGGCCGCTCGGCCGCCAGCGATCGAACCCGCGCCACCAGGTCGTCCCAGGACGCGTCCTCGCTGGCCGTGTCGTTCCACTCGGTCACCAACCGTCGGCGTTCCTCGGCCCCCAGGACCTCGATGCCGGTCATCGGCGTGTCGGCGGGCACCGAGGCGAAGTTGCGCAGGAACGTCATGTACCGGCCGAGGTGCGCCTCCAGCACCTCGGCGTCGTACAGGTCGGCGTTCGCGTCGACGTGCACGCCGAGACCGCCGTCCTCGGTGTCGTACACGGTCAGCGTCAGGTCGTCGCTCGGCGCGGTCGACAGGTTGTGCGTGGTGGCGGTGCAGTCGCCGAACCGGAGTCGCTCCACAAAGGAGATGACGTTGAGTTCCGGTCCGAACGGCCGGCGGTCGTCCCGGGCGAGGCCCATCAGCGATCGCACGCGCTGGCCCCGGAACCGCTGGCGGCGCAGCGTCTGGCCGACCTCGCGCGAGGTGTGCGCGAGCAGATCGGCTCGGGTCATGTCGGGCCGGATGGTCAACGCCACCGGCAGCACGTTGGCGCGCATCCCGGGCACGGTCTTGGTGGCGGGCGTGGTGCGCGCGGTCACCGGCAGCGACAACACCACGTCGCGGGTGCCGGTGGTGCGCTGCACGAACCCCGCGGTGACCGCGATCATGAAGGCGGGCCACGCGGTGCGCGCCTCCCAGGCGACCGCGCGCATGCGCTCCGCGACCTCCGGATCGACCCACGCGGTGCGGCGGAGGAACTCGCGCACCGGGGTCACCGGGCGCCCGGACATGCTGGTCAGTTCGACCGGCTCGGTGAATCGCGCCGCCCAGTAGTCGCGGTCCTTGTCGAACTGCTTGGACGCCAGGTACTCGCGC
Organism: Goodfellowiella coeruleoviolacea; assembly: GCF_024171785.1. Lineage (GTDB taxonomy): Bacteria > Actinomycetota > Actinomycetes > Mycobacteriales > Pseudonocardiaceae > Goodfellowiella > Goodfellowiella coeruleoviolacea. Next base: position 63,397 of record NZ_JAMTCK010000001.1, read on the forward strand.
TCCTCGTCCAGCAGTGTGGACAGCGGCGGGAATGCGGTGTCCACACAGGACTGTCCGGAGACCATCGCGCTGTACACCTCGGCCACCCTGCGGGCGAACAGCGCCTCGCTGAAGCCGTCCCACAGCAGGTGGTGCGCGCGCTGGTAGAAGATGTGCCGCTCGTCGGTGACCCGCAGCAGGGCCAGCGCGAACAGCCGGTCCCGGCCCACCTCGAACGCGGTGCCGACATCGCGCCGCATCCACTCCAGCGCGTCGGCTTCGCTCGGCACGTCGAGCACCGGGAACTCCCAGTCCGGGCACGGTTCCACGATCTGGCGGACTTCTGCTCCGTCGTGCTCGAACCGCACCCGAAGGCATTCGGCCTCTTCGACGGTCGCCCGCACCGCGGCCTCGAACACCACCGGGTCCAGCGGTCCCTCGATCACGTAGTACTCAGCGATGTTCCAGACCGGATTGGTCGGGTCGAGCTGTTGCGCGTACCAGACCTCGGTCTGCGCGGCCGACAGCGGCAGAGCCTGTCCCTGGTGTTCAGTCATCGCGCTCGCTCCTCGACAGTCTCAAGTGCTCACAACTGTGGCTACGGCGGAGGAAGCTATGGGGCGGTCCACTGGCATGAGGCCAGTCCCACTGGCGGAGCGCAAGCACCCGAGGTGGTCTGCTTACCGTGGCAAATAGTGGATGCGGGTGGAACTGTCGGACTTCTCGTGCGACGGTGGGACTTCGGAGGTCGGCCGGCAATGACTGGCGTACTTGGCGACATCGGCGCGTTGATGGACCGGCACTTCCGACACCTTGCACGCACCCCGACCAGGATTCTGGGGGTGACGCTCACCCCGGTCACGATGGTGCTCGTGCTCGGCTACATGCTGAACACGTCGATCACCGTCCAGGGCGGTAACTACCTGGACTACATGATGGCCGGGGTCGGTGCCCAGGTGACGTTGGCCTGCGTGGGCGGAATCGCCCTCGGCACCGCGGCGAACCTACGCAACGGCCTGATCGACCGGTTCCGGTCGCTGCCCACCGCGCGCACCGCGATCCTGGTCGCGCACACGCTGTCGGATCTGGTGCTGGCGGCCGTCGGCATCGCGATCGCCTCGCTCGTCGGTTTCCTGTTGGGCTGGCGCCCGCACGGCGGTCCACTGGAACTGGCCGGCGGCTACGGCGTGCTGCTGGCGCTCGCCTACGTGCTGCTGTGGGTCGGTGTGCTGCTCGGACTGACCGTGCGCAGCCCGGAGGCACTGGGCGCGTTGTCCGGCCTGGTGTTGGTCGGCGGATCGTTCCTGTCCAACGCGTTCGTGCCGCTGGCCGGATTGCCGACCTGGCTGCGCGTGGTCGCCGAGTGGAGCCCGATCAGCGCGGTGGTGACCGCCTGCCGCAGCCTGTGGGGTGGACCGGGCGCCCCGGCCGGCAGCGGTTTCGCCAGCACCCATCCGCTGGTCGTCGCGGCGGTGCTGCTCGTCGTGATCGCCGCGATCACCGTGCCGCTGACCGTGCGGGCCTTCTCCGCCGCCAACGCCCGGTGATCCGACCGCACGGCGGAACCGCGCACCGGAGCACCGGAGCGGCGCACACCAGTGGAGCCAGCCCGTCGCCGCGGCGGACGACGAGCACATGCGTCAACGGTGGTGCCGCGGCGGAATCCGCTGTGGCAGCAGCACCACCGCCGCGGATCAGCGCCCGGTCGTGCCGTCGACCAGCTCGCGCAGGATGTCGGCGTGGCCGGCGTGGCGAGCGGTCTCCTCGATCATGTGGGTGAGTGCCCAGCGGACGCTGGGCGCGGGGCGTCCCGGCCGAGGCCGAGGGACCGGCGCGGCGAGATCGGCGCAGCCGTCGAGCACGTCGTTGGCCCGTTCGACGGTCTCCCGGTAGCGGGCGACCACCTCGGCGACGCGGTCCGATGGTGCGGCCCGGAACGTGGCCGGCCAGTCGGTGACGTCGACGCCGAGGAAGATCGACTGCTCGACCCAGGTCAGGTGGTTGAGCAAGCCGAGCAGGTTGGTACCTGACGGCACCGCTGCCGTCCGCACCCCCGGTTCGGGCGCGCCGTCGACCTTGGCGGCGACCGAGGCGCGGAGGTAGTCGAGAAATCCACGCAGGACCTGCGTCTCACCGCTCCCGGTCCGGGGCGGTGGGGTGTCACGGCGGTGGTTGTGGCGCGTGCTGGTGGACACGGCGGCTTCCTTCCTCTCGGGGCGGCGCGGATGCGGGGTCAGGTGGTGCGGCGGATGACCAGGACGTGGTCGATGACCTCGGCGGTCTGTCCGCCTGGTCCGGTCGCGGTCCGGCGGGGAGTGTCGGCCCGGTCGACCAGCCACGTCGCCGCGTCCAGGGCGATGTCCGCGGCGACCTCGCGGGGACCGGGGTAGCGGACGTCGGGGTCCTGGTGCCACGACCACGGCGCGGTCGAGCCGTGGTCGACGACCAGCAGGCGCCCGCCCGGCCGCAACGCGTGCGCGGCCGAGCGCAGGACGGCTGCCCGGTCCAGCTCGAACGGTGTGTGCAGGTAGTGGGCGCAGACCAGGTCGAACTCGCCGCCCGGGAATGTCCCGCCCAGGTCGTGCCGCACGGCGGTGACGCGGTCGCCCAGACCGTGGAAGCGGGCCAGCGCGGCGAGCCGGTCGACCGCCACGGCCGAGATGTCGACCGCGGTGACGCGCCACCCCCGCTCGGCCAGCCACAGCGCGTCGCCGCCGTCACCGCACCCGAGGTCCAGGGCCTCGCCGGGTGGCAGGCCGGTGACGATCTCGGTGAGTCGGGCGTTCGGCCGCCGCCGGTCCTGGGCCGCCGGTCGCGCCGCGTACAGGTCGTCCCAGAACGTTCGCGGCTCAGTGGTGCTCATCCCTGCTCCTTCCGTCGGTGCGAGCCCAGTCTTGCCAGCCGCGCACCGCCCTGGCACCAGAACTTGCGGTTCTGGCAAGATGACCCGGTGGACCGGGACACGGACGAGCTGATCAACGCCGTGGGCCCGCGGCTCCGCGCGCTGCGCCGCCACCGCGGCCGCACGCTCGCGGACGTCGCGACGACGACCGGCGTGTCGGAGAGCACCCTGTCCCGGCTGGAGAGCGGACAGCGCCGCGCGACCCTGGAACTGCTGCTGCCGCTGGCCCGCACCTACAACGTTCCGCTGGACGACCTCGTCGGCGCGCCGCCCACCGGCGACCCCCGCATCCACCTCACGCCGATCCACCGGTTCGGTATGACCTTCGTGCCGCTGTCCCGCCGGCCGGGCGGGGTGCACGCGTTCAAAATGCTCATCCCCGCCCAGCCGGAACCCCTGGAACCGACGCCGCAGACCCACGACGGCTTCGAATGGTTGTACGTCCTCAACGGACACCTGCGGCTGGTCCTCGGCGAGCGCGACCTGACACTGCCCCCCGGCGAGGCCGCCGAGTTCGACACGTCCGCACCGCACTGGCTGGGCAGCGCCGACGGCCGCGCGGTCGAACTGCTCATCCTGTTCGACCCGCAGGGCATGCGCACCCACATCCACGCCGACCCCCACCGGCGGTCGCACCGCGAAAGCCAGCGGTGAACGCGGCAAGAGAGCAGCGGTCGTCCACTTAGGACTGTCCTGCTCCTCCCGGGTACCCGCCACGCCCCGGCAGCGCGCCGAGCGTCGAGGGCGCCGGCCAGACCGTCCGCGCCCTCGGCTGCGCACAGCGCCCGGTGCAGGCCGAGGTGCGCACGGCCGGTGCGGCTCCCGGTTCAGCGAGGAGCGCGCCGAGCCCGGTGGGGTCGAGCACGTGGTGATCGGCGTTGTCGTGCGCGGCGACCCGGCGGGCCGACTCGATCTCCCGGCGGTGGCGCTGGCCGTAGTCGACGGTGAGGGCCAGCAGCCGGTGGCGCAGTGCCGCGCGGTGCCGGTGCGGCTCGTCGGCCGGACGTCCTCGGCGAGGCCGAACGCGGGCGGGCGAGAGCGCACCCCATTTCGGGCCCACACCCCGGGTGTTCCTGACCTGTGAGACGCGTTGGCGGAACCCGGTGCGCGCCATATAGTTCGGCGGGTGAGCACGTCATCACCGCCCCGGTGCGCCACCGGCCTCGTCGCTGCCGGCACCGCGGCGCCAGGTCGACGCTGACCGGTCGCCGCACCGACACCTCCGACCGCCCACCGCTCGCGCCAACACACCGTCCACTGAGGACGCCTGTCGGGCGGGGCGAGGCGGCGGCAGGAGTGCCGCGTGTCGCTGCCTGCCGAGCGACCGGTTGCCGAACAGAACGGGGTAACACGTCATGAGCGCCGAATTCCTCTGGTACATCCCGAACCAGGCCGAGCCCGGCCACCGCGGCGACACCGTGGTCGAGCACCACAACAGCCTGCTCACCCTCACCAACCAGGCCAGGGCGATCGAGGCGCACGGTTGGGACGGCGCGCTGATCGGCACCGGATGGGGACGGCCGGACACCTTCACCGTCGCCACCGCACTGGCCGCGCGGACGACCACGTTCCAGCCGCTGATCGCGGTCCGTCCGGGCTACTGGCGACCCGCCAACTTCGCCTCCGCGGCCGCCACCCTGGACCACCTCAGCCAGGGCCGGGTACTGGTCAACGTCGTGTCCGGAAAGGACAACCTGGCCGCCTACGGCGACAGCGAGGGCGACCAGGCCCACCGCTACGCCCGCACCAGGGAGTTCCTGCGGATCGTGCGGAAGCTGTGGACCGAGGACGACGTCACCCACCACGGCGAGCACTTCAGCGTCACCGGCTCCACCGTGGTACCCCGGCCGGTCGTCCGCGGCGACCGCAGGCATCCGCCGCTCTACTTCGGCGGTGCCTCCCCCGCGGCCGAGGCGGTGGCCGCCACCGAGGCGGACGTCCAGCTCTTCTGGGGCGAACCGCTCGACGGGATCGCCGAGCGCATCGAACGGTTGACGAAGCTCAGCGCGGAACTGGGCCGCGAACACCCGCCGCTGGAGTACGGGTTGCGGGTCACCACCCTGGTGCGGGACACCACCGACCAGGCGTGGGCCGACGCGGAGGCCAAGGTCGCGGCGATGGCGGCGGGCCGGATCGCCCGCGACCCGAACCAGTTCACCGCCACCGGCCAACAGCGGTTGCTCGACCTGGCCGCGCGAGGTGAGGTGCTGGACGACAACCTCTACACCGCGCCCGGCCGGTTCGGTGGTGCTGGCGCCGGCACCACCTGGCTCGTCGGCTCAGCCGAGGACGTGGCCAGGTCACTGCGCCGGTACCGGGCGCTCGGGATCACCCACTTCATCCTCTCCGACACCCCGTACCTGCCGGAGGTCAAGCGCCAGGGCGACCAGCTCCTGCCACTGCTGCGCGACCGAGCCGCGGTGCTCAGCGGCCCGACAGGCGGGTGAGGGTGCCGAGCAGCTGACCGCGGATCGCGCTCAGGAGCTGTTGGCCGCGCTGGAACTCGCCGGCCTTGTCGGCGGGGACGAGCGGCACGGACTCCCGGTCGACGGCGGTGTCCAGCCAGCGGTTGACGGCCAAGCCGGCCTGCGCGGCGCTGGCGGCGAGGTGCCGGGCCAGCAGGTCGACCGGCAGTCGCTGGGTCGGGTCGTGGTAGTACCGCGCGAGGGTGACCGCCACGGTGTGGACCGCCAGCAGCGCGTTGCGTGAGGCGTCGCCGTAGAGCCGGGAATGGGCGTCCCCGCCGCTGGCGTGGCCGCTGGTCTTGCGCACGACCAGTTCGGGGATGGCGCCCGCCCTGGCCGTGGCGGACGCCAGGTTCTCCACCAGCACCCTGGCCGCCGGAGACCGGGCCAGGTCCACGCCGCCCAGCGTGGTCAGTGCCTGGGCGTGCATGTCCTGGAGGGTTTTGCCCAGCCCCAGGGCGAAGACGTGGTCGCCGCGCTTGGGTCCGCTGACGGTCGCGTCGGTGGAAACCGTCTTCTTCGGGTTGATCTCCGCCTCGATGGCCCACACCGGGCCGTTCTCCACCAGGGTGAGGCGGCGCAGGCCGTACTGCCCGCGGATCGTGGCCAGCTGTGGGGCGACCTCGTCCACGCCGACCGGACGGCCCGCGTACCTGGCCAGCACGCGCTGCGCCGCCAGTGCCGCGGCGTCCAGCTTGTCCTGGTCGGTTCCGCCGGCGCCACGCTCGGCGGGTTTGCTGTCGTCCCGGCCCCTGAGCTTGTCCCAGAGCTTCCTGCCGGCCGTGACGATGACACCGACCACGTAGTCGACGGCCCTGGTGACCGGGGCCTGGACGGTCCTGATGACGCTCTGCACCCGCTTGCTGATCCCGGTCAGCCCGACCAGGTTCGCCAGCAGGCCCAGCACCACGGGCAGGGCCCTGGCCAGCGACCGCTCCACCAGGTCGGCGGCCGCCCTGGTGGCGCCCTGGGCGATGGCGCTGATCGAGGCCAGCACCGCGGTGACGAACTCGGTGATCTGCTGCGCGCGTTCGATGACGAACATGGTGATGTCGTAGATCGACTTGACCGCCCTGATGACCGCGGCGGCCGGGTTGAACAGGGCCGCCAACCAGACGATTCCGGCCTTGACGATCTTCTCGACGACAAAACCGCGGATCTGGTCCACCACCAGGGCGACGATGTCGCCGGCCCGCTGCACGACCAGCCGCCACAGACCTGGCAGTCCCTCGGTGGCCAGGGTCCGCACCAGCGCCAGCGACGACTCCAGCCGCCGCACCACGGGCTCGGGGATCACCCGGGTGATCCGGAGCCGCACGGCCCGCCAGGTCAGGCCGAGCACGGACAGGACCAGCCGCAGCACGCCCCTGGCGTCGAACTTGTCGGGGATCTCCACGCCGGCGCCACCCAGGTTGCCCAGCAGCCACGCCCGCAGGCCGGCCTTGAGGTGCTCGACGATGTTGCCGGCGAACTGGGTGATGCCGCCTCGCACGCCGCGGATCAGGTTGCCGAGGAACGCGACGGGATCGGCGATGATCAGGCCGAAGACAGCGCCGATCTGGCGGAAGACGCCGAGGACCCGCGCGGCGCCGGCACCGGCCAGCGCCAGGGCGCCCTCGAAGACGAACTCCAGCACCTTCCTGCCCGCGCGGACCACGAACGAGCCCAGCCGGGCCAGCGGTGGGCCGAAGACGGCCTTGAGCTTCTCCCAGGCCCGGCCGGGGCTGGCCAGGTCCCACACGCTCAGCGCGTCCCACGCCCTGCCGAACAGGCCGCGGACGTAGTCCCAGGTGAAGCCGAGCGCGGCGATCTCGTTGGCGAACCACGCGGTGGCGCGCTGGATCACCTGGGCCTGGAGCAGGTTCTGGAACAGTTGCCCGCCGCCGGGCACCAGGGCCAGCACGGCGGAGACCAGGTTGACCGCGCTGCGCTCGATGGGCTGCTGGGTGACGGGATCGCGGCCGAGGATGACGCCGAGCAGGTCGTAGCCGGGCAGCGAGCGGGCGTGGTCGCGAACGAAGTTGAGCACCCATCCCATCGGGCCGCTCGCGCGGGACGGCGGGGCCGGGCTGGCGGCCACGGCCGCGTTGCCCACCGCGTTCTGGTCGCCGGCCGCCGCCGCGCCGGCGCCGCTCAGCGCCGCTGCCGTCGCCGCGTTGCCCAGCGTGTTCTGGGCACCCGGCCCCGGACCGGAGGTGGTCGCCAGCGAAGCGGTGGCGGCGTTGCCCACGGTGTGCTGCATCCCCGCGGCCGGCCCAGGGGTGCCGGCCCGCCGCACCGGGGGTGCGGGCGCCGTGGTCGCTGGACGTGGCCGGGACAGCAGCGATGGTGCGGGCGGCGGCATCAGCTGGCCCTCCTCGTCGCAGAACCCGGTGTCAGCTGCCGCGGGTGGTCAGGCCGGAGCGGAGCGCGGCCACTCCTGCGACCAGCCAGCAGCGTGACAGGAACACCGTTCCGGCACCGCGAGTCAGCCGTCACCCGCCCGTCACCGCACCATCACCCGGGTTTCCCGGCCGCGGACCGCCGCCGGCCTGCTCTGGCCAGGACCGGGTGCGGCAGGCTCGATCCCCTCGGTGGCTGGTGACCGGTGGTGACGTCGGGTCAGGCGGTGTCGGCCACCTCGGCGAGAAGCCTGGCGAGGTCGGCCGGCTTGGAGTACATGGGCCAGTGGCCGGAGTCGAGGTCCACGAAGTCGAGGCGCTCGACCTTCGCCAGCTCGGGCACCTCGCCGGCGTTGATCCACTCCTCGGCCTGGGCCGGGGTGAACTCGGGGCACACGACCACGACCGGGACCTCGAAGCGCCGCTCGTCGGTCAGCCGCACCACGCCGGTGGCGACCCCCTCGGGAACGGCGATCGCCGCGTCTTCGAAGGCGCGCCGGGTCTGCTCGTCGAGGTCGGCCGAGTCCGGTCCCTCGAACGGCGCCCAGCCGGGGAAGGGCATGACGCCGTCCCGCACCTCGAAGAAGTCGGCGTACGGCCTGCCGTCGCCGGCCGGGAAGCCACCGACGAGGACCACCGCGGCGACCTTCTCCGGTCGCGCGTCGGCCGCCAGCCATGCCAGCGAGCAGGCGGCCGAATGCCCCACCACCACGGGCCTGTCCTGTGCCGCGTCCACGGCCGCGAGCACGGCTTCCACCTGGTCGGCGAGCGTGGCGCGGGTCCGCCCGTCGCCCTGACCGGGCAGGGTCAGCGGCACGGGCCGATGGCCGAGCGACCGCAGCGAGGACGCGACCTCGTCCCACGCGGAGCCGTCGAGCCACAGACCGGCAACCAGCAGTATGTCCATGACCATCCCCGTCTTCGTGGCGGCCGGATCGCCGCCGCACGTTGTCACGGCATGGTAGAGGCGCCCGGACGGGGCTCGCCCGGCCTGACCGGATGCCAGGCGACCGCACCGAGCGGGCCGCCCGCCGCGACGCGAACACGGTCCTCGCGGTCTCGACCAACGCGTCAACGTCGCGGCGCGCGTCGGCGCGGCAACCTCCACCTGTACAACCGGAAAGGCGTTCCATATAGTTCCGGAACAGCCTTCCGCTTATCTCGGCCACGGCCTCCACCTCCACCACCGGGAGACAACCAGTGCAGTACCGCAGCCTCGGCCGGACCGGCATCCAGGTCAGCCCCTACGCCCTGGGCACCCTGATGTTCGCCACCTCCATGGGCAACACGCCCGAGGACTCGGCCCGCATCATCCACCGGGCACTCGACGCCGGCATCAACTTCATCGACACCGCCGACGCCTACGGCGACTCCGAGGACGTCGTCGGCAGGGCTCTGACGGGGCGCCGCGACAGTGTCGTGCTCGCCACCAAGTTCGGCCGCCCGACCGGCCAGGACCCGAACCAGCGAGGTGCGTCGCGGCGCTGGATCATCACCGCAGCGGAGAACTCACTGCGTCGCCTGCGGACCGACCACATCGACCTCTACCAGCTCCACCGTCCCGACCCCGACACCGACATCGAGGAGACCCTCGCCGCGCTGACCGACCTGATCCGCAGCGGCAAGGTCCGCGCGATCGGCGCGTCGCAGACTCCCGCGTCCGACATCGTCGAGGCCCAGTGGGTCGCCGACCGACGCGGCCTCGCCCGGTTCAGCACCGAGCAGCCGCCCTACTCCATCCTCAACCGCGGGATCGAGCGCGAGATCCTGCCCACCACCCAGCGCTTCGGCATGGGCACCCTGGTCTGGGGTCCGCTCGGCCAGGGCCTGCTGACCGGCCGCGTGCGCAAGAACCAGCACAACGACCTGCGCCGCGCCGGCATGTTCCACCACCTCACCGACGAACGCCGCCTCGACGTCGTCGAGCAGCTCGTCCTGCTCGCCGAGCAGGCCGGGCTGCCCATGACCCACCTCGCGATGGCGTTCACCATCGCCCACCCCGGCGTCACCACCGCGCTTCTCGGCGTCCGCACCATGAGCCACCTCGACGGCCTGCTCGCCGGTCTGGACGTCACCCTCACCGACGACGTCCTCGACCGCATCGACGAGATCGTCCCGCCCGGCACCGACGTCGGCACCCTCGACCAGGCCTACCAACCGCCGGCCCTGGAGAACCCGAACCTGCGCCGCCGCCCGCTGACCGGGCGCGCCGCCGCCTGATCGCGCAGCCACCGCCCACCCCGCCCGGTGCCGACGCCGTGCACCGCGGTGGCCGTCTCAGCCGCGCTGGTCAGCCGCTGGAGCTGGCCAGCGCGCCGGCGGTCGCGGAGCCCGAGGCCGTCGCGAGTGCTTCGTCGGCGACGGCACCCGCCAGGATGGTGTCCAGCAGCCCCGGGTAGCGCGCGTCGAGGTCCTCACGCCGCAGCGACAGCAGGTTCTCCCGGCCGGAGGGGTGCTGCCAGATGACGCCGCTCTCGCGCAGCACGCGCCAGTGGTGGGTCATCGTCGACTTGGCGGTGATCCCCAGCAGCCCCAGCACGCTGGTGCAGTTCTGCTCCCCACCCGCGTCGAGCACCCGGACGACGGCGAGCCGCACGGGGCTGCCCAGCGCGGACAGCACGCTCTCGATCCGGATCTGGTCGCGGTCTGGATGGCGGTTCATGGTTCCACAGTACTGCGACAGACAAACCTTGCCCGTTCTCGATCTCCACGCCAGGCCTGTCGCCCTCCTTCCCGATCCGCTCGTGCCGCCGGTCCGGCCAGCGGCCCCGGCAAGCATGTCACCCTGACAGTCTGATTGTTGACGAATAATCGAACTGTACGCAATACTTCGAACATTCGTTGCCCCGGGGCGTTCCGGCCCAGCCGGATGTCGCGTGCAGACCCCGGGAACCACACCAAGAACCAGACTCAGGAGGGGCACGCTGTCATGCCCACCGCATCCGCGCTGCATCGAGAGACCTCGGGTGGCGGTCCACGCCACCTGGGCTGGACCCTGACGCTGCTGGCCCTGGCGCAGCTGCTGTACGGCCTCGACCTGAACATCGTGTTCGTGGCCCTGCCCGAGATCGGCCAGGACCTGGGCTTTCCCGGGCAGACCCAGCAGCTGGTGGTGAGCGCCTACGTCGTCTTCGCCGGCGGTTTCCTGCTGTTCGGCGGGCGCGCGGCCGACCTGCTGGGCCGGCGCAGGGTGTTCGTCACCGCCCTCTGCCTGTACGCGCTGGCGTCGCTGGCCGGCGGCCTCGCGGGCAGCCCCGAGGTCATCATCGTGGCCCGCGCCGTCCAGGGCGTCGGCGGTGCCCTGCTGCTGCCGTCCACCCTCTCGCTGATCAACACCCTCTTCGAGGAGGGGCCCAGGCGGAACCGGGCGCTCGCCGTCTGGGGTGGCGCCGGAGCCAGCGGCCTGACCATCGGCGCGCTGCTCGGCGGTGTTCTCACCGAGAACTTCGGCTGGCCGGCGGTCTTCTACGTCAACGTTCCCGTTGGTGGCCTGATCGCGCTGTGCGCGCTGTTCGCCATCCCGCGCGACCCGGCCCGCACCACCCGCCGCAGGTTCGACCTGCCGGGCTCGCTCAGCGTCACCGGCGCCGCCACCCTGCTGGTGTTCGCCCTGGTCGAAGGCCCCGAACTGGGCTGGGGTGACGGCCTCGTGGTCGGGGCGTTCATCCTCGCCGCCCTCCTGCTCGCGCTCTTCGCCGCCATCGAGACGCGCAGCGCCGACCCGCTGATGCCGTTCCGGCTGTTCCGCAACCGCAACCTCAGCATCGGCATGCTCGTCACCTTCCTCTACATGGCGACCTTCGGCGTCCTGCCGTACTTCCTCACCGTCCTGATGCAGAGCGTGCACGGCTACAGCGCCCTGCAGACCGGCATCGGCTTCCTGATCCCGTCACTCGCGATCGCCACCGGCACCCAACTCGGCGAGCGGCTCGCCAGCAGGATCGGCACCCGCACCACCCTGATCACCGGCTTCGGCACCGGCGCGGTCGGCACGGTCGCGCTCGCCTTCGGCTTCGACGCCGACGCCGGCTACGGCCTGCTGGTGCCCGGCCTGATCGTCTCCGGGGTGGGCCAGGGCGTCGTCTGGACCGCGATGTGGATCGCCGCCGCGACCGGCACCGCCCCGCAGGAGCAGGGCGTGGCCAACGGCATCGCCTCGACCGCGCTCAACATCGGCAACGCCATCGGTCTGGCGCTGTTCACCGTCGTCGCCGCCATCGGCACCGAGGACAGGACCGGCCAGGCGCTCAAGGCCGCCACGGCCGACGGCGGGTTCACGGTGGTGCTGCTCACCGCGGCGGGCATGGTCGTCGGTCTTCTCGTCACGCTCATCCTCAAGCGCCACCCGGCACCCGCGCCCACCCCGGACGACGCGGCGGCCCTCGCGGCTCGCTGAGCCGCCAGGCGCGCACCCGCCGTGCCGCGCCCCGAGCCGGCCTCACACCGACCCCGCCGCAGCGGCGGTCGCGCGATAGGTGTGACCGCCGGTGCCGGTGAACTCGATGAGGTCGGACTCGGGTGCCGCCGGCTGGACCCGGGTGCCGGTCGTCTCGTCGAGCAGCTGGTAGCCGCCGGTGAACATCCGGCTGCGCACCCGGACCGCACCGGCGCGGTCCGGGGTGATGGACAGCTCGACGGCGCGGCCGGCGCGCCACGCGGCGCCGACCGTGTGCCCACCGCGCCCGCGCAGCCCCGAGACCCGCCCGGTCGGCCAGGCCGACGGCAGCGCCGGCAGCACGTGCAGCTCGCCGTTGTGGCTGTGCAGCAGCATCTCGGCGATGCCGGAGGTGGCACCGAAGTTGCCGTCGATCTGGAACGGCGGGTGCAGGTCGAACATGTTGGGCGCGAGCCGGTCGGGTGTCACGAGGTCGCGGATCAGCTTGTGGGCCCGGCCGCCGTCCTCCATGCGCGCCCAGTAGTTGATCTTCCAGGCCAGCGACCAGCCGGTGCCGGCGTCGCCGCGCAGTTCCAGGGTCCGGCGGGCGGCCGCGAACAGCTCGGGGGTGCCGCGTCTGGTGATCTGGTTGCTGGGGTGCAGGCCGTACAGGTGGGAGATGTGCCGGTGGTTCTGCTCGGTCTCCACCCAGTCGTGGAGCCACTCCTGGATGTTGCCGCGCGAACCGACGCGCATCGGAGCCAGCCGCTGTCTGGCGGCCTGGACCTGGTCGCGGAAGCCGGCGTCCACGCCGAGCACCTCGCTGGCGCGGGCACAGCCGTCGAACAGGTCGCGCAGGATCTGCATGTCCATCGTGGGTCCCGCGCAGACGCTCGCGTTCGCGTGGTGGGGCAGCTCCGGCGAGTTCGACGGGTTGGTGACCAACCACCCCAGGGTCGGTTCCGGCACCAGGGTGTCGAGGAAGAACTGGGCCGCGCCCCGCATCGAGGGGTAGTGGTCCCGCAGGAACTCGACGTCCCCGGTGAACCGGTAGTGCTCCCAGATCGTGGTGGCCAGCCACGCGCCGCCGGTCTGCCACATGCCCCACAGCGCCCCGTCCACCACCGAGGTTCCCCGCCAGGCATCGGTGTTGTGGTGGGTGACCCAGCCGCGGGCGCCGTACTGCGCCTGGGCCGTGCGAGCGCCGGTGACCGTGAGATCGCGGATCATGGCGAACACCGGCGCGCAGCACTCGGCGAGGTTCGTCGAGTGCGCGGGCCAGTAGTTCATCGGCAGGTTGGCGTTGAGCGTGTACTTGGCGTCCCACGGCGGACTCATCTGGTCGTTCCAGATGCCCTGCAGGTTGGCCGGCTGGGTGCCCGGCCGCGAGGAGGAGATCAGCAGGTACCGGCCGTACTGGAAGAGCAGGGCGGAGAACTGCGGGTCGTCGGCGCTGTTGTGCTGCGCGATCCGGACATCGGTCGGCTGGTCGGCCGCGGCGGTGCGGCCCAGGTCGAGGGTGGTGCGCCCGAACAGCTCCCGGTAGTCGGCCACGTGCCGGTCGCGGAGGACGTCGTACCCCTGGGCGGCGTTGAGGTGGCGCCAGGCGATGCCCTGGTGGTCGCCGCTCACGTTCTGGTAGTTCACGTAACTGGTGCCGATCGAGATCAGCAGTGTCACGCTGGTGGCGTTGGACACCCGCAGCGTGCCGTTGGAACTGGTGGTGCTCCCGCCCTCGGCAACGGCCTTGGCCAGCGCGAGGAACCGGACCGAACCGGCGATACCGCGCTGGTCGCCGGAAGTGCCGGCCAGGGCGATCGCCGTGCTGTTGGGACTGGACGCCGTTGCCCGCTGCGGGGTGGTGAACGCGGCCGAGAACGAGATCGAGCCGGGCCGGTCCGCGGTCAGGCGCACGGCGATCAGCTGGTCCGGTGCGCTGGCGATCACCTCGCGCCGGTACCGCACACCGCCCGCGGTGTAGGTCACCACCGCCGTGGCGGTGGTGAGGTCGAGCCACCGCTGGTAGTTGGCCACCCCGCCGGTGTTGGGCAGGGTGAGCCGGAGGTCGCCGACCGGTTGGTAGGCGAGCTGGCCGCTCGGGTTGCCGAGCATCGTCTGGTTGATCAGGTCCTGTGCCTGCGTCCACTGGTTCTGGAACACCAGCTGCCGGATCTGCGCGAGGGCGGCCGCGCCCCGCGGGTTGCTGTAGTCGTGCGGGCCACCTGCCCAGAGCGTGTCCTCGTTGAGCTGCAACCGTTCCGTGTCGGTGTTGCCGAACACCATGGCACCCAGCCGCCCGTTGCCGACCGGCAGGGCACGGAGCCAGTCCGAGCCGGCCGGCTCGTCGTACCACAACGCCAGATCGTCGGCCGCGCGCACCTCCGGGGGCGCGGTCGACCCGGAACGGGCGTGCGCCGTCCACGGTGCGGGCACCAGCACGGCACCAGCACCCGCGGCGCCGAGCTTGATCACCTGCCGTCGCGTCAGATCCGGCATCTGCGTCCTCCACTCGTTCTCGCTGTGCTTTCCGCTGACCCGCCCCGTGGTGGCCACGCCGGAGGTGACGGTGTCACGGGCGCGGCTGCCCCGGGGCGGGAGTGCCGGGCACCGACTCCGGTCGTGCCGCTCACCCGACCCGCGCGGTCGCCGGCACCTGACCGTCGGCCGGCGCTGCGCCGGACCCGAACTGCGTGAAGAACTGCCACACCAGGGCCGGCACCCAGGTCCGGGAGCCGCTGTCACCGGTGGCGCCGTCCTGCGGGGCCGCGATGTGCCCCTCGTCGAACGCGGCCCACACCACCGGGAACCCGGACCGGCACCCGGCGTAGCTGGTGACGCGGTGGGTCAGGCTGCCCTGCGCCGGCTCCGGCGGGTTCTGCGCGGTGCAGCCGTTGTTCCTGACGAACCTGTCGCGCATCGACCGTCCACCGGAGATGTTGAGCACCCCGTCCCGGATTCCGTGCACCCCGAGGTAGGCCACCGGCTGGCTGCCGCCGCCACACCCGCTGAGCACCCCGCCCGACTGGACCGCGACCGCGCGGAAGACGGTCGGCCGGGAACACGCCAACGAGTAGCTCATGGCGCCGCCGTAGCTGAAACCAACGGCGAAGCGCTGTGTCGTGTCGACGCAGAGATCCGCCTCGACCTGCCTGATGATGTCGTCGACGAAGACCACGTCCTCGCCGCCGGTGTTCGCCCAGCCGTTGTTGAACCCCTGCGGCGCGACGAAGATCGCGCTGTTGTTCGCGAGTCGCTGCAACCCGTAGTAGGCCCAGGCGCCCGTCTGCACGGTCCGGCCGGTGTCGACATCGGTGGAGGTGCCGCCCAGCCAGTGGAACCCGAAGACCAACCGGTAGCCGCGGTTGCGGTCGTAGCCGTCGGGAATCCTCAGGATGTAGTTGCGGTTCTTGCCGCTGGTCTGGATCGACCGGGTGCCGCTGGTCAGCGTCGGCGCCTTGCCACACCCGGCGCTGACGGCGAGGGTGCTGTCCGCCGAGGGCGCCACATCCTCCCCGTTCCGCTCCGCCGCTGCCGTGCCGCCCACTCCCACCACGAGGAGCACGGCGGCCACGGCCGTTCCCAGTCTGTGTCTCAACATCGGCGTTTCCTTCCGTCCCGCCCGGCCAGCCCGCCAGTTCTGTCCACAGTGGAAGTTCGTGGCGGCGGCGCGGCCGGGCTCGTGGGTCCAGAGCCGTTGTGCGGTCAGGCGGTGAACTGCCACCAGTCCACGTTGAACAGGTAGCCGCTGCCGCCGGTGAACCGGAAGTACAGGTCCTGCGTGCCGGTCGCGCCGCTCACCGCGCAGGACACGCTCGTCCAGCTCTGCCAGCCGCCCGTGCCGGGGACCGCGCACCGCCCCACGACCGCGCCGGTCGAGCCGCCCACGCGGAGTTCGAGGGTGCCGCCGCTGCCCCCCGAGGCCACCCGGGCGGTGAAGGAGCGCGCCCCGGCACCGAAGGCGACCCCCTTGACCTTGATCCAGTCGCCGTTCTCGATCCAGCCGACGTTCATCCCACCCTCACTGGCGGGTTCGGTCTCGACACCGGAGCCCCACGCGATCGTCTCGGCTTCCTGGCGGACGTACGGGTTGAGCGTGTCCGCGGCGGGCGCGCCGGCCGAGGTCATTGTGAGCGTGGGGATGCTGCCGTCGGCGTTGTAGGTGAACTTCTCCACCGCCACCGAGCGCGTGTAACCGCTACCGCCCGGCAGTGCGCCGTTGTGGTAGAAGAAGTAGCTGCCGCCCTTGAAGTCGACGATGCCGGCGTGGTTGGTGAAGCTGGCGCCCTGGCGGGGCATGATCGTCCCTCGGTAGGTCCACGGCCCGGTCGGTCCCGGCGCCGTCGAGTAGGCGATGAACTCCGAGCAGCACTCGGCCGCGAACACGTTGTAGTAAACACCGTTGCGCTTGTAGACCCAGGGCGCTTCCTCGAACAGCGTCGGCCGGTTGGCGTTGCCGGTGCGGGTGCCGAAGCCCGCCGTCGTCAGCGGGATCTGGGTGGGGCTGCCCGAGAACGAGATCATGTCGGAGTTCAGCCGGACGTACCACAGGTTCGGGTTGCCCCAGTACAGGTAGGCCTGCCCGGTGTCGTCGACCAGCACCGTCGGGTCGATCTCACCGTTCTCCACCAGTGGCCGCCCGATGGCGTCGCGGAACGGCCCGGTGGGGCTGTCCGACACCGCAACGCCGATCGCCATCCGGCCGGTCGCGCGGTTGGTCACCGGCACGTACCAGTAGAACTTGCCGTTGCGGTGCACCACCTGGCCCGCCCAGGCGTCGGATCTGGCCCAGCTGAAACTGGCCACGCTCAGTGGGGAGCCGTGATCGGTCCAGTTCACCATGTCCGCCGACGACCACACCCGCCACTCCCGCATGGTGAAGTAGGTGGAGCCGTCCTCGTCGTGTCCGGTGTAGAGGTAGACGCGGCCGTTGTGCACCAACGGGGCGGGGTCGGCGGTGTAGATGTGCTGAACGATGGGGTTGTCCGCGCTGGCGGTGGCCGGTGACAGCGCCACCAGGCACACGATCACCCCGAGCCAGGCGAGTGTCCTTCTCATCATCGTCGTCTCCCGGTGACGTGGTGGGCCTAGGGAGTGGCCAGCTCGAACCGCTGGAGGGTGACCGCGCCGCCGAGGGCCTGGGTGGCGTGGTTGAAGACGGCGAACCGGTAGCCCATGAAGAACGTCCAGTTGTTGTTCAGGGTGAACGCGGGGCCCAGCGAGCTGAAGCTCACCCCGTCGGTGCTGTAGGAGAAACGGGCCTGCCGGCCGGCACCCGGGCGGATGTCGGCGTTGGCGCGCAACCAGATCCGGCTGCCGCCGAAGTCGGTGCTCGCGGCCTCGGTGCCGGTGTTGGTGGTGTTCCAGTTGCTGTCCATCGTCAGGTTGTTCACCACCACGAGCCGGTTGCGGCCGCCTTCGCGTTTGACGCCGATCCACGCTGAGGAGTCCCGCAGCATCGCGAGCCCGGTGCGGTCACCGTCGCGCATCCCGGACAGGTCGAGCGTGACCGTGGCGGTCGAGGTCGGGCCCTGGATGCGGTGGGTCAGGGTGTTGCGCGCCGAGTAGAGGTCGTTGGTGACCGTGGCCGTCTGCAGCCGCAGCCCGTTGCTGACCGAGTACTTCGACGTGTCCGGGTTGTGGTTCCACTCCCACTGCGGCCCGAGCGCGGGGCCGGGGAAGGTGTCCACCCCGGTCATCGGGTTGACCGGGCGGGGAGTCAGGTTCGGGAACGGGTAGCTGGCACCCCAGCCGCCGTTGACGGTCTGGACCTGCGGCCAGCCGTCGGCGGTCCAGCTGACCGGTGCGAGCACCGGCACCCGGCCACCGGGGTAGGCGTCGACGAACGCCAGGTAGTACCACTGGCCGTGCTGCGTCTGCACGAGCCCGCCCTGGTGCGGCACTCCCCCGCCCGAGATCGGTCCCGGCATGTTCAGCAGCACCTGGTGCAGCGTGTACGGCCCGAACGGGTTGCTGGCCTTGAGCACGTACTGGCCGTTGGCCGGCCGGGTGAGGAAGATGTAGTAGTTCCCGTTGCGCTTGTAGAAGCGGGAGCCCTCCAGGGTGCCGATGCTCGACGGGGTGCTGAACACCTGCTGCGACCGCACCTCCGTCTTCCCGTCCGCGGAGAGCTGGGCGACGCTGATGTTGCCGTTGCCGTACGCGACGTACATGGTGTCGTTGTCGTCGACCAGCAGGCCCGCGTCGTAGTAGCACTTGTTGATCGTGGTGTGCCGCTGCCACGGGCCGGCGACGGCGGTCGCGGTGTAGATGTGGGTGTTGGCGAAGTCGACACAACCACCCCAGTAGAACGTGTTGTTGCTGGCGCGGTGGTTGAGGAACGACGCCCAGATCCCCCGCACGTAGCCGCGCCCGCCGGTCAGGTCGTACTTCGAGCCGAAGTCCAGCCTGGGCACCGAGTGGCCGGCGAACTCCCAGTTCACCAGGTCGTAGGAGCGCAGGATCGGCGCACCCGGTGAATAGTGCATTGTGGACGCCGAGTAGTAGTAGGTGTCGTTCACGCGGATGACGTCGATGTCCGCGAAGTCCTGCCACAGCACCGGGTTGCCGTAGGACGCCGCCGGCTGGGGTGTGACCTCGACGTTGGTCGTGCAGGCGGCGCTGGTGAGCCGGGCGGAGGTGAGCACCGGACTGCTCGCCGGCCCAGCCCCGTCGGACACCGGGCACGCGGCCGTCGCTCCCGCGGGCGTTCCCGCCACGAGTCCGGCGCCCACCAGACCAGCGGCCGCCGCGACCGCCACGAACACCGCGCGTAATCGTCGACGTGACATCAAGAGCCCCTTCCTCGGACTGGCCCGCGTTCAGACCCGGGTCCACTTCTGGTTGGACTGGCTGTTGCAACTCCACAGGACCAGCCGCGACCCGTTCGCCGAGGCGGCCTGGTTGACGTCCAGGCAGAGTCCTGAGTGGACGTTGGTGACGGACCCGTCGGAGTTGAGGTTCCACTTCTGGTTGTTCTGGCCGTTGCAGGGCCAGGTGATCACCTGCGTCCCGCTGGTCGTGCCCTGGTTGTAGGCGTCGAGGCACTTGTCACCGAACACCCGGACCTCCCCGTTCGCCCAGGTGGTCCACAACTGGTTCGCGGCGGTGTGGCAGTCCCAGATCACCACGGCGGCACCGGCGGCGGTGGACGCGTTGTCCACGTCCAGGCAGCGGCCCGATCCGGTGCCGCGCAGCCGGGACGTGGTGCTGGCCAGGGGTGAACCGCCGGTCAGCTGGAAGGCGGCCACGCCGTGCGCGGGGACGCTCGCGGCGATCTGGCCGGTGGTGGTCGACGTGGCTCCGGTCCACAGGTCGGTCAGGGTGAACGCTTCTCCGGCGAGCCCGACCTGCGCGGCCGTTGTGCTGATCGTGGCGGTGCCGCTGCCTCGGTTGAACAACCCGACCGCCACCGAACCGTCGGACAGCGGCTTGGCGAACACCTCGGTGTTCCCGTCGTCGCGGACCCGCCGGCCGCCGGCACCGAGCCGATCCTGGTTCACCGCCAGCAGGCGCGGGTTGCGCAGGATCGCGCTGACATCCGCGGACATGGTGCGGATGTCGTTGCCCGCCATCAGGGGCGCCGCCATCAACGCCCACAGCGCGAAGTGCGACCGCGACTCGGTCAGCGACAGCCCGGGCCGGCCGACCACCAGCATGTCCGGGTCGTTCCAGTGGCCGGGCCCGGCCTGCGCGGCGAGCGGGGCGTTGATGTCGACGACGTTGCCCACGCCCATCGGGTAGCTGTTGGTGTTGCCGTTCTGCCAGATGTCCAGCAGGTCCTCGGTGGTCCGCCACAGGTCGGCGACCGCACCCCAGTTGTACTTGTCGCCGGTGATCGCGTGGTAGCTGTTGGGGTTGATGCTGTAGGCGATCGGCCGGCCGGTGGCGCGCAACGCGTCGCGCATGATGCTGAACCGGGCGATCTGTTCGTCGCGGCTGCCGCTGGACGAGCACCAGTCGTACTTGAGGTAGTCCACCCCCCACGAGGCGAACGTCCTGGCGTCCTGGACCTCGTGCCCGCCGCTGCCGGTAGAACCGGGGTAGGCGCCGCTGCCCTGCGCGCACGTGCGTTCCGTTGGCACCTGGTAGATGCCGAACTTCAGCCCGCGACTGTGGAGGTAGTCGCCCATCGCCTTCATCCCGCTGGGGAACTTCGTCGGGTTGCCGCGCAGGTTGCCCTGGGCATCGCGCTGCGGGTCGAACCAGCAGTCGTCGATCACCACGTACTGGTAGCCCGCGTCCCGCATCCCCGAGCTGACCATCGCGTCCGCTGCCTGCCGGACCACCGTCTCGGTCACCCCGCAGCCGAAGCTGTTCCAGCTGTTCCAGCCCAGCGGCGGGGTCAACACCGGGCTGTCGACGGCGGCCTCGGCCACCGGCTGGTGGGGTGCGGAGGCCAGCAGCACCAGGCCGGCGGCAGCGGCGGTGAGCAGGCGGACCAGACGCGCACGAGATCGAGCGGGCATCATCGACCCTTCCATCCGTTCGAAGAGAGACCAGGCAGGCGATCAGGCCGTCGCACAGCGCAGCGCGGGCGCTTCGGGCACACCGGTGCGGACGTCGAGGAGATCGAGCGGATGACGAACAGGAGAATTCACCGACATCACACCGCGGACAAGCGCTGCACCGCACATGGGAACCCCATCACCGTTGACGACGAGCACTCGCACACAACTGGCGATGCCCGATCGGGTCCGTACGTATGTAGTCGCGCCCTGACTTGAATGTGAACGCTAACACATATGCC
Source organism: Goodfellowiella coeruleoviolacea (assembly GCF_024171785.1). Lineage (GTDB taxonomy): Bacteria > Actinomycetota > Actinomycetes > Mycobacteriales > Pseudonocardiaceae > Goodfellowiella > Goodfellowiella coeruleoviolacea. Next base: position 84,245 of record NZ_JAMTCK010000001.1, read on the forward strand.
GTCAGGCCAACAACAGTCAGTTTCAACCGGATTGCGCGGTATTCCCAGACAAGTCATTCCAGGGCGCGTGGAATAACTTTTCCAGCACAGACCAGACGAAATTCACCGGGCCCGACAAACGCCTCGCCATCGATTCCGGGACGACTCCGAAGTGCCGCGTCATCGCGGTTCCACAATCAGCAGAGAACTCTTCGGCGCCCCGAGAACCGGATCGCGGGAAGCATTGCTCCGGTCACGGCGACGGGCGCACCACCCGTGCGCGGAAATGGGCTCGACCAGGTGGCGCTCTGCTTCGGCGGATCACACCGACTGGTTGTTGTTCCGGGTGCGGACTCCTTTGTCCTGCTGGTCAACTCCTGTCCCCGGTCAGGGCCGCTGGCTCCCCCGACCAGCCCGATGAGGGTGATCTTCCGTCGCGAGAGACCGGAACGCGCACGTCCACCACGGGGGCGGCGGCGGTCATCGCTGTCACGGGCTGGCCCACCTCGCTTCCCCACGGGACACAAACACCATATCTATGTATAGAGGACCCTGGCACCCAGGTCCAGATCCGCCGCTTGGCCGAGCGGAAAGGCCTGCTCGCCGCACACCCGCTCATCTGGGTGGTGCGCAAACATATGATGTCGCCGGCCAGAACGGATTGCCGGCATCCCAGGTGCGGCGGTACGGTCGGCGCGTGTCGCTCACTGACGAGGCGATCGCTCACATCCGGGCCCTGATCCAGTCCGGTGCGCTGTCACCCGGCTCCAAGCTGCCACCCGAACAGCAACTCGCCGCCGAACTGGGGATCTCCCGCAGTCCGATGCGCGAGGCGGTCAAAGCCCTGGCTGTCGCCCGGGTGCTCGACGTGCGCAGGGGCGACGGCACCTACGTCACCAGCCTCGCCCCCGCCGTGCTGCTCGAAGGGCTCGGGCTGGCCGTGGAACTCATGCGCGGCAACACGTTGCTCGAACTCACCGAGGTGCGCCGGTTGTTCGAACCGGTCGCCACCGGGCTCGCCGCCACCCGGGTGACGCCCGACCACCTCGCCGAGATCCGCGGTCACCTCGATGCGATGCGCGCGGCGAGCGAGGACGTCGAACTGCTCAACCAGCACGACGCGGCGTTCCACCGCGCGGTCGTCGCGGCGACCGGGAACGAGGCACTGACCACGCTGCTCGACGGCATCTCCAGGAACACGCTGCGCGCGCGGGTGTGGCGCGGCATGGTCGAGGCCAACGCGGCGGACCGCACCCTCGCCGAGCACGAGGCGATCTACGCGGCGCTTGCCGACGGTGACGCGAACCTCGCCCAGGCCGCGGCCCTCGTGCACGTCGCCACCACCGAGCGGTGGCTGCGCCGGGTGCACGGCGCGGGTCTCGCCCCCGGCACCCCTGACGGGGAGAGCGACGCGCCCCAGCCCGGGCCCGCGGTGGGAGTGGAACCACGGCCCTGACGCCACCCGCACCGCCGCTCCTGATCCACTGTGGACCTTGCGGCGCGCCTGCCGTCGGCGTCCACACCTTGTCGTCCACTTCGGACAGTCAAGGACGCCGGGGCGCTCCGGCCACCGGGAGAGGCGGCCGGAGCGCCGCACCGCCGGCGACAGCTGGGCTGTCGGGCGCGGTCAGGCAGTGGCGCAGGCCATGCCGTTGAGGGCGAAGGCGGCGGGCTCGGCCGTGTCACCGGTGTGCGTGGCCTGGAACCCGATCTCCACGGAGGCGTTCGGGGCGAGTGTGGCGTTGTGGGCGGCGTTGCGCGCCGTCACCTGCCCGGACGAGGGCGAGTAGGTGGCGTTCCACCCAGAGGTGATGGTCTGCCCACCGGGCAGGGTGAAGTCCAGCGACCAGCCGTTGAGGGCTGTGGTGCCGGTGTTGGTGATGGTGATGCTCTCGGTCAGCCCGGCGTTCCAGGCGTTCACCGTGCTCGTGACGCGGCACGGTTCCGTTCCCGGCTCCGTCGTGGTGGTCGTGGTGGTGGTCGGGCCGCTGGCGCGGTCCAGGCCGAAGAACGCGATGGCCTGCGCGGCCATGCCACCGGCCGGGAGGCTGTGCCCGGCGCCCTGGATGCTGTACGCCTCCACCGGGATGGCGCCGGAGCTGTCGGCGTAGCGGCGGCGGGTCCAGTTGGCCTGCGGGGTGTCGGTGGACGTGGGTGTCTGGCTCAGCCCGAACACGTTGGTCCACTGCTCGATCTCCTCCTGGAGCAGCGCGTACGGCACGAGGTTGTCGGCCGTGCCGTGCCAGAGCTGGATGCGGGGCCGGGGGCCGGTGTAGCCGGGGTAGGCCTGGCGGACCGCGTCGCCCCACTGCTGCGGGGTGCGGTTCGCGCCGCCGCCCCCGGTGCACTTGCTGCTGCCGGGCGGGTAGTCGGCGGCGTTGGCGAAGCACTGGAAGGGCACGCCCATGAACGCGGCGCCGGCCTTGAACACGTCGGGGTAGAGGGCGAGCATGTGGTTGGTCATCATGCCGCCGGACGAGGACCCGGTGGCGTAGACCCGGTTCGGGTCGCCGCCGTAGCGCTGCTGGACGTAGTTCACCATCGACACGATGGACACCGGGTCACTGCCCCCGCCCCGCCGCTTGGCAGCGTCCGACCAGGTGTCGAAGCACTTGCCGAACCCGGCCTGCTGCTGGGCGCTGGGGTAGATGACGATGAACCCGTACCGGTCGGCCAGCCCGGCGAACTCGCTGCTCGCGTAGAAGCCGGGCCCCGAGCCGCCGCAGCCGTGCATGGCCACCACGATCCCGGGGTTGGTCGGGCGGGAATCCGGCACGTAGACGTGCATGCGCATCCCGCCGGGGTTGTTGCCGAAGCTGGTGACCTCGGTCAACGACGCCGCCGCCGCGGGCGGGGTCGCCGGGAGGACGAGGCCGACCACGGTGAGTGCCGCCGCCGCGACGGCGAGCAGGAGACTTCGGTTGACCTTCATGCGCTTGACTCCTTTGTTCCGCGCGTGATCAGGACGACCGGTGGGGCGGGGCCGGCCGCCACGGGCTGCGCGGCCCGCGGTGCGGCCAGCTGGCGATGCACGCCGCGTGCCCGACGACCACCGGGGCAGTGCGGGACATCCCCCCTGGTGTGCCGCGAAGAAGTTCGGTGTTGACCGGGGTGCGTGTCCCCGTCCTGCCTGGCCAGGCCATGTTCGACGTGTGACACTTAGCTTGCGCGCCGGTCATAAGAGTGTCAATCAACCGTTCTGGTCGATCCGGGCGCGGCCGGGCGGCGGACCCCTGCCCGTGCCGCCCACGCGGTCCGGCGCCGTGCGTGCTGCCGGACCGGGCGCGTGGAGCGGATTACAGTCGGGTGCCGACCGCCCGTTCGAGCCACCGCCGGAGTCGCCGTGACCAGCCCGTACGACATCGAGGAGATCTTCCCGGGCGACGCGGCCGGCCCGGTCCGGCTGCCCAGGCGGCAGACCGGCAACTCACCGCAGGGCCTGGCCGTGACCCTGCTGGCCGACTACACCCTGCGCACCCGGGCCTGGCTGCCGTCGGCGGCCATCGTGGCCCTGCTCGCCGAGGCGGGGGTGAGTCCCGCCGGTGCCCGGACCGCCATCAGCCGGCTCGCCCGCCGGGGTGTGCTGGAAGGCAGCCGGCAGGGGCGCAACAGCTCCTACCGGCTGACCCGGGCCGCCGCCGCCGTCCTGTCCACCGGTGGCCGGGCGATCGTCTCCTCGGCGGCCGACGGCGCGGAGTGGGACCGGCAGTGGACGCTGATCGCGTTCTCGCTGCCGCAGCACGAGGTCACCCAGCGGCGCGATCTGCGCGGCCGCCTGCGCTGGCTCGGGTACGCCCCGCTCTACGACGGCCTCTGGGTCTCGCCGCACGACCTCAGCGACAGGGCCAAGGCGCAGCTGGCCGAACTCGCCACCGGCGCCATGACCGTGTTCCGCGCCCGGCACGTCGAACTCGACGCGGCGATCGGCCGCAACCCGCTCGACGCCTGGGACACCGCGGCCATCGCCCGCCAGTACGAGTCCTTCATCCAGCAGTGGCGGCCGCTGCTCGCCCGGGTACGCGGCACCCGGATCACCGGCGCCGACGCCGTCCGGGCCCGCACCGAGATCATGGACACCTACCGCCGCCTGCCCATCCTCGACCCCGGGCTCCCGCTCGACCTGCTGCCGCCGCGCTGGCTCCGCCAACCCGCCCGCGACCTGTTCACCGCCGTCTACGACGGCCTCGCCAGCCCTGCCGAGGACCACGTGCGGGCCGTGGCGAGCCGGTCCACCGCCGGCTCGCTCGCCGGCATCAGCGCGCACACCGTCGCCGACCTGATCGGCGGTCCGCAGTGCGGCGTCCCCGGCTGCGGCGATGCCACCGGCGAACCGAGGCCGGAGCGGCACCAGGTCTGATCCCCTGTCGAACCGTGATGCCGCCCCGGCACGGGTCCCCGTCAGCGGGCGCGCTGACCGCTGCTCGCGCGGTCAGCCGCCGTGGTGCCAGTGGGCGGTGGGGCTGTCAAAGGCGTCCTGGTAGTCGGCGCGGGTGATCGGGCGGGTGGCCAGGAGTTCCTCGGGCAACTCGAAGGCGTCGGTCAGCTCCTGGACGTGCTCGGCGAGATCGGCGATGGTCTGCTCGACGAGGTCGGGCAGGGCGACGACGTGCTCGCGGCTGATCCGGTCACCGGCCAGCAGCAGCCCGCTGTGGGCCTGGACGCGGCGCAGCGCGAACAGGCGGTGCACCTGGTGCAGCACCTCCCGCGTGGCGGGGTGCGCGCAGCGGTCGGCCCACGCCAGCAACGCCTGGGCGGCGAGTCGTTCCGCGTGGGCGGTCACGCCGGCGAGCGCGTCCGGAGCGGCCGCGTTCCACCGGCGCAGGCTCTCCCCGGCCCTGGCGGCGCGCAGGCGGACCCGGGCCCGGGCGAACAGCTGGTGCTCGACCGCGTGGAGCAGGGCCTGCAGGTGGTCCGGGTCCACCAGTCGCCCGGCGGAAGCGGGCTCGGCCGGGGCCACCGCGCCGGTGTCGGCGAACAGGAGTTCCGCGCCGGCCTTGGCCCACAGCGCGATGTTGTCGCCCTCGGCGGTGATCGTGCCCTCCAGGTCGGCGACGGCCGTGCTGATGCCGTTGACCGGCAGCAGTCCCTGTGCGCCGCAGCGTTCCCGGCACTCGCTCAGCACGTCGCGGGCCTGCCAGGTGACCCAGCCCTTGGCGACGGCGACCAGCCGCTCCGCCGCCGCGGCGGCGGCCGCGTCGGCGCGGTCGTGGCCGGCCCACCGGTCCAGGGCCATCCGGTGCAGTGCCGTCATGGCGTAGACGGTGACCAGGGCGTCGATGAGCGGCCCGTGGTGGCTGCGGTGCGCCCAGATCGGTGTCCGGCTCCCGGCGCGCGCGCCGCTGATGTGGCGGTGTCCGCTGTAGCGGATGGCGGTGACCACCGCCATCCTGGCGGCGCCCAGGGCACTGGCGCTCATGCACAGCTTGCCCGTGGTGACCCGCCCGATGCTGGTGAGGAAACGCTTCCTCCTGCTGCCCAGCGCACTGGTGAAGGCGCCGTCGTCGGCCAGCCGGCCGTGCTCCCCGGTCAGCAGCGCCTCCCGGGGCAGGAGCACCTGGTCGAACGAGGTCAGGCAGTGGTCGACCGGGCTGCCCGGACGGACCGGCAGCGGACGCACGCTGATGCCGGGCAGCGTGCCCGTGGCGGTGGTCAGCGGGACCAGGAAGAGGAAGATGCCGTGATCCACCCCGCCGACCAGTAGCCGGGCCGCGACGAGCGCGCTCTTGGGGCCGCCGGCCAGGCTGGTGTTGGGCATGAACTTCTGGGCGGCGGCGGTGGGCGTGTGGAGGGTGAAGGTGCCGCTGTCCGGCTCGTAGGTGGCGGTGGTTTCGAGCTGGGCGGCATCGTTGCCGTGCCCGAGTTCGGTGCACAGGAACGTGCCGATCCGCTCCATCGTGGTGAACTCTTCCAGCGGGCGCTTCTCGTGCGGGTCGTGGTCGAGAAGACTGCCCAGGAACAGGTTGTAGTGGATCCCCGCCAGCACGGTCAGCGCCCCGTCCAGCGGCGCGAGCCACTCGTGCAGTGCGGCCAGGCGGCGCGGGTCACGTGCCAGCGCGGTCGCGTCGAGTGTCCCGTTCAGCACCCGTAACCGCTCGTAGGAAGCCAGTGTCTGCTCGGCGACCGTACCCTCGTAGCTCCGGTGGAAGCGCGGGTCCGCCCCCAACCGCCGCCAGGGCTCGTGCACTTGTCGCGCGTCCTCGCCGAACAGCAGCCGGGTCAACTCGGCGCGCGGACCGTCCGCCCCTGGCGCGGTGGCGCTCGGTGCCGCAGCGGTAGCAGTCAGTGAAGTGATCACGGGGCATGGTTGCAGACAATCAAATCCTGGCACCGCCGCTGTGATCCTGATCATCCACCGCATCGCCGGGTTCCTCGGCGCCGCGTCCTGTGCTCCCGCCACTTCTGACTGTCCAGTTAGGACTGCGGGCTGGCCGCGCCGGGCCGGGTGGGCCGGCGCGCACCAGGTGCCCTCAGGCGAGCAGTCGCTCCAGCGCGTCGGCACCGAGCACCGCCCCGTTCACCGCGCGCAACCGCTGGCCGAAAGCGGTCACGTTGGCCCGGATCACCGGGTCCACGGCGACCTCGTCCACGGTCTCCCGCAGCAACCGAGCGGTGATCGCGGTGCTGTCCAGGCGGCGCCCCAGCCCCAGCTCCCGCACCCGATCACCGTTGACCGCCTGCTCGGGCATCTGCGGCACCGAGACCAGCGGCACCCCGTGGTACAGCGCCTCCATGGTGGAGTTCATGCCGGTGTGCGACAGGAACACCGTGGTGTGCGCCAACACCGACAGCTGCGGGAAGAACGGCGCGACCTCGAAGTTGGCCGGCACCTCGGCCATCCGGACCCGGTCACCCACCGCCATCACCACGTGCCAGCGGCTGTCCCGGAACGCCGCCACGCACTGCTCGAAGAACTCCGGCCGCTCGTTGAACCCCGTGCCCAACGACACGAACAACACCGGTGAACCGTCCGACGGCGGCGTCCACCCGCCACGGGCGGCGCGCGTGCCCAGGGACGGCCCCAGGAAGAGATGGGTGTCGTCGAAGGTGTCCCCGGCGATCTGGAACTCCCGGGGCACGAACACCAACGTCAGCACCGCCGCGGACCCGAACGCCGGCAGCGGGGCGACCGGGTCGGGCAGGCTGTTGGCCCGCCGGAACCGGATGTCGGACTCGACGGCCTCGGCGAACACCCGGTCCAGCACGCCGTCGTCGTCCGGCGGGCCGAGCAACGAGCGCGTGCTGAAGTGCTCGTTGCCCACCATGCTCGGCGCCAGCAGCACCCCGGGCACCGCGAGCCGGTCGGCCAGCAGCGCGCCCAGCGGCGCGACCATGTCGTAGCAGACCACGTCGGGCGGGTCCGGCTGGAAGTGCGCCACCGCCGAGGCGAAGCTCTCCTGGGCGTGCCGCTGGAGACCGCGCACCACGGCTCCGAAGCTCTCCCCCATCGACCGCACCGCTGGGCCGGCCGGGGGGCGGGGCGCGTCCCAGGGCAGCTCCAGCGCCGTGGCCCCGGCCGCGGTGACCGCGGCGCGGAAGGGTTCGCCGGTGAGGTAGGTGACCCGGTGGCCGCGCGCCACCAGTTCCTCCACCAGCGGCAGCGTCGGATTGACGTGCCCGGCCCCCGGGCCGACGACGAAAGCGAGGTGCTTGCTCATGTCTCCCTGATCCTCGACGACCCGCTACCTGTCCTCGGCACTCCGCGAGCGCGATGGCGGGACCACACCGCGCCCGCGTGGTTTTCCACGCTCGGGCCACCACCGTCCGGTGGCTTCTCAGTTGGGGCTGAACCAGCGGACGAGGGCCGCCTTCAGGCCGTCGGGATCCGCGCCAGCCCAGGCGACGTAGCCGTCGGGGCGGATGAGCAGTGCGGGTGCCGGCGCGTCGGCGGCGGTCGCGCGCACGCGGTGCACCCGGTCGCGCCAGGCCGCCGCGGTGGCGGCGAGGTCGGTCCCGCCGGTGAGGTCGAGCAGCAGCGGGCGGGCGTCCCGCAGGAGTTCGGCGAGGCGCAGGGCGCGCCCGTCGTCGGTGGTCAGGTGCAGGGGTGGCACGAACCAACCGGTGGGCGCGGCGGGATCCTCCTCGCCCATGTCGTAGCGGACGTCCGCGCCCGCCACCAGGGCGGCGACCCGCTGCAGGTTCTCGGTGCGCTCCAGCAGTTGCGCGACGAACTGGCGCAGCGCGGTGACCTCGGCCCCGGGTGCCAGCAGCGCGGACTCGACCCGGGTCTGCGCGCACACCCGTTGCCCGAGGGCCCGGCGTTCGGTCTGGTAGCTGTCCAGCAGCCAGTCCGGGGCCCACCCCCGCACCGCGGCGGCCAGTTTCCAGGCCAGGTTGGCCGCGTCCTGCAGCGCGGTGTTCAACGTCGGCCCGTGGCTGACGTGTGCGGCGTCGCCCGCGATGAACACCCGGCCGTGGCGGTAGCGGTCGGCCAGCCGGGTGTTCCGGCCGCACAGGCGGCGCAGCAACGTGGGCGCGCCCTCGGGCGGCGGGCTCAGTGGCAGGCGCACGCCGAGGACCCGTTCGACGCTGTCCGCCATCTCGGACATCGTCATCGGCGCGCCCGGGCCAGGGAAGGTGCCCGCCGGCCGGTCCTCCCATTCGGCCGTGTTGACCAGTGGCCGCTCCGGGTCGTGCGCGAGGAGGGTGAACACGCCCCGCTCGGTGCGGTGGAAGTGCGCCGGGATCTCGCCGAGGCCGTCGATCACCACCCGTCCCCCCGGTGCGATGCGGACGCGGTCGCTCGGCCCGATCAGGGCCGTCCGGTCGACGACGCGGTCGTCGGTGGTGCCGGGGAAGGCGATGCCCGCCTGCTTGCGCACCAGGCTGTGGCCGCCGTCGCAGCCGACGAGGTAGCGGGCCGTGAACGTGGCCTCGGCTCCGTCCGCACCGCGCGCCACGACCTCGACGTGGTCATCGGTCTGGCGCAGCGACAGCACGTCCCAACCGCGCCGGACGTCCGCGCCGAGTTCGGCCGCGCGCTCGGCGAGCACCCGTTCCAGGTCGCGCTGGTTGATCGGCAGGAGGTGCATCGGGTTCGCCGCGCCGAGCACGTGCAGCGGCAGCGGCATCCCGCCGAAGAAGAACCCGGGCGCGGGCTGCGGTGCTCCTCGGCCGCCGCAGCGCTCGAACAGGCCCCGGTGGTCCAACAGCCGCACCACCTGGCCGGCCAGGCCGTGGGCCTTGTCCGCCTGGTCCGCTTCCGGCCTGCGTTCCAGCAGCAGCGGCTGGACCCCGGCGAGGCGGAGTTCGCAGGCGAGGAAGAGACCGGTGGGTCCACCGCCGACGATGACGACGTCGAACACCGCACCATCCCCCTAAGATACGAGACTGTATCTAACGGCCGAGACCGTACAGCGCCGCGATAAGATACGCAAGTGAACCCAAAGAGCGGTGGGGGTGCGGAGAACCACGGGGCCGCCGGCGCGCGGCCCACCGGCCGTCGGGGCGGCCCGACCCGGCGGCGCGGCTCGGAACTGGAGGACGCGATCCTCGACGCCGCGTGGCACGTGCTGGTCGAGCACGGCTACCCCGGCTTCACCTACGAAGCGGTCGCCGCGCGCGCCAGCACGAGTCGACCGGTGCTCTACCGGCGCTGGCCGCAGCGCGACGACCTGCTGCTGGCCACGCTCACCAGATTCCTGGAGGCGCAGCCGATCGCGATACCCGACACCGGCAGCCTGCGCGCGGACGCGGTCGGCTTCCTGCGCAACGCGAACGCCGGCCGCGCGCACATGATCACGCTGATCAGCGTGCAGCTGATGGACTACTTCCGCGACACCGGCACCAGCTTCAGCCAGCTGCGCGACACCCTCGGCGCGCCAAACCGGCCGACCCCCTTCGAGACGATCGTCGCCCGCGCGGTCGAGCGCGGCGAGCTGCCCGACGTGCCGCGCTCGTCCCGCGTGGTCAACCTTCCGTTCGACCTGCTCCGCCACGACATCCTGATGACGATGCGCGCGCTGCCGGAGGAGTCGATCACCGAGATCGTGGACGAGGTCTGGCTGCCCCTGCTGGGGGCACCGGGCGGGCGCCCCCAGCCAGGTTCACCGTGACCCGCCGTCGCCCGGCTGCCCGCGCAGACCAGTGTCCGATGTGGACACCGGGCCGGTGCCGGGGTCAGGGGCTGGTGCAGGTGAGGGCCGGCGTCGCCGGGCCGCCGCTGCCGAGGTAGCCGAACGTCGCCGAGGCACCCGCGGCCAGCGCGCCGTTCCAGGCGGAGTTGCGCACGCTCGCCGTGGCCCCGCCGCCGGTCGACACCCCACCCCAGACCTGGGTGATCGCCTGTCCTGAGTCCAGCGGCCAGCTGACCGTCCAGCCGGTGATCGGCGCCGCCCCGGCCGTCACCGTGACCTCGGCCTGGAAGCCACCCTGCCAGGAACCGACCGTGCGGTGGACGGCCGTGCACGCCCCGGCCGGCGTCGAGGTCGTGGTGGTCGGCGGGCTGCCGCCGTCACCGATGCTGCCCGGCACCGAGCGCAGCGCGTTGTACCAGACGGTGGCCATCTTGGCGTAGCCCCCGGCGTTGGGGTGCACCCCGTCGGCCAGGTCGGCGGTGCTCAGCGCCGCGTACATGTCGACCAGGTGCACCTTCTTGCCCGCGTTGGCCTTGCTCCGCACGATCCCGGGCACGGTGGCGTTGAACGCGCGCACCGCCGAGTCGAAGTTGGCCAGCGGGGTGATCGTGGCGACGAACAGGTCGGCGTCCGGCGACTGCGCGGTGATCTTGTCGATCAGCGCGGAGAGGCGTTGCGGTGCGCCACCGGGATCACCGCCGTACATGTCGTTGGTGCCGATGTGCAGCAGGATGGTGCGCGGGGTGTGGGTGCGCAGCCAGTTGACGACGTTCGCGTCGATCTGCGCGATGGTCCACCCGGAGTGGCCTTCGTGGTCGCGGTCGCCGAGGCTGCTGGGACCGTTGGACATCGAGCCCACGAAGTCGACGGTGTGCCCACCGGCGAGGAGTTTCTGCCACAGGCCGATGCGGTACCCGCCGGGCACGTTGAAGCCGTCGGTGATCGAGTCGCCCAGCGGCATCACCCGCACGCCCGCCGCGGGCGCGACGTGGGACGCGGGCTGCGCCGCCGTGGTGCTCGCGGACAGTGTGGCAAGCGCCGCCAGCGCCACGAGCGCGGCGAGGGCGGCGGACAATCGGGGCCTCGTGACCACGGGCCTTCCTCCCTGCTGTCCAAGTCGTCCAGCCGGCCCCGTTCCGGGCACCTGGGCGCGGAGGTGCGGCGTCGACGCGGTGTCCGCCGGTGGGTCGTGGACGAAGGGGTCGCCGCCTCGCCGTTGGCGCGCGCGAAGCGACAGCACGTCGAGAACTCTTCCGGGCAGGCTAGGGAAAGTTTCGGAAAGGAACAACAGCTGTTTCGGTGATGTTTCCGTCCACCCTGCGGGCTGAACGTGCCGCTCGGCCCACCCGGGCGGCCGAGCGGCACGCCCCAGGGCTGGCGGCCCCGCGCGGACGGGACGGTCGCGGCGAGCACCGCCGTGGCGCACGGCGGCGGGTCACCCAGCTCTGGGGTGGCTCGCACACCCAGCAGGGCGCCGAGGTGACGGTCACCAACGCGAGCGGGAACGGCGCCATCCCGACCGGCGGCACGGTCACCTTCGGTTTCCAGGCCGGCTGGACCGGAACCAACACCGCACCGGCCGCCTTCGCCCGCAACGGCACACCCTGCACAACCGCGTGACCCCGCCGGGAGGTGCGACGGTGCGGTGAGCAGCGCCGTAACCTGGCCGCATGCCACCACGACCGAGGGCCATGGTCATCGACGAGGTGTGGCGCGAACTGCCCGGCGTCGAACCGCTCAGCAACGCCCAGGGCGGCCCGTTGAGCCGGACCGTCAAGCTGATCCTCGACCCGCTGGTGATCCGCCCGGTGCTGCGCCCGGAGTGTGCCGGGCCGCTGGTGGACCCGGACGGCGCGCGGCTGCTGGCTGCCCTGCTGCGCGCGGCCGGGGACGTGCTGCGCGCGACCGCGGCGTGGTTCTCCCTGTTCAAACAGGTCCGCCGGGCACTGCGGATCACCGAGGGCAACCCGCAGGACCGCTACTTCCAGACCTGCTTCCAACTCGCCACCACCGCCGGTGCGCCCGATCGCGACAGGGACGAGCTGGTCGCGCGGCGCGAACTGCGTCGCCTGCACGACTCGGCCGCCGGGCGCACCACCGCGGCGCTGCGCGACCACCTCGCCTCGCCGGCGCACCGCCGCGAACTCACCGCGCTGCTGGACACGGCGTGGGCGGCGCGTGGCCGGCGCGATCCGGCCGACGCACCCGCGCCCGGTGCTGACGCGGCCACGCCCGAGCTGATCGCCACCGTGCTCAACGCGGGCGCGGCCCGGTCCGGGCCAGCCGCCGCCACCGCCGGGGACGCGGCGCTGGCCCGGTTGGTCAGCCTGGGCGCTGGCCGGCGCGCCGGCCAGCGGCTGTGGCACGCGCCCCAGGCGCACCCGGTGCGGCACCAGCACTCGGCCCAGGAACTCGGGCTCACCGCACACGCCCTGCCCGGCAAGCCCCGGCTGGGTGGCTCGGCGTCCACGGCCGCGCTGGGGCCACCGCTGGACCGAACCGTGCACGAGCGGGTGTTCACGGTGCTGCACGCCGCCAGCGACCGCGCCGAGCTGCCCGACGTCGCCGCGCTGGTCCGCGCGGAGATCACCCGCTGTTGCGCGCCGTGGGCGCTGGCGGACGAGACACTCCGGGTCGGCGCGACCGTGGGCGTGGCGCTCGCCGTCGGCCTGCGCCCGCTGGACCCGGCCGCCGCGCCCGTGGGGCAGGACGCGGCCACCGAGGCGCACCGGCTGGTCAACCGGCGCTGGCGGCGGGAGTCCTACGTGTTGCGGGCGCGCCGGCTCACCGTGGCCGCCACGCCGGCCGGGCACCACCTCGCCGACGACGGCCCGCTGGCCCGGATCGCCGCGGAACTGCACGCGCCGTGGCGGGCCTACCTGCGCCGGCTGTGGGTGCGCCTGCACGGGCGGGACGTGCGGGGTGTTCCGCTCACCGGGTCGGCCGAGCTGTGGGACGTGCTCGACGGGGTGGCACGCTCGGTGATCCTCGACCACCGCGCCCGGCTCAAGCGCGCGCTCAGCGTGCCGACCGGCACGCCGCCGGCCACCGCGCCGGAATCGAGGGCGGGCTGATGGCGAGCGCGGTTCGGGTGCTGCGCGCACCGGACGGCACCGCGGTGATCGCCCCGGTGGCCGCGCCGGTGGCGTTCGGCGTTGCCGACGGCGTGCCCGACATCGACGTCACCGTGGTCGAGGTCGCCGGCGGCAACCTGGCCTGGAGCGTGCTCGACGCCGACCGGGTGCCCACGGCCGTGCTCGACGATCCCGACCTGGCCCAGGGGTGGGTGTGGGCGCTGTACGGCGAGCCGGTGGCGCTCGCCCTCGCCGGCGCCGCCGGCGACGCGGACCCGGCCGTGCGGCCGGGCTCACCGCCGCTGGCCGCCAGCGTCGACCGGCTCGGCTACGCGCTGTGGGCGCAGCGGTGGTGGCCGGCCTCCACCGTCGACGCCATCGCACCGCTGGACGAGGGCCTGCTCGACCGGGAGATCGCCGCGCTGGTCGAGGAGTGCGACCTGGTGTTCGGCGCGGAGGACAGCGCAGACGCCCTGCTCCCAGCGGTCGAGCAGGACGCGGGCGGCCCCGCCGACGCGGGTGGCCTGGCCGCCGGTGCGGAACCGGGTGGAACCGGCGGCTACGCCCTGGCCGCGGGGCCGGCACCGGTGGGGCGCGCCGCCGGGCTGGTGCTGGCGCGCGGCAGCGCCGGCACGGACTGGCGCCGCTGTCCGCCCGGGCTGGTGGACGCCGCGGAGCAGGCGGTGACCTGGCAGGTGGTCCGGACGGCCGGGCGCACCGAGGTCGCCGTCGGCGTGGTGGCCGCGCCCGGTCTGGCCGGCGCCGCGCGTCCCCCGGTGCCGGCGCACCTCGTGCCGTGGGCCACCATCGGCGCTGGCCAGGGCGGCGCACCGGCCGTGCGGGTGGCGCTGCGCCTGGTGGACGACGTGTGGCAGGGCAGCGCGGTCGCGCCGGAGTTCGGTGGCGGGGCGGTGTGGGTCGACGTGCACCTGCCCGGGTTCGCGCCGGCGGAGCCGCCGCGCGCGGACCCGGCCGCCGCCCGGCTGCGCGCCCGAATCCGCGACCTGGCCCGCCACCGCCTGGCCTCAGTGTCCACAGTGGATGGACGTGCGCCCGGGCTCGGCCCGGCACGGCCGTTGCAGGCCGAGGTCGCCGCCGCCGAGGACGAGGACTTCTGACATGGCCAGCACAGCGAGCCCACCCACCCCGGAGTCGGTCAACCAGCTGCTCACCACGGGCGCCGACGCCTACCTACGGGGCGACCCGCGGAGGGCGCTCCGGCTGTTCGACCAGGCGGCCGACCTGACCGCACCGCACGCCGGGCTGCGCGCCCTGCACGCGGAGGCGCTGGTCAACCGGGGCAATGCCGCGCACGCGCTGGGCGACCACGCGGCGGCCGTGGCCGCCTACCACCGGGTGCTGGACCTGTGCGACCAGCTCGGCGAGATCGGCCAGACACAGCGGCGGATCACCCTGGTCAACCTCGCGCAGGTGCTGCTGCAGCTGGGCGAGATCACCGAGGCGCAGGCGGTGCTGGAACAGGCGCTGGCCCTGCTGCGCTCCGGCGACCAGGTTGAGTCCGCCGACCTGGTGGTGACCTGCCTGCTGTCGCTGACCTCGCTCGCCCTGCACCGCCAGGACTGGGCCAGGGCGATCGGGCTGGCCACCGAGTCCCTGGCGCTCACCCAGGCGTGCGCGCCCCACCTGGCCGGCTACCCGCTGGTGAACCTGGCCGTGGCCAACACCGGCGCGGGACGGCTGGACCTGGCCGAGGACTTCGCCAACCAGGGCATCGCCGCCCTGCACGCCCTCGGCGACCAGGCCGCGGTCGCCGACGCGCGGCAGAACCTCGGCGTGATCCACCTGAAGGCGCTGCGCCTGGACGCGGCCGAACCCCTGCTGCTGGCCAGCCACGCGTTCTTCGAACAGTCCGGAATGGACCACCGGGCGGCGCTGGTGCTGCGGCTGCTGGGCAACGTGGCGGCGATGCGCGGCGAGTCGGAGCGCGCCGTCGCGGCCTACACCCGCTGCCTCGCCCAGTTGGACGCGGCCGGCGCCGAGGTGGAGGCCGCCCACGTGCGCGCGTTCCTGGCGGCCGAGGACATCGCCAACGCCCGGTACGCGGCTGCCGAGGACCGGTTGCGGGCCGCCTTCGCCGTGTTCGCCGCGCGCGGTCTGGGCCCGCACTGCGCCCAGCTGGACTTCTGGCACGCCACCCTGCTGGAGCAGCGCGCGACCACCTCGGCCGCACCCGACGCCGAGTTGTTGGCCAGGGCCGTCGAGCTGGCCGTGCCCGCCGCCCTGGCCCTGGACGCGGTGCGGTTCGACCTGGTCAACGGGGAACTGCGGGATCGGTGGAGCCGACAGGTGGCCGCGCCGGCCATGCGGCTGGCGTTCCGGCTCGCCGTGCGCCTCGGCGATGCCCGGCTGGTGGCGGAGCTGATCGAGTCGCAGTGCGCCGGCAGTCCACCGCACCCCGACGCCGCCGACACCCCCGACGGGCAGACCGGCCTGCAGCTGGTGCTGCTGGACCCGGACGACCAGCTGGCGCGGAGCGGCCAGCCCGCTGCCGGCGACGACCCGGTGCCGCTGGGCACGGCACTGGCCGGGGTGGCCGCACAGGCCGGGCTGCGCCTGGCCCCACCGCCCCGGCTGGCGCTGACCGAGGCCGGCGACATCGTGCTGGACCGCCACATCGCCCGCGCCGAGCAGCGGTACGGGACACCGGTCAGGCAGCAGCGGGTGATCCCGACGTGGTGACCCCGAACCCACCCCGCCCCACCGTGCTGGTGCGGATGGCCGACGCCGGCGACGTTCACCTGTCCTGGCGGTGGACCCACGCGCTGGCCCACCCCGGAGTCGGTCTGGTGCCCGAGGCGGGGGTCGCCGAGGCGCTGGCCGCACTGGACCAGGCACTGCCACTGGCCGGTGCGCTGGACCGCGCCCTGGTCGCCGGCGCCCTCGCCCGTCACGAGACCGAACTGGCCCTGGCGCGGCGCCTCGGCCAGATCTTCCTGCCGCCCGTGCTGGCCGCCCAACTGGCCCGCCTGCACGCCCACGGTGTCCGCCCGCACGTGCGCGTGCAGCCGGCGCCGCGCCTGGCCCAGCTGCCCTGGGAACTGCTCGCACCCGAACCCGACCGGCGCCTGCTCGACATCGCCGACGTGAGCGTGCTCGCGCCGGCCACGATCGTGCACGCGCCCGGCCGAGTGGCCAGGACCTGGGCCGACACCCGGGAGTTGCCCGTGGTGGGGGTGCTCGACCCCCGGGTGCCCGGGTTCCGCGCCGACTCCCGGCTCGGCTCGGTGCTCGGCCGGCTCACCCCGGACGCGCCACTGGCCCGGCTGGTCGCCGACCACGCGCGGCAGGGCCGGTTCCGTCCCGAGGTCAGCGATCCGCTGGCCGCGTTCCGCCGCACCGACCTGGACCGGACCTGGCTGGGTGCGGCGCTGCGCGCCGGGGCCAGCCGGCTGCTCTACGTCGGGCACGTGACCGCGGCCGAGCCCGGGAGCGGGCAGAGCGAGCACGCCCAACTGCACCTGGCCTGCCCGGCCGACGCCGTGGGTTTCGCGCCGCCGCTGCGGGCGCACCGCCCGCTGTCCGCCAAGGACCTGCTGCTGGGCACGCACACGCTGACCGCTGATCCGCGACCGGGCGCGGCGTGCTGGCCGTTTCCCAGCCGGGTCGCGCTGATCGCCTGCGAGAGCGGCGGCGACCTGCGCTTCGCCGAGGCGCTCGGCCTGGCCACGGCCGCGCTGCACGGCGGGGCCGAACTGGTCACGGCCACCCGGTGGACCCTGCCGACCGACCTCGCGTTCCACCGGCTGGCCGGGGTCGACGCCGCGCTCCGCCCGTTCCAGGCGGCCGTGTGCGCGATCGACGCGGCCCACGAGAGCGACGACCCGGTGCGGGCGCTGTGCGACTGGCAGCGCGCCCGGCTGGCCGCCTGGCGGGACCGGGGCCGGATCGAGGACTCACCGCTGCTGTGGGCCGCCTTCGCCACGATCAGCGCCTAGCGCACTGCTACCGCGCCCGTGTCGCGGCTCGGGGCGCGCTGAACGCCAGTAGGGCGGCGTCGTCGGCGGGTTCGGGTTTCTCATCGGGGTGGTGGTCTCGTCGAGGCAAGGAGTGGGCGGGACCCGCCACGTCGGCGCGGAGGCGGGTGTGGCCGATCGCGGCGCCGGCGGATCCGGAACGCGCGCAGCGCCATGCGATGATCCGGGCGGTCACGACCGTTGTGGAGGGTGCGGATGTTCGCGATGTCGCTGGGAGACGGTGCTGAGCTGCGACCGCTGGAGCCCTGGCGGGCCGAGGAACTGCTGTCGCACATGGAGCGTGGGCGCGAGTTCGTCGGCCAGCACATCAAGCTGGCCGACGCCGTGACCGACGTTGACTCGGCGCGCCGGTGGCTCCAGTCCTATGCGGACAAGGCCGCGGCCGACGCCGGTGGGGTGTACGGGATCTGGCTGGACGGGTTGCTCGTCGGCGGGGTGCTGTTCCGGGTCTTCGACGCGGTCACGGGCAACTGCGAGATCGGCTGCTGGCTGGAGCCGGCGGCCGCCGGGCGCGGGCTGGTGACCAGGGCGGCCCGCGTGCTCATCGACTGGGCGCTGCACGAGCGCGGCATGCACCGGGTGGAGTGGCGGGCGTCGTCGGCGAACACCCCGAGCATCAACGTGGCGAAGCGGCTGGGCATGAGCCGGGACGGAGTGCTGCGGGAGAGCGGGGTCCACCGGGGTGTCCGCCAGGACATCGAGATCTGGTCGGTGCTCGCGTCCGAGTGGGACGGTCCGTCCCCGACTCGTGCGGACCTCGGCGCTGGGCACGGCCGCTGACCTCGACCCGGCAGCGGTACCGGGCCCGGCGGTCCCGGTACCGGCCTGCGCCCTCGGGTCACCTCCGCCAGAACAGGTGGTGGATCACGCCGCTCGGGCTGGGCACGACGTCGAGGTGGAACCGGTCGAGCAGTTCGTCGGGTGACTCCCAGAGCCGCACCCCGGAGCCGAGTTCCACCGGCGAGACCGCCACGTGCATGGTGTCGACGAGGTCGGCGTCGAGGAACTGCCGGACGGTAGCGGGCCCGCCACCGAGCCGGACGTCCTTGCCCTGTGCCGCCTCCCGCGCCCGTTCGAGGACCGTGGCCGGATCGCCGGCGACGAAGTGGAACGTGGTGTCGGACAGGGTGAACGAGGGCCGCTCGTGGTGGGTCAGCACGAACACCGGGGTGTGGAACGGCGGCTCGTCACCCCACCAGCCGCGCCAGTCGTGGTCGCGCCAGGGGCCGCGCTGCGGACCGAACTTGTTGCGGCCCATGATCTCGGCGCCGATGTTGCGGGCGTGGTCGCGCGTGAAGTAGTCGTCGAGGCCGCGGCTGCCACCGGGGTCGGTGCGCATGGGCCAACTCGCCGTGGCACCGGCCCAGGCGAACATGTCGCCGGGGTCGGCCCCGAACGGGCGCTCCAGGCTCTGGTGTTCACCGGCCCCGAATCCGTCCCGCGAGACGTTGAAGTTCTGGACCCTCAGCAGTTGGCTCACGTGGTTCCTCCTTGTTGTTGATGGTGTGGACCACGCGGGCGGAACGGACTCATCGGCGCGATGGGCCGACAGCCGGGAGGTGTCGATCACACCGGACACGGCGCCGTGACCGCCGGGCCGGGCCGGTGCTGGTGCTCGTGCCCTCGCCGCTCAGTCCCGCGCGTCGAGGTCGTCGAGCTGGCGCCGGACCCGCGCGGCGTCCTCGTCGCGTTGCTGTTCCCGGTACAGCTCCAGCGCTTCCCGCCACCCGGCGCGCGCCGGGTCGTGCTGGCCGAGCGCGGCGTGCGCGTGGCCGAGGCGGTCGAGGGTGTCGGCGACCTCGTAGGTGTGGCCGCTGGCGCGGTGCTGGGCGAGGGCTTGCTGGTAGTGGTCCACGGCCTGGGCGTGCCGACCGGTGTGGTGGTCGATGTAGCCGAGGCTGTCCAGGGTGTGCGCCTCGCCGTTGTGGTCGTGGTGGCGTCGGTGCAGGCGGAGGGCGGCCTGGCAGTGGGCACGCGCGGTGTCGTACTCGCCGAGGCGGGCCGCGCACCAGCCGACCGCGTTGAGCGCGTCGGCTTCCCACACCGGGTTGTCCAGGGCGCGGTAGACGTCCAGTGCGCGCTGGGCGTGTTCGAGTGCGCGCCGGTTCTCCCCCCGCCGCGCCCAGGCCCAGGCGAGATCGCGGTGGACCGCGGCCTGCTGGACGCTGTCCTGCTGGTGTTCGGCCAGCACGAGGGCTTGCCGCAGGTGCCACGTCGCCTCCTCGGCCTCGCCCACCCAGGCGTGCGCGAAACCGAGGCGTCGATGCGCGACAACGTGGTTGACGAGGTCGGGCAGGTGGTTGGCGGCCTCAAGCGCGGCCCGCCAGACGGCGAGGGCGTCGTGGTGGTGCCCGCGCCGGCCGTGGAAGCTGGTCAGCGCCCAGGCCAGCTGCCACACCACCGGATACCGGTGGTGGGCCAGGGCGGTGTGCTGGGCCGCCAGCAGGTGGGGGTGCTCCCGCTGCAGCCAGGCCAGCGCGGCCGGGTGGTCCGGCAGCGGGTGGGGCTGCGCGTTGGCGGCGATCGGGGCGAGGTCGATGGGCTGGCGGTGCGGGCTGAGCAGGCGCTCAGCCGCGTAGCAGGTGTGCAGGTAGAAGTCCACGACCCGGGCCAGCGCCGCCTGCCGCACCGGCTCGGGCAGGTCGTGGGCGGTGCTGGCGGCGTAGGCGCGGACCAGGTCGTGCATGGTGTAGCGGCCGGGGAGGTGCTCCTCGATCAGGAAGGCGTCCCGCAGGGCGCGCAGTGCCGTGCGGGTCCGCCGCGCGGACAGCCCGGCGAGCGCGGCCGCGGCCGCCAGGCTGATGTCGGGACCGGGGGCGATGCCCAGCAGCGCGAACACCGTCCACTGCTCGGTGGTCAGGGCGCGCCGGGACCAGGACAGCACGGTGGGCAGGCTGGCGGCGGGATCGTCGTCGTCGAGGGCGTCCAGGCCCAGGCCGCGCAGTTCGGCGGCCGCGGCCGTCAGCGACGTGTGGGGGTGGGTCTGGGCGTGGGCGGCGACGATGCTCAACGCCAGGGGGAATCCGCCGCACAGCCGGATGATCTCGTCCACCGCCTCGGGTTCGGCGTGCACGCGGTCGGCGCCGACGCGGTTGACGAGCAGGGCGCGGGCCTCGGCTTCGGTGAGCACGTCCAGCGACAGCTGCCGGGCGCCGTGCCCGATGACCAGGCCGGACAGCCGGCTGCGGCTGGTCACCAGCACGGTGCAGGTCCGGCTGCCTGGCAGCAGCGGGGTGAGCTGGCTGGTGTCTGCGGCGTTGTCCAACATGATCAGCATGCGCCGGTCGGCCACCAGGCTGCGGAACAGCGCGGCCTGCGCGTGCGGGTCGACCGGGATGCGGTTGTCGGCCACCCCGAGGGCGTCGAGGAACCCGCGCACCGCCACGGCCGGGTTCATCGGTTCGCTGTCCGGGCTGAAGCCCCGCAGGTCCGCGAACAGCTGCCCGTCGGGGAACCGGTCGAGCCGGCGGTGGGCCCAGTGCAGGGCGAGCCAGGTCTTGCCGATCCCGCCGGCGCCGCCGATGGCGAAGATGACCAACGTCTGGGCGTCGCTCGCGGCGTCCAGCCGGGCCAGTTCCCCCTCGCGGCCGATGAACGGCGTGGGAGCGGCGGGCAGCTGGCGGGGCACTGAGGCGGAGCCGGTCTCCCCGGGGAAGCGGACCGCGGCGGTCAGGGCGGGATCGGCGGTGAGGATGCGCTGGTGCAGCCGCTGCAGCGCCGGGCAGGGGTCGGTGCCCAGCTCCTCGGCCAGCCGCCGCCGGGTGCGCTGGTAGTGCTCCAGGGCGTCGGCCTGGCGTCCGCTGCGGTACAGGGCCAGCATCACCTGTCCGGCCAGGCGTTCGTCGAGCGGGTCCTCGGCGGTGCGCGCGGTCAGCTCGGGCAGCACATCGGCGTGCCGGCCGCGGTCCAGTGCCCAGTCGGTCCGGTCGGCCTGGGCGGCGGTGCGCTCCTGGCGCAGGCTGTCCCGCACCGACCGCGCCCACGGGGTGTCCAACTCGGCCAGTGGCTCGCCGCGCCACAGCGCCAGCGCCTCGTCCGCCAGTTCCAGTGCACGTCGCGGCTCACCGCTGCCTCGGGCCTCGGCGAGCAGCCGGCGGAAGCGGTGCAGGTCCACGCTGTCCGGGTCGGCGGTCAACGCGTAGCCGTGGTCACGCCACGTGATCGTGATCCCGGTCCGGGCCAGTGCCCGGCGCAGGTTGGACACGTAGGTCCGCAACACCGACCGCGCCCGGGCGGGCGGGTGCCCACCCCAGACCCGGTCGATCAGCCCTTCCGCCGGCACCACCCTGTTGACGTCGAACAACAGCACCGCCAGCACCGCCTTCTGCCGGGCGTGCCCGAGTGGTACCGGTGCGCCGGACAGGCGGACGTCCAGCGTGCCAAGCACCGCCGCGGCGACGTCCGCCGGCGTGCCCTGCTCCCGCTCCCCCGTCATCGTTCCTGTGTACCGAGTGTGACCAGGTGATTCAACGCAGATTGGACCGGTGCTGAACCACGGGGCGCCACAGTGGGTGTCGATCGGCCCGAACCGGGCGGTCACCGGACGCGAACCGCGATCGGGGCAAACACCCGCGGTGCTCGACCGCGGGGATCGGATCACTGTCGAGCACCGCGACACCATCGATTGATCGGGAGGGTCTCTCCGTGGCAAGACTGTTGCGAACCCTGATAGGCCTGGCGTTCGTCCTGGGGGTGGCCGGGGTCGCCGTACCGGGCACGGCGTCGGCCGCGGCCGCCGACTACCCCACCGCCTACCTCACCAAGACCCAGTACCTGGCGCGCAACCCCGACCCCGGGCTGCCCGACTCCTGCGCGGAACGCGACATCACCCTGGCCGCGGGGCGCTACAACTGGGGCTTCCGGGCGGGCAGCAGCAGCCCGGTCGCCCGGGAGATCAGGCTCGGCGCCGGCACGTACCGCTGGTCGACCTGCCTGAACCCGGACGGCGACGGCTACCTCCACACCTCGGTGCTGCTTCCGCGCAACCCCGACTGGGATCCGGCTTCGATCGGCTGGTCGTGGAATCCCAGCTCGTCCGGCACCTACACGTGGGGCTCGTTCCTCGACCCGCTGTTCTGAGCGAGCACACCGGCGTCGGCACGGCGGGCGGGACCGCCGTGCCGACGCCGGGCGTTCCGGGCCGGGATCACCCGCGCTGTTCCGCCGCTCCGGTCTCGCACAGCGCCGCGTCGATGACGTCATAACGGGTCGGCGTGGTGTCGTTGCTGACCATGGCGTTGGTCACCAGCGAGGCGAACCGCCCGTCGTCGGTGACCATGGTCAGCGAGGTGTGGCCGGTGGGGATGTCCCCGCCGTGGCCCCACGCCTCGCCACCGCAGGACAGGGCGATGTGCGTGAGGCCGAGCCCGTAGCGGAGGCGCGGAGCCTGCGGCACCACCACGGTCTGGCGCATCTGGGCCAGGGCCTGGTCGGAGACCACCTTGCCGTCGGCGAGCGCCCGCTCGAACGCGACCAGGTCAGGCTGGGTGGACGTGATCGCGCCGGCGGTGCTGTACTGCGACATCTCCAGGCTGAAGGTCTTCTCGTACCAGAAGAACAGCGGCCCCAGCCGGCCGCCCTCGTATCCGGGCAGGTACGGGGTGGCGAGGGACCGGTCACCCGGGGCCGGGAACGTGGTCTCGGCCAGGCCGAGCGGGTGGATGATCCGGTTGGTGATGACCGTGCGGGCGTCCTGACCGGTGAGCCGTTCGATCAGCATGCCGGCCAGGTAGTAGTTGACGTTGGAGTAGCCGTAGCTGGTGCCCGGGGCGAACTGCGGCGGGTTGGCCAGTCCGGCGCGGACCAGCTCGGCCAGTGCGTAGGTGCCGTCCGGGTTGGCCCGCACGGCCCCGAGCGTGCTCGCGATCCCACTGGTGTGCCGCAGGATCTGCCGCACGGTGATCACGTTGCCGTCGTAGCCGTTGCCCGCCACCACCCCGGGCAGGTACCGCTCGATCGGCGCGTCCAGGTCGACCAGACCCTCGTCGACCAGTTGCAGCACCACCGCGGCGGTGAACGTCTTGGTCTGGCTGCCGACGCGGAAGTGGTCGGTGGGCTGGATCGGCCGGGCCGTGGACGCGCTCGCCGACCCGCTGCTCAGGTTCCACGTGCCGGAGCCGTCGCCGGCGTACACCGCCGCGCCCGGCCCCGCGTGCGCCAGGTACTGGTCCAGCAGCGCCTTGGTCCTGGCGTGCTGGTCGGCCTGCTGCTCCCGCGCCTCCGCCTGCGCTGGCGCTGGTGCCACCAGTGCGACCGCGACCGCGAGCACGGCCGCCCACCGCCACCTGTTGCTGTTCCCGCTCACGCCCGCTCCTCCCGCTGTTGGTCCTGCTGCTGGTCCTGTTGGCCGTGCCGCTGCTCCCGCCGCTGCCCGGCCGTGGTGCCGCCCTGGGTGCTCTGCTGGCTGATCCGCGTGAGCACCTGCTTGACCAGGCCCATGACGGCGATCGCCCCGTCGACGAGCTTGAGCAGGTTCTGCCCGCTGGCCAGCAGGGCGGCGAGTTTGCCGGCGATGCGCTGCCCGTAGTCCACGGCGATCTGCACGCACTGCGGGATCGCCGCCGCGATGCTCTGGCCGAAGGTCGCCGCGGCCGCGGCCACCGCCTGGGTCATGATCGGCACGATCTGGCCGACGGCCTCGGTGACCAGTCCGGTGACGATGCCGACGACCTGCGCGACCACCTCGCCCGCGCCGGACAGCGCGCTGGCCACGGTGGTGCTGGACGAACCGAGCGCGGCGAGCCCGTCGGCGTACTGCGCGCCGGCCTCGCGGTAGCCCGACGCTGCCTGCCCCGACCAGGCGTCCGTGTCCTTGCTGGCCGCCTGCCGGTAGTGCTCCGCGGTGTCCGCCACGTCCTGCCCGGCGCTGGCGAACTCCTGGGCGCCTGACGAGACCGGCTCGGGGTTGCCGCGCAGCTGGTCGAGTGGCTCCTGCAGGATCGACAACAGCGGGGTCAGCCAGCCCAGACCGGCGTCGGCCAGCGCGGACAGCGGGCTCGCCGCCGAGCCGACGAGGTCGACCGACGCGCTCGCGGTGGCGCTGATCTCGGCGGAGAGCCAGTCCTTGGCGCGCACGGCGTCGCCGGTGCCGGTCAGCTCGGCGAGCAGCTCGGCGACGGCGTGCGGCGCCTGCGCGGAGCCGTCCGGCCGACTGGCGGTGTCCGCGGTGTCCGCGGTGTCCGCGCTGACCGCGGTGTCCGCGCTGACCGTGGCGTCCGCGGTGACCGTGGCGTTCACCGCGCCCCCTCCTGGCTGAAGGCAACCGCGTTCTGGTCCTCGACCAGCCGGTACGCCTGGACGGTGCGGCTCAGGCCGGAACTCATCTCGTCGGTGGTGGCCGCCGCGTGCGCGATGGCCGAGGCGGCCTCGCTCATGGCGGTCTGCAGCCCGGCGGTGAGGAACTGGGCGAACGCGCCGAGCGGCTGGTCACCGAGGGCGTTGGGCATGCGTGCGGCCACGTCGGAGAGCTGGTTGGCGAGGTCGGCGAGGCTGCCGGCGTGCCCGTCGAGCTGGTCGAGATCCACGTGGTAGTAGTTCGCCGTCATCGGCCGACCTCCCCCGACAGGTGCGCGCTGACCTGGTCGAACGCGGGTCCCTCGCCCAGGTACTCGCGCATGATCTCGCTGACCCGGCCGCTGGCGGCCTGCTGCGCCTGCCGGGCGGTGGCCAGGATCAGCCGCGCCAGGTGGTCGGCGCCGTACGTGCGGGCCGCCGGGGTGAGGGTGAGATCGGTGAGCGCTCCGGCGGCGTTGACCGTCACCGTGACCTCACCGCGCGGCGAGGTGGCGCTGCCCCCGGCCTGCCGCAGGTTCTCACTCGCCGCTCGGGCGCCCTCCGCCGCGCTCGCGAGCCGGTTCTCGTAGCCGGCCAGCCACTGTGCGGGGTCCACTGTGCACTCCTTTCCGTCCGTGTTCACCAAGGTTCGCTGGCGGTCGCGGCCGCCCTGTCCACCGCGAGTCGGAACTGCCGGTGCCCCAACGGGTTCACGCTGGTCCAGCCGTCGCTGGCGTCGACCCGCACCCGCCCGGCCGGACTGTCCAACCAGGACAGTTCAGTGCCCGCGCGGACGCTGCCAGCGCCCGTCCGCCTGGTCGCGCCGAGCTGTCCTCGGCCGGCGACGGTGGACAGCAGACCGGTCAGCGCGTCGAGCACGTCGGGATCGCCGCCCTGACCGCGGATGAACTCGCGCACCCGCGAGCGCGTCAACGGGTCGTCGCCGGCGCTGTCCACCAACCGCAGCGCGTCGCCCACCACGCCCGGTGGCAGGGTGATCGGCAGCGTCTGCGCCGCCGGCACGTCCGGCACCACCGCGGTCAGCTCGTCGGCCAGCGCGGTCTGCGCGACCCGGCGGACCGCGACCGTGCTCGCCTCCCCGCCCAGGGACTGGCCGCAGACCAGCGCAAAGGTCTGGTAGACCAGCGCGACGACACCGGTCACCGTGCCCGCGCCGACGACCACGAGGTCGACCGCGCCCCGGTGTTCGCGCAACGCCGTGACCAGGTCGGCGGCCACCCCGCGCGGCGCCAGGTCGTCGGCGAGGCCGCGGGCGGCCAGCGCGCGCCCCGCCTCGGCCAGCTGGGCGTCCCGCTCGGCGGCGAACCGCCCGAACGACGGCACGCGCAGCGGGTACGGCAGCGGCACACCGGCATGGGTGGCGAGCAGGTCCAGCTCCACGAGGTCGAACCGCGCCGCCGTGGCGCACCCGCCCGTCATGTCAGGGCCTCCCCCGCCGCCCGCAACGTCCACCGGATGTCGGACTCACCGTCCTGGTACGCCAGCAGGGTCGCGGTCAGGGCCTGCCGGAAGCTGTCCAGCTCGGCGGTTGCCGCGTCCACCTCGCCGGTCAGGCCGGACCGGCCGGCCGCCTCGCGCAGCTGCTCGGCCAGGTGCAGCGCGGGTGGCGCGGTGCCGAGCATCGGCAGGCGCTCGGCCAGCCGGCTCGCGGACGACACCAGTTCGGCGGTCTCGTCCGCGAGCGCGGTGAGTTCCGCGATCCGCGCGCTGAGTTCGTCCGGTTCAAGCCGGTACCCGCGCCGGGAGTGCCGGTCGGAGGTCACTGGTCCACCTCCGTGGGGTGCGCCCCGATGACCGGGCCCGCCGTCCGCGTGTCCACGGTGAACAACCCGTGGTCCATCACGGGCATCCGGTTGTGGTGCAGTTCGTCGTCGCTGGTCGTGCCGCGCTGGCCGACCGGCGGCACCACACCGCCGCCGGGGTTCGTCGCCCGCCCGGCGGCCGGCTCCACCGCCGCCGGGGTGCCGTGCGCGGTGGGCACGCCGGCCGGGACCCGCGTGCCCACCGAACCGCCCGGGCCGGGCGGCTGCTGGCCGCGGCCGACCAGCCGGTCCCAGGGCACTCCGCCGCCCCGCGCGCTGTCCGCCGGAAACCACGCCCCACCTCGGCCGGGCAGCCCGCTCGCCGCTGGCAGCCCGGTCGTCGCTGGCAGCCGGTCCACCCCGACCGGCGGTCGGTCCACGCCGTAGGTCCTGGCGGTGGCGGCACCGGGCGCCGCGATCAGCTGGCCGCCGCCCCGCAGGCTCGACTCGTAGACCCGCATCGCGTGGACGGCCTGGGCCTTGGCCTGGCTGGCCGCCGCGTCCGTGGCGTACATGCTCGTCCCGGCGGTGGCCAGCGCACCGAACGCCGAGCCCATCCCGGTCGCGGACGTCGTGCTCGACGGCGGCGCGCCGATCACGAAGTACCAGCCGAAACCGCCCCCGCCCCCGGTGCCGGTCGCCGCCGAGGGCGCGGTCGGCACGGTCGGCACGGTCGGCAGCGCGAACGGCGTTGACTGCGCGGTCGGCACGGTCGGCAGCGCGAACGGCGTGGCCGGCACAGTGGGCAGCGCGAACGGCGTTGGCTGCGCGGTGGACACGGGTTGCGCGGTGGACATGGGCTGGGTGGCCGGTGCGGTGCCGCCGGGCACGCCGGACGGCGGCGGCAGCATGGACCGGGCCAGGGCGAGCGCGTCACCGGCCTGCTGCGCGGCCGCGGCGCGGGCGCTGATGGCGTCGATCCGGTCGGCCAGCTCCCCCAGCCGGGTCGCGGCCAGTTCGGCCGCCTCGCCCTGCCAGTTCTCCCCCAGCGCGGCCTGCTGCTCACGCAGCCGCACCGCGTGCTCGGCCAGCGCGGAGCTGTGCCGCCGCCACTCCTCGGCGATCGCGCCGACATCGGCGACGTCCGCGTCCTGCCACAGCATCTGGTACAGCTCTTCGTGGGTGTACGCGTCCCAGTTCACGCCGTCCGCCGGAACCGGCTCGGTGCCGCGGCCCGCGCCCACCCGGGGTGGCTCGGCTGCTTCCCCCGGCACTCTCGAAGTCACCTGGACATCCCCTCTCTCCGACACCGGCCGAAACCGTCGAACGTGACGGCGTCGATGGTCGGGGCGGGGGCCTCCGGTAACCAGGACACGCACCGGCCATATATGTCCGGTCACCCTGACCAGCGGAAACAGCGCGGTGGAGTTCCTGGTGCGGTGGGACGACGAGTGGTCGCGCGGGCGCCGCACCGGGGTGTGTGGTGTGTCAACGGAGAATCGCGCGCACTGCCCGGCTCCGGGTGCCGCGCGGGCCGCGCGGCGTCAGCGGGCCGGACGGCGCCGCGCGGCGATCAGCAGGCGTGGGGTGCTGGGCAGCACCGGGCGGGTTTCCCTGGCCTCGGCGATCAGCACGGCCGCCGCGGTCTGCCCCATCTCCTCGGCGAGTTGGCGCCGGTGGGCGAGGATGCCCCGGTACACCGCGAGCTGGCGGCTCAGCCAGTCCGGGGTCTCCTCGCGCACCAGCACGTCCAGGCCCGCCTCGGCCAGCAGCGCCCGGTGGTCGAGGTAGGCGGGCTCCCAGGTGGTGAACACGAACCGGCCGCCCAGGGTGAGCACCCGGGCCACCTCGGTCATGGCCGCTGGTTTGTCCCACACCATCCACAGGGCGTCCACGCTCATCACCGCGTCGCAGGACGCGGCAGGCAGTCCGGTGGCGGTGAAGCTGCCGACGGCGAAACGCGCCCGGGCCCGGCCCAGTTCCGCGCTCCGCTCGGCCGCCTCGGCCACGGCGGCGGCCACCACGTCCACCCCGACCAGGGACACGTCCAGTTCGCCGGCCACCCACAGGCCCGGGCCGCCCCGGCCGCAGCCGATGTCGGCCAGCCGCTGGCCGGGGCGCAGCCCGACCAGGTCGGCGATCCGGCGCAGGTCGGTGCGGGTGACGAAGCCGAACGGGTCGATCTCCTCGGGGTAGTCCGCCCCGTAGGCGTCCCGGTAGATCCGGCGCAGGGTGGCGCTGTCCCGCTGACGCCGCAGCACCTCGGTGTAGCGGGTCTCCGCCTGGCTGAACTCACCGGTGTGGCTGGTCACGGCATCTCTCCCCGGGGGTGGTCCAGGCGTCCCCAGTGCAGCCGCACGGCCTGCGGCATGCGCTCGATGGTCGCCGGGCGGTGGGCGATGACGATCAGGGTCCGGTCGGTGCGCAGCCGGTCGATCGCGCCCTCGACCCGCAGCGCGGTGTCCGGGTCGACGTCGGCGGTCGCCTCGTCGAGCACCAGCACGGCCGGGTCCACCAGCGCGGCCCGCAGCAGGCCGACCAGTTGCCGCTCGCCCGAGGACAGGTGCTCGCCGCGCGGCCCGACCGGGGTGTCCAGGCCGCGGGGCAGCCGCGCCACCCAACCGGTCAGGTCCAACTCGGCCACGGCCCGGTTCAGGTCGGCCCGGCTCGGGGCGGACGGCACGAGTTCCAGGTTCTCCGCCAGTGTCCCGGTGACCAGGTGCACCTGCTGCGGGATCAGCACGATCCTGGTGCGCAGCTCGGCCTCGGACAGCGCACGCAGGTCGGTGCCGGCGTAGCGGACCCGGCCCCGGTCCGGTTCGTAGAGCCCGGCCAGCAGCTTGGACAGGGTGGTCTTGCCCGAGCCGGTCGGCCCGACCAGCGCCACCCGGCTGCCGGCCGGGAACGACACCGACACGTCGTGCAGCACCGGCACGCCGTCCACGTAGGAGAAGCTGACGCCCTCGACGGCCAGTTCGCCCCGGGGCGGGGTCACCGGCGGAGCCGGGGCGGTGGCGGGGCTGGCCGCGGCGGCGGGCCGGCCCGGGGTGGTGGCGCGCAGCAGGTCGAGCAGTCGGGCGAAGGAGGTCCGGGAGGTCTGGGTGCGGGTGAGCAGCTGGGTCAGCTGGCTCACCGAGCTGAACAGCTGGCGCATGGCGAGCACGAACACCACGACCGTGCCGACGCTGATCGCGCCCCGCATGGCCAGCCAGCCGGCCGTCAGCAGCATCACGGCGTCGGCCACACCCTGCACGACCGTGACGGCACTGCTGCGGAACGCCACCCGCTGGGCGCGCCTGGCGGACTGGTGGAACCGGTCGTGGTCGGTGCCGATACGCTGGCGCAGCACCGCGCCCGCGCCGGCGGTCTGCACCAGTTCCGCGCTGGTGGTGGCCTCCTGGAAGGTGGCGGCCACCTCGGCCTGGGCGGCGGCCTGCGCGGCGAACGCCGGGGCCGCGGCCGTGGCGAAGGACCGCAGCAGCCACACGGTGGCCGGCAGGAACACCACGGCCAGCAGCAGGGTCAGCGGAACCGAGTAGCACAGCAGGACCACGACGGCGAAGACCAGGTAGCCGACCACGGCGAGCAGGTCGGGCAGGTCCGACCGGACGAAACCGGCCAGGTCGGCGATCTCGCTGGTGGCGCGGCGCAGCAGTTCGCCGGAGCGCTGGGCCTCGACGAACCGCAGGGACGCGGTGGCCAGGCGTTCGGCCACCAGGTCCCGCAGCCGCCGCACCACCCGCTCGCCGGCCCGCACCAGCAGGATCTCCGAGTGGCGCAGCAGCAGCATCCGGGCGAGCGCCAGGGCCAGGGCCAGCCCGGCCGCGCGCAGCATCCCGGTGCGGTCACCGGCCAGCACCA
This sequence comes from Goodfellowiella coeruleoviolacea, assembly GCF_024171785.1. Lineage (GTDB taxonomy): Bacteria > Actinomycetota > Actinomycetes > Mycobacteriales > Pseudonocardiaceae > Goodfellowiella > Goodfellowiella coeruleoviolacea. The sequence continues at coordinate 114,262 of NZ_JAMTCK010000001.1, forward strand.
GGTCGGTGGCCCAGCCGATCACCGGGGGGATCAGCGCCAGCGTCAGGGTGGACAGGGTGGTCACCGCGACCGCGCCGGCGATCAGCCAGCGGTCCGGGCGCAGGTGCGGCCAGGCGCGCCGGCGCAGGTGGCGCTGGGACGGCGCCGGGGACAACACGCTCGTGTCAGCCATGGGCACGCACCACCGTGCCGGCCTGCTCGGGCTGCCCGGTTTCCCCGGCCTGCTCGGCCTGTTCGGGCGGCGCCGCCAGCGTGACCACGCGGTCGGCCGCGTCGAGCACGGCCTGGCGGTGGGTGACGAACACCGTGGTCACCGACGCGTTCTCGGGTTGTTCGGTCCAGGCGCGCAGCCGGCGCAGGATGGTCAGCTCGGTGTTCACGTCGATCGCCGAGGTCACGTCGTCGAGCACGAGCACCCGACCGCCGGCCAGCAGTCCCCTGGCCAGGGCGAGCCGCTGGAGCTGCCCGCCGGACAGGGTGGCGCCGCGCTCCCCCACGGCGGTGTCGTACCCGTCGGGCAGCGCCTCGATCTCGGTGTCGATGGCGGCCACCCGGCACGCCTCCCGCATCCGCTGGCGGTCCACGGCGTGGCCGCCCAGGTTGAGGTTGTCCGCGATGGTTCCGGACAGCATGGTCGGCCGCTGCGGCACGAACGTGACGCGGCTCCGGACGTCGGCCAGTGCCGCGCTCGTCAGGTCCACGCCGCCGTAGCTGACGGTGCCCTCCGCCGGGTCCGCCAGCCGGGGCAGCAGCCGGACCAGGCTCGACTTGCCCGATCCGAGCGGGCCGGTGAGGGCCACGAACTCGCCGGGGTCCACCCGCAGGCTGATCGGTTCGGTCCGCTGCCGGGTGCGCACCGCGCGCAGCTCCAGGCACCCGGTGGCGGGCAGCGCCACCGGGTGCGGCGGGTCGGTCACGCCGGGCGCGGTGCGCAGCACCTCGGTGATCCGGCGCGCCGAGGCCACGGCCTGGACGAGCTGGGTGACCCGGGTGGTGAGCATGCCGACCCAGCCGGAGAGCATGGTCATCCAACTGGTGAAGGCGACCAGCCCGCCGAGGGTCAGCTGGCCGGAGAGCACGGCGGTGCCGCCCACGGCGAGACCGATCGCGGTGCCGGCCGCCGGGATGAACGGCGCCTGGGCCGCCCAGTTCGCACCGATCCTGGCCACGGCGAGGGTGTGCGCGGTGATCTCGGCGCTGCGCCGGTGGTGGCGGTCCAGCAGGACCCGCTCGGCGCCGAGGCCGCGCACGGCCACGCTGCCGGTGAGCAGTTCCTCGACCGCGTCGGCCCGGGCGCTGTGCGCCGCGGCGAGTTCGCCGTTGGCGCGCGCGAAGACCTTCGGGTAGAGCACGCTGACCAGCACCACCAGCGGGACGGTGGCCAGGCCCACCGCGGCGAGCAGCGGGTCGAGCAGCGCGATGGCCACCACGATGGTGACCAACCCGCACAGGCCGGACACCAGCGAGGCGACACCGGCCAGCCAGGTGCGCACCACGTCGACGTCGCGGGTGCCCCGGGTGGCCAGGTCGCCGTGGCCGAACCGGGCGGCGGCCTGCCGGTCCAGGGTGAGCACGTGGTCGAGCAGGCGGGCGCGCAGCCGGTTGGCGGCCGAGGTGGAGTAGGACACCGCCGAGGCCAGCATGCCCATCAGGCCGAGCACGGACAGCAGGGTGGCGGTCACGATGATCACGGCCCAGCTGACCAGCGCGGTCGGGTTTCCGGGCAGCACGCCCTGGTCCAGGCCGCGCTTGACGAACTCGGGCAGGGCGATGGAGCCCGCCTGGTAGACCACGCCGGCCAGGATCGACCAGAGCACCGCCGGCCAGTGGTCGGCCACGGTGCCCCAGAGCAGGGCGAGGTCGCCGCGTCCCGGCCGGTCCTCGGGTGCTGGCCTCACGCCAGCCCCTGGAGGATCTTGTCGATGTCGCCGAGCGCGGCGGTGGCGATCCGGTAGGAGGCCACGCCGTAGTTGGGGATCGGGTGGAGCCGGCCGGCCCGGACCGCGGGCAGTTCCTGGAAGGTGGACTGGTTGAGCACATCCTGGACGGGCTGGCGGGGCTGGCCGGTGTAGGTCACCGGGTACACGATGACGTCGCAGTCGTTGAGCACGTTGAGCTGCTCGTAGGAGTACTGCTGGCCGTTGGCGGTCTGGCCGGCGGCCGCGGAGCCGAACTGCACCCCGGCGTCGGCGAGCACACCGCCGAGGGCGGAGCCGGCGAAGTTCAGCGTCCAGGTCCCGGTGTTGTTGCCCTGGGAGACGTAGGCCCACCTGGTGCTGGCGAGCGCGGCGGCGTGCCGCTGGCGCAGTTCCGCCGTCCTGGCCGCGTAGTCCTCGCGCAGCCGCTGTCCCTCGGCGTCCCTGCCGACGATGGGCGCGAGCCGGTCGGCGCACTCCCGCCAGAACTTGGCCTGGCTGCTGGAGAGCAGCACGACGGTGGGTGCGACGGCCTTCATCTGGTCGTAGACCGGCTGCATCTTGGACCGGCCGGAGACGTAGCCCATGGACACCACGAGGTCCGGTGCCAGGGTGGCGATCTCCTGGACGTTGGGCTGTCCGTTGGGGCCGATGGTGTGCACGTCGAGCAGGCTCCGGTAGTCCGGCGGCACCAGTTCCTCGGTGTACTCGCACACCCCGACCGGGGTGATGCCCAGGTCGGCCAGGATGAACGCGGGGTAGAAGTCGGCCGCGACCACGCGTTGCGGGTGCTGGGGGACGTCCACCTCGCCCAGGTCGGTGGCCACGCGGTGGGTCTGGCCGCTGGCCGGGTCCGCCGCGGTGTCGGTGTCGACGCCGCATGCCGTCAGCCCCACTGCCGCCGCTGACAGCAGGAAACCGCGTCGGGTGAGTTCGAGTCGTGGGCCCACGCTCGCTCCTGATCCGGCCCGTCAGGGCCATTCGCGCGCTACAACAGGAATAGACCTAACTAAAGTAAGGCTTACCTAATCGCAGGGCGGATTCACGTGTCAATTCGTGCTGGTTGACCGGGTGTGACCGCGGAGAGCAACGTCGCGGTCTCGGTCAGCAGCCGCTGTGCCGCGTCGCGGTCGAACAGCTCGGTGCGGTAGGCCAGCCGCAGATGGGGCCGGGTGCCCGGGGTCACCCACAGGGTCAGCGGGTGGTGCATGTTGTCCGCCCCGGTCAGCCGCACCACGCGCGGTCCGTCCGCGTCCACCGCGTCCCCCGCGCCGGGGTGGCCGGGGAAGTTCTCGAACACCAGCAGGGTGTCGAACAGCGGCTGGCCGCCCAGGGCGGCGGTGATCCGGTCCAGGCCGAGGTGCTGGTGGTCCAGTGTCCTGGCCCACGACTCCCGCAGCGCGGTCAGCGTGCGCGCGAACGGCTCGTCCGGGCGCAGGCGGACCCGCACCGGCACGGTGTTGACCAGCATGCCGATGGTCTGGGCGGTGTCGGACAGCTCGGGCGGACGGCCGGAGACGACCGCGCCGAACACCACGTCGCGCCGGCCGGTGTGCCTGGCCAGCACCGTGGCCCAGACGCCCTGGACCACGGTGTTCGGGGTGACCCCGACCTGCCGGGCGAGCTGGGTGAGCCGGTCGCCGGTCCGCTCGTCCAGTGTCGTGGTGAGCTGCGCCGGCACGGCCGGGGGCACGGCGGCGGCGCTGGGCGCCACCAGCGTTGGTCCGTCCAGTTCGGACAGTTCCGCCAGCCAGGCGCGCAGCGCGGCGCGCTCGTCCTGGCGGGCCCGCCAGGCCAGGAAGTTCCGGTAGCCGCTGGCCGGCTCGGGCCGCTCGTCCCCGCGATGGAGCGCCAGCAGCTCCCGCACCAGCACCGGCACCGACCAGCCGTCCAGCAGCAGGTGGTGCCCGGTGACAACCAGGCGGTGCCGGTCCGGGCCAGTCCGGGCGAGCAGGAAGCGCAACAGCCCCGGCGTGGTGGGGTCGACCTCCTGCGCGCGCTCGGCCGCGGTCACCCGACCGATCTCGGTGTCGTCGTGGCCGGTCAGGTCGATCTCCCGCCACGGCGTCGGCACGTCGCCGTGCACCACCTGGACGGGGGTGCCCGACCGGGTGCGGGTGAAGCTGACCCGCAGGCTCGGCTGCCGGCGCAGCAGCCGCCCCACCGCGGCGCGCAGCCGGGCCGGGTCCACGTCGCCGGCCAGGTCCACCACGGTCTGCACGGTGTACACGCGCCGGCCCGTCGTGCCGGCCTCGGCCAGCCGGAACAGCTGCTCCTGCATCGGTGTCTGCGGCCACACGTCGACCAGGTCCGGGCGGGTGGCGGCCAGCTGGTCGATGTCGGCCTGGTCCAGGGCCACCAGCGGGAAGTCCGCCGGGCTGTGGCCGCCGGCACCGGTGCGCCCGGCGTGGCCGACCAGGGCCCGCAGCGCGCGGAACCACCACTCGGCCAGCTCGCGCACCTCGTCCTCGGTGAGGATCTTCCCGGCGAACGACCACCGCGCGGCCAGTTCCGGCCCGTCCGGCCCGGACCTGGCCAGTGCGTTCACCTCGACCACGTGCGGCACCGGCATGGTGGGGTCCAGCGCGCCGCCCAGTGCCGCCGCCTCGGGTGCGGTGGCCCACGCCCCGGTCACGGCGCCGCCCACGTCGGGCCGGCCCAGGTAGTTGAAGCCGAGCTGCGGCCGGGGGTGGCCGGCCAGCACCGCGCGGGTGTCCGGACGCAGGTGCCGCAGCAGGCCGTAGCCGACGCCGTTGTCCGGCACCGCGCGCAGCCGCTCCTTGACCCGCCGCAGCACCGCGCCCGCGGCCGGGCCGCCGGCCAGCGCGTCGGTCAGCTCGGCGGCCGACACGTCGAGGCGGAGGGGGAACACGCTGGTGAACCAGCCCACCGTGCGGGTCAGGTCGACACCGGGCAGCACCTGCTCCTCCCGGCCGTGGCCCTCCAGTTCGACCACGGTGGGCGCGGCCACCGGCTGGCCGCGGTCGCGCCGCCACGCGGCGACCGCGATGGCCAGCCCGGCGAGCAGCACGTCGGTCACGCCGGCGTGGAAGGCGGCGGGCACGGTGGTCAGCAGCGGGGTGGTGAACTCGGCGGGCAGGGTCGCCGAGACCTGGCCCATGGTCGCCACGGTGTCGACGACCGGGTCGCGGTCGCGCTGTCCGAGCGCGGCGCCGCCGTCCCCGAGCATCCCCGTCCAGGTGTCCAGCTCGGCCCGGCGCGCGGCGGTGTCCGCGTGCTCCCGCAGCCGGCGGGCCCAGGTGCGGAAGGACGTGCCGACCCGGGGCAGCGCGGCCGGCCGGCCGGCCGCGCACGCCGTCCACGCGGCGGCCAGATCGGCGCGCAGGATCCGCCAGGACACGCCGTCCACGACCAGGTGGTGTGCGACCAGCAGCAGCCGACCCTCCTCGGCGCCCCGGTCGAACCACACGCAGCGCACCAGCTCGCCGTCGTGCGGGGCGAGCGCGTCGAACGCGGCCCGGCTCCCGGCGGCCAGGGCCGCGGGCAGCTCCGCCTCGGCGCGGCCGGTCAGGTCCACCCGGGTGAACACCGACCCGGCCGGCACCGCGCCCGGCGGACGCACCCGCAGCGCCCACCCGCCGGCGCCGTCGCCGACCACGGTGGCGCGCAGCAGGTCGTGGTGGTCGAGCAGCGCCTGGAGCGCGGCCGTCAGCACGGGGACGTCGGTGGGTGGGACGCGCAGCAGCACGGACTGGCCGAACCGGTCGGGCACCGGGCCGTCCTCGGCCAGGCGGCACAGCACCGGCGTGGCCGCGACCAGCCCCACCCCCGCCTCGGCGGGCTCGGCCTCGGCCGGCTCGGTGAGGTCCTCGGCCAGCTCGGCCAACCGGGCCACGGTCCTGCCCTCGAACACCTGGCGCGGGGAGATGCGCAGGCCCTCGGCCCTGGCTCGGCTGGTGAGCTGGATGGAGATGATGCTGTCGCCGCCCAGTTCGAAGAAGCTGTCCTCGGCGCCCACCTCGGGCAGGCCGAGGATCTCGGCGAACAGCCTGGCGAGCAGGTGCTCGCGCGGGCCGGCTGGCGGGCGGGAACCGGCCGGCCGGGCCAGGTCGGGCGCGGGCAGCGCGGCCCGGTCCACCTTGCCGGTGGTGGTCGTCGGCAGCCGGTCCAGCACCACGAACGCGGCCGGCACCATGTAGTCGGGCAGCACCTGGGCGACCCGCGCGCGCAGCGCGGCCACGTCGACAGCGGCGGCCGGGTCGGCCGGCACCACGTAACCCACCAGCCGCCGCACACCTGGCTGGTCCTCGCGCACCGCGGCCACGGCGTGCGCCACCCCGTCCTGGGCGGCCACGGCCGCCTCCACCTCGCCGAGTTCGATCCGGAAACCGCGGACCTTGACCTGGTCGTCCACCCGGCCGAGGAAGTCCAGCTCGCCGGTGTCGCGCCAGCGGGCGCGGTCGCCGGTGCGGTACATGCGCGCGCCCGGCGTCCCGAACGGGTCGGCCACGAACCGGCCGGCGGTCAACCCGTGCCGGGCGTGGTAGCCGCGGGCCAGCCCGACGCCACCGAGGTACAGCTCCCCGGGCACGCCCACCGGCACCGGCCGGAGGAAGGCGTCCAGCACGTAGGCCCGCACCCCGGGGTCGGGTCGGCCGATCGGCACCGGGCCGGGCCGCCAGTCCGGGCCGTGCACCCAGCTGGTGGCGTTCACCGTGGCCTCGGTCGGCCCGTAGAAGTTGATCAGCCGGTGGCGCGCGCCGAACCGGGTCACCAGCTCCGGCGGCATCCGCTCGGCGCCCACGGCCAGCACGGTGCCGGCGGGCAGCGGGCAGTCGGGGGGCAGCATGCCGGCGAACGAGGGCGGCACGTTGACCACGGTCACCCGGTGTCGGCGCACGTACTCGACGAACGGCTCGCCCGGCAGCCGCACCTCCTCCGGGGCGACCACCAGCACACCGCCGACCACCAGCGGGATCATCAGCTGCCAGAACGCCAGGTCGAAGCTGATCGAGACGAAGTGCAGCAGCCGGGTGTGCTGGTCGGCGGCCAGCACCTGCCGCTGGGTGGCCAGCAGCTTGCCCACGCCCTCGTGGGTGACGACCACGCCCTTGGGCCGGCCGGTGGAGCCGGACGTGTAGATGAGGTAGGCGGCGTTGTGCGGGCGCAGTGGGGCGCGGCGGTCGGCATCGGTGGGTGCGGTGCGGGGCGGCGGGTCGCCGGCGTCCGCGTCCAGCAGCACCAGCCGCGTCCCTGGCGGCCAGGGCAGCCGGTCGGCCAGGGCCGACACGGTGACCACCGCGACCGGGGCGGCCTCCGCCAGCACCGTGCTGACGCGCTGGTCGGGGTGGTCCGGGTCGATCGGCAGGTAGGCGGCGCCCGCCTTGAGCACGCCCAGCACCGCGGTGATCATCGCGGCCGAGCGGGGCACGGCGATCGCGACCACCTGCTCGGGGCCGGCTCCGGCGCGGATCAGCCGGTGGGCGAGGCGGTTGGCCCCGGCGGCCAGTTCCGCGTAGCTCAGCTCGGTGTCCTGGCAGACCAGCGCGGTGCGCTCGGGCGTGCGGGCCACCTGCGCGTCGAACAGGTCGGGCAGGGTCACCAGGTCGGGCGGTGGCGCGGTGTCCCGCCGGTGCGGCAGCTGGTCCAGTTCGGTCTGGTCGAGCAGGTCGAGTTCGCTCACCCGGCGCTGCGGCGCGGCGGCGGCCGAGTCGAACAGCCGGGTCAGCCACCTGGCGAACCGCTCGACCGTGCCGCGGTCGAACAGGTCGACCGCGTAGTTCAGCAGGCCGGTGATCTCGGCGTCGCGGTGGTCGCTGAGCACGACGGTGAGGTCGAAGCGGGCGGTCTCCACCGGTGTGTTCACCGCGGTGGTGTCCAGTCCGGGCAGGGTCACGTCCGCGCCGCCGCCGGCGCGGTAGACCACCATGACCTGGAACAGGGGGTGGCGGGCCAGCGAGCGCTGCGGGCTGAGCACGTCCACCAACCGCTCGAACGGCACGTCCTGGTGCGCGTAGGCGGCCAGGTCCGCCTCCCGCACCCGCGCCACCAACTCCCGGAACGACGGATCCCCCGACACGTCCGTGCGCAACACCAACGTGTTCACGAAGAACCCGACCAACTCGTCCAACGCCTCATCGGTGCGCCCGGCCACCGGCGCCCCCAGTGGGATGTCCGTGCCCGCGCCCAACCGGCTCAACAGCGCGGCCACCCCGGCCTGCACCACCATGAACACACTCGCCCCGCACTCGGCGGCGAGCTGGCGCAGCCGGTGGCTGGTCGCCGCGCCCAGCCGCAGCGGCACGGCCGCGCCCCGGGTGCTGGCGACCGGTGGTCGGGGTCGGTCGCGGGGCAGGTCCAGCTCCTCGGGCAGCCCGGCCAACGCCCGCCGCCAGAACCCCACCTGCCGCGACAGATGACCACCCACTCCGGTACCCCACCCGCGACCCGCACCCCGTACGCGTGCGCCAGATCCCGCAACAACGGCCCCGCCGACCACTCATCCGCCGCGATGTGATGCACCAACACCAACACCACCCACTCGGCCACATCCTCCGCCCCCACCGCGTCCGCCCCCACTGAGTCCACTCCCACCGCGTCCATCCCCACCGCGAACGCCCACACCCGCACCGGAACCTCCACCGACAGGTCGAACACATACCGCGCCGCCTCCCCCAACCGCTCACCAACCCCATCCACCCCAACCGACTCCACCACCACCACCGGAACATCCACATCGGACACATCCAGCACCCGCTGCCACGCCCGACCCTCCACCTCACCGAACACCGTCCGCAAACTCTCGTGCCGCCCCACCACATCACCCACCGCGGCCCGCAACGCCACCACGTCCAACCCACCCCGCACCCGCGCCGCCAACGGAATGTTGTACGCCGCACTCGCCCCCGCCAACCGGTCGAAGAACCACAACCGCTGCTGCGCGAACGACAACGGGATCCGGTCCGGACGCGGCATCGGCCGCAGGGCCGGTCGGCCCGCCTCGGCGCGGTGCAGCAACGGCGCCAGGCCGGCCACGGTGGGCCGGTCGAACAGGTCGCGCAGGGCGATCTCCACGCCGAACACCGAGCGGATCCGGGACACCAGTCGGGTGGCCAGCAGCGAGTGCCCGCCGAGGTCGAAGAAGCTCTCGTCCCGGCCCACCGCCGCCCGGTCCAGCACGGCGGCGAACAGCCCGGCCAGGACCTCCTCCTGGCCGTCCCTGGGCTCGTGGCCCGGTCGACTGCCGCCCCGGTCCGGCGCGGGCAGCGCGGCCCGGTCCAGTTTTCCGTTGGGGCTCAACGGGAGTTCGGCCAGCACGACGATCGCGGCCGGCACCATGTGGTCGGGCAGTGCCTGGGCGAGGTGGGCGCGCAGCACGGCCGAGTCGCACCCGTCCGGGCCGCTGGGCACCACGTAGCCGACCAGTCGCCGCTCACCGGGCGTGTCCTCGCGGTCCGCGACCGCGCCGTGCGCGACGGTCGGGTGCCGCAGCAGCACGGCCTCGATCTCGCCCAGCTCGATCCGGAAACCCCGGATCTTGACCTGGTTGTCCGCCCGGCCGACGAAGTCCAGTTCCCCGCTGTCGCGCCAGCGGGCCAGATCGCCGGTGCGGTAGAGCCGGCTGCCCGGCGGTCCGAACGGGTTGGCCACGAACCGGCCCGAACTCAGCCCTGGGCGCTCCAGGTAGCCGCGGGCCAGCCCGGTGCCGCCCACGTAGAGTTCGCCGACCACCCCGGTGGGCACCGGCCGCAGCGCGGCGTCGAGCAGGTAGACCGCGGTGTTGTGGACGGGGCCGCCGATCGGCGTGCTGGCCCCGGAAAGGCCGGTGCGGCACCGCCACAGCGTGGCGTCCACAGTGGTCTCGGTGGGGCCGTAGGAGTTGAACATCGGGCGGTCGGCCGCCCACCGGTCCACCAGGTCCGGCGGGCACGCCTCACCCGCGACGACGAGGGTGGTGGTGGCGGGCAGCGCTGGCTCGTCGGGCAGCGCGGCCAGCGCGGCCGGCGGCAGGGTGAGGTGGGTGATCCGGTTGCGGCTGACGAACTCGGCCAGCGGCGCGCCCAGCCGGTCCGGCTCGGGCACGATCACCAGGGTGGCGCCGGCCAGCAGCGCCATGCAGATCTCCCACACCGAGGTGTCGAAGCTGGTCGAGGCGAACTGGAGAACCCGGGCGGCCGGGGTGACGGCGAGGCCCTCGGTCGTGGTGGTGGCCAGGCTGGGGATGCCCGCGTGGGTGACGACCACGCCCTTGGGTTGGCCGGTGGAGCCGGACGTGTAGATCACGTAGGCGGCGTTGTCCGGACGCAGCGGCGCGCACCGCTGCCGGTCGTCCAGGTCGGTGTCCGGCAGGCCGGCCAGCTCGGCCAGGGTGGCCGGCTCGTCCAACTGGATCAGCGGGGCCACCTCGGGCAGGGCCGGCGCCACCGCCGACCGGGTCAGCACCAGGCTCGGCTCGGCGTCCCACAGCATGTGGCTGATCCGCTCGGCCGGGTAGGCCGGGTCGATCGGCAGGTAGGCCGCGCCCGCCTTCAGCACGGCCAGTGCGGCGATGACGCTGTCCGCCGAGCGGGGCAGGGCCACCGCCACGGTCTGCTCGGCGCCGACACCGCGCACGGCCAGGGCCCGGGCCAGTTGGTTGGCCCGGTGGTTGAGCCGCTGGTAGGTCAGCGTGCCCTCGGCGGACTCCACGGCCGTGGCGTGCGGCGTGCGGTGGGCCCAGTGCTCGAACAACTCGGGCAGGGTGCGCGCGGGCAGCGGCCGGTCGGTGGCGTTCCAGTCGACGAGCAGTCGCCGCCGCTCCTGCTCGCCCAGCGGGTCGAGGCGGGTGAGCGGGCACTGGGGTGCGGTCAGTGCCCGGGCGAGCAGGGTGACCAGCCAGTCGGCGATCCGCCGCGCGGTGGCCTCGTCGAACTGGTCGCTGGCGTAGTTGACCGCGCCGTCGATGCCGGCGGTGTCCCGGTGTTCCACGAACGAGAAGGTGAGGTCGAACTTTGCCGTGCCGGTGCGCACCGGGACCGGTTCGGTCACCAGGCCGGGCAGCCCGGGCGCGGGTGCGGTGCGGTTCTCGTAGGTCAGTCCAACCTGGAACAGGGGGTGACGGGCCAGCGAGCGCTGCGGGCTGAGCACGTCCACCAACCGCTCGAACGGCACGTCCTGGTGCGCGTAGGCGGCCAGGTCCGCCTCCCGCACCCGCGCCACCAACTCCCGAAACGACGGATCCCCCGACACGTCCGTGCGCAACACCAACGTGTTCACGAAGAACCCGACCAACTCGTCCAACGCCTCATCGGTGCGCCCGGCCACCGGCGCCCCCAGGGGGATGTCCGTACCCGCACCCAACCGGCTCAACAGCGCGGCCACCCCGGCCTGCACCACCATGAACACACTCGCCCCGCACTCGGCCGCCAGCCGCCGGGCCCGCTCGTGCAGGGGTGGGTCGAGCCGGAAGGGAACCGACCCGCCCCGGTAGCTCGGGGTGGCCGGTCGGGGGCGGTCGCGGGGCAGGTCCAGCTCCTCGGGCAGCCCGGCCAACGCCCGCCGCCAGAACCCCACCTGCCGCGACAACACACTGCCCGGATCATCCAACTCCCCCAACAACTCCCGCTGCCACAACGCGTAATCCGCGTACTGCACCGGCAACCCCGACCACTCCGGCACCCCACCCGCGACCCGCGCCCCGTACGCGTGCGCCAGATCCCGCAACAACGGCCCCGCCGACCACTCATCCGCCGCGATGTGATGCACCAAAGATCACACGTCCGCCCCTACTGAGTCCACTCCCACCGCGTCCGCCCCCACCGCGTCCATCCCCACCGCGAACACCCACACCCGCACCGGAACCTCCACCGACAGGTCGAACACATACCGCGCCGCCTCCCCCAACCGCTCACCAACCCCATCCACCCCAACCGACTCCACCACCACCGGAACATCCACATCGGACACATCCAGCACCCGCTGCCACGCCCGACCCTCCACCTCACCGAACACCGTCCGCAAACTCTCGTGCCGCCCCACCACATCACCCACCGCAGCCCGCAACGCCACCACGTCCAACCCACCCCGCACCCGCGCCGCCAACGGAATGTTGTACGCCGCACTCGCCCCCGCCAACCGGTCGAAGAACCACAACCGCTGCTGCGCGAACGACAACGGCAGTCGCTCGGGGCGCTCGGCGCGGCGCAGCGGAAGCCGGGCGGTGGCGGCGGAGTCGAGTCGCCGGGCCAGGCCGGCCACGGTGGGGTGGTCGAACAGGTCCCGGACGGTCGCCTCGACGCCGAGGGCGGAGCGGATCCGGCTGAGCAGCCGCACCGCCAGCAGGGAGTGCCCGCCCAGCGCGAAGAAGCTGTCCTCGACACCGACCTCGGCGCGGCCGAGCACGTCGGCGAACAGCCCGGCCAGGATCTGCTCGTGCGGTGAGCGCGCCGGGCGGCCGGTGGCCGCCGCGCGCGCCGGGATCGCGGCCAGCGCGGCCCGGTCCAGCTTCCCGGTCGCGGTCAGCGGCAGCTCGTCGAGGACCACGATGTCGGTGGGCACCAGGTGGGCGGGCAGGGTGGCGGCCAGGTGCGCGGTCAGGTGCGTGGTCAGCTCGGCGGGCCGCACCGGCGCGTCGGCGGCGGCCGGGACGACCACGGCGCGCAGCGCCCGCCCGGTCGACTCGCCGTGCGCCACCACCGCGGCCCTGGCCACCCCGGGGTGGTCGGTGAGCGCGGCCTCGATCTCGCCCGGCTCGATCCGGAAACCCCGCACCTTGACCTGGTCGTCGGTGCGGCCGAGGAACTGGACCTGGCCGTCCGGGGTCCACCGGCCCAGATCGCCGGTCCGGTACAGCCGGCTGCCCGGCGGCCCGAACGGGTCGGCCACGAACCGCTCGGCGGTCAGCCCCGGCCGGTTCAGGTAGCCCTGGGCGACGCCCGCGCCGGCCAGGTACAGCTCGCCCACCACGCCGGGCGGGACCGGGGCCAGCGCCGGGTCCAGCAGGTGCACCCGGGCGTTGCCGATGGGCCGGCCGATGGGCGGCGCGGCGTCGGCGGGCTCGTCCCCGGCGAACCAGGCCGTGGCGTACACGGTGGCCTCGGTGGGCCCGTAGATGTTGGCCACCCTGGCCTGGGGCAGCCGCTCGCGCAGGGTGCGCAGCAGGCCGGCCGGCAGTGCCTCGCCGGCCAGCACCACGGTGTCGGCCCGGGGTGGCGCGGCGCTGTCGGCCAGCAGCGCGGCCACCACCGAGGGCACCCCGCTGAGCAGGCTGACCCCGTCGGCCGCGGCGGGCCGGTCGAGCAGGTCCAGCAGGTCGGCGACGAGTTCGACGCTCCCGCCGCACAGCAGCGGGACCAGGATCTCGAACACCGACACGTCGAAGGTCAGCGAGGTGGCGGCGAGCACCCTGGCCAGCCCCCGCGCGCCGAACACGGTCTTGGCCCACGCCGCGAGGTTGACCACGCTGCCGTGGCTGACCTCCACGCCCTTGGGGCGGCCGGTGGAGCCGGAGGTGTGGATCACGTAGGCGCGGTGCGCCGGCAGCAGCGGGCCCGGCCGGTCGGCGGCGGCCAGGTCGGTGGCGGACTGGGCGGCCAGCAGCGCGGCGACCTCCGCGTCGTCCAGCGCCAGCACGGGCACGGCGGGCTCGGCCGGCAGGGTGGCGGCGACCGCCGTGCTGGCCAGCACCAGCCGGGGTTGGGCGTCGCCGAGCAGGAAGCTGGTGCGCGCGGCCGGCTGCGCCGGGTCGACCGGCAGGTAGCCGGCGCCCGCCTTGAGCACGCCGAGCACGGCGACCACCAGGTCCGCGGTGCGCGGCAGCGCGACCGCCACCAGCTGACCCGGTCGCACGCCCCGCGCCACCAGCAGCCGGGCCAGCTGGTTGGCCCTGGCGTTGAGCTGGGTGTAGGTCAGCGACACCGGCCCGGCCACCAGGGCGGTGGCCGCGCCGCACAGCGCGACGCGGCGCTGGAACAGCTCCGGGATGGTGGTCTCGGGCACGCGCAGCGCGGTGTCGTTCCACCGGCGCAGCACCAGGTCCCGCTCCTCGGCGGTGAGCAGGTCGATGCTGGCGAGCCGGCGGTGCGGGTCGGCGGCCACGGCGGTGAGCAGCGCCGCGAACCGGTCGGCCAGTCGCTGGGCGGCGGCGCGGTCGAACACGTCCGGCCGGTAGCTCAGCCGGAACCGGAGCCGGGGACCGGGCAGCACCGCCACGGTCAGCGGGTAGTGGGTGGCGTCCTGGCCACTGGCCGCGGTCACCGCGAGCGCGGCCGGCTCGTCCTCGGTGGCCGGCCCGGTCCGCGGCGGGGCGAGCACCGGGTAGTTCTCGAACACGAACAGCGTGTCGAACCGGGCGCCGGGACCGGCCGCCGCCTGGATCTCGGCCAGGCCGAGGTGCTGGTGGTCCAGCAGCGCGGTCTGGTCCTGCTGGAGCCGGCGCAGCGCCCGCAGCACGGTGTCGCCCTGGGGCAGCCGCACCCGCACCGGCAGCGTGTTCACGAACAGCCCGATCATGGCGTCGATGCCGGGCACCGGGGCGGACCGACCCGACACGGTGTTGCCGAAGACCACGTCCCGCCGGCCGGTGAGCCCGGCCAGCAGCAGGCCCCACCCGCCCTGCAGGACCGTGTTGAGGGTGAGCTGGTGGGCCCGGGCCAGCGCGCCCAGCCGCGCGGTGTCCACTTCGGACAGCGTGCGGGTGAGCTGGTCGGGCAGCACGGGCTGGTCCGCGGCTGGCGCGCTGGCCAGCAGGGTCGGCTCGGTCAGCCCGGCCAGTGCGGCCCGCCAGGCCGCGCGGGCGGCGTCCCGGTCCTGCCCGGCCAGCCAGGCCAGGTAGTCCCGGTAGGGCCGGGGCGCTGGCGCGGGCCGGGTGGGCGCGGCGTACAGCGCGAGCAGGTCGCGGATCACCAGGGGCAGGGACCAGCCGTCCAGCACGGCGTGGTGGTGGGTGAACAGCAGCCGGTGCCGCTCGGCGGCCAGCCGGATCAGGGTGAAGCGCACCAGCGGGGCCCGGGCCAGGTCGAACCGCCTGGCGCGGTCGGCCGCGCGCACCGCCTCGGCCTCGGCGGCGCGGCGCGGCTCGGGCAGGCCGGACAGGTCGACGGTCTGCCAGGGCGGAGCCACCTCGGTGGGCACCAGTGCCACGGGCTGGCCGCTGCGGCGCCGGCGGAAGCAGGTGCGCAGGGCCGCGTGCCGGCGCAGCAGCTGGTCGGCGGCGTGGCGCAGCCGGTCCTCGTTCAGCGGGCCGGCGAGGTCCACGGCCAGCTGCACGGTGTAGACGTCCGCCGCCTGTTCGCCGTCCACCGCGTGGAAGAGCAGCCCCTCCTGCAACGGCGACAGCGGCAAGATGTCCTCCAGGCCGGGCTGCGCGCTCACGCTGTCCTCCACTCTGCTTCGAACTCGTCGATCTCGTCCTGGTCCAGATCGAGCAGGGCCACGTCGGACGGGGTGTGCCCGCCGGCGTTCCCGCCGGTGGTGTGCTCGGTGAGCGCGGTCAGCGCCCGGACCCAACCCTCGGCCAGCGCCCTCAGGTCGGGTTCGGCCAGCAGCAGCCCGGCCCGCGACCAGGTGGCCCGCAGCCGCGGCCCGTCCGGTCCGTCCACGGTGACCGCGTTGACGTCGACGACGCGGGGCGCGGGCAGCGCCGGGTCGGTCCCGGGGGCCAGCAGGCCGGCCTCGGCCGCCGGGGTGAACCGGTCGCCCTGGTCCTGGCCGAGCCGCACCCGGCCGAGGTAGTTGAAGCCGATCTGGGGTTCGGCGTGCTCGGCCAGGCGCGGCCCGGTGGTGGGGTTGAGGTGGCGCAGCAGCCCGTAGCCCACGCCGTTGCCTGGCAGCGCGCGCAGCTGCTCCTTGACCCGCTTCAGGGCCGCGCCCGCGGCGGGCCCGCCGGCCACGGCCTGGCCCAGGTCGATCCCGGTCAGGTCCAGTCGCACCGGGAACAGGCTGGTGAACCAGCCGACCGTGCGGGTCAGGTCGGCGCCGGGCAGCACGTGCTCCTCCCGGCCGTGCCCCTCCAGCGCGACCAGCACACCCCCGGTGGTCGGGCGGCCCCGGCCGCGCTGCCAGTCGGTCACGGCCAGCGCCAGCCCGGTGAGCAGTACGTCGAGCACACCGGCGTGGAACGCCGCCGGTGTCGTGGTCAGCAACTGCTGGGTCACCGCCTCCGGCAGCTCGACCACGTGGTGGCCGACGGTGGCCGCGGTGTCCACGGCGGGATCCAGGTCGCGGTCGGCCAGCGCGGTGGCCGGTCCGGCCAGGGTGGCGGTCCAGTGGTCGAGTTCGCCGACCAGCGCCGGGTCGTCCGCCCTGGCCCGCAGTGCCAGCGCCCACTGACGCAGGGACGTGCCCACCGGGGCGAGCGGCCGGGCCGGGTGGGACCAGGCGCGGTCGAGGTCGTCGAGCAGCACCCGCCAGGACACCGCGTCGACCACCAGGTGGTGGGCCACCAGCAGCAGCCGCCCCGGCCGGCCCCGGCCCCGGCCCCGGTCGAACCACACCGCGCGCAGCACGCGGCCCCGCTCCGGGGCGAGGTCGGCGACGGCGGCGCGGCTGTGCTCGGTGATCGCCCGCTCCAGGGCCGCCTGGTCGAACCCGGCGGCGGCCACCGCGGTCAGCACCGTCGCCGGGTCCACGCAGCCGGGCGGGCCGACCAGCAGCGCGTCGGCCCGCCGGTCGAGCGTGGCGCGCAGCGCGTCGTGGTGGTCGAGCAGGGCGCCGAGCACCGCGGTGAGCCGGTCGCGTTCGGCGTCGGGCGGGGTGTGCACCAGGCGGGCCTGGGAGAAGCCGGCCACCGGCCCGCCGCGGTCCAGCAGCCACCGCATGATCGGGGTCAGCGGCACCGCCCCCACCCCGGACTCGGCCGGGACCTGGCCGTGCTCGGGCACCGGCTGGGCCGCGGCGGCCAGCGCCGCCGGGGTCTGGTGTTCGAAGACCTGCCTGGGGGTGATGGAAAGCCCCGCCTGCCTGGCCCGGCTGACCAGTTGGATGGACAGGATGCTGTCGCCGCCCAGGGCGAAGAAGCTGTCCTGGGCGGCGACCGCCGGCAGGTTGAGCAGTTCGGCGAACAGCCGGGCGAACAACACCTCGTCCGGTCCGCTCGGGGTTCCTCCGGCGCCGGCGGCGGGCCGTTCCGGCGCGGGCAGCCGGGACCGGTCCAGCTTGCCGTTCGGGCTCAGCGGGAGCGCCGGCAGCGGCACGAACACCGAGGGCACCAGGTAGTCGGGCAGCAGCCGGGCGGCGTGCGCCCGCAACGCGGTCTCGTCCAGCCCAGTCCCGTCCAGCCCAGTCCCGTCCGGCCCGGTCCCGTTCGGCGCGGTCTCGTCCAGCCCAGTCCCGTTCGGCGCGGTGCCGGCGGCCGGCACCAGGTAGGCGACCAGCCGGGCGGGGGTGCCGTGGTCGGACCGAACCGCCACGGCCGCGGCGGCCACGGCGGGGTGCTCGGCCAGGACGTTCTCCACCTCGCCGACCTCGATCCGCACGCCCCGGAGCTTGACCTGGTCGTCGGCGCGGCCGACGAACTCCAGGGCCCCGTCGGGGCCACGCCGCACCCGGTCGCCGGTGCGGTACAGCCGGGAGCCGGGCGGCCCGAACGGGTCGGCCACGAACCGCTCGGCGGTCCGGCCGGGCTGGTTGAGGTAGCCGCGGGCGAGCTGCACGCCGCCGACGTGGAGTTCACCCACCACCCCGGGCGGGACCAGGCGCAGGGCCGCGTCCAGCACGTGGCAGGTGGTGTTCCAGGCGGGGGTGCCGATCGGCACCGGCGCGGTGGCCCCGGCCGGCTCGATCCGGGCGGCGGTCACGTCGACCGCGCACTCGGTCGGCCCGTACAGGTTGTGCAGCGGCACGTCGAGCACCTGGTGCAACCGGGTGCACAGCGACCTGGGCAGGGCCTCGCCGCTGCACACCACCCGGCGCAGTCCGGTGCACCGGGCGGCGGCCGGCTCCTCGACGAACGCCCGCAGCATCGACGGTACGAAGTGGACGGTGGTGACGCGTTCCCGCTGGATCAGCTCGGCCAGGTGGGCCGGGTCGCGGTGGCCGTCCTGGTCGGCCAGCACCAGGGTGCCGCCGAGGGTGAGCGGCCAGAAGAACTCCCACACCGACACGTCGAACCCGGCCGGGGTCTTCTGCAGCACCCGTTCGTCCGCGTCGGCCCCGAACAGCGCGGTCATCCAGCGCAGCCGGTTGACGATGGCGCGGTGGGTGACCAGCACGCCCTTGGGGCGGCCGGTGGAGCCGGAGGTGTAGATCAGGTAGGCGGCGTTGTCCGGACCGGCCTGGGCCACGCCCTGGTCCGCGTCCCCAGTCCGGTCCGACCCGGTGTCCGCGGCCGCGTCCGCGTCGCGCACCCGGCCGTCCGGGCCGAACCACAGCCGCGGCGGACCGACCACGTCGGCGGGCAGGTCCGGTCCGGCGAGCAGCAGCGCGGGCAGGGCGTCGGCGAGGACCCGGTTGGTGCGCTCGACCGGGTGGTCCGGGTCCAGCGGCAGGTAGGCGCCGCCGGCGCGGTGCACGGCCAACAGTGCCAGGACCAGTTCGACCGAGCGGTGCGCGGCCACCGCGACCAGCACCTCCGGGCCGACCCCCCGGTGGCGCAGCGCCCGCGCCAGTGCGGTGACGCGGGCGTCCAGCTCCGCGTAGCTCAGCCGGGTGTCGCCGCAGACCAGCGCGGGCGCCGCCGGAGTGCGCCTGGCCTGCTCGGCGATCAGCCGGGGCAGCGTGGTCGGCTCCACCGGCACGGCGGTGTCGTTCCAGTCGACCAGGGCTGCGCGCCGCTCCGCCGCGCTGAGCAGGTCGATCCGGTCCAGCGGCCGGTCCGGGTCGGCGGCGGCCGCGTCGAGCAGCCGGGTGAGCCGGTCGGCAAGCCCGCGCGCGGTGTCGTGGTCGAACAGGTCGGTGCGGTAGTTGACCGTGCCGCGCAGCCCGTCCCGGTCGCCGGCTTCGGTGAACGCGAAGGTCAGGTCGAACTTGGCGACCCGGGAGCGCACCGCCACCGGGGTGGTCTCCAGTCCGGGCAGGCCAGGCGGCCGCCGGTCCTGACGCTGGTAGAGCACCATGACCTGGAACAGCGGGTGCCTGGCCAGTGACCGCTCCGGGTTGACGATCTCGACCAGCCGCTCGAAGGGCAGGTCCTGGTGGGCGTAGCCGGCCAGGGTGCGGTCCCGCACCTGGCCGAGCAGGTCGCGCAGGGTGGGCTCGCCGTCGGTGTGCACGCGCAGCACCAGGGTGTTGACGAAGAAGCCGACCAGCTCGTCCAGTGCCTCGTCGGCCCGGCCGGCCACCGGTGTGCCCAGCGGGATGTCGATTCCCGCGCCCAGCCCGGTGAGCAGGGCGGCGACGCCGGCCTGCACCGCCATGAACGTGGTCGCGCCGGCCTGGCGGGCCAGGGCGCGCAGGGCCTGGTGGGTGCGCGCGGACAGGGTGAACTCGACGCTGGCGCCGTGGTGGCCGGGGGCGGCCGGCCGGGGCCGGTCGGTGGGCAGCGGCAGCTCGGCCGGCAGGCCGCGCAGCTGGTCGGTCCAGAACGCCACCTGGGCGCCGAGCAGGCTGTCCGGGTCGTCCTCGGCGCCCAGTGCCCGACGCTGCCACAGGGCGTGGTCCACGTACTGGACGGGCAGCGGCGCCCAGTTCGGGGCGTGGCCGGTGGCGCGGGCCGCGTAGGCCCGGCCGAGGTCGCGCAGCAGCGGTTCGGCCGACCACTCGTCGGCGGCGATGTGGTGCACCAGCAGCAGCACCACGGCCTCGCGCTGGCCGAGCCGCAGCAGCCAGGCCCGCAGCGGCAGGTCGCGGTCCAGGTCGAACGGGTGCGCGGCGAACCGGTCCAGCAGCTCGTCGACCTGGTCCTCGGTGGCGTCCAGCACGGTCAGCTCGGGGGCGGCGGCCCCGGCCGGCAGCACCCGCTGGTGGGGCCGGCCGCCGGTCTCCGGGAAGACGGTGCGCAGGCTCTCGTGCCGGTCGGTCACGTCGGCCAGGGCGCGGCGCAGCGCGGCCACGTCCAGCTCGCCGCGCAGCCGGGCGGCGAACGGGATGTTGTAGGTGGGGCTCGGCCCCTCCAGCCGGTGCAGGAACCACAGCCGCTGCTGGGCGAAGGACAGGGGTGGTGCCTCGGGCCTCGGCATCGGCGTGACCGCGGGGCGGGCCTGGCCCGCGGTGTCCAGCAGCGCGGTGAGCCCGGCCGGGGTCGGCGCCTCGAACACCGACCGCACCGACAGCTCCACGCCGAAGACCGCCCGCAGCCGGGAGGCCAGCCGGATCGCCAGCAGCGAGTGGCCGCCCAGCGCGAAGAAGTCGTCGTCCGCGCCCACCGAGGGCACGCCCAGCACGTCGGCGAAGCAGTCGGCGACCAGTTCCTGCGCCGGTCCCCGGGGCCGGCGGGAACCGGTGCCCGGCGCGGCCGGCTCGGGGTCGGGCAGGGCCGCGCGGTCCAGTTTCCCGTTCGGGGTGAGCGGGAACTCGGACACCACGGCGATCGCCGCCGGCACCAGGTGCGCGGGCAGCCGGGCGGCCAGGTAGCGGCGCAGCTCCCCGGCATCGACCTCGGCACGGCCCTCGGTGTCGGCGCCGGCCGCGGTCGGGGCCGGCTGGACGTAGCCGAGCAGCCGCCGCTCGTCCGGCCCGTCGCCCCGGGCCAGCACCACGGCCCGCGCCACGCCCGGGTGGCTGGCCAGGGCCGCCTCGACCTCGCCCGGCTCGATCCGGAAACCCCGGATCTTGACCTGGTCGTCGGTGCGGCCGAGGTAGTCCAGGGTGCCGTCGGCGCGCCACGCCACCCGGTCACCGCT
Source organism: Goodfellowiella coeruleoviolacea (assembly GCF_024171785.1). Classification (GTDB taxonomy): domain Bacteria; phylum Actinomycetota; class Actinomycetes; order Mycobacteriales; family Pseudonocardiaceae; genus Goodfellowiella; species Goodfellowiella coeruleoviolacea. Next base: position 134,894 of record NZ_JAMTCK010000001.1, read on the forward strand.
GCGGTACATCACCGCGCCGGGCGGGCCGAACGGGTCGGCCACGAAGCGCAGCGCGGTCAGGCCCGGCTGGTTCAGGTAGCCCCGGGTCACGCCGGCACCGGCGACGTGGAGTTCACCGGCCACCCCGGGCGGCACCGGCCGCAGCGCGTTGTCCAGCACGTAGCAGCGCAGGTCGGGCAGTGGCGCGCCGATCGCGCTGCCGGTGCTCGGCGCGGCGGCCTGGGCCACGGCGTGGTGGGTGACGTGCACGGTGGTCTCGGTGATCCCGTACATGTTCACCAGTTCCGGCGCGCCGTCCGGGTGCCGCTCGAACTGCTCGAACCACGGGGTGAGCCGGTCGGCGGCCAGTGCCTCCCCGCCGAAGACGATCCACCGCAGCGCCAGGCGCCGCACCGCACCGGGCCGCTCGGCGGTGGCCCGGGTCAGCGCGTGGAACGCCGAGGGGGTCTGGTTGAGCACGGTGACCCGCTGGTCGGCGAGCAGGTCGAGGAACTCGTCGGGTGCCCGGCTGACCTGGTGCGGCACCACCACCAGTCGGCCGCCGTGGCACAGCGCGCCCCAGATCTCCCACACCGAGAAGTCGAACGCGTAGGAGTGGAACCAGGTCCACACGTCCGCCGGCCCGAAGTCGAACCGGGCGCGGGTGCCGGTGAGCAGCCTGACCACGTTGCGGTGGGTCGCCACCACGCCCTTGGGGCGGCCGGTGGAGCCCGAGGTGTGGATCACGTAGGCCGCCTGGTCCGGGTGGGTGGGGCCGCCGCGCTCGATGTCGGTGGGCTCGGTGCTGGGCAGCGCGGCCAGCCGCCGGGTGGTCTCGGGCTCGTCCAGCACGATCCGGGGCACCGCGTCCGGCAGGCCGCGCGCGCTCGCCCGGTCGGTCAGCACCAGCTCGGGGGCGGCGTCGGCCAGGGTGCTGGCGAGCCGTTCGGCTGGGTGGTCCGGGTCCAGCGGCAGGTAGGCGGCACCGGCGCGCAGCACGCCGAGCAGCGCGACCACGGTCCGCGCGCAGCGGGGCAGCGCCACGGCCACCAGCCGCTCCGGCCGCACCCCCCGGGTCAGCAGCAGCCAGGCCAGCCGGTTGGCCGCGCTGTCGAGGTCCCGGTAGCTGAGCGCGCGCGTGCCGTCGACCACGGCGACCGCGTCCGGGGTGGTGCTCGTCCAGTGCCGGACCAGTGCGGGCAGCGTGTCGCCGAGCCCGGCGGGGCCCGGGCCACCGGCCGGTCCGGGGGCCTCGGCAGGAGCCGGGGCGGGCAGCAGCCGGGCCCGTTCGGCGGGGGTGAGCAGGCTGGCGCGGGCCAGTGGCGCGTGCGGCGCGGCGGCCAGCCACTCGCACAGCCCGACCAGGCGTTCGGCGATCCGCTCGGTCTCGTCGGCGGACAGCAGCGGCGGCCGGCACAGCAGGGTGAACCGGAGCCGGGTGCCGGGGTGGACGAGCAGGGTGAGCGGGTAGTGGCTGGCGTCGCTGCCGGTGACCCGGGTCAGCCGCAGCCCGGCCGAGCGCAGCGCGTCCTGCTCGGCCGCGGTGTCGACCGGGTAGTTCTCGAACACCAGCAGCGTGTCGAACAGCGGGCCGGCGCCGGCGATCCGCTGGATCTCGGCCAGGCCCAGGTGCTGGTGGTCGAGCAGCCGGGCCTGGTCGGCCTGCACCCGGGTGAGCAGGTCGCCGAAGGACTCACCCGGGGGCAGTCCCACCCGCACCGGCAGGGTGTTGACGAACAGGCCGATCATCGTCTCCACCCCGGCCACCTCGGCGGGCCGGCCGGCGACGGTGGTGCCGAACACCACGTCGTCGCGTCCGGTCAGGCCGCCGAGCAGCACCGCCCAGGCCGCCTGGACCACGGTGTTCAGCGTGACGCCGCGCCGCAGGGCCAGCGCGGTCAGCGCGGCCGTGGTGGACTCGGTCAGCTCGACGGTGTGCCGCCGGGGCCGGCCGCCGGAGCGGGCCGGGGCCGGGTCGCCCCCGAGCAGGGTGGGCTCGGCCAGCCCGGCCAGGGCCTGCTGCCAGGCGTGCCGGGCGGCCCGCTGGTCCTGCCCGGCCAGCCAGGCGAGGTAGCCGCGGTAGGGGTGGGCTGGCGGCGGCACGGTGGCCGGGTCGGCGGCGTAGAGCGTGAGCAGCTCCCGCACCAGCAGCGGCACCGACCAGCCGTCGAAGAGCAGGTGGTGGTGGGTCAGCAGGATCTGGTGCCGGTCGGGTGCCAGGCGGACGGCGGTGAACCGCAGCAGCGGGGGCACGCTCGGGTCGAACCGCCGGGCCTGGTCCTCGGCCAGGATGCGGTCCAGTGCGGCGGCCTGCTCGCCGGTGGCCAGGCCGGACAGGTCCACCTCGCGCCAGTCCGGGTCCGCCGCACCGGGCACCACCGCCACCGGCTGGTCCAGTCCCTCGTGCCAGAACGCCGCCCGCAGGTTGGGGTGGCGGCGCGGCAGCGCGACCGCGGCGGCGCGCAGCCGGTCCAGCTGGAGCGGCCCGGCGACCTCGACCACGAGTTGCACGGTGTACGCGTCGTCCCCGTCGTCGGCGTAGACGGCGTGGAAGAGCAGGCCCTGCTGCAACGGCGACAGCGGCAGGATGTCCTCGATCCGGGAACTGACCGTCACCTTGTCCTCCACTTGCTCTCCAACAGGTCGATCTGCGCCTGGCTGAGCGAGACCAGCGGCAGGTCGGACGGGGTGTGCCCGCCCGCGTCCGCGTCCCGGCCGTGCGCGGCCAGCCCGTCCAGCGCGGTGAACCACGCCTCGGTGAGCGCCCGCACCCGCTGGGCCGACCACAGCGCCGGTGCGAACACCCAGCGCACCCGCAGCTCCGGCCCGTCCGGACCCTCCACAGTGGACGCGTTCACGGTCAGGCCGGTGGCCAGCGGCAGCTCGGGGTCGGCCAGCCCACCCAGCCCGGCCGCGGTGGCCACCGGCGCCCACTCGGCCGCCCCGGTCGCGGCGGTGTCCAGCCGGCCCAGGTAGTTGAATGCCACGTCCGGGCCGCGCAGCCGGGCCAGCACCGGTGCGGTGCGCGGGTTGAGGTGGCGCAGCAGCCCGTACCCGATGCCGTTGTCCGGCAGCGTCCGCAGCCGCTCCTTGACCCGCTTGAGCGCCTGCCCGGCCGAGGGACCGCCCCGAGCCGCGGCGGCGCGGTCGATGCCGGCGAGGTCGAACCGCACCGGGTGGGCGGTGGTGAACCAGCCGACCGTGCGGGACAGGTCCACGTCGGCGACGCCGTCCTCCCGGCCGTGCGCCTCCACCTCGACCAGCACCGCGTCCCCGCCCTGGCCGGCGTGCCCGGCCAGGGCCAGCACCAGTCCGGTCAGCAGGACCTCGGCCGCGCTGGCGTGGAACGCGGCCGGCACCTCGGTCAGCAGGGGGGCGGTGCGGGTGGCTGGCAGGGTGGCCAGCAGGTGTTCGGCGGTTCCCGCGGTGTCCCGGCGCGGGTCCAGCGGCCCCGGCCGGCCGGTGCTGGCGCCGGGGCGCTCGTCGGTGGGGTCCGCGCCGGCCGGGTCGGCGAGCATGCCCGTCCACAGGTCCAGCTCGGCGGTCCTGGCCGGGGTGGCGGCCTCGGCGGCCAGGGCGGTGGCCCAGGTGCGCCAGGCCGTGGGCACGCCGGGCAGCTCGGGTACCGCGCCGGCCGAGACCGCGGCCCAGGCGCTGGCCAGGTCGGCCAGCAGCACCCGCCAGGACACCCCGTCCACCACCAGGTGGTGGATCACCAGCAGCAGGTGGCCGGCCCTGGCCGGACCGGGGTCGAGCCACACGAACCGGGCCAGCACCCCAGCGGTCGGGTCGAGCCGGCCGGCCGCCGCGGCCAGGTGGTCGTCGGCCAGCTGCTCCGGGGTGGTACCGGAGCGGCTGGTGTCCACCCGGGTGAGCAGCGACTCGGCCAGGCCGGGCCGGCGGGGTTCGATGCGCAGCACCGGCTCGGCCGGGTCGTCGAGCACCAGCCGGCCGCGCAGGGCGTCGTGCCGGTCCAGCAGCGCCTGGAGCACGGCGGCCAGCCCGACGTGGTCGATGCCCACCGGCAGCCGCACCAGCACCGACTGGCAGAACCGGTCGATCGGGCCGCCGCGGTCCAGCAGCCGCCGCATGATCGGGGTCAGCGGCGCCGCGCCCACCGCGGCGCGGTCCTCGGTGGCCGCCGGGGCGGTCGCGGTGGCCAGTGCGGCGAGCGCGGCCGGCGTGCGGTGTTCGAAGACCTGGCGCGGGGTGATCCGCAGCCCCTCCCGGCGGGCCCTGGCGACCAGCTGGATCGAGACGATGCTGTCCCCGCCGAGGGTGAAGAAGTTGTCGTGCACCCCCACCGAGGGCAGCCGGAGCACCTCGGCGAACAGCTCGGCCAGGACGCGTTCCCGCGCGTCGCGGGGGCGGGCGTCGCCGCGCGCCGCCGCGAAGTCCGGTTCCGGCAGCCGGTCGGCGTCCAGCTTGCCGTTGGCGGTCGTGGGCAGCTCGTCGAGCACCACGAACGCCGCCGGCACCATGTAGTCCGGCAGGTGGGCGGCGGCGTGCGCGCGCACCGACTCGACCCGCACCGGCTCGTCCCGCACCTGCTCGTCCCGGACCGCCCGCTCGCGGGCCGCCACCAGGTAGGCCACCAGCCGGCGCCGGCCCGACGCGTCCTGCCGCAGCACCACGACCACCCGGCTGACGTCGGGGTGACCGGCCAGCACCACCTCGATCTCCGGCAGCTCGATGCGGTAGCCGCGCAGCTTGACCTGCCGGTCGGCGCGGCCGGCGAACTCCATCCGCCCGTCCGCGCGCCAGCGGCCCAGATCGCCGGTGCGGTACAGCCGGGAGCCGGGCGGCCCGAACGGGTTGGCCACGAACCGCTCGGCGGTGCGCCCCGGCTGGCGCAGGTAGCCCCGGGCCAGCTGGGGGCCGGCGAGGTAGATCTCGCCGACCGCTTCCTCCGGTGTCGGGCGCAGGCCGGCGTCCAGCAGGTAGACCGAGGTGTTGGCCACCGGCCGGCCCAGCGCCGGCCGCGTGCCCGGCTCGATCGGACAGCTCAGCACGTCCACTGTGGACTCGGCCGGCCCGTAGAGGTTGACCGCGTGGGTGCCGGGTGCGGCGGCGAGCTGGTCCCACAGGGCCGGCGGCACCGGCTCGCCGCCAAGCGCCAGCAGGACCGGCGGGCGCGGCCCGGCCAGCAGACCGGCCGCGACCAGCTGCTCGACCTGGGTGGGGGTGGCCTGGATGACCCCGATGCCGGCCGTGTCCAGCTGGGCCACCAGCCGGTCCGGGTCGCGTCGGGTGGACTCGTCCACCAGGTGCAGTTCGTGGCCGGCGAGCAGCCACAGCAGTGGGTTCAGCGCGGCGTCGAAGGAGAACGACGCGAGGTGGGCGACCCGCGGCCGGGCGCCGCCCGCCCGCTGCCGCGCCGGCGCGAACAGGGTGGTGCGGTGCCCGGCGAACAGGGTGGCCAGCGCCCGGTGGGACACGGCCACGCCCTTGGGCGTGCCCGTGGAGCCGGAGGTGTAGATGACGTAGGCGAGCTGGTCCGGCGCGGGCGGCGCGAGCAGGTCGGCCGTGCCGAGGTCGGCGGCGGAGAAGTCGGCCAGCGCCGGGTCGGCCCCGCCGGAGTCGGCCACCTCCAGCACGTCCCAGCCGGGCGCCAGCAGCGTCCGGGTGGTGGCGTCGGCCAGCACCAGGACCGGCGCGGCCTCGCGGAGCATGCCGCTGACCCGCTCCGCCGGGTAGTCCGGGTCCAGCGGCAGGAAGGCGCCGCCGGCCTTGGCCACCGCGAACACCGCGGCGACGAACGCCGCCGTCCGGGGCAGCAGCACCGCGACCACGCGCTCCGGTCCCACGCCCCGCGCCACCAGCAGCCGGGCCAGCCGGTTGGCCCAGGCGTCCAGGTCGGCGTAGCTGTGCGCCACCGCACCGGCCACCAGCGCGGTGTCGGTCGGTCGCTGGGCCACCTGGGCGCGCAGCAGCTCGGCCAGTGCGGCGGTGGCCGGTGGCGCTGCGGTGCTGTTGTATCCGCGCAGCAGGCGGTCCCGCTCGTCGTCGGACAGCACGTCGATGTCGGCCAGCCGGGTGCGGTCGGCCGTGGCCAGCCGGCCGAGCACCCGGGTCAGCCGGGCGGCGAGGCGGTCGGCCGCCGGGGCGGACAGCAGGTCCGGCCGGAACTTCACGTGCAGGCGCAGCTCGTCGCCGGTGGGCTGGACCAGCAGGCTCAGCGGGTAGTGGGTGGCGTCCTGGCCGGAGACACCGGTGATGGCCAGGCCGGCGGCGCGCTGCGCACCGGTCAGTTCGGCCGCGTCCAGCGGGTAGTTCTCCACCACCAGCAGCGTGTCGAACAGCTCGCCGACCCCGGCCAGCCGCCGCAGCTCGGCCAGGCCCAGGTGCTGGTGGTCCAGCAGGGCCGTCTGCTCACGGCGCAGCCCGACCAGGGCGGCCGCGACGGTGTCCTGTTCGGACAGTCGCACCCGGACCGGCAGGGTGTTGACGAACGGGCCGACCATCGCGGCCACGCCGGGCAGGTCGGCGGGCCGGCCGGAGACCACGGTGCCGAACACCACGTCCCGCTGGTTGGTCAGCCGGCCGAGCACCACCGCCCAGGCCAGCTGCAGCACGGTGGTCAGGGTCACGCCGTGCCGGCGGGCCAGCGCGACCAGGGGCCCGGCCGGGGCCGGCACCACGAGTTGCTCGGGTGGCACCGGCGGTCGGGTCGGGTCGGGGTCGACCAGCAGGGTCGGCCCGGCCAGGCCGGCCAGTGCCCGCGCCCAGGCGCGCTCGGCCTCGGTCTGGTCCCGCTCGGCCAGCCAGGACAGGAAATCCCGGTAGGGGCGGGGCACCGGCGGTGCCGCCCCGGTCGGCTCGGCCGCGTAGAGCGCGAGCAGGTCCCGCACCAGCAGCGGGTTGGACCAGCCGTCGGTGACCAGGTGGTGGCTGGTGAGCACCAGCCGGGCCCGGTGGCCGGGCAGCCGGACCAGGGTCAGCCGCAGCAGCGGGCCGAGGGCCAGGTCGAAGCGCTCGGCCCGGTCGCGGGCGAGCAGGTCGGCCGAGGCGGCCTCGGCCGCCGGCGCGGCCAGTCCGCTCAGGTCGGTCTCGGTGAGCCGCGCGGCCACGCGGTCGGGCACGACCTGCACGGCACTGCCGGAGGCCAGGGGGGCGAACCGGACGCGCAGCGCGGGATGGCGGTCGAGCAGGGCCTGGGCGGCGCGCCGCAGCCGCGCGGTGTCCACGGCGCCGGCCAGCTCCAGGGTGAGCTGCACGGTGTAGACGTCGGCGCCGGCGTCGTCGAACAGGCTGTGGAACAGCAGGCCCCGCTGCAACGGGGTGAGCGGCCACACGTCGGCCAGCCCGGGGTGGTCGCGCTCCAGCTCGGCCACGTCCGCCGGGGACAGTGCTACCAGCGGGAAGTCCGACGGGGTCCGCCCGCGCGCCTCGGCCAGGCGGGCGGCGCGGGTCAGCGCGTCCAGCGCGGCGCACCACCCGTCGGCCAGCTCGGCCACCTCCCGCTCGGTGAGCACGCCTGCCGGGTAGGACCAGCGCACCCGCAGTCGCGGCCCACCCGGTCCGTCCACTGTGGAGGCGTTGATGTCCAGGGCGGTGGCCGCGGCCAGGCCCTCGTCCACCCCGTCGCCGGCGCCGGGCTCGGGCGCCACCGACCAGTCGGTGTCCTCGGCCAGGCCGAGGCCGACCCGGCCCAGGTAGTTGAAGCAGAGCTGCGGCGCGGGCAGCCGGGCCAGCTCGGCGCCGGCCACCGGGTCGAGGTGGCGCAGCACGCCGAAGCCGATGCCGCCCGGGGGCAGGGCGCGCAGCTGCTCCTTGACCTGTTTGACCGCCTGGCCCGCGGCCGCGCCACCGGCCAGCGCGGCCGGCACCGCCACCCCGGTCAGGTCCAGCCGGACCGGGTAGCGGCTGGTGAACCAGCCGACCGTGCGGGACAGGTCCTGCCCGTCGGCCAGGTGCTCCCGGCCGTGTCCCTCGACCGCCACGAGCACCGGGGCGACCGGGTCGGCGCCGGCCGGCCGGTCCCGCCAGGCGGCCACGGCCAGGGCCAGGGCGGTCAGCAGCACGTCGGACACCCTGGCGTGCCAGGCCGAGGGCACCGTGGTGAGCAGCGGCTCGGTCAGGTGCGCCGGCAGCGTCCGCCAGACGTGCCGGACGGTGGCCACGGTGTCCACGGCCGGGTCCAGTGGGCGGCGGCCCAGCAGCGGGTCCGGCCCGGCCAACTGCTGCCGCCACACGTCCAGCTCCGGTCCGGCCGGGTAGCGGCGCAGCGCGTGCGCCCACTCCCGGAACGAGGTGCCCACCGGGGCCAGCGCCACCGGCTCGCCCCGGGCCACCGCGGCCCACGCCTGGGCCAGGTCCGGCAGTAGCACCCGCCAGGACACCCCGTCGACCACCAGGTGGTGCAGCACGACGACCAGCCGGCCGGGCCGCTCGCCCCGGTCCAGCCAGGCCAGTCGGGCCACGACCCCGCGTTCCGGGTCGAGCGCGGCGACCGCGTTGGCGTGCGCGTGCGCGACCAGCTCGGGCAGGTCCGCGTCGGTGCTGCCGACCGCGTCGACCCGCTCGACGAGCGAGCCGGCATCTACCGTGCCCGGCTCGGCCACCACCAGCTCGCCCGGTCCGTCCACATCGGACGGCACCAGGGTGGCGCGCAGCACGTCGTGCCGGTCGACCAGCGCGGACACCACGGCGGTGAGCTGGTCCTGGCGCATCCCCGCCGGCGTGCGCACCACGGTGTGCTGGGAGAACCGGCGGATCGGGCCGCCGCGGCCGGCCAGCCAGCGCATGATCGGGGTGGCCGGTATCCGACCGGTGCCCGCCCGGTCCTCGGTGCTGGCGCCGCCGGGCTGGGCCGCCGTGGCCACCTCGGCCAGGCCGGCCACGGTGGGGTGGTCGAACACATCCCGGGGGCGCAGCCGCAGGCCCGCCGCCCTGGCCCGGCTGACCAGCTGGATGGACACGATGCTGTCGCCGCCCAGGGCGAAGAAGTCGTCGTCGGGGCCGACCCGGTCGCGGCCGAGCAGCTCGGCGAACACCTGGGCCAGCACGGCCTCGGCGCCCGCCCGCGGTGGCCGGGTGTGCTGCTGGCGCGGCGCGGCCGGGGCCGGCAGCGCCCTGCGGTCGAGCTTGCCGCTGGGGGTCAGCGGGAACGCGGCCAGCACCACGATCTCGGCGGGCACCAGGTGGTCGGGCAGGGTCGTGGCCAGGGCCGCGCGCAGCTCCGCCGGGTCGCAGTCGCGGTCGGGCCTCGGCGTCACGTAGCCGACCAGCCGCCGGGTGCCCGGGGTGTCCTCGCGCGCCACCACGGCCGCGTCGGCCACTGCCGGCAGGGCGGTGAGCGCCGCCTCGACCTCGCCCGGCTCGATCCGGAAGCCGCGGATCTTCACCTGCTCGTCGGCGCGGCCCACGAACCGCAGCTCGCCGCCGGTGGTCCAGCGGACCAGGTCGCCGGTGCGGTACAGCCGCTCCCCCGGCGAGCCGAACGGGCTGGCCACGAACCGCTCGGCGGTGCGGCCCGGCTGGTTGAGGTAGCCGCGGGCCAGCCCCGGCCCGGCCAGGTACAGCTCGCCGGTCACCCCGGGTGGCACCGGCCGCAGCGCCGCGTCCAGCACGTGGGCGCGGGCACCGGCGATCGGGCGGCCGATCGGCGGCGCGCCCGCGGTGTCGTCCGGGTCGGTGGGTGCGAACCACGCGGTGGCGTACACCGTGGCCTCGGTCGGGCCGTAGGCGTTGACCACGCGCGCGCCCGGCAGTGCCGCGCGGACCCGACCGAGCAGCCGCGCGCCGAACACCTCGCCGGCCGCGATCAGCACCCGGGCGTCCAGCCGGGGCGGCGGGTCGGCCAGCACCGCGTCCAGCACCGAGGGCACCCCGCTGACCAGGCCCGCGGTCCACGCCCGGTCCGGGTCGGCGGCCAGCTCCAGCAGGTCGGCGGCCAGTTCCACACCGCCGCCGCAGACCAGCGGCACCAGGGTCTCGATCACCGAGACGTCGAAGTTCAACGACGTGGTCGCCAGCGTCCTGGCCAGCGCGGCCGGCCCCAGCGCGGTGCGCGCCCATGCGGCCAGGTTGAGCACGGCGCGCTGCGGCACCACCACGCCCTTGGGGCGGCCGGTGGACCCGGAGGTGTAGCTGACGTAGGCCGGGTGCTCGCCGTGGCCGGGCGCGGGCCGTTCCCGGTCGGTCACCTCCCCGTCGGCCAGGCCGGCCAGTTCCTCGGCCACCTCGGGCGCGTCCAGGCACAGCCGCCGGGCCGCCGCCGGCAGCCGCCCGGCCAGTGCCGTGGTGGTCAGCACCAGCACCGGGTCGGCGTCGGCGACCGTGAACGCCAGCCGGTCGGGTGGGTAGGCGGGGTCCAGCGGCAGGTAGGCGCCGCCGGTCTTGGCCACCGCCAGCAGCGCCACCAGCAGCTCCGGCGTGCGCGGCAGGGCGATGCCGACCAGCCGCTCCGGGCCCGCTCCCCTGGCCAGCAGCGCCCTGGCCAGCCGGTTGGCCCGCCGGTCCAGGTCGGCGTGGCTGACCACGCCCGAGGGCGAGAACATCGCGGGCGCGGTCGGGGTGGCGGCCGCCCACCGGTGGACGGCCGCGTGGATGGTGGCTGGCGCGTCCGTGCGCGCGGGCGGGCTGGGGTGGCCGCCGGCCAGCAGCCAGCCGCGCTCGTCGGGCAGCAGCACGTCCAGCTGGCTCAGCCGGGTCCGCGGGCGGGTGACCACCTGCTCCAGCAGCCGCAGCCAGCGCCGGGTCAGCCGGTGCGCGGTGTCGTGGTCGAACAGGTCGGCGCGGTGCACCAGCGCGCCGCGCAGCCCGGCCCCGGCCGGGTCGTCGACCAGGGCGAGGGTGAGGTCGAACTTGGCCGTGCCGGTGTCGATCAGGTCCACGTCCACGGCCAGGCCGGGCAGGTCCGGGCGCACCGGTTCGCGCCGCTGGTAGGACACCAGCACCTGGAACAGCGGGTGCCTGGCCAGCGACCGGGCCGGCCGCAGGTCGTCCACGACCTGCTCGAACGGCACGTCCTGGTGGTCGAGCGCGGCCAGCACCACGCGGCGGGAGCGCGCCACCAGTTCCCGCGCGTCCGGGTCGCCGGTCAGGTCCAGGCGCAGCACCAGGGTGTTCGCGAAGAAGCCGACCAGCTCCCGCACGGCCTCGTCGTCCCGGCCGGCGACCGGCGTGCCCAGCGGGATGTCCGTCCCCGCGCCCAGCCGGTTCAGCAGCGCGGCCAGCACCGCCTGGCAGACCATGAACACGCTGGCGCCGGCGCGCACCGCGAACTCCCGCAGGGCCCGGTCCAGGTCGGCGGGCACCTGGAAGTCCACCACGCCCCCGGTGTGCGACGGGGTCGCCGGCCGGGGCCGGTCGGTGGGCAGGGTGATCTCCTCGGGCAGTCCGGCCAGCTCCGCGCGCCAGAACCGCAGTTGCCGGCCGAGCACGCTGTCCGGGTCGGTCGCCTCCCCCAGGGTCTGCCGCTGCCAGAGCGCGTGGTCGGCGTACTGCACGGGCAGCGGTGCCCAGTCCGGGGCCTGGCCACGCAGCCGGGCGCGGTAGGCGGTGGCCAGGTCGGCCACCAGCGGACGCAGCGACCACTCGTCGCAGGCGATGTGGTGCTGGGTGAGCAGCAGCACGTGCTCGTCCGTGCCCGAGGTGACCAGGGTGGCGCGCAGCGGGACAGCGGCGGCCAGGTCGAACTCGTGCCGGGCCGCCTCGGCGAGGTGGTCGGCCAGCCGCTCGGCCGTGCTGGTCACCTCGACCAGGTCCACGGCCACCTCGGCGGGATCGCGCACCACCTGCCTGGGCACGCCGTCGACCTCGGGGAAGACCGTGCGCAGGCTCTCGTGCCTGGCCAGCACGTCGGTCAGGGCGGCGCGCAGCGCGGCGCGGTCCAGCCGCCCGGACAGCCGCAGCACCACGGGCACGTTGTAGGCCGGGTGGGGGCCCTCCAGCCGGTGCAGGAACCACAGCCGCTGCTGGGCGGGGGACAGCGGCAGCGGGTCCGGTCGCGGCTGGGCGCGCGGTGCCGGCCGGCTGGACCGGGCCCCGGTCAGTCGGCGCGCCAGCTCGGCCGCGGTGGGCGCCTCGAACACGGCGCGCACGGACAGCTCGGCGCCGGTGGCCGCGCGGAGGCGCGAGACCAGCCGGATGGCCAGCAGGGAGTGGCCGCCCAGGGCGAAGAAGTTCTCGTCCGGGCCGACCTCGGCGACCTCCAGCAGGTCCGCGAGCAGCGCGCACAGCAGTTCCTCGCGCTGTCCCACCGGCCGGCGGGCGGTGGGACAGCGCACCCGTTCCGGCGCGGGCAGCGCGGCCCGGTCGAGTTTGCCGTTGGTGGTCAGCGGCAGGTCGGGCACGAGCACGACCTCGGCGGGCACCAGCTGCTCGGGCAGCCGCGCGGCCAGGTGCTCGCGCAGCGCCTCGGCGTCGACCGCGGCGGGTGCGGTGAGCACCGCGTAGGCCACCAGGCGCCGGTCCGCCGGCCGGTCGGCGCGGGCCACCACCGCGGCCCGGCGCACCGCCGGGTGGCCGGCCAGCACCGCCTCGACCTCGCCAGGCTCCACCCGGAAACCCCGGATCTTCACCTGGTCGTCGGCGCGGCCGACGAACTCCAGGCGGCCGTCCGGCCGCCAGCGGGCCAGGTCGCCGCTGCGGTACATCCGTTCGCCCGGCGCGTGCGGGTCGGCCACGAACCGCTCGGCGGTCAGCGCGGGCTGGCCGTGGTAGCCGCGGGCCAGGCCGGCGCCGGCCAGGTACAGCTCGCCGACCACGCCCACGCCGACCGGGCGCAGCCAGGCGTCGAGCAGGTGGGCGCGCATGCCGTCGAGGGGCCGGCCGATCGGGGTGTCCACGGCCGGGGGCCGGCCGGCGGTCATCGGGTGGCGGGTGGCGAAGGTGGTCGTCTCGGTGGGGCCGTAGCCGTTGACCACGGTCAGGTCCGGGACGGCCGCCAGCACCCGGCGCACCGCCTCGGCGGACACCACGTCCCCGCCGGTCCACACCTCGCGCAGGCCGCGCAGGGCGGCCGGGTCCTCGTCGGCCAGCACGGCGAACAGCCCCGCGGTCAGCCACAGGCCGGTGAGGCCGTGCGCGTCGACCAGGTCGCGCACCCGCCCCGGGGTCAGCTCGCCGTCCGGGCACACCACCACCCGGCCGCCGCGCAGCAGCGGAACCCACAGCTCGTAGGTTGCCGCGTCGAACGAGTGCGGCGAGTGCAGCAGGACCCGCTCGTGCCCGCCGCCGTCCCAGCACCGGTCGCCGGCCAGCGCGGCCACGTCCCGGTGGGTGACCGCGACCCGCTTGGGTGTCCCGGTCGAGCCGGAGGTGACCATCACGTACGCCAGCTGGTCGGGGTGGCCGGGTGGGAAGTGCTGGCCAGCCGGATCGGTGTGGGCTGGCTCGGGCTGGTCCAGGCGCAGCAGCGGCAGGCCGGCCCGCGCGGCGAGGTGGGCGTGCTCGGCGGTGGCCAGCAGCAGTGCCGCCCCGGTGTCCCGCAGCAGTCCGGCGGCGCGGTCGGCCGGCTGCCCGGGTTGCAGCGGCAGGTAGGCGGCGCCGGCGCGGACGACCGCGAGGATCGCCACGACCAGGTCGGCCGAGCGCGGGCAGGCCAGCGCGACGACGTCCTCGGTGGCCACGCCGTGCCCGCGCAGCCGGGCCGCCAGCGCGCTGGCGCGCGCGTCCAGCTCCGCGTAGGTCAGCTCGGTGTCGCCGGCGAGCACCGCGACCGCGTCGGGCGCGCGGCGCACCACCGCGGCGAACCGGTCGGTGAGGGTGCCGGCGGGGCGGGCCGGCGCGCCGCTACCCCAGTCCACCAGGACCTGGCGGTGTTCGTCCGGGGTGAGCAGGGCGGCCCGGCTGATCCGGGCGTCGGGGTCGGCCACCACGGCGTCGAGCAGCCGGCACAGCCAGCCGGCCAGCCGCTGGACGGCCGGCCGGTCGAACAGCGCGGTGCGGTAGTTGATGACGCCCGCCATCCGGTCGGCGCCCTGCTGCTCGGTGAAGGAGAAGGCCAGGTCGAACTTGGCGGTGGGCAGCCGGACCGGGCGGACACTGCTGGTCAGCTCGCCCCACCGCAGCTCGTCCGGCTGGGTCTGGTGCATCACCAGCACCCGGAACAGCGGGGTGCCCGAGGCGTGGCGGGTCGGGCTGACCGCCTCGACCACGTGGTCGAACGGCACGTCCTGGTGGGCGTAGGCGGCGAGGTCGACCTGGCGGACCCGGGCGAGCAGGTCACGGAAGCTCGGGTCGCCCGAGGTGTCGGTGCGCAGCACCAGGGTGTTGACGAAGAACCCGACCAGCTCGTCCAGTGCGGTGTCGTCCCGGCCGGCCGAGGGCGCGCCCAGCGGCAGGTCGGTGCCGGCGCCCAGCCGGGTGAGCAGGGCGGCGACCGCGGCGTGCAGCACCATGAACGGGGTGGTCCTGGTCTGCGCGGCCAGCTCGCGGATTCCGCGCAGCGCCCGGGGCGACGGGGTGAACTCGACGTGGTCGCCGGCCTCGGCGTCCGCCCGGGCGGTCGGGCGGGGCGTGGCCAGCGGCAGCTCGTGCCGGTCCGGGACGTCGGCGAGCACGCGGACCCAGTGGGCGAGCTGGCGGCCCGCCCGGCTGGCCGGGTCGGCGCGCTCGCCGAGCAGCTGGCGCTGCCACAGGCCGTAGTCGGCGTACTGGACGGGCAGCGGCGCCCAGTCCGGGGCACGGCCCTGGCCGCGTGCCCGGTAGGCCGTGGCCAGGTCGCGCAGCAGCGGGCCGAGCGACCACTCGTCGCAGGCGATGTGGTGCACCAGCAGCAGGAGCACGTGCTCGTGCCGGGCGGTCCGGAACAGGGTCACCCGCACCGGCGGGGTGGCGGCCAGGTCGAGGCGGCGGTCGGCGGCGGCCAGCAGGTCCGCGTCGATCGTCTCCGGCGCCGACCCGACGGGCTCGCCGGGCAGGCACGCGGCCAGCGCGGCATCGCCCGGGGGCAGCACCTCCTGGTGCGGGCCGCCGTCGCGCTCCGGGTAGCGGGTGCGCAGCACCTCGTGCCTGCCCAGCACGTCGGCGACGGCCTGGCGCAGCGCGGCGGGGTCCAGCGGCCCGCGCAGGGTCACCGCGATCGGCACGGTGTAGCTGCTGCCGCCGGTCAGCCGGTCCACCAGCCAGAGCCGGTGCTGGGCGAACGACAGCGGCAGCGGCTCCGGTCGCGCGGCCGGCCGGAGTGCGGGACGCGCCGTGCCCGCGTCGGCCACCAGCGCGGCCAGCTCGCGCACGGTCGGGGTGTCGAAGACCTGGCGCAGCGGCAGCTCGGCGCCCAGTTCCGCGCGCACCCGGCCGACCAGCCGGGCGGCCAGCAGCGAGTGGCCGCCGGCCGCGAAGAAGTCGTCGTCGATGCCGACCTCGGGCAGGCCGAGCAGGTCGGCGAACACCGCGCACAGCCGGCGCTCCCCGTCGGTGCGCGGGGCCACGCCGGTGAGCCCGGCGGACCGGGTCGGGGCGGGCAGGGCCCGCCGGTCGACCTTGCTGTTCGGCAGCAGCGGCAGCGCGTCCAGCAGCACGAACGCGGCCGGCACCTGGTGGGCGGGCAGGCTGGCCGCCACGTGCCGGCGCAGCTCCACCGGGGTGGGCCGGCCCGCGCCGGCCTCCGGTGCCGCCACCACGTAGCCGACCAGCTGGGCGCCGGTGGCCGCGTCCGCGCGCGCCACCACCACGCTGGCCGCCACCAGCGGGTGGCGCGCCAGCACCGCCTCGACCTCGCCAGGCTCCACCCGGAAACCGCGGATCTTCACCTGGTCGTCGACCCGGCCGAGCATGTCCAGCTGCCCGTCCGGGGTCCACCGGACCAGGTCGCCGGTCCGGTACATGCGGGCGCCGGGCGCGCCGAAGGGGTCGGCCACGAACCGGGCCGCGGTCAGCGCTGGCTGGTTCAGGTAGCCCCGGGCCAGTCCGGCGCCGCCGAGGTACAGCTCACCGGCCACGCCCGGCGGGACCGGGCACAGGCCCGCGTCCAGCACGTGGGCGCGCTTGTCCACGTCCGGCCGGCCGATCGGCACCGGACCGGCGGTGAAGCCGGGCGGACAGGTCCACAGGGTGGCGTTGACCGTGGACTCGGTCGGACCGTAGGCGTTGACCACCGGGTGGTGCGCGGCCCACCGGGCGATGAGGTCGGGCGGGCAGTGGTCGGCGCCGACGATGACGGTCATGCCGTCCGGCAGCGCGCGGTCGGGGATGGTGGCCAGCGCGGCGGGCGGCAGGTCCACGTGGGTCAGCGCGTGCCGGGTGACGAACGCGGCCAGTTCCGGGCCCAGCCGCTGCTCGGCCGGCACCACGGCGAGCGCGCCGCCGGCGAACAGGCTCATCGCCAGCTCGGAGAACATCATGTCGAAGCTGGGCGAGGCGAACTGGAGGTGCCGGGTGCCCGGCCCGGTGCCCACGGTGCGGTCCCAGGTCCGCACCAGCCCGGTGATCCCCTCGTGCGTGCTGACCACGCCCTTGGGCGTGCCGGTCGAGCCCGAGGTGTAGATCAGGTAGGCGGCGTTGGTCGGGCGCAGCGGCGCGGTGCGGTCGGCGTCGGTCGGGTCGGTGGCGGGCAGGCCGGCCAGTTCGGCGGCCAGCTCGGGGGTGTCCAGCAGCAGGTGGGGCGGCGCGCCGCCGGGCACGGCCACGGCCGAGGTGCTGAGCACCAGGGCGGGTCGGGCGTCGCGCAGCACGAACGCCACCCGCTCGGCCGGGTAGTCCGGGTCGACCGGCAGGAACACCCCTCCCGCCTTGACCACGGCGAGCAGGCCGACCAGGACCTCGATCGAGCGGGGCAGCAGCACCGCGACCACCCGCTCCGGGCCGACACCGCGCCGGATCAGCGCGTGCGCCAGCCGGTTGGCCCTGGCGTTGAGCTGGTCGTAGGTCAGCCGCACGGTGTCGTCGAACAGGGCGAGCGCACCGGGATCGACGGCGACCTGGTGCTCGAAGATCGCCGGCACGGTCCGCGGGGCCAGCCCGAGCACCGGGCCGCGGCCCAGGTCCAGCTGCCGCCGCCGCTGCGCCGGGGACAGGATCTCGATCCGGTGCACCGGCCGGTGCGGGTCGTCGGCCACGGCCGTGAGCAGGGTGACCAGCCACTGGGCGAGGCGGGCGACGGTGTCGCGGTCGAACAGGTCGGTGCTGAACTCGATGCGCCCGTGCAGGCCCGCGTCGCGCGCGTGCTCGGTCAGGGTGAGGGCGAGGTCGAACTTGGCGGTGCCGGTGTCCAGCAGGGCCCGGTCCACGGCCAGGCCGGCGAAGTCCGCCGGCCGGTCCCCGGCCGACCGGAAGTCCAGCATCACCTGGAACAGCGGGTGGCGGGCGGCGGACCGGACCGGGTTGACCGCCTCGACCAGCCGGGCGAACGGCAGGTCCTGGTGGGACAGCGCGGTCAGGTCGGTGTCGCGCACCCGGTGCAGCAGTTCGGTGAAGGTCGGACCGCCGGAGGTGTCGGTGCGCAGCACGAGCGGGTTGACGAAGAAGCCGACCACCTCGTCGAACGCCGGGTCGGTGCGGCCGGCCACCGGGACGCCGATGGGCAGGTCCTCCCCCGCGCCGAGCTTGGTGAGCAGCGCGGCCAGGGCCGCGTGCGCCACCATGAACATGCTCACCCCGCTGGCCGACGCCAGGGCCCGCAACCGGGCGTGGGTGTCGGCCGGGACGGTGAAGCCCAGCGCGTCACCGGCCCCGGTGGGGTGGGTCGGGCGGGGCCGGTCGGTGGGCAGGGACAGTTCCTCGGGCAGCCCGGCCAGGGTCCGCCGCCAGTGCGCCAGCTGCCGGGCGCCGAGGCTGCTGTCGTCGTCCGCGTCGCCGAGCAGGTCGCGCTGCCAGCGCACGTGGTCGCGGTAGCGCAGCCGGGGCGCGGGCCAGTCGGGCGCGGCGCCGGCCAGCCGCGCGGTGTAGGCGGTGGCCAGGTCGGCGACCAGCCGGTCCAGGGACCACTCGTCGGCGATGACGTGGTGCAGGAGCACCAGCAGCACGTGGTCGGCCGGCCCGAGGTGGAACAGCCGGAACTCGACCGGTGGCCCGGCCAGCGGGTCGAGCGGCCGGCGCACCAGCTCGGCCAGCACGGCGTCGATCCGGTCGGCGGTGCACGTGCTGGTGCGCAGCGCCGGCCAGGACGCCGGCTGGTCCACCACCACCTGGCTGACCGACTCGCCGGTGTCGCGGATGACCGTGCGCAGGCTCTCGTGCCGGGCCACCACGTCGCGCACGGCCTCGGCCAGTGCCCCGGCGTCGAGGTCGCCGGACAGTCGCAGCGCCAGCGGGATGTGGTAGGTGGCGCCGGCACCGGTCATCCGGTGCAGGAACCACAGCTGCTGCTGGGCGGCGGACAGCGGCACGGGGCCGGGCTCGGCGCTGGCGCGCGGCACGGGCCTGGGATGCGTGCCGCGTGCCAGGTGCCCGGCCAGCGCGGCCGGGGTGGGCGCGTCGAACACCTGCCGGACCGGCAGCTCCGCGCCGAGCACCGCGCGCACCCGGCCGGCCAGCCGGATCGCGGTGAGCGAGTGCCCGCCGAGGTCGAACAGGTTGTCCTCGACCCCGACCTCGCGCCTGCCGAGGACCTCGGCGAACAGCTGGCACAGCACCTGTTCGGCGGGTGTGCGCGGCGGGCGGCCCCGGGCGGAGCCGTCGGCGTCGGGGACGGGCAGCGCGGACCGGTCGAGCTTCCCGTTGGGGGTCAGCGGCAGCGCGTCGAGCACGACCACGGCCGAGGGCACCAGGTAGTCGGGCAGCTGTTCGGCGAGTGCGGCGCGCAGCCCGGCGCGGTCGAGCGCGGCCGCCTCGCCGGTGGGCACCACGTGGGCGACCAGGCGGCGGGTGCCGCCCGGCTCGGCCGGTGCGGTCACCACGGCGCGGGCCACGCCGGGCTGGCGCAGCAGCGCCGCCTCGATCTCGCCCGGCTCGATCCGGAAGCCGCGGATCTTCACCTGGTCGTCGACCCGGCCGAGCACCTCCAGCACCCCGTCGCCGCGCCACCGGGCCAGGTCACCGGTGCGGTAGAGCAGCGATCCGGGCCGGCCGAAGGGGTTGGCCACGAATCGCCCCGCGGTCAGCGCCGGCCGGTTGAGGTAGCCGCGGGCCACCCCGCGGCCGCCGATGTACAGCTCGCCCATGGCGTCCGGCCGCACCGGGGTGAGCGCCCGGTCCAGCAGGTGGACCTGGGTGTTGTCGATGGGCCGGCCGATCGGCGGGTCCCCGGCCGGGTCCTCGGCCAGGGGCCATGCGGTCGACCAGACCGTGGTCTCGGTCGGGCCGTAGAGGTTGGTCACCTCGGCGCCGGCGGCGCGCAGTCCGGCGGCGAGCGCGGCCGGCAGCCGCTCCCCGCCGACCAGCACGCGCAGTCCCCGCACCGGGCTCGGGTCGTGGGCCAGCAGGCCCGTCCACAGCGCCGGGGTGGCCTGCGCGACGGTGGCGCCGCAGCGGGTGAGCAGCGCGGCCAGCAGCGCCGGGTCGCGCGTGTCGTCCCGGCTGGCCAGCACCACGCTGGCGCCGGCGAGCAGCGGCAGGTACAGCTCCAGTGCGGCGATGTCGAAGCCGACCGTGGTGACGGCGAGCAGCCGGTCGGTCGGCCGCAGCGGCACCACCGCCCGCATCGCGTGCAGGAAGTTGACCAGGTTGGCCGAGGTCACGATGACGCCCTTGGGGGTTCCGGTGGACCCCGAGGTGTGGATGACGTAGGCCGCGTGCTCACCCCGGCGCGCACCGCCCGTCTCGGCCGAGGTCGGGTTGGTGTCGGGGCCGCTGCCCTGGTCGGTCCCCGGGGCGAGCCGGACCGTCCCGATTGGACTGTCCACTTCGGTGTCCGGGGTGGTCACCAGCACGGCCGGTCGGGCGTCGGCCAGCATCGCGGCCAGCCGGGCCGGTGGCAGGTCCGGGTCCAGTGGCAGGTAGGCGGCACCGGACTTGGCCACCGCCAGCAGCGCCACCACCAGTTCGGCCGACCGGGGCAGCAGGACCGCCACCAGCCGCTCGGCGCGCGCGCCGTGCGCGATCAGCCGGTGCGCCAGCCGGTTGGCCCGGGTGTTGAGGTCGGCGTAGGTCAGCTCCTGGTCGGCGTGGACCAGGGCCACCTCGGTGGGGGTGCGGGCCACCTGGGCCTCGACCAGGTCGGCCAGCCCCTGCTCGGGCACGTCCCGCTCGGGGCCGGCCGCCGCCCGGGGTTGGCGGGTCACCCGCAGCGTCCCCAGTGGCGGGTCGGCGGGCGCGGCGGCCAGCTGGCCGAGCACGTCCTGGAACGCCGCCAGGTGCTGGGCCAGCTCGGTGGGCCGGTAGCAGTGGGGGTTGGCGTCGAACTGGAGCAGCACGCCGTCCCGGGGCGCGCCGCTGACCGTGATGGTCAGGTCGTCCACGGCACCGGCGGCCAGGTGGTGCACGGTTGCCGGGCTGCCGGCGAAGTCCAGCCGCGTGTCGAACGGCTTGATGTTGATCCACGGTCCCACCAGCCGGCGGTCCTGGCCGAGCAGCCGCAGGTCGCGGCGGATGTCCTCGCCTCGGTAGCGCTGGTGGGCGCGCAGCGCGCGCAGTTCGGTCCGCACGCCGGCGAGCAGCTCGCCCAGGCTGGTCCACGGGGACAGGTCCAGCCGCAGCGGCAGCACGTTCACGGTGCTGGCCGGAACCCGCGCGGCCACCGAGCCCAACCGGCCCATCACCGGCAGGCCCAGCACCACGTCGCTGGCACCGGTGCACCGGTGCAGCAGGGCGGCGCCGGCCGCGATCACCAGTTCCGCCCAGCCGGCCCCGCCTCGGGCGGCCAGCGCGGCCAGGCCGGCCGCCACCTCGGCGTCGAGCACGGCGGTCTCCCGCAGGAAGCGGTGCGCGGCCGGCGCCGTGCGCGTGGCCAGGCTGGCCACCTCGGGTGGGCCGGCCAGCCGCTGTGTCCAGAAGCGACGGTCAGCGGCGCGGGCCGGGGACGACCAGTAGGCCAGGTCCTCCTCGACCAGGGCGCGCAGCGGCTGGAACGGGGCGGTGCTGGGCGGCTGTCCGGCCAGCACCGCCGAGTAGCGCTCGGCGACCCGCCTGGTGATCATGGCGAACCCGTAGGCGTCCAGCAGGATGTGGTGGAACCGCTGGTACCAGAAGTGCTTTTCGGGGCTCAGCCGCAGCAGCGCCTCGGTGAACAGCGGCCCGTCGCACAGGTCCACCGGGGTGTCCAGGTCCGCGCGCATCCACGCGTGCGCCGCCCCGGCCGGGTCCGCCCGTCCGCTCAGGTCCACCACGGCCAGCGGCTGCTCCGGCAGCGGCGAGATCCACTGCACCGCCTCGCCCCGCTCGGTGGTGAACCGCGCCCGCAGCCCGTCCGCATCCGCGAAGGTCTCCCGCACGGCCTCGGCGAGCGCGGTGTGTTCGAGCGGTCCGGTGATCTCGACGTACTCCGCGGTGTTGTAGGTCGGGTTGTCGCGATCCACCCGCTGCGCGTACCACAGGCCGGCCTGGGCCGCGGTCAGCGGGAGTGGTGTGGTGCCGAGGTCGGTCATTGACGCTAACTCTCCCGGTGGCTGGGGAAAACCCTTCGGCGTATGTCCGATGTGGACGGTGTTAGTGCGCGCCGCCCGTTCCGTCGTGGCCGCGGTGCGGGTCCATCGCCAACACGGCGGACGGCATCACCACGAAGGGCCGCATCATCGCCATGTCCTCGTGCTCGTAGTTGTGGCAGTGGTAGACGTAGCGCCCGCTCACCCCGGTGAACCGGGCGGCGACGGTCACCTTCTCGCCCGGCGAGAGCGAGGTGACGTCCTTCCAGCCCCGCTCGCCCGGCCCGACCTGCCTGACGCCCACCCGCTTGATCGGGGTCACCGTGCCGCCGCCGAAGCTCACCCCGTCGGCCAGCCGGAAGTACTGGAAACCCCTGACGTCCCAGGCTTCCCTGGCCAGCACCTGGAAGGAGGTCGCGTGCAGGTGCATGGGGTGCGGGAACGCGCCGGCGGCCGGTTCCAGGCTGAGGAAGGACCAGCGTTCCCAGGAGTCCCGCTCGACGTAGTAGTTGACCGGTTCGCTGGGCAGGGTGGCGATCCGCCGGTAGGTGCTGACGCTGCCGTCGTCCTCCTGGATCTGCACGATGCCGTCGATGGGCAGCGGCCCGGTGGGCGGGTCGGTCCGCTCCATCTCCCACAGCTGCGCGTCCGGCGGGGACACCGGGGTGACCATGACGAGCCGTTCCGGTCGGCCGGCCAGGTCCTGGTCGGTGACCCGGGTGAACGAGCCGGAGACGACCGGGGGCAGCCTGAACTCGTCCCGCACCCGGCCGTCGCCGACCCGGAACTCCATCACGTGGGGGACGGGCGGGGTGGCGTAGCGGTTGGTGATCCGCACCCTGCGCCCGGCCAGCGCGCGGAAGTCGACCAGCAGGTCGACCCGTTCCGCCGGCAGCACCACCAGGTCCGCGTCCACCGCGGTGGGCGCCGGCAGCAGCCCGGCGTCCGCGCCGATCTGGTGCACGGTCCCCGCCGGCACCCGCTCCCCGTGCTCGTCCTCGAAGCGCAGGCTGTACGGCCGCATGTTGGCGGCGTTGAGCAGGCGGAACCGGTACCAGCGCGGCTCGACGTCCAGATACGGCCAGATGACGCCGTTGACCACCGAGTACGGGCCGGTGAACGGCCGCACCAGCCGCACGCCCTGCGGCTGGGTGACGATCGTCTTGTACAGCAGGCCGCCGGTGAGCCGGCCCCGCTCGTCGGTGTCCAGGTTGTGGTCGGACAGGATCAGCGGGATCTCGTAGCGGCCGGACGGCAGCCGCAGGGCCCGCTCCTCGTCGTCGCGGATCAGGTACATGCCCGCGGTCAGCCCGGTCAGCACGTTGAGGTGGGTGATGTGCATGGCGTGGTCGTGGTACCAGAGGGTGGCCGCGGCCTGGTCGTTGGCGTACTCGGACAGCTGCGAGTCACCCGGCAGCACCGCGTTCTCCGGCCAGCCGTCCTGGCCGCCCCCGGTCAGCGCGCCGTGCAGGTGCACCGCCACCCACGGGGGCAGCGCGGCCACGTCGGCGCGGGGCGTGCCGCCCTCCCGGCCCGGCCGGTCCCACTGGTAGGGCTGGCTGCCCACCGCGAAGGGCAGTTCCACCACGGGCAGCGGGTACTCGCCGGTGAGTTCGTTGGTCCAGGTGACGCGGAGCCGCTGGCCCCGGCGCACCTCGATGGTCGGCCCCGGGTAGTGGCCCTCGTAGGCCCAGACCCGGGTGTGCGGCAGCTGGGCGTGCAGTCGGGTCCAGCTGGTGCGCATGCGGACGGTGCCGTGCCAGACGCCGTCGCGTTCGCGCAGCGGCAGGGTCGGCGGAATCCGCAGCGGGTCCTGGAACGGGGTGAGTTCGGTGGCGCTCGGCGCGGGGTCGCCGGGCGGCCGGGCCAGTGCGACCGGCTGGACGGCGCCGGCCGGTTGGCCGGGGCGATGTGCGGCGTGTCCGCCCGCGCCGGGTTGGGCCGCCGCGGCTGGCGCGGGGTCGGCCGGTCGGCGGGCCAGGGCCGCACGGCTCATCCCGTAGGCGAACACCGCGAGGGAGGCCACTCCGGCGGTGCCGCCCAGCAGTTGGCGGCGGCTGAGGCCGGGCGCGTCCGCGCTGCCGTCCTGGCCGTCCCGGCCAGGCTGGTCGGGCTGGCCGTCCCGGTCGGGCTGGCCGTCCTGGCCGGTGCCGTCGGCGGGGTGGTCGGTGGCTGTTCGGTCCTGGGCGGCCATCCGGGTACGGCTCCTTTTCGTCTCACCGACTTCGTCCCACCGAGGCGTCAGGTGTCCGCGCGTTGCGGCGGCGTGACGTGGTCGGCCGGCGGCGTGGGGTTTTCCGGGGAGCGATGCGGCCGACGCGCACCGGGCGCGGGCCGGAACACCGGCGCGGGGCGGCCGGGCACACCGGGGCGGCGCCGGTGCCGTGGGGCGGACCGGTCGCGGTGGGTGCGGGGCCGCGGGCGGCGAGCCGGGTGTGCGGGGTGGGCTGGCGGCGGGGCCGGCGGATGGCCGCCGCCGCGCCGCCCTCAGTCCGAAGTGGACTCCATCGCCCTGATCAGGCTGAGCGGGCGCATGTCGGTCCAGTGCGTCTCAACGTAGTCCACACAGGACTGTCGAGTGTCCGGCCCGTGCACGGTGCGCCAGCCCGCCGGCACCTCGGCGAACGACGGCCACAGCGAGTGCTGTCCCTCGTCGTTGACCAGGACCAGGAAGGTGCCGTTCTCGTCGTCGAAGGGATTGGTCATGAACCCTCCACTCGTGTCTCGCCCGGATCTCCGCGGTGACATCAGCGCGGTGTCTCAGCACCCGGCATAACTTAGGTTAGGTTAACCTAAAAAACACGGTGCGGATTACTGCCTTCGAGTGAACCCGGGCGGCGTCAGACGCGGCCTTCGCCCCGCTCGCGGGCCAACAGCCAGCCCAGGTAGGCACCACCGACCACCAAGGTCGCCGCCCCGACCGGGAACTGGACGGGGGCGAACAGCCGCTGTGCCACCAGGTCCGCCGCGGCCAGCAGCAGCGCGCCCATCAGCGCCGTGCTCAGCAGGGCCGCGCCCGCCGTGCGGGCCAGCCGCCGGGCCAGCTGCGGCGCGGCCAGCGCGACGAAGTGGATCGGGCCGGAGTAGGCCGAGGCGAACGCGGTCAGGCCCACCGCGGCCAACATCAGGACCAGCTGGGCGCGCTGCACCGCCACCCCCAGCCCGCCGCTCACGTCCGGGCCCATCTCGATCAGGCTCAGCTGCCGGCTCAGCGGCACGACGGCCAGCCCGCAGACCAGCACCCCGGTCAGCACCGGCCAGAACTGCGCCCAGCCCAGCCCGTTCAGGCTGCCCACCAGCCAGGCCAGCGCGCCCTGCGCCGCGGTCAGGTCGGACCGGGTGATCAGGTAGGAGCGCACCGAGGACAGCATGGCGCTGACCCCGATGCCCACCAGCACCAGGCGCGCGCCCTGTACCCCCTGCCGGTAGGCCAGCAGGTAGACCAGCAGCGCGGTCAGCGTGCCGCCCAGCACCGCCCCCAGTGGCGAGGACAGCGCCGCGCCGCCGAGGGCCACCGAGGCCAGCAGCGCGCCGGTGGCCGCGCCGTCGTTGAAGCCGACCAGGTCCGGGCTGCCCAGCGGGTTGCGGGACAGGCGTTGGAACACCGCGCCGCTCACCGCCAGGGCGGCGCCGATGGTCAGCGCCAGCAGCACCCGGGGCAACCGGACGTCCACCACGAAGAACCGGTCCAGCCGCGCGCCCTCCCCGAGCAGTGCGAGCAGCACCCGGGGCAGCGCGATCGGGTAGTCGCCCACCACCAGGCTGACCAGGAACACCGCCAGGGTCGCGGCGGCGAGCCCGACCGCCACCAGCACGGCGCGGCGGTGCACCCGCAGTGACACGCGTCCGCCCGCCACCCGCAGCGGGTGGCCGATGGCGGCGGGCGACAGCTGGGTCGGGCGCGGTGCCTGCCGCCCCCGGCCGGCGGGCGCGCTCACCGGCGCACCGTCCGGTACCGGCGAACGAGCACGATGAACAGCGGAGCGCCGAGGAAAGCGGTCACCACACCCACTTCCAGTTCGTCGGGGCGGGCGACCAGCCGGCCCGCGATGTCGGCGGTGATCAGCAGGATCGGCGCGACGACCATGGAGTACGGCAGCACCCAGCGCAGGTTGGCGCCGGCGAGCATGCGCACGGCGTGCGGGACGACCAGGCCGACGAACCCGATCGGGCCGGCCACGGCCGTGGCCGCGCCGCACAGCAGCACCACGGCCACCCCGCACAGCACCCGGGTCAGCCCGACGCGCGCGCCGAGGGCGGCGCCGAGTTCGTCGCCGAGCGCGATGGCGTTGA
Organism: Goodfellowiella coeruleoviolacea; assembly: GCF_024171785.1. Taxonomy (GTDB): domain Bacteria; phylum Actinomycetota; class Actinomycetes; order Mycobacteriales; family Pseudonocardiaceae; genus Goodfellowiella; species Goodfellowiella coeruleoviolacea. The sequence continues at coordinate 160,573 of NZ_JAMTCK010000001.1, forward strand.
GCGGGCCGGCCAGCAGCACCGCCAGCACGGCTCCGGCCAGCAGGAACGGCAGCAGCTGGGCGAGCAGCCCGATGTCGCGCCCGGCCAGCGAGCCGACCTGCCACAACCGGACCACCTCCAGCGTCGCGGCGTCGCGCACCAGGATCGTGGAGGTCAGGCCGCTGAGCACGGCCGAGACCGCGGTGCCGGCCAGCGCCAGCCGGACCGGACCGGAGTTGGCTCCGCGCAGGCCCAGCGCGTACACCACCAGCGAGGCCACCGCGGCCCCGGCGAAGGAGAACCACACGTACCCCAGGGGTGAGTCCACCCCGAGCAGGGCGATCGCGCACACCACCGCGCAGGCCGCGCCCGAGTTGACGCCCAGGATGCCCGGGTCGGCGAGCGGGTTGCGGGTCAACGCCTGCATCAGCGTGCCGGCCAGCCCGAGCGCCACCCCCGCGGCCAGGCCGACCAGCGTGCGGGGCAGCCGCAGGTCGAGGACGATCTTGCTGTGGTAGTCGGTCCTGCCGCCGAGCAGGGCGTGCCACACCGTGCCCAGGGGCACGTTCTCCGCGCCGACCGCGACGCTGAGCACGACCACCAGCCCCAGCAGGGCCAGTGCCAGCAGCAGGCCGAGCGTCCTGGACATCCCGCTAGCCGCCGATCGGCGCGGGGCCTTGGCGCGGCCGTGGTCGCGTCATGCCCGGTGGTCCTCGGACTTCCAGTAGCCGGAGAAGTACACCGACCCGCGGTCGAAACCACGCTCACCCACCAGGTGCCGCCGCAGCCGGGCGATCATCCCGGCCTCGCCGGCCAGCCACGCGTAGCCGGGGCGGTCCGGGAGGGCGGCGGCGCGCACCGCCGGGAGCAGGCCGCGGGGCTGGCCGGGCCGCGCGCCGTCGCGGCAGATCCAGGTGAACCGCACGTCGGCCACGCTCACCAGCGGCTGCACCTCCGTCTGGTCGGCGACCTCGACGAACACCTCCGCCCGGTCGTGCGGCCCCAGGGACTCCACGATCGCGCCGATCGCCGGCAGGGCGGTCTCGTCCCCGGCGATCAGCGACCACTCGCTGGTCCGCGGTGGGCGGTACTCGTAGCCGATGATCGGCGTGTGCTGGGCGTCGGGGGCCACGACGGCCAGCCGGTCGCCCACAACCGCCCTGGCCGCCCAGCGCGAGGCCGGGCCGGTGTCGCCGTGCAGCACGAAGTCCACGTCGAGTTCGTTGTCCCAGGGCCGGAACCGGCGCACCGTGTAGGTCCGCATGACCGGTCTGACCTCCTCGGGCAGGCGCTGGTGGTGCTGGTACCAGTCGCCGTCGCCGCCGATGACCGGTTCCCGCTGGCCGTCCTGCGGGAGCAGCACCTTGATCCGCTGGTCCAGGCCGGAACTGGTGGCGCCGGCGAGTTCCGCGCCCGCCAGGGTGATCCGCCGCATTCGCGGGGTGACCAGGACCGCGCCTCGCACGGTCACCGGAAAGACCCGGTACGGACGCACGCTGGGCTCGGCCTTGGCGGTCGGCGGGCTGGTCATCTGCGACGGCTTCCCTTCACCTCGACGTGTCCGCGCCCACGCACGCGAGCAGTGCTGTGCCGATCGCGTCACGGTGCGCGTTCATTAGGTTAGCTTAACCTAACAGCCGATGATCAACCGCCGCCCACCCCGGCTACACGGTCGCCGGTTTCTGCGTGACCGGGCGCGGTGACCGGACCGGCTCGGCTCGCCGGTCCAGGATCGAGCGCAGGATCTCCCCGGCCCGCACCGCGCCGTTGGACAGCAGCGAGGAGGTGATCCCGTGGCTGTGCTCGGTGGCCCGCCCCTGCAGGTAGATGCCCGACCGCAGCGGGGCGGAGGTGCGCAGCCGGTAGTCGCGGTCCACCTCCACCCGGCCCTGCCGGTCGCGCCGGCACCGCTCACCCACCTCACCCAGCAGCGAGAGCGGATCGTCCGGGCGGTAGCCGGTCGCGCACACCACCACGTCGGCGCGCAGCACGGTGTGCTCCCCGCTGACCAGGTCCTCCACCGTGACCCGCACCCCGTCCCCGGTCTCGACCAGTTCCGCCGGCCGGGAGACGTTGAACACCCGCAGGCGCCGCGCCCCGGACACCTTCTCCCGGTAGACCCGCCGGTAGAGGTCCTCGATCAGGTCCACGTCGACCACGGAGTAGTTGGTGTTGCCGTGGTAGCGCATCAGGGCCGCCTTGACCTCCTCGGGCGCGGCGTAGAAGTCGTCGACGGCAGCCGGGTCGAAGATCCGGTTGGCGAACGGGCTGTCGTCGGCGGGGCTGTAGCCGTAGCGGGAGAAGACCGCGCACACCTCGGCGCGGGGAAACCGCGTGTGCAGGAAGGCGGTGACCTCGGCCGCGCTCTGGCCCGCGCCGAGCACCACGAAGCGGGCCGCCCGGTTCTGGTCGACCGCGCCGATCCGGTGCAGCAGTTCGCTGTTGTGCCAGATCCGCGCCGACGCGCTGATCCCGTCGGGCAGCCTCGGCCGCAGACCGGTGGCCAGCACCAGGTTGCGGGCGCGCAGCAGTTCCCGCCGGTCCGCCCCGGCGCGGTGGCGCGCCTCCACCTCGACCTGCCCGTCCGCCTCGCCACCCGCGGCCACCCGCACGGCCACCGCCTCCCGCCCGTAGCTGACCAGGTCCCCGACCTGGCCGGCGGCCCACTCGAAGTAGTCGTGGAACTCCACCCGCAGCGGGAAGAGGTTCTTGTGGTTGACGAAGTCGACCAGCCGACCGCGACTGTGCAAATAGGACAGGAAGCTGAACCGGCTGGTCGGGTCGCGCAGGGTCACCAGGTCCTTGAGGAAGGACACCTGCATGGTGGCGTCGTCGATGAGCATGCCCCGGTGCCAGCCGAACCCGGGCTGCCGCTCCAGGAAACGCGCGGTGATCCGGTCGGCGGGCTCGGCGACCGCGTTGTGCTCGGCCACCGCCACCGCCAGGGCGAGGTTGGACGGCCCGAAGCCCACGCCCACCACGTCGTACACCCGTTCCTGTGCTGCCTGTGTCATACCTGTCCCATCACCTGGTCGAGCAGCCGATCGATTGGGCGGACATCTCGTCGTCACGGCCTTCGCCGACACCACCGGCACACCCGGCCCCGGGCGGGGGCCGCACCCGGTGGCACCACCGAAGGGAACAGAGGCGACCCTAACGTAACTTAGCCTTACCTTAGTTAGCCCGTTCGGGCGTTGTGCCCCGCGCCGCGGTCGCGTTGTCTGGGTGGGTCGGCGCCCCGTGCGGCCGACCGTTCACCGCCGACAGCTAGGAGGGCACGCATGCGTATCGTCATGTTCGGTTACCAGACCTGGGGACACCGGACACTGCGCGCGCTGCTGGACTCCCCGCACGAGGTCGCCCTCGTCGTGACCCACCCCAGATCCGACCACGCCTACGAGCGGATCTGGTCGGACTCGGTGGCGGAACTGGCCACCGCCAACGGCGTGGACGTGGTGCTGCGCAACCGGCCCGACGCGGAGCTGGTGCGCCGGCTGGAGCGGATCGAGCCCGACCTCATCGTGGCGAACAACTGGCGGACCTGGATTCCGCCGGAGATCTTCGCCCTCCCCCGGCTGGGCACCCTGAACGTGCACGACTCCCTGCTGCCCGCCTACGCCGGGTTCTCCCCGCTGATCTGGGCGCTGATCAACGGCGAGCCCGAGGTGGGCGTCACCGCCCACATGATGAACGACCAGCTCGACGCCGGGGACATCGTCGTGCAGCGCGCCATCCCGGTCGGCCCGCGCGACACCGCCACCGACCTGTTCCACCGCACCGTGGACCTGATCGAGCCGGTCCTCGCCGAGGCGCTCGCCCTGATCGCCTCCGGGCGGCGCGACTGGACACCGCAGGACCGAGGCAAGGCCAGCTTCTTCCACAAGAGGTCCATTGAGGACAGTCGCATCGACTGGAGCTGGCCGGCCGAGGACATCGAACGGCTGGTCCGCGCCCAGTCCGATCCCTACCCCAACGCGTTCACCTACCACCGCGGTGCGCGTCTGCGGGTGCTGCGGGCGTCGGTGTCCAAGGGCCGCTACGGCGGCACCCCCGGCCGGATCTTCATCCGCGAGGGCGACGGCGTGGTCATCGTCGCGGGCGCGGACGCGCGCCGCGGCCACAACCACGGCCTCCGGCTCGAACAGGTGCGCACCGAGGACGGCGTCGAACACGCCGCCACCGACTACTTCCGGACCATGGGCGGCTACCTGACCAGCCACCCGACAACGGGCTGAGCCCGCCGCCGGTGGTGGCGCCCGCCGCGAACCCGCCCGGGTGCGGCCGGTGCCCGGGGGCCGCGTAGGGACGTTGGTCCTTTCGCCGCAAGGCCGGTCGGCCCTGTCCGGCCATCCGCAGTTGACCAAGGCTGAACCGTGCTCGCCCAGGGGCGGGCCAGTGATGACCTACTCGACTGCGAGTGACGGCCGGGACGACGATGACCACAACGCACCACCCGCACGTGTTCTCCGTGCCGATCGGCTACCTCACCCGGCCCTACATCGTGTACCGCAGCCGGGACGACCAGCTCGGCAGTCGGCCGCCCCGGCGCGGCTGGGAGCGGGTGCGGTGAGGCGCCCGCCGCGCGGGGACGGCCGGGGACGCTGACCGGGTGGGCACGGCCACCCGGTCACAGCGTCAGGGTCAGCGCGTTGTTGTCCGGGTTGGTCTCCGGCAGATCGGGGTCGAGCACGTCAACGACGGTGAAGCGCACCGGGTCGGTCGGCAGCGCGTCGACCACCGCGGTGATCAGCACCTCGAACGTGCCGGGCGGGTGGTAGTGGCTCCGCCAACCGACCTTGACCAGTTGCCCGCTGACGCTGGTCTGCTCGGTCGAGGTGGCCGCGACGATCCGCAGCCCGGCCGGCAGCCTGACCTGGCCCTGCATCCGGGCGGTGGTGTTGCCCCGGTTGCCGACCACCGCCCGGAGCACGACCGGCTGGCCAACCGCGAGGTCGCCGTCCGGTGTGGCCGTCAGCTCCTCGGCGACCAGGTCGCGCCGGTTCCGCACGAACCCGGCGTCGATGTTCGTCGCCGTGGTGGCGTAACCGTCCTCGCGCACCTCGATGGCCACCCGCCTGCCGTCGCCGAGGTTCCAGTCCAGGTCCGAATCGCGCTCCGGCGCCCCGACGAACGGTCGGGTCGGGCCGAACTCCGGTTGCACGGCCAGGAACGTGTCCAGGATGTACTCGGTGGCCGGCAGGTCCTGGAACAGGAACCGGCCCTGCCCGTCGACGTCGGTGACGTGGAAGGTGGTGACCGTGTCGTAGGCGCTCATCCGCATCGTCCTGCCGGGTACCCCCAGCGGTTCGGCGTCCTGCCTGACCCCGTCCTCGTTCTCGTCCAGCCACACCACCCCGGAGATCGTCCCGCCCCGGATGCCGAACTCCACCTCGGCGACGCCGCCCGGGGGCACCAGCACCGACACCTGGGACGGGGTGGTCGAGGCGTACGCGGGGACCGCGCCGTCCACCACGTACCGCCCCGGTGCCAGGTCCGCGACCGCGAAGACGCCGTGCGACAGCTCGACGCTGCCCGACCACGTGCCGTCCGCCCTGCTGATCCGGATGTCCTCGATCACCGGGAACAGCGCGTCCGTGTCGTCGAACACCCCGTTCCCGTCGCGGTCCAGCCAGACCCGCCCGCTGATCCCGCCCAGCTCGTCCGCGCGCGCCGCGGCAGTGCCCGGCGGGAACAGCGAGCCACCAACCGCCGCCACCGCGGCGAGCACCCACAGCCGGTGAGAGGTTCGCACCGCTCGTACTCCTTTCCGTCGCAGTCCGCCTCGATGCCGCGTCGCACACCCGCGACACCCTGGATGTCCGCGCCCACCGGGTTTGTGTTGCACCCGGCCGGGCCGAGGCGGTGCGACGGCGCCGGCCGCGGCCGCCGCGCTGGCTCACTTGGTCTCGACGCGTCCCAGTGGGTCGGGTGCGGTGGCCAGCGCGTCCCGCGCCGCCTGCCACGCGGGATCCCCGGGGTAGCACTCGCTGCGGAGGTAGGCCCAGGTGAGCCGTTGGACCACGGCGACCCGCTCGGGGTTCTCGTCGGTGGTCTCGGCGACGTCGTAGCCGGACACCCCACCGAGCCCGTGCTCGGCGTCGAACAGGGTGAGCAGGGCCTTGCGGCCCGGGGAGAGGTGGTACGGGTCGGTGTGCCACTGCGGGCCCAGCACCGTCAGGTGGGTGGAGGCGTCCTTGTCACCGGCGACCACCAGGGCGGGCGTGGTCATCGTGGTGAAGTCCGTGCTCAGGAAGAAGGAGTAGTTCTCGCGCACGAACTCGGTGACCGCGTCGCCGCCCCGGCCGGGCGCGGCCAGCAGCACACCCGCCGTGATCCGGGGATCGGCCAGGTCCACCTCGGCACCGGTGTCGGGATCGGTGAGCCGGGCGCCCAGCAGCAGGCTCGCGGTGTGCCCGCCCATCGAGTGGCCGGCCACCGCGACCCTGCCTCGGTCCAGCCGCCCGCGCAGCTGCGGCACGGCGGCCTCGATCGCGTCGAGCTGGTCGAGGACGCGCGTCATGTCCTCGGCCCGGGACCGCCAGTGCAGCGGCGCTCCGGGGGTGTCGGCGGGCAGGCTCAGCGACCGGGAACTCAGGTGGGTCGGCTGGATCACGACGAAGCCGTGCGCCGCCCAGAAGTTGGCGAGCGGGGCGTAGCCGTTCAGCGAGGAGAGGTGGTTCGAGTAGCCCTGGCCGTGCGAGAGCAGGATGATCGGCAGTTCGTCGCCGGTCACCGGCGCGGACACGCGCACCTGCAGGTCCACGGCGCGGCCGGGAGCCGGCAGCACCACCGGACTGACCGAGAGGACGGGCGCGGGCGCGGGGACGGTGTCGGCGGCGTGCCTCGGTGCACTCATGATGTGGGGTTCCCCTTCCGGAGGTGGTGCCGCTGATCGCGGTCGGCCAACGGCGGACGAAGTGGTCAGGAGCGTTTCTCGTCGACCACGATCGAAGCGGATCGCTGTTCCGGAACAATATGGAACCACGTTCCGCTTGTCAATCCGCTTCGGAAGGGAAGCGCGGTGTCCCACCCAGGTCACCCCGGTAGGTGCCAGCCCGGGCAGCGTCGGCCGGCGCGTCGCCCACCCCGGCCGGCGCTGAAGGGGCGGCGTACTAGCCGAGGTCGGCCGCGGAAGCGACGACCACGCCGTAGAGGTCGCCGATGGTGGCCAGGGCGGCGCGGTGCTGCTCGGCGGCACTCACCGGACCGGCGGCGGACGGGAGCGCGCGGGTGGCGCACGCCGCGGCCACCACGGTCGGGGCGTTTCCGCGCAGGAACGCGCCCTCGGCGGTGAACGTGACGCACATGTGGGTCATGAACCCGGCGATCACCACGTTGTCGTGCCCGGCGGCGTCGACCAGGTCGCCCAGCTCGGTGCCGACGAACGCGTTGGGCGCGGTCTTGACCACCACCCGCTCACCCGGGGCGGGGGCGACGCGCTCGTGGATCCGGCCGATGTCCTGCCGGATGTCGTAGGGGCTGCCCTCGCCGCCGTCGTGCATCACGTGGATGACCTCGGCGCCCTCGGCCCGGGCGCGCGCCAGCAGTTCGGCCGCCTCGTCGAGCGCCCGCTCCCAGCCGTCGAGCCGCAGCACGCCGCGCGTGTAGGTGTTCTGGTAGTCGACGAGGATCACCGTGGCGTCGGACAGCACGGCCGGGGTCGTCGGCAGTGCGCTGATCTCGCGGAGAGTGGTGCTGGTCATGGTGCTTCCTTCGCTTCCGATGTGGACGGTTACCATCCTGACCGACCCGATTCCGGGTGGACATGCCGATTCGGGTCAGCTCCGGTCGGGATCGGCCGGATGCGTGCGAAGGAGGAACCGATGGGCGTCCCGGGAGTCGCCGTCCTCGCGTTCGAGGGGATCAGCCCGTTCCACCTCGCCGTGCCGTCGTTGGTGTGGGGGCCGGAATCCCCGCCCGGCGACATGCCGCCGTGGCGGATCACCGTGGCCGCCCCCGCGCCCGGTCGGCTGACCACGAGCGCGGGCTACGCGATCGATGTCCGCGCCGGACTCGACGCGCTCAGCCGAGCCGACATCGTGGTGGTGCCGTGGTGGTCCGATCCGCACGTGCCCGCGCCCGCGCCCGTGCGGGCGGCACTGCGCGCGGCGCACCGGCGTGGCGCGCTGGTGGTCGGGCTCTGCCTTGGCGTCTTCGTCCTCGCCGACTCCGGCATCCTGGACGGGCGGACCGCGACCACGCACTGGAAGTGGGCCGACACCTTCCGGCAGCGGTTTCCCCTGGTGCAGCTGCACCCGGAGGAGCTGTACGTCGACGAGGGCGAGATCGTCACCGGCGCCGGCGCGACCGCAGGCATCGACACCTGCCTGCACCTGCTCGCCCGCACCGCCGGTCAGGCCGTCGCCAACCGCGTCGCCCGCCGCATCGTCGCCGCCCCGCACCGCCCCGGCGGCCAGGCCCAGTTCATCGAACTCCCCGTCCCCGACCCCGGCACCGATCCGCTGACCAGCGTGCTGAACTGGGCACAGGCCCACCTGGACACACCGCAGACCATCGACCAGCTCGCCGCCCGCGCGCACATGAGCCGGAGCACCTTCACCCGCGCCTTCCGCGCCCGCACCGGCAGCACCGTCCACAACTGGCTGGTCGCGCAGCGCCTCGCCCGCGCCAGGCACCTCCTCGAAACCACAGCGCTGGGCATCGACGCCATCGCCGCGCAGTGCGGCTTCGGCACCCCCGCCCGCCTCCGCGAGCACTTCGCCACCGCGTTGGGCACCACACCCACCCGCTACCGGGCCCAGTTCGCAACGCGCCAGCCCACGCCCGGGGCGGCCCGGCCGGTCGGCGGGTGATCGCGGGGCGGGGACGGCGCAAAACCTCGTAGCCGCCGGCTGGCGACGGTGCCACGACGGCGGCTACGAGGGATTGGGGGCGGCGTCGGCGCGGTGACCCGGGTGGTCACCGCACCAACTCCGGCTGACGGTGGTCGCGGGGCGGAACCGCTGGTCAGCTCACCGTGATGTTGGAGTTGCCGCTGCTCTGGTAACCCTCGGTCGCGAGGATCATGTAGTACTTGAAGCTGCCCAGGTTCATGCCGGCGCGGGCCCACGCGTCGAAGTGGTTGCCAGTGGTGATCGACCCACCCGTCCGCTTCGACTGCCGGACGCTCCAGTACTGCGGGAAGGTCTTGGTGCCTTCGACCGAGGGCGCGTTGTACCGCATCGTCTGGTAGATGTCGTAGGTGCCGCCGTCGGTGGTGACGGTGCCCTTGTAGGTGCCGGTGGGGCGGTAGTTGCCCCAGTTGTCCACGACGTAGTACTCCACCAGCGGGTTGGACGTCCAGCCGTAGAGCGCCAGGTAGGCGTTGCCGGACGGGTTGAAGCTGCCGGAGTAGTTCACGGTCCTGCGGGAACCGTTGCTCCAGCCCTTGCCACCGACGAAGTTGCCGACGTTGCTCCACGTGGTCCTGTAGTTGCCGCCAGACCCCATGTCCATGCAGACCGATCCGCCGCCATCGGTCCAGAACGAGTAGTAGTAGCCGTTGTTGGTGCCGGTCTGGCTGGAGCACAGCGCGGTGGCGCCCACGTCGCCACTGGTGCTCGCGGCGGCGACGCCGGGAACGATCGCCATCACGAGCGCGGCGCAGGCCCCGCTGATGAGCATCTTGAAGCGGCCGCGCCGGCGGCTCGTCGGATGAACACTGGCAATGGTCATGTGCGTACTTCCTCCTCAGCGTTGAGGGTTGGCACGGCAACCGGGCAGTGCGCCGGGACCCGCTCGGGGCTGTCAGTGGCCGACTGACGGCCGCCCGTCGGCGTCACCCGATGCGCCCGCGGATCTGCCGGTCAGCAGGTGATCGGCAGCCCGGTCTTGCCTTTGACCCAGTTCGACAGCGAACCCTGTCGACACCAAGAGTGTTGGACCGACGCCGGAGGGTTGTCAACAGTTTCGAAAATATTTCGGAAACAATTCGGCTCGAATGATCTCATCACGAGAGGCGTTACGGCTGGTAGCCTGCCCGCGCTCACTGATCCGGTTCAGCGCTGGTTAACCCAGCCGACCCCAGGCCGGCCAGGTGACCGAGCCCGGAGGCCGAAAGTTTCGAATCCGGTGCACCTCGTTATGGGCGGGCGGGCCGCCGAAGACCGGTCAGTGCTCCGGCGGCCCGCCCCTCCGATGCGGCGTCGGCGGAGGCCGCGTCAGCCGTCCTGCGGGTGCCGCTGTCCACGGGGCTCGTCGGCGAGCCGGCTCAGCAGCCCGGCGACCAGCGCGACCCGGTCGGGGATGTCGTCGACGACCACGTGCTCGTGCCGGGCGTGCGCGCCGCCCCCGCTGGCACCGAGTCCGTCGAGCACCGGCAGGCCGAGGGCGGAGACGAAGTTCGCGTCGCTGCCACCGCCGACGCTGATCGGGTCGAGCGGGGCGCGCAGTGCCGTGGCAACGTCGTTGGCGAGGTCGAACAGCGTCCGGCTGGCTGGGCCGAGCCGCATCGGCGGGCGGCTCCAGCGCCCGTCGACCCGCACCCGCACCCGAGGGTCGCTCGCGCGCAGCGCGGCGAAGACCCGGTCGATCCGCTCGGCCTCGGCCTGCTCGCTGACCCGGATGTCGATGAGGCAGCTGGCCTGTCCCGCGATGACGTTGCGCGCGGTGCCGCCGCTGATCGTGCCGACGTTGATCGTGGTTCCCCTGTCGTGGTCGGCTTCGCGGGTGAGCTGGTGGACGATCTCGGCGAGCGCGTGGACCGCGCTGGCACCGTCGGTGGGGTTGTTGCCGGCGTGGGCCTCCACCCCGTGCGTGGTGACGGTGAAGATCCCGACGCCCTTGCGCTCCGTCTTGACGTCCCAGCCGACGCCCGGTTCCAGCACCAGCGCGGCCAGGCAGTCCTGGGCCGCGCGTTCGATGTGCGGCCGGGACTTCGGACTGCCGAGTTCCTCGTCTCCGTTGAACAGGAACCGGACCGTCGGGCACGGCAGGTCGAACGCGCGCAGCGCCAGCACCGCCCACACACCGGTGACCAGCCCGGCCTTCATGTCGTAGATCCCCGGCCCGGTCGCCGTCCCGTCCGCCCGCACCGCGAACGGCCACCCGTCCAGGGTCCCCGAGGGCCAGACCGTGTCGTAGTGGCCGATCATCAGCACGGGTGCCCCGGTGGCGCCGGAGTAGGTCACCTCCAGCAGGTCGCCGTGCTCCGCGTGGTCGTGCCGCGTCCAGTGGTCCGGCGCGCCGAGCCGGCGGTCCAGCCAGGCCATGATCGAGTCGGCGGTCCGGTCCAGCAACGCCTTCTCACCGCTCGGCGACTCGTGCCGCACCAGCATCGACACATCGCCGAGCAGTTCGTCCAGCTCGCCTCGGCACCACGTGGACAACGACTTCGCGGACAAATCATGCGCCTTCCTGTGTGGGGGGCGGGTCATCGGACCGGAACGCCGGGGCCGAGCGGGATGCCGAGCGCGTACCACGCCAGGAACATCAGCACCCAGACGCACAGGTTGACGACGGCGAGCGGCAGCACGAGCGACATCAGGGTGCCGATCCCGGCGGACGGCCGGTAGCGCCGGATGAAGCCGAGCGCGATCACGAAGTAGGGGCTCATCGGGGTGAGGCTGTTGGTGGGCGCGTCGGCGACCCGGAACAGCGCCTGGGTGGTCTCCGGGTGGATGTGCAGCAGCATCAGCATCGGCACCAGCACCGGGGCGACCAGTGCCCACATGGCCGAACCACTGGTGAGCAACAGGTTCAGCACGCTGATCAGCAGCACCGCGCCCACGAAGATCACCACTGGCGGCGCGTCCATCGAGTCCAGCGTGCTGGCGCCGGCGATCGCGATGACCTGGCCGATGTTCGTCCACTTGAAGTAGGCGAGGAACTGCGAGACCGCGAAGAACAGCACCAGCACGGGAACCAGCTCGCGCAGCCCCTGGCCCATCAGCTCGGGAAAGTCCTTGGGCGAGCGGATGGCGCGCACGGTCACGCCGTAGACGGCGCCGATGATCATGAAGAACAGCATCATGAGCACGGCGACGTTCTCCATCAGCGGCGAGTCCACAATGGACCCGCCCTCGCCGCGCAGCGGCGAACCGCTCGGCAGCACGGCGATCACCACCGCGGCGAGGTAGAGCGCCGCGGCGATCAGCGCCCGCCGCAGCCCGGTCCGCTCCACAGCGGACAGTGACATGTCGGGCAGCTCGTCAACGCCGGTCAGCTCCGGCTCGACCGCGTTCATCGCCGCGACCCGCCGGGTGACGACGAACTCGGTCACGACGGTGATCGTGACCGCAAGCAGCAGCGAGGACGCCGCCGAGAAGTAGTAGTTGGCGACCGGGGTGACCACGTAGTCCGGGTCGATGGTGTGCGCGGCCGTGGTGGTGAGGCCGGCGAAGACCGCGTCCGTTCCCTCGATCACCGGGCTGATGCTGCTGGCGCCGCCCACGGCGACGTAGGCCACGATCGCGCCGATGATCGGGCTGCGCCCCACGGCCTGGAACACGATCATGCCGAGCGGGATCATCACCACGAAGGCGGCGTCCGAGGCCACGTGGGCGAACATCGAGGTGAGCGCGACGGCGAAGGTGACCAGACCAGGTGGTACCCGGGCCAGCGCGCCACGCATCATCGCCGACAGCAGCCCGGTCTTATCCGCGATCGCCACACCGAGCATGACCACCACGATCAGCCCGAGCGGCGGGAAGTTCACGAAGTTCTTGATCAGGTCGCCGAGCATCATCTGGACCCCGGCATCGGAGACCAGGCTCTTGACCCCGACCTCCTTGCCGTCCACCGGGGAGGTCACCGAGACGCCGAGCGCGGACAGCACCCAGCTCGCCAGCACCACCAGCACGCTCAGGATCACGAAGAGCCAGAAGGGATGCGGCAGCTTGTTCCCGGCCCGATCCACCAGATCGAGCACCCGCATCACCGACGACGTCACCGAACGCCGCCGTGTCGTCACCTCGGTCACGAACCCCTCCGCCTTGTCTTACACGGTGATTTGAGCCGGTATCAAATAGTCGGATGCAGAGTTGTGTCAAGATATGTGACCCCGATGGGAGAACCGTTCAACACGGAGTGACGTTTTGCAACAACTGGATGACGCCGACCTCGATCTGGTGGCCGCGCTGCAACTCGCCCCCCGGGCTCCGCTGAACACCATCGCGGAGGTCCTGGGCACCTCGGCCAGCACGGTCGGCCGCCGGATGCAGCGGCTGCAGGAGAGCCGGCTGCTGCGCTTCATCTCCACGGTGCACTGGTCGCTGCTCACCACCGGCAACCCGTACGTGGTGTGGATCAAGTGCGAGCCCGGCACGACCTCGGGCGTCGCCGCCGCGATCCAACAGGTGCGCGAGGCCCAGTCCATTCTGATCACCAGCGGGGACGCGGACATCTACTGCACGATCTACCCGCTGTCCGGAACCGACCTGCGCCGCCTGCTGACCCACACGCTGCCCGCGATCCCCGGCATCGCGTCCATCCAGGCGCACCTCGTGCTGCGCGCGGCGCGCCAGGCCGTGGCCTGGCACCTGAACCGCCTCACCGACGCGCAGGCCGCCGCGCTGCGCGAGCACGTCGACGCCGACCCCAACTCGCCGCCGGACCGGGTCGGGCCGCTCACCGAGGCCGAGTCCAACACGCTGCGCCTGCTCTTCGACGACGGCCGGATCTCCGCGGCACAGGCCGCCCGCGAACTCGACGTCAGCCGGTCCACCGCGTACCGGCTGATCCAGTCGGTGCTGGAACAGGGCGCCGCCCGGCCCCGCGTGGAGATCGAACCCGCCGTCCTCGGCTTCCCGCTCACCGCGCTGATCACCCTCGACGTGCAGCCGCGACACATCCCGACCGTGCTGGCCGCACTGCGCGCGGGCCCGTCCGGGCGGTTCACCGTGATGACCGCCGGACCGGCGCCGATCACCCACCACGCGGTGTTCCGCGACGAGGAGCACCTGTCCCGGTTCGTCACCGATGACCTCGGCGCGCTCCCCGGCATCGACGGCCTCAACATGTCGACCGCGCTCGCCGTGCTGCGCCGCCAGTGGATCGACCGCGACAACGACGTGTTCCTCGGCGAGCGCATCCACGAGGTCCTGCCGCCGACCCACCCCCGCTAGCCCCTCCCCCGGGTCGTGGCCGCAGCCCCGCGCGGCGGCGAGGAGCGCGGCGCCACCGGCGAGCGTGAACACGCCGTCCAGGCCGGCGGCGAAGGCCTGGTGCACGACTGCGGACAGGGACGATCTCGACCGGAGGCTGTTGCACGCCCTGCAGATCGACGCCCGGGCCCCGTTCCGGCGCATCGGCGAGGTGCTGGGGGTCTCCGACCAGACCGTCGTCCGCCGCTACGCGCGGCTGCGCGCCACCCGCGCGCTGCGGGTGGTGGGGCTCAGCGACCCGGCGGTGGTGGACCAGACGCAGTGGGCGGTGCGGGTGCGGGCCACGCCCGAGGCCGCGGGAGAGATCGCCGACGCCCTGGCCCGGCGTGCCGACACCAGCTGGATCAGCCTGTGCTCGGGCGGAACCGAGATCGTCGGCGCCGCCCGGGGCGCCGGGGTGGACCCGCTGCTGCTGGAGGCGCTGCCACGCACCCGCCACGTCCTGGACGTCCGCGCCCACCAGATCCTGCACGTGTTCTACGGCGGCGCCGGGATGCCGTTCACCAAGCACGGGCGGCTCGACGCGGCCCAGGTGGCCCAGCTCACCGCGCACCTGCCCGCCCCGACCGCGCCGCCGACCCGGCTGGACGCCGCGGACCAGCGCATCCTCGACGTGCTGAGCGGCGACGGACGCGCCACGGTCGAGGAGCTGGTGGCGGCCACCGGGGTTTCGGCGAGCACGGTGCGGCGTCGGCTGCACGAGCTGCGCGCTGGCGGCGTGCTGCACTTCGACGTGGACGTCGATCTCAGCGCGTTCGACCTCCGGGTGCGCACCATCCTCTGGCTCACCGTCGGCCCCAGCCACCTCGACGCGGCCGGAAAGGCCCTGGCCGCGCGCGCGGTGCGGTCGCGTCCCAGCGGCGGTGACCGTGTCGACATCCGCCATCCGCTGCACCACCGACTCGGTGCTGACGGCTGGTCAACCCGCGCCGGCAACCACCGGACCGGCTCCGGACGTCCCGCGCTGATCAGCCGGTGTCCACACAGGACCCTGCGGGCGGCGCGGGGAGCCGGCCGCACCGGCGGTGACTCGTGCTCGGTCCCCTGGGTCGTGGCCGGACCACCGCGTCCGGCCACGACACCACCCGGGTGTGCTACGCGCTGAGCACCGGCTCGTTGAGCAGGTTGCAGACGGTGGGGACGACCAGCTCGGTGGAGTTGACGTAGGCGGCCTCCGAGACCTTGTCGCCCACGTCGGCCACGGCCGACAGCGCGCCGGAGATGCCGACCGTCCGCTTGGTGAGGCTGGGCACGACATAGCTCTCGGCCGAGGTCCCGCCCCGGCTGGCGTTGTAGACGAAGATGCTCTGGTTGACGCAGAACCCGGCGCGGCGCATGTACTCCACGGGCAGTTCCGCGCTCATCTCGATGCAGCCGCGCCGCTCCACCTCCTGGATCTCCAGGTTGGCCAGCAGGTTGGACAACAGGGTCCTGGGCAGTTCCCGGCGGCGGTCGACGACCTCCGGGGGCAGCGCGTCGACCCGCCGGGCCCGGCCACCGGTCTCCACCACGATCTTGGCGGCGTCGTAGTCGTTGACCACGTCCCGCTCCGGGTAGAACCGGACGTCCAGCAGTGCCGCCTCACTGGCGTCGGCCACGTGCGCCTCGTACTGGCGCTGGTTCAGCGTGGTTCTGGAGATCGCGCAGCAGACGTCGCCGACGCCGAGCAGGTGCGCCACCGAGCCCCTGGCCTCGACCTCGTCGGAGTCGCCCGGCAGGACGAAGGTGTACATCCGGTTGACCCAGTTGTCCCCACCGATCTTGGTGACGACGACCTGCTCGTAGGGAACGAAGTCCGATATCTCCATCATGGTCCTGGGCAGCACCAGGCCCTCGGGGATGTCGGCGGTGGGGAACGGGACGGACGAGGTCACCCGAACGTTGTGCAGACAGGACCGCTTGACCAGATACGACGGCGATGCGCCACTCATCACAAGGAACCCCTCTCTGGTGCCGTGCACCGGGACGTCGCCGGTTCAGGCCGTTCCCGAACCAGCCGCCCGGACGCTTTCCGAGATGACCCGCGCGGACACCCGCGCGGCCGCGGTGAAGTCGAAGAAGTGGCCGAAGTCCCGCACGGCGAACCTGCTGGTGAAGTACAGGCCGGCGACGCTGGACCGGAAGTTCTCGTCCAGCACGGGAAACCCGTCGTCGGTGGCCAGTTCGCGCAGCAGGCCGCCGGCGGCCAGAAAGGGCAGTCTGGCCACGTCCATCCGGTACCCGGTGGCCAGGACGACGGTGTCCACGGTCAGCGCGTCGCCGCTGTCCAGGGTGACGCGCACCCGGCCGTCGCCCGTGCGCTGGCCGGACACCACCCGGGTGTGCGGCCACAGGCGCACGTTGTCGCGGTCGATCCGCGGCGCCAGCCACTCCTCCAGTTGCAGCCGGCCGATCCGCCACATGCGCTGGGTGATCTCCGCTCTGTCCGCTGTGGACAGTTCCCGGTACCAGCTGCGCTCCGTGACGAACCGGTCGAGCAGCGGGTTGACCCAGGTCCAGTCGGCCGGCGCGAACCCGGGGGTGGCGTGCCGGTGGCACACGTGCACCTCGGCCGCGCCTTCCTCGGCCGCCAGCGCCGCCCACTCGAACGCGCTCTGCCGACCACCCACGATCAGACACGACCTGCCGGCCAGTGCGGCCAGGTCGACGACGTCCTGACTGTGCCGATAGGACCCGTCGGGCAGGACGGCGGCCAGTTCGGGCGGGACGTGGGCGCAGGAACCGAGCCCGGTGGCCACCACCACCTGGTCGGCGACGATGACCTCGCCGGTGTCCAGTTCGGCGACGAACCCGGTGGCGTCCGGGCCGCGCGTGTCCAGCCGCACCACCTGGCGCGGGTGCGCCACCACCTCCCGGCGGTCCTGGAACCACGCCGCGTAGTCCAGGTAGCGCGACAGCGGGATCGGGTCGAGGTCCCGCCCGGTCAACCCGTGCTCCTGGGCGTACCGGTCCAGGGTGTACACCTCGAACGGGTCCAGGTGCCAGTCGCACCGCGACCGCAGGAACATGCCGCGCGGCATGTGGTCGTGCCACAGCGACATGGGTCTGCCGAGCAGGATGTGGTCGATCCCGTCGTGGCGGCACTGGGCGGACAGGGCCAGCCCGTAGGGCCCCGCGCCGATGACCAGTAACGGGGTGTTGGTTTCGCGCACCGCTTTCTCCTCGTGGACTCCGACGTGGTCAGCTCGATCAGGTGCGGTGGGGCGGGGTGCCCGGCCGGCGAGCGGCCCCTCGATCAGGTGCGCACGGCCCTGGCGGTGACCGCGGCGGCGACGGCCAGCGCGACCGTGGCGGCCAGCTCGGCGAGCGGAATCCGGTCGGCCAGCGCGTTGGCGGTCAACGACCCCAGCAGCGCGATGCCGAGCAGCCCGCCCAGCTGGCGGCTGGCGTTGAGCAGACCGGACGACACGCCAACGCTGTCGTCGGGCGCGTTGGCCAGGACGAGGGTGGTCATCGAGGTGGTGATCAGGCCGGAGCCCACGCCGAACACGACCAGTGCCACGGCCAGCACCGGGTAGGGCGCGGACGCGGCGGCCAGGAAACCGGCCGTGCCCAGGGTGGCGCAGACCTGCCCGACCAGCAGCGGCCGCCGCGGGCCGGCGCTCGCCGTCCACGGGCCGGCCAGCCAGCTGGCCACGGGCGTGTGCATCAGCGTGAGCGGGAGGAAGGCCAGCCCGGTGAGCAGCGGGGAGTACCCGCGCACGTTCTGCAGCGCGAGCGTGTGGACGAACAGCGAGCCGTACAGGGAGAAGTTGAACGCCGCGCCGGCGAGCAGCCCGGCCAGCAGCGGTGGCGCGGTGAGCACCGCGCGGGGGATCAGCGGGCGCGTCCGGCCGCGCGCCCAGGCCACGAACAGGCCGAGGCCGACCAGGGCCAGGCCGAACGCGCCGAGCACGAACCCCGAGTCCCAGCCGAGCCGCCCGGCCTCGATCAGGCCGGCGGTCACCGCGGTCAGCGTGAGCACGGCGAGGACCTGGCCGACCCAGTCCAGTGCGACGCGGCGGGTCGGCACCGGTTGCAGGTGGAACGCGACCAGCAGCAGGGCCAGCACCCCGACCGGCACGTTGACCAGGAAGATGCCCCGCCACCCCACCGTCTGCACCAGCCCGCCGCCGACGATCGGGCCGACGGCGAAGGCCAGGCCGGACACGGCCGCCCAGGCGCCCAGCGCGCGCACCCGGGCGCGGTCCTGGGGGTAGGCGGCGTGGATCAGGGTCAGCGAGGTGGGCGCGAGCAGTGCCGCGCCCACGCCCTGCGCCACCCGCGCCGCGACCAGCCACCCCACCGTGGGCGCCAGACCGCAGCCCACCGACGCCAGGGTGAACACGACCAGCCCGGCCTGGAAACCGCGCCGGGCGCCCCAGCGGTCGCCGAGCACCCCGGTGGACAGCAGCAGCGCGGCGAAGGCCAGGGTGTAGGCGTCCACGGCCCACAGCAGTTCGCTGGTGCTGGCCCCCAACTGGTCGCGCAGCGTGGGCGCGGCCACGTTGAGCACGTTGGCCTCCAGGATCACCAGCGCGAAGCCGACGCAGACCCCGGTCAGGCCCCAGCCGCGGCGGTGCCCACTCGCCGACGCGGTTCCCGCGCCGGCCCTGGCCGAGTGGTCGGACGGCGGGTCGGGCGCGGGCTCGGGGCTGGCGGCCATGTCGGTCACATCCCCCATGCTGGCCCGAAAATGCTTCCAGCCAGATGGAAGTGGCCGACGCTACCGTGATCGGGTGAATGCGAACGGTAATGGCACCCGATCGGACGAGAACCACGGCGGAGACGCCAACGTGGCCGCGGTCGCCGCCCTGTTCGGTGATCCGGCCAGGGCCCGCATCCTGCTCGCCCTGGCCGCCAGCCACGAACTGCCGGCCTCGGTGCTGGCCGCCGAAGCCGGCCTGTCCGCCCCGGCGACGAGCGCGCACCTGAGGAAGTTGTTGTCCGGCGGGCTGATCGCCGTCACCCGGTTGGGCCGGTACCGGTACTACCGCATCGCCAGCCAGGACGTGGCCGAGGCGCTGGAGACACTGGCCAGGCTGGCGCCCGCGCACCCGATCCAGTCGCTGCGGCAGAGCCAGCGCGCGCGGGCCCTGCGGTTCGCGCGGATCTGCTACGACCACCTGGCCGGTGAACTGGCGGTGGTGATCAGTGACGCGTTCATCGCCCACCGCGCGGTCACCACCGTGCCGCCCAGCACGCCGGACACCGACGAGGAGCACTGGACACTGGGGCCGGCCGCGCCGCGCGTGTTCGGCCAACTCGGCATCCGCATCGCGCCGGCGGCCCTGGCGTCCGCCACGCCGAGTCCACTGAGGACCTGCCACGACTGGAGCGCGCGCCGCCCGCACCTGGCCGGAACGCTCGGCAGGACCCTGCTCACCACGATGCTGCGGCGCACCTGGCTGACCAGGATTCCCCAGCAGCGCGCGGTCAGCCTGACCCCGACGGGTGCGTGCGCGCTCGCCGGCATCCTCGACCTCGACCTGGCCGACCAGTTCACCCGGGACGGCCAGCAGCGCGTGTCCAGGCCGTAGTAGCGACGCGGCCACGCCGAAGCCGGCCGCACGGCGGGAAACCAGCTCACAGGTCCACTGTGGACGATTCAGCTCCGCTCCGGTCGCGGCTCCGTGAACCACCACCCGGCCAGGTCGCCCTGTGCCCGCCGTCACATGGACACGCGCGAACGACTCGGCCTAAGTTTCAGTCAGACTGAAACTATTCCCGAGTGGAAGAGGCCCGGCCATGAGCGAGACCGCGCAACCGATCGCACGTCCACTGGAGATCGCCATCGTCATCACTCCGGGCTTCATGCCGATCGACGTCATCGGCTTCCAGACCTGCTTCGGGATGCTGCGGCGCGAGGTCAACATCCACTTCGTCTGGAAGGACCTGAACGAGGTCATCGGGATGCCGTACTTCCCGACCCGCGCCACGACCACCTTCGAGCAGTGCCCGCGGAACCTGGACATCCTGTACGCGGGCGCCGTTCCCGCGAAGTACCTGGAGGACGAGCAGACCCTCGCGTTCCTGAGCGACCGGGGCAGCCGCGCCGGCTGGATCGCCGCGAGCTGCGCCGGGGCGCTGCTGATGGGTGCGGCCGGGCTGCTGCGCGGATACCGCGCCACCACGAACTTCCACTCCCTCGACCAGTTGGCCTACTACGGCGCCCTGCGCACCCGGGGCAACGTCGTGGAGGACCGCAACCGGATCACCGCCGGCCCGGCCACCGGCTCCACCGAGATCGGCCTGCGCCTGCTCCAGGTGTTCTGCGGCGACGAGGTCGCCAAGCTCACGGAGCTGAACCTGGAGTACGCGCCGACCCCGTTGTTCGGGGTGGGCACACCGGAGCTGGCCGGTCCGGAGCTGACCCGGCGGGCGCTCACCCAGGCGGCGCCCCTGCTGCGGGAGTACGACGAGGTCGGCCGGCGGGCCGCGGCCCGGCTCGGCATCGAGGTGCCCGCGAACTGAACGGGTGCGCCGCCCTGGTCGCCCCCGGGTCGCGGCACGGGCCGGGCGGTCGGGTCAGCGCTTCGCCCGGCGGACGGCGAGTTCACCCAGCAGGTGGCGCAGGCGCGCGCCGTCCGCCTCGGGGAGCACGGCCAGCAGGTCCGCCTCGATCCGGCCCAGGACCTGTCGGCCCTGGCGGAGCAGGGACCTGCCCGCGTCGGTGAGTTCGAGCCGCGCGGTGTTGCCCCGGCCGCCCGGTGAGGTGCGCACCACCGCGCCGGTGTCCTCCAACCGCCGGAACGTGGCCTGCATGCTCTGCGCGGTGACACCCGCCCGCCTGCCCAGCTCGCTGTAGGACAGTCCTGGTTGGTGCGCCAGGTGGCCCAGTGCCGACAGCAGGCGCATCGACAGCCCGCACTCGGCCAGCGCGGCGTCGATGTCCGCCCGCACGGCACGCCCGAGCACGGCGAGCAGCAGCGCCGCGTTCGGGGCGGGCAGCCCGGGCCTGCCCTCGCTGTCGTCCACGGGGCGCATCCTGCCACGATCTGGCCGGCGGACAGGTCACGGGGGACGGCGGACGGCGGCCAGGACGCGACCGGCTCACGTCGCCCCGGCACCGGGTTCCCGCCACATCGGCAGCAGCCGGGGGCCCGCGTCGGGCAGCACGACGGGTGCGCCGTGCGACCGAAAACCGTGCCTGGCGTAGAGCGCCGCACTGCGCGCCGTGCTCGCCTCCAAATAGGACGGTTGCGCCTCGGCGTCCGCCCTGGCGAGGCGGTGTCGCAGCATCGCACCGCCCACCCCGCGACCCCGCCCGTCGGGCAGCACGGCCATCGCGGACAGGTACAGGTGCGGGGTGTCGGGGTGCCGGTCGGCCACCAGCGTCATCACGGTGACCGCGCGCCGCAGCCCGAGATCGGGTTCGCGCGCGGCCAGCTCCGCGAGTTCCGCGGCCTCCCGCCGGACCCGTTCCGCCGACGGCAGCACCAGCCACACCGACAGGCCCACGACGGTGCCGTCCCGGCGCTGGGCGAGCAGCACCTCGTCGTCGTGCAGCGCGGCCGTCAGCGAGGCCCGGTACAACGAGGTGACCCGCTCCTGGTCGGCGGCGGTGGTCGGCATGGCCCACGTCACGACCGCCTCGTCCGCGAACGCGGCGCGGTGGGCCAGCAGCACCCGGTCCAGATCAGCCGGACCAGCCGGTCGGATCACCACGTCCTCGTCCAGCCGTACGGCCATCACCACGTCCTTTCGCCGAACTACCCGTTGTCGTCGCCATTCTTGGGCTGGCGCAACGCCGGTACGAGTACTTTCGTCACACAACCTCGTGTGACGAAAAGAGATCGGGATGCGGTGTGTGCAGTGCGGCGGCGAACTCGTGCCCGCCACCCGCGGCCGGCCCCGGCGCTACTGCGGCCGGGCCTGCCAGGCGCGGGCGTACCGGGCCCGCAGGGACGGGACCACGCGTTCCCCCGGGGCCGCGCGGGCCAGGCGGACGGCGCCGCCCGCCGAACTGGACCGCGCGGGCATCGTGCGGGCCGCGATCCGGCTGGCCGACGCCGAGGGGCTCGACGCCGTGTCCATGCGGGCCCTGGCCGTGCGCAACGGTGTCGCCGCGACGACCCTGTACCGCCAGGTGTCCGGAAAGGACGAACTGGTCGCCGCGATGGTGGACGCGGTGGTGGCGGAGTACCAGCCACCCGATCCGGTGCCGTCCGGCTGGCGGGCGCACCTGGAACACCACGCCCGCCAGGAGTGGGCGCTGTACCAGCGGCACCCGTGGGTGTTGCGGGTGCTCGCCACGACACGCCCACCGCTGGGCCGTTCCGTGCTCGCGACCGTGGACCGGTCGGTGACCGTCCTCATCGGACACGGCGTGGACGCCGGCACCGGTTTGCTGGTGTACCTGCTGATCAGTGGCTACGTGCAGGGCATGGCCCTGCTGACCGCCGCGGAGGCGGAGGCGGTGCGGGACAACGAGGTCAGCTACGCGAGGTGGTGGTCGGCGCGGCACGGTGAGCTGGCCGGCGCGATCGGCTCGGGCCGGTACCCGTGGCTGACCGCGCTGGCCGCGCCGTCTCCCCCGATCGACGCCGCCGACCCGGCCGCGCTGGACGCCTGCTTCAGCTTCGGGCTGCGGCGGGTGCTCGACGGGGTGGCCGTCCTGCTGGCCGAACACCCCAGCAGCCCGGCCACCCCGCCACCCGCGCGCTAGACCGCCGTCGAACGCGTTGGCCGCCGCCCGTCAGCCGGGCACGCCGTGGCCGGCGCGGTGCGGCTCGACGCCGTCGCCCTGCGGCAGCGGGATGACCATCGGGGTGCCCAGGTGCGGGTCCGGCACCACGTCACAGGTCAGGCCGAACACCGAGGAGACGCGCTCGGCGCTGAGCACCTGCGCTGGCTGGCCCTCCGCCACCACACGGCCCCCCGCCATCATCACCAGGTGGGTGGCGTAGCGCGCGGCCTGGTTCAGGTCGTGCAGCACCGCGACGACGGTGCGCCCCTCGCGGTGCAGGGCGGCGCACAGCTCCAGCAGCTCGTACTGGTGCGCGATGTCCAGGAAGGTCGTGGGCTCGTCGAGCAGGACGATGTCGGTGTCCTGCGCGAGCACCATGGCGAACCAGGCCCGCTGGCGCTGACCGCCGGACAGCTCGCCCACCTGGCTGCCGGCCAGCTCGGTCAGGTTGGTGCGCTCCAGCGCCTGGGCCACCGCGTGGTCGTCGGCCGGGCTCCACTGCCGCAGCAGCGAGGTGTGCGGGTACCGCCCCCGGCTCACCAGGCCCCGCACGGTGATGCGCTCGGGAGCCACCGGGCTCTGCGGCAGCAGCGCCAGCCGGCGGGCCACCGACTTGCCCCGGTACCCGTGCAGGTCGCGCCCGTGCAGGGTGATCGTGCCGGCCTGGGGCCGCACCACCCGGGCGAAGGCCTTGAGCAGGGTGGACTTCCCGCACCCGTTGGGCCCGATGATCACGGTCAGCTCGCCGCGCGGGATTTCCAGGCTCAGCCCCGCCACGACCGGGGTGCCGCCGTAGCCGAGGTCGACCTCGCTGGCCCGCAGACACCAGTCGTCGTCATGCCTGTCCTCGCCGGTCACAACACGCCCTTCCGCCACTCACGGGTCAGCAGGTATCCGAGGTAGAGGCCACCGATCAGCATGGTGTAGATGCCGACCGGCAACTCGTCGCCGACGGGCAGCTGCTGGGCGACCAGGTCGGCGAGCACCAGCAGCAGCGCGCCGGTCAGCGCCGAGAGCACCAGGTTCGCCCCGGGCGAGGCCGACAACCGCTTGGCGATGTTGGGCGCGGTGAGCGCGATGAACGCGATCGGCCCGGCAACGCTCACCGCCGCCGAGGACAGCAGCACCGAGAGCACGATCGCCCAGGTGCGCGCGGACTTCGGGTTCGCGCCGAGGCCGTCGGCCAGCTCGTCGCCCATCTCGGTCACCCCGATGCGCGGCGAGAGCGCCAGCGCGAACGGGGTGAGCAGGACCAGCGCGAGCCAGATCGTGAGCGCGTGGTCCCAGGAGCGCGCGGACAGGCTGCCGTTGATGTAGGCGGAAAGCACGCTGGCCTTGTCCCGGACCGCCACGTACACGACGTACTGGGTGAACGCCATCGCCATGGCAGCCACCCCGACACCGGCGATGATCAGCCGGCCCGGCTGGCGGAACCCGCTGCCCGTGGCGAGGTAGACGATCGCGATCGCGACCGCGCCGCCGAGCACCGCACCCACCGGCACCGGGATCACCCCCGGCCACAGCAGTCCGACGACGGCCGCCCCGGAGCTGGCGCCGTAGCCGAGGCCGATCACGTCCGGGCTGCCCAGGGGGTTGCGCGAGACGGACTGGAACAGCGCCCCGGCCAGCCCCAGCGCCAGCCCGGTGCCGACCGCCACGGTCAGCCGGGGCCCCCGCAGCCGCTCCAGGACGAACGCCTCCTTGCCGCTGGCCCCGCCGAACAGCGCGGTCGGCAGTTCGGCCAGCGGAATGCCCAGCCGGCCGAGGGTGAGCGTGGCCACCGCCGCGGCGACGAGCACGAGCAGGGTCGCGCCCGCCACCACGACCGAGCGCGGCTGGACGGGAATGCTCAGCCGACCGCCCAGCCCGATGGTGCGCGGCCGGCCCCGGCCGGCCCCGACCTCGCCGGCGCTCATCCGTCACCTCGCATCGTGCGCACCGCGTACAGCAGGAACGGCACCCCGATGAACGCCGACACCACCCCGACCATCAACTCCTGCGGCCGGATCAGCACCCGCCCCACCGCGTCCGCGGCCAGCAGCATGCTGGGGCCGAACAGCAGCGCGAACGGGATCTGCACCCGGAAGTCGGCGCCGACGAGCGCCCGCACGATGTGCGGGACGGCGAGCCCGACGAACGCGACCGGGCCGACCGCCGCGGTCGCCGCCGCGCTCAACAGGATCGCCGCCACCAGCCCACCCGCCCGGACCAGCGGTGCGTTCACCCCGACGGCGGTCGCGGTCTCCTCACCGAGCGCGAGCACGTTGAGCGCCGGGGCGAGGACCACCGCGAGCACCACGCCGACCAGGGTGAACGGCAACACCGCCAGCAGGGTCGCGAAACTGCTGCCGGCGAGCGAACCCACCACCCAGTGCCGGTAGCTGTCGAACACCTTGGGCAGGCTCAGCGTGATCGCCTGGATGTAGGCGCTGAGCACGGCCGAGACGACCGCACCGGCCAGCACCAGGCGCACCATGCCGGACCGGGCGCCGGCCACGCCGATCACGTGCACCACCAGGCCGGCCACCACCGCACCGGGCAGCGCCCACCACACCGTGCCGGTGCCGCCGTGGAACCCGAGGAACGCGGTGGCGGTGACGATCGCGGCTGCGGCGCCCATGTTGATCCCGAGCAGACCGGGTTCGGCCAGCGGGTTGCGGGTCACCGCCTGCATCAGCAGCCCCGCCGCGGCCAGGCCCGCCCCCACGAGCACGCCCAGCGCGGTGCGCGCGTACCGGCTGCGCACGACCTCGGTCAGGTACGGGTCGGCCACGCCGGTGAGCACGTGCCACACGTCGGTCGCGCTGGTCGCCTTGCTCCCGGCCATCAGGCTCGCCGCCACCGCGGCGACCAGCAGCACCAGGCCGATGCCCAGGGCCAGGGCCCGGCGCGACCAGCTGGCGCCGCCCGGCGCCGCGCGCCGGGGCTCGGCCGTCGTCACGGAGTTCACCTCGGCGAACGCCCTACTTCTTGTCGAGCAGCGCGAGCTTCTCGTCGATCTGCGGCAGGTAGCGGTCGATCACCCAGGGCACGGTCAGCGGGTTGATCATCGAGGAGGCGGTCACGAACGGGTTGTCGTCGCTGGCCACGACCGCGCCCTTGGCGACCGCGGGAATGGCCGCGTACAGCGGCTGGGCCTCGATCTCCCGGCGGGTCTGCGCGTCGGTGTAGAAGGTGAAGATCAGCTCGCTGTTGCGCAGTTCCTCGGCCTTCTCCAGGCCGATCAGCGCGGAGTCGGTGCCCTCGGTCTCCGGGAAGGTCTCCACCACCGGGTCGACCTTGAGCCCCAGCTTCGCGACCATGGCCACGCGCTGTTCGGTGGGCAGGAAGACGCCGAGGGTGCCCGGCCCGTTGGTGTAGATGTAGGAGAAGGTGTGCTGCGGGTAGTTCGGCCGGGACGCAGCCGCGTCGGCGAACCGCTGGTTGATCTGGTCGATCAGGCCCTGGGCCTGGCTCGGCTTGCCCAGCGCCCTGCCGATGATCTTGATCTGCTCGTCCCAGTCGGTGCTCCACGCCTTGCCCGGGTAGGCGACCGTCGGCGCGATGCCGCTCAGCACGTCGTACTGCTCCTGGGTGATGCCCGACCACGGCGCCAGGATCACGTCGGGGTCCAGTTCGAGGATCGCCTCGACGTCGAGCGTGTCCCCACCGGCGAACTGCTTGGGCAGCTCGGCGCCCGCCTTGGTCACCGCCTCGTGGATCCACGGCAGGTAGCCGGTCGAGTCACTGCCCCACTCGTACTTCTCGATGCCCACCGGGATCTGCCCCAACGCGATCGCGGTCTCGGCGGAGCCCTGCCCCAGCGTGACCACGCGCTGCGGCGCCGCCGGGATGGTCGCGGTGCCCAGCGCGCTCTCCACCGTGACGGGGAAGACCCCGTCGGCGGCGGCCGCACTGGGCGCGCTGCTGGTGCTCCCGCCGTCCGACTGCTCCGCCGCGCATCCGGTGATTCCCAGGGCGACCAGGGCGACCACCGCGCCGAGGACCCGACGGCGGCCGTAGTGCAGGGCTGACTTCATCACGTTCGACTTTCGTTGTTGTCAGGCCGACCACGCGGGAGTCAGGTGTGGTGACCGGCCTTGGGAGCACGAGGGCCGTTCGGCCAGCTCTCCAGGGATGTCCACGAAGAGCCAGCTCAGCGGCACGAAGGGCAGCCTAACCTGAGTTGCACGATCTTCAAAGACCCGACCGAGGACAGTGGTGCGCCGCACGATCGTCGACGACCACCGGTCGCCGACGACCGGCCCGGCGACAGACCCGGTGGCAGCCGGTTCGTCGGGTAAGGTGCGAGGCGGTAGGACGTGACCAGGGAGTGGATGGCGTGCGCGGGAACTCACCGGGCCCGGTGGCCAGGCGGGATGTGACGGTCGTGTCACTTCCCGGCTTCGCCGCGACCACCCGGCCGGTCCCCTGCTCCGCCGGGGACGCGCCCTGGTCGGCGAGCGGCCCCGGCCTCGCCGGCTGGCCGACCCACGCCCCCTACAACCGGCTCGCCTCGGGCTGCCGCCCACCGGGCTGCCGCGCTCCCGCCCGCCGGGTGCGTGGCCGCCGCGTCCGCTACGTGATCGGCGACGAGCCCGGCCAGGTCAACGGCATGCGATGGCACGGCCCGCGCCGCTGACGCACCCTGCCTGCCCCGGGACTCCCGTCACCGGGCGCTGACGGGCGGCGGTGCGGCACGCGGCTGTCCGCGACCACCAGTCAGCCCGACTCCGGGGCCGTGCCGTGCCCCGGTCAGGAGCCATCACATGCCAGGTGAGTTCTTCTTCCCCGACACCGAGGGGCAGCTTCCCGACACCGGGGGCTACTTCGGCGCCTTCGGTGGCAAGTTCATCCCCGAAGCACTGGTCGCCGCCGTGGACGAGGTGGCGGTCGAGTACGAGAAGGCCAAGGGCGACCCCGCCTTCGCCGCCGAACTGGACAACCTCCTCCAGCACTACGCCGGCCGCCCCAGCGCGCTGACCGAGGTGCCCCGCTTCGCCGAGCACGCGGGTGGGGCCCGGATCTTCCTCAAGCGCGAGGACCTGAACCACACCGGCTCGCACAAGATCAACAACGTGCTGGGCCAGGCACTGCTCATCCGCCGGATGGGCAAGACCCGGGTCATCGCCGAGACCGGCGCCGGCCAGCACGGCGTCGCCACCGCGACCGCCTGCGCCCTGCTCGGCCTGGACTGCACCATCTACATGGGCGAGGTCGACACCGAGCGGCAGGCGCTGAACGTCGCGCGGATGCGGCTGCTCGGCGCCGAGGTCGTCACCGTGCGCTCCGGCAGCCGCACCCTCAAGGACGCCATCAACGAGGCGTTCCGGGACTGGGTGGCCACCGTCGACCACACCCACTACCTCTTCGGCACGGTGGCCGGCCCGCACCCGTTCCCCGCGATGGTCCGCGACCTGCACCGGGTCATCGGTGTCGAGGCCAGGCGCCAGCTCCTAGACCGCGCCGGCCGGCTGCCCGACGCGGCGGTGGCCTGCGTCGGCGGCGGGTCCAACGCCATCGGCCTGTTCCACGCCTTCATCCCCGACACCGGGGTGCGCCTGATCGGCTGCGAGCCCGCGGGCCTGGGCGTGGAGACCGGCGAGCACGCGGCCACGCTGACCGCCGGTGACCCCGGCATCCTGCACGGTTCCCGGTCCTACCTGCTGCACGACGAGGAGGGCCAGGTCGTCGAGCCGTACTCGATCTCGGCGGGGCTGGACTACCCGGGCGTGGGGCCGGAACACGCCCACCTCAAGGACAGCGGTCGCGCCGAGTACCGCGCCGTCACCGACGAGGCCGCCATGCGCGCCATGCTCCTGCTCTCGCGCACCGAGGGCATCATCCCCGCCATCGAGAGCGCCCACGCGCTCGCCGGGGCCATCGAGGTGGGCCGGGAACTGGGTTCGGCCGGGCTGATCGTGGTCAGCCTGTCCGGCCGAGGTGACAAGGACATGGGCACCGCCGCCACCTACTTCCGCCTCAACGAGGCCGACACCGTGGGCACCGAGCCCGAGGGAGCGTCCCAGTGACCAGCACCAGCCAGCCGCCCACCGGCAACCTCGCCCTGCTCGACAGCACCCTCGCCAGGGCGAAGGCCGAGCACCGCGCGGCCCTCATCACCTACCTCCCGGCCGGGTTCCCCACCGTCGACGCGGGCATCGACGCCATCACCGCCGCACTGGCCGCCGGCGCGGACATCATCGAGGTCGGGCTGCCGCACAGCGACCCGGTGCTCGACGGCCCGGTCATCCAGACCGCGGACACCATCGCCCTGCGCGGCGGCGTGAAGATCGCCGACGTGCTGCGCACCGTTCGCGCGGCCCACCAGGCCTCCGGCGCGCCCATCCTGGTGATGACCTACTGGAACCCGGTCGACCGCTACGGGGTCGAGCGGTTCGCCGCCGAACTCGCCGCGGCCGGCGGGGCCGGCTGCGTCCTGCCCGACCTCCCGGTGGAGGAGTCCGCGGCCTGGCGCGAGCAGGCCGAGAAGCACGGCCTCGCCACGGTCTTCGTGGTCGCGCCCAGCAGCACTGACGAGCGGCTGGCCAGCATCACCGCGCACGGCTCCGGCTTCGTCTACGCCGCGTCGCTGATGGGCGTCACCGGCACCCGCGCCGTGGCCAGCACCGCGGCCCGCACGCTCGTCGAGCGCGTCCGCGCCACCACCGACCTGCCGGTCTGCGTCGGTCTCGGGGTCTCCGACGCCGACCAGGCCGCCGAGGTCGCGGGCTTCGCCGACGGCGTCATCGTCGGCACCGCCCTGGTCAGGTGCCTGCTCGACGCCCCCGACCAGGCCGCGGGCGTGCAGGCGGTGCGGGAGCTGACCGCCGACCTGGCCGACGGCGTGCGCCGTTCCGACACCCCGGTGCCGCAGCCGACCAGCTGACCGGCTGATCGCCCGACGGGAGCGAGGTCGGCGCGGCGACTGCCCGCGTCGGCCTCGTCCACCCGTGCTGGCCAGCGCCGACCGGTTGTCCGGTGTGGACGGGGCCGGGGAGTTTCCCGGGTGGACCCGCTGGGCAACCGCGAGGTGTGCCAGCCAGCCCCGGGGACGACCGCACCGACGCCACCCACCCGGACCGCTCGACCGCCGAGCGGCTGCGGCGGGCCGCCCAGGAGGTCTTCGGCTGGGAGCTGCGGCCCGAGCAGCTCACCGCCATGACCCGGCTCGCCGCCGGGCGGGACGTGCTCGTGGTGATGCCCACCGGCGCCGGCAAGTCCGCCATCTACCAGGTGCCCACCCTGCTGCTGGCCGGGCCGACCGTGGTGGTGTCCCCGCTGCTGGCGTTGCAGCGCGACCAGGTCGAGCACCTGGACACCGCGCGGGCGCCGGACGCGGTCGCGGTGAACTCGGCCCAGCGGGCGCGGGAGGGCCGGCGGGCCTGGCGGGAGGTCCGCGAGGGCGAGGCCGAGTACGTCTTCCTCTCCCCGGAACAACTGGCCAAGCACGAGGTCATCGAGCGGCTCGCCGGCATCGGCCCCGGCCTGTTCGTGGTGGACGAGGCACACTGCGTGTCCGCGTGGGGTCACGACTTCCGCCCCGACTACCTGCGGCTGCGGCACGCCGTCGAGGAACTGGGCCACCCGCCGGTGCTGGCGCTGACCGCCACGGCGGCCGCGCCGGTGCGCCAGGACATCATCGACCACCTGGGCATGCGCGACCCGCTGTGCGTGGTCACCGGGTTCGACCGGCCCAACCTGCGGCTGGCCGTGCGGCACGCCGGCACCGACGACGACAAGCGCGCGGCCGTGCTCGACTGGGTGGCCAACGCCGCCGCGCCGGGCCTGGTGTACGCGGCCACCCGCCGGGACACCGAGCGGTACCAGGCCGAACTGGCCGCCCGGGGCGTGTCGGCGGCGGCCTTCCACGCGGGCATGCGGGTGGCCGACCGGCGGGCCGTGCACGAGCGGTTCCTGGCCGACGAGGTGGCCGTGGTGGTGGCCACCTCGGCGTTCGGCATGGGCATCGACAAACCCAACGTGCGGTTCGTGGCGCACGCCTCGGTGCCGGACTCGCTGGACTCCTACTACCAGGAGATCGGCCGGGCCGGCCGGGACGGCGAACCCGCCGACACGGTGTTGTTCTACCGGCCGCAAGACCTCGGCCTGCAACGGTTTCTCACCGCGCGCCGACTCGACCGGGACGCCATCCACCGCCTGGCCACCGCCCTGCGGGAGGCGACCGAGCCGATCCGCCCCGCCCAGCTGGCCGAACGGGTGGGCCTGTCCCGCCACAAAACCACCAACCTGGTCAACCTGCTGGAGCAGGCCGGCGCGGCGCGCACCGGCGAAGCCGGCCAGGTGTCCTATCAGGACAGTTCAGTCAGTCCTGGCCAGGCCATGACACGCGTGGTCGAGGTCGCCGAGACGCTGCGCCGGTTGAACCGCTCCCGCATCGAGATGATGCGCGGCTACGCCGAAACCCGGTCCTGCCGCCGCCAGTTCCTGCTCGGCTACTTCGGCGAGGAACTCGACCAGCCCTGCGGCAACTGCGACACCTGCACCAGCGGCAGCGCCACCGAGCACACCTCGGCCACGACCGACGACAACACCGACTTCACCCCGGAAACCCGGGTGCGGCACCGCCAGTGGGGTCCGGGCGTGGTCATGCACCGCGAAGCCGACCGCGTCACCGTCCTGTTCGAACAGGTCGGCTACAAAACCCTGGCCCTGAACGACATCCACGACCACCACCTGCTCACCCCGCAACCCGAACCCACGCCGCCCGGATGATCCCCGGGGTTCGGAACCCCGATCGCATCGCGCACAACTCACCCATCCCGGTCACATTCATCAGCTACGAGCGAAAGTTCCGCACCGACCCGCGTGACGCGCCACCGCTCCTGACGTGCGCTTCCTGCCCGGGGACGGGCTCTGCGCCTGGTCCGATGTTGCCCCGCCCCTGACACATCTGGACATCCACCCAGGACGAGACTGCCGGCGACCACCCGCCAACCCAACGGATCGTTGAAGGGGAAACCACCCGTGACCACCGCAACCAGCGTCGTGGACGACCTCATGGAGCGTTTCGAGGACACGCCACTGCGCATCGGAACCCGCACCACCCCACTCGCCACGGCGCAGACCCAGCGGGTGATCGCCGCGATCGAGCGCCTCGCCCCGGGGATCGCGATCGAGCCCGTGGGCATCGAGACCTCCGCCGACCTGTGGACCGGCGACCTCTCGCAGCTCGGCGGCAAGGGCAACTTCACCAAGGAGATCGACCGGGCACTGGTCTCGGGGCGCGTCGACATCGCCGTGCACTCCATGAAGGACGTGCCCGGAGACGTGCCGCTGCCCACGGGCACCGAGTTCGGCGCGTACCTGGCCCGCGGTGACGTGCACGACGTGGTGATCACCCGAGACGGTCGAGCCCTGGCCGAGTTGCCCGCCGGCTCGAAGGTCGGCACCAGCGCGGTGCGCCGGCGCGCGCAACTGTCGCTGTACCGCCCGGACCTGATCACCGAGCGGGTGCGGGGTGGCATCGACACCCGGATCAAGAAGTTGGACGCCGGCGAGTACGACGCCATCTTGCTGGCCCGCACCGGTTTGGAGCGGATCGGCTTGGACCACCGGATCACCGAGGTGTTGCCGACCACGTGGGCGGACGGCAGCACGGTGGCGGTGGTGCCGGCGGTCGGCGCGGCCGTGATCGGCGTGCAGGCGCGCACCGCTGACGAGCCGGTGATGCGGCTGTTGGCGGAGATCAACGACGACACCACGGCCCGGCACATCACGGCCGAACGAACGATGCTGCACATGCTGCGCGGGCACTGCAACTCGCCGATCGCCGGGCACGCCCACACCACCCCGGACGGGCAACTGTCGCTGTTCGGGATGGTGTTCAACCGGGACGGCAGCAAGTGGGTGCGCTCGCACGGGTGGGGGCCGACGGACGACCCGGCCAGCCTCGGCGCGTGGGTCGCCGATGACCTGCTCCGCCAGGGTGCCCGCCGGCTCATCATGGCCACCAAGCGGTGAGGACGGCCCCGGGGCACCCGGCGACCGCCGCCGGCCTGATCGTGGAACAAGGCTGAGACCAACGAGCCCCGCGCCTCCCGTGCAGGTGGGCGCGGGGGGACTGCTCGCGTCAGGGGCTGGGCCGGCTGGGCGTGTCGCCGGTGAGGCCGGCCGCGTGTCCTATTAGGACAGATCAGTGTTCAGCGGAGACGGTGGCGCGTGGGCCTCACAGCGCGGCCAGGGCCAGCACACCGGCGACGGCCAGGGCGGCGACCTTCAGGACCTCGGCGGCGATGTAGCCGAAGTGGGCCCGGGACCGGGGTGGTGTCTCGCCCGCGAGCACCCGGTCGGAGCGGCGGTTGAGCACGGGCCGGATCGCGACGAGTTGCAGCACCAGCAGGACGACCGCGGCCACGACCGCCACCAGCACCGGGCCGGGCACGCCGCCCACCAGCGACGCGACCACGACGACCAGTGCGAGCACCACCTCGACCGCGTTGAGGGCCCGGAACACGATCCGGCCGATGCCCAGTCCAATGCGGACGGTCACGTCCGGGGCGCGGAACTTCAGCGGCGCCTCCAGGAACGAGATCGCCAGCACCATGCCCAACCACAGGAAACCAACACCGGCGACCACCGCTGTTCCGGCCACGTCACACCCACCTCCCGGTCTGCCTACTCCGCGGGCACCGCCGCGCCGCACCGCCCGCACACCGCGGGCGGCTCGTCCTCGACGAACAGCCCGCACTCCGGGCACACGCGCGACAGCCAGCACACCGGGTCGCCGCCCTGGGCGTCGGCTGGTGCGGCGGCTGCGGTCTCGGGGTCGCGCTGGGGGTCGTTGTCCGACACCGGTTTGCCCACCTCTTCCCAACGCTGACCACTGTGGACACCAGGTGGGGTGAGCGAGGGCCGGCCCCACCGGTGCGAGCCCGAGCCGATTCTAGGTAAGCGGGTGCTCACCCGTGGGGTCGACGTGACGCACCGGACACGCGTGGTGCGTGGCGCTGGTCACCGCCGCTGGCCGCACCGCGGGGCCGCACCGCGGGGCCTCAGCGCGGGGCTCCGGCCACGGCGGTGCCCTGGACGAGCGGCCAGTTCAGCGGCGCACCGGCGCAGTGCAGGGCGCCGAGCTGGGTGCGGAACCGCAGCGCCGCATCACCGCCCCGGCGCACGGTGGAGAGCACCGTCGCCGACAGGCCGGCGTGCTCGGCGTTCTCCCGCAGCGCGTGGGTGAGCAGCGGGTGCGGCGACACCTCCACGAAGAGCCGGTGCCCGTCGGCCAGTGCCGCGTTCACCGCGCTGGCGAACCGGACCGGACGGCGCAGGTTGCTCGTCCAGTAACCGGCGTCCAGGGCGGGCTGCGCCCGGGGGTCGTCCAGCACGGTCGAGTAGAACCGGACCCGGGGCCGGGCCGGCCGGAGGGTGGCCAGCGCGGCGGCCAGTTCCGGCAGGATCGGCTCCACCTGGGGTGAGTGGGACGCCACCTCGACCTTGACCGTCCTGGCCATCAGCTCGCGCGCCTCCCAGGCGGCCACCAGCGCGCTGACCTGTCCCGGTTCCCCGGCGATCACCGTGGAGGTCGGTCCGGACAGGGCGGCGATCGACACGCCGCCGTGGCCGTGCTCGGCGAGGTCGGCGCGGACCTCCTGCTCGGACAGCGCGACCATGGCCATGGCCCCGGCGCCGGCGATCCGCCGCATCAGCGCGGAGCGGCGGCAGATGGCCCTGGCGCCGTCGGCGTGGCTCAGCGCGCCGACGGCCACCGCCGCGGCGATCTCGCCCATGGAGTGGCCGATCACCGCGGCGGGTTCCGGACCGTAGGCGCGCCAGGTCGCGGCCAACGCCACCTGCATGGCGAACAGCGTCGGCTGCACCTGGGCGACGTCGGTGACCGCCGCCGGCCCGGACAGCACCTCCCGCAGGGAGAACCCGGCCTCGGCGGCCACGAGCGGTTCCAGCAGGTCGATCTGGTCGGCGAAGACCGGCTCGCTGGCGAGCAGGGCAGCGCCCATGCCCGCCCACTGCGAGCCGTGCCCGGAGAACACCCACACCGGTGCGGTGGACGGGCCCACCGCGCCAACCGCCGCGCCGGTGCCCGGCTGGTCCTCCGCGACGGACCGCAGCCGGGCCGCCAGCTGCCCGTGGTCCTCGGCCACCACCACGGCCCGGACCGGCAGGTGTTCGCGCGCGCTCAGCTCCGCGGCGAGCGCGGGCAGTGGCCGGGCCTGTTCGTCGACCTCGTCGGCCAACCTGGCCGCGACCGCGTGCAGTTCGGCGGTTGCCGTCGCGGAGATCGGAAACAGGAGGTTCGGCACGGGTGCTCCCCTTCCCACGCGGTGGTGTCAGCCCAGGTACTGGTGCTTGAGCGTCTTCTTGTCCACCTTGCCGACCGCGGTCAGCGGCATCGCGTCGACGACCAGCAGCCGGTCCGGCACCTTGTAGGCAGCCACGCCCCGGTCGCGGAAGAACACGGTGAGCGCCTTCGCGTCGGGTGCGTCGCCGGTGCAGGTCAGGAACGCCACCGAGCGCTCACCGAGCACCGGGTCGGGTTCGGCCACCAGTGCCGCCGAGACCACCCCGGGCAGGGCCAGCAGGTGGCCCTCGACCTCGGTGGCGTCGATCTTCTGGCCGCCGCGGTTGATCTGGTCCTTGGCCCGGCCGACCACGATGACGTGACCGGTCGGGGTCAGCCGCACCAAATCGCCGGTGCGGTAGAACCCGTCGGCGGTGAAGGCCCGCTGGTTGTGCTCGGCCGCGCGGTAGTAGCCACGCAGGGTGTACGGGCCGCGGGTGAGCAGTTCCCCGGTCTGGCCGAGCGGGACCTCCTGGTCCTGCGGGTCGACCACGCGCAGCTCGTCGTCGGGCGAGATCGGTACGCCCTGCGTGGTGTGCACCAGGTCGTCCGGGTCGTCGAGCCGGGTCAGGCACAGCAGGCCCTCGGCCATGCCGAACACCTGCTGCAGCCGGCAGTCGAGTTTCTTGGTGACCACCGCGGCCAGGTCGTCGGCCAGCCGGGCGCTGCCGACCTGGAGCACCCGCAGGCTGGACAGGTCGGCCTCGCCGCGTTCGGCCTCCGCCAGCCAGTGCGGCACCAGCGGCGGGTTGATCGCGGCGATGGTCACGCCTTCCCGCTCGATCAGCTCGAACGCGGTCTGCGGGCCCGGCGCGGGCGCGAGCACGACCTTGCCGCCGACCTGGAGCACGCCCAGCATCCCCGGGCAGCTCATGGTGTAGTTGAACGCGATGGGCAGCACGGCCAGGTACACCGACTCCTCGGTCAGCTCGCAGACCTCGGCCGCCCGCCGCGCGTTGTAGCTGTAGTCGTCGTGGGTGCGCGGCACCAGCTTCGGCATGCCGGTGGTGCCGCCGGAGAGCAGCAGCAGCGCGAGGTCGTCGGCGGCCGGTGGGTCCGCCGGGCCCGGCTCCGGGTCGGCGGCCATCAGCTCGGCCAGCGCGACGAACCCGGTGTGCTCACCCGGGTCGCCGGCCACGATCACGTGCCGCAGTCCGGTGTCCTGCTGGACCTGCGCGGCGAGTTCCCGGTAGTCGAAGTGGCCGTACTGGTCGGCGACGAGGTAGCCGGCCACGTCGGCGAGCCGCGCCAGGTGGGTGATCTCGCTGCGGCGGTGCGCGGGCATCGCGTGCACCGGCACCGCGCCCAGGCGCACCAGTGCGAACCACGACAGCACGAACTCCGCGCGGTTCGGCAGCTGCAGGATCACCCGGTCGCCGCGCCGGATGCCCAGCCGGGCCAGTCCGGTGCACAGCCGCTGCACGGCGACGTCCAGTTCGGCATAGGTCCACCTGCGGCCGCCGTCCACCAGCGCGGTGCGCCCGGCATAGCTGACCGCCCACCGCGCCAGCTGCTCGCCGAAGGTCAGGCCCTGCCAGTGTCCGGCTCCGCGATAGCGTTCGGCCAGCTCCGGCGGCCAGTTCACCCAGTCCTGCGCGACCACCACGGTTCAGCCCTTCTGTGCGGCCAGCACGAGTTCGTGCAGTTCGGTGAGCGAGCCGACCTCGTTGACCGCGGCGTCACTGACCCGGATGCCGAAGCGCTTGGTGATCCCGGCGGCGACCTCCAGCATCATCAGCGAGTCGGCACCCAGGTCCTGGGTGAAGTTCGCCTGGTCGGTCACGTCCGCGACGTCCACCTCGAGCACCCGGGCGACCAGTGCGCGCAGTTCCTCCCGGTCGGGCGTGCCCAGCGCGTTGTCCGGCATGTTGCTCGTCTCCCTTCTTCGTCGGTGAGCCCCGTTCATGGGCACGGTTCAGCGAGCCCCGCTCAGCGAGTCCCGGTCGGTGAGTTTCGGTCGGTGAGTTTCGGTCGGTGGGGCCCGGTCAGTGAGCACGCACTGGTGCGGGCCCGTGGAAGGCCATCGCGGCCACGGCGGCGTCCGGCAGCTGACAGGACACCGCGACCGCCACGCCCTCGGGGTCGTCGAGTCCGGCCGCGGCGGCGACGCACTGCAACACCCCCAGCGCACCGGACTGCCGGCCGGCCCAGCTGGCCAGGTCGAGCACGGGTCGGTCGGCCGCGAGAGCTGGTTCGGCCAGCAACTGGCCGGCCGCGGACTGCGCCGGCAGCACCGCGCGAAGCGCCGCGTCGGCACTGGTCGCGCGCTGGTAGGGCCCCAGCACCAGGCGTGCCCGCGCGCCGCGCCGCTCGGCGTGGTCGGCGGATTCCAGCACGACCGCTGCCGCGGCGTCCGGCCACGACCGCTCGTCGTTGTCCCGGTGCAGCCTGCGGACGTACTCGTTGTCCGGTTCCACCCCGGTGACCACGGCGGCGTCGGCCCGCCCGGTGGCGATGAGCGTGCGGGCCCAGTGCAGCGCGTCCAGGCCGCTGGTCGCGCCGTTGGACAGGGTCAGGTTCGGTGCCCGCAGCCCGTGTTCGATGGCCAGCCACCCGGCCGTGACATTGCTGGACGTGTTGGGCAGTTCGGTGGAGTTCAGCGCGAGCGCGGACTGCTCGTCGATGGTCGTCACGAACGAGCAGACACTGTCCAGGTTGCCGAGGTTGGTGCTGACCACGGTCGCCGTCCGGGTTGGCGTGCCCAGGAAGGCGCCCTCCGCCGACCGGAGCCCGGCGTCGTCCAGTGCCGCGTCCGCCGCCAGGGAGGCGAGCCTGGACGCCCTGTCCCGGTGCCGCATCCGCTTGCCCCGCAGGCCGGTGTCGGGATCGAACCCACCGGGGTGGCGCTGGTAGGGCGTGAGCAGATCGGCGGGGCCGCGCAGGCCGTCCACGGCGAGTCCGACGCCGGTCGCCACCACCTGTCGGCCGGTCACGGCGCGGCCTCCAGCACGGCGACGGCGTTGATCCCGCTCAGCCCGAACGCGTCGACCTGGGCGGTGCGCACCTCCGCGGGCCGGGCCTGGTCGCGCACCAGGTCCAGACCGTCCGCCTCCTCCATGGGATCGGTCAGCCCGTGGATCGGCGGCACCGTGCCGCGCCGCATCGACAGCACCGCCATGACCAGGCTCAGCAGACCGGAACCGCCGAGGGTGTGCCCGGTCATCGACTTGATCGCGGTCAGCATCGGCTTGGCACCGGCGAAGACCTCGTGCAGCATGCCCGCCTCGACCCGGTCGTTGAGCACGGTCCCGGTGCCGTGCAGCATCACCAGGTCGATGTCGCCGGGGTGGACACCGGCGCGGCTGTGCGCCTCGCGCACCACCCGGACAACGCTTTCCGCGTCGGGCACCGTGGGGTGCACCGCGTCGCAGTTCATACCGACGCCGCGCAGCCGCGCGTGGCTCGGGGTGCCGTGTCCGGCGCGCCGCAGCACCACCGCGACCGCGCCCTCCCCCATCATCATCCCGTGCCGCTGCCTGGCGAAGGACCGCACCTCGCTGGGGACCCCGCCCTGCACGCGGTCGAAGATGCCGAAGGTCGCCTCGGTCATCGAGTCGGTTCCGGCGACCACCACGGTATCGGCCATGTCGTTGTCGATCATGTCGGCCGCCAGCCCCAGCGTGTACAGCGACGCCGCGCACGCGTTGGCGAAGGTGAAGGTGTTGACGACGTCGAACCGCTCGCGCAGCGCGGTGCCGAAGTGGAGGTCGGCGAAGCCCACCGGGGCGTCACCGCGCCACCACAGTTCCACCGAACGCTGTTCCCGGTGGGTGGTACCGACCAGCACCGGGTACCGCGCGGCCGTGTCGAGCAGGCCGGCGTCGGTGAGCGCCTGCTCGACCGCGTGGAGCAGCCAGCGGGTCGCCCGCCTCGGCTCGTCGCGGCCGGGCTCGGTCCGGTCGTCGATCTCGTAGGCCAGGTGCGAGCGGTACTTGCTCTGGTCGAAGACCCGCAGCGGGGCCAACCCGCTGCGGCTGCGGCACAGCGCGTCATGGATCTCTTCCGGGCTGGTGCCGATCGCGGCGATCGCGCCGAGCCCGGTGATATCCAACGTCACAACGGTCCTCCCAAGCGGTTTCGCGGACGGCTGGCGGCGGACAACCCCGTGCGGCGGGGTGGTCCGCACAGCCGGGACGGCGGACGGCCCGTGGCCCGGTCGGCCGCGCTCAGGCGGTGAACCGAGGCGCGACCTCGGCGGCGAACAGCTCCAGTGCGCGCACGCTGTGCTCGTGCTCCAGGTAGCCCGGGTTCAGCTGGAGGCTCACCGTGAGGTCGGCACCGCAGTTCTCCCGAACCCACTCCAGTTGCTCGGTGACCTCGGCCGGTGTGCCCGCCAGCACCTTGTGGTCGGCCAGCGAGCGGGCGAAGTCGTACTTGCGGACCTTGTCGACCAGCTTCTCGTAGCCCTGGTAGGCCGACGAGGTGGTGGACGCCCACGAGGCGATCGCCCCGGCCATCTGGTCGATGTAGTTCTGCTCGAACACCGCACCGCGCTCCAGGGCGGTCGCCCGGTCGTCGGCCAGGTAGCAGGTGTACTTGACCTGGATGCGCCCGCCGCCGGCCGGGCTGCCCGCCGCGCGGTAGGCACCCCGGTAGGCGTCGAGCATCTCCAGCAGCGTCTCGTGGCTGACGATGGTCGGCACCACCTGGAGGTTGTGCCCGGCCGCTCCGGCGGCGGCGCAGGACTCCGGGCTCGACGCCGACGCGACGAAGATCGGGGGGTGGGGCTGCTGCAGTGGCCTCGGCAGCAGGGTGATCGGCCCGAAGCGGTGGAACTCCCCCTCGAACTTGACGTCCTCTTCGGACCACAGCCGCTGGCAGGCGAGCAGCCCCTCGTCGAACCGCCGCCGGCTCTCCTCCATGGGCACGCCGAACCACTCGAACTCGTCGGGCAGGAAGCCCCGCCCGAAGCCCACGTCCAGCCGACCGTCGGAGATGTGGTCGAGCATCGCCAGCCGGCCGGCCAGCTTGATCGGGTGGGCGAACGCGGGGATCACCGCGCCGGTGGTGATCCTGATTCGCTCGGTCCTGGCGGCCAGCGCGGTCAGCAGGATCACCGGGTCGGGGCTGTAGCCGCCGTAGGGCGACCCGTAGTGCTCCACCGTCTGCACGTGTTCGAAGCCGTGCCGGTCGGCCCGTTCAGCCAGGTCGATGACCTCTCGGTAGTAGTCACGCGCGGATTTGCGCTCCGGCGCGAAGACCGGGAAGAAGTTCAGTCCGAATTCCATCACCGCTCCTTGGCGAAGAGAACATCTCGGGTTCACCGGCCGTCAACTGGGACGCGGTGCCACACCTTTTCCGGCAACCCCCCAGCGATGGGCCGGCACCGGCTCCAGGACCACCCAGACCGATTCCCGGATCTCCTCACCGAAGGTGCGCACGACCGCGTCGGTGACGGCCGAGATCAGTTCCGGCTCGGTTTCCTCGGTGAGCCGGCTCTCCAGGATCTGCACAGTGACAAAGGGCATGGGAAAACCCACCGTTCTCGGTTGTTTCCGAATTTCGAGCGAATGCGCTGGGTGGTCAGCGCGCGGTCGGCGGGAGCGCGTCGGCAATCAACTGTGGCTCAACACCGCGCGGCGGCCGAACACCTCGTTGAGACTGCCCTGCAGGGCGGAGCAGAGAAGGGAGACCTGCGTATCGGTCAACGTGGGATAGCAAGGGATGTTCATATGTTCAGAGAACCACAGTCGTTCGGATTCCGGGCATTCCCCCGGTCCGTGCCCGCGCGACTGCCATTCGGGGGTCAGGTGCAGCGGGAAATAGCGGAGCTGAACCTCGACGCCGCGCCGGTCGAGCGCGGTGACCAGGGCGTGCCGCGCCTCGGCGCCGTCGCTGACGAAGAACGTGAACAGGTGGTAGGCGTGCTCGTTGCCCGGCGCGACCCTGGGCAGCCGGATCTGCGGGTACCCGCGGAGCACGTCGGTCAGCCGGGCCGCGATCTGCCGGCGCCGGCGCACCAGCCTGGGCAGCTTCCGCAACTGCACGGTGCCGGCGGCGCAGGCGACCTCGGACAGCGTGGCGTTGGTGCCGGCACCCATGATCGTGGTGTGCGACTCGTGGTAGATCGTGTCGGCGTACTTCATCCACGGCAGCGTGTCCGGCGGCGCGCCGAGCGCGGTGCTGGCCGGGCCCGGGGTCCGGTCCACCTCGTTGGAGCGGATCCGGTCCGCCCGCGCCGCCCAGTCGGACCGGTTGAGCGTGATCATCCCGCCCTCGCCGAGGGTGGTGATGTTCTTCGACGAGTGGAAGCTGAAGCAGCCGATGTCACCCAGGGAGCCGGGACGTCTGCCCTGGTAGCTGGCGCCGAGGGCGTGGGCGCAGTCCTCGATCACCACCGCGTCGTAGCGCGCGGCCAGCTCGCAGATCTCCTGCATCGCCGCGGGGTTGCCGCCGTAGTGCACCAGGATGACGGCCCTGGTCCGGGGCGTGAGCAGCGCGCGGAGCTGGACCGGGTCCAGGTTCAGCGTGGTGGGGTCGATGTCGCAGAACTTCACCACCGCCGGCGTGTCGAGCAGCGGTTGAATTGACGCCTGGAATGTCTGCGGGGTGACCACCACTTCGTCACCCGGTTTGAGGTCGAGCAATCGGATGGCGATTTCCAGCGCCACCGTTCCACTGGTCACCGAGATGGCGTACCGGGTACCGATGTGTTTGCGGAACTGCTGTTCGAACCGGTCTCTCCAGGGACCTGCACTCAACGCCAGGTCGTCGTAGATGACATCCTTCAGCACCGCCAGATCATCATCGTCGACCAGTGAACCTCGACGCGTCCCAGGGATTTGGTAGATGGTTTTCAGACTGCCGCTGTTGCTGTTCATGGAGGTACCCCAAAGTTTAATCGGGGATTACAGCATTCGGAGCATCACGCAACACCGCTGTATCGATGACCACTCATCTGAGCAAACTCGCCCAGGTCGGACAGCAGTCAACGTAACAGCAGACGTCTGGCTAGCGCAACACCCCGCGTTTACGGCAAAGTGGGACCCGCTTTGTTCACCCTGTCAGGACCGGTAGGCCACCACCTCCGCGCCAAGGAAGATCTGGAGTGCGCGATGACGCAGAAGAACGCAGTAGGGCACCAATTCTCCCGACGCCGCATGCTTGCTGTCGGAGTAGTCGGCTTGGGTGTCTTCGCACTCGGTGGCTGTGGTCGAAACGGCGTAACTCAACAGTTCGACGAGGCGGAGTTTTCCGTTACCGTTGAGGGGAAGTTCGGTAACACGGTGCTGTCCCACCGGCCGGAGCGCGTGGTGACGGTGGGCTACGGCGTGGACACCGACACCGCCGTGGCACTCGGCGTCGTGCCGGTCGCGGTACCCCGGGTCTCGTCGACACCGAGCGGGTTCCAGCCCTGGACCGAGGCCGCCTTCGGCGGCACCCGCCCCGAACAGTTCACAGTGGACGGTGGTGTGCCGTTCGAACGCATCGCCAGCTTCAACCCCGATCTCATCCTCGCCATCAACGACTACAAACTCGACGAGCACCACGCCACCCTCGCCGCGATCGCACCGCTGCTCTCCTACGCGACCGGTCCCAACCTCGACCGCTGGCAGGACACCACGCGCCGGGTGGGACACGCGCTCGGCCGGGACGACCAGGCCCAGCAGCGCATCACCGAGACCGAGCGCAAGATCAGCCAGGTGCGGGACGCCTCGCCCCTGCCAGGCAAGACCTTCACCGTCAGCTCCGTCTCGGAGAGTGGGCAGATCCACACCAAGAGCGATCCGAACGACGTGCTCGTGTCCTCGCTCGCGCAGTTCGGTCTCCAGCTCTCGCCTCGGGTGCTCGCCCTGCCCACGTCGGGCACCCTGGGCATCGCCACGGTCAGCCAGGAGAACCTCGACGTGATCGACGCCGACCTCACCCTGGTCAGCTACGGATCGGCAGTGCACCGCCAGGCGTTCGAGGCCACCGCCCTGTTCGGCGAGCTGAACTCGGTGCGGCGCGGTGGTTATGTCGCACTCGACAGCGTCGAAGCCCAGGCGCTGGCCTTTCCCTCGGTGCTGTCCATCAACCACACGGCCGACCACATCGTGCCCCGGCTGGCCGAGGCACTGCGATGAGTGGCGGGTCGTCCTCATCGTGCTGTCCTCGTGGCGCTGGCGTACCAGAAGGCGGGCGAGTGCGGCAGGCACGGGTCGAGGACGGCGGGGACCGGGCGGGCGAACTGGGTTGCCAGGTCGGCGGGATCGGCGACCTCGGCCGCCCAGCCGTAGCCCGCCAGCCAGTCCTCCGGGCCGCCGACCACCGAGCACAGCCCGAACCCGTTGTCCGCCAGCACCCGCACCCCCGCCGCGAAGTCGGGGTGGTGGAACACCTCGGGATAGGCGTGGTCGAGCACCAGGACGCTGTCCGGCGCCGCGAGGCCGGTGACGGTGCGCAGCAGCCGGTCGGCGTCGGTGGGCGGCAGGTACATCAGCAGCCCCTCGATCAACCAGCAACTGGGCATCCGGGTGCAGAAACCCTGGCGCAGCAACGCTTCCGAGAAGTCCTCGCGCAGGTCGACGGCAACCGGCACACGCCGCGCCCCACGCAGCGGCTCGCGCCCGGCCAGCACGGCGTCCTTGAACTCCAGCACCTGGGGCAGGTCCAGTTCGTAGACGACGCACCGGGGTGGCAGCAGCAGGCGCACCGCGCGGGTGTCCAACCCGGCGGCCACGATCACCACCTGGTTCATCCCCAGCAGGTCGGTGGCCCAGCGCACCCGATCGTCGACGTAGCGGGTGCGGAAGTCGATGTGCTCGCGCAGCAACGGGATCAGCTCCTGGAGGTGGTGCCCGTGGGCGAACCGTTCGCACCCGCTGGTGTTCAGCGACCGGGCCACCCGGTCGAACAGCAGGCCGGCGAACGGCCCACCGGTGGGCTGGTCGTCGGACAGCCGCACGGCGGAAAGCGGTGGCGCGCCCGAGGCGGTCAGGCCGGTGCGCTCGGTCCCGTCCACCCGGGTCCGCTCCAGCGCGGCCAGCGGTGTCGCCCGGGCAAGGCCCGGCACGGCGACCGCGACCTGTCGCCCCACCGGCGGCCGGGCGGCCCCCTTGGCGGCGCTGACCCGCACCACCTCACGGCCGCCCGGGTCGAGCAGCAGCAAGGCCACCTGGCCGGGCAGCGCGCCGGTGTGCCGGGAACTGGCGCCACCACCGCCGGCGGACCGGGTGAACGGCCGGTTCGGGCGCGGCATGGCGACGGCGGCCAGCCCGGCGGCCCCGGCCACGCAGCAGGCCGAGAGCAGGAAGGCGCCGGAGTAGCCGTGCGCGAGCGCGGCCGGACCGTCCGCCACGGCACCGGGATGCGCTCGTGCCCACCCCGCGGCCAGCGCACCCGAGACCGACGTGATCAACGCGAGCCCGACCGCACCGCTGGTCTGGCGAACGGTGTTGAGCACCGCCGCGGCCACCCCGCCGCGCTCGCCGCCCACCTCGCTCGTGGCGGACACGGTGAGCGGGGTGAACGCCGCCGCGGTGCCGAACCCGAAC
Source organism: Goodfellowiella coeruleoviolacea (assembly GCF_024171785.1). Lineage (GTDB taxonomy): Bacteria > Actinomycetota > Actinomycetes > Mycobacteriales > Pseudonocardiaceae > Goodfellowiella > Goodfellowiella coeruleoviolacea. The sequence continues at coordinate 205,096 of NZ_JAMTCK010000001.1, forward strand.
ACCACCCCGGGCAGCGCCACCGACCACAGGTAGGAACTTCCGGTGTCGATCAGCACGGCCATCGCGGCCAGACCGAACGCGCCGAGCCCGCACCCGAACACCGCCGCCCGGCGCGGTCCGAACCGGACGGTCAGCGGGCCGGCCAGGCGGGCACCGGCGAACATCGCCAGCCCGGTCGGCAGGAAGCCGAGCCCGGCGGCCAGCGGCCCGGAGCCGTGCACGTACTGGAGCACGAAGGAGATCAGCACCGGGCAGGCGAAGAACCCGAGGCCCAGCAGGAACATCACCAGGTTGGCGCCGCGCACCGCGGGTGACCGGAACAGCGAGAGCGGCAGCAGCGGATCGGCCGACCACCGGGCCTGGTGCACCAGGAACAGGGCCAGCAGCAGCACACCGCCGACCAGGCCGGCCGGCACGGTCGGGTCGTGCCACCCGCCGGCCTCGGACTCCATCAGCGCGTAGACCACACCGAGCAGTCCGGCGGTGGCGAGCACCGCGCCGACAACGTCCAGGCTGGGGCGCGCCCGGGTGAGCGGCGCCGAGGTGAGCACGAGCGCGGCGCCGGCGAGCCCGACCAGGCCGACCGGCACGTTCACGAAGAGCACCCAGCGCCACCCGACGGCCTGGGTGAGCAGACCGCCGGCGACCGGGCCGGACGCCGCGCCGATCGCGCCCACCGCACTCCACGTGCTCAGCGCGTGCGCCCGTCTGGGGCCCTCCTCGAAGGTCGCGGTCAGCAGCGCCAGCGCGGCCGGGATCAGCAGCGCGCCCCCCAGGCCCTGGGCGGCGCGGGCGGCGAGCAGCACGGCCGGCGACCAGGCCAGCCCACCGCCCAGGCTGGCCGCGGTGAACAGCGCCAGCCCGGCCAGCAGGACCGCGCGTTGGCCGAACGCGTCCGCGCATCTGCCGCCCAGCAGCAGGAATCCGGCGAAGAGCAGCGTGTAGGCGTTCACCACCCACGGCAGTGTCGACGCCGCGAAGCCGAGTTCGGCGCCGATGCTGGGCAGTGCGACCGACACGATCGTCGCGTCGAGGATCACCACGAAGGAACTCAGGCTCGCCAGAGCCAGCACGAGCCGGTCGTGTTGCGGGGACAGGCGGGAGCGGGGAGCAGTCGAGGAAAAAGTGACCATGAACCTTCCTGTTCGCCTTACCACCGCTACCTTGCGCGCTCAACTCGGGTTGAGGTCAACTGCTCTGTTCGGGTGACGCCGATCTCACTCCGTGATGGCGCCGCCTGGCCGCCGCCGCGAGGCACCGGCGGTGCCCGGCCGGTCCGGCGGGCCGCCCACCCGCGTTTTCCGGATTCCGCGGTTCTCGCGGCCGGCACGGGTTTTTCGCACAGGCAAACGCGGTTCGACAGGGGAACCGCCAATCGGGTTGTCAGCCCGCGATGTGCGCATTTCGGTCAGGTGGGGCAACGCGGAACTGGGCTCCGTCCCCCGATGAGACCAACATTTTTGGTCTGCACATCTGATGTTCGACAGAGCAGCACACCTGTTGTTATGCTGAGGTTGTTCCCGCGAGCCAAGGCACGGACACCAGATCCGAATTGGCAGCCCCCTGGTCAGCGGCCCGAGATCGACATCAGCGATCCGAGGCCGACCGCACAGCCAGGATTCGGGCAGGTCAGGCGAACGGCCCAGATCCGACCGAACACCACCGCATTCATGCCAGCGGATATCAGCACGCCGTTTTCCAGCCAGCTGTGGAAGGAAGACATTCGTGACCAACATCTACCAGCCGGAGATCGAACTCTCGATCACCGCCCCACTGGCCGACCCACCCGACGAATCCATCCCGTTGACGCGCTATCCCGAACTGCGCACGTTCCGCGACAAACTGGGGTGGACTCCGCTGGCAGAGGTTCCCGGCCCGCCGGGCGGCGCCCGAATCGTGGCCAAGTACGAGTTCGCCAACCCGTTCGGTTCGGTGAAGGACCGCACCGCCTACGCCCTGCTGTGCCGCACCATCAACGCGCACACCGGTCCGGAGCCGCTGCGGATCATCGACGCCTCGGCCGGGAACATGGCGCGGGCGCTGGCGGGGCTGGGTGAGCTGAGCGGCATCCCGATGCGCCTGGTGGTGCCGACGGCGATCCCGCCGAGCCTGCTGGAGGCGATCAGGGCGACCGGCGCGGAGGTCGACCTGGCGGACGCGTCGGGCGGCCTGATCGGCATGATCAAGCTGTGCGAGGGCATCGTCGCCCGCGACCAGATGTTGACCCCGCTGATCCAGCACCGCAACATGGCCAACGTCGCCGCGCACGAGTTCGGCACCGGTCGGGAGATCCTGGAGCAGCTCGGCTCGCAGGTGCCGGACGCGTGGGTGGGTGCCATCGGCACCGGCGGCACCCTGGCCGGGGTCGCCCGCGCGCTGCGCCAGGTGTCGCCGCAGCTGAGCGTCACCGGCGTGACCCCGCAGGAAATGCCCTACGGGACACCGAGGGCGCCGTACGCATCGCCGCGCATCGCCGGGGCGGGCGGCTTCGGCAACGGGCTGCGCCAGCCCTTCGTGGACAACCTGCTGCCCAACGCCAGCCACTACCACGTGTCCTATGAGGACGCCCTGCGGGCGATGCTGGAGTACCGGCGGCAGACCAACACCTACATCGGCTCCTCCTCGGCGGCGGCGTGGCTGGCGGCCAAGAAGATCGCTGAGACGCTGCGGCCCGACCAGCTGGTGGTCACCCTGTTCGCTGACGCGGGCACCAAAGAGGACTGGGCCAAAGCCGAGCAACTGGACACTTGATGAACGTCCTCGGCCGGTTGCTGTTCCTGATGCGTGAGGACGTCGCGACCGTGGTGGCCCGCGACCCGTCGATCAGATCCCCCCTGGAGGCGCTCTGCCATCCCGCGCTCCCCGCGATCTGGCTGCACCGGATCGCGCACCGGCTGGCCCGTCAGGGACACCGGATCGGACCGCGGCTGCTGTCCAACGTCGCGAAGATCCTCACCGGTGTGGAGATCCACCCCGGTGCGCGGATCGGCCGGCGGTTCTTCATCGACCACGGCCAGGGCGTGGTGATCGGCGAGACCGCGGTGATCGGCGACGACGTGACCCTCTACCAACAAGTGACCCTGGGCGCACTGGGATTCTGGCGGGACAACGCCAGACCCCCGGGCGAAGGCCGCCACCCCGTGATCGGCGACCGGGTGGTGATCGGTGCCAAGGCGACAGTGCTCGGTCCGGTTCGGATCGGCGACGACGTCGTGGTTCCCGCGCACAGCCTGGTGCTTGACCCCATTCCCACCGGACAACGACCGCATGCGAACTCGACGCGATCGACATTCATGGGAGATGTGATGAGCAGCGAACTCACCGAGCACAACGCCGGCGCCCGCAACGGCAAGGCGCGGCTCTCGGCCACGAGCAGACAGCTCATGGAGAGCATCCGCCTGAGCCAGGAGGAGCTGCTGGCCCGCGTGGCGCGGTTCGACGAGCTGGTCGGCACCGACGGGGGCGCGCCGGACACCGCGCTGGCCCAGTGCGCGCGGGTGATGTACAACGTCATCGGCTTCCGCCCGCCGGAGCGCCGCGGCGCGAACGACGAGCAGATCATCTCCCCGATCGGCTCGAAGAGTTCGGGGAACGCGCCGATCGACATCGCCGAGGGCTTCAACCTCGCGTTCATCAAGACACGGCCGGGCAACGGCACGATCCTGCACAACCACGACACCAACGAGACGTTCATCCCGCTGAGCGGCAGGTGGCGGTTCCGCTGCAACGACGAGGACGACCTCTACGTCGACCTCGGCCCGCTCGACACCATCTCGCTTCCCGCCGGACTGCAGCGCCGGTTCACCAACCTCGCCAGCGACACCGGTGAGGACACCGAGAGCCTGATGCTCGTCATCGTCGCCGGCGACCGCCCGAAGTCGGTCATCTACCCCGAGGTGCTCGACGCGGCACGCAAAGAGGGCGCCTACACCCCGGCCGCGCACGCGTGACGGTTCGCTTCCCACTGGAGGTCACACATGACAGACGACGCAGCCGCGCCGGGCGGGGCGGTCGAGGTCGACCTGTGGTTCGACCCGATCTGCCCGTGGGCGTGGGTCACCTCGCGCTGGCTGGTGGAGGTCCGCGAGGTGCGCGAGATCGACCTGCGGTTCCACCTGATGAGCCTGGCCGTGTTGAACGAGGGCCGGGAACTGCCGGAGAAGTACCAGGTCATGATGGACAACGGCTGGCACCTGTCGCGCATCGCCGTCGCCGCCGTCCGCGACCACGGCGCGAAGGTGCTGGACCCGCTCTACACCGCGATGGGCAACCGCATCCACCACGGCGGTGACGAGGACTACCCGCGCGTGGCCGCGGCGGCGCTGGCCGAGGTCGGCCTGCCCGCCGAACTCTCCGCCGCCGGCGCCGACGCGACGCTGGACGCGCAGATCCGGGACAGCCACACCGCGGGCATCAGCTCGGTCGGCGAGGACGTGGGCACGCCCATCGTGCGCATCAACGGCAGCGCCTGCTTCGGCCCGGTCCTGTCCCGCATCCCCCGCGGCGAGCAGGCCGGCCAGCTCTTCGACGGTGCCCGGCTGCTGTCCGGGTACCCGCACTTCTTCGAACTCAAGCGCACTCGAACCGCGGAACCCGCGTTCGACTGAGAGGAGCCCTCATGTGCGGTATCACGGGCTGGGTCTCGTTCGATGCCGACCTGACGAACAAGCGAGGCGTCCTCGACGCGATGACGGAGACGATGGCCTGCCGAGGACCTGACGCGTCCGGCGTCTGGCTGCGGCGGCACGCCGCGTTCGGCCATCGCCGGCTCGCCGTCATCGACCTGCCCGGCGGGGTGCAGCCAATGACGGCGGACACCCCGCGCGGACCGGTCGGCCTGGTGTACAGCGGCGAGGTCTACAACTTCGTCGAGCTGCGCGACCAGCTCAGGGCCAGGGGCCACCGGTTCCACACCGACAGCGACACCGAGGTGGTGCTGCGCGGCTACCTGGAGTGGGGCGCCGAACTCGCCGAACACCTCAACGGCATGTACGCCTTCGCGATCTGGGACGACCGCGAGGAGAAGCTGCTGCTGGTCCGGGACCGGATGGGGGTCAAGCCGCTCTACTACTACCCCACCGCGGACGGCGTCCTGTTCGGCTCGGAGCCCAAGGCGATCCTGGCCAACCCGCTGGCGCGGCGGGTGGTCGACGCGGACGGGCTGCGGGAGCTGATCGGGTACACCAAGGCGCCGGGCTGGTCGCTGTGGAAGGACATGTACGAGGTCGAACCCGGCACGATCACCACCGTGCACCGGGGTGGCGTCCAGACCAGGACCTACTGGAAGCTGACCGCGCAGCCGCACGATGACGACCTGGACACCACAGTGGACACCGTCCGCGAGCTGCTGACCGACATCGTGCGCCGGCAACTGGTCGCGGACGTCCCCCGGTGCGTGCTGCTCTCCGGTGGGCTGGACTCCAGTGCGGTCACCGGGCTGGCCGCGGCGGAACTGGCCGAGCAGGGTGAACTGCTGCGCACCTTCTCGGTGGACTACGTCGGGCAGGAGAAGCACTTCCAGCCCGACGAGATGCGGGACACCCCGGACTCGCCGTTCGTCCGGGACGTGGTGGCGCACGTCGGGACCGAGCACGAGGACGTGATGCTCGATCCCCACCACCTCACCGATCCGGCGGTGCGCCGCGCCTGCGTCACCGCACGGGACATGCCCTCCGGGCTCGGCGACGTGGAGACCTCGCTGTACCTGTTGTTCAAGGCGATCCGCCGGAAGTCGACGGTGGCCCTGTCCGGCGAGGCCGCGGACGAGGTGTTCGGCGGCTACCGCTGGTTCTTCGAGGACGCCCCGCGCCAGGGCAAGACGTTCCCCTGGCTGGCCTTCCGCAACGCGGTCACCAGCAACCGGGAGGAGCTGCTGCGTCCGGACGTCCGGGCACACCTCGACGTGCCGACCTACGTGGCCGACCAGTACGCCACCGCGGTCGCCGCCGTCGAGCACGTGGACGGGGAGAGCGAGTTCGAGCGGCGCATGCGGGTCATCTGCAACCTGAACCTGACGCGCTGGGTCCGGGTGCTGCTGGACCGCAAGGACCGCACGTCCATGGCGGTCGGCCTGGAGGTGCGGGTGCCGTTCTGCGACCAGCGGTTGGTCGAGTACGTCTACAACACCCCCTGGTCCTTCAAGAACTTCGACGGGCGCGAGAAGAGCCTGCTGCGCCACGCGAGCAAGCACGTGCTGCCCGACTCGGTGCGGGACAGGGTCAAAAGCCCCTACCCGTCCACTCAGGACCCGGGCTACGCGGTCGCACTGCAGCAGCAGGCCAAGGAGGTGCTGGCCGAACCGGACAGCCCGGTCTTCGACCTGGTGAGCCGGTCCTGGCTGCAGAACGCGGTGCAGGCCGACGCCGCCACGCTGCACGGCGAGACCAGACACGGGCTGGACCGCGTGCTGGACCTGCACCACTGGTTCGACATCTACCAACCGCAGATCGACCTGTCCTGACCGATCGGGACGAACGCGTGGGCGTTCGCGGCCCCCCGGCCGCGAACGCTCACTTCTTCGTTCTCCGCCTGGTCGTTCCCGACGCCGACCTCCTGGTCTTCTGGCTGCTGCGGCTGAGCACGGTGACCGCGGCGTCGATGTGGCGGGCGACGGCGCGTTCGGCACCGTCGCCGTCACCGGCGGCGATCGCCTCGGCCAGCCCGTCGTGCCCCGGGAAGGAGAGGTGGTCCCTGGTCAGCTCGGCCATCACCGTCGCCACTCCCGCCGCCAGGGCGTCGCTGAGCCCCTCCCACAGTTCCATCAGGACGGTGTTGTGCGTCGCCGCGATCACCGCCCGGTGGAACTCCGCGTCAGCGTCGAGGAAAGCCTTGTTGTCGCCACTGTCCCGCGCGGCGTTCTGCGCGTTGAGCGCGTCGAAGATGCGAGTCAGGTCCTCGTCGGTGCGCCGCATGGCCGCGGAGCGGGCGGCGGAGCGCTCGATGCTGTTGCGCACCTCCAGCACTTCGAGGGTGTCCGCGGCGCGGGTGCGGCGGACCAGCGCCGCGGACAGGCCGTGCCTGGCGCGGACGTAGGTGCCGTCGCCGCGGCGCGGCTCCAGCAGCCCGGCGTGTTCCAGTGCCCGCACCGCCTCCCGCACCGTGCTGCGCCCGACGCCGAGCTGTTCCACCAACTGCTGCTCCGGTGGAATTCTGCTGCCCACCGCCCATTCCCCACTACTGATCAGCTGCTCAAACTGCTCAACGACGGTGTCCGCGAGTCTGGCGGTGCTGGCGAGCCGGAGTGGCATAGGACTGTCCTCCTGTCACAAACCAAGACGTCAGACCTGCTGATTGTACGACATCTCCGGGGAATTCCGGTCCTTGCCTGAAAGAAGACAGCTATTCTAAAATTGCCCCGACCGCCCGTTCCGGTAACGCTTCTTTAGCGTGTCCTTTTCTTTTAGACCCCGCCGGCTTTGGGTGGATTATTCGTTATCGTGCCGCCACCCGTTCGGCCCCGGCAGACCGATGCCCCCCGGGATCCACCCCGCGCGCGCTCAGTTGATCGCCGCGTACCGAGGGCGCTGCGCCCCCTCGGCCGTCCGGCCGGTGTCCGCCGCTCCGCTGAGCACGATCAGGTTCGCCTGGCGGCGGTCCAGGACGAGCGTGTCGATGTCGTTGCTCAGCTCGAACCACGTGCCCGACCGGGCCGTGAGCGTGACGCGGGAGCCGGGCAGCATGCCGGCGGCGTGCACCCGGCTGAGGAACGCGACGTCGTCCTGGATCCGCTCGCTGATCCGGTGCACCACACCGGCCGCCCAGCCGGAGGTGGCCGCCGCCGCCACGGTGTGCATGTGCCGTGGCGCGCGTGGCCCCGGCCCGGTCACGCCCAGCTCGGCCAGCCCGGGGATGGGGTTGCCGTACGGGCAGTACCTCGGATACCCGCACAGCCGCAGGATGTGCGGCTCGACCTGGTCGGACATCACGTGTTCCCACCGGCAGGCCTCGACGTGCAGCTGCGGCCAGTCCAGCCCGATGACGGTGTACAGCAGCACCTCGGCGAGGCGGTGCTTGCGCATCACCCGCACGGCCCGCTGCCGGCCGCGGACGGACAGTTCCAGGCGCCGGTCCTCCCGCACCTGGAGCAGCCCGCCCCGCTGCAGCCGGGCCACCGTCTGGCTCACGGTCGGCGCGCTCTGGCCGAGCCGGTCCGCGATGCGCGCGCGCATGGCCACCACACCGTCCTCTTCCAGCTCGTACGCGGACTTGAGGTACATCTCGGTGGTGTCGATCAGGCCCTGCGCGGTCATGGCCCGAGCTTGACAACTCAACCCGGCTTGAGGTCAAGCTCTTCCGCTCGGCGCCCGCCGTCCGTCCACGTCAGCCTTTTCCGCCACGGTGGCCCGGAACTGCGGGCACTGCTCCAGCGCGTTGTCCTGCGGGCACTCCAGCAGGTGGCTCAGGTAGGTCCGGGCCGTGGTCAGCCTGGTGATCTGGGCCCCGATCGCCTCCACCCGCGCGGCCACGGTGTCCCGCCAGTCGTGTGTGGCGGTGCGGCCGGCGAGCACTGTGGCGATCTCGTCGAGGCTCAGCTGCCCGGTGTCCCGCCAGAGCTGGATCAGGGCTATCCGGTAGACCTGGTTGCGGCTGTAGTAGCGCCTGCCGGATCGCCGGTGCGGGCGGATCAGGTTGCGGCGCTCCCAGTAGTGCAGCGTTGAGATCGGCAGGCCAAAGCGGTCGGCGACCTCTCGGATCGACACGTAATCCACCTGGACATTTGACCTCAACCTAGGTTGAGCAGGCAAGCTTAGGCTACCCAAAGTCGATGGAGGTAAAAGCGTGCCAACCGAAGGGATGACGCACGGGGAGCCGGCGGTGCTCGACCTTGCCGCCGTCAATTCCACAATGGCAGGCCTGGTGGGCGGCAAGGCGGCAAACCTCGGTGAAATGCTCTCGGCCGGCTTTCACGTGCCCGACGGTTTCTGCGTCACAACATCGGCCTACCGGGAAATCCTGGCGCACGACGCGCAGGCCGGACTCGACGCGCTCACCGCGGCGGACTCCGGCCGGCTGGTGGAGGTGGCCGAGCGCTTCCGGGACCACGTGCTCCGCGCGCCGATCCCGGCACCGCTCGAAGACGCCGTCCTGCTGGCCTACCAGGAGCTGTCCGGCCGCAACCCGGCCGATGTCGCGGTGCGCTCCTCCTCCACCGCGGAGGACCTGCCCGACGCCAGCTTCGCCGGCCAGTACGACACGTACCTCAACGTGCGCGGCGCCGACGAGGTGATCGCCAACCTGCGCAAGTGCTGGGCCTCGCTGTGGTCGGAGCGGGCGACCCAGTACGGCGCCGCCCACCACACCGGGGGTGAGCTGCCCGTCATTGCCGTGATCGTGCAGCGCATGGTCGACGCCCAGTGCGCCGGGGTGCTCTACACCGCCAACCCGGTGACCGGCAACCGCACCGAGGTGCTCGTCGAGGCCACACCGGGGCTTGGCGAGGCAGTCGTGTCCGGCACGGTCACGCCGGACCACTACCGGCTGGCGGCGGACGGCCAGGTCGTCGAGGGGCCCGACGACGGTTGCCTGTCCGCCGCCCAGCTGGCCGAGCTGCGCGCCCTGGGCCAGTCGCTGGAGAAGCACTTCGGCGCGCCCCAGGACGTCGAGTGGGCCATCGACCGCGACGGCGAACTCTGGATCACCCAGTCCCGTCCGATCACCACCCTGTTCCCCGTGCCGCAGCCGGGTGACCAGAGCCTGCACGCGTACTGGTCGGTCAACGTCTACCAGGGCATCAGCCAGCCGTTCACCCCGATGGGCGCGTACATGGTGCGGCAGCGCCAGCGGGGCATGCAGCACTACATGGGCACGCTCGGCTTCTCCTCGGAGATCATCGACGTCGACGGGTGGCTCTACTGGGACATCACCGACGGGGTGCGCAGTCCGGCCAAGCGCCCGAAGATGGCGGCCTTTGTGGACAGTCTGGCCGCGCCAACCGGGCAGATCGTCACCCAGCTCGGGGAGGACCCGAGGTTCCCGTCGGTGCCGTCGGGATCGGCGCAGGACGCGCCGCCGGCCAAGCGCAAGCGCCGCTGGGAGCGGCTGGTTCCCGCCCTGCTGTGGCCGAACGTGTCGCGTGAGCGGGTGTTCCGCGGGGCGGAGCGGCAGCTGAGCCGGTTCACCGGCCCGGCGAAGGCCACGGCCAGGCAGCGGCTGGAGTTCGTGAAGTCGGTGTGCCGCGACGTGTGCCAGATCGAGGCGAACCTCCCCCGCGACGCCAACACCGCCGGCGGGCTGGCGCAGCAGTACGCCACCAACCTGCTCCGCGGCTACGCCACCGCGACCGAGATCACCACCGTCTTCGGCGGGGTGCCGCACAACCCCACCACCGAGATGGACCTGCAGCTGTGGCGGCTGGCCAGGCGCGTGCGCGAGGATGCCGAGGCCTGCCGCCTGCTGGTGGAGACGGCCCCGGACGAGCTGGCCGCCAAGCAGCTGGCCGGCGCGCTGCCGGCGGTGGTGCAGAGCGGTGTGGCCAGCTTCCTGGCGTCCTACGGGTGCCGCGCGACCGCCGAGATCGACTTCGGGGTGCCCCGCTGGTCGGACGACCCCGAACCGATCTTCGTGATGCTGGCCAACTTCCTGCGGGCCAGCGGACAGGAGCAGGACGCGGAGCAGCGGTTCGCCTCGGCCGCGGCCGCGGCGGAGGCGAAGATCGACGAACTCGTCCGCCGGATCCCACTGTCCCGCCTGCCGAGGCGGTGGCTGGCCCGGTTCCTGCTGCGCCGGTCCAGGGCGCTGCGCGGCCTGCGCGAGTTCCCCAAGCTCTGCCTGATGCGCGGCTTCCAGGCACTGCGCACGCAGCTGCTGGCCGTTGGCGCGGACCTCGCGGCGGCGAACGTGCTGTCCCGGGCCGAGGACGTCATGTTCCTCGACCTCACCGAGGTGGACGCGGCCTTGGACGGCCAGGACTTCCGCGCGGTGGTGGCCGAGCGACAGGCGGTCTACGACCGGGAACGGCGACGGCCCCGCGTTCCCTCGATCCTGTTGTCCGACGGAACCGCGCCGGAGGTCAACGCGGCGGGGTCGGCGTCCGGCTCCAGCCTGACCGGTCTGGCGGCGGCGGCGGGCCGGGTGACCGGCGTGGCGCGGGTGGTGTTCGACCCCAACGACGCGCACGTGGAACCGGGCGAGATCCTGGTCGCCTCGACCACGGACCCCGGCTGGACGCCGCTGTTCCTGACCGCGGCGGCGCTGGTCACCGAGACCGGCGGGATGATCTCGCACGGCACGACCATCGCCCGCGAGTACGGGATTCCCGCGGTCGTCGGGGTCAGCAACGCCACGCGGCTCATCCGCACCGGACAGGTGATCACCGTGGACGGGTCGGCGGGCGTCGTCAGCAGTGACGAGCCGCTGGTCCAGGCCGAGCCGGTCGGGCGGTGAGGCATGACAGCGCGATCCGTCACCGGTTCGTCCGACTCGCTGCTCACCGGGGCCTTCAACTTCCGCGACCTCGGTGGCCTGCCCACCGTTGACGGGACCCGCCTGCGTCGAGGCAGGCTGTTCCGCAGCGACACGCTCCAGGCCCTGACCGCGCACGACGAGCAGCTGCTGTTCGAGGAGCTGGGCGTGCGCTGCATCCTCGACCTGCGCACCGCCAGTGAGGCGGCCACCGAGGGCGGTCCGGTGCACGGCGACACCTGCTACGTGAACATCCCGCTGCAGAGCGTGCAGAACTCGCAGAGCGCGAGCCGGCCGCGGCTGGCGGACATCTACCTCCACCACCTCGACGACGACAGCAACCTCCCGAAGGCCGTCGAACTGCTGGCCCGGCTGCTGCCCAGGCCGACCGTGGTCCACTGCGCGTCCGGCAAGGACCGCACCGGGATCGTGGCGGCGCTCGTCCTCGGCCTGGTCGGTGCCACCCGCGAGGCGATCATCAGCGACTACCTCCGGTCGGGCCCGAACATGCCGCCGATCATCGAGCGGTTCCGCTCCTACCGATTACCCGACGAGCTGTTCCACTGCACCGAGTCCGCGATCGTGACGTTCCTGGACGCGGTGGAGCAGCGGTACGGCGGCTTCGCCGGATGGGCAAGGCAGGCCGGGATCTCCGAGGCCGCGGTGTCCCGGCTGCGGCAGGCACTGACCGAGCCCCGGCCCGAACCAGACGAACCCCAACCAGACGAATCAGGCGCGCCCAGCAGCCCGCGCGGCACCGGCTGAGCCCGGAAGCCGTGCCGTGGTGGCCCGCACCGGCGCGGGACGCCTGATCCGAGCTGGCCCGGCCACCCTTCCCGCCAGGTGGCCGGGCCGCCAGCGCCCCGCCGCAGTCGGTGCCACTCCCGGCGCCGGCACGGCTGGGCGGACGGTCCCGGCGGGAGAGGAGGGATCGGCGGTGGTTACGCGTTCGCCTCGGCGAGCGCGACGTGGGTGCCGAACGCGCGGGCGTGGTAGGTCAGCGGCAGGCCCGCCGCGGACTCGGCGGCCAGCACGTCACCCAGCACGATGAGGTGGTCACCGGCCTCGATGAGCCGCGCGAGCCGGCAGGCGAGAAACCCGCCCATGCCGGGGAGCCGGGGCACGTCGAGGTCGAGCGCCCACGGCACGTCGTCGAACTTCCTGGGACCGCCCTTGCGGGCGAAGTTGCGGGCCAGCCGGGACTGCGCACTGCCCAGCACGTTGACCCCGAAGCGAAGGGTCTTGCGGATCGCCACCAACAACTCGGAGCGCCGGTCCAGCGACACCAACACCATCGGCGGGTCGAGCGACAGCGACGCGAACGCGCTGACCGTGGTGCCGTACGGCTTGTCCGCCACGATCGCGGTGACCACCGAGACGGGCGTGCAGACCCTGGCCATGACGTTCCGGAAGTTCTCCTGCAGGGCTTGGCCGTTGTTGGCGCTCATGGAAGTCTCCTCTCCAAAAAGTCCTGTGTGGACAGATACGCCGGGGTGCCGCGCCGCGGATCAGAACCTGTCGGGGTTGGTGAACGAGAGGTCGCAGAAGTCGGGTTCACCGGTCACCCACCTGGCCAGCGCCTCCCCGATGCCCGAGGCGTGCTTGAACCCGTGCGCGTTGCACCCGCCGGCGATCAGCAACCGCGCGTCGCCACCGGGGCGGCCCAGCACGAACTGCCCGTCCGGGGTTTCCGCCAGCATGCACACCCCCACCTTGGCCGGCAGCGGCTCCAGCCCGGGGATCGCGGTGGCCAGCTCCGCGCTCAGCTTCGACCAGTCGTCCGGGCCCACCGAGCGGTCGTCGGTCTCCGGGTCCAACGGCCGCCGGTGCTCGTCGGCGTTCTCCAGGCCGAGCTTGACGTCGTACCGCCCCTCCCAGCCGCTGCCCCACACGATCAGCCCGTTGTCCCGTTCCCGCATGAACACCGGGAAGCGCTCCAACGCGAACGGCGCCCGGTCCCCGACCGGGCGGTACCAGGTGATCGGCATCCGCAGCACCTCGATCGGCAGGCCCGGCACCAGCGAGGACAGCCACGCGCCCACCGTCACCACCACCTGGCGGACCCGCAGGGTCCGGGCCGAGGTGCGCACCACGGCCCCGCCGGGCACCAGTTCCAGCGCGCTCACCGCGGTGTCCCGGTAGACCCGCGCCCCCGCGGCCTCGGCGACCCGGACGGCGGCCCGCACCGCCCCTTCCGGCCGCAGGATGCCCGCGGAGGGCTCCCACACCCCGATGTGCCCGTCGGGGACGTTGGCGTGCTGGGGGAACCGCTCGCGCAGCTCGGCGGAGCCGAGCCGTTCCACCTCGATGCCGTGCTCGGCCGCGGCCCGCAGCGTGCCGCCAGCGACCGACCCGTCCGGCGGCCCGATCAACAGCCCGCCGACCTGGTGCAGCAGTGTCTCGCCGGCGTCCGACTCCAGTTCCCGCCACAGCTCAAGCGACCGCCGGGCCAGCGGCACCAGACCGGGGTGCTCCAGGCAGGTCAGCCGGAACATGCGACTGCCCCCGTGGGACGCCCCCAGGGCGTGGCCCGGCTGGTAGCGCTCGATCCCGAGCACGTCAACGCCGCGGCTGGCCAGGCGCCACAGCGCGGACGCCCCCCACGCGCCGAGTCCGACCACCGCCACCTCAGCGTCCCATTCCGGCATCTGCCACCTCTTCCCGGTTCGGCGTCGCCGCGCCCGGCTCGCCGCCGGGCCGGCCAGGAACAAACCGCTGGCACGGCAGCGCAGGCCAGCCGGTCCGTCAACACCGACAGTTTTCCGTCCGCCAACCGCGGAGAAAAGATTCAAATTGGCGATGCGACCACCGGGCATTTGGTGCGTTCGCTCGATTGACGGCGGACAGCACGACCGGTATTCAGGGCGGCAGCGGATAACGCGCTCGGCGTTTCCGTCCCCGCACCCGTCCGGTCATCCCGCCGCACACCAGGGGAAAACCCGGTCGAATCCACCGCGACCAGGCCGGAAAACCCCGTCGGCAGCAGCGCAGGAACCGGTCGGGCAAACGGCCCGAAAGTCCCGAGTGGAGGCCCTGGAGAACAGAATCGGCGCACCGGCCAATCAGCGGGGACGCCGGTGGACAAGCCGCCGGAGGCGTGGCGCCACCGCGACGGATTACCGCGATCGCCCGAGCAGTTTTCAACTCGCCAACAGCAGCACACCGAGAGATGTCCGACGAATTCCCGATTTTCGGGAAATCTTCCGCCTGCCGGCATTTGCTTGTCGCGCGCTCACCACAATGGGAGAAGCGGGCGGCGGCTACTGCGGGCCGTTGGTCAGCGACAGGTTGAACGAGTAACGCGAGGCCCGGTAGACGTGCCAGCCGTACTCGACGACCCGGCCCGTGTCGTCGTAGGTGGTGCGCTGCATGGTGAGCAGGGCCGCCCCCGGCTCCTCCCGCAGCACGTCGGCGTCCTCCTCGGTGGCCAGCCGGGCGCCGATGTGCTGCTGGCAGGCGTGCAGGCGCACGCCGGCGGACCGCAGCAGCTGGTAGAGGCCCCTGTCGCGCAGTTCGTCGTCGGCCGGGTCGACGATGCCGTCGGGCAGGTAGTTGTTCATCAGGGCGAGCGGTTCGCCGTCAACCAGGCGCACCCGGGTGATCCGCCGGACCCGCGCCAGGCCGGGCGCTTCGAGCAGTTCACCGACCTCGGTGGTGGCGGGTTCCACCCGGTTGCGCAGCACGACCGACTCCGGCTGCTTGCCGAGGCCGACGAGGTCGTCGAACAGGCTGCTCAGCCGCAACGGCCGGGTGACCTTGGTGCGGACGACCTGGGTGCCCACCCCGCGCTTGCGCACCAGCAGCCCCTGGTTGACCAGGGACTGGATCGCCTGGCGGATGGTGGGCCGGGACAGCCGCAGGCGGGCCGCCATGTCCACCTCGTTGTCCAGCCGCGCGCCCGCCGGCAGCCGGCCGTCCTCGATCGCGGCCCGCAGCTGCCTGGCGACCTGGAAGTACAGCGGCTCGGGACTGGCCGGATCCACCACGATCTCGCTGGCCAGGTCCCAGGTCGGGGCGTTCCGTTCCGGACGGCCGGCAGAGGACGGGCTCGGGTTCACCGGAAAAAGCCTACCCCGATCGGCGTCACTCGCCCTGATGACCTTATGTCCATATGTCTTGACCAAGTCGGCCGGGATTGACAGGGTCGAGGCGTGCGGGGGTCACCACAACTCAGGCTCGCTCTCTTGTCGAGGAGGACAGGGATGACGGCACGGTTCGACCTCGTCACCATGGGCCGCATCGGCGTGGACATCTATCCGCTGCAGACAGGCGTGGGGCTGGAGGACGTCTCCTCGTTCGGCAAGTACCTGGGCGGCACGGCCACCAACGTGGCGGTGGCGGCGGCGCGCTACGGACGGCGCTCCGCCGTGATCACCAAGACCGGTGCCGACCCGTTCGGCCGGTTCATCCACCGGGCGCTGCGCGAGTACGGGGTCGACGACCGGTTCGTGGGCACCAGCGCCCACCTGCCGACGCCGGTGACGTTCTGCGAGATCTTCCCGCCCGACGACTTCCCGCTGTACTTCTACCGCTTCCCCCAGGCACCCGACCTGGACCTGCACCCGGCCGACCTGGACCTCGACGCGATCCGCGACGCGCGGATCTTCTGGGTCACCGGCACCGGTCTGTCCGAGGAGCCCAGCCGGTCAACCACGCTGGCGGCGCTGGCGGCCCGGGGGCGCCGCGGCATCACCGTGCTCGACCTGGACTACCGGCCGATGTTCTGGAAGTCCCGCGAACAGGCGCGCGACTGGGTGAGCAGGGCGCTGGACCACGTC
Source organism: Goodfellowiella coeruleoviolacea (assembly GCF_024171785.1). Classification (GTDB taxonomy): domain Bacteria; phylum Actinomycetota; class Actinomycetes; order Mycobacteriales; family Pseudonocardiaceae; genus Goodfellowiella; species Goodfellowiella coeruleoviolacea. The sequence continues at coordinate 221,274 of NZ_JAMTCK010000001.1, forward strand.
ACCGTCGCCGTGGGGAACCTCGACGAGTGCGACACCGCGGTCGCCACCCGCGAACCGCGGGAGGCGGCGAAAGCCCTGCGCGACAGGGGGATCTCCCTCGCCGTCGTCAAACAGGGCCCCAAGGGCGTGCTCGCGGTGGACGACTCCGGCGAGGTCGAGGTGCCGCCGGTGCCGGTGGCGGTGGTCAACGGCCTGGGCGCGGGCGACGCGTTCGGCGGCGCGCTGTGCCACGGCCTGCTGTCCGGCTGGGACACCGAGCGGACCATGCGCTTCGCCAACGCGGCCGGCGCGCACGTGGCCGGAGAACTCGCCTGCTCCGATGCCATGCCGACCGAGGAACAGGTGTTGAGGAGGCTGGGTGCGGGTGACTGACAAGGTGCGCGAGATCGTGGCGCGGCGGGTGGGCAATCCGGAGGCGATCGCGGAGGCCGCCGCCAGACGGGTCAGACCGCGTTCGCTGTTCGGTCCGCACGGCAGGACGATGATCATCGCCGCCGACCACCCCGCGCGCGGCGCGAACAAGGTCGGCGCCGACCCGCTGGCCATGGCCGACCGGGGTGAGCTGCTCGACCGGCTCTGCCTGGCGCTGGAGCGCCCCGGCGTCACCGGCGTGCTGGCGACCGCGGACATCCTGGACGACCTGCTCCTGCTCGGCGCGCTCGACGGGAAGACGGTGTTCGGGTCGATGAACCGCACCGGGCTGGCCGGGTCGAGCTTCGAGATCGACGACCGGTTCGCCGGCTATGACGCCGAGTCGATCGCGCGGATGGGGTTCGACGGCGGCAAGATGCTCACCCGCATCGCGCTCGGCGACCCGGCGACGCCCAGCGTGCTGGAGAACTCCGCGAACGCGGTCAACGAGCTGGCCGAGCGCAGGCTGATCGCCATGGTCGAACCGTTCCTGTCGAACTGGGTCGACGGGAAGATCGTCAACGACCTGTCGCCGGAGGCGGTGATCAGGTCCATCACCATCGCCTCCGGGCTGGGCCGCACCTCCGCCTACACCTGGCTGAAGCTGCCCGTGGTCGAGGACATGGAGCGCGTGCTCGCCGCGTCCACCCTGCCCGCGGTGCTGCTCGGCGGTGAGGTCCGCGACGCCGACGCCGCGTTCGCCGCGTGGCAGAAGGCGCTGGCGCTGCCGACCGTGCAGGGCCTGGTGGTGGGGCGGTCGTTGCTGTACCCGCACGACGGGGACGTCGCCAAGGCAGTGGACACGGCGGTGGGGTTGCTGTGACGAACTACCGACCGGCGGGCAGCACCGCCGAAGGACCGTTCGAGGTCGTCATCACGCCGGACTCGGCCGGCTGGGGCTGCTCCGGCCTGCGCGTGCTGCACCTGGACGGCAGCCAGGAAGTGTCCACAGCGGACTCCGAGGCGCTGGTGCTGCCGCTGTCCGGCAGCTGCGTGGTCACCGTGGACGGTGCGGCCTTCGACCTCACCGGACGCGCCGGCGTGTTCGACGGCGTCACGGACTTCGCCTACCTGCCGAGGGACTCAACGGCCGTGATCACCGGCACCGGCCGGTTCGCCCTGCCCTCGGCCCGGACCGACCGGCGGCTGCCCGCGCGCTACGGGCCGGCGGAGCGCGTGCCGGTGGAACTGCGCGGCGCCGGCAACTGCAGCCGCCAGGTGCACAACTACTGCCTGCCGCACACCTTCGACGCCGACCAGCTGCTGGTGTGCGAGGTGCTGACGCCGGGCGGCAACTGGTCGTCCTATCCCCCGCACAAGCACGACGAGGCGCGCGAGGGCGAGAGCGAGCTGGAGGAGATCTACTACTTCGAGGTCGCCAACGGCGGCATGGGCTACCAGCGGGTGTACGGGACCGAGCAGCGGCCCGTGGACGTGCTCGCCGAGGTCCGCGACGGCGACGTCGTGCTGATCCCGCACGGCTGGCACGGCCCGTCCATGGCCGCCCCCGGCTACGACCTGTACTACCTCAACGTGATGGCCGGCCCCGGGCCGGACCGGGCCTGGCTGATCTGCGACGACCCAGCACACGGCTGGGTGCGCCAGACCTGGGAGTCGCAGGACGTCGACCCACGTCTGCCCTTCGGGAGGAAGCAGTGAGACTCACCACGGCCCAGGCCCTGGTCCGGTTCCTCGCCAACCAGCACTCCGAGCGCGACGGTGTCGAACAGCGGCTGATCCCCGGCGTGTGGGGCATCTTCGGGCACGGCAACGTCGCCGGGCTCGGCCAGGCGCTGCTGCAGGCCGCCCGCACCGGCGAGGCCGACCTGCCGTACTACCTGGCCCGCAACGAGCAGGGCCAGGTGCACGCGGCGAGCGCGTTCGCCAAGATGCGCAACCGGCTCCAGGCCTTCGCGTGCACCGCCTCGACCGGTCCCGGCTCGACGAACATGATCACCGGTGCCGCCCTGGCCACCACCAACCGGCTCCCGGTGCTGCTGCTGCCCAGCGACATGTTCGCCACCCGCTCCCCCGACCCGGTGCTGCAGCAGTTGGAGGACCCGCGCGGCGGCGACGTGTCCGTCAACGACGCGTTCCGGCCGGTGTCCAAGTACTTCGACCGGATCAGCCGGCCGGAACAGCTGATCCCGGCCGCGCTGGCCGCGATGCGCGTGCTGACCGACCCGGTGGAGACCGGCGCGGTCACCCTGGCGCTGCCGCAGGACGTGCAGGCCGAGGCGTTCGACTGGCCCGAGGAGTTCTTCCGCCGCCGGGTGTGGCGGGTGGGTCGGCCGGTGCCGGAGGCGCCGGCGCTGGCGCGCGCCGTGGCGCTGCTGCGCGCCGCGCGCACGCCGCTGATCGTGGCCGGCGGTGGCGTGGTCTACGCCGAGGCCGAGGCCGAACTGCGGGCCTTCGCCGAGGCCACCGGCATCCCGGTGGCGGACACCCACGCCGGCAAGGGCGCGGTGCCGTGGGACCACCCGTGCGCGGTGGGTGGCCTCGGCTCGACCGGCACGTCGGCGGCCAACGCCCTGGCCGCCGAGGCGGACGTGGTGCTGGGCATCGGCACCCGCTACTCCGACTTCACCACCGCCAGCCACACGCTCTTCCGCAACCCCGAGGTCAGGTTCGTCAACCTCAACGTGGCCCGGCTCGACGCGGCCAAGCACGCCGCGGAGATGCTGCTCGCGGACGCCAAACTCGGCATCCAGGCCCTGCACGGGGCACTGGCGGGCTGGCAGGTGGACGAGGCCTACCGGGCGCGGGTGCGGGCGCTGGCCGAGGAGTGGAACCGCACCGCGGACGCCTGCTTCCACCTCGGCCACGGCCCGCTGCCGGCGCAGACCGAGATCCTCGGCGCGCTCAACGAACTGGTCGACGACCGGGACGTGGTGATCAACGCCGCCGGGTCGATGCCGGGCGACCTGCAGATGCTCTGGCGGGCCAGGGACCCCAAGGCCTACCACGTCGAGTACGCGTACTCGTGCATGGGCTACGAGGTGGCCGCCGGAGTCGGCGTGAAGCTGGCCGCACCCGACCGCGAGGTGTTCGTGCTGGTCGGCGACGGCTCGTACCTGATGATGGCGCAGGAGATCGTCACCATGGTCGCCGAGGGCCTGAAGGTGGTCGTGGTGCTCGTGCAGAACCACGGTTTCGCCTCGATCGGCTCGTTGTCGGACGCCCTGGGCTCGCAGCGGTTCGGCACCCAGTACCGCTACCGCGACCGGGACTCCGGGCTGCTCGACGGCAACATCCTCCCGGTCGACCTGGCCGCCAACGCCGAGAGCCTCGGTGCCACCGTGCTGCGCGCCACCACCGTGGCGGAGTTCAGGGCCGCCATCACCCAGGCCAAGGCGAACACCACGACCACCGTCGTCCACGTGGAAACCGACCCGCTCGGCCCCAACCCGCCCGGATCGGCGTGGTGGGACGTGCCGGTCGGCCAGGTGTCCGAACTGGACTCCACGCGCAAGGCCCACGAGACCTACGCCGCGCACAAGCGGCACCAGCGGCATTACCTCTAGGCGGGGTGGCTGGCGGCGCGTCGCCACACCCCGCCCGGTGTGCGCAGCCGCCACGGGGTCAACCTGAGCACGGTGATCGACGGGTCCCGGTGGTCGTCGGCACCGAGGATGCGCGGGTCGTAGCCGAGCGGCTCGGCCGCGGTGGCGAACAGGGCCCACACCCGCCGGCGGACCGGCTCGGTGTCGTCGATCTCGGCGTCGCACTCCGCCACCGCGGTCTCCTGGCTGGGGCTCCAGTACGAGCACGACGCGTGCGGGTGGCGCGCCAGGTGCGCGACCTTGAGCGAGGCCGGCCTGGTGAACAGCCAGCCGGTCACCCCGTGGTCGGTGCGCTCCCAGTACGGGTGCACCACCCGGGAGCGAGGGCGCCCACGATCGTCCACTGTGGCCAGTGTGCACCAGACGACGCCGTGCGCGATCCGCACGAACTCGCGGATCACGTCCGCGCCGCTCCCACCGGATCGCACGACCACGGTTGTGGAATCTAGCGCCGTGCAGCCGGCCCTGTCACGCCTCGCCCTGCTGACCCGGTTCGACACCAGGAGCGCCGTCGCAACCGCCGCATCCACCCACTGTGGTAGACGGGCGCGCCGCGGCAACGCCTCAGCGACAGCGCGGTGACGGCCCGGCCACGCCGGTGCTGCCACCCTTCGGGCAGGTGTCGGCATCGCCCCGGGTTCCCGCCGGCATCGCCCCGCCGCAGGAGGGTTGTCTTCGATGCCACCGCCGCCGAAAGCCCGTGCGCTGCGGCCGTCGGTGACGTCCCCCGCTTCAGCGGTGGCCCCGGCACTGGTGGCGACCAAGGACCGGCCGTCCGCCCGGGAACCCGCCCGTCCGCCGCTGGTGTCCGCGTCCAACGCGGCGGTGACGGCCGCGCTGACCAACCGACACAGCCCGGCCGTGCCACCTCTGCCGGCGGGCAAGTCCCCGTTCGCCGGGCAGGACATCGTCGGCAACGGTGCGGTCGCCGCGGCCCGCCGGGCCGAACCAGCACCCACCGCCGCCCAGCCGGCCGCGCCCGAACCGGCTCCCGCGGCGGCCCCGACCCCGGACACCGGCGCCGCGCCTGGTCCGAAGCGGCGGCCCGGCCCGGCCGGTGACCCCAAGTTCGCCAGGTTGAAGAAGGACGTCCAGCGCAAGCAGCGGACCGTGGCGGACTCACACCCGGCCCCGCGCACCGAAGCGGCAGCGGCCCAGGACGCGGCCGTGCCGCCCAAGGACGACCAGGAGGCGCAGGGCAAGACCGCCAACGCCGAGAAGATGAACGACGCCCAGCCCAAGGAGTTCGACAAGGACGCGTTCATCAGGGCGGTCGAGAAGGCCATCACGGACAAGGCGCCGAAGAACCTCGACGAGGCGGACAAGTTCGCCGACTCCGGCAAGGCCGACGAGATCCGCGGCGAGGTGCAGGGCAAGGTCGGCGAGGGCAAGGCGACCTCCGCCGAGCAGATCGCCACCACGACCGCGGCACCGCCGGACACGTCAGCGGCGGTGCCCAAGAAGGTCGTCCCGATGAGCCCGGACCGGCCGCCCGCCACCCCGGGCACCCCCAGTCCGGGCAACGCGGTGCCGGACCAACTGCCGCCATCGGCCACGGACATGTCCGCCGGACCCGCCGACATCGAGCGGCGCATGGCCACCGCCGACGTCACCGAAACCCAGCTGCGCCGGGCCAACGAACCCAGCTTCACCACGGCGCTGAACGAGAAGAAGACGGTCGAACAGCACTCCGCCACAGCCCCCGGTCAGCTGCGCAAGCACGAGGCACGGCAACTGCGGGCGTCCACAGCGGAGGCAAGGCGCCTCGGCACGGCCGCCATGGGCGCGATGGGCGCCCGCCGGGTGCGCACCGGCCAACAGGTCGGCGCGGGCAAGACCGGGGCCAAGAACCGTGACGAGGACAAGCGCGCCGAGGTCACGGCGAAACTGCAGGGCGTCTTCGACAGGATGAAGGCGGACGTCGAGGCCATCCTCAACGGCCTGGACAAGAAGGTCGACGACCAGTTCACCAGGGACGAGAAGCAGGCACGGGACGCGTTCACCGCCGAGCACAAGCAGAAGATGGCGGAGTACAAGGACCGGCGGTACTCCGGCGCGACCGGCAAGCTGCGCTGGGTCAGGGATCTGTTCGCGGGCTTGCCCGCGGAAGCCGACAAGATCTTCGACGAGGCGCGCAACAACTACATCACCCGCATGCGGCGCGTCATCTCCGATGTCGCCACCACCATCGCCGATGACCTGAACGCGGCGAAGCGGCGCATCGCGCAAGGCCGGACCGAACTGCGGGCCGAGGTCAGGGCGCTGCCCGCCCACCTCCAGTCGATCGGCCAGCAGGCGGCGGCCGAGTTCACCGACAGGTTCGACCAACTCGCGCAGGCCGTTGACGACAAGGGAACGGAACTCGTCGACACCCTGGCCACCAAGTACACCGAGACGCTCAAGGCCGTCGACGACGAGATCGCCGCCGAGAAGGAGAAGAACAAGGGCCTGGTGGCCAAGGCCGTCGACGCGGTCAAGGGCGTGATCGACACCATCCTGGAACTCAAACGGCTGCTGCTCGCGGTGCTGGCCAAGGCCGCCCAGGCGGTCCTCGGCATCCTGCGCGACCCGATCGGCTTCCTGCGCAACCTGGTCTCCGCCGTGGGCAACGGCCTGCGCCAGTTCCTCCGCAACATCGGCCGGCACCTGCAGCAGGGCATCATGTCCTGGCTGCTGGGCCGGGCCAGTGAGGCCGGGCTGCAACTGCCGGAGAAGTTCGACACCCGCGGCGTGCTCACCATGATCGCCGGCCTGCTCGGCCTGACCTGGCCGTCGATCCGCGCCCGGATCACCCGCAAGGTGCCGGAACGCGCGGTCGCCGCCGCGGAGACCGCCGTGCCCCTGGTGGCCGAGGTGCGCCGGCGCGGTGTCGCCGGCATGTGGGAGGACCTCAAGACCCGCCTCGGCGACCTGCGCAAGGACCTGCTGGACAAGGTCATCGCGTACGTGACACCCACCATCGTGGTCGCCGGCATCACCTGGGTGATCTCCCTGCTCAACCCGGCGTCGGCGTTCGTCCGCGCGGTCAAGCTGATCATCGACATCGTCCGGTTCGTCGTCACCCAGGCCCGCCAGATCATCGACTTCGTCAACGCCGTGCTGGACGCGGTCATCGCCATCGCCAAGGGCGCCGGCGGCGGCGTGCCCGGCCTGGTGGAGCGCGCCCTGGCCCGCTCCATCCCGGTGCTGCTCGGCTTCCTGGCCTCACTGCTGGGCATCGGCGGCATCGCCGCCAAGGTCAAACAGATCGTCCAGGCCATGTCCAAGCCGGTGAACCGCGCGGTCGACTGGGTCGTCGACAAGATCGTCGGCCTGGTGAAGAAGCTCTGGGCCAAGCTCAAGAGCGCCCTGGACAAGAAGAAGCCCAAGAAGTCCAAGCAGCCCACGAAGTCCAAGCACCGCAAGGACCGCGACCGCCCCGGCAAGCCGCGCAGGGCGGACAAGCATCGCAAACCCAAGGATGTGAAGCCCAGGCCGGACAAGCCAAGCCAACCCAGGCACGCAGACACACGCATCCCACCCGAGCAGACAACCCTCTCCATGAGCGGCGAGGGGCACACGCTCATCGCGACGCCCGGCGAGGGCGTCGACATCGCGAGCCAGCGGCTGAAGGTGTCGGTCAAGGCCGGTCGCCTGGTCAGCAAACTGCGGAACAACAAGAAAGACCCGCAGCGCGAGAAGAAGATCGAGGCGCTGAACGGGATCATCAAGTCCGCCAAGAAGGTCGAGCGGATCATCGAGAAGGCCGAACAGGAGAAGGGAAAGAAGGTAAAGAATCTCCTGGACTACCCGGGGTTCGCCAAGGCGTTCCGGGACCTCAAGGCCGCAATCGTCCAGTACGGCACAGACTTCGACGCCAAGGACCTCGTGGCGACCGCCGCCCTCCGCGACCCCAAGATGCTGGAGAAGGAGATCCGGGACGACATCGTTCGCGTGGCCCGACACCACGACAAGGAGGGGCCCTACGAGGACGTCGTGGAACGCGTCGTTCCTGAAGTCAACCGAGACAAGAAGATCAAGGACTACACGAAGTACAGCACGTCGGGCGCGGTGCGCACCGCCGAGACCACCGGAAACTACCCCACCTGGAACGGCAGGGACCTCATCGAAGGCGCGATCTATCGGCTGATCGGAAGATACCAAGGGGACTCGGGAAGAACGTACAACATAGTGATAGGCGACCAGAACATGGTCGGCAAGAAGGCGCTGGAGAGCCTGCAACGACTGCAGGACGCCACGACTGAAGCCGGCGGATTGCCCGCGGGCGAGTTGCGGCGCCGAATGTCCCCCGGGATGTGCCGGGCCGGACACCACCGCCCTGATTTGCGGGCACGGTTCGTTGGTATGGTCATAGAGAAGTATGTCGCCGCTCAGGTCGCGGCCGACAAGAACATCGAGCGCGGCGGATCCAGCCAGCCCGGCGCGAGCATACCGGACTTCCTGGTCATCGACGGGAGCAGAAAGATACCCGTGGACATCACCGGATCCAGTAGCACCTCCAGGACCGACCACCTGAAACGCTCCTACATCAGCCGTGCGACACAACTCATCACGTACAAGACCATCGACAACAAGGTGCTCGAAGCCGTGTTCCCGCCCCCTCCCGAGAAGAGTCAGCGTGACGACAAGGATCACAAAACAACGGTTTGACAACCTCCGTTCCGTTGGGGGTGGACAGGTTGTCGAGGACATCGAACTCGACCAGTGCACCTTTGTCGGTTCCAGCTTGGTTCAGTGGGACGATCCGAACCCGAGCCTGGTGGTGCGCCGGATCAGGGCAACGCGATGCACCCTGGACAACTGCACGGTCGTGGGAACCCGGTTTGAGGATGTCTCGGTGGAACATCTGGCGATCAAGGGCGGAATGCTCTACCTGAACGGATGCGTGTTCTCCCGGGTGAGGATCAGCGGCAGGATCGGCCCGCTCATGGCCGTGTCTCCAATGCCGAAGCCGAGGGAGAAGCCGAGTCCCGTGGCCGAGCAGTCGATAATCCGCGCCTACGAGTCAATCGACTGGGCACTTGACGTCAGCGGGGCTGAATTCACCGACGTGAGTCTGGACTACGTGCCAGGAGACCTGGTCAGGCGTGATCCGGAGACCCAGTTCCTCCTACACCGACAGCGCCTGGCCGACCTGGACCACCGTGCTCTGCCCATAGATGCCGACATCTACCTCAGCAGATTCGAGCACAGCCCGTTCGATTCGATGGTTGCCGTCGCCCCGAAACGATCGCGCCACTTCCGGGACCTTCTGCGGATCCTGGAACGTCTACGTGAACTCGGGCTCGCCGAATAACCGCTGTCCGCGCCGGGTCCGTGGGTCATCGGACCGGAACCTACGGCAGCCGCGATGCCAGCGGCGACGCCGGCACGACCGGCACCCCCTTGGTCGCCGCGGTGGCCACGGCGGCGTTGCCGGTCTGGCTCTGGCCGGCCAGCAGCGCGCGTTCCACAGTGGACACTTCTGGTTTCGCGTGCAGGGCCTGGGCGGCTGCCGCGTTGCTCACCGCTGGGGCGACGCTGGTCGCCAGTGGGGCGGTGCGGCCCTGGTGCACGCTGGCGGCGGTGGTGGACTCCTTGGCGGCGGCCGGTGACGCCGGTGCCAGGACTCGGGTGAGCGACAGGGGCATCTCAGCGGGCAGCATCAGGGTCACCCCGGGGTCGGCTCGTCGGCGAGCAGGTGGGCGTGGGGGCCGAGTTCGGACGGGCGCAGCAGCCGGGCTTCCCGCTGGAACTGGCGGGCCACGCCACGAACGACGTGGCGCATGCCAATCACTGTACTGCCGGCGTCGGCCGCGGCAAGGGCGGCGGTGCGGGCGGCCGCGGTGATGCCCGCACCGGTCATGTCCAGGCGGCACAACGCGTCCAGGTCCACGTCCGCGTCGAGCGGGGCTTCCTCGGGAAACGCCAGCCGCCACAGCCTGCGCCGTTCCGGCGCGCCGGGGCGGGGGAAGTGGACCACGAAGTGGAAGCGGCGGGTGAAGGCCGGGTCGATGTTGTCCTTGAGGTTGCTGGTCAGGATCACCAGGCCGTCGCTGGCCTCCAGGCGCTGCAACAGGTAGCCGACCTCCAGGTTGGCGTACCGGTCCGTGCCGTGCCGCACCTCGCCGCGCTTGCCGAACAGGGCGTCGGCCTCGTCGAACAGCAGCACCGCGTGGCTCTCCTCGGCCTGCCGGAACGCGGCCTCCATGTTCTTCTCGGTCTCCCCCACCCACTTGGAGACCACCTGGGCGAGGTCCACCTTCAGCAGCTCCAGGCCGAGCATGCCGGTGACGATCTCCGCGGACATGGTCTTGCCGGTGCCCGGTTCCCCGGTGAACAGCGCCTTCACCCCGCCGTGGGCCGAACGCCTGGCGAAACCCCAGGACTCGGCGATGCGGGGCCAGGCGCGGAACGCCGAGGCGATCTCCAGGATCTGGTGCAGCTGCGCGTCCTGCAGCACCAGGTCCTCGATGGCCCGCCGGGGCAGGATCGACTGGACGGCGCTGCCGTTGCGGTGCCGGGTCACCGTGGCGATGGCGGGCTCCACGTGGGCGGCGACGGGCTCCGGTCGTCCGTTGCCGGCCACGCGCGCGCCAGCGGCGGCGACCGAGGCGACCGCGCGCAGTTCCCCGCCGCTCATCCGGTACCGGGCGGCGAGGTCCGCCAGGGCGGTGCCGTCCAGTTGGGGCAGGGCGGCCGACCACATGGCACGGCGGTCCCGGAATCCCGGCACCGGAACGGTGAGTTCGGCGTAGGCCCTGGCCGCGAGCAGGCTGGCCGGACGCCACGGCTTGACGCCGGTCAGGCACACCGGCACCCGGGACCGGGCCAGCAGCCCGGACAGGATCTCGGCCACCGACCGGCGCGGCTCGTCGTGCAGGTCGTCGGTGGGAACCCACAGCACCGCGTCCAGGGCGGCGGCCACCCGCAGGTCGTCCTCGACGCCAGCGGTCAGCACGCGCGGGGGTCTGCCCGCCGCGGCGGCCAGCGCGTGCACGACGTCGAGTTGGCTGTCCGCGGGGCAGCCCCACAGCCCGAGCAGGTCGATCTCGCCCGCGCCCAGTGCCCGGCCGAGCCGGGCGAGCCGGTCGGCGGCCAGGCCGGGCGGAACCACCTGCGGCTGTGGTTGGCGCACCTCGCCGGGGTCGTGGCCGAGCAGCCCGACATCCCCGCCCCAGCCCAGCAGGAAGTCGAACACCCCCGGACCGAGGACGAGTTCCTGGGCGAGTTCGACCGGGGCCGCACCGCAGGCGCGCAGCAGGCCGAAGCGGCGCAGCGGCCCGGTCGGGCCGAGGGCGCGGCGCCGGGCCAGTCGCGCGGCCGGGGTGTCCGCGCCCACCGTGACCAGCAGCTCCACCGAGGGCAGGCGCCGGTTCAGGTTGTCGACGATGTAGGCGTAGATCCGCTCGTAGCCCGGGTCCAGTTCGGGTGCGGCGACCAGCAGCAGCGCGTCCTGCTCCACCCGGGTCAGGCCGAACCTGGTGGCGAGCGCGTCCAGTGGCAGGGTTACGCCGTGCGCGGCGGCCCGGCGCCGCAGGTCCCGTTCGGCCTCGGGTTCCGGCGGCGGCTGCGGGGCCGGCTCGGTCATGGCGCCGGCCGCGGCGTCCACCTGGTCGAGCAGCACGCCGACCTGTTCGTCGGTCACACAGTAGGGCGTGAGATCCGGGCGGGTGAGCAGGGCGGCGAGCCGCGCCTGGCGCTCGACCGCGAGGCGCAGCGCCCGGTGCACGGCGGCCAGCCGGATGCGCAGGTGCTGCACGGCGACGTCGCTCAACGCGCCTCACCCTCCCGAGAACGTCAGGCTTCGCCCGCCCAGCCACACCACGTCGCGCACGTCGGCGAGCAGGCCGGCACGCAGCAGGTCGGCGTGGCGGCGACCGAGGGGCATCCGCACCCGCACGGCGGCGCGCTCGAACCGCACCGTCGCCTCCAGATCGGCCAGCCGGGCCAGGGCCAGCACCGGATCCGGTGTCTCCCGGTCGTGCCACAGCGTCCAGGCGATCAGGCCGAGGCCCAGTCCCGCGGCCACGGTGAGGCTGCGCTCCAGGTCGTCGTCGGCCGCGAGCGGCACCGCCCGGCGCTCGACAACCAGGGCGCGGACCAGCTCACCCAGGCGCCCGGCGTGTCCGGGCAGCGACGCGGCCAGCCGGAGATCGGGCCGAGGGCCACTGGATGTCCACAGTGGAGTCGGCAGGGGCAGCCGGGTCACCGGGTCGCCGCGCAGCGGCCGGGCGTCGGTCACGAACCGCACGCCCGCCGCGGCGAGTTCGGCCAGGCAGCCCGACGGCAGCGGGCCCGCGCAGACCAGCACCGGCGGCCGTCCGCAGGCCCGCCAGTGCGGCAGCAGCCCGGGGACACCGGCGGACCAGGCGATCGGGAACACGCCCTGCGCGTCGACGAGCAGCAGCTGGTCGGCCACCCCGGTGACCAACAGCGGGTCGGCGGGGTCGTGCCCCCGGCACAGTGCGAGCGAGAGCACCCCGTCCAGCACGGGCAGTGCGGGTCGCACCTGACGGGCGAACCCGACCAGGGCGTCCTCGGGCACGGGTGCGTCGAGCCCGGCGAACGCGGCGGCAGCCGTGCTGTCGCGCTCGGTCCGGCGCCAGCCGCGCTCGGTCAGGCCCAGCACCTTGTACGCCAACGCCGTCGCGAACAGCGGCGCGGCGTCGGCGAGATCGAGACCGGCCAGGGCCGGGCCGATGGCGTCGAGGTAGCCGACCCGCGCCAGCGGACCGGCGATCAGGAACGGCAGCACCGACCAGACCCGCGTCTCACCCACCGCCGGAGCCGGCAGCGGGCCGGCGGCCGGGGCTGGCGCGGCGGGTGCCGGGGGCGGGGGGCCGCTGGCGGGCACGGCGGTGGCCCCGGTCGGTGCGGCTTCACCGCCGTCCGGTGTGGACTGCTGGCCGGCCGCGGGGTGGGTCGTGGCGTCGGCTGCGGGCGCGGTCGTGGCTGTCGACGCGAGCAGGGACCGCGCCAGGCGGACCACGGCCGCGGTGTCACCGTCCGGTGTGGACGGCTGCGGGCCGTGGTGGGTCTGGTCGGCGGTGGCCGTGGACCCGTGCCGGGGCTCGGCGCGGCGGCGGAGTTCCGCGGTCAGCCGGGTGAGCGGGGTGGACCAGTCCGCTGTGGACCGGGCCGCCGCCGGGTCGGTGCTGACCACGTCGAGCAGAGCGGCCAGGTAGACCCGCAGCGACTCCACCGGCAGCAGCGCCAGCACCGCGTCCAGTTCACCGCGCTCGGCGAGGTCGGTGAACAGGTCGGTGACCAGCGGCGGCGACCAGGCCGGCCGCGGCAGGAACGACTCCGCGAACGACACCGCGTCGCCGTCGGGCACGGCGGGCGCGGCCGCTGGCACGCCACCGGCCGGCGCCGGGTCGATGCGGATGTCCACGGGCGGGGCGCCGCTCCCGGACCACCGGCGGGTGTCCAGCCGAGCGGTCACCAGCACCGGGTCGGTGATCTCCACGTCCGGCCCGTCCTCGGTGACCTGGTCGGCGAACCGCTCGGTGAGCAGGTCCGGCAGCGCGGCCAGCACCTGGTCGACCAGTGCCGTCGGGTCGGGGCCCCAGCTCCACCCACCGCGGCGGACCACCGTCACGGTGCAGTCCCGCACCACGATGTCGGCGCTGGTCCGCCGGGTGGGGGTGGTCATGGCGCGGTCACCTCCTGCAGCCGGCCCGCGTACCCGGCCACCAGGACCAGTGCGCCGTGCTCGCCGGTGTCCAGGGCCACCGGGAGTTCCGCCTGGGCGCCACCGGCCGGCACCTCCCCGACCAGCACGTGCGCCTGCTGGCCGTCGCTGATCAGCGCGAGCACCGGGGTGAGCCGGGTGACCGACGCCGGCAGGGTGAGCACGAGCTTGCCGGCCGTGATCTCCAGCGTGGTGGACCACGGCGCCAGCTGCGCCAGTGCGGGCCTGGGCTTGCCGTCCTGGCCGGTGTCCACCCCGAAGGCCAGCGGCTCGGCGAAGACGGCCGGCTCGTCGTCGACGGCCGCGACCGCGAGTCGCCGGTCCGGCAGCGCGAGCACCGCGCTCCGGCCGCCGCTGAGCGAGACCCGCACCGGCAGCGCCTCGCCCACCAGCGACCCCACTTCGACGGGCGCGCCGGCGCCGGTCAGTGCCAGCGCGCCGACCACGTGCCCGGTGTCGGCCACGTACACCACGGAAAGCCCCATCGTCAGCCCCCGCCGTTCGTTGCCGCGACCGCGGCCAGGATGAGGAAGTCGACCGCGCCCGGCTGTTCCACGACCTTGCCCGGGGCTGCCACCGGGTCGAACAGGCGCACCCGGCAGCGCACCCGTCGCTCACCGTCCACTGTGGCCTCCACCGGGCTGTGCAGTGCCGTGGCCGAGTGGGTCAGCGGCGGTCGCGGGGTGAGCTGGACGTGCAGCACCACCCGGCCGTCGGCGACCTGCTGCGGGGTGACGCCGGCGGGCAGCGGCAGCAGCATGCCGTCGGTGGCCGTGCCGGTCTGGACGAGCACGCTGCCCCCGGAGGTCCGACCGGAGAAGCTGCCCGCGATGGTCAGGTTCCCGTTGGCGGCCACGGTCATCAGCGGGGCCACCGAGCCGCTGCCCTGGTACAGGCCGAACACCAGGCTCGGCGGGTCACCACCGGACAGCACCACCGCCGGCTGTCCTTCCTGGACGGTCGGACTGGTGCGCAGGGTCAGCGCGCCAGCCCGCGCCGCCACGGTGTCCGCGCGCACCCCGGCGTAGCGCAACCCCACCTCCCGGGCGGTGCTGGCCACGCCGGTGAAGTGCCCCTCGGTCCACCGCACGTACCCGAGCAGCACGAGCCAGCGGGTGGACGGGTCGGCCGGGGCCGCGCCGACCTCGGGTGGCTGCTGGTCGGCGACCAGCCGTTCGTCCCCGAGGCGGCCGAACAGGACCTGGTAGGACTCCTCCACCCGGGTGGACCCGGCGGTGGCGCCGCACGCCCCGGCGAACGCGCTCGACTGGGCCGCGTCCCGGTCGAGCGCGGTGAGGAACACCGGGTAGGGCTCGTCGGTCGGCTGGTCCGCCCCGTTGACCGAGGCGAAGTCGCTCTCCCGCAGCACGACCGGCTCGGCGACGACCACCTCGCGGCCGGTGCCGTCCACGGCCAGCCCCGCTGACACGCGCACCTCCACGTAGCGGGCGTTGGTCAGCGGGTCGGTCCGGGGCACGGTGACCAGCTCCAGTCCCTCGGCGATGCCCCACTCGTGCAGGTGGCGGGCGTGCCGCGCGGCCACGCCGCGCGCGTGCGCCACGGTGGCCGACAGGTCCGCGGCGGCCAGCACCTGGCCCTCGTGGAACGCGGGTCTCAGCGGGCCGGTCATGTCGACTCTCCCGAGGTCGGCTTGGCGGCTCGGCCGGACCGCCGCCGGGTCGATGACGTGGCCGAACCGGTGTCCGGCTCCCTCGACGTGCTCTCCAGGTCGGCCAGGCGCGCCCCGAGCCGCTCCGGCAGTTGCCCCGCGACCTCGCTGACCTGCTCCTGCGCGCTGCTCAGCTGGGCCCGCAGGCCGGTGACGGTGGCGGTCAGGTCGGCCACCTGGGCCCGCAGCACGGCCAGTTCGTGCAGGCTGTCGGTGACCTCGCTGGGCGCGGTGTACACCTGCTCGTGGATCGCCTTCGGGGGCGTCTCCCCCGGGGCTGGCGTGAGCAGCAGCGTCAGCATCTGGTCGAGGTCACCGGTGCGGGGCCAGTCGCCGAGCAGGTTCTCCGGGTAGGGCCGGGGCACCGGGCCGTCCTCGGGCAGGGTGGGCTTGTCGTGCCGGGGCACCGGCTGGCAGCACACCCGCTCGGCCAGCTCCCGCAGCCGGTACAGCTTGGGCAGCCACTCGCCGTACACCGATCCGCCCGGCAGCACCTGTTCCCTGGTCGCCGCGCAGACCCGCACCACGTCGCAGTCGGCCAGTTCCAGGCGGGCGAGCAGGACGTCGGTGTCGGCGCAGTCGGTGGCCGGCGGGGTCAGGGTCGCGCAGGCCGCGTCGGTGAGGAAGCGGCGCAGCGCCGTGGTGAGCGCGGCCGCGGCCTCGGCGAGCTGCCGCAGCTCCGCGACCGTGGTCGGCGGGCCGCCGTCCTCGGCCGGTGTCGGCAGCAGCGGCGGCACGGTGACCCGGGCGACCTCGGCGCGCAGCGCGCAGTCGGCCAGCCTGGTGGCCCGGTCGAGCCGGTCCAGCAGCCACTCCCGGACCAGGCTGAGGTCGGCGCGGAACTCGACCCCCAGCCCGTAGCTCAGCGGTGTGCCCTGCGCCAGCATCCGGACCTCCAGGGGCGCGTCCGGATCGGGCCGCTCCGGCGCGACCCGCAGCCCGGTCTCGGTGACCACCGCGCGGGCGATCGACCGGCGCACCGGGTCCGGCCACACCGATTCGGGGTCGGTGGCGGCGAGCCGCGCGCACGCCGCGCGCAGCACCCCGCGCGCGTCGGACACGCCGGCCAGGTCC
This sequence comes from Goodfellowiella coeruleoviolacea, assembly GCF_024171785.1. Classification (GTDB taxonomy): domain Bacteria; phylum Actinomycetota; class Actinomycetes; order Mycobacteriales; family Pseudonocardiaceae; genus Goodfellowiella; species Goodfellowiella coeruleoviolacea. The sequence goes on from NZ_JAMTCK010000001.1 coordinate 237,667, forward strand.
GGGTAGTCCCTGGCGAGCTGGTCCTGGCCGGCCCGGTCGTAGCTGTCGTAGCGGGCGACCGCACTGGCCAGCGCGCGCACGTGCGCGGTCATCTCGCGGGCCACCGGATCGGCCGGCACGCCCTCGCCGCTGGTGCGCAGCCAGGCCAGGCTGGCCGCGTAGCGGGCGGCGTCGGCCGCGTCGAAGCGCACCGGCCGGTCGGCGGCGAGGGCCGCGGTGAACATGGCGTCCACGTAGTGGCCGAGGCGCTGGTCGCGCAGTCGGGTCTGCTCGGCCTTGGCCGGGTCGCCGATGCTGGCCAGCAGCTGGCTGCCCGGGTTGTGCCGGTGGTCGGTGACCTCGCCGCACCTGACCAGGAACCGGTAGCTCTCCCGCACCCGGGAGGGCACGCACCCGGGCGAGGGGCACGGCTCCTCGGTGGCGTAGGGCGCGACCGGCTCGGCCGCGACCTCCTCGTAGCGGACGAACAACCCGTAGTGGCGTGGGCCGTCCTCGGCGCAGCCGTGGCCGCAGTCCACGCCCAGTGAGCTGATCCGCAGTTCCCGCACGAGCGCGGCCACGTCGACCCGCTCCGCGCAGGACAGCACGATGTCGTTGCCGGCGCAGTCCAGCGCGTGGCCCGGCCGCACCAGCACGCTCCCGCCGCCGCACGGGTCGCAGGCGACCTCAAGGCCGCGGATGACCCCCGGCCCGGACAGCGACCGGTTGTGCAGCCGGTTCTTGTCCGTCAGGTAGGCGACCAGCAACCCGAGGTCGTCCTCGGTGAGCAGCTGGCCGGCGAAGAAGCGCGGCCGGACGAACGCGGCCGTCCTGGTCGCTGTCCCGCCGCAGCCGCAGCCGCAGTCCTGTGCCATGGTCAGCACTCCTTCACGAAGAACCAGCTCTCGAAGACGTCGCCGCTGGCACCGGTGCCCGACGTCCACGGCCCCACCCCGGACGGTGGCCGGCCGCAGCCGTGCGCGGCCGCGGTCTCCTCGCCGTCCTCGCAGTCGATGGTGGGAACCCGGCCACCGACGTTGGTGCCGTCGACCGGGCGGCAGCAGCGGTCGAGGATGAACGCGGCGCGCACGCTGACCAGCACCCGGTCGCCGTCCTGCAGCACCTCGCGGGTGGTCTGCCGGTACCGGAAGCCCCGGGTGTACTCGTCCTCGCCGTCCGGTTCGGTGAACTCGCCGCCCATGTACCAGGTGGACGCGTTGCGCCCGGCACCGCCCTCGATCACCTGGATCTCCACCACGCCGGGCCGCAGCGTGTCCACCCGGACGTCGTTGGAGAAGCGCACCACCAGCCCGCCGTCCTCGTCGTGCGTGCCCAGCAGGGCCTTGGCCTCGTCCACGCTGTAGGTGTGGCCGTGCCGCCAGTTCACGCCGGTGATCACGGTGGGCACGTGGCGGCCGAACGGCCGGCGCACGTTCAGGTGCACCTGCCTGGCCCGCACCGGCTGGTGCCAGTCCACGTCGTCGATCCTGGCCAGCCACAGCACCCGGTGCTCACCCCGCGAGCAGCAGGTGTCGCAGCGCCGGTCCTCGGGCGGCTCGCAGCCGGTCACCCGCACCGCGTAGCACTCCTCGGTGTAGCCGAACTCGCAGTCGGGGGTGTCGGCGCAGCCGTCGTTGTAGACCGCGCGGGTGGGTTCCACCGGCCGCTCGCGGTACTGGATGCCCACCCACACGGTGTCGGTGTCCCGCTCGTGCGGCGGCAGCGCCCGCCACAGGTCGACCACGCAGCCGTCCCGGACCACGACCTCGTTGCCGTCGCAGTCCACCCCGAGGCCCGGTGTGATCCGCACCCGGGCGCGGTGCCGCCCGTGCTCCGCGGCGTCCTGTTCGGACTCGGCACCGTCCTGTTCGGACCCGGTGAGATCCTGTTCGGATCCGGGGGCGTCCTGTTCGGACTCGCTGGCGCCGGGTTCGGACGCCGGCTCGATGGCCGCCGTCGGTTCCCCGGTGTCCCCCGGGTCGTCGCACGGGTGCGCCGGGCGCACCGGTTCCACCAGCAGGCCGCACACCACCCCGTAGCCGAGCAGGCCGCGCATGCGCAGCTTCAGCTTCTCCCGGAAGTAGTCCTGCTCGCGCTGGAAGTCCCTGGCGCTGAGCATCTGACCGTGGAAGTACCGCAGCCGCCGCAACGGCGGTGCGTCGAATCCCCTTGTCGTTTCCGCCTCTGTCTCCGGCATCTCCCTGTCCTCTCACGACATCCGCGTGTGCACGCCGACGGCGGAGACCACTCCGACGCCCACCCCGCGGCGCGCTCCCCTGGGTCCTGGCCGCAGCACCGCGTCCCGGTTCAGCCGCACCGGCCGGGCACCGCCCAGCACGGGTGGGCGCGGCGGGACGAAGGCGGTGTCCACGCCGACCGTGGACTGGGCGCCGACCACGAACCCCCGCCCGCCGAGCCGGACCGCGCCCACGGTGTGCGCCGGCGCCTGGCGTCCCACCAGCCGCCGCAGCGCGTCCTCGTCGGCCGAGCCGGCGGGCAGCAGCACCCGGAACCGGTGCGCGTGCGCGGTGAGCGGGTCGCTGTCCGGGTCGCCGAACGCGCGCAGCGGGGCCGCGCCCAGGGCCGAACCGCCGACCCGGAACCGGCTCGCCGACCGGCCGAACAGCCGCACCGCGCCCAGCCCCGGCCCGCTGCCCGCGCCGCTCGCGCGCACCTGCGCCCAGCGGCGGTCGGCGGCCAGTTCGTCGAGCACGGGCGTGGCCCCGAACACGATCCGCACGGCTTCCCGCAGCGCCCACGGGGTGCCTCGGCGGCGGTAGAGCGCGGGGGCCGCGGCCAGCAGCGCCCGCCTGGTGGGTGCGTCCCAGCCGGCCTCGAACGACAGCCCCAGCAGCCCGGCCAGCCAGGGCAGCACCCGGTCGGGCACGCCGGCCGGGTCCAGCAGCGCGGGGTAGCGCTCGATCACCCGGTCGAGTTCGGCCAGGGTGGCGTCGAACAGCGACAGGAACCGCTCGGTGAAGTCGTCGGCCGCCGGGTCCTGCCGGAACGCGGGCGGCAGCAGGTCCGCGCTGGTGGTGCGCGGGAAGTCCAGGCGGATCCGGCGGACGAGCGGCGTCGCGGTCCCGTCACCGGACAGCCGCAGGCGCAGCGTGAGGAACCGGCCGGGCGGCTGGTCGACGAGGAAGTCAGTGACGCCCGGCGGCGCGCTCTGCCAGTCGCTGTCCGCGTAGTGCTCGTCCTCGGACACCACCAGGTCCACGGCCACGGCCGTGCCCGGGGGAACGTCGGCGTCCACCCGCACCCGGTGCCAGCGGCAGCGGGAGACACCGCTGTCGATCAGGCGGGTGCGGTAGGAGCCGGCCGGCACGTGGCACACCGGCGCCGGCGGCGCCTCGGGTCGGGGCGCGCCCTGCCAGGTGTAGCAGGTGGTGACCGGGCCGTCCGCGCTGTTCTCCCGCAGACAGAACCCGTCCCCGTCCGCCTCGACCAGTGCGCTCGGCGGCACCGCCGCCGCGAGTTCGTCCACCGTGGCCGGTGCGAACGGGGTGCGCGGGCCACCGCGGTGCACGCGCAGCCGGCCGCCGTCGTCGGTGAGCAGCCAGACGCCGCCGGGTCCGGTGCGCAGCCCGATGATCTCGCCGGTCACCCCGGTGCGCAGCACGCCCCGGGGGCGGCCGGCCGAACTGAACCGCCACAGCCGGGTGCTGCCGGCGCGCGCCACCCACACCTCGTCGCCGCCGGCCAGCGCGGCCAGCCGGGCCCCCCGGCCGGGGATCACCCCGGCCAGCTGCTCGCCCTGCCGGCGCCACACCAGCACCCGGTCGGGGGCCACCACGGCGAGCCGGTGTCCCCGCGCGGCCACGGACAGCGGTGCGCGCGGCAGGTCGGGGTGGCAGTCCGGCGGCCACACCGGCAGCCACTGCCCGCACCCGTCCCGGCGCAGCAGGCTCGGTGCGTCGGGCAGCAGCAGGTACCAGGAGCAGGGCCGGCAGCCAGGGGCCAGCCGAGGGTCGGGAAACCACGGCAGCAGTTCGGCCCTGGTCGGCCCCTGCGGCCAGCCGCCGCAGGCGGCCAGCCGCAGCCCGTCCTCCTCGGCGAACCCCACCAGGTCGTGCACGGCCGACTCGTCCCAGCCGACGTGGGCGTCGAGCAGCCGGAAGGTCGCGGGGTGCGGGGCGCAGGTCACGGTCGGTCTCCTAGCGGGATCAGCAGCGGGCGCTCCGGCCAGACCAGCGCGTGCGGCGGGATCGCGCGGTCGGTGCAGGGCGGCAGCCGCAGTCCGTCCACGGTGAGGCAGAGCTGGGACACGGCCAGCACGCCGTCGACCGCCAGCAGTCGCCGCACCAGCGCGGTGTGCCGCAGCGCGCCCCCGAACGGCCAGCCGGCGCCGTTGTCGCCGCCGCGCACCGGGTCCAGGTAGGTGGTGAGCGCGTCACCGGCGGCGGCCAGCACGGCGGCCCGGTCCTGGTCCGCGTCGAGGGCGACCCACGCCTCCACGGCCACGCGCTGGTAGCGCGCGGGCGCGGCCACCACCGTGACCCCGGCGGGCGCGGCCTCGCGGCTGAGGAAGTCGGCGACCGCGCGCAGCGTCGCGGCGGTGGGCACCGGGGGCGCACCGGTCTCGTCGGCCGGCGGCACCACCAGCACGCCGACCACGCCGGGGATCGGCACACCGGCGTACTCCGGGTGCAGGCCGGGCACGCCGTGCGCGCGGGCCACGGACGCGCCGGGCGCGCGGGTGGCCAGCAGGCCGTAGTCGGCCGGTGCCACGGCCCGGCCTCGGGCCCGCAACTCGCCGACGCCCCGCCGGATCACCTCGGCGTCGGGTTCGGCGTCGGTGCCGCCGGAGGCGGGGAACGGGTTGGTGACGCCGGTGACGTGGGGCAGCGCGGTCACCACGCCGTTGACCGCGCCGGCCCGCACCGCGCCGGCGCTGCCGCCGCCCACCCGGTAGCGCAGCGCCCGCACGTTGCGGAACCCGGGTGGCACGGCCGCGCCGGTCACGCCGTCGCCGAAGGTGACCTCGCCGGTGGCGTGGTCCACCACGAACACCCGGTCGTCCGCGCCGTAGCCGGCCAGGCTGGCCACCTCGGTCCACCGCGACGCCGACCCCGCCGCCGTGCCGAACACGTCGCCGCCCGGGTCGTCGTCGACCTCGATGACCACCGAGCCGGCCAGGATCGGCGTCTGGCTCAGCCGCATCCGCTGCCGGCCGGTCGCGGTCGGGTCCTGCAGCGGTTGCAGCGGCTCGTCCCGGATCGTGTGGGCGGCCGTGGCCGCGACCATGTTCAGCCGCAACCCGGACAGCACCGGCGGCGTGCCGGTGGCCGCGCCTGGCCCGATCCGCAGCCGCAGCCAGCGCAGCGGCGCACCCGGCCGGGAGCCGGGCGGCTGGCCCGGCGCCCACGTGCTGGGCACCCGCAACTGGACCGTGCCGCTGGCGCGCAGCCCCGCGGTGGTGTCGCGCACCACGTCGGCGGGCACGAACCGGGCGCCGTCCAGCACGTCCCAGCGCAGCAGCGGCGCGGCCGGCACCGGCCGGGGCACCAGTCCGCCGGCGTCCACCGGCGCGGGCGGCACGGCGACCACCACGAACCCCAGGGACAGCACCGGGTAGGGGTTGGCCGGCGCGGCCAGCCCGATCCACAGCGCGTTGCCCGGTCGCGGGTCGCGGCCGAACGGGGCGAACGCGCGGCCCGGGCCGGCCGGCCCCAGCGGGATCAGCTCCAGCGACCCGGCCTGCGCCACGGCGAGCGCGCCGAGGCTGGCCGGGGTGGCGTACAGGTCGTGGTCGGTCTCGTAGCGCAGCTGTCCGCCCTGGCCCGATGCCGCGGCCTGGAAACCCGCGGGGATGAGCACGGACCTGCCGTCCGGCGGGTTGACCGTGAACTCCAGCAGCACCTGGGCCGCCCCGGCCGGCCGGCGCCGCACACCCGCGGTGTCCAGCTGTTCGGCCAGCACCTTCTCCGGCAGCCGGTTCACCCTGCCGAGCACGGGTTCGACCTGGGTGCCGAACAGCCGCACCAGCGCCACCCCGGCGTCCAGCCGGTCCGGGTTGGTCCAGTCCGGGGTGTAGCCGGGGATCCGGGCGCGCACCGCGGCCCGGACCGCCTCCCTGGTCGCCTCGACCAGTTCCGGTTGCACACCGGTCGGGCCGGGCCCCGCCACCAGCCGGCCCTCGGTCCGCGCGCCGCGCTCCCACCACACCTCGCCGCTCACAGCAACCCCTCCCCCGACTCGACCGGGGCGACGACCCGGGTGCGCACCCCGCGCAGCACGGGCAGCTCGCCCGGCCGCAGCGCCACGTCCTGGCAGTCCTGGTCGGCCTCGGCGCCGTCCAGGCCGACGGCCACGCCGGCCACCTCGGCCAGCTCGCCCAACGCGCGCTGGACCGCCCGCAGCAGCGCCGACGGCCGCAGCGGGCCGCCGAACGGCCAGCCCGTGCCGTCGTCCCCGCCCACCAGCGGGTCCAGGTAGCGCCGCAGCGCCGCGGTGAGCACCGTGGACACCCGGGCGCGGTCGGCGGGTGCCCCGGACAGGTCGACGCGCAACCGCACCGCGCGGTAGGCCGGGGCGCGCACGAACACCTCGGTGGTGAGCAGCCGCGCCTGGGCCAGGCGCGCGGCGACCGCGCACACCATGCCCGGGTCCGGCACCGGCGCGGCCACCACGTCGGCGCCGGCCGCGCCGTCCGCACCGGTGAGGCCGTCGCGCGGCACCAACGGGACGATGTGGACGGTCACCGCGCCGGGCACCGCCGCGCAGGGCAGCCCGGGGTGTTCGCCGAGCGCGGCGTGGGCGCGCGCCACGGCCACGCCCGGGGTGGTCCGGGCCAGGGTGACGAAGTCCGCCTCGGTGACCGCGCGGGTCACCTCGCCCAGTGCCGCCGCCGCGCGCTGCCTGGCCTGCGCCACGGTCTCCGGGTCCGCGCCGCCGGCGGCCTGCACGAGGTTGGCCGCCACCAGCGCGCCGCGCCGCAGCACCGCGTCCTGGGTGGGCACCCAGTTGCCGGTGGTGCCACCGTTGCCGGACCGGCCGCCGCCGATCACGTAGTCCACCCACACGTCGTCGGTGGGGTGCGGGATGCGCCCGGTGAGCCCGTCGCCGAAGACCACCGCGCCCTCGGCCCGGTCCACCAGGAAGATCCGGTCGGTCGACGCCCCGAACGTGAAGTCCGGTGCCGGTGTCCACTCCTGGCCGGCCAGGTGCACCTCGGCGGCCAGCAGCCGGTCCTCGGCGTCCGGCAGCACCAGGTGCTGGCCGGGCAGCCGCAGCCACGCCCGGACCTGCTCGACCAGTTCGGGCCCTGCGCGGCGGTGCTCGCGGTGGCGCGCGGCGGACACGTTCACCGCCACCTGCAGCAGCCGGGGCGGCGCCGAGAACGTCGCGGCCGAGGTGGCCACCAGCAGGCCGCGGTCCTGGGTGGTCCAGTCGGCGGGCGGGCGCAACCGGACCACCCCGGAGCGGCGCAGCCCGGCCGTGCCGTCCACCACCTCGGCGAAGGCGCGCGCGCCCGGCTCGCCCGGGCGGAACCACGACCAGGTCAGCGCGGCCGGCGCGGGCACGTCGTCGACCGCGTCCGGGGACCACGACGGCGGCGATGCGGCCGGCGCGTCCAGTTCGACCAGCAGCGACAGCCAGCCGGGCGCGGGCAGCGCCCCGGTGAGCGGCAGCGTGAACCGGGCCTCGGCCGCGCCGCCGGCACCGCCCAGCAGCGACACCCCGCGGCGCGCCCGCAGGTCGGCGGTGCGGTCCCGGTCGGTCCACACGGTCACCTCGCCGGCGGGGTCGACCGGGAACACGGCCACGTCCTCGTCGAGGGTGAAGGTGACCACGCCCAGCGGGTCCCGGGTCAGCACCGTGCCGGCGGGCACGACCGGAACCGGCGTGCCCGGCCAGTCCGCGGTCAGCCGCAGCACCGTGGCCGCGGCGCGGGCCGGCCGGGGCGGGTCCAGACCGAGCAGCCGCAGCACCGCCACCACCAGCGCGTCCGGCACCTGGTCCAGCCAGTACAGCCGCTGTTCCAGCAGGTAGGCGAACAGCTCCAGCAGGGTGACGCCGGGGTCGGCTGGCGCGTGCAGCGTCCAGCTCCCGCCCGACTCGGCCGGGATGCGGCGGCGGATCGCCGCGACCATGTCGGCCCAGCTCAAGTCGTCCAGCCGCGGTGCGGGCACGCTCACGGCGCACCCCCGGCCAGCCCGAGGTAGAACGGGAACACCAGGTTCGCCTTGGTGTTGCTGCGCCGGATCCGGTAGACGACCGACACGGTCACCCGGGACTCGTCACCCGGGTCGGCCTCGGCGCGCACCTCGTCCAGCGCCACCCTCGGCTCGTGCGCGCGCACCGCCTCGGCAACCGAGTTCTCCAGGTCGCGCAGGTGCTGCACGCTGCCAGGCGCGAACACCGACTCCTGCGCGCGGGTGCCGAAGTCCGGTCGCATCACCCGCTCGCCCACCCCGGTGAGCAGCAGCGCGCGCAGGCAGTGCTCGATGCTCTGCTCGCCCTCGGCGTAGCCGAGCCGACCGGCCTCGTCCGGCAGGATCGGGAAGCGCCAGCCGGTGCCGAGGAAGTCCTCGCTCACGCCGTCCTCGCCTTCTTGGCCAGCACGGCCGGCGTCAGCGGCGTCGCCGGCGGCCCGCTCGGCCCGCTCGGGGTGGGGTGGGTGTGCGTGTTGAACGCGGTGAGCAGCGCGTTGCCCAGCACCAGGGGCTCGGTCGCGCCACCGCCCAGGTCGATGCTGGCCGAGTCGATGGTCACCTTCGGTGCGGACAGGGTGATCTCCCCGGTGGCGGACACGGTCACGCTGCCGCCCGCCGCCGCGGTGATCCGGATCGCGCTGCCCGCGTCGTCCAGTTCGACCACGTGCCCGGCCGCCGACCGGATGCGCACCGCGGCCTGCGAGTCGGTGTCGTCGAGCAGCACCTCGTGGCCGTGCCTGGTGCGGATGAGCTTCTGGTCGCGTCCGCCGGTGCGCGCGGTCGCCGGCTTGTCCACGCCGTTGTACAGGCCGCCGAGCACGATCGGGAAGCGCATGTCCCCGTGCACGAACGCGACCAGCACCTCGTCGCCCTGCTCCGGCACGAACACCGAGCCGTAGCCGTTGCCCGCGTACAGCTGGCTGATCCGGCACCAGTCGGTGACCGTGCTGCCGTCGAACCACGGGAACCGCACCTTGACGCGGCCCTCGTCGTCGCCCTCGTTGTCCACCACGACGGCTTCCACCACGCCGTAGTAGCGCTTGTCGGTGCTGCGGGCGCGGGGCGCGGTCCTGGTCATCACTGGTCTCCCTGGTGGATGCGCCGTGCGGTGAACTGGGTGAAGAACCCGCTGGTGCTCAGCGAGTGCTCGACCCGCTTGACGAAGTAGGAGCCGGAGAAGCGCCGGCCGAGGCCGTAGATCTCCAGGTTGTCGCCGGGCCGCAGCTCGGGCAGGCCGGCCACGCGGCCGGTGGCGGTGATGAACTCGTAGGCCCGTTCCCGCAGCAGGCTGATCGCCAGTTCCCTGGCCTCCTGGTCGCTGGCCACCGGCGCGTCGACCAGGACCTCCTGGCGGCCCTGCAGCGTGCTCTCGGCGACCTGCGGCCCGCTCTGCCCGTCGGCCGCGTTCTGCCCGGCCGGCAGGTTCTCGGCGGTGGCGGTGAACGCGATCGGCTGCTTGGTGCGGGGGTCCCAGCCGCGCACGGTGAGCTTGCTGACCTGCTGGGACACGGTCAGCGTCGGGGTGAACTCGATCAGGTTGGGCACCAGGCCCTCGGGCTGCGCGGTGGGGCCGGTGCTCAGGCCGGGCGCGTAGGCCAGCCGGTACACCCGCACCGGGCGGCTGTCCCGGCCGTCGGTCGGTTTGACGAAGTACAGGGTGTCCTCGCCGGAGGCCGGGTCGGGCAGGATGTAGCAGTCGAAGTCCAGCCGCTTGGCCCGCTCCAGCAGGAACGTGGCGTCGTCCTGGTTCTTCTGCACCACCAGTTCGTGCGTCGGCCCCTCCCTGGTCACCTCGATGCGCAGGTGGTTGCGCTGCGCGATCTGCTCGGCGATCCGCCAGTCCGGCATGTCGCGGTAGGTCTTGACCTCGTTCTCGGCCGGTTTGCGGTCCTTGAGCCGCAGCAGCCCGTCCACCCCGCTCACCGCCACGGTCGGCGAGGCCGAGTCGGAGAACTTCGGGCTGAGCGTGCTGATCGTGCCGGTGGCCACGGTGAGCAGCCGGTCGGCGTAGCCCAGCCGCACCGACACCCGCCCGCCGAGCCGGAACCGCGCCGAGTCGCTGTGCTTGAATCGCAGGTTGGCGTCGTCCCAGTTGTTCAACGTGAGGTCGAAGCCGGACATCTCGTCGATGTCCCGGTTCACCTTGATGTCGATGATGTCGTTCTTGGTCGTCGGGTCCAGTTGCAGGCCCTCGATGTGCACCTCGAACTCGGGTGCGTACCGGTCCGGCGAGGCCACCTCCGGGGTGGGGCTGCTCATCGCGCGCTCCTCACCGCAGCCGGGGCACGGTCAGCACCCGCCCCGGCCGCAACTCGCGTGGATCGCCGATCCCGTTGGCGCGGGCCAGTTCCCGCCACGCGTCCGGCCGCCGGTACACCGCCGCGGCGATGCTGCTCAGCGTGTCCCCCCGGCGCACCACGTAGCTCTTCTCCACCGTCGGCGAGGACCGGGGCGTGTCCGCGACCTGCACGGCCGCCGGCCGGAACTCCTTGAGCGTCAGGTCCAGCAGCGCCCGCAGCGGCACCCCGTCCGCCCGGAACAGCTGGTAGTTCACGTCCAGCTTCTCCACGACCCCGGTGAACACCGCCTCGTCCCACACGAACCGGACGACCGGCGGCGCGTGTTCCCTGCTGTCCGGGCGCAGCAGCGCCCGCACCGCGTCGACGTAGCGGGTGCGGACGTTGTCCAGGGTGTCCGAGGTGTCCACCAGGGCCTGCACGGTGAGCGTCTCGGTGCCGCCGCGCACGTACTGCAGCGGTGGCGTCTCCAGCCCGGGGATGGTGATCTCCGCGAAGGTGTTGCTCTTGCTCAGCTTGTAGTCGGTCGGGTTGAACCGCAACGGGATCCGCCGCTGCCGGTCGTCGGCGATCACCGGCCGGACGATCTCCAGGCGGGCCCGCGCGGCGCCCTGGCGGGCGAACGACACCGGCGTGATCACGGCTGGCCCTCCCCGTCACCGAACCGGCGCTCGGCCTCGGTGTGCCTGGCCCGGGCGCACTCCTGCTCGTAGAGCCGGGACCACGCCTGGATGTGCTTGTTGAACAGCCGGGTGAACACGGCACCGTCGTCGCCGTCCACCTGGAACCGCACCTCAAGGTTGTGAATGGTCACCTTCGGCACCGCGCCTCACCTCCCGAAGCCCAGCTGCGACACGGCCGTGTCCTGCAGCACCTTGGTCAGCCCCTCGTGCGCGATCTCCAGCGCCTCCACCGCGATCGCGTTCTGCTCGGCGTGCAGGTCCGGGCCGCTCCACTTGGCGGCCAGCCCACCGTGGAAGGCCCAGGCCGCGCCGGGCAGGCCGTCCGGCCCCAGCACGATCACCGCGCCGTCGCGGCGGGCACCCAGCGAGTCGGCCAGCCCGGCCTGGTACCACGCCCACAGCCCCGGGTCGCGCAGCACACCGCGCTTCAACGTGATCCGGTTCCACGAGTGGCGCACCGGCAGCTGGTGCACGGAGTCGTTGCGCCCGCCCTCCGCGTAGCTGGTCACCTCCAGCTGCCCACCCAGGCCGGTGACCTCCTGGAACGCGCCGGCGGCCACCAGCGGCAGCAGCAGCGCCTGTGCGGCGGGCAGGTAGGCGTCACCCGGGTCCAGGGTGACCAGGAATCGGTACTTGGGCAACGGGTCCGGCGTCACGCCTCGATCACCTCCAGGCCGCGGTCCTGGCCGAGCACCAGTCGCAGCCGGACGAACTCCATCGGCACCGCGGGCGCGACCTCGACCTCGCACACCACCTGTGCCGGATCCTGCTCGGGCGGGTTGTTCGTGTCGTCGCAGACCACCCGGAACGCCTGCTCCGGCCGGGCCCCGGCCAGCGCGCCCGCCTGGAACGCCGCCAGCAGCACCGAGGTCAGCGCCCGCACCAGGGCCAGCCGCAGCTCCGGCGAGTTGACGTCGAACACCAGCGGCGTCGCCACCCGCCGGAACGCGCGCACCAGCAGGTGCACCAGCCGGCGGTGCGCGACGTAGCGGCCGCGCGGATCCGCCGCCAGGGTGCGCCCGCCCCACACCAGCAGGCCGCGCCCGCGCGTGCACCGCACCAGGTCCACACCGGACTCGAACAGCCGAACCTGTTGCGGCTCGGGGAACTCCACCGCAAGGTCGACCGCGTCCATGAGCACGGCGTTGGCCGGCGTGTGGTGCGCGCCGCGCTCACCGTCCAGCCGGGCGATCACGCCCAGCACGTGCCCGCAGGCCGGCACGGTCCGCGGTTCCCGCCCGTCGGGCACGCGCAGCGGCGGGTGGTAGACGGCCGCGGCGCGCAGCAGCGCGGTGTCGCCCGCCGCGGCCAGCGTCCGCACCCAGGCCACCGCATCGTCCACAGCGGACAGTCCCGGTGGGACGTCGAGCACGGCCAGCCGGTCGAGCGCGGCGGCCGCGCTGGCCAGCAGCTCCAGCACCACCTCGGTGTGCTCCGCACCGGTCACGTCGCCGCCCAGGTCGGGCAGGGCCACCAGCGCCGGCTCGGGCAGGTCGGCCTGCGTCCGCACCGCGCCCAGGTACTCCGCCTGTCCCGGCGGCGCGTCCGCGCCACCGGCCAGCACCAGGTCCCAGGACAGCGAGATCGGTCCCTGCTCCCGCGCACCCGGCGCCGGTCCGACCGGCACCACCCGGATCAGCCGGGAGGCGGTCAGCCCGGCGGCCACCTCGGCGGGTGGCAGGCCGGCGAAGGTCTCCACCGGCTCACCGGCCACCAGCACCCGCACGGTCACCGTCGGCGGCCCGGCGAGCGTGCTGCCCTGGTACCGGATCAGCACCCGGCAGCCGTTGGCCCACGCCCCCGGGCTGGTCGCGACCACCCGGTAGGCGGTGTGCGCGAACCCGGCCCGGTCCCCGACCGTCCACAGTGCACCCGCGGTCGCGCTCGGCCCGGCCACCCGCAGCACCCACGCCCGTCGACCGCCGTTCTCGAAGAACCCGCGCAGCGCGTACGGCGCGGCCGAACTCCCGTCGGGCACGCCGAAGGCGCCCACCACGTCGTTCCAGCTCTCCACCCGGACCGGCGTGGCCACCGGGCCGCGGCGGAACCGACCGAGGAACGCCGCCACATCCGTGCGCAGCGGCTCCACCTCGGCCGCGCGCGGCACGAACGTCAGGGATACGCCGGGGAGCGCGTCGGTGGTCATCTCAGGCGTCGATCAGCAGGCTCTCGACGCACAGCACGAGCGTCTCCATGGCGATCTCGTTCTTGGTGGCGCTCAGCGTCGGCCCGGTGTACTTGGTGGGCCACCCCCGGTCGAAGTTCCACCGCATCACCTCAACGCGGTTCTCGTTGAGCAGCACGATCGACCCGGAGGTGCGCCGCACCTTGCCGTTGAGCGCGTCCACCACCCAGTTCCAGAAACCCACGTGCCCGGTGATGCCGCGCTTGAGCGTGATGTTGGTGAACTTCTTCAACCCCGGGATCTTGCGGACCGTGATGTCCTCGCTGCCGGTGCGGTACTCGATCGGCGGGACCTCCAGCTCCAGCCCGCTGGCCTCGGTGAAGGAACCGCTCACCGCGACCCCGTCGTCGCTGACGTTGGTCACGATGACCTGGAAGTTGTAGGACGCGTAGGGATCGTCCCTGGTTAGCGGTGGCATCGCCCTGCCTCTCCTGCTGTGGACGCGACTTCGGTGACGGGACCGGCGCTCAGCTGAGCTGGGTCTCGCGGGTCTTCTGCTGGATCCGGAAGATCACGAACTCGGCCGGGAAGACCGGCGCCACCCCGATCTGGCAGATCAGCCGGCCGTTCTGCAGGTCGTCCTCGGTCATCGTGGACCGGTCGCAGGCCACGAAGAACGCCTCGTCCGCGGTGGTGCCGGCGAGCGCCCCACTGCGCCAGACCGTGGTGAGGAAGTTGGTGATCGTCTGGCGCACCAGCGCCCACAGCGCCTCGTCGTTGGGTTCGAACACCACCCACTGGGTGCCCTCGTCGATCGACTCCTCCAGGAACAGGAACAGCCGCCGCACGTTGACGTACTTCCACGTGCTGTCCGAGGACAGCGTGCGCGCGCCCCACACCCGGTGGCCCAGACCGGGGAAGAACCGCAGCGCGTTGATCCCCTTGGGGTTCAACAGGTCCTGGTGCCGCTTGGTGACGTCCTGGGCGATGCCGTCGGTGAGCCGCACACCCCGGATGACCACGTTGGCCGGTGCCTTGTGCACGCCCCGCTCCACGTCCACCCTGGCGTAGATGCCGGCCAGGTGCCCGGACGGCGGCACCTCGACGTCCCGGTTGCTCAACGGGTCCCTGGTGACCAGCCACGGGTAGTACAGCGCCGCGTACTTGGTGTCGAAGGACTCCCGGAACGCCTGGATGCCCTCGATGTCCAGGCCGTCGCGCGGATCGAGCACGGCGAACCGGTCCTTGAGCAGTTCGCAGTGCGTGACCAGCGCCGACTCCACCGTGCCCGACCACACCCCTGGCACCGCGCACACGGACACCTCGTCGATGTCCTCCAGCGCGACGATCCCGGTCCGCTGGCCGCTGCCGCCGTCCTCGCCGACGAAGTCCGCCACGGTCAGCGCCGCGTAGGCATCCGACCCGCCGTCGGTCAGGCTCAGCCAGGAACCGACCGAGGGCGTGGGAAACCGCGCGGGATCAGTGGACAGACCGGGCAGCGCGGTGGCCCGCACCAGCTGGGACCGGTTGGCCAGGGTGGTCACCAGGTTCGCCGGCTCGTCGCCGGTGAGCCGCAGGTTGCCGAAGGTCTCCTCGACCACGGCACCGGCCGGGTCGGTGAACCGCACGTCCACCTGCGCCTCCACCAGGTGCAGCCGGTCGGAGTCGAACAGCGCGCCCGGCAGGTCCTCGGTGAACGTGACGACGTCCTCGGCGATCTTGTCCACGGTCCGCGTGGTCAGCGTGGTCCCGTTGTCGACCTGCACCACCGCGTCCCGGTACAGCCGGCTGGCGCCGCCGACCCGCAGCGTGCGCCCGGCACCGGCGGGGTTGCCCCGGCGCACCCGGCGCACCGCCTCCCCCGGCTGCCACTCCGGGTGGCTGGTGTTGGCCGGGAAGGTCAGCGTGACCCGGCCCGACGCCGGCTGGCCCACCTGCACCTGGTACCGCGTCACACCGATCAGCACCCACACGTCGGCGGGCAGCTCGTCGGGGTCCAGCCCGGGCACCGCGTCCACCTCGACGGTGGTGCTGTCCTGGGCCGCCGTCGCGGCGAGCCGGGTGGCGAACGCCGTCCCCTCCTGCGGGTCGGGCAGCACCGGCAGGGCCGCGCCGACCACCGGCTGCACCCGGACCTGCACCGCCCCGCCCCACGAGCCAGGGCTGACCGCGCTGAACCTCAGTGTCTGCTCGGCGGCGCGCTCACCCACCTGCACGTAGTCGCCACGGGACGCCCGGACCTCGGCGGGCAGCTCCGCGTCCAGCTCGATGCGGCGGTTGGCCACGTCGTAGCCGGTGATGCCGGCGGTGTGGATCAGCCGCTGGTCGTCGCCTCGGACGATGTCGACCCGCTGCCCGACCCCGGTGAACCCGATCAGGTGCGCCAGCCGCAGGCTGGTCGCCTTCTTGGCGGCGTTGCCGGTGATCTGGCTGACCAGGCCGTGGCCGAGCGCACCCGAGGACGGCGTCGCCTGCCTGCTGGCCACCCGCTTGACGTAGAGCCGCTGGCCGCCGTTGTCGAAGAAGCCCTTGACCGCCAAGGGGAACAGCCACCACCGGCCGCCCTCGTCCGGATCACCGGCCCACCTGTCCCGCAGGCCCGGCTCCGGTTCCGGCAGGAAACCGCCGAAGACGCGCTGGAACTCCAGGAAACTCGTGACCAGCTTGGGCTTGCCGGTGTACGGGCCGCGAACGGTGACCCCGACCATGCCCGCGGTGCTGGTGCTCACCCCCGCGATCGGCCGCGGCCCGGCGTCGACCTCTTCGACGTAGACCCCGGGGCTCAGGTACTCGGGCATGGCTGGCTCCTCTGTTTTCCTCACTGCTCGCGGATCTCGATGACATGCGCCGCGTCGGCGTCCCGGGGCAACTGGATGACCAGTGATCCGGTTCGGCCCGGCCGTTCGGTGGCGTGCAGGTGGAACGTTTCCTCGACCGCGTCCTCGCTGGCCTTCTCGCCCTCCCAGCGCAGGGCCAGCCGGAACGCGCCGGTGTCGTCGGAGAGCGTGCGCTCCCGCCACGACACCAGATCCCGGTGCTGCTGTCCGCGCACCTCCACCAGCGCGTTGCGCACCGGGGCGTTGGCCACCGGGTCGCGCACCACGCCGTGCACCGTGCGCACGCCGGGCGGGTAGGCGAAGGACACGCTCGGCAGCAGCCGGACCAGCCTCGCTTCCACCTCCTCGGTGGGGGGCTGGTCGGGTCGGTGCGGCCGCACGGAGAACTCGACCCCGACCAGGTCGGCGGTGAACGGCTGGTCGTCGGCGGGGTACAGCGGCCGGTACCCGGCGGCGGCGAACCGGGCGCGGTAGCGGTCCACCTGGTCCGGCGGCACCCCACCGCGCCGGCCCAGCCCCGGGTAGGCGAGCGCGGCACTGGGGGTGCGCACCACCGGGGTGTCCTGCGGTTCCCAGCGGCCGTTGACCCACCGGTCCAACGCGACCGACACGCCCGCGGTGCGCACCTTCCTGGCGAAGTCGTCGAACGGCACGAACCAGGCCGGGCTGTAGCCCACCAACCGGGCGACGGGCAGCATCCGACTCATGCCGTGGCCACCCCGTCGATGATCCGGTGCCGCACCGGGCGGACCACCTGCTCGGCCAGTGCGTCCAGGTTGACGACGCGGACCTCGTAGTTCAGCGACAGCCGGTAGGGCTTCTGGATCGCGTACCAGACCCAGGACTTCTGGTCCAGGGTGAGCGGCGTCAGGGTGACGTGCAGCGAGTCGGTCGTCCCGGCCAGGCTGCCGGACAGCTGGGCGCCGTCCAGGATCGCGTCGTCGTAGAACGCCTGCAGGGCCCGGCCGAGCATGCGGTGCTGGGTCGGCTGGTCACCGCCCCACGGGGTGACCAGGTACCGCAGCAGCAGGGCCATGGGCGGCTTGCGGGTGGTGGCGGGTGTGACCGGGGGCTGGGACCGCACCGGCGGCCGGTTGCGCGAGGTGGGGTCCTCGGCGATCTCGTACAGGAACACCGTCAGCTTCGGTGGCGGGGTCTGCACCGGCTCGGACAGGTCGTGCAGCTCCGCGATCGGCGGGTCCTGGCTCAAATCGCCCAACGCCCGCGTCAGGGTCTCCACGATGACCGCTGAGACGTCGGCGATGACGCCGAAGTCGCCCATGCGAATCCTCCCCAGTCCGCGCTGCGTGGCGTGCGCCGGAGAGCATGCCGGGGCCGGCGTGGCGGGAACGCGTTTTCACCGTCACCCGGGCGTCACCACGCCGTTTCCCGCTCCGCTGGGAACGCGACCGGAGACGGACCGGCAACGCCGGGGTGACAGCGATGAGGCATCCTTGCTCGGCATGGAACCCCCCTCGGAGCGCAGCGGGATCCTGATCCTCCGGGTGTGGGTGGAGGACGGCAGACCGGACAGTTTCCGGGCCCGCATCATCCGGACGATCGGCGCGCACCAGCAGCCCCCGTCCGCGGTCAGCGCGGTCGACGACGTGCACGCCGCGGTCCAGGCGTGGCTCAACGACCTGCTCGGCCCCGGTAGGTGACGTTTCCGCGACGCTCCGGTGACGCCGAACCCATAACATCCGCCACGCCACGGCGGCCGCGATCCCGCGAAACACGCGATGTTCCGAATTGTGTCGAGAGCACGCCATCCGCTCCCGCATTCACACGAACGAACGAACACACGATCATGGATTGCTCATAGCATGGGCGCCCAGTCGTCCTGTCCACAACACAATGGACCACCAGGGCCGACAACATCCGGGGGGAACGATGACCGCAAGCGCCCATGTCATCACGCTGAGACTGCTCAAGGGCTTCGCGCTGTCCGTGGACCACAACCGCGTGTGCATCTCCTCCGGTGCGCAGCGGCTCGTCGCGTTCCTCGCCCTGCAGGACATCCCGCGCACCCGCAGCTACGTGGCGGGAACTCTGTGGCCGGACGCCACGGTGGCGCGGGCCAACGCCAACCTGAGATCCGCGCTGTGGCGCACGGCCCGCACCGGCCACCAGGTCATCGAGGCGTCCGCGCAGGAGCTGGCGATCGACAAGTGCATCGCCGTGGACATCCACGACGCGGTGGCGCGGGCGCACCGGCTGCTCGACACCACGCGCCCGTGCGACGACGTCCTCACCACCCAGACCAGGACGGACCTGTCGGCCGACCTGCTGCCGGACTGGGAGAACGACTGGGTGCTCATCGAACAGGAGCAGTACCACCAGCTGCGGCTGCACGCGCTTGAGGCGATGTGCGAGCGGCTGACCACGGCGCGGCGCCACGGTGAGGCGGTGGCCGCCGGGCTCGCCGCCGTGCGCGCGGAACCGCTGCGGGAGAGCGCGCACCGCGTGCTGGTGAAGGCCCACCTCGCCGCCGGCAACCGAGGCGCCGCGCTGCGCCAGTACGAGCAGTGCCGCGTCGTGCTGCGCGACGAGTTGGGCCTGGAGCCGTCGCGGTCGCTGAAGGATCTCCTGCCACAGGCCACCGAGCGCCCCGCCCGGACCGCCGTCGCCGCCCGGTGACCAATCCGGACCGAAAATCCTCCGGAATTATCCGGCAACGCGAATATTCTCAGTCAGGACTCCCCTTTCCGTTGGTCACGACGACCCATTTCCGGGTCCGCCGCAAATCGCCGCGCATCACCACGCCACCAGACTTTTCCCACTGAGCCTTTTCCATCCTCGGGTTGTGGTGTGAGCGTTGTTCGCCCGCCGTATCGCGGCGGGCGGGCTCGCGGCGAGCGCGGCGAGGACGTCGACGGTCGCGCATCCGCTCGTCCTGGAAGGCACGGAGATCGTCTTCGTCGAAGTTGGCCGAACCGGACGCCAGCGGCATGATCGACGGGGTACCGCGCGATTCCCAGTCCCCTTCAGCCCACTCACCACCACGAAGGATGGCCACGTGCGCACACACCGTCGTCCGTTCGGCCCGGCGCTGGTCACCATCGCCACCGCCGCCCTGGTCACCACCCTCACCGCCGTGCCCGCGCAGGCGTCCGCCGTGTCCGCCCGGGTGCACACGGTGGGGCGCGTGACAACCGCCAACCACTCCCTGCACTACACCTGGCCCGGTGTCTACTTCGAAGGCCGCTTCCGCGGCGGCGGGGTCGGTGTCGTCCTCAACGACCCGGTCAACGACTACGAGGTCCAGGTCGACGGGACGACCGTGGCCACCCTGGTGACACCGGGCCGGACCACGCACTGGGTCACCGGCCTCGCCAACACCGAGCACCGCGTGCGGCTGGTGAAACGCACCGAGAGCCCGTGGGCGGCCGGCGAGTTCGGCGGGTTCGTCGCCGCCACCGGCGGCGCGATCCTGGCCAAGCCCCGGGCGCGGACCAGGCAGATCGAGTTCATCGGCGACTCGTACACCGCGGGCTACGGCAACGCCGCCGGCACCCGCGACTGCTCGGGCATCGGTGGGGTGGACCGGAACAGCAACGCCGACCTCAGCTTCGGCGCCCTCACCGCCCGCGCCCTCAACGCCGACTACCAGCTCAACGCCCACTCGGGCCTGGGCATGGTCCGCAACTACAACGGCGGCAACCCCGGGGTCGACTTCCGCACCTACTACGACCGGGGCCTGCAGAACGTCGAGGGTGACGTCTGGCGCAACCCGGGCACCTGGCGGCCCCAGGTGGTCGTGGTCGGTCTGGGCATCAACGACTTCTCCACCGCGATCAACCCCGGTGAGCCGTGGACCCCGGACAGCCTGGCCGCCGCCTACCAGGCCGCCTACCACGGTTTCCTCGACAAGCTGCGCGCCCGCTACGGCCCCGCCACCACCATCGTGGTCAGCGCCACCCACCTGGCCAACACCACCACCTTCGCCGACCTCGCCCAGCGCGTCGTGGCCGAGCGCAACCGCCGGGGCGACGACCGGGTCCGCTACTGGTACTACGACGACCCGAGCCTGGACCGCCTCGGCTGCGACTGGCACCCGTCCCTGCACGACCACCGGGTGATCGCCGACCAGCTCACCACCTACCTCGCCGCCCTGCCGCTGACCTGGTAGCCGGCACACTCCTGGTCAGGAGTGCGTCACCACGAACGGGGTGAACGCGATCCGGGTGAGCGCGCCGTCGGCCGCCCAGCGCACCGCGACGTGCTCGGCGTCCACGGTCACCTCGGTGACGACCGCGTCCAGCGCGGGTGGCTCGGGCTCGGCGGTCAGCGCCGCCAGCGCGACGTAGACCGCCGAGCCCGACGCCGCGGCGGTGAGCCGGGGCACCCGCGCCCAGGGCGTGAACGCCGTGCCCCCGGGTGCCCGCACCACGTCCTGACCGGTCCACCCGTGCAGCGGGTGCAGGGCCGACACCAGCTGCTCCTCGTCGCCGACCGCCCAGCCGGTCAGTTCCACCCGTGCGCCCTCCGGTGCTCCCACCACCCGGTGCACCCGCAGTTCGCACCGGCCCCGGGCCACCACGGCGCTCTCCACGCGCAGGCCGGGCACCATGGGCGGGCCGGGCCGGAAGACCGGTCGGTGCCAGGACGCGGCCCAGCCCCAGCCGGCACCGTGCCCGGCCCCCAGCGGGTGGATGCGGCGCCGCACGCTGCGCACGTCCCCGACCACCACGGCGAAGTGGTTGTCCGCGGGGTTGCCGACCGAGGTGGGGCCGGTGCGGGTGGAGTAGGCCAGCCGGCCGTAGTGCGGGTCGTCGTCCTCGGCCGACTCGCCCTCGTGCGGGCGCACGTGGTCGCTGCCGTGGTTGTGCAGCCGGACGATCCCGTCCGCGCCCGTGGTCTGCACCAGCAGGCCCGGCGCGGCCAGGCCGACCACCCGGTCCGGGCCCTCGCTGGGCGCGGCCAGCTCGGTATCGGTCCACAGTGGATGGTCGGCGGGTGCGAGCAGGCACACGAACGCCTTGCTCGCCCAGTACGGCGAGGCCGGGCCGGAGTAGTGCTGCAGGGTGGGCTCGTGCGGACCGTGCCAGCCGAGGCTGAGCAGGCCGTTCGCGTCGAGCGCGCCTCGGTCGAGGAAGTAGCGCAGGCAGCCGCTCAGCAGCCGCCGGGACACCCCGGGGGCCAGCGGCGTGTGGCCGGTGACCGCGCCGAGCGCCACGGCCGCGCCCGCGGCGAACCGGTAGGTCAGCGACCGCCCCTGGTGGATCGGGGCGCCGTCACCGCCGAACAGCAGGCTGAAGCTGGCCAGGTGCTCGCTGAGCCGGTCACCGTGCACTGTGGACTCGCCGCGCAGGTGGGCGTCGAGCACCGGGTACAGGTGCAGTGCCCAGCCGTTGTAGTGGTCGAACGCGCGGCCGTCGCCGTCGGCGTACCAGCCCTGGCCGCGGTACCACGTCTCCAGCAGGTCCAAGGCGCGCTGTCGGGCCCGGCTCGTCTCGGCGTCGCCCCGGCCCACCGACTCCAGGAATCCGGCCACCGTGTACGGGAACAGGTACCAGTTGTTGGGCGCGGGCACCGCGCGCAGCGCACCGCGCAGCCAGCCCGCCACGCGGTCCTGCACGGCCGGGTCGAGGTGGTCCCACAGCCACCGGCGGCTCAGCCGCAGGCCCAGCGCGATCGACGCGGACTCGACCATCGGCTGGCCCTGGACGTGGTGGTCGAGGATGAGCGGCCAGGACTCGGCGTCGTCCGCGCCGGGCGTGCGCGTGCCCTCGGCGAGCCCGTCGGCGTAGCGGCCCAGCCAGCCGTGCGGGTCCGCGCCGTCGGCGCCGGCCACCCGGAACGCCGCGGCCAGCAGCGTGCGCGCGAACCCCTCCAGGCCGTCGGAGCGGACCCCGCTGCGCGAGGGCCGGCCAGGTAAGTCGAGCCGGGCGCCGTGCGGGCTGGCCCAGCGCCAGGCCGCGGCCAGCAGGCCGTCCGCGGCGGCTTCCCAGTGCCCTCGGGTGTAGCCGGTGTGCGGGCTGCGGTCCCGGTCCTCGGCCGGCAGTGCCAGTGTGTTCACGCGATCAGTCCCATCCGGTCTCGGCGCACGGGGTGCGCGAAGCCGGCACCGGCGGCCCAGCGGGCCAGCTCGGTGACGGCTGTCTCGGCCAGTCGGCGCCATTCGTTTCCCTGCGACCCGGCCAGGTGCGGGGTGATCAGCACGTTGTCGCAGTCCCACAGGGGATGTCCCGGTGGCAGCACTTCGGGGTCGGTGACGTCCAGCACCGCGCGGATGCGGCCGGCCAGCACCGCGTCGGTCAGCGCGTCCTGGTCGACCACGGCGCCGCGCGCGGTGTTGACCAGGACGGCGTCCGGGCGCATGGCGTCGATCAGGTCGCGGCTGACCAGCCCGCGGGTGGCCGGCAGCAGCGGGGTGTGCACGCTGACCACGTCGCCGCGCTCGAACAGCTCGCCGATGCCGACCAGGTCGACGCCGAGGTCGGCGGCCTCCTCGGCGGTCACGTACGGGTCGTGCAGCAGCACCCGCAAGTCGTAGGGGCGCAGCAACTCGATCACCCGCCGCCCGATCAGCGACGCCGACAGGATGCCCACGGTGCGGCCGTAGTTGCCCACCTCGCGCGGGACGCGCAGGGCGGCCTCGCCCTGGCGCGCCGCGCGGTAGTGCCGCGCGCGTTCCAGCACCCGCTTGCCGGTCAGCAGGATCATCGCCACGGTGTACTCGGCCACGGGCAGGGCGTTGGCCGCGGCGGCCGAGGACACCTCCAGGCCGCGGTCCCAGCACGCCTGGGTGATGTGGCCGCGCACCGATCCGGCCGTGTGCACCACGGCGCGCAGCCGGGGTGCGGCGGCCAGCACGACCCCGTCCAGGGGTGGGCAGCCCCACCCGGTGACCAGGACCTCCACCTCCCGCAGCACCGCGCGGGCCCGCTCGGTGCCGAAGTCGTCGAGCACCGGCCCGGGGGCCAGGTCGCAGACCTCGCGCAGCGCGGCCACCGCGTCGGCGTCGAGCACGGCTGCCGCGGCCTCCGGCGTCATGGCCAGCGCGGCGCGCGGGCGGCGGGCGCTCACTTGACCGCCCCCGCGGTCAGCCCGGACCGCCAGAAGCGCTGCAGCAGCACGAACGCGACGATCAGCGGCAGCACCGCCAGCAGGGACCCGGTGATCACCGCCGGGTAGTACTCGGGGGACACGGTGGCCGAGCTGTTCCAGCTGTACAGGCCCAGGCTCACCGGGTACAGCCGCTGGTTGGACAGCATCACCATGGGCAGGAAGAAGTTGTTCCAGATCGCGGTGAGCTGGAACAGGAACACGGTGACCACGCCGGGCCCCAGCATGCGCAGCGCGACCCGGAAGTAGGTGGCCAGTTCGCCGGCGCCGTCCATCCTGGCGGCCTCAAGCACCTCTCCGGGCACGTAGCCCTCGCTGAAGATGCGTCCCAGGTAGACCCCGAAGGGGTTGAACAGCACCGGGATGAACACCGCCCAGAAGGTGTTGACCAGCCCGGTGCCCGAGGCCATCAGGTACAGCGGCAGGGCGAGCACGGTCTGCGGCACCATCACCGCGGCCAGCACCAGGCCGAACAGCTTCTCCTTGTGCCGGAAGCGGAACTTGTCGAAGGCGTAGCCGCAGGCGACGCTGACCAGGGCGCTGAGCGCGGCGCCGCCGACCGCGTAGACCAGGCTGTTGACGTACCAGCGGCCGTAGATCCCCTTGTCCATGGCGAACAGGTCGCGCAGGTTCTCCAGCGGCGAGAAGTCGCGCAGGCTCAGCACGTCGCTGCCGAACAGCGCGTCCGCGTTCTTCGACGCCGCCAGCACCAGCCACAGCGCGGGCAGCAGGGTGTACAGCACCGAGACGCCGACGACGACGTTGACGGCGGCGCGCCCGAGCAGGCGCGGCCGGAGCGCGGTTGGCGTGCTCATGACGTGGCCTTCCGACCGGCGGCGGAGCGGTTGGTCCACCGGGTGACGCCGTAGGACAGGGCGATGGTGCAGGCGAGCAGGATCACCGAGGCGGCCGCCGCCAACCCGTAGTTGTTGCGGGTGAACGCCGCGTCATAGATGTACATGCTCGGCGAGAACCGCGAGTTCACCATCGGGGAGGACTGGCTGAGCAGCATGGGTTCGGTGAACAGCTGCAGGGCCCAGATGAGGGTGAACAGCACGACCATCACGATCGAGGAGCGGATCAGCGGTGTCTTGACCCCGAGCGCGGTGCGGACCGGTCCGGCGCCGTCCACCACCGCGGCCTCGACCACCTCGCGCGGCACCGCCTGCAGCGCGGCGTAGAAGACCACCACGTTGTAGCCGAGGTTGCTCCACAGCGCGATGTTCACCATGGCGGGGATCACCGTGTGCACGCCGAGGAAGTCGACGGTGACGTCGGCCCGCGCCAGCAGGTCGACGACCGGGCTGAGCCCTGGTGTGTACAGGTACAGCCAGATGATCGCCGCGATGATGCCGGGCACCACGTGCGGCAGGTACAGCCCGAACTGGGCCAGGGACCGCAACCTGGCGGCGCCGGAGTCCAGCAGCAGCGCGAGCCCGAGCGCGGCCACCACCAGCAGCGGGATGTAGAGCAGGCAGTACAGGCCCACCACGCCGAGGCCACGCAGGAAGGTCGGGTCGCTGAGCACCGCCTGGTAGGTGCGCGGGCCGACGAAGACCGTGCGCTCGGGGCCGAAGCCCAGCCCCGGCTCGTCCGCGGTGAAGAAGCTCAGCCACACGGCCGTGCCGACCGGGATCAGGAACACGAGCACGAACAGGGTGAAGAACGGTGCCATCAGCACACCGCAGGCCACCCGCTCGCCCCGCCGGGCAACCGAGCGGGTGACGGGCGCCGGTCGGGGGACGGCGGCCGGGGACGCGACCGTGACCATCCGGGCGTCACCTCCTCCTTCTCGCGTGGTCGGTGGGCGATCCGGTCAGTTGGTGTGCTCGCTGGTGGCCAGGCCCAGCGCCGCGAGGTCGGGCATGGTGCCCGCCTGGGCCGCGCGCACCGCCTCGATCAGCGAGCCCTGCCCGGCCGCCGCGCGGGCGAAGCCGTCCTGCATCACCGACAGGGTGGCGGTCATCCGCGGTCCCCAGATCCAGCCGTCGCGGATCTTGGCGGCCTCCTGGTCGAAGAGGGTGTAGATGTCCTGGCCGGCGTAGTAGGCCCGGTCGAAGGCGGCCCTGCCGACCTCGGCCAGGTCGGGCACGGCCGGGTACTGGCTGCTGGTGCCCGAGGACAACCGGGCGCGCAGCGCGTCGGGCGAGGACACCTGCCACTCGATGAACTCCATGGCGGCTTCCGGGTGCGCGCTGTCCTTGGTCACGGCGAAGGTGGAGCCGCCGTGCGTGCCCAGGGCGGGCCGGGCCGGGTCCCACTGCGGCAACGGCGCGAGCGCCCACAGCCCCTTCTGCCCGGGGCGGGCCTTCATCTGCGCGCCCGCGTCCCACGCGCCGCTGAGCCGGGTGAGCAGCCGGCCCTGTTGGATGTACGAGTCGTTCTGGCGGCCTTCCGAGGGGCCGGAGATGACCAGGTCGTCGTTGATGAGCCGCTGCCAGTACTCGGCGACGCGGCGGGTCGGGGCGTCGGCCAGCGACACGTTCCAGGCACCGTCCCCGGTGTCGAACCACTGCGCGCCGGCCTGCCAGCAGAACGCGGCGAAGTGGGTGCCGCCGCTGGGGACGGTGGCGAACAGGCAGATCCGCGGGCCGTCCAGCCGGTCCCGGACGGTGCGGGCCAACTCGGCGAACTCGTCCCAGGTGCGCGGCACGGCGAGACCGTGCTGGTCGAACACGTCCCTGCGGTAGTGCAGCACCATCGGCTCGATGTCCAGCGGCACCGAGAAGACCCGGCCGGCGAACGTGGTGAGGCCGAGTGCCTGTGGCAGCAGCCGGTTGCGCAGCCGTTCGCTGACCAGGTCGGTGATGTCGCGGGCCACGCCGTCGATGGCGAAGCCGGGCACCTGCGGGTACTCGATGGTGGCCACGTCGGGCGCGTTGCCCGCCCTGGCCGCGTTGCTGAGCTTGGCGTACCCGCCCTGGCCGCCCGAGGGGATCTGCTGGAAGACCACCTGGATCCGGTTCTGGCCGCGGTTGAAGGCGTCGACGACCTCCTGGCTGCCGCGCAGGGCGGACCAGAAGGTGATGCGGACCGGGCCGGCGCTCGTCGTGCTCCGACCCCCACCGGACGTGCACGCACCGAGGGCGCCGGCCAGCGGCAGCGCCAACCCCGCGGCCAACACGGATCGACGGTTGGGTGGACCAGGCATCGTTGCCTCCTCGCGTCGGTGCGACACGAGGAGTTTGACCACCTGACCGTTTAGTGGTCAATACTACAGGAAAACAAAGATTATTCGATCAAACGATCAACTCCTGCGTGGAGGACCGCACCCGGAGCCGGGGCAGCACCTCCACCCGGCGCGGGCACCAGGGCAGTCCCGAGGCGGTGCGCGCCAGCCGTTCCCGCAGCAGTTCGGCGGCCACCCGGCCGACCTCGGCCTTGGGTGGCGCCACCGCGGTCAGCGGCACCGCGCCCAGCGCGGCGACCACGTCGTCGTAGGCCACCACCGAGCAGTCCTCGGGAACGCGCACCCCGGCGTCGGTCAGCTGCTGCACCAGCATCAGGGCGTCCACGTCGCCGTGCAGCAGCACCGCCGTGGCACCCCGTTGCCGCAGCAGCGCGGCGAGCCAGCCGGGATCGGCGAAGTCCGGGCCGGGGCCGGTGGCACCGTCCACATCGGCACCAGGGGCGCTGAGCACCACGGTCCAGTCCTCGACCTCCGGCCTGTCCGCCGCGATCTCGGCGAAGGCCGCGCGCACCGCCCGCGCGGTCGGGCTGTCCGCGCGCGCCGCCAGCACGATCCGCCGGTGCCCGAGCGAGACCAGGTGCTCCACCGCGAGGTGCACGCCGTACCAGTGGTCGGTGCACACCGAGTCCACGGCGTGCAGCCGGCTGCCCCGGCGCGGGTGCCGCTCCATCAGCACCACCGGCAGCTCCACCCGGGCCAGCCAGTCGTAGTCGGCCTCCTCCGCGGCGGCACTGTGCCACCTGGGCGCGATCAGCAGCCCCTGCACTCCGTCCGCGGCCACCCGCTCGACGATCGGCTGCTCCGCGCCGACGACCTTGGGCGCGATGTGCAGCACGACCCGGAACCCGGCCGCTTCGAGCGCGCCGCGCGCACCGTGCACGACCTCGTTGAGGTAGGCGTGCCGCTCCGGCACGACCAGCGTGACCGCCCCGCCCAGGGGGGCCGCCGCCGGCGCCGGGCGGCGCTCCGGTGGCACCAGCGACCGGGCGATGCCGTGGCCACGCCGCAGCTTGCCCGCGCGCGCCAGTTCCTCCACGTCCCGGCGCGCGGTCACCACCGAGACCTCCAGTTCGGCGGCGAGATCGGTGACCCGAGCTTCGCCGCGCGCTTCGACGGCGGCCAGGATCCGCCGCCGCCGATCGTTCCCCGGCTCCCGCATGGCCCACCCTCGCTGTTCGTTTGACTGTTTCGCGGCGAGCATATCGATCAGCGGATGCCCGCGCCGGAGCACTGGCGCCGTGCCGCCCGGCTGGCCGCGCACCCGGCGATCAGCGCGGCGCCGCCCCGTACAGCAGCGTGTCGATCACCAGCGTGGCGAGCGCGTCCGGGTCGGCGTCGGCGGGCGCGCACAGACCCGAGGCGGTGCCGTGCGCGGCTTCCCCGAGCAGCGCCAGGTAGACCCGGCGGAGCCAGGCGGTGTCGGCCTGCGGCGCGAACACCCCGCCCTGGCGCAGGCGCACGAAGATCGCCTCGCACTTGGCCGTGGTGTCGGCCTGCACGGCCCTGGCCCGCTCGCTGAGCGGCACCGGCCGGCTGAGCGCGAACCGCCAGGTCGACTTGATCCGCAGGATGTTCGCGGTGGCCTGGTGCAGCGCGACCAGGGGTGGCGCGGTGTGCGGCCGGGCGGCCTCGATGGCCGCGTCGATCTCCTGCCACGCGGTGGTCTCCATGGCCTCGACGAGCGCCTCGCGGCTGGCGAACCGCCGGTGCACGGTCACCCTGGCCACGCCGGCGGCCTCGGCGATCTGCTCGGTGGTCGCGGTCGGGTTCGCGCTGAGCACCCGCTCGGCCGCGGCCATGATCAGTCTCGCGCTGCGCTCGGCGTCGGCCCGCAGGCGTCCCTTCTCCACCACGGGCAACACGTTACAACTCATTTCAGCTTCACCTACGATCTGATACAAACTGTTTCAGTTGTCGCAGGAACTGAAACAGGCTCGAACAGAAGCAGGAGATGACCATGCGCAGGACCGCTGTGGTGACCGGTGCGTCATCCGGAATCGGCGCGGAGTTCGCCCGCCAGCTCGCCGCCCGCGGCTACGACCTCGTGCTGGTGGCCAGGACGGAGCCGGCCCTGACCGCGCTGGCCGCGGAACTCACCGACGAGCACCAGGTCAGGGCCGAGGTCGTGGTCCAGGACCTGGCCGCACCGGACGCCGCGGCCCGCGTGTCCGACGCGCTCACCGCCCTGGGCGTCACCGTGGACCTGTTGGTCAACAACGCCGGTTTCGGCACGGCCGGCCGGTTCGCCCAGATCGATCCCGGGCAGGAGCACGACGAACTCATGGTGAACGTGGTCACCCTGGTCGACCTCACCCACGTGGTGCTGCCGGGCATGCTCGCCCGCGGCTCCGGCGCGGTGGTCAACATCGGCTCCACCGCGGGCTTCAACATCGGTCCGCACTTCGCCACCTACGCCTCGTCCAAGGCGTTCGTGCTCAACTTCACCCTGGCGCTGTGGAGCGAGCTGCGCGGCACCGGCGTCACCGCGCTCGCGGTCGCCCCCGGCCCGGTGCGCACGGCGTTCTTCGACCGGCTCGGCACCCGCAAGGCCGCCATCGGCGGGCGGATGATCACGCCCGAGCGCCTGGTGGCGGCGGCGCTGCGCGCCCTGGACCGGGACCGGGGCTACGTCGTCCCCGGCGCCAGCAACTTCGCCATGGCACACCTGATGCCACGGCGGCCGCGCAAGCTGGTGGCCCTGCTGGGACGGCGGGTGACCAGCGCCGTGGCGGACGCGCTCACGCCGAGGTGACGCGCGGCGGGTCGGTTGGCACCGCGGGATCGGCACCTTTGCTTCTTCCCCGAACCGCGGTCGGTGCGATCCACTGTTCGGCGAGCACGACAGCAAGGAGGGTACGCACATGGTTGCTGTGCCGCGCCGGCTCGCCGAGGAGCTGGACGCCACCGACCCGCTCGCCGGGTTCCGGGACGAGTTCCTCATCACCGACCCCGGGCTGATCTACCTCGACGGGAACTCGCTCGGCCGGTTGCCCTCGGCGACGCCTGCCTTCCTGGACACCGTGGTGCGGGACGAGTGGGGCACCGGCCTGGTCCGGTCCTGGCACACCTGGATCGACTGGGCGAACCGGCTGGGCGACCGGCTCGCCGAGCACGTGCTCGGCGCCCAGCCCGGTGAGGTCGTGCTGTCCGACTCGACCACGGTCAACCTGTACAAACTGGCCGCGGCGGCGCTGGCCGCGGCGCCCGAGCGGCGCACCGTCGTGGTCGACGCCGAGGACTTCCCCACGGACCGCTACGTGCTGGAGGGCCTTGCCGCCGAGCGCGGGCTGACCGTGCACGCGCTGCGGTCCGACCTCGACACCGGACTGGACCTGGACCAGCTGCGCGCGGCACTGGACGAGGACGTCGCCCTGGTCGTGCTCTCGCACGTGTCCTACCGGTCCGGTGCGCTGCTGGACATGGCCGCGGTGAACGCCGCCGCGCACGAGGTGGGCGCGCTGGTGCTCTGGGATCTGTGCCACTCCGCAGGCGCGGTGCCGGTGCGGCTCACCGACTCCGCCGCGGACCTGGCCGTGGGCTGCACCTACAAGTACCTCAACGGCGGCCCTGGCGCGCCGGCGTTCCTGTACGTCCGCGCGGAGCTGCAGCCGGCGCTGCGCCAGCCGATCTGGGGCTGGTTCGGCCAGCGCGACCAGTTCGAGATGGGCCAGCACTACGACCCGGTCGACCAGGTGGACCGCTTCCTCGTCGGCACCCCGCCCGTGCTGTCCCTCGCCGCGGTCGACCCGGCGCTGGCGCTCGTGGCGCGGGCCGGCCTGCCGCTGATCCGGGAGAAGAGCGAACGCCTCGGCCAACTCGTGATCGACATGGTTCCCGACGACATGCGGCTGGCCTCCCCCGCCGACGTGGGCCGCCGCGGCGGCCACGTGTCCCTGGAACACCCCGACGCCTGGCGCATCTGCCGCGCGCTGGCCGACAGCGGCATCATCTGCGACTACCGGGTGCCCGACCGGCTGCGGATCGGGCCGTCCCCGCTCTACACCCGCTTCGTCGACGTCTGGGACGCCATGGACCGGTTGCGCGACCTCGTGGCGACCAAGGAATACACCCGGCTGCCCAGCGAGCGCCCCCGGGTCACCTGACCGGCATCGGGGTCTCGGGATGCGGCCCGCGGTGCCGAGGCGCATGGTGGGGGCGGGGCCACAGCGGAGTTGTCTCCCCTGGCGGGGTGCGCTGGGGAGATGGTGCTGAGGAGATGTTCCCGTGGACCACAGCAAGCTTTCGGCCTCGATGGCCGCACTGTATTCCCAGTACGAGCGGGACGGGCGCGAGTCGCTCGCGCGACGGGAGGCGAGCGGAGAACTTGCGGGCATCGCAGCGGCCAGCGACCCGGATGCTCCGGTGCGCGTGCACATCACGCTGCGCTGCGCCTCGGACGCGGATTTCAGCGACTTGCCCGAGGGGATCGAGATAACGTCGACGCAGGGCACCGCGCGGTCCGGAACCGTCGAACTGGACAAGCTGGCGGTGCTCACCGACCACCCCGGTGTGCTGGAGATATCCGAAGCCAAACGCCTGCGCCCCCGAATGGACAAGGCACGCGAGGCCACCGCGGTGGCCGTCGCGCACAAGGTCGGCAAGAGCAGCAAGGGCAAGGGAGCGATCATCGGTGTCATCGACAGCGGCATCGACGCGACGCATCCCGATTTCCGCACCCCCGGCGGGGCCCAGCGGATCATCAGCATCTGGGACCAGACGGCAACGGGCAGCGGTGTGCCGGAAGGCAAGTACGGAAAGGAGTACACGAACCCGAAAGAGCTGAGCCAGTCCACCGACACGGGCGGCCACGGCACCCACGTGGCCGGGATCGCGGCAGGACGCGGGGCCAAGTTCCCCGCCTATTCCGGCGTGGCCCCGAAGGCGGAACTGGTCGTCGTCAAGACGAACTGGTTCAACACCGGAGTCGCGGACGGCCTGCGGTACATCGCCAGGGTGGCCCGCGAGAAGAAAAAACCCGTGGTGGCAAACCTGAGTCTGGGCGGACACGACGACGCCCACGACGGCACCGATTTCCTCTCCACGACGGTCGACTCCGTCATCGCCGACGCGCAGCAGAAGACGGACAAGCTCGGCCTGGTGGTCTGCTGCGCCGTCGGCAACGAGGGAACCGGTGAGATCCACGCCCGTGCGCGGCTCAACACGGCGTCGGACCAGCACGAGATCAGGTATTCGTTCAACTTCAAC
Source organism: Goodfellowiella coeruleoviolacea (assembly GCF_024171785.1). Classification (GTDB taxonomy): domain Bacteria; phylum Actinomycetota; class Actinomycetes; order Mycobacteriales; family Pseudonocardiaceae; genus Goodfellowiella; species Goodfellowiella coeruleoviolacea. The sequence goes on from NZ_JAMTCK010000001.1 coordinate 269,210, forward strand.
CCGAACGATGCGGACCAGTACCGCATCCTGACCGGCTGGTACCCCGAGGAGAACGAGGTCGAGGTGAAGGTGGTCTACAACAAGAAGGAAACACCGTTCCGCGGCCCGAGCGGGACCGGTTCTCCCGAGGACTACCAGCTCGATGACCTGACCGTGTCGCTCACCCACAAAGGCCCGATCTCGACGAACAAGGCCCACAACTTCCGGATAGAGCTGAGCAAGGACGGCACGGGCGCGCCGAAGCAGCGCGAGTGCACGCTCGTGCTGAAGCCGAAGAAACTGGCCGCGGGTGCCTGCCAGGTGGAGACCTGGGACTGCACCGAGGACGGGACCTTCGAGGAGAAGTACCGGGAACGCCAGATGACGCTGAACTCCCCGGCCTGCGCCACAGCGGCGATCGCCGTGGGCGCCTACACCTCGAAGAAGCAGTGGACCGACATCAAGGGAAAGGTTCACGACAGGGGCTACACCGTTGGTGACTGCGCCAACTTCAGCAGCCAGGGGCCGCGCCGGGACAACGTGGCCAAGCCCGAACTGGTGGCACCGGGGCAGACCATCGCCTCCTGCATGTCGACCACGGCTGGCGCCAGTGACGAGGACCGCGTCACCGAGCACCACGTGGTCAGCGAAGGAACCAGCATGGCGTGCCCGTGCGCCGCGGGCATCGTCGCCCTCGCCCTGGCCGCCGACCCGACGCTCTTCAAAGACGGGTTCCTCAAGCACCTTGCCCACGAGAAGAAGGACAAGGCCAGGGGAAACCCGCAGCTGTGGGGACAGGGGCTCACCTACTGCAGCCCGTGGCACTGGCGGAAGAAGTAGTGCCGTCGCGAAACCGGGGGAAGAGCGAAACCAGCCGAGCAGCCCCACCTCGACCAGGAGCCGACATGAACCAGCCCGACCCGCACCTGGCACAGGTGCGCGACGTTGTCCCGCGCACGCCGCAGGGCTGCGCGGAGTGCCTGCGGCTCGGGTCGGCATGGGTCCACCTCCGCCTGTGCCTGACCTGCGGCCACGTCGGGTGCTGCGACTCCTCGCCGCACAAGCACGCCCGCGAGCACGCCGCCACCGAGGGACACCCGATCGTGCGATCGTTCGAACCGGGCGAGAACTGGCGCTGGTGCTTCGTGGACGAGGCGTTCGTCTGAGCCGGTGCGGCGGCCGAGGGGGCGAGGCGGTCAGCCCCGCCGAGTCCCGGGCACGCACCCCTCGACGACCACGCGTCCGGCATGCTGGACGGCGTGGGCTACGACGTCACCGCGATACGCACGCACTTCCCCGCCCTGGCCGAGGGCGCGGCACACTTCGACGGGCCAGGCGGCTCGCAGGTCCCGGATGTCGTCGGCGCGGCGGTCGCGGCCACGCTGTGCGCCGCGATCGCCAACCGGGGCACGGTCACCGCGGCGGAGCGCCGCGCGGACGGCATCGTGCTCGCGGCCAGGCAGGCCGCGGCCGACCTGCTCGGTGCCCGGCCCGAGGGCATCGTGTTCGGCCGCAGCACGACCCAGCTGACCTACGACTTCTCCCGCGTCCTCGCCAAGGACTGGGTCCCGGGCGACGAGGTCGTCGTCACCCGGCTGGACCACGACGCCAACATCCGCCCGTGGGTGCAGGCGGCCGAGGCGCGCGGGGTGGCGGTGCGCTGGGCCGAGTTCGACGCGGCCACCGGGGAACTGCCGGTGCACGCCGTGGCCGACCTGCTGTCCGACCGGACCCGGCTGGTCGCGGTGACCGCGGCGTCGAACCTGTTGGGCACGCGACCGGACATCCCCGCCATCGCCGCGCGGGCACACCAGGCCGGCGCGCTGTGCTACGTCGACGGGGTGCACCTGACCCCGCACGCCCCGGTGGACCTGACCGAGTTGGGCGCCGACTTCTACGGCTGCTCGCCCTACAAGTTCCTCGGCCCGCACCTCGGGCTGGTCGCGGCCAGGCCCGAGGTGCTGCGCGCGCTGCGGCCGGACAAGCTGGCGCCGTCCCCGGACACCGTGCCGGAGCGGTTCGAACTGGGCACGCTGCCCTACGAACTGCTCGCCGGCACCACCGCCGCCATCGACTTCCTCGCCGACCTGGTGCCCGGCGCGGGCACCCGCCGGCAACGGCTGCTCACCTCACTGGCCGCGCTGGAAGAACACGAGCGGGCGCTGCTCGACCGGCTCGACGCCGGGCTCGCCGGGATCCCGCGCGTCGTCCGGTACGGCTCGCCCACCCGGTTCCGCACGCCCACGGTGCTGTTCTCCGTCGACGGGCTGGCCTCGGCCACGGTGTACCAGCGCCTGGCCGAGCACGGGGTCAACGTCCCGGCCGGCACCTTCTACGCCCTGGAGTGCTCCCGCCGCCTTGGCCTCGGCGACACCGGTGCGCTGCGCGCCGGCATCGCCCCCTACACCACGGCCGAGGAGGTCGACCGCCTGCTCACCGCACTGACCGCGATCGCCGCGACCGCGGCCGAGCCCGCCGCCCGCACCCCCTGACCGGCCCGCCAGCCCCGGCGACCGGAAGAAGGCCACCCGCGGTGCCAGCCGACCAGCGTCCTCAGTGGACGTTGGTCGGCTGGCAGGCGCCTCGGTGTCATCCCTTGCGCACCGGGATCTTCTTCTGCGGTTCCCGCTGGGGTGCCGGAATCCTGATCTCCAGGATGCCGTCCTGGTAGCTGGCGGTGATGTCGTTGCCGGAAACGCCTTCGGGAAGCGGTACGCGTCGACTCAGGTGTCCGTGCCGGAGTTCGTGCCGGACGTAGTTCTTCTCCTCGACGTCCTCCTCGATCCGCCGGTCCGCCTCGATCTGCAGCATGCCCTCGGCCACGCTCACCTCGACGTCCCGCTCGGGGTCCACACCGGGCAGCTCAGCCCGGACGACGATGTTCCCGTTCTCCCGGTACTCGTCAACGCGGATCATCTCGGGCAGCAGGGACTCGGCGGCGGGACGGGCCTGGCGGAACGGGAGGTTCCTGGTCCACTCGTCCAGCATCCGGTCGAAGGTCTCGAAGATGTCCAGTGGCTCGACACGCCCCTGGCCACGCCTGGCCATCTCTGTCATGGTGTGCTCCTCGCCGACGTGTGCACCGTCCGCCTGCTTGCTGAGCAGGCCATGCCGTTCCTCGGATACCCGGTGTCGGTGCGTCCACACGGCCGCTGGCGCCGACCTGACGGGTGGGTGACCGTCGTGTTCGGACAGACCGGAACCTCCCCTGGGTTCCGCCACGGGAAACGGGGTTCCCGAGCCGGTCGGCGCGGTCAGCACCGAGATCGTTGCTGGTGTACGGTGCGGCGCACGACGTGCCGCGTACAAAAATCCCGCGAACTCTTCCCCGTGCCACGCGGCCAACGAGCGCGGGACGGCATCGCAGGCGTGCGGGTGACCAGCGGTGGTCGGTGGACGCCCACCGGCGAGCGGGTGGCCACCGGATCACCCGGGTGCGTCGTGTTCGCCCCGAACACCACGTGCCGAGCCCCTGGGTGACGAGCCACCGCGTCCGCCGGGCAGACCGGTCTTGATCGCCCGCACCGCGTCCAGGTGTGCGCGCAGGAACTCCGCCGCCTGCGCCAGGTCCCCGGACTCCACCAGGTCGAGCAGCTGGAGGTGCTCACGGGCCTGGCTCACCAGGCGGGCGCGGTCGGTGTGGTGGCGGTACTCGATCAGCCGGCGGACGCGGTTGACCCGGCGCACCGAGTCGAGCAGGTAGGCGTTGCCGGCGCAGGACACGAGCATCTCGTGGAAGCCGGAGTTCACCCGGAACAGCTCGTCGCTGGGCAGCAGCGCGATGTCGCCGCGCAGCAGCGCCTCCTGCTGCGCCCGGTGCTCGGCGAAGGCCGCCGCGTCCACGGTGAACCCCGGCTCCAGCAGCGCGGCCGGCTCCACGATCATCCGGAACCGGTAGCTCTGGTCGTGGGCCTCGACGGTCGACAGCAGCCGCTGGAACTCCCAGCCCCGCCCGCGCCGGCGGCGGATCAGGTCCTCGCTCTCCATCCGGGCCAGCACCCGGTTGGCCTGCTGGGTGGTCAACCCGTACCGGCGCGACACCTCGGCGGTGGTGAACTCGCCGGTGAACCGGCCGCTGAGGTAGTCGTCACCGATCTGGAAGTACGCCTGCTCCCTCGGATCAGCCCCGACCGACAGGTCCGCGTGCCTGAGGTCGCGGGCCGGTCGGACCAGGAAGTAGCCGCGGTTGGGCTCCTGCCGCACCAGGCCGAGTTCGGCCAGCAGCGCCAGCGCCCGGCGCACCGGCGACCGCGACACGCCCAGCGAGTCCGCCAGCCACTGCTCGGGCACGTGGGCGCTCTCCGGCAGATCCGCCTGGCGGAGCAGATCCACCACCTGCTTCGCCAACGCCGTCACGGGCATGCGCCACTCCTGTCGAACGGTCTCCACAGGACATCCTAGGTCGCCGGGCACCGCCCGGCGTGGCCCGGCCACGGGCTCGCACCGGCAGCTGACCGTCCCGATAGGACGGTCTGTCCCGCGCCGAGCGCACCCACGGCCACCCGTGCGCCGGTTGGTCGTCGCGGGCTCGACCGGACAGCGGACGGTGACGGCGGGCGTGCCAACCGGGTGGACCGGATCTCGGACGCATTGCTTCTCGCCCCGAGCTGGTTTACCGTTGCCGGGCCATGCGATGGCACCCGGAAGCGGTGAGAATCCGCGCGGACGCGCCACTGTGACTCGCCCCTCGACAGCGGGGTGGGAAGCCAGACCCGGCCCATCGCGACCGTTCCAGAGAGGCCGCGCCAGCCCCAGGAGGTCCCGTCATGATCCAGGCAGCCGCTCCCGCGCTCCCCACCCCGGTTCCCGCCCCGCTCCCACTCCGCGAGATCCTGCCGTGGGCCGTGTTCGTCGGTCTGCTCGCGGTGATCGCGCTGTACTTCGTCAGCACCGAACAGGGCGCGGTCGCGCTGTTCGCCGACAACTACGTGCACGAGTTCACCCACGACGGCCGCCACCTGCTGGCCTTCCCCTGCCACTGAGCGGCCGCGATGAGGACACTGCTGGTCCGAGGCATGCTCGCGGGCCTGGTCGCCGGGGCGGTGGCGGCCCTGTTCGCCTACCTGGTCGGTGAGCCGCCGGTCGAGGCCGCCATCGGGCTGGAACAGGCCGACCCGGCCGCACCCGATCCCCACGGGCACGATCCCGCGGCGCCCGATCCGCGCGGGCACGACACCCACGACCACGCCGAGGAACTGGTGAGCCGCGGCGTGCAGCGCACGCTCGGGCTGCTCACCGCGGTCGGCGGCTACGGTGTGGCCGTCGGCGGCCTGCTCGCGCTGGCCTTCGCCGTGGTGCACGGCCGGGTGGGCAGGCAGCGCCCCCGGGTGACCGCCGTGCTGCTCACCGGTGCGGTGTTCACCAGTGCCGTGCTGGTGCCGTTCCTGAAGTACCCGGCGAACCCGCCCGCGGTCGGCCGGCCCGAGACGATCGGCGACCGGACCGGGCTGTACTTCGGGTTCGTCGCGCTGTCCGTGGTGTTCGCGATCGCCGCCGCCTGGCTGGGCCGCGCCCTGGCCGACCGGCTCGGTGGCTGGACCGGCGGGCTGCTCGGCAGCGCCGGGTACCTCGTGGCGGTGCTGGCGTGCGCCTGGCTGCTGCCGACCGTCAGCGAGGTGCCCGCGGATTTCCCGGCGACCACGCTGTGGAGCTTCCGGGTGGCCTCGCTGGGCACCCAGCTCACCCTGTGGCTGGTGTTGGGACTGGTCTTCGCCACCCTGGCCGACCGCGCCCTCACCGGGTCGGGTGCGCGCGGCCCTGCCCGACCGCACCTGTCCGTCCACTGAGGACGGCTCGGGCGAAGTTCCCGGCCAGTTCCGGGTAACCGGCCCAGTGGACGTGGAGGTAGGAGGCGTGCAGGGTGGCCGAGGCGAAACCCTCGCCTCGGCCGTCCCACCGCCAGGCAGCGGTTTCCCCCTGCGTGGGCACCACCTCGGTGCGGTGGAACTCGTGCCCGGTGACCCGGTGTCCCTCGCCGGCGAGCAGGTTCGCCGACGGCGCGGTCGCGGTGCGGTAGCCGAGCGCGCCGCGCGACGTCATCCGGGCGGTGGCGGCCAGCACCCCGGCCATCGGCCGGCCGTCGAGTTCCCGGCACAGGTAGAGCAGCCCCGCGCACTCCGCGACCACCGGCATGCCCCGCCGGGCCGCGCGGGCCACGTCCGCGCGCAGGTCCCGGTTCGCCGCCAGCTCCTCGGCGTGCACCTCGGGAAACCCGCCGCCGAAGTACAGTCCGGCGCAGCCCTCGGGCAGTGCCTTGTCCCGCAACGGGTCCAGGTCGACCACGTCGAGGCCGCACGCGGTGAGCAGTTCCACGGTCTCGGTGTAGCGGAAGGTGAACGCGGGTCCGGCGGCCACGGCCACCGGCACCGGGTGAGCCGGTGCGGCGCGCCGCTCCGGCTGCCACACCTCGCCGGTCAGCGGCGAGGCCTGACCGGCGAGCCGGACCAGGGCGGCCAGGTCAACGCCGTCCGCGAGCCAGCCGGCCAGGTCCACCAGCAGCCGCCTGGCCCGCTCGGCCCGCTCCCCCACCGGGACCAGCCCCAGGTGCCGGCTTGGCGTGTGCACGATGTCGTTGCGGCGCAAGGCACCCAGCACCGGGACGCCGGTCGGGATGAGCGCCGCGCGGATCTCCTCCTCGTGCCGGGACGAGCCGAGTTTGTTCAGGATCACCCCGGCGAGCCGAACCCCCGGGTCGTAGCGGGCGAAGCCCAGCACGGTCGCGGCGACGCTGCGGCTGGCCGCGCTCGCGTCCACCACCAGCACCACGGGCGCGTCCACCAGCCGGGCCACGTGCGCGGTGGAGGCGAAGCCCTCGGTGCCCAGCGCGCCGTCGAACAGGCCCATCACCCCCTCGATCACCGCGATGTCCGCGCCGGCCGCGCCGTGCAGCAGCAGCGGAACCACGCGGTGCTCGCCCTGCAGGAACGGGTCGAGGTTGCGCGGCGGGCGCGCGGTGGCCAGCGCGTGGTAGCCGGGGTCGATGTAGTCCGGCCCCACCTTGTGGCCGGACACCACCATGCCCCGGTCGCGCAGCGCGGCCATCAGTCCGGCCGCGACCGTGGTCTTGCCGTGGCCGGAGCCGGGAGCGGCGATCACCAGGCGCGGCAGGCGCCGGCTCACCACTCGATCCCCCGCTGGCCCTTCTGCCCGGCGTCCATCGGGTGCTTGACCTTGGTCATCTCCACCACCAGGTCGGCGACCTCGACCAGGGCGGCGGGCGCGTCGCGTCCGGTGATCACGACGTGCTGGCGGCCGGGGCGCTGGCGCAGCGCGGCGACCACCTCGTCGACGTCGATCCAGCCCCAGCGCAGCGGGTAGCTGAACTCGTCGAGCACGTAGAAGTCGTGGCGCTGCTCGGCGAGCCGGCGGCTGATCTCCGCCCAGCCGTCCCGCGCCCTGGCGGCGTGGTCCTGTTCGGTGCCGGCCTTGCGCGCCCAGCTCCAGCCCTCGCCCATCTTGTGCCACTCCACCGGGCCGCCCTGCCCGGTGCGCTCGTGCAGCTCACCCAGGGCGCGGAAGGCGGCCTCCTCGCCCACCCGCCACTTCGCGGACTTGACGAACTGGAACACCCCGATCGACCAGCCCTGGTTCCACGCGCGCAGCGCCATGCCGAACGCGGCCGTGGACTTGCCCTTCATCTCACCGGTGTGCACCGCGAGCACGCCCCGGTTGCGGCGCTGCCGGGTGCTGAGCCCGTCGTCCGGCACGGTGTCCGGCTTCCCCTGCGGCATCAGGCGGCCCTGCCGATCCGCGCCTTCACCGCGCCGGCCAGCCGGTCCGCGGCGATCTCGCCCAGCGGGACGTGTTCGCCGCCCAGCCGGGCGGCCAGCGCCTCGGCCAGTCCCAGGCGCATCCGCCCGGTCTCGCAGTCCATCACCACGGCCGTGATCCCGGTCGCGGCCAGTGCGTCGGCGGCGGCGTGGGCGCGGGCGAGCGGGTCGGTCCCGCTGGTGGCCCGGCCGTCGGTCACCACCACCAGCAGCGGGCGCCGCCTGGGGTCGCGCACCGCCTCCACGCGCAGCACCCGGGCCACCTCCAGCAGCCCCTCGGCCAACGGGGTGCGGCCACCGGTGGGCAGTGCCGCCAGCCGCGCGGCAGCGGCCTCCACGCTGACCGTCGGCGGCAGCGCCAGGTCCGCGCGGTTGGCGCGGAAGGTGACCAGGCCGACCTTGTCGCGCCGCTGGTAGGCGTCCAGCAGCAGGGACAGCACCGCCGCCTTCACCTCCCGCATCCGCGCGTGCGCCCCCATCGACCCGGAGGCGTCCACGCAGAACAGCACGAGGTTGCCCTCGCGCCCTTCCCGCAGGGCGAACCGCAGGTCGTGGCCGCGCAGCAGCAGACCCCGGCCGCGCCGGCCGCGCGCCCGCTGGTGGGGTGCCGCCGCCCGCACGGTCGCGACCAGGTGCGGTCTGCCCTCGCGGACGCCGGCCGGCCGCACACCCACCGTGCGCCCGCTGTCGGTGACCGCCCTTGACCGGCGGCCGTGCGCGCCCTCGCCGACCCCGGCCACCCGGAACATCCTGGCCCGGTAGGGGTTTCCGGCCGCGGTCGTGCGCTGCGCGCGCCCGGTGCCGCCCCCGCCGGACGGCGCCGACTCGGCGGGCTGGTCGGCCGTCCCGTCGCCGGCCTGGCCGTTGCGCCCGGGCGGGTCAGGGTGGGTTCCCGACCCACCGCCAGGTGGACCGGAGCCGGGATCGGGGTCGGGATCGGGTTCGTCGTCCGGGTCGTTCGCCGCGCCGCTGTCGCGCAGGGCCTGGTCCAGCCGCTGCTCGTCCAGCCCCGGCGCGTCAAAGGGATTGCGGCGGCGCCGGTGCGGCAGGGCCAGCCGGGCGGCCGCCCGGACATCCACTGTGGACACTTCGGTGCGGCCGTCCCAGGCGGCGTGCGCCACGGCCGCGCGGGCCGTGACGATGTCCGCGCGCATCCCGTCGACCTCGAAGGACGCGCACACCTCGGCGATCTGGCGCAGCACGTCGTCGCCCACCCGCACCGAGGGCAGCAGGGCCCTGGCCGCCTGGATCCGCTCGGCCAGCGCGGCGTCGGACTCGGCGAAGCCGGCGGCGAAGGCGTCGGGGTCGGCCTCGTAGGCCAGGCGGCGGCGCAGCACCTCGACCCGCTCAGCCGGGTCGCGGCTGGCCGCGACCTCGACGGTGAGCCCGAACCGGTCGAGCAGCTGCGGCCGCAGTTCGCCCTCCTCCGGGTTCATCGTGCCGATCAGCACGAACCGCGCCGCGTGCGACACGGACACGCCCTCCCGCTCCACGGTGGCGCGGCCCATGGCGGCGGCGTCCAGCAGGGTGTCCACGATGTGGTCGTGCAGCAGGTTGACCTCGTCCACGTACAGCAGCCCCCGGTGCGCCGAGGCGAGCAGCCCCGGCTGGTAGTCGCTGACGCCGTCGGCCAGTGCGCGTTCCAGGTCGAGCGAGCCGACCACCCGGTCCTCGGCCACGCCCACCGGCAGTTCCACCAGCCGCGTCGGCCGGCGCACACCCGGGGTGGCCGGGTCGTGCGGGCCGTCCGGGCAGTCGGGGTCGGGCGCGTCGGGCGCGCAGGAGAACCGGCACCGCGCCACCACGTCCACCGGGGGCAGCAGCCCGGCCAGCGCGCGCACCATGGTGGACTTCGCGGTGCCCTTCTCCCCGCGCACCAGCACGCCGCCGATCGCGGGGGAGATTACCGACAACACCAGGGCCAGCCGCAGCTCCGGCATTCCGACGACAGCGGTGAACGGGTACGGCCGCATGCGACTCCTCTGGCTTCGAGCGGGTGTCCACGCCCGCTGGTGGTTGCCGCGCGCCCCGGGGCACGCAACGGCCGCCCAAGCTCTGGCTCCCGGTCCGATGACCGGTCACAGTGGCGGGACCGCCCCGGATTCGCACCGGGTTCCTGCGCCGACCGTCGCCTCGATCATCGCACACGACTGGGTTACCGTCTCCCCCCGTGACGATCGTCGTGGTGGGGGTGGGCGCGGACGGCTGGGCCGGTCTGGCCGAGCCGGCCAGGGCCGCTCTCGCCGGGTGCGACGTGCTGTTCGGCGGGCGGCGCCACCTCGACCTGGTTCCGCTCGACGTCGACAAGGTGGCGTGGCCGAGCCCGCTGCTGCCCGCGCTGGACGAGCTGTTCGCCGCACACGACGGCCGGCGGATCGGTGTGCTGGCCAGCGGTGACCCGCTGCTGTCCGGCATCGGCACCACCCTGGTGCACCGCTACGGCGTCGACCGGGTGCGGGTGCTGCCCGGGGTGTCCTCGGTGGCGCTGGCCCGGGCCCGGCTCGGCTGGTCGGCCGAGACCACCGAGGTGGTCAGCGTGGTCGGGCGCAGCGTGCACCGGATCAGCCGGGTGCTGGCGCCGGGCGCGCGCGTGCTGGTGCTCGGCGCGGACGCGGACAGCCCGGCGGCGGTGGCCGCGCTGCTCACCGCGCGCGGTTACGGGCAGAGCCGGCTGACCGTGCTCGAACAGCTGGCCGGCCCGGCCGAACGCCGCGTGGCCGGACTGGCCCACGCCTGGTCGCACCCGCCGGGCGACCCGCTCGCCGTCATCGCGGTGGAGTGCGTCGGCTCTCCCGCGCTGCCCACCCTGCCGGGGCTGCCCGACGACGTGTTCGAGCACGACGGCCAGCTCACCAGGCGCGAGCTGCGGGCCGCCGCGCTCGCCCGCCTGGCGCCGCTGCCCGGTCAGCTGCTGTGGGACGTCGGCGCGGGCGCCGGCAGCGTGGCGATCGAGTGGTCGCGGGCCCACCCGGCCAACCGGGCGGTCGCCGTGGAACGGGATGCCACCCGGGCCGGGCGGATCAGCCGCAACGCCGACCGCCTCGGCGTGCCCGAACTGCGGGTGGTGACCGGTGACGCGCCAGCGGCGCTGGCCGGGCTGCCCGAGCCGCACGCGGTGTTCGTCGGCGGCGGGACCACCGCCCCCGGGCTGCTGGACACCTGTTGGGCCGCGCTGGCGCCGGGCGGCCGGCTGGTGGCGCACGCGGTGACCCTGGAGTCCGAACAGGCCCTGGCACTGGCCCACCGGGACCGCGGCGGCGAGCTGATCCGGATCGCCGTCGAGCACGCCGCGCCGCTCGGCCGGTTCACCGGCTGGACGCCGGCGCGCACCGTGACACAGTGGAGCGTGAGCAAATGACAGTGCACTTCATCGGCGCGGGCCCGGGTGCCGCGGACCTGATCACCGTGCGCGGGCGCGACCTGCTCGCCCGCTGCCAGGTCTGCCTGTACCCCGGCAGCCTCACCCCGCCCGACCTGCTCGCGCACTGCCCGCCGGGCGCGCGGCTGGTGGACACGGCCGGGCTGACCCTCGACGAGATCACCGCCGAACTCGTCAGCGCCCACCGCGCCGGCCACGACGTGGCCCGGCTGTGCTCGGGCGACCCGTCGATCTACAGCGCCGTGGCCGAGCAGGCGCGCCGGCTGGACGCGGCCGGCGTGCCGCACCGGATCGTGCCGGGCGTGCCGGCGTTCGCCGCCGCCGCCGCGGAGCTGGGCCGGGAGCTGACCGTGCCCACGGTCGGGCAGAGCCTGGTGCTGACCCGGGTCCAGGCCCGGTCCACGGCCATGCCGCCCGGCGAGGACCTGGCCACCTTCGGCGCCAGCGGGGCCACCCTGGCACTGCACCTGGCGGTCAACCGGATCGAGGCGGTGGTCGCCGACCTGCTGCCGCACTACGGCCCGGACTGCCCGGTGGCCGTGGTCGCCCGGGCCAGCCAGCCCGAGCAGCGGATCCTGCGCGGCACCCTGGCCGACATCGCCGAGCAGGTGCGGGCCGCCGGCATCACCCGCGCCGCCATGATCTTCGTGGGCCGGGTGCTGGCCGCCGACGCCTTCCCGGACAGCTACCTGTACTCCCCCGGCCGGGAGCGCCACCCGTAGCGCGGGAGCCAGAGTGTCCACTGTGGACCGACCGTGGCCGGCCGGGCGCGCGGCGGGCGGCGGCCGGTCAGGGTTCGCCGGTGGCCGGTTCGGCCCGGCCGACCACGGTGCCGGCCCGGTCGACGACGAGCACGTCCACCGCGACCGGGGCGTCCCCGAGCACCGCCAGCGCGGTGCGCCGGGCGCGGGCCGCGACCAGGTCGCCGATGGGCAGGCCGGCGGCCTGGGACAGCTGGAGGGCGTGCAGCGCGGTGTTGGCGCCGCGGATCGGCCCGGCCAGCTCCGGGTGGCCGGCGTCCTCGGCCAGGCCGGCCAGCAGGCCCAGGTCCACCTGGGAGCGCTTGGAGTGCAGGTCCAGGTGTCCCGCGGCCAGCTTGGTGAACTTGGCGAACCCGCCGGCCAGCGACAGCCGGGGCACCGGGTGGCGCCGCAGGTACTTCAGCACCGCGCCGACGAAGTCGCCCATGTCCAGCAGGGCGCTCTCCGGCAGGCCGTGCAGCCGCGCGACCACCCGCTCGGAGGTGCTGCCGGTCGCGCCGGCCACGTGGGTGTGGCCGACGGCGCGCGCCACGTCCACCCCGCGCCGGATGCTGTCGATCCACGCCGAGCACGAGTACGGCACCACCACGCCCGTGGTGCCCAGCACGGACAGGCCGCCGACAATGCCCAGCCTCGGGTTCCAGGTGTGCCTGGCCATCTCCTCGCCGCCCGGGATGGCGATCTCCACGACCACGTCGCCGGTGCCGCCGTGCGCGGCGGCCACCCGCCGCACCGCCTCGGTCATCAGCTGGCGCGGCACCGGGTTGATCGCGGGTTCGCCCACGGCCAGCGGCAGGCCCGGCCGGGTCACCGTGCCCACGCCCGCGCCGGCCCGGAACACCACCCCGCTGCCCGGTTCCCCCGGCGACACCGTGGCCAGCACCAGCGCCCCGTGCGTCACGTCCGGGTCGTCCCCGGCGTCCTTGACCACGCCCGCGGTCGCCGCCGCGCCGGTCAGCCGCTCCCGCGCCAGCGCGAAGCTCGGCCGCCGGCCGTGCGGCAGCAGCACCTCGACCGGGTCGGGGAACTCGCCGGTGAGCAGCGCGGTGTAGGCGGCCGTGGTCGCGGCGGTGGCGCAGGCCCCGGTGGTCCACCCGTAGCGCAGCTGCTCACCCATGGACAGGGAGTATGGCCGGTATGAGCGTGGTGCTGGTGCTGGGCGGCACCGGGGAGGCCCGAAAGCTGGCCGAGGAGCTGGTCGGGCGCGGGGTGCGCGTGGTGTCCTCGCTGGCCGGTCGGGTCTCCCGGCCTCGGCTGCCCGTGGGCGAGGTGCGCGTGGGCGGCTTCGGCGGCCCCGAGGGGCTGGCCCGCTGGTTGACCGAGCACGCGGTGGCCGCGGTGGTGGACGCCACCCACCCGTTCGCCGAGCGCATCAGCGCCGCCGCCGTGGCCGGCGCCCGGCTGGCCGGGGTGCCGCTGCTGCGGGTGCAGCGACCGGGCTGGCAGCCGGGGCCGGGCGACCGCTGGCACTGGGTGGACTCCCTGGAGCAGGCCGCGGACGCGGTCGGCGCGCTGGGCCGGCGGGTGTTCCTCACCAGCGGCCGGCAGGGGCTGGCCGCGTTCGCCCGGCGCACCGACCTGTGGTTCCTGGCCCGGTGCGTGGACCCGCCCGAGCCGCCACCGCCGCCGCACATCGAGGTCCTGCTCGACCGGGGGCCCTACCACCTCGCCGGGGAGACCGCGCTGCTGCGCGGCCACCGCATCGACGTGCTGGTCACCAAGGACAGCGGTGGTGCGATGACCGAGGCGAAGCTGGTGGCCGCGCGCGAGCTGGGCGTGCCCGTGGTCGTGGTGCGCCGGCCGCCCCGGCCGCCGGCGCCGACCGTGGCGGAGGTGGCCGCCGCGGTCGCGTGGGTGGTCGCGGTGGTGCCGCCGTGACGGTCAGTACCGCCGCGGCGTCCAGACCACGCCGTTGTCCACCCGGGTGCGCGAGGAACCCACGATCAGCAGGCAACGCATGTCCACTGTGGACGGATCGAGGTCGCCGAGGGTGGTGACCCGAACCGACTCCGCCGGCCCGCCGACATCGCGGGCCACCACCACCGGGGTCAGCGGGTCGCGGTGGCGCAGCAGCACGTCCCTGGCCCTGGCCAGTTGGGTGGTGCGGCTGCGGGAGGCCGGGTTGTACAGGGCCAGCACCAGATCGGCCGCGCCGGCGGCGGCCAGCCGGCGTTCGATGACCTCCCACGGTTTGAGCCGGTCGGACAGGGACAGCACGCAGTAGTCGTGGCCCAGTGGCGCGCCCACCCGGGCCGCCGCCGCCTGCGCCGCGGTGACGCCGGGCAGCACCCGCACCGGCACCTCGGCACCGTCCAGCGCCGCCTGTTCCAGCACGGCGGCGGCCATCGCGAACACCCCGGGATCACCCGAGGACACCACCGCGACCCGCGCGCCGGCCCTGGCCAGCTCCAGCGCGGTGGCCGCCCGCTCTGCCTCCACCCGGTTGCCCGAGGCGTGCCGCACCTGCCCGGCCCGCTGCGGCACCCGCGCCAGGTAGGGCCCGTACCCGACCAGGTGCTCGGCCTCGGCCAGGGCCTGCGCCGCCTCCGGCGTCGTCCACTGTGGACCGGCTGGGCCGAGGCCGACCACCACGACCTCCCCCACGCCCGGAGCCGGTGCCCCGGACGGCTGCTGGTCGGCCGCCCCGGCGGCCCGGGCGGCGTGGCCGGGGCTGGGCAGCAGCGCGAGCGAGAAGTACGGCACCGACTCGGGATCGACCTCGGCGAACGGCGCCACCCGCTGGGCCGGCCAGGTGGCGCGCTCGACGTACCAGGCCTCGTCCAGCCTGCCGGCCTCCGCCAGCGCGGTGCGCACCGAACCGAAGGTGCGGCCCAGCTTCATCACCACGGCCGCGTCGGTGTCCGCGAGCCGCCTGGCCAGTTCCGGCGCGGGCAGCGTGCCGGGCAGCACGGTCAGCACCTCGTCGCGCTGCACCAGGGGACGGCCCAGCACGGCCGAGGCCGCGCCCACCGAACTCACCCCGGGCACGGCCTCGGCCGGGTAGCGGCCGGCCAGCCGCTCGTGCATGTACATGTAGGAGCCGTAGAAGAACGGGTCGCCCTCGCAGAGCAGCACCACGTCCCGCCCGGCGTCCAGGTGCTCGGCCAGCCGCTTGGCGCTGGCCTCGTAGAACTCGGCGATCGCGCCCTCGTAGCCGCCGGGGTGGTCGGTGGTCTCGGTGGTGACCGGGTAGACCAGCGCCTCCTCGATCTGGCCGGGCCGCAGGTAGGGCTCGGCCACCGACCGGGCGATGCTGCGGCCGTGCCGGGCACTGTGGTAGGCGATCACCTCGGCCGCGCCGATCAGCCGCGCCGCCTTGACCGTGACCAGTTCGGGGTCGCCCGGCCCCAGGCCGACCCCCCAGAGCTTGCCGGTGCTCATTCGACCTCACTCGCCAGCGCGTTCACCGCGGCGACCGCCATGGCGCTGCCGCCCCGGCGGCCGCGCACCACCAGGTAGGGCGCTGGTGCGCGCCCGATCAGTTCCACTTTGGACTCCACGGCGCCGACGAACCCCACCGGCACCCCGATGATCGCCGCCGGCGGCCGCGCGCCCGCCGCCAGCAGCTCCAGCAGGCGGAACAGCGCGGTGGGCGCGTTGCCGATGGCCACCACCGCGCCGGCCAGCCGGTCGGCCCACAGGTCCACCGCGGCCGCGGACCGGGTGGTGCCCAGCCGCTGGGCCAGCCCGGGCACGCGCGGGTCGGACAGCGTGCACAGCACCTCGTTGGCCGCTGGCAGGCGGCGGCGGGTGATGCCGCTGGCGATCATCTGCGCGTCGCAGAGCACCGGGGCCCCGCCGGCGAGCGCGGTCCGGGCGGCCTCGACCAGGTCCGGCGTGTAGGCGAGGTCGGCGACGAGGTCGACCATGCCGCAGGAGTGGATCATCCGCACCGCGACCGGCTCCAGGTCCGCCGGCAGGGCCGCCAGGTCTGCCTCCGCGCGGATCGTGGCGAACGAGCGGCGGTAGATCTCCGCCCCGTCCCGGATGTGGTCGATCACGGTTCTCCCTTCGGGGTCAGCGACGCCGCGAGCGCGGCCACGCCCACCAGGGCGGTGCCGTCGACGAGATAGCCCCCGTCCTGGGCGAGCACGTCGTGGTGGGGCCGGCGGGGCGCGCCGCAGCGCCGCGCACAGCCGGCGAAGTGGACGTGCTCGCCCTCGGGCAGCCGCGCGAGCACCTGCCTGGCGTGGGCGCGCACGTCCGCCCGCGCCTTGGCGCAGCCCGGCCGGCCGATGCAGGCGCTCACCCGCAGGCCGGGTGCGGCCGGGTCGGTGAGCAGGCCGGCGGCGGCCAGCCGGTGCTCGGCCCCGGCGGCGACACCGGGCAGCACCACCGACCGCCACGGGGTGACCACCACCTCGGCCGACAGCTCGGCGAGCAGGCGCACCTGGTCGGCGGCGAACTGGCCGAACAGCGGTGCCACGCACCAGCCGAGGCCACCGTCGTCGCGGTGGACCGGCCCGACCGGCGTGGCCAGGCCGGCCGGCAGCGGCGGCAGCTCGGTCGGCGGCAGCTCGGTCGGTGGCAGCTCGGCGGCCAGCGCGGCCGGGTCGGGCAGTTCCCGGACCCGCCACGCGCTGCCCCGCACCGCGCGGAACGCGGTGGCGACCCGCACCAGCGCGGCGACCGCCGCCCGCAGCGGCACCCGCCACCCGGTGTCGGCGCCGGCCAGCAGCAGCACGCCGGTGTGCGCGTCAACGGCCCGCCAGCACACGTCCGCATCCTCGCCGCTGACGTCGCCGCGCCCGTCGTCGAGCGCGAACAGGAACCGGCCGGGCAGCTCGGCCAGTTCCGGGCGGGCGCACAGCGCGGCGTCCAACCGGTCGACCACACCGCGCACGTCCACCAGCCCGCCGGTGATGCCGGACAGCGGCGAGGCCAGGATGTTGCGCACCCGCTCGTGGTTGGGCGCGGGCAGCAGGCCGGCGGCGACCAGCCGGGCCACCAGCTCGTCGGTGTCCTCGGCCAGCCCGCGCAGCTGCACGTTGCCCCGGGACGTCAGGTGCACCGCGCCGTCCCCGAGTTCCTCGGCGCAGTCCGCGAGCACGCGCAGCGCCGCCGCGCCCACCCGGCCGCCGGGCAGTCGGATCCGGGCCAGCGCCCCGTCGGCGGCCGCGTGGGCGGCCACCACCCCGGGGCACGCGTCAGCACGTGCGCGGATGACCATGACCATCACTGTAAACGCCCGTCGCCGGCGGACCAGTCCCCGCGGCGGAGCCCGGTGCTGTGGGCCGGATCGCTCCCCGCATCCGCCGTCGTGACCTTGACGCGGCCCGGCTGTGCCCCGGAGAGTGGGAGCGGAGCAGAGGAGGCGGACCGCGTGATCCTACTTCTGTCCACTTCGGACACTGACTTGCTGAGTGCCCGGTCGAGCGGTGCCGAGTTCCGGCTGGCCAACCCCGCCCGGCTCGACCTCGCCGAGCTGCCCGCGCTGCTCGACGGCGCACCGGTCGTGCTGGTGCGCATCCTCGGCTCGCAGCGCAGCTGGCAGCAGGGCCTGGACCTGGTCCGCGCCAGCGGGGCGCACGTGGTGGTGCTGGGTGGCGAGCAGAGCCCGGACGCCGAGCTGATGGCCCTGTCCACGGTGCCGGTGGGCATCGCCACCCAGGCGCACGCCTACCTGGCGCAGGGCGGTCCGGACAACCTCGCCCAACTGCACCGGTTCCTGTCCGACACCCTGCTGCTCACCGGGCACGGCTTCGAGCCGCCCGTCGCGCAGCCGCTGTGGGGCGCGCTGCACCGGACACCGCGCCGGGACAGCGGCCCGGTGGTGGCCGTCCTCTACTACCGGGCGCACCACCTGTCCGGCAACACCGGCTTCGTGCACACCCTGTGCGCGGCGATCGAGGACGCCGGCGCCCAGGCCCTGCCGCTGTACTGCGCGTCGCTGCGCTCCCGCGAGCCAGGCCTGCTCGCCGAACTGCGCAGGGCGGACGCGCTGCTGGTCACCGTGCTCGCGGCCGGCGGAACCCGGCCCTCCGCGGTGGGCGCCGGCGGCGACGACGAGGCGTGGGACGTGGCCGAACTCGCCGCGCTGGACATCCCGATCCTGCAGGCGCTGTGCCTGACCAGCGACCGGGAGTCCTGGCGGGCCAACGACGACGGACTGTCCCCTGTGGACGCCGGTAGCCAGGTCGCGGTGCCCGAGTTCGACGGCCGGCTGATCACCGTGCCGTTCTCCTTCAAGGAGATCGACGACGAGGGCCTGCCCCGCTACGTGCCCGACCCGGAGCGGGCCGCCCGGGTCGCCGGCATCGCCGTGGCGCACGCCCGGCTGCGGCACACCCCACCGCCCCGGCGGCGCATCGCCCTGATGCTGTCGGCCTACCCCACCAAGCACTCGCGGGTGGGCAACGCGGTCGGCCTGGACACACCGGCCTCGGCCGTGCTGCTGCTGCGCCGGATGCGCGAACTGGGCTACGACCTCGGCGCGGAGCCGTTCCCCGGGGTGGAGCCGACCGGGACCGACCAGCCCGACGGCGACGCGCTGATCCACGCGCTGATCGCGGCCGGCGGCCAGGACCCGGAGTGGCTGTCCGAGGAACAGCTGGCCGGCAACCCGATCCGGGTGCCGGCCGCGCGGTACCGGCGGTGGTTCGACGCGCTGCCCGAGGACCTGCGCGCCGACGTGGAGCGGCACTGGGGCCCGCCGCCCGGCGAGCTGTACGTGGACCGCTCCGCCGACCCGGACGGCGAGATCGTGCTGGCCGCGCTGCGCGCCGGCAACGTCGTGCTGATGATCCAGCCGCCGCGCGGGTTCGGCGAGAACCCGGTCGCCATCTACCACAACCCCGACCTGCCGCCCAGCCACCACTACCTGGCCGCCTACCGGTGGCTGGCCGAGGAGTTCGGCGCGCACGCCGTGGTGCACCTGGGCAAGCACGGCTCACTGGAGTGGCTGCCGGGCAAGACGGTGGGGCTGTCCGCGTCCTGCGCGCCCGACGCGGTGCTCGGCGACCTGCCGCTGGTCTACCCGTTCCTGGTCAACGATCCCGGCGAGGGCGCACAGGCCAAGCGCAGGGCGCACGCCACCATCGTCGACCACCTCATCCCGCCGATGGCGCGCGCGGAGAGCTACGGCGACCTGGCCCGGCTGGAACAGCTGCTCGACGAGCACGCCAACATCGCGGCCATGGACCCGGCCAAGCTGCCGGCGATCCGGGCGCAGATCTGGACCCTGATCCAGGCCGCCAAGCTCGACCACGACCTCGGCGTGGCCGAACGCCCGCACGACGCGGAGTTCGACGACTTCCTGCTGCACATCGACGGCTGGCTGTGCGAGGTCAAGGACGCGCAGATCCGCGACGGCCTGCACGTGCTCGGCCAGGCGCCGACCGGCGCGGCCAGGGTGAACCTGGTGTTGGCCGTGCTGCGCGCCCAGCAGATGTGGGGCGGCCAGGCAGGCGCGGTGCCCGGGCTGCGCTCCGCGCTGGGGCTCAAGGAGAACAGCGACGCCCCGCTGTCCGAAGTGGACGCTGTCGAGCGGACGGCGCGGGCGCTGGTCGAGGCCATGGAGGCCCGCGACTGGTCCCCTCGGGCCGTGCCGGCGGTGTGCGCGCAGGTGCTGGCCGGCGGCGCGGCACCGGCCGCCACCCCCCAGGACAGCGGGTACGGTGCCGTGGCCCAGGTGCTCACCTTCGCGGCCACCGAGATCGTGCCCCGGCTGGCCGGCACCAGCGCGGAACTCGACGCGGTCCTGCACGCGCTGGACGGCGGCTACGTGCCGGCGGGTCCCAGTGGCTCGCCCCTGCGCGGCCTGGTCAACGTGCTGCCCACCGGCCGCAACTTCTACACGGTGGACCCCAAGGCGGTACCCAGTCGGCTCGCCTGGGAGACCGGCCAGGCGCTGGCGGACTCGCTGCTGCGCCGCTACCGGGAGGACACCGGCGACTGGCCCCGCTCGGTGGGCCTGTCGGTGTGGGGCACCTCGGCGATGCGCACCTCGGGTGACGACGCCGCGGAAGTCCTGGCGCTGCTGGGGGTGCAGCCGGTGTGGGACGAGGCGTCGCGCCGGGTCACCGGCCTGGAGCCCATCCCGCTGGCCGAACTCGGCCGGCCCCGCATCGACGTCACCGTGCGCATCAGCGGGTTCTTCCGGGACGCCTTCCCGCACGTCATCGACCTGCTCGACGACGCGGTGCGGCTGGTGGCCGCGCTGCCCGAGCCGGAGTCGGACAACTTCGTGCGCGCCCACACCCAGGCGGACCTGGCCGCGCACGGCGACGAGCGGCGCGCGACCACCCGGATCTTCGGCTCCAAACCGGGCGCCTACGGCGCCGGCCTGCTGCCGCTGATGGACTCCGGCAACTGGCGGGACGACGCCGACCTCGCCGAGGTCTACGCGACCTGGGGCGGCTACGCCTACGGCCGGGACCTGGACGGCCGGCCGGCCCGCGCGGACATGGAGAACTCCTACCGGCGGATCGTGGTGGCGGCCAAGAACACCGACACCCGTGAGCACGACATCATCGACTCCGACGACTACTTCCAGTACCACGGCGGCATGATCGCCTTCACCCGGGCGCTCACCGGCCGGGCGCCCGCGTCCTACGTCGGCGACTCGACCACGCCCGACGCGGTGCGAACCCGGTCGCTGGCCGAGGAGACCGCCCGGGTGTTCCGGGCCAGGGTGGTCAACCCGCGCTGGCTGGCGGCCATGCGCCGGCACGGCTACAAGGGCGCGTTCGAGCTGGCCGCCACCGTGGACTACCTGTTCGGCTTCGACGCCACCGCGGGTGTGGTACGGGACTGGATGTACGAGAAGCTGGCCCAGTCCTATGTGCTCGATCAGGAGAACCAGGAGTTCATGGCCAGCGCCAACCCGTGGGCGTTGCGCGGCATCATCGAGCGGCTCACCGAGGCCGCCGACCGCGGCCTGTGGGCGGAACCCGACCCCGACCTGATCGCCGCACTGCACGAGGTCTACCTGCGCACCGAGGGCGACCTGGAGGGACCGTGACCGCGGCCGGCGCGGGCGGTCGCGCCGGGAGAACCGGCGACGCGCCCTCTAGGCTGGAGCCGTGACTGTCTACACCGACGAGGAGAGCCGAACGCTGCGCACCGCCGTGTTCGGCGCGATGGTGCTCGTGTCGACCGCGGAACCCGGTGCGTTGACCGAGGAGAGCTACGCGGGGATCAGGGCGATGGGCCGGCTGTCGCCGGAACTGCGGGAGGTGCTCGGCGCGGCCCGGCCCGAACTCCCGACCGGCTCGGTGTCCGATGTGGAGGATGGCGTGCTGGCCGCGCTGCGCAGGTCCGTGGACATCCTCAGCGCCAAGGCCCCCGAGGAGGCGGAGACCTTCCCCGCCACCGTGATCACGCTCTGCCAGGAGGTCGCCGCGGCCGACGGCCGGGTGGGCCACGACGAGGGCACCGTGATCGACAAGGTGCGCGCGGCGCTCACCGGTGCCGGGCTCGACCAGCCCGGCTGACCGGTCCCGGTCGGCCCGCACCGTTCCCGGGCCGACCGCCCGTCCGGCCCCCGCCGACGGGTGCGTTCGGCGGTATGACAGGCCAACCGCGAGTGTTACGCTCGGTCAGCTCCACAACTGAACACCCCGCCCGTCATGGGGAAGCCGGTCGAAGTCCGGCACTGTCGCGCAACCGTGGGTCACCTCCTGGTGACGAGTCGGGTCGCCATGCGGGTGGGTGAGAAGTCCATCCACTGTCGCGAACTGCAGGGGTGACGTTTCGTATGCGGTGTCGACCGGTCCGCCGTGCGGGCAACGGCGGGATCCCCCGCCCCGTGAGCGGTCGTTTCCGCGCCCTCACCCTGCTCGCCGCCGCACTCCTGCTCGGCGTGGTCGCGTCGACCGGCACCGCCACCGCCGCCCGGGACCAGTCCGCCGCCAGCGCCGCCGCGCGCTGGCTCGCCACCCGGCTCTCCCCCGAGGGCACCTACGCGGACCCGCGTGGTGGCGCGCTGCCCGACCACGGGCTGATGATCGACGCGCTGTTCGCGATGTACGCCACCAACAACGCCGCGCTGGCCGCGCCGATCGTGTCCTACCTGGACGACCAGGGGCACGCCAGCGACTACTTCACCTGGGACGGCCTGGTTCCCGGCATGGGCTACGACGCGATCATCGTCGGCGGCGCGGCCGCGAAGACGCTGCTCGCCGCCGAGGTGTCCGGCCGCGACCCGAGGAACTTCGACGGCACCGACATGGTGGCCGAGACCACGGCGGCGATCATGCGCTCCGGCCCGGACCGGGGCCGGGTCAGCAACTACTCGAAGAACCCGGACCTCGCCGGCGTGGTCAGCAACGAGGCCAACGTGTTCGGCCAGGCCCTGGCGGTGATCGGGCTGGCGGTGGCCGGGGCGAACGACCGGCTCGCCATCGACACCCTGCTGACCCAGCAGTGCGCCGAGGGCTACTTCCGGATCTTCTTCACCTACATCCCCACCACCGAGGTGGGCGAGCACGTCACCCCCGCCGGGCAGAAGGTCTCCACCTGCGAGGAGGGCAAGGCGTTCGGCAAGTCCGCGCCCGACGGCGACACCACCGGGATCGCGCTGTCGGCGCTGCTCGCCGCGCGCGAGGCGGGCGCGACCGGGCTCGACGAGCCGATCGCCCGGACCACGGCCTGGCTGACCGGCCACCAGGACGCGGGCGGCGGCTGGGGCGGCGGGGTGAACACCGAGGCACCCAACACCAACAGCACCGGGCTGATCACGCAGGCGCTCGCCGACGCGGGCGGCGCGGACGCCGCGGTGGCGCGCGGTGTGGCGTACCTGAAGTCGGCGCAGGTCACCACCGCGGACGCGGGCACCGCGCTGGCCGGGGAGGTGGGCGCGGTCGCCCTCAACCCCGCGTCGTACCAGGCGGCCCGCACCGGCGGCATCGTGGGCGTGGACACCTGGATCCGGGCCGGGGCGCAGGCCGCGCTCGGCCTGGCCCAGGTCGGCTTCGCCGACCTGGCGCGGCACCGCCTCCCACCTGACCAGCCCCCGCCGCCCGACACCACCGTGCCCAGCGCGCCGGCCACGCCGTCCGGGACGGCCGGCACGACCACCCCCGCCCCGGTCCCGCCCGCGACCACGCCACCCGCGCGGCGGGCCGGAAACCCCGCTCCGCCACCGGGTTCACCACCTGGCCGGGTGCGCACCCCGGCCACACCGGTCGCGCAGCCGAGCGCGCCGACACCGGCCGGGCGGCTCGGCGCGTACCTGGCTGGCGCGTTCGTCGACGGCGACCACGTGGAGGTCACCCAGGACGGCGCCACCTACGTGGACTACGACGCCACCGCCGAGGCGGTGCTGGCGCTGCGCACCCTGGGCGAGCAGCCCGAGGCGGTCCAGCGGGCGACCCACTTCCTGTTGCGGCCGGAGTCGATCGACGCCTACGCGCACGGCGTGCCCTACGAGCAGGCCGACGCGGCCTATGCCGAGCCACTGGCCAAGCTCCAGCTGATCGCCCGCTTCGCCCGCGCCGACGCCGGCGCGCCCGCCGATCTCCCCGGCACCACCGGCCGGCTGGCCGCCGAACTGGCGGCGCTGCGCACCGAGGACGGCCGGTTCGTGGACACCGGGTCGTTCGCCGACACCGGCCAGACCACGCGCCGGCAGGCGTGGGCGATCGCGGCGACCGTCGCGGCCGGCGACGCGCGGAACGCGCGGGTCGCGGCGGAGCGGCTGCTCGGGGTGCGGTGCGCGGACGGCACGTTCCCGGTCGACCTGCGCACCGAGGACTGCCCGACCGGTGAGCTGGCCGCGACCGCCGCCGCGGTCACCGCGCTGAACCTGCGCGAGCCCTCGGCCGGCCAGACCGGGGACACCGCGCCGGCGGACTGGCCGCCGCAGCGCGCGGCCGCGTTGACCGACGCGGCCAGGGCGCTCACCGCGCGGACCGACGGGGACGGGCTCGTGCCCGGCGCCGACGGCCAGCCCGACATCGGGCTCAGTTCGACCGCGGCCGCCGGCAGGCAGGCCCTCGGCCTCGACACCAGCGCCACCGCCCGCTCGCTGGGTGCGCTGCTGCTCCCCGGCGGCGGCCTCGGCGCCCCCGGTGGCGACGCCGACTTCGCCACCAGCCTCGCCGCGGCACCCGGTCTGGCCGGCCGGTCCTGGATCAACGCGGACAACTCGCCGGTCGCCGCGGCCGTGCGGCTGCCGCTGGCCGAGGCCATCGCCGCCCAGCCGGTGTCGCAACCGGCCGGCGCGGCCCGCGCGATGCCGTGGTGGGCCACCACCGCGCTGGGCGGGGTGGCGGTGGCCGTGGCACTCGGATTCGCCCTGCACCGGGTCAGGGCGCGGAAAGCCAGCAGACCACGAACATGGGGGTAACACCGTGAGACGAGTCCTGTCCGTCCTGTCGGCCCTGGCGGTGACGCTGACCGCCGCCGTGGCCACGGCCGCGCAGGCCGGAGCCGTCGACCCGACCAAGGGCTACGACGGCATCTGCACCGGCGGGGACGCGCTGACCGGCGTCACCGTCGTCATCGACTTCCAGGAGCTGGACGGCAACGGCGGGGTGGCCGCACCGACCATCACCCGCTGCTCCCCCAACCCCAACCCGGGCGCCGCCCGCACCGGCATCGCCGCACTGCAGGACGCCGGCATCGCGGTGGCCGGCACCGCGCAGTGGGGTCTGGGTTTCGTGTGCCGGCTGGAGAACCGGCCCGCCGCCACCGAGACCATTCCGCGCGCCGCCAACCCGAGCTACCGGGAAGCCTGCGTGGTCACCCCGCCGGCCGACGCGTACTGGTCGTACTGGCACGCCGACGGCTCGGGCACCACGTGGACCTACAGCAGCTACGGCGCGCTCAACCGCACCGTGACGCCCGGCGGCTTCGAGGGCTGGTCGTTCTCGCTCAACGCCACCGCCGGCAGCAACCCGGCGCCCGGTGTGACACCGAGGAACCCGGCCGTGGGCGCGGCGCTGACGGCCCGGTGACCGCCGGCCCGCGCCGCGCGCTCGGCGTGGTGGCGGCGGTCCTGGTGGTGGCCGCCACCGCGCCGCACGCGCACGCCGTCGACCAGAGCAGGGGACGACCCGGGTTCTGCACGTCGGACACCGGGGTCACCGTGGTGGTCGACTTCCAGCAGCTGGGCGGAACCACGCTGGTGCGCTGCAACCCGCAGGCCACCAGCGGCACCGGCCTGGACGCGCTCAAGGGCGCGGGTTTCCAGCTCGCCGGAACGCAGCGGTGGGGCGAGGGGTTCGTCTGCCGCATCGAGAACCGGCCGTCCGCCGTGGAGGAGATCCCGATCGAGGGCGACACCGACTACCGGGAGTCCTGTGTGGACACACCGCCGGCCAGCGGGTACTGGTCGTACTGGCACGCCGCCAACGGCTGCGCGTGGGAGTACAGCCAGTGGGGCCTGAAGAACCGCGCCTTCATCCAGGGCGGCTTCGAGGGCTGGTCGTTCTCGCTCAACGCCACCGCCGACACCAACCCGGCGCCGCGCATCGCCGCGGTGCGGCCAGGCACCGAGGGGCAGCCGTGCGGTGGCTCGTCCGACGAGGGCAGGCCCAGCTCCACCAACCCGAACGAGCAGCAGGGCGACGTCCGGCCCAACCCGGCGGAGCAGAACAGCGCGCAGCGGCAGCAGCCGCCGCCGGGAGGCACCGCGGCTCCGGACACGCCCGGCCCGGCCACCGCGTCCGGCGCCGACCCGGCGGCCCTGCCGCCGCCGAAACCCCGCCCGAGCGCGGGCACCCCCGCGCCGGCACCCGACCCGGACCACAACGTCGCCTTCGCCGGCGGCGAGAACGCCCCGGACGTCAACGAGGTGCTCAGGCAGCAGTCCGGGGCCAGCCGGTACGCGCCGTGGGCGGCGGCCGGTCTGGTGGTGCTGCTGGTGGTGGCGGCGCTGCTGACGGCACGCCGACGCGGGCGGGCGCGGGACTCGTAGGTGCGCGCCACGTACTTCCTGCCGCGCGACCTGCACCCGGCGGCGTGGTGGCTGTGGGCACTGGGGTTGGCGGTGGCGGCCAGCCGCACCACCAACCCGTGGCTGCTGCTGACCATCATCGCGGTGGCCGGTTACGTGGTGGCCGCCCGCCGCGGCGCGGCGCCGTGGGCGCTGGCGTTCCGGATGTACCTGTACCTGGCCGGGTGCATCGTGTGCCTGCGGGTGTTCTTCCGGCTGGTGTTCGGCGGCGCCGAGGGGACGACGATCCTGTTGCGGCTGCCCGAGATCCCGCTGCCCGCGTGGGCGGCGGGCATCCGGCTGTTCGGCGCGGTGTCGGCCGAGTCGCTGCTGGGTGGGCTCTACGACGGGCTGCGGCTGGCGGCGGTGGTGGTCTGCCTGGGCGCGGCCAACGCGCTGGCCAACCCCAAGCGGCTGCTCAAGGCGATGCCGCCGGCGCTGTACGAGATGGGCACCGCGGTGGTGGTGGCGCTGTCGGTGTTCCCGCAGCTGGCCGAGAGCGTGCTGCGGGTGCGGCGGGCGCGGAAGCTGCGCGGCGGCGCGAACCACAGGCGGCTGCGGGCACTGCACGCGATCGTGATCCCGGTGCTGGAGGACGCCCTGGACCGGTCGCTGCGGCTGGCCGCGTCGATGGACTCCCGGGGCTACGGGCGCGCGGCCCTGGTCCGGCCGCGCCAGCGGGTGGCGACCGGGGTGCTGATGGTGCTCGGCCTGATCGGGGTGTGCGTGGGCGGGTACGCCACGCTGGACGGCTCCACGCCCCGCCTGCTCGCCGGGCCGGTGCTCGTCCTCGGCGTGGTGGTCGGCCTGCTCGGCTTCCACCTGGCGGGCCGCCGGGTCCAGCGCACCCGGTACCGGCCGGACCGCTGGCGCCCGCCGGAGGTGGTGGTCGTGCTCAGCGGCGTCGGCGTGGCGGTGACGCTGTTCGCGACGTCCACTGTGGACCCGACAAACCTCAACCCGTCGCTGCTGACGTTGTCCTGGCCGGCGCTGTCGTGGCCACCGCTGGTCGGTGTGCTGCTCGGCGTGCTGCCGGCGTGGTTGTCCCCGCCGCCCGCGCCGCCGCACGCCGGCGCGGGCCACGACGCCGAGGAGGTGTCCGCGTGATCGAGCTGAGGCAGGTCACCTTCTGGTACCACGGCCAGCCCGAGCCGGTGCTGTCCGACGTGAACCTGTCCATCGGCGAGGGCGAGCTGGTGCTGGTCGCCGGCCGGACCGGCGCGGGCAAGTCGACCCTGCTCGGCACGGTCAACGGGCTGGTGCCGCACTTCACCGGCGGCCACCTCGACGGTGCCGTGGCCGTGGCCGGCGTGCTGACCCGGTCCCGGCCGCCGCGCGAGTTCGCCCACCTGGTCGGCGTGGTCGGGCAGGATCCGCTGGCCGGGTTCGTCACCGACACCGTGGAGGAGGAACTCGCCTACGGCATGGAGCAGCTGGGGCTGCCGCCGCAGGTGATGCGCAGGCGGGTGGAGGAGACGCTGGACCTGCTGGGCATCGCCGACCTGCGCCGCCGCGCGCTGCGCGGGCTGTCCGGGGGCCAGCAGCAGCGGGTGGCCATCGGGTCGGTGCTGACCACGCACCCCCGGGTGCTGGTGCTCGACGAGCCGACCTCCGCGCTGGACCCCACCGCGGCCGAGGACGTGCTGGCCACGCTGGCCCGCCTGGTGCAGGACCTCGGCACCACCGTGCTGATGGCCGAGCACCGCATGGAGCGGGTGGTGCCGTTCGCGGACCGGGTGGTGTACGTGGCCGGCGGCGGTCGGGTGGTCGACGGCAGCCCCTCGGCGATGCTGCGGGACATGCCCGTCGCCCCACCGATCGTGGAGCTGGGCCGCCTGGCCGGGTGGGAGCCGCTGCCGCTGTCGGTGCGCGACGCCCGCCGCCTGGCCGCCGGGCTGCGCGCGGACCTCGGTGCGCCGCCGCCCCGGCCGGTCCCGACCGGCGAGACCCTGCTCACCAGTTCGGACGTGGTGGTGCGCTACGGGGCGACCGTGGCGGTGCGCGGGGTGGACCTCGACCTGCACGCGGGCACGGTGCTCGCGCTGATGGGCCGCAACGGCTCGGGCAAGTCCTCGCTGCTGTGGGCGTTGCAGGGGTCGGGGCCGAGGCAGGGCGGCACCGTGCGGGTCGGCGGCGTCGACCCCGGGCAGCGGTCCAGCGCGCAGGCGCGCACGCTGGTCGGCCTGGTGCCGCAGACCGCGAGCGACCTGCTCTACCTGGAAACCGTCGCCGACGAGTGCGCCGCCGCCGACGCCGAGTCCGGCGCTGCGACCGGCACCTGCCGGACGCTGCTGGACCGGCTCGCGCCCGGCATCGACCCCGCCCGCCACCCGCGCGACCTGTCCGAGGGGCAGCGGCTCGCCCTGGTGTTGGCCGTGCAGCTGGCCGCGGCGCCGCGCGTCGTGCTGCTCGACGAGCCCACCAGGGGCCTGGACTACACCGCGAAGCACGCGCTGGCCGGGATGATCCGCACGCTGACCGGTGAGGGCAGGGCGGTCGTGGTGGCCACCCACGACGTGGAGTTCGTCGCGGCCGTGGCCGACCGGGTCGTGGTGATGGCCGAGGGCGAGGTCGTCTCCGACGGCCCGACCGCCGAGGTGCTCGGCGGCTCCCCCGCGTTCGCCCCGCAGGTCGCCAAGGTCCTCGGCGCCGACTGGCTCACCGTCGAGGACGTGCGCACCGCCCTGGCGGAGGTGGCGCGGTGAGCCGCGCCCGGGGCGGTTCCGGCCGGGTGGTGCGGCTCGGCCCGCGCTCGGCCCTGGTGCTGGCGTTCGCCTCGCTGGCCGGGTTGATGATGTTCGTCTGGCCGCTGCTGGTGCGCGTGGAGCCGCAGTCCATGCAGCACGGCCCGGACGCGCCGTTCGTCTTCGTCGCCATCCTGCCCGTGCTGATCCTCATCGTGCTGGCCGAGCTGTCCGAGGGCGGCATGGACGCCAAGGCGCTGGCCCTGCTCGGCGTGCTGTCGGCGGTCAACGCCGCGCTGCGCCCGCTCGGCGCGGGTGTGGCCGGCATCGAAACCGTGTTCTTCCTGCTGGTGCTCGCCGGGCGGGTGTTCGGCGCCGGCTTCGGCTTCGTGCTCGGCTGCACGTCGCTGTTCGCCTCGGCGCTGCTGACCGCGGGGGTCGGCCCCTGGCTGCCGTTCCAGATGCTGTCCTCGGCGTGGATCGGCATGGGTGCGGGCCTGCTCCCGCGCCGGGTGACCGGCAAGGCCGAGATCGCCATGCTCGTCGGCTACGGCATCGTCGTGGCCTACCTGTTCGGTTTCCTGATGAACCTGTGGTTCTGGCCGTTCATCACCGGCGCGGAGGTCGACTACCACGACGGCCACATCTCCTACGTGCCCGGCGCGCCCGTGCTGGACAACCTGCGGCGGTTCGCCGTGTTCACCCTGCTGACCTCCACCGCGGGCTGGGACACCGGACGGGCGATCACCAACACCGCGGCGATCCTCGTGCTGGGGCCCGCCGTGCTCGCGACACTGCGCCGGGCCGCCCGCAGGGCGTCGCACGGGCTGCTGCCCACGTTCGGCGACGCCGGGCCGGCGTCCGCGCGCAGCGCCCGGCCGAGAAGGGGAGCGGACGCGCCGACTTGTGCGCGCACGGGAAACGGCATGGCTCGCACGGTCAACGACAGGACGGCGAACGCCCGGCAGCATGAGGTGGGTCAGCCCATTCGTGGGCAACGCTCCAACTACCAGGGGGATTCGTGAAACGACCGCTGCTGTCGATCACCGCCGTGGTGGGCCTCGCGCTGCTGGCCGCGGCCCCGGCCGCCTCGGCGGCGCCGACGACCCAACCCGGTGACGTCGGTGTGCTCGCCTGCTCCAGCGCGCCCAGGTCGCCGTCCAACAAGGACACCACCGTGGGCGCGGTGAAGTCGGGGCACAACGCCCCGATCCGTCGCGGCCCCTACGGGGACTGCGACCCGCCGCTGCTCTACGCCGGCGCGGGGACCGCACTGGACTACTGGTGCTACGTGTCGAACAGCTACTCCAACACCTGGACCTTCGTGACCGAACCGCGAACCGGCGTCACGGGGTGGGTCTACGACGACCACCTGACCGGCAACGGCAGCAGCGTCCCCTGCTGACCGCGGTCCTGGTCCGGCGGGCCGGGTGGTGCTCGGCCCGCCGGGTCGTCGGATGAGGCGCGGCGGTCAGGCGCAGGCCAGTACCGGTGCCTCCGCCTGGCCGCCGCTGTGCAGGTCCGCCAGCCCCACCCCGGCCAGGCCCAGGACCGCCTGGGCGGTGGCCCTGGTCGCGGTGGCCGGGTCGAATCCGGTGGCCTGGTGGGCCACTGCGCCGCGCTGCTCGGCCGGGCCGGCGCAGCCGACCTGGAGACCCTTGAGGAACTGCTTGGCGCTGTGCGCCGCGACCAGGCGACCGCCGGCCTTGAGCGCCTGCGCGGCCAGGCCCGTGCTGTTGGCGTTGGGGGCGTTGCTCCCGACCCCGAAGCCACCGTTGGCCTGCTGCACGCTCACCAGCCAGTCCAGGCCCTGCTGGGCCGGCACCGCGCGGCCAACCGCCTGCAGCGCCTGGCTGACCATCGCGGTGGAGTCCACGTCGCTCACGCACGTCGTGGCGGCGAGGGCGAGCGGGAAACCGCCGTCCGGGCACTGCGTGCCCACCAGGAAGTCCACCGCGGCCGTCGGCGCGCCGGCCGCGGTGCGGTCGAGCGCGAGCAGCGCCAGCGACTGGCTGAACGCGTTGCTGTAGTCGCCGAACGCCGAGACGTCGGAGAACCGGCCGGACGGGGTGAGCAACGCCAGCAGCCCGGCGCGCAGGTCGACACCGCCGAACGAGGTCGGGTCGAGCCCCGCGATTTCCGCGGCCAGCAACAGCTTGGCGTGCGCACCGGCGTACGCCTCACCGCCCGAGCCCAGGTAGCCGGTGGCGATGGCGGGTTGGGCCAGCCACGCGATGGCGCGGTCGGCGTAGTCGTCGGCGGCGCCGGCGGCGGCGAACGCGAGCACGGCGTCGATGGTCAGCCCCTGGTCGGGGTAGCGCTGCCCGCCGAAGTCGGCCTCGAAGCGCTCGCCGTCGGTCATCTGGCGGGCCAGCCAGCCGGCGGCGGCCGCCGCGCGGTTGTGCGTCGCCACCTCGGCGGACGCGGTACCGGGGATGATCAGGGTGAGCCCGCACAGCAGTGCGAGGACGGCTAGCACGCGACGTCTCATGGACGGTGACCTCTTTCCCGCGAGCCACGACAGGAGTGGGGAGTCGGCGCGGAGCGGGCGACCGGGCTCGCCACCTCGGCGGTGGCACACCGTTGCGGGTCAGCGCCGGATTCCCACCGGACTTCCCCCGCGACCGCGCGTATTCGGTTGGCGCGTCAAGCTTGTCAGCCGCCGGGCCTCCCGGCTACCCCCTCAGCTGACCTTGTCCACGTCGTCGCGCACGTCGTGGGCGTGGATCCAGGCGAGGTCCTCGGGCAGCTGGCGCAGTCGGGCGTCGCGTGCCTGCGCCGCCGGGCCGTCGGGTGCCTGGAAGCACTCGCGGTTGCGGCGGGAGGCCAACTGGAGCTGGCGGGTGCGGGGCCGCCGCACGGTCTCGTACCGGTGCAGCGCCGCGGCCACCCGGTCCGGGCCCGCGCCGGTGAGGCACGCGGCGAGCACGACGGCGTCCTCGATCGCCTGGTTGGCGCCCTGGCCCTGGTGCGGGAGCATCGGGTGGGCGGCGTCGCCGAGCAGGACCATCCGGGCGCTGCTCCACCGCTGGAACGGCTCGCGGTCGTACAGCGCCCAGCGGGAGATCGCATCGACCCCGCCCAGCAGGGCACGCACCACCGGGTTCCAGCCGTCGAACGCGGCGACCGCCTCGGCCACCTCGCCGCGCGCGACCCACGACTCCAGCGTCCAGTCGGTGTCCGGGACGACCGCGAGGAAGTTGACCAGCCGGCCGCCGCTGACCGGGTAGGAGATCAGGTGCCGCCCCGGCCCGGGGAACAGCCACAGCGCGGGCCGGTCCGGCTCGAACCCCAACTCGGGCACGGACCTCAGCCGGTCCACCGGCACCAGGCCGCGGTAGCCGCTGGTGCCGGAGAACACCGGGCGGTCCGGCCCGGCCACCGCGTCCCGGACCACCGAGTGCACGCCGTCCGCGCCGACCACCACGTCCGCCTCGACGCGGGAGCCGTCGGCGAAGACCAGCTCCACGCCACCCGCGTCCTCGGTCACCCCGACGCACTTGCGGCCCAGTTCGAGGACGCCGCCCTCGCCCAGGTACGCGCCAGCGAGGACGCGCTGCACATCGGCGCGGTGCACGGTGTGGAAGGGCGCGCCGAACATCCGGTCGTAGGCGTCACCCATCGGGTGGGCGCAGAAGACCTCGCCACTGTGCCAGCGGTGGAACTGGATGCGCACGGGCCGGACCGCGACCTCGGCCAGCGACTCCAGCAGACCCAACCGGCGGAGCAGGCGGCTGCCGTTCGCGCCGATCGCGAGACCCGCGCCGATCTCGGTCAGTTCGGGCGCCTGCTCGTACACGGTGACGCCGACCCCGTTGCGGCGCAGCACGATGGCGGTGAGCAAACCACCAATGCCAGCACCCACGACCGCGACACGCACGCGCACCGACATCGTTCTCCCTCCGGTTGCCCCTCCGCCGGCCACAGGTGGTCGAGGCCGGTGCGGAAGACGGGCGTTCTGGCCGATCCCACCCCACTCAACCAGGCCGGCGGCGGTGCTGTCAGCCGGCGCGGTGGTGTCGTCCACCGTTCAGCCGACGCGCCCCACCCCGGCGCCTCGGACGACCGGGCGGGCCCGCCTCTTCTTGTCCACACAGGACGGTCGATCGGCTGCCCCGGAGTCGGTGATCACCAGGACCCGGCCCGGCTCGCGGAATCCCCGCCCGCAGACCGGAATCCCCCGCGCGGACCGGCACTCCGCCAGGTGCGCAGCGGTTGACGTTGCCCCGGTCGTGTTGTGTCATGGCGGTATCCGGCAATTCCGGGTCCGACGCTGGTGTCGTCGGTGTGCTGTGGGCGTGGTGTGGACTACCGGATACTGGGCCCGGTCGACGTGGTCCGCGACGAAGTGCCGGTGCGGCTGGGTGGCCACCGGCAGCGGTGCCTGCTGACCCTGTTGCTGCTCAACGCCAACCACGTGGTTCCGGCCGACGGACTCATCGACCGGCTCTGGGCCGGCACCCCTCCCGCGGGCGCGGCCACCACCCTGCAGGTGTACGTGTCCAACCTGCGCGCCGCACTGGAACCGGACCGGCCACCGCGCACACCGGCCGCCATCCTGGTCAGCGCCCCACCGGGCTACCTGCTGCGGGTCGGCCCGGACGAGGTGGACGCCACCCGCTTCGCCGCCCTGGTCGACCGGGGGCGGGCGGAGGCCAGGGCCAACCGGCCGGGCCGGGCGCGCGAGATCCTGGAACAGGCCCTCGGGATGTGGCGGGGCGCGCCGCTGGCCGAGTTCGCCGACGAACCCTTCGCCCTGGCCGAGATCCAGCGGCTGGACGAGTTGCGGATGACCGCGGTGGAGGAACTGGCCGACGCCAAACTGGCCCTGGGCGAGCACGCCGAACTCGCCGCGGAGCTGAGCGGGCTGGTGACCGAGCACCCGCTGCGGGAACGCCTGCGCGAACAGCTCATGGTCGCGCTGTACCGGTGCGGCCGGCAGTCCGACGCGCTGGCCGTGGCCCGTCAGGGCCGCGACCGGCTGGTGACCGAACTGGGCATCGACCCGGGGCCGGGGCTGCGGCGCGTCGAGGCGGCGATCCTGCGCCAGGACCCGGACCTGGAACTGGACAGCGTCACCACCGCGCCCTCGGCGGAGGACCCGCTGTTCGTCGGGCGGGACACCGAACTGACCACTTTGGACGAAGTGTGGGCCGGGGTGCGGGCCGGGGCCGGTCGGCTGGTGTTCCTGGCCGGCGAGGCCGGCATCGGCAAGACCCGGCTGGCCGCCACCTGGGGGGCCAGGGCGCCGGAGGCCACCTCGGCGTGGGGGTGCTGCCAGCAGGGCGGCGCACCGGAGCTGTGGCCGTGGGCCGAGGTGCTGCACGGCCTGGTCAGCACCCTGCCGGAAGCCGAGGTGCGGGCCGCGGCCGGCGCGGACGGCCCGCACCTGGTGTCGGTGGTGCCGGAACTGGCCCAGCGGCTGCCGGACCTGCCCGCACCCGCCGCGGAGGAGCCACGCACCCGGGTGTTCCGACAGTACAACTCGATCATCCACTTCCTGGTCCGGCTCAGCCACGCCCGGCCCGTGCTGGTCGTGCTGGACGACGTGCACTGGGCCGACGCGGCCAGCCTGCGCCTGGCCGAGATGCTGGTCACCCACCTGGATCGGGCCCCGATCCTGGTGCTGGCCACCTACCGGGACACCGACGTGGCCGCTGACGAGCCGCTGGCCCGCACACTGGCCGCGCTCGCCGGGCGCCCCACCGTCGACCGGCTCAGCCTCACCGGGCTGAACACCACCGAGATCGAGCACTGGATCGCCCGCACCCTGGACACGCCCACCACGGCGGAACTCGCGGCGGCCGTCAGCGAGCGCACCAGCGGCAACCCCCTGTTCCTCACCCAGCTGCTGCGCTGGGTCAGCGCGGACGCCCCGGCCGAGGACACGCTCAGGGCGCTGGCCGGCACCGCCGTGCCCACCGAGGTGCGCGAGGTGATCACCGCCCGGGCCGCCCGGCTGGGACCGGACGCGGTCGCGCTGCTCACCGTGGGCGCCGTCGCCGGCCAGGAGTTCAGCCTGGACGTGGTCGAACAGGTGGGTGGGCTCGGTGCGGCCCGCACCCTGGACGCGGTGGAGGCGGCGCTGGCCGCCCGGCTGCTCACCGAACCGGAACCCGGCCGCTTCCGGTTCGCGCACGCCCTGGTCCGGGAAGCGCTGACCAGCGCGCTCAGCGCTTCCCGGCGCAGCCGGCTGCACGCCGCCGTCGGCCGGGCGCTGGAACACCCCACCCAGCCGGGCCGGCCCGTGCTGGCCAGCGAACTGGCCTTCCACTTCCTCGCCGGTGTTCCCGCCGGCGGCTGCACGGACAAGGCGGCCGAGTGGGCGCTGCGGGCCGCGCGCAACGCCCTGCACCGGTCCGCCCACCGGGAGGCCGTCGACCTGATCGACCGGGCGCTGGCCGCCGTGCCGGCCACCGCCACCGCCCCGGCCGTCCGGTGCGACCTGCTGCTGTGCTCGGCCGAGGCGCGCCAGTGCGCCGGACTGGTGGAGCAGGCCAGACAGGCGGCCTTCGCCGCGGCCCACATCGCCCGCACCGAGGGCGACCGCGCCCGGCTGGCCGCCGCGGCCCTGGCCTGCTCCGCCGGTGAACTCTGGGGCGCCTGGCGGGAGTTCGGCTCGGTCGACCAGGACTCGGTGGCGCTGCTGGAGGAGGCACTGCGCGCGCTGGGCCCGGAGGACTCGCCGGAGCGGGCCGTGGTGCTGGGGCGACTGGCCGTGCAGCTGTACTTCTCCGGCCAGGTCAGCCGGCGGGAACTGCTGGCGCGACAGGCGGTGGCCATGGCACGCCGGCTCGGCGACCAGCACACGCTCTGCCAGACCCTGGACGCCCTGCACAGCGCGATGTGGCGGCCGGACAACCCGAGGCAGCGGCTGGCGGTGTCGGCGGAACTGCTCGCCGTCGCACGGGCCAGCGACACGCTGAGCGCCCGGATGAAGGCGCACTACTACCGCATGCTCACCCTGGTGGAGCTGGGCGAGGTGGCCGCGGCCGACGCCGAGTACGACGAGTTCCAGCGGATCGCGCAGCGGCTGGGGCAGCCCGGTTTCCTGCTGCTGGCCCGGTGCTGGCGGGTGATGCGGCTGCTGATGCGGGGCTGCTACGCCGAGGTCGAGCGGATCATCGCCGAGCAGCCCGACCAGGTCGACGACACACCGGTCGAGTCCCGCTACCGGGCCTACAACCAGGCCACCCTGTGCGGTCGGCTGCTGCGCGACCGGCACCGCCTGGAGGAACTGGAGTGGCGGGTCCGCCAGTTCGCCGGCAGGGCCGCGCACTGGCGGCCGGACCTGGCCCTGGTGCTCGCCGAGACCGGCCAGCACGACGAGGCGAACCGGGTGCTCAACACGCTGATGGTGCGGGACGTCGTCGACCGCCCCGACACGCTCGCCTGGCTGCCGTGCCTGGCCACGCAGGCGGAGGCCTGCGCGGTGCTGGGGGTGCCCGCGCACGCGTCCCGGCTGCACCGGGCGCTGCTGCCCTACGCCGGTCAGGTGGTGGCCACCGGCGCGTTCTTCTCCGGCAGCGTCGACCACTACCTGGGCCTGCTGCGCACGGTGTCCGGCCAGTTCGACGAGGCGGTGACGCACCTGCGGGCCGCGCTGGAGCAGCACCGGCGCATGGGAGCGGTGCCCTGGGTCGCGCGCACCCAGCACCGGCTCGCCCAGGCGCTGCTGGCCAGGAACGGCGACGGCGACCACGACCAGGCCAGGGACCTGCTCCGGCAGGCCAGGACAGCCGCGCGGCGCATCGGCATGACCGGCCTGCTGGCCCTGCTCGACGCGGAACCCGACCCGGCGCCCGCACCCGCCACCCACCACCACGCCGCCCGGAGCCGGGTGTGGTGACCGGCGCCCCGCGGCCGGCACCGACCTGGTGAAAGCCCACCACGTTCGAGTGGAATAACCCCGACCACCGTCGCCGCTACCGCACTGACCAGCGGAAACAGTGTTCTCCTTGAGGGTGCCGCGCAGACCGCCGCGAGGAATCGGGGGCGTCGCCATGACCGTCCGGCTTGCCACCTTCAACGTGGAGAACCTGTTCGCACGAACCAAGGCGTTCGACGTGAGCCCGGCACCGGACGGCAGCAACCCGCTGCTCGCCGCCTTCAGCGAGTTCAACTCCGTGGCCGGCAAGGACGTCTACAGCGACGCCGACAAGCAGGCGATGCTCACGGCGCTGACGACGCTGAAAGTCCTGGTCGGCGGGGACGGCGTCCCCCTGGTGCTCAACCCGAACCCGACCAACGCGTTCGCGCTGCTGCGGGAGAACCGCGGTGACTTCCTCAAGCAGCCCCACGACGGCCCCGCCCGGATCGTCGCCTCGGGCCGCGCCGACTGGATCGGCTGGGTCGACCTGATCACCGCCCCGGTGGACGAGACCGCCACCCGGATGACCGCCAAGGTCATCAACAAGCTCGCCCCGCACATCCTCTGCGTGGTGGAAGCCGAGGACCGGCCGTCCCTGGCGCGGTTCAACACCGATCTGCTGCACCGCCGCTACGCCCACGTGATGCTGGTCGACGGCAACGATCCACGCGGCATCGACGTCGGGCTGCTCACCAGGTCCGGCATCGAGATCGCCTCGGTCCGCAGCCACGTCGACGACCCGGACCCCGCCTCGCCGGCGGACCCGCTGTTCAGCCGGGACTGCCCGGTCTACCACCTGCGGCTGCCCGACGGGCGGCAGTTGCACCTGCTGCTCAACCACCTCAAGAGCCAGATGCGCACCGGCCGCGACCCCGATGAGCTGCGCGGCAGGCAGAGCGCCCGCGTCCGCCAGATCTACGACCAGCTGCGCGCCGAGGGCGCGGAGTTCATCGCCGTGCTCGGCGACTTCAACAAGGGCCCGACCGCCGACGACCCGCCGCAGCACCCGACACTGGAACCGCTGCTCGGCCCCGGCACCCCGCTGACCGACGCCGCGAGCCTGCCGGTGTTCGACTCCGGGCCCAGACCGGGCACCTTCCAGTCCTGCGGGCGAGCCGAGCGGATCGACTACATCCTCCTGTCCCCCGAACTCGCCGAACTCACCACCGCGGGCGGGATCTTCCGCCGCGGCCTGTGGGGGCGGCCCAGCAACGTCCACCCCCCGCAGGCCTGGGAGATCTTCCCGGAGATCACCCACGCCAGGCAGGCCGCCTCCGACCACGCCGCGGTCTGGATCGACCTGGACCTCTAGGGCGCCCGGCTGAGCAGCGCGTTGTTGCGGCGCCGGATCGAGGCCGGGACGTCCCGGTTGTACCGCGCGACGAACTCGACGCCGTCCTCGCTCAGGCTGCTCTCGTCCGTGGTGCGCAGCACGGTGAACCAGGTGTTGAGCAGCCCGTTGAAGTGCGTGATCAGCCAGGTGATCTCGACCAGCATGCTGGTGGTGTACGCGTGCCGGTACTCCGGTGTGCCGGTGTTGGGGTAGCGGTCGAGCCCGTGCGCGGCGATCGCGTCGGGTGCGTGCCGGGAGAACAGCTGGCGCAGCCCGGCGATCTGCTCGTCGCTGACCGCGTGCGGGTCCTCCCGGATGGCCAGGGCGAGCCGCAGACAGGCCAGGTGCAGCTCGGTGTAGAGCGGTCCCGGATCGTCCTGACCGGGCGGGGCCTCGAAGGTGGGGACACCGTCCTCGTCGACCAGGTGCAGCAGCATGGCCTCGCTCCGCCGGCGCCGCTCGGCCGCATCCGGCACGGGCAGGTCAGCGGCCAGCGTGTGGTAGCCGATGTAGGTGTGGTGCGTGATGGAGTACCTGCTGCGGTTGAGCAGACTGACCAGGTTGATCACCAGCTCCTTGGTGACCCGGTCGACGAAACCCGCGCGCGGGTAGAGCACCGTGCCACCGCGGGCGGTGTCGGGGTTGGGCACGTAGGTGTAGGGCCCGTAGTCGAAGATGACCGAGTTCGCGTACTGCACCTCGGTCATGGCCAGGGCCGGGTGGTGGGCCATGGTGCGGAACAGGTTGCTCGGAGTGCCCCAGGTGTTGATGCTGTGGTCGAACGCGGAGACCACCTCGGGCGCCATGAACGGCCGGGGCAGCGGCGCCACCCGGGGCGGGGTGCTGGGCATGATGAGTTCGTCGGACATCGGAACCCCCTTCTGCATCGGCACGTGCGCGTCCCCGGTCCGGTCGGATCGCGCCAGGGCCCGCCCGTGCGCTCACGCCCCCGCCGAACCGGACTGGGACGCCGGCGCCGGGACCGCCCCGTAGGGCCAGGCGACCTCGGCCCGACCGGCCCGCACCCCAGGGGGTTCACCGGTTTTCCCGTACCCGGGCACGGTCGGCTGCTCGGTGTCGCCGAGGGTGAGCTGCCGGCCGTCGAAGAACGCGGCGATCTCCTCGCCCGGGCCGTAGTCCGGGTCGGCGCGGCGCGCCTGGTTGAGGCGGAACAGGGTGTTCCACTCGTCGTGGCTGCCCAGGCTGAACGCGGCACTGGCGCGGACGCTGTAGTAGGTGAAGAACGCCCTGCGCCGCGCCTCGTACGCGGTCGCGTCCTCCACCCTGGTGAGGTCGAGCAGGTGCTGGCGGTCGTGGTCGGTGTCGGCCGTGGCGAAGTCGAGGTAGAACTCGCGGCTGGTGGTGTACTTGCGCGCGAAGTACTCCTCCATCTGGCCGCTGAGCGACTGTCCGCTGCTGGCGTGCGCGAAGAAGCGCCGGACGTCGGTGGGGCCCTGGAAGTAGTAGGCGTCGAAGGCGCCACCCAGGTCGCGGCCACGCCGCCGCCGCGCGGCGATGTAGTCGTCCTCGATCAACACCCTGGACCACATCCGCATGTAGTCCCCGCCGGCCGGGCGGGCCAGCGCGAGCAGCTTCTCCAGGGTCAACCCGGGATACGTGCCGCGCAACGCCTCCAGGTGCCTGCTGATCAGCCCGGTGCCCTCCTTGGACTCCAACTGGTAGGCCGTGGGGTTGAGGACGAAGAAGCGCTCACCCCACGTCTGGCTGAGCCACCGCGCCGTGTCGTTGGCGATGTCGACGTTCGTCCCGAAGTGCCCGCCGCCCCGGGAGCTGATCGGACAGCTCAGGTACACCACGATGCGCCCTTCGGCGTGCGCGCGGGCCAGATCGGACTTGATCAGCTGGACGTGCCGGTCGAACACGTCCAGCCACGCGCCGGTGTT
This sequence comes from Goodfellowiella coeruleoviolacea, assembly GCF_024171785.1. Taxonomy (GTDB): domain Bacteria; phylum Actinomycetota; class Actinomycetes; order Mycobacteriales; family Pseudonocardiaceae; genus Goodfellowiella; species Goodfellowiella coeruleoviolacea. Next base: position 308,768 of record NZ_JAMTCK010000001.1, read on the forward strand.
CCAGGTGAACCGGATGATGGGCCGACCGGGCACCGGGAAGCCGGTCTCGGTGCCGGTCCCGGCGGGGGTGCTGGGCGAAGGTGCCGACATGTCCGTGCGCTTCCTGTGCGTCAACGTCCCAAGTGGACGTCCGAAAGAGACCGTTGAGCGCGCCGCTCAGGGCCGCTCCTGGTGCGGCTCCAGATTCCCGAACCTGTCCGCCCAGTACACGGCGCTGATGTCCGGAAAGGACCGGCGCAGCCGGTGAACGGCGTCGGTCACCCCCTCGACGTCCCGCATCCGCTCGGGCAGCCACACGTAGCCGCCCTGTTCCGGCGGGGCCAGCCCGGCCACCAACTCCCGCTTCATCACCTGGTCGCGGCGGGACGCGGCGGATTCCGCACCGTGCCGCGGGTTCGCCGGGTCCACCGGCACCGCCGACGCCCCGCCCCGGGTGGAGAGCTGGTCGGTCTTCTCGACCAGGCGCCAGACCTGCTGCGCCTGGTAGCTCTGCATCGACCCGGCCAGGTTGGCCTCCACACCGCGGTGGTGGCAGTAGTCCACGAAGAACCGGATCTCCTCGACCGACAGGATTCCGGTGCGCACCAACGTGTCCGCCCCACTGCCGGTGATGTCGAACCGGTTGAGGTCGACCGGGCCCGGCTGGCCGGACGCCGGACGCGGGTCCGGCTCGGCCGTGTCGACCAGGCCGACCCGCGCCACCTTGAACAGCACACTGGTGTCGATCATGATGCCGTCCGCACCCGCCTCGGCGGTCACGTCCACCATCTTCCTGATCGCCTCGCGGTCGGTGCGCCTGGCCGTGGTCAGGCCGAAGTCCGCGTGCGGGAACGGGTCGTTGACCCTGACCCGGGTCGTGTCCGCGTAGCCCGGCAACACGTTCTCGGCGCGCAGCCCGTCCAGGTCCGGCTTCCGCGGGAACGGTGTTCCGTCCGCCCTGACCAGGAACGTCCAGTGGTCCAGCAGGTCGATGCCCTCGGCATGGTCGGCGCCAGCCGCCACGGGCGTGAACTCGCGCAGCGCCACCAGTTCCCGGACGACCAGCGGGTTGTTCCTCCGCTGCTCCCACAACCCGAGGTCCTGCGCGAACAACACGGACATGACCTGGCTGTGCGAGTGGTGCTCGCTCCGGTTGAGGGTGTCCACCACCTCGGCGAGCACGTCCCGCAACACCGGGATCTCCATCCCGTCCAGCCCCACCTTGACGATGTTGCACGGGTGCACCCGCGTCCCCATCGACTCGGCCACGCCCAGCGCGGCCTGCGCCGCCTTGCCCGCGATCTCGTAGGGCGACTTCTGGATCGCGTGCCCGTCCTCGGCCCGGCGGAACAGCAGTTGGTCCTCACCGATGTTGGTGCTCAGCTGCACCTCCTGGTCGCGCCGCTGGTGCAGCACCGCGTCGGACACGGCCATGATCTGCCTGGGCTTGATGTTGCCCAGCGCGCTCCTGGGGTCCTCGCTGTCCACGATCCGCGCCCCGCCGAGGACCGCCTCCCGCGCCTCCTGCGGGTTGAACACGCTCACCAGCAGCTTCCGGTTGTGCTGCCGGGCGCGATGCTGTCCAGAAGCCACCATGGGACTCGCGTCCTCTCCGCACGGCCGCACCGCCGTGCACACCTGGGGCGATCACCGGATCAGGCCGGCCGGCACCGCCACACCCACCCGGTGTGGCGGCACCCCGCGCGAGGGTCACCACCGCCTCCGCTGTCTCGACTATAGGTAGGCCCTCCCCCGACCGCATGTCGCCGCTGGCGCGGGTCTGGTCCTGGTCGGCGCCTGATACCCCGTCCGTCCTATATGGACACAAGTGGGACCGGGGCGCACGCGCCCCGCCGCCAGCAGGGCCGGGGTGGGCAGGGCGGTCTGTTTTTGATCAACACTGAAGTCACCCACAAGAGTGACAGAGCACCTGGCGCCGTCCTGGGACACCGGGCGGGGTCAGTAGAGCGGGAAGGCCCAGCCACCCGGGTAGTGCGGCTCCCGGGCACCGCGGAAGGCGGCGCTGGCCCGGGCCAGGGCACCGGGCCGCAGTTCCACCACCCGGCCCGCGGCGGCGAGTTCCGCCAGGGTGGTGCCACCCAGGAAGGCCGCGCCCAGTTCGGTCGAGGTCAGCCGCACGTCGGCGGGGGCCGTGGTGCGCGCACAGCGCACGGCGTCGCCGTCGGCCACCAGGCGGTGGCGCCCGGTGTTCCACGGGCAGAAGTCGTCCTCGACGTCCAGCACCAGGTCGAGCGGGATCGAGTAGCGGCGCCCGGCCAGCGCGCGCCCGACGTCCACCAGCCGGACCCACAGCCGGTCGAGCACGCACGAGCGGGCCGCCCTGGGCTCCACCAGCAGGTGCGGCAGCGGATCGTCCACCGCCCCCTCGTACTCGATCCAGGTCACCAGGTCGATTCCGGCGAGGAAGCGCCACAGCGCGGCGTGGGCCTGGCGGGACGCCGCCGCCAGCTCCAGCACCCGCACGGTGCTGGCGTCGTTGCCGAGCACGTCCTGCGCGGCCCGGTGGCGGTAGAGGGCGTACCCGGACGCCTGGCCGTCCGCGTCGTGGTGCACGGCGCAGCGCAGCGCGGTGGCGCCGTCTCGGGCGTGCGGCTCGTCGAACAGGCGCACGGTCCAGTGCGTGGCGTCCCGGTCGGGCCAGCCGACCGCGCTGGCCCTGACCCGGTCGTAGACCTGCGCCAGCAGCGGCCGGGCCGCCCCGGACTCGACCAGCCGGATGCCGCCATCACCGAAGTCCGTGCCCGGCCGGAACCGCATGGCCCGTCGGTCGCAGCGGAGTTGGTTGCCCCGGGTGGCCAGGCCGTAGCCGTAGCGGCCGTAGATCGCGGCCTCGGTGGGGCGCAGCGCGGCGATGGGCTCCTGGCCGCGCTCGTGCAGGTCGGTCAGCAGCCTGCGCATCATCGAGGTGAGGATGCCTCGGCGGCGGTGCGTGGGTGCCACGCCCACCGACGCGACACCGGCCACCGGCAGGACCGCCCCGGGCACGGTGAGCGCACGGGGGTAGACCGACACGCCCGCCACCAGGCCGCCCCCGTCGACGGCGGCGATGGTCCGCGTCAGGTCGGTGGCGGCGCGCTGGTTGGCCACCTCGCTGTCGGACCGGTCCAGGCCGTAGGTGTCGGCGATCATCCGGGCCCAGGCGGGGAACTCGTCCTCGGTGACGGGACGCAACGGGAAGGGATCAGGCATCGCGCCTGTGTAGTCCACATCACCCGAACTGGCGAGCGCTTTTGTCGGGGGAGGGTGGACCGCCCCGCGTACCGATCGGTACAGTCCTTCGCGTACCGATCGGTACGCACGGTGGATCCGGTGGGGCTGGCAGCCCGCCGAGCCGAGGAGCAGCGGGAGGCGGGCGCATGACCGAGCCGGGCACGAAGCGGTCACCAGCGGGCGAGCGGGTGTGGCGGGCCGCGTGCGAGCTGTTCTCCCGGGACGGCATCCGCGCGGTCGGCGTGGCCGAGATCGCCGAGACCTCCGGGGTCGGCAAGCCGAACCTGTACCGCAACTTCGGCTCCAAGGACGACCTCGCGGTCGCCTACCTCAGGGCACAGGCGGAGGCCGGCCTGGAGTCGTTCGAGGCGGCGCGGCAGGCGTTCCCCGACGATCACCTGGCCCAGCTGCGCCAGGTGATCGCCAGGGTCGCGGCCGAGATGGGCACGCCGGGCTACCGCGGCTGCGTGGTCGCCAACGCCGCGATCGAGTTCCCCGACCGGGCGCACCCGGTGCGCGCCGCGGTCGACGAGCTGAAGGCCGAGTACCTGCGCCGGCTGACCGAACTGGTCGCGCACCTGCCCGTGGACGACCCCGAGGGCCTGGCCTACGCCCTCCAGGTGCTGCTGGAGGGCGCCAGCGCCACGGCCCAGTTCCTGTCCGTCGAGAAGTCCCGCGCCGTGCTGATCGAGACGACCGAGCGCGTCATCGCGTCACACCTGCGGCGGTAGGCCGCCACACCGCACCAGTCCCCACCCGCTGGCGGGCACGCGCTCTGGCGTGTCCGGCGTCCCGCCACGCCTCGACCCCCGGAGGAGCACGTCATGACCAGCACCGACCACCTGCCCGAGCAGGCCATGCCCGAGTACGCCGAGCGGCTGATCCGCGGCCGACGCGCGGTGCGCGCGTTCCGCCCGGACCCGGTGCCGGCGGACACGCTGCGGGCGATCTTCGACCTGGCCGGCGCGGCCCCCTCCAGTTCCAACACCCAGCCGTGGCAGGTCGAGGTGGTCAGCGGGGCGGCGCGGGACCGGCTGAGCCGCAACCTGCTCGCCGCCGCCGAGCAGAACCGCCTGTCGCTGGACTTCCCCTACCACGACAGCATGTACACCGGTGTGCACAGTGCGCGTCGCAGCGCGGCCGGCGCGATCATGTACGGCGCCATGGGCATCGCCAGGGACGACCGCGCCGCGCGTGCCGCGGTCAACCTGGAGAGCCTGCGCTTCTACGGCGCTCCGCACGTCGCGCTGCTGTTCATGCCGCCCAACGCGGAGGCGCGCATGGCCAACGACGTCGGCATGTACGCCCAGACCCTGCTGCTGGCGATGACGGCGCACGGCGTGGCCAGCTGCCCGCAGGGACTGCTGGGTTTCTACGCCGACACGATCCGCGAGACGCTGGGCATCACCGACGCCAAGCTGATGTTCGGGATCTCCTTCGGCTACGCCGACCCCGCCTCGCCGCGCAGCAACATCGTGGTACCGCGCGCGGCGCTCAGCGAGACCACGCGCTTCCACGACTAGGACGGCCGTGGCCCGGCGATCCCGGCCGCCGGGCCAGCTGCGCCACCGGAGGTCAGGCCGACCGGTCCAGCACCCGGCTGTGGCAGCGCAGCGTGCGGGTGTGGTCGACGTGCCGGAGTTCACCGGTGAGCGTGAGCGGCAGCACCGCCCGGACGTCGGTGCTGGAGGCGGCCAGCCGGAGTTCGATCGCACCGGGTTCGACCACGCGGCGGCCGTCGCGGTCGGCGAACGAGGTGAGGTCGGCGTGCACGTCGAGTTCGACCGTGCGGGACTGCCCGGCCGGCACGTCCACCCGCTGGTAGCCGATCAGCTGGGTGACCGGTCGGGTGACGCGGGCCGCGAGGTCGCCGAGGTAGAGCTGGACCACCTCGGTGCCGTCCCGCTGGCCGGTGTTGTGCACGGTGACCCGGACGGTCACGCTGCCGTCGGTGGGCAGCTCGCCGCCGGCGGCGCCGAGCACGGTCGCGTCCGACCAGGTGAACGTGGTGTAGGCGAGGCCGTGCCCGAACGGGAACAGCGGGGTCGGGTCGATGTTGGACACCTTGGTGGGCCCGGCCAGCGGCTGGCGCAGGTAGGTGCCCGGCTGGCCGCCGGCGGTGCGCGGCAGGCTCACCGGCAGCCGCCCGGACGGGTTGACCGCACCGGTGAGGATGTCCGCGAGCGCGGGTCCGCCTTGCTGGCCGGGGAAGAACGCCTGCACCACGGCGGCGGCCCGGTCGGCGAACCGGCCCAGCGCGTAGGGCCGCCCGGTGAGCAGCACCAGCACCACCGGGGTGCCGGTGTCCAGCACCGCCTCGACCAGGTCGGCCTGGCGGCCGGGCAGGGTGAGGTCGACGGCGTCGCAGCCCTCGCCCGAGGTGCCTCGGCCGAACAGGCCGGCCCGGTCGCCGACGGCGAGCACGGCGACGTCGGCCCTGGAGGCCGCGGCGACCGCCGCGGCGAAGCCGTCGGTGCCGTCCCCGTCCACCGTGCAGCCCTCGACCGCGGTCACCCGGTCGGCGCCGAGCCGGGCGGCGAGCGCCTCGGCCAGGGTGGGGATCTCCACGCCGTCGCCGTGCTCCGGGTACTTCGGGCCGACGTGGGCGGGGAACGTGTAGCAGCCCAGCATGGCGTGCGGGTCGGCGCCGCGCGGGCCGATCAGGGCGACCGCGGTTCCGGCGGCCAGCGGCAGCGTGCCGTTGTTGGCGACCAGCACGATCGACTCCTCGGCCAGTCGCCTGGCGACCGCGCGGTTCTCCGGTGAGTCCAGCACCACCGGGGTGTCGGCGTCGAACTCGCCGGCCGCGCAGTCCGGGTCGAGCAGGCCGAGTTCGCCCTTCTGCCGCAGCACCCGGCGCACCGCCTGGTCGATGTGCTCGATGTCGAGCCGGCCGGCGGCCAGCTCGGCCAGCAGGGGTTCGGCGTAGCAGTGCAGGTTCGGCAGCTCGACGTCGATGCCGGCGCGCAGGGCCAGGGCGCCCGCCTCGCCCTCGGTGGCGGCCACCCGGTGCAGGCTCTGCAGGAAGGCCACGGCGAAGTAGTCGGAGACGATCGTGCCGTCAAAGCCCCAGGTGTCGCGGAGCAGGGTGGTGAGCATGGCGTGGTCCGCGGTGACCGGGACGCCGTCGATCTCGTTGTAGGAGGCCATCACCGACCGGACCCCGCCCTCCACCACCGCCATCTCGAACGGCGGCAGGATGACGTCGGCGAGTTCCTGCGGGCCCATGGACACCGGCGCGAGGTTGCGGCCGGCCCGCGACGCGGAGTAGCCGGCGAAGTGCTTGAGCGTGGCGTGCACTCCCCCGGCCTGCAGGCCGCGCACGTAGGCGGTGGCCACGGTGCCGACCAGGTAGGGGTCCTCGCCGATGGTTTCCTCGGTGCGGCCCCAGCGGTAGTCGCGGGTGACGTCGAGGACCGGGGACAGGCCGAGGTGGGTGCCCACCGCGCGCATGTCCGTGCCGATGCGGCGGGCCATCTCGTGGATCAGCTGGGGGTCGAAGCTGGCGCCCCAGGCCAGCGGGGTGGGGTAGATGGTGGCGCCGTGGGCGGCGAAGCCGGTGAGGCACTCCTCGTGCGCGATGGCCGGGATGCCGAACCGGTTGGCCGCCATGATCTGCCGCTGCGCCGCGGCCAGCGACTTGGCGCCCACGGTGGGGTCCACCGGGCGGGTGCCGAACGGGCGGGTGAGGTGGCCGAGCCCGTCCTTGATGACCTCGTCCCAGACCGGTGGCTGCTGGGACATGTCGTGTTGGTAGGGGGCGACCTCCTGGCCGTCGTCGCCTGCGCCCACCCACAGCCCGACGAGTTGGGAAACCTTCTCCGCCAACGTCATCTGGGCGAGCAGGGCGTCGACGCGCTCGTCCAGGCTCAGTGACGTGTTCTGCCAGGGGTGTGAGGCAGCAGGACTCGGGGTGACGCGGTTGCTGGTCATCGTCCGCCAATCGGCACGCGCGGGGTTGCGAAAATTTCGGTATACACAGCGATTTTTCCGGGAAAACTAAGCTCCGTCATCAGGGGGTGTCAAGGAAGTACGCCCCGGACGGGGCCGAGCCGAACTGGTGACGGCGCCCAGCCCGCGGGCTCCCGCCCACCGGGTCTGCGCCACCGCTCCGCGCCCCAGCGGCGCCCCCACGGGCCACCGCGCACGACGAGCGGGCCGACCGTGCCGGGGCCGACCGGGTGCGGGACAGGCCCACGCCTGCCCGGCACGGCCGGAAACGGGTCCGGTGCGACCGCACGCCGGCCTGGCGGGTCGCGACCGGCCACAGTAGACCATCCAGCGCAACGGCCGATCCGAGTGGGGCGCCACCAAACATCCGCCCCCACATCGTTGGACATCAACGTTTTGGCTGGGTATTGACGATCCACAAAGGTCTGCGTACGGTGTGCGCACCACTAAGTGTCGAAGGTATTTGCGAAATTTTCGGCGCTGGTTAAGCCAATGGAGGCGGGCAGATGGCAAGGCAGTCAGGCCGGCGGCCCGTCTGGGCGGACCTTCGACGTGACTGGCGGCTGTACTCGCTGCTGCTCCTGCCGGTCGCGTTCTTCGTGATCTTTCGCTATCTGCCGATGGCGGGAAACATCATCGCGTTCCGGCGGTTCATCCCAGGCGGCTCGATCTTCGGTGAGCAGTGGGTTGGGCTGCGCTACTTCGAGATGTTCATCAACGACCCCACGTTCTGGCAGGTCTTCCGGAACACGGTCGTGCTCGGCGCGCTGACCCTGCTGTTCACCTTTCCCATTCCGATCGTGTTGGCGCTGTTGCTCAACGAGGTGCGCAGCCGGCGGTTCAAGAGCTTCGTGCAGACCGTGTCCTACCTGCCGCACTTCATCTCCGTGGTGATCGTGGTGGGGATGATCATGCAGATGGTGTCGCTCAACGGCACCGTGAACCAGATCCTCGGCGCGTTGACCGGCAGCACGGTGAACTTCATCCAGGACGCCGACTGGTTCCGCACCATCTACGTCTCCTCGGACGTCTGGCAGACCGCGGGCTGGGGCACGATCCTCTACCTCGCCGCCCTCACCCAGATCGACAACACCCTGTACGAGTCGGCCCGGATCGACGGGGCGAACCGGTGGCAGCAGACCTGGCACATCACCCTGCCCGGCATCGCCCCGACCATCATCACCCTGCTGATCCTCAACATCGGCAACTTCCTCGCGGTGGGCTTCGAAAAGGTCTTCCTGCTCTACAACCCGTTGACGTACGAGACCGGCGACGTCATCTCGACGTACCTGTACCGGGTTGGCCTCGTGTCGAACAACATCTCGTACGCCACCGCGATCGGCCTGTTCGAGTCGGTCGTCGGGCTGGTCATGGTCTTCTCGGCGAACGCGATCTCGCGTCGGGTCGCCGGTTCGAGTCTGTGGTAGGAGCTGCGCAAACCGATGAGGAATTCCACCGGTTACCGGATCTTCCAGGTCTGCAACACCATCGTGCTGCTGGTGGTCGTGGTCCTGACGCTCTACCCGTTCGTGAACATCGTGGCGCAGTCCTTCAGCGACGAGGCCGCGATCAGCTCGGGCCGGGTGAACCTGCTGCCGGTCGGCTTCAACCTGGAGACCTACAAGGTCATCATGGGTGATCCGACGTTCTGGCTGAACTACCGGAACACGGTGGTCTACACGGTGGTGGCCACGGCGTTATCGCTGGCGCTGACCACGTGCATGGCCTACGCGCTGTCCAAGAAGCACCTGCGCGGCCGGAAGTTCTTCGTCGGGTTCGTCGTCTTCACGATGTTCTTCAACGGTGGGCTCATCCCCAACTACGTGCTGGTGTCCGAACTCGGCCTGAAGAACACCATCTGGGCCGTGGTGCTGCCCAACGCGATCAGCGTGTTCAACCTGCTGGTGATGAAGACCTTCTTCGAGAACATGCCGACCGAGTTGGAAGAGGCGGCGGCGATCGACGGGCTGACGACCTACGGCGTCCTGCTGCGGATCGTGCTGCCGCTGAGCAAGGCGATCCTGGCCACCATGGCGCTGTTCTACGCGGTCGCGAACTGGAACTCCTGGTTCGGCGCGTTCCTGTACTTCGACCAGAAGTCGATGTTCCCGGTGACCATGTACCTGCGCAACCTGATCGCCGGGGCGGAGACCGCGACCTCGGTCGGTGGTGGCGACGACATCAGCCAGATCGCCTCGAACGTCAAGGCCGTCACGATGGTGCTCACCGTGCTGCCCATTCTTTGTGTTTACCCCTTTGTCCAGCGCCATTTCGTGTCGGGCGTGATGCTCGGCGCGGTCAAGGGCTGAGCGTCGAGAGGATCCGCATGAAGACCAGCCTGAGAAGGCTCACCGCCACGGCGGTGTCGTTGACCATGGCCGCGGTCGCCGCCACCGCCTGCGGTGGCGGCGCCGACGAGAAGGCCGACACCTCGCAGCAGCGCCAGGGCGCGATGAGCGACTACGCCGAGGGCAAGCAGTTCAGGGCCACCGAGCCGCTGACGTTCTCCATCCTCTACAACGACCACCCGGACTACCCGTACAAGGCCGACTGGCTGCTCTGGTCGGAACTGGAGAAGCGCACCAACGTCAAGCTGGCGCCGACCACCGTGCCGGCCAGCGACTACGAGCAGAAGCGCTCCCTGCTGCTCTCCGCCGGTGACGCGCCGCTGATCATCCCGAAGACCTACCCGGGGCAGGAGTCGGCCTACGTCGCCTCGGGCGCGGTCCTGCCGGTCAGCGACTACCTCGACCTGATGCCGAACCTGCAGGCCAAGGTCAAGAAGTGGAAGCTGGAACCGGAACTGGACACGCTGCGCCAGGAGGACGGCAAGTTCTACGTGCTGCCCGGCCTGCACGAGGAGGTGTGGCCCGACTACACCCTGGTGATGCGCACCGACGTCCTGGCCAAGCACAACATCCCGGTGCCCACCACCTGGCAGGAGTTCGAGTCCGTGCTGCAGCAGCTCAAGCAGCTGTACCCGGACAGGATCCCGTACTCCGACCGGTGGGAGGCCAAGTCGATGCTCAACATCGCCTCGGCCACCTTCGGCACCGCGGCCGTGTTCGGCTCCAACGGCGGTCGGTGGAGCAGCAACGCCGACGGGCTGGTCTACGACGAGCAGTCCGGCAAGTTCCAGCTCGCCGCCACCACCGAGAACTACAAGAACCTGGTCAGCTACGTGCGCGGGCTGGTCGAGAAGGGTCTGATGGACCCGGAGAGCTTCACCCAGACCGACGACCAGGCCACCCAGAAGTTCGTCACCGGACAGTCCTTTGTGATCAGTGGCAACTCGCAGAGCGTGGTCACCTACCGCAAGTCCATGGAGGGCACGCTCGGCAAGGGCAACTACACCGTCGCGAAGATCCCGGTGCCCGGCGGCCCGGCCGGCCAGATCATGACCGGCACCCGGCTGGAGAACGGCATCATGATCAACGCCAAGGCCAAGGACGACCCGAAGTTCGTGGCGATGATGCAGTTCATCGACTGGCTCTGGTACTCGGACGAGGGCGAGCTGTTCGCCAAGTGGGGCGTTGAGGGCACCACGTACACCAAGAACGGCGACACCCTGGCGCTGACCCCGGAGGTCACCTACAACGGGCTCAACCCGGGTGGCACCAAGAACCTGCGGGTGGACTACGGCTTCTCCGGCGGGGTGTTCGCCTACGGCGGCACCACCCAGCTGCTGCACTCGATGATGCTGCCCGAGGAGGTGACGTGGCAGGAGGAGATGGCCAAGACGCACACCCCGCAGACGCCGCTGCCCCCGTACCCGTTCACCGACGTCGAGCGTGAGCAGGCCACCCTGGTGATCACCCCGATCAAGGACTTCATCGAGCAGAACACCCTGAAGTTCATCGTGGGCCAGCGGCCGCTGAGCGAGTGGGACGCGTTCGTGCAGGAACTCAGGGGCAAGGGCGTGGACAACTACCTGACCACGGTCAACGCCGCGCACGAGCGCGCCAAGCAGAAGACCGGCGGTCGGTAGTCGACATGGACGTGGTGGTTCCCGACGGCGGCGACGGCCGCCGGCTGAGTGAAGCGTGGCGGTACTGCGTTGGCACCGGGCGGCTGGCCCTGGCGCTGCGCCAGGACTATCTGGACTCGCTCGCCGTCGTCCAGGCCGAGATCGGCTTCCGCTACCTGCGTGGCCACGGCCTGCTGTCCGACGACGTCGGGATCTACCGCGAGTACGAGTGGCAGGGCAGCACGCGGGTGCTGTACAACTTCACCTACCTCGACCAGATCCTGGACTCCCTGCTGGGCCTGGGCATCCGGCCCTTCCTGGAACTCGGCTTCATGCCGTCCCAGCTGGCCTCCGGCGAGCAGACGGTGTTCTGGTGGCGGGGCAACGTCACCCCGCCCAAGGACTACGACCGGTGGAACGACCTGGTCCGGGCGGTGCTCACGCACTGCGTCGAGCGCTACGGCCGCGACGAGGTGGTGAGCTGGCCGGTCGAGGTGTGGAACGAGCCCAACCTGGTCAACTTCTGGCAGGGCGCGGACCAGGCCGAGTACTTCCGGCTCTACCGGGAGACGGCCCGCACGGTCAAGGAGGTCGACCCGCGCTTCCAGGTGGGCGGGCCGGCCATCTGCGGTGGCACCGACCACTGGCTGACGGACTTCCTGGTGATGTGCCGGGAGCAGGGCGTGCCCGTGGACTTCCTGTCCCGGCACGCCTACTCCTCCGGGCCGGCGCAGCCGGTGCCGTTCGGCTGCTACCAGACCGTGGAACCGCCCCGGTACCTGCTCGACCAGTTCGCCACCGGCCGCGCGCACGCGGTGGCCTGCGGCTACCCCGACCTGCCCGTGCACATCACCGAGTTCAACACCTCCTACAAGCCGGTGAACCCGGTGCACGACACCGCGTGGAACGCCGCCTACGTGGCGTCGGTGCTCGCCGAGGGCGGTGACCACGTCGACTCGTTCTCCTACTGGACGTTCTGCGACGTGTTCGAGGAGGAGGACGTGCCGACCGCGCTGTTCCACGGCGGTTTCGGCCTGCTGGCGCACCGGCAGGTGCCCAAGCCCACGTTCCACCTGTACCGGTTCTTCGCCCGGCTCGGCGCCGAGGTGCTGCACCGCGACGAGCACACCCTGGTCACCCGGCACGCCGACGGGCGGCTGGCGGTGCTGGCCTGGCACCGGGTCGACGACGGTGCCACCGAGACCACCCGCGAGGTCGGCCTGTCCCTGCCGGCGCCGACCGGGCCGCTGTTCGCCAAGCACTCGCTGGTCGACGAGGAGCACGGCAACGCCTGGCAGGTGTGGCGGTCGCTGGGCCGGCCCCGCTTCCCCACCGAGGCGCAGCTGGAGCTGATCACCTCCTGCGCGCGGCCGGCCGTGCGCACCGAGGTGCTGACCCCGGTCGAGGACCGGGCGGCGCTGCGCTTCACCCTGGGCCGCAACCAGGTCCGGCTGGTGGAGCTGCACCCGGTGCACGACGAGACCGGCGACTACCCCGGACTGGACGACACCCGGATTCCCGGTTACGGAGACCGGTCATGACCGAGCGCGCCAACGTGTTCCTGGACAGCCGGATCTACCGGATCTGCCTGTTCGTCTACCTGCTGCTGGTGATCCAGGTGTGCCTGGTGGTCGCGCTGCTGCCCAGCGCGGTCGCGGTGTTCTTCCTGGTGCCCGACCCGTCCAACGCGCCGCTGTTCGCGGTCGCGGTGATCCCGGCCGGTCCCGCCCTGGTCGCCGGCACCTACGCCACCGGCCGGCTGCTGCGCGAGCACGAGCAGACGCCGGTGCGCGACTTCGTCCGCGGCCTGCGGCTGAGCTGGGCCGACATCCTCAAGCTGTGGGTGCCGGCGGTGCTGGTGCTCGGCCTGGTGTCGCTGAACCTGGGCGTGACCGCCACCGGCCCGGCCAGGGCGGTGGTGCTGGTGGTCCTGCTGCTGGCCGGACTGTGGCTGGCCAACGTCCTGGTGATCACCGCGCGGTTCAGCTTCCGGGCCCGCGACACCGCGCGGCTGGCCGCCTACTACCTGCTCGCCCGGTGGCGGTGCGCGCTGAGCACCCTCACCCTCCTGGTCCTCGCCGCGCTGGTGCTCGTGGTCACCTCGGACTGGGTGCTGCTCCTGCTGCTGTCCCCCGCCCTGCACCTGCTCGCGCGCGTCACCCAGCCGCTGGTGGCCGACGTCGAGGCCCGGTTCACGAAGAAATGAAAGGTGCCCCAGTGCGCATGCCGAACACCGTGCTCTACGGTGGCGACTACAACCCGGAGCAGTGGCCGGACGAGGTCTGGGACGAGGACGCCCGGCTGTTCGACCTGGCCTCGATCGACACCCTGACGGTGGGGGTGTTCGCCTGGAGCAAGCTGCAACCCGCCGAGGACGTCTACGACTTCGGCGTGCTGGACCGCATCACCGAGCACCTGGCCCGGACCGGCAGGAAGATCATCCTCGCCACCGCGACCGCGGCGGTGCCGCCCTGGATGGCCCGCCGCTACCCCGAGGTGACCCGGGTGGACTTCGAGGGCCGCCGCCACCACTACGGCCAGCGGCACAACTTCTGCCCGTCCAGCCCGGCCTACCAGCGGCTGTCCGTCGCGCTCGCGGAGCGGATCGCCGAGCGCTACGCCGACCTGCCCAACCTGGTCGGCTGGCACATCAACAACGAGTACGGCGGCACCTGCTACTGCGAGCTGTGCGCGGCGGCGTTCCGGGAGTGGCTGCGCGAGCGGCACGGCACCCTCGACGCGCTCAACCACAACTGGAACACGCCGTTCTGGAGCCACGTCTTCACCGACTGGGACGAGATCGTGCCGTCCAGCGCGCTCAGCGAGCACTGGCGCGGCCCGAACCACACCGCCTTCCAGGGCATCACCCTGGACTGGATGCGGTTCGCCTCGGACGCGCTGCTGGGCAACTTCCTCGCCGAGAAGGCGGCGATCCGCAGGCACAGCACCGACATCCCGGTCACCACCAACATGATGGGGTTCTACCGGCCGCTGGACTACTTCCGCTGGGCCGAGCACCTCGACGTGGTCTCCTGGGACAACTACCCGCCGGACGCGAACTCCCAGGACCGGACCGCGCTCACCCACGACCTGATGCGCGGGCTGCGCGGTGGCCAGCCGTTCTGGCTGATGGAGCAGGCCCCGTCGCAGGTGGCCTGCCGGGACGTCAACCCGGTGAAGCCGCCGGGGGTGATGCGGCTGTGGAGCTACCAGGCCGTGGCCCACGGCTCGGACTCGGTGCTGTTCTTCCAGATGCGCGCCTCCCGGGGCGCCTCGGAGAAGCTGTTCAGCGCGGTGATCAACCACGCCGGCCGCTCGGACACCCGGACCTTCCGCGAGATCGCCGACCTGGGCGCGGAACTGCCCCGGCTGGCCGAGGTGGTGGGGTCGCGCACGCGCAGCCGGGTGGCGCTCGTGGTGGACTGGGACAGCTGGTGGGCGGTGGAGATCTCCGACGGCCCGTCCCGGCACGTCTCCTACGTGCGGACCCTGGTGGACTGGTACTCGGCCGTGCACGCCTGTGACGTGGACGTGGACGTGCTGCCGCAGGACGCCGACCTGACCGGCTACGACGTGGTGCTGGCGCCCCTGCTGCACCTGCTGCGCGACGGGGTGGCCGAGCGGTTCGAGCGGTTCGTGCGCGGCGGCGGCAGCCTGGTCACCGGGGTGCTGTCGGCCCGGTCCGACATCCACGACAACGCGTTCCTGATGGACGTCCCCGGCCCGCTGACCGGCCTGCTGGGCATCCGCGTGGACGAGACCGACGCGCAGGTGCCCGAGCGCGCCAACGGGGTCGCGCTGGACGCCGAACTCGGCGGCGCCACCCACTCCTGCTCGCTGGTCTTCGACCTGGTGCTGCCGCAGGGCGCCGAGGTGCTGGGCCGCTACACCGGGGACTTCTACGCCGGCACCGCCGCGATCACCCGCAACCGGGTCGGCGCGGGCAGCGCCTGGTACCTCGGCACGCAACTGGACGGGGGCGGCCTGGCCGCGGTGCTCGGCACCGTGCTCGACCAGGCCGGGCTGGTCGGGCCGTACGCGCACACCGCCGGGCTGGAGACGGCCCGCCGGTACAGCGCGGACCACCGGTACCTGTTCCTGCTCAACCACGGCGACGGCGAGGTCTCGGTCAGCGTGGACGCCGCCGGCACGGACCTGCTGTCCGGCCGGGACTTTGCGGCCGGCGACAAGCTCACCCTGCCGCCGACCGGCGTGGCCGTGCTGCGCGGCGCCTCGGCCGGCCGCGACGAGACCGGGAGCCGGACCCGGTGAGCGGCGTGCGGTCCTTCTTCGCCGGCACCGACCCGTGCTGGCTCACCCCGGCGACCAAGCAGCCGGTGCTGCGCGCCGAGGTGTCCGTGGACAGCGCGGACCCGCTGGCCGACACCGTGCGGGCCGAACTCGACCTGCTGCGCCAGGCGGCCGGTGCGGCGGACGCGGCGCCCGACGGGGTGCGCGAGATCCTGCTGTGCACGCTCGACCGCCTCGGCCGGACCCCGGTGGGCCGCGACCTGGCCGACGCGGTGCACGCGGCCGTGCCCCGGGCCGGCCTGGGCGCCGAGGGCTTCGTCGTGGTGCGCCGGGGCGAGCGGCTCGTCATCGCCGCCGGCGCCGGCCGCGGCCTGCTGTACGGCTGGTACCACCTGCTGCGGCAGGCCGCGCCGCTGGCCGCGACCACCGGCGCGGACCACACCGAGGCGCACCGGCCGGCGTGCGCGGTGCGGATGGTCAACCAGTGGGACAACATGGCCGTGCACCCGGTGATGGGCTCGGTCGAGCGCGGGTACGCGGGCCGGTCCTTCTTCTACCGGGACGGCCGGGTCGTCGCGGACCTGAGCCGGGTGCGCGACTACGCCCGGCTGCTGGCCTCGGTCGGGATCAACGCGCTGTCGGTCAACAACGTCAACGTGCACGCCACCGAGACGCGGCTGCTCACCGACCACCTGCCCGACCTGGCCCGGATCGCCGACGTGCTGCGCGAGCACGGCATCACCACCTACCTCTCGGTGTCCTACGCCGCGCCCATCGAACTCGGCGGGCTGGACACCGCCGACCCGCGCGAGCAGCGGGTGGCCCGCTGGTGGGCGGAGGCGGTCGAGCGGGTCTACTCGGCCATCCCGGACCTGGGCGGTTTCGTGGTGAAGGCCGACTCGGAGAACCGGCCGGGCCCGTTCACCTACGGCGCCGACCACGCCGACGGCGCGAACCTGCTCGCCCGCGCGCTGCGCCCGCACGGCGGCACCGTGTACTGGCGGTGCTTCGTCTACGACTGCCACCAGGACTGGCGGGACCGGAGCACCGACCGGGCCAGGGCCGCCTACGACCACTTCGTGCCGCTGGACGGGCGCTTCGACGACAACGTGGTGCTCCAGGTCAAGTACGGTCCGCTGGACTTCCAGGTCCGCGAGGCGGTCTCGCCGCTGATCGGCGCGCTGCGCCACACCCGGGTGGCGCTCGAACTCCAGATCACCCAGGAGTACACCGGCCAGCAGCGGCACATCTGCTACCTCGGTCCACTGTGGACGGAAATACTCGGCTTCGACACCACCGGCGCGGGCGGACCCACCATCGGCGACATCGCCTCGGGGCGGGCCGGACGACCGACCGGCGGCGTGGTCGCGGTGTCCAACGTGGGCGATGACGCCAACTGGACCGGGCACAAGCTGGCCCAGGCCAACCTGTTCGCCTACGGCCGGCTGGCGTGGGACCCGCTGGCCTCGCCGGACGAGGTGCTGGCGGAGTGGGCGCGCGCCACCTTCGCGGTGGACGCGGCGACGCTGGCGGAGTTGACCGCGCTGATGAGCGGGTCATTGCGGACCTACGAGAAGTACACCGCCCCGCTCGGCGTCGGCTTCATGGTCACGCCGCACACCCACTACGGGCCCAGCGTCAACGGCTACGAGTACTCCCCGTGGGGCACCTACCACTTCGCCGACCGCGACGGCGTGGGCGTGGACCGCACGGTGGCCTCCGGGTCCGGCTACACCGCGCAGTACCCCGAACCGCTGGCCAGCCGCTACGAGGACCCGGCCAGCTGCCCGGACGAGCTGCTGCTGTTCTTCCACCACGTGCCCTACTCGCACGTGCTGCGCAGCGGGCGCACCGTCATCCAGCACATCTACGACACCCACTTCGACGGCTGCGACGAGGTCGAGGACCTGGTCCGGCGCTGGTCGGCGATCGCCGACCGGTTCGACGCGGCCACCCGGCGCAACGTGGACGAACGCCTGGCCGAACAGCTGCGCTGCGCGCGCGAGTGGCGCGACCAGGTGAACACCTACTTCTTCCGGATGTCCGGCGTGCCCGACGCCGAAGGCCGCACCATCCACCGCTGAGCCGCCCGGCGCCGACCGCCGGGCGGGCGCGGGGCCGGTCGCCGCCACCGTGACGGCGGCCGGCCCCCGGTTTTATGATCGGTTGGGGGAAGCGGGGCCGGACCGCAGCCGACGCAGGGGGGCCGTGTGCGTGTAGTCGGGCGGGAAGCACACCTCGACAGGCTCCTGGCGCTGCACGCGGCCAGCAGCCGGGGAGACGGCTCGATCGCCCTGCTCAGCGGACCGGTGGCGGTGGGCAAGACCACGCTGCTGCACGAGTTCACCCGCCGGTCGACCGATCCGGACACCCTGGTGCTGCGCGCGGCCGGGTCCCGCGACGAGAGCGGGCTGCCGTTCGGGGTGATGCGCCAGCTCTTCCGCCCGCCGCGCCCCTTCGGCGCCCTCCACCCCGACATCCAGCAGATCCTGACGGCGCCGGCCCCACCCACCCAGCCGGCCGACTGGGTGAGGTACCGGCTGTGCGACTTCGTGCTCGAACTCGCCGAGCGGCACACCGTCGTCCTGGCCGTCGACGACGTGCACGAGGCGGACGACGAGTCGCTGCGGTGCCTGGGCTACCTCGGCCGCCGCCTGTCCACCGCGCGCCTGCTCGCCGTGTTCACCGAGCGGGTGCCGGCCCGGCCGCCCTACGCCTCGGCGCGCGCCGACTTCGCCCGCCAGCCCGGCTTCCGCCAGCTCCGGCTGGGCCCGCTGACCGCCGAGGACGTGCGCGCGCTGCTCGCCGACCAGGTGCCCGCCCCGGTCACCGACCAGCTGGTGGACGAGTGCGTCGCGGCCAGCGGCGGCAGCCCGCTGCTGGTGCGCGCGCTCGCCGAGGACACCGCGCTGGCCCGCGCCGGCGAGGCGGCCGAGCCGGCCCGGTCGCTGGTGGTGGGCGAGTCGTTCGCTTCGGCGGTGCTGGACTGCCTGCACCGGCTCGACCCGGCCGCCGCCGACCTCGCGCTGCGGCTGGCGGTGTTCGGCCCGGACGCCTCGGCCGCCCTGGTCGGCACGACCGAGGCCGACGAGTTCGGCCCGCCCCTGCGGGAGTTGGAGCAGGCCGGGCTGGTCACCGGCCACCTGTTCCGGCGGGCCGAGGCCCGCACCGCGCTGTGCGCCGAGGTCGACCCGCGCACCGCCGCCGACCTGCACCACAGTGCCGCGCGGCTGCTGCGGGACACCGGCGCGCCGCCCCGGGTGATCGCCGAGCACATCGCCGTGGCCGGTGGCGTGGCACCGGCGTGGGCGGCCGAGGCGTGGCCGGTGGAGTTGTTGCAGGAGGCGGCCGGCAGCGCGCTCGCCGAGGGCGAGTTCCGGACGGCCGTGCGGTTCCTCGACCTGGCCCACGACGCGTGCGCGGACCAGCGCCGCCGGGCGGATCTGCTGTTGCGCGGCACCATCTTCGCCTGGCAGGTCAACCCGTCCGTGGCGCTGCGCCGGCTGCCCGCGCTCAAGCAGGCCGTCGCCGACGGGCACCTGGGTGTGCGCGACGGCGCCCTGGTGCTGATCAAGAACCTGTTCTGGCACGGGCACCTGGACGACGCCGCGGACGTGCTCGACCTGGCCAGCCGCGCGCACCACGAACCCACCGAGGACGACGAGGCGGAGATCCAGGGGCTGCGGCTGTGGCTGGCCGTGCTGTGCCCACCGCTGCACGAGCGGATCTTCGGCAGTTCCCGGGTGGCCGCCAGGGCCGAGCTGACGCCCGCCGCGGTGGCGACCCGGCCCCGCCTGCGGGCCGCGACCGCGCTGTCGCTGGTGCTGACCGGACAGGACGTGGCCTCGGCGGTGGTCGCGGCCGAGCACGTGCTGGAGATCAGCGAGCTGGACTCGACGCTGGAGACCATTCCCCTGGCGCTGATGGCGTTGTTCTACGCCGACCGGCTGGCCACGGCCGAGGCCTGGTGCGGCGCGCTGCTCGCCACGGCGCGGTCCCGGGGCATCTCGACCTGGGAGGCGATGCTGTCCGGCTTCCAGGCGCTGATCCTGGCCAGGCAGGGCCGGCCGCGCGCCGCCGAGGAGAGCGCCGCCACCGCGCTGGACCGGATGTCCTCGGGTGGTTGGGGCATGAGCTGCGGCCTGCCGCTGGCCAGTTCGGTGTCCGCGCTGACCGCGATGGGCCGCTACGAGGCGGCCCAGGCCCGGCTGGCCCAGCCGGTGCCCGAGGCCCTGTTCCAGACCCTCTACGGGCAGCACTACCTGTTCGCCCGGGGCCACTTCTACCTGGCCACCGGCCGGTTGCAGGGCGCGCTCGGCGACTTCCTCGCGTGCGGCAAGGCCCTGGAGAGCTGGCAGATCACCAGCCCGGCGGTCATCCCGTGGCGCACCGCCGTGGCCGAGACGCGGATCCGGCTGGGCGACCAGCAGCGCGCCGTGCCGTTCCTGGAGGAGGAGCTGGCGCGCTCCGGCGACCACCCCCGGGTGCACGGCACGGCACTGCGCCTGCTCGCCGCCACGACCGAACCCCGGCGCCGGCTCACCCTGCTCACCCAGGCCGTCGAGGAGCTGCAGGCGTCCGGCGACCAGCTGGCACTGGCGCACGCCCTGGGCGATCTCGGCCAGACCCACCACCTGCTCGGCCAGTCCACCCGGGCCCGGATGATCGTCCGCCGGGCCTACCAGCTGGCCAGGCAGTGCGATGCCGAGCCGCTGTGCCAGGCGCTGCTGCCGGTCACCGAGCGCCCCGGGCAGCGGCCCAGCCCGGCCGCGCGCGACCAGCTCGGCGGCCACCCGGCCGAGGCGCTGTCCGACGCCGAGCGGCGCGTGGCCCACCTGGCCGCGAACGGCCACACCAACCGGGAGATCGCGCAGAAGCTGTTCATCTCGATCAGCACGGTCGAGCAGCACATGACCCGGATCCTGCGCAAGCTCAACGTGTCCCGGCGCGCCGATCTGCCCGCCGGGCTGGGTGCCTCGGCCGGGTCGGCCACCCCGGCCGGCCGGGAAGCGCACAGCTGACCGGTACCGCGCACCGCCGCCCAGCGGGTTGACGCGGCCGCCGCCCCGGTGCGTGCCGGAGCGGCGGCCGACCCCCAGTGGTCCGATCACTCCCCTTGATCGGCAGGTGTGCCCGGCGCCCCGTCCCGGTCCTCGGACGCCGGTCGCGGCCCCGGTTCCTGGCGCTCCAGGTTGTTGTGCCGCTCGATGTAGTCGGCGAGCCGGTCCGCACTGTCGGTGCGCCTGGCCCGGAACGCCCTGGCCTGGGCGCGCATGTCCGCCGCCGACTTGTTCTGCCCGAGCTTGAACACGCCGTCGATGCGCGCGATCGGGATCTCGAAGCCCTGGATGAGCCGGAAGTACTCCTCGAACAGCGGGCTGGCCTGGCGCGGCAGCGACCACGGCGGTTTGGGCGCGAGCCGCTTCTCCTGGTCCTCGATGAGGTCGTCGAGTTGGCGCACCAGGCGCACGTCGTCGAGCAGCCTGGGCCGACCGGTGACGTGCACGGCGGCGTAGGCCCAGGTCGGGAAGTGCGGCTGGGTGGCGTAGTTGTCCGGGGAGATGTAGTCGCTCGGGCCGAGGAAGGCGACCACCACCTCGACGTTGTTGGCCAACTCCGCGCAGATCGGGTTGCCCCGGGACAGGTGGCCGCGCAGCCGCCCGTAGGGCCAGGCGTGGCGGTCGAGCACGAAGGGGACGTGCACGGCGGCGGGCCGGCCGTCCACGGCCAGCGCCATCAGCCCCAGCGGGTACTCCTCGATCAGCTCCCACTGGGCCCGCAGGTCGGGCGGTCCGAAGTAGTCCGGGCGGTAGACCACTGGCGTCTCGTCTCCCTGTGTCGGGCAACCGCCGCGAGTCGCGACGGGTACCGGTGTGGCGGTGTGCTGGCGCGGCCCCCGGTGCGACCGCGGTGGCGGTCAGGCCACGGCCGCGGGCAGGGCGCCGGTGAGCACCGCGCCCAGGTAGTCGAGCACCGCGTCGCCGTCGTGGCCGCGCGCGGTGAGCCCGACGTAGCCGTCCGGGCGGACCAGCACCAGGGTGTCGCCGGTCAGCTGGTAGGCGGCCGGGTGTTCACCGAGCAGGCAGGTGCGCACCCCGGCCACGCCGGCCGCGGCCACCGCGCGCAGCGCCGGCGCGCACGACTCGCCGAACCCGAGCAGGGTGAAGTGCGGGCCGCGGAACACGTCGAACAACCGGACCACCCGGCCCGCCATGTCCAGGCACGGCGCGTCCGGGGCGCGGTCGCCGGCCCGCACCCCGCAGTCCTCGGCCAGCGAGCGGCTCAGCGAGCTGTCCCGGTAGTGCAGGTCGAGTTGCAGCGTCTCCTGGGTCAGGCCGACCTCGGCGCCGCCGGTGCCGTGCAGCATCTCCTGGAACACCCGGTCCGAGCTGGCCACGCTGGTCTTGAGCGTCCACTCGGCCACCGGCAGCCGCTCCTCCTGGTAGCTGTCCAGCAGGGCCTGGTTGCCGCCGCGCAGCGCCACCGCGAGCTTCCAGCCGAGGTTGTAGGCGTCCTGCACGCCGGTGTTGGCGCCCAGCGCGCCGAGCACCGGGTGCACGTGCGCGGCGTCGCCGGCCAGCAGCACCCGGCCGACCCGGAGCCGGTCGGCCCTGCGCACGTTGACCCGGGTGGTGGACAGCCAGCTCGCCGCACGCACCCGGATGGGCATGCCGGTGACGGTGTCCACGGCCGTCTGGAACGCCTCGACCGACGGCGGCAGCGGGGTGCCGTCCGGGCCGGGCACCGGGGTGGCCTGGATCTGCCAGGACCGGGTGCCGCTCAGCGGGCACAGCATGACCACGCCGTGGTCCAGGTCCAGCCACTGGTACCAGGCGTCCGGTTCCAGGCCGTCCACCTCGACGTCGCCGACCATCATCTGCCGGTGTCCCTCGGTGTACCCCTCGAACGCGACACCGAGCGACTTGCGGACGAAGCTGCGTCCGCCGTCGCAGCCCACCAGGTAGGCGGCGGTCACCTCCTCGGTCCCAGCCGGGGTGGCCAGCCGCGCGGTCACCGCGTGCGCGTCCTGGTGGAACCCGACGAGTTCGGTGCCCAGTTCCACGGTGACGCCGAGTTCCGCGAGCCGGTCGCGCAGGATCTCCTCCGCGCGCGACTGGGGCATGAAGTGCAGCCGCCGGAACGGCCGGTCGGATGTGGGTGTGTTGTCCAGGTAGGGGATGGTCTCGCCGATCATCTGGTCCCGGCGGTAGCGCCGGAACGGCAGCCGCTGGGTGCCGGCGGCCAGGATCTCGTCGATGACCCCGAGGTCGTGGAACACCTCCAGGGTGCGCGGCTGGATTCCGGCCTTGCCCCGGGAGGCGACCCGGAACTCCGGCAGCTTCTCGACGACCCGCACGGCGATGCCGCGGCGCGCGAGT
Organism: Goodfellowiella coeruleoviolacea; assembly: GCF_024171785.1. Lineage (GTDB taxonomy): Bacteria > Actinomycetota > Actinomycetes > Mycobacteriales > Pseudonocardiaceae > Goodfellowiella > Goodfellowiella coeruleoviolacea. The sequence goes on from NZ_JAMTCK010000001.1 coordinate 331,526, forward strand.
TCGTGGGCGAGGGTGAGACCCGTTGGTCCGGCCCCGCAGACGATCACCCTGTCCGGTTCCACCTGGCTCCCGCCCTTCGCCCGAGGTGCTGGTGAACTCCCCTGTCCCGACGCAGCGTAGGAAGCGCTCGGGCGGGCGCGGCACTCCTAACGCACCCCTACCGGCCCGGTATCTCGCCGGGGCGGACCACGACCCCGGCGGGCTGGTCCTCGCCGCCGGCTCGGCGCGGCCGGCCGGTCCGGCGCTGGTGAGCGGCTCGTGGCCGGGGTGGGCGCGGCAGCGCACCCGGATCGGGGTTGATCGGGGCCGGATAGGGGTGGGGGCGGGAACCGGTTGGTGCCGCTGGCCGAACCCACCGGGCACCACACCGGGACGGCACTGGCGGGTGGGAACCCGCAGCCGAGTTCCCACCCGCTGACCGGCGCCGCCGATGTCCACTGTGTCCGGTGCCGGACCCGGGTCAGCGGCGCGGGTCGGGCACGGCCCTGATCGCCAGGAATCCGACGGGCTCGCGCAGCAGCCGCGCGTGCGCCGTCGGGTCGAGGTGGGCGGCCTCGGCGGCCGGCCGGGGTTCCCGCAACCGCTCGACGAGGAACCCGGCCTCGTGCAGTTCCTCGCAGGTGCGCTCCAGCGGCATGAGCCAGAAGCGCACCCGCCAGCCCCGGCTCCACACCTCCTCCACGATCCGCGGCTCGAAGTAGTTGCCGCCGTGGCGCAGCCAGTCACCGGTGGGGTGCAGGCGGGACAGCACCAGCGCGCCGTCCGGCCGCAGCACCCGGCGCAGCTCCCGCAGGGCCGCGACGCGGTCGTCCACGTACTCCACGGCGAGCGCGAACAGCACCAGGTCCACCGAGGCGTCCGGCAGCCAGTCCAGCGGGTCGGCCAGGTCGTGCACGCGGAACTCACCGGCGGGAACCCGCTGCCGGCTCAGCTCGACCATGCGCGGGCTGTGGTCCAGCCCGATCACGCTGGCCCCGCGCCGCACCAGCTCCTCCGCGTAGAGCCCGGGGCCGCACGCCACGTCCAGCACCCGGCGGCCGGCCACCGGGCCGAGCAGGTCCAGGCACGCCGGCCGGTCGTAGTGCGCGTTGTACAGGCCGTCGCGCGCGTGCTCGGCGAACTCGTCGGCGAACCTGTCGTACTGCGGATCGGAACCCACCACTTCAACCATGGTTCATCTTGGCCGGGCGGGCGCGGTCGGCACGAGCGGATTACGCGCCGGGCACCAGCGCGACGAACCGCAGACCGCTGGTCTGCGCGGCCTGCCGGAACGCGCCGGCCGGGTCGTCGAGGCCGACCGGGTGCACGTCCACCGCGTCGAGGTCGATGCTGCCCGCGGCGACCATCCGCCACACCGCCAGCGCGGTGGCCGGTTCGGCCATCCAGGAACCGCGGATGGTCTGGCGCCGACGCATCAGCTGTCCGTAGGGAAACACCAGGTCCTGCCGGACACCGCCGATCAGCACCAGGCACCCGCCAGGGCGCAGGGAGTCGTAGCCGGCCAGTGTGGGTTCGGCGCTCGGCACGGCGCCGAGGGCGTCGACCACCACGTCGGAGCCGCCACCCGCCTCGGTGATCGCGGCCGCGTCCTCGGCCCGCTGCCCGGTCAGCGCGACCGCGGCGACCCGACCGTCCAGTTCGGTCAGTCGGTCCAGCACGTCCCTGTTGCGGCCGACCGCCACCACGCGCGCGGCGCCCTGGGCGAGTGCGACCAGCACCGCCGCCGCGCCCATCTGTCCGGTCGCGCCGAGGACGGTGACGACCTGTCCCGCCCGCTGTTCGGCCCGGCGCAGGCCCTCGGCTGCCACGGACAGCCAGCCGAGGAACGCCAGTTTCGCGGGGTTGGGGTAGTGCTCCGCGCCCGGCAGTCGGATGAGGGACTCCTTGGGGCACACCGCGCGCTCGGCGCACCCGCCGTCCCGCCACGCGGTCTGCATGGCGCGGGTGTCCGCGCTCGGCGCGCCGCGCCAGTCAACGCCGGTCCAGCCGACGAGGATCTCCTGCGGCTCGTCCACCCGGCCGGCGTCCAGCAGGGAGGTGTTCAGCACGATGTCGCCCGGCCGCACGTTGAACACGTCCGGTGCCACCGACTCGACCCGCCCGATGCCACCCGGCCCGAGGATCAGCGGAGTGGGGAAGGAGTAGTTCCGCTCCCCCGACACCACCTCGGCGGCGTACGCGGGAACGTGCACCGCGAGTGTGCTGATCACGACCCCGCCACCGCGGAGTTCGGGCTCGGCCACCTCCGCGCACCGCACCTCGTCACCGGCTCTGTCCAGTACCCATGCTCGCATGACGACCAGTCTCAGCCGGGATTAACCTGGTATCCAGAGCCGGCTCATTCTGGTACTGGAGGTGCCAGCACGCGTGTCCACCGCTGCCGCGCAACGGCGCGAACTGGGTCTTTTCCTGCGCAGCCGGCGCGCCCGGCTGACCCCGGCCGACGTGGGGCTGCCCAGCACCGGGCGACGCCGCACCCCGGGGTTGCGCCGGGAGGAGATCGCGCTGGTCGCGGGCATCAGCGCCACCTGGTACACCTACCTGGAGCAGGGCAGGGACGTCCGGCCCTCCGAGCAGGTGCTGCTGGCGCTCGCCTCGGCCCTGCGGCTGAGTCCGCAGGAACGCGCGCACCTGCTCCACCTCGCCAGCAGCGCACCGCAACCGCGGCGTGCCGAGCCCGAGCGGCTGGCTCCGGAGGTGGCGGCGATCCCGCTGCTGCTGTCGGCCAACCCGGCCTACCTGACCGGCGCCAACCACGACGTGCTCAGCCACAACCCCGCCGCCGCCGAGCTGTTCCCCGACCTGGACGCGCCCACCGGCGGCCGGCCCAACGTGGCGCGCTGGGTGTTCACCGCGCCCTCGGCCCGACAGGTGCTCGTGGACTGGGAACGGGAGGCGCAGGGACTGCTCGCGCGGCTGCGCGCCGCGGCCGGGCGCCACCCCGGTGATCCCCGGTTCACCAGCCTGATCGAGGAACTGCACGCGGCCAGCCCGGAGGTGCGCGCCTGGTGGCCCCGGTACGACATCCAGGTCAGTCGCGGTGGTGCGAAGCGGCTGCGGCATCCCCGGCTCGGCCTGGTCACGCTGACCCACACCGCGTTCCACCTGGCCGACCAGCCAGAGCAGACCCTGGTCATCTACTCCGACCCGGCCGGATCCGGGCCAGCGCCGGCGTAGCGGCCGCGGGCTACGCGCTGCCGATCTCCTTGCGCAGGGACGCGGTGAACGCGCGCAGCGCCGCGACGGTGTTCTCCTCGTGCTCGGCCCTGGGCGCTTTCGACCGCCAGCACCACGTGGCGAAGGAGTCCGCGTGGTCCCGGGTCTCCTGCGCGCACAGCAGGTGGATGACGGCGCGGCCGCGCTGCAACTGGGTCTGCCACTCGCGCAACTCGCTCGGCTCGAACGCGTTGAGCCAGTCCTCGCTGCGGTGGCGGAACTCGAAGATGTTGGTGCCCGCGCTCACCATCTCGGCGGCGCCGGACAGCTTCTGGTCGCGCAGCCACTTGCGGTGCTCGCCCCTGCTCTTGATCCAGGCACCGAGCAGGGCACCCGAGAAGCCCAGCAGCGCGCCGATGATCCCGGCCAAGACGTTGACCACAGCACCACCTCACCGTTGCCGTGTGGACGACCGCGCCGCAAACCCTAGCCGTCCGCCGTGGCCGCGGTGCTGTGGTGCGCGGACAGGACCGGGCTCGCCTCGCCGAACCCGCCGTAGGGGCCGGCCTTGGCGCGTTTGCGGACCTCGTCGAAGTGCCGGTGCACGGCCTCGGCCGCGGCGTCGCCGTCGCCGAGCACCAGGGCGTCCACGATCTGCTGGTGCCGTTCGGCCGTGCGGGTGGCTGACGTCGGCGGGCCGCCGAGTTCGTCCTCGGCGGTGCGGTAGACGTCCCAGAACAGCCCGGCCAACTCGCGGGCGAGGTCGAAGCCGGCCTCGGCGCAGATGAGTTCGTGGAACTCGCGGTCGGCCAGCGCGCTGTCCGGTCCCTTGCGGCGCATCCGCGCGACGCACGCCTCCAGTTCGGCGATCAGCTCGGGGCGGTGCCGGCTGGCGACCCGGCGGGTCAGCTCGGTGTCGATCATCTCCCGCACTTCGAGCAGGTCCCGCAGCCGGCCGACGTCGGTGGCGCCCCGGGTGCGGGTGCGGAACAGCAGCCAGGTCTGCAGCGCCTCCGAGCCGCCGGAGCCCACGAAGGTGCCGTAGCCGTGCCGGATCTCCACGATGCCCAGTGCCTGGAGGGACTTCATCGCCTCGCGGATGGAGTTGCGGCTCACCCCGATGTCGTTCATCAGGTCGAGTTCGGTGGGCATCGGCGCCCCCGGGGGCAGTTCGCGTTCGACGATCAGGTCGATGATCCGCTTGGTGATCTCTTCGTTGCGTTGCGGGCGCGCCAATACCGTCCTCCGGATCCGCTGGTTGCCGGCATGTCGCCGCGCCGGACATCCTACGTCACGCTGCGCTGTCCACTCGGTACACCAGCGGTGATCCGCGATGTCGCGCGGACTCTTGATTCTCCAGCCGGCGAGACCTAGAGTTCGGACACCAGTCGTAGGACGTCCCATGTCCTACGACTTATCTTCTGGCGGCAATCACTGAAGTCTGGAGACGATGATGTCCCCAAGCCCGATCGGGTCCGGTCGGCCGATGAGCCGGCGCGACATGTTGCGCTTCACAGGGTTGGCGGGCACCGCGATGGCGTTCACCGCAGCGCTCAACGCGTGCGGCGGGCCAGCCTCCACGAACAAGACGGGAAACGACAAGGACTCCATCACCGCCGTGCTCGGCTACGGCAACAACCAGACGTGGGATCCGCTGCAGACCGCCTCGGCCTTCTCGATGGCCGCCAACCTGCACTGCTACGAGTCCCTGGTGGAGGGTGACCCGATCACCCGGGAACCCTTCCCCGGCCTGGCCAAGGCCCTGCCAACCGACCTGTCCGGCACGAGCCTCACCTTCCAGTTGCGCGACGGCGCCACCTGGCACGACGGCCAGCCGGTCACCGCCGACGACGTCGTCTTCACCTACGCGCGGGCACTCAGCCCGACCGAGAACGTCCTGGTGCGCAGCTTCTTCGCGAACTGGCTGCAGGAAGTGCGCAAAGTGGACGACCGCTCCGTCGAGTTCGTGCTGAAGTTCCCGTTCCCCTACGCGCTGCAACGCATCCAGACCTGCAAGATCGTGCCCAAGCACGTCTTCGACGGTCACTGGGACGACGCCGCGAACGGCAAGGTCGTCGGCTCGGGTCCGTACAAGGTGACCGAGCAGGCGCCGCTGAGCCACACCACGTTCGAGAAGTTCGAGCAGTACAACGGCCCCCGGCCGGCCGCCTACAAGAAGATGCTGTGGAAGTCCATCGTGGACGCCTCGCCCCGGGTGGCCGCGATCTCCGGTGCCAACCCGGACGCGCAGATCGTGGAGAACATCCCGGCGGCCAACGCCGAGCAGCTGCGCGCGGCCGGCCGCACCGTGGAGTTCGCCGACGGCGGCAACAACCTGTTCCTGCTGTTCAACACCGCGCACGCGCCGTTCGACGACAAGCGCGTCCGGCAGGCGCTGCACTACGCGATCGACAAGAAGAAGATGGTCGAGATCGGCCTGCAGGGCGCTGGCACGCCGGCGACCTCGTTCATCAACCCGAAGCTGCCGGTGTCCCAGCAGCCGGACACCGACCTCTCCTACAACCCGGAGAAGGCCAAGGAGCTGTTGCAGGAGGCCGGCGTGAGCGGCCTGAAGATCACCCTGTCCACCACCAACACCTCCCTGGTGGCCGGCTGCGTCACCGTGATCAAGGAGGGTTGGGACGCCATCGGCGTGGAGACCACTCTGGACTCCCAGGACACCAAGGCGCTGTTCTCCAAACTGGACAACGGCACCGACTTCCAGGTGGTCGCCACGACCAACAACCCGATGCAGTTCGGCAACGACCCGGACCTGCTCACCCGCTACTACTACGACCAGCAGTCCAACCTGAGCGCCAGGTACGCCCGCTGGACCGGGGCCGACGCCACCGCGCTGCTGCAGTTGCAGGACCAGGCCGCCGCGGAGACCGACGAGGCCAAGCGCAAGGCGCTCACCAAGCAGCTGCTGGACATGATCGCCGACCAGGCCGTCATCTACCCCGTGGTGTTCACCCAGCTCGGCACCGCGTGGGACCCGAAGGCCATCACCGGCGTGCGGGCCCAGGGCTACCCGGGCATCTACCTCAACCAGGCCAAGCCGGCCTGAGCGGAGCGAGCACATGACCGTCGTCCTGCGGATGCTGCTCGGCCGCATCCTCTCCCTGGTGCCGCTGCTGCTCGGCGTCATCCTGTTCGTCTTCGTCGTGATGCGGTTCTCCCCCGTCGACCCGGCGATGGCGGCGTTTGACGGGGCCAACGCCACCCAGGCGCAGCTCGACCAGTTCCGGCGCGAGAACGGCCTGCTCGACCCGCTGCCCGTGCAGTACGTGCGGTTCGTCTGGCACCTGGTGCAGGGCGACTTCGGGCACAGCGTGATCACCCGGCAGCCGGTCGGCGAGATCATCGCGACCGCGCTGCCGCTCACCGTCCAGCTGACCCTGCTGGGGCTGGGCATCGCCCTGGTGGTGTCACTGCTGCTCGGGGTGACCTCGGCGCTGTTCCGGGACCGCTGGCCGGACCAGCTGATCCGGGTGGTGACGCTGGCCGGGCTGGCCGCGCCGGCCTTCTGGATCGCCCTGCTGCTGGTGCAGTGGCTGGCCGTCGGCCAGGGGCTGTTCCCCACCAGCGGCTACATCAGCCCGAACGACTCGTTCACCGGCTGGCTGAACTCGCTGACCCTGCCGGCGATCTCGCTGGCCCTGCCGGTCGCCGCGCAGCTGACCCGCGTCATCCGCACGTCCATGGTGGAGGAACTGGACAAGGACTACGTGCGCACCGCGCGGGGCGGCGGCCTGCCGCCGGTGGTCGTGGTGGGGCGCAACGTGCTGCGCAACGCCCTGGTCACCCCGCTCACCGTGCTCGGGCTGCGGGTCGGCTACCTGCTCGGCGGCGCGGTGGTCATCGAAACCATGTTCGCGCTGCCCGGCATGGGGCAGAACATGATCCAGGCGGTCCTGGACGGCGACACCGCAAAGGTGCAGGGCTTCGTGATCACCATCGCGACCGGGTTCGTGCTGGTGAACCTGATCGTCGACGTCCTCTACCTGATCGTCAACCCGCGACTGAGGAGCCACTCGTGATGCGCCGCGGCCTGAGCGCGAGGCTGTCCCGGCCCGGGATCGGCTTCCGCAAACTGAACACCGTGTCCTGGGTGGCACTGGGACTGCTGGTGGTGCTGGCGCTGGTGGCCGTGTTCGGCCCGCTGATCACGCCGCACGACCCGGACGCGCTGGGCACCAGCATCGGTGGGCCGAGCGGGGAGCACTGGTTCGGCACCGACCGGTCCGGCCGGGACATCTTCTCCCGCCTGGTCCACGGCACCCGCTGGTCGCTGACGATCGGCCTGGGCGCCGTGGTGCTGGCCCTGGTGGCCGGCGGGCTGGTCGGCGCGCTCGCGGCCACCTCGGCGCGGCGGGTCGACTCGGTGATCATGCGCGTGCTGGACGTGGTCATGGCCTTCCCCGGGATCGCGCTGGCCGCGGTGCTGGTGGCGGTGTTCGGCCGGGACATCTCCGTGCTGATCCTGGCGATCGGCTTCCTGAACACGCCGCCGGTCGCCCGGGTGGTGCGGGCCAACGTGCTCGCCCAGTACGGCGAGGACTACGTCGCCGCCGAGCGGATCATCGGCGCCCGGCGCTGGTTCATCCTGGCCAGGCACGTGGCGGTGAACTGCGCCGCCCCGGTGCTGGTGTACTGCACGGTCACCGTGGCCGACGCGATCGTGTTCGAGGCGTCGCTGTCGTTCATCGGCGCGGGCATCCAGCCGCCCAACCCGTCGTGGGGCTCGGTGCTGGCCGACGGCAAGGACCTGGTGCTCACCGGCGGCTGGTGGGCCACGCTGTTCCCCGGCCTGCTGATCCTGGTCACCGTGCTGGCGCTGAACGTGCTGGCCGAACGGATCTCCGACGCGTGGGCGGCGCCGGCCGCAGCGCGCGGGGCCAACTCGGTCACCCCCAAGGCGATCGCCGCGCAGGAGTCCACCGAGAACACCGAGCCGGTGCTGCCCATCGCCGGGCTGCGCGAGGTGGGCGAGCGGCTCAGCCGCACCGCCCGCGACCTCGGTGACGCACCGCCCGTGCTCGACGTGGAGCACCTGACGATCTCCTTCCCCGGCCGGCACAACGGCGTGAACGTCGTGGACGACGTGTCGTTCACCGTGCGCGCCGGCGAGGTGCTCGGCCTGATCGGCGAGTCGGGCTGCGGCAAGTCGCTGACGTCGCTGTCCATCATGGGATTGCAGCCGGCCAATGCGCGGGTGTCCGGGCAGATCCGGTTCGAGCAGCGCGACCTGCTGGCGTTGAAGCCCAGCCAGCTGCGCCGCCACCTCGGCCACGACATCGCCATGATCTACCAGGACGCGCTGTCCTCCCTCAACCCGGCCATGACGATCCAGGCGCAGCTCAAGCAGTTCGTCCGGCGGGGCGGCACCCGCACGCCGGTGGAACTGCTGGAACTGGTCGGCCTCGATCCACAGCGGACACTGCGGGCCTACCCGCACGAGCTGTCCGGCGGGCAGCGGCAGCGGGTGCTCATCGCCATGGCCCTGTCCCGCAGCCCCAAGCTGATCGTGGCCGACGAGCCGACCACCGCGCTGGACGTCACGGTGCAGGCCCAGATCATGCGGCTGCTGCTGCGGCTGAAGGACGAACTCGGGTTCGCGCTCATCCTGGTCTCCCACGACCTGGCGCTGGTCTCCGAGGTGGCCGACCGGGTCGTGGTGATGTACGGCGGGCAGGTGGCCGAGATGGGCGCCACCGCGCAGATCATCGGCTCACCCCGGCACCACTACACGCGCGGCCTGCTCAGCGCCGTGCTGTCGCTGGAGGAGAACCAGACCACGCTGACCCAGATCCGGGGCGTGGTGCCGGCACCGGCCGACTTCCCCGCCGGCTGCCGCTTCGCCGACCGCTGCCCGGCCGCGCGGGCGGTCTGCCACCGCGAGGCACCGGCCCGCGTCGGCGACAACACCACCCACCTGATCGCCTGTCACTTCCCCGCCGAACGGATCGCGATCGGCTCGGCACAGGACGCACTGCCGGAAGGAGTCGGATCGTGAGCGAGCACCTGCTCGAACTCGACGGCGTGCACGTGGTGCACCGGGTCCGCTCGTCGAGCCTGTTCGGCCGCGACGAGGTGCACGCGCTGACCGACGCGAACCTCGTGCTCACGCCGGGGCAGACCGTCGGCGTGGTCGGCGAGTCCGGCTGCGGCAAGTCCACTCTGGCCAAGGTGGTCGTCGGCCTGCAACGCCCCACCAGCGGCACGGTCCGCTACCGGGGCACCTCCCTGTGGGCGATGGGCGCCGGGCAGCGGGCCCGCGAGTTCGGCCGGGACGTCGGCATGGTCTTCCAGGACCCGTCCACCGCGCTGAACCGCCGGCTGCCGGTCGCCCGGATCATCCGCGACCCGCTCGACGTGCACCGCGTGGGCACGCCCGCGGAGCGCGCCGACCGGGTGCGGGAGCTGATGTCGCTGGTCGGCCTGCCCAGCAGCGCCGAGCAGGCGGTGCCCAGCCAGCTGTCCGGTGGCCAGCGCCAGCGCGTGGCCATCGCGCGGGCGCTGGCGCTGCGGCCGGGGCTGCTGGTCGCGGACGAGCCGACCTCGGCGCTGGACGTGTCCGTGCGGGCGCAGATCCTCAACCTGCTGATGGACCTGCGCGACCGGCTCAACCTGGCGATGGTGTTCGTCTCCCACGACATCCAGACCGTGCGCAAGATGAGCGACCGGATCGTCACCATGTACCTCGGCCGGATCGTGGAGGAGGCGCCGGCCTCGGCCCTGCCCGACCAGGCGCACCACCCCTACACCAGGGCGTTGTTCTCGGCCACGCCCAGCCTGCTGCACGCGGTCGAACCGATCGTGCTGACCGGTCCGGTGCCGTCGGCGACCGCACCGCCCAGCGGCTGCGGCTTCCGCACCCGCTGCTGGAAGGCCACCGACGACTGCGCGCGCGCACTGCCGCCGCTCGCCTCGGCCGGTGAGTCCGCGCAGCACACCTACCGATGCATCCACCCAGAACTACCAACCGAAGTGAGTGCCCCGTGACCGCGACATTCGCCGGCGTCATCCCCCCGCTGTGCACCCCGTTCCACGACGACTTCACGGTGGACACCGGTTCGCTGCGGCGTTCGGTCGACTTCCAGCTGAACGCCGGCGTGCACGGGGTGTTCATCCTCGGCTCGTCCAGTGAGGTGGCCTTCCTGCCCGACGCGCAGCGCCGAACCGTCATGGAGACCACCATCGACGAGGTCGCCGGTCGGGTGCCGGTGCTGGTCGGCTGCATCGACATGACCACGCTGCGGGTGGCCGAACACGTGCGGGCGGCCGAAGCGGCCGGGGCGGCCGGGATCGTGGTCACCGCGCCGTACTACACCCGCACGCACGTGGCCGAGATCGAGCGGCACTTCCGGCTGCTGCGCGAGCTGACCGAGTTGCCGATCTTCGCCTACGACATCCCGATGGCCGTGCACACCAAGCTCGACGGCGAGATGGTGCTGCGGCTCGCCGAGGACGGCGTGATCGCCGGCCTGAAGGACTCCAGCGGTGACGACGCCGGGTTCCGCTACGTGCTGTTGGGCAAGCGCGACCGGGGCCTGGCCGACTTCGCCGTGTTCACCGGCTCGGAACTCGTGGTCGACTCGGTGCTGGCCATGGGCGCCGACGGCGTGGTTCCCGGCCTCGGCAACGTCGACCCCGCCGGCTACGTGGCGATCTACGACCACGTTCGCGCCGGCGACCTCGCCGCGGCCAGCGCGGAACAGGAGCGGCTGATGCGCCTGTTCACCATCACCGACGTGGCGCCGCCGAGCCGGATGGGCCGGGGATCGGCCGCGCTGGGCGCGTTCAAGGCCGCCATGAAGATGCGCGGCCTCATCGACAACGCCGTGATGGCCCCGCCGCAGTTGCCGCTCAACGACGAGGAGCTGGTGCGCATCAAGGACAAGCTCGTGGCGGCCGGCCTGCTCTGAGTTCTCCCACCGGGGCCGGGCACACCGCGGGGCAGACCACCCGCGGGTCCGGCCCCGGCACCGCCGGGCCAACCCTGGCGATCAGCCGAGCACGCCGCTCAGCGCGCTGGCCTGGGTGCGCCAGTCGAGTTGGTTGGGGGTGCCGCCCGCCCAGCGCTGGCCGAGCCGGTTGAGGGAGTCGCGGTCGGTGGCCCAGATCGAGTCGGACTGGCGGGTGGCGAACTCCTGGTAGGCGGCCACTCCGGTGGCCTCGGCCAGGTCGGCGAGGTAGCGGGCGAACACGCCCTTGAACTGCTTCTGGTTGTCGTCACACGACTTCGTGCCCACGTCGCAGGACTCGGTGAGCACCCCGGACGCGGTCAGCACGGGACTGGTGATGGCCGCGTCGGCGAGCCGGCGCGCCTGGGCGAGGTAGCGGGAGTCGTCGGTGGCGCGCCAGGCCTCCAGCAGGCCGCCGATGCCCAGCCCCTGGTTGTAGGTCCACACCGGCTGCCCGTTGTTGCGGCAGTCCCCGGTCAGGCCGTCGTTGACCAGACCGGCCGCGTTGACCAGCCCGCTGCCCAGGTACCAGTCCGCGGCGGCACGGGTGCGTTGCAGCCACACCGCGTCCCCGGCCGTGCGCCGGTGCAGCGCCGCCACCAGCCGCAGGTACAGGCCGGCGGTCACGGCGTTCTTGTAGGTGCGCTCCCGGTCCCACCACACCCCGCCACCGCAGGTGGTGGTGTCCCAGTACTGGTGGACGTAGCCGGCGATGGTGGTGGCCATGTCGAGGTAGCGGCGTTCGCCGGTGTGGTCGTAGGCGGCGATCCAGGCCAGGCCCCACCACGCGGTGTCGTCGATGGCGCGGCTGACGAAGTCGCCCTCGATCGCGTCGGAACTCTTCTGCCCCGCCGGGAACACGCCCCGGTTGACCTCGAAGGTGCGCGCGATCACCCAGTCGTAGCGCCGGTTCCCGGTGCGCGCCGCGAAGTCGATCAGCGCGGTGAGCGTGGCGGCCGTGTTCCACCAACTGCTCCGCCACCAGGCCTCGTGGGGCTGGTAGTCGTACATCAGGGCGTCGGCGGCGCCGTCCGCCCGGCTCGGCGCGGGCCGGACCCAGGCGGTGCAACTGCCCTGCTGGTGGCTGGCCTCCCGGCCGCACGCGCGCACCGCGCCGCCGTAGTGGCGGCCCCGAGGGTCGCGGGTGGCGAACATCGTGGTGCGGGTGGCGGTGTTGCCCGCGGTAACGCTGGTGCGGCCCAGCGACGAGCCACCGGGCCAGCTCGCGCCCGCGTCCCAGGACCGGTCCAGCCACACCTCGTCCCCGGGACCGCCGGCCTCGATCGTGCCCCACGCCATGGCGTTGCGGTCCACGTGCAGCCGGATGGTGCGGCCGAACAGCGTGGTGGGCGGCACCGGCTGCGCGTCGCCCACGGCGTGGCCGCTGTCGGTCCGGTCGCAGACCACGTCGCACACCACCGGGTAGATCCAGTCGGTGCAGGCCACCGCGTTCGCGTCACCGCAGGCGCGGATCAGGCCGCGCCGGTGGGTGGTCGGGTCGGTGACGTTGTACATGAGCGTGCGCGTGCCGGTCCACGTCCCCGGGATGCTCGCCTTGCCCAGCAACGGTTCCCAGGTCGCGCCACCGTCCCACGAGCGGTCCAGCCACACCGAGTCGCCGGTCACGCCGTCGTCGATGCTGCCCCACGCCATGCCGTCGGCGTCGGACACGTGCAGCACCAGCCGCCGGTTGTTGATCCGCTGCTCCGGTACCGGGAACTTCTCCTCCTTCGCCCGGGACGGGTCCAGGGTGTCGCACGCGAGCACGCACACGGCCGCCTGCGGGTGGACCGGTTCGGTGGGCACGTCGACCAACGGGGCCAGGGACAGCAGGGCGACGAGCGCGGCAAGACCAGACGGCATGGTGGGCTCCGGTCGGGGTGGGGAGCGAACGCCGACAACAATCCGAAGTGGACACTGGAAACCAGTTGGCTGCCATGAACGTTAGGCCACGACCGGTGGTCCACACAACGTGGTGGGCCAGTCCTGTCCGGTTCTGTCACACCGGTCTGCCAGACTCCGTGCATGCATCCCACCACCGAGGCGTTGGACGCGCTCGCCGCCGGAGACGTCGATCGTGCCAGGGCGATCGTCCGAACGGGCGGGTCACTGCTGGCCGAAGCGCTGTCCCAGTACCTGGCCACCGACGCGGCCAGCGCGGTGTACGACCAGCCGGCCGCGTTCGAGGCGTTCATCAACGGTGGCGGCAACATCGGCCTCTACCGGGCGGTGAGCGCGGCGCTGGCCGGGATCTACGACCGGACCCGCCCGGCCAGCCTGCTCGACATCGGCTGCGGCGACGGCCGCGCGCTGCTGCCGAGCCTGGCCGCCGGGCACCGCCCGAGTGCGCTCACCCTGGTCGAACCCGCCGCCCCGCTGCTGGCCGCGGCCGTGCGCGGGCTGGCCGAGCGCGGACTCGACCGCGGTCTGGACCTCGACGCCCGCAACACCCGGGTCGAGCCGTTCGCCGCCGCCCTCGACACGGCCTTCGACCTGGCCCAGTCGACGTTCGCGTTGCACACCCTGCCGCACGAGGTGCGCGACACCGTGCTCGCCGCGCTGGCCCCGCGGGTCGGCGCGCTCGCCGTGGTCGAGTTCGACGTGCCGGACCTGCCGCACGCCGGCCCGGAGCACCGGGCCTTCCTGGCCCGGACCTACGAGCGCGGCCTGGCCGAGTACGACACCGACCGGGACCTGGTGGCGCAGGGCTTTCTGATGCCCGTGCTCACCGGCCAGCTGGTGCCCGGCGCGACGCGGGTCACCTGGGAGCAGCCCGCGGCGCGCTGGGCCGAGCAGGTGGAGCGGGCGGGCTTCACCGACGTCCGGACCACGCCGCTGTGCGACTACTGGTCCTCGCCCGCGTTCCTGCTCACCGCCACCGGCCAGCACCGGGGCTGACGCGGACGCGTCCGCCTTGCGCCCGGCGGCGTCCACCCCCGGTGTGACGTGGCCGGGTGCGCCGGCCAGGCCCCGGGTCTCGGCTTTACAACGACGCGGTCGACCCTGATACTCGCTGGTGAGGGGAGTACTTCCCAAGGGCCTGCCCGGTCAGTACGGACATCCCGTTGGTGTCCCCGGCTTGCCGCCCCACCCGTGGGGTGAAGGAGACCTCGAACGCTGTTCGAGGAGGCTCTGTGCCCTATCCGTCCGCCGTGCCCGCCGCCGCTCCCGAGTCGATCGGCTCGTTCTGGCTGTGGGCGGTCAGCGTGCTCGTCCTGCTCGCCCTGCTGGTCGCCGACTTCGTGGTGACACGCCGTCCGCACGAGGTGTCCATGCGGGAGGCCGCGGGCTGGTCGGTGTTCTACCTCGCGCTGCCGTTCGTGTTCGGCGGCTGGCTGTGGTTCGCGTACGGCGGTGGCCAGGCACTGGACTTCGTCACCGGTTTCGTGGTGGAGAAGTCGCTGTCCGTGGACAACCTGTTCGTGTTCATGCTGCTGCTCACCGCGTTCGCCGTGCCCGCCGCCGTCCAGCAGCGGGTGCTGCTGTACGGGATCGTCGGCGCCCTGGTGCTGCGCGCGGTGTTCATCGCCGCCGGTGCCGCGCTGTTGCAGGCGGGCACCTGGGCGTTCCTGGTGTTCGGCCTGGTCCTGTTCCTGTCCGCGGTCAAGATCCTGCGCGAGGCGATCGCCGGTGAGCAGGCCGTCCGAGACGTCGCCCAGCTGCGCTCGGTGCGGCTGCTGCGCCGGCTGATGCCGGTCACCGACGACTACCGGGGTGCCCGCCTCACCGTCCACGAGCACGGGCGCCGCGCGCTGACCCCGCTGGCCCTGGTGGTGGTCGCGATCTTCGCCACCGACGTGGTGTTCGCGGTCGACTCGGTGCCCGCCGTCTACGGCATCACCGCCGACCCCTACCTGGTGTTCGCCACCAACGCCTTCGCCCTGCTGGGCCTGCGCGCGCTGTACTTCGTGCTGCACAGCGCGCTGGCCAAGCTGGTCCACCTCAACCACGGACTGGCGATCATCCTGGCGTTCATCGGCGTCAAGCTGGTCCTGCACTGGGCCCACGGCGTCTGGCCGGCGGTGCCGGAGATCCCCACGCCGCTCTCGCTCGTCGTGATCGCGCTCGTGCTGGCGACCGTGACGGTGACGAGCCTGCGCCGGCGTTCCCGGGACACCGCCGTCAAGCGCTGAGCGGGCGGCCGCCCTCCGGCCTGACCGCCAGCCACAGTACAGGTCAGGCCTGGGCGGTCGGTCGGATCACGATCTCGTTCACGTCCACATCGGCCGGTTGCTCGATGGCGAACGCGATGGCGCGGGCGATCGCCTCCGGTGCGATCGCGATCCGGTCCCTGGTCTCGGCGAGCTGGGCCCGCACCTCCGGGTTCGCCGCGGCGTCCGCGAAGTCCGTGGCGACGAACCCGGGCGACACCACGGTCACCCGCAGCCCGTCGCCGGCCTCCTGGCGCAGGCCCTCGGAGATGGCGCGCACCGCGAACTTGGTGCCGGCGTAGACCGCCATGCTCGGCGCGACGGTGTGTCCCGCGGTGGAGGCGGTGTTGATGATGTGCCCGAAGCCCTGCGCGCGGAAGACGGGCAGGGCCGCCGCGATGCCGTGCAGCACGCCCTTGATGTTCACGTCGACCATCTCGTCCCAGTCGTCGACCCGCAGCTCGTCCAGCGGGGAGATCGGGCCGACCCCGGCGTTGTTGACCAGCACGTCGAGCTTGCCGCACCGCTGCACGGCCGACCCGACCAGGCCGACCAGGTCGTCGCGGCGCCGCACGTCGGTGGGCACGCACAGGGCGTGGCCGCCGGCCCGGGTGATGCGCTCGGCCAGCTCGGCGAGGCGGTCGGCGCGCCGGGCGCCCAGCACGAGGGTGGCGCCGCGCTCGGCCAGCAGCAGCGCGGTCCGCGCACCGATCCCGCTGCTGGCTCCGGTGATGGCGACGACCCTGCCGTCGAGTTCCGACATCTGTCACGTCCTTCTTCCCAGTCGCCACGACGGGCGAGGAATGCCCTAGAGTGAAAGTGGAGGCGCCGCCGCTTCTTCCAGAGTAACCGGACACGCCTCCACTTCGCCAGCGGAGGAGGAGAACGCCGTCGATGACCAGGCACGCAGAGCGCCCGCTCCGGGCTGACGCGCAGCGCAACCGGGAGAAGATCCTGGCCACCGCGGTGCGCGTGTTCACCGAACAGGGGCTGGACGCGCACCTCGAACAGATCGCCAGGCAGGCGGGCGTGGGCACCGGCACCCTCTACCGGAACTTCCCCACCAGGCAGGCCCTGATCGAGGCCGCCTACCGCAACGAGCTGGCCAAGCTGTGCGACGCCGCCCCGGAACTGCTGGCGACCGCGCCACCGCAGGCGGCACTGCGCGCCTGGACCCGCCGCTTCCTCGACTACGTGTCCGCCAAGCTGGGCATGGCCGACGCGCTGCGGACGGTGGTGGACTCCGGCGGCAACCCCTACGCGCAGAGCAAGGACCTGATCCTGGCCGCCCTGGCCACGCTCATGGACGCCGGGGTCGCGGCCGGCACCGTCCGCTCCGACATCAGCGCGGCCGACATGCTCGCCAGCCTCACCGGCATCGCCCTCGCCTCGGGCAAACCCGACCAGCGCGAGCAGGCCGAACGCCTGCTCGACCTCACCTTGGACGGCCTGGCCGCGGGAGCCGCCAGGCAGGGGTGAGCGCCACCGGGTCGGCGACCGCTACGCCGCGTCATCGGTGTCATCGGTGTCCCACAGCTCGGCGCGGTGGGCGTCGACCAGTGCGCCGACCCGGGCCAGCACCTCGGCCGCGGGCCGGGCGGGCAGCCGCCGGCCGTCCCGCAGGCGCAGGGCGACCTGGTCGGCGGCGGCCTCCCGGGCGCCGATGACCGCCTGGTAGGGCACCAGCCGGGCGGCGCGCACGCGCGCGCCCAGGCTGCCCAGCTCCGGCCCGGACAGCTCCGCCCGCAGCCCCGCCGCACCGCACCGCCGCACCAGCTCGGCGGCCTGGGGCAGCTCCGCCTCGGAGATGGGCAGGACGACCAGCTGGGTGGGGGCCAGCCAGGCGGGGAAGGCCCCGCCGTGCTGCTCGATCAGGTGGGCCACGGCCCGCTCCATGCTGCCCAGGATGCTGCGGTGCACCATCACCACGCGGTGCCTGGCGCTGTCCGGGCCGATGTAGTGCAGGTCGAACCGCTCGGGCTGGTGGAAGTCGATCTGCACGGTGGACAGGGTGGACTCGCGGCCCGCGCTGTCGGCGACCTGCACGTCGATCTTGGGGCCGTAGAACGCCGCCTCGCCGGCCACGGACTCGTAGGCCAGCCCCGACCGGTCGAGGACCTCGGTCAGCAGGGCGCCGGCGCGCTGCCACATCTCGGGCGCGGCCACGTACTTGCCGCCCTCCCCCGGCAGCGACAGCCGGTAGCGGGCCGGGCGGATGCCCAGTGCCCGGTAGGCCAGCCGGATCAGCTCCAGGGCGGCCCGCGCCTCGTCAACGGCCTGGTCCAGGGTGCAGAAGATGTGCGCGTCGTTGAGCTGGATCGCCCGCACCCGGGTCAGCCCGCCGAGCACCCCGGACAGCTCGGCGCGGTACATGCCGCCCAGCTCGGCGATGCGCAGCGGCAGCTCCCGGTAGCTGTGCGCGCGGGAGCGGTAGATCAACGCGTGGTGCGGGCACAGGCTGGGCCGCAGCACCACCTGCTCGCCGCCGAGGTCCATCGGCGGGAACATGTCCTCGCTGTAGTGCGACCAGTGGCCGGAGATCTCGTACAGCTCCCGCTTGCCCAGCACGGGCGAGTACACGTGCCGGTAGCCGGCCTGGCGCTCCACCCCGCGGATGTACTCCTCCAGGGTGTGGCGCAGCACGGCGCCGTCGGGCAGCCAGTAGGGCAGCCCGGCGCCGATCAACGGGTCGCTGTCGAACAGGCCCAGCTCACGGCCGAGCTTGCGGTGGTCGTGCACGGTGGTCTCCTCGCGGTGGTGGGCGAGTGACCAGACGGCGAAGCCCCGGGGCACCCGCCCCGGGGCTTCGAACCAAGGATCAGCTCAGCGCGCCGGGACCGTGTCCGGCGTCGTAGTCAGACCAGCGCGCTGCATGCGGTGACCCTAACAGACCCAGTGCGCACCGCGCCGCCCTTTCTCACCGGCGCGGCGATCACCGCCGCGCGCAGCAGCGCGGTCGTCGTCTCCGCGAACGCGGCGCGCGGTGCGCGGTGCGCGGTGCGACTCCCACCCGATCCCCTGTCGATCCAACCCGGTCATCCGCCGGCGGGTGTGGTCGCCGGTCAGCCCGCCGACCGGTCGGCGCGGGTGAGTGCCGGCGCGAAGGCCACGGCGAACACGCACAGCACCACCGGCACGGCGAACGCGACGTTGAGCGGCATCCACCGGGTCAGCCCGCCGATCAGCGCGGGCCCGGCGAGCAGGCCGACGTAGCCGAGCCCGACGACCTTCGCCATCAGCGCGCCCGAGGCCCGGGTGTCCAGGTTGCCAGCGGCGCTGAACAGCTGCGGCACCCCGCCGGACAGGCCGAGGCCGAACAGCGCCCAGCCCACCAGGGCCAGCGGCACCCACGGGGCGAGCGCGGCCGCGGTCAGGCCCACCGCGGCCAGGGCGGAGCCGTACCGGACGATCGCCACCGGGCCGACCAGCGCGGCCACCCGGTCGGTGGCGAACCGGCCGACGGTCATGGCGACGGCGAACGCGCCGTACCCGAACGCGGCGGTGCTCGTGGTGGTGCCGAGCACGTCCTCCAGGTGCAGCGCGGCCCAGTCGTTGGCCACGCCCTCGGCGAGCATCAGGGCGAAGGCCACCGCGCCCAGCAGCCACACCAGCCGCGTCGGCGCCGCGCCGGTGCTGGCGGGTTCGGCTGCGTCGGTGTCCGCGCTGGCCGGGGTGGGCTCGGCTTCGATCAGGAACCGGCCGGCGACCAGCGAGGCGAGCACGCAGAACGCCCCGCAGCAGCCCAGCGACACGGCGGCGGGCACGCCGGCGCCGAGGGTGGCCGCGCCGACCACCGCCGCGATCGCCCCGCCGATCGACCACATGGCGTGGAAGGCCGCCATGATCGGCCGAGGGTAGGCGCGCTCGACCACCACGGCGTGCGAGTTCATGGCGACGTCGAGGGCACCGTTGCCGAAGCCGACTAACAGCAGGCTCAGCCCCAGCGCCCACCACGACCCGGCCAGGCCGGGACCGACCAGCGCCAGCCCCAGGAGCACGCCGGCCGCGGGGACCAGCCGGCGGTGGCCGAGCCGGTCGGCCAGCGGGCCGGCCACCTGCATGCCGACGAAGGCCGCGCCGCCGAGCACCAGCAGCAGTGCCCCCAGCGTGCTGTGCGAGATGGCGGTGGCGCGCTCGATGCTCGGGATGTGCACCACCCACATGCCGACGGCGAACCCGTTGAGGCCGAAGAAGATCCAGGTGGCCACGCGGGCCACGCGCGGGCGGGGCGGGGAGAGGACGGTCATCGGCTGAGGCCTCCTGTGGGGTGGGGCGGCCGGCGGCGTGCGTGGGCAGCGCGCCGGGCCGGTGGACGGTGGTCCGCTGCCGGTCGGCGCCGCACACGCCACGACCCCAGCAAGGACCACGGATTCGCACAATAATCTTGTGCGTACGATCACGACAACTGTGTGATGTTCCGCTGCGGCATGATGAACGGGTGCATGGCACCGAGACCACCGCGACGTCGTGACCGCCGGGGGCTACCTGAAGGGCCGGATCCGCCGGGAGGACATCATCACGGCGGCGGCCACCGCGTACGCCGAGGCCGGCTACCAGGGTTCGTCGCTGCGCGAGATCGCCAAGCGGGTGGGGATCTCCCACGCCGGCCTGCTGTACCACTTCCCCACCAAGGAAGCCCTGCTCGCCGCGGTGCTGGAGCGCCGGGACGCGGAGGACGCCGAGCGCGAGCAGCTGGCGGCGCCGCCCGGGCTCGCGGTCCTCCGGCACTTCGTCGCACTGGCCGAGCACAACGTCCGCCACCCGGGCATCGTCGACCTGTACACGCGGCTCGCGGCCGAGGCGGTCGCCGCCGACCACCCGGCACACGAGTACTTCGAGCGCCACTACCGCATCGCGCGGGAGAACGTGCTGCGGTCGTTCCAGGCGTTGGCGGCCAACGGTGAACTGCGGCCCGGCGTCGACCCGCACGCCGCCGCCCTGACGTTCATCGCGCTGATGGACGGCCTGCAGGTGCAGTGGTTGACCACGCCCGACGAGGTGGACCTCGTCGGGTCGCTGCGGTTCTACCTGAGCACCCTGCTCACCGTCCCACTCGACTAGCCAGGGCCGCCGGTCAGAGCGTGCGCGCGTGCGGGTCCCAGTCGGCGGGCAGCGCGGGCGGGATCTCGGCGCTGCTCGCCACCGCCACGGTCTGCCCCCGCACGATCGACTCGTCAATGGCCAGCATCGCGTCCAGCACGTGGTAGGCCAGCTCACCCGAGGCGCGCTCCGGCACGCCGGCGCGGATCGCCCTGGCCAGTTCCAGCGCACCCGTGCCGCGCGAGGCCGGGTGTCCCCGCGCCGCCAGCTCCTCCGGCTCCCCGTGCCCGACCAGGTGCAGCAGGGTCGCGCCGTCGAACCGGTTCGGATCGGGCAGCACGGCGGCCCCGTACGTGCCGATCACCTCCAGGCTGGCGCGCGGTAACGCCGAGTCGAAGGTGAGCAGCAACTGGGCACACCCGCCCCGGTGGAACTCGACCAGGGCCCGGACCGTGGTCGGCACGGTCACCGGGAACTCGGTGCCGGCCCGGGGACCGGAGCCGATGACCCTGGTCTCGCGGGCGCGGTCACCGCTGGCCGTGACCTGGCGGATCGGCCCGAACAGGTGGACCAGTGCGGTCAGGTAGTAGGGCCCCATGTCCAGCAGTGGCCCGCCGCCGGCCTGGAACAGGAACTCCGGCGCCACGTGCCAGCTCTCCGGGCCCGGCGTCTGGAACAGCGCCAGCGCGGTGCGCGGGTCACCGATGCGGCCGTCGTCCACGGCCCGCCGCGCGGTCTGCAGGCCGGCCCCGAGCACGGTGTCGGGTGCGCTGGCCACCCGCAGCCCGCTGTCCCGCGCCCGGTCGAGCAGCGCCCGGCCGCTCTGCCGGTCCAGGGCGAGCGGCTTCTCGGTCCACACGTGCTTGCCCGCCGCCAGCGCGGCCAGCCCGACCTCCACGTGCGCCGCCGGGATGGTCAGGTTGACGACCAGCTCGATCTCCGGGTTGTCCAGCAGCTCGGCCGCGGTGCCCGACCACGGCACGCCGTGCTTGGCCGCCTGCGCCCCGGCCCGCGCGGTGTCCAGGTCGGCCACGCCCAGCACGCGCAGGTCCGGGAAGCTGGTGAGGTTCTCCAGGTAGGTGTCGCTGATGACGCCGGCGCCGATGACGCCAACGCCCACCGGCCCCGTGCCGGCGCTCACCGCTCGGCCCCGATCGGGTCGACACCGGTCAGGAAGGCGTGGCTGGCGGCGATGCCGGCGAAGAGGTCCCCGGCGTAGGCGTCGAACTCGACCACGCGCAGCGCGTCCGGCGCGGCCGCGAGCACCTCGGTGACCGGTACCCGCCCCTGCCCGGCCGGGACCTGGCCGGTCGCGTCGGTGGCGAGGTCGCCGTCCTTGACGTGGATGGCGTGCACGCGCTCGCCCAGCCCGCGCAGCAGTGCGGGCACGTCCGCGCCGCCGGCCAGCGCCCAGTAGGTGTCGACCTCCAGCACGACCTGCGGGTCGAGCTGGTCGGCGAACACCTCGAACGCGCTGCGGCCGTCGATCCGGGACTCCAGCTCCCACCAGTGGTTGTGGTAGCCGACCCGCAGCCCGTGCTCGGCGGCGAGCCCGGCCGCGCTGTTGAGGGCGGCGGCGGTCGCGGCGATGTCCGCCGGGTCCCGCCACCGCTCGGGCTGGACGAACGGGTCGATGACGACCTCGATGCCCAGTTCGGCCGCGGCGGCGAACACGGCGTGCTGGTCGACGCCGATGAGCTGCGCGTGCGCGGTCGGCGCGGTCAGCCCGTTGTCCGCCAGCCCGGTGCGCAGCGCGGCCACGTTCTCGACCACGCCGTAGGGCTCGACCCGGGTGAACCCGATCGCGGCCAGCCGCCGCAGCGTGTCCGCGGGATCGGCGGCGAACGCCTCGCGCACCGAGTACAGCTGCACGGAAAGCCTGCTCATTCCAGCTCCTGACGTCGACCCTGACTTCATGGAAGCGCTCCCACAGTTTTCTACCACCTGGTCAAAATTGCTGCCAGAGCTTTTCCGCCTGGTAGCCGCGTCGGCCGGAACCGGACAGCCCGGTCAGCACCCCCGCCCCCACCGCCGGGCCCGATCACGGCGAGGCACCCGCACCGGTCGTGCACAATGCCGGCGGCAGGCCAGGTGGAAGCAGTGGACAGGAGGGCAGCGCCATGCGGCAGCGCACCACGGACGGCAGCGCCGGGGACGCCGACTACGGCAGCATCGGCACCAACTACGCCGTCTACCGCCGACCCGACCCGCGCATCGCCGAGGCCATCTCGCGCGCCCTGGGCCAGGCCCGCACCGTGCTCAACGTGGGCGCCGGGGCCGGCTCCTACGAGTCGGTCGCCCGCCAGGTCACCGCGGTGGAACCGGCCGCGGCCATGCGCGCGCAGCGCCCCGCCGACCTGCCCGAGGCCATCGACGCGGTGGCCGAGGACGTGCCGTTCGCCGACAACACCTTCGACGCGGCCATGACCACGTTCAGCGTGCACCAGTGGAGCGATGTCGCCGCGGGCCTGCGGGAGATGCGCCGGGTGGCCACCGGACCGGTGCTGGTCCTCACCTGCGACCCGCAGCGCGTCCGCGACTTCTGGCTGCACGAGTACGCCCCGCTCGTGCTGGACACCGAGGCCCGGCGCTACCCCGCCATCGAGGACATCACGCGGATCCTCGGCGGCACGGTCACCGTTGAGCCGGTGCCGATCCCCCTGGACTGCACCGACGGCTTCAACGAGGCCTACTACGGCCGCCCGGAGCGGCTGCTCGACCCCGGCGCCCGCCAGGCCTGCTCGGCCTGGAGCTTCGTGGCCGAGGCCACCCGCGCGCACTACGTCGACCAGCTCCGCGCCGACCTGGACAGCGGGGCCTGGGACCAACGTCACGGCCACCTCCGCCGGCAACCGGAGTTCACCGGCTC
Source organism: Goodfellowiella coeruleoviolacea (assembly GCF_024171785.1). Taxonomy (GTDB): domain Bacteria; phylum Actinomycetota; class Actinomycetes; order Mycobacteriales; family Pseudonocardiaceae; genus Goodfellowiella; species Goodfellowiella coeruleoviolacea. The sequence goes on from NZ_JAMTCK010000001.1 coordinate 354,709, forward strand.
ACTCGTGCTCGTCCGGGCCCTCCCGTAGCACCGCACCGGCCGCACCCCCAGCCGGCTGGTCGTTGTGCGCCAACGGTTTCCGGTGCCCCGACAGGCAGGGGCGGGCCCGGCTCGGGTCGATGGTCAGCGTCCGGCCGGCCAGGTCGACGGCGAGCCAGCCCGTCACGTCCTCGGCCGGGCACAGGTCGGTCCAGGCCGGCACGGTCCCGCCAGCCGCGGCGGAACCGAGGAACAGCGTGAAGTTCCACTGTTCCTGCCAGTCCTGGCCGTGACCGACCCAGGCGCGCCCCCGCACCCTGGGCCGGTCACCGCCGGACTCCACCGCGCCGGGCAGGAAGCCGTCGCACCAGAGGTGGCTGATGTCCTTGTCGGCGAACCCCTCCAGCTCACGGGAGACCCGGTACTCCAACCACGTCCAGAACTCGCGATCGTCCACAACGCTCCTCACCCGCCGGGCTTCCCCACCACCAGCGTCCGGCCCCACCGGCCGTTCTCCCTGTGCCCCAACGCTTTTCGGCCCTAGTCGGCGATCAGGACGCGGCGCCGGTGGGGACCGCGCTCCTGCTGGCGGCGCACCAGCCACCGGCCGGGTGCCACCCCGCTGCCCCCGTGCTCGGGGTGCACCAGGTAGACCGGCGCGATGTTCTCGAACATCACGATGGCCAGGCCGAGCGGGTCGTGCACCGACCCAATCCACCAACAGGTGTCCGGGTCCGCCACCAGGGTGTGCGGGTTGTTGCCGGCCACCCCGCGCACCAGTTCCACGCCCCCGGCCGCGACCGCCTGCCAGTGCGCCCAGGAGTCCGGGGTCACGGTGGTGAGCATGGCCATCGGGATGACGATCAGGTCGCCCTGGGCCTGAAGCCCGTCGACCACCGGGATGGTGGCCTGCCGTTCCAGGTGGTCCAGGGCGTCGACGTTGGTCCGGTCGAGCAGTTCTGCCAGATTCATGATGATCACCTGTGGTGTGCGCGGGGTCGGGGGTCAGGTGCGGCGGCGCAACTGCGCGTACTGGACTCCGGTGAGCCCGTAGGACCAGCCGGCCGCGTCAACCGGGTCGTCGAACCAGGGCGGGACCAGCAGGCCGTACCGGCGGCGGGTGCCGTCGCGCTCCACCGAGCCGTTGACGGCAAGCAGCAGCCGGGTCGGCGCACCCCACCGCGCGTACGGCAGGTCGTAGAGGCGCAGTTCGCAGCCGGGGTTGCCGGGATCGTCGGCCCGGCCGACCAGGGTCAGCCCGGCCTGGTCGATGAACGCCGCCCAGCCGACGCGCTCGATCGCGCACCGGCGCACCTCGACGTTGCGTTCCGCGGCGATCAGCTCGACCGTGGGCGACTCCACCACCCACGCCGGCACCCTGGTGCCGTGCCAGGCGTGCACCGACCAGCCGTCCGGGAAGACGACGGCAGGACCGGTGGGGTTGTGCAACCGCACCTCGCCGTACGCGCTGCCGGCGACCGGTTCGGTGCGGATCGCCAACGGACGCTCGACGACCACGCACACGTCACCCCGGGGCCACCACCAGCCGCAGGAGCGCACCAGCGCCGCCCACAGCTGCCACTGCTCGGCGTCGGCGGCGTCGAAGCGCGCGTCGAGGACCCGGCGGTGCACGTCGTAGTGCGCCACCCAGTCGACGTCGTGCTGGCCGCCCCACCACAGGCCGAGCCGTTCCTCGGGGATCGCCGCCCGGACCAGCCCCGCCACGGACTCCCGGACCACGGCGCGCAGCACGTCGTGCACTCCCCTGGTCACCACCGAGCGCAGATCAGCCCCGGAACGCAGGGCCAGCACCGGGTCCGGTGGTGGCGGGAAGTGGGCGGCGTAGCGGTACCAGTGGTCGTGGATGGCGTGGTCGAGGCGATCGCGCAGCCGCGACACCAGGGTCGCCAACTGCTTCTCCACTCGCCACAGCTCATCGGTGACCCGGGCAGGTGGTGTCGGGGGCACCAGCCGCACCGCGGCGGCGGGCGACGGCACCCAGACAAACCTCGGCCGAGGCCGGTCGAGCAGGGCGTACAGGGCGGTGATGGCGTTCTCGGCGGTGTCCCGATCGGCCGGTGCGCAGCACAGCGCGTGGTTCAGCCACTCGGTGCGCAGTTCAACGGCCCGCGCCCACAGCGGGACCGCTCGCGCCGGATCGGGTGGGACGGGCAGGCGGCGGGATTCCCGCCGCTGACGGGCGCTCATCGCGCCAGGGCGATCACGCCCTTTCCGTTCGACATGCCGGAGATGATCGCAGCCGACCTCCCGAACGCGCAACCCCCGGCCACGCACGCCGACCAACACGTCCGTCCACACAGGACCGAACGGCCCGGCGCACCGCCCGTCCTTGACACCACAGGCGGGACCGATGACACTCGGACGCGACCCACACCGCACCGTCGCGCACCGCAGACCACGGGTGGACGCCGCCGAGGGCCGTCAGAAGACCCGGACGTGACACGTCGTAGCCGTCCCTGCTCGGCCCGGTCGAGTTCCCGCCGCCAGTCGTGGTTCCCGCGCACCGGTTGTGCTCGACCGCCTTGCGCCACAGAAAGGCGCGTCAGCATGCCGCTGCGCCACCGAGTTCTCGCGTTCGCCGTCGGCCTGGCCACCGCGGTCACCGCCGTGGTCGCCACCGCCCCGGCAGCCGCCACCGCCCCGACAGCCGCCACCTACACCGCCTACGTGATGGGCTACTTCACCGAATCGCCCAGCGGTCGGGGCAGCGACTACGGCCTGCACCTGGCGGTGAGTCCCGACGGGCTCAACTGGACCCCGCTCAACCAGAACAACCCGGTGGTCACGCCCACCGCCGGCACCCAGGGGCTGCGCGACCCGCACATCCTGCGCAAGCAGGACGGGACGTTCGTCGTGCTCGCCACCGACCTCAAGGGCACCGACTTCACCCAGCCCAACCAGTACATCCACGCCTGGGACTCGGTGGACCTGACCAGCTTCACCAACTACCGCCGGCTGAAACTGCACTCGATGAACACGCACACCTGGGCGCCGGAAGCGTTCTACGACGCGGCGCGCGGCCAGTACGGCATCGTCTACTCGGCCAACAACGGCACCCGCGACGTCTTCATGGTCAACTACACCACCGACTTCGTCACGGTCTTCGACCCGGGCTTCAACGTGCTGGACGCCACCGTGCTGGTCGACGGGAGCACGAACTACCTGTACTACAAGAACCTCGCGGACGGGAACCTCTACGGGGCCAGGTCCAGCACGCTGGACCCGCGCAGCTTCACCACCTACACCAGCGGCCTGCGCCAGGGCAGCGGCATCGAGGCGCCGATCGTGGTCAGGGCGAACACCGGGGGCGCCCACTACCTGTGGGGTGACTCCTACTCGCCGGTCAACGGCGAGTTCTACGCGTGGTCGTCGACCAACATCGGCGGCGACTCGTGGAGCCCGCTCAACCAGCGCGCCTACACCCAGCCGCTCAACTCCAAGCACGCGACGATCGCGCCGATCACCGCGGCCGAGCAGGACCGGCTGCTCAGCCGGTGGGGCGCGCCCCGGTGGAACCGGCTCAAGTCGTACAACTACCCGGACCGCTATGTGCGGCACCAGAACTACGTGGGGCGCATCGACGCGTACCCGTTCGACCCGTACTCCGACCAGCAGTGGGTCGTGGTGCCCGGCCTGGCCGACGCGGCCGGCGTGTCGTTCCGGTCGCTGACCGACCCGACCCGCTACCTCAGGCACTACGACTACGCCCTGCGCCTGGACGCCAACGACGGCTCGGCCACCTTCGCGGCGGACGCGACCTTCTACCGCACCGCCGGACTCGCCGACAGCGGCTGGGCGTCGTTCCGGTCCTACAACTTCCCGGACCGCTACCTCCGGCACGCGGACTTCGTCCTGCGCATCGACCCGGTCTCGGCGGGTTCCAGCAGCGCCGACAAACAGGACGCGACCTTCCGGGTCGGCTCCTGACAGCGTTGCGCGACAACGGTTACCGCCCGCTCCTGGCCCGGGGGCGGTGAGCCGGCGACGGGTCGGTGGTCGGCGCGGTACCGGCCGGGGCGATCGCGAGCGGCCGTCTCGTCCTCGCCCCGGCCGGTCGCCGGTTCCGCGCGTCGGCCTCAGATCCGGGTCATGGTGGAGGCGTACCCGCCCCCGCCCGGGTAGACCCACTCGCCGGTGACCGTGGTGTCGTCGGCGCTGAACGTGCCCCGGTAGTAGGCCGGGCTGCCCTTGGCGCCGCCCCAGATGGTCAGCTCGTCACCGATCAGCTCGTAGACGTAGTCGAGGGTGTTGCCGGTCGAGTCGTAGAACCGGGACACCACGTCCGCGCCAACGGGTTCGCCGAACGGGCGGAGGTTGCCGATGACCTCAAGACCGGTGACGGGCTGCCCGAACTGGGTCAGCTCGACGTGCTGGAGCAGGAAGAACCGGCCGGTCATCCACTCGTAGCGCACGGTTCCCTCGGCTCCCCCGGTCACCGCCCAGATGCCGACCAGGCGGTCCAGCGCGGTCAGCTCGGCGCTCGGCTGGATGGTGCCAGTCGTCTCGTTCGTCTCGTTCATCTCGTCCTCCTCGGTGGAGTGCTCGCTGTGCTGCACCGGTACCTCGGAGGCGGCGGCCCGGCCTCGACACCCATCACCTATGACGTGTATCACACCGGGAGCGTGTCGAGATCCCGGTGTCCGCCCCGAGGTAGCGGCGGAACTCGCGGATCTGCGCAAGGAGGAAGTCGTGGCCGCTGTCGCCGCACCGCGCGCGCTGACCCGACGTACCGTGTCCGAACACGACCGACGACAAGGACAAACCGTGAAGTACCTGCTGCTCGGCCACACACCCGCCGCCGACTGGGACGCCGCCTCCGCCGAGGCCCCCTCTGCGGAGGCGCTGGCCGCGTTCGCCGCCTACCAGGAGTTCGAGCGGGAACTGCGCGCGACCGGCGAGTTCGTCACCAGTGCGGGTCTTGGCCACCCCGCGGTCAGCACCACGATCCGCAGGACGCCAGCGGGCGTGGTGGCCACCGACGGGCCGTTCGCCGAACTCAAGGAGGTGCTGGCCAGCTTCGCCGTGATCGACGTGGCCAGCCACGAGCGCGCCGTGGAGATCGGCTCGCGGATCGTCGCGGTGCTGGGTGAGCCGATCGAGATCCGCCCGATCATGGGCGAGGACTTCGGCCAGGACGCCACCGCGTGACCCGCCCAGCCACTCCCGCCACCGGGGCGGTCGAGCACCTGTTGCGCACCGAGGCGCCGCAGGTGCTCGGCGCGCTGGTGCGCCGCTTCGGCCACTTCGACCTCGCCGAGGACGCGGTGCAGGAGGCGCTGCTCGCGGCGAGCCGGGCGTGGCCGGCCGAGGGCGTGCCGGAGAACCCGCGCAGCTGGCTGATCCGCGTCGGGTACCGGAAGATGGTGGACCTGCTCCGCGCCGAACAGGCTCGGCGGCGCCGCGAGCAGGAAGCGGGGCTGGTCGAGCTGGCCATGCACGAACCGGCCCGCCAGGCGCACCCGGTGCCGGACACCGACGACAGCCTCGCCCTGCTGCTGCTGTGCTGCCACCCCGCGCTGAGCAGCACCTCCCAGGTGGCGCTCACGCTGCGCGCGGTGGGCGGTCTGACCACCGCCGAGATCGCCCACGCCCACGGAACGACCGAGAACACCATGGGCACCCGGATCAGCCGCGCCAAGCAGCAACTGGCCCGCGCCGGCGCCCGGTTCACCCCGCCGACCGACGCCGACCGGGACAGCCGGTTGGCCGCCGTGACGCAGGTGCTCTACCTGATCTTCAACGAGGGCTACACGGCGTCCACCGGTGACGAACTCACCCGCGTCGAGCTGACCCGCGAGGCGATCCGCCTCACCCGGATGCTCCTCGGTTCCCTTCCCGACGACGACCCGATGACCCCCGAGGTGACCGGCCTGCTCGCGCTGATGCTGCTCACCGAGTCGCGGCGCGCCACCCGCACCGGCGCCGACGGCGCACTGGTCCCGCTGGAGGAGCAGGACCGGACGCGGTGGAACGCCGACCTGATCCGCGAGGGCACCGAGCTGATCGACGGTGTCTGGCACCGCCGCGCGGTCGGCCCCTACCAGCTCCAGGCGGCGATCGCGGCGGTGCACGCCTCGGCCCCGGCACCGGAGCGGACCGACTGGCCGCAGATCGCGGCGCTGTACCTGTGGCTGGAACGGCTCAGCCCGACCGCGCCGGTGCGGCTCAGCCGGGTCGTGGCGGTGGCCAAGGCCCACGGCCCGGTTCGGGGGCTGGCGCTGCTCGACGACCTCAACCGGCGCCACCACCTGGACCGGGAACCACTGACCCGGCAACGAGAACGCGCGGTGCGGGCCCACCTGCTCCAGCTGATCGGCGACACCGCCGCCGCGGCGCGGCTGTACCGCGAGGCGGCCACCCTGACGGACAACCAGGTCGAGCAGCGCTACCTGGAGGCCAGGGCCCGCGAGCTGGACTGACGGCCCCGCCGACACCGGCTGGAGACGGGCAGGGCTGGCTGCGGCCAGTGCTGGGCGGGTTCAGTGCTGGACGGGATCAGTGCTGGACGGGCTCCGGGCGGTAGGCGCGCAGGAAGGTGTCCACCGCGGCGGTGGCCACGGCGTGCGTCTCGGCGGCGGACACCTCGCGGGCACCCAGCCCGGACCGGTGCTCCAGCGGACCGGTGAGCAGCGCGAGGAACTGTTCGGCGGCCTCGGTCGGGTCGCCCGCGCGCAGACGTCCGGCCAGCGCGAGCCGGGCCAGCCGGTCGGCCAGCGCCTCGGTGAGCCGGACCGAGGTGCGCTCGTGGACGGCGTCGGCCAGGTCGGGGAACACGGTGAGCTGCGCGTAGGTCAACTGGCGCAGCGACCGGCAGCGCTGCCCGGAGCACACCTGGAGCAGCCCGCGTGCCACGTCCTCCAGTGCCGCGCGCAGGTCGTCGCCGGGGTTGCGGACGCGCTCGACGACCGCCAGGTTCTCCGCCGCCACCGCGTCGGCCGCGGCCGTCACGGCATGCCGAAACAGGTTTTCCTTGTCGTTGAGGTGGTTGTACACGGTCGGCTTGGCCACGCCGGCCACCTCGGCGATCTCCTGCACACAGGCCTGCGCGTAGCCCCGGCGCGCGAACACGGTGAACGCGGCGGCCAGGATCGCCTGCCGCTTGTCAATGCGCCCCCGCGAGGCGGTCGCTCCGGTCACCCCCGCATCCTATCCGGCGGACCGGCCGAACTTGACGACCTGGTCCAGCCCGGTGAACCGGTCAGTTCTGCGCGAGCGCGGCCCGCAGCCTGGGCAGCGCGTCCGGATCGGACAGTGCCGAGCCGACGGCCACGGCCCGGCACCCGGCGGCGAGGAAGTCCCCGGCGTTGCCCGCGCCCACACCCCCGGTCGCCACGAAGCGGACCGCGGGGAATGGGGCCAGCTGCGCGGTGATCCAGTCCGGGCCCAGCTGCGCGGCCGGGAACGCCTTGAGCCAGGTGAACCCGCTCGCCAGGGCCGCGGCGATCTCCGTGGCGGTGGCCACCCCCGGCAGGTGGGGCAGGCCCACCCGACGCGACTCGGCGACCACCTCCGGGTGCAGCCCCGGCGCGACCGTGAACGCCACGCCCAGTTTCCGGACCTCGGTCAGCTGTTCGACCGTGGTGACCGTGCCCGCGCCCACGCTCCTGCCCCGCTCGGCCGCCGCGGCCAGCGCCGCCCGCAGCGACGGCAGCGCGTCCGGCGACTGCACCGGCACCTCGATCAGGTCGACGCCGAACTCCCAGGCCCGCTCACACGCCGCCACCGTCTGTTCCGGCGAGTGGTTGCGGAAGATCCCGAGCACGGGCGTGCGGGCGAGGTGCCGCTCGAAGAACTCAGCGCTGTCCATGGCTCGTCTCCTCGTCAACCTGGCGGGTGGTGCGCCTCCATGGTCGCTCGCGCGGTCAGCCCGGCCGGTCCCGGGTCAGCGCACCCGCTCCCCACCCGGGTCGGCCGCCGGCCGCAGCCGCCACAGCGAGGTGACCTCGGCGGCGCGCGCGGCGTGCAGCGGGTCCGCGGTGTCGCGGGCCCTCGGGTGGCTCGGCCTGGTGTCGACGCGGTCCACCACGCGCAGGCCGGCGGCGGCGATGGCGGCCGGCAGCTCGCCGGGCGCGCGCAGGCCGAGGCGCTCGGCCAGGTCCGACAGGACGAGCCAGCCCTCGCCGCCCGGGAGCAGGTGCCCGGCCAGCCCGGTCAGGAAGTCGCGCAGCATGCCGCCGCCCGGGTCGTAGACGCCCTGCTCCACCACGGACATCGGCGTGGCCGGCAGCCACGGCGGGTTGCACACCACGAGCGCGGCGCGCCCGGCGGGGAACAGCGTGGGCCCCACCACCTCGACCTGTCCGGCCAGGCCCAACCGGTCGACGTTCTCCCTGGCGCAGGCCAGGGCGCGCGGGCTGATGTCGGTGGCCACCACCCGGTCGAACCCCCGGCGGGCCAGCACCGCGGCCAGCACGCCGGTGCCGGTGCCGAGGTCGAAGGCGGTCCGGGGGCCGGGGCCGGCCGCCGCGGCCGGGGGCAGCGGCACCCGGGCCACCAGGTCCACGTACTCCCCGCGCACCGGCGAGAACACCCCCCAGTGCGGGTGGATGCGGGCGTCCAGCGCGGGCACGGGCACTCCCCTGTCCCGCCACTGGTGCGCGCCGATCACCCCGAGCAGTTCGCTGAGGGGGACCGCCAGGGGGCCGTTCGGTGGCCCGTACGCCTGCGCGCAGGCCAGCCGCACGTCGGGGGCGCGGCGCAGCGCCAGCGAGTAGTCCGCCTCCAGCAGCACCAGGAGCATGCCCAGCACCCGGGCGCGGTGCGCGCGGGCGCGGCGGTGCAGGTGGAAGGACTCGGCCGGGGTGGCGCCGGGCCGGGGCGGCTTCTGGTCGATCCGGCGGCCCACGGCCCGCAGCAGCTGGCGGGCGTTGTGGTAGTCGCCGCGCCACAGCAGCGCGGTGCCGGTGCACGCCAGCCGGTGGGCGGTGGCGGCGGTGGTGCTGTCGTCGGCCACGACGACGCGGCGGGGCAGCGGACGCTCACTCGCGGAGCGCCAGCGGGCGGTTCGGACGGTGTTGTTCTCGGTCCAGCGGATCGTGGACACCGGGTACTCCTCGTGAAGGGACGTGCAAGGGCACGAAGAGCACTTCGACGAGGAGCCGGGGCGCGGCCCGCGGCGGGTGGGGCGGGTGGGGCTTACGGCTCCCGCGTCAAAGCGCGCGAGGAGACGTCGCCGAGCACCATGCCCAGTGTCACGATCAGTCCTTTCCCAGGAGTCGCCCGGGACAGTGCCACAGCCGCGGCGCGCGGGGCAAGTCCGGGTCGGCGCGCGGTGCGCACGCGGGCGCTGTCCAGGGCGCGGGGCTCACGCGGGTGGTGTCGGCGCCCAGAGCCCGACCGCGGTTCCCTCCCGCAGGTGCCGCTCGTAGGTGCGGACCTTGTCCTGGATGACGGCCAGGTCCGCGGTCAGCTCGGCGATCTTGGCGCGCACGGCCTGTTCGTGGTCCCGCAGCAGCGCCAGGCGTTCGGTTTCGTTGCCCGGGCCGGAGCGGACGAGGTCGGCGAACCTCCTGATGGTGGCGATGGGCATGCCCGAGTCGCGCAGCCGGTTGCACAGCAGCAGCCAGTCCACGTCCGCCTGGTCGTAGACGCGCTGTCCGCCGCTGGTGCGCGGGATCGGGCGCAGGAACAGCCCCTCCCGCTCGAAGAACCGCAGCGCGTGCACGCTCATCCCGGTCGCTTCGGCCACCCTGCCGATGGACAGGCCACCAGCGCTGTTTCCCATGCCCCTGTCCCCGCTGCCCACATCTCCGCCGCCCATGTCGGCGACCATATCTTGACCTAGAGTCCAGTCTAGAAAATAGCGTCGCCGCCATGACGACAACGCAGCAGCACAAGATCGGCAGTGGGTTCGGCGCGCACAGCACCGCGGCCGACGTGCTCGCCGGCATCGACCTGACCGGCCGCACCGCCCTGGTCACCGGCGGCTACTCCGGCCTCGGCCTGGCCACCACCCGCGCGCTGGCCGCGGCCGGGGCGCGGGTGGTCGTGCCGGCGCGCCGGCCGGCTCAGGCCCTGCGGGCACTGCACGACATCCCCGCCGCCGAGGTGGCCGACCTCGACCTGGCCGACCTGGCCAGCGTGCGGGTCTTCGCCGACCGGTTCCTGGACACCGGTCGCGTCCTCGACATCGTCATCGCGGGCGCGGGCATCATGGCCTGCCCGGAAACGCGGGTGGGCCCCGGCTGGGAGGCGCACTTCGCCGTCAACCACCTCGGCCACTTCGCCCTGGTCAACCGGCTCCGGCCGGCGCTGAACCCGCAGGGGGCGCGGGTGGTGTCGGTGGCCTCGTCCGGTCACTTCCTCTCCGACATCCGCTGGGCCGACCCGCACTTCCGCCGCGGCTACGACCGGTGGCTGGCCTACGCGCAGTCCAAGACCGCCAACGCACTCTTCGCGCTGCACCTGGACGCGCTGGGCGCGGGCAGTGGGCTGCACGCCTTCGCCGTGCACCCGGGCAGCATCCTCACCCCGCTCCAGCGGCACGTCCCGCACGAGGAGCAGATCGCCCAGGGGTGGATCACGCCGGAGGGCAGGCCTGCCCCCGGGTTCAAGACGCCCGAGCAGGGCGCGGCCACGGCCGTGTGGGCGGCGACCACACCGCTGCTGGCCGGCCGGGGCGGGGCCTACTGCCAGGACTGCGACATCGCCGAGCCGGCGACCACCGACGACATGCTGATCGGCGGCGTCAAACCCTGGGTCAGGGATGCCGACGCGGCGGCCCGGCTGTGGACGCTGTCCAGCGAACTGACCGGCGTGGACGCGTTCGCGTAGCCGCCACGCCCGCGAGCTGGCCGCGCGCGGTGGCCGGGCGACCGCGGTTCGCGAGCGGGCAACCCGGCCCGGGCCCGCGGCAACGCCCTCCGGGCCTGCGCGGATTCGTCCTCTGGGACACTGGAGGAGCACCACCAGCACCGCGTGGCGCGCGCTCGACGCAGGAGAACCCGTACCGTGTCGCACCAGCCCGAAGCCCCCTCCGCCGGTCCCGGCCACCTCGACCTGCGGGCCGACTGTGAACGCTGCTTCGGGCTGTGCTGCGTGGCACTGCGGTTCACCGCGTCGTCGGACTTCGCGATCAGCAAGGACGCCGGCCAGCCCTGCCCCAACCTGCGCGCGGACTTCCGCTGCGGCATCCACGCGCAGTTGCGGGGCAGGGGTTTCTCCGGCTGCACCGTCTTCGACTGCTTCGGCGCGGGACAGCGGGTCTCCCAGGTCACCTTCGGCGGTCAGGACTGGCGGTCCCACCCGGAGCTGGCCGGGCGGATGTTCGAGGTGTTCCCGGTCGTGCAGCAGCTGCACGAACTGCTCTGGTACCTCGCGGAGGCGCTGACCCTGGAACCGGCCCGAGCGGTGCACCCCGACCTGCGCCGCGCCCAGCGCAGGACCGAGGACCTCGCCCGGGGCAGCGCCGAGGAACTCGCCGCGCTGGACGTGGCAGCGCACCGGGACGAGGTGAACGTCCTGCTGCTGCGCACCAGTGAACTCGTGCGGGCCGGGATCCCCGGCCGGAAGAAGAACCACCGGGGCGCGGACCTCATCGGCGCCAACCTCAGGGGCGCCAACCTGCGCGGCGCCAACCTGCGGGGGGCCTACCTGATCGCGGCCAACCTCAGCGGGGCGAACCTGAGTGGGGCCGACCTGATCGGCGCCGACCTGCGCGACGCCGACCTGCGCGGCGCCAACCTGACCGGGAGCATCTTCCTCACCCAGGCGCAGGTCAACGCCGCCAAGGGCGACGCGGCGACCCGGTTGCCGGCCGCGTTGACCCGCCCCGCCCACTGGTAGTCGCGGCCCGACCGCCTCCACTCGGCACTTACCGGACGGCCGGTGCCTTCGCTACGTTCTGGACGTGTCCACCCCGCGTGACCGGTCGAGCCGGGTGCGTGGTGGGGCTCGCCCGCACCGGCGTGCCCACCGGGGTGGGCCTTCGAACGCGCCGGGGAGGTGTCGCGTGGCCGATCGGGAACTGGGTGGCCGCAGGATCGACCGGGGAACCCAGCGGGCCGACTGTCCGGTTCGGCGTGGGCCGGACGGCGTGTGGCAGGTGCACGGCTACGCCGCGGTCCACGCCGTCCTGCGCAGCACCGACACGGTGCAGGCCGGCCTGGGCATCGAGACGGTGGCGAAGCTGCCCGCGTCGATCCGCCGCCCCGTCCTCTACCGGGACGGCCAGGAGCACCGGGAACACCGCAGGCAGACCGCCCGCTACTTCACGCCGCGCCGGGTCGACGAGCAGTACCGCGGGATCATGGTCCGGATCGCCGAGGAGCAGCTGGCCGGGCTGCGCGCCGCCGGCCGGGCCGAACTGGGCGAGTTGAGCTTCCAGCTGGCGATCGGGGTGGCGGCCGCCGTGATCGGGCTGACCGAGAGCCGGCCGGGGATCCGGCGGCGGCTGGAGAGCTTCTTCCCGGAGAAGTTCGGCAAACCGGGCCTGACCAGCTTCAGCGGCCTCTACTGGCTGATCCGGCACAACGTCAACTGGCTGCGGGTCTACCTCGGTGACGTGCGTCCGGCCGTACGCGCCCACCGCGAGCGCGGCCGGGACGACCTCATCTCACACCTGCTCGCCGAGGGCTGCTCGGCCGGGGAGATCCTGGGCGAGTGCCTCACCTTCGCGGCGGCCGGGATGATCACCACCCGGGAGTTCGTCAACGTCGCCGCCTGGCACCTGTTCAGCAACGAGGCGCTGCGGGAACGCTACCGCGCGGCCGACGAGCCGGGTCGGCTCGCCGTGCTGCACGAGATCCTGCGGTTGGAGCCGGTCGTCGGCCGACTCCGCCGCCGCACGACCGCCGCGCTGTCGCTGCCCGGCGCCGCCGGGGCGGTCGCAGCGGAAACGGGCGCGGCAGAAACGGGCGCGGCGGGGACGGTCACCGTGCCGGCCGGAGCCCTGGTCGACCTGTTCGTGGACAGCGCCAACGTCGACCCGCGGGTGGTGGGTGACCGGCCGGAGCGGATCTGCCCCGGCCGGGCCATGGCCGATCACGCCGGCGCCGCCGGACTGTCCTTCGGGGATGGTGCGCACAAGTGCCCCGGCGCCAGCATCGCGATCCTGGAGACCGACGTCTTCCTCAGCCGCCTGTTCGCCCTGCCCGGACTGCGGATGCTGACGCCGCCGAGGATCAGCTTCAAGCACGACATCGGCGGTTACGAACTGCGTGGTCTCACCGTGGCGCTCGACGCCGGTCCGGGCGCCTGACTCGAATCAGCGCGGCGTGGGGTCGCCGACCAGTGCGCCGATGAAGGACGCGCTCGGCGGCAGCGTGGTGATCAGCGCCGCCTGGTAGGCGTGGTAGACGTCGGGCTTGCCCTGCCACACCGAGGCGCCCGGCACGTTGTCCGGGGTGAGTTCGTGGTGCCAGGAGCCGTGCGCGCGGTCCACGAACAGGGTGTCCGCGTGCGCACACCAGCGCTGGAACCAGTCCAGGTACTCCTGCTCCCCGGTGACCTGGTGCAGCACCCAGGCCGTGGCGATCGCCTCGGTCACCACCCAGTGCAGCCGGTCCCGCACCACGGGTTCGCCGCTGAAGTCGGTGGTGTAGACGAAGCCAGGCGCGCCGTCAACGGACCACCCGTCCCGCACCGCCGTGGCGAACAGGTGGCGGGCGTCGGCCAGCAGCCACTCCGGCGCCTGGTCGCCCAGGGCGTGCCGGACGTGCAGGGCGAGCCGCGACCACTCCAGCAGGTGGCCGATGGTCACTCCGTAGGGCCGGAACGGGTGCGCTGGCTCGTCGCGGTTGTAGTCGAGCCGCACCCGCCAGGCCGGGTCGAAGTGCTCGGGCAGCCGCCAGTCGTGCGCCCGCGCGAAACCGTGCACCACGCGCTCGGTGATCCTGGCCGCGCGCCGCGCCCACACCGGCTCGCCGGTCACGTCGGCGGCGGCCAGGAACGCCTCCACGCTGTGCATGTTGGCGTTGACACCGCGGTAGTCCTCGCGCGCCGTCCAGGACCGGTCCCAGACGTCGGCCACCAGCCCGTCGTCCTCGATCCAGAACCGGGTCTCCACCACGGACAGCGCCTCGCCGAGCAGCTCGCGCGCGCCGGCCACGCCGATCGCCGCGGCACTGGCCGCGGCCAGCACCACGAACGCGTGCTCGTAGGCGCGCTTGTCCGCCACCACCGGTCCCGCCGCGCTGGCCGAGGCGTACCAGCCGCCGTGCACGTCGTCCCGGAGCAGCCCGGTCAGCGCGGACACGCCGTGGGCCACCAGCTCCCGCAGGTCGTCCCGGCCGGCGGCGACCGCGAGGGCGAACACGTGGGTCATCCGGCAGGTGATCCAGGTTTCGACCGGCCGCTCCAGCACCGGTGCCCCGTCATCGTCCAGCCACGCGAAACCACCGTCGGGGTGGACGGCCGAGCTGGCGAAGTCGAGCAGTCGGGCGGGCTCGGCCCGCAGCCACTCGGGGACGGCCTGGTCGGTTGCGCGTGATCGGTTCACAGCCCTTCCTTTCCTCGGAGGGGAACCTAACCGATGGCGGGTGGCCGCCAGCGCACTGCCCTGGCCGGCGGGCGGCGCTCAGCCGGGGGCGCGGCGGTGCCTGGTGCGCTGCTTGGCGCGGTTGCCACAGCGCTCCATCGAGCCACACCGTGGCCGACGCGCCCGCCTACGGTGCCGCGCTGGCCGCGGCGCGGTCCTGGGAACGGCCGAGCGTGCTGCGCGGCCACGGCGTCACCCTGGCGCAGCTCAACGCGATCATCGACGCGATCGCCGAGGTGCTGCCCGGTCAGGTGCTGACCCGCGAGGAGCTGACCGAGGCGGTGCTCGACCACACCGGCGAGACCGCCCTGGCCGACGTGCTGCGCTCGGGCTGGGGCTTCGCCCTGAAGCCGGCGAGCTGGCTCGGGCTGCTCTGCCACGGCCCGACCAGCGGCAACCGGGTCACCTTCACCAGCCCGGCCACCTGGCTGCCTGGCTGGCACCCGGTCAGCGCGGACGAGGCCGGCCCCCGACTTGCTGCGCGCCTACCTGGCCGCGCACGGCCCGGCCACCCTGGCCGACTTCGGCCAGTGGCTGTTCCGCGGGGCCAGCACCCGGCTGCTCAAGGGCTGGCTGGCCGCGGTCCGGGACGAGCTGACCGAGGTCACCGTGGACGGCGCGCCGGCCTACGCCCGCACCGCCGACCTCGACCAACTGCGGGAGACCCGGCCGAGCGGCGCGGTGCGGCTGCTGCCCGCGTTCGACCAGTACGTGCTGGCGGCGAACCGGAGCCTGATCCCGGCCGAGCACCGCGGCAAGGTCAGCCGCACCGCCGGCTGGATCTCCCCGGTCGTGCTGCTCGGCGGCCGCGTCGCCGGGGTGTGGACCGTCACCGGGACCGGGGAGATCTCCGTCGACCCGTTCGAGCCGATCCCGCCGCGGGCACTCGCCGCCGAGGTGGCCCGCGTCCAGTCCGGCCGGACCGACCACCCCTGAGCGGCGAGCGCTGTCAGGCGTCCCGGTCAGGCTTCTCGGTCAGGCGTCCCGGTCAGGCGTCGGGGTCGTAGGCGAGGTTGGGCCGCAGCCACCGCTCGACCTCGGCCAGGTCGAGACCCCGCCGCAGGGCGTAGTCCTCGGCCTGGTCCCGGCCGATGCGTCCGACCGTGAAGTAGCGCGACGCCGGGTGGGCGAAGATCAGCCCGCTGACGCTGGCCGCCGGGGTCATCGCGAACGACTCGGTCAGGCCCATGCCCAGCTGGGTGGCGTCGAGCAGCTCGAACAGGTCGCGCTTCTCGCTGTGGTCCGGGCTGGCCGGGTAGCCGAGGGCGGGGCGGATGCCGCGGAACCGCTCGGCGTGCAGGTCCGCCAGCTCCGGGTTGGCGTCCGGCTCGAACCAGGCCCGGCGCGCCCGCAGGTGGGTGTGCTCGGCGAACGCCTCGGCGAGCCGGTCGGCCAGGGCCTTCACCATGATCGCCCGGTAGTCGTCGTGGCGTGCCTCGAAGCTGGCCGCGAGTTCGTCCGCGCCGTGGATGCTCACGGCGAACCCGCCGAGGTGGTCACCGGCCGGCGCCACGTAGTCGGCCAGGCACCGGTTGGGCCGCCCGTCCGGCTTGGCGGTCTGCTGGCGCAACATGGGCAGGCGCAGGACACCGCCCGCACCGGTGTCGAGCACGATGTCGTCGCCGTCGGCGTGGGCCGGCCAGAAGCCGAAGGCGCCCTGGGGCTGGAAGTCGCCGTTGGCGATGATCTGGTCGAGCAGGACGTTGGCCTCGTCGTAGAGTTCGCGCGCCACCGGCTGGTCCAGGATCGCCGGGAACTTGCCCTTCAGCTCCCAGGCGAGGAAGAAGAACTGCCAGTCGATCATCTCGCGCAGCTCGGTCAGCTCCGGGCGGACCGTGCGGATCCCGGTGAACTCGGGCACCGGCAGGTCGTCGAACGACACCTGTTCCCGGTTGGCCCTGGCCTGCGCCAGGGACAGCAGGGGGCGCTGCTGCCGGTTCGCGTGCTGCTCGCGCAGGCGCTGCTGTTCGACCCGGTTGCTCGCGGCCAGTTCGTCGGCCCGCTGCGGGTCGAGCAGGTCCGAGACCACGCCGACCACCCGGGACGCGTCCAGCACGTGCACGGTGGTGGCGTCGTAGGCGGGCGCGATGCGGACCGCGGTGTGCTGGCGGGACGTGGTGGCCCCGCCGATCAGCAGGGGCAGCTTGAGCCCCCGGCGCTGCATCTCGCCGGCCACCGTGACCATCTCGTCCAGTGACGGGGTGATCAGCCCGGACAGCCCCACCACGTCGGCGCCCTCGGCCACCGCGGTGTCCAGGATGGTCGCGGCGGGCACCATCACCCCGAGGTCGATGACCTCGTAGTTGTTGCAGCCGAGCACCACGCCCACGATGTTCTTGCCGATGTCGTGCACGTCGCCCTTGACGGTGGCCAGCACCACCTTGCCGTTGCCCCGGCTGACCTCGTCGCGCCCGGCCAGCCGGGCCTGCTCCTTCTCGGCCTCCATGAAGGGTTCGAGGTAGGCGACGGCCCGCTTCATCACCCGGGCGCTCTTGACCACCTGGGGCAGGAACATCTTGCCCGCGCCGAACAGGTCGCCCACGGTCTTCATGCCGTCCATCAGCGGGCCCTCGATCACGTCCAGCGGCCGGGCCGCCCGCTGCCGGGCCTCCTCGGTGTCGGCCTCGATGAAGTCGACGATGCCGTGCACGAGCGCGTGCTCCAGCCGCTGCTCCACCGGGGCCTCGCGCCAGGACAGGTCCACCTTGCGGCGGGTGCCCTTGCCGTTGACCGTCTCGGCGAACGCGACCAGCCGGTCGGTGGCGTCGGGCCGCCGGTCGAACAGCACGTCCTCGACCAGTTCCAGCAGGTCGGCTGGGATGTCCTGGTAGACGGCGAGCTGCCCGGCGTTGACGATGCCCATGTCCAGCCCGGCCCGGACCGCGTGGAACAGGAACGCCGAGTGCATGGCCTCGCGCACCACGTTGTTGCCGCGGAAGGAGAACGACAGGTTGGAGATGCCGCCGCTGGTGCGCGCGCCCGGGCAGCGCTGCTTGATCAGCGGCAGGGCGTCGATGAACGCCTTGGCGTAGCCGTTGTGCTCGGCGATGCCGGTGGCCACGGCCAGCACGTTCGGGTCGAACACGATGTTCTCGGGGGCGAACCCGACCCGCTGGGTGAGCAGGTCGTAGGCGCGGCCGCAGATCTCCACCTTGCGCTCGGTGGTGTCGGCCTGGCCCTGCTCGTCGAAGGCCATGACGACCACGCCGGCGCCGTAGTCGCGGATGCGCCGGGCCTGGTCGAGGAACTGCTCCTCGCCCTCCTTGAGGCTGATCGAGTTGACCACGCCCTTGCCCTGCACGCACTTGAGGCCGGCCTCCAGCACGCTCCACCGCGAGCTGTCCACCATGATCGGCACGCGGGCCACCTCGGGCTCGGTGGCGATCAGGTTCAGGAACGTGGTCATGGCCCGCTCGCTGTCGAGCAGGTCGGCGTCCATGTTGACGTCGAGCAGGTTGGCGCCGCCGCGGACCTGGTCCAGGGCCACGTCCACGGCGGCCTGGTAGTCCTCGGCCTCGATCAGCCGGCGGAACTTGGCCGAGCCGGTGACGTTGGTGCGCTCGCCGATCATCACGAACCCGGTGTCCGCGCCGATCTCGAACGGCTCCAGCCCGCTGAACCGGGTCCGCGCCGACGGCGCGGGCACCTTCCTCGGCGCCAGGCCGGTCACCGCGTCGGCGATCCGCGCGATGTGCGCCGGGGTGGTGCCGCAGCACCCGCCGACGATGTTGACCATGCCGGTGGCCGCGAACTCACCCAGCTTGCCGGCGGTCTCCTCGGGCGTCTGGTCGTAGCCGCCGAACGCGTTGGGCAGGCCGGCGTTGGGGTGGCAGGCCGTGTAGGTGTCGGCCAGCTGGGCCATGGCCGCGACGTGCGGTCGCATCTCCTCGGCGCCCAGCGAGCAGTTCACGCCGACCACCAGCGGGTTGGCGTGTTCGACCGAACTCCAGAACGCCTCGACGGTCTGCCCGGACAGGGTGCGCCCGCTCAGGTCGACGATGGTCACCGAGATCCACAGCGGCAGCTGCGGCGCGACCTCGCGGGCCGCGGCGATCGCGGCCTTGGCGTTGAGCGTGTCGAAGATCGTCTCGATCAGCAGCAGGTCCACCCCGCCGTCGGCCAGCGCCTGGATCTGCTCGGCGTAGGCGGCGCGGACCTCGTCGAAGGTGACCGCCCGGTAGGCGGGGTCCTCCACCCGGGGGGACAGCGACAGGGTGACGTTGAGCGGGCCGATCGAGCCGGCCACGAACCGCCCGCCCACCTCGTCGGCGGCCTGGCGGGCCAGCTGGGCGCCGCGCAGGTTCATCTCCCGCACCAGCTCCTGCAGCCCGTAGTCGGCCTGGCCGATGCTGGTCGCGGTGAACGTGTTGGTGGTGGTGATGTCGGCACCGGCGGCCAGGTACTGCCGGTGGACGTCCAGGATCAGGTCCGGCCGGGTCAGGTTCAGCAGGTCCGGGTCACCGGTCACGTCCCGCGCGTGGTCGCGGAACCGCTCGCCCCGGTAGTCGTCCGCGGTGAGCTTGGCCCCCTGCAGCATCGTGCCCCAGGCACCGTCGAGCACGGCGACCCGCTGGTCCAGCAGCTCGCGCAGGGCCTGCGTCCGGTCGGATGGGTGAACAGCGGTCTGCGGAGAAATACGTCCCTGCCCGTTGTCGTGGCCTGCGGGCCTGTGCACTGGACCACCTCCCGAAGTGTCTGGGAGGCGCCCTTGGTCACTGAACTCCAGCCCGAGCGTGGCGGACCGGAGTCCGTTGCAGCGCCTCTCGACCTGGGCTTGTCACGATACCGGAAAGAAAACGCGCGCGTGAAGCGCGCACCGCGCTTTCCCGGTCGCACTGACCGCGGCCCGCGCATTCCCGCACCGCGTACCGCACGGTAATCGACCGGGCTCGCCCGCACCCGATCCGGGGCTGCCGCCGGCCCGGCCGCCGGGAGCCGAAACCGGCCGCCGGTCATTTCCCGAGCGGGAGAGGGGAGCACCCGGAAACCTCCACGGGTGACAAGCGTCCACCCGGCCAGGCCGGTCCACCCCGTGCGGAGTCGGGCACCGCGGCCGCCGCCCCGCTCCGCTCCCCCAGCCGCGGTGAGCCCGGCTGACCAGCCCGTTCCCCACGCGCCACGGCCAGCGGCGCCGGCCGGCACCGGCCACCCGCACTGTCCGCCCCCACTGGCCAGCGCGACCGGGAAACACGGCGGGCCACCCTTTCCCCGGCCGGCGGGCACACCCGCGCGGAATTCCGGGAATTCCCCATCCCGAATTCCGGGGGAACCCATCGGAGCGCATTCGTTCCCACCGTCGGGGGAAATACGGCCGGGCGATTCGACCGGGCCCCCGGATGGAATGGCCCGGCCGCGTGACGCGGTTAGCCACCCGCCACCGGCGCGTCCACTATTTGGGACATGACAGGCGTGGCAGCGGGGTGCCCGATCGGCCGGCGCGGGCCGCCGGACCAGCGCCGCCGAGCCCGGCCACGCCTCCCACCTGCGACGCCCACCCAGCGCGATCGATAGCCTCACGTGTCCGTTCCCCAGGTTTGTTGGAGATCTTCGCCCATGTCCGACCGAGCCACCATCGACGCGCTGTTCCCGGCCGACCTGCCCGAGCCAGGGCACTGGGAGCAGCGCTACCCACCGCGCCAGCTGCCCGAGGGCGCGAAGGTCACCCGGATCGGTCCGTCGCCAACCGGGTTCATGCACATCGGCGGGATCTACGTGGGCATGATCGACCGGGACGTCGCGCACCGGTCCGGCGGCACCTACCTGGTGCGGGTGGAGGACACCGACCAGACCCGCGAGGTCGAGGGCGCTGTCGAGCAGTTCGAGCGGGCCTTCGACTACTTCGCCATCCAGCCGGACGAGGCCGAGGGCACCGGCGCCTACGGCCCCTACCACCAGTCGCGGCGCTCCGAGATCTACCTGACCTACGTGCGGGAGCTGCTCCGCCAGGGCAAGGCGTACCTGTGCTTCGCCACCAAGGAGGAGCTGGCCGAGATCACCGCCAAGCAGCAGGCCGCCAAGCTGCCCACCGGCTACTACGGGCGCTGGGCCATCTGGCGCGACGCACCGGCCGAGGAGGTCCAGGCGCGCCTGGCCGCGGGTGACCCCTACGTGGTGCGGTTCCGCTCTCCCGGCCAGCCGGGCGAGCGGGTGCGGTTCACCGACGCGATCCGCGGTGAGCTGGAGCACGACGCCAACCGCAACGACGCCGTCATCCTGAAGTCCTCCGACCAGGAGCCCCGGCTGCCCACCTACCACTTCGCGCACGCGGTCGACGACCACCTGATGCGCGTCAACCTGGTGATCCGCGGCGAGGAGTGGATCTCCTCGGTCCCGCTGCACCTGCAGCTGTTCGACGCGCTGGGCTTCGAGCGGATCGAGTACGCGCACATCGCGCCGCTGATGAAGCAGGCCGGTGGCGGCAAGCGCAAGCTGTCCAAGCGCAAGGACCCCGAGGCGTCGGTCGACTTCTACGTCGAGGCCGGCTACCCGGCCGAGGCCGTCCAGTACTACCTGCGGGGCCTGGCCAACGGCCGGCTCGCCGAGCTGCCGCTGCGCCAGGCGCTGGACGAGCCGATCAACCTGGCCGAGTGCGGGGTGGCCGGTCCCCTGGTCGACCTGGTCAAGCTGGAGGACATCAGCGCGGACCACATCGCCACGCTGTCCGGCGAGACCGTCCTGGCCGCGGTGCGCGCCTGGGCGGACCGCTACGACCAGGAACTCGGGCAGGTGCTGGACGCCGAGCGGGAGCTGGCGCTGCGGGCGCTGGCCGTGGAGCGCGAGGGCGTGGACAACCCGCGCAAGGACCTGCGCAAGTGGTCGGACTTCCGCCCGGTGTACGGGTTCTTCTTCCCGCAGCTGTTCGGCCTGGTCACCGACCCGGCGGACGAGCGCTTCGGCGGCATGGACCCGAAGCTGGTCACGGCGTTCCTCGCCGACTTCGCCAGCGGCTACCGGGAGTCCGACGACTCCCAGGAGTGGTTCGACCAGATCCGCTCGCTCGCCGCGCGGCACGGCTTCGCCAACAGCGTCAAGGAGTACAAGAAGAACCCGGACACCTACGTGGGCTCGATCCGGGAGGCCTCGCAGGCCGTCCGGGTGACCCTCACCGGCTCCACCCGCAGCCCTGACCTGTACCAGGTGGCCAGGGCACTGGGCGCGGACGAGGTGCTGCGCCGGGTGCGCGCGGTGACCGGGGCCTGAGTCCCCGCACTCCGGTGCCTGTCCGGTCGGGGGCGGTGGTGGTGCCGCCGGCCCCGACCGCACCGGCCGCCTGCAAGCGCGTGGGCAGTCTGCCGGACCGTGCCGCTGGGGCGGTCGGGTCACACCGGAACGCGGGTGTTCCGGATTCCCGCACCGGCACCGGTGCCGGTGCCGGCTGCCACCATGCGAAGCCATGAGCAACGATCCGCTCGTGCTGTCGCTGGGTGACACCCGGGCCGACATCGCCACGGTGGGTGGCGAGGCCGCCGCGCTCGCCCGCCTCGGCCGGACCGGCTGTGGCCGGTGCTGAACCGGCTGGTGGGCGCGGACGACGCCAGCGCACTGATGACCGGGCTGCGCGAGGCCGCCGGCGCGGAGCTGGTGAGTCTCGGTCCGGTGCTGGGGCTGGCCCAGCTGCGGCGGGGCGAGATCGACCGGGACAGCTACGTCCGGGCCTGGGGCCACCGCTGCCCCGACGAGTTCGAGATCTCCGCGCCCCGCCCGGTGGAGGACCCGGACTGGCTCGACCGGCAGCTCGACCGCGCCGCGGCCAGGGCGCGGACCCGGGAACGCGCCCGCTCCGAGTTCGCCCGCGGGTTCTGGGTGCTGCGGGCGTTCGTGGTGCGCGCCGGCGAACTCACCGGCCGCGGCGATGACCTGTTCCTGCTGTCCATCGACGAGATCCTGGCCGTGCTCGGTGGCGACGAGGCCCCGCTGGCCTCGGTCCCGAGCCGCAGGGCGCGCTACGAGCGCTACCGCGCGCTGCCGCCGTACCCGACGCTGATCCGCGGCCGGTTCGACCCGCAGCGCTGGGCGGCCGACCCGCACCGGCGCACCGACCGGTACGACGCGACCGCCGCGCACGGTGGCCGGTGGCCGCGGCGGTCACCGGCTTTCCCGGCGCGGTGGGCGTGGTCGAGGGCACCGCCCGGGTGGTGTCCACAGTGGATGAGGCGCAGGCGCTGCCGCCGGGCGAGGTCCTGGTGACCAGGGTGACCAACATCGGCTAGACCCCGCTGTTCCCCCGGGCCGCCGCGGTGGTCACCGATGTGGGCGCGCCGCTCTCGCACGCCGCCATCGTCGCCCGCGAGCTGGGCATCCCCGCGGTGGTCGGCTGCGGCAACGCCACCACCAACCTGTCCACCGGCGACCGCGTCCGGGTGGACGGCGTCCGGGGCACCGTCACCGTCCTGCGGTCCACGGCCTGAGCGCGCCGATCGCGCCCTTGGACGCCGAGTAGGTGGCGGCGGTTCGGCCGGCGCGGACACCGGGCCGGCCGCTGAGGCAGTGGTCGTGTACCGACTAGTGGGTACATTGTCTGGTGTGAACACGTCCGAACGGCTCATCGAGAGCACCCGCGAACTGCTGTGGGAGCGCGGGTACGTCGGCACCAGCCCCAAGGCCATCCAGCAGCGCGCCGGAGCCGGGCAGGGCAGCATGTACCACCACTTCAGCGGAAAGCCCGACCTGGCGCTCGCCGCGATCCGGCGCACCGCCGAGGAGCTGCGCGCCGCGGCCGAAGCGGGGTTCCGCGCTCCCGGCACCGCGCTCCAGCGGATCACCGCCTACCTGCGGCGGGAACGCGACGTGCTCCGGGGCTGCCCGGTCGGCCGGCTCACCCAGGACCCGGACGTGATGGCCGACCCGGTGTTGCGCCAGCCGGTCGAGGACACCTTCGCGTGGCTGCGGACGCGGATCGCCGAGGTGCTGGCCGAGGGGCGGGAGCGCGGTGAACTGACCGCCGCGCTCGACCCCGCCGCCACGGCCACCACCGTCGTCGCGGTGCTCCAGGGCGGCTACGTGCTGGCCCGCGCCGCCAACGACAGCGCCCCGTTCGACCAGGCCGTCGACGGCGTCCTGAACCTGCTGGCCGCGCACACCGCGGACGCCGGCTGAGCCACCTCCGACCGAGCCACCGCCAGCTGGGCCCACCACCGCCGCGGCCGCCCCGGTCCACCTCGTCGCGCGCTGGTCAGAGCGCCGCCCGGCCGGCCGCGCCGGGCACGACCAGGCCGGACTCGTAGGCCAGGACCACCGCCTGGGTGCGGTTCTGCGCGCCCAGCTTGGCCAGCACGTTGCCCACGTGGGTCTTGACGGTCTCCAGGCTGACCACGAGCTGGCCGGCGATGTCCTGATTGGACAGTCCGGTGGCCATCAGCCGGAGGATCTCGGTCTCCCTGGCGGTGAGCGGGACCTGGCCACCGAGCGCGCCGGTCGCGGGCAGGGGCCGCGCCGCCACCATTCGGCGCACCGCGTCGGGGAAGAGCAGCGAGTCCCCGGCGGACACCAGCCGGATGGCGTGCGCGATCTGCCGCGCCGGCGCCCGTTTGAGGATGAAGCCGTCCGCGCCGGCGCGCAGCGCGTCGTAGACGTGGTCGTCGCTCTCGAACGTGGTGATCACCACGACCTTCGGCGGACTGTCCAGTTCGGACCGCAGCCGGCGGGTGGCCGCGATGCCGTCCAGCACGGGCATGCGCACGTCCATCAGCACCACGTCGGGCCGCAGCCGGGCGACCATGGGCACCACTTCCGCGCCGTTGCCCGCCTCCCCCACGACCGCCAGGTCGGGCTCGGCCGACAGCAGCACCCGCAGACCGGTGCGGGTGAGTTCCTCGTCGTCGGCGATGAGCACGGTCACCGGCGGTACGGCTGTGGTCGGCGCGGGCACGGGCGGGGCGGTCACGGTGTCGACCGTAACGGCATCCGGGCCAGCAGCCGCCAGTGGCCGTCGGCGGTCGGGCCGGCCTCGACCTCACCGCGCAGCAGCCGCACCCGCTCGCCGATCCCCACCAGGCCGTGCCCCTGCCGCTCGGCGCGGCCCGCGTCGCCGGCGGCCGGCAGGGGGTTGCTCAGCTCCAGTTCCAGCCAGTCGTCCTGGACGGCCACGCGCAGGCTGATCGGCTCCCGGCCGGCGTGCCGCAGCGCGTTGGTCAGTCCCTCCTGGACAACGCGGTAGGCCTCCCTGGACACCACGGCCGGCAGTTGGGCCCGGTCTTCGTCGAGGTCGGCGCGCACCTCGGCGCCGGCCTGCCGCACCCGCTCCAGCAGGACCTCCAGGTCGGTGAGCGTGTGCCGGGGTGCGGTGCTGGCCTTGCCCGAGCGCAGCACGCCGAGCACGTGGTCGAGTTCGTCCAGCGCGCTGCGGGAGGACTCCTCGATGCTGCTCAACGCGCGCCGAGCCGTCTCCGGGTCGGTGTCCAGCGTCTGTCGCGCCACGGCCGCCTGGATGGTGGCGGTGGTGAGGGTGTGCCCCACCGAGTCGTGCAGTTCCTGGGCCAGCCGGTTGCGTTGGGACAGCAGGTGCATCTGGTCCTGGAGCGCGGCGAGCCGTTCCGCCGGCCCGGGTCCGAGCAGGGCCGGTGCGAGTGCGCGGAACCCGGCGGCGGCGGCCGCGCAGGCGTGACCGGCCAGCAGCAGGACGGCGAGCGCCGCCAGCGGCACCCACGCGCCCAGCCAGCCGCCCGGCAGCTGGACGGACAGGCCGAACACCACGATCCGGTCGCCACCGCCGAGCCAGACGCCGACGAGCACGCCGGCGACCATCAGCAGCAGCCCGGTCCCGGCCAGCACCGCCCAGCCGAGCCAGACGTGCGCCAGCAGCCACGCGGCGGTGCGCCACCGGTTGCGCCAGCCGGTTTCCGGCAGGTCAACGGGCGCGGGCAGGCCGGTGCGCAGCACCCGGTTGACCAGGCGCACGCACCGCCTGCGCACCGAGCGCGGCACGCCGGCGAGCGCGACCAGCGCGGTGGACACCACGGCGAAGCCCAGCAGGCGCGGCCCGGCCGACCAGACCCGAGTCAGCGGGGCCAGCACGGCCGCCGCGGCCAGCAGTGGCACCAGGCTCAGCAGCACGCCGGCGAGCGCACAGCACCAGCCCCGGTAGGTGTCCACATGGAACAGTGGGCGGATCAGCTTCGACACGGCCGCCAGTGTGCCCGGGCGGAATGGCCGCCCGCCTCCCCCTGGAGAGCCAGATCCGGGCTGGCTCCGTGCGGGGAGCGGATCTCCCCCACCGCCGGGATGTGCCCGGCCGCCACCCGGGGCGAGAGTGCTCGCCATGGTCGAACCACGAGAAATCAGCGCGGCCAGCCGCCACCCCGACAACCAACCCGGGACCTCGCGGAACACGGGGGTGCTGGTGTTCCTCGCCATCACCTTCGGCGGGTCCTGGCTGTGCATGCTGGGTGCGTGGCTCGCGGGTCTGTCGCTGGTCAACCCGCTGGTGCAGCTGCCGTTCGCGGTGATGCCCGCGATCGCCGCCGTGGTGGTGCGCGCCTGGGTCACCAAAGAGGGTTTCGCCGACGCCGGGCTGCGCCCTCGGCTGCGCACCGCCTGGCCGCACTACCTGGTCGCCTGGCTGGGGCCGCTGGTGATCGCCGCCGCCACCGTGGCGCTCGCCACGGCGCTCGGGCTGTGCCGCCCTGATCTGTCCCTTCTGGACGGTCTGGTGCCCGGGCTGCCCGGGTGGGCGGTCGTGCCGCTGCTGCTGGGCGTGGTCGTGCTGCTCACACCGGTCTACTGGGGTGAGGAGTTCGGCTGGACCAGTTACCTGCGTCCCCGCGTGGCCTCCGGCCGACCGCTGGTGTCCGTGCTGGTGACCGCGCTGATCTGGGCGCTGTGGCACTACCCGTTGGCGTTCCTGGGCTACATCAGCTTCGCCAACACCGCGGTGGGCCTGCTGGTCTGGACGGTGTCCTTCTGCTGCCAGGAGATCCTGCTCGCCACGCTGTACGTCCACAGTGGCACGGTGTGGGTGGCCAGCCTCGCCCATGCCGGCAACAACATGGTCCTCTCGCTGCTGGTGGGGCTCCTGCTCGGGGACGGCGGCGGCCTGGACAGCACCACTCTGACCTGGCTGCCCGCCGTGCCCATGGCCCTGCTCGGCGGCTGGATCGTGCTCGGCCGGCGGCTCACACCGCGCGCCGCCGCCGCACCGGCGGGTACCGGCCAGCCGGTCGGCGAGGGCGTCCAGCCCACTCCGGGACAGCGCCCCGCCCGAGACCAAGCCATTAGGGGATCAAATGTTTAGAAAGGGAACATTCGCCGCACCAACAACGATGTGGATCGGCGGGAGCACCGATGAGGGGTTGTTAGACTGGCCGCATGGAGACGCCGGCCGAGGATGTGGCTCCCACCCGGTTGACGGGTCTGCCGAGCTGGCTGATGACCCAGACCGCCGCGCACGCCCATCGGCTGGTGGCCAACGGGCTGGCCGCCGTCGACGCCCGCGGCTACCACTACCGGCTGCTGGCGACGCTGGACGAGTTCGGGCCGGCCAGTCAGGCCGCCCTGGGCCGCCGCACCGGCATCCACCTCAGCGACATGGTGGCCGCGATCAACGAACTCGCCGACCGCAAGCTGGTGGTGCGCGCCCCCGACCCGACCGACCGGCGGCGCAACGTCATCACCATCACCCCCACCGGCCGGCGGCAGCTGCGCCGGCTGGACAAACAACTGGACCGGGTGCAGGAGGACCTGCTCGCCCCGCTCACCTCGGCCGAGCGCGACCAGTTGACCCTGTTGCTGGCCCGGCTGCTCAACCACCACGCGCGGCACCACTGACCGCGTGCGGCCCGGGACCGGCGCTGCCGGCCCGAGCCGCGGCCGCTCACCTCACCAGGTCACCGGCACCGCGGTCACCCCACCGGTCACCCGGTCCGCGCGGATCGTCAGCTCGTCGACCGGCACGGCCAGCCGCAGGGTGGGGAACCTGCGGAACAGCGACGAGAACACCACCCGCAGTTCGGTGCGGGCCAGGCTGGCGCCGATGCAGAAGTGCGCGCCGTGGCCGAACGACAGGTGGATGTTGGGGCTGCGGGACGGGTCGAACCGCTCGGCCTCGGGGAACACCGACGGGTCCCGGTTGGCCGCGCCCGAGGAGATCATCACCGCCTCGCCCCGCCTGATCAGCTGCCCGCTGATCTCGATGTCCTCGTGGGCGTAGCGGAGCAGGGCCAGGCCGCCGGGCGCGGACAGCCGCAGGATCTCCTCAACGGTCTGCCTGGCCAGCCCCTCGGGGTCGGCCAGGAACGCGTCCCGCCGGTCCAGGTCGGCGAGCAGCATCAGCACACCCAGGTCGATGCGGTTGACGGTGGTCTCGTGCCCGGCGAACAGCAGGCCGGCGGCGAGCCTGGTCAGCTCGTCGTCGGTGAGCGCGGGGTCGTCGCGCTGGGCCCGGACCAGGTCGGACACCACGTCCTCACCCGGGTTCGCCCGCTTGGCCTCGGCCAGCGCGCCCATGTAGCGCTGGAACTCGGCCATGGCCGCCTTGGCGTCGCCCCCGGAGTTCATCCGGCCGACCCGGTCGGACAGCCCGTGGAAGTACTCCCGGTCGGCGAAGGGCACCCCGAGCAGCTCGCAGATCACCAGCACGGGCAGCGGGAACGACAGGTGCTCGTGCAGGTCGACCGGCTGGTCCGGGGCGCTGGCCCTGGCCGAGGCCATGGCGTCCAGGCAGCCCTCGGTGAGTTCCTGGACGTGGTCGGCCAGGCGGCGCATCCGGCTCGCCGAGAACGCCGGGACCAGCAGCGACCGCATCCGGGTGTGCTCGGCCTGTTCGGTGGTGTAGTCACCGGTCGGACCGTTGATCACGGCGGCGTCCGACACGATCGAGGCGTTCTCCGGTTCCGGGTGCGACCGCCCCAGCCTCGGGTCGGCGAAGAGCGCCCGCGCCTCCTCGAAGCGGGTCACCAGCCAGGCCGGGTCACCGGCGGGGGTGCGCACCCTGGTCAGTGGCGCCTGGCGGCGCAGCACCGCGTAGAGCGGGGCGATCTCCAGCACGTTGGGCCGGTCGAAGGGCAGTTGTGGTGCCTGGTCGGTGCTCGCGGTGACGGTGGTCATCGGGATTGCTCCTCCCTCGGTGGTGGTGTCGCCCGGGCGCGCAGCGCGCTCACCCAGTGCTGCTCGGCGTGGGTGCGGCGCAGCACGTGGTCGAGCACCACGCGGGCCCACCCCTCGGCCGGCGCGGTCCGGGCCAGCCCGTGCAGCCGGGTGCGCCGGGCCGACAGCGCCCGGTCGCGCGCGTCCAGCACCCCGAGCCGCTCGGCCGGGGTCAGCCGGTCGAAGTGGGCCACCCGCGCCAGGAACTCCGCCTCGTCCGCGGCCAGTTCGTCGGGCAGTTCGGCGAGCAGGTCGTGCAGCAGCTCCCGGCCGACGTCGGTGATGGCGTAGACGTGCCGGGCCGGCCGGCCCTCCTGGGGCTGGGCGGTCCTGGTGACCGCCCCGGCTTCGAAGAACCGGTGCAGCGCGGGGTAGAGCGAGTTGTTCGACAGGGCGTACCCGCTGGTCCGCTCCACTCGCTGACGCAGTTCATAGCCGTGCGCCGGCTGGGTGGCCAGGTTCGCGAGCAGCAGGACGTCGGTCCACATCTAGGTCAGGCTAACCTGATGGCGTGCTGATGATCTAGGAGCAATCGGCAGCACATCCACCTCGACCGCCCTCGAATGTTCCTTAGCATCGCTGAAAAAACGCCCAGCGGACGACCAATCGGGCAATCCCGCCCGCCCGGACCGGTCAACCTTGAATAAGACACCCGACTTAGCTGGTCGGTGTTCCCGCCAGCACCGGAGGCGCCCATGACCATCGAGAGCGGCGACACCGCCCAGGACGGCTCAGCGGCCAGCGCCGCGGTGACCGAGCGCAGCGCCGAGACCAGGGAGGCGATCCTGACCGCGGCCGAGCGCCTGTTCGCCGAGCGCGGGATGAGCCCGGTGTCCAACCGGCAGATCGGTGCGGCGGCCGGCCAGGCGAACAACTCCGCGGTCGGCTACCACTTCGGCAGCAGGACCGAACTCGTCGTGGCGATCCTGCGCCGGCACGCCGCGCCGATCGAGCGGCGGCGGGCCGCCATGCTCGCCGGTCTCGACACCACGTCCCAGCTGCACGACTGGATTCGCTGCCTGGTCCAGCCGCTCACCGATCACCTGGCCGACCTCGGCCACCCCAGCTGGTACGCGCGGTTTCTGGCCCAGGCCGACATCGAGCCGGCACTGCGCCGGGTCATGGTGGACAACGCCGCCGCGTCGCCGACCATGGGGCAGGTGGTGGACGGGTTGTGCCAGCTGCTGCCCGCGCTGCCCGAGCACGTGCACGCGGAACGCGGCGCCATGAGCCGCCAGCTCATCGTGCACACGTGCGCGGAACGCGAGCGGGCCCTGCACGAGGGCGGCCCCACCGCGCACCCGACCTGGCAGGCGACCGCCACCGGGCTGGTCGACGCGATCGTGGGACTCTGGCTGACCCCGGTCACCCCGGCCTGACCGCGCCGTCCGGTGCGGACCAGCCGGGCGGCGGACCGGCTACCCGGCCTGCTCGGCGAGCGCCTTGATGCCGCGCAGCGTCTCGCGCATGCCGGCGCGCAGGCTGTCCAGCCGCGTGGCGACCAGCTGCTCCTCATCGGCTGGCCTGCGCTCGATCGCCAGGGTGAGCCCGGAGCGCGCCGGGCCGATCCGCACGGTGTGGCGCAGCAGGGTGGTGCCGTCGTCGCACGGTTGGAGGTCGAACCGCCAGCGCGCGATCGAGGCCTCCGGGTCGGGCAGCGGCTCGCCGAAGCGGTTGTCCGGATCGACCACGACCCAGCCGAACGCCCGTGGCGCGTCCAGTTCGACCACGTGGGAGACGGTTCGCCAGTCCCCGAGCACCGCGTGGTGGTTGTGGCCCTCGAAGCGGGCCCCGAGCACCGGCCGGTCGGCGCCGTCCAGCCACCGCACCCGCTGGAGTTCCGGGCTGAACCGGGCGGGCAGCTCGATGTCGGTGACCAGCTCCCACACCCGGGCCACCCCGGCCGCTACCCGCACCGCGCACTCGGTCGTCGGTCCGTCCGCGAAGCGCACCGCCCGCCCCCTTTCCTCCAGACAGCGTCTGCCGACCAACCTAGTCCGCCAGGGCCGGTGACAGTCATGTGCAATTCTGGCAGGATCTTTCGCTACTTGGTTGACAGTTAACGACAATGGAGGAAGTGGCGATGGCACGACATCCCTCGGTCGCGGCGGTGCTGGCGTTGCTCATGGCCCTCCTGGTCGTTGCCGGACCACCGGCCAGCGCCGCGCCACCAGTGGCCGCCGCACCCACCGCCGACCCCGGGCCAACGGCGGGCGCCTCGGCGGTCCCGGCGCGGACGGTCCGGGTGATGACCTGGAACGCCTGCGGGAACAACAGCGCGTGCAAGTACTACGAGAACCCCGACGGCCTGATCGCGACGGTCCGGTGGCACATGCTCAACCACGGCGCACCCATGGACGCCGCGATCATCCAGGAGTTCTGCCGTTCCTTCGCCAAGCCGCTGGAAACCCAGCTGGAGGCCTACTACGGGTACGGCTGGGACGTGCGGTTCGCGCCCATCAAGATCAAGAAGGGCAGCGACCCGGCGGCCGCGCCCAACAAGCAGTGCGTGCGCGGCCGAGGGGACTACGGGATCGCCCTGGCGGTGCCCGATGAGAACACCTGGTGGGAGGCGAGGTACCTGCCCTCGGCCGAGGGCGCCGAGTGGCGGGTGGCCCTGTGCGCGACGGTGGACTCGTGGTGGGTCAAGCTGTGCAACGCCCACTTCAGCTACGGCGGTGACGACCCGACCGGCAGCTTCCGGGCCCAGCAGGTCGCGGCGTACCAGTCGTTCGTCTGGCCGTCCCGGTTCCGGGTGATCTTCGGCGGCGACCTCAACCTCCGCCCGCCGGGCACGGCGACCTCGGGTGGGCTCGTGCCCGTCTACGACTCGTTCGTCGAGTGCGCGCAGGCCGACCAGAACTCACCGCGGACCGGACCCGGCACCCACTACGAGAGCGAGCCGCACGACGACAGCGACACCGTCAAGATCGACTACCTGTTCACCAACCCGGGCAGCACGCACTCCTGCGACCTGCCGACCGCGCCGGTCCAGTCCTCCGACCACCGTCCCATGTGGATGACGGTGCAGCTGCCGACGGTCTGAGGACACCGCGCCGGCCGACAGCGGCGGCGTGACCGTGGGCGCCACCGGAGGGCAATCCGCGGCGCCCACGTCCGGCTGGCTCAGCCGGCCGCGCGGGTGACGTCCTCCCACTCGGCCCAGGTCTGCAACCGGTTCGCGTACAGCCCCTGCGCGATGTCGTAGGCCGTGCCGGACAGCAGCAGGCGCAGCGGCGGGTTGTCCGAGTCCACCACGGCGAGGATCGCCGCGTCGGTGGCCTCCGGCCCGGGTCGCTGGACGTTCGCCAGTTGCGCGGCCCTGGCCTCGCGCAGCGGCTGGTAGGCGGGGTTGGCCGCGGAGCGCACCGCCGAGTCGGTGGACCAGTCGGTGGCGTAGCCGCCCGGCTCGATGATGGTGACCTTGACGCCGAACGGCGCGACCTCGTGGGAGAGCGCCTCGGAGAAACCCTCCAGGCCCCACTTGGACGCGTGGTAGAGGCCGAGGCCGGGGAAGGCACCGACGCCACCGATGCTGGAGACCTGGAGGATGTGGCCCGCGCCCTGCTCGCGCAGCAGCGGGACCGCCGCCTGGGTCACCCACAGCGCGCCGAACAGATTGGTCTCGATCTGGTCCCTGGCCTCGGTTTCGCTGACCTCCTCGACGAAACCGAAGTGGCCGTAGCCGGCGTTGTTGACCACGACGTCGAGCCGGCCGAAGTGCTCGTGCGCCTGCCGCACGGCGGCGAAGGCCGCGGCCCGGTCGGTGACGTCGAGCGTGATCGGCAGGATCGCGTCACCGTGGCTGTCGACGAGGTCCTGGAGCGTCGACACGTCGCGGGCGGTGGCGGCGACCCGGTCACCCCGCTTGAGGGCGGCCTGTGTCCAACTGCGACCAAAGCCCCGCGACGTGCCGGTGATGAACCAGGTCTTGCTCATGAGGACGTGTCCTTCCCGCACCGCGGCTCGCGGCGCAGCCAGGTGGACCGGTGGGTGGTGGTGAGCGGCAGGGTCAGGACTGGTCCGCGGCGAAGCCGCGACCGGCCTGCGCGAAGCAGTCCCGCACGAGCCGCAGGAAGCGGTCGAAACCCTCGTCCGGCGACCACGCCGCGTAGGCCGTGACCAACACCGCCCGAGCGCTGTTGACCAGCAGGGTGGCGCGCACCCGCCGCGCTTCGGGCGTGCGGGCCGCCACCCAGTCCGACAACTCGGCGTTGAACCGGTCGGCCGAGTCGTGTGCGGACTGGGCCAGCGTTGGCGAGGTCGCCTTGAGCCGCTTCTGGATCGCCATCCGGTCGGCCATCAGGGACAGGTAGCCGATCAGGATCTCCTGCAGCGACGTCCACAGCGGCTCGTCGGCCGGCCGGTCCCGCATCAGCTCGCGCCACGCCTGGGTCTCCTGCGGGTCCGGGTCGAACACCAGGGCTTCCTTGCTGCTGAAGTAGTTGAACAGCGTGCTGCGCGAGACGTTGGCGGCGGCGGCGACGTCGTCGACGCTCACCGCCTCGAAGCCCCGCTCGTTGAACAACCGCAGCGCCGCGGCCCGGATGGTCCGCCACGTCTGGAGCTTCTTGCGCTCCCGCAGGCCCAGCTCGTCCTCGCCGCTCACACCACCCACCCTAGAAGAAACTTGGACTCAGTGCAAGGTTGACCTCCGTTCATGTTCTTCGCCCACCTCGGCGGCGCACCGGCCGGCGGGGCCCGCGGTGCGCGGGACGCTCATCCGTGGTTGCCGCCGTGGTCGCACTTGAGGACGACGTTGATGCAGTTGCTGACCCGCCGCTGCATCTCGGCGGCCGGCCACACGTTGATGAAGTCACCGTGCATGGTGTAGCCGGGCCCGGACGCCAGGCGCATCCGCGCGGTGCTGCCGGTCACCGGGTAGCGCAACACCATGCGCAGCTTCGGCACCGGCACCGGGTGCGAGGCAGGGCAGGCGCCGGCCACCGGAGTGCTCATGTGGCTCTGGTGGTCGGCCGAGTCGAGGTCCCTGCCGTTCCAGCACTGGGGAAAGTCCAAATAGGTCTCCAGCATGGAGTCGGCCGGGCAGACCACGAAGTCCTTCGACGGGTTGACCTCACCGTGGTGCAGGCAGGACCAGCGCGCGCTGCTGTCGGCGTCGCCGGTGGCCCTGGCGTTGCCGGCGACGATCTTCAACCCCACCGGCAGCGGCCTGATCGCGGCCGGGTTGTTCACCCCCTCGCCGAGGTAGTAGAACGTGATGCCGGTCGGCGCGATCACGGTGTCCCCGTTGTAGAGGGTGGGCACCCAGTACGACGACAGGTCTACCACCGGGTTGCAGTTGCCGGTCGCCCCGAGCAGGCTCTGGTAGTTCGAGTGGGCGTTGGTGGACGTGTTGCCGAAGAAGTCGTGCGAGTGGGAGGCGCCGGCGAGCCCGGGCAGCACGATCGGGTCGTCCGGCAGGCGGTGGCTGAGCGCGCACTCGGCCAGGAACTCGGCCACCCGCACCGGCTCGGCCTGCGCCCGCTCGCTGGTCGCGGTCAGACCACCGGTGATCGTGGCGCCGACGAGCGCGGCCGCCAGCCCGATCCGCGCGACACCGCGCCACCTCGTCAGTTTCTTCACCATTGAAGACGAACTCCCTCCGCTGTCGTGTGGTCGAACACGGAATGCGAGAGAGCGCTCTCACCGAGAGCATGGCGCGGCTCACGCCGGCCGTCAACGCGGCGGTGGCGCAAGGGCTTGCGGCTGGTCCATCCCGGCCCACCGGGGACTCCGGAGGGAGTAGCGGTCCCCTCGGGCACCGCGGAACGTGCAAGCGCTTTCCCGACACCGCGGGGTTCCTCGGCAGGAGCGCGGAACGCGGATCGATCAAGGGCGGTCCGCCTCGGCTTCTTGACAGCCGGTGGCGTGCGCTGCACCCTACTGACACCGAGAGAGCGCTCTCACACACCGCTTTCCCAGGCGCTGGTCCCGCATCACTTCTCTCCCCTTTCCCCGCTGCCGCGTCGGCGGCCTGTCGCCCTGTCCGCTTCACGCACCGCAAAGGAGCAGTGCATGACAACGGCTCCGCCCCAACCGCGCCGGTGGCGTCGCCGCCGGCTGTCCCCCCTCCTCGCGATCACCGGCCTGCTGGTCGGTCTGGTGTCGGCGATCGGCCCACCCGGCCAGGCGGTCGCGGCCGGCACCCTGCTGTCGCAGCACCGCCCGGTGACCGCGTCCTCGACCGAGTCGGCCGCCTTCCCGGCGGCTGCGGCGGTGGACGGCGACGCCGGCACCCGGTGGTCGAGCCAGTTCTCCGACGCCCAGTGGCTCCAGGTCGACCTCGGCGGCACCGCCAGCCTCGACGAGGTGCGGCTGACCTGGGAGGCCGCCTACGCCACCGCGTTCACCGTCCAGGTCTCGGCCGACGGCTCGGCGTGGACCACGGTGCACACCACCACCTCGGGGACCGGCGGCAGCCAGGTGCTGCCGATCAGCGGCAGCGGCCGGTACGTGCGGCTGAACCTGACCAGGCGGGCCACGCAGTACGGGTACTCGCTGTGGGAGTTCCAGGTCTACGGCACCGCCGGCGGCACACCCGGGCCGGACCGGCTGCTGTCCTACGGAAAACCCGGCACCGCGTCCAGCAGCCAGGACGACGCGAACTGCGGCGGCTGCGCCCCGGCCAAGGCGTTCGACCTCGACCCGGCCACCCGCTGGGCGACCAGTTCGACGACCGGGTGGGTCGACCCGGGCTGGATCGCGGTGGACCTGGGCGCGACCGCGACGATCTCCCGGGTCGTGTTGCAGTGGGACCCGGCCTACGCGACCGCCTACCAGATCCAGGTCTCCGACAACAACACCGACTGGCGCGGCATCTACTCGACCACCTCGGGCCGGGGGTTCAAGGAGACGCTCACCGTGTCGGGCACCGGCCGCTACGTGCGGATGTACGGCACCCAGCGGTCCAACGGCTACGGCTACTCGCTGTGGGAGTTCCAGGTCTACGGCACCGGTGGCAATCCGGTCACGCCGCCGGCGCAGCCACCCGCGCCGCACTTCCCCGGCACCCTGGTGTGGGGCGACGAGTTCACCGGCCCCAGCGGCGCCACGCCGGACCCGAGCAAGTGGACGCCGGAGATCGGGCCCGGCGTGAACAACGAACTCCAGTACTACACCAACAACCGCAACGCCACTCTGGACGGCAACGGCAACCTGGTCATCCAGGCGCGGCGGGAGGTGACCCCCGGCTCGTCCTGCCCGGTCGACCCGGTCAGCGGCAGCACCACCTGCCAGTACACCTCGGGCCGGCTGAACACGCACGGCAGGTTCGACTTCACCTACGGGCGGGTCGAGGCGCGGATCAAGGTGTCCAGCACCCCGGGGCTGTGGCCGGCGTTCTGGTTGCTGGGCAGCAACTTCTTCGACACCAGGACCCCGTGGCCCAACTGCGGTGAGATCGACATCATGGAGCACGTCGGCAAGGAGCCGACCCGCACGTACTCGACGCTGCACGCACCCGCCTACTTCGGGGGCGGCGGCTACGGCCAGCCGCTGGAGTTCGGCGTGCACGTCAACGCCGGGTTCCACGTGTTCGCGGTGGAGTGGGACGCCAGCCACCTGGCGTTCAGCGTGGACGGCAACGGCTTCTTCACCGTCAACCGGGACCAGCTGGAGACGACCCGCGGCCCGTGGGTCTACGACCACCCGTTCTTCATCATCCTGAACAACGCGGTCGGCGGTGACTGGCCGGGCCCGCCGGGAGCGGGCACGGTGCTGCCGCAGGACATGGTGGTCGACTACGTGCGGGTGTACCAGTAGGTCCACATCGGACGGTGACGGGTGCCGGGCCGCGCGACTCGGCACCCGCTCCGCTCGCCACCGAGTCAGCCGAGCACACCGCTGCCGGGGATCGCGTCCAGCAGCTGTCGGGTGTAGGGCTCGGCCGGGGTGCTCAGCACCCGCTCGACCGGTCCCTGTTCGACCACCCGGCCGTGGCGCATCACCACCACGTCGTGCGCGATGGACCGGACCACGGCGAGGTCGTGCGAGATGAACAGGTAGCTCAGCCCGAGGTCCCGTTGCAGCGTGTCCAGCAGCCGCAGGATCTGGTCCTGCACGAGAACGTCCAAAGCGGACACCGCCTCGTCGCAGACGACCAGCCGGGGCCCCAGCGCCAGCGCGCGGGCGATGGCCACCCGCTGGCGCTGGCCGCCGGACAGCTCGTTGGGGTAGCGGTGGGCCACCGAGGCGGGCAGTGCCACGTGGTCCAGCAGCTCGGCCACCCTGGCCCGGCGGCTGGCCCGGTCGCCCACGCGGAAGATCCGCAGCGGCTCGCTGATCAGCCGCTCCACCGTGAACATCGGGTCCAGCGAGGCGTAGGGGTCCTGGAACACCGGCTGCATGCTGCGCCGGGCCGCCCGCCGCCGCGCGCCGCGCAGACCGGACACGTCCTCGCCGCCCAGCCGGATGCTCCCGCTGGTCACCGGCACGAGCCCCAGCACCATGCGCGCGGTGGTGGTCTTGCCCGAGCCCGACTCGCCGACGATGGCCAGGGTGCGGCCCTCGGCCACGGTGAACGACACGTCGTCCACGGCCCGCAGCACGCCGCCGCGGCCGCGCACCCGGTACTCCTTGGCGATCCGGTCGACCTCCAGCACCGGCCGCGCCGGCTCGCCCTCCCCCGCCGTGGCCGTGGCTCGGCCGGCCGGCGCGGTCACGGTCACCGCCTCGCGCGTCCTGGCGGTGGCCAGGGACGGGGCCGCGGCCACCAGCTTGCGGGTGTACTCGTGACGCGGGTCGGTGAGCACGGTCCGCGCCGGGCCCGCCTCCACCACCCGGCCCTGGGACATCACGATCACCTGGTCGGCCCGGTCGGCCGCCAGGCCGAGGTCGTGGGTGACCAGCAGCAGCGCGGTGCCCAGTTCCCGGGTCAGCCGGTCCAGGTGGTCGAGGATCTGCTGCTGCACGGTCACGTCCAGCGCCGAGGTCGGCTCGTCGGCGATCAGCAGCTCGGGCCGGCAGGCCAGGCCGATGGCGATCAGCACGCGCTGGCGCATGCCGCCGGAGAACTCGTGCGGGTACTGCCTGGCCCGGCGGCGCGGTTCGGGCAGCCCGGCCTCGGCCAGCAGCTCCACCGTCCTGGCCGCGGCCTCCCGCCGGCTGGCGACACCGTGCGCCATCAGGGTTTCCGCGACCTGCCGGCCCACCCGCGCCACCGGGTTGAGGTTGGCCATCGGGTCCTGCGGCACCAGGCCGACCTCCCGGCCGCGCAGCCGCCGCAGCCGCTTCTCGTCGGCGTGGGTGATGTCCTCGCCCCGCAACAGGATTCGCCCGCCGGTGACCCGGCCGGTGCCGGGCAGCAGGCCCAGCACCGCGTGCGCCGTGGTGGACTTGCCCGAGCCGGACTCGCCGACCACCGCGACCCGCTCGCCCGGCATCAGCCGGAAGCTGACCCCGCGCACCGCCGCCACCGCGGCGGCACCGCTGCCGAAGGACACCTCCAGGTCGTCGATCTCCAGCAGCGGCTGCTTGTCGGAACTGGTCATCGTCGTCTCCTCAGCTGCCGGACTTCGGGTCGAGCGCGTCCCGCAGGGCATCGCCGAACAGGTTGAAACCCAGGCAGATCAACGCGATCGCCACCCCGGGGAACACGCCCGGCCACGGCGTGCGCAGCAGGTACTGCTGGGCGTCGGAGAGCATGATGCCCAGGCTCGGGTCGGGCGGCTGGATGCCGAGGCCGAGGAAGGACAGGACGGCCTCGCCGAGCACGGCGGCCGGCATGATCACCGTGGCCTGCACGATGATCGTGGACAGCGCGTTGGGCAGCACGTGCTGGCCGAGCACGCGCCACGGGCCGGCGTCCATCGCGTGCGCGGCGAGCACGAAGTCGCTGTCCTTGAACCGCAGGGTCTCCGCGCGGACCACCCGGACCATGGTGGGCACGTGCGCGATGCCCAGGGCGATCGCGGCGTTGCCGAGCCCGCCGCCGTTGATGGCGGCCAGCCCCACCGCGACGATGAGGAACGGGAACGCGAGCATGAGGTCGACCAGCCGGGACACCACCGCGTCCAGCCAGCGCCAGTACCCGGACAGCAGCCCCAGCGGCACGCCCACCACCACCGCGAGCAGCACCGACAACAGTCCGACCTGGAGGGAGACCCGCGTGCCGTGCAGCACCCGGGACAGCAGGTCGCGGCCGAGGTCGTCGGTGCCAAGGGCGAAGCCGACCGTGAGCGGCCGTTGGAACGGCGTGCTGAAGTGCACCTCGGTCGGCGGGTAGGGGGCCAGCCACGGGGCGAACACGCCGGCCGCCACCACGACGACCAGCAGTGCCCCGCCGATCAGGGCCATCCGGTTGCGGGCCAGGCGGCGCAGCACCCGGCCCCGGGAGCGGCCCAGCGCGGGCACAGGGGTTTCGGCGGCGGTGGTCATCGCGCCCTCCCGGACACTCGCATGCGCGGGTCGATCACCGTGTACAACAGGTCGACCAGCAGGTTGATCACGATGTAGGCGGTGGTGACCACCAGCACGACGGCCTGGATCACCGGGTAGTCCCGGGTGAACACCGAGTCCAGGGTCAGCTTGCCGATGCCGGGCAGGCTGAAGATCCGCTCGGTGACCACGGCGCCGGCGATCAGGCCGCCCAGTTGCAGGCCGACGATCGTGGTCACCACGATCAGGCTGTTGCGCAGCCCGTAGCGGAACACCACGGCCGCCCGGCCGAGGCCCTTGGCGCGGGCCGTGCGCACGAAGTCGGCGGTGAGCGTCTCCACCATCGAGGCCCGGGTCTGCCGCTGCACCACGGCGGTGTGCGACAGGCCCAGGATCAGCGCGGGCAGCGTCAGGTAGTACAGGCCGCGCAGCGGGTGTTCGAACGGGGAGACGTAGCCGGAGGCGGGGAACCAGCCCAGCCGCACCGACAGGTACAGCACGGCGAGGATGCCCAGCCAGAACGTGGGCACGGACAGCGTGACCAGGGACAGGCCGTTGGCGGCCCACTCCGGCCAGCGGCCCCGGAACACGGCCGCGAGCACACCGGCGGACATGCCCAGCAGGATGGCGATGACCATGGCGTACACCGCGAGTTGCAGCGTCACCGGCAGGGTGGCGCCGATCATGTCGCTGACCGGGGTGCCGGTGCGCACCGACGTGCCGAGGTCACCGGACAGCAGCTGGCCGGCGAACCTGAGGTACTGCTCGGGCAGGGACCTGTCCAGCCCGAGCTGGGCGCGGATCGCCTCGACGGTGGCCGGGTCGGCCTCCTCGCCGGCCATGGCCTGGGCCGGGTCGCCCGGCAGCGCGCGCACCCCGACGAACACCACGACCGAGGCGAGCACCAGGGTGAGGGCGGACTGCCACAGCCGGTGCAGGAGATAGCGTCCCACGGTTCAGCCCTCCTGGTCGCTGACGAACGCGGCCCTGCCGAGCCGGACCACCCCGTCGGAGAAGACCCGCACCCCGGTGACCTGTCCGGAGTGGACGGTCAGGTTGCGGACCCGGTAGGTGTAGACGATCGGGTTGTCCCGCTGCACCAGCGCCACGGCCTGCCCGTACAGCTCGGTGCGCTGGGCCACGTCGGTCACCTGGGCGGCCCTGCTCAGCAGGTCGTCCAGCTCCGGCGAGGAGTACCCGCTGTAGTTGCCGCCCGCGCCGGTGGCCAGGAAGCGCGAGGTGTTGGCGTCCGGGTCGATGCGCCCGGACCAGCCCAGCTGCACCGCCTCGAAGTCGCCGCGCTTCTGCACGTCCAGCAGGGTGGAGTACTCGACCGGGACGATGCGCAGGTCGAAGCCGCCCTCGGCCACGCTGGCCTGCAACGCCTGGGCGAAGCGGAGCTGGTCCTGGGAGTTGGACACCTGCATGGTCACGGTGAACGGCACCGGCACCCCGGCCTCGGCGAGCAGCTGCCGGGAGCGCTGCGGGTCGAACGCGGGGCAGGCGTCGCTGGCCGGCGAGGCGTACGGGCTCTGCGGCGCCACGGGCGAGCAGGCCGGCTCGTACC
This sequence comes from Goodfellowiella coeruleoviolacea, assembly GCF_024171785.1. GTDB lineage: Bacteria > Actinomycetota > Actinomycetes > Mycobacteriales > Pseudonocardiaceae > Goodfellowiella > Goodfellowiella coeruleoviolacea. The sequence continues at coordinate 395,208 of NZ_JAMTCK010000001.1, forward strand.
AGTCGTTGAAGACCGTGTTGACCAGGGCCTGCCGGTCGATGGCCGCGGAGAAGGCCGCCCTGATCCTCGGGTCGCGGGCCAGTGGGGTGTCGATCTGGTGGACGGGTTTGCCCACGCCCTCGGTGTTGCCGATGTTGATCGTGACGCCCTGGTAGCCCAGTGACCCGGCCTGCAGCACCCGCAGGTCCGGGTCGCGCACGAGCGCGTCCACGTCCTGCGGGGAGATGGTGTCGGCGACCTGGACGTCCCCGGAGCGCAGGTTGGCCGCGCGGATGTTCGCGTCCGGCATGATCCGGTAGGTGATCGCGTCCAGGTGCACCTGGGCCGCGTCGTAGTACCGCGGGTCGCGGACGACCTTGATCGCGGTCTGCGGCACCCGTTCGGCGAACTTGAACGGGCCGACGCACACCGGCGCGTCACCGAAGTTCTCCGCCTTCTCGGCCAGCGCGGTCGGCGACATGATCATGCCGGCCCGGTCCGCGAGCGCGGCGGTGATCGGCGCGAACGGCCGCTTGTAGTGGATGCTCACCTGGCTGTCGCCGACGGCCTCGATGCTCGCGATCGGCCCCATCTCGCTGGCCCGCTGCGAGCTGGTCATGCTGAGGTGCCGTTGCAGGCTGGCGCGCACGGCCTCCGCGTCGAACGGGGTGCCGTCGGCGAACACGATCCCGGTGCGCACCGGGATGGTCACGGTGCGGCCGTCCGCGGAGATCGTCGGCAGGGCGGTGGCCAGCTGCGGCACGATCTGCCCGTCCTGGTCCAGGTCGTAGAGCTTCTCGCAGATCGCGCTCATCACGTAGCGCGTGTACAGCGAGCTGGACGTGGTCGGGTCCAGCCGGTCCGGCTCGGACGACAGCCCCATCACCAGCTCGCCGCCGGAGCGCACCGGTCGGTCGCCGACCGGGGTTCCGTAGTCGTCGACGTGGGTGGCCGTGCTGGTCACGTGCTGGACCGGGACGCAGGCGGTGAGCGCGGCCGTCGCCGCCACCACCGCGCCGGCGAGCGCCGGCAGCCGTCGGGCACGGCCTGGTAATCGGAATAGCCGGAACAACATGAACCACTCCCGCCGCATTTGTCTGAGCGATCTGAATGCTAGTAACCGGTGGTCCCGAATTGATGTCACCAGGGTTTCGGACTGTTAATCCCGAGACTCCCCGAAATGACCACGAAAATACACCGGGTACTACCAAAAGGGTGGCGAACCACCGCCCGGTTCTTTTCTTCGGACGGTGGTTCGCCACACCGGCGGCGGGTGGTGTCGTTACACCGCGCTACCGGCCCACGGCATAGCCCTGCATGCCCCGGGGGTTCGCCCCAGCTGCGAGAACTCCTGTCTCCGGATCGCGGGAGACCGCGCAGAGCCGGCCCTCGGACCACGGCTCGCCCACGGTCACGTCGTGCCCGCGCCGCCGGAGTTCAGCGATGACATCGTCGCCGATCCGCGATTCCACGGTGACCCCGCCCGGCCGCATCGCGCGGGGGTAGAACGAACTCGGGAAGCTTTCGCTGTGCCAGTTCGGCGCGTCGATCGAACCCTGTAAGTCGAATCCGCCGCGCACCTGCTCGCGCAGCACGACGGCGAGGAAGAAGTGCACGCTCCACTGGTCCTGCTGGTCGCCGCCGGGCGTGCCGAAGGCCAGCACCGGCTCGCCGTCGCGCAGCGCCAGCGAGGGCGAGAGCGTGGTGCGGGGCCGCCGCCCCGGGGTCAGCGAGTTGGGCAGGCCGTGGTCGAGCCAGCACATCTGCAACCGGGTGCCCAGCGGGAAGCCGAGTTCGGGCACCACCGGGTTGGACTGCAGCCAGCCGCCGCTGGGCGTGGCCGCGATCATGTTGCCCCAGCGGTCGACCACGTCGAGGTGGCAGGTGTCGCCCCGGGTCGAGCCGTCCTTGGCCACGGTCGGCTCCCCCAGGCCCGCGGTGGGCGTCGGCGGCGCCGGCACGTTGCCGTCGATGATCTGGCGCACCTGCCGGCTCAGCCGCGGTTCCAGCCCGTCCGGGCTGCCCGGCCGCAGCTCGTGGGAGGCCTGTTCACCGATCAGGGCGCGCCGGGCCGCGTTGTAGTCGGCCGACAGCAGCGCGTCCAGCCGCACCTGGGTGCTGTCGCCGTACCAGGCCTCCCGGTCGGCCATGGCCAGCTTGGTGCCCTCGATCAGGGTGTGCACGTACTCGGGCGTGCCGTAGTCCAGGCTGTCCGGCAGCAGCGCCAGCTGCTGGAGGAAGGTCGGGCCCTGGCTCCACAGGCCGGCCTTGCACACCGTCCAGCCGTTCCAGGTGTAGCTGGCCGGCTCCTCGTAGCCGGCCTGGAACGCGGCCAGGTCGTCACCGGTGAGGGTGCCGGTGTGCCGCTCCCCCGAGCTGTCCATGGTGGGGGTGGCCGCCGCCGCGACCAGGGCCTCGGCGATGAAGCCCTCCCGCCACACCCGGCGCGCGGCCTCGATCTGCGCCTCCCGGTCGGCACCGGCGGCCTCGGCCTCGGCGATGACCCGCCGCCAGGTGGCGGCCAACGCCGGGTTGCGCAGCAGGGCGCCGGGGGCCGGGGCTTTCCCGTCGCGCAGGTAGATCTCGGCGGAGCTGGTCCACTCGGTCTCGAACAGCTCGCGCACCGTCTCCACGGTGGCGCCGATCCGCTCGACCGCGGGAGCACCGTTCTCGGCGTAGCCGATGGCGTACTTGAGCACGTCGGCCAGCCGCTTGGTGCCGTGGTCGCGCAGCAGCAGCATCCAGGTGTCGAACGCCGAGGGCACGGCCGAGGCCAGTGGACCGGTGCCGGGCACCAGGTCCAGGCCCAGCCCGGTGTAGTGCTCGATCGTGGCGCCGGCCGGGGCCGGGCCCTGTCCGGACAGCACCTGCGGCCGGCCACCCCGGGGCGCGATGATGATCGGCACCTCGCCGGCCGGACCGTTGAGGTGCGGCTCGGCCACGTGCAGCACGAAGCCGGCGGCGACAGCGGCGTCGTAGGCGTTGCCGCCGTCCTCCAGCACCGCCATCGCCGTGGACGAGGCGAGCCAGTGGGTGGACGACACCATGCCGAACGTGCCCTGAAGAGTCGGTCGAGTGGTGAACAACCTGGTCCTTTCCCCGGCGTGGTTGGGAAGTAAACACCGCCACCCTGCCGCACGTCCAAAACATCTGTGACACCATCCCGATAGCCAGTCGCTATCGATCAGCCCGCGAGGACACCGTGGAACGCCGCCAGCTCGAATACTTCGTGGCGATCGTGGAGCACGGCGGGTTCACCCACGCCGCGCGCGCACTGCACGTCGCCCAGCCCTCGCTGTCCCGGGCGATCGGCAAGCTCGAACACGAACTCGGCATCACCCTGTTCCACCGGGTCGGCCGCAACGCGGTGCTCAGCGCCGCCGGCGAGGCACTGGCCGACCGGGCCCGGCTGGTGCTGCGCGACCTGGACGCGTTCCGCGCCGCGGCCAGGGCGATCGGCGCGGGCACCGCCGGCCGGGTGGACGTGGCGGCCACCTCGTCCTCGGCGCTGGAGCCGGTCACCAGCGCCGTCGCCGAACTGCGCCGGCACCACCCCGGCGTCACCGTCAGCACCTCGTCGGCGTTGTCCGCCACCGAGGTGGTGGCCATGGTGTTGCAGGGCCGGTGCGAGGTCGGGGTGTGCGGCAGCGCCGAGCGCCCCACCGGCCAGGGCCTGGTGGCGCACTACCTGCGCGACGAGGAACTGCTGCTGGTCACGCCCCCCGGCACGGCCGTCGGCACGGGAACCTCGGTGACTCCTGCGGACCTGCGCGGCATGCGGTTCGTGGTGACCAAGCCGGCGACGGCGGTGCGCACGCTGTTCGACCGGTTCGCCGCCACCGTGGACGACATGGTGCTGGCGGCCGAGGTGGGTGACCGCAGCGCGGTGCTGCCCATGGTGCTCAAGGGCATCGGCGCCGGGCTGATGCCGGACGGCTGGGCCGACCTGGCCCGCCGGGCCGGTGCCCAGGTGTACCACTTCAACCCGCCGGAACGGCTCGCCCAGTGGCTGGTGCACCGCCGGGGCGGGCTGACCGCGGCGGCCAGCGCGTTCGTGGAGACCACCCTGGCGCTGTGCGACCAGCGGGCGGACTGAGTCCACCGCGGGCGGCGCCGCCGGGGCGCACCGCAAACGTTCGGGTGGCCGCCACCTGATTTTTCACCTGTTCCGGCGCCAACGCCGGCGCTAGCGTCCGGCTGCTTCCCGAATTCCCGGCATTGTCGCTCATCCAGGAGGAACGCTGTGACCAGCGTCGACGCCCGCGCGAACGAATTGGGATTCGGCCCGTTGGTGGCCAGGTTGCCACATCCGAACGGCGGTGTTCACGCGTTCGTCTACTGGATTTGGTGCGTTGTTGTCGCGCTGATGCCGCTCAGCATGGTCCTGGTCGTGTTGACCGGCGGGGCGAACGTGGCGGGAGCGGCGCAGGGAATCACCCTCGCCCTGGTCGGGGTGGCCACGGCGGCGCTGGCCTGGCTGCTCGGCGCACTGGCCGTGGGCCAGGTGCGCCGACGCGCCTTCTACCTGTACCCCCAGGGCTACCTCAGCACGGACGCGCTGGGCCGGGTGGCCCGTGCCGTGCCGTGGAACACCGTGTCCCGCATCGAGATCCCGCCGGTCAGCGTGGGTGTGCAGCTCGGCATGTGGGGCTCGAAGCAGCGCACCATCTGCGAGATCCGCCACCACCGGGGCCGGCTCGTCCGGTTCACCGAGGTGACCGGCGAGGAGGTGCTGGCACCGCTGGCGATCGAGTTGCACGCCCAGGCCACCCAGCCATCACGCTGAGCACCGGGCACCACGGCCACACCCCCGGCGCACGCCGCTGACCCGCGTCGACCCCGCCCGGAATAGGCCGATCGGCGCAGCGTTGAATGGGTAGGTGAATCTGCAACTATCTGGCCGGCTGGAGTGAGGGCGATGCAGTTCGGGATCTTCACGGTGGGCGACGTCACCCCCGACCCCACCAACGGCAGCACGCCCAGCGAGCACGAGCGGATCAAGGCGATGGTGGCCATCGCGCTCAAGGCCGAGGAGGTCGGGCTGGACGTGTTCGCCACCGGTGAGCACCACAACCCGCCGTTCGTGCCGTCCTCCCCCACCACCCTGCTGGGCTACGTGGCGGCCCGCACCAGCCGGCTGGTCCTGTCCACGGCGACCACCCTGATCACCACCAACGACCCGGTGAAGATCGCCGAGGACTACGCCATGTTGCAGCACCTGGCCGACGGCCGGGTGGACCTGATGCTGGGCCGGGGCAACACCGCGCCGGTCTACCCCTGGTTCGGCCAGGACATCCGCCAGGGCATCCCGCTGGCCATCGAGAACTACGCGCTGCTGCACCGGCTGTGGCGCGAGGACGTGGTGGACTGGCAGGGCCGCTTCCGCACCCCGTTGCAGGGTTTCACGGCCACGCCCCGGCCGCTCAACGGTGTGCCGCCGTTCGTGTGGCACGGCTCGATCCGCAGCCCGGAGATCGCCGAACAGGCCGCGTTCTACGGCGACGGCTTCTTCGCCAACAACATCTTCTGGCCCAAGGAGCACTTCATGCGCTTGATCGGCTTCTACCGCGAGCGCTTCGCCCACCACGGCCACGGCACGCCCGAACAGGCCATCGTCGGCCTGGGCGGACAGGTGTTCATGCGCAGGAACTCCCAGGACGCCGTCCGCGAGTTCCGGCCCTACTTCGACAACGCCCCGGTCTACGGGCACGGCCCGTCGCTGGAGGAGTTCACCGCGGAAACCCCGCTGGCCGTGGGCAGCCCGCAGCAGATCATCGACAAGTACGCGCGGATGCGCGAGTACTTCGGCGACTACCAGCGCCAACTGTTCCTGATGGACCACGCCGGCCTGCCGCTGAAGACCGTGCTGGAACAGCTGGACATCCTCGGCGAGGAGGTCGTTCCCGCGCTGCGTGCGGAGTTCGAGGCCAAGCGCCCGGCCGGCGTGCCCTCCGACCCACCAGCGGGTGGCACGGCCAGCGCGTGAGCCGATCAGCCCTTGAAGACAAGGATCTCCACTCGAAAGACGGACGCCTTGCGGGCCCGGTAACCACCACGTTCACCCTGTTGAATTAGTCAGCTACTCCAGCCGCATTTCGCCCGCACGGTCAGCGCCCCGTGCGGGCGTTGTCGTGCCTTGCCCCCGGGACCGGGTCTACACCATCCAGGGGGCCCTTTGCGATCCCCCGCAAGCCGGTGACGTTCCGGTGCTAGCCTCCGCACACTCAGTGACATCATCCGTGCAGAAGGGGGGCGCGTGATGGCGAACGAGTCCGCACCAAAGGCGCCGATCGACCAGGAAGTCCAGCAGTACGCCGAGCAGGTGAAGGAAGACCTGAGCCCGACCACGGGTGGTTTTCTCGGCGGGATCCTCGACGGCATCGGCGACATCTCCAACAAGATCACCGCAGTGGCCGCCGCCGCCCGCGCCGGCCAGTTCGCCGTCAGTCCGGACAAAGCCGAGGCGATGACCAAGGAACTCAACAACACCTTGGACACCATCGACCAGATGCGGTCACAGGTCGAGGTCATCTCTCGGGAAACCCCACTGGGTCGTGGTTACGCCGAACAGATCGGCAGTACGAACGCCTCCGTGGGGCAGACCGCAGCCGACGTGCTGGTGGAATTCGCACAGCGGGTGGCAACTCTGCGCGACTCAGTGCGGCAGTCAGTGGCCAACTACCGACGGGTCGACGACGAGAACGCTGGAGGACTTGAAGCCTGATGGGATTTGACGAAATAACTGTCATGAAACGTCGCACCAACGGCCGCCCCATCGTTGCCGCGATCGGAATGGCCGCACTCCTGCTTGTGTCGTCCTGCGGTGGAACGGGTAGCGGAAGTGGGCGCACAAACACGACGACGAACGAGGCAACCAGTTCTGGAGCAACCACATCACCCAACACGTCAGAATCAGCAGGCACCGGGTCTCCCTTGGCTGATCTAGATCCATGCCAGCTGATGACGGCTTCCGAAGCGACAGAACTTGGGATCAGCGACCCTGGGAAGCCTGGCTCGACAGCTGGTTCCCCTGAATGCAACTGGCGAGTCTCTGGTCAGTTTGGCGTTGTGATCTCACTGAGTCCGGACAAGGGAGTTGACAGCTTCAACTACCACGGGAAAACTCCATCCTCGATCAACGTGGGAAAGCACCCTGCCACCAAGGTGGAAGACAGCCTGCAGGGCACCAGGGTGAACACGGGCCTGTGCAACGTGTTCATCGCGGTGTCGGATTCCTCGGCTGTCCAGGTGATTGTTACCAACTCGGGAGCGACAGACACCGCACTTGCCTGTGAGCGTGCGGAGACAGTCGCTGAATTCGCCGACGCAAAGCTTCCGTAAGATCATCAGTAGGGGGGACAGCGACATGGGGATGCGTGAGCGGCCACAGGTGCCGATTTCGGACGCCAATTATTCGGGGTTCGAGCACCAGGTCATGAAGGAACAGGTCACCGCCAACAACGACCCGGGCGTGGCGGGTGCTATCGCTGACGCCTGGAAGCAGCTTGGCCAGAAGTGGGCTGATGTCGCGATCAACTTCAAGGTGATCGTGGAGGGGTCGCGGGAAGCGTGGTCGGGGGAGGCCGCGGAGGCCGCGCGGGCTCAGTTCACCGAGTTCGGCGAGGCGGCGCGGCAGCTCGCCGAGCAGCACACCAACACCGGCAACGTGGTCGCGCAGCAGGCGAGTGCGGCGGAAACCGCGAGGAACAGCATGCCCGACCCTGTTCCCTACGATCCGGCGCAGATGTTCCGGGAGGCGGCGGGCAGCGGGAATCCGCTGAACATGGCCGCGTTGCTGTGGGAGATCCCGGCGCAGAAGGCCAGGTCCGAGGAAGCGCACAGCGAAGCCGTGCGGGTGATGACCGAGCGGGACTCCACGTTCCAGGCCGCCGCATCGGGCCTGCCCGGCTTCACCGACGCCCCCACGCAGACCAGCACCGGCGACGCCACGACCACGTCGTCGGTCACCGGGATCGGCCAGGTGAGTGGGGAGGCGAGGACCTACAGTTCGGCATCGGTGCCGACCGGCGCTTCCGTGACCGGCGCGGGTTACCCCCCGGGCGGGGTCACCACCCCGGGCGGGATCACCGTGCCGAGCAGTGTGGGTGGCGGTTACCCCGGCGGCACGGGCAACGTCGGCGGCCCGGGCGGTCCAGGCAACCCCGGCAGTCCGGGCGGCACGGGCGTCGTCCCCGGCGGGACGGCAACGCGTCCGTCCGACTTCGGCGGAAACCAGAACAACGTCGTGCCACCAGGCGGCCACCGGCCACCGGGCAACTGGCAGCGGCCTCCTGCAACGGGTGGAAACCCGGGTGGTTACCCGTCTCCACCCGGATTCGTCCCCGGGCCTGGGCCGATCGGTGCTGGCAGGCCGGGGCTGTCGGGTGCTGGTGCGCCGGGTCTTCGACCTGGTGGCCCGGGTGGCCCGGGTGGGGCCGGTGGTGGACGCGGGTTCGGGCCGGCTGGCTCGGGGATTCCCGGTACGGCCCGGGGTGGGACCGGGTTCGGCCCGGCAGGTTCGGGCGTCGGCGGATCGGGCGTTGGCGGATCGGGCGTTGGCGGACCGGGCGTCGGCGGACCGGGTGTCGGCGGTCGAGCCGGGGCGTTCCCGGGTGCCGGCGGGGCTGCTGAGGCGGCTGGCCTGCGCGGTGGCTCGACCGGTGCGGCGGCCGGCCGTGGCGGGGTTGGCGCTGCCGGAGCTGGCGGCACGGGCGCTGCTGCTGGTCGCGGCGGGCAGGGCGATGAGGACAAGGAGCACAGCTCCCAGTACCTGGTGCCCACCGACGAGTACTTCGACGACGAGCGCAGGGTCGCCCCGCCGGTGATCGGCGCCTGACCCCCACGGCCGGAAACCCATGTCTGTTATCGCTGAGTTGTCCCTGCCTGCCTTTGACGTGCTCTGGGACGACATGGAACTCGGTGCCGTCCCCGGTTTCCTCCAGGTGCGACACCACGGGGAGACGATCGCCGAGCGCGCCCGGATCAAGGCGGCCGTGTACGTGGACCTGGAACGGCGCGGGCTGGTGCGCCGCGGCCGAACCGAGCCCGACCTGGGGGACGCGCTGCGGTTGCTGGCCCAGCACGACATCCGGCTCGATGCCGTGGCCCTGCTGGACATGGCCGCCACCGACCCGATCAACGCCGTTGTGGTGGCCAGGGGCAGTTACGCGGTTCGCGCGGTGCAACGCGAACGGTCCATCACCCTGGACCACCTGCGGGACACCGGACTGGCCACGGCCATCACCGAGGTGGTGCCCGACAACCGGCCGGGAACGGGTCGGTCGGTGACCATGCCCGTCAACGACCTGAAGGCAGGCCAGCGGGCACCGGTCCAACCGAGCGGCGGATTCACCGAGGCGGTCCGCGCCAGCGGCGGCTCGCGCGGGCAGGACGAGGCGCGGGCACTGGCCGAGATCATGGCCCGTCCCGTGCTGCGCACCGGCCAGTTCGGGGTGACCCTGAAGAACCCGCACGGGCGCGTGCACCAGCTGCCCGGGGTCAGCTGGTTCGACACCGAGGCAGGCCGCTACCTCAACGTCATCTCGCCTGGCCCGAACGGACAGGACTGGGTGACGGTGGCACCAGCCGACAACGCACGCATCGCGCAACGACTCGGTCAACTGCTCGCCACCGCGTGACACCTCACGTGAGACGGTCAGCCTTGGCCGAGGCCAGGAACGCACACCAACGGGCCGGTGTGAACCCCAGCACCGGCCCGTCAGCGTTCTTGGAGTCCCGAACGGCCACCGCAGCCGCCCCGAACGCCACCTCGACGCAGTCGATAAGTTTGTCGGGGTTGCTGTAGCTACTCTTCCGCCAGGAAGTGGTCTGGTAGGTCATCCGGCGTCCTCTCGGGTGACGTTGGTCCGTTGGCCAACCCGGCCAGGAACACCCGCGATTCTGCCTCGTCCAGGGCAAGCTTTTCGAGCCGCTTCCAGTGGCGCCGGAAGATCTCGATGTCCTTCTTCTGTTCCAGGAACACGCTGGTAAGGGCGGCCTCCAGGAACACAACTGCGCGCTTCTCAGGCAGGTCCATCAGCACAAACGAGTTGACCGGAGCCTTCAGCCCGAGAGCTGCCGGCACCACCCGGACGGTGATGTGCGGCCGAGTCGCCTTGAAGATCAAGTGCAACAACTGATCCCGCATGATCGCCGGGTCTTCGAAGGAGCAACGCAATGCGTGTTCGTGGATGAAGAACACCCCGGGCGTGGGAAACTCACCGCGCAGCACGTGTTGCCGCTTCCGCTTGGCCTCCACGAGCTGTTCGATCTTCTCCTCCGCCACGTCCCAGGCACGTGCGGCTTCGCGCATGTATCCAGGCGTCTGAAGCAGACCGGGAATGAGCAGCGGTTGATAACTGACGATGCGGAGCGCGTCCCACTCGTACCGGAGGTAGGTCCTGGTACGCAGCTCCTCCTCATCCGACGCCCGTTGCAGCAGATCCGGCTCGTTCGCGTGGGCGGCGAGGTAGAGCAACCGGTCCCGGTCCGCGCCGGTCACCCGGCAGACCGCGAGGTAGGCGACCACGTCCTGAAGGCGGTACCGGGTCTTGCCCGACTCCATCCGGGACACCTTGCTCGGGTCCCAGCCGAGGATGTGCGCCAGATAGCTGCCGGTCAGCTTCCGCGCCTCTCGCCTCATGCGCAGTTCCTCACCCAGTGCTCGACCTTGGATCGTGGACAGCGCGTCACCCATGTGGCATCCCCTCTCCCGGGCTGCGAGATCAACACGGCGAACCGTAGGCCGCGAACCGCCCGAATTGGCTGGGGGACAACAATTTTCGCTCGAAAGGTGGACGGCTTGCGGTACCGCCAAACACCACATCTACCCTCGGCGAACCCTGCTGTCGCGCGGGGTCCGGTGGGTGCGGCCTGGAGGGCCTGTTCCGCAAACTGGCCGGCTGACCAACGGTCCGGCTCCGTCGCCCGTCTGTCCACTGTGGAGACTACGGCGTCAGGCGTGGCCCGGTCTCGCCGAGGACGGTCGTGTCGCGGTCGGCGAGTTGTCGAGGGCGGCGACCTCGATCATCATCGCCAGGCGTTTGTTGCCGTCGTGCAGGTCCAGTGCGGTCAGCTCGGTCATCTTCCGCAGCCGGTAGCGGATGGTGTTCTCGTGGACACCGAGTTGTCGGCCGGCTTCGACGGGATCTCCCTGGGCCTGCAACCACGCTCGCAGGGTCGCGACGTACTGGGTGCCGTGCTCCGTGTCGTGCCGCCGCAGCTCGGTCACGGGTCCCCGGGCTGGTGCGCGTCCTGACCGCGCGGCGGTGCGGAGGCGTTGGAACAGGATGTCGTCCCACGACTCCTCGTAGGCCGGTGGCACGCTGCTCGCCTGCCGGGTCTCGTGCAGGGCGAGGCACTCGTCGGCTTCCTGCCGTGCCGCCGGCAGGTCGTCCAACACCGCCGGCGCGCTGATGCCGGCCATGAGTGTCACGTGCGTCGGCAGGGCGGCGTGGAGTGATGCGATCCAGGCCCGCGCCGCCGACACGTCGTCCCCGGGCAGCACCGTGTAGAGGGTGTTGCCGGCCACCGCGCTGCGTCCAGGACGTGACCACCCGAAACCGGTGGTCGCGCGGTCGAAGGACAGCAGCAGCGCCGCGTGCCGCTCCTGCTCGGCGGTGTGGGCGCGGGAGGCGATGACGTGCATCGGCCCCTGGGGCAGGCCGAGCCTGCTCGCCACGGTGGCCGCGTCCGCTGTGCCCTCCAGCAGCTGCATGACCAGGTCGGTCTCGACCTGGCGTTCCAGGTCCGCGCTGGCCCGGGACCGGAGCAGGTGCAGCGCGACGGTGCGGGCGCCGTCGGCCAGGGCGCGGCGCCGAGCGCCGTCCAGGGGTTGGGGGCAGGCCACCCACACCGAGCCGAGCAGCTCCCGGCCCGCGCGCACGGCCACCACCATGCGTCCGGTCAGGCCGTGGTCGGCGTCCGCGGGCACGAACAGCGGTTCGTCCGAGGAATCGAGGTGGGTGCTCACCCCGCGCGCCGCGAACAGCGCCCGCAACGGTTCCGGGGCCTGACGTCCCAGGATGGTCTCGGCCCGCGCCCGGTCCGCGTGCTGCTGGAGGCTGGAGTAGGCCAGCACCCGGGACAGCCGGTCCTCGATGGTCACCGCGCCCCCGACCGCGTCGGCGAGGCTGTCGGCCAACGCGAACAGGTCCGTGGGGCCCCGGCCGGACTCGGTTTCCCGGCCTTCGAGCACCAGCCCGTACACGACCGCCGCCACCTCGCTCCACGCCACGGCCGGTTCCACGAGGACCACCGCGACCGGCTGGTCGTCGCCGGCCGGCTCCGGCTCCGGGCTGGCGGCCGCCGCCGGTGCGGTGTCGTCGCGCACGAGCACCACGGCCGCGCGCGCGTCACTCGCCCACGCCACCGCTTCCGCGACCGAGCCGGCGCCGATGGCGAGCAGCACGTCACCGACCACGGTGCGCCCGGCGGTCTGCTCGTGCAGCACCACGCTGCGCAGTTCGGTCGAGCGCGGCACCGGGCACCGCAGCAGCCGCAGCCCGTACCCGCCGAGCACGTTGACCAGCCGGTCCAACCTGACCATGCCCACTCCCCCGGTGAGGAATCCGATCCGCCAGCCCCAACGATCCACGTTGTCGAGATCCGACATCATGGCACGCCCTGTTTGTCGAGATCCGACAACAGCGGGTGGTGGTGTTCGCGTCATCCTGGGATTCGAGTCCAGGACGAACGTGGGAGGTGAGGCATGGCCGACGTCGAGCGCCTCGGTGGCGGGCCGCGGTCCGCTGTCGTGGTCGGCGCGGGTGTCGTCGGGTTGTCGACCGCGTGGTTCCTGCAGGAGCGAGGCGTCTCGGTGACGGTGGTCGACCGCACCGGAGTGGCCGCCGGCGCCTCGTGGGGCAATGCCGGCTGGATCGCGCCCGGCCTGACGATCCCGCTCAACGAGCCCGCCGTGCTGCGCTACGGCCTGCGGTCGCTGCTCAACCCGGCCGCCCCCCTGCACGTCCCCGCGTCGGTCGACCCGCGGCTGTGGTCGTTCCTGACCCGGTTCGCCGCCAACTGCCGGTGGACGAGCTGGAGTCGTGCCGTGCGGGCGAACCTGCCGCTCAACGACGAGTGCGTCGAGGCGTTCGACGCGCTCACCAGGGGCGGTGTGGCCGCCACGACCATCGAGGCGCCCATCACCGCCGGGTTCGCGTCCCCGCGCCAGGCGCAGCGCCTCCTCCGCGAGCTGCGCAGGCTCGCCGACAACGGGCAGGTCGTGCAGCACACCGAGCTGACCGGTGACGAGCTGCGCGAACTGGTCCCGCTGGCGTCCCCCGCGCTCACCACCGGGGTGCGCATCGACGGGCAGCGCTACGTCGACCCGGGCGGTTTCGTGCAGGCGCTGGGCCGCGCGGTCGTCGCCCGCGGCGCCACCATCCACACCCTCGACGTCGTCGACATCCACGCCGACACCCACGGCGTCACCGTGCAGCGCGCCGCCGGCAAGGCGCTGCGGGCCGACGTCGCCGTGGTGGCCACCGGCGCGTGGCTGTCCGACCTGGCCCGCAAGTGGGGCGTCCGGGTGCCGGTGCGCGCCGGCCGCGGCTACTCGTTCACCGTGCCCGTCGACAAGCCCGTACCCGGGCCGATCTACCTGCCCAACATCCGCGTCGCCTGCACCCCCTACCGGGACGGGCTGCGCGTGGCGGGCACCCTGGAGTTCCGCGATCCCGACGCCCCGGGCGTCCCAGCCCGGCTCACCGCCATCATCAACTCCGCCCGCCCCTTCCTCGCGGGCGTGCGGTGGGCGGAACGCAGGGACGTCTGGGTCGGGCCGCGCCCCGTCACCCCCGATGGTCGTCCCCTGGTCGGGGCGGTGCGCGCGCCCAACATCTACGTCGCGGGCGGACACGGCATGTGGGGGCTCGCCCACGGCCCCGTCACCGGCCGCCTGCTCGCCGAGCAGATCACCACCGGCAAGCAACCCCCCGCCCTGCGCGAACTCGACCCCCTCCGGTGAACCGACGCGCGCCAGCCCCCTCCCCTGCGCCGCGCACCGCGACCAAGGAAAGCCGCTACCCGCCATGACGATCGAGCCAGCCACGGACGACGACGCACGGCCCGCTCCCGGGGCCACCCCGGAATCCACCCCGGAATCCACCCCGCGGGCCGACTCGCCGGCCGCCGCCACGTCCGCCAACGGCGGGGACGTGGTGCCGGCGGCGGCGCTCACCGACGACGAGCGCGCCGAACTCGCGTGGCTGCGCACGGAGAACAACCTGCTGCGGGTGGAACGCGACATCCTGCTGCGCGTCGCAACGGGCTACGCCAAGGACATGGACCACCTGCTCAGGCGTTCGGCGCCCCGATCCGCTCCCTGAGCACCCGCCACCACCGGCCGGCGGCACACCGCGCCGCTGCGCGGTGTGCCCGCTCTCCCAGGCCATCTCCCGGGTTCGTGCGAGCTGTTGCCCACACGGCTCCCACGAACCAGGTGCCGTCAGGGCGGCCCTGGCACCTCGTCGCCCTGACGGCACCACACCTCGAACGCAGAACTCTTCAGACGGAGACACGACATCATGACCAGCACCAACCGCGTCTGGCTGACGCCCGAGGCGCACGAGCGGCTGCGCGCCGAACTCGCGTCGCTGCTCGCACCGTCCACACCAGAGGACCCGCCCCACAGCGGTGCCGACGGCGCCGTCGACAACGGCCAGGCGCGCGCCGCACGCGTCCGCGAGATCCAGCAGATCCTGGCCAGCGCCGTCGTCGGGCAGGACCCGCCCAATGACGGGGTCGCCGAGCCCGGCATGGTGCTCACCATCCGCTACGACGACACCGCCGACGAGGAGACCTTCCTGCTCGGCCTGCGGGCCGCCGAACACTCCACCGCCGACGGTGACCGCGACGACCTCATCGAGGTCTACTCACCGACCTCGCCCCTGGGCATGGCCCTGATCGGGGCGCGCCCCGGCGACCGGCGCTCCTACCAGGTGCCCAACGGCAGCACCGTGCACGTCACCCTCCTGCACGCCGTTCCCTACGGCCAGCACCGGCTCCAGCGCGCCGCGACCACCCACACCGGTTAGCCCGACGCGGCCGCCACGTCCAGCGGTCACCGTGGATCGCGCCGGGGTTGGCTGGTGGGAACGGCGTGACGAGCCGCTGCCGGCGGCCGGAGCCGGCCGTCCACTCAGGACCCGGTCAGCTGGTCCAGGCGGGCCCGCTGGTCGGTGCTGGCCTCGGTCACGGTCGCCGCGAGCCGTTGGGTGTCCTGGTCCGCGCCGGACCGCTGCTCGCCCTGGGCGAGGGTGATCGCCTGGTCCAGGTGCGCGCGCAGCGCGGCCACGAACCGCCGGTCGAAGTCCTCGCCCCGGGTCTGTTGGAGCACCGCCAGGTCGTCGGTGGTGAGCATGCCCGGCATCCGGTGCCCGGCGTGCACGTTGGTGGTGGGCAGGCCGGCGCGGTCCCGCAGCTGGCGCAACTGGTCGAGCGTGGCCTGGTGGTCGGTGCGCGCTCGCGTGGCCAGTTCCCGCAGTTCCTGGTCCGCGCCGTGGTCGGGCGTCAGGTCCAGCAGGGCCAGCACCTGTTCGGTCATCGGGATCATCAGCTGCACCCAGGCGGTGTCCGTGGCGTTGGGCCCCGACGCGACCGAGGTCGTGGCGGCCGGCGGCGGCTCGGCTGGCCGCGGGGTCGGTGGCGGGGCGGCTGCCGGGGTGGCGCACCCGGTGAGCAGCAGCACCGCCAGCACCGCGCCGACCAGCGCGCAGCGTTGCGCGCCAACGGTTTTCCGGTGCGTTGGCCGCGCCATCCCGGGTGACCACCGGGTCCCGGGATGGCGCGGGTGGGAGCGGGTGGTCATGCGCGGGGCAGCCGGTAGTGCTCGTCCAGTGCCGCGCCCCGGTCGGGCTTGTACTGGTCGAAGCCGCGGGCGTCGCACTGGAGGCCGCCGTTGATGCAGTGCTTCACCAGGGCCGCCAGCGTGGGCGGGTCCCAGGCGTTGAAGAAGTCGTAGTGCCAGGAGTAGCCGCGCCCGCTGGACAGCCGGACCTGGGACAGGTCCCCGTCCACCGGGAAGGCGATCTTGAACTCCAGCATCGGCACCGGAACCGGGTGGCTGGCCGGGCAGACCAGGTTGACCGGGTAGGCCAGGTGGCTCTGGTGGTCGGGGCTGTCCAGGTGGATTCCGTCCCAGCAGCTCGGCGCCTGGTAGCGGATGTTCACCTGGGTGCCGGCCGGGCACAGCGACGTGGGGAAGTCCCAGTTGTGGAAGCTGTCCCCGCACTCGAAGCCCTCGACCGCGCCCGGGGCGTGCTGGAACTCGTCCTTGGTCGCGGTGGGGCTGCCCACCACGAACCGCAGCCCCTGCGGGAACGGCTTCACCGTGGTGTAGTCCAGCACCCCGGACTTGTAGTAGACGACTTGCGGTCCACTGGGGACGATCATCGTGTTCCCGTTGTACATGGTCGGGAACCAGTAGGCCGACCGGTCGTCCGGCACCTTGCAACTGGTGCCGCCGGCGAGCAGCGAGCCGAGCGTGCTGGTGGCGTTCGTCGTGGTGTTGCCGAGGAAGGTGTGCATGTGCGAGGCGCCGGACAGTCCCGGGTAGACGATGGGGTCGTCCGGCCGGTGCGTGGTCACCGAGCAGTTGGCCTGGAACTCGTGGTGGGTGACCAGGGAATCGGCGGCGGCCACCTGGTTGGCCATCGGGAGTGGGGACGCCACCAGGCCGGCGGCCAGCGCGGCAGCGAGCAGCAAGCGTTTTCCGGACACGGTTTCTCCTGCGGATGCGGGATTCGGGATGCGGAGGGGCGGAAACCGAGAGAGCGCTCTCTCCAGGCTGGTCGCCGGCTGACGGCCATGTCAAGACCGGATGAACTTCCCGTGACGGCAGCGGGATCACCGGGGACGGTGAGATCTTGACAGGGCCGGACCGCACCCGCGACACTCGCATTGGGAGAGCGCTCTCCGCATCCAGGTCCGGCCACACCGGGTCGGCCACCAGCCTGACGACACCGCGTGCCAGCGCCGGCCGCTCCTGCTCGGGTCCGGCGCCCCGCCGCGCCGTCACCGACCAGGAGCCAGGAGACGCCATGCCCGCTCGCCCACCGGTTCCGCCGCACTGGCGGTGGTCGCGAACCCGCTCGATGACCACGCTGCTCACGGCCGCGCTCGCACTGGCCGGCGGCACGCTGACCACGCCGGCCGCATCAGCCGCATCAGCCGCATCAGCAGCACCAGCCGCGCCGGCCGCCCACGCCGCCGGTCCCGCTCTCCCCGCACCGGCCGCCGCGGACGTGGTGCGGGTGACCGGCTCCCAGGGCAACTGGCGGCTGACCGTGAACGGATCGCCCTACCAGGTCAAGGGACTCACCTGGGGGCCGCCGCTCGCGGACGCCGCGCGCTACCTGCCCGACCTGCGCGCGATGGGCGTCAACACGGTGCGCACCTGGGGCACGGACGCGGCCACCAAGCCGCTGCTCGACGCGGCGGCCGCCCAGGGCATCCGGGTGATCAACGGGTTCTGGCTGCAACCGGGCGGCGGACCGGGCAGCGGCGGCTGCGTCAACTACGTCACCGACACCGCGTACCGGACGAGCATGCTCGACACCATCGTCGGCTGGGTCAACACCTACAAGAACCACCCGGGCGTGCTGCTGTGGAACGTCGGCAACGAGTCGATCCTGGGCATGCAGAACTGCTTCTCCGGCGCGGAACTGGAACGGCAGCGCGTCGCCTACGCCCAGTACGTCAACGAGGTCGCCGGCCGCATCCACGCGGCCGACCCGAACCACCCGGTCACCTCCACCGACGCGTGGACCGGCGCGTGGGCGTACCTGAAGACCCACGCGCCGGAGCTGGACCTGTACGCGGTGAACTCCTACGGCGCCGGGTGCGACGTGCAGCGGGACTGGGTCAACGGCGGCTACACCAAGCCCTACATCCTCACCGAGGCCGGGCCGGCCGGCGAGTGGGAGGTGCCCGACGACGCCAACGGCGTGCCCGCCGAACCCACCGACACGCAGAAGCGGGACGGCTACACCACCGCGTGGAACTGCATCACCCGGCACACCGGCGTGGCGCTCGGCGGGACGTTGTTCCACTACGGACTGGAGGACGACTTCGGCGGTGTGTGGTTCAACCTGGTTCCCGGTGGGCTGCGGCGGCTGTCCTACTACTCCGTCAGCCGCGCCTTCGGCGGACAGGCCCCGGCCAACACCCCGCCGGTGATCTCCGGCGTGTCGTTGAGCCGCACCACCGACGTGCCCGCGGGCGGGCAGTTCACCATCGACGTCAACGCCAGCGACCCGGACGGCGACGCCATCGGCTACCAGGTCAAGTTCAACAGCAAGTACCTCGACAACAGCTCCGCGCTCCAGCCGGCGTCGTTCACCGGCAGCGGCGGCCGGCTGACCGTCACCGCGCCGCAGCGGCTGGGCGTGTGGAAGGTCTACGTCTACGCGCGGGACGGACACGGCAACGTCGGGATCGAGGCCAGGTCCGTCCGGGTGGTGGCGCCGCCGGTGGGCGGCACCAACCTCGCCCTGGGGCGGCCGGCCACGGCGTCGTCACACCAGACCGGCGGTGACGGCGCCCCGTTCCCACCCGAGCGGGCCACCGACGGGAACACCGCCACCCGCTGGGCCAGCGACTGGAGCGATCCACAGTGGATCCAGGTGGACCTGGGTCAGGTGTCCACAGTGGACCACGTCCAGCTGGTCTGGGAGGCAGCCCACGCCAGGGCGTACCAGATCCAGATCTCCGACGACGCCACCACCTGGCGAACGCTGTACACCACCACCTCCGGTGACGGCGGCGCGGACGACATCGACGTCAGCGGCTCGGGCCGGTACGTGCGGATGTACGGGACGCAGCGCGCCACCGGCTACGGGTACTCGCTCTACGAGTTCGGCGTCTACCGGCGCTGACCACGTCCACGACACGGCCGCGCGGGACGCTCGGCGAGGCGCCCCGCGCACTGCCCGTCGGCTGAGCGGTCAGGTCAGCTGGAGGTAGTCCAGTTCGGCGTACCCGGTGCCGCCGCTGAAGTACGGCGCGCCCTTGGCCAGCCGGATGGTGTTGTACCCCGCCTTCAGGGTGACCGTGGTGGTCACCGTGGCGCCGAACTGGCCCCACGAGCCGGTCGGCGGGTAGCTCACCGTGGACCAGGCGCCGCCGTTGTAGGCCAGGCCCTGCGTGGCGGTCACGCCGGTGCCGTTGGCGTAGCCGATGGTCATGGTGTAGGCGCGGGCCTGGGGCACGGCGACGACGAAGTCGACGTAGCTCTGGCTGCGCGGGTCGCCGGTGTTGTCGATGCGGCCCACGTAACCGCCGTTGGACGCGCTGGCGGCGCTGAGCCGTTCGGCGCGGAACACCGAGGCGTTCTCCGCCTCGTAGCGCTGCTGGTAGGCGGGAACACCGCTGGTCGGCTCGACCACCAGGTGGTAGGCGCTGGTCGCGGTCATGTTCGCCACCGGGACGGTGATCTCGCCGTTGGTGACGGTGTGGGTGCTGGTGGCGATGGTCGTCGGCGCGGTCACCGCGGTGAACCGGCCGGAGGCCGGCGTGGCTTCGAGGGTCACCCGCACGGTGCCGCCGAGCGCGCCCAGCCCGGTGATCCGCACCGCGTTGCCGCCCGCTTCGTCCCCGAAGACCACGTCCACCCGGCGCCGGGTGCTGTCGTAGGAGGCGAACCCGTCGAGGCCGGTCTGCGCGGGCGGGGTGGTGGTCACCATCGAGCCGGCCATGTCGCCGTACCACTTGTACAGCCACCACGAACCGGTCGGCTGGGTGTTGTTGGTGACCAGGCCGTTGACCGTGCCGTACTCGTACCAGAAGGCCCGGTCGGCGGCCCACACCCCGGCGCGTTCCAGCTTGGCGAGGTAGTTGGTGACCCGGCCGGGCACGTCGACCTCGTCGGTGGCGGCGTACTCGTTGATGAAGACGCGGCGCGGGCTGATGCCCAGGGACGCCTCGATCGACCGGTAGGCCGCGACGTGGCTCGCGATCGACGCGCTGCTGTGGCCCAGCTCGTGCCACACCACGATGTCGGGCAGCGCGTTGCTGGCGCGGGCGGTGGTGAGGAAGGCCCTCATCCGGTTGGCGTCCCAGCTCGCGTAGCCGGGGCCGGCGACGGGTGTGACGGTGTCGCGCGTGCGGATGCGCTGCACGGTGCGCACCCATCCCGCGTTGAAGTCGCCGGCCGCGGCGGTGTTCCAGGTCCAGTCCGGTTCGTTCCAGATCTCCCAGGCCACGACATTGCTGACCGAGGTGGCCGCCAGCCTGGCCGACACCATCCTGTCTACTTTGGACAGCCAGTCGTCCCAGCTGACCCACTTGTAGGGGAAGTCGGGGTAGATGTCGGGCATGCGGATCACCTGGGCGGCGCCCACCCGGTCGGCCTGCGGCGCGACCAGCAGCGCGTCCCCGCCGGGCGGCTGCCCGTTGGGCCGCTGCCCCACGCCCGGCGGCGGCTGGGTGAGGGTGTGCATCCGGAGGGGCAGCAGCGTGGTGTCGGCGGGTCGGTTGTTCTCGGCGAGCGCGTACAGGCCGCCGGAGGCGACGTGGGTGACCGGCCGGAACGGCGCGCCGGCGTTGACCACCAGCGTGTGTCCGGCCGCGCTGGCCGGCAGGGCTGGTGCGACCGCGAGCGCGGCGGCGAGGGCGGTGGCGAGGGCGGGGACCGCGAACGCGGCCCGGAGTGTCGGCTTTGGCACTGGTGCACCTCGATCAGGGAAGGGAACGTGCTCAGCCCGTGGTGCTGGTCGGGGTCGGGACCGCGCGGTCCGCCCGCCGGTGGCGCGGTCGGCGCCCAGGCGGACGAATCAGGAAACCGGTTTCCTCGCAAGGTAGGGACGCGGGCGTTCCGTGTCAAGGTCCTTGTCCGCGGCGATGAGCTGAGCGAACGCCGGATGCAGGCCCGCCAGACCGACCATTCGGAGCAGCCCGCCCAGCCCCCGCAAGGAAAATCACGGAAAACGCCCGGCCAGGTGGTCCCGGCCGGGCGTCTCGGTGTGGGGCTGGTGGCCGCGCGTCACGCGCCCTGGCGCACCCGGTTGATGGTGTCCCGGTACCACAGGGCGCTCTGCTTGGGCACCCGCCGCTGGGTGTCGTAGTCCACCCGCACCAGGCCGAACCGCTTGTCGTAGCCGTAGGACCACTCGAAGTTGTCCAGCAGCGACCAGGCGAAGTAACCGCGCACGTCCGCGCCGGCCAGCCGGGCCCTGGCCACGGCGGCGAGGTGGGCGGCCAGGTAGGCCACCCGGTCGCCGTCCCGCACGAAGCCGGTCTCGTCGGGCTCGTCGCGGAAGGCCGCCCCGTTCTCGGTGATCACCAGGGGCAGGCCCGGGTAGTCATGGCTGAGCCGGATCAGCAGGTCGGTCAGTCCATCCGGGACGATCTCCCAGTCCATCGCCGTCACCGGCCGGCCGAGGCGCACGTCCCGGTGCACCGGGCGGCCGTCCGGGCCGGTGCTGCGGCCCTGATCGTCCACACCGGAGCAGCGCGAGCTGAAGTAGTAGTTGACGCCGAGCAGGTCGATGGGCGTGGCGATGACGTCGAGGTCGCCGTCGCGCACCGGGATGCGCACCCCGGCCAGGGCCAGATCCTCGACCACGTCGGCCGGGTAGTGGCCGCGCACCAGCGGATCCAGGTAGATCCGCACGCCGAGCCCGTCGGCGCGCCGGGTGGCCGCCCGGTCGGCCTCGCTGTCGGTGGCCGGGGTCAGCTGGCTCATGTTCAGCGTGATGGCGAACTCGGCCGGCCCGTCCGCCGCGGCCCGCATGCGCTGGGTGGCCAGGCCGTGCCCGAGCAGCAGGTGGTGCACTGCCGCGATGCTCGCGGGGAAGTCCTGCCGGCCAGGCGCCTGCCGGCCCTCGTGGTAGCCGAGCATGGCCGAGCACCACGGCTCGTTGAGGGTGGTCCAGTGGCGCACCCGGTCCCGCAGCGCGTCGAAGACCAGCATGGCGTAGTCGGCGAACCGGTGCGCGGTGTCCCGCACCGGCCAGCCGCCGGCGTCCTCCAACTCCTGCGGCAGGTCCCAGTGGTAGAGGGTGAGCCACGGGTCGATGCCGTTGGCCAGCAACTCGTCCACCAGCCGGTCGTAGAAGGCCAGTCCCGCCGGGTTGGCCGGTCCCCGCCCGCCGGGCTGCACCCGGGGCCAGGCGACCGAGAACCGGTAGGCGTTCACGCCGAGCTGGCGCATCAGCGCGACGTCCTCGGGCATCCGGTGGTAGTGGTCGCAGGCCACGTCGCCGGTGTCACCGCCGTCGACCGCGCCGGGAAGGCGGCAGTAGGTGTCCCAGATGGACGGTCCGCGACCGTCCTCGGTCACCGCCCCCTCGATCTGGTACGCCGAGGTGGCCACGCCCCAGTCGAAGGTCGGCGGCAGGGTGGCGATCAGCTCCGCCTCGGTGTCGGTCCCGGTGTCGGTCCCGACGGTCGGCGCACTGGTGTCCATGTGTCTCCTCTGCGGATCAGAACCTGGTGTCCTGGACGGGATGCAGCCAGCAGGCCACGGCGTGGTCTCCCCCAGCGCGATCGTTCCCAGCGCGGTCGTCCCCGGCGCGGTCCTCGCCCTGCCGCGCACGCGGCATGCCGAGCACCGGAACCCGCTGCGCGCACGGCTCGAACGCGCGCGGGCAGCGCGGGTGGAACGCGCAGCCGGTGGGCATGGCGCGCAAATCCGGTGGTGAGCCGGGAATCCCGGTCAGCTCCCGGCGGGGACCCCGCAGCGCGGGGAAGGAGTGCAGCAGCCCGTCGCTGTAGGGGTGCAGCGCCCGGCGGTAGAGGTCGGCCGAGGCGGCCTGCTCCACGATGCGCCCGCCGTACATGACCGCGATCCGGTCGGAGAACTCCACCAGCAGGGACAGGTCGTGGGTGATGAACAGCACCGAGAAGCCCAGGCGCTCGCGCAGTTCGGTGAGCTGGCGCAGGATCTGCCGCTGGATCACCACGTCCAGCGCGGTGGTCGGCTCGTCCATGATGACGACCCGGGGTTGCAGCGCCAGTGCCATGCCGATCATCACCCGCTGCCGCATGCCGCCGGAGAGCTGGTGCGGGTAGCTGTCCAGCCGGTCCTCGGCGATGCCGACCAGGGCGAGCAGTTCCCTGGCCCGGTCGCGCCGGTCGGCCCGGCTGCTGGTCGGGTCGTGCGCCTTGATCACGTCCATCAGCTGGGTGGAGACCTTGTGCACCGGGTTGAGCGAGTTCATCGCGCCCTGGAACACGATCGCGGTCTCGGCCCAGCGGAACCGGCGCAGCTGCGCGGGTGACATCCGCAGGACGTCCACGGGCTCGCCGCGCTCCGGGTGGTACAGCACCTCTCCCCCGGCGACCACCCCGGGCGGCGGCAGCAGCCGGGTCAGGCCGTAGGCCAATGTGGACTTGCCGCTGCCGCTCTCGCCGGCCAGGCCGAGCACCTCGCCGCGGCGCAGGGTCAGGTGCACGTCGCGCACGGCGTGCACGGCCGCGTCGCCGAGGCCGTAGTCCACGTCGAGGCCGCGGATCTCCAGCACGGCGTCGTCGCGCACCGCGGGTCGACTTGCTCGACTCCGCGCGTGGTCCGCTCCTCGCTCGCTGACGCTCGCCGCGGTGCTCCCCCGCTGTCGTCTCGCGGGGTCGTCCTTTCGCCCGGACCCGAGCACCGGGGTGAAGCCGACGCGCATCCGGACCCGGTGGCCGTCCTCGGTTCTGGCCGTGGTGCCGCCGTTGCCCCGCAGCCGTGGGCTGACCAGTTCGTCGATGCCGAAGTTGACCAGGGACAGTGCCGTGCCCAGCAGCGCGATCGCCAGGCCGGCCGGCACGAACCACCACCAGGCGCCCTGGGCCAGTGCCTGCTGGCTCTGCGCCCAGAACAGGATGGTGCCCCAGTTCCAGGTGCTGGTGTCGCCGACACCGATGAACGCCAGGGTGATCTCCGAGGTGACCGCGAAGATCACCGTGCTGATGAAGCCGGACGCGATGACCGCGGCCAGGTTGGGCATGATCTCGAACAGGATGATCCGCCAGGTGGACTCGCCGGTCGCCCTGGCCGCCTGCACGTAGTCGCGGCGCCGCAGCGACAGGGTCTGCGCGCGCAGCACCCGCGCCCCCCACGCCCACGAGGTCAGCCCGATCACCAGCGCGATGGTCAGGTTGTCGGTGCCGGGCAGTGCCGAGGCGATGATGACGATCAGCGGCAGCGCCGGGATCACCAGGAACACGTTGGACAGCGCGGACAGGCTCTCCCCGCCGGCACCGGACAGGTAACCGGAGGTGACACCGACCAGAATGGACAGTGCGGTGGAGACGATCCCGGCGACGAAGCCGACCACGACCACGCTGCGGGTGCCGGCCAGCACCTGGCTGAAGATGTCCTGGCCGAGGTGGGTGGTGCCGAACCAGTGGGCGGCTGACGGCGGCTGCAACAGGTCGGTGCCGCGCAACGACGGGTCGTGGGGCGCGATCCAGGGGCCGATGATCGCCAGCAGCACGAAGCCGCCCAGGATGACCAGGCCGGTGGCGGCCTTGGGGTTGGCCGCGAACCGCAATCGCCTGCGCCGGCCCGGGCTGACGGGCGCGGGTTGCGGCGCGGTCGCGGCCAGTTCGGTGGTGGGTACGGCCACGGGTCAGCCCTCCCGCCGGGTGCGTGGGTCGAGTACCAGGTAGGCCACGTCGGCCAGGAAGTTGGCCAGCAGCACGGACAGCGTGATGATCAGGAAGATGCCCTGCATCAGCGGGTAGTCCTTGGCGCCGACCGCCTGGAACAGCTGGAGTCCCAGGCCGGGGTAGGAGAAGACGATCTCGACCAGCAGGGTGCCGCCCACGATGAAGCCGAGCGAGAGCGCGAGCCCGGACACGTTGGGCAGCAGCGCGTTGCGCGCCGCGTAGCTGACCATCACGCGCCGCTCGCTGAGCCCCTTGGCGTGCGCGACCGTCACGTAGTCCTCGGCCGCGACGGTGACCATCATGTTGCGCATGCTCAGAATCCAGCCGCTCATGCACGAGATCAGGATGGTGGCGGCGGGCAGCAGCCCGTGTTGCAGGACGCTGCCGACGAACTCCCAGTCCCAGGACGGGACCAGGCCGGTGTCGTGGGCGCCGGACGCGGGGAAGAAGCTGCCCGGTCCGGTGAGCAGGGTGATCGCGATCAGGCCGAGCCAGAAGTACGGGATCGACGACAGGAACGTGGTCACCGGGATGACCAGGTCCACCCACGAGCCCCGGCGCCAACCGGCCACCGTGCCCAGACCGGTGCCGATCAGGAAACCGACGACCGTGGTGATCCCGACCAGGCCGAGTGTCCACGGCAGACTGTCCCCGATCACCTCGGCGACCGGGCTGGGGAAGAACGTGAACGACAGCCCGAGGTCGCCGCGCAGCAGCTGGCCCAGGTAGCGCACGTACTGGTCGAGCAGGCTCGCCTCGCTGTCCAGTCCGAACAGGACGTACAGTGACTGGACCGCCTCGGCGGTCAGCTGGCCGCGCGCCTTGGTGATCAGCGCCTGCACCGGGTCACCCGGGATCAGCCTGGGCACGAAGAAGTTGATGGTGATCGCCGCCCACGCGGTGAACAGGTAGAAGGCGATCCGCTTGAGCAGGTAGCTCACGGCTGCCTCGCCTCGTCGTAGAGCCAGCACGCGGCGAAGTGCCCCGGGCTGTCGCCGATCGCCAACGGGGGTGGCGCTTCGGTGCGGCAGCGCGCCATCGCGTGCGGGCACCGGGGGTGGAACCGGCAGCCCGGTGGCGGGGTGATCAGGCTCGGCGGCTCGCCGGTGCCCGCCTCGCGGGTGCCGGAATCCGCGCCGGCCAGCCGGTCCGGGTCGGGCGCGGAGTCGATCAGCAGCTGGGTGTAGGGGTGCGCCGGCCGCTGGGTCACCGTCTCGCTGTCCCCGCCCTCGACCACCTGCCCCGCGTACATCACCACGGTGTCGTCGGCGAAGTACCTGGCCGAGGCGATGTCGTGGGTGATGTAGAGGATGGCCAGGTGCAGGCGCTCCTTCAGGTCCCGCAACAGGTTGAGCACGCCGAGCCGGATGGAGACGTCCAACATGGACACCGGCTCGTCGGCGAGCAGCACCTCCGGGTCGGCGCCCAGCGCCCTGGCGATGGCCACCCGCTGCCGCTGGCCGCCGGAGAGTTCGTGCGGGAACTTGTCGAGGTAGCGCTCGGGCGGGGTGAGCCGCACCCGGGTCAGCAGGTCGGCGAGCGCGTCCTCCAGGTCCTTTCTGGACTCGCCGGCCCTGCCGTGGATTTTCAGCGCCCGGGTCAGGTGGTAGCGCACGGTGTGCACCGGGTTCAGCGACGCGAACGGGTCCTGGAAGATCAGCTGGACCCGGCGGCTGTAGGCGCGGAACCGCCGCCCGCCCCTGGCCGACACCGGCTCGCCGTGCAGCCGGATGCTTCCGGCGGTCTGCTGGTGCAGCTGGGCCAGCAGCCGGGCCACGGTGGACTTGCCCGAGCCGGACTCGCCCACCAGCGCGGTGACCTGACCGCGGCGCAGGGTCAGGCTGACGTCGTCGACCGCCCGCAGGCTCGGCCGGGTGCGCGACAGCAGTGCCCGCCCGCGCGCGCGGACCGGGAAGTGCTTGGTCAGGCCGTCGGCCGCGAGCACCACCTCGGGTGCTGGTGCGGCCGGCCGGGCGGACCCGGCGCTCACGCGGCTGGCCGCAGGTGCATCACGACGTCCAGGGCGTTCTCCCAGGTCGTCTGGACGGGTGCGTACGGGTTCTGCTCGTCGGGCCAGCCGGTCCAGTTCTTGGTGCTGTACTCGCCGCCCGCGTTGGCCGCCGAGGTGATCACCACCGGCATCTGCTCGACGTGGATGCGCTGCAGCGCGTGCATGGCCGCGGCGCGGGCGGTGTCGTCGGCCGCGTTGGCGTAGTCGGCCAGCGCCTGGGTGGCCTCGGGGTTGTCGAACCGGCCGTAGTTGCCGTTGACCCCGCCGGTGCCGATCGGCTTGACCAGGGCGCCGTCCATGATGCTGCGGTAGATGTCGTAGGGCGTGGTGCCGTTCTCGCTCCAGTGCAGCGCGGCCTGGAAGTCACCGGTGTCCAGCGCCTTGGTCCAGGTGTCCTGGTTGGTCTTGTCCACCGTGGCGGTGATGCCGATGGCCGCCAGGTTGTCCTTGATGATCTCCAGGTCGGTCACGTAGTCCGACCAGCCGGAGGGCACGGTCATGGTGAGGGTCACCGGCTGGCCGGTGGGGTCGTTGAGGGTGTCGCCGCTGAAGGTGAAACCCGAGTCGGTGAGCAGCTTCCTGGCGCCCTCGACGTCGACGGTGACCGTCCTGTCCTGGTACTCCGGGGCGATGAACGAGTCTCCGGCGGGCGTGGGAATGCCGGTGATGTTGTCCACCTTCGGGTAGAAGTAGCCGGCCTCACCCTGGTTGAAGATGTCGTCCCGGTTGACCACCAGGTTCACCGCGCGGCGCAGCACCGGGTTGTCGAACGGCGCGCGCTGGGTGTTGAACCACAGGCCGTGGATGCCCAGCACGGGCGGGAACCACAGCTTGAAGTGCTCGGGGTCCTTGCTGGTGTAGACCGCCTGGTAGTTCGGGATGAAGGTGAAGCTCCACTCGCACGCGCCGGTGGCCAGTGCCGTGGTCTGCGCGTTGTTGTCGCTGTACGAGGTGTAGCGGACCTCCTTGACCTGCGGCAGGTCCTGCCAGTAGCGGTCGCGCAGGACCACGGTGGCGGCCTGCGGGGTGAAGGACTTGAGCACGTAGGGCCCGCTGCCGATCGGGTTCTTCACCGTGTCCGTGGTGGGGTCGGGAATGGCCGACCAGATGTGCTTGGGCACGACGAACTGCTCGAAGATCTTCTTCTGCCGGACGAACTGCGACTCGGCGAAGCCGAGGGTGACCTGGTTGCCGGACGCGGCGATGTCGCGGTAGGGGACGGCGTCGATGTTCAGGCTGGGGTGGTCCCTGAGCAACTGGAAGGTGAACGCGACGTCCTCGGCCGTCAGCGGCTTTCCGTCCGAGAAGGTCACGTTGTCCCGGATGGTCAGCACCAGGGTGCGGTAGTTGTCCGACCACTCCCACGCGCTGGCCAGCCACGGCTTGAACGGCTCGGTCACCTTGACGTCGTTGACCATCGCCAGCGGCTCGTAGATCAGCCGCCGGTAGCCCAGCGAGGAGGCCGCCGATGAGGTGAGGAACGGGTTGTTGTTCTCCGTCTGCGGACCGTTGGGCATGCCGACGGTCAGCACGCCGGCGGTGTTCTGCTGCCGCGCGCCGCCCGAGCCGCAGGCGGCCAGTCCGGTCAACGCCACGGCCGCCGCAACGACGAGCGTCACTGGTCGTCCAAGTCGCATGGATCCTCCTTGTCGCGATCGGGAAACCGAGCAGTGGGGTGAGCGGGCCGCGCGTGCCGTCGCGGCGGAGAAGGTCGACGTCTCCCGGTGCACGCAGAGTCAACCCAGTGAGCGAGGTCACGTCAATCACGGGAAGGTCACAAACCCGACCTTGTTTTAAGTCTTAAACTAAGCCCCACACTTTCTTCGGGCAGGTCGGCCCGATCATGTCGAGGAGACTTGAGAACCATGCCCGCCAAGCGCACCACCGTTCGCGACGTGCGTCGTCACAACCGGTCCACGCTGCTGTCCACGCTGTTCTTCGACGGCCCGCTCAGCCGGCACGACCTGAGCAGGCTGACCGGGCTCAGCGCCGCGACGGTCAGCAACGTCACCGGCGAACTCGCCGAGGACGGGCTGGTGGTGGAGGCCGGCCTGGTCGACTCCGACGGCGGCCGGCCCCGGGTGCTGCTGCGGGTCAACCCGCAGCACGCCCACGTGGTCGGCGTCGACGTCGGCGAGACCGGGATCAGGACGGAACTGTTCGACCTGGCCCTGACCAGACTGACCACAGTGGACCGCGCGCTGCCGGCCGGCACCCCCGACCCCACCGAGGTCGCCGCCCACGTGGCGGCCAGCGTGCGCGCGGCGATCGAGCAGGCCGGCGTTGCCGAGCGCGGGGTGCTGGGCGTCGGCGTGGGCGTGCCCGGAACGGTCGAGCAGGGCCGCACCGCCGTGGTGCACGCCCAGGCGATCGGCTGGGGCGGGGTGCCACTGGAGGAGCTGATCCGCGCCGAGGGGATCACCCCGCCGCTGTTCCTGGAGAACGGGGCGAAGACCCAGGGGCAGGCGGAGATGTGGTTCGGCGCCGGCCGGGGCGCCAGCCACGTGGTGATCGCGCTGCTGGGCTCGGGCGTCGGCGCGGCCGTGGTCACCGAGGGCAACGTGTACCGGGGCAGCACCAGCAGCGCGGGCGAGTGGGGCCACACCACGATCGTCTACGGCGGCCGGCCGTGCCGGTGCGGCTCGCGCGGGTGTCTGGAGGCCTACGTCGGGGCCGGGGGCGTGCTCGACCGCTACCGCAGGGCCAGGGGCGGCCGGGCCGTCCCCGGCGAGGACGAGCGGGCCCAGCTGGAGCACCTGGTGGCGGCGGCGGAGCGGTCGGCGGCGGCCACCCGCGTGCTGGACGAGACCGCGGGCTACCTCGGCGCGGGCATCGCGAACCTGGTCAACCTGTTCAACCCGCAGCGGATCGTGCTGGGCGGCTGGGCCGGCCTGGCGCTCGGCGCCCAGCTGCTGCCGCGGATCGAGCAGGCCACCGCCGCCCACGCCCTGCACCACCCCTACGGGCAGGTCTCGATCGAGCTGGCCCGGTTGGGGCCGGACGCGGTGGCGGTGGGTGCCGCGACGCTGCCGGTGGCCGCGCTGCTGGAACGCGGCGCCGACCCGCGCCGGCAGCCGTCGAGCGGAGCCGACGTCGCCTGAGCCCGTGGCCGGCTCCGGCCGGGGCGGACCGACCCCGTGGCGCCTGGTCCGCTGCGGTTGCCGGCGGGTTGGCGTACGGTGGACCAGCCTCGGAGAGCGCTCTCCCACGTTGTGATACAAAGGATCTATGAGCAGAGGACTTCCGTCGGCACCGGGCGCGCCCACGTTGGAGGACGTGGCCCGGGCCGCGGGAGTCTCCCGCGCCACGGTGTCCCGGGTGATCAACGGGACCCGCAACGTGGACCAGAAGATCCAGGAGCTGGTGCGCCAGGCGATCGCCAGCACCGGGTACGTCCCCAACCGGGCGGCGCGGTCCCTGGTCACCAGGCGCACCGGCACCATCGCCCTGGTGGTCTGCGGTGCCGGGGAACCCAGGGGCGAGGTCTTCACCGACCCGTTCTTCGGCCGGGTGGCCGCGGGGGTGGTGGGGCTGTTGCGCACCCGCGGCGTGCACCCGGTCCTGATGCTGGCCGACACCGACGAGGCCCGCGCCGAGGTGCTGGCCTTCCTGCGGCAGGGCAGCGCCGACGGCGCGCTGCTGGTCTCCACGCACGCCAAGGACCCGCTGCCCGGCATGCTCGTCGACGCCCGGCTGCCGGCCGTGCTCTTCGCCCGGCCGGCCGAGCCGCTGCCGATCAGCTACGTGGACCTGGCCAACCACACCGGTGGCGTGCTGGCCGCCGACCACCTCGTGAGCCTGGGCCGCCAGCAGGTGGTCACCATCACCGGTCCGCTGGACCTGCCCAACAGCCAGGACCGGCTGACCGGCTTCCGGGAGGCGATGGCCCGCCACGGCCACGCCTACGTGCCGGCGGCCGCGGGCAACTTCACCCAGGACAGCGGTGAGGCGGCCATGGAGCGGCTGCTGGCCGAACACCCGGGGCTGGACGGGGTGTTCGCGGCCAACGACCTGATGGCCCAGGGCGCGCTGCTGGCGCTGCACCAGCACGGCCGCCGGGTGCCCGAGGACGTGGCGCTGATCGGGTTCGACGACAGCAGCGCCGCACTGGCCTGCCGGCCGCAGCTGACCACCGTGCGCCAACCGGTCGAGGACATGGCCGCGGAGATGGCCCGACTGCTGCTGTCCCACATCGACGAGCCCGACCGCCGCGCCACCTCGGTCATCTTCGAGCCCACCCTGGTGCCGAGGCGCTCCGCCTGAACCGCGCCGCGCCGGGGTTCTCGGCCACGTCGCACCCACCGACGCGTCGGCGGGCCGCGCCGAGGGTCCACTCCGGGTCGGCCACGCCGTTGACTTCACTGTGACGCAGGTCCTACTCTTCTGGGAGAGCGCTCTCACAGCCGGTTCGGCGCCGCGGCCCCACGCTCGGAATCCCTTGTCCGGTCGGCGTTTCCCCGAACCGAGCTGTTCCCCGTCGTCTCGGGCACGCTGGCCCCTCACCGTCAGGCAGGACCATGAGTTCTCCTCCCCGTTCCGCCCGGTCACAGCGTTGTGCCAGGCTCGCCGCCGCAGCGGCCCTGCTCGGCCTGACACCCCTGCTCGTCCCGATCGCCGCGGTCCCCGTCGCCGCGGTCCCGATCAGCTCGGCCCCAGTCAGCTCGGCCCCGATCAGCTCGACCCCGGTCAGCTCGGCGCCGGCCGCCGCGGCCACCTGCGGCAGCGACAACGTCGCGCTCAACCGCCCGGCGACCGCGTCCTCCACCGAGAACGGCGGCACGCCCGCCGCGGCGGCGGTCGACGGCAACACCGCCACCCGGTGGTCGAGCGCGTTCAGCGACCCGCAGTGGTTGCAGGTGGACCTCGGCGCGTCCCACCAGGTCTGCCAGGTCTCCCTGGTCTGGGAAGCCGCCTACGGCACGGCGTTCCAGCTCCAGCTCTCGGACGACACCACCGACTGGCGGACCGTCCACAGCACGGTGGCCGGCACCGGCGGCACCCAGACCCTCGACGTGACCGGCACCGGCCGCTACCTCCGGGTGCACGGCACCGCGCGGGCCACCGGGTACGGGTACTCACTGTGGGAACTGGCCGTCCGTACCATGTCCGACGCGTCCACTCCACTGCCGCCCACCGACCCCCGCAACCCCGACTTCGGCCCGAACGTCGCGGTGTTCGGGCCGTCGTCGTCCCCGGCCGACATCCAGAACCGGCTCAACGCCATCGCCGCCCAGCAGCACACCAACCAGTTCGGCACCGAGCGCCACGCGGTGCTGTTCCAGCCCGGTTCCTACACCGCCGACGTCAACCTCGGCTTCTACACCCAGGTCGCCGGGCTCGGCCTGCTCCCGGACGAGGTCAACCTCAACGGGCACGTGCGGGTGGAGGCGGACTGGTTGCAGCAGGGCGACAACCCCAACAACAAGGGCAACGCCACGCAGAACTTCTGGCGGTCCGCGGAGAACCTGTCGGTGACCCTGCCCGCCGGCCAGATCGAGCGCTGGGCGGTGTCCCAGGCCGCGCCCTACCGCCGCATGCACCTGCGCGGCCAGGTGCAGCTGTGGAACGGCGCGGACGGCTGGGCCAGCGGCGGGCTGATCGCCGACAGCAGGATCGACGGCCTGGTCGAGTCCGGCTCCCAGCAGCAGTTCCTGACCCGCAACAGCGAGCTGGGCGGCGGCTGGTCCGGTTCGGTGTGGAACATGGTGTTCGTGGGCTCGGCCGGCGCGCCGCCACAGCACTTCCCCGACCCCGCGCACACCGTGGTGGACACCGCGCCCCGGGTTCGCGAGAAGCCCTTCCTCCACCTCGACCCGACCGGCGCCTACCACGTGTTCGTGCCGGCGCTGCGGCAGAACGCCCGAGGCACCAGCTGGTCCGCTGGCACGCCGGCCGGCTCGTCGATCTCGCTCAGCCAGTTCTTCCTGGTCAAGCCGGGCACCAGCGCGGCGACCATCAACACCGCGCTCGCCCAGGGCCGCCACCTGCTGTTCACCCCCGGCGTCCACCACCTCACCGACACCATCCGGGTGACCAGGGCGGACACCGTCGTGCTCGGTCTGGGCCTGGCCACCCTGGTGCCCGACACCGGCAGGGCCGCCATCTCCGTGGCGGACGTGGACGGCGTCAAGCTGGCCGGCCTGCTGGTCGACGCGGGCCCGGTGAACTCGCCGGTGCTGGTGGAGGTGGGCGAGCCGGGCTCGTCCCGCGACCACGCCGCCAACCCCACCTCGCTGCACGACGTGTTCTTCCGCGTCGGCGGCGCCGGCGCCGGCAGGGCCACCACCAGCCTGGTGGTGCACAGCGACGACACCATCATCGACCACATCTGGGCGTGGCGGGGCGACCACGGCACCGGGGTCGGCTGGACGGTCAACACCGCGGCCACCGGCGTGCTGGTCAACGGCGCCGACGTCACCGCCTACGGGCTGTTCGCCGAGCACTACCAGCAGCACAACGTGGTCTGGACCGGCAACGGCGGGCGGACCTACATGTTCCAGAACGAGCTGCCCTACGACCCGCCCGACCAGGCGGCCTGGATGAACGGCTCGACCCAGGGCTACGCCGCCTACAAGGTGGCCGACTCGGTCACCACGCACGAGGCGTGGGGTGTGGGCAGCTACTGCTTCAACAACGTCAACCCCGCGATCGTCACGGCGCGCGCCTTCGAGGTGCCCAGCACCCCGGGCGTGCGGTTCCACGACCTGGTGACGGTGTCCCTGGGCGGCCAGGGCACGATCAGCAACGTCATCAACAACACCGGCGGGCCGGCGAACTCCACGACCGGAATCCGGTACCTGGTCAGCTACCCGTGAGCAACGGCGCCCCGGCGCACCACGCGGCCCTGGTCGGCGACCGGCCCGCGGCCGGCCGCCGACCAGGGCTAGGCGCGCGCTGACGCGGCGTGCTCGCCCGGTGGTGCCCAGCCGTGCGCGAGGATGTCGAAGATCTCCTCGACGGCGGCCCGGCGGTCCGGTCGGTTGCGGGCGAGTGCCGGGATTTCGAGCACGAACCGGGCAAGGGTCACGCAGGCGAGGTCGTCGTGGTCGACGCCGACCTCGTCGGCGATGGCCGCGCTGAGGGTGTCGGTGTGCCGGGTCCACATGCGCTCGGCGTACGCGCGCAGCGCCGGTGTGGACTCCACCAGGTTGGTGAACTCGGCCGCCTGCGGGTGCGCCGCGATCGGCAGCCAGCTGTCCAGGATGTGCTGTCGGAGAGCGTCGAGGATGCTCTGGCCGTCGGCTCGCTGCCGCACCGAGGCGACCAGGTTCGACTCGCGGTCCTGCTCCTGGTCGAACACCAGCGCTTCCTTGCTGCTGAAGTGCTTGAACACCGTGGTCGTCGACACGTCGGCCTGGTCGGCGATGTCCCGGATGCTGACCTGGTCGTAGCCGCGCTCCAGGAAGAGCCGCAGTGCGGCGTCGGCGATCGCTTGCCGGGTGGCCGCCTTCTTGCGTTCGCGGCGACTGACAGGGGGCACGGTCATGGTGTGAGCGTATCCGATAGTTGCATCCGTAGCTAAGTTACATCGTTGGCTAAGTTGTACCTGTCGCTAAGTTGACTCATTGCACTTTTGAACTCGCTCTGCTTTGCTGGGGATGTCCGTGCCCGAGCGGCACACCCCGTCGATCGCGAGGAACACCCATGAACTCCCCCGCACCCGCCCGCGCCAGAATCAGCGTCATCGGTGCCGGCCCCGGCGGCCTGACCTGCGCCCGCATCCTGCAGCAGCACGGGATGGCGGTGACGGTCTACGACCGCGACCCCGGCCCCGACGCGCGCGACCAGGGCGGCACCCTCGACCTGCACGCCGACAACGGCCAGATCGCCCTGCGGGAAGCCGGCCTGCTCGACGAGTTCTTCAGGCTGGCCCGCCCCGAGGGGCAGGAGATGCGCCAGCTGGACCCGACGGGCACGATCACCGCCCACCACGTCCCGGCGCCCGACGAACTCTTCAAGCCGGAGATCGACCGCGGTCAGCTGCGCACCCTGCTGCTCGACTCCCTGCGGCCGGGAACGGTGCACTGGGGCCGCGCGCTCACCGTGGTCGGCGGGCCGGCCGAGGGGCCACGGCAGCTGCACTTCGCCGACGGCACGACCGTCGAGACCGATCTGGTCATCGGTGCCGACGGCGCCTTCTCCCGGGTGCGCCCGGCCGTGTCCCCCGCCGTCCCCGAGCACACCGGGGTGAGCTTCCTGGAAGCCTGGTTCTCCGACGTCGAGAACCGGCACCCCGACATCGCCGAACTGGTCGGCCCGGGCAGCGCCGCCGCGGCCGACGGCGACCGCGGCCTGTTCGCCCAACGCAACAGCGGAAACCACATCCGCGTCTACATCATCCAGAAAGTGCCGGTCGACTGGATCAGCGCGAGCGGCCTGCGCGTCGACGACACCGACGGCATCCGCGCGCTGCTGCTCGACGAGTACGCCCACTGGTCGCCGCGCATGCGCCAGCTGATCACCGACAACGACGGCCCCTACGTCGACCGGCCGATCTTCGCGCTCCCCGTCCCGCACACCTGGGAGCACAACCCGACGGTGACCCTGCTCGGCGACGCCGCCCACCTCATGCCGCCGCTGGGCGTCGGCGTCAACCTCGCCATGCTCGACGCCAGCGAACTCGCCCTCGCCCTCGCGAACGCGGCCACCGTCGACGACGCCATCCGCACCTACGAGAAGACCATGCTCCCCCGCTCCACCGAGACGGCCAAGGCCCTCGAACACGGCGCCGAACACCTGCTGTCCGCCGACGTACCCGACTTCGGTCCGGACGGCGTCCGGTCCTGAGCGCCCGCCGGCGCTCGCCTGCCTTCCGAGGCAACCAGGTCAACCGATCGAGTTGTCGAAATTGTGGGTTGTGCTGGACGGCCTTACGGTCGGGCCGATCCAGCTCCGACCCGCAAGGAAGTGATCGCATGGCGCGGGCGTCGACCGATGCCGGTGCGGTGCGCGTCCTCTTCGGACAGCGCACCGCACCCATCCAACACCTGGCCGAACAGGCGGGCCAGATCGCCGACGCCTGCCGGGCGATGGCCGCGCGCTTCCACGACGGCGGCAAACTGGTGGTCTTCGGCAGCGGTGAGCAGTGCGCGGACGCGCAGCACGTCGCCGTGGAGTTCGTGCACCCGGTCATCGTGGGAAAGCGCGCCCTGCCGGCGATCTCGCTCACCGGGGACGTGGCGACGCTGACCGGGGTGGCCAGTCGGGCCGGTTTCGCCGAGATCTTCAC
This sequence comes from Goodfellowiella coeruleoviolacea, assembly GCF_024171785.1. Classification (GTDB taxonomy): domain Bacteria; phylum Actinomycetota; class Actinomycetes; order Mycobacteriales; family Pseudonocardiaceae; genus Goodfellowiella; species Goodfellowiella coeruleoviolacea. The sequence goes on from NZ_JAMTCK010000001.1 coordinate 431,024, forward strand.
CCACCAGCTCCGCTTCCTCGCCGAACCGCACGACATCGCGCTCGGCCTCGCGGGCAACGGGAACCACGACGACGTGGTGCGCGCTCTGGCGCACGCCAGGCAACTGGGCATGCTGACCGTCGCGATGGTCGGCGCCGACCCGGTCACCGCGCCGGCGCGGCTGGCCGACCACGTGCTCACCGCGCACTCGGCCGATCCCCGGGTGGTCAAGGAGGTCCACGTCACCACCTACCACCTGCTGTGGGAACTGGTGCACGTCTTCCTCGAACGGCCGGACCCGCTCGCGTCGGGTGCGGTCGCGTGAGCGGCCAGCAGGGCGGTGGGCGCTGTTCCACCGGTGTCTGCGCCACCTGTGCCGACCTGGCCGAGGAGGCCACGGTGCTGCGCCTGCTCGACCGGGGCATGGCCGTGGTCGCCACCGGTGCCGGCGAGCTGGAGGTGAGTGTCGCGCTGGTGGCGGCGGCCGTCGGCGACACGGTCCTGGTGCACGCGGGCGAGGCCATCGCCGTGGTGCGGGGGTGAGCCCGCGGTGACCAGCCAGACCACGGCCGACGGCGCCGAGTTCGGGTCCCTCTACCCGTTCCTCTACCGGGACAACCGGCCTGATGAGTCCATTGTGGACGAGGTGTGCCGGTCCATCGTGGCCAAGACGCGGGAGATCACCGCGCTGCGCGAGGACGTGCTGGCCCGCGACGGCGCCCGGCTGCTCGACTGCGCCACGGCCGTGGCGCACCGGTTCGCCGCCGGCGGTCGGCTGCTCGCCTTCGGCAACGGCGGCAGCTCCACCGACGCGCAGGAGCTGGCCAGCCTGTTCCTGAACCCGTCCGGCCGGTTCCGCCCGCTGCCGGCGTTCGGACTCACCAACGACATCGCGGTCATCACCGCGCTGTCCAACGACGTCGGGTTCGACCTGGTGTTCTCCCGGCAGCTCGCCGCGCTCGGCCGCGCCGGGGACATCGCGGTCGGGCTGTCCACCAGTGGCAACTCCGAGAACCTGCTCCGCGCGTTCGCCGAGGCACGCCGGCGCGGGATGTTGACCGTCGGCATCGCCGGCTACGACGGCGGGAAGATGGCCGAGCTGGACAGCATCGACCACCTGTTCGTGGTGCGCTCCGACTCGGTGCACCGCGTCCAGGAAGCCCAGACCACCATCTACCACGTGCTGTGGGAACTCACCGTGGCCGCGCTCACCGGGGCCTCCGGTGCGGTGGCGGCGCACCCGGACGGGAATGGGTGATCGCATGTGCCTCGGCATACCCGGTGAGATCATCGAGATCCGGCAGGACCGGCCCGACCTGGCGACCGTGGCGGTCAGCGGGGTGAAGCGGGCGATCAACATCGGGCTGCTCGCCGACGACCCACCCCTGCCGGGTGACTGGGTCCTCATCCACGTCGGCTTCGCACTGTCCAAGATAGACGAGGACGAGGCCGCGGCGGCCATGGAGTTCCTGGAGGACATCGGTCAGTCCTATGTGGACGAGGTGGCCGCACTGCGGGAATCCGACATCGACTAGGGGCTGAGCAGATGCGTTTCGTCGACGAGTTCCGCGACGCGAGCACCGCGCGAGCGCTGGCCGCCAAGATCAGCAAACTGTGCGAGCCCGGCCGGCACTACAAGTTCATGGAGGTGTGCGGCGGGCACACGCACACCATCTACAAGCACGGCCTGGAGGACTACCTCCCGGACAACATCACCCTGGTGCACGGCCCCGGCTGCCCGGTGTGCGTGATCCCGATGGGCCGGGTGGACGACGCCATCCACATCGCCCGCCAGCCCGGTGTGCTGATGACCTCCTTCGGCGACATGATGCGGGTGCCCGGTTCGGACGGGAACTTCTTCGACTCCAACGCGGCGGGCACCAACATCCGGATGGTGTACTCACCGCTGGACTCGCTGAAGATCGCCAGGCAGCACCCCGACCTGCACGTGGTGTTCATGGCCATCGGGTTCGAGACCACCGCGCCGTCCACGGCCATGACCGTGCTGCGCGCGGCCGAGGAGGGCATCGACAACTTCTCGGTGTTCTGCAACCACGTGACGATCATCCCGGCGATCAAGGCCATCCTGGACTCCCCCGACCTGCGGCTGGACGGCTTCCTCGGACCGGGCCACGTGTCCACGGTGATCGGCTGCCGCCCGTACGAGTTCATCGCCCGCGACCACGGCAAACCCGTGGTGGTGGCCGGCTTCGAGCCGCTGGACATCCTCCAGTCGATCTACCTGCTGATGCGGCAGCTGCGCCAGGGCCGCGCCGAGGTGGAGAACCAGTACGCCCGGGTGGTGCCCTGGGACGGCAACCCGGTGGCGCTGCGGGCGATCAACGCGGTCATGGAGCCGCGCCCGTACTTCGAGTGGCGCGGCCTCGGCTTCATCTCGCACTCGGCCATGCGGATGCGGGACCGCTACGCCGGGCTGGACGCCGAGCGGCGGTTCGACCTGCCCGGCGTGCGGGTCGCCGATCCCAAGGCGTGCCAGTGCGGCGAGGTGCTCAAGGGCGTGCTCAAACCGTGGGAGTGCAAGGTGTTCGGCACCGCCTGCACCCCGGAGACCCCGATCGGCACGTGCATGGTCTCGCCCGAGGGCGCGTGCGCGGCGTACTACAACTTCGGCCGGTTCGACCGGCGGCGGGTGCGGGAGGTGAGCCGGGCGTGAGCATCACCCCGACCGAGCGCGAGCAGCGCGTGCTCGACCGGATCGACCAGGTGCGGCGCCGGCCGGCGCGGGTGCGCGAGGAGCGCGTCACCCTGGCGCACGGGTCCGGCGGCAAGGCCACCAAGAACCTGATCGAGGCGGTTTTCCTGGCATCGCTGGGCAATCCACTGCTGGACCGGCTGGAGGACGGCGCGGTGTTCCCGGTGGACGCCGGCCGGCTGGCGCTGACCACGGACTCGTTCGTGGTGTCACCGCTGTTCTTCCCCGGCGGGAACATCGGTGACCTGGCGGTCAACGGCACCGTGAACGACCTGGCGGTGTCCGGCGCCAGGCCGCTGCACCTGACCGCGGGCTTCATCCTGGAGGAGGGCTTTCCCATCGCCGACCTCACCGGGATCGTGGCGTCCATGGCCGCCGCCGCCCGCGCCGCTGGCGTGCGCATCGTCGCCGGCGACACCAAGGTGGTGCAGCGCGGCAAGGCCGACGGGTGCTACATCAACACCGCCGGCATCGGCGTGGTGGAACACGACGTGGCGTTGGGGGTGGACACCGCGCGGCCGGGGGACGCGGTGCTGGTGTCCGGGCCGATCGGCGCGCACGGGGTGACCATCATGCTGGCCCGCGGCGAGCTGGACATCGACGCCGACCTGGTCTCGGACACCGCACCCGTGCACGAGCTGGTCGCCGGCCTGCTCGCGGCCGTGCCCGGGGTGCGCGCGCTGCGCGACGCCACGCGCGGGGGTGTGGCCACCATCCTCAACGAGATCGCCGAGGCCGCCAACGTGGCCGTGCTGGTCGACGAGGCCGCCGTACCGGTGCAGGCACCGGTACGCGGCGCCTGCGAACTGCTCGGCATCGACCCGCTCTACGTGGCCTGCGAGGGCCGGATCGTCGTGGTGGTGGACGGCGCGGCCGCGGACGAGGCGCTGGCGGTGCTGCGCACCCACCCGCTGGGGGCGCAGGCCGCGGTCATCGGGCGGATCGCCGCCGACCCGCCCGGACTGGTGCTGCTCAACACCGCCTTCGGCGGCACCCGGATCGTCGACCTGCTCGTCGGCGACCCGCTGCCGCGGATCTGCTGAGCGCGCCGTGCACGAGCTGGCCATCACCCAGGACATCGTGCACGCCATCACCGAGCGGGTGGCCGGCGCCCGGGTCACCGCGGTGCGGTTGGAGGTCGGCCGGCTCTCCGGGGTGCTCGCGCACTCGGTGCGCTTCTGCTTCGAGCTGGTCTGCCGGGGTACCGGTCTGGAGGGCGCCAGCCTGGAGATCACCGAGCCGGGCGGGCGGGCTCGCTGCCACGACTGCGCCGACGAGTTCGACCTGGCCGACCCGATCCTGCTCTGCCCGTGCGGCAGCGCCAACGTGTCCGTCCTCTCTGGACGGCAACTGCGAATCACGTCCGTGGAGGTGTGCTGAGCGATGTGTGGGACCTGCGGCTGCTCGGAGGGGTCCGGGGCGCGGATCTGGCGGTCCGACCAGCCCCACGACGACCATCACCACCACGGCGACCACGACCACGGCGGCGACCACAACCACGGCGGCGAGCACGACCACCCGCATGAGCACGACCACGGCGAGCACCACCACGGCGACCAGCCGCCCGCGCAGGACGGCCGGGTCGTGCGGATCGAGCACGACGTGCTCGCCAAGAACAACGCGCTGGCCGAGCGCAACCGGCGGGAGCTGGCCGACCGGGGAATCGTCGCGGTCAACGTGATGAGTTCACCCGGTGCCGGCAAGACCACGCTGCTCGAACGCACGATCCGCGCGCTCGCCGGTCAGCTGCCCCTCGCCGTGGTCGAGGGCGACCAGGAGACCCGGCTGGACGCCGAGCGGATCAGGGCCACCGGCGCGCCCGTGGTGCAGATCAACACCGGCGCCGGCTGCCACCTGGACGCCGAACTGCTCGCCAGCGGCGTGCGCGCCCTGGACCCGCCCGAGGGCGCGCTGCTGTTCGTGGAGAACGTCGGCAACCTGGTCTGCCCCGCCCTGTTCGACCTGGGTGAGCGGCACCGGGTGGTGGTCACCTCGGTGACCGAGGGCGCGGACAAGCCGCTGAAGTACCCGCACATGTTCGCCGGCGCGGACCTGGTGCTGCTCAACAAGATCGACCTGCTCCCCCACGTCGAGTTCGACGTGGACGCGTTCCTGCGCGACACCCGGACGGCCAACCCGCACGTGGAGGTGATCGCGCTGTCCGCGTCCACAGGGGACGGTCTGGACATCTGGTACCGCTGGCTGCGGAGCACCCGAACGAGCGCTGCGCGAAGCCCCGGCCGGGCGCATCCTGTTGGCAGTCTCACCGGCGAGGTCAACACCGGCTGAGCGCACGGGGGAAGACGACAAAGGGGCTGCCGATGACCGCGGAGGCGACAGCGTCCAGAGTGGACGAGATCCACATCCTGTGGACGTCCGAGGGGATGAGCTGCGACGGTGACACGGTCTCGGTGACCGCCGCGTCGCTGCCCAGCCTGGAGGACGTGCTCATGGGCGCCATTCCCGGGCTGCCCAAGGTGCACCTGCACAACAAGGTGCTCGCCTACGAGACCGGAGACGGCTTCGTCGAGCCGTTCCACCGCGCCGCCCGAGGCGAACTCGGCCCGTTCATCCTCGTCGTCGAGGGCTCGATCCCCAACGAGCGGATCAACGGCGACGGCTACTGGACCTCGATGGGCAACGACCCGGACACCGGTGAACCCATCACCCTGAACCAGTGGATCGACCGGCTGGCGCCGAGGGCGTGGGCGGTGGTCGCCATCGGCACCTGCGCCACCTACGGCGGAATCCACGCGATGGCGGGTAACCCGACGGGGTGCATGGGGCTGGCCGACTACCTCGGCTGGGACTTCCGCTCCACCGCCGGGCTGCCCATCGTGAACGTGCCCGGCTGCCCGGTGCAGCCGGACAACTTCATGGAAACCCTGCTGTGGGTGCTGCACCAGGCCGCCGGACTGGCGCCCACGATCCCGCTGGACGACCAGCTGCGGCCGACCTGGCTGTTCGGCAAGACCGTGCACGAGGGCTGCGACCGCGCCGGCTACTACGAGCAGGGCGACTTCGCCAGGGACTACAACTCGCCCAAGTGCCAGGTGAAGATCGGCTGCTGGGGCCCGGTGGTCAACTGCAACGTGACCAAGCGGGGGTGGATGGACGGTCTCGGCGGCTGCCCCAACGTCGGCGGGATCTGCATCGGCTGCACCATGCCCGGCTTCCCGGACAAGTTCATGCCGTTCATGGACCAGCCGCCGGGCAGCCACCTGTCCGCGGCGGTCGTCGGCGTCTACGGGCCGTTCATCCGCGCGCTGCGCTCGCTGACCAACCGGACCGCCAACAGGGAACCGAAGTGGCGGCACAACCGCACCAGGCTGTCCAGCGGTTACCAGCCGCGCTGGCCGCACAGCTGAGCGGAGTCGAGGAGCACGATGACCACCACCCGCAAGTCCACGGCCGGCGCCACGCAGGCCGCCCGCGAGCCACGGGAACTCACCGAGGTCGCGTTCGACCCGATCACCCGGATCATCGGCAACCTCGGCATCTACACCAAGATCGACTTCGCCGGCCGCGAGGTCGTCGAGTGCAGGAGCACGTCGTCGATCTTCCGCGGCTACAGCGTGTTCATGAAGGGCAAGGACCCCAGGGACGCGCACTTCATCACCAGCCGGATCTGCGGGATCTGCGGGGACAACCACGCCACCTGCTCGGTGTACGCGCAGAACATGGCCTACGGCATCAAGCCGCCGCCGCTGGCCGACTGGATCATCAACCTCGGTGAGGCCGCCGAGTTCATGTTCGACCACACGATCTTCCAGGACAACCTGGTGTTCGTGGACTTCTGCGAGCGCATGGTGGCCGAGACCAACCCGAGCCTGCTCGCGGTGGCCGAGAAGACCGGCGCGCCCCGCGGCGACACGCACGGCTTCCGCACCATCGCCGACATCATGCGCTCGTTCAACCCGTTCGAGGGCGAGACCTACAAGCAGGCGCTGGTGATGAGCCGGGTCACCCGGGAGATGTGCTGCCTGATGGAGGGCAGGCACGTACATCCGTCCACTTTGTACCCGGGTGGGGTGGGTACCGTGCCCACCACCCAGGTGTTCACCGACTACCTGGTGCGGCTGACCCGGTGCCTGGACTTCATCAAGCGCGCCGTCGCCATGAACGACGACATCTTCGACTTCTTCCTGGACGCGCTGCCCGGCTACGACCAGGTGGGCCGGCGGCGCACGCTGCTCGGCTGCTGGGGCTGCTTCCAGAACCCCAACGTGGTCGACTACGACTACCGGCACATGACCGACTGGGGCCGGTCGATGTTCGTCACCCCGGGCATCGTCGTGGACGGTGAGCTGGTCACCACCGACCTGGTGGACATCAACCTCGGCATGCGCGTCCTGTTGGGCAGTTCCTACTACCAGGACTGGGCCGACGAGGAGACCTTCGTCACCCACGACCCGCTGGGCAACCCCGTCGACCAGCGCCACCCGTGGAACCAGACCACCATTCCGCGGCCGCAGAAGCGGGACCTGGACGGCGGCAGGTACAGCTGGGTCACCAGCCCGCGCTGGTACGACAGGCGCACCGGCGACCACCTCGCGCTGGACACCGGCGGCGGCCCGCTGGCCCGGCTGTGGAGCACGGCACTGGCCGGCCTGGTCAACACGCCCTACGTCCGGTCCACCGGGCACAGCGTGCGCATCGACCTGCCGAGGACACCGGCCACCCCGGAGATGAACCTGGAGTGGCGGCCCCCGGCGTACGCCAACACCATCGAGCGGGACCGGGCCCGGATGTACTTCGTCGCCTACGCGGCCGGCATGGCCCTGCACTTCGTGGACATGGCGCTCGCCGAGGTGCGCGCCGGCAACACCAGGGTCTTCACCAACTTCGACGTGCCGGACGAGGCCATCGGGGTGGGCTTCCACGAGGCGGTGCGCGGGGTGCTGTCGCACCACCTGGTGGTGCGGGACGGCAAGATCGCCAACTACCAGCCGTACCCGCCGACGCCGTGGAACGCCAGCCCGCGCGACTCCTACGGCACACCCGGCCCCTACGAGGACGCGGTGCAGGGCCAGCCCATCTTCGAGGAGAACACCAAGGAGAACTTCAAGGGCATCGACATCATGCGCACCGTGCGCAGCTTCGACCCGTGCCTGCCCTGCGGCGTGCACATGTACCTGGGCGGCGGGCACACGCTGCGGCAGACTCACTCCACCACCTCGTTCGGCACCGGAGGACTGGTCCGGTGACCTGGGACGCGCAGCGCCTGCGCGCGCACGTCGGCCAGGTGGAGCAACTGCTCACGCAGGTGGGCGAGCACCAGGACACGCCGGCCGGCCGAATCGCCGCGCAGGCGGTCCAGGCCCTGGTCGACCTCTACGGCGAGGCACTGGCCCGGGTGGTGGCGCTGGCCGCCCGGGCCGGGTTCGGCGCCGAGCTGACCGGTGACGAGTTGCTGGAACACCTGCTGCTGGTGCACGAACTGCACCCCGACCCGGTGGAGACGCGGGTGCGCCGGGTGGTCGGGGAACTCAACGCCGAACTGCGCGCGCGGGGCGCGGTGGTGGAGCTGGTCGAGGTCCGGCCGGACGTGGTCACCGTGCGGCTCACCACCTCCGGCTGCGCCTCGACCGGCCACGCGCTGGCGTCCACTGTGGAGGACGCGGTGCTGCGGGTCGCGCCGGAGGTGGGGCGGGTGGAGACGGTGGCCCCCCGTGCCGAACCGGTGCTGGTCCCCGTGGCCGAGCTGCTGCGCCCGGCGGCGCGGCGGGACGGCTGAGCCCGTGCTGCCCGCGCTGTCCTCCCCTCGGCTGGGCCGGCTCGCCGGCAGCCGGGCGGCCACCGCGCCCGACGCCGGACAGCAGCGCTGCGACCTGTGCGGCGCCGTGCTCGCCCCGGACCACCGCCACCTGCTGGACCTGCCCGGCGACGCGCTGCTGTGCGCGTGCGGCGCGTGCGCGGTGCTGTTCGACGACCAGGCGGCCGGGGGCCGCCACTACCGGCTGCTGCCGCGCCGGCGGGTCAGGCTGGCCGGGCTGCGGCTGGACAACGCGCTGTGGGCCGGTCTGGGCGTGCCGGTGGCGTTGGCCTTCTTCACCCACGACAGCCGGTGCGACGAGGTGGTCGCCCGCTATCCCAGTGCGGCCGGGGCGCTGCGCGCCACCGTGCCGGCGGACAGCTGGCAGCGGCTGGTGGCGGCCAACCCGGTGCTGCGCGGCCAGCACAGCGATGTGGAGGCGCTGGTGGTCAACCGGTCGCGGGGCGCGGCCGACCACTGGCTGCTGCCGCTGGACGAGTGCTACCGGCTGACCGCGCTGCTGCGCGCGCACTGGACGGGGTTCGCCGGCGGCACCGAGGTGTGGCACCGGATCAGCGCGTTCTTCGCGGAACTGGAGGAGGTGCGATGAGTGAGTTGAGCGTCGGCAGGCCCGACGTGACACCGGACAAGCCCGCGCACACCAGGGGCGTGCCCGAGGGCAACAGCACCGGGAACTACGAGCGCCAGCCAGGACACCTGCCCGACGGCAGATCCACCGCGGCGCGGTCCACCGGGATCAACGCCAAGCGGCGCGACCCGATCCTGCCGACCATGCCCAACCTCTCACCGCCGTGAGCACCGCGAACCGGTCCGCTGACCGGGCCGCAGCGCCCGACCTGGCGTTCACCGTGGTCGACGTGGTGGCGCAGGCGTTCGCGGCCGTGCCCACACTGGACGTTCGGGTGCGCGTGGAGCGGATGAGCGGTGGGCCGGTCCAGTCCGTGCTGCTGCACACCGCCGTCGCGATCGCCGCGGCCCGCCGGGGCTACGACGAGCCCACCCAGCGGCGGCTGGTCGAGCTGTTCGGGGCGCCGGAGCTGTGGGACCGGACGCTGCGCTCGCTGGTCTGGCACCGGTCGACCGCGGTGGTGCCGGCGTTCACCGACAGCACCCTGGTGACCGTGGCGCTCGCCTGTTCCTCGGACTTCGAGCTGGCCACCACCAAGTACCTGCACGCCGTCCGGGACGGGGACGTCGTGCTGGAGCTGTCCTTCAGCGGCACCGTGTTCCACTCCACTGTGGACGGCGGGCTGCGTGCGGCCCAGCTGCCGTGGCACCAGCAGGCCAGCACGGCCTTCCCGGTCGGCGTGTGGCGGCGGCTCGTCGAGCGCTACTACGGGACCTCGCGGTGGATCCGGCTCGGGCCGGACACCTTCGACCGGCTGGCCGCCTACCGGGCCGCGCACGCGCTGCCGTCCTGGGACAGCACGGTGGACGCGCTGGTGCTCGGCGCGCGGGAGGGAGCACCCGGATGGACGCGGTGAGCGCGCTCGCCCGCGCCGTGCTCTACGAGGGCTACCTGTTGTGGCCGTACCGCCGGTCCGCGCTGAAGAACCGGCGGCGCTGGACCATCGGCACCCTCGCGCCGGCCACCGAGGCGGTACCCGGCGAGGCGCACACCCAACTGCTGGTGGACAACGCCGGCGGCCGCGCCGGTGTCGTGGTGCGGGTGCGGTTCCTGCACGTGCTGCGGCGGCAGGTGCTGCTGGACGGGCACGCCGTGGACGAACTGCGCGTCGGCGACCAGCTGCACCAGTCCTGGGAGGAGGCGACCGAGCGGGAGGTCGTGCTGGGCCCGTTTGCGCTGGCCGACCTCGGCGCGGTGCGGCGCGTCCCGTTCACCGTCGACGCGGGCGGCTGCGACGAGGCGGTGCCCGGCGAGCCCAGGGGCGTGCTGCGGCGCAGCTGGGGCCGACTGGACGGGGTCGTCGAACTCGCCGCCGAGCAGCGCGCCGCCGGCCTGCACCGGCTCACCGTGCGGCTGCGCAACACCACCCGGGTCGGGGCCGGGACCAGCGCCGGCGCCCTGGTCTCGGCGCACACCGCCGTCACCGTCCGGGATGGACAGTTCGTGTCCGCGATGGACCCGCCGGGCCGGTGGCGGTCCGAGGCCGAGCGGTGCACGCACGCCGGGCTGTGGCCGGTGCTGGTCGGTGAGCCGGGTGAGCGGCACACCGTGCTGGCCGCGCCGATCGTGCTCTACGACTGGCCCCGGGTGTCCCCGGAGAGCCCCGGCGACCTGTTCGACGCCACCGAGATCGACCGGCTGCTCGTGCTCAGCGTGCTGAGCATGACCGAGGCCGAGCAGCGGGAGATGGCCGCGGCCGACCCGAGGGCCAGGGAGATCCTGGACCGGTGCGCCGCGCTGACCGAGGACCAGGTGTGGGCGCTGCACGGCACGCTCCGCGACGTCGCGAAGGAGACCTGGTGACCAGTGACGCCAGCCAGCCGGCGGTGGTCGTGGCCGGACGCCGGCTGCGCCGGGGCAGCCGGGTGCGGCTGCGGCCGGGGCGCCGCGCCGACATCCTCGATCTGGCCCTGCGCGACCAGATCGCGGTGGTGGACGCCGTCGAGGAGGATCTCGACGGCCGCGTGCACCTGGTCGTGACGCTGGCCGCCGACCCGGGGCGCGACCTGTCCGCCCGGATCGGCCAGCGCTACTTCTTCGGCGTGGACGAGGTCGAACCGGTGGACTGTCCCGACGAGCCGGCGCCGATTCGGGTGCTGGTCGCCGGCATCGGCAACGTCTTCCTGGGTGATGACGGGTTCGGTGTCGAGGTCGTCACCCAGCTGCGGCGGCTCCCGCAGCGCGCCGGGGTGGACGTGGTCGACTTCGGCATCCGCGGCATGGACCTGGTGTACGCGCTCACCGCCGGCTACCAGGCGGCCGTGCTGGTCGACGCCGCGCCCCGGGGGGAGCGCCCCGGCACGGTGTCCCTCGTCGAGCCCACCCTCGACCAGGAGCCGGGATCGGTGGACGCGCACGGCATGGACCCGGTCTCGGTGCTGCGGCAGGCCCGGCGGCACGGCCCGCTGCCGGAGCGCGTGCTGCTGGTGGCCTGCGAGCCCGCGCACCACCCGGATCCGGACGACCCGACCGTGCTGGTGGAACTCAGCGAACCGGTGCGCGCCGCCGTGCCCTCGGCCGTGACCCTGCTCAGCGAACTGCTCGACGAACTGGGTGTGCCGCCCGCCGAGAGCGCCGGCCCGACCAATCGAGGTGACCACGGGTGAGGACCACGCGCGTCCACAGTGGAGTGTTCACGTTCGGCACCGGCCTGGCCATCGCCACGGCCGTGGTCGTACTCGTCGTGTTCGTCGTGTTCGTCAGGGAACTGCCGTCGATCCGGCGCTACCTCAAGATCGAGACGATGTAGCGGCCGCCGGCCCGCACGCGCTCAGTCGGACCGGACCAGGCCGGCGCGGTCCCGCGCGGCGGCCACCACCGCCTGGCCCAGGCTCACCCCGCCGTCGTTGGGCGGCACCCGGACGTGGGTCAGCACGCGGAACCCGAGCCCGGTCAGGCCGCTGACCACCCGCTCCACCAGCGGCTGGTTCTGGAACACGCCACCGGACAGCGCGACCGCGTGCTGCCCGGTCAGCTCGCGCAGCCGGACGCACACCCGCACGACCGCGTCGGCGACCCCGTTGTGGAAGCGGGCGGCGATCACCGGGCCGGCGACCCCGGCCCGCAGGTCCTCGGCGCACGCCCGCACCAGGTCCACACCGGACACCACGGCCGGCTGCCCGGTGGAGATCGCCGCGTGGTACCGGCCCCGCTCGGCGGGATCGGCGTGGTGTTCCAACGCGATCGCGGCCTGCCCCTCGTAGCTGACCGCGTCGCACCGGCCGAGCAGGGCGGCCACCGCGTCGAACAGCCGCCCGGCGCTGGTGGTGGCCGGCGCGTTGGTGCCGGTTCTGGCCAGCGCGGTCACCTGGTGCCAGCGGGCGGCGTTGCGCCGCAGCACCGCCAGGTCCTCGGGCACGCCACCGGCGGCGTCGCGGTAGGCGGCGTCGAGGTAGGCGGCGGCCATCCGCCACGGCTGCCGGACCGCGGCCGGTCCCCCGGGCATCGGCACCGGGGCCAGGTGGGCGAGCCGCTGGAACCCGGTGAGGTCGGCGAGCAGGAACTCACCACCCCAGATCGTGCCGTCCACGCCGTAGCCGAGGCCGTCGAAGGCCACCCCCAGCACCGGGCCGGTCTCGTGGTTGTCGGCCAGGCAGGCCGCGATGTGCGCGTGGTGGTGCTGCACGCCGACCAGCGCCACCCCCGTCCGGTCGCGGGCGTAGCGGGTGGACAGGTAGTCCGGGTGCAGGTCGTGGGCCAGGACCTCGGGCCGGACGCCGGTCAGCCGGGTCAGGTGCCCAATACCGTCCACAAAGGACCGCCACGTGCGGTACTCGGTCAGATCGCCCAGGTGCGGTGCGAGCACCGCCTGGCGCGCGGTGCCAAGGCAGAACGTGTTCTTCAGCTCCGCCCCGCAGGCCAGCACCGGTCGGGGGAACTCCACCGGCACGGACAGGGGTTCCGGCGCGTAGCCCCGGGCGCGGCGCAGCACCTGCGCGCCGCCGCGCGCCGGCCGCACCACCGAGTCGTCGGCCCGGACGTGGATCGGGCGGTCGTGGGTGAGCACCGCGTCGGCGATCCCGGTCAACCGGTGCAGCGCGTCCTCGTCGCGGTAGACGATCGGCTCGTCGGACACGTTGGCGCTGGTCAGCACGATCGGTCGGGCCAAATCCGCGAGCAGCAGGTGGTGCAGCGGGGTGTAGGGCAGCAGCAGGCCCAGCCAGTGGCTGCCGGGCGCCACCTGCTCGGCCACCCCGGTTCCCCCGGTCCCGTCGGCCGGGCACCGCCTGGGCAGCAGCACGATGGGCCGGCGGTGTCCGGTGAGCAGGCGTCGCGCGGTCGGGTCCACCGCGCACAGCCGCTCGGCCGCGGCCAGGTCCGGCACCATCAGCGCGAAGGGCTTGTCCGCCCGGTGCTTGCGCCGCCGCAGCCGGGCGACCGCGTCCGGCTGGCCGGCGTCCACCGCGAGGTGGTACCCGCCCAGGCCCTTGACCGCCACCACCAGGCCGGCCCTGATGAGTTCCACAGTGGACTCCAGGGCCGGGCCGATCGCCGTGCCGGTGGGGTCGACCAGCCGCAGCCGTGGCCCGCACGCCGGGCAGCACACCGGCTGGGCGTGGAACCGGCGGTCCGCCGGGTCGGCGTACTCGCGGGCGCAGTCGGCGCACATGGCGAAGCCGGCCATGGTGGTCAGCCGGCGGTCGTAGGGGACGCCGCGCACGATGGTGAAGCGCGGCCCGCAGTTCACGCAGTTGACGAACGGGTAGCGGTAGCGGCGGTCGGTCGGGTCGAACAGTTCCCGCAGGCAGTCCGCGCACGTGGCGCTGTCGGCGGACACGGCGGTGCCGGCGCGGGGGTGCGCGCGGCTGGCCACGATGGTGAACCCGCCCCCGCCCACCGGGGCGATCTCCCTGGCCGTCACCTCGTCGACCAGGGCCAGCGGTGGGGCGTCCCGCCGCAGGGCGAGGAGGAAGTCCCGCACGGCCGGCGACTCCCCCTCGACCTCCAGGAACACCCCGGCGGAGTCGTTGCCGACGTGGCCGGCCAGCCCCAGCCTGGTGGCCAGCCCGTGCACGAACGGCCGGAATCCCACCCCCTGCACGGTTCCCGCCACGCGCACGCTCATCCGGACGCACTGCCGCACCCGCTGAGTGTCCACGATGGACCGTGATCGGCGCGACCCGTGACCGGTGGGTCCGCCCGTCTGAGGAGCACGGCCCGCGGATGTGGCCGGAGCGGCGGGGCGGCCGCGTCCTCCGGCGGGCTCAGGCGCCGGTGGTGCGGATGGGGCGCAGCACGTGCGGGCCGGCCACGTGCGCGCCCAGCTCGGCGACCCTGGCGCGCAGCTGCCGGTCCGCGGTGATCACCAGCACCGGCCGGCCCGCTCCCTCGGCGCGCACCAGCTCCACGATGGCGTCGTCACCGGAGCCGAGCGCGGACACCACCCGCACGGTGTCGGTGCCGGGCACCGAGCGCGCGGCGCCCTCCACCACCAGCACGACCTCCACCGGCGGCCGGTTCGCCCAGTCCGGTGCCCGCTGGCCGGTCTCGGACACCGGCAGGCCGCGCTCGGCGACCGCGCGCAGCGCGTCGCGCAGCCGGGTGGTGGCGCCGACCCGGTCCCGCCACCAGCCGTCCGGGACCGCGCCCACGACGTTGGCCGAGTCGACGACGACCAGCGGCACTGACTGACCTGACATGCTCCCGGCTTCCTGTCCGTGGCACCGCGGCACACACCCTCGGGTGCCACGGCCACTGTGTCATGATCGCGCCGGCCGGGAAAATCGACCGGCCCGGCCCGGATGCGCAGCGTCACCCCGGACGCGGCGACCGGTACCGGACTCGCCCATTGGTTGGCGCGCGACGTGGTTGGGGCAGCACTCCTGTTGGGCTGTCCGTCCGAACTTGTGACAAACCAGGACATACTTCTGTTCTCTTCCGACAAAAGCCAGCTACGTTGCGTGGTGCGGCTCCTGCACTCCGGTCCCCCGTCGGAAGAGGACAACGATGTCTCTGCTGCGCCGTCCGCTGTCCGCCCTGGGGCTCGCCCTGGCGGTGGCCCTGTCGAGCACCGTGGCACCGAGCACCCCCGCGGCCACCGCCCAGCCGCGCCAGCCGGAACCACCTCCACCCGCGTCCGTGACCGTCGAGACCGGCAACACCACCTACGACGTGCCCGGCCCGGACATGTTCGAGAAGAAGAAGCTGACCGCCGACGTCGGCGAGCCCATGGACATGGCGGTCACCCCGGACGGCCGGGTGCTGATGACCGACCGCCGCGGCGTGATCAGGGTCTTCGACCCGCGCACCCACAACGTCACCGAGGCCGGTCGCGTCGAGGTGTACACCGGCGAGGAGGACGGCCTCCAGGGCATCGCCATCGACCCCGACTTCGCCAGCAACAACCGGATCTACGTCTACTACGCGCCGGCCGCGCCGGAGCCGAAGAACGTGCTGTCCCGGCTCACGCTCACCGGCAACACCATCGACCCCGCGTCGGAGCAGGTGATCCTGGAAGTCCCCACCCAGCGCGACCTGTGCTGCCACGTCGGTGGTGACATCGACTTCGACTCCAAGGGCAACCTCCTGCTGTCCACGGGGGACAACACCAACTCGTGGGCCTCGGACGGCTACACCCCGATCGACGAGCGCCCCGGCCGCGCCCCCTTCGACGCGCAGAAGTCCAGCGCCAACACCAACGACCTGCGCGGCAAGCTGATCCGGATCACCGTGCGGGACGACGGCTCGTACACCATCCCGGAGGGCAACCTCTTCCCGCCGGGCACGGCGGGCACCCGCCCCGAGATCTACTACATGGGCCTGCGCAACCCGTTCCGGTTCACCGTGGACAAGAAGACCGACTGGGTCTGGATGGGCGTGGTGGGGCCGGACGCCAGCGAGGACAACCCCGACCGGGGGCCACGGCAGTACGAGGAGCTGCTGCTGATCACCAAGCCGGGCAACAGCGGCTGGCCGTACTGCATCGGCGACAACATCCCCTACAACGACTTCGACTTCGCCACCAACACCCCGGGGCCGAAGTTCGACTGCGCCAACCTGGTCAACGACTCGCCGAACAACACCGGCCTGACCAACCTGCCCCCGGCGGATCTGCCGCTGATCTGGTACCCCTACGACTGCTTCGACACCTTCCCGCAGATCGACTGCCCCGGCGGCGGCACGGCCATGGGCGGTCCGGTCTACCGCTACGACCCGGACCTGGTTTCGGACACCAAGTTCCCGCCCGAGTTCGACGGGGCCCAGTTCTTCTACGAGTACTCCCGCGGGTTCGTCAAGGACGTGCGCGTGGACGAGCAGGGCAAGCTGACCTCGATCAGCCCGTTCCTGCCCGAACTGGACTTCGACCAGCCGATGGACCTGGAGTTCGGCCCGGAGGGGTCGCTGTACGTGCTGGAGTACGGCGGCGGGTTCTTCACCCCCGGCCCCAGGGCCGGGCTCTACCGCGTCGATTACACGCGGGGACAGCACTCCCCCACCGCGCACGTCACCGCGAGCGCGACCGCCGGCAGCGCGCCGCTGACCGTCCGGTTCGACGCGTCGGGTTCCAGTGACGCCGACGGCGACGCGCTCAGCTTCGCCTGGGACTTCGACGGCGACGGCACCAACGACGCCAGCGGCGCGCGGGCCGAGCACACCTACACCGCCACCGGGCAGTTCAGCGCCCGCCTGACGGTCACCGACAGCACCGGCAAGATCACGGTCGCCCGGGTGCGGATCACGGTCGGCAACCACGCGCCCTCGGTCACCCTGGACATCCCGGGCGACGGCGGCCTGTTCTCGTTCGGCGACAAGGTCTCCTACCGGGTGTCGGTGACCGACGCGGAGGACGGCGGCATCGGGTCCGGAGTGGACTGCGACGACGTCACCGTGCAGGTCGCACTCGGCCACGACGAGCACGCCCACCCGCAGACCAGCGTGCGCGGCTGCGAGGGCGTGATCCAGACCAGTGTGGACTCCGGGCACGGTGGCGCGGCCAACCTGTTCACCGTGGTGCGCGCCACCTACACCGACCGGGGCGGGCAGGGGGTGCCCTCGGTGGAGGGCAGCCACGAGATCGTCCTGCAACCCCGGCACAAGCAGGCCGAGCACTTCACCCAGGCGCAGGGCGCGCGGGTGGTGGACGACCAGGCAGCCGAGGGCACCCGCGCGGTGTCCGATGTGGATGGTTCGGGCTGGATCGCGTTCGACCCGGTCGACCTGGCCCACGTCGACGCCGTCGGGCTGCGGGTGGCCGCGGCGACCGCCGGCACCGTCGAGTTCCACAGCCAGGCGCCGGACGGCCCGCTGGTGAGCACCGTGCACGTGCCGGCCGGCGCGGCGGGCGAGTACCGCGACGTCGAGCCGGCACCGGTCAGCGACCCGGGCGGCAGCCACCCGCTGTACGCGGTGCTGCACGGTTCGCTGCGGGTGGACGCGGTGCACTTCACCGGGTTGGGCGCGGCCGGGCCGCGCAACGTGCACGCCCTCGCCGACATCCGGCGCGGTCCGGCACCGATGCGAGTGGCCTTCACCGGTTCGGCGGCCGACGCCCCCGAGGGCGCCACGTTCGACTGGGACTTCGGTGACGGCACCAGCGCCACCGGCGCGACCGTGTCCCACAGCTACGCCCAGCCCGGCGAGTACACCGCCACGGTCACGCTGCGCGACGCGCAGGGCCGGTCCCGCGGTTCGGCGGCCACCCAGGTGCGGGCGTTCGCGCCGGTGGCCGGCACGCTCACGGTGCGCCCGGAGTCGGCCGGCCGCAACGTCCGCGAGCAGCACCAGGTCACCGCGACGGTCGCGCCGGCGGCCGCCGGCCAGCAGGTCAGCGTCGAGGTGTACCGGGCCTCGCCGGCCAGCCCGCTGCCGCCCGGTTCCCCCCAGGGCACGCCCTACCTGCGCGCGGAACGCCAGGTGGTGCCCACCGACCAGGCCGGCACCGCCGTGCTGGCCTACACCAGCGCGGTCGCCGCGGACGACATCGTGGTCGCCTGCCTGGCGTTCGGCGACTCGTGCGTGCGTGGCGACGGGCCGCTGGTGGTGGCCGGCCAGGAGTTGGTGAACCTGCGGGCCGACGTGCCGGTGGGCACCGCGACCACGACCTGGCGGCCGGCGCCCGACGCGGACGGCTGGCTCACCCTGTTCGACGGGCGCAGTCTGGCGGGCTGGCAGCACGTGGGCACCGGTTCGTTCACTGTGGACGACGGGCTGCTGCAGCCGTCGGGCAGCGGCCGGGGCGTGCTCTGGTACGACAAGCAGCGGTTCACCGACTACGTGTTCGAGGCCGAGTACGAGTCGTTCAGCGTCAGCGCGAACTCCGGGCTCTACCTCAGGTTCGGCGACCCGGGTGGGAACGTGGACGTGCCCGGTCGGGACGGCTACGAGGTGGCGATCCTGGACCGGGTGGACAACGCGATCAACCGGACCGGGTCGATCAGCGGGGTGAAGGCCGCGGACTTCCTGGCGGCCAAACCGCCCTACGGCGGCTGGAACACCCTGTCGGTCCAGGTGAGCGGCCGGGACTACACGGTCACCCTCAACGGGCAGGTGGTCACCAGGTACACCAGCGACGGCGCCCGGGGCAACGGTGACCGGATCGGCATCGAGAACGCCGGCGACCAGCTGCGCTTCCGCAACGTGCGGATCAGGCCCTCGGCCGACACCACCGCGCCGACCGCGCGCGCCGTGCTCGACCCACCGGAGCCCAACGGCGACCCGGTGAGCGGGTTCCGCGACACCTACCACTCGCCGGTCTCGGTCACGCTCAGCGCGGACGACGGCACCGGCTGGGGCGTGGCCGGGGTGGAGTACCAGGTGGACGGTGGCGAGTGGACCGAGTACCGGCAGCCGGTGCTGGTCAGCGCGGCCGGCCGGCACACCCTGGCCTACCGGGCCACGGACGCGGCCGGCAACACCTCGCCGGTCGCCCAGGTGGCGTTCACCATCAAGCCGGACGCGTGCGTGGGCTCCGACCTGCGGTCGACCGTGGTGCTGGGCGACGTGGACAGCCGCGTGGCCAACGCGCACCGCGCGGACGGGTGCACGGTGGAGGACCTGATCCGCGACGAGCAGGCCTGGCCGAGCCGGGTCGCGTTCGTCCGCCACGTCGACGAGGTGACCGCGCGGCTGGTGCGCGAGCGCGTGCTCAGCGCCCGGGACCGGGGCGCGCTCCTGGTGGCCGCGCTGCGCTCGGGCATCGGCGGCACCGGGTGAGCCGGCCCAGAACCGACCGAGGAAGACGAGGAGGTCCGACCGTGCGGAGAAAGCTCACCGGCGCGCTGCTCACCCTGCTGGCACTGACCGTGCTCGGGCCGGGCACCGCGGCGTCCCAGGTGTCCGAACTATCCGAACTGTCCGAACAGGACGGTTCCGGCCGGCTGCTGCGCCTGTTCGACGGGCGCGGCCTGACCGGCTGGTCCCAGGCCGGCCCCGGCGGGTTCGACGTGGTGGACGGGGTGCTGCGGTCCCGGGACGGCATGGGGCTGCTGTGGTACTCCGCCCGCCAGTTCGCCGACTACGAGCTGCGGCTGCAGTGGCGGGTGTCCGCGCCGACCGACAACTCCGGGGTGTTCCTGCGGTTCCCCGATCCCGGTGACGATCCGTGGGTCGCGGTCAACCAGGGCTACGAGGTCCAGATCAACGACAACCCCGCCGGCGACCCGCAGAAGACGGGCGCGATCTACAACTTCCAGCAGCCGAGGACCCAGGCGTCCCGCCCGGTCGGCGAGTGGAACGACTACCGCGTCCGGGTGATCGGCCAGCGTTACCGCGTGTGGCTCAACGGGGTGCTGGTCAACGACTTCACCAGCACCGACCCGGCCCGGGGCGATCGGGGCCACCTGGGTCTGCAGAACCACGACCCCACCACCAGGGCGGAGTTCCGCCACATCACCGTGCGGGAACTGCACCGGCGGTAGCCGACGCGGGCCGGGCGGGGCCGTCCACGGGCCGGAGTCGCCGGTGGACGGCCCCGCCGGTGGGGCTTTGTCCGGCCGGGCGTGCTCCGCGACGGCGTTCCCCGGCTCACCGCGCGCCAGCGCAACGACGCGGTCGTCATCGGGTAGACGGCCCCGCGGGCGACCCCGGGGCGCTGCTCAGCGCGGGTTGGACCGCACGCGGATGACCGACTCGGCCCAGACCGCGTGCCGCACCTGGGCCGGCTGGCCGTCGATGGTCAGCTTCCTGGCGATCTCCTCCAGTTCGCGGTCCAGCGCGGTGGCCCGCTCCACGTGCTGGCGCAGGTGCTCGTGCCAGGTCGCCACGATGAAGGTCTCCACGAACAGCGTGGGTTCCTCGGTGTCCTGGAACAGTCCCCACAGGGTCGCGCCGGTGCGCCGCCGCGACCGCTCCAGGTGCTGCATGGCGGCCACGAACAGGCTCGCGTTGGCCTCGTCCACCCGCCATTCCACGATGATGAGCACGGGTCCGGCGCCCGAACTCAGCCTGGACCGGCCGGTCGGCTCCGGCCAGTAGTGCACCGTCTTCAAATCGGGGCGGACCTTCGGCAGCGGCAGGGCGCGCACGCTGACCAGCGCGCCCACCAGCATGCCCAGGGCCGGCGCCACGAACGCGGTGCGCAGTCCGGCCGCGTCGGCGAGCACGCCCCACCCCACCGCGCCCAGCGCCTGTCCGCCCATGAAGACCAGCTGGTAGTAGGCCAGGGCCCGGGCACGCGTCCAGGCCGGCAACAGGATCTGGGCCACGGCGTTGAGCGTGGACTGCACGCCGATCCAGGCCAGCCCCACCACCACCAGCGCGGTCACCACCGCCGGCACCGACTCGACCACGCCGATGACGAACATGGCGCCGGCGAAGACCACCATCCCGGCCGTGGACAGGGTGGCGCTGCCCAGCTGGTCGCGCAACCGGGGCACCACGACGATGCCGACCACCGCGCCCGCCCCCACGCTGGCCAGCAGCAGCCCGTACGCGTCGGCCGCCAGGGCCAGCGGCCCGCGCGCCAGTGCCGGCAGCAGTGCCCACAGCCCGCTGGCGAACAGCATGAACAGCATCGACCTGGCGAGCACCGCCGCGAACCGGGGCGCGCTGCGGATGTAGCGCGCCCCGGCCCTGGTGGCGCCGAGCACGTGCTCCGGGCCCAGCGGGTGGTGGTCGGTCGGGCGCCGCCACTGGTAGAGCACGAGCAGCACACCCAGGAACGACAGGGTGTTGAAGGCGAAGGTGACCGCGGGCCCGATCAGCGCGATCAGCGCCCCGCCCAGCGCCGGGCCCACCGCGCGCGCCACGTTGGCGTTGGCGCCGTTGAGCAGCGCCGCCTGGGGGATCTCCGCCCGGCTGACCAGTTCGGGCTGGATCGCCTGGAACGAGGGCACGCACAGCGCGTCACCGATCCCCATCAGCGCGGTCAGGCCGAGCAGCAGCGCCGGGGTGGTCACCCGCTCCGCGGTCAGCACGGCCAGCGCGCCCGAGCCGACGAACATCGCGGTCTGGCCGCACAGCAGCAGCCGGCGCCGGTCGACGATGTCGCCGAGCGCGCCGGCGGGGACGACCAGCAGGAACACCGGCAGCGTCATGGCGGTCTGCACCAGCGCGATCTGCAGGGCGCGGCCACCGAGGTCGCCCATCAGCCACTGGGCGCCGACCGTCTGCACCCAGGTGCCGGTGTTCGCGCCGAACTGCGCGATCCACAGCGCGCGGAACGTGGGCCGGCGCAGCGGCGCCCACGCCGACAGCGCCACCGCGGTCCGCATCAGGAACTGGCCCGCAATCCGAGCTGCACGCCGGTCCGGCCCTCGGCCACGCGCTGCCTGGCCTCCGGCAGCAGCCGGCCGTCCGCGTCGAGCAGGTCGCGCCAGCTGCGCGTGGGCTTCCAGCCGAACACCCTGGCCGCCTTGGCGCAGGAGATGCCGGACGCCTCGGCGTGGTCGACCGGCCGCAGGTCCACCTCGCCGTCGAAGTTGCGGCGCACCAGGTCGTGCAGGTTCCCGCCGGCCGCGTTGTCGGCCGCGGCGCAGTACACCACCTCGTGGCCGGGTGTGTCGGTGGTGGCCGCGAGCGCGACCAGGTCGGCCAGGTCGTACACCAGCACGTAGGACCAGAACGAGGCACTGCGGTCGGTGCCCCCGTCCCGCACGATCGGGCCGACGTTGCGCTCGATGTTGCCCTCCCACTGCACCCAGGTGGGCCGCACGGACACGCCGGTGAGGTCGCCGCGCTGGACCGCGGCGTCCATCAGCAGCTCGCCGAACCACTTGGACAGCGCGTAGGAGTCCTGCGGCCGGACCGGGTGGTCCTCGTCGATGGGCGCGTAGTCGGCGTGGAAGTAGCGCCGGGGGAAGGAGAACCCGGGCACGGTCTCACTGGAGATGTGCACCACGCGGCGCGCGCCGGACCGCTCCGCCGCCTCGATGAGGTGGTAGGTGGCCATCAGGTTGTTCTGGAAGATCACGTGCGGCGGGTTGTGCTTGGGGCTGGGGATGGCCGCGCAGTGCACGACGGCCTCGTGCCCGGGCACCACCGCGGCGGCGTGTCCGGCGTCGGACAGGTCGGCCTGGACGTAGCGCACCTCCCGGGCGCGCTCGCACACGGCGGGTGCGACGTCGACCGCGGTCACCTGGTGTCCGTCCCGCAGCAGCCGGTGCACGGTGGCGGCGCCGACCTTGCCACGCGCTCCTGTCACGAGAATCCGCATGGCGGCGGTGTACCCGGCCCGGTGCGCGCTACCCGCGGGCGCGGGCGGGCGGGTGCGGAGCCGGGGCCAGGGGGTAACCCGGCATCGCGTGGATTGACCGGGACGTGTCGGGTTACCCCACCCCCGTCGTGCCGACCCTGGAGAGTGGAGGTGAGTGTGGTGCGCAACGCCAGGGCGCTGGGCTCCCGCGCCGAGCCGCGCGAACCCGGCAACGAGGCCGATCTGCTGGGCCAGTACCTGCGGCAGATCTCGGCGACGCCGCTGCTGAGCGCCGCCGAGGAGGTCGACCTGTCCCGGTGGATCGAGGCCGGGGTGTACGCGGCGGAGCTGCTGCGGCGGGCCGACGCGGGTGAGCGCGAGCTGTCCGGGGACGAGCGCCGCGAGCTGCGCGCGGTGGTCGCCGAGGGGGACCGCGCCAAGGACCACATGGTGCGCGCCAACCTGCGGCTGGTGGTGGCCGCGGCCAAGAAGTACGCCCATCGCGGGCTGCCGCTGCTCGACGTGATCCAGGAGGGCAACCTGGGCCTGATCCGCGCGGTGGAGAAGTTCGACTACGCCAGGGGCTACAAGTTCTCCACGTATGCCACCTGGTGGATCCGGCAGGCGGTGGAGCGCGGCCTGGCCGAGCAGACCCGCACCATCCGGCTGCCCGTGTACCTGGTGGAGGACCTGCGCAAGCTGGGGCGCGTCGAGCGGGAGCTGCACGGCCGGCTCGGCCGCGAACCCGGCGTCGCGGAGCTGGCCGAGGCAGCCGAGTTCGACGTGGACAAGGTGCTGCGGCTGCGGCAGGCGGCCAAGGAGGCGATCAGCCTGGACACCCCGGTGGGCGCGGAGGGCGAGGCCCGGGTGGCGGACCTGATCGAGGACACCGAGGTGCTGTCCGCGCCCGACGTGGTGGAGTTCCACGAGCTGGCGCGGGAGCTGCGCGGCCTGATCGACTCGCTGCCGCCGCGCGAGGCGATGATCATCAGCCTGCGCTACGGCCTGCACGACGGCCACCAGCACACGCTGCAGGCGGTCGGCGAGCGGCTCGGCCTGACCAAGGAGCGCGTGCGCCAGCTGGAGAAGCAGGCGCTGGCGCAGCTGCGCCACCCCGAGCGGCACGAGCCGCTGCTGGCCTGGGCCGGCTGAGACGCCTCACCTCGGTGGTGCCGCGTCCGGGTGGTGGCCGAACGGCACCAGGGCCCGGGCCGCCGTGCGCACCACCGAGGCGGTGACTGCGGCCAGCGGCGGCGAGTCGAGCTTCCAGTGCTGCCAGTGCAGGGGCACGTCCACGGGGCGGTCGGGGGCCAGGTCGACCAGCGCGCCGGCGGCCAGCAGCGCCTCGACCTGCGTGGTGGGCAGCATGCCCCAGCCCAGTCCGTTGACCACCGCCTGGCAGAACACCGCTGACTCGGGCACCACGTGGCGCACCCCGCCGGTGGCACGCCGCCCGGTCAGCTCGCGCAGGAACCGGTCCTGCAGGTCGTCCTTGTGGTCGAAGACCACCACCGGGGCGGTGGCCAGCACCTGGTGCAGTGGGCCGTGCGCCAGCCAGCGGGCCGCGAAGTCCGGGCTGGCCATGGCGTGGTAGCGCATCCGACCCAGCGGCCGGGCGGTGCAGCCCTGCACCGGGCGCGCGGACGAGGTGACCGCGGCCATCACCAGTCCCTGGCGCAGCAGCTCCGCGGTGTGGTCCTGGTCCTCCCGGCGCAGCTCGAAGCGGATCGGCAGCTCGTCGGGGTCCAGCCGCAGCGCGTCCAGGAACCAGGTGGCCAGCGAGTCGGCGTTGACCGCGATGGACACCGTGCTCGGCTGGCCGGCCTCGACCATGCCCAGGTCGGCCAGCACGTCCCCGGTGAGCAGCGCCAGCTGGCGCGCGTACCTGGCCACGACCTCGCCCGACTCGGTCAGCCGCACGGGTTTGGACCGGATCAGCAGCACCCGCCCGATCCGCTGCTCCAGCAGCTTGATCCGCTGGCTGACCGCGGACGGCGTCAGGTGCAGCGCACGCGCGGCCGCGTCAAAGGTGCCCTGGTCGACGGCGGCCACCAGGGTGCGGACCAGCTCGGTGGGCAGTTCGGGCATCACCGCGTCATCACGAACGCTAATGATACTGAAGAATCTTTAGCTGGCCTGGCGGGAAAACCCGACCTAGCGTCGCCGTTGTGCAGGTGTTGACTCCCGTGCTCGCCGGTCTGGGGACCGGCCTGTCCCTCATCGTCGCGATCGGCGCGCAGAACGCGTTCGTGCTGCGCCAGGGCATCCGCCGCGAACACGTGCTGCCGGTGGTGGCGATCTGCGCGGTGTCCGACGCCGTGCTGATCGCGCTGGGCGTGGGCGGGGTGGGTGGCGTCATCCAGCTGTGGCCGGGTGCGCTGAGCCTGGTCGGCTGGGCGGGTGGGCTGTTCCTGATCTGCTACGGCCTGCTCGCCGCGCGCCGCGCCCTGCGGTCCACCGCCCAACTGGACCCCGAGGGGTCCTCGGCCGCTGGTTCGCTGCGCGTGGCCGTGCTCACCTGCCTGGCGTTCACCTGGCTGAACCCGCACGTCTACCTGGACACGGTGCTGCTGCTGGGCACGGTCGCCACCGGTTGGGGCGCGGCCCGCTGGTGGTTCGCGGCCGGCGCGGTCACCGCGAGCGCGCTGTGGTTCGGCGGGCTCGGCTTTGGCGCGCGCCTGCTGCGTGGTTTCTTCACCCGACCGTCGTCGTGGCGGCTGCTGGACGGGCTGATCGCCGCGACCATGACCGCGCTCGGCGCGGTGCTGCTGACCGGCGCCACCGGCTGACCGGACCGGCTGACCGGACCGGCTGTCCGGGCCGGCTGTCCGGGCCGGCTGTCCGGCCACCGGCCGGGCCCCGGCGGCCGGTCACTCCCCCACCGGGAACGTCTCCGCCTCGCCCCTGGCCAGCTCCACCGCGTGCAACGGGTTCAGCGCCTCGGTGTGGTCGCAGTGGACGAGCACGTCGTAGCGGCGGGACAGCGCGGTGGGCACGTAGTTGCGGGCCAGGTCGCTGGCCGGGCGGTAGACCACCCCGACGGCCCGGTGGCCGCGCACCCGGCCGGCCCACGCCGGGTCGCCGCCCGGCTCCCCGCCGTCCCCGTCCCCGCGGCCGGTGCCGAAGACGAACAGGCTGTCCGCGTCCGGCACGGCCTCGTGCAGCAGCGCCTCCACGCTGTCCGGCCGGGCCGGGGGAAGGACCATCCGGCGCACCGGCCCGCCCCACAGGTCCGCGGCGACGACGCTGCCCCGGTGGGTGGAGAAACCCACCAGCACCACCCCGTCGTCGGCGTGCCGCTGCCGGACCAGCTGCCCCACGTTCACCAGGCCGGCCGCGGCCATGTCGGTCGCCCTGGCGTCGCCCACGTGGGTGTTGTGCGCCCACACCACCGCCTTGGCGTGCGCGCCGTACGCGCTCACCAGCCGGTCCAGCGTGTCCGCCATGTGGTGGTCGCGCACGTTCCAGGAGCGGCTGTCGCCGCGCACCATCTCCCGGTAGTAGCGCTCCGCGCCGGCCACCACCGCCGCGTTCTGCCGCGCCACGAACCCGGGGGCCAGGCCGGGCAGCGCGTCCTCGTGCGCGGGCGCGCGCAGGTCGGCGAGCAGGCGCACCACGTCCGCCTCGCAGGTCTCCGGCAGGGCCCGGGTGGCGAACGCGTAGGCCTGCGGGTCCTCCCGGTAGGGCTCGAAGCAGCGGTAGGCCCGCAGCGCGGTGTCCACCTGGTCCGGGGCGTGCTCGCGCAGGTAGTCCAGTACCGCGCGCAGCGAGTCCCACAGGCTGTAGACGTCCAGGCCGTGCAGGCCCACCGGCGGGCCGGACCGCCCGCCGGTGGTGTTGACCGCGCGCAGCCACCTGGCGAACTCGACGACCTCCTCGTTGGCCCACATCCAGCGCGGCCAGCGGTCGAAGGTCCACAGCGCGGCGGCCGGGTCGTCGGGTGCGCCGGGCGCGCCCACCACGCAGCAGTGCAGCCGGTGGCAGTCCGGCCAGTCACCCTCCACACCGACGAAGGAGAAGTCCCGCTCGGCGATGAGCCGCCTGGTCAGTTCCGCCCGCCACCGGTAGAACTCCGAAGTGCCGTGCGTGGCCTCGCCGATCAGCACGAACCGCGCCTGGCCGACCCTGGCCAGCACGGCGTCCAGGTCCTGCGGGGCGCGCAGCGGCTGGGCCGCCGCCCGCACCCGCTGCGCAAGCTCCACAACGCCCTCCCGCACCGGTTGGTGGCGCACCGCGGCGGCCAGCACCGCGAGCCGCGTCGGCGGCGCTGTGGGGTTACCCCGGCGAGCACCCGGTCACACGCGAACTGCCCGCCCCGGGTGTTGTCATGTTCGAACCGGGCGGACAACGGGCACTGGCAGGCAACCGGGGCGACCATCCCAGGTGGACACGGACCGGGCGTGGGGCGAGCGATGTCAGCGTGGGCGATGTCAGGGGACAGGGATGCGACACCAGCAGCTACCGACGGGGACACTGGACTGGCTGACGCGACGCACCAGCCGAGCCGCTGACTGGCCGCCGCGCGCGCTGGTCGAGGCCAAGGGCGGCACGCGGATCAGCGTGGTGATCCCCGCGCACAACGAGGAAGCCACCATCGGCGACATCGTGCGGGTGATCCGGCACGAGCTGATGTGCCGGCTGCGGCTCGTCGACGAGTTGCTCGTGGTGGACTCCCGGTCCACCGACGCCACGGCGCGGGCCGCGCACGCCGCCGGCGCCCGGGTGGTCCGCCAGGACGACGTGCTCGGTGAGCTGCCCCCGGCCGACGGCAAGGGCGACGCGCTGTGGAAGGGCCTGGCCGCCTCCAGCGGCGACCTGGTCGCGTTCGTCGACGGTGACCTGCGGTCGTTTCCGCCCGAGTTCGTCACCGGGCTGCTCGGGCCGCTGCTGCTCGACCAGGACGTCGCCTACGTCAAGGGCTTCTACCACCGGCCGCTCACCGACAGCCGGGGCACCGTGCCGGACGGGGGCGGGCGGGTGACCGAACTGGTGGCCCGACCGCTGATCAACCTGCACTGGCCGGCGCTGGCCGGCTTTGTCCAGCCGCTGGCCGGTGAGTACGCCGGGCGCCGCGAGGTGCTGGAGCGGGTGCCGTTCGTCACCGGCTACGGCGTGGAGATCGGACTGCTGGTGGACCTGCTGCACGGCGTCGGCCTGGACGCGCTGGCCCAGGTGGACCTGGGCAGTCGCGAGCACAGCCACCAGAGCATCCCGGAACTCGGCCGGATGGCCACGCAGATCCTGCTCACCGTGCAGCGCCGGCTGGCGCCGCACGCCCACCCCCTGGCCCAGTCCTCGACCGCGCTGGCGCAGTTCCTCCGGGGCGGGTCGGGTGCCGTGGTCGACCGGGAGGTGGTGGTCACCGAGGTCACGGTCACCGAGCGCCCCCCACTGGCCGCGGTGCGCGACGGCGTGCCCACGGATCTGCTGAGGCTGTAGATGGCCCTCCGAGTCCTGATCAACACGGGACCGTGGCTGCCCGTGCCGCCCAGCGGCTACGGCGGCATCGAGAACATGGTGGCCGCGCTGGTTCCCGAGCTGCGCCGGCGGGGCGTGCGCGTGGTGCTGGCCAGCGTCGGGGAGAGCCAGCTGCCCGTCGACGAGCTGGTCCACGTCCACCAGCGACCCCAGTTCGCCGCCCTGCAACAGCCCTACAATCGGGTCATGGGTGTGGCCAACGCCCACATGCACCTGGTGGCCCGCCAACTGCTCCAGCGCGACGACATCGACCTGGTGCACGACCACATGGAGGCGGCCGGACCGACCGTGCTGTCCGCGATGGACGGACACGCGCCGCCGGTGCTGCACACCCTGCACTGGGACCTGGCCAAGCATCCCGACCTGTACGGCACCTTCGCCAGCGAGCGGGTGTTCGTCAACGGGGTGTCCTCGGCCCAGCTGGCCAGGGCGCCGGCCGCGCTGCGCGCGCGCAGCCTCGGCCACGTGCACCTGGCCACGCCGCTGGCCCGGTACGCCGACCGCCGGGTCACCCCGGCCAAGGTGGACTACCTGGTGGTGCTGGGCCGGATCACGCCGGGCAAGGGCCAGCACGTCGCGGCGCGCCTGGCCCACCGGATCGCGGTCGACGTGGTGCTTGCCGGACCGGTCGGCCCGCACCACGACCCGCCGGCGCTGGCCAGGGCACTGGCCGAGGACCCGGACGCCAGGCAGAACCCGGACGTGGCCTACTGGTGCGACCAGGTGCGCCAGCACGTGGACGGGCACCGGGTGCGCTGGATCGGCTCGGTGTCCTCGGCCGAGCGCGACCAACTGGTCGCGCACGCCCTGGCCACGCTGTTCCCGCTGTGCTGGGAGGAGCCCGGCGGCACGGCCGTGGTGGAGTCCCTCGCGCTGGGCACCCCGGTGGTCGGCTACGCCAGGGGCTGCCTGCCCGAGCTGGTCGAGCACGGGCACACCGGGCTGCTGGCCGCACCCGACGACGAGGACGGGCTGGCCGCGCTGGTGCGGCGGGCGCGCACGCTGAGCCCGGCCGACTGCCGGCGCACGGCCGCGCGGCGGTTCAGCCCGGCGGTGATGGCCGACGGGTACTGCCGGCTCTACGAACGAGTCCTGAGTGGACGGTGATGGAACCTCGGCGGGTCCGCGAAGTCCTCGTTCGGCCGGGGAGCGGCCACCAGGTGGCTTCGCGGACGCGCCCCAACGCGGGAGGTGGGTCGTGCGACTGTCCACACCCGAGCGTGTGGTGCCCCACCCGAGCCACGACCAGTCCGGCGGGCGCAGCCCCACGGTGGCGATGGGGCCGGGCTGGTTCCGGTGGCGGGGCCGGTACCGGACGGTGGTGCTGCTGGCGGTGCCGGTGGTCGTGCTGGCCGCGGTGGTGCTGGTGGCCAACGCGTGGTGGGCGGCCAGCCCGGCCGGCCGGGCCTTCGTCGCCGCCCACCCCTGTCATTTGGCCCAGGCCGACGTGCCCACGGACTTCCCGGCCTGGCTGCGCGGGTTGCACTGGTTCAACCTGCTGCTGCTGGTGCTGCTGGCGCGCAGCGGCCTGCAGATCCTGGCCGACCACCCCCGGCTGTACGCCGACGCGCACAGCACGCCGGGCCGCGAGTGGCTGCGCTTCCGCGGCCCGGTGCCCCGGGGACGGCCGTGGACCTCGCTGGACGACTCGGTGCACCTGAGCGGCGCGGTCGGGCTGCCCGGCGGCCGGCACACCGTGGGCCAGGCCCGGTCGTGGCACTTCCTCGCCGCCCCCACCTGGATCGCGATCGGCGTGGCCTACCTGGTGTTGCTGGTGGTCACCGGGGAGTGGCGGCGCCTGGTGCCCACCAGCGCGGCGCTGGCGCCCAGCGCGGTCAGCTGCGCCAGCAGCTACGCCCGGTTCGCGCTGCCGCCGGGCGAGGGCGCGCCCGGCTACAACGCCCTGCAACAGCTCACCTACTTCGCCACGGTGTTCCTGGCCGCACCGGCGGCCGTGCTGACCGGGCTCGCCCAGTCGCCCGCGCTGGTGAACCGCTTTCCGCGCTACGAACGGCTGTTCGGCAACCGGCAGATCGCGCGGTCCCTGCACTTCCTGCTGCTCTGCTACTTCGCGGTGTTCACCGTGGTGCACGTCGCCGTGGTCGCGATCACCGGGCTGCGCCGCAACCTCAACAACATGGTGTTCGGCGCGCCCGGCCACGGCTGGGCCGGTCCCCTGCTGGCCCTGGCGATCCTGGCCGCGGTGGTGGGGCTCAACGTCGCCGCCAACGTGACCACCTGGCGCTGGCCGCGCGGCCTGCAGACCGCCTTTGAGCGCACCAGCATGCGGCTGGTGCGCGCCACCCTCGGCCGGCTGCGGCCCAGCGCGTCCTACCCGGCACGCACGGTGTCGCCGTACTTCTGGGCCAACGGCCTGCTGCCCGACTCCGAGCGCTACCGGCGGCTGGCCGACAACGGCTTCCGCGACTACCGGCTGCGGGTCTGCGGCGCGGTGGAGCGGCCGGTGGAGCTGACCCTGGAGCAGTTGCGCGCGCTGGGCACGGCCAGCCACGTCAGCCAGCACAACTGCATCCAGGGCTGGTCCGGGGTTGCCGCGTGGACCGGGGTGCCGATGGCCGCCCTGATCGACCGCGTCCGGCCGTTGCCGCAGGCCCGCTGGGCGGTGTTCTACTCCTACGGGCCCGGCCTGTCCGGCGGCCCGTACTACGACGCCCACCCGCTGGACCAGCTGTGCGCGCCGCACTGCCTGCTGGCCTGGGCGATGAACGGCGAACCGCTGCCGCTGGAGCACGGCGCCCCGCTGCGGCTGCGCAACGAGAACGAGCTGGGCTACAAGCAGGTCAAGTGGATCGAGCGGATCGAGTTCGTGACCGACTACCACGCGGTCGGCGCTGGCCACGGCGGCTACAACGAGGACCACAAGTTCTACGGCGTCACCGCCGCCATCTGAGCGGCGGGTCCGGCGCCGGCGGTCACCAGGCGTAGGCCTCGGGCGCGGGCTTGGCCCCGTTGGGCGCGGGCGGCGGGAACAGCTCGTCCAACGCGGCCAGGGTGGCGCTGTCGAGCGTGATCTCCAGCGCGCGCAGCGAGCCGTCGAGCTGCGCGACCGTCCTCGGCCCGATGATCGGCCCGGTCACGCCGTCCTGCGCGAGCAGCCAGGCCAGCCCGACGTGGGCGGGGTCCTCGCCGATCTCGGCGCACAGGTTCTCGTAGGCCGCGATGGCGTCCCGGTGTGCGGCCAGCGCGTCGGCCGCGTGCCCGGACGTGCCCCGGGAGGCGCCGCCCTCGCGCTGCTTGCGCAGGACGCCGCCGAGCGCCCCGCCGTGCAGCGGCGACCACGGGATGACGCCCAGCCCGTAGTGCCGCGCGGCCGGCAGCACCTCCAGTTCGACCCAGCGGCTCATCAGGTTGTAGATCGACTGCTCGCTGACCAGGCCGAGGAAGTGCCGCGTCCGGGCGGCCTCCTGCGCCTGGGCGATGTGCCAGCCGGCGAAGTTGGACGAGCCGAAGTAGAGCACCTTGCCCTGCTGGCGCAGCACGTGGAAGGCCTCCCAGATCTCCTCCCACGGCGTGTTCCGGTCGATGTGGTGCATCTGGTACAGGTCGATGTGGTCGGTCCGCAGCCGCGCGAGCGAGGCGTCGCAGGCGCGCCGGATGTGCAGCGCGGACAGCCGGTTCTCGTTGGGCCAGTCGCCCATCGGCAGGTAGACCTTGGTGGCCAGCACGGTCCGCTCCCGCCGGCCGCCGCCGGTGTCGAACCACCGGCCGATGATCTGCTCGGTGGCGCCCGGCCCCTCGCCGGTCCGCCGCCCGCCCCGGCCGGCGGCACCGCCGTAGACGTTGGCCGTGTCGAAGAAGTTGATGCCGTGCTCGTGGGCGCGGTCCATGATCGCGTGACTGTCCTGTTCGGATGTTTCCGGCCCGAAGTTCATGGTGCCGAGCACCAGCCGGGACACCGTCAGGCCGCTGCGACCGAGCTGGGTGTACTCCACGTCGTCCTCCGTCTCGCCCCCGTGGGCGAATTTCGATACTGAACGCACAGTATCATAATTGCTAGACTCGGGGGCGTGACAGATCCCGGCAAGGCGCGCCGCCCCGGGCGGCCGCGCAGCGAGCGATCACAGCGGGCCGTGCTCACGGCGGCGCTGGAACTGCTGACCGACCAGGGCCTGCAGGCCCTGACCATGGACGACATCGCCGCGCACGCCGGCGTCAGCAAGAACACCATCTACCGCTGGTGGCCCAACAAGGCCGCGGTGCTGATGGACGCCTTCGCCGACGCC
Source organism: Goodfellowiella coeruleoviolacea (assembly GCF_024171785.1). Lineage (GTDB taxonomy): Bacteria > Actinomycetota > Actinomycetes > Mycobacteriales > Pseudonocardiaceae > Goodfellowiella > Goodfellowiella coeruleoviolacea. The sequence continues at coordinate 463,412 of NZ_JAMTCK010000001.1, forward strand.
ATCAGCCCGCGAATGGGCTTCCCGGACGAGGGCGACGCGATCACCCGCCTGCGCGCGCAGGTGCGCCGGGTGGCCCAGCTGATGAGCGAACCGCGCGCGCGGCTGCCGTTCGTCGCGCTCGTCGCGGCCAGCCAGCACGATGCCGAACTCGCCACCGCGCTGCGCGAGCGGTTCGTCGCCGACCGGCGCGCCGCCGCCCACCAGCTCATCGCGGCCGCGGTCGAGGCGGGCGAGTTCGCGCCCGACCTGGACATCGAGGTGATCATCGACGCGATCTACGGCGCCCTCTACTACCGGCTCCTGGTCAGCCGCGCACCCGTCACCCCGGACTACGCCGACCGGCTCGTCGACGGCCTCGCCCCGGCCCTGCTGGCCACCGCGTGAGGGCCGGGGCGCCGCCGGTGCTCGCTCAGGCCGCGCTGACGGTGAGCACGAGCTTGCCGAACTGCTCGCCCCCGGCCAGCGCGGCGAGCGCGGCCGGCCCCTCGGCCAGCGGGACGGCGCGGTGGACCACCGGCCGGAGCCGGTGTTCGGCGACGAAGGCCACCATGTCGTGGAAGTCCTCGGCACTGCCCATCGAGGTGCCCAGCAGGCTGATCTGCCGGAAGAACAGCTCGCGCAGGGACAGGGTGACGTCGGGGCCGGTGGTCGCGCCGAGCGAGACCAGCCGCCCGCCGGGGCGCAGCACGCGCAGGCACGCGTCGAAGGTGGCCGAGCCAACGCTGTCCACCACCAGGTCGACGGGTTCGGGCAGCAGCTCCCGCCAGTCACCGGAGCTGCTCACCGCGTGGTCCGCACCCAGGCCCAGGGCGCGGTCCAGCTTGTCCTGACCGCGTGAGGTGACGCTGACCCGGGCACCGGCCGCCTTGGCCATGGCCAGCGCGATGGTGGCCACCCCACTGCCGATGCCGGGCAGCAGCACGTGCTCGCCGGCGCGCAGCCCGCCCCGGGTGAACAGCGCGCGGTAGGCGGTGACCCCGGACAGCGGCAGCGCCGCCGCCTCGGCCCAGTCCAGGTGGCTCGGCTTGGCGACCACGTTCTCCGCCGGCACGGTGACGAACTCGGCGAAGGTCCCGTTGGTCGGCCCGCCCAGGATCTCGGGCACCTCGGGCACCTCCGCCCGGCTGCGCCAGCCCAGGGTGGGGTCGATGATCACCTCGTCACCCGGGGCCACACCGTCCACAGCGGACCCGACCGCGGCCACCACCCCGGCGCCGTCCGAACCGGGCACGAACGGCCCCGCATCCGGCTGCCTGGCCTCGAACACGAACAGGTCCCGGTGGTTGAGGGCGGCCGACCGCACCCGCACCAGCACCTCGGTGTCCCCCGGGGTCGGGGTGTCGATGTCCTGGACCGTCAGCCCGGCGAGTCCGGGCCGACCCACGTGCACCACGGCCTTCATCCACTGCCTCCACTGCTCACTCGCGTGTCTGGACACTCAGTTCGGGAACTTCAGAGCCAGAACCGGAAATTCCCATGATCGCGAGCTGTGAAGATCCTCATAGGACACCCGGTCACACCTAGTCGCGCGGCAGGCGCCTGCGCTTCACCGGGTGCGCGGTGGGCATTGCCACGTAGCGGAAGTCGTCGAGGTTGACCGCCCGGCCGGTGTTCCGGTCGACCAGCACCGGGTCCGCCTCCGCGCCGGTGGCGCTGTCCAGCAGCCGGACGTTGCCCTTCTTGCGGGTCACGTGCTTGCGGCCCCAGGCGGCCAGCGCCTCCACGACCGGCTGGAGGTCGCGGCCGCGCGCGGTGAGCAGGTACTCGTCGCGGGGTGGCCGGTCCTGGTAGCGCCGGCGCTCAAGCAGGCCGGCGGCGCACAGCTCGGTCAGCCGCCTGGTCAGCGAGTTCGGCGAGATGCCCAGGCTCTGCTGGAACTCGTCGAAGCGGGTCAGGCCGTGCAGCGCGTCCCGGATGATCAGCAGGCTCCACCACTCGCCCACCTCTTCCAGGGTCAGCGCGATGGGACAGTTCATGCCCTCGAAGCTCTTGTGCCGCACGTCTCCCCCACTGGGCGCCTTCCATCGTGGAACCCACTGTACCAACGCGGGAACATCGGGTACGGTCCCGACTTACTTCCACAGTGGAACTAACCGAAACCCTTGGGAAACCTGGAGGAACCATGGCTGCGATCGGTGTGCTGGGCCCTGGCGGAGTCGGCGGGGTGCTGGCGGCCCGGTTCGAGGCGGCCGGCCACGCGGTGACCGTGGTGGCCACGGAGCGCACGGCCGCGCGGATCACCGCGGGCGGACTGACCTTCCAGGGACCGGACAGCCCGCCGGTCGTGACCCACCCGGTGGCGCGGCCCTGGCTGACCGAGCCGGTGGACGTGTTGTTCATCGCGACCAAGGCGACCGAACTGCTCGCGGCGCTGAGCCGGGTGCCGCAGCCGGTGCTCGGCTCGGCCACGGTGGTGCCGCTGCTCAACGGGGTGGACCACCTGCCGGTGCTGCGCGCCCACTACCCGGCCGCCCAGGTGGTGGCGGCCACCATCGCCATCGAGGCCACCCGGCACGAGCCCGGCGTGGTCGAACAACTGACCCCGATGTCCGACGTGGCGGTCGCGGACGGGACACCGGCCGGGGCCGAGGTCGCCGACCTGGTTCGGTCGCTGGGTCTGCACGTCGACACCCATCCGGACGAGAACGTGGTGCTGTGGCGCAAGCTGACCTTCCTCGCGCCGCTCGCCCTGCTGACCACCGGCGCGAACGCGCCCATCGGCGAGGCGTGCACCAGTCGGGAGCCGTGGCTGCGCCCGCTGGTGGACGAGGCGACCTCGGCCGCGAGCGCCTGCTCGGTCACCGTCGACCCGGACGCGGTCGTGGCCCGGCTGCGGGCGCTGCCGGCCACCACGAAGTCCTCGATGCTCAAGGACTTCCGGGCGCGGCGGACGCTGGAGCTGGACGCGATCGCCGGGCCGATCATCCGCGCGCTGGGCCCGACCAAGGCGGCCACCACGGTCGAGGTGGTGCGCACCATCCTCGCCGCCGAGCAGGGCTGACCCCACCCGCCGCGCGTGGCCCGGCCGGGGTGGACCGGCCGGGCCGGGCGCGTGCGGTCAGGCCGCGTTGAACGTGTCCGGGTCGGGCCCGGTGCGGGTGCCGTCGTGCAGCGGGGCGAGCTGGGCCATGTCCTCGTCGGTGAGCGAGAAGTCGAACAGCGCCAGGTTCTCGGCGATCCGCGAGGGCGTGACCGACTTGGGGATCACGATGTTGCCCAGCTGCAGGTGCCAGCGCAGCACCACCTGCGCCGGGGTCCGGCCGTGCCGCCGCGCCAGCGCGGTGATCGCCGGGTGGCCGAGCAGGTCACCGCCCTTGGCCAGCGGGCTCCACGCCTCGGTGGCGATGCCGTGCTCGGCGTGGACGGCCCGCAGTTCTTCCTGCTGCAGGAAGGGGTGCAGCTCGATCTGGTTGACCGAGGGCACCACGCCGGTGGCGTCGATGACGCGCCGCAGGTGCGCCGGCTGGAAGTTGGACACCCCGATGGCGCGGACCCGCCCGTCCTCCTGGAGCTTGACCAGTGCCCGCCAGGTGTCCACGTACCGGTCGCGCTCGGGGGTGGGCCAGTGGATCAGGTAGAGGTCGAGGGTGTCCAGACCGAGCCGGTCGAGGCTGGCGTCGAAGGCGCGCAGCGTCTGGTCGTAGCCGTGGTCGGAGTTCCACACCTTGGTGGTGACGAACAGCTCGCTCCGGTCCACATCGGACTCGGCCAGGGCGCGGCCGACACCGGCCTCGTTGCCGTAGACCGCGGCCGTGTCGATGCTGCGGTAGCCGGCCGCGATGGCGGCCTTGACCGCCGCCGTGGTCTCGTCGTCCGGCACCTGGAAGACGCCGAAGCCCACCTGCGGCATGTGCACGCCGTTGTTGAGCTTGACAGTGGGCACGTCCGTCATGCGGATGTCCTCTCTGGACCCTCTGGACTCGGTGGGGTCCGGTTGTGCGGTCAGGGGATGATGCTGGTCGCCACGCCGCCGTCGACGCGCAGCGCACCGCCGGTGGTGGCCGAGGAGTGCTCGGAGGCCAGGTAGGTGATGAAGTTGGCGACCTCGTGCGGCCGGATCAGCCGGCCCAGCAGCGAGGTGGGCCGCTCCTCCTGGATGAACCGGCGCTCGGCCTCCTCGAAGGAGATGCCGGCGCCGACCCGGCTGGCGATGAACTCCTCCACGCCCGGGGTCAGGGTGGGACCGGGCAGCACGCTGTTCACGGTGACCCCGCTCCCGGCCACGGCCTGGGCCATGCCCCGGGACACCGCGAGCTGCGCGGTCTTGGTCATCCCGTAGTGCACCATCTCGGTGGGCGTCTGCACGGAGGACTCGCTGCTGACGAAGATGACCCGGCCCCAGCCGCGCTCGACCATGCGCGGCGTGTAGTGCCGGGCCAGCCGAACCCCGGAGAGGACGTTCACCTCGAAGAAGCGCTGCCACTCCGCGTCGGGGATCTCGAAGACCGGCGTGGCCGAGAAGATCCCGGCGTTGTTCACCAGCACGTCGACGTCGGGCACCTCGGCGACCAGGCTCGCGGCACCCGCCGCGGTGGCCACGTCCGCGGCGACGCCCCGCAGTTTCGGGGAGCCGGTGGCCTCGCGCAGCGCGTCCACGGCGCCGGCCACCCGGTCGGCGTCGCGGCCGTTGACGACCACCTCGGCACCGGCCCTGGCCAGCGCCTCCGCCGTGGCGTAGCCAATACCCGCGGTTGACCCGGTGACCAGCGCGGTGCGTCCACTCAGGTCGATCTGCATCAGGGGTCACTCCTCATCGCTCTGCCGGTGGGCGGACCGCCCGCGCCGGCAGCTTATTTGCACACGCGTCTTATTGCCTACGCCGACTAACGTATCACGCGGCAGATTCGGGCGCGGCCGGCCGCTGCCCCGGGTGACCGGGTTCACCCTGCTGCTCGCCGTGCGTCACCCGGCACCGCCGGAGCGGCGCAGCGGGGGGATCGACGGCACCTCGGGTGCGTTGTCGATGTCGGCCTGGGTCATCCGGAACTCCGCCGGATAGGCGTCGCGCTGGGTCCGGCGCGCCGGCTCGGTGGTGCGCCAGGTGTACAGGCAGCGCTGGCACTGCAGCACCTGCCACACCCCGGGAACCGGTGACTCGGCGAGCGTGGCGGTGGTGTCGTGGTCACAGCGGGGACAGCTCATGCCAGGTCCTCCTTCCGGTGTGGACGGTTCAGCCCGCCCTGGCGGCCAGCAGGCGGCGCAGCCGGTCGATCCAGGCCGCGGCCTCGGGCAGGTCGGTCACCGGCTGGCTGTAGTGCCCCCGGGCGTCCGGCTCGACCGGCGTGGTGGCGTCGATGATCAGCTTGTTGGAGATGCCGGGCGGCTGCGAGCCGGGGTCCAGCTCCAGCACCGACAGGTTGGGCAGGTTGAGCACGTCGCCGGCCGGGTTGACCTTGGTGGACAGCGCCCACATCACCTGCGGCAGGTTGAACGGGTCCACGTCCTCGTCGACCACGATGATGACCTTGCAGTAACCGAGTCCGTGCGGGATGGTCAGCGCGCGCATCCCCACCGCCTTGGCGAAGCCGCCGTAGCGCTTGCCCGTGGCGATGACCGCCAGCAGCCCGTGCGTGTACATCGCGTTGACCGCCCGCACCTCCGGGAAGTCGGCCTTGAGCTGCTGGTAGATCGGCACGCAGGTGGCCGGCCCGATCAGGTAGTCGATCTCCGTCCACGGCATGCCCAGGTAGAGCGACTCGAACACCGGCCGGTCGCGGAACGAGATCCGGTCCACCCGCACCACCGTCATGTTGCGGCCACCCGAGTAGTGGCCGGTGAACTCGCCGAACGGGCCCTCGATCTCCCGCCTGCGGCCCTCGATGACCCCCTCCAGCACCACCTCGGCGCCCCACGGGACGTCGAAACCGGTGAGCGGGGCGGTGGCGATCGGCGCGGGCGCGCCGCGCAGCGCGCCGGCCATCTCGTACTCGGACTGGTCGTAGGCCAGCGGGGTGCCCCCGACGATGCTGATGATCGGGTCGTTGCCCACGGCGATGGCCACCGGCAGGTCCGCGCCGTTCTCCTCGGCCTTGCGCAGGTGCAGCGCGATGTCGTGCATGGGCACCGGTTGCAGGCCCAGCTTGGCGCGGCCCTTGACCTCGATCCGGTACACGCCGACGTTCTGCTTGTCGAAGTTGTCCGGCTCGTCGGGATCGCGGGAGACGACCACGGCCTTGTCGATGTAGAACCCGCCGTCACCGTCGTTGAGCCGGAACAGCGGCAGCACCTCGAACACGTCCACCTCCCCGCCGGTGCGCGTGTTGCGCGCCCACCCGGGATCGGCGCGCCGCTCCGGCGGGACCGGGAAGGTCTCCCAGCGGCGGATGAACTCCGCGACCTGTTCCTTGACCGCGGTGTCGGCCGGCAGGTCCAGGGCGAGGGCGTGGTTGGCCCAGGAACCGTGCACGTTGAGGGCGATCCGGGCGTCGGTGAACCCGGTGACGTTGTCGAAGTACAGCGCGGGCGCGTTCTCGCCGAGCCGGGCCACGGCGTTGGCCGCCGCCCCCAGGTCCGGCTCGGGCGCGACCTCGTCGCTGATCCGCAGCAACTGCCCGGCCGCGTCGAGCACGTCCAGGAACGAGCGCAGGTCGTCGTGGGGCATCAGGGTCCTCCTTGGACTTCCGCCGGCTCAGCCGCGATCGCTCGGGCGGTCCCGCCGGGCCTCGGCCAGGCCGGCCCACCGGCGCGCGGTCGGCGTGGCCAGGTCGAACTGGTCGAGCACCCGGACCACCACGTGGTCCACGATGTCGTCGACGGTTCGCGGGTGGTTGTAGAACGCGGGCACGGGCGGCACGATCCGCACCCCCATCCGGGCCAGCGCGAGCATGTTCTCCAGGTGGATCTCGCTCAGCGGGGTCTCCCTGGGCACCAGCACCAGCCGGCGCCCCTCCTTGAGCACCACGTCCGCCGCCCGGCCGAGCAGGCCGGCCGCGTACCCGGAGCGGATCCCGGCAAGCGTTTTCATGCTGCACGGCACGACGACCATGCCGTCCGTGCGGAACGATCCCGAGGAGATGGCCGCCGCCTGGTCCGCGCTGCCGTACACCACGTCGGCGAGCCCGGCCACCTCCCGCTGCGAGTAGGGCGTCTCCAGTTCGATGGTGGTGCGCGCCCACCGGCTCAGCACCAGATGCGTCTCCACGTCCGCCATCCGGCGCAGCACCGTGAGCAGCCGCACCCCCAGCCGGGCGCCCGTCGCCCCGGTCATTCCCACGATGAGTCGCACGCCGTCCTCACCCCGGCCCGCCCTCGACCGCCGAACCGGTGTGCCCCGGCCGGCCGCGGCGGTGGGTGAAGCGCCACTGGTGCGGCGGCCGGGCGACCAGCTCGACCGGTGGATCGGGAACCACGGTGGGCGCGCCGGCGAAGCGCGCGATGAGCACCACCCGGTGCTGCTCGCCGGTGTAGACGTCGACGCGCCGGCACCCGGGCTGGTCGGCCAGGTCCGGGAACACGGCCAGGTCGAGCCAGTCCAGCAGGTCGTCGAGCCGGTCCGGGTGGGCGCGCACCTCCCACATGAGCGTGTCCGGCACGGGTCCATCCACAGTGGATTCGGGCATGGCGGCTCCCTGGTGGTCGTGGTGGCTGGGCTGCCCGCTCCCTCGGCGGCTACCGCTGGCCGACCCGTTCCCGGTGCGCCGCCGTGCCCGGCACGTCCCACACGTAGTAGTCGGTCTGGTCCAGCCCGAGGAAACCCAGCAGCCGCGCGGTGAACTCCTCGAACATCTGGTCCACGGTCTGCGGCACGTTGTAGTAGGTCGGGATCATCGGGTACACCACCGCGCCCGCCTCGGTCACCTGGGTCATGTTGCGCAGGTGGATCAGGTTGAACGGGGTCTCCCGGACGCACAGCACCAGCCGGTGGCGTTCCTTCAGGCACACGTCGGCCGCCCGTTCGATCAACGTGTTCGCCTGGCCCTGCGCGATCCGGGCCAGCGCGCCCAGCGCGCACGGCACCACCACCATGCCCCAGAACGGGTAGCTGCCGGACGAGGGCGGCCCGGCCGGCTCCCGGTCCGGGTCCCAGCAGGCGACCTTGGGTGACTGACCGCCCAGCAGCGTGCTGACCGGGTCGTCGGTCTCCGCCCCGCCGAACTCGTGGGCGAGCAGCTTGCGCCCGTTCGCCGACACCATCAGGTCTACGTGTCCCACCCGGTCGTCCCGGACCAGTGCGGACAGCACGTACCGTGCCATGCGGGTACCGCCCGCCCCGGTCACTGCCATCGCCAGCCGGCGCTGCTCCATCGCGCACACCTCCCGCTGTCGGAGTGCCCGATTGGGACGGTGGTACACGCCGATGTGGACAGTGCGGGCGGATTGGCGGTGTTCGGACGGCTGGGTGACCGCGCGCGGGTGAGGCGGGTGCGGCGCGAATATGGCGCGGACCGTCGTCGCACCCGCTGGCTCCCACTCCGCCGCCACCCGAGCCGGTTCCAGACGAGGCAGCACGCCACCGGCTGACATGTCCTCGAGTGGGTGGAACTCACACAATCCGACCAGGTCCGTTTGACGCCACCCGAACGGCAGAATTTAGGGCCGCGGAGGCGCCACACACGTCTCCCTCAACTATCGCTTCACCATACGCCGCACAAGCCGAAGAAGAACACCAGGATCCGCCACGACCGCGAACACGTCACCAACTGGAAATATTCCAACCCTGATTCCTTCATCTCGGAGTTGCGGCAACACCTTGTTCACCCAACGATCCAGCGAAATCACGATAGGACCTTCCCCCGACTCGCGTTCACCTTCGGGATAGCAGCGCGCGGCAAACTCCGGATGCGACCAAAAGGCGATGGTGGTGTTACCTTCCTCGTCTTCCCAGAGCAGCGTATCCTCACCCAGCCCCCAGGAGCAGACCGCCCCTTGCGCCAGCACACGATCCAAAAAGTACTTCTCTCGCTCCTTTCCAGACAGGGACATCTGCCGCAAGTCAGCTGCAGTCAACTCGGGAAATCCTTGAGCCATGTCCAACACTAGCAATTAATCCTTTTCTTGCCGCACAGCCTCTTCCTCAGATCATAATATCTGTGTTGCGTCTCATGCGGCGACACCGGCCGCGGGACCGGGCAGCTGTACCCGAATCCTCGTGCAGTTTCATGGAGGCACCTACGAGCACGCTGGCAACCAGGGACTCCCGGCGTCCTTTTTTCTGACACACAAGGTTCTCTGTGTAAAAACCGCCCGGCTCGGGTCGAGCGCATTCACCCCACTGATCACCAGAACCGTGACCAGCAGTACCGACAACCACCGACGCCGCGACGTCACGGCGTGCCACCGTCAGACGCGGGCAGCACGGAACACGGCCGCACGGCCCATCTGGAGGACTCCCCCGGTTCAGCCGCGATCCCCCGACAGACCACGCGATCGCCGCAAACGCGGGAGATGGTCAGCAACACAGGTAGTGGAAACGTCCAAACGGCGTCACCACGCCCCGCCGACGGCGACCAGCTCTCAGCGGGCCGCGCCGCCGTGCCGGGCCAGCAGCGCGCGCTTGTCCGGCTTGCCGTTGGCCGTCTGCGGCACGTCCCGGATGACCGTCAGGTGGCTCGGCACGTTGATCTCACCCAGTTCGGTGCGCACCAACGCGGCCAGCGCGACCGGGTCGGGCACGGTCTGGCCGGCCGGGACCACGAACGCGTGGATGGCCTCGCCGGTCCGCTCGTCGGGCACGCCGAGCACGTACGCCTGGTCGACGTCGGGGTGGGTGGCCAGCACCCGCTCGATGGGGCCGGCGTGGCAGAGCTGCGCGTTGACGATGATCACGTCGCGGGTGCGGCCCCGCAGCTGCAGCAGCCCGTGCCGGTCGGTGCGGCCGAGGTCGCGGGTGCGCAGCCAGCCGCCGGACAGCACCTCGGCGGTGTGCTCCGGGTCGTTCCAGTAGCCGGACATCATGTGCGGGCAGCGCACCCAGATCTCCCCGACCTCCCCGTCGGCGACCGGTGTTTCGTCCTCGGCGCGGATGCTCACCTCGACGTCCGGGTGTGGCCGGCCCACCGACGCCAGGGCGGCGTCACCGTGCGCGGCCACGTGCTCGGGGCTGAGCAGGGAGATCATCCCCAGTTCGGTCTGCCCGTAGTCCTGGTACAGCACCGGGCCCAGCGCGGTCAGCGCCTCCTGGTAGCGGCGCGGGCTGACCGGGGAGCCGGACACCACCAGCGCGCGCAGGCAGCTGACGTCCACGGGCCGCTGGCGCAGCTCGTCCAGCATCGCGTACAACCGGGGCACCGGCAGGATCGCGGCGGTGATCCGGTACCGCGCGATGGCGTGCGGGAACAGCGGGGCGGTGCTGTCCTCGGGGATGACCGCGGTGCCGCCGCCGAGCAGGCACCGCAGCACGTAGTCCAGGATCACGGCGCTGGCCAGGGTGCCGGACAGCAGGTAGCGCTCGGCCGCCGCCATCAGGGTGGCGTCCTCGGCCGCCCACTGGTCCGGCTGCCGGCACCAGCGGGCACTCAGCGCCCGGTAGGTCTGCGCGCAGCCCTTGGGCAGCCCGGTGCTCCCACTGGTGTAGACCAGACGGGCGACATCGTCCGGCCGGCCGCCGGCGAGCAGCGGCTCGGTGGCGTCCACCTCGGCGGCCAGCACGTCGACCGCGCCGGCACCGGGGCCCAGCGACAGCACCGGCAGCTGGTTGCCCGGTCCCAGGCGCGCCACCTGGTCCGGTCCGTCGACCACGGCCACGTCGATGTCGGCGGCGAGCACGTGGGCCCGCTGCCGGTCCGACAGTCCCGGCGACACCCCCACCACCCGGGCGCCCAGGATGAACGCGGCGACGTAGGCGGCGAACGCCTCCGGGGTGACCGAGGTGAGCACGGCCACGCCAGTGCCCGCGCCGACGCCGGCGCGGCGCATCCCGGCGACCGCCGCGCGCACGAGGTCCAGCAGTTCGCGCCGGGACACGCGCCTGCTCCCGTGCTCGAACGCGACCGCGTCCGGTCGTGCCCGCAGTTCGTCCACAAGAGACTGTGGAAAGACCCGCTGTGGCACGCCGGGCGTGCCGTGCCTGCCGTCGCTCACCGCACCACGCTACCCGGAAGTGGGTCGGTCGGCGCAAGACCCGGGCGCCATTTCCCTTGTGTCCCACGGCTTTCGGCCCCGACGGGCAGTCAGGCCGATGCCGGCGCCGGTTCTGATATTCGCTTGAGAATTCTCGGCCATCATTCGGCTGGGTCCTTCCCAACCCGTTGGCACGACGTGGAGGTTGGCATGTCAGAGGAGATCCTGGACTACCTGGTCGTCGGCGCTGGCCCAGCAGGCCTACAACTGGGTTACCTCCTCCAGCAGCGGAACCGGAACTACCTGATCCTGGAGGCCGGTTCCGCACCAGGAACCTTCTTCCGCACCTACCCCCGGCACCGCCAGCTGATCTCCAGCAACAAGCCGCACACCGGTACCACCGACCCCGAGCTGAACCTGCGGATGGACTGGAACTCGCTGCTGTCGGACAACCCGGAACTGCTGTTCACCCGCTACAGCGAGCGCTACTTCCCGCCGGCCGACGACATGGTGCGCTACCTGGCCGACTTCGCCGAGGCCAACCAGCTGCGCATCCAGTACGACACCCGGGTGGTGCGGGTGGACCGGGACGGTGTCTTCCAGCTGACCGACGCGCGCGGCCGGACCCACCGGGCCGCCCGGCTGGTCGTCGCCACCGGTGTCGGCCAGCTGTACCTGCCGCCGATCCCGGGCATCGAGACGGTCGAGCACTACGACACCGTCACCGTCGATCCGGCGGACTTCGTCGACCAGCGGGTGCTCATCATCGGCAAGGGGAACTCGGCCTTCGAGACCGCCGACAACCTGATCGAGACCGCCGCGGTCATCCACGTGGGTGGCCCCAGCTCGGTCCGGCTGGCCTGGAAAACCCACTACGTGGGCCACCTGCGCGCGGTGAACAACAACTTCCTGGACACCTACCAGCTCAAGTCGCAGAACGCCATCCTGGACGGCCACGTCCAGCGCATCGACCGGGACGGGGACGGCTACCTGGTCAGCTTCAGCTTCTCCAGGGCCAACGAGGTCGTCAAGCAGCTGCGCTACGACCGCGTCATCGCCTGCACCGGTTTCCGGTTCGACGCCTCGATCTTCGCCGACACCGCGCGGCCGGAACTGGTCATCAAGGACCGCTTCCCGGCCCAGACCCCGGAATGGGAGTCAACCACCGTGCCCGACCTCTACTTCGCCGGAACCCTCATGCAGCAGCGCGACTTCAAGAAGGGCACCAGCGGCTTCATCCACGGCTTCCGCTACTCCGTGCGGGCGCTGCACCACGTCCTGGAGAAGAAGTACCACGGCGTCGACTGGCCCAGCCGGACCATCGCGCGCGATCCGGCCGCGCTGGCCGACGCGGTGCTGGCCAGGGTCAACCGCACCTCCGCGCTGTGGCAGCAGTTCGGCGTGCTCGGCGATGTGGTCACCGTCGACCGCGACGGTGCCGCCTACCGCGAGGAACTGCCCGTGGACTACGTGCCCGCCAGTGACTACGGCAAGGCCGAGGACCACTTCGTGATCACCCTGGAGTACGGCCCGGACCACGACAAGGTCGACCCGTTCGACATCTCGGTGAGCCGCATCGCCCAGGACGACGCCGGGCGCGCGCACGACGCCGCCTACCTGCACCCGGTGGTGCGGCACTACCACCGGGGCGAACTCGCCGGCGTGCACCACGTGGCCGAGAACCTGGAGAACGAGTGGGACAAGCCCACCGCGCACCGCCAGCCGCTGGTGGAGTTCTTCGCCCGCCAGCTGGCCGGGTCGGCCGCGGCGGTGTCCACAGTGGAGGCCTAGGCGTGGCGCCGCTGACGCTCGCCGAGTTCGAAGCCGTGGCACGCGAGCGCCTCGACCCGGTCCACTACGACTTCTTCGCCGGCGGCGCCGGGGACGAGACGACGTTGCGGGCCAACCGCGCCGGCTTCGCCAGGCTGGCGCTGCTGCCCAGGGTGTTGCGCGGCAACGGCACCCGCACCACCGCCACCACCCTGTTCGGCCGCGACACCGAGCTGCCGGTGGTCATCTCGCCCACCGCGTTCCACCGACTGGCCCATCCGGACGGAGAACTGGCCACCGCGCGGGCGGCGGCCGGTGCCGGGGTGGTGCTGGTCGTGAGCATGGCCGCCACCACCCCGGTCGAGCAGATCGCGGCGGCGGCACGGGCGGCGGCCCCCGAGCGCGCGCCCACCCTGTGGTTCCAGCTCTACGTCCAGCCGGATCTGGAGTTCACCGAACACCTGGTGCGCCGTGCCGAGTCGGCCGGCTGCACCGCCCTGGTGGTCACGGTCGACTCCCCGGTGTTCGGGCGGCGGGAACGCGACCACCGCAACGGTTTCCACGACCTGCCCGCCGGGCTGTGCTGTGAGAACCTGCGCGAGCCCGGCGGCGCGGTGCGGCGGATCGAGATGTCCGCGGAGCTGTCCTGGGCGCACATCGACTGGCTGCGCCAGCGCACCGCCCTGCCGATCGTGCTCAAGGGCGTGCTGCACCCGGAGGACGCGCTGCTGGCCGTCGAGCACGGCGTGGACGGGCTGCTGGTGTCCAACCACGGCGGCCGGCAACTCGACACGGCGCCGGCCACCGTCGAGCTGCTGCCCGAGATCGCCGCCGCCGTGGCCGGCCGGCTCCCGCTGCTGGTGGATGGCGGGGTGCGGCGCGGCACGGACGTGGTCAAGGCGCTCGCCCTGGGGGCGAGCGCGGTGGGCGTCGGCCGCCCGGTGCTGTGGGGCCTGGCCGCGGCCGGGGAGCGGGGCGTGCGCGAGGTGCTTGCCCTGCTGCGCGAGGAGGTCGACCACACCCTGGCCCTGTGCGGTGCGGCGTCGCCTCGGGAGCTGGGCCCGGATCTGGTCCGCCGCCAGGAAGGGGTGTGCTGATGCTCGTCGTCGTGGCCACCGCCGTGGTGGTCGTGCTGGTGGTGGCCAGCCTGCCGCGCTGGCTGCCCACCGCCGTGATCGCCCTGCGGGAACGCATCTTCGCCTCGATCAACGGCGACGAGGGCATTCCCGTGCCCGGCCCGCTGGTGGACGTCTCCCGGTTCCGGGAGGTCTACGCCCACCCGGCGGCCAACGGGCGCAGCCGGGGCGCCGCCCTGTCCGACCTGTTCTGGTACTGGCTCGCCCCCGGACCGCACGTCCACCAGGAACACCTCGAACCGGGGCCGCGCTACGACGAGGTGGCCCGCACCACCCGCCAGGTGCTGGCCGTGCCCAAGCGGGAGGCCGAGGACCTGGCCCGGCGCTGCGCCGCGCGGGTGCTCGACGAGCTGCCCACCGGTCGACGCGTCCTGGTGCGGCTGCGGGACGTGATGATGCCGGTCTGGGCGGAGGTCTACTACGAGCTGGTCTTCCGCGAGCCCTGCCCGCCCCGGGCCCGTGACCTCATCGTGGCCAACGCCAACGACGTGGTCACCGCGTTGAAGTGCTGCGGGCTGCGGCACATGGACCGGCGCGCGCGGCTGACCCGCTACCTGGTGGACCGCATCAGCGCGGGCGAGGTGCCGGTGCGCCTGCCGGAGTGGCTGTCCACCGAGGAGAAGGCGTACTACCTGCAGGGCACCTTCTTCAACACCGCGGTGGTGCAGATGTCCGAGGCCATGACCCACCTGCTGCTGGCCATCGCCGAACACCCCGAGGTGCAGGCCAGGCTCGTCGAGCACCCCGAGGACTCCGCCTACCTCGACCACGTGCTGGACGAGGCACTGCGCGCCTACCCGCTGTTCGGCATCGCGCACCGGATCACCTCGGCCGACATCGTCGTCGACGAGCACACCACCGTCCCGAGTGGATCGGTGCTCTGCTTCAACTACGCCGACTACCACAACAGCGGGTTCCCCGACCCCGCCAGGTTCGACCCCAGCCGGTGGGAGGGGCTGTCGGCGCGCGAGGCCACCCACATCCCGTTCGGGGTGACGCAGAACCGCCCGTGTCCGGCCAAGGGCATCGCCCCGCTGACCATGCGCGCGGTCACCAGGGAGGTGCTGCGCCGGTTCGCGCTGGCGTCCTCGGTCAGCCACACCCGGTCGGTGCCCAACCGCGGCCCGTGCCTGTTGCTGCCGCGCGCCGCCGGCCCGGCGGCCCGGCCAACCGCGCTGCTGGCGCTGCTGCGCGTCCGCGACCGGTGGGAGGACGTGTGGCGCAGCCTGGTCCAGCTGGTGCTGGGCAGCTACATGGTGTGGGACGCCCGGCGGCAGCGCCTGTGCCAGCGCTACTTCGAAACCCACCGGCCGTTCGGCCCCGCCCCGAGCGGACCGGCCGACGGCTGCCCGGTCCGGCACTGAACGCTGTCCCTCCCGGAGGCGAACACCTGTGGACATCACCGCACTCGCACCGACCTTCTTCCTCGCCGTGGTGGTCATCCTGCTGGCCTGCCGGGTGGTGGTCCTCGTCGTGGCCCGGCTCGGCCAGCCCCCGGTGGTCGGCGAGATGATCGCCGGCGTGCTGCTCGGCCCCTCGCTGGTCGGGCTGATCAGCCCGGGACTGCAGGAGACCCTGTTCCCCCAGCAGCTCAAACCCGTTCTCTACGTGGTGGGCCAGATCGGCCTGGTGGCCTTCATGTTCCAGGCCGGCCACGAGTTCAAGTCCCACCGGACGGGCCGGATCGCCGGCACCGCCGGCGCCGTCTCCCTGGCCGGCATGGTGGTGCCGCTGCTGCTGGGCGTCGGGATCACCCTGCTGGCCCAGGGCAGGGTGAACATCTTCGTCGACGGTGTGCCCACCGGGGTGGCCGCCGCGTTCGTCGGCGTGGCGCTGGCGATCACCGCGTTCCCCATGCTCGCCAGGATCATCACCGAGCGGGGGCTGGCCGGCACCCGGTTCGGCTCGCTGGCGCTGGCCTGCGGCGCGGTCGACGACGCGGTCGCCTGGATCCTGCTGGCGTTCGTGCTGACCGCCGCCACCGGCCACAGTGGACCGGCGCTGATCACGCTCGGCGGCAGCGTGCTGTTCGGGATCGCCGTCGCCACCGTCGGCCGGCGGGTGCTGGCCTGGGTGCTGGGCCAGCCCCGGCTGTCCGCCCAGACCAGGCTGCTGCTGACGGTGGCGGTGCTGTTCGCCGCAGCCTGGTACACCGACGAGATCGGCCTGTACGCGGTGTTCGGCGCGTTCTGCGTCGGCATCGCGCTGCCCAGCGGCCCGGTCGCCGACCGCGTGGTGAACACGAT
The DNA here is from genome assembly GCF_024171785.1 of Goodfellowiella coeruleoviolacea. Lineage (GTDB taxonomy): Bacteria > Actinomycetota > Actinomycetes > Mycobacteriales > Pseudonocardiaceae > Goodfellowiella > Goodfellowiella coeruleoviolacea. Next base: position 479,562 of record NZ_JAMTCK010000001.1, read on the forward strand.
CGCACCGGTCACCAACACCGTGTTCGTGCCGCTGTTCTTCGCCTACTCCGGGCTGAACACCAAGTTCGGCCTGCTCACCGAGCCCAGCCTGCTGGTCTTCTCCGCCGTGTGCGTGGTGGTCGCCGTGGTGGGCAAGTTCGGGGCCTGCTGGGCGGTGGCCCGGCTGCGCGGTGAGCCGCCCGAGGTGGCGGCGCGGGTCGGTGCGCTGATGAACGCGCGCGGCCTGATGCAGTTGGTCGCGCTGAACATCGGGTTGCAGGCGGGCATCGTCAACCAGGAGCTGTTCACCGTGCTGGTGCTGGTCGCCCTGGTGACCACCGTCATGGCCACCCCGAGCCTGTCCTGGCTGGACCGCCGCGACCGGCGGCGCGCCGCGCGCACGCCCAGCCCGTCCGCCACCCCCGACGTCGCCCCGGCCGGGTAGCCGGCGCACGCACCGGTTGTTCGTCCGGGGGCACGGCGCTGTGCCGGCGAAGAGCGCAGCCCACGCCCCCGGACGCGCGAGCACCGCTACTGCCGGGGGTGGCGGCGCTGACCAGAACCGGACGCCGGCGTTGTCCCACCAGGACACCCCGCCCTAGCGTGCGCACTCACCCGCCCGACCAACGGAGGACCGCCCCCTCTCCCCCACCGCCCCCTCTCCCCCACCGCCCGCCCGCAGTTCGACGACGGCACCGTCACCGGTTGAGCCCGGCCAAGGGAGACCCGGATGCCCGCCAGGAGAACCCTCGCCGCGATCCGGCCCGCCGCGCTGGCCGTGGCCGCGATCCTCACCGCTGCCGGCGCCGCGGCGGCCGCGCCGCCAGCCACCACCCAATCCACTGTGGACGGTGATGGCCCCGGCGAGCTGCGGCGACCGTTCGCCATGCCCGGGTTCAAGGAACAGGACTTCAACGGGGCGCTGTTCGTCGGCGAGGGGGAGGCCAGGTTCGCGCTGCGCGTTGACCTGCTGACCAAGGCCGGCACGGTCATCCGCGAGAACATGGTGCCCAACATCCACCGGATCGGGCCGACCTCGCCGGACGGCTCCTACTACGAGATCGAGGTCAGCACCGACGACCGGAGCATCACCCCGGAACGGTTGGGCGCACTGCGCGAGGTGCTCGCCAACCCGGCCGACTGGACCCCGGAGCAGGTGGCCGCGGCCCGCGCGCGGCTGCCCGTGCTGCAGGGCCAGTACGACCAGCTCCAGCGGGACGAGCGGGTGGTCCGGATCAGGTACGCGCGCTCCGGCAGCGGCGCGCTGGTCGGGTCGGTGACCGCGCTGCACGACGACACCACGGTGTTCCTCGAAGCCGCCTCCCCCCTGGGGCGAGCCGGGCAGCTTCCAGGTGGACGACGGCGGCGTGCGCGCGTCCTCCCCCGGCGTGGTCGACCCGGCGCGCACCGGGCACTTCCGCCTCACCCCCACGGTCGCCGCCGGCTCGGCCGGCGCCTACGCGAGCGCGCCGGACCTGGTCAACGCGATGACCGGGAAACCGGCCGCACCCGGCACGGCCGCCGCGGCCCTGCGCTACGACCTGCGCAGAAACCAGACGGTCACGTTCACCGCGCAGGTGGCGGACCGCCCGGTGCCCAGCGCGCCGCGCCCGGCCGCGGGCATCCTCCGCGACCTGGACACCGCCAAGGCCCGGCTGGCCGCCAGCCAGTTGCGCGGCACCGGCCCGGCGGGCCGGGCCATCACCGCCATGCGGGACGCGATCGCGTTGAACACCAACTACGACGAGGTCCACCGCCGCAGCTTCGTCATGTGGGGCCTCGGCGGTGGCGGTGACTGGATCTTCACCGGCTGGGACTCCGGCTGGGACGCCATCACGGCCGCCGCCGTGGACCCGGCACTGGCCCTGGACCACGAGCGGGACCTGTTCGACAGCGGCGGCCCGCGCTACGACCAGGCCAACGCCGGCGCCATGCACGCCTACGCGGTGTGGCGGCTGTACCGGGACTTCGGCGACCGCGCCCTGGTGGAGCAGGCCTATCCCGTGCTCGTCGCGTTCTTCGACAAGCTCGTCGAGTGGGACGTCAACCGGGACGGCCTGCTGGAGTCGCCCTACGGCGGTGACCGCGTCGGCGGCCGGGGCAACCACCTCGGCCTGGACGACAGCCCGCAGTACGCCAACTACCAGCGCGTCGCCAAGACCGGCGGCAGCGGCGACCCGCGCGACAACACCAACCTGACCGACGTGGCGCTCAACTCCTGCTACGCGCTGTTCGCCGAGGCACTGGGCGGGATGGCCGAGGTGCTCGGCGAACCGGCCGACCAGCAGCGGTTCGCCCGGGTGCGCGACACCGTCCGGGACGGGGTGAACACCCTGCTGTGGAACGAGGAGCGCGGCCTCTACCTCAACCGCTACCCGGACGGCACGTGGAACCCACCGTCTACGACGGACTGAAGCGGTACGGGTTCGACGCCGAGGCCGCCGAGGTGGCGGCCAGGAGCACCGGGATGTGGCTGGACACCTGGGACCGGGAGAGCTGGTTCCCCGAGTACTTCGACCCGGAGCCGGACCAGTCGATCAACGCCTCGGCCACGGACACCGCCTGGCGGACCTACAGCTGGTCCAACCTGATGCCGCTGATGCGCACGCACGAACTGATCGCCGACGAGCCGTGGAGCGCGTCCAGCGGCATCCGGTTCGGCACGCTCGGCCTGCCGGGCACCAACACCGTGCACGACGTGTGGCTGCGCGGCCACCGCTACGGGGTGTCCGCCGGGCCCCGCCTGACCCGGCTGGTCCAGGACGGGCGGGTCGTGTTCGAGGCCCGCGGTGCCCGCGTGGTGGTGCGCGACTTCGTGCTCACCGACACCGGCGCGTCGTTCCGGGTCACCGCGCAGGGCCCGGTGCGGGTGTCGGTGTGGCCGCGCACGCACGGCGGCCCGCGGCAGGTCGAGACCGCGGCCGGCAGCACCACCGTCCACCTCTGAGGCGGCACACCACCACACCGATGCGCCGCGGGGCGGTGCTCGGCCAGGATGGCGGGGTGCGTGAGACTCCGCTGCCCGGTGGGTTCGTCACCGAGGTGGTCCGCGTCGGGGACACGGTGCGGCGCGTGCCCTCGGCCCGCGCCGACTTCGTGCACGAGCTGTTGCGGCTGCTGGAACAGCGCGGCTGGCCGGGCGCGCCCCGACTGCTGGGCGTGGACGAGCGGGGGCGCGAGGTCCTCACCTTCCTGGCCGGCTGGGTGCCGTGGCGGGCCGCGCACCGCGCGCGGATCCGGTCCGCCGGCGCGCTGGTCCGGGTCGCCGAACTGCTGCGCGAGTTCCACGACCTGACCGAGGGCACCGCACTGGCCGGAGACCGGGAAGTGGTGTGCCACAACGACCTGTCCCCGAAGAACACCGTGTACCGGGAGCTGCCGCAGGGGCCGCTGCCGGTCGCCTTCATCGACTGGGACCTCGCCGCTCCCGGTGAGCGCGTCCAGGACGTCGCCCACCTGTGCTGGCAGTACCTGGATCTGGGGCCGTCGTGGGTGGACGCCGGGCAGGCCGGCCGGCGGCTCCGCCTGCTGTGCGACGCCTACCGGTTGGACGAGCGCGCGGACGTGGTGGACACCGTCCTGTGGTGGCAGGACCGCTGCTGGCGCGGTATCGAGTCGGCCGCCGACGCCGGCGAGACGGCGATGATCCGGTTGCGCGACAGCGGAACCTGTGCCCGGATCCGCGGCGCCTACCACTGGGTGCGCCAGCACCGGTCAACGCTGCGCGCCCACCTCGGCTGAGCCGGCACACCGCGCTGCCGACCCAACCGGGCCGCCCGGACCGGCGTCCTGCCAGGCCGGGTGGTTGATCCGCGCGGTGCACCGCTGTTACGCCGGCCAGCGCATTTCCGTCCGTTTCGGAATGGCGATCCCGACAATCCGGCCGGGGTGTTCTGGTGTCGGTTGTACAGTGCGCGCCATGCGCTTTCTCGCCTGGTTCGGCGGTCTGCCCGGAATTGTCACCCTGCTCACCGCGACAACCGCTGCGCAGATGGGTCTCATCGCTTTCGGGAACATCACCGATTTCGGCACCAACCAGGCGTTCGTCCAGCACGTGTTCGCCATGGACACGACATTCCAGTCGCCGAACACGATGTGGCGGGCCATCACCAGTCCGGGCGTGGCCACGGCCGCCTACGTGCTGATCATCGCGTGGGAGGCGGTCACCGCGGTCGTGCTGGCCGCCGGGTTCGTGGTGTGGTTGCGCAGCGTGGCCGACCAGCGGCGGGTTGTGCTGGCGCGGCAGCTGTCCAGCGCCGGGTGGCTGATGATGGTGCTGCTGTTCGCCGGTGGCTTCATCACCGTGGGCGGCGAGTGGTTCCAGATGTGGCAGTCCGAGCAGTGGAACGGGTTGCAGCCGGCGCTGCAGAACTTCCTGATCGCCTCGGTCGGCCTGCTGCTCACCCACCTGCCGGCGCGCGCCGACCGCGGCGTGGCCGCCGCCGCCGAGGACCGCTGACCGCCCGCCTCACCCCAGCAGCGCGGCGATCACGACCAGCACCGGGATCGCGAGCACGGTGGACAGCAGGATCGACTCGCGCGCCAGCCGCGTGGCGGTCTGGTAGCGCGAGGCGTAGGTGAACAGGTTCTGCGCCGAGGGCAGCGCCGAGGTCACCACGACCGCGAACAGCGCCCTGCCGTCCAGGTGGAACAGTCCGGCACCGAGGGTCCAGGCCACCACGGGCTGCACCGCGGACTTCAGCGCCACCGACAGCAGCACCGGTCCCCGGTCGGCACCCCGCGCCGGCAGGGTGCTGCCGCGCAACGAGATGCCGAACGCGAGCAGCACCGCGGGCACCGACATCCCGCCCACCAGGGTGACCGGCTCCAGGATCGCCGACGGAACCGTCCAGCCGCTGGCCGCCACCGCGACACCGCTCAGCGAGCCGATGACCACCGGGTTGCGGAACGGCGTGACCACCCGGCGCAGCACCGACTGCGGTGCCCGCGACTGGGCGAGGTCCAGCACGGTCAGCGAGATCGGCGTGAGCACCAGCTGTTGGAACAGCAGCACCGGGGCGATCAGCGACGCGTCGCCGAGCACGTAGGCGGCGATGGGGATGCCGAGGTTGCCCGCGTTGACGTAGCTGGCGCACAGCGCGCCGATGGTGGTCCGCCCCACCGTCCACCGCCGGATCACGCCCACCGCGATGAACACCCCGGCCACGGTGAACGTGCTCAACGCGGTGACGAGCAGCTGCGGCGAGACGATGACGGACAGATCGGCCCGGGACAGGGTCTCGAACAGCAGCGCCGGCGTCGCCACGTAGAAGGCGAGCTTGGTCAGCACCTCCCGCCCGTTGTCGCCGAGTGAGCCTCGCCACCCCAACACGTAGCCCACCGCGACGATGCTGGCGATCACGGCGAAGCCGGTGATCACGCCACCCACGGCGCCTCCATCCACAGTGGACGGTTATGCCCGGCGGGTCGTCGGTGCGGTGCGGTGGCCACCTCGTGGCCGGGCAGCGGGGCGGGGTGGGCGCTGGTCATCCTCGGTGGTTCTCTTCCGGGTACGGGTGATCGGCCGGCGTCACGTCGTCGCGACGCGGTCACCGGCTGTCGTGCACACAGCCGGGCACGCTACCCCGTGGCCCCGCCGATCCCCGCGCGACTGAAACCGAGATCTCATGTGGACGGCCGACCCGGACGCCGCCGCAGGGCGCCGGCCGGCAGGACCACGCGGCCCTCACCCGATCGGCCGAGCAAACACCCCCGGGGCGGGTAATGGCGTGCCCGTAGAATCGCCGGATGAGTTTGCCCGAAACCGGCCCGGACGTGAGCACGCACACCAGCGTTGTCACCAGTGCCGACGGCAGCGCGGAAACCACGGTCCCGGACACGTCGGTGGTGCGGTCGGCCAGCACACCGGCGGAGGTGCTGCGCCGCGTTTTCGGTTATGACTCGTTCCGCGGGAATCAGCAGGACATCGTCGAACACGTCACCGCGGGCAATGACGCGCTGGTGCTGATGCCGACCGGCGCCGGGAAATCGCTCTGCTACCAGATTCCCGCACTGGTGCGAAAGGGTGTCGGCATTGTTGTTTCGCCGCTGATCGCGTTGATGCAGGACCAGGTCGACGCGTTGACCGCGCTCGGCGTGCGCGCCGGATTCCTCAACTCGACGCAGGACCCGGACGAGCGCCGCCTGGTCGAGTACGCGTTTCTCAACAACGAGCTGGACCTGCTCTACCTGGCGCCCGAGCGGCTGCGCCTCGACTCGACGCTGCGCCTGTTCGACCAGGGCGAGGTGGCGTTGTTCGCGATCGACGAGGCGCACTGCGTCGCCCAGTGGGGGCACGACTTCCGCCCCGACTACCTGGCCCTGTCCACCCTGCACGAGCGCTGGCCCAGGGTGCCGCGCATCGCGCTGACCGCGACGGCCAACCCGGCCACGCACGCGGAGATCGCGGCCCGGCTCAACCTGGAGAACGCCCGCCACTTCGTGGCGAGCTTCGACCGGCCGAACATCCAGTACCGGATCGTGCCGAAGAACGACCCCAAGCGGCAGCTGCTGGACTTCCTGCGCACCGAGCACCCCGGCGACGCCGGCATCGTCTACTGCCTGTCCCGCGCGTCGGTGGAGAAGACCGCGGAGTTCCTCAGGGACAACGGGATCGAGGCGCTGCCGTACCACGCCGGGCTGGACGCGCGCACCCGCGCCGCCAACCAGGCGCGGTTCCTGCGCGAGGACGGCCTGGTCATGGTCGCCACCATCGCGTTCGGCATGGGCATCGACAAGCCCGACGTGCGCTTCGTGGCCCACCTCGACCTGCCCAAGTCGGTCGAGGGCTACTACCAGGAGACCGGTCGGGCCGGCCGGGACGGCCTGCCGTCCACCGCCTGGCTGGCCTACGGCCTGCAGGACGTGGTGCAGCAGCGCAAGATGATCGACACCTCCGAGGGCGACGACGCGCACCGCCGGCGCCTGGCCGCGCACCTGGACACCATGCTGGCGCTGTGCGAGACCGTGGAGTGCCGGCGCCAGCGGCTGCTCGCCTACTTCGGCGAGGAGCACCCCGGCAGGTGCGGCAACTGCGACACCTGCCTGTCCCCGCCGGAGTCGTGGGACGGCACCATCGCCGCGCAGAAGCTGCTGTCCACGGTGTACCGGCTGCAGCGGGAGCGGCGCCAGAAGTTCGGCGCCGGCCAACTGATCGACATCCTGCTCGGCCGCAAGACCGCCAAGGTCATCCAGCACGACCACGACTCGCTGACCGTGTTCGGCATCGGCACGGAACTGCGGGAGAGCGAGTGGCGCGGGGTGGTGCGGCAGCTGCTGGCGCAGGGCCTGCTCGCGGTGGAGGGCGACTACGGCACGCTGGTGCTCACCGAGGCGAGCGGTGAGGTGCTGGGCAGGCAGCGCCAGGTCCTGCTGCGCCGCGAGCCCGAGCGGAGCGCGCCGGCCGGCGGCGGCAAGCCGAAGCGCGCCGCGGCGACCGCGCCGGTCGAGCTGTCCGACCAGGCCGCGCCCGCGTTCGAGCAGCTGCGCGCGTGGCGGGCGGCCACCGCGCGGGAGCAGGGCGTGCCCGCGTACGTGATCTTCCACGACGCGACCCTGCGGCAGATCGCGGTCGAGTCGCCCACCACCCTGGACGAGCTGAGCCAGGTCAGCGGGGTCGGCGAAAACAAGCTGGCCAAGTACGGACAGCAGATCCTGGACACCCTCCGGTCCTGACCCCCCGGCCACCCAGGTGGGCATCGCCGTGCCTGGCCCGGCCACTGCCCCGCGGTCTGGCCTGCTCCGCGGTCCGGGTGGCCTGGCCGGGTGCCTGGCTGGTCACCGCGCTCACCACTGGGCGCAGGCCAGCTCCAGTGCCTGCGCGGCGGACAGCGCCCGACCCCGGTCGACGGCCGCCGCCCAGGCCGGGGAGCCGATCAGGTCCCGCCCCCTGGCGGCGGTGCTGGCCACGTCGGCGCCGCTGGCGGGGGCACCGCGCAGCCGCGCCGCCGCGCCGACCAACAGCGCGGCGCGCTCGCCGTCGCCCTCGGCCACGGCCGCGCCGGCCATGCCCTCCACCGCCGCCGCCACCGCCGGCAGGTTGCGGTGGTGCAGCGCGGCGGCCAGCGCCTGCCCGTGCCAGCGGCGGGCCGCCGTGCCGTCGCGGTCCACCTCGGCGAGGCGGCCGAGTGCGGTGCACACCCGCGAGCGGGCGGCCAGTGCGGTGACCGACTCGCCGGCGCACTCGGCCAGCGCCATCCGGTGCAGCCGGTCGGCCTCGGTGTGGTCGCCGCGCAGTCGGGCGATCTCGCCGAGGCCCCGGTGCGCGTCGGCCGCCATGTGCGTGGCGCCGGCCCGGCGGGCGAGTTCGGCGGCGCGCTCGTAGTCGGCGCGCGCGGCGCCCACCTCGCCGCCGTCCAGCAGGCCGTCGGCGCGCCGGCACAGCAGTTCCGCGGTGTCCTCGGTGACCCCGATCAGCTCGATCAGCTCGATGGCCTCGGCCACCAGTGCGAAGAACCGGTCGCGGTCACCGCGCCAGCGGGTGATGCCGGCCAGCTGGTCCAGTGCGTTGGCGATGCCCCAGCGGTCGCCGACCGAGCGGAAGCTGTCCAGTGCCGCCACCAGTTCCCGCTCGGCGTCGGCGAGCCGCCCGTCGAGCAGCAGCTGCAGGCCGGTGCCCATCCGCACGAACGCGTGCGCCCAGGCGTCGGCGTCGAACATCGCCGGCCAGTCGACCTGGTCGGTGTCCACGGTCTCGCCGGCGACGACCCACAGCAGCAGCGTGTGCGGGTGGCGGAACCGCCAGGCCCGGGCGGCCAGCAGCGCCCTGGCCGTGGCCAGGTGGCCGGCCAGGCCCGGTCGGGGTGTCCCGCCCAGGGCGGTCAGCGCGCACAGCACGTACTCCTCGGCCAGCTCCGCCGGCGGGTCATCGCCGAGTGCGGCGAGCAGTTCGGTGGCCAGTGGCGCGGCGTGGCCCCGCTGGCCGCGCAGCCACCAGTACCAGGTCAGCGCCGCCACCAGGCGCAGGGCCAGCGGTGGATCGGCGCGCACCGCCCAGCGCAGGGCGGCGTGCAGGTCGGCCCGCTCCGCGTCCAGGCGCGCCAGCCAGTCCAGTTGGGCGGCGGAGCGCAGCAGCGGATCCGCGGTCCGGGCCAGGTCGAGGACGTGCGCGGCGTGCGCGCGGCGCAGCCGGTCCTCCTCACCTGCGGCGGCCAGCCGCTCGGCGCAGAACGCGCGGACGGTCTCCAGCATCCGGTACCGCCCGCCCACGGCCTCCACCAGGGACTTCTCCACCAGTCCGGCCAGCGGACCGTCGAGGTCGCCGCCGTGCTCCGGTGCGACGTTCCCGCAGACCCGCTCGACCGCGGTCGTGCTGGCGCCGCCGGCGAACACCGCCAGCCGCCTGGCCAGCACCTGCTCGCTCGGGTCGAGCAGGTCCCAGCTCCACTCCACCACCGCGCGCAGCGTCCGGTGCCTGGCCGCCCCGGTCCGGTCGCCCCGGGAGAGCAGCCGGAACCGGTCGTCCAGGCGGGCGGCGATCTCGGCGAGGTCCAGGCTGCGCAGTCGGGCCGCGGCCAGCTCGATGGCCAGTGGCAGCCCGTCCAGCGCGGCGCAGACGCGGGACACCACGGCGGCGTTGCCGGGGTGCACGGTGAAGTCCGGGCACACGGCCGCGGCGCGGTCGGCGAACAGCCGGACCGCCGGCGCCGCCGCCACCAGGGCGGCCTCGGCGCCGGGCGCGGGCAGCGGCAGCGGCGGCACCGGGCACAGCGACTCGCCGGTGATCCCCAGCGCTTCCCGGCTGGTGGCCAGCACGCGCAGCTCGGGGCAGGCGGTGAGCAGTCGCCGGGTCAGCCGGGCCACGTGCGCGACCACGTGTTCGCAGTTGTCCAGCACCAGCAGCAGCCGCCGGTGGGCGAGCCCGGCCACCAGCCGGGTGACCGGGTCGTCGGGCTGGCCGGGGTCGCCGGCGCCGAGCAGGCCGGCTGAGCGCAGGCCGAGCGCGCCGAGCAGCGTCTGCGCCACCTCGGCGGCGTCGGTGACCGGAGCGAGTTCCACGAAGCAGACCTCACCGTCTGGCCACTCGCCGGCCGCCTGCTCGCCGGCGCGCACCGCCAGTCGGGTCTTGCCGGCCCCGCCCGGGCCGGTGAGGGTGACCAGCCGGGAGCGCCGCAGCAACGCACCGACCCTGGCCAGGTCCGCGGTGCGGCCGACGAAGCTGGTGAACTCCGCGGGCAGGCCCCGGACCGCGCCGGTGGGCGGTGGCGGCGGCGCTGGTGGGCTCGGCGGGGTGGCCGGCTCGGCGCGCAGCAGGGCCAGGTGCACCCCGGCCAGGTCGGCGGACGGGTCCACGCCGAACTCCTCGGCCAGCGCCTGGCGGGCGTCCTCGAACACGGCGAACGCCTCGGCCCGCCGGCCGGCCGCGGCCAGCGCGCGCATCAGCTGCCCGCGCAGCCGTTCCCGCAGCGGGTGCTCGGCCACCAGCTGGTGCAGCTCGGGCAGGACCGCCAGGTGCTCCCCCACGGCGAGTTCGGCCTCGACGCGGTCCTCGGCCGCGGCCAACCAGGCCTGCTCCAGCCGGGTGATCTGGGCCGGGGCGAACGGCGCGGCCGCCACGTCGGCCAGGGCCGGGCCGCGCCACAGGCGCAGGGCCTGGCGCAGCAGTGCCCCGGCCTGGTGGGGATCGCCGCCGGCCAGCGCGCGGCGGCCCTGCTCGGCCAGCCGGGCGAACCGGTGCGCGTCCACGGCGTCCGGGTCCACCGCCAACCGGTAGCCGGCCGGGTGGAACTCCAGCACGCCGGCGGTCCCGGCGCCGCCGCGCAGTCCCCGGCGCAGTCGGGACACCTGCGACTGCAGCGCGTGTGCCGCGCCGGCCGGTGGTCGCTCGCCGTAGAGGCCGTCGACGAGCGCGTCCACGGCGACCACCCGGCCCGCGTTCAGCGCCAACAGGGCCACCAGCGCGCGGAGTCGCGGTCCGCCCACGGCGACGGGGTCACCGTCGGCCCGGCGCACCTCGACCGCCCCCAGGATGCCGAAGAACACGCCGCAGATTCTCACCCATCGTCCTGGCCCGTCCCGACCCGGAATAACCCTGGTCAGGGTGTGGTTGGCGGTGGCATGGCGAACATGCGCGCGGTGGTGCTGGACGGTCCCGGCCCGGTGGAGGCGCTGCGGGTGCGCACTGTGCCGGTGCCCGAGGCCCGCCCGGGCTGGGTGCGGGTGAAGGTGGCGGCCTTCGGGCTCAACCGCTCCGAGTACCACCTGCGCACGGGACAGGCGAGCAACCCGGTGTTCCCGATCATCCCGGGCATCGAGGCGGTCGGCACGGTCGACGCCGCACCCGGCGGCGAGTACGAGCCGGGCCAGCAGGTCGCCGCGATGATGGGCGGCATGGGCCGGGCCTTCGACGGCGGCTACGCCGAGTACACCGTGGTCCCGGCGAGCGCGGTGGTGCCGGTGCGCACGGACCTGGACTGGGCCACCCTGGGCGCGCTGCCCGAGATGCTGCAGACCGCGCACGGCTCGCTGCACACCGGCCTGGCCATCCAGCCCGGGCAGACGATCCTGGTGCGCGGCGGCACGTCCTCGGTGGGCGTGGCCGCGGCGGTGCTCGCCAAGCACGCCGGGCTGACCGTGCTGGCGACCACCCGCGACCCGGGACGGCTGGCGGCGCTGCGCGAGCACGGCGTGGACCACCCGGTGCTGGACACCGGGTCGATCGCCGAGGAGGTCCGGCGGATCGTGCCGGGTGGGGTGGACGCGGCACTGGAGCTGGTTGGCGCCAACACCCTGCCGGACACGCTGCGCGCCACGGCGGTGCGCGGCACCGTGTGCTTCACCGGGATGCTCAGCGATAACTGGGTGATCCCGGACTTCTACCCGATGGCGGTGATCCCCAACGGGGTGCGGCTGACCGCCTACAGCGGCGAGAGCAGTGACCTGCCCGCCGAGGCGTTCCAGCGCTACGTGGACCTGGTCGCGGCCGGTGAGCTGCCGGTGCGCGTGCACCGGGTGTACGCGCTCGACGAGATCGCCGAGGCGCACCGGGTGATGGCGAACGGCGAGGCGATCGGCAAGCTCGTGGTGCGCGTCCACTGAGGACGCCTGCCGGGCGGGCCGGTCGGTGCCGGGGCGAGGACTCCGGCGAGCGGGCACCCCGCCCGCCGGAGTCCGGTGTGGACGGTTGCCTACTTGACCGCGCCCATGGACAAGCCGCGGACGAGGTAGTTCTGCGCGATCCAGCCGACGATCACCACCGGCAGCGAGGCGAGCAGTGCGGCGGCCGACAGCTGCGCCCAGTACAGGCCCTCGCTGGTGATGAACCCGACCAGGAACACCGGCACGCTGCCGGCCCTGGCCGAGGTGAGGTTGACCGCGTAGAAGAACTCGGTCCACGAGAAGATCACGCAGATCAGCGCGGTCGCCGCGATGCCGGGCGCGACCACGGGCAGCACCACCCGCAACAGCAGGGTGGGCAGGCGGGCGCCGTCCATCTGCCCTGCCTCGATCACCTCCTTGGGCACCTCCAGGAAGAACGACCGCATCATCCAGATGGCCAGCGGCAGGTTCATCGCCGTGTAGAGCACGACCAGCGCCCACACGTTGTCCAGCAGCTGGACGTTCTGCGCGATCACGTACAGCGGGATGATCGCGGCGACGATCGGCAGCATCTTGGTGGACAGGAAGAAGCCCAGGGCGTTGCTGGTGCCCCGGACCGGGGCCAGCGACAGCGCGTAGGCCGCCGGCACCCCGAGCAGCAGCACGAACAGCGTGGACAGCACGGTGACGAACGCGGAGTTGCCCAGGTAGGGCAGGAAACCGCGGTCCAGCACCCTGGCGAACTGGTCCAGGGTCGGGGTGAAGAACAGCCGAGGCGGGTCGGTGTAGGCGTCGGCCTCCTGCTTGAACGAGGTCAACACCATCCACACCAGCGGGAAGACGAACAGCACGGCGACCACCCAGGTCAGCGTGGTCAGCGCCGCCCTGCCCGCGCGGCCGCGGCGGCCTCGGGCGCGGGGCGGGTCCTCGGTCAGCGCGGTCGATGCGGCCGACGCCGTGGATGCCGTCGATGCGGTCATGTCACCTCACCCCGCCGGAGACGTCGAAGGCCCGGAACATCAGCCGGAGCGTGAAGGTCGAGACGATCATCGTGAGGATCACCACGATCACGCCCATGGCCGAGGACTGTCCGATGTCGAAACCCTCGAACGCCCGCTGGTAGATGTAGTAGGGCAGGTTGGTGCTGGCGGTGCCCGGTCCGCCCTGGGTCATCAGGAAGATCGCGTCGAAGCTGTTCACCACGTAGATCGCGCCGAGCAGGGCGGCCAGCTGGAGGAACCGGCTCAGCTGCGGCAGCGTGATCGAGGCGAACGTGCGCCACCGGCCGGCACCGTCCACCTGGGCGGCCTCCAGCACCTCCTTGGACTGGCTCTGCAGGCCGGCCAGGATCAGCAGCATCATGAACGGCGTCCACTGCCACACGACCTGCGCCATCACCGAGGCCAGCGGGAACTCCGAGAGCCAGTCGGTCTCCCCGCCGAGGACGAAGTTGAGCAGTCCGTAGGTCGGGTCGAACATCGTGGTCTTCCACAGCAGCGCACCGGCCGCGGGCAGGATCAGGAACGGGGTGATGAGCAGCGTGCGCACCACGCCCCGCCCGAGGAACGCGCGGTCCAGCAGCAGGGCCAGGCCCAGGCCGAGCAGCATGGCGACCAGCACGCAGACCACGGTGAGCACCACCGTGTTGAGCATGGCGCCGCGGAACTGGCTGTCGGCGAACACGTCCACGTAGTTGCGCAGGCCCACGAAGTGCTGCGACCCGGGCCGGACCAGGTTCCAGGACTGGAACGAGTAGAACACCGTGAGCAGGAACGGCACCTGGGTCACCGCGATGGTGAACACCAGCGCCGGCAGCAGCGGCGCCCGCCGCTTCCAGGCTCCCCTGTCGGATCTGGGCTGGACCGGGTGGTCGCGGTCCTGGCTCGTCGTCGTTGGCAGTGCCAGCTCCACGGCGGTCATCGCGTCTCCCGGTAGGACTCACCAACGGTGTGCGCGTACTGCTGTGCCTGGTTCAGCGCGTCGGCAACGGAGATCTGCCCGGCGATGGCCGCGGACAGCTGCTGGCTCACCCGGGTGCCCAGGTCCTGGAACTCGGGGATGCCCACGAACTGGATGCCCGGGTAGGGCACGGGCCGCACCATGGCGTTGCGCTGGTCGGCCTCGCTGATGCCGTCCAGGGTCGGTTGCGCGTAGGCCTGCGCGGCCCGCTGGTACTCCTGGATCGCATAGGTCGACATGCGGCAGCCCGGCGGCACCCGGTTCCAGCCGAAGGTGCTGCCCACGGTCTGGACGAACTGCTTGGAGGTCATCCAGCGCATGAAGTTCCACGCGGCCTGCTTGTGCTCGGTCACCTTGGGCATGGCCAGCGCCCAGGTGTAGAGCCAGCCGCTGCTGCGGGTCTGCTGCACGGGCGCGGCCACGTAGCCGGACTTGCCCACCACCTTGCTGCTGGCCGGATCCTCGTTGGTGCCGGCCATCACCGTGGCGTCGTACCACATGGCCGCCTGCCCCTGGGCGTAGCGGGTGCCGCACTCGGAGAACCCGGCGCTGGACGCGCCGACCTCGCCGTGCTCGCGCACCAGGTTCACGTAGAACTCCGCGGCGGCGCGGAACTCCGGTGAGGTCAGCCGCGCGTTCCAGTCCTGGTCGAACCACTGGCCGCCGAAGGTGTTCACCACGGTGGTCAGCGGGGCGAGGCTCTCGCCCCAGCCGGGCTTGCCGCGCAGGCAGATGCCGGCCACACCGGCGTCCTCGTCGTCCAACCGGGCGGCGAACTCGGCGATCTGCTGCCAGGTCGGCCTGGCCGGCATGGTCAGCCCGGCCTGCTCGAACAGGTCCTTGCGGTAGGCGAGGAACGAGGACTCGCCGTAGAACGGCACCGCGTACATCGACCCCTGGTAGGACAGGGAGTCGCGGATGCTGGGGATGAAGTCGGCGGCGTCGTAGTCCGGCGAGGAGTCCACATAGGACTGCAAGTTCTCCAGCCAGCCGTTGGCCGCCCACTGCGGTGTCTCGTAGTTGCTGATCATCACCACGTCGAACTCGCCACCCCCGGTCGCGGTGGACGCGGTGATCTTGGCCCGGGCCTGGTTCTCCGGCAGCCGGACGAACTTCAGCCGGACGCCCGGGTTGTCCCGCTCGAACTGGTCGGACAGCTCGATCGCGTCGTTCATCTGCGGATTGGCCACGATCGCGATGACCAGCGTCTGGCCGCCCGCGCCCAGCGCACCCGCGCCGGCACAGCCGGTCAGGGTGAGCAGGGCGACCAGCACGAGCAGCGGCAGCCGGCTCCATTGCCCGCTACCGGCGGAATCAGGCATGGCTGCTCCCCTCCGGAAGGACCTGCACCTTCAGCCCGGCGCCGCTGCGCATCAGCGCCAGCGCGTCCGGGTAGCGCTCCAGCGGGAGCGCGTCGGTCAGCAGCGCCCCGGTGTCGATCGCACCCGAGGCCACCAGGTCGAGCGCGGCACCGAAGCTGTTCAGCACGGCCATGGAGCCGACCACGGTGATCTCGTCGTTGTAGATCCGGAACGGCGACAGGCTGACCCGGTCCTGCTCGGGCGCGACGCCGAAGACGAGCAGCCGGCCACCGCGGCGCAGCGAGTCGAACGCGGCCTCGATGGCGGGCACCGCGCCCGTGCAGTCGGCGGCGGCGTCGAACACCTCGCCGTCGAGGTCGGCGACGTCACCGGCGACCGCGTGCGCGCCGAGGCTGGTGGCCCGGTCCAGGCGGGCGGTGTTGCGGTCGACCACGGTCACCCGCGCACCGGCCCGCTGCAGCAGCTGCTGCATGATCAGCCCCATGGTGCCTGCGCCCATCACCAGGAAGCGCTCGCCAGCCTCGACCCCGACCCGGCGCACCCCGTGCACCGCGCACGACACCGGCTCCACCAGGGCGCCCTGCTGCCAGGTCATGCTGTCCGGGATGCGGTAGCAGTTGGCCGCCGGCACCGCCACGTACTCGGCGAACGCGCCGTTGACGGTGTCGCCGGTGGCGTTCCAGTTCTCGCAGAGGTTGCCGTGGCCGGAGCGGCACGGGGTGCAGTAGCCGCAGTACAGCGAGGGGTCCACGGCCACGCGGTCGCCGACCCGCCAGTCGCCGGGCACGTCGCTGCCCACCTCGACGATCTCGCCGGCGAACTCGTGGCCGGGCACGATCGGGTAGGGCGTTGGCGGGAAGTGCCCGTCGGCGATGTGCAGGTCGGTGCCGCAGATGCCGCAGGCCCCCACCTTGACCACCACCTGGCGCTCGCCCGGCTTCGGGTCGGGCACGTCGCCCACTCTGATCGAACCCGGCCTGTCCACGATCGCGGCGCGCATGTCACCTCGCCTCTCGTGTGCTCATATGAGCACGTCGACCATCAGTACTGCTCATTGTCGCGGATGCATTGAAGGACTCTCCTAGTGATTCCGTCAATCTTTCGAGCGCTTTTCGCGTTATAGTGCTCATATGAGCAGATCAAAGCGGCGCCCCACGTTGACCGACTCGGTTCAGGCCGCCTCGATCGCCCACCGGTTCTACCTCCGGGGCGAGTCCAAGCTGGACATCGCCGAGGCGTTCGGGATCAGCCGGTTCAAGGTGGCGCGAATCCTCGACGCCGCACTGGAACAGGGTCTGGTGCGGGTGGAGTTCGACCTGCCGGCGCCGGTGGACGTCGGCCTCTGCGAGGAGCTGCGCTCGGCCTACGGACTGCGTCGCGCCCTGGTACTCGAACGAGCGCCCGGCAAGCAGACCCGCCCGGAGATGCGGCGGCGGATCGGGGCGCTCGCCGCCGAGCTGCTGACCGAGATCGTCACCAAGGACGACGTGATCGGCCTGGCCTGGGCGCGGTCGGTGAACGTGATGACCGAGGCGATCCGGTCGCTGCCGCCGTGCCCCATCGTGCAGTTGTGCGGTGTGCAGGCCGGGATGGACATGTACGACCGGTCGGTGGAGACGGTGAGCCGGCTGGCGGCCGTGTCCGGCGGGGACGCCTACCCCATTTTCGGCCCCCTGGTGCTGCCCGACCGCCGCACCACCGAAACCCTGCGCAAGCAGCCGGGAATCGCCGAGACATTCGGGCAGTTCCGCAACCTCACCAAGGCGGTGGTCAGCATCGGCGCGTGGCAGCCCGGGGAGTCCACCGTCTACGACGCGCTCGGCCCGGCCGAGCGGGAGGCCATCGGCAAGCGGGGCGCCAAGGCCGAGGTGAGCGCGCGGCTGTTCGACGCCGACGGCAACGCCCTGTCCACCGGGCTCTCCCACCACGTGCTGGCGATCAGCGCCGAGGAGCTGCGCCAGGTTCCCGAGGTGATCGCGCTCGGCTACAGCACGCCCAAGGCCGAGGCCATCGACGCGGTGCTGCGCTCGGGCATGGTGAGCACGCTGATCACCGACGCGGACACCGCCCAGCTCACCCTGGAGCTGGCCGCCAAGCGGCCGCCTCGGCCGCGCCGGGCCGCGTCGGCGTAGCGGTGCGCCCGGCACGCCGCCTGCCGGTCACCCGCCTGGCCGGGCTACTCGGCGTGGCCGTGGCGGATCTGCTCGCGCGCCGCCCGGTCGGTGACCGACTCGGTGACGTTCAACGCGATCAGCAGCACCGCCAGCACGCCGAGGCTCGCCAGCGCCGGCAGGTGCGCCACCAGCGGCACCACCGCGACCAGCACCACGGCCGCCACCAGCCGGTGCACCCGCACCGCGCGCCAGCACCGCCACGCGAAGCCGACGTGCGCCAGCAGGTACAGCGCGGTGCCGCCGTACAGCGCCCACAGCGGCACCCCGTACAGCGCGTCGGTCAGCGTGTGGTGCTCGGTGTCGCCCACGTAGGTGAGGACCTTCTTCATGCCCAGCGCCAGCATCACGATGCCGAGCACCATGGGCAGGTGCAGGTAGGTGAACGCGGCGCGGGCCATCGACACCCGGTGCTCGCCCCGAGCGCGCACCAGCGCGTGCTCGCCCAGCAGGGCGGTGGTGTCGAAGTAGGCCCACCACAGGCTCGCCGACACCGACAGCCCGAGGATCGCGGCCACCGCGATCGGCCACGAGATCGGCAGGTGGGCCACGCCGACACCGATCGCCACGATCGACTCGCCGAGCGCCACGATCACGATCAGACCGTGCCGCTCGGCGAAGTGCCGCGCCGAGTTCAGCCGCCAGCCGCGGGCGCCGATGGCGAGGGTGCCGCCGTAGTCCGCAGCCACCGCGGCGAGCCACAGCAGCAGCTGCGCGGCGCCCTCGGTGTTCGCGGCGAGCAGCAGCAGCGCGGTACCGCCGATCATGGACAGCGCGAACCGGCCGACCTGGCGGCGCAGCGTGGGATCGTCGGGGCTGATGAGCCAGAACAACGCCAGGTGCGCCGCGCGCAGCACCAGGTAGCAGAACGCGAACACGGTCGGCCCGGACAGCCCGCCGGGCAGGTCGGTGAACGCCTCGGGGATGGTGAGCGCCACCAGGAACATCGCCGCCATCGCCACGAGCGTGGTGACGCGGGCGAGGCCCTCGTCGGCCTTGACCACGTTGGACACCCACGAGTACCCGACCCAGCACCACCACACGACGGCCATCAGCAGCGAGCCGCGCAGCAGGCCCAGCCCGGTCGGCTGGTCGGCCATCAGTGCGGTGATCTGGGTGAGGGCGAAGACGAACACCAGGTCGAAGAACAGTTCCAGCGTCGTCGCCGAACCGGCCTCGTTCACCTTCTCGACCCGTACCCGGGCTGGTTGCGCCATGCGCACAGTCTGCGCGACGACACACGGTGACCAGGTGCTCGACGGTTTTCGGGCAGACCGAGGGCTACCCCGGCGTCGTCAGGAGTAGTCGAACGCGCACACGCTGGGGATGTAGCCCGACCACCCCAGCCGCCCCAGGTTCTGGATCAGGATCCAGCCGTTGGCGTCGTACTTGCCGCAGGCGTTGTAGCCGGCGCCGACGACCAGCTTGCGGCACGGGCTGACCGAGCCCTCCTGGATCTGGAAGACCGCGGCCGAGGCCGCGTCGGGCTTGGCCCTGGCCGTGATCCACTCACCGACGTTGGGTGAGTCCACCTCGATCCAGGACCCCGTGCACTGCGCCGGAGCGGCGAGTGCCCCGGCCGGTGCCGAATCCGCCGCCGGCGCGGCCGTGTCGGCGCTCGCCGTGGTGGCGGTGGCCGCCACGACCGCGACCACCGAAGCGAGCAGGGACAGAGTTCGCGTCTTTCGCACGGTTCCTCCTCGGGAAAACCGGTTCAGGAAATACCCGTCCGGCACCGGACCAGCCGGACGGCCGATTACCAGCACGTGCCCGGACATCGGTCCCGGTCAGCTGGCACGGCCAAGGGAGCGACCCCCTCGTGCCCCTCCCTGGTGCCGCTGTCCAGCGCACGGCGCGGCCCACCGTAGGACCCGGAGTTTGTTCAGTGTCAGGCAATGGACACTGAACAACCTTCTCTGAACAATGGCCGCTGATTCGGGGGAGGCGACAATGCCGCGACGCGAACGCCCACTGGGCGCGGAGGACACCGACGTGCTGCGGTTCGCCGCTGATCTGCGCCGGCTGCGGGACAAGGCGGGCACCCCGACGTATCGCGAGCTGAGCCGCCGCGCGCACTACTCGGCCGCGGCGCTGTCCGAGGCGGCGAGCGGCCGCCGGCTCCCCAGCCTCGCGGTCACGCTGGCCTTTGTCCGGGCCTGTTCCGGAGACATCGCCGAGTGGGCGGCCCGGTGGCGGTCGGTGGCGGCGGGAGAGGACGACACGCGGCCCCGCGACGAGGATCCGGCGCGGTCCCCCTACCGAGGGCTCGCCGCGTTCGGCCAGGACGACGCCGACTGGTTCTTCGGCCGGGACGAACTGGTCGGGGAACTGCTCTCCACTGTCGAGCGGCACCGTTTCGTCGGCGTGTTCGGCGCGTCGGGTTCCGGCAAATCCTCGCTCCTGCGGGCCGGGTTGCTCAGCCGGACGGACATGCCGGCGACAGTGTTCACCCCGGGAAAGAACCCGCTGGAGGAATGCGCCGTGCGCCTCGCCGCGCTCACCGGCGGATCCGCCGTCTCCTGGCGCGCGGACCTGGCCGCGGACCCGGCGAACCTGCACCTGCGGATCAGGCAGGCACTGGTCGACAGCGAGTCGGACGCGCTGGTGGTCGTCGACCAGTTCGAGGAGCTGTTCACGCTGTGCGCGGAGCAGGAGCGGAGCCGGTTCGTCCGGGCACTGACCGCGGCGGCGACCGCGGCCGGCAGCCGGGTGCGGGTGGTGCTCGGGGTGCGCGCGGACTGCTACGGCCACTTCGGGCAGTACCCCGAACTCGTCGCCGCCGTGCGCGGTGGGCAGCTGCTCGTGGGGTCCATGACGCCCGACCAGCTGCGCGAGGCCATCACCGGGCCGGCGGCGCGTGCCGGCCTGAAGGTCGAAACCGCGTTGCTGGCCCGGTTGATGGCCGATGCCACCGGCCGGCCGGCGGTGCTGCCGCTGGTCTCCCACGCGCTGCGGGAGACCTGGCGCCGCCGGCACGGCGTCACGCTGACCCTGGCCGGCTACGAGGCGGCCGGCGGCATCCACCACGCCCTGGCCCGCACCGCCGAGGACGTGTACTCCGCCCTGGACGCCCCGCAGCAGGCCGCGGCGAAGCAGCTCTTCCTGCGGCTGACCGCGGTGGGGGACGGCATGGCGGACACCAAGCGCCGGATCGGCGCCGAGGACGTCACCGGTGATCCCGACACCAGGGCCGTGCTCGACCGGCTCACCCAGGCCAGGCTGCTGGTGGCCGACCGGGACGGCATCGAGATCAGCCACGAGGCCCTCATCCGCCACTGGCCGCGGCTGGCCGACTGGCTCGCCGAGGACCGGGAAGGCCTGCGCGTCCACCAGCAGTTGACCGAGGCCAGCCACGCCTGGGTGGCACTGCACCGCGATCCCGGCGCGCTGTACCGGGGCGCCCGCCTCGCGCTCGCCTGCGACTGGGCCGCGACCCGCGCCGGCCAGCTGACCGCCGGCGAACGGGAGTTCCTCAACGCCAGCGTGCGCGCCCGCGACGACGAGGCCGTGCGGACCCGGCGGCGGACTCGCCGGCTGCGGCAGCTCGTCGCGGGGGTGGTGGTGTTCGCCGTGCTCACCGCGGCCACCGCGGTGGTGGCCGTGCAGCAGCGGGCGGCAGCCGTCGACCAGCGCAACGAGGCCGTGTTCCAGCAGGTGCTGGCCGAGGCCGACCGGATCGCCGACCGCGATCCGTCGCTGTCCGCCCAGCTCACCCTGCTGGCCCACCGGATGCGCCCCGGTGACCAGTCCGTCACCCCCCGGCTGCTCGCGACCCAGAACGCCGCCCTGGCCACGCCGCTGAGCGGGCACACCGGCAACGTCTACCTGACCTCCTTCAGCCCCGACGGCCGGACCCTGGCCACCGCGAGCGAGGACACCACGGTCCGGCTGTGGGACGTGCACGACCCGACCCGGCCAACACCGCTCGGCCAGCCGCTGACCGCGCACTCCGGCTGGGTGGGCACCGCGGTGTTCAGCCCGGACGGCCACACCCTGGCCACCGCCGGCGACGACGGCGGCGTGCGGCTGTGGAACGTCACCGACCCCGCCCACCCGTCCCCGCTGGGCCCACCGCTGGCCGCCGGCGACGGCACCGTCTACCTCGCCGCGTTCAGCCCGGACGGCCGCACCCTGGCCACCGCGACCGAGCAGCACGCCGTCCGGCTCTGGGACGTGGCCGACCCCACCCGCCCCCTGGCGCTGGATCCGCCGCTGACCGGGTTCGCCGGACCGGTCCGCTCGGTGGCCTTCAGCCCGGACGGGCGCACCCTCGCGGCCGGTGGGGACGACACCACGGTCCTGCTGTGGAACGTGACCGACCCGGGTCGCGCCGCACCCCTGGGGCACCGGCTCACCGGGCACACCCAGCTCGTGCACTCGGTGGCGTTCAGCCCGGACGGGTCCGTCCTGGCCACCGCCAGCGAGGACCGGACGGTCCGGCTGTGGCGGGTCGCCGACGGCACCCTCCTCGGCAGCCCGCTCGCCGCGCACACCGGCGGCGTGTGGTCGGTGGACTTCAGTCCCGACGGCCGCCTGCTCGCCACCGCCGGCGCCGACGGCACGACCCACCTGTGGAACGTCTCCGCCCCGGCCGGCGCCACGCCGCTGAGCACCCGCCTCACCAGCAGCGGCGGCAGCAACACCTACGCCGCCGAGTTCAGCCCGGACGGGCGCGCCCTGGCCACCGGCAGCGCTGACGGCCTGGTCCGGCTGTGGTCGCTGCCCACCGCGGTGCTGATCGGCCACCACAGCGACGTGCACTCGGTGGCCGTCCACCCGGGCAACCGTCTGCTGGCCACCGCGGACCGGGACGCCGTCGTGCTGCTCTGGGACACGTCCGAGCCCACCCGGCCCACCGCGGTCGGCACGATCCCGGCGGGCAGCGGCCAGCTCCAGTCCTGCAGCGCCAGGTGCACCCGGGTGCGGTTCGGCCCGGACGGCCGCACCCTCGCCGTGCTCAGCTACGCCAAGCTCGTCCAGCTGTGGGACGTCGCTGATCCGACGCACCCCACGCCGCTGGGCCCGGCCTGGTCGCTGCGCACCCGCTACGCCGCCGCCACCCTGGAGTTCAGCCCCGACGGCCGGCTCCTCGCCACCGGCGACGACGAGCACAGCGTTCAGCTGTGGGACCTCGCCGACCCCACCCGGCCGACCGCCCTGGCCCACCTCACCGGCCACACCGGCAACATCAGGGCCACGCGGTTCAGCCCGGACGGGCGTGTCCTGGCCACCGCGAGCCTCGACCACACGATCCGGCTGTGGGACATCACCGAACCACGCCGGCCCCGGCTCGCCGGCCAGCTCACCGACACCCTGGCCTACCTCGCGTTCAGCCCCACCGGCAGCACCCTCGCCAGCGCCGGTGACACCCTCCGGCTGTGGGACACCAGCGACCCAGGCACCCCCGTGCTGCTGGGCGAGGCGGTGACCGGGCACTCCCAGGCGGTGTCGTCGGTGGTGTACGGCCCGGACGGCCGGCTCGCGGCCACCGCCAGCAACGACCACACCATCCGGCTGTGGAACGTCAGCGATCCCACCGGTCCCGTCCCGCTCGGCCCGCCGATCGACTCGCTGGCGGGCACGGGCGCGGACCTGGAGTTCAGCCGCGACGGACGGTTCCTGGTCACCACCGACAGCACGAACACCGTGCGCCTGCTCGACCTGGACGTCGACCACGCCGTGCAGCGGATCTGCGCGGTGACGCACGGCGCGCTCAGTCCCGCGCCGAGCACGCTGCGCCTGCCGGAACTGGAAAAGCCGCTCTGCGCCAGCTGAATCGCGTGCTCGCCGACCGATGCCCGATCGCACCACCCAGGGGTGTCGAATTGGGCAACACCACCCCGGCGAACGGGCAGTGCGATTGTCTCCCGGCCGTATCCGGCCGGTAACTCTTGCGCAATGAACCGCCGGCCGGTATTCCTCGGTTGAGGACGTGTCCGATTGCCAGTTGTCCACCCACAACGGCCGCCCCCTTTGTCTCGGTCCCGCTGACCGTTCCCCGCTTCCCCACTTCCCCCATTCCCGCTTCCACATTTCCGCTTCCCGCGTTCGTGCTTCCCGCGTTCCCGCCGACAATTCCGCAGCCGCCAGCACACGCGATGGACGGCCACCGGTCCGCGGTGGCGACCACGAGTGAGGAGCGACATGTCGCGACCACGTCACCGGCACCGATTCCAGGCACACCGACCCACCGCGGTGAGCGCGCTCATCGCGCTGATCGCGTCCACCGCGCTGGTCGCCCTCGCACCGAGCGCCGCGGCCGAGCCAGCCGCTGCTGCTGCTGCTGGCCGCACCGTCACCGGCCGGGTGCTCGACGCGGTCACCGGCAGGGCCGTGGCCGGCGCGGTCGTGCACGCGGCCGCCCAGACCACGAGCGTGCGCACGGGCGACGACGGCGGCTTCAGCCTGCCGGACGTGCCGGCCGACGCGCTCGCCGTGGTGGCCGGCAAACCGGGCTACGCGATGCGGTGGCTGCCCCTGGAGCCGCCGGGCACCGAACCGGTGGTGCTGCGCCTGGACCGGGAGACCCCGAGCACGGTCCCGCACCCGGACTACCCCAGGCCGGACGCGGACCGCAGGGCCGGCACGGGCGGCCGGTGGCTGTCCCTCAACGGCACCTGGTCGCTCGGGTTCGACGCCGCCGATGTCGGGCTGGACCAGAACTGGGCGGCCGGCGGCCACGAGTGGGAGCACGTGGTGCGGGTGCCGTTCAGCTACACCTCGCTGGCCGGCGTCGGCGAGCAGGCGCGCGCCACCAACGAGGTGTACGCCAGCCAGTTCGAGGACGTGCGGGGCGCCGTGTGGTACCAGCGGGAGTTCACCGTGCCCTCGGACTGGCCGGCCGACCGGGGTGTGCTGCTGCGCTTCGGCGCGGTGGAGTGGAGCGCCCAGGTGTTCGTGGACGGTGGCCGGGTCGCCGAGCACGACGGCGGCTACTCCCCCTTCGACGTGGATCTCGGTCGGCTGCGGCCCGGTTCCACCCACTCGCTGGTGGTGCGCGCCTGGGTGCCGGACAACGGCGAGACCACGCCCTACCCGCAGGGCAAGCAGATGGGCTGGTACGCGGACACCGGCGGGATCTGGCAGTCGGTGTGGCTGGAGCCGGCCGACCCGGCGCGGCTGGACACCGTGCACGTCACGCCGGAGCTGGACTTCGCCTCGGCACCGCGCGGCGCGAACGCGGCCGTGACCGGCGCGCGCGCCGAGATCGCGGTGACCGGCACGGACCGGGCCGCCGGGGGCACGGTCCGGCTGACCGTGCGCGAGCAGGCCGGTCAGCCCGGCGCGGCCCAGGACGGGCTGAACCTGCCCCGGCCGGCCGAGCCGAGGGTCGGCCGGGTGGTCGCCACGGCGACCGTGCCGCTGAGCGCGGGCAAGGCCGTCGTGGACATCCCCGACCCGAAGCTGTGGTCGCCGAACAGCCCCTGGCTGTACCAGGTGCGGGCGGAACTCACCTCGCCGGGCGGCACCGACGCCACCACGACCTGGTTCGGGCTGCGCACGATCAGCAGGGACTGGGCGCCCGGGCACTCCCCGGCCGAGCAGTCCGATCCCCAGCAGCAGTACCAGTACCTGTACCTGAACAACCGGCCGATCTACCTCCGCTCCACTTTGGACCAGGCGTTCAACCCGTGGGGCGGGTACGCCTACACCGGTCTCTACCAGGGCAGCGACCTGCGCGGCGGCAGCCTGGCCAGCCCGGGCAAGGGCTCGGTGCTGTTCGACCTCGCCCTGGCCAAGCAGCTCGGGCTGAACTCCACCCGGCTGCACATCAAGATCAACGATCCGCTCTACTACCACTGGGCGGACGTGCTGGGCCTGCTGGTCTGGTACGACCAGCCCAACTTCGGCTACAACGGCTACTCGGCCGAGGCCGAGCGACACTACGAGAGCGTGCTGCGCGACGCCGTGCGCCGCGACTACAACCACCCGTCCATCGTGATCTGGGACGTGCTCAACGAGGGCTGGGGCGTGGGCGGTGGCGGCCCGATCCGCGAGGACAGCAAGCCCTGGATCGAGCGCATGGTGCAGTTGACCAGGAGCCAGCTCGGGGACACCCGGCTGGTGGTGGACAACTCGCCCTGCTGCTCCAACGGGCATCCCAGCAACGACACCGACCTGCTCGACTTCCACGGTTATCTGTCCACGTGGGACGAATGGAAGTCCAATGTGGACAACTACGTGCGCAACACCTACCCCGGTTCGTCGTTCAACATGGAGGAGGGCCGGGTCCAGTCCGGCCAGCCGCTGCTGAACTCCGAGTTCGGCCCCTGGTCGGGTGGCCGGGAGAAGGACCAGGAGGTGGCCACCCCGTTCCGGTACACCGCCGAGCTGTTCCGGTCGCAGCCCAAGATGAACGGCTACCTGTTCACCGAGCTATCCGACATCGAGTGGGAGTGGAACGGCTGGGCCGCCTACGACCGCACCCTGCAGGTGCCCGGCTACCTCGACGCCGAGGGCCGGCAGGGCGGTGTGGCACTGGCCAACGCCGACGACGTCCTGCTGTTCGACGCCCGCCCGGTGCAGCGGGTCACGCCGGGCACCACCCTGTCGCTGCCGGTCAAGTCGTCGCTGTTCTCCGGCCGGCCGGTGGACGGGGCCGTGCTGCGCTGGCGGATCAGCGGCACGGACGCCACCGCGACCGCGCTGCGCCCGACCGGGTGGACGCAGCGACCGGCCGCGCCCAGGCAGTACACCACCAGCGACCTCGGCACGGTCACCGCCCAGGTGCCGGCCGGCCTGGTGTCCGGGCGGCTGGACGTGCAACTGGTGCGCGGCCGGGACGTGCTGGCCAGCGGCCAGACCTTCCTCGCCGGCTGGTCCGACTCGACCGGGGCCGCGGCCGACGCGTCCACAGCGGACGGTGCGGTGGACGGTCAGGTGGCGCGGCTGGCGCTGGATCCGGCCCGGGCGACCGGGAACTGGCCGCAGGGCGCGGGCACGTTCCACGCGGACGCGGCGAGCGCCGCGTGGGGCTACGGCGACGGGGAGTTCAGCTGGCAGGTGGACGTGGGCGACCAGGTGCGCTCCGGCGGCTGGAACCGCGCCCAGCTGGTGCTGGAAGCCTCGGCCGCCCGCCCGGACCTGCCCCGCACCCGGTACCCGCAGACCTCGGAGCGGCGCTACCCCACCACGCTGACCGCCGTGGTCGACGGCGTGGCCACCAGGGGCGTGCTGCTGCCGGACGACCCGGCGGACGCGCGCGGCGCGCTGTCGCACGAGGCCGGCTTCGACCCCGGCCAGTACGGCTACCGGGTGGTGCTCGACCTGGACGCCCGCGCGCTGCGCGAGGCCGCCGCGGACGGCACGCTCAGCGTGTCGCTGCGCGGCAGCGGCGGCGGGTTGACCGTGCTGGGGCCGCGCACCGGCCGGTTCGGCATCACCCCGCAGCTGGTGTTCTCCCGCGGCCGCGGTGTGTCCGGCCCGGAGGTCGCCGACGCCGAGCCCTACCTGGCCACCCGGGAGGGCGCCGGGGTGAGCACCTACCTGGTCCCCGGCCAGCCCGTGGCCGACCAGCCGGGCACCATGACCGTCACCGTGGTGAACGACTCGCCGAGGGCGGTGCGCGATGTCCGGCCGGCGCTGCTGCTGCCGGCGGGGTGGCGGGCCGAGCCGGTCGACGCCGCGCCGGTGCCGGAGCTGCGGCCGGGTCAGGCCGTGTCCCAGCGGTACCGGGTCACCCCGACCGGCGTGGGCGAGGCCCAGGTGCGGACCCGGGTGCACTACGGCGCCGACGGTGTCCGGCAGGTGGCTGAGCAGCCCTGGCAGCTGAGCGTTCCGCTGCCGGCCCCGAGCGAGCAGAACTTCCCGAACAGCCAGGTGCGGGACACCTTCGACACCGACACCGCCGGCGACTACCGCACCTTCCAGCCGTTCTCCGGGGAGGTCGCGCCACAGCCCCGGGTGAGCGACTCGGCGCTGCGCGTCACCGCGGACCGCCGGTTCTTCAGCCTGCTGGCGTCCTCGGCCACACCGGCCGCGACCCCGTCGGCGACCATCGTGGAGGTCGGCGAGCTGGCCGGCGGCAGCGGGGCGGAGAACAGCCTGTTCACCGGGCTGGTCAAGGACCAGGGCAACTACGTGCTCGCCTGGTACAACCACATCCGCGGGGAGACCGGCTTCGACGTCCGGGTCAACGGGCAGCTGCTGCCCGGGCAGAGCACCGCGCGGCTGCGACTGCGTGCCGGCGACCGGTTCGCCCTGGTGGTCGCGGGCGCTTCGCTGGGCATCTTCCACGGCCGCGACGGCAGCTGGACCCCGATCCACACCGGCCGGATCAGCGGCGGGCTGGACCTGACCGATCCGGCCACCCTCGCCCAGTTCCGCCACGGCGCGGGCATGCGCGGTGACGCGGGCGCGGTGTCCATCGCCTCGCTGGTGGGCCGCAGCCGGTGACCTGGTGGTGCCGGTGGCGCCTGCACGACCAGGCCGTCACCGGCACCCCGGTCCGGGTGTTCGGGTCAGGACACGGTGACCGGCAGCGACTCCACCCCGTAGACGATGGAGATCTTGCGGAAGGCCAGGTCCTCGGGGTCGACGTGCAGGCGCATGTCCGGGAACCGGCGCACCAGCGCGGGGTAGGCCGCGCGCAGCTCCATCCGGGCCAGCTCCGCGCCGACGCAGCGGTGGATGCCGTGGCCGAAGGCCAGGTGCGAGGTGGGCCGCCGGGTCGCGTCGAAGCGCTCCATGTCGGCGCCCAGTGCCTCGTCCCGGTTGGCCCCGCTCAACGAGCACAGCACCACGTCACCGCTGGCGATCTTGGTGCCCGCGATCTCCATGTCCCTGCGGGCGAACCGGGGGAAGGCCACCTGCACCACGGTCAGGTAGCGGAGCAGTTCCTCCACGAACGGGTCGATCGCGCTGTCGTCGTCGCGGATCCGGGCGGCGACGTCCCGGTCCTGCAGCAGGACCAGGGCACCCAGCGCCAGCATGCTCGCGGTGGTCTCGAAGCCGCCGGTCAGCACGCCGTCGGCGAGTCCGGCCAGCTCCTGGTCGTCGATCTCGTCGCCGTGCTCCTTGATGATCATGCCGATCAGCCCGTCGCCCGGTGCCTCGCGCTGCTTCTTGACCACGTCGAGCAGGTAGGTCAGCGACTCCGAGATCGCGCCAAGCGACGCGCCGACCCCGGCGAACAGGTCGAAGCGGGTCATGGCCAGCCGCTGGAAGTCGTCGCGGTCCTCGTAGGGCACGCCGAGCAGCTCACAGATGGTCAGCGACGGGATGGGCAGCGCGAACTCCTCGACCAGGTCGACCGGGCCGGTCGCGCGCGCCATCGCGTCCAGCCGCTCGGTCACGATCTCGTCGATGCGCGGGGTGAGCCTGGCCAGCCGGCGCATGGTGAACTCGGGCGTTAACAGGCGGCGCAGCCGGGTGTGCACGGGCGGGTCGTTGAACCCGAGGCCACCGGGGTGCTCGCCGGCGGCCAGGCCCAGGTTCGTGGCCAGGTTGCTGAAGTCACTGCTGAAATCGTCGGCCTTGCTGAGCACGGCCTTGGTCTCCTGGTAACCGGTGACCAACCAGACGTTCACCCCGAAGGGCAGGGCGACCTTGCTGATCGGCTGTTCCGCCCGTATTCGGCCCAGCTCGGCGACCGGGTCCAGGCCGTTGCGCCGCAACGGCATCAGCGCCGAATCCGGCAGGAAGGACATCTTCGAGAGGTCGAAACCGCCCTTTTTCTGCTTGCGGGCGAAGTAGGCGCGGCCCAGCCAGCCGAGAACGCGCGAGCGAAGGTTCCCCATGGCCGAAACCTACCTTGTGACCAGCGATGACCAGTCAGGCGCGTCGCCGTGTGAACCGCGCCACGCGACGCCGCCCGCCACGCCGGACCGGCCGCCTGGCGACGCCGGCGGGTTAGGCTGCCCGGCGATGAGACGCAAGCGCAAGGCGCCCCTGCCGCAGCGGCACGGACTCGACCCGGTCCGACTGCGCCTGCCCGCCGAGGGCCCCTGGGCCACGATCCGCGACCACCTGGTCGACCGGCTGCCCCGGGTGCCGGCGCAGCGGATCGACATGATGCTGCGCGAGGAGCGGATCGTCGACCTCAACGGCCCGGTGGCGGTGGACGCGCCGTTCGTGCCCAACTCCTGCGTCTGGTTCCACCGGGACCTGCCCGACGAGGTCCCGGTGCCGTTCGACCTCACCGTCGTGCACCGCGACGACGACCTGCTGGTGGTGGACAAGCCGCACTTCCTGGCGACCATCCCGCGCGGCAAGCACGTCGTGGAGACCGCGCTGGTCCGGCTGCGCCGCGACCTCGACCTGCCCGATCTGGTGCCGGCGCACCGGCTGGACCGGGCGACCGCCGGGCTGCTCATGTTCGTCGTCCGGCCGGAGCGGCGCCGGGCCTACCAGCTGCTGTTCCGGGATCGCCTGGTGCACAAGGAGTACGAGGCGATCGCCCCGCACTCCCCCGACCTCGCGCTGCCGTGCACCGTGCGCAGCCGGATCGTCAAGGAACGCGGGGTGATCACCGCGCAGGAGGTGCCCGGGCCGCCGAACGCCGAGACGCTGGTCGAACTGGTCGAGCACCGCGACGGCCTGGGCCGGTACCGGCTGCTGCCCGCCACCGGCCGCACCCACCAGCTCCGGCTGCACATGAGCCGGCTCGGCGTGCCCATCCTCGGCGACGACTTCTACCCGGTGCTCACCGAGCGCCCCCTGAACGACTTCACCCGCCCGCTGCAACTGCTGGCCAAGGTGTTGGAGTTCACCGACCCGGTGAGCGGGCAGCGGCGCCGGTTCCACAGTGGAGCGTCGCTGCTGGCGTGGACCTCACGCGAGGCCTGGGAACGCGGCCCGGCTTTCTCGGCGGCCCCGGGCCGGGTCAGGACAGCGCCGCCCGCCACACCCACGCCGTGACCCGGTCCCGGCCGGGCAGCTCCCCCCGCCCGGTGGCCCACAGCAGCACCTGGGCGGGATCACCGGCCGGCGCGTCCGGCAACAGCCGCCCGAGCACGGCCGCGCACAGGTCCTCGGGCGGTCGCCAGGTCAGGCCGAGGCCCTGGGTGATGTCGTGGGTGTGCAGCAGGGTTTCGGCGACGCCCATGGCCGCGAACCCGGTCGGGTCGGCCGGCCCCCAGTGCCACGCGCGCGTGTCCGGGTCGGCACCGGCGAGTGCACCGACCAGCAGCGCGCCCACGGCCCGGACCACCCGCAGCACGTCGGCCGGGGCGGCGTCCTCGGCGATGGCCAGGTCGAACGGCAGGTAGGCGTCGTCCGGCCGGCCGGCCACCTGCCCGGCGTAGGCGAGCAGGTCGTGTGCCACGTGCGCCGCCGTCGTCCAGCAGCTCCACTCCAGCGAGCCGGCCCGAACCGCCCGCCAGTCCCGTCCGGTGTGCGGGCCGAGCACCCGCACCATCTCGGCCACCGCCCGGTCAACGTCTTTCCCGCCCACACCACTCACAACACCGATGCTGGCAGCGGCTCACCTCGGCCGACAACCGTTTTGCCACCCGCCCACCGGTTCAGCCGCGGCGGAGGCGGACCCGGCGGGCGGTCACCAACGCGCTGCCGACCAGGGCGGCCGCGGCGATCGCCAGCGACAGCCGCAGCCCGGCCAGGAAGTCCCCGACGACCAGGGTGCCGAAGAGGGCGACACCGACCGCTCCGCCGACCTGCCTGGCCGTGTTCAGCTCCGCGGCGGCCACCCCGGCGTACCCGGGCTCGACCGTCTCCAGCACGGCGCTGGTCATGGCTGGGACCACCATCCCGGCGCCGAGCCCGACCGGCACGGTGGCCAGCCAGATCAGCCAGTTCGCCGCGCTGGGCCCGGCGACCAGCAGCCCCAGCAGGCCGAGCGCGAACAGGAACTGGCCGGCCAGCATCGGCGACCGGGGCCCGAGCCAGCTGGTCAGCCGGCCGCCCAGCAGGTTGGCCGCCATCGCTGCGATGCTCATCGGCAGGAAGATCAGGCCCGTGGCCAGCGCGGACTCACCCCGTTCACCCTGCAGGAACAGGCTGAGCAGGAAGACGATCCCGTAGTAGGCGAAGTTCTGCGCGAAACCGGCCACGCTGGCAGCGGGGATCACCGGGTGCCCGAACAGCGACATGGGCAGCATCGGCTCCGGTGCCCGCCGCTCCCACCACACGAAGACCACACCGCCGGCCACGGCCACCAGCAGCGCGGCCAGCACCGGCGGTGCGGTCCAGCCCACCGTGCCGCCCTCGATCAGGGCGAAGGTCAACGCGGACAGGGCCAGCATCACCGCCACCTGGCCGGGCAGGTCGAGCCGGCGCTTGCCCCCGGCCGGCGTGCTGTCCGCCAGCGCGGTCGCGGCCAGGCCGACCGCCCCGATCACCAGGTTCACCAGGAACAGCGACCGCCACCCCAGCCACACCAGGAGCAGCCCGCCCAGCACCGGGCCGGCCGCCACCGCGGCGCCGCCGGCCGCCGCCCACACGCCGACCGCCCGGTTCCGCCTGGCCGCGTCGGGGTAGGCGTGCCGGATCATCGCCAGCGACGCGGGCAACTGCACGGCCGCGCCCACGCCCTGCGCGAACCGCGCCGCGATGAGCATCCCCGGCGACGCGGCCAGGCCGCACAGCAGCGAGGCGAGCACGAACAGGCTCAGCCCGACGGCGAAGGCCCGACGCGCACCCATCCGGTCCCCCAGCGAGCCGCCGCTGAGCTGGAGCGCCGCGAACGTGAGGGTGTAGCCGTCCACCACCCACTGCAACTGGGACAGCCCCGCGCCGAGTTCACGGCCCAGGGTGGGCAGCGCGACGTTCACGATCGTCGCGTCCAGGCTGACCATCAGGAACCCGAACGAGGCGGCGAGCAGGGTCCACCGGGATCGCGCCGAGGTCGTGGTGGCGACCGGGTGCGGGGCAACGGGGGACGTGGATTGGGCCGTGAGCTGGGTGTTCACCCCACCAGGCTGCTGCGTACGGTGGGCCGAGGCAATCAACGAGGGTGCACCTGACAGGGTCACCCTGATCGACAGGACAACGGGACGGACGGGGTGGCCGGGCGGAACACGAGGGCACAGGAGTTGGGTGCGTTCCTGCGGTCGCGGCGGACACTGCTCACGCCGGACGGGGTGGGGCTGCCGCGCGAGGGCGTGCGCCGCACTCCCGGGCTGCGCCGGGAGGAGATCGCTCGACTGGCCGGTGTCAGCACGGGCTACTACGTCCGGTTGGAGCAGGGCCGCGCGCCGCACCCGTCCGCCAGCGTGCTGGGCGCGCTGGCCAGGGCGTTGCAGCTGTCCCACGAGGAGCGCGAGCACCTGTTCGCCCTGGCCGACCAGCTCAGCCCGGAGCCCGAGCCGACGGTGCTCGCCGAGAGCGCCCGCCGCATGCTCGCCCTGCTCGTCCCGCCGACCGCCGGCTACGTGATCGACGGGCGCAGCGACGTGCTGGCCTGGAACGACGTGGCGGCCGCCCTGTTCGGGCACCTCGTCGCAGGCCCTATCCGCCCCAACAACGTGCGGTACGTGTTCACCGACCCCGCGGCCAGGCAACTGTTCGTCGACTGGGCGGACATCGCGGCGGACTCCGTGGCCCACCTGCGCGCGGCCACCGGGCACCGCCCCGACGACGCCGAACTGGCCGGGCTGGTCACCGAACTCGACGCGGCCAGCCCGGAGTTCCGCCGGTTGTGGCGGACCCGGGAGTTGCGCCACAAGAGCGACGGACGCAAGGAACTGCACCACCCGCTGGTCGGCCGGATAACCCTGGACTACGTGGTGTTGGCCGTGCCGACGAGCCCGGGCCAGCGGCTGGTCGCCTACAGCGCCGTCCCCGGCTCCGACTCCTACACCGCCCTGGTCCACCTGGCGCGGACCCCCCCACCACACCGACCGCGGCCGGGACTGACACACCGGGATCAGCGCGCTTGGCCCGGGCGGCGGTCCCGCCACCCGCGATTGGTTTTGCCCGCCGGACATCGGCGAGAGGTATTGCGCCACGCCGACCACTGTTCCTGGCGGCTATCCACACGGCATATGCAGGATAAAGAAAGGTTGGACAGCACCGCGGTGAGCGTGTACGAGTAGAAAACGCGAAAACAGTTTTTCGGAAAGCTCACAGGGCTCTGAACCGGGGGGATCAGACGGTGAGTCTCAACGATGTGATCAATCAGCTCAGGCGTTCGCTGGAACTGTGCGGGGAATGCGAGGAGTACCTCCTCCTGATTCAAGATCGAACCGACGAATCCCACGAGCTGATCGCACAGGCTCTCGCCGGGTCCGCCAAGTCCGACGTGCAACAGCTCCTCAGCCGGCTGGCCGATCTGCGCGAGCGGGCGGGCGAACTGCTGGTCACGCTGCGACAGGGCGAGCAGCACACCCGGAAGTACCTGGAGCACCTGGGCGACATCCTCGCCTCGTTCCAGGGGCCGCGCCCGGCACCGGCGGCGGCCGCGGCCAGCACGCCGGGCCAGCCGGGCGGATCGGGTGAACCCGCTGCTCACCCCGTGCCGCAACGCCCTCGACCGGACGAGATACGCCTCACCGAGAGCCGCCGCGCCCATATTCTCGACGGGGACGGCAACGGAGTGAGCGGTGGCCACCGCTTCGGCACCGGCATTCCCGGCAAGACCGAGTTCCCCAGGGGGTGGACGGAGGACAGGATCGCGCGCGCGGTTGTCGACGTGGCCAGGTACCCCGATCAGCCGCCCCACCACCAGGCGAACGGCCGATGGCTGTTACGGGGGACCCGGGACGGCGTGGCGATCGCTGTCGTCGTCGCACCGGACGGAGAGATCATCACCGCCTATCCGATCAGCGGACCGGGTGTCATTCGCAACCCTCGGAGGTGACCAGTGGACTACGACCAGTTCTCGGCGTCAGCGACCGCCCTGCTCGACCGACTCGCCGATCGGGTGCCCGCGGCGAACGCGGAGGTCCTCCGGGAGTTCGCCCAGGTTGGCGAATGGGGTGAACTGATCGACGAACTCACCGCGGTGCTGGTCGCCCACCACATCACCCTGACCCGTGCCGAGCACACGACCCTGCGCGATCTCGCGGACCACGCCGAACTTCCCACGGCAGCGTTGGACGAACTACCCGTGATCGAGGACCCGCCCGAATCCGACGCCTGAACGGCGGTCCGCCAAGGCCGGTAGCGTGATCACGGATGTGCGGTTGATCATCGGACTCGCCTGGGGTGTGGCAATGGGACTGTCGGTGTTCGTTCAGAACCAGATTCACGATGAGGTCCATCAGTTGCACGATGACCTCGACGAGAGCTTCATGCGGCTTTGCGAAGCAGGTCCCCGGGCGAGCGTCCGTAGAGGAATCGTGCGCCATGGCGACACGGTTCTGAACCCGTTCCAGTTGACCATCCTCATCGAGGAGATCACCGCGCTGCCCCCGGACGCGGTCAACGGCACCATCACCCGCATCCTCGACGCCGCTGAGCATGCCATTCGATTGCGGGGCTACTTGTTCTTCTCCGGCGACTGACTTGTCGGCACCGACGGCAACGGGCCGGGTGGTTCGCGCACCCGCACCGGTGGCGGGGCGGTCACGGTTCGACCACCCCGCCATTGCCCCGCGGGTTCGCCGGACCCGACCGGATCAGGTCCAGACCAGGCGTTCCTCGGGGCGCGGGTCGTCAACGCGTTCCCAGGTGTCGGCGATGCGCATGGTCGGCCGGTGCACGGTGTCGTAGCCGGGCCAGCCGGGATCACCGGTGGTGGCGAAGTCCACCCAGGTCCGCTGCATCCGCTCGGCCAGTTCGGCCGGTGGCTCGTCCGGGCCGAGCAGGGCGTGCGGGCCGAGCAGGGCCGGGATGTCCGTGGTGTTGAACACGAACGGCAGATCCGCGCTGTGCGGTGTGCCCAGGGTGCCGTCGAACGCGCCGGACCGCCAGGCGAACTCGTACAGGTGGGTGCCCGAGCCGGGGTGCGCGGCGTGGGCCTCGGCCAGTGCGCGGGTGCCGGCGCCGAACAGGCCGTCGGTCATGATCGCGGCGTGCAGCTGGCCGACCGAGGCAGCCGGACGCCGCGCCCGGTAGGTGCGCACCAGCCGCTCCGGGTCGCGGTGGGCGCGCGCGGCCATGGCGGTCAGGTCGCTGTCGGTGATCTGGTCGAGCGTGCCGGTGGGCACCAGGTACAGGTTCGCCTCGTCGCTGTTGACGCCCAGCAGCAGGTCCACGTCGGCGCCGTGTCCGGCGGCGACCTGGTGGGCCGGCTGGCCCGGTAGCGTGTCGGTGCCCGCGACCAGGCCGAACGAGGTCAGCTTCAGCAGCGGGTCGGTTTCCCCGGTGGCGGTGACGTCCAGGCCCGCGACGGCCGGCAGGGCGGCGATGATCCGCTCGTCGGGCAGGTCGGCGAACCCGGCCAGGTCGGGGCTGACGCCCAGCTGGTCGGCCAGTGCCCGGGTGACCAGGGCGGCCTGGGCGGTGCTGAACGCGCCGAGCCCGCTGCCGCTCTGGCTGATCGCGCGGCGGAACAGGCCGGTCGGGGCGGTCGCCACGGCCGCGCCCACGATGGTGGCGCCCGCGGACTGGCCGAACAGGGTGATGTTGTCCGGGTCGCCGCCGAAGCCGGCGATGTTGTCGCGCACCCAGGTCAGGGCGGCGAGCACGTCGAGCAGGCCGCGGTTGGCCGGCGCGTCGGGGAGGTGCAGCCAGCCGGCGGCGTTCAGGCGGTAGTTGAGGGTCACCAGCACGACGCCGCGGCGCGCGAAGCCGGTCCCGTCGGCGACGGCCGCCCGCGCGGAGCCGGCGACGAACCCGCCGCCGTGCACGAACACCAGCACCGGCAGGCCGGCGGCGCTCGGGTCCGGGGTCCACACGTTCACGCCGAGGTAGTCCGGCCCGGGGAACCAGCCGGGCCCCAGGATCGGGCGCATGTCCAGGTCGCCGAAGCCGCCGCGCACCGGCGCGGGCGCGGTGGGGCCGGGGCTGGTGGCGTCGCGGACACCGGACCAGGACGGCGCGGGGGTGGGGGCGGCGAAGCGGCCGGCGCCGGCCGGGGTGGCCGCGTAGGGGATGTTCCAGAAGACGGTGGTGCCGTCGGAGCGCTGGGCACCGCGGACCCTGCCCGAGGTGGTCGGGACGAGTGGTGCAGACATGGTGATCGCTTTCGGTGGTGGTCAGACGCGGGCGAACGGCGCCCATTCCTTGAGGGCGAACCTGTCGCCGTTCCGGCGGAGTTCGGCGGCGCCGGAACCGCCCAGGTGCGCGGGCACGACCAGGGCGTTGTTGTCGGCGGCCCAGCCCAGCACGGCCCGCCGGCTGGCCCTGGCCTGTGCCGCGTCCTCGCAGAAGCAGCTGTTCATGTCCGGCTCGACCAGCTGGATCGGGGTGTGCACCAGGTCGCCGACGAACACCACCCGGTCCGAACCGGACTCCAGCCGCAGCACGGACGACCCGGGGGTGTGCCCGGCCGCCAGGTCCAGCCGCAGGTTGCGGTCGATCACGTGCGACTCGTCCCAGAGTTCGACCAGGCCGGCCTGGTGCACCGGGGTGACGCTGTCGGCGAAGATGTTGCGGTGGGTCTCCGGGTTCCTGGACCGGTGCACGTTGTCCGGGCCGAAGAACGCGAAGTCGCGGGCGGGCAGCAGATAGGTGGCGTTGGGGAAGGTGGGCACCCAGTCCCCGCCGTCGAGCCGGGTGTTCCAGCCCACGTGGTCGGCGTGCACGTGGGTGTTGATGACCAGGTCGACGTCCTCCGGGCGCACCCCGGCGCCGGCCAGGTTGTCCAGGAAGTCCGTGTCGAGCTGGTGGAAGATCGGCATCTGCGGCCGGTTCTTGTGGTTGCCGACCCCGGTGTCCACCAGGATCGTCCTGCCCTCGCTGCGCAGCACCCAGACCTGCAGGGCGGAGCGGACCTGGTTGGACTCGGGCAGCCAGAAGTCCGGGACCAGCCAGGACGCGTGGTCCGCCCAGTCCTGCTGGGTGCTGTCCGGAACGAAGTCGGTCGGCGGCATGATCGGCCGGACCGTCTCGATGACCCGGGTGACGCTGACGTCCCCGAACGTGATGGTGTCCACGGTTTGTCTCCCCTCAGATGCGGACGATCAGTGGGTGGCCGAGGCGGTGGCCACCGTGCTGGCCAGCGCCACCAGGGTCGCCTCGATGCTGGCCACGGTGCGGGCGCGCAACGCGAGCAGGTCGGCGCGGGTCGAGCCGAAGACCGGGAGCAGGGCCAACAGCTCCCACGACTCCTCGACCACGGTGCCGGCGCCCTCGGGCCGGAAGGCGTAGCGCCAGGACACCACCGACGTGCCGGCGGAGTCGACCTGCCAGGCGAAGGCCACACCGGGGGTGGCCTCGGTGACCTGGGAGCGGGTCCGCCACTCGTGGCCGTCGTGGGTGTTGTGCCCGGTGAACCAGGCACCCACCCGCGGCCCGTGGCCCTCGTCGTAGTGGGCGGCCAGCACGGCCGGGCTCAGCGCCGACATGGCGCGGACGTCGCTGATCAGCCCGTAGACCCGGTTCGGATCGGCGGCGACCCACGTCTGCCGGCGGATCCGCAGGTCAGCCAGGTTGACCGCGGTCGCGGGGTCGGTCATCGACATGCCTGTTCTCTCCCGTTGGCTCGGGGTGTGCCTCGATGGGGAAATCTTTCGGCCCCGCCCGGGCGTTGAGGTATCCGTCAGCTGACTGCACTTGCGTTGTGCCTGGTCAAGGCCTGGTGGCCGGGCGAACGCGGACACGACCGGGAGGCAACGGTGACGCGAGGGCGGACCAGCTCACTCCACCCGGACCCCGACGCGGAGCGGCCGGTCGGCCGGGACGCCGAGATCGAGCGGGTGCGGGCGGTCGTCGAGTCCGGTGGCGTGCTGATGGTGACCGGGGAGGCGGGCGCCGGCAAGACC
This sequence comes from Goodfellowiella coeruleoviolacea, assembly GCF_024171785.1. GTDB lineage: Bacteria > Actinomycetota > Actinomycetes > Mycobacteriales > Pseudonocardiaceae > Goodfellowiella > Goodfellowiella coeruleoviolacea. The sequence goes on from NZ_JAMTCK010000001.1 coordinate 517,794, forward strand.
ACGCTGCTGGACCAGGCCGTCCGGCACGCCGAGCACCAGGGGCGGCGGGTGCTGGCGGTCGCCGGCAGCGAGAGCGAGACCAACCTCGCGTTCGCCGGCCTGCACCAGCTGCTGGCCCCGGTGGTCGCCGAGGTCAGCACGCTGCCCGAGCGGCAGCGCACCGCGCTGCTGGCCGCGCTGGGGCTGGGCGCCGAGGCGCCGGCGCCGGACTCCACGCTGGTGAGCCTGGCCGTGCTGACCGCGCTGGCCGAACTCGCCGCCGCCCGGCCCACGCTCGTGGTGGTCGACGACGCGCAGTGGATCGACCACGGGTCCCGCGAGGCGCTGGCCTTCGCGGCCCGCCGGCTGGCCGGGACCGGCCTGGCCCTGCTCGTCGGGGTCCGCGCGGATGCCCCACTGCCCGGATTCGACCACCAGCACCCGACCCTGTCGCTGGGGCCGCTGGACGCGTGGGCCGCCAACCAGCTGCTGGACCGGCAGCCGCACCCGCCCACCGGCCGGCAGCGGCTGCACGTGCTCAACCAGGCGGGTGGAAACCCGTTGGCGCTGACCGAACTGGCCCGCGCCGCCGGTGATGACCAGCACCTGCTGCCGCTGTCCGACCGGCTGGAGCGGATCTTCGCGGCGCGGCTGCCCGAACTGCCGGCGCGAACCCGGCGGCTGCTGCTGTTGGCCGCGGCCGAGCCCGCGTCCTGCCTGCACGACGTCGATCCCGAGGCGTGGTGCCCGGCCGAGGACGCCGGGCTGGTCCGGTTCAGCAACGGGCGGGTGCGGTTCCGCCACCCGCTGATCCGGTCGGCGGTCTACCACGCCGCGTCCTTCGACCAGCGGCGCGAAGCCCACCTGCGGCTGGCCAACGCCCTCGCGGAACCGGACCGGCGCGCCTGGCACCTGGCCGCGGCCACCGCGCACCAGGACGAGTCGGTGGCCGCCGCGCTGGAGGCGACCGCCGACCGGGCGCGGCGCCGGGCCGGGTACTGCGCGGCGGCCACCGCGCTGGAGCGCGCCGCCGAACTCAGCCCGTCGCCCGAGGACCGGGCCAGGCGGCTGGTGCTCGCCGCGCACAACACCATCCTGTTCGGACAGTCACAGTGGACACACGAGCTGGTGGCCAGGGCCACCGCGTTGACCGAGGACCCGGCGGTGCGCACGGCCGCGGCACTGCGCGCCGGGCAGGCGTACACAGTGGACCACCACTACGCCGCCGCGTTCTCCGTGCTGTTCCAGGAGGTTGAGCGGGTGGCGGGCAGCGACCCGGCAGCCGCGCTCACCATGCTCGCCACCGCCGCGGTGGCCGCCTACTACTCCGGTGACCGGGCCGGCCGGGACGAGATCCGCCGCCTGCTCGCCGTGGTCGACCCCGAGGGCCGGCCCGGGGTTGAGCGCGCGTGGTCCCTGGCGGTCACCGACCCGTTCGGGTACCGGGCCGGTCTGCTGCGGGAGCTGCCGCGCCTGGCCGAGGCCGCCGGCGGCCGGCCGGGCGCGCTGATCAGCGTCGCCACCGTGGCGTGGCTGCTCGACGAGGCAGGGCTGGCGCTGCGGCTGTTCGACGACGGCCTCAGCCGCTGGCGGCTGCGGGGTGCGGCGCCGGAGGGGCTGGCCTGCGCCGCCTGGACGGCGTACTTCGAGCAGGGCAGGTGGGAGCTGGCCGGCGACATGGCGGTCCAGTCGCTGGCCAGGGCGAGCACCGCGAACCTGACCGCGGTGGCCGCCGGCGCACTGGGGATGCACGCCTCGGTGCTGGCCGTGCGGGGCGACACGGCGACCGCGCGGGACCTGGCGACGCAGGCGCTGACCGCGATCGATCCGCTGGAGACCACGTCGGTGGGGGTGCGGGCGCGGTGGGCGCTGGGGATGGCGGCCACCGCCGACGGTGACCACGACACCGCGTTCGAGCAGTTCCGCATGCTGTTCACCGCGCAGGGCGAGCCACTGCACTACCACGCGTGCTACCCGGCACTGGCCGACCTCGCCTCGGCGGCGGCCCGCACCGGCCGGCAGCGCGAGGCCGCCGCCGTCCTCACCGCGGCCGAGCGGACACTGGCCGGTGCCCGATCGGACCGCCTCACCGCGCTGCTGCACCGGGCCAGGGCGCTGCTGGCCACCGACCACGACGACGCCGAACACCACTACCGCGCGGCACTGGCCGTGCCACTGGGCGAGCACTGGCCGTTCGAGCGGGCCCAACTGCTGCTGGACCACGCCGAGTGGCTGCGGCGGCGGCGCCGCATCGCCGAGGCCCGCCCGCGGCTCACCGCCGCGCTGGAGATCTTCCGCCGGCTGGGGGCACGGCCCTGGGCCGACCGCGCCCAGCGCGAACTGCGCGCCGCCGGCGTGGAGATCCTCCGCCCGGTGCGCGACCCGCTCACCGAACTGACCGCCCAGCAGCAGCAGATCATCCGGCTGGCCGCGCGCGGCCTGACCAACCGGGAGATCGGCGAGCGGATGTTCCTGTCGCCGCGCACCGTCAGCTCACACCTCTACCGGTCGTTTCCCAAGCTGGGCGTCACCTCCCGGGCGCAGCTGCGCGACCTGCTCGACACCGTCCACAGTGGATAGCCCTGACCCGCCGCGCCCTCGGCGCTGACGCCGCCGCGCACGGCGTCCACCGCGCGGCGGCACCAGAAAGCGCCATCTGGCGGCCAGTTCCCGGCCATGTCCGGCCCCTAGAGTCACGGATCACCGAATCCGCGCTCGGGGAAGGACACCAGCATGAACCGTCTGCTCGCTCGGATGGTCGCCACCGCCGGAGCCGCCCTGCTGTTACTGGGCCTGCCGGCGACGGCGCAGGCCCGCACCGCCACCGGCACCACCGCGGTGGGCGTGCACAACGCCTACGACCAGGCGACGGCCGCCTACCTGGCCGACGTGCTGGACGCCGGCGCCGGCATGGTCGAGATCGACGTGTGGTCCAACTTCCTCTTCTCCGGTGACTTCCAGGTGGGGCACAACCCGGGCAACGCCAACAACTGCGCGAAGGCCACCAGCTACGACCAGCTGCGCACCGGCAGCCGCAACCAGAACCTGGCCACCTGTCTGCGCAACATCCGGCTCTGGCACGACCACAACCCCGACCACCCGCTGGTCGTGCTGAAGGTGGAGGTCAAGAACGGCTTCGACGAGACCAACGGCCACGGCCCCGACGAGTTCGACCGGTTGCTGGCCAGCACGATCGGTGCCTCGGCGATCTTCGGCCCGGCCCAACTGCTCGGCGGGCACACCACGCTCGACGCGGCCGTGCGGGCCGGCGGCTGGCCCAGCCGGTCCGCGCTGGCCGGCAGGTTCCTGGTGCTGGTCGAGCGGGGCACCTTCGAGGCGGGCAACCCCTTCGACCACTACGACACCGACCTGGAGTACGCCGACCGGCTGATCACCGCGCACGCGGCCGGCGCGCTGGCCGACGCGCTGGCCTTCCCGGCGATCAACGGCGCCTCCGCCGGCGATCCCCGCACCGGCGACCGGGGCGGGGATCGGGCCGGCTGGTTCGTGGCCTTCGACGGTGCCGCCAGCGCCTACGCCGCCTACCCCGGCGGCGAGTACCTGGACGGCCGGTACCTGGTGGTGATGACCGACGCGCACGCCGTGGCCCCGGCCATCGACAACCGCGCGCCCTCGGTGGCCGACGCGCAGGCCAGGGTGCGGCTGCTGGCCGCCAAGGGCGCCACCATCGTCTCCAGCGACTGGACCACCCCGGACATCGTGCGCTACACCGTCACCCACTGACCCGCGCCGGCACAGCCGCCCCACGTCGGCGGTGCGCCGAACGACCAGGGCCAGGACGAGACCGACCCCTGGCCGAAGCGCGTCACCGCCGACGACGGTGGGCGACGACGACGTCCCCGCCATGCCGACGGGTCAGCCGGCACTGTGGATGAGCCCCTGTTGGAGGCGGAGCTTGGCGGTGAAACGGATCAGCACGTCCTCGACCCGCTCCCGGTAGTGCTCGCGGATGACCCGGCGCACCACCGGGTCCTTGAACAGGACGAGGCATGCGTGGCAACGGTGCGCGTAGCGGCCTTCCCAGCGGATCTCCGGTGCGGTGCTGGCGGCCCAGGCGAGGATCCGCTCCGGACCGTCGACGTGCAGCCACATCTTCATGAAGTCACCCGCATCGGCGGCGAGAACCGGGTCCAGCGAGTCGCCGTCCCAGTCGGCGTTGAGTTCGGGTATCTGCTCGCGGGTCAGCCCGCAGCACGAGCCGATCCTGTTGTCCGGGGTGAGGACCAGCGTCTTCAGCACGTTGCGGCAACCGCCGCGCAGGTGCAGGGTGCGGCGGCTGAGCAGGAGGTCGTCCCGCTGGTCGATCACCGCCTCGTGATCCATCGGCATCCACGGGGATTCGAGCAGGTGGAACCGGGCTGCGGGGTCGTCGATGAGTTCCCGGACCCGCGGGTCCTGGGCCAGTGTCTCGCCGGTGACCCGCCGTTCCTTCTGCACCTCGACGACGATGACAGTCTCCAGGCCCAGTTCGACGCCGAGACAGGCCGCGTTGACCACGGCGTCCTGGCTCACCCAGCGCTGGTGGTGGTCGCCGGTGCTGATGTTGAGTTCGGTGAGCCCGGAGGCGACCAGCCCGGCCAGCCTGGCCCGGCCGTGCGGTGTCCGCTTGGCCCAGTAGCCGTTGGTGACGCAGCGGGTGAACAGTCCCAGGCTCGTGGCGTGCTCGATGGCGGCGTTGAGGTCCGAGCGCAGCAGGAAGCACTCCCCGCCGGAGAACACGACCTGCTTGCAGTTCGGATAGCGCGCGCCCGCGGTGATGAAGGCGAGGATCTGGTCGAGGTCCAGGCGCTGCGTGAGGTAGGGGTTGCTGCCGAAGCAGCAGTTCTCGCACATCGCCGTGCACTTGTAGGTGCCCAGGATGGTCAGCACTTCCGGCTCCAGCCGCAGGCTCACCGCCGGCGCCGGCCGGTGCACGCGTTGGTCGCCGGCGGTCATGGCCGCTCGAAGGTGTACGCGTGCTGCAGCAGTTCACCCGCGAGCCGGGTCAGCGCGCCCACCGTGGCCGTCGTGCGGATCGCCTCCGGGTCGCGCCGGAACGCGGCGTCGAGGGCCGCCTGGTTCGCCGCCAGGGCGGAGCTGATGTCCTCCTTCGCCAGCACGGTGGCGGGCACCGCTATCTCGACCGGCAGCACCACGGTGAGCAACGCCGCGGCCTCCGCGATCGGACCGCCCAGGGGTTTTCCGATGCCGTGCTGGGCGTCCCACTCCTCCAGCACCGGCATGTCGCGGACGGCGCGGCGCTCGGCGACGGCCCAGGCCATCCGCTCGACGTAGTCGTCGATCTCCTGCTCGCCGTACCGGTTCTGCAGCAGTCCCCGGTTGTTCAGGTCGTGCAGGCACAGCTCAAGCATTCGCCGCACGAACCGCGGGTCTCCCAGGCAGTGGTTGAGCGCGGCCTCGTCCAGGCTCTCCGCGTGGCGGATCTCGCCCTGCCGCAGTCCTTCGGCCTGGGTGTTGTCCGCATCGGCCGGGGGCTGGAACGACTGGAAGTGATCGGCGACGAAGGAGACGAGTTCAGCGTTCGTCAGGGTCGCGTAGAACACGCGGTTGACCCGGTCGTGCACCTCTCGCGAGGTGCGGGGGTGCAGACCGAGCCGGGTGAGCACACCGCTCGGATCGCGAATGAATTCCTCGGCCGTGGCCGGGTCGGCGATGATCTGGGACATGACCCGGTCGACCCGGGACAGGTCGGCGTGCGCGTCGAGCGACAGGCGGTCGCCTGGTTCCGTCATCGGTTTCGCCTCTCTGCCTTGGCCTCTCGCGGTGGCGCTGGGCACGGAGGCGGGAGGCAGTCGCGCGGCGACCACCACCTCGGCCGGCTTGGTCCGGATCCGATCCGGACCGTTGTCGCCTGCCGGTCATGGCGTCAACCTGGTTCGCCCCCTTCGCCACGCACGTGTTCCCCGCCGTCAGCGGCATGCCACGCTTCCGACCACTGTGGACAGAACGGTCCGAGCGCGCCAGTCGATCACGGCCGCGGGTGATGGCGCGGCCACGGCAGTTCGCCGCGGCAGCCCTTCCCCGACGAGGGCACCCCGCTCACGGAATCCTGTTGGTGATCTGCTCGTCGCGCTCGTAGCGCGCGATGGAGCGGTAGTCGCCGAACACGGGGATCGGTTCCCAGTTGGTGCCGACCGGCACGTCGGTGTACTCGACGGTCTCCTGAAAACGTTCCACCTTGTTCTTGACGACCCGCTTCACATAGCCGTCCTCGCGGTAGTGCACCGTCTCGTGGGACGAGGAGTCGGACAGCCGCAGCCCGGGCTGTTCGCTGGGATAAGTCCACATGTGGACACGGGTCAGAAAAAGACTTTCGTCGGTCTTCTTCATGAACGTGTACTCGGTCGCCTTTCGACCGGGGTCGTCGAGGAAGGTCACGACCACCACACCGGTTTTCCACACGGGCGTCACCAGCACCGGTGATTTCGTCCCGGGCCGGGGCGGCATGACGGCCGTGTACTCCTCGCCCGCGCTGTCCCTGACCCGCGCCTCGTCCTCGGTCAGCGGTTCCCCGGGAGCGCCGTCCGCGTAGTTCCACTTGAAGCAGTAGTCGACCATGTCTCCGTGCTCGCGGTGTCCGGTGTCACGTCGTGGAGAATGACATCAGTAGGTATGACCGTCAGTAGGTATGACCGTTCTCGTCCCTGATAATGATACCCAGACGTCTCGCCTCGGCGAGCACGGCAGGCGGAACAGCATTTCTCTGCACTGGAACCTCAAGGACCATGTCCCCGTCCATTGGTTGACCAATCGCGTCGTCACCGAGATCGCGACGATTTGTCGGGGTGTCCGCGACAATGGTGCCCGGGCCATAGGTGTTGGCGAGTTCGCGCAGATAGGCGAACGCCGTCTTCTCCTGCACGTCCGCTAACTGGGTGTGCTTCCGGCTGACGATTTCCTCGCCGGGCACGTAGGAGTCGACGCGCGGGTACTGGCCCCGCTCCGACTTCGGCTCGACGTGCACCTCGTTCGCGCCGCCCTGCTCCTCGTAGTAGGGCTCGCGCCGCCGGTTGAACTCGTTGCCCTCCTCGATCTGCCGCCGCAGCCACTCCGGCCGGCTCGACTCCTCGCCGGAACCCGGTTCGCCGGGCCGCTCCGGCTGGTTCGGTTGGCCGTTGCCCGACCCGCCGCCAGGTCGGCCTCTGCTGGCGATGTCCTGGGTCTTCTGCTGGGCGCCGGAGATGCTCGACGACGCGTCGACGTCGCCGGACCGCTGGGACGGATGCCCTGTCGAGCCGTCGCCGTCGTCTCCGCCCTTCGGGCGCCGTGGTCGTGGGGTCATGTCGCGCCTATCCGTCCAGCAGCAGCGAGAGGTTGGTGATGCTCTCGACCAGCGAGGTCGTGTAGTTGAGGATCCGCCCGGCCCACTTGACCACCGCGGCGACGATCTGCGCCGCGATCACCGGGATGGTCACCACCAGCAGCGCCTCAACGGCCCAGACGATCACCCTGGCCACCAGGTCGGCGATCAGGTCGCGGACGATCTCGCGGGTCATCTCGACCAGGCCACCCGCGCCCTCGGTGGCCGCCGCCAGCCCGGCCGAGGTCGCGGCCAGCCCGCCGAGCGCGTCGACGTTGTTGGCCATCAGGGCGCGGTAGGCGTCGGCGGCGCCGCCGGTCCACTCCGTCAGGTCGTTGGTGAGGTGCGCGCCGAGGTCCTGGGACATGCTGTACAGCTCAGTCGCCATGTTGTTCCAGGTCTCGGCGTGCGACCGGACGACGTCCGGCAGGCCGGTCAGCTCGTCGAGCACCTGCCGCAACGGCTCGAAGTACTCCATGGCCCAGCCGAGCCCGTTGGACAGCAGCGCGCTGAACGGGTCCATCACCGTGGCCGCGGTCTCCACGGCCAGCCCGGCGCCGGCGAGCGCGCCGGTGACCCAGTTCTCGCTCTTGATCGCGTCAACCAGGTCCTCGATCCCGTCCGCGAGGCTGGATCCGGTCCACGCCTCGCGGGTCGACCGCACCGGGGCGACCAGGGAACCGTCGTCGGTCATGGCTGCCGCACCACCCCGATCTGGTTGAGCCGGTCGCTCCCGTCGTTGTCCACGGTGTCGTAGGCGTCCGCGGTCAGCTCCAGCTCCTCGGTGACCAGGTCGAGGTTCTCAGCGACGTAGGCGAGCAGCTCGTCCTGTTTCTGGTGCCTGCCCTCCAGCACCCCGGCGATCCACCCGCACAGCAACCCGTACGCCTGGTCGTTGCGCGCGATCTGCGCGCTGGCGCTCTGCACGGCGGCGAACCGCTGCCGAACCGCCTGCACGTTCTGCGCGTGCGTGCGCAGTTGTGGGATGTCGACGTTGAATCCCATGCCTCACCGCCGCCGGAAGCTGGAAAGCGGGTCGTAGTCGTCGTCATCGCCGACGTCGTCGGCGCGGCCTCGGCCGCGTGGCGCCCGCTGTTCCGGGCCCTGCTCGGCGAAATCCCGCCGGAGGTGGCGGTCCACGCTCTCCGCGATCGCCCTGGCCGCCGCCGACTCCGTGCCGACGGTGTCCGCGATGACCTCCCTGGACCGGTCGGCCAGCATGTTCCTGGCCGTGCCCAGCGTTGTCATGATGGTCTGGGCGACCACGTCCGGCGCCACCCGGTTGATCCGCTCGGTCAGCCGCAGCGCGACCAGCGCTCCCGTCGAGTCGACCGAGACCTCGGCCAGCCCGTTGGGATCGCGCGCGGTCACCCGCAGGTCCTGCAGTCGCTGACGCATGGCCTCGGTGTCACGGGCCATCTTGTCGATCCGCCCCTTCCACGCGGCCAGGTGCTCACGCGCGCCGTCCGGGTCGAGGATTGTCCCGTCCATGCCCGAGGAGCGTAGGTGACCGGCGACACCCAGCAGGAGGAAATGACCAAAATCGGCGTACCGGTCCAGGCCGGACCCGATCAGCACACCCGATCGGCACAGCCGGTTGGGCGCGGCCCGGCGCCCCGGGCCGCGCCGGGGTCAGGCCGCGCGGGTGGGTGCGGCCTGCTGGCTCCAGTCGGGCTCGCGGTAGTCCACCGATGGTGGCAGGGCGAAGACGGTGACCAGGATGGACACCGCGCAGGCCGCCGTCATGTACCAGCCGAAGGCGACGTCGGTGCCGGTCAGGCTGTGCAGCCACACCGCGACGAGGCCGGCGGTCGACCCGATGAGCGAGGTGCCGATGTTGAAGTTGAGCGCCGCCGCGCTCGACCGCACCTCGGGCGGGAAGCTGAGCACGTACGCGGTGTTGAGCGGCGCGGAGACCAGGTTGTTGAGCACGGTGAAGACGATGACGGCCGCGGTGGCGAGCACGATGGACCCGCTGCCGATCGCCATGAACGTCGGCACGGTCAGCAGCACGAACAGGCCGTAGCCCACCAGGAGGGGCACCCGGGCGCCGTGGCGGTCGGCGAGCACCCCGCCCCAGATGCTCGGCAGCGGGCCGACCGCGTAGGTCAGCATCGACGCGAGCAGCGACAGCGACGTGGGGAAGCCGGCGCTGATCAGCGCGGTCACGAAGTACGCCTGGATGGTGTACGTGCCGATCCGCTGTCCCGCGCCGAGTCCGATCGCCCTGAGCATGTCCCGCCAGTGGTAGCGCACCGCGTCGCGCAGGGGCGTCTGCTCGACGCGGCCGTGCTTGGCCAGCTCCAGCACCTCGCGGAACTCGGGTGTCTCGTCGAGCCGGCGGCGGATGTAGAGCCCCACGAACGCGATGGGCACCGCGAGCAGGAACGGGATCCGCCAGCCCCAGCTGGTGAACGCCTCGGCCGGCATGACCGTGGTGAGGGTGAACGCCACGGCGGCGGCCAGCAGCGAGCCCACCGAGCAGGTGGCGTTGATCAGCCCGGTGAGGTAGTTCCGCCGGTTGCCGCGCTCGTGCTCCAGCATGAACTGGGCGGCGGTGGTGAACTCGACGCTCGCACCGAAGCCCTGCAGGACCCGGCAGAACAGCAGCAGGGCCGGTGCGGCGACACCGATCGCCGCGTAGGTGGGCAGCAGGCCGATCCCCGCGGTGCCCGCGCTCATCAGCATGATCGTGAGGAAGAGCACGAAGCGGCGGCCCCTGCGGTCGGCGAGCGGCCCGAGGACCAGCCCGCCGAGGGGGCGGACGAAGTACGACAGCGAGACACCCACGTAGGTGGACAGCAGCGCGACCGCCGGGTCCGCCGAGGGGAAGAACAGCGTCGACAGCACCGCGGCGAGCGTGCCGTACAGGGTGAAGTCGTAGTACTCGACGATGTTGCCGAGCATGGTCGAGGCGAACACCCGGCGCCGCGTGCCGGTGCTGACGGTGGTGGGCGCGGTCATGGACGTTCCTCCGAGGGGTCCGGACGGCGGTAGTGGCGTGCGGCGGTGTCCGCCGTGATCCGCGACTCGGCGAGGTCCTGCTCGACCGCCTGCGGCGACCGGTCCTCCGGACGGCCGTAACCGCCCGCGCCCGCGGTCTCCACGGTGACCACGTCCCCCCGCCTGAGCAGCGCGTACCCGTGGTCGACCGGGCCGGCGCCCTGGCTGAGCAGCACCTTGGCCGTGGCACCCGGCCCGCCGCCGCACAGGCCCCACGGCTGCGACCGCTGGCGGCTGGTGTCCACCCAGAAGTGCACCTCGTCGCCCTCCACCCGGACGCGGCGGCGGATGCCCATGCCGCCGCGGTGCTCGCCGACGCCACCGGAGTCGTCGATCAGCTCGTAGGCCTCGACGAGCAGCGGGTACTCGGTCTCCAGGCTCTCCACCGGCAGGTTGGACGTGTTCGTCATGTGCACCTGGACGCCGTCGAGCCCGTCCTTGCTCGCCCGCGCGCCCGACCCGCCGCCGATGGTCTCCAGGTAGACGAACTCGGCGCCGGTGACCGGATGCCGCCCGGAGAAGTGCACGCCGGTGTTGGCGCCGTTGCTGGCCGCGGTCACCCGCTCCGGCACGGCGCCGGCCAGCGCGCCGTGGATCAGGTCGACGATGCGCTGGCAGGTCTCGCTGCGCCCGTTGACCGCGGCCGGCAGCACGCAGTTGACGATCGAGCCCTCCGGCGCGCTGATGTGGATCGGCCGGTAGAGCCCGGCGTTGGGCACGATGTCGGCGTCGATCAGGCTCTTGACCGAGTAGTAGACGGTGGCGTGCAACGCGGTCCAGACCACGTTCACGCTCGCCCGCACCTGCGGCGGGTTGCCGGCGAAGTCGAAGTGGATCTCGTCGCCGGCGATCCGCACGGCCACGCGCAGCTCCAGTTCGTCGTCCAGTTCCGGACAGTCGAACAGGTCGGTGAACGCGTACTCGCCGTCCGGCATCTCGGCGATGGCCGCCCGCGTCCGACGTTCGGTGTAGTCCAGCAGTTCCTCACCGGCCGCGACCACCGCGGCCGTGCCGTAGCGCTCGCACAGCTCGCGGTAGCGCAGCACGGCGAGCCGGTTCGCCGAACTCTGGGCGCGCAGGTCGGCCCGCCGCTCGTGCGGCACCTGGCAGTTGAGCAGGATCAGCGACAGCACGTCCTGCTGGAGCACGCCGGCCCGGACCAGGCGCACGGGCGGGATGCGCAGCCCCTCCTGGAAGATGTGCGCGTGCCCCCGGTCGCCGAAGTCCGCGTGGTGGGCCAGGGTCGCGGCCCACGCGGTCAGCTCGCCGGCCACGAAGATCGGCGTCGCCAGGACGATGTCCGGCAGGTGCGAGCCGCCGCCGTTGTACGGGTCGTTGCCGATGAACGTGTCCCCGTCCTGGATCTCCTCGCGGGGGTAGCGCGCCAGGATGCTGTCCACGATGCCCATCAGCGAGCCGAGGTGCAGCGGTGAGCCGCCCTCGTCCTGCGCGATGCCCCGGCCGGCCGCGTCGAACAGGCCCGCGGTGCAATCCCGCCGCTCCTTGATGTTGGTGGAGAAGGCCGCGCGGACGAGCGTGCCGCTCATCTCCTCCACGATGGTGGCCAGTGCCGAGCCGATCACCTCGACCAGCACCGCGTCGAGTTCCCGTGCCACGTCAGCTCCTCGAAGTCCGGATGATCAGGTTGCGCATCTCGTCCACCGCGCAGGTGTCGGAGGGCAGCAGGAGGGTTGTGCTGTCCATCTGCTCGACGATCGCGGGGCCGGTGAACCGGTGGCCGACGTCCAGCAGCGCGCGGTCGTACACCGGGCAGTCCACCCGGCCGCCGGCCTCGGCCAGGTAGACCGAGCGGTGCGCGACCACGGCGTCGGCCAGGTCGGCTCCACTGGGCGCGGAGCGCTCGACCCGGGCGCGGGGCACCGCGCCCACGGCCTGCGCCCGGAAGGTCACCGCCTCCACCGGCTCGTCCTCGGCGCGGTAGCCGTACATCCGCTCGTGCGCGTCGTGGAAGCGGTCCACCAGCACGCGGATCGTCGCGGCCGTGACGGGCCCGTCCGGGACGTCGACGCCCAGTTCGTAGTTCTGGCCGGTGTAGCGCAGGTCCACGGCGCGGGTGACCGACCGCCGCGCCGGCTCGATGCCCTCGCTGTCGAACCAGGCGTCCGCCTGCGCGGACAGGTCGGTGAGCACGGCCGCCAGTTCCTCGCCGGTCTCCGGGCGCACCGGCACGATCCGGGTGCGCATGAAGTCGCTGCGCACGTCGGTCATGAGCAGGCCGAGCGCCGACTGCGCGCCCGGGATCTCCGGGATGACGATCACCGGTGAGCCCAGCTCGGCCGCCAGCCGCGCCGCGTGCAGCGGGCCGGCCCCGCCGAACGGCACCAGGGCGTAGTCGCGGGGGTCGTAGCCCCGGTGCACCGAGATGACCCGGATCGCCCTGGCCATGTTCGCGGTGACCACGCTGATGATGCCCTGCGCGGTCGCCTCCACCGACATGCCCAGCCGCTCGGCCAGTCGCCCCACGGCCCGGTGCGACGCGTCCTTGTCGATCTTGAGCTGGCCGTTGAGCAGGTAGTCGGGGTTCAGCACGCGCAGCACCACGTTGGCGTCGGTGACGGTGGGTTCCTCGCCGTTGCCGTAGCAGGCGGGGCCGGGGAAGGCGCCCGCGCTCATCGGGCCGACCCGCAGGTGCCCGCCGGAGTCGATCCACGCGACCGAGCCGCCGCCCGCGCCCACGGTGTGGATGTCGAGCATGGGCGAGCGGATCGGCCGGCCGTCGATCTCCAGGCTGGCCGCCACCTTCGGCTCGCCGTCGCGGACCAGCGAGACGTCGGAGGACGTGCCGCCCATGTCGAAGGTGATGATGTCGCGGAAACCGGCCGCCGCGCAGATCGCCGCGGCGCCGACCACGCCGGTGCTCGGACCGGACAGCACCAGCCGCACCGGCAGCCGCTCCGCGGTGACGAACGGGATGACCCCGCCGTTGGACTGGGTCACGTGCGGTTCGCAGCGCAGCCCGGACGCGGCCAGCGTCCCGCGCAGCCGCGCGAGGTAGTCGGCCACGACCGGACCCAGGTAGGCGTTGGTGACCACTGTGGACAGCCGCTCGAACTCGCGGAACTCCGGCAGCACCTCACTGGACAGCGAGACGTGCGCCTCGGGGAACTCCGCGCGGATGATCTCGCCGATGGCCCGCTCGTGGTCCGGGCGGACATAGCTGTAGAGCAGGCACACGGCGATCGCCACGACACCGCGCTCGCGCAGTGCCCGGACGGCCGCGCGGACCTCGTCGTGCGCGAGCGGGACCTCGACCCGGCCGTCGTGGCGGACCCGTTCGGTCACCTCCATCCGCAGGTCCCTCGGGACGAAGGGCACCGGCTTGTCGGCCTGCGCGTCGTACATGTGCGGGCGTCGCCCGCGACCCAGTTCGAGCAGATCGCGAAAGCCCCGGGTGGTGATCAGACCGGTGCGCGCGCCGCGGCCGGTGAGCAGGGCGTTGGTGCCCACGGTGGTGCCGTGCGCGAAGTAGGCCACCTCGTCGACGCCGCGCCCGCCGATCTGGTCCAGCAGTTCACCGAGGCCACGCACGATGGCCTGCCCCGGGTCCTCGGGGGTGGAGGAGACCTTGCGGACGTGGATCTGTCCGGTCGTGTCGTCGTAGGCGCACAGGTCCGTGAAGGTGCCGCCGGTGTCCACACCGATTCTCAGGCTCATGGTGCCCTTGCCTCACGCTGGGATTCGGGAACGTTCCCGGACTGGGAATTGGGGAGGGAATCTACGCACGCCCGTCCACAGTGGTCAAGAGTGTGTTTTCCCTGGATCTGTTCGGCCGCAGAATTGCTTGACCACCGACAGCGCGGGTGCCTAGGGTCAGCGCCACGAGATCCCGGGAACGTTCCCGGATTGGGTGGGGAGGAAAGACACATGGTTCGGAGAGCACCGGCGATGAGGGTGGTCGTCCTCGGGGGCGGTGTCCTGGGTGTGTCCACCGCGCACCAACTCGCCCGGCAGGGGGCCGCGGTCACGCTCGTGTCCGAGGCCGCACCGGCCAGCGGCGCGTCCGGCCGGTCGCTGGCGTGGCTGAACTCGGCCGCGGCGCGCTCGGCGGAGTACCACCGGCTGCGGGTGCTGGGCATCGACCGCTACCGCACCCTCGGTGCCCGCGTGCCCGGCCTGGACTGGCTGCGCTTCGACGGCGGACTGGCCTGGGGCGCCGAAGCCACCACCCGCGAGACGTTCGCGCGCCAGCGGGCCGTGGGCTACGACGCGGAGTGGGTTCTCCCCGACGAGATCGCGGCCCTCGCCCCGGGGGTCGACCCCGCCGCCGTGCCCGACCACGGCGCGATCTTCAACCCCGGTGAGGGCTGGGTCGACCTGCCGTCCCTGATCGACCTGCTCCTGCGGCAGTTCACCGGCCTCGGCGGGACCGCCGTGTTCGACGCCGGTCCGACCGAGGTCCGCACCGAGGGCGACCGGGTGCTCGGCGCCCGGACCGGGTCCGGCCACGACGTCGACGCGGACGCGGTCGTGCTCGCCACCGGCGCCGCCGTGCCGGCGGAACTGGCCCGGCTGGGCGCGCCGATCGGCGACCGGACCCCGATCTCGGTGCTGCTGCGCACCGAACCCGTGGCCACCGGGCTGCGCTCGGTGCTGAACACGCCGCGGGTGTCCATCCGCCCCACGCCCGACGGCGCGCTGGTGTTCGACTCGGCGTGGTCGGAGGAGGAGGTCGTGCACCACGACGACGGCACCTTCGAGATCCCACAGTCCACTGTGGATGGGCTGCTCGCCGAGGCGAGCGCGGTGCTGGCCGGCAACCCCCGCCTCCCCCTCGACTCGGTGGCGACCGGCCGGAAGCCCATCCCCGCCGACGGGGAACCGGTGCTGGGACCGGTGCCCGGGATCGACGGCCTGCACGTCGCGTTCACCCACAGCGGCGCCACCCTCGGCCTGATCGCCGGAGAACTGCTCGCCGAGCAGATCGTCACCGGCCAGCCCCACCCGCTGCTGGCGCCCTTCGGGCCGGGCAGGTTCCTGACGTGAGCGCGCGAGCGAGCAATCCACACCGCGAGCTGACAGCGAGGGAGCATCGCAGCGAGCGCCAGCGAGCGAGGAACGGACCGAGCGCGGAAGCGAGCAATCCACACCGCGAGCTGACAGCGAGGGAGCATCGCAGTGAGCGCCAGCGAGCGAGGAGCGGACCGAGCGCGGAAGCGAGCAATCCACTCCGGACAGCTGTGGTCGGTTTCGGCACGGCAGGGCGGGTGTTCCACGCGCCGTTCCTCCACTCGGACCCCCACTACGCGCTGCACGCGGTGGTGACCAGGGACGAGCAGCGCCGGGCCGAGGTGCTGGCCCGGTACCCCGACACCCACGTCGTGTCCGATGTGGACGCGTTGCTCGACCGGGCGGCCGAGTTGGACCTCGTGGTCATCGGCTCGCCGCCGGCCACCCACGCGGAGTTCGCGGACGCCTTCCTCGACGCCGGTGTCGCCGTGGTGGTGGACAAGCCGTTCACCGTCACCTCGGCCGAGGGCCGGGCGCTGGTGGCCAAGGCCGACCGCCTCGGCGTGCCGCTGACCGTGTTCCAGAACCGCCGCTGGGACGGGGACTTCCGCACCCTGCGGCGGTTGCTGGCCGAGGACGCGCTGGGCGAGGTGTGGCGGTTCGAATCCCGGTTCGAGTGGTGGAAACCCGACCGCGACCCGTCGTGGAAGACCCGGACACCGGCCAGCGCCGGTGGCGGCATCCTCTACGACCTCGGCACCCACGTCATCGACCAGGCCGTGCGCCTGTTCGGCACCGCGGTGCCCGTCCACTGCGAGGTGTTCACCCGCGACCCCGGCGGCAGCGCGGACGACGACGCGTTCGTCGTGCTGGACCACGAGTCGGGTGTCCGGTCGCACCTGTGGATGAACGGCCTGGCGGCGCAGGCCGGTCCCCGGTTCCGGGTCCTCGGTTCCCGGGGGGCGTTCACCAAGCACGGACTGGACCCCCAGGAAGCCGCGCTCGCCGCCGGCGCCCGGCCCACCGACCCGTCCTTCGGGCACGAGCCGCGAAGCGCCTGGGGCCGCCTGGGCGTCGACGGCACGACGCGGGCGGTGCCGACCGAACCCGGTCGCTACGCGGAGTTCTACGCGCTGCTGGCCAGGGCACTGCTGGCCGGCGAGCCGGTGCCGGTCAACCCGCTGGACTCGGTGCGGGTCATCGAGTTGATCGAGCGGCTATTGTCAACGCCAGCGCCAGCAACGAGGAGGAGCCCGCAGCCGTGACGTCGCGCCAGACGGTGACCATCGTCGACGTCGCCAGGGCCGCCGGGGTGTCGAAGTCGACGGCCGGTCGCGCGCTCGCCGGTGCCGCCGAGGTCAGTGCCCGCACCCGGGACAAGGTCGCCAGGGTGGCCGCCGAGCTGGGGTACCGGCCCAACCAGTTGGCGCGCAGCATGATCACCGGCAACACCCAGACGGTGGGCGTGGTCGTCCCCGACCTGAGCAACCGGTTCTTCGCCGAGGTGCTGCAGAGCACCGCCCGCACCGTGCGCAAGCACGGCTACGAGGTGCTGGTCAGCAGCACCGAGGGGGAACCCGAACTCGAACGCAGGGCGGTGGAGACACTCGCGGCCAAGCGCGTGGACGGGTTGATCGTGGCGCCGCTCGACGGCACGGACGACGACCACCTGCGGCGGCTGGCCGAGGACGGCACCGCGCTCGTCCTGCTCGACCGGCGCGCCCCCGGGGTGGACCGGGCGAGTTTCGTGTCCGCCAACAACATCGAGGCGTCCCGGCTGGCGATCGACCACCTCATCAGGCTGGGCCACCGCCACATCGGCATCATCAGCGAAGCGCGCTACGACCCCGCGCTGCTCGACGTGACCGAGCCCAGCGCGGCCGGGCTGCGGCCGAGCGCGATGCGGCTCGCCGGTTACCTCCAGGCGATGACGGCCGCCGGGGTGCCCACGCGGCCCGACCACGTCATGCACAGCGCCTACTCCAGCGCGATCTCCTACGACGCGACCCGCACCCTGCTGCGCACCAACCCGGAGATCACCGCCATCTACTGCACGGACAACGTGCTGAGCGCCGGCGCGTTCGCCGCCGTGCAGGACAGCGGGCTGCGCTGCCCCCAGGACCTGTCCCTGATCGGCTTCGACGACCACGAGTGGGCCACCCTCGTCCGTCCCCGGCTGACCGCCGTGGAACAGCCGACCGAGGCCATCGGCGTCGCCGCCGCCGAGGACCTGCTGGACGCCATCGCCACGCCGGCGCGTCCCCCGGTCACCCGGCTGCTCGCCGCCCACCTCGTCGTCCGCGACTCCACGGCGGTGCCCCGCCGCCAGGACGTGGACTAGCCGGCGGCGTGGTCACCAGGGGATGACGCCCGCGTCGTCGAAGAAGCCGCCGCGCGGCCCGTCGTCGGGCAGGGTGGCCAGCCGGATCGCGATCGCGGCGCCCTGCTCGGGTGTCCTCGGCGCGCTGAAGCCGGTGAAGTCGGTCGCGACGTAGCCAGGGCAGCAGGCGTTCACGATGACGTCGGTGTCGGCGAGTTGGCGGGCGTACTGCACGGTGATGCTGTTGAGCATGGACTTCGACGGGGCGTAGGCGGCCATGACCGGGCCGGTCCGCAGCGTCAGCGAGCCCATGTTGCTCGACACGTTGACGATGCGCGGTGCCTCGGCCCGGCGGAGCAGCGGGAGCATCGCGTTGGTCACCCGGACGACCCCGAACACGTTCGTGTCGAGGACGGTGCGGACGACGTCGAGGTCGAGCGTTGTCGGATCCTGCGCGCCACCGTCGGTCCGGCCGGCGATGCCCGCGTTGTTGACGAGGATGTCGAGCCGTCCTGCCGTCCGCTCGACGGTCGCCGCCGCCGCGGTGACGCTCTCGGCCGAGGTGACGTCGAGGGCGACGCCGAACGCGTCGACGCCCGCGGCGCGCAGCCGCGCGACGGCCGCCGCGCGCCTGGCGTCGTCGCGCGCGCCCACCGCGACCGTGCAGCCGATCGCGCCGAGCCCCTGGGCGATGGCGAAACCGATTCCCTTGTTCGCGCCGGTGACCAGCGCGGTCTTCGTGTCGTTCACGCGATCCATGCTCGGCGGGCCGCCGCCCGGTGTCCAAGATCGATTCAGTACGCCCTGATACCCGCCGGGTATCAGGCGGGTAGCATCCGTCCGTGGACGACCTCGAAACCCGCGAACTCCGGTACTTCGTCGCCGTCGCCGAGGAACTGCACTTCGGCCGCGCCGCCGTTCGGCTCGGGATCGCCCAACCGCCGCTCTCACGCGCGATCCGCCAGTTGGAACACCGGCTCGGCGTCCAGCTCCTGGACCGGGACCGTCGTGGCGCGGTGCTCACCGACGCCGGCCGGGTGCTGCTCCGGGAGGCCAGAACGGCCCTCGACGCGGTCGCGGCGGCCGCGCGCCGGACCCGACGCGCCGGGAATCCGCAGCGTCCGCTGGTGCTCGTGACCAAGGCCGGGGCATCCCACGAGCTGCTGCAACGGCTGCTCGACGCGCTGGCGGGCGAACCCGGTGCGACACCGGTCGAGGTCCTGCTGTGCGAGGTCGGCGAACAGGCCCGGCGGCTCCGCGACGGCCAGGCCGACGTGGCGCTCATGCACCGCCCGTTCGACGACCTGGCCGGGTTCGACACCGAGGACCTCTGCGTCGAAGGCCAGGTCGCGATCCTTCCCGCGGCACACCCGCTCGCGTCCCGCGACCAGCTCACGCTGGCGGACGTGCGCGACGTGCCGGACCTGCCGATGGCTCGATGGCCCCGGCTCGACGGGACCTACCCCGACGGGCCCGGGCCGGAGGTGCGCACCCAGTCGCAGCTCGCCCAGCTCGTGGCGCTCGGCAGGACGCTGCTCGTCATCCCCGCCTCCAGTCGCGCCTGGCAGTGGCCGGAACACGTCGCGGTGCCCGTCGTTGACGCGCCGGAGGTCACGACGGTGCTCGCGTGGCCGCCAAGCACCCACTCCGCCGCGGTTGCCTCCCTGGTCCGCTCAGCGGCCAGGCTCCGCGACAGCGCCCCGCCGGCAGGTCGGCGGGATCGTGACTGACACCGTTGCGGATCACGATCCGCAGCACCGACAGGTCCTCGCCCGGCAGCTCCGACCGGTTCACCCGAGCGCGCGGGAACCACCGGGGTGGTTCGCCCGACCAGTGGGGCGAACCGGAATCGGGGAGGTCATCATGCGACGCCGTGTTTTCCTGCGTGCCTCGGCGCTGTCCGCGGGCACGGCAACCGGCCTGGGTGCGCTGGCTGTCGGAGCACCCACCGCGGCCGGAGCACCCGCCGAGGCCTCGGCGCACCCGCTGCGGGTGCAGGTGCTGATGTTCGACGGGGTGGAGGAGCAGGACTTCACCGCCCCGGTGGAGGTGCTGGGGCTGGCCGGGCGCGCCAGCGGCGGCGCGGTGACCGCGACGCTGGTGACCACCGGCCGGCCCGGCACGGTGACCTGCGCCTACGGCACGCGGGTCGAGGTGGCGACGGGCTGGTCGCCGCGGGCCGCGGACGTGCTCGTGGTGCCCGGCGGTGGCTACGCCGACCCGGCCGGGCCCGGCGTGCGCCAGCTCATCGCCGACCGGGACTTCCTGCGTCGGCTGGCCGCCTCGGCCGTGCTGCACGTCGGCATCTGCACCGGCACGATGGCGCTGTCGGCCGCCGGGTTGACCAGGGGGCGCCACGCCACCACGCACGCGTCGGCAAAGGCCGACCTGGCCGCGCAGGGTGCCACCGTGGTCAACGCCCGGGTCGTCGACGACGGCGACCTCGTCACCGGTGGCGGCATCACCTCCGGTCTGGACGTCTCGCTGTGGCTGGTGGAACGCTTCCTCGGCGCACAGCTGGCCCAGCGGGTGGAGACGGTGCTGGAGTACGAGCGGCGCGGCACGGTGTGGCGGGCCTGATCCGGTCCACCCGACGCGGTCAGCTGGGCGGCGGGAGGTGGTCGAGCACCGCGTTCAGCGGTCGCGGCACCCGGTCGAGGTCGACGGCCTCGGCCATCAGCCTGGCGTAGCGGTACTTCCCGCCGGCGCGGCCGCCCATCAGCCGCCGCAGCTGGTCGTGCAGGCTGCGGTCGCGCTGCGCCGGCTGCCGTTGCAGCCGCCGGAACGAGGCGATCCCGCCGTCGGCCTCGACGAGGCGTTCCACCCGCTCGGCACCGATCGCGCGGATCAGCTCGTCCTCCAGGTCCGCGGTGCACCTGAAGAACCCGCACTCCGCCATGCCGTCCGGCCCCGGCCCCGGACGCCGGCCGATCCGCTCCAGCCCCCGCCGGAAGAAGCGCTCCTCGGCGCTGTCGTAGAGCCCGGCCACCGTGACATCGAGCCCGGGCGGTCCGTAGTGGTCGAGGTAGCGCGCGATGTTCGTCGCACCGCTCATCGCCACGACACCGATTCCCTCGCCGGCCAGGTCCCGGCCGAGGCGCCGGGCGAGCACCTGCAGAGCGAGCTGATCGCTGTGCCCCTCGACCAGCACGACCGCGCGCAGGCCCCGGTCCCGTCCTGGTTGGGGGCTGGTCGGCACGGGTCCACCCTAGTCACCCGGGCGGCCCGCCCCGCCGCGGTGCGCGCGCCCGCGTCAGCTCGACCGCGTCAGCTCGGCGGCGGACCGGATGATCAGGTCCAGGCCGAACTCGAACCGCTGGTCGAAGCCGCCCCCGCCGAGGTGCGCCCTGGCGCGGGTCAGCGCGGGATGCGCCTGCGGCGAGACCGCCGCAGTGAGCACCTCGGCGACCGCGTCCACCGCGCCCTGTTCCTCCTGGACCAGGCCCAGCACGAAGTAGATGACGGTCCAACTGGTCCACATCGCCTCCCGCTCGGTGAGCCCGCCGTCCAGCAGGCAGGCGAGGAACGCCTCGCCCACCCGCAACGTGTGCTCCTCGGCCGCGAAGGTGCCGGCCACGACCCGGGCGCCGTCGCGGTGGCGGAGCAGGGCCGCGCGGTAGCGGTGCGCCAGTTCCCGCAGCCGGGCCTGCCACTGCTCGGGCAGCTCGGCCAGGGACAGGTCGGCCAGGACGGCGTCGGCCATCAGCTCCAGCAGCCGCGCCTTGGTCTTGATGTGCCAGGAGACGGTGTTGAGCCGCACGCCGAGCCGGTCGGCGACCGCGCGCAGGCTCACCGCGTCCACGCCCTTCTCGTCGAGCAGGTCCAGTGCCGCGGCCACGATCTCGGCCCGCCGCTGTGTGTTCGCCACGTCACACCCCGTTGCTTTCTTGGTCAGCAACCAAGTGTACTGACCCCGGTTCGTTGGTCACTGACCAAGAGTCGGGTCGGTCCGGGTGAACGCCCCGCACCGGCACGTGTGGACGATCAAGGAGATCGCGTGGAACAGGAACAGGTAGTCGTGGTCGGGGCCGGTCCGGTGGGCCTGTGGACCGCGGCGGAGCTGGCCCTGGCCGGACTGTCCCCGCTGGTGGTGGAGCGGGCGCCGCGGCGAAGCCCGCACTCGAAGGCACTGACCGTGCACCCGAGGACCGTGGAGGTGCTGGCGATGCGCGACGCGCACCAGCCCTTCCTCGACGCGGGCACCCCCATCCCCAGCGGGCACTTCGCCGGGCTGCCCACCCGGCTGGACTTCCGGCCGCTGGACACCCCCTTCCCGTTCACCCTGCTCATCCCGCAGGAGCGCACCGAGGAACTGCTGGAGCGGCACGCCGTCGGCCTTGGCGCGCGCGTCCTGCGCGAGCACACCGTGACCGGCGTCGCCCAGGACGCGGACTCGGTGCTGGTGAGCGTGCGCGGCCCGGACGGCGAGCACCGGGTCCGGACCGCGTACCTGGTGGGCTGCGACGGCGCCGGGAGCACGGTCCGGACCCGGGCCGGCATCGACTTCCCCGGCACCGACGCCACCGTGTACGGCTTTCTCGGCGACGTCGTCCTCGACACCCCGCTGCCGCACGGGGCCAGCTGGTACAGCGAACACGGCGGCGCCATGGCCACCCCGCCGCTGCCGGACGGCCGGCACCGGCTGGTGGGCGCCGTCGCCGCGCAGCCCGACCGCCCCGGCACCGAACTCACCCTGGCCGAGCTGCGCGACAAGATGTCCCGGATCGCCGGGGTCGACCTCGGCCTGCGCGACCCGTCCTGGCTGTCCCGGTTCGGCAACGCCACCCGCCAGGCGGCCAGCTACCGGCGCGGCCGGGTGCTGCTCGCCGGGGACGCCGCGCACATGCACTTCCCCACCGGCGGCGTCGGCCTGAACGTCGGTGTCCAGGACGCCATGAACCTGGGCTGGAAGCTGGCCGCCGTGCTCACCGGCCGGGCCGAGGAACGGCTGCTGGACACCTACCACGCCGAGCGCCACCCGGTGGGCGCGGCCCTGCTGGCCAACACGCTCGCGCAGACCGCGCTGATGACCGCCTTCTCCGCCGAGGGCAGGGCGCTGCGGACGCTGTTCGACGGGCTGCTGCGCGAGCACCCCGAGCTGTCCCTGGACCTGGCCCGGCGACTGTCCGCGCTCGACGTCGACTACCCGGCCGCCACGCCGGGAGCCCACCCGCTCACCGGCACCAGAACGCCGGACCTGCGGCTGTCCCAGGACAACCACGTGTTCGCGCTGCTGCGCGCGGGCCGCCCGGTGCTGCTCGACCTCTCCGGCGGCGCGCTGGCCACCGCCACCGACCAGGCGCGGGCACTGGCCGTCCCGACCTGCTCCGGCGTCCTCGCCGAGCGGGACCGGCCAGCCTGGTCAGCGGTGCGGGCCGCGCTGATCCGCCCGGACGGCCACGTGTGGTGGGCCGGTGACCACGCCGACGACCCGGCGCTGGACCGCGCGGCCGGACAGGCACTGTCCACACTGACCTCCGGGCGGACGGGCGCTCAGATCACCCCGGCCCGCAGCGCGTAGGCCACGGCATGCGGGCGGTTGCGCAGGTTGAGCCGGTTGGTCATCGCGTAGATCACGTTCTTCACGGTGCGCTCGGAATAGCACAGCTTGTCCGCGATCTCCGCGGTGTCCCAGCCCTCGGCCATCAGCCGCAACACGTTGATCTCGCGGGGCGCGAGATCCGAGGCGACCGGCCGGTGCCGGCCCAGCACCTCGCGCCGCACCCGCTCGAAGCGCCGCGCCAGCTCGGCCGGTTTGCCGGAGCCGCCCGAGGCCGCGGCCCACACCGCGTCGACCAGGCGGTCACCGGTGGCCGCGATCCTGGGCAGCGCCACGGCCACCCGGCACTCGGCGATGCCGAGCAGTTCGGACTCGTCGAGTTCACCGGTCACCAACACGATCGGCAGACCGGTCTCGCCGGCTATCCGCCGCAGCAGGGCCGCCACCGCCGGGATGATCCGGTCGGCCGCGAAGACCACGACATCCGCGTCGGCCGGTTGGCCGGTCACCACGAGCACCTCAGGACGGGAGGTGAGGTAACTGGTGATGCCCGCCTGCGACAGGGGGTCCGACGCCTTGACGGCTACCCGCACTCGTTCCATCGCTACCTCCACACGCCGGGTTACCACCCCGACAGTGTGTTGGCCGAGACTTCACAATCTCTCTACGAAATCCGTCAACTCCTCAATCCGCAGGTCAGCGGCGGTGTGCACGGGGCCGTGGCGCCGGCTGGCCGTCACCCCGACCGGCCGGACAGCTGGGCGCGCGCCAGGCAGGACCGCCCCTGGACGTCGTGCACGGTGACCAGCCAGGGGTGGATGTCCCTCGGTCCCGGCACGGCGCCCACCGGCAGGCACGCCGCGGCCGCGGCCCACGCCGTGCCGACCAGCAGAGCCAGCGCGCCCGACCCGCCCACGGCCAGGAAGCCGGCCAGCAGGGTGTCCTCGTGCCGGTCGGTGGGCCGGCGGGGTTCGCTGGCCGAGCGGGCGTACCAGGCGCCGGCGCTGTCAACCAGCACGGCGCCCTGCCCGCGCAGGCTGACCAGCACCGCGTCCGTGCCCTGGTCGCGCAGGCGCCCGGCCGCGGCGACCACGTCCGCGAGTGTCCACAGTGGCCAGTCGACCAGCTCCGCCAGCTCGGCCAGGTCGAGCGCGACCAGCGGCGGCCGTTCGGCCAGGGCGTGGCGCAGTGCCGGGCCCCTGGCGGCCACGGCGACGGCCAGGCCGTGCGCGGAGATCCGCCGCACCAGCGTGGCGACCACGTCGGCGGGCAGCTGGGCCGCCAGATCCCCGCACAGCACCACCCACTCCGCGCCGGTGGCCGCGCGCACCACGGCGTCGACCAGGTCGTCACCGGGCAGGCGTGGCTCCGGGGCCGGTCCGGGCGCACCAACGTCGTCAGTCGGCCAGGCGGGCAGCGCCAGCACCTCGACGCCACCGTCGACGAGCCCGCCGGCCAGTCGCCGGCCGGCCGCCCCGGACACCGGCAGCACCGCCCTGGCCGAGATCCCGTTGGCCGCCAGGACACGGGCCACGGTGGTTCCGCCGCCGACGCGCGCCGCGGACACCGTGCCTGCTGGCACTGGGCCGGCTGGCACCGTGTTGGCTGGCACCCGCTCACGCCGCGCACCGCGCGCCACGCCCGGGGCGGCCGTCACCGTGACGATCACGCCTGTCACCTCCGGCTCGGCTGAACCGTCCCCACACGGCCGCCGCACACGTCAACGCTGGTCGCCGGGTATCGGATCACGCGGGAGGCGCCGATCATCGGCGTGTCGGCCCGGATCTGCCCCGAAGTTGGGGGAATCTGCCCGATCAGCCCTCGCCCGGCGGCGGAGTCGCGGTGATCGGTTTGTTGCGGCGCTGCACATACACTGTAGTTGTGACAGCACGGACATTGGTAGACACGTTGAGTGGTGGTTAGTGTCCTGGTTCGTTCACCGGTACTGCTGCCGCCGTGAGCCCAGGGAGACCACGTGAGCGCGGGTGAAGGGGCGTCTCTCCGAGTCGGCCTGCTCGGTCCGGTGCGGGCATGGCGGGGCGAGACCGAGATCGAGCTGGGGTCGGCGCAGCGCCGCGCGGTGCTGGCCGTGCTGGCGATGTCGGCGAACCGGCCGGTGTCCCGTGCCGAGCTGATCGACGCGGTGTGGGGCGAGACCGCTCCGGCCAGCGCCGACGGCAGCGTCTACACCTACGTGTCCAGCATCCGCCGGGCACTGGAACCCGACCGTCCGGCCCGGTCCGCCGGGCAGGTCCTGGTCTCGGTCGACTCCGGCTACTCGCTGCGGCTGGACCAGGACGCGCTGGACGTCGACCGCTTCGACACCTGGCGGGAGCGCGCGCAGCAGCGCTGGTCCACCGGTGACCTCCCGGGCGCGCTGGCCGCGCTGGACGCGGCCGAGGGACTGTGGCGCGGCGTGGCCCTGTCCGGCATCTCCGGGCCGTTCGCCACCGCACAGCGGGCCCGGCTCACCGAACTGCGGCTGGCCTGCCTGGAGCGGCGGGCCGAGATCGCGCTCACCCTCGGCCGGCACCGGGAGATCGCCCCGGAACTGGCCGCGCTGGCCGACGCGCACCCGCTGCGCGAGGCGTTGCGCGGGCTGCTGATGCTGGCCCTGTACCGGTGCGGCCGGCGCGACGAGGCCCTGGCCGTGTTCGAGGACGTGCGCGCGAGCCTGGCCGAGACCTCGGGCACCGAACCCGGCGCGGTCCTGTCCCAGCTGCGCGAGCGCATCCTGGCCGACGACCCGGTCCTCGACGACACCACCAGCGCGCTGGCCTGTCCCGGCCGGCGCCCGCCCGGGCCGGCGACACCGCCCGCCGCCCCGCCGCGCTCGGCCGGCGCACGGACGCGGGCCGGTGCGGTGACGCCCCCGAGGCAGCCGCCCAGGCAGCCGGACCGGCCGGCCGGTTTTGTCGGCCGCACCGACGAGGTGGCCCTGCTGCGCTCGGCCCTGGCCACCCTGGCCAGCACCGGGCGCGGCCACACCGTGTGGATCGACGGCGAGCCGGGGGCGGGCAAGTCCGCGCTGCTGGCGCAGGGCCTTGCCGAGGCGGACACGCTGGGCTGCCAGCTCCGCTGGGGCGTCTGCGACGAGCTGGGCCAGCGCTTCCCCCTGCGGGTGCTGCTGGACTGCCTCGGCCCGGACGCGGCGGCGGTGGACCCGGCGCCGCACGGTGCCGACCCCGCCTCCGGGCTGGCCGATCACGTGCTGGCCGCGGTGGACCGGATCGTCGCCCTGGTCACCGAGTCCTGTGTGGACACTCCACTGGTGCTGGTCGTCGACGACCTGCACTGGGCCGACCAGGCCACCCTGCTGGTGTGGCACCGGCTGTGCGTTGCCAGCCAACGGCTGCCGCTGCTGCTGGTCGGGGCGTGCCGGCCGGTGGCGCGCCGGCCCGAACTGGACCGGTTGCGCTGCGGGCTGGTCGAGGCGGGCGGCGAGGTGCTGTCGCTGGCCCCGCTGTCCGAACCCGTGGTGCACCGGATGCTCGGCGAGATCGTGGGCGCGCCGGCCGGCCCCGGACTGTGCCGGCTGGCCGCGAGCGCCGCGGGAAACCCGCTGTACGTGCGGGAACTGGTGAGCGGGCTGGTCCGGGCGGGCGCGGTGCTCTTCGACGGCGTGCACGCGGACGTCGACCCGGCCGCCGCCCAGGTGCTCCCGTCCGGCGTGGCCGCGACCGCGGACCGGCACCTGGCCGCGCTGTCCGACCAGGCCAGGGAACTGCTGCGCTGGGCGGCCCTGTTCGGCACCGAGTTCCCACTGGCCGACGCCGCGGTGGCGCTGGGCCGGCCGGCCTCCGAACTGGTCGAGCTGGTCGAGGAGGCACTCGCGGCCGGGCTGCTGGTGGCCTCGGGTGAGCGGCTGGTGTTCCGGCACCCGCTGATCCGCCGGGTGCTCTACGAGCGGGCGCCCACCGCGGTGCGGATCGCGCTGCACCGGCAGGTCGCGCAGGCGCTGGCCGAGGCCGGCGCCCCGGCCGACCGGGTGGCCAACCAGTTGACCGCCGCGCCCGTGCCGGTCGACTCCTGGGTGCGGGACTGGCTGCTGGACAACGTCGGCGTGGTGGCCAACCGGGCCCCGCACGCCGCGGTGGACCTGCTGCGCAACGCGCTCGACCAGGAGTCGCTGTCCAGCGCGGTGCGCGAGACGTTCACCGCGACCCTGGCCAGGCTGCTGTTCTGGTTGGGCCGCGAGCCCGAGGTGCAGGCCCGCTACGTGGTGGCCCGGACCACCGACAGCGAGCGCGCGGCCGAGATGCGCTGGATCCTCGCCTACGTCTACTACCGCAGGGGCGCGGTGGACCGGGCGCTCGACGAGATCACCACCGCCCTGCGCGACCCGAACATTCCCGAGCTGTGGCGCGGTCGCCACCACACCCTGCTGGCGATGTGCCGGCGCACCGACTCCGGTGACCAGCCCGGCCAGCCCGACTCCGGTGACCAGCCCGACCGGCCGGTCCGCTCCGCCGCCCGCGGTTCCCGAACCACCTCGGAGCTGGCCGGGCTGAACATGCTGCTGCTGGACGACAAGTTCGCCGCGCTGTCCGATGTGGACAGCCTGGGCGGGGCCGCCGAGGCGCTGTGCTCGGCCAGGCAGCTGGCCACCACGCACGCGCTGCCCGGCGAGGTGCACGTGGTGGGCGCGGTGCACTACTACTGGCTGGGCCGCTGGGACGAGGCACTGGCCGAACTGAGCACGGTCACCCGGGAGCGGCGGGGCACCGTCTCCTACGTGCTGCGCCGGCCGGGCTCGGCCATGCTGCTGCACGGTGTCGCCGCGCTGATCGCCGGCCACCAGGACGACCAGAACGCCATGCGGATGCACCTGCAGGCCGCCGGCCACCCCTCCCGCGCGTCCCTGCGCGACCAGGACTGCGCCACGTTCCTGCTGATGGCCACCGCGCTCGGCGCCGAGCAGCAGGGCCGGCCGGCCGACGCGCTGGACGCGCTCACCCTGATCCTCCAGCCCGGCATCGCGCCGCTGACCGGCCACCACGGCTGGCTGCCCGACCTGGCCAGGCTGGCCATGAGCGTGGGTGACGAGGACCGGGCCCGGCTGGCACTGCGCATGTGCCTCGCCGAGGCCGAGCGGGAGCACACCCCGGCCCGGCTGGCCGCGGCGGCCCGCTGCCAGGGCCTGGTCACCGGCGCCCCGGAACCGGTGCTGACCGCCGCCGACCACTACCGCTCCGCCGGTCGCCGGCTCGAACTGGCGTGGACCATGGAGGACGCCGCCGCGCTGCTCGGCGCGCGCGGCCGGCTGGCCGAGGCCAGGGCCGCGCTCTACAGCGCGCTGGCCGCCTACACCGACATGGGCGCGGCCTGGGACGTGCGGCGCGCCGAGTCCCGGATGCGGCCCTTCGGCATCCGCCGGCTGACCCCGCTGCGCCGCGGTGGACCGGACCGGCAACCCCCGGCCGCGCCCGCGCCACCGGCCATCCTGTCCGGGTGAGCGGTGCGGCCAACCAGGGGCGGAGCAGCAGGCGCTGGCCGGCCGTCGGGGCCAGCGACCACGGCCAGAGCAGGACGGTCATGACAGCGAACGGCAACGAGGAACTGCGGGTCGAACTGCTGGGCCCGCCCCGGGCCTGGCTCGGTCGGCAGGAACTCCACCTGGGGCCGGCCCGGCAGCGCGCGGTGTTCGCGGTGCTGGCCCTGCACGCCAACCAGGTGGTGTCCCGGCGCGATCTCATCGCCGCGGTGTGGGGCGAGTCGCCGCCGGCCAGCGCGGACGGCAGCGTGCACACCTACATCTCCGGGCTGCGGCGGCGGCTGGAGCCCGACCGCGACCGCTGGGCCGCCGGGCACGTCCTGACCTCGCAGCCGGCCGGCTACCTGCTGCGCCTGCCCGAGGCCGCGCTGGACGTCGCCGTCTTCGACCGGTTGCGCGACCAGGGGCAGCGCCAGCTGGCCGCCCAGGACGCGGCCGGCGCCCGGGAGTCGCTGGACGCGGCACTGGCGCTGTGGCGCGGCGAACCGCTGTCCGGGGTGCCGGGCCCCGCCGCCGAACTGGAGCGGGAACGCCTGGTCGAGGCGCGCCTGGTGGCCGCGGAGCACCGCGCCAGGGCCGTGCTGGCCACCGACGGGCAGGCCGAGGTGGTCGCGGAGCTGACCGCGCTCAGCCACGACTACCCGCTGCGGGAGTCCCTGCGCGAGCTGCTGATGATCGCCCTGTACCAGGCCGGCCGGCAGGCCGAGGCGCTGGAGGTGTTCCACCAGGCCCGCCGGGTGCTGCTGGACGAACTCGGCATCGAGCCGGGGCCGGCGCTGCGCCGCACGCACGAGCGGGTGTTGGCCAACGACCCGGCGCTGGGCGCGCTCGCGGCCGAACCCGGCGGGGCCGGCCCGGCCGTGCCGCCGCTGTCCGTGGTGCCCGCACCGGTGGCCAGGGCGGCCGCGCGGCCCACCGCGCCCGGCACGTTCGTGGGCCGCGCGGCCGAGGCCGCCCGACTGCGCCAGCTGGTCACCGGGGTGCTGGCCGGCCGGGGCGCCCCGGTGTGGATCGAGGGCGAGCCGGGCATCGGCAAGTCCGCGCTGCTGGCCGTCGGCCTGGCCGACGCCGGGCAACGCGGGTGTCAGCTGGGCTGGGTCAGCGCCGACGAGTTCGGCCAGGACGTGCCGCTGCGGGTGGTCCTGGACTGCCTCGGCGTCAGCGCGGACTCACCGGACCCGCGCCGCGCCCGGCTGGCCGGGCTGCTCGGCGAGCAACCCGCAGCCGACGGCTGGGTGCGGGGCGATCCCGTGCTGGCCGCGGTGGACCAGATCCTCGCCCTGGTCGACGAGTTGTGCGCGCGGGCGCCGCTGGTGCTGGTCGTCGACGACCTGCAGTGGGCCGACCAGGCCAGCGTGGTGGTGTGGCACCGGCTGTGCGCGGCCACCCGCCAACTGCCCCTGCTGCTGGTCGCCGCGTCCCGCCCGACCGAGGAGCGGACCGAGCTGGCCGCGCTGCGCCGCAGCGTGGAGGCGCGCAACGGTGAACTGCTCACCCTGACCCCGCTGTCCGATGTGGACACCGAGAGCCTGGCCAGTGGGCTGCTGGGCGGCCCGGCCGGGCCGGGCCTGCGCGAGCTGGTCGGGCAGGCCCAGGGCAACCCGCTGTACCTGCGGGAGCTGCTCGACGCGCTGGTCCGGGCGGACGCGGTGACCAGGTCGGCCGACGGGGTGGACGTTCTCGCCTCGGCCGTGGCCGAGGCGCCGCGTTCGCTGGTCGCCGCGATCGGCAGGCGGATCGCGCTGCTGTCCGAGCCGACCAGGGACGTGCTGTGCTGGGCCGCGCTGTTCGGGGTGGAGTTCGGCGTGGCCGAGCTGGCCGCGGTGACCGGCCGGCGGGTGTCGGAGCTGGCCGGCGCGCTGGCCGAGGCGGTGGCCAAGGACGTGGTGGTGGACGTGGACGCCCGGCTGTCCTTCCGGCATCCGCTGCTGCGCCAGGCACTGTGCGACACCCTGTCCCCCGCTGACCGGGCCGCCAGGCACCGGCGGGCCGCCGAGGCACTGGCCGGTGCCGGCGCGGCCGTGACGCGCGTGGCCGAGCACCTCGGGTCGGCGCGGCTGGGCACCACCGCCACCGCGGTCGACGACTGGGTGGTGGCGTGGGTGGCCTCGGCCAGCGCCGCGCTGTCCAACCGCGTCCCGCTGATCGCCGCGGACCTGCTCGACCGGGTGCTGGCCGGCTGCCCGCCCGACTCGCCGCACCGCGTGACCCTCGGGCTGGCCCTGGTCCGCGTGCTGTTCCGGCTGGAGCGCAACCCCGAGGCGCTGATCAGGCAGGTGCTGGCCACCGCGACCGAGCCGAGGCACGTCGCCGAGCTGCGGCACCTGCTCGCCGCCGTCCTGCACCGCACCGGCCGGACCGCCGAGGCCGTGCGCGCGCTGGGCAGTGCCGCGGACGACCCCGAGGTGCCGGAGCTGTGGCGGGTCAGGCACCGGCAGCTGCTGGCCAACTTCCGCCGCGGCGACCTGAGCGACCTGGACGCGACCGAGGCCGCGGCGCGCCAGGCCCTCGCCCAGGCCGGCGGCGAGCCCTACCTGGTCGCCCACGCCGAGCAGACCCTGTGGCTGGTCAACTCCATCCGCCGCCGCCACGACCGGGCGCTGGAGCACGTGGACCAGGCGCTGGCCGCGCTGACCGACGACGCCGAACTGGCCGGCCTGCACCTGGACCTGCTCGACAACCGGGTGTTCACCCTGCAGAACCTGGACCGGCTGGCCGAGGCGGACAGCGCGCTGCGACGCGGCCGCGCGGTGGCCGCCCGGTACGCGCTGCCCAACGGGCTGGGCGTGACCGCGGCCGTGCACCACTACTGGACGGGCCGGTGGACCGAGGCGCTGGTCGAGCTGGACGCGGTGGCCGAGGACGGGCCGGAGATCACCTTCTACGGCCTGCGCGAGCCGGGGCCGGCGGCACTGCTGCTGTACGGGGTGGCCGCGCTGATCGCCGGCCGGCGTGACGAGCGCGCCGAGGCCGCCGCGCTGCTGGACGCCGCCGAGGAGCACGCGGTCGCGACCAACGCGGAGCGGGAGAGCTGTGACTTCCTGCTGGTGGCCCAGGCACTCGCGGCCGTGCAGCGCGACCGGACCGAGCAGGCCTTGTCCATCGCGGACCCGATACTGGACCCCGGCTACGCGCCGATGATGCTGCGCCACCAGTGGCTGCCCGACGTGGCCCGGCTGGCCGTGCGGGTCGGTGACCTCGACCGGGCGTGGCGGGCCCTGGCCGTCTGCGAGCAGGAGGCGGCCAGGGAGACGGTGCCGGCCAGGGCGTTCGCCGCGGCGGCCCACTGCCGGGGGCTGGTCACCGACGATCCCGAACCGGTGCTGGCCGCCGCCGACCACCACCGCTCGGTGGGGCGCCGCCTCGAACTGGCCACCGCGCTGGAGGACGCGGCCGTGCTGCTGGCCGGCGGCGGCCACCGCGCTGAGGCCGCACCGCTGCTGGCCGAGGCGAGCGAGGTGTTCGCCGACCTGGGCGCGCACTGGGACCTGCGCCGGGTCGAGGCCCGGCTGCACCAGTTCGGCCTGCGGCCCACCAGCCAGCCCCGCCCGGACGCCGGGTGGGCGGCGCTGTCCCCGCTGGAGGCGCAGATCGCCGCGCTGGTCGCGGCCGGTCGGTCCAATCTGGACATCGCGGGGGAACTCGCGCTGCCCCGCCGCACGGTCCAGGCCCACGTGGCCAGGGTGCTCGGCAAGCTGCACGCGCCGTCCCGGGCCGGTGCCGCCGACCGGGTGCGGCGGCACCGCGCCAACGCCGACCGCGACACGCTGGAGCCCGGGGCGTGAGCCAAAAGCCGCCCCGGCCGTGAACCCCCGCGGTCAGCGGCGGCGGCCAGGGCGGCCACCGGTCAACGGCGGGACGCACGCGCGCCGCAACGAGTCGTCCAGGCCGCGCAGCAGCTCTCCCACCCGGCCGCCACCGCTCGGCGCGGTGGGGTAGCGCGCCAGCACGCGCACCACGACGGGACCGGCCAGCTCGCGCGCCCGCTCGATGTGCTCGGCGCCAACCCGGGGGTCGTCGCCGGCGTCGATCTCGAACGCGCGCGCCGCGTGCGCGGCCGATCCGAGGATGTGCAGGACCTGGGTGGCTTTCGCCAGCGGGTGCAGGTAGCCCGCCGCTCCCGCGTGACCGGCGGCGCGCGCCGCGTCGGCCGCGGCGGCACATCCCCGCTCCTGCGCCGCCCGCGCCGCCCGGTGCGCCGCCAGCGCGGACACCCGCATCGCCCTGGTCCGCCGACCCCCGGCGACGAACCCGCGCGTCTGGTCGAGCGCGTCCCGCGCGCGGGGGTCATCCGGGCAGTCGCGCTCGAAGATCGCCAGCGCCGGCTCCGCGCAGGCCACCGCGTAGCCCGCGATCTCACGCAGTTCGGCCGTGCTCAACTCGATCGTCAGGTCCTCGTCGGCCACCGTCATGTCGTTCAACGGTATCGTTGAACGGTCGGTGTGGACTTTCCAGCGGTACCAGCAGGACAGCGACTGGAAAGCGTCAAGACGACCGCCGGCCCAGCACCGGGTGGCCCCGGGTGCGGTTCAGCCGCGCACCGCGCCGCGCAGGATGCCGCTGACGATGTGCCTGGCCAGCAGCAGGAACAGGACGACGACCGGCACCGCCGCCACGCTCACGCCGGTGAGCAGCAGGGCGTAGTCGGTGTAGTACCCGCTGGCCAGTCGGGACAGGGCGACCTGCACGGTCGGGGTGTCGTTGGGGTCCAGCACGATCAGCGGCCAGAAGAAGTCGTTCCAGGCGGCCAGGAACGAGAGCATGCCGAGCACCGCGGCCTGCGGACGCACCAGCGGCACCACCACGTGCCAGACCGTGCGCGGCAGTGAGCAGCCGTCGCTGCGGGCCGCCTCGACCAGTTCCACCGGCACGGCCTCCTCGCACGCCTGCCGCATCCAGAACACGCTGAACGCGCTCACCAGGCCGGGCACGATCACCGCCTCCAGCCGGCCGTACCAGCCGAGGTCGCCGACCACCAGGTAGAGCGGGATCACGCCGAGCTGGGTCGGCATCATGGCCGTGCCGACCACCACCAGGAACAGGCTGTTGCGGCCGGGGAAGCGCAGCCGGGCGAAGGCGAACCCGGCCAGGGTGGCCAGCACCACGTTGGACACCATCACCGTGCCGGCCACGATCAGCGAGTTGCCCAGCGCCAGCCACAGGTCGACGGTGTCGACCAGCTCGCGCAGGTTGTCGAGCAGGTGGCCACCCGGCACCAGCGGCG
Organism: Goodfellowiella coeruleoviolacea; assembly: GCF_024171785.1. Classification (GTDB taxonomy): domain Bacteria; phylum Actinomycetota; class Actinomycetes; order Mycobacteriales; family Pseudonocardiaceae; genus Goodfellowiella; species Goodfellowiella coeruleoviolacea. The sequence goes on from NZ_JAMTCK010000001.1 coordinate 551,603, forward strand.
GGACGCGCTCGCCGATGGCCGAGCCGTCCCTGGAGGCCACCACGACCGCCCAGTACAGCGGGAACACCGACACCACCACGACCGCCACCAGCAGCGCGTACACCAGCACGCCTGGGCCGCGCCGGGCCGGTGCGGCCGAGGGAGCGCGCCGGGCCGGCCGGGTGGACCGGGTGGACCGGACGGGTCGGGTGGTCTGCCGCACGCCGCTCACAGCCGCCCCCGCCTGGCCAGGCGGCGCACCAGCCCGAGGCCGACCAGCACGCACCCGCCGCACAGCAGGGCGAGCACCCAGGCGATGGCCGCGGCGTAACCGGCGTCGAACACGCCGAAACCCTTCTCGTACAGGTACATGGTGATCGTCTGGAACTGCCGGTCGGTGCCGCCGATCCCGCCGAGCCCGGACACGTCGAACAGCTGCGGCTCGACGAACAGCTGCAGGCCACCGACGGTCGCGGAGAACGCGGTGAACCCGATCGTGGGCCGGATGGCGGGCACGGTCACCGCCCAGAACGCCCGCCACCGCGACGCGCCGTCGAGTTCGGCCGCCTCGTACAGCTCCTGGTCGACGCTCTGCATGGCGGCCAGGTAGAGCAGGGCGTTGTAGCCGGTCCAGCGCCAGGTCACGGTGGCCGCCACGGCCAGGTGCGCGGCCAACCGGTTGGCCTGCCAGTCGACCGGCGGCACGCCCAGCTGGTCCAGCACCCAGTTGGCCACCCCGAAGTCGCGGCCGAACAGCTGGGCGAACACCAGCGTCACCGCGACCACCGACACGGCGTTGGGCAGCAGCACGCCGGCCCGCCAGAACACCGCTGTCCGAAGTGGACGGTTGAGCAGCGCGGCGATGCCAAGGCCGGCGAACAACTGCGGCACCGTGGCCAGCACCAGCATGCTCACCGTGTTGCCCAGGGCGTTGTAGAAGTGGGGGTCGGTGAACAGTGCCGCGTAGTTGGCCAGTCCGACGAACCCCTGGTCGCCGTTGACCAACTGCCAGTCGTGCAGCGAGATCCAGGCGGTGTAGGCCAGCGGGAACACCCCGAAGACCGCGAACAGCACGAAGAAGGGCGCGACGAACAGCAGCGGGGTCGCCCTGGCGTCGAGCCGCGCGAGCAGCACCACCCGCCGCTGCCGCCGCGCTGGCGCCGCCAGGCGGGCGGCCCAGGCCAGCACCATCGTCCGGTTACCTGACCGCGTCGCTGGCCTGTTGCAGGGCCTGCGCCCAGGCCTGTTCCAGGGTCTGCTTGCCCTCCTCGACCCGGCCGAGGGCCTGGCCGAACTTGGGGCGCACCTCGGCGTCGCGCAGCCCGCGGTAGTTGGGCCGCAGCGTGTCCGCCGAGCGGGCGAAGATCTGGCCGACCGGCGCGTTGCTGAAGTAGGCGTTGGTGCTGCCGACCACGTCCGGGTCCTGGTACACGGCTGGCTGGCTGGGCAGGATGCCGTCCCGCAGGAACAGCCGCTTCTGCTGCGCCGGCGCGGTCAGCCAGGCGGCCAGGTCGTAGGCTTCCCGGTGGTGGGCGCCCTGTCTGGGCAGGGTGAGGAAGGACCCGCCCTGGTTGCCGGCGTTGCCCGGCACCGTGGTGACGTCCCACTTGCCCGCGTTCTCCGCGCCGCCCGCGTCCTCGATCTGCTTCAACAGCCAGGCGGGGCAGGCGATGGTGGCGAACGCGCCCTGCTTGATCGCCACCGTCCAGGGCTGGGTGTAGGTGGTCACCCTCGCGGTCTGCCCCTTGGCGCCGATGCCGCCGGCGATGTCGAAGGCCCGCCGCACGTTCGGGTTGCGGTCGGCGCTGAACGAGTCGTCGCTCTTGGCGAAGTAGTTCTCCTCGGCCTGGTTGAGGATGGCGGCGTAGATGGTGCCGGCCGAGTCGGCGAACTTCGCGTCGGTGACCGCGGCGCTGAAGCGGTCGGCGACCCGCGCGAAGTCCTCCCAGGTCGGCCAGAGTGCGGCCACCTCGGCCCGGTCGGTGGGCAGGTTGGCCCTGGCGAACAGGTCGCGGCGGTAGCACATGGCCAGCCCGCCCATGTCCGTGCCGAGGCCGAGCACCACCCGACCGCCGTCGGTGACGCCCTGCTCCCACTTCCACGGCACCCACTGGCCGCGCAGGTCCAGTGCGCCGAACTCGGCGAGGTTGACGAACTTGTCGGCGGACTGGCGGAACAGCGGCAGGTACTGCTCCTCGACGGCGACCACGTCGGCGGCGCCGTGGCCGGCGGCCAACTGGGTGGCCAGTCCCCTGTGGTGCGAGTCGAAGTCGGTGACCCGGCTCTTCACCTCGATGCCGGGATGTGTTGCCTCGTACTCGGCGAACAGCGGCTCGTAGCCGAACTCGCCGTAGGTGGCCACGGTGAGGGTGGTCTTCGCGTTGTCACCACCGGCGCACCCGGTGAGCAGTGCCAGCGGCAGCACCACGGCCAGCGCCGTGGCGGCCCGGTGCAGGAGCCCGCGCGTCATCAGCTTTCCCATCTCCAGAGATGTCCACGAATCCCCCAGGCTCGATCCTGCGTTGATCGGGTGAGTGCTGTTGTTCCTCCCGGTCGTGCCCGGGCCCGTGGCGGAGTGCTAGATCATGCCGGCGCGCATGGCGTAGGCGACCGCGTGTGGGCGGTTGCGCAGGTTGAGGCGGCTGCTCATGGTGTAGATGATGTTGCGGACCGTGCGCTCGGAGTAGCACAGCCGGTCGGCGATCTCGGTGGTGTCCAGTCCCTCGGCCATCAGCCGCAGCACGTTGATCTCCCTGGGCATCAGGCCGGACGCGTTGAGCCCCCGGGGCGCGAGCACCTGCCGCTGCAGGCGCTCCACCTGCCGCAGGAGTTCGCCCAGCAGTTCCGGCGGGAGCACCCCGCCCCCGGTCGCGGCGGCCCTGATGCCGCCGATCAGCCGGTCGTCGGTGGCCGCACCGCGGGGCAGCACCGCGACGACCCGGCACTCGACCACGGTCAGCAGGTCGGCCGGGTCCAGCTGCCCGGTGACCAGGACCGTGGGCCCGGTGCCCTCCTCGGCCACCGCGCGCAGGGTGGACATCACCTCCCGGCTCACCCGGTCGGCGGCCACCACGCACACGTCGGCGTCGGCCACCTGCTGGGTCAGCAGCACGCCGACGTCGGAGCGCCCGCCGAGATAACTGGTCAGTCCAGCCATGGTGATGGGATCCGAGGCCCGCACGGCCACGCGCACTCGCTCCACTATCTCCTCCTGAACAGATTGGGTGCCTGCAGCATCATGGGTTTGGCTGCTCACTTTCCAGGCCACTTGGTGTCCGTTCGGTGCTCACTTCGGGTTGCCGATGCGCAGTTCGCGGTGCCACAGCCGGTCGCACACGCGTTCCAGCCCGCCGGCCAGGTGCCGGCGGTAGGTGCTGAAGGCCAGCCCCAGCCGTTCGGCCGCGGCCTCCTGGGTGGGGACCCCGTCGAAGAACGTGGCGCTCACCGCGCGGTGCCACTTGGCCTCGCGCGGGTCCTCCCGCAGCGCGCCGACCGCCTCCCGCACGGCCTGGCGCAGTGAGCGCACCGGGTCGGCGATCCCGTAGTCGGCCACCACCCGGCTGCGGGTGAGCGGGTTGGCGGCGAACACCTCGGGCTGGCGCCACGAGCGCAGCGCGTCGCGCACGGCCGCGTCGAACTCGGGCCGGGACAGCACCACCAGTTCCGGCGGCCGCGCCGCGCCGCGCACCCGGGCGCCGAACAGCTCCCTGGACTTCTGCAGCGCCAGCCACGCCTCCAGCGGGACGGGCCGCCAGTCGTGGGCGAACAGGCCGTAGCTGGCCCCGCCGACCGACGGGGCCGCGCCGGCCTGCGGGTGGTCGATGTAGGCCATCAGCGGCTCCCAGAACTTGGTGTCCGCGAAGACCAGCACCGACCAGGCCAGCCGCTCCTGGTGCAGGATCTCGGCCAGGATGCGCCACTCGACCAGGTCCATCACCGGTGACGGGCGCTGGTAGTCGGTCGGGCAGACCATGAACCGGGCGATCCCGAGGTGCTCTCCCGGGCGGGGCGGTCCGAACGCCGACACGTGCTGCCACACCGCGGCCACCACCGGGTCGGCCTCGATCTCCTCGTCCCTGGGCTCGGCCAGCCGCAGCCAGGCCATGAAGCCGACCGGCTCGCCGGTGGCCGGGCGCCGGTGCACCCGGAACGCCTCGGGCGCGCGGTCCAGCCAGAACCGGACGACGGCGGCGGACTCCGCGCCCTCGGCCTCGGCGGCCAGCCGGAGCACGGTGGTCCGGTCCTCGGGCCGCACCTGGTCCTCGACCACATCGCCGTCGGTCTGCCAGGTCAGGAACTCGGGCATCACCCCGCCGCCGCGGTGCAGGTAGGTGAGCGCGGCCATGGCGGGCAGCACGTCCGTGCCCGAGGCCTCCCGGCCCCGCTCCAGCACGTGCGCCCGGATCTGGTAGTGCATGGCCTGGTAGCCCTGGGGATCGCGCCAGCGCAGGTCCGCGTCGAGCGCGTCGCGCAGCACGTCGAGCGGGTGCAGCCCGTGCTGGCCGGACTGGATGAAGGACAGCTGCCGCAGCCAGGTGAACAGCGCGCCGGCGTCGGCGTCGGGCATGACGGTGCGCAGCAGTTCCTCGGTGGTGGCCAGGGCGTGGGCGGAGATCTCCAGGGCGCGCCGGTGCAGTGCCGAGGGCACCTCGCACATCAGCTGGGCCAGCAGCGTCTCCTGCACGTCCCTGGTGGGTGTCCAGCTCGCCCGCGACTCGTCGCGCACCGCGTCCTCGGCGGCCAGGCGCAGCGCCAGCGGGTGGCCGCCGGCGAAGGCCAGCACCGACTCGTGCAGCCGGGGCGCCACCCCGCGCGCGGTCAGCAGGGCGATGGCGTCCTCGGGGGCCAGGTCGCGCAGTGCCACGATGCGCAGCGCCTCGTCCCAGCCGGGGTCGGTCCGCCACCGCACGCTGGGCCGCTGCCGGCTGGCCAGCACCGCGACCGCGCCGATCGGCAGCCGGGGCAGGAACTGCTCGCGCAGCCAGCACTCCAGCTCCTGGACGTGTTCCACGTTGTCCACCAGCAGCACGGCGCCGTCCGCGCGCAGCACCTGGCCCACCGCGGCCTCGAACGCGTCCGCGCTGGGCGTGATCGTGTTCGCGTCCAGCTCCACCACGGGCCGCTCGGCCGCCCTGGCCTCGTCGCCGAACCGGCGCAGCAGCGTGGACTTGCCGATGCCGCCCGGGCCGTGCAGGAAGAGCACGGGAAACGACCCGGCGTCGCCGGCCAGCGCGGACCGGAACAGCGCCAGCTCCACGGATCGACCGACGAAGGCACGGTTGCGCGCCTCGCGCAGCCGGTGTGCCAAGCGGTCCGCGGAGTGGTCCACACCAAAGGGCATGAGCTGACTGTAATCGAACCGTGACCCGTTGGGAGGATTGGGATCCAGCGATGGTCCAGACCTCTCGCCCCCAGTAATTACCCTGTGTGACATCCGCTTACCCGTCTCGCCGAACCGGAGCCCTGCGGCACCGAACCGGCGTCAGCCCCACCGGCGGCCACCGAGTGCGGGCACGGCTCCCGACTGCCCGGCTCAACCAGCCGCACAGAAAATCCCTTCTCCCGGCTCCGCCGGGCCCGCGGACGCTGTCGGTTGGTCGGTCTTCTGCGGAATGGCGAACTGACACCTCAACGATCAGGACAGCGCTGCCCGACGACGGCCCGCGCAGACGGTGAGTGGTCAGTTGACAGTTTTCCCCACCCGGTCGGTTCCCCTACCTGATCAGGTCTGGCGCGGCGCTCGACTTTGCCTGTCACATCGGGGCCGCCGCTGTTGTTCCGCCGCCGCTACGGGCTCGCGCGCCGCTTCGTCGCCGGCCGGGCGCGCACGTGCAGGCGTTCGCCCTGCGGCCCGAACAGGCTGATGATCTCCAGTGGGCCCGGGCCGGGATTGTTGAACCAGTGCGGTGTGCGGGTGTCGAACTCGGCGACCTCACCCGCGCCGAGGGTGAGGTCGTGCTCGCCGAGCAGCAGCCGCAGCCGCCCGGAGAGCACGTACAGCCACTCGTAGCCCTCGTGCGTCTGCTGCTCCGGCTCGCGGTCCGACGCGGCCACCGGGTAGATCATCTTGTACGCCTGCACACCGCCCGGCCGACGGGTCAGCGGGATGAACGTGATCCCGTGGCGGACCACCGGGCGCGGGTGGACGCGCGGGTCGCCGGTGGCCGGTGCGCCCACCAGTTCGTCCAGGGTCACCTGGTGCACCCGGGCCAGCGGCAGCAGGAGTTCCAGGGTCGGGCGCCGTTCCCCGGTCTCCAGGCGGGACAGGGTGCTGACCGAGATCCCGGTGGCCGAGGACAGCTGGGCCAGCGTCACCCGGCGCTGCTGGCGCAGCGCGCGCAGCCGCGGCCCCACCCCGTCCAGGACCTGCTGCGGAGCCGTGGCCGGGACAGCGGAGTCTTCCTTCATCCCTCCATTTGCCGCTTCGGCAACGTTTCTTGTCAAGTCGGCAGCCGAGGGCGGACGCTCGCGTTCCGAGAACGTCCCGCCGGCCCGGGAGCACCAGCGCCGGCCGAGATCAGGAGGACACCGCGATGACTCAGCCATCACCACACGATGAGCTGGCCGAGCAGTACGACGCCGTCGTTGTCGGCGGTGGCGCGGCCGGGCTGAGCGCGGCACTGGCACTGGGCCGGGCCCGCCGTGCCGTGCTGGTCGTGGACGCCGGCGACCCGCGCAACGCGCCAGCCGGCCGCGTGCACAACTTCCTGACCAGCGAGGGCACCCCCCCGGCCGAGCTGCTGGCCGCCGGGCGCGCCGAGGTCGCCGGGTACGGCGTGCGGGTGCTGAGCGCCACCGCCACCTCGGCCCGGCGCCTGGCCGGCGAGGCCGCCGACGCCCCGGGGCGGGCCCGGTTCCAGGTCGACCTTGCCGACGGCCGCGCGGTGCGGGCCCGGCGGCTGGTGGTCACCACCGGCCTGGTCGACGAACTGCCCGAACTGGACGGGCTGGCCGAGCGGTGGGGCCGGGACGTGCTGCACTGCCCGTACTGCCACGGCTGGGAAGTGCGCGACCAGGCGATCGGCGTCCTCGCCACCGGCCCGACCGCGGTGCACCAGGCGCTGCTGTTCCGCCAGCTGAGCGCGGACGTGGTGCTGTTCCAGCACACCGGGCCCGCGCTGAGCGCGGCCCAGGCCGAGCAGCTGGCCGCGCGCCAGATCCCCGTCGTCGACGGCGAGGTCGCCGCCGTGGTGGTGCGCGACGACCGGCTCACCGGTGTCCGGCTGCGCTCCGGCCGGGTGGTCGCGCGCCAGGCCCTGGTGGTCGCGCCCCGGTTCACCGCGCGCGCGGGCGTGCTGGCCGGCCTGGGGCTGGCCACCAGCGAGCTGGTCGTCGACGGCCACGTGCTCGGCAGCCACGTGCCGGCCGACGCCACCGGGGCCACCAGCGTGGCCGGCGTGTGGGTGGCCGGCAACGTTGCCGACCCGATGGCCCAGGTCGTCATGGCGGCGGCAGCGGGTCTGCGGGCGGGCGCGGCGGTCAACGGCGACCTGGTCAACGAGGACACCGCCGGCGCCGTGGCCGCGCACCGCGCCCTGACCGAGGCCGAGCTGTTCTCGGCCCGGGCCGAGGCCGAGGTGTGCGAGCAGGTGGTCGGCGCGCGCCGGCACGGCGTGTGAGCGCGCCGGCACGGCGTGTGAGCGCGCCCAGGTCCGGCCCGGTGAACAGCGGCGGCCCGCCCGGCACAGCACCGGGACGGGCCACCGACGGGCTGGTCGGACCGCGCGGTCAGGCGGTCACCAGGGACACCCCGTAGACCGACAGCGCCTCGTTGACCGGCTGGAACCAGGTCTCGCCACCGGACGAGCAGTTGCCCCAGCCGCCCGAGGTCATGCCCTGGGCCTGGTCACCGGAGATGAACGAGCCACCCGAGTCACCGCCCTCGGCGCAGACACTGGTCTTGGTCATGCCGTACACCGCGCCCTGGCTGTAGTTCACGGTCTCGTTCTTGGCCAGGATGGTGCCGCAGTGCCAGTGGGTCGTGGACCCCGACCGGCACACCGACGTGCCCACCGCGGCCTCGCGCGACCCGCGCACCAGCACGTCGCTGACCGTGCCCCAGCCCAGCACGACCGGCACCGTCCACCAGCCGTTGCCGATGCGGATGAACGAGTAGTCGTTGCCGGGGAAGGACGAGCCGGCGAAGCTGCCCATGGCCGAGCCGTCCCAACCGGACACCGAGGCGCCGGCCGTGCCGCAGTGGCCGGCGCTGACGAAGCCGCCCTGCACGGAGAACCCGATGGAGCACCGGACGTTGCCGTTGATGTAGTACGGGTCGCCGCCGACCGTGCCGGCCGCGAACGTCTCCGGCCGGGGCGCGGTGGTCCGCTCCACGGTGACCGGTCCGGCCTGCCGCGCCCGGTCCAGGAACGCGTCCAGCTCCTGGTCGTCCGCGCCCGCCCGCACCGAGATCACCACGCTGCCGCTGCGCGGGTCGGTGCGCCAGCTGTGCACGCTGGCCGGCGCCGCGGTGTGCTGCGCGGCCTCGTCGATCCTGGCCTTGACCGCGGCCAGGTCGGCCTCGGTGCGCGCGACCTGGGTGGTGCGCGCGCCCGTGGCCCGCACCGCCTCGGCCTTGCTCTGGTCGGTCAGGCCCACGACCAGCGCGCCCTGGTCCGCGTCGAACCACGCGCCGCCGAAGGCCTCACCCGCGGCCTGCTGGGCCGCCGGCGCCACCTCGGCCGCCGCGGCCTCGGCCAGCAGCCGTGTTCTGGCCTGCTGTTCGGTCAGTCCCAGATCACGTTGCATGGCCGGGAGCACGCCGGCCGACAGCTCCGGAAGCGCGGTGTCGGGCGCCGCCGAGGCCGGCGCCAGGGTGGTGCCCACCCCGACACTGGCCGCCAGCAACACCGACGCACTGATCCGGAGCAGGATCTTGCGCTGCACCATGATGGATTTCCTTGTCGTAGCAGGGATTCCGGCGTGCACTCAGCGAACCGTGTAGCCGACCGTGATCACGCCGAGGTCGCGGTTGGCCAGCTGCCCGAAGGCGCCGTAGGTGAGGTCGAGGCAGACCGGGTCGGCGAACGCGCCCCGGTCGTTGATCCGCACCGTGATGGTCCTGCCCTGGTAGCTGACGTCCACCAGGGTGTTGAACGGCAGTGACCGGTGCGCCGCGGTCATCGCGTAGCGGTCGAAGATCTCACCGCTGGCGGTGTGCGAGCCGGGCGGGATCTCCCCGTCCGCGCCGTACCAGGTGGCGTTGCAGGTCGCCGTGATCGACATCTGGACGTGCGCCGGCTCCGCCGCCGCCGTCGCCACCCCGGCCGAGCTGAGCGAGAGGACTCCGCTCGCGGCGAGCGCCGCGACCCGAATCGTGTGTCGCATCAACGTTTCCCTTCACCGTAGCGCTGGTTCCGGTTCCAGCGCCCACAGCTTGGCGCGGCGCCCGGGCGGGATCTCTACGGAGACACCGCAGGATCCGCCCGGTCCGGCACAGCCGGGATCGGCCGGCCCGGGGTGCTCAGGCCACGGCGTGGAAGGTCACGGTGAACCCGGTGCAGGCCGGGCAGTCGTACACGGTCTGGTTGCCCGGCTCGGTGTCCTGTTTGGACCACGCGTAGGCCTTGGGGCACTGGGCGGACAGCGCGTTGCTGTAGGCCGTCCTGGCGTCCCGGTTCGGGTTCACGCACAGCACGCGCCTGCCGTTGTCGGTGACCGCGTTCTCCGCCGGGCAGTACGGCAGCAGGTCCTTGGCGCAGCCGGCGGTGCCGCACAGCTGCGAGCCGGGCTGCGGTGACGCGCCCTTGGGGGTGATGGTGATCGGCAGGGAGAACGCGTTGACGTAGGAGACGTTGTACCAGGGGGCCAGCGCGTCCTTGGTGTCGAAGTTGAACTCGGCGAGGCTGGCCGGCTGCTCACCGGTGACGCAGTGGCCCGCCTGGACCCCGCAGTCGCCGATCCTGCAGTGGAAGGTGCTGCCGGACTGGCCGGTGCAGCCCTGGCGGGCGAAGAACTTGCCCCGCCAGTGGTTGGGCGACTCGTTCTCCGGGATCGTCACGGTGGCCGACTGCCCATTGTCCAGCCTGGGCAGGTTGGTGAGGTTCTTGGAGCCGTCGGCGTTGACCAGGCTGCCGATCCAGATGGGCTGGCCGGACTGGTTGACGAAGGTCACGGTCCGGTTGGCCGCGGCGAACGCCGTGGTGGTCGTGCCGGTGCCGACGAGCACCACGGCGAGCGAGAGCACGAACGCGGCGGCGAGGGCGAGCGTTCGCCGCAACCGGTGGGGCGCGGGGACGTCCACGAGTGCCTCCTAACTCACGGCCCGGTAGGCCTGGCCGACCGCGTTCGGGGTGGTGCCGTTGTACAGGCCGGTACCCGAGCGGTCGGTGGGCAGTGCGAACCAGGCATAGCGCTCTACATAGGACAGTTGGTTGAGCATGGCGGTGGCGCCGCGCACGAAGTCCACCTGCTGTTGCTGGGTGGGGTAGCGCGGCGTGGCACCGGAGAAGTCGATCAGGGCGAACTCGGTGAGCCAGATGGGCTTGTGGTACCTGTCCCACACCGCCTGCAGGTAGCCGCGCAGGTGGTCGACGGCGGCGGCGCTGAAGTCCGAGCCGTACCAGTGCAGTGCGATGAAGTCGACCCGCAGGGAGCGGGCCGCCGCACCGGACAGGAACCGGTCCAGCCAGCCGCCGGCCACGTCACCGCTGTGCGCGACCACCGGGCTGCCCAGCCGCATGCCGGTGGACTGCAACCGGGGCCACAGCTCCAGTGCCCGCTCCACCGACATGTTCGCCTGCTCGGCCAGGTCGGGCTCGTTGAAGCCGAGCAGCGTGCTGCCCTCGGCCCGGGCCTGGTCCAGCCTGGCCTGGGTGACCGAGCCGGCGCCCCAGATCGTCGGGACGAACTCGACGCCGGCCGGCGCCGCGATGTTCTGCCTGCCCGAGTCCCAGTTGTGGTACCAGCCGACCCGGACATCGGCCAGCGCCTGGGTGACGCCGTCGAAGTACCAGGTGCTCACGCCCTTCTTGGTGGCGGCCACCTGCCCAGCGGCCGCCTGCCCGGCCGCCGCGTTTCCAGTCACCGCGTTTGCAGCCGCAGCGTTTCCGGAAGCCGGGGACACGGCCAGCGCGCCGAGGACCACGATCAGCAGGGCGGCCAGGCGGTGTGCGGTGGGGTGTCGTCGCAACGGTGTCTCCTCCTGACGGTGCGCGCTCAGGTTGGTGGGGCGGCGACGAGCTGGTCAGCGGGGCAGCTGGGTCCAGTCCACGACGGCGTCGGTGTGCTGCGTCGGCTGGTTGTGCGCGGGAAAGCCGTACGGGTCCCAGTTGTTGGTGTGCCACACGTTCTGCATGAAGGCGCCGGGCTTGCTGGGAATGCGCGTGGCCGGGCCGCGGTAGTCCCACAGCGTGACCCGTTTCCCGGCGCGGTCGACCAGGTAGTAGGTGACCGCGTCGGCGGACCAGCTGAAGCCGTACTCGAAGTACTCGGTGGCCGAGTTGTAGCCGGCGATCGCGGGAACCGAGGTCGGCTGGTTCTCGCTCGCGCTGACCGGCATGCACTCGCCGAAGTGGGTGGAGAAACAGGTGGAAATGATCTTTCCGGCGCGCAGGTCGATGACCCGGGACACCTTGCGCAGCTCGCTGTCGGCGTAGTCGGTCCAGATGGTCAGGTAGATGACCTCGGGCTGGGCGCACAGCCACTCGATGTCGATCTCGCTGTTGTCCGGCAGGCCGTCGCCGTTGCCGTCGGCGTGGTCGGTGGAGTAGGTGAACACACCGGTCACCACCCCGACCCCGGGCTGCCCCGAGCAGTCGGCCGCCTTCATCCGGGTGCTGTACTCGCCGTAGCCGTAGGACTGGTTGCTGGCGATCTGGATCCCGGCATCGGGGCCCACGCCCGGTCCGGCCACCAGCCGCATGCGCAGTGCCGTGCCGTCCACCGCCCCGGGGTCGTCGACCCGGGTGAGCTGGTTGCCGCTGGGCAGCTGGTGGAAGTGCGGCGAGGTCACCGCGGCCCAGTTCTCCCTGGGGCCGGCCGCCGCGGCCGGCAGCGCCGCGGCCGACAACACCACCACGGCGCCCACCACGCCCGCGACGAGCAGGCGTCGCAGCCCACTGCGGATTCTCATCGCTGTCCCTTCCCGGATACCAGTGCGGCTGCCCGAATGTCCCCCCGGGTGATGTCGGTACGGGCAGAGTCGGCTCGGCACCGCGGTGCGCCACGCGCGAAGTCAGGCGCCGCCGAGCGCGAATGCCAGTAGGGCGGCCGGGCCGGGGCCGAGTGCGCGCACTGCCGCGAGTAGCGGTTCTCGTTCGATTCAGGTGCGGAAACCATGTCGTTTCTCGATCAAGACGCGGACGATCGTGCTGACTGCGTACCTGACCTCAACTCGCTTCTGCTCAACGTGTCGGGCCGCCGCAGATTCTTGGGGTGTTCCCCAGCCGTGTCTCTACGGACCCACCCCAGGATTTCTCCGCCCACTACCCTGTCGGGCTGTGCGAGTTTTGACGGTGGAGGACGACAACGAGTTGGCGTTCGAGATCGTTTCTGGATTGCGCCAGGCCGGATTCGCGGTGGATCTGGCCGTTGACGCGGGGTCGGCGGATCTGAATTTGTCGACCTACACCTACGACTGCGTGGTGTTGGACCGCGGTCTGCCCGACGGCGAGGGCCTGGCGTTGCTGCGCGGGTGGCGCGAGCGCGGCGAACGCGTTCCGGTGCTGGTGCTCACCGCCATGGACAGCGTCGACGAGCGGGTGGCCGGGTTCCACCACGGCGCCGACGACTACGTGGGCAAGCCGTTCGCCATGGCCGAACTGGTGGCCAGGGTGGGTGCCCTGTGCCGGCGGCTGGAACAGCCACGACCGACCACCATCCGGTTCGACGACGTCGAGATCGACGTGCCCCGAAGACGCGTGTTCCGGGGCGGCGTGCTGTTGAGCCTGACCACCAAGGAGTTCGCCGTCCTGGAACTGCTGGCCTCCCGCCGAGGCAGCGTGGTCTCGCGCTCGGAACTCATCGAGCACTGCTGGGACGAGATGGCGCAGCCCATGTCCAATGTGGTGGACGCGGTCATCGCGCAGCTGCGCCGCAAACTCGGTCCGCCGCCACTGATCGCCACGGTGCGCGGCGTCGGCTTCCTCATCAGCGAAACGGCCTGATCCGTGCTCCGGCCGGTCACATCCCGGTTGACCCGGCTGCGTTGGGCGCTCACCGCCCTGTTCACCGGAACCGCGGCCATCTGCATCGCGACCATCGCCACGTTCACCATCGTGACCGACTCCCGGTTCCGCGCCGCCGCGCTGGACAGCGAGCTGGACCGCCAGGTGGCCGGACTGTCCCGGGCGATCTCCTACCTGGACGGGCGGTTGCGCCTGGAATCCCTCGACGGGGACGTCCTCGTCGAGCACACCATGTCGCTGTCGGTGTGGGAGGACACCGGCGACGGCTGGCGGCTGCGGTACTCGCGCACCGCCAGCGACCCCGCCCCCGACCCCCAGCGCGAGCAGGACCTCGCCCACCGGGTGCTGCGGAGCCGGGAAACCGAGTTCGCCGACGGCGCCGGCCTGACCGGTGGCCCGCTCCGACTGGCCGGCGCTCCGGTGTGGCACGGCGACCGGGTCGGCGCGGTCGTGGTGGTCACGGGCGATCCCACCCCTGGGTGGCGTGCGCACACCGAACTGGTGGCGGGGATCGGTTGGGGCGCACTGGGTCTGCTGCTGCTGGCGGGTGGGGCCGGGTACCTGCTGTCGGCGATCAGCATGCGTCCCGCCCTGCAGGCGCTGGAACAACAGGAGCGGTTCCTCACCGAGGCCGCGCACGAGCTGCGCACTCCCCTGGCCACGCTGCGGCTGCTCGCCGAGGCCGGCGCCGCCGATCCGGCCAGGGCGGGCGCCACGGCCGGTCAGGTGGTCCGGTTGGTCGACCGGATGGGACACCTGGTCACCGGGCTGTTGACCAGGGCACGGGTGCGCAACGGCAGCTTTCCCGTCGAGCTGCTCCCGCTGCGGCTGGACCAGCTCGTCGAGGAGGTCGTCACCGAGCACCAGGGGCCGGTCGCCCTGGAGACCGAGCCGACCGTGGTGCGCGGCGACCCGGTGCTGCTGGGGCAGGCCCTGCACAACCTGGTCGACAACGCCTTCCGGCACGGCGCCGACCCGGCCGGGTCGGCCCGGGTGTGGGTGCGGGTGGCCGCGGGACGGGTGGTGGTCGGCGACCAGGGACCGGGCATCGCCCCCGAGGACCGGGAACGGGTTTTCGACCACTCCGTCACCGGCGCACCGGACGGCACCGGAATCGGCCTGGCCATCGTGCGCTGGGTCGCCGAACTGCACCACGGTTCGGTGCGGGTGCTGCCCGGCAGTCCGCACGGCACCGTCGTGGAGTTGATCGTTCCAGAAGCGCCACCGTCCATTTCAGGACATCGCGGAAGCCAATCAGGGCAACATGGAAGCGCTCTCACGAAATTCTCACAATCCGACTGCCACCGTCCCTGCCAATGACGGACGACCACGTGGCACGTAGGGAAGAACCCCGGCGCGGACACTGCCGCGGTCCGGTTACGCCAGTGTGAGGAGTGAGGTCCGGCCCAGGCGCCGGACGATGGGGAGTGGATGAGAGTGTCTGCTGCTCAGCAACAGCCCACACCGTTGTCGGACAACAGGATCGAAGTCTGGTGCGCCGATCGGCTCGGCACCGGCCAGGTGAACATCACCGACCAGGTCGACACCGACCTGTTGGTCAGGGCACTGAACGTGGCCGACATCGGCACGGTGGCCGTCTACCGGGAGAAGTGCGCACCGGTACTGCCCGCCCCGACCCACCCGGCCGCGCTGACCGACGCGGTCAACCGCGGCGTTGACCGGCTCACCGTTGTCGCACAGGCGAAACAGCTGCTGGACACCGGTGCCGTCGACAGCGACCCGGTCGCCTTCCAGCACGCGGTGTCCACTTTGGTCAGCGCTGACGAACTGGCCATCGCGGACACCCACTGCCTGCGGGCGCAGCGGCGGGACCGGCCGTGCGACGACCGCCCGTGGCACGCCCTCACCCAGCTCCTGCGCGCCCGGATCAACGCGGCCCGCGGTGAACTGGTCGCGGCCAGCCGCGACGCGGCCGAGGTGCTGGCCGAGCAGGGCGGCACCGGAACCGTCCCGGTCCACTGGGGACGGCAAGCCCTCGCCCAGCTCGTCACCACCCACGTCGTGCTCGGCGAACTGGAGTCCGCTCGCGACCTGCTGCGCGAGCACCCGCTCGCCGGCCGGCGCTCCGAGCCCGCCGACAACGCCCACCTGCTCTTCGCCCGGGCCACGCTGCACCTCGCCGAGGGCCGCCCCGAGGAGAGCGTCAACGACTACCTGGAGTGCGGCCGACAGCTCACCGCCAGCGGCGTGCGCAACCCGGCGGTGCTGCCGTGGCGGTCCCGCGCGGCCTTCGCCGCACTGCGGGTCCAGCGCCGAGAACTGGCCGCGATCCTGGCCGAGCAGGAACTCGGCGACGCCCGCGGGTGGGGAACCCCACGCGCGATCGGCACGGCGCTGCACCCGTTCGCGCTCACCCAGCAGGACCCGGACCAGCGCCTGGCGCTGCTCGGCGAGGCGGTCGATCTGCTCAGGCTGTCACCCGCGGGCGCCGAACTCGTCCACGCCCGCTACGACCTGGGCAAGGCGTACTGCGCCAGAAAGGACTACGGCCGGGCGCACCGCCAGTTCCACGGCGCCATGCGCCTGGCCGAGCAGTGCCGGATGACCGGCTGGACCACCCGGGCGAGCCAGGCACTGGCCCAGGTGAACCGGTTGCGCGGCAACGTGACGCTGACCAAGCAGGAGACGCGCATCGCCCAGCTGGTGCGCGCCGGCTACAACAACCGGCAGATCTCCGAGAAGCTCTACCTGACCAGGCGGACGGTCGAGTTCCACCTCTCCGGTGTCTACCGCAAGCTCGGCATCTCCGGCCGCAGGGAACTGCACATCGCCCTGCCCGACGAGGCCGACACCCTCTAGGACCGCTTCCGCCCACATCGTCCACTGTGGACTAATCGCGGACTCCCACGGGCACACCCGCTCGTGGCAGCGCTCACCCCCGTGGGCGCTGGGCCACCGTGCGCCAGCGCCCAGAGCGAATCCCCCTGGCGCGCACGCCTGCCGCGCGGGCGCGCCCACCTCACCTCGGAGGTTCACGTGAGAAAGTTCACCAGCACCGTCCTCGGCGTCGCGCTGAGCATCGCCGGCGTGGTGGGCCTTGGCGCCGGGACGGCGTCGGCCGGCTCGATCCAGGTGCGCCCGGGCTCGGTGCCGGCCCAGTACCTGGCCGGCGTCCAGCGGGCGGCCACCACCTGCGGTGATGTCAACGCGCCGCTGCTGGCCGCGCAGATCGAGCAGGAGTCGAGCTGGAACCCCAACGCCGTGTCCTGGGCCGGCGCCCAGGGCCTGGCGCAGTTCCTGCCCGCGGCGTGGAGCGAGTGGGGCCGCGACGCGGACGGCGACGGCACCAACAGCCCGTTCGACCCCGAGGACGCCATGGACGCGCAGGGCCGCTACATGTGCTGGATCTTCCAGTTCATGCGCGACCGCGGTGTGCCGGGCGACCCGGCGCGGCTGGCGCTGTGGGGCTACAACGCCGGCCCGTGGGGCACCGCCGCCGCGTGGGGCAACCCGCCCACCGAGGAGGCCAGGCACTACGCCGACCGCATCCTCGGCGAGCTGATCTACAAGTACCGCCCGTGAGCTGAGGCGGGCCGAGGGGGCTGGCACCCCGAGCCGCCTCCTCGGCCCGCACCGCACGCCAGCGCGTGCTCTCCCACCCGTCGACCCGGCGAACTACAGTCGTGGGCGACAGGCGATTCGAGGAGGCGGCGGCGTGCAGGCGGTGGTGATCCACGGGGCCCGGGATCTGCGGCTCGACGACATCGAGCGGCCCGCACCGGGACCGGACGACGTGCTGGTCGCGGTGGAGTACGGCGGCATCTGCGGGTCGGACCTGCACTACTGGCAGCACGGCGCCACCGGCACGTCGATCCTGCGCGAACCGATGGTCCTCGGCCACGAGGTGGCCGGGGTCGTCGCCGCCGTGGGGTCGGGGATCACCGATGTCCACACCGGACAGCCGGTGACCCTGCATCCGGCCACCACCTGTGACCACTGCCCGGAGTGTCGGGGCGGGCACCCCAACCTGTGCGCGGACGTGTCCTATTTCGGCAGTGCCGCGCGCCTGCCGCACAGCCCGGGCGCGTTCGCCCGCTACCGGGTGGTGCCGCGCGCGCAGGTGCGGCCACTGCCGCCGGGCGTGAGCACCCGGCACGGCGCCGTGGCCGAACCCCTCGGGGTGGCCGTGCACGCGGTGCGCCGCGCCGGGAGCGTGCGGGGCAGGCGGGTGCTGGTCAACGGCGCCGGGCCGATCGGCTGCCTGGTGGTCGCCGCGGCCAAGGCCCTGGGTGCCGGCGAGGTGCACGCCAGCGACCTCACCGCGGCGTCGCTGGGGATCGCCGCGGCCATGGGCGCCGACCACACCGTCCAGGTCGGCACCGGCCAGTCGCTGCCGGCCGAGGTCGACGTCGTGTTCGAGGCGTCCGGGGCGCCCGCGGCGGTGGGTGCCTGCCTGACCGCGCTGCGTCGGGGCGGGACGCTGGTGCAGGTCGGCAACCTGCCGGCCGGTCAGGTCTCGGTCGAACTCGCGCCGCTGGTCAGCCGGGAGATCACCTATGTCGGCTCGTTCCGGTTCGTCGACGAGATCAGCGACGCGGTCGCGCTGATCGCCGAGGGCCTGGACGTCGAACCGCTGCTGACCCACACCTTCCCCGTCGACCAGGTGGAGACCGCGTTCCGCACCGCGCTGGACCGGTCCGTGGCCAGCAAGGTGCTGTTGGACTTCACCTCGGCCCGGGCCTGACCGGCCGGCCGGCGGTCAGCCGCGGTGCCCGGCCGCGTTCAGCTCCTGCCACGCCTGCCGGCGGCGGCGCTGTTCGGCCAGGTCCGCGACGGGGGCGGCGGCGAGCAGGCGCCGCGTGTACGGGTGCAGCGGCGCGGTCAGCACGGCCCGCGTCGGCCCCTGCTCGACGAGGTGGCCCCGGTGCATGACCGCGACCCGGTCGGCCACCTGCTGGATCACCGCCAGGTCGTGGCTGATGAACAGGCAGGCGAAGCTCAGCTCCCGTTGCAGGTCCGCGAACAGGTCCAGGATCTTGGCCTGCACCGACACGTCCAGCGCGCTGGTGGGTTCGTCCGCGATCAGCAGGTCGGGGTTGAGCGCCACCGCCCTGGCGATGCAGACCCGTTGGCGCTGACCGCCGGACAGCTCGTGCGGGAACCGGTTGCGCAGGCTGGTGGACAGGTGCACGGCGTCCAGCAGCTCGTCCACCCGGCGCTCCAGCGCGGCCCCGGCCAGCACCCGGTGCAGGCGCAGGGGTTCGGCCACGCTGCTGGCGATGGTGGCACGCGGGTTGAGCGCGGACGCGGGGTCCTGGAACACCACGCCGATCCGGCCGCGCGCGGTGCGCGCGGCACGCCGACCCAACCTGGTGATGTCCACCCCGGCCACCTGCACCTGGCCGCCGCTCGGCGTGACCAGTCCGGTCACCGCGGCGGCGATCGTGCTCTTGCCCGAACCGGACTCGCCGACCAGGCCGAGCACCTCGCCCGGTTCCACGTGCAGGCTCACCCGGTCGACCGCGCGCACCACCAGTGACCGGAACCGCCCGCCGTAGCTGACCGACAGGTTGTCCAGCAGCAGCGCGGGATTCACCGCCGCACTGTCCGGAATGGACCGGTGGGCCGGGTGCGCGGCCACGGCAACGTGCCCGTCCCGCGCCACGATCTCCGCACCGGGGTCGGGTTCCGGCACGGGCTGGGCGGTGGCCGAGGCGGTCAGCGACACCACCGATCCCAGCAGCTGTTTGGTGTAGTCCTGGTGCGCCTCGGTGAAGATCGCGGCCACCGGGCCCTGCTCGACCACGCGCCCGTCGCGCATCACCACCACGTGGTCGGCGATGTCGGCCACCACGCCCATGTCGTGGGTGATGAGCAGGATGGCCACGCCCAGCCGGTCGCGCAAATCCCGCAGCAGCGCCAGGATCTCCGCCTGCACGGTCACGTCCAGCGCGGTGGTCGGCTCGTCGGCGATGAGCACGGCCGGTTCGTTGGCCATGGCCATGGCGATCACCACGCGCTGCAGCTGGCCGCCGGACAGCTCGTGCGGGTAGGCCCGCAGCCGCTGTTCCGGGTCGGGCAGGTCCACCAGGCGCAGCAGGTCGAGCGCGCGCTGCCTGGCCTGCGCGCGGGAGCTGTCCCGGTGCACCCGGATGGCCTCGACGAGTTGGTCGCCGATGGTGAACACCGGGTTGAGCGCGCTCATCGGCTCCTGGAAGACCATGCCGACCCGGTTGCCGCGCACCGCGCGCAGCTCGGCCGCGTCCAGTCCGAGCAGGTCGGTGCCGTCCAGCAGCGCGCGACCGGTCACCCGCGCGGTGGCCGGCAGCAGGCCCAGCAGGGACAGGGCGGTGACGGTCTTGCCCGAACCGGACTCCCCCACCACGGCCAGCACCTGCCCGGCGTCCAGCTGGTAGCTGACCTGGCGGACCGCCGGGTGCCAGGCGCCGTCGGTGGAGAACTCCACGGAGAGGTTCTCCACCGACAACCGTGGACTGCTCACGGGGTGACCCCGATTTGCAGGTAGTTCGGGTAGGCCGGGAAGTCCGCGATGAAGAAGTTGGCCACCTTGGAGCCGTGCAGGAACGAGTTGCGGGTGTAGATCAGCGGCACCACGGGCGAGTCCTGCTGGATCTTCTTGTCGATCTCGGCCCACTGCCGCCCGGCCTCGGTCGGGTCCACCGTGCTCTGTGCCCGCTCGATGAGCTGGTCGACCTCGGGGTTGCGGTACCGGGACAGGTTGTACCCGCCGTTGCCGATCTCCGAGGAGGCGAACAGCGGCTGGAGGTTGGCGTTGGCGCTGGGGAAGTCCGGCTGCCACGAGCTGAGCGTCAGGTCGTAGTTGACCTGGTTGCCGGTCACCTCGGCGTCGTAGGCGTCGCGGTCGATCGACCGGATGTTGGTCTTGATCCCGGCCCTGGCCAGGGACGCCTGCACGGCCTGCGCCTTCTCCGGGAGGTTGTTGGTGTTGGCGACCACGAAGTCCAGGTTGTCCAGGCCGTTGGGGTAGCCGGCCTCGGCGAGCAGCTGCTTGGCCCTGTCCGGGTCACCGGTGGGCTGGGTCGGGTACAGGTCGTACTGCTCGCGCCCGGGGATGCCCTCGGTGATCAGGGTGGTGGCGATGTCGCCGGCGAGCTGGGCGCTGCCCGCGCTGGCGATCTGGTACGCGCTCTTGTCCACGGCGTACTGGAACGCCTGGCGCACCTTGGGATCGGCGAGCGGGCCCTTCTGGGTGTTCAGCGCCAGGTAGGCCAGGGCACCGGACTTGGAGGTGACCACGCGCTGCTTGGCGGAGGCGTTGTTCTGCAACTGGGCCAGCTGGGCCGGGGAGACGAAGGACGCGCCGAAGGCGAACCGGTCGTCACCGGAGTCGGCGACCAGCCGCTGCGAGATCACCGTGGTGTCCTGGCCGAGCTGGAACACCACCTCGTCCGGCAGCGCGGACCTGACCGAGTCGGTGTTCTTGTCCCAGTTGGGGTTGCGGGTCAGCTTGGCCCGCACGCCCTTCTGGTACTCGGCCAGCTGGTAGGGGCCGGACGCCACCGGGTGCTCGCTGTAGTCGGCCTCGGCGCCCTTGCCCTCGGGCACCGGCGCGAACGCCGGGGTGCTCACGATCCACGGCCAGTCACCGTAGGGGCGGGCCAGGTGGAAGACGAGGGTGCGCTCGTCCGGGGTCTCGATGGAGGCCAGGCGCTGCCCCTCGAAGGGCCCCCGGTAGTCGGCGCCGCCGACCAGCAGGGTCTTGTGGTAGCCGAGACCGCCGCCGGTGAAGGCCGGCGCGAACGAGCGCTCCACGCCCCACTTGACGTCCTGGGACCGGATCGGGGTGCCGTCGCTGAACTTCAGGCCCTCGCGCAGGGTGTAGGTCCAGGTGCGGCCGTCGTCGCTGGGTTTGCCGGTGTCGGTGGTCAGGTCGGGCACGACCGCGGCCGGCTGGCCCGGCGCCACGTTCCACGCGGTGAGCCGGCGGTGCACCAGGGCCAGCGAGGTGGTGGCGAGGTTGGCGCTCTTGGCCGGGTCGTAGTTCTGCGTGGCCGCGTCGCTGAGGATGTAGAGCGTCCCGCCGGTGGTCGCCGTCTGGGTCTGGGTGCTCGCCGTGTTGCGCGCGTTGGCGTTGCAGCCGGCGAGCGCGACCGCGCTCGCGGCGGCGGTGACCAGGGCCAGGCCCCGGAGGAGGTTCCTTCTGCGCATGCGCTTCTCTTTCTGCTGCCTGGGTTTCTGCTGGATCAGGTGAGTCGGGCCCTCGGGTCGAGCACGCCGTAGCAGAGGTCGACCACCACGTTGGCCAGGACGACGATGAAGGCGGAGAACAACGTGCAGCCCAGGAGCAGGGGCAGGTCGTGCTGGTGCACCGCGTCGATGAGCAGGCCGCCCAGCCCGGGCATGCCGAACACCCGCTCGGTGATCACCACACCGCCCAGCAGCGAACCCAGTTCGATGCCGAACAGGGTGACCACCGGCAGCAGCGCGTTGCGCAGGGCGTGCTTGCCGACCACTGTGGACTCCCGCAGCCCCTTGGCCCTCGCGGTGCGGATGTAGTCCTCGCCGAGCGCGTCCAGCATCTGGCTGCGGGTGAGCCGCAGGTAGGTGGCCGCGTGCACGAAGGCGAGCACCAGCCAGGGCAGCACCAGGTGCCACGCCCAGTCCACCGGGCTCTCGGTCAACGGCACGTACCCGTTGACCGGGACCATGTCCAGGGTGAACCCGAACACCAGGATGCCCAGCAGGCCGACGAGGTAGGTCGGCGCGGACACACCGGCGACCGAGGCGACCATCAGCGCCCGGTCCAGTGGGCGGCCGCGCCGCAGCGCGGCCAGCACGCCGGTGGCCACGCCGATGACCAGCCAGAGCAGCGCGGCGCCGAGGGCCAGCGAGAAGGTGACCGGGATCCGCTCACCGATGAGGTCGAGCACGGTGGCGTTCTGCTGGAAGGAGTAGCCGAAGCACGGGGCCGGGCAGTGGATGGCCGTGGCGCCGCTGCCGAACGTGCGTCCGGCCACGATGCCGCCGAGGAAGGTGAGGAACTGCTGCCACCACGGCACGTCGAAGCCCATGAACTCCCTGGCGATGGCCAGGTTCTGCGGGGTGCACGGCCGGCCGCAGGACTGCTGGGCCGGGTCGGTGGGCACCAGGTAGAACACCACGTAGGTGCAGAACACCACGATGAGCAGGACCACCAGCATGCCGACGAGCCGGATGCCGACGAAGCGCAGCGCGCGCACTAGCCACGCACCCCCGTCCTGGGGTCGAGCGCGTCGCGCAGCCCGTCGCCGAGGACGTTGAACGCCCAGGTGGCGAGGAACAGCGCGGCGCCGGGCAGGATCAGGTACATCGGGTCGGAGCGCACCCAGTCGATGGCGTCGCTGATGGTGCGGCCCCAGCTCGGGGTGGGCGGTGGGATGCCGACGCCCAGGAAGGACAGGGCCGCCTCCACCCCGATCTTGCCGGGGATGGACAGCGTGGCCATGACCGTGATCGGCGCCCACAGGTTGGGCAGCAGCTCCACGGTGAACACGTGCCACGGGCCGGCGCCGAACGCGCGCGCGGCGGACACGAACTTGCGCTCCTTGAGGCTGAGCGTCTGGGCGCGCACGATCCGCGCGTGCGTCGGCCAGCCGAACAGGCCGATCACCACGATCAGCAGCAGCGGGCGCGGCACGCTCGCCGGCACCACCACGCCCAGCGCGATCATGAAGACCAGGTAGGGAAAGCCCAGCAGCACGTCGGCGGTCCAGGTGACCAGGCGGTCGTACCACCCGCCGAGGTAGCCGGCGCTGACCCCGAGCAGCACGCCGAGCAGCACCGACACCGCGGTGGCCGCCAGTCCGATCAGGAACGAGGTGCGGGCGCCGTGGGCCACGATGGCGAACAGGTCGCGTCCGGTCAGCGGTTCCACCCCGAACCAGTGCGTGCCGCTGATCCCGCCGAGCACACCGGCCGGTCCGCCGGTCGCCGGGTCCAGCGCGTCGGTGTGGTAGCTGAAGGGGTCCTGTCCCTCGATGGCGGTCAGCACGTCCGCGCCCACGGCGAGCAGCCCGAGCAGCGCGATGGTGAGCGCTCCGGCCAGCGCCCACCGGTCGGTGCGCAGCATCCGCCAGATGGCGGCAGGGACCGAGCGGTTCTGCGCAGCCAGGGCGCTGGGCTGCGGTAATGCGGTTTCGGACAACGGTCACCTGCTGTCGACGGGACGGAAACGCGCTCACCCTAGGCAAGATCCGGCTGTACCAGACCCGTCATCTCAACATGTGGACTGCGGGATCCGCAACAGCCGCCCAGCTCACCGGCTGTCGCCGGGCCCGCCGACCCCGGCGCGGAACCGGCTCGGTGTTCCCACGATCCGGACCACCTCGATGGCAATTCGGTCCATCCGTAGATTGTCGGCGAGAAAACAGCTTTCCCCCGACCGCCACTCCCCAGCCATTCGCGTCCGTCGGCGAACACGGAGTCCCGGTATGTCCGCACAGTTCACGAAAAACGCGTTGGACGAGGCAGCACCGGCCCGTGGCTGGTCGCGCGAAAAACGCACCCGCCGCGATTACCGGCACTGGTCGGGCGTGTTCGGCGGGCCGTTGCTGGGATTGGTCGCGGTGCTCGCCCTGCTGGCGGTCTGGCAATTGCTCGCGCTGGCACGTATCTGGCCGGAACAGATCGTCCCACCGCCCACCCGGGTGTGGGAGCAGTTGCTGGTCACCACCGACCCGCACAACGGCCAGGGCGGCTACGCCGGAGCCACGCTGTGGCAGCGGCTCGCGGTGAGCCTGCGCCGGGTGGCGTACGGATCGGGCTACGGCATCGTCATCGGCGTCCTGCTCGGGCTGGTCATGGGCCTGGTCCCGGTGGTCCGGGTGGTGGTCGCCCCACTGGTCACCTTCCTGCGGGCGCTGCCCCCGCTGGCGTACCTGAGCCTGCTGGTCATCTGGTTCGGCATCGACGAGGAACCCAAGGTCTACCTGCTGATGCTCGCCGCGTTCCCGCCCGTGGCCGTGGCCACGGCCGCCGCGGTCAGCGGGGTGAACCGCCAGTACGTCGAGGCGGCCAGGGCACTGGGCGCCCGGCGGCGGCACGTGCTCGGGTCGGTCGTGCTGCCCGCCGCCGCACCCGAGATCCTCACCGGCGTCCGGCTCGCCGTCGGCGTCGCCTACAGCTCGGTGGTGGCGGCCGAAACGGTGAACGGGGCGGACGGAATCGGCGGAATGGTGTTGAACGCGCAGCGCTACAACCAGACGGCCGTGGTGCTGCTCGGTTTGTTCGTCATCGGAATCACCGGACTGGTCATCGACGCCCTGATCGTCGCCGTGCGGCGGTTGCTTTCCCCGTGGCGGGGACGGGCCTGAATTCCGCCGCCGCGCCAAATCCCGACCAGTAGCAGGACGAACCGGAAAGGAACGCGGTGCCCACCTCCTCCAGAATCAGCCGACGGGACGCGCTCACGCTGTTCGGCGGAATCGCGTCCGCGTCGGCGCTGGCCGCCTGCGGCGTCGGCGGCTCAGGCACACCACCGTCCACCACGTCGGTGCGCATCGCCTTCCAGAACTTCGCGGACAGCACCCTGCTGGTCAAGGACCAGGGCACGCTGGAGCGAGCCCTGCCCGGCCACACCGTCACCTGGACCGCCTTCGACTCCGGCGCCAGCATCAACACCGCCTTCCTGAGCGGCGCGCTGGACATCGCGGTGATCGGCAGCAGCCCCACGGCCCAGGCCATCTGCCCGCCGCTGGGCATCCCGTACCAGGTCATCGAGCTGTTGAACGTGATCGGGAGCAGTGAGGCGCTGGTCGTCCGCGCCGGCAGCGGCATCACCGCGCTCGCCGAGCTGACCGGGCACAAGATCGCCACCCCGTTCAGCTCCACCGCCCACTACAGCCTGCTCGCCGCGCTCGACCAGGCCGGGGTGGACCCCGGCGGGGTCACGCTGGTCGACCTGGAACCGCAGAACATCCTCGCCGCCTGGCAGCGCGGTGACATCGACGGCGCGTACGTGTGGACCCCGACCCTGTCCACCCTGCGACGCGACGGCACCACGCTCATCGACAGCGCCCGGCTGGCCGAGGCCGGCAAACCCACGATGACCTTCGCCGTGGCCCACAACGACTTCATCGCCAGCCACCCGGACGTCGTCGACGCGTGGCTGACCGCGACCAACGACGCCATCACCCAGATCGGGCGCGACCCGGCCGTGGTCGCCGAGGCGGTGCACCGGCAACTCGGGATCAGCGGCGCGGACGCGCTCGCCCAGCTCGACCAGAACATCTACCTCGACCTGGACCAGCAGCGCGGCGCCGACTACTTCGGCAGCACCGCCGCGCCGGGCGCGCTGGCGGACCGGCTGCGGGACACCGCCGAGTTCCTGTTCCAGCAGAAGAAGGTCGACTCCGTGCCGGAGCTGGCCACCTTCCGCGCGGCACTGCGCGTCCCGGAGGTCTCCGATGGCTCCTGAACCCGCCACCACCGCCGCACCAGCCGGCCCGCCCGCCGCGCTCGGGGACGGCGGGCCGTTGCTGGCCATCAGCGGGGTGACCAGGCGCTACGGTCGCGCGGCGCGCGCGGTCACCGCGCTGGGGCCGCTGGACCTGCGCGTCGACCCCGGCGAGTTCGTGGCCGTTGTCGGTCCGTCTGGTTCGGGCAAGAGCACGCTGCTGCGCCTGGTCGCCGGGTTCGACCAACCCAGTTCCGGCACGGTCCGGCTGGCGGGCCGGCCACCGGTGCCCGGACGCGGTGTCGGCGTGGTCTTCCAGCAACCCCGGCTGTTCCCGTGGCACACGGTGCGCCAGAACATCGCGGTCGCCCTGCGCTGGGCCGGCGTGCCCGCGGCCGAGCGCCCCCGGCGCACCGCGCAGCTGCTGGCCCTGGTCGGTCTCGGGGAGCTGGGGCGGCGCCGGGTGTGGGAGGTCTCCGGTGGTCAACAGCAGCGGGTGGCCATCGCCAGGGCGCTGGCCACCGCACCCGCGCTGCTGCTGCTGGACGAGCCGTTCGCCGCGCTGGACGCGCTGACCAGGGAACGCCTCCAGGAGGACATCCGGGCGCTGACCCGGCGCAGCGGCCAGGCGGCGGTCTTCGTCACGCACAGCGTGGCCGAGGCGGTCTTCCTGGCCAACCGGGTCGTGGTGCTCAGCGACCGGCCCGGGCGCGTCGTCCTCGACCTGGAGATCCCCCTGCCCCGCACCGGGGTGACCGCCGACGAGTTGCGCGGCAGCGCCGACTTCGCGGCACTGCACGGTGAGGTGGCCGCCGCGGTGCGCGCCACGGCCCGCTGAACGAAGGGAAACCAGCCATGACCCTCGCGGTACACACCCACCCGGTGTTCGAACCGCTGACCACCAGCATCGGCGCCACAGCCCACCACGTCGACCTCGCGGCCGACCTGTCCCCCGCGCTGGTCGCGGACATCAGGTCCGCGCTGCTCGAACACAAGGTGGTGATCTTCCCGCGCCAGCGGCTCACCCCGGAGAGCCAGATCGCCTTCGGCCGCGCGCTCGGCGAACTCACCGCGTCCCACCCCGTGGTGCCCGGCCTGGACGCCGCCCACCCGGAGATCTACGTGCTGGACAGCACCGACGGTGGCAAGGCCCCGGTGTGGCACACCGACGTGACCTTCATGAAGCGCCCGCCCCTGGGGTCGGTGCTGCGAGCCGTGTCACTGCCGGCGGTGGGCGGCGACACCTGCTGGACCAACCTGGAGGCGGCCTACCTGACGCTGTCCGAGCCGCTGCGCCGGCTGGCCGACCAGCTGCACGCCGAGCACGACGGCCGCCGGGACTTCCAGGAGTACCTGGAACAGCGGCGCAACGGCGAGGGCAACACCTGGGAGGGCACCACCGTCCGCTCCCTGGAGCCGGTCACCCACCCGGTGGTGCGGGTGCACCCGGAGACCGGCCGCAGGAGCCTGTTCGTCAACCCCGGGTTCACCACCCGGCTGATCGGTCTGTCCGATGTGGAGAGTCGCGCGCTGCTGGACGTCTTCTTCGCCGCCATCGGCAAACCGGAGCACAGCATCCGGCACCGGTGGCACGAGGGTGATGTGGTGGTCTGGGACAACCGCAGCACCGCGCACTACGCCGTGGACGACTACGGCGACCACCGCCGGGTCATGCACCGGATCACCATCCGCGGTGACGAACCGGTCGGCCCCGCCCCGGCACACCCCTGACCTGTCACACCCCTGACCTGTCACACCCCGACCCGGCGCACCCCCGCGCCGGCCACGGCGAACTCGGCGGCGAGCCGGACGGCGAGGGCGCGGGCCAGCAGCACCGGCCGGCCCGCGGCCTCGGCGGCCACCGCGCGCATCCGCTCGGTGTAGCCGACGCAGTCCAGCACCAGCAGGTGCGCGCCGGCCGAGGCGAGTTGGGTGGCGGCGTGCGCGAGCACGTCCGCGCCGTCGGTGTAGGGGCTGGCGACCGATGTGGACACCGCGCCGGGCAGCACGTGCTGCCAGCGGGCGCGCACGTCGTCGGCCTGGTCGGGCAGCGGGCACACCACGCCCACCGGCCGGTCACCGGCGAGCGCGCGCACGCCCTGCTGCACCAGGCTCTCCGCCTCCAGCAGCGGACGGCTGGCGCGCAGGCCGGCGAAGTGGCCGGTGCACAGCAGCAGGGTGGCGGTGGCACCGTCCTGTTCGGACCGATCGACCGCGTCGGCGAGCAGCGGCAGCAGGGCGCGGTGGCCCAGCACCACCGCGCCGCCACCGCGCAGCCGCGAGGTCAGCGGTGCCTCGTCGGGCTCGGGCGCCAGCGCGGCCAGGTCGTCCGGGGTGGGCCGGTCGCCCAGCGGGTCCAGCGCGCCGTGCTGCACCAGGTCGATCCCGGCCAGCAGCGGCACCACGTCCGGGGTCAGGTCGTCGCGCGGCGCCTGGCCGATGGTGACCAGGCCCAGCACGGGTCGACGCGTGGTCATCGACGCCTCCTCCTCAGCTCACTTCGCGCGCAGGATCTGACTGGTGTCGGCGACCGAGCCGCCGGCGATCAGGCCGGCGCCGACCAGGGCGAGATCGGTGTCCGCGTCCTCGCCCGCCGTGCGGCCACCCGAGCGCCGGCGCCACCAGCCGTAGCCGGCGCGGACCAGCAGGGCGCCAAGCACCGCCCAGCACGCCTGCGGGGTGGCCACCAGCAGGCCGGTGGCCAGCAGCACGCCCATCTGCCGCGCCGGACCGCCGAGCAGCTGGATCAGCGCGCCGGGGACCGCCCACAGCAGCAGGTTGCCCAGCACCGACGGATCGCTGATGCCGGCCACGATCGTGCTGGCGTACACCTTGGCGACCGGCGGCACCAGACCCTGACCGAAGAACGACCGCCAGGTCAGGATGACGGTGACCAGCGCGACCGCGAAGCCCACCAGCTGCGCCAGGTACTGCTGCTGGCGGCCGGCGTTCTCGAAGGGGCGCCACGGCCGGGCGTCCCTGCGCAGCAGCCAGCCCGCCTTGAAGTCGTAGCCCATGTCGGCGAAGGCCGGTCCGGTGGACGCGGCGTAGCCGACCAGCAGGGCCAGCGGCACGGTGGGGATGCCCAGCACCAGACCGAGGATCAGGAAGATCAGGGTCACCGCGAACGCCGGGAACCAGCCGGAGTGCATGGCGGCCAGGCCGACGATCAACTGGTGCACCAGGGCGGCGATCCCGGCCAGCAGCACCCAGCCGACCAGGGCGATCGGCGACATCTGCGCGGTGACCCCGCCGACCACCGCCAGCACGACCGCGCCGGCCACGAACAGCACCAGGCCCTCAACGAGGCCGCGGCGCATCCGGTGGTCGTCGACCGTGTGCTCCTCGTCGTCCACCGTCGCGACAGGACGCTCGGCCGCACGGTCACGGACCCGCGCGGCCCGCTGCTGGCGGCGCCGGCCCCAGCCGGCGAGCACCACGACGGCCTGCCCCAGTGCCACCACGCCCGCGCCGATCATCACCCCGTGCGGGATGTACAGAGTGGACAGTGACACGTGGAACAGGGTGGGCGCGTACTGGGCGACGAGCAGGCCCACCCCGAACATCAGCAGCGCCCACATGTTGCCGATCAGGGCCACGCCCGCCGCGCTCATCGGCAGCTTGAGCAGGGTGCCCACCAGGCCCACCAGACCGCCGACGCCCAGGATGAGCGCGCGTCGGCCGCCGCTGTCCCCGGCCTTGATCGTCTCGGCCGCGGCCACCCCGGGCGGCCAGGCGTTGCCGGCCGGCAGCAGCCTGGAGTCGAACACCCGGTAGAGCACCCAGCCGTCCACGGCCAGCCCGATGGTGGCGCCGAGCAGCATCGGCCCCACCAGTTCCGGCCGGCCCAGCGCGAACGGCACGGCGATCGGGGTGAGCAGCGAGTTGGCCGCGGCGAAGGTGGCACCGGACACGGCCGACTGCACCAGGTTCTGCCGGTGCCGCGAGCGCATCCTGGACAGGCCGGCGAAGGAGATCCGGCCGACCAGCATGGCCACCAGCGCGCCGATCACCGACGTGTTCGGTGAGATGCCCAGCGTGGTCACCAGGTTCAGCCCGATCACCGCACCGAGCACCGAGAGCACCGCGGTGAGCACCAGGGTGATCGGATCGAACGCCTTGGGGTGCGCGTCCGACGGGCCCTGGCCCACGGCGTTCGCCACCGTCTTGGAACTCATGACTCTCTCCAGGGGTGCGGCCCGAACCGGGTGGTCGGGCTGCCGGGTGTCGCGGTGTCGGCGCTGGCGCGGTCAGCGGTCGCCGCCGCCCGGCCGGCTGGGGATCAGGCGGTTTCCGGCGCCGACTGCAACTGGGTCATCGACCCGTACAGCGACACCAGCCGGTCGAACTCGTCGGCGTCGTGGAAGCGCAGGCTGCCCGCGCCCAGTCGCTTGGCCGTCTCCACGGCGACGCGCGCGGCCAGCGCGATGTCCACCTCGTGGCTGGCGCCGGTGGCGCAGCCGGCCACCGCGGTCTGGGCGGTGATGGCCAGCCCGACCACCGGCGCGGACGTGGCCACCGCCGGCTGCAGGATGGAGTTGATGTGCTGCACGCCGTTGCCGTACGGGGTGATGTCCTGCATGGTGATCGGGTAGGTGCGGGCGTGCTCCCCGGTCACCGTCTCCACCACGTCGATCAGGTCGTCGCTGACCTTCAGGATCCACCCCTGCTTGACCGTGGGTGAGAGCGCGATGCCGCGGTGGTTGATCACCCGGTTGCCCTTGGTGGTGTCGATGGACAGCACCACGTCCATCTCGTCGCTGACCTCGTGCTCGTTCATGGTGCGCATGTCCACCGGCGAGTTCATGAACGGCACCGGGTGGTGCGGCTGGGTGGGGGCCCAGCCGCACACGTGGGTGGACACAATCACGTCACCGGGCAGCACGTCGCCCTTGGCGTGCATGTCCAGCAGCTTGGCGGCGACGGCCAGGGCGGCCGCCGCACCGTCCCCATCGGACACGTAGCCGACCAGTTCGGGCCGCGCGCCGACACCACCGAGCCGGCCGATCACGCCCAGGGTCGGGGCGCTGCCGCCGGACCGCTTGCCCGCGCTGCCCGCAACCACCACGGTGACGAAGTCGGTGTGGCCCTGCTCACCGGTCACCGTCTCCACGGTGATCTCCGCGCCGTCCGCGCCCGCGAACGACTTCAGGTGCTCGGCGAGCACGGCGCCGCTGGTGTTCGGCGAGTCCAGCAGCTCGACAACATCGAGAACGTGCTTGAGCAAGGCGCTTCCTCCGCGTGGTGGGCCTCGGGTGGTTGTTGGTGGGACCTGGGGTTGTTGGTGGGACAGGGTTGTCCGGCATCTCGCAGTCCACAACGAATTCTCTGATAGCGAGAAGCCGTAAACTGCCCGTCATGAGCACCGGGCACCAGGAGGCAGGCCGGCGCGGCCGACGTGACGCGGCCGGTCCCGGTCCACTGCAGAGCGTCGACCGCGCCCTGGAAGTCCTGCTCTCCTTTGACGAGCATCGCACGGAATGGGGCGTGACCGAGCTGGCCGAGGAGTTCGGCTGGGACAAGTCGGTGGCGCACCGGCTGCTGGCCGCCCTGGCGCACCGGGGTTTCCTGGTGTCCCAACCGGTCACCCGCCGTTACCGGCTGGGGCCGTCCGTGTGGCACCTGGCCTGGCTGTGGGAGCGCAAGGGCGGCCTGGCCACCCTGGCCCGACCGGCGCTGACCCGGCTGGCGCAGCAGACCGGGTACACCGCGCTACTGGCCGTGCCCGACGGGACGCACATGCGCTGTGTGGAGACAGTGGACGGTGCGGACGGCCCGCTGCGGCACTACTCGCTCGTGGGCGAGCTGTACCCGGCGCACGCCGGCGCCACCTCGCGCGCCTACTTCGCCATGCTGCCGGACGGGGCGCGGCACACCCTGTTCCAGGACCGGCCGATGGCGCGCTTCTCCGACACCACCCCGGTGGACGCGGACCGGCTGGACCGGCTGTTCCGGGTGACCCGCGCCACCGGCTACGCCTACTCCGAGGGCGAGTACGACGCGGACACGGCCGCGCTGGCCGTGCCGCTGCTGATCCGCCACCAGCCGGTGGCCACCCTCACCCTGTGCGCGCACGCGATCCCCCGGGACCGTCACGCCGAGCTGGTGGACCTGCTGCGGGACGAGGCACTGGAACTGACCAGGGTGCTCGCGCCGCGCCCCCGGCCGGCCGCGCGCGGACGTTAACCTGCTCCCCGCCCGACCCCGCACAGCCAACCGCCGTGCACGACCGCGAAAGGCCCGTTGCGATGCGCCTGCTGCTGCTGTCCAACTCCACCGCTCCCGGGCGGGGCTACCTCGAACACGCCACGGACGTGCTGCGCGACACCCTGTCCGGCGTGCGCCGGCTGGTGTTCGTCCCGTTCGCGCTGGCCGACCACGACGACTACACCCGCAAGGTCGCCGAGGCGCTGGCGCCGCTGGGCGTCGAGGTGCTCGGCGCGCACCAGGGCGACCCGCTCGCCCTGCTCGACTCGGCGCAGGCGGTGTTCGTCGGCGGCGGCAACACCTTCCGCCTGCTCAAGCGGTTGCACGCCACCGGGCTGGTGACCGCGATCAACGCCGCGGTGCGGGCCGGAACCGTCTACATCGGATCGAGCGCCGGCACGAACGTGGCCTGCCCCACCGTGCGGACCACCAACGACATGCCGATCGTGCAGCCGCCGTCGCTGGACGCGGTCGGCCTGGTGCCCTTCCAGATCAACCCGCACTACCTCGACCCGCTGCCGGACAGCACGCACATGGGCGAGACGCGCGAGGAACGGCTGGTGCAGTTCCTGGAGGAGAACGACGGCCCGGTGCTGGGCATGCGCGAGGGCACCTGGCTGGTGCGCGCCGAGGACACCCTCACCCTGGGTGGGACGGCCGCGGGCGCCCGGCTGTTCCGCCGCGGCCAGGAGCCGGCCGAGATCGCCACCGGCACCGACCTGAGCTGGCTGCTGGACACCCGGACCCGGTACGACGCCGGCGCGTGAGGCGCGCACCGGCCGTTGGGCAGGCGCCCCCTTCCCGGGTGTTCCGGCGGGAAGGGGGCGCCAGATCCAGTGTGTCCACAACGGACTGTCCAGATCAGACGAAGGCGCTCTCGCCCGTGATGGACTTGCCCACGATGAGGGTGTTCATCTCGCGGGTGCCCTCGAACGAGTAGATGGCCTCGGCGTCCACGAAGAACCGCGCCACGTCGTGGTCGAGCACGATCCCGTTGCCGCCGAAGATCTCCCGGCTCCACGCCACCACCTCGCGCATCCGCGAGGTGACGAACGCCTTGGCCAGCGAGGAGTGCTCGTCGCGGAAGATCCCGTTGTCCTGCAACCGGGCCAGCTGCACCAGCATGCCCCAGCACGCGGTGATGTTGCCCAGGCTGCGCACCAACAGGTCCTGCACCAGCTGGAACTTGGCGATGGGGCGGCCGAACTGCTTGCGCTCCTTGGCGTAGGCCAGCGCCGCCTCGTAGGCGCCGATCATCACGCCCAGCGCCTGCCAGGCCACGCCGCCCCGGGTGGCGCGCAGGATTCCGGCCACGTCCCGGAACGAGTTGATGTTCTGCAGCCGGTTGGCCTCGGGCACGCGCACGTCGGTCAGGGTGATCTCGGCGTTCTCCACGATGCGGAACGCCACCTTGTTCTCGATCTTGACCGGCTCGAAGCCCGGGGTGCCCCGCTCCACCACGAATCCCTTGACGTGGTTGTCGGCCACGTCCCTGGCCCACACCACGACCAGGTCGGCGAAGGTGGCGTTGCCGATCCACTTCTTGGCGCCGTTGAGCACCCAGGTGCCGTCCGCGCCGCGCTCGGCCGTGGTGCGCATGCCACCGGCCACATCGGACCCGCCCAGCGGCTCGGTCATGGCGAACGCGCCGATCTTGTCCATCGCGGCCATCGCCGGCAGCCAGCGGTCCCGCTGCTCCTGGTCGCCGCCGGAGTAGACGCTGTACATGGCCAGTCCGTTGTGGACACCGTAGAAGGTGGCCACCGACGGGTCGGTGCGGGTGTACTCCATGGCCAGCATGCCGGTCAGCAGGTGGCTGGCGGCCGGCAGCGGGTCGCCGTACCCCTCGTAGGCCACGCCAGCCAGGCCCAGCTCGCGGAACTTGCCGATCAGCTCACGCGGGAACTCACCCCTGGCCCAGTACTCGTTGACCAGTGGCTTGACCTCGGTGCGCATGAAGTCGCGGGCCTTGAGCAGCAGCTTGCGCTCCTCCTCGGACAGCAGCGCCTCGTAGCCGTAGAAGTCGGCGGTGAGCAGGTTGTCCGGCTGGGTCATGACTGGTCTCCTTCGTGCAGCCCAAAATCGTGCTGGGCGGAATCGTGCTGGGCGGAATCGTGCAGAGCGGACAGCACGGCGCGCTGTTTGCGGTCGCGGTCCGCGGTCAGGTCGGCGTAACTGGCCCCGCCGTAGGCCTGTTCCACCGCGGTGATGACCCGCTCGGCGGCCTGCGGGCTGGTGTCCGGCTCGCCCAGCGAGATCTGGGCCATGGACGGGCCGATCCGGGTGGCGATGTGCCGGTACCCACCGGGCCCGCCGCCCAGGTGCGCGCCGAGGAACGGGCCGACCGTCGCCCAGCGCAGGCCCAGCGAGTTCACCACGATCGCGTCCAGCTCGGCCGGGTCGACCACGCCCTGTTGCACCAGGTACATCGCCTCCCGCTGGAGCGCGTGCTGCAGCCGGTTGCCGACGAAGCCCGGCATCTCCTTGTGCTCCACCACCGGGGTGCGGCCCAGCGACCGGTAGAACGCCACCGCGCGGCGCACCGCGTCGGCCCCGGTCCGCTCGCCCGGCACCACCTCGACCAGGGGCAGCAGGTGCGGTGGGTTGAACGGGTGTCCGATCAGGACTCGGCTGGCGTCGTCGAGGTCGCGGGCGAACGCCGTGGCCGGGATCGCCGACGACGAACTCAGCAGCAGCGCGTGCGCCGGGGCCGCCCCGACCAGGGTGGCGAACAGCGCGCGCTTGACGTCCAGGTTCTCCGGCCCGTTCTCCTGCACCACGTCGGCGTCGGCCACGGCCTCGGCCGCGTCGCCGGCCAGGTGCACCCGGCCGGCGAGTTCGGCGGCGTCCAGCCCCAGGTGCGGGGCGAAGGTGCGCAGCGCGGTGTCCACGGCCTCGGCCAGATCCGGCCGGGGGTCGCTGACGCGCACGGTCAGGCCGTGCCCGGCGAACAGGGCCGTCCAGGACAGCCCGATCGTGCCGGCGCCGATGACCGCCGCGGTGGTGACCGGCGCGGGGGTGACCGGCGCGGGGGTGATCGGCGCAGAGGTGCCCGCCGCGGGGGTGGCCTGCTCGCTCATCGCGCCTCCTCCAGGTAGTCGTGCACCGGGGTGACCGGCGCGAGGGTGAGATCGGTGAGGATGTGGCTGGCCGACACGACCTCGCGCACCGGCAGGTCGGCCAGGGGCGCCAGCGCGTGCTCGAACAGCTGCAGCCGGGCCGGCCCGGTCCACGCCTGCTTCACCACCACGTCGGTGATCTCGGTGCGCACCAGCTCGGCCACGCGCGGGGTGCCGTCGTAGCCGGGCACGATCTTGAGCATGAAGGTGGGCACGCTGATCTGTGCCCTGGCCTCGGCGAGGTCAAACTCGTGGTGCTTGTAGCCCATGGTGGCGGTGGCCACCCGCAGCGTGCCGTAGTCCAGCGTGCCGACCAGCACCCCGTGGTCGACGTAGAGCCGGGGCGCGCCCACGGTCTTCGGGTAGGCGCTGATCTCCCGGCCGGACGCGGTGGCCGGGAAGTTGTCCAGGTACATCGCGTGCAGGTACTCGCCGTGCTGGTCGCCGAGGCGCACCGGGATCGCCTGGCCGCACTCGGTGTACGGGCCGTACCCGGTGACATCACCCATCCGCATGACCTCGAAGCGCACCAGCGGCTCGTCGATCTCCAGCGGCTCGGGCACCACCGCGCGCAGCGCGTCCGCGTCGGTGCGGTAGACGATGTTCAGGTACTCGCGGTCGGTGAACCTCGGCACCACCGGCGGGTAGGCCGGGCTGGTCAGCGGGGTGCTCAACCGGTGGGCGATCTGGTCGGCTCTCATTCGCCCCTCCAGACCGGGTCGCGGCGCTCGGCAAAGGCCTGCATGCCCTCGCGCACGTCGGCGGAACCCATCAGCCGGGTCAGTTCCCCGGCCTGCGCGGCGAACGCCTCCGCCTCGGGCACGCCGTCGCTGGCGTGGACCACCCGCTTCACCGCGGCCAGCGCCAGCGGCGCGTTGACCGCGAGCTGGTCGGCCAGTCGCAGCGCCAGGCTCACCGCCTCCCCGGGCGCGGCGACCCGGTTGACCAGGCCGAGTTCCGCGGCCCGCACCGCGGTCACCGGTTCCCCGGTGAGCAGCAGTTCCATCGCGAGGTGGTGGGGAATCCGCTTGGGCAGCCGGATCACCCCGCCCCCACCGGCGATCAGGCCGCGCTTGACCTCGGGCAGGCCGAACCGGGCGTCGTCGGCGGCCACGATCAGGTCGCAGGCCAGGGCCAGCTCGAAGCCGCCGCCCAGCGCCCACCCCTCGACGGCGGCGACCAGCGGCTTGGTGACCCGGGCCTCGACCAGGCCGGCGAAGCCCCGGCCGGGCACGTTCGGCGACTCGCCGGCCAGCGCGGCCTTGAGGTCCATGCCCGCGCTGAACGTGCCACCGGCTCCGGTCAGCACGCCCACGCGCAGCGCCGGGTCCTGGTCCAGCCGGTCGGTCGCCTCGGCCAGTCCCTCGGCGACCGCCGCGTTGACCGCGTTGCGGGCCTGCGGGCGGTCGATGGTGATCAGCAATGCCGGACCGAACACCTCGGTCCGCACCTCGTTGCTCATGACTGGTTCTCCTCGTCGAGTTCGCGCAGCACCTCGTCGGTGTGCTGGCCGGGCACGGCCGCCAGGCCGCGGATCGAGGCCGGGGTGGCGGAGAACCGGTAGGGGATGCCCACGGTTCGGACCGGGCCCTCGGTCGGGTGCTCGACCAGCCTGATCAGGCCGCCCTGCCGCACGTAGGGGTCCTCGTCCGCGTGGTCGAGTTCCAGCACCGGCGCCATCGGGATGCTGTGCTTGGCGCACACCTCGGCCCACTCCTCGGTGGTCAGGTTCGGCGAGCACTGCTCGATCAGCTCCTGCAGCGCCTCGGCGTCCCTGGCGGTGTCGATGAACTCCCCGTTGACCCTGGGGTCCTCGGCCAGGTCGGGCCGGCCGGCCGCGGCGAAGAAGTCCCGGAAGTTCTGCGGGTTGTAGGGGATGACACAGGCCAGCCCGTCCTTGGTGGGCACCGCCCGGTGTCCCCTGGCCATGGACAGGGTGAACCCGGTGGGCCCGGTCGGCGGCTCGAAGGTGTGCCCGGCCAGGTGTTCCACCAGGTTGAACGCGATCAGCGTGTCGGTCATCGGGATCTCGACGAGCTGGCCCTGGCCGGTGGCGCGCTGGTGCAGCAGCGCGGCGAGCACCGTGTAGACGATGGTCAGCGCGGAGACCTTGTCGCCGAGGATCGTGGGCAGGTACACCGGCTTGCCGATGGCCCGGTTGGCCAGGTCCACCAGGCCGGACGCGGCCTGGACGGTCTCGTCGTAGGCGGCGTTGCCGGCCCGGTCCGAGTCGCTGCGGAAGCCCTGGGCGTGCGCGTAGACCAGCCGGGGGTTGCGCTCGGCGAGGTCGGCGTGGGTCAGCCCCAGCCGGGCCAGCGCGGCCGGCCGCATGTTGGTGATCAGCGCGTCGGCCGTGTCGATGAGCCGGAGCGCCTGCTCGCGCTGGTGCTCGTCCTTGAGGTTCAACGCCACGCTGCGCTTGTTGCGGTTGACCGCCATGGCCAGCGCGGTCATCCCCGGCGTGGTGCGGTAGGTGCCGACCCGCGCCGAGTCGCCCGGGGCCTCGATCCGGATCACGTCCGCCCCGAGGTCGCCGAGGATCTGCGCCGCGTACGGCCCCATCACCACCGTGGACAGGTCGATGATCCGGACACCGTCGAGTGGACCGCTCATCACTGCTCCTCGCATTCGTTCTCGCTTCCAATTCGACGGTAGGAGCGAATACGGGGAAGAGGAATGATCAGTTGACGAACACCGGTATGACCACGGCGGTCACACCGGCGAAATGTCCGACTCGATCCCGAACACCGCACTCGCCTGCTCGATGAGCCGGTGCAGCTCAGCGCCCTCCCTGGCCCGGTCGCGCCGCCAGATCAAGCCGGTGACCAGCTGCGGAGCAAAGTCGTCAAAGGGAAGAACAACGATGTCACCCAGGCTGTACCGGTGTATCGGACTTTCCGGATCAAGCATGGAGATGGAGAATCCCAACCCGCTGGACACCATTTCGGCGACGCCCGCGTAATCGGTCCTGGGCATTTTCACCCGTTTCCGGACACCGGCCTCGCGCAATTCGGTGTCGATCTTGTCGAACGAGGCGGGCAGGCTGTCGCCCGGCCCGGGCACGTAGGCCATGTCGGCCAGGTCCGCCAGGCGCACCGACGCGCGGCCGGCGAACTGGCCGGCGGGCAGCACCGCGCCCAGCGGCTCGGTCAGCACCTCGGCGACGTGCAGCGCCGGGTCGGCCACCGGCAGGCGCACCAGCGCCAGCCCCAGCCGCCCGTCGTGCACCTCGGTCACCAGGTCACCGGTGGTGCCCGGCCACCGCTTCAGGTCGTAGCTGTCCCGGCAGCGCTCCTCCAGCTCCTGCAACCGGGCCCGCAGGTCCGGGTGCAGTGCGGCCGGCACCCCCACCAGCACCGTGCGCCGCTGCGGCCCGACCGCCTCGCGCAGCCGCCACGGAATCGCGTTGAACCGTTCGAGCACGTCCCGGGCGATCGGCAGCAGCGCCGCGCCCGCCTCGGTCAGCTCCACCCGGTGGGTGCTGCGCCGGAACAACTGCTGGCCGAGTTCGTGTTCGAGGTTCTTGATGCGCTGGCTGAGCGGAGAGGCGGCCATGTGCAGTTTGCGGGCCGCCTGGGAGAAGTTCAGCTCCTCGGCCACGGTCACGAAGTAGCGCAGGTGGTACATCTCCACTCCGCCACCGTAGGGACAGCCTGCGCGAACAGCGAGTCCAGCCGGCCGGCCCCGCTCGGGTCGAAAACCCCGGCCCACCCGAGTACCTTCCGAAGCAGTGACGATCCGAACACGAGTGATCACCGTGCGCGCAGGGTGTGGTGGTCACCGGCCTTCGACTCCTGGGGCGGGGAGAGCGACATGGCGACGCTGATCAGTCGACGCGGGTTTCTCGGCACGGCAACGGCAGCGGCGGCGGCGGTGGGCACGGCCGCTCCCGCGACCGCTGCCGCGACCGGACGATCCACAGTGGACACCGTGCGCGAGCGGCACCGGGCGGTGGTGGTCGGCACCGGTTTCGGCGGTGCGGTCACGGCGTTCCGGCTCGCCGAGGCCGGGGTACCGGCCGTGGTGCTGGAACGGGGTCGGCGCTGGCCGGTCACCCCGGACGGGGACACCTTCCCGCCCGTGCTGCGTCCCGACCGGCGCTCGTCCTGGCTCACCCCCCACCCGGTGTACCCGGGCCAGCCGCCCGTGCTCTACCGGCCCTACGTCGGGTTGTTCGAGAAGGTGGTCGGCCACAACATCAGCGTGATCTGCGGGGCCGGGGTGGGTGGCGGGTCGCTGGTCTACGGCGGCGTGATGATCCGGCCGCCGCGCGAGGTGTTCACCAGGGTGGTGCCGGCCTCGGTGGACTTCGACGAGCTGGACCGGGTGCACTACCCCCGGGTGGCGGGCCGGATCGGCATCGGCACCATTCCCGACGACGTGCTCGCGCACGAGCGCTACTGGTCGTCGCGGCTGTTCCTGGACCAGGCCGCCCGGGCCGGGCTGCCCACGCAGCGGCTGACCGTGGCGGTCGACTGGAACCTGGTGCGCGCGGAGTTGCAGGGCAGGGCCAGGCCGGCGGCGTCGGTCGGCGAGTACCTCAACGGGCTCAACGGCGGCGCCCGCCCCTCGGTGGACCGCAACTACCTGGCCTGGGCCGAGGCCAGCGGCCGGGTGGAGGTGCGGCCGCTGCACGTGGTCACCGGCCTCGGCCGGGACGGCCAGGGGCGTTACGTGGTGCGCTGCGACCAGATCAACGAGGACGGCGAGGTGCTGCTGCACCGCGAACTCACCGCGGACGCGGTGTTCCTGGCCGCGGGCTCGATGGGCACCACCCGGCTGTTGGTGCGCGCCCGCGACACCGGTGCGCTGCCCGGGCTGCCCGAGGACGTCGGCCGGCACTGGGGCAACAACGGCGACCAGATCTACTTCCGCGCGTTGGTGCCCGAACCGACCGGCGCCCACCAGGGCGGCCCCATCTGCGTGGCCGTTGTGGACTGGAACACCCCGGACGGCCCGGTGGTCATCCAGCACGGCCCGGCGCCGTTCCCGATCGACGCGCACGCCATGGCCGTGCCCGGCTTCGGTCTGGCCGAGCCGCGCGGCCGGTTCGAGTACTCCCCGGTCACCGACCGGGTCACGCTGCACTGGCCGGCCGGCAGCGACCGGGCCGCCCAGCAGGGCGTGCGCGCGGTGCTGCGCCAGCTGGTCAGCCGGACGGGCGGGCCGGTCGGCGTGATCGGCGCGGAACTGACCGGGCTGCTCGACCTCGCCGCGGGCGGACTGGCCCAGGCACTGGCCAGGCTGCCCGGTGGCTCCTCGGTGCTCGGGCCACTCGGCGGCCTGCTCGGCCTGGCCGCGGCCGCCCCGGCCGGGCTGATCGACTACTCCGGGCTGGACCCGGTCACCTTCCACCCGCTCGGCGGGGCCGTGATCGGCGCGGTGTGCGACGACCGGGGCCGCGTGCACGACCACCCCGGACTGTACGTTGTGGACGGTTCGCTGCTGCCCGGCTCGACCGGCGCGTGCAATCCCGCGTGGACGATCGCCGCACTGGCCGAGCGCGCCATGGACGACGTGCTCACCAGGGACGTGGGCGCGGTGTTCTAGGCCAGCGCCGAGACGTGGCAACCGCACGGGCCTTTCGCGCGTCACCCAGGCAGAACGCCGGGGACAGTGCGGGTGGGTGTCGCATCAGCGAAGGCATTCCACAACAGGTTTAGCGGGTGGTCAGGGGCGTAGCGGTCACGCTCACCCTTGCGCGCGAAGATGCCGGTGACAATCTCCAGACGAGGTTGGTAGTCGTCGGCGAGGTCGATCTTGCGCAGGCCCTGGCCGGGCAGGCGGCCATCGAGGGCGGCGTCGGCAACGCGTTCGGTGGTGAGTAGGCAGCCGTGCAACAGCTGCGTGGTGAGCAGGTTGAGCCCGTAGTTGAGGGAGTCGATGTCGGCGATGACGTGCAGCACCCCACGGTAGTCGGGGCCATACCAGCGACTGAGAAACTGGGCGAGCAGGCCGGCGGTCGGCGCGAGCAGCGGCAGGCCGGGCAACCGGTCAGCGGTGACCGGGGTGCCAGGAAGTTCGCGTGGGGCGAGGTTGGTCAGCAGGGCGACGCGTTCGCGGTGCCATTCCAGGAAGTCATAGTCCAGCACGGGGCGCCGGCTGTGTTCGGCGGCGAAGCTGCCACACACCAGGTCTACCTTTTTCCCGTCGAGCTTGCGCCACAGGTCGCGGGTGCGGACATGTTCGATGTTGAGGTGCACGCCGCGACGCTCGAAGTCCTCGCGCAGCATGGGCCAGACCGCGCCGAGGAACTGCACGGTGAACTCGGTGGTGCCGAAGGTGACGGTGGACCCGACCCGACGCCGGCTGCGATGCAGGCCGTCGGTCCACGACAGCAGGGTCTGCCGCGCCAGGGCTACGACCTCCTCCCCGGTCGGGGTAAATAGGAAGTCCTTACCTCGGCCCTGCTTGACCACCAGTGCCTCGCCCACCAACCGGGTCGCGGTTTTGTTGAGGTTGTCGAGCTGCTTCTGCACGCTGGACTGCTCTCGCCCTAGCGCCCGAGCGGCCCGCTGTGCGGTACCCGTGACGTGCACTACGACCAGGGTGCGCAGTTGATCCAGGCTGACATCGAGCATCTCAGGCGGACAACCCAGCAGTGTTGTCAGAACCTCCGCAGCCTCGCCATCGTCTCCGGTCTCTGGCACCACGCCTCCTCGTTCGCTCCACAGCACCATCATGCGCACCCTCAGATGCGCGAATTGTCCGCTCGAACAGTTGGGCTGTCATTGATCGCACTTCCCACCGAGATGTCCCAGAAATGATCGCACGAACATCTCAAGGCAGCGTGATGTCCGGCCGAACATTTCAGTGAGTCAGCCCGACCGGGCCAGCCCACGTTGGCGCCCGACGACGGCGCCTGGGAAAGCGGAGGTTCCGCTGGTGACCGCTCTCAGCATCGCCACCGATGAGGTGGCCCAGTCCTGTTACTTCCGCACCACTGTCGAGCAGCCATTCCGCAAAG
Organism: Goodfellowiella coeruleoviolacea; assembly: GCF_024171785.1. Classification (GTDB taxonomy): domain Bacteria; phylum Actinomycetota; class Actinomycetes; order Mycobacteriales; family Pseudonocardiaceae; genus Goodfellowiella; species Goodfellowiella coeruleoviolacea. The sequence continues at coordinate 593,378 of NZ_JAMTCK010000001.1, forward strand.
CGCTGGTCCAGATCAACGAGGACTGCAATCTGCGCTGTGCCCACTGCTTCGTGTCCGCAACGCGGATCGGCAAGCAGATGCCGCTGACCGAGGTAATCGACAAGGTGATCCCACGCCTGGCCGCGTGCCGCGTTCGGCGGGTCACGCTCACCGGCGGAGAACCAACGATTCACCCCGACTTTCTGGCCATCACGCGGGCGTTTCGCGCCACTGGGATGGACGTCGGGATCTGCACCAACGCCACCGTCTTGAACGAGGCCCAGATCCGCGAACTGGCTGAGTTGGGCGTGCACTGCAACGTGTCTTTGGACGGGTTCGCCGCCGACTCACACGGCAAGTTCCGCGGCGACCGAGCCAGCTTCGCTGTCACCGTGGCCACCGTGGAAAAGCTCGGCGCGGCCGGAATTCTGCAAGGACTACTGTGCACTCCGAACACGCTGGCACAGAACGACGAGTACACCCGGCTGTGTGCCTTCGCCCGCGCCAACGGTGCCCGCTACGTGCTGCTCAATCCGCTGGGCAGCATGGGCCGCGGGGTCAGGTCGCAGGCCAAGCTGGCGAAGCCGAGCGCGCACATGCGGGAAATCTTCGAACTGACCGCGCCGTTCGCCGGCCCAGACCTCGACATCGCGCACATCCGCTTTCCCAACACGGACGGCCGGCCTCTGGCCGGATGCGAGGCCGGGACGATCATCTACGTGTTCACCCCCGGCGAGGTCACCGTGTGCCCGTACCTGGTGTTCGCCGCCCGCACCCCGGCCGCCCAGCACGCCGACACCGAGTTCATCGTCGGCAACATCTTCACCGACCCGGATATCGCCCGCCGTCTGGACGACTACCGCTTCCACAACCACTACCGGATGGGTGACAACAGCACCTGCACGGCGTGCTCGGTGAGCACCGGCTGCGGCAAGGGCTGCCCGGCCGCCGTAGTCGCCGCCGGCGGCCGGATCGGCGACGTCGACACCGAGCAGTGCCCGATCACGACCGACACCCTCGCTGAAGGACGTCGGCTCCTGCCGCTGATGCCCGCGTGACCGGCTTCGTGGTGGACGAACCCCGGCGCCTGCCGGGCGTGCTGATCACTCTGGATGGTCCTGGTGGAGTGGGGAAGTCCACTGCCGCACTCCTAGTCGCCGAGACCCTGAAAGCGACCGGGGTACCGGTGCATGCGACGACCCAGCCTTCTCGCGCACCGCTGGGCGAGCTGGCCCGGCACAGCACGGACACCTACCACGGCATGGCCCTGGCTTGTCTCTGCGCCGCCGACCGCCACCACCAACTCGCAACCGAGATACTGCCCGCACTGCGCGAGGGCACGTTGGTGGTGTGCGACCGCTACCTCGCATCCTCACTGGTGTTGCAAGGTCTCGATGGCCTGTCCGCCGAGGCGGTGTGGCACCTCAACCACGGCGTCTACCGACCCGACCTGTCGTTCATCCTCACCGGCGCCCCCGAGATCATCGACGCCCGCCTGCGGGCACGCGGCGGACACAGCCGGTTCGAGCGCGCCGAGGACAGCAGCGAGAGGGAGACCGCCCTTTACGCCCAGGCCGTGGTCGAGCTACACAACCGAGGCTGGCCGGTCGCCTCACTGGATGCCACCGCCAACTCACCCGACACGATCGCCACCGCGATCGTATCCCGTCTCCACCACGTCCTGAACGAGAAGAGCACGGCATGTCTTTGAGCCTGATCACCGTCAACATCGGCGCCCCCTCCCTCGACCGCGCCCATCGACAACTCCGCTGGCTAGCCGACCGGCCCGAGGAGGTGCTGGTGCTCACCGAAACGAAGGCCACCGCAGGCAGCCAGTTCCTCGCCGGGGCGTTCACCGCCGCCGGGTACGCGGTGACTTTCCCGTACCACGCGCCCGGCGAACTCGGCGTGATGATCATCAGCAAACTGAGCACGACCCCGGACCCGCTCGGTACGGCGCTGGACTACCTGCCCGCCCGCGCGACCGGGGTCGTGGTCGACACCACCGACGGGCCGCTGCGGATCGCCGGCGCCTACGTACCGTCTCGAGACGCTACCGCGGACAAGACCGAGCGCAAGAAGACCTGGATCCGGCGCTTCTGCCAAGCCCTGGACGCCACGGCCAGCGAGGCGCCGCTGTTGCTGCTCGGCGACCTCAACGTGCTCGAACCAAGCCATAAGCCCACGCATCGGGGTCAGTTCGCGCCCTTCGAGTACGCCTTCTACACCAACCTGACCGACCAGCACGGCCTGGTTGACCTGTTCCGACACCTGCACCCCGATCGGGTCGAACACAGTTGGGCGCGCCAGACGGACCTGGGCTACCGCTACGACCACGCCCACGGCTCCCGTTCGCTGGCTGAGATGCTCACCGCGTGTGAGTACGTCCACGAGACACGGGAACCAGCGGCGGATGGTCCCCCGCTCACCGATCACTCGGGACTCGCCGTGCGCCTGGTGCTGACCGCCACCGGCGCGCTGCTAACGTCGGACCCCACCACGGCGGCTGCGTCTGCCGAGTCGGAGCCCACCCTGTTCTGAACCCCGCGGGTCCTGAACCCCACGGCTGGATCGGGGTCGGCTGCCAAACCACCTGCCTGTCCGCCGACCCCGAGGACCAGCCGCGGAATGTCCACCCAGACCAGCAGCGCCACCCCCCGAACCGGCGCCCGCGTCCTCCTGCTCGACCCCGCCGACCGCGTGCTGCTCATCCACGCGCTGGACCCCGCCGACCCCGGTCACCACTGGTGGGAACTGCCCGGCGGCGGCCTGGACGAGGGCGAGGACCTGCGCACCGCCGCCCGCCGTGAGGTCGCCGAGGAGACCGGGATCGTGCTCGGCACCCTCGGCCTGAAGCTGTGGGTGCGCGAGTCCCGCTTCCGCTACCAGGGCCGTGACCACCACCGCGTCGACCACGTGTTCCTCGGTCGCGTCCCGGACACCGCGCCGCGGGTCCCGCTCAGGCCCACCGCCAACGAGAAGGCCGGGCTGGTCGAACGCCGCTGGTGGTCACTGGACGAGCTGCGCCGCTGCCGCGACAAGCTGCTGCCCGCGACACTGCCCGCCCTGCTCGACGACCTGCTCGCCGGCCGGTTGGGCCCCACCCCGCTGACGCTCACCGACTGACCGCCGCCGGTCGGCGACCGCGCTCAGGACGGCGTCGCGTAGCGGGTGGCGATCGCGGTGGCGCGGTCGCGCAGGCGGGTGCGCAGCCACCGCGGGGCCAGGGCTTCCGCGTCCGTGGCGAGCTGCCACAGCGCCCACTCGGCGTGCCGTGCGTCCTGGAAGGCCACCTCCAGCCGCAGCCAGCCGTCCGGACCGGTTTCTTCGGCGCGGACGGCCAGCGCGGTGCCCAGCAGGTCCGCCCGGCGCGCCGGGTTCACCCGCGCCAGCACGGTGACCTGGTCGCCGCCGGTCCGGAACCGCGTGCTGCGGTCCTGCCAGACCCGGTCCAGATCGACCCGGTCGGGACGCTGCGCGGGTTCGTCGAGTTGCTCGGCGGCCAACACCCGGGACAGCCGGTAGGTGCGGTCCGCGCCCGACCTCATGGCCAGCAGGTAGCCCTGGCCGCGCGCGGTGACCAGGCCGATCGGGTCCACCGTGCGCCATCGTGGTGGCTGGCCCGAGGCCGCGTAGTGGATGCGCAGCTTGTGTCCGGCGACCACCGCGCGCCGGATCTCGGCCACGATGCTGTCGGGCACCTCCTCGGTGACCAGTCGGCGGGCGAGCAGGTCGGTCTCCGGGTCGACGAGCAGTCGCTCGGCCACGCCGGCCGCGGTGTCCCGACAGCTCGCGGGTAGCGCGTCAACCACCTTGAGCATGGCCGACGCGAGCGCCGAACCGAGGCCGAACACCTGCGTGCCGCGCCGCGATCCGGCGACCAGCAGGGCGAGCGCCTCGTCGTGGTTCAGCCCGGTGAGTTCGGTCCGGAAACCCGGCAACAGCGCGAAACCGCCGTTCCGGCCGCGTTCGGCGTAGACCGGGACACCGGCCGCGGACAGCGCCTCGATGTCGCGCAGCACGGTGCGGGTGGACACCTCCAGTTCGCGGGCCAGCGCGGCCGCGGACAGCCGACCGCGCTGGCGCAGCAGCAGCACCAGCGAGACCAACCGGTCGGCGCGCATGCGAAGAACCTACCGGGAATACACGACACAGGATGTCGTGATTCGTTGCGAGGCTGCCTCCACGACGTCGGAGACGGGCGGCTACCGAACCGCTCGACGTGCGTACTCCCGATGAGTCGAAATGGAGTTGGTGTGGCAGTGGAACGAACGACGGTCAACCCGTGGACGTGGTCGGTGGAGCTGGGGTACGACCAGGGCGAACTCGTCTCCGGGCACACCCGGACCCTGTACTGCGCCGGGCAGACCGCGATGAGCGCCGACGGTGCGCCCCAGCACCACGGTGACATGGCGGCGCAGTTGGCGCTGAGCCTGGACAACCTGGAGGCCGTGCTCGGCGAGGCCGGCATGTCCCTCGCGAACCTCGTCCGGCTCAACGTCTACACCACCGACGTCGATCTGCTGTTCCAGCACTACGGCGTGCTGGCGTCGCGGTTGGGCGCCGCCGGAGTGGCACCGGCCAGCACGTTGCTCGGGGTGACCCGCCTGGCGATCCCCGCTCTGATGGTCGAGTTGGAGGGCACCGCCGTCGGGTGATGCACCCCGCCGCCCGCCGCCCGGGCCGGTCGAACAGCACGAGCGGCGGGCCGGTGAGTGATGCCCGGGACGGCCTGCGACGTCCGCCGGCTACTCGCCGCCAGCCATCCCGCGGGACGCCCCCACGCGGTCGGCGATCGCCTGGGCCTGCCGGTGGTGCTCCTCGGCGCGGTCGTGCCGGCCGAGGGCGGCGGCCAGGTGGCCGAGGTGCCGTGCGGTGGGGCCGAGGGTGAGCAGGCCGCTGCCGGCGCCGGCGAGTTCGTCGGCCGCGGGCAGCAGGCGGTCGTAGAGGCGTTCCACGGCCGGCCGGTCCCCCGCCTGGACCGCGATCATGGCGTGCAGGCAGGTCCGCGCCTCGAAGAGCAGGTCGCGTGGCGCGTCCGGGATGAGCCGGGCAGCGGCGAACGCCTGCTCGCGCCGGCCCTGGGCGAGCAGCACCAGCGGCCGGGCCCACGGCTCGTGCGGACCCCAGTCGGCGTCGACCAACTCGGCCGGCACGTCGGGGGCGGTGAGGCTGAGCAGGGCGAGCGGGAGGACGCCGCGCTCCATGCCGGGCATGCCGCTGCCGGCGAGCCGGGCGCCGGCCGCCCGGTAGGCGGCGCGCGCCTCGTCCCGCCGTCCGGTGATCGCCAGCCGGAGCGCGGCGTACCAGTCGGTGAACACGCCGACGAGCGGGAGTTCGTGGCGCTCGGCGAGCCGGTCGGCCTCGGCGGCGTGCCGGTCGGCGGCGGCGAGGTCGGCCAGCGCGGCGTGCGACTGGATGAGGATCAGGTGCCCGAGCACCTCGGAGGTCACCAGAGCGCGGTGCCGCCCGGCCAGGTCGAGCAGTTCCGCGCCGATCCGGGCGCGCTCCGGGGCCAGCCCGGCGCGGTGGAAGGTCTGCAGGTAGCGGGCGTTGAGCGCGTGCGCGAGCAGGGCGGGGTCGCGCCGGGCGCGGGCGATCGCCTCGGCCTGCCTGGCCGCCTCGGCGCCGCGTGGTCCGGCGTCGGCGCGGCGCTCCACCGCGATGGTGCTGAGCAGCCGGGCGCGGTCGGTCTCGTGCTCGGCCGGCAGCCTGGCCAGGGTGCGTTCGGCGGCCTCGACCAGGCGGGCGGACAGGTTCTCGTCGTCGTTGGTCGTCCAGATCGCGGGCACGTCGAACGCGCCGATCACCTGGGCGGTGAGCACCGGGTCGCCCAGTGCCTCGGCCGAGGTGACGGCCTCGGCGCGGTGGCCGCGGGCCTGGTGCAGGTCGCCGGTGACCGCCAGGGCCCGGACCATGCCCATCACCGCGGTCAGGCGGGCCCTGGTGTCGGTGCTGCCGGCCCGGTCCAGTGCGGCGACCGTCTCCCGCCACAGCCGGGCCGCCTCGTGCGGGGCGACGTGCCGCTCGGCCTGTTCGGCCGCGGCGCGGGTGTAGTGGGCGGTCCGGGCCGCGCTGGCCCGGTGGCCGGCCCGGAGCAGGTGGTGGGCGATCGCGGCCACGTCGTCGGGCCGGGTCTCGGCGATGATCGCCGCGGCCGAGGCGTGCCAGCGGGCCCGACGGGCCTGGCTGGTGTCCGCGTACAGCGTCTCCTGCACCAGGGCGTGGGCGAAGCGCAGCCGGTCGGCGTCCTGCTCCACCAGGAAGCCCGTGAGCAGGGCGGACTCCACCGAGTCCAGCACCGCGTCCTCGTCGCCGGCCAGCGGGACCAGCACGTCGAGGTCGACCTGCTGGCCGAGGACCGCGGCCTGGCGCAGGTGGGTGCGCGCGGTCCCGGTGAGCCCGGCCAGGCGGTGCCGGATCACGTCCCGCACACCGGCCGGCACGCGGTGCAGGGCCGCGTCGCCCTCGGTCTCCCACAGCCGGGTGAGTTCGCGGACGAAGAACGGGTTGCCCGCGCTGCGCGCGTGGATCACCCGGGACTCCCCCGGCGCGGGCACCCGGCTGGTGAGGGCGGTGACCATCTGCCGCACCTGGGGCTCGGTCAGGCCGCCCAGGTAGACGCGGGTCGGTTCGGCGCGGGCGGCCCGGCCCAGTGCCTCGGCCAGTCCGGTGGAGATCTCGGTGGCCCGGTAGGTGCCGACGACCAGCACCGGCCCGGCGTCGCGGTCGGTGGCCAGCGCGGTGAGCAGGGCGAGGGTCTCCTCGTCCGCCCAGTGCAGGTCGTCGAAGACCAGCAGGACCGGGGCCGTGGCGGAGACCGCGGCGAGCAGGGCGCTGGCCGCGCGCTGCCGCTGGAACCGGGCGGCCACCGGGTCACCGGGCGAAACGGTGTCCGCGTCCGCGTCGGCGTCGGCGTCCGCGGCGGCGGCGGGGTCGAGGCTGGCGCGCACCTGGGTCCACGGCCACGCCGACGGCGCGCCGGGCAGTTCCGGGCTGCTGCCCCACGCGGTGGTCCAGCCACCGGCGCGCAGCCGGGCGAGCAGGGTGCTGGCCAGCGCGGTCTTGCCGGCGCCGGCCGCGCCGGAGACCAGCGCCAGGCGCGGGTGGCCGGTGCGCGTCACGGCCGCCGCGGCGCGCTCCAGGTCGGCCAGTTCCGCGGTTCGCCCGACGAACGGCGGGTGCTCGACCGTCGGGTGCCGGTCGACCGGGGCCGGATCGACCGGGGCCGGGCCGGGCGGGGTCGGGCCGGGTGGGGGCGCGGTCGGCTGGGGGGCCAGGTGCGGGGCCTGGGCGAGGATGTCGGACTCCAGTTGGCGCAGGCGCGGGCCCGGGTCCAGGCCGAGTTCGGCGCGCAGCGTGTCGCGCGCCTGGCGGAGCGTGGCCAGCGCGTCGCCCTGCCGGCCGGTCCGGTAGAGCGCCAACGCCAGCAGCCACCAGCCGTCCTCGCGCAGCGGGTGCGCGGTGACGTGGGCCCGCAGGTCGGCGACGGATTCGGCGGCCCGCCCCAGGGCCACCGCCGCCTCGGCCCGGCGTTCCACCGCCAGCAGCCGCAACTCGTCCAGTCGCGCGGCGGTTCCGCGTGCCCAGTCCAGCTCGGCGAACTCCGCGTACGCCGGTCCCCGCCACCCGCCCAGGGCCTCGTCCAGCAGGGCGTGTGCCCGCTCGGTCTGCCCCGAGGCGAGCAGCTGCGCGGAGGTGGCGACCGCCGCCTCGAAGCGCCAGGCGTCCACCGCCTCGGGGTCGGCCCGCAGCGCGTAGCCGGGGGCCGCGGTGACCAGCAGCCGGGACGGGGTGCGGGGCGGCCGGTCCGGCTCCAGGGCCTTGCGCAGCGCGCCGACGAAGGTCTGCACGGCGCCGAGCGCGCCGGGTGGCGGGTCGTCGTCCCAGAGGTCGTCGATGAGCCGGGTGACCGGCACCACCCGGCCCCCGGCCACCAGCAGCCGGGCCAGCACGGCCCGGTGCCGAGGGCCCCGCAGGTCGACCGGCCCGTGCTCGTTCTCGGCCATGAGTGGGCCCAGCACAGCGAAACGCACCACCGGGGTCCAATCTAACCCGTGCTCCCCGTGCCGGAGCCGGTGCTGACGGCACGCTGACCGGCCGCTGATCGGCCGCCGGCAGGGTGGTTCCCGCACCGGACGAACCACCCGCGAGAGGGCACCATGACACCGAAGATCACCGGATTCACCCAGCGCCGCGTCACCGTCGCCGACGGGGTGGCGCTCAACGTGGCGGTGGGCGGCTCGGGCAGCCCCGTCGTGCTGCTGCACGGCTTCCCGCAGACCCACCTGATGTGGCGGCACGTCGCCGCCGACCTGGCCGCCGACCACACGGTCATCTGCCCGGACCTGCGCGGCTACGGCGACAGCGACAAGCCGGCCGACACCGACGGGCGGACCTACGCCAAGCGCACCATGGCCGCGGACGTCGTGGCGCTGGCCCGCGCCCTCGGCCACGACCGCTTCGCCCTGGCCGGCCACGACCGCGGCGCGCTGGTGGCCATCCGCGCCGGGCTGGACCACCCCACCGCCGTCACCCACCTGGCCTCGCTGGACGTGCTGCCCACCCTGGACATGTGGGACGTGATGCACGGGGTCTCCGCCGCCGTCGGCTTCCACCTCTACCTGATGGCCCAGCCGCCCGGGCTGCCGGAGACGCTGATCAGCGGCGCGCCCGAGGAGTTCTTCGGCCACTTCCTCGACATCTGGGCCACCGACCCGGGCGCGATCCCGCCGGACGTGCGCGCGGCCTACCTGGCGGCCGCGCGCGCGGCCATCCCCTCGATCGTCGCCGACTACCGGGCCTCGGCCGGCATCGACGTGGCAGACGACCAGGCCGACCGGCAGGCCGGCAACCAGCTGCGGATGCCGGTGACCGTGCTGCAGCAGGACTGGGGCGCCGCGCTCGGCTTCGACGCGGCCGCGCGCTGGCGGGCCTGGGCGCCCGACCTGGACCACCGCACGGTGAGCTGCGGGCACTTCATGGCCGAGGAGGACCCGGCCGAGGTGGTCAAGGCACTGCGCGACCTGCTCGCGCGGTAGCGGCGCGGCGCTTGGCTACCCTCGTTCCCGCACCCAACCCGGTGCGGGAACGAGGAGTGGAGTTGGCGGGCGAACAGTCCAAACTGGAGCGTCGGGTGGTCGCGGCGGCCGAGGCCCAGCTGGCCAGGAGCAAGTTCGTGTCCCCGGTGGCGCTGGTGGCGAGCCTGGGCTGGCTGCCGGGCCGGGTGGTCGAGCAGTGGCAGCAGGGGCGCGTCGAGCACCTGGAGAGCGCCGCCGCGGTGTCCCCGGACAAGCTGGCCCTCGCGCTGGAGCACTTCCACCACTGGGCCCGCGCGCGGCACCTGGAGCCGACCGAGACCCCGTACGTGGCGGCCACCCGGGACCGCCGGCCGCTGCGGTTCACCGCCGCCGGCGCCGAGGCCGTCGAGCGCGCCTGGCGCACCCACTGGCTCTCGCCCGGGCTCAGCCAGGCCGGGCGGGACCGGTTGCTGCGCAGGCAGAGCCAGCCGCCGGACCTGGTGGTGGTGTGGGCGACCGGCGACTGGTCCTGTGTGGACTGTGGTGACACCGGCGAGTTCCTGGTGGTGGAGGACGAACAGTCGCGCTGCCTGTCCTGTGTGGACATGGACCACCTGGTGTTCCTGCCGTCCGGGGACGCCACACTCAGCCGCAGGGCCAAGAAGGCGAGCCGGCTGGCCGCGGTGGTGGTCCGGTTCGCCAGGGGCCGCAAGCGCTACGAGCGCAGGGGCATCCTGGTCGAGGAGGCCGCGCTGGAGCTGGCCGAGGAGCAGTGCCTGGCCGACGCGGACGTGCGCGAGCGGCGGCGGGAGCGGGACCGGGAGCGCCGGGCCCACGCCGACGTGGCGTTCCAGGCCAGGTTCGCCGAGGAGATCAGGCGGCACTTCCCCGGCATCCCCACCGACCGCGCGGAGCGGATCGCGCGGCACGCCGGGGAGCGCGGCAGCCGCCGGGTGGGTCGCTCGGCCGCCGGCCAGGCCCTGGGCGAGCGCGCCGTGGAACTGGCGGTGATCGCGTCGGTGCGCCACGAGGACACCGACTACGACGACCTGCTGATGTCCGGGGTGCCCAGGCAGCAGGCGCGGGACCGGATCGCCGCCGACATCGACCGGGTGTTGCTGGCCTGGCGGTCGCCGGGCTGACGGCGACCGCCCCGCTGTCGTGGCTACCGGGCTCAGCCCACCACGGCCGGTTCCCACCGCCGCTCGACCACCCGCACCAGCCCCTGGTCGGTGAGCTTCACCTGGGGTGACACCGGCAGGGTCATGGTGGAGATGCTCATCAGCACGTTGCGGTGCTGCCAGCCCCACTCGTGCAGGGCCTGGCGCACCGCGCCGGCCGCGGCCGCCACCTCGGGTGCGGGCCGGTCGGAGAGCACGCCGGCCACGGGCAGCGGCAGGTGCGTGGTGGGCGCGCCGTCCCGGACCACGCACAGGCCGCCCTGCGAGTCGATCAGCTGGTTGGCGGCGGCGCGCATGGCCGCGGCCGCGGTGCCGACCACGGTGAGGTTGTGGCTGTCGTGGGCGTAGGTGGTGGCGGCGGCGCCCCGGCCGAGCGCCATGCCCAGCACCGGGGCCATGGACCGGTTGCCGCTGCGGTGGTGCCGCTCGTAGACGGCCAGCACCGCGGTGCGGCCCTCCCAGTCCACCACGCCGTCGCGCACCGGCAGCACCACCTCGGCCGGTTCGGTGTAGGTGTCGACCGGGTTCACCCGCAGCGCCCGGAACACGTGCTCGCCGTCGGGCAGGTCCACCCGCCAGCGCAGGTCGTCCTCGGTCAGCGGGTCCAGGTGCACGGTGTCGGCGAAGGGGTGCGCCAGCGCGGTGGCCGCGGCCGGCTGGGGCTGGGCGTCGCGGGCCACCACCCGGCCGCCGCAGACCACCGCCACCGGGGTGAGGTCGTCCAGGGCGCGCAGCAGCACCAGGTCGGCGCGCTTGCCCGGGGCCACCACGCCCCGGTCGTCCAGGCCCAGGCGCCGCGCCGGGTGCAGGGTGAGGGCGCGCAGCACGGCCAGCGGGCTCAGGCCGGCGGCCATGGCCACCCGCCCGATGTGGTCCAGGTGTCCCCGGTCCAGGATGGCGTCAGCGGCCAGGTCGTCGGTGACCAGGCAGAAGTCCGGCAGCACCGGCAGTTCGCCCAGCGCGCGCACCAGCTCCGGGGTCAGGCACTTCTCCTGGAGCATCAGCAGCATGCCCAGGCGGGCCTTTTCCACGGCGATCTCGGGTGTGTTCTTGGTGTGGTCGGAGTCGATGCCCGCCCACAGGTACTCGTTGAGGTCGTCGCCGGTCAGGTTCGGGCAGTGCCCGTCCAGCCGGACGCCCTGCTGGCGGGCCGCGGTGACGATGGCGTGCATCCGCTCGTCCCCGTTGACCACGGCCCGGTAGTCCATCACCTCGCCGAGCGTGTTGACCCCGTCCCAGGTGAGCATCTCGGCGATGTCCTGGGCGGTGAGCCGGCTGCCCGCCGTCTCGAACCCCTCCAGCGAGGGCACGCAGGAGGGCACCGCCCACAGCATGGTCTGCGCGCAGTCCCGGCCCTGCTCGATCATCCACGCCATGGCCTCGCGGCCGGCGACGTTGACGATCTCGTGCGGGTCGGCCAGCACGGTGGTGGTGCCGTGCGGCAGGGTGATCCGGGCGAACTCGGCGGGCGCCAGCAGGGAACTCTCGATGTGCATGTGCGCGTCGATGTAGCCGGGCGCCACCAGCAGGCCGTCGGCGTCGAGCACCTCGTCGGCCTCGACGGCCACGCCCGGAGAGGTGACCGCGCGGATCACGTCACCGGTCACCAGCAGGTCGGCCGGCCAGATCTCGCCGGTGTGCACCGAGACAACGCTGGCCCCCCTGATCAGCAGGTCACAGCGAGTGGGGATGGACATGGGGTCTCCTGCCCTCTCAGTCACGGGTCCTGGCGGGAGTAGCGGCGCAGGCGGGACAGCAGCAGTTCGCGGAAGGCCGCCGCGTCCACGCCGGTGGCGACCAGCGCGTTGCGGGCCTGCCCGGTCCGCTGGTGGACGTCGGCCACCAGCGCTCCCCTGGTGAACTCGCCGGTGCACTCCACGGTCACGCTGGCCTCGGTCCACTCCAGCAGGTCCGGTTGGACGGCCGCGGCCACGGCGAGCGCGTCGTGCACGGCGCAGGCCGCGACGCCGCTGCGCGCGGAGTGGCGCTCCACCAGGTGCCGCAGCATCCGGCCGGCCGCGGAGGTGACCGGAGCGCCGTCGCGTTCCAGGGTCTGCGCGTCCTCCAGCGGCGTCAACGCCTTGCGGGTGGCGTCCAGCGGCACGATGCGCAGCGGCACGCCGGTCTCGGCCACGTACCGGGCGGCCTCGGGGTCGGCGTAGAAGTTGAACTCGGCGGCCGGGGTGACGTTGCCCGGCGCGAACGCGGCCCCGCCCATCAGCACGATCTCCCGCACGGCCGCGCGCAGGTCCGGGCGGGTGTGCAGCAGCGCGGCCACGTTGGTCAGCGGCCCCAGCGCGATCAGGGTGAACTCGCCTGGCCGGCGCTCCAGCTGCTCGGCCATCCAGTCCACGGCGTGCCCGGGGTGCGGCGGCCGGGTGGCCTCGGGCAGGTCGACGCCGCCGAGGCCACCCGCGCCGTGCACCGGCTCGTCGGGCAGGCGCCGCACCCTGGCCACCGGGCCGGCGTGGCCGCGCACCACCGGCACGGTCTCGGGCACGCCGATGAGCTGGGCCAGCCGGGCGGCGTTGTCGGCCGCCCGGTTGATGCCCACGTTGCCCGCGACCGCGCAGATCCCGGCGATCTCCAACTCCGGTGAGGCGAACGCGAGGAACAGCGCGATCGCGTCGTCGATACCCGGGTCACAGTCGATGATCACCGGGGTGCGGGCCGGACTCACCCGGAGACCTCCCGGGCGAACCGGTCCACCCACTCGTCGTTGTGCTCGACGGCGAAGTCCAGGTCCGGGGTGCGGTACCCGGCGGCGGTGGGGTCCTTGGCGATCTCACCGGACACCGCGGCGAGCGCGTCGGGCACCTTGGCGTAGCGGTTCACCGGCTTGTCGTTGAACGCCTCGGCGGCCTTCTCCTGCACCTCGGTGGACAGCAGGTAGTCGATGAACTTCTCGGCGCCCGCCTTGTTGTGCGCGCCCTTGACCACCTGGGCGCTGTTGGTCACCACGTACTTGCCCTTGTCCATCGGCGCCCAGGCCAGCGGCTTGCCCGCCTTGACCGGGTCGACCGCGAACAGGTCCAGGGCGGGGGCCATGGTGACCTCGCCCCGGTCGAGCAGGCTGACCACCTCGGTGCTGCTGCTGAAGAACTTGAGCACGTTCGGCTTGAGTTCGGTCAGCTTGGTGAAGGCGGCGTCCACGTCCTGCGGGCCGGAGCCGAACTGCTCGGCGGTGCCGAACAGCAGCGGGATGCCGGCGCTGGCGGACAGCGCGGGCAGGGCCACCTGCCCCTTGTACTTGGCGTCCCACAGCTGGCTCAGGCCGGGCTGCCCGCTCACCTTGTCGGTCCGGTAGAGCATGCCCAGCAGCTGGTAGGTGTAGGCGGGGCCGTACCCGTCGGTGCTGTAGGCGAAGTCGAAGGACTTGGACAGGTTGGGGATCGCGGCCGAGTCGATCTGCTCGAACAGGCCCTGCTTCTTGCCGATCGCGGCGAACAGGTCGGAGATCAGCACCACGTCGACGGTGGGGTTGTTCTTGTTGATCTGCAACTTGGTGAGCCGGTCGGCGTTGTTGCCGCTCTCCACCACGACGTCCATGCCGGTCTGCTGTTCGAACGGCTTGACCACGGCCTCTTCGAACCGGTCGGCACCGAAACCGAAGGTGCTGACCACGAGCTTGTTGGGGTCCTGCGACGGGCTCTCGCCCGCGCAGGCGGTCACCGAGACGGCGAGCACCGCCCCGGCGAGCACGGCACGCAACAACCTGCTCACGCTGGAGACTCCTGCTGGTGTTGGAGGGATGGGGTGCCCTGGCCACCGTCACCGGGAACCGAGTCGGTCCCGGTCAGGCTGATCGCCCGGTCCAGCGGCAGGAACAGACGCACCGGCGAGCCGGCGCGCAGGCTGTCGTTGGTGGTGGTGGCGAGAACGTTCTGGCCGCCGACATCGACGGTGACCACACAGTCGGTGCCGCGGAACCGGACAGCGGCGACGGTGCCGGTGACGGATTCCCCGCCGGCCGGCGGCGCCGCGTCGTGCTCGACGACGTCGACGTGCTCCGGCCGGATGGTGATCCGTCCTCGTCCTGGCAGGTCGAGGAAGTTCTCGTAGCCCAGGAACTCCGCGACGAACCGGGTCCGAGGGGCGCGGAACACCTCGCGCGGGTGGCCCTGCTGCACGACCCGCCCCCGGTCCAGGATGACCATGGAGTCGGCGAGTTCGAGTGCCTCCTCCTGGTCGTGGGTGACCAGGATCGCGGTGATGCCGGTCTCGCGCTGGATGCGCAGCAGTTCCTGGCGCATCTGCACGCGCAGCCGGGCGTCCAGGTTGGACAGTGGCTCGTCCAGCAGCAGCACGGCGGGGCGCGCGGCGATCGCCCTGGCCAGCGCGACCCGCTGCTGCTGGCCACCGGACAGCTGCTGCGGCCGGCGGTCGGCCAGGTGCGCCAGCCCGACCAGGTCCAGCGCCTCGTGCACCCGGGTGCGGATCTGCGCGGCGGGCACCTTGCGCATCTGCAGTCCGAACGCGACGTTCTTGGCCACGGTCATGTGCGGGAACAGCGCGTAGGACTGGAACACCATGCCGATGTTGCGGCGTTCCGGTGGCAGCCGGGTGGCGTCCCTGCCCTCCAGCAGGATCGTGCCGCTGGTGGGCTGGAGGTAGCCGGCGATCATCCGCAGGGTGGTGGTCTTGCCGCAGCCACTGGGGCCCAGCAGTGCGACGAACTGGCCGCGGGTCACCGTCAGGTCGACCTCGCGCACGGCGGCGGTGCCGGCGAACTCCCGGGTCACCGCCTTTAGCTGCACCACTGGCGTCATGATGTTCTCTTCCCTACTGGCCTACTGGCTGAAGACCTTGTTGAAGCCGACGAGTCGTTCGGTGACCAGGGCGACCACCACGGTGATGCCCAGCAGCAGCGTGCTCACCGCGGCCACCACCGGGTCGAAGGAGAACTCGACGTAGCGCAGCATCTCCACCGGCAGCGTGGACATGCCCGGGCCGGTGAGCAGCAGCGAGAGCGGCACGTTGTTGAACGAGGTGAGCAGGGACAGCACGGACGCGGCCACGATGCCCGGGGTCATCACCGGCAGGGTGATCCGGAAGAAGGCGCGCACCGGACCGGCGCCCAGGCCCCTGGCCGCCTCCTCCAGCGCCGGGTCGGACATGGCCAGCGACGCGCCGGTCACCCGGACCGCGTAGGGCAGCAGCAGCACGGTGTGCCCGATCAGCAGCGCGCCCAGCGCGGTGATCCGCAGCGTCACCATCAACTGCTGGAACAGGGCGAAGCCCAGCACCAGCTCCGGCACGATGACCGGGGACAGGAACAGGGTCTCGATCGCCTTGCGGCCGGGGAACCGGTACCGCTGGATGACCAGGGTCGCCGGAACCCCGATCAGCAGCGCGAGCAGCGTGGCGCCGCCGGCCACCAGCAGGCTGGTGCGCAGCGCGTCCAGGAACGGCTGGTAGTCCAGGGCCTGCTCGAACCACCGGGTGGACAGGCCCGGCGGCGGGAACTCGATGGTGTCGCCCGAGGAGAACGCCACCGGCACCATGAGCAGGATGGGGCCGAGCAGGAACAGCAGGGCCAGCGCGGCAAGACCCCAGAGCACGGGACGGCGGCGCATCACACCACCTTCGCTTTACCGGACAGTCGGGTGGTCACCGCGCTGACCACCAGCACGATCACCGTCATGATCAGCGCCACCGCGCTGGCCGCGGCCCAGTCCAGCTTCACGTTGGCGTACTCGTAGAGCAGCGTGGCCAGGGTGCGGTTCTGCGTGCCGCCCAACAACATCGGCGTGGTGAACGCGGTGACCGAGCCAGCGAACACCAGGGTGGCGCCGACCAGCACGCCGGGCAGTGCCAGCGGCAGCACCACCCGCCGGAACGCCCGGCCCGCGCTGGCGCCCAGCCCCCGGGCCGCCTCCTCCAGCCGGAAGTCCACTTGGGACAGTGAGCTGTAGCTGGTGACGATCATCATCGGCATGAACAGCTGGGCGAGCCCGATGACCAGGGCCAGTTCGGTGTACAGCAGCTGCACCGGCTCGTCGGCCAGGCCCAGCGCCACCAGCGCCTGGCTGATCAGGCCGTTGCGGCCCAGGATGACCAGCCAGGAGTAGGTGCGCACCACGTTGCTGAGCAGCAGCGGGAAGATCGACATGGCCAGCAGCAGACCGCGCCAGCGGGCCGGCACCCGGGAGATCAGGTAGGCCACGGGGAAGCCGAACACCAGGCACACCACGGTGACCACGACGGCGACCCGGATCGTGCGCGCGGCCACGGTGAGCACGAAGCTGTCGCCGACCAGCTCGCCCAGCCGACCGAGCACACTGGTGTCCTCGATCGTCGGCGGCGCGAACAGGGTGGTGATGAAGGGGTACAGGAAGCCGAAGACCAGCAGGGCAAGGCCAGGCACAAGCAGGAGACCAACCGTCACTTTGCGTGACATCGACCGCGCGTCTCCTTCCGGTTCGTCAGGTGGTGCGGTGGCCGGACAGTCAGCCGCGGGCGGAACGCCGGTGTCCACGCGCGCGCTGTGGTCGTTGTCGGTGGGTCGGACAGCTCTGGCCGTCTGCTCACCATGTGGGAACAGCGGACCAGGCCATCAGAGCTGCAACCGGTTGCAGCAACCGGTTGCACGGGAAGCTACTGTTCTCCACTCAGCGGAGTCAAATCTTGACGGAACCGGCAAGATCGATTCCGAAAGGCTGACCGCCGGACCTCCCCGGGTGGCGGCTGCGCGCCTCACCAGACATTTCGACGAGAACGGGCAGGACGGATGGTTCGGCTAGCGGACATCGCGCGAGCGGCGGGTGTGTCCACCGCGACAGCCTCGCGCGCGTTGAGCAGACCCGAGATGGTCGCGGCGGCCACCAGGGAACGGGTGCTCGCCGCGGCCGAGGAGATGGGGTTCCGGCTCAACGCGTCGGCCAGGGCGCTGACCACCGGCCACACCGGCCTGGTCGGGGTCATCGTGCCCACCCTGGCCAACCCGTTCTTCCCGCCCATCCTCACCGGTGTGCAGGAGGAGTTGCAGACCGTCGGCGGCAACGTGGTGCTGGCGGTGTCCGAGCACTCGGCCGAGAGCGAGCAGGCCCTGGCCGACCGGCTGGCCTCGCACGTGGACGGCCTCATCCTGGTCGCCCCGGTCAGCCCGGACGCGGCCGTGCGCACCATGGCCCAGCGCCTGCCAACGGTGACCATCGACCGGACCGTGCGCGGCCTGCCCGGCGTGCTGGTGGACGTGCCCGGCGGCGTCCGCGACCTGGTCAACCACCTGGTCGAACTCGGCCACCGGCGGATCGCCTACCTGGGTGGCCCACCCTCGTCCTGGATGGACCAGCGCCGCCGGCTGGCCGCGACCGAGGCCGTGCGCGCGGCCGACGGGGAACTCGTGGTGCTGCGGCCGGTGCCGCCGCGCATCGACGCCGGCCTGGCCGCGGCCGAGCACATCGCCAACGGCGCCTCGGTCACCGCGATCATCGCCTACAGCAGCTACGTCCTGCTCGGCCTGCTGATCGGCCTGCACAACGCGGGCCTGCGGGTGCCGGAGGACATCAGCCTGGCCGCCTCCGACGACCTCACCCTGCTGGGCACCACCCAACCCAGCATCACCGCGCTGCACGTACCACTGGACCGGGCCGGAGCCGCGGCCAGCCAGCTCGTGCTCAACGCCGACACCACCGGCAAACCCGCCAAGGCCGTCCGGATCGACACCCAGCTCGTGGTGCGCGAGTCCACCGCCCCGGCCCGCGCCTGACCACCCGGCCCCGCCACCACCGGCGCGGGTGGATGGTGGTCGGGTCGGGGAAAAGCCAGGAAGTGTCTCACCTTGACTGCCGTTCCGACTTCACCCTCAATTCACGGGGAACGGCATCAGCTACGCGCCAGCCCTCTTTCGTGCACACCGTGGATCCAGCCTCGATCCATCCCCGCGCCAAGGCGACGAGGTCGTCGTATCAGGCCCGGTCAAACCGGCGGACCGGCCCTGCGTGAGGCCAACGGGCGCGTGGGACTTGTCGCGATCAACCACACCTCCGTTCAGGGCGGTTGCCTGGCGGTGTCCGACACGCGCAACGCCGCCACCGAAACCCGCGTCGACGACCTGGCCGGCTGGATCGCGCAGCAAACCAAGGACGTGGCCAGCCCGATGGCCTACACCTGGCGCAACCAGCAACACGTGTGCGCCCGCGGCGACGATGGCAGCCTGCCGCACTGGTCCTGGGCGCCGGGTCAGGAGATCGTGAACCAGAACTGGGGCGGCCAACTCGTCGGCACCCCCACCGGGTTCAACCACCCCTTGGCTCGCCCTCGCCACGACCGGCACGACAGGAACAGTTGCCGCAGTCCGAGTAGCCGGGGAGATCGAGGGAACCCTCGTCGAAGCAGAAACCCTCGAAGCCAACCTCGCCAGAAAAACTATTGATGATATAGCTGGCCCAATTCTCCGTCGGGTGTGCGAGTTCAAAATCTCAGCACCGAGATCTTCAACACTGACGGCATCCGGCGTAAATCCCTGCTGGTCAGCCTCCGAGGAGAATTTGGATAAGATTTTTGATACGTACGGCCCAGAGATTCTCCAAGGTGTAGAGTGGAATATTCTGCGATACAATGAGGGAGCACTGGACCACGCCCTGAACGGCGTCTTGACAGATGAGCTCAAGCTGGCAGAACACCTCTCCGAGATAAGCAAAAATAAATTCGAATACGAGGACGTAAACAATCCTTCAGCGTCTATTTTCTTTGATGCAGAGAAGGAAATTTTGGTTATTAGAGATAGCAAGATGATCCATGCGTATAACTTCTCAAAAGCCCAGTGGCGTGATGCCGTTGGGAGCAGGTACGTCCCGAGCTCGTCCAGCAAGTCTGGAAGTTGAATTTCATGGAAAGCAAGATTGTAGGACTCCAAGGAGAGATCAGTCTTAGTAGTGATGAGTTGGGGATGCTTGTTTCAGTACTGATAACATTCGAAAGTGTAGTCGGATGGAAGAGTTCTTACCGAGAGAAGGTTAATTGGAGGGAGGGCGAAATTTTAGAATTTCGCGCCCACCTCGCCGACCTCTCTAGAGATCTGCCTGACGAGGACTGATTTCCCGCTCACCACTTTCGAACGCGGTAAATATAGCCTCCTTAAACGCGTCAGGCGAAGACAAGACACAGGAGACCAGATGGACGCCAAAATAGTGGATCAGCGATGCATACTAACCTTGACCCGAGAAGACGCTCAGTTGATCGCGTCCGCGATTAGCGTGGTCAATGAGGGAATCCTGTCAGATGAACTCTATCAGATCAGAGTTGGATGGAGCCGAGGGGAGGTTTCGATTCTTTTCGACCAGCTCTCATCTCTAGCTGAGGCTATCCCTTCCAGCTAGGACACTAATGAATAGTATCGACCGTCCAGCAGCAGAGGAAACTCGGCACCTCGCGCATACTAGACGTTTTCAGCCACAGCTCAACGTAACAGAATCGGACAAAATGAAGAGATTCAAACGTTTATTAGCAGTCGCATCAGCAGTAGTAGGGATAGCACTTACGGGCGCACTTGCCGCTCAAGCCAACCAACAAGCAACCCCTGACGCGCAGTTGTCAACAGTTGAGGACTACGCCTATCCGGGAGCGGACCAGATCTTTGCCACGTATGGAGTTAGGCTGATATCAGGCGATGGTCACATTATGGCCGCCGACTGTGCCATTCCCTCGAGCGGTCCACTTGGCCTAATCGAAGTCCACACCACGGAGCACATCGGTCCAGATCAGAAGGGCCTGATCTGCTTCAAGGTAATCGGCTCATCAGGGTCCCTTAGTCTGCAGGTTCCCAAGGCCTATGAGATCCGTGGTGATGGGCGTGTACCAGGGGCAGGACACAAAGTAAGAGCGGAATTAACTACCGAAGCAGGAGAGCACACTACTGTTGATGTCAATCCCAGTGGGTCCACTCCTGTCGGCATTGGCACCGGCAGCAACACGCCAACGACCTTGCTGAAGCTGATCGCCTCGCTGTGACAGCGAGCTAGCCCACACCAGTCACGGTCGGCTCGCTGCAGGGTAGTCAGGCGATGCCGACCGTGACTCGGACTGCCCACGTCATGGCATGAGCGAGCCATCCGGCGAGCCTGTGCCGAAGCTACAGCTGGCTACGCATGACGACTCGGTCCTGGCGGCCCTGCACCACCTCGCGGCGCTCGAGCAGGTCAAGGCGAAGCGGTAGCGTCGGGTGCTGTGAGTACGCGAGTCCGCGTCGATCAGCGCCTAACCGTTAGCCACCGCCGACCGCCCGGCGCCGCGCACTGATTACTTGGCGACCCCGTTTGGCAACTTGCTGATGAAGGCGAGCAGTTGCATGTTGTAACGATCGGCGTCGCCCGTGAAGATGCCGCGGCCCGCTCCCTCGATCACGACGAATCTCGAACCGGGAAGCAGGGCGTGCGTGCCACGCCCGGTTTGTTCGATCGGCACCGAGCGTTCAGCCTCGCCTCGGATGCCCAACGCCGGCACCCGGAGCTGAACGAGTTCCCCGTACTGGTCGACGTTGAGTAACACCTCGTTCGACGACATCAGCACCGTCGCGGCGCATCGAAAGACTGACGCCAGATTCAGTCGGCCAATCCAGTCTGACCTGATGAGCTGGCCGGAACAGGTCGGCGCGCGAGGCGCGGCCGGGGTGTGGGGCGGGCCAGGCCGTGCAGGTGCGCGCTGGCCTCCTCGTCCAGGCGCAGCGCGTCGGCGAGCGCGTCCAGCACCTGTGGCGAGGGGTGCCGCTGCCGGCCCTGCTCCAGTCGGATGTAGTAGTCGGTGGACAGCCCGGCGAGCATGGCCACCTCCTCCCGCCGCAGGCCCGCGACCCGCCGCCGTCCCGGTGCGGGCATGCCGTGGTCCTCGGGCCGGGCCAGGTCACGCCGGGCCCGCAGGTACTCGCCGAGCCGGTTGCCGTTGTCCATGACACGACCGTAGGCGTGACCCGCGCGTCGAGGGTGGGCGTGCCGCACCCAGTCTCGGGCCGGCGCACCGGGTCGGGGTGGCCGGCGTGCGGCGGTCGGCCGACAACAGCGCGGTGTCGCGGCTCGGCGAGTCGCGTGTGCTGTCCCCGGGGCCGGTCGCGGGATGGGCGGGTCAGCGGTTGGTGCGGAGCCCGGCGAGGTGGACGCGGACGAAGCGGCGCCAGCGGGTGTCGTCTCCGTCCGGCGAGACCGCGACCACGGCTCGGATCGCGACGATGAGCGCTTCGATGTCGTCGCCGGTGACGTCCGCGGCGAGGGCCCCGGCGTCGACCGCCTTCCTGGTGAGCTGGTGGAGGCGGCGCACGGTTCGCTCGCTGACCTCGTCGCCGGCGACCCGCTCCGTGAGGGCGCCCGCGTAACGTCGCTTCTCGGCGTTGAACGCGCCGATGAACTCAAGGAAGCGCTCCAGACCGGCGCAGGGGTCCGGGTCGGCGAGCGCGGTTGCGGCGGCCTGGTCCATCTCCTCGACGAAGACTCGCGCGATGGCGTCGAGCAGGGCTTCCTTGCCCGCGAACCGCCGGTAGATCGTGCCGACGCCGAGGCCGGCGCGAGCCGCGATGGACTCCATGCTCGCCTGTGGGCCCTGCTCGGCGAAGACCTCACGCGCCGCCCGCAGGACGATCGCGTCGTTGCGCACCGCGTCCCGGCGAGGTGCGCGTGGCCTGTTCGAGGAGTTCGTTGGTGGTGCCATCCGCACCAGTGTAACCAAGCGGAATCCATATTCCGGTTCGCGCTATAGTGAATCAGGATTCCGTTTCACTGTGAGGAGTGCACATGAGGACCACCACCGCCTGGCAGAGCGTCACACCGGGCACCAACGCGCTGACCCGCGTCACCATCGAGCGGCGTGATCTGCGCCGGGACGACATCGCGGTGCGGATCGACTACTGCGGCGTCTGCCACAGCGATCTGCACCGGATCCACGGCATGCTCGGCGAGAAGGACCTCGTGCCTGGCCACGAAGCCACCGGCACGGTGACCGCCGTCGGCGCGGGGGTCACCGGCTTCGCGGTCGGTGCGCGCGTGGCGATCGGCACGATCGTCGACTCGTGCGGCGAGTGCGCCATGTGCCTGGCGGGGCAGGAGAACTACTGCTACGACCGGCCGACCACCACCTACGGTGGCACCGACCGCGTCGACGGCACCCAGACCAGGGGTGCCTACAGCCGGGAGTACGTCCTGCGGGAGAAGTTCGCGTTTCACCTGCCCGACGGCCTCGACTCAGCCGCCGCGGCGCCGCTGATGTGCGCCGGCGTCAGCGTCTGGGAACCGATGCGGGCCGCCGGCGTCGGGCCGGGGACGCGGGTGGCCGTCGCCGGTCTCGGCGGGCTCGGACACCTCGCCGTCAAGCTTGCCACCGCGCTGGGAGCCGACGTCACCGTCCTCAGCCGCGGCACCGCCAAGGAGCGGGACGCTCGTTCCCTCGGGGCCACCGGGCTGCTGGTCACCAGCGACGACGCCCAGGTGTCCTCGGCACGGGGTCGCTTCGACCTCATCCTCGACACCATCCCCGGCGACCACGAGCTGACCCCGCTGATCAGCATGGTCGGCCTGGACGGCACCCTGTGCGTCCTCGGCAATCCCCTCCAGGCAGGCCCGCACCTGTGGGCGCTCGGCGCCGGCCGCAAGAAGCTCACCTCCTCCGGCACCGGGGGGCTGCGGCACACCGCCGAGCTGCTCGCGTTCTGCGCCGAGCACGGCATCACCGCCGACGTCGAGGTCCTGCCCTCCAGCGCGGTCGAAACCGCGCTGAACCGACTCGCCGCCGGGGACGTCCACTACCGGTTCGTCCTGGACATGTCCGACCTCGACATCCCGACCAGCTGAGTCCGGGGATCGACACCGCGGTTCGGCCTCCCGGCCGGACTGCCGCCGACCCGCGCGCCAGGCTCTCGCGGCGGGCGTCACCGTGATCACCGGCCTGACACCCGTGCGTGGCGGCGGCCGGCCCGCCGTGGTGCGACAGGCGGTGCCGGCCGTGG
Source organism: Goodfellowiella coeruleoviolacea (assembly GCF_024171785.1). Classification (GTDB taxonomy): domain Bacteria; phylum Actinomycetota; class Actinomycetes; order Mycobacteriales; family Pseudonocardiaceae; genus Goodfellowiella; species Goodfellowiella coeruleoviolacea. The sequence continues at coordinate 616,489 of NZ_JAMTCK010000001.1, forward strand.
CGCGGACCGCGCCGGCCCGGTAACCCGGCGGCCAGCGGGTCACCGGGGTCAGCCGCGGCGGGCCGCGCGCTGGCGGGGGGTTCGGGGGGCGGGCGGTGCGGTGGGCACCGGGGACGCGGGCAGCCGGACGGCCTCGGGCTCGCGGCGGGTGGGGATCGTCGGTGCGCGGCGGTCGGCCGGCAGCAGCACGGTGAACTCCGCGCCCGTGCCCAGCTGGCCGCGCGCCATGATCCGGCCCTGGTGGCCCTGCACCACCTCGCGGACCAGGGCCAGGCCCAGCCCGAACCGGCGGCCCCGGCCGGTGCTGCCCCGGGCGAACCGCTCGAAGATCCGCTCGGCGTCGGCGGGGTCGAAGCCGACGCCGTTGTCGCGCACGGACAGCCGCACCGCGTCGGGGCTGGGCAGGTCAACGGTGATCACGATCTCGCCGCCGGGCGGGGTGTGCGCGATGGCGTTGTCGACCAGGGCGGAGATCACCCGCCGCAGCGCCGAGGGGACGCCGGCCACCAGGTGCCGGCCGGGTCCTCGGCGCAACGTGATGGTCAGGCCGATGGTCTGGGCCCTGGCGTCCTCGCTGGCCACCACCTCGCCGGCGAGCGCCATCAGGTCGACGGTGGTGAACTCCTGCGGGGCCGCGCCGAGTTGGGCGGACAGCAGCAGGTCGTCGACGACGTCGTTGAGCTGGCGGGTGCCGGCCACCAGCCGCTGGAGTTCGGTGGCCAGCTGCGGCGCGGCCGCGGCGCCGTCCACCCGCCTGGCCAGCAGCTGCGCCCTGGTGTGCAGCTGGGTCAGCGGGGTGCGCAGTTCGTGGCTGGCGTCCGCGATGAACCGGCGCTGCCGGCGCAGCACGTCCCCCAGCGGGGCGATGGCCCGCCTGGCCAGGACGAAGCCGGCGATGCCGGCCGCGACCAGGGCGACGAGTTCGGCCACGGCCAGGGCGAGCAGCAGGCTGGCGCGGGCGGCGATCTGGAACCGCTCGTCGTAGACGGCCTGCACGACGTCGGAGCCCCGGCGCTGGGTCAGCACGGTGTAGTCGGTGTTGTTGCGGTGCAGCCGCTCCAGCACGGCCTGGCCGTCGGCCGCGACCTGGTCGAGCACGGTGGTGCGGGGGAAACCCGGTGGCGGGTTGGGCGTTCCGGTGATCTCGCCCTCGTGCCGGACGAGCAGCCACACGCAGCCGGGCGGGTTGCCCGCCTCGCCGTGGGTGACCGCCCAGCGCACCTCGCGTTCGGCGTCGCCGCGCTGCGCGAGCAGCAGCACGCCGAAGACCACGGCGCCGATGAACACCACCACCGCGGTCATCACCGCGGCCACCCGCAGGCTGATCGACCACCGGGTGCGGGCCAGCGCCCGTTGCTCGGGATCGGCCACCTCGCCGAGCCCCACACCCGGTTTCACACCGGGTTCCGCGGCGGGTCCCACGCCGGGCCGCAGCGGTCTTCGCAGCACGCTCATACCGTTCCGATCTGGTAGCCGAGCCCACGAACAGTGCGAATGACGCCGCGTCCCAATTTGCGCCGCAGGTAGTACACATAGGTGTCCACAATGGACTCCGCAGAGGTGTCGGCGAACACGGTGGCGCGCAGGTCGGAGCGGCGGTAGATGGTCTTCGGCGCCGTGGCCAGCACCCGCAGCAGCTCGAACTCCCGGCTGGACAGCATGACCCGCTGCCCCTGCGGCAGCACCACCTCGCGGCGCTGCAGATCGAGGTGGCCGGCACCGAGCGGGAGCAGTTCTGCGCTGTCCAGGTGGCGGCGGCGCAGGGCGCGCACCCTGGCCAGCAACTCGCCCACGTCAAAGGGTTTCACCAGGTAGTCGTCGGCGCCCGCGTCCAGCCCGCCGATCCGGTCACCGACCTGGCCCCGGGCGGTGAGCACCAGGATGTGCGCGGTGATCCCGGCCCGGCGCAGCCGCACCACCAGGTCCAACCCGTCGATCACCGGTAGGCCGCGGTCGATGACCATGACCTGGTGGCCGCGGCTCAACCCGAGGTGCAGCCCGCGCTGCCCGTCGTGGGCCAGGTCGACCTGGTAGCCGGCGTCGGCGAACACCTCGACCAGCAGCTCCGCCGTTTCCTCGTCGTCCTCGACCAGGAGCAGCCGCGGCTGTTCTCGCGTTGGCCGGGCCCGCTCGGCTGTCTCCGCTAACGCCACGCGGATATTCTGCCCACGGCCGTTGTGGCCAGTGAACCCCTCGCGACTTTTGTTGAACATTCATTGAGTTGTACCAGCCGGGTGTGTGATCACCATGTTGACACCCGAGCGAGTCGGCGTGGTTACGCCGTTCGTCCGCACCTCCCGCGCGCACACCACCGGAACAGCCGAAACACCGCACTCCGCCACGGGTGCGACCCCGCACCGGCCGACCGGGGCCGCACCGGCCGGCGTGATCGACCCCACGCCCCGGGCGGATCACCCGGGCCGGGCCCGACCCGCGCTGTCCACCAGGTGGAACGACCGCGGCCGCACGCCTCGGGCCGCCAGCCGCGACACCGGCCCGGGCCGGACCGGGTCGATCAGCCGCCCGCCGACGCCGCTTCGTCCACTTTAGACGGACAGCGGCCGGCGATCCGCATCAGCAGCCGGCAGGCCGGGTCACCGTGGCGCAGGCAGGCGGTGGCCCGGTTCTCGGACAGCTCCAGGCCAAGCCCCTCCGACCAGCCGGCGTGGATGTCGGTGCACGGGCACCGGTAGCCGTCCATCGAGCCGGCCATGCGCACCATCACCAGGGCGAAGTTGCGGAACATCACCAGTTCGACCAGGTCCTCGTCGAGCGCGTTGACCTCGCCCTGGCGCAGCTCGTCCGGGAACATCTGCCGGGCGCACCGGTCGTAGAGGTCGCGCACCTGCTCGGTGGACGCCTCGGCGACCGGCCGGCCGAAGGCGCGGGCCACCTGCCGGCCCACCCGGCTGGCCACGAACCGGATCGCCTCGGCGTTGATCTCGTTGGCCACCTGCTGGCCGTAGCGGGCGGCCACTCCCTGGTACCAGCGGGCGTCGTGCAGCCACCACAGCCGGTACACCTCCATGGCCTGGGCGCGCTCGCTGCTCACCGCTGCCCGCCCTGGCCGGCCTCGGCGCGGGCCAGCAGCTCGCGGGCGCGTTCCCGCATGACCCGCTTGAGCACCTTGCCGGTGACCCCGACCGACACGTCGGTCGCGTCCATCCGCAGCGCCCTGGTCACCGGCGGGAACCCGGCGTCCGCCAGGACCCGGTTCACCCACGCGGTCAGGTCGCCCGCCGGGCCGGCCGCCCCGACACCCGCGGTCCCGGTTCCCGCGATGTCAGTGCCCGCGGTGTCAGTGCCCGCGGTGTCAGTGCCCGCGGTGTCAGCGCGGGAGGCGAACTGCAGCAGCACGTAGGCGTCGGCCTGGCCGTCGCCGTCCCAGTCGGCGCGCACGCCCTCCTCGGCCACGGCCACCACCGTGCAGTCGGCCAGCTCGGGCAGCTCGCGCAGCAGCAGCTCCTCGGTGCGGGTGCTGAACACCACGCCGGCCGCGGTGCGGATCGCGTCCGGCACCCGGTCCAGGTGGTAGAAGTTGCCCTCCTCGTCCTGGGTGGCCAGGTCGCCGGTCAGCCAGTAGCCGCCGAGCCGCATCCGGTGCCAGGTCAGGCTGTCGTTCCAGTAGCCGGGGGTCAGCGTCGGTGAGCGCACCCCGAGTCGGCCCACCTGTCCCGGCGGCAGCGGCTGGCCGTCCTCGGACAGCACGGCGGCCTCGGCGAAGCTCATCGGCTTGCCGATGCAGCGCCCGAAGGACTCACTGCCCGGCCGGTGTCCGTTGTGGAATATCGAGTAGCCCGTCTCCGACGAGCCCAGGCCGTCGGTGAACACCGAGCCGGGCACCCGGCGCGGCTTGAGGTCCGGACCGATCTCCTCGTGGCTGCCCTGCTGGATCAGCGCCCTGATGTGTGCCTCGTGCGCGGCGTCCCCGGTGTTGTAGTAGGCCTCCACACTGGACATGTCCCAAGTGGACAGATCCTCGGCGGCCATCTGGCCGTAGGTGCCGGCGAAGCCGAACACGGTGGTGGGCCGGAACTTCTCGATCGCGTCGAGCACGTCAACCCCGCGCTGGCTGGACAGCAGCAGCACCGGTGAGCGCAGCAGCAGTCCGAACAGCAGCACCGAGATGGCCGCGTTGTGGTTGCCGGGCAGCGCGACCAGCAGTCGGCCCATGGCGCCGCCGACGGACAGCTTCAACCGGTGCAGCTGGGCGTACAGCAGCGTCTGGTGGGTGTGCGGCACGGCCTTGGGCATGCCGGTGGTGCCCGAGGAGTGCGAGATGATGATCGGGTCGGTGGCGTGGTGCCGGTAGGGGTAGCCGGCGGGCAGCAGCGTGCGGTGCTCGGGGCGCACGTCCGCGCTGGTGACCACGAAGGACAGACCGGGGTCGGGGTCGGCGTCGCCGGACAGCGCGGCGTGCCGCTGCTGGTCGGTGATGGCGCCGAGCACGCCCTGCCGGCGCACGTACTCGCGCACGATCTCCGGGCGCAGCTTGGCGTTGGCGAAGGACGGGATCGCGCCCAACGCGGTCAGCGCGAGGAAGTTCACGGCGAACTCGGTGCTGGACGCGGTGACCACCGCGACCACGTCCCTGGGCCGCACGCCCCGGGAGTGGTAGAAGCCGGCGTAGGTCTCCACGACCTCGTGCAGTTCGCCGAGGGTGAGCACCTCGGGGTGGCTGCCGTCCGGGGCGCGCCAGGTGCGGTCGGTCCACAGCACCTGCTCGTCCAGGGGACGCTGGTAGGCCTTCAGCCGGTGCAGCACGTTGCCGGCACCGAGTTCGGTGTCGGCGTTGATCCGCGCGCGCTCTTGCTTGCTGATCACGGTGTCCCTTCCTTGTCCTGTGTGGACCACCCGAGGGTGGCCGGGCCGGCCAGCTCGATCAGCGCCAGCTCGTCGCGCGCCGCCGGGTCGGGCACGAGCAGCGCGTCGGCGTGCCCCCCGGCCACCAGCGCGTGGGCAGCGGCCAGCTGGACCAGGCCCTGCGCGCTGCCGCAGCGGCCGACGTGGTCGGTGGTCAGGTGCGGCGGCGCGGCCGGGTCGGCGGCGGCCACCGCCGCCGGGCCCACGCCGGTGATCCACACCGGTGGTCCCGGTTGGACCGGCTCGCGCGCCACCAGCACGGCAGCGGCCACGTCGGCGGCTGGCGGGTGCGCGCGACCGCCCTGCTCGGCCAGCCGGCGGTAGGCGTGCTCGGTCCGCTTGGTGCCGGCCAGTTCCACGCCCAGCAGCAGCACCCGGTCCAGTTCGGGGTCGGCGAGCAGCAGGTCGGCGGTGAGCAGCAGCGGCACGGCCAACCCATCCGGCGGCGAGAGCACGCTCATCGGCCCGGTGATGCCGAACTCGCGGCTGACGAAGCCCAGCACGGCGTTGGCGGTCGCCTGCATGAACAGCAGCGGGTTGTGCACCTGGCCGGCGACCAGCAGCTGGCTGGCCAGGTCGGTGGTGGTGGCGTCCCCCATCACGCTGGCCAGCACCACGGCGGTGCCCGCGCCCGCGCGCACCCGACCGGTCAGGCACTGCCTGGCCACCTCGTGGACCAGCGGGTTGAAGGTGGACTCGACGAATCCGGGCACCGCCGGCAGGTCCGGGGTGGTGGCGGCGCCCACGGGCACGTCGAGGTGGCGCAGCAGGTCGGCCTGGTCGGTGCCCCAGGGGCCGGCGGCAGCGCTGGCCAGCACGGCCAGCCGCAGGGCCTGCCGCCGGCTGGCGGGCTGGTCGGGGCGGGTGGTGGCGGGTGACGTGCGGGCACCGGGGTTCACGGCCGCTCCAGCAGGATCGCGGTGTTCATGCCGCCGAAGGCCGCGTTGAGGCTGAGCGCCCGGCGCACCGGGGCCGGCCGCGGTCCGGCGGTGACGTAGTCCAGGTCGCAGGCCGGGTCCGGGGTGGTGTGGCCGGCGGTGGGCGGCAGCACCCCGTCGGTGAGCGCGAGCAGCGTGATGACCGCCTCCACCGCGCCGGACGCCTCCAGCAGGTGGCCGGTGGTGCTCTTGGTGGAGCTGACCGGGATGGCGGCGGCGTGCGCGCCGAACGCGGCGTGCAGTCCCCTGGTCTCGGCGCTGTCGTTGGCCGGGGTGCCGGTGCCGTGCGCGTTGACGTAGTCGACGGGTCGGGCCTCCGCGTCGGCGGCCCCGCCCGGATCCGCGGCGCTGTCCCGGCCGGCGCCGCGCAGCGCCTGGCGGATCGCGGCGGCCATGCCGGCGCCGTCCGGGTGCGGCTTGGCGATGTGGTGGGCGTCCGAACTGGCGCCCCAGCCGGTGATCCTGGCCAGCGGCCGGGCACCGCGCGCCCGCGCGTGCTCGGCCGACTCCAGCACCAGTGCGGCCACGCCGTCGCCGAGCAGCAGCCCGGTGCGGTCCGCGGCGAACGGCCGGACCGCGCCGTCCCTGGCCAGTGCCCGGCCGGAGTCGAACTTGGCGAAGTTCTCCTCCTCCACCAGGTACGCGCCCGCGCACAGCACGGTGTCGGCGCGGCCGGTGGCGATCAGCCGGCAGCCCTGGATGATGGCGTGCGCCGAGGCGACGCACGCGTTGGTGACCGCCAGGTGCCGGCCGCGCAGGCCGAACCGGGCGGCCAGGCCCTCGGCCAGGTGGGCCGGCACGCTGTCGACCGGGCTGGCCGCGCGGTCGCCGCGCCAGAACCGGGTGACCGCGGTGAAGTCCCCGGCACAGCCCAGCAGCACGTCCGCCGCGCTCCCGGCGGCCAGCCCGGCCGCGGCCAGCGCGTCCTCGGCGCAGTCGGCCAGCACCTCGGCCAGCCGGGGATCACCAGGGCCCTGCGCGGCGAACGGGGTCCGGTAGGGCCGGGTGTCGAACCGGGTGGCCGGTGCGAACGCCGGTGTCCCGGCGAACACACCGCGCCGCAGCGCCTCGACACCCCGGCCGAACACGGTGTGCACGCCGAACCCGGTGACCAGCACGTCACGCCGCACGGGCCGCCGCCCGGCGCAGGTAGGCCGCGATCCGCTCGACCGAGCCGAACTCGGCGAAGTCCTCCTCGTCCGGGTCCACGGTCAGCCCGAACCGCAGCCGCACCTGGTGCAGCAGCCACACCAGGCCCATCGAGTCCAGCACCAGCTCGGTGTCGTCGCGCAGGTCCTCGGGCAGCTCGGGGAAGATCCGACGGTCGGCCAGCAGGTCCCGGACGTCGGCGGTGGTGATCTCCACCGCCGCGCCCGCGCGCTCGCTCACGCCGCCTCCCGGCGGCGGACGACGTCCTCGACCAGCTCCCCCAGGGTCATGGCGCCGATCCGCTCGATGTCGGAGTCCGGGATCGTGATGTCGAACTCGCGCTCCAGGCGCAGCGTGAGTTCCACCAGGCTCAGCGATTCGAGGTCGATGCCGTTGGTCCCGATGGGACAGTCGTCGTCGAGGCTGTCCCGCTCGATCGGGATGTTCATCTCCGTCACGAGCGTGGTGAGCACGAACTCGCGAACCTCGTTCTGCTGCAGGGTGGGCATGGCACACCTTTCCGCTCTGTCAACTCTTCTCGGCTCACACCTGGTCCGGCTGCCCCGGCCCGGCACCGGCCAGCGCCACAGTCCCCTGTGTCGTCTCCTGCTGGGCAGCTTCCTGCTGGGCAGCTTCCTGCTGGGCAGCCTCTTTCAGGGCGGCCTGCCCGCGCACCAGCTTGCCGTTGGAGGTGCGCGGCAGGGCCGGCAGCAGCCGGACCACCTTGGGCAGCTTGTGGTCGGCCAGCTGACCTCGGCACCAGCCGACCAGCGCGGCCGCGGTCAGCGACGAGTCCGAAGTGGACACGTAGGCCTCGATGGCCTCGCCGTGGGCCACCACGACCTCGTTGACCGCCGGGTGCCGGCCGAGCACCGCCTCCACCTCGGTCAGGTCGACCTTGAGCCCGCCGACCACCACCAGCGAGTCGCCCCGGCCGAGCAGCCGCACCGTGCCGTCCGGCCCGATCTCGGCGCGGTCCCGGGTGCGCAGCCAGCCGTCCACGTAGCGGTCCTGGCCGTCGGCGGTCAGGTAGGGCGTGCGGTCCAGGCGCACCTCCAGTTCCCCGCCGCGCACCCGCAGGTCCACGCCCGGGGCGGGCGGCCCCACCGAGGGCCGCGTGGTCGGCCGCACGTCCATGGCGATCACGCCGGTCTCGGTGGTGCCGTAGGACTCGCCCACACCCACGCCGAAGCGGTCCGCGAACGCGGCGGCGACCTCGGGCGCCATCAGCTCGCCGCCGGACACCGCCGCGCGCAACCCGGGCAGCCGGGGCGGGTGCGGCGCCGAGGCCAGCAGTTCGTAGTGGAACGGCACGCCGAAGATCACCTGGACGGCGTGGTCGGCGGCGGCCGCCAGGATGGCGTCGGCCGACACCCTGGCCGGGAACACCACGGCCGCGCCGGCGAACAGCGAGTGCAGCAGTCCGGCGATCAGGCCGAAGCTGTGCGCGGTCGAGCTGAGCAGCAGCACCCGCTCGCCCTGGCCGGGCATGCCCGGGATCAGGCTGAACCGCTCGACCTCGGCGGCCAGCGCGGCGGCGGTGCGGCCCACCACCTTGGGCAGCCCGGTCGACCCGGAGCTGAACTGGACCAGCCGGTGGTCGCTGCCGGCGGGCCGGCCGCCGGCCCGCCGCTCGGTGACCAGTTCGTAGCGGGCGCGGAAGTTCACCAGCGACCACCGGCCCGCGCCGACCCGGACCACGTGCTGCGGCCGGCACAGCGCGCGCAGCGCCTCCACCTCGGGTGGTTTGAGCCGGTGGTCGATCAGCATCACCTGGGCGCCCAGCCGCCACAGCGCCAGCAGCACCTCGACCTGGGTGAAGCTCGGCGGCACCTGCAACGCGACCGTGCTGCCCGGCCCCACGCCCGAGGAGGCGAACAGGGCGGCCTCCTGGGCCACGGCCTCGCGCAGCTGCCCGTGGGTCACGGTGTGGTCGGCGACCAGGTAGGGCGTCTGGTCGGGGTGCCGGTCCAGCAGCTCCTCGACGAAGGGGAGCCCGTGCGCGGTGGGCGGCATCAGCTCTCCCTGCAGAACTCGCCGATCGGGATGCCCACGTGCCGCTTGTCCGTGGCCAGGTAGCCCAGCAGCTCGTCACCGCGCTGCAACTCGGTGACGTTGCGGACCTTGCCGCCCGGCCCGAGCACCCGCACGTGCCAGTCGTCCTGCACGGTCAGGCTGACCGCGACGCCCTCGGCGGAGTGGGCGGTGATGGTCAGCAGCGGCCGGGACTCCAGCTTGGCCCGGCCCACCACCACCCGCCGGGTGCTGCCGTCGGCGCGCACCGCCAGCACGGTGCTGCCCGAGCGCAGCTCGCTGAGGTAGTTGGTGCGGTTGTCCGGCCCCAGCACGTAGGAGTGCAGCGCGCCGGCGTTGACCCGGAACGGCCTGGTCGGCATGTAGGGCAGCGGGTGGGTCTCGCTGCAGCACAGCACGAACCCGGACGAGTAGGAGCCGACCAGGATGCCCTCGTCCTCCTCGAAGTGCGAGCAGGTGTCCACGCAGACCCGGTCGCCGAGTCCGTTGTGCGCCACCGAGTCCACGGTGAGCGTGGCCAGTTCCAGCGCGGGCGTGCTCTCCTGGAGCAGGCGCGCCAGGGCGAACACCTCGGTGGCGTCGGCGGGTGCGAGCAGCACGCCGTCGGAGCCGTGTTCGAGCACGTCCAGCACGATCCTGGCCTCGTCGAGGTCGGCCACCTCGGTCACCAGCTTGCCCGGTGCGCGGTCGGCCGCGGCGATCACGATCTCCAGCGGGATCTTGGTCGGGTCGGTGAAGCTGACCACGGTGTAGGGCAGGGCCACGGCCGCGGCGCAGGCCAGCTTCAGGGTCCGGTCGTCGCGCACCCGCACCACGGCGGCGCCGCTGCCCCGCCCGGTGCGCACGGCCTCGGCCAGCGCGTCCACCTGGTCGGTGTCGGTGACCACAATGGCCACCAGGTCCGCCGGCTGGTCGGTCGCGCCGACGTCCCCGGCGGGCAGCAGCACCTTCCTGATCGTGGGCGGCAGCGTGGCCAGCAGCGCGGGGTCGGCCGCGACCACCCCGTCCAGCCGGGCGTGCACCGCGGCGTCCACCACCGCCTCGACCTGCGGCGGGGCCACGGTCCGAAGATCGATCCAGGCGAATTTCACCGAAACTCCAATCGTCGCCGCGACGTGAGTCGTCACGAGGAGGTGGCGCCGGCCGCGGCCAGCGGGGCGTAGCCGGTCAGCGGGTCGGTGTCCTGGTGCACCACCTCGGCCAGCCGCCGTACCAGGGACAGCGGGTTGGGCGCGGAGAAGATCCGCCGGCCCACGGCCAGGCCGCGGCAGCCGGCGGCCATGGCGGCGTGGCCGTGCGCGACGAGGTCCGCGCCGTCGGCCGGGCCGCCGGCGGCCAGCACCGGGATCGGGCAGCTGCCGGTCACCTCGGCCATCCGCTCCACCGGCAGCGCCATCGAGGTCTTCACCAGGTCGGCGCCGAGGTCGGCGGCGATGTTGACCACGTGGGCCAGCAGCGCGGGGTCGTGCGAGCTGGCCACGCGCGGGCCGCGGGCGTAGGCCATCACCAGCAGCGGCACGTTCCACGCGTCGCAGGAGCCGGCCACCGCACCCAGGTCGGCCAGTTGCCGCTGCTCGGTGTCCGACCCGATGTTCACGTGCACGCTGACCGCGTCGGCGCCCAGCCGCAGCGCGTCCTCGACCTCGCCGACCAGCACCTTGGCGTTGACGTCCGCGGCGTGCGCGGTGCCGGCGCTGAGGTGCACGACCAGGGCGCAGTCGCCGAGCAGTTCGGGGTCGATCGCCCTGGCCCTGCCCTTGTGCACGATGACGGCGTCGGCGCCGCCCATGGCCACGTCCCGCACCAGCGCGTCCCAGCCCTGGTTGGGCACGACCGGCCCGTCCGAGACGCTGTGGTCCAGCGGCACGAACAGGTGGCGGCCGTCCCGCTGACGGGAGAGCCGCCTCAGCCGAAACGCCTTCCGGGTATCCGCCACGTCGCGTACACCTCCACCCTCCGCGCGGACCACGCACCGCCTGGCCGCGCCCGTGACCGGGTAAATCCCGTCCGACCGATTCCGGGGCCACTCGACCGTCTCGACCGGTCCGGCCCCGACGCCACTGATCGTGCCCGAACAACACCCCGAACCGGCATTAACACCTGGCGATAACTCGGCAGTTATGCCCTTTTCGGGAATACCTCGGCGCACTGTTCTGATAATCCTTTGAGGTGCGCGTGCTATTGACGTTCCTGTGAATGTCAGCGACGCCGCGACCAATTCCGTTCGCATCGCCATTGCCCACGACCCGGGCGGCGGGCACACCGCCAGATTCGCCGAGGCGGTGCACCTCGGCGCCACGAACACGGCGGGCACCGAATCGGTGCTCGTCCCGGTGGCTGAGCTGGGTTCGGCGGAGTGGGCGCTGCTCGACTCGGCCGACGCCATCGTGTTCGGCTCCCCCACCTACATGGGCAGCGCCTCGGCGAGCTTCCACGCCTTCGCCCAGGCCAGTGCCAGCCGGTGGCTGCGCCAGCGGTGGCGGGACAAGCTGGCGGCCGGGTTCACCAACTCCGGGTCCAAGGCCGGGGACAAGTCGTCCACCCTGGGCTACTTCGCCACCCTGGCCGCCCAGCACGGCATGGTCTGGGTCAACCTCGGCCTGCTGCCCGGCTGGAACCGGTCCCGGGGCAGCGAGAACGACCTGAACCGGCTGGGCTTCCACAACGGCGCCGCCGCCCAGTCCGACGTGGACTCGTCGCCGGACGCGGTGCACCCCGCCGACCTGCGCACCGCCGAGCACCTGGGCCGGCGGGTGGCCGAGTACGCGGCCGTGGTCGCCGCCGGCCGGGCCGCGCTGGCCAGCCTCGTCCGGTGACACCGCCGTGACCACCCCGCCCGCCCAGCACCAGCGGACACCCGACCAGGGGGCGCGGCCGCGCTGGCGGCTGACCGCGGCCGTGGCCGTGCTCGCCCAGACCCTGGTGTCGATGGACAGCTCGGTGCTGAACCTGGCCGCGGTGACCCTGGCCGACCCGGTGACCGGCCTCGGCGCCACCCCCGCCGAGCTGGAGTGGTCGATCAGCGCCTACACCCTGGTGTTCGCCGCCGCGATGTTCGCCGGCGGCGCGCTGGGCGACCGGCACGGACCGCGCGCCACGCTGGTCGCCGGGCTGCTGGTGTTCGCGGCGGGGTCGGCCGCCGCCGCGCTGGCCCCCACCCCGCTCGCGCTGATCCTGGCGCGCGGGGTGATGGGCGTGGGCGGGGCGCTGCTGATGCCCGCCACCCTGTCCATCGTCATCCGCGCCGCACCCGCGGACCAGCGGCCCCGCGCGATCGCCTGGTGGGCCTCGGCCGCCGCCGCGGGCATCGCCGTGGGCCCGGTGGTGGGCGGCGCGCTGCTCACCGCGTTCTGGTGGGGCTCGGTGTTCCTGGTCAACCTGCCGGTCGTGGCCCTGTGCCTGGTGGCCATCGCCGGGTTCGTGCCCCGGCTGGCCGTGCCCACCCGGCGCCGGCTGGACGCCCCCGGTCTGCTGCTGTCCTTCGTGGGCTTGTTCTGCCTGGTCCACGGCATCCTCAGCGGCCAGCGCGACGCGTGGGGCCGGCCCGAGGCGCTGGCCGGCGTCGCCGTCGGCCTGCTGGTGCTGGTGGTGTTCGTGGTGGTCCAGGCCCGCTCGGCCACGCCCAGCTTCGAGGTGCGGCTGTTCACCCGGCGCCGGTTCACCGGCGGCAGCCTGGGCCTGCTGTTCGCCTTCTTCGGCGTGTCCGGCCAGCTGTTCTACGCCAGCTTCTACCTGCAGGGCGTGCTGGACCTGTCCCCGCTGGCGGCCGGCACGGCCGTGGCGCCGACCGCGGCCGGCATCGTGGTGGGCAACCTGACCGCGCCCGCGCTGGTGCGCCGCTTCTCGGTGCGGTCGGTGGCGGTGGTGGGCATGCTCGCCGGCATCGCCACCTTCGCCAGCTACCTGCTGTTCGACCAGCACACCCCGATCGGCTGGTTCGTGCTGCTCATGCTGGTGCAGGGCGCGGCCATGGGGCTGGTGACCGTGCCCACCACGACCGCGTCACTGGCGGAGCTGCCGCCGGAGCGCAGCGGCGCCGGATCAGCGGTCAACAGCGCGATGCGCCAGGTCGGCGCCACCCTCGGGGTGGCGGTGCTCGGTGCCGTGCTGGCCGCCAGCTACCGGACGGCGATCGCCCCGGCGCTGGCCGGGCTGCCCGAGACGGCCAGGAGCCGGGCCAGCACCTCCGCCGAGGCCACCCGGTTCGTGGCCGACGCGCTCGGGCGACCGGACCTGGCCGACGCGGCCGACACCGCGTTCCTGCACGCCATGCACGTCACCTCGGCCTGGACCGCGGGCCTGTGCCTGATTGGCGCCGCGGTGCTTCTCGTCTGCCTTCGACCACCGTCGACTCCGGAATAGGAACAAATCATGCAAATGGAGTTACGGCACCTGCACGTTGTCCTGTCGGTCGCCGAAGCCGGCAGCATCAGCCGGGCGGCGGCGCAGCTCCGGATCGCCCAGTCGGGACTCACCGCACAACTGCACCGCATTGAACAGGAGTTCGGCGGAACGCTGTTTGTCCGGGGCACCGGCGGAGTGGCCCTGACCGAACTCGGCGAACACGTTCTGGTGCGGGCCAGAGAACTGCTCGGCCGATTCGACGACCTGTTGGCGAGCAGCCGGGCACTGGTCAACCAGCCGGAGCCGATCGCCCCGGTGCAGCTGAGCGGGCCGCCGGGCGCGGTGGTGGCCATGCTGGTCTCGGCGGTGCGCGAGACCCTGCCCGACCGGGAGCAGACCACCGCACTGGAGCACGCCCCGGACACCCTGGTCGACCTGCTGGGCGCGGCCAGACTGGACCTGGCCGTGCTGGCGCGGCAGCCGGACAGCGCGGTCCGGCTGCCGGCCGAAGTGGACGCCAGGGAGCTGGTCACCGAACCGGCGTTCGTGGCGCTCGCCGCCGACCACCCGCTCGCCCACCGGCCCCGGCTGCGCCTGGCCGACCTGGCCGACCAGGAGTGGGTCACCGTCCGGGAGCGGCTGGGCGGGCTGGGCGCGCACTTCCGGCTGGCCTGCGAGGCCGCCGGGTTCACCCCGCGCTGCCACCACGTGGGCGCGGACCTGGCCACCGCGGCCATGCTGGTCCGGTCCGGTCACGCGGTCGCCGCCCTGTACCCGCAGTCGCTGCCGGTACCCGGCACCGTGCTGCGGCCACTGGTCGACCACCCGTTGCGCCGGGAACTCACCCTGGTGTGGCACGCGCACTCGGCGGTGGCCGGCGTGATCGGCGACATCCACGCGAAGGTGCGCAAGAGCTACCACGAGATGGTCAGCTCCCACCCGGCCTACCGCACGTGGTGGGCGGCGCACACCGCCGCGCCCGGCCACAGCGGCTGACCCGCCGCGCCACCCGTCCGCCGACTTCACCCGGTCACCACGGACTTCTCGTAGGCTGGTCCCGTGATTTGCCCGAAGTGTCAGAACCTGATGCAGACCGTGGACCGCCGCGGTGTGCACATCGAACAGTGCCAGGGCTGTCGGGGGATCTTCCTCGACCGCGGCGAGCTGGAGCAGATCGCCAACGCCGAGCGCTCGCACTACGGTCCGCAGTACGCGCCACCGCCGGCGGCGTACCGGCACGACTCGCCCCCGCCCTACCACGGCGGCTACCGGGACTCCCCGCCGCCGTTCCGGCACGGCCACGCCGATTCCCCGCCGCCGTTCCGGCACGGTTACGCCGACTCGCCGCCGCCGTACGGCCACCAGCGCCGGCACCGCAGCTTCCTTGAGGAGCTGTTTGATTGATCGGCAGCAGCGCGCCAGTGGACCTCAAGATCTGTGTCGCCTGCGGCGCCCGCGCGCAGACCCCGGTGGTGCCCGCGACCGAGCCGGTGGTGGTCTGCGCGGACTGCGGACATCGGCAGCCGTTCCGGCGGCTGCCCCTGTTCGCGTTGACCGGTCCCAGTGGGACGGGCAAGTCCACGGTCGGCCGGCTGCTCACCGCGGAACTGGGTGACCGGGTCGTGGTGCTGGAGCAGGACGTGCTGTGGACCGCCGGACTGCGCGACCCGGCCGACGACCACCGGCTGTTCCGCTCGACCTGGCTGCGCATGGCGGCGATGGTCCACCAGAGCGGGCGGCCCGTGGTGCTGTGCGGCACGGTGGTTCCGGTGCAGTTCGCGCAGTGCCCCGAGCACGTCTTCTTCAGCGACATCCACTACTTCGGCCTGGTCTGCGACTCGCAGGTGCTGCGCGAGCGGCTGCGGGCCCGGCCGGCGTGGCGGGAGTGGGACGAGCCGCGCATCGCGGAGATGGTGGAGTTCAACGAGTGGGTGCGGCGCAGCGCCGCCGACATGGACCCGCCCGTCGAACTGCTGGACACCACCACCCTGCCCCTGGCGGACACGGTGCGCGCGGTCGCGGACTGGGTGCGCCGGGGCCTGGCCGACGCCTCCCTCCACTGAGGACTGTCCACGCCGGACAGTCCGGGGGCCTGACCGGCGGAGCCACGTCGCCGCCGCCGGGGGCCTCGGCCCCGGCGGCGGCGGTGCGCGGTGCTCACCGCTGCCCCGGCGCGGCACCGTGCAGGGTGAGCTGGTAGCCGTCGGGATCGGCCACGGTGCAGGCGCGCCCGAAGGGACCGTCGGCCACCGGGCGGACGATCGTCGCGCCAGCGCGGTCCAGGCGTTCGCAGAGCGCGTCGACGTCGTCGCAGGCGAGCCAGAGCACCACGCCCTGGCCCACCGCGCCCTCGGGCACTGGCCCCGCCTCGGGGCCGCGCAGGGCGAACGGGATGGGGCGGCTGTCGAGCACCAGGACGCCCTCGGGGCCGCCCGGCGCGGCCGGGATGCCCAGCAGCTCGCAGTAGAACGTCCGGGCCGCGGTGAGATCGCGGACCTGCAGCGACAGGAAGTCAGGACCGTGGGTGGACATTCGCGCAACCTCCTAATTAGCACGCTAACTTCAATTAGGGAGCTAAGCTAGGTGGCGTGGATTCACATGTCAACCCGGATCGCATCATGGGGTTCGCGCTGAAGCGCCTCCAGCAGGCCCTGCGCGCCAGAATGGACGGTGCGCTCGCCGAGTTCGGGCTCACCAGCCCCCAGTACGCCGTGCTCGCGCTGCTGGCCGAGAACCCGGGCATCTCCAACGCCGAGCTGGCCAGGCGGTCGTTCGTGACGCCGCCCACCATGATCCGGATCATCGCGGCCCTCGCCGAGGCCGGGCTGATCGTGCGCGAGGACCGCTCCCCCGCCTCCCGGGCGCGGCCGGTGGAACTCACCCCCGAGGGCCGCGCCCGGCTGACCGAGGCGGCCGAGCACGTCCAGCGGCTGGAGGACACGCTGACCGCCCACGCGGGACCGCACCGCGAGGTGATCATGGCGTGGTTGCGGGCGAGCGCCGACGACCTGACCGCCCACCGCGACGACACCGGGTGAGCCCGGCGCCGCCCCGGTGCGCCCGGGCTCAGCCCCCGCCCGCGCGCAGCCGCGCCGCCAGCAACTGCGCCAGGTGGACACCGCGCACCCCGGCCAGCTGCTCGGCCTGGGTGCGGCAGGAGAACCCGTCGGCGAGGAACACCGTCTCGGTGTCCTTGTCCCGCAACGCCGGCAGCAGCGCGTTCTCGGCGACCGCCACCGACACCTCGTAGTGGCCGCGTTCCATGCCGAAGTTGCCGGCCAGCCCGCAGCAGCCGGCCAGGCTGCTGGTCCGCGCGCCACCGGCGGTGAGCAGGGCCAGGTCCGCCTCGTAGCCCATGACCGCGTGCTGGTGGCAGTGCGGTTGGGCCAGCACCCGCACCCCGCTCAGGTCCGGCACCTGCCAGCGCCGCCCGTCGGGCAGCGGCCGGCTCAGCAGCTCGGCGAGGGTGAGCACCGCGTCGGCGACCCGCCGCGCCTCGGCGTCCCCCGGCAGCAGCTCCACCAGGTCGGAGCGCAGCACCGCCGTGCAGGACGGCTCCAGGCCGACGATGGGCATCCCGGCCTCGGCGTACCGGCCCAGCACCGCGACCAGCTGGCGCAGCCGGCGCCGCGCCCCGGTGAGCTGCCCGGTGCTGATCCAGGTGAGCCCGCAGCAGACCGACCGCTCCGGCACGACCACCCGGTAGCCGGCGTCGGTCAGCACCTCGACGGCGGCCGTGGCCACCTCCGGGCTCATCCCGTTGCTGAACGAGTCCACCCACAGCAGCACCGGGGGCCGCGCCCGGTCGACGGCCGCGTGCGAGCGGTGGCGCCGCCACCAGCGGGCGAACGGCACCGGCGCGATCCTGGGTGCCCGCCGGCGGCTGTCCACTCCGGACAGTGACAGCAGCGCGCGGGCCAGTGGCCGGACGGCGAACACGGCGTTGGCCGCGGCCGGGCCGGCCACCGGCAGCAGCCGGTTGAGCAGCGCCAGCCACCGGGGCAGCTGCCCGAGGCTGTAGTGGCTGGCCGGGCGGAGCCGGCCGGCGTAGGAGCGGTGCAGCACCTCGGCCTTGTACCGGGCCATGTCCACGCCCGCCGGGCAGTCGCTGGCGCACGCCTTGCAGGACAGGCACAACTCCAGGGACTCGGCGACCTCGGGCGCCGACCAGCCGCCGGTGACCAGCGAGCCGTTCGCCATGTCCTGCAACACCCGCGCGCGGCCCCGGGTGGTGTCCTTCTCGTCCCTGGTCGCCAGGAACGACGGGCACATGAACCCGCCGGCCGCGCTGGTGTCCGCCCGACACTTGCCCACCCCGACACAGCGGTGCACCGCGTTGGTGAAGTCACCGCCGTCGTGGCCGAACGCGAACCCGTCGCGGGCCGGCAGCGGCCGGGCCCGGGGGCGGCGCAGGTCCGCGTCCACCGGCCGGGGCCGGACCAGCACGCCGGGGTTGAGCACGTCGTCCGGGTCGAACAGCGCCTTGAACGCCTGGAACACGGCCAGGGCCCGGTCGGAGTACATCAGCGACAGCAGTTCGCCGCGCGCCCGGCCGTCCCCGTGCTCACCGGACAGCGACCCGCCGTGCGCGGCCACCAACCTGGCCGCGTCGTGCAGGAACGCCCGCAGCACCGAGCCGTCCGACTCCAGCGGGATGTCGATGCGCACGTGCACGCAGCCGTCGCCGAAGTGCCCGTAGGGCAGCCCGGTCACTCCGTGCTGGGTCATCAGCGCGTCGAACTCGCGCAGGTAGCCGCCGAGCCGTTCGGGTGGCACGGCCGCGTCCTCCCACCCGGGCCACGCCGGTCGTCCGGCCGGGCTGCGACCGGCCAGGCCGGCGCCGTCCTCCCGGATCCGCCACAGCGCGGTGGCCTGCGGCCCGGCCGGCAGCACCACGTGGTCCAGCGCCTCGGCGTCGGCGATCAGCGCGTCCGCGACCCGCAGGGCGTCCCCGGCGGTGTCGCCGCCCACCTCGATCATCAGCCAGCCCCCGCCGCGCGGCAGGTCCGGCACGCGCCCCCGGTGCTGGCGCACCACCTCCACCAGCCGGGCGTCCAGCCCCTCCACCGCCAGCGGCGCGTGGTCGAGCAGGGCGGGAACCGCGTCCGCCGCCGTGAACATGTCGGGGTAGCCGAGCACCACCAGCACCCGGGCCGGGCTGATCGGCACCAGGTCGAGGGTGGCCCCCAGGGTGATCGCGACCGTGCCCTCGGTGCCGACCAGGGCCCTGGCCAGTGACCGCCCCCGCTCGGGCAGCAGGTGTTCCAGCGCGTAGCCGGACCCCTGCCGGGGGAACCGGCCCAGTTCGGTGCGCAGCACCTCCAGGTTGGCGTGCACCAGCTCGGCCAGGCCGGGCACCGGCTCCAGCCCGGTGGCCGCGGTGAACCGCCGGCCGGTGCCGTCGACCACGTCGAGCGAGCGCACGTTGTCGGCGGTGCGCCCGTAGGCCACGGCGTGCGCGCCACACGCGTTGTTGCCGATCATGCCGGCCAGGGTGGCCCTGGCGTGCGAGGACGGGTCGGGCCCGAACCGCAGCCCGTGCGCGGCGGCCTGGCGCTGCAGGTCGGCCAGGACCACACCGGGCCGCACCACGGCCGTGCGGCTGCCCGGGTCGATGTCCACCACGTGGTTGAGGTGCCGGGAGAAGTCCAGCACGATGCCCGGCCCGATGGCGTTGCCGGCGATCGAGGTGCCACCGCCCCGGCAGGTGAGCGCGACCCCCTCGCGCCGGGCCACGTCCAGTGCGGCGAGCACGTCGTCGGTGTCCCTGGGCAGCACCACGACCTCGGGCACCACCCGGTAGTTGGAGGCGTCCGTGCTGTACTCGGCCCGGCGCCTGGTGCTGTCGGACACCTCGCCGGCGACCACCCGCCGCAACCGGGCCGCGAGCGCGACGGCGTGCCCCTGGTGCTTGTCGACCTCCACCCCGCCATTGTCCGTCCCGGGTGCGGGCGGGGCGCCGGCGATCAGCGTTCACCGCTGTCCACCGGCCGGGGCAGGCCCCCTCACCCCAGTCGGGCGGATGACCCACTGCTGGTGGCGGTGGTCGCGGTGCGCCGGAACTCGCTCGGGCTGACGCCCCGGACCCGTTTGAACGCCGCGCTGAACCCGAACGGGTCGGCGTAGCCCACCGCGCGGGCGACCTCCGTGACGGTCGCGCTCGCCTGCTCGACCAGCAGGTCCGCCGCGAGCGTCATCCGCCAGCGGGTGAGGTAGGTCAGCGGCGGCTCGCCAACCAGCTCGGCGAACCGCTTGGCCAGCGTCGACCGCGACACCCCGGTGTGCTCGGCCAGCGCGGCGACCGTCCACGGCGCGGCCGGTTCGGCGTGCAGCAGGCGCAGCGCGTGGCCGACCACCGGGTCCCGCTGCGCGGCCCACCAGGCCGGTGGCTCACCGCCGGGCCGGTCGAACCACTCGCGCAGCGTGCAGACCAGCATCCAGTCCAGCAACCGGTCGAGCACCACCTGCTGGCCCGGGGTGTCCACGGCGACCTCGGCGGCGAGGTGGTCCAGCACGGGGTCGGCCGTGCCCCCGGCATCCA
Organism: Goodfellowiella coeruleoviolacea; assembly: GCF_024171785.1. Lineage (GTDB taxonomy): Bacteria > Actinomycetota > Actinomycetes > Mycobacteriales > Pseudonocardiaceae > Goodfellowiella > Goodfellowiella coeruleoviolacea. The sequence goes on from NZ_JAMTCK010000001.1 coordinate 636,358, forward strand.
CCCGCAGCACCACGGGCAGCGCGTCCAGCAGCCGGCGGCTGATCTCGCCGCGCACCGGGTAGGCGCCGACGATCAGGGTCGTCGCACCACTGCCGGCACCGGTGTCGTCGCCGGGATCGGTCCAGCCGAGCCGGTACCGGGTCCCACCCTGCTCGGGCGTCGCGCAGTGCTCACCGCACGCGATCGGCTCGGCGCGGGTGCCGACCTCGTCGACGAAGGTGAACGTGGCGGGGCCGCGCACGATGATCGTCTCGCGGGCGCGCAGCGGCTCGGGCGGGTGGTGCTCCGGCACGATCCAGCCCGCCCCGGTGAGGACGGTGCACAGGGTCAGCGGCGCGCCGTCCACGAAGTGCAGCGCCCAGGGTGGGGACAGGGTCGAACTGCCGAACAGCGAGCCGTGGGCCCGCACCCCGCGGATCAGGTCACTGAACGCGTCCACCCAGCCAGGTTAGACGAACACACAGGCGATCCGGCTTCTCACCTATGGGTTCGTCCGAGTTGACCGGGTTAAATCAGCGTCATGCGCAACGACACCACCCTTGTCCTCGGCGCGACCGGCAAGACCGGCCGGCGGGTCGCCGCCCGGCTGCGGCTGCGTGGCACGCCGGTGCGCGCCGCCTCCCGGACCAGTCCGACCCCCTTCGACTGGACCGACCCCGGCGGCTGGGACGCGGCCCTGCGCGGTGTCGCCGCCGTGTACCTGGTGGCCCCGACCGTGCCTGGCCCGGTGCACGAGTTCGTGGCCAGGGCCGAGGCCGCCGGGGTGCGGCGGCTGGTCCTGCTCTCCGGGCGCGGCGCCGACACCTGGGGTGACTCCACGTTCGGGCTGGACATGCGGTCGGCCGAGGAGGCCGTGCGCGGCTCGGCACTGGAGTGGACCGTGCTGCGGCCGTCGAACTTCGACCAGAACTTCGACGAGGACGTCTTCCACGCCCCGCTGCTCGCCGGGGAGCTGGCGCTCCCGGCCGGCGCGGTTCCCGAGCCGTTCATCGACGTCGAGGACGTCGCCGACGCCGCGGCCGCGGTGCTGACCGAGGCCGGCCGGCACGCCGGACGGGTCTACGAGCTGACCGGGCCACGCGCGCTCACCTTCGCCGAGGCCGTTGAGCTGATCTCCCGGGCGTCCGGACGATCCCTCACCTACCGGCAGATCTCCCCGGCCGAGTACGCCGCGACCCTGGTCGGGCAGGGCTTGAGCGAGGGCGACGCCCACCACGTCGCCGAGATGTTCGTGCTGATGGAACGCGGACTGCTCGCCACGACCACCGATGATCTCGCCACCCTGCTCGGCCGGGCGCCCCGCACCTTCGAGGACTACGTCGTGCGGGCCGCGGCGGCGGGAGCCTGGGGGCGGTGACGCCCACCGGCACCGGCCGGACGCCGACCCCGACCCACGACCTCGCAACCACTCCCCTCGCCTGTATGGAAGGGCCGTCATGAGCACCGACACCAGTTCGCTGACCACCGAGGACCTCGAATTCCTGCGCCGACCCCTGCACGGTTTCCTGTCCGTGGCCGCCGGGCCGCTGCCGCCGCAGCCTCTGCCGGTGTGGTTCGAGGCCACCGACGAGGGCACGATCCAACTGTTCACCGCCCCGGACTCGGTCAAGGTGCGGCGCCTGCGCCGCGACCCCCGCGCCTCGATCGTCGTCGCCGCCCCGGTCGGTGAGCGCGAGCGCTGGCTCTCGGTCGCCGGCCGCACCACGGTGGAACCCGACGGAGCACACGAACTGTGCCGCCGCCTGGCCGCCCGGTACTGGGACCTCGACGACCCGGCCCGCGCCGACGCCCTCGCCGGGATACTGGCCGAGCACTGGGTTCGGCTCGTCATCCACCCGGAGACCGTGCGCCGCTACGTGTTCTGACCGCCGGCCGCGGCGGCCCCCGGTCCGTTCCGGCCCCCGAGGGCGAACCTGGTTCGCCCTCGGCATGGGCCAGTGCGTCGTGGCTTCGCGTCCATCCGGGACTCCTGCGGCCGCCAACGCGAACGCGCGTGCGGATCGACACGACGCGCTCGCCGCGCTCGTGCGCCCTGGCCACCAGGGGCGGCACCGCCTGCGTGGGGCGCGGCCAGGGCGTCGGGCGAACACCAGGGTGGGATGCCCTGGCACGGCCGCGCCCCTGTCCACATCGGACGGTCATCGGCGGTGCTCGTCCACGGCCGGACACAGCCGGGCCGGACGAGCGCATCGGTTGGTCAGGGCGTGGGAACCTGCACCCAGTAGACGCATTCCTTGTGCACGAAGCCGATCGGCACCCTGACCCAAAGGTTGTGCGCCGCCGAGCCGCACACCGCGATGTTCTCCCCGGGAACCAGGTCGCAGTACGCCGCCCACACATCCCCGTACCGCATCACGCTCACCACCTGCGACTTGGTGGTCGGCTCCTTGCGGACGTTGATGTTCGGCGACTTGGCCACAATGGAGCACGGATACGTCGACGAGGCAACGCCGGGGGCCTCCGACATGGACGTGGACGTGGATGCCGATGCCGACGGCGACACGGAGAACGCCAGGGAGAGCACCGCCGTTCCGATGGCGGCGAGAACGCTGCGCTTCTTCACTCTACTCACCCGATTCTCTTGCGGAGCGGTTCTGGTGAAGCAGGTCCAGACGCTAGTGCCGCCGTTCGGGACCGGTCCTGAACCCGTGCCGGTAAACGCCGCGCGGAGCGGCGTGCGGTCGACAGACGGGGTCCTCGCCGACGCGGGCGTGCCCACCAGCGCGTGCTCACCAGCGCGTGCTCACCAGCGCGTGCCCAGCCGCGCCAGCGAAAAGAATATCGACATTGCCGTTATTTGCGGGATTCTGATTCACCAAGAACAGGAATATGCGCGCGCGACGGGAATGATTCGTCCGCACGGGTAGCATGCCGCACAGCGCAACAACGGCGTCTTGCGGGCGGTTTGCCGACTGGTTAACCTTCGACGTGGTGGGACTCCGAGGGGATGTCAACACTCTTCCGCACGCACTGGACCGAACCGCGCGGGGGTGTGCGGAAAGCGCGGAAAGTTCCACCCATTTCGCAGCTGAGCGAATTCAGCCAGAGGGGGCTGTGGTGTCGAGAGTTCGAATTCTGCTTCTGCGCGCGTTGGCGGTGGCACTGCTCGTCATCGGGGTGGGGGTGCCGAGTTCGGCGCTGGCAGCGCCGGTACCGGGGTGGAGTGACTGCCCCTCGCAGCACGTGTGCTTCTGGACGGGCGACAACGGGTCCGGGGAGATGTGCCACTGGCCGGGTGACGATCCCGACTGGCGGAGTGGCGACCTCAAGTGTTCCTGGTCGGCCAGCAAGAGGGCGCAGTCGGTCTACAACAACGGGACCTCCGGGGCCTCGGTGTCCTACTACACGGGGGCCAACTACGGCGGTTCGCGCGCGGGGTGCACCGCGAAGGGCGGCAAGGGGAACTTCGTCGGGAACAACGGAACCGGTTATTTCCTCCGATCACATCGGTGGTCCTGCTGACCGTTGTCCGCGGCTGATGTCGGACAGCGGGTGACCGCACGCGCCAGCGGCCGAGGCGGGTCACCGTGATCCGGTGGCCCGCCGCCGGGCACGTGCTCCAGGTAGAGCCGGTCGCCCATCAGGTGCACACTCCCACCGGCACCGGCCCAGCCGGTGCCGTGCCCGTCGCCGGTCCGGGCGTCGCCGGTCCACACTGGCCGGCCGGTGCCGCGAACGCCAGCGGCCGCACCGCCGTTGCTGGGCGGTGCGGCCGCGAGAGCCCCGGGGGCGGGTGCCGGCTACTGGCAGTGGTCGAACATCCGGTCCAGTGCCGCCTGGTACTCGGGCGTGCCCTGGGTGCCGTTCAGCCATTCCTTGGCCGCGTCAACGCACATGGTCAGCTTGCTGTTCTGGCTCTCCAGGTCGCTCTTGCTCTGCTCGGCCGACTGCAGTGACGACTTCACCGAGTCCAGCTCGCCGCTGGACTCGCCGGCCTGCTTCTCCTTGACCGCGATCTGCTCGACCACGTCGCGGTGGTGGCCGTTCTCCACCACGAACAGCGTGGTGAACAGGCCCGTGGCGATCAGCAGCACGCCAGCGACCACCGCCAGCGCGACCATCGTGGACCGCTTGGCCAGCCGGGGTCCTGGCTGGCCCCCGGGCATCGCGGGAGGTACGGGCAGTCCGCCGCCGGGCGTGGCGGTCGGGTTCGGCGGGTAGCCGGGTGCCGGCGGCTGCCCGCCGGCCTGACCGGGGTAGGCCGCCTGCGGATAGGCGTTGGCCTGGTTGGGGTACGGGTCGGTGGGGTGCGGCTGGTTGGCCGCGGGGTACGCGGACGGCTGGGGCAGCCCGTCCGGCCTTGGCTCGGTCACGATGTCCTCCGGGGCGCGCGTACGGCGTGGCTGATGGGCGTGGTCGGCTATCCGCAGTTGTCGTACATGCGCCCGACCTGGGTTTGCACCGCCGCCTGGTCCGCGCCCTGGGCCGCCAGGATGGCCGCCTTGGCCGAGTCCGCGCACCGGTGCAGCGTGCTGTTCTGGCTCTCCAGGTCGTCGTGCGCCCGCTCGACGTCGTCCAGACTGGACTTCGCGCTCTGGATCTGCCCGTTGGTGTCCTCGATGCTCTTCTCCACCGCGGCGAGCCGCTCGCTCGCCTCGTTGTGGTTGCCCCTGGCCACCAGGAACAGCGTGGTGAACAGCCCGGTGGTCAGCACGAGCACGCCGACCAGCACCGCGAGCACCACCACCGGGGTCCGCTTCACCATCCTGGGCGCCGGCGCGCCGCCCGGCTGGCCGACCGGCGTGCCGCCGGCCGGTGTGGTGGGCTGGAAGTAGCCGCTGGGAAACTGCGCTTCACCGGTGTTGGCCGGCTGAGCGGACGGCTGCTGCCAGTCCGGTCCGGACTGGGTCATGACTCCTCCAAGTTCGTGAACACCGCTCGCCTGATCCTCGGAGGAACCGCGGCGCACCCCCTGCGGTCCCCGCTGACGCGGTTCTCGGCGGTGCTCGACCGAGAACGCGCGATGGCGTGGCCGAGGCCGGTGACGCCGGCAGGCCGGCCCTCGCCTGACCCGGCCTGGGCGGCGACCGCACCCGGCACCCCCCGGTGTCCGCGTCGCACCGGCTGCCCGGTGCTGGCCGCGACCACGCTCATCGCGCTCGACAGGAACCCCGGCCGGGCCCGGTGCCTGGCGGTCAGCGTCTCCAGGACCGCCACCTCCAGCAGCACCCCGACCCGGTCAACGTCCTGCCAGCCACTGGGCGACTCCCCCGAACCGAACCCGCCTCGGGTGCCGGTTCCCGCGCACGGAAACCGGGTAGCACCCGCCACTCCCCTGGCGTGCATCAGACGCGTCATCCCCTTCGCCGGCCGCCGGCACACCACGTGCTCGGTGTGGTGGGCGGCGGTGCGCCCCTCCTGACTGTCTTGTCCTGTGCGCAGGATAGGAACGGGTTCGTCCGGAACATGTCGGTCATTCACCCCTCATTTGCCGGCCGCCGGAACACCTACGCTGCCGGTGTGCCCCACCGTCGCGCAGCGGCCCCGGTCAGGTCCGGCTCACAGCTCGTCCACCCCGATGAGCCCGTCCTGGATGGCCCTGGCGACCAGGGAGGCCTTGGTCGGCGCCTCCCGGCCGATGCTGGCGTACTTGACGCGCACCCGGTCCAGGTAGGTGTTCACCGTGCGCACCGACAGCTTCAGCTTCTTCGCGACCATCTCCTTGGACTCGCAGTGGAACCACTCCAGCAGCACGTCGATCTCGCGGGGCGCCAGGCGCGGCCGGTTCGACCGGGTGTCGGTGCCGATCGCCCCGGACAGCGCGGGCGGCGTGTAGGGGGTGTTGTTGGCGGCGGCCCGGATCGCGGCGACCAGGTGCGCCTCCCCCTCGGCCTTGGTCAGGTAGGTGAACGCGCCGATGTCCAAACAGGTCAGTGCGGTGTCCCGGTCGTCGCGCATGGTGTAGACCACGACCTGGCGGCCGGCGTCCACCAGCCGCTTGAGGTCACCGTAGGCCGGCCCGGTGATGTCGAGTTGCAGGTCGAGCACGACCACGTCGGCGCGGTCGCCGGGATCCAGCCACGCCACCGCCACGCTCGGCCCGGCGTCGACCACCTCGATCGGCGGGCTCGCCGCCGCGCACCACGCCTTCACCCCGGCCACGACCACGGGGTGGTCGTCCACCAGGACCACCGTAGTCACGTCCGCGCCCGCCATGTCACCTTGACCCAAATCCGCTCCTCCGAGACCACTGTGGACGTGGTCAGCTCCGTGGTTTCGACCGCTGGCACGGCCTCGGGCGGCGCGTCCGCCACGACGCTGACGGTCACCGTCCCGCCGGTGCCCACGACGGTGACCCGGGCCGTGCTCCTGGCCGTGGCCAGTGCCGCCACCGCCGGCTCGGTCAGCAGCCGGCGGACCGCGCCGGGCACGGGCGGGCGCTCCCCGCGCTGGGCGAACTGCACCGACACACCGTTGCGCTCGGCCAGGTCGATGCAGGCGCGCAGTTCGTGCAGCAGCGGGTCGGGCGCCTCGGCGCCCTCCGCGAACAGGCGGCGCATCCGGGCCGCCTCCACCGCGCACGCGCGGCGCACCTCCTCGTGCGCCGGGTCGAGCGCGCCCGAGGCCAGCCCGGCCAGCAGCGGCGCCGTGGTGCTGGCCAGCTCCGCGTACCTGGCCCTGCGGTCGGCGTGCAGCTGCGCGGCGACCGCCTCGGCGGTGTGCACCCGTTCCTCCTCCCTGGCGGCCCGCACCGCGGCCGAGGCGATGCGCCGCTGCACCGTGGCGAACACCCCGATGGCCACCTGGAAACTGGCGGTGACCACGGTCTCGCCGACCACCCCGGCCAGGGTGGCCGTGCTCTGCCCGGCCACCGCCGCCTGGATCGCGGTGGCCGCGTAGTGGGTGCCGAGCAGCCCGGCCAGCGGGCCGATGCCGCGCTCCAGCGTCAGCAGCGCCAGGGGCCAGCCCACCGTCCCGTACGACCAGTGCGGCGGGCCGAAGTGGTGCCCGGGCAGCACGGTCGCGGTGGCCAGCACCGAGACCAGCAGCACCAGCGCCAGCATCGGCCAGCGCCACCACCCCACCGGGCGGCCCCTGCGGACCGCGACCACCACCACGAGCGTGACCGCGGTGAACACGCCGATGGCCAGGAACTGGGCCGCGACCGAGGAGTAGCCGTCCCGGTGGCCGAGCACCACGGGCACCTGGAGTCCGAAGAGGACACCCAGGGTGGTGGCCGCGGTGGCCCAGTGCAGCCCCTGCAGGAACTTCGCCACGATGAGATCGGCGTCGACACCGGCCGAGGCGTCCGGATCGGCCGGGTCAGTCAGGCTCATCCGGCCACTCCATCCGCACCACCGTGCCCTGCCCCGGCCGGCTGGTCACCACCGCGCGCCCGCCGGCCCTGGCCAGCCGGTCGACCAGGGACCGCCGCACCCCGTAGCGGTGCTCGGGCACCCGCTCCGGGTCGAACCCCCGACCCTGGTCGGCGACCTCCACCAGCACCTGGCCGCCCGCCCGGCGCACGGACACCGAGGCGTGGTCGGTGCGGGCGTGGCGCACCACGTTGGTGAGCGCCTCCCTGGTGCCGTACGACAGGGCGACGGCCACCACCGCGGGCACCCGCGGCGCGCTGTCCGCGTGCCAGCTGACCCGCAGCGGGACGTGCTCGACCACGCCCCGCACCAGCTCCACCAGGTCGACCTCGCCGTCGGGCACCCGGCCCTGGCCGCGGATCACCGCCAGGTCGCGCGCGGCCTGCTCGGCCAGCCACGGTGCCCGGCCGCGGACCACCCCGGTGCCGACCATCAGCAGCGTGGCCGAGGCGGTGTCGTGCAGCGCGGCCAGGTACTCGCGCTCGTCGTCGCGCCGGGCCGCGGCCACCGCCGCGTCCCTGCGGGCCCGCTCGCCCCGGGCGACCAGCTCGTCAGCGCTGCGCGCGCCGGCGCGCACCAGGACGAGGACAGCGCGCGACAGCACGGCCTCGGCGCCCAGCCACAGCCCCAGTGGGGCCGCGGCGCCCCAGTCGCCCGGTTCGGTGAGCGCGGCCCCGACCAGGTAGGCGGCCACCACCGCGGAGCAGGCGCCGGCCGCGACCGGGGCTCGGGTGTGCCACGGGTAGGCGACCACCGCGATCGAGGCCGAGGCCAGCACCCAGGTCGTCCTGGCGAACGGCGCCTGCGGGGACGCCGTCCAGACCTGGGCCAGGCACACCGCGCAGACCACCGCCACGTCCACGGGCACCAGCCAGCGCCCGCCCCTGGCCCGGTCGCGGGCCACGGCGTAGCCCAGGTTCCACAGGTTGAAGCCGATCACCACGAGCGCGGCCGGCACCGGCTGCCTGGCCGGCTCGACGGCCAGGGACACCAGGCTGGTGATGGCCGCGACCAGGACGCGCACGATCAACGAGAAACGCCGCACCAGGCGGGTGAGTTCACGTTCGGCCGAGCCCATCGCACCGCCCGCGCCGCGCCGGGGGCCCCGCCCCGGCCTCGCTGCTCGCACGAGAACCCCCAGCAGCGCCTGCGTGCATTCAGTCACCGGGATTGTACCCAGCGGAGTGATCCGACGTGTGCACCGTCGGCCACAACTAGGGTTTTCCCGCGACTGTCTGTCGGCGTGCTGGCATCGCGCCCCGCTGGCCGGGGCGCTCGCCGGTCAGTCCAGCCAGAGCGGGTGGCTGCCGCGTTCGAAGTCCAGCAGCTGCCGCTTGCGGTCCAGGCCGCCGCCGTAGCCGGTGAGATCACCGTTGGCGCCCACCACGCGGTGGCAGGGCACGATGATGCCGACCGGGTTGCGCCCGTTGGCCAGGCCGACCGCGCGGGCCGCGGTGGGCTGGCCGAGCTGCTCGGCGAGTTCGCCGTAGGACACCGTGGTCCCGTAGGGGATCTCCCGCAACAGCGCCCAGACCCGCTGCTGGAACGGGGTGCCTGCCAGGGTCAGCGGCAGCTCGAACTGGGTCAGCTCGCCGGCGAAGTAGGCGGTGAGCTGCTCGACGACCGCGCCGAACGGTGTCGGATCGGGCTCCCCGAACGTCTCCTGGGCCGGCCGGTACCGCTGCTGGTGCATGTACAGCCCGGTCAGCACCCCGTCGGCCGCCACCAGGGTGAGCGGCCCCACCGGGCTGTCGACGGTGGTGTGCGTGCGGTGGCCCGCCGCCAGGGCACTCGCCCTCATCCGGATTTCCTTCCCGCCAGTCGGTTTCACTGTGCTCGCCTGCCAGCATCGCCGGTGGTGCCGGCCGGGGCTGGCGGAAAACCGACATCATCCCCGCCCCGGCCCAGCGCCGGTCAGTCCCGGCGGGCGGCCACGAACCGGGTGAGCGCCGTGCTGGCCAGCAGCAGCACCACCGCCGCGGCCGCGTACCCGGTGACCGGCCCGACCACGTCCTCGGCCGCGCGCTCCTCGGTGAGCAGCCTGACCAGCGGGTTGACCGGCGGCACGCCCCGCGCCAGCAGCAGGAACAGCACCAGCGCCAGCGCCGCCACCAGGGAGTAGCCGGGCCGGCCGATCACCAGGCGGGAGCACACCAGCCCCACGGCGACGCCCGTGCAGGCGGCGGTGAGCTGGGCCTCGGCCCCGAGCAGCAGGGCCACCGGCGTGACCGGGTGGCGGCCGGTCACCAGCGGGTAGCCCAGGCCGACCACGGCCAGCACCAGGCAGCAGGCCAGTGCGGCGAGCACCGTGGCCGCCAGCACCCGGCCGGACCGGCCGGCGTTGACCACGGTGATCGCCCGCAGCACCGGGTCCTCGACGTTGACCAGGGCCACGGTCACCCAGGTGGCGCACACGAACAGCGCGCCGGCGCAGATCGCGTACACCGGCGCCAGCGGCCCGTTGTCGCTGCCGGCGAACACGGCCAGCCCGGCGACGAACAGCAGCGTGGGCGGCAGGTAGCGCTGCGAGTGCAGCAGGGTGGCCAGCGCGTACCGGACCAGCGCGATCACCGGGCGCTCCCCTCGACGGCCGGGCCGGCCGCCCGGTCGGCGACGTGCGGGCGCGACACGCCGACCACCGACCAGCCCCGGGTCAGGGCGGTCAGCAGCAGCGCGTCGCAGTGCGCTTCGGCGACCCGCAGGCTGACCCGCCCGTCGCCGTCGGCCACCTGGCGCACACCGGGCAGTGCGGGCCAGTCCGGCGCGTCGGGCCGACCCCGCTCGGCCGGCCAGGCCAGCACCACCCTGGCCGCGGCGGCGTGGCCGGCGCCGGCCGGCCGGTCCGCGCTGGACAGCCGGCCGCCACTGATCCGGTGCGTGCGGGTGGCGTTGGCGCTGGTCACCGCCTCGCGGTGGTCGGTGAACACCACGCACCCGCCCGCGGCGGCCACCTCGGTGATGATCTCACTGAGCACCCCGTGCGCGGACACGTCCAACCCGGACCAGGGCTCGTCCAGCACCAGCAGCTCCGGCCGCACCAGCAGGGCCTGGGCCAGCGCCACCTTCTGGGCGTTGCCCTTGGAGAGCTGGCGGATCGGGGTGTCCGCCCCGCCCACCAGCGCGAGCCGGTCGAGCAACCCGGTCGCGGCGGCCGTGGCCGCCCGCGTGGTCAGCCCGCGCACCCGGCCCATGTGGGTCAGGTAGGCCGTGGCGGACATCCGCTCGCCAGCGGGAAACCGCTCCGGCACGTAGCCGACCGCCCTCGGCCGGCCGGACACCGAGCCGGTGCTGGGCCGGGTCAGCCCGACCAGCATGCGCAGCAGCGTGGACTTGCCCGAGCCGTTGCCCCCGGTGACCGCGACCACCTCACCGGCGGCGAACCCGGTGGTGACGTCGGTGAGCACCCACCGCCCCCGGCCGTAGCGCTTGCCGACCGCTTCCAACCTCAGCACAGCAGCCCTTCCCGGACGCGCTCCCTCGGCCGTGTCGCCGCCCCGTCCACACCGCAGGATACGGGTGGGCCGGCCGGCCGGGCCGACCATCCACTTCGGACCAGACCCGAACCGTCTGTCCCAAAAGGACAGTCATCGGGCCGTTCCGGTGCCCCGCAGGCGGTTTCCGCCGGCTCGACGAGGGCCGCGACCGCGCGTTTGCTCCTGACGTAACGTCAGGTCATAGCGTCGTGGCCGCCGGCGCGACCGCGCTGGTGGAAGACAGGTGAACGGCAGGATGGAACGGCTCTACAAGGTGGGACAGCTCGCCGAGGCCGCCGGGCTCACGGTGCGCACCCTGCACCACTACGACCGGGTGGGCCTGGTGTGCCCGTCCGCCCGGACGCACTCCGGGCACCGGCTGTACGGCGAGGCCGACGTGCGCCGCCTCTACCAGGTGCTGGCCCTGCGCCAGTTGGGACTGCCCCTGGAGGCGATCGCCGAGGTGCTCAACGGCGAGGTGCCCCTGGAACCGCTGCTCACCCGGCACCGCGACCACGTCGACGAGCAGGTGGCGGCGATGCGCGTGCTGCGGGCCCAGTTGAGCACGGTGCTGGCGAGCCTGCGCACCACCAACCACGCCGACATCACCGACTTCCTGGCACTCATCCAGAAGGTGACCACGGTGGACGAGACAGTGCGGAAGTACTTCAGCCAGGCTCAGCTGGCCGAGTTGGCGGAGCGGCGTGAACAACAGGGCGAGGACTCCGCCACCCGGGTCCAGCAGCAGTGGCAGGAGCTGATCCCCCGGGTGCAGGCGGCGGTCGAGGCCGGCGCGGACCCGACCACGCCCGAGGCACAGGAGCTGGCCCGCGAGTGGATGTCGCTGCTGGAGCGGTTCCACGGCGGTGACAGCGGGCTGCGCGACTCGCTGTACCGGATGCAGGCCGACAACGCGGCCCGGATCCAGGCGGAGTACGGCGGCCCGTCACCGGAGCAACTGGAGTTCATCAGGCGCGCCAACGCCGCCCGCCGCTGACCGACCCGCTGGCGGGCCGCACCACCACCCGGTGCGGCCCGCCGCGTCGCGCCCACCTCAGCAGGTTTCGCTCACCTCAGAAGTACGTGCCCGACCACGGCACCTGGCCGGTGGCGAACAGCCGGTCGGCGTTGGGCAGCGCGGCCGGGTCGGCGACCTGCACCAGGCCGGCCGCGGCCAGGGTGGACGGCGCGACATCACCCAGGTAGGCCGCGGCCAGCGCGGTCACGTCCAGGGCCAGCTGCGCCGGCTCGTCGGTGGGTTCGGCACCGTCCGGGCCGATCCGGTAGTGGCCGTGGTTGGCGGGCAACAGGGCGTCGGCGACCTCGACCACCACCGGGTTGGCCTCGCCGTAGGTGCGGGCGGCCAGCGCGTCGGGCACGTGCAGCAGCCGCAGCCAGGTCTCGTCGTGGACCGCGCGCACCTCGCCGGCCCGGCGGTCGGCCAGCATCAGGTCCACCGGCTCGTCCAGCGGACGCAGCTCGGCCACCACCTCGTCGACCAGGTCCACCCGCAGCAGGAACCGCCACAGCCCGGCCAGCGCCTGGGGCGAGCCGGCCACCAGGTCGCGCACGGTCAGCACACTCTTCTCACCGTGGCCGCCCCGCCGCACGCCGTAGACCACGAAGCCGTCGTCCCCGTGCGGCCCGGTGTGCACGGCCGCGACCTTGGTCTCGCCGGGTTCGGGGCGGCCCAGCCGGTACCACCAGCCCGACCAGCGCTGGATCCACCCCGGGCGCTGCGGCCCCACCGCCTCGAACACCGTGGGCAGCACCGAGGTGAACGCGTCGGTGTCCACCAGCCGCACCTCGCCGCCGGCGGGTGCGTGCCCGTGCATGGCGGAGCGCCGCCGATCCACCACCAGGGTGCGGCCGCGGCTGGCCACGCCGAAGCCGAACCGGCCGTAGATGACCGCCTCGGTGGCCCGCAGGGTGGCCGCGACGGAGCCCTGCTCACGCAGCTGGGTCAACTGGCTGCGCAGCAGCGCGCTCAGCACGCCGCGCCGGGTGCGGTCGGCCCGCACGCCCACCCGGCTGATCGCGGCGTGGGGCACGGTGGCCCCGCCGGGAACCGCGAGCCGGGACGCCCACGAGGTGGCGGTGCCGATCAGCCGGTCGCCCTCGAACGCGCCCAGCGTCCGGGAGTTGTCGTAGTACGTGGTGGCCGCGGTCCAGTCCGCGTCCGAGATGGGTGGCCGGTGCAGGGCCGCGAGGAACAGGTCCTGCGCCGCGCGCAGCTCGGACTGGTCCAGAAGACGTAAACGGTGGGCAGTCACAGGCTGATACTGCCTGGACTGCCCACCGCTCGCGAAATGACTTATCCGCTGCTCAGTCGGGTTGGCCGACCTCGTACTGGCCGTCCTCGGTCTTGACCGTGATCTTGATCTTCTTGCTGTCCCCGTCGATCTTGGCGGTGCACTCGAAGGTGCTGCCGACCTCGACCTTCTTGTTGCTCGGGCAGCTCACGTCGCTGACGTTGTCCAGCTTGTAGTCGTCCTTGAGGATCTTCTCGACGCCCTGCTGCACGGCCTTGTTGTCGAACACCGTGCTGTTCAGGAAGCCGGGTGCGACCAGGCCGGTCACCAGGAACGCGGCAATGGCCACCACGACCACGCCGAGCACGATCCACAGCGTGGGCGACTTCTTCTGCGGCGCCTCCGGCCCGGGGTAGCCGCCCGGCTGCTGGCCGTAACCGCCGAACTGCTGTTGCTGCCCGTAGCCGGGGTAGGGCTGGCCGGGCGGCTGGCCGTAGCCGGGGTAGCCCTGGGCCTGCTGCTGGCCGGTGTTCGGGTCGGCCTGCTGGGCGTAGCCGGGGTAGGGCTGGGTCTGCTGCTGACCCGCGTTCGGGTCGGCCTGCGGGCTGTACCCCGGATACGGCTGCTGCCCATAACCCTGTCCGGGCGCAGCCGGCTGGCCGTAACCGCCCTGCGCGGGGAACCCACCGGACGGAGTACCGGAGTTGTACCCGGTGCCGTAGGGCTGCTGCTGGCCCCACTGCTGCGGGTCGTTGCCTCCCGACGGTCCGTACGGGCTGGTCATGATGGCCTCCGGGATCCGGGTCGTGGTTGGCTGAGTCAGCCGTGGTGATCTGGGTTGACGGCGGTCGGCGCACGGCCGTGACGCAACAACTGCCGGCCGCGATCAAACCACAGGTCAGCCCGGCCGCCTCAGTCGGCCCGAAAACCTTTGTCAGACCGTGCCCATCGCCACAACGCCCCGGCGCAGCGCGGCCACCGCCTTGGCCGCGGTCGCACCCACCGGATCGCCGCCGCCCACCACGTTGCGGATCTGGTCCAGCAGGTCGACCACCTGCCGGCACCAGCGCACGAAGTCGCCGGCCGAGAGTTCCTGCCCGGCCGACTCCGCCGCGGTGAGCACCCGCTCCAGCGACTCACCCCGCGCCCACCGGTACACCGGCCAGGCGAAGCCCGGGTCGGGTTCGCGGGTCCGCTCCAACCGGTGCCGGCGCTCGTCGTCCTCCAGCTCGGCCCACAGCCGGGCGGTGTCGGCCAACGCGTCGCTGACCGGCCCGGCCGGCAGCCGCGCCTCCAGCGCGCTGTCCCGCCTGGCCTCGTAGACCAGTGCGGACACCACCGCGGCCAGCTCCGCCGGCCCCAGCCCCTGCCACACCCGGTGCCGCAGGCACTCGGCGGCCAGCAGGTCGGACTCGCTGTAGAGCCGGGTCAGCCGGCGGCCGTGCTCGGTGAGCACCTCCTCCGGCGCCTGCTCACCCGCGCCGCCCGCCCCGGCCGTCTCGGCGCCGGCAGTCTCGTCCGGTTCGGCCACGGCCAGGTAGCCGCGTTCCCGCAGCAGCGCCCTGATCCGGTCGAAGGCCCTGGCCAGCGAGTGGGTGGTGGCGGCGACACGGCGTTCCAGCTGCTCGGTCTCGGCGCGCAACCGGTGGTAGCGCTCGGCCCACCGGGCGTGGCTCTCCCGGTCGTCGCAGCCGTGGCACGGGTGGGCGCGCAGCGCGCGGCGCAGCGTGGCCAGCTCCGGGTCCTCGTCCACCCCGGAGCGCCGCCGGTTGCGCGGCGGCACGCTGATGCCGGTGTTGCGCAGCGAGGACGCCAGGTCCCGGCGCGACTTGGGCGAGCGCACGTCGACCCGCTTGGGCAGCTTCATCCGACCCAGCGGCTCCACCGGGGTGGGGAAGTCGGTGACCGAGAGCTGGCCGGCCCAGCGGTCCTCGGTGAGCACGAACGGCCTCGGCTCGCCGAGCGGGTCCAGGCCGGGGTCGATGACCACGGCCAGCCCGGCCCGGCGGCCCGAGGGCACCGCGATGACATCGCCCTTGCGCAGCCGTTCCAGCGAGGCCGCGGCCTCGGCCCGGCGCACCGAGCTGTTCTGCCTGGCCAGTGCCTTCTCCCGGTCGGAGACCTTGCGGCGCAGCTCGGCGTACTCGGTGAAGTCGCCGAGGTGGCAGGTCATCGCCTCGGCGTAGCCGGCCAGCGCCTCCCGGTTGCGCTCCACCCGCCGGGCCAGCCCCACCACCGAGCGGTCGGCCTGGAACTGGGCGAAGGACTGCTCCAGCAGCTCCCTGGCCGCGGCCGCGCCGACCTGCTGCACGAGGTTGACCGCCATGTTGTAGCCGGGCCGGAACGACGAGCGCAGCGGGTAGGTGCGGGTCGAGGCCAGCCCGGCGACCTGCTTGGGGTCGATGCCCGGCTGCCACACCACCACGGCGTGGCCCTCCACGTCGATGCCCCGCCGCCCGGCCCGACCGGTGAGCTGGGTGTACTCCCCCGGGGTCAGCTCGACGTGCGCCTCGCCGTTGTACTTGACCAGCTTCTCCAGCACCACGGTCCGGGCCGGCATGTTGATGCCCAGCGCCAGGGTCTCGGTGGCGAACACGACCTTGACCAGGCCGCGGACGAACAGCTCCTCCACGGTCTCCTTGAACGCGGGCAGCAGGCCGGCGTGGTGGCTGGCGATGCCCCGCTCCAGCGCCTCGCGCCACTCCCAGTAGCCGAGCACCAGCAGGTCGCCGGCGGGCAGGTCGCTGGTGCGCTCGTCGATGATCCGGCGGACCTGCTCGGCCTCGTCGGGGGTGTTGAGCCGGAGCCCGCCGCGCACGCACTGGTTGACCGCGGCGTCGCAGCCGGCACGGCTGAACACGAACACGATCGCCGGCAGCAGCGCGGCCAGGTCCAGCCGCTGCACCACGTCCACCCGGGACGGCGGGCGGAACCGGGGGCCGCGCGGCCCTGGCCCGCCGTTCTGGCCACCGGTGCGGCCCCGGCGCCCCCACGGCACGTGGAACCGGCCCAGCTCCTCGGTGACCCGCAGCAGCTGCGGGTTGACCCTGGCCCGCCCGTCCGGCGCCTCGCCGACGAACAGGTCCAGCAGCCGGCCGCCGGCCAGCATGTGCTGCCACAGCGGCACCGGCCGGTGCTCGTCCACCACCACGGTGGTGTCCCCGCGCACCTCCACCAGCCACTCGCCGAACTCCTCGGCGTTGCTGACCGTGGCCGACAGGCTGACCACCTTCACCGACTCGGGCAGGTGCAGGATCACCTCCTCCCACACCGCGCCCCGGAACCGGTCGGCCAGGTAGTGGACCTCGTCCATCACCACGTAGCTCAGGCCGGCCAGGGCCGAGGAGCCGGCGTAGAGCATGTTGCGCAGCACCTCGGTGGTCATCACCACCACCGGGGCGTCCCCGTTGATCGAGGTGTCCCCGGTGAGCAGGCCCACCATTGCGGAGCCGTAGCGGGCGGTGAGATCAGCGAACTTCTGGTTGGACAGCGCCTTGATGGGCGTGGTGTAGAAGCACTTCCCCCCTTCGCTGAGGGCGAGGTGCACGGCGAACTCGCCCACCACGGTCTTGCCCGCTCCGGTCGGCGCGCACACCAGCACGCCGTGTCCTCCTTCGAGGGCCTCGCACGCCTGGAGCTGGAACGGGTCCAGCTCGAAGGAGAGCAGGGAGAGAAAATCGGTCAGCTTCGGCCGGGAGGAGCGACGACGGGATTCGGCGTACCTCTCGGCGGGAGTCTTGGAAGGGCTGGCAGCCACGACACCAGGCTTCCACATGACACCGACAGACGCCGCGAAGTATTACTCCCCGAGAGGTGGAATCGGTCATATCGGGCACGCCACGGGGTGTCGGGCCCGAAAAAACCGCTCCCGGCGGGCGAAGGTCTCGCGCACCGGGAGCGGAGGGTGGTCGAACGGTGACCGGGTGGTCAGGTCGCGTCGTCGTACTTGACCCGCTGCTGGCCGTCCGCGGCGATCGGCTCCGCCGGCTCGACCGGTTCCGGGGTGTAGTCGAACGGCGCCGCCTCGTCGTCGCTGAGGTTGTCCCAGCCCTCGGCGGCCCGCCGCCTGGCCTTGCGCCGGTCGTTGATCCGGGCGATCTGGATGGCCAGTTCGAACAGGATGGTCAACGCGACGGCCATGGCGACCATCGAGATCGGGTCGGTGCCCGGGGTGGCCACCGCCGCGAAGATGAACAGCGCGAAGATGATGCCGCGCCGCCACTGCCGCAGCTTCTCGTAGGGCAGCACGCCCACCAGGTTGAGCATCACCACCAGCAGCGGCAGTTCGAAGCTCACCCCGAAGACCAGCAGCAGCCCGAGGATGAAGTTGACGTAGCTCGACCCGGCCAGCGCGGTGACGAACGCGTCACCACCGAAGCTGCTCAGCACCAGCAGGCCCTGCGGCGCGACGAAGTAGGCCAGCACCGCGCCCGCGACGA
Organism: Goodfellowiella coeruleoviolacea; assembly: GCF_024171785.1. Lineage (GTDB taxonomy): Bacteria > Actinomycetota > Actinomycetes > Mycobacteriales > Pseudonocardiaceae > Goodfellowiella > Goodfellowiella coeruleoviolacea. The sequence goes on from NZ_JAMTCK010000001.1 coordinate 653,838, forward strand.
ACAGCACCACCGCGCAGAGGACGAAGCTCGCCGCGAACTTGCGCTCCTTGGCGTACAGCCCCGGGGTGATGAACGCCCAGATCTGGTACAGCCAGATCGGGCTGGTCAGCACCGCGCCAACGCCGATGCCCACCTTCATCTGGATCAGGAACGCCTCGAACGGCGCCGTCTGCAACAGCCGGCACTCGCCGTCGAACTTGACCCGCATGTCCGACGGCAACGCGCAGTACGGCTCGGTGAGCAGGTCGCTGAGCGAGGGCAGCCCCCACACCCGGTACTGGAACCACAGGAACCCGAGCACGCCGCCGGCCAGCACGGCCAGCAATGCCACCCCCAGGCGGTTGCGCAGCTCGTAGATGTGCTCGATGAGCGTCATCGTGCCGTCAGGGTTGTGCCTCCGGCTCCGCTGACGGCGACGTTCTCGGCGTTGCTGACGTGCTGTTGCCTGGCGGCGGGTTGAGTCCTCACCCACCGTGGGGCCCGTCCTTCTCAGTTGTTGACGTTGCTCTTGGGCGTCGACGCCTGCGGCTGCGCGGGCTGGACCACCTGCGGCTGGGCCGCGGGCAGCTGCTGCGGCTGCGCCACCGGCTGCTGCGGCTGCGGCTGCGGCGCGGCGGCGCTGGGCTGCTCGGCCTCCTCCTCGGCGCGCAGGCCCTTGGTCTCGGCCTTGAAGATCTTCATCGACCGGCCGATCGAGCGAGCCATGTCCGGCATCTTCTTGGCGCCGAACAGCAACACGATCACCACGGCGATGATGATCAGCTCAGGTACTCCGAGGTTACCCACGGTGGTCCTCCTGTCCTTCCCCGGTGCAGTCGATGGTACGTGGTGCGAACCGTCACCGGTCTCGCGCCGTGCGCCGCCGTTGGTCCACGGCCACCCGCAGCGCGGCCGACCGCGCCTTGAGCAGCCCAACGTCGTCACCGACCTGGTCGTTGACCAGCCTGCTGGTCGAGGCGAACCTGCGCAAGGACCGAAACACGCGGATTCCCACCGCGGCCAGCACGGCCAGGCCCAGCGCCAGTCCCACTGCCACGATCAGCACGGTCGATAAGTACGGCACGGCGCACACGGTATCCGCACTAGGTTGCCAGCAGGTGATCCGCCCGCCGCAACGCCTCGGCCGCCCGTTCGACCACCTGGTCGGCCAGGTCAGCGGGTGCTTCCACGCGCACCGCACCGCCCAGTCCCAGCAGCAGCCGCACCATCCACGAGGTGTCCGCGTAGCGCATCAGCACCCGCAGCCGGCCGTCGGCCAGCTCGGTGACCTCCTCCATCGGGTAGTACTCGGCGACCCAGCGGACGTCGGGTTCGAGCACCAGGCGGGCGACGCGCTGCGAGGGATCGGGCTGGAACAGCCCCTCGGAGGTGTCGGTGGGCTGGGCGTGCGGCGGCGGCACGGCCGGCTCGTCCAGCACCCGCACCTCGTCGATGCGGTCCAGCCGGAACAGGCTGACCCGCTCGGCCGAGCGGCACCACGCCTCCAGGTAGCTGCGGCCCTCCAGCAGCAGCAGGCGCATCGGGTCCACGGTCCGCTCGCTGATGGCGTCCCGGGAAGCCGTGTAGTAGCGGATGCGCACCGCCCTGCGGCCCTGCACGGCCGCGCGGACCGCGTCCCTGGTCCGGGCGGTCTCCTGACCCTCCCGGGCGGACAGGCCGACCACCACGCCGGCCGGGTGGGCCTGGCCGGCCGCGGCCTCGATCTTGGCCAGGGTCCGCTGCACCGCGTCGACGTCCACCACGCCCGGGGTGTCGGCCAGCGCGCGCAGCGCGACCACCAGCGAGGTGGCCTCGGCCGCGGTCAGCCGCAGCGGCCGGCGCATGCCCGCGTCGAAGGTGACCGTGACGGTCTCGCCCTCGAAGGACAGGTCGATCAGGTCGCCCGGCCCGTACCCGGGCAGGCCGCACATCCACAGCAGCTCCAGGTCCCGGCGTAACTGCTTGGGCGTGACGCCGAAGTCCTGGGCCGCCTCCTCGATGAGGATGCCCGGCCGGGCGATCAGGTACGGCACCAGGGCCAGCAGTCGGGGCAGCCGCTCGGTGGCCGGTCTCACGCTCGTTCCTCCGCCGTCAGGTGGCCCGTGGCCACCGGGTGTGCTGATCCGTCGTGGTCCAGCCGGGCCGCCAGCGCGCCGAGCAGCCGCTCGCGCACGGCCCTGGCCAGCGTGTCGGGCTGCAGCACCAGCACGTCGGGGCCGAAGCCGGCGATCCAGCTCGCGGCCGTGTCCGGCAGGTCCAGGTCGATCTCGACGAGGTCGCCGGGCACGCCGGCCACGGTGCGGCTGCCCACGGTGCGGGCCCGGCGGCGCAGCCCGTGCGCCCGGTCCTCGGCCACCCACAGCGTCGCGGTGGTCGTGCCCGGCTCGGCGTCGGCACCGGTGCGGGCCACGAACTGGAGCAGGTCCACGTCGACCGGTGGCTGCACCGCGCCCGGCCGGCCCACCAGGCGCACCTCGCCGAGCACCCGGGACAGCCGGAAGCAGCGCGGGGCCGCCCGGTCGCGGTCGTGGCCGACCAGGTACCACCGGCCGCGCCAGGACACCACGCCCCACGGCTCGACCGTGCGCTCGCGCACCTGCACCGAACTCTGCCCCCGGTACCCGAACCGCACCACCTGGCCGGCCTGGACGGCGGCCAGCAGCGGCGCGAACGCCGGCTCGCTGGTGCGCACCCTCGGCTCGACCACGGCGGGCGTGGCCTGGTCCACGTCGACCCCGGCGGCGCGCAGCTTGAGCAGTGCGCCGTGCGCGGCCCCGGTCAGCTCGGGCGAGTCCCACAGCCTGGTGGCCAGGCCGACGGCGGCGGCCTCGTCCGGTTCCAGGTCGATGTCGCCCAGCTCGTAGTCGCGCCGGGCGATCCGGTAGCCCTCCACCGGATCAGCCAGCGCGTTCCTCCCCGTCTCCAGGGGAATGCCCAGGTCGCGCAGTTCGGCTTTGTCCCGTTCGAACATGCGGAAGAACGCCTCGTCACTCGGGGCGTCGGCATAGCCCGGGACGATGGCGCGGATACGGTCGGCTGTCAGGTACTGACGGGTCGACAACAGGCACAGCACCAGGTTGACAAGCCGCTCGGCACGTGCGGTGGCCACCAGCAGACCCTAACGCTGCCCGGTGAGCGCGTGACGATCGCCTCATGTCCCGCGCCCCGGGAGAGCCCGGTGCGCCCGCGCACGTGCCGGCGGCCGGTCCGCTACAGCGACGCGATCAGCCGGTCCACCCGCTCGTCCACCGCGCGGAACGGGTCCTTGCACAGCACCGTCCGCTGCGCCTGGTCGTTCAGCTTGAGGTGCACCCAGTCCACGGTGAAGTCCCGGCCGGCGGCCTGGGCCGCGGCGATGAAGTCGCCCCGCAGCTTGGCCCTGGTGGTCTGCGGCGGGGTGTCCTTGGCCGCCTCGATCTCACCGTCGTCGGTGACCCGCTCCACCTGCCCCTTGCGCTGCAGCAGGTCGAAGATGCCCCGACCGCGGCGGATGTCGTGGTAGGCCAGGTCCAGCTGGGCGATGCGCGGGCTGGACAGCTCCAGACCGTGCTTGCTCTGGTAGCGCTCGACCAGCCGGTGCTTGATGGCCCAGTCGATCTCCCGGTCGATCTTGCCCAGGTCCTGGTTCTCCACCGCGTCCAGGGTGCGGCCCCACAGCTCCACCACCCGGCGCGCGGTCGCGTCCGGGGTGCGGCGCTCCACGTGCTCGACCGCGCGCTCGTAGTACTCCCGCTGGATGTCCAGCGCGGACGCCTCCTTGCCGCCGGCCAGCCGGACCGTGCGGCGCCCGGTCAGGTCGTGGCTGATCTCCCGGATCGCCCTTATCGGGTTGTCCAGGCTGAAGTCGCGGAACTGCACGCCCTGCTCGATCATCTCCAGCACCAGGTTCGCGCTGCCCACCTTGAGCAGCGTGGTCACCTCGGACATGTTCGAGTCGCCGACGATCACGTGCAGCCGGCGGTAGCGCTCGGCGTCGGCGTGCGGCTCGTCGCGGGTGTTGATGATCGGCCGGGACCGGGTGGTCGCGCTGGACACGCCCTCCCAGATGTGCTCGGCGCGCTGCGACAGGCAGTAGACCGCGCCGCGCGGCGTCTGCAGCACCTTGCCTGCGCCGCAGATGAGCTGCCTGGTCACCAGGAAGGGCAGCAGCACGTCGGCGATCCGGGAGAACTCACCCGCCCGGGCGACCAGGTAGTTCTCGTGACAGCCGTAGGAGTTGCCCGCCGAGTCGGTGTTGTTCTTGAACAGGAAGATGTCCCCGCCGATGCCCTCGTCGGCCAGCCGCCGCTCGGCGTCGACCAGCAGGTCCTCCAGAATGCGCTCGCCAGCCTTGTCGTGGGTGACCAGCTGGGTCAGGTCGTCGCACTCGGCTGTGGCGTACTCCGGGTGCGATCCGACGTCCAGGTACAGGCGGGAACCGTTGCGGAGGAAAACGTTGGACGACCGGCCCCACGACACCACCCGCCGGAACAGGTATCGCGCGACTTCGTCGGGCGACAGCCGGCGCTGCCCATGGAAGGTGCAGGTCACCCCGAACTCAGTCTCAATACCGAAGATGCGCCGCTCCATCCCTTCACCCTAAGCGCAATTCGCGCGGCGATCAGTGAGCCGTTCGGGGCGACATCCGTTCGACTACCGTGCCAGGCGTGTGGAAACGACTGCGTGACTCCCTGGCACGGGTGGGTCGGATCGACCAGGAACTGGTGCGGCGCAGCGCAGCCGTGCGCCGCACACCCGCCGACCAGGGGCTCAAGCAGCTCACCAGGTCGGCCAACCACAGCCTGCTGTGGTTCGCCTGCGCCGCGGTGCTGGCCACCCGCAAGGGGGCACCCCGCCGTGCGGCGCTGCGCGGCGTGGTGGCCATCGCCGGGGCCAGCGCCACGGTCAACCTGGTGGGCAAGAGCCTGTTCCCCCGGCGCCGGCCGGCCGCCGACCTGATGCCGGTGCGCCGGCGGCTGACCAGGCGGCCGACCTCCTCGTCCTTCCCGTCCGGCCACGCCGCCTCGGCTGCGGCGTTCACCACGGCCGTGACCATGGAACACCCCGCGGCCGGGCTGGCACTGGCCCCGGTCGCCGCGGCCGTGGCCTACTCCCGGGTGCACACCGGCGTGCACTGGCCCTCGGACGTGGCGGTCGGCGCGCTGATCGGGATCGGCACCGGCCTGGCCACCCGGCGCTGGTGGCCGCTGGGCCAGGGCGAGCCGGCCAGGGCCAGGCAGCCGGCGCTGGTGCCGGCCATCACCGACGGCGCCGGCCTGACCGTGCTGGTCAACCCGGGCGCCGGCGTGGACACCGAGGACCCGGAGGAGCAGATCAGGCGGCGCTGGCCCAGGGCGGCCGTGGTCTACCCCGACCCGGACACCGACCTGGTCGACCAGTTGCGCGGTCTGGTGGACCGCGGTGCGCAGGCGCCGCGCGCGCTGGGCGTGGCCGGCGGGGACGGCACGGCCGCGGCGGTGTCCAGCGTGGCCGCCGAGTACGACCTGCCCATGGTGCTGATCCCGGCCGGCACCCTGAACCACTTCGCCCGCGACGTGGGCGTGCGCGGGCTCGACGACGTGGCCGAGGCCGTGGCGACCGGCGACGGCGTGCTGGTCGACCTGGGCGCGGTCCGGGTCGACGGGAACCCGCTGCGCTGGTTCGTCAACACCGCCAGCCTGGGCGGCTACCCGGACATGGTGCGGCTGCGCGAGCGGCTGCAGGACCGGTGGGGCAAGTGGCCGGCCGCGGGCATGGCGCTGGCCAAGGTGCTGGCCCGGTCCCGCCCGCTGCGGATGGAACTCAACGGCGCGCCGCACCTGGTGTGGGTGCTGTTCGTGGGCAACGGCCCGTACCGGCCCAAGGGGTTCGCCCCGACCAGCCGGCCCAAGCTGGACACCGGCCAGCTGGACGTGCGCTACGTCCGGGCCGACGTCCGCTTCTCCCGGCTGCGCTTCGTGCTGGCGGCGCTGCTGGGCGCGCTCAACCACAGCCCCACCTACCAGCACCTGGAAACCAGCAAGCTCGACGTGCGGGTGCTGGGCAGCCCGGTGGCGATCGCCACCGACGGTGAGGTGGGGCCGGAGGGCCGACACTTCGTGTTCCAGTCCCAGCCGGCCGCGCTGGGCATCTACCGGGCCAACCCGGAGGCGGACAGCGCCGGGAGCGACGCCGGCAGCCCCTGAGAACAACGGGCGGAGAACAGCGGGGCCAGGCGTGCTCGCGGAGCGCGCCCGGCCCTGGAACGCCGAGGGGGTCAGCGCGCGGCGGCGCGCGGTCCGTCCGGCCGAACCCGCCGGGACGCCACCACCTGCTGGGCCAGCTCGCCGACCTCGGCGTCGGTGAGCCGGCGGTTGCCGGCCGCGCTCATCACGTGCACCCGGGGGTAGATCTCCCGGACCAGGTCGGGCCCCATGGTGGCGGTGTCCTCCTCGCCGGCGTCGTAGATCGCCTGGAGGGCCACCAGCAGGGCGTCCTGCTCGGGCAGGTCGTCCTGGTAGAGCTTCTTGAGGGCGCCACGGGCGAAGATCGAGCCCGAGCCGATCGCGTGGTAGTCGCGGATCTCGCTGCGGCCACCGGCCGCGTCGTAGTTGAAGATCTTGCTGATGCCGCTGTCCGGGTCGTACCCGGCGAACAGCGGGATGGCCGCCATGCCCTGCATGGCCAGCGGGAGGTTGTCCCGCACCATGCCGGACAGCCGGTTGGCCTTGCCGTCCAGGGACAGCAGGGTGCCCTCGATCTTCTCGTAGTGCTCCAGCTCGACCTGGAACAGCCGGGCGATCTCCACGGCGATCCCGGCCGTGCCCGCGGTGCCCACGCTGGAGTACTCGTCGGCCCGGTAGATCTTCTCGCCGTGCCGGCTGCCGATCATGGAGCCGGCGGTGACCTGCCGGTCGGCGGCCATGATCACGCCGTCGGCGAAGGTCAGGGCGACGATGGTGGTGCCGTGCGGCAGGTCGGCCACGCCCCGGCCGGACGCGGCGGCGAACCGCGCGGGCAGCAGATCAGGCGAGTGGACCGCCACGAACTCGGTGAACGACGAACTTCCCGGCAACAGCGAGACGTGCGGAAGACGCCCCAGATCATCTGAGTCCGCTGGCACCCGGTTCTCCTCTCCGCATGACACCTGGCCGCCCCGCTCCGCCGCACCCCCCGTGCGCACGGTGTCCAGGGCACGTCACCAGCCTTGATCGAGCTTACTGGATGGACCCCGCGGGACAGCCCGCGCCGCGGGCGCGCCGGACGCGTCCTCGGCTGGGCGGCACCGGCCGCCCAGGCGGGCCACAGGCCACCGCGGTTGCGGATCGACCCGCCCGCGACCGGGCTTCCCGACGGTCGGATCAGCCGCTGGCCGAGTCGTCCTCGCCCTTGCCGTCCTTGGCGGTGCCGCCCTTGCCCCTGCCGCCCTTGGCCGTGCTGCTCCTGCCCGACTCGCCCTTGGCCGTCTCGCCCTTGGCAGCCTCGGTCTTGGCCGCCGCCCCCTCGGGCTCCTCGGCCGCGGCCGGACCCGCCTCCCCTGGCTCGTCCCGCGCGTCCGGTGCGGTCAGCAGCTCCTCCAGCGCGGCGCCGGCGATCCGCCGGAACGCGCGCCGCGGCCGGGCCCGCTCCAGCACCGCGACCTCCAGCTGCTTGGCGCCCAGCGGCTGCGCGTTCGCGGCGCTCACGCTGCTCAGCGCGGCGACTGTGGTGCGGATCGCCTCGCCCAGCTCCATGCCCCGGCGGTAGGACTCCTTGAGCGCGGTGGAGATGGCGTCCGCCTGGCCGCCCATCACCACCAGGTCGGGCTCGTCCTGGATGGACCCGTCGTAGGTGAGCCGGTACAGCTCGTCCTGGTCGGCGCTCTCGCCGACCTCGGCCACGCACACCTCGACCTCGTAGGGCTTCTGCTGCTCGGTGAAGATCGAGCCCAGTGTCTGCGCGTAGGCGTTGGCCAGCCAGCGTCCGGTCACGTCCCGCCGGTCGTAGGAGTAGCCGCGCAGGTCGGCCAGGCGCACCCCGGCTGTGCGCAGGTTCTCGAACTCGCTGTACCGGCCGACCGCGGCGAAGCCGATCCGGTCGTAGATCTCGGAGACCTTGTGCAGCGTGGTGGACAGGTTCTCGGCGACGAACAGAACCCCGCCGGAGTAGGTCAGCACCACCACGCTGCGGCCGCGGGCAATTCCCTTGCGGGCGAACTCCGACCGGTCACGCATCACCTGTTCAGCCGACGCGTAGAACGGGATGGTCACGTTGTGCGCTCCTAGCGAGAGAGGGGTCGGGACAGCGAGATCCTACGAAGGCGCGCTCAGCCGCCGGGGCGCTCGTGCCGCGCGGCGACCACCGCCTCCACCACCGAGGCGACGTCCTCGTCGGGGATGGGTTCGGCGCCCTCGGCGGTGATGGTGACCACCATCGGGTAGATCTTGCGGAACAGGTCGGGGCCACCAGTGCCGGTGTCCTCGTCGGCCGCGTCGAACAGCGACTCGACCGCCGCCCGCACCGCGGCGTCCCGGTCCGCGTCCCGGTCGTACAGCTTCTTCAGCGCCGTCTTGGCGAACACCGACCCCGACCCGACCGCCTCGTAGCCGGTCGGGGTCTCGTCGTAGAACCCGCCGACCGGGTCGTAGGAGATGATCCGCCCGCCCCGGTCCGCCTCGGCGGCGTCCAGGTCGTAGCCGACGAACAGCGGCAGGGCGATCAACCCGTTCATCGCGTTGTCCAGGTTGGACTTGACCATGGTGGCCAGCCGCTTGGCCTTGCCGTCCAGGGTCAGCGGAACGCCCTCGATCTTCTCGTAGTGCTGCAGCTCCACGGCGAACAACCGGGCCAGCTCCACGGCGATCCCGACGGTGCCGGAGATGCCGATGGCGGAGTAGTCGTCGGTGATGTACACCTTCTTGACATCGCGCTGGCTGATCATCGAGCCGGAGGTGGCCCTGCGGTCGCCCGCGATGACCACCCCACCGCGGAAGGTCAGCGCCACGATCGTGGTGCCGTGCGGCAGGCCGGCCTGCTCAGCCGCGACGCCGTGCGGGGTCGGCCGGCCGTTCGGCAGCAGCCGAGGTGCGGCGACCCGCAGGAAGTCGGTGAACGAGGACGACCCCGACGGCACGTCGGCCATGGGGAAAGCCGCGCCGAAGGGGCGCCGAGCCGAGTGGCGTTCCATGTGGAGCTTGGCCTCCCAGAGTTACCTGGAGTTGGTGGTGGTTCACCCCGCGCCGCCGTGTCCTGGCCGCGGCTGGTGCGGCCGGAGCGGGGCCTGCGGGACTGGTTTCTGCGGGACTGGGTGCGTGCGGGACCGGTGCTGCCCGAACTGGCGGCTGGGCTGGCCGTGCCTGGGCCGGCCCGCCACCGGCCCTGGACACGCCCCAGCGGCTGGCGGGCACGCGGCCCGCCGGCCCACCGTGGGCTGTTACTCGCCGCCCTTCTGCACGTAGGCGCGGACGAAGTCCTCGGCGTTCTCCTCCAGCACGTCGTCGATCTCGTCCAGGATCGCGTCAACGTCCTCGCCGAGCTTCTCCCGACGTTCCTGTCCTGCCGGACCGCCGCCCTCGATCTCGTCGTCGTTGTCGCCGCCGCCCTGGCGCTGCACCTTTTCCTGGGACATCTCGCCTCCCGTCTGGATGGCCTACCAAAACACTACCGACCGGCACCGACATCCGTCTGCACTCGCCGACCGCGCCGGCCCCGTCGACCGCGGGACCGCCCGGCGGCCCGGGCCAGAACCCGGGCGACGCGGCGGGGCCGGCCGCCGCCGGGTCCGGTTCCAGCTGCTCAGCCCCTGGTCAGGGCGTCGACGAGTTCCTCGGCGGTGTCCGCGGCCTCCAACAGCGCCCCGACGTGCGCCTTGGTGCCGCGCAGCGGCTCCAGGGTGGGGATGCGCACCAGCGACTCCCGGCCCAGGTCGAAGATGACCGAGTCCCAGGAGGCCGCCGCCACCGCCGTCGGGTAGCGCTCAAGGCACCGCCCGCGGAAGTAGGCCCTGGTGTCCTCGGGCGGGGTGGTGATGGCCGCCCTGACCTCCTCCTCGCTGACCAGCCGGCGCATCGAGCCCCTGGCGACCAGCCGGTTGTACAGGCCCTTGTCCAGCCGCACGTCCGAGTACTGCAGGTCGACCAGGTGCAGCCGGGGCGAGGCCCAGCCCAGCCCGTCGCGCGCCCGGTAGCCCTCCAGCAGCCGCAGCTTGGCCGGCCAGTCCAGCCGGTCGGCGCACTCCTGCGGGTCGCGGGACAGCGCGTCCAGCACCTCGCCCCAGGTGCGCAGCACGTCCACGGACTCCCGGTCCCCGCCCTCGTGGTCCAGGTGCCGCGCGGCCCGCTCGTGGTAGGCGAACTGCAGGTCCAGGCCGGTGAACTTGCGCCCGTTGGCCAGCTCCACCGTCGTCTTCAGGGTCGGGTCGTGGCTGATCGCGTGGACCGCCCGCACCGGGTCGGCCAGCCGCAGGTCGTCGAACCGCTGGCCGGACTCGATCATGTCCAGCACCAGCGCGGTGCTGCCCAGCTTCAGGTAGGTCGAGGTCTCGGCCAGGTTGGCGTCCCCGATGATGACGTGCAGCCGCCGGTACTTGTCGGCGTCGGCGTGCGGCTCGTCGCGGGTGTTGATGATGCCCCGCTTGAGCGTGGTCTCCAGACCGACCTCGACCTCGATGTAGTCGGCGCGCTGGGACAGCTGGAACCCGGGTTCCTCACCGGCGGCGCCCAGGCCCACCCGGCCCGCCCCCACCACCACCTGGCGGGAGACGAAGAACGGGGTCAGCCCGCCGATCACGGCCGTGAACGGGGTGCTGCGGGCCATCAGGTAGTTCTCGTGGGTGCCGTAGCTGGCGCCCTTGCCGTCCACGTTGTTCTTGTACAGCTGCAACCGGGGCTGGCCGGGCACGGTGGCGGCGCGGATGGCGGCCTCCTCCATCACCCGCTCGCCGGCCTTGTCCCAGATCACCGCGTCCCTGGCGTTGGTGACCTCGGGCGCCGAGTACTCCGGGTGGGCGTGGTCGACGTAGAGCCGGGCACCGTTGGTGAGGATCACGTTGGCCGCGCCGAGGTCCTCCACGTCCGGGTCGGTCGGGTGGGCGCCGGGGGTGCCCAGGTCGAACCCGCGGGCGTCACGCAGCGGCGACTCCACCTCGTAGTCCCACCGGGCGCGCCTGGCCCTGGGTATGTCCGCCGCCGCGGCGTAGGCGAGCACGACCTGCGTCGAGGTGAGCACTGGATTGGCCGTGGCATCACCCGGCACCGCGATGCCGTACTCCACTTCGGTCCCCATGATCCGCCGCATGTCTGGCAGCCTACGACCTCCACGGCGACCTTGGCTCAGACCCATGCCACGAGTGTGCCGCATCGCCGCCCCGGTTGCGCCGATCAGCCGCTGGCCAGGCCGGCGGCGGGGCGAATCCGGCCGGCGGCCCGCGCCGGGCCGAGCGCGGTCAGCACCGCGAGCACCACCACGACCAGGCCACCGCACAGCAGTGGCGTCAGCACGCCCGGTGACATCGCGAACAGCCCCGCCGACCCGGTCAGCGCCGCGGCGTAGCCGAAGCCAAGCGCGCCGCCGCCGACCACCCCCACCAGGGCCAGCAGCACCGCCTCGGCCAGCACCCCGCCGAGCAGCCCGGCCCTGGTCACGCCCAGCGCCCGGCGCAGCGCCAGTTCCTTGCGCCGCTCCCGCACGGAGATGGCCAGTGCCGTGCCGATCCCGGTGACCGCCACCGCCACGGACAGCCCGAGCAGCACCATCATCACCGCGGTGAGCACGTCCAGCTGCCGCTCGATCTCGGCGCCGCGCTCGGCGACGGTGTCCACCAGCACGGTGGGCGCGTCGGCCAGGCCCAGGCGCACGCGGGCCGCGTAGTCCGCGCCGTTCGCCCCGGCCCGCCAGCTGACCAGCACCGAACTGGCCGGAGCCAGGCCGGGGTCGGCGAGCAGCACGTCCGCGTCGCCGAACACGCCGTCGGGCAGCACGCCGGCCACGGTCACCGTGCGGTCCCCGCCGGGCAGCCCCGGCAGCACCACCCGCGCGCCCACCTGGCCGTCCAGCCGGTTCAGCGCCCACTCGGAGAGCAGGGCCTCCTGCGCGCCCAGCGGTGCGGCCCCGCTCGCCGGGCCGGGCTCGGCGTCGGTGCCCAGGGCGGCCAGCAGCTCCCGCAGCCCCGCCGGGTCGGTGCCGGCGACCACCGGCGCCCACGCGGACCTCCCGGTGCCCACCGGGCCACCGGTCACCGCGTGCAGCACCGCGGCGGCGCCCACCTCGGGCTGGTCGACCACGGTGCGCACGGCCGCGTCGGACAGCGGCCGCTCCCCGCTGTCGGTGACCACCGCGTCGGCCTGCGGGCGGCTGCCGTCCAGCCGCGCGCTGGCGCCCAGCGCGTCCATGGTGGTCACCCCGAAGGTGATCAGCGCGCTGGCCAGCACCAGGGGCATGGCCACCGCGGCGGCCCGGTGCGGCATCCGGCGCAGCTCGACCCCGGCCAGCCGCCACTGGGTGCCGCCGACGCGGCCGGCCACCGCGCCGAACAGCCGGCCGATCGCCGGCACCACCACCGGTCCGAGCGCGCCGAACAGCCCGCCCACCGCGCTGATCGCCGACAGCAGCAGCAGCCAGACACCGGCCATGGAGCCGCCCGCGGTGATCCCGGTCGCCGCCGTCAGCCCGGCCGCCGCCACCAGGACCACCCCGGCCACCCGCCGGCCGCGCGGCAGCGCCTGGCCCGCGGACTGGCTGTCCGCGTCCCGCAACGCGACCAGCGGGGCCACCCGGGTGGCGGCCAGCGACGGGCGGATCGCGGCGAGCACGCTCAGGCCGCCGGCCACCACCGCGCCCAGCAGCAGGTGGCCCGGGGTGGGCAGCAGCGCCGGCCGCAGCTGCACCGCGCTCAGCATCGCCGACACCCCGGTGACGTCGAAGACCCTGGCCAGCAGCAGCGCGGCCACCCCGCCCAGCGCCGCCCCCGCCAGCCCGGCCAGCGCGCCCACCAGCAGCGCCTCCGCCAGGTTGCCGATCACCAGGGGCTTGCGGTTCGCACCGAGGCAGCGCAGCAGCGCGGTCCGCTGCTGGCGTTGCAGGTAGACGGCGCGGAACGTGGCCGAGGCCACGAACACGGCGGTGGCCAGGGCGAGCACGCTGAACGGCAGCAGCGCCGCGCCCAGCCCGCCGTCGTCGCCCTGCTCCCGGCGCACGGCCTCGGCGGTGCTCACCCGCAGACCGGAGCCCGCCGCGGTGGCGACCGCCGCGCGGACCGCGTCCTCGGGCGCGCCCTCGGCCAGCAGCACGTCCAGTGCCCGCGGCTGGGGCTGCCCCAGCCGGGCCGCCAGCGCGGGGGTGGCGACCAGTTCGACCCGCTCGGGTGAGCCGCCGCGCAGGGTGATGCCGCTGATCCGGACGTCGACGCGGGCACCGGCGGCGTCGGCCATCGGCAGGACGTCCCCGGGCCGCAGGCCGTGCTGGTAGGCGGTCACCCGGTCCACGGCCACCTCCCCGGCACCCGAGGGTGGCCGGCCGTCGGCCATCGCGTACCGCCGCAGCCCGGCCTCGTCGGGCTCGACGTCCACCTGGGCGCGCTCGGTGCCGGCCCGGCCGGCGGAGAGCAGCACGTCCGCGCGGACCCGGTCCACCGACACCACCCGGGCCACCCCGGCGACGGCGGCCACCCGCTCGCGCGTGGCCGCGTCGAGTTCCACCGGCTCGCCGCCGGCCTTCCGGTCCGGCGCCACCACCAGCGCGACCGGATCCGGGGTGCGTTCACCGCCCTCCTGACTGGCCTGGGCCATGGCGGTGTTGAGCACCAGGGAGGCGACCAGGCAGGCCACGCCGACCAGCAGGGCCACTCCGGGCAGGACGGCGCGACCCGGCCGGGCACGCAGCTCGGCAAAGGCGATACGGACGGCGGTCACCGGCTTCATCGATGGGTTCTCCAGAGCGTGCGGTGAGGCGAGCGCCTCAGCGGAAACGCCGGTGACAGTAGGAAACCCGGGCCCGCGCGAGCATCGCTCCGCGGTCGCTGGCCTGATCGCCCCTGGGGCGGAGATCGCCTACGCCTCTGGGCTGACCCACCCGGGGCCGGACCCGGGGTGGGTCAGCCGGTGGTGAGCGCCTCGGCGGCCTTGGGCGCGATCCTGGGCAGCACGGTGCGGGCCCGCGCCTCGGAGATGGTGTCCAGCCGCACCACGGTGACCAGGTCGTCGGCCGCCAACACCAGGGTGCACGACCCGGTGTTGTCGGTCGCCCGCTCGCACCAGGCGAACTGGTCGTCCACTCCGGACAGATCGGCCAGGTCCAGTTTCCCGGTGACCTGGACGGCCTTGCCCTGCCGGGAGTAGTTCGCGCAGGTCAGCTTCGCGCGCACGGCCTCGACCACGGCCCGGCCGCCGCCCTCGGCGCCGGTCGCCACGAACTGGACGAGGGTGCTCTGGCCGCTCTGGCTCACCCAGCTGGCCTGCATGCCTCCGGAGAGCTGGCCCACGTTCTGCGGGGAGATCCCGCAGGCCAGCTCGGGTGGCCGGCTGGCGGCCTTGGGCGGCGCGGACGGCCCCAGGTCCTCGGCGGCCAGCACCTGCTCGGTCAGCAGCGCCGAGGTGAGCTTGCGGCGCAGCGCGTCGGCGTCCACCGTGGACGGTGCGGTGCTGGTCGTGGGCGGCGCGGTCGAGCTGGCCGTCACCTGCTCCGCCGACTGGGTGGCCGTGGCGTTGGCGCCATACCCCTGCCGGAGGTCGTTGGGCTTTCCCGAACAGCCCGCCAACGCGAGGACCGTGCCTACCGCTGCCACCACGCACACGCGACGCACCGCGCTGTCCCTTCGGATTCGGTGAGTTCTGGTGCCACCCGGTCGATCACCGGGGCACAGCCCGCAACCTAGTGCACGGGCCCGGCGCCGGTTCGCACGGTCCACCCGGACCGATCTCCGCTCCCGGTGGCGCGGTCACGCCGACCACCCCGCGGCCGCGTCACCCACCCGGCCAGTGCGTGCACCCCGAACAGCGCGGCCGGCAGCAGCGCCGCCGCGTACCCCAGCGACGCGCCGCCCGACCGGCGCACCCCGGCCCGGCCGAGTTCCCGCCACGCCCACGCCGAGAAGGGCAGCACGACCGTGGGCGCGGTGACCACACCCGGCGTGTACCCGCGGTGCGCCGCGCTCAGCGCCAGGTGTCCCACGCCGTGCAGGCCGAAGCCGACCAGCGCCGCCTGGTAGAAGCGGGACCGGCCGCCGGTGCGGGCGCCGTCGGCCGACGCGGCGGCCATCAGCACGCCCATCAGCGAGATGGCCACCCGGGCGTGGGCGGGTGAGATCTCCCGCCGCAGCCAGACCGGCCCGAGCGCGCGCCGGCCGCTCCGCCCGGCGTTGGCCCGCGACCAGGCCGCCATGGTGGCCCACTCCTCGGCGTCATTGGCCAGCCAGGCCAGGAACAGCCCCCAGGTGGCCGTCTTGCGCACCATCGTTCCTCCTCATCGGCCGGTCGGCGACAGGCACCCGGGCACCCGGGGCGATCACCAGGTCCGCGCGCGAACACTACCCGCGGCCCCGCCGCCCTGGCTGTCGCATGTGGACAGCCCAACACCGTCCTCGGCCACGACCGCCCTAGTCCCAGGGCAGGGCGGCGCGGTCGGCCCAGTAGGCCTCGGCGTCCTGGGCCAGCTCGGCAAGCTCGGCGAGATCGTCCGGGGTCAGGCTGGTCCGCGTGGCGACCAGGTTGGCGCGCAGCTGCGCGGGGCTGGCCGCGCCGGAGAGCACCGTGTCGGCCCACGGCTGGGCCAGCACGGCGGCCAGGGCCACGGCATCCGGCCCGACCCCGTGCCGGGCGGCCACCTCGGTGACCGGACGGGGTGGCCGCACCGCCAGCCTGCCGTTGGCCAGCGCCTCCTTGACCAGCACCCGCACCCCGTCCTGGTGCGCCTCGCGCAGGGCCGGCCCCACCGAGGGCTCCAGCACGTTCCAGGTGGACTGCACCGCGCTGAACAGCCGGCGCCCGCCCACCTCCACCGCCAGTGCCCGGCGCACCGCGTCGGCCTGCCGGGGCCCGGACGTGGAGAACCCGACCAGCACGCCCTGTTCGGTTAGCTGGCCCAGTTCCGCCAGCAGCGGCTGATCGGTGAACAGTGGACTGTCCACGGTGAGCGAGTGCACCTGGTACAGCGCGACCCGGTCGCCGAGCAGCCGCCGGGTCCGCGTCCACTGCTCGACGAACCGGTCCAGGGAGTGCTGCTTGACCTCGTGCACCTCGGCGTCCATCCGCCAGTCGCCCACGTAGGCGTAGCCCCACTTGCTGGACACCGTCACGTCGCGGTGACCCCGGTCGGCCAGCCAGTCGGCGAGGAACTCCTCGGCGCGGCCGTAGGAGCGGGCCGCGTCCACCCAGCGGATGCCGGCGGCGTACGCCTCGTCGAGCACGTCCCAGCTGGCCGCGCGCATGGCCGCCACGGTCCGGTCGGCCGGGAGCGTGTCCTGGCGGCCGAGGTTGATGTAGGCGGGCCGGCCGAGCGCGGCCAGGCCCAGGCCGAAGCGGTCGAGCCGGTGTGCTGGTGTCCCCGTGGTCATGGCTGGCAACGGTAATCGGGTGCGCCGCACGGCGCCGGACGCACCGCACCGGGAGCCGGCGAGCGCCGGGCCACCCGGTGCGGCGTCGGCGTGGGTCCGCCCGGTGGTTCAGCCGCCGAAGCCGTCGGCGCTGGCGGCGCCGCGGATGCGCTCCCTGATCCACACGCCGGCCGGCTTGAGCGAGGACGTGCCGGTGTAGGGGCCGGCACCACAGGTCCCCTCCTTGAACACCGCGCCGGAGCGCTCGTCGTCGGAGTAGTTCCAGTTGGTCCAGCTGATCTTCTTGCGCGCCATCAGGTCGAGGTAGCGCTGGGACGTGGTGAAGTCGTTGGGACCGTCCCCTGTGTACTCCTGGGTGCCGAACTCGGTCACGAACACCGGCAGCTTGTCCGCGGCGCGGGACAGGGTGTTCAGGTACTCGTCGCCGTGCGAGGCCGCGTAGAAGTGGAAGGTGTACATGATGTTGCTGGCGTTCACCGGGTTGGCGACGACCTCCGCCTCGCTGCCGCCCTCCGACACGCCCAGCGACGACCACCCCCGGGTGCCCACCAGCACCACCGCGTTGGCGTCCTGGGCGCGGATCACCGGGATGACCTGTTCGGCGTAGCTCCTGATCCGCGACCAGCTGACGCCGCTGGGCTCGTTGGCGATCTCGTACAGCACGTTGTCCTTGCCCTTGTGCCGCTGGGCGATCGTGCTGAAGAAGGTCTTGGCGCGGCTGAGGTTGTAGTGCGGGTCGCCGGGGTCGAGCATGTGCCAGTCGACGATCACGTACAGGCCGCGCGCGGTGGCGTCCTCGACGTACCGGTCGACCAGGTCGGTGAAGTACTCGGGGTCGGTCTCGTAGCCGTCCTCCTGGACGTAGGTGGACAGCCGCACGATGTCCGCGCCCCAGTCACCGGCCAGGGCGTCCAGCGACGCGTTGTTGACGCACTGGCTGTACCACTGCAGTCCGTGCGTGCTCATGCCGCGCAACTGGATGGCCGTGCCCCGCTGGTCGCACAGGTTCCGGCCGCACACCCGCACCGCGCCGTTGACCGCCACGGGTGAGCCGGCGGGCGGCGCGGCCTGCTGCTGGGACGCGCTGGCCTGGGCCTGGCCCGCTGGGGTCCGCTCCGGCGCGGCCGGCCCGGCGTGGGCCGCGGTGACCGGCAGCAGCAGTGCCGCCGCGAGCACGGGCAGCGCCCTGGTCGCGGACCGTAGTTGCCATCCCATCAGTTTCTCCTTGTCAGGCAGGGGAACCACGCGGTCTGCGGGTCTCCGGAAACTGGCGGCGGCGGTATTCGTTAGTAAAGTTTCCTTACCAAAGGGCAGCACTGGACTTTACTGAGCACGCCGTTGCGGGGTCAAGATCCCCTGCGTGGCCGGGTCCGGCCGCCGGATCCGGTGCGCCCCACCCAGAACAGAGTTCGGGGCCGTGCCACCCGCTGGTGACACGGCCCCGAATCACGGTGTCGCGCTCGCCATCCCCCAGTACCGGATGGCGGGTAGGTCGTCCCGTTACAGGTACTGACCGGTGTTGGTGGCGGTGTCGATCGCCCGCCCCGCCTCCTGGTTCTTGCCGGTGACCAGGGTGCGGATGTAGACGATCCGTTCGCCCTTCTTGCCCGAGATCCGTGCCCAGTCATCCGGGTTGGTGGTGTTGGGCAGGTCCTCGTTCTCGGCGAACTCGTCGACGATGGCGTCCAACAGGTGCTGCACCCGCAGGCCGGGCTGCCGGGTGTCCAACACGGACTTGATGGCCGCCTTCTTGGCCCGGTCGACGATGTTCTGGATCATCGCGCCGGAGTTGAAGTCCTTGAAGTACAGGACTTCCTTGTCCCCGTTGGCGTAGGTCACCTCCAGGAAGCGGTTCTCCTCCGTCTCCGAGTACATCCGCTCGACGGTGTGCTGGATCATCGCGTCGATGCAGGCGGCCGGGTCGCCACCGAACTCGGCCAGGTCGTCGGCGTGGATGGGCAGGTCGGGTGTCAGGTACTTGGAGAAGATGTCCTTGGCCGCCTCGGCGTCCGGCCGCTCGATCTTGATCTTCACGTCGAGCCGGCCCGGGCGCAGGATGGCCGGGTCGATCATGTCCTCCCGGTTGGAGGCGCCGATCACGATGACGTTCTCCAGCCCCTCGACACCGTCGATCTCGCTGAGCAGCTGCGGCACGATCGTGGTCTCGACGTCGGAGGAGACGCCACTGCCCCGGGTGCGGAAGATCGAGTCCATCTCGTCGAAGAAGACGATGACCGGGGTGCCCTCGGACGCCTTCTCCCTGGCGCGCTGGAAGATCAGCCGGATGTGCCGCTCGGTCTCACCGACGAACTTGTTCAGCAGCTCCGGGCCCTTGATGTTCAGGAAGTACGACTTGGCCTGGCCGTCGTCGTCGCCCCGGGCGGCCGCCACCTGCTTGGCCAGCGAGTTGGCCACCGCCTTGGCGATCAGGGTCTTTCCGCAGCCGGGCGGCCCGTACAGCAGGACACCCTTGGGCGGGCGGAGCTTGTACTCGTTGAACAGCTCGGCGTGCAGGAACGGCAGCTCGACCGCGTCCCTGATCTGTTCGATCTGCCGGAACAGGCCGCCGATGTCGACGTAGTCGACGTCGGGCACCTCCTCCAGCACCAGGTCCTCGACCTCGGCCTTGGGCACCCGCTCGTAGGCGTACCCGGCCTTGACGTCGACCAGCAGTGAGTCACCCGGCTTCAGCGGAGCGTCGACCAGTGGTTCGGCCAGCCACACCACGCGTTCCTCGTCGGCGTGCCCGACCACCAGCGCCCGCAGCGGGCCGTCGCTGTCCGGTTCCGCGGCGAGCAGTTCACGCAGCGTGCACACCTCACCGGTGCGCTCGAAGGCACCGGCCTCCACCACGGTCAGCGCCTCGTTGAGGCGGACCGACTGCCCCAGGCGGAGCGCTTCCCCTTCCACCGCCGGTGAGACGGCCACCCGCATGCGCCGGCCGGCGGTGAACACGTCCACCGTGCCGTCCTCGTGTCGGCCGAGGAACACGCCGTAGCCACTGGGTGGCTGTGCGAGTCGGTCGACTTCCTCGCGCAACGCGAGCAGTTGGCTGCGTGCCTCGCGGAGGGTGTCGATGAGCTTGGTGTTACGCTCGGTCAGCTGACTGACACGCTCAGACGCCTCAGCCAGCCGCTGCTCCAACAACCGGACGTGTCGTGGTGACTCCGTCAACTTGCGGCGCAGCAAAGCGATCTCGTCTTCCAGGTACCGGATTTGTGCTGACAGCTCGGCAGAGCCCTGATCAGTGTTCCGCTCACCACCTGCTGAGAACTCAGCAGATTGGCTGCCGGGACGGTCGTGCTGCATGTCGGCACCCTCCTCCCGTGCTCGTACCCACCACGGTACCGGTGATCACCGACAAAAGAGGTCATCTCTTGGCCGGACAGGCCATGCGAGCGGACACAAACCGCCCGCTCGGCGGGATGAACTGCTCCATTCCAGTGTCAGCCGGAACCACCTACCCGCTACCGTGCGTCCATCTTTAGTCCACCGGCGCGTGTCCGCGCAGTGTCCACGCCATTCATGGCAAATGCTAGGAGAACGTGATGTCCGTCCCGCCGCAACAGCCAGGGCCCCACGGCCAGCAGTCCGGGGGCTGGCCGCAGCAGCCCGGGCAGCCGGGACAACCAGGGGTTCCCGGCCAGTTCGGGCAGCAGCCCGGGTTCGGCCAGCAGCAGGGCGGTTTCCCACAAAGTGGACCCTTCCCCCAGCAGCAGCCCGGTGTCCACGCCCAGCAGCCGGGTGGCTTCGGCGGGCAGCCGGACCAGTCAGGCGCGTTTGGACAGCCCGGGCAGCCCGGTGGTTTCGGGCAGCCCGGTGGTTTCGGGCAGCCCGGTGGTTTCGGGCAGCCCGGTGGTTTCGGGCAGCCCGGTGGTTTCGGACAGCCGGGCGGTTTCGGCCAGCCCGGTGACCCCGGCCAGCCCGGCGGTTTCGGACAGCCAGGCGGTTTCGGCCAGCCCGGCCCGTACGGCCAGCCCGGTGCGTACGGCCAGCCGGGCGGCTTCGGCGTGCCGGGCATGCCCGGCGAGCAGTACGGGCCGCCGCGCCGGAAGAGCCCGCTGCCGTGGATCCTCACCGGTGCCGGCGTGGTGGTCGTGGCCGTGGCGGCCGTCCTCGTCGTGGCGCTCAGCGGCCCCAGCACCGCCACCCCCCAGGGGACGGCCGAGTCCTTCGTGGCCCTGCTCAACGACCAGGACTACGCGGGCATGAAGGAACTCACCTGCGCCCAGCGGCAGGACGACATCGACAAGATGAAGAAGACGCTGGACATCTCCGACAAGCTGGACGACCTGCCCGAGGAACTCCAGCAGTACCGCGACGACCTGAAGAAGGTCACGATGAAGGCCACCCTCGGCGAGGTCAAGCAGACCGACGACACCCACGCCACCGCCGAGATCACCGTCAAGTACAACGGGGTGCCCCCGGCCTTCCTGGAGGAGACCGGCGGCAGCGACCAGCTCTCGGACGAGATGCCCCTGCGCAAGCAGGGCGACGAGTGGAAGTTCTGCGACAGCTGACGGTTCCCGCCAGCACCGCGCCGGACGGGCCCGGGTCTTCCCCGGGCCCGTCCGCACGTTCCGGGCCAGTTGCTCACCCTGCCGGGCGTGGACCCGCCGCAACCGGCGGAAACAGCCCTGGTCGCCACTAGGCTGCGGCACCTGTTGATCAACACCGACAGCGATCGCAGGGAGACCCGCAGTGACCGAGCCGCGCACCGAGCCCGCACCGTCCCACCCAGACTGTCCACCTCGGTCGGGCTACCCCGACTGGCCGACCCGCCGGCCCTCGCCCCGGCCCGGCCGGCGCGTCGGCGCCGTCGTCATCGCGGCCGCCCTGTTCGGCGGCGGTACCGGCCTGTACCTGCTGCTGCACGACGACACACCGGTGGGGACCGGCACAGGCGGGGCCGCCCAGGCCGCGCACGCCTACGTCAAGGCCTACAACGCCAAGGACGAGGCGGGGCTGGCCGAGCTGACCTGCGCCGAGGTCAAGGACGCCAACAAGCGGGCCGAGGAGGGCCTCGGCCCCGAACTGCGGGCGCTGGCCGAGAAGATGAAGGAGGTGCAGAAGAACGCCAGGGCCGAGGCCACGGTCACCAGCGTCATCGAGTCCGACACCGAGGCCGAGGTTGGCCTGCACATCGAACTGGAACTGGCCGGGCAGCGCAACGAGCAGGACACCACCCTGCGGTTCACCAACACCGGCGGCACCTGGACCATGTGCGATCCCGCGATGGCGGCGGACGACGAGTGAGACCCGGCCGAGCGGGCTCCGGGCGGGGAGCGAGGCCAACTAAGGTGGCGGGCACAGCCGAGACGTCGAGGTGCGCCGTGACCTACCCACCACAGCAGCCGGGACCGTACGGACAGCCAGGGCCGCAGGGCCAGCCGGGTTATGGCCAGCAGGGCGGGGGTTACGGTGCCCAGCCGGCCGGCTACCCACCGGTGGGGCCACCACCCGGTGGCTACCCGCCGGGCCCCCAGCCGGCACCGCCACTCGGCTTTCCCACCGGCGGCTTCCCGTCCCAGCCCGGCTACCCGCCGCCCCAGGGACAGCCACCCGGGCGGAGGACCGGGCTGGTCGTCGGCATCGTCGTCGCCGTGGTCGTGCTGCTCGCCGGCGGCGGCACCGGCCTGTACCTGTTGTCGAACCGGAGCGACGAGCAGCCGGGCGGCGGCACGGCCGGCGGCGGCACCGACGCCGCGGCGCTCGCCGTGGTCGACAAGTTCACCAAGCTCAACCAGGACCAGCTGACGCAGGGCCGGACCAACTTCGCCGAGTTCGAGGGCGTGGTCTGCGCGCAGGACCTGGCCACCGGGCAGGAACGGGCCGGGTCGGCCACGGTCCGGACCACCCCGCAGCCCAACCTCACCATCACCACCGACCACGTTCAGGTCGACGGCGACCACGGGACGTTCACCATGCACGTGTCCGGCACCGACTCGACCAACCGGCAGCACAACCAGGACGTCCCCCTGCGGCTGGTGAAGGACTCGGGCAGCTGGCGGGTGTGCGGGCTGTACGACTCCGCACCGGCCTCCGGCACCCCGTCCAGCCAGCCCCGGCCCTCCCGGTAGACCCGGTGGGCCCGCCCGGGTTCACCCCTTGCTGGGCCGCCGCTGCGGGGTTGGCGGCACCACGCCCTCGGCCAGCCGCCTGGTGGTGAGCAGGAACGCGGTGTGCCCCACCATGCGGTGCTCCGGCCGGACCGCCAGGCCGACCACGTGCCACGGCCGGACCAGCGTCTCCCACGCCTGCGGCTCGGTCCAGCAGCGCTGCTCGCGCAGTGCCTCGGTGACCCGGGACAGCTGGGTGGTGGTGGCCACGTAGACCACCAGCACCCCGCCGGCGACCAGGTTGGCGGAGACGGTGGGCAGCACCTCCCACGGCGAGAGCATGTCCAGCACCACCCGGTCGACCTCACCGGAGTGCTCGGTGAGGTTGTCCACCCGCAGCGTCCAGTTGTCCGGCCGCGTGCCGAAGAACTGCTCCACGTTGCGCACGGCGTGGTCGGCGTGGTCCTGCCGCACCTCGTAGGAGAGCACGCTGCCCGACTCGCCGACCGCGCGCAGCAGCGAGCAGGTCAGCGCCCCGGAGCCGGCGCCGGCCTCCAGGACCCGGGCGCCGGGGAAGATGTCGCCGTACATCAGGATCTGCGCGGCGTCCTTGGGGTAGATCACCTGTGCCCCGCGCGGCATGGACAGCACGTAGTCGGCCAGCAGCGGGCGCAGCGCCAGGTACGGGGTGCCGCCGGCCGAGGTGACCACCGACCCCTCGGGCTTGCCGATCAGCTGGTCGTGGTCCAGGCCGCCGCGGTGGGTGTGGTACTGCCGGCCCGGTTCCAGGACCAGCGTGTACCGCCGGCCCTTCGGATCGGTCAACTGCACCCGGTCACCGGGTTGGAACGGACCGCTTGCGGTGCTCACCGCGACGAACCTCCTGCGCGTGGTTGGTAGCTCGGCCGGGCGCGACCGGCCGGCGCACGATAGTCGCAAAGCCCCGCCGACCCGCCACGCGCGGGGAGGTCCTGGGGTGCCGGGAGCCACGATCCGGCCGCGTGTCGAACGCGGTCAGCCGCGTGTCCGCCGCGGCCTGGCGTCGGTCGCGGTCAGGCGCGTCGGGCGGCCAGTGCGGCGCGCACGTCCTCCCGGCGCAGCACGCCGCAGGGCCGGCCGTCCGGGTCGACCACCAGGAACTGCCTGGCGGTGGTGGCCCGCACCCGTTCGACGACCTCCTCCCCCGGCTCGCTGTCCAGCAGCACCGCCTCGGGCAGGATCGGCTCGGCGGCCTGCTCGGCGGGTGAGCGGGGCGCGGCCTCGGCCAGCCGCTGCGCGGCGGGCTGGTCGAGCAGCCCGGCGGCCACGCCGTCGGCGCGCACCAGCACCACGCCGCGCCCGGCCGAGGCGAACAGCGCGTCGGCCACCGGGCTCTCCGCCGGCAGCTGCAGCACCGGGCGGACCAGCTCGGTCAGGTTCAGCTCGACCGGCCAGCTGCGCCGCTGCTCGGCCGCGAGTTCGCCGCGGGCCCCGGCCACCACGAACCACGCGGTGAGCGCGCACACGCCCAGCCGCAGCCAGCGGTCCTCACTGCCGGCCAGCACCCCGGCCAGTGCCCAGACCATGAGCACCACGGCCACCGCGCCGCCGCCGACCACCGCGGCCCGGGTGCCGGCGGAGCGCCGGCCGGACAGCGCCCACACGCCGGCGCGCAGGATGCGCCCGCCGTCCAGCGGCAGGCCGGGCAGCAGGTTGAACACGGCCACCGCCGCGTTGGCCACCGCGGTCTGGGCCACCAGCAGCCAGACCGCGGTGTAGGGCAGCGGCGCGAACGCGGCCAGGCCGAAGATCGCGGCCAGCCCCACGGACACGGCCGGCCCGGCCGCCGCGACCAGCCCCTCGTGGCCCGGCCTGCCCGGCGTCCTCGCCACCTCGGAGATGCCGCCGAGCAGGAACAGCCGCAGCCGCCGGACGGGCAGGCCCAGCCGCAGCGCGACCAGGCAGTGGCCGAGTTCGTGGGCCAGCACCGACAGCCCGAGCAGCACGGCGAACGTGCCGGCCAGCACCATGGCCGCGCCCGGCTCGATGTCCGGGATCAGCCGGCTGACCAGGGGTGTGTAGAACACGGTGACCACGATCGAGCCGAGCCACCAGGACGGCGCGAGCACCACCGGCACCCCGGCGGCGCGGAACAGCAGCAGGCCACCGTCCCGGTCGGCCTGCTGCCTCCAAGCGGTCGTGGCAGCCACACCCAGAGCCTAGGCCGAGACGTGTGGGGCGTGGGTGATGCGCCGGCCGCCGAGGCTCCCCTGATCCGGCGATGACCGGCCCTGACCGGCCGCCCGACCAGCGACGGGACACGCGCGGCAGCACGGCCGTCCCGGGACTGTCGGGGGGCTGGCCTATCGTGTCGAGCCATGTCGGAAACGGTCAAGGCGGCTGCGCCCACTCCCGCTCCCGGCGCCGGGGACGGTGCCACGGCCGGTGGCGCTGGCTCGGTGGCGGCGCCCAGGGCATCGGGTGGCGGCCGGTCCGGGTGGCGGCCGGCGCTGTCGCCGTCCAGGGCGGGTGACTTCAAGCAGTGTCCGCTGCTCTACCGCTTCCGCGCGGTGGACCGCCTGCCGGAGAAGCCGACCAAGGCCCAGGTGCGGGGCATCGTGCTGCACGCGGTGCTGGAGGAGCTGTTCGACCTGCCCGCCCAGGAGCGGGTGCCGGAGCGGGCCCGCGCCCTGGTGGAGCCGGCCTGGCAGCGGGTCAGGGCGGAGCGGCCGGAGCTGGCCGGCCTGTTCGACGGCGCCCCCGACGAGGAGGTCGCCGAGTGGCTGCTCTCGTCGAACAAGCTGATCGACGGGTACTTCGCGCTGGAGGACCCGCGCCGGCTGGAGCCGGAGGCGCGGGAGCTGCTGGTCGAGTCCGAACTGGCCTCCGGGGTGCTGCTGCGCGGCTACGTCGACCGGCTGGACGTGGCCCCCACCGGGGAGATCCGGGTGGTCGACTACAAGACCGGAGCGGCGCCAAGGCAGATCGGCGAGGGCAAGGCGCTGTTCCAGATGAAGTTCTACGCGCTGGTGCTGTGGCGGCTGCGCGGTGTGGTGCCGCGTCAGCTGCGGCTGATGTACCTGGCCGACGGCCAGGACCTGGCCTACACACCGGACGAGGCCGAGCTGCGGCGGTTCGAGCGCACCCTGGAGGCCATCTGGGACGCCATCCTGCGGGCCGGCCGCACCGGCGACTTCCGCCCCAACCCCAGCCGGTTGTGCGACTACTGCGACCACCGGGCGCTGTGCCCGGCCTTCGGCGGCACGCCGCCGCCCTACCCGGGCTGGCCGGAGCCGGACGCGGGCCAGGAGACCGCGTTGGACCGGGCCGACTGAGCGCGTCGGCCAGCCGGGCGGACCGGCTGCTACCCCCTCTGGTTACCGGCGAGTAATATCCGGTCGAGCATCCGCATCCGCGCAGGAGGTCGACCATGGGTGGCGCGTTCTACCAGCCACTGGGTGAGGGCAGGTACCGGTCCACCCGGCACACGGCCGGACCGTGGTCGGCGCACAGCCAGCACCTGGGGCCGCCCTCCGCCCTGCTGGTGCGCGAGCTGCTGCGCTGCTCGCCCCGGCCGGACACCGCGCTGGCCCGGGTGGCCTTCGACATCCTGGGGCCGGTGCCCGTGGCCGAGGTGCGGGTGCGGGCGTGGCTGGAGCGGCCCGGCCGCTCGGTGGAGCTGCTGTGCGCCGAGCTGTCCTCGGCCGACCGGGTGGCGGTGCGGGCGCGGGCGTGGCGGATGACCGGCACCGACACCACGGCCGTGGCGGGTGGCCAGCCACCGGCGCTGGCCCCGCTGGACACCGCCACCGCCGTGCCGTCCCCCGGCGAGGGCTGGGGTGACGGCTACCTGCAGGCGGTGGAGTGGCGTGGCCTGGCCGGCCGGCTGCAGGGCGGCCAGGCCACGGTCTGGGGCCGGCCGCTGGTCGCCCTGGTGGACGGCGAGCAGCCGAGCCCGCTGGAGTCGCTGTTCAGCCTGGCCGACTCGGCCAGCGGGGTGTCCAGCCGACTGGACATCCGCCACTGGCTGTTCATCAACACCGAGCTGACCGTGCACCTGTACCGCCAGCCGGTGGGCGAGTGGATCGGCCTGGACGCGCGCACCGAGATCGGCCCCGGGGGTGTCGGCCTGGCGACGAGCGTGCTGCACGACAGCGCGGGGCCGGTCGGCCGCAGTGCCCAGGCGCTGCTCGTCCGACCCCGCGACCAGCGCCAGCCAGCCGCCGACCCGGCGGCCGGCTGAGCAGGCCGCCGGCTGGGCGGGTGACTGGCCGGGCGGGTGACTGGCCGGGCGGGTGACTGGCCGGGCGGAGGCCGACTGGGGACGGGTCCCCCGTGCGATCAGAGCCGGCAGAAGCGGATGTCGGAGGCGAGCACGGCCTTGGCGCCCAGCGCGGCGAGCTGGTCCATGATCTGGTTGGCGTCGGCGCGGGGCACCATCGCCCGCACCGCCACCCACTCGGGGTCGGCCAGCGGCGCCACCGTGGGTGACTCCACGCCCGGGGTGATGGCGATGGCCTGCTCCAGCAGGACCCGCGGGCAGTCGTAGTCCAGCATCAGGTAGTTCTGCGCGTACACCACGCCCTGCAGCCGGGCGGCCAGCTGCGCCTTGGCCGGTGAGTCCGCCGAGTCCCGCTGCTCGATCAGCACCGCCTCGGACGTGCAGATCGGGTCGCCGAACGCGGCCAGGCTGTGCTGGCGCAGCGTGCGGCCGGACCCCACCACGTCCGCGATGGCGTCGGCAACGCCGAGCTGGATGGAGATCTCCACCGCGCCGTCCAGCCGGATCACCGTGGCCTCGATGCCCCGCCGTTCGAGGTCGGCCCGCACCAGCTTGGGGTAGCTGGTGGCCAGCCGCTTGCCGTGCAGGTCGGCCACGGTCCAGTCCTGGCCGACCGGGGCCGCGTAGCGGAACGTGGAGCCGCCGAAGCCGAGGGACAGCCGCTCCGCCACCGGAGCGCCCGAGTCCAGCGCCAGGTCCCGGCCGGTGATGCCGAGGTCCAGCTCGCCCGAGCCCACGTAGATCGCGATGTCCTTGGGCCGCAGGAAGAAGAACTCGACGTTGTTGGCCGAGTCGTAGACGGTGAGGTCGCGCTGCTCGTTCCGCTGCCGGTACCCGGCCTCGGACAGCATCAGGGACGCCGGCTGGGCCAGGGCACCCTTGTTCGGCACGGCCACGCGCAACATGGTTGGTCTCCCCTGGTCGGTCACAGGTAGCGGTAGATGTCGTCGAGGCTCAGCCCGCGGCCGAGCATGAGTACCTGGACCCGGTAGAGGAGCTGGGAGACCTCTTCGGCCAGCCGTTCGTCGGACTCATGCTCCGCGGCGATCCACACCTCGCCGGCTTCCTCAAGCACCTTCTTGCCCTGCGCGTGCACGCCGGCGTCCAGCGCGGCAACGGTGCCCGAACCCGCCGGTCGGGTTCGGGCCCGTTCGCTCAGTTCAGCGAACAGCTCGTCGAACGTCTTCACGGATCGATCCTCGCATTCGGTTCGCTCGTCACACGATCCGGGCGGCGACCCGGCCCGGCTCACGCGGCCTCGGCGGTCAGCAGTCGACCCAGTTCAGCCACGTCCAGACCGACCAGTGACTCCCGGATCACCCGGCGCTCCCCCGGGGGCACGTCCACCTCGCACGGCACCACCAGCACGGTCGCCCCGGCCGCGACCGCGGCCTGGGTCCCGGTGGGCGAGTCCTCCACCGCCACGCAGTCGTCCGGACGCACCCCCAGCAGCCGCGCCGCCCTGAGGTAGGGCTCGGGGTGCGGCTTGTTCCGGCCGTCCACCTCGTCACCGCACACGGTCACGTCGAAGAACTCCCGGCCGATGCGGTCCAGGGCGATCTCGGTGAGCGCCCGCTCGGTGGAGGTCACCAGGGCGGTGGGCAGCCCGGCCGCCCGCACCGCGCGCAGCGCCCGCTCCGCGCCCGGCCGCCACGGCAGCTGGCCCCGGAACAGCTCGGCGGTGCGCTGCCGCAGCCAGTCACCGGCCCTGGCCAGCGCGTCCGGCTCGGCGGGCAGCCCCAGGTCGGCGAACAGCAGGACCAGGGTGGCCGACATGTTCGCGCCGATCATGGCCTTCCTGGCCGCACTGGACAGCGTGCCCCCCAGGTGGGCGGCCAGATCGTGCAGTGCGATGTCCCACAGCTTCTCCGAGTCGACCAGCGTGCCGTCCATGTCCCACAGCACAGCGGCCGGCAGTCGGGTGTGGCCGTCCAGCGCGGACGGTCGCTCCACGGGAACTCCTCTCGGTCACGGCACCGCGCACGGCACCGGGTTGGTCGGGGCAGCCGGGCACTCCGGCACCGGCATTGTCCGTGCCGCCGCGGCCCGGCCACCGCCCGGCGGCGCGCGCGGGCGGCGTCAGGTGCGGGCGCGCCCACCCCCGCGGTGGTGCCCACCCCCGGGATGGTGGCGGGCGGGCGCGTCGCCGGCCCCGGCCGCCGACGGTTCCCGGCCACGGTCGGCGACGCCGTGTTCACCCAGGTTGGCCAGGTCCGCGCCGAAGGTGTTAGTTTCCCCGGCGTCGGCGCCGACCAGGGCACGACCGTGGGGACGGGCGCGCGGCACACCGGGCCGGGCGCCGGCGCCGGCCCTGGCACACCCCACCGGACCGGCGGAATCGTCGGGTGACCTGGCAGCCGACCTCGGCGTCGGCCGCACCGCGCCGGCCGGGCCGGGGACCCGGGTGCGCGGGGCTGCCGGGGGTGGCGGTCCGGCACGATCCGACATGCCCCAAAGCCTACGGTCATGAGGCTGACCGATTGGTCGTAGGCTGATCCAGTGACCGATCCGGACCTGGGCCGCAAGGGCCCGCCCACCACCGAGAAGCCCCTCACCAACGCGATCATGGTGGCGGCGTTCGAGGGCTGGAACGACGCTGGCGACGCGGCCAGCACCGCGATCGAGCACCTGCAGCTCACATGGGACGCGACGCCACTGGCGGAACTGGACCCGGACGACTACTACGACTTCCAGGTGACCAGGCCCACAGTCCGCATGGTGGACGGGGTGACGCGTCGGGTTGTCTGGCCCACCACCCGGTTGTCGGTGTGCCGGCCGCCCGGCTCGTCCACGGATGTGGTGCTGGTGCACGGCATCGAGCCGAACATGCGGTGGCGGAAGTTCAGCGACGAACTCGTCGACTACGTCCAGCAGCTGGGCATCACCACCGTGGTGACGCTGGGGGCGCTGCTGATGGACACCCCGCACACCCGCCCGGTGCCGGTCAGCGGCACCGCCTACGACACCAACTCGGCCGCCAAGTACGGGCTGGAGCGGTCCCGCTACGAGGGGCCGACCGGCATTGTCGGGGTGTTCCAGGACGCCTGCGTGCAGGCCGGGGTGCCGGCCATCTCGTTCTGGGCGGCGGTGCCGCACTACGTGTCCCAGCCGCCGTCGCCCAAGGCGACGCTGGCCCTGCTCCACCGGGTTGAAGAGGTGCTCGACATCGAGGTTCCCCTCGGCGCGCTGCCCGAGCAGGCCGAGGACTGGGAGCGCACCGTCAGCGAGATGGCCGAGGAGGACGAGGACGTCCGCAACTACGTCCGGGCGCTGGAGGAACGCGGCGACGCGGAGATCCAGATCACCGAGGCCAGCGGGGACGCCATCGCCGCCGAGTTCGAGCGGTACCTGCGGCGGCGGGGCCGGGGCCCCGGCGGCCGGGGGTCCAACAGCCTGTGACGCCCCGTGCCGTGACGAGTCGTCGCCAGCCCCGTCCGTGACGAGTCGTCGCCACCGGTGACGGACGCTGGCGTCCACCGGCCAGGGGCGCCAGCCCGCCCGTGGCCGGTCCGCCGACGCCGCGTCCGGCTCCGGTGATCACCGGCCCGGTTTCACCCCACCCACTCGCGGATACCCGGGGATCCAGCGGGGCACGGCCCCGCACGTCAACCGGATCTCGTCGCCAGGGAGTGGGTAGATGACCGACTCGCAGTTGCCGCCGCAGGAACAGCAGCCGCCGGGCACGACCGGGCAGATGCGCCCCGAGCCCCGCGACTCCATGGCCGACTACGTCGGGCGCGACCTGCTGCGCGGCCGGCGTGCCCTGGTCACCGGCGGCGACTCGGGCATCGGCCGTGCGGTGGCCGTGGCCTTCGCCAAGGAGGGCGCCGACGTGGCCATCGCCTACCTGGAGGAGCACGAGGACGCCAGGCACACCGCCGAACTCGTCGAGGCGACCGGCCAGCGCTGCCTGACCCTGCCCGGGGACCTGGCCGAGGCCGGCCACTGCCGTGAGGTGGTCGAGCGGACCACGCGCGACCTGGGCGGGCTGGACCTGCTGGTGAACAACGTGGCCACGCAGAACCCGGTGAACTCGCCGGACGAGCTGACCGAGGAGCAGTGGCTGCGCACCTTCGACGTGAACATCCACAGCTTCTTCCGGGTCACCTCGGCCGCCCTGCCCTACCTGCCCGGTGGCAGCGCCATCATCAACACCGCCTCGGTCAACGGGTTGCGCGGCAACAAGACGCTGATCGACTACTCCGCCACCAAGGGCGCGGTGATCGCCTGGACCTACTCCATGGCCCAGGCACTGGTGGACCGGGGCATCCGGGTCAACTGCGTGGCACCTGGTCCGGTGTGGACACCGCTGATCCCGGCCACCTTCCCGGCCGAGCGGGTGGAGAAGTTCGGCCAGAACGTGCCCATGGGCCGGGCGGCCCACCCCGACGAGCTGGCGCCGACCTACGTGTTCCTGGCCGCCGACCAGCTGTCGTCGTACTACACCGGTGAGGTCATCGCCGCACTCGGCGGCGAGACCACGCCCGGCTGACCGGGTTGCTTACTCACCGCGCGACGGCCAGGTAGTGGTGGCCGGCGCGGGCGGTGAAGGTGACGCGGTCGGCGTCCCGGCTGACCGGCACCCGGGCCCCGGTGGTCACGTCCACCAGGGCGAAGTCCCCCTGGAACAGGGTGCCGCGCACGGTGAGCGGTCCGTCGTGGCCGGTGGTGAGGGTGTACTGGGTGGCCCGGCCGGCCGCCCAGCTGGCGCCGACCGTGACATCGCCCCGGGCGCGCAGCCCGGCGACCGAGCCCCTCGGCCAGCTGGCCGGCAGCGCCGGCAGCAGGTGCACCTCGGTGTGCTGGCTCTGCACCAGCAGCTCGGCCACGCCCGCGGTGGCCCCGAAGTTGCCGTCGATCTGGAACGGCGGGTGGGTGTCCCACAGGTTGGCCAGGGTGCTGGTCCTCAGCTGCTCGGCCAGCATCCGGTGGGCGTGGTCGCCGTCCAGCAGCCGCGCCCAGAAGTTGATCTTCCACGCCTTGCTCCACCCGGTGCCGCCGTCACCGCGCGCGGTGAGCGACACCTCGGCCGCCCTGGCCAGTTCCGGGGTGCTGCCCGGGGCGATCTGCCGCCCCGGGTGCAGGCCGAACAGGTGCGAGACGTGCCGGTGGTCGTCGGCCGGGTCGTCCCAGTCCTGCTTCCACTCCTGCAACTGCCCCCAGGAGCCGATCCGGGTGCCCGGGTCCAGCCGGCTCAGGGTGTCGCGCACCCGGTCGAGGAACGCGGCGTCCTCGCCGACCGCCTCCGCCGCCTCGACGGTGTTGGTGAGCAGGTCCCAGACGATCTGCTGGGACATGGCCGCGCCCGAGGAGAAGTCGCCGTGCTCCGGGGAGAAGCTCGGCGTCACCACCAGCGATCCGTCCCGAGGATCCACCCGCAACTGGTCCAGCCAGAACTCGGTCAGTTCCCTGAGCACCGGGTAGGCCCGCTCGCGCAGGAACCGCTCGTCCCTGGTGAACCGGTAGTGGTCGTAGTACTGCTGGGCCAGCCACGCCCCGGCCTCCGGGAACCAGAACGCCGTCGGCCAGTCGTGCACCCCGGTGAACCCGAACGGGTTGGTCTCGTTGTTGACCACCCAGCCCGGGCTGTCGAACAGCTGCCGCGCGGTGACCCGGCCCGGCTCGCGCAGCGCGTCGACGAAGTCGAACAGCGGTCCGGTGGTCTCGGTCAGGTTGGTGACCTCGGCCGGCCAGTAGTTCATCTGCAGGTTGATGTTGGTGTGGTAGTCCCCGCTCCACGGCGGCGTGGTCGAGTTGTTCCACACTCCCTGCAGGTTGGCCGGCAGCGAACCGGCCCGCGACGAGCTGATCAGCAGGTAGCGGCCGTACTGGAAGTACAGCGCCTCCAGCGCCCGGTCGGCCGCGCTGGTGCCGTCGGTGTAGGCGGCCAGCAGCGCGTCGGTGGGCTGGTCGGGCATGCGCTGCCCCACGTCCAGCCGCACCCGGTCGAACAGCGCCCGGTAGTCGCGCTGGTGCGCCGCCAGCAGCGCCGGGTAGGGCGTGCCGGCCGCCCGGTCGACCACGCGGGTCACCCGCTGGTGCGGGTCGGCGCCCCGGTAGTCCGGGTAGGTGTCGGCGTAGTCGGTGCCGGCGCCGAGCACCAGCACGGCCGCGTCGGCACCGGTCACGGTGACCGAGCCGTCCGGGTTGTCCACCCGGCTGCCGCCCTCGGCGCGCACCTGCACCTGCGCCTCGTAGCGCAGGCCGTTGTCGCTGAGCGCGCCGCGGATGGTGATCCGCCCGTTGGCCGCGGTGCTGGTCACCGAGCGGTTGTCCGGCACGCTGACCCGGGCGGTGAAGCCGATCCGGCCCCGCTCGCGCGCGGACAGCCTGGCCACGACCACCCCGTGCGCCGCCGAGGCGAAGTACTCGCGCAGGTAGTGGGTGCCGTCCGCGACGTAGGACACCGAGCCGACCGCGCGGCCGATGTCCAGGGCGCGCTCGTAGCCGGTCACCTCCCCCGGCGCGGTGAGCGGGTCCAGCGCCAGCTCGCCGAAGTCCTGGTAGGCGCCGTAGCCCTGCTTGGGCTGGCCCAGCTGGTCGGCCACGGCCCGCGGGTCCAGCCGGGTGACCGCGGCCAACTGCTGGCGCACCGAGTCGAGCGCGCCGGGCCGGGGCCGCGTCCAGTTGCCGTGGGTGTAACCCTCGCGCGAGCCCGGCCCACCGGTCCACAGGGTCTTCTCGTTGAACTGCAGCCGCTCACCGCCGGGGGCGCCCAGGAAGGTCGCGCCCAGGGCGCCGTTGCCCAGCGGCAGCGCCTGGGACTCCCAGTCCGTGGCCGGTTCGTCGTACCAGAGGGTCAGCGGACCGTGCCGGCCGCGCTCCTCGGCCTGGTCGTCGGCCAGTGCGCCGGGCGGTGCCACCGCCGTGCCCAGTGCCACGGCCACGCCCAGCACCACCGCCAGTCCACGCGAGCCCGCCATCTGTCCTCCCGCCCCGACGCAGCACGTCACCGCATCACGTCACCGCGCGCAGTGACCCGATGTCTTCTCGTGATCGGGAGGTTAGGCAGGTTGCGCCGGTGCCACAAGACCAGGGCTGACCTCGGCACTGTCGAGTGGGCCATTCGCCCGAGCTGGTGCGACCACCCGCACCACAGCACAGACATCCGACGAATAGCGATGCGGTCCGGTGTGGCCGGACGGGCGGCCACGGGTCAGCGGGCCGTCACCGGCACCCGCCGGTTGGTGCCGGGCACGACCGTCGGGTGCGTGTGGATGGGCACCTGGGCGGTCTCCGGCATGACCAGGATCGGGATGATCGCCACCACCGCCGCGCCCATCAGGTAGTAGGCCGGGACGGTGGTGGAGCCGGTGCTCGCGATCAACGCGGTGATCACGAACGGGGCGGTGCCACCGAACAGCGCGGTCGACACGCTGTAGCCGATCGAGAAGGCGCCGTAGCGGTTGCGGGTGGCGAACATCGCCGGGAACGTGGAGCCGATGGTGGCCAGGATGCACAACAGCAGCAGGCCCAGGACGAGCAGCCCGCCGGCCACCCCGAGCACGCCGCCCGTGCCGATCACGGTGATCGCCGGGTAGCTCAGCACCAGGAACCCCACGGCCGCGGTGATCAGCAGCGGCTTGCGGCCGATCCGGTCGGACAGCGCGCCCACCGGAGCCATGCACAGCATCAGCACCACCATCACCCCGATGATCAGCAACAGCGCCTCGGTGGCGTCGATGTCCAGCACCTGGGTCAGGTACGTGGGCATGTAGGTGAGCAGCGTGTAGTCGGCCACGTTGAGCAGCACCACGATGCCCATCAGGTTGAGGATCTGCCGCCAGTTGTTGGCGATGACCTCCTTGAACGGCGCCGAGGTGACCGCGCCGGCCTGCTCGCACTGCTGGAACGCCGGGGTGTCGTCCAGCCGGTTGCGCAGGTAGAACCCGATCAGGCCGAGCGGCGCGGCCAGCAGGAACGGGATCCGCCAGCCCCAGGAGACCATGTCCTGCTCGGACAGGGTGAGCTGGAAGACCGTGGCCAGCCCGGCGCCGAGCACGTACCCGCCCAGCGTGCCGAACTCCAGGAAGCTGCCGAAGAAGCCCCGCCGCCTGGTCGGGGAGTACTCGGCCATGAACGTGGCGGCGCCGCCGTACTCGCCGCCCGTGGAGAAGCCCTGCACCAGGCGGGCCAGCACCAGCAGGATCGGCGCGGCCACCCCGATCGTGGCGTAGCTGGGGATCAGCCCGATGGCCACGGTGGAGCCCGACATCAGCAGGATCGTGGTGGCCAGCACCCGCTTGCGGCCGAACCGGTCACCCAGCGGACCGAGCACGATGCCACCGAAGGGACGCACCACGAACGGCACCGCGAGCACCGCGAACCCGGACAGCAGCCGCACGGTGGGATCGAACTCCGGGAAGATCGCCGCGGTGATGCTGGTGATCAGGTAGCTGTAGACCGCGAAGTCGAACCACTCCATGGCGTTGCCCAGGGCCGCGCCGGTCACCGCCCGGCGCACCGTCGCCTCGTCCGCCTCGGCGACCGCGCCGCCCTGTTCTCGCTGGTGGTGCCCGTCCATGAACATCCCTTCTCGCTGTGCGCGTCGGGGGTCCTACCCCGTTTGGAGCACAGCCAAACCGGACGTGTGGCGGGCGCCACCCGGCACGCGCCGGCGGCGGGGTTTCAAGCCGCGCCGCCGGGCAACGCGCGGGCGGGTGCGGGTGGCGGCGGTGGTGGGTGGCGGGCGGTGGCGGTAGCGGGTGATGGCGGTGGCGGTCAGCGTTCGCGCAGCAGGCCCCGCGCGGCGAGGTTGCGCATGAACGCCCGCAGGCCCGTCGTCCACGGCGGGGCCTGGTCGCAGAAGGTGACCTCGTTCTGCAGCGTGCCCAGCCGGGGCGAGGAGATGCGCACCACGTCGCCCTCGTGGTGGGTGAAGCCCTCACCCGCGCCGTCGCGGTCCTGGGTCGGCGCGAACAGGGTCCCGGTGAACAGGAAGATCCCGTCCGGGTACTGGTGGTCGGCGCCCACGGTGTGCGCGACCAGGTCCAGCGGGTCCCGGCTGATCTCCCGCATCGAACTCGACCCGGTGAGCACGAACCCGTCCCGCCCGGTCACGGTGAGCGAGACGGTCAGCTGCCGGATGTCGGCCAGGCCGAAGGTGTCGTCGCGCAGCCGCAGCAGCGGCCCGATGGCGCAGGAGGCGTTGTTGTCCTTGGCCATCGGCAGCAGCAGCGCGCTCCGCCCCTCGACGTCGCGCAGGTTGACGTCGTTGCCCAGGGTGGCGCCGCGCACCGCACCGGCGGCGTTGACCGCCAACACCACCTCCGGCTCGGGGTTGTTCCAGGTGGAGCCGCGCCGCACGCCGATGGGCGCGCCGAGGCCGACCGAGGCCAGCACCGGCGCCTTGGTGAACACCTCCGGGTCCGGGCCCAGGCCGACCTCCAGGTACTGCGACCACAACCCCTCGGCCACCAGCAGTTCCTTCACCCTGGCCGCCTCGGGCGAGCCGGGCCGGACGCCGCGCAGGCTCTCCCCCACCACGTCCACCAGCCGCTGCCGGATGCCGGCGGCCAGCGCGGGGTTGCCTCGGGCCTGTTCCTCGATGACCCGCTCCAGCAGGCTGCTGCTGAACGTCACACCGCACGCCCTGATCACCTGGAGGTCGCACGGGGCGAGCAGGTGGGGCCGGTCGGTGCGGCCGGCCAGGGTGTGCTCGACCAGCTCGGCCAGCGGCCAGCGCTGACCACCCGGCGCGTGTCGGACGATGGCCACCGGATCTGTCTCGTCGAGCAGGTCCGCCACGGTGGGCACCCGCTCGGTCAGATCGACCACGTCCGACCCCCGCACCGCGGCCACGCACGGGCCACCCACCTCCGGGTCGAACACCCTGGCCACCAGCGTGGCCCGGTCCGCGTCCTCGGGCAGCACGTCGGTGCTCCCATCCATCAGCAGCTCCTCCTCGCGGTCCAGCCGGTACCCCCACCTGCCCGCATCCTGTCATCCGCGCCACCACCCACTTCCGCACTCGCTCGACGGCCGATCGGTACCGCGCTCGATCGGCGACCGATCAGCGGAGGCCACGTACGGTGGGGGTCATGGGATCGTTTGGCGCGTTGTTCCCCGGCAACAAGCTGCGCAAGGAGAACCAGGAGACCAAGGGCACCGGCCAGGGCTTCCAGCCGGGCCCGCTCGACCTGGACTCCGGCGTGGTCTACCTGGCTCCGCGGCCCACCGGCGCCGAGCAGCCCACTGACGCCGAGGAGCCCATTGACGCCGAGGATCCGGCCGAGGCGGCACCGACAGCTGAGGCGGCACCGGCGGCGGAGCTGCGGCCCGAGTCGGTGGACTGAGCCACCCCGTGCGGTGCGGCCAGCCGCACACCCCAGAAACTTCGATTGACACTGAAATTATTAGATCAACTAACGGTTTCTGCGCCGCCCGCCCTGGGTAGCAGCACCGGTGACGCGGTCGGCGAGTGCGGCCCAGCCTCCCGAGGCACCCAGCCTCCCGAAGCACTCCGCCCCGGTCCGATGGCCCCGGCCAGGCACCCCGACCCCGTCCAGACCCGCCCACCGACCCAGGGGGTGCCCATTTCCGACCAGGCACACAGATCCGCGCCGCACCGGCAGCGGATCCGCGATCACCTCAGCACCGCGGTTACCGCGGCACCGCGCTGGTTGGCCACGGCCGTGCGCCGGCCCGGCCCCGAGCGGCGGTACCTGGTGCAGGCGGTCAAGTCGGCGGTGGCCGCACTGGTCGCGTGGCTGATCGCGGACCGCTGGCTGCACCTGCCCCAACCGTTCCTCGCCCCGTACTCGGCGGTGTTCCTGGTCCACTGGACCGTCTACCGCTCGGTGACCAACTCCGTGCAGCAGATCGCCGCGGTCGCGGCGGGCGTGGTGCTGGCCGCCGCGGCCCAGCACCTGCTGCCCGACCAACTGCTCGCACTCGTGGTGGCCGTGCTGGTGGGCACCCTGCTCGGCCGGTGGCGCCGGTTCGGTGACAACGGCTCCTGGGTGGCGCTCACCGCGGTCCTGCTGCTGACCTGGGGCACCGCCACCCAGGAGGTGCTGCTGCTGGACCGCCTGCAGGAGACGGCGCTGGGCGCGGCCGTGGGCGTCGCGGTCAACGCGCTGGTGCTGCCGCCGGTCTACCTCGACCACGTGCGGCAGTCCCTGCAGGAGTTGGCCGACCAGGTGGCGGACCTGCTGCGCCAGGCCGCCGACGCGGTCGGCGGGCACATCAGCGAGGAGCGGGTGGCCGCACTGGTGCACGGCAGTCGGCGGGTGGACGGCCTGGTGCGCGCGGCCGACCAGGCGCTGGGCTGGGGCTGGGAGGGCAACCGGTGGAACTTCCGCCAGGGCCGGCCGCACCAGCGCAGCATGACCCGCTACGACCACGCCCTGGCCACGCTGCGGGCCGCCGGCCCGCACCTGCACGAGGCGAGCATCGCACTGGGCAGCCTGGCCCGGGGTGAGCTGCCCACCGTCCGGCCGGACCCGGCCTGGACGGCCGCGTACGCGCGGCTGCTCACCGGTCTGGCCGACGCGGTCGAACAACTGCCCAGCGCTGCCCGGGGCGACGAGCACGACCTGCACGACCTGCTGGCCACCAGCCAGGAGCGGTTGACCCGGCTGAGTCGGCTGCGGTCCCAGCGGCCCGAGTCGGCCACGGCGCGCAGCACCCTGCTGCTGCCGGCCCGGCGGCTGCTGGACGAGCTGCGCCACTCCGGGGTGGGCGCCGCCACCGCACCGGACGACGACGTGGGCGGGGATTCGCGCCAGGCCTGCTGAGGCGGTCCGACAGGACGGTGGTGGGGCCGCTGCCAGGCGAGATCACCCCGAGTTGTACCCGCTCCGTGCGGATCTTTACAGTTGCGCGTTAGCGGTTGAGCAAGCAGCCGCAACACGCTGGGTCGGTCGGTCGTGTTCCGCTCCGACCACACACTCCCGGATGTGGGAAGCACGGCCGCGTGTTGCCTGGCCAGCAGCCCTCCAGCTGCGGTGCCCGCTCCCGCTGCCCTGGCTCGCTCCTCACATCCATCTTCACGTGAGAGGAGCCGCAGTGCATCAGGTTGCCCTGAATCGGACGACGCACCGCCGGTGCCCGGATGAGCTGACGATCGTCGCCACACCGTGCTGACTCGGCACAGACCCAGGCACGGCAGTTCGAGAATCGGATGGATGACAAGGTGCTGACAACGGGCAGTGGGGACGGCTCACCGCCGGAGGAGTTGCGCGGTCGGGTCGCTCGTCTGGAAGCCGAACTGGCCGGGCTGCGCCGCGCCATGCGCACCAGGGCCAGGATCGAACAGGCCATGGGTGTGCTGACGGTCCTGCACCAGTGCTCGCCAGACACCGCGTTTCGGCTCCTGGTCCGGCTTTCCCAGCAACACAACACCAAGCTGCACCACGTCGCGCAGCTGATCGTCCAACTGGCCGGGGAGCACTCCACCGCCGGGCACACCGACCGGCTGCTGGAGCGGCTGTCCAGCGCGGAACCGCCCAGGGCCGCGGCACGGGCCGGTGCCGCGGAGCCCCAGCCCCGGCTCACCGCCGATCCCGCGCTCATCGCGGCGGCACACCAGCTGGTGGACGCCTACGGCCCGGCCTCCACCCCCGGGGCGAGTTCGCCCACCGTGCGCCAGGCGCTGGTCGCGCTGTACCAGCTGCTGGTGGACCGGGGCTGGATTCCGCCCTACGAGGTGTTGCACGACATGGGCGAACCGGCCGCCGACGAACAGCGCGAAGCGTCCGGCTGACCACCGGCGCGGCCGGCCGGCCGACCCCGCGCCACTCGGGTCACGGTCGCCGTCGTGGCCGCAGTGCGGCGGCCACCGCGCGCAGGTCGGCGCGGAAGGCCTGGTACGCGTCGTCGCGGTCGGGGTCACGCAGCACCGACGACGGGTGCACCGTCGCCGTCACCCTCGGGGTGGGTGCCGTGTCGTCCGCGTCCGCCCAGCGCAGTCGCTGCGGCAGCGCGACGAGTTCACCCCGGTGCTGGGTCACCCGGAAGGAGGAACCTAGGACCGCCTGCGCCGCGGTGGCGCCCAGACAGACCACCAGTTCGGGGCGGATCTCGCGCAGTTCGGCCAGCAGCCAGGGTTGGCAGGCCAGCACCTCGCCCCGGCTGGGCCGCTTGTGGATGCGCCGCTTGCCCCGCTCGGCGCGCTCGAACTTGAAGTGCTTGACCGCGTTGGTCAGGTACACCTCGGCCCGGTCGATGCCGGCCTCGGCGAGCGCGCGGTCGAGCAGCCGCCCGGCCGGGCCGACGAACGGCTGGCCGCGCCGGTCCTCCTGGTCACCGGGTTGCTCGCCGACCAGCAGCACCCGGGCGTCCGCCGGCCCGGCCCCGAACACCGCCTGGGTGCTGCCCTGGTAGAGCGGGCAGCCGCGACAGGCCTGCACGGCCGCGCGCAGCTCGGCCAGATCGGCGTGCTCCGGCACGTACGGCTCGGCACCCGCCGCCGTCCGGGTGGCGGTGCCGGAGTGCGCGCTCACCGCGAGTCACCCCGGTCCGGCCGGGTGGTCCGGCGCGACTCACCTGGCCGAGGCATCGTGCAGCCACTCCGGGGTGGGGACGCCGGCCTGCTCGCAGGAGTCGTACAGGTCCGCGGTCCACAGCAGCGCGTGCACCAGTACCGTCATGGCGGCCACCGGGTCCTTCTCCCGGAAGGTCAGATCCA
The DNA here is from genome assembly GCF_024171785.1 of Goodfellowiella coeruleoviolacea. Classification (GTDB taxonomy): domain Bacteria; phylum Actinomycetota; class Actinomycetes; order Mycobacteriales; family Pseudonocardiaceae; genus Goodfellowiella; species Goodfellowiella coeruleoviolacea. Next base: position 694,250 of record NZ_JAMTCK010000001.1, read on the forward strand.
ACTGGTACTCGGCGTCCTCGGGGCTTCCGTTGAGCTGGGCGAGCAGCGCCCGCACCGCCGCGCGCAGCGGCGGGTCCAGTTCGTCGATGGGCACGACGTTGTCCGCGTCGCCCCGGATCTCAACCCGGAACGCTGTCTCTTCGGGGTCACCGCCCGCGCCGGCGGAGAGCATCCGCGCGCTCGCGCTGGTCAGTTCGGCCAGCACGGTGCGCAGCACGAACTTCCCGGCCTCGGGGCCGTTCACCAGTTCGGCCAACGCCAGCGCCGCGCCGTCGGTGTCCCCGTGGCGGGCCAGGTCGATCAGGTGCCGTGTGGTACCCCGCACCCAGCGCTCGCATCCGTCAGCAGCCATACGTCAGTCATCCCTGCCTGTCGTCGGAACCAGCCAGCTCGTCCCCGTCGGCGCAAGTCGCTCTCGACGTTCCAGTCGCTCCAGGCGGCCAGCTCTGCTATGACTACGTGTTGCCCACTCGATGGGCACGGAAACCTTGCGCTCGGAATTGGCTTCCAGCCACTTCGCGCGGGAGCGTGCCGCTCCTCGGCGCCGTTGTTCCCGCTTCTCCGGTCCGATGCGGACACTGCAGGCCCCGCCGTCGGCACGGGTGTCCGGCGGCGGGGCCAGTGGGCCGGTGTCCGCTGTGGTCGGCTGCGCTGGGCGGGCTGGTCGCCTCACTCGGGTTCGTCCGGGGTGCGCGCGGCCTCGGCCACTGATCCCCCCTCGTCCGCGGCCTGACCGCGCCGGATCGCCTCGTCGTTCGCCCGCTCCGGTGGGACGTCCAGCAGGCTGGGGTCCACATCGGTCACGTCGGCGACGTCCTCAACGGACGCGGCGGAGTCCACCGGCTCGTCGAGTTCGTCCGCGCCGCTGGTCTCGTCCGGCGGTTCGGGCGGCGCCGTCACCTCGGGCTCCTCCTCGGCCAACCGCTGCTCCAGGCTCTCCCGGTGGCTCTGCTCGTAGTCGGTGGTGCCGTAGCGCTGCGCCTCCGACCACCGCTCCGGCGGGTCCAGCCCCTCCTCCAGCGGGTCCAGCCGCAGCCGGTCCTCGTCCAGGTCCTCGGCGCTGTTGAGCGCGGCCGGGTCGCGTTCGACCTGGTCGGGCAGGCCGGTGTCCTGGGGCGGCGTGATGGGGACGTCCGTGTCGTCGTTGCTGCTCATCGTCGTGCTCCCTGCGCTCCCGCCAGGACGGGTTCGGGCAGGTTCGGCCGCAGCCGCTCGGCCCAGAACCGGAAGAACTCGTCCTGGTGGGGACCGATCTGTTGGAGGTAGATCTCGTCGTAGCCGGCGTCCAGGTACTGCCGGATGGTCGTCACGTACTTGTCCGGGTCGGGGCCGCACGGCACGGCCGAGCCGATCATCTCGGGCGTGACCAGGCTGGACGCCTGCTCGAAGTGCTGCGGGGTGGGCAGGGTCTGCGCCAGCTCACCCGGCAGCTGCTCGTTGGGCCAGAGCTGGTGGGCCAGGCGCACCCCCTCCTCCTCGGTGGGCGCGTGGCAGACCTTGAAGCCGGCCTGGGCCGGCCGGTCCCCGCCGCCCGCCTCCCGGAAGGTGCGCACCAGGCTGCGGGAGGGCATCACCGAGATGTAGCCGTCGCCGATGCGCCCGGCCAGGGTGGCCGACTTCCGGCCGAAGCCGGAGACGTAGATGGGCACCGGTTCGGGGGGCAGGGTGTAGATCCGGGCGTTCTCCACGGTGTAGTGCTCGCCGCGGTAGTCGACCTCGTCGCCGCGGTGCAGCGCGCGGATGACCTCCACGGCCTCTTCGAGCATGGCCAGCCGCACCCGGATGGGTGGCCACCGGTCACCGAAGATGTGTTCGTTCAGCGCCTCGCCGCTGCCCACGCCGAGCACGAACCGCCCGTCCAGCTGCACCGAGGCGGTGGCCGCGGCCTGGGCGATCACCGCAGGGTGGATGCGCATGGTCGGGCAGGTGACGGCGGTGGTCAGCGGCAGGCTGGTCGCCTCGGACAACGCGCCGATGACCGACCAGACGAACGGCGACTGGCCCTGTCTGTCGTTCCAGGGGTGGAAGTGGTCGGAGATCCACAGGCGTTCGAAGCCGGCCTGCTCGGCCATCTTGGCCTGGCGCACCAGTTCGCGGGGTCCGAACTCCTCACAGGACAAGAAATAACCGAAGCTCACCATGCGTACCTGACTACCCGCGCGCGCCTCGGGCAAACCGGTTCGCCGCGCGCCCGCCAGGGCGACCCGACACCTGCCGATGATCACCGAGAGTAACGATTGACCAGTGGTTTTCCGGGGTACTTAAGGGCCGAAGCACCCGTAGCGGATACGGAGGACCACCGGTGGCGAACCCACAGCACACGGACGGCGGCAAGAACACCAAGCCGGTTGCTGGCAAGTCCCGTCGACCCAGCATCACCCTGTCCACGGTTGATCACCTGACCATCCGGCAGTGGGCCGAGCGGCGCGACGCGGCCCCGGCCACGCTCTCCGGGGGCGACCACGGTCCCCACGTTCGGGTGTTGCGGTTCGACTTTCCCGGCAACGTCAGCGAACAGCTCGACCCGATCTCCTGGAAACGCTGGCTGGACGCGTTCGACCGGCACAACCTGGAGTTCGTCTACCAGGAGCCCGCCGAGGAGGAGCCGAACAACTTCTTCACGCTGCGCAGGCGGGTCGAGAACCGGTAATTCGTCGGCCGGTGGCCTGGCCAGCGGCACTAGGAGGATTTGTCGTGGACACAACGCCCCTGCGGCACGTGGTCGAGGCTGACGGGCCGTTCGTGTCGGTGTATTTCGACAGCTCGCACAACACCGAGGACGCCGAGGAGCGCATCGCGCTGGAATGGCGCTCACTGCGTGAGGAATTGGCCAACCAAGGCGCTTCAACGGCAATTCTCGACGCCTTGCAGACCGAACTCGAGGAGGCCGGGCCGGATGTCGGCCGCGCCGGCCGAGCCCTGATCGGCGCGGGTGACCGGGTGCTGCTGCACGAGCGGCTGCCCGTGCCGCCCCCGACCCGGGTGGCGCGCTACTCGCCAGCGCCCTACCTGCTGCCACTGGTCCGGCTGAGCAACCAGGGGGTGCCCCACGTGGTCGTGGTGGTCGACCGGGTCGGCGCGGAACTGCTCGCCGTGGACCGCGACGGCGAGACCGTGACCGAGGCCAGCGTGTCCGGCCGCGAGCACCCCGTGCACAAGGTGCGGGGCGGTGGCTGGGCGCACCGCCGGATGCAGCAGCACGCCGAGAACGTCGTCAAGCACAACATCGAGGAGGTGGCCGAGGAGACCGACCGACTGGTGCGGCGCCTGGACGCCCCGCTGCTGGTGCTCGCCGGCGAGGTGCGGGCCCGGTCAGAACTGCACGACGCGCTGCCGACGCACTGCCGCTCGGTCGCGGTCGAGGTGGAGGTCGGCCAGCGGGCCGCCGGCGGCGATCCGGACGCGCTGGACAACACCGTGGACGAGTTGGTCAACCGGCACCGCCACCTCCAGCAGCAGGAGGTGATCGACCGGTTCCGCACCGAACTGGAACGCCCCGGCGGCCAGGCCGTCGAGGGGCTGGACGGGGTGACCACCGCCCTGCGCGAGGCCAACGCCGAGGTGCTGCTGATCGGTGACCTGACGCTGAACGAGCAGACCACCTGGGTCGGCTCGGACCCCGCCCAGGTGTCCATCAACGAGGAGGCGCTGCGGTTCGTGGGCAGCACGACGACCAGCCGACAGCGGGCTGACGAGGCGGTGCCGAAGGCGGCCGTGGTGACCGGCTGCGACCTGCTGGTGGGTGACGAGCAGACCCCGGTCGGCCACCTGCGCGACAACGTGGGTGTCCTGCTCCGCCACCTGTAGCCGCGCCCCGGCCGTCCCGGGGCGCACACCGGTGCACAACCGGGAGGAGTGATCCATGCAACGGGAAAGCGACCAACACAACCCCCGAGAGGACGACCAGCTCAAGCACGAACTCCAGGGCACCCTGCGCGGCAACCGCTCCAGCCGCATCGAGGAGTGGCGCGACCCGGAACCCCCGGCCGACGACGACCCCGACGTTCCGCACGCCAGCCCGCCGCCCCGGCGGGAGCCGCACCACCGCGCGACCGGCCAGCCGGCCGGCGACCAGGAGTAGCCAGGAGCCGCACTGCCCGGCGGCTCGGTCGAAAGGCGGCGCTTCGGCGCCGCCTTTCCCATTCTCCGGTACGCGCGGCCGAGTTCATCGGACACACCATCCCCGGTGTTACCGGGTTGACGAAAAGGTAATCCCCGGTGCGCCGTTCGGCCGACACTCTTTCCGGTTACCGCCGCACAACAGCGGCCGACGCGGACCGACCGCGAAAAAATCCGACCGGAGCGACAACCTCACGGCGCCACGAGACGTCTTCCTGGACAACTGGTCACTGGTTCGGACCCGATCCGATCCACCTGCCCGGTGAGACTTCGAACACCAGGGGGATATCCGATGAAGAAGGCGTTGACACGAATGCTGCTGCCGTTGTTGACAATGCTGCTGGGGCTGGGGCTGACCACGGCGCCGGCGCAGGCGGTGCCAGGGCTGCTGGTGGTGGAGCCCCGCGTGCTCGGGCCGGACGGCTACCGGGCGCTCACCCTGGGCATGCCCGAGGCCGCCGCGGTGGCCACCGGGCTGCTCACCGGCAAGGAGAACTACGGCGGCTCGTGCAACTACTACTACTTCGTGCCCAGCGTCGGCAGCATGCCCAGAGCCAGCGGCGTGCTCATCTCGCCGAGCAAGGGGGTCACCGCCATCGGCGCGACCTCGAAGATGCGCACGCCGGAGGGAATCCGCCGGGACCACTCCAGCCTGAGCGACCTGCGGGCCGCCTACCCCGAACTGACCAGGGACAGCGTGCTGGACTTCGTCTACCGGACCCCGGTGCCCGGCAACCCGGCGGCGAGCTACCGGTTCGTCATCGTCGACGGCCTGGTGTCGGATTTCGGCCTGGACAGCGGCGCAAGCTGTTGACGTCCCCCTTTGCCTGACGTCCGCCTTTTCGCCCGATGTCCCCTTTTTCGCCCGACGTCCCCCTTTTCGTCGGCAACGAATTCCGGTCGGCACCAACGGCAGTGCGCCGCCGACCCGAGACGGGCGCGCCGCGACTTTGTCGGCGCGCCCACCGCGGTAATCCACGACAACAGGGGCGGCGTATTTTGCCGCACACCGCGCCGACAATTCTCCCGGGCCCGCGCACACCGTCCGCGAATCGTCACGAACAGCACATCGAACAATCACGTGGGGCGGATTGTGGGTGCCGGCGCACGCGGACCGGACTGCGCACCGCGACCGGACGAGTGCACCACGACCACTTTCGACACGGGACAAGCGCGGCCGGGGAAAACCGGCGCGATTTCCCGGCCGGGGCTACACCGGCAGCACCCGGGTGACCTCGGTCTCCCGGTTGACCACCGTGGTGGGCGCCTCCAGGTGCACCGCGCCGCTGGGCAGGATGCCCGCTCCCCCGTACTTGGCCATCACCCGCCACTGGGCCAGCACGTCCTCACCCGCGTGTTCCTCGGGCAGTTCCGCCCAGAAGCCGAACCCGCCGGCCCGCACCAGGGCCTGCCGGTCGTAGAGCACGCACCCGCCCACCCACGCGATCTTGTAGGCCCGCCACTCGCCGGGAGCCAGGTTCAGCCGCTCGGCCAGGTGGGTCGGGTTGGCCGCGTTGTGCAGGGTCATCCGCTGCCAGGCCGGTGAGTCCACCGACAGCACCTCCGGCTCGGGCCGGCCGGTCCACTCCTCGTAGGGCACCAGCTCGTGCGGACGGACATCGTCCAGATAGGACAGTCCCTGGACAGCCATGCCGACCAGCCCGCACCCCAGTTCACCGATGGCCCGGTGCATCGTGGCCAGCGCGTCCGGCTCCAGCCACACGTCGTCGTCCAGGAACAGCACGTGCTCGGCCCGGGCCCGGCCGAGCAGGAAGTGCCGCTGCTCGGCCAGCCCGCGCCGGGGCAGGTGCCGCAGGAACTCCACGGGCCGGCCCTGGTGGCGCAGGACCCTGGCCATGGTCTCGGCCGCCGGCGTCGCGTAGCTCGGCTGGCCGTCGGACTGGTCGCTGACCACCACGCGGAACGCCGGCCCCCGCTGGCCGGCCAGCCCGGCCAGGGTGGTCGCCAGCTCCACCGGCCGGCCCCGCGTCGGCACCAGCACGTCGATCTCGGTCGTCCGGTCTCGGTGTGGGTGTCGGTCGGCGGGGTCCGGCCGGCTCATCGGGTCCTCCCCGGGGTCGCGGCCGCGGGGGTGGTGCGGATCCGGTCGATCACCGCCGAGGTCGAGTGGTCGGGCACGTAGTCGAGGATGCGCACCTCGCCGCCGAACTCCCGGACCACCGGTGTCTCCGGCAGCATCTCGGGGGTGTAGTCGCCGCCCTTGGCGTAGACGTCCGGCCGCAGCCGCCGCAGCAGGTCGACCGGGGTGTCCTCGTCGAACACGGTCACGTGGTCCACGCAGCTGAGCGCGGCCAGCACCGCGGCCCGGTCGGCGGCCGTGTTCACCGGGCGGTCCGGCCCCTTGAGCCGGGCCACGCTGGTGTCGTCGTTGACCGCCACCACCAGCACGTCGCCGAGCTGCTTGGCCTGGTTGAGGTAGGCCACGTGGCCCCGGTGCAGCACGTCGAAGCAGCCGTTGGTGAACACGATGCGCCGGCCGGCCGTGCGGTGCTCGGCGACCAGGTCGGCCAGCTGCCCGTGTGCGACGGGGGCGTCCCGGTAGCTGCCCAGCCGGTGGGCGAGCTGCTCGGTGTCGCACACGGCCGTGCCAGGGCGGTGCACCACCACGTCCGCGGCGGCCTGCGCGAGTTCCACCGAGGTGGTCAGGGGCAGGCCGGTGCCGGCGGCCACGGTCAGCGCGGCGACGAACGTGTCGCCGGCCCCGGCGGTGTGGTGGTCCGGGACGGGACGCGCCCAGGTGCGGTGGGTCGGGTGGTCCCGGCTGAGCAGGGCCGCGCCGTCCCGGTCCAGGGTGACCACCACGGTGCTGGCGCCGGTGGCGGCGAACAGGTCGTCGCGGTGACGCTCCAAAGTGGCCAGTCGCTGGGCGCTGTCCCCGCCGATCGCGGTGCCGAGCACGCTGGCGGCCTCCTCGGCGTTGGGCGTGACCACATCCGGTGCCAGCTCGGCCCAGTCACCCGGTTCGTGCGCGTCCACCACCAGCAGCGGCAGCCGCTCCCGCAACCGCCGCAACGCCGCGCGCACCGCACCGCCCAGCACGCCGGTGCCGTAGTCGCAGACCAGCACGGCGTCGCAGTCGGCGACGGCCTCCCGCAGCCGCCGCACCAGCTCGGCGGTGGCCGCCCGGTCCAGGGGCGGCTGGTCGACACCCTCGTCGAAGCGCAGCAGCACCTGGCCGCCCGCGCACACCCGGTACTTGGCCACGGTGGCGCGTGCCGGGTGGACCACGGTGCCCGTGGTGTCCACATCGGCCTGTTCCGCCTCGCGCAGCAGCGATTCGCCGGGCGGGTCCGCGCCCACCGCCGAGACCAGTCGCACCCGCGCGCCCAGGGCGGCCAGGTTGGCGGCGGTGTTGGCGGCGCCACCGAGGGTGAAGCTGCGTTCGGTGATGTCCACCACCGGAGCCGGGGCTTCCCGGCACAGGCGTTGGCACCGGCCGGACAACCAGCCGTCCACAATGGCGTCACCCACCACCGCCACCCGCAGGTGCCGCCCGGCCAGTCGCCTCGGCAATTCGTCGGTCAGTCGCTGACCATCGTGTTCGATCGCCGGAACGGCCACGTTGGTCCTCCCTTGTCCGGGGCCCCCTGATCGGGGCGTTGCCGCGCTCCTGGTTCTGCCTTCCCGCTGGCGCCGGGAACAAACCGAGCAGTGCTGGTAACCGGCCCGCCGCACCCCCCTTCCTGGGGGCTTGTGCCCACTGGGTGTCGTCCGTACGGTGAGGAAGCAGCGGTTGAGCAGACAGCCGCACCGGGGAACGGCTGTTGGCCGGCACCCAGGTGAGCTTGCGCGTGGCGGGAGTCCACCTCTCCAGCCACGTCAGGCGCGAGTGCGGACTCCTTGCCTTCGCCCCGTCCACTGGCCCGCCATTCCTCGGCCCAAACTCAGGACAACCGTAGGGAGTAGGCCGTGCCAGTACGTGATGTGAACGTGCACTCCGCCTGGCGACACAACATGCCTCCGCCGGCCGGGGCACCGCACGCGGCCGGGCAGGCCACCGGCCCGGCGACCGACTACTCCGACTACGGTCCGCAGGCGGTGACCATCGACATCGCCCGCGATCCGCGGAACGTGGTCCTGGTTCGCGTCCGCGGAGACATCGACATGCTCGGCGCCCCGCCGCTGCGGGACTGCCTGGCCGAGCAACTGGAGGCCTGTTCCGGTCTGGTGGTCGACCTGGACGGGGTGACCTTCTTCGGGTCGTCGGGGTTGGCCGTGCTGGTGCACACCATGCACCACGCGGCCTGCCGAGGGGTGCCGTGGCGGGTGGTGGCGCGGAGCCGGCTGGTGACGCGGCCGCTCAACACGACCGGCCTGGACGAACAGCTCCCGATGTGCACCGATGTGGACGAGGCGCTGCGCGCGGTGGCCCCGACGTACGACGCGAAGCCGGACAGCAGCAGCAGCACGGTGTCCGTCAACGACGTGGTGCCCGACAGCACCGAGCCGCGGCAGGCCTGACCGCACGTGATCCAACGGCGCGGTTCCCCGTGTGGCCGACGCCGGCACCGATGCTGTCACCGCCTCAGCCCAGCACCGGCTGGCCCAGGTGGACCACCTTGGTGGTGGTCATCTCGTCCAGCAGTTCGGGTCCGTAGCCGAATCCGGTGCCACTGGCCGCCCTCGGCTGGGCCGCCCCACCCGGCGCGCCACCGAACACCGCGTTGACCTTGACCGTGCCCACGGGCAGTTCCCGCCAGGCGCGTTGGGCGTGGCGCAGCGAACCGGTGAGCACGGTCGCGGCCAGCCCGTAGCGGTCGGCGGCGGCTTCGGTCATCGCCTGGTCGAAGCTGTCCACCACCCGGACCGGCGCCACCGGCCCGAACGTCTCCTCGCGCAGCACCCGCATGTCCGGTCGGCAGTCGGCCAGCACCGTCGCCGGGTAGTAGGCGCCAGGACCGTCCGGCACCACCCCGCCCGCGCACCGCGCCGCACCCGAGGTCAACGCCTCGGCCACCTGGCTGTGCACGTGGTCCCGGTGCGCCCGGTCCACCAGCGGCGCGAGCCGCCGCCCCGGGTGTCCGTCCGGGCCCGCGGTGCGCCGGTCGGCCTCGGCGGTCAGCGCCCGCAGGAACGGCTGGGCGAGCCCGCGGTGCACGTAGACCCGTTCCACCGCGGTGCAGATCTGCCCCACGTTGGCGAACGCGCCGAGCGCGGCCTGCTGGGCGGCCCACTCCGGGTCGACGTCCGCGTCCACCACCAGCGGGTCGTTGCCGCCGTTCTCCAGCAGCGCCTTGGCACCGGTGCGCGCGGTGGCCGCCGCGATGGCGCGGCCGGTGGCCGTGCTGCCCACGTGCGCGACCACGTCCACGTCCGGGTGGCCGGCCAGCCGCGCTCCGGTCCGCCCCCGACCGACCAGGTGGTTGAGCACCCCCTCGGGCAGGTGTTCGACCAGCACGTGGTGGAGCAGCAGGCCCAGGTGGGGACAGCGCTCGCTGGGCTTGTGCACCACGGTGTTGCCGGTCACCAGTGCCGCGCCCAGCAGCCCGCAGGCCACCGCGACCGGGTCGTTCCACGGGGTGAGGGCGACCACCACGCCGCGCGGCTCGGGCACCATCAGGTCGGTGGCCGCCCACTCCCCCAGCAGGCTGCGGCCCCGGTGCACCGGCCCCAGCTGGGCGTACTGGTCCAGGGTGTCGGCGCCGGCCAGGACGCCGGCCTCGGCCTCCTCGGTGGGGCGGCCGGTCTCCCGGGTGTTCACCTCGGCCAGTTCGCGGCTGCGGCGGCGCAGCGCGGCGGCCATGTCCGCCAGCGCGGCACCCCGCTGCGCCGCCGGGGTGCGGGCCCAGCCCGCCTCGGCGGCCCTGGCGGTGCGCACGGCCTGGTCGGTCTGCTCGGGTGTGGCCACGGGCAGGCGGCCGACCAGCTCCCCGGTGGCGGGGTCGGTCACCTCGATCAGGTCCGGCTCACCGCTGATCGGCGACGGCTGCGGGGCGAGCGCGCCCAGGGGCCGGGTGGGCGGGGTGGACAGGTCCGTCATGGCACCTCCATCGCGGGCGGAGCGTTGTCGGCGCCGGGTTACCCGGTTCTGCCCGGACCAACCGCGCCGGAACAACCGCGCGGTCGACCGGCCCCGGCGTGCCACCCGCGGACCTGGATCGCGCCGGTGGCGGAACCGTTTCGCGGCCAGGCCCCCGGGAATCCCGTAGCAGGAGGTGCTCACGTGCTCATGGACCAGTCACACCCCGCCCCACCCGCCGTGGACGGCGCACGCCCGGGTGACGCGCTGCGGATCGGGCCGCTCGCCGGACCGCTGCCCAACGTTCGACGGATCGCGGTGCTGCGCGGTGGTGGCCTCGGTGACCTGCTGTTCACCCTGCCGGCGCTGCAGTCCCTGCGGGACGCCTACCCGGACGCCACGCTCACCCTGCTCGGCACCCCGGAACACGCCCGCCTGCTGGCCGACCGGCCCAGTCCGGTGCACGAGGTGCTGGTGCTGCCCCCGGCCAGGGGCGTGTACGAGCCGGCCGGCGGCCCGCCGCACGCGGACAGCGACCAGGAGGCCGCCCGCAGCCAGCAGCGCTTCTTCGACCAGGCGCGCCACCGGGAGTTCGACCTGGCCGTGCAGTTGCACGGCGGCGGACGCTGGTCCAACCCGTTCCTGCGCCGGCTCGGCGCGCGCTGGACCGTCGGCCCCCGCACACCCGACGCGGCCACCCTGGACCGGTGGCTGCCCTACCGGCTGTACCAGCACGAGGTGCTGCGCGGGCTGGAGGTGGTCGGCCTGGCCGGGGCGCCCCCCACCCAGCTGTGCCCCCGGCTGGCCGTGACCGCGCAGGACCTCAGCGAGGCGGACGAGGCACTGCACGAGCTGCCCCGCCCGCTGCTGGTGATCCACCCGGGTGCCAGCGACCCGCGCCGCCGCTGGCCGGCCGAGAACTTCGCCGCCGTCGCGGTGGCCGCGGCCGACCGGGGCGGCGGGGTCGCGGTCGTCGGCGGCGGTGCCGAGGCGGGCCTGGTGGAGCAGGTGGTGCGGCGGGCCAGGGACCAGCTGCCGGCCGACCGGCGCTTCGCGGTGCGCTCGCTGGCCGGTGTGCTCAGCCCGTCCGGGCTGGTGGGCGTGCTCACCAGGGGCAACGTGCTGCTGGCCAACGACAGCGGCCCCCGCCACCTGGCCGACGCCGTGGGCACCCCCACCACGGCGATCTTCTGGATGGGCAACGCCATCAACGCGGCACCGTTCGGCCGGGCCAGGCACCGCGTGCACCTGTCGTGGACGGCGGCCTGCCCGGTGTGCGGGGCCAACTGCACCGACCCGAACGGCCGCCGCTGCGAGCACGACGTGTCGTTCGTGGCCGACGTGCCCCTCGCCGCCGTCCTCGACGACGTCGCCGAACTGCTCACCGCCACCGAACGCCCCACCACCCAGCTGACCGCCCTGGACGGCGTGCCCCGCTGAACCCGCACCGATCTCGGGGCGGTGCCCCTGCCCGGTCCGGGCAGGGGCACCAGCGGCGAGTGGGCGGCGAGTCCCCGATCGCCCCGCTCCACCCCGCCTGATCACCCGAACGGGCCTGCGTGAGATGTCAACTCGGGGGGTTTGCAAAGTCGACTCGCGGGTGGGGTCAGGGCCAGGAGGGTTCCTCCTCGTGGCAGATCACCAGTTCGCGCAGTTCGCAGCCGGCGGGTTGGCGGAGGGCGAAGACCACGGCGTCGGCCACGTGGCCGGGCGGGTTGAGCTTGTCCAGGGTGGCCGGCCGGTACTGCTCGGGGCGGTCGTCGAAGAAGTGGGTGCGCATGCCGCCGGGGATCAGCAGGGTGACCCCGACCTGGCCGGCGGTCTCCGCGGCCAGGGCGCGGGTGAAGCCGACCACGCCGAACTTGGCGGCGCAGTAGGCGGTGGCGTCGCTGACCGCGCGCACGCCGAGGGTGGACGCCACGGTGACCACCCGGCCGTGCGAGCGGGTCAGGTGCGGCAGGGCGGCGCGGACCACGGCGGCGGTGCCCAGCAGGTTGACCGCGACCACGGTCTCCCACTCGGTGGCCGGGACCTCGGCCAGGGTGCCGCAGCGGTCGATGCCGGCGGCGGTGACCACGCCGGTGAGTCCGCCGTGCCGCTCGGCCAGGTCGGTGACGGCCTGTTCGGCCGCGCGGGTGTCGGCCAGGTCGACCGGGGCGAAGTCGGTGACCAGGTCGGCGATCTCGTGCGGTGGGGCGGCCTTGTCGAGGACGAGGGCCCGGCCGCCGTTGTCGTGCACGGCGCGGACCACGGCCGCGCCCAGCCCGGACGCGCCGCCGGACACCAGCACCGTGCCCAGTCCGCCCGGCCCCGGCCGGCTGGTCGAGTCGTGGCCGCTGGTCGTGTTGGTCATGGAGGCTCCCTGGAAGATACGTCTGGACAGGACCGTCCGGAAAGGACTGTCTGGAAAGAACCGTCTGCTAAGAACTGTCTGGAAAGGACTGTGCGTGACGGGGAGGACGGGGAACGGGAGGACGACCGGGGGCGGTCAGCCGACCTTGGCGAGCACGGTGGCCAGGCGGCTGGTGGACCGGCCCGGGTGGTAGGGCACGACCACGGCCTGACCGCCCCAGCCGCGGACCAGTCGGGCCTCGGGCAGCGAGTCGACCGAGTAGTCGCCGCCCTTGACCCACAGGTCGGGCCGCAGCTCGCTGAGCACGGTGTGCGGGGTGTCCTGGTCGAAGACCACGACCGCGTCCACGCACCGCAGCGACCGCAGCAGCTCCACCCGGTCCGCCTCGGTGGTGATCGGCCGGTCCGGTCCCTTGAGCCGGCGCACCGACCGGTCGGAGTTGACGCACACCACCAGGCAGTCGCCCAGGGCCCGGGCCGCCGCCAGGGTGCGCGCGTGGCCGGCGTGCAGCAGGTCGAAGCAGCCGCCGGTGGCCACCACCGTGCCGCCGGCCGCCCTCGTCTCGGCCACCACCCGCCTGGCCTGGGCGAGACCGTCGCCGGCCGGCTGGTCCAGCTGGTCGGGGTGGCCGGCGCGGCGGCGGCCCGGCCGGAACCCGGCGGCGCCGCCCTGGCCCAGGAACCGGGAGGCGGCGGTGACCGCGGCGCGGACCGCCTCGTCCGCGGCGGCTCCGCCGGCCAGGTGCTGGGTGGCGGTGGCGGCGAACTGGTCACCGGCGCCGCAGGGGTCGGTGACCGCGGTGGCCGGCGCGGGCACGACCACCGGCACGCCGCCCTGTTCCAGCAGGGCGCCCCGGCCGCCCAGGGTGACGCTCACCGCGCGCACCCGCCACCGCTCGCGCAGCCGCTTGGCGGCCTGCTCGGCGCCGGCCAGGCCGGCCGCGCGCACCCCGCTGGCCTGCTGGGCCTCGGCGAGGTTGGGCGTGACCAGCCGGGCGTTGGGCACCGGGGTGGCGCCCCTGGGGTGCGGGTCCCACACCACCGGCACCCGGGTGGCCATGCCGGCCAGCAGCTCCCACAGGCGCCGGTCCGCGGTCACGCCTCGGCCGTAGTCGGAGACCAGCACGGCGTCGGCGCCGCGCACCGCGTCGAGCATCTCGTCGCTGACCCGCACGCCCGACCCGTCCACCGGCCGGGCCGAGCCCCGGTCGATGCGGGCCAGCGACTGCCCGGCGCAGCGCAGCCTGATCTTGGCCGGGGTCGGCCCGGTCAGCGTTCCGGCCACTGTGGACAGACCGGTGAGGCTGGACCGCAGCTGCCGGCCGTCCTCGTCGTCGGCCAGCGCGGTGACCAGGCACACCGACGCGCCGTCCGCGGCGGCCAGGCTGGCGGCCAGCCCGGCGCCGCCGGGCCGGGAGTGCTGTTCGGCCACGTCGAGCACGGGCGCGGGGGCGTCCGGGCACAGCCGGTTCGCCTCCCCGACCAGGTCCACGTCCAGCAGGGTGTCACCCACCACGACCAGGTTCACGAGGCCCTCCTTCCCAGCACCCGGCCCTCCCGAGCAGGCGCCTGACCGTCCCGGTTGGACAGACTGGCCTCGAAGGCGACGCACAGCGCGTGCACCGCGACCAGGTGTGCCTCCTGCACCGAGGAACCACTGCCCGGCAGGCACACCGCGTCGTCGGCGACCGAGGCGAGCGGGTTGGGGCCGGGACCGGTCAGCGCCCACACGGTGGCGCCGGCGGTGCGCCCGGCCCTGGCCGCGGTGAGCAGGTTGCGGCTGCGGCCACTGGTCGACAGCAGCAGCAGCACGTCCTGCGGCCGGGCGTGCGCGGCCACCTGCCTGGCGAACACCTCGTCGTAGCCGTAGTCGTTGCCGATGGCGGTGAGGCTGGAGGTCTCCGCGTGCAGGGCGATCGCCGAGTAGGCCGGGCGGTCGTCCTCGAAGCGGCCCACCAGTTCCGCGGTCAGGTGTTGTGCCTCGGCGGCCGAGCCCCCGTTGCCCGCCGCCAGCAGCCGCGCGCCCGCGGGCAGCCGCTGCGCCAGCACGTCGGCCCACCGGGTCAGCCGGGCCGACTCGGCGCGCAGCGCGGTCAGGGTGGCCGACAGCGCGTCCACGTGCGAGCGCACCGGTTCGCCGGGGCGCGGGTCGCGGTCGAGGTCCCGGTAGGTCTGGGTCACCACGACCCACCCCCGGCCTGTCCGGCGCGGCCGGCCTGCCGGCGCAGCGCCCCGGCCCGCTGGTACACCCCGAGGGTGTCCAGGCCGATCCGCTCCCAGGAGTAGCGCGACCGGCACCGGTCGCTGCCGGCGACGCCGAACGCCTGGCGGCGGGCCGGGTCGGCGAGCAGCGTGCACAGCGCCCTGGTGAGGGCCTCGGGCTGGCGCGGCGGCACGTGCAGGCCGGTGACGCCGTCCACCACGGTGTCGGTCAGGCCGCCGACCGCGGCGGCGACCACGGGCACCCCGCAGGCCATGGCCTCCAGCGGCACGATCCCGAACGGCTCGTACCAGGGGGCGCACACCACCACGTCGGCCGAGCGCAGCAGCGCGGGCATCTGGTCCCGGGACACCGGTCCGAGCAGGTGCACCCGGTCGCCGACGCCCGCGTTCTCGGCGTGCGCCACCAGCCGGCGCGCCTCCGGGTCCTCGCCGAGCCGCCCGCGTTCCGGGCCGCCCGCGATCAGCAGTTCGGCGTCGGGCACCCCGCGCAGGGCGGTGATCACCGTGTCGAAGCCCTTGCGCGGCACCAGCCGGCCGACCGTGACGATCCGGTGCTGGTGGCGGCCGACGCCGGGCGGGGCCTGCCAGACCGGGCCGTCCGGGGTGAACCGCTCCAGGTCGACGCCGCTGGGCACCACCGAGATCCTGGCCCGGGGCACGCCCATCCTGGCCAGCTCGAAGACCTCGTCGGAGCAGGTGGCGGCGACCCGGGTGGCCTGCTTGCCGATCAGCCGCTCGGTCTGGATGCGCTCCGGCGGGCTGGTGTCCTCGTCGCCCTGGTGCCGGCGCTTGACCGCGCCCAGCGCGTGGAAGGTCTGCACCACGGGCACGTCCACCTCGCGGGTGGCCAGGATCGAGGCCAGGCCGGACATCCAGAAGTGGGCGTGCACCACGCCGGGCCGCTGCCGCTGCCAGTCGCCGACCAGCCACTGGGCGAACTCGCCCATGTGCGGGGCCAGCTCGTCCTTGGGCAGCGCCTCGGGCGGGCCGGCCGGCACGTGCACCACCTCGAAGCCGCGCTCGGTCCACACCCGCTCGGGCAGGTCCGGATCGTCGCGCCGGGTGTAGACGGTCACCTCGTGGTTGCGTGCTGCCAAGGCGGCGGACAGCTCCGCGACATGGACGTTCTGCCCACCGGCGTCCACCCCACCGAGCGGGGCCAGCGGGCTGGCGTGCTCGGACACCATCGCGATCCTCATCCCCATCACCTCCTGGTTCGTGTCCAGATCCGTTCGCCGCCTCGTCACGGCAGTACCTGGGTGAGCAGTCGGTCCCAGTTGGCCAGGAACGCCGGCAGCCCGTAGCGGGCCAGCGCGGCCTGCCTGGCGTGCTTGCCCATGCGGTGGGCCAGTTCGGGTTCGGCGATCAGCTCCCGCACGGCGGTGACCAGCCGCCGGGGGTCGGTGGCCAGCACGCCGGCCTCCGGCGGGACGGCCACGCCCGCCTCGGTGGTGGCCAGGGCGACCACGGGCATGCCCAGGTGCATGGCCTCGATCAGGGACAGCCCCAGCGAGGTCCACCGCACCGGGTGCAGGTACACGCGGCGGCGGGCCAGTTCGGCGTGCAGCCGCTCGGTGGGCAGGTCCCCGACCGGGGTCAGCGCGGCCCGGTCCAGGCCGAGCCGCTCGTTGAGGCCGGCCAGGCCCATGCCGAACACGTCCACCGGGGCGATGGAGGCGAAGCGGGGCAGCAGGTCGGTTCCGGTGACCCGCCAGCGGCGCACCGGTTCGTTGACCACCACGCCGGTCCTGGCCAGTTCCCCGGTGTAGCGGTGGCCGGGGTCGACGACGCCGTGCTCGACCACGGTGGTCGGGGCCCGGCCGCAGTCCCAGATCAGCTCGTTGAAGTGGGTGACGTGGGCGATGGGCACCTCGGTCTGGTCGGCCAGCGGGTGGCGGGTGTTGGGCACGTCCCCCTTGGGGGTGTTGTGCTCCACGTACACGGCCGGCACGTCGCGGCCGGGTCGCCGGCCCAGCCAGCGGGTGGCCAGGTCCAGTTCCTCGGGGCGCTGCAGCACCACCACGTCCACGTCGGTGTCGGCCAGCTCGGCCACGGGCACCTCGCGGACCCGGTCCGGCCAGGCCCGGCCGAGCCGCCCGGCGCCCCACGGCCCGCCCTCGGGCAGGGTGGGCAGCAGGTAGTGGTGGCGGCCCTGCACGAACGAGGTGGTCCAGGAGCCGTGCACGTGCCAGAGCAGCACCCGCAGCCGTGGGCCGGTCCCGGTTCGGGAGTCCCCGGTTCGGGAGCCCCCGGTTCGGGAGTCCTCCGTTCGGGGGTCGTCCCGGGGGTCGTCGCTCACCTGCTCGCGCACACGCTCACCTCCGCCAGCCGCTCGACCGCGGGCACCACGTCCCGCGCGGTCACCGAATCCAGGCACGGGTGGCCGGGCACCGGGCAGACGCGGGCGCGGCTGTCCCGGCAGGGCGCGTCCTGCTCGCCCAGCAGCTCGTGCGGCACCCGGTAGGGCGCCCACCTGCTGGCCGGCACCACCGGCGCGAACAGGGAGACCACCGGCGTGCCGACCGCGGCGGCCAGGTGGGCGGGCCCGGTGTTGCCGACCACCACGGCGCTGGCCGTGGCCAGCACCCCGGCGAGCTGGGCGAAGCTGGTGCGCCCGCCGAGGTCGATCCCGTCGCCGCCGGCCACCCGGGCGGTGAGGTCCCGCTCGGCGGGGCCGCCGGTCACCACCACCCGGTGGCCGCGCCGCGCCAGCTCACTCACCAGCTGCGCGCAGCGGTGCGGGGACCACGCCCTGGCCGGCACGGACGCGCCCGGGTGCACGACCACGTGGCCGCCGGGGCCGACCAGGTCGCGCACGTCGGGCACGTCCCGGACGGCCAACCGGCCGTCGTCGCCGGCCGGCAGGGCCAGTCCGGCCGCCGCGGCCACCAGCAGGGCCCGCTCCGGCTCGGGCAGGTCGTCGTCGAAGTCCACGCCGGGCCGCAGCCGGACGTCCAGCAGCGAGCCGGCGTAGTCGGTGGAGATGGCCACGATCCTGGGCACCCCGGCCCGGCGCAGCAGCAGCGCGGTGGGCAGCGCCGACTGGTGGAACGAGGTCAGCACGAGGGCCAGCGAGGCGTGCTCGGCCGCGACCCGCTCGACCAGCCAGTCGGTGTGCTCGCGGGTGGTCGGGGGCGGTTCCGGGTCGATCCAGGGGCAGCGCCACTCGATCACCCGGTCCACGCCGGGCAGCAGCTCGGCGGCCTGCCGGCCGGCCGGACCGACCAGCAGCGTCACCCGGGTGGGCCGGTCGGGCCAGCCCGCGGCGGCGGCCCGGACGGCGGGGCCGGCCAACAGCACGTCGCCGTCGCTGTCCGGGCGGACCACCAGCACGCGTGTGGTGGTCATCAGCACACCACCCGGCCCAGCACCAGTCCGAGTGCGGCGCGCAGGTCGGGGGCGGTCAGCGGGGCCCTGGCCACCTCGGCGGGGTCGGTGACCGGGGTGGGCACCAGCACGGCGCGGGCACCCGCCGCCCGGGCGGCGCGCACGTCGCTCTCGATGTCGCCGATCAGCCAGGTGTCGGCCGGGTCGACGCGCAACGCGGCGCAGGCGGCGCGGACCAGGCCGGGTGCGGGCTTGCGACAGCCGCACCCCTCGTCGCGGCCGTGCGGGCAGACCTGCCAGGTGTCGAACGGCCCCAGCAGCTCCTCGACCCTGGCGTTGACCTGGTGGACCTGGTTCAGGGTGAGCAGGCCGGCGGCCACGCCGGACTGGTTGCTGACCACGCCGGTGCGCACGCCCAGTGCGCGCAGCTCGGTCAGGACCTCGGCGGCGCCGGCGACGGGGCGGACCAGATCGGGGTCACCGTTGTACGGCACGTCCTCGACCAGCGTGCCGTCCCGGTCGAACAGGACGGCCGCGGGCTGGCCATCAGCGGTACTTCTCGCCATGGCCGTGGTGTACGCAAAGTAGGAGCAGGTAAACGCAATCGAGAAAACTACTACTCTGTGTAGTCGATTGCCTTCGCCCGTTCGCCCTCCGGTCACCCGATGGTCGGCCGCCAGCCGGCTGCGTCATTGTGCGGCGTGCGCACGGCCAGGCGGGCCAGTCCGGGTGCTGGGGCCGACGCCGGCCGGGCCGCCGGTCAGGTCGGCGCGGGCGCCAGGGCGTCGGGCCCGACACGGAGCGTGACGGTGGTGCCGCTGCTGGTGCCGCTGACCCCCAGGTCGTCCACGCAGCCGCGCATGATCAGCATGCCCCGGCCCCGGTCGGGCAGGCCGCCGCTCGGCTGGCGCCAGTGACCGTGGTCGATGACGTCGACCTGGATCCAGCGGTCCGCGCACAGGGCCGCGCGCAGCCGGACCACGCCGGTGCCGGCGCCGGCGTAGGCGTGCTCGACCGCGTTGGTGGCGGCCTCGTTCATGGCGAGCACCAGGTCCCGGCCGGCCTGGTCGGCCACGCCCACGGTGCGCAACCAGCCGCCCAGTCGGGCGCGCAGCTCGCGCAGCGCCACGGGTTCGGCCGGTAACTCCAGTTCCAGTGGCTCGGGTGGGGTCACGACAGCTCCGGGGTTCGGGTCGGGGCCGGTTCCGGTGATCTGACCGTCTGGTCGCGCTGGCCGCGCGGCTGGTGCGGTGGCGGCACCGTCGGCGCGCGCGTACCCGGTGCCGCTCACCGGTGCCCCGGCGCGCTCTGCGGACCGGCGAAGCCAGGGCGCGCGTTCGCCGTGCGGGTTGGGCCGGACCGCAGCGCGAGCACCCCGATGGCCAGCCCGGCCACCGCGGTGACCAGGTGCAGCCAGTTGTCCGGCCAGTTCAGGTTGAGCGGGTCCCCGGTGACCCCGGTGCTGGCCAGCAGGGTCACCGTGCCGTAGCAGAACAGCACGAAGAAGACCACCAGGACGGCCCACCCGTAGAACTGGGTGCCGTTCCCGGTCCGCTGCCAGGCGGCCAGCAGCCCGAGCACGCCCACCACCGCGTGCACGATGTTCTGCAGCGTGCTGACATCGAAGATGAGCACCTGGTGCGCGGTGCTCTGGGTGAACTCGCCGGTGCCGGTCAGCGCGAACCCGGCCACCGCGAGCACGAGGTAGACCACGCCCACCACGGCCGCCAGCAGCCGGGCCGCGGTGCGCCGACGCGTCACCTGGGTGTGCTGCGTCATCGAAAACTCCAATCCCACTTCGGCGGGGGCTTTCGGACGCGCTCAGCGGTCACAGCCCCCTGTCAACCGGGAAGAACCAACCCGCGAACTACGCACCGGTGAAATGTGCCCATCGGGGTTTCCATCCCTATCCGGGACAAACCGCAAACCAGCAACACGTGTGAAAACTCGACGCGAGGGGTAGTGCAGGGGGTGAGTCGACATCCACCGACGACGGGTCGCTCAACGCGGCGACGAGTGAGGAGGGCACGTCGTGACAACCATCCAGAAGTCGATCGATGTGCACGAGCCGGTCCGGACCGTCTACAACCAGTGGACCCAGTTCGAGACCTTCCCGCAGTTCATGGAGGGCGTGGACCGGATCACCCAGATCAGCGACACGCGGACCCACTGGAAGACCAGCATCGGCGGGGTGACCAGGGAGTTCGACGCCGAGATCACCGAGCAGCACCCGGACGAGCGGGTGGCCTGGCACACCGTGGAGGGCCCGTCGCAGCGCGGCGTGGTGACCTTCCACCGGCTGGACAACGAGAACTCGCGGGTCACCCTGCAGATGGAGTACGAGCCGGAGACGCTGACCGAGAAGGCCGGCGCCGCCCTGGGCGTGGTCGAGCACCGGGTGGCCGGCGACCTGCGCCGGTTCAAGGAGTTCATCGAGCACCGCGGCCAGGCCACCGGCGCGTGGCGCGGCGAGGTGCCCCGGCCGGGGCAGGCCGGCGAGCAGCCGAGCACCGGCGAGCCCAGGGCCGACCGGGGTGGCGTGACCGGCCAGAGCGTCCCGCCCACCGGCGAGGGCGGCCCGGGACAGCACCGGGGCCCGGCAGCCGGCCAGGCCGGTTCAGCGGTCTGATCCGTCGGCCCCGCCGGTGCCGGCCCGGGCCGGTGCCGCCCGGGCCGGCACCCCTCCGGTCGGCTGCCGGCCGGGGCTGCCGCAGCGCGGGTCCACCGCGGTGCGGGCGCCGCCACCACCGGGCGAACGACCAACACCAGCACTAGCGTGGACGTGGCAAGCCGCCAGTGGTCCGCGGCCAACACCTTCCCTGGAGTATCTGAGTGACCGAAACGCAGTCCGAGGTTAGCGTGGAGGATGAGCCGAGGGCTCCCAACAACGTGGAGGTTCGCGTGGCCGCGAACCTGGAGCAGCTTTCCGTCCTGCGGGCTGTGGCAGCACACATCGCCATGCGTGAGGACTTCGACCTCGACGCCATCGCCGACCTGAAGATGGCCGTGGACGAGGTGTGCTCAACCCTCATCATGCGGGCGACGCCCGGGTCCACCCTGACCTGTCGCTTCCAGGCGAACGGGAACGACATCACCGTTCAGGCCACCGTGCTGTCCGACAGCGACAGCACGCCGAGCAGGGAGTCGTTCGGCTGGCGGGTGCTGACCACCCTGACCGACACGGTCAACACGTGGATCGCGCCGGCCTCCGCCGATCCCGGCGGCTACCTGACCCACATCGAACTGGTGAAACGAAGGGGGTCGGCCTCGGGGTGACTCGTTCCCACAGTCCACAGACGAACGCCCCGGGCGCGGCGCGCGACGGCTACGACCACCTCATGCCGCTGTTCGAGGAACTGGCCGCGCTCGACGAGCACGACGCCCGGCGCTCCGAACTGCGCGACCAGCTGGTCACCGCGCACCTGCCGGTGGCACAGCACATCGCCCGCAGGTTCAGCCACCACGGCGACCTCCGGGAGGACCTCACCCAGGTCGCCACGCTGGGCCTGATCAACGCGGTCGACCGGTTCGACCCGCACCGGGGCACGGACTTCCTGTCCTTCGCGGTGCCCACCATCATGGGTGAGGTCCGCCGCCACTTCCGCGACGCGAGCTGGTCGGTACGGGTGCCCCGGCGGCTCAAGGAACTCCACCTGTCGATCACCGCGGCCAGCACCGAGCTGTCCCAGCGGCTGGGCCGCTCCCCCACCCCCAGCGAGATCGCCAAGCACCTCAAGCTGAGCAAGGACGAGGTGTACGAGGGGCTGGAGGCCAGCAACGCCTACCACTCGGTGTCCCTGGACCACGTGCTGCTGCAGGACTCCGACGCGGTCTCGCTGGGCGACACCCTCGGCGAGGACGACGCGGCGCTGGAGGGCGTCGACTACCGGGAGTCGCTGCAGCCGATGCTGCGCCAGTTGCCCGAACGCGAGCGGACCATCCTCATCCTGCGGTTCTTCGGCAACATGACGCAGACCCAGATCGCCAAGCGGATCGGCATCTCCCAGATGCACGTGTCCCGGCTGCTGTCCCGGACCCTGGAGGAACTCCGCAAGGGCCTGCTGGAAGAGCGGTGACCGGTGGCGCCCGACAGTGACGACCGCGCGGCCGGCGCGGTGCTCCCCGGGCCCGCGCACACCGGGAAACTCGTGGCGCTGCGCGCACTCAAACTGGGTGACCTGCTGGTCAGCGTGCCCGCGCTGCGCGCGCTGCGCCGGCACTGGCCGCAGCACCACCTGGTGCTGGCCACCTCGGGCTGGCTGGCCCCGATCGTCGAGCTGGTCGGCGCCGTGGACGAACTGCTGCCCACCCGGGGCCTGGCGCCGCTGGACGCCCGGGCCCGCCACCCGGACATCGTGGTCAACCTGCACGGCCGGGGCCCGCGCAGCAGCGAGCTGCTGGACGCGCTCAAGCCCCGCGTGCGCATCGGGCACCGCAACGCGACCTGGTCCGGGCCGGAGTGGGTGGACGGGCTGCCCGAGCGAGAGCGCTGGTGCCGGCTGCTCACCGCGCACGGCGTGCCCGCCGACCCCGACGACCTGCTGCTGCGCCGACCCGACCAGCCCAGCCCGGCGCCCGGCGCGGTGGTGCTGCACCCGGGCGCCGCGTTCGGTGCCAAGCGGTGGCCGGTCGAGCGGTTCGCCGCGCTGGCCCGGGCGCTGGCCGACCGGGGCGAGCGGGTGGTGATCACCGGAACGGCCGGGGAGCACGACCTGGCCACGACCCTGGCCGTCCAGGCGGGCCTGGGGCCGGCGGCGGTGCTGGCCGGCCGGACCAGCCTGGCCGCACTGGCCGCACTGGTCGCCGACGCCCGGCTGGTGGTGTCCAACGACACCGGCACCGCCCACCTGTCCTACGCCTACCGCACCCCGTCGGTGGTGCTGTTCGGACCGGTCCCCGCCGACTGGTGGGGTCCGCCGGCCAGCGGACCGCACCGCACCCGCTCGGCCGACCGGCTCCGCCGCGGCGACCCGTTCGCCGCCGATGCGGACCCGGCGCTGCTCGGGGTGAGCACCGAGGAGGTGCTGGCCGAGGCCATCGACCTGCTGGACCGGTCCGACCCCGCCGGCGCCGCCACGCCAGGGGGCCCGGGCGCCGCGGGCGTGTAACCGGGTGCCGGCCGGGTACCTCAGGGAGGTGAGTGACATCGAGACCAACGCGCCGCTGCCCACCGAGTCCGCCGGTCGGCCGCTCACCGCCGTCATCACCGGCTCCGACTCCGGTATCGGCCGGGCGACCGCGGTCGCGCTCGCCGGGGGCGGGGTGGACGTGGGCATCACCTACCACGCGGACCGGACCGGTGCCGAGGCCACCGCCGAGGAGGCCGCGGCGCAGGGCGTGCGCACCGCCGTCCGCCAGCTCGACCTGACCGACCTGCCCACCTCGACGGCGGCCATCGACGAACTCGCCGAGGAGCTGGGCGGGGTGGACGTCCTGGTCAACTGCGCGGGCACGGGAAGCGCGCAGCGGGTCATGGACATGGACTTCGACACCTGGCGGCAGGTGCTCTCGGTGGACCTGGACGGGGCGTTCCTGTGCTCTCAGCGGGCCGCCCAGCACATGATCAAGGCCGGTCACGGCGGCCGGATCATCACCATCACCAGCGTGCACGAGCACGCGCCGAGGGTGGGCGCCGCCCCCTACTGCGCGGCCAAGGCCGGCGCGGGCATGCTGACCAAGGTGCTGGCGATGGAGCTGGCCGAGTACGGCATCACGGTCAACTCGGTGGCTCCCGGTGAGATCTCCACGCCGATGACCGGCCAGGAGGACGTCGACCCGCACGCGCAGCGCCGTCCGGGCGTGCCACTGGGCCGCACCGGCCACGCCAAGGAGGTCGCCTCGGTGGTGGCCTTCCTGGCCACGCCGGCCGCCAGCTACGTGACCGGCGCGTCCTTCGTGGTCGACGGCGGCATGCTGCTGATGGGACCGCAGGCCAGCGAGCGGCTGACCACCGAGGAGTGGCGCCGGCCCTGACGCCCGCACCCGGCGGCCGGCTGTCCACAGAGAACTGTACACATCGGACTGTCCACGGAGGACTTGTCCGGTCAGGACGACCGCGCCAGCGGGGTGGGACTGGCGCACAGCACAGCGGCCGGCACCCGGCGGGGGCGGCGAACCGGGGCTGGCGACCCACCGTCCACGACGCGAGCCGGGCGGCGGGGGCACCGGGGAGGGTGGACATGGCTTGGACGGGCGCGACCACCTACGGGTACGCGGACCGGCGCGAGGCCGGGCGCCAACTGGGCCGGCTGCTGGCCGAGGCGCGGTGGCACCGGCCGGTGGTGCTCGGTCTGGCCAGGGGCGGCGTGCCGGTGGCCGCCGAGGTGGCCGAGGCGCTGCACGCGCCGCTGGACGTGATGGTCGCGCGCAAGATCGGCGCGCCCGGCCAGCCCGAGTACGGCATCGGCGCGGTCACCGCCGCCGGCCGGCCGGTCTACGACGAGGCGGCCCTGTCCGCGCTGGGACTGCGCGAAGCGGACATGGCGGCCACCTGCACCCGGGAACGCCAGGAGGCCAGGCGCCGGCTGGCGTCCTACCGCCGGGACACGCCCCTGGACCGCGCCGGCCGGGACGTGATCCTGGTGGACGACGGGCTGGCCACCGGGGTGACCGCGCGGGCCGCGCTGCGCGCGCTGCGCCAGGAGCACCCGGCGCGCCTGGTGCTGGCCGTGCCGGTGGGCGCGCCCCAGGCGGTGCACCACCTGTCCCGCGAGGCCGACGAGGTGATCTGTCCACTGCAGCCGGCGCAGTTCCGCGCCGTCGGCCAGTGGTACGAGGACTTCACCCAGGTCACCGACGCCGAGGTGACGGCGGCGCTGGCCCTGCACCGCGCCTGAGCGCGGCCCACCCGACGCCGCCAGCCCGCTCCCGGCCGTCCCGCACCCCCGCAGGTGGCGTCCAATCGCGCAGAGCGTTCCGGCCGGCGTCGCGTCGACCCAGTCGACGAACCGGGTCAGTCGAAGAAGCGGGCCAGCTGGACCTGGTCGGCCCGCTCCCGGCCGTCCCGCACCGGCCGCAGGTCGGCGAAGATGGTGGCACCGTCACAGCCGGCGTGCAGCGGGTACCAGTGCCGGTCCGACCCGGGGCGGGCGCAGATGCCCTTGATGGTCTGCACGTCCAGCAGCCGGACGTGGGTGGGATCGGCCACCGCGTTGACATAGCGCCACCACGGCGAGATCACGTGCAGCACCCCGTTCGGCCGCAGCACCCGGTGGCACTCGTCGACCAGGGGCAGGAAGTCGATCAGGTGCTCCAGCACGTGCACCACGAACACCCGGTCGACGCAGGCGTCGGCGAACGGCAGCGGTCGGGACACGTCGGCGAGCACGTCGACCGCGCCCGCGTTCCACCGGTCCACCCCGATGTTGCTGGGATACTGCTTGGTGCCGCCCGAGCCCAGGTCGAGCACGACCGGTGCGCGACCGGCCACCCGCACCCGGTCCCACACCCCGAACACGCCGTGCAGCTGGCCGACCAGCTCCCGCACCGCGTCCAGCTGCTCGGGCTGGTCCACCTCGCCGGTCAGGTGCGCCACTCCCCCGGCGAAGCGCGCCTCGACGTCGAGCCCTCGGACCCGGGCGTCGTGCTTGAGCAGGTCGCGCACGGCCCGTTCCAGGAAGCGGTCCCGCAGCCGCAGCCGCTCCGGAGCCGGCGGCCCCTGTGCGATGGTCATTCCCGCGCCTCCTCGTCAGCTTGTCCGCTCGGGTTCGCCTGGCCGGACTCCAGTCGCCCCGGCCGCGCACCGCCGACCGGCGCGTGGCCGCTCTCCGCGCGCAGCCGGTCGATCAGTTCGGGGTGGTGCAGTTCGAAGGCGGGGCGCTCGGACCGGATGCGGGGCAGTCGCACGAAGTTGTGCCGCGGTGGCGGACAGGACGTGGCCCACTCCAGCGAGTTGCCCGCACCCCAGGGGTCGTCGACGACGACCGGCTCACCGAACCGGTAGCTGCGCACCACGTTCCAGATGAACGGCAGCGTCGAGGCGCCGAGCAGGTAGGCGCCGACGGTGGAGACCGTGTTGAGCGTGGTGAACCCGTCGGTGGGCAGGTAGTCGGCGTAACGGCGCGGCATGCCCTGGCTGCCCAGCCAGTGGTGCGCGAGGAAGGTGGTGTGGAAGCCGAGGAAGGTGGTCCAGAAGTGCAGCCGGCCCAGCGGCTCGTCGAGCAACCGGCCGGTGATCTTGGGGAACCAGAAGTAGATGCCGGCGAAGGTGGCGAACACGACCGTGCCGAACAGCACGTAGTGCAGGTGCGCGACCACGAAGTAGGTGTCGGTGACGTGGAAGTCGATCGCGGGCGAGGCGAGCAGCACCCCGGACAGGCCGCCGAACAGGAACGTCACCAGGAACCCGATGCTGAACAGCATGGGCGTCTCAAAGGTCAGCTGCCCCTTCCACATGGTGCCGATCCAGTTGAAGAACTTGATGCCGGTGGGCACCGCGATCAGGAAGGACAGGATCGAGAAGAACGGCAGCAGCACCGCCCCGGTGGCGAACATGTGGTGCGCCCACACCGTGGCGGACAGGAAGGTGATGGCGACCGTGGCGACGATCAGCATCTTGTAGCCGAACAGCGGTTTGCGGCTGAACACCGGCACGATCTCGGAGATGATGCCGAAGTAGGGCAGCGCCACGATGTAGACCTCGGGGTGGCCGAAGAACCAGAACAGGTGCTGCCACAGCACCACACCGCCGTTGGCGGGGTCGAACACGTGCGCGCCGAAGTGCCGGTCGGCCAGCATCCCGAACAGCGCGGCCGTCAGCACCGGGAAGGCCAGCAGCACCAGGACGCTGGTGTAGAGGATGTTCCAGGTGAAGATCGGCATCCGGAACATGGTCATCCCCGGGGCGCGCAGGCAGACGATGGTGGTGACCATGTTGACCGTGCCGAGGATGGTGCCCACGCCGCTGAGGATCAGCCCGGCCGCCCACAGGTCGCCGCCCGGCCCTGGCGAGTGGTGCACCCCGGACAGCGGCTGGTAGGCGAACCAGCCGAAGTCGGCGGCCCCGCCGGGGGTGAGGAACCCGGCGACCACGATCAGCCCGCCGAGCAGGTACAGCCAGTAGGACAGGGCGTTCAGCCGGGGGAACGCCACGTCGGGCGCGCCGATCTGGAGCGGCAGCACGAAGTTGGCGAAGCCGAACACGTTGGGCGTGGCGTAGAGCAGCATCATCACGGTGCCGTGCACGGTGAACAGCTGGTTGTACTGCTCGCTGGACAGGAACTGCAGCCCCGGCCTGGCCAGCTCGGTGCGCATCAGCAGTGCCAGCGCCCCGCCGAACAGGAAGAACGCGAACGAGGTGGTCAGGTAGAGCACGCCGATCCGCTTGTGGTCGGTGGTGCGCAGGACGCGCAGCAGGAACGACCCCTTCACCGGCGAGCGGTAGGGGCGCACCGGGGTGGGCACCGCTGTCGTGGTCATCGCCGGTGCTCCCTCGCCGAGGTCACTGCTCGGTCCTGCCCAGCGCGCTCCGCGCGAGAACCCCGCCGCCCAGTGCCGCCACCCCCATGCCGGCCAGCAGCGCGCGGTGCCGCGCCGCCCACGCCTGGACGCTGGTGGACCGCGCTTCCGAGTCGAACCGGCCGTGCGCGCCCTGGTCGGTGCCTGGCCGCTGGTCCCCCGGCTGCCACAGATTGCCCTCCTGGCCGGTGGCGCTGAGTTCGTCGGTCTGCTGCGACTCGAACCCGGTGCGCGCCAGGTACCGGTCGAGCAGGCCGGGTGCGATCCGGTTGCCCAGCAGCGTGGCCGCGGTGACCGCGCCCGTCCAGTACTCGCGGCGCCCGGGGTGCTCGGCGGCGTACACCACGGCCCGCGCGGCCACCTCGGGCTGGTAGACCGGCGGCACCGGACGGGCCCGCCTGGGCATCCGGCTGGCGCCCCAGGTGAACTGCGGGGTGTTGATCGCGGGTAACTGCACCATGGTGGCGCGCACGCAGGTGCCCTGCCGCAGCAGTTCGCACCGCAGTGACTCGTGGAAGCCCTTGATGGCGTGTTTGGCCGCGCAGTAGGCGGACTGGAGCGGGATGCCCCGGCCGCTCATGGCCGAGCCCACCTGCACGATGGCGCCTCGGTCGCGGGGCAGCATCCGGTCCAGCGCCGCCTTGGTGCCGTGCACATAGCCCAGGTAGGTGACTTCGACGACCCGCCGGAACTCCTCGGGCGTGGTCGCGGTGACCGGGGCGAACACGGTGGTGAAGGCGTTGTTCACCCACACGTCGATGGGACCGAGTTCCTGCTCCACCCGGGTCGCGGCGGCCTCGACCGCCCGGCTGTCCGCGACGTCCACGGCCACCGGCAGCGCGGTGCCGCCCGCTGACTCGATCTCACCGGCCGCCGCCGCCAGCCCCGCGTCGCCCCTGGCGAGCAGGGCGACCCGGTTGCCACGCGCGGCGAACGCCCGCGCCGTGGCCCGCCCGACACCAGCGCTGGCCCCGGTTACCACCACACAGCCCGACCGCGTCCGCGCCGCCATCAGGCACCTCCCTGTCCACTCGTCACCGGCAGCCCCGCACTCCGCGCGTCCAACACCCGCGCGGGGGTCCGCTGCGCTCACTGTCCCCCGTGTCCACCCGGCTCGCAGCACGTCGCGACCAGGTCACCGCCCTCGCCGTGCCCGTTGCCCCCGGTCGGCCGCCCCGCCAACACCGGCGCACCGGCGCGCTGCCCACTGCCCGCACGCCCGCCGAGGCCCGCCGGCACCGCTGTCCACTGTGGCCCCGCCGTCGTCTGTCCACTGTGTTCTGTGTGTTCTGTCCACTGCGTTGTCTCCGCCGTGGGTTGTCTCCGCCGTGGGTTGTCTGCACAGTGGGTTGTCTCCACCGTGGCCTGTTCGCTGCCCGCGCCGTCGGTGGCGAGCCGTGGGGTTCGCGCGTGTGGTTGGGTCACCTGCGGACAGTTCGCCGGAGTGGGGCGGGCCCGGCGTCGGCCCACCGGGACCACGTCCACCGCGGGAGCGGCCGTCGGGGCGGGGGCTGGCGGTGCTGAAGTGTGCAGAGCGGCCGGCTACCACAGTTTCGGTTCCCTCCACCCGAATTCACCCGTTCGAGGACGCGGTTGTCCACAGCCCGGGGAGCTGTCCACAGCCGTGCCCGCGGCCCGTGGTTTTCGTGGGGGTGGCGGTAGGCTGGCCTTGGGGTCGCCCCCCGGGAAGGGTGGGGGTGTGTACCCCGGGCGTTCGACGAAACCAGCTCCCGAGTTGTCCGGGCGTTGTCAGGCCGCTCGGCCCGGGCCGCTGCCGAATCGTCGTCAGGTCGCCGCCTGGCCCGCGGACGGGTCGTCAGGCCGCCGCCCGGCCCGCGGGCGGGTTGTCAGCCGCGGCGGCGGCGCGCCGCCGGCTTGCCAGGATCGCGCGCCGTTCCTGCTCGTCCAGGCCGCCCCAGATGCCGAACGGCTCCTCCACGGCCAGGGCGTGCTCGCGGCACTCCGCCATCACCGGGCACTGCCGGCAGATCTGCTTGGCCCGCTCCTGCCGCCGCGCCCGCGCTCGGCCGCGTTCCTGCTCGGGGTGGAAGAACACCTCACTGCTCATGCTGCGACAGGCACCGCGTAACTGCCAGTCCCACACCTCCGAGACCGGTTGGGGAAGACGCGTGATGCAGGCCATGGTCGTCACCTCCGTGGGGCCAGCGCGGGTGGTGCGCACCCGTCGGCTCCAGCTGCTCGGTCCGTCGTTGTCGTTCTGAAGTTCTGAAGTGCAGAAGTTTCGAAGTTCACGAATCCTGAAGCTCAGAAGTCCTGTGAAGCCTGAAGTCCTGAAAAGCCCTGAAGTTCTGTGAAGCCCTGGAGTTCTGTGAAGCCCTGGGGTTCTTCCTCGGCTCGGAAGTTCCGCACGCCGGACGGGCGTGCCGCTGGCGGACGCCCATCCCGGCCGGGGAGACGCCGTGTGTGCCCCGGGCCGCACTCGGGCGAGGAACGGGTGCGGCCCGGATCAGCCGGAACTGACCCACCTCCGGTCACCGCTGCCGATGCCGCTCGACGCCGGATCGCGGCCTCGGTCACCGGCTGACCGGGGTGGCCAGGGCCCGCTCGATCTGGCTCACCACGTCGGGATGGCCCAGGGGCAGCGGCGGCTCGACCCGGTCCCGGTCGCCGCCCCAGCTCCACGCCACCACCTCGACCGACGTGCCCGCCACGGCCAACTCGCGGCGCAGCGCCAGGGTGCGCTCCTTCCACAGCGCGTCCTCGAACGCGGTCGCCTCCGGCGGGGCTGTCGCGCCAGTGCCCTCCGGGTCGACCAGCAGCGCCTTGCGCACCAGTCCGGGGTGCCGGGCGACCAGGTCCAGCGCCTGCTGGGCGATGGGACCGCTGGCGACCACGTCGATCGTGCGGCCTGGCTCGGCGAGTTCCTGGAAGACGTCCTCGACCTCGCTGACCTGCCCGTGGTCCACGGGCAGCCGGCACCACACCACCTGGAACCGCTGACTCAGCTCCCGCCAGCTCGCGGGCAGCTCCCCGTGCTTGGCCTCGCCCGCCGGATCGAGCACCACCACCGTGGGTGCGTCAACCGGCCCCGCCCACACCTCCGCCGGCCCCTGCGCTCGCGCCGGATTCGCATCGAAGTCGCGCACTGCTCCTCCGTCTCGGGTTGACGATTCCACCAGCTTCGGTGCCTCGGTAGTACCCAGTGCGCGCGCTGGGTACACCACCGATTTCGATCAGCCCCGAGCCAGCGGCCGACCGGGGAAACCAGCCGCCGCTCGCCCGCGTGGTGCCCGACCGACCCGGCCGCGGGCGGGCCGGGGATCAGCTCAGCCGGCCCCTGCTGCCCGCGGCGACCAGTGGCCGCAGGTCTTCGGACAGCGAGTCCTGCACGTGTTTGAGGATGTTGCCGGTGGTCGCCTCGGCCAGCACCTCGAAGACCACCCGGGCGGCGTAGCTGGCCTCGGGAATCTCGCGATGGCTGCGCTGGGCGACGCGGGCGATGAACTCCTCGCGGTCGAACCGCTCGCCGCTGCCCGCGCCACCCATGGTCACGGTGCGGCGCAGGTGCTCGCCGATCTCCTGGGGCAGTTGCGCCGCCAGGTTCTCGGCCAACTGCTCCGGCACCCGTTCGCCCAGGGTCTCCAGGGTCGCCCTGGTCACCCCCTCGGCCTGGCCGCGGCTGGCCAGCCTGGCGCGTGCCTGCACCTGTCCGATGAAGTGGTCGTGCTGCATGTCGTCTCCTCGACCGTGGCTCTGCCGGGACCGCTGTCACCGCACGTCCCGCGGGACGGCCGCGAACAGCGCCGTGCACCGTCCGCCCGGGCCGCCATGTTCCGCGCGTACCCACCGGGACGGGCGCACACACGTGGGACGAGCCGGGATGGTTGACCCCGCCGCGGCGAGGTACCCGGGAGGCATGACTGCGACCCCACCCGACCCGGACCCCGACCGCACCCCGGGGCTGGAGCCGGGCGGCGGAGTCCAGCCGGGCGACACCCCGCCGGACTCCGCGTCGGCCACCTCGGGGGTGTCCCACCACGAGCAGCCACCCTCCCGGGTGGCCCACGTGGTCACGCTGGTGTTGGCGGTCCTGGTGGTGCTGGCCCTGATCGGGCTGGTCATCGCGCAGGTCAGCGGACTCCTGCGGGTGCTGTGACCGGCTGCCGCCCCGCACCGCCCCACCCCGCTGGTCACGGTGGGCACCGAATCGGCTGCCCCGGACCGGGCTCGATCCCCCTGTCCGGGTGAACCCGTCCGGTGGGTTGGTCACGGCACGCCCACACCACCCGTTGTGGCGGTCCGGTCCTCGACCTACCGTGGCTGTCACGTCGACCGGGGCGAGAAGGCACAGCGCGACCGCGTGGGAAACCCGCCCGGCAGCGCCGGCGGTGGCCCGGCCACGCCCCAGCCTGGTTTCCCCGCCCGTAGCGTGAGGAGCAGGCGTGACCAGTTCGGATCGTGGCGGTGCCGGCGGTGAGCCGGTGCGCCGTCAGAACAACTCGCGCACCGAACCGCTGACGCTGACCAGTGAGCGGGCCGGTGGCGGGGTGCTGGTGCTGCACGTCGGGGGCCCGCTGGACCTGTTGACCTCGGACGCGTTGCGCCAGCAGGTCAGGGCTCGGCTCGACGACGGGGTGCGCGCCCTGGTCCTGGACCTGGAGCAGGTCAGCTTCCTGGGCTGCGCCGGCCTGGCCGTGCTGGACGAACTGGCCCGGTGGGCGGAGGCGCGCCAGCTGCGGGTCCGGGTGGTGGCCACCTCCCACCCGGTGCTGCGGTCCCTGGAGGTGGTCGGTCTGGACCTGCGGCTGGAGGCGGCGGCGACGGTCGAGGCGGCCGTGTCCGACTGCTCGTGACCGCTCCGGCCGGCTGCGCCCGCGACGGAGGTCCCGCGACGGAAGGAGCGGCGGTGAAACCCACCCACATGCAGATCCAGAAGCTGCTCGCGGACGTGCGCTTCCCGGCGAGCAGGGACGGGCTGGTCAGCTATGCCCGCTCGCACCGGGCGCCCACCGAGGTGGTGGAGGCGATCGCGGTGCTGCCCGACCGCAGCTACCGCGACCCCAACGAGGTGGGCCAGGCGTTCGCCGACCACCAGCACCGGGCGGCCGAGTCCCGGGGTTGAGTCCGAGTCCCGGGGTTGAGTCCGGGGGCTGAGCGCGGGCGGTCCGGCCAGCGGGTGCGGCTCAGCGCTCCTGGCCCACCAGCGGACCCGCGACCGTCCACGGGCCGCGGCGGGGCCGCAGCGGCGGGCTGACCTGCTGGCCGGCGCCGTGCGCCAGGCCGTCGAGCAGGTCGCGCAGGGTCTGCTCGGTGTCGTGGCGCGGCTGCCAGCCCAGCTCCCGCCTGGCCCGCTCGGTGCTCATCACCGGACAGGACAGGGCCAGGTCGATCCAGCCGGGCGAGGTCGGCAGCAGCCGCAGCCGCCACGCGAGTCCGGCCGCCGCGCGCAGCAGCGGGCCGGGCACGGGCAGGTGCCGCGCGCCCAGGATGCGGGCCAGGGTCCGCGGGCTGGCCACCGGGTCGGTGGCCACGTTGAGCGCGCCGGCCAGTCGGGTGCGCAACACCCGGACCAGTGCCTCGGCGAGGTCGTCGGCGTGGACGAACTGCAGGGTCAGCCGGGACGGCACCGGCAGCACCGGCAGGCGGGCCCGGCGGGCCAGGCCGAACAGCCCGCGCGGCACGAACGGGCCGAGGAAGTAGCGCTGGATCTCGGTGGCGGCGTCCCGCTGCAACACCAGGCCCGGCCGGATCCGGCTGATCACCCGGGCGGGTTCGCCCAGTTCGACACCGTCCAGCAACCGCTCGACCGCGGCCTTGTGCCGGCTGTAGGAGGAGGCGGCGATCCCGCCGGTGGGCCAGTCCTCGCGCACCGGGTGTTGTTTGTCCGCCGGCGAGTACGCGCCGATCGAGGACAGGCAGACCAGGTGCGGGACGTCGGCGCGGACGGCCGCGGCGAAAACCCGCCGGCTGCCCGCGACGTTCGTCTGGTACAGGGCTGACTCGTCGTGGCTTGGCTGGATCAGCCAGGCCAGGTGCACCACGGCGTCCGCGCCGGCGAGGATGCCGGCCAGGGCGGTGTCGGCGTGGGGTGTCCCGATGTCCACCTGGTGCCAGTCGGCGGTGTCGTAGGGGAACCCGGGGTGGGGCCGGCGGCGGGCGACGCCCACGGCGGTGACGTCCGCCTCGTGGGCGAGCCGCCGCAGCAGTGCCGTGCCGATGTTGCCGGAAGCCCCGATGATCACGACCCGCATCGCCTCTCCTCCCGGTCGGTCCGCACCCGGCCTGCTGTCCCCACGCCGGTTTCCGTCTGCTGTGGACAGTGCGGGCAGGTTCCGGCTACCCGGCCGCGGGGTGGGCAAACCGAGCGGCTGGCAGCACCCAGCACCACCGCCCGCCAGGAGCGCGCCACGCGGACGCGGACGGGCCGGGGCTGATCCGGGTCGCTCTGGGAATCAGCCCCGGGCCTTTCCGGACCACCCGGGCCGGGCTCGGCCGCTGCTCCCGGTTCAGCCGTTGATCACCGGCCGGGTGGGCGGGTGGATGCGCGGGCTCAGCGGGTGCTCCGGGTCCACTGTGGTCACGTCGACCACGCTGTCAGCCGGCGGGACGCGCCGACGCCGGCCGCGGCCGCGCGTCGCCGCCGCGGTCTCCTCGTCGAGCGCGTGCTCCAAGCGGTGCCGGCGGCGGATCTTGCCCAGCCAGTACATCGTGATCCCGTGGGTGATGGCCACCAGCAGCAGCATCACGCCGAGCTTGAGCACGAAGCCCTCGGCACCCGACACCCCGAAGTCCATTGTGGACACGATGGCCAGCAGGCCGAGCACCACGAGGTGGAACAGGACGCTGACCATCCGGCTCACCGGTTCCGCGCCGCCGTCACCTCCGTACACCTCCTCGAGGTAGGCCCGGCCGCTGCGTTTGATCAGCAGGCCGTCGGCCACGGCCAGGACCACGCCGATCACCAGGAACGTCACAAAGCCGTCAGCCATGGGTGGCACCTCCTGGACGGGATTCCCCTGCACCGCCGGGTTTCCCGTTCCACCTGCCGGCTAAACAGCGCCCGACCCGGAACGCCCTACCGGGTGGCGCCGGCGGGTTCGGGCTCGGCCGCCGGGGTGCTCGGCGCCTCGCTCACGCCGATGCGGCGGTGCAGCGCCCGCAGCGGGCGTGGCGCCCACCAGTTGCCCCGGCCGGCCAGGCGCATGAACGCGGGCACCAGCACACCGCGGATCAGGGTGGCGTCGACCAGCACCGCCACGGCCATGCCGACGCCGAGTTGCTTGAGGAACACCACGCGCCCGGTGGCGTAGGCCGCGAACGAGACGGCGAGGATCAGCGCGGCGGCGCTGACCAGCGGGGCGCTGCGGGCGATGCCGACCGGCACCGAACCCAGCGCGTCGCCGGTGCGGTCGTACTCCTCCTTGATCCGGGACAGCAGGAAGACCTCGTAGTCCATGGACAGGCCGTAGGCGATGCAGAACATCAGGATCGGCACGCTCGGCTCGATGGAACCGGTGGGGGTGAAGCCGAGCAGCCCGGACAGGTTGCCGTCCTGGAAGACGAACACCAGCGTCCCGAACATCACCGCCAGGCTGAGCAGGTTGAGCACGGACGCCTTGAGCGGGGCGAGGACGCTGCCGGTCATCAGGAACAGCACGACCAGGGTCACCAGGACGATCAGCGCGCCGATGAGCGGCAGCCGGCTGGTCACGCCGTCCCGGTAGTCGGCCAGCTCGGCCGGGTAGCCGCCGACCACGACGTCGAACGGCGCCGGGGTGGCGCGCACCTCGGCGACCAGGCCGGCGGCGTCCGCCTCCAGCCGCGCCGACGAGGGCACCACCGACAGCCACGTTCCCGCGTCGCCGGTGAACCGGTCGTCGCTGGCCGGGCCGGTCCGCAGTCCGTCCACATAGGAGCCGGCGGCGGAGTCGACCCGGACCACACCGGCCAGCTGGGACAGCCGCGCGGCGTAGGGCCCGGCCGCCGCACCGGTTCCGCCGGCCGAGACGACCTGCACCGCGTCGGCCTCCTCGGCGGCGAACCCGGCGCGGATGTCGTCGTACACCTGGCGCACCGGGGCCGAGGCGGGCAGCACCCGGTCGTCGGGCAGCCCGAACCGCACGCCGAGGAACGGGGCGCCGAGCACCAGCACGGCGAGCAGGGCCGCGCCGCCCAGCAGCAGCGGCCGGCGCATCACCCGGTTCGCGGTGGCCAGCCAGAAGCCCCCGGCCCGCGCCGGCCGCGCGGTGCGGCGGAGCACCCGGCGGCCGAGCAGGGCCAGGGCCGCGGGCAGCACCGTGGTCGCCCCGACCACCGCGGCGAGCACCACGGCCAGGCCGGCGTAGGCGAAGGAGTTGAGGAACGGGAACGGGAACACCAGCAGCACCGACAGGGACGCGGCCACGGTGATCCCGCTGAACAGCACGGTCCGGCCGGCACTGGCGACGGTGCGCCGCACCGCGTCGGCCACGGACACGCCGGGGCGCAGCTCCTCCCGGAACCGGAAGGTGACGAACAGCCCGTAGTCGACGCCCAGGCCGATGCCCATCACCAGGACGATGTTGGCGCCGAACGTGGAGATCTCGGTGAACTCGACCACGCCGCGCAGCAGCGCCAGGGCGCCGGCCACGGCGAACACGCCGACGCCGAGGGTGACCAGGGCCGCGGACACCCTGCGGTAGACCAGCCACAGCAGCACCAGCACCAGGGGGAGGACGACCAGTTCGGCGCGCAGGAAGTCCTGCCGCGCCTGGCCCATCACCTGGCGGAACACCTCGTCCCCGCCGCCGACCCGGACGGTGACGGTGGCGTCCGCCCTGGTGAACCGGTCGGTCAGGGCCGGAAGGACCTCGCGGCGCACCTGGTTGGCGTCCCCGGGCACCCAGGCCAGCACCAGCGCCTGCCGGCCGTCGCCGCTGCGCAGCGTGTCGGGCGTGCCCCTGGTCCAGTACGACCAGGCGTCGCCAACGCCGGGGTAGCCGGCCAGCTCCTCGGTGAGCGCCCGCCCGGCGGCGGCCACCGGCTCGCTGTCCACGGTGTCCTGACCCTGCTGGGCGGTGACCAGCAGGGCGACGTTGGGGCTGCCGGTGCCAAACCGGGTGTCCAGTTCCTGTCTGGCGTGCATGGACTCCGATCCGGGCGCCTCGAAGCGGTTGAGCGACAACGCGTTGAGCGCGCTGGCGCCCACCACGCCCGCGGCGATGGTGACGAGCAGCGCTACCACCACCACCGCCCGCGGTCTGGTCACGACAAGACGGCCGATCCGTCGGAGCACGGGGTTCTCCCAGGGGCTAAGTTTGCGAGCAAACATTCGTAAAACGTCTGCCGCGAAGATACGAGCACTTGCTCGTATTTGCAACGCGCCAGGCACAATCAGGCGACGCGGCCGGGCGCGGACGCGAGCGGGGTGCACGCGAGCGGGGTGCCCACGGCCGGGGTGCACGCGACCGGCCGCCAACGAGTGAGGTGCGGAGGAACGGCATGACCAACGACCCCACCGCCGGGGGCGGCGACCAGCGACCACGCCGGCGGCAGGCGCGCGGCGAGCGCCGGATGGCCGAGATCCTGGACGCGGCGGCGGGTGTCTTCGCCAGCGCCGGCTACGAGGCGGCGACCACCAACGCGATCGCGGCGGCGGCGGGCATCTCCCCCGGCTCGCTCTACCAGTTCTACCCGAACAAGCAGGCCATCGCGCAGGCACTGGCCGACCGGTTCGTGGCGCAGCTGCGCGCGACCCGCCAGGCGGCCTTCGACGGGGTCGACTTCACCCGGCTGCGCCTGGCCGAGGTGCTCGACCGGGTCGTCGACCCGATCGTCGCGTTCAACATCGCCAATCCCGGCTTCAAGGCGCTGTTCGCCCGGCCGGACATGCCCGCCGACCTGACCGAGGCGACCCAGCCGATCCAGCACGCGCTGCACGCCGCCGTCGAGGAGCTGATCGCGGCGCGCGCGCCCGACCTGCCGGCCGCCCAGCGCCGCCGGACCACCCAGGTGAGCATGCGGATCGTCCAGGCCATCACCCCGCTGGCGGTGGCGGCGACCGGCGCCGAGCGCGCCGCCACCGTCGTCGAACTCAAGAAGGTGCTGTTCGGCTACCTCGAACCGGTCATCGGGGACGCGCCGACCGCCCCGGCATCACGCGCACCCGCGCGCGCCCGGACCCGCCCTACCTCGGACGAGTGATGATCCAGATCAGCCGGGCCTGGTCGGTGCACTACCGTCCCTAGCATGCACGAGGGCCGGCGGGTCACCGCGAAGGACGTTGCGCAGGCCGCCAGGGTTTCCCGGACGGCGGTGTCGTTCGCCTTCAACGACCCGGCGCGCATCTCGCAGCAGACCCGGCAGCGCATCCTGCGGGTCGCCGAGGAACTGGGCTACGTGCCCAACCCGATCGCCCGCGCGCTGGTGCGCGGCTCCACCCGGTCGCTGGGGGTGCTGCTGCCGCAGGACATCCCGCTGGTGATGGAGAACCCCTACTACGCCCAGTTCCTGGTCGGCCTCGGCCAGGTGTGCGACCGGGAGGGGCTGAGCCTGCTGCTGGTGCCGCCGCTGCGCTCGTCCATGCGGGATGCCATCCCGTACGCGGCGGTGGACGGCTTCGTGGTGTGCGGGCTGGCCACCGACCGGGGCGAGATCACCGAGCTGCGGCGCCGCGGCGTGCCGTTCGTGCTGGTGGACAGCGACGAGCTGCCCGGGGTGCCCAGCATCGAGGTGACCGAGCAGGCCGGCATCGCCGAACTCGTCGGCCACCTGCTGGAGCTGGGGCACCGCCGGCTCGCCGTGCTGTCGCTGCCGGCCGGCGGCAGCGGGTCGAGCGTTCCGGTCGGGCCGCTGGCCCGGCGCATGGCCGGCATCGCCGACGCGCTCGGCGTGGTCGGCATGTCCCTGGACCACCCGGACGTGCGGGTGGTGGAGGTGGCCAGCACGAGGGCCGAGGGCTACCGCGCCACGAGCGAGCTGATGGCCGGCCCGCGCCCGCCGTCGGCCGTGGTGGCGCTCAGCGACATCCTGGCCGTCGGCGCCCTGGACGCCCTGCGCGACCTGGGCGTGGACGTGCCCGGCCAGGTGTCGGTGGCCGGTTTCGACGACCTGCCCGAGGCCAACTGGGTGCGCCCGGCGCTGACCACGGTGCGCCAGCCGATCCAGGCCAAGGGCAGGGTGGCCGGCGACTTCCTGGTCGCCTCGATCCAGGGCGAGCGCCCGCACTCCGGCCAGGTGCTGCACACCGCGCTGATCGTGCGCGAGTCCACCGGGCCGGTCCACCCCTCCGCCAGCGGCTGACCGCTGGCCGATCCGGGGTTCCCCGGTTTCCCCCACCCGGTGGTTGCGGTTTAGTAACTCGGTTTAGTTGAATGGCTCCCGACCGGCTGGCCTCCAGCGAACCACCACACAGGAGTGGGGATGACCGATCCGAACAACACCGTGCCGTGGTTCCGGGACGCGGTGATCTACCAGATCTACGTCCGCAGCTTCGCCGACGGCGACGGCGACGGCGTCGGCGACCTGGCCGGCATCCGCCAGCGCCTGCCCTACCTGGCCGAACTGGGCGTGGACGCGGTGTGGCTGACCCCGTTCTACCCCTCGCCCATGGCCGACGGCGGCTACGACGTGGCCGACTACCGCGACGTCGACCCCACCCTGGGCAGCCTGGCCGAGTTCGACGCGCTGCTGGGCGAGGCGCACGACCTCGACCTGCGGGTGATCGTGGACCTGGTGCCCAACCACACCTCCTCGGCGCACCCGTGGTTCGCCGAGGCACTGGCCGCCGGACCGGGCAGCTCCCCCGCCCGGGACCGGTACCTGTTCCGCCCGGGCCGGGGCGAGCACGGTGAACTGCCGCCCAACGACTGGGAGTCGGTGTTCGGCGGCCCCGCCTGGACCAGGGTCGAGGACGGCGAGTGGTACCTGCACCTGTTCGCCCCCGAACAGCCCGACCTCAACTGGCGCAACCCCGAGGTGCGCGCCGAGTTCGTCGAGGTGCTGCGGTTCTGGCTGGACCGGGGCGTGGACGGGTTCCGCGTCGACGTGGCCCACGGCATGATCAAGCACCCCGACCTGCCCGACATCGGCCGCACCCAGCAGATCCAGCTGCTCGGCCGGGACGAGCTGCCCTACTTCGACCAGGACGAGGTGCACGAGATCTACCGGGAGTGGCGGGCCGTGCTGGACGCCTACCCCGGCCAACGCATGGCCGTGGCCGAGGCGTGGGCGCACACCCCGGAGCGGCTGGCCCGCTACGTCCGCTCGGACGAGCTGCACCAGGCGTTCAACTTCGAGTTCCTCGACGCCGACTGGTCGGCGATCGGCTTCCGCAAGGTGATCGACTCCTCGCTGGCCGCCACCGCGCTGGTGCGCGCCACCACCACCTGGGTGCTGGCCAACCACGACGTGCGGCGGCCGGTGACCCGCTACGGCGGCGGCGAGGTGGGGCTGCGCCGGGCCAGGGCGGCCGGGCTGCTGATGCTGGCGCTGCCCGGGTCGGCCTACGTCTACCAGGGTGAGGAACTGGGCCTGCCCGAGGTCACCGACCTGCCCGAGGAGGCGTTGCAGGACCCGATGTGGGAGCGGTCCGGGCACACCGAGCGCGGCCGGGACGGCTGCCGCGTGCCGCTGCCCTGGTCCGACGGCACACCGCCGTTCGGCTTCGGCCCGCCCGACTCCACCGCCAGCTGGCTGCCGGTGCCCACCGACTGGGGTGCGCTGTCCGTGGCCAGCCAGCAACAGCAGCAGGAGTCCACGCTGCGGCTCTACCGGGCGGCGCTGGCCATCCGCCGCCAGCACCCCGCACTCGGTGACGGCACCCTGACCTGGCAGGACAGCGCCGGGGACGTGCTGGTGTTCGCCCGCGAGCCCGGTTTCACCTGCGCGGTGAACCTGGGTGCCGAGCCGGTCCGGCTGCCCTTCTCCGGCCGGCTGCTGTGCTCCAGCGACCGGGTCACCGTGCTGGAGGAGGAGGGCGCCGGCACCGACGGCACGGCGAGCTGGTGCCTGGTGCTGCCCCCGGACACCACGGTCTGGTGGACCACGGACTGACCGCGCCCGCGCCGACCCCACCCCCACCGTCCGGGCCGGGTGGGGTCGTCGTCCCCGGTCAGCCGTGGCTGATGACCACCTTGCCGAAGCCGCCGCCCGACGCGCAGTGGGCGAACGCCTCGGGAACCTCGTCGAACGGGAACACCCGGTCGATCACCGGTCGCAACCGGTGCGCCGCCACGGCGCGGTTCAGCTCGACGAAGTGGGCGCGGCTGCCGGTGGCGATCCGGTGCAGGGTCGCGGCCGAGGAGAACAGCAGCGCGGGGTCAACGGGTGCCGCGCCCGCCGCGCCGGACAGCCAGCGGCCGACCAGGGCCACGTCACCGCCGGCCGCGACCGACCGCAGCGACTGCTCCAGCGGCCCGGCCGGGTCCACCACCCGGTCGACGCCCCGACCGCCGGTCACCGCGCGCACCCGCTCCCACCAGGTCGGGTTGGCCCGGTAGTTGATCACCTCGGCCGCGCCCAGCGCGCGCAGCCGTTCGGTCTTGGCCGCACTGGAGGTGGTGACGATCACCCGCGCACCGGCCAGCGCGGCGAACTGGAGGGTGAACAGCGACACCGCGCCCGAGCCGAGGGTGAGCACGGTCGCACCGGGGCGCAGCGGCTCCCCGGTGGTCAACGCGTTCCACGCGGTCACCGCGGCCAGCGGCAGGGCGGCGGCCTCCTCGAAGGACAGGTGCTCGGGCAGGTGCACCACCCCGTCCTCGGACAGCAGCGCGTACTCGGTGAGCACCCCGTCGACGCCGGTGCCGAGCTGGGCGGCGTTCTCGCGGCGGAACGGACCGTCGAGCCAGCGCGGGAACACGGTGGCCGCCACCCGGTCACCCACCGCCACCCGGGTGACGCCGTCGCCGACGGCCACCACCTCACCCGCGCCCTCGCAGCCGGGCACCACGCCCGGTGTGATCGGCAGCGGGTAGTTGTCGGCCAACACCATCAGGTCGCGGAACCCGATCGAGTTCGCGCGCATCCGCACCACCACCTGCCCGCGCCCCGGCTCGGGCTCGTCGTGCTCGTGGCGGGTCAGCCCGGCCAGGCCGTGCCCGGGGTTCAGCCGGTAGAGCTTCATCAACTGTCCTTTCCGGATTGTCGTGGCGGGCGCGCCGGGCTGGCGGGCCCAGCCGGTGCCGCCGCCACCGGGCGTGGATCGTGCGAGATCGGCGGCACGGCCGGCAATTCCCTCGGGGGAATCGCCAGGCGTGGTGGGCCTCGGGTAGAACGGCCCGGTGACCGGCAGCAGGAACGACCGCACCGGCGTTGGCGAGGAGATCCGGCGCTGGCGCCGCGCGCGCCGGCTCAGCCAGCTCGAACTGGCCGAGTTGGCCGGCACCACCCAGCGCCACCTGAGTTTCGTCGAGAACGGCCGCTCCCTGCCGGGACGCGCGCTGGTGATCCGGCTGGCCGAGTCGCTCGGCCTGGCGCTGCGGGAACGCAACGACCTGCTCGCCGCGGCCGGGTTTCTGCCGGTGTTCGCCGAGTCCGGTTTGGACGAGGTCGGCCTGCGCCCGGTCCGCACCGCGCTCGATGAGATCCTGCACGGCCACCTGCCGTATCCGGCCCTGATCACCGCCCCGTACGGGCGGGTGCTGGCGGCCAACGACGCGGTGGAGGTGTTCGCCGAGGGCGCCGCGCCCGAGTTGCTGACCCCACCGGTCAACGTGCTGCGGCTGATGCTGCACCCGGACGGGATGGGCCGCCGGGTCGGCAACCTGGCCGAGTGGGGCCGGCACGTCATCGAGAACCTGAGCACCAGGGCGCGACGCAGCCCGGACCCCCGGCTCGACGAGTTCATCGCCGAGCTGGCCGGCTACGTTCCCCAGGTGCCGGTCGGCCCTGACCACCTCGGCTTCTCCGTGCCCATGCGGCTGGCCTCCGCCGACGGCGAGCTGCGGCTGATCACCACGCTGACCTCGTTCGCCACCGCCACCGACATCACCCTCGCCGAACTCCGGCTGGAGGCGTTCCTGCCCGCCGACCAGTCCACCGCCGACCTGCTCCGCCACCGCGCCGAGCGCCGCCGCAGCGGGCCGGCCCGGGGCGAGCGCACGACGGCCGGCGGCGCCGCACCGGGCCGCTGAGCGCCCACCCGGCGGCTCCCCTGGCGCTACCGCTTCCGCTGGTCGTGGGCCCTCGCCGCGGACATGTCGAGAAACGCGCGCGCGGCGGGCGCGCAGTCGGCCGGTGAGCGGACGGCCAGCGCGAGTTCCCGGGTGGTCCGCGGAACCAGGGGCCGGGCGACCACCGGTCCGAGGTCGTCCGGCAGGCCGAGGGACGGCACGACGCTGACCCCGAGGCCGGCGGTCACCATTTCGCGGATCGCGGAGAGTTCCCCGGCCTCGAAGGTCACGTCGAGCTGGATACCGGCCTCGCGGGCCGCCGCCAGGATCACCGGGCGGCAGCCGCCGGTGGACAGGATGAACGGCTCCCCAGCCAGCTCTGC
The DNA here is from genome assembly GCF_024171785.1 of Goodfellowiella coeruleoviolacea. Taxonomy (GTDB): domain Bacteria; phylum Actinomycetota; class Actinomycetes; order Mycobacteriales; family Pseudonocardiaceae; genus Goodfellowiella; species Goodfellowiella coeruleoviolacea. Next base: position 737,143 of record NZ_JAMTCK010000001.1, read on the forward strand.
GAAGGGCACGGTGGCGCGGCGGGCGAGCCGGTGACCCGCGGGCACCAGGGCCAGCATCTCGTCACTGGCCAGGGGAAACGTGTGCAGGCCCGGCGCGGGCAGGGTGACCACGCCGACCTCCGCGGCGCCCTGACCCAGCCAGTCGCGGACGTCGCGGTCAAACCCCTCGAACAGCCGCACCTGGACCTGCGGGAAGCGGTCGGTGAAGGCGCGCAGCCGGGGCGCGACCAGCGGGCCGGTGGCGGTCGGCAGGCTGACCAGCCGCAGTGTCCCGGTGACCCGGCCGGTGGCCGCGGCCACATCCGCCGCGATCAGATCGAACTGCCGCAGTGCCTCGCGGGCTCGGGCGGCGGCGAGGCGGCCTGCTTCGGTGAGCGCGACGCCGTCGCGGTGCCGGACGAACAGCGCCGCGCCGAGTTCCCGTTCCAGGGCGCTGACCGCCCGGCTCACCGCGGGCTGGGACATGCCGATCCGTTCGGCGGCGACCGTGAAACCCCCGTGCTCCACCACCGCCAGCAACGCCCTGAGCTGCGACAACGTCATGGCGCCATACCCTAACTGGTATTTGACTCCGCCGAGCGGGGACCCGATCGTGATGGCATGTCCGAAGATCACCCTGAAGCTCACCCCGCCCCGGTCAGGCGGTTGCGCGTCGACGTCGACCAGCGCCCGGCCAGCTATCTGACCGCGGGCGAGCGCGGCCCGATCGTGCTGCTGCTGCACGGCACGTACTGGAGCCGCGTCTGGCAGCCGGTGCTGCCGGACCTCGCCGCTGCCGGTCTGCGCCCGGTCGCGGTCGACCTGCCGGGTCTGGGCCGGTCCGGGGGCGAGCTGACGCCGGACACGGCCACCGTCCCGGCGCTCGCCGCCTGGGTGGCGCGGTTCGCCGCCGCGCTCGGGGTGGCCGGGCCCGTCGCGGTCGCCGGGCACGACATCGGCGGCGCCATCGCCCAGCACCTCCTCATCGACGACCGGATCGAGGTCAACCGCCTGGCACTGGTCAACTCGGTCACCTACGACTCCTGGCCGGTGCCCGCGGTCGCCCGGTTCCGCGACCCCGCCGTGGTCGCCTCGATCACCCCGGACGAGTTGCTGGCCGCGCGCGGCCAGGCCGTGACCACCGCGCTCGCGCGCCCCGCCAGCGAAGCGGAGATCGCGGAGTACCTCGACCCCTGGACGGACCCCCGCGTCGCCCGGTCGTGGCTGGCGCTCGCGGGTGCCGCCGACGCCCGCTACACCCTCGACCTGGTGCCCGCGCTGCGCGGCTCCAACACGCCCAAGCTGCTGGTGTGGGGTGAGGACGACGGTTTCCAGCAGATCCGGTTCGCCGAGCGGTTCGCCGCCGAGATCCCGCGCACCACCCTGGTCCGGATCCCCGGTGCCGGGCACATCCCGATGGAGAACGATCCGTCGGCGGTGGCCCGCGCCCTGATCGAGTTCTTCGTGAGCTGAAGGGGCAGCGACGTGGAGAGCACCACCGCCGACGTGGTGGCGGCCTGCGTGGCCGCCGAGCGGGCAGCCGCCGATTTGGCGGAACTCCCGTTGGCCCGGCGTTCGGCCTTGCTGACCGCGGTGGCCGACGCCCTGGCGGCCGACGGCGCGGCGCTGATCGCGCTGGCGGACGCGGAAACCGCGCTGGGTGTCGAGCCGCTGCGGGCCGAACTCGCCCGCACCACCGCCCAACTGCGGCTGCTGGCCGACGAGGTGCTGCGCGGGGATTTCCTCCAGGCCCGGGACGAGGGCGCCGTCCAGCGCGTGCTGGTCCCGATCGGCCCGGTCGCGGTGTACGCGGCGAGCAACTTCCCGTTCGCCCTCTCGGTCGCGGGCTCGGACACCGCCTCCGCGCTGGCCGCGGGATGTCCGGTGGTGGTCAAGGCCCACCCCGGGCATCCGCGGACCTCCCGGCGCACCGAGGAGGTCGTCGCCGAGGCACTGGCCGGCGCGCCCCGGGGCTGCTTCTCGGTGGTGCACGGGTTCACCGCGGGCAGCGCGCTGATCACCGACCCGAGGATCAAGGCCGCCGCCTTCACCGGTTCCCAGGCCGGCGGGCGCGCCCTGTTCGACGCCGCCGCCGCGCGCCCGGACCCGATTCCCTTCTACGGGGAGCTGGGCAGCGTGAACCCGGTGTTCGTCACCCGTGCCGCGATCGAGGCTCGCGGCGCTGAGATCGTGGCGGGCTTCGCCGGCTCGCTCAGCCGGTACAACGGCCAGTTGTGCACCAGCCCCGGGCTGCTGCTCCTGCCGGAAGGCCACGGGCTGACCGGCGAACTCGCCGCGGCCGTCGCCGCCCTGCCCGTCGCGCCGATGCTCAACGAGCGGATCGCCCACGGCTACCGCGAGGGCGTCACGCGGCTGTCCACCGTGGCCACTCGGCTGGCCGGGGCGGGCGCGGGACCACAGCTCTTCCAGGCCAGCGCGGCGGATTTTCACGGCCACCCGGAACTGCGGGAGGAGTGCTTCGGCCCCGCCTCGGTCATCGTCGAGTACCGAGGAGAGGACGAGCTGCTGGCACTGGCCGCCGCGGTCCCGGGATCGCTCACCGCGACGATCCACGCCGAGCCCGGGGACACGGTGCTCGCGCGGCGCCTGGTGCGGGTGCTGTCCCGGCGCGCCGGGCGGTTGGTGTGGAACGACTGGCCGACGGGTGTCGCGGTGAACCGGGCGACGAACCACGGCGGGCCGTGGCCGGCGACCACCAACCCGCTGCACACCTCGATCGGCACGGAGGCCGTCCGGCGGTTCCAGGTGCCCGTCGCCGTCCAGGGGGTGCCCGCCGAGGTGCTGCCGGTGCCCGGCGCGGCGCGGCACGTCCGGGACGGCGGCCCCTACACCTGGATCGCGCCGACCGAGCGGCCACTGGACGGATTCACCCTGGCCGTCAAGGAGTTGTTCGCCGTGGCCGGCCGCCCGCTCGGCGCCGGATCGGCGGCCCGCGCCACCGCCGACCCCGAGCCGACGACCGCCGAGGTCGTCACGCGGCTGGTCGACGCGGGCGCCCGACTGGTCGGCACCACCGCGCTGCACGAGTTCGCGTTCGGCGTCACCGGGATCAACCACCACACCGGCACACCCGTCAACCCGAGTGCCCCTGGCAGGATCCCCGGCGGCTCCAGTTCCGGCTCGGCCGCCGCGGTCGCCGACGGTTCGGCGCGGATCGCCCTCGCCACCGACACGGGCGGATCGGTGCGCATTCCCGCCGCCCTGTGCGGCGTGGTCGGCTTCAAGCCCTCGCACGGCCGCTACCCGGCCACCGGTGTCTTCCCGTTGAGCCCCACCCTGGACCACGTGGGCGTGCACGCGCGCACGGTGGCCGACGTCTGCCGCGTGCACCGCGCACTCGGGCACAGCGTTTCCGACGCCCCGGACGTCCTCCGGCTCGGCGTGCTGACCCGTGAGGTCGAGCACGCCGACACCCCCGTGCGCGAGGCGACCCGCGCCGCGCTGGAACGGCTGGCCGCAGCCGGGCACAAGCTCGTGGACATCACGGAGCTTCCCGCACCAGAAGCCGTTCTCGGCACCAGCAACACGATCATGTTCTTCGAGGCCGCCGCGGTGCACCGGGAGTCACTGCGCGCGAACGCGGTCGGCTACGGGCGGGACGTGCACGATCGGCTGGTGGCGGGTGCGGCCATCGCGCCCGAGGACTACCAGCGCGCGCTGCGCCACCGCGAGCGCGTGGCCACCCAGGTGCGGGCGCTGTTCGCGGACGTGGACGCGCTGATCGGCCCCACCGTGGGACTGCTCGCCCCGCCGATGTCGGTGGCCGCCGAGGACACCGCCCTGCCCGCCCGGCTGGTGGCGAACACCCGGCTGGCCAACCTCACCGGTTCGCCGGCGATCTCGCTGCCGCTGCCCGGTGCCGACGCGCCCGTCGGCCTGCAGCTGACCGGCACCTCCGACGCCGATCTGCTCGGCCACGCTGCCCTCGTCGCCGCCGTCCTCGGACAGCGGTGACCGGCCAGCGCCGACACCGGGCACGACCGCGAACCGGGGTGGGGCGGCGGAACTACTCCGCGGACTCGTGCCAGCGGCCCACCGCCCACCTGGCCAGCGCGCCGAACACCACGAACACGGCGATGCCCAGCGCGCTGGCCAGCAGGACCGCGGCGAACATCTGCTCGGCGGCCAGCCGGGAGCGGTACATGTCGATGAGGATGCCCAGCCCCGGCTGCCCCTGCCGGAAGAAGAAGTCGCCGACCACCGCGCCGATCACGCTCCCGCCCGCGGCGATGCGCAGGCCGGTGAAGATCGACGGCAGGGCGGCGGGCAGCTGGAGCTTGACCAGCCGCCGCCACCGGCTGGCCCGGTGCAGGTCGAACAGCTGGTGCTGGGCGGCCGGCACCGACCGGATGCCGAACAGGGTGTTGGCGACCAGGGGGAACAGCGACAGCAGCACGCACACCAGCACCCGGCTGGCGAAGCCGAACCCGAACCAGAAGCCGAACAGCGGAACCAGCGCCAGCACCGGGATGGTCTGCACCACGACCACGTACGGGTAGATGGCCCGCTCCAGCCACCGGGTCTGGGCCATCAGCACGCCGAGGCCCACCCCGAGCAGCACGGCGACGGCCAGCCCGGTGCCGGCCACCCGGCTGGTCAGCGCCAGCGCGTCGAGCAGTTCGGCCCGGTTGTCGGGGTCCAGGAAGCCCACCCGGATCACCTGGTCGACCGGGGGCAGCAGGAACCGGCGCCGCGGCGGCAGCAGGCCGTAGCTCACCACCGTCCAGCCGCCCAGCACCAGCAGGAACACGGCCAGCGGTGGCAGCACCCGGCGCGCGACGCGCCGGCGCCGCCCGGCCCGGTCGGTCACCGCGCGCTCCCCACGGCCAGCGCCTCGGACACCTCGCCGACCAGGGTGGCGAACGTGTCCGTGCGGCGGAACTCCGGGCGCCTCGGGTGGGCCACCGCGACCTCGATCTCGCGCAGCACCCGGCCGGGCCGCGCGGACATCACCAGCACCCGGGAGGCGAGGTAGACCGCCTCGGCCACCGAGTGCGTGACGAAGATCGCGCCGAACCCGCGCTGGTCGAACAGGCGCAGCAGCTCCTCGCCCATGTCCTGCCTGGTGATCTCGTCCAGCGCGGCGAACGGCTCGTCGAACAGGAACAGCTCCGGCTCCACCAGCAGCGCCCTGGCCAGTGCCGCGCGCATGCGCATGCCGCCGGAGAGCTGGCCGGGCCGGTGGTCGGCGAACTCGGTCAGCCCGACCGCGGCCAGCACCCGCTCGGCGCGGCGCCGGCGCTCGGCCCTGGGCAGGTCGGCCAGCTCCCCGAACAGCTCCACGTTGCGCCGCACCGTGCGCCACGGCAGCAGGGTGGGGTCCTGGAAGACGTAGCCGACCCGGTCGGTGGCCCTGGTGAGGGTGCCACCGCTGGGCCGGGCCAGGCCGGCGACCAGGTGCAGCAGCGTGGACTTGCCGCAGCCGGACGGGCCGACCACGGCCACCAGCTCCCCCGGCCGCACCACCAGGTCCACGCCGGCCACCGCGTCGGTTCCGTCCGGAAAGGACTTGGTGACGCCGGCCAGCCGCAGCAGCGGGGCCGGCGCCGTGACCACTTCGGACGCCCCGGTCATCAGCACACCTCCGCTGCGCAGCATGTCACAGCGGAAAACCGGCATTCGCGCTTGAGACTCGATCGACCGGCTGCCTATCGTCACGCGGGACCGTTGGCCGGTCCCGGCCGGCCGACCGCGCCGCCGCCCGTGTTGTCGAGGGGACCCACCATGCGTTTCGCCGTCCGCCGGCTGCTGCCCGTCCTGGCGGTGGCCATCCTGGCCGGTGCGTGCGCGGCGAACAGCGCCGAGCCCGGCCCGGCCGCCTCGGCCCCGCCGGCACCGGCCGAGCAGAACCTCGCCGGGGTGTGCCCGGCCACCGTCGTGGTGCAGATGAACTGGTTCCCGCAGGCCGAGCACGGCGGGCTGTACCGGCTGCTGGGCTCGGGTTTCACCGTGGACGCCGAGCGCAAGGTGGTCAGCGGCCCGCTGCTGGCCGAGGGCGGGGACACCGGGGTGCGGCTGGAGGTGCGGGCCGGCGGGCCGGTGACCGGGTTCCAGCGGGTGTCCGCGCTGATGGCCACCGACCAGAGCATCACCCTGGGCGCGGTCGCCACCGACGAGGCCGTCCAGGAGGCGGCCAGCCTGCCCACGCTGGCGGTGTTCGCGCCGATGGACAAGAGCCCGCAGATGGTCATGTGGTCGCCCGAGCAGCACCCGGACTGGCAGCACATCAGCGACATCGGCCGGACCGACACCACCGTGGTCTACTCCAGCGGCGCGTCCTACATGGACTACCTGGTCCACAGTGGCCAGCTCAAGCAGTCCCAGGTGGACGGTTCCTACGACGGCGGCCCGGCCCGGTTCGTGGCCGAGGGCGGGCGGATCGCCCAGCAGGGCTACGCCACCAACGAGCCCTACCAGTACCAGAACGAGATCACCGCGTGGCACCGGCCGGTCCGCTTCGAGCTGGTGCACGACAGCGGCTACCCGATCTACCCGGAGGCGCTGGCGATCCGCGCCGACCAGGCCGACACCCTGGCGCCGTGCCTGCGCCGGCTGGTGCCCATCCTGCAGCGCTCCACCGCCGCCTACCTGCGCGAGCCCGACACCACCAACGCGGCCATCGTGCGCATGGTGCGGGAACTCAACGCCGGCTACGAGTACAGCGCCGACCGCGCCGCCTTCGCCGTCACGCAGCTGCGCGAGCTGGGCCTGGCCAACGACGGCCGGACCGCCGTGGTCGGCGACTTCGACCCGGCGCGGGTCACCACCGTGCTGGACGCGCTGCGCCCCGTGCTGACCGAGCAGGGCCACCCGCCGGCGGCCGACCTGACCGCCGACGCCGTGGTCAGCAACGCCTTCATCGACCAGTCCATCCAGTGGTGAGCCACTGCCCGGCGCGCGGACGTGTCGCGTACCGGCCACGGGGGTATCCTCCCTGGTAGTGGCCTTGGCCGTGGTAGCCGGGAGCGATTGCCCCGGCAGATGGAGGCCACCCGGCCGGGGTCTCGCCCACGCAGGCAGGGAGCCAGCCATGGCCGTCACAATCGTCCTCATCCTGGCGCTTGTCGTGGTGCTGGTGAGCATGAGCACCCGGATCATCCGGCAGTACCAGCGGGGGATCGTCTTCCGCTTCGGCCGGGTCCGCCCGGCCACCCGGGGCCCGGGCCTGACCCTGCTCATCCCCGGGGTGGACCGGCTGCAGAAGGTCAACCTGCAGATCGTCACCATGCCTGTGCCCGCCCAGGACGGCATCACCAGGGACAACGTCACCGTGCGGGTGGACGCGGTCGTCTACTTCAAGGTGTTCGACCCGGTGCGGGCGGCGGTCAACGTCCAGGACTACCTGTTCGCGGTGTCCCAGGTCGCGCAGACCTCGCTGCGCTCCATCATCGGCAAGAGCGACCTGGACGACCTGCTGTCCAACCGGGAACGCCTCAACCAGGGCCTGGAGATGATGCTGGACAGCCCGGCGCTGGACTGGGGCATCCACATCGACCGGGTGGAGATCAAGGACGTGGCCCTGCCCGAGGGCATGAAGCGGTCCATCGCCAGGCAGGCCGAGGCCGAGCGGGAGCGGCGGGCCAGGATCATCTCCGCGGACGGCGAGTTCCAGGCGTCGCAGAAGCTGGCCGAGGCGGCCAGGGTCATGAGCGACACGCCGACCGCGCTGCAACTGCGCCTGCTGGAGACCGTGGTGGAGGTCGCCGCGGAGAAGAACTCCACCCTGGTGCTGCCGTTCCCGGTGGAGCTGCTGCGGTTCCTGGAGAAGGCACCGGACCAGCAGCCCACCGCTCGGCCCCGGCGCGCCGAGCCGACCACCGGGCGGGCCCGGTCCGACCCCGGGCCCGCGCCGGCCGCGCCGGCGGTGCGGCCGGCACCCGGGCCGGTGGCGCCGGCGCCGCGCACCCCGGACACCGGCACCCCGGACACCGGCACCTCAGCCGCCGCCACCCCGGACACCGGCACCCCGGACGCCGGGGCGCGGCGCCGCGAGGCGGCCTCGGGTTAGCCGCCGCTGCTCAGTGGCGGCGGCGCCGGCTGCGCAGGTAGTCGCCGACCACGGCGGCGCCCAGGCCGTCGGGGGTGGGCGCCAGCACCCGACCGCCGCTGCGCCGGGCCACCAGGTCGACGAACGCCGCCAGCCTGGGGTCCTCACCCAGCATGAACACGGTGATGGCCGCGCCCAGCCTGGCCACGGCGTCCACCTCGGCCAGGGTCTTGGCCAGGGTGCGCGGCAGCGGCGGGTAGTTGAACTCGGCCTCCCCGTCCGGCTCCAGGTGCGCGGTGGGCTCCCCGTCGGTGACCACCAGCACCACCGGCTGGGCGTCCGGGTGGCGGCGCAGGTGCCGGCCGGCCAGCAGCAGCGCGTGGTGCAGGTTGGTGCCCTGCTCCCACACCCCCTCCAGCTCGGTCAGCGCGCCGATGTCCACGGTGCTGGCGTGCCGGCCGAAGGTGATCAGCTCCAGCGCGTCCGTGCGGAACCGGGTGCGGATCAGGTGGTGCATGGCCAGGGCGGTGCGCTTCATCGGCACCCACCGGCCGTCCTGCACCATCGACCACGAGGTGTCCACGCACAGCGCCACCGCCGCGCGGGAGCGCTGCTCGGTCTCGGCGACCTCCACGTCGACCACGTCGATGGTCACCGCCCCGTCGCCGGTGCCGCCGGCCGAGCGCAGCACGGCGTTGCGGATGGTGCGCGGCACGTCCCAGGGTTCGCTGTCGCCGAACTGCCACGGCCGGCTGGACCCGGTGGGTTCACCGGCCGCGCCCGCGAACGCGCTGTCCCGGTCGCCGCGCCGGGCCCGCGCCTGGTCCACCACCTGGCGCAGCGCGGTCTGGCCGAGCTGGCGCAGCGCCTTGGGGGTCAGCCGCAGGCTGCCGTCCGGCGCCCGCTCCAGCAGGTTCTGGCCACGCAGCTGGCGTTCCAGCTCGGCGAGCCGGCGCACGTCCGCCCCGGCGTCCGCGCCGAGCTGCCGCTCCAGCGCCTCCAGGTCGATGTCGTCCAGCCGGGCCCCCGGATAGGCCTGGCCCAACTGTTCGGCCAGCGCGTCCAGTTCGGCCAGGTCGGCCATGGCCTGGGCGCCCTCACCGAGGCCGAGCGGCTGCTTGCCGCGGAACCGCGCCGAGGAGGTCCAGTCCTCGCCCGGCCGCAGCGCCCGCAGCCACGAGTCCAGCTGGTCCAGTTGCTCGCCCACGCCGGAGTCGCCGAACGCCTGCTGGCTCAGCTCGGCCAGTTCGGCCCGCTGCTCCGGGGTCATCGAGTTGAGCATGCGCTGCCCGGCCGCGGAGCGCGCGGCCAGCGCGTCGATGAGTTCGTCGACGTCGCGCGGGTTCTCCGGGAAGAACCGGCCGTGTTCCCGCATGAACTCGGCGAACCGCGCGTCGATGTCGGCGGCCCCGCTGGCGTGCGCGGCCAGCAGCTCGTTGAGGTCGGCGAGCATCCGCCGGACCTCGGCGACCTGCTGCTTTCCGGTGTCGCGCAGGGCCTGCCTGATGCCCTCGAACCGCTGGTCGAGCAGTTCCCGGCCGAGCAGGTCCTGGATCTGCTGGTAGGCCTCGGCCGCCTGGCGCGACCGCCAGTCGTAGTCGGCCAGCTCCCGCACGGCCCCGGCCGTGCCTGGCGGCAGCGCGTCCAGCTGGGCCTCCCGGAAACGGGCCTCGTCGGACGGGTCGGGGAACAGCTCCTGCCGCTCGGCCCGCACCGCCCGGTCCAGCAGCTCGCGGACCTGCTGCAGGGTGCCGTCCAGCCGGTGCCGGCGCTGGATCCGCGACCGCCGCTGCCACAGCCTGGTGGTCAGCTCGTCCAGCCCGGTGGTGCCGTCCAGGCCGCGGCGCAGCAGCTCGCGCAGGGCCCCGGCGGGTGAGGCGCCCTCCATGACCTCCCGGCCGAGTTCGTCGAGCGCGGCCCGCAGGTCGGGGGGTGGCGCCAGCGGGTCGTCCCCGCCGTGCCAGCGTCCGTACCGGTACCGCCGTCCAGCGTCTGGCATGGCGGCTCGCCTCCTCGTGGGTGCGGATGGGGGTGGGTGCGGTGGCGCGGCCGCTCACCCGTACACGGCGCGGTCCTCACCCACGTCCTTGGCCAGGTGTTTGGTCAGGTACAGCGACTCCAGGGCCAGTTCGACGGCGGCGGCGATCCGGCCGGGCGAGTCGGTGGCCGCCACCCCGAGCCGTCGCGCCACCTCGTGCAGCACCGGCAGTTCGGGCAGGGCGGCCAGCACCTCCTCGGCCGGCACGTGCTCACCGGTGGCCACCGGGTGCCCGTCACTCACGGCCTGGGCCAGCGACCGCAGGTCCAGGCCGGCCAGCCGGGCGCGGGCGGTGTCGGCGACGGAGCGCCGCAGCAGGTGGGCGAGCAGCTCGTACTCGCGGCCCTCCTCCCCCGCCTCGAACTCGACCTTGCCGCGCAGCACCTCGATCACCGACTCCAGGTCGACCGGCCGGGCCACGGCCGGGTGCTCGCCGGTGATCGCGGAGCGGCGCAGCGCGGCGGCGGCCACGGTCTCGGCGGCGGCCACGGCGAACCGGGCGGACACCCCGGAGCGCTGGTCCACCGCGGGCGACTCGCGCAGGTGCCGGACGAACCGGGCCAGCACCTCAAGCAGGTGCTCGTCGACCTCGGCCACCAGCTCGGCCTCCTGGGCGACCAGGGCCACCTCGTGGTCGATGTCCAGCGGGTAGTGGGTGCGCACCTCCGCGCCGAAGCGGTCCTTGAGCGGGGTGATGATCCGGCCGCGGTTGGTGTAGTCCTCGGGGTTGGCCGTGGCCACCAGCAGCACGTCCAGCGGCAGCCGCAGGGTGTGGCCGCGCACCTGGATGTCGCGCTCCTCCATCACGTTGAGCAGCGCGACCTGGATCCGCTCGGCCAGGTCGGGCAGTTCGTTCACGGCGATGATGCCCCGGTGGGCGCGCGGCACCAGTCCGAAGTGGATGGTCTCGGGGTCACCGAGGCTGCGGCCCTGCGCCACGCGGACCGGGTCGACGTCACCGATCAGGTCACCGACGGAGGTGTCCGGGGTGGCCAGCTTCTCGGTGTAGCGCTCGGAGCGGTGCCGCCAGGCCACCGGCAGGTCGTCGCCGAGTTCGGCGGCCAGCCGCTGGGCGGCCGGGGTGATCGGGGCCAGCGGGTGCTCGCCCAGCTCCGCACCGGCGATGACCGGGGTCCACTCGTCGAGCAGGCTGGCCAGGGTGCGCAGCAGTCTGGTCTTGCCCTGGCCGCGTTCGCCGAGCAGGACCACGTCGTGTCCGGCCAGCAGCGCGCGTTCGAGTTGCGGCAGCACGGTCCGGTCGAAGCCGACGATGCCCTGCCACGGGTTGGTTCCGGAGCGCAGCGCGGTGAGCAGGTTCTCCCTGATCTCGTCCTTGACGCTGCGCGGCTGAACGCCGGCCGCCCGCAGTTGGCCGACGGTGCGCGGTAGTTCGGGTGGCGAAGTGCTCACCTGTTCGACGCTACGCACTCGACGCGCTCTGGTCGACGTGTAGCAACTCCAGCCCGGCAGCGCCCGCGAGCGCGCCAGCCGATCCGCCGCCCCGGGTGGACGCCGACGCCAGGGTGGTCGCGCTGACCTTCGACGACGGGCCCACCGACCTGACCCCGGAGGTGGTGGCCACGAGCTGGCCGACCACACCTACTCGCGCCAGCGGATGGCCCTTGTCCCGCCCGGGTTCGTGGCCGACGAGGTGGAGCGCACCGACCAGGAGATCCGCGCGCTGAGATCGGTGGAACCGGTGGCCGGCCCGGTGCCGGTCCAGCAGAATGCCCACTTGGCCCCGACCGACCGGGTGGGCGGGCGGGGCCGGGTGGTCGGACGAGTTGATCGTGGAGGATGACGGGCCGTGGCCGAGGATCAGACGGGCAGCGCCGAACCAGGCGCTCAGCCGGAACCCGAGCCGACCCGCGCCGAACCAGGCGCTCAGCCGGAATCCCAGCCGACCCGCGCCGAACCTGGCGCTCAGCCGGAACCCGAGCCGACCCGCGCCGATCAAGGCGCTCAGCCGGAATCCCGGCCGACCCGCGTCGACTTCACGTGGTCGCCCCAGCCGGCCGACTGGCGGGCCGCGGTGCGGGCGGTCGTGCCGATGTACCGGTGGGCCCAGTGGTTCGCGGCCGTGCTCGCGGTGTTCGGCGTGGTGCTGGTGGTGCTGGGTGATGTCCTGCCCGGGCTGTACGGCCTGCTGGCCGCCGCGGTGATCGCGGTGCTGCCGGCGCTGCGGATCCGCGCCTCGTTCCAGCGGCACCCGCTGGCCAGCAGGACGGTCACCGGCACCGCCGACGACCACTCGGTGCGGATGGCCGTGGACGAGCTGGCCCGCAGCGAGCTGGCCTGGACGCGGCTGCCGGCCTGGCAGGAGACGCCCCAGGGGATCGTGCTGCGCACCGGGCCGGGCCGCGCCGACCCCATCTACCCGGTGCCGCACCGCGCGTTCGCCGACCCCGACGACGAGCAGCGCTTCCGCGAGCTGCTGCACCGGCACATCGGCCCGGCCAGCGGGTGACGGCCGCGGGGTGACGGCCGCGGGGTGACGGCCGCGCGGTGACGGCCGCGGTCGCGGGTGGCGTTGATCACCTGTCCGGCCGCGACGACCGGATTGGCCGGTGCCCCGGGCGGTCCGGCGTGCGCCGACCCCCGCCCAACCCGTAGTCTCGGGCGCCGTGTCCTGTCCGAGTGCGACCTTGGTGGTGTGGACGTCGGCCTGGCTGCACGGCGCGGCCGCCGCCGACGACGTTCTTGACGCCCTGCAGACCTGGGCCGAGCTGCACGAGGTGATCGCCGCCGACCACGGCACGGCCACCGCCATGGACCTGCCCGGTCCCGGTGACGCCGCCACCGGCCCCGCGTTGTTGCTCGCCGCGCTGCGGCGCGCCGGCGCCTCCACCGGTGAGCTGGTCCTGCCGGTGCCCGGCGACGTCCGCGGCCTGGGCGGCCGGGGACCGCTCAGCGAGGCCGCGCTCGGCGTGGGTGAGGCGGCCACCCTGCCCGGCATCGGGGTGGGCCTGGTGCCCGAACCGGTCGCCGAGGGCGTGCTGCGCTGGACCGTGTACGACCTGGTGCCGCCGACCGGGTCCGAGTACGTGCCGATCGGCGAGGCCGAGCACGGGCTGGCCGACGCGATGCGGGACGCCACCGCCGCGCTGGTGTCCCTGGACGTGGCGCGGCACCGGCCCAACGTGCGCTCGGAGATCGAGGCGCTGGTGACCGGGCAGCCCGCCACCCCGTGGCCGGCCGGGATGCCGCCGAGGGCACTGCGGGTGCTGCAGCGGGCCGCCGAGGTGGCCGCGATCGTGGCGGTGGCGGCCTCGGACGCGCCGGGCGCCGCCGTGTCCGCGTCGGCGACCCGAGCCAGGGCGGACGCGCTGCGCCCGCTGTCCACCGCGGTGCGCCGCGCCAGGTGCGCCGCGATCGCCGAGGCGGTGCGGGTGCTGTCCGACCACGCCGACCAGCACTAGGGTCCACCGACCACCCCGCCCGGGACGGGTCGCGCCGGCGGCGCGCCGCGCATTCGTCCCGGGCCGTCCGCTATTGGTGGCGTGACATTTCGGTCATTCGGTTACCGCGCTCTCACTCGCCTTCCGACTGATCACAAGTGGGTTGTGGCATGAGCCACGTCACGCGGCGGCGAACATCAATTGCTTACCACCATCAACGAATTTGTTGGTGGGGAAGGGATTCAACAAAGATCACGATCACGATACGCTGAGCCAATGACTGCTTCAGAGGGCGCCGCACGCCGGAATGTCGCGCCGCCGCCTGGATGTCCTCTGCACAACCAGGCCGTTCCCCTGTACGGCGACGACGTCCTGAACAAGGACGCCCGGTTGTTGTGGAACGAACTGCGGGATCACTGGGGACCGGTGGCACCGGTCGAGGTGGAACCCGGCGTCGCGGTCTGGCTGTTGTTGGGATACAGCGAAAACCTGCACGTGCTCAACAATCCCGCGCTGTTCAGCCATGACGGTCGAATCTGGCGGGAACTGCGCGAGGGCAGGGTCACCCCGGAATCCGGGGTGTACCCGATGTTCGCGTGGCGCCCCAACGCGCTGCAAACCGACGGAACCGAGCACACCAGGCTGCGCGCGGCCATTGTGGACGGTTTACGGGAGATGCCGCAGGGCCAGTTGCGCCACGACATCAACACCCTGGCCAACCACCTGGTCGACGCGTTCATCGGCGACGGCGAGGCCGACCTGGTCGCCCAGTACGCCACCAAGCTGCCGCTGCTGGTGGTCAACTACCTGTTCGGTCTGGACGAGGCGCACGGCGAGCACCTGGCCGTGCTGATGGCCCAGTTGTGGGACAGCCAGGGCGACGCGGTCGAGGCCAACCGGCAGCTCGAACAGTACCTGGCCGACCTGGTCGCGCTGAAGCACGAGCAGCCGGGCCTGGACATCACCTCGGTGATGCTGCGCCACCCCAGCAACCTCACCGACGAGGAGGTCGTCCAGCAGCTCATGCTGATCCTGGCCGCGGCCCACGACCCCACCGCCAACCTCATCGCCAACGCGCTGCTGGTGCTGTTGACCGACCGGACCCTGCGCTACTCGCTGGCCAGCGGCCAGGTGCTGGTGCAGGAGACCATCGACCAGGTGCTGTGGATCGACCCGCCGATCCAGACCCTGCCGGCCCGCTACGCCACCAGGGACGTGCAGCTGGGCAACGTCCGGATCAACGCGGGCGACGCCCTGGTCCTCGGCTTCGCCCCCGCCCACCTCGACCCGGCGCTGACCGGGAAGGACGGCGGCGAGGTCTACACCCCGTTCTCCGCCAACCGCGCCCACCTCGCCTGGGGCGCCGGCCCGCACCGCTGCCCGGGCCAGGGCATGGCGCGGTTGATGACCAACGCCGGCATCGAAGTACTGGCGCGGCGACTGACCGGTATGCGACTGTCAGTCCCGGAGTCCGAACTGCGTTGGCGTCCTTCCCCGTTCAGCCGCGGACTGGTCAGCCTGCCGGTTCGGTTCACTCCGGAGCAGGTGTCCGAGTCCACTTCGTCCAGCGGAGAAGCAACATGGCCCCGGCAGAACCCCTCGTCCTCGACCCCTACGCAACAGACATCCAGCGACAAGCAGACCAGCTCCGAGAGCTCGGCCCCGTCGTCCAGGTGGAACTTCCTGGTCAGGTGGTTGCGTGGGCGGTGACCCGGCACAAGGAGCTGCAGGAGGTGCTGGGCAGCCCCACCCGGTTCGCCCGCAACTGGCGCCACTGGAGCGCGCTCAGCAGCGGCGCGGTGCCGCAGGACCACCCGCTGGTCAGCCTGGTGCGCTACGACAACATGCTGCAGTCCGACGGCGCGGACCACACCCGGTTACGCGGCCTGATCTCCAAGGCGTTCACCGCGCGTCGCGTGCAGGAGCTGCGCCCCCGGGTCGAGGAGTTGGTCACCGACCTGCTCGACCGGATCGAGGCCAAGGGCGGGCAGGCCGACATCGTGGCGGACCTGGCCATGCCGCTGCCGCTGAGCGTGATCTCCGAGTTGTTCGGCGTGGCCGAGGCGGACCGGCCACGGGTCCTGGCCATGGCGCGCAGCGTGTTCTCCTCGGTCACCTCCGCTGAGGAGGCCTCGGCCAACCTGGAGGCCGTGGCCGCCTACTTCACCGGGCTCATCGCGGAGAAGCGGCAGCACCCGGCCGACGACCTGACCTCCGCGCTGATCCAGGCCAGGGACAAGGAAGACCGACTGTCCGAACAGGAACTGTTCGACACCCTGTGGCTGATGCTGGTGGCCGGCTTCGAGACCACCGAGGGGGTCATCGCCAACGGGGTGCGCGCCCTGCTCACCCACCCCGACCAGCTCGAACTGCTCCGAAGTGGACAGTGCTCGTGGGAGGCGGCCGTCGAGGAGGTGCTGCGGTGGGACACCAGCATCGCCAACCTGCCGTTCCGCTACGCGATCGAGGACGTCGAACTGGGCGGACGCACGCTGCGCAAGGGTGAGGCGGTGCTGCTCAGCTTCGCCTCGGCCAACCGGGACCCCGAACAGCACGGTCCGGACGCGCACCTGTTCGACATCACCCGGGAGCAGCGCAAGCACCTGGCCTTCGGGCACGGCGTGCACTTCTGCCTGGGTTCGCCGCTGGCCCGGCTGGAGTTGCAGACCGCGCTGCCGGCCCTGTTCGACCGGTTCCCCGACCTGGCCCTGGCCACGCCGACCACGGAGTTGACGCCGGTCGCCTCGGTGGTCAGCAACTACCCGACCACGCTGCCGGTCACCCACTCGGCGACCAAGGCCCCCGCGGTCGCCTGAACCGTCCACTCGCGACACCGCGGCCAGTCCTCGGTCCGGCGGTGAACCGGGCACCCGACCGCGCCCAGTCGGTCACTCTCCGTGTCCCACTGGGCGCGGTCCGCGCTCCGCGTCGGCGGCCCGAGCGCTCGGGTGCTCAGGCCTCAGCGGCCGGTGCCGGCCGACGCGGCTGCTCGCAGCAGCCGGTCGCGCAGAGCGCGCCGTTGGCCGTGCAGCCGATCAGCGGGAAGGTGGACAGCGCGCGCGCCTGGGCGCCGTCGGTCTGCTCCCGCACCAGCTCGACAACCAGTTCGGCGAACCGGGGGTCGTTGTTGGGGGTGGCGCTGCGGGCGAAGGCCATGCCCAGTTCCGCCGCCCGGTCCCTGGCCTCGGTGTCCAGGTCCCACACCACCTCCAGGTGGTCGCTGACGAACCCGACCGGGCACACCACCACCGCGGTGACCCCGGCCTCGTGCAGCGCGTCCAGGTGGTCGACGATGTCCGGCTCCAGCCACGGCACCTGGGGCGGGCCGGACCGGGACTGCCACACCACGTCGTAGGCGTCCACGCCGAGTTCCGCCGCCACCAGCCTGGCCGCCTCGGTCACCTGCCGGGAGTAGAGGTTGCCGCCCTGCTCCGGCGGTCCGGCGGCGGCGTCCGCGGCCAGCGGGATCGAGTGCGCGGTGAACACCAGCCGCCAGTCCTGCCGCGCCTGCTCCGGCAGGGTGGCCACGGCCGCGCGCACGCCGTCGGCGAAGGCCGCGACGAACAGCGGGTGGTCGAAGAAGTGCCGCAGCTTGACCAGGTCCGGGGCGTCCGGCCCGACCGAGGCGCGGGCCCTGGCGATGTCCTCGTCGTACTGCCGGCACGCCGAGTAGCCGCCGTAGGCGCTGGTGGGGAACACCAGCGCGCGTCGAACCCCGTCCGCGGCCATCCTGGCCACGGTGTCCTCCACCATGGGGTGCCAGTTGCGGTTGCCGAAGTACACCGGAAGCCGGACGCCCTGCCGGTCCAGTTCGGCCGTGACCGCCTTGATGGCGTCCCGGTTGAGCTGGTTGATCGGCGAGACCCCGCCGAAGTGCTGGTAGTGCTGCTCGACCTCGTCGAGGCGCTCCGGTGGGACTCCCCTGCCCCGGGTCACGTTCTCCAGGAATGGCCGCACATCCTCGGGCCCCTCGGGCCCACCGAAGGACAACCACAGCAACGCGTCGTAACTCACCGCTCAATACTCGCCCCACCGGTCGCGCGGCGCTCAGTCGGGTGGGGCGCCCGATCACGGGGTTCGGTCAGCCGCGACCGATCCCCGCGACCGGACTGTGACGGATCACTCCGGGACAGCTCAGGCAGCGGTCACATGCCGACCGCGTGCACCCCGCCGTCGACCCACACCATCGATCCGGTGGTGGCCGGCAGCCAGTCCGACAGCAGCGCGCACACCGACTTGGCCACCGGGGTGGCGTCGCTGCCGTCCCAGCCCAGCGGCGCCCGCTCCGGCCAGGCGTCCTGCAGCTCGTCAAAGCCCGGGATGGACTTGGCGGCCATGGTGCGCACCGGGCCGGCCGCCACCAGGTTCACCCGGATGCCCTGCGGGCCCAGGTCCCTGGCCAGGTAACGGGTGGTGGACTCCAGCGCCGCCTTGGCCACGCCCATCCAGTTGTAGGCCGGCCAGGCCACCCGGGCGTCGAAGTCCATGCCCACGATCGAGCCGCCCCGGCCCATCAGCGGCAGGCAGGCGACGGCCAGCGACTTGAACGAGAACGCCGAGACGTTCACGGCGGTGGCCACGTCCTCGGCCGGCGCGTCCAGGAAGGGGGCGCCCAGGGTGGACGGCGGGCCGTAGGCGATCGAGTGCAGCACGCCGTCCAGCCCGTCGAGGTGCTCGCGCACCCGCGCGGCCAGCCCGTCCAGGTGCTCCTGGTTGGTCACGTCCAACTCGATCACGGGCGCCGGCGACGGCAGCCGCTTGGCGATCCGCTCCACCAGGCTCAACCGGCCGTAGCCGGTCAGCACCACCTGGGCGCCCTGTTCCTGGGCCACCCGGGCGGCGTGGAAAGCGATCGACGCGTCGGTGATCACCCCCGTGATCAGCAGACGTTTGCCGTCGAGCAGTCCGGTCACTGACATCCTCCGTTTGCGGTTGTTCAGCCGCTCACCCCGAGCGGCGAGCACTGTGTGGAGCCGGGGTGTCCGCCCCCGGCCGCGGCGAGGTGATCGCCGCTGTCGGCGTGGCGCCTCAGTGGCCCATGCCCAGGCCGCCGTCCACCGGCAGCACCGCGCCGGTGACGTAGGCGGCCTGCTCCGAGGCCAGGAAGGTGACCGCCGAGGCGACCTCCTCCGGCTGCGCGTAGCGGGCCAGCGGCACCTGGCCGAGGATCTCCTGCTTGCGCTCGTCGCTGAGCTGGTCGGTCATGTCGGTGGCGACGAAGCCGGGCGCGACCACGTTGGCGGTGATGCCCCGGGAGCCCAGCTCACGCGCGAGCGAGCGGGCGAAGCCGATCAGACCGGCCTTGCTGGCGGCGTAGTTGGCCTGGCCGGGCGAGCCGAGCATGCCCACCACCGAGGAGACGAACACCAGCCGGCCGCGGCGCATCCGCAGCATGCCCCTGGCCGCCACCTTGGCGACGCGGAACGCGCCGGTCAGGTTGGTGTCGAGCACCCGGCTGAACTGCTCCTCGCTCATCCGCAGCAGCAGGGTGTCGTCGGTGATGCCGGCGTTGGCGACCAGCACCTCGACCGGCCCGTGCGCCGCCTCGATCTCCTTGAAGGCGGCGGCGACCGAGTCGCCGTCGGTGACGTCGCACGTGACCCCGAGCAGGCCGGCCTCCGGACTGCCGGAACCGCGGTGGGTCACCGCCACCTTGTCCCCCTGGGCGAGGAACGCCCTGGCGATCGCCAGACCAATGCCCCGGTTGCCGCCGGTGACCAGAACCGACCGTGCCACGTGCTGCTCCTCCGCGTCTACGTCCTGATGGTGCTGATGGGGATGGCAGCGAGGCTATCTTGTCGCCCCACGCGGCCCGATCGGCGCGTCCACGCCCCGGGTGCGGTCGCGGTCGGTCGTCACGCACCGACACGGCCGCGGTGACCGCCCCGCCGACCCCTTCCCTGCCCGCGCTCCGGCCCTGATCACCCGAACGGCCCTGCTCGAACTGTCGACTCGCGGGGTTTGCACAGTCGACTCGCGGGGAGTGGGGGCGTTAGCAACGGGATGTGACCGGGGTGTTACCGGATACTGCCCGTGACGTGAACGTGTCCTAAGCGAATGTAAGGAACCCGCACTCGCCCTTGCCCGGGGTGCCGCGGTTGCCCACCGTGAGGGCCGTCACGTAAGGAGGTCGGATGACAGTCCAATCAGGCACCCCGTCGCGCGCCGGTCGGCACAGCGAACGCCGGGTCGTCGGCAACGTCGTGCGGGGTTCGATCGGCAACCTGATCGAGTGGTACGACTGGTACGCCTACACGGCGTTCAGCATCTACTTCTCGGAGACGTTCTTCCCCAAGGGCGACCAGACCGCGCAGCTGCTCAACACCGCGGCCGTGTTCGCCGTCGGGTTCCTGATGCGGCCGATCGGCGGCTGGATCCTCGGGCGCTTCGCCGACCGGTTCGGCCGGCGCTCGGCGCTGACCCTGTCGGTGACGCTGATGGCGCTCGGCTCCCTGCTGATCACCTTCACCCCGGGCTACGCCACGATCGGGGTGGCCGCGCCCGCGCTGCTGGTGCTGGCCCGCCTGGTCCAGGGCATCTCCGTGGGCGGCGAGTACTCCACCTCGGCCACCTACCTGTCCGAGGTCGCCTCCACCGGCAAACGCGGCTTCTACTCCAGCTTCCAGTACGTCACCCTGACCTCGGGGCAGCTGCTGGCCCTGGGCCTGCAGATCGTGCTCCAGCAGGTGCTCACCCCGGAGGCGCTGACCAGCTGGGGCTGGCGGATCGCGTTCGGCGTCGGCGCGCTCGGCGCGATCGTGGTGATGTACCTGCGGCGCAGCATGGACGAGTCCGCGAGCTTCGAGCAGGAGCGCAGCCACGGCGAGACCGGCAACCGCTCGCGCGGCACGCTGCGGGCGCTGCTGGCCCACCCCAAGGAGGTCCTGCTGGTGGCCGGGCTGACCCTCGGCGGCACCGTGGCCTTCTACACCTACACCACCTACCTGCAGAAGTTCATGGTGAACACCAGCCACATCGACAAGGGCACGGTGAGCTGGATCAACTTCCTCGCCCTGCTGGTGTTCGTCTGCCTGCAGCCGCTGGCCGGCCGGCTGTCCGACCGGATCGGCCGACGCCCGCTGCTGCTGTTCTTCGGCGTGGCCGGCACGTTGCTGACCGTGCCGCTGCTGACCGTGCTGTCCGGCACGCAGAACCCGGTCATGGCGTTCCTGCTGATGACCTCGGCCCTGGTGATCGTGACCGGCTACACCTCGATCAACGCGATCGTGAAGGCGGAGCTGTTCCCGACCAGGATCCGGGCGCTGGGGGTGGGCCTGCCCTACGCGCTCACCGTGGCCATCTTCGGCGGGACCGCCGAGTACATCGCACTCTGGTTGAAGCAGGCCGGCCGGGAGCCGGTGTTCTTCTGGTACGTGTCGGGCTGCATCCTGGTGTCGCTGGTCGTCTACCTGGTCATGCGGGAAACCTCCAAGGACTCGCCGCTGGAGCAGGCCGAACCGGCACAGGGGGTGACCGCCCAGCGCACCGACCGGGTGCGGTGAGTCGTGAGTGAGGAGGCCGTGACCGTGCGCGTGCTGCTCGTCGAGGACGACGACGGCGTTGCCGACGCCCTGGTGGAGTCACTGGGCGCGCACGGTCACCTGCCGCTGCGGGTCCGCCGCGGCGGGGATGCCCTGACCAGGCACCGCGAGGCCGACCTGGTGCTGCTGGACCTGGGCCTGCCCGACCAGGACGGCCTGGAGGTGCTGCGCAAGCTGCGCCGGGTCAGCGCGGTGCCGGTGGTGGTGCTGACCGCGCGGGGCGACGAGCGCAGCGTGGTGCGCGGGCTGCGCCTGGGCGCGGACGACTACCTGGTCAAGCCGGTCCGGCTGGCGGAGCTGCTGGCCAGGATGGACGCGGTGACCCGCAGGGCGCACGCCAGGGACAGCGCCAGCGGCAACGTGGTGCGCCTGGCCGGGGTGGAGATCGACCTGGACGCCCGGCGGGTGCTCGTCGACGGCCGCGAGGTCGCGCTGACCACCAAGGAGTTCGACGTGCTCGCGGTGCTGGCCGCCCGGCACGGCACCGCGGTGAGCCGGCAGCAGCTGATGGACGAGGTGTGGGGGGACGCCTACCTGGCGGTGTCCCGGTCGCTGGACGTGCACCTGGCGCAGCTGCGGGCCAAGCTGAACCGGCCGGGGCTGCTGACCACCATCCGGGGCTTCGGCTACCGGCTGGGCGAGTGAGGGCCGGTCGGTGCGCGCACGGCTGCTGGTGGTGCTGTTGGTCTTCTCGGTGAGCGCGGTGGCCGCGTTCGCCCTGCCGCTGCTGTCCAGCACGGCGGCCGAGCGCACCCAGCGGCTGGTGATCGACCGCACCGCCGACCTGGACCGGTTCGCGGTGCTGGCCCAGCAGGCCACGGCGACCGGGGACACCAGCCAGCTCGCCGCCGAGGTCACCGCCTACACCCAGCTGTACGGGGAGCCGGTCGTGGTGGTCGACGCGCAGCGCCGGCCGGTGGTGCAGACCGGGGGCCTGCGGGCCGACGACCCGGCGCTGGGCCCCCGGGTGGACGCGGCCCTGCGCAACCAGGCCGCCCAGCCGGTGCCCACGCTGCGGCCCTGGTCGACCGAGGACGTGCTGCTGGCCCGGCCGGTGGGCACCGGCACCCGGGTGGCCGGCGCGGTGGTGCTGCGCGCCTCGGTGCGCGCCGCCGCGGCCGACGTGGCCACCCGCTGGACGCTGGTGCTGGTCGGCGCGCTGCTGGCGGCGGCGGGCTGCGCGCTGCTGGCCGTGGTGGTGGCCAGGTGGGTGCTGCGGCCGTTGGCCGAGCTGGAGCGCGGCGTGCTCGCGGTGGCCGCCGGCCACCGGCACGCGCGGGTGCCCGGCCGGCGCGGCCCGCGTGAGGTGCGGGCCCTGGCCACGTCGTTCAACCGGATGTCGCAGGCGGTGGCCGAGTCCGCCGACCAGCAGCGCCGGCTGGTCGCCGACGCCTCGCACCAGTTGCGCAACCCGCTGGCCGCGCTGCGGCTGCGGATGGACACGCTGGCCGGTCAGGTCGGCGAGGCCGGCCAGCGCACCTACCGGTCCACCGCCGCCGAGCTGGACCGGCTGGAGTCGGTGCTGGACGGCCTGCTCGCGCTGGCCTCGGCGGAGAGCACGGCGACCAGCCTGGCCGCGGGCGGCCGGCCGGCCGAGACCTGCGACCCGCTCGGGGTGCTGCTGGACCGGCTGGACGCGTGGCGGCCGGCGGCCGAGCGGGCCGGGGTGCGCCTGTGCGGCCCGGCGGAGGCGGGCGGCGCGCCCGTGCTCGTCGCCTGCGCCGAGTCCGACCTGGCCCAGGTGGTGGACGTGCTGCTGGACAACGCCGTCAAGTACGCCGGCCGTGGTGCCGAGGTGCGGCTGGACCGGGGTGTCGACCGCACCGCCGGGCTGGCCTCGGTGGTGGTCGCCGACACCGGCCCGGGGCTGACCGAACCGGAGCTGCGGGCGGCGACCACCCGGTTCTGGCGGGCCGACCGGCACCGGGGTGCCCGGGGCAGCGGACTGGGTCTGGCCATCGCCGACCAGCTGGTCCGGGCCCGCGGCGGCCGGCTGGTGCTGGCCCGGGCCCATCCGCACGGTCTGCTGGCCCGGGTCGAGCTGCCCCTGGCCGACGAGCCGCCTGCCGGCGGGACCCCGGCCGACGAGCCGCTGGGGGCGCCGGCATGAGCGGGCTGAGCCGGCGCCGCGCCCTGGGGCTCGGGCTGGCGCTGGCGTTCGGGGCCGCCGGGCTCACCGGGTGCGCCGGGCAGCGCTACCGGGGGCCGGCGCGACAGCTGCGCGTCGCCTCGGGTGAGCCGGGCGGCTTCTACCTGGACTTCGCCACCCTGCTGGCCACCGAGGTGAGCGGGGCCGAGCCCGGGCTGCGCACCTCGGCCGTGACCACCGGGGGCAGCCTGGACAACATCGACCGGCTGCGCGTCGGCCAGGCCGACCTGGCGCTGGTGCTGGCCGACACCGCCCAGGCGGCCATCGCGGGCGGTGCGCCGTTCACCGAGCCGGTGCCGCTGCGCGCGCTGGGCCGGGTGTACGAGAACTACATGCAGCTGGTGGTGCGGGCGGACAGCCCGGTCCACTCGGTCCGCGACCTGGCCGGCCGGCCCGTGTCGCTGGGCGCCACCGGATCGGGGGCGGCGCTGTTCGGTGGCCGGCTGTTCGCGGCCGCCGGCCTGGTCGACGCGGACGCGTTGCGCGCGGAGCACCTGTCCCTGGTCGACGCGGTGACCGCGCTGGAGTCCGGGCGGATCGACGCGCTGCTGTGGTCGGGCGGGGTGCCCACGCCGAAGCTGGCCGAGCTGGCCGAGCGCACGAGCATCCGGCTGCTGCCGCTCAGCGACGCGCTGCCCGCGCTGGGCGTCGGGCATGGCCCGGTCTACGAGCAGGTGGCCGTGCCCGCCGGCGTGTACCGGCTGCCCCAGCAGGTGACCACGATCGGGGTGGCCAGCCTGCTGGTGGCCGCGCCGTCGCTGCCCGACGACGTGGCCGCCGCCGTGGTGCGGGTGCTGGTGCGGCAGGCCGCGAACCTGGTGCCGCAGCAGGCGCTGGGCACCCAGTTCCTGGAGGTGCGCACGCTGATCGGCACGGCCGGGGTGCCGCTGCACCCCGGCGCCGCCCAGGAGTACCGCGTCCTGCACGGCTGAGCGCCAGCGGCGGACTTCCCGGGGCGGCGGGCGGTCGTGGCAGGATCTCCCGGTGGTCAAACGACTTCTGTTGCTCGCCGGCGTCCTGGTCGTGCTCGCGGCCGGCGGTGTCGCCGCGGTGTGGTGGACCAGGTCCGGCCCGGAGCGGCAGACCGCGCAGCGCGAGGGGCCGACCCCGCTCGCCGGCCACCGGGTGTGCGCCGACCACGTGGCGCTGTACTTCCCCGGGGACGAGCAGATGTCCAGGGCCGCCGCCAGTCTGGCCGGCGACCAGCAGGTGCTGAAGGTGTACACCGAGACCAGGCAGCAGACCTACGAGCGCTTCCAGGAGATGTTCGAGAACCAGCCCGAGCTGCGGGACGCGGCCGGTCCGGACTCGCTGCCCGCGACCATCACCGCGGTGCCGGTCGACCCGGCCAGCGCCGAGGACCTGGCCAACCGGCTGCGCGGCCAGTTCACCGAGGCCACCGAGGTCGAGGCGATCACCAGGGAGAGCGCGGGCAGGCAGCTGGCCGAACGCGGCGTCACCGACCAGCCCGACCCGTGTCCGGCGAGCGGCGAGTGGCCCGCGACGCGCTGATCCCACCGGCCGGGGCCGGGGCTGTCGGCCGTGTGCCGGTGGACGGTGGGGTGGATGGTTCGGCAACGCGGGTCACGTCGGGCTGACCGGTTCGGGGGCCGGCGACCACCAGCCCACCGCCAGACTAACCGTCAAACTCCAACGTGAAACATCTCCTTATTGCCAACAATTAACATGCTGGTGGGTACCGTATGCCCCGCCGGCCTCCCGCGCAATGCCCGCGCCGCTGTCCGGGCGGGCGCGCTGCCGTCAGCAGAAGACCCGGCGGCGGCGGACGGCCGGGTGGTCCCGGATGACCACCCACCCGGCGGCCGGAACCGGCCCGGGGACGCGCCGGTCGGCGTCAACCGCTCCGGGCCGAACCGCTCCGGGCCGAACGGCTCTGGGCAACCGGACTGGGTCAACCGGACTGGGTCGACCGATCTGGGCGAGGCCGGTCAGGGCAGGCGCTGCCCCAGCACCAGGGCGGCGCCGGCGGCGAGCATCGCCACGAGCGTGCCCAGCACCAGCCAGGGCCGGCTGGCGTCGGCCTGCTTGGTCTCGTAGCCGATCTGCTCGCCCAGGGTGTCGTAGACCCGGCGCAACTCCTCGGCGCTGGCCGCCTTGAAGAACTCGCCGCCGGACAACTCGGCGATCTCCTTCATGGACTCGTCGTCCACGGGCACCGGCTGGGTCTCGCCGCCGATCTGCACGCTGCCGTGCTCGGTGCCGAAGGAGATGGTGGAGATCGGGATGTTGGCCTGCTTGGCCTCCTTGGCCATCTCGAAGGCGTCCCGGGTGCCCACGGTCTCCTTGCCGTCGGTCATCAGCACGATCCGCGCGGGCGGCGGCCCCTCCGCGCCGCCGACCAGCTTGCCGAACGAGTCGATGGCCGCCAGTGCCGCGGCGATGGCGTCGCCGGTGGCCGTGGACTCGGCCAGCTTCAGCCCGTCGATGGCCTTGCCGACGCTGCTCCGGTCGGTGGTGGGCGCGACCAGCACGGTGGCCGACCCGGCGAAGGAGATCAGGCCGAGGTTGATGCCCGGGGTGAGGCCCTCGGTGAAGGACTTGGCCGCGGCCTGGGCCGCCTTGAGCCGGTTCGGCTGCACGTCGGTGGCCTCCATGGACAGCGAGGTGTCCACCACCAGCATCACGGTCGCCCGGTTGCGCGGCACCTTCTGCTCGGCGGTCGGCCCGGCCAGGGCCACGGTCAGCAGCGCGAACCCCACCAGCAGCAGGGCCGTGGGCACGTGCCGGGGCCAGCCCTGCCGGCGCGGCGCGACCTTGTCGAGCAGTTCGAGGTTGGTGAAGCGCAGGGTCCGCCTGCGGCGCACCCGCTGCACCACCACGTAGCCGGCCAGCAGCGCGGCCACCACCACGAGCAGCAGGAACCACCACGGAGCGGTGAAGCCCTGCAGACTCAGCCCGAACATCAGGCCACTCCTCCAGACCAACGTCGTTTGCGGGCCACCACGAACCGGACCACGTCGGCGATCCAGTCCGAGTCGGTGCGCAGCACCAGGTGGCCGGCGCCGGAGCGACGCAGGCCGGCGGCCACGCCCGCCCGGTGCTCGGCGGCGGCCGCGGCGAACTCCCTGCGCAGCAGCGGGGACGCGTGCACCTCGCGCTGCTGGCCGCTCTCCGGGTCGGCCAGCACCACGGTGCCGACCTCGGGCAGGTCCACGTCCCTGGGGTCGACGACCTCGACCGCGACCAGGTCGTGCCGGCCGGACAGCGACCGCAGCGGCCGCAGCCAGTCCATCGGTCCGAGGAAGTCGGAGATCACCACGGCCAGGCCGCGCCGCCGAGGCGGCCGGCGCAGCTGCTCCAGCGCCGTGGCCAGGTCGCCCCGGGTGCCCTCGGGCGCCCTCGGCGTCTCGGCGATCCGCCGGACCAGGGAGCGGGCGTGGGCCAGCCCGCCCCGGGCGGGGATGCGCACCTGCTGCTCGCCGGTGGCGATCAGCGCGCCGATCCGGTTGCCGCCACCCCGGGTCAGGTGGGCCACGGCCGCGGCGGCGGCCACGGCGAGGTCACGCTTCTCACAGGCGGCGGTGCCGAAGTCCAGGCTCGGCGACAGGTCCACCACCAGCCAGGTCTCCAGCTCCCGGTCGGCCACGGTCTCCCGGATGTGCGGCACGGTGGTGCGCGCGGTCACCGCCCAGTCCATCCGCCGCACGTCGTCGCCGGGCTGGTAGGGCCGGGCCTCCCCGGGCTCCGAGCCGGGACCGGGCACCAGGCCGAGGTGGTTGCCCTGCAACAGCCCGTCCAACCGGCGCCGGACCTCCAGCTCCAGGGTGCGCAGCGCCGCCTGCATGCGGGTGCCGTGCAGCGCCGGTGGTGCCCACGCCGGGCGTTCCCCGGACTTCTCGCGGCTCATGGCCGGCCGGCCGTCCCGGCTGGCGCCGCCGGTCCCCCGGCCACCGGTGCTCCGCCGGTCTGCGGGCGCGCCGAGACCTGCGGCAGCGGCACGGTCTGCAGCACCCGGGTGACGATGTGGTCGATGGGCACGCCGTCGGCCAGCGCGTCGTAGGACAGCACCAGGCGGTGGCGCAGCACGTCGGGCACCACGTCGACCACGTCCTGGGGCAGCACGTAGTCGCGGCCCCGGACCAGGGCGAGCGCCCGGGCGGACGCGACGATGCCCAGGCTGGCGCGGGGCGAGGCGCCGTAGGCGACCCAACCGGCCACATCGGACAGTCCGTGCTCGCCGGGCGCGCGGGTGGCCAGCACCAGCCGCACCACGTAGTCGACCAGGGCGTGGTGCACGAACACCCGGGAGGCCACGCCCTGCAGCCGGGTGAGTTCCTCCGGGCTGAGCACCTGGTTCGGTTCGGGCGCGGCCACCCCCATCCGGTAGATGATCTCGCGCTCCTCCTCGGCGGAGGGGTACTCCACGACGATCTTGAACAGGAACCGGTCGCGCTGTGCCTCGGGCAGCGGGTACACGCCCTCGTTCTCGATCGGGTTCTGGGTGGCCAGCACCAGGAACGGCGAGGGCATCGGGAAGGTCTGGCCGCCGATGGAGACGTGCCGCTCGGCCATCACCTCCAGCATGGCCGACTGCACCTTGGCCGGTGCCCGGTTGATCTCGTCGGCCAGCACGAAGTTGGCGACCACCGGCCCGAGTTCCACGTCGAAGGACTCGCTCGCCTGCCGGTAGATCCGGGTGCCGAGGATGTCGGCCGGCACCAGGTCGGGGGTGAACTGCACCCGGGAGAACGAGCCGCCGACCACCTTGGCGAAGGTCTCCACCGCGAGCGTCTTGGCCACGCCGGGCACGCCTTCCAGCAGCAGGTGCCCCTTGGCCAGCAGGCCGACCAGCATCCGCTCGACCAACCGGTCCTGGCCGACGATGACCCGCTTGACCTCGAACACGGTGCGTTCGAGCAGCTGGGCGTCGCGGGCGGGAGTGCTCGGGGGCTGCGGGCTGTGCGCGGTGCTGGTCCCCGTGGCCTCGGCCGGGCCGGGCTCGGTCACTGATGAACCTCCTCGGGCGGACGCCGGTCGCGGGACGCGGCCAGCGCGGGATGGTGCTGGGTGCGTGGGCGCACGCCTTCCCAGGGGAAGGGAACCCGATGGCCAGTGTGACGGCTGTGAAGATCGCCGCGCGCGGCGGGGCTGACCAGCCCACTCCGCCGGGGCCGGGCGGCTCAGCCCCGCAGGCGCCGCAGCCGCTCCAGGTCCGCCGGGGTGTCCACGTCCTGGGCCTCGCCGGGCAGCGCCGGCACCGGCACCGGCTCCAGCGGGCCGAGCACGGCCCGCAGCGCCGTGCCGGCCGGGTCGGCGGGCACGGCCGCGCGCAGCGCGCCGGCCAGCCACACCCCGGCCAGCCACTGCCGCCGGTCGGTGTCGTCCACCAGCACCGCGCCCGCCGCACCCGGGGTCGCGGCCAGCGCGGCGGCCAGCCGGCGCAGCGTCGCCGCGCCCACCCCGGGCTGGTCCACGGCCAGCAGCGCGACCAGGCGCGCCCGCTCCGGCACCTGGCGCAGCCCCTCGGCCAGCCCGGCCACCGGCCCGCCGCCCGGCGGGTCCTCCCTGGTCCACACCAGCCGGGCGGGGCCACCGGCGGGCACCGGGCGGCGCGGCCCGACCACGACCACGGGATCGGCGCCGCGCAGCGCGGTCAGGGCGTGCGCCAGCAGGGTGCGTCCGGCCACGGTCAGACCGGCCTTGTCCACCCCGCCCAGCCGGCTCGCCCGGCCACCGGCCAGCAGCACGGCGGCGAGGTGGTCCGGGTGGGTGGTGTCGCTGCCTGCCACCGCCCCATCATCGCCGTCGGTGGACAGCCGGTCACACCGGCACGGCGCACTGCGTCAGATCACGCGGACGGCGTAGGGCATCAGTCCGGCGTAGCGGATCGGCGCGACGCGCACGGCCGAGCCGGAGTAGGGGGCCTCGACCATCATGCCGCCGCCGAGGAACAGGGCCACGTGCTGGCCACCGCCGGCGCCCCAGAACAGCATGTCGCCGGGGACCATCCGGGACAGCGGCACCCGGCGCCCGGCGTTGTACTGGTATCCGCTGTAGCGGGGCAGGGTCACGCCCGCGCCGGCGAACGCGTAGACCATCAGCCCCGAGCAGTCAAAACCCACCTTGGCGTAGTCGCCGTACCGGTCGGCCACACCGCCGTCCCGGATGCCCCTGGTCGGGCCGAACCGGTTGCCGCCGCCCCACGCGTAGGGCACGCCCACCTGGGACAGCGCCCGGTTGATCACGGTGCGCACGGTCGCCGGCACATCGCCGGGCGCGACCTGCCTGGCGCGGCGGGACGCCTCGGACTCCTCGCGCCGCTGCTGGGCGACCCAGTCCTCGTAGCGCTTGCGCTGCGCCTCCAGTCCGTTCACCCGGCCCCTGGCCACGGCGAGCTGCCGCTCGATGTCGGCGCGGACGGCCTCCAGTTCGGCGGTGCGGGCGGCCTGGCCGCGCTGGGCCCGCACCGCCTCGGCCACGGCCGTGTCGGCCTGTTGTTTTGCCTGGTCCGCCCGGGCCTTCTCGGCCGAGGCGGTAGCGGCGGCCTGACGCGCCATGGTGTCCTTGGCGGCCTTGTCCACCTGGGCCCGCCGCACCTGGTCCAGGTGGCTGAGTTCGGACTCGCTGACCGCGTCCAGCAGCTGGGCCCTGGCCAGCAGCTCGACCGGGCCCCGCGCGTCCAGGTAGGCCGACAGCGATCCGACCAGGCTGCCCTGCCGGAAGCTGGCGGCGGCGAACCGGTCGAGCCGGCGGCGGCTGTCCTCCACGGCCCTGGCGGCCAGCTCCGCCTCGACTCGGGCCGCGTCGGCGGCCCGCTGGGCCGCGACGGCCCGGTCCTGGGCGGTCTGCAGGTCGACCACGGCCTTGTTGGCGTTCTCCATGGCGAGTGCGACCTGGTTGTCGAGTTCCCGCAGTTTGGTCTCGGCCTCGGCGAGCTGGCTGGTCAGCTCGCCGACCCTGGCCGTCTTGGCTGCCACGTCGGCCCGGCCGGCGGCCAGTTCGGCCTCGTCCGGCGCGCTGGGCGCCGGCGGGACGGCGTCGACGTGACCGGCCGAGCTGGCCAACAGGGTGGCCGACAACACACCAGCGCCCCACAAGCGGGCGATCTTCCGCGGTGCGGACACGCTCACCTCCTACCCGGGCTGCCGCTGCCCGGTGTGACGGGTCGGTGTCGCGCGGTTTCCCACGCGCCACAAGAGCATCTTTGGCAACTGCGGGCACATTTGAGCACGGTGAGTGGCCACCTGCCGGGTAAAACACACGCTGGGTAGCGCTTTGGCGGCGGTGGACCACCCGGGCGAGGTGCCTCGGGCAGTCCACCGGCGGTGCGGCCGCCTCAGTTGACCTCGCGCTCGCGCCCCAGCCAGTACGGCTCGCGGAGCTTGAACTTCTGGATCTTGCCGGTGGCCGTGCGCGGGATCGCGTCGCGGAACTCCACCGAGGTGGGTGCCTTGTAGCCGGCCATCCGCCGCTTGCAGTGCGCGATGATGTCGGCCTCGCTGGCCTGCTGCCCCTCGGCGAGCACCACCAGCGCCTTGATCGTCTCGCCCCACTTCTGGTCGGGCACCCCGATCACCGCGACCTCGGCGACCGCCGGGTGGCTGAACACGCAGTCCTCCACCTCGATCGAGGACACGTTCTCCCCACCGGTGATGATCACGTCCTTCTTGCGGTCGGTGATGTGCAGGTGGCCGTCGTCGTCGAGGTAGCCGCCGTCACCGGTGTGGAACCAGCCGTCCTCGATGGCCTCGTCGGTGGCCCGCTCGTTGTCCCAGTACCCCCGGGTCACCACGTTGGACCTGGCCAGCACCTCGCCGGAGGCGGACACGCGCAGCCGGACGCCCAGCGCCGGGGCACCGGCCCGGCCCAGCCGGCGGGCCCGCTCCTCGGCCGGCAGGCCGGCGTCGGCCGGGCGGGTGCGGTTGTGGGTGAGCAGCGGCGCGGTCTCGGTCAGCCCGTAGATCTGCTGGAACTCCCAGCCCAGCTCCTCCTCGACGCGGGCGATCATCCTGGTGGGCGGCGGCGCGCCGGCGCAGACCACGCGCACCCGGTCCCGGCCGGGGATCTCGCCCGACCAGTCCTGGGCCGCGTCGAGCACCGCGTTCCACACCGCCGGCGCCCCGCACATCAGGGTCACCCCGTGCCGGTCCACCCGGCGCAGGATCTCGGCGCCGTCCACCTTGCGCAGCACCACCTGCGGCACGCCCAGGCCGGCCAGGCCGAACGGCATGCCCCAGCCGTTGCAGTGGAACATCGGCAGCGTGTGCAGGTACACGTCGCCCTCCCAGGCGCGCACGTGCATGGCGAAGGTGACCGCGTTGATCCAGATGTTGCGGTGGGTCAGCTCCACGCCCTTGGGCCGGGCGGTCGTGCCCGAGGTGTAGTTGATGGTGGCCACGGCGTCCTCGTCCGGCGCCGACCAGGGTGCCGGCTCGGTGTCGAAGCGCATCAGCTCGGTCTCGGTCTGCTCGCCGAGCACGAACCGGTGCGCGGCGGACACCCCGGCCAGCGGCGCGTCCAGCTCCGGGTCGACCAGCAGCACCGACGCCCCGCTGTGCCCGACGATGTAGTCGACCTCGTCGGGTTTGAGCCGGAAGTTCACCGGCACGCAGATCCGCCCGCTGGCCGGCACCGCGTGCAGCAGCTCCAGCAGCCGGGCCGAGTTGTGGCTGACCACGGCCACCCGCTCGCCCGCGCCGACCCCCAGCGCGTCCAGCCCGGCCTGCCAGGCGCGCACCCGGTCGGCCAGCGCGCCGTAGGTGGTGGTGGGCACCACGGCCGCGGGTTGGTCGGGTTCGTCGATCACCGCCGGGGTGGCGGCGAACGCCGCGGTCGCGCGGTCGAGGAAGTCGGCGACGGTCAGCGGCACCCTCATCGATGCACCTCCGTGGGCGGGACGAGCACGGCAACGCCCCGACCCTAAGTGAGGTGGGCCACATCCGTCACGGCCAGGTGCTGGGATCTCCCCACGTCGACACCGCCCGCCGCCGCCCGGCCGATCCGCTGGGCGCCGCCGCGACCAGGCGGGGCAGCAGCTCGCCCACGGGCCCGCGCAGCACCGCGTCCGCGGCCTGGTCGTAGGGGGTGGGCTCGGCGTTGCAGACCAGCACGGCCGCGCCGGCGCGGGCGGCCAGGTCGAGCAGGCCGGCGGCGGGCTGCACGGTCAGCGAGGTGCCCGCGGCCACCAGCAGCTCGCAGTCCAGGGCCGCGGTGCGGGCCCGGCGCAGCACCTCGGGGGCCAGTGCCTCGCCGAAGAACACGGTGGTCGACTTGAGGATGCCGCCGCAGTGCCGGCAGGGCGGGTCGGCCTCGCCCTGGGCCACCCGGTCCAGGGCCTCGCGCATCCGGCCCCGCGCCCCGCAGTCCAGGCACACCGTGCCGAACAGCGACCCGTGCAGCTCCACCACGGAGTCCGGGTCGGACCCGGCGCGCTGGTGCAGCCCGTCGATGTTCTGGGTGAGCAGGCCGCGCAGTCGGCCGGTCCGCTCCAGGTCCACCAGGGCGTGGTGGGCGGGGTTGGGCCGGGCGTGCCAGGCCGGGTTGGCCGCCCTGGACAGCCACGCCGCCCGGCGCACCTCGGGGTCGGCCACGTAGTCGGCCAGGGTGACCAGGCGCTGCGCCCCCGGGTCGGTGGTCCACACCCCGTCCGGCCCGCGGAAGTCGGGGATGCCCGAGCCGGTGGACACGCCGGCGCCGGTCAGCACGGTGATCCGCCGCGCGGACGCGAACAGCTCGACGGCGGCGGCGAAGGCATCGCCGGCCGGGGTCCGGGCACTGCTGGTGAGGGAGTGGTCTGCCCCACCCGTGTCGCCTGGTTCCACCTCATCACGGTGACACGAGCACCCAGAGTGGCGCCACTATGCACGCATTCGGGGCATCAAGAACGATCCGGGCTAATACCCCGTTGAGCGGACCTGACAGCATGTAGCCCGTGCGTTCGGTCGTGGCATGGATTGGCACGGGGTCTGGCGCGGCCGGGTTGCTCCTCGTCGTGGTGGGCACCTTTCTGCCGTGGCTCCGGTCGGGGTCAGTGCTCAGGGACAGTTATCAGGCGATCGGCAGTGTCCGGGGCCTGACCAACCTCAACGCGGGGGTGGGGGCGCTGCTGACGGCGTGGATCGGCATCGCGCCCTTCGCGGTGCTGTGTGTCGTGCTGTTCACACTCGGTCTCCGCCGGACCGCCGCCGGGCTGGTGGTGTTGTTTGGCACGATAACGGGAACCACCGCGGGGGTTGCCGCCGTCCAAGGCGGCGATGAGGGTGCGCTGATCGGCATCACCGTGGCCGGCCCGGTCGTCACCCTCTGCGGTGCCGTGTTGGCCGTCGTGGGCGCGGTCGCCGTGCTCACCGCCACGACCCGCAGTGCAGGCAGGAATCCAGGAGGGGCGCAGCAGTGACGTATCCAGGCTCCGGGGGTGGCGAGTGGTCGCCGCAGAACCCGCAGCAGTTTCCCCAGGGGCACCCGGGGCCCCACACCGGTCAGCAGCCGGCCCAGCCGGGCTGGCAGCAGGGCCAGGGTGGCGCGCCCGGCCAGCCGGGGTGGGGCGGGAACCCCCAGGCCGGCGGCCAGTTCGGCGGTGCCCAGCAGGGCCCTGGCGGCCAGTTCCCCGGCGGCCAGCAGCCGCCCACCGGCCAGTTCCCCACCGGCCAGTTCGGCGGTGGCCAGTTCGGCGGTGAGCAGCCCTACGGCTACCCGGCCGGCGACGGCCAGCCGCCGAAGAAGAAGCGCACCGGGCTGGTCATCACCTCGATCGTCGCGGTGCTGGCCCTGGCCGGCGGCACCGTGGCCACGGTGTGGGCGTTGCGCGGCTCGTCGGTGGCGGCCGGCGCGGAGACCCCCGAGGCCGCGGCCACCAACCTGGTCAACGCGCTGGGCAGCGGCGACATGATCGGCGTGGCGAACAGCCTCGCCCCGGCCGAGGCCAAGCTGAGCCAGGACTACCTGGAGACCGCGGTCAACGAGATGAAGCGGCTGGAGGTGCTCAAGCCGGACGCCGACCCGAACAAGATCACCGGTGCCCAGTTCAAGGTGGAGAACCTCAAGTTCGACCAGGGCGCCGAGGAGAAGGTCAACGACCACCTCGCCATCAGCAAGCTGACCGAGGGCAAGATCACCATCACCACGGACGCCAAGAACAGCCCGCTCAGCGAGAAGGTGCTGGACGCCGTGGGTGAGGAGGCGACCGGCTCGGACACCGAGACCATCGACATCGCCGAGCGGGTCAAGGAGGCCGGCGAGCCGCTGCGCATCGCCAGCATCAAGGTCGACGACGAGTGGTACCCGAGCCTGTTCTACACGCTCGCCGACTACGGCCTGCGCTCGGAGAAGATGGACTGGCCCAAGGAGTCGATCCCGGCCCAGGGCGCCGGCTCCGCCCAGGACGCCGCCAAGCAGTTCGCCGAGGCGCTGTTGGACTCCGACTTCAGCAAGGCGATCGGGCTGCTGCCGCCCGACGAGATGGCCGTGCTGCACGACCTCGGCCCTGCGCTGCTCCAGGAGGCCGGCAGCCAGCGGCCGAGCGGCGTCAAGGTGACCTCGCTGGAGACCGACGCCAAGAGCGTGGCCGGCGGCACCCAGGTCACCATCAAGAAGCTGACCGTCGAGGCCGACGGCGAGCAGGTGGAGATCAACCGGGACGGCGACTGCTACGACCTGTCCGCCCAGGGCCAGTCCCAGCGGCTGTGCGCCGACCAGCTCACCGGCCTGCTCTCCGAGGAGGTCGGTGACGAGATCCCGGCCGCGGCCACCGACGCGATCGGCCGGCTGCTGGGCGGCCTGCTCAAGGACGGCATCGGCGTGGTCGCCACCGAGGTGGACGGCAAGTGGTACGTCAGCCCGTTCCGCAGCGTGGCCGAGCTGTACCTGAGCCTGCTGCGCAGCCTGCAGCCGCAGGACATCGAGGAGCTGCTCAAGGCCGGCAGCTGAGCCGACCGGCCCGAACCCGCTCCACGGCCCGCCGCACCCACCCCGGTGCGGCGGGCCGTCGCGTTTCCCGTGGCGCTTCTCCCGTGTTCCTAGACTGTGCGGTCGTGGGCGGGGGCAACGAACGGTCGAGCTGGCCCGCGCGGGTGTGGCACTGGTTGGTTCTCGTCCCGAAAAGCCTGTTGTTCGTCCTGGTGACGGGGTCATCGCCAGCGCGAGCACCGCGGGGCCAGCCCTCCTGGCTGCCACCGAGCGCACTCGTGCTGGCGACCGCCGTGGCCACCTTCGGCGCCCTGCTGCCCGCGTTCAGCGCCTACCCGCCCTTCGCGCCGGACGCCACGGCCACGGTCGGTCTGGCCGGGCTCCTGGTGCTGGTCGGCTTGCTGCGCCCGTCATGGGCGGTGCGCACGGTGGTGCTGGCGGCGGCCGTGGTGGTCGTCGTGTGGTCGCTGGTACCCACCCTCTCCCGCATCGACCACTTCCCCGAATCCGCCGGGCTCACCGCCGCCTCGGTGTGGTCGCTGTTCCCGGCCATGTCCCGCACCGGCCACACGGCCGCCTGGGTGTTCGCGGTGCTGGGCGGGGTGCCGGTGCTGCTCGCCTGGCGCAGTCCCCTGCTCGCCTGGCGGGTGGTCGCCGTGCTGGGGTTGACCACCCCGCTGATCGTGCCCCGCTTCCCGTGGGACGGGGTGCCACCGTGGTCCCCCGGTCTGATCGCGACCGCGGTCGCGGTCGTCTTCCTGGTGTCGCTCCGGCACGGCTTGTCGGTTCAGGTGTGGGTGTGGCTGCTCAGCGTCGCCATCGTGCACGCGTGGGCCTACTGGCCGGTGCGCACCCCGGGCGAGCTGCTGGTCAGCGTGGTGATGTTGGCCGGCAACACCGTGCGACTGCGGCGCGTGGCCCTGGCCAGTCGTCGGGAGCAGGCCAGGATCAGCGCTGCGGAGGGCACCCGCCGGGCCGTGTTGGAGGAGCGCGCCCGCATCGCCAGGGAGCTGCACGACGTGGTCGCCCACCACATGACCGTGCTGGCGCTGCGCGCGGACTCCGCGCCCTACCGGCTGCCCGGGCTGTCCGCGCCGGTGCGCGCCGAGTTCGTCGAACTCAACGAGCTGGCCAGGGAAGGGCTCGGCGAGATGCGGCGGCTGCTCGGGGTGCTGCGCGCCGAGGGCGAGGCGGTGGACACCGCGCCCCAGCCCGGAGTGGCCCAGGTCGAGGAACTCGTCCACCGGCTGCGCGCCGCCGGCACGCCGATCACCACGGCCATCCACTTGGGACGGACGCCGCTGCCCACCGCCGTCGGCCTGACCACCTACCGGATCGTGCAGGAGGCGTTGAGCAACGCGGTCAAGCACGCGCCGGGCGCCACCGTCCACGTGGAACTGCGCGTGCACCGGGGCGAGCTGCTGATCAGGGTGCGCAACGGGCCCCCAACCCAGCCACCGGCCCCGGCCGCACCCGGCCAGGACCGGCCGGGGCACGGCCTGATCGGCATGCGGGAACGGGTCAGCATGCTCGGCGGCACGCTCGGCACCGGCGGCCCCACGCCCGAGGGCGGGTTCACCGTGCAGGCGAGCCTGCCCCTGGCCGTCCCGGCACAATTCGACGCTGAGCCAGTCGACAGCGGCAGTGAAGGCGGGTAGGGACATCAGCACCACCGTGTTGATCGTGGACGACCAGACCATGGTTCGGGAGAGCTTCCGCGCGGTGCTGGCCGCGCAACCCGACATCGAGGTGGTCGGTGAGGCCAGCACCGGGGCGGAGGCGGTCGAGGCGGCCGGTCGGCTGCGGCCCGACGTCGTGTTGATGGACGTGCGCATGCCGGTGCTGGACGGGTTGACGGCCACCCAGCGGATCCTGACCGCGGCCACGGGGAACCACGCGCCCCGGGTGCTCGTGCTGACCACCTTCGACCTGGACGACTACGTGTACCGGGCGCTGCGCGCGGGCGCCAGCGGGTTCCTGCTCAAGGACTCGCCCCTGGCCGACCTGGTCAACGCGGTGCGCCTGGTGGCCGCGGGCAACGCGCTGTTCGCGCCGTCGGTGACCCGCCGGCTGATCGCCGAGTTCGCCGACCGGCTGCCCCACCGCCCCGACCACCACGGGCTGGCCCAGCTCACGCCGCGGGAGCGCGAGGTGCTGCGGCTGGTGGCCAGGGGCCTGTCCAACGCGGAGATCGCCGCGGTGCTGGTGATCGCCGAGCAGACCGCCAAGACCCACGTCAGCCGGGTGCTCACCAAGCTGGGGCTGCGCGACCGCGCCCAGGCCGTGGTGCTCGCCTACGAGGCCGGGCTGGTCGTGCCCGGCGAGTAGCCCGGCCGCGTAGTACCCGGGTAGCACGGCGGCGTGGGTGCTACCCGGGGAGCAGGTGAAGACACCACCTCGGCACGACGTGGTCGGACCCGGGAATTCCTAGCGTCATCGCGTGTCCACACCGGACACCTCCGGAGTTGGTTTCCGCTGATGAGCGCGAGGAACGCAGACCCATGCCGTGGTTGTCACCGACCTTGTCCCGCCCGGCCACCCGCCAGGGGCCGCCGGCCGCGCTCCGGCCGCCCGGTGCTGTGCTGGCGCTGGCCGCGGGGGTCGCGGTGCTGGCGCTGGTGTACTGGGTCGGCGGCGTGGCCGTGGGCACGGACAGTTCCGTCTACCGGGCCGGCGCGCTGGCGATGTGGCGGGGCGAGCCGCTGTACGGGCCGCTGCCCGAGGCGACCGGCGGGCTGCTGTTCACCTACCCGCCGGTGGCGGCCCTGCTGTTCGGTCCGTTCGCGGTGCTGCCCGGTCCGCTGGTGTGGGGGCTGCTCGGCGTGTTCTCGCTGCTGGCGCTGGGCACCGTCGTCCGGGTGGCGCTGGGTCCGGCCGGCCACCGGCTGCGCTGGTGGGGGTGGGCAGTGGTGGTCGGCGCCGGGCTGGCCGCCGAGCCGGTGTGGCGCACGCTGGGTTTCGGGCAGGTCAACCTGGTGCTGCTGGCCCTGGTCGTGGTGGATGTGCTGGTCCTGCGGGGCAGTCGGGGCGCCGGGCTGCTGACCGGGCTGGCCGCCGCGGTCAAGCTCACCCCGCTGGTCTTCGTCGGGCACCTGTGGTTGACCGGGCGACGCGCGGACGCCGGCCGGGCCCTGGCCGCCTTCGGCCTGTGCCACGCGGTGGGCGGGGTGCTGCTGCCGGGGGATTCGCTGCGGTACTGGACGGTGGTGGTGCTCGACCCGAGCCGGCCGGGCGACAACGCGTACTGGGGCAACCAGTCGCTCAACGGGCTGGTGCACCGGTTGGCCGGCGGGGCGGACTGGGCGCTGGTGCTGTCCGGGGCGCTGGGTGTGGGGGTGCTGGCCGTGGGCGCGCTGGTGGTGTCCGGGCGGTGGCGGGCGGCGGCGCCGCTGGATCCGCTGGCCGCGCTGCTGGTCACCGCGGGCTGCGGCCTGCTGGTCAGCCCGGTCTCCTGGACCCACCACTGGGTGTGGGTGGTGCCGCTCGGGTGTTGGCTGGCCCGCCCACTGCTGGCCCGCCCACTGCTGGCCGCGGCTCCGGTGGCGCGGCGCTGGCCGCCGGTGCTGGCGCTGGCCGCGCTGGGCGTGGTGTTCACCGGCTGGTGCTGGTGGCTGGTGCCGGGTGGCGGCCACGCCGAGCTGGCCTGGACCCCGCTTGAGTCGGTGGTCGGCAACTCCTACGCGCTGGCCGGGCTGGTCGGGCTGGCCGCCGTGCTGTCGCTGGTCCGGCGCGGCCGGGCGGCGGACCGGCGGTGCGAGGTGGCCGCGGCGCGCTGAGTCACGGCCCGTTCCGGAGCCGGTGTGCTCGCCGGGCACGGGTGTCCGGTGACCGGCCACAGCCAGCTCCTCCCAGATGCTGGTCGATCCTTCTCATGATGTGATCCAAGGTCGCTTGAACCCATATATAGGACACGCGTACTGTTTAGGGCAGAGGGCCCTGTCTGCGCACCGGGCGCGAGTGCGCGAGACTCGGCCAGTGGGGTTGCCACGCGGCCCTTCCCGAACCGAACTGACTGACTTGCGCGGATCGGCTGGTGAGAGCCAGCCGAGAGCCAGGGACGACGCCGTCGCTACATGGAGTTGGACGTGACTGCACCAGCGAGCAAGGACAGCTTCGGCGCCCGGTCCACGTTGACAGTGGGTGACGCCTCCTACGAGGTGTTCCGCCTCAACGCGGTCAAGGGTGCCGAGCGCCTGCCGTACAGCCTGAAGATCCTGCTGGAAAACCTGCTGCGCACCGAGGACGGCGCGAACATCACCGCCGACCACATCACCGCGCTCGCCAACTGGGACCCCAGCGCCCAGCCAGCCACCGAGATCCAGTTCACCCCCGCCCGGGTGGTGATGCAGGACTTCACCGGCGTGCCGTGCGTGGTGGACCTGGCGACCATGCGCGAGGCCGTCACCCAGCTGGGCGGCGACCCGGCCAAGGTGAACCCGCTGGCCCCGGCCGAGCTGGTGATCGACCACTCGGTGATCGCCGACATCTTCGGCCGGCCGGACGCGTTCGAACTCAACGTGGACCTGGAGTACGAGCGCAACAAGGAGCGCTACCAGTTCCTGCGCTGGGGCCAGAGCGCCTTCGACGAGTTCAAGGTGGTCCCGCCGGGCACCGGCATCGTGCACCAGGTGAACATCGAGCACCTGGCCCGCGTGGTGATGACCAGGGGCGGCCAGGCCTACCCGGACACGCTGGTGGGCACGGACAGCCACACCACCATGGTCAACGGCATCGGCGTGCTCGGCTGGGGCGTCGGCGGCATCGAGGCCGAGGCGGCCATGCTCGGCCAGCCGGTGTCCATGCTGATCCCCCGGGTCGT
This sequence comes from Goodfellowiella coeruleoviolacea, assembly GCF_024171785.1. Lineage (GTDB taxonomy): Bacteria > Actinomycetota > Actinomycetes > Mycobacteriales > Pseudonocardiaceae > Goodfellowiella > Goodfellowiella coeruleoviolacea. The sequence continues at coordinate 776,940 of NZ_JAMTCK010000001.1, forward strand.
CGGCTTCAAGCTGCACGGCGAGCTGCCCGCCGGCGCCACCGCCACCGACCTGGTGCTGACCATCACCGAGATGCTGCGCAAGCACGGCGTGGTCGGCAAGTTCGTCGAGTTCTACGGCTCGGGCGTGGGTGCCGTGCCGCTGGCCAACCGGGCCACCATCGGCAACATGAGCCCGGAGTTCGGCTCGACCTGCGCGATCTTCCCGATCGACCAGGAGACCATCGACTACCTGAAGCTGACCGGCCGCTCCGCCGAGCAGCTGGCCCTGGTCGAGGCCTACGCCAAGGAGCAGGGCCTGTGGCACGACCCCGAGGCTGAGCCGGCCTACTCCGAGCACCTGGAGCTGGACCTGGCCACCGTGGTCCCGTCGATCGCCGGCCCCAAGCGCCCGCAGGACCGCATCGAGCTGGCCTCGGCCAAGCAGGCGTTCCGCGCCGCCCTTGGCGACTACGTCACCGACCACGTCGAGCAGTCCACCACCGGCTCCCCGGTGGACGAGGCCTCCGCCGAGTCCTTCCCGGCCAGTGACGCGCCCGCCTACGGCCACGACGACAACGGCGCCGGCAAGCCCGCGGTGGTCAACTCGGCCGCGCAGGGCGGCGAGGGCCGGCCGAGCCGGCCGACCCGGGTCACCGTGGACGGCAACACCTTCGAGCTGGACCACGGCGCGGTGGCGATCGCGGCGATCACCTCCTGCACCAACACGTCCAACCCGTCGGTGATGATCGGCGCCGCGCTGCTGGCCAAGAAGGCCGTGGAGCGCGGTCTGGAGCGCAAGCCCTGGGTGAAGACCACGCTGGCGCCCGGCTCCAAGGTGGTCATGGACTACTACGAGCGCGCCGGCCTGCTGCCCTACCTGGAGAAGCTCGGCTTCCACCTGGTCGGCTACGGCTGCACCACCTGCATCGGCAACTCCGGTCCGCTGCAGGAGGAGATCTCGGCCGCGGTGCAGGAGAACGACCTGGCCGTGGTCTCGGTGCTGTCCGGCAACCGCAACTTCGAGGGCCGGATCAACCCGGACGTCAAGATGAACTACCTGGCCAGCCCGCCGCTGGTGGTGGCGTACGCGCTGGCCGGCTCGATGGACCGGGACCTGGTCAGCGAGCCGCTGGGCACCGACCCCAACGGCCAGCCGGTCTACCTGTCCGACATCTGGCCGTCGCCGCAGGAGATCCAGGACGTGATCGCCTCGTCGATCTCCTCGGAGATGTTCAGCAAGGACTACGCCGACGTGTTCGCCGGCGACCAGCGCTGGCAGTCGCTGCCCACGCCCACCGGCAAGACCTTCGAGTGGGCCGAGGACTCCACCTACGTGCGCAAGCCCCCGTACTTCGAGGGCATGCAGCAGGAGCCGGCCCCGGTGACCGACATCGCCGGTGCCCGGGTGCTCGCGCTGCTCGGCGACTCGGTGACCACCGACCACATCTCCCCGGCCGGTGCCATCAAGGTCGACTCGCCCGCCGGCAAGTACCTGACCGAGCACGGGGTTGAGCGCAAGGACTTCAACTCCTACGGCTCGCGGCGCGGCAACCACGAGGTGATGATCCGCGGCACCTTCGCCAACATCCGGCTGCGCAACCTGCTGCTGGACGGCGTGCAGGGTGGCTACACCCGCAACTTCCTGGCCGGCGGCGAGCAGACCACCATCTACGACGCGTCCGTGGCCTACGCCGAGGCGGGCGTGCCGCTGGTGGTGCTGGCCGGCAAGGAGTACGGCTCGGGTTCGTCCCGCGACTGGGCGGCCAAGGGCACGGCCCTGCTGGGCGTGCGCGCGGTGATCGCCGAGTCCTTCGAGCGCATCCACCGGTCCAACCTGATCGGCATGGGCGTGCTGCCGCTGCAGTTCCCCGAGGGCCAGACCGCGGCGTCGCTGGGCCTGACCGGCACGGAGACCTTCGCCATCGCCGGGATCACCGCGCTGAACAGCGGCGAGACCCCGAGCACCGTCAAGGTCACCGCGACCAAGGAGGACGGCGGCACCGTCGAGTTCGACGCGGTGGTGCGCATCGACACCCCGGGTGAGGCCGACTACTACCGCAACGGCGGCATCATGCAGTACGTGCTGCGCAAGATGGTGCGCAGCTGAGCCCGCGCGGGTGAGCACAACGGGCCCCGCCCCGGCGGGGCCCGAAAACACAACGGGCCGTCCGGTCACGGACGGCCCGTTGTGCTGTCACCCGGTGACCGACTCGAACGGCTGTCGGTCGGGTTGGCAGACCAGTCCCTCGGCCGGCACGACCAGGTCGGTGAGGTAGCGGGCGGCAGCCTGGTCGACGCACTGGCTGTCGCCGAGGATGGTGTGGCCGAAGGCGTCCACGCTGACCAGCCGGGCCGAGCCCAGTTCGGCAACCATGCGGCGGGCGAAGTCGTAGCGGGTGGCCGGGTCGTAGTAGTTGCCGATGACCAGCACGGGGGTGGCGGTCGGCCGGTTCCACGGTCCCCGGTAGCGGTCGGGGTGGGCGACCGGCCAGCTCCCGCAGGGCAGCGGGTCGAACGCCTGGCCGCGGCCGAAGGTCGGTGACTCGCGCTCCCACCGGTCGGCCAGCGCGGGGAACAGCTCCGGCACCCGGGGGAACGGCTTGTCCAGGCAGTTCACCCCGAAGTAGGAGTCGTCACCGGTGTAGGGCGCGTCGCCGCCGGCCAGCGGCAGCTGGTCGCGCAGGCCACCGGGCACGGCCGTGGTGAACAGGCTGGCCGCGTGCGGGGCCACCGCCATGCTGGTGGCGGTGCCGGGGAAGATCACCAGGTAGAGGTCGAGCAGGGCGCCGGCCAGCTGGAGGAAGGACTCCGGCGAGTACAGGTTGCCGCCCACCTGCTCGGTGAAGGTGGCGAAGCTGATCTGGCTGCCGTCGGGCAGGGTGACCGGCCCGCGCCGCAGCCGGTCCCGGATCTGGTCGAACCGCTGTCGCGGGCTGCCCTCGCTGAACGCACAGGCCGGGCCGGCCTGGGCGCACCGGGTGAGGAAGCCGTCCAGGGCGATCTCGAAGCCCTGCGCCCGCTGCCGGTCGTAGGTCACGCCGTCGCTGGTGCGCAGTGCCGGGTCGACGCTGCCGTCCAGCACGAGCGCCCTGGTGCGCTCCGGGTAGAGGTTGGCGTAGGTGGCGCCGATCAGCGTGCCGTAGGAGAAGCCGAGGAAGGACAGCCGCTCGTCGCCCACGGCCTGGCGGATCAGGTCGAGGTCGCGGGCCACGTCGTGGGTGGTCATGTGCGCGATCAGCGCTCCGGCGTTGGCGGCGCACGCCGCGGTGTACTCCCGGCTGGCCGCGACCGTGCCGGTGATCTCCGGCCAGCTCAGCGGGGCGGTCAGCATCCGGTCGAGCACGGCGTCGGCCTGCTCGGCCGTGGTGAAGCAGCGCAGTGGCGCGCTGCGCGCCACCCCGCGCGGGTCGAAGCCGACCAGGTCGAACCGGGCCAGCACCTCCGGCCGCAGCACCCCCTCGGCCGAGATGGGCGTGCGCAGGCCGCTGCCGCCCGGCCCACCCGGGTTCAGCACCAGCGACCCGATGCGGTGCGCCGGGTCGTCGGCGGCGCGGCGCATCAGGGCCAGCCCGATCGTGCCCTGCCCCGGGTCGTCGTGGTCCACCGGCACCGGCAGCGTGGCGCAGCTCAGCCGGGCGCGCTGCTCGTCGGGAACGCCGGTGAGCACGTCCTCGGGACAGCGCGTCCAGGTCAGCGGCTCGGCGGCCGCCGGGGTGGCCGGGCCGTGCTGGGCGGATGCCGCGCTGGCGGGGTGGCCGGTCAGGCCGGTTCCGGCGGTCAGCGCGGTGGCCAGCAGCACCGCCATCATCCTCGTCGCCCTAATTGTCACGTAAAGTAGATTGTCAGCCGCGCAGCGTGTCCGCATCCGCCAGGGCGACGCTTTCCCGCCCAGCGATCAGCCGACCAGGCTCAACCGACCAGCGCTCAACCGACCAGCGCTCAGCCGACCAGGCTCAGCCACCAGAGCCGCCCAGCCAGCCGCCCTCAACCGCCGGCCCGGGCCAGGGACACGCCGAACCGCCGCTGGTCATCGGTCCACCAGTGGCGCAGCCCGAACCCGGCCTCGGCGAGTTCGGCGGCCACCCGCTCCCGGCGGAACTTCGCCGAGATCTCGGTGCGCAGCTCCTCCCCCTGGTCGAAGGACACCACCAGGTCGAGGTCGGGCACCTGGACCGTCATGTCCCGCTCGGCGCGCAACCGCATCTCGATCCACTCCCGCTCGGCGTCCCACAGCGCGACGTGCTGGAACGCGGACACCTCGAAGGTGGCGCCCAGTTCCCGGTTGAGCACCCGGAGCACGTTGCGGTTGAACTCGGCGGTGACGCCCCGGGCGTCGTCGTAGGCGCGCACCAGCACGCCCGGGTCCTTGACCAGGTCGGTGCCCAGCAGCAGCCACTCGCCGGGCGCGAGCACGTCCCGGACCGAGCGCAGGAACTTGATCCGCTCGTCGGGCAGCAGGTTGCCGATGGTGCCGCCCAGGAAGGCCACCATCCGGGTGCCCTCGCCGGGCAGCACCCCGAGGTGCTCGGTGAAGTCGCCCACCACCCCGTGCACGGCCAGGCCCGGGTAGTCGGCGGTGATGGCGGCGGCCGAGGCGGTCAGCGCCGAGGCGGACACGTCCAGGGGGACGAACCAGCGCAGCGTGCCCTCGGCGCGCAGCGCGTCCAGCAGCAGCCTGGTCTTGGCCGAGGAGCCGGAACCCAGCTCCACCAGGGTGTGCGCGCCGGTCCGGGCCGCGATCACCCCCGCCGCGGCGGCCAGCACCGAGCGCTCCGCCCTGGTCGGGTAGTACTCGGGCAGCTCGGTGATCTGGTCGAACAGCTCACTGCCCCGGGTGTCGTAGAACCACTTGGGCGGCAACCACTTCGGCCGACTGGTGAGTCCGGTGTGGACGTCGGCGCGCAGCAGCGCGGCCACCTGGTCGGCGCGCTGCCGGATCTCGATCACGGGTTCTGGTGTGCTCATCCGGTCCTCCGCTGGGTGTGGTCGACGCCGATCGGCACGATGTCCACAGTGGCTGCGCCGGTGGCCGTGCCCGCCCTGGCCACCACCAGGTGCCCCTCGGCGACGGCCCGCCAGCCGGGGTCGTCGTCCCACGGCTCGGAGGCGACCACCACCGCCTCCGGGGTGCGCAGCACGGACAGGGCGTGCGTCCACGCGGTGGCGGCCAGCACGTGCCCGTCGGTGAGCATCAGGTTCAGCCGGGAGTTCGGGGCGTCCTCGGCCACCCGCTCCACCAGCCAGGCCAGCACCTGTCCGGGTGGGTCGCCCCGGCGCAGCCGGTGCCGCGCCAGCGCCCACAGCAGGGCCGAGTCGGTGGGCGCGTCCAGGCTCAGCAGCTCGGTGACGGGCAGGGTGGCGGCCAGCCCGGCCAGCGAGTCGGGCCAGCCGGCCACCACCCCGTTGTGGCTGAACAGCCACGGGCCGTCGGTGAACGGCGCGCACGCGGTCTCCACCACGGGCATGCCGATCGTGCCGGAGCGCACCGCGGCCAGCACCGCGCCGGAGGAGATCACCCGCGCCAGCCGGGGCAGGTCGGCGTCGGCCCAGATCGGCACGGTCCGCCGGTACCGGGCCGGTTCCGGCTGGCCAGGCGCGTACCAGCCGACGCCGAAGCCGTCGGCGTTGATGGTGCCGCCGCCGCGCATGTCCGCGGGCGCCCAGGACTGGCGTTCCAGTGAGTGCGGGTGGTTCAGCAGCAGGTCGGCCAGGGGCACGGGCGGGCCCAGGTAACCGAGGTGGCGGCACACGGCTAGGCCAACTCCTCGGGCCGGGCGTCGCGGGCGGTGCGGAACCCGGCGAAGATCTGCCGGCGGATGGGGAAGTCCCAGTTGCGGAACGTCCCCCGGCAGGCCACCTGGTCGGTGCCGAACGAGCCGCCGCGCAGCACCTTGTACTCGCCGCCGAAGAACACCTGGGAGTACTCCGGGTAGGGGAACACCGAGAAGCCCGGGTAGCCGTGGAAGTCGGTGCTGGTCCACTCCCACACGTCACCGATGAGCTGGTGCACGCCCAGCGGCGACGCGCCGCGCGGGTAGGCGCCGACCGGCGCCGGCCGCAGGTGCCGCTGGCCGAGGTTGGCCCGGTCCGGCCCGGGGTCGGTGTCCCCCCAGGGGTAGCGGCGGGACCGGCCGGTGGCCGGGTCGTGGCGGGCGGCCTTCTCCCACTCGGCCTCGGTGGGCAGCCGCCGGCCCGCCCACCGCGCGTACGCCTCGGCCTCGTGGTAGCAGACGTGCACCACGGGCTCGTCCGGCGGCACCGGCTCCACCACGCCGAACCGGGTGCGCAGCCAGCCCGAACCGTCCCGCCGCCAGAACCGGGGCGCGCTCAGGTCGGCGCGCTGGCGGTGCGCCCAGCCCTCCTGGCTCCACCACCTCGGCTCGGCGTAGCCGCCGGCGTCGATGAACTCCAGGTACCGCCCGTTGGTCACCGGTGTGGTGTCCAGGAAGAACGCGGGCACGTGCACCTGGTGCGCCGGCCGCTCGTTGTCCAGCGCCCACGGCTCGGTGGAGGTGCCCATGGTGAACACCCCGCCCGGGATCAGCACCTCGGCCGGCAGCGGGCCGGCGCTGGCGGCCGGCGGGTCCGGGGCGTGCAGCACGGGCGGCCCGGACCGGAGCTGGTGGGTGGCCAGCATGGTCTCGTCGTGCTGCTGCTCGTGCTGGGCGATCATGCCGAACGCGAAGCCGTGGTCGACCAGCCGGTGGCCGGACAGGGCGCTGGCCGCGAGCACGTCCAGTGCCTTGTCCCGGACCTGGCGCACGTAGCCGCGCGCCTCGGCCGGCCCGAGCAGGGGCAGTGCCGGCCGGTCGGCCCTGGCGTGGCGGAACGCGTCGTAGAGTTCGTCGATGTCCTGGCGCACCGGCTCGCGTCCACCCACGTCGCGGACCAGCCACAGCTCCTCCTGGCTGCCCACGTGGGCGAGGTCCCAGACCAGGGGCGACATCAGCCGGGAGTGCTGGCGCACCAGGTCGTGCTCGTCCACCGCGTCGGTGAGCAGCGCGGTGCGCTCCCGGGCGCGGACCAGCTGGTCGGCCACGTGCTGGCGCAGCCGCTCGGTGTCGAGTTGCTGGATCGGGTGAGTACTGGTCACCTCGGATCACCTCATCGGGTGCTAGTGGCGAGTGTGCGGTTGAGGTCCTCGGCCACGGACTCGGCCAGTGCGGCGCCGATACCGGTCTCGGGCAGCGCCTGACAGCCCAGCTCGACCACGGCGGCGGCGGCCCTGGCCAGGGGCGGGTCGGCCAGCCCGAACCGGGCGGCGTGCAGCCACCGCCGGGCCACCGGCTCGGTGGCGGCCAGCACCTGGTCGACCCGCTGCTCGGTGCCGAGCAGGGCGACCAGCAGCGCCACCGGCGCCACCCACCGGCCCGGCCGCGGCGTGTCCAGGTAGCGGATCTCCAGGTAGCCGTGCGGCCGGACGGGCGGGAACATCGTGGTCAGGTGGTAGTCCAGGTCGGCGGTGGTGGGTGGCTCGGGCAGCGCGCCGGCCAGCCAGTCGGCGAAGCTCACCCCGCGCGGCACCCGCCAGTCACCGCCGGGGCGGCGGCGTAACAGCAGCGGGGTGTCCAGCACCCGGCGCGCCCAGTCGGCCGCCGGGTCGGCGGTGACCGCGCACGGCCGGCTGCGCGCCGGGTCAGTGCCGTAGCAGGCACGCAGCCGGGCCGAGGCCCAGTCGGCGCGCTGCCCGGCGATGCCCGGCGAGTTCGCGAACAGCGCGCCCAGCACGGGGCCCAGCGCGTGCACCGCGGCCCAGCGCCGGGCGAACCCGCCGCGTTCACCCGCGTCCACGCAGACCTGCAGGCCGGCGGTGGCGCACATCATCAGCCGACCGTCCGGGCCGAGCGCGTCGAAGGCGGCTTCCATGGCGTCGTAGCGGGGCACCCGCAGCAGCCGGCGGGGCGGCCGGTGGGCGTCGGCCCCGCGCTCGCCCAGCACCAGGCCGGCCGGGCGGAGCAGGTCGGTGACGTGGCCGATGTCCTCGGCGGTGGCGCGCAGCAGCTCGGCGAGGTGGGCGCGCGGTGGGGGTGAGATCTCGACCTGGCCGCCGGGTTCCACCGTGAGTGGGGAACCGCTCGGCAGCGGTCGGTGCGGGCTGTCCGGGTTGAGCGTGGGTGGTGCGTGTGGTCCGAGCGCGGCGGCGAGGTGGGTGGCCTCCAGCGGCCGGCTCGGGTCGGTGGCGTGGTGCACGGTCCATTCGAGTTCGACGCCGAACAGCCGTGGTGGACCGTGTTTGAAGCAGATCGACGCGACATAGGCCTCGGCCGCGGCGCGGGAGCGCAGACGGACCGGGGCCGGTTCGGTGGCGACAACGTCTCGCAGCGTCACAACGACCACTCCCCGTGATCAGTCGCTGCATGACGGTACCCGGCGAACCGGTCGGTCGCACCCTGACGGGCGAGTGTTCGCGCTCAGTTCAGGTCCGCGCCCGGTTCGGGTCTCAGGTCCGCGCCCGGTTCACGTCGAGGGGGAAGACCCGGTCGTTGTTGGCCGCGCCGTCGCAGTCGGCGCTGGTGGTGGGCTGCGGACCAGGCGCAGCGGCGGGCGGGTGAAGCACCGGTTTCCCCGGTCGGGTGGGCGCGCGGAGTCCAATCCGTACGTACGGATTGGACCTGAGGGTCTTTGGCTGGAACGATCGCGCTGTGCCCAGGGTCAGTCAGGACCACCTCGATGCTCGCCGCCGCCAGATCCTCGACGGCTCGCGGTCCTGTTTTGCCCGCTTCGGCTACGAGGGCGCGACCGTGCGCCGGCTGGAGGAGGCGACCGGGTTGTCCCGGGGCGCGATCTTCCACCACTTCCGGGACAAGGAGTCGCTGTTCCTCGCGCTCGCCGAGGACGACGCCCACCGGATGGCCGAGGTCGTGGCCGAGCAGGGTCTGGTGCAGGTGATGCGGGACCTGCTGTCGTCCCCGCGGCCGCCGCGGGAGGCCGAGCACCCGGCCGACTGGCTGGGCACCCGCCTGGAGGTGTCCCGGCGGCTGCGCACCGACCCGGAGTTCCGGGCCCGGTGGGCGGAGCGGTCCCAGCAGCTCACCCAGGCGACCAGGGAGCGGCTGGCGCGCCAGCGCGAGGCCGGCAAGCTGCGCGACGACGTGGACATCGACGTGCTGACCAGCTTCCTGGAACTGGTGCTCGAGGGCCTGGTGTCCCACCTGGCGATGGGTCTGCCGGCCGACGACCTGGAACCGGTGCTGGACCTGGTCGAGGAAACCGTGCGCCGACACCGCCGCGGCAGCTGAGCCGGCCGAGCGGGATCTCGGCGTCTGCTCGGGCGTTCCCATGCCCCCACCCACCACCGGGGGGCGCGCCCCTGGCCAGCCTACTCAGCCCCGGTGCGTGGGGGTAGGGCGACGACGGGGGCTGTGGACAACCCGAGCTGCTGGCACCTTTCGCGGTGCCCGGTTGTCCACAGCAGGGCGGTTCGCGCACCCGGCCGGTCACCACCAGCACCAGGATCACCACCAGCACCACGGTCACCAGGTCACCGCCGGCACCACGGTCACCGCGGGCACCAGGACTGCACCCGATCACCGCCAGCACCAGGATCACCACCAGCACCCTCGGTCACCGCCAGCACCAGGACCGTCACGGCACAGCGGGGTCACCACGAGCACAGCCCGTCGTCCACGGCGGAGCGGGGTCGGGCTGGCGACGGCGAATTCGCTCGCCACCCGCGCGGGGACGGACGATCATGCGTGGGGCCGGTGTGTGGCGGGAAGGTGGGCGGACCATGGGTGTGATCACGGCGCCGGCGCTGCTGCGCTCCCCCGGGGTTGTCAGGTACCTGGCCGCCGCCGGCCTGGCCCGGTTGGCCGACGAGATGGTCGGGGTGGCCGTGGTGCTGCTGGTCATCGACCGCACCGGCAGCACGGTCGCGGCCGGGCTCACCGTGATGTCCTACACGCTGCCGTCGATGCTGTCCGGCCCGGTGCTGGGCGCCTGGCTGGACCGCGCCCGCCACCCCCGGCTGGCGCTGGCCGGCAACCAGGTGCTGCTGGCCGCCGCCATGCTGGGCCTGGTGCTGGCGGCCGGGCGCGCCGGCGTGCCGGTGCTGTGCGGGCTGGCCCTGCTGACCGGCATCACGCTGCCGTTGACCAGCGGCGGCTTCTCCAGTCTGCTGCCCGCGCTGGTGCCGCGCCCGCTGATGGCCAGGGCGCAGGCCGCTGACGCGGTCACGTTCAACACCGCCGCGCTGCTCGGCCCGGCCGTGGCCGGTGGTGTGGCCGCGGCGGCCGGACCGGGCACCGCCGTGGCCGTGATCAGCGTGGCCGCGGCGCTGGGCGCGCTGGCCACGGTGACGCTCCGGCTGCCCCGTCCGGCACCGCCCGACGGGCCGGTCCCACCCCTGTTCACCGCGGTCCGCGCCGGCCTGGCGCACCTGGTGCGGGTGCCTCCGCTGCGCGGCGCCACCCTGGCCACCATGCTGAGCCTGGGCTCGGTCGGCCTGCTGAGCGTGGCCCTGCCGCTGCGGGTGGAGCAGTTGGGCGCGGACCGGGCCAGCGCCGGTTTCCTGTGGGCCGCCATCGAGGTGGGCTGCCTGGTCAGCACGCTCAGCCTGGCCCGGCACCTGGATCGGTGGCGGCCGGAGCGGGTGGTGTTCGCGGGCGTGGCCCTGCATGGCCTGGCGCTGTTCACCTGGCCGGTCGGCACCGGGCTGCCGGCCCTGGTGCTGCTGGCGGTGCTGGCCGGACTGGCCCAGGGCCCCACCCTGCCCTCGGTCATCGCGGCCAGACAGCGCTACACGCCGGCGGCCCTGCTGGCCCAGGTGTCCACCACCGGGGCCAGCCTGAAGCTGGGCACGTTCGCGCTGGGCGCGGCCCTGGGCGGCGCGCTGGCCCCGGTGATCGGTCCGACCGCGGTGATCGCCCTGGTGGCCGCCACCCAACTGGCCGCGGCGCTGCTGGGCTGGGTCTGGTCGGTCTGGCCGGCGTCGGTCGGCCCGGGCGCCGACCCGCTCAGTGGCTCCAGTGCCAGTAGCTGGAGCCCTCCCGGAACACCGTGACCTTGCCCAGGGTGCTGCGCCCGGTCAGCCGGACCACCACGCCGTTCGGTTCCTCGGGCGGGCCGGGCACCACCCGCTTGCCCAGCACGGCGCTGCCCTCGTCGACCACCACGGCGTCCTCGTCGACCAGGATGACGATCTTGCCGCAGAACGAGTTCGCCACCACCCGGTGCTCGCCGGGCGGCAGGCTGGACAGGTCGAGCACGACCGCGCCGAAGGTCGCGCCGGCTTCGATCGGCCGGGGCCGGTCCGGGGTGCTGTGGATCTTGCTGGCCAGCGCGCGCACCCGCTGCGGCGGCACGGCCGGCTGCACACCGCCGAGGTCGGCGAGGTGGACGGCGAGTTCTGCCCTGGTCAGGGCCTGGTAGGTCGACCGCACGCGCTCGCCGTGCTCGGTCCAGCTGATCCGGCCGTCGGCGACCGCCTGGTTGAGCAGTGCCACGGCCTGCTCCCGGTCCTGGTCGGACAGTCGGATGTCGACATCGCCTGAGCGGACGGGATCCGCCATGACACACTCTCCTCAGATACTGATTTTCTTAGTTTGCGTAATTCTTATCAGAACCTACTGGCGCGTCAAGTGCCGCCGATCGGCCGCTTGTTCCGGTGCCCGGGCCGGGCCACCGTGACGGGGGACGGGAGCACCGTGTCGAACCCGCGAGGTGGCACATGTCCCTGGCCCACGACCTGCGCACGGACCTGGCCCTGCTGCTCACCAGGGCCACCGTGTGGACCCACGCCAGACTGGGCGACGCCGGCGCCAGGGTGCTGTCGCTGCACCCGGACGAGGACCCCTACCCGGACTACGAACGGATCCGGGCGCTGGGCCCGGTGGTCACCAGCCGGTTGGGCCTGCGCCTGACCGCCGCGCACCGGCTGTGCGTCGAGGTCCTGCGCGACCACACCCGGTTCGGCACCATGCCGGTCAGCGACCTGTACCCGACGGACCTGGGGCTGCGCCACGACGGGGCGCACGCGTTCGTCCACCCGATCGAGGACTCGTTCCTGGCGCTGAACCCGCCCGAGCACGGCCGGCTGCGCCGGCTGGTCGCGCCGCTGTTCGGCCCGCGCGCCCTGCGCGGCCACCTCCCGATGATCGAGTCGGTGGTCGCCGGGCACCTGGACCGGGTGGCGGAGTCACCCCGGTTCGACCTGATCGGCGAGTTCGCCGCGCGGGTGCCGATCGGGGTGATCGCCGCGCTGCTGGGCGTGCCCGAGTCCGAGCGCGAGGACTTCCTGCGCTGGGGCGGTGTGGTCGCCGCCGCGCTGGACGGGGTGCGCTCCCCCGCGCAGCTGCGCCGGATGCGCGCGGTGCTGACGCAGCTGGCGGAGTTCTGCGCCGAGTTGGTGGCCCACCGCGGCCGCCACCCCGGCGATGACGTGGTGAGCCTGCTGGTGGCGGCCACACCGGATCGTCCGGCCCTGGCCAGGAAGGACCTGTTCGCCACCGTGCAACTGCTGCTGCTGGCCGGCTTCGAGACCACGGTGAACCTGATCGGCAACGCGGTCCGGCTGCTGCTCGCCGACGAGCGGGCGCGGCGGGACTTCGTGTCCGATCCGGACAGTGCCGAGGACCTGGCCGAGGAGGTGCTGCGCTACCAGCCGCCGATCCACTACACCATCCGGGTCACCCGGGAACCGGTCGAACTGGGCGGTGTGCCGCTGCCGGCGGCCACGCCGCTGGTGGTTCTGCTCGCCGCGGCCAACCGGGACCCCGAGGTGTTCGCCGAGCCGAACCGGTTCCAGCCCGACCGGGCCAACGCCCGCGAGCACCTGGCGTTCTCCTCGGGCGCGCACTACTGCCTCGGCGCGGGGCTGGCCCGGCTGGAGGGCGCGCTCGCGCTGCGCGCCCTGTTCCAGCGGCTGCCCGGGCTGCGGGCGGCCGGCCCGGTGCGCAACCGGCCGTCCCGCAACGTCCGAGGGCCGCTGGTCATGCCTGTGGCACCGCGCTAGCGCCGCACGGCCCGCGCACCCTGCGCACCCTGCTCACCCACCGTGTCACCGGTGTCATCGGCGCCATCCGCGTCCGCCACGCCGGGCACGTCGGCCACGTCGTCGACCCACTCCCCGACGTCGGTGGTGTCGCCGATGTCGCTGATGTCGCCGATGTCGTCGGCGTGGTCGCCGTCGTCGATGTCGATGTCGCCGATGTCCTCGATGTCACCGCTGACGTCGCCGTAGTCGCCGTCGTCGGCGGGCCCGCCGTCCTCGGGGGGCTCGGTCTCGTCGGGGTCCTCGGGGTAGTCGGGATCCGCCGGGTAGTCGGGGTCCTCGGGGTGGTCCGGGTCCTCCGGGTACTCCGGCTCCTCGTCCTGGCCGACCACCTGGTAGGGCCGCATCATCTCGTTGTCCTCGTGTTCGAGCAGGTGGCAGTGCCAGGTGAACAGGCCGGGCCGGTCGAAGGTGGCCTTGATCCTGGTGATCTCCTGGGTGTAGGCGATCACGGTGTCCTTGGGGCCGGTCTCCCAGACCTCCGGCGGACGGGTGTGGTCGCCCTCGTCGAAGAACGGCTTGCGGCCCAGCACCTCGAAACTCACCTGGTGCAGGTGGATCGGGTGGGCGTGGTCGGTGTAGTTGTGCAGCTCCCAGATCTCGGTGTCGCCCACCCGGGGGTTCTCGCTGACCGGGTGGTGCCAGTGCATCGGCACCGGCTCGCCGGCCTGGCCCACACCGCCCAGCACCGGCACCTTGGAGCCGTCCGGCAGCCTGGTCTCGCTCAGCGACAGCCGGCGCACCACGGTCGCCTCGCCGGGGCGCGGCGGGGTGGGCAGGTGGCCCAGCTTGTCCGGGGGCACGCTGGTGTCCTCGCTGACCAGGTCCACCACGTGGAAGCGCAGCACCTGGCCGCTCACGTTGGGGTCGGCGGGCGGGAAGTCCTTGCCCGGCAGGCCACCGCGGAACACCGTGTCCGGGCCCTCGTTGATCAGGTACAGGTTGGTTCCCGGGGCCAGCCCGGTGAAGTCCACGACCACATCGGCCCGTTCGGCCGGTCCCAGCAGCAGTTGGCGCAGCTTCACCGGCGTCGGCAGGAAACCGCCGTCACCGCCGATCTGCCACAGCGGCAGCGCGGGGTTGGCCGGACGCGTGGCCAGCGGGTTGTCCGCCAGCTTCAGGATCAGGGTTCGGCTGTTGCACCCGTTGAGCAGGCGGAACCGGTACCGGCGCGGCTCCACGTCCAGGTTGGGCCAGGTGTTGCCGTTCACCACCATGACCCGGCCGAAGTAGTGCGGAATCCACAGCGAGGTGCTGATCACCTCGCGGGTGCCGGTTCCGGACGTGGCTGGCTCCACAGTGGAGTGTTCGCCCTCGGTGTGCGGGCTCGGTCCGGTCGGGTACCGCAGCGAACCGTCCACGTTGAACGTCCGGTCCTGGATGAGCAGCGGGATCTCGTAGGACCGGCCCTGCCCGCCCTCGCCGGGCGCCGATCCGGGCAGCGCGTCGGCGAGGTCGTGGGCGCCACCGCGCAGCAGGTAGAACCCGGCCAGGCCGGCGTAGATGTTCACCCGCGTCATGCCCAGCGCGTGGTCGTGGTACCACAGGGTGCTCGCCGGCTGGTCGTTGTCGTAGAAGAACGACGCCGTGCCCGGTGTCCAGCGCACCCCGAACTCGTCGGCGTACTGCTCGGCGAACTCCTCGTAGTAGGACCCGACCCGGGCGTAGCCGTCCGGGATGTCGTGCGCGTCCGGCAGGTACCACGCCTCGGCGTGGCCGTCCGACTCCTCGCCGGCGCGCGCGCCGTGCAGGTGCGTGACCAGGGGCACCGGGCCGGTGTAGGGGCCGGGCTTGGTGGTGAACTGCGGCCGGCTGTCCCGGCCCTGCTCACCGCCGGGCGGGTTGGCCCAGTGCAGGGTCTGGTCCACCGGCAGCAGGTGGGGCAGGAAGTTCCCGCGCCGGTCCACCAGTCCGTTGACCCAGGTCACCTGGATCGGCCGGTCCACCCGCGCCTCGATGGTGCGGCCCGGGTAGCTGAACGTGTTCGACTGTCCTTCCGCGCCGTAGCACCACACCGTGGTCCTGGGCAGGCCGCGGGGAAGGACCTGCTGCTGGAACTGTCTGGCGCCGATCGTGTAGTAGTCGATCTCACTGTCCGGATAACCCGGGTCGGTCGGCATGACGGCGGGAACCACCAGCGGGGTCACGTACTTGGTGATGCGGCTCGGGTCCAGTTCCTCCTGTGCCGCGCGCACGACGACGCCGGCCACCGAGTCCGGGGCCGGGGCCACCACCGGGGCACCGGTCCGACCGGTCTTCTTGGGTAGGGTCCACCACATCGGCTCGCCTTTCCTCAGCCGCCATGGGATCCACGGCGGGTGTTTCCCCTCGGGGTGCCGGGCTCGCTGCTGGTCGGGTGGCGGCCCGGCGTGTCTGGGCGGAGAAGACCAAATGGGGAAGCTGACCGGGGTTGCCCCGACGGTAGCCGCTGGCCACCGGGGCCACCACGCCACGTGCCCCTGACGGTTGTGCCCCTGACGGGTGACGGCGGCCGGGGCCGCCGCACTCAGGTCACCCCGTGCATGGAGCGGGTGATCAGCGGCGCGGACACCGCCAGCAGCACGCCAGCGCCGATCGCGAGCACGCCGAGCACGCTGAAGTAGGCCACCGCGGTCTGGTCGGTGTAGAACTTGACCACCTGCGCGCCGATGCCCAGCCCGGCCGCGTTGGACAGGAAGAACAGCCCCATGGTCTGCGCGGCGAAGGCCTTGGGCGCCAGCTTGGTGGTGACCGACAGCCCCACCGGCGAGAGCAGGAGTTCCCCGCAGGTCATCACCGCGAACACCGCGACCAGCCACAGTGGACTGACCGGGTCCTCGGGTCCGCCCGCCCGGCTGGCGGCCATGGCGACCACATAGGACAGACCGATGCCCACCAGACCACCGGCGAACTTGCGCGGCGTGCGGGGCTGGCGCTCGCCCAGCCGCAGCCACAGGGTGGCGAACAGCGGGGCCAGCACCAGGATGGCCACCGGGTTGACCGACTGGAACCACGACGCCGGGAACGCGAAGCCGAACAGCTCCAGCCGGACCCGGGTGTCGGCGTAGGCGGCGAGCACGGTGGCCTGCTGTTCGAACAGCATCCAGAACAGCACCGCCGCGGCGAACAGCGGGATGTAGGCGTGCAGCCGCTGGCGCTCCACCGCCGTGGTCTGGCGGCTGCGCGACATCACCACGAAGTAGATCACCGGCAGCACCACGGACAGCGCGCTGATCAGGTCCACCACCCGGGCCGCGGTCAGCCAGCCGAGCAGCCACAGGCCGAGCAGCAGCACCACCGCGGCGGCGACGACCAGGCCGGCCCGGCCCACCACCCGGCCCCGGTGCTCCGCCGGCAGCGGGTTGGGCGGCACAGTGGCCGCGCCGCCGAGGCGCCGCCGGCCGGCCACGTACTGCACCAGGCCCAGTGCCATGCCCACGGCGGCGGCGCCGAAACCGAGGTGCCAGTTCACCTCCTGGCCGAGGTAGCCGCACACCAGCGGGGCGAACAGCGCGCCGAGGTTGATGCCCATGTAGAAGATGGAGAATCCGGCGTCGCGGCGGGTGTCGTGCTCGTGGTAGAGGGTGCCGAGCACCGCGGAGACGTTCGGCTTGAGCAGTCCGGTGCCCAGCACGAGCAGGACCAGTCCGAGGTAGACACCGGCGAGCCCGATCGGCAGCGCGAGGCTGATGTGGCCGAACATGATCAGCACCCCGCCGCAGAGCACCGCGCGCTGGCCGCCGAGCACCCGGTCGGCCAGCCAACCACCGGCCACGCCGGACATGTAGACGGCCGAGCCGTACACGGCCACCAGGGACAGCGCCTCCCCTTGCGGCACCCCCAGGCCGCCCTCGCCGGGCGGGTAGTAGAGGTAGTACGCGAGGATCGCCCGCATCCCGTAGTAGGAGAAGCGTTCCCACATCTCGGTGAAGAACAATGTGGACAGTCCCCTGGGCTGCGCCGGGACCGCCGACTCCGGCGTGGCCGGCCCGGTACCCGTGGCGTCGCCGTTCACCCCGTTCACCCACACCGCCTTTCCCGCGCCCCGGCGGCCCAGCGCCGGGCGGCGACCGGGTGCTCGGCCGCCGTGGTCAACCATCCGGTGTGGACCGGGCCGAACGCTGGACGACCTGCCAGTGGTGGTGGCGAGTCACCCGGTTCAGTGGTGGACTGGGGTGGTGGATCTTCTTGAGGCACACGGGCGGGCACTGGCCGAGTTCGACGCGCGGGTCCGCCAGGTCCGCCCCGACCAGTGGGAGCAGGCCACCCCGTGCACCGAGTGGAGCGTGCGCGACCTGGTGGGGCACCTGGTCTACGAGCAGCTGTGGGTGCCCGCGCTGCTGGCCGGGCAGACCACCGCCGAGGTGGGCGACCGCTACGAGGGCGACCAGTTGGGCGCGGACCCGGTGGACGCGTGGGACCGGGCCGCCGCGGCGGCGCGCGCGGCCTGGACCGAACCGGGGGTGCTGGAGCGGCGGGTGCACCTGAGCTACGGCCGGGTGCCGGCCGAGCAGTACGGCTGGGAGATGACCACTGACCTGACCGTGCACGCCTGGGACCTGGCCAGGGCGGTCGGTGCGGACGAGCGCCTGGACCCCGACCTGGCCGCGGCCGTGCTGAGCCGGACCGAGCCGCAGGTCGAGGCGTGGCGCTCGGCCGGCATCTTCGGCCCGCGCGTGCCGGTTCCCGCTGAGGCGCCCGCCCAGGACCGGCTGCTGGGGCTGCTGGGACGCCAGCCCTGAGGCGTGTTTTAGAAGCCTTCCGCCCGGGCGGTGGTGGCGGTGCGGGCCCGGGCCGGCGCGGGGCCGACCAGGCCCGCGAGCAGCGCGGCGACGGCGAGGCCCGCGGTGCTCCACAGCAGCGGCACGACACCAGCGCCCTCGACAGCCAGGCCACCCGCGAAGGCACCCAGCGCGATCGAGGCGGTGAACACACCGACGTAGAGACCGGTGATGTGCTCGACCCGGTCCGGGGCGGCCGCGGTCATCCACAGCTGCGCCGCGACGGACACCCCGCCGTAGGCCACCCCCCACAGCGCGATCGCCAGGCCCGCGGCCAACGCCCGCGCGCCGAACAGCGCCAGCACCGCGACCGCGACCGCGATCCCCGCCGCCAGGAGCAGGACCGTGACCCGGGGGCGGCGACCCGCGGCGGCACCGGCGATGAAGTTCCCGGCCAGCCCGAACGCGCCGTAGAGCAGCAACAGCAGCGCGATCGCGTTCGCCGACAGGCCGGCCTGGCTCTCCAGCACCGGGCGGACGTAGGTGTAGGCGGCGAAGTGCGCGGTGACCAGCAGCACCACCACGGTCAGGCCGGTGATGACCGCCGGGCGCGCCAGCGAGCGCCGCTGCCCGACCGCCGCGTCGCCGGTCGCGCCGGCCGGGCGGCGCAGCCTGGGCAGCGCGAGTAGCAACCCGGCGGCGAGGATCAGCGCGAGCGCGGTCAACGCACCGAAGGCGGCCCGCCAGCCGACGGCGTTGCCGACGAGGGTGCCCGCCGGCACGCCGAGCACCGAGGCCGAGGCGACCCCGCTGACGGCGAAGGAGACGGCCAGTGCGGTGTCGCGCGGGGCGACCAGCCGCGTCGCCACCGCCGAGGCCATGCCCCAGACCGCGCCCATCCCGACGCCGAGGACGATCCGGGCTACCACGAGCGTGCCGAACCCACCGGCGATCACCGTCAGGCCGTTGCCGACGGCGAGCACCCCCATCGCCACGGCGAGCACGACCCGGCGGTCCAGGTCGCCCAGCAGCCTGGGCACGATCAGGGCGGTCACCGCCGAGACCAGTCCGGTGACCGTCAGGCTGGCGCCCGCCGCGCCCGAGGAGATGCCCAGCCCGTCGGCCAGCGGCGTGAGCAGCCCGACCGGCAGCATCTCCGAGGTCACCACCAGGAACGTGCTCAGCGTGAGCACGCCGACGGCGACCCACTGCGACGGTGCGCTCCGGTCCGCACCAACGGCTTTCAACAACGGCACAGCAGAACCCATGCCCGTCAGTCCACCCTGTCCACCCGGGCGGAACAACGCCGATCGGCGCATCGATCGATCAGCTAGGCTCATCGATATGCCTGCTGGGTCCGCCACCGTGCACCAGGCCCACGTCCAACAGATCGAGTGCCTGCTCACCCTCGCCGAGGAACTGCACTTCGGTCGCACGGCCGAGCGCCTTGGCTGCTCGCAGTCCCGGGTCAGCCAGCTCGTCGCGACACTGGAGCGCCGGGTGGGGGCGCGGCTGGTCGAGCGCACCAGTCGCAGGGTGTCGCTGACCCGCGTCGGGGCCCAGTTCGTCAAGGACGTCAGGCCCGCCTACCGGGCGCTGGTGCGCACGTTCGCCCGCGCCCGCGAACGCGCCGTGCTCGGTGCCCTGGAAGAACTGCGCGTCGGGTTCACCGGCATGGTCTACGAGGAGATCACCGCCACCTTCCGCGCCCTGCGCGACCAGTGCGGCGTCACCGTGCTCACCCACGAACTCCCGCTCGGCTCGCCCTTCACCGCCGTGCTGGAGGGTGAGGTGGACGCGGCGATCGCGGAACTGCCCGTGCACGAGCCCGAGCTGACCGTCGGGTTCCGGTTCCCGCCCCAGGACCAGCTGGTCGTCCTCGGCGTCGACCACCCACTCGCCGACCGCGAGGCCCTCGACCTGGAGGACCTCGCGGAACTCGACCTGCTGCACCGCTCCGGCGACGCCCCGGGCTACTGGATGAGCGCCCGCACCCCGCCAGCCACCCCCGCGGGCGCGCCGATCCGCTCGACCACCGGGATCACCACCATCCAGCAGGGCATCGCCCTGGCCGCCTCCGGCCGAGGCGCCATGCTCGTCTGCCGCCCCCTCGCGGACCACCACACCCGCGGCGACCTGCGCTTCCTCCCCGTTCGCGGCCTGGAGAACACCAGCCAGCTCGGCCTCGTCTGGCGCACCGACCGCACCAGTCCGGCCCTCACCGCACTGGCCGGGCTGCTCGACCGAGCAAGGCCGGTGCAAAGCCGGCACCGCGCGGCGGACGGCGGTCCAGGCGGTGGCCCACCACCCCCAGCCCGGCCAGCGCGGGAGCGGTCGGCGTGAGCGGCTGGCCGGGGCCGCGGTCCACCTGGCGCGGCCACTGGCCCCGCACTGGCCCGCGCCAGGATCAGCGGCTCACTCGGGCACGGCAACGCACTCCGGCGAGCGGGCCGCCTCTCGGCGGGCCAGCACCTGCCTGGCCAGCGCGGCGCTGGCGGCCAGCACGACCACCACGAGGCCGTAGACCTCGACCGTGACCCGCAGGCCGGCCAGGTTGCTGGCCAGTCCGGCCGCCACCGCGGGCACGCTGAAGGCCAGGTAGGAGATCACGTAGGCGACGGCGAGGAGTTCACCGCGCTCGTGCGGCGCGGCGATCCGCGCGAACGTTCCGAAGCAGGCCAGCGCCGACATGCCGAACCCCACGCCGGCGACCACCGTGCCGGCCGCGGCCAGCACGGCCATCCCGCCCGCGGCGGCCACCAGGGTGATCAGGGTGCCGGCGGCGAGCAGCAGCGCGGCCGGCGCGAGCAGCCGCTCGGCCGGGCGGCGCCGGGCCAGGAACGAGGCCACCGCCCCGGTCGCGCACAGCAGGCTCACCACGATCCCGCCGACCAGGTGGCTGTGCAGGCCGAACAGCTCGGCCGCGACCGACGGGCCCAGGGACAGGTACAGCCCGCCCAGCGCCCAGGACGCCAACAGCACCGGCACCACGACCATGACCTGGGCGCGCAGCCGGGGCGGGATGCCGACCCTGGGGCGCAGCGAGGCGAGCGCGCCGGGGCGGCGGGCCGAGGACTCCCGCAGCGCGAGCACCACGACACCGGACAGCACCATGCCGGCGAGCAGCACCACGTAGACCAGGCGGGTGGGCGCCGGCGCGTACTCGACGAGCGCGCCGCAGCCCAGCGAGCCCAGCGCCAGGCCCACGGTCGGCGTGATCCCGTTGACCAGGCCGGCCAGCCCGGGCTTGTGCGGCGGGTTCAGGTCCACCAGGGTGGCGCCGAGGGCGGTGATGGCCGCGCCCGTGGCCACTCCCTGGAGGAACCGCGCCACGCCGAGCACCGTGACGTCGCCCGCCGTGAGGAAGAGCACGAGCGAGACCGACTCCAGCAGGATGGCCGCGCCGAGCACCGGGCGGCGGCCCACGTGGTCGGACAGCGCACCGACCACCAGCAGCGAGCCGAGCAGCCCGACCACGTAGATGGCGAAGACCACGGTCAGCACGGTCGCGGAGAAACCCCACTGCTGCTGGTAGACGACGTAGAGCGGGGACGGCGCGCTGGACGCGGCCATGAAGAGCACCGAGATCGCCGCGACCGCGGCGAACGCCCGGACCGATCGCGTTCGGCCAGGCACGACTGCTGCCAGGGACACTGGCCCTCCTTTTCGCAGTGATCTGTGCGTTAAGCGCCACGCTAGCACAAGCGCAGCGATCACTGCGTTAGCGCGTCGGGGTGGGCCGGTGCCACAATGGGCGCGTGTCGGTGAGCAACACGACGAGAACCGCGGGCGTCGGCCAGAGCCGCCCCGGCGGGCGGTCGGCACGCATCCGCGCCGCCGTGCACCGGGCGGTCCAGGAGCTGTTGGCCGAGTGCACGGTGGAGTCGTTGACCATCCCGATGGTGGCCGACCGCGCCGGGGTGCACGCGACCACGATCTACCGCCGGTGGCGCTCGATCGGCGAACTGCTCGCCTCCGTCGCCGGCCACCGGTTCAGCGGTGAGGTCGTCGTGCCGGACACCGGCAGCCTGCGCGGCGACCTCGAACAGTGGGCCGCCGACGTCGCCACCGACCTGGCCGACCCGGACGTGCTCGCGCTCATGCGCGCCGCCGTCGGCGCCAGCGGCCCCGAGCACGGCGCCAACGTGTGCGTGGCGGACCGGCGCGCCCAACTGGCCGCGATGATCGAGCGGGAACGCTCCCGAGGCGGTGACCCGCCCGAGGTCAGCCTGGTGGAGGACGCCCTGCTCGGCCCGCTGTACTACCGCGCGACCTTCACCGAGCGGCCCGGTGATCCGGAGTGGGCCCGCGACCTGGTCGCGCGCGTGCTGGGCTGAGCCGTCCGCGCCGGCCGCCGCCGCTCAGCGCCACGGGTCCTGGCCGACCGGGCGGATCAGGATCTCGTTGACGTCCACGGTGGACGGTTGGTCGAGCGCGTAGAGCACGGCCCTGGCCACGTCGGCCGGGTCCAGCTTGGGGTCGGCCGCCCGGTCCGCCGGGATGCCGCCGGTGTCCACCAGCCCCGGCTGGACCACGGTGACCCGCACCCCGGTGCCCACGCACTCGGCGCGCAGCGCCTGCGCCAGCCCGGTCACCGCCCACTTGGTGGCCGAGTACAGACTGCCCGGCCGCACCCCGCGCCCGGCGGCCGACCCGGTCAGCACCAGGTGTCCCCCGCCGCGCACCAGCGCGGGCAGCGCGGCCCTGGCGGTCAGCGCCGGGCCGAGCACGTTGGTGAGCACCATCTCCCGCCACCGCTCGGGCGACTCGCCGTGGCCGCCGACGAACGAGGTGCTCACGCTGTGCCCGGCGTTGCCGAACACCGCGTCCAGCCGTCCCCACGCGCGCTCGGCCCGGTCCACCGCGGCCCGGCACTGGTCCCAGTCGGTGACATCGCACGGCACGGCCAGGGCCCGCGCCGGCCCGCCCAGTTCCTCGACCAGGCCGGCCAGCGCCGCCCGGTCGCGCGCGGCCAGCGCCACCCGGTACCCGGCCCGCGCCGCCAGCCGCGCGGTGGCCGCCCCGATCCCCCGCGACGCCCCCGTGATCAGCAACACCCGTTCGCCCACCGCCCCAGGCTACGGGGGGTGGCCGTCACTCCCCGGGGTAGAGCCGGTCCAGGTCGATCAGCCGCACGTCCGGGTCCCGGGCGCGGTCAGGTGAGCGAGGGCAGCACCAGGGTGAGGTAGCGGCGCACCATCTCGGCCAGCACCTCGTCCGGGTCGGCAGCCCAGATCTCGGCGTTGAACACCTCCACCTCGACGTCGCCGGTGTAGCCGGCCGCGCTGACCAGCCGGCCCAGCCGGTCGAAGTCCACGTGCCCGTCGCCGGGCAGGCCCCGGCCCAGCAGCACGTCGGCGGGCAGCGGGGTGATCCAGTCGCACACCTGGTAGCTGGCGATCCGCTGGCCCGCCCTGGCCACCTGCCGGTCCAGGTCCGGGTCCCACCACACGTGCAGCGCGTCCACCACCACGCCGACCGCGTCCGCCGCCAGCGGCTCGGCCACGTCCAGCGCCTGGGCCAGGGTGGACAGCACGCCCCGGTCGGCGCAGAACACCGGGTGCATCGGCTCCAGCGCCAGGCGGACCCGGCGCTGCGCGGCGTAGTCGGCCAGCTCGGTGATCACCTCGGCCATCCGCCCGCGCGTGGCCACCAGGTCGCGGTCCCCGTCCGGCAGCCCGCCGACCACCAGCACCAGGCAGGCGGCGCCCAGTTCGGCGGCCTCGTCGATGGCCCGCCGGTTGTCGGCCAGCGCGGCGGCGCGGCCGGCGGGGTCCGCGGCGGTGAGGAACCCGCCCCGGCACAGCGAGGACACCCGCAGGCCGGCGTCGGCCACCAGCTTGCGGGTCCGCTCCAGGCCGGCCTCGGCGACCGGCTCCCGCCACAGGCCGATGGCCGGGATGCCGTGCCGCGCGCAGCCGTCCACGGCCTCGGCCACGCTGGCCCGTTTGACGGTGGCCTGGTTGAGGGACAGCCGGGCCAGCCGCGGATCGCCGCTCACTCGGCCACCCCCGCCAGGGCGAGCAGCCGGTTCCACCGCCACGCCGCCAGTTCCGGATCGGGCAGCAGCCCGGCCGCGTCGGCCAGCCGCAGCGTCTCGGCCAGGTGGGGCAGGCCGCGCGCGGACTGCATGCCGCCCACCATCACGAAGCCCCGCTGGTGGCCGGCCAGCCAGGCCAGGAACACCACCCCGGTCTTGTAGTGGAAGGTGGGCGCCCCGAACAGGTGCCTGGACAGCGGCACCGTGGGCGCCAGCAGCTCCTGGAACGTCCGGACCGACCCGCCGTCCAGCGCCCGCAGCGCGGCCGAGGCCACCGGCGCGATCGGGTCGAAGATGCCCAGCAGCGCGTCGCTGTGGCCGCGCTCGTCCCCGGCGATCAGCTCCGGGTAGTTGAAGTCGTCCCCGGTGTAGCAGCGCACCCCGGCCGGCAGGCCGCGACGCAGCCCCACCTCGTGGTCGGCGTCCAGCAGCGAGACCTTGACCCCGTCCACCGCACCGGCGTGTTCGCGGATCAGCGCGAGGAAGTGCGCGGTGGACTCGGCCACGTCGGCCCCGCCCCAGTAGCCGGCCAGCGCCGGGTCGAACGCGGTGCCCAGCCAGTGCAGGATCACCGGCCGGGGGGTCTCGGCCAGCAGCGCGGCGTACACGCGGTGGTAGTCCTCGGGGCCGCGGGCCAGCGCGGCCAGCTGCCGGCTGCACATCAGCACCGGCTGCGCGCCCGCCTCGACCACCTCGGCCAGCTGCTCGCGGTAGCTGTCCAGCACCTGGTCCAGGCTGGTCAGCACGGCCGGCGCGTGGTCGGTGCCCACCCCGGCGGCGATCCGGCCACCACAGGCGGCCGCCTCGGCGGCACTGCGCCTGACCAGCTCGGCCGCGGTGGGCCAGTCCAGCCCCATGCCGCGCTGGGCGGTGTCCATGGCCTCGGCCACGCCGAAGCCGTGGGACCACAGGTGGCGGCGGAACGCCAGGGTGGCCTCCCAGTCCAGCACGGCCGGCGCGCCCGGGGTGTTGTCGGCCAGCGGATCGGCGACCACGTGGGCGGCGGCGAAGGCGACCCGGCTGGCCGGCGGGCCGGGCGAGGGTGTCCACTCCCCCGGTCCGCCGAGCTGGTGCACGGTGATCGACCCGTCGGGCAGCGGCAGCCGCACGCGGGTGCCCAGGGCGGTCACCTGGCCAGCTCCGGCACGTCCAGCCGGCGGCCCTGCGCCGAGGAGAGCAGACCGAGCCGGGCCAGCTGCACGCCGCGCGCCCCGGCCATGAAGTCGTGCCGGAACGGCGCGCGCGCCGGGTCCTCGGCCACGACGTGGCGCAGGAACTCCGCCCACTGCACCTTGAAGCCGTTGTCGAACTCGGCGTTGTCCGGCACCCGCTGCCACTGCGCGCGGAAGTCCTCGGTGGCGGGCAGGTCCGGGTTCCACACCGGTTTGGGCGTCATCGACCGGTGCTGCACCACGCACTCGCGCAGCCCGGCCACGGCGCTGCCCTCGGTTCCGTCCACTTGGAACTCGACCAGCTCGTCGCGGTGCACCCGCACGCACCAGGAGGAGTTGACCTGGGCGATCACCCCGTCGGGCAGCTCGAAGATGGCGTAGGCCGCGTCGTCGGCGGTGGCCTGGTAGGCCTCGCCGTTCTCGTCCCAGCGGGTGGGGATGTGCGTGGTCGCCCTGGCGGTGACCGCGCTGACCCGGCCGAACAGCTCCTCCAGCAGGTAGCTCCAGTGGCAGAACATGTCCACCACGATCCCGCCGCCGTCGGCGGTCCGGTAGTTCCAGCTGGGCCGCTGCGCCGGCTGCCAGTCGCCCTCGAAGACCCAGTAGCCGAACTCCCCGCGCACGCTGAGCACCCGGCCGAAGAACCCGCCGTCGAGCAGCCGCTTCAGCTTCAGGATGCCCGGCAGGTAGAGCTTGTCGGCGACCACGCCGTTGCGCACCCCGGCCGCCGAGGCCAGTCGGGCGAGTTCCACCGCCTCCTCGGGCGTCTCCGAGATCGGCTTCTCCGTGTAGACGTGCTTGCCGGCGGCGATCGCCCGGCGCAGCGCGGCCACCCGGGCCGAGGTGACCTGGGTGTCGAAGTAGACCTCGATGGTGGGATCGGCCAGTGCGGCGTCCAGGTCGGTGGTCCACCGGGCCAGGTCGTGCCGCTGGGCGATCTCCTTGAGCTTGGCGGGGTTGCGCCCGACCAGCAGCGGCTCGGGCATGAGCACGGTCCCGTCGTCGAGTCGCAGCCCGCCCTGGTCCCGGATCGCCAGGATGGATCGGACGAGGTGCTGCCGGTAGCCCATCCGGCCGGTCACCCCGTTCAGCGCGATTCCGACTGTCCGCACCGCCATGACCACCTCCACTGGACAGCGCCGACCACCTCTGGAAAGCGCTTTCCGCTCACGTTACGGCCGGCTTCTCACTGCCGTCAACCCGGACCCTGGATACTCTGCGCACAACATGCGGAGGTGAGACGTGTCGCGCAGGCAGGTGACACTGGCCGAGGTGGCCGAGCACGCCGGTGTCTCCCTGGCCACCGCGTCCAGGGTGATCAACGGCAGTACCCGTCAGGTCAGCGACCCGTTGCGGGACCGGGTGCTGGCCAGCGCCCGGCAGCTGGGCTACCTGCCCAACGCGTCGGCGCAGGCCCTGGCGCGCAACAGCAGCTCACTGGTCGGCCTGGTCGTGCACGACATCTCCGACCCCTACTTCTCCTCCATCGCCGCGGGCGTGACCCGGGTGGCCGAGCAGGCCGGGCTGGTCGTGGTGCTGGGCACCACCGGGCGCTCCGACGAGCGCGAGGTCGAACTGCTGTCCACGCTGCGCGCCCACCGGGCCCGCGCCGTGGTGCTGGTGGGCAGCCGGAGCACCAGCCGGGACACCGTGGCCAGGCTCAGCGCGGAGATCACCGCCTTCGCCGACCAGGGCGGCCGAGTGGCCTGCGTCTCCCAGGCCAAGCTCCCGGCCGACACCGTGGTGCCGGGCAACCGGGCCGGGGCGCGCGCCCTGGCCAGGGAACTCGTCGGGCTCGGCCACCGCAGGTTCGCGGTGCTGGCCGGCCCCACCAACCTGGTCAGCGCCCGCGACCGGCTGGCCGGCTTCCGCGCCGGGCTGGCCGACGCCGGGATCGACCTGCCCGAGACCGCGGTCATCACCGGCCCGTTCACCCGTGACGGCGGCCACCAGGCCGCACTGGACCTGCTGGCCGCGCGCACCAGGGCCACCTGCGTGTTCGCCGTCAACGACGTCATGGCCATGGGTGCGATCGCCGCGCTGCGCGGCAGCGGGCTGCGGGTGCCCGAGGACGTGTCCGTGGCCGGCTTCGACGACATCCCCACCCTGCGCGACCTGGTGCCGGCGCTGAGCACCGTGCGCCTGCCCCTGGAGGAGATGGGCGAGCAGGCCGCGCGGCTGGCCCTGGCCGACCAGCCGGGTGCGGTGCGCACCGTCCGGGTGACCGGCGAGGTGGTGCTCCGGGAGAGCACCGCGGCGCCGTCCGGCCCCGGCCTGCGCTGAGCCGGCCGGCCGAGACCCACTCCCCCGGCCGGCGGACCCGGCCGACCGGACACCGCTGGGCCGATCGGCGTTCCAGCTGGTCGGCACGGGTATCGATCGCGTCACATCAGGTGGTTGGGCGGCCTGTTCTGGGAACCCTCCGCACGGGGAACGCGTTGGCCAGGTCATGACACGTGCGGGTGACCGCGCTGGCCAGCACCCCGGCCGGTGCGAGGAATACCCACGTCAGAGCGGGTCCAACTAAACTGGGCCCGCACGTTGCCCCCCAGATGAGGAGTGACACGGTCCGTGCGCGATGCACAGTCGTCCGCCTGCAGTACCGAGCCCTGTAGTACCGAGCCGGGTTCTAGCCCCGGCTTCCACAACGACGAGGACGCCGACCCGCTTCGAGGTGATCGGTGATGGACCTGCTGATCGGTGTCCTCGGTCTCGTCCTGGTCCTGGTCCTCACCGTCGGCACCGCGATCGCCGTCGCCGCCGAGTTCTCCCTGACCGCGCTTGAGCGCACCACGGTGGACACCCATGTCGCGCGGGTCGGCGACCGCAAGGCCAAAGCCCTGCAACGCGCGCACCGGACGCTGTCCTTCCAGCTCTCCGGCGCCCAGGTGGCGATCACGTTCACCACGCTGACCACCGGTTACGTGGCCGAACCCGCCATCGCCAAGCTGATCGAACCGGCACTGACCGGTGTCGGCCTGCCGGCGAGCGCGGCCGGTCCCACGGCACTGACCCTGGCGCTGGCCGCGGCCACGGTGCTGTCGATGGTCTTCGGCGAGCTGGTGCCCAAGAACCTGGCCATGGCCAACCCGCTGGGCACCGCGCGCGCGGTGGCCGGCATCTACTCGCGGTTCACCCGGCTGTTCCGGTGGCTGATCAACGGCATGAACGAGAGCGCCAACTGGCTGGTGCGCCGGCTGGGCGTGGAGCCGGCCGAGGAACTGCGCTCCGCGCGCTCGCCCGAGGAACTGGGGGCGATCGTGCGGTCCAGTGCCGAACACGGCACCCTCGACGAGGCCACCGCCACCCTGCTGGGCAAGTCCCTGCGCTTCGGCGACCGCACCGCCGAGGAGCTGATGACGCCCCGGGTGCGGGTGGAGTCGCTGCGGGTCGACGCGTCCGTGGTGGACCTGATCAACCTGGCCCAGCGCACCGGCTTCTCCCGCTTCCCGGTGCACGGCGGCGACCTGGACGACGTGCGCGGCGTGGTGCACATCAAGCAGGCGTTCGGCGTGCCCGTGGCGCAGCGGGAGAACACCAGGGTGCTGTCGCTGTCCCGACCGGTGCCCACCGTGCCGGCCTCCATCGAGGGCGACGCCCTGCTGGACCGGCTGCGCGGCTCCGGCCTGCAGCTGGCGCTGGTGGTGGACGAGTACGGCGGCACCGCCGGCCTGGTCACCCTGGAGGACGTGGTCGAGGAGATCGTCGGCGACGTGCGCGACGAGCACGACCGGCGGGAGCCTCCCCCGGTCCGCCCGCTGGGCCGGGACAGCTGGATGGTGTCCGGGCTGCTCCGCGACGACGAGGTGTTCGAGGCGACCGGGTTCCGGATGCCCGAGGGCGACTACGAGACGCTGGCCGGTCTGGTGCTGGCCAGGCTCGGCCGCATCCCGGACGTGGGCGACGAGGTGCGGGTGGACGGCTGGCGGCTGACCGTCATGCTGATGGACCGGCACCGCATCGCCGAACTGCGGCTGGCCAGGGCACCCGAGCCGGTCACCCCGACCGGGGACGGCGGGGCCGACGGGACCGGTGCGGCCGACGGGAGCGGCACCGACGACGCCGACGGCGCGGCCGGTGCCCCGCTGCCCCGGTCCGGTGAGTTCCCCGGGATCAGCGACGCCAGCCGGGTCAGCCCGGGTGAGGGGGCGCTGCGATGAGTGACGGTGTCGCGATCGCGCTGGTGTTCCTGCTGCTCGCCACGAACGCGTTCTTCGTCGGCGCGGAGTTCGCGCTGATCAGTTCCCGCCGGGACCGGCTGGAGACCCTGGTCGAGAAGGGCGTCAGCCGGGCCAGGATCGTGGTGAACGCCAGCCGGCAGACCTCGCTGATGCTGGCCGGCGCGCAGCTGGGCGTGACCATCTGCTCGCTGCTGCTGGGTCGCCTCGGCGAGCCCGCCGTGGTCCACCTGCTGGAACTGGTGCTGCACCCGTTCGGCATCCCGGCCGTGGTGCTGCACTCGGTGGCGTTCGTCATCGCCGTGGCCCTGGTCACCGTGGCGCACGTGCTGATCGGCGAGATGGTGCCGAAGAACCTGGCCATCGCCAGCCCCGAGCGGCTGGCCCTGTGGCTGGTGCCGCCGCTGGCCGGCTTCGTCAAGATCACCCGTCCGTTCATCGCCCTGCTCAACCTGATCGCCAACGGCGTGCTGCGCCTGGTGCGGGTGGAACCGCGCGACGAGCTGGCCACCTCCTACACCTCCGAGGAGATGGCCGAGCTGATCAGCGAGTCCCGCCGGGAGGGGCTGCTGCACGACGCCGAACACCGCCGGCTGGCGCAGACCCTGTCCTCCACCGAGCGCACCGTGGCCGACGTGGTGGTCCCGGTGGAGCAGCTGACCACGCTGCCGGAGCGGCCCACCCTGGGTGACGTGGAGGACGCGGTGGCGCACACCGGGTTCTCCCGCTACCCGCTGCGCGGCCGCAACGGGCGGCTGGTCGGCTACCTGCACGTCAAGGACGTGCTGGACCAGGCGGGCGCCGACCCGGCCACCCCGGTGCCGCCGGGCCGCGTGCGGGGCCTGCCCGAGCTGCCCACCGACGCCCGGCTGGACGACGCGCTGGCCGCGCTGCGCCGGGCCCGCAGCCACCTGGCCAAGGCCGTCGCACCGGACGGCCGGGTGCTCGGCGTGGTGGCGTTGGAGGACCTGCTGGAGGAGTACGTGGGCCGGGTGCGGGACAGCACCCACATCCACTAGTCCGCCTCCGGGGCGGGTGGGGTGGCCGTCGTGGTCGCCCCACCCGACTGGCCGGCGCCGGCCGCGTGCCTGGCCTGTTCGGCGGCGACGAACCGCGCCGGCGAGATCGCGCGCCACACCAGCACCAGCCCGACGGCCTCGACCAGAGCGGCCACCACCCACACCGCCCGCAGCCCCCAGTGCGCCGCGACGAGGCCGCTCACCAACGCCCCGACCGGCAGCAACCCCCAGGACAGGGCCCGGTGGCTGGTGAGCACCCGGCCGAGCAGCTCGGGCGGGGTGAACCGCTGGCGACTGGTCTGCGAGCTGACGTTCCACAGCAGGGTGGATCCGGCCTGGACGACGAGGATCAGCGCGATCAGCTGCCACCACGGCGGCACCACCGCCAGCAGCGCCATCGTGCTGATGCCCACGAGCAGGCTGGCCCGCATCACCGCGGCGTAGCCGAACCGACCGATGAGCCGGCCGGCCACCACCGAGGACAGCAGCCAGCCCACGGACATGCCGCCGAGCAGCAGGCCGTAGCCGGTGCTGTCCAGCCCGAGCAGGCGCGTGCCGTAGAGCACGAACGTGGCCATGCCGACCTGCCAGGCGAACGACGAGATGGCCACGCTCAGCGTGATGGCCCGCAGCAGCTGGCTGTTGACCAGGTAGACCAGGCCCTCCCGGATGTCCCGCAGCGGGTGGAACCGCCCGGGCCGGGCGGTCGGCGCGGGCACGGTGAGGACGCGGGTGAACGCCAGCGCGACCAGGTTGGCCAGCACCGCCACCCACGCGGGCAGGCCGACCCACCACGCCAGCAGCACCCCGGTGAGCGGCGGCACCACGAACCGCACCAGCCCCTGGTCGATCACCATCAGCCGGGCGTTGGCGGAGTTCAGCCGGTCAGCCCCGACCACGTCGGGCAGCAGCGCGCCGGTGGCCCCCTCGCTGACCACCTGGCCGCTGCCCACCACGAACGCCACGACCACCAGCGCCGCCAGCGACAGCTGCTGGCCGCCGGCCAGCACGGCCAGCACGGTCGCGGCCAGCAGCTGCGCGACCAGCGCGCCCACCAGCACCGCCAGCCGGCGCACCCGGTCCAGCAGCACGCCGACGAACAGCGACAACAGCACCCACGGCAGGTCACGGGCCACGGTCACCAGGGACACGCCCACCGGGTCGGCGGTCACCGACAGCGCGACCAGCGGCAGCACCGTCACCATCAGCCCGTCGGCAGCGGCCGAGGCCACGGCAACGCCCTGCAGCCCGAGCCAGCCGGTGTTCCGGGCACGCCGGCCACGCCGTCCCGGGGCACCGCCGTTGATCACCTCACCAGCCATACCCCTCAGCTTGGCCGCATGCGCCGGGCCGCGGCGAGTGCTTTATCCGCCCACCGGCCCGGCGCCGGGTTGCTCAGCGATCCGACGGCACCACCCGCACGTCCCACGTGCAGTTGCCGTACAGACAGCCGTTGGCCTTCACCACAGCACTCTGGTCGTCATCGGCTTTCCGCCAGGAGCCGAACACGTGGAACCCGTACTGGCCGGCGGGAACATCGGTGAACCTGACCAGGCCGGTGCCGTCCGCGGTGGCCATCGCCACCACCCGCCGGGTGTCCCGATCCAGCAGGCCGATGGTCACCCCGGCGATGGCCGCCTCGTCCGCGTCGCGGTCACCACTGCCGTTGGTGTCCTGGAACGCGTGCGACTCGATGCTGCCGGTGCGCCCAGGGACCTTGGCCCGGCTGGCCGCCACAACGTTGGCCTCCGGATCATCGAAGCCGAAGTCGCATGCGATCCGGACGAGCCCGTAGTCGATCGCGTGCTCCGGCACCTTCTCCGAGACGGTGAACACGGCACCGCTGTTGGCCGGAACCCGCACTCCGGCAGCGATGGGGCTCAGGTCACCCCAGCCGCTCATGTCCAGCCCCAGGTCGTGAAGGTTGCCGATGTGGTTGCAGTTGGCGATGACCCCGTGGAGCGGCACCGACCCCTTGTTGGTCAGGGTGATCTTCAGCTCCGCCGTCTCACCCGGCTGGTAGCTGTCCTTGGTGAACGCGATGGCGGCGGTCATCGTCTCGGTGAACGGCCGCACCGCGGGAATGCGCAGGTCGCGGTTGGCATCGCCCTGGTCGACCTCGATGATCCGGCTCCGAGTGGTCCAGCCAGGCACGTGGAACGTGGTGCGGTAGGGCACCGTCGCCACCCCGGTGAGGCTGAACCGGCCCGTGGCGTCCGTGGTCGTGGTGTGCGTGTCGTCGCCGTACAGCGTGCTGCCCAGGTTCACCTCGGCGCCGGCCGCCTCCTCACCGGGATCGACCGCCTCGTTGCCGTTGACATCTCTGAACACCACCCCGCCGACGTCGCCGACGGTCGGCACCACGGCCGCGCTCGCAGTGGTGATGACCAGCGCCCCTGAACCGGTGCTGATGTATCCCTTGACCGTGACCTCGGTCGCGTTCGGGTTGCCCACGCGCCCGGTGAGCACCTGGATGTGCCTGCCGCCGGCCGGGATGGTGACGCCGGTGTCGAGTTCACCCCAGAACGGAGCGAGCAGCGTCAGCCGGGTGGGTTCGAGGAGAGAGCTGATGCCACGCACACCGTCCACCGCCGCGTCGCCGACGTTGGTGATGGTGACGGTGACCCGTGCGAACTCGCCGGTGTGATAACTGGTTTTGTCGAACGCCGAGGTGACCTGGAGTTGTGCCTGGGCGGCGCTGGACGGACCGACCGGCGACACCATGCCCGGCTCGGCCACCGCCACCCCGGCCATGACCGGCCCGACGAGGGCGAGGCCGAGGGCTAGCGACGCCACCCGTCGACCAATGTGAAAACGGGACACAACGACCCCCATGGTTTGGTCGCCCCCCGACAGCGACAGGCTCAGCAGCCGATGTCGTCGCGGTTGCCACGCCTCGGCTGCGGTGTGGGGTACACCCTAAAGTCGTGGTGTCGGGCCGCATGGGGCCTTTCGCGATCTCGTCGGCGAAGTGGTCGTCCCGGCGGCCGGCACTGTCGGCCAGACGGCGCAGCACCGCTGCTTCACTCGATCAGGCGACCTCACGCGATCACCATGGGTAACTTCACCCACCACTCAGCTTTGGGCTGTTAGCGTGAATTGCACCGTGCGAAGGCAGTCGGGGGACGTGACGCACGCGGTGCCGACTACGGACTGAAGTTTTGCGCCGTGACAGGCATTTGAAGGGGACGAGTGATGGGTCGACACCGCACCCTGCGGACCAGGGTTCGGCGAGGCATCGCCCGATGGCCGATCGTGGTCACCGGTCTGGTGGCCGTGCTGCTGCTCGGGTGGTTCGGGTGGACGTGGTTGGGCGGGCAGTTGGACCGCAGGGCCTCGGCTGAGGCGGGCACCTGCGCGGAGGGGCAGGCCACGCTGCGCATCGCGGTCACGCCGAGCGCGGCCGACGCCATCCGGGACGTGGCCCAGGAGTGGAGCGGTCAGCGGCCGATCGTCTACGACCACTGCATCCGGGTCGAGGTGCAGCCGATCGACGCCAGGACCGCGCTGGACGCGCTGACCCAGGGCTGGGACGAGGGCCGGCTGGGCAGCCGGCCGCAGGCGTGGCTGCCCGATTCCACGTTGTGGACCAACCAGTTGGCCCAGCGCAGTCCGGCCGCGGTCGGCTCGTCAGCCAGGTCGGTGGCGACCAGTCCGGTGCTGCTGGCCGTGTCCGAGCAGGCCGCCGGCGCGCTGCGCACGGCGACACCGCCGCGCTGGGCCGAGCTGCCGGCGCTGTCCTCGGCCCCGGACGGCTGGGCCCGCTACGGCCAGCCCGGCTGGGGTGCCCTGCGGGTGGCGCTGCCCGCGCCACCGGCCAACCCGGCCAGTGCCCTGGCCGTCCAGGCCGTGCTGGCCGACGCCAACGGCGGCCAACTGGGACCGGACACCGTGGCCGGACAGCAGGCCGGCACCGCGATCAGCCAGCTCGCCTCGGGCGCGGCCGGTTCACCGGGCACCGTGACCGAGGCGCTGGGCGCGGTGGCGGGAAACCAGCTCCCTGGCACCGGGTTCAGCGCGGTTCCCGCGCTGGAGGTGGACCTGTACCGGCACAACACCGGCAAGGACGGCGCCGGCGCCGGCGCACCGCTGACCGGGCTGGCTCTCGGCGGTGCCACGCCCGTGGCCGACTTCCCGTACCTGCCGCTGTCCGCGCAGTGGGCCAACGAGGCGCAGGCGCGGGCCGCTCAGAAGTTCCGGGAGTTCCTGGACGAACCGGCGGCCAGGCGGATCCTCGCCGCGGCCGGGCTGCGGGTGAGCGGCGACGCGGCACACCCCACCGCGCCCGGCCTGGACTGGCCGGCGCAGGACCAGCCGCTGCCGCCGGTGGACGCGGCCACGGCCGAGCAGATCACCGGCGCGTGGGCCGGCGCCACCCAGGGCGGCTGAGCCAGCGTGGGCCGGGCGGCTGGACCTCCAGCCCCCGGCCCACCAACACCCCGGCCCGTCGGCGTCAGCCGCTGTAGGCGCTGATCGGCGGGCAGGAGCAGACCAGGTTGCGGTCGCCCTTGGCGCCGTCGATCCGCCGCACCGGCGGCCACACCTTGGGCCGGTCCGTGCCGGCCGGGAACACCGCGGTCCGCCGGTCGTAGCCGTGGTTCCACTCACCGGCCAGGCAGGCCGCGGTGTGCGGGGCGTTGCGCAGCGGGTTGTCGTCGGCCGGCCACTCGCCCGAGCCGACCCGGTCGATCTCGCGCCTGATCGAGATCATCGCGTCGCAGAACCGGTCCAGCTCGGCCAGGTCCTCGCTCTCGGTCGGCTCCACCATCAGCGTGCCGGCCACCGGGAAGGACATGGTCGGGGCGTGCAGGCCGTAGTCGGCCAGCCGCTTGGCCACGTCGTCCACGGTCACGCCGGTGGCCTTGGTGATCGCCCGCAGGTCGAGGATGCACTCGTGGGCGACGAACCCGTCGGCGCCGGTGTAGAGCACGGGGAAGTGCTCGTCCAGCCGGCGCGCCACGTAGTTGGCGGCGGCGACCGCGGTCAGCGTGGCCCGGCGCAGCCCGTCCGCGCCCATCATCCGCACGTAGGTCCAGGAGATGGGCAGGATCGAGGCGCTGCCCCACGGCGCCGCGCTGATCGGCCCGACCCCGGTGGCCGGGCCGGCCTGCGGCTGCAGCGGGTGGTTGGGCAGGTACGGCGCCAGGTGGGCGCGCACCCCGATCGGGCCGACGCCGGGACCGCCGCCGCCGTGCGGGATGCAGAACGTCTTGTGCAGGTTCAGGTGCGAGACGTCCGCGCCGAACTTGCCGTACTGGGCCAGGCCGATCAGCGCGTTCAGG
The DNA here is from genome assembly GCF_024171785.1 of Goodfellowiella coeruleoviolacea. Classification (GTDB taxonomy): domain Bacteria; phylum Actinomycetota; class Actinomycetes; order Mycobacteriales; family Pseudonocardiaceae; genus Goodfellowiella; species Goodfellowiella coeruleoviolacea. The sequence goes on from NZ_JAMTCK010000001.1 coordinate 812,301, forward strand.
TTGGCGCCGTCCACGTAGACCTGGCCGCCGGCCTCGTGCACCAGCGCGCACACCTCGCGCACGGTGTCCTCGTACACGCCGTGCGTCGACGGGTAGGTGATCATGATGGCGGCCAGGTCGGCGCGGTGCGCCGCCACGGTTTCCCGCAGGTGCGCCATGTCGATGTTGCCGGCGTCGTCGCAGCGCACCACCACGACCCGCATGCCGGCCATCACCGCGCTGGCCGCGTTGGTGCCGTGCGCGCTGGCCGGGATCAGGCAGACGTCCCTGGCGGCCTGGCCCTGGGCGTGGTGGTAGGCGCGGATGGCCAGCAGGCCGGCGAACTCGCCCTGGCTGCCGGCGTTGGGCTGCAGGCTGACCGCGTCGTAGCCGGTGATCTGGGCCAGCCAGCCGGACAGGTCGTCGATGATCCGCAGCATGCCCTCGGCGTCCTCGACCGGGGCGAACGGGTGCAGGTCGGCGAACTCCGGCCAGGTGATCGGTTCCATCTCGGCGGTGGCGTTGAGCTTCATGGTGCAGGAGCCGAGCGGGATCATCGTCCGGTCCAGGGCGAGGTCCTTGTCGGACAGGGCCCGCAGGTAGCGCAGCAGCGCCGTCTCCGACCGGTGCGCGTGGAAGACCGGGTGGGTCAGGTACTCGGAGGTGCGGAGCTGGTCCTCGGGCAGCGCGTCCGGGGTGTCCCCGTCCAGTTCGTCGGCCGACCGGGTCGGCCGGCCGGTGGCCAGCACCGCGTCGAAGGCCCGCCAGACCAGGTCGAGGTGGGCGCGGGTGGTGGTCTCGGCGCAGGCGATGCCCACGTGGTCGGCGTCGGCCAGGCGCAGGTTCACGCCGAGTTCCCGGGCACCGGCCACCACCTGGGCGGCCTGACCGGGCACGCGCACCAGCAGCGTGTCGAAGAAGTGCTCGTGCACCACGTGGGCGCCGCGCTCGCGCAGCCCGGCGGCCAGCACGGCCGCCATCCGGTGGGCCCGGGTGGCGATGGCGCGCAGCCCCTCGGGGCCGTGGTAGACCGCGTACATCGCGGCCATCACGGCGAGCAGCACCTGGGCGGTGCAGATGTTGCTGGTCGCCTTCTCCCGGCGGATGTGCTGCTCACGGGTTTGCAGGGCGAGCCGGTAGGCGGGCGCGCCGTCCGCGTCCACGCTCACGCCGACCAGCCGGCCGGGCAGCTGGCGCTCCAGGCCGGTGCGCACCGCGAGGTAGCCGGCGTGCGGGCCACCGAACCCGATGGGCACACCGAACCGCTGGGTGGACCCGACGACCACGTCCGCGCCGATCTCGCCGGGCGGGCGCAGCAGGGTGAGGGCGAGCGGGTCGGCGGCCACCACGGCCATGGCGCCGCGCTGGTGGATCTGGTCGATCAGCTCCCGGTGGTCGCGCACGGCGCCGCTGGCGCCGGGGTAGGCCAGCAGCACACCGAAGAACTCACCGTCGGGCAGCCCCGAGGGGCCCTCGGCCAGATCGGCCAGCACGACCTCGATGTCCAGCGGCTCAGCCCTGGTCCGCAGCACCTCGATGGTCTGCGGCAGGCTGTCGGCGTCCACCACGAACCGGGCCGAGCGCGCCCGGCCGGCGCGGCGCACCAGGGTCATGGCCTCGGCCGCCGCGGTGGCCTCGTCGAGCATGGACGCGTTGGCCACGGGCAGGCCGGCCAGGTCGGCCACCATGGTCTGGAAGTTCAGCAGCGCCTCCAGCCGGCCCTGGGAGATCTCCGGCTGGTAGGGGGTGTACGCGGTGTACCAGGCGGGGTTCTCCAGCACGTTGCGCAGGATCACCGGCGGCGTGATCGTGCCGTGGTAGCCGAGGCCGATCATCTGCGTCATCGGCCGGTTGCGCCGCGCCAGCTCGCGCAGCTCGGCCAGGGCCTGGGTCTCGGTCGCCGGCTCGGGCAGGTCCATGACCAGGTCGCGTTCGCGGATCACCGAGGGGACCGCGCGCTGGGCGAGTTCCTCCAGCGAGCCCACCCCGATCACGTCCAGCATCCTGGCCAGTTCCGCCGGCCTGGGGCCGACGTGGCGATCCGCGAAGGGCGTGCCCTGTTCGAGCGCGGCGAGGGGAATGCGGTCCTGGGTCATGGCGCCTCCGGCGGTTCGGGCACGCGGTCACTGCTTGCCGTTTGCCCTCCCCCTCTGTCGGTGCCCGCGCAGCGGACGCCTGAGAGCTTCACCCGTGGCGGGCCACGGGCTTGCACCGTCGGCGGGGCCGGTCCGGCCGTCTCGGCCGGGGTAGCCCTCTTTCCAGAGGCGTCTCACCCACACGGTCCTGGTCGCCTGAGAGGTTCCGGGGAGGATTTGCTCCTTCGGCGCCGGCTCCACCACCGGTACTGGTGATCGAACCGGACTCTCCCGCATGGGATCAGCGACTACGTGCGCAGCGTACCCGAGGCGACGTCCCTGACCAGGCATGCCTGACAGCTGCCCGGACGTCAGCCCGCGCTGCTGGCCGGCCACCCGCCGGACCTGCCGGCCGCGGTCCGGTACCCGGGGTACCCCGCTGCACCAGAATATTCAATTTCCGTCGCCCCTCCCCCGCCGGAGCGGCCCGAATAACACGGCGACCAGGTTTGCCGTTGATTTTTCCGGATCGACGCACACGCGTTCTCCGGGGAGTTCCCGGCAAGCCGGGACAACAAAGACCGAACCGATTCCGATCCGCACCACGGAATGAATTACCGGCGCACGACGGGACCGGGGCGGAAAAACAACTCACCGGGCGGCGCGCCGGGGACCCGGTGCCCGGCCGGGCAGGTGGACCGGCCGGCGCGCAACCCCACCCCCGGTCCGCGACCACCGGCCTCATCCCCGGACAACGGCGCTGACCTGCGTGAACACCCCACCAGCTGGCCGGCTGCGGCGCTGGGCGCGCTCCGGCCGAGGCGGCGGACCGGCCGGGCTCACCCGGTGCGCCTGGCCCTGCGGCGCCGGGACAGTTCGTCGTCGCTGGTCGGGTTCACTTCCAGGCCGTCGGCCCGCTCCGCGGGAAACTCGTGGATGCTGCCGCTGATCTCGCGCATCGCCCCGCTGACCGCGATGCCGAACACGCCCTGGCCGCCCTGGAGCAGATCGACGACCTCCTCCGGCGAGGTGCATTCGTACACCGTGGTGCCATCGCTGAACAGGGTGATCTTGGCCAGGTCCTGCACCCCGCGCTGCCGCAGGTGTTCCACGGCGACCCGGATGTTCTGCAGGGAGACCCCGGTGTCCAACAGGCGCTTGACGACCTTGAGGACCAGAATGTCCTTGAACGAGTACAGCCGCTGGCTCCCCGAACCGTGCGCACTCCTTATGGTCGGCGCGACCAGCCCGGTGCGGGCCCAGTAGTCGAGCTGACGGTAGGTGATGCCAGCGATCTGACAGGCAGCGGGACCCCGGTAGCCCACGAACTCGTCCGGCAGCGAGGAATCCGGGAACAACTCTCCCTGTTCTCCGATGTCGGCCCGAACGGGCGCTTCCTCGACCACGCCTGCCTCCCCTCGTCCGGCCTTCCGGCCGGCGACCGAGACCGCCGGTCCCACTGGGAACGTCGGTCATGAGTTCGCCACGATGCGGAATCACACCGGCGCGATTTACTCGGCTTCGACGGTAAGACGGCCCTGCGCACGGGTCAACGCGACGCGCGGTGAAAGAAAAATACTCAACCTCTAGTTGAGGGTGAGGCTTGCCCGGATATCCGGCGGTCCGGTCCTCCGAACGAGCGAAATTTGATCACAGAAAGTTTGGCCGGGCTATTGCGGACCGCGGAGCCGGCCAGCAGAACGCCCGCCGGCGACGGCTCAGACCGTGTCAGACAGTCGGACCCGCGCTACGACACCGCTCGCCCGGATTCACGGGGAGCCGAGACCGGGCGGCTCAGGAGGTCGGCTCAACACCGCACCCCGCCACGACCGCCGGCAGGCCGGCCTGCGGCAGCGACGCGCGGCAGGACCCCCGCCAGCACCGACGGCCCGACACGCAGACCTGACACCGGACGGTCAGCTCGGCCAGCGGGCGATCAGGTGTCGGCGCCCCGGAAGTCCTCGGGCGTGACCGAGTCGAGGAACTCGCGGAACTTCTCGACTTCCTCTTCCTGCTCGTCCGGGATCACCAGGCCCGCCTCGGCCAGCACCGACTCCTCGGCGTGGATGGGCACGCCCGTGCGGATGGCCAGCGCCACCGAGTCGCTGGGCCGGGCCGACACCCGCACATCGCCGTCGAACACCAGTTCGGCGAAGAAGGTGCCTTCCTGCAGGTCGGTGATGCGAACCTGCTCCAGCTCACGGCCGAGCGCGGAGATGACGTCCTTGAGCAGGTCATGGGTGAGCGGCCGGGTGGGCCGGACCCCCTGCTGTTCGAGAGCGATGGCGGTGGCTTCCACCGAGCCGATCCAGATCGGCAGGTAGCGCTCGCCTTCGGTCTCGCGCAGCAACAGGATGGGCTGGTTGTGGGGCAGTTCCACCCGCACACCGACGACGCGCATCTCGCTCATCGGGTATCGCCTCCCTCAGCGCGCTGAACCGTGGCGTCCCCGCTGGTTCGAGGATCCCCCACCGACAACTCTGACGCTACCCGCCAACCGGGCCGGATGCTCCACATTGCCTGCCGTCCTGTGGTCGTCGCCACCATCACATCGCTTATCACGTGGCGCTCCATCACGCGGCCCGCATGGCGGTTGTCCGAACGACAGCGGACGGACATGTTCGACCTTATACCGGCTCACCCGCCGGTAACACCCCGCAGCCCGGCCTTGACCAGCAACGTGTGCAGGGTGACCGACAGCGCGGCCAGCTCCCGCACCACCTCGTCGGCCCGCCCCCTGGCCTCCGGGTCACGCTGCCGGTACAACGGCAGCACGATCTGTTCCAACAGGCCCACCTCGCGGTCGGCCGAGGCGCGGAAAGCGCGCAGGTGCCGGGGTTCGATGCCGAAATCGGTCATCGCCCGGACGATCCTGGCCACCATCACGGCATCCGGGTCGTAGAACCCAGCAGCCCCGGATCGGATCAACCCGTACTGCTCCAGCTCGGCGAGCATCGTCTTGTCGATGCCGCTCTCGGCGAGCAGTTCCTCGCGGGTCATCCGCACTTCGGCTCCCGTGGCGAAGTGCTCGGGGCCGGGCAACCCGTCCACTGACACCAACCCCCTTGGCAGCCGAGGAGACGGCGTCGCGGGGGGCACCCCGCGATCCGCGGCATCGAGCTGCTCCTTGATCACCTTGAGCGGGAGGTAGTGGTCCCGTTGCGCGGCGAGCACGAAACGGAGCCGCTCGACATCAGCGGCCGAGAACTGCCGGTAACCAGATGTGGTTCGGGCCGGGCGGACCAGTCCCTCCGATTCCAGGAACCGGATCTTGGAGATGGTCACGTCGGGAAACTCGGGACGAAGCTGTGCCAGGACCGCCCCGATGCTCAACCCGCCGTGCGCAGGCCGCCCGGCCGCCGTCACTGCGCCCCCTGACCCCCGGAACCCGGGCCGGTCAGGAACACCAGACGGAACTTGCCGATCTGCACCTCGTCGCCGTTGGCCAGCACGGCCTGGTCCACCGGCTCGCGGTTGACGTAGGTGCCGTTCAGGCTGCCCACGTCGATCACGACGAACTCCCCGCCCTCGCGGCGGAACTCCGCGTGCCGACGCGACACTGTCACGTCGTCGAGGAAGATGTCGCTGTCCGGGTGGCGGCCCGCGCTGGTGGTGTCGCGGTCCAGCAGGAACCGCGAACCGGCGTTGGGACCGCGCTTGACCACGAGCAGCGCCGATCCCGCCGGCAGGGCGTCCACGCCAGCGATCGTCGGTTCCTGCACGGGAGCCTCGGCGCCGTCCACCTCGGAGAGGAAGTCGGCCCGAAAGACAGAAGTCCGCTCAGGGGACTGCTCCGGCGGAACGCCTGGACCATCGTTCGTGCTCACCTGAGCTCTCCTCCCGCTCGTGGTTTCATCAGGACTGCCCAAACCTACCGTGCCTGACCGGTCCTGCGAGGAGCGGCTCCCCAAGCGGCCAAACAACCGTCGGAAGATCGACTTCACTCCTGCTCCGCCAACTCCCGGTAGGCCTGCGCGTCCAGCAACTGGTCAACGCCGGAGGGGTCGGACAACTTCAGCACCACGAGCCAGCCGGCCCCGTACGGGTCGGAGTTGACCAGGTCCGGCTGCTGGTCCAGCGCGTCGTTGCGGGCCACCACCTCCCCGTCCAACGGCGCGTAGATGTCCGAGACGCTCTTGGTGGACTCCACCTCACCGAGCGCCTGCCCTGCCTTGACCGTCTCGCCCACCTCGGGGAGCTGGACGAACACCACGTCGCCGAGCTGCCTCTGGGCGAAGTCGGTGATGCCGATGCGCACCTTGTCTGCACCGTCGTCGGTACGCACCACCCACTCATGCTCCTGGGTGTACTTGAGCTCCTCGGGGACCACTGAACGAGTTCTCCTTCTTGCTGATCAACTTCCCGGTTCCGCCTCTGCCGCCCGCCGTGGGCGAGCCATCCGCACCCATGATCCCCCACCTGGGATCGCCCACCTGGACCGCTCCCACCGCAACCGGCTCCTACCGCGAGTTTCCTACCGCGCCCGGCCGCGCCCCGCCACCGCCGGCCGGTTCCCGCCGGCACGTCGCAGCGCGGCCACCAGCTGGGCCACGTAGAGCACACCGGACCAGACGTAGAGGGCGCCGCCCCAGACCGTGAACGCGTACGCGATCGGCCGCGCCACCTGCGCCACCACTCCGTCGCCCTCGCCGAGCAGCAGCAGGGGCAGGGCGTAGAGCAGGCAGAAGGTCGCGGCCTTGCCGATGTAGTGGACCTCGAACGGCCCGTACCCGGCGCGCCGCAGGATCGGCAGGCAGGCGCCGACGGCGAGTTCGCGTCCGATCAGGATGGCCGCCGCCCACCACGGGAGGATGTCCCTGACCACGAACGCGACCAGGGTGGCCATGATGTAGAGCCGGTCGGCGGCCGGGTCGAGCAGCATGCCGAAGCGGCTGGTCTGGTTGAGCCACCGGGCCAGCTTGCCGTCCAGCCAGTCGGTGACCGCGCTCAGCGCGAGCACCACCAGCGCCCACGCGTCGGCGTGCGGCCCGAGCAGCAGCCAGAGGAACAACGGCACTCCGGCCAACCGCAACACACTCAGGGCGTTGGGTATGGTGAGCACCCGGTCCCTCGGGTCCTGATCACCCCGCGCCCGCGCGCTGCCTGCCTGCGCCACGTCCACTCCTCGCCGAGCACCTGATCGCGGGGACGGACGTCGGCGGCTGCCGAGACCGCGCTGTTCCTCCGCGAGCCCCAAGCGTGCCACACCCGATCGGGGTGGCTGCCAGGTGCTCCCGCGTTCGGCTACCCAGTGTCACCCGGAGCCGGGGCCGCCCGGGGCGGTGCGCTGGACGCGCACCGGCGTCGGGCGCGTGCGCCGACCGCTCCGGCCGGCCGATGGTCGGCCGGGCGCGCGGTGGGCACGCGGGGTGGGCAGCGGGTGGTGGGGTGGGTCCGACCGCCCCGGCCGGCGACGGTTCAGCCGGGGCGCGAGCCGGTCCGGCGCGACGGCCACGGCCGGGCGCGACCGGCCGGGTCCAGGTGTGCCGGGTGAACCGGGTGGACTGGGGCGCGCCGCCGTGGCGCTGTCGGCCGGAGGCGCCCCGGGGTGGTCATCGCGTGGTGCTCCAGCCGCGCCGCTGCAGGTCGGCCCCGGACAGCGACTGCGGTCTGCCCCGGTCGTCCACGCCCACCCAGCGGGCCCGGCCGAGGAAGCCTTCGAGCACGTAGGCGTGACCTCGGCTCCAGACCACACTGCACGGGGCGGTGGGCAGCGCGGCGGGCCGGCAGGTCACCGTGGCCACGCCAGCACCGGAGCGACGGTTCAGGTCGGAATCGGACTCGATCTCGGTGTCGGTGTCGGTGCTCATGGTTGGCTGCTACCTCCGTTGTCCGCTAGGTGCGTCGTGTTGCGATCCCCGGGCGTTACCCGCATCACGGATTGTCGGCAGCCGATCGCGCCATGACGATCTTTGTCCGGGATCGACGCGCTCACCGGGTGGGTCGGGGCGCCGAACCGCACCCGACCCGCGGAGTGCGGTCAGCCACGCCACAGCGCCGGCTACCGTTCACCGCACCGCACCGGCCGCACGTCGTGACGGCCGGCACAGTCCGGCCGAAGAGTCGAACCGGGCAACGGATTCAGCCCGGCCGAACGCCGCTTTTCCCTGTGCCAGGCCATGTTCCGGGGAGGTGTCGGGTGTGTGTCGGCCCTGTTGCGCGCTCGGCGCCGGCCGCCGCCCCGGCGGTGGGTGTCCCCATGCTCGTGCCCGGCACTGCCCGTCGCAACGGGTTTTCCCGGGTTTTCGCGTGGAGTTCCCGATCCCGTGGCCAGGAAACCCACTCGATTCAGGAAGCCGTCATGGCCGCGCGCACGTCGTCGAGCACCTCGGTGGCGGCCAGCAGCCCACCCCGGCTGGTCCACACTGAACCGTCAACTGTGATGAAGTGGTTGGCGCGCACGGCTTTCAGCGCGGCGTACGCCGGCTGGCCGGCCGCCTCCCGCACGGCCCGCGCGTCCGCGCCGTCCCAACCGGTCCCGCTGGATGATGCCCGGCCCCTTGGCGTTCCAGCGCACGATGCTCACCTCGTCGCCGAGACCAGTCCGGTGACCACGGTCGCCGGCTGCACCTGGCGCAACTGGCCGAGCACCTGCTCGTCGGTGACGCTGCTGACCAGGATCAGGTCCGGGGCCGCTGCGACCACCTCGTCCCCGCAGGCACCCGAGGCGATCACGGTGACCGGGCTGGTGGCCCTGGTGCTGGCGCAGCAGGCTCCGGTGATGGTGCTGCACGACCTGGTGTCGGCGGCCAGGTACGCCGACACCCTGGTGGCCGTGCGCGACGGCGTGGTCGTGGCCGGCGGGCCGCCCCGGGACGTCGTGGACCCGGCCCTGGTGCGGCGGCTCTACGAGGTGGCCGGCGGGTCCGCGACCAGGCGTGCCCCGGTGAAGTCGGCGGGTGGGGCCGGATGAGCCGAGGAGGGCGGGCCACGCCACCGCGCGTGCCCAGGCCGACCGCGCCCGAGGTGGTGGACAGCCCGACCATCGTTGCGGCTGGAGCGGGCGGTGGCCGAGCAGGGCCCGGCCGCGCTGACGCGGTTCTGGGCGCGGGTGGCCGAGCGGGGCACGCCCCTGGTGGAGCCGGACGAGCGGGCCCCGGGCAGCCGGGTGGTCACGTTCCTGTCGCGCCGACCGGTCCACCCCGAGCGAGGTGCTGCTGCTGGTCAACTGCGTGACCGACCGCAGCGTGCTGGCGGAGAGCCTGATGCGGCACCTGCCCGGCACCGGTTCGGCAACGTGCTGTCGCTGTCCGGCTCCTACTGGTGGCCCAGCGGCTCGCCGTTCGACCGGGAGGCCGGCTGGCTGACCCGGCGGTTCGCCCGCACGCCGCGCCCGCCGGTGCGCTTCCACCTGGCGGTGGGCCTGCAGGAGTGGATCCTGCTGCCGGTGCACCGGCACCTGCGGGACGTGCTGGCGGCCAGGGAGTACCCGCAGACCTACACCGAGTACAACGGCGGCCACGACAACGTGTGCTGGCGCGGCCTGCTCGCCGACGGCCTGGTGGACCTCACCAGGTCCTGGACCTGACCTATCCCCGCCACGGGCCCTGATCACCCACATGGCCCTGCCTGAGATGTCAACTCGCAGGGTTTGCAAAGTCGACTCGCGGGTGGGGTGGGTGCGGTCCGCGGTCAGTCCTGCCGCGCCGCCCGCTGGCGGCTGGACAGCAGCTCCCACCAGCGGTCCAGGCTGGGCGCCTCGGCCAGTTCCACGAAGGCCACCTCGACGCCGGCGTCCCGCCACCGCTCGATCAGGCTCATGATGCGCACCGAGTCCACACCGGACTGGATCAGGTCGTCGGTGTCCCCGATCTCGTCGGCGGGCACGTACAGCACGTCGGCGATGCTCTGGCGGACGGACTCGCGGGTCAGGGGCGCGGCGTCGGGCATGGCGGTTCCTGTCCTCCGTGGTCGGTGGGGAGTTCGGGCGGGGTGGCCGGCGGGGGTCAGTGCCCTGGCGTGCCGACCGGGGCGGCCGGGGCGAGCGCGGCGGTGGCGGCCCGGGTGGACAGCGTCACCCCGCAGCGCTGTGCCACGTAGTCCAGGGCCATCCGGTGGTGCTGGGCGGAGAAGTCGGCGACCGCGTCGGCCACCAGGAACACCTGGATGTCGCGCATGAACGCCTCGGCCGCGGTCATCAGGCAGCCGATGTGGCCGTAGATCCCGGTGATCACCAGCTGGTCGCGGCCCTGGTCGCGCAGCAGGTCGGCCAGGTCGGTGCGCTGGAACGCGCTGTAGCGCCACTTGGTCAGCAGCACGTCGGTCGCGCCGGGGGCGAGGTCGTCGACGATGCGCTGCTCGTCGGCGCCACCCACGCCGTCGCCCCAGAAGTCCTGCTGCAGACCGCGCTGCTGCCGGCTCTGCGCGCCGGGCTGCGCCGAGTAGACCACGGGGACGCCCCGCGCCGCGCAGCGCTCCCGCAACGCGCGGATGTTCTCGACCAGTTCCAGCACGGGCGACCGGCCGGCCGGGAACGCGCGCAGGAAGTAGCGCTGCATGTCGTGGATCAGCAGCACCGCGCGGTCCGGGTCGGGCCGCCAGTCCACCCGGTTGGCGGGCAGCTCGGACTCCACCGGCATCCGGTACGGCTGGATCGACGGAATCGCCATGGCTCTCTCTCCTCGGTTCGGGAAGTGGGGTGGCGGCGGCACCGGCCGGGCCGCGCCGCCGGTCAGCCGCTGTTGTCCACAGTGGAGCTGAGCTGGTCGGCGATGGCCTGGCGCAGCTCCTTCTTGCTGACCTTGCCGACACCGGTCTGCGGGAACGCGGACACGAACTCGACCCGGTCGGGAACCTTGTAGGCGGCCAGGCCGCGCTGGCGGACGAAGGCGCGCAGTTCGGCCGCGCTCGGCGGGGTCCCCCTGGGCACGACGAAGGCGCAGGACCGCTCGCCGAGGAACGCGTCGGGCATGGACACCACCGCGGCGTCGTGCACCGCGGGGTGGGCCAGCAGGTGGTTCTCCACCTCCTCGGCGGCCACCTTGTCGCCGCCCCGGTTGATCTGGTCCTTGTCCCGCCCCACCACGACCAGGTAGCCGTCCCCGGTCACCCGGACCACGTCGCCGGTGCGGTAGAAGCCGTCCGGGGTGAACGCCCGCGCGTCGTGCTCGGCGGCGCGGTAGTAGCCGCGGATCGTGTAGGGCCCCCTGGTCAGCAGCAGCCCGGGCTGGCCGGGTGCCACCTCCGCGCCGGTCTGGTCCACCACGCGGATCTCGTCGTCCGGCGAGATCGGCCGGCCCTGGGTGGTGACGATGACCTCCTCGGGGTCGTCCAGCCTGGTGTAGTTGACCAGTCCCTCGGCCATGCCGAAGACCTGCTGGAGGGTGCAGCCCAAGATCGGGCGCACCCGGCGGGCGGCCTGCTCGCTGAACTTGGCCCCGCCGACCTGGAACACCCGCAGGCTGGACAGGTCGTGCTCGCCGCGTTCGGCCGCGGCCAGCCACACCAGCGCCAGCGGCGGCACCACCGCGGTGATGGTGACCCGCTCCCGCTCGATCAGCGGCAGGCCGACGTCCGGGCTGGGCGCCTCGGCCAGCACCACCCGCCCGCCCGCGTGGAAGGTGCCCAGCACGCCGGGTGAACTCATCGGGAAGTTGTGCGCGACCGGCAGCACGCACAGGTACACGCTGTCCGGGGTGAGCTGGCAGATCTCCGCGCTGGCCCGCACGCTGTACAGGTAGTCGTCGTGGGTGCGGGGAATCAGCTTGGGCACGCCGGTGCTGCCGCCGGACAGCTGGAGGAAGGCCACGTCCGAGGCGGCCGGTCCGGGCGGCGGCCCGCCGGGCGCCGGGTCGACGCGCAGCTCGTCCAGGCCGATCGCGCCGTCGCCGCCCGGTCCCACCACCACGACGTGCCGCAGGGTGGGCACCTCGGCCCGCACCTGGGCGGCCAGCCCGCGGTAGTCGAACCCGCCGTGCCGGTCCGCCACCACGTAGGCCGCCGCCTCGGTGAACGAGCAGAAGTAGCCGATCTCGCTGCGGCGGTGCGCCGGCAGCGCGAACACCGGCAGCGCGCCCAGCCGGAACAGCGCGAAGACCACCTCGACGTACTCGACGACGTTGGGCAGCTGGACCACCACCCGGTCGGTCGGCCGGATGCCCAGCGCGTGGAACCCGGCCACCAGTTGGTCCACCCGCCGGTCCAGCTCCCGGTAGGTCAGCCGGTGCGGTCCGCCCACCACGGCCACCCGGTCGGCGTGCCGCCGGGCGCGGTCGCGCAGCAGCTCGCCGAAGGTCTCACCGCGCCAGTACCCCGCCGTCCGGTACCTGGCCGCGAACTCCTCGGGCCAGCCAGGGCATCCGTCCAGCATGCGGTCCTCCCCACGTGGTTGTCGTGCCTGCGCTCGTCATCGGGTCACACCGGCTGGTGCACGCCGGCCGCGGTCAGGAAGGTGCGGAACTTCGCCGAGGTCTCGGCCAGCTCCGACTCGGGCACCGAGCCGGGCACGATGCCGGCGCCGGCGAACAGGGTGAGCGTGCCGCCGTTGGCCACGCCGCAGCGCAGGGTGACCACCCACTCGCCGTCCCCGGCGGAGTCGCACCAGCCGACCACGCCGGTGTAGAAGCCCCGGTCGAACGGTTCGATCTCGGCGATGGCGGCCCTGGCCGCGCCCACCGGGGTGCCGCACACCGCGGGCGTGGGGTGCAGGGCGGCGGCCAGTTCCAGCGAGGAGGTGCGCTCGTCGGCGAGTTCGCCGGTGATCCTGGTGGCCAGGTGCCACATGGCGGCGGTGCGGACCAGGTGCGGCTCGGTGGGCACGGTCAGCTGGCGGCAGAACGGCCCGAGCGAGCGGGCCACCGCGGCCACCACCAGCGCGTGCTCGTGCCGGTCCTTGGCCGAGGCCAGCAGCGCTTCGGCGCGGCGCCGGTCCTCGGCCGGGTCGCTGGCGCGCGCCGCGGACCCGGCCAGGGGCCGGGACACCACCTGGCGGCCCGTCTTGGCCAGCAGCAGTTCCGGGCTGGCGCCCACCAGGGTGCCCCGGCACGCCGGCGGGGCGGTCTGGTCGTCGGGGTCGTCGAGGTCGACGGCGAAGGTGTAGCCGTGCGGGTCGCGGCGGGCCAGGGCGCGCAGCATGGCGGGCACGTCCACGTCGGTGTCCGAGGTCAGCCGCAGCGAGCGGGCCAGCACGACCTTGTCCAGCTCGCCCTCGGCCAGCCGGGTCAGCGCCGCCGCGACACCGCGGCGGTAGGCGGCGGGTTCGGGGATCTGCTCGATGTGCCAGTCGGTGCGCGGCTCCTCGGCCGGTGCCGCGCGGCCGGCGACGATGACCTGCCGGGTGAGCGGTCCGGCGAACCGGATCGTCTCGGGCACCACGAGCTTGGCCAGTGGGCCGACCGCCGGGGCGGAGTTGTCGAACGGGACGGCGCCGACGGCGATCGGTGTCGCGGTGCCCCGTGTTCTGACGCGTTCCAGTGTCTCGCGCACCTGACTGGCCAGGTCGGTGACCGCACCGCTGGCGGGGTCCGGCCGGATCAGGGTGTGCACGCCCTGGCCGAGCAGGGTGTGCCGGCGGGTGGCGAAGAACGACGCCACACCGGGTCGGTAGTCGGCGAGGAGTTGGTCGGCCAGGTCTGGCAGCACCTGGTGGTCGGTGGTCATGCCGGGCTCACCCGCCAGCCGCTCGTGCTCACCTGCTGCTCCGTTCCCCAGCGGCGTCCGCTGGTCGTGTGTGGACATTCGGATCGCGCCCGGCGACCCCGGTCAGAGTGTCCAGAGTGGACAGACTGACGGGGGCCGTCCGGGTTCGGCGGACAGCCTCGTGGTGGGTGATCGGATCGCGGGAGCGGCTGGTCAGGCGCGCAGGGTGGCGCCTCCGTCGACGTAGAGGTCGTGCATGGTGATGTGCCGGGCCTGGTCGGACACCAGGAACAGCACCGCGTCGGCGATGTCGTCGGGTTCGGCGATGCGCCGCAGCGGGATGCCCACCCGGAACGCCCCGGGGTTGCCCTCGATCACCGACCGGGGGCCGGCCTCGTCCGTCCACAGTGCACGCTGCATCGGGGTGTCGGTCGAGCCGGGTGACACCACGTTGCACCGGACACCGTGCTCGGCCAGCTCCAGCCCGAGGCACTTGGTGAACATGACCGACGCGGCCTTGGACGCGGCGTAGGCGGCCATGTGCACGCGCGGCACGCCCGCGGCGTTGGAGGCCACCGTGACGATGCTGCCGCCGCGGCGCTCGCGCATCCGGCGGGCCACCGCGCGCGAGGTGAAGAAGACCCCGTTGGTGTTGACCGCGAACGTCTCCAGCCAGTCCTGGTCGGTCTGGCTGTGCACCGGGCCGGGTCGCAGCACGCCGGCCACGTTGACCAGGATGTCGATCGGCCCCATCTCCCGTTCGACCCGGTCGACCACCGCGTCCACGGCGGTGCTGTCGCGCACGTCCAGCGGGTGGGCCCGGACGCGGTCCGGCGGCAGGTCGGCCACCGCGGTGGCGAGTGTGCCGGCGTCGCGGTCGGTGGCGGCCACCCGGGCCGAGGCCCCGGCCAGTGCCCGCGCCACCGCCGCGCCTATGCCCCGCCCGGCCCCGGTGACCAGGGCGAGCTTGCCGGCGATTCCCCTGCGGTCCATGTCGCTCCCTCAGGCCGTTCCTCGGCGCGACAACGGGTGTCCGGTGGCTGGCCGGGTCCACCGGGTCCGCGACTGCGGTGCCGACATCGACATCTGGCCTCCGGATCACTTGTGCGCCAACAGGGATGAGGCGGATGGTGAGAACCGGTCATCAACGCCGGGGATGATGACACGATTAGGTTAGCCTCACCTTATTGAGGCGACGCAGATCACGCCAGACCGCTCGCGAATTCACCGGAATCGCCCAGTGCCGGCCACCACTCGGCGGGTCGGGCAAGATGACCAGCATGTCCGAGCCGTCCCCCCACGCCGAGGCGTTGGCCGAGGTGATCGCCGCCCGCCAGGCGGGCGACCCCGAGCGAGCACGCGACCTGGTGCTGCGGCTGGTCGAGCGCGCGCCCGACGACGTGCACGTGGCCTACCAGGCGGCGTGGGTGCACGACCTGCTCGGCCTGGAGGCCGACGCGGTGCCGCACTACGTCCGCGCCCTGGCGCGCCCGGGCCTGCCCGCCGAGGACCGCCGCGGCGCGCTGCTCGGCCTGGGCAGCACCTACCGCACCCTGGGCCGCTACCCCGAGGCCGTGGCCACCCTGGAACAGGGCGTGGCCGAGTTCCCGGAGCACCGCCCGCTGCGGGTGTTCCTGGCCATGGCCCAGCACAACGCCGGCCGGTCCAAGCAGGCCGTCGAGTCGTTGCTGACGCTGCTGGTGGAAACCACGTCGGACCCGGAGATCGCCGGCTACCAGCAGGCCATCGCGCGCTACGCCGAGGACCTGGACCGCACCTGGCCGTCGTCCTGACCGCGGCGCCGGACCACCGCGGGCGACCAGCCGGGACCTCGGCCGCGGTGCGGCGCGGGCGGCGACACCGTCAGGAATCGCCTCGCTGGGGATCAGCGGGTGGTGAGGCCGCCGTCGACGGCGAGGATGGTGCCGGTGGTCCACTGGGCGGAGGCCAGGTAGACGACCGCGGTGGCGATGTCATCGGCGGTGCCGAGGCGTCCCAGCGGGTAGGAGCGCGCGATCTGCTCGTCGTGCGCGGCGCGGTTCTCCTCGGTCATCGAGGTCAGGTAGGAGCGTTCGTACGTGGGGGTGCGGACCGCGCCCGGAGCGACGGCATTGACGCGGACTCCTCGGGGGCCAAGTTCGCTGGCCAGCGCCCGGGTCATGGAGTTGAGCGCGCCGCGGGTGGCGGAGTACGCGGCCGAAGGGCGGCCGGCGACCATCTTGTGGGCCCAGTAACTGCTGATGTTGATGACGCTTCCGCGGGTGCGCAGGAGGGCGGGCAGCAGTTGCTGGCTCAGCAGCAGCGGTACCTGGACGTTGAGGTGCCACATCGTGTTCATCGCGTCGACCGTGGTGTCGGCGAGGGAGGCGAAGTGGGCGGTGCCGACGTTGTTGACGAGGGTGTCGACCCGGTCGGTCAGGTTGCCGACCTGTGCGGCGACCCGGGCGGGGGCGTCGGGTGCGGAGAGGTCCGCGAACACGGTGTGGACGGCGGTGCCGTGCCGGCCAACTTCCTCGGCCGCGGTCGCGAGTCGGTCGCGGTTGCGGGCGACGAGAACCAGGTCGGCTCCGTCGCGGGCGAGGGCATCGGCGATGGCCAGGCCAATGCCCTCGCTGCCGCCGGTGACGACGGCGAGACGATCGGTGTTGCGGTGCTCGGACATGTCAGGTCGCCTTCGGGTGATCGGTGGAAGCACTCAGGGTCGCGAATCGGCGTAGCTCTTCGAGTTGGTCGCCGAGGGCGTTCTCGATGCCGGTGAGGGCGTCGCTGCCGAGGGGGAGGCGCAGCGGGGGGCTTGGCATGTCGGCGAGGGCGACGAGTGCCCTGGCCATCCGGACGGGGTCGCCGACCTGCTCTCCCGCGCCGCCGGCGGTGCGCGCCAGCGCGTCGTGCACGGGAAGGTAGTCGGGGTGGGCGGCGCCGGCGGGCAGCCGGCTGGCCCAGTTGGCGCGGAAGGCGGTGCGGGCCGCACCGGGCTCCACGATCGTCGTCCGGATACCCAGCGGGGCGAGTTCGGCGGCCAGTGAGACGCTCAGCCCTTCGAGGGCGTGCTTGCTGGCCGTGTAGGCGCTCATCCCGGCGGCGCCGGTCTGCCCCGCCAGCGAGCTGATCTGCAGCACCCGGCCCGCTTTCGCCGCGCGCAGGTGCGGCAGGGCGGCGCGTAGGACATTGACGGCGGCGAAGAAGTTCACCTCGAACTGGGCGCGCAACTCCGTGTCGTCCAGTTCCTCGAAGGGGCCCGCCAGCGCGTAGCCGGCGTTGTTGACGACGACGTCGAGGCGACCGAACCCGGCGACCGCGTCATCCAGAACCCGCCGCAGCGTGCCGGCGTCGGTGATGTCCACCCGCACGGTGCGCAGACGCTCGGGGAAGGCGGCGCTCAGCGGCCGCAGCGGCGCACCGTCGCGCGTGGTCGCGATCACTCGCGCACCTGATCCCAGCACCTCACCGACCAGGGCCCGGCCCAACCCGCCGGACGCACCGGTGACCAGCCACACGCGAGAGCCCATGCTCCGCACCTCTCAGATCAGCCAGGCCAATTAAACGGACAAACTCTGTCCGATTTCTCCGACCCTAACGGAGACGGACAAAGGTTGTCCACTTATGGGTAGGCTGAGGACATGAACGTGGAGCGGCCCGCGGTGACCCAGCGGACAGCGCCTCCGGTGCGCGTCGACGCCCAGCGCAATGCCGCGCGTGTCCTGGCGGCGGCGCGCCGTGCCGTGGCGTCCTCCGGGCTCGACGTGAGCTATCACGAGATCGCGCGGGAGGCCGGCGTCGGCGTGGGCACCGTCTACCGGCGCTACCCCGAACGCGACCAGCTCATGGCGGCGGTGCTGGGCGACATCCTCACCGAGCTGATCGACACGGCACACCAGGCGCTGGGCTGCGATGACGCCTGGGCGGGCTTTTCTTCGCTGTTCACCAGCCTGGCCCTGCGCACCGCGCAGAACGCGGGACTGTCCGGCTCCCTGGAGCAGCACGGCGGGCCCGCTGTCGCCGAGCAGCGCCACCAACTTCTCGACCTTGCCCGGAGGGTCATCGAGCGTGCCCAGGACGAGGGTCGCCTGCGCCGGGATCTGACCTGGCAGGCCGTGCTGCAACTGACCGGTGCCGCGGCGGTACCGGGATGCGTGCTGGGACTCGCGCCCGATCCCACGCACGGTCCCCGGGCCGCGCTGAGCGTTCTTCTCGACGGTCTGCGGGCAGGTGGGGAATGAGTCAGCAGCCGATGCCGCCCGGATGACACCGGCGGCGGGCTGACGCTCAGGCGTCCGACGCGACGCGGACCGGCCACCGCCGCATGCGGTATTCCGCGGGCACGGCCTTGTGGTGCTCGTCGGGCTCCGCCCGCCACGGCGGTGGGTGACGCGCACGATGGTCAGCCGCGGGCCGCCGCAGCCGTACTCCGTTCCTGGGTCACCGGCACCAGTAACGCCGCCACCAGGGGGAACACCACCACCCCGGCGAAGGCCGGGCCGTAGCCGGTCACCGCGATCACCGCGGCGAGCACCGGTGGGGTGGCTGAGGCGAGCGCGTTCTGCACGGTGTTCTGGATGCCCAGCGCCCGGCCGGCCCACCGCGGACCGGCGTGTTCGGCCACGGCGGTGAAGGCCAGGCCGTTGGGGCTGGCCACCATCGCGCCCGCCACCACCAGCACCACGACGACCAGAGCCCAGCCGGCCACCATGGTCAGGCAGAGTCCGGCCACCACCACGGCGATGACCACCGCCAGCAGCCGCAGTGGCCGCAGTCGGCTGCCCACCCGGTCCGACCACAGGCCGGTGCCCAGTCGCGCCAGCACGCCGCCCACCTGCGCCACCGCCAGCACCTGGCCGGCCGCGGCCGGCGGCCACGCGCGCTCGTCCACCAGGTAGGCCAGGCCGAAGGTGGCCACCGCGAACTGCGGCACCACCAGCAGGCCGCTCACCCCGTGCACCCGCCACAGCAGTGGTGTGCGGTACGGCGAGCCGTCAGCCCCGCCGTCGCCGCGCCGGGGCCGGGCCGGATCGGTGACCAGCAGGGCGACCAGCCCGGCCGCCACCACGCACAGCACGCCGAGGAACACCAGGGCGGTGGCCGGCCCGGTGCCGCTCAGCGGGGGCAGGGTGAGCGCGGCCAAGGCGACGCCGAGCGGTTGCCCGGTCTGCCTGATCCCCATGGCCAGGCCACGTTCGGGCGCGGCGAACCAGCCCAGGATCAGCCGGCCGCTGGCCGCGTGCACGCACGCACCCGCCGCACCGGCCACGACCAGGCACCCGCCCAGCGCCACCGGGTCGCGCACGACCGACCCGCCCAGCAGGGCCAGTCCGGCCAGGGTCAGGCCGGCGCCCAGCACCAGGCGTTCACCCCACCGGTCGGCCGCCGCACCCCAGGCCACCGTGGTGAGCAGCAGGCCGACGGTCGGGCACGCCACGAGCAGACCGGCCCGCTCCAGCGACAGGCCGCCGGCCCGCAGCCCCGGGATCAGGTACGGCAGGCCGTACTGGAACGCGCACCCCGCCGTGATGGCCACCAGCCCCACGGCGAGCACCACCCACCGCCGCGCACCGGCCTCCCCTGCCGGGTCCGGCGCCACACTCCCCGAAGCCTTTTCCATATCCTGATATTAGCCGTCCACAATATGGGAATAGATAGGGTCGGCAAGTATCGGTCGCGGCAGCCGATTCGAACGCGAAGTGTCGGCGCGCCAACAACTTCGAACCCTCCGTCCACAACGGACGGTCAGGCCGACGGAATCGAGCTTCCCGCCGCGCACCGCCGACCAGCCCCACCTACCCCCAAATAACTGTTTGACGGTTGGGTCCGATCGGATCGACACTGCTCCGGTGTCCACCCCACCCGCGCTGACCGGGCTGCGCGCCCTGGCCCACCCGGTGCGCCTGCGCATCCTGTCCCTGCTGACCGGCACAGCCATGAGCGCGGCCGACGTCGCCCGCGAACTCGGCGCCAACCAGGCCAACATCAGCTACCACCTGCGCCAACTGCACAAGGTCGGGCTGGTCGACGTGGTGGACCAGGTGCGGATCCGCGGCGGGCTGGCCAAGCGCTACCGGCACGACCCGGACAGCGGTCCGCTGCCGCGGCCCTCGGATCGCCAGGACCACCTGCTGTTCGCCTCGGCCATGGCCGAGGAACTGCGGCGGCGCAGCGGGCAGCGCCTGCTCGACGCTCCCGCCAGCACCACCGACGCCGAACTGTGGCTGCCCGCCGAGCAGTGGCGGGAACTGGTGGCCAAGGCGAACGAGCTGGGTGAACTGCTGCACCGGGCGGCCCAGCCACCCGGCAGCCCCGGCGCGGTGCGCACCAGCGCCACCATCGCCCTGTTCACCATGGCCCCGACCGGACAGCGCGCGACCGGCGAGACCGACGGGGGTTCGGCGTGACCGGGACGGCCAGGCGCGCGGCGCTGCTGGCGCCGCTGCGCCACCCCGACTTCCGCTGGCTGGCCGTGGGCAGCACGGCCACCCGCCTGGCCAACAGCCTGGCCCCGATCGTGCTGGCCTTCGCCGTGCTCGACCGCACCGGCTCCCAGGTCGACCTGGGCATCGTGGTCGGCGCGCGCTCCGTCGCCAACGTGGCGGTGCTGCTGTTCGGCGGGGTGCTCGCCGACCGGCTGCCCCGCCAGGTGGTGCTGGGCTGCTCCAGCCTGGCCGCCGCGCTGGTGCAGGCGGTGGTGGCGGCCGGTGTGCTCTCCGGCTGGGCGTCGATCCCGGTGCTGATCGCGCTGAGCGTGGTCAACGGCGCGTTGTCCGCGATCGCCCTGCCCGCATCCGCCGCGCTGACCAGCCAGACCGTGCCCGCCGCGCTGCTCGGCCCCGCCAACGCGCTGATGCGGATGGGCATCAGCGCGAGCATGGCCACCGGGGCGTCCCTGGGTGGGCTGCTGGTCGCGTTCGCCGGTCCCGGCTGGGGCCTGGTGGGCAACGCGCTCGCCTTCGCCCTCGCCTCGGCCTGCTTCTTCCGCGTCCGGCTGGCGCGCCGCGCCGCACCCGCCGCCGCTCACCCCGGTCTGCTCACCGACCTGCGCGAGGGCTGGACCGAGTTCACCTCCCGACGCTGGGTGTGGATCGTGGCCCTGCAGTTCACCGCGGTCAACGCCGCCGTGGCCGGCGGGCTGCAGGTGCTGGGGCCGGGCATCGCCGACCACACCATCGGGCGCAGCGCCTGGGGCCTGGTGGTGGCCGCGCAACTGGTGGGCGAACTGGTCGGCGGCGTGCTCGTGGCGCGGTCGCGGCGGCGGCGCATGCTGCTGGTGGGGGTGGCGCTGACCGTCTTCGACGCCCTCCCCCTGCTCGCGCTGGCCTACTCGCCGCAGCTGGCCGTGCTGGCGGTGGCCATGTTCCTCAACGGCGTGGCGCTCGAACAGTTCGGCGTGGCCTGGGACGTGTCGCTGCAGGAGAACGTGCCGGCCGACCGGCTGTCCCGGGTCTACGCCTACGACGCGCTGGCCTCGTTCCTGGCCATCCCGCTGGGTGAGATCGCGGTGGCGCCGGTGGCACAGCGGCTGGGCGAGACCACCACCCTGGCGATCGCGGCCGGGCTGGTCCTGGTGGCCACCGCCGGCGCGCTGTGCAGCCGGCAGGTGCGCGGGCTGGTCCGCCGTCGCGATCAGGCCGAGCCGGCCGCCACCCCGGCCACCGCGGCGTCCGCCGGGTCCGTTGTGGACGCTGCGAGGCCGGCCGCGGGCAGCGCCGGGTAGTCGGTGTAACCGCGCGCGCCGTGGGTGTACAGGTGGGCCGGGTCGATCTCGGCCAGCGGCGCGCCCACGGCGAACCGCCGGGGCAGGTCCGGGTTGGCGATGAACAGCCGGCCGTAGGACACCAGGTCGGCCCGGCCACTGGCCAACACCCGCTCACCGGCCTGCCGGCTGGTCGGGTCGCCGTTCTCCCCGACGTTGGCGATCAGCGTGCCGTGCCAGCGGGGCCGCAGGTCGGCCAGGGCCGGGTAGCGGTCGTTGTCGGTGACGTGCAGGTAGGCCAGGTCCAGTTCGTCGAGTGCCGCCACCAGCGCCCGGTACACCGGCGCCGGGTCCGCCTCCACCATGCCGAACTGCGGGTTGCCCGGGGACAGCCGCAACGCCGTCCGGCTCGCCCCGATCGCCTCGGCCACCGCGCGCACCACCTCCAGCGGGAAGCGCACCCGGTTGGCCGTGGACCCGCCGTAGGCGTCGGTGCGCAGGTTGGTGTTGTCGGCGAGGAACTGGTGGATCAGGTAGCTGTTGGCGCCGTGCAGCTCCACCCCGTCGAAACCGGCGCGGACGGCGTTGCGGGCCGCGGTGACGTGATCGGCGACGGCCTGTCGGATGTCCTCGGTGGTCATCACCCCGGGGGTGACCGGGGCGCGCTTGCCCAGCCGGGTGTGCACCGGCCCCGGCACCGGCACCGCGGACGGGCCCAGCGGGAGCTGCCCGTCGATGCGGGACAGCGGGTGGGAGTTGCGGCCGGCGTGCATGAGCTGCGCGAAGATCCGCCCGCCCGCGGCGTGCACCGCCTCGGTGACCACCCGCCAACCGCGCACGTGTTCGTCGTCCTCCAGGCCGGGCATCCGCCATCCGGACTGGCCGCGTCGGCTGGGCCAGATGCCCTCGGTGACGATCAGGCCGGCGCTGGCCCGCTGGGCGTAGTAGTCGGCCACGATCGGCAGCGGCACGCCGCGCTCGTCCGCGCGGAAGCGGGTCATCGGGGCCATCACGATCCGGTTGGGCAGTGCGAGCCCGCCGCGCTGGTAGGGGTGGAGCAGGCCGGCGGCGGAAGGTGTCGAGTTCGTCATGGGTCGAACGATAAGATCTGACATCAGTGTCAGATTCAACTCGTGAGGGCGCCAGGAGGAGGTCGCCGTGCGGATCGGGGAGCTTGCCCGCAGGACCGCGGTGAGCGAGCGGTCGCTGCGCTACTACGAGAAGCAGGGCCTGCTCACCGCCGAGCGGACCCGCGGTGGGCACCGGGAGTACGGCCAGGACGCCGTGGACCGGGTGATCCGGATCCAGCAACTGTTCGCCGCCGGCTTCTGCAGCAGCAAGATCGCCCAACTGCTGGGCTGCATCCGGGAGCACGGCGGCACCGCTGTCGCCTCGCCGGAGCTGGTCCGGGACCTGATGGGGCAGCGCGACCGGATCAACCTCATGATCAGGGACCTGCTCCGGTCCAGGGACGTGCTGGACGAGGTGATCAGCGAGGCGGTGCCCGAGGGCTGCCTGCCCTAGCAGCAGAACGCCGAGCCGGAACCGGCTGCCGTCACCGCCACCCCACGCGGCGGGTCCCCCAGCGGCGGGTGACCCCCCGGGGCGGCGGCGCGCTGCCCTGCGGCGCGGGCTGTGTCAGCCTGGGCCGATGACGGCGCGCTGGATCGCACCGCACCCCCGGCCCAGCCCTGGCGCGATGGAGGTGTTCGACGCCAAGGCCGAGCAGTGGTGGCAGCCCAGGGGCGCCTTCGCCGTGCTGCACTGGCTGGCCGTGGCCCGCGCCGACCTGGTGCCGCCGGCCGCACGCGGGGGCGCCGTGCTGGTGGACCTGGGCTGCGGCGCCGGCCTGCTCGCCCCGCACCTGGCCGGCAAGGGCTACCGGCACGTGGGCGTGGACGCCTCACCCGTGGCCCTGGCCCAGGCGGCCGAGCACGGGGTGCGCGCGGTGCGCGGTGACGTGCTCGCCGTGCCGCTGGCCGACGGCTGCGCCGACGTGGTGGTGGCGGGCGAGATCCTGGAGCACGTCACCGACCTGCGGCGGGCCGTGGCCGAGGCGTGCCGGCTGCTGCGCCCTGGCGGCCTGCTGGTGTTGGACACCCTGGCGGCCACGGCGCTGTGCCGGTGGGTGGCGGTCACCGCCGTCGACCACCTGCCCGGCCGCTGGCTGCCCAGTGGGGTGCACGATCCCGACCTGCTGGTCGACCGGGCGGTTCTCGCCGACGAGTGCGCCCGCCGCGGTGTACGTCTGGCCGTGCGGGGTATTCGGCCGTCAGTGACCGACCTGCTGGCGTGGGCCGTCGGCCGGGTGGACACGGTCCGGATGGTGCCGATGGCGACCACGGCGGTGTTGTTCCAGGGGCGTGGCCGCAAGGAGGGCTGATGCCGACCCGCGCGAACCCCGAGGTGCTCCGGTGGTGATCGCGGCCATCACCGGGCTGGGCTCGGCGCTGCCCGCCGGGTTCGACCAGCGGGCGCTGTGGGAGGGGTACTTCCGCCGGCACTTCACGGACAACCGTTTCGCCGAGCGGATCTTCGCCTCGGCCGGGGTGCGGCGCCGGCACAGCGTGCTCGACCCGCTGCGCGAGGACGTGTCCGGCTGGTCGACCGAGGCCAGGATGCGCCGCTACCGGCGGGAGGCGCCCCCGCTGGGCCACCGCGCGGCCACCGCCGCCCTGGCCGACGCCGGTGTGCCGGCCGAGGACGTCGGCCTGCTCGCGGTCGCCTCGTGCACCGGCTACGGCACCCCAGGCCTGGACATCCAGTTGGCCTCGTCGCTGCGGCTGGCACCGGAGACCCAGCGGTTGTTCGTCGGCCACATGGGCTGTTTCGCGGCCCTGCCGGCGCTGGGCAGCGTGGCCGACTTCGTGGTGGCGCGGCACCGGCCCGCCGTGCTGCTGTGCCTGGAGCTGACCACCCTGCACCTGCAGCCGCCCACGGCGGAGACCCAGCAGGTGGTGTCGCACGCCCTGTTCGGCGACGCGGCCGTGGCGCTCGTGCTGCAACCGGTGGCCGACCGGCGCGCCGGTTCCGGCTCCCGGCCGGACACCCACCGGCCGGTCCACCCGGCTCCTCGGCTGGACCTGGTGGACCTGGCCGCGCTCACCGACATCACCACCCGCGACCACATGACCTGGGACGTCACCGATCTCGGCTTCCGCATGGGGTTGTCACCGCGCGTGCCCGACGTGCTGGCCAGGCACGTGGGCCCGGTGGTCAAGAACCTGGTGGCGCGCAACGGTCTGGACCTGCCGGACGTGCGCGCGTGGGCCGTGCACCCCGGTGGCCCGCGCATCCTGGACACCGTGCAGCAGCGGCTGGGCCTGCCCGCCTCGGCCCTGACCGCGTCCCGGTCGGTGCTCGCCGAGCGCGGCAACTGCTCGTCCGCCACGGTGCTGCTGGTGCTGGACGAACTCATCCGCGACGGGACGCTGGACCGCGGCGGTCCGGTGGTGGCCATGGCCTTCGGCCCCGGGCTCACCCTGTACGCGGCACTGCTGCACGGCTCGGCCAGGCCGCCGGCACAACCGTCCTGAGCGGACGGCCCGAGTGGACGGTTGACCCCGGCACCGGTGTGCACGGGGTGGTGGCGGTGACCGTCGTGGCGCGTGGCGGGTTCACCGCTGCCGTTCCGGCGAGGTGCTTGGAACCCACGTGCTCCCACCGGCATCGAACAGCCGACCGACCACGAAGGAGACTGCCATGGTCCATCACGGTGTACCCGCTCCGCCCGGCTGGCCGACGCCGCCGAAACGCCGTGGGCGCGGCCTGCTGATCACCGCGATCTCGCTGGGCGTGGCCGTGTCGCTCGGCGCGGTGCTGCTCGTCGTGCTGCTCAACCGGGGCGACGGCAGCGGGCAGCACACCGCGTCCGGCCCGGCTCCTGGCAGTGGCGCACCCGCGGTGGCCAGCGGAGAACCAACACCGGACGGCGGCACACCAACCGTTCCCGGCTGGCGGGCGTACCGGACCGGCTCGGGCGGGGTGTTCGACGTGCCGCCGTCCTGGCAGGTCAGCATGGAGACCGGTGAGCGGGGTGACCGCTTCCCGAAGGCGCGCTACCAGCAGGGCGCGTGCGGCAACCCGAAGCAGGTGCGCGGCGTCGCCTACCCGGACGGCGTCGAGATCACCGACCCGCGGGCGGCGGTCGACCACGTGGTGCGGCGCGCGGCCACCGCGGCCGTGCCGGGAGGCACGCCCCAGGTCAGCCAGGGCCCGGTGGAGGAGATCGGCCGAGGTAGCTTCTACACCAAGGCGACGGTCAGCGTTCCCCAGACCGGATCGGATTCCTGCGCCGCGCCGACCGTGGTCCTGCACGTGGTGGCCGCCGAGGCCACGACGGGCTTCACGATGCTGGTGGTCGTGGGCGACCAGGGCGTGCCGGACGCCCCGGCCGACGAGGAACTGGCCCGCATCGCCAGGAGCTTCCGCTACGACGCCGGTTGAGCCCGCCCACCGCGATGCCGTCCGAGCAGGCATCCGCTGTCTTCCCACCCGTGATCGCGGTTGCTGGAGTCCGACGCCGCGCCGGTGTCCGGCTGTGGGCTGCCACCTGGGGCGGGATCGGCTAGAGCTGGCGCAGGTCCACCGCCTCGGCCATGATCTGGAAACCGGCGTCGTTGGGGTGCAGGTGGTCGCCGGAGTCGTACTCCGGCCTCAGCCGGCGCGGGTCGCCGGCGTTGTCGCGCAGTGCCGCGTCGAAGTCGACGACCGCGTCGAACGCCCCGCCGGTGCGGATGAACTCGTTCACCGCGGCCCGCACGCCCTCCAGTTCCCCGGTGTAGTTGCTGGACCCGCCGAACGGTGTGAGCGTGCCGCCGATCACCCGCAGCCCCCGGGACCGGACCTGGGTGGCGACCTGGCGCAGTGCCGCGGTGATCGGCTCGGGTTCGCGGTGCTGCGGCTGGCCGCCGATGTCGTTGATGCCCAGCAGCACGATCACCGTGCGCGCGCCGGGCGCGGCGAACACGTCCCGGTCCAACCGGGACAGGGCGTTGGGGTTCCAGGTGTTGCTGAGCAGCCGGTTGGAGCTGATGCCGGCGTTGAGCACGCCGAGGCGGGTCGGCCCCGGCTGGGCCGCCAGCCGGGCGGCCAACCGGTCCGGCCACCGGCGGTTGGCGCCCGGGGTGGAGGTGTTGCCGTCGGTGATCGAGTCGCCCAGCGCCACCACGGCCGCGGTGGCCGAGCCGCCGCGCACGTCGACGCCGGTGAGGTAGTGCCAGTGCGTGGTGGGCTGGGTGAACGCCGCGCCCGACTCCTCGGCCGCGTGGTCCCCGGTCGGCGCCAGGAACGAGGTCTGCACGGCCACGTCGTGGAAGGTCACCGGACCGGACGGCGCCGGGGTGAACAGGGTGACCAGCAGGTCGGCGTTCTCCGGCACGGCCAGGTCCACCGGGTCGCTCACCACCTGCGCGCCCACCGGGATGGTGATCGACTCGGCGCCGCCGAAGGTGACCGCGCGCATGCTGCCCGGCACCGCGTCGGCCGCGTCACCGCGCGCGGCGCGGGCCAGGGTCACCCGGCCCATCAGCACCGGCGCCGTGCCCAGCGCGTTGGACAGCCTGATCCGCGCCTGGGCGCCGCCGACGCTGGTGTGCACCAGGTTGCGGATCGAGTGGTTGGGCAGGCCCTGCTCGGTCCCGGCCGCCGTGCCCGACGGCGCGGTCTGCCAGGTGCCGACCCAGTGGCCAGCCCGGCTCGACCGCTGGCCGTCGACCTCGGCCTGCTGGTCGGCCTGCTGGTCGGCTTGCGCGGCGGCCGGTGCGGCACCGCCCACCGCCGCGGCGCCGAGCCCGAGCGCCACCGCGCCCACCATCACCTCACGCCTGCTGGGAACCAACGCCCGGACCTCCTCGCCCCAGTCGCGTTCGCGGTCACCCCGAACGCCGGCCCGGGACCGGTTCCCGGAGCACCGCAGCAGAGTTGATCGTCCACCCCCGACCCGTCAACCCCTTGTCCGCTGTTCTGTCCACCTCGGACCGCCGGGGTCTGCGGCGGCTGGCTCAGGGCAGGGCGGCGGGCAGGTCGAGGAGCGCGAAGTGCTCGGCGCCGATGAACGAGGTGAGTTCGGCGATCCGTCCGGCGCGCACCGCCAGCACCGTGACCGACCAGCCCACGTGCGCGCCGGCGCCGTCGTTCCAGAGGTAGCAGCCCACGGCCGGCTGACCGTTGGCACTGGTCGGCAGGTGGCGCCAGCTCCCGCACCCGGTCAACGGCACCCGCACGGCGAAGTCGCGGACCGCGACCAGGCCGCGGTACCAGTGCGCCATCGGCGGCATCGACCAGGTGACGTCCTCGGCCAGCAGCGCGACCAGCGCGGCGGCGTCGCCGCGTTCCAGCGCGGTGGCGAACCTGGCGACCATGTCCCGCACCCGGGCGTCCCCGGTCTCCCGCAGCGTCCGCTGCTGGCTGCGGTCGGGGACCTTCTCCCGCACGATCTGGCGGGCCCGCTGCAGGGCGCTGTTCACCGACGCGGTGGTGGTGTCCATCATCGTGGCGATCTCGGCGGCGGAGAAGCCGAGGACCTCGAACAGCAGCAGTGCCGCGCGCTGGTTGCCCGGCAGGTGCTGCAGCGCGGCGACGAAGGCCAGTTCGACGGCTTCGCGCTGTTCGTAGCGGGCGTCGGGGCTGGCCCGGCCGGCGTCGAGCCCGGTGTCCGGGTAGGGCCCCAGCCACGCCACCTCGGTGCGCGGGATGTCCCCGACCACCGCGCGGTCACTGGACGGGCCGAGGTCGACCGGCAGTGCCCGCCTGGCCCGGTGCGCCACCGCGTCCAGACAGGTCCTGGTGGCCACCGTGTACAGCCACGAGCGCAGCGAACCGTGCCCGGCGAAGCCGCCTAGACCCCGCCACGCCCGCACCATGGCCTCCTGCAGGGCGTCGTCGGCGTCGTGGCTGGACCCGAGCATGCGGTAGCAGTGGGCGTGCAGCTCCCGGCGCAGCGGCGCCACCAGGCGGGTGAACGCCGCGTGGTCGCCGTCCCGCGCCCCGGCCAGCTCGACTCCTTCGGCCGCGGCCGCCACCGGGCCCTCGGTCCGCGAAAAAAGCTCGCTCACGACCGATGATTCTGCCCCGCACCCGCGGTCACATACCTCCGACCAGGAGATTTCCCACTCGTTGTCTGGAGGGTTCCCCATGACCACCCCGTCGACCACCGCCGTCACCACCGGGTCGCTGCGCGTTCCCGACGCGCGGCTGCACTACGAGGTGCGCGGTAGCGGCCCCGTGGTGGTGCTCGTCGGCGCCCCCATGGACGCCAGGTCGTTCGCGCCACTGGCCGACCTGCTCGCCGTCGACCACACCGTGCTCACCACCGACCCGCGCGGCATCAACCGCAGCCCGGTGGACGACCCGGACCGGGACTCCACACCGGAGCTGCGCGCCGACGACCTCGCCCGGCTGATCCGCCACGTCGACGCCGGCCCGGCCGCGGTGCTCGGCTCCAGCGGTGGCGCGGTCAGCGCACTGGCCCTCGCCCAGGCCCACCCGGACCTGGTGCACACCGTGATCGCGCACGAGCCGCCGCTGAACGAACTGCTGGACGACCGCGAGCGGCTGCGCGAGCGGACCGAGGACCTGATCGCCACCTACCTCGGCGGCGACCCGGTGGGGGCCTGGCGGAAGTTCCTGGCGTTGGCCAACATCAGCCTGCCCGAGGACGTCTTCGCGCAGATGTTCGCGCGGGAGCGCACCGCGCGGGAGATCGCCGACGACGACTTCCAGTACGCGCACATGCTGCGCCCGACCACGCGGTGGCAGCCGGACATCGCCACCCTGCGCGCGATCCCGACCCGCGTGCTGGTCGGCCTCGGCGAGCAGTCCGGCGGTCAGCTCTGCGAGCGCACCTCCATCGCGCTCGCCGAGGCGCTCGGCGCCGAGCCCACCCTGTTCCCCGGCGGCCACACCGGCTTCGCCGAGGACCCGGAGGCGTTCGCCACCCGCCTGCGCGCGGTGCTGAACGAGAGCTGAGCCGGTTCCGCGCTGGGGCCGCTTCCGGCATCACCACCCCGCCGCAAGCGGCCCCGGCAGCCGGTTCAGTCCCACCACAACACGACCGCCATCCGGCGGCTGGCTGCCTCGGCGTAGAAGTCCCGCAACACGCCGAACGCCCGAACCACGTGCTCCGTCACGGTTTCCGGCTCCAGCCCGGCAAAGCCGGTGTCAGCCCGCCCCGAGAGCACCGCGGCGGCGCCAACGTCCTGGGGTGTCACGCCGCACAGCTCTGCGGCGAGCACACCGACCGCGTCCGGCTCCAGCGCGGTGACCGGGTGTTCCCACACGGTGGTGGGATGGTCGCGGTAGGCGGGATTGACCTCGTCGTGGCCGTCGAACGCACGGCGCAACACCGACAGGTGGGCGTGCTCAGGTGGTTCGCCGAGCCGCCGCAACACCACCGGCCACCAGTCCAGGTCCAGGTGGTCCGACCGCGGCGCTGACCGGTACGAGCACAGCTTGTGCAGCTCCGCCACGGACGTTCGGCACGCCGCCAGTCGCGCGGCGGAAACCCTGACGAGTTGTTGTGTCACGGCCACGCCACGCAGTATGTCGAGGGCTCGGACGACGGGCGGCGGCGACTCGCCACCGCGACCACCGGCGCGAAGGCGCCCGGCCTCACGCGTCGGCGAACGCGGTGACCGCGGCGAGGAAGCGATCCAGGTGGAGCTGGAAGTCCCGGCGGGGTGGTTCCGGACAGCCCGGCAGTTCCACGCTGTGCGGGAGGAGCCGGCGGAGCGCGTCAACGGTGTGCCGTTGGTGGAAGGCGTTCGCCGGAACCGCGGGGAGCACGGCGACCGGTGTGCTGAGCGTGGCCAGCTCGGTGTCGGTGACGCCCCGCACGGTCTGTCCGGCCAACAACGCGTGAACGGTGCCGGGCGAGGCGCCGAGCGTGCTCAGACTGGCTCGGGTGTGCGAGTCCACCCTGGCGTCTCCGGCTGTCGCGGGCCAGCCCAGCAGCAACCGGGCGACCTGGCGTGGCCGGGTCAGCGCGAGGCGGATGGCGACCGAGCACCCGTTCGACCCGGCCACCACGACAACGGGCCGCGCGGGCAGCATCCCGGCGAGGTGTTCGACCTCGGCGTCCCAGTTCGGTGGCTGGTGGAGGCGGTTCGGTGCCAACACCGAAAAGCCCGCGCGCTCGATGCCGGCGGTGATTCCGGGCACCGTCCAGAACCGGTTGGCATCCATGCCGGGTTCCCACAGCCCTCCGTGGATCAGCAGCACGGTGGTGTCGCCGCGCCGGCCGCGGTCGTGGTGCGTTGTCATGGGCTTCCCTCGTCGTGGCCGGGTGGGCGGGCTGGGCGCACCTCACTCGTGGCTGGTGCTGGGCAGCCTGGTGCGCGCGGGTCGGAGGTCGGGCAACCACAGCCCGAGCGGTGCGCGGCGGGCCAGGTGGGGCGCGCCCGGCTCGTGCGGTCGGGGTATCTCCAGCAGGGCGCGCACGGTGGACACCACGTCACCCTGGTAGGTCCAGACCACCTCGTCAACGCCGGGTCGGGACGCCAGCAGAGCACGCGCGGCCGCGGCTTCGCCCTCACCGTGGATGTGGATGCGGTCGTAGCACTCCGGCCACCCGTAGGAGCCGATGATCACGGTCACGTACCCGTCCTCGTCGGTGAGGTGTTGGAACCGGAACCCGCGTGCGATCAGGGCGCGCAGCCCCTGGTCAACGGCGTTCACCGGCAGCCCCCGTCAACCGGTCCAGCCACCCGCACAGCGGCCGCGCCGGACACCACCGGCAGCCGCCGCGTGCCGGTGAGGCTGGCCTGCCCAGCGGGGACCGGGGACGTGAGGCGGCCAGCGCGGCACGGGGTTCGGCCGACGCCGCGGCCGCGGTCTCGTTGTTCGTCATCGTTTCCTGCCCAACCGGCCGGCGCCCCCGCACGCCGTCCGCCCCTCCCCTGACCCTGCCGGGAACGCGGGACAGGCGACCTGTCGGGGACCAGCCGCCCGCCCTGCCCGACCCACGCTTCCCCATGCGGGCCGTGCAGGGGAACGGAGAGCACGCAGCCGGTTCGCCGGCTGGACGACCCGGAGACGGGCGCGGAGCGCTACCCGGAGGATTGGTCGGAGGGTTGACCAGAAGCTCGGTTCGCCCAGCCCGACTGGCACTACTCTCCGAGCAGGACCGATCACGGAGAGGTGACTGTGTCTGCTGAGCCGAACCGCCGACTCGCAGCCGCACGCGGTGCCGTCGGGTTGACCCAGGAGGGCCTGGCCGAACTGGCGAACGCGCAGGTGGAACGCAACACGGGCACGCCGGGCGCGATGGACGCGGACTACATCAGCAAGCTCGAACGCGGGTTGCACACCTGGCCCAACAAGCACTACCGCCGCGCGCTCCGAGAGGTGACCGGCGCGAGCACGGACATCGATCTCGGCTTCTACTCGACGCGGAACAAGGCGGCTACCGTCGCCCGCGATCCATCCGTGGTAACTCAAGGGAGTGACGACGTGAGGAGACAAGCGTTCCTTCGCGCACTGACCGCCACCGTGGCCGGTGTGGCCGCGGGCAGCCCGGTGGCCGAGGCGGTTGGTCGCGCGGCCACCGGTGACGCTCCGGCGCGGGTGGGAGCGACCGACGTCCGCCAGGTGGACCACGCGATCACCCTGTTCGGGGAGTGGCAGGACCTGTACGGCGGCGGCGTCTGCCGGGACGCGCTCGCCGGCCAGGTGCGGTGGGCGACGCAACTGCTCAACGCCAGGGCCACCGACCAGGTGCGCAACGATCTGCACCGCTCGGTCGGCTTCCTCGCCGACGTGGCCGGCTGGGGCGCCTTCGACGCCGGCCACCACGACACGGCGCGCCAGTACTTCCGGCTCGCGCTGCACTGCGCGGAACAGGCCGGCGACTGGGGTCTGCGCGCCAACGTGCTGTCGGACATGGCCCGGCAGGAGGTCTACCTCGGGCGGCCCGACGACGGGTTGAGCCTGATCGAGTTGGCCCAGGTGCGGCAGGACCGGCAGACGCCCACCGTGCGCGCCATGCTGTCCACGGTCCGCGCCCGGACCCTGGCGAAGGTCAACCGCGGTGAGGACTGCTACGCCGCGGTGCTGACGGCCGAAGACCACTTCAGCAGCCAGAAGCCGAGCGAGGACCCGCCCTGGATCACCTACTTCAACGCGGCCGACCTGGCCGGCGACACCGGACACGCCTTACTCGACGTGGCCCTGGCTGGCAGGCACGTCGACGACGCGCGCCGCCGGCTGCGGCAGTCGGTGGCGGGCTACTCGGCGGCCCAGGCCCGCGCACGGGCGTTCTCCCTCGGCAAGTTGGCGGTGCTCGAACTGACCGTCGGTGACGCCGGCCAGGGGATCGCGTACGCGGAACAGGCGCTCGACGCCGGGGCGCCGCTGAAGTCCCGCCGCGCCCACGACGACCTGGTCGAGGTGCGGAAAGCGTTGGGCAGGCACCCGAACCTGCCGGGCGCCAGTGATCTGCGGTCCCGGTTCACCGAGGCCATCAGCGCCTGGGCCGCCTGACCCGAACGCCACCGTCCACAGTGAACTGATTGGAGGCGCTGGATCCGCTGTGACCGGGGTCCCACCGCGGATCGGTGCCCTTGCGCCGTTCAGCGGCTGAACAGCCGGTGGTCTCCTGCCAGGCTCGGCTGCGGGCCTTTGAGAGGGGATTGATGAACACCAGGCTGACACAGGGGTTC
Source organism: Goodfellowiella coeruleoviolacea (assembly GCF_024171785.1). Taxonomy (GTDB): domain Bacteria; phylum Actinomycetota; class Actinomycetes; order Mycobacteriales; family Pseudonocardiaceae; genus Goodfellowiella; species Goodfellowiella coeruleoviolacea. The sequence continues at coordinate 845,270 of NZ_JAMTCK010000001.1, forward strand.
CAGCGTGCCCTGACGGTGCTGCCGGCCATCGCGGTGCTGGCCGCGGCGACCGCGACGAGCGCGGGCGCCGCGACGACGGCGGCGGCGAGTTTCGACTTCAGCGCCGAGGCCGGGGCGCACCCGGTGGCGGACCGCAGCGGGCACTGGGCGGCGCCCGACGCCGAGGTTCGCGTGTGGGAGCACGACAACGTCGTCACGCTGGACGGGGAGACCGACAACGGCTTCGACTACATCCGGGTGGAGTTGAGTGGGCCCGGCGGCGCTCCGCTCCAGCCTGGCGTCTACCGGGACGCGCGCAACCCGGAGCACCACCCGGACAGCCCGGGGATCGCGGTCGTCTCCAACGGTTTCGGCTGCGGGGTCGACTACGGTGAGTTCACCGTCGACGTGATCGAGCGGGACGCGGACAACCGGCTGGTCGCCCTCGAAGCCAGCTTCGAGCAGCGCTGCGGCAGCCCGACCGGGCCCGCCTTCCGCGGGCAGCTCCACTACCACGGCTGAGCGCGACCGACCGCTGTGGCGGCCGCGAGGTCGCCACAGCCAGTGCCCCAGGTTGTCCGGACAGGATTACCTGAGCGGGGGTGCTGGGTTAGCATTCGAGGGTGAGCGCGGATCGCATCGACCGGCAGTCGCCGCTGCCCTTCTACGCCCAGCTCAAGCAGTTGCTGATCGCGCGGCTTGAGCACGAGTGGGCGGCCGGCACCCGACTGCCGGGCGAGGTGGCGCTGTGCGAGCGCTACGGCGTCTCGCGCACGGTGGTGCGCCAGGCCCTGGACGAACTGGAGGCCGAGGGGCGGATCGTGCGCCGCAAGGGGCAGGGCACGTTCGCCGCCGTGCGCAAGGTGGACGAGTCGCTGTTCCAGTCGCTGACCGGGCTCTACGAGGACGTGACCGCGCGGGGCGGCACGCTGCGCAGCGTGGTGCGCCAGCAGGAGCTGGTGCCCGCGCCGGCCGAGGTGGCCGCCGAACTCGACCTGGCCGAGGGCGCCCCGGTGCTCTGCCTGGAGCGGCTGCGCTACGCCAACGGCGAGCCGTGGGTGCTGGCGCGCACGTACCTGCCGCCGGACGTGGCCCCGGGGTTGTTGACCGAGAACCTGGGCGAGCAGTCGCTGTACGGGCTGCTGGAGGACAAGTACGGCGTGGAGCTGGACCACGGGCGGCGGCTGGTGGAGGCGGTGCCGGCCAGCCCGGCCATCGCGGACGCGCTGGGCCTGCGGCCCCGCGACCCGGTGCTGTTGCTGCGCAGCACCGCGTGGAACACCGAGGGGCGGCCGGTGGAGCACTTCATCGCCTACCACCGGGGCGATCGCAGCCGCTTCCAGGTGCACCTGCGCCGGCACACCCGCCGGCCCGCGCCCGTGCCCGGCATGCTGGTGCACACCGACGAGCCCGACCCGGTGGCCCGCGGCGAGGTGACCGCCGATCCACCGGAGTGAGCGCCTGTTCTCGGCGGTTGGTGGCGGACAGGACTGTTCGCCGGTGGCCCGGGCGGTGACACTGCTTCCCGTGGGAATGCTCGACGCTCGCGGTAGCACCGCCACCGACCTCGCTCGCCGGCTCGCGCACGTCCGCTGGCTCGCCGGCGGCACGGGTGCGGGCAAAAGCACGGTCGCCCGGATCCTGGCCGAACGATTCGGCGTGTCCAGCTACGACGGTGACCGGGCCGAGCACGACTGGGTCAGCCGGTGCACGCCCGATCGACACCCGCGCCTGTGGGCGGCGGCGGGGCTCAGCCGCGAGCAGCGGAGCCAGCTCACCGCCGAGGACCAGTTCACCGCGATGGCCAGCCGGCACGGCGAGACGATCGAGTTCCTGGTCGAGGATCTGCTCGCGCTCCCCGCCGATCGCCCTGTCCTGGTGGACTACTTCGGTGTTTCGCCGCGCGACCTCGCCCCGCTGTTGAGCTGGCGCGGACAGGCCGTGTTCCTCCTGCCCACGCCCGAGTTCCGGCGCCGCGCGCTCGGCATCCGCTTTGCCGACCCGGCTCGGGCCCGCGCCAACTGGGGGGACGGCGACCACACCCGAGCGCTCGCCAACCGCCTCGGCCGCGACGAGCTGTGGGACGCCGAGCTGCGCCGGCAGGCCGCCGCGGTGGATCTGCCGGTGCTCGTCGTCGACGGTGCCCGCGACGCCGGTGCGCTGGCTGACGACCTCGCACGCCGGTTCCGGCTGGTCGACGGCTGCGACGGCCGGCGGCGGGGGGCGAGCTGACCCGGTCCGCGTGCGCGGCGGGCGGAGCGGCGCGTGCTGGTCAGCAGCTGGTGAACCGGCGGGCACTGAATCGGTCCGGTGCGCCGGTACTTTCGGGCAAAGGTGCTGACCTGCGATAACAACTTGCGGCAGCCGTCTTGACATCCTGTCATTACAGGACGACAGTACGCCCATCACGTCAAGGAGGTTCTGGTGCCGCCGTTCGCCACCCCACCCATCTCGCCCCTGTCGATCACCTTCGACGGCCAGACGGGGACCATGTCCCCGGAGGGCCCGGTGCTCACCCGGCGCATGTCCGACCTGGCCGGCCTGTTCGCCGACACCGCCGCCTGGGAGGCGGCCGTGGCCGACGGCGACCCCGTGGTCTACCAGGTGGCCTCGTCGCCGGTGCCCGAGGCCGAGGGCGAACTGCCCCAGTCCATCACCACGATCCTGCCCGGCACGGTCGCCGGCGAGTTCCACATGACCAAGGGGCACCAGCACCCCAACCCGCAGGGCGAGATCTACCTCGGCCTGTCCGGCACCGGCGGGCTGCTGCTGTTCGACGGCGAGCGTCCACAGTGGATCGACATGGCGCCGGGCGTGATCGGCTATATCCCGCCGGGCTGGGCGCACCGCAGCGTGAACACCGGCGACGAGCCCTACCGGTTCCTCGCCGTCTACCCGGGCAACGCCGGCCACGACTACGGCTGGGTGCTGGCCAACGGCATGGGCCACCGGGTGTACCGGGGCGAGGGCGCCACGCCGCGCTTCGAGCCGTTCACCGCGACCCCCTGACCAGCAACTGATCCCCGTTGGCCCCGACCCCGCCAGTTCCCCGAATCGAGGAGTGCAATGGCGCGCATCCGCTTTGTCTCACCAGGCGTCGCCGCGACCCTGACGGTGATCGCCGTCGCCGCCGGACTCACCGCGGGCAAGGCCGTCTTCGGTGGCGGTGGCGCCACCGGCGGCGGCGAGGCCGCCGTGGTGGGCACCAAGATCGACGTGATCACCAAGGCCACCGACTCCGAGTTCTGGCAGTCCATGCTGGCCGGTTCCCAGCAGGCGGGTGACGACCTCGGCGTCGAACTCGGCCTGTTCGGCCCCACCTCGGAGACCGACATCGACGGTCAGGTCAGCCTGGTGGAGAACGCGATCTCCCGCGGTGCCAAGGGAATCGTGCTCGCCTCGAACTCCTCCACCGCGCTCAACGGCGTGGTGGACCGGGCCCGCAAGGCCGGCATCAAGGTGATCACCGTGGACAACGCGATCACCACCGGCTCGGAGGGCTTCATCGGCACCGACAACGTCAAGGCGGGCCAGCAGGCCGGCCAGAAGATGTGCGAGCTGCTCACCCAGCGCGGCCGGGCCGACGGCAAGATCCTGCACGAGACCTCGGTGTCCGGCCAGCAGGTGCTGGTGGACCGGTTCACCGGCTTCCAGGCCGGGCTGGCCCAGGGCTGCCCGAACGCCCAGGTCGTGCAGACCTCGGTGAACGACAACGACCTGAACAAGGCGGTCGGCCAGGTCAACGACGCGCTGACCGCCATCCCGGACCTGGCCGGGGTGTTCGCCGCCAACAACACCTCGGGCACGGGCGCGGCCAAGGCCATCGCCGAGCGCGGCGCGGCCGACCGGGTGGCGGCGGTGGCCTTCGACTCCGACCCGGCCGAGGTGTCGGCGGTGCGCGACGGCACGCTCAGCTCGATCCTGGTGCAGAACCCGTTCTTCTTCGGCTACCAGGGCGTGGTCGAGGCGGCCATGGCGGTGCGCGGCAGCACGCCGCCGGTCAAGCTCGACCCGGGCGCGGTGCTCATCGACAAGTCCACCGTGGACAGTCCGGAGTTCGCCCAGCTGCTCAACCCGCCGAAGACCAAGGGCTGAGGAGTTCTGGCATGGGCGAGGCCAACCCGACCCCCGTGGTGAGCCTGCGGGGCGTCGGCAAGAGCTACCGCGCGGTGCGCGCGCTGGCCGGGGTCGACCTGGACGTGCTGCCCGGCGAGGTGCACTGCCTGGCCGGGGAGAACGGCGCGGGCAAGTCGACCCTGATCAAGGTGCTCACCGGCGCGGTCAACCGGGACGAGGGCGAGTACCGCGTCGCGGGCACGCCGGTGCGGACCGGGTTCACCCCGGCCGAGGCGCGCGCCGCCGGGATCGGCGTGGTCTACCAGGAACTGAGCCTGCTGCCCGACCTGTCGGTCGGCGACAACCTGTGCCTGGGCCGGCTGCCGAACCGGGCCGGGGTGGTGGACCGGCGCGGGCAGCGCGCCGCGGCCGAGCGCATGCTCGACCGGGTCGGGCTGCGCGGGCTGGACCTGTCCACCGTGGTCGGTGAGCTGCCCACGGCGACCCGGCAGCTGGTGGAGATCGCCAGGGTGCTCGGGCACGACGCCAAGCTGGTCATCTTCGACGAGCCGACCACCGCGCTGTCCACGGCCGAGGCCGACGAGCTGCTGGAGCGCATCCGGGCGCTGCGCGCCGAGGGCGTCGCCGTGCTCTACGTCAGCCACCGGCTGGAGGAGATGTTCGCCATCGGCGACCGGGTCACCGTGCTGCGTGACGGCACGCACGTGACCACCCGGCCGATGGCGGAGTTCGACCACGACTCGCTGATCCAGGCGATGGTGGGTCGCACCATCACCAACCTCTACCCGGGCCAGCGGGCCACGCCCGGCCCGGTGCGCCTGGAGGTGCGCGGGCTGCGGCCGGTCGGCTTCCCCGAGCCGGTGGACCTGACCGTGCGCGCCGGCGAGGTGGTCGGGCTGGCCGGCCTGCTCGGCTCCGGCCGCAGCGAGCTGCTGCGCGCGGTGTTCGGTGCCGACCCGAAGCTGGCCGGCACCGTGCTGGTGGACGGCGAGCGGGTGGACACCGGCACGCCCCGGGCCGCGGCCAGGGCCGGGCTGGGCCTGCTCACCGAGGACCGCAAGGAGTCCGGGCTGATGCTGGGCCTGAGCATCGAGGAGAACGTGGCCATGGCCAGCCTGCCCCGGATCAGCCCGCTGGGCCTGATCCGGCCGGGCCGGGTGCGCCGGCACGTGCGCGCGGCCACCGAGGGCCTGCGGGTCAAGTTCGGCGAGTGGTCCGACCCGGTGTCCTCGCTGTCCGGCGGCAACCAGCAGAAGACCCTGGTGGCGCGGTGGCGGGCCACCGGCGCGAAGGTGCTGCTGCTGGACGAGCCGACCAAGGGCGTGGACGTGGGCGCCAAGGCCGACATCTACCAGGTGGTGGCCGACCTGGCCGCGGCCGGGCTGGCCGTGGTCGTGGTGTCCTCCTACCTGCCCGAGTTGCTGGGGCTGTGCGACCGGATCGTGGTGATCCGCGAGCAGCGCGTGGCCGGTGAACTCGACGCAGCCACCGCCACCGAGGAGGACGTGCTCCGGCTGGCCAGCCCGGTCGGCGACACGTCGAGCAGTCATGCGAACAGCGCGCCCGGCACCGGTGCGGCGCACCCCGAGGAGGTCCAATGACGGACGTCAGCACCACCGCGCCGAAAACGCCCAGGCGGGCTCGGCGCGAACCCGACGACAGCGAGATCCTGCGGCTGAGCCAGGTGTTCGCCAAGGGGCTGGGCGGCATTCCCGTGCTGCTGCTGCTCGCGTTCGCGCTGAGCCTGGCCACCGACTCGTTTTTGACCGGGACCAACCTGGACAACCTTGGCCGGCAGGTGTCCATCTACGCGGTGCTGGCCGCGGCCGAGCTGCTGGTCATCCTCACCGCCGGCATCGACCTGTCGGTCGGGTCGGTGGTCGGGCTGGCCGGCGTGGTGGCGGCCAAGACCATGTTCGAGACCACCGGCGGGCTGCCCGTCGTGTGGGGTGTGCTGCTGGCGCTGCTGGTCGGCGCGGTCGCCGGGCTGGTCAACGGGCTGCTGGTGGCGTTCCTCAAGCTGCCGCCGTTCATCGTGACGCTGGGCATGATGGGCATCGCCCGGGGCACCACGCTGCTGCTCACCCAGGGCCGCACCGTGCAGCCGCTGCCCGAGGGGTTCGCCACCCTGGCCGGCGGCGAGTTCCTGGGCGTGGCCAACCTGATCTGGCTGATGCTGCTGGTCACCGTGGTCGTCGGGCTGCTGCTGCGGCGCACGGTGTGGGGCCGCTACGTGTACGCGATCGGCTCCAACGCCGAGTCGGCCCGGCTCACCGGCGTGCCGGTGCGGCTGGTGCAGGTCAGCGCCTACACCCTGGCCGGGCTGCTGGCCGCGTTCGCCGGGGTGCTGCTGGCCTCCCGGCTGGGCAACGGCGTGCCCACCGCGGGCGACGGCTACGAGCTGCAGGCCATCGCGGCCTGCGTGATCGGCGGCGCCAGCCTGTTCGGCGCGCGCGGCACCGCCCTGGGCGCGCTGGTCGGCGCGCTGGTGGTGGGCCTGCTCAACAACGGCGGCACCCTGCTCGGCGTCGACCCGTTCTGGCTGCAGATCGCCATCGGCGTGCTGATCCTGGCCGCGGTGGCCGCCGAGCACCTGCAGAACCTGCGCACCCGCCGACCGGCCGGGCCCACCCCGGGGCAGCCGAGCCAGCCGGCACCGGAGGCGGCGTCGTGATCATCGCGCACGATCTGGGCACCACCGGCGACAAGGCGTCGCTGCACACCGACGACGGCCGGCTGGTCGCGGCGGTGACCCAGTCCTACGACACCCACTTCGGCCCGGGCGGGGTGGCCGAGCAGAACCCGGACGACTGGTGGACGGCGGTCGGCACGGCCACCCGCCGGCTGCTGGAGCACACCGGCACGCCGGCCCACCAGGTGCGCGCGGTGGGCTTCAGCGGCCAGATGATGGGCGCGGTGCTGCTGGACGCGGCGCACCGGCCGGTGCGGCCGGCGCTGATCTGGGCGGACCACCGCAGTGCCGCGCAGGCCGACGCGCTCAACACCGCGCTCGGCGAGCAGGCCGCCTACCGGCTGCTCGGCCACCGCGTGCACCCCACCTACTCGCTGACCAAGGTCTGCTGGGTGCGCGAGCACGAGCCGGCGGTCTTCGCCCGGGTGGCGCACGTCTGCCTGGCCAAGGACTACGTGGTGCACCGGCTGACCGGCACGCTGGTCACCGACCCGTCGGACGCGTCCAGCACCAACGCCTACGACCAGGCCGCCGGCACCTGGTCGGCCGAGGTGCTGGCGGCGGCCGGGCTGGACCCGGCGCTGTTCCCGCCGATCGTGCCGGCCACCACCGTGGTCGGCCCGCTGCTGGCCTCGGCGGCCGAGGCCACCGGCCTGGTGGCCGGCACCCCGGTGGTGCTGGGCGGCGGGGACGGCCCGCTGGCCGCGCTGGGCGCGGGCGTGCTCGACCCGACCGACGGCGCCTACACCTACCTGGGCTCCTCCTCGTGGGTGTCGGTGTCCGCGGCGGCGCCGCTGCACGACCCGGGCATGCGCACCATGACCTTCGACCACGTGGTGCCCGGCCGGTACGTGCCGACCGCCACCATGCAGGCCGGCGGCGCGTCCCTGGAGTGGGCCGCCGACGTGCTGCGCCCCGGCCGCGAGCCCGGCCGGTTCACCGACCTCACCCGGGCGGCGGCCGAGGTGGACACCGCCGGGCTGTACTTCCTGCCGCACCTGCTCGGCGAGCGCTCGCCGTACTGGAACGCGGCCGCGGCCGGGGGCTTCGTCGGCCTGGCCCGCCACCACACCCAGGCCCACCTGACCAGGGCGGTGCTGGAGGGCGTGGCGTTCAACCTGGCCACCTGCGTGCGGGCGTTCCGCGAGGCGGGGCACCCGGTGGACCGGGTGGACGCGATCGGCGGCGGCGCCGCCAGCGACCTGTGGTTGCAGGTCCTCGCCGACGTGTGGGGCGCGACCGTGCGGCGGCGCAGCATCGTGGAGGAGGCCAACAGCCTGGGCGCGGCGGTGACCGCGGCCGTGGGCGCCGGCCTGGTCGACGACTTCGCGGTGGCCCGCCAGCTGTCCGAGGTGACCGCCGAGTTCACCCCGGACGCCGACCGGCACCGCGACTACCAGCGCCGGCACGAGGTGTTCCTGGACGCCTACCAGCGGCTGGAGCCGTGGTTCGAGAGGAGGGACCGGTGAGCACCCGCAGCCCCGTGGTGGTGGTCACCTCGCGCTCGTTCGGCAGCGGCTCGCTGGCCTGCGAGCAGCAGCTGACCGACGCCGGCCTGCGCGTGGTGCGCGGGTCCACCACGCACGAGCTGGCCGAGCTGGCGCCGGTGCTGGCCGAGGCGGTGGCCTGGATCGCCGGCACCGCGCCGGTCACCGACGCGCACCTGGCCGCCGCGCCCCGCCTGCGGGTGCTGGCCCGCTACGGCGTGGGCGTGGACAGCGTGGACCTGACCGCGGCGGCCCGGCGCGGCATCACCGTCACCAACACGCCGGCCGCCAACAGCGACGCCGTGGCCGACCTGGCCATCGCCCTGCTGCTGGCCGCGCTGCGCGGGGTGCCGGCCGGGGACCGGGCGGTGCGCGCGGGCTCGTGGCAGCCGCGCCGCGGCCGGGAACTGGGCCGGCTCACCCTGGGCGTGGTGGGGCTGGGCCGGATCGGCCGGGGCGTGGTGCGCCGCGCCGCCGGGTTCGGCACCCGGCTGCTCGGCTGCGACCCGTACCTGGACCCGGTGGTCTACGAGGTGCTGGGGGTGCGGCCGGCCAGCCTGGCCGAGGTGGCCGAGCAGGCCGACGCGGTGAGCCTGCACGCGCCCGGCGGCACCCGGATCGTGGACGAGGACTGGCTGGCCCGGGTCCGGCCCGGGCTGATCGTGGTGAACACCGCGCGCGCCGACCTGGTGGACGAGCACGCGGTGGCCGCGGCGCTGCGGGACGGCCGGCTGGCCGCCTACGCCGCGGACACCCTGGCCGGGGAGGCGGCCGGTGCGGGCAGCCCGCTGCTGGCCGCCGACCTGAGCGACCGGGTGGTGCTCACCCCGCACCTGGGCGCGCAGACCGTGGAGGCGGTGGACCGGATGGGCCAGGGCGCGGTCCGCGCGGTGCTGGACGTCCTCGCCGGCCGCCGGCCCGACAACGTCGTGACACCGCAACTGGAGGAAGCCGGATGAGCGCACAGCCCGTGATGGGGTTCGTGGGGGTCAGCACCCAGCAGTCGTCGATCACCCGGGTGTTCCCGGAGTGGGCGCGGCTGCTGGGGCTGCCCACCGCCCGGCTGGTCGGCTACGACCTGCCGCTGGACGCCGACCGCGCGCGCTACCGGGACGTGATCGAGCGCATCCGCCGGGACGCCGACCACTGGGGCGCGCTGATCACCACCCACAAGATCGGCGTGTACCAGGCCGCCGCCGACCTGTTCGACGAACTCGACGAGTTCGCCACGCTGTGCGGGGAGATCTCCTCGGTGTCCAAACGGGACGGTCGGCTGGTCGGGCACGCCAAGGACCCGATCACCGCCGGCCTGGCCATCGAGGAGTTCCTGGCCGCCGACCACTTCGCGCGCACCGGCGGCGAGCTGCTCTGCCTGGGCGCGGGCGGCGCGGGCACGGCGATCGTGTGGTACCTGGCGCGGCGCGCGGACACCCCGGCGCGGATCGTGTGCACCGACACCGACCCGGACCGGCTGGCCGCGCTGGTGTCGGTGCTGGAGCGGGGCGGGGTGGACACCGCGCGGGTGCGCACCGAGGTGGTGCGCGGCCCGGCCGACGACCTGCTGGCCGCGCTGCCCTCGGGCAGCCTGGTGGTGAACGCCACCGGGCTGGGCAAGGACCGCCCCGGCTCACCGCTGGGCGCGCACGCCCGCTTCCCCACCGGCGCGGTGGTGTGGGAGCTGAACTACCGGGGCAGCCTGGAGTTCCTGCACACCGCGCTGGCCGCGCGGGAGGCCGGCGGGCTGACCGTGGTGGACGGCTGGCGCTACTTCATCCACGGCTGGTCCCAGGTGATCGCCGAGGTGTTCGGTCTGACCCTGACCCCGTCCACCGTGGACGAGCTGGCCGCCGCCGCGGCGGCGGTGCGGTGAGCGTCCGCACGGTGCTCGGGGACGTGCCGGCCGCCGCGCTGGGCCGCACCGACTACCACGAGCACCTGTTCCAGGTCACCCCGCTGCTGCCCGGCGACGAACTCGACGACGAGCGGCGCAGCGGGCAGGAGGCGGCCAGCCTGCGCGCGGCCGGCGTGGACGCCGTGGTCGAGGCCACCCCGATCGGCCTGGGCCGCGACCCGGCCGGGGTGGCCCGGATCGCCGCCGACACCGGCCTGCACATCGTGCTCACCACGGGCGCGCACCGGCAGGAGCACTACGCCGCCGAGCACCCGCTGCTGGCCGGCACCGAGGAGCACCTGGCCGAGCTGTTCACCGCCGAACTCACCGAGGGCGCGCGCGACCAGGCCGGGCGGGTGCTGCCGCAGGTGCGGGCCGGCCTGGTCAAGGCGGGCATCGGCTACTGGTCGATCTCCCCGTTCGAGCACCGGGTGCTGGCCGCGGCCGGCGCGGCCCACCGGGCCACCAACGCGCCGGTGATGGTGCACCTGGAGCACGGCAGCGCCGCGTTCGAGGTGCTGGAGGTGCTGGCCGGGCACGGGGTGGCGGCCAACCGGGTGGTGCTGGCGCACGCCGACCGCAACCCCGATCCCGGGCTGCACGCCGAACTGTGCGCGGCCGGTGCCTACCTGGGCTACGACGGCATGGCCAGGCACCGCGAGTGGCCCGACTCGGTCGTGCTGGACTGCCTGGTGGCCACGGCCGAGCGGGGCGGGGCGCAGCGGCTGCTGCTGGGTGGCGACGTGGCGCGGCGGCGCCGCTACCGCGCCTACGGCGGCCTGCCCGGGCTGGACTACCTGCCCCGCCGGTTCGTGCCCAGGCTGGAGCGGGCCGGCGGTGCCGAGCTGGTGCACACCGTGCTGGTGGCCAACCCGGCGCGGCTGCTGGACTGGGCCACCCCGCCGGCCGCCTGATGCTCCACAGTGGACGGCCCGGGTCGGTCGGTGCCGACCCGGGCACGGGTCCACTCCGGACGGATCAGCCGCTGATCCGCTCGAACGGCAGCCGCAGCACCTGGCCGTTGGGGATGGCCGCGTTGGACCGGGCCAGCTGGCCGAGTTCACGGTCGGTCAGCGCCCGCCGGTACATCCGCACCTCGTCCACGGCGCCGGCCAGGCGCTGCTGGCCGTCCAGCCGCTGGCCGACGTCGATGCCGTCGATGCGGAACTCCTTGCCCACCGTGGCCGACCCGGCCGGCGCCTTGGCCGAGGCCAGCTTCACACCGTCGATCCACAGCTCGAAGTCGGTGCCGGTGCGGCGGATCGCGTAGTGGTGCCAGGCGCCGTCGTTGTAGGAGCCGGGCGTCTGCACCGACACCGTGCCCTCCTCGGTGCCCAGGAACGCCCGCACCCGGTTGTTCTCCGGTTCGGTGCGCAGCCACACCCCGGGCGTGGGCCCCTCCCCCACCCGGTAGCCGAACATGATCGCGTGCGAGCCGGTCCGCATGCTGTGCCGCACCCACGCGGTCCAGGTGAACTGGCCGGCGCCCACGTCCAGCGACCGGTCGAAGGGCAGCTCCACGTGGTCCTGCGCACCGTCCAGGTGCACCGCGTGGCCGAACCGGCCGTCGGTCAGCTCGACACCGCCGCGCAGGTAGGCGTCGTTGCCGTGGCCGGAGCGGTCCGGTGTGGACGGTCCCGGCTCCGGCGGTCCGCCCGCGCCGGGCGGGGCGGCGTTCGGGCTGTTCAGGTAGGTCTCGTCGAACCGGGCGAAGCGGATGGCGTCGTAGGCGCTCTTCTCGCCGCCCTCGTAGAGCAGGCCGGTCAGCCCGTCGGCCAGGCCCACCATGTCCGAGTAGGCCGCCGGCCCCCAGTGCACGACCTTGCCGTGCTGCCAGTCCTGCCAGGTGCGGCCCTCGTCGAAGGACGAGCGCACGGTCATCACCTCGCGGGAGGCCGGGTGCGCCGGCGCGGAGAACAGGATCCGGTTGTAGGCGCTGCCCTCGTCGGTGGCGCGCAGCCGCAGGGTGGCGCCCTGGATGATCGGCGCGACCAGCTCGGGCGCGGTGCGGAACGGCGCGGCGAAGCTCTGCCCGCCGTCCCGGCTGACCGCGAACGCCCGGTGACCGGGGTCGGTGCCGACGTTGTCGCGGGCCGCCGCGTAGATCGCCCCGTCGGTCAGCTCGACCAGGCTGATCTCCTGCGGGGTCACGCTCAGGTCGGTCCGCGCGTCCACCGCGCCGAGCTGCCAGGTCAGGCCGCCGTCGTCGCTGTAGGCCAGCAGGGCGCCGTAGGTGTGCGGCTGGGCGGTCTCGTAGTTGGCGGCGAACACCAGCCGGCCGGCGTGCGGGCCGCGGCGCAACTGGATGCCGTGCACCGGGCCGGTGGCGTACCAGTAGTCCCACTCCGGCTTGCGGATCTGCTCGCTGATCTCGCGCGGCGCCGTCCAGGTCAGCCCGTCGTCCTCGCTGTACTGCACGAACGGACGCCGCTCGTTGTCGTTGTCACCGGGGTTGTGGGTGGTCACCACGACGACGCGGCCGGTGGCGCTGTCCACCATCGGCACCGGGTTGCCCCGGGTGTCCCCGTTGCCGCGCGCCACCACCAGCGGTGCGCTCCAGGTCCGGCCGTTGTCGGTGGAGCGCTTGACCACCAGGTCGATGTTGCCGTCGTCGCCGCAGTCGGCGACCCGGCCCTCGGCGAAGGCCAGCAGCGTGCCCTCGGTGGTGCGGGTGATCGCCGGGATGCGGTAGCAGCTGTAGCCGTCGGTGTTGCGGGCGAACAGCACCTGTTCGTCGAACCGGCCGGCGGTCGCCGACTGGGCCGGCGCCGACTGGGCCGGTGCCGGTTGGGTGGGGGCCGGTTGGGTGGGGGCCGGTTGGGTGGGGGCCGGCTCGGCCACCGCGGCGGGCGTGGTGACCAGCAGGGCACCGACCAGCGCGGCCGCCGGGGCGAGCACGGGCCGGACGCGCCGGCCGGGTGCCCGCCTCGGGCGTCTGGGTGGGGATGCGGAGGACATGACAGCGCAACCTTTCGAGCGGGCGGCACGACGGTGTGGTCGGCCGCGCGAGCGGAGCACGGACGGACGGCGCGGCCGGCTCAGCCGGCGGCGAGGATCTGGGTCAGGGTCAGGGCCTGGAAGGTGATGGTCTGGTAGGCGCCGGTCTGGCCGGTCTCGTAGAGCAGGCCGACCCGCCGGCCGGGCAGCTCGACCAGGTCGGAGTAGGCGGCCGGGGCCGAGGACAGCACCAGTCCGGCCGTCCAGTGGGCGCCGCCGTCCCGGCTGGCCCGCACGGCCATGCCGGCCCGGGTGGTCGGCTGGCTGGGCGCGGCGAACAGCAGCGGTCCGTGGCCGCGGGTCTGCAGGGTGCTGCCCTGCACCACCGGGCACACCAGCTGCGGGTCCGGGGTGAGCGGGGCGGTGAAGCTGCGGCCGCCGTCCCGGCTGTAGGCCACCGCGCGGGTGCCCGCGGACGTGCCGTTCTGGTCCCGGCTGTTGACGTAGAGCCGGCCGTCGGGCAGCTCGGCCACGGTGGTCTCGTTGCCGTTGACCGCCCCGTCCACGCTGTCGTCCACCGCGCCCAGCCGCCAGCTGGTCCCGCCGTCGTCGCTGTAGATCAGGTGCGCGCCGTAGTACTTGGCCTCGGCGCCGGTGTCGGTGCTGCCCGGGGCGGGCGCGGCCGAGTGGTTGGCCGGGGCGACCAGCCGGCCGGCGTGCGGGCCGTGGCGCAGGGCGATCGCGTGCACCGGGCCGGTGGCGTACCAGCGCCAGTCCGGGGCCTTGACCGAGTCGGTGATGTCGGTGGGCGCGCTCCAGGTGCGGCCCTCGTCGTCGCTGTGCTGCACCCACACCCGCCGGCTGTCCTGCGCGCTGACCTGGCCGCGCAGGATCGCGCCCTCGGTGGCGGTGCCCGCGTTGTGCGTGCTCAGCAGCACCACCCGGCCGGTGCGCGGGTCGACGACCGGGGTGGGGTTGCCGAAGGTGTTGGGGCCGTTGTCGCCGACCACGGCCAGCGGTCCCCAGGTGCGCCCGCCGTCGGTGGACCGCTTGAGCACCAGGTCGATGTCACCGGTGTCGCCGGCGCCGGTGCGGCGCCCCTCGGCGAAGGCGAGCAGCGCCCCGCCCCGGGTGCGCACCACGGCCGGGATGCGGAAGGTGTCGTAGCCCTCGCTGCCGGCCTGGAACACCGCGACCGGCGCGGCGGGGGTCGGCGCGGCGGCGGGCGGTGCGGCGGTGTCGGCCAGTGCGGTGGCCTGGCCGAGCAGCACGGCCGCGGCCGCGGCCGCGACACCGGACAGAGCTGTTCGAATGCGCAAAGTGGACTGTCCTTTCCGAACGGTGGACACAACGCGGTTCCCCACCGCGGGGGTGGGGTGGCGGGTGGTTGGCGGGCTCAGTCCGCGCCGGGGCGCTCGACGCGGTCCGGCCGGGCGCGCTCGCCCCGGTCGGGCGCGGCGGTGTCGGCGTCGGCCAGTTCGGGCGCGAGGTCGGCCGGGTCGACGGTGTGGTCCACGGCCGCGCCGGTGCCGCCGTCGAACAGCCGCTGCACCCGGGTCGGCGCGTCCGCGGCGACCAGCACGATCACCACCAGGGTGAGCGTGAAGGCCAGGCCGCCCAGGGCGGGGCCGAGACCGACACCGGCGGCGATGGCCGCGCCGAACACCGGGGCGACCGCGCCGCCGAGCGCGCCCACGTTGTAGGTGTAGCCGAGGCCGGCCGCGCGCTGGCCGGTGTCGAAGTAGCCGGCGATGAGCTTGGGCAGGATGCCGGAGATGCCCTGGCCGAACGCCTGCTGGCAGAACAGCAGCGCGCCGAGCAGCAGCAGCTGGTCACCGCCGAGCGCGAACACCGGCACGATGAACACCAGCGAGGCGAGCAGGGTGAGCACGTAGGCGCGGCGGGTGCCCAGCCAGTCGCCGACGAACCCGGCCAGCCAGCAGCCGACCATCGTGCCGACCCCGGAGAACGACAGCACCTCGGCGACCTGGCCCGGCGCGTAGCCCAGCTCGGTCTGCAGGTAGGTGGGCAGCAGCGCCTGGATCGGCCACGAGTACAGGAACGCGCAGAACACCGTGACCATCAGGGTCACCATCAGCGGCGTGCGCGAACCGGCGAACTGGGCGGCGAACGCGACCAGTCCGACCGCGGTGACCGCGGCCAGCAGCCAGGTGAGCACCCCCGAGGACAGCCCGGTGAACATCGCGAACAGGGCGAGGCCGACGAGCAGGGTGAGCGCGGTGTTCAGCGGCGCGCGCCGGCCCTGGTAGAGCACCTCGACGAAGCTGCGCGGCCGCGCCCCGGGCCGGGCGGCCCGCCGCTGCCAGTCGGCGGCCTCGGGCAGGCCGCGGCGCAGCCACAGCGCGAGCAGGATCGGCAGCAGGCCCAGGAAGAACAGGGCGCGCCAGCCCCAGGCCGGCACCACCCAGGAGTAGACGTGCGCGGCGATCACCCCGCCGAGGGAGAACCCGGAGATGAGGAAGCCGCTGGCCCGGTTGCGCAGGGTGCGCGGCCAGCTCTCGATCACGTAGGTGGCGCTGGCGCCGTACTCCCCGGCCATGCCCGTGCCCACCACCAGCCTGGCCACGAACAGCGGCCAGTAGCCCCAGGCCAGGCCGCAGGCGAAGGTGCCGACCGAGTAGGCCACGATGCTGGCGATCATCGCCGGCCGCCGGCCGTACCGGTCGCCGACCGCGCCCAGCACCAGCCCGCCGAACCAGCGCGAGATGAACGCGGCCGACACCAGGCTGGCCGCGCTCACCCTGGACAGCCCGAACTCGGCGGACACGTCGGCGAGCACCAGGGAGATCAGCACGAAGTCGAAGCCGTCCATGGCGTAGCCCAGCCACGCCGCCGCGAACGCCTTCCACTGCGCGCCGGTCAGCTGGCGGTACCACGGCATGCCCCGCTGCGGCACGCCCCGCTCGCCGCGTCGAGCCATGGTGACTGCCTCCTTGCGCCGCCCGGCTGAACATCCCACGTCCTACGTCGGATGTGCAGGGAAGGTACGCTGACCCCCATCGGTTGACAAGGGGTGGAGCGCGTGGCGGAGAACGGACGGCGGCTGCAGGACCGGATCACCGACCTCATCCTGGCCCGTGGTCTCACCCCGGGCTCGGCCCTGCCCACCGAGCCGCAGCTGATGGCCGCGCTGGGCGCGAGCCGCAACTCCGTGCGCGAGGCCCTGCGCGCCCTGCACACCCTGGGCATCGTGGAGATCCGGCACGGCTACGGCACCTTCGTCGGCCACGCCCCGATCACCGCGTTCGCCCCCGGCCTGCTGTTCCAGGCCAGGCAGTCGCTGCGCGAGGACGCGTCGGTGCTGTCCGACCTGGTGGAGATCAGGCAGATCCTGGAGGTGGCGCTGATCGCCAGGGTGGCCGAGCGGGTGGACGAGGACTTCCTGGCCGAACTGGACGCCGCGGTCGACCAGATGGGCACCGGCGAGCTGGCCGAGGCCGACCAGCACTTCCACGAACTGCTCTACCGGCGGGTGGACAACGCCGTGGCCGCCCAGCTGATCAGCCTGTTCTGGTCGGTCTACCACCGGCTGGAGGCCGAGCTGGAACCGCCGCTGCCGGACCCGGCGCAGATCAGCCACGGGCACCGGCAGATCGTGGCCGCGCTGCGCTCGGGTGACCCGGCCGCGGCCCAGGCCGCCATGGTGGGCCACTTCGGCGACATCACCGCCCGGGTCGCCCGGCTGAGCGGGGACCGGGACCACCCGGCCGACTGACCGCGCCGCTGCCGCGGGGCGACCCGGACGGTTGGCCCGGCCGATCGCGGGTATTCCGGGGGGCGTCGGAATCGTCCTCGGCGGTCAGGGTGAGGTTCATGAGCGATGACGTTCGTGTCGGCGGCCGGCGCCGCCCCCGGATTCTGGTCATTGGCACGGGGTTCGCGGGCTACCACTGCCTGCGGACGCTGGAACGCAGGTTGGCGCCGGATGAGGCCGAACTCATCGCGGTGAACCCCACCGACTACATGCTGTACGTGCCGCTGCTGCCCGAGGTGTCCGGCGGCGCGCTGGACCCCAGGCGGGTGGCCGTCCCCCTGCGCACCACGCTGCCCAGGACCCGGCTGGTGCTGGGCAACGTGGTGGAGCTGGACCTGGCCGCGCACACCTGCGGGGTGCTGGACGTGGAGGGGCGCAAGCGGACGCTGGCGTGGGACCGGGTGGTCATCACCTCCGGCAGCGTGACCCGCCTGCTGTCCATTCCCGGGGTGGCCGAGCACGCCAAGGGCTTCAAGACCGTGGCCGAGGGCGTGTTCCTGCGCGACCACGTGCTGCGCCAGCTGGAACTGGCCGAGCTGGCCGAGGACGTCAGGGAGCGCGCCGCCCGCACCACGTTCGTGGTGGTCGGCGCCGGCTACAGCGGCACCGAGGTGGTGGCGCAGGGGCACGAGCTGACCAGGCAGGCGCTGCGGGACCACGGCGGCATCCGCGAGCAGGACCTGCGCTGGGTGCTGGTGGACATGGCCGACCGGGTGCTGCCCGGCCTGGACGAGCGGCTGTCCGGCCCGGCCGAGCAGGTGCTGCGCGAACGGGGTGTCGAGGTCCGGCTCAAGACCAGCGTGAGCGAGGTGACCCGCACCTGCGTGCGGCTGACCGACGGCAGCGAGATCCCCACCCGCACGGTGGTCTGGTGCGTGGGCGTGCGGCCGGACCCGCACGTGGAGAAGCTCGGCCTGCCCACCGAGAAGGGCCGGCTGCTGGTGGATGAGCACCTGACCGTGCCCGACCACCCGGACGTGTTCGCCGCCGGCGACGTCGCCGGGGTGCACGACGCCTACCACCCCGGTCGGCTCACCCCGATGACCGCGCAGCACGCCCAGCGGCAGGGCCGGATCGCCGGCATCAACGTGGCCGCCTCGCTCGGGCGCGGCCAGCGCCGCCCCTACCGCCACCGGGATTTGGGCTTCGTGGTCGACCTGGCCAGGGGCGCGGCCGTGGCCGACCCGCTGCACGTGCCGCTGCGCGGGTGGCCGGCCAAGCTGGTGGCCCGGGCCTACCACCTGCTGGCCATGCCGGCCAACCGGCTGCGCGTGCTGGCCGACTGGTGCACCGACATGGTGGTCCGGCGGCAGGTGGTGCAGTTCGGCATGGTCTCCGAGCACGGGGTGAGCCTGGCCGAGGCGGACCAGATCCCGGCGGCCCGCGCGGCAGGCCAGGAGCGGGAGCGGGCATCCAGCAAATCCGCCGACCAGCGGTGATGCCAGCGGGCACCGGCCTGGGCTGCCGCGAGGAGGAACTGCGTGACCTGCGGCAACGCGGTCACGACGCGGGTGTTCGCGGCAGCTCCGGAACGGACGAGCGGCAACCGCGCGAGGCACTGGGCAGGGTGGCGGCGGGCGAGAACCCCACCAAGGCCAAGCGCGAGGCCAAGGGCTGGGAGTAGCCGGATCAGGTCGTGGCGACCAGCAGTTCCTCGCCGACGGACAGCCGCAGACCATCGCTCCTGCCGGCGAAGTAGCGCTGGTCCAGCATGGCCGCGGACACGTGTCGGGCGTCGGCGAACCCGGCGTCGCGGGCCAGCGCCAGCATCTCCGCCGGCGCGAAGTAGCTGAGGAAGGGCGTCCCGGCCGCCCTGGCGCTGTCCGCCGTGGCCCGCAGACCGGGGCGCTCCCGGGCGTCCACCAGCTCCAGTGGCGGCATGAACGACATGACCAGCGTGGAGCCCGGGGCGAGCGCGGCGAGTTGGCGCAGCGTGGCCGCGTTCGCGTCCCTGGTGAGGTACATGCTGACCCCGGTGGAGGCCACCACCGCCGGCTGAGCCGGGTCGAAGCCGGCCGCCGCGAGCCGGTCCCACCACGACGTGCCCGCCTCGAAGTCGACCGGGACCAGGCGCAGCCAGTCGGGAACGCCGAAGCCGAGCGCGGTCAGCCGCTGGCGTTTCCAGGCCTGCGGACCGGGTTGGTCGACCTCGAACACGGTGAGCCGGGCGGCGATCTCCGGCCGGCGCTGGGCGAAGGTGTCCAGGCCGGCGCCCAGGATGACGTACTGGCCGACACCGCGGCCGGCCTGCTCGACCACCAGGTCCTCGACAAAGCGGGCCCTGGCCACGATGCTCGCCCGGAACAACCTGGTGGCGACCGGATCCATGTCGTCCCGGTCGCGCCAGCCGTCACCGGGGTCCGCCAGCCGCAGGCCGATCTCGTCCGCCAGCACGTGCGGTGGCGGGTCGAGCCGCACGTGCAGGGCCCGCCACAGGGCCGTCCGCACCGCTGAGCTGTCCGGTCCGGTGCTGCGCTCGTCGGTCATGCTCTCCCCTTCCGTCACGGTCATCTGGAGGTTTCGTTCCCGCCCCACTGGTCCGTCCACACCGGACTCGTGGTGGCCACCCCGGGAAAGGCGGTCGGGATGCCGGTCTCCGCCACCCGTCGCGGAGGCCGCTGAATGATCAGGGCAGTTCGGCTTCGAGGCGGCGCTGCAGCTCGCTGAGGGTCTCGCGGGCGAGGTCGAGCCTTTCCGGGTCGAGGCCCTGGGTGGTGCGGAGGGCGAGTTGGGTGTAGGCCGCCTGCATCCTGTGCAGTGCGGCGCGGCCGGTCGGGGTGACTTCGAGCAGTTTGGCCCGCTGATGTGCGGGGTTGGGCCGGTAGCTGGCGAGACCGTCGTCGACGAGGAGGTCCGCGACGCGCTGGACGCTCTGGCGTGCGTGTCCGAGTCGGCAGGCGATGGCGCCGACGGGGGCGGCTTCATCCTCGACCGCCGCGAGGACCTGCCAGCGCGCCAGGCTCTGGCCGGTGGGGCGGGCGATGCCGTTGCCGATCGCTTCGACGATCCCGGCGAGCCTGCCGACCTGGTCGATCAGCGCACTGTAGGCCGCACAGGCTTGATCACCACTCTTGACAGCATGCTGTCGTATCGCCAGCTTGTCGGACATGGCAGCATGCTGTCATCTGGCGCTGTGACAGGCAACCCGGCGCCACCACGTCGGTCATTCCCCGCTGGGCGGCGCGAGCCGAGCAAGCGGGTTTCTCCAGCCTCGCCACGACCGGGCGCTACGCGTACCCGGCCTGGCTGGCCCCCGACGACATCGCCGCCAACGTGGTGCTCCACACCAGCCGGAAGACGATCGATCAGTCCATTGTGGAGTATTCCGAGCTGGGCGTCGACGAGATCATCTTCGTGCCCGCGACGGACGATCTCGACGAGGTCACCCGACTCGCCGACATCGCCAGCTGAACCCGATTCACGCGCAACTCCGCGAGTGGCGCGGGCTCCTCTCCCGCGTTGACGGCGTCGGCGCCCTCTCGGTGTGGCGCTCCCCCGGCGGGTGCTGGCCCGGCCGCCCCGGGTCGGTCCACACTGGACGCGGTGGCGGCACCGCGGGGAAAGGCGGAACCGATGGCCGAGGCCCTCGCCGTGGACGACGCCGGCAACGTGCTGGTGGCGTTCCACCGCGTCGCCGAGTCGCCCGTGAGCGCACCCCAGCCGTTGCCGCTGGCCCTGGTCGCGGTGTGGCACGCCGACCGGGTGCTCCTGGTGTTCAACCGCTACCGGCACTGCTGGGAACTGCCCGGCGGGCTGATCGACCCGGGTGAGACGCCGCACCAGGCGGCCGTGCGGGAACTGCGCGAGGAAACCGGCATCACCGCCGATCCCCTGGCGTTCGTGGGCTACGCCCAGTTCGTCCTCGCCGAGCCACGCCGGACCGAGTACGGCGCGCTCTACACCGCGGCGGCCACGCCGCCCGAGGAGTTCACCCCCAACGACGAGATCAGCGCGGTCCACTGGTGGGACGGCCACACGGCGCCGCCCGGTCGCGCCGCCGGCCTCGACCTGGTGCTGGCCCGGTTGACCCTCAGCGGGTGACCAGCCGGGCCCGACGGCTCCACCGATCGCGCGAAGCCCGTCGCCGCAACGGGTTGCGCCGTTCGCCGTGCCGCGTCCGGCGATCACCGGAGCGGGCTGGTCCACCTGCCCCACCGACGCCACCGGCGCACGCGCGGACCCGTACCGGAACCGGGTCGCCGTCGTTACACCTGTGTTGCCACCGGTACCACTGGCACCGGGCACACCGCAGCGATGACCGGAACCAACGGAGGTAACGGCATTGGCCGAGTCGAGGCAGGCGCTGGGGGACCCGGTCCCGCCGCACCTGGTCCGGCTGCTGCGGGGCGAGATACCCCGGGTGGCGGCCGAGGTGCTGCGCGAGATCCAGCGGTGCGTGCCGGCGTACTCCCTTCCGCTGGAAGGGGTTTTCGGCCGGACCATCACCGACGGGGTCGAGCGGACGCTGTTGCAGTTCGTCGACCGGCTCGCCGCGCCGCGACAGTCCACAGAGGACCAGAACAAGCTGTTCCGGATGCTGGGCAAGCTGGAGGTGAGCGCCGGGCGCAGCATCGACGTGCTGCAGACGGCCTACCGGGTGGGCGCGCGGGTGGCCTGGCGGCGCATGGCCGAACTGGGGCAGCGGGCGGGGCTTCCGGTCGACACGATGTGCCGGCTGGCCGAGGCGGTGTTCGAGTACATCGACGAGATCTCCGCGCTGTCCGTCGAGGGCTACTCGCAGGCGCAGGCGCGGGCCGCCGGCGCGCGGGAACGCCGACGCCGCCAGCTGCTGGCGGCCGTCCTGACCCGGCCGGCACCCCCGGCCGGGCTGGTCGCCGAACTGGCCGCCACCGCCGGCTGGAGCGTGCCCGGCCGGGTGGCGGCCGTGGCGCTGGCGCGGCGCGCCGACCAGCCCGCCGCGCTCCCCCCGAGCCTGCCCGACGAGGTGCTGGTGGACTTCGAGAGCGCCGAGCCGTGCCTGTTGCTGGCCGGCGACCTGGACCGGCAGCTGGCCGCGCTGCGGCGGGAACTGGCCGACTGGCGCGCCGCGGTCGGCCCGCGCGTGGCGCTGGCCTCGGCCGCGGAGTCGCTGCGCTGGGCCCGCCGCGCCCTGGCACTGGCCGGGCAGGGCCTGATCGGCGACGCGCCGATCATCGACTGCGAGCGCCACCTGTCCACGCTGTGGCTGCTCGGCGACCCGCTGGCCGCGCGCGCCCTGGCCGAGCAGGCGCTGGCCCCGCTGCTGCGGCTGACCGGCAAGCAGCGCACCCGGCTCGGCGAGACGCTGGCGGTGTGGCTGGAGACCAGGGGCAGCGCCCAGGACATCGCCGCCCGGCTGGACGTGCACCCGCAGACCGTGCGCTACCGGCTGCGGCAGCTGGACGAGCTGTTCGGGGCGCGGCTGGCCGACCCGGACGCCCGCTTCGACATGGCGGTCGCGCTGCGCGCGCTGCACCTGGGCCGGCCTGCCCGAGCAGGCCAGGCGGACCAGCTGGTGGACGACGCCGTGGCGAGCTGATCCGGCCGGTCGCCCAGCACGTGGAGGAGCCTCGCTCAGGAGTGTCGCCGATGACCAGTGAAGCGCCCGCCGCGCACGCGGGGACCGCCGCCAATCCCTGGGCCGGGCTGCCCAGAGAACTCGCGCCGGCGCTGGCGGCGGAGATCCCCGGGCTGGCCACGGCGATCCTGCGGCAGATCCAGCAGCACATCCCCGAGTACGCCCGGCCGCTGGAGGGGCCGTTCGGCCGCGCCATCACCGAGGGCATCGAACACGCGCTGCGCCAGTTCGTGGAGAAGCTGGCCAACCCGGCCGCCCCGCGCGACCTGCAGACCGAGACCTACCGCCGGCTGGGGCGGGCCGAGTTCCGCGAGGGGCGCGGACTGGACACGCTGCAGGCGGCCTACCGGCTGGGCGCCCGGGTGTCCTGGCGCTGGATCACCGGCTTCGCCATCCGGGCCAACCTGTCCGTGCGCACCATGGCGCTGTTCGGCGAGGCGGTGTTCGCGCACGTGGACGAGCTGGCCGCGCTGACCGTCGAGGGGTACGTGGCGGCCAAGGCGAGCGCGGCCGGCACGCTGCAGCTGCGCCGGCGCCGGCTGCTCGACCTCGTCCTGACCGGTGGCGCGAGCCCGTCCCCGGCCCTGACCGAGCTGGCCCGCACCGCCCAGTGGGAGCTGCCCGCGCGGGTGCGCGCGGTGGCCCTGGCCCGCCAGGACGCCCGACCCCGGCCGGTCGCCGCCAGCCCCGGCCCGGACCTCCCCCGGGCAGGCGCCGACCAGCACCCCGGCCGCCGGCGGCTGCCCCCGACCCGTGGCCCGGCCGGCCCGCACCGGCCCCTCAGCGCCGGCCTGGACCCCCGGGTGCTGGCCGACCTGGAGGGCGACGCCCCGCTGCTGCTGGTGCCCGAGGACGCCGACGGTCCGTGGCTGCGCCACGCGCTGCGCCCCGGCTGGCGGGCCGCGGTGGGACCGGTGGTCGACCTGGCCGCCGCGGCGCGGTCGCTGGCCTGGGCCAGGCAGGCGCTCAGCCTCGTCGCGGAGGGGGTGCTGCCGGACGAGCGGCCGGTGCTCGACTGCGCGCCGCACCTGTCCACGCTGTGGCTGCTGGACGACCGCTTCCTGACCACCGAGCTGGTCTCCCGCACGCTGGCCCCGTTCGCCCGGCTCACCGCCAAGCAGCGGGTCAAGCTGCGGGAGACCCTGCTGGTGTGGCTGGAGACGCGCAGCATCAGCGAGGTGGGCAGCCGGCTCGGTGTGCACCCGCAGACCGTGCGCTACCGGGTCCGCCAGCTGGAGGAGCTGTTCGGTGACCGGCTCGACGACCCGGCCGCCCGGTTCGACCTGGAGCTGGCCCTGCGGGCGAGCCGGCTGCTCGGGCGGGGTGCGCCCTTGCCGGACGCCGGGCGGTGAACCCGCCCGGCTGACCGGGTCCGGTCGGGGCTCAGCTGGTGGCGCGGTGCAGGGTGAGCGTGATGGTGTTGTCCGGCCCGGGCACCAGCTGGTTGATCAGCAGCCCGGTGAGCAGGCAGTTGTCAAACTCCGGAATGGTGTAGGCGCCGGTCAGGTCGCCGCCCTGCAGCGGGTTGAAGTTGGGTCCGGAGACCAGCGGGATGACCGCCGGGGTCCTGGTCTGGCAGTGCGGCCCGGTGAGGATCGGCAGGCCGCCCATCCTGACGTTGCTCAGCCTGATGTACACCTCGGCGGTGGCGTTGACCACGCCCCGCACCAGCGTGCCGGTGGCCGGCCCGACGGGCACCATGTCCACCTGGGCGGTCACCGGGATGCCCAGCACGGCGAAGGACGCCTGCGCGGACGGCATGCTCAGCTCGCCGCTGAGGTTGCCGGTGGCCAGGTCGATGGTGGTGGTGAGGGTGCCGGGGCCCAGCGCCATCGACGAGTCGGTCTTCTTCACGTAGGAGCTGCCGGACAGGTTGTAGGTGAGCGTGAGCGCGGCGCCCACGTCGTCGCCGCTGCCCCGCCCGGTCGGGTCGGCACTCGCGGTGGCCGCGCCGGTCAGGGTGAGGGCGAGGGTGAGCAGGCCGATCGCGATCCGACCGGGCAGCCCGGTGCCGCGCCCACGCCGGATTCTGTTCCGCATCATCGCGTTTCTCCTCCATCAGCGGTGGTCGGGATGTGCGCACGGGGGCCGGCGGGGCCGGCCGGTCACGGGCCGCCGGTGGACAGCCCGAGCAGCCCGGCCAGGCCGCTGGACGGCGGGATCGCCACCACCGTGGGGTCCGGGCCGCGCGGGGCGTTGCGCGCGCCGCGCACGTTCGCGGTGCTGCCCGGCGACAGCGCGCAGCGCGCCTCGGTGTTCAGCGGCTCACCCGGCGTGGTGTCCTGGCCGGTGCGGTAGGGCGTGCCCTGGTAGCCCAGGGTGCAGGGCAGCGGGTCGAAGAAGGTGTTGAGCAGCCCGACGCGCAGCCCGCCCGGCCGGGCCACCGACCGGCCCACCCGCAGTGCCTCGGGCAGCGACGAGAGGGTCTGCTCCACCGCGGCCAGCCGTCCGTCCACAATGGTCACACTGGTGAGCAGGTTGGCCAGCAGCACGCCCAGGTTGGTGCTGTTCTCCCGGACCAGTTCGCTCAGCTGGGCGGCGGCGGGTGGGGCCGCGCCGATCAGCCCGCGCAGGTCCGGATCGGAGGTGCGCAGCTGGGCGGCGAGCAGCTTCGCGTTCTCCCCGAACGAGGTGAGCGCGTCGGCCTGGTCGTTCTGGGTGGCCAGCACGGTGTGCCCGTCGGTGAGCAGGCCGGTGGTCTGCGGCAGGTGCGCGCTGGCCGTGCCGGTGACGTCCCTGGTCGCGTCCAGCAGCACCGCCAGATCCGGGCCGGTGCCGCTGAACGCGGTGTCCAGCTCGTCCACCACCGTGCGCAGCGCGTCCGCCGGCACCGACGCGGCCAGCGCGTCCACGTCGGCCAGCAGCGTCTCCACCGGCAGCGGCGTGCGGGTGTCGGCCTGCTCGATCACCGCGCCCTCGGCCAGGAACGGCCCGCCGTCACGGCGCGGCCGCAGGTCCACGTACTGCTCGCCCACGGCCGACCGGTTGGCCACCACCGCCTCGACGTCGTCGGGGATGGCCGGCGCCGAGGAGTCGATGGCCAGGTCCACCTCCACCCCGTGCTCGGTCAGCCGCAGCGGCCCCACCCGGCCCACCCCCACCCCGCGGTAGGTGACCTCGGCGTCGCTGAAGATCCCACCCGAGTCGGCCAACCGCACCCGCACCACGTACCCGCCGCCGCCCCACACCCGGTCCAGCCCCGCGTACCGCGCGCTGACATAGCTGATGCCCAGCAGCGCGACCACCACGAACACC
>NZ_JAMTCK010000002.1 GCF_024171785.1 Goodfellowiella coeruleoviolacea
GGCGTATGGTCATTTCGGTCGTCCGGAGTTGGATCTGCCGTGGGAGCGCACGGATCGGGCTGAGGCGCTCAAGGCCGCAGCCGGAGCGTGATCGGCACCGACGCCGCGGCCCGGACCACCGGTCGCGTGGTGCTGCGGCCACGCGACGAGTGGCCCGGGCCGCGTGCGTCGGCTCCCGGGTCGAGTCGTCCCCGTCGCCGACGTGCTACCGGAACCGTCGGGCTACCAGGTGACCGGGAGTTCGTGCAGGCCGAACAGCAGGCTGTCGTGCTTGTAGGGCAGCTCGTCCAGTGGTGCGGCGACGCGGAGCGTGGGAATGCGCTCGAACAGGGTGCCGAACACGATCTCCAGCTCCAGCCGGGCCAGGTTCTGGCCGAGGCACTGGTGCACGCCGTAGCCGAACGCGAGGTGCCGGCGGTTGCCCCGGTGGATGTCGAACGACTCGGCGTCCGGGAACACCTCGGGATCCCAGTCGGCCGCGGCGAGCAGCCCGATGACGCCCTCGCCCTTGCGGATCAGCGTGCCGCCCAGTTCGACGTCCTCGGTGGCGACCCGGCTCGGCACGGTGTCCGCGATGCTCAGGTAGCGCAGCAGTTCCTCGACGGCGGCCGGCAGCACGTCCGGGTCGGCCCGCAGTTCGGCCAGCTGGTCCGGGTTCTCCAGCAGGGCGACCGTGCCGAGCGAGATCATGTTCGATGTGGTCTCGTGTCCGGCGTTGAGCAGCAGGATCATGGTCGTGACCAGGTTCTCCCGGCTGACCTGACCGGTTTCCAGGTAGTCGGTCACCAGCTTGGTCAGCAGGTCCTCGCCCGGTTCGCGCCGCTTCAGGTCGATCAGCTCGTCGAAGTACCCGACCAGCTGCTGGAACACGGCGTTGACGGCCTCGTGCCCGCTGGTCCTGGACAGCAGGACGCGAGCCCAGTCCTGAAAGGACTCGTGGTCGGCGTAGGGCACGCCGAGCAGCTGGCAGATCACCAGTGATGGCACGGGCAGGGCCAGCGACTCGACGAGGTCCGCGTGCGGCGGCCCGGCGAGCATGGCGTCGATCAGACCATCCACTGTGGACTGAATGCCGGGGCGCAGTGCCTTGACCCGCTTGACGGTGAACTCCGCGATGAGCATGCGGCGGTAGGCGCTGTGCTCCGGCGGGTCCATCCGCAGGAACGAGGGCCGCTCGCGGCCGACCGTCTGCTGGAGCGGTGCGACCAGGGGGAAGCCGGGTTTCCTGACGTCCGCGCTGAACCTCGGATCGGTCAGCACGGTGCGGACGTCCGCGTGCCTGGTCACCACCCACGCGCTGCCGCCCGTGGGCAGGGACACCCGGGACACCGGTCGCTCGGCGCGCAGCCCGGCGTACTCGGTGGGTGGGGCGAACGGGCACTCCCGTCGCATGGGGAACACCTGGGGTTCGCTGGCCGTGCTCTGCGTCATCAGAACTCCTAAACGAAGGGAAACCCTCCACTTAATCGTCAGGGTACGCTGACGCAACCGGAGAAAGATCCTCCGAACGGCCTAAAGGCAGGTGGGCGTTGTCGAGGCACACGGTTCGGTTGCGGGCGGATGCCCGCCGCAACCGGGAGCAGGTCATCGCCGCGGCCCGCGAGGTGTTCCTGGCGCAGGGTGTTGACGCGCCGCTGGAGGAGATCGCGCGCCGGGCCGGCGTCGGCATCGCCACCCTCTACCGGCGCTTCCCCGACCGCAGGACGCTGATCCGGGAGGTGTCGCTGGACGCCATGGCCCTGGCCGCGGCGCAGCTGCGCGCCGCGCGCGCCGAGGAGGACGACGAGTGGGCGGCCCTGGTGCGCTTCTTCCACGCCGTGCTGGAGACCCGGATCGGCACCGTGCTGCCCGTGCTGCTCGGCAGCCTTGGCATGGAGTTCTCGCCCGACGACGAGCTGTGGGCCAGCCGCTCCCAGCTGGTCGCGGAGCTGGACGAACTCGTGCGCGCCGCGCAGCGCACCGGGCGGCTGCGCGCGGACGTCGGCGTCGGTGACGTCATGCTCGGGCTGCTGAAGCTGCTCCGGCCGCTGCCGAGCATGCGGCTGCTCGGCGACTTCACCGACACGCTGAACCGGCGGCACGCCGAGCTGTTCATCGACGGCCTGCGTGGCCCCGCGGTGCCGCGCCCCGTGCTGGCCGGACCGGCGATCACCGCCGAGGTTGTCGACCGCTACCTCGCCGAACAGCAGCGGACCGCCCCCGGCCGGCAAGACCAGCCCTGACCGGGCGTGGCGCCGGTCGGCGAGAATGGCGCCGCGATGGACCGGCACCTGGGGGTGCCGCGCACGGCGGAAGGACCACGATGGCCGCGACCTTGACGAACTGGGCGGGAAACATTGTCTTCGCCGCCCGAAGCCTGCACCGGCCCGAGTCGGTGGCGCAGCTGCGCCAGCTCGTCGCGGACAGCGACCAGCTCCGGGTGTTGGGCTCCGGCCACTCGTTCAACCGCAGCGCGGACACCACCGGTGCGCTGGTCTCGCTGGACCGGCTGCCCGACCTGTTCGAGATCGCCGAGGACCGGCGCAGCGTGCGGGTCGGCGCGGCCACGCGGTTGGGTGAGCTGGCCGCCCGGTTACAGCGCGCCGGTCTCGCCCTGCACACCCTGCCGTCGCTGCCGCACATCTCCGTGGCCGGCGCGGTCGTCACCGCCACCCACGGCTCGGGGATCAGGTCCGGCACGCTGGC
This sequence comes from Goodfellowiella coeruleoviolacea, assembly GCF_024171785.1. Lineage (GTDB taxonomy): Bacteria > Actinomycetota > Actinomycetes > Mycobacteriales > Pseudonocardiaceae > Goodfellowiella > Goodfellowiella coeruleoviolacea. The sequence continues at coordinate 2,686 of NZ_JAMTCK010000002.1, forward strand.
CAGCGCGGTGCGCGCGGTGGAGCTGGTCACGGCCGACGGCACACCGCGCACGATCCGGTCGGAGTCCGCCGACTTCCCCGGCGCGGTCGTCTCGGTCGGCGCCCTCGGCGTCGTCACCGGCTTCGAGCTGGCGGTGCACCCGACCTTCGACGTCGAGCAGACCGTCCACGAAGGACTGACCTGGCCGGCGCTGTTCGCCGACCTCGACGCGATCCTGGGCAGCGGCTACAGCGTGAGCGTGTTCACCGACTGGCGGGGCCCGAGTTCGGTGTGGGTCAAGCGCCGGGTGGACGAGCCGGCCGTGGACCTGAGCTGGACCGGCGCCCGTCCGGCCGACGGGCCGAGGCACCCCGTTCCCGGCATGCCCACGCGCAACGCCACACCGCAGCAGGGCGCGGCCGGGCCGTGGAGCGAGCGGCTGCCCCACTTCCGCGCGGAGTTCACGCCCAGCGTGGGCGCGGAACTCCAGTCCGAGTACTTCGTCGCCCGCGAGCACGCCGTGCCCGCGCTCCAGGCGGTCAAGGACCTCGCCGCCCAGCTCGCGCCGGTGCTGCTGGTCACCGAGATCCGCACGGTGGCGGCGGACGAGTTCTGGCTCAGCCCGGCCTACCAGCGCCCGAGCGTGGCCATGCACTTCACCTGGACGCCGGACACCGCGGCCGTGGTGGCGGTGATCAGGCAGCTGGAGCGGGCGCTCGCGCCCTGGGACGCCCGGCCGCACTGGGGAAAGCTGTTCGAGCTGACCCCGGACCAGCTCGCGGCCAGCTACCCGCGCTGGTCGGACTTCCGCCGGCTGCGCGCCGAGTACGACCCGGCCGGCAAGTTCGGCAACGCCATGCTGGACCGCTTCTTCCCGCGGCCCTGACGCGTGGTGGGGGCCGGGCGCACCGGCCCCCACCACCGCTCATATAATTGTATCCTCAATAACTTCAGTGTTGAACAAAACAAGCCCTCAGCCGTGGTCCGGCCGCTGGTAGCGCGTGGCGATCCGGCTGCCGGAGCCCGCGCGCAGCTCGGCTTCGGCGGCGACGAGCCGGTCGACCGCCGCGCGCTCGGCCAACCCCGGCACGCAGACCACCTCACCGGTCTCCAGCGCCGCCAGGGAGGCGGTGACCACGTCACCCGCGGGCATGCCGCCCTCGGCGTGCACCTGTTCCTCGCCGCCCGGCACCGACTTCTCGCCCGTGGTCAGGTGGAACTCGGTGGCGGTCAGCCCCGGGCACACCACCTGCACCCGGACCGGGCGGCCAGCCAGCTCGGCGGCCAGCGTGCGGGTGAAGGTCACCAGGTAGCCCTTGGAACCGCCGTAGGTGGCGCGCCAGGGCAACGGGTCCGGCGGCAGTGAGCCGGCAAAGGCCAGCAGCGAGGCGACGTTGACCACGCTGCCGCCACCCCGGTCGAGCATGCCAGGCAGCGCGGCGCGGGTGAGCAGCGTGGGGGCCACCACGTTCACGGCCAGCACCTTGGCCAGCAGCGCGGGGTCGACCTCGGTGAACGGGCCGTAGCCGTTGATGCCGGCGTTGTTGACCAGGAAGGCCACGTCCGCGCCGGCCACCCGCGCGCTGACCCGGCCCAGGTCCACCGGGTCGGCCAGGTCGGCGGTCAGCGGCTCCACCGCCACCCCGGTCCGCGCCCGCAGCCACGAGGCCAGTTCGGCCAGGCGGTCGGCGCGCCGGGCGACGAGAACCAGGTTCCACCCGGCCGAGCCGAGTTGCCTGGCGTACTCGGCGCCGATGCCCGAGGACGCTCCGGTCACCACCGCAGTCGCCGGTCCGCTGTACACACCCCGACCATAGGTCCAATCGCGACACCGCGCGCAGCAAGTCGGGCCAGCGACCGGAAAGCACACCCGACAGGTCGGCGCGGGCGCGGCGACCGGTGCTCGACCGGGTGGCGCCGGCTACCACAGGTCACGGGCGCGGGCCGAACAACGGAAACCGCCCGGCGTCGCGGAGCCGGGTGAGCGCGCCGCTGGAGGGAATGCGCGCCACGTCCGTCGCTTGTGGTGATCGGTCCTCGCGGTGTCCGGGTTGATCGTTCTCACTCGGCCGGATTAACCGCATTGCGGCTCTGGATGGCGGCTGCCACGATCTGCGTGATCTTGGAGATTCCAGCGTTGTTCGGCAGAGCGTGGAAACGTGACGGGACCGTCCTGGTCGTTGCCGCTGCGGAGCTGTGTCGCATATCTTCAGTCAGTAAGGAGAAGGTGTGTCTGGTTCGGAAACGGCTGTGGCCCTGACCATTGTGCGCGTCGTGCCCGGAATTGCCGGCGGAACACCGCGCGGTGTCGTCGGTTCGTGGTCGGTCGGTGCCGGGGTGCGCCGATGAGCGGTGCCAGGCAGGAGCGGGCCAGACAGGAGCGGTACGGGCAGCCGGTCGGGCCTGGCGCGGTGCTGGACGAGTTGAGCGACCAGGCCAGCTACGAGGCGGAATTCGCGGTCACGCTCGCCGACTACGCCACGGTTATCCGGGAGGCCGTGCAGGGGCTGACCGAGGGCCACGACGAGATCCGGGAAAAGGAACTCGAATACCGCAGTCAGGATTTTCCCCGGTTGCTCAACGCGGTTCGGCGTCGGGTCGAGGACAAGGTGCCCTACCTGACCGCATCGCTGGGGCCGGCCCGCAAAAAGGCCGACGCGGTCATCTTCCGGCTGCGCGCCGACATCAAGAAGGTGCTCGGTGACCTCCGCCGCTGTCGGGCCGACCTGAAAGAGGCCACCGACGACACGGTGTACAAGGAGAGGAAACTCGCGGCCGAGAAGGAGCGGTTCCAGCGGCTGCTGGACCTCCCGGTCACCGTGCCCGACTGGGTCACCAGGTTGACCGCGTTGGAGGGCGATCTGCTCAAGGCGATCGAGGCCGGCGACGACTTCGTGGCGTACGCGACCCTGTCCGAGATCAACCGGCTCTACGAGGAGGAGCTGTCGATCCCGGGCGGCGAGGAGTACCGCGACGTGCTGACCTCGCAGTGGGGCCGGGTGGTGGTCGCGCAGAAGGAGCTGTTGGACGTCAAGCGGCACGCCGCGGAACTCGCCAGCGCGGTGCGGCAGCTGGAGGAGCTGTACGAGCGGCTCACCGCGGACCGGGTGGCCGAGTTGCGGCGCAGGTGGGAGCAGGCACTGCGGGAGCCGGGCGGCAGCGGCAGGCAGTGACCGGCAGGCTCCACTGTGGACACGGGCGGACCGGCGCGGCCGGCCGTGCCGGGAGGTGCGCGTTCGGCGTGCGATGATGCGGGCCATGCCGCGACGGCCGCACTGGTACGAGGAGGGGGAGGAGCCCGACTACCGGTTCACCCTGGCCAACGAGCGCACCTTCCTCGCCTGGCTGCGCACGGCGTTGGCGCTGCTGGCCGGTGCCGTGGCGCTCATGCAGTTCGTTCCCCTGGCCGGGATCAGCGGGCTGCGCACCGCACTGGCCGTGCTGCTGGGTGTGGCCGGCACCGCGCTGGGCGCGTTCGCCTACCAGCGGTGGGCGCACGTGCAGCGGGCCATGCGGCACGGGCGTTCGCTGCCCATGACCTGGCTGCCGTTCGTGCTGGGCTGGGTGGCGGCGGTGGCCGGGGTCATCGTGCTGGTCCTGGTTGTGGTCGGTCCGTAGTGGCCGCCGACCGCGATCCCGGCCTGCAGCCCGAGCGCACCGCGTTGGCCTGGCAGCGCACCGCGTTCACCGCGACCGTGCTGGCGGTGCTGCTGGTGCGCGCCGGCGTGCTGCACGCGGCACCACTGGAGATCGCCGCGGGCGTGCTGGCCAGTGTGCTGGTGCTGGTGTGCCTGACCGCGGTGCGCGCGCCCGCGGCGGCGGGATCGTCCCGGCGCCGGCTGGCGGTCGCCGCGTTCGCGGCGGCGGGCACCGGGTTGCTCACCACCGCGCAGCTGCTCGTCACCGGCTGATCGAGGCGCCGGGCACCGGCGAGGTGCGGCGGCCGGTGTTCCGGGTCTGTTCACACCTGATGGGGACGTGCCGCAACACCACCCCCGCAGCGGGCACATTCCAGTATTCGCGTTGTCACGGTGGCAGCGCGGATCGCACAGCGAGGGGGAAGACGACCATGCGAATCTTTCGCGGACTGATGGCTGTTTCCGCGGCGGGTGCCGTCGGCAGCGCACTGCTGTTGACCGGCACGGCCGCCGCGGCGGCGGACGCGTCGGGTGCCATCAGCGGGCAGATCTGGCTGGACCGGGACGGCAACGGCGTTTTCGACGGCGGGGAGCGCCCGTACGGCGTGGTTCGGCCGGTGCCGATCACCAAGCTGGACGGCACCTGGTCGGGCAGTGCGACGCTGGGGCTGGACGGCAGGTTCACCGCCGAGGGCCTGAGGCCGGGGCGGTACCTGGTGAACGGGGGGATCGACGGGTACGCGTCGACCACCAGCCGCGTGGCGCTGGCTCGGGTGACGGCGGGCGGCACGGCCGAGGTGGAGTTCGGCATCCGGGGCGGCTCGATCTCCGGGGTCGCCTGGCTGGACGAGAACGAGGACGGGATCAGGCAGGACGCCGAGCCGCCGCTGCCGCAGCAGATCCACGTCTTCGCCTACCGGGCGAACCCGCCCTACTACGACGGGGCCCAGATCGACCCGCAGGGGCACTACCGGATCGAGGACCTGCCGGCCGGCGAGTACCGGATGTCCACCTCGGTGCTGTCCGGGTTCGGTCCGACCAGGCCGTTCGTCGGCTCCGCTGACCGCGACTCGGACGTGGGGTGGGACGCCGCGACCACCCGCACCGTGACCGTCGAGGTGGCCGACAACGGGACGGTGACCAGTCCCACCCACATCGACGCCGGGTTCGTGCGCGGCAGGGGTGACCGCGTCGCCGAGGAGCTGACCGCGTCCCCGGCCGGGGGCGTCCAGGTGGGACAGACCGTCAGCTTCCACGCGGTGGTGGCCAACCGGGGCAACACCGTGGACACCTACCAGGGCAAGCTCACCCTGCCCGCCGGGCTGGAGTTCGTCGACGCCACCTCGGTGGTGGAGCACAGCGTGTCCGGCCAGGTGATCACCGTGGGCAAGTGGGGCCACGACTACGCGCCGGGCGTGCTGGAACTGTGGGTCACCGCCCTGGTCACCGCGGTGCCCACCGAACCGGTGCGGCTGGAGGCCGTCCCGGCCGGGACCGTGCCGGGCCTGCCCGAGACCAATGTGGACAACAACGTGCGCACCCTGACGCTGTGAGGGGTGGCCCGGCCCGGCGAAGTGGGTCGGGCGGCACGTGGTGAACGGGCACGGCGGCCACCGCCGTGCCCGTTTCGCGTGTCCGGGGCGGGAAGTAGCGGCAGAACCACGCTTGGCAAACCCTTGACAATGTTGTGCAAGGTTGCTGACCATTGGCGACACCGGTCACACCTGGCCGGTGACCTGCTCAACGGCGACGCAGCGGAGGACCGATGGCCCCGACCTTGACCGAGGTTGCCAGGCAGGCCGGGGTGTCGCTGTCCACGGCGTCGCGGGCGTTCAGCGACCCGGGTCGGCTGGGGCCGGAAACCCTGCGCAAGGTCCTGGCGGTCGCCGAGGACCTGGGCTACCAGGCACCGGTCGGCGCGCGGTCGGGCGAGGCGTCCGTCGAGGCCAGCACCGTCGCCGTGGTCGTGCCCGACGTCGCCAACCCGGTGTTCGGCGCGTTCGTCAAGGCGGCCCAGGCCGAGGGCTGGTACCGCAGGCAGACGGTGGTCCTGGTGGACACCGACCTCAACCCCGACCGGGAGCGCGAGGCCATCAACCACCTGCGCGACCAGGTCAGCGGCATCGTGGTGTGCTCGCCCCGGCTGACCGCCGAGGACGTGCTGGCCTGCGCGGGACAGACCCCGGTCGTCCTGGTCAACCGGGAGGCGGTCGGCGCCGACTGCGTGATAGCCGACGCCGCCGACGGACTGCGCCAGACCGTCGAGCACCTGGCCGCGCTCGGCCACCGCCGCGTCGCGTACGTGCAGGGCGCGCAGCGGTCCTGGTCCAACAGCCACCGGGTGGACCTGGTCCGCGGGCTGGCCGAGCAGGCCGGCCTGGACCTGTGCCTGCTCGGCTGGCAGGCCGAGACCGCGGCGGGCGGCACCGCGGCGGCGGCCAGCGTGATGGCCTCGGGCGCGTCCGCGGTGATCACCCACAACGACCTGGTCGCCCTCGGGGTGATCGCCGGGGTGCGTGCGCTCGGGGTGTCCGTGCCCGACCAGCTCAGCGTGGTCGGCATCGACGACATCCCGTTCGCCGCGGTCGCGCACCCCGCGCTGACCAGCGTGGCCGTGCCCATGGCCCGGGCCGGCGCGCTCAGCCTGGAACTGCTCGGGCGGGCCGTGGCCGGGGACCGGCAGGCCCCGCGCACCGTGCGGCTGCCCACCCAGCTCGTGGTCCGCGCGTCCACCGCGCCGGCCGCCGCCGGTCCTGCCGCTGCCCGTCCTGCCGCCGCCTGCGCAACGGAACTCGCTTGAAGGTCACGTCATGAACACCCCTGATCTCACCGTGGTCGTCACCGACCAGAACCTGGTGCCGCTGCGCGCCGAGTTCGAGGCCGCAGTGCCCGAGGGCACGGTCGTGCGCTGGCCCGACGTCGGTGACCCCGCCGCCGTGGCCACCGCCCTGGCCGGCGCCGACGTGCTGGTCGGCAGCCACTGCCCGGCGCCGCTGCTGGCCGCCGGCACCCGGTTGCGGCTGGTGCACGCGGCCGGCGCGGGCACCGACAAGATCGACGTCGGCGCGCTGCGCCCGGGCGCCCAGGTCGCCAACACCTTCCACCACGAGGACTCCATCGCCGAGTACGTGGTGGCCGCGACCATCCTGCTGCGCCGCGGCTTCCTGCGGCAGGACGCGGCCCTGCGGCAGGGCCGGTGGGACTCCCCGGCCTACGACCCGAGCGTGCCGTGGCCGGACGCGCTGGACGGCGCGACCGTGGGCTTCGTCGGGTTCGGGCACATCGGGGCCCGCGCCTGGCAGCGGTTCGACGTGTTCGGGGCGCGCGGTGTGGCGGTGACCCGGCGCGGCGGGATCGACGCCACCGCCAACGGGCTGGCCTGGGCGGCCGGCATCGCCGAGCTGGGCGCGCTGCTGGCCGAGTCCGACGTGGTCGTGGTGTCCACCCCGCTCACGCCCGCGACCACCGGCCTGATCGGCGCGCCCGAGCTGGCCGCGATGCGCGACACCGCGCTGCTGGTCAACGTCGGTCGGGGACCGGTGGTCGACCAGGACGCGCTGTACGCCGCGCTGCGCGACGGCGTGATCGGCGGCGCCGCCATCGACGTCTGGTACGACTACCCGGCGGCCGGGGCCGAGTCCGCGCCCAGCCCGCACCCGTTCCACGAGCTGGACAACGTGCTGATGACCCCGCACTCCTCCGGCCTGACCCGGCAGACCTTCACCCGCCGGGTGCACGACATCGCCGCGAACATCGGCCGGCTGGCCGCGGGTGAGCCGCTGCGCAACGTGGTGGCGGTGGCCCGGTGAGCCGCACCGACACCATCGCGGCGGTCGACGTGATCGTGACCAGCCCGGGCCGCAACTACGTCGCGCTCAAGATCACCACCACCGACGGGGTGGTCGGGTGGGGCGATGCCACCCTCAACGGCCGCGAACTCGCCGTCGCCGCCTACCTGCGCGACCACGTGGCGCCGCTGCTGGTGGGCCGCGACCCGGCGCGCGTCGAGGACACCTGGCAGTTCCTCTACCGGGGCGCGTACTGGCGGCGCGGTCCGGTCACCATGACCGCGATCGGCGCGGTGGACATCGCGCTGTGGGACATCAAGGGCAAGGTCGCCGGCCAGCCGGTGTACCAGCTGCTCGGCGGCGCGGTGCGGGACCGGGTGCTGTCCTACACCCACGCCACCGGCTGGGACGTGCCGGAACTGCTGGACTCCGTCGACGCCCAGCGCGAGCGCGGCTTCCGGGCGGTGCGCGTCCAGACCGGGGTGCCGGGCCTGGACACCGTGTACGGGGTGACCCGGGGCGCCACCGGCTACGAGCCCGCCGGGCGGGGCGCGGCGCCGGTGGTGGAGGTCTGGGACACCGACGCCTACCTGCGGCACGCACCCGGTGCGCTGGCCGCCGCGCGCGAGCACGTCGGCCCGGACGTGCAGCTGCTGCACGACGTCCACCACCGGCTCACCCCGGGCCAGGCCGCGCGGCTGGGCCGGGCCGTCGAGTCGGTGGACCTGTTCTGGCTGGAGGACGTCACCCCGGCGGAGAACCAGGAGGTGCTGCGGCACGTCCGGCGGCACACCACCGTGCCGCTGGCCATCGGCGAGGTGTTCAACACCATCTGGGAGTGCCAGCAGCTGATCACCGAGCAGCTGATCGACTTCGTGCGCACCTGCGTGACGCACGCCGGCGGGATCAGCCACCTGCGCCGGATCGCGGCGCTGGCCGAGGTGTGGCAGATCCGGTTGGGCCCGCACGGTCCCTCGGACGTCTCCCCGGTGGCGCTCGGCGCGTCACTCCACGTTGGACTGTCCACACCGAACTTCGCGATCCAGGAGTACATGGGCTACGGACCCCAGGTCCACGAGGTGTTCCAGCACGCGTGGAGCTACGCCGACGGGCACCTGCACCCCGGTGACGTGCCCGGCGTGGGGGTCGAGGTCGACGAGGCGCTCGCCGCCCGGTTCCCCTACGAGCCCGCCTACCTGCCCGTCGCGCGCCGGCGCGACGGTTCGATGACCGATTGGTGACACAACCCCGATGAGTCTGCCCCGCCTGGGCGCCGCCACGGTGCCCGCCACCGCACTGACCCACCAGCGCGCCCTGACCAGGACCGGCATCGTCCACCTCGGACTCGGCAACTTCCACCGCGCCCACCAGGCCGTGTACACGGCCGAGGCGCTGGCCCACACCGACGGCCCGTGGGGCATCCTCGGGGTGGCCAGCCGCTCGGCCGAGGTGGCCGACGCCATGCGCGAGCAGGACCTGCGCTACTCGGTGGTGGAGATCTCGCCGACGGACACCCGGGTCAGCGTGCCCGCGGCGCACACCGGCGTGCTCGTCGCGGCGCAGCAGACCGACGCGGTGCTCGACGCCATCGCCGCGCCGGACACCAGGATCGTCACGCTCACCATCACCGAGCGCGGCTACACCTTCTCCCCGCGCACCGGCGGGCTCGACCTGGACGCCGCCGAGGTGCGGGCCGACCTGCGCGGGGACGCCCCGCCCCGGACCGCCATCGGCCAGCTCGTCCGGGGACTGCAGCGCCGGCTGCGCGCCCACGCCACCCCGATCACCGTGCTCAGCTGCGACAACCTGGTGGGCAACGGAACCCAGACCCAGCGGCTGGTGCGCGAGTTCGCCGAGGCGCTCGCCCCGGCCGAACGCGACGAACTCGTTGCCTGGCTGGCGAGTGCGGTGAGCTTCCCCAGCTGCATGGTGGACCGCATCGTGCCCGCCACCACCGAGGCCTACCAGCGGGCCGTGGCCGCCCAGCTCGGTCTGCGCGACACCGTGCCGGTGCCGGCCGAGCCGTTCACCATGTGGGTGCTGGAGGACCGGTTCGCCGCCGGCCGGCCGGACTGGGAGCAGGCCGGCGCGCTGTTCACCGCCGACGTGGAGCCCTACGAGCAGGTCAAGCTCAGGCTGCTCAACGGCACCCACTCGCTCATCGCTTACCTGGGTGCGCTGGACGGGCGGGAGACCATCCCGGACGCGCTCGCCCAGCCGTTCGTGGCCGAGGCGGCCCGACGCGTGCTCTACGACGACTACCTGCCCACCCTCACCGTGCCGGCCGACATCGACGCGGACGACTACATCGCGCGGCTGTTCCAGCGGTGGGCCAACACCGCGCTGGGCCACCGCACCCGGCAGGTGGGCTCGGACGGCTCGGTCAAGCTGCGCCAACGCGTTCCCGAACCGGCACTGCGGCACCTGCGCGCCGGCCGGATGCCACACCAGCTGGCCCTCACCATGGCCGCCTACCTGTGCTGCGTGGCACCGCCCAGCGGCTTCGACGCCGGCCCGCACGCCGCCGCCATGGTCGACCCGGCCCGCACCACCCTCGCGGCCAGCGCCGCCAGCGCCAGCACCACACGGTCCTTTGTGGACGAGGTGATCGCCGGCGGCACGTTCGGCGACGGCCTGGCCGAGCACCCCGAGTTCGCCGAGCGCGTCGCCGGCCTGGTCGACGTGATCGCCAGGCACGGGGTGGCGGCCGCGGCCGAGGACGCCCTGCGCGCCAGCGACGCCGAGCCGCTGACCACCCCCTGACCAGCGGCACCGGCCGGCCCCCCGAGTTCACTGACGACGAGGACGTAGCACCAGGCCTGTTCCGCCCCGCCCGGGGCCCGATCCATTCGAGGACGCATGGATATCACCGCCCAACCAGCACAGACCACAGTGGACTCCGCCGCACCGGCGCGTCCGAACCAGGACGCGCCGGCCGACCCGAGGGCGGTGCGCCGGGCGGCGTGGGCCGGCCTGATCGGGACAACCCTCGAACAGTACGACTTCGTCATCTACGGCACGGCGTCGGCGCTGATCTTCAACCAGTTGTTCTTCCCCAACGTGTCGCCGGTGGCCGGCACGCTGGCCAGCTTCAGCACCTACGCGGTGGGGTTCGCCGCCCGGCCGCTGGGCGGGCTGTTCTTCTCCCGCTTCGGCGACCGGCTGGGCCGCAAGTGGGTGCTGGTGGCCACACTGCTGCTGATGGGTGGCGCCACCCTGGCGATCGGCCTGCTGCCCACGTTCGAGCAGGTGGGGCTGCTCGCTCCGGTCCTGCTGGTGGTCTGCCGGTTCTTCCAGGGCTTTGGCGCGGGAGCGGAGCAGTCCGGCGGCGCGACCCTGCTCACCGAGACGGCGGCGCGGGGACGGCGTGGCCGGTTCTCGTCACTGGTGATGAGCGGTGCGGCACTGGGCACCGCGCTCGGCGCGGTCGCCTGGATCCTGGCCCAGCTGCTGCCCGACGACCAGCTGCTGAGCTGGGGCTGGCGCCTGGTGTTCGGCAGCAGCCTGCTGGTGACCATCGCCGCGCTGGTCATGCGGCGCAAGCTCAACGAGAGCCCGGTGTTCGAGGACCTCAAGGAGCAGCACGCGGCGCCGCGCACACCGGTCCGGGAGATCTTCCAGCGCGGCAGGAAGCCGATGTTGCTGGTGCTGCTGATGAACGTCGGCGTCAGTTCGCAGTCCTACACCTACCAGGTGTTCATGGCCTCCTACCTGGTGTCCACCGTGGGCGTCGACCCCGCGTTCGTGCCCAAGGTGCTGCTGGTCGGCGCGATCTGCGGGGGCATCGCGGCGATCGGGTTCGGCGCGCTGTCCGACCGGGTGGGCCGCAAGCGGGTGTACTCGGTGATCATGGGCGCGCTGGTGCTGTTGCCCGGCCCCACGTTCATCGCGCTGAACACCGGCTCGCCGATCGCGATCACGGTGGCGATCGTCATCGGCTTCATCCTGGCCTGCCACGGGTCGGTGGGCGTGCAGATGAGCTACTTCCCGGAGCTGTTCGGCAACCGCTACCGCTACGCCGGGGTCACCCTGGGCCGGGAGTTCTCCTCGGTGCTCGGCGGCGGGGTGGCTCCGCTGATCTGCGCGGCCCTGCTCGGCGCGTTCGCCGGCTCCTGGATCCCGGTGGCCGGGTACATGATGGTCATGGTGGCGATCAGCTTCGTCGCCGCCCTGCTGGCGCCCGAGACCAGGGACCGCGACCTCACCGTCCCGGAGGACGCCACCGAGCGCCACGCCCCGGCCGCCGGCTGAGGTGCCCGGCCGAGCAGCACACCCACCCGGCCCCCTGCCCGCGTCCGCGCCGGCAGGGGGCCGCTGGTTTCCCCGCTCAGCGCCGGCGCAGCAGCACGCCCCTGAGGTAGGCGGCCTGGCCGGCGTGCTGGAGGTCGTCCGAGATGACGCTGACCAGTCGCACCCCCAGGGTCACCGGCGGGTCCCACGCCTCGTCCACCACGCGGCCCAGGTCGGCGTCCTGGATCGTGCGGACGAACTGGACGGTCTGGTCGTGCACGGCGTCGTGGTAGTCGGTGAGCAGCGCGGCCGACTCGACCCGGACGGCGGCCACCTCCGCGCTGCTGTGCCCGTAGCCGATGTCTCCGACGGGAAAGGGCAGGCCGAACCGGTCGGCCCAGCCCTGTGCCCGCCACACCTGCTCGGTGCCGGCGACCTCGGCGACGTGGTCGTCCTGGACGCGGCTGAGGTGCCACACCAGCCAGGCGATCGAGTTCGCCTCGCTGTCCAGGCGGGCGGCCAGTTCGTCGGGGGAGAGGTCGGCGACCGCGTGGTGCACGGTCTCGCGGATCCGGCCGAAGGCGTCGGCGAGTAGGTCGGCGCTGGTCACAGGAGGCTCCTCGGGCTGACTGCGGACAACGAACCCATCCTGGCACCCGGGACTTCCCGCCGCCGGCCGGGACGAACACGTTCGTCACGAACTTGTTCGGAACGAACGCGTTCGTTAGGTTGGGTCGGTGACACCACGACCGAAGAACCAGGCCAGCAGGCGGGAGCGGCCGGCGAAACCCGCCCTGACCCGCGAGGGGATCGTCGCGACCGCGGTCGCCGTGCTGCGTGCGGAGGGGCTGGAGAAGGTGACCATGCGGCGCCTGGCCCAGGAGCTGGACACCGGTCCGGCCTCGCTGTACGTGTACGTGGCCAGCACGGCCGAGCTGCACGCGGCCGTGCTGGACGAGCTGCTGGGCGAGGTGGACCTGGACCAGGCCGCCAGCCAGGGCGACTGGCGCGAGCGCGTGATCGGCGTGCTCAGCTCCTACATCACCGTGCTGTTCGCCCACCCGGCGCTGGCCCGCTCGGCGCTGACCGTGTGGCCCAGCGGCGAGAACTACCTGCGGCTGCTGGAGCGGCTGCTGGCGCTGCTGGACGAGGGCGGCGTGCCGCCGGTGCAGGCCGCCTGGGGCGTGGACCTGCTGCTCCAGGTCGCCACCGCCACCGCGGCCGAGCAGTCCACCCGCGGCCAGTCCGGCGACGCCGACAGGGAGTGGGACGACCTGACCCGCGCCCTGCACGAGGTCGACGAGCGGACCCACCCCCACCTGCGCGCACTGGCGGCGAGCCTGCTGGCCGGCACGCCCGGGCAGCGCCGGACCTGGGGCTTCCAGGTGCTGCTCAACGGCATCGTGCACACCCCGGCGCCCCACCCCGACCACTCCAGCCACCACTCGGCCACACCACACGGAGGAACACGACCATGACGACCCCGACCCCGGCCGCGACCACCCCGACCGCGACCACGGCGACCCGGTCCCACCACCCGATCGCGATCATCGGTGCCGGCCTCAGCGGCCTCACCCTGGCCAGGGTGCTGCACGTGAACGGCATCCGGGCCGCTGTCTTCGACCTGGAGGCATCGCCGAGCGCCCGCACCCAGGGCGGCATGCTCGACATCCACGAGGATTCCGGCCAACGCGCGCTGCGCGCCGCCGGCCTGCACGACGCGTTCCGCCGCCTGGTGCACGTGGGTGGGCAGGCACTGCGCATCGTCGACCCGCGCGGTGTGCTCCGGCTGGCCGAGGAGGACGACGGCACCGGTGAGCGCCCCGAGGTGGACCGGGGACAGCTGCGGGACCTGCTGCTGGACTCGCTCCCCGCCGGCACCGTCCACTGGGGACACAAGGCGACCGGTGCCCGCGCGCTGGGCGGTGGCCGGCACGAGGTGAGCTTCGCCGACGGCGGCACGATCACCACGGATCTGCTGGTCGGCGCGGACGGCGCCTGGTCGCGGATCCGTCCCCTGGTCTCCTCGGCGGTCCCCGCCTACACCGGGATCTCCTTCGTGGAGACCGATCTGCGCGAGGCCGACGTCCGCCACCCGGTCAGCGCCGCCCTGGTCGGCGGCGGGTTCTTCCTCTGCCTCGGTGACCACAAGGGCTTTCTCGCCCACCGCGAGGCCGACGGCGGTCTGCACGTCTACACCGCGCTCAGGGTTGGCGCGGACTGGCTCGACAGCATCGACTTCACCGAGCCCGAGGTGGCCAAGAAGGCCGTGCTCGCCCAGTTCGACGGCTGGGCCGAAGCACTGCGCGCGCTGGTCGCCGACGCCGACGGTCCCGTGGTGCCGCGGCACATCCACGCCCTGCCCGTCGGCCACCGCTGGGACCGCGTCCCCGGGGTGACGCTGCTGGGCGATGCCGCGCACCTGATGTCGCCGTTCGCCGGGGAAGGCGCCAACCTGGCCATGCTCGACGGCGCCGAACTCGGCCAGGCGATCGCCGCTCACCCCGGCGACACCGAGGCCGCGCTGGCCGCCTACGAACACGCGCTCTTCCCGCGCGGCGCGGCCGCCGCCGAGGAGTCCGCCGCCAGCCTGGCGACGATGTTCGGCGACACCGCCCTGCAGGACGTGCTCGCCCAGTTCACCGCGCACCAGTAGAGCGCGGCCGCCCACATCTGCCCGGCACGGCCCTGGGCGGGCACGCCGGGCAGGCGTAGCGGGTGCCCCGGATGCCACGGCTGGACACCGCCAGGTGGACGCTGTCACGACGCAGTGAGGTTAATTATTTACGAACTGCTTGTCTTTTTGTGGGGTTGTGTCTACACCTGTACCTCCCGCACCGGGGCCGATCACCGCGCACCCGGGCGGCTCTGGTTTCAACGGGGAGGAACATGATGAGACCGTTACGCGCCATGCTGGTGGCCCTGGCGGCGGCGGCCGCCGTGCTGGTGCCCAGCATCGCCAGCCCGCCGGCCTCCGCCGCGGTCGGGTCCGGCGCCGTGTTCAACGACCCCACCGACCCGGCCAAGCAGTACGCGATCCGCGACCACCTGCGCTCGCTCATCCAGGGCGCGCCGGCCGGCTCGACGATCAGCATCGCGATCTACCACTTCACCGACACCACGGTGTCCACCGACCTGCTGGCCGCGCGGGACCGGGGGGTCAACGTCCGCCTGGTCGCCGACTACTCGTCCGCGTCGTCCGCGCCGGTGGTGAGCCTGGTCAACGCGCTGGGCACCGACCAGGCCAAGTCGTCCTGGGTCACGCTGTGCACCAAGGACGCCGCGTGCATCGGCAGCACCGGAACGCCGATCATGCACAACAAGTTCTTCCTGTTCTCCAGCACCTCCGGCTCGACCAACGTGGTGGTGCAGTCCTCGGCGAACCTGACCAAGGCCAACGCCGAGAACTACTGGAACAACGCGGTCACCGTGGTGGGCAACACCGACCTGTACAACGGATACCTGAGCTACTTCAAGGATCTGGCGGCCAAGCGCAAGAACAGCGACTACTACCGGACCGTGAGCGCCGGCAACGTCAAGGCGTACTTCTTCCCCCGGGCCGGCACGACGGCGGACACCGACACCGTCTACAACATGCTCAACGAGAACGTGACCTGCGAGGGCAACACCAGTGTCGGCACCCAGACCGGGCGCACCATCATCAGGATCGGCATGTGGTACTTCAGCCGTGACAACATCGCCAGGAAACTGCGCGAGCTGGCCGACCGGAAGTGCTGGATCGAGGTCGTCTACACCACGATGGACGACGGCAGCCGGAGCTACCTGAGCGGTCACGACCGGATCGTGCTCTACCGGATCGACGACGGCACCCACATCGTGCACTCCAAGTACCTGCTGGTCGAGGGCACCTACGCGGGGGTCAAGGACAGCAAGTGGGTGTTCACCGGCAGCCACAACTACACCAACGCCGCGCTGCGGGA
Organism: Goodfellowiella coeruleoviolacea; assembly: GCF_024171785.1. Classification (GTDB taxonomy): domain Bacteria; phylum Actinomycetota; class Actinomycetes; order Mycobacteriales; family Pseudonocardiaceae; genus Goodfellowiella; species Goodfellowiella coeruleoviolacea. Next base: position 18,262 of record NZ_JAMTCK010000002.1, read on the forward strand.
GAATGACGAGGCGCTGGTGCGGATCCAGTCGAACGCGATCCACGACCAGTACCGCGCGAACTTCTGGGCGCTGCGGACCGCCGCCTCCTGACCGACCACGGCGGGATCGACCTCGCGTCCCCGCCCGCCGCGGCGGGGACGCGGCCCCCGGGGATCACTCAGCGGCACCAGCGCTGAGCCCCACCCACCTGAGCTTCTCCTGCTGCCGCCGGGACAGCCCGGCCACCACCAGGTCGTAGGAGTCCTCGATCATCTCGCGGACGAGCTGGTCGGGCACTGACCCGTCCAGCACAACCGTGTTCCAGTGCCGCTTGTTCAGGTGGTAGCCGGCGGTGATCGCGGGGTAGCGCGTGCGCAGCTGCACGGCCAGGTCCGGATCGCACTTGAGGCTCACCCGCAGTGGCGCGGACGTCAGCCGGCTGAGCGCGAACATCTTCCCCGCGACCTTGAACACGCTGCTGTCCTCGCCGAAGGGGAACTCCTCGCCGGCCCCGGGAAAGGTCAGGCAGAACGCCTTGAGAGCTGCCGGTGTCACCCGCCCACCCTACCGCCCGGAACCGGGGCAGGCGCCTAGCGCACGGCGGTGAGGAACTGGTCGGGGCGCAGCGCGGCGGCCACGATGCGGGTGTCGCCGATCCAGCCGTAGTAGCCCTGGCCGTACTCCGCCGCGAACTGGGTGCCGCCGATGGCGAACGGCTTGCCCAGCGTGGTGATGCCCCTGGAGTCCTCGTCGGCGTTGCGGGCGATGCGTGATCCGTCCACATAGGTCACCGTGCGCCGGCCGTCGTTGACCACGGCCACGTGCGTCCACCGTCCCACCGGCAGGGCGTGGCTCCACGACGTGGGATCGGCGTCCCGGTCCACCGGGTAGACGACGAACTGGAGGAAGCGCTCACCGGACAGGTTGAGGCTGCACGTGGGCTCGTCCGGTGACCAGCCACTGGTCTTGCCCGCGTCGCCGCTGCGGCCCTCCCAGCTGAGGATGCCCATGAACGCGTGATCGCCCTCGAAGGGATCGGGCAGCTTGATGAACGTCTCGATGGTGTAGCCGGACTCGAACCGCGCGCGGGTGAGCGGGGCGGTGGCCGAGGTCCGCAGCACCGCGCCGCGGTCGGGGTTCCTGCCGCCGCCGAAGCGCAGGCTGGCGTGCGCTGGCTGGGCCTGGTGGTGGTCGGCCGACCAGGTGAGCACGTCCGGTGGGCTGGCGTGCAGGTGTGTGACGGTCAGGTCGTTGCCGTTGCCGGACAGGTCACGGGCGACGGTGCCGGCAGCCACGGCCGCACCGTCGGTTCCCGCGCCGGCCAGGCCGTCGCGGTCGAAGCGCCAGTAGGCCACGGTGCCTCGGACCAGCACGGACCGGGCGGGCCGGGCCGGCGGCGGGCTGGGCGGGGCGAAACCGGCGAAGCGCTCGGCGAAGTCGAGTTCGACGGTGAACCGGTCGGCCTCCCCGCTCAGCTCCACGGTCTCGGCCTCCAGAGTGGACCGTCGCGCCGGGTCACCGGCGAGCAGCCAGGGCGAGAACGTGGACACGTCGATGGTGTTGCGCGCCAGGTCGAACCGGTAGTACCGCACCATGCCGGCACCGCCGTAGTAGCGGTCCTGGTAGTTGGTGATGTGCAGGTGCACCGGGTTGCCGTGGTCGTTGACCAGGGTGGTGCGGCCCGCCGGCCAGTAGTGGCCGTTGAGGGTGAGGAAGATCTGGTCGTTGCGCCGGATCAGCCGGTCCCACAGCCGCTGGCCGTGGTCGGAGAGCGCGGCGTGGCCGGCGTCGTCGGGCGCGACCAGGTCGTGGGTGGTGAGGATGGTGGGCAGGCGCGGGTTGCGGTCGAGAACCTGTTGCGCCCAGGCGATTCCCTGGTCGGACACGCGCCAGTCCAGGGCGAGCAGCAACCACTGCCGGCCGCCCGCGTCCAGCACGTGGTGGCTGTGGTAGCCGTCGGGCGAGGACCCTCGGTAGGTGGACATCCCGGCGAACCGGCGGGGCCCGAAGGTGCGCAGGTACGGCGTGTCACCGCGCTGGTCGTCCCCGCCGGAGGGCACGTCGTGGTTGCCGGCGAGCACGCTGTGCGGGAGCTTCCCCCGCAGCGTGGCGAACACCTGGTCGGCCAGCCGCATCTCCCGCTCGGTGCCGTGTTCGGTGACGTCGCCGAGGTGCGCCAGGAACACGATGTTGTCCTGCTGGCGCCGCCGGATGAGGTGGCGCAGGGTTTCCCGCACCGGCTCCGGGTCGGAACCGCCCTCGTCCAGCAGGTACTGGGTGTCCGGGAACACCGCGAGGGTGAACCGGGGGCTGTGCGCGTCGACCGGTCCCCCGCCCGGGGCGGTCGCCTCCGTCGCCTGTGCGCTGGGCGTGCCCAGCACGGCCGGGGCGGCCGCGGCGGCGACCGGCGCGCCCAGCGCCGCCTGCAACAGGGTGCGGCGGGCCACGTCACGGGACCGAGGACGCTCGTCCATGCGGTTGTCTCCTGGCTGGGATCGGAAAGCGGCGGGACGTGATCATCCTGCTGTCCGGGTCTGGCGCGGCGGTGACGACCGGCCCAACGCCAGGCACCCAGCGGCTGAAGTCCCGTCGGCGCACCGGACGGCCTGTCCGGACGTGCCCGGCCAGGGGCGGCCGGCCCAGCCGCGGTGCCTACCCGATTCCCCTGCCGCGCAACTCGTGCGCGAGTTCGTCCAACTCGGCACCGCCGGCCATCTGCCGGGTCAGCTCCGCCAGCGTGATCTCGTCCTTCTCGTGGCAGCCGAGGCTGCGGCCCCGCTTGAGCACCAGGAACCGGTCGCCCACCAGGTGGGCGTGGTGCGGGTTGTGACTGATCAGCACGACCCCGAGGCCGCGGTCGCGGGCCTGGGCCACGTACCTGAGCACCACACCCGCCTGCTTGACGCCCAGCGCGGCCGTGGGCTCGTCCAGGATCAGCACCTTCGCGCCGAAGTGCACGGCACGCGCGATGGCCAGGCACTGCCGTTCGCCACCGGACAGGGTGCCCACCGGCTGCTCGACGTCGCGCAGGTGGATGCCCATGTCCGCCAGCGCGCGCCGGGTGGTGTCGATGGCCAGCCCGCGGTCGATGATCCGCAGCGGGCCGATCCGGCGGAGCGGTTCCGCGCCGAGGAAGAAGTTGCGCCACACGCTCATCAGCGGCACCACGGCCAGGTCCTGGTACACCGTGGCGATGCCGTGCTCCAGTGCCTCGCGCGGCGAGGCGAACCGCACCGGGCTGCCCTGGAACAGCAGCTCGCCCGCGTCGTGCTGGTGCGCCCCGGCGAGCACCTTGATCAGCGTGGACTTGCCGGCGCCGTTGTCACCGAGCACGCAGGTCACCTGTCCCGGATTGACCACGGTGGACACGTCGCGCAGCGCGACCACGCTGCCGTAGTTCTTGCCGAGGCCGCGGGCCTCCAGCAGTGGCTCGGCCACGCCGTTCACCTCCTGGCCCGTTCCGCGCGGCGGCGGAAGGTGTTGTTGACCAGCACGGCGCCGAGCAGCAGCACGCCGAGGAACAGGAAGAACCAGTCGTTGTCCCAGCGGGCGAACACGATGCCCTGGCGCACCATGCCGAAGATCAGCGCGCCGATCGCCGCGCCGACCGCCGAGCCGAACCCGCCGGTGAGCAGGCAGCCGCCGATCACCGCGGCGATGATGAACTGGAACTCCAGACCGACCCCCTGGTTGGCCTGGACGCTGGCGAAGCGCAGGATGTTGATGGTGCCGACCAGCCAGCCGGCCAGCGCGGTGGTCATGAACAGCAGGATCTTGGTGCGCGTCACCGGAACGCCCACGGCGCGGGCGCTGCCGGCCGCGCCGCCCACCGCGAAGATCCAGTTGCCCAGCCGGGAGCGCAGCAGCACCAGCGAGGCGATCACCGCGGCCCCGACCCACCAGGCGATGGAGATCTGGAACGCGTGCCCGCCCAGGTCCACTGTGGAGGCGAACACGAAGCCCGCTGACTCGTAGCCGGGTGCCGAGCGGATGCCCGACACCTGGACCGTGCCGGTGACCAGCCGGGTCACCCCGAGGTTGAGGCCCTGCAACGCGAAGAACGTGCCCAGGGTGACGATGAAGCTGGGCAGTCCGGTGCGCATCACCAGGAAACCGTTGAACGCGCCCACGGCCAGCGCGAACGCCAGGGACAGCAGCAGCGCCAGCCACACGTTCCAGCCCAGCCGGGTGGCCAGCATCGCGGTGACCAGCGCGGTGGACGCGGTCATCACGCCGGCGGACAGGTCGAACTCGCCGCCGATCATCAGCAGGGCCACGGCGACCGCCATGATGCCCAGCGTCGCCGAGTCGTCCAGCCAGGTCGCCACGCCCAGCGGGGACAGGAACTGGTCGGTGATGGCCGAGAAGAACACGAACACCCCGACCGCGCCCAGCAGCGCGCCGAGTTCCGGGCGGGCCACCAGCCGACCGAGCAGCCCCTGCCCGCGCACGCGCTCGTCGGGCGCGCCGGGTGTGGGGCCACGTGCCGCGCGCACCGCCGTGGGGTCAGCCATGGTTCCTCCTACCGGGTGCCGCGTCGGGCGTACTCGCCGACGGTGTCCACATTGGAGCTGTCCACGAAACCGGGACCGGTGAGCACGGGCTGGCCGCCGCCCACCGTGTTGGCGTTCTCCAGGTACAGCTTCAGGTACACGACCGGCAGGTAGCCCTGTTCGTACTGCTGCTGGTCCACGGCGAACAGCAGTTCGCCCGCCTTGATCGCGCCGACCACGTCCGCGTTGAGGTCGAAGGTGGCCACGGCCGCGCCCGACCCGGACTCGCGCACCGCGTTCACCGCGTTCGCCGCGGTCTGCGGGTTGAGCGTGAGCACCGCGTCGATGCCGGGGTCGGACTGCAGCGCACCCCTGATCCGGGACTGCGAGTCGGTGGGGTTGTTGATGTCGACCTGGAGGTTGGTCACCTGCCCGCCGGCGAAGCCCTGCCGCGCGCCGTCGCAGCGCTGGTTCAGCGTCGCCACCCCGGCCTGGTGGATCACGCACAGCAGCCGGTGCCTGCCGGCCTGGGCCAGCCGCTGGCCCGCCGCCTGACCGGCGACGGTCTCGGTCTGCCCGACGTGGGCGATGGCGCCGAACTCGGTGCTGTGCTCCGCGCCGGAGTTGATGGTGATGACCGGGATGCCGGCGCCCACCGCGCCCGCCACCGAGGCGCGCAGCGCGTCCGGGCTGCCCAGCGAGACCACCACGCCGTCGGCGCCCTGGGCCACGGCGTTGTCGACCAGCTTGGCCTGGTTGCCCGGGTCGGGGTCGGCCTGGTAGGAGACGTCGACGTCGAGGTCGGCGCCGGCCTGCTCAGCGCCGTTCTTGACCACGTTCCAGAACGCGTCGCCCGGGGTGCCGTGGCTGACCACGACGATCCGCAGTGGACCGGTGCGAGTGGACTGCTGACCGGCGGTGCCGGCCGGTGCGGGCGCCTCGGCCTTGGGGCCGGTGCAGGCGGCGAGGGCGAGCACACCGGTCAGGAGGGCCAGCAGCGCGCCACGTCGTCGGGGATCGCGCGGGGTTCTCATCGTCCTACCCGTGGTGTCGAGAGTGTCGGGGCGAGCCGGGCCAGGTGGGCCAGGCTGCGTGCGGTGTCGCGGCGGGGGGCGTCGGCCGCGCCGGGCTGATCGGTCAACGCGGTGTCCTGTTCGAGCACGTACCAGCCGCGGTAGCCGGCCGCGTGCACCGAGCGGATGACCGACCCGGTGTCCACGTCGCCGTCGCCGAGCGGGACGAACAGACCGCGCGCCACCGCCGCGGCGAACGGCACGGTGTTGGCGCGGACCTGAGCCGCCAGCTCGGCGCGGACGTCCTTGAGGTGGACGTGGCCGATCCGGTCGGCGTGCCGCCGCGCCAGGGCCACCGGGTCGGTGCCGCCGACCAGCAGGTGCCCGGTGTCCAGGCACAGCGGCAGGGACGAGTCCGCGAGGAACCGCTCCACCTCGGCCTCGGTCTCCACGTGGGTGCCGACGTGGGGGTGCAGCACGGTGCGCACGCCGTGCCCGGCCACCACCTCCGCCACCCGCGCGGCCGTGGCCACCAGGGTCCGCCACCGCCGGTCGTCCAGCGCCGGGCGTTCGTCGTAGCCGGCCAGGCCGGTGGCGGCGGCCAGCACCAGCACCTCACCGCCACAGCGCGCGATCAGCGCCGCGGTCTCGGCCGCGGTGTCCACAGTGGAGCGCTCGGTCGCCGGATCGTGCAGTGGCACCGCGAGGAAGCCGCCGACCAGGCCGAGGCCGTGCCTGGCCAGCAGTGGCACGGGGTCGGCAGGCAGGTAGCCTGGCGGGCCGAGTTCGGTGGCGGCCAGGCCGAGTTCGGCCATCTGGCCGAGTACCAGGTCGGCGTCGAGCACCCGGCCCCAGCCGGGCACCTCGCTGACGCCCCAGGAGATCGGCGCCCCGGCCAGCCGCAGCCCCGCGGTCATGCCGTCGCTCCCACCGGTCCGTCCACCCGCACCGGCCGGCCGGTGCGCACCGACTCCTCGCACGCCTCGGCCAGCCGCAGGCTGACCAGGCTCTCCCCGGGCGGGGACGGGTTGGCCGCGCGGCCGGCCACGACGTCGAGGAACACCCGCACCTCGTTGACGTAGGCGGCGTGGTAGCGCTCGGTGAACGAGCGCCACGGCCGGGTGGGGCCGCGCCCGCCCGCGTCCAGGGAGACCAGCGGGGTGTGCTCGTCCACGCCGACCGCCAGGGTGTCGGCGCTGGTGAACACCTCCAGCCGGCAGTCGTAGCCGACCGGGTCGTGCCGGCCGGCGGACAGCAGCGCGTGCGCCCCGCCGGCGAAGCGCAGCGTCACCACGGCGTTGTCCACATCGGACATCGCGGCGAACGCGGCGTCCACCAGCACCGAGCCGGCCGCGTACACCTCGGTCACCGGCTCGTTGACCAGCCAGGGCACCGCGTCCAGGTCGTGGATCAGGCAGTCCCGGAACAACCCGCCCGAGGTGGCCACGAACTCGCGGGGCGGCGGCAGGTGGTCGTTGCACACCGCGCGCACCAGGTAGACCGAGCCGGCCTCGCCGGAGCGCAGCCGCCGGTGCAGTTCGACGGTGGGCGGGTCGAACCGGCGCTGGAAGCCGACCAGCACCGGGACCCCGCTGGCCTCGATCTCGGCGACCAGCGCGGTCATCGCGGCCAGGTCGGGCGCGAGCGGCTTCTCGCAGAGCACCGGCGTGCCGGCGGCGATGGCCCGGCGGACCAGGTCCGGGTGCGTGTCGGTGGGGGTGGCCACCACCAGCCCGGCCGCGCCGAGCAGCTCGTCCACGGTGTCCACGGCCCGCGCCCGGCCGCCCAGGGACGCGGCGGCCGCCGCCGCCCGGCCGGGAACCGCGTCGTGCAGCAGGACCTGGTCGATCTCGGGCAGGGACGCGAGGTTGGCCGCGTGCATGGAACCGATGCGGCCAACCCCGGCTACTGCTACGTCCATCGTTGCGGCTCCGTTCCGTCTTGGCAGGCAGGACCGGGTTAGAGCGCTCCAACAAATTAGAGCGCTCCAATGCTGTAACCTCGGTCACGCTGCTGTCAACCCCGGTAACACGGAGGTGAACATGACGCGGCCGACCATGGCCGACGTCGCGGCCCGTGCCGGTGTGTCGCGCGCGCTGGTGTCGCTGGTCATGCGCGGCTCGCCCAAGGTCAGTGCGCAGCGCAGGCAGGCGGTGCTGCGCGCGGCGGAGGAACTGGGCTACTCGCCGCACGCCATGGCGCGGTCACTGGCCTCGCGCACCTCGACCCTGCTCGGGGTGATGGTCTCCGACCTGCACAACGCGTTCTTCGCCGAGGTCGTCGACGGCCTGGAGGAGGTGGCCAGCGACCGGGGTTTCGAGCTGATCATCAACACCGGCGGCCGCCGGGCCGCGCGGGAGCGCAGGGCCGTGGCCAGCCTGCTGTCCTTCCGGCCGGCCGGGCTGGCGCTGCTCGGCCCGGTGGTCGCGGCATCGGTGATCGCCGACGCGGCCGGCTCCACCCCGGTCGTGCTCGTCGCGCGGAGCTGCCGATTGTCCACAGTGGACAGCATCAACGACGACGGCCGGGTCGGGTCCGGGCTGGCCGTCAACCACCTCGTCCGACTGGGACACTCCAGGATCGTGCACTTCGACGGGGGCAGCGGCTCCCAGGCGGCCCAGCGGCGGCGCGGCTACGTGGCGGCGATGCGCGCCCACGGGCTGGAGCCCGTGGTGCTGCACAGCGAGTACACCGACACCGCCGGGGCGCGCACCGTGGCGCGGCTGCTGGAGCGGTTCGACCCGCTGCCCACCGCGATCGTGGCCGCCAACGACGTCAACGCGATCGGGGCGATCTCCGCGCTCGACGCGGTGGGCCTGCGGGTGCCCGGGGACATCTCGGTGATCGGCTACGACAACACCTCGCTGTCCGCGCTCGCCCACATCGGACTCACCACGATCGACCAGCCGCGCCACGACATGGGCCGGCTCGCCGCCGAGGCGCTGCTGCAGCGGGTGCGCCACGGGCGGACCGCACCGGTGCACCACCTGCTCCGGCCCACACTGGTCGAGCGCGCCAGCACCGCCGCCCCGCCCGGCCGACCGGCCCGGGGGCGCCGGCAGGGCGGGGCCGGGTGAGTCGGTAGACCTGTCCGATGTGGACGGCCGTCGGCTCAGGCGCGGACGTCCTCGGCGACGATCCGCGCCAGGTTGCGCTCGGCCAGCGCGGTGATGGTGACGAACGGGTTCACCCCGATCGAGCCGGGGATCAGCGCGCCGTCGGTGACGTAGAGGTTGCGGTACCCGGTGACCCGACCGTAGCCGTCCGTGGGCCTGCCCAGCGGACAGCCGCCGAGCGGGTGGTAGCAGAAGTCGTCGGCGAAGGCCGCGGTGCTGCCGAACAGGTCGTACCGGTAGATGGTGGAGTTGGCCTTGTTGATCCGGTCGAACAGGGCCTTGGTCGCGGTCACCGCCGGGGTGTTCTGGTCCCTGCGCCAGCGCAGTCCCAGCCGGTCGCCGGCCGCGTCGTAGTAGAACGTGCCGCGCTCCGGATTCCTGGTGATCGCCAGGTACAGGCTCGCCCAGGTCTCGATGCCGGCGGGAACCGGGGCGATCTCGGCGAACACCGGGTGGTCGGGGTCGGCCCAGTTGTCGATGGCCAGCGCGGGGATGGCGGACTGGTTGGCGCCGGTGGGGTCCCAGATGTGGTTGGCCCTGCCGGTCATCACGTTGCCGTTGGGCCCCCACTCGGTGCCGATCGAGTCGCTGAGGTCGGGCAGCGCGCCGGTGTCCCTGGCCCGCAGCAGCAGCTCCGTCGAGCCGAGGCTGCCGGCCCCCAGGAACAGGTACCGGCAGGAGAGCTGCTTGCGGGCGACGACCGCGCCCGTGGTGTCGATCTGGTGCACCGACAGCAGGTAGGTGCCGTCGGACTGGCGGTTGATCGCGGCGACCCGGTGCAGCGTCTGGACGGTCACCCGGCCGGTGCCGATCGCCGCGGCCAGGTAGGTCTTGTCCAGGCTCCGCTTGCCCGCGTTGTTGCCGTAGATGACCTCACCGCCCAGCGCGGACTTGCGCGCCGTCCCGGCCGCCTCGGCGCGCATGTACTCGAAGTCGTAGACGTTGGGCACGGAGGCGGTGCCGAACCCGGCCGCCGCCGCGGCCTTCCGGGAGACCCGCGCGTACTGGTAGTACTCGGTGCTCTCGAAGAAGTCCGGCGCGATGCTGTTGACCCCGAGCATCCGGTTGGCCAGCGGGAAGTACGTCCGGTACATCTCGGCCGCGTCCACCTGCGGCAGGACCTCGGCGAAGTAGGAGCGCGTCGGGGTCACCGCCATGCCGCCGTTGACCAGTGAACCACCGCCAACACCGCGGCCCACGTACACCGACATCTCGGCGAAGTGCACCCGGTCCAGCACGCCAGGGTAGGACTCGATGTCCCGGTTGATCACGTCCAGCCACAGGAACGTGCCCAGTGGCGCCTCGGTGCGGGTCTTGAACCAGGTGGAGCGCCGGTCCGGGTTGAGCATGGTGCAGAAGACGTTGCCGTCCTCGGCCGGCTGGTTCCACAGCTGGCCCATCTCCAGCATCAGGGTGGGCACGCCCGCCTCGGCCAGGCGCAGCGCGGCCACGGCGGCGCCGTACCCGGTGCCCACCACGACCGCCGGGACGAACTCGGCCTGGTCGGCCGAGGGCGCGGCGGTGGCTCCGGGGGCGGTGACCGAGGTGAGCCCGGCGGCAGCGGCGGCGCTGAACGCGGTGACGCCCAGGAACTGGCGGCGGGACAGGCGCGGTGTGATCATGTTTTTCAACCTAGGGCAGTTTCCGACGGGCGTCTCTGGGCGAATTGTTAGGTCCCGCCCGCTCCGGCCACCGGACCGCGCGCCCGGGCGGGTGAACCAGCGCGGGGCGATCGCGGCGGTCCCGTTCGTGTTTCGACTCGATTCGTTTTCCGGGCGACTGCTTGACAGGTCGGAGCGGTTTTCCGATAATTCGATCGCACGAAACATGCAGACGATCGAAATGTCATCCCGCGTCGTTCTTTCTGCCCAGGAGTGTGCCCGGGGTCGTCCGTGTGCGGGCGTTCGGCCTTGTCAGCAGTGGGTTTTGGTGGCTTTCGGCTCGCTGTCGCGGTTCCGCACTGGCTTCGGTGGAATGACGCCGATGGGGGGTAAATGTGAAATCCGATGGCGTTGACCGCTGTTCTGCCGCGGTCGACTCACCAGGTGGGCGGCTGCTGGAAATCCGCCGGGGTGCGGGGCGGCCGTGGTGATGCGGATCAATCTGCTCGGCTCGTTCGAGGTGTTGTGGAACGGCCAGCTGGTCACGCCGTCCGCGCCCAAACTGCGCCGGGTGCTGGCCCTGCTGGCCATCAACGCGAACAAGGTGGTGCGCACCGACCAGCTCGTCGAGGAGCTGTGGGACGGCCGGCCCCCGCTCAGCGCGAACACCACCCTGCAGACCTACGTCTACCAGCTGCGCAAACTCCACCACCTGGCCGCGGCCGGCACGGATCGGGCGCCCGCGCTGCGCACCTCGGCCAACGGGTACCTGCTGAGCCTGCCGGACAACGCGTTGGACACCGCGGAGTTCACCAGGCTGGCCGAGGCCGGGCGCGCCGAACTGGACCTGGGTGATCTGGCCTCGGCCGCCGCCACCTTCCGGTCCGCGCTGAACCTCTGGCGCGGCGCGATGTTCGCCGACGTCGGGGTCGGTCCGGTGTTGCAGACCGCGGCGGTGTGGTTCGAGGAGCTGCGCAAGAGCGTGCTGGAGCAGCGCGTCGACGTGGACATCCGGCTCGGCCGGCACCACGAACTCGTCGGGGAGCTGGCCGGGGTGGTCGCCGAGCACCCCACGCACGAGGGTTTCCAGGGCAAGCTCATGCTCTCCCTCTACCGGTGCGGCCGCCGCTCCGAGGCGCTGCGGGCCTACCAGCGGGCCAGGGGGGTGCTCGCCGACGAGCTGGGGCTGGAGCCCGCGCCAGAACTCCAGCGGCTGCACCAGGCGCTGCTCGCCGCGGACACCTCGTTGGACGCACCGGCGGACAGCGGGGGGCTGGCGCGGCCGAACGGCCCGGCGGTGTGCCCCAGCCAGCTACCGCCGGACATGCCGCACTTCGTCGGACGTGGTGACCAGCTTCGGACGGCCAACGACGTGATCTGCCCGCGGAACCGGGATGTGCCACCGGTTGCCGTGGTGGTGGGCGCGCCCGGTTCGGGCAAGTCCGCGTTCTGCGTGCACCTGGCGCACCGCGTCCGGTCCCGCTATCCCGACGGGCAGTTCTACGCCGAACTGGTGGCGGCGGACGGCACACCCGCCGAGCCCGGCGCGGTGCTCGCCGGTTTCCTGCGCGCCATCGGGGTGTCCGGCACCCGCATGCCCGACTCGGTGGCCGAGCGCGCCCGGGTGTTCCGCAGCTGGACCGCGGACCGGCGGGTGCTGGTCGTGCTGGACGACGCGGTCAGCACCAGCCAGCTCGTCCCGCTGCTGCCGACCGGAACCGACTGCGCCACCCTGGTGGCCGCCCGGCGCAGGCTGGCCCACCCGACGATCACGGCCACCGTGGCGCTGCGGCCGTTCTCCGGCGGCGAGGGGACGCGGTTGCTGACCGAGGTGCTCGGCGCGCCGCGGGTCCGCGCGGACCAGGACGCCGCGGACGAACTGGTCGAGCTGTGCGACGGGCTGCCGCTGGCCCTGCGCGCCGCGGTCAGCGAACTGGAACTGCGGCCGCACTGGCCGATCAGCCACCAGGTGGGCCGGATGCGCGGACGGGGCGCGCACCCGCCGCCGGAGCTGCGCGCCAGCCTGTGGCGCTCCTACCGGGTGCTGTCGGCACCGGCGCAGGCGGCCTTCCGGCTGGTCGCGGCGCTGGACCGGCCGGTGTCGGCGCTGCTGGCCGCGACCGCGCTGGGCACTGACGAGCTGGCCGCGGAGTCGCTGCTGGAGGACCTGGCGCAGTGCCACCTGGTGGAGGTGGACGCCCCGGCCGACAGCGGCGACCCCGGCGGATTCCGCTACCGGGTGCTGCGGCCGGTGCGCGGTGCGGCCCGGCTGATCACCGGCGGGGAGGAACGTCCCCCGGTCAGGGTGGCCGGCGAGATCCGCGTCGCCCACGCGGCCGGCGCCGGCTGACCGGACCGTCCCAGCAGGACTGTCCGGATCGGACAGTGGAGGCTGGACCGCGGAACTGGACAGCGGAACTGGACAGCGGGACGGAGGGTGAGCGGCGGGGCCAGGTGCGGGGAATCCACCTGGCCCCGCCGGGGACCGGCCGCGACTGGTCGGGGAGTCAGCCGCGGCCGGTCCATCGGGGGATGGGATCGTGGGGGCTGGCGCGTTGCCGCCGTTGCTGCCGTTGCTGAACTCTGCCCGATCAAGGCGCCGAGGGTGGCGTGGAAACGGGGATGTCAGGGGGAGGATTTTAGGCAGATCGGGGGATGCCTACCCGGTTTCGGGTTGATCGAGTGCCTGCCAGACTCCTCGGTAGTCACCAGGCAGGAGGCGACAGTGCGCGGATGGGAAGCCAACCATCAGCTGCGGTCAGCCCGGGAGCGGACCGAATCCCCCTACGCCACGGGCCAGCCGCTGTCCCGGCAGGAGCTGGCCGACCTGGTCAACACCTGGTTGTGGGAGAACAAGGGCCGGGTCTCCGAGCTGGACGCGAACTACATCGGCAAGCTGGAACAGGGCCGGATCCGCTGGCCGCAGGACCCGGACCGGCGCGCCGCGTTCCGCGCTGTGTTGCGGGTGCGTACCGATACCGAACTCGGCTTTCGTCGACCCCGACGGCTCCCGGCTACCCTGGATGACGTGGACCGGAAGCAGTTCTTGTACTTGGCGCTGGGAGCCGGCGCGGGAGCAGCCGCCGGCCGGTTCCACAGCACCGTGCTCGGGCCGTCGGACACGCCCGCCCCGCCGGTGACCGTCGGCGCCGTGGAAGTGGACCAGGTCAACGCGTTGGCGCGCCAGTTCGCCGCCTGGGACCACGCGCACGGCGGGGGACTGGTCTGGCAGGCGGTGAGCGCCCAGCTGAGCTGGTCCGCGAGTCTGCTGAGCGCGCGGTGCCCGGCCCGACTGCGGCCGGCGTTGTTCGCGGCCGTCGGCTACTTCGGCAACGTCGCCGGTTTCATGGCCTTTGACGCCTACCAGCACGACCGGGCGCGGCGCATCTTCCGGTTCTCCCTGTCCTGCGCCGAGGAGGCCGCTGACTGGCACCTGCGCGCGAAGATCCTCTCGGACATGGCGCGCCAGGAGATGTGGTGCGGTGACCCGGACACCGCACTGACGCACGTGGAGCAGGCCGGGATCCGCGCCGACCGGCTCACCTCGATCGAACTCGGCAAGCTGGCCTCGATCCGGGCGCGTGCCCTGGCCGGCCTGCGGCGGGCGGACCCGGCCAGGCGGGCCATCGCCGAATCCGACGAGGCCTTCAACGGCGCGCCGGCCAGCGACGGTGAGCCCTGGCTGGCGTACTACCGGGGGCTCACCCGCACCGACGACAGCGCACTGGCCCTGGCCGACCTGTCCATCCGCGGTCTCACCGCCACCGCGCCGGCGGTGGACCGGCTGACCGCGGCCATCGACCGGCAGCCGGCCGGCCGGACCAGGTCCACCGCGCGCTGCCGAACCAAACTGGCCACCGTGCTGATGCGGGAGGACCCGCGCCAGGCGGCCGAGATCGGCATGCTGGCGGTCCGCGGCGCCGGCCGGTTGCGGTCCGCGCGCTCCGCCGACGATCTGCGGGAGCTGAGCCGGGTGGCCGGTCCGCACGCGGCTGTGCCCGAGATCGCCGAACTGCGGCAGCGGATCAGGCTGGTGCTCACCGGCGGCGACTAGGCGTCCGCCGCTGGCCGCCGGCCACCTGTCAGTCCGAAGTGGACAGAGGTGTGCCGGCGCCGGCGTAGTCGGTGGCGGTGTCCCTGGTGATCTCGCCCAGGTGCCGGGTGAAGTCCAGGAGCAGCGCCAGTTGCTGGTCGTCGTAGCGCTCCAGGTGCTCGCGCAGGGCCGCGGCCAGTGGTGCGTACGCGTGCCGCACACTGGCCTCGTGCCGGCCGGTGGAGAGCACGAACACCCGTCGGCGGTTGTTCTGGTCGCGCCTGCGCTGCACGAAACCCGCGCGCTCCAACCGGTCCAGCACCGCCGTCACCGCCGAGGCGCTCAGCCCGACGAGGCCGGCGAGCCGGCCCGCGGTCAGCTCGTGCTCCCGGCGCGCCAGTTCCAGGCACTTCAGGTCGGTGGGGTTGAGGCCGAACCGGGCGGCGATCTCCTGGTGCAGCAGCAGGCCCCAGGTCGCGTTGTCGCGCACTGCCTGCTGCAGAGCGGTGACGAGGTCGCTGCGGTCCACCTGGTCACTCGACATCGGCATGCTCCGCGGACACTTCGTCAGTTGAGAGTTACGAAATCTCGAATAGTTTAACAGGAAAGCGCCCGTGTTTCCCGGCGTCGATGGGAAAGTTCCGCCGCCGAACGGGGAAACAGCGGCACCTGGCCGCCCCGGGTGGACCGACTGATCGAGCGCGGCTGGAGCCCGGGTCGAGCACCGCGGTCAACAGTGGCGGCGTGAAATCCACGAGGCTGGCATTCATCGGGCTCGGCAACATGGGCAGCGCCATGGCGCACCGCCTGGTGGCCACGGGCTATCCCGTCACCGTGCACAACCGCACCGCGGCCAAGGCGGCGCCGGTGGTCGCGGCCGGCGCGCGGCCGGCCGACTCCGCCCGGCAGGCGGTGCGCGACGCCGAGGTGGTGCTGGTCAGCCTGAGCGACGAGGCCGCGGTGGAGCAGGTGGTGTTCGACCAGGTGCTGGCGGATCTGCGGCCGGGCGCGCTGGTCGTGGACACCTCCACGGTCTCGCCCGAGTACGCGGTGGCCGCCGCGACCCGGCTGGAACAGGCCGGCGCCCGCCGGGTCGAGGCGTGTGTGGTGGGCAACCCGAGGCACGCCAGGGCGGGCGAACTCCGGGTGTTCACCGCCGGGGACGAACGCGACGTGGTCGCGGTGCGCCCGATCCTGGAGGTGCTCGGCACCGACGTGGTGTACCTGGGACCACCCGGTCGGGCCGCCACCCTCAAGCTCGTGTTCAACCTGGTGCTGGGCGCCCAACTGGTGGCGCTGGCCGAGGCGGTCGGGGTGGGCGCCGCCGCCGGCCTCGACCCCGACCTGGTGCTGTCCGCCATCGTGCACAGCGGGTTCAGCTCCCGGGTCATGGGATTCCGCGCCGAGTTGATGCGCCAGCACCGCTACGAACCCGCGTTCTTCCGCTCCGGCCTGATGGCGAAGGACCTGGGGCTGGGCCTGGCCGCCGCCGGCGCGCGGCAGGACGAGTTCCCGGTGTTGCGCGGCGTGCTGGAGCGGTACCGCGCCGTGGTGGACGCGGGCGACGGCGACAAGGACGCCGCCGTGGTGCTGGAGCACGTCCAGCCGCACTGACCCGTCGGCCCCCCGCGGCGTCGGTGGACCGCACACCGGTTGTCACAATGGCCCCGGTGTCCGGCGGTCCACCGGCGTGGAGGGTGTGTGTTCGTTACCGACGAAGGTCTGGTCAGCTCGACGGCTGATCTGGTCGACCTGGTGGAGTGCGAGCACCGCGCGCTGCTCAACCACGCCAGCGCCCACGGCGTGCCGGGCGTGCCCGGGGGAGAACCCGCCGAGCAGGCCGCGGCGCCGGCCGCCACCTCGTCCACTGTGGATCAGCTGCGCGCGGTGTTCGGTGCCGGCGTGGTGACCGTGGCCCGGCCCGGCGCGCACCCGGCCGCGTTGCGGGTGGCCGCCGAGCACACCCGCGCCGCCCTCGCCGCCGGTGCGGCGGTGATCTGCCAGCCCGTGTTCTTCGACGGCGAGTTCCACGCCACCGCCGACTTCCTGGTGTCCACCTCGGTCGATCCGCACACCGGCCGGCCCAGGCGGTCCACCGGGCACACCGCGGTCGGCTACGAGCCGCTCACCGTCAGCCCCGTCCACCGGGTGCGGCCGGCCGAGGTGCTCGGGCTCACCGCGGTCACCGACGCGCTGCTGCGGTCCGGCCACCGGGCCGGTCCGGCCGTGCACCTGCTGGTGGGCGACGCGGCGGCCGGCCAGCAGAACAGCAGCGCACCGCACTCCCTGCCGGCCGCCGACTTCCTGCCCCTGGTGCGGCACCTGCGGTCCCGGCTGCGCCAGCGGCTGGCCGCCCGCCCCACCGCCCCGCCAACGCCGTCCTGGGGCGAGGAGCGCCCGGCCTGCGCCGCGTGCCGGTTCGCGGCGCACTGCGCCAGCGGCCGGGAAGCGGCCCGTGACCTGTCCCTGGTCGCCGGCATCCGGGCCGACCAGCGGCGCAAGCTGGTGGCGGCCGGACTGAGCACGATTGACGCGCTGGCCGGTGCCACCGCGGCGGACCGCCCGGCCACGCTGTCCGCGACGACCTTCACCGCCCTGCGCGACCAGGCCGCCATCCAGGTGCTCCAGGACGGCACCAGAACCGAGGCGGACCCCACCGGCAAGGTCAGTTACGAGATCATCGACCCGGACGTGCTCGCCGGCCTGCCCGCGCCCAGCGCCGGGGACGTGTTCATCGCGCTGGAGGACGATCCGGACGCGCTGGACGGCGCCGGCCTGGTGCACCTGTTCGGCGCCGTCACCGGCGAGCGACCCAGCGCGCTGTGGGCGCACGGCCGGGGCCAGGAGCGGGCCGCGTTCCAGGAGTTCGTGGACCTGCTGACGGCCGGCGTGGCCGCCGATCCGGCCGCGCACGTCTACCACTACACCGCCCACCCGGTGAACACGCTCAAGCGCCTGGCCGCGCTGCACGGCACCCGGGAGGAGGCAGTGGACGACCTGCTGCGCGCGGGCGTGCTGGTCGACCTGTCCTCGGTGGTGCGCAAGGCACTGCGGATCTCGCAGCGCTCGTACTCGCTGCGCCACCTCGAACCGCTGTACCGGCCCGCACTCCGGCGTGGACCGGCGCCCGGCCCCGAGGCGTACCAGGAACACCTCGCCGCCCGCCGCGCCGGGGACGACTCGCGCGCCGACGCGGTGCTGGCCGGCATCCAGCGCGACAACCGCGACGACTGCCTGTCCCTGCACCGGCTGGTCGGGTTCCTGCACGAGATCAGGGACGAGGCCGGCATCCCCCCGCTGCCGCCGCCGCAGAAGTCCGATGTGGACGCTCTCATCGAGGAGGCCGCCGCCGAGCAGGAGGCGCAACGGCGCGCCGAACGCGCCGCCCGGGTGGCGGCCCTGGTCGAGCCGCTGCTGGCCGGGCTGCCCGAGGACCCGGCCGAGGCGAGCGACGACGAGCGGGCCAGGGCGCTGCTGGCCGCCGCCGTGGGCTACCACCGCAGGGAGACCAACCCGGCGTGGTGGGAGTTCTTCCGCCGCGTCGCCGCCCCACTGTCCGATGTGGAGGATGACAGCAACTGCGTTGTCCCGCTGGCGGTGCGGGTGGGGGAGTGGACACCGCCCGTCGGCCGGGTCCGCACGGCCAAGCGCGAGGTCACCGTGGTCTGCGACCCGGACCGCCCGCACCCGTTCACCACCGGCGACCAGGTCCGGCTGCTCTACCCCGGAAGTCCACGGTGGACCCGTGATGCCCGGGTGCGCGCCGAGACCGGCGCGGAACTCGTCCTGGAGGAGAGCGCGCCCGCCGGCGACGTCGACGCCGCTGCCGCGGGCGGGCTGCCCGTGGCCGTGCTGCCCGGCGGTCCGGTCCGGCCCGCCCCCAAGGACGAGGCCGTGGCCGAGCTGGCGCGCACCGTGGTCGAGGCACTGCCCGACCTGCCCGCCCACCCCGGCGTCGACCTGCTGCGCCGGCTGCCACCCCGGCTGCGGCACCAGCGGCCCCTGCCCCGGCCGGCCGCCGACGGCGAGGACCTGGTGGCCACGGTGATCAGCGCGGTGGACGCGCTGGACGGGTCCACCCTGGCCGTGCAGGGACCGCCCGGAGCGGGCAAGACCTACCTGGCCGCCAGGCTGATCACGCACCTGGTCGCCAGCGGCAGGACCGTCGGCGTGACCTCCACCAGCCACAAGGCCGTGGAGAACGTGCTGACCGCGGCCCTGGCCGCGGCCAGGCAGCAGGGGATGAGCCTGCCCTGCGCGAAACGCCCCAAGGGCCGGCCGGAACCGGACCGCGGGTGGGAGCAGCCCAGGGACAACCCGGCCCTGGCCCGGTGGCGCGCCGAGCACGAACTCGGCCACGTGGTCGGTGGAACCGCGTGGACCTTCGCCAACGCCGCGCTGCGCGCCAACCCCGTGGACGTGCTGGTCATCGACGAGGCCGGCCAGTTCGCCCTGGCCGACGCGCTCGCCGTGGCCACCTGCGCCCGCAACCTGGTGCTGCTCGGCGACCCCCAACAGCTGCCGCAGGTGGTGCAGGGCACCCACCCGGCCGGGGCGGACGCCTCCGCCCTGGGCCACCTGCTCGGCGAGGCCGAGGTGATCCCGCCGCACCTCGGCTACTTCCTGGACCGGTCCCGGCGCATGCACCCCGAGGTGTGCGCGCCGATCTCCCGGCTGTCCTACGCGGGACTGCTGCACGCCCACGCCAGTGCGGCCCGGCGCGGGGTGGCCGGGCTGCCGGCCGGGCTCTACGTCAGCGAGGTCGACCACCACCACAACACCACGTCCTCGGTGGAGGAGGCGGCGGCCGTGGTGGCGATCGCGCGCTCGCTGATCGGTCGCGAGTGGACCGACGGCACCGACCGGCGCGCCCTGACCGAGGCGGACGTCCTCGTGGTCGCCCCGTACAACCTGCAGGTGCGGGTGGTGGCCCGGGAGCTGGCCAAGGCCGGCTTCCCCGACGTGCGGGTGGGCACGGTGGACCGGTTCCAGGGGCAGGAAGCCCCGGTGGTGGTGGCCACGATGACCTCGTCGGCAACCGCGGACCTGCCCCGCGGTCTGGACTTCCTGCTGTCCCGCAACCGGCTCAACGTGGCACTGTCCCGGGCCCAGGCCGTGGCCGTCCTGGTCTGCTCGCCCCGGCTGGCCGACGCGGACATCCGGGGCATCGACCAGATGCGACTGGTGTCCGGTCTGCTCGGTCTGCTCGACGACGCCAAGCCCTGGCCACTGCCCACCGCGCCCCAGCACCCGCAACCTCAGGAACCACTTGGCTGAACCTGCGTGGGCCGGCGCCGCCACCAGCCCCAGACCGTGATCCGGTTCAGCGCTTTGCGTCGCCGGGCACACGCCCCGCACTCCGGAATCCGGGCGCGCCGGGTGAGCACCGCGATCGCGTCGCCGAGCCCGAGCACCCGGAAACGCGCGTGCGGCCGGCCCAGGCCCGGCACCTGTGCGGCGAGGTCCGACCAGCTCACCGGAAGTCCGGGCACGGGCTGAACCGTCGCCAGGTCCACATCGGACAACTTCCGCACGTCGGGCCGGGCGAGCAGCCGCCGGACGGCGCGCCGGTCCGCGAGTCCCACGTACGCCCTGTTGTCCCCGTGCACCACCACCGCGTTGCCCACGTCGTACTTGATCGCCGTGGAGGCGCGCCCCGCACTCGGCGGCGTGACCGGAACCTCCAACCAGTGGACAGCCATCAGATGTCTCCCTCACCTCGCTGGTCGCTGACCGGCTGACCCGCCGGGCGGATCGGTCAGCCGTTGCAGCAGCCGGCAACGAACTTGCACCAGAAGCTGCAGTCGCAGGTGGCACAGGCGGCGCACTTGACGATGCAGCCGCCGCACCGCCCCGCCAGGCAACCGAGGAAGACCGCCCAGTTCACCTTGGGACAGGTGAGCGCGGCGTTGAGACAGGTGGTTCCGCAGTTCTCCCGGCTGAGACAGGTGGTGAGCCGGTTCCACCAGCCGTCGCGCAGCACCACCTTTCCTTCGGCGGTCGGCTCCGGCGTGAATTCCTCGACCTGGTCGAGTTGACCGCCGGTGGTGGTTCTGAGCGCGAACACCTCCCCCAGGGTCTCCCCGGCGGGTTGCCCCTTGATGATGGTCGCGCAGAGGGCCAACTGGGTCGAACCATTGGTGAGCGACTGGACGATGAATGCGGAATTGACGTTTTCCACTTCCGAACTGCCGACGGGTACCGCGCTGCTCAGCGTGGACTGCGAGCGCAGCCCGAACGGCCTGCTCTCCGCGGCTTCGATGCTGGTGCCGAGCAGGACCGGTACCGCGGCGCGCAGGTGGGTCAGTTGTGGGAAATCTTTGGTCAGTCCGGCGAATTCCGCTGCCGCTTGTTGCTCCGGAACGATCTCCATCGTCTCGGACTTCACGTAAGGGATGTTCGACATTGTTTTCTCCTCGGTTCGGGGGTGGGCGGCCCAGCCCCATTGGTTGATCCGGGTGTGCCCGGCCGGTCTGATCGGGTGTTGGTGCCAACCGGTTGGCGCCGCCGGCACGCGCTTTGTGGTACTGGCTGTCGCCCCAGCGTGCCCCGGCTTTTTTCGGTGCGCACCCCGGCCCGTCGGGATTGCTTGTGCGGTGCTGGCAAAACTGACCGGTGAGCGCTGTGGAAACCTGTTCCGATCACCGCCGACAAGGGATGAATGCGCTGCTCAACAGGATGTGGATCGATGTCGGGGAACATCGATGTGCGCGTTCCGCAGATAACCGTTGATTACCTGCGATAACGCGTGGGTTCGAGCTGCGCCGGCCTCTTTCGGCGAGCGCGCTGACTCAATCCGCCTAATCTTTAGCTGAAATAGCAGTGAGGAGGACCAGCGTGAACAGCGCCCACCACCTCGCCATCGTGCCCGCGGGGCCGCACCTCGCCGACGCGGTCGATGCCTTCCTCGCCCAGGTCCGCAACACCAACACCGCCCGGTCCTACGGCGTCGCGCTGCGCGCCCTGGTCGCCGAACTCGGCTCGACCACCCCACTGGCCGTGTTGGCCGAGGAGCCAACCGCGGAGCGGATCGCCGGCTGGTTCGTCCGCCGCTGGGGTGGTGCCGCCAATGCCACGGCCAACGCCCGCCTCGACGCGCTGCGCTCGGCCGTGGCGTGGTGGCAGGCCCAGTGCTGGCTCGCCGGAAACCCGCTGCACCGCATCCACCGCCGGCCGCGGACCCAGCGGCGGCGGCCCCGCGTCCTGGACAGATCCGAGATCGAGAGCCTGCTGACCCGACCACACCTGCCGCTGCGGGAGCGGGTGCTCTGGCGGATGCTCTACGAGACCGCCGCCCGCGTCGACGAGGTCCTGGGGCTGGACGTACCAGAGCTGGACCTGCGCAACCGGCAGGCCCTGGTGCGCGGCAGGGACGGGGCCACGCACGTCATCGGGTGGCAGACGGCCACCGCGCGGCTGCTGCCCGGCCTGTTGGCCGGTCGGCGGGCCGGGCCGGTGTTCCTGACCGACCGGCGGGCCCGGGTCAGCCTGCCCAGCGCCGACCTGGACCTGCGCACCGGGCGGGCCCGGCTGTCCTACCGGCGGGCCGCCGAGTGCTTCGAACAGGCCACCCGTCGACTGCCCGGGGGACCGTGGACCCTCTGCCAGCTGCGGCACTCGGCGCTGACCCACGCGGCCGAGGACAGCGCGGCCACCGCCGCCCTGCTCACCTGCTCCGGCCACGTCTCGGTCGCCTCGCTGGCCCGCCGCACCCGGGGCTTCGCCGAGGTGCGGGCGCGCTGGCCGGGGCGCGGCGGGACGGGTGGGTGGTGATCCGGTGGGGGGTGCCGGCCGGGCCGAGCGCTGGTTGACTGACCGGTATGAGCGCACGGTGGTACACCACGAGCACCGCGTTCCTGGAGGCGTTGCGCGAGACCGGGGTCGACTACGTGTTCGCGAACCTGGGCAGCGACCACACCGGCCTGGTCGAGGCCTACGCCAGGGCCAGGGCGGAGGGCAGCGCGCAGCGGTTCCCCGAACTGGTCATCTGTCCACATGAGAGCGTGGCGTTCTCGGCCGCCCAGGGCTACGCCCAGATCACCGGACGGGCGCAGGCCGTGGTGGTGCACGTGGAGTGCGGCACCCAGAACATCGGCGGCATGCTGCACAACGCGGCCAGGGGGCGGGTGCCGGTGCTGGTGTTCGCCGGCAGTTCACCGATCACCCAGCACGGCGAGCTGCCCGGCAGCCGCAACGAGTTCATCCAGTGGATCCAGGACGTGCCGGACCAGCGGGGCATCGTGCGCGGCTACACCAAGTACGACAACGAGATCCGCACCGGGGAGAACGTCAAGCAGTTGGTGCGCCGGGCCGCGCAGATCGCGGTGAGCGACCCGCCCGGCCCGGTCTACCTGGTCGGCGCGCGCGAGGTGATGGAGCAGCACCTGGACCCGGCCCGGGCCAACCGGCCGGAGTACGGCCCCGACCGCTACGCCGCGATCGACCCGGCGGGCCTGGCCCCGAGGACCGTGGCGACCATCGGTGCGGCCCTGGCCGGCGCGGCCAACCCGGTGATCGTCACCTCCTACCTGGGCCGCGACCCCGAGGCCGTGCCCGCGCTGGTCGAGCTGGCCGAGGCGCTGGCCGTCCCGGTGATCGAGTCGGTGCCGATGCGGATGAACTTCCCGGCCAGCCACCCGCTGCACGCCGGCTACCAGTGGAACACCCCCGGCCAGCACCCGGTGCTGGCCGCGGCCGACGTGGTGCTGGCCGCGGCCGACGTGGTGCTGGTCCTGGGCAGCGACGTGCCGTGGATCCCGGTCCGCAACCGGCCCCCCGAGCACGCCAGGGTGTTCGTGGTGGACGTGGACCCGCTCCGGGAGCGGATGCCGCTGTGGCACGTGCCCGCCGAGGTGTTCGCCCGCGCCGATCCGGGCACGGCCGTGCGGCAGCTGACCGAGTTCGTCACGGCGGCACCCCTGGCCGATCCGGCGGTGGTGGGCGCGCGGCGCGCCGAACTGGCCGCCGCGCACGGCCGGCGGACCCGGGAACTGGCCGAGCGTGAGCGGCCCGACCCCGAGGTGATCACGCCGGAGTACCTGGTGGCGTGCGTGCGGCGGGCACTGGCCGAGCACACCGAGGACGTCATCGTGTTGACCGAGGCGATCTCCAACTACCAGGTGGTGGGCGAACACCTGCGGGTCGACCGGCCGGGCGCGCTGCTCGGCTCCGGCGGTGGTTCGCTCGGCTGGCACGCGGGCGCGGCGGTCGGGGTGAAACTGGCCCGGCCGGACGCGCTGGTGGTGTCACTGGTCGGGGACGGCACCTACCTGTTCGGTGTGCCCGCCTCGGCCCAGTGGGTCGCCAGCCGCTACCGGACGCCGAGCCTGACGGTGATCATGGACAACCAGGGCTGGATGTCGCCGAAGCTGTCCACGCTCGGGGTGCACCCCGAGGGCAGTGCCTCGGCCCGCGACGACTTCAACGTGAGCTTCGCGCCACGGGCCGACCTGCCTGGTGTCGCCGCGGCGGCCGGCGGCGCGTGGGCCCGCAGCGTCGCCCGGCCCGACGAGCTGCCGGCCGCGCTGGCCGAGGCCGTCGCGGTGGTCCGGAGTGGACGGTCCGCCGTGTTGAGCGCGCACCTGCCCGGTGTCGCCTAGACAGCGCCTCCGGCGCGTGGTTCGGGAGGGGCCGGGGTCACGGCGTCAGCACGATCCTGCCGAACACCGCACCGCTGTCCATCTTCTGGTGCGCGAGCACGGCCTGCTCCAACGGCAGCACCTCGTGCACCACCGCGTGCAGCTCGCCCCGGCCGGCGGCGGCGAACTGCGCGGTCCGCACGGCACGCAGCGCGGCCGGGGGCACGGTGGCGGCGCTGAAGGTGGCGAACGACATCGACTTCTGGAACGCCGCCATCAGCTTCGCGCCGAAGTCCGCCGGCGGCTGGCCGCCGACCGCGCCCACGGCCACCAGCCGGCCGTTCGGGTTGAGCCGGTCGAAGAAAGCGGGCATGTCCGCCCCGGCTACGACGTCGAGGATGACGTCGTAGCCGGCGGGAGCGTCCGCGCCGCCCGCGCCGGAGCGGTCCAGCACGTGGGTCGCGCCCAGCGCGCGCAGCCGGGCGCCCCGCTCGGCCGAGGACGTGGTGACCGCCACCGCGCTGGCGCCACCACGTGCCGCGAGCTGGACCGCCGTGATCCCGATGCTGCCGGCCGCGCCCCGCACCAGCACGGACTCACCAGCGGCGAAGTGGGCACGGGCCAGGCCGAAGTGGGCCACCGCTCCGGAACTCCCGAGTGCCACCGCGTCGGCAGCGGACAGGCCCGCCGGCAGGGGGATGACCTCCGCGACCGGGACGGCCGCCTGTTCGACGTACCCGCCGCCGACACCGGTGAACGCCCACACGCGTTGACCGACCCACGCGGTGTCCACGCCGTCGCCGACCGCGGTCACGGTGCCCGCCACCTCGCTGCCCGGGATGTGTCCCTCGGTGAAGCCGTAGGCGGCGAGGGTCCCGCGGCGGATGACGGCGTCGGCGCCGCTGACGCCGATCGCCTCAGCGGCGATCAGCACCTGTCCGGCGCCGGGGGCCGGCGCGGGAAGGTCGATGAGTTCCAGGCCCTCGGGCCGTCCGAACGTGTGGATCGCCACTGCCCGCACTGCCGTCTCCTCGGTTGCGCTCGACGCTGTCCGGCTTCGGACGCTAACGGACGGCACCGTCCACTTAGCTAAAGTGAGAGCGGTGACCGACGATCTGCCTCACCCGCTGCGATCCGACGCGCTGGACAACCGGCAACGCGTCCTCGCCGCGGCCCGAGGGCTGTTCGCCGCCGAAGGCGTGACCGTGCCCATGCGGGAGATCGCCAGGCACGCCGGGGTCGGCCCCGCCACCCTCTACCGCCGTTTCCCGACCAAGCAGGCGCTGATCGCCGCGGCCTTCGCCGAGGAGGTGCGGATGTGTCACGCCATCGTCGACGAGGGGCTGGCCGAGCCGGATCCGTGGCGGGGTTTCCGCCTGGTGATCGAGAAGATCTGTGTGCTGCACGCGCGCAACCGGGGCTTCACCGAGGCCTTCGCGTCGGCCTTTCCCGGGGCGCGGGAGTTCACCTCGGCCCGCGAACGCGCGCTGGCCGCCGTGGCCGAACTGGCCGAGCGGGCCAAGCGCGCCGGCCACCTGCGGCCGGACTTCGTCCTGGACGACCTGGTCCTGGTGCTCATGGCCAACCGGGGCATCCGCGCCACCACCGCGGCCGGTCAGGTCGCGGCTTCCCGGCGCTTCGCCGCGCTCGTGCTCCAGGCGTTGCAGGCCGCCCCGCACCACGCACCGCTGCCGCCGGCGGCGCGGTTGGCGCCCGGGGCACCGGGCGAGCCCGCGGGCCGCGGTGCCGTCACCGGGGACGCCAGGCCGCGACCGTGGCCCTCGCCCAGGCACTGACCCGTTCCGGGAAGCCGGCGGCGGGGAACGTGCCGTCGAGGGCGACATCGGTGATGGTGACGGCGAAGCCGGTGGGCACCGGCCCGAGGGGCGGGGCTGGCACGCCGGCCCACACGTCCGCGAGGCCGACCCCGCGGCGGTGGTGGGAGTTGGCGCGGCGCATCCTGCCGGCCAGGGCTGTCACCGCGGTCTGGCCGCCGGCCAGGTACGCGTGCAGTACCGCCCAGGGTTGCGCCCGGCCCGGCGCGGGCAGCCGGCCGGGGTGCTGGAGCACGAAGCAGGACACGGTGACGCCGTGCAGGGGACCCCAGGGCGGGCGCTGGGAGTGGTCGAGCGCGAGCACGGTGTCGAAGAGTTCCGCGCACGAGTGGGGCCGCGCGGGTGCTCCGCACTCGGCGCAGCGGGTCACGAGCACCTCCCCGGGGGCGACAGCGGAGTGGTCACGGGCCGGCAACCTAGGGTCTCCAGCCGCTGGAAGGTCAACCGGACCGGTGCCGTGCCCGCGAACGGGACCGGTCACGTCGGCGGTCCCGCGCCACCGGCCCGCCGGTCCGCGGCTCAGGTCGGGTCGGCGTTGGTCACCCGGCCGAGCAGGGTGCGCAGCGCGTCGCGGTCCACCGTGGCGGGATCGGTGGCCAGCCAGCCGCCGATCTCGTGCACGAACTGCTCCGGGGTCATCGGCGGGGCCAGTTCCTCGTCCGGCTCCTCGGTGGTGATCTCGCCGGGGGCGCTCGGGTAGAGGATCAGCGCGCCGCGGACCTCCACGTCGGGCAGCAGCGCGCGGTAGGCGCTCACCCCCTCGGCCAGCTGCGAGTCACCGCCGCGGAACGGGTGGTCGTTGCGCCACAGCCGACCGTCCTCATCGGCCGCGTAGTGGCCGGGCAGCCACACCTTGGACTCGATCAGCACCAGCCGCCGGCCGCACAGCACGGCGTGGTCGATGTCGGCGAAGACCGAGTCCGGCCAGCTCAGGCCGTGGAAGATGCGGACCCCGGGCAGCCTGGTCAGATACCGCGACAGCAGTTCGGCGGTCAGGTGCTCGCCCAGTTCGCTGTGCTCGGCCGAGGGGGCGCCGACCACCCTGGGCGTGCCGAACTCGGCGAGGAAGTCCCGGTGGCTGCGCGCGGCGGCCTGGTAGAGCCGAACCAGCCAGAACGCGCTCGTGCAGGCCGCGGCCAGCAGCACCAGCCACAGGCTCAGCAGCAGCGGGGACGGCCGCAGCGGCAGGGTGGTGAGCAGGATCAGCGGCCAGCCGCCCAGCACGGTGACCACCGGGGCGTGTCCCGGGGCGTCGGTGGGGAGGTAGCGGGCGGACTCGTCGGCGTTCACCGCCGGCCACCAGGGAATGGTGTCGGGTGCGAGATCGGGCACGGTCGGGGCGAAGTCCGGGTCCTCGCGGGCCTGCCGGCTGGTGCGCGTCCGCCAGTCCCGGGCGGGGCGCGGGCGCCGGGTTGGCGCCGGTGCGGCGGTGCCGGCGGTGCCGGCGGGCCGGCGCAGCGAGCGGTCGTAGGCGGCCCGCCGCTGGGGATCGGTCAGCGTGGCGTACGCGTCGCTGAGCAGCCGGAACGCCCCCGCGGTTCCGCCGGCGTCGGGGTGCATGACCTTGGCCAGTGCGCGGTAGGCCGCCTTGATCTGGGCTGCTGAGGCGGTCGGGGCGACGCCGAGGAGTTCGTAGTAGTCGACCCGCTCCATGTTCGTTCCACCTGTCCGCTGTGCCCGGTCACTCGATTCCGCGCCCAGCCCGCTGCTCGCGTGCCGCGCTGTTCCCCCCGCTGCTGCCGCGCGCACACGATAGGGCGTGCGGGTTGGCCGACCTCGACCGGACCCGACACCACGATCATGACCCGATCCGCCCGGGCGGGCCGGACGCGCCGCGCCGGTTGCGGTGCCGACCGGGGACCGGCCGCCGCCGTTGCGTGGCGCCGACCACGCGCGGGTACCCCGAAGGGGTAGCCGGCCTGGACGTGATCCGGCCGGACCACGATCCGGGCGGGCCGGGCGGCCGGTCCACTCGACACACGAACGGGTGATGAAGGCGTTGTGCGCACGGAGTTTCGCTGGTCGCGGCGGTGGGCGGCAGGCCGGACCGGGCCGAGTTGACCTCTGATACCCCCTGGGGGTATAAATGACCACGTGAACGGGAGCCGCGGCTACCAATACCCCCTAGGGGTACTGTGAGGCTCGGGGTTCGTCACCGGAGGGAGTGGCAGATGCGTGGCTACAGCACCGACAAGGACGGCTACCTGGCGCGGTTGCGCCGGGTCGAAGGTCAGGTTCGGGGCCTGCAGCGGATGGTGGAGAACGACGAGTACTGCATCGACGTGCTCACCCAGATCGCGGCGGCGACCAAGGCACTGCAGGCGGTCTCCCTCGGCCTGATGGACGAGCACCTCAAGCACTGCGTGGCCCAGGCCATCGCCGAGGGCGGCGTGGCAGCCGACGAGAAGGTCCGCGAGGCGAGCGAGGCCATCGCCCGCCTGGTGCGGTCCTGAGCCCGAACACCACGAAGAGTCACCACGTCAACGCGAACGAGGAGAGAACCATGGCCGAGTCCACCTACACCGTTGTCGGCATGACCTGCGGGCACTGCGTGCAGTCGGTGACCGAGGAGGTCAGCAAGATCAACGGGGTGTCCGGGGTGGCCGTTGACCTGCCCACCGGCGCGGTGACCGTGACCAGCGCTGACGCCCTCGACGAGGCCGACGTGCGCGCCGCCGTCGAAGAGGCCGGCTACCAGCTGGCCGCCAGCTGACCCCAACCACTGACCGGTGTGGAGCCGGCACCGTCCGGCTCCACACCGGGACCCCGGCAGCGAGGAAGTCATGAACACAGCAGCGAAGCTCTCCGCCTACGGTGCGGCACTCGCCCTGGTCGCCGCGGGCGCCTGGGCGGCCGGAACCGCTGTCGGTCCCCTTCCCGGCGCGTCCGCGTCCAGCGGGCACACCGGCACGACCGGTGGTGAGGACACCGGCCACGGGGACGCTCACAGCGGCACCGTCGCGGAGGGCGCGCGGACCGACCTGCCCGGCGGGTTGGCGTCGTCCAGGGGCGGATACACCCTCACGCCCACCAGCACGACCCTGTCCACCGGCACCGACCAGCCCTTCTCCTTCCGCGTCCTCGGCCAGGACGGCGCCCCCGTCACCGGCTTCGAGGTCGAGCACGACAAGCGGATGCACCTGATCGTGGTGCGCCGGGACACCGCCGGGTTCCAGCACGTCCATCCGGACATGGCCGCCGACGGCACCTGGAGCGTGCCCCTCACCCTGACCGAAGCCGGCACCTACCGGGTCTTCGCCGACTTCACCCCCACCGGGGGCAGCGCGACCACCCTGGGCACCGACATCTTCGTGGCCGGCCAGTTCACGCCCCGGTCCTACCCGTCCTCCCGAGTGGCGGAGGTGGACGGCTACCAGGTGCGGCTGACCGGTGACCTGGTCGCGGGCACGGCCTCGCCGCTGCGGCTGAGCGTGACCAGGGACGGCCAGCCCGTCACCGACCTGCAGCCCTACCTCGCCGCCTACGGGCACCTGGTGGCGCTGCGCCTGGGTGACCTGGCCTACCTGCACGTGCACCCCGACGGCGCCCCCGGCGACGGCCGCACCCCGGCCGGCCCGGACGTCGACTTCGTGGCCGAGGTGCCCACGGCCGGCGGCTACCGGCTGTTCCTGGACTTCCAGCACGCGGGCGCGGTGCACACCGCGGAGTTCACCGTGGACGCCACCACCGGCACGCCGACGGGCCCGGCCGGCGTCGAGAGCACCGGCCACGGGCACGGCTGACCGCCGCCCAGACACGATCGAGGGAGAGTTCGCAGATGAGTTCCACCCCGAACCCGTCGGGAGCCGTGGCCGACACCGGCCAGGTCGAGCTGGCGATCACCGGGATGACCTGCGCGTCCTGCGCGGCCCGGATCGAACGCAAGCTGAACAAGCTCGACGGCGTCACCGCCACGGTCAACTACGCCACGGAGAAGGCCAAGGTCAGCTTCCCCGCCGCGCTGGACCCCCAGGAGCTGATCGCCCAGGTCGAGGCCGCCGGCTACGGCGCCAGCCTGCCCGCGCCGCCACCCCCCGAGACCACCGAGGCGGGCCAGCCGGGGCCCGCGCCCGAGGACGACCCCACCCGCTCGCTGCGGCAGCGGCTGATCGGCTCGGCCGCGCTGGCCGTGCCGGTGATCGCGCTGGCGATGATCCCCGCCCTGCAGTTCACCTACTGGCAGTGGATCTCGCTGACGCTGGCCGCCCCGGTGCTGGTCTGGGGCGCCTGGCCGTTCCACCGCGCCGCCTGGGCCAACCTGCGCCACGGCGCGGCCACCATGGACACCCTGATCTCCATGGGCACCATCGCCGCGTTCGCCTGGTCGCTGTACGCGCTGCTGTTCGGCACCGCCGGCACGCCAGGCATGACCCACCCGTTCGAGTTCACCATCCAGCGCACCGACGGCGCCGGCTCCATCTACCTTGAGGTCGCCGCCGGGGTCACCACCTTCATCCTGGCCGGCCGCTACTTCGAGGCCCGCGCCAAGCGCCGCGCCGGCGCCGCGCTGCGGGCCCTGCTGGAACTGGGCGCCAAGGACGTGGCCGTGCTGCGCGGCGGCCGCGAGCAGCGCATCCCCGTTGACCAGCTGGCGGTGGGCGACCGGTTCGTGGTCCGCCCCGGCGAGAAGATCGCCACCGACGGTGTGGTCGAGGAGGGCAACTCGGCGGTGGACGCCAGCATGCTCACCGGCGAGTCCGTCCCCGTGGAGATCGGGCCCGGCGACGCCGTGGTCGGGGCGACCGTGAACGCGGGCGGCCGGCTGGTGGTGCGTGCCACCAGGGTCGGCGCGGACACGCAGCTGGCGCAGATGGCCAAGCTGGTCGAGGACGCCCAGACCGGCAAGGCCGAGATCCAGCGGCTGGCCGACCGGGTCTCCGCGGTGTTCGTGCCGATCGTGATCGCGCTGGCCGTGGGCACCCTGGCGTTCTGGCTGGGGGCCGGCGGCGGGGTGGCCGCGGCGTTCACCGCGGGGGTGGCCGTGCTGATCATCGCCTGCCCGTGCGCGCTCGGGCTGGCCACGCCGACCGCGCTGCTGGTCGGCACCGGCCGAGGCGCCCAGCTCGGCATCCTGATCAAGGGCCCGGAGGTGCTGGAGTCGACCCGGCGCATCGACACCGTGGTGCTGGACAAGACCGGCACGGTCACCACCGGCCAGATGGACCTCGTCGAGGTGCACACCACGCCCGGCACCGACCGGGCGGAGGCACTGCGCCTGGCCGGCGCCCTGGAACACGCCTCCGAGCACCCGATCGCCAAGGCGATCGCCCGCGGTGCCGAGCAGGCCGTGGGCCAACTGCCCTCGGTGGAGGGGTTCACCAACGTCGAGGGACTGGGGGTGCAGGGCATCGTTGACGGCCGCGCCGTGCTGGTGGGCCGGTCGGCGCTGCTGGAGCAGTGGAGCCAGCCCCTGACCGCCGAACTGGCCAGGGCCAAGGCGGCGGCCGAGGCCGAGGGGCGCACCGCGGTGGCGGTGGCCTGGGACGGTCAGGCCCGCGCCGTGCTGGTGGTCGCCGACACCGTCAAGCCCACCTCGGCCCAGGCCATCCGCGAGCTGCGCGCGCTCGGGCTGACCCCGGTGTTGTTGACCGGCGACAACGAGGCCGTGGCCCGGTCGGTGGCCAAGCAGGTCGGCATCGACGAGGTCATCGCCGAGGTGCTGCCCAAGGACAAGGTGGACGTGGTCGCCCGCCTGCAGCAGCAGGGCAAGGTGGTGGCCATGGTCGGCGACGGCGTCAACGACGCGGCCGCGCTGGCCACGGCGGACCTGGGCCTGGCCATGGGCACCGGCACGGACGTGGCCATCGAGGCCAGCGACCTGACCCTGGTGCGGGGCGACCTGCGGGCCGCGGTGGACGCGATCCGGTTGTCCCGGCGCACGCTGGCCACCATCAAGGGCAACCTGTTCTGGGCGTTCGCCTACAACGTGGCCGCGCTGCCGCTGGCGGCCACCGGGCTGCTCAACCCGATGATCGCGGGCGCGGCCATGGCGTTCTCGTCGGTGTTCGTGGTGAGCAACAGCCTGCGCCTGCGCGGCTTCCGCAGCAGCATCGGCACCTCGGACGCGCCGGCCCCGGCCACCTCGGGGCAGCGGCGGCCCGTCACCGCCGGGGCGCGCTGACCCGGTGCCGGACGCCGGCCCGTGAGGTTCCGGGCGGAGCGGTGGTCAAGGGGTTCGGGGCAGTCACGTCGACTGCCCCGAACCCGCGTCCGTGGTCGGGCGGTCAGCCCAGCTTCCTGGCGCCCTGGATGGCCTTGGCCAGTGCCTCCAGCAACGGCGCGCAGCCGGCGTGGGAGTAGCGGGGCTCGTACACCCAGGGAACGACCTGGTTGGCCGCGACCGCGGGCAGCGAGTTCCAGGTCGGCTTGGCCGCCAGCGCCGGGGGTTGCAGGGACGCGGTCCGGTTGTCCAGGAAGAGCACGTCGGCCTGGTACTTGTTGGCGTTCTCCCAGCTCAGGTTCTCGAAGAAGACACCGGCGCCGAGCTGGTCCGGGACGACGAAGTCAACGCCGAGTTCCTTGAAGTAGCGCAGGTCCGTCAGGACGTCCGGCGCGGCCACGTAGAACAGGTCGGGGCTGGCGGAGCAGGCCAGCACCCGGATCCCGCCGTTGGCCGAGGTGGCCTGGCGCAGTGCTTCCGAGGCCTGGTCGAAGCGGGCCTTGGCGTCGGTGACCTTCGGCGCGGACAGGTCCGCGCCCAGGGCCCGGGCCAGTTCCTCGTGCCGCTGGATCGGCACGGGCAGCGAGGTGTTTGCGGTGTTGATCCCGACGCTGGGCGCCAGGCCGAGGATCTTGTCCTTGCTCTCGTCCGGCACGTACCAGAGGGTGTCCTTGGAGTACATCGGGGCGACCAGCAGGTCCGGCTGTAAGGACGCGAACTTCTCGATGTTGAACTCGCCCCAGTTGTTGCCCAGCACGAGCACCTTGTCCACGTCGATCTCGCCCGCCTGGACGTCGGCCTTGCCGTCCTTGTCCTTGGTGGGGCCGAAGACCGCCGAGCACTCGACGCCGTAGTCGTGCAGTGCCGCGGCGGTGCCGACGAAGGCCACGATGTTGCGCGGTGTGGCGTCGGCCCGCACGGTCACGCCGCGGTCGTCGGTGAAGGACCAGCCGCCGGAGTTCCCGCTGGACGCCGTCCCGGACGAGCCGGTGGAACCGCTGCCGCTGCCGCCGCCTCCGCAGGCGGAGACCAGGGCACCCAGGGCGAGGCTGCCACCCGCCGCGAGCAGACCACGACGGGAGAGACGGGGAACTCTGGCGTTGGGCATGGCTGTCCTGCTTTCACACGCTGGGTCTCCTGGACGGCAACGAAGTTAGGCTAACCTATCCAAAGTGGCGGGTGGCGACGGGTCGCCCGCGGCGCCCGCCGCCGTCGCCGATCAGGAGTCCGGGGTGGACCGGATCAGAACGAGGTGAGGATGATCCGCGCGGCCCGCGGTGAACCGTCGTGGACCAGGGACTCGAAGTGCCCGACGTCGTCGAAGGCGAAGCCGTACGCCTTGCCGTCGGCCGAGTTCGCGTGCAGCACGCGGGAGTAGTGGTCGGTGGTGGCCCGGGTGTAGAACTGGGCCGGGTCCACTGTGGGCTGGGTGTGCAGGTAGCCCAGGGTCGACCGGTGCAGTGCCGCGCACAGGGTGCGCGCGATCGGGCCGACCACCCCGTCGTTGGGGGCGTGCAGCGCACCGTCGCAGCCGAACACGTCCTTGGTGGACGGTCGCGAGAACGAGGCGACCCTGGCACCCGAGGTGTCGGTGAAGTTCATGACCCCGGCCGAGTCGGTCCGGCCGAAGAACTTCTTGTCCGGCTCGTTCTCGAACGGCACCACCGTCAGCGTGGTGCTCTGGTAGGTCGCCCACGCCTGGCTGACGTAGCTGTCGAAGTAGGTGGCGCTGAACAGTCCGGCGTCGATGCCCCTGCCCGGCGAGAGCGCCCGCAGCCGGGTGCCGTCACCGCGCGACTGGACCAGCTTGGCCCAGTCGCCCTGTTGGTCGCGCAGGGCGTTGAAGATCCGCTCGCGACCGTTGGGGACCAGGTCCCCGGTGCGCTGGGTGCTGCCGTTGGCGGCGGTCACCTCGACCGCGTGCGGCACGCTGAACATGTCCACCATGGAGGTGTTCAACCACAGGCCACTGGTGTTGTAGGTGAACTCGCTCCAGTCGAACAGGATGTCCCGGTTGGCGTCCCCGGCCGCCCACGGCGCGGGCTGCACGAGCCCGTCCGGGGTGAGGAAGAACTTCAGCTTCTCCCCGAAGGACACGTACACCCGGCCGGACAACATGATGGGCAACTGGATCGTGGTGGCCGAGCCGTTGGCCGGCCCGGTGATCGCCACGTCGGGTGCGGGGCTCGGCGGCAGCGACCCCGGCGACCACGGGGTGAACGCACCCGCCGCGTTGACGTAGCCGAGCTTGCCGGTGTTCAGGTTGGTGCCGAGCACGTAGACGTAGACCTGTTCGGCGCGCCCCGAGTTGTTGGTGAGGGTCAGCGGCAACAGGTTGGGGGGCGCCGCCGCGACCGGCGCGGCCGACGCCGCTGACACGCCGACCGCGGTGGACGCGACCACCGCCACGGCGCTCAGCCAGTGGAGCAGTTTTCGGGTGAAACGCACGAGCAACTCCTCACGATGTCTTCCGCGGAGCTGGGTGTGACTTCTCTCCTTCCTCGCGGCGCGACGGGGCCGCGTGAGAGCGCTCTCATGCTGGGTGGGTGCACCCCGGCTGTCAACCAGAAGGGGACGCCTGCGGGCAACCTTGCCGGAGTGTGCTCAACAGACGTTGGCCAACAACTGATGACTGGCGCCACCGGGCCGGCCTGTTCGGCGCCGCCGTCGACCTCGGTGCGCCCCGGGGCGCGGTGCCGCGCACGCCCGGGAGCCGGCTCGGCGGGTCAGGGCCGGGTGGCCGCGGCCACGAACAGCGGCACCGCGAGGAACAACCGTCCGTCCCGCGCGCGCCGGGTCTGCTCGGCCACCCAGGCGTCGGCCTGGTCACGTGGCACGGCGCCGGCCGAGTGCGCGGCGGCGGCCAGCCCGACGAGCAGGGGCAGCGCCCTCTCGTCGGTGTGCAGCACGGTGCGCGCGGAGACGGTGACGTCGACAAAACCGTTGTCCAGCAACAGGTTCCGGTACCGGCGCGCGGACCAGGCATTGGTCACGGTGTCCGCGCGCGCGTGCCCGATCGCGCGGGTCAGCACCGGCTCGTCGGAGTCGATCAGAAACCCGTCCCAGTCCTGGCCGAGCAGCACGATCCGCCCACCGGGGCGCAGCACGCGGCGCGCCTCGGCCAGTGCCGCCCCGGGATCGTCGAGTTCGTGGAACACCTTGTCCGCGCGGTAACCGGCGGCCGAGCCGTCGGGCAGCGGCAGTCGGTAGGCGCTGCCCAGGCGGAAGTCGGCGCCGGGCCAACGCCGGCGCGCCACCGCGACCATCCGTTCGCTGACGTCGACCCCGATCGCGGCGGCACCCAGGGCCCGCAGTTCGGCCACGGCCCGGCCCGAGCCGGTGCCCACGTCGACCACCAGCGCGCCGGGTGTCGGCGCCAGCAGGTCGTAGCTGTGCGCGCGCAGGCTGGCGGCCTCGGGTAGCGCGTCAGCCAGGTCGAGCCGCCGGATCAGTTCGTCCACCGCGATCTCGCTGGCGTCCGGGGGAGTGTGGTTGGACATGGTCGTCAGCGTGCGACTTAATGTCGACATGAAGTCAAGCGGAGACCACGCGCTGAGCATCGGGGCGGTCGCGGCGCGCTTCGGTGTGGCCACCCACGTGCTGCGGCACTGGGAATCCGTGGGACTGCTCACCCCGGCCCGGGTCCACGGTGACCGGCGCCGCTACGGCCGCGAGGACCTGCACCGGGTCGCCGTGATCCTGCGCGCCAAACAGGCCGGGCTCGGCCTCGACGCCATCCGGCAGATGCTCGCCGGCGGGAACTCCGCGCAGCGGCGCGAGGTGCTGCGCCGCCAGCACGCGGAGCTGACCCGGCGGGTCGCCGAGGCACAGGCCGCCCTGCGACTGGTCGAGTGCGCGCTGCGCTGCGACCACGAGGACGTGGCGCGGTGCGCGCACTTCCAGGCGGTCGTGGCCGAAGGGGGTGGACCGTGAACCCGTTCCCGCCCGCGGCCAGCTGACCGTCCCGTTCAGACCGACTCCGGCGGCAGGTCCCGCCAGTACCGGACCTCGTCGAACAGCACGGTGCCGTCGCGACTGGTGTCGGTGCGGGTGGCGCCGTCCACCGCCCACCCGGCCGTCTCGTAGAACCGGCGCGCCCGCGTGTTGCTGGCCAGCACCCACAGGGTGGCCTGCCGGAACCGGCGCTGGCGCAGCGCCTCGATCGCCTGGTCGTGCAGCAACCGGCCGAGGCCCCGGCCCCAGTGCTTGGGGTGGAGGTAGATCGACCGCAGTTCCCCGGTGCCCGGGGCGGCGTTGTCGTCGCGACTGGGACCGATCGCGGCGAAGCCGGCGACCACGTGCTCGTCGGCCTCCGCCACCAGGACCGAGGACGCCTGGTCGGTCGCGGCCAGCCACTGCTGCCAGGACCGCTGGCGGTCGGCCACGGACAGGTTCCGCAGGAACCCGTCGGGCAGGTGGCCGGCGTAGGCGGCCTGCCAGGAGGCGACGTGGATCTCGGCGAGCGCGGTGGCGTCCTCGGGGGTGGCCGGTCGGATGGTGCCGGCCGGTGGTGGGGATGACATGGCGCGGACGGTAGAACGCCTTCCCGCCGGGCACACCGGGTTTTCGTCCGCCGCTGGCCGGGCCGGCCGCTGCCCTGCCGAGCCGACCAGGGCCAAGGCGCAGACCGCCAGCGCGCTGTCCGGCTCGTCCGGGGGCGGCGCCGAGTCCGGCCAGGGCAGGTCGGCCAGACCGGGATCGAGCAGGGTGAACGACGCCAGCCACGCGCGCAGCGCCGCCCTGGTGCGGGGGAACAGGGCACCGGTGTGCGCGAGTTCGCCGAGTCGCTGCTGGACCAGGGTGGCGGCAGCGCCGGCCAGGCAGTGCGACAGGGCCAGGCAGCTGCCCGGGGCCAGCAGCCGCTCGTAGCGCCGCAGCAGGCCGGCTGGGTCCTCCCGGTCGGGAACCAGGTGCAGGACGTCGACGGCCAGCAGCCCGGTCGGCTCGGTCACGTCGAGCAGGCCGGTGCGCACGACCGCGTCCAGCAGCGTCAGTGGCTGCCGCAGGTCGGCCCGGACGGCGGCGGCGAACGGGTTGTCCCGCAACAGGAGTTCGGCCTGGGCAACGGTGTCCGGGTCGTGGTCGACGTAGACCACGCGCGCCTGCGGGTGCTCGGCCTGGGCGACGTGGTGCACGTGCTCGACGGTGGGCAGGCCGGACCCCAGGTCGACGAACTGCCGGATGCCCTGGCGCAGCATCGCGGCGACGGCGTGGCGGGAGAACGCCCGGTGGGCACGCGCGAGCGGGACGAGAACGGGCAGCCGGTCGGTCAGGGACCGGCCAACGGCCCGGTCCGCCGGAGTGTTCAGACTGCCCCCCAGCAACCAGTCGTGGACGCGGGCGGCGCTGGGCCGGTCAAGATCAACGGCGGGCGGTTCAGCGCCCCCGGAACGGTGTCCCCCGAGCACCAGTTGATCTTACTGGCCGGGGTTGCCGGCACCCGGCGATCGCGCGGCTGGTACTGCTGGTCACGGCACTGTGTTCCCATCCCGGTGGCTCTCCGTAGGGAGCGATCTGCGTCTTGTCGGGCACTCCGCCACCCGGCAGGGGGATAGGAGGCCGGCGGACACGTGGTGTGGGATTTCCGTGTGACTCACGTGGGTGACAAACACGATCGAGTGAACATTGCCCTTGGCGCATCAACAAAACGGTGCCGCCAACGTGGTACGGGGTGACCAGCCTTCACCGAGCTTCGCTCCCGTCGAAGCCGACGCACTGGAAGGAACACCGGTTTGTTGCAGCTGATGGCCGCGACCAGGGCGGCCGTGGTGGTCAACCACGGTGTGCCCAGGGCAGGCCATGAGGCACGAGTCATGGTCGACCCACTCCTGACCGAGCGGGTTCACCGAAAAACCTTAGCGACGCTGGTCGAACCGCCGGGTGAGGACGACCACGAGTGACCAATGCCCGGAACGCGTGCGACGACGGACGCCCGTCGCACGATCAGCACACCGACTACAAGACCTTCTACGACAAGCACTACCTGGCGGTGCTCCGGTACGTCCGGGGCATGGCGCCGCACCTGGACGCCGTCGAGATCACCGCCGACGCCTTCTCGCGGGTGTGGGAGACCTGGGACCGCCCCAAGGGCGAGCGGCGGGCCTGGCTGTTCGCCATCGCCAAGAACCTGGCCCGGTCCGCGCTGCGCAGTCGTAGCAGGGACGCGGTTCCCGTCGAACTCACCGACAGCCACGACGTGCTCGTCGCGCACACCGCGGACATCGAGACACGGCAGGAATACACCGACACCATGCGGGCGATCCGGGAGCTGCCCGACCACCTCCGGGACGCCATCGTGCTGAACGCGAACGGGCTGTCGCCCCAGGAGATCGGCCAGGTCCTCGGGTGCAGCCCGCGCACCGCGTCCAGTTACGTCTCCCGGGCGCGCCGGCTGCTGGCGGCACGGGCGGATCTGCCCACCGGCCGGCTCTCCCGGCGGCGTCCCCGGGACAGCGACCAGGCGAACGATCCGGGGGACCGGGAAACAAGGGGTGAGGCGTGATATTCGACCGTGTTCTGCAGTGGCTGCCCGGGACCAGCGCGCATGCCCGTCGGCGCCTGGTCGACGACCGGCTGGCGCGGTTGTCGGCCGTGCTCGGGGCGCCGGCCTCCCCGGTCGAGGACGCGGTGATGCGGGTGACCCTGGCGAAGATCCTGGCGCGGGAGGCCGGACCCGCCGACCCGCCGGCCGACGAGCGCGGCGAACCGGCGGCCGGGGCGGCCCGGACCCGGGACTTCGACCTGGAGCCGCTGGTGGCCGAGTGGGCCAGGGGCATCTGCGAGGTCTGCTGCGTGCTGGACAGCCAGGCCGGCCTGCGGGACAAGCTGCTCGGCTTCGCCAAGGAACTCGCCCTGCGGCTGCTGGACCCGGACATGGCCACGCTCGCACCCGAGTTGGTCGGCCGGGCGCTCGCCTACGACATGCACCTGACCACCAGGGCGTTCACCGCCACGGTCCGGCTGCTGATGCCCTGGGCCGAACAGTTGCAGGAGTTCGCCGGCCGCAACCAGCCACAGCTGCGCGCCCAGGTGTTCGCCGACCTGTCCTGCGGCTACGCCGAGGGACTGCGCGACCGCCTCTTCGACGAGCAGCTGTGCACGACCACCGCGCTGCAACTGGTCAGGACGCGGCGGCCCGCCACCGCGGTCGCGGACCCGGCCCCGACCGGATCGGCGGCCCCGGAACCCGAGCCGGCCGGAAGCGAGCCGGCCGGAAGCGAGCCGGCCGGAAGCGAGTCGGCCGGAACCGAGCCGGTCGGGACCGGGCTGGGTGAGACTGGGCTGGGCGGGACTGGGTCGACCGGGGTCAGGCAGGCTGACGGGCCACCGGCCGAGGGCACCGCCGAGGACGCCACCCAGCGCGCGCTGTGGCGACAACGCCTGCTGCGCTGCGCCTACCGCGACGAGGTGACCGGATTACCCAACCAGCGGGACTTCCGCGAACGCGTCACCGCCGCGCTGGCGGCGGCCGGAGTCGACGCGGCCGTGGCCCTGTGCGCCGTCCGGGTCGGCGGGCTGGTCTCGACCATCAACGCGTTCGAGCCGGCCGTGCACGACCGGGTGGTCGCCGATCTCGCGTGCCGGGTGCGCGGGACGACCGCGGGCATGCGCGGGGTGACCGTCGGCCGGCTCGACGCGGACACCTTCGCCATCCTGGTCACCAACTCCACCGACTGGGTGTCCCTGCACGACCTGGTCAAGCGGCTGGCCGACTGGATCGCCCAGCCGGTGCGGCTGGACGACCGCGAGCTGGTGTTCGCGCCGTGGATCGGCGTGGTGGCGGGGCGTGCCGGGCGGAGCAGCGTGGAGAGCCTGCTCCGGCAGGCCGAGATCGCGCTGGCCAGCAACGTGCAGGCGGCCAAACAGCCCTGGGTGGTCGTCGACCCCGGCAGCGTGGCCAGGGACCGGCAGCGGCGCAGCCTGCTGATGGCGCTGCCCGACGCCCTGGAAACCGGCCAGGTGCGGCTGGCGTTCAGCCCGATCGCCCGGGTGACCGACGGGGTGATCGTGGGGGCCGAGGCCAGCCCGTGGTGGCGGCATCCCGAGCACGGCGACGTGCCGGTGGCCGATCTCGTCGCACTCGCCGACGAGATCGGCCTGACCCTCCCGGTTGGACAGTGGATCATCAGGGCGGCGTGCGCGCAGGCCGCCCGGTGGCAGCACCGACTCGGCGCCAGGGCCCCGTTCGTCGCGGTGAACGTGTCGCAGCGGGCGTCCGACGACGAGTGCCTGGTCCACCACGTGCGCACGGCGCTGCGGGAGACCCACGCGCCACCGGCGAAACTGCGCCTGCGCATGGAGGAGGCCGGCCTGTTCGACCGCCGCGGCGGGTGGCACAACCACCTCATCGAGCTGACCGGGCTCAACGTGCGCCTGGAGATCAACAACATCGGCACCCGCTACGCCCGGTTCGACCGGCTGACCTCGGTGCCGGTCTACGGGATCGTCGTACCGCCGGCGCTGGTGGCCAAACTGGGCGTGGCGGAGGAGGGCAACTGCACCGAGGCGGTCGCCGGTTCGCTGGTCGCCCTCGGCCTGCGGTTGAACTGCGAGGTGACCATGCAGGGCGTGGACGGCCCACGCGAACTCGGCTGCGTCCGCCAGCTGGGCGGCCAGTTCGCGCAGGGCAGGGGCATCGGCGAGCCGGTCGGCCCTGACGAGTTCGAGAAGCTGGTCACCTGCGCGACCGGCGACGTGCGGCGCGCCTGCTGAGCACGGCGACCGGGCCGGCCAGCCACCTCGGCTGGCCGGCCACCTCGGTCTGCCCACCCGCGCCCACCTGGTGGGGTTAACCCGGGCGGTCCCTACCGGTGCCCGCCCGCGTGTCCCAGGTGGACCGTCCCAACAGGACGTCGGCGAACCGCCGGAACAGCGGGCCGAAATCCGGGCCGGGGCAGGGTTGAGCGCATCGCACCGAGGTAACCGGGGCGGGACGGCCCAACCGTCCGGGAACGCCCACCCCCGCCGGGCAGCGGCACCGGCGCGTGGGCCGGCGCACCGGCGTGCGGGCCGGCCAGGACGAGCGGAGTCCGCGGCACACCGCGGAGTTGCCCACCGAGGAGGGGCGTTGTGGTGTCAGCGAACAGCGCGACGACCGACCAGATCACCAGCGCCCTGGCGGGCGTCCGCGTGGTGGACATGTCCACTGTGGTCATGGGGCCGTTCGCCGCGCAGATCATGGGCGACCTCGGCGCGGACGTGATCAAGGTGGAGCCACCGGATGGGGAGTCGACCAGGCGGCTCCACCCCCAGCGCCACCCGGGGATGTCCGCGCTGGCCATGAACGTCAACCGGAACAAGCGCAGTCTCGGCGTCAACCTGAAGGACCCGCGGGGCCGGGAGATCCTGCTGAAGCTGCTGGAGAACACCGACATCCTGGTGACCAACATGCGTTCCGGCGCGCTCCAGCGGCTGAACCTGGACCACCACCAGATCGCCGACCGCTTCCCCCGGCTGATCTACTGCCACGCACAGGGGTTCCGCTCGGACTCGGTGCTGGCCAACCGCGCCGCCTACGACGAGATCGTGCAGGCGGCCTCGGGCCTGTCCGACCTGATGCGCCGGGTCACCGGCCGGCCCTACTACGTGCCGACCGTCCTCGGCGACAAGCTCTGCTCGCTCACCACCGTCTACTCCGCACTGGCCGCGCTGCACAGCCGCGACCGGACCGGCCGGGGCCAACTCGTCGAAGTGCCGATGACCGACACCCTGCTCGCGTTCAACCTGGTGGAGCACATGGAGGGGCTGACGTTCGAACCGCCCCTCGGTCCGATCGGGTTCTCCCGGTCGGTCACCCCCACCCACCGGGCCGTCGCCACCAAGGACGGCTGGGCGTGCATCCTGCCCTACAGCGTCAGGAACATCCAGGACTTCCTCGTCTTCATCGGCCGGCCCGACCTGGCCGAGGACCCGCGGTTCACCACCCCGGCCGGTCTGGTCCAGCACCAGGCCGAGCTGTACGAGCTGATCGAGGAGACCGCGGTGCGGGCGACCACCGCCGAGTGGGAGCGCTTCTGCGCCGAACACAGCATCCCGTTCGCACCCCTGCTGGACATCGAGAAGGTCACCGAGGACCCCTACGTCACCGAGGGCGAACTGATCCAGGTGGCCGAGCACCCCACCGAGGGCGCCTACCGAGTGGTGCGGCCGCCGGTGCGCTTCTCCGCGACCCCCGCCACGATCCGGCGGCACTGTCCGCGCCCAGGAGAACAGAGCGCCGAGGTGCTGTCCGAGATCGGCTACCCGGCCGAGGCGATCCGGGACCTGGTCGCCAGGGGCGTGGTGGGCGCCGAACTCGTCGACGTGCTCTGAGGCGTTGCCGACCGCGATCCGGACAACCAGACGCAGCAGGGAGGACGTGGGGACCGTGGCAGACATCCTGGACGGCGACTTCTACCGGTTCGGCGAACTGCTCTCCGACGAGGAGCGGCAACTGATCCTGCGGGTCCGCGAGTTCCTGCGCACCAAGGTGGTGCCGGTGGCCAACGAGAACTGGGCCAGGGCCGAGTTCCCGACCCACCTGGTGCAGGGCTACGCCGACCTCGGCATCGCCGGGCTGGCCTACCCCGAGTCGCCCGGTCCCCGGCCCAGCAGCCTGCTCAGCGGCTTCCTCGCCTTGGAGATGGCGCACGCCGACCCGTCCATGGCCACCTTCTTCGGTGTCCACACCGGACTCGCCATGGGCAGCATCGTGGCCTGCGGCTCGGATGAGCAGCGGGAGCGCTGGCTGCCGGCGATGAGCCGGATGGAGAAGATCGGCGCGTTCGCGCTGACCGAACCGCACGGTGGCTCGGACGTGGCCGGTGGCCTGCGCACCACCGCCCGCCGCGACGGCGACACCTGGGTGCTCAACGGCGAGAAGCGCTGGATCGGCAACGCCACCTTCGCCGACCTGGTGGTGGTGTGGGCGCGGGACGAGGAGGACAACCACGTCAAGGGCTTCGTGGTCGAGAAGGGCACCCCCGGCTTCTCCGCCACCAAGATCGAGAACAAGATCGCGCTGCGGGCGGTGCAGAACGCCGACATCGTGCTGCGGGACTGCCGGGTGCCCGAGGCCAACCGGCTGCACAACGCCAACTCGTTCCGGGACACCGCGGTGATCCTGCGGCGGACCCGCAGCGGGGTGGCCTGGCAGGCCACCGGCGTGATGCTGGCCGCCTACGAGATCGCCCTGGACTACGCCAAGAACCGGGAGCAGTTCGGTCGGCCGATCGGCAAGTTCCAGCTCGTGCAGGACCTGCTGGTGCGCATGGTCGGCAACACCACCGCCTCGCTGGCCATGGTGGTGCGGCTGGCGCAGCTGCAGGAGGCCGGCACCTACCGCGACGAGCACTCCGCGCTGGCCAAGGCGTACTGCACGACCAGGATGCGGGAGGTGGTCGGCTGGGCGCGGGAACTGCTGGCCGGCAACGGCATCGTGCTGGACTACAACATCGGCCGGTTCGTCGCCGACGCCGAAGCGCTCTACTCCTACGAGGGAACCCGCGAGATCAACACCCTGGTCGTGGGGCGCGCCATCACCGGGCTGAGCGCCTTCGTCTGACCGCCCCGCACCGACGAACCGGGGGAGAACGGCGACAGTCGGTGGGGTGCGGCGCGGTGCCGGTGGGCTGCCGCGCCGCACGCCGCTGGCGGCGCTCAGCCGAGCACGACCGGCAGTTCCTCCAAACCGTGCATGAGCAGGCTGAACCGCCAGCGCAGCTGTTCGGCCGGCACCGCGAGGCGGGCCGAGGAGAGCCTGGCCAGCAGCTGGGTGAAGGCGATCTCGCCCTCCAGGCGGGCCAGCGGAGCCCCGAGGCAGAAGTGGATGCCGTGGCCGAACGCGAGGTGGCCGTGGGTGGACCGGGTCGGGTCGAAGGCGTTCGCGTCGGGGAACCGGCTCGGGTCGCGGTTCGCCGAGGACAGGCAGAGCAGCACGAACTCCCCGGCGGGAATGGTGATCCCGCCGATCTCCACCGGCTCGGTGGTGTACCGCCTGGTCGCGACCGTGACCGGGCTCTCGTAGCGCAGGAACTCCTCGACGGCGGCCGGCACCAACGCCGGATCGGCCTGGAGCCTGGCGAGGTGGTCGGGGTGGGTGAGCAGGGTGAGCACGCCGTTGGCGATCAGGTTGACCGTGGTCTCGTGCCCGGCCACCAGCAACAGGTAGGCCATGGAGGTGGTCTCGGCGGTGCTGAGCTGGTCCCCGTCGTTGTCCGGCTGCACCAGCGCGCTGATCAGGCCACCATCCGGGTTGGCCCGCTTGGTCACGCACAGCCAGTCGAGGTAGTCGGCCATGGCCTGGCCGGCCCGGCCCAGCTCGGGACCGCCCACACTGGACTCCAGCACCCGGCACCACC
The DNA here is from genome assembly GCF_024171785.1 of Goodfellowiella coeruleoviolacea. Taxonomy (GTDB): domain Bacteria; phylum Actinomycetota; class Actinomycetes; order Mycobacteriales; family Pseudonocardiaceae; genus Goodfellowiella; species Goodfellowiella coeruleoviolacea. The sequence continues at coordinate 62,409 of NZ_JAMTCK010000002.1, forward strand.
CGCGGAACCGCTCCCGGTCGGCGGTGGGCACGCCGAGCAGCTCGCAGATCACGGTGATGGGCAGCGGCGCGGCGAACGCCTCGATCAGGTCCACCGGCACGCCGGTGGGCATGCTGGCGAGCAGCTGCTCGGTGATCTCCTCGATGCGCGGACGCAGCTGCTCCACCCGCCGGGCGGTGAAGACCCGGCCGACCAACCGGCGCAGCCGGGTGTGGTCGGGTGGATCGGTGTTGAGCATGTGGAGGTTGAGCAGCCGGGCGTACTCGCGGTGGTCACCAACGCCGGTCCCGGGAAGGTGCCGCGCGATGAGTTCCTCGGAGTGGCGGATGTCCTTGCTCAGCCGTGAGTCGCCCAACCCGGCGCGGACGTCGTCGTAACGGGTTACCAGCCAGACTCGCAGGCCGTTCGGTGTCCGCACCGGGCGCACCGGGGACTCGTCACGAAGTAGGGCGAACATCGGATGCACGTGCTGGAGGAAGTCCTCGTCGATGCGCTCGTCTTCGCGCGTGCTGGTCATGAGTGCTGTGCTCCTCGGTAGCCTGAGGCAACGGGGGGTCCAGGCGGTGCACCCCGCCGGTCGGCCGTGGACGTGGTGGCTTAGGCATGTCCTCAGTGGACCGGCCGGGCGGCGTCGGTGGTCTGGTCGGCTTCGACCCGGCGCAGCGCGTCGGCGGCGAGCACCTTCTTGTCCACCTTGCCCAGACCGGTGACGGGCAGGGCGACCACCACGTCGAGCCGGTCCGGCAGCTTGTAGGCGGCGAGCCCGCGATCCAGCAGCAGTCGCCTCAGCTCGACCAGGCTCGGCGCCTCGCCCGAGGGGACGACGAAGGCGCAGATCTGCTCGCCGAGTTCGGGGTGCGGCGCGGGTACCACGGCCGCCTGCGCGACCCGGGGGTGCGCGAGCAGGTGTCCCTCCACTTCGGACGCGGAGACCTTCTCGCCGCACCGGTTGACCAGATCCTTGATCCGCCCGTCGACGACGATGCGTCCCGCCGCGGTTCGGCGCACCAGGTCACCGGTCCGGTAGAAGCCGTCCTCGGTGAACGCCGTGGCGTTGTGCTCGGGCGCGCGGTAGTAGCCCCGGATGGTGTACGGGCCGCGGGTGAGCAGCTCGCCCAACTCACCGTCGGGCGCGTCCCGACCGTGCTCGTCGACCACCCGGATCTCGTCGGCCGGGGAGAGCGGGTGGCCCTGGGTGGTCAGCACCTCCTCGGCGGAGTAGTCCTCCCGCGTGAAGCAGATCAGCCCCTCGGCCATCCCCAGCACCTGCTGCAGCCGGCAGCCCAGCGCGGGCTGGACCCGCTCGGCCAGTTCCCGGTGCAGCTTGGCGCCACCGATCTGCAGCACCCGCAGACTGGACAGGTCCCGCCTGTTCCACTCGACGGCGTCCAACCACAACTGTGCCACCGTGGGCACGACCGAGGTGATCGTGACGCGTTCCCGCTCGATCAGCGTGAAGCACTCGTCCGGGCTGGCCGACCTGGCCAGCACCACGGTGCCGCCGGCGTGCAGGGTGCCCAGCACCCCGGGGCAGCCCCAGGCGAAGTTGAACGCGGCCGGAAGCGCGGCCAGGTACACGCTGTCCTGGTTGAGTCCGCACACCGCACTGGCGGCGCGGGCCTGGTAGAGGAAGTCGTCGTGGGTGCGCGGAACCAGCTTGGGCAGTGCGGTCGTGCCGCCGGACAGCAGGAAGAACGCCACATCGGCCGGGTCGGGTTCGGCCAGCCCGCCCGACGCCGCCGGCAGCGCGGTGCCAGCGGCGTCGACGTCGGCGAGCGCCACGAACTCGCCCGGTTCGCCGGCCACGAAGACCTGCCGCACGCCGGGCACGGCGAGCCGCACCTGTCGGGCCAGCAGCCGGTGGTCGTAGCCGCGGTGCAGGGCCGGCACCAGGTAGGCGACCGCGTCGGTGAGCCGGCACAGGTGGGTGATCTCGCTGGCGCGGTGGGCGGGCAGCGCGAACACCGGCACGGCACCGAGGCGGAACAGCGCGAAGCACACCGCGATGAACTCGGGGGTGTTCGGCAGTTGCACCACCACGCGGTCACCGGCGCCGATCTCGCGGGCGTGGAAGCCGGCGGCCAACCGGTCCACCCACTCGTCCAGTTCGCGGTAGCTCACCCGGCGGTCCCTGCTGACCACGGCGGTCCGATCGCCGCCGCGCGCCGCCCAGCCGCGCAGTGCCTCGCCCAATGTCTGGCCAGCCCAGTAACCGGCCTCCCGGTAGCTGCGGGCGATCTCCTCCGGCCACGGTTCGCATCCGGTCAGCATGGCCTGCCTTTCGCTGAGGGTAGTGTCGAGATGTCGGCTGATACCGCCGATGAGTGATTTCCTGCCTAATTGTGTATTACTGATCCGGGACAGTGTGGATCTGTCCCGGGCATTGCTACAGTCGCGGAATGGCTGAGAGAGGTATACCTGCCAGTCGCGCCGAACTCCAGAAAACCATTGCCGAGGAGTTGGGAGTAGCGTCGTCCGAGATTGGTTGCGACGTGAACCTTGCGGAGATCGGGCTGGACTCCGTCACCGCAATCAAGCTGGTGAGCCGATGGCAGCGAGACGGGTTGGGCGTCCCTTTTGAGGAATTTTCCCGAGAACCTACCCTGGCTGGCTGGTGGGAGCTACTGGTGCGGGCACCTGATGGTGTGCGGCCACGTTAACAAACACCTGGCAGCGGCAGTGTCGATGTCCCCCGGTGGTTGGTATCCGATCCGCCCTGTCGGCTGTTGCGCGCGATGAGCGGTGACAGGCCGCGCAAATTCGGTTAATTGTCACCTGAATGAGTGAACTCTTTGGTGTGGGTGACGGTCGTTGTGGCTGATGAGCGCGGCGTGAAGGGGCCCCGAAAGGCTGAATCTCGCCGCTGGCGACCTGGCTCGTCCAAGGGGCTGGCTTGTGTTTCCGTCGCGGTCGCGAGTATTTTCCGACCTTGCCCGAACTGGCCTTCTCCGATCGGTCCTGACCGGACCGATCGGGGTGGTTCGAAAGGTGGCGGCGGAAATTGGGCAAATTGGGCTTTGAGGTGAGCGCGACGCGTGTCGCGGAAACGGCCGAAACCAGTGCGGCGCCCGGCCGTGTCAAAACCCGCGCGCGCGTTCGCCGCCCGACGCGGCGCCGGCCGCTGCCCGGCGCACCTCCCGGAAGCCACGCGGTGACCTGCCCGTGTTGACCCGTCCGTGGCGACCCGTTCTGCGGTGACCTGTTCTGCGGTGACCTGTTCTGGGCTGATCGGCGGATGCCACCAGCACGTCCGCTGCGCGGTCCGCGTCCCACGGCACCGGTCCCACGGCACGAGGGCCCCACCCCGCCCGCTGTCGACCAGCACCCAGCCCGGCGCGCCCAGCCGAGCCGCACGACCACCAGAACCCACCTTCTCCGCAGGCCTGCCACGACTCCGCGGCCGTCAAAGTTGGGACTCAATGGCTGATCTCCTGTCTGATGCACCCCGTACCGACACGGCACCGGCGCGCCCGCTGGAGCGACTTGCCCTGACCGCGGCCCAGACCGGCGTCTGGTACGCGCAGCGGCTCGATCCCGGCAGCGCCGCGCACAACACCGCCCAGTACGTCCTGATCACCGGGCCGGTGGACACCACCCTGCTGACCAGGGCCATCCACCAGGGCATCGCCGAGACGGAGGCGCTGCGCGCCCGGTTCGTCGAGGACGCCGGTGAGGTCTGGCAGGTGGTCGACGGAGACGGCCAGGGGGAACCGCCCCGGTGGGAACTGCCGCTGCTGGACCTGGGCGCCGAACCGGACGCGCCCGGCTCGCCGGCCGACCCGCTGGCCAGGGCGGTGCGCTGGATGCGCGCCGAGGCCGGCATCCCGGTCGACCTGGCCGCCGGGCCGCTGTTCGCCGAGGCACTGCTGCGCACCGGCCCGGACACCCTGGTGTGGTACCACCGCTGTCACCACATCCTGCTGGACGGCTACGGCTCCGCACTGCTGATCCGGCGGGTCGCCGAGATCTACACCGCACTGGCCACCGGATCCTCCACTGTGGACAGCCCGTTCGGCGGGCTGCGCCAGGTCCTGCTGGACGAGGCGGCCTACCGCGACTCGCCGCGCCGGGCCCGGGATCGCGAGTTCTGGCTGGCCCACCTGGCCGACGCGCCCGAACCGGTCAGCCTCGGCACCGGCCCCGCCCGGCCCGCGGCGGCCGCGCCGCACTGGGTGGACGTCCCGGTCGCGGCCGACCCGGTGCTGGCCGCCGCCGACCACCTCGGGGTGAGCTGGGCCGACGTGGTCATCGCCGCGGCCGCCGCCTACGGCCAGCGGATGACCGGCGTGGCCGAGCCGGTGCTGCTGCTGCCGATGGCGGCGCGCTGGGGATCGGCCGCCGCCCGGGTGCCGTGCATGGTGGCCAACCTGCTGCCGCTGCGGCTGCCCGACACCACCGGGCTGAGCGCGGCCAACCTGATCAAGACGAGTGCCGCCCAGCTCCGGCAGCTGAGCCGCCACCAGCACTACCGCGCCGAGGACATCCGGCGCGAGCACCGGCGGGTCGGCGCGGGCCGGGCGCTCACCGGCCTCCAGGTGAACATCAGGCACTACGCCTCCCAGGTGCGCTTCGGGGACGCCCAGGGCGTGGTGCACGACATCGCTCCCGGGCCGGTGGACGACCTGCTGCTGTCCTGCGCGGCCGAACCCGACGGCAGCCGGCTGTCCGTGCGGCTGGCCGGCAACCCGGCGCACTACCGACCCGAGGAACTGCGCACCCACCACGAGCGGTTCGCCGAGTTCCTCGGCACCGTGGCCACGGCGGCGCAGCGCAAGTCGGGCCGGCGCCGGATCGGCCAACTCCCGCTGGCCACCTCGGCCGAACGGCAGCGGGTGCTGGTGGACTGGAACGACACCCGCCGGGCGGTGCCCGCCACCACCCTGGTGGAACTGCTGGAGGCGCAGGCGGCCCGCACCCCGGAGGCCACCGCCGTGGTCGTGGCGGGCGCCGAAGCGACCTGCCCAGAAGCGACCTGCCCAGAAGCGACCAACCCCGAACTGACCTACGCGGAACTGACGGCCAGGGCCAACCACCTGGCCCACCTGCTGTTGGCGCGGGGCGCCGGGCCGGGGCGGCTGGTGGCACTGGCCCTGCCCCGGTCGGCCGACCTCGCCGTGGCCCTGCTGGCCGTACTCAAGACGGGCGCCGCCTACCTGCCGCTGGACCTCGACTACCCGTTGGCGCGCCTGGAGTTCATGCTGCGCGACGCCGCGCCCACCCTGGTCGTGACCGACCTGGCGAACGCGGACCGGTTGCCAGCGCACGACGGGCGGATCGTGCTCGACGAGGCCGCCACCCGGTCGGCGCTGCTGGCCACGCCCGCGACCGACCCGACCGACCAGGACCGGCCTGAGCCGCTCACGCCCGCGCACCCCGCCTACGTCATCTACACCTCCGGCTCGACCGGCACACCCAAGGGTGTGGTCGTGGCGCACTCCGCGATCGTCAACCGGTTGCTGTGGATGCGGGCCGAGTACGGGGTGGACCGCGACGACCGGGTGTTGCAGAAGACCCCGCTGAGCTTCGACGTCTCGGTCTGGGAGGTCTTCCTGCCGCTGCTCGCCGGTGCCACGGTGGTGCTGGCCAGGCCGGGGGGCCAGCGGGACTCCCGCTACCTCGCCGAGCTGATCGAGACCGAGCGCATCACCACCGTCCACTTCGTACCGTCGATGCTGCGGGTCTTCCTTGAGGAGACGGACACCGCCGACCACCGCGGGCTGCGCCGGGTCATCTGCAGCGGTGAGGCGCTCACCCCGGACCTGGTGGCCGCGTTCCACCGGCGCTGCGCTGCGGAACTGCACAACCTGTACGGCCCCACCGAGGCCGCCGTCGACGTGTCCCACTGGCACTGCGCCCGGGGCGAGGAGGACGCTGCCGGGGCTGGCGTGCCGATCGGCCGGCCGGTGTGGAACACCCGGCTGTACGTGCTGGACAGCCAGTCGCAGCCGCTGCCGCCGGGTGCGGTGGGCGAGTTGCACATCGCCGGGGTCCAACTCGCCGACGGCTACCTCAACCGCCCGGAACTCACCGCGGAGCGGTTCATCGCCGACCCCTTCGCCAAGCTGTTCGCCGACCCCGGCGCGAAGATGTACCGCACCGGTGACCTGGCCAGGTGGCGGTCGGACGGCGTGCTGGAGTTCGTCGGCCGGGCCGACGGCCAGATCAAGCTGCGCGGGGTCCGCATCGAGCTGGGCGAGATCGAGGCGGTGCTGACCGACCACGCGCACGTGGCCGCCGCCGTGGTGCTGTTGCGCGAGGACCGCCCAGCAGACCCCCAACTGGTGGCCTACACCGTGCCCGCCGAGGGCGGCACCCTCGACCAGGCCGAGCTGCGGCAGCACGCGGCGAACCGGCTGCCCGAGCACCTGGTGCCGGCCGCGTTCGTCACCCTCGACGCGATGCCGCTGACCGCCAACGGCAAGCTGGACCGGGCCGCGCTGCCCGCGCCCACCCGCCCCGCCCCGGCACCGGGCCGCGCCCCGGCCAGCGCCACCGAGCGCGCGCTGTGCGCGCTGTTCGCCGAACTGCTCGGCGTCACCGAACCGGACACCGTCGGCGTCGACGACGACTTCTTCGCCCTCGGCGGCCACTCACTGCTGGCCAACCGGCTGGTCAACCGGGTGCGGCAGACCCTGGGCGCGGAACTGAGCATCCAGGACGTGTTCCAGGCGCCCACCGCGGCCGGTCTGGCCGGCCGCCTCGACCAGGGCCGTCGCCGGCCACCGCTGACCCGGCGGGACCGGCCGCAAACCATCCCGCTGTCGGTCACCCAGCGGCGGTTGTGGTTCCTCAACCAGCTGGAGGGTCCCAGCCCGACCTACAACATGCCGCTGGTCGCCACCCTGCCGGGCACCCTGGACCTGGACGCGCTCGCCTCGGCCTTCGGTGACGTGCTGGCCAGGCACGAGAGCCTGCGCACGGTGTTCCCGGAGCAGGACGGCGTGCCACGGCAGCGGGTTCTCGCCCCGGACGCGGTCACCGCACCGCTGGAGATGCTGGCCTGCGGCGCCGACGAACTCGCCCGCCGACTGGACGCGGCCAGGCAGCACGAGTTCGACCTGGCCGCCGACCTGCCGATCTGGGCCCAGCTGCTGTTCCCCGACCAGGGCGACCCCGTGCTGGTGCTGGTGCTGCACCACATCGCCGGCGACGGCTGGTCGCTGGCCCCGCTGGCGCGCGACCTGTCAACGGCCTACCGGGCGCGGCAGCAGGGACGGCCACCGCGGTGGGCGGAGCTGCCGGTGCAGTACGTGGACTACACGCTGTGGCAACAGGAGTTCCTGGGCGACGAGCAGGACCCGGAGAGCGTGCTGGCCCGGCAGCTGGCCTACTGGACCGAGCGCCTCGCCGGCCTGCCCGACGAACTCGTGCTGCCCACCGACCACCCCCGACCGGTCGTGGCCGGCTACCGGGGCGGGCTGCTCACCCACCGGATGCCCAGCACCGACCACCAGGCACTGCTCGACCTGGCCACGCGGACCGGCACCAGCCTGTTCATGGTGTTGCAGGCCGGCCTGGCCGCGCTGTTGACCAGGTTGGGCGCTGGCACCGACATCCCGCTGGGCACGGCCGTGGCCGCGCGCGACGACGCCGCACTGGACGAGCTGGTCGGGTACTTCACCAACACCCTGGTGCTGCGGGTGGACACCGCGGGCGAGCCGACCTTCCGGCAGGTGCTGGCCCGGGTCAGGCAGACCGCGCTCGACGCCTACGCGCACCAGGACGTGCCCTTCGACCGGCTGGTCGAGGCGGTCAACCCGGAGCGCCTGCTGGGCCGGCACCCGCTGTTCCAGGTGAGCCTGGTGCTGCAGAACAACGAGAGCGCCCACCTGGACATCGGGGACGGCGGCGCGCGCCTGGAACCCTCCTCGGCCGGGACATCCCGGTTCGACCTGCTGGTCAACGCCTACGACCGGTACGCGGACAGCGGTGCGCCCGCCGGCGTCGAGTTCAAGGTCGAGTACGCCAGCGACCTGTTCGAGCGTGCCACGGTCGAGCGGATCACCCAGTGGCTGGCCCGGCTGCTGGCCGAGGCCGCGGCGGAACCGGACACGCCCATCGCGGACCTGCCGGTGCTCACCGGGTCGGAACGGGCCTGGCTGGACGAGGTCGCACCACCACCGGGCACGGCCTGGATCGGCGGGCACCGGATCGACCTGGTCGAGCTGACCCGGCGGCTGCTGGCCGAGGACACCGTGGCGGAGTGCGTGGTGCTGCCCAGGCGCACCAGCACCGGGGCGGTGGAACTGGTGGCGTACCTGGTGCCCGCCGGACCCGCCGCCGACGCGTCGCGGCGGGCCGCCGCCGTCGCCGCCGAGATCCTGCCCGGGGCGGTGCGGCTGGCCGCCGTGGTGCCACTGCCCGCCCTGCCCCGGACCGGCTCGGGCCGGCCCGACGAGCACGCCCTGCGCCGACTGCCGGTGGTGGACGAGGAGCTGGCCGCGGACTGGGAACGGCGGCTGCGCGCGGCGGCCGGGGTGGACCAGGCCGCGGTCGTCGTGCTGGACGAGCCGGCCGGCCACGACGGGGCGCCGAGCCCGACCCGGCCGACCGGCCCACCCCACCCGGCGCCGGCCAGCGGACCCGGTGCGGACGGCGAGTTCGACGCGGACGGCGAACCGGCGAGCGCGCCACCGGCCCTGCTGAGCGGGGGTCCGGTGGTGGAGCCGCCCGTCCCGGACCTGGTCGCCGCCCTGCGCCGGGCCGCCTCGGTCAAGCCGAGGACCGGGATCGTCTACATCGGACAGGACGGCAGCGCGACCACCCAGTCCTACGTGGAGCTGGGCAAGCAGGCGCGGCGCGTCCTCGGCGGGCTGCGCCGGCTCGGGCTGCGCCCCGGTGACATGGTCGTCTGCCAGCTCCGGGACAACCGGGAGCTGGTGAGCACGGTGTGGGCCGCGGTGCTCGGCGGGTTCGTCGTGGTGCCCCTCGGCGTGCCGCCCACCTACGACGCGGCCTCCAGCGCCGCGGCCACCCTGGACAACGTCTGGCGGATGCTGGACCGCCCCGTGGTGGTCACCAGCCCTGACCTGGTCACCCCGGTGCGCGCGTTCGCCGCCGACCGGCAGTGGACCGGGGCGCGGCTGGTGGGCCTGGACGAGCTGAGCGCGGGGCCGGCCGCGGCCGCGGTGCACCAGCCCGCCCCGGACGAGCCCGTGGTGATGCTGCTGACCTCGGGCAGCACCGGGTTGCCCAAGGCGTTCACCCTCACCCACCGCAACATCCTGACCCGCTCGGCGGCCGCCGCCCACGTGCACGGGCTCACCTCGGCGGAGATCACGGTGAACTGGGCCACCCTGGACCACGGCGGCGGCCTGGTCATGTCGCACCTGCGCGACGTGGTCCTGGGCTGCCAGCAGATCCAGGCGCCCACCGACTGGGTGATGGCCGACCCGCTGCGCTGGCTGGACTTGATCGACCAGTACCGGGCCAGCACCACCTGGGCGCCCAACTTCGCCTACGGGCTGGTCGCCGAGCAGGTGGCGGCCGGCGCCGGCCGCGGCTGGGACCTGTCCTGCCTGCGCCTGGCCATGAACATCGCCGAGCCGGTGGTGGCCAGGGTGACCAGGCGCTTTCTCACCGAACTGGCCCCGCACGGCCTCGCGCCGGACGTGGTGCACGCGTCCTGGGGGATGTCGGAGCTGGCCACCGGCATCACCGACCAGCCGTTCCGGCTGGCCGACACCACCGACGACGACCCGTTCGTCAGCAACGGTCGGCCCTACCCGGGGATGGCGCTGCGGGTGGTCAACGAGCACGGCGTGGTCCTGCCCCAGGGCGCGACCGGCCGGTTGCAGGCCAGGGGCGTCTTCGTCACGCCCGGCTACCACGCCAACCCCGCGGCCAACCAGGCGGCGTTCACCGCGGACGGCTGGTTCGACAGCGGCGACCTCGCGTTCATCCGCGACGACCAGCTGTTCATCACCGGCCGGGTCAAGGACGTCATCATCATCAACGGCGTCAACCACCACAGCCACGAGATCGAGGCCGTGGTGGAGCAGCTGGACTGCGTGGAGCGCTCGTTCACGGTCGCCTGCGCGGTGCGCGGGCCGGACAGCAGCACCGACGAACTGGCCATCTTCTTCCACCCGAGGCGGGGTGCCGACCTGGCGCGGACGCTGCGCGCGATCCGCGCCGAGGTGACCAGGCAGGTCGGGGTGCGCCCGGCCCACCTGCTGCCGGTCGCCGCCGAGGAGATCCCCAAGACCAACCTGGGCAAGCTGCAACGCTCCCGGCTGCGCGCGCGGTTCGAGGCCGGCGAGTTCGCCGAGGTGCTCCGGCACGCCAAAGCCCAGCTGGACGGCTCCCGGCCAGCCGGGCGGCGGCTGGTGGGACACGTCGTGCTGACCGGCCCGCAGGCGCTGCCCGGTATCGACCGCACCGTCACCGACCGGTACGGCGTGCGGGTGCCGGCGGACCTGGTGGCCGTGCCGGCCCTGCCACTGACCCCCACCGGGGAGGTCGACCGCGCCCGGCTGGCCGCGTCCCCGGCGGCTCCGGCCGAGGACGTCGGCGGCCGGCGGGAGCGGGAACTCGCCGCGATCTGGGCGGACGTGCTCGGCGTCGAGCGGGTCGGCCGCGACGACGACTTCTTCGAGCTGGGCGGCCACTCACTGCTCGTCACCCGCCTGGTGAGCAGGATCCGCGCGGACCTCGACGTCGAACTGGCCATCAGCGACCTGTTCCAGGCACCCACCGTGGCCAGCCTGGCCGCCCGCCTGGGCGTGGCCGGACGGTCCCGGCCGGCACTGCGCCCGGTCCCCAGGCCCGACCCGGTTCCGCTCTCCTTCGCCCAGCGCCGGCTGTGGTTCCTCAACCGGTTCGAGGGGCCCAGCCCGACCTACAACATCCCGATCGTGCTCCGGATGTCCGGCCCACTCGACCGACCCGCGCTGGAGGCGGCCCTGGCCGACGTGGTGGCCAGGCACGAGAGCCTGCGCACCGTGCTGCCGGACCGCGGCGGCGTGCCCCACCAGCACGTGCTCGACCCGGAGCGGTCCCGGCCGAGGCTGCGCACCTACGAGGTGCCCGACGACGAACTGGACGACGAGATCCGGCGGGTGCTGCGGCACGGCTTCGACCTCACCAAGGACGTTCCGCTGCGGGCGCACCTGTTCGTGGCCGGCCCGACCGACCACGTGCTGGTGCTGGTCCTGCACCACGTGGCCGGCGACGGCTGGTCGCTGGAGCCGCTCACCCGCGACCTGGCCACGGCCTACGCGGCGCGGCACGCCGGCCGGCCACCGCGGTGGTCCGACCTGCCGGCGCAGTACGTGGACTACACGCTGTGGCAGCGGGAGCTGCTGGGCGATCCGGCCGACCCGGACAGCGAACTCGGCCGGCAGCTGGCGTACTGGACGGACCGGCTGGCCGGGCTGCCCGAGGAACTGCCGCTGCCCCGTGACCACGCCCGGCCGGCCCGGCCCAGCTACCGGGGCGCCCGGGTGCAGGTCCGCACGTCGGCCGAGGCGCACCGGGCGCTGCTCGCGCTGGCCAGGCAGACCGACACCAGCCTGTTCATGGTGTTGCAGGCCGGCCTGGCCGCGCTGCTGACCAGGTTGGGCGCTGGCGTGGACATCCCGCTGGGCAGCCCGATCGCCGGGCGCACCGACGCGGCACTGGACGAGCTGGTCGGCTTCTTCGCCAACACCCTGGTGCTGCGCACGGACACCTCGGCCGAGCCGACGTTCCGGCGGCTGCTCGCCCGGGTCCGCGCCGCCGACCTGGCCGCCTACGACCACCAGGACGTGCCGTTCGACCGGCTGGTGGAGGCGGTCAACCCGACCAGGGACCCGGCCCGCCACCCGCTGTTCCAGGTGTGCTTCGCCGTGCAGGACCTGCCCCGGTCCGTGCCGGGCATGCCCGGCCTCGACGTGGTCATCGACCACGACGTCGACCCGGGCGTGGCCAAGTTCGACCTGTACTTCGCCGTCTCCCAGCGGCACACCGGGCCGGGGCTGCCGGCCGGCCTCGACGTGCGCCTTGACTACGCCGCCGACCTGTTCGAGCCGCGCACGGCCGAGGCCGTGCTGGCGCGGCTGGTCCGGGTGCTGGAACGCGCGGCCGAGGACCCGGACCGCACCCTGGACCAGTTGGACGACGGGCCGCGCGTGGACCTGGACGCGGTGGCCGACCGGGTGCTCGCGCACGACGCGGTCAGGGAGTGCGTGGTGCTGCCCCGCCGCACCAGCGCGGACACGGTCGAGCCGGTGGTCTACGTGGTGCCGTGCGGGGCCGTCGCGACCGGACAGCTCGCCGCGGCCGCCCGGCAGGCGCTGCCGGCCGACGCGCCACTCCCGCCGATCGTCGAGCTGACCAGCCTGCCGCGCACCGCCGACGGCGCGGTCGACACCGCCGCCCTGGAACGCGTGCCCGTGGTCGACGAGGACCTGGCCGCCCGCTGGGAGGCCGCGCTGGCGGACGCGCCCGGCGTCGACGCGGTGGCCGTCGCCCTCCGGCGCGTCCCGGTCAGCACCGAACGCGTCCACCTGGGTGACGCCGCGCCCAGCGCGGCGGCGCCGGTTCAGGCGTCCCCGGGGCAGATGTCCACTGTGGACGCGCCGGCCGAGCCGCCGGACCCGAGGGCGGTCTCGGTGCTGCACGGGCCGCCGCTGGCCGGTTCCCGGGTGCGCGACCTGGTGACCGCGCTGCGCCGCTCCGCCGAGGCCGGCCCCCAGGCCGAGATCGTCTACCGGGGACCGGACGGTGTCGCCAGCCGGCAGCACTACCGGGAGCTGGCCGAGGACGCCTCCCGGGTGCTGGGCGGACTGCGCGGCCTCGGCCTGCGACCCGGCGACAAGGTCATCTTCCAGCTGGTCGACAACCGGGACTTCCTCACCGCGTTGTGGGCCTGCGTGCTCGGTGGGTTCGTGGCGGTGCCGCTCGCGGTGCCGCCGACCTACCACGCCACGACCGGGGCGGAGAAGCTGGTCAACACCTGGCGGATGCTGGACAGCCCACTGGTGCTGACCGACCAGGGCCGGCAGGACCGGTTGCGCGGGCTGGCCGGTCCGCCGGAGTGGGCCGGCGCCGGCATCGCCGTGCTGGACCAGCTGCGCGGTGCCGCGCCAGACCACGACTGGCACGCCGCCGGCATGAACGACCTGGCGCTGCTGGTGCTCACCTCGGGCAGCACCAGCCTGCCCAAGGCGGTCGAGCTGCGGCACGGCAACGTGCTCGCGCACGCCAAGGCTGCCGCCCAGCGGTACGGGCTGACCACCGAGGACGTGTGCGTCAACTGGATATCGCTCGACCACGTGGGCGGGGTGGTGATGTCGCACATCGGCCCGCTGTTCGCCGGCTACCGGCAGGTGCACGCGCCCACCTCGGAGGTGATCGCCGATCCGCTGCGCTGGCTGGCCGCGCTCGACGAGCACCGGGCCACGATCACCTGGGCGCCGAACTTCGCCTTCAGCCTGGTGGCCGACCACGCCGCGGCCATGGCCGGCCGGCAGTGGGACCTCTCGGCGCTGCGCCTGATCATCAACGGCGGTGAGGCGCTGGTGCCCCGGGTCGCCCGCCGGTTCCTCGACCTGCTGGCCCAGTTCGGGCTGCGGCCGGACGCCATGCACTCGGTGTGGGGCATGTCCGAGTGCTCATCGGCGGAGATCGCCACACCGTTCACCTACCCCGTGAGCGGCGACGACGACGCCACGTTCCCGATCGGCCGGCCCTACCCGGGCTTCTCGCTGCGCATCGTCGACGACACCGACCAGGTGCTGCCCGAGGGGCGCCCCGGCCGGCTCCAGGTGCGCGGCGCAGCGGTGACCAAGGGCTACCACAACAACCCGGCGCAGAACCAGGTGGCCTTCACCCGGGACGGCTGGTTCGACACCGGCGATCTCGGTGTTGTCCGCGACGGGCTGCTGACGCTGACCGGCCGGGCCAAGGACGCCATCGTGATCAACGGGGTGAACTACCCCAGTCACGAGCTGGAGAGCCTGGTCGAGGAGCTGGACGTGGTGGAGCGCTCGTTCACCGCGGCCTGCGCGGTGCGCGCCCCGGGCAGCGCCACCGACCAGCTCGCGGTGTTCTGCCACCTCAAACCGGACGTGCCGATCCGGCAGGCGGTCGAGCTGATCCGGGCCACCCTGACGCGCCGGGCCGGCATCGCCCCCGCCTTCGTGCTGCCGGTCGCGTGCACCGACATCCCCAAGACGGAGATCGGCAAGATCCAGCGCCCCCGGCTGCGCGCCCGGTTCGAGGCCGGCGAGTTCGCCGCGACCGCGCAGCGGGTGGATCTGCTGCTGGAGAACGAGAACACCCTGCCCAACTGGTTCTTCCAGCCGGTGTGGCGGCCTGCCGCGCCACCGGTCGCGCGCCCGACCGGCGCGGCCGGCGGCGCGGTCGTGCTGCTCGGCGTGGGCGAGCAGGTGACCCGGCTGGCCGAGCAGGTGGAGCGGGCCGGCCGGCACTGCGTGGTGGTGCGCTCCGACGCGGAGTCGCACCGGCTGCTGGACCAGCTCGGTCCGGTGGGTGCCGGCATCGACCAGGTCGTCGACCTGCGCGGGTGGACCCGGGGCGATCCGGGTGACGGCGACCAGGACGTGCTCAGCACCGTGTGCGAACTGGCTGAGCTGGTCACCGCCCTGGACCGGTGGCACGCCGAGGGCGCGGTGGTCACGCTGCGGGTGCTGACCACCGAGGTCTCCGTCCCGGCCAGCGTGCTCAGGACCGCGAGCGCGGAACTGCCCTGGCTGCGCGCGCAGTGCGTGGAACTCGCGGCCGAGGCGACCGACCGGGACCTCGCCCAGCTGGTCGCCGAGCTGGCCGTGCCGCCCAAGGAACCCGAGATCGCGCTGCGCGACGGGCTCCGGCTGGTCCGCCGGCTCCGCGGGCTGCCGGCCGAGCCGCCGGCCGGCGAGCTGGCCACGGCGATCCAGCCCGGCCAGTGGTACGTGGTCAGTGGCGGCCTTGGCGGGGTGGCCGTCGAGGTGGCCAGGCACCTGCTGACCCGGTACGGGGTGCGGCTGCTGCTGTTGGGGCGCACCGCGCTCGACACGGTGTCGCTCGACACCGGGCAGCTCGACGCCGGACAGCTCGACCAGGCCGAGCGGTCGACCGGGAACGGCACCCGACCGTCCGATTCGGACACCGGAGAGCTGGCGCCGGCCGAGGCGAAGGCCGTCGCGCTCAACCAGCTCCGCGCCCTCGGCGAGGTCAGTTACGCCACTGTGGACGTTGCCGACGCCGCGGCCGTGCGGGCGGCGGTGGCCAGCGCCAGCCGGCGGTGGGGCGGGCCACCGGCCGGTGTCTTCCACCTGGCCGGCGAGTTCGTGGAGCACCGGCTGGTGGCGGCTCCGCCGAGACACTGGCGGCAGGCGTTGGCGGCCAAGGTGGCCGGCGCGCTGGCCCTGCACGAGGTGGTGCGCGACCGGCCCGGCGCGCTGTTCGTGTCGTTCTCCTCGGTCAACGGCTTCTTCGGGGGCGCATCGGTGGCCGGCTACGCGGCGGCCAGCGCGTTCCTGGACGCGTTGGCCCGTCGGCAGCGGGCGGCCGGGCTGCGCTCGTACAGCCTGGCCTGGAGCATGTGGGACGAGGTCGGCATGAGCCGGGGCTACCCGCTGCGCAGCCTCGCCGAGGCACGCGGCTACCGGGTGCTGCCCGGTGCGCAGGCGGTCCGCTCGCTGGACGCGGTGCTGCGCCACGCCGAGCCACACGTGCTGATCGGCCTGGACCCCGCGGCCCCCTGGGTGCTCGGCCACCTGGACACCCCGGCCCGGCCGCTGGTGCGGCTGACCGCCTGGCTCACCGAGGCGGGTGCCTCGGCCGCCGAATCGGCGCAGCCGCCCCTGGCCGACCGGTTCGGCACCGCGGTGACCGGCGAGGTCGTCGTGCTGGACCAGCTGCCCCGGACCGCCACCGGCCAGATCGACCGGACGGCGCTGGTCACCGGCCGGCCCAGTGCGGACTCGCGGACCGACCCGGCCGACGCGCCCGACGGTGGCCAGGGCGACGAGGTGGAACGGGTGGTGTCCACGGTCTGGTGCGAGGTGCTGGGCCGGGACCGGGTGGGCCGGCTGGACAACTTCTTCGACCTGGGTGGGCACTCGCTGCTGGCGGCCAAGCTCCAGGCCCGGCTGGCTGAGGAACTGCGCCAGGAGGTGTCCCTCGTCGACCTGTTCACCTACCCCACCGTGGCCCAACTGGCCGAACACCTCCGGCCGGCACCACCGGGGGAGCAGGGACCGGGGCGGCCGGCCCCGGGAGCGCGCTTGCGCAAGGCGGTGGAGCGGGCGCAACGCCAGCGACGGGCGGCCCGACGCGGTCGCGGACACGAAGGGACGCTGCAAGACGATGACTGACGCTTCCGAGCGCGGCTCAGCGATCGCCGTCATCGGCATGGCCGGCAGGTTCCCCGGCGCCGACGACGTCGACCAGTTCTGGGCGAACCTGGTGGCCGGCCGGGAATCGGTGCTGCCGGTCAGCGACGAGGAGTACCTGGCAGCCGGGGGCAGCCGGGCGGGACTGACCGACCCGCACACCGTCAGGGTGGCCGCCACCATCGACGGGATCGAACTGTTCGACGCCGCCTTCTTCGGCTACTCCGCGGCGGACGCCGCGCTCATCGACCCACAGCACCGGCTGTTCCTGGAGTGCTGCTACCACGCGCTGGAGAACGCGGGCCAGGATCCGTCCAAACAGGACAGCGTGGTCGGGGTGTACGGCGGGGCCAGTTCGAGCACCTACTACGTGGAGAACCTCTGGCCGCGGCTGGCCGGCCGGGACTCGGGGATCGAGGCGACGGCCGCGAAGGTCGGCAACATCGACGGCACCCTGACCACCCGGGTGTCCTACGAGCTGAACCTCACCGGGCCGAGCATGGCGGTGCAGACCGCCTGCTCCACCTCGCTGGTCGCGGTCCACCTGGCCTGCCAGGACCTGCTGGACTTCCGGTGCGACCTCGCGCTGGTCGGCGGGGCGTCGGTGAACGTCGGCGCCAAACGCGGCTACCGGTACGTGGAGGGCGGGCCGCTGCCCGCCGACGGGCACGTCCGCACCTTCGACGCCGACGCCGCGGGCACGGTCGGCGGCGACGGTGTCGGGGTCGTGGTGCTCAAGCGGCTGGCCGACGCGCTGGCCGACGGCGACCGCGTGCGAGCGGTGATCCTGGGGTCGGCCATCAACAACGACGGTCACCGCAAGGTCGGGTTCGTCGCCCCGAGCACGCAGGGCCAGGTGGACGCCATCCTGGCGGCGCAGGCCGCGGCGGGGGTGAGCGCGGACGAGATCGGCTACGTGGAGGCGCACGGGACCGCGACGCCGGTGGGCGACCCCATCGAGATCGCCGCGCTGAGCACGGCCTTCGCCGAGAGCACCCAGCGCAGGCAGTTCTGCGCGATCGGCTCGGCGAAGACCAACATCGGGCACACCGCCGAGGCGGCCGGAGTGGCCGGGCTGATCAAACTCGTGCTGGCACTGGAACACCGGATGATCCCGGCGAGCCTGCACTACCGCGCGCCCAACCCGCTGATCGACTTCACCGAGACGCCGTTCTACGTCAACGCCGAACTGTCCCCGTGGGACAGTGACGGGCGCCCGAGGGTGGGCGCGGTGAGTTCGTTCGGCATCGGCGGCACCAACGCGCACGTGATCGTGGCGGAAGCGCCGGCGGCACCGCCCAGCTCACCGGCCGGCGAGTGGGTGGCGCTGCCCCTGTCGGCGCGGACGCCGAGCGCGCTCGGCCTGGTCCGGGAACGGCTCGCCGACCACCTCGCGGCCGACCGCGGCCTGAACCTCGCCGACGTCGCCCACACACTCCACAGTGGACGCAAGGCGCTGGACCGCCGCTGCGTGGTGGTGTGCCGGGACCTCGACGACGCGGTCACCCGGCTGCGCCAGCCGCACCCGGCCCTGGCACCGGCCCAGCCGGGGGTGGCGCCCGAGGTGGCGTTCCTGCTGCCTGGCGGGGGCGGCGACTACCCCGGGATGGGCAGGCAGCTCTACGACACCGAGCCGCTGTTCCGGGCGGACATCGACCACTGCGCGGAGATCCTGCGCCCGGTGCTGGGTGCCGACCTGCGCGCCACCCTGTACGGGGACGCGCCCCGGGACTGGACCGCCGGCTTCGTCGGTGTGGTGGCCACCGAGTACGCCCTGGCCCGCCTGGTGATGTCGTTCGGGGTGCGGCCCACCGCGCTGATCGGCCACTCGCTCGGTGAGTACACCGCGGCCTGCCTGGCCGGGGTGTACTCGCTGGCGGACATGCTGCCGCTGGTCGCCGAGCGGGTGCGGCTGCTGGAGGGCGTCGGCGGTGCCATGATCAGCGTTCCGCTCGGCGAGTCCGACCTGCGCGGCTACCTCACCGAGCGGGTGTCGCTGGCCGCGGTCAACGCGCCCACGCTGTGCGTGCTCGCCGGGCCCGTCGAGGACATCGCCGAGGTGGAGCGCAAGCTCGCCATCGACGACGTGCCCACCCAGCGGCTGCGGGTGCCCTCGGCCAGCCACTCCGCCATGACCGAACCGTTCCTCGGCCGGCTCGCCGCCACCCTGTCCACTGTGGAGTTCCACGCGCCGGCCATCCCGATCATGTCCAACCTGACCGGCACCTGGGTCACCGACGAGCAGGTGACCAGTGTGGACTACTGGTTGCGGCACACCAGCCACACCGTGCGGTTCGCCGAGGGCCTGGCCCAGCTGTGCCAGGCGAAGCGGCCCGCCCTGGTCGAGGTCGGGCCGGGCCGGGTGCTGGCCAGGCTGGCCAGGATGCAGTTCGGGGACACCCACCCGGTGGCGACGGCCATGGGGCACGCTCGGGACGAGCGCTGCGACCGGGAGACCCTGCTCGGCGCCCTCGGCCAGCTCTGGTGCCAGGGGGTGGACGTCGACTGGACGGCCGTGCACTCGTCGGGGCAGGCCGGCGCGACCCGCCAGCGGGTGCCGCTGCCGGGTTATCCGTTCGAGCGCAAGCGGTACTGGGTCGACCCGCTGCCCCCGCACCGGAGCGCGCCCGAGCCGCTGCTGCGGCTGCCCGCCGAGCGGGACCGGCTGTGCGCGGCCGAGCAGCGGGTCCGCGAGCGGGTGGCGGTCAACCGGCCGCCGGCCGACGCGGTGCGCGCGCTGGACCGGCTCAGCGACCTGTACCTGTGCGCGTACCTCAGCGCGAACGGGGTGAGCCTGGCGCCCGGCCAGGTCCACGACCGCGCCGCACTGGTCGACCGGCTGTGCCCGGCGACCCGGTGCCGCCGGATGGTCGACACCCTGCTCTACCTGCTGACCCAGTCGGGTGTGCTGGTCGAGGAGGACAGCGGGGGCAGCGCGGTGCTGCGGGTGGCCGATCCACCCGCCGACCACGCGGCCGAGATCGCCGCGCTGGAACAGGAGCTGCGCGTCCGGTTCCCCGACCAACTCGGCGCCGTCGACCTGGCCCGCCACTGCGTCGGCCAGTACCACCGGGTGTTCACCGGGGAGATCGAGGCGCACGAGGTGCTGCGGCCGGACGGCGAGTTCGACATCACCGACGAGCCCGGCGCGGACCTGGTCAACAACAGCGACGTCGTCGTCTACCGCGACCTGCTGGCCGAGGAGGTGGCCCGCCTGGTCCGGGCGGCCGGCGGCCGGCGGGTCCGCGTGCTGGAGGTCGGCGCGGGGCGCGGCCTGCTCAGCTGGCACGTGGTCGAGGCGCTGCGCGAACTGTCCACTGTGGAGTTCCACTTCACCGACATCGGCCGGTCGTTCGTGCTGGCCGCCCAGCGGCGGGCGGCGGAGCAGGGCCTGGACTGCATGAGCTTCGGCGTGCTGGACATCGGCACCGACCCGACCGCGCAGGGCTACCCGGCCGGCGGGTTCGACATCGTGCTGGCGTACAACGTGCTGCACGCCACCCCGCAGGTGCGCGACGCCCTGCACAACGTCCGGCAACTGGTGGCGCCGGGCGGCGTGCTGTTCGTCCTGGAGGCCTCCGCGCTGCCCCGGATCACCCTGCTGCCCGCGGTCCTCAAGGGCTGGGAGCCGGCGGCCGACGACTTCCGCCAGCACCTGCCGCTGATCCCGGCCGAGGCCTGGCCCGACCTGGTCGCCGACGCCGGGTACGCCGAGGTCGGCGTCCTGCCCCCGACGCCGGAGCAACGCGCCCACGTCGACCACGTGCTCGTGGTCGCGACCACCGCCGAGGACGCCACCCTGCCGACCGGTGCCCCGGCCGAGGCGCCGGCGGGAATCGGCACGCCGGCGCGGTCGGCGTTCAACAGCCGGCCGGAGTTGCCCACCGAGTACGTGGCGCCGCGCACCGAACTGGAGGAGGTGGTGGCGCGGCAGTGGGCCGAGGTGCTCGGCCTGGACCGGGTGGGCATCGAGGACAACTTCTTCGCCCTGGGCGGTGAGTCCCTGCTCGCGCTGCAACTGGTCGCCCGGATGCGCGACGAGCTGGGCGTGGTCATCCCGGTCCGGAAGGTGATGGAGCACACCACGGTCGCCGCCCTGGCCGGTTACTGCGCGCGGCAGCTGGCCGGCACGGCCGAGGGCGTTGAGCCGGACCTGGCCAAGCACGCCTACGACGTGCTGCTGCCGCTGCGCCCGGAGGGCCAGCTGCCCCCGCTGTTCTGCGTGCACCCCGCGGGCGGGCTGAGCTGGCGCTACGCCGGCCTGGTCCGGCACATCCACGCCGACCGGCCGATCTACGGCCTGCAGGCGCGCGGACTCGACGGCACCGAGCCGCTGGCCGACAGCGTGCTGGAGGTCGCCGAGGACTGCGTGCGGCAGATCCGCTCGGTGCAGCCGCACGGGCCGTACCACCTGCTCGGCTGGTCCTTCGGCGGGTTCGCCGCGCACGCGATGGCCACGCTGCTGGAGCAGGCCGGGGAGCGGGTGGCGCTGCTGGCCATGCTCGACGCGGTGCCGGTCTACCTGGAGCGGGTGCCCGACGAGCGGGAGATCGAACGGGGCCTGCTCGCGGTGCTGCTCAACGACGCCGGCCACACCGTGGACGTGACCGGGGACGCGCCGCTGGACCGGGCCAGGGTGCTGGAGCTGATCCGGCGGGACGGCGGTGGGTTCGCGGTCCTCGACGACGGCGAGATCGACCTGCTCGTGCGCGTCCTCCGCAACAACGCGCGCATCCTGCTGGACCACCGGGCCGGGACGTTCTCCGGGGACCTGCTGTTCTTCACCGCGACCCGGTCCCACCCGGCCGACGAGCCCACGGCCGAGGCGTGGCGCCCCTACGTGGCCGGCCAGATCGACAACCACGACGTCGACTGCGACCACTACAGCCTGACCTTGCCGGAGCCCATGGCGGTGATCGGCGCGGTGCTCGACGCCGCGTTGCGGCGGTGTTCCTCGACGCCGGGTCGCGGCGGTGTTCGCGGAGTTCGTGACGAGCGGTAGGACGACCAGCGGTAGGACGACCAGCGGTAGGACAAGGAGATCCGTATTGCGTCGACAGTTGTACGAGTTGGGCGAGCTGCCTCCGCTCGGCGAGGTGCCCGAGCGGATGTACGCGCAGGTGATCCGCAGGGAACGCTATGGCGAGCCGGCCAGGGCGTTCCAGGTCGAGGTCGTTGACGTGCCACCGGTCCGGCCTGGGGACGTGCTCGTGCTGGTGATGGCCGCCGGGATCAACTACAACAACGTGTGGGCCGCGCTGGGCCAGCCACTGGACGTCATCACCCAGCGGCAGCGCCGGGGTGAGCCGGAGGACTTCCACATCGGTGGCTCGGACGCGGCCGGGATCGTCTGGGCGGTCGGCGAGGGCGTCCGCCAGGTGTCCGTGGGCGACCACGTGGTGCTGTCCGGCTGCCAGTGGGACGAGCAGGCCGCCGACATCCGGCTGGGCGTGGACCCGGTCGCCTCGACCAGCCAGGGCGCCTGGGGATACGAGATCAACTACGGCTCGTTCGCCCAGTTTGCCCGCGTCCGGGAGTACCAGTGCCACCCCAAGCCGCCCCAGCTGTCCTGGGCCGAGGCGGCGTGCTTCATGGTCACCGCGGCCACGGCCTACCGGCAGCTGTGCGGGTGGCCGCCGCACGTGGTGCGGCCCGGGGCGCCGGTGCTGATCTGGGGCGGGGCGGGTGGCGTCGGCTCGATGGCCATCCAGATCACGCGCATCTTCGGCGGGGTGCCGCTCGCCGTGGTCTCCAGCCCCGAACGCGGCCAGCACTGCCTGCGGCTCGGCGCGCGCGGGGTGATCGACCGCACCGAGTTCGACCACTGGGGCCGGCTGCCCAGCGCCGAGGACACCGAGGCGGCGGCGGCCTGGACGGCGTCGGCCCGCGCGTTCGCCCGCAGGGTCCGCGACCTCACCCCGGGCCGCGCCCTGCCCAGGATCGTGCTGGAGCACACCGGCCGCGACACCCTGCCGACCTCGATGTACGTCTGCGACAACGCGGGCATGGTGGTGATCTGCGGCGGCACCACCGGCTACAACGGCGATCTGGACCTCCGGTTCCTGTGGACGCGGCAGAAGCGGCTGCAGGGCTCGCACTACGCGAGCGTGGCCGAGTGCCGCGCGGTCACCGAGCTGGTGGCCGCCAAGCGCCTGGACCCCTGTCTTTCCGTCGCCGTCGGCTTCGACGAGATCGGCGCGCTGCACCAGCAGATGTACGAGAACGTCCTGCCGCCCGGCAACGCGGCCGTGTTGGTCAACGCCACGTCCGACCTGGCCGGCGGTGGCCCGCCCGCGGTCCTCAGTTCCGCGCCGGCCGTCCCCGCCGGCTCCCCCTCCTGGTGATTGGAAAACCGATGGCAAGCATGTCCACCGTGGAACACGGGCTGTGCGACCTCGCGCTCGACGGCTGTCGACTGACCGTGGACGACGTGGTGACGGTGGCCCGCCACCCGGACACGGCCAGGGTCACCCTCGCGCCCGACGCGGTGCGCCGGATGCGCCAGTCCAACGCGTTGAAGCACCAGCTGATCGACACCGGGGCCCCCATCTACGGGGTCACCTCGGGTTTCGGTGACAGCAACACGCGGCAGATCTCCCGGCGCAAGACCGAGGCACTGCAGCAGGGGCTGATCCACTTCCTCGGCGCCGGCACCGGCCCGCACGCGGCCCCGGAGGTGGTCCGGGCCACCATGCTGGTCAGGACCAACTGCCTGGCCAGGGGGAACTCCGGGGTGCGCCCGGAACTCGTCCAGCTGCTGGTGGACTGCCTCAACCAGGACATCCTGCCGATGGTGCCCGAGCGCGGCTCGGTCGGCGCCAGCGGCGACCTGGTGCCGCTGAGCTACCTCGCCATGCTGGTCACGGGGGAGGGCACCGTGCTGCACGCCGGCGAGACCAAGCCCGCGGCGGTCGCGCTGCGGCAGGCCAACCTGGAGCCGCTGCGGTTGGAGGCCAAGGAGGGCCTGGCCCTGGTCAACGGGACCTCGTTCATGTCCGGCTTCGCCGTGCTGGCCCTGTACGACGCCGAGGAGCTGGCCTTCGCCGCCGACCTGTGCACGGCCATGGCCTGCCAGGTGCTGCTGGGCAACCCGGCCCACTTCGCCGAGTTCCTGGACCGCCAGAAGCCCTACCGGGGGCTGGAGGTCAGCTCGGCGACGGTCCGCCACCTGCTCGCCGGGGCGGGCGGGACCGGGCCGGGCGGCTGCTGCGTCGAGAGCATGCCGGCCGACCAGGAGTTCCGCCGGCTGGAACACCCGATCCAGGACCGGTACTCGGTCCGCTGCGGCCCGCACGTGACCGGCGTGCTCAGGGACACCGCGTCCTGGGTGCGCGAGTGGCTGACCGTGGAGATCAACTCGTCGAACGACAACCCGCTGTTCGACGTCGCCGGCCAGACCGTGCACAACGGCGGCAACTTCTACGGCGGCCACGTGGGCCAGGCCATGGACGCGCTCAAGACCGCGGTGGCCAGCGTGGGCGACCTGCTGGACCGGCAGCTCGAACTGGTCGTGGACGAGAAGTTCAACAACGGGCTGACGGCCAACCTGGTGGCCGCCCACGAGGCGGGTGACTGGGAGGCCGGGCTGCACCACGGCTTCAAGGGGATGCAGCTCAGCGCGTCCGCGCTGGCCGCCGAGGCGCTGAAGTGGACCATGCCGGGCACCTCGTTCTCCCGGTCCACCGAGGCGCACAACCAGGACAAGGTGAGCATGGGCACGATCGCCGCGCGGGACGCCCGGTCCGTGGTGGAGCTGGTCCGCGAGATCACCGCGATCCACCTGCTGGCCCTGTGCCAGGCGGCCGACCTGCGCGGGCTGGACGTGCTCAGCAAGCCCACCAAGCTGGCGCACCGGTACGTGCGCAAGGTCGCCCCGTTCGTGGACCGGGACCGGCCACTGGACCGGGAGATCGAGCGGGTGGCCGCGTTGGTCGGCTCGGGTGAGCTGCGCAGCGTGATGACCGAGGCGTGAGCGGCGACGAACCCACCGTGCCCGGCCCGCCGTGCTGGCGGGCCGGGTGGTGGCCTCAGGCCGCGGCGAGGGCGTCCGCCCAGGACGAGCCCGACTTGATCCGCGCCTGCCACTGGCGGAGCGCACGGACCTTGCGCACGCCGAGCACACCGGCCAGGCGCGTGCCCCGGCGGTAGAGCGCGACGAACTCGCCGTCCTCGATCGCGCCGTCGACCACGCGCACCTCGTCGTGGTCGCGCAGCAGGCCGAACGCCTGGATCTTGAGGTCGTACTGGTCGGACCAGAAGTAGGGCACCGGGGTGAACGGCTCGTCGGTCCGGCCGAGCACGGCCCGCGCGACGTAGAGGCCCTGCTCCCCGGCGTTGGTGCGGTGTTCGAGCCGGACCTGGGTGGCGAACCCCGGGTGGTACCAGCTGGCCACGTCCCCGACCGCGTACACGCCGGGGGCCGCCGCGCAGAACTGGTCGCAGCGCACCCCGTCGGAGCAGTCGAGCCCGCTGCCGGCGAGCCAGCCGGTGGCGGGAACCGAGCCGATGGCCACCACGACGACGTCCGCGGTGATGGTGCTGCCGTCGGCGAGCACGACCCGGTCGACCGCGCCGTCCCGCGCGGTGAGTTCGGTGACGGCGGCGCCCGGCCCGGTGCGGACGGACACACCTCGGTCGCGGTGCAGCGCGGCCAGCATGGTGCCGACCTCCACCCCGACCGCGGCGGCGAGCGGCACCGGCGCTGGTTCGACCAGGTGGACCTCGGTGCCCAGGGTGCGGGCGGCGGCGGCCAGTTCGGTGCCGAGGAACCCGGCGCCGATGACGACCAGTCGGCGTCCCGGCCCCAGTTCGGCGCGCAGCGCGGTCGCGTCCGCGAGGGTGCGCAGGGTGTGCACGCCCCGTAAACCACTGGTCCCTGGCAGTGACCGCGGGTCGACACCGGTCGCGATGACCAGGGTGCCGAACGGCAGCCGGGTGCCGTCGGCCAGACTCACCACCCGCTCGGCGAGGTCGGCGCCGGTGGCCGTGGCGCCGACCCGGAGGTCGACGTCGAGATCGGCCAGCCCGGCCGCGTCGCAGAGCCGGACGCGGTCGGGCTCCCAGGTGCCGGTGAGGATGCCCTTGGACAGCGGTGGCCGGTCGTAGGGGAGTTCGGGTTCGGCGCCCACCCAGGTCAGCTGTCCGGTGAACCCGTTGGCGCGGACGCCTTTCACGGTCGCCAGCCCGGCTGCGCCCGCTCCGACGACCACGATGGGACCGGAATTGGTCACGCTGGTCACCCCGACTTCCTCTCTCCCGCTCGGGCCCCGGGCCGCGTTCGGCCCCGGCCGGGCCACGCGCACGGCCGTGGCCCGTCTGCATGATCCTCCTGACCGGCCCGCCGTGATCTCCCGGTGGTGTGTGGTGGGGATCACCGCCGGTGGGGCGCGCGCCGGCCCGCCCGGGCACACCTGTCCGGAGTGGACCGTGCGGGGCGGCACCGGCCGGTGGCTTCTCCGGGTCGCGGCCCTTCGGGAGGCGGCCCTCGGGAGGCGGCGGTCACCCGGGGCGGCGGGCGGCTGGTGCCGTGCGGGGGACGCGGTGGCGGAATAACCGACCCGGCCCCCGGCGTTACTCCGACCGGCGCACGCCCCGGCACCGCGGGCGCCCGGGATCGGCGGCGTTCGCGCGCGGTGGGCGTCTCGTCCGGCTGGCTGGGTGTTCCCGCTCGGCCGGGCGGGTTGGTGGACGCGCTGTTCCGGGTCGGCGTGCTGTCCCACCCGCGGTTGCTCCGCCCGCGCTGACCCGGGTCCGCTCCGTCCACAGTGAACCGAGCCACCGGGTGATCCACTCACCGCGTTCGGGTGCCTCCGGTGCGTAGTCGGTCACCCGGCGGTGGAACGGGGAAGGTGGCGGGACGGACACGAATGCCCAAGTGTGTCAGTGGCTCCCGATATCCTCCAGTACGGTGAGTCGCCGGATCGGTGCCAACACCCGAATCGGCGCCAGCGCACCACCACAACCTTGTCCGCACGCCACGATCTGGGAGAACGGCCCTGTGACTGCCTCAGCTGAGTCCCTCTACGGGGTCGACGACCTGACGCACCTGGAGGGTCTGGAAGCGGTTCGCAAGCGACCCGGCATGTACATCGGGTCCACGGACAGCCGCGGTGTCACCCACCTCTTCAACGAGGTCGTGGACAACTCCACCGACGAGGGTGTCGCCGGCCACGCCACCCGGATCGTGGTGACCCTGCACGCCGACGGCAGCGTCCAGGTGGACGACGACGGCCGGGGCATCCCCACCGGTGTCCACGCCAAGACCGGCCTGTCCGGGGTCGAACTGGTGCTGACCCGGCTGCACGCCGGCGGCAAGTTCGGCGGTTCCGGCTACAAGACCTCCGGTGGCCTGCACGGCGTTGGCGCGTCCGCGGTGAACGCGCTGTCGTTGCGGCTGGACGTGACCGTCAAGCGCGACGGCAAGGTCCACCAGATGTCGTTCGCGCACGGCGAGCCCGGTGTGTTCGACGGTCCCGGCCCCAAGGCCAAGTTCGTCCGGCAGTCCGGCCTGCACGTCACCGGGAAGATGAAGCGCGGTGAGGCGACCGGCACGTCCATCCGCTACTGGCACGACGCCCGCTACTTCGAGGCCGGTGCCGCGCTGGACACCGAGGCGGTGCGCACCAAGCTGCGCAACACCGCGTTCCTGGTCCCCGGCGTCACCTACGTGCTGCGCGACGCGACCGGCGGCTCGATCAGCGAGGAGACGTTCCACTTCCCCAACGGCCTCGCCGACATGGTCGAGTTCCTCAGCCCGGCCGGCGACCGGCCGGTCTGCGGCACCCTGGTGGTCACCGGCGAGGGCACCTACAAGGAGAACGTGGCCGACGAGAACGGCGTCATGCAGTCCAATGTGGAGCGACGCGCCGAGGTCGAGGTGGCGTTCCGGTGGGGCACCGGCTACGAGCGCACCATCGAGTGCTTCACCAACACCATCCGCAACGTCCACGGCGGCACCCACCGCAAGGGCTTCGACCGGGCGGCGCTGAAGGCGTTGCAGGAGGCCATCTCCAAGACCCGCGGCCTGCTCAAGCCCAAGGAGGACATGCCAACCCTCGACGACGTCCTCGAAGGCATGACCGCCGTCATCCACGTGCGCATCCCCGAGCCGCAGTTCACCTCGCAGACCAAGGACGAGCTGTCCACGGCCGGGATCACCAAGGTCATCCAGGGCGTGGTCGAACGCCAGATCAAGGCGTGGGCGGAGGACCGCAGGACGCGGACCGAGGCCAAGACGGTCCTGCAGAAGATCGTGGACGCCGCCCGCGTCCGGCTGACCCAGAAGCAGCAGAAGGACGCCGCCCGCCGCAAGACCGCGCTGGAGGGCGCGGCCATGCCGGCCAAGCTCGTGGACTGCCGCACCACCGGCGTGGCCCGCAGCGAACTGTTCCTGGTCGAGGGGGACAGCGCGCTGGGGTCGGCCCGGCTCGCGCGGGTCTCGGAGTACCAGGCGCTGCTGCCGCTGCGCGGCAAGATCCTCAACGTGCAGAAGGCCAGCCTGGCCGACACGCTCAAGAACGCCGAGATCGCCTCGATCGTGCAGGTGCTCGGCGCGGGCACGGGACGCACCTTCGACCTGTCCGCCATGCGCTACGGCCGGGTCATCCTGATGGCCGACGCCGACGTGGACGGCTCGCACATCCGGACCCTGCTCATCACGCTGTTCGCCCGGTACATGCGCCCGGTCATCGAGGACGGCCGGCTGTACGCGGCCATGCCGCCGCTGCACAAGATCACCACCAGGGGCCGCAACCCCGAGACGATCTTCACCTTCACCCAGCGGGAGATGGAGCAGACGGTCAGCCGGCTGGAGAAGGCGGGCAAGCAGGTCGTCACGCCGGTGCCCCGGTTCAAGGGCCTCGGCGAGATGGACGCCGAGGAGTTGTGGGAGACCACGATGAACCCGGCCACCCGCTCGGTCCGCCGGATCACCCTCGACGACGTCGAGGCGGCGGAGGCCGCGCTGGAACTGCTGATGGGGGAGAAGGTCGAACCGCGGCGAGCCTGGTTGGTCGAGTCGGCCGAACGGGTCGACCAGGAAGCCATCGACGCCTGAGCCGGCTGCGCGCACCCGTGTGGCACAGGGCAGGACTGCAGATCGGTCAAGAGGAGTACTGAGCAATGGCACGCCGCAAGGGCATGCAGACCAGGGTCGACCCCTCCGCCTTCGACCAGGCGGGTGCGCACGTGTTCGACAACTCGGTCAAGACCGAGATCGAGACGTCCTACCTGGAGTACGCGTACTCGGTCATCCACTCCAGGGCGCTGCCGGACGCGCGCGACGGCCTCAAGCCGGTGCACCGCCGCATCCTGTTCTCCATGCACGAGCAGGGGTACCGGCCCACCCACGCCTACGTGAAGTCCTCCCGCGTGGTGGGCGACTGCATGGGCAAGTACCACCCGCACGGCGACACCGCGATCTACGACGCCATGGTGCGCCTGGCCCAGGACTTCTCCATGAACGTGCCGCTGGTCGACGGGCACGGCAACTTCGGCTCCCCGGACGACGGGCCGGCCGCCAGCCGGTACACCGAGGCGCGGATGTCCCGGGAGGCCATGCTGCTGGTCGGGGAACTCGGCGAGGACACCGTCGACTTCCGGCCGAACTACGACGGATCCCTGGAGGAGCCGTCGGTGCTGCCGGCGGCGTTCCCCAACCTGCTGGTCAACGGCACGTCCGGGATCGCGGTCGGCATGGCCACCAACATGATCCCGCACAACCTGGGCGAGGTCATCGCGGCGGCGCGCTGGTTGATCAACCACCCGGCGGCCACGCTGGACAAGCTGATGGAGTTCGTGCCCGGCCCCGACCTGCCCACCGGTGGTGCGCTGCTCGGGCTCGACGAGGTCCGCAAGGCCTACGAGACCGGCCGCGGTGTGGTGCGGATGCGCGCCAAGGTGGAGATCGGGCCGCTGGAGGGCAGCCGAGGCCGGCAGGCCATCACCGTGACCGAACTGCCCTACGGCGTCGGGCCGGAGAAGATCATCGAGAAGATCACCGACGAGGTCAACAAGTCCAAGCGGCTGACCGGCATCGCCGACGTCAAGGACCTGACCGACCGGGAGAACGGCACCCGGCTGGTGATCGAGTGCAAGGTCGGGGTGAACCCGCAGGCGCTGCTGGCCGACCTGTACCGGCTGACCCCGCTGGAGCAGTCCTTCGGCATCAACAACCTGGTGCTGGTGGACGGGCAGCCGCAGACCCTGGGGCTGAAGGCGCTGCTGGAGGTGTTCCTCGCGCACCGCTACGAGGTGGTCACCCGGCGGACCCGGTTCCGCCGCCGCAAGCGCGAGGAACGGCTGCACCTGGTCGAGGGCCTGCTCAAGGCGCTGCTGGACATCGACAAGGTGATCAAGCTGATCCGGGGCAGCGAGAACGCGCAGGACGCCAAGGACGGCCTGATGAAGCGGTTCGCCCTGTCCGAGATCCAGGCGACCTACATCCTGGACACCCCACTGCGCCGGTTGACCAAGTACGACCGGATCGAGCTGGAGGCCGAGCAGGAGCGGCTGCGCGCCGAGATCGCCGAGCTGTCCACGATCCTCGACGACGAGTCGGTGCTCAGGAAGGTCGTGTCCAGCGAGCTGGCCAAGATCGCCAAGGAGTTCCCGACCCCGCGGCGCACCACGCTCATCGACGGGGACCTCAAGGAGGTGCTGGCCGCGTCCCGGCCGGCGGGGCCGCTCGAAGTCGCCGACGACCCGTGCCAGGTCATCCTGTCCTCGACCGGGCTGATCGCCAGGACCGCGGCCGAGTCCGAGGAGGTGCCGGAGGGCCGTCGGCGCAGCGGTCGGGGCAAGCACGACACCATCGCCGCCCTGGTCCACTCCACCGCCCGCGGCCAGGTGCTGCTGGTCACCAACCTGGGCCGGGCGTTCAAGACCGACGTGTTGCCGCTGCCGGTGCTGCCCGAGCAGGAGGGCACGGTGTCGCTGCGCGGCGGCATGGCCGCCAGCGAGCTGGCGCCGCTGCAGGCCGGTGAGCGGGTGGTGGGCATCGCGCCACTGGGCGAGCAGGCCGCGGGCTCCCCGGGGTTGGCGCTGGGCACCAGGCAGGGCGTGGTGAAGATCTGCGCGCCCGAGTGGCCGGTTCGCTCCGACGAGTTCGAGGTGATCACCCTCAAGGAGGGTGACGAGGTGGTCGGCGCGAGCTGGCTGACCGACGGGGCCGAGAGCCTGGCGTTCGTGTCGTCGGACAGCTCGCTGCTGCGCTACGCCGCGTCGCTGGTCCGGCCCCAGGGGCTGCGCGGCGGCGGCATGGCCGGGATCAACCTGGCGGCCGGCGCCCGGGTGGTGTTCTTCGGCGCGGCGCGCACCGACGACGCCGAGCGCGGCGAGCCCATGGTCGTGACCACCACCGGGGAGACCACGAAGGTGACGCCGTTCAGCGTCTACCCGGCCAAGGGCCGCGCCACCGGCGGTGTGCGCACCCAGCGCTTCCTCAAGGGCGAGAGCGAGCTGGCCCTGGCGTGGATCGGACCGCACCCGGTCGGCGCCACGCGCACCGGCTCGCCCGTGGAACTGCCCGAGGTGGACCCCCGGCGGGACGGGTCCGGCGCGGCCGGCGCCTGCCCGCAGGTGGTCGGGCACCTGATCGAACGAGCCTGACGCCCGCTCCCGGCTGATCCCGGGCCCCGGCCGCCACCCGGTGGTCGGGGCCCGGGTGTGTCCGCACTGCCACCTGTCCTCCAATCAACTTCCAATCCGGTTCCAATCCCCGGTGGCCAGGCTTGGCCACGACAGGTAACCGGAGCGGCACTGGAGGTCGGTGTGCTTTCTCGGATCAGCCAAGTCAGGCGTGTTGTGCCTGTCCCGCCCTGCTTCCGGCACGGCAGACAGGGAGTCCGGTCATGAGCGGACCAGGAGCGCGGGTTCGGCCGCGCTGGGCGCTGGTGTTGTCCTTGGTCGCGCTGCTGTTCGCCACCGGCAGCCCGGCCCAGGCGGCGGGGTCGGGCCCGGCGGCGACCGCGACGCGGACCGGGATGAGCTGGGCTGTCCTCGGGCAGCAGGGCGGGTACGTCCACGTCGGCGCGGACGCGCGGACCAACGCGTACACCGGGGACACCTCGGTCGACCAGTACCTGCACGCCCTGTGCCTGTTGGTCGACGGCCAGGCCGCGCCCGGCGGGATCGCCTTCGACCAGAACAACGGCTGGGCGCGCGGCCGGGTGCGGGTCACCGCCCCGGTGCGCGGTGACGCGCTGACGTCCCAGCAGCAGGGTGACGCGCTGTGCGCCACCTCGTTCGGCGCCGGCTGGCGGCTGGCCGAGTTCCACGACGGCAGGTACGGGCAGAACTTCAGCGTGCCCGGCGGCTGGTCGTTCTGGGCGGCCGGCCAGTTGACCCCGGGGACGCGGTTCTGGGTGGCCATCAACGACCAGCCGGCCAATCCGTGGAACTCCGCGGGTGAGCTGCCGCCACCGGTGGTGGGTCGGGAGGACGACCTGCTGGTCAAGACCCGGCTGCAGGAACTGACCCAGCCGCTGCTGGGCTTCGCCAGGGACCAGCGGTTCCGGGACGTCGTCACCGCGGGGGTGGCCCGGCGCTTCGACGGCGACGACAACGTGCTGCTGACCGACGTGATCACTGCGGCGGAGCAGGCGAAGATCGTCGACACCGGCTCGGCGGCGTGGCAGGACCTCAAGGCCAGGGTCGCCCAGTTCGAGAACCTCAACGGCCGGAGCTACGCCCCGCAGATCTACATCCCCAACTACGGGGACGGCGCCGTGCCCGGCGCGCAGGTGGTCATGACGGTGTTCGAGTCCGATCCCACCAGGACGGACCTGCCCGCCTACCAGTTGGACGCCAACGGCAACCTCGCCGTCAGGAGCGAGCCGGTCAACGAGGCCTACGCCGAGACCCACGAGGTCTGGGTGCTCTCGCCCAACGAGCGGATCGGCCTGAACCCGACCGAGCTGCGGGAGACCAGGGAGATGGCCGAGGCCGAGGAGTCGGCCAGCCGGTCGGGCGTGGGGATCAGCGCCGTGTGCAACCCGACCGGGCTGCGCAACAACAAGGGGCTGGAGTACCTGCAGAAGTTCCGGATCCCCGACCCCCGCTCGCTCGAACCGTGGACGCGGGGCAAGCTGGAGATGCGGCTGTTCGTGGTGGGCAAGGACGGGGCGATCATCAAGAACGCCTACTTCGGCGGACTCAAACCGAAGACCCTGAAGAACGGCATCTACCCCGACATGTTCCTCACCACCTGGGACCGGGCGGTCTGGGGGGACTACCTGGCGTACAAGTGGCTGGAGGTCGACGGCGGCCCGAACATCGAGATCTCGCTCGGCCTGAGCGTGACGATCCTGAAGCTGATCAACGCCAAGATCGACGTGAAGGCGCTGCTCAACAACAGCGACGACGACGCGGGTGCCGGTGTGGTGATGTTCGGCGAATCCACCTACATCACCTACAGCACCGGAACGGTCGAGTGGAACGTCTGCAGCATGGGCGGGGACGGCGGCACCGGCGATGACAACCTGGCGCGCTCGGCCCTGGCGGTGGCCTCGTCGGTCTTCCCGGGCTACGAGCCGGGGAGGGTCAACGACGGGTCCAGGGACACCAGCGTGGGCGGCGCCACGAGTTGGGCGAACGCCGACAAGTACGGGCCGAACGGGTTCCTGCCCCAGTGGGTCCAGCTCGACTTCGGCACGGACAAGACGTTCTCCAAGGTCGTGCTCTACACGAGTTCCGGATACCCGATCCGGGACTACGACCTGCAAACCTGGAACGGGACGACCTGGGTCACCGTGGCCACCAAGAACGGCAACACCGATCTCATGGTGACCCACCAGTGGACGACGCCGCTGACCTCGCGCCTGCTCCGGGTCTACGGCCGCAGCGGCCCCACCCACCAGCCGCAGTACGTGCGGGTGAACGAGTTGGAGGTCTACCGCTAGCGGTTCCGGTCACCGGCCAGGGGGAGGTGGTGCTACCCGGTGTCACGCCGGGTAGCACCATCGTGCGTGGTCGTGACGCGGAACTCTGCGAACTCGCGCCGCGTTTGGCAGGGTGGGTCACAGCGAGGAAGGGAGCGACATGCGACTGTTGCGGAAACTCACCGTTCTGGCCGGTGCTGCCGGCGCGGTGCGGGCCTACGCGCGCAAGAACCCGGAGAAGGTCGGCAAGTTCGTCGACCAGGCTGCCAAGTTCGTTGACAAGCGCACCCACGGCAGGTACCACCAGCAGATCGACGGGGCGGCGCGCAAGCTGCGCACGATGACCGGCGGCGCGTCCCACCCGGCGCACTGATCCGCCCGTCGGGCGTTATGTCCAGTTCGGACGGTCCGAACTGGAGTGTCCTGGGCTGGCCGCCGGGCTGGGATCGACCGGCGAGGGGGCGCTGTGCGCGGCTGTGCGGGTGGACGAAGCGGACTGGGAACGCCGGCTGCCCGAAGCCTGGGCGCACCTGGTCCGCACCTGTCCCGCGACCAGCGTTCGCTGGCCGACCACGCCCGGCTGCCCGTGGAGCCGCAACCCGCTGTCGGGTAGCCCGTCCTGGCTGGCACCCGGTGCCCGCGGCGGCGCGCCCGTGACGCCAGGCCCGCACCGGCCGTCACCCTGGGCCGGCAGTTTTCCTGGGCCGGCAGTTTCGTGGGTCGGCTGACCCGGAGCTACCGGGCGCGCCGGGGGAACAGGGCGGTGGGCAGGATGCTGAGCAGGGTCAGGACCAGCGCCCAGCGGAAGGTGTCGCTGAACGCGACGGTTGGCGTGGCGGCGTGGTCCAGTCCGTTCTGCAGGGTGACCACCAGCACCGCCGTGCCCAGTGCGCCGCCGACGCGGTTCAGCACGTTGATCGCGCTGGCGGCGCGCGGCACCTGGCTCCGGTCGACCGAGGCGTAGACCGTGGCCATGCCGGGGGCCATGGTCATGCCCAGCCCGATGCCGCGCGCGAGCAGTGAACCGGTCAGCACCCAGCCGGCGGGGTGGCTGGCGAGCTGGGTGAAGGCGAGCGTGCCCAGCAGCGACAGGCCGATGCCGGTCAGCATGATCGTGCGCGGTCCGATGCGGTCGGTCAGCCGGCCGGCCACGATCGTCGCCACCGCGGTGCCCAGCGCCTGCGGTGCGAGCAGCAGCCCAGCGGTGACCGCGTCGGCGTGCTCGACCTGCTGGTAGTACAGCGGCAGCAGCAGCATCGAGCTGTACAGCGACGCGCCCAGCACGAACGAACTCGCGGTGGCGACGGCAAAACCGCGGCGGGCGAACAGGCGCAGGTCGATCAGGGGAGTGCGGCGGCCGCGCAGGGCGTGCACCCCGTAGCCGAGCAGCAGGGCGGCACCGGCGGTGAGGAACAGTCCGGTGTGGACGGAACCGAAGCCGCCCGAGGCGCTGGCGGTGGTGAACCCGTAGACCAGTGCGGCCAGTCCCGGCGACAGCAGGGCGACGCCGAGCAGGTCGAGCCGGTTGGCCCGGGCGGCCGGCTGATCGGCTGGCACCACCCGGGCGGCCAGGACCAGGGTGACGATCCCGATCGGCACGTTGACGTAGAACATCCAGCGCCAGTCGAGGGTCTGCACGATGGCGCCGCCGAGCACCGGTCCCAGCACCGGGGCGACCGTGGCCGGCAGGGTGACGACGCCGATCGCGCGCCCCAGCCGGGCCGGGCCCGCGGCCTGGGCGAACAGCGACTGGCCGATCGGCTGCATCATGCCGCCGCCGATGCCCTGCACCACGCGGAAGGCGATCAGCGCCGGCGTTGACCAGGCCAGCCCGCACAGCGCGGAGCCGGCGACGAACAGCGCGACCGAGACCAGCCACATCGTCTTGCCGCCGAAGCGCTCGGTCGCCCAGCCGGACAGCGGGATGACCACCGACACGGCGAGCAGGTAGCCGGTCGACACCCACTGCACCGTCTCCAGTGGACTGCCGAGGTCGGCGGCGATGGCGTTGATGCCGACGTTGACGATGGTGGTGTCCAGGATCGCGAGGATCGCGCCGAGGATCAGCACACCGCCCATGCGCAGCAGGGCCGGGTCCAGCCGGTCGGTGGCCGCGGGTGCGGGTTGGGCGGCGGGAGCGGTTGTCATGTGATGACTCCTGGGGAGGGTGGAAGTGGAACGCCGAACACGTTAGGTCCGACCCATTAATAGGTCAAGGCTAAATTTGTGCCGAGCCTAAGGGTGGCCGCTACCATGTGCCCATGGGTGAACTCGGGAGCGGGCTGCGCGAACTCAAGAAGCAGCAGACCAGGACGGCGATCTCGCACGTGGCCACGCGGCTGTTCATCGAGCGCGGGTTTGACCGGGTGACGATCGCCGAGGTGGCGGCGGCGGCCGAGGTGGCCAAGATGACCGTCACCAACCACTTCCCGCGCAAGGAGGACCTGGTTTTCGACGTGCACGCGGAACTCGTGGCCCGGCCCGCGCGGACGGTGGCCGAGCGCGCCGCCGGTGAGTCCGCGTTCGACGCGCTGCGCCGCGCCTACTTCGCGGCGCTCGACCGCAGGGACGCGCTCCTCGGGTTCTCCGGGGTGGAGTTCGCCCGCCTGATCACCGAGAGCCCGACGTTGCTGGCGCGGCTGCGGGAGCTGCACGGGGAGCAGGAGGACGCGCTGACCGGTGTGCTCGCCGAGGAGACCGGTGCGCCGGTCCTCGCCCGCGCCGCGGCCGTCCAACTCGTCGGGGCCGAGCGGGTGCTGTTCCACGAGGTGCTG
The DNA here is from genome assembly GCF_024171785.1 of Goodfellowiella coeruleoviolacea. GTDB lineage: Bacteria > Actinomycetota > Actinomycetes > Mycobacteriales > Pseudonocardiaceae > Goodfellowiella > Goodfellowiella coeruleoviolacea. Next base: position 98,382 of record NZ_JAMTCK010000002.1, read on the forward strand.
CGCCGCACCCTGGCCGGAGCGAGCCACGACGAGATCGCGGCCGGTCTCGCCGAGGTGGCCGAACAGGTCTTCGCACTGCTCGAACCCGGCCTCGGCGACTTCGCCCGGCGGGCCGGCGCGACCGGCCAGGAGTCCGGATCGGCCGCGCGCCGCGGTGGCGCCGGAGTCGGCTGATCGGGCCGAGCGGCCAGTGGTCCAGACCAAGCCGGGGAGTCCGGGTAACCGCGCGGTGCGCAGACCGTAATGCGCGAACCTGTTGACCAGGCCCAGGTCGTCAGGCAGCCTTGCTCGCAACGACAACCGAACTGCGGGTGTTGCCGGCCCCGCAAGAGAAGGAGCGTCGTAGTGAAGCGATCAGTCGCGCTGTCGGTGGGTCTGTGCGCCGTTCTCGCCGTGGTCGCCTGTGGACCACCGCGGGCGTCGTCCACCGGGCCGGCAACCGACGAGAGCACCGGAACGGTGAAGGTCTGGCTGTTCCAGGAGGCGAACAACGCACCCAAGGAGGCGGTCGTCGCCGAGGCGGTCACCGAGTTCCAGGCCGCGCACCAGGGTGTCACCGTCGAGGTGCAGTACATCGCGACCGAGTCGCGCGCCGAGCGGATGACCGGTGCGTTCAACGACCCGGGCAACGCCCCGGACGTGGTCGAGTACGGCAACACCGACATGGCCAACTACGTCGCGGTCGGCGGGCTGGCCGACATCACGGGCGCACTGGACTCGTGGGCTGAGGGAAGTGGTCTAGACCCTCGGATCGTGGAGAGCACCGAGGTGGACGGGAAGCGGTACGGGCTGCCGTGGTACATCGGGGTGCGCGCGCTCTACTACCGGACCGACATCTTCGCCGAACTCAACCTGCGGCCACCGCAGACCCTGGGCGAACTGGTCGAGACCGCGCGGCAGATCCGCGCGGCAAAGCCGGACCTGTACGGGATCAGCGTGGGTGGCCGGTACGTCTACGGCCTGGCGCCGATGATCTGGGCGGCCGGCGGCGAGCTGGCCACCAAGCAGGGCGACCGCTACGTCAGCGGCCTGAACACCGACGCGGCCAAGAGCGGCATCGCCACGTACGCGAGCCTGATCAACGACGCGATCTGCCCGCCGGCGAACTGCGCGCAGCTGACCGGCACGGCCAGCGTGCAGGCGTTCGCCTCGGGCAAGGCGGCCATGACGATCGGCGGTGACTTCAACAGGTCCACTGTGGATGCTGGTGAGGCCAGGGGCAAGTACGCGGTGGTCCCGCTGCCCGGCACCACCCCGGGCAGCGTCGCACCGGCCTTCGCCGGCGGCAACAACCTGGGCGTGTTGCGCAGCAGCAAGCACGCGACCCTGGCCAGCCAGTTCATCGAACTGCTCGGCGGACGGACCTACCAGCAGAAGATGTTCGCGGCCATGACCTACCTGCCCACGTTCACCGACCTGCAGGACGAGGTGACCAGGAGCAACCCGGCGCTGGAGCCGTTCGTGGCCACGATCAAGGCGGGCACCAAGTTCGTCCCGCTGGACAAGGCCTGGGCGACCATCGACGCGCAGGGCGTGCTGCCCACCATGGTGCAGGAGATCGCGGTCGGCGCCAAGACGCTGGACCAGGCGGTCGCCGCGGCGGATGAGCAGATGAACTCCCTGCTCGCCAAGGGCTGATCCATGGCCGTCGCGGACACGCTCGCCCGCCGGGTGCCGCCGCGCCGCCGGCCACCGCGCCGGCGGCACCGGCTGGTGCTGCTCGCCTACCTCGCGCCCGCCGCGGTCGTCCTGATCGGACTGCTCGGCTACCCGCTCTACCAGCTGGTGCAGATGTCCTTCTACGACTACGGCCAGGAACAGGTCAGTGGTGGGGCACCGGTGCACTGGATCGGTCTGGACAACTACACCGCCCTGTTCGGTGACCCGCAGTTCTGGTCGGTGCTGCTGCAGACCGTGCTGTTCGCCGCGGTCTGCGTGGTGCTCACCATCCTGGTCGGCCTGTTGCTGGCGTTCCTGGCCGCCCGGCTGCGACCGTGGGTGCGCACGGTGCTGTTCATCGCGGCGCTGGAGGCCTGGGCCGCGCCGGCGGTGACCGGCTCCACGGTCTGGCTGTTCATGTTCGACGCGAACTTCGGCATCGTCAACGAGGTGCTCACCAGTCTGGGCATGGCCTACTTCGACGGCCACTCCTGGACCTTCGGAAAGCTCAGCGCGTTCGGGCTGGTGGCGGCCGAAGTGGTGTGGTGCTCGTTCCCGTTCGTGATGGTCACGCTGTACGCGGGGCTGCGCGGCATCTCACCGGACGTGCTGGAGGCGGCGGCACTGGACGGCGCCTCGGGCCGCCGGACGCTGGTGAGCATCGTGATCCCGATGCTGCGCCCGGCGCTGACCGTGGTCACGATCCAGTCGATCATCTGGGACATGAAGGTGTTCGGTCAGATCTACATCATGACCGACGGCGGCGGGATCGCCGGCCGCAACCTGGTGCTCAACGTCTACGCCTACCAGAAGGCCTTCGCCTCCTCCCAGTACGGCGCCGGCGCGGCCATCGGTGTGGTCACCGTGATCCTGCTGCTGCTGGTCACCGTCGTGCACCTGAACATCACCCGCCGGCGAGGGGAGGAACTGTGAGCACTGTGGACACTCCGGCGGCACCCGCGCCGGCGCTCGGCGTGGCACGCCCCAGCGGTGGGCAGCCGCCCCGCCGTCGACGCCGGCGGCGCGGCAGTGCCCGCGCGGACGTGCTGGGACTGGTCTGCGCGGCGGTGATCGCGTTCCCGCTCTACTGGATGGTGCTGTCCGCGGTGAAGCCCGAGGGCGAGGTGCAGTCGCTGAACCCCCGGCCCTGGACGCTGCGTCCGGCGCTCGACTCGTTCCAGCGGCTGTTCAGCGTCAACGACTTCGGCCGCTACTTCCTCAACAGCGTGATCGTGGCCGTGGTGGTGGTCGTGCTGTCGGCCGGCTGCGCGTTCCTGGCGGCCACCGCGCTGACCAGGTTCCGGTTCCGGCTGCGCGGCGCACTGCTGGTCGCGCTGCTGGTGGCGCAGATGATCCCGGTGGAGTCGCTGACGATCCCGCTGTTCTTCCTCATCCGCAACCTGGGCGACGCCGTACCGCCGCTGGGGCTGAACCAGCTCGGCGCCCTGGTGCTGGTCCACCTGGGACTCGGGCTGCCGTTCACCATCTGGATGCTGCGGGGTTTCGTCCGGGTGGTGCCCGAGGAACTGGAGGAGGCGGCCTACCTGGACGGCGCGTCCCGGTGGCAGTTCCTGACCAGGATCCTCTTCCCGCTGGTGGCCCCTGGTCTGGTGGCCACCAGCGTGTTCTCGTTCATCAACGCGTGGAACGACTTCCTGTTCGCCAAGACGCTGATCATCTCCGCGCCGGAGCAGCAGACGCTGCCGATGTCGCTGCTGGTGTTCATGAAGGTGGACCAGAACGACTGGGGCGCGATCATGGCCGGCTCGACCATCATGACCATCCCGGTGCTGGTCTTCTTCCTGTTGGTGCAACGACATCTGGTCGCCGGTACGGCCGGCGCGGTCAAGGGGTGAGACGAGCGGGCGGCCCGACCGGTTCGGGCCGCCCGGTCACGTCCTCAGCGGCCGACAACGGCCTCGGCCGTGGCCCGCAGGCTGGCGTGGCCCCGGCCGTAGGCGCGGATCAGCGCCGGTGCCGGGGTGTCCGCGGCGTCCGTGCTGGTCGCGGTCGCCGCCGAGTCGGGCAGGCCGGTCTCGACCAGGCGCGCGTCCGGCCGCCCGGCCAGCAGCGCGTCCCGTGCCTGGCGCTGCCAGTCGTGCAGGTTCGCGTCCTCGGTCGCGATCACCAGCGGCCGGTTCGCCGCCCTGGCCAGCAGACCGGCCACGTCCACCGGGCCCGCCGTGATCCCGACGCCGTCGGCGTCGGGGTCCAGTGCCCGCACGTGGGTGACCAGATCGGACCCGTCCCACTCCAGCGCCGGCCGAGGCGCGCGGTAGAGGTCGACGACGAACGGTGCGCGCAGCGGGGCCGGCAGCGGAGTGCGCCGCACCGCGCGCCGGGCCGCGGCCAGCCCTGGCTCGTGCCGCTCATCGTCCACAGTGGACGTTGACGCCGGTGGCTGGGCGAACCGCGCCGCCAGCGCGGCCACCCGCTGTGCCGCCTCGAACACCCGCTCCTCGGCCAGTGCGCCGTCGGCCACCGCCTGGACCACCGCGGCCACGCAGCGCTCGTGCAGGCCGTCATCGGGCTCGGCGATGATGAGCTGGTCGGCGCCGGCGGCGAAGGCCATCCACGCGCCGGCCGCCTCGCCGTAGCGGTCGGCGATGGCCTTCATCTCCAGCGCGTCGGTGACGATCACGCCGGTGAAGCCCAGTTCGGCGCGCAGCACGTCGACGAGCACGCGTCGGCTCAGCGTCGCGGGCAGCTCGTCGAGTTCGGGGAAGCTGACGTGGGCGGTCATGATCTGCGGCACGCCCGCGGCGATCGCGGCGCGGAACGGTGCCAGGTCGACCTCGCTGAGCGTGGCGAGATCGCGGGTGTCCACGGCGACCCCCAGGTGGCTGTCCACAGTGGTGGAACCGTGGCCGGGGAAGTGCTTGGCGCACGGGGCGACACCGGCCGCGAGGGTGCCCTCGACCCAGGCGGCCACATGCCGGCTCACCAGTTCCGGGTCGGCGCCGAAGGACCGGGTCCGGATGATCGGGTTGGCGTCCTCGCGCTGGACGTCGGCCACCGGCGCGTAGCTGACCATGATGCCCAGCGCGGCCAGGTGACCGGCCAGGGTCCGGGCCACCCGGGCGGTGAGTTCGGGGTCGTCGGCGACGCCGAGCGCCCAGTGGGCGGGGCTGGCCGGTACCTGGGCGCGTTCCAGGTGGCCGATGCGCCCACCCTCCTGGTCGATGGCGACCAGGAAGTCCGACCGCAGCGCCCGCAGTTCGTCGGTGAGCGCGCGCAGTTGGGCGGTGTCGGTGACGTTGCGGGTGTGCAGGATGACGCCGCCGAGGCCGTTGTCGACCCGTCGGCGGAGTTCGTCGGTGACCACGGGGGCGTCCCAACCCAGGATGAGGCAGCGGTGCACGGCCTCTCCCAGGTCGGCCGTGACGGAAGCGGTGGGCCGGGTCTTCGGCGAGGTCATGGTGCTGCCTTTCGAACGAAGCGGTTCCGGGTCCGGCGTGCTGTCCTGCTGATCAGCATCTTTGGCAGCGAACCGGTGTGCTGTCAACGAAGTTGGCGAGATAAATGGACTAGACCACCGGTCTGGGCTACCCAAATCGGCCCGGTGCCGGCCGGACGTTGACCCGGCCGGTTCCCGTGCCGAGGCGACCGCGATCTCCACCGCCACCGGCAGGCGCGGTCGGGATCTGCCGCCGACCCCCGGCAGGTCGCTCTGCCCAGCGGCCACACCGCCAGGGCCGACCCCTTGACCTCCAGTGCGGTGGAGATCGCAGGATGGGTCCGGCCAGGGTTCGCGAGGAAGAGGGATGCGATGCGTGCGGTGTGGTTGCGGGAGTTCGGTGGGCCGGAGGTGCTCGTGGCCGGGGACGCGCCAGACCCGGTGGCCGGCCCGGGGCAGGTGTTGGTCGAGGTCGAGTACGTCAACATCACCTTCGTCGAGACCATGTTCCGGGCCAGCGGTTTCGGGCCGTTCCCTCGGCGGCCACCGCTGATCCCGGGCAACGGCGTCGGTGGTGTGGTCAGCGCGGTCGGTGCCGACGTCGACCCCGGCCTGGTCGGCGCGCGGGTGGTCAGCTCCACCGGTGGCTCTGGCGCCTACGCCGAACTGGTCGCCGTGGACGCCGCCGGGCTCGTCCGGGTGCCCGACGCCGTGGCGCTCGACGACGCGGTGGCGCTGCTCGCCGACGGGCGCACGGCCGCCATGCAGCTCGGCGCGGCCGAGGTGGCCGAGGGGGACCGCGTGCTGGTGGAGGCGGCGGCGGGCGGCGTCGGCACGCTGCTGGTGCAGCTCGCCGCGGCGGCCGGTGCCCGGGTGGTGGCGCTGGCCGGCGGCGCGGCCAAGACCAGGCTGGCCGAGCAGCTGGGCGCCGAGGTGGCGATCGACTACCGGCAGCCGGACTGGCCGGACCGGGTGCGGGCCGCGGTGGGCGGGGTCGACGTGGTCTTCGACGGGGTGGGCGGTGCCGTCGGTCGCACCGCATTCGACCTGCTCGACCGGGGCGGTCGGATGCTCAGCTACGGGCTGGCCAGCGGCGAGTGGGCGGACATCCCCGAGCGGACCGCGGCCGAGCGGGGCGTGCGGCTGGTCCGCGCGTCGGCCACGCCGGAGCAGATGCGCGGGTTCGTCGAGGAGGTGCTGGCCAAGGCGGCTGCCGGGCAGTTGCGGCCGGTGATCGGACAGCGGTTCGCACTGGACCGGGCGGCGGACGCGCACGCGGCCGTGCAGTCGCGGCAGACCATCGGCAAGACCCTGTTGGAGGTGCGGTGATGACCGGGTTGCGGGTGGGCGTGGTGCTGCCCTCGTTCGGCGCGGGCGTGCCGGGGAGCGTCGCCGAGCACGCTCGGCACGCCGAGGAGGTCGGGCTGGAGTCGGTCTGGGTGGGCGACCACCTGATCCCGGTGCGCCCGTTCCTGGACAGCACGCTGGTGCTGGCCACCGCGGCGGCCGTCACCGAGCGGATCAGGATCGGCTTCGGCGTGCTGGTCCTGGCGCTGCGGCCGGTGGCGTGGGCGGCCAAGCAGGTGGCCACCCTGCAGCAGCTGTCCGGCAACCGGGTGCTGCTGGGCATCGGCACCGGCGGCTCGGTGCACGGCGACGCGGCCTGGCGCGCCGTGGGCGTGCCCTACCGGGAGCGGGGCCGGCGCACCGACGCCGCACTGGCGGTGCTGCCGGGACTGGTGGCGGGTGAACCCACCGCCGTGCACGACGAGCAGGTCACGCTCAGCCCGGGGGCGCCCATGCCGCCGGTGCTGATCGCCGGTTCGGGGGCGGCACTGCGCCGGGTGGCGCGGTACGGCGACGAGTGGTACCCGGCGTTCTCCTCGCCCGACCAGATCGCCGAGGGCGTGCGGGAACTCACCGAACTGGCCGCCGGGTTCGGGCGCCCGACACCCGGTGTGACGGTGAACGTGAGCGTGGGCCTCGGCGACCTCGACCCGTCGCTGGTTGACGCGCAGGTGCGGGCGCTGACCGACTACGGCATGAGCGAGGACCAGGCCAGGCGGTCGCTGGTCACCGGCAGCCCGGCGCAGGCCGCGGAGCGGTTCGCCGAGCTGGCCGAGGCCGGTGTCGGCCGGATCGTCGCCATGCCGTTCGCCGGGGACCGGTTCCGGCAGCGCGAACTGCTCGCCGAGACCGCCGAGTTGGTCGCCAAGTAGGGGCGCCCGATACCGGCGCTGGCCGCCGGTCCAGTGGAGCGCCGGTGGTGCCGTGGGGCGGCGCCACCGGTCCCGCCACCGCGGCGCGTCCCCCGGGTACCGTCGTCCCGCCTGGCTGACCGCGACGAGGTGGAGGGGGTCGGGATGGCCGACCAGATCGGGCAGGATCAGCGTGGGCGGGCCGGGACCGCTGCCGCGAACCCGGTGTCCGACCAGGCGCCGTCATCGGCCGAGCGCGAGCGCGCCGAGCACGAGCGGGCCGAGCACGAGCGCGCCGAGGTCGCCGCGTTCCGGCGGTCGGTGGGGTTGACCCACCTCGTCGACGTGCACACGCACTTCATGCCGCAGCGGGTGCTGGCCAAGGTGTGGGCCTACTTCGACAGGGCCGGGCCGCTGATCGGGCGGAGCTGGCCGATCACCTACCGGCAGCAGGAGCAGCGGCGCGTGGACCTGCTGCGCGGCTTCGGGGTGCGCGCGTTCACCGCCATGCTCTACCCGCACAAGCCGGGCATGGCGCGCTGGCTCAACGACTGGGCGGCCGACTTCGCCGCGCGCACCCCGGACTGCCTGCACACGGCCACGTTCTTCGCCGAGCCGAGCGCGCCCGACGACGTGCGCCGCGCGCTGGAGCAGGGCGCGCGCGTGTTCAAGAGCCACCTCCAGGTCGGCGGGTACGACCCCACCGACCCGGTGCTGGACCCGGTGTGGGGGCTGCTGGCCGAGACCGGGGTGCCGGTGGTGACGCACTGCGGGTCGGGTCCGGTGCCCGGCGCGCACACCGGACCCGACCCCGTGGCCCGGGTGCTCGCCAGGCACCCGCGGCTGCGGCTGGTCGTCGCGCACCTCGGCATGCCGGAGTACCACGAGTTCCTCGACCTGGCCGAGCGCCACGACCGGGTCATGCTGGACACCACCATGGTGTTCACCCCGTTCATCGAGGAGACCGCGCCGTTCCCGGCCGATGCCCTGCCCCGGCTGGCCGACCTGGGCGACCGGATCCTGCTGGGCACCGACTTCCCCAACATCCCGTACTCCTATGTGGACGCGCTCAGGGCGTTGGCGCGCACCGGTCTTGGCCCGGCCTGGCTGCGCGCGGTCTGCCACGACAACGCCGCCCGCCTGTTCGACCTGGGCCCCGACCCGCGGCCTGGTCCCGTCAGCCGCGGCGCCTGACGCGGACGTACAGGGTCACGCTGCTCACGGCCAGCACCACGCACACCAGGACGCCGATCGCCAGGAACGTCCCCGTGGTCTCGCTGAAGCCCCGCTCGTAGACCACCTCGGTCACGCCGGACCCAGAACCCTGACCGCGGCGGGCTTCGCGTTCTGCCCGGTTCCGGTGCCCGGCGCGGGTGGCCGTGCCGGGCAGGCCAACGCCTCACCCGTGGATGTCCGCCACAGCCGTGCGTGCCGTGCTTTCCATGCTTTCCATGCCCTCCGAGAGGAACTCCAGCAGCCGGGCGGCCACCAGCTCCGGCTGCTCCTCCGGCAGGAAGTGCCCGCTGTCCGGGATCACCGCGTTGCGCACGTCGGTGGCGACCTGGCGGAAGCTGTGGAACGGCACCAGGTTTCCCGAGTGCTGCCCGCCGAGGGTCAGCACCGGCGCGGCCAGCGGCGTCCTGGCCCACTCGGCGAAGGTCACCGCGTCGGTGGGCAGGGCGCGGTAGTACTCGAAGCCAGCGGCCAGGCGCCTCGGCTGCTGGTACGCGCGCAGGTACTCGTCCACATCGGACGGTGTGATCGCGTTGGGCTGCCTGGTGTGGCCGTAGAAGTGCTCCAGCAGGACGCGCTCCCGACCGGCGGCCAGTGACTCGGCCAGGCCGGGGACCGCGAAGAACCCGAAGTGCCACAGCCCGGCCCGCGCGGCGAACTCGGTGAGGCCGAAACCCTGCAACGGGACGTCCAGCACGGCCAGCCGGCGCACCCGCTCCGGGTTGCGCGCCGCCCAGGCGTAGGCGGTGGGCGCGCCCAGGTCGTGGCCGACCACGGTCACCCGGTCGATGCCGAGCGCCGCGCACCAGCGGTCCAGCAGGGCTGCGGCGGCCCGGACGTTGTGGCCCTCGGGCAGGAAGCCGGAGTCGCCCAGCCCGGGCAGGTCCACCGCGAGCACCTGGTGGTGCGGGGCCAGCCGGGGGATCACCCGGCGCCACGAGTACCAGGTCTGCGGCCAGCCGTGCAGCAGCACGACCGGGTCGCCGCCGGTGCCCGCGCGCACGTGGTGCAGCCGCACCCCGTCCACCTCGGTGTGCTGGTGCTCCCACGGGCCGAGCCCGGTGTCGGTGTTGGTTGTCGAGATCGCGTTGGTCACGCCCGACAGTAGACGTCCACCACCGCCGCGTTGTCATTTCTCATATATCGCGCTGAATGACGTCATACGTGGAAATGGATAACGTGGGCTGGTGGAGCTTCGACACCTGCGCTACGCGCTGACCCTGGCCGAACACGCGCACTTCGGCAGGGCCGCCGCCGCGCTCGGCATCGCGCAGCCGCCGCTGTCCCAGCAGATCAAGAACCTGGAGACCGAGTTGGGCGTGCGGCTCTTCGACCGCACCGGGCACGGCGTGCACCCCACCGCCGCGGGCCGGGCGTTCCTGCGGCGCGCCGAGGAGGTGCTGCGCAACCTCGACCTCGCCGCGCTGGAAGCGGCCAGTGCCGGGCGCGGCGAGACCGGCCGGCTGGCCATCGGCTTCCTGGGCACCGCGTTGAGCGGGGTGCTGCCCGAAGCACTCTCCGCGTTCCGCCGCCAGTACCCCGACGTCCACCTGGACCCCCGGGAAATGCCCAGCACCGCCCAGATGGAGGCACTGGTCGAGGGGCACATCGACGCCGGATTCGTCTGCGGGCCGGTGCCCGCTCCGGCCAGCGCGCGGCTCACCGCGATCCCGCTGACCAGGGAACTCCTCGTCGCCGCGGTGCCGGCCGACCACGAACTGGCCGACCGGCAGCCGCTGGACATCACCGCGTTGGCCGGACAGCGGCTGATCCTGCACTCGCGGCAGGCCGAGCCGGCCGCCGTGGACGCCGCCGTGGCCATGTGCCGGGCCGCCGGTGTCGAGCCGGGGGAGGTCCTGGAGACGGGCGGGCTGCACACCATGCTCGGTCTGGTCGCCTGCGGGCTGGGCATCGCCGTGGGGCCGCAGAGCATGCGGCGGTTCCGCCGGGACGGCGTGCGCGTCGTCGATCTCGCACCGAACCCGCCCACCGTCAACATCCACCTGGCCCACCGCACCGACAACGACGAGCAGGTGTTGCGCAACTTCCGGAGCGTGGTGGTCCGCACCATGCGCCGCCCGCCGGCACGGCGACCGGCGATCAGTAGCCGTAGCGGCTCTTGAGGTGGCGCCACCAGTCTCGGAACATCCACTTGTCGAACTCGGTGATCTGGGTGGCGCTGCCCGCCTTCATGAGGAACCCGCCCACACCGGTCGGGGTCCAGTCGTAGAAGTCGTCCAGTCCGAACGAATGCCCCATCTCGTGCAGCAGGATGTGGACGTTGTCACTGTTGAGCGCGCCGACGTAGTACTCGCTGCCGACGCGCTGGCCCCAGTCACCACCGGCACCGCCGCCGAACCCGGCGGTCAGCCACAGCGACATGTCGTAGTGCCGCGCCGCGCCGCCGGGGCACTGCGAGTAGTTGCCGTCCTGGTGGAAGAACCGGCCGCACTTGGGTGCGCACTGGGGCGCGTTCTCGTTGATGTCGTTGACGTAGATGTCAACGGAGTTGTCCGTCCACTGCAGAGTGTTGCGGTCCCGCACCGCCCAGCCGACCACCCTGACCGGCACGCTGGGGTAGGGCCAGGAGTCGTATCCCTGGCCGTTCTCGGTCATCGCCGCCACCCACTTGGCGAACTGCCTGGCCAGGGTCGCGTGGATCTGGTCGCGCAGCGCGGCGGAGACCGGCGCGCTGGAGTCCCAGCGCACGCAGTAGTTGATGCTGCCCCTGTTGGCCATCACCTGGTCCCAACCGTAGTTGCGGAAGCCGTAGAGGTTGGGGTAGGTGGATTCCACGTGCTGCCAGACCTGGTTGAGCGGGGTCACCAGGGAACCCGGCGGGTTCCAGGTGGCCAGCGGTGCCGCACTGGCGGTGGCGGCCGCCTGGCCGGCGGCGGGAGCGGCGGTCGGGGTGGCCGCGGCGGCGGGCGCGACCGAGCCCACCAGCGCGGCGGTGAGTGTGGCGAGGAAGGCGCGGCGGAGTCGTCGAGCGCGCATTCGCTACCTCCGGGTGAGCCAGCAGGGGTGATCGCGAACTCGCCGAGCTGGCAACACCATCACGAACGCGTGGTCACCCGCGACGAGTTCGACCGCGTCATTCGCGCGCGGATGCCGTGAACGCGTTGGTGATTCTAGGGACGACCGGATCAACCCCACAACGATCGAGGTGCTTTCCGGCCCGGTGCCGGTTCCGCCGGCCCACCGCGCGCCCCGGGCGAGTCGCCAGGCACGACCGGGCGCGAAACCGCTGACCCGCTGTTACCGGGGGCTCGCGGGCTGTTGATATTCTCCCCCGGAAGGGGGGAAGATCATCATGACTCAGTCACGCCCACACGGCAGCGACCGCAACGCCGCCATGCGCGCCACCGTTCAGCAGTTGCTCGCCGAGTACCAGCAGCAGATGGACCGGCTCGGCGAGGCGCGCAAGCGGATCGCCGAACTCAGCGGCCAGGCCAGCTCTCCCGATCGGGTGATCACCGTCACGGTGGACGCCAGCGGAGTGGCCAGCAAGATCGAGTTCACCCGCGACGTGTTCAGCGAGTACACCCCGGTCCGGCTCGCCGAGACGCTGACGTCGGTGCTGCGCCAGGCCGCCAGCCAGGTTCGCGGCCAGGCCGCCGAGATCGGCGAGTCCATGCGGGGCAACGCACCCAAACTGGCCGACCTCGTGCCGGGCGCCCCGAACCTGCCCGATCTGCCAACCGTGCCCGAGGTGGCCACGCCCGCCGCCGGTCAGCCAGCCGGCCACCGGTCGCCGCGCGATGACGAGGACTACGACCAGGGTTCGTTCCTGGAGGAGCGCCCCCGGTGACCAACGGCTACGAGGTCGACCCGGCGAGCCTGACCGCCGAGTCCGCCGGGTTCGCCACCCAGGGCGACGCCGTCATCGACGTGCGCGACCGGCTGGTCAACGCGCTCAACGCCGAGGGCCCCTGCTGGGGCGATGACGACACCGGCCAGGAGTTCGCCGCCGAGTACCTGCCCGGCGTCGAGCAGATGGTGCGGGCGTTCACCGACCTGGCCAGCGGGCTGGTCGAGGTCAGGAACCAACTGGTCGGGATGGCCCAGCAGTACGAGCAGGTCGAGCAGGACCAGCAGCGGGGTTTCGACCACCAGCGCGACCTGCTGTGAGCAGGTGCCGGACGGGAATTCGAGAACAGGGGCGGACGTAGGGTGAGCATCCAGTGTCCGGAGCCGGTGCAGTGGCTGCTGCCGATCGTGGTGGGGGAGAAGTGGCCACAGGGCGATGAGGACGCGATGTGGCGGCTGCGGGACGCGTGGCAGCAGGCCGCCACCGAGATGAGGCAGGTCGGCGCGGACGCCGACCAGGTCGCCGAGCGGGTGCTCGGCACCATGAGCGGCGAGGCGGCCGACAGCTTCCGCGCCTACTGGGACCAGCTCAGCTCCGGTGACCAGGCCGTGTTCGACAAGTTGGCCGAGTACGCCGACAACATGGCCAAGGCGTGCGACGAGTGCGCCACCGAGATCGAGTACGCCAAGCTGGCCATCATCGCCGCGCTGATCGCGCTGGCCATCGAACTGGCGGCGACCGCGGTGGCGTCGTTCTTCACCTTCGGCGCGGCGGCTGCTGCGGCACCGGCCGAGATCGCCGCGACCCGGGTCACCGTGCAGGTCGTGCTGCGGGTGCTGCTGCAGGCGATCAAGCGGATCTTCCTGGCCGCCCTCAAGGAGATGGCCATCGAGGTCGCCACCGACCTGGCCGTGCAGGGCGTGCAGGTGGCCAAGGGCAGCCGGGACGGCATCGACTGGGCCAAGACCGGTGAGGCCGCGGTCGGCGGCGCGGTGGGCGGTGCCATCGGCGAGGCCGCTGGCGGCCTGCTCGGCAAGGTCAGGCTCGGCGGTTCGGCCAACCCGGTCGCGGTGGGCGTCACCGAGGGGGTCAAGGGCCTGGTCGAGGGCGTGGCCACCGACGGGCTGACCGCCGTGGTCACCGGCAACGGCGAGGAGTTCGACCTCGGTGACGCGCTGCTCGGCGCGGCCGGGGACTCCGTGCGCACCGGCGTGTCCGCCGGCCGGGAGCACCACAGGGCCGGCCTGGCCGGTGTCGGCGACATCGACATGCCGGACATGGATCTGCCGGACGGCGGTCCGGACCGGGCGTCGTCGCCGGCAACTCCACCGACAACTCCCCTGGCGCACCGGACCAGCGGCACTCCGGATCTCGCCGGTGGCGAGGCGGCCACCCCGGCGCCCGGGCACGACGTGGGCGCGCGCGCTTCGGCCGCGGTTGACACCGACAGCGGGTCGGCCACGCGACCGGCGCCTGCCACGCCAGCCGCCGCCGGGTCCGCGCCCACTGCTTCAGCGCCAACTGTCGCAGCGCCGATCGACTCCGGGCCGGCCTCGGCCGCGCCGGCCGGTTCCGGAATGGTCGCGGACGTGAGCGCGTCGCGTGTGGACGGTCAGCCGGCCGGTGGCACCCACCAGGCCGCAGTGGCGCCGCCACTGGACGCTCCCGCGCCGACCGCCGGCCACGCGCCGGCATCCGCCACTCCGGTCGCGAGTGGCACCCCGGCCGGCGTCGGCGGCACCGGCCAGGACGCACCGGCCGCATCAGCCGCACCGGGCGCGCCGGCGGCGCAGCAGAGCGGTGGGGCGGCCACCCCCGCCGGTGGCGCGCCGAGCAGCAGTGGCGGGGCGGTGGCCAGCAGCCCGACAACGGGTGGCGGTGGATCGACCGTCACCGGCCCGGCTCCGTCGAGTTCGGGCGGCTACGGCAGCGCGAGCGGTGGCAGCGGGTCATCCGGGGCCGCGGTGTCGTCCGGATCGGCTGCCGGTGGCCCCGGCGGGACCGGCACGCCGACCGGTGGCTCCACCACCGGCGCCACGCCGGCCGACGGTCGGGCGTCCTCGGGGGGCTTTGGCAGTGCGGCCAGTGCCTCGGGTGGCTACGGCAGCGCGAGTGGTGGCTCGTCGAGTGGGTCCTCGGGCGGCTACGGCAGTGCCGCTGCCGGGTACGGCTACGCCCCCGGGCAGGGCATGCCCGGGGGCACCGGACAGCGCCCACCCGGTGGCCAGCCGGGCGGCTTCGGCCCGATGGGTTCGGCACCGGCTGCATTCGGGCCGATGGGATCAGGGGCGGCGGATTTCGGTCCCCGGGGGTCGGCACCGGCCGATTTCGGTCCGGTTGGCTCGACGCCGAACGGCTTCGGTCCCCGGGGGTCGGCTCCAGGTGAGTTCGGCCCGGCGGGCTCGGCATCGGACGGCTTCGGTCCCCGGGGGTCGGTTGATCCCGGCCCCGCCGGAACCGGACCGACCGATGCCGGCCAACGGCAGCCGGCTGGCCGGCCGACCGGGCCTGCGCCGATCAGCCCGGCACCGGGTGGTTTCGGCCCGACGGGGTCCCCGCCGGTCGACTTCGGGCCGACCGGTTCAGGCGCGCCCGCCTTCGGGCCGGCCGGGTCCGCGCCTGCCAGTTTCGGTCCTGCCGGCTCCGGCCCTGCTGGGTCCACTGTGGACTTCGGCCCACGGGGCTCCGCACCGACTGACTTCGGGCCGACGGGCACCGCTCCCGCTGATTTCGGGCCTGCCGGCGCATCCGCTTCCGCGACCCAGACCCAGGGTTCGGGCGGGCCAGGTGTCCCACTGGCACCGGGTGGACCGGGTACCGCCCCTGGCGCGGGCGTGCCGCGCGGGCGGGGCGAGGACTTCGGTCCTGGCTGGCAGCAGGGTCCGGCCGGGGCGGGGATGCCACCGCGGCAGGCCGGACCGTTCGGCGGAGCCGGCGTGCCACCGAGGACCGGGCCTGGTGGCCGGTCGCCGCAACCCGGGGCGGTGCCGCCTGGCGGACCGACCGGGCCAGGACCTCGTCCGGCGAACCAGGTGCCGCGCGCCGGCGGCCCACTGCCGCAGCAGCAGTCCGGGCCGGCACGGCACCCGGGGCAGCCAGGCCGACCAGGCCCTGGCGGCCACCCCGTCACGCCGCCCGCGCGCCCAACCGGACCGGGCCAGGCGTGGCCGCCGGCAGCTCGTCCCGGACAGCCGGGGCCCGGCGGCCAGCCGCACCCGGGTCACCCGCCACAGGGTTACCGACCGCACGGCCAGCCACCGCGCGGGCCCATGCCCGGCCAGCCGCACGCCGGGAACGTGCCCTGGCAGCAGGGGCCCTACCAGCCGGGACCGGCCGGTCCGTGGGGGCCGGTGCCGCCGCGCGCCGGCATGGCACCGCCACCGCATCCCCAGCCAGGACCGGGCCGGGCGCCAGGGGGCGTGCCCGTGCAGCGCCCGCACCACGGGCAACCCGCTGGCAACGCACTTCCGCCGGTCCAACGCCGGCCGCCGCTGGCCGGCCCGCCCACCCCGCACCCGGCCGCTCGTCCCGGTGGCCCGCAGGCCGTGCGGCCGCACCCCGGGCAGCCCGGGCCGGACCAGGTGCGGCCAGCAGCACCACCGACCCAGGCCCGGCCACCCGCTGGCCCGCACCCCGGGCAGCACCCTGGTGGGCAACCCGGCCCGCTGTCCACTCCGGACACTGCACGGCCACCGGTTTCCGACTCGCCCGAGCAGGCACCGAAGCAGAGTCAGCCGGCGGCGGACACGCCAACCCCGGTGCACCCGCGGCCGGACCACGACACCGCGCCCGCGCCGCAGCACCAGCCGGACCCCGTCCAGCCCGTCGCGGCCGAGCAGCCGGCACCGGGGCAGCGGCCGAGGGTCGAGGCCGAGCCGCTCCTCCAGGACGAGCCCTACCTCGGCAACCCCAACCACCAGGCCACGGCCGAGGACTTCGCCGTGCTCCGCGCGGACCGGGACGTGGTCGGCCTGATGGATCACATCGCGGCGGAGAAGCTGGCGCAGCCGGAGTTCGCCAACGTGCCCCGCGACGAGCTGTTCGCCGTGCACGCCTACACCCGCCACGGGATGTACGAGAAGGTGAACAAGGCGCTGCGCGAGGGCACGAACCTGGACATCTACCGGCACCACGCGAGCGCGGTCGCCTCCGGGCTGAAGCACATGCCCGTGCACCGGGGTGAGGTGGTCCGGCGCATGGGCCTCACCGGCAAGGCCGCCGAGTTCGCCGCCGCGCACTACCAGGTCGGCCAGGTGGTCGTGGAGACGCAGTTCACCAGCAGCTCCTATGTGGACGACAAGAACCGGGACAGCGCCTTCAAGCAGCCGAACTACGACATCAAGCTGACGATCGCGTCCAAGACGGGGCGCAACATCTCCGGCATCGCGAGTTCCCGCGCCGAGCGGGAGGTGCTGCACGCGCCCGGCACGCAGCTGTTGGTGCGCCGCAACGAGATCGTCGAAGTGCGCGACCCGTTCGGCAGGCCAAAGCTCGAACGGCACATCGAAGCCGAGGAGATCACCCCTGACTCACCCCACTACCTGGCCCCCGACCAGGCGCGGGAGCGGATCGCGGAGCGGCGGGAGCGCACGGCGGTCGAGGCCAGGGTGCTCAAGGAACTGGACGCGCTGAAGGCGGAGATGGCCGCCCAGCGCGGCGGACGGAGTTCCTCGGGCATTGACCCGTCACGGCTGGGCGGGCCGGTGTCGGCCAGCAGCGACCAGGGCGGCGGGGACCAGGGCGGCGACCACGGTGGTGACGTTGGACACGGCGTCGGTTCTCCGGTGGTGGCGAACCAACCGGACCAGCCGGAGACAGCGGCCGAGTCGGTGTCCGCCGAGCCCGATCGCGAGGTCGGGCAGGTTCCGGAGTCGGAGTGGTCCAGCATCTGCAGGTCGACCAACCCGCCAGCCGAACCGGCGATCCACGCCGAGGCCGCGATGGACGATCCCGAGACGCACGTGCGCCTGCTGCTGGAGAAGTACCCGGAGCTGCGCAGGGTGAACGGGGACAATGTGGACGGAGAGGACGCCTACCAGGAGGGCTACCACACCAACTGCACGCGGTGCGTGGTCACCTACGAACGCCGGCTGGCCGGGGAGGACGTGGAGGCGGAACCGCTGGCCCCGGAACGGGTGGACAAGGAGGGCACGCTCGACTACGTGCAGCAGCACCTCGGCGGGGAACGCACCGAGCACCGGGACTTCGACGAGGTCATCCGGATCATGCGGGACCGCCCGGACGGCTCGCGCGCGGTGCTCGGCTTCAGGTACGGGGCGGAGAAGAACGGCATGCGGCCCGGCCACGTGGTGACGGTGGTCAAGGACAGCTTCGGCGTCGCGTTCATCGACCCGCAGACCGGTACGCTTGCCCGGCTCAGGCCCGACGCCGTGCAACTGGAACTGCTCTCCTACCAGCCCGCCGCGTGACTGTGGTTGACGGAAGAGGACATTCACGGTGAACAAGCAAGCGGCGATCGCGGCCGCCGAGGAGTGGCTGCGCGGCAGGTTCGGCGAGGACCTCAGGCACGGCAAGCACCGGGTCGGTGTTGAGCCGGGGACGGTGCTCACGCTGCAGGGCTGGTGCGTCCCCTACGGCTACTTCGACGCGGAGGACCCGAGCAAGCCGGGACCCGGGATCTTCCCGGCGCCGGCGGTGCTGGTGCCCGAGGACGGCCGGCCGCCGGAGCTGTACATCCCCAGGCAGGACTCGGCCGCGTCGGACAAGCCCGAGATCCCGGACTTCCAGGCCATGCCGGCCTGGCCGGAACCGTCCGAAGCGGACCACGAGATCGCCAGGGACCTGGCTGGCGGCGGCGTCGCCGTCGTCGACCCGGAGTTCTACGAGGACCTGTTCGCCCATCTCGGGGTGCCGTCCGAGGCCGTGTTCGGCTGGCGCGAGGTCGACCAGGCCGGCCAGCTCACCGGCGGTGGGTGGCGCAACGAGAACTACCGGATCGGTCCGCTGTGGCGGGGCTTCCCCATCCCGGACACGCCGCTGGACGCGCTGCTCAACTACGAGAACTGTGGTTGGTATCCCGAGGAAACGCTCATCTGGGGCATGCTCGACCTCGACGTGTACGTGCCGGCCACCAGGGACTGGACCATCAGGACCGCGCCGACCGGCACCGATCTCAGGGCGTTGGACGTGTTCAGCTCGCGCCGCCGGCTGCCGGCGGACTGCGAGACCTGGTTCCGGGTCCGGGTTCGCGATGTCATCGCCGCCCTGCCCGATGTGCGGCTCGACATCAACCTCGGCCAGGTGCCAAGCAAGAGCTTTGTCGTGTCGGAACTCCAGTCCTATGTGGAGGCCTATCCGGCACCGGCCGACGAGGCCGGGTACGGCTGGGTCCGGGAACAACCGGTCGAGACCAGCCCACCGGTGCAGGTGGAGATCGACCGCGTGGTCGACGACTTCGGGTTCGCCGACGCCGACCAGGCTCGGGACGCACTGGTTCGCCGACTGCGCTTCGCGTCCGGACAGGCCAGGGCGAACCAACACCCGCTGAGCGTGGACGAGTGCCTGCGCCACCTCCGGGGCTGCGCGTGGGAACTGCGCAACGAGACGCTGCCGGAGGGGGCGGAGCCGACGTGGCCGGACGACCCGGTCGGCGCCGGACTGGAACTGCGGTACGCGGAGGACGGAACCCCGCGCCCGTGTGCGCCGCACTTCGGCAAGTTCTCCCGCAACAGCCACGAGAACCACAACCTGGCGTGGCACCGGGTGGTGGGCGCGTACGTGGGCTTCGCCCTCGGTGACGCACTGGGTTCGGCCGTGGAGTTCGACTCGTGGGAGACGATCCAGGAGAAGTTCGGTCCGCACGGACTCACCGAGCTGGCCGTCGCCTTCGACCGGCCAGGACAGATCAGTGCGCTGACCCAGCAGCTGCTGTTCTGCACCGAGGGACTGATCCGAGGCGCCGAGCCGGTCGCCGGCAAGCACCACCTCACCTCCGCGCCGCTCGCGGTCCAGCACGCCTACCAGCGCTGGCTGGTCACCCAGGGGGTGCCGTGGTCGGAGGCCGGGGGCAGGTTCGCCGCTGATCGGGCCGAGCCGGACGGCTGGCTGGTGCGGGTGCCGGAACTGGCGCACCGGCGCTCCCCCGACCTCACCACGCTGAGCACCATCCGCTCCTTTGCCCGCCGCGGCGAGATCGGTTCCCCGGAACGCCGGGTGAACAAGTCGCAGGGCGCGGCGGCCCTGCTGAGCGCGCTGCCCGCCGCGGTCGCCGCCGCACACGGCCTCGATCGAGCCGACGGCATGGAGCACGCCAGGGCCCTGGCCCTGGAACTGGCCCAGTTGACCCACGGTCACAACACGTCCACGAGGGCGGCGATGTCCCTGGCTGGGCTGATGTTCTCGCGCATGCTGGCCGAGGACACCATCCGCCCGGTGCACCTGCTGCTCCAGCCGGAGTACTCGTACTGGCAGGACAACGACTTCCAGTCCGAGCGGTCGGAGTTCCGGCGGGCGTTGCAGGAGGCCAGGGTGCGCCGGGAGCAGCGGGAGGTGCACCCCCTGGCGCAGCTCGACTCGCTGGGCGACGGCGCCACGGCCGTGTCGGTGCTGACCCGGGCCCTGTACGCGGCGAGCCGGTTCGAGACGGAGCCGGAGACCGCGCTGCTGGTGGCGGTGAACCACTCCGGCAACAGCGCGATGACCGCAGCGGTGACCGGCGCCCTGCTGGGCGCCAAGTACGGTGTGCCCGGCCTGCCCAGCCACTGGATCGACCAGTTGGAGCTGCGCTTCCTGGTGGAGAACGTGGCCAGCGACGCGTTCTGGCACTTCAACAGGTTCAGCCCGCTGACCGTGGCCGAGCAGGCGGAGATGTGGACGCGGCGCTACCCGCGGTCCTGAGGGGAGACGGTCGATCGTGGCAGGAGAAGAAACGGATCAGGGCATGGCTGGTGATTTCTGGCTGGGTGAGGACGATCTGGACACGCTGGCGCGGCTGCTGCGGGTGCGGGAGTCGGTCGACACCGGTGAGCCCTCGGCCGTGCCAGTGCCCGTCGCACTGCACCGGTACGAACTCCTGATCGGCGTTGACGAACAGGGCCGCAGGTTCCTCGCGCGCGATCCGGCGCCCCGGCTGCGGGCGGCCCAGTTGGCCGGTCCGGAGCACTCGCCCGAGCCGGCTGGTGAGCAGGCCGCTGCCGCACCGGCGGCGGCCACGACCGCCGCGCAGGCCAACACCGACACCGGCCAGCACGCCGAAGCCCCGGCAACCGCCACTCCAGCGGCCACCGCTCAGGTGACCACTGCTCAGGAGGCGAGCGTGCCGGCGACCACCGCGCCGGTGAGCCCGCCGCCCACCGCGCCGGTGAGCCCGCCGCCCACCGCGCCGCCCACCAGTTCCCGGTTGATCGCCTCGCCCGAGTTCGTGTCCCGGTGGCGGGGGTGCCTGCTCGCCGGTGCGGTGGGTGACGCGCTGGGCGCGCCGATCGAGGGCAAGACCATGGCGGTGGTCCGGGAGACCTACGGCCCGGCCGGCCTGACCGACCTGGCGCCCGCCTACGGTGGGTTGGGCACGATCACCGACGACACGCAGATGCTGCTGTTCACCCTGGAGGGGCTGATCCGGGCGCACGTGCGGCAGCGGCTGCACGGCGCGGCCGAGCTGCGGGACGTGTTGCAGCACGCCTACCAGCGGTGGCTGCACACCCAGGGCGTCCCGTGGGAGCGGGCCAGGGGTCCGAAGTCCACTGTGGAGGCTCCGGACGGGGAACTGGTCAGCCACCGGGGGCTGCACCACCGGCGGGCGCCCGGTGCCACCTGTTTCTTCGCGCTTGAGCAGTTCGGCAAGACCGGTCAGCCCGGGACGTTCGCCAAGCCGGTGAACGACTCCAAGGGGTGTGGCGGGGTGATGCGCTCGGCCCCGGCCGCGCTGTGGTCCGATGACGTGGCCGAGGTGTTCCGGGTTGGCGCGATCAGCGCGGCGCTCACCCACGGGCACCCCAGCGGCTACCTGTCGGCCGGCGCGCTCGCGGTGCTGGTGCACCAGTTGCTGCGCGGTGCCGCCCTGCGGGACGCGCTCGACGTGGCCGTGGCCGAACTGACCGGATGGGACGGTCACGAGGAGCAGGTCAACGCGTTGGAGCAGGCGATCGATCTGTCCAGGCGGGGTGCGCCGAGCCCGGAACGCGTTGCCGAGCTGGGACACGGCGGTGTCGGGGAGAGCGCGTTGGCCATCGCGGTGTACGCGGCCACGGTCGTGGACGACCCCAACGAGGCGCTGCTCGTGTCGGTCAACCACTCCGGCGACAGCGACTCCACGGCCGCCGTGTGCGGCAACATCCTCGGCGCGCTGCACGGGGTCGGCGCGATTCGGCAGAGCTGGCTGGACGCGTTGGAGCACCGGGACATCATCGAGCGGCTCGCCGATGACGCGCTCGCCGAGTTCGGCGCGTTCCCGCCCACCACTCCGGTCTGGTACGCGCGGTATCCGGCGAGCTGAACCGAGGATTTCCCCGCCGCCGACTGACCCCGGTGCCGGTGCTCGTCCGGACGACCAGAATTGCGGTCACCACCGGGTCGGTAGTGCGCCCGCGCCGCGGACCGTGGCGGAATTCGCCACCGCGGAACAACCGGGATGAGTGCCGCGCAACGGCTGTGCCGCCCGCGCTCGTCGGTTCCGTTTCCGCCGGGACCGAGTGGGCCGGGCGCACCGGAATCAGGGCTCGTGCGGGCCGTTGAACAGGTGTACGCGTTCCTCGCCGTCGGCGCTCTCGCCGAACACCCGGGCGTCCTGGTCGGTGTGCTGGCGCTGCGTGGTCGCGGCCGTCCACTGCTGGGCGCGCGCGGCCACGTTCTCCAGTCGGAGCCGGGGCAGTGGGGTGGGCTGGTGGCACTGCACCCACTCGACCAACCGCTCCCGCACCAGGCAGCGCAGATCCCACAGCGTGGGCGCGTCGGCCGCGCTGACCAGGGCCCGCAGCCGCACCATGGTGTGCACCGCGTCCGTCACCTGGAGCACGCACACCCGCCCGTCCCACAGGTCCGTGTCGCGCAGGATCCGCCGCAGTTCCTCGCGCAGCGGTTCCACCGGCACTGTCCAGTCCAGATCGATCTCCACCGTGCCCAGCAGGGCCGCCTCGGTGCGGGTCCAGTTCTGGAACGGGTGGGACATGAAGTAGGAGGTCGGCAGGACCAGGCGGCGGTCGTCCCACAGGTGGATGACCAGGTAGGTGAGGGTGATGTCCTCGATGCGGCCCCACTCGCCCTCCACCACCACGACGTCGTCCAGCCGGATGGCGTCGCTGAAGGCGATCTGCAGACCGGCGAAGACGTTGCCCAGCAGCGACTGGGCGGCCAGCGCGGCGACCGCGCCGACCACGCCGGCCGAGGCGAGCAGGCTGGTGCCGGCCGCCCTGGCGGCCGGGAAGGTCATCAGCATCGCGCCCACCGCAACCACCGCGATGATCGCCACGGTGACCCGGCGAACCAGGGTGACCTGGGTGTGCACGCGGCGGGCCCGCCGGTTGTCCCGGACATCGGTGCGCACCCGGGTCAGCGCGGCGTCCTCCACCACCATCAGCAGGGCGGCGAGCAGCCACGCCCCGGCCGCGATCAGGGCCAGGCCCAGGACGTGCACCAGGGGACCGCGCCAGGCGCCCGACGGGCTGACCGCGAGCAGCGCCACGTGCACGGCCAGCAGGCCGGCCATCCACTGGGTGGGGCGGTAGGCGTGTCTGCCCAGTTCGGTCAGCCAGGCGGACCGGCGGCCGACCCTGGTCACCAGCCGCCTGACGAACGCGACCACGGCCAGTGCCACCGCCAGGGCGGCCGCGCTCACCAGGACGGTGACCAGCACCTGAACCCACGTGTGCGCCACACCGTCTCCTCTCGCTCGGCAACGTCCTGAGTGGTGCCTGTACCCATCCCGGCCGACCGGAACACCTGAATGTGACGTGTGTTCACTTTTCGTCCGGGTGCCGGGAGCGCGGTGCACGGGTGCGCAACGCGCCCTGCCGCGGCCCTGACCAGCCCTGCTGGCAGTGCCGGACAGGAGTGGCCGGCGGGGGCGTGCTGGGCGCTCGTGGCCGTGGTGACCAGACACCCGCCACCGCCGTGCCTTGTCCGCACCGCGCTCCACAGCGGACCATCGTGGTGACGGGCGGCAGGAAGGGGAGTGCGAGCGTGGTGTCCTCACCGGTGGACGAGGTGGTGACCGTCGTCGACGACGCGGACCACGTGATCGGTCCGGAGTCGCGGGGCGAGGTGTACCGGCGGCGGCTCCGGCACCGAGTGGCCCTGGTGCTCTGCTGGGACCAGCGGGGCCGGCTGTTCGTGCACCAACGCACCGCCACCAAGCTGGTGTGGCCCGCCCACCACGACGTGTTCGTGGGTGGCGTGGTCGCGTTCGGCGAGGACTACGCGCAGGCGGCCGAGCGCGAGGCCGGCGAGGAACTCGGAGCCCAGGTGGCCACGCCCACGTTCCTGTTCCACCACCGCTTCGACGGGGAGTACCCGGAGTGGCAGGGCGTGTTCGAGACCGTGGTCTCCGGCCCGGTGCGCCCGCAGGTCGAGGAGGTGGGCTGGCACGCGTTCCTGCCCCTCGACGAGGTCGTGGACCGGATGGCCGGGTGGACGGTGGTGCCGGACCGGATCGACCCCTTCCGCCGCTACCTCGCGGAGCGGTCCGGGTAGCGCGACGGCGGCCCGGCGGTGCGAACGGGCCCGGTATGTGCTGCCGCCCGCAATTACCGTGGGTAAGGAGAACTACGGCGTCTGTGCGTTCGTTGCAAGCCGCCTGCTCCATCTGGGGTCACCTGACTGAGGAAGGTTGACACTCCATCAGTCGGCTGCGAAAACTGCTCCTGGTGATTTCTCGGACCGCGACTGGGTGGCTAGGGGGCGACTCTCATCCTCCAAAGACCATGTGTCCGCGTACTTCTCCCGGTGTGCGCGCGGATGAGCGAAGAGCCGATATCCGGTGCGGACCACCCCCAAACCCTTCCCTGACCGCCATTGGTCAACCGGTCGGGCCGCCGCGGCCAGTACCGCGGGTGCCGACGGCGTGAACCGATGGCGTCGCGGTGCGCCGGGTGCGACAACTGGGGATGCTCCAGGCCTTGAATCTGGCGGGTCGCACAAAGTCATCGGTGTGATGTGGGTGCGCCGGGCAAGGACGGAAGGGAGTGGCGTACATGGCGACGCGCGTCGAGGCCGTGCCCGAGCAGCGAACGTCACGTACTGATACCCGTGGCCAGGCGAAGGTCAGTCCTGTCGCCTGGGAACCGCATGCCGAGATGGATCTGGTCGACTGGTTACAACAGGGTAAACGGCTCGGGTCTATTGGGCGTGGCGCGGCCTGGTGGATCGGGGACTGGGTGAACTACGGAAACGCGAAGTTCGGCGAGAAGTACACCCGGGCGTCGCGCACCACCGGTTATGACATTCAGAGCCTGATGAACATGGCGTACGTGGCGTCGCGGTTCGAGGTCTCCCGACGTCGGGAGAACCTGTCCTGGAGCCACCACGCCGAGGTCGCCGCGCTGCCGCCGGAACAGCAGGGGCACTGGCTCGAACTCGCGGCGCGGAACCGCATGTCGGTCCGCCGCCTGCGCGACGAGTTGCGCGCCCTGCGGGCCCGCCGAGCTGCGGCGGAGAACGAGTCTGAGCAGGTCACGGCCGCTGTCGCGGTGGTCGAGGCGCCCACTGACCAAGCCGTGGCCGAGCCGGTCTGCCCGCGGTGCGGCTATCACCTGGAGCAGGCCGAGCAGTAGGTCACGCATGCCCGACCGGTGTGGCCGCGCCTGCCCGGTGCTGCCGACCGGTCGAGTGGGAACGACAGCCGGTGGCCGGCCCGGCCCCGCGCCGGCCATCGCCTCCGCCGCACCGAGCCCACCTGGCCGCGCTCCCGCTGTCCGCGTCCGCACCCGCGCTCGGGGCCGAATCACCGAGTGCCCGCCAGGTTTTGTCTGGTGTTCGCCGGCCCGCGTCGCCAGCTGTCCGACCGCCGTTTTCCACTGCTCCCGCGTGAGCGGGGAAATCCCGGCGACCAGGGCTGTTCTGGCGATGCGCACAAAATCGACCGGGGCCCGGTCCGGGCGCTTGTGCCCAACCCTGGTCCAAATCCTGCTCGGCTGTCCGCACCGGCCGCCACCGGCTTTCGTCGTCGGGGCCCGGTTGCGTATTGTCGTCGTCGGCCGAGTGTTGCGGCACCCGGCCTCCGATTCGGCTGCGGACTCGGGCGAGGTGAAGTGGCTCCAGGAATGGGGAAACGTCTGACCTGATCGTGCAGTCGGATCCGGGGCACGTTCTTCCTGCGAATTTTCCCAATCGCCGAAACCGAAAGGTGGCGTCGCATGATCACGGTCGACGAAATCGCGGATCTGGTCCGGGCCGAGATGCGCGGAAAGTCGCCCAGAAAATCGAACATGGACAAGAAGACCAGCATTGACGAACTGGGGCTGTCCAGCCTCCAGCTCGCCACGATCGTGTTCACCCTTGAGGAGGAACACGGGATCGAGGTCGACCCGGCGCGTGCCGCGGGCGTGCGGACGCTGGGTGACCTGGCCGGGCTGGGCAACGAGGCGCTCGCCAGCGCGCCGCGCTGAACACGGGTTCGCCGCGGGGGACCGACTGGTCAGGGCGCGGCCACCGCGGCGGCCGGGGCCTCGACACGGGCGACCAGGCGAACCGGTGACCAGGGGCAGGGAGACGGGGTTTTGGGAGCACCGCTGTCGGGCGCGGCCAGTGCGTCGGGTCTGTGGGAGGCGCTGACCGACCGGGCCGCCACCGCCCGGTCCGCACTGCACTGCTGGGTCGGCGACCGCTTCGACTCCGCGCCGTGGCGACAGGTGGTCCGCGACGCGCAGGCCATGACCGCCGGCCTGCGCCGCGCCGGGGTCCGGTCCGGCACCCGTGTCGCCGCCGTGCTCACCAACACCCCGCACGCGGTGCGCGGGGTGCTCGCGGTCTGGCTGGCCGGTGGCGCGCTCGCCTCGCTGCCGGCTCCGGCGCGCGGCCTGGCCCGCGACGAGTACGCCGGGCAGCTCACCGGGATCTGCGCCCAGCTGGGGCCCACCCTCTTCCTGACCGACCAGCGCACGCTCGACGTGCTCCCGGCTAGCCTGGGAGAACACGTGCCGGTCCGCAGCTGGGAATCCTTTGTGGACAGTGGGAGGGTGGATCCGTCGCCGCCAGGCGACGACGAGCTGGCCTTCGTCCAGTACTCCTCGGGCAGCACCAGCGCCCCCAAGGGGTGCGCGCTGACGCCGAGGGCGATCGCCGCCCAGCTCGACCTGGTGATGAGCGTGCTGGAAGGGCGACCGGGCGGCGAGGTCACCGCCTCGTGGCTGCCCCTGTCCCACGACATGGGCATGTTCGGCTGCCTGCTCACCCCGTGGGCCCACGACTTCGAGCTGTGGCTGTCCACACCGGAGCGGTTCACCTTCTCGCCGAGGACCTGGTTCGGGGACCTGGCCGAGTTCGGCGCGACCGTGACCGCGGGCACCAACACCGCGCTGCACCTGAGCGCCCGCGCTGGCCGGTCCGCCCGCCTGGGCAGGGGACTGCGCACCAGGGTGTGCGTCCTCGGCGCGGAGCGCGTCGACTGGGACACCCTGCGGCTGGCCGTGGACGCGTTCGGCCCGCACGGGCTGCGCGCGGAGGCGTTCACGCCGGCCTACGGGCTGGCCGAGGCGACCCTGGCGGTGACCGCGACCCCGGCCGCGCAGGCACCGCGCCACCTGGTGCTGGACGCGGTGGCGCTCGCCGACGGGGAACTGGTCGAGGTGGCGCCGGACGACCCGGCGGCGACCCGGGTGGTCAGCGCCGGCCTGCCGGGCAGGGGGGTCGAACTGGTGGGGATGAGCGCGGACGCGCCGAGGGAGATCCAGGTGCGGTCCGCCAGCCTGGCCGAGGGCTACCTGGGTGACGAACGGCGCACCCGCGAGCACTTCCGCGACGGCACCCTGCTGACCGGGGATCTCGGCTTTGTCCGCGACGGCCACCTGTACCCGGTGGGCCGGGTGGACGACGTGCTCTCGGTGGCCGGCCGCAAGGTGCACGCCCGCGAGATCGAGAGCGCCGTGGACGGCCTGGACGGGGTGCGCCGCGGTTGTTCCGCCCTGGTCGGCCACTACGACGGCGGCGGACTGCGGCTGACCCTGTTCGTCGAGCTGCGCCGGGGCCCGGCCGACTACCGCGCGCTCGCCGAACGGGCCGCCGGCCTGGTCATGGCCAGGGGCGCGGTCGCGCTGGACGAGTGCGTGTTCCTGGAACGCAACAGCCTGCCCAGGACGCCGAGCGGCAAGATCCAGCGCCACCGGTGCTGGCCGTTGTTCAGCACCGGCCGGTTCACGCCGCTGGCCACCGTCGACCTGGCCGCCGGGTAGCGGCGTCGGCCGCGGGTCGACCGGTCGACCACAATGAGCCGCGTGGAGCACGTGGTGGAGCGCTGGTGGCGGGTGGCCCTGGTGGTGGCCGGGGTGGCGCTGGGCGCGTTCCCCTGGGGTGCGCCGCCCGTCGGCCTGTTCGGCGTGCTGCCCATCGTGGTCTGGTGCTGGGGCCTGGCGCGTTCCCCGCGGACCGGGCTGGCGGTCGGGCTGGCCCTGCTGGCGCTGCTCGCCTGGTTCGTGCTGCCGCGTGGGCTGGGGTGGTCGGGCCGGTGGGTGCCCTCGGCCGTCGAGGTGTACTGGCTGCTCCCGGTGTTCGCGGCCGTGCTGTGCGCGATCGGCGTGCTGGTGGAGCGGCGCCGGCTGGCCGGGCTGGGACGGCTCGCGGCGATGGTGCTCGCCGGGCTCGTCGCCACCGGGTTCGTGCTGTTCGCCCAGCTGGAGGCGCCGCCAGGTGACGAGGGCGTGCTGCCAGGACCGCCGGGGCTGCGGGTCGCCGAGGGCACCGGGTGGTGTGGCTCGGGCAACTGCGCCCGGGAGCTGGACGCCACCGGCGACCGCGCCCACGAGCTGGTGCGCGCCCACCTCGCGGCGCGGGGGTTCGCGCCCCGACCGAGCCTGTCCTCCGGTGACGAGCGGGTGTGCCGGCTGACCGGGCTGGTGGCGGCCCACGAGGTGTGCGCGGAACTGCGCGACGTCGCGGTCGACACCGTGCGGGTCCTCTGGTACGTCAACTAGCGCGGTCCGTGGCGGACGTGGTCCGCGTGGCGTTCACTGGAGCGGCCGGCGTGCCGGCGCCCGCCAACGGGCCCCGCGGCCGACCGGACGAGTGCGGAGGACACGTGGTGCGGCAGAACGAGCGATCCGGCTGGCTGACCAGCCCCTCGGGCGTGTGCTACCCGCCCCAGCCGTGGCAGCTGGGCGGCACCCTGGTGGCGTCGGTGTTCCGGGTGCCGGTGCGAGAACTGCCGCCGGTGCTGGCCGAGCGGGTGCCCGAGCGCACCCGGCCGGTCGTGGTCGGCGGCGCCGCCCTGGTCGCCGCCGCGTTCGTGCACTACCGGCCCGGCGGGGTGCTGCACTACGACGAGGTGCTCAGCTGTGTCCTGGTCCGCTCCGGCACCCGGCCGCGCGGCACCATCGCGCACATCTGGGTGGACAGCCGGCAGTCCAGGGCCGGTGGTCGGGAGTTGTGGGGGATTCCCAAGGAGCTGGCCGACTTCAGCCGCACCGCGACCGGGCGCGAGATCACCGTCGAGTCCACAGTGGACCAGCAGGTGATCGCCTCGGTCCGGGCCAGGTTGGGGCCTCGGCTGCTGCCCGGCTGGCCGGCCGTCCCGTTCGCCACCGCGCAACGCCTGGACGGCACGGACACCGTGGCGCACAACCTGGTGGTGGGGCGGCCGCGGCTGCTCCGTGCACAGTGGACGTTCGCCGAGGCGGGTCCACTGGGCCACCTCGCCGGCCGCCGCCCGGTGCTGAGCCTGGCGCTGACCAACGCGTCGATCACCTTCGGGTTGGCCACCACCCGGTCCGCCGCCCGCCGCTGACGGCAACGCGCGGTCCGTTCCGCGTTCGGGTCAGCCGCGCGGCGGCGGGTGCGCCCCGGCCTGGATTCGCCCACCCGCTGTCGCCATCCGTGTCCTCGAATTGTTCTGATCACCCGAATGGCCCTGCCTGAATTGTCAACTCGCGCGGTTTGCAAAGTCGACTCGCGGTCTACGGTCGGGGAATGGGAATGGACTTCACCGAGAACCTGCCCATGGTCGACTCCTTTGTCGCCCGGCTCGATCCGGCGGACCGGGCGGTCCTGCTGGCCGCCGGTGCGGTGCGGTCCTTTCCGGCGAACACCACCCTGCTGCACCAGGGCGACCTCAGCTCACACGTGATCATCCTGCTCACCGGGTTGGTGAAGGTCTCGGTCACCACGGCCAGCGGGTACGAGACCATGCTGGCCCTGTGCGGTCCCGGTGAGCTGCTGGGTGAACTCGCGGCCGTGACCGGCGACCCGCGCTCCGCGTCCGTGCACACCCTGCAGTCGACCAGCGCCTGGCTGATCACGGCCGAGCGGTTCGTGGACCTGCTGCACCAGCGCCCGAGCATCGCGGTCGCGCTCGCCAAGGACCTCGCGCACCGGCTGCGCGGCTCGGACCTGCACCGGGTCCGGTACGGCGCGCACAGCGTGCACCAGCGGCTGGCCGCGCAGCTGCTGGACCTGGCCGAGCGGCACGGGGTGGCCGGCCCGTCCGGCACCACCATCGGCATCCCGCTGTCCCAGCGCGAACTGGCCAGCTCGGTCGGCGCGTCCCGGGAGGCCGCCGCCCGGTTCCTGCGCGACCTGCGTGAGCGGGATGTGCTGGTGACCCTGCGCAGGAAGTACGTGATCCGCCGGCCGGAGGTGCTGCGGTCGATCGCGCGGAGTGTGTACAACGACACGGAAGGCCTGTGCTGAGCGACATCGTGGCACCGGCCGGATCCGGCGATGCTGTTCGCAACGAATCGTGGCACGCGGACCGTGGAGGTGCATCGCCCGATGCGGATAAATCTGATCGGTTCGACCCGCCGGAGCCGGGACAACACCAGCGACGACAACAACACCGAGGACCGTTCCGCTGCCGAGGGCACCGCCCTCGTCGAGCGGATGCTCGCGGACAACCAGGCGGAGATCGGCCGGGCCGACCAGAAGGCGTTCACCACGCTCGGTGTGCTGGGGGCGGCGACCAGTGTGGCGCTCGGTGGTGCGCTGACCGAGCAGGGGATGGGCCTCCACCTGGCCGGGCCGGCCCAACTCGCCCGCTGGGCCGGCATGTCGATGGCCGCGCTCGCCGTGCTGCTGCTGCTGTTCGCGGTGTACCCGAGGTTCCGGGACCGGGGTGACCACCGGCGGGTCAACTACTTCGGCCACACCCTGGACCTGGCCGACGAGGCAGCGCTGAGCCAGGGGCTGCGGAACACCGCGGATGATCCCACGGCCGCGGCCGTGCGCCAGTTCCGCGCCACCAGCCAGATCGTCATCGCCAAGTACCGGCTGGTCCGGTGGGGGATCTGCTGCTGCGGGGCGGGCATGGTGCTGATGCTCGCCAGCTTCTTCTAGGCCGCTGTTCCGGGGCATGCGCTCACCCGGATTCGGCGCGCTGCTCGCCCGCTGTCGCGGGAGCGAGCGGGCGTGGGTGCCGACGGGTGACGGGAAGAACCGGGGCAAACACATCATGCGATGTGGTGTCGGCCATCGTCGCCACGCAGAGTGGCACCTGGCCCCCGGTGCGGGGGAACGCGGTGAAGGAGGGGGAGTAACAGGGCTTCACCGCGGCACGGTCCCGGCGGCAGGGGAGGCGCCGGGGCCGTGTCACCGCTTCCGCCTCCCACCTGGTGCTCCGACTGGCCGCTTGTCCGCCTGTCCGGGCTGGGCGGACCATGAGACCGGCTGGACTGGCGGAGGAGGACCCGATGCTGATCAGCTTGTTCGGGCGGTGGCTGCTCCGCCGCCCACCCTCGGACGACCACCCGTGCCTGTGCAACGGCAACGAGTTCTGCCTCCAGTGCGGCTGCCGCTGCCACTGCCAGTAGGCACTACCGGATTGTCAGTGCCAGGGCCAGGATCACGAATCCGGCCGCGCCGAGCCAGAGCGCGATCAGCCGGCGTTGGAATCGCGCGTCGGCTTCTGGGTCGGCCACGCGACCTTCCAGCTCCAGCCGCACGATCACGTCCTCAACGCATCGCCACAGCCGCACCGGCAGGGCGAGCACTCGCAGAAGACGGGACATGGGCCGATCGTAACCAACGGGTGCTGCGCCAGCGGCCCTGGAAGTTGGTGGATATCCCAAGTCCTGGCGGGTTCTCGAACGACCCGGTGCGCCGCCGCCGCGGGCGCCCGAACGCACCGCCCTCGGCCGGTCGCCGCGCACCCGACCGAACCGAGGGGTGGCGCTTTTGTCCGGTTGGTCCGGGCCCATTGTCCGAAGAGGACTGGCAGGCGTTGCGGACCGGCGCCCCCGCGTGACGCCCTGCTCGCGCACGGCGGTCAACCGGTCGGCGCGCCCGGGAATCGCTCGCTGAGCGCGACGATCTCGTTGCGTTGGGTGCCTTTTCCGGTTCCGGGGAGCCGGCGGACAGCCCGGGGCATCCGGCCACACCGCGGGTTTTCCGCGCTGGCACGAGGTTTTGTTGATGCGGCACACTGCCGGGCGTCCGCCTGGGACACTGGTGGGACCGCACCGGCACACCCGTCGGGTGCGACGGCAGGGCCAGGACGTGCCCGCGTGCCCGGCCGATCGGGCATTGAGCCGGTTGGCCCAGCCATCCGTGCTCGACGCGGGGCAGCGGTGCGCTAGCGTCCTGATGACCAACGCCGGACGCGGAATGAAACCGCGACCGAACCGCGTTGGCACTGCCAAGAGGACGAGCGATACCCGTTTGGAGGTCATGGTGGCGCTGGATCCAGAGAACCTGTACGAGGTGGATTCGGACGTGCCGGATCTGACCGGGGCGGTCCTGCTGCACTACTTCGACGGCTTCATGGACGCGGGCTCGGCCGGTCAGGTGCTCGCCGAGCACCTGCTGAAGAGCCACGAACACCGCGTCATCGCCCGGTTCGACGTGGACGACCTGATCGACTACCGCTCGCGCCGGCCGGTGATGACCTTCGCCACCGACCACTGGGAGGACTACCAGGCCCCCGAACTGGTCGTCCACCTGCTGCACGACTCCTCCGGCACGCCGTTCCTGCTGCTCACCGGCCCCGAGCCGGACCGGAGGTGGGAAGCCTTCGCCGCTGCCGTGCGCAGCCTGGTCGAGCGGTGGGGCGTGCGGCTCAGCGTGGGGATGCACGGCATTCCCATGGGCGTGCCGCACACCCGTCCGCTGGGTCTGGTCGCCCACGCGAGCCGGGAGGAACTGGTCGCGGACCACCCGAAGTTCTTCAACCGGGTGCAGGTGCCCGGCAACATCGCCGGCCTGCTGGAGCTGCGGCTGGCCGAGGCCGGTCACGACGCCATGGGCTTTGCCGTGCACGTCCCGCACTACCTCGCCCAGTCCACCTACCCCGCGGCCGCGCTGACCCTGCTGAAGGCGATCACCGACGCGACCGGTCTGGTGCTGCCGACCGACGCGCTGCGGGAGAGCGCGCGGCGCGCCGACGCCGAGATCGAACGCCAGGTCGTCGAGTCCGACGAGGTCGCCCAGGTGGTCCGGGCGCTGGAGCGGCAGTACGACATGTTCACCGAGGCGTCGGGCAAGGAGAGCCTGCTGCTGGACCCGAACGAGCCGCTGCCCAGCGCTGACGAACTGGGCGCTGAGTTCGAGCGGTTCCTGGCCGAGCAGCAGGAGCGTCCCGGCCCCGGCCCGCAGGAGCACTGACCGCGCGGGCGCCGCCGATCCGCGCGGCGCCCCACCGGCCACCACACCCCACCGGCCACCGCGACGATCCGGTCGTCGCGGTGCTCGCTGTCGCCCAGCCCCACCTGTCTCGGCTCGTCCGGCCGACAGCGGCCACTCGCCAGCTCGCGGCCACCACCTCCTGACCAGCGTGCCGCCCTGCCGCCCAGCGCGGGGCGCGCGTCCGCTCGGGTGACCGCCGCCCGGTCCGCTCCGGCCCGCTCCCCGCCGTCGAGGATCGCCCCGGCCGAGCGTGTCGAATTGTGCGTCGAATGACGTGTCGAATTCCGTCATCGCGATTCGACAAAGCGCCGCCGAGCGCGAGCGCATCGGTTCCAAAACAACTCCGGTGCCCCATTGACTCGTTTCGCTCCGGGTCCTAGCTTCTTTTCGAAGCGTTTCGACCACGATTGACAGCCGGTTTTCTGCGTTATCCGGGGCAGCGGAGGGGACTGATTGGCGGATGCCGAACCCGACCTGCCCGCCGGGGCGGGGGTAGGTCCCCGACCAGGCATTGCCGACCTCGCCACCAGGCAAGCCCCGCAACCCGTGGAGGAACAACGATGTTCAAGCGAGGACAGCGCGCGGTGTTCGCGGCACTCGCGGCCGCCGCGATGGCACTGACCGGATGCGGCGGCGGTTCCGGCGCCGACTCGGACCCCAACACCCTGCGGCTCTGGCACTTCGAGGCGCCGAACAGCGCCATGGGCGTGGCCTGGAACGAGGCCATCAAGCAGTTCGAGGCGAGCCACCCCGGGGTCAAGGTCCAGGTCGAGGAGAAGGGGTTCGAGCAGATCCAGAAAACCGCGGCGATGGTGCTCAACTCCAGGGAGGCGCCGGACATCCTGGAGTACAACAAGGGCAACGCGACCACCGGCCTGCTGGCCAAGCAGGGCGTGCTCACCGACATGAGCGAGGAGGTCGCCAAGCGCGGCTGGGACAAGCT
This sequence comes from Goodfellowiella coeruleoviolacea, assembly GCF_024171785.1. Lineage (GTDB taxonomy): Bacteria > Actinomycetota > Actinomycetes > Mycobacteriales > Pseudonocardiaceae > Goodfellowiella > Goodfellowiella coeruleoviolacea. The sequence continues at coordinate 132,338 of NZ_JAMTCK010000002.1, forward strand.
GCTCACCCCGGGGTTGCAGACCACGGCCCGCTACGACGAGCGCGGCGTCATGGGATCCGGCAAGTGGTACGGCGTCCCGAACTACGCCGAGTACGAGATGGTCTACTACAACAAGGACATGTTCGCCGAGCACGGCATCGCCGTGCCCACCACGCTGGACGAGTTCACCTCGGCGATGGACAAGTTCGTCAGCGCCGGCATCACCCCGCTGGCCGTCGGCGGCGCCGAGTACCCGGCCCACCAGATCCTCTACCAGCTCGCGTTGAGCAAGGCCGACCGCGCCTGGGTGGACCGCTACCAGCGCTACACCGGTCAGGTCGACTTCCACGACCCCGCCTGGACCTACGCCGCCACCACCTTCGCCGACTGGGTCGCCAAGGGCTACCTCAGCCAGACCTCGGCCAGCGTCAAGGCGGAGGACATGGGCGCCTCGTTCATCGCCGGCAAGTACCCGATCATGGTGTCCGGCAGCTGGTGGTACGGCCGCTTCTCCGACGAGATCAAGAACTTCCAGTGGGACACCTTCCTCTGGCCGGGCAACGCGCTGAGCGCCGGCTCCAGCGGCAACCACTGGGTGATCCCGCAGAACTCCACCAAGAAGCAGCTCGCCTACGACTTCATCGCGATCACCCTGGAGAAGGGCATCCAGAGCAAGCTCGCGGAGACGGGCGGCGTGCCGGTGGTGGCCGACCTCGGGCCGATCAGCAACCCCAAGGCCGCGCAGCTGATCGACAACTTCACCGCGCTGTCCCAGGGCGACGGTCTGGCGTTCTACCCGGACTGGCCGGCGCCGGGCTTCTACGACGTGCTGGTGTCCGGCACCCAGAAGCTGATCAACGGCAGTGCCGGGCCGAACGAGGTGCTGGACGAGTTCGCCGGGCCCTACCAGGAGAACCTGGCCAACGTCGGCAGGTGACGGTGTCCGCCCCCGCACCCGGGCCGGGGTGGCGCGCCGTGACCGCCGCCCCGGTCCGTCCACAGCAGACTCCCCGGTCCGCGGGGTGAAAGGCTCGGTTATGACACCTCCGGTGCTCTCGGCGCGCCCCGGTCGGGCCACCAGGACCACCAGGGCCAGACGCCGGTCCGACGACCGCGCCTCCTACCTGTGGTTCCTGATCCCCGGCGCGGTGTTGCTGCTCGCCGTCATCGTGGTGCCGCTGTTCATGAACGTCGGCATCAGCCTGACCCGGTGGAGCGGGGTGGGTGATCCACAGTGGACGGGGCTGGACAACTACCGCCGGCTGTTCGCGGACGGCACGTTCTGGGCCTCGTTCCGCCACAACGTCAACCTGATCGTGGCCATGGCCCTGCTGCCCACCCTGGCCGGGCTGGTGATCGCGGCGGCGCTGTACGACTTCGTCGGCAAGCGGTTCGGGCCGCGCGCGGCGAGTGTGCTGCGCGCCTGCATCTACCTGCCGCAGGTGCTGCCGATCGCGGTGGCCGGCATCGTGTGGGGCTGGATCCTGGCCCCGGACAACGGCGCGCTCAACGAGTTCCTCGACGCCGTCGGTCTCGGCGCGCTCGCCCAGGACTGGCTGGGCGATCCGGACCTGGCGCTGTGGAGCGTGATGGGCGTGCTGGTCTGGGTGCAGGTCGGCTATCCCGTGGTGATCTTCATGGCCGGCCTGCAACGGGTTGACCCGGCCCTGTACGAGGCCGCCGAACTGGACGGCGCCTCCTGGTGGCGGCGGTTCTGGCACATCAGCATTCCGCAGATCCGGGCCGAGGTGTACGTGGTGCTGCTGACCTGCACGATCGCCGCGCTGAAGGTGTTCGGCCCGATCTACGTGCTCACCAGGGGCGGCCCCGGCGGGTCGACGAACGTGCCCTCGTACTTCTCGTTCCAGAACTTCTTCGAGAAGACCCAGGTCGGCTACGGCGCGGCGATCGCCACCGTGCTCATGGTGATCATCCTGGTGCTGACAGCGGTTTTCCTGCGCGCGCAGGACCGAGGCGAATCAACCCGGAGGTGAGCATGTCCCCGGCACCTGCTCGCCGCGCGCGGCGCCGGCTCGGCTGGTCGTCGTACGCGGTGCTGCTCTCCCTGGTCGTGCTGGCCGTGGTGATGCTCATCCCGTTCGTGGTCGTCGCGTTCAACGCGGTGAAGACGCCGGAGGAGTACGCCACCGGTGGGCCGCTCAGCCCGCCCCAGGGGCTGTACCTGGACGGCATCATCGACTTCTGGCAGCGGGTCGACTTCGGCGAGAAGCTGCTCAACAGCGTGGTCATCAGCGCCTCGGTCGCGGTGCTCGCGGTGGTGGTCTCGGTGCTCAACGCCTACGCGCTGGGCATCGGTCGGGTCCGGGGTCGACTGTGGATCCTGGTGGTGTTCCTCATCGCGAACACCCTGCCGCAGGAAGCGCTGGTGTACCCGCTGTACTACCTGTGGACCCAGCTCGGCCTGTACGACACGCAGCTGGGCGTGATCGTCATCTTCACGGTGATCCAGGCGGCCTTCGGCACGTACCTGCTGTCCTCGGTGCTCGGCACCTTCCCGAGGGAACTCCTGGAGGCCGCGCGCATCGACGGCGCGAACAAGTGGCAGGTGCTGCTGCGGGTCGTGGTGCCGGTGAGCCGGCCCACCCTGGCCGTGCTGGTGGTCTTCTTCTTCATCTGGACCTGGAACGAGTTCTTCCTGCCCCTGGTGTTCCTGATCTCCAACGAGACCCAGACGGTGCCGGTGGCACTGGGCGTGTTGCAGGGCCAGCGCCTGATGGACCCCACCATGAGCAGTGCGTCCGCGCTGCTCGGGATCATCCCGGCCATCGCCTTCTTCCTGATCTTCCAGCGGACGCTGACCAGGGGGATCACCGTGGGCGCGGTGAAGTAGGGCACCGCACCGCGCTGCACCGCCCGACCCTGCCTGCACCGCCCCGCCCTGCCTGCCCCGCCCTGCCCTGCACCGGCCGCGCGCCGCCGACCCGTCTCACCGCCTTGCGTCGTCTCACCGTCTGAAAGGCACGGACACGATGAAGTTCAGCGACGGCTACTGGTTGATGCGGCCCGGGGTGCGGGCCGCCTATCCCGCCGAGGTGCACGACCTCACCGTCCAACCCGGATCGCTGGTGGTGCACGCGCCAACGCAGCACATCCGGCACCGGGGCGACCTGCTCAAGGGGCCGGTGGTCACGCTGGGCTTCACCTCGCCGATGCCGGACGTCATCGGGGTTTCGATCACCCACTTCTCCGGGGAGGTGGACCGTGCTCCCCGGTTCGAGCTGACCCCGGAGCCGCTCGGGTCCGCCGACACCCGGGCCACCGCGGCGAAGTCCACCGCGGAAGCGTCCACTCAGGACTCGTCCACCGCGGACTTCTCCGCGCAGGCGTGGCACGACGAGGACACGGCCGTGTTCGCCGCAGGAGCCCTGTCCGCGCGGGTCAACCGCGCCGGCCCGTGGCGGGTCGACTTCGTGGCGGACGGGCGCACCCTGACCTCCAGCCGCACCAAGGGCATGGGCTTCATGACCACCGCCGACGGCCAGCACCACGTGCGCGAGCAGCTGAGCCTCGGCGTCGGGGACGTGGTGTACGGGCTCGGCGAACGCTTCGGCCCGCTGGTGAAGAACGGCCAGGTCGTCGACATCTGGAACGCCGACGGCGGCACCAGCAGCGAGCAGGCCTACAAGAACGTGCCGTTCTACCTGACCAACGCCGGCTACGGGGTGTTCGTCAACCACCCGGGGCGGGTGTCCTTCGAGGTGGCCTCCGAGGTGGTCTCCCGGGTCGGCTTCAGCGTGGCGGGCCAGTCGCTGGAGTACTTCGTCATCTACGGGCCCACGCCCAAGGACATCCTGCGCAAGTACACCGCGCTCACCGGCCGGCCGGCGCTGCCGCCCGCGTGGTCGTTCGGCCTGTGGCTGTCCACCTCGTTCACCACCTCCTACGACGAGAAGACGGTCTCGGAGTTCATCGACGGCATGGCCGAGCGCGACCTGCCGCTGAGCGTGTTCCACTTCGACTGCTTCTGGATGCGCGAGTACAACTGGTGCGACTTCGAGTGGGACCCGAGGACCTTCCCGGACCCGGTCGGCATGCTCGACCGGCTCAAGGCGCGCGGGCTGCGGGTGTCGGTGTGGATCAACCCCTACATCGGGCAGCGGTCCCCGTTGTTCGCCGAGGGCAAGGCCGGCGGCTACCTGCTCAGGCGGCCCAACGGCGACGTGTGGCAGTGGGATCTGTGGCAGCCGGGCATGGCACTGGTGGACTTCACCAATCCCGCGGCCCGCGAGTGGTACGCGGGCAAACTGGAGGCCCTGCTCGACCAGGGGGTGGACTGCTTCAAGACCGACTTCGGTGAGCGGGTACCCACCGACGTGGTCTACCACGACGGCTCCGACCCGGAGCGGATGCACAACTACTACACCTACCTCTACAACAAGACCGTGTTCGACCTGCTGCTGCGGCGGCGCGGCGCGGGTGAGGCGGTGGTGTTCGCCCGCTCGGCCACCGTGGGCGGCCAGCGGTTCCCGGTGCACTGGGGCGGCGACTGCGAGTCCACCTACGAGTCCATGGCCGAGAGCCTGCGGGGTGGCCTGTCGCTGGGCATGGGCGGGTTCGGCTACTGGAGCCACGACATCGGCGGCTTCGAGGGCGCACCAGAGCCGGGGCTGTTCAAGCGCTGGATCGCCTTTGGCCTGCTGTCCTCGCACAGCCGGCTGCACGGCAGTTCCTCCTACCGGGTGCCCTGGCTGTTCGACGACGAGTCCGTCGCCGTGCTGCGGGCCTTCGCCAAGCTCAAGGCCAGGCTGATGCCCTACCTGTTCGAGGCGGCCAGGCAGGCGCACACCGAGGGCATCCCGGTGATGCGGGCGATGGCGCTGGAGTTCCCGCACGACCCGGCCTGCGCCTACCTGGAGCGGCAGTACCTGCTCGGGGACAGCCTGCTGGTCGCGCCGGTGTTCAGCGACGAGGGGACGGTGTCGTACTACGTGCCCGAGGGGCGCTGGACGCACTTCCAGACCGGCGAGCAGGTGAGCGGCCCGCGGTGGGTGACGCAGCACTGCGACTTCCTGACCGTGCCGCTGCTGGTGCGGCCGGGCGCGGTCATCCCGGTCGGTGCCGTGGCCGACCGGCCCGACTACGACTACGCCGAGGGCGTCACCCTGCACGTGCACGAACTCGCCGACGGCGCCAGCGCGACCACGGTGATCCCCACCCTGGACGGCCGGGCCGGCGCGACGTTCGTGACGTCCCGGCAGGGGGACGTGATCCAGGTCGAGGCGGTCGCCAACGCACCCCGCGAGTGGGCGGTGGTGCTGGTCAACACCGCGTCGGCCGCCTCGGTCGAGGGCGGCACGCACACCCGGGGCGAGCGCGGCCTGGCGATCCAGGCCGAGGGCAGCGCGGTGCGCGTGGTGCTGGCGAGCTGATCCACCGGGCAACGACGCAAGGCTCACCGCTGGAGGTCCGCTTCATGACAGGCACCAGACCAGGTTCCACGCCGGCGACACCCCGAACCCGAATCCGCGCGCGAGTGCCGTGGCTGCTCGCGGTGCTGCTCGCCCTCGTCGCCACGAGCACGGCCGCGCCGGTGGCCGCGACCGCCGCGCCCACCGCCACCGGCACCACCGCCACCGGCACCACCGGCGCCGCGCGGCACCAGATCGGCTACGACCGCTACTCGCTGACCGTCGACGGCCAGCGGGTGCTGTTGTGGGCCGGGGAGTTCCACTACTTCCGGCTGCCCAGCCCGGACCTGTGGCGCGATGCCCTGGAGAAGATCAAGGCCGCCGGGTTCAACGGCGTCTCGCTGTACTTCCACTGGGGGTACCACTCGCCCAAGCCGGGTGTGTACGACTTCACCGGGGTGCGCGACATCGACCGGCTGCTGCGCATGGCCGAGGAGGTCGGCCTGTACGTGGTGGCGCGGCCAGGGCCCTACATCAACGCGGAGACCAGTGGCGGCGGCTTTCCCGCCTGGCTCAAGCAGGTTCCCGACCGGGCCCGGTCCAGCGACCCCGGCTACACCGCCGCCTACCGGGAGTGGCTGAACCAGGTCGACCCGATCCTGGCGCGCCACCAGCTCACCCGGGGCGGCTCGATCATCGCCTACAACGTGGAGAACGAGTACGGGGCCAACACCGACCCCGTCTACATGGAACAGTTGCAGCAGCTGGTGCGGGCGCACGGCATCGACGTGCCGATCGTGCACAACAACTGCTGTGGCGGGAACCAGGCCAACTGGTCCTCCGGCCAGGGCGCGGTGCAGATCCCCGGGGTGGACGACTACCCGCAGTCCTTCGACTGCCCCAACCCGGACACCTGGGGCAGTTGGGGCGAGGGCGTGACCAGGCGGCTGCGCGCGGACGCCCCGGTGTACGCGGCCGAGTACCAGGCCGGCGCGATCGACCTGAACAACGCCGGCTACGACAGGTGCCGCGACCTCACCGGCCCCGACTACATGAAGGTCTTCTACAAGTCGAACATCATCGCCAGCGGCGCGACCATGTACGGCTACTACATGACCTACGGCGGCACCTCCTGGGGCTGGCTGCCGCAGCCCAACGACGTCTACACCTCCTACGACTACGGCGCGGCCATCACCGAGCAGCGCCAGCTCACCCCGAAGTACGACGAGTTCAAGCGCCAGGGCTACTTCGTCACCTCGGTGGCGCCGCTGGCCAAGACCGATCCGGTCACCGCGCCCGTCCCCGCCGCGGCCGGTGTGCACACCGAGGCGCGCGCCAACCCCGACACCCGCACGCAGTTCCTGCTGGTGCGGCACCCCGACCGGGGCGACTCCAGCGATGTGGCGACCACAGTGGACTGGTCCACACCGGACGGTCGGTACACCGTGCCGGTCCGGGTGGCGGGCCGGGACGCCAAGATCCTGGTGGCCGGCTACGACCTGGGCGGGCAGCGGCTGGTCTGGTCGAACTCGGAGATCCTGACGCACGCGCCGATCGGCGGCCGGGACGTGGCCGTGCTCTACGGCCGGGACGGTGAGCAGGGCTCGACCGTGCTGCGCTACGCGGCCCGGCCCTCGGTCACCGTGCTGGCCGGCCAGGTGCGCTCCGGCTTTGACGCGGCAACCGGCGACCTGCGGCTGGACTACACCCACAGCGGGCTGGCCAGGGTGCTGATCTCGGGTGGCGGCCGACCCCCGCTGCTCCTGCTGCTGGGCACCGACCAGACCGCGGCCCGGTTCTGGCGGCTGGACACGCCGAGCGGACCGGTGCTGGTGCGTGGCACGGCACTGGCGCGGTCGGCCCGGGTCAGCGGGGACACCGTGCTGCTGCGCGCCGAGACCGACCAGGCCGGTGAGGTCGAGGTGTTCGCCCCCGCGCCGGCGCGCCGGCTGGTGGTCGGCGGCGACGCGGTCCGGGTGCGCCGAACCGCCAGCGGCACGCTGCTGGGCACGCTGTCCGGCCCGCGCCCGGTGCGGCTGCCCGCGCTCACCGACTGGCGCCACCAGGCGGAGACCCCGGAGGCGGACCCCGGCTTCGACGACTCGGGCTGGACCGCGGCCGACCACACCACCACGGTGAGCCCGATCAAGCCGAAGACCCTGCCCGTGCTGTACAGCGACGACTACGGGTTCCACCACGGCAGCGTCTGGTACCGGGGCAGGTTCACCGCCACCGGTGCCGAGACCGCGGTCTCGCTGAACGCGATCACCGGCAAGCGCGGCGTCTACCTGGTGTGGCTGAACGGTCACTACCTGGGCTCGGCCGCCGGTGGGGTGCAGGCCGACTCCGAGGCGCCGATCAACCCGGACCCTGGCCGGGGCGACTTCGCCATCCCGCCGGGCCTGCTGGCCGAGGGGAGCACGGCCACGCTGGCGGTGCTGGTGGAGAACATGGGCCACAACGACGACTGGACCGCCGAGGACACCCGGTTCAAGCAGCCGCGTGGCCTGTTCGGCGCCACCGTGGCCGGCTCGACCGCGCCCATCGCGTGGAAGATCCAGGGTGCCCGGGGTGGCGAGGACCTGGCCGACCCGGCGCGGGGGCCGCTGAACACCGGCGGCCGGTACGGCGAGCGGGCCGGCTGGCACCTGCCAGGCTTCCCGGACGCCGGCTGGCCGGCGGTGGACGCACCGGAACACACCGCGCTCACCCCCGGCATCTCCTGGTACCGCACCAGCTTCCGGCTGGACCTGCCCCGCGGTCAGGACGTGTCCGTCGGCCTGCGCTTCGCGCCCCCGACGGGTGACAGCCGGGTGCTGATCTTCCTCAACGGCTGGAACCTCGGCCAGTACGGCGCGGGCATCGGCCCGCAGCGGGAGTTCGTGCTGCCCGCCGGCCTGCTGCGGGAGCACGGCGACAACACGCTCGCCCTGGCCGTGCTCGCGCCCGGGGCGAACAGCGCCGGGCCCGGCCCGGTCAGCCTGGTCGCCTTCGGCAACCACACCGGTGGCGTCCCGGTCCGCGACGTCCCGGCGCCCGGCTACCACCGCGACCTCGCCCAGGGCGCCTGACCAGCGCGGTCCTCGCGCTGTGGAACCCGTCACCGCCTGTGCCGCAACGGGCGGTGACGGGCACGGCGTGCGACCTACCCTGGGCTGGGCCCACCCGGCCGCGACCCCCGCGGCGGGGTGAGGCAGGTCAAATGTCTTCCTTGTCACATACTTTGTGACCATGAATCTGTGCGCCAGATTTTTTGCAATGACAAGCATCTGGACGTAGCTTCGTCCGGTAGACAACGCGCCACCGTCGGACTGTCACGACCGCTCGAAGGGCGCGTGATGTCCGAAACGGAGCACCAGATGAGCACCACTCCCACGCTGAGCGGCCAGCGCCGCCCGGCACCGGCGGCGCCGGAACACCTCGCGCACGTCGTCTTCATCGCCGCGGTCGGCGCCCTCGGCGGCTTTCTGTTCGGCTACGACAGCGCCGTGATCAACGGGGCGGTCAGCGGCATCCAGGACCACTTCGCGGTGGGCGCCGGCGAGACCGCGCTGGTCGTCGCCGCCGCGCTGCTCGGCTCCGCGGTGGGCGCGGCCCTGGCCGGCAGGTTGGCCGACCGGCTGGGCCGGCTGCGGGTGATGCAGATCGCCGCCGCGCTCTTCGCGATCAGCGCGATCGGGTCGATGCTGCCCTTCTCCCTGTGGGAGCTGGCCGCCTGGCGCGTGGTGGGCGGCGTGGCCATCGGCATCGCCTCGGTGATCGCGCCCACCTACATCGCCGAGGTGGCCCCGCCCGTCTACCGGGGGCGGCTGGCCTCGTTCCAGCAACTCGCGATCGTGCTGGGCATCGCGGTGTCGCAACTGGTCAACTACGCCATCGCCGAGGCGGCCGGCGGCCAGACCGGCAACCGGCTGGGCGGGCTGGCGGCCTGGCAGTGGATGCTGGGCGTGGCCGTGGTGCCGGCCGTGGTGTACTTCGTGCTCGCCGCGCTGATCCCCGAGTCGCCCCGGTTCCTGGTGGCCGTGGGCCGGCTGGCCCAGGCGCGCCGGGTGCTGCGCGACGTCGAGGGCGAGCGGATCGACCTGGACGCCAGGGTCGCCGAGATCCAGGCGGCCATCGCCACCGACCACCGGCCGAGGCTGAGCGACCTGCGCGGCCGGTTCGGCCTGCTGCCGATCGTGTGGGTCGGCATCGGCCTGTCCGTCTTCCAGCAGCTGGTCGGCATCAACGTGATCTTCTACTACTCGTCGACGCTGTGGCAGTCGGTGGGCATCGACCAGTCCAGCTCGCTGCTGATCAGCCTGTCCACCTCGGTGATCAACATCATCGGCACGGTCATCGCCATGGCACTGGTGGACCGGGTCGGCCGCAAGCCGCTGGCGCTGGTCGGCTCGGTGGGCATGGCCGTGGCGCTGGGCACGGCGGCGTGGGCGTTCAGCTACGCCTCGGGCAGCGGCGACAACGTCACCATCCCGGCCGCGCAGGGCCTGGTCGCGCTGCTCGCCGCCCACGTCTTCGTGCTGTTCTTCGCCCTGTCCTGGGGCGTGGTCGTGTGGGTCATGCTGGGTGAGATGTTCCCCGGCAGGGTGCGTGCCGCGGCCATGTCCGTGGCCACCGCGGCCCAGTGGATCGCCAACTGGCTGATCACCGTGACCTTCCCCAGCCTGGCCGAGTGGAACCTGTCCGCCACCTACCTCGGCTACACCGCCTTCGCCGTGCTCTCGATCGGCTTCGTCGCGAAGTTCATCCGCGAGACCAAGGGCAAGAAGCTGGAGGAGATGGGCTGACCATGCGCCGCCGGCCAGCGGGCTGACCGCTGGCCGGCAGGGGACGGGCCGCGGTCACCGCCGCGCCAGCCACAGGTCCGAACCGAAGACCTCGTAGTGGATGTCGGCCGTGGGCACGCCCAGGTCGCGCAGCTGGGCGTGGACCGCGCGCATGAACGGCAGCGGCCCGCACAGGTAGGCGGTCACGCCGTCCGGGACGGCCACGGTGCCCAGGTCCACCAGGCCGGTGCGCTCCGCCGGCCACGGCCCGGTCGGCTCCTCGTACCACACGTGCGCGCTCGCGTTCGGCAGCTTGGCGATGAGCTGGTCGAAGTCCGCGCGCAGCGGGTGGGTGCGCTCGCTGCGGTCGGCGTGCACGGCGATGACCTGCCGTGGCGAGTCGGTCGCGGCCAGGTGGCCGAGCATGCTGATCATCGGGGTGCAGCCGATGCCGGCCGACACCAGCAGCACCGGGTTGTCGCCCTCGTCGAGCACGACGTCGCCGAAGGGCGCGCTGATCCGCAGCAGGTCGCCGGTGACCACGTGGTCGTGCAGGTGGTTGGAGACCTCGCCGGCCGGCTCGCCCAGCGCCCGCTTCACCGCGAACCGCACGGTCTCGCCCTGCGCGGTGGTCAGGCTGTACTGGCGGATCTGCCGCGCGCCGTCGGCCAGGTGGACCTGCACCGAGACGTACTGGCCGGGCTGGGCCACGGGCACCGGCCGGCCGTCGGTGGGCTGGGCGACAAAGGTGACCACGTCGTCGGTTTCGGCGTAACGGTCGACGACCCGGTACTCACGCCACGAGTCGCCGTCGGGCGCGCCGGCCTCGGCGTAGAGCCGGCTCTCCACGGCGATGAGGGCCTCCGCCATCGCCCAGTACACCTCGGTCCAGGCGGCGGCCACCTCCTCGGTGACCGCGTCGCCGAGCACCTCGGCGATGGCCGCGAACAGGTGGTTGTGGACCAGCGGGTACTGGTCCCGGGTGATGCCCAGCGACGCGTGCTTGTGCGCGATGCGGCTGAGCAGCGCGTCCGGCGTGGTCGCCGGCTGTGCGACCAGGGCCGAGGCGAACGCGGCGATGGAGCCGGCCAGCGCCTGCCGCTGGGTGCCGTTGGCCTGGTTGCCCCGGTTGAACAGGTTCCGCAGCAGGTCGGGGTGGGCGGTGAAGAGCCTGGTGTAGAAGACCGAGGAGATCTCGTCGAGGTTCGCCGCCACCGCGGGAAGGGTGGCGCGGACCGTGGCGCTGGTTCTCTCGGACAACATTGAATCCTCCAAAAGTGGTATCCAAGATTCGTGTTTTTGGGCGTGTTCGACCGCCCGACGTGCTGCACGTCGGTTGCGGTGGCGTCAGTGGTTGGTGGTTATCGGGGTTGTCGGGGGAGTGGCGGCAGACCGAGCAACACCGGGCCGGTGGGGCTGCCCACCAGGTCCTCGACGGTGATCGGGTCAAGGGCGGAGTAGAAGGCGGCCTGGGCCGTGCGCAGGGCCGAGCGGAGCCGGCAGGCGCCGCGCAGCGGGCACGGGGGGTCGTCCTCGCAGCCGACCACGTCGCCGACGCCCTCCAGCTCGCGCACGAGCCAGCCCAGCGAGCTGGTCCGTCCGGCGGGTGTGAGCACCAGACCACCGCCCCGACCGCGCCTGGCCTCGATCACACCGAGGTGTTGCAGCCGGGTGACGATCTTGGCGGCGTGGCTGTAGGGAACGGCGATGGCGTCGGCCACCTCGCGGGTGGTCGGCGCACTGTCCTCGCCCAGCACCGCCAACCGCATGGCGATGCGGAGCGCCAGGTCCGTGCCCTTGGTGAGCCGCACGAGCCAAGCGTAGAAAACACGAATTCCCGATACCACTTTGGGGCCGCGGTTGTCGGCAAGGTCTCAACGGCCGAGGACCGCCGCCGGTCGTCCCGGTCAGCGGTCCTCGGTGTCCGTGGTGATCAGCTCAGCGGCGGCCAGCTCGGCGACGCCCAGCTCAGGGGAAGGCTCAGCGGTACTCGACCAGCCGGGGGCGGACGCCGATCAGCACCAGCACGGCGACGACCACCACCCCGGAGGTGGGGATCAGGTCCGTCCAGCCGTTCAGCCCGGTCTCACCGGCGCGGATGGCGCTGTCGAACGCGGCCTGCCTGGCGTTGATCACCGCCAGCAGGGCGGCGTCGTACTGGCCGAAGTCGTAGGTGGCCTGGCCCGAGGACGTGCCCAGCTTGAGCGCGATCGCCTTGTGCCGGTCACCCCGGGTGGCCAGGTTCCGCAGCTCGTCGTGGTCCTGCTGGTACGCCTGGTAGGCGGTGAGGACCTGGCGCACCGCGTCCCGCTCACCCCGCGCGCCGATCTCCTTGAGCGTGTCGCCGAGGTAGCCGCCGAAGCCCAGCTCGCCCGTGTTGTCCTGGTAGTCCTTGACCGCCTGGGCCACCAGGTCGCTGTAGCGCGACTCGTCGGCGTCCGGGAAGTTGGCCACCGACTGGGCCCGCTCGTAGAACGCGGTCACGTACGCGTTGGCGTTGGCTGGGTCCACCAGGTAGCGGCTCTGGTTGGTGTTGGCGTCGTGGCTGATCGCCCGGGCCTCGGACAGCGCGATGATCGCGTCGAACTCCCGCTCGGCCGTGGTGCTCTGCTCGGCCTCGGCGGACAGCATCACCCAGCCGCCCACCAGCGTGGCGCCGGCGACCAGGGTGGCCACGGCGAGCGCGGGGTTGAGCAGCCGCCGGAACCGCACCCGCAGGTAGACCTGAAGGCCGACCAGCACGACGAGCAGTGCTCCGCCAAGGATCGCCACCCACATCCGGGCGCTGAGCAGCGCGGCGTGGTGGGCGGCGTGCGCGCGTTTGAGGTCCTCGTGCTCGGCCGTGGTCAGGTTGTGCACGGTCACCAGGATCTCGTTCATCAGGGCGGTGGCCGGCTGGTAGAGGTCGAGCACGGTCTTGGACGGCTCGCCGGCCGGGTTGCCCTCGGTCGAGTTGAGCAGCGCCGCGGCCGACGCGGACGCCTGGTACCGGCCCAGCTGGTCCAAAATGGACCGAACCGCCTCCAGTGCGGACGGGTCGGAACCGCTCACCCCGGCGATCAGCTGCAGATCGCTGTTGACCTGCTGGCGCCGCTGGTCGTAGAGATCGCGCGCCTGCTGGTAGTTGCTGGCGAACTCCGGGCTGTTGCCGGCCAACAGCAGGTTGGCCAGCTGGGTGTCCATGTCGCTGAGGGCGAAGGCCAGATCGGCACTCGTGGCCACGCGCGGCGCGGCCACGTGGCCGATGTCGGTCACGTTCTGGCGCCCGCTCGCGGCACTGTTGCTGAGCAGGAAGCTCAGCACGGCCGTCAGCAGCACGGCCAGCGCGGCCATGATGCGGATCCGCCCGGGCGTCGTCCACTGCCGCCGGAGCACCTCGCCGGATAAGAGCCGGCGGACCAACGGCGGTCGGCGTTGCTGGAGCGGTGATTTCCCGGCGGCCGACTCGGTCGGCGTGGTCATCGGTGAGGTCACCGGTGTCCCACCGCCGGTGTGCTCACCCGATCGCGTCGTCCCTGCCTGGCCCGTGTCACGGCCGCACACTCTAACGGAGTGGCCGCCACCGGATCAGGCGATCGCTGCGGGCCCATGCCTACACCCAGGTGAGTGGGCGAACCGCGTTCGCGCGGTCGACCAGCGCGGTCCGGCGGTCCGGGTCCTCGGCCAGTCGGGCCAGGGTCCGGTACGCGCGCTCCAGACCACCGCACAGGTCGCGGTCGGTCAGCGCGCAGCCGAGCACGTCCTTGCGCGGCCCGGACCGGGACGCCCCGGGCCGGCCGGCCAGCACCCAGGCGCGGGCGGCGTTGAGCACCTCGATCGCCAGCCGGGTCCGCCGTTCCGCCTCCAGGGTCAGCGACTCCAGTCGGTCGGCCGCCTTGACCAGGTCGTCCTCGGTGAGTTCGGCCGGGTCGCGGTCCCGGGTCAGCGCCCGGATCGCGGCCAGCTGCGCGGGCAGGTACTGGCTGGAACTGTCCGGCACCGACTCCAGCACGGCCACGGCACCGGCTCGGTCGCCCTGGGACAGCCGCACCCTGGCCAGCCCGAACGCGGCGCTCACCGCGGACCGGTCGGTGCGCCACACCAGGTCGTAGTACCGGGTCGCGGCGGGCCGGTTGCCCAGGTGCTCCTCGGTGACGGCCAGCGCGAGCTTGGGCGCGGCCTCGCCGGGCAGCAGGCTGTAGACGGTGTCGAAGGACGTCCTGGCGTGCCTCGGCTGGTTGCGGGCCAGCGCGACCAGCCCCCAGTACCAGTGCACCCGCCAGTCCGGCGGCTCGGTCCTGGCGAGTTCGTTGAGGTCGTTGATGGCGCCCTGCAGGTCGTTCAGCTCGATGCGGGTGCGGGCCAGCCGCAGCCGCACCTCCACGGTGCGCGTGGGGATCGCCGACAGCATGCCGATCAAATCGGCCGGGTCGGTGCTGGCGGCGGTGGCCAGGAACCCGGCGGCCGGGTCGGCGGGATCCACCTGGGGCACGGCCATCCCGGCCACCACCTCGGCCGGCGCGGGCGCGGCCGGCCAGGTGTCGGTGTCCGTGCCGAAGGCGTGCCGCTCCGGACTGAACAAAGTGGACACACCGGGCCGCGGCTGGCCGTCCTCCACGGCCAGCACCTCGCGCAGCACCCCGGTCAGCTGGTCGACCATCTCCTGGGCGGACCGGAACCGCTTGGCCGGCTGCGGGTCGGTGGCCCGCAGCAGCAGCCGGTAGTAGGAGTCGTGCCTGGCCAGCAGGGGCACCTGGGTCGGGTTGGGCAGCTGCGTCTTGTAGGCCTTGCTGTAGTCGAAGTCGAAGGTCAGCACCGCCAGCGACCGGGCGATCGTGTACAGGTCGGAGGTGACCGAGGGCCCGGTGGTGACGACCTCGGGCGCGCAGTAGCCGTCGGTCTTGTAGGTCGCGCTCTCCCAGTCGTTGATCCGGTGCACCGCGCCCAGGTCGATGAGCTTGACCTGCTCCTCGCTCTGGATCACGTTGTCCGGCTTGAAGTCGCAGTACAGCAGGCCGAGTCCGTGGAGGTAGCCCATGGCGGGCAGCACCTCCAACGCGTAGGCGATGGCCTGGGCGACCGGCAGCGGCTGCGGTCTGCCGTCCGGGCCGGGGCGGGAGCGCAGCTCCTTGAGCGTCTGCCCGCCGACGTACTCCATCACGATGTAGCCGACCATCGTGCCGTCGCGCGGGTCGGGGTGCTGCACGAAGTTGTAGATCTTGACGATGTTGGGGTGCTCGACCTCGGCGAGGAAGCGCCGCTCGGACACGGCGGCCTCCATGGCCGCGGTGTCACCGGAGTCGAGCAGTCCTTTGAGGACAACCCAGCGGTCGTTCACGTTGCGGTCCCTGGCCAGGTAGATCCAGCCGAGACCGCCGTAGGCCAGGCAGCCGAGCACCTCGTACTGGCCGCCGACCAGCTCGCCGGGCGAGAGCTTGGGCGTGAACGAGAACGGCGTGCCGCACCGCTCGCAGACGCCTTCGGTCCGGCCGGGCTGGCCGTCGGTGCCTCGGCCGACCGGACTGCCGCACTGGCTGCAGAACCGCCTGCGCTCCGCGACCTCCGGGTTGGCCATGATCGCCTCGGCCGGATCGCGGTAGGGCACCGGCGGCACGTCGACCAGACCGGCGCCGAGCTGACCGCGCCGGGTCGAGCGGTTGGACCGGCTGGGGGTGCTGCGGGAACTGGCGCCCGACGCCGGACCGGAGGCCGGGCCGGTCCAGGGCGCCGGACCGGTGTGCGGCCGGGCGCTGCTGCCGCTGACCGGACTGGATGGCGGCGCCGGCCGGGAGAACCCGGACACCGGGGTTGGTGGGCCCATCGGCCCTGGCCGTCCGGTCGCCGGCAGCGGCCGCGGCCCGCCAGGTGCCGGCTGGCCGGGATAGGGGCCAGGGCCCACCGGCGGCGGGCCAACCGGCCCACTCGGACCAACCGGTCCGGCGGGTCCGGGCGGGCCAGGGCGAAAACCACCGGGGCCGGGCCGGGGCGCGGCACCCGTCGGCCGCGGCCCCATCGGGCCCTGGCCCACGCCCTGGCCCCGGTTCGGCCCCGGCCCCGGGGCCATGCCCGGTGCTGGGCCCGGCCCTGGGCCCGCCGCCGGTGCGGGGCCGGGAACCGGTCCGGGTCGGCGGCCGGGTGGCGGTCCGGGGCGCGATGCCGGCGCGCCGCACGCGGTGCAGCGGCCGTGCTCGACGCTGCCGGTGCAGCCGGGCTGCGTGCATGCGGTCATCGGGCTGGCTCCCTGTCTGCGTCGAGCACCGCGGCCGAAATACGTCCGCGACTCGGCGAACCCATTTGCGCACACGGGATTGTGGTCGCCACATTATGGCAGAGCGATCGCCCGCCCGGTGGGCTCGGGCGGGAAACTCCCAGCTGGCGACCACTTGTGCCGAAATCAATTCGGTTGGCGCATTCGCCGGGAAAAGACGCGCACCGAATTTCCCGTGCTGGCCGGCGTTTTCCGGTCCGCGCCGGGCCCGCTCACAGCCGGGGGTCGACCGGCTCGGATTCCAGCGCCAGCACCGCGAACACGCATTCGTGCACCCGCCACAGCGGTTCACCCCTGGCCGCCCGCGCCAGGCCCTCCAGACCCAGCGCGTACTCGCGCAGCGCGAGCGAGCGCTTGCCGCCCAGACTCCGCTGCCGCAGCCGGCTCAGGTGCTCCGGCGCGGTGTAGTCGGGGCCGTAGACGATCCGCAGGTACTCCCGGCCACGCACCTTCACGCCCGGCTGGACCAGACCGCGGCCGCCCCTGGTCAGGTTGGCCTCGGGTTTGACCACCACGCCCTCGCCGCCGGCCGAGGTCAGCTCCTCCCACCAGCGCACCCCAGCCGCCACCGAGTCCGCGTCGGCGGTGTCCACCGCCAGCGACCGGGTCGGCGCGAACAACTCGGGATCGGCGGCCACCAGCCGCTCGGCCACGGCCAGGTGCCAGGTGTGCGGCCGGTGGTGGTGCGTGCTGCCCTGGCTGGCCAGCACCTGGAACGGCGCGATCCGCACCCCGTCCAGCCCGCGCGTCGGCCAGCAGTAGCGGCGGTAGGCGGCGCGGAACGCCTCGGCGTCGGCCGCGCGCCGGGTCACCCGGTCCAGCAGGTCGGCCACGGGCACACCCCGCGCCAGCGCCGCGGCCAACTCCCGCTCCGCCACGGGCAGCACGGCGGCCGCGGCGGCACCGACCCTGGCGTACTGGTCGCGGATGAGCTGGCCGGCCTTGGCGCTCCACGGCATCAGCTCCGCGTCCACCAGCAGCCAGCTCGTGCCCAGCTCGTCCCACAGCCCGGCCGAGGTGACCGCCTCGCCGACCCGGGTCAGCAGCCGCTCGGTCAGTTCCGGCTCGAAGAACGCCCGGCCGGTGCGGGTGTGCACCGCCCCGTGGCCCTCGACGCCGAACCGGGCGAGCGCGGCCGAGGAATCCCGGCACACCAGCACGACCGCGCGCGAGCCCATGTGCTTCTCCTGGCAGACCACCCGCCGCACCCCGGCGGCCTGGTAGTCGCCGAACGCCTCCGCCGGGTGCTCCAGCAGCCCGGCCAGCGCCGAGGTGGCCGTGGGGGCCATGGTCGGCGGCAGGTACAGCAGCCAGCGGGGGTCGATGGCGAACCGGCTCATCACCTCCAGCGCGGCGGCGGCCTGGTCGGCGCGCACCGTGATCCGGCCGTGGTGCTCGGTCAGCACCGTGCGCCGCCCGGCGACGTCGGCGAGCATCAGCAGGTCCGGCTCGCCGCGCGGAGTGCGGTCGGCGCCGTCCGGTTCCCCACCGTCCGTCTCCGCACCGTCCGGTTCCGCACCGTCCGGTTCCGCACCGTCCGTCTCCGCGGCTGTCGGATCTGGGCTGTTCGGTGCCGGGTGCGCGGCCGGGGCCGGTGCCGCAGCGGGCCCGGTGGGCAACAGCGGCCGGACCGGCTCGTACCAGGTCCGCCGCGCCGGCACGGACACCACCTCGCGCTCGGGATAGCGCAGTGCGGTGAGCTTGCCACCGAACACGCACCCGGTGTCCAGGCACAGGGTGTTGTTGACCCACTCCACTTCCGGGGTCGGGGTGTGTCCATACAGGACGGTCGCCGACCCCCGGTACTCGGTGGCCCACGGGTAGCGCACCGGCAGCCCGTACTCGTCGGTCTCGCCGGTGGTGTCGCCGAACAGGGCGAAGGCGCGGACCCGGCCGGAGGCCCGGCCGTGGTACCGCTCGGGCAGCCCGGCGTGCGCGACCACCAGCCGGCCGCCGTCCAGCACGTAGTGCGACACCAGCTGGTCGCAGAACTCCTCAACCCGCGCGCGGAACTCCGGCGGCTCACCGGCGAGCTGGCCGAGCGACTCGGCCAGGCCGTGGCCGGTCGACACGTCGCGCCCACGCAGCGCCTTGACCAGTTTCTGCTCGTGGTTGCCGCACACCACCAGCGCGTGGCCGCGCTCGACCATGCCCATGGCCAGCCGCAGCACGCCGGGCGTGTCCGGGCCGCGGTCCACCAGGTCGCCGACGAACACGACCGTGCGGCCAAGCGGGTGGTGCGCGTCCACCGCCCGGCCCCGCTCGTCCCGTTCCACGACGTAGCCCAGCGCGGCCAGCAGGTCCACCAGTTCGGCCAGGCAGCCGTGCACGTCCCCGATCACGTCGAACGGTCCGGTCTGCGCCCGCCGGTCGTTGAGCAGCGGCTCGACCACGATGCTGGCGGCGTCCACCTCGTCCTGCCCGCGCAGCACGTGCACCCGGCGGAAGCCCTCCTTGCTCAGCGACTTCAGCGCGCGGCGCAGGTCAGCCCGCTGCCTGCGGATGACGTGCGCGCCGAAGTCGCGGTCGGGGCGGGCCGCGGTGCGCGCCAGGCAGACCGACTCGGGCAGGTCCAGCACGATGGCCACCGGGAGCACGTGGTGCTGCCTGGCCAGGCGCACCAGGGCGGCGCGGGGTTCGCGCTGCACGTTGGTCGCGTCCACCACGGTGATCCGCCCGGCGGCCAGGCGTTTGCCGGCCACGTGGTGCAGCGCGTCGAACGCTTCGGCCGAGGCGGACTGGTCGTTGACGTCGTCGGCGACCAGCCCCCGGAAGAAGTCGCTGGACAGCACCTGGGTGGGGGCGAAGTGCCTGCCGGCGAAGGTGGACTTGCCGGAGCCGGACACCCCGACCAGCACGACCAGTGACATGTCCGGAATGGACAGTTCGGCCACGGTTCAGCCGTCCTTCCTGGTGAACACGGCCAGTTGGGTGGGTGCGCCGACCTCCGGGTCGGGCTGGCCGACGGGCAGGTGCCGCACGCGGTAGCCGCGACGCTCGGCCACCGCCCCGGCCCACGCGCGGAACTGCTCGCGGGTCCACTCGAAACGGTGGTCCGGGTGGCGCAACCGGTTCGGCCCCAGCGCGGGGAACCGGACGTTGTACTCGGCGTTGGGCGTGGTCACCACGACGGTGCCGGGCCGGGCGCCGTGGAACACCGCGCGTTCCAGCGCGGGCAGCCGGCCGGGGTCGACGTGCTCGACCACCTCCATCAGCACGGCCGCGTCGTAGCCGGCCAGCGCGGGGTCGAGGTAGGTCAGCGCCGACTGCCGCAGGCTGATCCGGGCCCGCTGCCGCTCGGACATCCGGTCCAGCCGCAGCCGGCGCTCGGCCGCCGCCAACGCCCGCGCCGCC
This sequence comes from Goodfellowiella coeruleoviolacea, assembly GCF_024171785.1. Classification (GTDB taxonomy): domain Bacteria; phylum Actinomycetota; class Actinomycetes; order Mycobacteriales; family Pseudonocardiaceae; genus Goodfellowiella; species Goodfellowiella coeruleoviolacea. The sequence continues at coordinate 152,053 of NZ_JAMTCK010000002.1, forward strand.
ACGTCCACCCCGACGATCTCGGTGACCGCGGGCTCGGCGAGCAGGTCGGCCAGCAGCGCGCCACTGCCGCAGCCCAGGTCGAGCACGCGCCGCGCACCCGCCTCGCGCAGCACGGCCAGCACGCGCTGCCGCCGGGCCAGCGCCAGCGCCCCCGGCTGCGCCTGGTCGGTGGCCACCGCGTCGGCCAGGGAGTTGTCCAGCTCGTCGGCGGCCACCTCGTCGGCCTCGGCCAGCCGGGCCAGCGCCGAGGCGACATAGGGTCGGCGGTGCACCAGGTAGCGCGCGGTGATCAGCTCCCGTTCCGGGTGCCCGGCCAGCCAGCCCTCGCCGGCGCGCAGCAGCTTGGCCACCTCGTCCTCGGCCACCCAGTAGTGCTTGGCGTTGTCCAGCACCGGCAGCAGCACGTACAGCTGCTTGAGCGCGTCGGACAGCAGCGCTCGCCCGGACAGCCGCACATCCAGGTAGGGCGCCGCGCCCCACTCGGGGAACACCGGGTCCAGCGGCACCGGGGTGGCGGCCACCCGCCAGCCCAGCGGACCGAACAACCGGGCCACCAGGTCGGGGCCGCCGTGGCAGGGCAGCGCCGGTATCCGGACCCGCAGCGGGATCGGCCGCGCGGCCAGGTCGGGCCGGGCGTCGCAGCGGCCCTTCAACGCGGTGCGGAACACCGCGCCCAGGGCCACCGCGAGCAGCGAGCCCGCCGCGTACGGCCGGTCGTTGACGTACTGGCCCAGTGCGAACGCGCTGTCCCGGCGCCCGCGGACCAGCCCGACCGGGTCGACCTCCAGCAGCAGTGCGGCCGTGCACTCGTCCGCGTCGGCACGTGGGTAGAACACGTGCGCCGTGCCCGACGCCAGGGTGAAGGACTGGGCCCGCTGCGGATGCTTGTGCAGCAGGAAACCCAGATCGGTGGCTGGCGGCTGGTCGGTCGTCAAGGTCAGGAACACGTTCGGCAGTATCGTCCAGACGAGCGGATCACCCCACGGATTTGTTCGCTCACCCGGCAGAGCAGCGGCGCTGCCCGCGACCGCCCGCCCGAGCCCATAACCTGGCCTTGGCCGTGAGTGCTTTCCTGGCAGGGCCCCTCGGCGTGGGCCGGAAACGGTGGTGACTCGTGCAGGCACCGGCTGCGGTGGTGTTCGACGTGTTCGGCACCCTGGTCGACTGGTACACCTCGATCAGCGAGCGGGCCAGGCGGATCGCCGCGCGCGCCGGGGTGGAGCTGGACGCGGAGCGGCTGACCGTGCTGTGGCGTGGCCGGTACGGGCCGGCCCTGGACGCGGTGCGGCTGCGCCAGCGCCCCTGGTGCGACCTGGACCAGCTGCACCGCGAGTCACTGGCGGAGACGCTGGCCGAACTCGGCGTCCGGTTGGCCGAGGCGGACCAGGAGGAACTGGTCGCCGGCTGGCACCAGCTGCGACCGTGGCCGGGCGTGCCCGAGGCCCTTGCCCAGCTGCGCCGGCTGCTGCCGGTCGCGGCGCTGTCCAACGGCCACATCCGGCTGCTGATCGACCTGACCCGGTACGCCGGGCTGTCGTTCGACACGCTGCTCTCCGCGGAACTGGCCGGCACCTACAAGCCGCATCCCGCCGTCTACCAGACCGCGGCCCGGCTGCTGGGCCTGGCGCCGGACCGGGTCGTGCTGGTCGCCTGCCACGGCTGGGACCTGGCGGGCGCCCGGCAGGCCGGACTGCGCACCGCCCACCTGCCCCGGCCCACCGAGTGGGGGCCGAACGCACCGGCCCGCGCCGTGCCCGAGGCCGACATCACCGCCAGCGACATCACCGACCTGGTGGGCCGGATCGCCCTGCTGGCCACCCCGGCCAGCGGCTGAACCACCGGAATGAACCAGAACGCAACCGTGTTGGAGGACACATGCCTCTTGTTGGCGAGTACGAGCCGAGTCCCACGCAGTGGGCGCGCGACCAGGTGGAGCTGTACGAGCGCTCGGGCGGGACCGAGGGAACGACCCTGAACGGCCTGCCGGTCGTGATCCTGACGACCAGGGGCGCCAAAACCGGCAAGATCCGCAAGACCCCGCTGATGCGGGTCGAGCACGACGGCCAGTACGCGGTGGTCGCCTCGCTGGGCGGCGCGCCCAAGCACCCGGTCTGGTACTACAACCTGCTGGCCGATCCCCGGGTGGAGTTGCAGGACGGGCCGGTCAAGCAGGACATGGTGGCGCGTGAGGTCACCGGCGAGGAGAAGGCCCTGTGGTGGGAGCGCGCGGTCGCGGCGTTCCCGCCCTACGCGGAGTACCAGCAGAAGACCGAGCGGCAGATCCCGGTCTTCGTGCTCACCCCGGCGCAGCACTGACCGACGCGGGTGCGGCGGACGCGTGCGACGGGACAGCGGTGTGCTGACCCGACCGGAGGGTCGGCGCTGACCCGTCGCGCGTTCCCGGTCGAGCGCGGGAGCCTCGGCCCGGTCCGTCCACGAGGGACACACGGCGAAGCCGGAACTCGTTGGCAGAACAGGGTGTACAACCGGACCCGGGCCGTGTTAACGTCTGCGCCGTGATCTGATGGACATCGCGAGCGCGCCAGGCGCGCCATCCACACCGCGTCTGCGGTTTCACCCGTGACGCGCATCTCTGTCGATTGGTAGCCCCCGTGGTTCACGCGGGTGTGGTTCTGCCAACGGCTCTCACCGATCTGATCGCTCCCGCCTGACCTGGTCCCGCCCTGCCCACCTGTCGTGCACACGTGGGCCGCGGTGGCCGGGCTGACGCTCGCGGACGCGACGGATTTCCCAGCACGTTCGCACCCTGAGGGAGGCGCACATGGCCGCGCACTCGGCACCCCGCGACGCCACGTCCACTTCGTCCCTGATCACCAACTCGGTTCCCGGTGAGGAGACCACCATTCCCGCTCCGTTCCACACCGACCAGCCCGCCACCAACGCCGCCCCGAACCGGCGGCAGCGCCGCATGGCCGGCAAGCAGCAGCAGTTGCCCCCGGCCAGGATTCCGGCCGCTGGCCGCAACGGCGTGGCCGTGAACCCGCGCCAGTTCGCGGTGCGCCGCCGCGGCGGCCGGTGAGCGACGGGGGGCGGAGGTTCGTCGAAACCTCCGCCCCCACAACACTTTCCCGGCACCGCCACCATCGTCCACTGAGGACGACGGCGGCCCTCGCCCAAGCCCCTCGGTCAGCCCGGCCCGCGCGTGCGCCTTGACCAGCCCCCCCGGGCAGATCGCCGGAAGGGTGTTCCCCGGTTGTGACCAGCCGGTCGGACGGATGTGACAGACTTGACTCAGATCAGTCAGCATCCGGCATCAACTGGGCAATGCCGGCATGTGTAGTGATCTCGGTAGTCAATCTGACGCTAGAGTGCACGGCCGGAGGCATCGTCGCGGAGTGGATCGGTTGTGGGCATGACCAGGGACAGCGTGTGCACCCGGAGACCGGCCGGATGACCGATCACGTGGACTCTGGTTTCGGGGCCCGGCTGCGCGCGATTCGCCAGCGGCGCGGGCTCACCCAGCGGCAACTGGCCTGCCCCGGCATCTCCACGAGCTATGTCTCCCGGCTGGAATCCGGCAACCGGGTGCCCTCGCCCTCGGTGGTCGCCCAGTTGGCCGAGGCGCTCGGGGTGACCGCGGCCGAGCTGCTCGGCACGGCCGCCGAAGACCTCGGCCAGGACGAGGCCCTGCACTGGTGCGAGGCCACCCTCGCCGTTCGCGACGGTGATCTCGACAGCGCCGTCGACCTGCTCACCGAACTGGGCCGGCGGCACCAGGACGACCTCTTCGCCTGGTCGGTGCGGTGGACCAGGGCGGTGCTGATGAGCCGTGGGCGGGACGCCGACGAGCTGCTCACCGCGGTGGAGGAGTTGCGCGCCGGCTGGTCGCCGGGGCCGGCGGTGGACGCCCTGGTGGAGTTGCAGCGGGCGCACACCCTGTGGCGGCTCGGCCGGCCGTCCGAGGCGGTGCGGTCCGCGCGGCTGGCCGCGGACCTGGTGGGGCAGCAGGCCTCGCCGGCGCGGCGGCGGGTCCGGGTCCGCGCGCTGGTCACCCTGTGCACCCAGTTGGCCAGGTCCGGCCGGTTCACCGAGGCCGAACAGGCGATCGAGGAACTCACCCGAGAACTCGACGGCCTGCCGCAGGACCAGCTGGCGGTCTCGGCGTGGTGGGTCCGGGCCCAGGTGAAGGAGCGGCTGGGTGAGCTGACCGAGGCGTACCGGTCGATCAGGCACGCGCTGGACCTGCTCAAGGACTGCTCCGGCGGCCCGGCGTTCCGCTGCCGGGTCCGGCTGGCCGCGGTGTCGATCGAGCTGCGGTCGTCCGTGCCGGACCTGGCCGCGATCGCCAGGGAACTCGACGAGGTGGCGGCCGAGGCCAGTCCGGCCACCGTGCTGGTCGGGCAGGTGGCCGAGCTGCGTGCCGAGTTGGCGCTGTTGCAGGACGATCCCGACCGCTGCTGGGCACTGGCCGAGCACGCGCTGTCCCTGGGCGTGCTCGACGACGAGGACGAGCTGCGCTGCCACCTGCTCCGGGTCCGGGCCGCCGACCAGGCCGACGACCAGGACAGGTTCGGCGCGGCGCGGAAGTCGCTCGCCGCCCTGCTCGACCGGATCAGTCCCGAGGTGGTGGACCCGCTGCTGTGGCGCGACATCGCCCGGTTCGCCCTGAGCCGTCCCTAGTGCGGTGACCCTGGTGCGGGCCGCGAACGGGGCACGGAACACCGTTCGTGCCCCGGCACCCGCGCCGAGATCATCCCGAGAGCCGCCGCGGCCACCACCACCGGCACGAGAAACCGCCGCCACCACGCTGTCACCGTCATCCGCACTGGTGCCGCTCCTGCTTCCTGGCTGCTGGCTGTTCCGACACAAACCACAGACCGATCACGAAATGCCCGAGGGGAAAATAGCCGAGCCGCACGTCAGGCGCGTGCGAGCCAGCGATGTCTGCACAAGCTGGCAAGCAATGTGCCGATTTCGACCCGCACTCGGCCGACGCGCCCAGTTCGCCCGCCCGCCTGGTCGAGCCCAGGACGGGTGGTGTGCCGCACTCCGCCACCACCCGCCGCCCGGGAAACGCCCACCGCAGGTCACCCCGTCCACCCGTGCCGGGCGGGCCGGCCCCGCCGAGTCGCCGGCCGCCGGTCGTTCCCCGCGAACCGAACGGCGCGGTGGGTGCGGGCGAATCCGGTGACTAGCACTGGTGTGGCGGCCGGCGGCCGTGGTGACCACATGCCGGGAACACCCACGTCGCCGGCGCTGCACGGGCCCGGTCGGGCTCGCGGCTTATCTGATCAACCCGGGCTTGTCAAGCTTTGTCACATTCCCGCACGAACCTCCGCTGCTCGGTCGAGCTGTGGTGCCCGCGTGGTGGAAAACAGTGGAATGCCGGATTCGTCAGGCTGAACTTTAGTGTTCTCCCGGTAATTTCTCCCGGTGTCCAGCCAAGCTGGCACTGTCTGCCCAGCGGCCGGGCGGTGCTGACTCGACCGTGATCGACTGCGTATCATGCCGGGGAGGCAAGCTCGGGAATGGCTTGTCAACTGTGGTCACATGGATGTCAACTGGCCCCGCGGCCGGGTGGCCGGATCACAAGGAGGCTGACCAGTGGTGGCGGACCGCAGTGAGATCACCGTCCCGCCCCTGAACGACGCCCTGCCGCTGGTCGGCCGGTCCACCGAACTGTCCGCGTTGTCCGCCCTGGTCGACGCGGCCATCGCCGGCCAGGCGCGGGCCGCGCTGATCCGCGGACCGGCGGGCATCGGCAAGACCCGGCTGGTCAACGCCGTTGTCGAGGCGGCCGCCGGCACGCCAGCCACCGTGCTGCGGACCACCTGCTACGAGGTGACCAGCGGTGTCGGCTACGGCGCGGTCCGCGCCCTGTTCGCCCCGCTGGGTCTGGGCGGCGACCGGGCCGGCGGCCCGTCCGGCGGGGACCGGGACGCGGGCGGTCGCGCGCACCTGCTCGACGCCGGGGCCAAGTGGGCGCTGCCCGCTCTGCTGCCCGAGGCACAGGTGCCGGACAGCGGCGGTCGCGACGCGTCCTACCCGGTGCTGCACGGGCTGTACTGGCTCGCGGTCAACGTGATGTCAACCGGGCCGCTGGTCATCGTGGTCGACGACGTGCACTGGTGTGACGAGCGCACCCTGCGCTGGCTGGACTTCCTGCTGCGGCGCGCGGACGGTCTGCCGCTGCTGGTGCTGCTGGCCCAGCGCACCGGCACCGCGGGGCCGAACAGCGCGGTGCTCGCCGAGATCCTGGCCCAGCCCAGCTGCGAGATCCTCGACGTCCGGCCGCTGGCCGAACGCGACGTGGCCGACCTGGCCGCGCTGGTGCTGCGCGCGCCGGTCGATCCCGAGTTCCAGCGCTGCTGCGCCGAGGTCACCGCCGGCAACCCGCTGCTGCTGACCCGGCTGCTCGGCGAGCTGAGCTGGGAGGGGGTGCGGCCGACCGCGGCCGGGGTGCGCCGGGCGGCCGAGGTGGGCAGGAACGCGCTGGCCGCCTCGGTGCTGCCCAGGCTGGCCGGTCAGCCCGACCACGTCCAGGCGGTGGCCCGCGCCGCGGCCGTGCTCGGCGGCGCGGTCGACCAGGTCGGCACCGACCTTCTGGCCGCGCTCGCCGGCGTGCCGCCGCAACTGGCCACCTCGGCCGTGCGCGCCCTGCGGCAGCTGGCCCTGATCGCGCCGGGGCAGATCGACTTCGAGCACGACGCGCTGCGCTCCCTGGTGCTCGCCGAACACAGCCCCGACGAGGTCGAGCGGCTGCGGGTGCGGGCCGCCCGGTTGCTCAACGACGCGGGCCGCCCGGCCGAGGAGGTCGCCAACCAGCTGCTCCTGCTGTCCCAGCCGCCACAGCCCTGGATGCTCGGGGTGTTGCGGGACGCCGCGCTCCGCGCCGAGCACCGGGGCGCGCCCGAGGCCGCCGTGCGCTACCTCAGCCGGGTGCTGGACGCCAGCCAGGACCCGGCCGAGCAGACCAGGGCCCGCGTCGAGCTGGCCCGGCCGCTGGCCCTGACCGACCCGTTCGCCGCGCTGGGACACCTCAGGCAGGCCCTCGCCGACCTGCCCGACGTGCGGGCGCGGGTGCCGGTCGTGGTGCGGTTCGCGCTGACCGCGCTGGCCACGCAGCGCGCGCTGGAGGCGGTCGGCCTGCTCACCGCCGCGCTCGACGAATTCCCGACCGGACCGGACAGCCAACCCGGCGACCAGGACCTGCGCGCGCTGCTGGAGGCCACCCTGGTGCTGGTCGGCTCGGACGAGAAGTCGACCATCGGCACGGTGCGCGAGTGGCTGCGGCGGCTGCCGCCGCCGGCCGGGAACAGCCCGGCCGAGCGCCAGATCCTCGGCATGACCGCGGTGCTGTCCGCGGCCGGGTGCAGTCCGGCCAGCGAGGTGGTGGAACTGGCCAACCGCACGCTGCGGGCCGGCACGGCCAACCCGAGCGGCTGGGCGGCGGCCTCCGCGGCGCTGGCACTGCAACTGGCCGACGAGGTGACGCCGGCGCTGGCCGCGTTCGACCGGCTGCTGGTGGACAGCCGGGAGCAGGCGGCGGCCTGGATGCACTGCGTGCTGCTGGCCAGCAGGGGTGTCCTGCAGTACGGGATCGGTGACATCGCCGAGGCGGCGGCGGACGCGCAGACCGCGGTGCACATCGCCGAGCAGGAGATCTGGCGGCGCAGCGCGACCATGCCGTTCATCGTGCTGGCCTACACCCTCGTCGAGCGGGACGACCCCGACCGCGCCGAGGCGGCCCTGGCCAGGGTGGACCGGCCGCGGTTCGACGAGTTCGTCTGGGAATGGCACTACTTCCTGCACGTCAACGCCCGCCTGCGCTGGCTGCGCGGCGACCTGGACGGCGCACTGGAACACCTGCTGCGCTGCCAGCGCAGCCTGGCCGAGGCCGAGATCACCAACCCGGTCTTCGTGCCGTGGTGGGTGGACGCCGCGTGCATCCACGCCCAGCAGGGGCACCCGGAGCGCGCGGTGGAGCTGGTCGACCAGGCGCGGGACCTGGCCCGCCAGTGGGGCACGCCCCGGGGTGAGGGGCTGGGCCTGCTCGCCGCCGGCGTGCTGTCCGGCGGGGCGCGGGCGGTGGACCTGTTGGAGCAGGCCGTCGAGGTGCTGGCGAGAAGCCCCGCCCGGCTGGACCACGCGCACGCCCACTACCGGCTCGGCCGGGCCCTGCTCGACGTCGACGACGCCAGAGGGGCCCGCCGGCAGTTCCGCCAGGCCGTGGACCTGGCGGCCCGCTGCGGCTCCCAGGCGATCAGCCGGGTGGCCAGCAACCAGCTGGTGGCCGCCGGGGGACGGCTGCACCGCGAGATTCGGACCACTGTGGACACGCTGACCGGCGCGGAACACCGGGTGGCGGCGCTGGCAGCGGGTGGGGCGAGCAACCGGGAGATCGCCGAGGCGCTGTTTGTCACCGTGCGTACCGTGGAAGTGCACCTGACCAATGTGTACCGCAAGCTCGGCGTCACCCGGCGCACCGAGTTGCCCGCGGTACTCGGGAACACCTCGACGACCGGCGCGCACTCGCGGTCGGACGACGAGTCCGGCTTTCGGGAGGGCGGATGGCGACGAGCCTGAGTCGAGTGGTGGGCAGGGGACAGGACACCGTTGCCGCCTGGCGGGACGTGGACGCGTTGGACGTCCTGGTGGAGCGGACCGAACAGGTGGAGCTGCTGGAGCGGCTGGTGTCCGGCCTGGCCGACCGGAACTCGGCCGCGGTGGTGGTCCGCGGCCGCCCCGGCACCGGTCGCAGCGAGCTGCTGCGCCGCGCGGGTGAGCTGGCCAGGGCGCACGGCGTCCGGGTGATCAGCGCGGCGGGCTCCCCGGAGGAGTCGTCGCTGCGCTACGGCGTGGTCTCCCAGCTGCTCGGCGCGCTCCGCCCGGTCGGTTGTCCACTGTGGACGCACCCGATGTGGACCGATCCGAGCAGGGACGCCGAGCTGCTGCCCATGCTGTGCCGGGACTTCCTCTCGGTGGCCCGCAAGGCGCCGCTGCTGGTCGTGGTGGACGACGCGCAGTGGGCGGACGCGCACTCGGTCCGCTGGCTGCAGGCCATGGCCCGGCGGCTGTCGGACGTCCCGCTCATGCTGCTGCTCTCGCTCACCAGCGGTAGCGCGGCCGAGGACGCGCAGCTGCCCTCGACGGTCAGTGCCGCGGTCGTGCCCGCCACCCACCTGATCGACCTGCGCCCGCTGAGCGCCGCCGGCGTGCGGCAGGTGCTCGCCGCCGCGCACACCGGGCCGGTGCCCGAGGCGTTCGCCGCGGCCACCGCCCAGATCACCGGGGGAAACGCCGCCGTGTTGCACGCCGTGCTGCGGCACTTCGCCCGCGCCGGCCTGGCGCCGACCGCGGCGCAGGTGCCCCAGGTGCGGGCCAGCGCCGTGCGCGCGGTGGGCGAGCGCGTCGACCGACTGCTGGCCGGAATCCCGGCGGGGCTGGTCGACCTGCTCCGCGTGCTGGCGGTCTGCGGCGGACACCTGGACTTCGAACTGATGCTCTCGCTGGCCGGGCCGAGGGCCAGGTCCGCGTCCGGCACCCTCGACCTGCTCGCCCGCACCGGTCTGGTCCGCTTGCACGGCGGCAACCCCGAACTGGTCGACGCCACCACCGCGGCGCGGGTGCTGGCCGGGATGAGCGCCAGCGACCGGGCCGAGCTGTACGCGCGGGCCGCCCAGTTGGCGCACCGGTGTGCCAGCGCGGACGAGGGACTGGCCAGCCTGCTGCTGGGGGCCCGGCCGATCGGCGAACCCTGGGCGGTGGAGGTGCTGCGCAGGGCCGCCGCGCACAGCCGGGAGCACGGTCAGCCGCACCGGGCCGGAGAGTTGCTGGCCAGGGCGCTGCGGGAACCCCTCGACCCGGTGGTCAGGGCACAGCTGGTGGTGGAACTGGCCGTGGCCGGGACACCGAGCTTCCCGGCGGCCGGCGACCGCCGGCTCGGCGAGCTGATCAGCGAGCCCGGCGGGGACGAACTCGCCCCGTTCCGGCTGCGCGCCGCCGACCTGCTGCTGGCCCGTGGCGAAGCCGAACTCGTCAGGCAACACCTGGCCAGGGCGGTCCACACCAGCGAGACACCCGCGCTGCTCGCCCTGTACTGGCTGGCCGAGAACTCCAGTCCGGACGACGCCGGCCTGACCAGTCCGGACCTGGCCAGCGTGCCGCCACTGCCGGACCGGCCCACCGACCCCGGTCAGGCCGGTGCGGCGGCCTGGCGGCTGGCCGCGCGCGGCCAGGACCGGGACCGGGCCGGGGAACTGGCCCGCGCCGCGCTGCACGCCGGCGACCTGACCGGCGCACCGCTGTGCCCGCGCGTCGCGGCCAGCCGCGCGCTGATGCTCGGCGACGACCGGGTCGAGGCGCTGGCCGGGCTGGACCAGGTGCTGGCGGACGCCAACCGGCTGGGCGCGACCAGCGTGGCCGCACTGGTGCTCGGCCTGCGGGCCTCGGTCGGCCTGCGCTTCGGCCAGCTGGACGAGGCGGAACGAGACCTCGGCGAGGCACTGCGGCGGGTGCCGCTGCGCGACTGGCACCCCAGGCTCGCGCCGGGCGCGCTCGCCGTGGCGGTGCTGCTGCACCTGCGGCGCGGCGAGCCGGGCCAGGCCGAACGCGCGCTGGCCGAGTTCGCCGCGCACCAGCCGGACGGCGCCGTCCAGGGCGCGGCCTGGTCCTACCTGCTGTTCGCCCGGGGCCGGTTGCGGCTGGCCGTCGGCGACGCCTCGGCGGCCCTGGCCGATCTGCGCGAGTGCGGGCGCGAACTGCTCGCCAGGGGCTGGACCAACCCGGCGCTGCTGCCGTGGCGGTCGGTCGCCGCGCTGGCCCACCACGCGCTGGGCGAGCAGTCCGCCGCCGCCCGGCTGCTCGCCGAGGAACAGCAGCTGGCCGCGGCGTGGGGCGCGGCCGGCGCCGTCCGCGTCGCCGAACTGGCGGCGGCCACCGTGCTCGGTGGGCCGGACCGGACCCGCACCCCGGCCGTCCCCCGGCCGGACCCGGCGACACAGCTGCTGGTGGCGTCCAGGGCCGCGCCGGGCCGCCAGGGCGAACCCGAGCCCGCGACCGGCCCGGCCCCGGTCCGGCCGCTCACCGAAGCGGAGAACCGGATCGTCCAGTTGGCGGTCCGGGGCTATCCCAACAGCCGGATCGCCCAGGAGCTGGCCGTCACCCGACGCACCGTCGAACAGCACCTGACCAGGGTCTACCACAAGCTGGGCATTCCAGGGCGCCACCACCTCGGGCCGGCCCTGCGGCACACCGGTGGTCGGGCGGGCGAGGAGGACTGACCGCGGTGCTGCTGGAACGACAGGCCGAGCTGGCCGCGGTGGCCGAGGCACTGCGCGCGGCCAGAGCCGGCAACGGGAGCCTGGTGGCGATCACCGGACCGCTGGGCGTCGGCAAGACCGCGCTCCTGCACCACCTGCCCGAGCTGGTCGAGCCGGGCACGTCCGCCGCCGAGGCGGACACCCGGGTGCTGCGGGCCAGCGGCGCCCTGCTGGAGCAGGACTTCGCCTTCGGCGTGGTGCGCCAGCTGTTCGAACTGGTGGTGCCGCGCGCGCCCGAGGAGGTGCGGCAGCGCTGGCTGGCCCGGGCCGCCAGCTTCGCGCGGCTGGTGTTCAACGAGGACAACCTGCGCGGCGCCTACCACGGGCGGGACTCGGTGGCCCAGACCGTGCTGCACGGGTTGCAGGCCCTGGTCGCCAACATGAGCGCCGACCAGCCGCTGCTGATCCTGGTCGACGACCTGCAGTGGGTGGACGTCCCCTCCCTGCGCTGGCTGGGCTACCTGGTCAAACGGCTGGACGGGCTGGCCGTCACGGTCGTGGTGACCGTGCGCGAGGGCGAACCGCGCGCCAGCCAGCCGCTGGTTCGGGAGATCACCGCCGCGGCCACCCGGACGCTGCGGCCCCGGCCGCTGCACCTGGCCAGCACCAGGGCCCTGGTGGCCGAGCGGTTCGGTGAACCCGGTGACGAGGAGTTCGCCCGCGCCTGCCAGGAGACCAGCGACGGCAACCCGTTGTTCCTGATGTCGATGCTGCTGACGATGGCGGTCGCCGGGCAGCGGCCGGTCGAGGCGGAGGCGGACACGGCGCGGACGCTGCGGCCGTCCCTGTTGCGGGACCGGCTCGTCGCCTGCCTGCGCTCGCAGCCGGCGCCGGTCCGCGACTTCGCCAGGGCGCTGGCCCTGCTCGGCGAGCAGGCCGAGCTGGAGCTGATCTGCCGGCTGGCCGGCCTGGACGCGGTCGCCGGCACCGAGGCACTGCACGTGCTGGACCAGCTCGGTCTGCTGGCCTCGGCCGCGCCACCGCGGTTCGCGCACCTCGCCGTGCAGGACGCGGTCGAGGAGTCGATGGCCGTGGCCGAGCGCGAGCAGCTGCACCTGCGCGCCGCCGCGCTGCTGCACGGCTGCGGCCACCCGGCCGAACAGGTCGCCGCGCAACTGCTCGCGGTCACCTCGCAGCAGGACCGCTGGGCCATCGAGGTGCTGCGGTCGGCCGCGGACACCGCGCTGCGCCGGGGCGCGCCCGAGGCGGCCGCCCGGTACCTGCGCCGGGCCCTGCTGGACTGCTCACCCGACGGCGAGGACCGGGCCGCGCTGCTGGTCGACCTGGCCACGGCCGAGCGCGGGTTCGACCCGCAGGCGTCGGTGCGGCACATCTCCCAGGCGGTGCCGCTGTTCTCCTCGGCACGGCAGCGCGCCGCCGCGGTCGCGCGGATCGCGCCCGCGGTGCTGGACGCCGCGCCGCTGCCCGTGCTCGACCTGGTGCGGCAGGTCGCCGAGGAACTGGGCGAGGCCGACCGGTTGACCGGCCCGGAGCGGGAACTCGCGCTGCGGCTGGAGGCCCAGCACCGCTACACCGGCAAGGGTGATCCGGCGGCGCTGCGCTCGGCGGTCGAGCGGCTGCGCGCGCTGGGCGGCGAGCCGCCGGTGGACACCCCGGCCGAGCGGCAGCTGACCGCGGTGCTGCTGCACGCGGCCACCCTGGGCCAGCACCTGCCGGCCGCCGAGGTGGCCCGGGTGGGCAGCGCGGTCCTGGAGCGGGAGCCGGCCACGCCAGGGCACGCGCACACCGCGCTGCCGCTGCTGGTGCCCGCCCTGGTGGCGGCCGACGCCGCGCACGGGATCAGCTGCTGGTTGGACATCGCCCTGGAGCAGGCCCGGGGTGAGCACGCGGTCGGCGCCCAGGTGTGGATCCGCGTCGAGCAGGCCATGACCCTGCTGGGCACCGGTGAACTGCGCCGGGCCAGGGCGCTGGCGGTGCAGGCGCACGAGCTGGCCGGCGCGGAGTGGGCCGACGCCGCGGCGATGTCCGCGGTGGTGCTGGCCTGGGTGGCGGTCCACACCAGGGACGCCGACCTGACCGCCTGGCTGCTGGCCGAGGGCGAACAGGACCGCTTCGGCGGCGTCGGGGCCACCCGGCACACGCCCTGCGTCACCGCGGCGCGGCAGATGCTGCGGGGCTGGCTGGCCGCCGCCGGTGGGGACGACGACCGCGCGCTGGAGCACTTCCTGGAGTGCGGGCACTGGCTGGAGCGGTTCGGGTGGGGCAATCCCGCGCTGTACCCGTGGCGGAGCTGGGCGGCCGACCTGCACCGGCGGCGGGGACGGCTGGACGCGGCCGCCGAACTGGTGGAGCAGGAGAGCGCGCTGGTGACCGCGTGGGGCGCGCCGGCGGCGCTGGGTCGGCTGTTGCGGGTCCGCGCCCGGCTGGCGGACGGGGCCCGCGCCGTCGACCTGCTGCGCCAGGCCGTCGCCACGTTGGACGCCTCGGACAACCGGCTGGAGCTGGCCAAGGCGTCGGTGCGGCTGGGGCAGCTGCTGCGCCGCGCCGGTGACGCGCAGGCCGACCACCACCTGCGGCGCGGCTACGAGCTGGCCACCTGGTGCGGGGTGCGCTGGCTGGCCGACCAGGCGCACGCCGAGCTGGCCACGGCCGGGGCCGCCGGCCTGCCGCGCCCCCGACCGCCCTCGGCCGGGTCGGTGCTGACCAAGACCGAACACCGGGTGGCCTCGCTGGCCGTGCACGGCCACACCAACAAGGAGATCGCCGACGCGCTCGCGGTCAGCTGCCGCGCGGTGGAAAAGCACCTCACGAATGCCTACCGCAAACTCGCCGTTCCCGGTCGGGCCGGATTGGCCGGCGCGCTGCGGGCCCTGGAGGCGCCGGAAACCGCGGTGCCCGGGCCGGCCCGGAGAAGTGAATCCCGTCACCAATAGCGCGTCGCGCCGAGTTTTCCACCGCGAATTGGGAGTCGGGGCGATAACCGCACCGGTGGTGCGCCCCCGACCAGGGGCACCGGCATACCCAGGCGCCATCCGGCCCGGTCGGCCCCGCCGGCCCAGCGCGGCCGGCCGCCGTGGGGTTTCCATTCCCGGAGATACGTGCTGAACTGGAAAAACCACGGTCTGTTCTGCTCGCGGGCGGCATCCTGGCCACCGAACCACACCACCGAACACCCCGGTGGGCGGACCGAACCTCGGTCCGGTGCGGACCACAATATTAGGGCCACTGGCCGGTAGCGCGTTGACGGATTTGTTGTGGCTCCATACGCTCGAAAATGTCGAAACTGTCTCTTGTTCGGCTCTCTCTGACGATGACCGAGCCTATTCGGGATTGCGGTGGTTTGTGCATGACTGTTGTCTTGGATATCAACACGGCAGCAGACAACAGGAGAAACGCTCAGCCCGTGGTGCGGACGAGCCCCCAGGGGCGGGCGGGTGCGGAAGCACCGACCACGGGAAGCACCGGAGACCTGCGCGCCGAGCCGGCCGGCCGGCACGCCGGCCTGTTCAAGTCGCTGTTCGAGCGGTCCGGGATGGGGATCGCCAGTCTGGATCTGGACCTGCGGGTGCAGGAGGCCAACGCCGACTTCTACCGGCAGTTCGGGCTGCGCCCCTCGGAGGCGTACGGTTGCGGCTTCACCGACCTGCTCCACCCCAGCGTGGCCGAGAACCTGCGCCGCCAACTGGCCAAGCTGGCGGCGGGCAAGCGCACCCGGTTCTGCGACCACATGGTGGCGGTGCGCGGCAACGGCGCCGCCTTCTCCGGTGAGCTGATCGGCATCATGGCGCACGGCCAGGACGGCCGGCCGGAGGCGGTCATCGTGCTGGTGAAGCCGGAGAACACCGGCAGGGACAACCCGGTGGTGGTGGAACGCGGCAAGATGCTCAGCGAGTTGGACGCCCGCATCCTGGAGGGCGTGGCCGCCGGGGTCTCCACGGTCCAGTTGGCCAACCAGCTCTACCTGAGCAGGCAGGGCGTCGAGTACCACGTGAGCGCGATGCTGCGCAGGCTCAAGGCGCCCAACCGGCCGGCGCTGGTCTCCCGCGCCTACGCCCTGGGCATCCTCGGGGTGGGCAACTGGCCGCCCCGGGTGCTGCCCGAGTACGTGAAGTAGCCGGGTCTCACGTCCGGGCGGGCGGGGCCAGGCCCCGCCGCACCAGATCCATGGCCTGGTCGAGCAGGTCGATCAGGTCCGGGCCGGTGCCCGGCTGCCAACAGCCGATGACGACCCGGTAGGCGGAGAAGGCCACCGCGGCCGTGGTGCGCACGTACACGTCGCACTCGGTCAGCCCGGTGCGCGCCACCACCGCGTCGATCACGGCCTGCTCGATCGCCCGGTTGGTGTGGTTGAGGCGGGGCAGCAGTTCGGGGTGTTCCCGCAGCAGCAGGGTGCGTTCCCGCCAGGTCTCGTCGGCCTTGAGTTCGGCGAGCCGCTCGGCGAACGCCGCGTGGATGGCCTGGATCGGTGACTCCTCGGCGGGCCGCTCGATGATGCGCTGCCGGAACCGCTGCGGGGTGCCCTCGCTGAACGAGAGCACGGCCTCGTCCTTGGTCTCGAAGTAGTTGAAGAACGTGCGCGGCGACACCCCGGCCGCGGCGCAGATGTCCTCGACCGTGACCGAGTCCGGACCGTGCTGGCGGTACAGGGTGACCGCGGCGTGCCGCAGCGCGGCCCTGGTGGCCAGCTTCTTGCGTTCCCGCAGGCCACACCCGGTTTCCGGGGTGCTCGTGCTCGCCATGTTCGTCACCTTTGTCCGAGGTCCGGCGAATCCTACAGTACTGCATATTTGCAGTGGCTGCAATTATCAGCTACCGTGTCCGGGTAACGGTTGGGTGGAGTCCGTGCTCGGTCCAACCAGTCGACGCGAAGCGCAAGGGTGAGTTGATGGCGGAGCAGGACCAGGTGGATCAGACGGAGCGGCAGCCAACCTGGCGGGTGCTGGTGGAGTCGCTGTGGTTCCCGGCGTTCTTCTTCCTCGGGTTCCTGTTCTGCTACCTGCTGGCCTTCCACAACCCCACCCCGCACCACGTGCCGGTCGCGGTGGCCAACCCCGCCGTGGCCCAGCAGATCGGGACCGCGCTGAACCAGGCCAGCCCGGGCGCGTTCGACGTCGAGGCGATCTCCGGCACGGCCGAGGACGCGCGCCAGGCCGTGCTGGACCGGGACGTGGTCGCCGGGTACGCCGTGGACGCGAGCGGGCCCGTGCTGTACGTGGCCAAGGCCGACGGCTACATGCTGGAACAGGTCCTGACCAAGACGTTCACCTCGATCGCCGCCCAGACCGGCCACCAGCTGACCGTCACCGACGTGGCGCCGACCGCCGGCGGCGACGCCATGGGCACCGGCCTGTTCTACCTGGCCATGGCCTGGAACATCCCGGCGTACATCACCGTGATGATGCTGCTGCGCGCCACCATCAGCCGTCGCAACAAGGTGCTGACCCTGCTCGGCGTCGGCGCGGTGTTCAGCGTGCTCGGCTTCTACGTGGGCGTCGCCATGGACGTCATCCCGAACGACCCCGCGGTCATCCCGGTCGCCTTCCTGCTCACCCAGGCGGTCGCCCTGCCCTCCTACGGGCTGGTGCCGTTCGTCAAGCAGTTCTTCCCCGGTGTGGCCATGGGCCTGTTCGTCATGCTGAGCATGCCCTCCAGCGGCGGCGCCGTGCCACACCAGCTGGTGCCGCCGTTCTTCGGCGTGCTGCACCCGGTCATGCCGCTGGGCAACCTGGTCGACGCGGCCCGCGGGATCTTCTACTTCGACGGCGCGGGGGTGCTCCGGCCCGTGCTGGTGCTGTGCGCGTGGGTGCTGCTGGGGGTGGCGCTGATCGGTGGCCACGCGCTGGCGCAGCGGCGCGCGGAACAGCGCGCCGAGGGCGGGGGCGAGCTGGCGGAGGTGGCCGAGCCACCGGTCGAGGATCCGGCGGTGGAGATGCCCAGGCCGACCGCGCTGCCCACCCGGGGCCACCACTTCGGCGAGCAGCTGCCGGCACTGCTGGGCGCGGTGCGCACGGCCGAGGGCGAGCCGGTCGTGGGCGTCGCCGTGACCATCACCAACGGCCACGGTCGCCAACTGGTGCGCACCACCACCGACCAGGACGGCCGGTACGCGATCAGCGGGCTGTCCGAGCAGTTCGTCAACGTGGTGGTCTCCGCCCCGGACTGGGCGCCGGCCGCCCGCCGGGTGCTGATCCGCGAGGGTGGCACCGCCCGCCAGGACTTCGCGCTCCGCCCCCGCCAGTCGGCCGCGCAGGTGCTGGCCAGGCACTGACCGGCGGGGCGCGGGCGGCGGCCTAGTTCCGCGTTCCGGTCGGCGCGGGCGCGCGGAGCAGTTCCCGGCCGAGCGGGGTCAGGCTGTGCAACACGGTCTTGCCGACCCGGGTGGACGTGGCCAGGCCGGCCTCGCGCAGCACCGAGGTGTGCTGGCTGGCCGAGGCCACCGACATGTCGATCCGGTCGGCCAGGTCCGAGGTCGAGCACGGGGTGCGCAGCGCGAGCAGGGCCTGGGCACGGGTCTGCCCGAGCAGCGCGGCCAACCGCTTGGGCGGGCCGGCCTGGGGCGGCTGGCCCGGGGTGCCGGCCCGGCGCTGGCGTGCCGGGTAGACCAGCACCGGCGGCAGCTCCGGGTTGATGTAGGTCATCGGGTTGCCGAAGCAGAAGTAGGACGGGATCAGGATCAGGCCGCGCCCGTTCAGCATGATCGTCCGGTCGTCCGGGTAGGGCGTCTCCAGCACCGGCCAGCGCCAGCTGATCGGGGCCGGCAGCGTGTTGAGCAACTGGTCCACCCCGCCGGTGGTCAGGTTGTGGGTCAGCACCAGCCGGTCGGCGGCGACCTGGTCGTGGATGCTGCCCCAGTGCGGGCGGATCACCGCGTTGAAGTAGTCGCGCAGCGCCGTGACCAGGTTGGTCAGCACGGCGCGGTCACCCTCGGCCAGCGGGCGGATCCAGGACGGCGCCGCGCGCCGGGAGTAGGCCGCGGCCAGGTCCTCGCGCAGTTGGGCGCGGCTGGTGGCCAGGATCGCGTCCAGGCCCTGGTTCAGGTCGTTGACCTGCTCGGTCGGGGTGAGGAAGTCCGGGAAGTCGCCCTTGGCCGGCACCAGGGTGGACAGCAGCGGCAGCCGGGGCAGCAGGCCCAGGTCCCGGATGCGCTGGCGGGCCTGGTCCCACCAGGACCGGTGCTCCGGCCAGGTGGCCCGGCCGCGCAGCACGTGCAGGCTGAGCGCGAGTTCCCACATCGGGTGTGGACCCGAGGCGATGCGAGTCCGCAGGACATCTCCGGGGGTGAAGTGAACTCGCAACATGGCGGTACTCCAGCATCTCACCGTCGGTGCAGGGAATCTGGTGCCGGTGGTGGGCGTGTCGCTGTCGTGCTCGCAGGCATGGTAGATCAGTGCCCGCCCAGCATGACCTGAACGGGCACCGCGACGGCGTCCGGCGCTAGCAAGCCAGCACGCGGGCGAGCGCCTGGTCGAGCACGGTCACCGGATCGGCCACCGGACCCGCCGAGTGCCAGGCGACGATGTGGTCGGGCCGCACCAGCAGCGCGCCGTCCGGCTTGATCCCGGCCAGTGCCGGCCAGTCGATGTCGGGATCGGTGGTCAGCACATCGGTGTCGGCCGGCCCGCTCGCGCCGATCCGGTGCACCGACAGCGGCACGCCGGTGCGCCGGGCCACCTCGGCGCCGGCCGCGCACCACGCCGCGCCCTCACCACCGGTGATCAGCGCGAAGCCAGGTCCGACCAGATCCAGAGTGGACAGTCGTGGCCCGGAGCCGCGCAGCCACGCGTGCGGCAGGCGGGTGCCCGGCCGCCCCTCGGGCGCGTAGTGGTCAACCGGGGCGGGGTCCCGGCCGTCCGGCACGAACGCGCCCTCGGCGTACTGCACACCGAACATCGCGGTCACGAAATCGACCCGCCTGATCGTGCCGAGCACCACGGAGTTGACCATCGTGCCCAGGTGGCCGCCGACCTGGCTGGAGTACTCGGCGGTGGCGTAGGCCACCGGGTGGCGCTCCTGGTGGTAGCTGTCCAGCAGTGCCGGACCGGCCGTGCCGGCGAGCACCGCGGCCAGTTTCCAGGTCAGGTTGTGCACGTCCTGGATGGCGGTGTTGGCCCCGGCCGCGGCCATCGGCGGCATCACGTGCGCCGCGTCGCCGACCAGGAAGACCCGCCCCTGGGCGAACCGGTCGGCCACGTGCATGCCGGACTCCCACGGCATCACGCTGATGATCTCCACGGGCAGGTCGGGCACGCCGATGACGGCGCGCAGCAGTTCGACCCACCGCTCCGGTTCGAGGTCCTGGGCGAGCCGACCGTCCACAACGGAGTTGCTGGTGGAGAACAGCCACCGGTCGGTGCCGTTGATCGACACGAAGCCGCCGGAGGCGACCGGGTTGTCGATCGAGCACAGGTTGAACTCCCGGCCGCGCACCAGGTCGGTCAGGTCGGCGCGGAAGTACACGTCGAGGTTGTCGGCCAGGCGGCCGAGCCCGCTGCGCGGAATGCCGAGCGCCTCCCGGACCGGACTGCGCGCGCCGTCAGCGGCGATCACGTAGTCGGCCCGCACCGTGTGCCGCTCGCCGCTGGCCCGGTCCACGACCGCGGCGGTCACGCCCGACCCGTCCTGGCTCAACGACAGCAGTTCGGTGGCGAACCGCACGTCGGCGCCGCGCGCCACGGCCGCCTCGCGCAGCACCGGCTCCAGCACGTCCTGCGGGCACAGCACGCTGGGTGCCGGGGTGTGCTCACCCAGGGTGGCGTGTTGGGTGAAGCGGGCGGCCAGGTCGTCGGACACCTCCGGCGGCCGGGCCTCGGCCAGGGTGCGGCCGACGAGCATGCGGGTGAAGTTGGCCAGTGGGGCGGCCGCGCGCTCGACCCGGTCGATCAGGCCGAGCGCGCGGAACACCTCGGTGCTGCGCGGGTTGAACCGCCGGGCCTTGGGCTGTGGCGACGTGTCCGCATGCCGCTCGACCAGCAGGGACCGCACGCCGTACCGGTCGAGCAGCAGCGCCGCGGTCAGCCCGGACACGCCGCCGCCGACGATCAGCACGGGCACGCGTTCGACAGTCATCAGATCCTCCGTGTACGTCGTACATTGAATGTACGTTGTACACGTCGAGTACGATGTACACAACTTCCGAGGGGGTTCTGGTGAGTCCGAAGAGCACGCCGACACCGCCGATCTGGCTGCTGCCCGAGCCGCCGGAACGGCAGTGGGGCCTTGGCCGGCCCGAGATCGTGCGCGCCGCCATCGAGATCGCCGACGAGGCCGGCGCCGCCGCGCTGACCATGCGCGCGGTGGCCGCCAAACTCGGTTCGTCAACGCCGATGTCGCTGTACCGCTACGTGCACAGCAAGGACGGACTGGTCGACCTCATGCTGGACGCGGCCTGCGCCGAGGTGTCCACTCCGGACCAGCCGGGCGCGGACTGGCGGGCTGAGGTGACCGAGCTGGCGCGGGCCAGGTGGGCGATGGTCAAGCGGCACCCGTGGTTCGCCGAACTGGTGCACAGCCGGCCGCCGGCCTCCCCGAACGCCTGCCGCTACCAGGAGTTCTACCTGGCCACCTTCGCCCGTCTGGGGCAGGACCTGGCCAGGTCGGTGAGTTTCTACCGGCTCATCGACGGGCACGTCCTCGGCCTGGCGCTGCAACAGGTGGAGGAGCAGAAGATGTGGCGCCACAACAGCTTCACCTCGCTGGCGGAGGTGCGCGACACGGCTCGCGCCTGGTGGGGCCCGATGAACGAGGACGGCCCCTACCCGAACCTGGTCCGGTTGATGCGCGGCTACTTCGACGGCGGCGACGGCGCCCCGTCCCCCGGGGTGGACGAGCAGTTCGAGCTGGGCCTGGGCTGCCTGCTGGACGGGATCGCCGCCCGGCTGTGACCCGGCGCCGCGCCCGTGGGCGGACTCAGCCGCGCCGCACCCGGGTGGAGTCGCGGACCACGAGTTCGGGGGTGAACACCACGGTCCGGTGCTCGTGCTGGCGTTCTTCCCCGGTGCTCTCGGTCTCGGCGATGAGCAGCTCGGCGGCCGTGCGTCCCAGCCGGACGGCGGGCTGGCGGACCGAGGTGAGTGGCACGGCGGCGGCGCCGGCGAACTCGATGTCGTCGTAGCCGACGATCGCCATCTCCTCGGGCACCCGCACGCCCGCGGTCACCATGGCCTGCAACACGCCGAGCGCCAACAGGTCGTTGGCGCAGAACACCGCGGTCGGCCGGGGGCTCATGCCGAGCAGGCGGGCTCCGGCGTCCCGACCGGAGGCGACGTCCAGGCCGGTCGCGTCGAGCACCGAGAGGTGCCGCTGTGGCGGGGGAGCGCTGGCCAGCGCCGCGTCCACCCCGGCCTGCCGGTCCCGGCACTGGGTGAGCACGGTGGGCCCGTTGACGAAGGCGATCCGGGTGTGGCCGGCCTCGACCAGGTGTCGCATGGCCAGTTCGCCGCCGGCCACGTCGTCCACGGACACCGAGCACGCCTGGTCGCCGGGCACCTTGCGGTCGACGAACACGTGCGGGATGCCGCTGCGCCGGAACCGGTCCAGTCCCTCGCCCTCGGTGTCCACGGTGCTCAGCAGCACCCCGCGCACCCGCTGCTCGGCGAGCATGGCCAGGTAGGCCGCCTCGGTGTCCACCCGCTGACCGCTGTTGCAGGTGATCACGCTCAGCCCGGCGCCGTGCGCGGCCTGCTCGGCACCCCGCGCCACATCGACGAAGAACGGGTTGCCCAGGTCCAGCACGAGCAGGGCCATGATCCGGCTGCGGCCGGCCCGCAACTGCCTGGCGGACTCGTCGCGGACGTAGCCCAGTTCCTGGATGACCGACAGCACCCGCGTCCGCGTGGCCTCGGAGACCAGGTGCGGCCGGTTCACCACGTTGGAGACGGTGCCGATGGACACCCCGGCCCGTCGAGCCACATCCTTGATCCCGACCATGTCGTCCTACCGGCCGTCCAGAATCCGGGGCACTCCCTGGTGCCCGCACGCGTCGTGTCGGCGTCCAGCCTAACACAGATTCATGAAACGTTTCAGAAGAGCCGGTGGTGGCGGGCGCGGCGGCCCGCCGCGATGCGGTCCCGGTGCCGACTGGTGCGGGCACCGCGTGGTCACGACGGCGCGTGGTGTGCCGTGCGCGGAGGGGCGTGCGGCGTTCACCCGCCTCCGGAAAATCGCCCACGACCCTTGTGTGAAGTGCGTCGCATAGTTACCCTGCCGCTTGATACGTTTCAAAAAGTGATCCACGTCCCATCCGGCCGGTGGTGACGTGGGCCCAGCCGCCCGGACTCGGTAGTCAACGAAGACGAGGAGCAGCAGGTGACCTCTTGGGAAGCGGTCGGTGTCCACCCGTCCGAAGAGGACGGTGGCGCCGTTGTCACCCGCCAGCAGTGGAAGTGGACCGTGTTGGCGGGCATGGCCTCCTACCTCGACGCCGGCTCCATCGTGGCGTTGGGCGCGGGTCTGGCGCTGTTCCAGACCGAACTCGGGCTCAGCGGCGGCGCGGTCGGCGCGCTCGCCGCCATCGGGCCGAACGCCATCGGCGCGGCCATCGGTGCCTTCATCGGCGGCCGGCTCGGCGACCGCCTCGGCCGCAAGCGCATCTACAAGTACGACCTGCTGGTGTACGCGGTCGGCATCCTGTGCATCGCGCTGGCGGTCAACGCGCCGATGCTGTTCATCGGCACCGCCGTGGTGGGACTGGCCGTGGGCGCGGACGTGCCCACCTCACTGGCGCTGGTCGGCGAGTTCTCCCCGGCCAAGGCCAGGGGCAAACTGCTCGGCCTGACCCAGGTCGCCTGGAACGTCGGGCCGATGATCGTGCTGCTGCTGGCGCTGGCCCTGGCCGACCTGGGAATGCTGGGCATCCGCATCGTCTTCCTGCAGCTGTTCGTGGTCGCGATCATCACCTGGGCGCTGCGCAAGGGCATGACCGAGTCGGCCCGCTGGCAGTCGGCGGCCAGCTCGACGACCTCGACCGTGCGGCGGCTGCGCGGCCTGTTCAGCGGTGCCAACCTCCGCGCGATGCTGTGGACCGGCGGCATCTACCTCTTCTGGAACCTGGCCGCGGGCACCGCCGGCATCTTCACCCCGTACATGGTGCAGACGCTGGGCGCCGGCAACCAGGCCGTGAGCGTGGCGCTGTCCTGCGCCGGGTTCGTCATCGGCGTGCTGGCCACCGTCCTGCTCTACATGCCACTGGCCGACCGGGGCCACCGCACCCGCCGGATGATGTGGGCGGTCGGCGCGCTCATGCAGATCGTCGCCTACGGCGTGTTCCTGGTGCTCCCGTTCACCGTGCCGGTGATCGTGCTGAACGTGGTCATGTTCGGCGTCGGCGCGGCGATCGCCGGCGAGTCCGTCTACAAGACCTTCAGCCAGGAGCTGTTCCCCACCATGCTGCGCGGCACCGCACAGGGATTCACCTTCGGCGTCGCCCGGGTGGTGCTGGGTGGGTGGAGCCTGCTCGTCCCCCTGCTGGCGAGCACCGGCATCGGCGAGGTCGCCGCGTTGCTCTCGCTGTTCCTGCTGATCAGTGGTGCCATCGGGTTCTTCTTCATGCCGAACACCGCGGGCAAGACGCTGGAGCAGATCGAGGCCGAGCGCGCCTGACCGGTACGGCTGGCCAGGCAACGGCGAGGAGGGTGGCCCGCCACCCGGGGAGCGGGCCGACGCGTGGAGTGTCCGGCGCCGGCCACCACTGGGCGCTGGGCACCGGACACCGCCGGGACGACCTGGCGGCCGTGGCCGACCTGTGCGGCCCGGACGTCGTCACCATCCAACCTGGACACTGAGCAGACGCAGAGGAGAGAACCTGATGAGTGCCGCCGCGATCGCCGGACCGGTCCGCTTCGAGCACCGGGACACCGGCCTCGGCATCGGTACCGGCACCCCGCGCCTGTCCTGGCAGGTGGTTTCCGCGGACCCCACCTGGTCGACCAGCGCCCACGAACTCGAACTGACCACTTCGGACACTGCCGAGCCGGTCACCGTGTTCGTGACCGGCTCGGAGCAGGTGCTGGTGACCTGGCCGTTCGCGCCGCTGCCGTCCAGGACCAGGGCCAGCGTCCGGGTGCGCGCGGCGTGTGGCGCGGACTGGACCGAGTGGAGCGAGCCGGCACCGGTGGAGACCGGTCTGCTGCGCCCCACCGACTGGACGGCCAGGTTCGTCAGCCCCCGCACGCTGGGCGCGATCGGCCAGCCGGCCCCGCTGCTGACCCGGACGTTCACCCTGCGGTCCGACATCGTGTCCGCTCGGCTGTACGCGACCGCGCACGGCGTGTACGTGGCGAACCTGAACGGCGACCGGGTCGGTGACGAGGAGTTCGCCCCCGGCTGGACCAGCTACCAGCACCGGCTGCGCTACCAGACGCACGACGTGACCGCCCTGTTGCGGCCCGGGGAGAACACCCTGGACGTGCTGCTGGGCAACGGCTGGTACCGCGGCCGGTTGGGCTGGCAGCGCGCCAGCGCCGTGTACGGGGACCGGCTCGCCCTGCTGGCCCAACTGGAGGTCACCTACGCCGACGGCACGGTCGACCGGATCGTCACCGACGAGCGGTGGACGGCCCGCCAGAGCAACGTCCTCGCCGACGACTTCTACGACGGCCAGCACACCGACCTGCGCCACGACCCCGCCACCGCCGCCCCTGACCAGGTCGACGTGCTGGCCGAGGACCTGGGCCGGCTGGTCGCCGCCGAGGGGCCGCCGGTGCGGGTCACCCAGGTGGTGCCCGCGGTGACGATCAGCACCTCGCCGAGCGGCCGAACCCTGGTCGACTTCGGCCAGAACCTGGTCGGCCGGGTGCGGTTGCGGGTCCGCGGTGCCGTGGCCGGCCAGCAGGTCGTCATCCGACACGCCGAGGTCCTGGAACACGGCGAACTCGGCGTCCGTCCACTGCGGACGGCCAAGGCCACGGACAGCTACGTGCTGGCCGACGCCGACAGCGTGGTGCTCGAACCGGCGCTGACCTTCCACGGCTTCCGCCACGCCGAGATCACCGGGGTGACCGATCTCCGGCTCGACGACGTGGAAGCCGTCGTCCTCGGCACCGACCTGCGCCGCACCGGCTGGTTCAGCTGCTCCGACCCCGACCTCAACCAACTGCACGAGAACGTGGTGTGGAGCATGCGCGGCAACTTCCTGGAAGTGCCGACGGACTGTCCACAGCGGGACGAACGCCTGGGCTGGACCGGTGACATCCAGGTGTTCTCGCCCACCGCGAGCTTCCTGTACGACACCGCCGGCTTCCTGTCCAGCTGGCTGGCCGACCTCGCCGCCGACCAGCAGCCGGACGGGTCCGTGCCGTACGTGATTCCCGACGTGCTGCACACCACCGCGCCCACGGCGGCCGCCTGGGGCGACGCCGCGACCGTCGTGCCCTGGGTGCTGTACCAGCGCTTCGGCGACACCGGAATCCTCGCGCGCCAGTTCGACAGCATGCGCGGCTGGGTGGACCGGATCGCCGCGCTGGCCGGGGAGAACCACCTGTGGGCCGGCGGTTTCCAGTTCGGCGACTGGCTGGACCCGACCGCGCCGCCGGACGACCCGGCCGCCGCACAGGCCGATCCGGACGTGGTGGCCACCGCGCACCTGGTGCGGTCCGCCGAGATCGTCGCCGACGCCGCCGCCGTGCTGGGCCGCGCCGCCGAAGCCGACCGGTACGCGGCACTGGCCGAGGCGGCCAGGCGGGCGTTCGCCCGCGAGTACGTGACCAGCTCCGGCCGGGTGCTCAGCGACGCGCCCACGGTGTACGCGCTGGCCCTGCGGTGGGCGCTGCTGCCCGAACCGGCGCAGCGCGAGCACGCCGGCGCGCGCCTCGCCGACCTGGTGCGCGCGTCCGGTTTCCGGATCAGCACGGGCTTCGTGGGCACGCCGCTGATCACCGACGCGCTCACCTCGGTCGGCGAACACGACCTCGCCTACCGGCTGCTGCTGCAGAAGGCCTGCCCGTCCTGGCTGTACCCGGTGAGCATGGGCGCCACCACCATCTGGGAACGCTGGGACAGCATGCTTCCCGACGGCTCGATCAACCCGGGGGAGATGACCTCGTTCAACCATTACGCGCTGGGCGCGGTGGCCGACTGGATGCACCGCACCATCGCCGGCCTGGCGCCGAACGCGCCCGGCTACCGGGAGATCCTGGTCCGCCCGGTCCTGGGCGGCGGCCTCACGCACGCCTCGGCCAGGCACCACACGCCCTACGGCACGGCGGCGGTGGCCTGGCGGCGCGCGGACGGCCGCTTCCACCTCGACGTGACCGTGCCGGTCGGCACGACCGCCACGGTGCACGTGCCCGGGCGGCAGGAGGCGGTGGTGGTCGGCCACGGCCAGCACTCCTGGACCACGGCCGACCCGGTCGGCACCCGGCTCCCGCTGACCGCCACCTCGACCGTGCGGGAACTGATGGACGTGCCCGAGGCGTGGGACGCGGCCGTGGCCGTGCTCGTCGAACACGGCCACGGCCGCGACGACGTGGACATCGCCCGCAAGGCAGCGCCCTATGTGGACGCTCCCGCGGTCGAACTGCCCATCGCCATCTCCCGCACCACCGGCATCGAGGGCACTCCCGAGGTGTGCGAGCGGATCGAGAGGATCCTGGTGGGTCAGGGGAAGCAGTGACGCCACTGGGCGGCCAGGACCCGGCAGGCCGGTGCGGCGCCGATCGACAGCCCCCGTGCCTACCTGGTGCGGATCGCGGTGAACCAGGCCCTGGCCCGGCGCGCCGCGATCAACCGCCGGCGGGGGACCTACGTGGGGCTGGCCCAGCAGCGCCGGCTTGCCGCCGGCCACGACGACGTCGCCGACATCCGCAGCGCCGGGCGCGCGGCCGGGCTCACCGTGATCGCGCACGCGATCACCGCCCAGGAGGTCACCACCGCGTTGGACGCGGGCGTGGACGGCCTGGCGCACGTGTGGTCCGACACCGGCGGTGGCGAGTCGGCGACCGAGGAACTGGCCGCCAGGGTCGCCGACAGGGCGTGTTGGTGGTCACCACACTCGCCTACTTCGAGGCGATCACCGAGCAGAACCGGGTCGCCGGCGGACCCGAGCGGCCCGACCGGGACGGCAACGCCAAGCGGGTCGCCCGGGCACTGCACCTGGCCGGTGTGCCGCTGCTGGCCGGCACCGACGCCACCCCCTACGTGCCAGCGCACGGCAGCGGCCTGCACCGGGAACTGGTGCTGCTGACCGAGGCCGGGCTCAGCCTCACGCAGGCGCTCGCCGCGGCCACCAGCGTGCCGGCCCGCCACTTCGGGCTGACCGACCGGGGCCGCATCGCCCCCGGGCTGCGCGCCGACCTGGTGCTCGTGGACGGTGACCCCACCCGGGACATCACCGCGAGCGGGTCCACTGTGGACGTGTGGCGGCGTGGCGCGCGCCAGCGACGCTGACCGCCGCAGGTTGGTGGCGCCCACCCGAGCGGAGCCGGTTCACCGAGCACCCGCCTGTTCCGCCAGATCACGCAGGGCCGAGGCGGTGAACTCGTCCAGGGGGTAGAACAACTCGATCGCCAGCTCCGCGAGCGTGACATCGGCCGGGGCGCCGAACGTGGCCATGGTGCTGAACATGGACAGCTCGCCCAGCGGGGTGCGAACCCGCACCGGCAACTGCACCGGGCTCGGCCGGAGCGCCGCGCCGTCGGCTGGCTCGTCCGCGTCCACCGGAACGGGGTACCGGCACACCTCCTCGTACAGCTCGCGCAGTGCCGGGTCCCCGGTGGCGTTGACCTGGCGGACCAGCCGTTCGAGGAAGAGCGTCCGCACCTCGGTGAGGTTGGCCAGGCGGGCGGCCAGCCCGTCGGGGTGCAGGGTCAGCCGGAACACGTTCGGCCGTGGCGTGAGCAGGTGCGGCGGCACCCCGTCCATCAGCACGGACATGGCGCGGTTGGCCAGGTGCACGTTCCAGCAGCGGTCGACGACCACGGCCGGATAGGGCTCGTGCGCGGTCAGCATGGTGTCCAGGGCGGAACGCACCGACGCCAGGTACTCGTCGTCCAGGCTGCTCTCCCGGTAGGCCGGCGCGTAGTCGGCGGCCAGCAGCAGGGCGTTGCGCTCCCGCAGCGGGATGTCCAGGGCGGTGGACAGGCGCAGCAGCATCGCTCGGCTGGGGTGCGCCCGCCCAGTCTCCACACAGGACAGATGCCGCGCGGAGGTGCCCGCCAGGTGCGCGAGGTCGAGCTGGCTGAGCCTGCGGCGCTGCCGCCACTCGCGCAGCAGGGCCCCCGCCCGTGCCGGCTGCTGGGTCGTCACGACTCGCACGATAACCAGCGGCGCGGCCGCGTGGCCATGACCTCCGAGGTCATTGAGTTCATGCCCCCGAGGAGTGAGGGTCTGCCCAACCGGCCGAGCACATCGGGACGGGCTCCGCCACGGACTCAGGGAGATCGCGATGAGCACCAGGAACACCGCGGCGGCACCGGCGGCCGCCGCTGGCCAGGACGGGGCACGCCTGCTCCGCGCCAGCCTGCGAGTCGACGGCTGGGGCACGGCCGCGTTCGGTGTTGTCATGCTCGCCGGCGGCGGCTGGCTCAGCGGGCCGCTCGGCCTGCCGGCCACCTGGTTCGTGCCGATCGGGATCGTCATGCTGGCCGGGGGCGTCGCGCTCGGCCTCATCGCCCGGCGTCCCCGCGTCCAGAGTGGAGCGGCCGTGGCGGCCATCACCGCGAACGTGTTGTCCGGTGCGGTGATCCTGCCGCTGGCGGTCGCCGGTGTGCTGCCGCTGACCAACCAGGGCACCGCGTTCATGGTCGTCGGCGCGCTGTGGGTGCTGACCTTCGCCGCGCTCACCGCCGTCGGCCTGCGCCGCGCCACCGCCGCCAGCCGGTAACAGCTCCACCCCCCGAGGACTCCCCGTGCCGGACCAGTTGGACAGCACCACCGAGGACTGGGCCGTCAAGTAGCCCCGTGGACCGTGCCGCGATCAGTCGTCTCTGAGCCGTCGCGCACCGTGTCCGAACGATCGACCGCGGCGATGTGCCTGGTGACCGGGGATCGGTGCACACGTGGGCAGGAGAGGGCCCCTCCTGATTCTGGAGTTCACCCACGAACCAGCTGTTGCGCGCGTGGAGAACGAGGACGCCACCGGGTGGGGTAACCGAACCGGGTGGTGGACGCTCACCTTCGCCGGGGTGCCGGGAGTCGGCCCAACGCGGGTGGGCCACCCTGTGGTTGAGGGCGAGAGGACGGTGTCCCGCGATGACGACCGCCACCGTGACCGACACATGACCGGGCGGTGCCGCTGGGCTGGGGTGACGACCGGGTTTGCCAGCTCGGCGGCCACGACCACGCTGGGGCCGGCCGCTGTCAACCGGCGGCACTTCCTCGCGGGCGTGGCGGTGGCGGCCGGGCTCGTCGGGCTCGGCGAGCCCGACGCACGTGCCGCGCGTTCGCGGGCGGGCGTGCCCGTCGCGGTGCGCCAGGGCACCAACATGGCCGCGCAGCTCTCCCCGGACGGGCAGACGATCGCGCTCGACCTGCTGGGCGTGCTGTGGCTGGTGCCAGCGGTGGGCGGGCAGGCGAAGCGACTCACCGGTGACCTGTTCGACATCGCCCAGCCCGTGTGGTCGCCGAAGGGGGACACCCTGGTGTTCCAGTCCTACCGCGAGGGCACCTTCGACCTCTGGGCGATCCGGGCCGACGGCACCGGTCCGCACCGGCTCACCAGCGGCCCGTACGACCACCGGGAACCGCACTTCTCGCCCGACGGCAGGAAGATCGCCTACTCCTCCGACGCCACGGGCGGCTACGGCATCCACGTGCTCGACGTCGCGACCGGCCAGCACACCCCGCTCACCACCACGCGGCAGGAGGAGTACGAGCCGGCGTGGTCACCCGACGGCACCAGGATCGCGTTCGTCACCGACGGCACCCGGATCGACGTCGTGACGGTCGTCGGCGGCTCCCGGGCGACCCTGGTCACCGCACCGGCCGGCGCGGCGCTGCACAGTCCGATGTGGACTCCTGACGGCGCGGACGTGCTGTACACCGAGGTTGTCGGCGGTTCGGTGCCGCACGTTGTCGAGAGCGTGCGGCTGATGCGGGGCGGCACACCGCTGGTCACCGGAGAGGACGTGTTCCCGTTCCGGGTTTCCTGGCACGGTGCCGACGAGTACCTCTACACCGCCGACGGGCAGTTGCGGTGGCGCCGGCTGGGTGGTGGCGCGGCGAGGACCGTCCCGTTCACCGCGACCGTCACCGTGGCCACCGGGCCGCCGCACGCCCGGCCGCGCGACTTCACGTCCACCGCCCCCAAACCCGTGCGCGGCATCGGGAGTCCGGTGCTGTCGCCGGACGGGCGGCACGTCGCGTTCCGCGCGCTCAACGACATCCACCTGCTGCCGGTCGGCGGCGGCACACCGCGCCCACTCACCAGGGACGGGTGGTGGAAGAGCGACCCGGCCTGGTCACCGGACGGCACCCGGCTCGCGTACTCGACCGATCGCGGTGGCACGCTCGACATCTGGGTGCGTGACCTGCGCACGGGCGAGGACCGGCAGCTGACCGACCTGCCGGATGTGGCGGCCGGCTCCGGCACGTGGTCGCCGGACGGGAGCCGGATCGCGTTCCTCGACCACACCGGTGCGCTGTACACGGTGGACCACCTCACCGGCGCCGTGCGGCAGGTGCACTCCGCGCTGTTCGAGCCCGGACGCCCGACCTGGTCGCCCGATGGCGAGGTCATCGCGCTGGCCGCACTGCGGCCGCACTCGACGAGGTTCCGCGAAGGTCTGAACCAGATCCTGCTCGTGAACGTGGCGACCGGTGCGACGCGCCACGTCGACCCGATGCCGGGTCGCTCGATCCAGACCCGAGGTGATGACGGTCCGGTGTGGTCACCCGACGGCGGGCGGATGGCGTTCGTCGTCGCGAACACGCTCTGGGTGGTCGACGTGCGTCCCGACGGGACGTTGGCTGGCGAGCCTCGGCAGATCACCAGCGAGGTCACTGACGCGCCGAGTTGGAGCGGTGACTCGCGCACCCTGCTGTACCTCAACAACGGCCGGCTCAGGCTGATCTCGGCCGAGGGTGGCAGTCCGCGGACCGTGCCGGTGAAGCTCGCGTGGACCAACGCCAGCAGCCGGGGGCGGGTTGTGGTGCGCGCGGGCCGGATGTGGGACGGCACGTCCCGAACGCTCAGCTCCGCAGTGGACATCGTGGTGGACGGTGGTCGGATCACCGGCGTTGAGCGGGCCGGCAGCGGACTCGACGGCGACGTCATCGACGCACGCGACGCGGTGGTGATCCCCGGCCTGATCGACATGCACAACCACCGCCAGATGCCGGGCCACGGCTACGGCGACCGACAGGGCCGGCTGTGGCTCGCGCTCGGGTTCACCACCACCCGGTCGCCGGGCGACCCCGCCTACCACATGGTGGAGGAGCGGGAGTCGGTCCAGTCCGGCGCGCGCGTGGGCCCGCGCTACTTCGCCACCGGCGAGCCGATCGACGGTTCGCGGACCTACTACGGCTTCACCCGCCCCACCTTCGCCGACACCCAACTGGAACTGGAGCTGGAGCGGGCGGAGGAACTGGACTACGACCTGGTGAAGGCATACGTCCGGCTGAGTCCGGAGCGCCAGCGCCGGGTGATCGTGTGGGCGCACGCGCACGGCATCCCGGCGACGTCGCACTACCACTACCCGGCGTTGGCCTTCGGTGGTGACGGCATGGAGCACATGGGCGCGACCAACCGGCTCGGCTACTCACGCACGATCTCGTTGTTGGGCGCCGGCTACGACGACGTGGTGAGCCTGTTCGTCCACAGTGGTGCGGCCCGCACGCCAACGCTGTTCAACGCCGTGGCGCTGTTCCGCGACGACGACAGCCTGGCCACCGACCGTCGCGTGCGGACGCTGTACCCGCCGTGGGAGTACGCGTCCCTGCGCCGCTCGGTGCGCACGGCGAAGACGACGGACCAGACGGCACGACTGCGCGACCTCGCCAGCCAGGTGGCGCAGGCGGCCGCCATCCACCGCGCCGGTGGCACCATCGTGACCGGTACGGACGCGCCGATCGACCACATGGCGGTGAGCGCGCACATGAACCTGCGCGCCATGGTCGCCCACGGGTTCACACCCCACGCGGCGCTCACCACCGCCACCAGCACCGCCGCCGATGTCCTCGGGGAGCCGCTGGGCCGGATCGCCCCGGGCTGCTACGCCGACCTCGTTGTGCTGGGCGCGGACCCGCTCACCGACATCAGGGCGGCGGCCGACGTCCGCCAGGTGCTCGTGGCTGGGCGTGCCCACACCGTTGACGAGTTGCTCGCCCCGTTCGAGTAGCCAACCCTGGCGTCGAGCCACCTCATCCTGCCGCGCCACCGGGCCGGAACCGCGGTCAGCCGGATCACGGCGTCAACCACCGCCCACCGGCGAGGACCACCGACTCCCGGCCACCGGGTCACCGGCTCTCGGCCGTGACCTGCAACCGGAGTTGGGCGTTGAGCCAGGGGGTCACCGCCCGCTCGGGTGTTGGCGTGGCGGCGGCGAACTCGCGCAGGGCCTCGCCGGCCTTGGTCAAACCCACCCGGTGCAGGGTGCTGGCCGCCTCGGTGCCGCGCTCGGCGAAGGTGGCGGGGAGGTGGCGCAGGCCGCGGTGCGCTGCCTCGGCGAGCAGGGCCAGTGCCGCGTCGATCGCGTCGGTCAGCGGGTCGGTCGCCGGGTCGGCGGCCAGCTCCAGCCCGGTGCTGCCGTCACCGGGGGCGAAGTCGGGCACGATCACGGCTGTCCCGGCGACCACGGCGACCGGGTCGATCACCAGGCGGCCACGCGTGCGCCGCAGGGTGCCGCTGACGAACCTGGGGCGGCCCAGCTCCCCGCGCAGCGCGCGCTCCAGCGAGTCGAGCGCACCGGGACAGGCCGACCGGTAGGACGCCGACACCGTGGCCGACTGTCCTCGCGCGTCGAGGATCTCCGCGTCCAGGCGTTGCGCGCCCGGGTGGTAGCCCACCGACCGCACCTCGCTGATCTCGACCGCCCGCACGAACTCCGCTTCGACGCGGGGCCGGATCACGCGTGGCGGCAGACCGCGCATGGCGGTGTGCGCCGCGGCGAAGTCCCGCACCAGCAGGGTGTCCGGGAGGTCCGCCCAGTTCCCGTCCGAGGGCAGGATGCTGGTCTTGGCGACCCGGTTGGAGGCGATCCGCACGGCTCGGCTCGCGGTGCGGACGGCCGACTCGGTCACCACGTTGCCGATGGCCAGCCTGCCCAGGGTGGTGCCGCTGACCCGGCGGGCGGCCAGGTCGTGCCCGGTCGGCGCCGCGTCCACACCGGACTCCCACGTCCGGCGCAGCACCAGCACCACGCCGGTGTCCGCGTGCGCGAGGAACACCTCCGCCGTGCGCTCCCCGTCCACCCCGCTGACCCGGCAGCCGAGCCCGACGAGCCGGACCCGCCGCAGTGGTGTCTCGGCCGACTCCTCCGTGCCCAGCACCAGGGTGCGTGGGCTGGCCGCGTTGTTGCGCACGGCGCGGTGCCGCGCGTGCAGTTCGCCGATCAGCTCAGCCACCCGCTCCGGGTGGTGTCGGGCGCTGCGCGCGCGGTAGGAGTTGAGCTGGTCGGTCAGGTCGTCCAGCGCGGCCACCGGCCAGCGCAGGTTGCGCCCGTCCAGGTCCCGGCGCACGCGCGCCAGGGTGGCGGCCAGGCCGGTACCGGCCTGCGCCGCGCCGTCCAGCAGCAGCTCGGTGACCAGCCCCAGTGCTGGTTCGATGCCGGACCCGGTGCCCTGCTCGGTCTGGCCACCCACGTTGAGCCGCAGCTCGTCGGCGTCGGGGTCGCGCTGGTCGGCTTCCCGGCAGGCCCAGACCGCCAGCGCGACCACGTCATCCCGGCTGCCGGGTGCGGCGTCGGTGTGCACGAAGCCCAGCTGGTGGGGAACCAGAAAGCGCACCGCGCACGAGGCCAGCTCCACGACGGGCACCGGACTGCTGGCCGTGGGCCGGCGCACGGTGGCGGCATAGCCCGCGCGCAACGTCCGCCGCGCCGAGGCGAGCGCCCTGCTGCCCAACTGGGCTTCCAGCGCGGCATCGTCGAACTCACCCGGCGACCACCGGGTGACCGGTTCCGCCGCGACCGGTGCGGTGGCCGACGCCGACTCGCCGCCAACGGCGTTCGCCGACTCGCCGCCCTCGGCGCTGGTGGTGGCGACCTGGCGCTGGTAGGCGAACACCAACGCGATGCGGTGCCGGCACACGCCCGGCGCGCCGCAGGAGCAGGAGGCCGCGTCCAGGCCGGCGCCCACGGGAAGCGCGGTCCGCACCCCGTCGGGGAACCGGCCCAGCACGGTGCCGTCGGCCTCGACCGCCACCTCCGGGCCGTTGCCGCTGTCGAGTTCCTTGGTGGCGCGCTTGACCAGCCCCCGGTTGGCCAGGGCGATCAGCGCCTCCGGGGTGAGGGCGATCAGGTCGTCGCGAGTCATGGCTGTCTCCACGGTCACCTCACCCCGCCGCGCACTCGGCGACGAACTCGGCCAGCTGTCCAGGGGTCATCGCACCCATCCGCGCGCCCACGTCGGCGAGCCGTTGCGCCAGCTCCCGGTCGAAGTCGGGGTTGGCCTCCTCGTCCAGCGCGGCCAAGCCGAGCACGCGCGTGCCCTGCTCCACCAGCTGGCGCACCCCGCGCACCAGCGCCGACTCACTGCCACCCTCGTAGAAGTCGCTGATCACCGCGAAGATCGTGCGGCGGGGGTTCTCCACGAGCTGCGCGCCGTAGGCCACCGCCCTGGCGATGTCGGTGCCGCCGCCGAGCTGGACCTTGAGCAGCAGCTCCACCGGGTCGGTGACGTCCGAGGTGAGGTCGACGACCTCGGTGTCGAACGCGATCAGGTGCGTCTTGACGCCGGGCAGCCCCCACAGGCACGCGGCGGTGACCGCGGCGTGGATGACCGAGCTGACCATCGACCCCGACTGGTCGACCAGCAGGATGACCTGCCACTGGTCGATGTGCCGGCGGGTGCGGGAGAAGAAGTGCGCTGTCTCCAGGTACAGCCGCCGCTCGTCCGGCCGGTAGTGCCCCAGGTTCGCCCGGATGGTGCGGCGGAAGTCGAAGTTGCGGGCCACCCGGAACTGGCTGGGCCGCCGCGCCCTGGTCCCGTGGAACACCTGACGCACCTCCGTGGCCAGGCGCTCCACCAGTTCCCGCACGACGGCCTCGACAATGCGCCGGGCCAGCCGCAGCACCTCGGGATTCATCAGGTGCTTGGTGCGCAGCACCGCGCGCAGCAGGGCCGGGTTCGGCTCGACGCGCTCCAGCACGGCCGGGTCGGTGACCACGTCGTGGATCTCGTAGCGCTCGACCGCGTCCCGCTCCAGCCGCTCGATCGTCTCCTTGGGGAACAGCCGGTGGATGTTGTCCAGCCAGTCCACCGTGGTCAGCACGGAGGGGCCGGCGCCACCCTGCCGGTCGCCACCGCGCCGCACCTCCCGCTGGTCCCACTCCTCGTCGCGGCCGTAGAGCCAGTCCAGGGCGGCGTCCTGGCCGGCGGCGGACTCGCCGAGCCCCTGACCGCCCAGGCAGGCACTGCCCGCGGCGCCGAGCACCAGCCGCCACCGCTCCAGCGCCAGCCGATCCGCCTCGGGGGTCGTCCCCGCACCGTCCGTCATGCCGACTTCTCCACGTCGATCAGGCCTTCCCCGGCCAGCAGTTCGTCAACCCGTGCCTCCAGTTCCGCGGCCTGCGCCAGCAGTTCCGGTGCGACGCTGACCCGCAGCAGGTCCCGCGCTGACGCCCGCACTCCCCGGCGGTCCAGCAGCCGGCGCGCGATGGTCTCGCGTTCCCTCGGCGGGAAGAACCCGAACGCCTGGCGCAGCGCGGGCAGCGCCACCAGGAAGTCGTGCTCGGTCATGGTGCTGATGGTCTCGTCCAGCACGGCGAGCAGGGTCGGCCCAGCCGGGTCGCCGGCCTCGCCGTCCCCGGCCAACAGCGTCTCCCTGGCCAGCGCGAACAACCCGGTGAGCCAGTCGCCCAGCACCTCCGGCCTGGCCGCGCCACGCGCCGCGGCGCTCGG
Organism: Goodfellowiella coeruleoviolacea; assembly: GCF_024171785.1. Lineage (GTDB taxonomy): Bacteria > Actinomycetota > Actinomycetes > Mycobacteriales > Pseudonocardiaceae > Goodfellowiella > Goodfellowiella coeruleoviolacea. Next base: position 188,286 of record NZ_JAMTCK010000002.1, read on the forward strand.
CTCGCCGGCCACCCCCAGCGACAGCGCGAACCCGAGCGCGGCGCCCCGCAGATCGGGCGGCACGGTCTGGTCCACGGCCAGCCGGTGGGCCAGGGCCAGTGGGGCCTCGCGGTCGAGGCCGAGTTCCTGACCGGCGTGCAGCAGCGCGTCCCGGACCGCGGCCAGCGCGCTCACCCGGCCGAGGTTGGCCGGGGCGGGGCCACCGTGGATGCCCTCGGCGAGCCAGAGCACGCGGGTGGTCGCCGAGGTGATCAGGGCACCCAGGGTCGGGCTGTGCGCGCTGCCGAGCAGCCGGTCGTGCCGCCACAGGCCCAGGACGGTGGCCAGGGCTTGGCCCAGCGGGCCGAGTTCGCTGGCCCTGCCCACGCAGCGGGCGATCGCGTCCCGCACCTTCTCCGACAGGTCGGGCAGCCCGCACAGGGCCGCGTCGAACAGCACCGCCGCCAGCGCGCCGATGTCGCCGTCGTTGCCGGTGACCCGCTCGTCCAGCGCGGCGAGGGCGGCGTCGACCAGGGTGGCGCCGTACGCGCCCGCCTCGATCAACGCGGACAGCCGGTCCGCGTCGGGGCTGAGCTGCCAGCGCTCGTCCAGCAGGGGCGCGCCACCGAGATCGGGCCCGCTGTCCCGCCGCACGCCGGGAATGCCGAGCACGCGCAGCCGGTGCAGCACCTGGCTGCGGGCCAGATCGGGCTCGGCGGTCAGTTCCAGCTGGAGCGGGCCGGTCACGTCCAGCCGGTGCCGCTCCAGTTCGGCGGTGACGTCGTGCACCAGCGGGGGCAGCGGGCTGTCCGGGTGCAGCCGGCCCACCTGGTCACCGCTGAGCGCCGCCACCATCTCGACCACCACCGGCTCGGTGCCCGTGGCCAGGTGGCCCCGGGTGGTCCAGGGCAGCGGCGTGTCCAGCGCGTTGCTGACCAGCGCGGCCACCAGCCCGTCCAGCACGTCGGTGCGGGCGGGGTGGCGGTGCCCGCGCAGCCGGGCCAGGCCACCGGCCGTGGCCCTGGCCGCGATCAGGTCCGCTGTGGACACCACCTGCTTGCGGTTCCGCAGCCGCGCCACCACCGACTCGACCAGCCCGCTGGCCGCCTTCTCCAGTCCGTCCTGCCAGACCCGCTGGTAGTAGCCGGGGGAGGGCATGCCGGACTGGTAGCCGTCGAACGCGTCGAGCCGCTTGAACGAGTAGGGCACCAGGTAGCTGCCGCCGAGTGCGCCGTCGGGCAGCGCGGGCAGCGCCGGCCAGTCCACTGTGGAAGCCGGGTCGGCGGCGAGCCGGACCAGCGCCGGCCGGTGGAACCCGCCGGTGACCACGACCACCGGCCGGTCGCCGGCCTGCGCCACGGCCGCGCGCACCCACTCGGCCATGTACGCCTCACGGGCCCGGTCGTTCTCGTCGGCGTCGGCCTCGCCCCGGATCAGGTCGAAGTACGCGGCCAGCCGCTCGGCCAGCCCGTCGTCATCGGGAACCTCGAACAGGTGGTCCCACAGGGTGTCCACGTTGTCCACCGCGAACGTCCGGCACAACCGGTCGATCGCGTCGGCGTAGCGCTGCTCCGCGTCGGCGTAGCGGTTGCTCCGGTCCGCCAGCGCGGAGTGCCACGCGGGCAGGTCGATGAACTTCACCTCGGCACCCACCTGCTGGGCGGCGGTGAGCGCGACCCACTCCGGCGAGTACGCGCACAGCGGTGACCACGCCGCGTTGGCCCGCTTGCCGTCGCGGTAGTAGCTGAAGATGGCGATCGGCAGTTCGTGGCCCAGCAGCAGTTCGTTGACGCGCCCGTTGAAGTCCGCCGGCCCCTCGACCAGCACGTAGGCCGGACGCTGCGCGGCGATGGTCGCCGCGACCAACCGGGCACACGCCGGACTGTGGTGGCGGACGCCGACGAAGGTCGCGGGCATCAGCCGGGCAGGGCGTGTCGGGCGGCGTGGAAGGCACGCCACTGCGGACCCTTCTTCTTGGGCACCTGCTGCTCCAGGTACCGCCGCACCCGGGCCAGGTCCTCGGCGTTGTCCTTGGCCGCGGTGCCGGCCAGGCACTCCACGATGTCCGCCGGTGTGCCGGCCTCACCCCGCAGGAACCAGCCGCGCAGGCCCACCGCGTGCGCGACCGAGACCGCCTCGGCCGTGCTCATCACCGTGGACAGCCGGTCCATGGTCGCGCCGTGCTCGGTCACCCCGGAGCGCAGCTCGCGGAACGTGGTGACCAGCACTTCGAGCACGTCCCGGCTGGGCGGTGTGGTGACGCCCGAGCGGGCGAGCAACGCCGAGGCCTCGGACTCGACCAGGTCGAGTTCGATGGTGAAGTCGCTGATCGGGAACACCGTCTCGAAGTTGAACCGCCGCTTGAGCGCCGCGCTCATCTCGTTGACGCCCCGGTCCCGGGTGTTGGCGGTGGCGATCACGTTGAAGCCCTCCCGGGCGAAGACCATGCTCTCCGCCCCGGTCAGCTCGGGCACGGCCAGCACCCGGTCGGACAGCAGCGACAGCATGGAGTCCTGGACCTCCAGCGGGCAGCGGGTGATCTCCTCGAACCTGACCACCTTGCCCTCGGCCATGCCGCGCAGCATGGGCGCGGGAACCAGCGAGCGGGTGGACGGCCCCTCGGCCACCAGCAGCGCGTAGTTCCACGAGTACTTAATCTGGTCCTCGGTGGTGGCCGCGCCGCCCTGGATGGTGAGGGTGGAGTCGCCGCTGATCGCGGTGGCCAGCAGTTCGGACAGCAACGACTTGGCCGTGCCGGGCTCACCCACGAGCATCAGCCCCCGACTGGTCGCCAGGGTCACCAGGGCCCGGTCGATCAGGGACGGGTCGCCCACGAACTTGCGGCTGATGTCCGCCTTCTGGTCGCCGATGATGAACCGGCGCGCGGCGTCCAGGCTGAGCTGCCAGCCGGGCGGGCGGGCGCCCGTGTCGGTCTCGCGCAGCCGCGCCAGCTCGTCGGCGAAGCGGATCTCCGCCGGCGGTCGTTGTAGCTTGTGGTCGGTCACGGTCGCTCCCGCGTCGTGTCGTGGTCATCGCGCCAGCCGGGGTGGCGCCGGCTGATCGTGCTTGATCGTGCCTGTGCTTGATCGTGCCTGTGCTGGTTTCCGCGCGCGGTCAGTTCGACCACGCGGTGAGGTGGACGAGGTCGCGCAGCACCTCGGCGGCGACCACCGGGCTGAGCGAACCGAATGTGCCCCCGCCGGCGAGGTGGACGCTGACCAGCCGCTGCTCCGGTGTCCGCGCCAACTCACCCAGCAGCACCCCCGGGTCCAGGTTGAGCACCACGGTGTGCCCGCCGGGCAGCTCGCGCTCGATCCAGGACCAGGGCCGCTGGAACTCCGCGTCTTCCTTCTGCCAGCCGCGGTGTTCCAGCCCCAGCACCCGGGTGGTGCGCACGGTGCGGCCCTCGAAGCGGGTGAGGCTGGTCGCGGTCCTCTCCTCGGCGGTGAGCTGGTGCGTCTCGCGGTCGAGCTGCGCGAAGGGCTGCAGGATCTCGTAGTCGGCGAACACCTCGGCCCAGGCGGTCAGCTCCGCGCCCAGGTGCAGCGGGTGGGCGATACCGACGAGGTCGTCGTCACCGAGGTGCACGGTGGTGTCCTCGACGTCGGCGAACGTGCGGTCCTCGGCGACGCGGAAGGCCCGCCCCGGTTGGCCGTCCCCGTCGTAGCGGATCCAGACCAGGCGCCGCACCAGATGCCGGAGCAGCGGGTGCGCCACGAGCAGCGTGCGGAAGTCAGCCACCGACCAGCGGCGCTCCGCGATCATGGCGTGTTCGAACCGGCGCAGCTGTTCCTTGACCAGTTTCCTGGCCGCCTTCTTCAGCTCGGTGAACCGGGCGTGGGCCGCCGGTGCGAGTTCGGCGTCGTCGCGGGCGCCCGGCTTGGGCAGGCTCTTGCGGGGCTGACCGTTCTCGTCGGTGACGTACGGGTTGAGCTGTTCGTCGAAGCCGACCACGAACCGGCGCGGCCCGTAGTCGAGCAGCAGGCTGCCGTCGGCGTCCAGCCCGAGGTCGGGCACCAACCGGTCGGCGAGCTGCTCAACGGTCAGGCCCAGCCCGGCGGCGACCTGGGTGATGCGCTGCTGTGCCCGCTCGCGCACCTCGGCGATCGTGTCCCGGCGCTCGGCGACCGCGTGCAGCGTCCGCAGCGCGGTCTCGGTGCCGATCGCGGCGAGCGCGTCCAGGGCGCGCAGGGTGCGGGCGTGGCTGATCAGCCCCTTCCAGGACAGCAGCCGGGCGGCCGTGTCGTCGTCGCCCAGCCAGCCCTGGGCGTCCAGCACCCAGCTGTCCTTGACCGGCATGCCACCGCTGTACCAGGCGTCGAGCAGCGCCCAGCCGAACTCGGCCAGTGACCGCGGGTCGCAGACGTCCTTGACGATCGGCACACCGGCGTAGACCTCGCCGGGCCGGGACAGGGCCAGCATGGTGCACAGGTGCTCGACCGACGTGGCGGGCAGTGCGTGGGCGCGGTCGCGCAGCAGGATCTGCGGCAGCAGCACCACCTCCAGCCAGCTGGGCGGCGCGGGCAGCCGAGCCGGCAGCGCGTGCAGGGGATCGGCGTTGAGCAGGGCGTCGACCGCGTCGACCACCTCGGGCCCGTAACCGCGTGCCACGTCGCGCACCGTCTCGGGGGCGGTCGACGCGACGGCGTGCAGCACCCGTTCCGCGGCGGTGCGGCGTTTGCCCGGCTTGCCGAGCGCGGCGGGGATCAGGCCGAGCGCCGCGGCGCGCGGATGCCGCTCGAACCAGGCCAGGGCCACCTCGCGAACGGTCTTGAGCCGGTCGTACCAGTCGGCCATGAGCGTGGCGATCTCGGCGCTGGCGAACGGCATCAGCAGTTGGGCGTGCTCGCGGGGGTTGGCGCGGGCGATGCGCAGGATCACGGGCAACGCGTCGAGTTCGTACCGGCCGGCGAGGGCGCGCGCGACGGCCCCGGCGTCCCAGCCGTCTTCCAGCTCCCAGCTGGACAGCAGCGGTCGGACGATCTCCTCCGGTGCCTGGAGGAAGAAGGGGTCCGGCCAGGAGAGCGCGCCAGCGGTGTAGCTCTTCGCCAGCGCGGTCCAGTCGCGGTCGCCCCACTGGGCGGGCCGGTTGAGGTAGTGCTGGGGCGCCCGGTCCGCCCACTCCTGTTGTTCGCCAGGCCGCCACCTGACACTGGCTTCGCTCGGCGCGACCAGCCCGGCGCGCACCGCCTTCTTGGCGGCACCCGCCTTGGCTGTCCACGGTGGACTGACCAGGACCGGCGGCAGCAGCGCCGCGGGTGCCTCCGGCGCGGTGGCGACGGCGGCGCGCACCGACTCGACCGTCGCGCGCAGCTCGTCGGGCAGGGTGGGCAGGACCGCGGCGACCAGGTCCGGGTGGCGCAGCACGTGGCCGCGCAGGAGTTCGGCGGCCCGCTCCACCGCGTCGTCCGCCCCGGCCGACCGGGCGGCGACCCTGGCCGCGAGCAGCCGCAGTCCGCGCATGGGAAACCGCGTCAGCGCGTCGAGCTGGGCCTGCCGCACCTCGCCGTGCCAGGACCGGTCCAACAGCAGTTCGAACGCGGCGTCGGTGGGGGTCGCCTTGAGCAGGGCGAGCACGGGTTTCTGCACCGTGCTGCGGAAGGCCTTCCACCCCAGCCAGGAGATGACGAAGGTGATGTCCGATCCGATGGCGTCGGTGATCGTCGGCAGCGCTTCCCGGCACTCCAGCAGGGCTCGTGGCAGGAACTCCGAGACCCACCACGGATCGAGGTGGCTCACGATCACGTCGAGCTGGTCGAGCGAGCTGACCGAGCACACCAGCAGTTCCAGCGCGTGGCGGTCCACCTGGGACGGGACCGCGCAGCTCTCCGTCACCCAGTCGACGCACGTCGGCACCAGGAACGACACAGCCAGTTGGTGCAGCTGGGTCCGGGTCCGACGGTCCGCGAGCGCGTCCACCGCGGCCCGGTAGTCCGCGTCGCCGACCACCGCCAGCACGGCGCGCATCCGGGCCAGACCGACGCGGGCGAACTCGGACAACCCCAGGTGCTCGATGGAGGTCCAGCGGTACATGTGCTTGCCGGATCCGGTGCTCAGGGTGGCGAGGTCGACCACCGCCCGTGCCGCGAACACCACACCGTGCTCGACGATCCACGCGTCGACGAAGGACCGCAGCGCGTCGCGGTGCGTCGACCGGGTGGCACGCACCGCGGCCAGCAGCACCGCTGCCGCGCCCAGCGGCGGAACGCCGTCCACCGCGGTCGAGGTGGAGTCCACGTGGTCGAGGTAGCCGCGCGCCGCGGCGGCCACCACCTCGTCGGTGTCCGGGTGCGCCACGATCTCGTCGACGCCGGCACGCACGGCGTTGATCTGCTCGCGCAACTGGTTGGCGGCGTCCGGATCGAGGACGACACTCGGCTCCACTCTGCCGCCCCGGCGCGGGTGCACCCTGTCCACCAGGGTTTGCGGCAGGACGAACCTGTCCTCGTCGGGCAGTTCGACCACGGGGGTGCCTGGCGCCGCTCCGGCGGTCGTCGAGGCCGAGTCGGTTGCGTGCATCTGTCGTCATCGTTCCTGGTCGGGGGTGTTGGTCGACACCCTAGACCGGCCCACTGACAATTGTGGACGGTCAGCCGACCAGCTCGGTGAGATCCCGCAACACCTCCGAGGCGACAACCGGGTCGAGCGCCCCGAAGGCCAGGTTGTTCGCGGCGTGGGGAGTGGCCCAGGCGATTCGCGAGTGGCTGCTGAGCCAGACGTGCCGGATGGTCTGGCTGGGCTCCTGGAGCGGATCGTCGACGACAACGCCCGGATCGAGAGCGACCACCACGCTGCGGTTGCCCGGCGTCCGCAGGTGGACCAACTCCTGCACGCCGTCCTCCGCCGCACCGCGCGCCCAGCCTCGGCGCTCCAGCCCCAGGACCGCGGTGGTGGGCGCGGTGACCCCCACGAACCTGTCCAGGGTCAACGAGTCCCGCTCCTCGGCGGTGAGCCGGTGGACGTCCCGGCCGAGCTGGGCGAAGGGCTGCACGATCGCGTAGTCGCCGAACACCGCCGCCCACGCCGTGAGGTCCGCGCCGAGCAGCACCGGGTGGGGGATGCCGACCACGTCGTGCGCGTCGAGGTGCACGGTGTTGTCGTGGACGTCGGCGAAGGTGCGGTCCTCGGCGACCCGGAAGGCACGCGGCGGACCGGCCCCGTGCTGGCTGGTCCACACCAGACGCCGAGCGAGGTGCCACAACAGCGGGTGGCGCACGAACAGGGTGTGGAACTCGGCCGATGTCCAGCGCCGCTGGGTGATCATGGCGGCTTCCAGCCGGCGGACCTGGTCGGCGACCACGGCGCGCGCGTTCTTCTTCAGCGCGGCGAACCGCGTGCGCGCGGCCGGTGCGAGGTCCTGGTCGTCGCGGGCACCTGGTTCGGGCAGGTCGCTGTGGCGGGCGCCGGTGTGGTCGAGGACGTGGGGCCTGAGGTGCTCGTCGAAGCCGACGGTGAACTGACGTGGACCGTAGTCGAGGACGAGGCCGCCGTCGGGGTCCAGACCGAGATCGGGCACCAGGCGGTCGGCCAACTGCTCGGCGGTCAGGCCGAGGCTGGTGGCGATGTCGGTGATCCTGCGCCGGGCCTGTTCGCGCAGGCCCGCGAACCTGACGTGCTGGGCGATGTTGTGCAGGTGGGTGAGTGCCGTGTCGGTGCCGATGCCGACGAGCACGTCGAGCGCGGCGACCGCGCGGGCGTGCCCACCGTCGCCGGGCCAGGCGCGGATCAGCGGGGTGAGCCGGCGGACGGTCTCGTCGTCGCCGAGCCAGCCCAGCGCGGTGAGCGCCCAGCCGTCCTTGGCCGGGGCGCCGGCGAGCCGCCAGTCCTGGAACAGCGCCCACCCGAACTCGGCCAACGACTCAGCCGTGCACGCCTGGCGGAGCAACGGGATTCCGGCGTACACCGCACCGGGTTCGGACATGGCGAGCATGGTGCACAGGTGCGCCAAGGCGGTCTGGGGCAGGGCGCCTCGGCCGTCCGCGAGCAGCACCCTGGGCAGTGCGGTGGGGTCGAGCCAGTCCGGCAGTGCGGGAATCCGCGACGGCAGGATGTGCAGCGGATCGCTGTCCAGCAGGGCGTCGACCGCGTTGGCGGCCGCGCCGCCGTAGTGCTGTGCGGCCGCGCGCACGTCCGCGTCGTGGCCGGCCGCCGCGATGGCCAGCAGCGCGCTCTCGGCTGCCCTGCGCCGCTGCCCCGGGCCGCCGACGGCGGTGGGGACCAGCCCCTGGGCGGCGGCGCCGGGGTGTCGGTGCAACCAGGCCAGTGCGAGGTGGCGAGCGGACTTGAGCCGGACCAGCCAGTCGGCCATCAGGGTGGCGACCTCCGCGCTGGTGAACGGCATCAGCAGAGCACCGAGGCGACTGGGACTGGTCCGCGCCGCACGCAGCAGCGCGGGCAGCGCGGCGGTGCCGAAACGCGCGGCGACCGGCCGCAGTTCGGCCGGGGCGGACAGCTCGTCCGGGTGCCACGTGCCGAGCAGTGGACGTGCTGTCTCGTCCGGGGCGTTGAGGAAGAACTCGACGTCGGCGGAGTCCGGCTGAGCCTGGATCCGCGTGGCGAGCGCGTCCCAGCCGGGGGTGTTCGCGGCTGACCAGGTCGACAGCCAGGGCGGTACCTCCGCCCACGACTCCTGTTCGCCCGCCGCCCACCGGACACCGGGCTCGGCCGACGCGACCAGGCCCGGCACCACCACCGGCGGGACGGCGCGGCGGCGGACACGCCACGGCGGAGCGACCAGCACGGCCGGAAGCGCCTCCGCCGGCGCGTCCTCGACCGCCGCTGCCGCCACGACCTGCTCGACCAGGGCCCGCGGTGCGGCAGCCAGCGCGGGGCGGGCCGCCGCCACCACCTCCTGGTGCTTCACCACGTGAACGCGGAGCAGATGGGCCGCGGTGAGCGCGTTGACCGACCTGGCCGGGGTCGTGACCGAGGCCGCGGCCGCGAGCACGCGCAGCCCGCGAACGGGAAACCTCTCCAGCGACTCGACCACCGCCGGCCGCGCGCACCTGTCCTCCAGCCGGTCACCCAGCAGCCCCAGTGCCTCGTCCGTGGGCAGCACGGCGAGCACCCGGAACGCGCGCGTTCGGACGGCGTCGCTGAGGTGCGGCGCGTCCAGCCACCGGGCGATCCTTCCGGCGACGGCCGGCCCGATCCCGTCGACCAGGGTGGGCAGCAGGTCCTCGCGTTCCAGCAGCCGGCCCGGGGCGACGCGCTCGGTGAGCTGGTCGAGTTGGTCGACCGAGCTGACCGCGTACACCAGGATCTCGGCTGCCTGGGGGCTGACCTCCGCGACATCGGCACAGGCCCGTGCCACCCACTCGGTCTGGGTGGGCAGCAGGTACGGCAGCACCAGCCGCTGCACCGGCGATCCACCGAGGTGGGCGGCCAGCGCGTCGACGACCGCCCGGTAGTCCTGGTCGGTGGCGCCAGCCAGGTGCCGACGCAGCTCCCGCGCGATGGCGTAGCCGCCGACCCCGTACAGCAGCAGGGTGTCGTCCACCGGGTCAGCACCCTGCCGCCGCAGGCTGTGCACGGTCCGGAAGACATCGGCGTCCACGGTCAGGCCGACGAGTTCGACGAGCGCGCGAGCCGCGAACACCAGACCGTGTTCGCTGATCCACAGTTCGGCGAACGACGCCATCCGCACGCCCGGCAGCAGGTGCGCCGCGGCGCAGGCCACCGCGGCGGCGCCGAGCGGGCTGGGCTCGGCGTGCTCCGCCTCGGCGTGGCCGCTGTCGTTGAGGTGGGCCTGGCCGGCGCTGTTCACCAGCGGGTCGTTCGCGTCCAGGCTCAACACCGGGACGAGTTCGTCCCGGATCCCGGCCAGCCGCTGCGCCAGCTTGGCCACGGCTCGATCGCGCACCCGCACCGGACCCGCGGTCAGGCCGCCCCGCCTCGGGTGGACCAACCGGTGCCACTCGGCCGGAACGGCGAGGACGCTCTCGGCAGCCGGTTCCTCCACGGTGGACACCGAACCGGGCGCCGACGCGCTCGCGCCGGCCGCTGCCACTCGGTTGGCCACCTGGTCGGCCACGTCCGACACATGTCGCGTCTGCATCTGTCGTTGCTCGCTCGGGCGCGCTAGCGGGTCAGGTCGGTGAGATCGCGCAACAGTTCCGAGACGACCACCGGGTCCAGTGTCCCGAGCGTCACCTCGCCGTTGGCCGCCGGTGGGCGCCAGTCGCCGTGGGTCGCGGTGCTCAGCCAGATGTCGGTGAGCTTCTGCTCGGGCCAGTACGCGGGTTCGCCGGGGATGATGCCCGGGTCGAGGCTGATGGTGACGGTCCGGCCAGCGGCGATCGGGAGGTAGGTCCAGCACTGGACGCCGGCGTCCTGCGGTGCGCCGCGCACCCAGCCGCGGCGTTCCAGGCCGATCACCTTGACGGTGGGCACGGTCCGGCCGGCGAACCTGGTGATGGTGTGAGTGGCGCGTTCCTCGTCGGTGAGGTGGTGGGTGTCGCGGCCGAGCTGCGGGAAGGGTTGCAGGATCTCGTAGTCGGCGAACACCTCCGACCAGGCGTCCAGGTCCGCGCCCAGGTGCAGCGGGTGGGCGATGCCCACGGTGTCCTCGCCCAGTTCGACGCTGTCGTCGTTGACGTCGGCGAGGGTGCGGTCCTCGGCGACCCGGAACGCGCGCACCAGATGCCCGGCCTCGTCGTAGCTGGCCCACACCAGGCGGCGGACCAGGTGCCAGATCAGCGGGTGGTCGACGAACAGCGCCCGGAACTCCGCGGCCGGCCAGCGACGCTGGGTGACCATGGCCCGTTCGAGCCGGCGGAGCTGGTCGGCGACCACGGCGCGGGCGTCCTTCTTCAGCGCGGCGAACCGCTTGTGCGCGGCCGGTGCGAGGTCCTGGTCGTCGCGGGCGCCCGGCTTGGGCAGGTCCTTGCGGCGGGTGCCGTTCTCGTCGGTGACGTAGGGCTTGAGCTGTTCGTCGAAGCCGACCACGAACCTGCGCGGTCCGTAGTCCAGCGTCAGGCTGCCGTCCGGGTTGAGGCCGAGGTCGGGAACCAGCCGGTCGGCGAGCTGCTCCGCGGTCAGCCCCAGCTCCTCGGCGATCTGGTTGACCTTGTCCTGCGCGCGCTCGCGCAGGGCGCGGAACTTCACCTTCTGCGCGATGCCGTGCAGGTGCATGAGTGCCACGTCGGTGCCGATGCTGGCGAGCACGTCGAGTCCGGCGACGGCGCGGGCATGACCACCCACCCCGGGCCAGGCGCGGATCAGCGGGGTGAGCAGGCGGACGGTCTCGTCGTCGCCGAGCCAGCCCAGCGCGGTGAGCACCCAGCCGTCCTTGGCCGGCATGCCCGCGGACTGCCAGCTCTGGAACAGCGCCCAGCCGAACTCGGCCAGCGACTCCCGGTCGCACGCGTCCCGCACGATGTCCACCCCGGCGTAGACGTCGTCCGGTGTGGACATCGCCAGCATGGTGCACAGGTGCTGGATCGCGGTGCGCGGCAACGCCTGCGCGCGGTCTGCCAGCAGGATCTGCGGGAGCGTGCCGGGTTCCAGCCAGGCCGGCAGCGCGGGGATGCGCGGTGGCAGCACCTGGAGGGGATCGGTGTCCAGGATCGAGCGGACGACCTCGACGGCCTGCTCGCCGTAGTGCGCTGCGGCCCGCAGCACCTCGGTGGCGTGTCCGCCCGAGGCGATCGCCCGCAGCGCGCTCTCCGCGGCCCGGCGCTGCTTGCCCGGGCTGCCCACGGCGGTGGGCACGAGCCCGCGCGCGGCGACCTCGGGATGCCGGTGGAACCAGGCCAGCGCGGCCTGGCGAACCGACTTGAGCCGGGTGAACCAGTCGGCCATCAGCAGGGCGATCTCGGTGCTGGCAAAGGGCATTAACAGCACGGTGGCACCCTGGCGCGGGTCGTGCCTGGCGACGTGCATGGCCGGTCCCAGCGCGTCCAAGCCGTACCGACCGATCAGCCGCCTCAACCAGCCGTCCGAGCTGTAGGTGTCCCGTGGGCGCCAGTCGCGCAGCAGGGGTCGCACGACCTCCTCCGGACCCTTCACCATGAAGGCGACCGCGTTCCGGATCTTTCCGGTGGTGAACTCGGCGGCCAGGTCGGCCCAGTCGCGATCCGCCCGGATCGTCCAGCGGTCGAACCAGGTCTGCTGGTTCGCCCACTCCTCCTGCTCGCCCGGCTGCCAGGCGATCTCGGTCGTCTCCGGTGCGACCAGACCGGTGATCACGGTCGGCTGCACCGCCTTGGGACGGGACAGCCACGGCGGGGACACGAGGACGGACGGCAGCGACTCGGCGGGCGCCTCGGCAACGCCGCTGGACTCGGTGATGGCCTCGATCCGCTCGCGCAGTGCCGCTGGCAGGGCCGGCAACAACGCCGTGACCAGCGTGGGCCTGGCCAGCACGTGGGAACGAAGCAGGGCTGCGGCCGTGCGCGCGGCGGAGCTGTTGGCCGCAGCCTTGGCCGCGAGCAGACGGAGTCCCCTGGCCGGGTAGCGCCGCAGCGCGTCGAGCACGACCGGCTGCACGTACTTCTGGTCGACCCGGTTGAGCAGGTGGTCGAGGGCCTCGTCGGAGGGGAGCGCCGCCAGCGTGGCGAGCAGCCGCTTGCTGATGTCGGCGGCGTGGTTCGGTTTGTCCAACCAGCGCGCGAGGGTGGCGGCCGCACCGGCGCCGACTCCCTCGACGAGCGTGGGAAGCGGCGCCGGATACCGCCACAGCAGCCAGGTGTTGAACAGGTCGGCGACCTGGTCGAGTTGCTCGACCGAGGTGAGCGAGCACAGCAGCAGGTCCACGCCGGTCGCGTCACCGGTCGACGCCGCGGTGGCGCAGTCCTGGCTGACCCAGTCCGTCCTGGTGGGCAGCAGGAACGACACCACGATCCGCTGCAGCGGGCAGCCGCCGCGGTAGTCGGCCAGGGCCTCGGTGACCGCGTGGTAGTCGTCGTCGCCGGCCTGCGCCAGGAACGCCCTGAGTCGGTAGATGGCGGTGCGGACGGCACCACGCAGCACGACGTGCTCGTTGTCGCCTGGAGCCCACGGGCGCAGGTGGACAGCGGAGGCGTCATCGCCCGCGGTGACCAGTCCAACGAGTTCGACCACGGCTCGGGCGGTGAACACCACGCCGTGCGTGGTGAGCCACGCGTCGGTGAGCCCGCCCAGTCTGTCGTCTTCGTGCCAGTTGAGGGAGTGGGCGAACGCCCTGGCCACCGCCGCCGCCCCGAGCGGGGTCATGGACTCGTGGTCGCGTGGCGGGAGCGTGGCGTGGTCCAGGTAGGCACGGCCCTGGGCGGCCAGTTCGGGATCGGTGTCCGGCGAGTCGAGAATCCGCTGGATCACGCCCCTGAGCGTGTTCGGGGCGAGCTGTTCCCGCTCGACGTCCAGGTGCTGCCAGAGGGTCTCGGCGGCGCGCTGGTCGAGCACCACCCGGGGACCGGGAACGCCGCCGCGCCGGGGGTGCAGCGTGCGCCGCCAGGCGGGCGGGATGTCGAGGACGTCCTCGCTGGCGAGTTGCTCCGCCAGGTCAACGGGTTCGGCGCTGGGCTCGGTCGCCGCGGCCGCGGCCGGGAGTGACGCGTCCTCCTGGGCCGAGGGGCGCGCCGCGGCCGGGAGCGCCCCGTTCGGGGCCGCGACCTCCTGGTAGCCCTTGCGGACCTTGTCGGCGACCAGTTTGTCGTGGTGGGCCTGAGCCGCCGAGGGCGAGGCGAGTTCCTTGGTCTGGGTCTGTCCGCTGGTGCCCATCCGACCATATCGGACGGTGACCGACCGGCCGGCCAGGTCGATCTCCCAGAACTTCTCCGACCGCTCCGCCACATACTCGAATCGCCGCACGCCCACTCCTTGGTCCGGTGTTGGCGCAACCCTAGGAACGGGCACCGACAATCCGTCGCGGGTGACCGCTGCCCGCCCGCGGCGCGCCGAGTGCCGATCGCCGGCCTGATGAGGGCAGTGACGAGGCCGGGCCTTCGGGGTGAGCGCCGGTCGGAGGCGGACACTACGATGGGGCGCCAGCACCACCAAGAACCAGGGGACACTTCCGCATGCCACCGTCATCGACGAGCCCACCGAGACCGATCCGGGTGGTTCTGGTCGAAGACCACGACATGGTGGCCGAGGCGATCGCGCTGGCGCTGGAGCAGACGGCCGACATCCAGATCGTGGCCAAGTCCCGGTCGATCGCGGCGGCGCTCGTCGACACCCACCAGTGCGAACCGGATGTGGTGCTGCTGGACCGGCGGCTGCCCGACGGCGACGGGATCACGGCGATCAGCAAGCTCACCGCCGCGGCGGCCGGCGTGCGCGTGCTGGTGCTGACCGGCGAGGCCACGGCCGCGGTGGCCGCCAGGGTGGCCGAGGCGGGGGGCGCGGGCGTGCTGCTGAAGTCGTCCCGGCTCGACGAGTTGCAGACCGCGGTCCGACAGGTGGCCGCGGGCGAGGTGGTGTACGGGTCCGGGCTGCTCGCCGGGGTGCTCGACGTGCTGGCCCACCGGGGCCGCGGTGGCCTGGCGCTCACCGCGCGTGAGCACGAGACGCTGCTGCTGATGGCGGACGGCGCCAGCACCGAGCAGATCAGCGAGCGGCTCGGGGTGGCCCGCAACACCGCGCGCAACCACGTGCAGCGGGTGCTGGAGAAGCTGGGAGCGCGGTCCAAGCTGGAGGCGGTCGCCATCGCGCGCCGTGAGGGCCTGCTGGGCTGATGCGTTTGCATCAGTGCGCGGATGTCGGGTGCATCATGCGCACCTGACGTCGCTGCGTCTCGTGATCACGGCTGGGCTGCCGAATAGTGCGATCGTGGACAACCGGTTCCCGGCGCGCGCCGAACTCAGCCTGCCCGACGACAGTCGTGGTGTGGCGCTGGCGCGTGAGTTCGCCCGGAAGGCCCTGGTTGCCTGGTCCTACCCCGGCTGGCACGACGACGTGGTGCTGATCGTGTCCGAGCTGGTCAGCAACGCGCTGCGGCACGGAAGGGGGGCTCCGGTGCTCCGCCTGGCCAACACCGGCGCCAGGCTCCGCGTGGAAGTGGCCGACCAGAGCCCGGTGCTGCCCACCCTGCGGCCCGCCGGCGCGACCGGCGGCTGGGGCCTGCGCCTGGTGGGGCGGCTCGCCGCCGACTGGGGGGTCGTCCCGGAGGACGGCGGCAAGACCGTCTGGTGTGAACTGGTGCCCCGACTCGCCTCGACCACCGCCGAGGATGAGCCGGTCGTGGTCTGAGACACACCGGCGCCGCCCGCGCCGGACCACCCGCGTGCCGACCACCCGCCGGTCAGGCAAGGTAGCGGTATGCACGACGGCTCCACCCCCCAGCGGCACGACAGGCGGATCCCCCCACCGGTGCGCCCGCCGGACACCGCCCTGCGGCTGCTCGTGCAGAACGTGCTCGACTACGGGATTTTCATGTTGGACACCCGTGGTTACGTGGTGACTTGGAATGCGGGTGCGGAGCGGATCAAGGGTTATCGGGCTGATGAGATTGTGGGGCGGCATTTTTCGACGTTTTATCCGGCGGAGGATGTGGCGGCGGGTAAGCCGGATTGGGAGTTGGAGGTGGCGGTTGCTGAGGGGCGGTTGGAGGATGAGGGGTGGCGGATTCGGAAGGATGGGTCGCGGTTCTGGGCGAACGTGGTGATCACGGCGTTGTTCGACGAGACGGGTGAGTTGCGGGGTTTCGGCAAGGTGACCCGCGACCTGACCGAGCGCCGCATGGCGGAGGAGCGGCTGCGGGAGAGCGAGGAGCGGTTCCGGCTGCTCGTGCAGAACGTGCTCGACTACGGGATTTTCATGTTGGACACCCGTGGTTACGTGGCGAGTTGGAATGCGGGTGCGGAGCGGATCAAGGGTTATCGGGCTGATGAGATTGTGGGGCGGCATTTTTCGACGTTTTATCCGGCGGAGGATGTGGCGGCGGGTAAGCCGGATTGGGAGTTGGAGGTGGCGGTTGCTGAGGGGCGGTTGGAGGATGAGGGGTGGCGGATTCGGAAGGATGGGTCGCGGTTCTGGGCGAACGTGGTGATCACGGCGTTGTTCGACGAGACCGGTGAGTTGCGGGGCTTCGGCAAGGTGACCCGCGACCTGACCGAGCGCCGCATGGCGGAGCAGGCACTCAGCGAGGGCCGGCGGCTGCTCAGCCACCTGGTCGAGGTGCAGGAGATGGAACGCCGCCGGATCGCCTGGGACGTGCACGACGACTCCATCCAGTCCATGGTGGCGGTGGGCATGCGGCTGCAACTGCTCGCCAGCCAGTTGCCCGAGGAGCACGCGACCGCACTGCGTCAGCTCGACGAGTCGATCCGCGACACCATCGGCCGGCTGCGCAACCTGGTCTTCCGGCTCCGGCCGCCCGTGATCGACGAACACGGCCTGATCGCGGCGCTGTCCAGCTACATGGCCGAGGCGTTGCCCGCGTCCCGGCTGTCGCACTCGCTGCGTGACGAGCTGCACGAGGAACCCAGGCCGGAGACCGCGGTCACCATCTTCCGGATCTGCCAGGAGGCACTCGTCAACGTGCTCAAGCACGCCAGGGCCAGCGCGGTCGAGGTGTCCGTGCGCACCGTGGACAACGGCACCCTGGTGCGGGTGGTGGACAACGGCGTCGGAGTGGACGGCCCGGTCACCAGGCAACCGGGCGGCGACCACTTCGGCGTGCTGGAGATGCGGGAACGCGCCGAGATCGCCGGGGGGTGGTGGGCCATGACCGGTGAACCCGGTAGGGGAACCACCGTGGAGTTCTGGTTGCCCAACCTGCCGATCCTGCCCCTCCCGGAGCGGCCATGACCACGCCACCGCGGTCGCGTGTGCTCATCGCCGACGACGACGCGATGATCCGGTCGGCACTGCGCGCGGTGCTGGACGCGGAACCGGACCTGGAGGTGATCGCGGTCGCCCGCGACGCCGGGGAGGCGGTGGTGCTCGCCGAGCAGCACACCCCGGCCGTGGCCGTGCTGGACGTGCGCATGCCCGGTGGCGGCGGCACCCGCGCCGCCAGGGAGATCCGGCTGCGCTCGCCGAACACCCGGCTGCTGGCCTTCTCCGCCCACAGCGAGATGGGCGCGCTGGACCAGATGCGGCGGGTGGGCGTGACCGAATGCCTGGTCAAGGGCGTGTCCAACGCCGAGATCGTGGCGACCGTGCGACGCCTCGCCCAGGCCGCCCCCGGTCAGTGAGCCGCGGCCCCCGGCTGCTCACCCCGACGCCTGGGCCTCGTCCGAGCCCAGCTCGTGGTACAGCTGCAGTGCCCGCTCCCGATGCGCCTGGGCCAGCTCGTGCTGCCCCGACTCGGCCGCGAGTTCGGCCAGCGCCGAGGCGGTGCGCGCCTGCCAGAGCAGGTCGTTGCTGTCGACGAACTCGGCGCGCGCCTCTTCGAGGCAGCGCAGCGCGCTGTCGAACTCGCCGAGCTGGCGGTGGGCGAGGGACTGCCCGTACCGCGCCCTGGCCGCCGACCACTCGTGGCCGTTGGCCAGGAACAGCCGCACCGCCTCCTGGTAGCTGTCCACCGCGTCCCGCCACCGGCGCAGACCGGCCAGGTCCTCGGCGATCGACAGCAACGCGATCGCCGTGCCGCCCTTGGCGTGGTCGGGCGCCCGCGCCGCCAGCGCGCCCCGGTAGCAGGACAGGACCTGCTGGTGGATCTCCAGTGCCCGGTCGAACTGCTGCTGCGCGCCCAGCGCCACACCCAGTGCCGACAGCGCGGTGACCTCACCCAGCAGGTAGCCGGCGGCCCGGAAACTGGCCACGGCCTGCTGGCACTGGTCGATGGCGCGGTCGGGTTGGCCCAGCCGGACCAGGATGGCGGCCGTGTAGGTCATGGCCCAGCCGGCTTCGCGCTGGTCGCCGACCTCACGCGCCGCCTCCAGCGCCTGGACCAGCACGGCGAGCGCCTCGTGGTTGCGGCCGAGGCAGTAGTAGAGCGCCCAGGCGAGGAAGTTGAGCAGCACGGCCTCGTCGCGGCGCCGGCCCAGCGCCCTGGCCGCGGCCACGCCCAGCCGGAACAGCTCGTGCCAGGGGTGCGGCTGCACCCGCACGTCCGAGTACCAGTGCATGGCGATGGCCAGGGCGAGCACCCGCTCGTGCCCACCGGCCCGCGCCACCGCCCTGGCCGCCGGCCACCAGTTGGCGATTTCCACGTCCAACCAGGACAGTGCCTCGGCCCGGTTGGTGAACTCCGGCCGGGGCAGGTCCGCGGTGTCCGCCCGGTCGGCGGAGCCCGCGCGCTGCTCTGCCGGCAGACCCTGCCGGTCCGGGTCGAAGAAGCGGCCGGCCCGGGTGGCGGTGTCGACCAGCCAGCCGGCCACCCGGTCGGCCGAGGCCGGCCCGGCGTCCGGCTCCTCGGTGGCCAGGGTCTGCGCGGCGAAGTTCCTGATCAGGTCGTGAAACCGGAAACGGCCCTCGGTCGGCGCGAGTTGCAGCAGGTTGGCGTCCACCAGCTTGTCGATGGCCTCCTCGGCGGCGAACAGGTCGACACCGGCCGCCACCGCGCCCAGGGTGACGCCGAAATCCGGGCCGGGCACCACCGACAGCCGGCGGAACATCAGCTTGGCCGCCGGGTCGAGCTGCCGGTACGACAGTGCGAAGGCCGCCCTGACCTGCACGTCGCCCGCGCTGAGCAGGGCGAGCTGCCGCTGCTGGTCACCGAGCTGCCTGGCCAGGTAGTGGAACGTCCACTGTGGTCGGCTGGCCAGCCGGTTGCCGGCGATGCGCAACGCCAGGGGCAGGTGACCGCACAGCGCGGCCACCTCCGCGGCGGCGGCGGGCTCCGCCGCGACCCGGTCCGGTCCGGTGATCTTGGCCAGCAGGGTCACCGACTCCTGCGCGGTGAGCACGTCCAGCAGCACCCGGTGGACCGCCTCCAGCCCGGCCAACACCTGCCTGCTGGTGACCAGCACGAAGCAGCCGGGGCCACTCGGCAGCAGCGCCCGCACCTGCGCCTCGTCCGCCGCGTTGTCCAGCACGACCAGCACCCGGCGGTCGTGCAGCAGCGCGCGGTACAGGGTGGCGCGTTCGTCCAGCGACTGCGGGATGCGGGCCTCGGCGATGCCCAGGAAGCGCAGCACCCGGGACAGCGCCTCGGCCGGGGACAGCGGCTGCTGGTCCATGCTGCGCAGGTCGAGGAAGAGCTGGCCGTCGGGGAACTGGTCGGCGACCCGGTGGCTGACCGCCACGGCGAGGCTGGTCTTGCCGACACCGGGCAGGCCGGAGATGGCCGCCACCCGGTTGGTCACCGCGGTCCCGTCCGGTGCGCCCGGGGCTGGCCCGGCCACCGCGCCCGTGGCCAGCTCGACCAGCCGGGCCAGTTCCACCGCGCGTCCGGTCAGGTCGCCGATGGAGCTGGGCAGCGCGTGCAGCGCCGTGACCGGCCAGTCCGGCTCGGTCGGTGTCGACCGCGCCGGCCGGCGCCGGCCGAGCCGCGCGGCGGCGGTGAACCGGTCCCGCTCCGCCTGGTCCAGCCCCAGCGCGGCGCTCAACGCGTCGACCGTGCGTTGCTGCGGGCCACGGGCCCGGCCTCGCTCGATGTCGCTGATCGCGCGTACGCTCAGTCCGGAAGCGGCGGCGAGAGCCTCCTGGGTCAGGTTCGCCGCACGTCGGTAACTGGCCAGCAGAACACCGAAGTCACGTGCGAGCCGCGTGTCCGAGTCGCCGCCCCCCGCCATCCACCACTCCCCGCGAACCCGCCGATCCCGCGCTTCCCTGCGTGACCTCAGCCCCCAGCGCTCGGGGTCACCTAAGCGAAAAGAATCTTCCCACAGCCGGCAGAACTAGCCGTACGCTAGTTCTGCCGGTTGTTCTTCGTGGCCATCCGCGCGTGATCCGCGCTAGGGTCGCCGTCGCAACGCTGGTGTCAACCGTCATGTATGAAGCCAGGAAAGCTGTGCACTCAAGGCCACATCGCCAACGGCATGTCGATCATGGCGTAGTCTCGCGCGGGTCACGCGCCTCCGGCGACATCCGGCCGTGGGTGCGATTCGATCAAGACCTCTTCCGCCAAGGGAACGCTGATGAATGAGGCCACACCCACAGAGTCCGGTGCCGCAGCCGCGCGGGCGGCGGCCGCGGTCCAGTTGGTGAACACCGCGCAGCAGATAGCAACAGCCCCGAGTGTGGCCCAGGTCGCGATCCTCGCCAAGCGGATGGCCTCCTTGCAGCAGGCTGTCAGATCCGGACAGGTGGTCCTGGACAAGGAGGCGGGAAACGCCCTGCTGTCCATGTTGACCGAGCAGATCGACCAGGTCGACAGCTGGGCGCGGCGGGCGAGCGCGATGGCGCGTCGAGTGCCCATCGGGCAGAACCCGGTCGGCGAGGCCATGGCGGAGAAGATCGAGCGCCGGGCGGGCTCCGACGCGGAGCACTCCTTCGGCTCGGTGCTGACCAACTACCGCGGTGTTCTCCAGGACGCGCACGACGCGGTGTCCGGGGCCATGGCCCGCTACTCCGAGGTTGAGCGTTCGAACGCGGAAACCTTCACCAGGCTGGTCGACTGACCGCGCGCCCCACGCAGAGAACACCCCTGATTAGCTCGGTGAGGAAGAGAGACTTCTGATGGCACAGGACGAGCAGGCCAGCCAGTTATCTCCTGGCGCGATGTTCACGGTCGCGGCGATCGCCGAATCGCAGCGGCTGCGTCAGGAGAACGGACCCGCGCCAGACTCGGACCTGGTGCTGACCACCACCCAGAACTGGGCGTCGATGTCGCACCGCGACCTGTACAACGCGGTGCACATGAACAACGACCCCGGGCAGATCGGGCAGCTGGCCTCGGAGTGGACCAGCATCGGCACGGAGATGGCCGACGCCACCCGGGTGATGTCCGAGAAGCTGGCCGCCACCGAGTCGGGCTGGCAGGGTGAGGCCGCCGAGGCGGCCAGGGACGCCATCCGCCAGTTGATCGACTGGAACGGCTCGGCCGGGCAGACCGCCGAGGCCATGGGCCGCGCCGTCAACGACCAGGGCCTGATCGTGGCGGCTGCCAGGATGACCATGCCCGAACCGGTGGAGTTCGACGTCAACGCCACCCTGGCGATGGGCTTCGCCAGCGGCGGGCTGGCCGGCTTCGCCGCGGCCGTGCAGGACGTGCGGGCCAAGAGCGAGCAGGCGCGGTCCGCCCACGAGCAGGCTGTCGCGGTGATGAGCACGATGGAGTTCAACTCCCGTGCGGTGGACAGCGGCATGCCGCGGTTCACCCCGCCGCCCAACCCGGTCGCGGACGGGGCGATGGGTGGCGGCGGCGGAGCGCGCATGCTGCGCAGCGATCGGACCGTCGCCGAGCCGACCCTGCACAGCGGTGTGGTGAGCGACGAGACGCTGGCCCGCAGGCCCACCGTCGGCGGCGAGGGTGTGGACGGCAGCGGCCAGTCGCTGACGACCCCGATGTCGCCGCTGTCCGTCCAGGCCGGTGGCGGCGGCCAGTCGGGCGCCACCCCGCTGGTGACGCCGATGACGAACGTGCCGGGAACGGTCGGTGGTGCGTCCTGGTCGGGCATGGACACCGGTGCCAGCGGTGTTGGCACGCCGGCCGCGGCGAACATGCCCTCGGTGGGCACCGGGTACTCGCCGGGCCAGGTCCAGGGCGGCGGCACCGCGTCGATCCCGCAGTTCAACCCGGCCGACTACGTGCCGCAGACGGGTGGCTCGACCACCACCAACCAGTCCGGCTACGCCCCGTCGGTCTACACGCCCACGGCGCAGACCCCGTCGTCCTACAACCCCTCGACGTTCAACCCGGGGACCTACGTCCCGGACACCACGCACACGTCGTCGTACAGCCCTCCGGCGACCACGACCGGCGGGTACACCCCGACCCCGTACAGCACCGGCGGCCTCACCACGGGCACCGGCAAGAACGGCGCCCCCAGCTCGTCCACCTACAACCCGAAGACCTACACCCCGGGCAGCGTGGACCCCGCCGCGTACAACCCCGCCGCGTTCAACCCCAACAGCTACGTGCCGGGAACCAGCACGGGCGGCCCGGGCGGCACCTCGGTGCCGAAGATGCCCCCTGTGCCTGGTTCGTCCACTCAGTACCCGATGCCCGGTGTCGGTGGCGCCGGTGGTGCGGCCGGTGTGGCCGGTGCGGGTGGTGTTGGTGGCCGCGGTATTGGTGACTTCCCGTCCAAGAGCGGTCTGCTCACCGGCGGTGGCATCGGCGGCGGAGGCGGCGGCGTCGGCGGAAGCGGCTTTGGCGGCGGCGCGGGTGCCGGCGCGGCCGGCGGCGCGGGCCAGGTGCCGGGCGGCGGCAGCGCCGCCGGCGCGATCGCGGGCGGCCGGGCCGCCGCGGCGGCCGGGTTCGGCCCGGGTGGCGCGGCCGGCGCCGCGGCCAGCCCCGGCCAGACCGGGATGGGCGCCGGGATGGGCGCCGGCGCCGCGGGTGGGCGCAAGGAAGAGGACAAGGAGCGCAAGTCCGCCGGCTACATCAAGGGTGAGCCGATCTACGAGGAGCCGGAGCGGATCGTGCCCGCGGTCATCGGTGAGACCTTCAAGAAGAAGCGGAACCAGGCTCAGTGAGGGCGCAGGTGTCGATCGACGTTGACTACGTCCTGTCCACACAGGAGTTCGACATCCTGTGGGCCGACCTCGACCTCGGTCGGGTGCCCTACCCGCTGACCGTGCCCAGCGTGGGCGCGACCATGGAGGAACGGGCCGAGATCGCGACCGACGTCCGGCAGGCGTTGCAACGCCGAGGCCTGTTGCGCGAGACCGGGAATCCGGGGCAACCGGCCACCCGGTCGGACGTGGACCCCGAGCTGCTCGACCTGCTGGAGGTGCTGGCCGCGCCGAACATCACGGTGGACGCGGTGGGCTACACCGACGGGCCGATCTGCGCGCTGGCCTCGGCCGGCCGGCAGGTCGGTGTGCTGGCGTCGCTGACGCCGGAGGGGCTGCTGCTGGCCGGCATCCGGCCCACCGCGCTGGCGACGTCCATTGTGGAGGTTCTGCCGCCCGGGCAGGCCGGGAACAAGCAGGCGCTGTCGTTCCCGCTCCGGGCGCTCCACCACGCGGTGAACAGCGAGGACGAGGAGTCCGACGACCCGTTCGGCGAGGAGGACTCCGAGGTGGCGGCCCTGACCAAGGCCGGAGTGACCGCGGATGACGCGGCCACCATCCTGGCCCTGGCCAACGACTGGTCGCGCGGTGGGCAGTTCGGCGTGACCGCGGGGTCGGGCAGTCGCGCGCAGCGGGGCGGTACGCTGCTCACCTGGTTCGACGGTGGCGACGGCCGCTATCTGGTGGTCAACGATGGTGAGTGGCTGAGCCTGGCTCCGGCCAACAGCCAGCGGATCGCCGCCCGCATCGAGGAAATGATCGCCAGCGTGGCCGGGGGCCAGTGACGTCGACGCACTGGGCAACGCCGCCGCAGGAATGAGGAACAGTGGATCCGGAAAAGTGGCTCGCCGACTTCGAGCAGCGGATCGAGGATATGCGCACGAAGTCAGCCGAACTCGAAGAGGGCATCGCCAACTCGTCGGTGACGGTGTCCAGTCCGGACGGTTCGGTGCGGGTTACCGTCGCACCCAACGGTTCCCTGCAGTCCCTCGACCTGGGGCACCGGGCCTGCGACCTGGGGCCGGGTCGGCTCACCGAGCTGATCATGCAGTCGGTCCGCAAGGCGCAGGCCCAGGCCGCGCACAAGGTGGCCGAGGTGTTCGCGCCGCTGGGCGGGGGCACCGAGGCCATGCAGCTGTTCAACCAGTTCCTGCCGCAGCCGCCCGAGGACGACGACCCGGCCGCCACGGACGCCCAGCACTACCTGCCCGCCGAGCCGGACCGGTCCCAGCCAGCGCAGGCGCCGTACCAGCAGCAGCCCCACCACCCGCAGCAGCCCTACCAGCCCCAGCCACCGTACCCGCCCGTGCGGCCGCCGCTGCCGCCCCAGGCCCCCACCACCGGGCCAGCGCCAACGGGACGGCCGTTCCCGCCCGGGCAGGGCACCCCGCCGCCGGCCCGGCCCCGTCCACGGCCGCAGTCCGACGACGATGACGACGACGTCGAGCTGTGGTGATCAGCAGGACGGCAACCACGCGGCGGACTGAGCGATGACCATCGAAGTGACCTCGGAGAACCAGTTCAAGGGGGCTGGCATCTTCGAGGCGTACAGCGGCCTGGCCACCTCGATCAACAGCGAGTCGGAGAGCGAGACCGAGAAGGTCCTCGACATCACCTTCGCCTCGATCGGGGCGGCGGCGTCCACCATCGGCCTGGTGATCGACCCGTTCGGCACCCTGCTCACCGCGGGCGTCGGCTGGCTGATCGAGCACGTCAGCTTCCTGCGGGAACCGCTGGACATGCTGATGGGCGACCCGGACGAGATCCAGGCCGGGGTTGACGCGCTGAAGCGGCAGGCGGACGAGGTCCGGCAGGTCGCCGAGGACCACAGGGCCGCGATGGCCTCCTTCGACGGCTGGACCGGTCAGGCGGCCGACGCCTTCCGGGACAGCATGGACCGGCTCGGCGGTGAGCTGGACTCGCTGGCCGAGACGGTGGACACCACGGCCAAGGTGACCGCGGTCACCGGGGTCCTGGTGACCACCCTGCGCGACATCGTCCGCGACCTGATCGCCCAGTTGATCGCCGAACTGGTGCGGGGCGCGCTGGTCGCGGCCGGTGCGGCGTTCCTGACCTTCGGCGCCAGCATCGCCGGGTTCATCGGTTACGCCATCGGCCGGGCCGCCGCGGTCGCCGCCCAGATCGGTGCTCGGATCTCCCGGCTCATCGCGGCCTTCGCCCGGCAGGGCTCGCGCCTGGCCAAGCTCGGCGACGCCATGGGCGACCTGTCCAAGAACTTCCTCCGCTTCGCTGACATCGCCGACGTGGGCGGGGTGGGGCACGAGATGGCCAAGGCCGGCGGCGCCTACGAGTAGGACCGCGACCACCGACATCCGCACCAGGGCTCAACTATCCACTGTGGATGACGAGAAGACGTGGTTCGACGTGGCGGAACAGGGAGAAGACCATGGCGCGCAAGAGTGGCGGTTCGTCGTCGGGCGGTTTTAGTTCCCACTCCCAGGAGTCGGGTGGCGGGACACCGCGCCCGCACACCTCCGGTGATCCGGGGCCGAGTGGTTCCGGCCGGCCCAACACCGCGGGCCTGCCCCAGGGCACGGCCGGGCTGAGCATGAACACCGACGCGGTGATCAGCATGGAGAACAAGTTGACCGAGCTGGGCGACCGGGTGCGCACCGCCTCGGACAACATGCGGATCTCCCTGTCCCCCAACGCGTTCGGCCTGCTCGGCGGTGCGATGGCCCGGAGCACCACGGACACCATCAGCAGGGGAGCCGATTCCACCCGGTCCGCCGGGGACGGGCTGTCCCAGGCCAGCCAGGGGCTGGGCGCGTCGCGCAAGCGGACCAGGGACACCGACGAGGACAACGCCAACTCGTTCAACCGGATCGTCGGCGGGGTGCAGGACTTGAGCCTCAACGGTGGCGGCGCCAAGCGGCCCCGGCGCACCGACGCGGGCAGCGGGCCGAAGATCGAGGTCAACGGTCTGGAAGTGGGCAACAACTACAACTTCCGCCGGGACTTCGCGCACGAGCTGAAGGCCAACGGCTTTGACGACAACTGGGGCAAGAGCAAGAACGAACTGGTCGACCAGTTCTTCGAGAAGCACAAGGGGGAGAGCTTCGACAGCTACGACGACCTGATCGGACAGATGTACCAGGACGGCGTGCTCGACCCCAAGGACAGCGGCAAGCACATGGGGCCCACCACCCTGGGCGACCGGCCGGGGTTCACCAAGGACACCCTGGACGAGATCACGATCGACAGCGGCGAGCACCGCAGGCACACCATCTCGTCGAGCAGCCTGGGCAAGGCCATCGAGCAGGCCGGCAAGGAGTCGGACCTGGCCACGCTCAACGACTGGCTCAAGCGGCACGGCCAGCCCGAGGTGATGGACACCGGCCGGCCGGAACTGGACAAGCGCGACGCCATGCGGTCGATCTGGGAGTACGCGCACAACCACACCGGCAACCTGTGGGCCGGGGACGGCCAGCAGAACACCTCGCTGGGTTTCATCCGGGGCCCGCTGCTCAGCTCGATCGAGAGCGTGAACAAGATGGCCGACCGGCCGTTCGGCGAGCACGACCAGCCGCTGCCCCTGGACAAGGTGTTGGACACGCTGCCGAAGCAGAAGTTCGAGAACTACAACCAGTCCAACCAGCAGAGTGTGCAGACCTGGAACGGGGTCAAGGACACCCTGGTCGAGCGGCTCACCGACGCGAGCACGGTGGGGCCGGACGGCAGGAGGGTGATCGACCCGGCCGAGGCGGTGTCGCTCATCCGCGACTCGATCAACCACGCCGACGTCGACTTCCCGCAGAACCAGAACCCGCAGAACCACATTCCCGCCGCGGACAACCAGCGGTACTACGACGGGGTCCGCCAGGTGTACGGGCAGATGCCCTTCGCCAACTCCACCTTCTTCGACGAGGGCGGTCCACTGGACAACTTCCTGGACCTCCAGGTGCCCAAGGGCTGACCGCCGGACCGCGGGGCAGCGGGCCGCTGTGCCCGGCCTGAGCGCGCCCGACCGGACCACTGTGGCCGGTCGGGCAGGCGCTGGTCGTCGGTGCTCCCACCCTGTTGACGCGCTGGGCCGAGCACTGTTAGACATAATCAGGAACCCTGATAGTTGGAGGTCTGATGGACATGGCGGTGGGAGCGGAGCCAGCCGACCGCGCGCGCGAGCCGTGGGGCAACACCGTGCTCGTGGAGTTCGACGAGGGCATCGCCTGGGTGACGCTGAACCGCCCGGACAAGCGCAACGCCATGAACCCGACGCTCAACGAGGAGATGGTCCGGGTGCTCGACGCGCTGGAGGGTGACGAGCGCTGCCGCGTGCTCGTGCTCACCGGCGCCGGCGAGTCGTTCTCCGCCGGTATGGACCTCAAGGAGTACTTCCGCGAGGTGGACGAGGCCAGGGCGACCAACCCGGCGGTGCAGATCCGGGTGCGCCGGGCCAGCGCGGAGTGGCAGTGGAAGCGCCTGGCCCACTGGAGCAAGCCGACCATCGCCATGGTCAACGGCTGGTGCTTCGGCGGCGCGTTCACCCCGCTGGTCGCCTGCGACCTGGCCATCGCCGCCGAGCACGCCCAGTTCGGGTTGTCCGAGGTGAACTGGGGCATCCCGCCGGGCGGGGTGGTCAGCCGGGCCCTGGCCGCGACCGTGAGCCAGCGCGACGCGCTGTACTTCATCATGACCGGGGAGACCTTCGACGGCCGTCGCGCCGCCGAGATGCGGTTGGTCAACGAGGCGGTGCCCGCCGACCGGCTGCGGGAGCGCACCCGGGAACTGGCGCTGAAGCTGGCGTCGATGAACCCGGTGGTGCTGCGCGCCGCCAAGGTGGGCTACAAGATCGCCGCGGAGATGCCGTGGGAGCAGGCCGAGGACTACCTCTACGCCAAGCTGGAGCAGTCCCAGTTCCTCGACGCCGAGGCGGGCCGGCAGAAGGGCCTGGCGCAGTTCCTGGACGCCAAGAGCTACCGGCCCGGGCTGGGCGCCTACGACCCGACGGCCTAGGCACCACCGCGGGGTACGGCCGGCCGTGCCCTCCGTCCGCCTCTCACTGCATCTCAGGAGCGCGAGGATGCGTAACCAGGGACTCGGATCGTGGACACTGCGTCGGGCCAGGATGACCCCCTCCCGGGTGGCCCTGGTGCACGGCCAGACCCGGCTGACCTACCGGGAACTGCACGAGCGGGTGCTGCGGCTGGCCCAGGCACTGCGCGGGCTGGGGGTGCGGCACGGGGACCGGGTCGCCTACCTGGGGCCCAACCACCCGAGCTACCTGGAGACGCTGTTCGCGGCGGGCGCGCTCGGCGCGGTGTTCGTGCCGCTGAACTTCCGCCTCACCAGCGCTGAGATCGACTACGCGCTCGGGGATTCCGGGGCGAGCGTGTTGGTGTACGCGCCGGACCAGGCCGGGGTGGTCGCCGGGGTGGACCGGGCGCGCACCCGGCACCGGATCGCCCTGGCCGACCCGCCCGCCGACGACCACGACTACGCGGACCTGCTCGCGCGGGCCGCGCCGGAACCCGTTGACGAGCGGGTGGAACTCGGCGACACCTGTCTGATCATGTACACCTCGGGCAGCACCGGCCGTCCCAAGGGC
This sequence comes from Goodfellowiella coeruleoviolacea, assembly GCF_024171785.1. Lineage (GTDB taxonomy): Bacteria > Actinomycetota > Actinomycetes > Mycobacteriales > Pseudonocardiaceae > Goodfellowiella > Goodfellowiella coeruleoviolacea. The sequence continues at coordinate 216,325 of NZ_JAMTCK010000002.1, forward strand.
GCGGTGCTCACCCACGGCAACCTGACCTGGAACTGCGTCAACGTGCTCGTGGAGTCCGACCTCGCCCACGACGAGGTGAGCCTGGTGGTGGCCCCGCTGTTCCACGCCGCCGCACTGGGCATGATCTGCCTGCCCACCCTGCTCAAGGGTGGCACCGTGCTGCTGCGGAGTTCCTTCGACCCCGGCGCGGTGCTGGCCGCGATCGAGCGGCACCGGGTGACCCTGATGTTCGGTGTGCCCACCATGTACAACGCCATGGCCGCGCACCCGGACTGGCCGCGCACCGACCTGTCCAGCGTTCGCGCGCTGCTCTGCGGCGGCGCCCCGGTCCCGGTGGAGACGATCCGGCGCTACACCGAGCGGGGCCTGGCCTTCGTCCAGGGCTACGGGATGACCGAGGCCGCACCGGGCGCGCTGATCCTGGACCGGGAGCACACCGCGAGCAAGATCGGCTCCGCCGGGGTGCCCTCGTTCTTCACCGACGTGCGCGTGGTGCGGCCGGACGGCTCGGAGGTGGGGCCGGGGGAGAAGGGCGAGGTGGTGGTCAGCGGCCCCAACGTGATGCGCGGCTACTGGGGACGTGCCGAGGAGACGGCGGGCGCGCTGCGGGACGGCTGGTTCCACTCGGGTGATGTGGCCACAGTGGACGAGGACGGTTATGCGTACATTGTGGACCGCGTCAAGGACGTGATCATCTCGGGCGGGGAGAACATCTACCCCGCCGAGGTGGAGAACGCGCTCTACGAGCACGACGCGGTCGAACTGTGCGCGGTGATCGGCGTGCCCGACCAGCACTGGGGTGAGGTGGGCAGGGCGGTCGTGGTCACCCGGCCGGATGCCTCGGTCGACGAGGCCGAACTGCTCGGCTTCCTGCGCCAGCGGCTGGCCGGCTACAAGGTGCCCAAGTCGGTGCGGTTCGCCGACGCCCTACCGGTCACCGGGTCGGGCAAGCTGCGCAAGACCGAAATCCGCCGGCGCTTCGGCCAGCAGCCTCCACCGGACCGGCCTGAGCCGGAGTAAATCCGTGGACACGGCGGCCGGATCGGGTCAGGATGGCGGCCCGATCGGAGCGGGTGCCGTGGAGAGGGACAGCGTGCGGATCTTCCTGGAAACCGACCGACTGGTGCTGCGCCGGTTCACCGAGGACGACCTGGACAACCTGGTCGAGCTGGACAGCGATCCCGAGGTGATGCGCTACCTCAGCGGTGGCCGGCCCACCCCGCGCGAGGTGGTGCGGGACGAGATCCTGCCGCTGTACTTCCGCTACTACGCGCGGTTCGCGGGGTTCGGGTTCTGGGCCGCCGCGGACCGGTCCACCGGGACGTTCCTCGGCTGGTTCGAGCTGCGGCCGCCCGAGGACGGTGGTGTTGACGAGGTCGAACTCGGTTACCGGCTGCGTCGGGCGGCGTGGGGCCGGGGCTACGCCACCGAGGGCGCCAGGGCGCTGGTCCACAAGGCGTTCGCCGAACTCGGCGTGCGGCGGGTGTTCGCCACCACCATGGCGGTCAACGCCGCGTCCCGACGGGTGATGGAGAAGGCCGGTCTGCGGTTCGTGCGCAACTACCGCGAAGACTGGCCGGAACCCATCCCCGGCGCCGAACACGGCGAGGTCGAGTACGCGTTGACCAGGGCCGACTGGCAGAGCCGGCTGGCCGGCACCACCGGGAACGGCGGCACCGGCCAGCGCGGCTGACCGGGCGGTGCTCAGCCGGCCAGGCCGAGCACGCGCACGGCGTTGTCCTTGAGCACCTTGGGGCGGACCTCGGGTTTGATCTCCAGCGCGGCGAAGTCGCGCAGCCACCGCTCCGGGGTGATCAGCGGGAAGTCCGAACCGAACAACACCTTGTCCTGCAACAGGCTGTTGGTGTAGCGCACCAGTTGGGGCGGGAAGTACTTCGGCGACCAGCCGGACAGGTCGATGTGGACGTTGGGTTTGTGGGTGGCCACCGCCAGCGCCTGGTCCTGCCAGGGAAACGACGGGTGCGCCATGATGATGGTCAGGTCGGGGAAGTCAACGGCCACGTCGTCGAGCAGCATGGGGTCGGAGTAGCGCAACCGGATCCCGCCCCCGCCGCGCATGCCCGCGCCGATCCCGGTCTGTCCGGTGTGGAAGACCGCGGGCAGGCCCAGTTCCTGGGCGACCTCCAGCAGCGGGTAGGCGGTGCGGTCGTTGGGCGCGAACCCCTGCATGCTGGGGTGGAACTTCAGCCCGCGGACGTTGAAGTCGCTGACCAGCCGGCGCAGCCGACGGGCGCCGGCGTGGCCCTTGGCCGGGTCGATGCTGGCGAACGGGATGAGCACGTCGTCGTGCTCGGCCGCGGCCTCGGCGATCTCCTCGTTGCTGATCGGCCGGTGCCCCAGGTGGGCCTCGGCGTCCACGGTGAACAGCACGGCGCCGATCCGGGCGGCGCGGTAGTGCTCGGCGATCCGGGTGATGTCGGGTGTGCGGTCGCCGGCCCGGAAGTACTGGGCCGACGCCGCCAGGTGCTCGTCGGGCATCGAGTGGTGGCCGTGGCTGTCCACCTCGACGTGCACGTGCACGTCGATGGCCACCAGGTCGTCCGGTCTGATCGTCACTCCTCCTCGTTCTCCACCGCCGGTCACCGGGACCGCCGAGCCCTAGAACGGGTACTTCGGCACGCTCGCCCGCACGGTGACCCACTGCGTCTCGGTGAACGACTCGATGTTGGCCCGCTGGCCGCCCACCCGGGACGAGCCCGAGGCGCGGACCCCGCCGAACGGCGCGTTCGGGTCGTCGTGGACCGTGTGGTCGTTGATGTGGGCCAGTCCGGTGGGCACCCTGTCCACAATAGACATGGCGGTGGCCAGGTCGTTGCCCAACACCCCCAGGCTCAACCCGTACTCGCTGTCCGCGGCCAGCGCGACCGCCTCGTCGATGTCGGCGAACCGGCGGACACAGGCGACCGGGCCGAACACCTCCTCCCGGTAGGCCGGGGTGTCGTCGGTGCAGTCGGCGAGCACCGTGGGGCGGAAGAACAGCCCCTCGTGGGTGCCGCCGGCGACCAGTCGGGCGCCCGAGGCGGTGCTGCGCCGCACCAGGTCGCGAACGTGCTCCAGTTGCCTGGCGTCGATGAGCGGGCCGAGCGCGACGTCGTCGCGCCGCCCGTCGCCGACCACGAGCGCGTCGGCCTTCTTGGCCAGGTGTTCGACGTAGTCGTCGTAGATCGACTCGTGCACCAGGTGTCGGCCAACGGCCATGCAGATCTGTCCGGAGTGGAGGAAGTTGCCGAACGCGCCGCAGGACGCGGCGGTTTCCACGTCCACGTCGTCCAGCACGACCAGCGCGCTGTTGCCGCCGAGTTCGAGGTGGGTGCGGGTCAGGGTGTTCGCGGCCTGGGCGGCGATGGCGCGCCCGGCCGAGGTGGAACCGGTGAACGACACCACCCGCACCGCCGGGTGGTCGATCATGGCGCTGCCCACCGGCACACCGCCGGGCAGCATCTGCAGCACGCCCTCGGGCAGGCCGGCCTCCGCGAAGATCCGGGCGAGGACCACGCCGCCGCACACGGCGGTGCGCGGGTCCGGCTTGAGCAGCACGGCGTTGCCCAGGGCCAGTGCCGGGGCCACCGACCGGATGGACAGGATCAGCGGGAAGTTGAACGGGGAGATCACCGCCACCACGCCGACCGGCACCCGGCGCTCCACGCTCAGCCGGGGCTGCGGCGTGCGCAGCAACTCGCCGTGGGGTGCGGCGGTCAGGGCGGCCGCCTCGGTGCACTCACCGATCGCGCCCTGGATCTCGATGCCGGCCTTGGCCCTGGTCGAGCCGGACTCGCGGACGAGCCACTCGACGATCTCGTCGCGGTGCTCGTCGAACAGGGCGGCGGCGCGCTGCAACACCGCCATCCGCTCCAGGTAGGGCCTGGCCGCCCAGTCGCGCTGCGCGGCGGCGGCCCGCTCGCCGGCCTCGGCCACGTCAGCGACGCTGGCCATGCCCACGGTGGCCAGGGTGTCGCCGGTCGCCGGCTCGATCGCCGCCCGGGTTTCCCCGCCGGCCGGGGTCCAGGTCCCGGTGAAGATCCGGCCGGCCCAGTCCACGCCGTCCAACAGTGCCATGGCTGTTCCCTCCGTTGCGACACCACCACGGGCAAAAAGATCAGGGTTCCTGATAGAACACCGTAGGCCGTGGCTGGCCGGCCCACAAGGGTGCGTCGGTGCGGAGGCGGCGTGGGTGGCTACTCGATCGGCAGGGCGTCGTGGGCCAGACCGGCCAGCGACCGGTAGCCGTGGTCGAGCATGCGGCGGAACTCCGCCCGCCGCCGCGGTCCCATCCCGCCCAGCAGGTGCGATTCGAGTTCGGCCACCACCGGCTGGCAGCGCGCCAGCAGTTCCTCGCCCTGCTGGGTGAGCCTGGCCAGCAGCACCCGCCGGTTGCCGGCGTCCCGGTGCCGCTCGATCAGGCCGCGTTCCTCCAGGGCCAGCACCATCTCGTGCATGCTCTGCGGCCGGACGAAGGAGCGCCTGGCCAGTTGGGCCGAGGACAGCGGGCTGCGCCGGTGCAGCACGGACAGGGCCGTGTACTGCGGGGTGGTCAGGCCCAGTTCCCGCAGCCGCTCGTCCAGCAGGGCGCGGATCACCAGTTCGAGGCGCTTGACCAGGTACAGCGTGAGCGGAGCCGGATCCTCCTCGGTGTCAGCCGGCTGGTGCGGCTCGGCGGTCACACCCTCACCGTCCCCTCGTGGTCACTGGTCCGGCCGTCGGCACCCGAATCGGGGCACCCAGCCGAGCGAAAACCTGAGGATCAGGCTACCTGATAATGGATGGAGGGCTCAGCGCGGTGTGGGCACGGCGGAGACCCGGATGTCGCCGCCGCTGAGCGTGACGTCCTCGACCTCGCAGCGCAGTGCCTCGGCAATGGTGGACACGCCCGCGTCGGCCAGCGCGGCCGGGCCGGCGCCGAGCAGGGTGGGCGCCAGGTAGGCGAGCACCCGGTGCACGCCACCCGCGGCCAGGAACGCCCCGGCCAGCCGGGGGCCGCCTTCCAGCAGCACGTCCACCGCATCCCGCGCGGCCAACTCGGCCAGCACCGCACGCGGGTCCCGGGTGCGCAGCCACAGCGTGGGCGCGGCGTCGTCGAACACCTTCCGGTCGCCCGGGATCGCCCCGGTGCCGACCACGACCCGCAACGGCTGCCGGTCGAGTGGCGTCCCGTCCGGCTCGCGCGCGGTGAGCTGGGGGTCGTCCACCAGCACGGTGTTGCGGCCGACCACGATCGCGTCCACCCGGCGCCGCAGCTGGTGCACCTCGGCGCGGGACGCGGCGCTGCTGATCCACCGGCTGGTGCCGTCGGCCGCGGCCACCCTGCCGTCAAGGCTCGCGGCGAACTTCCACGTCACGTGCGGGGTGCCGGTGCGCGCCCAGTGCAGCCACGCCCGCAGCGGGCCCCGGCGCACCGCCTCGGCGCGCACCCCGGCCAGCACCTCGACGCCCGCGGCCCGCAGCCGCTCGGCCCCACCGGCCGCCTGCTCGTTCGGGTCGGACACCGCGTACACCACGCGGGCCACGCCGGCCGCGAGCAGCGCACCCGTGCACGGTGGGGTGCGCCCCTGGTGCGCACACGGCTCCAGGGTGACCACGGCCGTCCCGCCCCGCGCCCGGTCACCGGCCGCACCCAGCGCCACGACCTCGGCGTGCGGCCCGCCCGGTGGCTGGGTGGCCCCCACCCCGACCTGCTCACCGGCGGCGTCCAGCACGACGCAGCCGACCGGGGGGTTGGGGCTGGTCGTGCCGTGCACCGCGACGCTGGCCGCGATCGCCGTGTCCATCGCGGCTGCCAGCAGCGGGTCCTCGGCCGTGCCCCTCACCATGCCTCCTCGGTGTCGCGTCGCCGGCCACCAGTGTCCCAGCAGGCCACGGCCACCGAGCGGGTCCCTCCCCGCCGCTGCCGGTGCACGCGCGCACCGCGGTGGCGGCCTGGACACGGCGTGCTCCGGGAACACGCCGCCCGGCCGACCCGGAACAGCACCTGCGGCTCGTCAAGATCGCGTACCGTGGGCTGCTGATCGGCCCGGGACGGGCGAGTGCTCGACTGGCGCGGCTGTGTGGCAGGGGGCGGACGTGGTCCACAACGACATGAGCGGACACGTGGTCGGCTCGGCGGTCCAGATCGGCAGCGCCGGCAGCGTCGCACTGCACCTGCCGCCCGTGCCGGCACCCCGCACGGCTGTGCCCACCCAGGTGCCGGCGGCCCCGCCGCAGTTCGTCAACCGCGAGCCCGAACTGTCCGAGACCGAGGCGCTGCTGGCGGCCGGAGCGGGACAACCCGCCCAGGTGGTGGTGTTCAGCGGCCCACCGGGCATCGGCAAGACCGCGACCGCGCTCCGCCTGGTGCACCAGAGCGGCGCGGCCCGGACCTACACCGGTGGTGTGCTCTACGTGGACTTCACCACCTTCCGCGGGCCACGGGGGACGGCCGTGGCCGACGCGGTCGCCCGGTGCCTGCGCGCGCTCGGCGTGGCCGACGAGGTCATGCCGGCGCGCTTCGCCGAGCGGGTGAACCTGTACCGCACCCTCACCGCGGACCAGCCGGTGCTGGTGGTGCTGGACCAGGTCACCGAGCCGGCCCAGGTGCCGCCCCTGATCCCGACCGCACCCGGCAGCGCCGTGCTGGTCACCAGCAACGAACGGCTCGGTGAGCTGGTGGTGGACGGCGCCGAGCCGTTCTGGCTCACCCCGCTCGACAACGTCCACAGTGCCCAGCTGCTCGCGCGGACCTGTGGCGCGGCACGGGTCGCCGCCGAACCCGCCGCGGTGGCCGCGCTCGTCGAACTGTGCGAGGGGCTGCCGCTCGCGCTGCGGATCGCCGCGGCCAGGCTGCGCCTGCACCCGGGGCTGAGCATCGCGGCGTTGGTGTCCGAACTCGCCGACGAGAGCCGGGGCCTGAGCGGGTTCACCGTCGGCGGGGAGCAGAGGTTGGCCGTGGAACTGAGCGTTGTCTACCGCGGTCTGCCCGATCCGGTGGCCCGGCTGTACCGGCGGCTCGCCCTGCTGCCGGGCCCGGATTTCACGCCGGCCGAGGCGGCCGCGCTCGGCGACGCCGAGCCCGACGCGGTCCGCGTCCACCTGGACCGGCTGGCCGAGGCCAACCTGGTCGTCGAAGGCCCGGGAAGCCGCTACCGGTTCCACGGCCTGGTCCGGCGGCACGCGCTGCGGTGTGCCCACGAGGACGAGCCCGAAGCCGAGCGCACGGCAGCGGTGCACCGGGTGGTCCGCCACTACCTGGTCATGGCCGCCGCAGCCGACCTGGTGATCATGGGGCCCGGCCGGCTGCGCTGCACCGACGTCGCCGAACTGCTCGCCGATAGCCAGCCCTTCGCCGGTGACAACGCCAGGAACCAGGCGCTGGACTGGCTGGACGCGGAACGCGCCACCCTGCTCGCCGCCACCCGGACCGCCGCCGAGCACGGCTGGCACCGGGAGACCTGGCAGCTCGCGGAAACGGCCACCGCGCTGTACGTCAACCGGCGGTACCTGACCGACTGGGTCGAGTCGACCGAACTGGGTGTGCTCGCCGCGCGGTCCGTTGGTGACGCCCGGGTGGAGGCGCGGCTGCGCAGCTTCGTGTCGCGGGCGCTCACCGACCTCGGCGAGCTGGACCGGGCCAGGGCCGAACTGGAGGCGGCGCTGCCACTGGCCGAGCGCTCCGCCGACCCGCGGCTGATCGCCTCGGTGTGGGAGCTGTTCGGCCGGTTGTTCGACCACACCGAGCGCGATCGGGCGGCCGAGGCGTACCAGCGTTCCCTGGATCTCTTCGAACAGGCCGAGGACCGGCGCGGTGTCGCCTTCGTGACCTACTTCCTGGGCTGCGCGCAGGACGCGGCCGGTCGGCACGCCGAGGCACTGGTCACGCTGCGCCGCTCCGTCGACCTGATCCGCCAGGTCGACCAGGGCCGGATGACCGGGCGGGCACTGGCCGCCACCGGAACGGCACTGGCGCACCTGGGCCGGCACGCCGAGGCCGCGGCCGCGCTGCGCGAGGCGATCGAGATCCTGGCCCGCGGCGGGTACTTCCACTACGAGGCACAGGCGCAGGAGGCGCTGGCCGAGGTCGCGCGCCTGGTCGGTGACCACGTGGCCGAACGGCGCTGCCTGACGCGGGCCCTGGAGGTGCACCAGGCCCACCGCGGGCCCCGGGCGGCACAGCTGCGCGCCCGACTCGACGCGCTGGCCGACAGCTAACCGCGCACGTCCAGGGTGACCGGTGCGGTGACCGCGCCGGCGCACACCGTGAACCCTCCACTGTGGAGCCGGCCGGCGCGCAGTGCCGCGTACACGGCCGAGGCCAGCAGCATGGGGTCGGGCGGTGGTCCCGTCACGCGCACCCGCACCAGCCGCCCGTCGCGCAGCCGTGCCAGACAGCCCTCGGCGGTGGCGCCGGCCGCGACCCGGGCACCCGGGTGGTTCTCCAGCGCGTTCGCGGTCCAGCCGGCCGCCTCGGCCGCGGTGCCGACGTCCCGCCGCACCAGCACCGACGCGTTCTGCGGGAGCGTCAGATCCGCCTCGGCCTCGTCCACCGCCAGGTGCCGCACCGCGTTGGCCGGTAACGGTTGTCGGTGCGTGTCCGGGTCGCCCAGCCGCTGGACCGCGGCGGGGTAGCGCCACAGCCGCAGCGTGCTGGCGTCGACGAACTCGCTGTGCACGGAAAACGCGGTCACCTCTCGGAGATCCGGCACTGGATCGTCCACTCTGGACAGCACAGGGGGGCTGGGCGGTGGGGCCAGCCCCAGTTCGCGGTACAGCAGGTCGCGCAACAGCCGCGTCGACTCGCCGACGCGGGCGAACACCCGGTTGGTGATCGCCGCGAACCGGTCGGCGCGGTGCGTGGCGAGCGCGTGCTCCACCTGGTCGCGCAGGCCGAGCCGGCGGTCCAGCCGGTCGGCGGACGCGCCCAGCTGCGCCACGGGTGTTCCGGGCACCACCTCGTCGCCGAACGCGGCGAGCAGCAGTGGTGTGCCCAGCGCGGCGGCGTACAGCGCCAGCGAGCCGTGGTCGGCGATCACCAGGTCGGCGGCCAGCAACGCCGCCTGCCAGCCCCTGGTCGGCGGCAACAGCAGCAAGCCGGCGGCCAGCGCGTCCTCGTGCCAGATCCGCACCTGCAGCGGGGTGTGCCTGGCCCAGATGTTCGGGTGCAGGACCGCGGCGACCTGGTACTCGTCGGCGGGCAGCTCGGCCAGCAGTTGGTGCGTCAGGGAACCCCAAACCCCGAGCTGCCCCTGCCGGCCCCAGGTCGAGCTGACCAGCACCAGCCGCCGGCCGGCGACACCGAGCAGCCGCCGGTAGCGCTCGCGCAGCGGTCGGCTGGCCAGCAACCGGTCGTAGGTGTGGTCACCGACGACCGCGGTGTTGCCGGCCACCTCGGGACAGGCCGCGCGCAGCTGCGCGTCCTGCTCGGGGTGGGAGAGCACGACCAGGGCCCGCCCGTCCCGCAGCACGTCCACCGGGGGCAGGCCGGCCAACCTGGTCGCGCCGGGGACGTCGGTGGGCACGTGCTTGTTGAAGCCCAGACCGTGCGGCAGCACCACGGTTCGGGTGGAGATCCACTCGAAGTCGATGTTCTCGCTGGCGGACACGGCCAGGTGGTACTCGATCGCCCGGTTCCGCACATCGCGCCACGGCACGATGCGGTGCACGTCGGCACCGTGCAGCACGCGCTCCACCCCGCTGCTGAACTTCGAGGTGTCGTTGATCGTGACGGCCAGGTTCACCCTGAAGTCGTTGGCGAAGAACCGCAGCGCGTCCAGCAGCCGGTTCGTCGAGGTGGTCGTGCGCGCGACCACCAGCACCCTGCGTTGCCCGGGGTTGCTGTCCCAGCGGGGATCGTGCTCGTCGTGGCGCGACCTCCCGTGCCGATCACCAGCCACGGCACCCCCACGCCGTTCCCCAACGGCCGCGCCACGTCGTGGCCGTTGCTGGTGATCTTAGTCGCCACCGGCCCCGGTTTCCGGTTTCCGGTTTCCGGTTTCCGGTTTCCGGTTTCCGGTTTCCGGTTTCCGGTTTCCGGTTTCCGGTTTCCGGTTTCCGGTTTCCGGTTTCAGTGTGGAAATGATATCTGCTGACCGCAGGAGATTGTGTCACGAAGCAATATGGATTTCGTGAATGATGACGTCTTCCCGGGTGCTCCGGGAAACCGCTCAGCGGCAGTGCGCGCGAATCAGCACACCGGTCGCGGCGGGTCCGGCCGAGCGTTGGTCCGTCGCTCCGCACTCCGGCCTCCCTCCGCTGTCGCCGACGCCTGCCCGACCCACCCTACCTGGGGCGATGTTGGACTGTCCGGCTCGCGTCGGGCGGGGAAGCGCTGACCCGGCGCTGCCCGGGCACTCGGCCGCACAACCGGACCGGGCTGCGTCCGGTCGACTACCGAACGTGTGCTCACCATTCCTGTCGAACGGTTCCTCAGTCGGTGTCGGTGGTGGGGTCCTCGCTCGGGAAGAGGATCGGGCTGAGCAGGTAGCGGGTGCGGTCCGGGGTGGCCGGATTGGTCAGCCGGGGGGCGATCGCGGCGCGCAGTTCGCTGATCAGGGCGATGAGTTCGTCCTGGTTGAGCCAGACCCCGTGTTGCCGGTAGCCGACGGCATCGCTGGTCGGGTTGGCGTTGTCCCGGTCGAGGTAGGCGTTGAACTCGGTGACCAGGGAGGCCACCGCGGCGGCACTGGACAGGCCGGTGCTCATCCTGCGGGGCGGTCGCGACTACCAGGTGACCGTCGCCGACGACCTGGCGCGCTGGCGGGCGGGCCTGGCCCACCGGCCCGACGTCACCATCCGCGTCCACGACGCCGACGACCACCTGTTCTTCCGCGGCGAGGGCCCGTCCACGCCCGCGGACTACGACGCACCGCAGCACGTCGACCCGGACGTGCTCGCCGACATCGCCGACTGGCTGGCCCCGGCCGGTGACGGCCCGGTCGGCGGGCCCGGTGACCATGGGGCTGAACACCACAGCGTGGGTGTGGACTGTGTGAGGTGAACACATGGGCATGGCCTGCTGGCGCTTCTAACGTGTGCGGCCATGGCGAGTGGTGTGGGACTTGACGGCAGGGTCGCCCTGGTGACCGGAGCGGGCAGCGGTATCGGCCAGGCCTGCGCCAGGGCGCTGGCCGAGGCCGGGGCCCTGGTGCACGTGGTCGACCGGGACGCGCGGGCCGCGCTGGGCACGGCCGAGGAGATCGGCGGCCGGGCGCACGTGGTCGACCTCGCCGACGTCGACGCCCTGCGGACCCTGCCGGCCGAGGTGGACATCCTGGTCAACAACGCCGGCCTGCAGCACGTCGCGCCGATCCACGAGTTCCCGCCCGAGCGGTTCGCCCTGCTGCAGCAGGTGATGGTCACCGCGCCGTTCCTGCTGATCCGCCACTGCCTGCCGCACATGTACGCCAGGGGGTGGGGCCGGCTGGTGCACATCTCCAGCGTGCACGGCCTGCGCGCCAGCGCCTACAAGGCCGGCTACGTGGCCGCCAAACACGCGCTGGAGGGGCTGAGCAAGGTCGCGGCCCTGGAAGGCGCCGCGCACGGCGTGACGAGCAACTGCGTCAACCCGGGGTACGTGCGCACCGCGCTGGTGCGGGACCAGGTGGCCGCGCAGGCCCGGACGCACGGCATCGAACCGGACGAGGTCGTCGACCGGGTCTTCCTCCAGCACACCGCGATCAAGCGGCTGATCGAGCCGGAGGAGGTGGCCGCCCTGGTGCTGTGGCTGTGCGGCGACCAGGCCGGCTACCTCACCGGTGCCTCGTTGCCCCTGGACGGCGGCTGGACCGCCCAGTGACGCCGCGCGAGGTCCTCGCGCACACCGGATTTCCCGCCCGGTAGTCCTCCCGCCCGACGGTCTCCTCCCGACGGTTTCGCCCAACCCCAACGAAGTGGTGACGCAGTGACTGACACACCCGCCCCGCCGCGCGGTGGGATCGCCCGCATCGTGGCCGCCAGCCTGGTCGGCACGACCATCGAGTGGTATGACTTCTTCCTCTACACCTCGGCCGCCGCCCTGGTGTTCAACAAGCTGTTCTTCCCGACCAGCGACCCGCTGACCGGAACCCTGCTGTCCTTCGCCACCTATGCGATCGGGTTCGTGGCCAGGCCGCTGGGCGGGTTGATCTTCGGTCACTTCGGCGACCGGGTCGGGCGCAAGCGACTGCTCGTGCTGAGCCTGCTGCTGATGGGTGGCGCCACCGCCCTCATGGGGCTGCTGCCCACCTACGCGACGATCGGGGTGGCCGCGCCGCTGCTGCTCACCGCGCTGCGGCTGGTGCAGGGCTTCGCCCTCGGCGGGGAGTGGGGCGGGGCGGTGCTCATCGTGTCCGAGCACGGCGACGCCGCCCGGCGCGGGTTCTGGGCCTCCTGGCCGCAGTGCGGCGCCCCGGGAGGAAACCTGCTGGCCACGGCCGTGCTCGCGCTGCTCGCCGCGGTGCAGTCCGACGAGGCGTTCCTGGCCTGGGGCTGGCGGGTGCCGTTCCTGCTGTCCGGTCTGCTGGTGCTGATCGGCCTGTGGGTCCGGCTGTCGGTCACCGAGTCGCCGGTGTTCCTGGCGGCCGCGCGGCGCGACGAGCTGGCCGGCGCGCCCCGACGCGCCCCCGTGGTTCAGGTGCTGCGCGAGCACTGGCGCGAGGTGCTGATCGCCATGGGCGCGCGGCTGGCCGAGAACGTGTCCTACTACGTGATCACCGCGTTCATCCTGGTCTACGTGACCGGGCCGCTGGCGCTGCCCAAGGCCGTCGGGCTCAACGCGGTGCTGATCGGCTCGGTGGTGCACTTCGTGACCATCCCGCTGTGGGGCGCGCTGTCCGACCGGATCGGCCGCCGCGCGGTGTACCTGCTGGGCACGGTCGGCGTGGGGGTGTGGGGCTTCGCGTTCTTCGCGTTGCTGGACACCCGCTCGGCCGCGCTGATCGTGCTCGCGGCCACGGTGGGTCTGGTGCTGCACGGTGCCATGTACGGCCCGCAGGCGGCGTTCTTCGCCGAGTTGTTCGGCACCCGGGTGCGCTACTCGGGCGCGTCCATCGGCTACCAGCTCGCCTCGATCCTCGCCGGTGGCCTGGCCCCGCTGATCGCCACCGCGCTGCTGCAGCGCTTCGCCAGCACCGTGCCGGTGGCCCTGTACGTGGCGGCGACCTGCGTGGTCACCCTGGTCGCGGTCTGGTGCGCCAGGGAGACCAGGGGCATCGGGCTCGGTGAGTCCGCCGGCGAGGACCCCACCGACGCGCCGGCCGGCCGGCCCAGCCCGGCGCAGGCGTGACGGTCGTGCCGGTGCGGGGCGCCGCCCTGCGAGCATGACCGGCATGACCCAGCCAGCCGACGCCCTGCTGCACCTGCTCGACCTGCTCGCCAGGGGCGCGGCGGGCGAACGGCTGGCCCAGGTGGCGGTGGCGGCCAGGACGGCCGGGCTGAGCGCCGCGCAGCTGGCCCAGGTCGAGCAGGCCACCGAGACGGCTCTGCGGATCCGGCGGACGCTGGACGAGCACCGCCGGCGGGAGACCGAGCTGACGGCGCTGTTCGACATCGCCAGCGACCTGGCCAGGCTGCGCGACCTGGACGCGATCCTGCGCTCCATCGTGCACCGGGCCCGGATGCTGCTGCGCGCCGACGTGGCCTACCTGAGCCTCAACGACGATCCCGAGGGGCTGACCCACATGCGGGTCACCGACGGGTCGGTCTCCGCGTTGTTCCAGGCGCTGCGGCTGGGCATGGGCGAGGGGTTGGGTGGCCTGGTCGCGCAGACCGCCCGGCCCTACGCCACCGCCGACTACTTCGCCGACGGCCGGTTCAACCACACCACCGCCATTGACACGGCGGTGCGCGAGGAACAGCTGGTGGCGATCCTCGGGGTGCCGCTGACCCTGGGCAGTCGGGTGATCGGGGTGCTCTACGCCGCGCACCGGGCGAGCCGGGAGTTCACCCCGGACGAGGTGAGCCTGTTGTCCTCGCTGGCCGACCACGCGGCGATCGCCATCGACAACGCGCACCTGCTCGCCGAGACCCGCACGGCACTGCTGGAACTCAACGCGGCCACCGAGACCATCCGCGGGCACAACGAGGCCCTGCGCCGGGCCGAGGAAGCCCACGACCGGCTCACCGACCTGGTGCTGCGCGGCGGCGACGTGCCCGAGGTCGCCGCCGCGCTGGCCGAGGTGCTCGGTGGCGGCATCGTGGTGTGCGACCCGGAAGGTGGTCAGCTGGCCCGGATCGGGGCGGCACCGCCGTCCGTGCCGGCACAGCCCGTTGCCGCGTCCAGGGCCACCGGCCGGGCCGTGCCCCGCGACGGGATCTGGGTCTGCGCGGTGCTGGCCGGTCCGGAACTGCTGGGCAGCATCGCGCTGTCCGGCCGACCCGACCTGGCCGAGGCCGACCGGCGGCTGTTCGAGCGGGCCAGCGTGGTCACCGCGCTGCTGTTGCTGTTGCGCCGCTCCGTCGCCGAGGCGGAGAACAAGGTGCGCGGTGAGCTGATCGCGGATCTGCTGACCGCCCCCGACCGGGAACCCGCCGGCCTGGTGGCCAGGGGGCGCCGACTGGGCGTTGACCTGACGGCCGACCACGCGGTGCTGGTGGCGCAGGGCGACGGCGTGTCGCGGGACCGGCTCGCCTCGGCCGGGGCCAGGCACTGCCGTGTCCGAAGTGGACTGTCCGGCTGGCACGACGACCTGCTGGTGATGCTGCTTCCCGGTGCGGACGCGGCCGGTCTCGCCGCGGATGCCGCCAGGGAGTTGAGCGCGGCGCTGGGCACGCCGGTGACGGTGGGCGCGGCCGACAGCCACCGCACCGCGGCGGTGGCCGGCCCTGCGGCCCTGGCCGCCGCGCACGCGCAGGCGGCCCGCTGTCTGCGCGCGCTGCTCGCGTTCGACCGCCGGGGCCACGCCGCGACCCCGGCCGAGTTGGGCTTTGTCGGCATGTTGTTGGGGGACCGGGCCGATGTGGCCGGCTACGTCACCGACACCCTCGGGCCGGTGCTCGACTACGACACCAGACGCGGCACCGAGCTGCTGGCCACCCTGCGGGCGTTCTTCGCCTGCGGCGGCAACCTGACCAGGGCGGCTGACGCACTGCACGTGCACGTCAACACGGTGGTGCAGCGGCTGGGCCGGATCGCCGTGCTGCTCGGCGCCGACTGGCAGAGTCCGGAACGCGCGCTGGAGATCCAACTGGCGCTGCGCCTGCACCGGTTGAGCTGACCGGGCCGGCGCGGCCGGCCGCTGCGCGGTGCGGCACGGGCGTTCACCGAAGTTTTGCTTGACTTCACCTTGCCCCGTGACACACTTCCCTACTAAACAAATTTTAAGTGGGAAATTAACTTACCGCCCGCTCGGGTGGTGTGCGCACCGGGCCGATTGTCCCGTCAGGACCGAGAAACGGAGAGACCCAGGTGAGACCAGCAAGACGACCAGGCGGCCGGGCCGCTGCGCTGTGCGCGCTCGCGGCCGCGGCGATCGTCGGTGCTGCCGGAACCGTCGGCGCGGCCGGCGAGTCCACCGGCCAGACCCTCCAGGTGACCCCGGCCTCGCTGGCGAACACCGTGCTGTTCAGCGAGAACACCCAGGGATACGAGTGCTTCCGCATTCCCGCGGTCATCCAGGCGAACAACGGCACCCTGTTCGCCTTCGCCGAAGCCCGCAAGGGCGGCGCCACCTTCTGCAACGACAAGGGCGACATCGACCTGGTCTACCGGCGCTCCACCGACGGTGGAAAGACCTGGGAGAGCACCAAGGTGCTGCTCGACGGCAACGGTGACGTCCGGGGCAACCCGGTGCCGATCCTGGACGAGCGGACCGGGCGCCTGGTGCTGCTGACCACCTGGCAGTGCGTGAAGACCGCGGCCTGTGGCCGCCGGCCGCACGTGCAGTACAGCGACGACAACGGCGCCACCTGGTCGCAGCCCAAGGAACTGACCAAGGAACTGGGCTTCTCCAGCGCGCCGTCCTGGCTGGCCACCGGGCCCGTGCACGGCATCCAGCTCAGCCGGGGCGCGCACGCCGGCCGGCTGGTCGCCGGCATCAACTACTCGGCCAGTGGCGGCCCGGCCGGAGGGCTGATCTACAGCGACGACTCCGGCGCCACCTGGCACTTGGGCGCCACCGACATCCGCACCGACGGCACCAGCGTCAACCCGCAGGAGGTCAGCGTCGTCGAACTCACCGACGGCCGGGTCCTGGCCGCCGCGCGCAACCAGGCCAACAACGACGACAAGTGCCTCGCGGACGGCCAGCGCAACCGCCTCCAGGCGATCAGCTCCGACGGCGGCGCCACCTTCTCGCAGAAGTTCACCTTCCAACCCGACCTGATCACCCCGATCGTGGAGGCGTCGACGCTGCGGCTGCGCGCGACCGACGCGGGCGACAAGTACAACCGCATCCTGTTCGCCGGACCGTCCACATGCGACCGTCGCAAGCAGCTGAACATCCGCTCCTCCTTCGACGAGGGCGCCAACTGGCAGAGCGTGACCCAGGGCACCATGGTCTGGGACCTGGACGCGGCCTACTCGGACATGGTGCAGCTGAACAACGGCGACATCGGCATCCTCTACGAGAGCGGCCCCACGGGCAACGCCAACCAGACCATCCGGTGGTCCTCGTTGACCGAGTCCACCCTCGGCCTGCCCGACGGCAGCACCAGCGGCCTGCCGGTGACCCCGGACTCCTCACCGCACGCCAACGACGCCTACCTGCGCGGCGGCCCCACGCTGACGACCGGGAAGTTCGGCAGGGCGCTCTCGCTCGACGGCTCTGACGACTACGTCCAGCTGCCCTTCGCCGAGACACTGGCCACCGGCAGCGCCGACTTCACCTGGACCGGCTGGTTCAACTACGGCAGCAGCACCGCCAGCCAGTCCCTGCTGTGGGCCTACAACCAGGGCGACGGCTACTCCCAGGTGTGGCTGCGCGCCGAGCCGGGCAGCAGCCGCATCCGCGCGCACGTGGAGAACGGCCCGTCCGGCTACGTCAACGTGGACACCACCAAGGCGTACAACGACAAGCAGTGGCACCACTTCGCGCTGCAGCGTTCCGGCGGCACGGTCACCCTCTACATCGACGGCGCCAAGGCGGCCTCGGCGTCGGGCCTGCAGAACTCGGTGAGCCCGGGGCGGCCCTTCCAGATCCACCTCGGGCAGCGGCTGGACGGCCAGTTCCGGCTGAAGGGCGCGCTGGACGAGGTGCGGCTGTACAACCGCGCGCTGAGCGCGAGCGAGATCAGCGGCCTGCACTCCGCCAACACCGCGATCGCCAACGGGCTGCGGCTGGACCTGGACTTCGACGCGACCAGCGCGGCCAACACCCACACGGCCCAGTCGGTGTGCGGCGCCGGCTACCAGTACGTCGCGTCGAGCGCGCTGGGTGCTGACGGCACCGTCTACCTGATGCGCAACCCGGGCACCGGGGAGAACTGCGTGACCACGATCAAGCGGACCTCGGTGGGCGCGGCCAGTGCCGTGTCCGCCTACCTGGAGGTGGCCGGCGAGACCAGGGCCACCGACTCGGGCAACTTCTCCTACTACGCCGGGCCGATCCGCAAGGCCGCCGCCGGCAAGTGCGTCAAGTGGGGCGGTTCGGCCGGTTCCGTCAGCTACGACAGCCCCACGGAGTACTGCGGCTGACCACGCCCCGGCCCGGCCAGGCGGCCACCAGCCGGCAGGCTGGTCGGTCGGTCGGTCGGTCGCGGCGCGGTCGTCGGCGGGAGTCCCCACCCCCGGGGCTCCCGCCGATGTGTCCCAGCCAACGTGTCCCAGCCGGACACCGCGCGGGAATCACCGTCGACCACGCGCGTTGACATGGGTGTGACACCCTCGGCAAGCACCACGTTCGCGGTCCCGTTCTCCGTGCTGGACCGCTCAAGCACCAGGCGCGGGCAGGCCACACCCCAGGCGCTGCGCGACACGGTCCGGTTCGCCCAGCAGGCCGAAGCACTGGGATACCACCGGTTCTGGGTGTCCGAACACCACAGTGTTCCCGGCGTGGCCGGTTCGGCACCCACCGTGCTCGCCGCCGCCATCGCCGCGGCCACCACCCGCATCCGGGTGGGCACCGGCGGTGTGATGCTGCCCAACCACCAGCCGATCGTGGTGGCCGAACAGTTCGGGGTCCTGGAATCCCTGTACCCAGGCCGGATCGACATGGGACTGGGTCGCTCCGTGGGCTTCACCAGTGGCGTCCGCCGCGCGCTCGGCCACGACCGGGACGCCGCCGAGCGCTTTCCCGCCCAGCTGACCGAACTGCTCGGCTACTTCACCGGCCAGCAGCGGAGCCACCCGGGTGTGCACGCCTGGCCCGCCGAGGGGCTGAGCGTGCCGGTGTTCGTGCTGGCCACCGGAGCCGGCGCCGAGACCGCGGCGGACTTCGGCCTGCCCCTGGTGATCGCGCCCGTGGGCGGCCAGGACCGGATGCTGGGGATCATCGACGGCTACCGGGCGCGGTTCCAGCCGTCACCGTGGTCGGCGCGGCCCTACGTGGTCGTCTCCACCACCGTGGCCGTGGCGCGCACCACCGCGCAGGCCTGGCGGCTGCTGGTGCCCGAGGCGTGGTCGACCGCGTATTCCCGCGTGCACGGCGTGTTCCCGCCGCTGTCCCCGGCCGAGGACGTGCTCTCGCTGCCGATGAGCGAGCGCGAGCGGACCCTGTTCGAGCAGGCCATGGACGGACAGGTGCACGGCACCGAGGACGAGGTCGGCGCCGCCCTGGAGACGCTGCTGCGCCGCAGCGCCGCCGACGAGATCCTGGTGACTACCAGCACCTTCGACCGGGGACAGATGCTGGACTCCTACCGCGCGCTGGCGCGTCTGGCGGGCTTGGTCGGCGCCGACCGGTCAGGTGTTGGCGTGGGTGGGTGATGGGCCGCTGGTGGGATGGACGATGAGGTGCTCTTCGCCTGTTCGGGATGCCGTTGGCGCTCCGCGCCGGCACCCACGGGAGGGAAGCAGGCGCGTGGCCACTGCAGTGCCGACAACAGCGGCCGGCCGCACTCGCTGACCGGTTACCGGTCTGTCCTCTCCGTCGTGGCGTCGCGCCGCCGGTCGGGCCGGCCACCACCTTCTTGGTCCTCAGTGGATTCGTGCTCACCTGGTCGCTGATCCTGCTGGTGGTCGCGGGTGATGTGGGTCATCCCGATCAGGTGCAGTGCGAAGCAGCAGCACGGGTGAGCCCGTGCCAGTGGGGGCGCGGCTTGTTGCGTCGCCGGCGACGTGTCGACCACGCCAGCGGAGCGGTGGACGGGCCACTGAGCCGGAGCCTGCTTCGGTTGTCCCAAGTGGACAGAGGAGCCCGCTGGACTTCGAGGCGGTTGTCGCCCCGAACCTGCGCTGGACGGTTCGGCGCGGGGCCGGACGGTTCGGCGCAGGCATGCCGTCGCCACCGACATGCCGTCGCCACCGAACTCGGCGCGACGTTCGACCGAGTAGTGGTTCGTGGTCTGGGTGGCACCTGCTCTGGACTCGGTCTGGTGATGCGGTGACCGCTCGATGGGTTGGGGTTTGACCCGGTCGCGCTTTCGGCTGGCGTTGCGCGGAGCGGTGGGGTGTGCGGCCTTGATCTTTCGCACCGGTTTGCGGGAGTTCGACTGGGCGGCGATTCCTGGACGCGGACGTCGTTGTGTCGAAAACGTGGCTGGCGTCCCGCGTGTGCAGGTCGAGGTGGAAGACCCGGTGGCTGCGAAATGCGACGGCTTCCCGAATAGTTCGAGCAGTTCCTGTGGAGCATGGTTCTCGCGCGCACCACGATGATCGGCCGGGCTGGTGATCGAGGGAACGGTGTTCCGGCGGATAAGCGTTACCTGCGGGTCGATGGCGGGTAAGAGGAGGTAACGGTGTTGGTGGACGCGCTGAGTGCGAGCGGACGGTGAATTGCGCACTGCGGGGGCGGCGTCGGATTGACCGGTGAGGTGCCGGCCTGGACGGTCGGGCCTGCTGGTGCTCGAACCTCCGGTGGTCAGCCCCCCACCCACCACGGGGGGCGAGCCCCGCTCCAGCCTATCGGCGGGTGGGGCGGAACGGTAGAGCGGCGGGCGGGCCTGTGGATAACCCCGCGGCCTGTGGACAACGCGGGTACGGCGCGGCTGTGGTGCGGGTGTGGTGTCGGGGAACGGGAGTAGCATGCCGCCTCCGCCGCCCAGATCGGTTCCGCGGACCGCACGGTTGCGGAACCAACCGATGAGGTGCGAGTGGTGACGGCGCTGTGGTGTGGGTGCCGCGGGTTGATGTTGCGCTGGCCACCTGGTTTTCCGGCCTGCTGGCGAGTGGGGGTATTTCCTGGCCGGTCGGGGACGGATTGTTGGGCCTTCCTCGGTGAGCGGGAAATGTGGTGAGCACGTGACACGGGGGCGGCCGAGATGGTGGACCGCCTTGCCGCTGTTCAGTTTCCACTATTTCTCTGTTCGGTTGGGGACTCCTTGTCCGAGTCACTCTGCAGACACTGGGGGAAGCGGGGGTGAATAGTGCGCGGTGAGGTGGGTGCTCTCGGGGCGGTGGGAAACGGGGCGGGCTGCTCCGGGTCAAGTGTCCTGATTGGATGATGTGGGCGCGCGGTAGTTGATTCCACTTCTGATGGCCTGGGTCGCCGGGCGGTGCGCCAGTTGACGCGTGTGTCCGCAGTGTCGAGTGCGCCAGTTGCGCCGGTCGCACCACGCGTGACCTCAGTGTTCGTCTGTCGGAAGGCAAAACTTCCCGGGTATGCGGGCCGTTTGAATGCGGGAGTTCGGCCGCTTTCTGGGTGATGACAACGCTGCCGAGATTGACGCCTCCGGTGTGCTCGGGTTTACTCGCGATTGAAAACCTGAAGGAGGGTCTTGTCGTTCGTTGTGATTTGAGAATACGAGAGGACACTATGCGGTTTCACCTGCTCGGATCCTTGGAAGTCGTCGAGGATGGCGTGTCCGTGCCGCTTGGCGGTGTGAAGCAGCGTGCGACGCTTGGGTTCTTGTTGTTGCACGCAAATCGTGTGGTTGCGACAAGTCAGGTGCTGAAGGCTTTGTGGCCCAGCGACGCACCGCCGACGGCCAGGAAGATGCTGCAGAACGCGGTGGCGGGCGTGCGCCGGCTGCTCGCGACGGACCACACCGCCGGGCGGCCGACCGCGCTGTTGACCCACGCTCCGGGATATCTGCTCCGCGTCGAGCCGGAATGCGTTGACGTGCACCACTTCCGCTGCCTGGCGGAGAAGGGGCGGGCCGAACTGGCGGCCGGTTCGTGGGAACTCGCCGCGCGGTCGTTGCGCGGGGCACTGGCGCTGTGGCGCGGGCCCGCCCTGGCGGACCTGGTGGAGAAGGGTGTTTCCTGGCCGGCGCTGGCCGCGGTGCAGGACCGCCGGCTGGGCGCGCTGGAGAACTGCTTCGACGCGGAGTTGGCCTGTGGACGGCACTACGAGATCGTTGGCGAACTGGAGGCGCTGATCGAGGCCGAACCGCTGCGTGAGCGGCTGTACGGCCAACTCATGATCGCCCTCTACCGGTCCGGCCGGCAGGCCGACGCGCTGAGCGTGTACCAGCGCACGCACGCCGCACTGGTCGAGGGCCTTGGCATCGAGCCAGGCCCACAGCTGCAGAAACTGCAGCGCATGATCCTCGAACACGATCCGGCCCTGGCGCTCCCCCTGGTGC
The DNA here is from genome assembly GCF_024171785.1 of Goodfellowiella coeruleoviolacea. Classification (GTDB taxonomy): domain Bacteria; phylum Actinomycetota; class Actinomycetes; order Mycobacteriales; family Pseudonocardiaceae; genus Goodfellowiella; species Goodfellowiella coeruleoviolacea. The sequence continues at coordinate 237,910 of NZ_JAMTCK010000002.1, forward strand.
CGACCGCGGACGTGCGCTCGCCAGCCGAACAGCGGCCGCACACCGTGCTGAACGTCGGTCAGCGACCACCGGCCGCCCACCCCGCGCCGGTGGCGCCGGCAGCCCCGGCTCCACCCCGGCCCGCACCCGCGGCGGACCGGCCGGGCGGGGACCCGGCGGCCAACGGGACAACCACGGACCGGTTGGTGACCGCGACCGCGCGGCCGACCGCGGAACCGAGGAGTCCCGGCGGTGAGAGCAAGAGGGAACGCAAGCCGGTCACCGTGCTGCTGATGCTCGCCCGGGTCGGTCCCGGCGCCGGTGACGACGAGGACACCGAGGAAGTTGACGTGGCGCAGAGCGTGGCCACTGCCGTGCGCGACGAGATCCAGCGGTTCGGCGCGGCCGGCTGGGGCGAGGTCAGTTCGGCGTTCGTGAAGTTGTTCGACGAGGTCTTCCCAGCTGCCAACCAGCGGAGAAGCTCGGGTTCCGAGTGTGGGCACGCCTAGTCGGACCGCGGGGCCGGTCCAGCGCGGAGTGAGGACCTCGGCCGCGAGATCCTGAGCGGTGCGGCGCCCAGGCCCCGGCGGAGACTGTCCCGGCGCCCCGCTCCGCGGATCTGCGCTCGCACAGCCCACCACAATCGGCCAGGCAGGGGCACTCCCTCGAACACGGGCTCCGGTCAGTGTGTGGGCCCACGGGCCAGCTACCGCAGCGAAGCGATCTCCGGCGATCACCGCGGCCGCCGACGTCCAGGCGCGCACCCTGACCGGAGCCCTCCACCACGGTCATGTCTTCGGTTCGGCCGCGATCAGCTCGGCGTGGTCCGGGACCTTGAGTTCGGGGTACGCGGGGCGCCCGAACACCGGGGTGAACGGGGCGACGACGTCCCACCGCGGGGTGGCGCTGATCGGGTGGTGCTCGCTCCCGAAGTCGCCGTGGAGCGACCGGCCCTCGGGTGTTGTTCTGTCGAGCAGCCTGTCGACGGTGGTGGCCGGGCGTGTCCCGGTCGTCCGACCGCTGGCGGCGACGACGCAGCGGGCGTGAAGCTCGCGCTCCTGGCCGCTGTGCCGACCCCGTCTGTGTTCTGAGAAATCGGCGCGAAAGGCCTCGGAAGTGGAGAACCTGGTGCCGGCCGGGTCGATGAACTCCCCGCCGCGCCTGATCACATGTCCCTGTTCCTGAACTGCTTCCAGTAATCCGAGTCGGTCGAGCAGGGCCACCAGGTACGGCAGCATCGACTCGCCGATGTGGAATCGGGGAAAGGTTCGCCGCTCCGGCGGGACCACGGATCTGGCCGGTCTGGCCAGGGTGGCCGCGCGAACGGCACTGGCCGGTCCGCCACCGATGACCACCGCATCGATTGTGGCGTCAGTCATTGTGTACCTCCCTCGGGCGCGCCGGCTGGCGAGCGCACCGATTCGGATCAGCCGGATCAGGCCGGAGGACTCGGCCGTGGTCAACGCGGACCTCGGTGTGGGAGCCGAGCCGGCCGTCGATGTCGAGGAGACGGGTTGCGCCGATCCTTTTGTAGGTTCTCCACGAGTCAGGCCTGCGACCTTGCCTGGTCAACTCACTGTATGCGGCACACCACATCGGGGACAGGGGTGGAGTGCTAGCTTTCGGGCACCGTCGAGTAACCGCCGGTGGATAGCTGTCTGCTGGTCGGTGCATCCGCGTGTTGGCGGGGGGTGAATTGCGAAACCGCCAATTGTTCGGCCGCCGGCGATCCGGAGTTGCTGGGGAATGGGTGGGTGGTGGAATTGTGCGCTGTCCGGACCACCTTCGAATTCTGGGTGGGGATTTTCTGGTGCGGGGTGGGAGCCGTGCCCTACTCGCCCGCCACCCCGCGCCGACCCGCTCGCCGACCTGACGATCCACACGAGACAGTCCACCTGGGACACAGTGGGCATGGCTGACCACGTCGTGGTGGCCACGGAACTGCTCGACCGCGTCAGGTGGGCGTCCCGGCGCAGCGCGGGACCGGTCAGGCCCACGGCGTGGTGGCGACGAACGAACTGTCCGCGCGGAAGGTGTCGGTGTCCTGGTAGAGGTCGACCCGCAGCGCGAAGTCGTAGTGGCGCAGGTAGCGGCCCGGGTAGTTGTAGGACTCCAGGGTGAGTGAACCGCTGCTGGCTCCGGTGTGCGCGCAGAACGTGGCGTCCTGGCGGAAGGTGCTGCCGCCGTCGTCCGCGCCGAGCTGGATCCGGAAGTCGTAGTGGCGCAGGTACTGGCCGTTGGCCGCGCGCAGCGAGTAGCAGTTGGCGTCGGCCAGCCCCGGGGTGACGGTGAAGGTGGCGTCCTGTTTGGTCTGTGCCGAGCTGCTGGCGCTGACCTGCTCCAGGTAGCCGAGGTTGTCCCGGTGCCGGAGGTAGCGGTCGGGGTAGTTGGTGGACCGCAGCGAGCGCGTGGTGGCGGTGGGCAGGGACGCGCCGCCGGACACGGTTTCCTTGAGCACGGTGAAGTGCCGGGCGAACCCGGACAGCGCGGGCAGTTCGGCGGGTGGGGTCCAGGTGCGGAACCCGTCGACGCTGTCGCTGAAGAAGTACTTGCCCACGGTGTAGCCGTCGAAGTAGATCCGCCAGCCCCCGTTGTCCAGCCGCACCAGCGACTGGCCCTCCCTCGGCCCGCCCCAGCCGGCCCAGTCACCGGTGCGCTGGAAGGTGTAGGGCCCGGTGAGGCTGGCGGCGGTGGCGTACTCGATGTACTTGGTCGTCTCCTGCTTGGTGAACGCGTGGTAGGTGCCGTTCACCTTGACGATGAACGTGTCGATGTAGTTCGGGCCGATGCCGGACAGCACGGTCGGCGCGGTCCACGCGCTCAGCGCGGCGTTGGTCGCGGTCAGCTTGTAGGGCTTGAAGTCGCTGCCCGTGGTGGACAGCGACACGATGACGTTGACGCTGCCGTCGGTGTCCACGAACCACTCCGGCGCCCAGGTGTTGGCCACCCCGGACAGCGGGATGGTGTGGTTGCGCAGGAAGGTCCAGCTGAGCCGGTCGCTGCTGCGGGCGAAACCGATGGTGTTGCCGGTCCAGTTGGTGGTGTAGACGATGTAGTAGTAGCCGTCGGTGTGCCTGATGATGCTGGGGTCGCGGATCAGCCCGGACGGTGGCGTGTACGCCGGCCCCCTGCGCAGCCGGAATCCGGTGGCGTCGGGCGCCTCGTAGACGTACATGTTGGATTCGCTGCTGTTGGTGAAGGCCGTCATGGTGTAGCGGGACGTCGAGCCGGCCGGTGGGGCCGCCGCGTGCACCGGCGCTGACTGGGCTGGCGCTGACCGGGCTGGCGCTGACCGGGCAGGCGCCGACCGGGTGGGGGTGACCACGCCGGCCAGTGCGACCAGCAGCACCAGCGCCGCGTGTGCCAGGCTCCGGCGGGGGAAGGACGACAGGTTCACGGTCTGCTCCTGGGCGGACGACGCGGCGACACCGCTGCCGGCTCTTGTTCGGCCAGCGACCTGTCGTGCGTCGACACCGCGCGGAACACCCGGTGCGGGTCCGGCGCACGTGATGTGACGACGATGTTAGGAACCCGGGACGGTCCGGGATAGGGCCATGTGTACGCCAGATCCGTCGAAGTGGTTCGACTCGAACCGGGTCGATCCCGGTGTGGCTGCCGGGTGCCCGGCGGCGGTCGACCGGTGGACCGCCGCCGCCGGGCAGCACCCAGGAGAGCGGTCAGCCCTTGAGGATCTCGGCGACGGTGTCGGCCAGCGGCGTGGTCGGCCGGCCCAGGAGCGCGCTCAGGTCGCCGGGGGTGTCCGCCAGCAGACCGTTGGCGGCGTCGGTGTCGAAGGCCGCCAGCAGCTGCGCGATCGCCTCGGGCAGGCCGGCCTCGACGAGTGCGGCGCGGTACTGCTCGGCGGTCAGGTCCTGGTACGCCACCGGCCGGCCGGCCACCTCGGCGACCGTGGCGGCCAGCTCCGGGAAGGACCAGGCGGTGTCGCCGGACAGCTCGTAGACCTTGCCCTCGTGCCCGTCACCGGTGAGCACGGCGGCGGCCGCCGCCGCGTAGTCGGCGCGGGGAGCGCTGGCCACGCGGCCCTGGCCGGCGCTGCCGATGATCGTGCCCGTTGCCGCGGCCTGCTGGACGCGCTGCTCGTAGTTCTCGGTGTACCAGCCGTTGCGCAGGAAGGTGAAGGGCAGGCCGGAGGCGCGGATGACCTCCTCGGTGGCGCGGTGCTCCGGGGTCACCGTGAGGGTGGCGGTGTCGGCGTGCAGCACGCTGGTGTAGGCGAGGTGGCGCACGCCCGCGCGCACCGCGGCCTCGACCACGGCGGTGTGCTGGGCGAGGCGCTGGCCGACCTCGCTGCCGGAGATCAGCAGCACCCGGTCAGCGCCGGCGAACGCCTCGTCGAGGCTGTCGGGCTGGCCGTAGTCGGCGCGGCGGACCTGGACGCCGGCCGCGGCGAGGCCAGCGGCCTTCTCCGGGGTGCGCACGGCCGCGACGATCTGCTCGGCCGGGACCTCGGCCAGCAGGGCGTCGACCACCAGGCGGCCGAGCTGGCCGGTGGCTCCGGTAATCACGATCATCGCTGCTCTCCCGTGGTGCTGTGAAGCGGTGAGTACTAACTACAAGTTAGTACACTAGCAGTGGTTAGTGCTGTGGTGGCAACGCGGGAGGTACTGTCAGAGCATGAGCAGTCGTGCCACGCAGGCCGCGGTGCGCCGGCCGGCGGCCAAGCCGAGCGCGGCCGACCGGGACGAGGTCGGTCAACTCTGTTTCGACGTGTTCGCCAGGGCGTGCCCGTCGCGGGGAACCCTGGAACACGTGACCGGCCGCTGGGGCATCCTCGCGCTGAGCGCGCTGCTGGACGGCACCTTCCGGTTCAACGCCCTGCGCCGCCGGGTGGACGGGGTGAGCGAGAAGATGCTCGCCCAGACCCTGCAGGCGCTGGAGCGCGACGGCTTCGTGCACCGCGAGGCCCAACCCACGATCCCGCCGCACGTCGAGTACAGCCTGACCCCGCTGGGTCGGCAGACCGCCGAGAAGCTGATGGACCTCATCGAGTTCGTGGAGGCCCGGATGCCCGAGGTGCAGGCGGCGCAGGACCGCTACGACCAGGCCAGGCAGGGCTGACCGGACGGGCTGATCAGGCGGGGCCGACCGGGGTCATGGCTACTGCGGGGACGGCAGCCAGGAGGTCTCCGGCGGCAGCGGCAGCGCCCGCCGGCTGGCGTCGGTGAGCGCGTCCACGAACGCGGTGGCGGCCGGGGCCAGTGGTCGGTGCGGCGCGCGCACCACCGCGATCAGCCGGCTCGTCCGCGGCGCGCGCAGTGGGCGGTGGTCCAGCTCGGCGAACTGGGTCAGCGGCAGCACCAGGCCGGGCACCACCGACACGCCGAGGCGGGCCGCCACCAGACCGGCGACCGCGGCGATGTTGCGCGCGTCGATCACCGTGTGCGGCCGGACCCGGGCCTCGGCCATGGCCAGCTCGACGTGCTGGCGGATGCTGGTGGTGCGGTCGAAGGAGATGAACGGCTCGTCGGCCAGGTCCGCCCAGGACAGTTCCGCCAGACCGGCGAAGCGGTGGTCGCGGGGGAAGACGCAGCAGAACTGGTCGGTGGCCACCGGGCTGACGTCCAGGTCGTCCAGGGGCTGGGCGAGCGCGGACACCACGGTGACCGCCAGATCCACCGCGCCGGACCGCACCCGGTCGAGCACCTCGTCGGCCAGTGCGTCCTCAATGGACAGCTCGACGCGGTTGTGCCGCCTGCGGTAGGCCGAGATCACCGGGGGCAGCAGGATCGCGGCCAGCGAGGGCAGGGCGGCGATCCGCACCTGGCCGCGGTGCCCGTCCAGGAATCCGGAGAAGTGCCGCAGGTTCGCGTCGAACGCGTCCGTGGTGGCGCGCGCGATCGCCACGAACTCGCGTCCCTCGGCCGTGGGCACCAGCCGGCGGGTGGTGCGCTCGAACAGGGTGACGCCGAGCCGGCGTTCGACCTCCAACACGGTCCGGCTGAGCGAGGACTGCGCCAGCCGCAGCTGCTCGGCGGCGGCGGTGAAGCTGCCCGCGTCGTGCACCGCGATGACGACCCGGAGTTGCTGAATGGTCAGGTCCATGCGCATCGGGCATCAATCTATCGAACTTCAATGCTTGACCGCCATAGGTGCAGGAATTCACAGTGGGCGCACTCACCACCGGAGGTCAACGATGCTCGCCGTGAGTGGCTTCCTCACGATCGCCCTGTTCCTCGCCGCCGTGCTGTCCCGGCGGGTGTCGGTGCTGGTCGCCCTGACCGTGCTGCCCGTGCTCGCCGCGCTGCTCACCGGGTTCGGCGGCCAACTCGACACGCTGATCGGCAAGGGGCTGACCACGGTCACCCCGGTCGCCATCATGATCACCTTCGCGGTGCTGTACTTCAGCCTGATGGTCGACGCCGGCCTGTTCGATCCCGCGGTCAGCCGGATCCTGCGGTGGGCCAAGGGCGATCCGCTGAAGATCACCGTCGGCACCGCCGTGCTCACCCTGCTGGTGGCCCTGGACGGCGACGGCGCCTCCACCTTCCTGATCACCGTGTCCGCCCTGCTGCCGATCTACCGGCGGCTGGGCATGCGCCGGATCGTGCTGGCCGGCGTGGTCTGCCTGGGCGCCGGCGTGATGAACCTGGTGCCCTGGGGCGGGCCGACCGCCAGGGCGATGGCCGCGCTGCACCTGGACAGCTCCGCCCTGTTCACCCCGGTGCTGCCCGCGTTCGCCGCCGGGGTCGTCTGGGTGCTCGTGGCCGCGTTCCTCATCGGACGCGGTGAGCGCCGCCGGCTGGGGGTGATCGAGGTCGACGACATCGCCGCCCCGCCGGAGCGCGACCAGCCGGCCCGGCTCCAGCGGGTGCGGTTCTGGTTCAACGTGCTGCTCACCCTGGCGCTGGTCGCGGCGCTGCTGACCCAGGTGGCCAAGCTGGAGGTCGTCTTCGTCCTCGCGTTCGTCGTCGCCGTGCTGGCCAACCGGCCCAGCTGGGCGGCGCAGCAGAAGCTGCTGGAGAAGCACGGCCACAACGTCGTCCTGGTGACCACCATGATCTTCGCCGCCGGCGTGTTCACCGGAATCCTCAACGGCACCGGCATGATCGAGGCCATGGCCCGCGCCCTGGTCGGGATCATCCCGGACGGGCTGGCCGGGGCGCTGCCGGTGATCGTCGCGATCACCGCGATGCCGCTGAGCCTGGTGTTCACCCCGGACGCCTACTACTTCGGGGTGCTGCCGGTGCTCGCGGAGACCGCCGCGGCCTTCGGCGGCAGCGCGGCCGAGATCGGCAGGGCGGCCATCCTCGGCCAGATGACCACCGGTTTCCCGCTGAGCCCGCTGACCGCGTCCACCTTCATCCTGATCGGGATGAGCGGCGTGGACCTGGGCGAGCACCAGCGGTTCATCTTCAAGTGGGCGTTCGGCACCAGCGTGGTGATGACCATCGCGGCACTGGCCACCGGTGCGATCTGACGCCTGAGGGCACAACCTGGAACGGAAAGCGGATGAGCACACCACGCACGCGCATCGGCAGCGGCGCGGGTTTCGCCGGAGACCGCGTCGAACCAGCCGTCGACCTGCTGAACCGGGCACGACTCGACGATCTCGTGCTGGAATGCCTTGCCGAACGGACCATCGCGCTCGGTCAGCAGCGCCGGCTGGCCGATCCGGACACCGGCTACGACCCCAGACTGCTGGACCGCTTCGAGCGACTGCTGCCCATCGCCACCGCGCGGGGCGTGCGGGTGGTGACCAACATGGGCGCGGCCAACCCGATCGCGGCCGGCGCCCAGACCAGGCGGCTGCTCGACCGGATCGGCTCGCCCGCCACGGTCGCGGCGGTGACCGGCGACGACGTGCTGGCCAGCCTGGACCTGGACGCCCCCGCGCTGGAGGACGGACGACCGCTGCGCGCGCACGGCGAGATCGTGTCGGCCAACGCCTACCTGGGCGCGGACGCGATCTGGCCGGCACTGGACGCCGGCGCCGACGTCGTGGTCACCGGCCGGGTCGCGGACCCGTCGCTGTTCCTGGCGCCGCTGGCGCACCGGCTCGGCTGGGACCTGGCCGATCCCGCGTCCGCCGCGGCCGGCACGGTCGTGGGCCACCTGCTGGAGTGCGCCGGCCAGCTCACCGGCGGGTACTTCGCCGACCCCGGCTACAAGGACGTGCCCGGCCTGGCCGAGTTGGGTTTCCCCTTCGCCGACGTGACCGGGGACGGCACGGCCAGGCTGGGCAAGCTGCCCGACACCGGCGGCCTGCTCTCCCGGGCGACCGTGCGCGAACAACTGCTGTACGAGATCACCGACCCCGGCGCCTACCACACCCCGGACGTCGTCCTCGACCTGCGCCAGCTCGCCGTGACCGAGCAGGGCCGGGACGCGGTGCTGGTCACCGGCGCGGTGGGGCGGCCACGCCCGGACCGGCTCAAGGTCAGCGTCGGCTACCGGGCCGGCCACCGCGTCGAGGCGGAGATCTCCTACGTGGGCCCCAACGCCGACCGCCGCGCCGTGCTGGCCGGTGAGGTCGTGGCCGCAAGGCTGGCCGGCACCGGGCTGGCACCCCGGATCGAGGTGCACGGCGCGGTGCCGGTGGCCGCCAGCCAGGGCGCCGCCATCCCGGTCGGCTGGGCCGAGGACGCACCCGTTCCGGAGTGCCGGCTGCGGGTCGCCGCGCTCAGCCACGACCGCGCCCTGGTCGAGACCGTCGGACACGAGGTGGAGGCGCTCTACACCAACGGCCCGGCCGGCGGTGGTGGTGTGCGGGTGCGCTCCGGCGAGGTGATCGGGATCGTGTCCACCCTGATCCCGCGGAGCAGCGTGCGTCCCGCGGTGACCCTGATGGAGGCTGCCGATGCGCGTCCTACTGCATGAGCTGGCGCACTGCCGTGCCGGCGACAAGGGCAACACCGCGACCCTGTCGGTGTTCCCCTACGACGACGCCGACTACCCGCTGCTGGTGCGCGAGCTGACCGCCGACCGGGTGCGCGCCCACCTGGCCAGCCACGTCGGCGGCGAGGTGGTGCGCTACGAGCTGCCCAACCTGGTGGCCCTGCACTTCGTGTGCCACCAGGTCGTCGACGGCGGGGTCACCACCTCCCTGGCGCTGGACACCCACGGCAAAACGCTCAGTTCCCGACTGCTGTCCCTGCCCCTGGACCTGGAGGACCGCCGATGAGGACGCTGTCCGTCCTGCTGGCCGCGCTCACCGCCACCGCACTGGTCACCGCGCCCGCCGCCACCGCCCAACCCGAGGAACGCGGCACCGGCCGGTCGGCGCTGACCGACCCGTTCTTCAGCTACGACCGACCAGCCCGGTACGGGGTGCACACCGAACGGGTCCGGGTGCCGCTGCGCGACGGCAGCCACCTGGCCTGCGACCTGCACCGCCCAGCCGACGAGCAGGGCCGGCCAGCACCGGGGCGGTTTCCCGGCATCGTCTACGACTACAACGCCTACGACCAGCTGACCCAGTTGGGGCAGGCGGCCAGCTTCCTCGTCACCCGGGGCTACGTCGCGGCGGTGTGCAACGCCCGGGGCTCCGGGGACTCGCCCGGCCGGCTCGACCCGTTCAGCGCGCAGGAACAGCGGGACAACTACGACCTGATCGAGTGGCTGGCGGTCCAACCGTGGTCCACCGGCCGCATCGGACAGTCCGGGGTCAGCTACGGCGGCCACTCGGCACTGCTGGTCGCGGTGAACAAACCGCCGCACCTGGCCGCGATCATCCCGGTCAACGGCATCAGCGACTGGTACGAGAACACCATCTACCGGGGCGGGATCTACTCGGCGCGCATCCGCGACTGGCAGGCGAGCACCGCGCCCGACACCCTGGTCACCTATCCGCAGCACCCGTTCTACGACGACTTCTGGCGCGAGCGCAGCGTCAAGGCCCGCTGGAGCGAGCTGGACGTGCCCGTGCTGGAGATCAGCGGCTGGTACGACCGCTACCGGGACGGGATGGTGCAGAACTTCCAGGCGCGCACCGCCAACACCTGGCTGGTGTCCGGTCCGTGGCAGCACGGCATGCCGGCCGGGCAGTACGCCGACATCGGCACCGGCGGCTACCTGGCCTGGTGGGACCACTGGCTGGCCGGCGACAGCGCCGCGCCGCTGCCCAGGGCCAAGGTGACCTCCTACGAGATCCCCGGACCCGGGGCGGGGGCCGGCTGGCGGCAGTACGACAGCTGGCCCCCGGCCGGCGCCGAGCAGACCACGCTGGCCCTGACCGCGGACGCGCGGCTGGCCGTCGGCGCCGGCCGGCCGGGCACCGGGCGGTTCGCGGTCAACACCGAGCCGGCCGCGGACGAACCGGGCGAGCGACTGGAGTTCCAGACCACGCCGCTGCGCCGGGACGTGGTGCTCGCCGGCGGTGTGCAAGCCAGCATCCGCGCCTCGTTCACCGGTCCGGACGGCAACATCGCGGTGGTGCTGGAGGACGTCGCGCCGGACGGGACCGCCAGCCGCATCACCCAGGGCTGGCTCAAGGCCAGCCACCGCTCCGGTGACCAGGGCGCGGCCCCGGTGCGGCCCGGCGTGACCTACGACCTGCCGGTGCACCTGTGGCCGACGCACTACCGGCTGGCCGCCGGTCACGTGCTGCGGGTGCGGGTGTCCAGCAGCGACTACCCGGAGATCGACTCGGACGCGCCGGCCGGAACCGTCAGCGTCCGCCTCGGCGCGGCCGGATCGCTGATCCGCGTCACCGCGCTCGGCGGTGTCGGCCGCGCGCTGGCCTGAGCCGGGGCCGGGCCGCTCCCGTCCACTGTGGCGTCCTCGTCCACGTGGAGCAGGAGCGGCCCGGCGCGGTCCGCTCAGGCGGCCGAGCGCCGCCACTGGGGCAGGGCGACCCGGACGTTCGCCCGCTCGGTGACGCCGTTGACGGTGATCGCCACCGTAACGGCACCCGGCCGCAGCGCGGTGAGCGTTCCGGTGCTCGGGTCCAGCCAGGCCACGTGCCACGGCCGGATCCCGGACCGGTCACCGATGTGCAGGTTGGCCGAGCCGGACCAGTCGTAGCTGACCGGGTAGGCCACCGGCACCTGCCGGCCGCCCTGCGTCAGGGTGGCGCTGACCTGGGCGGGCGCCCCGTGTGTCAGCACCTCCGGCGCGTGCAGGGCCAGCGCGTCCACGTGCGGCCGGATCTCCGCGGCGATCCACTCCGGACTCGGTCGCTGCGGCCACTGCCGGCCCAGCGCCATGCCGTGCTGGTCAACCGGGTCCACCCCGAACAGCGTCCAGCCGGTGAAGCCGCCCTGGCTGGCGTCGGCGGCCGGCGCCTTGCCGGAGTTGCCGTTGATCACGTACGGCACACCGTCCACCCGGGACGCCGAGAACACGCCGACGTGGCCGCCGACGAACGCCACGCCCTTGCCGGTCTGCTGGCGGAACTCGGCCAGCCACCGCTCCACCACGCTCGCCTCCAGCCGGTCGGAGAGCTGGCTTCCCTTGGTGGGCGTGGGGTCGCGCGGCGGGTGGTGCTCCAGCACCACCACCGAGTTCACCGACGGGTTGCGCCTGGCCTCGTCCAGGGCGTCGCGCAGCATCCGCGCCTGGTCGAACCCGCCGCCCCGGATGGTGCCGGTGGAGGTGTCCAGCAGCACGAACCGGGTTCCGCGGTGGTCGAAGGACTGGTGGGTGATCCCGAACTCCCTACGGAAGTTCTCGATCGTGCCCGGGCCCATGATCTCGTGGTTGCCCGGTACGTAGTACCAGGGCAGCTCCGTGCCCAACTCCTCGGTGAGCACCCGGTGCGCCAGCGCCAGGTCCTCGGGCGCGGCCTCGTCCACCAGGTCGCCGTTGATCACCACGAAGTCCGGGTGCTGCGCCTTGATCTCCCGCAGCGTGCGGCGCGCGGACCGCACCAGGTCGCTGTCCGGGTTGCGGGCCACGAACTGGGCGTCGGACATCACCGCGAACCGCCACTGCCTGCCGGCGACGGTGCCGTCCTGCACCACCACCCGGTCGTGCTCGGCTGTCGCGGCGGGAATGTCCACTGTGGGCGGAACCCTGGCCACCATGTCGTCGATCAGCACCTCGCCGCTGTACTGGCGGTCGGCCTGCGTCTCGATGGTGTAGAACCTGTTGACCCGCAACGGGAAGGCCAAGGCGGTGGGCACCGCCACCTCCAGGTAGCGCCACCCGGTCCAGGTGATGTAGGGGCCGTACAGCGAGCGGGTCTGCCCCTGGGCGTCGGTGACGGTGAACGCGGTCCACTCACCCCGGCCGTGCCCGTACACCCAGGCGCCCAGGGCCAGTGGCTGGCCCTCGACCTGGATGGGCTGCGGGGGGATGGCGTAGGCGGTGCGGGTGCCGGTGGACTGGCTGAAGTCGTAGGTCAGCCGCAGGCCGGCGCCGGTGTGGCCGTCCGGGGTGGGTGCGACCGAACCCGAGCCGCGGGCCGAGCCGAAGGTCCACGACGCGCCGTTGTCGAAGTCGGCGATCAGCCGCTCGGTCAGCCCGACGGTCACCGCGACGCGGGTGGTCTGGCCGCCCACCCGGACCGTGATGGTGGTGCTGCCCGCCTTCCTGGCGCTGACCCGCAGGCTGCCCGAGTCGGTGGGGGTGACGTCGAGCAGGGCGCGGTCGTAGTCCAGGTCCAGGTCGGCCGGGTCGATCGGCGCGGTGAAGCCGTTGTCGTCGTAGCCGACCACCCCGACCGTGCTGTTGGCGTTCTCGCTGGGCAGGCTGACCAGCGCGGTGGTGGGGGAGATCCGCGACAGCGGGCCCAGCACGGTCAGGTCGAGGCTGCCGGTGACCTTGCCTCGGCGCGCGGTCACCGTGGCCGTGCCGGTGCGCAGCGCGTGGAACCGCCCGTCCCGGTCCACCCAGCCGGTGCCGGCCTGGCCGACCTGCCAGGCGGGCCTGCCCCGGTCGCTGGCCGGGCCGTAGGTCTCGTCGTACCCGTTGGCCACCAGTTGCCGGGTCAGCCCGGGGAACACCCGCTCCGGCCGGCCGCCCGGCACGGTGCCGGCACCCGGTGACTGGCTCGGGTCGGCGGCCGTGCGCACCCAGAACCCGGTGAGCCGGCCGCTGCCCTGCGGCGCGTACAGCGCGAGCCCGTTGGGCACCGGGCGTTCCGCGCCGTCGGACGGGGTGTTGCGCACGGTGACCTGGTCGGTGCCGGGTTCCCGGGCCAGCAGGGTCGACGAGCCGCCGCCGTCGAGGTTGACGGCGTTGTGCGCGCCCATCTCCCTGAGGATGGCGGCCATGTCCTTGAGGTTGAGGCCCAACAGGTAGGGCGCCTGCCGTCCGTCCACGGTGAGCAGGAACATCTTCTTGCCGTCCGCGGAGAAGCCGACCGCGGTCCTGGGGTGCAGCGGGTCGTCGGGTGCCACGATCTGGCCGTCCTTGAGCAGCAGCTGGTTGCCGCCGATCGCGGTCTTCAGCGCGGCGCCGTCGCTGGCGCGCGAGGAGTAGGCCAGGTCGACGCGGTCGCCGACGCGCAGCCCGCCCAGCGTGTCGGCGCCGGCCTCCCGGCCGACGAGCAGGTAGCCGTCGGCGGGGATGGCGTCGCCGCCCACCTCGGTCCTGACCTCGGTCACCACGTCCGCGCGCACCACCACCTCGGCCACCCGGCTCGCGCCCTGCACGGCGCGGGCCCGGGAGTAGTCGCCCCACAGCGGCGTGAACACGCCCACCCCGTCCACGCCGATCTCGTGGCTGTTGAACTGGGTGAGCCGGACGGCCTGCCCGTCGGCGGCGCGGGTCACCGTGCCCTCGAAGAAGACCTCCATGATCCGGCCGATGCCGGCCGCGTCGATGCCCACCGCCCTGGTGTGGCCGGCGGTCGCCGACTTGACCAGGGTGCCGTCGGCCAGGCCGACCCCCTCCGGGGCGTTGGAGTTGTTGATGTCGAAGAAGTCACCGTTGACCGCGGCCACCGCCCGGGTCCGGTTGGCCTGGGTGGACAGCGGCTCGGCCGAGCTGACCTGCCCCGGGTACAGGTAGCCGACCCGGGTCCCGCCGGTGAGGTCGACGGTGAGCGCGTCACCCCGCACCCAGCCGCCGGCGTCGCCGGGCTCGTACCAGTCGAACGAGTCCAGTGACACGCCGGGCGCCACCGGTCGGGTGGTGCGCGCCGTCTCGATGCGCTGCGCCGGGTCGACCGCGGTGGTGGACGGGGCGGCGACCCCGGGCAGGTCCAGGACCGTGGCTGGGCCGCCGGCCGTCGGCGCCGGGGCGGTCGAGGGCGGCGGTGGCGCGGCGACCGGTTCGGCCGCCGCCGGCACGCCGAGGCCGGGCAGGACGGAGAGGACAACCGCGAGCAGTGCGGCGGGCACCGGGGTGAGCCGTGGGCGACCGGGTGGCGCCGAACGACGTCGAGACGTCACGGGGAACTCCAGGAGTACCAGGGTTGGGTGAAAAGTTTGCTAACCGGTAGTTCACCGTGTCACTGGTTGTCGGCGGCAGTGCCTTCCGGTGTAATTCCGGGGAAATCTCCGGAATCGTCTCACCCACCGTGCTCGCTTGCTCACTGATCGCCGAAGTCCGGTGCCGGTCGCGCGACGAGCGGGCCGAGCAGGGCGCGAACGGTTGGCTGGTGTTCACGTTCCGGTCGGACTGGCCACCTAGGTTCCCGCCATGCACACCATCACGGGAACGTCCTCCGGCGGCTCGCTGCCGCGCCGCGCCGTGCTGCACGGCCTCCTCGGCGGGGCCGCGCTCACCGCGGTCGGTGCGCTCGGCGCGGGCGGCACCGCGACTGCCGCGCCGGCCGGCCGGCGGCGCACGGTGCTGGTCGCCACCAACGAGCCCTGGGGCACCTACCACGTCAAACCACTGCTCGCCGAGGCCAACCGGCGCGGCTGGCGGTTGGTCCAGGTGGTGCCCGACCTGTCGCAGATCGCCGGGGACGACCCGGTGCCGGTCGTGGTGCCCGAGCGCGCGCCAGCCGCGGACCTGCTCGTGGTCACCGGGGCCGGGGACTGGCCGGTCGAGTGCGCGGCGCGGTTGCGCCGGCTGCCGGTGGCCGCCAGCTCCCTGGCCTACCTGGGGCCGGCGCAGGCGGACCGGGCGCGCGAACTGCGGCCGAGGCTGCGCCTGGTCACCTCGTCCTCGCCGGCCGAGTCCCGCGCGTTCGCCAGCTACCTGGGCGTCCACCAGCGGCGGGTCCGGGTCGTGGGCTCGCCGCAGACCGACGACCTGCCGCGGCGCGCTGCCGAGCCGGGGCTGGTGCTGGTCCTCACCAGCGTCACCCACCCGGACGGCACCGGCGGGGCCGCGCCAGGAACCGAACTGCTCCTCGCCTCGGCCGAGCGGCTGGCCGCCGCGGGCAAGCGCATCCTGGTCGGGCTGCACCCCAGGGAGGACCGGGCGCTGTGGAGCCGCTACGAGATCAGCGCCGTGCCCTCGCTGCAGGCCTCGGCCAGGGCCGAGGCGGCGATCGGGATTCCCGGGACGGTGTTCCCGCTGGTGGCCGCGGTGGGCACGCCGCTGGTCGGCTGCACCGATCCCGCGCTGACCGTGCCCGACTACCTGCGCGCGGTCTGCTCGTCGACCATCACCGACCCGGCCGCCGCCGTGTCCGCTGTGGACGGTGCGCGACTGCCGGACGCGGCGACACTGGCCGACGCGGTCGGTCCCGTCGGGGGTTCGGCCCGCCGCCTGCTCGACGCGTGGGCCGGCGCGGCGCGGCCGCGGCCGGGGCACGGCCGATGAGTCCGGCCGCGGCACGCCGAACGGTCGCGCCGACAGCGCTGCACCGGGCCGACACCGTCCAGCCGCGCGGCGACCACCTCGGCCGGGCGCCCGTGCCCTCAGTCTGGTGAACCCATTCAGCAACTGACCCCATTGCGGGCCGGCCCGCCCGCTCCTTTCGTTTGCTGGCGGGCCAGCCCGACAACTTAACCGGTTGTGTCACCGGTGCGGTGCTCCTATCCTGAAACCGATGTCGCACATCGGCGGACGGGTGCTCTCACTGTGCTGCATCTGCCAGTTCGCACGCCCTGTGGCGTGTCAGCACTCCGTCCCCGAGGTGGGTCATGAAGACACGATTGACAATCGCGGGCACCGTCCTCTTCGCACTGTTCGCCGCCACGGTGGTGGCCGGGTCACCGGCGTACGCGGCAACCGGGTTCTACGTCAGCGGCGGGCGGCTCCACGACGCCAACGGCAGTGAGTTCGTGATGCGCGGGGTGAACCACGCGCACACCTGGTACACCTCGCAGACCAGCTCGTTCGCCAACATCAAGGCGCTGGGCGCGAACACCGTCCGGGTGGTGCTGTCCACCGGTGACCGGTGGACCAGGAACGACACCGCGGACGTGGCCAACGTGGTGTCGCTGTGCAAGCAGAACCGGCTGATCTGCGTGCTGGAAGCGCACGACACCACCGGTTACGGCGAGCAGAGCGGTGCGGTCTCCCTGGCCAGGGCGGCCGACTACTGGGTGAGCGTGCGCAGCGCGCTGGCCGGCCAGGAGAAGTACGTCATCATCAACATCGGCAACGAGCCCTACGGCAACAACAACTACTCCTCGTGGGCCACGGACACGGCCAACGCCGTCAAGCGGCTGCGCGGCGCCGGCCTCACCCACACCATCATGGTGGACGCCCCCAACTGGGGGCAGGACTGGTCGTTCACCATGCGCGACAACGCCGCCTCGGTGTTCGCCAGCGACCCGAACAAGAACACGGTGTTCTCCATCCACATGTACGGCGTGTTCGACACGGCGGCCGAGATCAGCGACTACCTGAACCGGTTCGTCACCGCGCGCCTGCCGATCCTGGTCGGCGAGTTCGGGCACAACCACTCGGACGGCAACCCCGACGAGGACGCCATCATGGCCACCACCCAGTCCCTGCGCCTGGGCTACCTGGGCTGGTCGTGGAGCGGCAACAGCAGTGACGTCGGCTACCTCGACATGACCAACGGCTTCAACCCCAACAGCCTGACCTCGTGGGGGCAGCGGATCTTCAACGGCGCCAACGGGATCAAGGCCACGGCCAAGCAGGCCACGGTCTACGGCCGCTGACCCGCCACCACCGGACCAGGGTGTGGGCTGGTCGCCGAATCCCGGCTGACCAGCCCACACTCCCGGGCGGGGAGCGGCGGCACGGGCCGGTCAGGACTGGATGACCACGGGGGTGCCGTTGGCGACGAGCTTCCAGTCCACTGTGGAGAACGAGGCGGGGTCGATCTCACCGGCCTGGCTGACCCAGTCGATCAGCGCCTGGCGGATCTCCACCTGCCGGTTGTACACCACCTCGGCGGTGGTCACGTGGGGGAAGTTGCCGCCGCCGGACTGCCGGTAGTTGTTGACCGCCACCACGAACACCTGGTCCGCGCTGACCGCGGTGCCACCGTGGGCCAGGTTGGCGATCCGCTGCCCTGGCGCCTTGGCGATGTCGATGTCGTAGGTCAACGGCGCGTCCAGACCGGCGACCACGTCGTAGTTGTAGTCGGGGATGCCGTTGGGCGCGGTCGCGGTGGGCGCGTTGGTGACCGCGTCCGGGGCGTGCGGACCAGGACCGGACACCTGCCTGAAGTACTCCGCCGACTTCTCCAGGTAGTCCTTGAGCTGCGCGCCGGTCAGGCGCACCGCGAGCAGGGTGTTGTCGAAGACGTAGAGCCCGGCCACGTCGCGGACCGAGACCTTGCCCGCGGGGATCGCGGCCGCCCGGTTGAACGGGGCGGCGATGGACAGCACGGGCAGTGCCGCGTCAGCGGTCCCGGCCAGTGCCGCGCGCACCACGTCCGCCTGCACGTGGTTGATGAAGTCCAGCGCTGGCACGTCCTCGTACCGGGCGGCGGCCGCGGACATCGCCGCCGTGCAGGTGCCCACCACCGAGTTGACGTAGCTGGTCACCCTGTCGTGGTCGGCGCGCAGCAGCCGGACGATCTCGGGGTCCTCGGGCACGGTGTTGGAGTTGAGCACCTGGGACCGGCCCGCCCGCACCTGCCAGCCGGTGCGCGGCGCCCACGCCAGGTCGAACTCCATCAGGCTGAGTCGCTTGCCCCAGAACAGCGGCTCGGTCAACAGCACCCGCTGCCCGCTGGTCTTGTTGGTGACGAACCGTTCCGGGATCTCCACGTGCGCGTGGCCGACCAGGACGGCGTCGATGCCCGGCACCTGTTCGGCCAGCAGGGTCGAGGCGTTCTCCGGGTAGGGCAGGGCGTCCCCGTACGAGGAGGACGTGTCCGCGCCGGAGTGGGCCGCCACGACCACCAGGTCGGCGCCGGCCCGGCGCAGCCGGGGCACCCAGGTGCGGGCCTGCTCGACCAGCCCGGGGAAGGTCATCCGCCCCTCGACGTTGGCCTTGTCCCAGATGGCGATGCCGGGATTGGTCAGGCCGAGGATGCCGACGCGCACCGGTGGCGCGCCCGGCACGTGCACCTTCTTGATGACGTACGGGGGAAACGCGGGTGCGCCGGTCTTCGCGTCCAGCGCGTTCGCCCCGAGTAACGGGAAGTCGAGCTGCGCCTCGAAGGTCCGCAGCAGCGGAATCCCGTAGTTGAACTCGTGGTTGCCCAGGGCCGCGGCGTCGTAGCCGATCGCGTTCATGGCGGCGGCCATCGGGTGCACCCGGCCGGTGCTGATCGGTTCGACCTTGGCGTAGTAGTAGGCCAGCGGGGTGCCCTGGATGGTGTCACCGGCGTCGATCAACAGCGTGGTGTCCGCACCCCGCTCGGCCCGCACCGCCCGCACCAGCGTGGCGATCTTGGCCAGCCCCACGTCGTTGTGCTGGCTGTCGTCGAACTCCCGGTCGGCGAAGTAGTCCCAGTTGAACACGTTGCCGTGCAGGTCGGTGGAGCCCAGCACGGTGAGGGTGACCCGGCGACCGGGACCGTGGCTGTCGGTGGTGGTCTCGGCCGCCGCGGTGGCCGGCCGGAACCCGGCCGCGGCCAGGATCGCGCCGGCACCGCCAGCGAGCGCGGCCCGGCGGCCGAAGGAACGGCGGGACTGGCTTTCGGAATCGGACACAACAACTCCTCGGAGCAGGGGCAGGGACGGGGACGTCACTGGAGCCGGACACACCCTACGTACCGGTCGGACCGGCACGGTTGGCACCGCCTGGTCCGGCGGTCGCGGGCCCTGCGGCCGGGGCCCGGCCGTGGGCGGTTCGACGTGGTGCCGCGCCGGTCGGCGTCGCGGTGCGTCCTGTGGGCGGGCGCTGCTGACTGGTCCCGGGAGCCGGAACAGTGCGAACAGGACTGTGCACAGTGGAATCCGGCAGCGGTGGGCGGGAATCGGGCAGCCGGCCGCGACCCACTTCCCGGGTGGTGCGGTGGTCCGTCGCCCAGCCGCCACCGGGACCCCCACATCGAGTAACCCGGGTGGTACGGGGCGTACCGGCCGGTTCGGGCAACTCGGTCGGTGTGGCTCGCGAACAGGTGAACCTGGACCGGATCCGGTCAGGAGGACCAACAACGCAGTTGAGTGACTCCCCGTCCGCCAGCCGCTGTCAGGCGAAGGGAGAACAGGGCCTATGTCGGCCTCGTCACCAGTTCCCACCCAACAGGTTTCCGCGACCGGGATCTCCGCGCAGGGCAGGAGGAACGCGTCACCACAGCAGGTCCTGGTGTCCGAGCCGACCACACCGGACCGGAAAGGGCGGGGCGACCGGGAACGGCCCCCGGCCGAGGCGGCGGCCGCGCTCGTCGGGGTGGACTCGCTGAGCCGGCCGTCCTGGGCCGCGGTCGACGAACAGGTGATCGCGGCGAGCCTGTGGACCACGATCCGCGCGCTGCCCGCCGGACTGGCCGTCGTGGTCCGCCTGGTCTGGCGCGCCTCGCCCGTGCTGACCTCGCTGGCCGCGCTGCTCCAACTGGCCTCCGGGGTGAGCACCGCGCTCGGGCTGTTCGCCACGGCCAACGTGTTCGTGGCACTGCTGGAGCAGGGGCCGACGCCCCAGCGGGTGCTGGCCTCCCTGCCGGCGCTGCTGTGGGTGCTGATCTGCCACGTGGTGCGGGCGCTGCTGGAGTCGGCCACCGCCGTGGTGCAGGGGGTGCTGCGGCCCAGGGCCGAGCACCTGGCCCGGTGCGACCTGCACGAGACCGTGGTCGCGGTGGAACTGGCCGCCTTCGACGACGCCGACTTCGACGAGCTGGTGCGGCGGGGCAGCGGCCAGGGCGTCGCCGCGATCGGGCGCTGCGTGGACGGCGGCGCCGACCTGTTGTCGTCCCTGGTCGTGCTGGTCGCCGCGGTCGTCACCGCCGGTGTGCTCAACCCGTGGCTGGTGCCGGTGCTGTCGCTGGCGGTGGTCGCCGACGGCTGGGCGGCGCTGCGGGTGTCCAAGCTCAGATACGAGTCCTTTTTGGAGACCGTGACCAGGGACCGGCGGCTGTCCATCGTGAGCAGGCTGATCACCAGCCGGAGCAAGGCGGCCGAGCTGCGCGCGGTCACCGCGCAGCGGGAGCTGGTCGACGAGCACCGCCGGGTCGGCCGGCAACTGGCCGACGAGGCGGTCCG
Source organism: Goodfellowiella coeruleoviolacea (assembly GCF_024171785.1). Classification (GTDB taxonomy): domain Bacteria; phylum Actinomycetota; class Actinomycetes; order Mycobacteriales; family Pseudonocardiaceae; genus Goodfellowiella; species Goodfellowiella coeruleoviolacea. The sequence continues at coordinate 258,264 of NZ_JAMTCK010000002.1, forward strand.
GGTGCAGCAGCGCTCCACCCGGGTGCGGCTGGTCGGCCGCGCCGCCGGGGGAGTGGGCACCGGCATCGCCTACCTGGTGCTGGGGCTGCTGCTCTACCGGGGCGGGATGCCCCTGGCGCTGGCCGGCGCCGCGGTGGTGGCCATGCGCACCACCAACTCCGCGCTGTACAGCACGATGTACGCGGTCAACCGGCTCTACGAGGACTGCTTCTACCTGACCCTGTTCGAGACCCTGCTCGACCAGGCCGGGCAGCGGCAGCGGCCGGCCTCGGACGTGCTCGCGCCCACCGACCCGGAGGTCATCGAACTGCGTGGCGTGTCCTACACCTATCCCGGCCAGGACCGGCCCGCCCTGCGGGACGTCAACCTGACCATCCGCCGAGGCGAGGTGATCGCCCTGGTCGGGGAGAACGGATCGGGCAAGTCCACCCTCGGCCGGCTGATCACCGGCCTGTACCTGCCCAGCGAGGGTCAGGTGCTCTGGGACGGGGTGGACATCGCCACGGTCGACCAGCGGTCCGTGCACACCCAGATCGCGATGATCATGCAGGAACCGGCGCGGTGGCCGATGACGGCGACCAACAACATCCGGATCGGCCGGCTGGACGCCCCGGATCCCACGGGCGCGCGGTGGGAGCGCGCCGTGCACGCCTCGGGCGCCGCCGAGGTCATCAGCCAGCTGCCCGCGCGGGAGAACACCATGCTGTCCAGGGAGTTCCAGGGCGGGCACGACCTGTCCGGCGGCCAGTGGCAACGGCTGGGCATCGCCAGGGGGATGTACCGCGACGCCGCCGTGCTGGTGGCCGACGAGCCCACCGCCGCCCTGGACGCCAGGGCGGAGCACGCCGTGTTCGCCGCGCTGCGCGCCGCGTCCGGCTCGGCTGGGGAGTGCGGGCCGGGTGAGGCGGACCGGCCGACCCGCACGACCGTGCTGGTCACCCACCGGCTGGCCAACGTCAGGCAGGCCACCCGGATCGTGGTGCTGGACCGGGGGCGGGTGGCGGAGTGCGGCACCCACGAGGAACTCATGGCCAACCAGGGCATCTACGCGGAGCTGTTCGCCCTGCAGGCCAGCGCCTACCAGCACCTCGGCCGCTGAGCCACCCGCCGCACCAGCCGTCCACTCCTGGCCGGTCGGGTGCCGGGCGCGGTCAGGCGTGCGACCGGCCGACGTAGATGTTCCTGGCCCGGTAGAAGGTGTCCCCGCCGGGGCCGGAGGAGCCGGACGAACCCTCCATCTGCAGGTTGACGATGAGCCACAGGGGTTTGCCGACGAAGCCGGTGGCGTGGTGCACGGCCTTCCACTGGCCGTCCAGGTAGTAGTGGATGTCCACATCGGACGCGTTGACCTTGGTGATCCACGCCCGGTAGGTGTGCCAGCTGCCGGGCGAGGACACCGACACCGTGGTGGTGGACACGTCCGAGGGACCGCGGAAGGTGTTGAACCAGTTGGTGGCGTTGCCCTTGAATTCGAGGATGTCGCTCTCCGGCGGCCAGCTGTTCACCCCGGTCAGCCAGAACGCCGGCCAGGTGCCGGGCGCGCTGGGCGCCTGGAACTCACCCCGCACCTCGTAGTTGGGGTAGGTGTCGTTGACCAGCACGTGGTCCTTGGCGTGGATGGCGCCGGAGTGGTAGCGGATGGGCAGGTGCGGTGAGCTGCCGCTGTTGCCCTCGTCCCAGGAGATCCGGGTGGCCTGCAGGGTGAGCACGCCACCGGAGAGGTGGACGTGGTTGTGGTCGGTGGGACTGCCGTACATCCGGGCGCTGCCGTTGTGGTCGGAGCCCCAGGGGTAGCGGTAGTTCCACTCCGACTCCAGCGCGGCGTAGCTGGTGAACGAGTTGTTGATCACGTCTTCCCAGGCCGCCGCCTGGATCGGGGCGGCCTGACCGGGTGTGCCGGCGGCGCCCACGGTGAGGGCGGTGGCCACCAGCAGCACCGCGACCGACCCGAGTGTGGTGGCGCGGGCCGGTCCGGTGCGGTGTCGGGCGAGAAACCTCATCGTTTCCTCCTGCGTTGGCCAGCGGGTGGCCGAGCCCGTCGCCAGGCAGGGGTGCGCGGCACCGCGCGATCGCCGCGGCCGCGCGGTGCGCGGTGCGCGGTGCTCGGTGCTCCACAGTGGACTGATTGCGCACGGTGCTCCACCTGCTCCCGTGGCGGAGGGGGGCTGCGGGTGGGCGGCGAAACCAACGGCGGGCCAGCCCGTGGGGTGTGCCTCTGGCGCGGACACTGATCGCTGGTCCGACGGTATTGCACGGCAAAACCGACTGTCAACGAGTGCCGTCAGGCGCGCGGCGGCCGCGAGCCGGTGCCGCCGGGGCGGCGAGGCGGTGACACCGGCTCGGTGGCTCACAGGCCGGCGGCTGCCGCGGCGGCGCGGCCGCCCACGATCGGCAGGTCGATCCGGCTGGCCGGCATGGACAGCGTGATGGTGGCCCTGGTCTGGTCGGCCAGGCTGGAGTACTGCGGGTAGCTGCCCACGATGATCACCCCGATCCGGTGGCCGGCGGGGAACACGTAGTCCTCGGGCAGCAGCGGGTAGGTGAAGTCGTAGGACCGGCCGCGGACCAGTGGGGTGGCCGTGGTCAGCGAGTCCCGGTTGAGCGCGTCGAGAACGCCCTTGGTGACGATCTCCTGGTCGGCGGTGACCACCTGCTTGGCGGTCTGCCGGTAGCAGGCGTCGTCGGCCGGCCCGCTCTCGCCCCAGCAGTCCTCGGTGGTCAGCGTGCGGATGCCCTCCCCGGCCTGGCGGTGGGCGACCCGGGTGGCCGAGCCGTAGTCCACCAGGATCGCGCCGAAGTTGGTGTCGGTCTGGTCGGCCGACGCGGTCAGCCGCACCACGGGCGTGCCGGACACGTGCAGCGGCTGGGTCAGCGGGTTGGACAGGAAGGCGAGCCGGTTGGGCTGGCGGACCGCGGGGTTGCCGATCATGGTCGCCTCGGTCTGGCTCGGGTTGTCCTGGAACGCCTGGGTGGCCCTGCCCTGGCCGGCCGGGGTCAGCGCGAACCCGCCGGCCCCGTTGCCCGCGCCCGGCCGCAGCCACAGGCTGGTGGCGGCGCTGCCCGGCACCGGCCAGTCCGGGTAGGTCTGCCACACGTCGGCCGCGCGCTCCACGTCGACGGCCGGCTCGTCAGTGATTCCGTTGTGCACATCCAGCAGCCAGTGGTCGAACCAGCGGTGCAGGGTGTCCACCCACACCGCGCGGCGGAAGTCGAACGGGTCGACGTGGCCCTCCTGGGAGATCCACAGCTTCCTGGGCACCTGGTGTTCGGCCAGCGCGGCCCAGAACTTGCTGAAGTGGTCCGGCCGCACGTTGTCGTCGTTGATGCCGTGCACCAGGAACACGCTCGCCCGGATGCGGCCGACGTCCTTGACGTAGTTGCGCTCGTCCCAGAACGGCGAGTAGTCGGCGGTGTCGTCCCCGTCGGCGGCGGACAGCGCCGCCCGCACCGGCGCGCAGTGGGACCGCCGCTCCGGGTTGGTGACGGTGTTGGCCAGGCTGGCCGGGTAGTCCGGTCCCCGGGTGCGCACCCCGTTGCTGCGGGTGTAGTCGTAGTAGTTGGCCGGGCCGGCGATCGGCACGATCGTGGTCAGGCCGGCCACCCCGGTCACCGCGGTGGCCATGGCCAGCGAGCCGTCGTAGGACTTGCCGATCATCCCGGTCCGGCCGTTGTGCCAGTCCACGGTGACGGCGTCGCCGGCCGCGTCGCGCGCGCGGGCCCGGCCGTTGAGCCAGTCGATCGCGGTCTTGGCGCTGAGGTTGTCCGGCGTGCCGTTGGTGGTGGGGCAGCCGGTGGAGTTGTTGGTGCCCACCATGTCCAGCAGCACCACGGCGTAGCCGCGCGGGACGAAGTAGTTGTCGTAGAACAGCGGCCACCGGTCCAGCAGGCCGTCGCCGTCCTGGTCGGCCTTGAGTTCGGACTCGTTGCCCCGGCCCAGGGTGGAGTAGTAGGGGCTGGCGTCCATCACGACCGGGACCTTCAGGCCCTGTTCGGTCGCGCGCGGCCGGATCACGTCGAGCGCGATCTCGTCGGCCGCGCCGTTGCCGTCACTGTCGAAGTCGGCCCGGACCCACACCCGTTCCCGGATGGCGTCGGTGTAGCCGAACACCGGCTGGGTGCGGCCGTCGGCGACCACCACGGTCGGCCGGGCCGGCTCGGCGAGGGCCGGCTGGGCACCGGCTGACAGGGCGAGGGCGGTGGTGATCGAACCGATGAGTGCTAAGCGGGACGTGCGACGGAGTTGGCGCATTGCTCTCCTCACGCGGGATGACGGGCGGGCGCGGTGCTGCGGCGGCGAGGTCGGCGGTGCGGGAGCGGGAGCGAGGCGGACAGGTGTCGGAAACAGGGTGCGGCACGCCGGGCGCGCCGGCCGGGTCAGCCCGGGAACACCAGCGCGTTCAGCTGGGCCTGCAGCGCCGGCGCGGCCAGCCCACCGGGCCACCCGCGCAGCAGCCGGCCGTCCCGGCTGATCAGCACCACGGCGGGTGGTTCGCGGACGGCGTAGTCACGCCAGACGGTGAGTTCCCGGTCGACCACGACCGGGTAGTCCACGTGGTGCGCGCTCAGGTACGCGGCCAGCTCGTCGGGCTCGTCCGCACCGGCCACCCCCAGGAACACCACCCGGTCCCGGTGGGTCCTGGCCAGCTCGCTGAGCGCGTCCTGCTGCTCGGCGCACGCCGTGCACCACGAACTCAGGAAGGTGAACACCACCGGCCGCTGTGCCCACAGCTGGGACGCGGTCACCGGGGTGCCGTCGGTCAGCGGTGCGGTGAAGTCCGGCGCGCCGGGCGCGTCCGCCGCCGGTGGCCGCAGCGCCAGGTCGCCGCTGACCGGACCGGGCAGGGTCTGGCCGCCACCCGGTGGTGGGGGTGGCTGGCTGGTGCAGGCGGCGGCGAGCAGCAGGGTGAGCACCAGGACGAGCCAGTGCGCCCGGTTCACGGGATCACCCCCACCAGGATCGGGCTCGCCGGGTCGTCCCGGTTGACCGCGAGGTCGATCGGCGCGGCGTCGTCGACGACCAACTGGTAACCCGTTCGGTCGGGCACGGTCACCGAAAAGGTGAACTGGCAGAACGTGGGAATCCGGTCCACCCCCAGGTCTTCGGGCAGCGCCCGGACCGAGGTGCCGGACGGCAGCTCACCGCGGGCCAGCGCCGCGCCACCGCCGTCGCGCACCTCGAAGGGGGCGGACCGGTGCAGGTACAGGTAGGGGCCGGCGCCGGCGCAGTCCACGCCCTCCGGACGCAGGTTCATGTCGCGCACCAGCACCCGCACGCCCATGCCGGCGCCCGGCTGTGCGGCCGGCTGGTCGGAGGCGGTCTCGGGGCCGGCGCAGGCGCTGGTCACGGCGGCGACCAGGACCACGAGCAGCGCACCCGTCCGTCGGCTCCCAGCGCTGGCTCGATCCCGCGGGTGACCGCCGCGGGCGCCCGGGCCCCGGCGGAGGCCGCCGGGGACGCCGGGCACGCGAGTGGTGATCACGGTCAGCGGGTCAGCGAGCAGGTGGCCGTGGCCGTCTTGCTCGGGTCGCTCTCGGAGGTGGCGGTCAGCACCACCGAGCCCCGCCGGCTCGCCCCGGGTGCGGCGCTCACCGCGACCGGAACGCTCACCGCGCCACCGGACCGGGCGGTGGCCAGCTCGTTGGGCAGCGACGCCGACCAGCCGGTGCCGGTGGCGGTCGCGGACAGCCGGTACACGTCCGAGTTCAGGTAGGCGGACACGTCCTCCGGGTGGCCCTGGCCGCCGCTACCCGCCCTGCCGGTGTTGGTCAGGGCGAAGGTGCAGGTGGCGCCCTTGGTGCCGGGGTTGCCACTGGCCCGGCCGCCGGACAGGCCGACACCCCGGGTCTGCGGGCCGCTGCCGTCCAGCGACCGCACCGCGACCGTGTAGGACAGCACACCGGCCTTGTCCCGCTTGATGTCCAGCACGTAGAAGTGCAGCCGGTTGGCCCGGTCCACGTACTCGAACTGACTGCCCGAGTTGGTGCCCGCGTGGAACAGGGCGTCGCTGAGCTGCCGGTAGTCACCCATGGTGATCTTCTGCGGGGTGCCGTCCGGCCGGTAGAAGTCCACCAGGTCGATGTCCTCCGGGTGGGCGTCGACCACCCAGGCGAACGGCGCGTTGTCCGCGTTCTTGGTCTTGCTCAGCAGCACGCCGTTGTCCGGGGTGAACGAGTCGGCGCCCATCCGGTCGACCACCTCGACCGTGTAGTTGTTGTAGCCGCCGCCGTCGCACAGCGGGTCGGTGTTGCGGTCGCAGGCCGGTTCCAGGTCGCGGGCCATGGCCACGTTGATGCCGGACAGCCCGGTCCGGCCGACCGGCGCGGACCGCGCGGTGACCTCGGCGACCACCACGCCCGAGCCGGCCAGCGCGTCGCGGTCCAGCCGCAGCACGTTGCGCTCGTCCACGATGCCCAGCTTGATCTTGTCGCGCAGCACGTGCTGCGACCCCATCGAGGCGCCGCTGATCGGCGGGATCTGCCAGCGGGTGTGCGGGCCGCCCGGCCCGTTGAACGAGCCGCGGGAGAGCATGCTCCAGATGCCGGTGTAGGCGCGGCTGAGCGGCGTCCCGTACGGGTTGTTGTAGTTGTCGGCGATGCCCAGGATGTGGCTGAACTCGTGGGCGTAGGTGGCCATGCCCGAACTCTCGGCCTGGGTGGAGGACCCGTTGGTGGCGTTGGGCCAGATGGTGGCGGCGGCCTTCCACGAGGTCCACGGGACGTAGCGGGTCCTGGCGGCGTTGGGCAGGTTGGGGTCCGGCGGTCCCCACTCGTCGGGCACGTCCTCCGGGCCCTGGAACATCATCTGGCCGAACTCCTGCCAGGTGGCGGACTCGTCCTGGCCGGCGCTGAGGTAGAAGACGAAGTCGAACTGCTTGGTGATGTCCGCGCCCGCGTCCGCGGTCCACGCGGCACTGCCGTCGGCGCGGATGTCCTTGCCGCAGACGTCCCCGCTCGGGCAGGCGTCCGGGTTGAAGTCCGGGGTGATGCCGTACTGGTAGGACTTGGCCGGCAACCGGTAGGGGCCGAACGCGGTCAGGTCGACGCCCAGCCGGCCACCGGAGTCCTCCATCCAGTACTCGTTGATGGTGTGGCCGTGGTTGAGTTCACCCGGTGTGTTGAGGAAGTCCCGGTAGAACTGGGCGACCCGGTCGCGGGGGATGCCCGAGGCGATGGCCTGGGGGTTGCCGAACACCGTCGACCCGGGTGGCTGGGTGACCACGAACTCCTGGTCGGGGTAGTCCAGCAGGACCAGCGCGCCCTTGAAGGTCCGCTGGGTCGGTTTCAACGCGGGGTCCGCCCAGTTGGTGCCCGGCACCTTCCGGTAGTCGTTCCACGTCATGTCGTCCGGGTTCTTCCAGCGTTGCGGGTCGATCGGCTGGCTGGCCGGCGGTTTCCACCCGGCCCACTCCTCCGGCGCCGCCTGCGCCGGGGTGGTGAGCAGCGTGGCGCTCACGCCGGCCGCCAGCGCGGCGGCCACGAGCAGGGCGGGTCTGCTGGCCCGTCGGCCGCGGAAACTGGGACGCATGGATCGCCTCTCGTCAGCAGGGATGGGCAACCCGGTGGTCGTTCCTTCCGGCACCGGCTGCGACGCGCCGTGCGCAGGGGCGTCAGCCACGCCGCGTCAGTCACCATACGAAGCTGAGCCGGCCAGGTCGATCATTTCCTTCGTCTGGCAAACGAAATAGCACGGGTGCGGTCGGAGCACACCGACGAGTGGACCAGACCACTAGGCCGAACGGCGGGGGTGGCGCGCCGGGGCCAGCCGGGAGTTCCGGTAGCCGTAGCCGAAGTAGATGAGCAGCCCGGCGGCCAGCCAGACCGCGAACCGCAGCCAGGTCAGCACGTCCAGGTTGAGCATCAGGTACAGGCAGGCCAGCGCGGTCAGCACGGGCAGCACCGGGGACAGCGGAACCCGGAACGGGCGGGCCAGCTCCGGTCGGGCGCGGCGGAGCACCGGCACGGCCACGGCGACGATGATCATCGCGGACAGCGCGCCGATGCTGACCATGTCGGCCAGCGCGGAGATCGGCACCAGCGCGGCGAGCACCGCGATCAGCGCCGCGCCGCCCACGGTCATCCGGTACGGCGTGCCCCAGCGCGGGTGCACCCGGGCCAGCGCCGGCGGCAGCAGCCCGTCCCGGCCCATGGCGAAGCCGATCCGGCCGATGGTGACCAGCTCGACCATCATCACCGAGGTCAGGCCGGCGACCGCGCCCAGCGAGATCAGCGCGCCCACCCAGGGCAGGTGCACCGCGTTGAACGCCGCCGCCAGTGGCGCACCCGGGTCGATCGTGCGGTAGTCGGCCATGCCGGTGAGCACCAGGGACACGCCCACGTAGAGCAGGGCGCACACGCCGAGCGCGCCCAGGATGCCGATGCGCAGGTCCCGCTGCGGGTGGCGGGTCTCCTCGCCGAGGTTGGCCAGCGCCTCGAACCCGGTGTAGCCGAAGAACACCACGGCCGCCGCGGTGAGCATGCCGGCCACCCCGTAGACCGACGGGGTCAGCCCGAGCAGCGCCTGGACCACGGGCTGGTGCAGCGTGCCCGCGCCGGGCGGGGCCGGCTGGGCCGGCGGGAGGAACGGCACCAGGTTGGCCCGCCGGACGAAGAAGGCGCCGACGACCAGCACCAGCACGCACACCGCGACCTTGACCAGCACCAGCGCGTTGGTGAAGGTCGCGGACTGGCGGATGCCCAGCACCGCCACCGTGGTCAGCGCCGCGATGATCAGCACCGCGCCCACGTTCACCACCGCGTTCTCCCCGAACAGCGCGGGCGGCAGGTCGAACAGGTTGGCCAGGTAGCCCGACCAGCCGCGGGACACCACGGCCGCGCCGAGGGCGAACTCCAGCAGTAGGTCCCAGCCGATGATCCAGGCGAACAGCTCCCCGACCGTGGCCAGGGCGTAGGTGTAGGCGCTGCCCGCGGTGGGCACGCTGGAGGCCAGTTCGGCGTAGCAGAGCGCGGCCAGTCCGGCCACGACCGCGCCGATCACGAAGGACAGCGTCACCGCCGGGCCCGCGTGCTGCCTGGCCTCCACCCCCGCGAGGGTGAAGATGCCGGTGCCGATGATGATCCCGATGCCGAACCCCACGAGGTCGCGGGCACGCAGCCGGCGCTTGAGGGAGGCCTCCTCGCCGCGGCGCAGGATCACCTCGACGGGCAGGGTACGCAGCACGCTCATGGCCCATGTATAGGGTGTCGCGCCCGTGCCGGCTGGACTCGTGCCCGGACCAGCGACAGCGCCACGGGCCGGCGCGGGCCGGTGTTCGCCGTTCCGGTGGGCCGGCGGTGCTGGCAGGATCTGCCGCACGGGTTGGCGCGCTGACGACCCGGTGAGGGGGGATGCCCGGTGCGGTACCACACGTCCGTGCACGTCAACGCGCCACTGGCGCACGTCTGGGCGGTGCTGACCGATGTGGCGCGCTGGCCCGAGTGGACGCCGTCCGTGCGCGAGGTGCGGCGGCTGGACGGCGGGCCGCTGGCGGTGGGCAGCCGGACCCGCATCCACCAGCCCCGGCTGCCGGCGGCGGTGTGGCGGGTGACCGAGCTGGCCGAGCAGCAGGGGTTCACCTGGCAGACGGTCAGCGGCGGCGTCACCACGGTCGCCGGCCACCGGCTGGCAGCGGCCGACGACGGGGTCACCGTCACGTTCAGCATCGAGCAGACCGGCCTGCTCGCGCCGCTGGTCGGGCTGCTCACCGCGGGCCTGACCAGGAAGTACGTGGACATGGAGGCGCGCGGCCTGCGCCAGCGCTGCACCGGGGGATAGCGGCGCGGCCGGCCGGCTGACCGGTCACCAGCGCGCGACCAGGCGGTCGCCCTCGACCCGCACCTCGGTGCCGAAGGCCGCGCACGCCCTGGTGAACCGGTCGCGGATCCAGGTGAACTCCGCGTCGCGGGCCAGCCGGGTGTGGCAGTAGTCCAGGGCCAGCGGCACCGCCGCCAGACCCGTGGGACCGGTCTCGGTGAGCGTGACCAGGAACAGCAGGCCCAGGTCGTTGCGCAGCCGGGGGTCCACCGCGTAGTCGTCGACGAAGTCACCCATGTCGTAGCACACGCCCGCGCGCACCCCGTGGAACACGTGTGCGGAGTGGCCCGCGACCAGGCTGGCACCCGCCCCGGTCAGCGCGGTGGCCGCGGCCTGGACGTGCACCGGCGGGCTGCGCGTCATGTTCGGCCCCCAGTGCGGCAGCACCAGCGTGACGAGGTGCTGGGCGCGCAGGGCGGTGACGCTGTCCAGCAGCCAGTCCGGGGTGGCCGTGTGCAGGTCGGCGTAGGCCACCCCGGGGGTGTGCTGGCCGGCCGCGTAGTCGGCGGGGTGGTCGGTGACCCCGAGCAGGCCCAGCCGCACCCCGGCGGTCTCGACCAGTCCCGCCGCCCTGGCCCGGGACTGGTCCGCGCCGGCGCCCACCGAGGTGATGCCGGCCCGGTCCAGGTGGGCGCGGGTGTCCAGCAGGGCGTCCCGGCCGAAGTCGAGGGCGTGGTTGTTGGCCAGGGTGACGGCGTCCACGCCGAGCCACACCAGGGTGTCCACGGCGGCCGGCGGGGCCCGGAAGAAGAACGGCTTGTCCGGGTCGGGCCACGGCTCGCCCCGCTCGGACACGCAGCACTCCAGGTTCAGCACGAACAGGTCCGCGCTGGTGGTGATCTCGCGCACCGCGGGGGAGAACAGGCTGCGCGGACCGTGCCGCGCGAGCTGCTCGGCCACGCCCCGGCCGAGCATGGTGTCCCCGGCCAGGGCCAGTGTCACGGCGTCCCGGGTGCTCACTCTCCCGGGGGTACCCGGGACCCGGCGGTGCACACCCGGTTGAGGTGTCCTGGCGCGGCACGCGGGGTAGCCGACGCGTGGGGGATCACCCTGCGGGAATCGCTCCGGGACAGCACAGCGTGCTGATCGCTCCGGGGTGCCGCCCACCCGGTGGACGTAAGGAGGCAGCGAGGTGAAGACAGACGAGATCGTGTCCGCGGTGCAGCAGAGCGCGGGGATCGACACGCCGGAACACGCCCGGCGGGCGGTGCACGCCACCATCAACGTGCTGGGACACCGGCTGTTCGGCGGTGAGACCAAGGACCTGGCCAGCCAGTTGCCCGACGAGTTCGCGGCGGAACTGCCCGAACGCGGCCCGGGTGAACGGTTCGGGGTGGGCGAGTTCTACCAGCGGGTGTCGGACACCGAGGGGCTCGGGTGCACGCCCCAGCAGGCCCGCCAGCACGCCCGCGCCGTTGCCGCCGCGCTCAAGGTGGCGGTGACCGGCTGGGAGTTCGACCACATGGCCGCGCAGCTGCCCAGGGAGTACGAGGACCTGCTGAGCACCGGCCCGGTCCAGCACCACTGACCCGGGGCCGCGTCCCGGGCAGCACAGCCCGCCCTGGCGTCCGGCGGACCGTGTCACCCGGGCGAACAGCGCCGGGTGGCGACGCCTACGCCGACGCGTCCAGTTCCGCGGCGGCGCGCCGCCGCGCCCGGCGCGTCGAGCGGCCCTCGCTCGCGGCGACCAGCAGCCCACCGAGAATGGCCAGGTTCTTGTCGAAGTGGATGCGCTGCTGCGCTCGCCCGGCCTCGTCCTCGACCTCCCAGAAGCGGTGGCCGGCGTAGGTGGTCGGCACGATCGAGGCGGCCAGCGCCAGGGCCGCCAGCCGGCGGAACTTGCCGAGCGCCAGCAGGATGCCGGCGCCCACCTGGACGGCGGCGTTCACCCGGACCAGTGTCAGGTTGTCCTCGGGCAGCACCGGCACCGTCTCACGCATCTTGTCCAGGCTGGGCCCGGCGAGCTGCGCCCTGGGCTCGGGGTTGCGCAGCGTGTCCAGGCCGCCGCTGACGAAGATCCAGGCGAGCAGCGGTCGAGCGACCAGGTGGACGAGTTTCATCGTTGCCTCCTTCGGGCGAGTGCCGCGCGTGGCCACCCACGTCGGCATCTCCTTCTTAACTGATTAGCCCGCACCGTGCGCACGCGCCGGCTCCGCCGCCCACTGGCCCCCGCAGGTACCACCCGGGTGAGCGAGGACCGGACGCGCGCGCTCATTTTGCTTTGTTGAAGACTTCAGTGTGAACCAAATGGAAATGTCCACCGCAACCGACCCGGGCAACCAGGTGGGCACGCCGGGAAGATCACCGGGAACCAGCTGGCTGACCGCCGGCTCCCGGCGGGTGGACCGTTGTGGCGCAGGGGTTGCTGCGTTCGGCACGGCCAAGTGCGGCCGTGCGGGTTGTGTACCGATGCAGTGCCGGATCTCTATCGTGGGAAGGCGTAACCAACCCAACCGTCACCGGGCGGCGTGAGCGGTCCGGTGTGAGCGCAACGCAGTGTGGCGTCGCTCGCCTACAACGGACACCCTGGGCAGACCTGGCGCGAGCTGCCGAGCGGCCGGCCGCTGGGCGCGCCAGCTCGTGCGCTGCTCGCGAAGGGCGTTCGATGATGCGCACCCAGTTCAGTCCTCTGTGGCGCCGAGTGGTTCCCACCGCCGTGGTCGGCGCGGTGGTCGCGGCGGCGCTGACCGGCGCGTCGGGCGCGGCGCAGGCCGGGGTCCCGGTGTACCACCGGGCCGCGGCCGCCATTCCGGACCGCGTCAGCGATCTGCTCGCGCGGATGTCGCTGGACGACAAGCTCGGTCAGATGACCCAGGTGGACCGGAGCGTGTTGACGCCGGCGGATCTGACGACCTACCGGATCGGCTCGGTGCTCTCCGGCGGCGGCTCGGCCCCCACGTCCAACACCGCCCAGGCGTGGGCGGACATGTACGACGGCTACCAGCGGGCCGCACTGGCCACGCCGCTGGGGATCCCGATGATCTACGGCGTTGACGCGGTGCACGGGCACAACAACGTCCGAGGTGCCACGATCTTCCCGCACAACATCGGGCTCGGCGCCACCCGTGATCCGGCGCTGGTGCAGCGGATCGGACGCGCGGTGGCGGAGGAGGTCTCCGGCACCGGCATCGACTGGAACTTCGCGCCGTGCCTGTGCGTGGCCCGCAACGACCGGTGGGGGCGGACCTACGAGTCGTTCGGCGAGGTGCCGGAACTGGCGAGCGCGATGGCCTCGTACATCCCCGGGCTGCAGGGCGGCTCGCTGGCCGACTCCGGGTCGGTGCTGGCCACGGCCAAGCACTACCTCGGTGACGGTGGCACCACCAACGGCACGGACCAGGGCGACACCCAGCTCAGCGAGCAGGAGTTGCGCGCGATCCACCTGCCGCCGTTCCAGGAGGCGGTGCGGCGGGGTGTCGGCTCGGTGATGGTCTCCTTCAGCAGTTGGAACGGTGCCAAGGTGCACGGCAGCCAGTACCTGATCACCACGTTGCTCAAGGGGGAGTTGGGGTTCGGCGGGATCGTGGTGTCCGACTGGGCCGGGATCGACCAGCTCGACGGGCAGACCGGGGCCAGCGGTTCGGATGTGCGCACGGCGATCAACGCGGGCATCGACGTGGTGATGGTTCCCTACGAGTACAAGGCGTTCCTGGCCACGCTGCGGGCCGAGGTGCTGGCCAACCGGATCAGCATGGCCCGGATCGACGACGCGAACCGGCGCATCCTCACCAAGAAGTTCGAGCTGGGCCTGTTCGAACGGCCCTACACCGACCGGAGTTACACGGCCACGGTGGGCAGTGCGGCGCACCGGGAGCTGGCCAGGCAGGCGGTGCGGGAGTCGCAGGTGCTGTTGAAGAACGACAACGGCGTGCTGCCGCTGGACAAGGGGGCGCGCAAGCTGTTCGTGGCGGGCAAGTCCGCCAACGACATCGGCAACCAGAGCGGTGGCTGGACCATCTCCTGGCAGGGCTCCAGCGGCGCGATCACGCCGGGAACCACGATCCTGCAGGGCATCCAGCAGAGCGTGTCCACCTCGACGGCGGTGACCTACAACCGGACCGGCACGGGGATCGACGCCAGTTACGACGCGGCGATCGCCGTGGTGGGTGAGACGCCGTACGCCGAGGGCCAGGGTGACCGGCCGGGCGGGCTGGGGTTGGACCAGGAGGACATCGCCACGCTGAACCGGTTGCAGGCCAGTGGGGTGCCACTGGTGGTGGTGCTGGTGTCCGGGCGGCCGCTGGACATCGCCGCGCAACTGTCCAACTGGGACGCTCTGGTGGCCGCCTGGCTGCCGGGCACCGAGGGCGGTGGCGTGGCCGACGTGCTCTTCGGCGCCTACCGCCCCACGGGCAAGCTGCCCAGCACGTGGATGCGGCAGGCGTCGCAGCAGCCGATCAACTCCGGTGACGGCAAGGCCTCGCTGTTCCCCTACGGCTACGGCCTGAGCTATTGAGCCGTGCGGCCCGGAACCGACTGAGCCGGGCGTTGCGCTGGCCGGGTTTCGGGCCGTGCTGGCTCGGGTACGGCTGCACGGGTGGGAACCGAGGACGTGCTGGTCGTCGGCCAGGTGGCCCGCGACCTGGTGCTGCTGGTGGACGAGGTGCCCGAGGCGGGTACCGGTGCGGCGGTGCGCTCGCGCCAGGAGGTGTTGGGCGGCAAGGGCGCCAACACGGCGGTGGCGCTGTCCCAGCTCGGGGTGTCCGCCGGTCTGCTCGGCGTGGTCGGCTCGGACGAGGTGGCCGAGCGGCTGCTCGCCCAGGCGCGCGCCGACGGCGTGGACGTGTCGGCGGTGGTGCGCCGCGCGGACACCGGGACCGGGCTCATCGTGAACGTGCTGGACCGGCATGCCCGCTGGCGCTACCTGGAGCACCTGCCCGCGCCGGTGTTGCTGACCGAGGCCGACGTGCTGGCCGAGGCGGCGCGCCTGGCGCGGGCCGGTGCCGTGGTCGTGCAGTTGCAGCAGCCGTCGGCGGCGGCGCTGGCCGCCGCCCGGTGCGCCCGGCGGGGCCGGGCCCGGGTGGTGCTGGACGGGGCGCCCACCGATGCGCGCGACGCCGGGGCGTTGCTGGCCGAGGCGGACGTGGTGCGGGCTGATCCGCGGGAGGCGGAGTTGTTCACCGGGGTGCGGGTGGACGGGGTGGACGCGGCGGTGCGGGCCGGCCGGGAGTTGCTGGGGCGGGGGCCCAGGCTGGTGGCGTTGGGGGTGGAGGGGGAGGGGAACGTGTTCGTGTGGGGGCGGGAGACGCTGTTCCTGCCGCTGCTGTCGACCGAGGTGGTGGACACCACGGGTGCGGGTGACGCGTTCACCGCCGGGCTGACGGCGGCGCTGGTGCGGGGTGCGCGGCCGGCCGAGGCGGCTCGGCTGGCGGTGGCCTCGGCCGGGCTGACCGTGGCGCGGGCGGGTGGCCGGCCGTGTCTGAGTGCCCCGGCGCTGCGGGATCCGCTGCGCCGGCTCGCCCGGCACGCGGAGCGGGCCGGCCGGGGCGGGTGAGCGCGGTCCGAACTGGACTGTCCACAGTGGATCTGTTCGCTGTGGACCTCTTGCTATTCCTGGGTGCGGCGGCGGCGTCGGCGCAGGGGTTCCCGGCCGATGGGTTGCTGTGGGTCGGTCAGCGCGTGCGGGGGTGGTGGGATGGGGCGGACCAGTGGCTGGTGGGGGAAGATCACGCCCGGGGTGCCGTGGTGCAGGATGCGCAGTGGTCGGGAGTCGGACACGGTGTAGCGGGCGTCGGCCTGGCCGATGTCCACGTAGAGCCGTTGGTTCTGCAGGTAGATGCTGAAGGACAGCTTGCGCAGGCCGGCGGGCAGTCGGGGGGCGAAGCTGAGCACGCCGCGGTAGTGGCGCATCCCGCCGAGCCCGGCGACCAGGGCGAGCCAGCTGCCGGCCAGTGAGGCGATGTGCAGGCCGTCGCGGGTGTTGTTCTCCAGGTCCTTCAGGTCCATCAGGGCGGCTTCGGTGAGGTAGTCGTAGGCCAGTTCGGTGTGGCCGACCTCGGCGGCGACCACGGCCTGGGTGCAGGCCGACAGGGACGAGTCGCGCACGGTCAGCCGCTCGTAGTAGGCGAAGTTGCGGGCCTTCTGGGCGGCGGTGAAGGCGTCGCCGCGCAGGTGCATGGCCAGCACCAGGTCGGCCTGCTTGACCACCTGCTTGCGGTACAGGTCGAAGTAGGGGAAGTGCAGCAGCAGCGGGTACTGGTCGGGGGAGGTGGCGGCGAAGTCCCACTCCTGGTGCCGGGTGAAGCCCTCGGCTTGGGGGTGGATGCCGAGCAGGTCGTCGAAGGGGATGGTCATCGCTCGGGCGGCGTCCCGCCAGCGGGCGCTCTCCTCGGCGTTGACGCCCAGTTCCCGTGCCCGGTCCGGGTGCTTCTCCACCAGGGCCGCGGCCGCGTCGAGGTTCTGCTGGGCCATCAGGTTGGTGTAGACGTTGTTGTCCACCACCGCGCTGTACTCGTCCGGGCCGGTGACGCCGTCGATGCGGAACCGGCCCTGGGCGTCGTGGTGGCCCAGGGAGCACCACAGCCGGGCGGTTTCCACGAGCAGTTCCATGCCGACGCCGGCCTCGAAGTCGGTGTCGCCGGTGGCGGCCACGTAGCGGATGACCGCGTCGGCGATGTCGGCGTTGATGTGGAAGGCGGCGGTGCCGGCCGGCCAGTAGCTGGAGCACTCCTCGCCGTGGATGGTGCGCCAGGGGAAGGCGACGCCGTGCAGGCCGAGCTGGCGGGCCCGGGCGGCGGCCTTGGGCATGGTGCTGTGCCGCCAGCGCAGGGCGTGGGCCGCGGCCGAGGGCACGGTGTAGGACAGCACCGGCAGCACGAAGGTCTCGGTGTCCCAGAAGCAGTGCCCGTCGTAGCCGGGGCCGGTGAGGCCCTTGGCGGGGATGGCGCGCTGTTCGGCGCGCGCGCCCGCCTGCAGCACGTGGAACAGGCTGAACCGGACGGCCTGCTGGATCTTGGTGTCGCCGTCGACCTCGACGTCGGCTCGGCTCCAGAAGTCGCTGAGGTAGTCCCGCTGTTCGGCGCACAGCCCGTGCCAGCCGGTGTGGTTGGCCGCGGTCAGGGCAGCCTGCACCTGGTCGCGCAGGGCGGGCAGGGAGCGTTCGCCGGACCAGCCGTAGGCCACGAACTTGATCAGCCGCAGTCGTTGTCCCGGGTGCAGCACGGTGGTGACGGTGACCCGGCCGAGGTTGGGGAAGCTCTCCGAGGTGGTGCGGGTGCCTTCCGGGCCCTCCACGGTGTGGTCCATGGCCGCGGCCACCCGCAGGCCGCTGCGCTGGGTCTGGTGCACCAGGTCGGCGGTGGCCGCGTAGGCGCCGTGGGCCTCCGGGATCAGGGGGTCCTTCAGCGCGGCGGCCACCCGGGGGTCGCCGTTGGGGTCGGGCAGTTGCTCGTTGGCGACGAGTTCGGACTGCACGACGATGCGGGCGGGGTCGTCCACGGCCTCGACCTCGTAGCAGATCGCGGCGACGGCCCGCTGGGACAGCGACACCAGTCGGGTGCTGGTCAGCCGGATGGCCTGGCCGGCGGGGGAGACCCATTCCGCCTTGCGGAGCAGCAGTCCGGTGCGGAAGTCCAGTTCTCGTTCGTGGGCGCGGAGTTGGCCGTAGCGCGGGTCGAACGGCTCGTCGTCGACCAGCAGGCGGATCAGTTTGCCGTTGGTGACGTTGATGACGGTCTGTCCGGACTCGGGGTATCCGTAGCCGGCTTCGGCGTAGGGCAGCGGGCGCAGTTCGTAGACGCCGTTGAGGTAGCTGCCGGGCAGGGCGTGCGGCTCGCCCTCGTCGAGGTTGCCCCGCCAGCCGATGTGGCCGTTGGACAGCGCGAACAGGGATTCGGCCTGGGCCAGCAGGTCCAGTTGCAGGTTGCACTCCCGCAGGCACCAGGGTTCGACGGTGAAGGCGGATTGTTCGATCATGGTGCGAGCAGTTCGGCGAGGTCGGTCACGACGAGGTCGGCGCCGTGCTGGCGCAGTGCTTCGGCCTGGCCCACGCGGTCGACGCCGACGACGCAGCCGAAGCCGCCGGCGCGTCCGGCGGCCACTCCGGCGAGGGCGTCCTCGAAGACCGCGGCGTCGGCCGGGGCCACGCCGAGTCTGCTGGCCGCGGCCAGGAAGGTGTCCGGGGCGGGTTTGCCGGTGAGGTGTTCCCGCGCGGCCACCACGCCGTCGACGCGCACGTCGAACAGGTCGGCGATGCCGGCGGCGGCGAGCACGTCCGCGCAGTTGGCGCTGGCGGAGACCACGGCGGTGGCCAGGCCGGCGTCGGTGACGGCGTGCAGGAACCGCACCGACCCGGGGTAGGCGCGCACCCCGTCCTGGTGGATGCGGCGCAGCACGATGGCGTTCTTGCGGTTGCTCAGCCCCTGGATGGTCTCGGCCTCGGGCGGGTCGTCGGCGGCGCCGTCGGGCAGGGTGATGCCTCGGGCCTGGAGGAAGGCGCGGGTGCCGTCGGCGCGGGGGCGGCCGTCCACGTAGCGGTCGTAGTCGGCGACCGGGTCGAACGGGACGAAGGGTTCGCCGGTGCGCTCGGCGCGGTCGCGCAGGTACTCGTCGAACATCTCCTTCCAGGCGGCAGCGTGCACTGTCGCCGTCGCGGTGAGCACCCCATCGAGGTCGAACAGGCAGGCGGTCACTCGGTCAGGGAGATCGAACACGCGAACCAGCCTAGGGGCGCGGACGGCGTTCCGCCTTTCGTGCGAGCGGTGACCGGGCGAGGGGCGGCGGTCGCGGGTGGGCCGGTGGGTGGTCAGTGCGGCACGGCTGGTGGGTCGCCCAGGTCGAGGTCGCGCAGTTGCGACCGGGCGGAGATGCCGAGCTTGGGGAACAGGTTGTACAGGTGGTAGCCGACGGTGCGGGGGCTCAGGGACAGCCGCTGGCCGATCTCGCGGTTGCTCAGTCCGCTGGCGGCCAGTTCGGCCACCTGGAACTCCTGGGCGGTGAGCTGGCCGGAGCGGGCTGGCTGGCCGGGGCCGCGCCGGGGGGAGCCGCCGCAGGCGCGCAGTTGCGCGGTGGCCCGGTCGGTCCAGGGGGTGGCGCCGAGGCTGGTGAACACGTCGACGGCCAGCCGCAGCCGGGGGCGGGCCTGGCCGCGCTGCCGGTTGCGGCGCAGCCACTCGCCGTGCGACAGGGCGGTCCTGGCCAGGTCGAACAGCCGGTCCTGGCTGTGCTCGGCGCTGGTGGCGGCATGGAAGTGCGGTTCGGCGGCGGTGTCGTCGAGCAGGGCGTGGCAGCGGTGCAGGTGGGCCTTGGCCCACGGCAGGTTGGCCTGGGTGGCCCACGGGGTGAAGGCGGCCAGTGCGGCGTGCGCCTGGGTGGGGTGGCCGCCGCGCACGGCGGCTTCGACCAGGTCGGGGGTGGCCAGTCGGGCGATCATCTCGTGCGCGTACGGCGAGCCGGGCGTGCCGAGTGCGCTCAGGTGTTCCACGGCCTGCTGGGTGTCGCCGGTGGTGAGCGCGGCCAGGCCGAGGGCCCAGGTGGCGTTGGCGGAGGCGGCGCGGTTGTGGCCGGGCAGTGCCACGGCCAGGGCCTGCTCGGCGTGCCGCTGGCAGCCGGCGCGGTCGCCGCGCACCGCGGCGAAGTGCGCGAGCAGCGCGAGGAAGTCGGCCAGTCGGGTCTGCTGGCCGGTGGCCCTGGCCAGGGCCGCGCCCTCGGCGGCGTGCTGTTCGCCCGCACGCCACAGGCCGAGGTGGTACTCGATGTCGGCGAGCCAGGACAGCAGCATGGCCAGCACGCCCGGCATGCCCGAGGAGCGCAGCCGTTCGTAGGCGGCCAGGGCGAACGCTCTGGCCTGGCGCTGGTGCGGGCCCAGCCAGCTGATCGCGGTGACCCACATCCACCGGCGGGAGTCCTGGTCGCTGAGGGTGTCGGGGAGCAGTTGGTAGAGGTCCCAGGGGCCGGTGCCCACGGCGGTCAGGGTGCCCCTGGCCACCTCGACCAGCCAGTGCCCCAGGCGGCGGTGCGCGTGGTCGCAGTCCAGTTCGGTGATGCGCAGTCCGGCGCGCACGGCGTCCTCGACGCGGTCGGCGTGGTAGGCGGCGTCGGCGGCCACCAGCAGCAGGGACACCGCTTCGGCGGGTGTCGCGGTGGCGATCAGGTCGGCGCCGTGGACCAGCCGGGCGTAGGCGGCGGCGGGGTCGCCGCCGCTCAGCTCGATCAGGCCGCGCAGTCGGGCGATGCGCACCGTGGTCACCGGGTCGGCCGGGGTGGTGTCGGCCTGGTCGACCAGGGATGTGGCCAGTTCGGTCTGGCCGGAGCGCCAGGCCGCGCTCGCCGCGGCCACCAGCCGGGCGGCGCGGCCGTGCGGCGTGGTGCTGATCCGGGCGGCGAGTTCGAGCACGGCCGCGCACGCGGCGCTGCCGCCGCGGCGCTCGGTGGCCTCGGCGGTGTGCTCCAGGGCGGCGGCCAGGTCCTCGTCGGGGGTGAGCGCGGCCAGTGCCCGGTGCCAGACGGCGCGGTCGGGGTGGCCGTCGTGCGCGAGCTGGTCGGCCAGGGCGTGGTGGGCGGCGGCGCGGGCCCGGAAGGAGGCGGCCTGGTAGACGGCGGCGCGCATCAGCGGGTGGCGGAACCGCAGGTGGGTGTGGTCGATCTCGATGAGGTGGGCGTGTTCGGCGGGGTCGAGGGCGTCGCGGGACAGGCCCAGCCGGGCGGCGGCGCCGAGCACGGTGTCGCCGCTGCCGGTCTCCTCGGCGGCGATCAGCAGCAGCAGGTCCTGGCTCGCGGTGGGCAGCCGGTCCACCCGGCGCAGGTAGGCCTGGCGCAGCCGGGATCCCACCGGCACCGGGCCGCCGAGCAGTGCGCGGCTGACGATGTGGTCGGGATCGGGGCTGCGGCCCAGTTCGGTGAGGGCCAGCGGGTTGCCTGCGGTCTGCTCGACCACGGCGTGCAGCACCTGGTCGGGCGGGAACCAGCCCAGCTCGCCCAGCAGGCCGCGGGCCTCCTGGGCGGTCAGCCCGGCCAGCGGCAGCTGCGGCAGGTCGGTGAGGTCCAGGTGGTGGTGTTCGTGGTCGCGCACGGCCAGCAGGACGGCGATGGGTTCGGTGCTCATCCGGCGGGCGGCGAACAGCAGGGCGGCGGCCGATGCCGGGTCCAGCCAGTGCGCGTCGTCCACGACCAGCAGCAGCGGCGTGAGCGTGCTGACGCGGACCAGCAGGCTGTGCACGGCCGCGGCCACGACGAGTTCGGAGGCGGGGGCGTCGGCCAGGGCCAGTGCGCCGCGCAGTGCGGTGGCCTGGGGCTCGGGCAGGTGGTCGAGGTGTCCCAGCACCGGGGTGAGCAGCTGGTGCAGGCCGCTGAAGGCGAGTTTCACCTCGGCCTGGACTCCGGTGCTGGTCAGCACACGCATGCCGGTGGCGTGACCGGTCGCGTACCTTAGCAACGTGCTTTTGCCAACACCCGCCTCGCCGTGCACCACCAGCACGGCACTGCCGCCGGACCGTGCGCTGGCCAGCAGGTTTGTCACCGCCTGGCGTTCTGGGCCGCGCCCATGGATCACGGTCACACCGTACCCAGTCGTTTTGACAGATGACGGAGGTTGGAGAAACCGACAGACTCACGGGGCTGTCCGCCCAGCTGTTGTGGGTCGGGAGCGTGTCGTCTGGGGAGGCCAACCGTGCAGGTGACCGACAGGAAAGCGGGCCAGTCAACCGATACCGGGTTGTTCTTCCGGGAGTTCATCCGCTCTCCCATCCGCACCGCCGCGGTGGCGCCGAGTTCTCGGTTTCTGGCCGAGCAGATCACCGTGCCGGTGGCCGAGCGCGGTGATCCGGTCGTGGTGGAGTTGGGGCCGGGCACCGGGGCGTTCACCAAGGAGATCCAGCGGCGGCTGCGGGGCAGGGGCAGGCACCTGGCCATCGAGTTGAACCCGAGGCTGGCCGACCTGCTCGGGAAGCGCTACCCCGAGGTGGACGTGGTGTGCGGGGACGCGAGCACGTTGCCGGACGTGTTGGCCGAGCGCGGCCTGCGGGCCGATGTCGTGGTCAGCGGCCTGCCGTGGGTGGCGTTTCCCACGACCGCGGCGCGTCCGCTGCTGACGCTGGTCGCCCAGTCGCTGGCCGAGGGCGGGGTGTTCACGCAGTTCACCTACGGGTGGACGCGGTGGACCACGCCGGCGCGGCGGCAGTTGCAGAACCTGCGCGACACCTTCGAGGAGGTGGTGGTCAGCCGGACGGTGTGGCGCAACATCCCGCCGGCCGTGGTCTACCTGGCCCGCCGGCCGCGGGTGGCCGGCGCCGGGGGTGCGCCGCGCGAGGCGGGCCCGGGTGCCTGAGGCCGGTTTTCTCGTCGGGCTGCCCGCACCGGTCGTGTTGGGCCTGATCGGTCTGCTGTTGATGGCCGAGTCCGGGCTGTTGATCGGTGTGGTGCTGCCCGGCGCGAGCACGGTGCTGACCCTGGGGTTGTTCGCCAGGCTCGGGGTGGTGCCGCTGTTCGCGGCCGTGGTCACCGCCGTGCTGGCCACCACGATCGGCAGCCATGCCGGGTTCGTGCGTGGCCAGCGGCGGGGCCAGTCCGGCCGAGGGGGGTGGGTGGACCGGCTGGTGGAGCGCCGCCTGGGGCCGGATCGTCAGGAGCGGCTGTTGTCCCTGCTGCGGCGGCGCGCGCGGGTGGCGGTGGCCGTCGGCCAGTGCCTCGGGGTGGTGCGCACCCTGGTGCCGCGTCTTGCCGGCCGGGCGGGCGTGCCCTACCCGCGGTTCGCGCTGTGCAACGTGCCGGCGGCGGTGCTGTGGGGCGGTGGGCTGGTGGTGCTGGGCTACCTGGCCGGTGCCGCCTACCAGCAGGTCGAGGACGTGGTCGGGCTGTTGGGGTTGCCGCTGCTGGTGGTGGTGGCCGTGGCCGTGCTCGCCTGGCGGCTGGTGCGTCGGCGTCGGCGGTCGGGTGGACAACCGGTGCGGCCGATGTCGCCGGATGCCGCACCGGAGAGCGTCGAAGTGGGCTAGTGTGCAGCGGGTAATGGGGGACAGCGCACAGTTGGATGACATCCACGTTAATTGTGTTCGTTGCTGTTGTGCGCGCCGCGCGCCAGCAAAATATGAATAGGATTCAAATCAAAAGCAGGACACGCTCTCCGATATCCAGTGGGGTCTGGTCGGTGCGATTGTTGCTTGCTGCACGACCAGGCTGGCCGGTACACTTGCGTCGCAAACTATGTTATCGATCCAGTATCGGGCGGATCGTTTCCCAATACAACTCATCGTGGCGGCGTCACATGTTCACCTACCTGGTCGGGGGCTGCTGGTAAAAGGTTTTTAACTTAATCACTGGGGGAAAAGTGGTTACTTGCGTGACCGCGCTGGAGAGGACTGACGGCCAGTCGTCCTTATCCGGTGCGCGGCGTCTGTACCTGTTCCAGGAGCAGGTGCTGCGGAGATACGAGTCCTCCCTGCACGAGTTGGGCAGCCCCGTGCTGGCCGTGGCCGAGCTGAAGGAGGAGATCGACCGGCAGGCCGGTTTCGTCATCGCCGACTGCCTGGACAGCATTCACCGCGGCACGATCGTCATCAACAGCGAGAACATCGGCAGCGTCGTGAACCTGGGCGTCAAGGGGGCCGCCTGGGGAATCCGCTTCAGCGACGTGCTGGTCGCCGCGGCCGAGCTGACCACCGTGCTGGCCGAGCTGCTGGTCACCGTGGTCAGCGAGCACTCCGACGCGTCCCGCGCGCTGCGCCTGGGGCTGCGGGCGATCAACCAGAGCATGTCCGCGCGCATGCGGGTGCTGGCCGACCGGCACGAGTCGGAGCAGCAGGACAGGCTCAGGCGGCTGCGCGGCGACGACCTGCGCCGCCTGTCCCGGGACATCCACGACTGGCTGGGCAGCAGCGTCAGCCTGGCCACCCGCCAGCTGGACCTGTACCAGGTCTACCGGGAGCGGGGCATGCCCGAGGCCGAGGACCGGATCGTCCAGGCGCAGCGGGCGCTCGGCGACGCGCTGGCCGGCACCCGCCAGCTCGTGGCCGACCTGCGGTTGTACAGCCGGCTGCCCAGCCTGGGCGACGCGCTGTGGGAGTTCGTCCGGTCGGTGCGATCCACCGGGACCAGGGTCGAACTCCGGATCGACGGCGACGAGACCATGGTGCCGCACGAACACCGCACCGAGCTGTTCGTGGTGGTCCGGGAGTGCCTGCGCAACGTGTTCCGGCACGCCAGGGCCAGCCGGGTCGGCGTGCTGGTGGACATCTCCGCCGAGCGCGTGCGCGCGGTCGTCGAGGACGACGGGGCCGGGTTCGACCTGGCCAGCGCCGTCCAGGGGCACGGCCTGACGTCGATGCGGGAGCGGATCAGCGAGTCGCTCGGCGGCGAGCTGCGCATCACCAGCCGTCCCCGGGAGGGCACCCGCGTGGAGCTGTCGGTCCGGCTGCCGGGGAGGGCTGATGGCAGCTGAGGACGTGGTCGGCATCCTCATCGCCGACGACCACACCCTGCTGCGCGAGAGCCTGCGCGATGTCCTGCTCACCGAGGACGACTTCCGGATCGTCGGGGAGGCCGGCGACGGCGAGTCGCTGACCGCGCTGGCCGCCCGGTCCCGGCCGGACGTGGTGCTGATGGACATCGACATGCCGCGCAGCCAGCCCGCCGAGACCGTGCGCCGGATCCAGCAGGTCTCGCCGGACACCAAGGTGCTGATCCTGAGCATGTACGACGATCCGCAGCTGGTGCAGCAGATGCTGCGCAGCGGGATCTCCGGATACCTGCACAAGAGCATCAGCCGCCAGGACCTGGTGGCCGCGATCCGCAGCGCGCGCAACGGCGGGCAGCGACTGGTGATCTCGGTGTCGCGCGAGACGCTCACCCAGGTCAACACCATCCGGCCCGGCCTGTTGTCCGTGCGGGAACAGGAGGTGCTCAGCCTGGTCGCCACCGCGATGAGCAACCGGCAGATCGCGGTGCGGCTGTCCATCACCGAGGGAACCGTCAAGCGCCACCTGCGCAACATCTTCGGCAAGCTCGGCGCGGTGTCCCGCATCGACGCGGTCAACAAGGCCGTGTCCGCGTCGCTGATCCCCGGGCGCTACTGAGTCGCCAACGCGGTGGACGCGGCCGGCGGGTGGTGTCACGCGCACCACCCACCGGCCGCGCCGGCCGAGCGGCCAGCGACTCGACCCGGACATCTGTGTCGGTAGTGGACTGTCCACAGTGACCGTCCCTTGTGCTCGTGGTGAGCACCGGCTCAGTCCGGCCGGCCGCCGCGGCCCTCGCGCACCACCAGCGCGCCGACGTTGCCGTCCAGCCCCACCGACGTCACCAGCGCGGTGCGCGGGCGCGGGGCCGGGACGCGCTGCCAGTGCGCCAGCAGCGCGGCCAGCTGCATGGCGCCACTGGCGCTGTAGCACTCGCCCACCACGTCGTGCACGCTGACCTGGGCGGGCAGCGCGCCGAGCACCGCGCGCAGGGCCCGCTGCTCCACCCGGTTGAGCGCGCTGTAGCTGGTGGCCCCCAGTGAGACCGCGTCGACCTGTTCGGGCGCCACCCCGCTGCGGTCCAGGGCGCGCCGCACGCTCAGCGCCAGCCCCTCGGTGCGGCCGGGTCGGCGGGTGGCCCCGTAGAACCCGACCTCGCAGGCGAGCACCTCGGCGAGCACCGGCCGGTCGGCGGCCAGGCCGGCGGCGTCCTCCACCACGAACACCGCGCAGCCCTCACCCAGCGCGGTCCCGGGGGTGAGCGCGCCGGCCCGGTGCCACGCCCACGCGTACTGCGGGCTCAGCTCCTCGATGCCGCCGACCACCAGGCGGGCGGCGTTGCCCTGGCTGATCGCCACCCGGGCGTAGCGCATGGCGAACAGGCTGGAGAGCTGACCGCCGGCCAGGGTGGCGTTCACCCCGCGCAGCGAGTTCCAGATGGCCAGCTGACCGGCGCAGCTGTTCATCACGGTGTTCGGGAACTGCGAGGGGTTGACCTGGTAGGGCCGCTCCTGCACCAGGGTGTCCCTGGACACCGCGCTGGCACTGCGGATGCTGCCGGTGCTGGTGCCCAGGGCCACCCCGGTGGCGTCCCGCTCCTCGGCGGTGAGTTCGGCGCCGGCCTGCTCCAGGGCCAGCTTGGTGGCGATCAGGCCCAGCGCGGTCATCCGGTCCAGGTTCTTGGTGCCCTTGCGGCCCAGGTGGTCGGCCAGCCGGAACTCGGGCACCGCCCGCAGCGGGCCGGGCGGGAAGTCGGCGGCGTCGTCACCGGCCGGCTCGGCGTTGCCGGGCACGGCGGCGTGCAGCAGGTGCCCGAGCCGGTCCAGGCCCAGCCCGGCCGGGGAGACCACGCCGCACCCGGTGACGGCCAGGGGCCGCACAGCGACCGCGGTGCTCATGCCACCCTCCCCAGGATCGTGATGGCGTTGTTGCCACCGAAGGCGAAACCGTGGTTCTGCACGACCGACAGGTGCGCTGGTCGGGAACTGCCCGGCACGCAGTCCACGCCCGGCCCCAGCCGCTGGTCCACCCGCGCCACGTTCGCGGTGGGCGGCAGGAACCCGTCCTGCAGGGCCTTGCAGCAGATCAGCGCGCCGAACCCGCTGGCGGCGCCCATGGTGTGGCCGATCATCGACTTGATCGAGCTGATCGGCGGCAGCCGGTCGCCGAACACCTCGCGCACCGCGCGGACCTCGGTGGCGTCGTTGGTCGGGGTGCCCGTGCCGTGCGCGCAGATGTAGTCGATCTGCTCCGGGCCGACCCCGGCCGAGCGGTGCGCCCGCCGGATGCACGCGGCGATGCTGGTCGAGTCGGGGTTGACCATGTGCCTGGCGTCGCAGTTGACGCCGTAGCCGAGCAGTTCGGCGTAGATGCGCGCGCCGCGGGCGAGCGCGTGCTCCAGCGGTTCCAGCAGCAGGGCCACGCCGCCCTCGCCGGTGAGGATGCCGGAGCGGTTGGCGTCGAAGGGCCGACAGGTGTGCTCGGCCAGGGCCCCGAGCTGGAAGAACCCCGCGTGGGTCGCGCGGTTCACCGCGTCCGCGCCACCGGCCAGCATGATGTCGGCCTCACCGGTGCGCACCAGGTCGTAGGCGTAGCCCAGGGCGAAGTTGCTGGCCGAGCAGGCCGTGGGCACGGTCTGCGCGTCGCCGGTCAGCCCCAGTTCGCTGTTGACCGCGTTGGCGATCTGGCTGGCCGGCGCCTGCGCCACGATGTGCGGGTCGATGCTCTTCAGACCTTGGTGCACCCACTGCTCGGTGAGCTGCTGGAGCACCGTGGACTCGCCGCCGGTGGTGCCCATGATCGACCCGGCGCGGGAGCGGGCGAGCAGCTCGGGGTCCAGGTCCGCGTCCACCACCGCCTGCCGCGCGGCCGCGGCACCCAGCAGGCTGCTGCGCCCCCACTGGTCGGGGCTGAGGTTCTCCAGCAGGGCGTCGGGGTCGAAGTCGCGCACCTCGCCCGCCATCACGTGCGGGAACCCGCTGGTGTCGAAGCTGGTGATCGGCCCGGTGCCGGTCGTGCCCGCGCGGATGGCGGCGGCGAACGCGTCGGCACCGATACCGACACTGCTCACCGCCCCCAGTCCGGTGACGACGACACGGCGCAGCGTGTCGTCAGGCACCCCGGGACTCCCCGGTCGCGTACTGCCCGACCACCGCGAACACCTGTTCCAGCGTGGCCATCTCGGTGAGCTGGTCGCGGGGGACCGCCACGCCGAGTTCCTTCTCGATGCGGGCGATGACCGTGATCAGCGACAGCGAGTCGGCGTCGTAGTCGTCCACGAAGTGGCCGGTGTCGCTGAGTTCGTCCTGGTCGAGTTCCAGCTCCTCGGCGACGATCTCGCGGATCTTGTCCTGCAGGGCACTGGGAGTGCCGGTGACCCCTTGCGTCATCTTCGCGTTCCCCTCTGGCTGTTTCCCGTCAACCGGTGCGCTCGGCACCGCCGCGTTGGCGAGAACGGAATTGCGGCGACCGGCGGTGTGTTCGCGCCGATCTCGTGCCGATGACAGTAGGGACCGCCGGACGCGATTAGCAACGAATTGACACCTAAGGCGCACCGCGGGCTACGAAAGTGGTACTCCTGATTGTCCGCGGACCTGTTCCCATTGTTCGCCGCGGTGCGGGTCACCCCGCTTCCGGCGGGTTTTCCGGTCGGTTTTGATCGCCGGTTGACATGGTTTTGACCGTCCTCTGCCAGTGTGTTCCGGGAAATGGCCGGAAAACGTGCGGTGTGCCGTCCCCGGCGGTGTCCCACGCTGGTGACCTCGACCAACGAGCCGACTGACGTGCTGTGCGAGGGGAGCGCGAAGTAACGATGACCGTCAGTATCGAGTCCGTTGACCGCCTGGAGCAGGTGGCCGGGCTGAGTTTTCTGCGCACCGTTGACCGCACGCTGGTGCACCGTTCGGCGGTGGCCGAGGTCTTTGTCACGGACATGTGCCGGATCGCTGACTACCAGTACGTGGCCGGTGCCCAGCTGCCGCTCACCCACGGCTACTACAACGACCACGTCCAGTCGACCGCACTGTTCGACCCGCTGTTGTTGGCCGAGGCGAGCAGGCAGGCCGGGATCTGCGGCGCACACCTGTGCGGAGTGCCCAGACAAACCGCGATCCTGGTCAACACCTTTTCGCTGGAACTGGCCAACCTCGACGCGCTGGCGGTCGGTCGCGCCCCGGGGCGACTGCGGATCGACTGCGCCTTCCAGCCGCTGCGGGTCCGGGCCGGCAAGCTGCGCAGGGGCATGGTCGAGCAGCAGCTGTACGTGGCCGACCGCCGGGTCGGCCAGCACCGGATGGAAGTGCAGTTCCTCAGCCACACCGAGCACGACGCCCTGCGCCACGCGCAGCGGGGCAGTGCCGCGCCGTCCACCGCCGACCTGGCCGACGTCCCGCACCTGCGGCAGGTCGCGCCGCACCTGGTGGGCCGGGCCCACCCGCTGAACGTGGTGCTGGCCGACCCGGTGGAGGTGGACGGCCAGCTGCGGGCACTGGTCCGGCCCCGGCTGGGCAACCGGGCGATCTTCGACCACGACTACGACCACCTGCCGGCCATGTCCCTGGCCGAGGCCGCCCGCCAGCTGGCCCTGATGTCGGTGGACGACGGCACCGGCGCGGTGGCCGCGCGCACCCACCTCGGCTCGGTCGGCGGGGACTTCCTGCGCTTCGCCGAACTGGACGAGCCGGTGTTCGCCGCGACCCCGCGCACCCCGGCCGGCGCGCCCGAGCGGGTGGCGGCCAGGACGGTCACCTTCACCCAGTCCGGCGCCGAGATCGCCCGCATCACCCTGACCCTCGTTCCCTCGTCGCTGATCGGAGCCTTGGATGACTAGTTCGCCCGACCCGACCGTGCAGGCGGTCTGGACGGACTTCGGCGGGGTGCTCACCCCGCCGATCGCCCACACGTTCACGCGTTTCTGCACGGCGATGGAACTCGACCCCGAGCCGCTGATGAAGGCGATCATGAAGGTCACCGCGACCTACCAGACCGACGACATCATGCTGCCGCTGGACACCCCGCTGGTCACCGAGCAGGAGTGGCTGCGCCAGGTCGGCGAGGTGCTGCGCGCCGACACCGGCATCGAGGTGCGGCTGAGCACGCTGGCCGACGCCTGGTTCGACGGCCGCGAGACCAACACCGCCTGGGTGCAGCGGTTGCGGGAACTGCGCTCGCGCGGGCTGTTCGTGGGCCTGCTGTCCAACATGGTGCCGGCCTGGGACGCGCACTGGCGGCGGATGGTGCCCGCGAGCGAGTTCGACGACGTGCTGCTGTCCTTCGAGATCGGTCACCGCAAGCCGGCCAGGGAGGCCTTCGACCTGGCCGTGCGGCGCTCCGGGATCGCCGCCGAGCACAGCGTGTTCGTCGACGACCTGGACAGCAACTGCGCGGGCGCGGAGGCGGCCGGGTGGCGCGCGATCCACTTCACCGACACGGCGACGGCCATCACCCTGCTGGACACGTTGCTCGGCGAGCGGGCCGGAGCGCTGCGATGAGCCGTTCGGTACTGGTCACCGGGGGAAACCGGGGCATCGGCCTGGCCGTGGCGCGGGCGTTCGCCGACGCCGGCGACAAGGTGGCGATCACCTACCGGTCCGGCGAACCGCCCGCGGGGCTGTTCGGGGTGCGCTGCGACGTGACCGACACCGACTCGGTGGAGGCCGCCTTCGACGAGGTGCGCGCCCAGCACGGGCCGGTCGAGGTGCTGGTGTCCAACGCCGGCACCACCCGGGACGGACTGCTGGTCGGCATGTCCGAACAGGACTTCTTCGACGTGGTCAACACCAACCTGCTCGGCGCCGTGCGGGTGGCCAAGCGCGCCAGCCAGGACATGGTGCGCGCCCGCTGGGGCCGCGTCATCTTCATCGGCTCCACCACCGCGTTCTGGGGTGGGGCCGGGGTCACCAACTACGCGGCGTCCAAGTCCGGGCTGGTCGGCCTGGCCCGGTCGCTGGCCTGGGAACTGGGGCCGCGCAACATCACCGTCAACGTGGTGTACCCGGGGATCATCGACACCGACATGGGCGACACCATCACCGGCAAGGCCCGCGAGCACGTCATCAACAACACCGCGCTGCGCCGCGTGGGCACGGTCGACGAGGTGGCACCGGTGGTGCGGTTCGTGGCCAGCGCCGAGGCGAGCTACGTCACCGGCGCCCTCATCCCGGTCAGCGGCGGCAACGGCATGGGCCACTGAGGCACCTGCCCCGCACGACCGCGCCCCGAGGGGCGCGCGCACTGTCCACAGCAGACCACCAGTCGGCAGAGGAGAAGCAGGAGATGTCCGAGCACACCGAGGGCGCGGCCGCGCGGGTCCCGCAGGACCTGCGGAACACGGCAGCGCAGATTCCGCCGGAGATCCTGGAGGTCGCCCTGGGCGTCAGCCGGGTGTTCGCCACCCTGGACGAGGAGGCGGCGCGCCGCTACATCGCGCCGGACTTCGTCGACCACGAGGCGTCCCCCGGCGTGGGCGGCGGGCCGCAGGGCTACCTGACCACCGCCCGCTACATGCGCACCGCGTTCTCCGAGGCCACCTGGCAGCCCGACGACTTCTTCGCCTTCGGCGACCGGTTCGCCGTGCGGGTCACCTTCAGCGGCCGGCACACCGGCGAGTTCCTGGGCGTGCCGCCCACCGGCAACGAGGTCAGGGTGCAGCACCTGCACTTCTACCGGGTGGCCGGCGGCCAGGCCGTGGAGCACTGGGGCGCCAGGGACGAACTGAAGCTGCTGCGCCAGATCGGCGTGTTCACCCCGGACCACCCCACCCCGGCCGACGCCGGTGCCGCCCTGTTCGCGGCCGAGCAGGCCGCCGGAGCGCCGTCGTTGGCCGGCTGACCCATCACCGGCCACCGGTGTCCCGCACGCCTGTTGCCCTCGGCGCGGCCGACTCCCGGCCACCGTCCGATGTGGAGCGTGCCAGGCACTGGGGGCCACACCAGGAAGGAACCTCTTTTGATGGCCCGTGCTCGAAACTGGATCCACCGCCTGGCCAGCGGGCTCGGCGTCGCCGCGGCCGTCGTGGCCACCACGGTGGCCGTGGCACCGGCCGTGCCCGCCGCCCCTGCCGCACCCGCGGCCCAGGACGCGGCGGCAGGCCAGGACGCCGGCACGCTCGGACTGCCGCTGACCCAGTGGGCGGTGGGTGGGCAGAACATCCACAACACCCGCTCCAACCCGTTCGAGACCACCATTTCCCCGGCCAACGCCAACAAGCTCGCGCTCAAGTGGAGCCTGGAGACCGCCGGTGACACCACCGCCACGCCCGCCGTCGTCGGCGGCGCGGTGTACTTCCCCGACTGGGGCGGGTACTTCTACAAGGTCGACGCCAAGACCGGCAAGCTGATCTGGAAGCACAAGATCTCCGAGTACAACGGCGTCGAGGGCGCGGTGTCGCGCACCGCCCCGATCGTCTCGGGCGACACCGTCTACATCGGGGACCAGCCGCCCGGCAAGCCGGCCAACGGCGCGCACCTGATGGCCATCGACACCGCCACCGGCAACCTGCGCTGGATCACCAGGGTGCACCCGCACCCGGTCGCCGCGCTCACCGGTGCCGGTGTGCTCCACAACGGCGTGATCTACCAGGGCGTCTCCTCCCGCGAGGAGCCGCTGTCCACCCTGCCCGGGTACGTGTGCTGCACGTTCCGCGGTGCCGTGGTGGCGGTGGAGGCCAGGACCGGCAAGATCCTGTGGACCACCTACACGATCCCGGACAACGGGGGCGTGCCCGGCGGCTACGCGGGCGGCTCGGTGTTCGGCACCACCCCGGTGGTGGACCCGATCCGGCGCACCATCTACGTGGGCACCGGCAACAACTACATCCTGCCGGCCGAGGTGAAGCGGTGCCAGGAGGCGGGCGGCACGCCCGAGCAGTGCCTGTCGCCGGACAACCACATGGACTCCATCCTCGCCCTGGACATGGCCACCGGGCGGATCAAGTGGGCCCAGGGGGAGCGGCGCTTCGACGACTGGAACGCCGGCTGCCTGCCCGGCTACCCGAGTCACAACTGCCCGGACAACAACGGCCCCGACTACGGGTTCGCCGCCGGGCCGCAGCTGTTCTGGACCAGGGGCGCCGACGGCCGCATCCGGCAGGTGCTGGGCGCCGGGGAGAAGAGCGGCGACTACTGGCTGCTCAACCCCGACGACGGCAGCGTGATCTGGCGCAAGGCCACCGGCCCCGGCGGCATCCACGGCGGCATCGAGTGGGGCACCGCCACCGACGGCCAGCGCGTCTACATCGCCCAGGCCAACACCGACCGCACCCCGTGGACGCTGCCCGACGGGCGGACGGTGACCTCCGGCAACTTCTCCGCGGTCGACGCGGCCACCGGCAAGGTGGTCTGGCAGATCCCCGACCCGGCCGGCGGCGTGCTGCTGGGCGCGGTCACCGTGGCCAACGGGGTCTTCTACGCCGGCTCGGAGAAGGGCAACATGTACGCCATCGACGCCAGGACCGGCAAGATCCTGTTCGACTACGTCGGTGAGGGCAGTTCGGTCGCCGGCCCCGCCGTGGTGAACGGCACGGTGTACTGGAGCAACGGCAAGACCAGTTTCGGCGAGGGCCACAACGGCAACACCTTCTACGCCTTCTCCCTCGGCGGCCGGTGACCCGTGTTCCACCCCAGCACGCAGAGAGGTGCCTGATGGCGGACAAGCACACCGCGGTCGATCCGGTTGTCCAGACGTCGGTCCAGGCCGATGTCTCGGCTCGCCCGCACTGGCAGCGGCCGGAGATCGAGGACTTCGAGACGGCCATGGAAGTGACGGCCTACGTCGCGCGCCGGTAGTTGGCCGCCCGTGGGGGACCCTGGGTGGACGGCGATGTCCGCAGTGGACGGACACCAGCCGGGGTCCCCCCTTTTTTTCACGCCCCGCGATCCCCGTCGTCCGACCAGCGCCCCGCGTGCAAGGCGGGGCGCGGTGAGGAGTGCGCCACCATGTCCGTCGAGCCGAGTCCGGACCCGGCACCACTGTCCACAGGGGAGTTCGTGGCCCGGCTGCGCGCGTGCGGCCAGCGCTACTGGGCCGATCACCCCTTCCACGTGCGGTTGCGCCAGGGCGGGCTGAGCCCGGACGAACTGCGTTCGTGGGTGGCCAACCGCTGGTACTACCAGAAGAACCTGCCGGTCAAGAACGCGGCGATCATCGCCAACTGCCCGGTCGTGGCGGTGCGCCGAGCCTGGCTGCACCGCATCGCCTTCCAGGACGGCACCGAGCCGAACACCGGTGGCCTGGCCGACTGGCTGGACCTGGCCGAGGCGGTCGGGCTGAGCCGGGCCGAGGTGCTCGACGAGCGGCACGTGCTGCCCGGGGTCCGCTTCGCGGTCGACGCCTACGTCACCTTCACCCGCACCCGGCCGTGGACCGAGGGGATCGCGGCGGCGCTGACCGAGCTGTTCTCCCCGACGCTGATGCGCGACCGCGTCGCGGCGTTCCGGGAGCACTACCCGTGGATCGCGCCGGCTGGCTACACCTACTTCGAGTCCCGCATCGCGGAGGTCGGCTCGGACGCCGAGCACACCCTGCGCCTGGTGGTCGAGCACTGCCGCACCCGGGCGCGGCAGGACGCCGCCGTGGCGGCGTTGACCTTCAAGTGCGACGTGCTCTGGTCCATTGTGGACACCATCGAGCACGCGACGGCCTGCCGGGGACACCGAGCGGCCGCCGCGGCCGAGCGGCCGAGGCCACTGGTGAGCGCCGGATGAGCGAACAGTCCACGCCGCAAGCCCACTCCGGGGGCCGGCCGGTGCTGCGGCGCGGCGTCCGGCTGGTGCACGACCCGGTCCGCGACCGGCACGCCCTGCTCTACCCCGAAGGCGTGCTGTTGCTCAACCACACCGCCGCGGCCGTGCTGCGCCGCTGTGACGGCGCCACCAGCACCGAGGACATCATCGCCGGACTGGCCGCCGACTACCGCGACGTGGCCCGGCCCGACGTCACCGACCTGCTCGACCGGCTGCGCGACCGCCGGCTGCTGGAGGTGCGCCGTGGCTGACCACCACCTGACCGAGCACCACGGCCCGACCGAGCGCCACGGCGTGGACCGGCCCCTGGGCATGCTGGCCGAACTCACCTACCGGTGTCCACTGCACTGCGGGTACTGCTCCAACCCGGTGGAGCTGGCCGCCTACCGCGCCGAACTGACCACCGAGCAGTGGTGCGCCGCCATCACCCGGGCCAGGGCGTTGGGCGTGCTGCAACTGCACCTGTCCGGCGGCGAACCACTGGTGCGCGGGGACCTGGTCGAGCTGGTCGCCTGCGGCGCCCAGGCCGGCTGCTACGTCAACCTGGTCACCAGCGGGCTCGGGCTGACCCGGGCCCGGATGGCGGCGCTGGCCGAGGCCGGGCTGGCGCACGTGCAGTTGAGCGTGCAGGACGGCACACCCGAATCGGCCGACCGGATCGCGGGAACCCGCGCGTTCCACCGCAAGCTCGCCGCGGCCGAGCTGGTGCGCGCGCACCAGCTGCCGCTGACCGTGAACGCCGTGCTGCACCGGGGCAACGCCGACCACGTGGACCGGATCGCCGAGTTGGCCGCCCGGCTGGGCGCCGAGCGCCTGGAACTGGCGCACACCCAGTACTACGGCTGGGCGCTGCGCAACCGGGCCGCGCTGCTGCCGACACCGGCGCAGGTGGCGCTGGCCGCCGAGCAGGTGGCCCGGGCGCGACAGCGGTGGGGCGGGGTGATGGACATCGTGCACGTGGTGGCGGACTACTACGAGAGCCAGCCCAAGCCGTGCATGAACGGCTGGGGTCGGCGGCAGTTCACCGTCGCCCCCAACGGCGACGTGCTGCCCTGCCCGGCCGCCGCCCAGATCCCCGGCCTGGGCATCGAGAACGTGACCCGCCGGGACCTGGCCGACATCTGGTGGTCGGGCCCGGCGTTCGAGCGCTTCCGCGGCACCGACTGGATGCGCGACCCCTGCCGCGGTTGCGTCCGCCGGGACGTCGACTTCGGCGGCTGTCGCTGCCAGGCCTTCCAGCTGCTCGGTGACGCCGCCGCCACCGACCCGGTCTGCCAGCTCTCACCGCACCACGACCTGGTTCGGCAGCTGCTCGCACCGGCCACCCAGCCGGCGATCCAGCCGCTGCCCCGGCCGTCCAGGTGACAGCACCGTCCGAAGTGGAGGGATGATCGTGCGGGTACGGGTACTGGGCAGCGCCGCCGGCGGCGGCGTGCCGCAGTGGAACTGCGCGTGCGCGCAGTGCACGCGGGCCAGACGGCAGGGCGCGGGCGCGTGGCGCGGCCAGGACGCGCTGGCCGTGGCCGGCAGCGAGGGCTGGTTCCTGGTCAACGTCTCCCCGGACGTGCGCGCCCAGGTGCTGGCCACACCCGAGCTGGCGCCGGGGCCGGGCCGGCGCCAGACACCGCTGCGCGGCGTGCTGCTCACCGACGCCGAACTCGACCACACCCTGGGCATCGCCGCGCTGCGCGAGGGCAGCGCGCTGGACGTGCACGCCAGCCCGGTGGTGCTGCGCGCGTTGACCGAGGGCTTCCCGGTGCGCACCCTGCTGGCCGGCTACGGCGGCCTGCGCTGGCACGCGGTGCTTCCCGGGCAGCCCATCCGGCTGGCCGCCGAGCTGACCGCCACGCCGATCGCGCTCGGCCACAAGCGCCCGCGCTACGCGGCCGCCCTGCCGGCCGGCCCGGAGTGGGTGCTGGCCTACCGGTTCCACGACACCAGCACCGGCGGTGTGCTGGTCTACGCGCCGGGCCTGGCCGAGTGGTCACCGGCCTTCGACGCGGCCGTGGCCGGGGCGGACTGGGTGATCCTGGACGGGACGTTCTGGCGCGACGAGGAGCTGGCGCACAGCACGGGCGAGCGGACCGCAGCGACCGCGCGGCAGATGGGGCACCTGCCGATCGGGGGCGAGCACGGGAGCCTGCGCCGGCTGGCCCACCACCCCTCGGTCCGGTTCTGCTACACCCACCTGAACAACACCAACCCGGTGTTGGACGCGGCCGGCCCGGAACGCGCCCAACTCACCGAGGCCGGTGCCCAGCTGGCCGAGGACGGCCAGCTGCTGACACTGTGACCGAACTGGACAGTCCGATCAGGACACGGCCAGCCGCGCGGCGGCCTCGGTCTGCCTGGTCTGCTGCTCCTGGAGCCGGCGCAGCTCCTGGTAGACCGGCAGCCAGGCGGCCGGGTCGCTGTTGTGCGGCGAGTAGAACGACAGGCTGGTCACCAGATCGCCGTAGCGGGCCAGGATCTCCGCGGCCACCTGCTTGGGCTCACCGACCACGGCGATGGTGTTGAGCACGTCGTCGTCGATGGCCGAGGCCATCTCGTCGACGCGGCCCTCGGCGGAGAGCCGGTGCAGCTCCTCGCGCAGCTCGCTCAACCCGTGCAGGTCGAGCAGGTGGCCATAGGTGGGGGTGGCCACGTAGAAGGCGATCTGCTCGCGGATCCTGGCGATCGAGGTGGCCATCTCCTCCTCGGTGGTGCCGGTGGCGACCATGGGCGCGGCGTGGATCTCGAAGCCGTCCATGGACCGGCCCGCCCTGGCCCGCCCGCGCCGCAGCGCCGGCAGCGACACCTCCTCCAGGAACCGCCTGGTGCTGATGTTGTGCGCGATCAGCCCGTCGCCGACCTCCCCGGCGACCTCGGTCATCACCTCGCCGACCGCGGCCAGGTACACCGGCGGCGGACCGTAGGGGTTGGGGCCGGGGTTGAAGAACGGCACCATCAGGGTGTGCCGGTAGAACTCGCCCCGGAACCGCAGGCGTTCCCCGGTGGCGAAGGTGTGCCAGATGGCGCGCATGGCCAGCACGTACTCGCGCATCCGGGCCGCCGGGTGCGACCAGGGCATGCTGAACCGCCGGGTGATGTGCGCCTTGAGCTGTGAGCCCATGCCCAGGACGAACCGGCCGCCGGAGACCAGGTGCAGGTCGTTGGCGAGCATGGCGGTCGTCATCGGGTTGCGCGCGAACGCCACGGCGATGCCGGTGCGCAGCGCCAGGCGCTCGGTGCGCTGGGCCGCGACGGCGAGACCCACGAACGGGTCGTACTGGACCTCGGAGGTCCACAGGGAGTCGTACCCGGTATCCTCGATCTCCCGCGCGGTGTCCGCCAGCGCGGTGGGGGAGACGGAGATCGTGTGGTAATCGATCCTCACGGTTCTGCCCTCACGGTTCTGCCCTCACGGTTCGGTCCTCACGATTCTGGTCCGCACAGTGCTGCCCCTCGCCCTTCCACCTCTTCGCCGGGGATCTCCCCGGGCGTGCCCGGCAACCGCTGTTCGGCGCGGGCCGCCACGATTTCCGGCGCGGCCTCGAAATCGACGTCAGCCATGACATCACCCGAGTGCCCGCCAGGCCATGCCTCAAAAGGAGAACAGCGGCTGTGCCCTAAGATCCCGCTGCTTCTCCAGAAGAACGAACAGGCCTGTCCGGTGTGTGTCCGACCGGTTGCCCAGCCCGCTCGTCAGAACCATCGGGACTCCTGTAGCCGCAGTTCAGCGCCATCGTTCGGAATTTTGTGATATTGCGTGTTCCGTGCGCGGGGAACCCGGTGAAAGTCGTTTCGGAAAGCGGCGCCGAACGTCTGCCGGAACCCGTTTCGCGGATTTGATCCGAGCTTGAACCAGGTTCTATCCGATGCGGGGATCATCCGAAGACGGATCGTCACGTGGACGATCTACGCCGAGCAGCGCCGAGGGGCCGGCACGCATCGGTGGTTTTGACATTCGGGAGTGTGCGGTCATGACAACTGTCGACGACAGGAACACCATTCGGGGGGCACGGCTGGTCGATCCCGCCGAACTGCCGGCCGACCCGTTTCCGCCCGAGCAGGCCGAGCGCGGCCCGGCGGAGACGTCCATGCGCGGCCGGGTGGCCGAACTCGGCGGGATCCGCGAGTCCCTGCGGCTGGGCCCCGGCGCCAGGGCGACCGAGGCGCAGCACGCGCGCGGCAAGCTCACCGTGCGCGAGCGGCTGGAACTGCTGCTGGACGACGACTCGTTCGTGGAGATCGAGGGGCTGCGCCAGCACCGCGCCGTCGGCTTCGGCATGGAGGACAAGCGCCCGTCCGGGGACGGGGTGGTCACCGGCTGGGGCACCATCGACGGGCGCAAGGTGTTCGTCTACGCCCACGACTTCCGCGTGTTCGGCGGCTCGCTCGGCGAGGCGCACGCGCAGAAGATCCACAAGGTGATGGACCTCGCCGAGTCCGTGGGTGCCCCGCTGATCAGCCTGAACGACGGCGCGGGCGCGCGCATCCAGGAGGGCGTCACCGGACTGGCCGGCTACGGCGGCATCTTCCAGCGCAACGTGCGCGCCTCCGGGGTGATCCCGCAGATCAGCGTGATGCTCGGGCCGTGCGCGGGTGGCGCCACCTACTCGCCCGCCCTGACCGACTTCGTGTTCATGGTCCGCAGGACCTCGCAGATGTTCATCACCGGCCCGGACGTGGTGCAGGCGGTGACCGGCGAGTCGGTCAGCCACGAGGAGCTGGGCGGCGCGGACGTGCACGCGGCCGAGTCCGGGGTGGCCACCTTCGTCTACGACGACGAGGTGAGCTGCCTGCAGGACGTGCGCTACCTGGTCTCCCTGCTGCCCAGCAACAACCAGGAGCTGCCCCCGGTGGAGCCGACCGACGACCCGCCTCGGCGGCGCAACGACGTGCTGCTCGACCTGGTGCCGGCCGACCCCAACCAGCCCTACGACATGCGCGAGGTCCTCGCCGAGGTGGTCGACGACGGCGAGTTCTTCGAGTTCCACCAGCGTTGGGCGGCCAACATCATCTGCGCGCTCACCAGGATCGGCGGCCACGTGGTCGGGGTGATCGCCAACCAGCCGCGGTTCCTGGCCGGGGTGCTCGACATCAGCGCCTCGGAGAAGGCGGCCCGGTTCGTGCAGACCTGCGACGCGTTCAACATCCCGCTGGTGACCCTGGTCGACGTGCCCGGGTTCCTGCCGGGTACCGCCCAGGAGCACGGCGGCATCATCCGGCACGGCGCCAAGCTGCTCTACGCCTACTGCGCGGCGACCGTGCCCCGCATCCAGCTCATCCTGCGCAAGGCCTACGGCGGCGCCTACATCGTGATGGACTCCCGCTCGATCGGCGCGGACCTGTCCTTTGCCTGGCCCACCAACGAGATCGCCGTGATGGGCGCGGACGGCGCCGCCAACGTGATCTTCCGCCGGGAGATCGCCTCGGCCGAGGACCCCGAGGCGGAACGGACGCGGCTGATCGGCCAGTACCGGGAGGCGTTGATGCACCCCTACTACGCGGCCGAGCGGGGCCTGGTGGACGACGTCATCGACCCCCGCCAGACCAGGGAGGTGCTGGCGCGAGCCCTGGAGGTGCTGCGCAGCAAGCACGCGCCGACCCCGTTCCGCAAGCACAGCAACCCCCCGATGTGACCGGCGGTGCCACCATGCCAGCTCATCCTCTGTCCACACCGGACGCGACTGTCGACCCCAGCGCGGTGTCGGCCCTGCGGGTGACCGGCCGGCCCGACGACGACGAACTCGCCGCCGTGCTGGCGGTGCTGCGCGCGCTGGCCGCCCGACCGCCCGCCGGGCCCGTGCCCGCCACCGCCCGGGCCCGGCCGGGGTGGACGCGGCCGGCCCGCTACACCGCACCCGGCGCCTGGCTGTCGTCGTCCGCTCGTTGATCGTCCCGTGTGGCCGCGCGCCGTGGCCGGCGCCGACCAGGAAGGTGGAACACAGTGCGCAAAGTCCTCATCGCCAACCGGGGAGAGGCGGCCGTGCGCATCGCCAGGGCCTGCCGCGACGCCGGCATCGCCAGTGTCGCGATCTACGCCGACCCCGACCGCGACGCCCCGCACGTGCGGCTCGCCGACGAGGCGTTCGCGCTGGGCGGTGACACCCCGGCGACCAGCTACCTCGACATCGGCAAGGTCGTCGCGGCGGCCCGGCGCTCCGGCGCGGACGCCGTGCACCCGGGGTGGGGCTTCCTGGCGGAGAACGCCGAGTTCGCCCAGGCCGTGCTGGACGCAGGGCTGACCTGGATCGGCCCGCCGCCACAGGTGATCCGGGACCTCGGCGACAAGGTGTCGGCGCGGCTGATCGCCCAGCGGGCCGGTGCGCCGTTGACCCCCGGCACCGCCGACCCGGTGGCCGACGCCGGCGAGGTGGTGGCCTTCGCCAGGCAGCACGGCCTGCCCGTGGCGATCAAGGCCGCGTTCGGCGGGGGCGGCCGGGGCATGAAGGTGGCCAGGACGATCGAGGAGATCCCGGAGTGCTACGAGTCGGCCGTGCGGGAGGCCACCGCGGCGTTCGGCCGGGGCGAGTGCTTCGTGGAGCGCTACCTGGACCGCCCGCGCCACGTGGAGACCCAGTGCCTGGCCGACACGCACGGCAACGTGGTCGTGGTGTCCACACGGGACTGTTCGCTGCAGCGGCGCCACCAGAAACTGGTGGAGGAGGCGCCGGCGCCGTTCCTCACCGAGGAGCAGACCGAGGCGCTCTACCGGGCGTCCAAGGCCATCCTGCGCGAGGCGGGCTACGTCGGCGCCGGCACCTGCGAGTTCCTGGTGGCCAGGGACGGAGCCATCTCCTTCCTGGAGGTCAACACCCGGTTGCAGGTCGAGCACCCGGTCAGCGAGGAGGTCACCGGCCTGGACCTGGTGCGCGAGATGCTGCGGGTGGCGGCCGGCGCGGAACTGGGCTACGACGACCCGCCGGTGCGCGGCCACTCGCTGGAGTTCCGGATCAACGGTGAGGACCCCGGCCGGGCCTTCCTGCCCGCGCCCGGGGCGCTGACCGCGTGGCGTCCGCCGGCCGGACCGGGTGTGCGGGTGGACTCCGGGGTCGAGCCGGGCAGCGTGGTCGGGCCGGAGTTCGACTCGCTGCTGGCCAAGCTGGTGGTGACCGGCCGGGACCGGACGCAGGCGCTGCAGCGGGCGCGCCGGGCGCTGGCCGAGTTCCAGGCCGAGGGACTGCCCACCACCATCCCGTTCCACCGCGCGGTGGTGACCGATCCGGCGTTCGTGGCGGACGCGGGCGAGTTCGCCGTGCACACCCAGTGGATCGAGACCGAGTTCCGCAACGAGATCCCGCCGTCCTCGGCCGGCCCGGTGGACACCGAGCGGGGCGGGCCAACCGAGACCGTGGTGGTCGAGGTGGACGGCAGGCGGCTGCGGGTCACCCTGCCGGCCGTGCTCGGCGGCCTGGCCGCCCCGGGCGGGTCGGGGCCTGTACGGGACCGGCCGGAGCGGGCTCGCACCCGGCGGTCCGCCGCCGGCGGGACCGGCCCCGCGGCGGGCGACGGCACCGCCGTGGCCAGCCCGATGCAGGGCACCATCGTGAAGATCGCGGTGGCGAACGGCCAACAGGTCGCCGAGGGGGACCTGCTGGTGGTGCTGGAGGCGATGAAGATGGAGCAGCCGCTCAACGCCCACAAGCCGGGTCGGGTGAGCGGGCTGACCGCCGAGGTGGGCGCCACCGTTCCGGTCGGCACGGTGCTGTGCACCCTGGAGGACTGAGACCGGCTGCGCTCGTGGTGGTCGCCCGCCGACAGCGCTGGGGCGGGCGACACCCGGGACCGCCACCGTCCGCAGTGGACGTCCACTGCGGACACCCGGGGGCGGTGGGTTCGCCTCAGCTGACCGCGCGGGCGTCCACGGGCAGGCCGGCGAGCACCTGGTGCGCCGGCCGGACCTCGGCCGGGGTGCCGGTCAGGATCTCGTGCTGGAGCCGGTGCAGCTCCGGCGAGGGCTCCAGACCCAGTTCCCGGTCCAGCAGGGCGCGCAGGTCCTGGAAGGCGGCCAGCGCCTCGCCCCGCCGGCCGGACCGGTGCAGGGCCCTGATGAGGTGGGCGTGGAACCACTCGTTCAACGGGTGCGCCGCCAGCAGGCCGCGCAGCTCCGCCACCAGCTCGCGGTGCCGGCCCAGCAGCATGTCGGTCTCGATGCGCAGCTCCAGGGCCCTGGTGCGCAGCTCGTTGAGGTGCAGCACGTGCCGGCCCAGCACCCGGCCGGCCGCCACGTTGGCCAGCGCCGGACCGCGCCACAGGCCCAGGGCCTTGCGCAGCAGGTGGCTGGCCTCGGTGACGTGTTCCTGGGCGAGCAGCACCCGGGCCTGGTCGACCAGTCGGGCGAACACCGTGGCGTCGAGCTGGTCGGGCGCGGTGCGCAGCAGGTAGCCGGTGGGCTGGGTGGTCAGCAGCTGCGCCACTGTGGACACCCGGCTTTCCCGGTCCAGCATTTTACGCAGGTGGTACACGTGGGTGCGTACCGTGGTGATCACGGTGCGCGGCGGGTTCTCGTCCCACAGTTCATCCGTCAGGGTGTCCACGTCGACGATCTGGTTGGCGCGGAGTAACAGCAGTGCGAAGACCTTGCGTACTTTCGGCCCCCTGGGCACATAAGCGCCCTGGGGGGTCTGCAACTCAAGGGAACCGAGAACGCTGAACCGGATCATCAAACCCCCAGAT
Source organism: Goodfellowiella coeruleoviolacea (assembly GCF_024171785.1). GTDB lineage: Bacteria > Actinomycetota > Actinomycetes > Mycobacteriales > Pseudonocardiaceae > Goodfellowiella > Goodfellowiella coeruleoviolacea. Next base: position 300,863 of record NZ_JAMTCK010000002.1, read on the forward strand.
GGCATGTTTCCGCGGCACCAGCCCGGTCTTCCGGTCGACGGCAACGGCTACCAGGGCGAATGACCGGGCCCCGCGGTGAAGGTCCCCTTGCCCGGCCAGGAAATGCTAGGAAGCGGTGCTGTGCCCGGCAACCGGGGTGCGCCCTAAGTGAGGGCTAATGTTTCCAAGGAAACACCGCCGGCTCTCCTAAGTTGCACCCGGTTTCCCTTGGGAGAGCGCCGTTCCTGACTAGCATCGAGTGGCGGCGGAGATGTCCGGTCGAGGAATGTCGGGTGACGCGCCACCAGCCTGACCAGCGGCCACGCCGAACAGGCCGCACTATGCCAGAGGTGACCACTGGCGTGTTCGGGACGCCGTCGTCCACCCGAAGACCGACGGCCCCTTCCCGGCACTGCCCGAGCAGACGGCGTGTGGAACGACGAGGAGAGGCGCCATGTCGCTGGACCAGACGTTCCTCGGGCGGGTTTACCCGCCCACGGAACCCTATGCGGTGGGTCGCGAGAAGATCAGGGAGTTCGCCGACGCCATCGGCGATGAGAACCCGGTGTACCGGGACGCCGAGGCGGCCAAGGCACTCGGCCACCCCGACGTGATCGCCCCGCCCACCTTCCTGATGCTGTTGACCCTCAAGGCCGACGGGCAGGTGGTGTTCGACGAGCGGCTCGGCCTGGACTTCTCCCGGGTGGTGCACCGCGGCCAGCGGTTCAGCTACCAGCGCCCGGTCCGCGCCGACGACCTGCTGACGGTGCTGGTGAAGGTCGCCCAGTTGGACACGGTGGACGGCAACGACGTGGTCACCCTGCAGGACGAGATCCGCGGCGCGACCGGCGAACTCGTGTGCACCGCCACCACCACCTTCGTGGCCCGCGCGGACGAGGCGGGCGACGAGCGGACCGCGGGGGGCCGGCCGTGACGGAGCCGGTCAACTACACCGACGTCCAGCCAGGCACCAGGCTGCCCACCCGGGTCTTCACCGTGGGCCGCGCCGACCTGGTCCGCTACGCGGGCGCCTCCCTGGACTTCAACACCATCCACTGGAGTGAGCGCGCCGCCAGGGACGCCGGTCTGCCCAACGTGATCGCGCACGGCGCACTCACCATGGCGCTGGCACTGCGCGCGCTGACCGACTGGGCCGGCGACCCGGCCGCCGTGCGGGACTACCGGGCGCGGTTCAGCAAGCCGGTGGTGGTGCCCGACGACGGTGAGCCGGCGCGGGTCCAGGTCGAGGCGGTGGTGGCGGAGAAACTGGACAGCCCGCGGGTCCGGGTCAGCGTGACCGCGACGTGCGGTGCGGACAAGGTCCTGGTCATGCCGCGCGTGCTCGTCGCGCTGAAGGAGTAGCCATGCCGGCAGCGGCCAGCAACGCCAGCGGGGTGATCCGCCCCCGGCCGGTCCACGCGCCCGCGCTGCGGCTGTTCCTGCTGCACCACGCGGGCGGCTCGCACCGGATCTTCCGCCCGTGGGTCCCGCTGTTCCCCGCCGACTGGGAGGTCTGTCTCGTCGAGGCGCCCGGGCGGGGCCGGATGGCCCGGCTGCCCCCGGCCGAGCGGGTCGAGGACCTGGTCGAGCACCTGCTCACCGAACTGGACCCGTGGCTGGACCGGCCGTTCGCCGTGTTCGGCCACAGCATGGGCGCGCTGGCCGGGCTGGCCCTGACCGCGGCCCTGTGCGAGCAGCGGCGGCCGCCGGTCTGGCTGGGCGTGTCAGCCCACCCGGGGCCGAGGACGCCGGACGGTCCACCCAAACCGCGGCTGCACCGGTTGTCCTCGGTGCGGCTGCGCGCGGTGCTGGCCACCCTGGGCGGCGTGCCCGACAGGGTGCTCGCCGACGACGGCATGTGGTCGCTCGTCGAACCGCTGCTGCGGGCCGACCTGGTGCTCGCCGAAACGTGGCGGCCAGAACCAGCGCCGCTGGTTCCCGTGCCGATGACCGCGTTCTGCGGGCTGGCCGACGTCGCCGTCCCACCCGGGGCGATCGCGGGCTGGGCGCGCTACACCGAGCGCTTCCTGGGCGTCCGCGCGCATCCCGGGGGCCACTTCTACTTCCAGGACAACCACTCCGAGGTGGTTGACCAGATCGTCGCCGACGTGCTGTCGGTGCTCGGCGAGCAGACCGTGCGGTCTGCCCGGCTCAACGACGGCGAGCCAACGGGCTTGCCCGGCAACGTGAGGACGGGAACCCCCGCCGTGGTGAGGAGTGAGTGAGTTGACTGTCAGTCCAGTGACCGAGGGAGCGGCTGCCCAGGTGCGCGGCGCCGAGGAGGTGAACCCCGGGCAGCTCGTGCGGCACGCCTTCGTCGGTGGGTACGCGGGCACCGAAACCCCGTCGCAGGGCGTGAGCTGGGCCGGTGTCGACCCGGACACCGGCGCCCTCACCGTGCTGGGCACCCTGGCCGAGGTGCCCAACCCGTTCCACCTGGCCCTGTCCGAGGACGGGAGCGTGCTCTACGCCGCGAGCAACGTGGTCGAGGGCCGGGTCCACGCGCTCAAGGTGGCCGAGGACGGCTCGCTGAGCCGGCTGGGCAGCGCGGCCAGCCAGGGGTCCGGCACGGTGCACCTGACGGTGCACCCCGACGGCCGGTACCTGCTCGCGGCCAACCACGACTCCGGCACCGTGGTGGTGCACCCGGTCGACGCGGACGGCGGCGTCGGCGAGGTGGTGCACTCGGTGCGCCACCTCGGGGCCGGGCCCGACCCGCTGGCCCAGCAGGGCCCGCACCCGCACATGGTGGTCGTCGACCCCACGGGTGAGCGGGTGCTGGTGCCGGACAAGGGAACCGACTCGGTGCACGTCCACCGGTTCGACCGGGAGAGCGGGGAGCTGACCCCGCACAGCCAGGTCCACATCGGATCCGGCGTCGGCCCGCGCCACCTGGTCTTCCACCCGTCCGGGCGGTTCCTCTACCTGGTGAACGAACTGTCCTCCACGGTCACCGTGTGCGGCTACGACGTGGCCACCGGTGCACTGTGGACACTGGAGTCCACCTCCACCGTGCCGCCGGGCACGGACATGTGGAACGCGGCCTCGGCGATCCGGCTGTCCGCCGACGGCCAGTTCCTCTACGCGGCCAACCGGGGGCACGAGAGCGTGGTGACCTTCGCGGTGGAGGACTCGGGCCGGCGGCTGCGCCGGGTGACCACCCAGCGGGTGACCGAACAGCCGGGTATCAACGCGCTGCCGTGGGATCTGGTGCTGGACCCCACCGACCGGCTGATGTACGTGGTCAACCAGTTGGCCGGAGCGGTGGCCGCGTTCCGGGTGGACCGGGGGACCGGTCTGCTGGAGCGCGTTGGCGAGCCGGTCGCCGTGCCCACCCCGGCCTGCATCGTGCTGCGTTAGCCGCCACCCGACCACCGGGGGTCGCCGGCCGTGCCGCCGGCGGCCCCCGGTGTCGTGTCCTGGTCAGGACGTGGCGTCGCGCGCCGAGGCCACCGGCGCGGCGGGCTCGGCGGGCTGTGCCGCCGGCTGGGCGGGGCGGTGGGGCGTGGGGCGGGCCGGCGTCAGCAGGACGGCCACCGCGGCCAGGGCGAACAGCACCGCCCCGGCCCACAGCGCCACGTCCAGTCCCTCCACAAAGGACCCGTCAGTGGCGTACCCGCCGTTGGCGGCGAACACCGCCGACAGCGAGCCGATGCCGACCACCACGCCCACCTGGCGCATGGCGTTGTTCACCCCGGAGGCCACGCCCTCCTGCTCGGGGGTGACGAAGTCCAGTGCCTGGCGGGCGATCAGCGAGAAGAACACGCCCATGCCCAGCCCGGTCAGCAGCATCGGGGGCACCAGCGCCGGGTAGGACGTGCTGGTGGTGACCACGGCGCTGAACCACAGCAGCGCCAGCCCCTGGGCCGCCGCGCTGGCGGCCAGCAGCGGCCGGGTGCCGACCCGGTTGGCGAACACCGCCGCGAGCGGCGCCACCGCCAGCGGCATCAGCGTCCACGGCAGGGTCCGCGAGCCGGCCATCAGCGGTGAGTAGTCCAGCACGTTCTGCAGGAACTGGGTGAGCAGGAAGACCACCCCGAACAGCGAACCCTGCATCACCAACGCCACCAGGTTGGTGAGGGTGAAACCGCGGCTGCGGAACAGGTGCGGCGGCAGCACCGGGAACGGGTGGCGGCGCTCCCAGGCGAGGAAACCGCCGAGCAGCACCACGCCCCCGGTGATGGCGAGCCAGACCTGCGGGTTGGCCCAGCCCAGCCCGCTGCTGCGGACCAGCCCGTACACGATGCCCAGCAGGCCGGCCGTGACCAGCACGGTGCCGCCGATGTCCAACCGGGAGTGCGGGCCGTGGCTCTCCCGCAGCCGCAGCGCGGCCAGCGGCACCAGGACCACGCCGATGGGCACGTTGATCCAGAAGATCCAGTGCCAGTCGCCGTACTCCACGATGAGCCCGCCGACCAGCGGGCCCAGTGCGATGGCCAGCCCGCTCATCGCGCTCAGCCCGGCGATGGCCCCGCCGCGCCGCCGGGCCGACACCGACCGCACCACCAGGGTCAGGGCCAGCGGGAAGATGACCGAGCCGCCCACGCCCTGCACGGTCCTGGCCACGATGAGCGCACCCACCGAGTTGGCCACGGCCGCGCCGGCCGAGGCGAGGGTGAACAGGCTCAGCCCGGCGATGAACACGGTGCGCCGGCCGAACCGGTCACCGAGGATCGCCGCGGTGAGCAGGAAGACCGCGAAGGTCAGGGTGTAGGCGTTGACCGTCCACTCCAGACTTTCCAGGCTGCTGTCGAAGTCGGCGCGGATCTTGGGCAGCGCGGTGGTGACCACCAGGTTGTCCAGTGATGCCATGAAGGACGCGATACCGGTGATCAGAAAGGTGGGTAAGCCGTTTCCTCGCTCGCTCATGCCCCCTCCAGTCTCTGTGCGGTGATGTGGGTGATCGCCAGATGGCGTGAGCGGAGAACATCGGTGCGTGACAGGCCGACCGGACCGGGGTGGCCCGGTTCGCCTGGGGTGTGGGTGTGCTCGCCCCGCCGTCCGACCGGTTCGGTCAGGACCGCGGGGGACGTTCAGGAACGGTCAGGAGCGGTCAGGGGCCGTCCGGGCCGCTGACACGGTCCGGCTGGGGCGAACCGTCCAGGAAGCGGGTGGCCGACTCGTGTTCCTGGGCGAGCCGGCGCAGCGTGATCATCAGCGAGTCGCCGAGCACGGTGCCGACGATCGCGCGTTCCACCATGACGTCAGAGGTCGTGTCCTGGCTGATCCAGTCGATTTCCGCGGTGGCCAGGGTGGCCGCGGCGGCCGCGTAGTCGTCGAGCAGGTCGATGAAGTCGTCGTGGCCCAGGGACCGCAGCGTGGCCAGCAGTTCGACCAGGGCCTGCCGGCTGGTGCTGTGCTCCTTGATGGCCCAGCCGTGCCGGTCGAACAGGTCGGCCACCTCGCGGCGGGCGGACTCCCTGGACTCGTCGTCGGTGCCGGCGCGCGAGGTGATCACCGCGCGCTGGGCGCGGCCCAGCATGCTGTGCACCGGCAGGCCCGGTGAGTCGATGGCGGCCAGCACGTCCTTGGCCGCCGCGATGGACAACTCGCCGACGTCCACCAGTGCGCGCACCAGCTTGAGCCGGTGCACGTGCCGGTCGTCGTAGGACGCCTGGTTGGGGCTGGACAGCTCGCCGGGCGGGAGAAGGCCCTCGCGCAGGTAGTACTTGATCGTCGGCACCGGTACCCCGGTGCGGCGACTCAGTTCTCCGATGCGCATGTCCCTCCCGTCGTCGGCCACAAGTTAACACTTGCCGCACACCTCCTCGGGTATGGATAGGATAACTATCCGACAGTGGATCGTGCTGCTATCTATTCAACCCCAGGGATGAGGGATCATGTTCGCCTCCATAGGCCGACTGACCGCCCGGCACCGATGGTGGGTCGTAGTCGCTACGTTGCTCTTCGTTGTCCTTGGCGGAGCCTGGGGCGCCGGCGCGTTCGGCGCCTTCACCGGCGGTGCCGGCTTCGATGATCCCGGCGCGGAGTCCACCCACGCCGACCACCTGGTCGACGGCCCGCTCGGCCGCCACGTCACCGACGCGGTGGTGCTCTACGAGAGCGACACGAGCACCGTTGACGACCCGGCCTTCGCCGACGCCGTGCAGCAGGCGGTGGCCAAGGTCCCCGGCGACGGGATCGCCCGGATCGAGTCCTACTGGTCGACCGGGGACGCCGCCTTCATCTCCACCGACCGACACGCCACCTACGTCGGCATCCAGTTCACCTCGGGCGACGACTACGAACGCGTCGAGGCCCTCAACGAGATCAAGGACGAGCTGACCGCGCCGGGGCTGACCGTGCGGTTCGGCGGTCTCACCGCCATGACCCAGCAGGTGAACGCCCAGGTCAGCCAGGACATCCTGCTGGCAGAGGTGATCTCGCTGCCGATCCTGGTGCTGCTGCTGATCGTGATCTTCCGCAGCGCGGTGGCCGCGGCGCTGCCCCTGGTCGTCGGCATCGTGGTCGCCGTCGGTTCGCTGGCCGTGCTGCGGGTGGTCGGCTACTTCACCGACCTGTCCACCTTCTCCGTGCAGGTGGTCACCATCCTGGGCCTGGGGCTGGCGATCGACTACGCCCTGTTCATGGTCAACCGGTTCCGCGAGGAGTTGGGGCGCGGGCTGACGGTGGACGCGGCGATCCAGCGCACGATGGCCACGGCCGGGCGCACCGTGGCCTTCTCCGGACTGACCGTGGCCGTGTCCCTGGCGTGTCTGATCGTGTTCCCGTCGCGGTTCCTGCTGTCCATGGGCTACGCCGGCGTGGCGACCGTGCTGTTCGCGGTGATCAGCTCGCTGGTGCTGCTGCCCGCCCTGCTCCGCTTCGCCGGGCGCCGGGTCAACTCGCTGCGCATCCCGCTGCCCAGGCTGCCCCGCACCGCGCTGGTGGCCGCCGACGAGACCAAGGGCCGCTGGTACCGCACCGCCCACGCGGTGATGCGCCGGCCGGTGGCCAGCACCGTGGGCATCGTCGTGGTGCTGGTGGCCCTCGGCGTGCCGTTCCTCGGCGTGAACTGGGCGCGGCCCGGTGACTGGGTGCTGCCGGTCGAGGCGGACGCGCGGGTGGTCACCAACATCATGAGCACCGACTTCGTGGCCGACCCGGCCAAGAAGGTCACCGTGGTGGTGGAGATGCCCGGCCCGGCCGACACCGCCCAGGCCCAGACGCGGCTGGCCGAGTACGCGCAGCGGCTGGACGCGGTGGCCGGCGTCAACGGCGCCGAGGTCACCGGCACGTACCAGAACCAGGCCAGGCTCACCCTCGGCTACGCCATGGACCCGCAGTCCCGCGAGGCCAGGACCATGGTGGAGGACCTGCGCGCCCAGGCGCCGCCGCCGGACTCACGCGCCTCGGTCACCGGCATGCCAGCGTCCCGGGTGGACATCGTCAACATGGTGACCGAGCGGCTGCCCTGGATGGCGGTGTTCGTGGCGGTGGTCTCGTTCGTGGTGCTGTTCCTGGCGTTCGGGTCGGTGACGCTGCCGCTCAAGTCGGTGTTGATGAACCTGCTCTCGCTGTCCGCGTCGTTCGGCGCGATCAAGCTGATCTTCCAGGACGGCTACCTGTCCGGTCTGCTCGACTTCGTGCCGGTCGGCGCGGTGGACGTGGACTTCCCGATCCTCATCGTGGCGATCGCGTTCGGCCTGTCCATGGACTACGAGGTGTTCCTGCTGTCCCGGGTGCGCGAGCAGTGGGTGGCCAGCGGCGACGTGGTGGAGTCGGTGGCACTGGGCACGCAGCGCACCGCCAAGATCATCACCAGCGCGGCGCTGCTGCTGGTCGTGGTGGTCGGCGGGTTCCTGACCTCGGGCATCACCTTCATGAAGATGGTCGGCGTCGGTCTGGTCATCGCCATCCTGGTGGACGCGACCATCGTGCGCGGCCTGCTGGTCCCGGCGACCATGCGGCTGATGGGCAAGTGGGCGTGGTGGTCCCCGGCGCCGCTGGCCCGCTGGTGGAGCCGGCACGGCATGCCCGAGCCGCCGCACGACCCCACGTCGACGCGTCGCGGCGCGCAGCCGCACGACCCGGCACTGGAATCGGCCAACGCCTGAGCCGCGCCACCGCGGTCGCTCCCACAGGACGACCGCACCGAGCACCGATCACCGACCAACCGACCACCGACCACCGACCACAGAGGATGGACACAATGGACTACCGAGTACTCGGCCGGACCGGCGTGCGGGTCAGCCCGCTGTGCCTGGGCGCCATGATGTTCGGCTGGTGGGGCGAGCAGTCCTACGAGGAGTCGGCCAAGATCATCGGTCGGGCGCTGGACGCCGGCATCAACTTCATCGACACCGCGGACGTGTACTCGCACGGCCAGTCCGAGGAGTTCGTCGGCCGGGCCCTGGCCGAGGCCGGCGTGCGGGACCGGGTCGTGCTGGCCACCAAGGCCAACGGAGTCATGGGCGAGGACGTGAACCAGCGGGGCAACTCGCGCCGGTGGATCATCCAGGAAGTGGAGAACAGCCTGCGCCGACTGGGCACCGACTGGATCGACCTCTACCAGATCCACCGGCCCGACCCCAGCACCGACATCGAGGAGACCCTGGGCGCGCTGACCGACCTGGTGCGGTCGGGCAAGGTCCGCTACATCGGCAGCTCCACGTTCCCGGCCTCGCAGATCGTGCAGGCGCAGTGGGCGGCGGAGCGCCGCGGCCTGGAGCGCTTCGTCTGCGAGCAGCCGCCGTACTCGATCCTGGTGCGCGGGATCGAGTCCGAGGTGCTGCCCGTGGCCCAGCAGTACGGCATGGGGGTGCTCACCTGGAGCCCGCTGGCCGGGGGCTGGCTCTCCGGCCGCTACCGCAGGGACCAGGACGTGCCGCAGAGCCGGCGCTCGGTGATGCTGCCGCTGCGCTACGACATGTCGCTGGAGAGCAACCAGCGCAAGCTGGACGCCGCCGACCGGTTGGCCGCGTTGGCCGACGAGGCCGGCATCTCCCTGGTCGAACTGGCGCTGGCGTTCGTGCTGCGCCACCCCGGGGTCACCTCGGCGATCATCGGGCCGCGCACCATGGACCACCTGGAGTCCCAGTTGACCGCAGTGGACGTGCGGCTCGACCAGGACGTGCTCGACCGGATCGACCAGATCGTGCCGCCGGGCACCACGTTCAACCCGCACGACTCCGGCTGGATCTCCCCGGCGTTGCAGGACGCCAGCCTGCGTCGCCGCTGATCGGGTGGGTGGTGGGTGGGGAACCGGCACGCCGAGGCCCCACCCACACCGCTACCGGCTCGTGGCCGGCCACACCGCCGGGGCGCCGCCCACCGGCCGTGCCCGGCGCGTCCGGTCCGCCGCCTCGGTGCGGGCCAGCTCCCGCACCCGCTCGGTCGCCGTGCTGGGGTGGCCGGCGGTGAACGGCGGCTGCGGGTCGTACTCGATGTAGAGCTGGATGATCTCGGCCCGCTCCCGGCCCCAGACCTCACCGACCAGCCACAGCGCCAGGTCGATGCCGGCGGACACGCCCGCGGCCGTGGCGATCCGACCGGTGTGCACGATCCGCTTGTCCGGCTGCGGCAGCGCGCCCAGCTCCGCCAGGGTGGACTGCACCATCCAGTGCGTGGTGGCGGGCTGCCCGGCGAGTATGCCGGCGGCGGCCAGGATCAGCGAGCCGGAGCACACCGACGTGGTCCACCTGCTCGTCCGGTGCACCTGGCGCAGCCATGCGATGAGGTCGCTGTCGCGCATGGCCGGTTCGGTGCCGGTCTCGCCGCCGGGCACCAGCACGATGTCGGGCGCCGGTGTGTCGGCGAACGAGTGGGTCGCGCCGAGCACGAGCACCTCGTCATCGGTGACCACCGGGCCGGGGGCGTGGCTGACCAGGCGCATCTCCACGCCGGGCGCGAATCCGAGCACCTGGTAGGGGCCGATCGCGTCCAGCGCGGTCATGCCCGGGTACAGCACGACGGCGATCTGCACGGGGGTGTTCCTCTCTGTCGGGGTCGAACGGGGTACCTGGGGCGGGTGGTGTCGTGCCGAGGGGCGGGGCTGGTGGCTCAGGCGGAGCGCGGCTCGGCCCAGGGGTGCAGCGGTGTGCTGCGGAAGCGCTCGCGGTAGTCACCGGGCCCGATGCCGAGGGTGCGCAGGAAGGCGCGGCGCATGGTCTCGCAGCTGCCGAAGCCCACCCGCCGCGCGATCGTGTCCGCCGGGGCGGCGCTGCCCTCCAGCAGTTCGCGCGCGGCCTCGACCCGCATGCGCTCCACGAGCTGGGCCGGGGTGGTGCCGGTCTGGTCGAGGAACAGCCGGGTGAGGTGCCGGTCGGACAGCCCGGCGCGGCGCGCCAGCACCGGCACCCGGTGGTCGCCCGCCGGGTCGGCGGCGATGGCGTCCAGCAGCGGCCGCAGCGGCGACCCGGCCGCCACCGGCAGCGCCAGCCGCTGGGAGAACTGCGACTGCCCGCCGGGGCGTTGCAGGAACAGCACCAACCAGCGGGCCACCTGCCTGGCGATCTCACTGCCGTGGTCGGCCTCGACCAGGGCCAGGGCCAGGTCCATGCCGGCGGTGGCACCGGCCGAGGTGAACACGTTGCCGTCGCGGACGAAGATCCGGTCCGGCTCCACCCGCACGTTCGGGTGGCGGCGGGCCAGCGTGTCGCACACCGCCCAGTGCGTGGTGGCCCGGCGACCGTCCAACAGGCCCGCCGAGGCCAGGACCAGCGCGCCGCTGCACACCGAGCAGACCCGCCTGGCCCGGCCCGCCAGCCGGCGCACGCCCTCGGTGAGTTCGACCGACCCGGCCGCGCCCGCGTAGCCGAGCCCACCGGCCACCACCAGGGTGTCAACGGGTTCGCGCAGGTCGGCGAGGGTGGTGTCGGTGGCCAGGCGCAGCCCGGAGTCGGTGCGCACCTCGGCACCGGCCACCGAGGCCAGCAGCACCCGGTAGCCGGCGGTCGCGCCGATGAGCCGGCTGGCCACCGCGAACACCTCGGCCGGTCCGACCACGTCGAGCGTTTGCACGTCCGGGTAGACGACCAGGGTGACCAGTCGGGGCGAGCGAGCCATGCACCCAGCCTTGGTCACCACGGGTGATGTCGGCAAGGACAGGCACCCCTCGCATTCGGACACGCCACCTCGGCGGGTCGCGCCGAGCTGTCCCCGCGTGGCCAGGACGCTGGGACCGGACGACCTGACGCGGCGCCACCCGGCCTAGGCAATTGCCACCCCACCGGGGATCAAGCTGCTCTAAAGTTTGCATGACACAAACAAAATGATCCGACGCGGTCGCTGGTCAACGTCAGCCCGTCGAACCTGTCGCGATCACATAGCGTTGTAGGAGAACAATGGCCTTCGACCAGGTCAATGCGCCGACAACAGCCGCGCTCGCGGCACCGGCGTTCCCAGGTCGCACCCGCTGGCTCGTCGTCGTCCTCGCCTTCGCCGGCCTGGGATCCTCACTGGTGCAGAGCCTCGTCATCCCGCTGTTACCGATCCTGCCCGCAAAACTGAACGCCACCTCGTCCGCGGTGTCCTGGATGGTCACCGCCACCCTCATCGCCGGCGCGATCGCCACCCCGCTGTTCGGTCGCCTCGGCGACCAGTTCGGCAAGCGCCGCATGCTGCTGGTGGCGCTGGCCGCACTGGTCGCCGGCTCGGCCCTGTGCGGCGTCTCCACCAGCCTTCCCGTGCTCATCGCCGGCCGGGCCCTGCAGGGCGTGGCCATGGCCGCGATTCCCCTGGGCATCAGCATCATCGGCACGGAACTGCCCCGCGACCGACGCGGTGGCGGCATCGCCCTGATCAGCGCCACCCTCGGGGTCGGCGGTGCGGTCGGCCTGCCCCTGTCCGGCCTGATCGCCGAGCAGTGGGACTTCCACGTGCTGTTCTGGCTGTGCGCGGTGGTCGCCCTGCTGGCGCTGACCGCGGTGTGGTTCGTGGTGCCCGAGTCCGGCACGGGTTCCCCCGGCCGGGTGGACGTGCCCGGCGCGGTCCTGCTCGCCGTCGTGCTCACCGCACTGCTGCTGCCGCTGGCCCAGGGCAACAAGTGGGGCTGGACCAACCCGCTGACACTGGGCCTGCTGGGCCTGGCCGTGCTCGGCGCCCTGGTGTTCGTCCGCTACGAACTGAACCACCGGGACCCGCTGGTCAACGTCAGGGCCAGCCGTTCCCGCCCGGTCCTGCTCACCAACCTCGCCTCGGTGCTGGTCGGCTTCGCCATGTTCACCGGTTTCCTGGTCACGGTCAGTTTCGTCCAGGCCCCGGTGGCGACCGGCTACGGCTTTGGCGCGTCCCTGGTGGCCGCCGGCATGACCCAGCTGCCCGGCGGGCTGCTGATGGCGGTGATGTCCCCGGTGTCGGCCCGGCTGACCGCGGCACGCGGCCCCAAGACCTCGCTGATCGCCGGAGCGGCCGTGATCGCCAGCGGCTACCTGCTGCTGGAGGTCGCCCACGGCCAGCTGTGGCAGGTGATGATCTGCTCCACCATCACCAGCGGCGGGGTGGCCCTGGCCTACGCCGCGATGCCGTCGCTGATCCTGGACGCCACCCCGGCCAGGGACGCCGCCGCGGCCAACGGGCTGAACACCCTCTCCCGCAGCATCGGCACGTCGCTGGCCAGCGCGATCAGCAGCAGCCTGCTCGCCACCTTCACGATCAGCCTCGGCGGCCAGGTGCTGCCCTCGGCGGCGGCCTTCAACCTGATGTTCGTCCTCGGGGCGCTGGCGGCGCTGCTCGCGATCCTGGTCATCGCCTTCGTCCCGGTCACCACCGGCCGCGCGCCCGCCGGCGAGGCGGCCCTGGACACGGCGAGCGCCTGACCTGGCGCAAGCCGGGTGACCCGGTCGTTCACGGAGTGTCCACCGAGGTGTCATCGGCGACGCTCTCGGTAGTTCCTACCCGCCCGGTAGACCTAGGACCATGACGCGGTCCCAGGTACTCGTCAGCACCGACCGAGCAGCCACCGGTACCGGCGGTGACGCCGGGCGATACACCCTGCGCGTTGTTCAGGACGGCGAGGAAGTCCTTGCCGCGCAACGGCTTCGCCACCAGGTGTTCGCCGAGGAGATGGGCGCGACGCTGCGTTCCCCGGTACCCGGACACGACGTGGACGAGTTCGACCGGCACTGCGACCACATCCTGGTCTGTGACGACACCACCGGCGCGGTGGTGGGCACCTACCGCATGCTGCCGCCCACCGGAGCGGCCGCGGCGGGCATGCTGTACTCGGACACCGAGTTCGACCTCGGCGCGCTCACCGGACTGCGCGGCTCGCTGGTGGAGACCGGCCGGTCGTGCGTGCACCCGGGGCACCGCAACGGAGCGGTGGTCGGCCTGGTGTGGGCGGGCATCGCCCGCTACATGCTGCTGTCCGGCCACCGCTACCTGGCTGGCTGCGCGTCGGTGCCGCTGACCGACGGCGGCGCACTGGCCGCCGCGGTGTGGGACGTGGTGCGGCACAAGCACTACGCGCCCGAGGAGCTGCGCGTCCGTCCACTTCGGCCGTGGGAGTGCGACGACGTGCCACGGCCGGCCAGGACCGCGGTGCCGCCGTTGCTCAAGGGCTACCTGCGCCTGGGGGCCGTGGTCTGCGGACCGCCCGCGTTCGACCCGGACTTCCAGGTCGCGGATTTCTTCGTGCTGCTGGACATGCGCCAGGTCGACGAGCGCTACCTGACGTTCTTCCTGGGGGAGCGGCGATGAGCGTCCGGGTGCACCCGTGGTCGCCGGTGTCCCCGTGCGGACCGAGCTGCCTCGACCACGCCAGCGTCCCCACCGTGGCCCGGCCCCGCCAGCTGATCCGTCTGATGTGGACATTCGCCGTCCTGGTGCTGCTGTTGCTGGCGACACCGGCGATGACCCTGCTCGGCGGCCAGGCGGCCGCGCGGGTCCTGCGGCGCCTGCTGGGCCTGCTGCTGCGGGCACTGGGCGTGCGCCTGCTCGTGCGCGGGGCGGACGAGTTGGCCGAGGCGGCCCGCGCCGGCCGCGGCGCACTCGTGGTCACCAACCACATCTCCTGGCTGGACAGCCTGGCGGTCAACGCGGTGCGGCCGATGCCCTCGGTGGCCAAGAAGGAGATCGCCAGCTGGCCCGTGCTCGGCCGGCTGGTCGCCCGGTCCGGCGGCATCTTCCTGGACCGCCACCGGCTGTCCCAGTTGCCCGCCACCGTGGCGCGGCTGACCCGCGCACTGCGGGACGGCGCCATGGTCAACGTCACCCCCGAGGGCACCACCTGGTGCGGCCTGGCCTCGGGCCGGTTCCGGCCGGCCACCTTCCAGGCCGCCATCGACGGCGGCGTGCCGGTGCGCCCCATCGCCCTGCGCTACCGGCTGGCCGACGGCCGGGACACCACCAGCGCGGCCTTCCTGCACCAGGAAAGCCTGCTGACCTCGATCCGCCGGGTGGCCAGCGTGCGCGGGCTGGTGCTGGAGCTGTGGGTGTGCCCGGAGATCGCCCCCGGCCGCGCCGCCCACCGCCGCGAGTTGGCCCACCTGGCGGAGACCGCCATCCACACCACCCTGACGGCGGCCCGCACCCTGACCCGCACCGCGACCACCCCGCCCACCCGGTCGGCTTCCGGCCACGTCACAGCGGCAGCGGCGGCACGCTGAGGACGACGTCCTGACCGCGGGGCTGGCACGGTGCACCCGGCCGCGAAATTCTTCGTCCCCTGGAATTCAGCCGGTCGTTTGTGGTCTGATGGACGAGACCGCTCGATGCCTGGGTTTTCCCGGCGCCGCGTTGGTTTGCGCCGCCTTGGGTTACGCTGGGTTGGTTTACGCTGGGTTGGCTTGCACTCGGTGCACGACTCATCCTACCGGTGTTTTCGGGTAACCCACTGGGGTTGTCCTCGCTCGAAGCTGGCCGGAGTCGTGCTCATGGGGAATGCCAAGCCGCTACAGTGCGCCGTCATGACCGCAGCCGTTCCCGATCTTCCGCTCTTAGCTATTCCATAACGGCGAGAATCACTGGCGTGCGGCACGAGCGGTTCTGTTTATCTGTTAACGGATTCTCGTGTTCTCACACATTCCGGGAAAACCGGTGAAGCGCGCCCAGGATGCTGCTACGTTCGGAAAATCCACTGAATCAGGGGTTAGGTGGACGGGGGCTTTCATGGGTGAGCTGCATGGGCCGGCGGAGCGACCCTGGGGCAGGTTCGACCAGCCCGCACCGGAAGTCAGCCCGTGGCGCGCCGGCAAGATCACCGTCAACAAGGACAACGTTCTCCAGGTCGCCCGGATTTTCGCGGACGAGAGCGACCAGTTGTACCAAAGGATCGAGCGGCGAGCCGAGCAGATGCGCAGCGAGCCCGCCTGGGGTGATCCGGTGAGCGAGGACATGGCCGAGGTCCTCAACGAGCTGCTCATCGACGCGCCGGACTCCTACACCGCCAGAGCGCGCCAGTACGCGGAGAACCTCCGCCTGACGGCCGACGAACTCGTGGCGGTGGCGAGGAGCTACGGCTTCACCGACGAGGAGATCGAGCGGGCGTTGGGGGGCAGGGCCTAGGCGCCGGACCGGCGAGACCGTCCACCGAGAACAAGGGAGTTTTGTTGATCTCCATGTCCGGTCGTCAACGTGTCGTGGTGGGTGCGGCAGCCGGTGCGCTCGCCGGGATTGTTCTCGTCTCCTGCACGTCGGTTGTGGTGGGCTCGCCAACGCCCGCGCCGGCGACAACCTCGTCCTCGGCCAACCCGCCGGGCGGCGGCAACGGGGAACAGGGCCTGCCGGCACGACCCCGGGAGTTGAGGGTCGACGGCGTCGACCCCTGTGCCTTGTTGACCCCGGACCAGCAGCGGGAACTCGGCACGGACCGGCAGCCGAGCCTGGCTGATGAGCCCGACCGGCTGGGCAACTACGCGTGCGACTACAACCGCGTTTTCGGTGCGGCCGGCTACGGCTACTCCGTCATACCCGTGCCGCAGCAGGGAGCGGACACGTGGCTGACGGGGAAGTACAACGTCGTGGTGAAGGTTGTGCGGGTGGGGGAGTTCGGCGCGGTGGAGACCCGGTTGCCCGGTGACCACGACCTGGCCTGCAACGTGGTGGTGGACGTCGCCGAGGGACAGAGCCTCGACGTGCAGTTCACCCTCATCACGGCAGGAGCGATGACCCTGGACCAGTTGTGCGCCAATGCCAAGAAGGGCGCGGAGTTCGCTGTGGAGACGCTGAAGACGTTGCGGTGATCCCCTCCCGTTCCAGTTGGCGTTCCCGTTGCCCGACCCCACACGTTGGCCCGGACAGAGCGAGGGGGATCATGCCGGAAACGCCCACAAGTTGGCGCGCCAGGACATACCCTTGCCAATCCGGCAGGATCGCGGGCGGAGGAGCTGGGCGTGGCGAACAACCGGGCCGAGGGCGGCAAGGGGCGAATTCTTGAGCACGGACACTTCTGGATCACCGCGGTCACCGGACTGATCCTGGCCGTTGGCACGTTCTTCGCCGGTAGGTCCAGCACGTCCGACCAGACGGGGACCACCACCACGGCCACGGTGACCGCCACCGTGACGGAGACGGTCACCAACTCGGCCGGCGGGGTGACCGCGGCGAGTGGTCAGGCGGCGCAGTCAGGACAGGTCACACCCGCCGAGGGTGAGCCGGGGGTACGTCTCGCCGGCGAGGTGACCTTCGGCAGGCTCAACCTCGACTTCCGGGAACCACGTCCGGTGGCGGGCAAGAGCATCACGCGGCTGGGTGACGACTGGCTCTACAGCGAAGGTGGTTTCGCGCTCGCCGAGTGGCAGCAGTCCGACTCGGTGCCGGGCAAGGAGCAGTGCGCGGCCGAGACGGCCGCACGCGGCTCGGGAGCGGTGGACGGACTGGTCACGGGGAGCCTGGTGTGCGGTACGACGCCGGAGGGCCGGGTGTTCCGGCTTGAGGTGCTCGGCCTCGGCGAGAACATCCGGACCAGGGCGGTGGTGTGGGAGAAGTGAGTCGCTCGGCCAGGCGACTCGCGCCGGTGGAACGCGGGGTGCCACAGCCGTTGTGCTGATGGCTACAGTGGGATAGCGCTTACCGTCCCGTCCGCTGCGCGGTGCCGCCGGCGGCGGTCGGTGGTGGTGGTGGTGGTGGAACGAACTTTCCTGTCCTGGGCGCGCGCCAGACGCCCGATTCGAGTGGTCGCGCGTTGACGTGGAAGGGAAGGTCGATGATGACCCCGACAGTGACCAGGCAGCGCCCGTGGTGGGTGGCGGCGGCTGCCGCCGTGGCCGCGCTGGTTCCGACAGCTGGCAGTGCGGTGGCGGCGCCGCCCTCGGTGGCGGCCACCATCGTGGTGGCGGCGGACGGCAGCGGCAACTACCGGACGGTGCAGGCCGCCGTGGATTCGGTGCCGAGCAACAACACCGCGGCGGTGACGATCTCGATCAAGAAGGGGACCTACACCGGGCTGGTGCGGGTGCCGGCGAACAAGCCCCACATCACCTTCGCCGGTGCCACCGGCACCGCCTCGGACGTGGTGCTCTCCGAGAGTCGGCCGGCCAGCCAGTACGGCACGGACGGCAGTGCCACGGTGTTGATCGCCGCGCCCGACACGGCCGTGCGGGACCTGACCATCCGCAACGCCTACGACGAGGCGGCCAACGGTGCGTCCCAGGCGCTGGCGCTGTACGCCAACGGCGACCGGCAGACCTACACCAACGTCCGCTTCCTCGGCAACCAGGACACGCTGCTGACCTGGACGGGGAGCAGTGGCAAGGTGATGCGGCAGTACTTCTACCGCTGCTACGTGGAGGGTGACGTCGACTTCATCTACGGCTCGGGCACGGCCGTGTTCGACAACAGCCAGATCCACTCGCTGAGCCGGGGGAGCACGTCCAACAACGGCTACATCACGGCGGCCAGCACCTACACCAACAACCCGTACGGGTTGCTGTTCGTGAACTCCACGTTCACCAGCAACGCCGCGGCCGGCACGGTGTACCTGGGCCGGCCGTGGCACCCGAGCGGTGACGTGAACGCGGTGGCGCAGGTGCTGATCCGCAACTCCACGCTGGGCGCGCACATCAGGACCAGTCAGCCGTGGACCGACATGAGCGGGTTCTCCTGGAAGGACGCCCGGTTCAGCGAGTACCAGAACACCGGGCCGGGTGCCACGGTCAACAGCAACCGGCCCCAGCTGAGCAGCGGCCAGGCCGCCAGCTACCTGGCGCGCGACTACCTCGCCGGGTCGGACGGCTGGAACCCGGTCCGGTGACCGGTTCGTTCCAGTGTGGACGAAGGGCGGGAGTCCCCCGGCGCCCGGGCGGCGCGCCGGGGCGCGTCCCGTCTGGTGAATTTCTTACCATGATCTCATGTGTCTCAAGATTCGATAACAACAACTCGTGATACAGCTCTGAGCTGCGTGGACAGTACTGTCTTGGCAGGGGAACTACCCGATGGCGGGTTTCACGTCGCCGCTGACGTGGTGTAGACCAATGGCAGGGATCAGAGCCAGGCAGTGAGGTCGCTGGCCGGGACGTGGTGGAGACGACATGACGACGGGCGGACGGGTGGAGACGACGTTGACCGGGGCGCGGGTGGTGACGCCCGACGGTGTCCTGGAATCCGGCTGGGTGCGGGTGCGGGACGGGTTGATCCAGGACGTGGGTGCCGGCCAGCCGCCCGAGGGCGCGGTCGTGGACGTGGCCGGCGCCTGGGTGGTGCCCGGGTTCGTCGACATCCACTGCCACGGCGGGGGCGGTGCCGCGTTCACCAACACCCACGTGGACTCGGTGCGCACGGCCGTGGCCGCCCACCGCAGGCGCGGCACCACCACGATCGTGGCCAGCCTGGTGTCCCGGCCGGTGGCCGAGCTGGCCGAGCAGATCGCGGCGCTGGCCGAACTGACCGAGGAGGGCCTGGTCGCCGGGGTGCACCTGGAGGGGCCGTTCCTGTCGGCCGCCCGGTGCGGCGCGCACGATCCCGCCATTCTGTGCCCGCCGGACACCGAGTCGGTGGCCCGGTTGCTCGCGGCCGGGCGCGGTGCGGTGCGCATGGTGACGCTGGCACCGGAACTGGACGGCGCGGTGGCCGCGGTGCGCCAGCTGGTGGACAACGGGGTGGTGGCGGCGGTCGGGCACACCGACGCCACCGAGGCGCAGGTCCGGCCGGCGGTGGACGCGGGCGCGACCGTGGCCACCCACCTGTTCAACGGCATGCGCCCGCTGCACCACCGCGAGCCGGGGCCGGTGGGCTCGCTGCTCGACGACGAGCGGGTCACCGTGGAACTCATCTGCGACCTGGTGCACCTGCACCCGACCGTGGTCCGGCTGGCCGCACAGCACGCCGGCGCCGGGCGGGTGGTGCTGATCACCGACGCGATCGCGGCGGCCGGGGCCGGTGACGGCACCTACGACATCGGCGGGCTGGAGGTCACCGTGACCAACGGGGTGCCCACGCTGGCCGGCAGCGACGCGCTGGCCGGCAGCTCGCTGACCATGGACGTGGCCTTCCGCAACCTGGTGCGCCACTGCGGCCTGAGCGTGCCCGAGGCGGTGACCGCCACCGCCGCCCGGCCCGCGGCCGTGCTCGGGGTGGCCGACCGCGTGGGGGCGCTGCGGGCCGGGCTGGCGGCCGACCTGGTGGTGCTGGACGAGGACCTGCGGGTGCGGGACGTGATGGCCGGCGGGGTGTGGGTGAAGGACTGAGCCGGGGGCGCTGACCGGCCGGGCCTGTGCGGCGGCGGGCTGGTGGTCCGCGCGCCTGGTGGGAGTTGGCGCGGCCGGTTCTGGCCCCGGGGCGGCCGGCATTCCGGTGAGCCGACTTCCCGGGCTATTCACACCGGGGGCGAACCGCGTTACAGTCGGGAGGGTCACTTCTGGGAGCGCTCCCAACGCGGTCGGTGTCGGCCTGCCGAGCCGCGCGGCGACGCGCGGGAAGGAGGCGATGCCGCGACCGCCGGTGTGCTGGCCGCCCGGCCGGTACCACGAGCCGAAACGATCAACGCTGGTGTCTGACGACTACGACAGCTGGTTACTGCACGGGCGCGGTGGTGGCCTGCCGTCACCGACCCGACGGCGGGCCGTAGTTGATCGAAGGGAAGTACCGTGAGGATACGACGGAGTATCGCTTTCACCGGGACTGCCGTCCTGTCGGCCCTGTTCATGCTCCTGCTCAACGTGAGCCCCGCCTCCGCGCACGGCGCGATGATGAAGCCGGGCAGCCGCACCTACCTGTGCTGGAAGGACGGGCGCTCGCAGTACGGCAACATCATTCCGATCAACCCGGCCTGTGGTGCCGCGCAGGCCAAGGGCGGCGACAACGCCTTCTACAACTGGTTCAGCGTGTTGCGTTCGGACGGTGACGGCCGCACCCGCGGCTTCATCCCGGATGGACAGTTGTGCAGCGGTGGCAACTCGACCTTCACCGGTTTCGACCAGCCCCGCACCGACTGGCCGCTCACCCACCTGACCGCGGGCGCCACCTTCAACTGGTCCTACAACGCCTGGGCGGCCCACCCCGGCTGGTTCTACATGTACGTCACCAAGGACGGGTTCAACCCCAGCAAGACCCTGACCTGGAACGACCTTGAGGACCAGCCCTTCCTCAGCGCCGACCACCCGCCGCTGAGCGGCTCGGTCGGCAGCGAGAGCGCCCAGTACACCTGGACCGGCAAGCTGCCCAGCAACAAGAGCGGCCAGCACATCATCTACTCGGTGTGGAAGCGCTCGGACAGCAAGGAGACCTTCTACGGCTGCTCCGACGTGGTCTTCGACGGTGGCAGCGGTCAGGTGACCGGCGTCAACCGCTGAGCCGGCCGATCACCACCGCACAACCAGGACAGCCAGAACCCGGTCCGCGCCGGCCGCACCCCCGTCCGCCTGCCGGTCGGGACGGGAACTGGTTAACCCCTGGTCTGCTCGGGTAACCGCACAGGGGTATCCGAGCAGACCAGGGGAATCACCATGACCGACAGGCACTCCACGGAGTCCGAAGAGGACGTCATCGCCCTGCTGACCAGACAGCACCAGGAGTTGCGCGCCCTGTTCAGGGAGTTGGACACGGCCACCGGTGCGCAGCGCGCCGAGACGTTCCGCCAGCTGGTACGGCTGCTCGTGGTGCACGAGACCGCCGAGGAGGAGGTCGTGCACCCGGTGGCCAGGCGGGCGGCCGGCGGCGCGGCCATTGTGGACGCCCGCGTCGGCGAGGAGGTCCGGGCCAAGAAGCTGTTGGGCACCCTCACCGAACTGGGGCCGGATGCCGAGGGCTTTGACAGCCTGCTGATCCAGTTGCGCGAGGACGTGCTGGCCCACTCCAGGCACGAGGAGCAGGAGGAGTTCCCCAGGCTGCGCGCGCAGTGCGACGAGGAGAAGCTGCGGCGGATGGCCGGGGTGGTGCGGGCCGCCGAGGCCGCCGCCCCCACCCGGCCGCACCTGGGGCCGGCCCGCCCGACCGGCAACGTGCTGGTCGCCACCCCGCTGGCGCTGGTGGAGCGGGTTCGGGAACTGCTGCGCCGGGCAATGGGGCACTGAATGCGCGGGACGGATGAGCCCCCCGAGCGGGGCGGGTACGACCTCGACACCATCGGCACCCTGGACGAACTGGCCGACCTGGTCTCCACGGCCGGCACCGACGAGGCCCTGTACCTGCGCTGGTCCAAGGGACCGGACGTGGACCTGGCCGCGCACGGCGGTGAACAGTCCAGTCGGGACGGTCTCACCGGCATCCCCCTGCCCGGACTGTCGGCCAACCCGCTGCAGGTCGAGCCGTGGTGGGGCGACCGGCCAGTCCGGCTGTGGGTGGCCCGCCGGCTGCACGACTACCGGCACCTCCGCGAGTTGCGCGGGCCCGGGGTGGCGCCGTGGGTGCTGGCCGGTGAGGAAGTCGCCCGCGGCCCGGACAACGAGCCGCTGGTGGTCTGCCACCGGCCCGTCGCCTGGGTCGCCGAGTCAGCGCTGCGCGAGTGCGAGCGGGTGGTCGCCGACGAGCGGGGCGCGGCGGAGTGGGGGCCGCTGGACCGCAGGAGCGGCTGAACCAGGACCCCGCCCCGGCCACCCCTGCCCGCCTCGTCCAGCACGGGTTGACCTGACCGGCTGAGCGCGCCGGGTGCTGGTCCGTCCACTGTGGTCGATCCGGTTCCGGGTGGTGGAACCTCCGCCTGTCCGCCGAGAGGAGTCGACCAGATGAAGGTCGTGGTGACCGGAGCCACCGGCAGCATCGGAACCGCGTTCGTCCGGCTGGCCCGGGCGCTGCCGTGGCAGGTCGTCGGCCTGGCCAGGCGCACCCCCACCGCGGACACCGGCGAGCACGCCGGAGTGTCCTGGGTGAGCTGCGAACTCGGGGCGCCCGATGCCGAGGACCGGCTGCGCGCGGTGTTCGCCGACGCGGCCGCGGTGGTGCACCTGGCCTGGGCGATCCAGCCGCGCCGCGGTGATCCGCCCATGCGCCGGACCAACATCCGCGGCACCCGCCAGGTGCTGCACGCCGCTGCCCTGGCCGGGGTGCCGCACGTGGTGTGCGCGTCCTCGGTCGCCGCGTACACGCCGGGCAACCGCTGGCAGCGGGTGGACGAGAACTGGCCGCTGGGCGGTATCCCGGACAGCGCCTACAGCCGGGGCAAGGCCGAGCTGGAGCAGCTGCTGGACGGCTTCGCCCTGGCCCACCCTCGCGTGCGGCTGGCCAGGATCCGGCCGGCCGCGGTGGTGCAGCACGACGCCGGCGGTCAGATCCTGCGGTGGACGCTCAGCCCGCTGGTGCCGCCCGGCCTGGTGGGGCGGTCGTGGCTGCCCGTGCCGGTGTGGCCGGGGCTGCGCGCGCAGATCGTGCACGCCGACGACGTCGCCGAGGCGTTGCGGCTGATCGTGGCCAATCGGGTGGCCGGGCAGTTCAACCTGGCCGCGGAGCCGGTGCTCGGCGCGGACCAGCTCGCCCGGCTGCTCGGCGGGTTCCCGGTGCCGCTGCCCCGTGCGGTGTGGGCGGCACTGGCCTGGCCGAGCTGGCGGGTCGGCGTGCAACCGGCCCACCCGGGCTGGCTGGCCCTGGCCGACCGGGCGTGTCTGGTCACCACCTCGCGGGCGCGCGAGGTGCTGGACTGGCGGCCCCGCCACGACGCGGTGCGCGCCCTGGCCGACCTGGTCGCGGGCATGGCCAGGGGCGCGGGCACCGCCACCGGGGCGTTGGCCCCGCTCGACCACACCGGCCTGACCGAGCGGGTCCGCGGGATGCGCCTCGGTCGGCCCAGCCACCAGTCCCAGCGCTGACCACCAGCCCGGCGGCCGGTGCCAGCTCGTGCGAGAGTGGGCGGGACAGCCGATCAAGGGGGATGAGTTGAGCGTCGAGACCGTTGACGCCGTGGTGGTCGGGGCCGGGCAGAACGGCCTGGTCGCGGCCAACGTCCTGGCCGACGCCGGCTGGGACGTGCTGGTGCTGGAGGCGGCGGACGTCCCCGGCGGCTCGGTGGCCAGCGCCGAGATCACCGCGCCGGGTTTCCGCAGCGACCTGTGCAGCGCGTTCTACCCGCTCGGCGTGGCCTCACCCGTGTTCGCCGAACTCGACCTGGGCGACTACGGGCTGCGCTGGCGGCGCGCGCCCGCGGTGCTGGCGCACGTGCTGCCCGACCAGCGGGTCGCCGTGGTGTGGCCGGACGCCGAGCGCACCGCCGAGTCGGTGGCCGCCTTCGCCCCGGCTGACGCGGCTGCCTGGCAGGCCGAGGTGGCCGACTGGCAGCGGCTGCGCACCGACCTGCTGGACGCCCTGCTGCGTCCGTTCCCGCCGGTGCGCGCCGGGGCTCGGCTGCTGCGCCGGGTGGGCACGGCCGACGCGCTGCGCCTGGTGCGCCGGCTCACCCTGTCGGTGCGGCGGCTGGGGGAGGAGCGCTTCGCCGGGGCGGGCGCACGCCTGCTGTACGCGGGCAACGCGCTGCACACCGATCTCGGTCCGGATGTCGCGGGCAGTGCCGCGTTCGGCTGGCTGCTGGCCATGCTCGCCCAGGACGTCGGCTTTCCCGTGCCCGAGGGCGGCGCGGACCAGATCACCGGCGCGTTGCTGCGCCGGCTCACCGCGCGCGGCGGCCGGGTGGAGTGCGGCCGGCGGGTCAGCGAGGTGCTGGTGGCCGGCGGGCGGGCGCTCGGCGTGCGGGACGCGGCCGGGCAACCGGTGCGGGCCAGGCACGCGGTGCTGGCCGACGTGCCGGCCCCGGCCCTGTACCGGGAGCTGGTGGCCGCCCACCACCTGCCGGCGCGGCTGCTCGCCGACCTGGACGGGTTCCAGTGGGACAACTCGACCATCAAGGTGGACTGGGCGCTGTCCACGCCCATTCCCTGGCTGGACGAGCGGGTCGGCCGCTCGGCCGTGGTGCACCTGGGCACCGACCTGGACGGGCTGAGCACGTTCAGCGCCGAGCTGACCAACAAGACCGTGCCCCGCGACCCGTTCGTCATCCTGGGGCAGATGACCACCAGCGACCCGTCCCGCTCGCCCGAGGGCACCGAGGTGGTGTGGGCCTACACCCACGTCCCCCGGGGCATCCGCTGGAGCGGCGACGACCTGCGCCGCGCCGCCGACCGGCTGGAACAGGTGATCCAGCGGCACGCGCCCGGCTTCACCGACCGCGTGCTGGCCCGCAGCGTGCAGGGGCCGGCCGACCTGGAGGGGCACAACCGGAGCCTGGTGGAGGGTGCGATCAACGCGGGCACCGCCGCGATCCACCAGCAGCTGGTGCTGCGCCCGGTTCCGGGGCTGGGCCGCGCGGACACCCCGGTGGACCGGTTGTTCCTGGCCAGCGCGTCAGCGCACCCCGGAGGCGGGGTGCACGGGGCCTGCGGGGCCAACGCCGCCAGGGCCGCACTGGCCAGGGCCGGACTGGGCGGGGCGGCGTACGCCGCGGCCGTCCGGGCCGCGCACCGCCTGATCTACTCCTGATCCGGTCTGCTCCTGACCGGGCGCGGCGGCGCGGCCTGACGGCCTGACCGGGCGCGGGCGTCAGGCGGGGGACTGCTTGCGCACGGCCAGGCTGGCCAGGCGCGCGAGCGCCTCGGTGTTGCGGGGCCGCAGCAGCACCTCCTGCACCACCCGGGGCAGCAGCCGGGCTGGTGCGTGCACGAACTCCTCACCCATGACCACCCGGGTGGTGTTGGTGCCCACCGGCTCCAGGGTGAGCACCACCCGGGCCGCGCCGAACGGCCACATGCCCGCCTGCAACTCCAGGCAGCGCCCCGGTTCCACGCCGCGGACCACGGTCACGTCCCGCACCTGCAGCGGCCAGGGGCCGATGCTGTGGTGGATGCGCGAGCCCAGGGTGGGCCACTCGGCGTCCACCTCCCGGATGTGGGAGGCGCCCACCACCCACCCGGCGTAGGACCAGCCGTCGGCGAGCACGGCGAAGACCTGGTTCGGCGGAGCCTGGACCACGCGACTGACCTCGATCACCTGGCTACCCCTTTCCGCTGACTGCCCTGACTGCGGTTCCCCCGTCAGCGGGGTGGCAAACGCCGGCGGCGCCGGTTGGCGCGGCGACGGGCGTGCTGGCCGCCGCCACCCCGGGTCGCAAACCGCCGGCGGCGGGCGTCGAGCACGCGGCGCGCCCGGCAGGCGGCCGGGCTGTGCAGGAGCAGCAGGTGTTCCTGGTCCAGGGTGGGGTGGCCCTCGGCCATGGCCTGTTCCGCCTCGGCCAACTCGTCCAGGCTGAGCCCGGGTGCCGGGGCGGCGAGCCGGCCCGGCCAGTCGGCGCCGCCGGTGGGGTCGGGGGAGCGGCGGTAGGGGCTGTCCGCCGGCAGACACCCGCTGATCCGGCCGTAGGTGCCCAGCCCGAGCAGCACGGTGCCGCAGGCGGCGACCGTCAGCGGCGACACCAGTGCGGCGGCGTTGCCCGGGGTCTGGTCGAGCAGCACGATGCGCAGCACACCGGCGACCACGGACCCCAGGCCGACCAGACCCAGCGCGGTGGACGCCCACGTGCCGCCGACCTGCGCCGAGGCCAACAACACCAGTCCCGCCACCAGCACGGGCAGCGCCGGCAGCCAGCGGCCGGCCGGTGCCTCGCTGAGCCGCATGACGTCCCCGCAGGTCAGCGCCAGCCCAAGGGCGACAACCAGCACACCTGTGGTGGTCGCGGCGCGGCGGTGGAACACCAGCAGCCGGTGGTCGCCGAGGTGATCCCCAGGGCGTTCGTTCGCTCGCAAGGTCCACGCCCCTTTCCGGGCAGGCCGCCCACGGGCACCCGCCGTCGCGCCGAGGGCGCTGGCGCGTTCGGCACAGTGCGTCCACTGTGGGAGTCCACTGTGGTCCGTTTCCTCGCGCCCGCCGACCCGGCTTCACTCGATCGGGTTCTCCCGCTGCGGGAACGGCCGTGCTGGGTCAGGCTGTAGCCGATCCGGCGCCCGCGCGCCCGCGGGGCCGGTGCTCACCGGTGGTGATGTGGAGGAAACCGTGACGCTCACCCGGACGCCCGTCGAGTTGCGCGCCACCTCGATGCACCGGCAACCCAAGGGCGCGCGGCTGTTGCGGCTGCTGCACACCACCGACCACAAGCAGATCGGCATCCTCTACCTGACGACCTCGTTCGGGTTCTTCGTCGTCGGCGGGGCCATGGCGCTGCTGATGCGCACCGAGCTGGCCAGACCGGGACTGCAGTTCCTGTCCAACGAGCAGTACAACCAGCTGTTCACCATGCACGGCGCGATCATGCTGCTGCTCTACGCCACGCCCAACGTGTTCGGCTTCGCCAACTTCGTGCTGCCGCTGCAGATCGGCTCGCCCGACGTGGCGTTCCCCCGGCTGAACGCGTTCGCCTACTGGCTGTACCTGTTCGGCGGGCTGATCGTGCTCTCCGGGTTCCTCACCCCGGGCGGCGCGGCCGACTTCGGCTGGTTCGCCTACACCCCGCTCTCGGACGGCCGGTTCTCGCCGGGACCGGGTGCCAACCTGTGGGTGATGGGGCTGGTGATCAGCGGTCTCGGCACGATCCTCGGCGCGGTCAACATGATCACCACGGTGGTGTGCCTGCGCGCCCCGGGGATGACCATGTTCCGCATGCCGATCTTCACGTGGAACATCCTGGTCACCAGCATCCTGGTGATTCTGGTGTTCCCGCTGTTCACCGCCGCGCTGATGGGCCTGGCCGCGGACCGCAACCTCGGCGCGCACGTGTTCGACCCGGCCAACGGCGGCACCATCCTGTGGCAGCACCTGTTCTGGTTCTTCGGCCACCCCGAGGTCTACATCGTGGCGCTGCCCTACTTCGGGATCGTCTCCGAGGTCTTCCCGGTGTTCAGCCGCAAGCCGCTGTTCGGCTACAAAGGACTGATCTACGCGACGATCGCGATCGCCGGGTTGTCGATGACGGTGTGGGCGCACCACATGTTCGCCACCGGCGCGGTGCTGCTGCCGTTCTTCTCGTTCATGACCTTCCTCATCGCGGTGCCCACCGGCATCAAGTTCTTCAACTGGATCGGCACGATGTGGAAGGGGCAGTTGACGTTCGAGACGCCCATGCTGTGGGCGCTGGGCTTCCTGGTCACCTTCCTGCTCGGCGGGCTGACCGGGATCCTGCTCGCCTCACCGCCGCTGGACTTCCACGTCACCGACACCTACTTCGTGGTGGCGCACTTCCACTACGTGCTGTTCGGCACGATCGTGTTCGCCACGTTCTCCGGGATCTACTTCTGGTTTCCCAAGATCACCGGCCGGATGATGGACGAGCCACTGGGCAAGCTGCACTTCTGGCTGACGTTCCTGGGCTTCCACGGCACGTTCCTGGTGCAGCACTGGCTGGGCAACGAGGGGATGCCCCGGCGCTACGTCGACTACCTGCCCACCGACGGGTTCACCGCGCTGAACACCATCTCCACGGTCGGCTCGTACGTGCTGGGCGCGTCCACGCTGCCGTTCATCTGGAACGTCGTGCGCAGCTACCGGTTCGGTGAGCTGGCCGGTGTGGACGATCCCTGGGGGGCGGGCAACTCGCTGGAGTGGGCCACGTCCTGTCCGCCGCCGAGGCACAACTTCACCGAGCTGCCCCGGATCCGCTCCGAGCGGCCGGCGTTCGAGCTGCACTACCCGCACATGGCCGAGCAGATGCGGGTGGAGTCGCACGTGGGGTGGGGACGGCGGGAGCGGATGGGCCCGGCGGCACCCTCCGAGGTGCTGGCCGCCACCATGCAGGAGGACGAGCGCGGCAGCAGCGGCGATCCCCGGGGCAGGTGATCCGCGAGGCGGGTGGGGGTGCCGGTGCCCGAGGCGGACACCGGCACCGGACCGCTCCCGCTCACTGCTTGCTGGTGTGCTCCGGTCGCACGTGGACGACGACCCGGTGTTCGCCCGGCTGGGCCCAGGGGTACACGTCCTCGTTGAGGTACTTCTTGGTCATCTTGTTGATGAACGCGTTGTCGGCGTCGTCCTCGATCCGGTCAACCCGGCCCCGCACCTCCAGGTAGCGGTGCGGCTCGTCCGGGTCGTGCACGGAGATGGCGATCCTGTTGTCCCGCTTGAGGTTGCGGTACTTCTGCCGACCGGTCGTCTGGCTGAACTTGAGGAACTCGCCGTCCCAGTCGATCCACACCGGACTCGACTGGGGTTCGCCGTTCGGGCCGATCGTGGCCACGTGGGCGAAGGCGCGTTTGGTCAGGATGCCCTCGCGGTCCTCGGGTAGTACCGACACGACAGCACTCCTCTCGGTCTCCCACTCAGCGCGGTGCCTTCAACGGGTCGTGGCCCAGCGACATCAGCCGGTGCCGCCAGTGGGCCTGGCCGGCGGTGGGTTCGAGGTCGTCCCGCCGCTCCGCGCGCACCCGGTCGACGACCTTGCGCATCACGTGCAGGTCGCCCGGGTTGAGGTCGGTCTTGCGCTTGCCGAGGATGTGCAGCACCTGCTGGCCGGTGGGGCTGCCGGCCTCGTCGGGGAACGCCTCGGTGTCCGGGGCGGCCGACTGGGTCCGCAGCCAGTCCTCCAGTTCGTGCGAGGACATGTTCACCACCCGGTGGAACTCGTCCCACAGCTCGTCGACGTCGTCCACGGTCTCGGCCATTCCGCAGCCCTCCTCTCCGGGGCCGGCGCCGCTGCCGCGACCGACGGCGCCGCGCCCGGACACCGGCCCGCCTGGCATTGCCTGCCCTGGGCTACCCAGCGTCGCCGGAGGGAAACCCGCCGGTTCTCGGCCGCGCCAGCGGTGGGGTTCAGCCCACGCGGCCGTAGCTGGCCCGCATGAACGGGACGAACTCGGCGGAATCGCCCATGCGGATGTCGATGTGGTGGCGCAGGTGGTCGTCGGACAGGGTGAACACGTGCTTGGCCACGCCGCGTGGGGTGGTCTTGGTGAGGATCAGGCTGTCCTCCTGCCAGCCGCCCCTGGCCGGCGCGTCCGGCGGGTAGCCGTAGCTGTCGAAGCCGTACCAGAGCGTGTCGCCGGTGGTCGGGTCGACGGTGAACACCCCGTGGCCGACCAGGCCGCCCCCGTCGGAGCGGCGCTGCTGGTACTCCTGGATCACGGCGAACCCGTTCAGCCCGACGCGGTAGCTGACCTCGGCGGTGGCGGTGGTCGCCGCCGCCCACGGTGAGGCGGCCAGTTCCTCCTCGCCGGCCCAACGACCGACCAGGGCGGTCAGCGCCTGGTGCGCCGGCCCGAGTCGCGGTGTGTCCATGTCGCACCCTCCACTGTGGCTGGAATCGACCACAGTGGAGGGTAGTTGTCGTCGCGGGGCCGGCGGCAATCGCCCGCCGTGCGGATCAGCCGGTGGTCAGCAGGGTGAGGCCGTAGGCGGAGAGGATCTCGTTGACCGGCTGGAAGAAGGTGGTCCCACCGGAGGTGCAGTTGCCCGAGCCGCCAGAGGTCACGCCCTGAGCCTGGTTGGCGCTGATCCAGGAGCCCCCGGAGTCACCCGGTTCCGCGCACACGTTCGTCTGGGTCAGTCCGGTGACCGCCCCCTGGGCGTAGTTGACCGTCTGGTCCTTGGCCTGCACCGTGCCGCACCACATGCCGGTGGTGGCGCCGGAGCGGCAGATGGACGCGCCCACCACCGCCTCGGCCGAGCCGTAGACGTAGTAGTAGTACCCGTCGTAGCCGTAGACGTAGCCGTACGGGCTGGCGCCGGCCGCGGCCCGCACGTAGGAGTAGTCGCCGGCGCCGGGGAACACCGAGCCCGCGAACGTGCCCAGTGCCGCGTCCTCGACGTCGGTGGCGCTGTCCCCGACCGCGCCGCAGTGCCCGGCCGAGACGAACCCGGTGGACACGGCGAACCCGATCGAGCACCGGGAGGAGTTGTTGATGAAGTACGGGTAGGCGCCGACGATGTCGGCGTAGGTGCGGGGCGAGTCGGCGGACTCGGTCACCCGCGCGCTGCCGCCGGACAGCGCGACCGCCCTGGCGACGAAGTCGGTGGTGGCGGCATCGGCCTTGGTGGGGTTGACCGAGAGCACCACGCTGTTGCTCGGCACGTCCACGTACCAGCCGTTCACCCCGGCCGGCGCGGCCCGGCCGGCCAGCGCGTCGATCGCGTTCTTCACGCCGGTCAACTCGGCCAGGCTGTGCTCGGCGGTCCTGATCTCCACGTCGACCCCGCGCAGCCCGCCGGCCTTGGCCGTGCTGGCCGTCCCGGTCGTGTGGACGACCAGCCGTCCGCTGGCCGCGTCGAACCAGGAACCGGCGTAGCCGGCGCCCAGGGCCTGCTCGGCGATGTGCTCCGCCTGGGTCGCGGCGGCCTCCTGGGCCAGCCGCTGGTCCACCTGGGCCCGGGTCAGGCCCAGGTCGCGCTGCATGGCACCGGCCAGGGCGGCGGTGATCGTGGGGGTGGTGCTCCTGGGCGCGGTGGCGGCCGGGGCGGACTCGGTCGCGGCCGGAGCGGCGGTCGCGGGCAGGCCGGCGGCCAGCACCGTGGCGGCGAACAGCGCGGTGCTGGCGACGTGAACCACAAGTCTTCGACGCATCGAGTTGCTCCACGAGGTGTCGGGAAAGTCCGGAAAAGCGGATCCGAACAGGAGAACCGAGTGCAGTGCTCA
Organism: Goodfellowiella coeruleoviolacea; assembly: GCF_024171785.1. Lineage (GTDB taxonomy): Bacteria > Actinomycetota > Actinomycetes > Mycobacteriales > Pseudonocardiaceae > Goodfellowiella > Goodfellowiella coeruleoviolacea. The sequence goes on from NZ_JAMTCK010000002.1 coordinate 331,689, forward strand.
TTGGTCCAACGGAAAGAGGCGGTGCTCGGCAGGTGTGCGGCACCGCCGTCCGGATGAACAATTCGCAGAATAGTCGTGGCCGTCGGACGGTGGGCCCGCCGTTCGGCGCAATTCAGGGTGCGACTGAATTTGTTGTCCGGGCTGCGTGAGTTCCGTGCGCGTCGAGGCGGGGAAGCGTTTCGCCGGTCGCTTCCCCTGCGGTTCGCGGTGATGAACTCGATCGGCGATTCCCGCTGACGTGACCGGTGTCGGTGCTGGGCCGGGCCCGCCGGGCGGGCGGGCGTCCGGGGCGTCGGCGTCGACCGGGGTCAGTCGTGGTCGTACAGCAGGGCCGCGGTTACCCGCCGGACGCATCGGTCGGCCTGTTCGGCCGTGGCCGAGCAGAGCGCGGGCGTGCCGACGACCGAGCGCAGGAACCCGATCCCGATCAGCCAGGCGGCCAGCAGCTCCGCGCGCAGTTCCGGTTCGGGGCCGGCGAGCCGGGTGGCGAACGTGTCGGTGAAGTCCTGGCGGATCAGCTCGCGCAGCCGCTGGCGGGTCTCGTCGTGGCTGGCGGACTGGAGCATGGCCAGCAGGGCGCTGCCGTCCGGGCGGCGCTCGTTCTGGAAGAGGTGTCGCAGCATGCGGTCGGCGACGGCGTCCAGCGGTGCGGACAGGAAGCTGGCGATGCCTGCCGAGTGGGCGGCGACTTCCTCGAACAGTGCGTCCTTGGAACCGAAGTAGCGGTAGACCAGTGCCTGGTTCACCCCGACGTCGGCAGCGATGTCCCGAACGCTGGTGTGATCATAACCATCTTGCGCGAACCGCAGTGTCGCGGCGGCCAGCAGCGCTGACCGGGTCGCGGCGGCGTCACGTTTGCGGCGTGGCGCGCTGGTCACGGCCGGTTCGGCCGGTGTGGGCGCCGCGTCGTGGGCAGGACATCCAGTCGTGGGCTTGCTTCGATCCAGGGGGTTCAACCCGATCACCGCCTAAGTAATCCTGTGTTGACTTGACTCTCCGCAACTCGCTACCGTCGGATAAGTAATCCACCGTTGACTTCATCCGACCGCACCGCCTGGCCTGGGGCAACCTGGCAGGTCACGCGGACGGGAAGGGTCTCACCTTGACGTCGTCGCTGTCTCCACGGCCACCGCACGTGTTCCACCGGCCGTCGGGACCGGAGTGGCAGCGGTCGGGGCAGGCGGTCAGTGCCGACGACAGCCGCGCCGATGCGCTGAACGTTTCTCCTTGATCTGCACGACCCGGAATCGGGTGTGTTCTCGGCGGGGCGGCTGCCGGATTTCCGTCGCGTTTTCCGGTCGCGGTCGCGGACATTCTCGAAGCCGGTGTGGTTGTTGGGCTGATGGACAAATCGAAAGGAACGGGGTGACCGCGTGTACCGGTATGACATCGCCGTGATCGGCACCGGATACGTCGGGTTGACCACGGGCGCCTGCCTGTCCTCACTGGGGCACCGCGTGCTGTGCGCGGACGTGGATGCCAGAAAGGTGGAGCAGCTCTCCCGGGGCGAGGTGCGAATTCTCGAACCCGGCCTCGCGGAACTGGTCCGCGAGGGCCTTGCCGCCGGCCGGCTGGGGTTCGTGCTCGGCGCCGCCAACGCGGTCCGCGACGCGGACGTGGTGTTCCTGTGCGTGCCGACCCCGATGGGCGAGGGCGGGGCGGCCGACCTGGCCGCGGTGGAGTCGGTCGTCGAAGAGGTGCGCGACCTCCTGCCCCCGGGATGCGTGCTGGTCAACAAGTCCACCGTGCCGGTGGGCACGGCCGAGCGCGTGGCGGAGCTGATCGGCCGGCCGGACGTGTCCGTGGTGAGCAACCCCGAGTTCCTCCGGGAGGGCTCGGCCGTGCACGACTTCCTCAACCCGGACCGGATCGTGGTCGGCGCCCAGTCCCCGGCCGCCGCCGAACGGGTCGCCGCGCTCTACGCCCGGCTGGGCGCGCCGACCGTGCTCACCGACGCGGCCAGCGCCGAACTGGTCAAGTACGCGGCCAACTGCTTCCTGGCCACCAAGCTGTCCTACGTCAACGCCATGGCCGAGCTGTGCGAGCGGGTCGGGGCGAACATCGGTGACGTCACCGAGGGGATGGGCTACGACCGCCGGATCGGCCAGGCGTTCCTGCAACCGGGACCCGGCTGGGGCGGGTCCTGCCTGCCCAAGGACACCCAGGCGCTGTTGCAGGTCGCCGAGTCGGTTGGCTTCGACTTCACCCTGCTGCGCGCGACCACCGACAGCAACGCGCGCCAGCGGGAACGCATGGTGGACAAGATCGCGCACGCCTGCGTCGGGCCGCACGGCTCGCTGCGGGGTGTGCGGCTCGGCCTGCTGGGCCTGACCTTCAAGGCCGGCACCAACGACCTGCGCGACTCACCCGCGCTCGCCGTCGCCACCCTGCTGCGCGAACAGGGCGCCGAACTGGTCGCCTACGACCCGGCGCTGTCCGTGCACCAGGCGGAACTCACCGAGGTCGTGCGCCTGCTCGACGAGCCGTACGCGGTGGCGGAGGGCGCCGCCGGCCTGGTGCTGCTCACCGAGTGGCCCGAGTTCCGCGCGCTGGACTGGGGCAGGATGGCCAACCTGCTGGCCGGGCGCGTCGTGGTCGACACGCGCAACCACCTCGACCCGGACGTGCTGTCCCGTGCCGGCCTGTCCTGGCACGGCCTGGGTAACCAGCCGGTCGTGCCGGCGTCGTCGGTGCGGGTGCCCGCCTGAACCACCACCGTGGCCGGGGCGGCCGGTGCCGGGCGCGACCAGGCCGACCGCCGACCACTCCCACCGTCCGCCCGCAGCGTGGCGGGAAGATCACGAGCAGCCGTCACATCGATCCGGAATGAAAGGTTCTTGACTGTGCGTGTTTTGTGCAGCGTCACGGGATCGCCCTCGCACGCCAGGGCGATGCTTCCACTGGCCCGGGCCCTCGCCGAGGCGGGACACGAGGTTCTGGTGGCCGCGCCCTCGGCGTTGGAGTCGGTTTTCGCGAACGAACCCGTGCGGGTGCGCAGCGTCATTCCCGACATGGTGGAACAGCTGCGGCACCGGATGGAGCAGGGCGGTAGTCCCGTGCCACCGGATTTCGATCCCGCCAGCTTCGACATGAGGCAGATGGCCGTGATGATGGTGGCCGGCCCCCAGGTCACCGAGAACTACCGGTTGTTACTGCCGCTCGCGCAGGAGTTCGGCCCGGATCTGGTGCTGCGGGACGGCGGTGAACTGGCCGTCTCCCTGGTCGCCGAGACACTCGGGATTCCGCACCTGTCGGTGCCGTCGGGAATGGGGAACGCCGTCGACCCCGCGCTCGTGCTGCCGGCGCTCAACGAGCGCCGGGCCGAGGTGGGGCTGCCGACCAGCGACGACCCGTACTCGATCTACCGGTACGGCCGGATCGACTGCATGCCGCCGCGCTTCTCCTTCGCCGTGGACCCGCACCCGGAGCCGTTCGCCTACCGCCAGCCGGCCACGGTGGCGCGGGATGAGGTGCTGCCCGAGTGGCTGGCCGAACTGCCGGCCGACCGCCCACTGGTGATCGCGGCCATCGGCACCGCCCTGCCCCTGGTCCAGAGCCTCAACCTCGGCGTTGATCAGCTGCCACCCCAGTTGGCCGGCCTTTTCAACACCGAGCGGACCATGGCCGCGATCGTCGCCGGACTGTCCGCTGTGGACTGCACGGCCGTGGTGGCCACCGCGGGCTTCCCCGTGCCCGAGGAGCTGGTCGGGGACAACGTCCGGCTGGTGGACCGGTTCCCGCAGCCCCTGCTGTTGCAGTGCGCGCAGTTGTTCCTGACCCACGGCGGCTACAACAGCGTCCGCGAATCCGTGGGCGCTGGCGTGCCCATGGCGGTGCTGCCGCAGTTCGGTGACCAGCCGCACAACGCCGACCGGGTGCAGGAACTCGGGTTGGGCGCCCGCGTGGCCGAGGCCAGCGCCGAGGAGATCGCACGCACCTGCACCCGGCTGCTGGCGGACGCCTCGGTCACGGCACGGGCGCGCCAGGCCCAGCGGCAGATGCTCGCGCTGCCGCCGATCCAGGCCGCCGTGGCCGACCTGGAGCGACTGTGCGCCGGCCAGGTCGCCGCGGTCTGACCGCCGCCCGTCGGGCCGGTGTCGTGGTGGTCGGTCGGGCCGAGGTTTGAACCGGGGGGCTGCCGGACAACCAACGGGCGGATGTCCGAGGAGAGGATGGAGAGGAGCAATGGCAGGACGCATTGACGGCAAGCGCGTCGCGTTCCTCGCGGCCGACGGAGTCGAGCAGGTCGAACTCGACCGGCCCTGGCAGGCCGTGCGGGAGGCCGGCGGCCAGCCCGAGCTGGTGTCCCTCAAGGAGGGCACCATCCAGGCGTTCAACCACCTCGACAAGGGCGACCAGCGCCGCGTGGACGCCACGGTCGGCCAGGCCGACCCCGACTCCTACGACGCCCTGGTGCTGCCGGGTGGGGTGGCTAACCCCGACTTCCTGCGCACCGATCCCCAGGCGGTGGAGTTCGCCAGGAGCTTCTTCAAGGCGGGCAAGCCGGTGGCCGCGATCTGCCACGCGCCGTGGACGCTGGTCGAGGCGGACGTGGTCCGGGACCGCACCCTGACCTCGTGGCCGAGCCTGCGGACGGATCTGCGCAACGCCGGCGCCAACTGGGTGGACCGGGAAGTCGTCACCGACAAGGGGCTGGTGACCAGCCGCAAACCCGACGACCTCGACGCCTTCTGCGCCAAGATGGTCGAGGAGATCGCCGAGGGAGTGCACGCGGACCAGCGCCGCTCCGTGCACGCCCACTGACCGGAAGCGGGCAGCGGCCCTCCGGCCCTCGCCCCCGGCTCCACCGCCGAGCGGCACCGCGGTGGAGCCGGGGGCGTTCTCGGCTGTTCCACCCGGCGGGCACACCGTCCACAGTGGCCGGGGCCGGGTTCAGCGCTGTCCAGCCAGCGCGGCGGCGAGCACCTGCGCCAGGTGCAGCGGTGTCCGGCCGATGCCGGCGTGCTCGATCTGGGTGCGGCAGCTGAAGCCGTCGGCCAGCACCAGGTCGTGCTGGTCCGCCTGGCGCAGCCGGGGCAGCAGCCGATCCTCGGCGCACGCCATGGACACCTCGTAGTGGCCCTGCTCGAACCCGAAGTTGCCGGCCAGCCCGCAGCAGCCCGCGTCGAGCACGTCCACGGCCACCCCGCACGCGGTGAGCAGGGCCACGTCGGCCTGGAAACCGAGCACGGCGTGCTGGTGGCAGTGCGGCTGGGCGATGGCGTGCCGGTTCAGCGGTGCGGGCCGCCAGTCCGGGGCGCGCTCCCGCAGCACCTCGGCCAGGGTGCGGGTCTGCCGGGCCAGCCGGTCGGCGTCCGCGTCGTCGGGCAGCAGCTCCGGCAGGTCGGCGCGGAACACCGCCGCGCAGCTCGGCTCCAGCACCACGACCGGGACCCCGCGGCGCAACTGGGGGCGCAGCACCCGCAGCGCGCGCCGGAGGGCCTGGCGGGCCACGCGCAGCTGGCCGGTGGAGATCCAGGTCAGTCCACAGCAGACGCTCGGCCCGGGAACGGTGACGGCGAACCCGGCGTCGGCCAGCACCGCGACCGCGGCCCGGCCCACCTCGGGTTGGAAGTGGTTGGTGAAGGTGTCCGGCCACAGCACGACCTCCGCCCGACCCGGTCCGCTCGGGACGTCCCGGCAGCCCTGGGCGCCGAACCAGGTGGTGAACGGCTGCGTGGCGAACCGGGGCAGGGTGCGCTGTGCGGCGACGCCGGCGGCCGCCTTGACCAGGTGGGCCAGCCCGGGCGCGTGGGTGAGCGCGTTGACCGCCCTCGGGGCCGCCTCGGCCAGGCGGGCCCACACCGGCACCCAGCCCAGCGAGTAGTGCGAGCGCGGCCGGAGCCGACCGGCGTAGTGGTGGGCCAGGAACTCCGCCTTGTAGGTGGCCATGTCCACGGTGACCGGACAGTCGCTGCGGCACCCCTTGCAGGCCAGGCACAGGTCCAGGGCGTCGCGCACGGCCGTGGACCGCCACCCGTCGGTGATGACCTCACCGCGCAGCATCTCGTCCAGCAGGCGGGCGCGGCCCCGGGTGGAGTGCTCCTCCTCACCGGTGACCCGGTAGCTCGGGCACATCACGCCGCTGCCGTGCCCCCGGCACCTGCCCACGCCCACGCAGCGCGCCGCGGCCGCGCCGAAGCGGTGCCCGTGCTGGCGGTAGGCGAAGAACGTGCGGGGCTCCCACGGCCGGGAAACGGGCGCCTCCCGCAGGTCCTCGTCCAACCGGCGCGGCCGCACCACCCTACCGGGGTTCATCCGGTCATCCGGATCGAACACCGCCTTGACCTCGCCGAACGCCTGGATGATCCGGTCGGGGAACATCAGCGGCAGCAGCTCCGACCGGGCCTGGCCGTCGCCGTGCTCACCGGACAGCGACCCGCCGTGGGCGACCACCAGCGCGGCGCTCTCGGTGACGAATCGCCGGTAGGTGGCGATGCCCGACGCCGAGGCGAGGTCGAAGGGGATGCGGCTGTGCACGCACCCCTGGCCGAAGTGGCCGTACAGCGCGGTGGCGCCGTAGCCGTAGCCGTCCAGCAGGGCGGCGAACTCACGCAGGTACGCGCCGAGCCGGTCGGGCGCGACCGCGGCGTCCTCCCACCCCTCGTGGGTGGCCGGGCCCTCGGGCGGGTAGGCGGTCAGGCCGAGGCCCGTCTCCCTGGCCCGCCACAGCCGATCCCGGCTCGCCGGGTCCAGCACGACGGCACCGGGCGGCGCGGGCAGGCGCCGCAGTTCCCGGCACAGCCGGGCCGCGCGCTGGGCCGCCTCGTCCGGTGAGTCGCCGGCGAACTCCACCATCAGCCAGCCCCCGCCCTCGGGCAGCTCGCCGACGACCGGCGCGGTCAGCTGGCCACCCAGGCGCAGCAGCCGGCTGTCCAGTCCCTCCACCGCCACGGGCCGGTGCGGCAGCACCGCGGGCACGGCGTCGGCGGCCCGGAACACGTCGGGAAAGCCCAGCACCACCAGTGCGGTGGCGGCCGGCCGAGGCACCAGGCTGATCTCCGCCCGCAGCACGGTCACCAGCGTGCCCTCGCTGCCCACCAGGGCACGCGCGAGGTGGAAGTGCCGCTCGGGCAGCAGTTCGTCCAGGTTGTAGCCGGACACGCGGCGCGGGATGGCCGGGAAGCCGGTCCGGATGTCGGCCAGGTGGTGGTCCCGCAGCCGCCGCAGCCGCTGGTACATCTCGGCCGCGCGGCCACCCCCGGCCAGCACCCGCTGGTAGTGCGCGTCATCGGTCGCACCGACCCACAGGCGCAGCCCGTCGTAAGTGAGCACCTCCAGGCGCTGCACCGAGTCGACCATCTTGCCGTAGGCCTGCGCGGTGGCGCCGCAGGAGTTGTTGCCGATCATCCCGCCCAGCGTGCAGCTGGCGTGGCTGGCCGGCCTTGGCCCCACCATCAGCCCGTGGCGGGCCAGCCGGTCGTTGAGCGCGTCCAGGCCGATGCCCGGCTCGACCACGGCGGTGCGGGCCGCCACGTCCACCGAGTCCAGCCGGTGGCAGTACTTGGACCAGTCCAGCACGACCGCGGTGTTGCAGCACTGGCCCGCCAGGCTGGTCCCGCCGCCCCGGGAGAGCACGGGCACGTCGTGCTCCCGGCACACCGCCACGGCCTGGTGCGCGTCGTCCACCGAGACCGGCAGCACCACGCCGAGCGGCACCCGTCGGTAGTTCGACGCGTCGGTCGCGTAGGCGGCCAGCGTGCCCCGGTCGAACCGGACCTCGCCGCGCACCCGCGCGCGCAGCGCCTCGGCCAGCCCGGCGAGCTGGCCGGCTCCGGTGGGTGCCGGGAACGCAGTGACCATGCCGCCTCCCGCGGCGCTGGTGAGGTGTCGAGGCGGTCGGCGCCGCCGACGGTGGTGAGGTGTCGGCGCCGCCGACGCTGGGTAGCCCGTCACTGGAGTGCCCGAGGAACCTGGGAGGAAAACATGGCCGAAACCGTCGCCGACTACGTTCTCCAGCGGCTGCGCGACTGGCAGGTGCAACAGGTCTTCGCCTATCCCGGGGACGGCATCAACGGTCTGGTGGCCGCGTTCGGCAAGGCGCACAACAAGCCCAGGTTCGTGCAGGCCAGGCACGAGGAGATGGCCGCGTTCGAGGCGGTCGGCTACGCGAAGTTCAGCGGCAGGGTCGGCGTGTGCATGGCCACCTCGGGGCCGGGCGCCATCCACCTGCTCAACGGGCTCTACGACGCCAAGCTCGACCACGTGCCCGTGGTGGCCATCGTCGGTCAGACCGCCCGCACCGCCATCGGCGGCAGCTACCAGCAGGAGGTCGACCTCAAGGCGCTGTTCAAGGACGTGGCCAGCGAGTACCTGGTCGAGGTCGACGTGGCCGAGCAGCTGCCCAACGCGCTGGACCGGGCCATCCGCACCGCCGAGGCCCGGCGCGCGCCCACCGCGCTGATCATCCCCAACGACCTGCAGGAGGAGCCCTACAAGCCGCCGCAGCACACGTTCAAGCACGTGCCGTCCAGCCCGCCGAGCCACCCGTGGTCCACGTCCGTGCCGGCCGAGGAGGAGATCCGGCGGGCGGCCGACGTGATCAACGCGGGCAGCCGGGTGGCCATCCTGGTGGGGCAGGGCGCCAGGGGCGCGGCCGACGAGGTCAGGCAGCTGGCCGAGCTGACCGGTGCGGGCGTGGCCAAGGCGTTGCTGGGCAAGGACGTGCTGCCCGACGACCTGCCGTACGTGACCGGTGCGATCGGGCTGCTGGGCACCCGGCCCAGCTGGGAGCTGATGGTGGGGTGCGACACCCTGCTGATCATCGGCTCGAACTTCCCCTACTCCCAGTTCCTCCCGGAGTTCGGCAAGGCGCGGGGCGTGCAGATCGACGTGGACGGCAGCTTCATCGGCATGCGCTATCCCACCGAGGTGAACCTGGTCGGGGACGCCGGGGCGACGGTGCGCGCGCTGCTGCCGCTGGTGCACCGCAAGACCGACCGCTCGTGGCGGGAACGCGTCGAGAGCAACGTGGCCGCCTGGTGGTCCACAATGGAGAAACAGGCCATGGTGGAGGCCAACCCGGTCAACCCCATGCGGATCGTGTGGGAGCTGTCCGCGCGCATCCCGGACAACGCCATCGTCACGGCCGACTCGGGTTCGGCGGCCAACTGGTACGCGCGTCACCTGAAGATGCGCGGCCAGATGCGCGGCTCGCTGTCCGGGACCCTGGCCACCATGGGGCCGGGCGTGCCGTACGCGATCGGTGCCAAGTTCGCCCACCCGAACCGGCCGGTGGTGGCCCTGGTCGGCGACGGAGCCATGCAGATGAACGGCCTGGCCGAGCTGATCACCATGACCCGCTACCAGGCACTGTGGACGGATCCGCGCTGCGTGGTGTGCGTGCTGCACAACAACGACCTCAACCAGGTGACCTGGGAGCTGCGGGCCATGGGCGGGGCGCCGAAGTTCGAGGAGTCCCAGGTGCTGCCCGACGTCAACTACGCCGAGTTCGCCAGGAGCCTCGGCCTGACCGGGATCGCCGTGGACAGCGCCGACCAGCTCGGGGCGGCCTGGGACGAGGCGCTCAACGCCGACCGGCCGGCCGTGCTGGACGTGCGCTGCGACCCCGAGGTGCCGCCGATCCCGCCGCACGCCACCTTCGAGCAGGTCAAGTCCGCGGCCGAGGCGGTGCTCAAGGGCGACCCCGAGGCGTGGCACATGGTGGTGGAGGGCGCCAAGGTCAAGATGCGGGAGTTCCTGCCGGGCAGGTCGCGATGAGGTCGGCCGCCGCGTGCCATGGGTGAGGTGCTGGTCGGCACGGCCTCGTGGACCGACCGCACCCTGGTGGAGTCGGGGTGGTACCCGGCCGGGGTGAAGTCCCCGGCCGACCGGCTGGCCTACTACGCCAGCCAGTTCCCGCTCGTGGAGGTCGACTCCACCTACTACGCCCCGCCGGCCGAGCACACCGCCCGGCTGTGGGCGGAGCGGACCCCACCGCGGTTCACCTTCAACATCAAGGCCTTCTCGCTGTTCACCCACCACCCCACCAAGCCGTCCGCGCTGCCGGTGGAGTTGCGGCCGGACCGCGCCGAGTCCGACCGGGGCCGCAACCTCTACCTGCGCGACGTGGCGCCGACCGTGGTCGATGAGCTGTGGCGGCGGTTCCTGTCCGCGCTGCGCCCACTGGCGGAGGCGGGCAAACTCGGCGCGATCCTGCTGCAGTTCCCGCAGTGGTTCCCGATCAGCGGGCAGCACAAGAAGTACATTGTGGACTGTCAGCGGCGGTGCGACCCGGTACCGGTGTGCGTGGAGTTCCGCAACCACACCTGGATGAGCGAGCGCAACCAGCACGAGACACTGGACTTCCTCAGCGACCACGGGTTGCCCTACGTCAGCGTGGACATGCCGCAGGGCCACCCCACCTCCATCCCGCCGGTGCTGGCCGCCACCGCCGAGCTGGCCGTGGTCCGGTTCCACGGCCACTCCGCGGAGTGGACCAGCCACGACATCCACCGCAGGTTCGGCTACCGCTACAGCGGCGCGGAACTGGCCGAGTGGGCGCCGAGGATCCGGGAACTCGCCGAGAACGCCGCCACCACCCACGTGCTGATGAACAACTGCTACCGCGACTACGCCCAGACCAACGCGCAGCAGCTGGCCCACCTGCTCGACGCGGGCTGACCCCGTCTGACCCCGTCTCCGCCCGGACCCGCTACCCGCCGAGGGCGGTGCCGTCGCGGCGGGGGTCGGCCGCGCCGAGCAGGGTCTGCCCGGTCACCTCGACCGCGGCCAGGCCGCTGCGCAGCGGCACGGCCCGCGCGCACGGGTGGTTCCGAGCGGTGAGCGCGGCCAGCAGCGGCTGGGTCAGCCCGGTGCCGGCCTCCACGTCCGAGGCCACGTCCGCGCTGCCGCCGCAGTCGGCCACCCTGGTCTGCCCGCTGACGTGCGGGGCGCTGATCGCGGCGAGCGGACTCCGGCCGTAGCCGAGCACGCCGAGCACGGTCTGGGCCACGTAGTCGGGGATGGGGCCACCACCGGCGGCGCCGACGACCAGGCGCGGCTGACCCGCCCGGTCGAACACGATGGTGGGGGCGATGGAGGTGCGCGGCCGCTTGGTCGGCGCCATCGCGTTCACCTCGGCGCCCTCGGCGCTGAAGTTCGTGGCCACGTTGTTCAGCACGATGCCCCTGGCCAGCACCCGGGACCCGAAGTTGAGGTTCACCGTGGTGGTCATGGCCAGCGCGTCGCCCCTGGCGTCGACCACGCTGATCTGACTGGTGGTGTCGCCGCCGCCGGCCGCGTCCACGGCCACCCGCGCGGGCGCGCCGTCCGGGTGGCCGGGCAGCACGGGGTGGTTGGCGGAGTCGGGGCTGATCAGCGCCGCGCGGGCGGCCAGGTAACCGGGGTCGGTCAGCCCGGCGACCGGAACCGGCTCCACGTCCGGGTCGCCGACGTGGGCCCGGGAGTCCACCCCGGCCAGCCGGCTCGCCTCCACCACCAGGTGCGCGTACTCGGCCGAGTCCGGCGCGAAGCCGGTGACGCCCCGTGCCTGTGCCATGGCGAGCAGGGCGGTCAGCGTCAGCCCGCCGGTGGCCGGGGGCGGCGCGGTGCACAGGGTGTGCGCCAGCACGGCGGTGCACACCGGGTCGCGCCGCACCGCGCGGTAGGCGGCGAAGTCGGCCACGGTCAGCAGGCTGGGAATCACGGCAGGACCGTGCTCGTCCGCGGTCGCGTCGAACGCGCCGGCGTGCAACCGGCGGACGATGGCCGGCGCGATGTCACCGGTGGGTGAGTAGAAGGCGGCGGCACCACCGTCCCGCACCTCCCGCAGCACCCCGGCCAGCTCCGGGTTGCGCACCCGCGCGCCCACCGGCTTGGGCTGGTCCCCGTCGCAGAACAGCGCCCGCAGGTCGGGATAGGCGCAGCTGGGGGTGACCGTGCTGGCGTTGGCCAGCACGTCGTGCAGGTAGGGCGCCACGGGGAAGCCCGCGTCGGCCAGGGTGATGGCGGTGTCGAACAGCGACCGCCACGGCCGGCTGCCGTGCTCGCGGTGGGCCAACTCCAGCGCGGCCAGGGTGCCGGGCACGCCCACCGCCCGCGCCGAGTGGTCCACGCCGCTGTCGAACTCGGCGACGCCGTAGCGCCGCTGTTCCCACGCGGTCGGCACGCCCAGCCCGGCGGTGACCCGCCGGCCCGACTCGGCCAGCCCGTCGTAGACCCGGGTGGTCCGGGTGGCGGCGTCGTAGTGGGTGAGCAGCGACCCGCCGCCGAGGCCGGAGGACTGCGGCTCCACGACCGCGAGGACGGCCTGCACGGCGACGGCCGCGTCCACGGCCGAGCCGCCGGCGAGCAGCACCTGGCAGCCGGCCAGCACCGCGGCGGGGTTGGCCGCGGCCACCATGACGTGCCGGCCCGGCCCCGGCTGACAGCTCCGCGCCGGCGCCGCCGTGCCGGCTGGTGCCGCCGTGCCCGCTGGTGCCGTCGTGACCAGCGCGAGCAGTGCCGCCAGCACGGCGAGGACGCGGACCGGCCAGGCTCTGCTCGTTCGCCAGCTCATGGGGGGAGCTAACCGAACACCCGGCCGCTCCGCCACCCCTGACCGGTTGGCGTCCCGTTCGCGCGGACCCGGTCAGGGGTGGGACAGCCGCTCGTCGGCCAGCTGCGCCTCGGCCAGGGTGTGCACGGTGTCCCTGGTGCGCGGGTAGAGGTCGAGGTAGTCGGGGTAGCGCCGGGCGTAGTGCGCCTGCCAGTCCGGGTCCGGCTCGACCACCGAGCTGGTCGCATTCCACCCGCGGGTGTCCACGCCGGCCGCGTCCGCCGCCAGCACGGCGTCACCGTAGGCCGCGCCCACGGTCTCGGTGGGGACCTGCTGGGGCAGGCCGAGCACGGCCGACACGATCCGCGGCCACAGCCCGCCCCGGGTGCCGCCGCCCACGGCCACCAGCCGGTTCGGCTCGGCCCCGGCCTCGCGCATGGTGTCCAGGTTGTGCCGCACCCCGAACGCGGTCGCCTCCAGCACCGCCCGGTACAGCTCGCCGCGACCGTGGTGCAGGGTGAGGCCGGCGATCACGCCGCGCGCGTGCGGGTCGAACAGGGGAGTGCGCTCGCCCGCGAAGTACGGCAGCACCAGCAGGCCGCGCGCGCCGGGCGGCACCTGCTCGGCCGCGGCCAGCAGCTCGGCGTACGAGGCGCCGGTGAGCGTGCGGACCCAGTCGGTGAGCGTGCCCGAGGTGGCCATGCCCGCGGCCAGGCTGTAGGTGCCCGGCCGCACCCCGACCGTGCCCCACAGCCGGGGGTGGCGCAGCGCGTGCCGGCACATCGCGACCAGGAACATGGTCGAGCCGTACATGACCATCACGTCGCCGGGCTCGCGCACGCCCACGCTGGTGGCCTCGGCCCAGGCATCGATCGTGCCGGCCAGCACCGGCAGCCCCACCGGCAGGCCGGTGGCCGAGGCGGCCTCGGCGTGCACGGTGCCCACCACCTCGCCGGGCCAGGCCAGCCGGGGCGCGGCGAGATCCGGGGCCAGCCGCTCCAGCGCCGGCTCGTGCCAGCGGGTGCCGGCCAGGTCGTACAGGGGGGTGCACTGGCTGGCCGAGTGGTGGTCGAGCACGTACTCCCCGGTCAACCGGTGGACCAGGTAGCTGGAGGCCATCAGCAGCCGGCGGGTGCGCTGCCACACCTCGGGTTCGTGCCGGCGCAGCCAGCGCAGCTTCGGGCCGACCGCCTGGCTGGTCAGGGGAGAGCCGCCCACCGCGAGCACCTGGTCCGCGCCGAACTCGTCGGTCAGCTCGGCGATCTCCCGGGTGGCCCTGGTGTCCACGCCGTAGAGGATCGCCGGGCGCAGCGGGCGGCCGTCCTGGTCGGCGGCGAGCAGGCACGGGCCGATGCCGGAGACGGCCAGACCGGCCACGCCGGCGAGGTCGACCCGCCGGGACAGCTCGGCCACCACCGCGGTGAAGTCCTGCCACCACACGGCGACCGCGTCGTGCTCGAACCAGCCGGGCCGGGGAGAGGAGGTCTGGTGGGCTCGCTCCGCACGCGCCAGCACCACACCCGCGTCGTCCACCACGACGCCCTTGGTCGAGCCCGTGCCGATGTCAACTCCGAGGAACACCGCCCCAGGCTGCCCGGCCGGCCGCGCCTTGTCGAGCAGGGCCCCGGGTCAGCCTCGGTCGGCCTCGGCGAGCCGCTCGCGGACGTCGTCGGCCTCGGGGATGCGCACGTCCCCGAACAGCGCCAGCGCCTGCCGCCAGTGCGCGACCGCCTCGGTCGGGTTCCCGGTCGCCTCACACACCTGCCCGAGAACGCGCAGGGTGCGGGCCCGGTCGAGGCGGTGGCCGGATTCCTCGTGGATGGCCAGCGCCTGCCTGGCGAAGCCGCGGGCCTGGGCCAGTTCACCCCGGGCGAGGTGGATGGCGGCCAGGTGGGTCAGGGTGAGCCCCTCCAACAGCCGGTAGCCGGTGCGCCGGGTCAGCGCGAGCGCCTTGTCCGCGTGGGTCGACGCCTCGGCCAGCCGCCCCAACCGCAGCTCGGCCACGGCGAGCCCGGCCAGCGCCAGCGCCTCGCCGTAGGCGTACCCGGTGTCCTGGCAGATGCGCAGGCTGGTCTGGAAGTGCTCGACCGCCTCGGCCAGCCGGCCCAGGCACAGGTGGGCGTGGGCCACGCTGTTGTGCGCGTCGGACTGCGCGCCGAGGTCGTCGATGTCGACGGCGATCGCCAGTGCCGCGCTGGCCTGGTCGAAGGCGTCCTGGAACCGGCCGATCTCCCTGGACAGCGCGGACAGGTCGTCCAGCAGGTAGGACTCCAGGTCGCGGGCGCCGGTCTCGCGCTGGAACGCCAGGGACTGCCTCAGGTGCTCGGCGGCCCTGGCGTGCTCACCGAAGTCGCGCTCGGCGCTGCCCAGGCAGCCGAGGTGGAAGTGCTCCAGGTGGGTCGAGCCGAGTTCCCGGTCGATCACCAGGGCCTGCTCGTAGTAGGCGATGGACTGCTCGATCCGGCCGCGCTGCCAGCTCATCGCACCCAGCGCGAACAGGTTCTGCGTCTCGCCCTGCCGGAACCCGTTGGCCCGGTTGATGGCGATCGCCCTGGTGTAGTAGTCCACCGCCTGGTCGGTGTCACCGAGTTCCTTGTGGATGTGGCCCAGGAAGTTCAGCGAGACCGCCTCGCCCTGCGGCCAGGCCACCTCCCGGCTCAGCGCCAGCGCCCTGACCTCGTGGTCGATGGCCAGCTGGTACTGGGCCCGGCTCCAGTGCGCGCTGGACACGCTGTGGTGCATGGCCGCCTGGGCCTGCCGGTCGCCCTCCCGGATGGCGGCCTCCAGGCCGGCCTTGGCCACGGTGCGCCAGTCGTCGTGGTAGCGGCGGTGCCGGACGAAGCCGTGCAGGACGTCGGCGAGGTGCCAGGCCACCGCGTGGTGCGGGGTGGAGCCGGCCGCGTGCTGGGCCGCGGTCACCAGGTTCGGGCGTTCGGCCTCCAGCCAGGCCACGGCCTCGGTGTCGGTGGCGAACCCGACCGGGGTGACCGAGGGCTCGACCGGGGGCCGGGACAGCTGCGCGAACTCGGGGCTGACCAGTCCCACCGCGTTGTCCGCGCTGTGCAGGTACCACTCGAACAGCCGCCGCTGCGCCCGGTCGCACTGGTGGTCGCCGTCCTCGGCGTGCGCCATGTCCTGCGCGTACAGCCGCAGCAGGTCGTGCAGGCGGAAGCGGCCCGGCGCGTGCTGCTCGACCAGGTGCACGGTGACCAGGTGGCGCAGGAACGTGCTGGTCTCGGCCACGGGCAGGCCGGTGAGCGCGGCGGCCGCGTCCGGGGTGAAGTCCGGCCCGGGGACCAGCCCCAGGCAGCGGAACAGGTACCGGGAGTCGGGTTTGAGGGCGTGGTAGGACAGGTCGAAGGCGGCCCGCACGGCGGCCAGCTCGTCGTCGCCGGTCTGCAGCGCGGCGAGCCGGTTGCCCTCGGCCAGCGCGGACACCGTCTCCGCGATCGACCGGTCGGGCCGGGCGGCCAGGTTGGACGCGGCGATGGACACGGCCAGTGGCAGCCGCGCGCACAGCCGGACCAGTTCGGCCGCGGCCTCGGGCTCGGCGTCCACCCGCTCCCTGCCCAGCACCCGGACCAGCAGCGCGATCGCCTCCTCGGGGGTGAGCAGCCCCAGGGTGAGCTGGTGGGCGTCGTGGTCGGTGACCAGGTCGGTGAGCCGGCTGCGGCTGGTGACCAGGGTGAAGCAGGACGGGCTGCTGGGCAGCAGCGGGCGCACCTGGTCGGTGTCGGCGGCGTTGTCCAGCACCACCAGCATCCGCTTGGTGCTGGTGATCGACTGGTAGAGCATGACCTGCTCGTCCAGTTCGAGCGGCACCTGGTGGGGGTCGACGTCCAGGGCGCGGAGGAACTGGCCGAGCGCGTCGGTGGCCGGGACCGGGGGCCGCTGCGGGTCGAAGCCCCGGAGGTTGACGTAGAGCTGGCCGTCCGGGAACCGCGTCGCGATGCGGTGGCCGAAGTGCACCGCCAACGCGGTCTTGCCGACCCCGGCGGTGCCGTCGATCGCCGTGATCACCACCGCGGTGGACGCCTCGGCCCGGTCCGCGGCCCCCTGCTCGGCGGGGTGGTCGGCGTCGGCCTGGTCGAGCACGGCGGCGAGCGCGTTCAGGTGCTCGGAGCGGCCGGTGAAGTGGTAGACGTCGGCGGGCAGCTGGTGGGGGACTGGCCGGGACCGGCTCTCGACGGTGACCGCCGGCCGGTGCTGGGTGAGTGCCGGGTCGTCGGCGAGCAGGCGCCGGTGCAGTTCCTGGAGTTCGGGGCCTGGCTCGATGCCCAGCTCGTCGACCAGGATCTGCTCGGCCGCGCGGAACGCCTGGAACGCCTCGTCCCGCCGCCCGGTCCGGTACAGCGCGAGCATGAGCTGGCCGTGCAGGCGTTCCCGCCGGGGGTGGGCACCGACCAGGTCCTGGAGTTCGGCGAGCACGGCGCCGGCCTGGCCGCGCGCCAGGTCCACCTCGATCCGCTCCTCCAGCGCGTCCAGGCGTTCCTCGTCCAGGCCGGCCGCGACCTTGCGCGCGAACTCGCCCTCGGCGCCGGCCAGGGCCGGACCGCGCCACAGGGCCAGGCCGGCGCGCAACTCGGTGGCGGCCTGGTCGAGCGCACCCATGCCGTTGGCCTTGCGCGCCGCGGCCCGGCGCGCCCGGAACACCTCCAGGTCCAGCTCACCCGGATCCACCCGGAGCAGGTAGCCGGCTGGCGTGGTGCTGATCCGCCGCCCGCCGTCGGCCTCGGCCTCACCCAGTGACTTGCGGAGCTGGAAGATCCGGGTCTGCACGGACGCGGACACCCGTCTGGGCGGATCGTCGCCCCAGGCCGACTCGATCAGGTGATCAACCGGAACCACCCGGTTCGGCCGCATCAGCAGCGCCACGATCAGCGCGGTTGACCTGTTGCCCGCGATCGGAGCCCGCCCCTGGTCACCCCGTATCTCCAGCGGGCCAAGCAGTTGAAACTCCACCACACCCCCTCGCGCACCAAGACCGGGGCACGCAGCGTCCCATGTCGATCACCTACCGTCCAGCCATTGTCCCAGGCCGAGCCAGGGGCGGAGGTGGTCGCGCCGGTGGGCTCCGGGACACCCGCGCCGGGAGCGCGATCACGACGAGGAGTGCCCGGCCTTCCACGCCGGGTGGCGTAGCGGGCTCCCGCACCGACCGGTGCGGCCGCGGCCACCGCGCGCTCCGCGACCTCGCCCGTGGACCCCGCCCGTGGTCAGGGCCGGGCCGGCGCGGCCCCGGTGGGAAACGGCGACACACTGTCCAGAGTGGACCGCCGGTGCCCGGGCGCCTGGCCGAGGTGCGGTGGTGCGCCGGGTCGGACCGACGCCGCGGTGACTTCTGGTTGAGGATGGCAGCAGGCCAGGCCCGCCGCGGTGGGCGAGGAACGAGGACGAGCAGGTGGTGTTCGTGGTGGAGTACGCGGTCTGCACCGGGGGTGAACTGCGGCGCGAGGTCGGCGGACTGGCGGATGCCCTGGACCGGTTGCGGTCGTTGCCCGACGAGTCGTCGTTCGTCTGGATCGGCCTGGTGGAGCCGTCGCCCTCGGACATGCACGAGCTGGCCGAGGAAGTGGGCCTGCCGCCGCTGGCCGTGGCGGCCAGCCTGCGGCCCCACCAGCGCACCCGCTACCAGCTGTACGACCGCATCCTGTTCGTGCTGCTCAAGACGCTCCAGTACGACGATCCCACCTCGAAGGTGGAGACCGGGCAGCTCACCCTGTTCCTGGGCGAGCGCTTCCTGGTGACCGTTCGCCAGGGTGCGGGCGACCCCTTCCCGGAGGTGTGGGCGAACGTCTCCGCCCACCCCGGGTTGCTGCGGCACGGCGCCAAGTCACTGGCCTACGCGGTGGGCGGGGCGGTGGCCGACGGCTACAACGAGGTGTCCGACGAGTTGGCGACCGACATCGCGCAGCTGGAGGAGCGGATCTTCGCGCCGGGTCGGACCAACGCGGTGGACGCGATCTACGCGCTCAAGCGCGAGGTGTTGGAAGGGCGGGAAGCCGTGCAGCCGCTGGAGGTCGAGGCACGGGAGTTCCTGTCCGGCACCCTCCCCCTCACCGCCGAGGCCCGTGAGCCGTACTTCCGGGAGGTGGCCAACCGGGTGTTGCGCGCCGCCGCCACCATCCGCACCAGCGAGGAGCTGCTCAACTCCATTCTGGACGCTCACCTCGGCCAGATCAGCACGTGGCAGAACGAGGACATGCGCAAGATCTCGGCGTGGGCGGCGATCGCGGCGGCGCCCACCACGATCGCCGGGATCTACGGGATGAACTTCGACCACATGCCCGAACTGCACTGGTCCATCGGCTACCCCCTGGTGCTGGGCGTCATGGCCGCCATCTGCTACGGGTTGTTCCGCGCGTTCCGGCGCAACGGCTGGCTCTGACCGGCCTGCGGCAGGTGGTTACTAGTACATAGTGGACTGTCTGTAGTGGACTGATCGGGGATCGCCGGTGCTGTCCTCCGGTCTCCGGCGGAACGTTGGTCAACCAGGGTGAAAACAGTGGAGTTGTCCGGTGCGGTCGGGCAGGATCGAACCACGGACGACCACGGCGAACGGGGGAGCGGGGAATGCGTTGGCGAGCGAGGGCCGCAGCCGGTGTGCTCGCGGTGCTGGCGATCGGCGCGGGTGGGGTGGTGCCGGCCGAGGCCGCGCCCGCGGCGGTGCCGGCCACCGACCGGGAGGTGCGCTTCGACGCGGACGGCACGACCACCTACGGCACGGTGCACGTGCCGGCGCACCGGCCGGGTGCCCGGCTGGCCGCGGCGCTGTTGTTACCGGGCAGCGGGCCCACCGACCGCAACGGCAACGAACCACCGGCGTTGACCCCGGACACGCTCCGGCTGATCGCCGAGGAGCTGGGCGAGGACGGGGTGATGACCCTGCGCTTCGACAAGTACGGCACCGGACAGACCGGCCTGGGGCGGTTCGCGGACGACCCCGGGCGGATCGACATGGACGCGTTCACCCGCCAGGCGGTGGCCGCCTACGACACCCTGCGCGCCCAGCCCGAGACCGACGCACGGGCCCTGCTCGTCGTCGGCCACAGCGAGGGCGGCCTGCACGCCCTGCTGCTGGCCGACCGGGTGGCCCAGCGCCCGGCCGGCCTGGCGCTGCTGGCACCGCAGGACATCCGCCTGCTGGACATGGTCGACTACCAGCTGGCGCGGCAGCTCGACCAGGACGTGGCCCTCGGCGTCATCACCGAGGAGCAGGCGCGCACCAGCAAGGCGGCGATCACGCGGGCGATCGCGGACTTCCGCGCGGAGCGGCCGGTGGACCTGACCGGCATCGTGCCCCAGCTGGCGCTGTTCCTGGGGCAGCTGTTCGGGCCGATCGCGCGGTTCACCCGCACCGACGACGCGATCTACCCGCCGGACGTGGCCAGGCGGGTCCAGCGCGGCACCCGGGTCACCGTCACCTGCGGCACCGCCGACGTCAACGTCCCCTGCGCGACCACGCCGCCGCTGCTGGGCGCGCTCACCCTGGCCGGCACCAGCGGGCCCGGTCTGCGCGTGCTGCCCGGCCTGGACCACTTCTTCCACCCGGCCGGCACGTCGATCAACGACCAGGTGCTGGCCGAGTCGGCCCAACGGGCCCTGCACGAGTTCGCCCGGCCCTGGCGGCGCTAGTGGCTTGGCTCGGATTGTCGACCGCGTAACTGGTTCGCCGTCCGGTGCCCGTCATGCTGCCTCCAGGTGTGATCTCGACGGTGGCCGTGAGGGCGTCCTGGAGTGTTCGCACGCCTGCGAGCATGGGCGAGGGCGCCTCCCACCCCGCGTGTCTCCCCGCTCTACCCGCCGTGGCCCGTCACCTTGCCCGCCACGGCGGCGGCCGCGCGGACGAAGGCGGCCAGGGCTGGGGAGGTGGCGTGCTCGGGCCAGGCGAGGACGAGCGTGGTGGGCTCGGCATCATCGACTGGGACAGCGACCAGGTCGTCGCGGAGCTGGCCGCGGATGGAGGAGGGGAGGACGGCGACCATGCGGCGCAAGGCGATGAGGTGGAGAAGCTGCCCAAGGTCGTGGATCTCGGGTCCGTGTGCGCCACCCTCAGATGCGCCCGGCCAGCGCGGCAGGGGCTCCCCGGCGAGGTCGTTCAGGCAGACCCGGGTACGGCCCGCGAGGCGATGCGAACTCGGCATCACGAGAAGTTGAGTCTCGGTCAGGAGGTCCTGGGTGTCCAGGCCGGTGAGGTCGTGGTGGGGGCGGTGAAGCAGGGCGGCGTCGGCACGACCCTCCCGCAGCAGGACCTCACGCTCGCCGAAGCTGCACATCAGCTCGACCGGCAGCGCGCCCGGCTCAGCCTGATAGGCGTCGAGGATCGCGGGCAGCAGGCCACCGTCGCCGCCCGGCTTGATGGCCAGGACCAGGCGCGGGTCGGCGCGGCCGGCCCGCCGGGTGCGGCGCGCCGCGGCCGACGCGGCGTCGAGCACCGTACGGCTCTCGCGGAGCAGGACGGCCCCCGCCTCGGTCAGTGCGACCCGGCGACTGCCACGTTCCAACAGGGCTACGCCCAGCCGTCGTTCGAGCTGCTGAATGGCGCGGGAGAGCGGCGGTTGGGCCATCCCCAACCGGGCGGCCGCCCGACCGAAGTGCAGTTCTTCGGCGACAGCGGTGAAGTAGACGAGTTCGCGGACCTCCAGTCTTTCCATACCCGCACGGTATCGCTGCGCACCTGATCGGTGTTGGAACTCCCGGTCGCCCCCGTGGTGGGCTGAACGCATGACAGAAACCACGACTGCCCTGGTCACCGGTGCCAACAAGGGCATCGGGCGCGAGGTCGCAGCCCAGCTCGCCTCGCTCGGCACGAACGTCCTGCTGGCCTCGCGCGACCCGCACCGCGGTGCGGCAGCCGCAGCCGACCTGGGCCCGCGGGTGTACCCGGTCACCCTGGACGTCACCGACCGCGCCAGTGTCCTGTCCGCCGCCCGCTGGATCGAGGAGCGCTTTGGCCGGCTGGACATCCTGGTCAACAACGCCGGCATCGCTGGCGACCTCGCCGCCCAGAGCCCTGGCAGTGTCGAACTGCCCGTGGTACGCGAGGTGTTCGAAACCAACGTGTTCGGCGTGATCAGCGTGACCACCGCGATGCTGCCGCTGCTCGCCCGCTCCCCCGCCGCCCGGATCGTCAATGTCAGCAGTGGACTGGGCTCCATCACCCGGATGACCGATCCCGAGGACTACTTCACGACCCGGCCCCCGTTGGCCGCGTACGTCCCGTCCAAGACCGCACTCAACTCGCTGACCGTGCAATACGCCAAGGAACTGCGCAGCCGCAACATCCTGGTCAACGCCGCCGATCCGGGGCCGTGTGCCACCGACTTCACCACGGCGTTCCCCGGCCTGACCCGCACCGCGGCCGACGGCGCGGCCGTGGTCGTCCGGCTCGCCACGCTGCCCGATGACGGGCCGACCGGCGGCTTCTTCGACGAGCACGGCCCGGTTCCCTGGTGAGCTGCCTGTCCGGGAACCGGGGGACGGGGTGGTGGGGGTCAGCCCGGACGGGATGGGCGAGCCGGAGACCGCGCCGGCGCCCGACGGGCCGCAGCACCCGGGTTACCCGCCGGACCGCCCCGGCAATTACCCGACCGAGGATCCGAGCCGAGCCACTAGTCCAGCCGCTCGACCGACACCGCGGTCTCCAGCACCCGGTCGGCGCCCACCACCCGGGGCTCGCCGACCAGGTCGAAGGCGCCGGTCAGCGGGGTGTCCGCACTGGACGGTCCGATGTGGACCTCGATGCGCCCGGGTTCCACCACGCGCTCGCCGGTGCGGCCGGTGAAGGCGGTTCGGTCGGCGTGCAGGCCGAACCGCACCCGGCACGAGCGGCCGGCCGGGAGGAACACCCGGGCGAACCCGGCCAGCTGGCGCACCGGCCGGGTCACCTGGGCGACCGGGTCGCGCAGGTAGAGCTGGACGACCTCGGCGCCGTCGCGGTCACCGGTGTTGGTCACCACGCACGAGACCTCCACCGACCCGTCCACCGCGACCGAGGTGCCGCCCGGCCCCTCGGCGTCGATGCGCAGGTCGTCGTAGCCGAAGGTGCTGTAGGACAGGCCGTGGCCGAACGGGAACAGCGGGGTGGGGTCCAGCGAGCTGACCTCGCTGCGCCGCCCCAGTGGCGCGCTGAGGTAGGTGGCTGGCTGGCCACCCGGGTCCGCCGGCAGGGACACCGGCAGCTTGCCGGAGGGGTTGACCCGGCCGGTGAGCACGTCGGCCACGGCGGTCGCACCCTCCTCGCCGGGGAAGAAGACCTGGACCGCGGCGGCCAACCGGTCGATGACCCCGCCCAGGGCGTAGGGCCGGCCACTGGACACCACCAGCACCACCGGGGTCCCGGTGTCGATCAGCCGGTCCAGCAGCTCCGCCTGCGCCCCGGGCAGCCGCAGGTCCGGGGCGTCGCACCCCTCGCCGGAGGTGCCCCGGCCGAACAGCCCGGCGCGGTCGCCGAGCACCGCCACGCACACGTCGGCGCCGGCCGCCAGGTCCACCGCCTCGGCCATGCCGGAGCGGTCCTCGTCGCGGACCCCGCACCCGGCCGCCACGCCGACCTCGCTGCCGGGCAGGGCCGCGGTGAGGGCCTCGGCGAAGGTGGGGATGGCCACGCCCAGCCCGGTGTCCGGGTGGGCGGTGCCCACGTGCGCCGGGAACGAGTAGCAGCCAAGCAGCGCCAGGGGATCGTCGGCCAGCGGGCCGACCACGGCCACCCGGGCGGGCCGGCCGAGCGGCAGCACCCCGCGTGGGTTGGCCAGCAGCACCACCGACTCCTCGGCCAGCCGCCTGGCCAGTGCCCGGTTGGCTGGTGGGTCCAGGTCAACGCGGTCCTGCTGGGTGAGCGCGGCCGGCCGGGGCGACCAGCCCGGGTCGAGCAGGCCCAACTCGCACTTCTGGGTGAGCACCCGGGTGACCGCCCGGTCCACCAGTGCCTCGGGCACGGTGCCCGCGCGCACCAGCTCGGCCAGGGGCTCGCCGTAGCAGCGCACCGTGGGCAGTTCCACGTCCACCCCGGCGGCCAGCGCGAGCGCGGCCGCCTCGCCCGCGTCCGCGGCCACCCCGTGCAGCGTCTCCAGGAAGGACAGGCCGAAGTAGTCGGCCACGACCACCCCGTCGAAGCCCCACTCGTCGCGCAGCAGGGTGGTCAGCAACTGCTCGTTCGCGGCCGAGGGCAGGCCGTCGACCTCGGTGTAGGCGTGCATGACCGAGCGGGACCGGCCCAGCCGCACGGCCATCTCGAACGGGGGCAGGACCACGTCGGCGAACTCCCTGGGCCCCATGGACACCGGCGCGTGGTTGCGGCCGGCACGGGAGGCGGCGTACCCGGCGAAGTGCTTCAGCGTGGACACCACGCCCGCGCCCTCCAGGCCGCGGACGTAGGCGGTGCCGAGCACGCCGACCAGGTAGGGGTCCTCGCCGATGGTCTCCTCGACCCGGCCCCAGCGCAGGTCGCGGGCGACGTCGAGCACGGGGGCGAGGCCCTGGTGCACGCCGACGCCGCGCATGTCCCTGCCGATCGTCGCGGCCACCCGCTCCACCAGCACGGGGTCGAAGGACGCGCCCCAGGCCAGCGGGACCGGGTAGGCCGTGGCCTGCCAGGCGGTGAACCCGGCCAGGCATTCCTCGTGCGCCATGGCGGGGATGCCGAACCGGTTGGCGGCCATGATCTCCCGCTGGCTGCGCTCCAGCGCCAGCGCGCCGGCCCTCGGGTCGGTGGGGGTGGTGCCGAAGGCGCGGGTGAGCTGGCCGAGGCCGTGCTTGATGACCTCCGTCCACACGGGAGTCTGCTCGATCATCTCGTGCTGGTGGGGTGCGACGCCCTCACCGCTGGCCGACGCGCTGACCCACACCCCGACCAGCTGGGCCAGCTTCTCGTCCAGGGTCATCCTGCCCACCAGGTCGGCGACCCGCACGGACACGGGCTGGGCCGGGTCGCGCCACGGCGGGGTGGTCTCGTCGCCGGGGGAGCCGCTGCCCGCCGGAGCCGCTGCCGAGATCTCGCTGACCCACTGATCCATGCCGGGGTTCTCCGCTCTGCCCTGCCCGGGAGCCGGCAACGGCACCGGGATGGCGTCGACACAGACGGCGCGCACCAACGTCACCGTCGACGGGGCGGCCGATAGTATCGGAAAGCTATCCGAAACTTCTGGCGGGATCAAGGTGTACCAGGGTGCGGGACCGATGGTGGCACGGCCGTGGTGGTGGAGCAGGAGCACGAAGGCAGGGCGCTGACCGGGTGCCCGGGTGCGCCCGGAAAGTTTCGGACCACCGATCGCCGCCGGGGCCAAGCCCACCCCGGCGGCGCCTCACGCCGGTGCTGCCGTGCTCTGCCGCACCACCAGGCTGGTGGCCAGTTCCACCCGCTGCGGGCCCACCACCTCGCCCCTGGCCAGTCCCAGGGCCATGCGCGCGCCGGCCGCGGCCATCTCCTGCAGCGGCTGGTGCACGGTGGTCAGCCCGGGGCTCACCCACCTGGCCACCGGCAGGTCGTCGAAGCCGACCACGCTGAGGTCCTCGGGCACGCGCAGCCCGGCCTCCCTCGCCGCCTCGTAGACGCCGAGCGCCTGCAGGTCGCTGCCGGCGAACACGCCGGTGGGCGGGTCGGGCAGGCGCAGCAGGGCCATGGTCTCCCGGTACCCGGCCTCCACGTGGAAGTCGCCGTTGCGCACCAGCTCGGGGTCCACGGTGATGCCCGCGGTCTCCAGCGCGGCCCGGTAGCCGTCGATGCGGGCCCGGCTGCACAGCATGTTGTCCGGCCCGCCGATCACCGCGATCCGCCGGTGGCCGAGTTCGATCAGGTGCCGGGTGGCGGTCAGCCCACCGTTCCAGTTGGTGGCGCCGATGGAGGGCACGTCCGGCTCGGGGTCACCGGCCGGGTCCACCACCACGATCGGGATGTCGGCCGCGTGCAGGCGGGCGTGCTGGTCGGCGGACGGCCCGGACAGCACCGAGACCACGCCGGCCGGCCGACGCGCGAGCACCCCCTCCACCCAGCCCCGGCCGGGCGTGCGCCGGCCCTGGGACTCGGAGAGCACCACGGCCATGTCGTGCTCCCTGGCCACCTGCTCGACGCCCTGGATGATCTCCAGCGCCCAGGCGCTCTCCAGCTCGTGGAAGACCAGTTCGAGCAGGTTGGTCCGGGTCGCCCGCTGGTCGGTGCGGCGCTGGTAGCCGTGCTTCTTGATGATCGCCTCGACCCGCTGGCGGGTTTCCTGGGCGACATCGGCTCGCCCGTTCACGACTTTCGAAACTGTCGGCACTGAAACGCCGGCCTCCGCCGCGATGCGCGCGATCGTCACGGGGGGCTGACGGTGCCGGTCCGGCGTTGCTGAGCTGGTCTTTGGCGCCATGCCGCAAAGTGTATGCGAGTCGAAAGCAATCCTTTGCCTTTCGAGGGTTCAGGGACGAAGAGTATTGACCTTGTGACATCACGCACATAGGGTGCCGAAACGTTCGGAACGGCTGGTGAAACTATCGGCACGCCACTGGAGGCGTCAGATGTTCAAGTCGCTAGGTCGACGTGGTGCGGTTGGCGCCACCATGGTCGCTCTGCTCACCGCACTCGTCGGATGCGGGACGACCGGTCCCCAGGGAGGCGCGCCGGACGACGGCTCCGTGCACGTGTGGGTGCTCGAGGACGACAAGATGAACGCGGCCCAGCAGCAGGCCGCGGACGAGTTCAACAAGAACTCGTCGGTCAAGGTGGTCATCGACCGCTTCAGCCCGGACAGCTACCCGGACAAGCTCAGGGTGGCGATGGGCTCGCCCAACGCCCCCGACGTGTTCTTCAACTGGGGCGGCGGGTCCATCAAGTCCTACGTGCAGGCCGGGACACTGGTGGACCTGACCCCGACGCTGGACGCCAAGCCCCAGCTCAAGCAGGCGTTCCTGCCCGCGGTGCTGGAGGCCGGCGGGCTGGACGGCAAGTACTACGGCATCCCGCTGCGCGGCATGCAGCCCGTGGTGCTGTTCTACAACAGGGACGTCTTCGCCAACGCCGGCGTCCAGCCGCCGCAGAGCTGGAACGACCTGCTCAGCCTGATCGACACGTTCAAGAGCCGAGGTATCACCCCGTTCGCCCTGGGCGGGGCCACCGCGTGGACCGAGCTGATGTGGGTCGAGTACCTGGTCGACCGGTACGGCGGGGCCGAGGTGTTCGACCGGATCGTGCACGGCGACCAGAGCGCCTGGCGGGACCCGAGCGTGCTGCAGGCCGCGCAGACCGTGCAGGACCTGGTCGACCGGGGCGCGTTCGGCACCAACTTCGCCTCGGTGGACTACAACAGCCACGCCGCCTCCACCCTGCTGGCCAGGGGCAACGCCGCCATGCACCTGATGGGCTCCTGGGAGTACGCCAACCAGTTGCAGGACGACCCCGACTTCGCCAGGACCAAGCTGGGCTACACCACCTTCCCGGGCATCGAGGGCGGCAAGGGCGACCCGGCCAACCTGGTCGGCAACCCCACCAACTACTTCTCGGTCAGCGCCCAGTCCAAGAACAAGGACACCGCCATCGCCTTCCTGGACCAGATGGCCACCGACAGCTACGTGACCAAGCTGCTGCAGGCCGGTGACGTGCCCACCACCACCAGCGCGCAGGACCGGCTCGGCCAGAGCGACAACCCGGAGTTCGCCACCTTCCAGTACAACCTGGTGCAGCGCGCCCCCGAGTTCACCCAGTCCTGGGACCAGGCGCTGGACCCCAACATCGGGCAGGCCGTGATCACCGCGATCCAGCAGCTGTTCAACAAGCAGCTCACCCCGGAGCAGTTCGTGCAGACCGTGGAGCAGGCCAGGTGACCACCGCCACCCACCGGCGCGTTGACCGACCGGGCGGGGTGTGGGCGCTGCCCGCGCTGGTCCTGTTCGGACTGTTCGCGCTGCTGCCCATGCTGCTGGTCGGGTACTTGTCGCTGACCGCGTGGAACGGGCTGGGCAACCCCAGCTTCATCGGCATGGCGAACTGGACCAGGCTGTTCACCGATCCCGCCATGCTCGACTCGCTGCGGCTCAGCGTCCTGCTGACCGTGCTGTCCTGGGTGATCCAGACCCCGATCAGCCTGCTGCTCGGGGTCTGGGCGGCCGGCAGGCAGCGCAACCGGGCCGTGCTGTCGGCGATCTTCTTCCTGCCGCTGCTGCTGTCCAGCGCCGCGATCGCGGTGCTGTGGCGGGCGCTGCTCGACCCGAACTTCGGCCTCGCCGCCACCCTGGGACCACTGGTCGGCTTCGCCGACGGCAACATCGCGGGAACCCCGACCGGCGCCCTGCTCTGCGTGGCGTTCGTGGCCTCCTGGCAGTTCATCCCGCTGCACACCCTGTTCTACCAGTCGGGTGCGCGCCAGATCCCGGAGTCGCTCTACGAGGCCGCGCTCATCGACGGGGCCAGCCGCGTCCAGCAGTTCCGGCACATCACCCTGCCGCAGCTGCGCAACACCATCGTCAGCTCGTCGGTGCTGATGGTGGTCGGCGCGCTGACCTTCTTCGACACCGTGCTCATCCTCACCAACGGCGGACCGGGGACCGCCACCTACATCGTGCCGTTCCGGATGTACACCACCGCGTTCCGCAGCTACGACTACGGCTACGCGAGCGCGATCGCGTTCGCCCTGGTCCTGGTGGCGACCGCGATCTCGCTGCTGTTGGTCCGGGTCTCCGGGTTCGCCCGGATGCGCAGCACCCGAGAGGGGATGTGACAACGTGCCAGCGTTGACGCCGACACGGGCGACACCCGAGGCCGGGGCCCGGCCGAGCGAGCCGCGCCGGCCGGGCCGGACCCGCGCGCGCGGCCGGCGCGGGCGGCCGAACGTGCTGGCCGGGCTGGCCGCCCTGGTGTGGCTGGTGATCGTGGCCGTACCGCTGTACTCCATGGTCACCAGCACGCTGCGGCGCACCGAGGACTACCTCGACGCCGGGCCGCTCGACCTGCCGACCGCGCCGACCTTCGAGAACTACCTGTCCGTGGTCGACAAGGGATTCGTCCAGGCCCTGATCAACACGGTGCTGGTCACCGTGGCCACCGTCGCGCTGGTGCTGGTGGTGGCCGTGCCCGCCGGCTTCGCCGTGGTCCGCTCGCGCAGCCGGCTGGCCTCCACCGGGTTCCGGCTGTTCCTGCTGGGACTGGCGATCCCGGCCCAGGCCACGATCGTCCCGGTCTACCTGATGATCACCCGGCTCAGCCTGTACGACTCGCTGCTGGCCGTGGTCCTGCCCACCGCAGCCTTCGCCCTGCCGGTCGCCGTGCTCATCCTGTCCAGCGCCATGCGTGACGTGTCCGAGGAGGTCTACGAGGCCATGGCACTGGACGGCGCCAGCACCACCCGGGTGCTGTTCGGTCTGGTGGTGCCGCTGTCCAGGGCGGGGATCACCACCGTGGGCATCTACACCGCGCTGCAGGCGTGGAACGGCTTCCTGTTCCCCCTCGTGCTGACCCAGTCCGAGGACAAGCGCGTGCTGACGCTGGCGCTGTGGGAGTTCCGCAGCCAGTTCGGGGTGAACGTGCCCGGGCTGCTCGCCGCCGTGGTGCTGTCCGGACTGCCGATCTTCGTCGCGTACCTGTTCGCCCGCAGGGCGCTCGTCAACGGCCTGATGGGCGTGGGCGGCAAGTAGACCAGGTCCGGCCACCGCCCAGCGGTGTCGGCGACCGCACCAGCACCGCGAGAAAGACGGAGATCCACCTTGGCGCGCTTCCGCAACCCCGTGCTCCCCGGCTTCCACCCCGATCCCTCGATCTGCCGGGTCGGCACGGACTACTACCTGGTCACCTCCACGTTCGAGTACTTCCCCGGCCTGCCGCTCTACCACAGCAGGGACCTGGTCCACTGGAGACAGCTGGGGCACGTGCTCGACCGGCCCGATCAGCTGCCGCTGGCCGGGGTGCGGTCCTCCAACGGGCTGTTCGCGCCGACCATCCGGTACCACGACGGACGGTTCTACGTGATCTGCACCCTGGTCGGCGGGCACGACCGGGCCGGCACCTTCGTGGTGACCGCGGCCGACCCGACCGGCCCGTGGTCGGACCCGTACTGGCTGCCCGAGGCCGAGGGCATCGACCCGTCGCTGTTCTTCGACAACGGCAGGGCGTGGTGCGTCGGCTGCCGGCCGCTCACCGAGCCCGACTACCCCGGGCAGACCGAGATCTGGCTGCGCGAGTTCGACCCGATCGGGATGCGCCTGGTCGGTGCGGAACAGGTGATCTGGCGGTCCGCGCTGGGTGGGGCGGTGTGGACCGAGGCGCCGCACCTGTACAAAGTGGACGGTCGGTACTACCTGCTGACCGCCGAGGGCGGCACCGGGCACGACCACGCGGTGATGATCGCCAGGGCCGACCAGATCACCGGGCCCTACCAGGGCAGCCCGCGCAACCCCGTGCTCACCCACCGCCACCTCGGCCGGGACCACCCCATCGTCGGCACCGGCCACGGGGACCTGGTGTGCACGCCCGGCGGGCAGTGGTGGATGGTGCTGCTGGGCATGCGCCCCTACGGCGGCTACTTCTACAACCTGGGCCGGGAGACCTTCCTGGTGCCGGTGCGCTGGGCGGAGGGGTGGCCGGTGGCCAGCGAGGGCACCGGCCGGGTCGAGGACAGCTACCCAGCACCCGACCTGCCCGAGCACCGGTGGCCGGCGGAGCCGGCCACCGACAACTTCGAGGCACCCACCCTCGCTCCACTGTGGAACGTGCTGCGCACCCCGGACAAGCAGTTCTGGTCGCTGGAGGAGCGGTTCGGCCACCTGCGGCTGCGGGTGCGACCACCGACACTGGCCGATTTGGACACTCCCAGCTTCGTCGGCCGTCGGCAGCAGCACATCGACTTCGCCGCGCGCACCGCGGTCGACTTCCAGCCGGAGTCCGAGCACGAGAGCGCCGGGCTGGCCCTGGTGCAGAGCGACGCCTTCCACCTCACGCTCACCGTGACCGGGCGGCGCCAGCGCGTGGTCCGCCTCGCCCGGCGCTACCAGCGGAGCACCGAGGTGCTCGCTGAGGCGCCCGTCGCCGAGGGCCGGGTGTACCTCGGGGTGGAGGCGCGCGGCCAGAACTACCAGATGCGCTTCGCGACCCGGCCGGACCGGTGGAAGCCCCTGGGAGAGCCGGTGGACGGGCGGCTGCTGAGCACCCCGGTGGCCGGCGGGTTCGTCGGCACCTACCTGGGCGTGTACGCCACCAGCGACGGCCAGCCCAGCAGCAACCACGCCGACTTCGACTGGTTCGAGTACCTGGCTCTCGACGCCGGCTGAGCACCCCGGCTGAGCACCCCGGCTGAGCACACCGGCCGAGCGCCTGGCGGCCGCGAACCCGCCGCTGGTTCGCGGCCGCCACCACAGCGCGCGATCGGCCCGGCGCGCCGGGTCAGCCGCTGCGGTCGGGCCCGGCGCGGTGCGGCCGGACGCGCAGCAGCGCCCGCTGTTCCTGCCGCATGGCCGCGCGGTACTCGGCCCAGTCCGGGTGCTCCCCGGACACCCGGCGGTAGTAGTCCTCCAGACCGGGCATGGCCTCGGGCAGCGACACGATCTCCGCGGTGCCCTCGACCTGGATCCAGCGGCCGAAGAACCCGTCGGGCAGCACGCACAGCCACACCCGGGGATCGCGGCGGACGTTGCGCAGCTTGTACGCGGTCTGCCTGGTGCTGATCACGACGTGCCCCTGCTCGTCCACGGCGGCCAGCACCGGCGACAGCTGCGGGGTGCCGTCCGAGCGCAGGGTGGCCAGCACCGCGTGGTGCTGCTGGCGGATGAACTCTCGTGCTGCGTCCAGGTCCATGCCCACATCCTGCTGTTCTGCTCGCCCGCGCGCCCGACTGCCCGCCATCTGCCCAGGTAGCACCGGTAAGCTGCGGCACGGGGCAAAACCGGTTCAGTTCGGTGGGGCACGGGTGCGAGGCCGTGCGGGGGAGGAGAGCGGTGAAACGTCCGACGATCGCCGACATCGCCAGGACCGCCGGCGTGTCCAAGGGCGCGGTGTCCTACGCGCTCAACGGCCGGCCCGGCGTGTCCGAGCCCACCCGGCGGCGGATCATGGCCATCGCCGAGGAACTGGGCTGGGCGCCCAGCAGCGCGGCCCGTGCGCTCTCCGACGGCCGGGCCGGAGCGATCGGGCTGGTGGTGGACCGGCCGGCCAGGGTGCTGGGCGTCGAACCGTTCTTCATGCAGCTGATCTCCGGCATCCAGGCCGCGCTCGCCGGCAGCCCCACCGCGCTGCTGCTGCAGGTGAGCGACCACCAGGAGGCCGAGCTGGCCACCTACCGCCGGTGGTGGGCCGAGCGCCGGGTGGACGGCACCCTGCTGGTCGACCTGCAGGAGCGGGACCGGCGCGTGGACCTGGTCCAGGAACTGGGCCTGCCCGCGGTGGTGCTCGGTGGCCCCGCCGGGGTGGCCGGGCTGCCGTGCGTGTGGACCGACGACGGCGTCGCCGTCGCCGAGGTGCTGGAGTACCTGAGCACGCTGGGCCACCGCCGGATCGTGCGGGTCGCCGGGCCCGAGGAGTTCCTGCACACCCAAGCGCGCTCCGCGGCGTTCACCGAGTGCGCCGCCCGGCTCGGCCTCGACCAGACCCGGATCGTGCACACCGACTACTCCGGCGAGGCCGGCGCGCGGGTGGCCCGGCGGCTGCTGGCCTCGGCCGAGGCGCCGACCGCGCTGCTGTTCGACAACGACCTGATGGCCGTGGCCGCCGTGGCGGTGGCCCAGGAACTGGGCATCGCCGTGCCCGGCCAGCTGTCCGTGGTGGCCTGGGACGACTCCGTGCTGTGCCGGCTGGTGCACCCGGCGCTGACCGCGGTCCGCCGGCCGATCGCCGAGTACGGCGTCGCCGCGGTGACCCTGCTCCAGCAGGTGCTGGCCGGGCAGCGGCCGGACAGCGTGCGCACCGCCGACCCGATCCTGGTGCCCAGGGCCAGCACCGGGCCAGCGCCGCGCTGAGCCCTGTCCCGCGTCCGCGCGAGCCGGGGCGACGCGCCGAACGCCCGGGTGGTTGCCAACCGGGTGCGGGTTTTGTGAGGGTCGGGGTGCTGGGCGGGCCGCGCGGCCGGCTGACCACCTCGGCGCCGTGGCCCGGCCCGGTGGACCGTGTCGCCACCCGTGAGGAGCCCGAGCACCGATGGATCACGCACTCCGCGAGGCCCACCCGCGTCCGCGCCTGGTTCGCCCCGACTGGCAGGACCTGTGCGGCCCGTGGGGCTTTGCCCACGACGACGGCGATGTGGGCGTCCGGGACGGCTGGTGGCGTGAGCAGGCGCCGTTCCAGAACACCATCACCGTGCCCTTCCCCCCGGAGTCGGCGGCCAGCGGCGTCGCCGCGCCGGGACGGCATCCCGTGGTGTGGTACCGCAGGGAGTTCGACCTGGTCCCGCCCGGGCCGGACCGGCGCGTCCTGCTGCACTTCGGCGCCGTGGACTACCGGGCCGACGTGTGGGTCAACGGGCAGCACCTGACCAGCCACGAGGGCGGTCACACCCCGTTCTCGGTGGATGTCACCGACGCGCTCGCCGACTCCGGCACCCAGGTGGTGACGGTGCGGGCCGAGGACGGCTCCGCCGATCTGGAACAGCCGCGCGGCAAGCAGGACTGGCGGAGCGAGCCGCACGTGATCTGGTACCACCGCACGACCGGCATCTGGCAGCCGGTGTGGCTGGAGGCGGTCCCCCGCACGCACGTCCGCCACCTGCGGTTGACCCCGCTGCTCGGCGAGGGCGTGCTCGACGTCGAGATCGGCCTGGCCGGGGTGGGACCGGGGCCGGTGCGGGTGAGCGTGCGGGTGGGCGAGCCGGACGACCCACTGGCCGAGGACACCTACCTGGTCCGCGGCGACACCGTGCGGCGCCGGCTGCCCCTCGACCAGCTGCCCTACGACGTGGAACCCGAGCGCTACCTGTGGAGCCCGGAGACGCCCAACCTGCACGACGTGCGCGTCACGGTCGAGCCGGCCGACCAGGGCGTGACCGACGAGGCGCTCAGCTACGTGGGGCTGCGCGCGGTGGGCGTGGACAACACCCACTTCCTGCTCAACGGCCGCCCCTACTACCTGCGCATGGTGCTGGCCCAGGGCTACTGGCCGGACACGCACCTGGCCGCCCCGTCCGGCGACGCCCTGCGCCGGGAGGTGGAGCTGGCCAGGTCGCTTGGCTTCAACGGCATGCGGCTGCACCAGAAGGTCGAGGACCCCAGGCTGCTGTACTGGTGCGACCGGATCGGCATGTGCGTCTGGGGCGAGATGCCCGCCGCCTACCGGTTCAGTTCCCGGTCGGTGGCCAGGACGGTGCGGGAATGGCTGGCCGCGGTGGAGCGCGACGCCAGCCACGCCTGCGTGGTGGCCTGGGTGCCGTTCAACGAGAGCTGGGGGGTGCCCGCCGCGGAGCAGCGGGAGGACCAGCGCGACGCCGTGCGCGCCGTGCACCACCTGCTGCGGGCGGTCGACCCGTCCCGGCCCACCCTGGGCAACGACGGCTGGGAGTACGTGACCGGGAACATCCTGGGCGTGCACGACTACTGCAACGACCCCGGCCTGCTGACCGAGCGCTACCGCGACCGGGACGCGGTGGCGCGCACCGTGCGCGAGGTCCGGCCGGGCGGTCGCCGGCTGACCGTGGACGGCGGCGTGCCGGCCGCACCGGTGGTGTTGACCGAGTTCGGCGGCATCCTGTGCACCGCCGATCCGGACACCGCGTGGAACGGCTACGGCGCGGCCGGCGACGCCGAGGCCCTGGTGCACCGCTACCGCGAGCTGATGGCGGCGGTCCAGGCCAGCAGCGCGCTGGCCGGCTTCTGCTACACCCAGCTCACCGACACCCTGCAGGAGCGCAACGGCCTGCTGACCGAGCACCGCGAGCCCAAGGCCGATCCGGCCGTGCTCGCCGCGATCACCAGGGACGCCGCGCGCTGATCCTGGCCCGCACCGCCTGCCCTTCGATTCCTGTCCTGTTCGGACGGACGAGGTACGGATCCCCTTGCTGGACAGTCGATCCTGTGTGGACCGACAACGGGCTGCTGGACCCGGCATGGTGTGGCCGGCGCGCCGGGCGGCGCCCGGTGCGGCCTGCCGGTGGGACCGGCCGGGTGGCGGTGGGGTGGTGGGGGCGGGTGCGGACCGCGCCGTGGTGCCGGGTCGCGCCCGCCCCGGGCCGGGCCGCTGGCCGGCCCGGGGCCCGCGGTCGGTTCGGCACTTGTTCTGGCTGGTCGTGGGCCTGGGATCGGTCCCAGTCCGGGGCCGTCCGGGGTGTGATTCCCGCTGAACCGGGGGCGGATCGGCGGGGAGGCGTGCACCGCGGCCGCCCGCGCGGCGGATGCGCGGCAGTTGGGGCAGCGGGTGCGGCGACTTGCCGCGTGCCGGGTGGGCCGAAGAGCGTCAAGGTCGTTGTTGGATCACAAACGTGGTTCTGGGGGTCTTCACAGGATGTTGCAATCTCGCTACTCTGCCGAAACTGGGAGCGCTCCCAGTGACTGCGGTCACAGCCAACGTCCGCCAGCACCCGAGTTCCGAATCCTGCTTCGAAGAGGAGGCAGCTGTGAGGATCGGTTTTCTGCGAACCGGTACGCACCTGGTGGTCGCGATCACCGGTGTGCTGCTGGTGTCGTCGGCCGCGGTACCACCAGCCGGTGCCGACACCGCGCCAGCGGCCACCCCCGTTGCCGCACCGGCCTTCAACTACGGCGAGGCGCTGCAGAAATCGATCTGGTTCTACGACGCACAGCGCTCCGGCACGCTGCCAGCGGACAACCGGGTCAGCTGGCGCGGCAACTCCGCGGTCACCGACGGCCAGGACGTGGGACTGGACCTGTCCGGCGGCTTCTACGACGCCGGCGACCACGTGAAGTTCGGCCTGCCCTTCGCGTTCAGCATGACCATGCTCGCCTGGGGGGCGATCGAGGAGCCGCAGGCCTACGCCAACTCCGGGCAGCTGGCGGCACTGCGGTCGAACCTGAGGTGGGGCACCGACTGGATCCTCAAGGCCCACCCCGCGCCCAACGTGGTCTACGGCCAGGTGGGCGCGGGCAACCCCGACCACGCCTGGTGGGGCCCTGCCGAGGCGATGCCCATGGCCCGCCCGGCCTACAAGGTCGACGCCAGTTGCCCTGGCTCGGACCTGGCCGGTGAGTACGCCGCCGCGCTGGCCGCCGCCTCGATGGTGTTCACCACCAGCGACCCCGACTACGCGCGAACCCTGGTCACGCACGCCAGACAGCTGTACGGCTTCGCCGACTCCTACCGGGGCAAGTACAGCAGCTGCATCACCGACGCCGCCAACTTCTACAACTCCTGGAGCGGCTACCAGGACGAGCTGGTCTGGGGTGCGATCTGGCTCCACCGGGCCACCGGGGAGCAGACCTACCTGACCAAGGCGGAGACCGAGTACGACAAGCTGTCGACCGAACCGCAGCGGCCGGAACACTCCTACCGGTGGACCATCGCCTGGGACGACAAGTCCTACGGCACCTACGTGCTGCTCGCCGAACTCACCGGCAAGGACAAGTACGTCACCGACGCCAACCGCTGGCTGGACTACTGGACGACCGGCTACAACGGACAGAAGGTGTCCTACTCGCCGGGCGGGCAGGCCTTCCTGGACACCTGGGGATCCCTGCGCTACGCGGTGAACACCGCGTTCGTGGCCCTGGTGCACAGCGAGCAGGTCAGCGACCCGCAGCGCAGGGCGCGCTACCACGACTTCGCGGTCCGGCAGGTCAACTACACGCTGGGCGACAACCCCCGCAAGGCCAGCTACATGGTGGGCTTCGGCAACAACCCGCCGCGCAACCCGCACCACCGCACCGCGCACGGCTCCTGGACGGACAACATCCAACAGCCCCAACAGAGTCGGCACGTGCTCTACGGCGCGCTGGTGGGTGGGCCCAGTTCGGCCAACGACGCCTACACCGACAGCCGGTCCGACTACGTGTCCAACGAGGTCGCGCTGGACTACAACGCCGCCTACACCGGCGCGCTGGCCAAGCTCTACCGCGAGTACGGCGGGCAGCCACTGGCCGACTTCCCCACCGCGGAGACCGCGGACGGCCCGGAACTGCTGGTGCAGGCGGCGCTGAACCAGACCGGCGGCAACTTCACCGAGGTGAAGATGTACGTGGTCAACACCTCGGCGTTCCCGGCCCGCAAGCTGACCGACAGCAGGGTGCGCTACTACTTCACGCTGGAGGAGGGCGTCACCCCGGCGCAGCTGAGCGTGCAGTCGCCCTACAACCAGTGCGACGCACCCGCGGCCCCGCGCCAGGCGACCGGCACCGTCTACTACGTCGAGGTGGTGTGCTCCGGTGACATCGCACCCGCCGGCCAGAGCCGCTACCGCCGGGAGATCCAGTTCCGGGTGACCAGCGCCGGGCGCTGGGACCCCAGCAACGACTGGTCCTACCAGAACCTGCCCGCCGCCGGCAGCCAGCCGGTGAACACCCAGAACATCGCGCTGTTCGACAGCGCCAACCGCCTCGTCTGGGGACGCACACCCTGATGAGGCCGGCGGGCCCGTTCCCCTTCCTCTCTCCTCTTCTGGAACGGGCCCGCCCATCAAGCCTCGGTCCGGGGCGTCTAACCGCGCCCGGCGCCCCGGACCGGGTTCCACCCCTCCCACCGGGCCAGTGCCCGCACGGCCGACGACCGGTTGCCACCGGCGGCCGGGGCAGCCCTCGCTGAACAGACCACAGTGGACGTTCAGCCCACAGTCGAGCGGTGTGGACGACCTCGTCCGCACGCTCACACTCGGTGCGTGACGCGGTCCCTGGTGCCGTGCCCGCCAACGGCGGCGGACACGGTTGGGCGGGCCGTCGACCGGGCCGACCACCGAGTCGAAGGGAAGAAACAGCAAGCAACGAACGACCAGTGGAGCATGGAGGAGAGCCGCGCCATGAGAACTCGGTTCAGAGCACGTCCGCGGAAGTGGGGCCCGCTGCGCGGGCTGCTCGCCGCCGCCGCGGTCGGGGTGCTGGTGTTCCCCGCCGGAGCCAGCGCGGTTTCCGCCGCGCCACTCGCCGAGCAGGACCTCGGCAGCCGGCTGGCCGCCGACTACGAGGCAGCGTTCCTGACGCAGTACAACAAGATCAAGGACCCGGCCAACGGCTACTTCCGCCAGTTCGGCGACCTGTTGGTGCCCTACCACTCGGTGGAGACGCTGATCGTCGAGGCCCCGGACCACGGTCACGAGACCACCTCCGAGGCGTTCAGCTACTACCTCTGGCTGGAGGCCACCTACGGCCAGATCACCGGTAACTGGGAGCCGTTCAACAAAGCGTGGAGGTCGATGGAGACCTACATCATCCCGGCCCAGAAGGACCAGCCAACCAACTCCGGCTACAACCCGGCCAAGCCGGCCACCTACGCCGCCGAACACGGCGACCCGTCCGGGTATCCGTCCAGGTTGGACAGTGGTGTCTCGGTCGGCCAGGACCCGATCGCCAATGAACTGAGTTCCACGTACGGCACCAACAACATCTACGGCATGCACTGGCTGCTGGACGTGGACAACGTCTACGGCTACGGGTTCTGCGGCGACGGCTCCAAGAACGCTCCCGCCTACATCAACACCTTCCAGCGGGGTGAGCAGGAGTCGGTGTGGGAGACGGTGACCCACCCGTCCTGCGAGACGTTCAAGTTCGGTGGCAAGAACGGGTTCCTGGACCTGTTCACCGGTGACTCCAGCTACTCCAAGCAGTGGCGCTACACCAACGCGCCGGACGCGGACGCCCGCGCGGTGCAGGTGGCCTACTGGGCCAAGACCTGGGCGGACAAGCAGGGCAAGGGCTCGCAGATCTCCTCGGCGGTGGCCAACGCCGCCAAGATGGGCGACTACCTGCGCTACTCCATGTACGACAAGTACTTCAAGAAGATCGGCAACTGCACCAGCCCGTCCTGCCCGGCCGGCAGTGGCAAGAACAGCGCGCACTACCTGCTCGGCTGGTACTACTCCTGGGGCGGCGCGGACGCCAGCGCCCAGTACCCGTGGGCCTTCCGGATCGGCTCCAGCGCGCCGCACCAGGGTTACCAGAACCCGCTGGCGGCCTGGGCCCTGGCCAACGACCCGCAGCTGAAGCCGAAGTCGGCGACCGGGGCCACCGACTGGGCGACCAGCCTGAACCGCCAGCTGGAGTTCCTCCAGTGGCTGCAGTCCGCCGAGGGCGGCATCGCCGGTGGCGCGAGCAACAGCTGGGGCGGTTCCTACGGCACGCCGCCGGCCAACTCCCCGAAGTTCTACGGCATGGCCTACGACTACCAGCCGGTGTGGCACGACCCGCCGAGCAACCGGTGGTTCGGCTTCCAGACCTGGGGCATGGAGCGCGTCGCCCAGTACTACTACGTGACCAAGGACTCCCGCGCCAAGTCCATTCTGGACAAGTGGGTGCCGTGGGCGATCAACAACACCACCGTGGGCACCGGGGGCAGCTTCGCCATCCCCGCCGACCTGCAGTGGTCCGGCCAGCCCAACAACTGGACCGGCAACCCGAGCACCAACACCAACCTGCACGTGAGCGTGCTCAACAAGAACAACGACGTCGGCATTGCCGCGTCGCTGGCCAAGACCCTGCTGTACTACGCGGCGGGTTCGGGCAACACCCAGGCGCGCACCACGGGTGAGAAGCTGCTCGACGCGCTGCTGGGCAACACCGACAGCAAGGGCATCGCCGTCCCGGAGACCCGGGCCGACTACAACCGGTTCGACGACACCTACTCGCAGGGCGGGCTGTACGTGCCCAACGGCTGGACCGGGAAGATGGCCAACGGCGACACCATCAACTCCAGCTCGACGTTCCTGTCCATCCGCTCGTTCTACAAGCAGGACCCGGACTGGTCGAAGGTGCAGAGCTACCTCAACGGCGGCGCCGTGCCCACCTTCACCTACCACCGGTTCTGGTCGCAGGCGGAGATCGCCACCGCCTTCGCCGTGCACGCCGAACTGTTCTGATCCCACCGGGAGCGTCCTCGGCCGGGCTGACCGGCCCGGCCGAGGACCGCGGCGGTCAGCCGTGCACCCCGTGCGGTCCGCGAGGGCCGCGCGGGACCAGCCCGCACAACGGCGAAAGGAATCCCCACCATGTCCCCGCGACCCACCGCACGCGTGCTCACCACCGGTCTTGCCGTGGCCTGCTGCCTGGCGACGCTCACCGCCGCACCGGCCGTGGCCGGCCAGGTGGGCGCAGCCGCGCAGCTGTGCGGCAAATGGGACTCGACCCCCGTCGAAGGGGGCCGCTACATCGTGCAGAACAACGTCTGGGGCGCGTCCACCCCGCAGTGCATCGACGTCAACGGCACCGGTTTCACGGTGACCACGGCCGGGCACAACAACGCCACCAACGGCTCGCCAGCGTCCTACCCGTCGATCTACGCGGGCTGCCACTACCGGAACTGCACCACCGGCAGTGGGCTGCCCAGGGCGGTCAGCCAGCTCAGCGGCGCGCGCAGCAGCTGGAGCACCAGCGTGCCCAGCCAGGGCGTCTACGACACGGCCTACGACCTGTGGTACGACCCGAACCCCAACCAGACCGGCCAGAACGCGGGCGAGCTGATGATCTGGCTCAACCACCGGGGCAGTGTCCAACCGGTCGGCTCGAAGGTCGCCACCGCGCAGGTGGCCGGTGCCACCTGGGACGTGTGGACGGGCAACATCGGCTGGAACGTGATCAGCTACGTGCGCACCAGCCCGACGAC
Organism: Goodfellowiella coeruleoviolacea; assembly: GCF_024171785.1. Taxonomy (GTDB): domain Bacteria; phylum Actinomycetota; class Actinomycetes; order Mycobacteriales; family Pseudonocardiaceae; genus Goodfellowiella; species Goodfellowiella coeruleoviolacea. The sequence goes on from NZ_JAMTCK010000002.1 coordinate 371,804, forward strand.
CTCGGTCAGCAACCTCGACCTCAACGCGTTCACCCAGGACGCCGTGTCCAGGGGGTCGATCAACCGGAGCTGGTACCTGACCAGTGTGCAGGCCGGCTTCGAGCCGTGGCAGGGCGGCACCGGGCTCGCCACCCACTCGTTCTCCTTCTCCCTGGGCTGATCACACCCGGACAGGGCGGGCCGGGCAGGGCAGGGACGAGTCAGCCGGGTGGAACAGCGGTTCGCCCCAACGGCGAGGCAGGACCGCACCAGCGGCTGGCCGGCTGCCCGGCTCGCCCGCTCGCGACGGTGGCGACACCGTCCGGCCGCGGTGGGGATACCAAGCCCGTCCCCACCGCGGCCCCCTGCCGCCCACTGGTCCGCGCCGGCCTCGGCACCGGCGCTGCGCGGCAGTCGGTGCTGGTTGCGGCGCTGGTCCCGGCGCTGAGCCGGGCCCGGGGTTACGGTGGGGCTGCGGACAGGACAAGCAGCAGTCGATCCGGAAGGAACGCGGCATGCTCACGGTGACAGACGCGGCTGCCCAGGCGATCAGCATGCTCACCGCCAGTGACAGCAACGCCAACGGCAGCCACCAGGCCGGTCTGCGGTTCAGCGTGCAGGAGGAGACCAACGAGGGCGCCGCGCTCGCGGTGACGGTGGCTCAGCACCCCGACGAGGGCGACCAGGTGGTGACCTCCTCGGAAGGCGCCCAGGTGTTCCTGCAACCCGAAGCAGCGGACTACCTCGACGACAAGGTGCTCGACGTGCAGAAGAACGTCAAGGGCGAGTTGAACTTCGCACTGCGCGAGCAGGGCCAGACCGACTCGATCTGACCCACCGCACGCACCGAGCGTCTGGAGTAGACAGTCCACTCGGACTGTCCGGGTGAGCTGCGCCCGGGTGTGGCCGGCCGGATGCGGCCGGCCCGGTTGCGCTGCCCTGCTCAGGCCGCGCCCGCGGTCGCCCGTGGACTCTCCGGGGCCTCCGTCCCCACGGCCCCGGCCTCGCGCCGGTCGTACTCGACGCGCGCCGCCGCGATTTCGTCCTGGTGTGCCTCGGTCCACGTGACGAGCGCCTGGATGGTGTCGTGCAGCGTCGCCCCCAGCGGCGTCAGCTCGTAGTCCACCCGAGGCGGGACCACGGGGTAGACCGTGCGCCGAACCAGACCGTCGCGCTCCAACTGGCGCAGCGTCACGGCGAGCATGCGCTGGCTGATTCCGTCGATCTCCCGCCGGAGTTCGGTGAACCGCAGGGTCCGGCGGTCGAGCAGCGCGATGACGAGCAGCGACCACTTGTCCGCCACCCGGTCGAGGATCTGGCGGACCTCGCACCCCTCCCGTGCGTCCCACTGTCGTACCTGGTCGTCGTCGGTTCCCCGGCAGTGACTGAGTGACTTCGAAATGCCTTCTTCCACAGCTGACCAGGGTGCATCAGGATCAGAGCGGTAACAAGAGGGAACTGACATGCGGTCCGGTAACCGGGCCTCGTCGTGCCCTCGTCCTCCTCCATCCGCTGTGCTCAAGGAGCCGTTCTGTGTCCACACCGTCACTACCCGCTGCCCGCGACGACCGGCTGCGCGGGCGTGCCTGGGGAATGCTCTTCGTGCTGTGCGGCGCGATCTTCCTGGAAGGCATCGACGTGGCCATGCTCAACGTGGCCCTGCCGTCGATCCGCGCCGAGCTGGGTCTGTCCACTGGGGAACTGCAGTGGGTGATCAGTGCGTACGTGCTCGGCTACGGCGGGTTCATGCTGCTGGGCGGCAAGGCCGCCGACCTGTTCGGCCGGCGCCGGATGTTCCTGCTCTGGCTGGGCGTGTTCCTGCTGTTCTCCGGGCTCGGCGCGTTCGCCTCGACGGGCTGGATGCTCGTGGTCGCCCGGTTCGTCACCGGTGTGGCCGCGGCGTTCATGGCCCCGGCCGGCCTGTCCATCATCACCACCAGCTTCGCCGAAGGACCCCAGCGGGACAGGGCGCTGCTCATCTACTCCGGCACCGCGGCGGGTGGCTTCTCCATCGGCCTGGTGGTCGGTGGGCTGCTGACCGCGGTCGACTGGCGGTGGGTGTTCCTGGCCCCGGTGATCCTCACGCTGCTCATCCTGGTCGCCGCGGTGGTCTTCGTGCCCCGCTCCGAACGGCCCGACCGCGCGGGCCAGCGCGTCGACCTGGTCGGCGCGGTCACCGTGACCGGCGCGATCGTGCTGCTGGTGCTCGCCGTGGAGCGCGCCGCCCACACCAGTCTGATGTGGACAGTGGTCACCGTCGCCGCCAGCCTCGCGCTGTTCGCGGTCTTCGTGCTGGTCGAGCGCAGGGCGAGGACACCGCTGGTGCGTCTGGGCATCCTGCGGACGGGATCGCTGCTGCGCGCCAACCTGGCCGCGCTGCTGTTCTCCGCCGGTTTCTTCGGCTTCCAGTTCATCGCCGTGCTGTACCTGCAGGAACTGCGCGGCTGGTCCACCGTGCAGACCAGCCTCGCGCTGCTGGTGATCGGCATTGACGCGGTGCTCTCGCCGACGCTCACCCCGAGGCTGGTCAACCGCTTCGGCAACGCCAGGGTCATCCTCGGTGGCCTGGTGCTGGCCGCGCTGTCCTACGCGCTGTTCCTGCCGGTCGGCGCGGACTGGACGTACGCGGCGATGTTCCCCAGCCTGCTGCTGCTCGGCCTGGCCTTCACCCTGGCCTACGGGCCGCTGACCATCGTGGCCACCGACGGCGTCGCCGAGGAGGAACAGGGCCTGGCTGGCGGGCTGCTCTACACCTGCTTCCAGTTCGGGGCCGCACTGGGCCTGTCCGCGGTCACCGCGGTCAGCGGGGCCGCCACCGGGGACGACCGGACGCCGGACGACCTGCTCGACGGCTACCACGCCGGCCTGCTCGTGCCGCTCGTCGCGGCCGTGCTCGCTGCGGTCACCGGCCTGTTCGGCCTGCGCCGGCGCTCCGCTGCCGCGCGCGCCAACGACGGGACCGGACAGTCCGAACAGTCTGGACGGTCCGAACAGGACGATCCGGCCGTGCCGTCCGGGGCGCTCCACTGAGCCGGTCGATCACAAACCAGGGCGACACAGCGAGAAGGAGATCAGCATGGCCCGCAAGGTGCACGACTTCGCCGAGATGCAGGGCACGTTCTTCGCCTACATCAGGGACATCAAGTACGCGACGATGACCACTGTGGACAGAAGAGGGCGGCCGAGAGCACGGGTGCTGCTGCCGATCTGGGAGGTCGTCGACGGCCGACCCGTCGGCTGGCTCGCCGCCTTCCGGACACCCGTGAAAACCGCACACCTGGCGAACAACCCGCACACCACCTACTCGTACTGGAGTCCCCGGCAGAACGCGGTGTTCGTGGACAGCGTGTCCACCTGGGTCGATGACGAGCCGACCCGGCGCTACGCCTGGGAGCTGTACCGCTCGGGCAGTCCGGCCGGCGTCGGCTACGACCCGCACACCTACTGGCCCGGTGGCCCCACCGACCCGGGGTACCAGGTGCTGCGCATCGACGCGTGGCGGGTGCAACTGGTCCGGGGCACGGACCTGCACAGCACGATCTGGACGGCCGAGGACGGCGCGGCCACTCCGGTGCGAGCGGGCACCGCCGGGCGCCGCACCGAGCCCGGGCGGTCCGACTGAACACAGCCGGGGAGTGGCCGCGCTGACGCGACCACTCCCCGTTCGGTGCGGATCCCGCGGACCCAGCCGACTCAGCCGGTGCGGCAGGTGAGACCGTTGAGGACGAACAGGGTTGGCTTCGAACTCTTCCCGAGCCCGGACGCCTCGAAGCCGAAGGTCACCGACCGGTTCGGGCCGATGCGGCGGTTCCAGCCCGCGTCGCTGACCCGGACCCCGGCGCCGGCCTGGTTCACCGTGCCGTTCCACACGCTGGTCACCCGCTGCTCACCCGGGAAGAACCAGCCCAGCGACCAGCCGTCCACCGCGGTGGCGGTGGTGTTGGTGATGGTCACCTGGCCCAGGAACCGACCCTGGTACTCGCTGTGCACCTGGTAGCTGACCCGGCAGGGGGACTGGGCCGGCGACCCGGTGCCGGCCTGCTCGGCGGCGAAGGCCGCGGCCCACGCCAGGGGCGCGTTCCAGTTGATCGCCACCTCGTTGGTGGAGTACGACTGGATGTCGTCGAGGTAGCACATGGCCGGAGCGCAGCCGGTGAGCTTGTCCTTGGCGACGTCGTCCTCCAGCTGCGAGTCCGGGCCGCCGGCCACCGACCCGGCCGGCGGGTTCGGCAGGCTGGGGTCGAGCTGGTGGGCCCAGAACCGGTGGTGCTGGTTGTGCGAGGCGCGCTCGCCGTAACCGGTCACATAGGACTGGTTGAGCGGGTTGCGGCCGAGCAGGTAGTCGAAGCCGCTGAGCACCGCGTCCCGGTACTCGGCCCGGCCGGTGAGGTCGAAGGCCGTGCCCAGCACCACCATGTTGTTGAGCACCTGGCTGTTGGACCCCCACACGTACCGGCCGCCCTCCGGGGCGTAGGGCACGCCGTAGGCCTGACCGCGCGCGGTCGCCAGGTAGCGGTCCGCGCCCGCGACGACCGAGGCGCGGATCCGGGCCAGCTCGTCCTGGGGCAGCCGGCTCGGCACGGTGGCCAGGTCGAGGCGGCCGAGCGCGGCGACCGAGCCCCAGGAGATGCCCCAGTCGGTGAAGACCTCACCGGTGTGGTGCGGGGAAGCGTGGAGCGCGTCGAGGTACTGCTGTTCCCCGGTGGTCAGGTACAGCTCGGCGGCCGCCCAGTAGAACTCGTCGGTGACGTCGTTGTCGTTGTAGGCGCCGCCGCCGGTGCTGTCGGTGGGCGAGGCGTACACGTCGGGATGGGCCTTGGCCGCGCTCCACGCCGTGCGCGCCGCGCTCAGGCACCGGGCCGCGAAGGCGGCGTCGTAGGGCTGGAACAGTCGGGCGCACTGCCCGGCCGCCGCGGCCAGGTTGAGGGTGGCGGCGGTGGACGGCGGGTGCAGTTCCCGGGCCCGGTCGTCCAGCTCCGGGCGCTGGGGCAGCCCGGTCCAGGTGCTGTCGTGCACCTTGTGGTGCACCATGCCGGCCAGCGGCTGCCCGGCCGGAACCTGCATGCGCAGCAGGAACTCCAGCTCCCAGCGGGCCTCGTCCAGGATGTCGGGCACGCCGTTGGCGCGCTCGGGAACCCGCAGGCTGCCGTCGCCCAGCGCGTGCGGGTCGGCGGTGGGCGCGGTCCTGGTGCGCTCGAACTCGCTCAGCAGCTGGGCGGTGGAGATGCCGCCGTTGACCACGTACTTGCCGTGGTCGCCCGCGTCGTACCAGCCGCCGCGCACGTCCAGCCGGTAGTCGCAGACCCCGGGTTGGCAGGGCACGTCGGTGTCACCCTGGTTGGGTGCCACCCCCAGGTGTCCGGCCGGACGGGCGTAGGCCGCGCCGACCAGGTCGGCGTCGATCGCGATCCCGCTGCGCTGGTGGTAGAAGAACGCCAGCGAGTCCGCGCGCAGCTGCTGGTAGGCGGTGACGCCCAGGTCGAAGGGCACACTGGTGTCGCCGTCGGCGCGCAGGGTGAACCCGCTGCCGGTCGCGGTGACCGCGCTGAGGTCGATGTCGTGGGTGTTCTGGTTCGACGTGGGGTCCACACCCCGAGGGCCGGTCGTGCCGGTGGCCACCACCGCGCCGGCCGCGTCGACCAGTTCCCAGGCCACCGGCTCGGTGGCGGCGGTGACCAGGGTGGCGTGCCTGGACCCGCCGGCCAGGTAGCCGACCTGGTTGACCCGCACCCTCGGGCCGGTGTCCGGCTGGTACGGCGGCACCTCGGTGCCGCCCAGCAGGGAGACGTTGTCCAGGCAGAAGGTGTACGCCTGGGCGCTGCCGCCGATCTGGAAGGCCACCTGTCCGGCCTCGGAGTCGGTGCCCGAGGTGAAGGAGTACTCGAAGTCCTGGGCCGTGCTGGTCAACGGCACGGCCTCGGACAGCTCGGTCGGGTAGGGCGGGTCGGCCAACTGGACGTTCGCCCTGATCACCACGGGTACCGAGGCGGACGCGGTGAACGAGAGCGTGTAGCCCTCGCCGGCGACCAGCGGGATGTCGTTCTGGCCGATGATCGCGTCCCACACGTTGGTCGTGCCGGCCGGCACGTCGGCGCAGAGCTGTCCGTCGACAACCTGCCCGGGCGAGTTGGCCGTCCACCACCAGGATGCGGTGCCCTCGTCAAAGCCGCCGTTGTTGATCTGCTCGACCGGCGCGGCGCTGGCCGCTCCGGGCAGCACCGTGGCCAACGGGATGAGCAGGGCGGTCATGGCCGCTGCGTGGCGCGTGCCGCGCGCGAGCCAGCCGCGGCGGCGCGGTAACTGGTTCAACTAGGAATCCTCCATCTCGGCCGAGCCGGGATCAGACTGCCGCGCCCACCGATTGGTCGTGCTCTCCGCGTCCGTTGTGTGCCCGCGATTTCTAAGAGCGCTCCCAGTTTTTCCCGGATTCTTCCCTGAGTCAGCTGACAGTGGAGATCGCGGGTGTAAGCATGGTTGCGTCCTGGTTAGTTGCTGTCAACCTGTGGTTACTCCGATTTGTAACGTGCTGGACACGGCGTCTTGACGCTCGGAGTGGTCGCCGACACACTGACCGCATGATCCGGGAGCGCTCCCAGTTTGGCTGGCGGGACCGCTCTCACACCACAACAGCATCTGTCACTGACCTCTGGGGGTTCCTCTCGTTCCCGGGTCAGCGGACGGTCCAGCCAGCAAGGGGCTTGATGTGCGTCAACAGCTATGGAGGGCGGTCGCCCTCACCTCGGCCATGCTGGTCACGGGTGGGGCCCTGGCAGCCTGCGGGGGTTCGGACGACGGTCCGGCAGCGGACGGCAAGATCCACCTGACCATCGCCACCTTCAACGAGTTCGGGTACGAGAACCTGATCCCGGAGTACGAGGCGAGCCACCCGAACATCAAGATCGAGCAGACCAAGACCGGTCAGTCGGCACCGCACCACCAGAACCTGCTCACCAAGCTGGGCGCGGGTTCCGGCCTGGCCGACATCGAGGCGATCGAGGAGGGCTTCCTCTCCCAGGTCCTGGACAAGTCCGGCCAGTTCAACGATCTCAAGGAGATCGGCCCGGCCGACGTCAAGCCCGAGCGGTGGCTGAAGTGGAAGGCCGACGCCGCCACCACCAAGGACGGCAAGGTGATCGGCTACGGCACCGACATCGGCCCGGTGGCGATGTGCTACCGCAAGGACCTGTTCGAGGCCGCCGGCCTGCCCACCGATCCCGAGCAGGTCAAGGCGATGTTCGCGACCTGGGACAGCTACTTCGAGGCGGGCAAGCGGTTCGTCGACAACTCCGAGGTCGCCTGGTTCGACTCGGCGTCGCAGGTCTTCAACGTCATGCAGAACCAGCTGCCGACCGGCTACTACGACACCAGCAACAACCTGGTCATCGAGACCAACGCCGCGATCAAGGCGAACTGGGACAAGGTGACCAGGGCCGTCACCGAGGGACAGTCGGCCAAGCTGGTCGCGTGGGGGCCGGAGTGGAACACCGGCTTCAAGACGAGTGCCTTCGCCACCAAGACCTGCCCCTCCTGGATGATGGGACCGGTTGAGGGGAACTCCGGGCCGGAGAACGCGGGCAAGTGGGCGATCACCGACGCCGTCCCGGGTGGACCCACGAACTGGGGCGGTTCCTACCTGACCGTGCCCAAGCAGAGCAAGCACCCCAAGGAAGCCGCCGAACTCGCCGCCTGGCTGACCGCGCCCGAGCAGCAGATCAAGGCGTTCAAGGCCAAGGGCCCCTTCCCCAGCCAGCTCGGCGCGCTGGACTCGCCCGACCTGCTCTCGCTGGCCAACGACTACTTCGTCACGCCCAACACCGCGCAGGTGTTCGCCAGCCAGGCCAAGAAGGTCGAGCGCGCGCAGTTCAAGGGCGAGCAGGACGGCAACATCCAGGACAACGTGATCGCCCCGGCCCTGCAGGCGGTCGAACAGGGCACCGCACCGGATGACGGCTGGAAACAGGCCGTGGAGGGGGCGAAGAAGCTGGCCAAGTGACCCAAGCACACCTGTGCCACCGGCGGAACGCGGACGAGCCGCGTTCCGCCGGTTTGGCCGCTGTGGGCGCTCTTGACCGCGCCCGTCCGTCCTGACGCGACAACTTCTGGGAAGGAGGGGAGACATTGTCCGAGGCCACTCTGGACGTCGGCGAGCGGAGCGAACCCGCGCACCGGGCAAGTGCCGGTAGCGGTGAGCCCGACCGGCGCCAGCCGAGGTCGCGCCCCACGTTCCGGCAGCGCCTGAGCCAGTGGGACGTCAAGTACTCCCCGTATCTCTACATCGCCCCGTTCTTCATCCTGTTCGGGGTGGTCGGGCTGTTCCCGTTGCTCTACACGGCCTACGTGTCGCTGTACGACTGGGAACTCGCCGACGACACCCCCACGTTCCTGGGGCTGGAGAACTACGTCACGCTGTTCGGTGACGCGCAGTTCTGGAACGCGCTGGTCAACACCGTCAGCATCTTCGTGCTCTCCAGCGTTCCGCAGCTCGTCATCGCGGTGTTCCTCGCCGCGCTGCTCAACACCAAGCTGCGGGCCCCCACCGGGTGGCGGGTGGCCGTGCTGCTGCCCTACGTGGTCAGCCTGGTGGCGGTCGGCCTCATCTTCAGCAACCTGTTCGGCAGCAACTTCGGTCTGATCAACTCCCTGTTCGAAATGGTGGGCCTGGACCGGATCGACTGGCAGGCCAACAGGTTCGCCAGCCACATCGCGATCGCCACGATGGTCAACTGGCGCTGGACGGGCTACAACGCGCTGATCGTGCTGGCCGCCATGCAGGCGATCCCCAAGGACATCTACGAGGCCGCACTGGTCGACGGGGCCAAGGCGGTGCGCCGGTTCTTCAGCATCACCCTGCCGCTGCTGCGGCCCACTCTGATCTTCGTGGTCGTCACCTCCACCATCGGTGGCCTGCAGATCTTCACCGAGCCCAAGCTGTTCGACGCGCGGCCCGGACTGAACACCGGTGGTTCCAGCGGACAGTTCCAGACGATCACCCTCTACATGTACCAGTCCGCCTTCGAGAATCTCGACTTCGGCTACGCCTCAGCGATCGCCTGGGTGCTGTTCGTGCTGATCCTGGCCATCGCGATGATCAACTTCGTGATCACGCGCCGGCTGGCGTCCACAGGGGAGGATCGCTGATGACCACGGTTCCACTGCCGTTCCGCAGGAACCGGCGTCGGGGCGGTCGGGACGGCTCGATGATCCACCGGCCCAACTTCCTCGTCTACGGCCTGCTGATCGCGTTCGTGCTCGGTTCGGCGTTCCCGTTCTACTGGTCCTTCCTGGTGGCCAGCCGGGACAGCTCGATGCTGTCCGAACGGGTGCCGCCGCTGCTGCCCGGCGGCAACTTCCTGTCCAACGCGGCGAAGGTGATCGACACGATCCCGTTCTGGAAGGCGTTGGGAAACAGCATCATCGTGTCCGGCACGGTGACCCTGACGACGGTGCTGTTCTCCACGCTCGCCGGGTTCGCCTTCGCCAAACTCCGGTTCCGGGGCCGCAACATCCTGTTCGTGTTCGTCGTGGCGACCCTGGCGGTGCCCACCCAGCTGGGCATCATCCCGCTGTACATGGCGATGGCCGAGTTCGGCTGGGCCAACGAGCTGGAGGCGGTGATCGTGCCCAACCTGGTCACCGCGATCGGCGTGTTCTGGATGCGTCAGTACACAGTGGAGGCGCTGCCCTACGAACTGGTCGAGGCGGCCAGGATGGACGGGTGCAGCATGATCCGGGTGTTCTGGCACGTCTGCCTCCCGGCGGTGCGGCCAGCCGCGGCGTTCCTGGCGATGTTCACGTTCATGCAGTCCTGGAACGACTTCCTGTGGCCCCTGGTCGCACTGGACGCGACCAACCCCACGCTGCAGGTGGCCCTGGAGAAGCTGCAGAGCGGCTACTACGTCGACTACTCGCTGGTGCTCGCCGGGACCACCATGGCGACCGTGCCGGTGCTGATCGTTTTCGTACTGCTTGGCCGGCAGATCGTCGCCGGCATCATGCAAGGCGCTATTAAGGGGTGAGCAGTGTCCATTTTGTCTGATCGAGCCGAAGTGACCGCTGGTTCGGCTGACTCGTCACGAGGTGCCATCACGTTCCCGACGAACTTCGTGTGGGGCGCGGCAACGGCCGCGTTCCAGATCGAGGGGTCGACGACTGTCGATGGTCGAACCGATTCGATTTGGGACACCTTCTGCCGGGTGCCCGGCGCGGTGGTGAACGGCGACACCGGGGAGCCCGCGGTCGACCACTACCGGCGCATGCGCGAGGACGTGCGCCTGATGGCGGACCTGGGGTTGCCCGCCTACCGCTTCTCCGTGGCCTGGCCGAGGGTGCGGCCGGACGCCGGCCCGGTCAACAGCGCCGGGCTGGACTTCTACGAGCGCCTGGTGGACACCCTGCTGGAGCACGACATCACCCCGTGGGTGACGCTGTACCACTGGGACCTGCCGCAGACCCTGGAGGACCAGGGCGGCTGGGCCAACCGGGAGACCGCCTACCGGTTCGCCGAGTACGCCGAGTCCGTGCTGGTGCGGCTCGGCGACCGGGTGTCGAACTGGACCACGCTGAACGAGCCGTACTGCTCGGCCTTCCTCGGCTACGGCAACGGCGTGCACGCGCCGGGGCGCACCGATCCGCGCGCCACCGTGGCCGCCGTGCACCACCTGCTGCTGGCGCACGGTCTCGGCCTGGCCGCGATCCGCGCCCACGCGCCCAACGCCTCCGCAGGGGTGACCGTCAACCTGTACCCGGTCCGGCCGGCCGACCCGGACTCGCCCGAGGACGTCGAGGTGGCGCGGCGGGTGGACGGTCTGCAGAACCGGATCTTCCTGGACCCGCTGCTGCGCGGCGCCTACCCCGAGGACGTGCTGGCCGACCTGGAGCCGTTCGGCCTGGCCGACCACATCGCCGCCAGCGACCTGCAGACCATCTCCGCGCCGCTGGACCTGCTGGGGGTGAACTACTACACGGTGCACAACGTCACCGCCCGGCCCGAGCCCACCGACCGGCAGAACACGGATCGGCCCTCGGAGTGGCTGGGCGTGGAGACCATCGGGTTCCGCGGCCTCAACCGCCCGCGCACCGCCATGGACTGGGAGGTGCACCCGGACGGGCTGACCGAGGTGCTGCTGCGGCTCAACCGGGAGTACCCGAAGATCCCGCTCTACATCACCGAGAACGGCGCCGCCTACCACGACTCGGTCGTCGACGGCGGCATCCACGACCCGGACCGGGTGGCGTTCCTGGACGGGCACCTGCGCGCCGCGCACGCCGCGCTGAGCGCCGGAGTGGATCTGCGCGGCTACTTCTGCTGGTCGCTGCTGGACAACTTCGAGTGGGCCGAGGGCTACGCCAAACGGTTCGGCATCGTCCACGTCGACTACGAAACGCAGGTGCGCACGCCTAAGCTCAGTGCCAGGTGGTACTCGCAGGTCGTGCGCGACAACGGCCTGCCGGCAGCGGAGAACCTGTGATCGAACCCTTGAACGCGGTTGGCGAGGATCGGAACATCCCGACCCTGGAGGAGGTGGCGCGGGTCGCGGGTGTTTCCCGCTCCACCGTCTCCAGAGTGATCAACGATCTGCCGCACGTCAGCCGCAAGGCGCGGGAATCCGTGGCACGGGCCATCCAGACGCTGGGCTACGTGCCCAACCAGGCGGCCCGGAGCCTGGCCACCAAGCGGACCAACTCGGTCGCCCTGGTGTTCTCCGAACACGGAACCCGGGTCTTTGGCGACCCGTTCTTCGCCGGGGTGCTGCGTGGCATCTACGCCGGCATGGCGGGCAGCCAGCGCCAGCTCGTGCTGCTGATGAGCCAGGAGCCGGGCGATGACAGCCAGCTGGAGCAGTACCTGCTCAACGGGCACGTGGACGGGGTGCTCGTGGTCAGCCTGCACGGTCGGGACCCGCTGCCGAGGCGGCTGACCGAGGCCGGGGTGCCGGTGGTGCTGGTCGGCCGACCGCTGGCCGGGGGCAACGTGCCCTATGTGGACTCGGACAACTTCCACGGTGGCTGGGAAGCCGCGCGGCACCTGGTCGCGACCGGTCGCCGCCGGATCGCCACGATCGCCGGGCCCAAGGACATGGCCGCGGGCATCGACCGGTTGGTCGGGTGGCGCCGGGGCATGTCCGAGGCCGGTCTGCCGGCGGACGCGGTGGTGCACAGCGACTTCACCGTCGAGGGCGGCTCCGCGGCCATGACCGAGTTGCTGACCAGGTATCCGGACGTGGACGCGGTGTTCGCCGCTGCGGACATCATCGCGGTGGGCGCCATGCAGGCGCTGACCGCGCACGGCCGGCGCATTCCCGACGACGTCGCCGTGGTCGGGCACGACGACTCGATCTTCGCCAGCTCCACGGTGCCGCCGCTGACCACGGTGCGTCAGTCAGTGGAGGAGCTGGGCCGGACCACGACCTGGCGGCTGCTCGCCCAGCTCGCCGGCGAGGAGGACCTGCCCCCGTCGGTGCTGCTGCCCACCGAGCTGATCCGCCGCGCCTCCAGCTGACACCCCCGCCGCGCGCCAGTGCCAACGATGTCACGGCGTGCGGCTGGTGGTGCGATCCGGCGCGGCCACACCTGGCGTTCATCCAGCGGTCAGGTGCTGTTCATCTGGATGTCTCCTGCGCGTCACCGGTCTGGTGAGAATCTGACTGCACAATCAGTCAGTATGTGAATTTTTACCTATTGGTCCATTCATCAACGGCGCGTCCGGCGCTGTTGTGAGGGGGAGCGATGCGCAGAAGCAGACAAGGGTGGCGCGGTGTCCGAGCTGTGCTGGTGGCGGCCGTCCTCACGGCCGCCACGGCCGTTCCGGTGGCGGCGGCACCCGGAGCGCCCGCCGCAGCCCTGACCCCCGCCGCCCCGACCGCCAGCGCGGCCGCGGCGAGCCTGGAGGGCAGGGCGGTCCTGGCCCCCAACGTGAGCGGCTACACCTGTTTCCGGATCCCCGCCCTGGCGACCGCCGAGAACGGCACGCTGCTGCTGTTCGCCGAGGCCCGCAAACCCACCTGCGGTGACACCGGAACCCACGACGTGGTGCTGATCCGCTCCGTGGACAGCGGGAAGAACTGGGAGAAGACCCCGGAGGTCATCCACCAGGGGGCCGGCTCCACCGCGCACAACCCCGTGCCCGTGGTGGACCGGGAGAGCGGGCGGATCACCCTGCTCACCACCCGGGCGTACCGGACGGTGTGGGCGCAGCACAGCGATGACAACGGCGAGTCCTGGTCGGCGCCTCGGGAGATCACCAGCAGCGTGAAACTGCCCAACTGGCAGGGCTACGCCACCGGGCCGTCCCACGGCATCCAGCTGACCAGGGGAGCGCACGCCGGCCGGCTGGTGGTCGGCACCAACTACACCACGGTTGACGGCGTCAAGGGCGGTGCCCTCATCTACAGCGACGACGGCGGCCTGACCTGGCAGCTCGGCGCCCACGACGAGTCCGCCGACCCCGACCTGCGGGTGCAGGAGCTGTCGGTGTTCGAACGCCCGGACGGCTCGCTGTTCGCGTTCGCCCGCAACGAGAACGGCACCAGTCCGTCCACTGTGGCCGCCGCGGTGTCCACCGACGCCGGGCAGAGCTTCTCCGTCCCGTTCCACGCCGGTGCGGCCGAGACGGGCTGGGCCAGCCCGACCGTGCAGGCGTCCACTTTGGAGCTGCGGGCCACCGACCGCGGTGACCGGTACAACCGCGTGCTGGTCGCCTCGCCCACCACCGAGGAGGTGCGTCCGGACGGGAATCCGAGGAAGAACCTCACCATCCGGTCCACCTTCAAGGGCGGCAACGAATGGGTCGATCCCCGCGGCGGGACGGTGATCTACTCCGGCTACGCCGCCTACACCGACATGACCCTGGTCAACGCCAACACGGTGGGGCTGGCCTACGAGCGGGCGACCAACTGGTCGCACGGCTACCTCTGGTTCACCACGTTCACCGAGGCCGATCTGGGGCTGCCGGACGGGAACACCAGCGGCCTGCCCACCACCCCCGACTCCTCGCCCAACAAGCTGGACGCCTACCTGCGCGGCGGGGTGAGCGCCACCACGGGCAGGTTCGGCAGGGCGATCGCACTGGACGGCACCGACGACCGCGTGCAGCTGCCGTTCGCCGAGAAGCTGGCGGTCAGCAGCAACGACTTCACCTGGACCGGGTGGTTCAACTACGGGGCCAGCACCTCGACCCAGGCGCTGGTGTGGGCCTACAACCAGGGCGATGTGTACTCCCAGCTGTGGCTGCGCGCCGAACCGGCCAACGGCCGGCTGCGGGCGCTGGCGCAGAGCGGCGAGACCGCGGCGGTGGTCAGCACCACCAAGGCGTACAACGACCGGAAGTGGCACCACGTGGCGCTGCGCCGCGCGGGCGGCACGCTGAGCATCCACGTGGACGGGGTGCGCGCCGGCTCGGTCGACGTGTCCGCGGTCGGGTCGGTCAGCCCGAAGCGGCCGTTCCAGATCCACCTGGGCCAGCGGCTGGACGGAGAGCAGCGGTTGCGCGGTGCCCTGGACGAGGTGCGGCTGTACGGCCGTGCGCTCACCGACGCCGAGATCGGTCAGGTGTACTCGGCCAACGCGGCCCTGCCCGACGGGCTGCTGATCCGGCTGCCGATGGACACGACCACCGGTTGACCGCCGGCCACCGGACAACGAGATGTCCACAGTGGACCAGGATGGCGTGCCGCCCTGGTCCACTCCTGGCTTTCGCCGCCGCCGCTACCGGGGAGCGGCGGCGCCGCAGGAGTCCCGGACGACCAGGGTGGTGGCGAGTTCGACGGGAGCGGGGGTGGGCGCCGCCTTGCCGCCCTCGACCATGGCCATCACCGCAGCCGCGGCGGCCCGGCCGAACCCCGACTTGTCCTGCGCCACGGTGGTCAGCGCGGGCTCGACGAGCGCGGCCACCTCGATGTCGTCGAAGCCCACCAGGGCAACGTCGTCCGGCACGCGGCAGCCGGCCTGCCTGGCGGCCAGCAGCGCGCCCACGGCCATCTCGTCGCCGGCCGCGAACACCGCCGTGGGCGGCTCCGGCAGCGCGAGCAGCTTCCGCATGGCGCTGTGCCCGCTGGCGCGGTAGAAGTCGCCCTCGGCCACGTAGTCCTCCCGGACCGGCACACCCGCCTCGGCCAGCGCGGCCCGGTAACCGGCCAGCCGGTCGGCGCCGGGCCTGGTGCGCGCCGGCCCGGCGATGGTGGCGATCCGCCGGTGCCCCAGCCCCAGCAGGTGCCGCACGGCCTGCCCGGCGCCCTCGGCGTTGGCCGAGGTCACGTACGTCGCCCTGGGGCCGTCCACGGCCACGTCGATGGCCACGCACGGCAGCCCGGACTGGGCGAACAGGGCGAACGCCTCGGCGTCCGAGCCGCTGTCGATGAGCACCACGCCGGCCAGGTCGTGCCGGCGCACCGTGTCCACGTAGCCGACCGGGTCGGCCAGGGACGCGCCCACCTGCCGGTGGTGGGCGGCTTCGCCGGTGGCCAGCATCAGCAGGTGGTAGCCGTGCGCGCTGAGCGCCGACTTCAGCCCGATGAGCAGGTCCTGCAGGAACGGGTGCCGCCAGCCGGAGCGCCGGTGGTCGGTGTCCCACACCAGGCCCACCATGGTTGACCGGCCGGTGGCCAGGGTGCGTGCTGACTCGTTGGGGCGGTAGTCCAGTTCGCGGGCCATTCGCTCGACTCGCTCCCGGGTTTTCGGGCTCACTGAGTCGGGCTTGTTGAAAACACGCGACACGGTCGCCAGAGAAACCCCGCAGAGCTGGGCCAGCTCTCGGATCGTCGTCATGTCACCCTAGTCGTTCAGCTAATTTTTGTAACCGGTTTCATCACCGTATCCGCAGGGTGGCACAGGGTCAAGTTGACCCCCGTTGACCCAGGTTGTAGCAGCTAGACCGGGCACGGCAGGGGTCTGGGCCGCAGTGGGCACCGCATCGCCCAAACTTGGCTTGTTACCGTTCTGTTGCTTGACATCGTTTTGTTCCGGGTCTGTCATGTGTCTCACACAATGTGGCGGTCGCCCTGTTGGGACGCGGTTTTCACCGGCCTCGGCACCGGGGTTTTCCAGTGCTGTTCACCTGGGCGATCGCCATGTTTCCCAACGAGCTTGTTCTGGCTGACCGGTCGGGCGTCACCGGCGTGCCGTGCGTTTCGAGCTGGAGCGAGTCGGAGAACGGAAACGGAGAACCGTGATGCGTCCGAGGGGTTCAGCGCGCCGAGTCGCCGGCGCGCTCAGCGCCGGGTTGCTGGCAACCGCGTTACTGGCCGGCTGCGGCGGCGCGGGCAGCGGCAAGACCAAACTCACCATCGGGTTGTTCGGCGACTTCGGCTACGCCGACCTGTTCACCGAGTACGAGCAGTCCCACCCGGACATCGACATCGTGGACAGCGTCGCCAAGTACGACGACCACCACACCAGCCTGGCCACCCACCTGGCCACCAACAGCGGCGCGGCCGACATCGAGGCCGTGGACACCGGCTACATCGCCCAGTTCAAGCAGAACCCCAAGGCGTTCGTCGACCTCAACACCAAGGGCGGGGCCGACCTGAAGAACCGCTGGCTGAGCTGGAAGTGGGAGTCCTCGCTGGGCAAGGGCGGCGAGCAGATCGGCTACGGCACCGACGTCGGCGGCCTGGCCATCTGCTACCGCAAGGACCTGTTCGCCGAGGCCGGACTGCCCACCGAGCGCGACCAGGTCGGGGCGGCGTGGCCGACCTGGCAGGCGTTCCTGGACCTGGGCCGGCAGTTCCAGGCCCGCGCGCCGCAGGGCACCAAGTGGTTCGACGGCGGCCCCACCCTGTTCAACAGCATCGTCGGCCAGGCAGGGGTCGGCTACTACGACAAGTCCGACCAGGTCGTGCTCAAGGACAACGCCGAGATCAAGCAGGCGTGGGACCTGGTGACCGGCGGGGTCACCGCCGGCCTGTCCGCCGGGCTGAAGTACAGCACGCCCGAGTGGAACACCGGGTTCAAGCAGAACCAGTTCGCCACCGTGGCCTGCCCGGCCTGGCAGATGGCCAAGATCCAGCAGCAGGCCCCGGACACGGCCGGCAAGTGGGACGTGGCACCGGTGCCCGGTGGCGGCGGCAACTGGGGCGGCTCCTATCTGACCGTGCCCAGCCAGGGCGACCACATCGACCAGGCGGTGGAGCTGGTGACCTGGCTGACCGCCCCGGAGCAGCAGGCCAAGGTGTTCACCAAGAAGGGCCTGCTGCCGTCCACTCCGGAGCTGTACGACCGGCCGGAGATCACCAGCTACACCAACCCGTTCTTCAGCGACGCGCCGGTCGGCAAGCTGTTCACCGACGCCGCCCGCAAGCTGGAGCCGCAGTACCAGGGGCCGCAGGCCGGTGCCATCCAGGAGGAGATGGCCAACGCCATGCTGCGCGTCGAGCAGGGCAAGCAGAGTCCGGACGAGTCCTGGAACCAGGCCGTCGGAGACGTCCAGCGCCTGATCAAGTGAGTTGACGATGACGACGACCACCCCACCGCGCTCCGGGGCGGCGACGTCGGCCGACACGTCCCCACCGCGGCGGCGCGACCGCTGGTACCGGTGGGACGTGCGGCTGTCGCCGTACCTCTACATCGCCCCCTACTTCGTGATCTTCGGCGTCTTCGGGCTGTACCCGCTGCTCTACACCGCGTGGGTGTCGCTGCAGGAGCGCGCCCTCAACGACCCCGAGGGCGCCCACTGGGTGGGGCTGGACAACTACACCCGGCTGCTGTTCCACGATCCGTACTTCTGGAACGCCATGGGCAACACCATCAGCCTGTGGCTGCTGACCACCATCCCGCAGATCCTGCTGGCCCTGTGGATCGCCCAGCTGCTCAACCGCAGGCTGCGCAGCAGGACGCTGTTCCGGATGGGCGTGCTGCTGCCCAACGTCACCTCGGTCGCCGCGGTGACGCTGATCTTCGCCCAGTTGTTCGGCCGGGACTTCGGCCTGATCAACCTGGCACTGGACGCGTTCGGGCTCGGCAAGATCGACTGGGTGGCGGGCACGGCCAGTTCCCAGGTGGCCCTGGCGGTCATGGTGGTGTGGCGGTGGACCGGGTACCACGCGCTGGTCTTCCTGGCCGCCATGCAGGCCATCCCCGGCAGCGTCTACGAGGCGGCCACGATCGACGGCGCCAGCGCGCGCCAGCAGTTCTGGCACATCACCATCCCGATGATGCGCTCGGCCATCGTGTTCGCCACGATCATCTCCACCACCGGCAACATGCGGTTGCTGGCCGAACCCCTGCTCTTCGCCGGGGGCGTGGCCAGCGGTGGCTCGGACCGGCAGTTCCAGACCGGCGCGCTGTACCTGTACGAGACCGCGTTCCGGCAGTTCGACTTCGGCTACGGCTCGGCCATCGCCATGCTGCTGCTCATCGCGATCCTGCTGGTCACCGGGGTCAACTACCTGGTCACCCGGCGCATCCGCACCGACTGAGAGGACGCCTCGACGTGACTACGCTGTCGCAGCCCGCGGTGTCGGACCCGGCCGCCCGGGGAGACGGGAACCGGCGCACCGGCCGGGCACCCCGCCGCCGGGGCACCGGCCACGGGGACGGCCGCATCGCCGGGCCGTGGGTGTACGCCTGCCTGCTCGCGGTGCTGCTCGGCTCGGCCTTCCCGGTCTACTGGTCGTTCGTGGTCGCCTCGCAGACACCCGACGCGATCGGCAAGGTCCCGCCGGTGCTGGTGCCCGGCGGCCACCTGTTCGACAACATCGCCAAGGTCTTCGACCAGACCGAGTTCGCGCTCGCCCTGGGCAACTCCCTGATCGTGTCCGGCACGATCACGGTCTCGGTGGTCTTCTTCTCCACCCTGGCCGGCTTCGCCTTCGCCAAGCTCCGCTTCCGAGGGCGGGGCCTGCTGCTGGTCGTGGTGGTGGCCACCCAGGCGATCCCGCACGAGCTGGGCGTCATCCCGCTGTTCATGATGATGTCCGACTTCGGCTGGGCCAGTGAACTCCAGGCGGTGATCGTGCCCAGCCTGGTCACCGCGTTCGGCGTGTTCTTCATGCGCCAGTACCTGGACCGGGCCGTGCCCTACGAGCTGCTGGAGGCCGGCCGCATGGACGGGTGCAGCACGCTGCGGCTGTTCTGGCACGTGGTGGTGCCCGCCGCCCGGCCGGCCGCCGCCGTGCTCGGTCTGTTCACCTTCATGACCGCGTGGAACGACTTCTTCTGGCCGCTGGTGGTGCTCGACGACGACAACCCCACGGTCCAGACCGCGCTGAGCGCGCTGGCCAGCGGTTACACCACCGACTACACCCTGGTGCTGACCGCGGCGAGCATCGCCACCGTGCCGGTGCTGGTCATCTTCCTCGCGTTCGGCCGACAGATCGTCGGCGGGATCATGCAGGGCGCGGTCAAGGGGTGATGGCGCCGAGACGACCCAGCAACCGATCCACCGACCCGCCGTCCTGCTTCTCACCCCTGGAGAGTTCCGAGTGACCGCCGTTTCCGACTCCACCGACCGCGACCAGCCCTCGACCGTCCTGCCCGCGTTCCCGCCCGGGTTCCGGTGGGGCGTGGCCACCTCGGCCTACCAGATCGAGGGCGGGGCCGACGCGGACGGCCGTGGACCGTCCATCTGGGACACCTTCTGCCGGGTGCCTGGCGCGGTGGCCAACGGGGACACCGGTGACCGCGCCTGCGACCACTACCACCGCTGGGCGCAGGACCTCGACCTGCTGACCGAGCTGGGGGTGGACGCCTACCGGTTCTCCATCTCCTGGCCGAGGGTGCTGCCGGAGGGCCTGGGCCGCGTCGAACAGCGCGGCCTGGACTTCTACCGGCGGCTGGCCGACGGGCTGCGGGAACGCGGCATCGAGCCGTTCGCCACGCTCTACCACTGGGACCTGCCCCAGGCACTGCAGGACGCCGGGGGCTGGCCCGAGCGCGACACCGCGGCGCGGTTCGTCGACTACGCCCTCACCGTGCAGCAGGCACTGGGCGACCTGGTGCACCACTGGACCACGTTCAACGAGCCGTACTGCACCTCGATCGTGGGCTATGCCGAGGGGCGGCACGCGCCAGGTGCCCGGGAGGGGCACGGCGCCCTGGCCGCCGCCCACCACCTGATGCTGGCCCACGGCACGGCCGTGCGCGCCATGCGCGAGCAGGGCAGGGCCGAGCACCGGTTCGGCATCGTGCTCAACCAGTCGCCGGCCGTGCCGGTCAGCGCCGACCCGGCCGACGTGGCCGCGGCGCGGCGGATGGACTGCCTGCTGCGCCGCCAGTTCACCGACCCGCTGTTCGGCGGTGCCTACCCGGAGGACTTCACCGAGACCTTCGGCGCGATCACCGACGCGTCGTTCCGCCAGGACGGCGACCTGGAGATCATCGGCACCCCGCTGGACTACCTCGGCATCAACTACTACTACCGGCTGCACGTGGCCGACGCCCCGCACCGGCAGCCCGACCCGGCCCTGCGCAGCGCCAACGACATCGGCGTTGACACCAGCTGGCGGCCGGACGTGCCGCTCAGCGG
Organism: Goodfellowiella coeruleoviolacea; assembly: GCF_024171785.1. GTDB lineage: Bacteria > Actinomycetota > Actinomycetes > Mycobacteriales > Pseudonocardiaceae > Goodfellowiella > Goodfellowiella coeruleoviolacea. The sequence goes on from NZ_JAMTCK010000002.1 coordinate 392,241, forward strand.
CATGGGTTGGCCGGTGGAACCGGAGGGGCTGACCGACACGCTGACCGACCTGGCCGCGCGCTACCCGGGCCTGCCGCCGATCTACCTCACCGAGAACGGCGGCGTGTTCCCGGAGCACCGCAACGCCGACGGCGTCATCGCCGACCCGGACCGGATCGCGTTCCTGGACGGACACCTGCGCGCGGCCCACCGGGCCGTCGAGTCCGGAGTGGACGTGCGCGGCTACTTCTGCTGGTCCCTGCTGGACAACTTCGAGTGGGCGCACGGCTACAAGCACCGGTTCGGTCTGGTGCACGTGGACTACGACACGCTGGAGCGCACCCCGCGCGCCAGCTTCGCCTGGTACCGCGACGCCGTGGCCGCCCAGCGGGGTTGAGCGGGCCGACCCGGGTCAGGCCGGCCCGGGTCAGCTCGGGCCCGGCTCAGGCCGGCTCGGGGTGGCGCACGCCCAACCGGTCCAGGGCCCTGGCCAGGGTGCGCGCCACCGCCGCGCTGTCGGCCAGCGGCATGTGCGGGCTTTCGGTCCGGCCGGCCCGCACCAGGTTCATCACTTCGAGGGCCTGGTAGGTGTACCCGGCGCCGAGCAGGTCGATGCGGCGCACCTCCGGCTCGGCGTCGCCGCGCACCAGGGTCAGTTCGGTGGGGCGGTAGAACGGCGCGGCCAGTTCGATCCGCCCCGCCGTGCCCAGCACCGTGGCGGTCAGCGGTGAATCCGCGAGCAGGGAGCAGGACGCGTAGGCGTGGACCCCGTCGGGGTAGCACAGCAGCAGTGCCGCCTCGGCGTCCACGCCCGTGTCGGCCAGCCGCCCGTGCACGAGCACGTCATCGGGCTCACCGAGCAGCAGGTGGGCCAGGGACACCGGGTAGACGCCCAGGTCGAGCAGGGCGCCGCCGCCCTTGGCCGGATCCCACAGCCGGTGGTCGGGCGCGACCGGCGGCGCCACCACCCCGAAGTCCGCGCGCACCGACCGGAGCTGGCCGATCGCACCGTCGGCGACCAGCTCCCGCGCCTGCTGGACCAGCGGGTTGAACCGCGTCCACATGGCCTCGACGAGCAGCCGCCCGGACTGGCGGGCCAGGCCGACCAGGTCCTCGGTCTGCGCCGCGCTGACCGTCAGCGGCTTCTCGCACAGCACGTGCTTGCCCGCGCGTAACGCGGCCGAGGCCACCTCGTGGTGCTGGCTGTGCGGGGTGGCCACGTACACCACGTCGATGTCCGCGTCGGCCAGCAGCGCCCGGTAGTCGTCGTAGTGGCGGGGGATGCCGTGCCGCTGGGCGAAGTCCCGTGCCCTGGCCAGGTCGCGGGAGGACACCGCAGCCACCTCGGCGCCGGGAACCCGCAGCAGGTCGGTGACGAACACGGTCGCCATGCCCCCGGTGGCCACCACACCCCAGCGCACCGGCTTCAGCAGATCGCTCATGGACCGCAACGTTAGTGCGCCGGCCGCGCCGGGCGGCTGGCCCAGAGCAGGCCGCGCTCGGTGATCGTGCGCACGTCGGGCAGCACCAGGTCGGGCACGTGGTGGCCGATGGTGGACACGAACACCCGGCCCGCGCCCCAGCGCCGGGTCCAGATCGCGGGCACGGTGATCGGCGTGTGCCAGGGGGTGTCCGCGTCGGCCGCGACCGTGGTGGTGGCCAGCACGTCGTTGCCGGCGTCGGAGAACACCCAGTACTGCTCGGTGTGCAGCACCAGCCGGTCGAAGCCCCGCACGATGGGATGGTCCGTCCTGTTCGGACAGATCAGCACCTCGTGGTCGATGAAACCCCCGGGGTGGGCCAGGAACTGGCCGCCGGTCAGCCGGTGGTAGTCCAGGTTGTTGCGGAACGCGCCGACGATCCCGCCGTGCCACCCGGCGAAGCCGGTGCCGTTGGCCACCGCCGTGATCAGCCCGGCGGCCTGCTCCGCGCTGATCTCGTCCCTGGACCAGCACTGCACCACCAGGTCGGCCCCGGCCATCAGGTCGGCGTCGGTGTAGGCGTCCAGCGTCTCGCTGACGTGGACGTCGAACCCGTTGTCGCGCAGGAAGGGCAGGAACAGCTCGGTGGTCTCGCGCGGCTGGTGGCCCGCCCAGCCACCCCGCACCACCAGGGCACGTCGGCTTGTCACACGACCCTCCTCGCGGCTGGCACACCACTGCCCCGGCAACCCTAACCCGGGGCCGCCAGCCGGCGACACGCTACGGTGGGGAAGCGATGCCCGGCCTGTACGGGAAACCCTTGTGGTTCAGGGAAAACCGCTGGTCGGGGCGGATGGTGCGCATGGGCGGGCAGCCAGCGGAGGGCTTGCTTGAAGGTGGAATTCGGTGTGCTCGGGCCGGTGGAGGCCCGCCTGGACGGCCAGGACATCGACCTGGGGCACGCCCGCCAGCGGTGCGTGCTGGCGATCCTGCTGGTCGACGCCAACCAGACGCTGTCGCTGGACCAGTTGGCCGACCGGGTCTGGGGTGAGCGGCAGCCGGACCGCGCGAGCGGCACCCTGCGCAGCTACCTGTCCCGGCTGCGCACCGCCCTGTCGGTGACCACCGGGTGCGCGCTGGTGCGCCGGTCCGGCGGCTACGCCCTGCTCATCGACGAGGACGCGATCGACCTGCACCGGTTCCGCCGCCTGCTGGCCGAGGCCAGGTCCAGCGCGTCCGACGAGCACGCGGCCGGCCTGTTCGCCGAGGCGTTGGCGCTGTGGCGCGGGGAGCCGTTCGCCGGCCTGGACACGCTGTGGCTGGCCGAGGTCAGGGACGCGGTGCGGGCCGAGCACTTCGCCGCGGTGCTGGACCACAACGACATCCGGTTGCGCCGCGGCGAGCACGCCGCGCTGCTCACCGAGCTGGCCAGGCACGCCGACCGCCACCCGCTGGACGAACGCCTCGCCGGCCAGCTCATGCTCGCCCACTACCGCGCCGGCCGCCAGGCCGACGCGCTCCAGCACTACCAGCGGATCCGCCGCCGCCTCGCCGAGGACCTGGGCACCGACCCCTGCGCCGCGCTGCAACGGCTGCACCAGCACATCCTCACCGCGGACCGGGCGCTGGCCCTACCCGCCGCCACCGGTTCGACCGCCCCGGTGCCGAGGCAGCTGCCGGCGGCGCCCGCGCTGTTCACCGGCCGCGCCGCGGAACTCGCCGCGCTGAGCACCACCCTGGGCACCAGCGGGGACGCGGCGCGGCACGCCGTGACGATCGCGGTGGTGGGTGGCACCGGGGGGATCGGCAAGACCGCGCTCGCCCTGCACTGGGCGCACCAGAACCTGGCCCGGTTCCCGGACGGGCAGCTGTACGTGAACCTGCGCGGCTTCGACCCCGCGGGTGAGCCGGTGCCGTCGTCCGCTGCCGTGCACGGGTTCCTCATCGCCCTGGGCGTGGCCGCCGAGGGCATTCCCGCCGACGCCGACGCGCAGGCCGCGCTGTACCGCAGCCTGGTCGCCGACCGGCGGATGCTGGTGGTGCTGGACAACGCCTTGGACACCGCGCAGGTGCTGCCGCTGCTGCCGGGCAGCCCCAGCTGCGCGGTGCTGGTCACCAGCCGAGGCCAGCTGCCCGGCCTGGTCACCAACCTCGGCGCGCGGGTGCTGCCGCTGGACGTGCTCAGCGCGGCCGAGGCCGAGCAACTGCTCACCGCCCGGCTGGGCCCGGACCGCGTCGCGGCCGAGCCGGAGGCCACCGCGGAGCTGCTCGGCCACTGCGCGGGTTTCCCGCTGGCGCTGAGCATCGCCGCCGGCCGCGCCGCACTGCAACCGGGCATGCCGCTGGCGGCACTGGCCGAGGAGCTGCGGGAGACCGCCACCCGGCTGCGCGCGCTGGACACCGGGGACCTGCACGCCAGCCTGCGCGCGGTGTTCTCCTGGTCGCACGCGGCGCTGGACACCGACGTGGCCACGGCGTTCCAGCTGCTCGGGCTGGCGCCGGGCCCGGACATCAGCCTGCCGGCCGCGGCCAGCCTCATCGGCACGGCCAGCGCGCACACCCGCGAACTCCTGCGCGACCTGGAACGGGTGTCGCTGGTGCACCAGCACGCGCCCGAGCGCTACCGCGTGCACGACCTGGTCCGGCTGTACGCGGCCGAACGAGCCGCCGCCGAACAGGCACCGCAGGACCGGCAGGCGGCACTGCGCCGGCTGGTCGACCACTACCTGCACACCGCCTACCACGGGGAGCAGGTGCTTGGCTCGCACGGGCGGCAGCTCGACCTGGACCCGCCGGCCAGGGGCTGCGCGCCGACCCGGCTCACCGACGAGCCCGCCGCGTTGGCCTGGTTCACCGCCGAGCACCCGCACCTGCTCGCCGTGCAGCGGCTGGCGGCCCAGCACGGCTGGCACACTGCGGCCTGGCAGCTGGCCTGGGCCCAGGAGGGTTTCCACTGGCGGCGCAGTCACCTGCGCGACCACCTCGCGGTCTGGCAGGTGGGGCTGGACGCGACGCGCGCGCTGGGTGACGCGACCGCCCAGGCCTGGGCCCACCAGTGCCTGGGGCACGCCCACACCCGGCTGGGCGGGCACGCCGAGGCGCTGCACCACCTCGACCGGGCGCTCGCCCTCACCGAGCAGGTCAACGACGTCCCCGGGCACGCGGGCACCCACCTCACCCTCACCATGGCCCATGCCGCCCGGGGCGACGACCAGCGGGCCCTGGACCACGCCCAGCAGGCGCTGCGGCTGTTCCGGACGCTGGGCAACCAGGTGTGGGAGGCGCACGCGCTCAACCTGGCCGGCCGGCACCACGCCCGCCTCGGCCAGTACGACGCCGCCCACGCCGCCTGCACCGAGGCCCTCGCCCTGTTCCGGCGCCACCAGCACCGCTTCGGTGAGGCCGCCACCCTGGACAGCCTCGGTTTCCTCGCGCACGCCAGCGGAGCGCACGCCGCCGCGCTGGAGCACTACCAGCAGGCGCTCGCCCTGCGGCGCGAGGTGGGCGCCACCTACCAGCTGGCCGACACGCTGTACCGCCTCGGCGAGGCCCACGCCGCCCAGGCCGAGCACGGGCTCGCCCGGGTGCGCTGGCAGCAGGCGCTGGACCTCTACCGGGCGCAGCACCGCGCGGTCGAGGCCGACCAGGCCCGCCGACGGCTGGCCGAGCTGGACGAGCGGACCGACCGGGGGCGGGCCCGGTGAGCCGGCCCGGCGCTACCGGCGGCCGCGGAAGGTGCGCCGCAGGTCGTCGACCCACTCGTGCGGGATCTCCCACGGGATGAAGTGGCCGCCCCGGTCGTGGACGGTCAGGTTCACGTGGTTGTACCAGGCGCCGCGCTCGGAGTCGATGAAGTGCTGCACCCGCTGGTCGGTGCGCACGCCTGGCGGGTTCTCGTAGCCGACGAAGGTGATGCCGGTGGGCGCTTCCACCACCGGCCACCGGTCGTGGGACGGGGTCCACGGGTAGCGGTTGTTGTTGGCGTAGGTGCGGATCGAGGTGCCGATCGAGTTGGTGACCCAGAAGATCGTGGCGTGGGTCAGCAGGTCGTCCTTGGTGAAGACGGTCTCGATGTCACCGCCGTTGTCGCTCCAGGTCTGCCAGCGCCGCAGGATCCAGGCGAGCATGCCGGCGGGGGAGTCGGACAGCCCGTAGGACAGCGTGCTCGGGTCGAGCACGTGCACGGCCAGGTGCACGGCGAAGCGCTTGTCCAGCGCGAGCACCCGCGCGTGCACGTCGGCGGGCAGGCCGTCCGGGATGGGCTGGCCGCCACTGAAGTCCCAGCCGCGGTCACCGTTGAACAGGGTGAGCTTCTGGCCGGAGCCGATGTGGATGCCGTACAGCTCGTCGGCGTACTTGTGCCCGAGCTGGCCGGTGACCAGGGCACCGACGTCGCAGCCGGCGGCGGCGTACCGGTCGTGCCCGAGGATCTGGGTCATCAGGGTGTGCCAGAGGTCGGCGACCTTCCAGAAGTTCATGTCCGGGTGGTCGGGCAGCGGGGTGGAGAACCCGAAACCGGGAAACGACGGGACGATCACGTCGAACGCGTCGGCCGGATCACCGCCGTGCGCGCCCGGATCGGCCAGCGGGCCGATCACCTTGGCCCAGTGCCAGAACGTCCAGGGCCAGCCGTGGGTGAGGATCAGCGGGGTCGGGTCGGGGCCGACGCCGGCCTTGCGCATGAAGTGCACGGGCACGCCGTCGACCTCGACCCGGTAGTGCTCGTGGGCGTTGATCGCCGCCTCGGCCGCGCGCCAGTCGTAGTCGGTCCGCCAGTACTCGACCAGTTCCCGCAGGTACTCGCGGTTCACGCCGTAGTACGAGTCCTCGTTGCCCGCGTCCAGCGGCCAGCGGGTCAGCGCGAGGCGCTGCCGGAGGTCGGCGAGCACGTCGTCGGGCACGTGGATCGGCGTTGGCGTCAGCGGGAACGGTCGAGCGCCGGCCGCCCGCGCTGCCGTGGTTTCCTGGGACATCGGGATCTCCTCCGCTGCTGGGAGTCGTGATCAGTGCTGCTGCTGGCTGAGTTCGACCAGCCGCGCCAGAGCGGGCAGTGCCGCCGCGATGGCCGCCCGCTCCGCCGGGGTGAGCTGGTCGGCGAGTTCGGTGAGACGGGCGATCCGCTCCGCCCTTCGTCCGTCCACAATGGCCGCTCCGGCCGGGGTGACGTGCACCAGCACCGCCCGCCCGTCCGACGGGTCCGGCTCGCGGCGCACCAGGCCGTCGCGCTCCAGCTTGGTGACGATCTGGGTGATCGCGGACTGGGTGACCTGCTCGCTGGCGGTCAGCTCGGTGAGTCGCTTCGGTCCGCGCTGGCTGAGCGTGTGCAGCACGGACAGCGTGGTGAAGCTCAGTCGCTGCACGGACGGCAGCCGGATGGACATCCGCGTGAAGTTCTCCAGCACGGAGGTCAGTTCGGCGATGCTCAGCTCGGGGGATCGCGGCGACACGCGGCGAAGCGTATCAGAAACTAATTAAGTTTCTTATCTACCTTTGGTGTGGTCGTGCTGCACCCGCCGATGTCTGGGCCGCGGTCCGGTGGAGCGGGCAGGACGGGCAGCGCATGATGAGGCATGCCCACCACGGAGCACGCGGCGCGCGTCGGGCGGGCGCCCGCGGTCCCGGACGTCCCCACCGCCGAGTTCGTGCACGCCGCGCCCGCGGCCCCACTGCGGCGGTTCGTCGTGTCCTACAGCGGGTACCGGGAGGCGGGCGGGCCACCAGGGCGGCACCGCGGGCTGCCCTCGCCGTTCCTGATCCTGATCCTCACCCTGGGCGAGCCGCTCGTCATCACCGCCCACCCGAACCCGGGCGTCCTGCCGAGCCAGCACGACACCCTGGTCGGCGGCCTGCACACGGTGCCGGCGCTGATCACCCACCAGGGCAGGCAGTCCGGCGTCCAACTCGCCCTCACCCCGCTGGGAGCGCGAGCGCTGCTCGGTCTGCCGGCCGGCGAACTCGCCGGCGCCACCCTGGACGCCGCGACCGTGCTCGGCCCGGTGGCACACCGGCTGCGCGAGCGGCTCCTGGCCGCCCGGGACTGGTCCGAACGGTTCGCCGCGCTCGATGCCACGCTGTTGGCCCACCTCCGTGGCGACGCCGCCGTGCCCGGGGCGGTGGCGCACGCCTGGCAACGCCTGCTGCGTTCCGGCGGCAGCGTGGCGGTCGCCCAGTTGGCCGACGAGATCGGGTGGAGCACCAGGCACCTGAGCCAGCGGTTCCGGGCCGAGTTTGGGTTGGGGCCCAAGCAGGTCGCCCGGGTGGTGCGCTTCGACCGAGCCCGTCGGACGCTGGCCCGGACGGTGTCGGCCGGATCGGGCCCAACCCTGGCCGCGATCGCCGCGGACTGCGGGTACTGCGACCAGGCCCACCTCGCGCGCGAGTTCCACGCCCTGGCCGGGTGCTCGCCCACGCGCTGGCTGGCGGAGGAGTTCCGAAACGTCCAAGCCATCGCCGCGGTGGCCGAGGCAGGCTTGGTGCCGTGACGGAGAGCCCCTGCGGTGGCGGGACGAGCCGGGGAATCTCCGAGACGTGTCCGTTCCCACGCGCTTGGAGTTGTCGATGGCCGTTCGCCGTGTCGTGCCCAATGTCCAGTCCGTGGCTGTGCGGGAGAGCCAGGAGTTCTACCGGCTGCTGGGGTTCCAGGAGGTCATGGACCTCGGCTGGATCGCGACCCTCGCGTCCCCGTCCTGCCCCACGGCGCAGATCAGCCTGATGACCAGGGACAGGACCGCGTCCGTCCACCCCGACCTGAGCGTGGAGGTGGACGACGTGGACGCGGTCCACGCAGTGCTGCGGGAGCGCGGGACGGAGATCGTGCACCGCCTGCGCGACGAGGAGTGGGGGGTGCGCCGGTTCTTCGTCCGCGACCCCAACGGACGGGTGGTCAACGTGCTCGCCCACCGCTGACCGGCTGACCGCGCACCCGGCCAGCGCGGTCAGCCCCGCGAGTCAGTGCGGCGGGGGCGCGGTGCTGGACCGCACGGCCAGGCGCGGCGGCAGCAGCGTCGACGCGGGCGTGGGGCTGCCGTCGAGCTTGCTCATCAACAGGTGCACGGCCTGGCGGCCCACCTCGTCGGCCGGGATGACCACTGAGGACAGTGGCGGATCGTGCCGCTCGGCGATCTCGTCCGGGCTGATCGCCACGACCGAGACGTCCCTTGGCACCTGCCGGTCCAGCCGGCGCAGCGCCTCCAGCAGGTAGCTCAGCGCCGCCTCGTTGTGCACCACCAGCCCGGTCAGCGCGGGCCGCTCGGTGAACAGCTCGGTGAGGGTGTGCAGGGCGGCGGTGTGCGAGGCCTCGCAGGACCGGGACGTCACGTCCATCCGGCGGCGCACCGCCTCGGTGGTGAAGCCGGCCAGGGTGCGCTGGGCGAAGCCGGTCTCCCGCTCGTAGACCGCCTGCGGCGCGCCGATCAGCGCCACCGAGCGGTGGCCGAGGGTGGCCAGGTGCTCGACGCACAGCGCACCGGCCCGGGTGAAGTCCAGGTCCACACAGGTCAGACCGGTGGCGTCGGCGGGAAAGCCGATCAGCACCGAGGGCTGGGACAGCCGCCGCAGCGTCGGCACCCGGGGATCGTGCATCTCCACGTCCATCAGGATCATCCCGTCCACCATGGCGCTGGCCGCCACCCGCTCCAGCGAGGCCGGACCCTCGTCCGCGGTGAGCAGCAGCACGTCGTGGTCCTGTTCCCGCGCGCTGGTCACCACCGACGCGGCGAACTGCATGACCACCGGGACGTTCATGCCGGTGCGCAGCGGCAGGGCCAGAGCGACCACATTGGACCGGTTGCTGGCCAGCGCGCGAGCACCGGCGTGCGGGTGGTAGCCGAGGGTGCGAATGCTGTCCTGAACCCTGGCCTGGGTGCTGGCGGAGATGGAGCGCTTGCCGCTGAGCACGTAGGAGACGGTGCTGGGGGCTACCCCGGCGTGCCGGGCGACGTCGGCGATGGTGACCACGGGCACCTCCCTCAACAGTGAGTTGAAGCGCTTCGATCCGGCGATGCTACGGCCCGCTTTCCCCGCCGCACAAGAGTCCGATCGTTGGTCGTTCACCGTCGAGGTGGTCGGTGTCAGCCGCGTCCCTTGTTCCTCGACTTGTGCTTGCTCTCGTTCTCCCCGCTGCCCTGGTTGTCGCCGCTGCTCTCGCCGCCGTTGTTGCCGCCGTTGCCGTTGTTGCCGTTGTCGGCTTCGGACTCCTCGGTTCCGCTGTCCGCGGTGCTGTCGATGTCGTCGGCCGATCCGGTACCCGGCGCAGCGTCCGGGGTCTGGTAGACGGTCACCGTCTCGTTGGGTTGGCCGGGCTGGGTTCGCGGCGGCGCCTCGGGTGCGGGCGCGGCGTTCTGGTCGGCCGGCTGCTCGGCCAGTTCGGTGGCGTTCTGCTCGACCGGTGTGTCCACCGGGGTGGACCCGTCGGGCTGACCGGGCTCGGAGGTGGGCAGGCTGCTGCCCTGTGGCTGGGACGGCGTGGACTGCGGCGGCTTGGTCTCCGGGCCGAGCAGGCTGACCGCGACAACGGTGGCGGCGGCGAGGCTGGCCACCACACCGCTCAGGGCCCAGCGGCGCCCGGCTCTGCCCTGGTCGCCCCGCACCGGGCCGGCCGGGCCGTCGGGCTCGTCGGCCAGGTGCTGTGCCTGGCGGTGCACCGGCACGGTGTCCACCGCGCCACCACTGATCGGGGTGCTCCTGGGCAGGTCAGCGGCTAGTTCGCGGAGCCGCCGCACGCACTGCTGCGCGCTCGGCCGCGCCTTGGGCTCGCTGGCCGTCATCGACCGGAGCAGGCCGGCCAGCGCGGGCGGCAGGCTGGCCGGGACGTGCGGTTCCCGGTGCAGGCGCGCGACCGCGATCTCCACGTGCGTACCGGTGTACTCCGGCTCGCCGCGCAGGCACTCCAGCAGCACCAGGCCGAGCGCGTAGATGTCGGCGGCCGGCGCGACCTCGCCCCCGATGACCTGTTCCGGCGCCAGGTAGCCGGGGGTGCCCACCAACTGCCCGCTCTCGGTCAGGTGGGTGCTGCCCAGCACCCGGGACAGGCCGAAGTCCGCGAGGTGCGCCGACCCGTCGGCGTCCAGCAGGATGTTGGAGGGCTTCACGTCCCGGTGGATGATCCCCCTGGCGTGCACGTAGGCCAGTGCCGCCGCCACCTGGGTGCCGAGCAGCGCCGTCCCGCGCGGGCTCAGCGGACCGTCGTCCAGGCGCTGGCGCAGCGTGCCCGCCTCGACCAGTTGCATGACCAGGAACGCCTGGTCGTCCTGCTCGCCCGCGTCCAGCACGGTGACCAGGCTGGGGTGGGACAGGCTGGCCAGCAGCCGGGCCTCCCGCTCGAACCGGGCGCGGCTGGCCATGTCACCGGCGAGGCGGAACAGCTTCACCGCGACCGGGCGGTCGAGCCGGGTGTCCCTGGCCCAGTACACCTCGGCCGCGCCACCCCGCCCGAGCCGTTGCCCCAGCCGGTAGCGGCCGTGTCCGACGGATCGGCTTCGTCGTACCGGAAGGTCCTCCACCTGGCCCAATCCGCACCTCCACGTCCCGACGGACCGACACCCCGCGCGGTTGGCGCACGGTCACCAATGGCGGTAGTTACCCGGTCCGCCTCAGGTGAAACGCAAGTGAGCGTAATGGGCGAGTCACCAGCCGCCACCGGCTGAACCGCCGCCGACACCACCACCACGGGTGGTGGTTAACCCGCCGTGGCGGTCGGGGAACGGTTCCGCCGGTGGGTCGGCGCTGGTGGGGCCGGTTTGGGGCGCGGCGCGACCGGAGCCGGCGGTGGCCCGGAGGGGTTACCCCGGCCGTGTCGGCGAAGTGCTGCTCCTCGGTCGGTGCGCCCGGCCGCCGGCCGGGGTGAGGCGGCCGCGGCCATCCCGCTGCCCCGACCAGGGTGAGGGCCACCGCCGCCACTGTCCGATGTGGAGTGTGTGCGGCGTCAGTGGTGGGCGCTGACCGAGACCGGCGCGCCCGGCGGGGAGGTGGTGAAGCGCACGATCAGGTAGGTGTCGAGCCGCTGCGCGGTGGCCGGCGCTCCGGCTCCGGACTCGGCCAGCCGGGCCAGCAGCAGGTGCACCGCGGCGCGGCCGGCCGCCTCGGTCGGCATGGCCACGGTGGTCAGCGGCGGGGCCGAGGTCGCGGAGAAGACCAGGTCGTCGAAGCCGACCACGCTGACGTCGGTGGGCACCCGCACACCGCGGGAGCGCAGCCGGCTGAGCGTGCCGAAGGCCATCAGGTCGTTGTAGGCCACGATCGCGGTGACCTCCGCGGCCAGGGCGAGGTCGGCGCCCTGGATGCCGCCGTCGAAGCGGGGTGGGAACGGACCGAACTCGGCCACGCCGATGTGCTGGCGCTCGGCCGCGGCCAGCAGACCGGCCCGGCGTTCCTGGTCCGACCAGGCGCCGCGGGGGCCGCCCAGGTAGGCGATGCGCTCGTGGCCCAGCGCGGCCAGGTGGTCCACCACCTGGCGCATGCCGCCGGCGCTGTCCATCAGCACGGCGGGGATCTCCGGGACGTGCCGGTTCACCAACACCATCGGGGTGAGTTCGGCGAGGTCGCGCAACTGCTGGTCGGACATGGTCGGCGCGCACACCACCAGCCCGTCGACCTGCTTGGCCATGGTGCGGACCAGGCTCTCCTCGGTGGCCGGGTCCTCCTCGCCGTCGGCGAACAGCACCGAGTAGGCGTCCTGCCTGGCCCTGGCCTGCACCCCCTTGAGGATGCCGGTGTAGAAGGGGTTGCCCAGATCGGTCACCACGATGCCGAGGATCCCGGTCTTGCCGGTGATCAGGCTGCGGGCGGCGGTGTTGGGCCGGTACCCCAACTCGTCGGCGGCGGCGATCACCCGATCCCTGGTCTGCTGCCTGACCAGGTTGGGCGCGCTCAGGGCGCGGGACACCGTCGAAACCGACACGTTCGCCTTGTGTGCGACGTCGCGGATCGTGACCGACAACGCAGCTCTCCTCCGCCCTCGGGAACGCCCATCATGCAAACGATTGCTGCAACTGTCAACAGCGACCCCGGCCCGAACGGCGGCGCGCGTCGGGGTGCTCGCGGCTGGACCGATTCTCGCTGGTGGCCGCTTGTGGCCACGGCCTGGCTCCGCTGATCCTTGACACCTGCTGAAAACGTTTGTAGCAATAATCCCACGGCCGGTCGATCAGAACGTGATCCACGACGAAGTGGGGTTGTGATGACGCATCGACGTCAACCCTGGAGCACCCGGCCGCGCCGCTGGCGGCAGCGCCTGGCCGCCCCCCTGGCCGTGCTGTCCGCACTGGGCCTGTTCGCCGGCTGCGGTGTCGGCGAGCAGCAGGACCCGAACGCGCCGGCGACGATCACCTTCACCTGGTGGGGTGACAACCAGCGGGCCGACCTGACCAACCAGGCCGTGGAGCTGTTCGAGCGGCGCAATCCCACCATCCAGGTGGAGACCTCCTTCTCGGCGTACGGCGCCTACTGGGACAAGCTGGCCACCCAGGCGGCCGGCGGCAAGGCGCCGGACGTCATGCAGATGGACACCCGCTACCTCGCCGAGTACGGCGGCCGGGGTGTGCTGCTGGACCTGGGCGGTGACCAGGCCGCCAGCGACCTCGACCTGAGCGGGCTCAACCCGGCCCTGGTCGACACCGGCAAGACCGGGGGCAAGCAGTACGGCATCCCCTTCGCGCAGAACGCTCACGCCCTGGTCTACGACCCGGCGCTGTTCCAGGCCGCCGGCACGACCATCAGCGCCACGATGACCTGGGCGGACCTGGCCGCGGCCGCGAGCAGGGTCAGCGCGGCCAACAACCTGGCGGTGCGCGGCATCACCGACTTCGGCGGCTCGGACCACGCGCTGGAGATCTGGCTGCGCCAGCGGGGCAAGGACCTGTTCACCCAGGAGGGCAAGCTGGGCTTCGGCCCGGCCGAGCTGACCGAGTACTGGACCCTGACCACCGGGCTGGCCAAGAGCAACGCGGCCTCCACCGGTGAGCAGATCGCCTCGATGAACGGCGCACCGGAGCAGGCGCCGCTGGGCCGCAAGCTCAGCGCCGCGGAGTTCGCCTACGACAGCGTCTTCCCCGGCTACCAGAACGCCACCGGGCACAACCTGGCGCTGGCCCCGTACCCCACCGACAACGGCCAGCTGGGCCAGTACCGCAGGGGATCGCAACTGCTGTCGGTGTCGAACCGGTCCACCGCCAGGCACGCCGCCGTCAAGCTGGTCGACTTCCTGATCAACGACCCGGAGGCGGCCAAGATCCTGGGCACCAACCGGGGGCTGCCGCCCAACGAGAAGAACCGGGCGGAACTGGCGGCCGCGGCCACCGGCACGGACAGGGCCATCTACGACTACGAGGCCAGCATCGACGCCCAACTCTCCGCAGCTCCGCCCACGCCGCCCAAGGGCGCGGGGTCGATCCAGCTGCTGTTGCAGCGGCAGTACGAAGAAGTCGCGTTCGGACGATCCACTGTGGAGCAGAGCGTGCGGACCTTCTTCGAGCAGGCCGGCAACTCACTGGGCTGAGCCCGCCGGCGAGCACGGGTCGCCTGATCACGGGTTGGGCGATCACCAGTTCTGGCACCACCGGTTCGGGCCGGTGTGACACCACGCCGTGTCGAAGCGGCGGTGGGCAGGGACGAGGCGCGGCGATCGACCGCGAGCGGAACAGCGAGGTGGGCGAGTGCAGGGTGAGCAGCTGACCCGGGTGACCGAGGTGGTCGAGCGGCCAACGGCAACCAGGCGGTGGGCGGTGGTCGGGCTGGGGTCCCGCGCCGAACTCTACGTCGAGGCACTGACCGATCCGGCCCGGCCGGACGTGGAGCTGGTCGCCTTCTGCGACAGCAACCAGACGCGGATGGACGTGCACAACCAGTGGCTGGCGGCACGCGGCGGAGGGCAGCCGGTGCCGACCTACCCGGCGGCCGAGTTCGGCGCGATGTTACGCCGGGAACGGGTGGACGCCGTGGTGGTGTGCACTGTGGACAGCACCCACGACGAGTACATCGTGGCCGCGCTCGACGCCGGCTGCGCCGTGGTCACCGAGAAGCCCATGACGGTGGACGCCCAGCGGTGCCAACGCATTCTCGACGCGCAGCGCCGCACCGGCGGGTCGGTGACGGTGACCTTCAACTACCGCTACAACCCGGTGCACGCCAAGGTGCGCGAGCTGCTGGCGGACGGCGCGGTCGGCACGGTGCTGTCGGTGACCTTCGAGTGGCTGCTCGACGTGCAGCACGGCGCGGACTACTTCCGCCGCTGGCACCGGGACAAGCAGCGGTCCGGCGGCCTGCTGGTGCACAAGTCCAGCCACCACTTCGACCTGGTGAACTGGTGGCTCGGCGACGAGCCGGAGACCGTGTACGCGGACGGCGGGCTGTCCTTCTACGGCGCGGCGAACGGGACCAGGCACGGCTACCGCCGGGAGTACGCGCGGGCCGCCGGGTCGGCCGAAGCCGCGGCCGACCCGTTCGCGCTGCACCTGGCCGACTCGCCGCGACTGGCGGCGCTGTACCTGCGGGCCGAGCACGAGGACGGCTACCACCGGGACAGCAACGTCTTCGCCGAGGACATCACCATCGAGGACGACGTGGCCGTGGTGGCCCGCTACACCCGGGGCGCCCGGCTGTCCTACCACCTGGTGGCCTACTCGCCGTTCGAGGGCTACCGGGTGGCGTTCAACGGCAGTGCGGGCCGGCTGGAGCTGACCGTGCGGGAGAACGAGTTCGCCCTGCCGCCGCGCTCGGGCGGCGCCCGGGTCGGACTCGCGCCCGGCGCGGTCGACCGGGCCTCGAACAACCGGGCACTGCTCACCCACCACCGGCTGTGGCAGCCGCCGGCGGTGATCGTGGACGAGCCACTGGGCGACGGACACGGCGGCGGTGACCAACGCATGCTGGACGACCTGCTGGGCGGGCGCGCCACCGCGGCGTCGACCGGGCCGGGCGCGGACGGGCTTGGGTTCGCGGCCGACCACCTCGCGGGCGCTCGGGCGCTGGCCCTGGGACTGGCCGCCAACACCTCGCTGCGGACCGGCGCGCCGGTGCGGGTGGCCGATGTCCTGACCTGGTAACGCTGGCGACCGGGCCCTTGCACCGCCGTGCCGGGGCCCGGCGGCCAGCCCGACGAACGGAGAGCACCGGCCATGACGAGTTCGAGCACCAAGCTGCCGACGACGTGGCACCGGGCCGCGGCCGGCAGTCCACACGATCTCGCGGGAAGTCGGGGCGGCGGCGGGTCGCTGCAGGGTTCCGCCGGAGCCGCCACCGGCGCGGCAGGGGTCCACCTGGACCGGACCCGCAACGGGGTCCGGGTGCTGGTCGACCGCAGGGCGCTGCTGCGCTACGTCACGCTGCCGGAGACCGCCCAGCGCGACTCGCCCAAGCCCTACCTGCACCCGCTGCGCACCACCGCGGGTCAGGTGGTGACCGCGGTCCGGCCGCACGACCACCCCTGGCACAACGGGCTCCAGCTGACCTCGGCCAACCTGTCCGGGCAGAACTTCTGGGGCGGGCGCACCTACGTGCGCGACCAGGGATACGTGCCGCTGCCCAACAACGGGTCGATCCGGCACCTGCGGTGGCGGGAGCTGGCCACCCGGGCCGGCCACGTGGTGCTGAGCCACGACCTGCGCTGGACCACCAGCCAGGGGCAGGACTGGATCGCCGAGGAGCGCACCCTGCAGGTGCGCGACGTGGACTTCGAGCGCGGCGCCTGGCTGCTGCGCTTCTCCACCCGGCTGCGCAACATCAGCGGTGCGCCGCTGCGCTGGGGCAGCCCGACCACCGAGGGGCGGCCGATGGCCGGCTACGGCGGGCTGTTCTGGCGCGGCCCCCGCTCGTTCGTGTCCGGCTCGGTGCGCACCTCCGACGGGGTGGTGGGGGACGCCGCGATGGGCCACCGGTCCGCGTGGCTGGCCTACACCGGGACCCACGACGGCAGCCTGAAACGATCCACCCTGGTGTTCGTGGACTCGCCGGGCAATCCCCGCTGGCCGACCCCGTGGTTCGTGCGCAGCACGCCCTACCCGGTGGTCAGCTTCGCCTTCGCCTTCGACCAGCCGCTGCTGCTGCCGGCCGGTGACACGCTGACGCTGGACTACCACGTGGTGATCGCGGACGGCGCCTGGTCCACACCGGCCATCCAGGACTACCTCGCCCACCGCGTTCCCGCGGCCGCCGGCGCCGAGTAGACCCGCCGGTACCCGCACCACTCACCTCCGCAAACGAATCCTCTTGCCGGTCAACCTGGAAAGCGCTTCCCGCCCGGGGTGGCGCCGCCCTTGACGCGGCCGGTGGGCTGTGCGACGTTCTAGTGACCTCGCTGGAAGGTGTCGCCACAGGGCGCGGCTGGGCGCGGCCGCCCCCGGACTCCTCCGGCCGCGCCTCGGCGTGTCACACCCGCACGTCCTGGAGGAACGCGCCACACGCCAGCCGGACCTTCCCGCGGGTCCTGACGGAGAACGTGGTCAACGCATTCACGTGGATCAGTTGCGGGAGGCAATGGTGCCTATCACGGATCCACCGCGCGTGGTGCTGGCCGGCACAGCCGGCCACGCCCGCCGGCACCTACGGCGGCTTCGCGAACTGCACGACCGGAGACGGGTGGTGCTGGCCGGGGTGTGCGACATCCGCGACCCGGACGACGAGGCGCTGGCGCTGCTGCCGCGCGGCGCCTCGGTGCACGGACACGTCGACGAGCTGCTGGCCGCCTGCGCGCCAGCCGTCGCGGTGGTGGCCACGCCACCGCACACCCACCTCGACCTGGCCAGGCGCGTGCTCTGCCACGGCAGTGACCTGCTGCTGGAAATGCCGCCCGTGCCCGACCTCGGCGGCTTCGAGGAACTGGTCGCGCTCGCCGAGCGGACCGGGCGCGCCTGCCAGGTCGGCTTCCAGAGCTTCGGCTCACCCGGGTTCGCGGTGTTGCGGGCGGCCATCGACGCCGGGGAGCTGGGCGAGGTGGTCGGGGTCGGCGCGGTCGGCGCGTGGACCCGCACCGACTCCTACTACCGCCGCAACGCCTGGGCCGGCCGGCGCTGGCTGGACGGACAGCCCGTGGTGGACGGCGTGCTGACCAACCCGTTCTCGCACGCGGTGGCCTCGGCGCTGGCCGTGGTCGGCGCGGCCGACCGGATGCCCGAGGAGGTCACCGTCGAACTGCACCGCGCCAGGGACATCGAGGCGGACGACACCTCGTGCGTGCGCATCCGCTGCGCGGGCAAGCCGGAGGTCGTGGTGGCCGGCTCGCTGTGCGCGGAACTCGACCACGAGCCGTACCTGGTGGTGCACGGCACCAGGGGCCGCGCGGTGCTGCGCTACAAGACGGACCTGGTGCAGATCAACGACCGGCTGCTGCGCGTGCCGCCGCCCACCGACCTGCTGGAGAACCTCCTGGACCACCGGAGTGACCCGCACGGTGTGCCCCTGCTGTCCCCGCTGCGCAACGCCAGGGGGTTCACCGGTGTGCTGCAGGCCGTGCGGGAGGCGCCCGATCCGGTGCCCATCCCCGCCGGGTGGACCAGGACCGAGGGGTGCGGGGCCAGTGCCCGCCGGGTGATCAGGGGCATCGACGTGGAGGTCGCCGCCGCTGCCGAGCGGCTCGCGCTGTTCTCCGAACTGGGGGTGCCCTGGGCGGTCTCCGGCGCCGCCCGCTGTGTCCGGTCCTGAGCGGGCCCGGCACACACCGGTCGGGCTCGAATCGGGATTTCGAACACGTCTCGTCCGCTGAGGCGGACGTCGCGCGGGCCGTGGCGGTTGGCCGGTGCCGGCCGCCACGGCCCGTCAGTGTTGACGGGAAGCCGCTGTCGCTGCCACTGTCCGGGGTGGCCGCGCCGCCGCTGCCTTCCGTGCTGCCCGCAACCGGCTCGCCGGGAAAGCTCTTTCCTGGCGAACTTCCCCGGTTTTCCGTCGGATGCACCAAAGGGACGACCGGTCACGGGGCCAACTGGGGCAACCGTTGCCCGCGCTGGCCGCAGGCGCTGCCGCAGCGGTGCGCACTGCGCCGTCCGGGTGGTATCGACTGTGCCGTCCGGGGGTTGACGTTGCATCCCAGTAACCCTAGTTTCATCCACAATATCGAATCTCGTTCGATATTTCGGACATCCTGTGGAGGGGATCACGATGCGGCTGAGCAAGGCGCTTCCCGTGGCCTGCGCGTTGGTGACCGCACTTGTGGCCACGGCCTGCGGCTCCAACTCCGACACCGCCGGCGGCCAGCAGCAGGGCAGCGACAAGGGGAGCAGCCAGAGCCAGGCCGAGGCCAGCGAACTGGCCAAGCGGTTGGGCATTCCCGAGGTCAAGGGCGCCTCCGGGGACAGCTACGTGTTCCTGCCCAAGTCGTTGGACAACCCGTACTGGGACGACGCGCGCAAGGGCATGGAGGAGGCGGCCGGCCGACTGGGCGTGACCGCGGAGTTCCTGGGACCGCAGACCACCGACGTCGGCCAGCAGGTGCAGATCTTCGAGGCGGCGCTGGCCCGCAAGCCCAAGGGCATCGCCATCTCCCCGAACGACCCCAACTCGGTGCAGGCCACCATCGCCAAGGCGCGCGAGCAGGGCATCAACGTGATCGCCTGGGACTCCCCGGTGCCGAACAGCCAGGTGCAGGGCTACATCGGCACCGACAACACCACCGCGGGCCGGACCTTCGGTGAGAACCTGATCAAGGAGATCGGCGGCAAGGGCAAGATCGCCGTCATCGTCGGCTCGCTCGGCGCGGTCAACAGCCAGCAGCGGCTGACCGGCCTCAAGGACGCGCTGGCCACCTCGCCCGAGGTCGAACTGGTGGCCACCGAGGAGTCCAACGACAGCATCGCCACCGCGGCCAGCAAGACCGAGGCCATCCTGTCCGCGCACCCGGACATCGCCGCCATCGTCGGCATCAACGCCGGGGACGCGCCGGGTGCGGCCACCGCGCTGCAGCAGTCCAACCGCTGCGGCAAGGTCAAGGTGGCCGGCTTCGACGCGATCCAGCAGTCCCGCGACCTGATGCGCACCGGCTGCGTGCAGCTGCTGGTCTCGCAGCGCCCCTACGGCATGACCGCGGCGGCGCTGCAGATGCTGGTCGCCATGACCGCCAACCAGCCGCCGGCCACCACCGAGCTGGACACCGGCGTCGTCGCGATCACCCAGGCCAACCTCGCCGAGTTCGAGAAGACCACGGCGTGACCGGCACCGAGGAGCAGGCGGCCGTTCCCCTGGTGCGGATGACCGGGATCAGCAAGAGCTATCCCGGGGTGCGCGCCCTGGCCGAGGTCGACCTGACCGTGCGGGCGGGCGAGGTGCTGGCGCTGGTCGGGGAGAACGGCGCCGGCAAGTCCACCCTGCTCAAGGTGCTCGGCGGGGTGGTCAGCCCGGATGCGGGTCAGGTGGAGATCGCCGGCGAGCCGGTGCGGCTGGCCGGGCCGCGCGACTCCCAGCGGCACGGCATCGCCGTCATCCACCAGGAGCTGACCCTGGCCCCGGACCTGTCCGTGGCCGAGAACGTGATGGTGGGTCGGGAGCCCCGGACCAGGGCCGGGCTGGTGGACCGGTCCGCCATGGCCAGCGCCACCCGGTCCGCCCTGGCGGAACTCGGTGTCCAGGTGGACCCGTGGACCCCGGTGGGCCGGCTGTCCCTGGCCCGCCAGCAGATGGTCGAGGTGGCCAGGGCACTGGCCCAGCGGGCCCGACTGATCATCATGGACGAGCCCACCTCGGCGCTGACCGAGGACGAGGTGGACCGGCTGCTGGCCACCGTGCGCCGGCTGCGCGACAACGGCGTGGCCGTGGTCTACGTCAGCCACCGGATGCGCGAGATCTTCGAGGTGGCCGACCGGATCACGGTGATGCGCGACGGTCAGGTCACCGGCGTGCTGCCGGCCGCGCAGACCGACCCGGACGACCTGGTCACCCGCATGGTGGGCCGGGAGATCGACCGGTTGTTCGGCGAGCACGGCCGGGCCGGCGTCGGCGAGGTCGTGCTGGAGGTGCGCGGGCTGCGCGCCGGCCCCCGGGTCCGGGACGTGTCCTTCCAGGTGCGGGCCGGTGAGGTGGTCGGCATGGCCGGGCTGGTCGGCTCCGGCCGCACCGAGACGGCCAAGGCGGTGTTCGGCGCGGAACCGATCACCGCGGGCGAGGTGCGGCTGCGGGGCCGGCCGGTGCGGTTCCGCCACCCCGGCCTGGCCATCCGGGCCGGGCTGGCCTACCTGTCCGAGGACCGCAAGCTGACCGGGCTGTTCCTGGACCAGCCGGTGCGGTCCAACATCGCGGTGACCGTGCCGCGTCAGGTCGCCAGCCGGGGCTGGTTCCAGCCCCGCCGGGAGCGTCGGCTGGCCGAGCGGTTCCGGGCCGCGCTGCGCATCGTCTGTCCCGGGGTGGACGCCCGGGTCGGCGGTCTGTCCGGCGGCAACCAGCAGAAGGTGGCACTGGCCAAGTGGCTGGCCACCGAACCGGCCGTGCTGCTGCTGGACGAGCCGACCAGGGGTGTCGACATCGGCGCCAAGGCGGAGATCTACCGGATCATCCGCGGACTGGCCGCCGAGGGTGTGGGAATCGTGTTGATCTCCAGCGAGCTGACCGAGGTGCTCGGGATGAGTGACCGGATCGTGGTGCTGTGCGAGGGCCGGACGGCGGGCGAACTCGCCGCCGACGAGGCCACCGAGGAAGGAGTGGTCGCGTTGGCCACCGGGGTGCGGGCGCGGCCCGCCGACGCTGCCGGGGAGGCCCGGTCATGACGAGCACCGCCACCGCCGGCTCCCCACCGGACAACGCGATCGCCCCGGACGAGCAGCGCGAGCCGTGGTGGCGCCGCGCCCTGCGGGCCAGGGAACTGGGCCTGCTCGTCGTGGTGGCCGCGATCATCGTGGTGCTCGGCCTGGTCACCGACAACTTCGTCACCGTGGACAACCTGGTGGTGATGGCCAGGCAGGCGGCCCTGGTGGTGATCATCGCGCTGGGCATGACCTTCGTGATCGCCACGGGCGGCATCGACCTGTCGGTCGGCTCGGTCGTCGCGCTGACCTCGGTGGCCACCGGCTACTGGGTGATCAGCGCCGACCTGCCCTTCGCCGTGGCCATCCCGCTGGCCGTGGCCACCGGACTGGCCTGCGGCCTGGTCAACGGCGCGCTCATCCTGCTCACCAGGGTGCCACCGTTCATCATCACCCTGGGCATGCTCGGCATCGCCCGCGGCGTGGCCCTCGGCCTGACCAGCGGCTCCACCAAGACCGGGTTCGGCGCCCCGTTCCTGGCCCTGGGCCAGGGCTCCTGGCTGGGCATTCCCATCCCGGTGTGGGTGGCGCTGGTGCTGGCCGTGCTCGCCCACCTGGTGCTCACCCGCACCGTGCTGGGCCGGCACGTCTACTTCGTCGGCTCCAACGAGCCGGCGGCGCAGCTGTCCGGCATCCGGGTCGACCGGGTGAAGCTGTTCGTCTACGCGGTGGCCGGCACCATGGCCGCGCTGTCCAGCCTGCTGGAGACCGCCCGGCTGTCGGTGGCCCAGCCCAGCGCCGGGGTCGGCTACGAGCTGACCGCCATCGGCGCGGTGGTGATCGGCGGGGCCAGCCTGTTCGGCGGCAGCGGGTCGATCCTGGGCACGGTGCTGGGCGGGACGCTGCTCACCCTGATCACCAACGGCCTGATCGCCCTCCAGGTCAGCGCCTACTGGCAGCAGGCCGTGCAGGGACTGGTGATCATCGCCGCGGTGACCCTCAACGAGTGGCGGTCACGCCGCTCGCCGGGGTGAGGCGGGCCCACCACGATCCACTGTGGACACCCCAGGTCGGTCCGCGGTGGACCGGATTTGCGCTCGGTCGTGCCGGCGCACCATGTTGGTGGGCATGACAACCGAGCGGGAAGAGCGGTCCAGGAAGCAGCGCGCGGTCGACGCGGCGATCGAGGTGATCGCCGCGGACGGCCTGCGCGGGCTGACCCACCGGGCGGTGGACGCCAGGGCGAACCTGCCACCGGGCAGCACCAGCAGCTGCTTCCGCACCAGGCTCGCCCTGCTGGCCGCCGTGCTGGACCGGCTGGTCGAGGCGGAACAGGACGTGCTCGCGGGCATCCCGGTCACCGGCTGGTCGATCGCCACCCCCGCGCACGTCGCCAGGATCGCCGACACCCTGACCGACCTGCTGGTCCACTGGCTGGGGCCGGCCAGGGCGCGCACCAGGGCCCGGCTGGAGCTGTACCTGGACGCGGCGCGCCGCACCGAGCTGGCACCGGAACTGGCCATGGCCAACCGGCGGTTCGTGGACCGGGCCGCCGAGGGCTTCCGCGCGGTGGGGCTGCCCGACCCGGAGGAGTCGGCGCGGCTGCTGCTGGCGCAGTTGGACGGCCTGCTCTACGACGCGCTGGCCCGTCCGTTCCTCGGCGGTGACGACCGGGAGCGGCTGCGCCGTTCGGTCGACGTGGTGCTGCGCGGCCACCTCGGCCAGCGGTAGCCTTCCGCTACAGCTGTAGTCGCTACAGCTGTAGCGAACTGGGGAGGCTGGATGACCGCGATCACGACCCCGACGACCTGTGGTGCGCCCCGTCCCGTGCGGTACTGGCCGGCCGAACTGCTGCTGGCCGGCTACCGCCGGTTCGGACCGGTGTTCGGCTCCGGCGGCCGCCACGGCTTCGTGTACCTGCTCGGTGCCGAGGCCAACCGGTTCGTCCTGGCCAACTCGGCGCTGTTCCGGTGGCGCGACGCGTTCGCCTCGCTGATGCCGGTCGACGGCGAGACGGCGCTGATCGTCAGCGACGGGGCGGACCACCACCGGCGCCGCCGGCTGGTGCAGCCGGCCATGCACCACCGGCAGATCACCGGCTACCTGGCGGTCATGGCGGAGAACGCGGACGCCGTCATCGGCCGGTGGCGGCCCGGCCAGGTCGTCGACGTGTACCAGCAGCTGCGCTCGGCGATCCGGCGCAGCACCATCCAGTCGCTGTTCGGCCGGCGGCTGGCCGCCGGCGCCGACTTCTTCGGCGAGCGGTTGCAGGCCCTGCTGGACCTGACCGACCGGCTGCCGCAGGTGGTGACCGCGCACCAGCGGCTGCGCACCCCGCTGTGGCGGCGGGCCATGACCGCCAGGGCCGAGGTCGACCAGCGCCTGTTCGCCGAGATCGAGCGAACCCGGCGCGGCGGCGCGGACACCGACGACCACGTGCTGGCCACCCTGGTGCACGGCCGCGACGAGGACGGCGCCGGCCTGAGCGACCAGGAGGTCCGCGACCAGTCGGTGTCGCTGATCGCCGCGGGCTACGAGACCACCAGCGCCGCCATGGCCTGGGCCGTGTACTTCCTGCTGACCACGCCGAACGCCTGGGAGCGGGCCCGCGCCGAGGTCAGCGCGGTGCTCGGGGACCGCCCGCCGGGCCCGGCCGACCTGCGCGCGCTGACCTACCTCAACGGCGTCGTGCACGAGACGCTGCGGCTGTGCCCGCCCGGGGTGGTGGTGCCGCGCAAGGTGGTGCGCGACTTCGCGTTCGCCGGGCGCACCGTGCGGGCCGGCAGCACGCTGCTCTACAGCCCGTACGTGACCCACCGGCTGCCCGAACTGTGGCCGCGGCCGCTGCAGTTCCTGCCGGAGCGCTGGGACGCCAGCCAGCCCGGCTACCGCAAGCCGGGTCCGCACGAGTTCCTGCCGTTCGGCGGTGGTCCGCACCGGTGCGTCGGCTCGGTGCTGGCGACCACCGAGCTGACCGTGATGCTCGCCCGGCTGGTGGCGCGCACCTCGCTGCGGTTGCCCGCCCAGCGCGTCCGGCCGGTCAGCCTGGCCGCGATGCGGCCCCGGCACGGCCTGCGCGTCGAAGTGCTCGACCGCGGCTGAGCGCCGCCTCACCCGGTGGTGAACACCTGGCGGGCCCGCTGGATCAGGGTGCGCGCGGCCGGGCTGATCGGGCCCTGGGCCCGCCAGGCGAGGGCGAGGCAGCCGCGCAGTTCCGGGTCGGTGATGGTCAGCGCGTGCAGGTCGGGGTGGGTGGTGGCGAGCGAGACGGGCAGGACCGCCACACCCAGCCCGCGCGCGGCGAGTTCCCCGAGCACGGCGGGGTTGCCGGCCTCGAAGGCGATGCGCGGCACGAACCCGGCCGCGGCGCAGGCGGCGTCCAGGTGCGAGCGGATGCCGGTGCCCGGCGGCAGGCTGATCAGCGGCTGGTCGCGCAGCTCGGTCAGCGGGATCGCGGTGTGCCTGGCCAGGTCGTGGCCCGGGCTGACGGCCGCGGCGATCTCCTCGTCCACGATGGTGTGCAGCCCGAGGTCCGGCGGTGTCTCGGCGCCGAGCGCGATGATCGCCGCGTCCAGCCGGCCACTGCGCAGCCCGTCGACCAGCTGGTCGGAGTTGGCCTCGGTGAGGGTGATCTCCACCCCGGGGTGGTCCTCGTGGAACTCGGCCAGCAGCGCGGGCAGGTTGGCGTCGTGCGAGGTCACCGTGCCGACCGCGACCCGGCCGCGCACCAGCCCGGTCAGCTCGTCCACGGCGAGGCGCGCGCTGGCCACCGCCGCGAGCGCGGCCCTGGCGTGCGGGAGCACGGCCGCGCCCGCCTCGGTCAACCGCACCGAACGGCCGGAGCGGTCCAGCAGTTCCTGGCCGAGTTCCCGCTCCAGCCGGCGGATCTGCGCGCTGACCCCGGGCTGGGCCACGTGCACCCGCTGCGCCGCTCTGGTGAAGCTGGCTTCCTCCACCACGGCGACGAAGTACTCCAACTGCCGAAGCTCCATAACAACAGATTATAGATACAAGAACAACCAGATGTTGGACTTATGGAGTGGTCGGGCGCAGGCTGGGTGACGACCAAGGGAGAACGACCACGACCACCTGCGACACCGCCGTCACCACGCCGGTCTCCACCGGAGTGACGGCCACCGGCCGAGGTGGGAATCGGAGCTGACCATGCGAGTGCTCGTCGCCGGAGCCGGGATCGGCGGACTGACCGCCGCGCTGAGCCTGCACGCCGTGGGCATCGACGTGGCGGTGATCGAGCGCGTCCGCCAACCGCGCCCGCTGGGCGTGGGCATCAACCTGCAGCCGCACGCCGTGCGGGAACTGACCGACCTCGGGCTGGGCCCAGACCTGGACCGCATCGGCGTGGCCACCGCCGAGATCGTCTACAGCGACCACCTCGGCAACACCCTGTTCACCGAGCCGCGCGGCATCGCCGGCGGCTACCGGTGGCCGCAGTACTCGGTGCACCGCGGCCAGTTGCAGATGCTGCTGCTGGCGGCGGTGCGCGACCGGATCGGCCCGCACGCGGTCCGCACCGGCACCCCGCTGCTCGATCTCACCCAGGACGAGGACCGGGTCCGGGTTCGCGTCCCCGACGGCGAGATCGTGGCCGACGCGCTGGTCGGCGCGGACGGCCTGCACTCGGTGGTGCGCGAGCGACTGCACCCGGGGCAGGGACCGATGCGCTGGTCCGGGGTGCGGATGTGGCGGGGTGTCACCGAGCTACCGCCATTCCTCAGTGGACGGTCAATGGTGATCGCGCTCGGGCCCGGCAACGTCGAGCTGATCACGTACCCGATTGGACGGTCCACGGTGAACTGGGTCGTCATGGTGCCGGTCGCCGAGCCGGGGCCGCTGCCCGACGAGGCGAACTGGAACCAGCCCGGCCGGCCCGACGACGTCCTCGCGCACCTGCGCGACTGGGCGCTGGGTTGGCTCGACGTGGCCGGCCTGATCGGGAACAGCGCACTGGTCCTGGAGTACCCGATGGTCGACCGCGACCCGCTGCCGTGGTGGGGCCGCGGCCGGGTGACGCTGCTCGGCGACGCGGCGCACCCGATGTATCCGGTCGGCGCGAACGGCGCCTCCCAGGCGATCGTCGACGCCCGGGTGCTGGCCGAGGAACTGGCCCGCGACTTCGCCACCGGACTGACCGGGTACGAGCGGATCCGCCGCCCGGCCACCGCGGCCGTCGTCGCCGCGAACCGCGAGATGCATCGCGCCAGCGACGCGCGCACCCCCGGCGAACTCGCCCGGATCACCGAAACCTACCGGCGCGCGACCGGCGCCGACACCCACCAGCTGAGAAGTGCCTGAGATGCCCACCTCCGTTCTCGTTCCCGGCGCCGGCCACGGCGGTTGGTAGTACGCGCCGCTGGCGCGGCGGCTGCGCGAGCACGACCTGCTCTGGGACGCCCCCGAGGACGTGCGGCGGATCCTGGTGGGCTCCGCGCGCGACTGACACCGGACAGGTGCGACGCGGCGCGCACCGGACGGGCCGCGCCGCACCTGCCGGCCAGGCGCTCAGCCGGTGGCGCGCAGGCCCCAGCTGCCCTGGTAGCGCTGGCCGGGTTCGAGCACGATCAGCCCGTCACCGGTGTTGAAGCTGTTGGGGGCACAGGTCATCGGCTCCAGGGTGATGCCGGCCCGGTTGGGCCGGCCGTTCTGGCCGTCGTCGGTGTACGCCTGGACGTAGCGGTGGGTCTCGTCCATCCACACCTCCACCCGGGGACCACCGGGCAGCTCCAGCGCGGCCACCGCCTCACCATCCACATGGGACAGTCCGGTGTAGGCGGTGTCCAGCTTGGTGTCGCCCAGCAGCCGAGGTGTGCGGAAGTCCAGCGGGGTGCCGGCGACGCTGGCCTTGCCGGTGGGGATCAGCCGGTCGTTGACCGTGTAGTAGGTGTCGGCCGGGATGGTGAGCAGCGCCGAGTCGATGGTGCGCGAGCCCACCTGGACGTAGGGGTGGTAGCCGGCGCCGAACGGCGCCGCCGCGGTGCCGACGTTGCGCGCGGTGAGGGTGACCCGCAGTCCGTCGCCGGTGAGCGCGTACTCGATCTGGAAGGACAGCGTGAACGGGTACCCGTACTGCGGGTGCAGCACGTAGGCCAGCCGCACCCGGTCCCGCCGCTGCGCCACCGGAACCCAGGGCACCCAGCTGACCAGG
Organism: Goodfellowiella coeruleoviolacea; assembly: GCF_024171785.1. Lineage (GTDB taxonomy): Bacteria > Actinomycetota > Actinomycetes > Mycobacteriales > Pseudonocardiaceae > Goodfellowiella > Goodfellowiella coeruleoviolacea. Next base: position 419,459 of record NZ_JAMTCK010000002.1, read on the forward strand.
CCGTGCAGGGCGCAGTCCCGGCCGGGCTCGGTGAGCGGTGTCTGCTGCTCGACACCGTTGAACGTGTACCTGCCGTGGTCGATCCGGTTGGGCCAGGGCAGCAGCACGTGCCCGAGGTAGCTGTCGCCGAGTTCGTCGGCCCCGTGCGTGAGCAGCACCTCCCGGCCGCGCACCCGCCACGACCGCAGCCGCCCACCCACCTCGGTCACCACGGCCCGCTGCTGGCCACTGGCGAGTTCGAACTGCCGGCCGGTGGCCAGGGTTCGGGCAGTGCCCGACTGGTCGGCGTCCTGCTGGTCGGGCGCACCGGGCTCGGCGCCGGCCTGGCCCGCCACGACGCCGACGGTGGTGGCGGCCAGGCCCGCGGCCAGGGCGGCGCGGCGGGGCAGGCGGTTGGGTTGGGGCGTTTCCATCGCGGCTCCTCACGCAAACAGGGGTGGAACACCGGAGTAACAGCCGACAAGGACGGTAGGGAGCCAGCCACCGGCTGGCAAGCACCGCCTCAGCCGATCCGCCAGTAGACGCTGTGCCGTTGGTGGTGCAGGGCGTGGAAGGGACTCAGCGTGACGCTGGCGTTGTTCGCCCTGGCCCGGAACACCAGCGGCTGGCCGGTGGCGGTGAGCGAGTCCGGCTGCAGCCTGGGCAACGCGGTCAGGTTGCTGCCGCCGTACTCGCCGGCCAGCAGCACCGGCCCGTAGCGCACGGCACGCACCGACGCGTCGTCCGGGGTCGGCTCCAGGGTCAGGGACATGCCCATGGTCAGCTCCACCACGTCGCCGGCGCGCCACACCCGGTTCAGCTCCACGTGGCTGCCCGGCCTGGCCGACACCGGCTGCGCCACCCCGTTCACCGTGATCCGCACCGAGTCGGCACCGGCCACCCAGGACGGCACCCGCAGCCGCAGCGCCAGCGCGGTGCCGCCGGCCTGCCGCACGGTGAGCCGGGTGCTGGGCTGGGTGGGGAACCGCGTCTCCTGGCGCAGCACCAGGCCGCGGTCCCGCCAGGTCAGCTCGGAGGGGATGAACAGGTTGACGTACAGCGCGTCGTCGGTGTGGAAGTAGATGGTGTCGCCGAACTTGGTGTGGTTCTCCATGCCGGTGCCGTGGCAGCACCAGAAGGTGTCGTAGTCGTTGCTGTAGGTCTTGATGCCGCCGGCGCGCAGCGGCACGTAGTAGGACACGAACCCGTGGGCCGAGGCCGGGTCCTGGGACCCGAGGATCTGGTTGAGCAGCGCGTTCTCGTAGTAGTCGAGGTAGTCGATGCGGCTGGGGTCGTAGCGGAACAGCTGCCGGGTCAGCTTGAGCATGTTGTAGGTGTTGCAGCACTCGGTGGTCGAGTCGGACAGCTGGCTGGCGATGGCGTCCGGGGCGTGGAAGTGCTCGCCGTTGCTGTTGCCGCCGTTGGCGTAGGTGTGGTGGCCGACCACGGTGTCCCAGAAGAACGTGGCGATGTCGCGGTAGCGCGCCTGCCCGGTGGCCTGGTACTCCTGGATGGCGCCGATGATCTTGGGGATCTGCGTGTTGGCGTGGTAGCCGGCCAGCCGGTCGAGCCGGTTGGCCAGCGGGTCGAAGATCTCGGCGTGGTCGAACCGGGTCGCGGTGGTCAGGTGGTTCTGGTCGCCGGTGACCAGGTACAGGTTGGCCAGCACCTCGTTCATGCCGCCGAACTCGGTGCGCAGCATGGCCTGCAGCCGCGCGGTGCTGAGCCGGTCGGTGCGGGCCTTGACCCAGGCGGCCTTGGCCACCAGCACGTCCAGCGCCTGCTGGTTGCCGGCCAGCAGGTACTGGTCGAGCAGCCCGGCCATGATCTTGTGCAGGGTGTAGTAGGGCGCCCACACCTGCTGCCCGTTCTCCACCCGGTCGATGAAGCTCTCCGGGTACGCCGACAGGTAGCCCCGGCCGTACCCGGCGGCCGGGGCGGCGGCCTGGCAGGCGGCCAGCGCGCTGACGATCCGGCTCGCCTTGGCCTGGTACGCGCTGTCGCCGGTGCTGGCGAACGCCTGGGCGAGCGCGGTGAGCAGGTGCCCGGTCGAGTGTCCGCGCAGCTCGACGTCGGGGGCTTCCCAGCCACCGCACGGGGTGGCGGTGGAGGGCAGGCCCACGTTGCGCCGGAAGGTGTGCAGCAGCCGGTCTGCGTCCACAAAGGACAGGTAGCTGAGGGTGCGGTTCTGGTTGTCGGCGAAGGGACCGGGCAGCAGCCGGACGTCGGACAGGGCGAAGGCGGCCACCGGGGGTGCCACCCGGGCGAGCGGGGCACCGGGCTGGGCGGGCGACACGCCCGCGGTGGCCGGTCTGGCGGTCAGACCGGCCAGCACGCTGGCCGCGGTGGCCGCGCCGGTGAGCCGGAACGCGTGGCGGCGGGAGAGACGGCCGTGCGTCATGGATGCCTCCAACGGCGGGGTGCCATCGGTGGCAGCGGGGCGCGATGCGGTTGCCGCGTTGCAAGAGCATCGATGGCACGTTCGATATACCGAATGGTGTTCGAAATGCCCACCGCTGAAGTTAGGGCGCTCCAGGGGTCGGGGTCAATCGCGTGACGGCAGCAGGAATTCTGCTGCGGTTGGCCGATTGACGCCGGATCCGTACCGGTCCGACACTCCGTGCCCGGTTCGCTGGACTGAACGCTCCGGGAGCGAACAGCCGGGCGGCGCCGGTCGGCGCGCGGTCAGCGCACCGGGCTGCCCAGACGGCGGGAGAGTTCGGTGGCACCGTCGCGGACCAGGCGTTCCCAGGTGGGCCACGACTCCTCGCGGTGCCGGACGGTGGGCACCGAGATGCTCATCGCCGCCACCCACTCGCCGGCGTGGTCGGTGACCGGCGCGGCCACGCAGCCGACGTCCACATTGGACTCGCACATCTCGAAGGCCACCCCGGTCCGGCGGACCTCGGCCAACTGCGCCCGCAGCGCCGCGATCGAGGTGATGCTGCGCGGGGTCAGGCCGACCATCTCCCGGCCCCGGTACAGCTCGTCCACCTGTCCCTGCGGCAGCCCGGCGAGCAGCACCTTGCCGATGGCCGTGCAGTGCGCGGGCAGCCGCCGGCCCACCGCCGAGACCATCCGCACCGAGTGCGTCGAGTCGATCTTGCAGACGTAGACCACCTCGATGCCGTCGAGCACGGCCACGTGCACGGTCTCCTGGCACTCCGCGGCGATCCGCTTGGCCACGATCTCACCCTCCAGGGCCAGGTCCAGGCCCTGTTGGTAGCGGGCACCGAGTTCGAGCAGCCGGGGACCGAGCCGGTACTGGGTCTCGGCGCCGGGCTGCCGGTCCAGGAACCGGCGGTGCACCAGGGTGGCCAGCAGTTCGTGCACGGTGGAGCGGGGCAGGTCCAACCGGGCGGCGATCTCCGGTGCGGACAGCGTGTTGCGCTCCCCGAGGAACAGTTCGAGGATGTCGGCGGCGCGCATCACCGCTGGCACGTGTCGCGGCATGGTCGGGGTCCACGTCCTTTCGCAACGAGGTCACCGGAAATAACGTCCAATATACCGGGTCGCATCCGAGAAATCGGACATCACGGGGTGTGGCGTGCGCTGCCGTGCTGTCGGTCCCGCTGGTCGTTTCCGCTGGCCGAACCGGAGACGCGGACCGAGTGGCGGAGTGTCCTCGCCGAAATCTCGGACAGCTCGCCCGTTCCGTGTGGCCGTTCCGGTCAGGGCAGCAGCAGCACCTTGCCGAGGTTGGCCGGCCGTTCGGTGAGCAGGCTCAGCGCCTGGCCGTAATCGGCCAGTCCCACTTGGTGGGAAACCAGCGCGGGCAGGTCGAGGGCGCCGCTGCTGAGCAGTGCGATCGCGTGCTGCCACGCCCGCGAGTCCGCGCCGAACACGCCGAACACCCGCAGCTGGTTGAGGGCGAAGACATCCGGGTCCAGCGAGACCGGTCCGGTGCCGGCGATGCCCTCCAGCACCACGCTGCCGCCTCGGCGGGCCAGGTCGAGGGCGAGGGGAACGGCCGAGGCCGAGCCGGTCGCCTCGAACACCAGGTCGGCACCGCCCCGCAGGTCCTCGGCCTGGTCGATGAGCACGGTCCGGGTGGCCCCGAAGCGCCGTGCCAGCGGGAACTGGTGATCCCGGCGGCCGAGCACGGTCAGCGACGCCGGGCGCAGCGCGGCCAGCATCTGCACGGCCAGCAGGCTCAGCGTGCCGGTGCCCAGCACGGCGTAGTGGCCGGCCGGCCGGGGAGCCGCGGCCAGCAGCCCGGCGGCCACGCACGCGGCCGGTTCCAGCAGCGCGCAGTGCTCCAGCAGGGTGCCCTCGGGCAGGTCGGGCAGCCGGTGCACCAGTCGGGCGGGGACCACCACGAACCCGGCGAACGCGCCCGGGTGGGTGAAGCCGGTCTCGGCGTAGTCGGCGGTGCACAGGGTGGGCTCGCCGTTGCGGCAGCGCGCGCAGACCTGGCAGGAGCGAAAGCCCTCGGCCACCACGGCATCGCCGGGCGCCACCCCGGTGACGTCCGCGCCCACCCGCACCACCCGCCCGGCCCACTCGTGTCCGGGCACCACGGGATAGCGCACGTAGGGGGCGGGCCGGCGGCCCTGGAACAGCTCCACGTCACTGCCGCAGATGCCGGCGGCGGCCACCGCGACCAGCACCTCGCCCGCGCCCGGGGACCGGACCGGAGTGGTGATCAGGGCGTGCTCGCCGGGAGCGGTGACCTCAACGGCGGAACAGGTGTCCGGCAGCGGGTCAACGGGTGGGCGGGGTTGATCGGTGGACACGGCTACGCCACTCCTGTCCGATATTTCGGATTGACCTTGGAAGCTTGATGCACTGTAACACCCGCTTTGCGCCAACTGGGGCAGTCCTGATCTTCGTCACCTATCCCAGCTTCCGGCGGCAAGACCAGGCTTGACGGACATTGTGACGACTTCTAGCGTTGTTCGGTGTGACGGATTAGCTCCGAGATATCGAACGGGTGGGGTGTTGTGGTCGACGATCTGCGACTGACTCCCGAAGGCGACTTCGGAGCGCGTTCCCGGCGAACCCGGCGGATCGCGCGGTGAGCCCGATCAGCCGTCGCGCCGTGCTCGGCGGCGCGCTCGCCGTGGGCGCGGCCAGCGCACTGGCCGGCTGTTCGGCCGGCGCCGGCCTGGCCGACGACGGCCGGTCGCTGCGCTACTGGGACCTGTTCACCGGCGGCGACGGCGCGACCATGCGGGCCATGCTGGACGCGTTCCGCGCCGAGCACCCCGAGATCGACCTGGAAGCGGTCACCCTCCAGTGGGGCCCCACCTACTACACCAAGCTGGCCATGGCCGGCGCCGGTGGCCGAGCCCCGGACGTGGCCGTGCTGCACCTGGCCCGACTGCCCGGCTACGCCCCGGCTGGCCTGCTCGACCCCTTCGACCCCGACCTGCTCGCCGAGTTCGACCTCACCGAGGAGAACTTCCCGGCCGCGGTGTGGCAGCGGGCCCAGTACAACGGGCAGGTCTACGCCATCCCGTTGGACACCCACCCCTACGTCATGTACTACAACGTCGACGTCTGCCGGGAGGCCGGCCTGCTGGACGCCGACGACCAGCTGATCCCGCTGCGCGGCCCGGACGCGGTGCTGGCCGCGTTCACCGCGGCCAAACAGGTCACCGGCGCCTACGGCCTGGTCACCGAGACCTACGGCACCGACGGGGTCAACCCGTGGCGCATGTGGTGGACGCTGTACCGGCAGCTGGGCGGGGAACTGCTCACCCCGGACGGCCGCGACCTGGCCATCGACGACGCCAAGGCGTTGCGCGCCCTGACCTTCATGCAACAGCTGACCAGCAGCGGCGCCGCGATCAGGGAGGCGGACGGCTCCGGCTCGATCGCGCTGTTCAGCAGTGGCCAGGCCGGGTTCATGTGGCAGGGCGACTGGGAGGTCACCACACTGCTCGCCTCGGGCGTGCCGTTCAGCATGACCCGCTTCCCCGCCGTGTTCGACAACGCCTCGGCCCAGGCCGACGGGCACAGCCTGGTCCTGCCGCACCGGCGGACCCGCTCCCCGGCCCAGGCGCGGGCCACCTACCAGCTCATCGCGTTCCTGTTGCGGCACAGCGTCACCTGGGCCGAGGGCGGACACGTGCCCGCCTACCAGCCGGTCGCGCGCAGTGCCGAGTACCGGGCCCTGCGCCCGCAGTCGCTGTACGCCTCGGTCGTCGAGGAACTCGCGCTGGACCCACCCGTGTGGTTCGCCGGCTCGGCATCCACGCTCTGGCTGGAGATGGGGGCCGCGCTGTCCCCGGTGCTGACCGGACGTGCCACCCCGGCCGAGGGACTGGCCGCCGCCAAGGCCGCTGTGCGCCGCCTGCTGGCCACGCCCAACCCCGTGCAGTGACCCGCGAACCACCCCGCCCGACCCGACTGCGGAAGGACAGCAATGGCGCCGCACCCCGCGCGAACGCAGCCCACCCGGCGGCGAGACTGGTCCGGGTTGCTGTTCGTCCTGCCCTTCCTGGCCTTCTTCGCGCTGTTCCTGGTCTGGCCGCTGGTGCTCGGCCTGGGCACCAGCCTCACCGACACCACCCTGGCCAAGGACGGCCAGTTCGTCGGCCTGGCCAACTTCGGCGAGGCGCTCGACGATCCGGTGGTGTGGTCCTCGCTGTGGCACACCCTGCTGTTCACCCTGCTGAGCACCCCGCTGCTGGTGCTGGTCGGGTTGGTGTTCGCGCTGTTGGTGCACCACCTCACCCCGGCGCGCTGGCTGTGGCGGCTGTCCTTCTTCGCGCCCTACCTGCTGCCGTCCTCGGCCGTGTCGCTGATCTTCGTGTGGATCTTCCAACCCGACTTCGGCATGGCCGACGGCGCGCTGGCCGCGCTCGGACTCACCCCGGAGATCGGCTGGCTCAGCGACCCGGCCGTGGCGATGTTCTCCATCGTGCTGGCCACCACCTGGTGGACGGTCGGCTTCAACTTCCTGCTGTACCTGGCCGCGCTGCAGGCCATCCCCGACACCTACCACGAGGCCGCCGCGCTGGACGGGGCCGGCGGCTGGCGTCGACTGTGGACGATCACCCTGCCGCTGCTGCGCCGCACCACCGGACTGATCGTGGTGCTGCAGATCCTGGCCTCGCTCAAGGTCTTCGACCAGATCTACCAGATGACCGCCGGCGGCCCCGAGCAGTCCACCCGGCCGGTGCTGCTGTACGTCTACCAGGCCGGTTTCACCAACTTCCGGATCGGCTACGCCTCGGCCATCTCCTACGTCTTCCTTGGCCTGGTCCTGGTGGTCGCGCTGGTCCAGCTCCGGCTGTTCCGCTCACCCGAGGAGGCGGCATGAGCACCGGTGACACCACCGCGACGCGGCCCGTTGGCAGCGGTCCACTGTGGACAACTCGGCGCGCGCGGCGGTCGGTCGGCGACGGGACGACCCGGCTGGGTGGCGGGCCGCTGGTCACGGCCGCGCTGCTGGTGATCACCGCGGCGCTGGCCGTGCTCTGGGTGCTGCCCCTGGTGTGGGCGGTGCTCACCTCGGTCAAACCCGAGGGGGAGACCACCGCCATCCCGCTGCGCTGGCTGCCCAGCCAGTGGACGCTGGACGCCTACCACAAGGTGCTGGCCGCCGGCGACATCCTGCGCTGGATGGCCAACAGCCTGATCACCGCCACGCTGACCACCGTGCTGGTGGTGCTGCTGTCCAGCCTGGCCGCCTACGGCTTCGCCAGAACCACCTTCCCCGGCCGGCGGACCCTGCTGGCGATCACCCTGGCCGGCGTGGTGGTGCCGCCGCAGTTGCTGGTGGTGCCGCTGTTCTCGGAGATGGTCGCGCTCAACCTGGTGGACACCTACTGGGGGGTGATCCTGCCGCAGGTCGTGGCGCCCGCCATGGTCTACATCCTGGTGCGGTTCTTCCAGGCGCTGCCGCGCGAGGTGGAGGAGGCCGCCGTGATCGACGGCGCCAGCCGGTGGCTGATCTTCTGGCGGATCGTCCTGCCGCTGTCCCGACCCGTGCTGGCCGCCGTTGCCATCTTCACCTTCATCTCCACCTGGAACAACTTCCTCTGGCCGTTCGTGGTGACCACCGACCCCGGCACCATGACCCTCCCGGTTGGACTGACCGTGGTGCAGGGCTCCTTCGGCCTGCGCTACGCCCAGATCATGGCGTCCACCGTGCTGGCCGCGCTGCCGCTGCTGATCGTGTTCGTGGTGTTCCAGCGACAGATCGTGCGCGGGGTGGCCCACACCGGACTGTCCGGCCAGTGAAGCGAGCGCACCAGATGAACCGCGAGAGATCCCGCAGCTCGGAGGAGAGCCCGATGGGAACCACCGCACGGCGATTACCGCGACTCGCCACCGCCGCCGGCCTGGCACTGCTGCTGTGCACCACGGCGACGCCGGCCCACGCCGCCTACCCCGGACCGGGGCTGGTCACCGGCGACGTCGCCGCACACGACCCGTCCATGATCCGCACCAGCTCCGGCTACGTCCTCTACTCCACCCACGACCGCGTCGAGGCGCGCACCTCCACCGACCGGATCGCCTTCGCCCGCTCCGGGTCGGCGCTGTCCGGCGTGCCGTCCTGGGTGTACCAGTACAGCGGCAGCGGTGACGTGTGGGCGCCGGACGTGTCCTACCACAACGGCAAGTACTGGCTGTACTACGCCGCGTCCAGCTTCGGGTCCAACAACTCGGCGATCGGCCTGGCCACCAGCAGCACCGGCCGACCGGGCAGCTGGACCGACCAGGGCGTGGTCTACGCCACCACCACGAGCGCCAACCACAACGCCATCGACCCCGCCCTGCTGGTGGACGCCCAGGGCCGCTGGTGGCTGTCCTTCGGTTCGTTCTGGACCGGCATCAAGATGATCCGGATCGACCCGGCCACCGGCAAGCGGTCCACTTCGGACACCAAGCTCTACGAGCTGGCCCGGCGGAGCGGGTCGTCCACGGCCGTGGAGGCGCCCTACGTCATCGCCCACGGCGGCTACTACTACCTGTTCGTCTCCTTCGACCTGTGCTGCCGGGGAACGTCGAGCACCTACCGGGTGATGGTCGGCCGGTCCACCAGCCCCACCGGCCCCTACACCGACCGCAACGGCACCTCGATGATGAACGGCGGTGGCACCGAGATCCTGGCCAGCCACGGCAACATCATCGGGCCCGGCGGCCAGAGCGTGCTCAGTGACAGCGACGGCGACCTGCTCGTCTACCACTACTACGACGGCAACGCCGGTGGCGCCGTCAAGCTCGGCGTCAACCTGATCGGCTGGGACGCCCAGGGCTGGCCCTACGTCTACTGACCCAACCTCCCCCCGTCCTCTCGTGGAAAGGTGGCCGATGCCGCACCGACCGACCTCGGACCAGCCCAGCTCCTCGCTGGTGCTCGACCCGGACTTCACCGTCGGGGAGGTCAACCCCCGGCTGTTCGGCTCGTTCGTCGAGCACCTCGGCCGGTGCGTCTACACCGGACTGTTCGAGCCGGGACACCCGGCCGCCGACGACACCGGACTGCGCACCGACGTGCTGGCGCTGATCGCCGAACTCGGCGTGACCGTGGTGCGCTACCCGGGCGGCAACTTCGTCTCCGCCTACCGCTGGGAGGACGGGGTGGGGCCGGTCGCCGAGCGGCCACGGCGGCTGGACCCCGCCTGGAAAACCGTGGAGACCAACGAGTTCGGCCTCGGCGAGTTCATGGCGTTCGCGGCCAGGGCCGGGGTCGAGCCGATGATGGCGGTCAACCTGGGCACCCGGGGTGTGCGCGAGGCGTGCGACCTGCTGGAGTACGCCAACCACCCCGGTGGCACCGCCCGCTCCGAGCTGCGCCGCCAGCACGGCGCCGACCAGCCCTACGGGATCCGGTTGTGGTGCCTGGGCAACGAGATGGACGGGCCGTGGCAGACCGGCCACAAGACCGCCGAGGAGTACGGCCGGCTGGCCGCGGAGACCGCGCGGGCCATGCGCCAGATCGACCCGGACCTGCGCCTGGTGGCGTGCGGCAGCTCCAGCTCCAGCATGCCGACGTTCGGCGCGTGGGAAGCCACCGTGCTGGAGCACTGCTACGACCTGGTGGACTACGTGTCCTGCCACGCCTACTACGAAGAAGTCGACGGTGACGTGGACAGCTTCCTGGCCTGTGCCCAGGACATGGAGCACTTCATCGACAGCGTGGTGGCCACCTGCGACCACGTCCGCGCGAGACTGCGCTCGCGCAAGCGCCTTGAGCTGTCCTTCGACGAGTGGAACGTCTGGTACCAGCGGGCCTTCCACGCGGCGGACAAGCCCGAGTGGACAGTCGCACCGCGACTGTTGGAGGACAGCTACAGTGTCACCGACGCGGTGGTGGTCGGCACCCTGCTGATCACCCTGCTGCGGCACTGCGACCGGGTCACCGCGGCCTGCCTGGCCCAGTTGGTCAACGTGATCGCGCCGATCATGACCGAGCCGGGCGGGCCGGCATGGCGGCAGACCACCTTCTACCCGTTCGCCGACGCGGCCAGGTACGGCCGCGGCCAGGTGCTGCGGGTGGAACCGGTCGGCAGCCGGCACGACACCGCCGCGCACGGCGAGGTCAGCCTGCTGCACGCCACCGCCGTGGTCGGCGCCGACGGCGACACCACGCTGTTCGCGGTCAACCGCGACACCAGCCGGCCGCTGCGGCTGACCGCCCGCCTCGGCGGGCTGACCGCGAGCCGGGTGGCCGAGCACCGGGTGCTCGCCGACGCGGACCGGCACGCCCGCAACACCCTGGAGCGGCCCGACCGGGTCCGCCCCACCCCCCTGGACCCGGACAACGGGGGAGCCGTGCTCGACGGCGACCAGCTGTCGGCACTGCTGCCCCCGTTGTCCTGGAACGTCATTCGCCTGACGGGTAAGTAAGCAAAGCAAGTCTGGAGAAGTGCGTGAAGATTTCCAACGTCCGCACCGCGGTGCTCGGGACGCCGTGGCGCAACCTCACCTTCGTGCTGGTGGACACCGACGAGGGGCTCACCGGTGTGGGCGAGGCCAGAATGCTCAACCACACCGACGCCCTGCTGGGCTACCTCACCGAGGCGGTGCCCAACCACGTGCTGGGCACCGACCCGTTCGACACCGAGTCGCTGGTGCAGCGGATGTACCACAACGACTTCGGCCGGGCCGGTGAGATCGTCATGTCCGGCATCGCCGCCGTGGAGATGGCCTGCTGGGACATTGTCGGCAAGGCGCTGAACCAGCCGGTGTACCGGCTGCTCGGCGGCGCGGTCCGGGACCGGATCAAGGCGTACGCCAACGGCTGGTACACGGTGGAGCGGACCCCGGAGGAGTTCCACGCCGCCGCTCGCCGGGTGGTGGAGCGCGGCTACCGCGCCCTCAAGGTGGACCCGTTCGGCCCCGGCTGGCTGGAACTGGACCACGCCGAGACCATCCGGTCGATCTCGCTGGTGGAGGCCGTGCGGGACGCCGTCGGCCCGGAGGTCGAGCTGCTGGTGGAGATGCACGGCCGGTTCACCGCGGCCACCGCGCTGAAGCTGGCCCGGATGCTGGAACCCTACGACCCGGCGTGGCTGGAGGAGCCGGTGCCGCCGGACGACCTGGAGTCGCTGGCCAAGTTCGCCTCGCGCGCGCCCGCGCCGGTGGCCACCGGTGAGCGCATGCACTCGCGGCACGAGTTCCGGCAGCTGTTCGCGTTGCAGGCCGCGGACATCGTGCAGCCGGACATCTCCCACTTCGGCGGCATCGCCGAGACCAAGAAGCTGGCCGCCACCGCCGACACCCACCACGTGCTGATCGCCCCGCACAACGTGGGCGGCCCGGTGCTCACCGCGGCCAACCTGCAGCTGGCCGCCTGCACCACCAACTTCAAGATCCAGGAGCACTTCAACGACTTCGCCGACTCGTTCGTCAAGTCGGTGGCACCTGGTAACCCGGAAGTGGTGGACGGGTACTTCGCGCTACCGTCCGGTCCGGGACTCGGCGTCGAACTCGACCTGGACGCCGTCGCCGAGCACCCGAGGCGGGACGTGAACTTCAACCTGTACGCCGAGGGGTGGCAGCGGCGGGAGGCGGAGCGGACCGCCACGGCCGGCTGATCATTCCGACGACAACGAGGACGGTGGGGCGATGCGCGCACAACCGGTGACAGCGGTGTGCACCGACCACGGTGAGGGCCCGGTGTGGAACCCGGAGACCGGGCAGCTGCTCTGGGTGGACATGCTCGCCGGGGACGTGGTGAGCATGGCCCCACCGACCGGCCACGTCAGCCGCACCCACGTCGGTGCGGTGGCGGCCGTGCTGCGCCCCACCTCCTCGGGTGGCCTGGTGCTGGCCGTGGAGCGCGGCTTCGCGTTCCTGCCACCCGGCCAGCAGGAGCCGGTGACCCTGCCCGAGCTGTGGCAGGACACCGGGGTGCGGATGAACGACGGCGGCTGCGACCCGCAGGGCCGGTTCTACGCCGGCTCCATGGCCTACGACGAGGGACCGGGCCGGGGCCGGCTGTGGCGGCTGGACCACGACGGCACGGCCACGGCCGTGCTGGACGGCGTGACCATCTCCAACGGTCTGGTGTGGAGCCACGACGGCCACAGCGCCTACTACGTGGACACCCCCACCCAGCGCGTGGACGTCTTCGACTTCGACGCGGCCAGCGGCACCCTGCACAACCGGCGGCCCCTGGTCAGCATCCCGGAGCAGGCCGGTTCCCCGGACGGGATGACCCTGGACGAGGCCGGCCGGCTGTGGGTGGCGCTGTGGGGCGGCTCCGCCGTGCACTGCTACGACCAGCAGGGCCAGCTGCTGGAGGTGGTCGACGTGCCGGCCAGGCAGGTGACCGCGTGCGCCTTCGGCGGCCCCGACCTGGCCGACCTGTACATCACCACGTCCCGCACCGGGTTGACCGACCCGGAGCCGCTGGCCGGGGCGGTGTTCAGCGTCCGGCCGGGCACCCGGGGGGTGCCGGTGCTGCCCTTCACCGGGCCACTGCCCACCTGACGGTCCGCGCCGGGCAACGGCTCAGGCGCGCAGGTGGGAGGGCTCGTGCGTGACGTTCTCGATGTCGTGGATGGTGGCGTCCAGCAGCGCGTGGGACAGGTCGCTGAGCGCCCGCGAGGCCGCCAGCTCGTCGCCGATCCTGGGGACGTTCTCGTCGTGTGGGTTGCACCGGGCGTGGCCGACCCCGCGCACGTCCTCGTCGATGCCCTCGCCGCTCAGTGAGGCCTCCGCACGGGTGGTCGCGCCGTGCTCGTCGATCCGCACGTCAACGCGCCACTGCTTGGCACTGGCCATGGTGCTCACCTCGTTGTTCGCTGGTTTCCCCTGCTCGTCCAGTGTCGCCGAGCGCAGGGGAAACCGCCTGTTCACGCGAACGGGTGGCGGCCGCCGGTGGCCGGGGCCGGTTCAGGACCGCGACCGCAGTGCGACGTCGTAGGCCGAGCGCCGGTCCAGCCCCAGCTCGACCAGGGTCCTGGCCACGTCCTTGGTGGACGCCCCCGCGGCGGTCAGCCGCTCGGCCAGCGCGGCCGCCGGCAGCGTCACGCTCGCCGAGGGCGCGTCCGCGACCACCACGAGCCAGGGGTGCGCGGCCAGGGCGGCCCCGAGCACGGCCGGCTCCAGCCGCTCGACCGGCCAGCGCACGGCGCGCACACCCGGCCCGGGCACCCCGTCGGCGGTGATCGCGGTCCGGGCCGGCGCCTCGGCCGAGCCGAGCGCGGCCAGCACGTCCTCGGCGTCGTCCGGGCCGGCGTGCACCACCACCGGTCGCCCCGCCTCGGCCAGGGACCGCCGCCACGACCCGCCCGCGGTCGTGGTCACCGCGGTCACCCCGCCGGCCAGCTGGTCGTCGCCGACCAGGCCGGCGGCCAGCACCAGGTCGGCCGCGGGCAGCGGGGCCGGCCACAGCACGACCCGGACCGAGGGCAGCGCCGCGGCCAGGATCTCCCGCACCTTCCGGCCGGCCAGCTCCGCGAGACTGTCCAGCAGCAGCACCGCCGTCCGGTGCTCGCCCAGCACGGCCACGTCGTCCGGCTGCCGCAGCCGCTGCCGGGGCCGGCCGGCCAGCGGCGGCCACGGGAAGCCGGGGCGCGGCGCGGTGTGCAGCACCAGGGTGGCCTCGTCGAGCAACTCCGCCACGGCCGGCGGCGGCGGGACGCGGGCGGCCTCGGCGAGCAGGACCACCAGCACCGGTGTTGGCGCCTGCTCCACCACGCCCACCTCGACCACCGCGCCCGGCTCCCGCATCCGGGCCACCAGGTCCCGGTCCAGCCCGCTGGCCACGGTGTCGGCGTTGACCAGGTAGGTGTCCGGCGACGGCACCGCGCTGCGCCGCACCACCAGCCGGTCCGGCGTTGCGTAGTGCGGGTTGACCTGCCCGGTCAGCACCGCGCTCAGCCCGTCGCAGGTGATGCTCATCCGCACCCGCCCGCGCAGCGAGCGCAGCGCGGCGTGCTCCAGCCGCGCCCCGGTGCCGATCACGCAGGTGGCCCGCGCGGTGATCACCGGGTCGGCGGTGAACTCCAGGGTCTTGTCGTGCCTGGCGGTGATGTCGGGGTGGCCGACGGCGGTGAACTCGACCCGTCGGGCCAGCGGGTGGGCGGCCTCGGTCATGACGCGGCGGCGTGCGCCGGGGCGATCGTGCCGGACAGGGCCAGCACGTCGAGCTGGTCGCGGGAGGAGTTCAACCGCCGGGTCCACGACGTGGACAGCGCGGTGATCTCCTGCTGGTCGAGGTAGCGCGCGTCAGCCAGCCGCCACCCGGCGCTGGCGTACCGCTCGGCCAGCACGGTGGTGGCCGACTCGGGCGTTGGCTCCTCGGTCTGGCCCACCTCGGGCACGGGCGGGCGCCAGGCGTGCAGGTTCAGCGTGACCAGGAAGTCGGCGCCGGGCCGGCACACCGCGGCCAGGCCGCGCAGCATGGTGGAGTCGGTGTCCAGCAGGCCCCGCAGCAGGCTGCCCCAGGGCATGAGCACGTGCAGTTCGGCGATGTCGGTCAGCGCCTCGGGCAGGCGTTCGGCCGCGGCCCAGACGTAGAGCAGGTTGGGCAGGCCGCCCTTGGCCGGGTTGGCCGCCGCCCTGGTCGAGAGCTTGCGCAGGTTGTCCCGGTTGGCGTCCAACCCGATCACCAGCCAGTCCGGCCGCTGCCTGGCCACCGCGTAGGGGTGTTTGCCGTCGCCGGTGCCCACGTCGAGCAGGACCGCCCGGTAGCCGGCGCGCAACTCCGCGAACGCGTCGTCGGTCAGCTCGACAACCTGTTTGCCCACCACTCGACGCACCCGAACAGTCTAGACGAGCGGGTCCCGCGCGCAGTGGCCTCGGGAGACGGGCGGGCGCGCCGGGAGCCGGACCTCGTTCACCGCGGCCACCCCACGTGCGGCCGGCGCTGGCGTCCCGGGCCCTCACGCCTCGGGCCTCACGCCCCGGGCCTCACACCTCGGAGCCGGCGGGGGCGGGCACGCGGCGGGCGGGACGGCGGGTGCGGCGCCGGCGCCGGCTGGACTCGCGGACCACCAGTTCCGGGGTGAACACCACCCGCTGGTGCTCGTGCTCGTCGGGCGACATGGTCTCGGCGATCACCAGTTCGGCGGCGGTGCGGCCGATGAGCTGGCGGGGCTGGCGCACCGAAGTCAGCGGCACGGCCGCGGCGGCGGCGAAGTCGATGTCGTCGTAGCCGACGATGGCCAGGTCGTCCGGCACCCGGACGCCGGCCCGCACCATCACCTGGAGCACGCCGAGGGCGAGCATGTCGTTGGCGCAGAACACCGCGGTCGGCCGGCTGGTGCGGGCGAGCAGCCGCTCGCCGGCGCGCAGGCCGGCGGCCACGTTGAGCATGGGCACCTCGATCACCTCCAGCAGGTCGCTGTCGCGGTTGGCCTTGCGCAGCGCGTCCAGCGCGCCGAGGTGGCGTTCCCGCCCCTGGCGGATGTGCGCTGGCCCGTTGACCATGACGATGGCCTGGTGCCCCTCGGCGAGCAGGTGGGTCACGGCGAGTTCGCCGCCGGTGCGGTTGTCCACCGCCACCGAGCAGATGTCCGGTTCGGAGCTGGGGTGGTCGAGCAGCACCACGGACACCCCGCGCCGCTGCAACCGGCGGATCGGCTCCAGGGACGGGTCGCTCGGGGTGATCAGCACGCCGTGCACCCGCTGTTCGGCCAGCAGTTCCAGGTGCCGGATCTCGCGCTGCGCCGACTCGTCGCTGTTGCACAGGATGACCGCGTGGCCGGCCTGGCTGGCCACGTCCTCCACGCCCCGGGCCACGTCGGTGAAGAACGGGTTGGCCACGTCCAACACGACCAGGCCGATGGCCCGCGCGGTGCCGGCGCGCAGCTGGCGGGCGGACTCGTTGCGGACGAAACCCAGGTCGCTGATGGCGCTGAGCACGCGTGCCCGGGTGGCCTGGGCCACCCGGTCCGGGTGGTTGAGCACGTTGGAGACGGTGCCGACGGACACCCCGGCGCGCACTGCGACGTCGCGGATGCTGACCGAGGACCTCACCCTGCCTCCAGCACGTCAGGCGGTTCGGGAACGAGCAAGTGAAACGTCTCAATCAGATGTGCACCGGATGGTAGCCGGTATGACCGGAATCACGCAGACATCCTGCGACATTGGCGAAGGGTATTGACACATCTCACAGCTGCGGGGACTCTTCATGCCAATGCAATGCCGTTGAAACGTTCCATCACAGGGAGGCGTTTTGGGGCAGCCCGGCACTGGCGCCGCGAGGTCGGCGCCTGGTCACCCGGCGGAGAGCGGCAGGGCCGGCACGCCCGTGGTCGCCCTGCGCGGGGTCGAGAAGTCCTTCGGCGCGGTCCGCGCGTTGCGCGGGGTGTCGCTGGAGCTGTTTCCGGGCGAGGTGCACGCCCTGCTCGGCGAGAACGGTGCCGGCAAGTCCACCCTGATCAAGACGCTCGCCGGGGTGCACCGCCCGGACAGCGGCGCCTTCCTGATCGACGGCCGGCAGCGGCGGCTGAGCGGTCCGGCCGAGGCGCGCGACGCCGGCATCGCCGTGATCTACCAGGAACCCACCCTGTTCGGTGAGCTGTCCATCGCCGAGAACGTGTTCATGGGCCGCCAGCCGCTGCGATCCGGCCGGCGGATCGACACCGCCGCGATGCGGGCCCGCACCGCGGCCCTGTTCGACCGGCTCGGGGTGCGGCTGGACCCGGACCGACCGGCCAGCGGCCTGTCCATCGCCGACCAGCAGCTGGTGGAGATCGCCAAGGCGCTGTCCTTCGACGCCCGGGTGCTGATCATGGACGAGCCGACCGCGGCGCTCTCCGACGCCGAGGTGCGGCGGCTGTTCCGGGTGGTGCGGGCCCTGCGCGAGCAGGGCGCGGCCGTGCTGTTCGTGTCGCACCGGCTGGACGAGGTCCTCTCGCTGTGCCAGCGGGCCACGGTGCTGCGCGACGGCGAGCACGTGTGGGCCGGTGACCTGGCCGGGCACACCCCCGACGACCTGGTCCGGCTGATGGTCGGCCGCGAGTTGTCCGCGTTGTTCCCCAAGCAGGACGTCACCCCGGGCGAGGTGGTGCTGTCGGTCCGGCGGCTGACCAGGGAGGGCGTGTTCGTCGACGTCTCCCTCGACGTGCGCGCCGGCGAGATCGTGGCGCTGTCCGGCCTGGTCGGTGCCGGGCGCAGTGAGGTGGCCAGGGCGGTCTTCGGCATTGACCGGCCCGACGCCGGCGAGGTGTGGGTGGCCGGCCAGCGGCTGCGCCCCGGTTCCCCGACCGCGGCCATGGCCGCCGGCGTGGGCTTCGTGCCCGAGGACCGCCGACAGCAGGGCCTGGTCATGGACGCCTCCATCGAACGCAACGCCGCACTGGCCTCGCTGGGCCGGTTGGGGCCGCTGGGGCTGGTGCGGCGCCGTGCCGAGCGACGGCTGGCCCAGGACTGGGCGGTGAAGCTGCGGCTGAAGTTCGCCAGGCTCACCGACCCGGTCGGGGTGCTCTCCGGCGGCAACCAGCAGAAGGTGGTGCTGGCCAAGTGGCTGGCGCGCGCGCCGCGCGTGCTCATCGTGGACGAACCGACCAGGGGCATCGACGTCGGCACCAAGGCCGAGGTGCACCGGCTGCTCTCGGAGCTGGCCGGCCAGGGCGTGGCGGTGCTGATGATCTCCTCCGAACTGCCCGAGGTGCTCGGCATGGCCGACCGCGTGCTGGTGATGCACGAGGGCCGGCTGGTCGCCGAACTGGACCGGGCCGAGGCGACCGAGGAGCGGGTGGCGTTGGCCGCCGCCGGCCGGTTGGGGGTGGGCGGATGAGCGGGCTGACCGTTGAGTCCGATGTGGACCAGGCGTCGGCCGGGCAGCGCCCGGCGCGGCGCGGTGCCGCCGCGCGCCGGCTGGTCGACCGGGTGGGCCGGGTGCGCGAGCTGGGCATCCTGGTCGCCCTGGTGGTCGTGGTCGCGGTGACCGCGGTGGCCAACCCGGCCTTCGTGTCCCCGCAGAGCCTGCGCGACCTGCTGTTGAACGCCTCGATCATCGCGCTGCTCGCGGTCGGCCAGACCCTGGTGGTGGTGACCCGCAACGTCGACCTGTCGGTCGGCTCGGTGCTGGGCCTGGCCGCGTTCCTGACCGCGCAGACCTTCGCCGCCAACCCGGGCCTGCCGCTGCTGCCCGGTCTGCTGCTGGGCGTGCTCATCGGCCTGGCCTGCGGCGCGCTCAACGGCCTGGTGGTGGCCGCCGGCCAGGTGCCCAGCCTGGTGGTCACCCTGGGCACGCTGTACGTGTTCCGCGGCCTGGACTTCACCCTGGCGCGGGGCCGGCAGGTCAACGCGGCCGACCTGCCCGACGCGCTGCTCTCGCTGGGCAGCGGCCGCCTGCTGGGCATCCCGAACCTGGTGCTGATCACCCTGGTGGTGATCGCGGCTGGCGCGCTGTACCTGCGCGCCTACCGGTCCGGCCGGGAGCTGTACGCGATCGGCTCCAACCCGGACGCGGCCGTGCTGGCCGGCATCCCGGTGGGCCGGCGGGTGTTCGTCGCGTTCACCGTGTCCGGCGCGGTGGCCGGACTGGCCGGTGCGCTGTGGATGGCCCGCTACGGCACGGTGGACGCGGCGGCCGGCACCGGCCTGGAACTCCAGGTGGTGTCCGCCGTGGTGGTCGGCGGCGTGGTCATCTCCGGCGGATCGGGCACGGTGGCCGGCGCGGCCCTGGGCGCGCTGCTGCTGGGCACCATCACCAGTTGCCTGGTGGTGCTGCGCATCCCGGCCTTCTGGCAGCAGGCCATCACCGGTGCGCTGTTGCTGGCCGCGATCACCGTGGACCGGCTGGTGGCACTGCGCCTGGCCGCGGCGCTGCGCCGGAGCAGCCGAGCGGGCAGGAGGGACGAGGGTGGCTGACCGTGGTGGCGTCGTGCTCCCGCGCTGGGCGATGGCACTGGTGGGCAGGAGGGGCGACGGTGGCTGACCGCGTTCGCGTGCTGGCGCTGTGGTGGGAGACCGCGCTGACGGGCGGGAGGGGCCGTGGCTGACCGGATTCGCGCCGTGCTGCGCTGGGAGACCGCGCTGGTGGTGTTGCTCGTCGCGGTGGCAGTGGTCGGCTCGGTCCGCACCGACGGCACCTTCCTGTCCGGTGGCAACCTGTTCTACCTCGGGTTGGACATCGCCGAGATCGCCCTGATCGCGCTGCCGCTGACACTGGTCATCGCCGCCGCCGAGATCGACCTGTCGGTGGCCTCGGTGCTCGGGCTGTCCAGCGCGCTGATCGGCTGGCTGTGGACCGCGGGCTGGCCGCTGGAGACCATCCTGCCGGTGGTGGTCCTGGTCGGCGCGGCCTGCGGCGCGCTCAACGGCCTGCTGGTCACCCGGCTCGGCCTGCCCTCGCTGGCGGTGACCATCGGCACCATGGCGCTGTTCCGCGGCCTGGCCCTGGTGGTGCTGGGCGACACGGCCGTGGCTGACTTCCCGGCCAGCTACACCCAGTTCGGCACCACGCCGGTGCCCGGAACCAACCTGCCGTACCCGATCCTGCTGTTCGCGGTGCTGGCCGTGGTGTTCGCGGTGCTGCTGCACGCCAGCTCGTTCGGCAGGGCGGTGTTCGCGGTCGGCGCCAACGAGGAGGCCGCGCGGTTCTCCGGGGTGCGGGTCAAGCGGACCAAGCTGGTGCTGTTCGTGCTGACCGGCGCGGTGGCCGCGCTCGCCGGCATCGTCTACACGTTCCGCTTCTCCAGTGCCAGGGCGGACAACGGGACCGGGCTGGAGTTGGCCGTGGTGGCCGCGGTGCTGCTCGGCGGGGTGTCCATCTTCGGCGGTCGCGGCACGCTGGGCGGGGTGGTCGCGGGCGTGCTGCTGCTGGGCTCGCTGCGCAACCTGTTGATCCTGGACGACGTGTCCACCGAGGTCCTCACCGTGGTGACCGGGCTGCTGTTGCTGGTCAGCGTGCTGGTTCCGGCGGTTGGCCGCCGGCTCGGCCGGCGAGTCGACAACAGCCGGCTCGGCCGGCGAGTCGACAACAGCCGGCTCGGCCGGCGGGCAGGCAGACGGGCGGCCACCTCGGCGGCAGGCCCGCCGTGAGACCGAGCCGCCGTGAAACCGAGCCGCCGTGAAACCGACCGGTGCCACCCAACGAGCCACCCCAGTGGAAAGCCGAGAAGGGACTTCCCGATGACCGCACGGCCAGTACGACGCATCGTCGCGGGCCTTGCCCTGCTGTTGTCCGGTGCCGTGGTGCTCAGCGCCTGCGGTGGCACCACCCGGGACAGCTCGGCGGGCGCGCGGAACGCCGACAACACCACGGCCTCGGCCAACCCCAACGCCGAGCTGAAGAAGGACCTGAAGATCACCTTCCTGCCCAAGCAGGTCAACAACCCCTACTTCACCACCGCGCAGCACGGTGGGGAGCAGGCGGCGCAGGCGTTCGGCTGGCAGTTCAAGGCCACCGGCCCGTCGGACGCCAGTGCCGCCTCGCAGGTCACCTACATCAACACCGCCGCGCAACAGCGGCAGGACGCGCTGGTGCTGGCGGCCAACGACGTCAACGCGGTGGCCCCGGCGCTGAGAACGGCCCGCTCGCAGGGCATGAAGGTGGTCACCTTCGACTCCGACGCGGCCACCGACGCCAGGGACGTGTTCGTCAACCAGGCGTCCACTCAGGACATCGCGGTCGGTCAGGTGAAGCTGCTGTCCGAGCAGCTCGGCGGGCAGGGCGAGTTCGCCATCCTGTCGGCGACTCCCAACGCCACCAACCAGAACGCCTGGATCGAGGTGATGAAGACCGAGCTGGCCAAGCCCGAGTACGCCGGGCTGAAGCTGGTCGAGACCGCCTACGGCAACGACGACGACCAGACCTCGTTCCAGAAGACCCAGGGACTGCTGCAGGCCCACCCCAACCTCAGGGGGATCATCTCGCCGACCACCGTCGGCCTGGCCGCGGCCGCCCGCTACCTCAGCTCATCCGAGTACAAGGGCAAGGTGGCGCTGACCGGTCTGGGCACGCCCAACCAGCTGCGCAAGTTCGTCCAGGACGGCACGGTCACCTCGTTCGCCCTGTGGGACCCCAACAAGCTCGGCTACCTGGCCACCTACGCCGCGGCCGCGCTGGCCTCCGGGCAGATCACCGGCGCCAGCGGGGAGAAGTTCACCGCGGGTGAGATGGGCGAGTACACCGTGGGGGAGCACGGCGAGGTCGTGCTGGGTCCGCCCACGGTGTTCACCAGGGACAACATCGACCAGTTCGACTTCTAGTCCACTCAGGACAATTCTGGTCTACTCAGGACAGACATGGAGCACCGGCTGGTCGGCCGGACGAGGTGGCAGGAGGCGCGCGTGGTCCAGCGGGTGTGCTTCACGTTGCAGGTGCGGCCGGACCGGATCGAGGAGTACCGGGAACGCCACCGCGCGGTGTGGCCGGAGATGCGGGAGGCGCTGCGCGCCGCCGGGTGGCACAACTACTCGCTGTTCCTCCGCGAGGACGGCACCCTCATCGGCTACCTGGAGTGCGAGGACTTCGACCAGTGCCTGGCGGCCATGGAGCGCACCGAGGTGAACGCGCGCTGGCAGGCCCAGATGGCCGAGTACTTCGCCGATCTCGGGCCGGCGCGGCCGGACGAGCGCATGCGCCCGCTGCCCGAGGTCTTCCACCTGGACTAAGGACCCGCCCGCCGGGTCGTCGGTGGACCGCCCCGCCGCCGGGCCGGTCCGAGCACGAGGAGAGGAACATGACCCAGCTCGATCCCGCACGCCGCACCCAGGTGTTCCAGGCGCTGCGCGCGCAACACATCGAGACGCCCTCGTGGGCGTACGGGAACTCGGGCACGAGGTTCAAGGTGTTCGCCCAGGCCGGCATACCTCGCACGCCGTACGAGAAGATCGACGACGCGGCCACCGTGCACCAGCTGACCGGGGTGGCGCCCAGCGTGGCCATCCACATCCCGTGGGACCAGGTCGACGACTACGCCGCGCTGGCCCGCTACGCCACCGACCGGGGCATCCGCATCGGTGCGATCAACCCCAACCTGTTCCAGGAGGACGACTACCGGCTGGGCAGCCTGTGCCACCCGGACCCGAGCGTGCGCCGCAAGGCCACCGACCACCTGCTGGAGTGCATCGAGATCGGTCAGCTCACCGGCTCGGACGTGCTCTCGGTGTGGGTGCCGGACGGCACCAACTACGCCGGCCAGGACAGCATCACCGGCCGCCAGGACCGGCTGCACGACGCGCTGCGCGAGGCATACGACCGCATGCCGGCCAGCATGCGGCTGCTGTTGGAGTACAAGTTCTTCGAGCCGCACTTCTACAGCATGGACGTGCCCGACTGGGGCACCTCGTTCGCCCACTGTCTGCGGCTGGGCGAGCAGGCCCAGGTGCTGGTGGACACCGGGCACCACGCGCCGGGCACCAACATCGAGTTCATCGTGGCGACCCTGCTGCGCGAGGGCAAGCTCGGCGGCTTCCACTTCAACAGCCGCAACTACGCCGACGACGACCTGATGGTGGGCGCGGCCGACCCGTTCCAGCTGTTCCGCATCCTCAACGAGATCGTCGCGGCCGACGCGCTGGCCGCCGAGGCGAACGTGGCGTTCATGCTCGACCAGTGCCACAACCTGGAGCCCAAGATCCCGGCGATGATCCGGTCGGTGCTCAACGTGCAGGAGGCCACGGCCAAGGCACTGCTGGTGGACCGGGACGCGCTGCGGACGGCGCAGCGCGACGGCGACGTGCTCGGCGCGCACGCGGTGCTGATGGACGCCTTCAACACCGATGTCCGGCCGCTGCTGGCCGAGCTGCGCGCCGACGCCGGACTGGACCCCGACCCGATCGCCGCCTACCACCGCTCCGGCTACCAGCAGCGCATCGAGGCCGAACGCGTCGGTGGCTCGGCCATGGGCTGGGGCGCCTGACCTGCTCTCTCCACTGTAGACAATCCACACCAGACCTGGTTCTCTCTCTCGGTGACACCAAGCTCTCACCTGGCTGCGCCAGGTGATCCGCACCGACCAAGCTCTCACCTGGCTTCGCCAGGTGAACTGCACCGACCAAGCTCTCACCTGGCTGCGCCAGGTGATCCGCACCGAGAACACCGCGAGCGACACCGAAGGCGAGACATGAGCACCCATCCAGAGGTCGTGAAGCTGCTCGACCGCTGCCACGCGCTGGGTTCCGATCCCCGCAACACCAACTACGCCGGCGGCAACGCCTCGGCCAAGGCCACCGCGACCGACCCGGTGACCGGCGGTCCGGTCGACCTGATGTGGGTCAAGGGTTCCGGGGGCGACCTGGGCACGCTCACCGAGGCGGGCCTCGCGGTGCTGCGCCTTGACCGGCTGCGCGCCCTGGTCGAGGTGTACCCGGGCGTGGAGCGCGAGGACGAGATGGTCGCCGCGTTCGACTTCTGCGCGCACGGCAAGGGCGGTGCCGCGCCGTCGATCGACACGGCCATGCACGGCCTGGTCGACGCCGCCCACGTCGACCACCTGCACCCGGACGCCGGCATCGCGCTGGCCACCGCCGCCGGCGGCGAGGAACTGACCAGGCAGTGCTTTGGCGACCGGGTGGCCTGGGTGCCGTGGCGGCGGCCCGGTTTCCAGCTGGGGCTGGACATCGCCGAGATCAAGCGGGCCAACCCGAACGCGATCGGTGTGGTGCTCGGCGGCCACGGCATCACCGCCTGGGGCGACACGGCCGAGGAGTGCCAGGCCAACTCGCTGGAGATCATCCGCACCGCCCAGGAGTTCATCGACAGCCGGGGCACTGCCGAGCCGTTCGGGCCGCTGGTGGCCGACTGGCAGCCGCTGCCCGAGGCGGAGCGCCGCGCCAGGGCCGCCGCGCTTGCCCCGGTGCTGCGCGGCCTGGCCAGCACGGACCGGCCGCAGGTCGGCCACTACACCGACGCCGAGGTCGTGCTGGACTTCGTGGCCAGGCAGAAGATGCCGGCGCTGGCCGCGCTGGGCACCTCCTGCCCGGACCACTTCCTGCGCACCAAGGTGCGGCCGATGGTGCTGGACCTGCCGGCCAGCGCGCCGCTGGACGAGGTGGTGGCGCGGCTGCGCGAGCTGCACGCCGCCTACCGCGAGGACTACCGCGCCTACTACGAGCGCTACGCCACCCCGGACTCGCCGCCCATGCGCGGCGCCGACCCGGCCGTGGTGCTGGTGCCCGGCGTGGGCATGTTCACCTTCGGCGCGGACAAGCAGACCGCCCGGGTGGCGGCCGAGTTCTACGTCAACGCCATCAACGTGATGCGCGGCGCCGAGGCGCTGTCGTCCTACCAGCCGATCGAGGAGCGGGAGAAGTTCCGCATCGAGTACTGGGAGCTGGAGGAGGCCAAGCTGCGCCGGCGGCCCAAGCCCAAGCCGCTGGCCACCCGGGTGGCCCTGGTCACCGGCGCGGGCTCGGGCATCGGCAGGGCCACCGCACTGCGGCTGGCCGCCGAGGGCGCCTGCGTTGTCGTGGCCGACCTGGACCTGGCCAGGGCCGAACAGGTGGCCAAGGAGATCGCCGAGAGCGCGAAGGCGCTGCACCCGGCCGACGCCGCGGTCGCGGTCCGCGTCGACGTGGGCGAGACCCAGGCCGTGGCCGACGCGTTCGACCAGGCGTGCCTGGCCTTCGGCGGGGTGGACCTGGTGGTCAACAACGCCGGGCTGTCCATTTCCAAGCCGCTGGTGGAGACCACCGACCACGACTGGGACCTCCAGCACCGGGTGATGCCGCGCGGCTCGTTCCTGGTGTCCCGGCAGGCCGCGCGGGTGCTCATCGCCCAGGGCATGGGCGGTGACATCGTCTACATCGCCAGCAAGAACGGCGTGTTCGCCGGCCCCAACAACGTCGCCTACGGCGCGGCCAAGGCCGACCAGGCCCACCAGGTGCGGCTGCTCGCCGCCGAACTGGGCGAGCACGGCATCCGGGTCAACGGCGTCAACCCGGACGGTGTGGTGCGCGGCTCCGGCATCTTCGCCGGCGGCTGGGGCGCGCAGCGCGCGGCCGTGTACGGGGTGCCCGAGGAGAAGCTCGGCGAGTACTACGCGGGCCGGACCCTGTTGAAGCGCGAGGTGCTGCCCGAGCACGTGGCCGCCGCGGTGTTCGTGCTCACCGCGGGCGAGTTGTCCCACACCACCGGCCTGCACATCCCGGTCGACGCCGGGGTGGCCGCGGCGTTCCTGCGCTGACCGGTGCCGCGGGCTGACCGGGGTTGTCGGCGAGCAACAGGCGCGTGGGAGGACGCGCGGCAAGGCGATCGCTGCCCTGAACGACCAAGGAGACATCCGAACTCCGAATCGGGAGGTCCGAGGTGACTACGACCGTCGATGAGCGCCAGATCCTTGATGAGCAGGAGGTGCGGCTGTTGTCCCTGCTGGCCGACGGCCTGCCGGTGGACTCGGTGGCCCGCCGCCTGCAGCTGTCCTCGCGCACGGTCCGGCGGCGCACCCGGGCCATCTGCGACCAGCTGGGCGTGCGCGCGCCGGTGCAGGCGATCGTCTGGGCCGCGCGCCGCGGCCTGCTGTGAGGCCGTGCCACCCGCAACGAGTTGAACGGAGAGACACGGAGTGGACTCGTCGATCGCGGTCGCCGCGGTGGACCTGGGCGCGTCCAGCGGCCGGGTGGTGCTCGGCCGGGTCGGCCCGGACCGGCTGGAGCTGACCGAGGCGCACCGGTTCCCCAACGGTCCGGTGCCGGTGCGCGGCACGCTGCACTGGGACGTGCTGGGGCTGTACCGGGGCGTGCTGGAGGGCCTGCGCGCCGCCGGCCCGGTGGCCAGCATCGGCATTGACACCTGGGCGGTGGACTACGGGCTGCTCGACGAGTCGGGAACGCTGCTGGGCAACCCGGTCTGCTACCGCGACGCGCGCACCGACGGCGTGCTGGAGCGGGTGCTGGACCGGGTTGCCGGCCCGGAGCTGTACCAGGCGACCGGGTTGCAGCTGTTGCCCATCAACACGCTGATCCAGCTGGTGGCCGAGCAGGACGGGCCGCACCTGGGCCGGGCCCGCCACCTGCTGCCCATCCCGGACCTGCTGTCCTACTGGCTGACCGGGGTGCTGGGGGTGGAGCGCACCAACGCGTCCACCACCCAGCTCCTCGACGTCCACACCGGACAGTGGGCGCACCAGCTGATGCGCCGGTTCGACATCGACCCGGCGCTGTTCGGGCCGCTGCGCGACCCCGGTGACGCGGCCGGCGAGGTGACCGACCGGGTCGGCGAGCAGACCGGTCTGGCCGCCGGTACCCCGGTCACCGCGGTCGGCTCGCACGACACCGCCTCCGCCGTGGTGGGCGTGCCCGCCGACGGCGCGGACTTCGGTTACATCTCCTGCGGGACCTGGTCACTGGTGGGGGTGGAACTGCCCGAGCCGGTGCTCAGCGAACCGAGCCGGCTGGCCAACTTCACCAACGAGCGCGGCGTGGACAACACCATCCGCTACCTGCGCAACGTGATGGGCCTGTGGCTGGTGCAGGAGTCGCTGCGCACCTGGCGGCTGGCCGGTCGGCCGGTGGACCTGGCCGAGGTGACCAGGGCGGCGGCCGAGGTGCCCGGGCTGCGCAGCGTGATCGACCCCGACGACGCGGTGTTCCTGCCGCCCGGCGACATGCCCGCCCGCATCGCCGAGGTGTGCCGGCGCACCGGCCAGCCCGTCCCCGAGCAGCCGGCCGAGGTGGTCCGCTGCGTGCTGGACAGCCTGGCCCTGGCCTACCAGCGGGCGCTGCGCGACGCCCAGCGGCTGTCCGGCCGGAAGATCAGCGTGGTGCACCTGGTGGGCGGCGGCGCGCGCAACGAACTGCTCTGCCAGCTCACCGCCGACGCGTGCGGCCTGCCCGTGCTGGCCGGCCCGGTGGAGGCCACCGCCATCGGCAACGTCCTGGTCCAGGCCAGGGCGGCCGGGGTGCTGCGCGGTGGCCTGGACCAGTTGCGCGAGCTGGTCCGCCGCACCCACGCGCTGCCCCGCTACGAGCCCACCGGCGACCCCGACGCCTGGCGGCGCGCGGCCGAGCGGCTGGTGTCCGACTCGGACGTGGCCGCGTCCTGAACCGAGGGGCCGTCGTCGCGGTTCCTGGCGGGGACAGTGCGGGCGCGGTCGATGTCCGGGCCGCGGTAGAGGTGTTCGGGGATCCGGGCCAGCGTCGAGGGGTGCACCTGCGGGCCGAGCCCGTAGAACTTCTGGAAGCTCATGATCAGCGGGCGCCAGGCGTCCGGGTCGATGTGGTCCTCGGTGCCGGCCAGCCGCACGTCCTCGTGCACGAACACCCGCTGCACGCGGACCTCGACCGCGACGATCCCGCCGCGCTGGCTCTCGTCATCCTCCGCGATCGGGTGCACGGCCTCGACCACGACCTCCATCGCCACCGGGCACTCGGCCACCCGAGGCGGCGTCACCGTCTCCGAGGGCACCGGGGTCAGCCCGGCGCGACCGAACTTGTCGGCGACGTGGAAGTAGCCGCGTCGCAGCTTGCCCGGCGGCACCGGGTCGGAACCGGTGGTCAGCGCGAGCCGGTCCACCGCCGGGGCCAGCGCGTCCGAGGGCAGGTTGAGCACGCCTTCGCCGGTGCGCAGCAGGTTTTGGGTGGTGTGCGACTTCGCGGAGATGCCGAGCACGGCCCGCCAACCGAGCCAGAACACCGAGGAGATCGGAGCCAGGTTCGCCGTGCCGTCCTCGTTCTCGCTGGAGATGAGCACGACCGGCGTACCGAAGTACAGGATGCCGGGCTCGATGGCCCGGTGTGCCGGGGACTGGGTGTTCACACCTGGAAGTGTGGGAGTCCACACCGGACGTTCGCTGGCGGGAATCGGCCGTCGAGATCACGCCGGGCAGGGGCGTGACCCGGCACGGGCGCGGCCGCGTCCTGAACCGCTCACCCGATCGACCGGACCTCGCCGGTCCACGTGTCAACGCCGACCTGCTCGCCGTCCCCGAACTCGAAGACGTACCACGGGTCGTCGACGACGAAACCGGCTGGACGCCGCAGCACCACCGCGCGGTAGGGCGCCCGGTAGCCGGCGTCGGTGAGCAGGGCGTCGGCCACGCCCGGCTCCATGACGACCGGCAACGCCAGTGCCGCGTCACCGGCCGCGGGTTCGCGCACCACCTTCAGCAGCCCGATCAGGCCGTCCAGGTTGGCCTCCGCCCGGATCGTGGCCGGCTCGCCGCCCACCTGGGCCCGGTAGGCGAAGTGCCAGGACCCGACCGAGTCGACGGCGCCGGCCGGCGTGTCCGCCCACGCCCGGGTCCACACGGCGTCCGGGTGGTCGTACTGGACGGTGGCGGTGACGATCTCGGCCAGCTTGCCGAACGTGAACACCCCCCGGGGCTGTTCACCGCTCGCGGCGGCCTGACCGGGCGCGGGCACGGTGATCAGCATGGCGACGACGGCGATCAGCCGGAGCATCCTGGACAACATGGTGGCCATCCGGTCCTTTCCCAGTGCGGTGCTCGGTTGCGAGGTGATCCACTGTGGACCGCGAGACGGCGCCCACCCGGCCAGGACACGCGCGGCGCGCCGATCATTCGCCGGTTCCGGGGGAGTGGTCAGCCGTTGGTGGTGCGGCCGGGGCAGTCCTCGCGCGTGACCCGCACCAGGTGGTCGGGCGTGGCGCGGCCGGTCGCCTCGGGGGAGGCGGGTGGGTCGGAGCGCGCTGACACTGACCCGTTCGGGTGAACTAACCTGGGGCCGTGACGGACAACCAGACCGTGCGAGCCCTGCTGGCCGACCTGCCGGCCGGGGTCGTGGTGACCGACCCGGACGTGATCGAGCGGTACGCGCACGACGACGCGGAGTGGGCGCCCTACGAGCTGCCCGCCGCACTGGTCCGGCCCACCACGGTGGAGCAGGTGCGCGCGGTGGTGGCCCGCTGCGCCGAGTTCGGCACCCCGATCGTGCCGCGCGGTTCCGGCACCGGGCTGTCCGGCGGCGCCAACGCGCTGGCCGGCAGCGTGGTGCTGAGCACCGAGGCGATGAACGCCATCGTGGAGATCAACCCGCAGGAGCACCTGGCCGTGGTGCAGCCCGGGGTGATCAACGAGGACCTGCGCAAGGCCGCCGCCGAACACGGCCTGTGGTACCCGCCGGACCCGGCGAGCGCGCCCTGGTCCAGCCTCGGCGGCAACGTGGCCACCAACGCGGGTGGGCTGTGCTGCGTCAAGTACGGCGTGACCCGCGACTACGTGCTCGGTCTGCAGGTGGTGATGGGGCGCGGCGAGGTGGTCCGGCTCGGTCGGCGCACCGCCAAGGGCGTGGCCGGCTACGACCTGTGCGGCCTGCTGGTGGGCTCCGAGGGCACGCTGGGCGTGATCACCGAGATCACCCTGCGGCTGCGGCCGGCCCGCCAGGGCGCCGAGCACACCGTGGTCGGTTACTTCGACTCGCTGCCCGCCGCCGGCCGGGCCGTGGCCGCGGTCACCGAGGCGGGCATCGTGCCCTCGGCGCTGGAGCTGATCGACCGACACTGCCTGACCGCGGTCGACCAGTGGAAGAACATGGGCCTCAGCGACGAGGCCGACGTGCTGCTGCTCGGCCGCTCCGACCTGCCGGGCGAGGCCGGTGAGCAGGAGGCCGAGGCCATGCTGCGCTGCTTCGAGGCCGGTGGTGCCACCTGGAGCGCGCGGTCCACCGACCCGGTCGAGGCCGAGGCGCTGTTCTCGGCGCGGCGGCTGGCCTACCCCGCGCTGGAACGCCTCGGCCCGGTGCTCACCGAGGACGTGTGCGTGCCACGCGCCCGGGTGGCCGACATGCTGGCCAAGATCGACGCCACGGCCAGGGAACACGACGTGCACATCGCCAACATCGCCCACGCCGGCGACGGCAACCTGCACCCGCTGATCATCACGCCGGTCGGTGACGACGCCGCGCGGCTGCGCGCCCAGCGGGCCTTCGAGTCCATCGTGGACGACGCGATCGCGATGGGCGGCACGGTCACCGGCGAGCACGGGGTGGGCCTGCTCAAGCGGCGCGGCCTGCACCGGGAACTCGACCCGGCGGTGGTGGCCATGCACCACGCGGTCAAGAACGCCCTGGACCCGCTGGGCATCTTCAACCCGGGCAAGGTCTTCGGTGATCCCGCCGAACCAGCGCACTGACCAGCTCGCCGCACACCGCTGCGCCGTTTTCGGTAACGAAAACCGGCGAACGGCTGCGCGCGAAGCACATTCGTCGCTACCGTCGGTGATATGACAGGGCTGGAATACGCAGCCTGGGGATTGTTCGGCGGCTTTGCCGTCGAGGGGCTGGAATTCAGTACCGCGATTCGACGAAACAAGGGATGGCCCTGGCAGAACGACAACGGGATCGGTCCGCTGCCGCTGTTGATCTCGGTGATCATCCGGCTGGGCATCGGGTCGGGGCTGGCCACGGCGGCGGGCCTGAGCGATCAGGTCAGCGGCCCGTTCGGCGCGCTGGCGGTCGGCATCGCCGCCCCGCTGCTGGTCGAACAACTGGCCAGGCAGATCCCGCTGAACCCGACCCCACCACCGGAAACCCCACCGACCGGTCAGCCGCCGGCCGCGCCGGCAGAACCGCCAATGCCGGTTGAGCCCGCTGCCGGCGCGGATTCCCGCATGGCCGCCACGGGTGGTGACCATGCGTCGTGACAGCTTCGCGGGTCGCCTGGTGGCCGCTCTCGCCAGGCAGAGCCCGCCCTTTGCCGAGCCCGGCCGGTGCCGCACCACCGGGTGGCGCGCCCTGACCGCGGCCCTGGCCAGGCAGCCGGAACCGGTGACCCCGCTGCGGGCGTCGGCTGACCGTCCGGCCAGGGGCGCGGTCGCGGCCGCCCCCGTTCCGGTGTTCCAGGGGCCGCTCATGGCGGGGCCGGTGGTCCAGCCCGGACAGCCGGCCGCCGCCGGTCCGGCCGCCCCCGGCTGGGGCGAGAACAGCGCTGACCAGGACGACGGGGAGTCGCTGGACGACGCCGACGTGCTCGACGTCAACCTCGAAGGCGCGAACCTGCGGGGGGCGAGCCTGGCGGGCCGGGTCTTCTTCTTCGCGGCGCTGTTCGGCGCTGACCTGTCCTCGGCTGACCTGCGCCAGGCACACCTGGCCGGGTCGGACCTGTCCCGGGCTGACCTGTCGCACGCCGGCCTCGCGGCCGCCAACCTCGCCGGCGCGAAGCTGTTCGCCGCCCGGCTGAGCGAGGCGGACCTGTCCGCGGCCAACCTGTCCTACGTCAACCTCGCCAGCGCCATTCTCACCAGGGCGGTGTTGGCCGACGCGTACCTGTCCGGGGCCTATCTCGTCGCCGCCGACCTGTCGTCCGCCACGCTCAGCCGGGCCAGCGCGTTCGGGGCGGTGCTGGTGCGCGCGAACCTGACCAGGGCGGACCTCGGCGCGGCGAACCTGACCGGGGCCGACCTGACCGACGCGGACCTGACCGGGGCCGATCTGGCCGGCGCGGACCTGACCAGGGCGAACCTGCGCGGGGCGAACCTGACGGGCGTGCGCGCGCTGGACACCGCCCAACTGGCCGGGGCGCGGTGGTCGGTGGCCACGCGGTGGCCGCCCGAACTGGCCGAGCGGGTTCGACGCGCATCCGAAGCGCGCGGCCCGGGGGAGTTCGTCATCGTGTCCGTCGGCAGCGACGAACCCGCAGCGCAACTGCCGGTCGGGTCCTGAACGCGGTCCGGCTCAGAAGTACAGCCGGGAGACCGCCTCGGCCACGCAGACCGGCTTGGCCACGCCCTCGGCCTCGATGGTCACCCGACCGACCACCTGCACACCGCCCTCGACCTCGTGCACGTCCTGCAGGGTGACCGAGGCGCGGACGCGCGTGCCCACCGGCACCGGGGCGGGGAAGCGCACCTTGTTCAGGCCGTAGTTGACGCCCATCCGCACCCCGCTGACCTGGTAGACCTCGCTGACCAGGACCGGCAGCAGGGACAGCGTGAGGTAGCCGTGCGCGATGGTCTGCTTGAACGGCCCGGCCTTGGCCCGTTCGACGTCGACGTGGATCCACTGGTGGTCGCCGGTGGCGTCGGCGAAGGTGTTGACCTGGTCCTGGTCGATGCGGTGCCACTGGCTGTGGCCGAGTTCGCGGCCCACGGCGGCGGTCAGTTCGGCGGGTGAGGTGAAGGTCTGCATGCCACCCGTTCTTCCACAGGGCGGGAGACCGATCAAGGAATCAGTTGCCCCGCACAGAAGTTCGCCGTCCTGGTTGTGCCGGGCGCGCTGGTGATTGACAAGGCGGGTGATCACCCACCATCGTCGCCAGTAGCAGCCTTTTACGGCACTGGCTCGTCCCGTTACGGTGGGCTGGCCGGATCGGGAACGCCGGAGACCGACCAAGGAGGACAAGGATGTCGCAGAGCCTGAACCGGGTCGCCGTGGTGACCGGAGCCGCCCGGGGGATCGGGGCGGCCACGGCTCGCCGGCTCGCCAGGGACGGGTTCGCGGTGGCCGTGCTCGACCTGGACGAGCAGAGCGCGTCGGGCACTGCCGAGGCGATCGTCGCCGACGGGGGCACGGCTCTGGCGGTGGCCGCTGACGTCAGCGACGAGCAGCAGGTCAACGCCGCGGTCGACACCGTGGCCGAACGGCTCGGTCCGCCCGTGGTCCTGGTCAACAACGCCGGCGTGACCAGGGACAACCTGCTGTTCAAGATGTCTTCCGATGACTGGGACACGGTGTTGAACGTGCACCTGCGGGGTGCCTTCCTGGCCAGCCGGGCCGTGCAGAAGTACCAGGTCGACCAGGGCTGGGGCCGGATCGTCAACCTGTCAAGCAGTTCCGCGCTGGGCAACCGGGGACAGGCCAACTACGCGGCGGCCAAGGCCGGCATGCAGGGCTTCACCAAGACCCTGGCCATCGAGCTGGGCAAGTTCGGCGTGACGGTCAACGCGGTCGCGCCCGGGTTCATCGAGACCGAGATGACCGCGGCCACGGCCGCCCGGCTGGGCGTGGACTTCGATGACTTCAAGGCGGCGGCCGCCAAGGGCATCCCGGTGCAGCGGGTCGGCCAGCCCGAGGACGTGGCCAACACCATCGCCTTCCTGGTCAGCGACGAGGCCTCGTTCGTGTCCGGTCAGGTCATCTACGTGGCCGGCGGCCCGCTGGACTGATATCCCCGAACAACCCAGCACCCGTGCGGGATCGGCCAGGTCGACAGGGAGGTCGTCGTGAGCACCGAGGCACACCAGGCTCCGCCACCGAGCGCGGACGAACTCAGGCAGCGGGTGCGCGACCTGCTGGCCACCCACGATCCGGCGACCACCGAGCGGGTGGAGTTCCTGCGCGCCCGGTTCGACGCCGGGCTGGCCTGGGTGCACTTCCCGGTCGGCCTCGGCGGGCTCGGCCTGCCCAGGGTGTCGCAGGAGGTGGTGGACGCCGAACTGGCCGCGGCCGGCGCGCCCGACAACAACCCGCGCCGCATCGGCATCGGGTTGGGCATGGCCGCGCCGACCATCCTCCGCTACGGCACGAGTGAGCAGCAGGCCCGCTTCCTTCGTCCACTGTGGACAGGCGAGGAGGTGTGGTGCCAGCTGTTCAGCGAACCGGGGGCCGGTTCGGACCTGGCCGCGCTGGGCACCAGGGCGGTGCGCGACGGCGACGACTGGGTGGTGACCGGGCAGAAGGTGTGGACCTCCATGGCCCACGAGGCCCGCTGGGCCATCCTGGTCGCCCGCACCGACCCGGACGTGCCCAAGCACCAGGGCATCACCTACTTCGTCCTGGACATGACCGCGCCGGGTGTGCAGGTCCGGCCGCTGCGCCAGCTCACCGGCGAGGCCGAGTTCAACGAGGTCTTCCTGGACGGCGTGCGGGTGCCGGACAGCCAGCGGCTCGGCGCGGTCGGCGAGGGCTGGCGGGTCGCCCAGACCACGCTGATGAACGAGCGGGTGTCCATCGGCGGCATGGCCGAGCCCCGCGAGGCGGGCATCATCGGGCTGGCCGCGCGCACCTGGCGGGAACACCCCGAACTGCGCACCCCCGGCCTGCACGAGCGGCTGCTGCGGCTGTGGGTGGACGCGGAGGCGGCCCGGCTGACCAAGGAGTGGTTGCGGCAGCGGCTCGCCGCCGGCCAGCCCGGTCCGGAGGGATCGGCGGCCAAGTTCGCCTTCGCCCGGCTCAACCAGCAGATCTCCGGTTTCGAACTCGACCTCCTCGGTGAGCAGGCACTGCGCTACCCGGACTGGACCATGCGCCGACCCACCCAGGTGGACATGCTCGGCGGCTCGCCCGGATTCCGCTACCTGCGGGCGAAGGGCAACTCCATCGAGGGCGGCACCTCGGAGATCCTGCGCAACATCATCGCCGAGCGGGTGCTCGGGCTACCGACCGAGCCACGCATCGACAAGGACGTGCCGTGGAAGGACCTGCCGAAGTGAGCGCCGTGGCGCGGGTCGGTGTTGTCGCTGCCGAGCTGTTGTCGGGTGGAGTCGAGGACGTGCCGTGGAAGGACCTGCCGAAGTGAGTACCGCACCGTCAACCGCTCACGACCACACCCACACCGCCGGCCCGGACCTGCTCTACAGCGAGGTGGAGGACGAGCTGCGGGCCAGTGTCCGCGCCCTGCTCGCCGACCACTGCGCGTGGCCGACCGTGCTGGCCAGGGTGGAAACCGACGAACCCTACGACGTGGGACTGTGGCGCCGGCTGGCCGCCGAGGTGGGCGTGGCCGGCCTGGCGGTGCCGGAAGCCGAGGGCGGGGCCGGCGCGTCCTGGCGTGAGGTGGCCGTGGTGGCCGAGGAGCTGGGCCGGGCGGTCGCCCCGGTGCCGTTCCTGGGCAGTGCCGTGCTGAGCACGGTCGCACTGCTGGCCGTGGGCGATTCCGCCCTGGTCGGTGACCTCGCCAGCGGTACCCGCACGGCCGCCTTGGCCGTGCCGCTGTCCACCGCGCCCGATGCCGCCTTCCCCGGTGGCGTGCGGGTCGAGCCGGGCGAGGTGCTCACCGGCGCGGTGACCAGCGTCGCCGACGTCCTGCCCGCCGATGTGCTGCTGGTGCCCGCGCTGGGCGAGGCCGGGCCGGCACTGTACGCGGTGGACCGGGCGGCCGAGGGGGTCACGCTGACCGGGGTGTCCTCTTTGGACCTCACCAGGCGGCTGGCCGATGTCACGCTGCGGGCCGCCCCCGGGCGGCTGCTGGCCAGCGGGACGGCCGCGCGGGACGCGCTGCGCGGCGCACTGCACACGGGTGCGGCGCTGCTGGCCTCCGAACAGCTCGGGCTCGCCGAGCAGGCGTTGGCGACCACGGTGGACTACCTCAGGACCAGGCACCAGTTCGGCCGGCCGGTCGGCTCGTTCCAGGCGCTCAAGCACCGGCTGGCTGACCTGTGGGTGGGGATCACCCAGGCCAGGGCGGTGGCCAGGTACGCGGTGGGCACGGTGGCCGACGGCGATCCGGACGCGGGCGTGGCGGTCGCGGTGGCGCAGAGCTTCGTGTCGGAGCTGGCCGTGCTGGCCACCGAGGAGATGGTGCAGCTGCACGGCGGGGTCGGCTTCACCTGGGAGCACCCCGCGCACCTGTACCTCAAGCGCGCCAAGGCCGACGCCATCGCCCTGGGCAGCGCCGACCACCACCGGGCGAGCCTCGCCGGACTGATCGACCTGCCAGGGGTCCCGGCTGTCCGATGAGGACTGTCCACTCCGGTCAGACTTCGGTGCTGCCGGAGTTCTGCAGCCGACCGGCGGGACGGTCCACCGCGCGCAGCAGCAGCCCGTGCAGGTTGGCGCGCTCGGCGTCGGTCAGGTGGTCCAGTGGTGACCGGTGCACGAGCCGCTTGAGCAGCCGGTCCCGGGTGGCCGAACCGGCCGAGGTGAGCACGAGCTGCTTGGCGCGGCGGTCGCGCGGGTGCGGGCGCCGCTCCACCAGCCCCTGGCGCTCCAACCGGTCGATCACGTAGGTCACGTTCGGCGGTTCGCAGCACATCCGCGCGGCCAGTTCGCGCATGGTGAGCGGCTGGTCCAGTTCGCGCAGCGCGACCGCCTGTGGCGCGGTCAGGTCCATGCCCACCACGCTGCCCCGGACGTGCTCGTCAAGCCGCCATGCGAGTTCGGACACCAGTCCGCACAGCTGCTGCACCGCTGCCTCGTTGGCCGCGGAGCCGGTCGTCGAGCTGGCTGCGGACTGGCCTGGTTGATCCGCCACTGCCATGCCCCGAGCGTACGTCCGAGCACCGAACCCAACGAGGCCAACGGTGAAAGCTCGAAGCTTGTCCGCGACACGATGTTTAGTCGGCGACAACCCCGTTCCGCGCCGACGAAACACCAACCGCCCCACCAATGTCCACGGTGGACGTGCAGCGCCTGCTGGACCGAACCGGGTCAGCGGGCGCGCTGGAACATCGCCTCGATTCCGGCGAGCAGACACTCCAGGCTGAACTCGAAACGCCGGTCGGCGTCGGGGTTGTCCGACTCCAGAATCCTGCGGTTGAAGTGCGGGTAGCGTCCGGACTCGACCACCTGCGTCACGTAGGCGCCCATCGACTCCTGCCACTCGGTTTCGGTCATGCCGGTGCGGCGCTGCGCCTCCAGGTCGGCCAGTTCCACGGTGACCTCGCCCAGCACGTGGGCGTTGAGCGCCTCCGACGCCATGGTGGCCAGGGTGGCGTCCTCGGTCACCCGGCCCAGCACGCCGAGCAGGTGGTCGAACTTGGCGATGACGTTCGGGCCGAGTGCTGTGCGCCGGGACGCCTGCTGCACCAGCCAGGGATGGCGCAGCATGGTGGCGCGCGACTGGCGGGCCCAGTCGGCCAGCTCCGCCCGCCAGTGCCGCTGGCCCGGCTCGGGCAGTGGGTGCTCGCCGTGCACCGCCTCCACCATCAGGTCGATCAGCTCGTCCTTGTTGGTGACGTGCCGGTACAGCGAGGTGGTGCCCGATCCCATCTCGGTGGCGATCCGGCGCATGGACAGCGCGTCGATGCCTTCGGCGTCGGCGATCTGGATCGCGGTGCGCACGATCTTCGCCACGGTGACCACCGGACGGCTGGGGCGTTCTCGCTCGCGCATCCACAGCAGGGGTGCGGGCTCCCGGGGCGACCGGGGTTCGGGCTGTGACCGAGACGACATGGGAACAGTGTACCCATTGAGTACAGTGTGCCCATCGCGGGAACAGTGTTCCCAACTCGTTCACCTGAGGAGTTGCCATGTCCCAGATCCCGGTCCTCATCGCCGGCGGCGGCACGGTCGGCCTGGCCACCGCCGTGTTCCTCGGCCACCACGGCGTGCCCGCACTCGTTGTCGAGCGCCGTCCAGCCCCGGCCAACCACCCGAGGGCGCTCGGCCTCAGCCCCCGCACGCTGGAGCTGTTCCGCGAGGTCGGGTTGTCCGACGTGGTGGACACCGCCGCCGTGCGCAACGCGCAGCTCTGGAAGGCGGACGCGCGCACCGTCGCCGAGATCGACCGGAGCAAGGCCCCCAGCCCGGGACCGAGGCCGGCCGACGCCCTGACACCGGTGCTGGCTCGCGGCCACTACCCCCAGGACCACCTGGACGCCGTGCTGTTACCGGCGGCGCGGCAGCGCGGCGCCGCCGTGGAGTACGGCGTCGCGGTGCACGCGGTGGACCAGGACGCCGACGGCGTGTCCGTGACGCTGTCCGACGGGCGGGTGATCCGCGCCGACTACCTGGTCGGCGCCGACGGGCTGAACAGCGCCGTCCGCACGTCGCTGGGCATCAGCACCACCGGACCCGGTGAGATCGGCAACATCGTGATCAACATCCTGTTCCACGCTGACCTGAACGGCCGGTTCGGCACCATGCCGCTGATGACCCAGATCAGCCACCCGGACGCGGCCGGCATGCTGCTGGCCGTGGGCGAGCGGCGCTGGGTCATGCACGTCACCGTGCCCGCCGACGCCGGCCTGAGCGCCGCCGACTTCACCGAACAGCGCTGCGCCGAAGCCGTGCGCACCGCGATCGGCGCGGACGACGTGCCCGTGGAGATCGTCAGCGCGCTACCGTGGCGGGCCACCGTGCGGATGGCCGACGAGTTCCGGTCCGGCAGGGCGTTCCTGGTCGGCGACGCGGCACGGGCCGTCTCACCGCTCGGCGCGTTCGGGCTGAACACCGGCCTGGCCGACGCGCACAACCTCGCGTGGAAACTGGCCGCGGTGCTGGCCGGTCAGGCCGGCGACGCCCTGCTGGACAGCTACCACCAGGAGCGCCACGCCATCGCCGAACTGGTGACCCGCCAGGCGCTGCTGCGCTGGGAGAACCCCCGGCTGCACTGGGACCCGAGCGCGGTCGCCGAGCGCGCGGCCGTGGGCGCGTGGAACGCATCACTGGTCACCATGGGCTACCGCTACCACGGCTCGAACGCGGTGTTCGGCCCGGTGGCACCGGTGCCGTCCACCGAGGACCTGGCGGCCAGCCTGGACGGGGCACCCGGCAGCCACCTGCCGCACCGCTGGTTGCGGCGCAACGGCCCGAGCGGCGCGGACGGCGGAGACGTGTCCACCCTTGACCTGATCGGCTCCCGGTTCACCGTGCTGGCCGGCCCGGCCGGTGCGGACTGGTGCGCGGCGGCCGGCAAGGTTGGCGCGGACCTCGGTCTGGACCTGCGGGCGGTGCGGATCACCGGCCCGGCCAACGGGACCAGCCAGGACGGGCAGACCAGCCAGGACGGGGAGGTCACCGACCCGACCGGGCAGTGGCCGGCGTCCGTGGGCATCGGTGACTCGGGCGCGTTGCTGGTGCGGCCGGACGGGTTCGTCGCCTGGCGGTCCACGACCACGCCGGCCGACCCGGCCGCCGCGCTCGGCGCGGCGCTGACCGCCGTCACCGGCCGCGCGAACTACCCGACGGCTGCCAGCTGATCCGACTGGCGCGCCGGAGCCGGTCACTTTTCCGCCCGGCGGGAGTAGCCCACGGGGGTGGCCGGCCCAGCGCGAAGCAGGCCGGCACAGCGCGAAGCAGGCCGGCCCAGCGGTGGAACCGATCGGCCCGCGCGGCGTCCCACTGGCAGCACCTGAACAGTGGGCGGTGACAGCGAGTTGGCGAAGAGGAACAGCGGGCAACGGCGCGTGTCGGCGAGACAGCGCACGGCGACCAAGGACCCGGGGCGTTGGACGGCGGCCGGCCGGCCGCGCTCCCGAGGCGTCATGCGCGACATGCTCGCCGGCCCGACCAACTGGCGCCGGCGCGCGCGGCTGCTCTACCCGTTGCGCTGCAACGCCACGCGCACCACCCTCTCACCCGGCTACTCGCCGAACGGCAACGCACTGTTCTGGGAGTTCGCCTACTTCCCAGCGGTCCCACGGCGGGGCCGGGCGGCGTGGTTGATCGGCGCCGTTCTCCCGCTCACCGTCATGGCGCTCAGTCCGACACCGGGGTTGCTCAACGCGGACATCCCCGTCGTGCTCGGTCTCCTCCTCCTGCCGGTCAACGGATTCGCCCTGCTGCTCCTGCTGTCCTTCCTCATCACGCAGCTGTTGCCAGGTCGACAGTTCTGGCAGCCGGGGCCGCTCCCGATGCTGGCGCTGAGCGTTGTCTGTGGCATTCCACTGGTTCTCGGCGCGGGCGCACTGCACGAGCGGATCGACGAGCGGCACCAGTTCGTGCGCGACCTGGTGGAATGGGTGCAGGTACTGGGTGGCGGGATGATCGGAGCCGCAGCCCTGGGCGCGTTCCTGTGGATGCCGATCGCCTGGATCATGTACCGGTCACGGCGCATCCACGCCGTCAACCTCGACGCACTCGACTGATCCTCGGTGTTACCGTTTGTTGTGGCAAAGACCTGGGACAACGGCGGTGGATCGGGCACGGACCTGCCCCCGCTGCACCGAGTCGACCTGGGCAGAATCCCCTACGCACAGGCACTTGAGGACATGGCGGCCTGGGTCGTCCAACGCCGCGCCGACGAGGTGCCGGACCGCCTGTACCTGCTCAGCCATCCACAGGTGATCACCTACGGTGACCGCACCCCACTGGACGACCTGCCCACCGAGGCCACCGCGATCAACCACATCCCCACCTTCCCGGTCGATCGCGGCGGCTTCGCCACCTACCACGGCCCCGGCCAGCTGATCGGCTACCTGGTGATGAACATCCGCCAGCGCGGGCCGGGAGATGTGGTGCGGTGGTTGGAGAACGGCCTGATCAAGGCGTTGGCCGAACTCGGCTTCGACGCGGTGCGCCGGGAGACCCCCAAGGGCGCCAGCAGCCTGGTCGGGGTGTGGACGCCCGACCACCGCAAGATCGGTTCGATCGGCATGCGGATTCGCGGCGGGATCACCAGTCACGGCTTCGCGCTCAACATCGACCCGGACATGACCGTGTTCGAGCAGTTCACCGTGTG
Organism: Goodfellowiella coeruleoviolacea; assembly: GCF_024171785.1. Lineage (GTDB taxonomy): Bacteria > Actinomycetota > Actinomycetes > Mycobacteriales > Pseudonocardiaceae > Goodfellowiella > Goodfellowiella coeruleoviolacea. Next base: position 459,981 of record NZ_JAMTCK010000002.1, read on the forward strand.
CGGCCTGCACGACGTCACGATGGCTTCGCTGAGCCAGCTCGCGGCCGAGCAGAACCGCCCGACCCCCACCGACGCGCAGGTCAGGAACGCGGTGGCCGACGCGCTGGGCGCGATCACACCGGCACCGCGGTGAGCGGACCGCCGAGAGCCCACCCGTGGGCATCCGGGCCGGTGCGCGCGATCAACTGGCGCATCAGGAAGATGGTGCCCTGACCGCTGTCAGTGGACGCCGTCGATGGGAAAGCGGGTAGGGCCGGTGGAGAGCCTGGACGAGCTGTGGTCATGGGTGGCCGCGAGCGATGGCCAGTCGTGGTCGGCAATGACGATTGGCGCGGCCGTGGTCGCACTGCTACTCGTTGGCTGGCGCCGCACATGGCGGATCACCCGGCACGTGATCACCATCGTGCACGAGGCCGGCCACGCCCTGGTCGCCCTGCTGACCGGACGCCGGCTCGCCGGCATCCGGCTGCACTCGGACACCTCGGGCGTGACGGTTTCGGTCGGCCGGCCAACCGGCCCGGGCATGGTGTTCACCTCGCTGGCCGGCTACATCGCGCCATCCCTGGTCGGACTCGGCCTGGCCGCACTGGTCGCGGCCAAGCGCACCGAGTTGACCCTGTGGCTGAGCATCGGCCTGCTGGTCGCCATGCTCGTGGTGATCCGCAACGTGTTCGGCGTGATCTCGATCGTGCTGACCGGCGCGGTGTTCTTCCTCGTCTCCTGGTACGCCGACCAGAGCGTGCAGGCCGCGTTCTGCTACCTGGTCGCGTGGTTCCTGCTGTTCGGCGGCATCCGGCCGGTGGGGGAGTTGCAGCGCAAGCGCCGCACCGGCCAGGCCAAGGACTCCGACGCCGACCAGCTGGCCCGCCTGACCCGGACGCCGGGCATCCTCTGGGTCGGCCTCTTCGGCGTGGTGAGCATCGCCGCCCTGCTGTTCGGCGGCGGCTTACTCCTCGGCACCGCCTGACAGACCAACGAGATTCGGGGCTGGTGACGGATCACCCGTTACCAGCCCCGTTTGCTGTCCCCAGGTGGGCAGACGGTCAGCCGAGATCGAACCGACCACTCTTGGCCGCCGTGAGGAACTGCGTCCAGGCACCGGTGTTGACCTGGATGTTTCCTGCCTCGGGGTGCTTGCTGTCCCGCAAGCCGGCCCAGTTTGCACCGAGGGCAACCTCGACGCAGTCGTACTTCTTGTTCGAATTGCTACGCGAACTCTTACGCCAGGTGGAGACCGGGGTTGTCATCACGTGAGTCCTCTCCAGGGTTGCCCAGCTTCGACGCGATCGCGGCGATCAACCCCCTGGATTCTTCCTCACTGAGGGCAACGTGAGAAAGGTTGTCCAACACCTGCCGATACCGGCGAATGTGATCGTTGTCCTCGACGAACATGTTGGCGGTGCTCGTCTCCAGGAACACCACGGGCTTGATCTCGCTGAATTCCATGAAGACGAACGAGCTATCGAGGCCAGCATGAGCGCCTGCCGTGCTGGGAACGACCCGCAGCGAGATGTACGTGCGCACCGACATTCTGAGCAGGTGATGCAACTGGTCGCGGAGCACGTCGATGCCGCCGATCGGCAGGCGGAGCACCTGCTCGTGCATCAGGAAGGTGAACTCCGGACGATGCAGCGATCGAAAGAGCGCCTGTCGAGCCAGTCGTGTGGTGACCGAACTCTCCACTTCCTCAGCCGGAACGCCCGGTACCGTAGCGAAGATCGCCCGCATGTAGTCCGGAGTCTGTAGCAGGCCCGGCACGAGGTTGATCCGCCAGTTCGTCAACCGTGTCGCTATGGCCTCGTGCTCCAGGAAGGTGTAGGACCGGGACTCCCTGCGCCCGAGAAGCTCCTGTATCCACCAGCCGGGCCGCTTGGCCTCGTAACAGATCTGCATCAGCCGGTCGCGCTCGGTCGCCGGTGCCTGGCACAGACCCAGGAAAAAGATCACATCCTCGGGATTCAACGTGCCCTTGCCGCTGAGCAGCCGCGACACCTTGCTTTCGTCCCACTGCAACCGCCGTGCCGCGGCTCGGCCGTCCAACTTGGCCTGCTCCATCAGCTTGCGCAGCCCCTTGCCCAGTTCACGCGCTGCGACGGTTGGTTGGCGATCGCCCATAGACCCCTCCTTTCAGGGTGGTGCAACGCTATGGCCACGCCGCGTGGGATTGGGAGTCTTCCGGGGTTAATCCACCCAACTGGGTTCCGTGTGGAACCGTGCCAATCACTCCGATCAAAGTGGCCAAGATCAATGCGCTACACGGGGGTGTGGGTGGCAGACGATGCGAGAACTGGTGACGACGAATCCGGGAGCAGCACTGGTCGTCACCATTTTGTTGGGGCTGGGCGGCATTCTCTTGATGACGGTGCTGATGTCGTTGGCCCGCAGGGTGGTGCGGGCATGGCGACGGCGTCTTCAGGAAGCCCTGGACCGCGAGCTGTTTGGCCACAGCATGACGGAGATGCGGGCTCGCCGGACCCGAATCCAACTGACCACGGGCAAACCGCCGGGACGGTGGAACCCGAGGTGGTAGCTCACGTCTGGTGGCTGTCCCAGTACGACTGGATGTGCCACGCCTTCCGGGCGGACCAGCTTGAGCAGGCGGACCGGAAGTTCTTCGAAGCGGAGTGCGGACATTCCGTACCCGTGGACAAGCTGTACCGGAGGCGGTCGGTCGACTGGTGTTGGCACTGCCTGCACTCGGTCGGCTTCAGACTTCCTGACCTGGCCTACCGCTACTGCTGAGCGGTTCTCGATTCGGGTGGGTGGCCGCGTCGCGGGGTCAGCCCCGGTCGCCGAAGTCCAGGCGGTCGGCCAGGCTCGCCGCGGTGAACGCGGCCACCAACTCGTCGCGCCCCTCGGTGAAGTGGGCCCAGCCCTCGTAGTGGACGGGAACCACCCGGCGGGCACCGAGGATTTCGGCGGCCTCGGCGGACTGGGCGCTGTCGAGGACGAGCGGCCCGCCGTCGAAGACAACGGGGAAGCGGGGTGCTCCGGCGAAGAGGACGGCGGTGTCCACCGGGGCGAAGCGCTCGGCGATCTGCTGGACCACGTCGAGCGAGGCGTTGTCGCCGCTGACGTAGACGGTGGGCAGACCTGCCCCGTGCAGCACGAAGCCGACGACCTCGCCGGTGACCGGCTCAACCTCCGCACGTTCCCCTGGCCCGTGGATCGCGGGCACGGCCGTCACCGTGACCGTGCCGCCGCCGGGCCGGTCGAGTTCGACCGACTCCCAGTCGGCCATTCCCCTGGCCGTGCCGCCGAGGCGCTGTCCGCCGCCGGGCGTGGTGAGGGTGAGTGGGACGTCGGCGAGCAGGGCCCGGCCGGAGTTGTCGAGGTTGTCGGCGTGCTCGTCGTGGGAGAGCAGGACCACGTCGATGCGGCCGAGATCGGCGGGACTGCCGGCCGAGGGCGCGGTCTTGGTCAGGACCGGTCGGCCGGGCCGCTGGTAGTCGCCGGGCTCGTCAAAGGTCGGGTCGGTGAGGAACCGCAGCCCGCCGTACTCGAACAGGGCGGTCGGGCCGCCGAAGACGTGGACGGGGAACTGGTTGCTGGCATCGCCGGCCATGAAACACCTCACGGTAGAAAGACTGTTTTGCCGTGAGGTGATCATAGGCAGCTCTCACGGATAGAGACAAGACATACCATGAGAGGCATGCGGGAATCCGTGACTGCCGAGCCTGTGACTGCCGAGCCTGTGGCCGTCGAGCCTGTGGCCGTCGAGCCTGCGGCCACCGAGCCCGTGACCACCGAGCCTGCGACCGCCGAGCCCGTGACCGTCGAGCCTGTGACCACCGAGCCCGTGGCCACCGAGCCCGTGACCGCTGTGCTGCCGCCCGCACCGGGAGCGGAGCAGTACCCGGCGCTCGACTTCGCGAACAGCGCCATTGCGCTGCCCGGCGGCCAGTTCCTCGACCTCCTCGGCACTCCGGCGACCGCCACCCGATGGCTGGTCGAGCACGACCTCGCCCCGGCCGGTGCCGGACTTCAGGAGATGTGCGCGGCGCAGCTGCGGTCGCTGCGCGAACAGGTGCGCGCGCTGCTCGCGTCGCACGTCGCCCAGGCGCCGGCCCCGCCTGGCGCGCTGTCCGCGCTCAACGACGCGCTCACCAGGGCACCCTCCGCCGCACTGCTGTGCTGGGACCCCACCCGTGGCCTGCACCGCGCCACCGCCCACCCCGTCACGCAGATCGTTGACCGCGCTCTCGCCGTCCTCGCCGCGAACGCCGCCGACCTGCTCACCGGGTCGGACGCGGGCTGCATCGCCGCCTGCGGTGCCACCCCCTGCAACCGCTACCTGTTGCGCACCCACGCCCGCCGCCACTGGTGCTCCACCCGCTGCGGTGACCGGGTCCGGGCCGCCCGCGCCTACGCCCGTCGCACCCGGTCCACAAAGGACTGATGCCGGCGCCAGGAACAAAGGCAGTCACTAGAAAGCAGTCACTAGAAAGCGGTCACTAAAAAGCAGACGCTAAGAGGCGATCACTAAAGGCAGCCGCTAAAAAGGTGGCCTGTCGTTGGTGTCAACACCAACCCGTGTGGCTGGCCCATTCGCCAGAACCGGTTCTGATGCGCGGGAGTATTCACGCCCGGTGGGGCTGGTCCAGACGACCGTGCCGTTGTCCAGTCGCTTTGACCGCCATTGGGCCGCGTGCTTCAGCCGGTGGTGGTGACGGCACAGGGTGGTCAGGTTTTCCGCCGAGGTCGGGCCGTCGGGATAGGGCACGTGGTGATCGAGGTCGCATTGTGCGGCGGCGCGGAGACAACCGGGGAATCGACAGGTCTTGTCCCGGGTGCGAACGTGGTCGGCGAGTGCGACCGGCGGCCGGTAGGTGCGGCGGCCGTGGTCGAGCAGGGCACCACTGACCGGGTCGGTGAGCAGCCGGCACCACGTGCCCTCGGCGGCGATCTCGCGGGCCACACTGGCCGGGATTTCCCCGTATCCGGCCAGTTCACCAGGCTGGTCGTCCAGCCCGAGCAGCGTGGTGGCCGCGATCGTGACCTGGATCTGGGCCTGGTAGCTGGCCTCGCCCAGGCAGATGTCCACGAAAGCGTCGGCCCGCCGCTGGTCGGCGGTGCGCGGGTCGCCCGGGGTGCGCGCCTGGCAGGCAGCGGCGTTGATCTTGTCGATGATGGCCAGCGCGAGGTGCGCCGGCAGGTGGGCGCGCAGCTCAGCCATGCCGTCGTCGCAGGACTGGAGTCGCACGGACCGGTCCGCGACGCGCTGCCGGTGTCGGGCTTCGGCGCCGTCCGGGTCGACGCGGTGGACGGCCCGGCGGGTGTACTGGCGCATGGTGGCGGCGTTCTGGTTGGGCGCCACGGCCAGCACCTTGTCCTCGACCTCGCGGGCCTGCTCGGTGGTCAGGGGCAGGGTGAGTTCGGACAGCGTCCTGGCCTTGTAGGCGTCGATCTGGCCGGCCTGGAGCGCGGCCAGGGTGGCGGGGAGCCGGGTGGCCAGATCGGTGGCCAACGACAGTTGGGTGTTGGCGTGGTTTTCGGTCCACCGAGCGGCCAGCGCGAGTTCGGCAGCGGCGAATTCGGGTTGGTTGTGGGCGCGCTGGTATTCGGCGAGGGCGTGCATCCGCAGACCCTCGACGATGTTGATCATCGCGCTGTACTCGACTATCCTGTCGAGCAGCTTTCCGATTTCCCCCTCGGTGGACATATTTCCAGGTTACGTAACCGTCCCACCCTTTTCATCACTCGATCAGGTGTTCTACCTCTTTGCGACTCGACGGCAGAAGGGCGAGTGGGCTACCAGCTCGCGCGTATATGCGGAAATTGAGTGTGAAGTCGGAACGGCAGTCAGGGTGACCACACCCATCGTCTTTTTCCCAACGCGCCCCACGACCCACCCGCCAGTTGCCCTACCAGGTCCGGCACGCTGCCAGTCCCAGCACGCTGCCAGTCCCAGCACGCTGCCAGGTTCAGCCCCTGCCAGTCCCAGCATCCTGTCGGCCGTTGCCTAGCTCCCCGCTGCCCCGGAACGGCACCGGGCAGCGGCCCTTTTACTGGCCGGCGTGGCGATCCGCGTTGTTGACACACTGCGGAAACAGCATTCGTGGGTATTACGCCCGAGTGGGTGACCCACGTTCGAGTGGAAGTCGCTTTGGCTGCTGGGACAGTCCTTTACGCTCCGGTGCTGCGGCAGTACGGCTAGTAGCAGTAGCCATAGTCCACTGTGGCCTGCGAGCCAACTGGAACCGCACCGGAAACAAGCGCTAGATGGTGGAGGTGTTGACGACGACAACGCGCATCACGGCGAACGGTGAAGCCGTTTCCAGCGCCCCCGACACGGCACAACCTGTCGAAGCTCCGCCCGTGGCCGAGACGGTCGAGACGGCTGAGCCTGCCAAGGTGGCTGAGGTGGCTGAGGTGGCCAGTACGGCAGCCAATGTGGCCAGTACGGCGGGTCGGCCGGCCGCCCCGGTCACCGCCGAGGACGTCGGAAGTTTCTACGACACGGTGACCGACCTGTTCGCCGCCTCCTACGACGGAAACCTCCACGTGGGCTACTGGACGGAGCAACGGGAGAGCGACACGCTCGCCGCGGCCACGGACCGGATGACCGACGAACTGATCACCCGTCTCGGCGCGAGTCCGGGCCAGCGGGTGCTGGACATCGGTTGCGGCACCGGCAAACCAGCCCTGCGCCTGGCGCGGAAGCTCGACGTCGAAGTGGTCGGCATCTCGGTCAGCCACCACCAGGTCGCGCAGGCCAACGAACTCGCCCGCCAAGCGGGTTTGGCGGCACGGACGCACTTCGAACACGCCGACGCCACCGCACTGTCCTATCCGGACGAATCGTTCGACGCCGCCTGGATGGTCGAGTCGCTCAGCCACATCACCGACCGACGCCGGGCCCTGGCCGAGGTCGCCCGCGTGCTGCGCCGCCGCGGCCGCCTGGTGATCGCGGACGGCATGCTGGTCTCCGCCCTGGACCAGTCCAGAGCCGCGCTGATCGCGGAGCTGTGCGCCTCGATGCAGCTGAACAGCCCCGGCAACGCCGAGGAGTACCAGGAACTGCTGGCCGCCGCCGGTCTGGAACTGGTGGACATCAGCGACATCACCGAGCACACCCGGTACTCGTACACCCGCCTGGCCCAGGCGATGCGCCAGGAACGCGATGTCTACGTGAGACACCTCGGCGAGGACGAGTTCGAGCGCGCCACCTCAGCGCTGGAACGCGCGGACACACTCGCAGAGCTGCGGTATGTCCTGGTCACGGCCTACCGCATCTGATCACGACACGGCAGATCCGCCAGCGGATCGGCGGCCAGCCCCCGACACCACCACCACCGGCACCGCGTCCACGGCCGAGTGGTGCCCGTGCCCGCACGTCAGGCTTCCCAGTTTCCCAAACCCCTGTTTCCCAAACCCCAGTTCCCCGAGCCCCAGTTTCCCGAGCCCCAGTTTCCCAAGCCGCTGTTGTGCCACAGGAAGCACAACAGGAAACAACACCGTCCGTTTTGGAGGGCAACCAGATGACCGCACAACCCGAGACGATGGAACCGGCGCACGTGATCGCCGGGCAGCAGAGGTTCTACGCCGACGAGGTCGCGACCAACTACGACCGCCTGGTCGAGTGGGTCGTCGGCGGCTGGCACGAGAGCCCGCGCACCCGCATGGGTGACTTCCTGACGCAGCTGTGGGCCAGGCAGGCCACGCCGACGCACGAGGTCCTGGAGATCTGCTGCGGCACCGGGCTCATGCTCCAGGAGCTGATCCGGCGGGGGTACGCGGTGAGCGGTCTGGACCAGTCCGCCGCGATGCTCGCCCAGGCCCGCCAGCGGCTGGGCGCCGGGGTGGAGCTGGTCCAGGCCGTGCTGCCGGACATCCCGCTGCGGCACCAGTTCGACGCGGTGATCAGTTCCGCGGCGGCCTTCAACTACCTGCCCGACACCGAGGCGGTTCTCGGCAGGACCTTCCAGTCGGTGGCGCAGGTGCTCCGTCCAGGTGGGACGTTCGTCTTCGACATCATGGGGCGCACCATGCTCCAGAAGCACATGGTCGAGCGGTTCGGCACGAACGTGCTGGCGACCGACCTCGGTGACGCGGCGTTCCTCTGGAAGTTCGCGGCCGACGAGGCCGGCAGGTACAGCGACCTGACCTACGTCCAGTTCACCCGGGACAGCAGCCTGCCCGAGGGGCTGTACACCAGGACCACCGAGTTGCACCGCATGTACGTGCACGAGCACGACATCGTCCGGCGGCTCGCCGGGGACGCGGGGTTCGTCGACATCCAGGTGTTCGACAACTACTCGCAGCAGCCGGCCGGGGCGGACGCGCTGTACGAGACCTGGACGCTCACCCGAGCCTAGTGCCGACGCGAAAACGAAACGAGCAGACGGCCGGGAGATCTGATGAGCGTCCAACGCGGCGTTTGTGAGCCAAGTCCTTCCCCAGCCCCGTCCACCGCCGGTCGCGGAGATTTCGAGTTCATCCCGCTGACACCGTCCTGTCAGCGCATCTACGAGCGTGGAGACCACGTCGTCGTCGGGGTGAGCCCGGGCAACAGTTACTTCCGGGTCGGGCTGCTGACCGAACTGCTGCGCTGGGTCCGCGCCCGCTTCACCCAAGTCGACGTCATCGTGCCGGACTCGGCGTTTGTCGACAACCTGATGGCGATCGGCTACCCGCCGGCCCGTGCCACCCAGAAGGCACGCGGCGAGATCAACGCCGTGCGCAACCGCGTGGTGCGCGCCTGGCGGGCTGTTGACGACTCGGCGCCGGTGGAGGGGCATCTCCACCTGTTGTCGAGTCTGCTGACCAATCCCGTCTACCAAGCCCTTCGCGCGCGGGCGGAGGAGGCGTTCAACCAGGATGCCGAACTGAGCAGCCGCTGCCTGGCGATGAGCCGGGTCGTGTTGCGCAGTTACCTCGACGGCGACGAGCCAACCGCTGAACAGGTTCGGGCCGGCGTGCGCTACCTCCTGGCCGAGTTGCCCTTCTTCGTGGGATCGGCCGACATCTTCGGGGTCCCGACCTCGATGTGCTTCTACCACAAACCGGTTCCCCTGGCCGAGTTGGTGTTCTCGCCCGAGTCCTCGTTCCGGGCGTCCGAACGCCAGGGGTACGCGATCATCCGCCCGGCCGCTGCCGCGTCAGCGGACGACCGGGAGCGGGTCAGCGCAAGCCCTGGCCTGGTGGCGAAGAGCAGCTGACCGTGTTCCACTGTCCCGGGGGGCTGTCGGCACTGCCGGCCGCCGCCCGGGCACGCTGCTTCCCGCTCGCTCAGGCCGTGCTGCTGGGCGCGCCCCGGCGTTCAGGCGCTGGCGACCGCTGCCCGGGCACGCTGTTTCCCGCTCTGCTCAGACTGTTGCTGCTGGCGCGCCCCGGCGTTCAGGCACTGGCTGCGGCTGTCGGGCCGCGGAACGTGGCCCGGTAGGCACTGGGGGAGACGCCGATCGCGGCCTGCAGGTGCTGGCGCAGCGAGGTGGCCGTGCCGAAGCCGGCGTCCCGCGCGATCCGGTCAACGGACAAATCGGTTTCCTCCAGCAGTTGTCTGGCGCGCTCGACGCGCTGCTGGATCAGCCACTGGCCCGGCGAAGTCCCCACCTCCTCACGGAACCGGCGGGTGAACGTGCGCACGCTCATGGCCTGCCTGGCGGCCAGGTCCTCCAGGCTCAGCGGCAGGTGCAGGTGCTCAAGAGCCCAGTCGCGGGCCTTGCCGGTGGAGGATGACATCGGCCTGGCAACCGGCCGGCGGATGAACTGGGCCTGCCCGCCCTCCCGGTGCGGGGCGACCACGGTGCGGCGGGCGACGTCGTTGGCCACGGCCGAACCGTGGTCCCGTCGGATCATGTGCAGGCACAGGTCGATGCCGGAGGCCACGCCGGCCGCGGTGAGCACGTCCCCCTCGTCGGCGTAGAGGACATTCGGGTCGAGTTCGACCGACGGGAACAACGCCCGGAACTCGTCCGCCGCTCGCCAGTGCGTGGTCGCCCTGCGGCCGTCGAGCAGCCCGGCCGCGGCCAGGACGAAGGCACCCGTGCAGATCGATGCGATCCTGGTGCCCGGCCTGATCAGGGCGAAGGCGTCGGCCAGCGGTCCGCTGAGCCGGGACTCGCGCGGCTCGTGCTCCTTGGACGCTGGAACGATCATGGTGTCGGCCTCGGCGAGGGCTTCGGGCCCGTGGGTGATGTTGACGGTGAAGTCGGTGTCGGTGCGCACCTCGCCGGGGGCGAGTGAGCACGTCACGACCTCGTACAGCCGGCTGCCCCCGGCCGAGCGGGATTCCCGGAACAACCGGTGGGCGATGCCGACCTCGATGGGCAGGAAGCCGTGCCGGACGAGTACCGCGACGTGGTGCCGGTCGGGGTGCGCGAAAACGGCCATGGCCCGATTCTTTCACCAGGTGGCAGTCGGCCGGAAAGTTGTTGACCTCCACTGCGGTCGAAGTATCACGATTGCGCGCGTGAAAAGCGGTGATGACTGGTCGTACTGGCGGGTGTTGCGGACCGGGCGGCTCGCGCCGCTGCTCGTCGGAGTTGTGATCTCCAGTGTGGGTGACGGCATGCTCGTCACCGCGCTGCCGTTGCTGGCGCTGGCGGTGCGGGGTGACACGCCGGCCGCGTTGGTGATCGCGATCGTGGAGGCCGCGCCGTACCTGCTCGCCACGGCGTTGGCGTTCGCCATCGGGCTCGGCCGGTTGCGGGTGCCACCCCGAGCCCTGTTGATCTGGGACTGCCTGTTGCGCGGGGTGCTGTTCGTCGGGCTGGGTGTGTTGGCGCTGTCCGGGGACCTGTCACTGCCGGTGTTGGTGTGCGGCCTGCTGTTCGGGTCGGTGTTCCGGATGGTCGCGATAAGCAGTCGGCGTCTGGTGATGACCGCGCTGGTGGAGCCGGCGGGCCTGTTCGCGGTCAACGGACTGCTCAGCACCAGCCAGGGGATCACGCTCTACGCGGCCGGGCCGGTGCTCGGCGGGGTGCTGTCGGCCGTGGGGCAGCCGGGGGTGGCGCTGCTGGTCGACGGGCTCTCCTTCTTCCTGTTGCTGGTCGTGCTGCTGGTGGTGGTGCCAGCCCAGTCCGGTTCGGTGCGCGGCACCAGCATCCCCGCGTCCGGGTTGCGCATTCTGCGCCGGGTGCCGATGGCCGCGCGGCTGTGCGTGGTGGTGTTCTGCGTCAACCTGTTCTACATGCCGGTGGAGGTGGCCCTGCCGCTGCTGGTGCGGGGACCGCTGGGCGGCGACGGTGCCACCCTCGGGGTGATCTGGGCGGGGTTCGGGATCGGCACGCTGATCGGCGCGATCGGCACCAACTGGCTGCGCCGGTTACCGCAGCAGCGGCTGCTCGTCGCGATCATCGCGGCCCAGGGGTTGGTGGTCGTGCTGTTGCTGTTGGTGCCCACTGCCTCGCTGGCCACAGCGGTGTTCTTCGCGCTCGGTGTGGTGTACGCGCCGTTCACCCCGGTGGTTTACACGCTCGTGCAGTCGGTGCTGCACCAGGACGAGCAGCAGCCGGTGCTCACGCTCTGGTCGGCGGTGTCCGTGCTGGCGGCGCCGATCGGGCTCGGCCTGGCCGGGCCGCTCATCACGGCGGTGGGTGTCCACGGTGGACTGGCGGTGTCGGCCGGGTTGACCCTGGTGCTGGTGCCGATCGCGGGCATGGGACTGCGCCGCGACCGGGACCGCGCCGGTGACCAGCCAGTCGAGCCGGTGCCCCGCTAGCCGGCCGAGGTCGGCGTGCTGCCCACGCCTGTTGGCACCTGTTGCCCGGATCACTGTCACACGTTGCCCGGCTGCCTCGTCAGGTGGGGCATGACAGGCAACCGAGGAGACGCGATGCGGGTTCTGGTGACCGGTGCGACGGGTGTGCTGGGCTCGGCAGTGCTGCCGGCGCTGCGGGAGGCGGGTGTCGCGGTGCGGGCGACGAGCCGGAAACCCCGGCCGGACACGGGCAGCGGAATCGACTGGATCACCGCGGACCTCACCACCGGCGCGGGCGTGGCCGAGGCCGTCGCCGAGGTGGACGCGGTGGTGCACCTGGCGGCCGCGCCGTACAAGGGGAAGTACACCGACAGGGTCGAGATCGACGGCACCCGGCTGCTCACCGAGGCGGCGGCCAGGGCCGGGGTGAGCCACCTGCTCTACACCTCCATCGTGGGGACCGACCGGGTGCCGTGGGGCTACTTCCAGAGCAAGGTGCGCGGCGAGGAGGTGGTCAGGGACGCGCCGCTGCCCTGGTCCATCCTGCGGGCAACGCAGTTCCACGCCTTCGTGGACCGGGCGTTCACCATGATGGCGAAGCTGGGTGTGCTGATCACCGATCCCGGCATCGCGGCCCAGCCGGTCGCCGTGGGCGATGTCGCCGAACGGATCCGGGACCGGATCGAGCGCGGGCCCAGCGGGTCGGTCGAGAACTTCGGTGGCCCCGAGGTGCTGGCCTTCGACGAGGCGGCCAGGCAGTGGCTGGAGGTGCGGGGCACGCGGCGCCCGGTGCTGCGGCTGACGCTGCCGGGCACGCTGGGCGCGGCGTTCCGGGGCGGACACCTCACCACCGACGCCCAGCCGACCGGCACGGTCAGCTGGCAGCAGTACCTCGTGGCGAAGTACCGCTGACCCGGCGCGCCCACACCCTGCCGTGTGGACAGTCCATTAAGGACAAAGTTCTCCCTGGGGCTCGGTGGGGCGTCCGTGCCCGGCGTGCTGGGTCAGCTGCGGCGCAGCTCGTCGAGCACGTCCGAGGCGACCCGCTCGCCGATCACCAGGCTGGCGGTGGCCGCGGGGGAGGGCGCGTTCAACACGTGCACCGCGCGCCTGGCCCGGGTGATGACGAAGTCGTCGACGAGCCGGCCGCTGTCGTCCACCGCCTGGGCCCGCACGCCCGAGCCGTGCCGCACCAGGTCAGCGCCGCGCACGTCGGGCAGCATGGCGCGGACGTCGCGGACGAACAGCGGCCAGATCGCCGACCGGGCGAACTCGGCCAGGCCGTAGCGCCAGTACCGGCGGGCCAGTCCGCGGACGGCGGGATCGCGGGCCAGTTCGGCGAGCAGCCGGGGCTCGACGTCCCGCCAGCGGTAGCCGTGCCTGGCGAACGCCGGCACCGCGTTGGGACCGATGTGGACGGTGCCGTCCAGCAACGGGGTCAGGTGGATGCCCAGGAAGGGCAGGTCCGGGTCGGGCACCGGGTAGACCGGGCCGCGCACCAGGGCGGACCGGTGCGGGCGCAGCGCGGCGTACTCGCCCCGGAACGGGACGATGCGCACGGGTGGTCTGATCCCGCTCAGCCGCGCCACCCGGTCACTGTGCAGGCCGGCGCAGTTGACCAGCGCGCCGGCCCGCTCCCGGCCCTGGGGCAGGCCGAGCACCACCTCGGTGTCGGTGATGTCGATGCGGTGCACGGGCGCGGACGTGCGCACCGCGCCGCCGAGTTCGGTGATCTCCGCGACCAGCGCGGCGCACACCCGTGCGTAGTCGGTCACCGCGGTCTCCGCCACGTGCGCGGCGGCGACGGCCCGCACGTGCGGCTCCCGCTCGGCCAGTTCGGCCTGGCTGATGCGGCGCACGGTCACCCCGTTCGCGGTGCCGCGCGCGACGAGCGCGTCGAGCCGGGGCAGCTGCGCCGGGCTGGTCGCCACCACGAGCTTGCCGGTGCGCCGCACCGGCACCGCGTGCTCCGCGCAGAAGCGGATCATCCGCTCGGCGCCGGCCCGGGCCATCCGCGCCTTGTGGCTGCCTGGCGCGTAGTACAGGCCGCTGTGGATCACGTTGCTGTTGTGGCCGGACTGGTGGGCCGCCCACCGCGCCTCGGCCTCCAGCACCAGCACGGACGTGCCGGGTGCCGCGCGCAGCACGGCGCGCGCCGTCGCCAGTCCGACGATCCCGGCCCCGACCACCACGACGTCCACGGCTGGCACGGCGCGCCCTCCTTGAGCTACTTCGGCCTGGGCCGACCACCACTCAGCCCGACTGTAGTCAGCTCTCGCGCGGGGAGGGTGTGCGCAGCGGGCGGCCACGTGCCGGTGGGCCGGCCCGCGGTGCTCGACGCTCGCGGACCCGTGCCAACGAGCGTGGGCACACTGCCCGGGCCGTGCGTCGGCGCGCTCGGCGCACCCGGCGCGTTGGCTGGTTAAGCCGGGGGTGTCGGTGGGAAGCCGTTGGGGAGCAAGGAGATCCCCGGGAGCGGGTGGTGGAACCGCTGTCCGCTGGGCGGCTTCCGCTCGACAGGACGAACAGGACGAACAGGACGAGGAGTGAGCGCGGTGTCCGGTGAGCCCTTTGGCGGGCGCGGTTTCGGCGCGCCCTTTGACGACCTGATCCAGCGGTTCTTCGGCGGCGACCCGTTCGGTGGGATGGCCCCCCGCCGGCCGGTGCAGCGGGTGGACCTGTCCCGGTTGCTGTCCGACCAGGCGCGCGACCTGATCCAGCGCGCGGCGGAGCAGGCCGCCGAGTGGGGCAGCCCGAACCTGGACGCCGAGCACCTGCTGTGGGCGGCGACGCAGTTGCCGACCACCCGGCAGATCCTGGAGCAGGCCGGCGCCGATCCCCAGCGGCTGGCCACCCGCATGGAGCAGGCCGTCGCCAAGGGGGAGCCCTCGGCCGAGACACCACCGCTGACCCCGGCGGTCAAGCGGGCGCTGCTGGACGCGCACGCGCAGGCCAGGCAGGCCGGTGCCAGCTACATCGGTCCCGACCACATCCTGCTCGGCCTGGCGGCCAACGCGGAGACCCCGGCCGGGCAGGCACTGCGCGGGCTGGGCACCTCCGGCGGCGAGGGCCTTGCCGGTGGTGGCGACGGCGGGCGGGCCGGCGCGACGAGCAGGACACCCACCCTGGACCAGTACGGCCGGGACCTGACCCGGTCCGCCCGGGAGGGCAAGCTGGACCCGGTTGTCGGTCGGGAGGACGAGATCGACCAGACCATCGAGGTGCTGTCCCGGCGCACCAAGAACAACCCGGTGCTGATCGGTGACCCGGGCGTGGGCAAGACCGCCATCGTGGCGGGCATCGCCCAGCGCATCGTCAACAACGACGTGCCCGACCCGCTGGCCGACCGCCGGGTGGTGACCCTGGACCTGGCCGGCATGGTGGCCGGGACGAAGTACCGGGGTGAGTTCGAGGAACGGCTGAAGAACGTCATCGACGAGGTGCGTGCCGCCGAGGGCAAGGTCGTCCTCTTCGTCGACGAGGTGCACACCATCGTCGGCGCCGGTGCCGGCGGGGATTCCTCGATGGACGCCGGCAACATCCTCAAACCCGCGCTGGCCAGCGGTGAACTCCACGTGATCGGGGCGACCACGGTGGACGAGTACCGCACCAACATCGAGAAGGACCCGGCCCTGGAACGCCGGTTCCAGCCCATCCTGGTGCCCGAACCCAGTGTGGCGGACACCGTGGCGATCCTGCGGGGACTGCGCGACCGCTACGAGGCCCACCACCAGGTGCGCATCACCGACGAGGCGCTGGTGGCCGCCGCCGAGCTGTCCGACCGCTACATCACCGCCCGGTTCCTGCCGGACAAGGCCATCGACCTCATCGACCAGGCCAGCGCCCGCGTGCGGCTGCGGTCCCGCACGCCCGCCCCGGACACCCGGCAACTGGAGGAGCGTGTCGCCTCGCTGCGGCGGGAGAAGGACAGCGCGGTCGCCGCCGAGGACTACGAGCGCGCTGGCCAGCTCAAACAGCGGTTGGCCGAGGCCGAGGAGGAGCTGCGGCGGGCCAGGGAGTCGGCGGCGGGCGGGGTGGTCGAGGTGACGCCCGAGCACATCGCCGAGGTCGTGTCCCGGGCCACCGGCATCCCGGTCGCCCAGCTCACCGAGGAGGAGAAGGAACGACTGCTGGGGCTGGAGAAGCAGCTGCACGAGCGCGTGGTCGGGCAGGACGAGGCGGTCAGCGCCGTGGCCAGGGCGGTGCGCCGGGCCAGGGCCGGCATGGCCGACCCGCGCCGGCCGGACGGGTCCTTCCTGTTCCTCGGCCCGACCGGGGTGGGCAAGACCGAGCTGGCCAGGGCCCTGGCCGAAGCGCTGTTCGGCGCGGAGGACCGGATGGTCCGCTTCGACATGAGCGAGTTCCAGGAGCGGCACACGGTGTCCCGCCTGGTCGGCGCGCCACCCGGCTACGTCGGCTACGAGGAGGCGGGGCAGCTCACCGAGGCGGTGCGGCGCCGGCCGTACTGCGTGCTGCTGTTCGACGAGATCGAGAAGGCGCACCCGGACGTGTTCAACACCCTGTTGCAGCTGCTCGACGACGGCCGGCTGACCGACGCCCAGGGGCGCACGGTCGACTTCTCCAACACCGTCGTCATCATGACCAGCAACATCGGCGCGGACCGCATCCTCGCGGCCACCACGGCCGGCCGCCCCGTCGCGGAGCTGCGCCAGGAGCTGATGGACCTGCTCGGCCAGCGCTTCCGGCCGGAGTTCCTCAACCGGATCGACGAGATCATCCTGTTCCAGGGGCTCGGCCGGCAGCAGCTGCACGCGATCACCGGCCTGCTGGTCGAGCACAGCCGACGTCGCCTGCACGCCCAGCACGTCGCCCTCGACGTCAGCGACGAGGCCGTCGACTACCTGGCCAACCGCGGCTACCAGCCGCAGTTCGGTGCCCGGCCGCTGCGGCGGGCCATCCAGCGCGACCTCGACGACGAGCTGTCCGAGATGCTGTTGCGTGGGCAGCTCAACCCCGGCGACACCGCCCGGGTCACCGTTGCCGACGGCCGGCTGCGGATCACCGCCGAGCGGGGCGCCGGCGAGTGACCTCGGGTGGGAGCCCGGCGTCACGCTGCGCCTGCCGGTGCCGGACCGTGCGTCACCACCGCGCCCGTCGGGCGGACACGGGGCCGGCTGCGGTGACGGACCGTGATACCGCGGCGGCGCACCGTCTCACAGCGCGGACGCCCGCCATGACCGTCCTTCACCGCCGGCGGCAGAGGTTAGGGTCGGTGTCATGCAGACTTGGTCATCCCAGCCCGTGCCGAAGGTTCCCGGGCAGCCCCGCCCGCTGCGACTGTTCGACACGGCCACCAGGGAGGTCCGGCCGACGACACCCGGCAAGACCGCCAGGATGTACGTCTGCGGCATCACCCCCTATGACGCCGCCCACCTCGGCCACGCCGCCACCTACCTGGCGTTCGACCTGGTGCACCGGCAGTGGCTGGACGCCGGGCACGAGGTGCACTACGTGCAGAACGTGACCGACATCGACGACCCGCTGCTGGAGCGCGCCGAACGCGACCAGGACGACTGGGTGGTGCTCGGCATGCGCGAGACAGCGCTGTTCCGGGAGGACATGGAGGCGCTGCGGGTGTTGGCGCCGCACGAGTTCGTGGGCGCGGTGGAGTCCATTCCGGAGATCGTGGTGGCGGTGGCCAAGCTGCTCGCCGACGGGGTGGCCTACCGGGTGGCCGACCCGGAGTACCCCGACATCTACTTCGACCACAGCGCCACCGGCCGGTTCGGCTACGAGTCGAACTACGACGAGGCCACCATGGTGGAGCTGTTCGCCGAGCGGGGTGGTGACCCGGACCGCGAGGGCAAGCGCCACCCGCTGGACGCGCTGCTGTGGCGGATGGCGCGGGACGGGGAGCCGTCCTGGCCCTCCGAGCTGGGGGCGGGGCGGCCCGGCTGGCACATCGAGTGCAGCGCCATCGCGTTGAACCGGCTCGGGCTGCCGTTCGACCTGCAGGGCGGGGGATCGGACCTGATCTTCCCGCACCACGAGTTCAGCGCCGCCCACGCCGAGGCGCTGACCGGCGAGCACCCGTTCGCCCGGCACTACAGCCACGCCGGCATGATCGGGCTGGACGGCGAGAAGATGTCCAAGTCCCGGGGCAACCTGGTGTTCGTCTCCCGGCTGCGCGCTGACGGGGCCGACCCGATGGCGGTGCGACTGGCGCTGCTGTCCGGGCACTACCGCCAGGACCGGCCGTGGACCCAGGACCTGCTCACCGCGGCCACCGCCCGGCTGGCCCGGTGGCGGGAGGCGGTGGAGCTGCCCTCGGGGCCGCCCGCCGAGGACACGGTCGCCCGGCTGCGCGACCACCTGTCCGACGACCTGGACACGCCCAGGGCGCTGGCCGCCGTGGACGCCTGGGTGGGCGAGGCGCTCAGCCGGCGCTCCGGCGCCGATGACGCCGCGGCTCCGGCGCTGATCCGCACGGCGGTGGACGCCCTGCTCGGGGTGGCGCTGTAGCTAGTGGCGCTCCAGGTAGTGGCGCTGTAGGTAATGGCGCTGTAGGTCACGACACTCGCTGGCGGCACCTGACGACGCGCTGGCCGGCGGCCCCGCACACTGCGGCCGCCGGCCGGATGGTCCCGTTGTCAGGTGCCGTCGTGTTACCCGGGAATGATCCGTTCGGAGGAACCGGAAATCTTCCCTAGTTGGTTATATTCCAACAATGACGACCCTGCGTAGAAGAACCGTGCTGGCGGGCCTGTTCGCGCCCGCCCTGGCGAGCGCGGTCGGGGCCCTGCTCCCGGGTACCGCCTCGGCGGCGGTCCTGCCGTCCAGCAACTTCAAGCTGATCCGGAGCGCGGACAACAGCGCGTACGACGCCCTGGTCAACGCGCTGCCCAGGGCGAGCGTCAGCGCGGTGCTGGACAGCGCCAACCGCACCGCCACCCCGATGTCGGCCAGCGCGGGCGCGGCCCAGGCCAAGAACTTCGCCGCCGGCTTCGACTGGCAGTCCGGGGACAACACCGTCACCGAGTGGATTCCGCAGGGCATCACCACCAGCGCGGACGCCTACGACGCCGGTACCTACGAGGGGCGCGACGTCGTGTTGGTGTCGTGGTACGACTCGGGCACCGCGCCGGCCAAGGGCGTGCGGATCAGCTTCGTGGACCGGACCACGCCGACCAAGCCGGTGTACCGGCACGTGCTGCTGGTCGAGCCGACCACCAGCGGGTCCAATCCCAGCTACAAGGCGATCAGCATCCACGCCGGCGGGCTGATGTGGTACGGCAACCTGCTGTACGTGGTGGACACCAACAACGGCCTGCGCGTGTTCGACCTGAACAACATCCTCCAGGTGTCCACCGCCAACGACGGCGTCATCGGCCGGGGCAGCGACGGCACCTACAGCGCCTACGGCTACCTGTACGTGCTGCCGCAGAAGTTCTCCTACCAGCAGTCGGTCCCCAGCGGGGTGACCAGGATGCGCTTCTCGTTCGTGTCGCTGGACCGCACGACCAGCCCGGACAGCATCCTGGTCGGCGAGTTCGACGAGGTCGGCGACGGCAGCCGGCTGTTCCGGTTCAACATCGACTACACCAACCGCGAACTGGTCGCCACCAACGGGACCGCCACCGCGGCCTGGGCCTACGAGGTCAACATCAGGGCGATGCAGGGCGCGGCCAGCGTGAACGGGAAGTACTACATCTCCCGCAGCAACCCCGGCGCCAAGGGCGACCTGGTCACCTGGGTGCAGGGGCAGAGCGTCAAGATCAACTCGGCGGCGCTGCCCTACGGCACCGAGGACTTCAGCTACGTCAAGTCCCGCGACGAGATGTGGACCCTCAGCGAGCACGCCGGGTCCCGGCACGTCCTGGCCGTCCGGGCCAGCGCGTTCTGAGGCGGGCCGGGTCGGGTGGTCCTGGGTTGTGCGGGCGCCACCCGACCCGACGTGATTGTCCACAGTGGACCTCGCGCGGGTCCGACCACGCCGCCCAGCGTTGTCACCAGGTCACCGGGCCGTGGCCCGGCCAGCAGCGCGTCGATCTGCCCGTCGACGATCTCCTGGATCCGCGGCCGCAGCGCCTCCAACCGGCGCACCGTGAACTCGCCGAGTACGGCCCTGCGCGCCGGCCCGTGCTCGGGCGCGTCCATCGCGATCAGGGTGCGCTCCTCGTCCGGCCGCCGGGCCGCGGCCTCGCCCTTGACCAGCTGCGGGAAGTCCGGATGCTGCCGGTCGGCGCTGAACCGCCGGTCGTTCAACACGGTTCGCACGTCTTCGTGGCGGCTGACCACCCAGGCCCACCCGCCGTCGGGGACAGCGAAGAGCCGGGTGTGAACTGCGGTTGGTCGACCGGTGCGACCGGGTTTGGTTCTGGGCTGCGGTGGACCAGGGAGCCGCGGTGGACCACCGGGACCGACAACACCGGTGGATTCAGACTCGACCGGTCCCCGCACGGGCGAAGTTCGGTTCGGCCGCTTCCAGTCGCGGTACCGAGATGCCCAGCCGTCGTGCTTCGGCCAGGGTGTCCCGGCAGATCTCACGCGGCTCCTCGGCGTCGGGGGCGGAGTGCGCCGCGAAATTCACGCGCACGGGCGCGACATGAGCGGTCAGCCAGGCGAGCACGGGGGCCGTCAGCCAGGTGGGCGCCCGGAACAGCAGCACACCGCCCCGGTGACGGCGCAGGTCAACGCCGCGCGCCTGGAGGAGCGGCAGCAGCTCGCGGCCAGCCAGCAGCGCCTGGCGCAGCTCGCCCGTTGCCCCGGCCAGCTTGGACAGGGAACCCAGCCGCAGGCCCTGGGAGAGCAGGCCGGCATCCGACGCGAAGTGGACCCACAGCCAGCCGCGGAAGTCAGGCCGCTCCTTGGGGCGGAGCCCGGCCTCGCGAAACGCCTGGCGCACGGCCCGCTCCCGGTCGGTGGGGGGCTGGCCGAGAGTGCCGAAGATGACCGAAGGCAGCAGCGCCCCACGGAGCACGCCGTCCGCGCCGAAACCGCCACCGGCCTGGGGAGAGCCCCAGGCGATCTGGTCGACGGGGAGTGCGCCGATCGCGGCCAGCGGCTCGGTCCAGATGTTGCCGAAGACCAGCACCGTGGCCTGGCCGACACGCGGGGACAGGAAGGCCGTCGCCTCCGCGAGGCGGTGGTGCGGCACGCTGAGCACGATCAGGTCGAAGTCGTGGTCCGGCGCCAGCGCCTCGCGGTATCGCACCGGCCACTTCTCGACGACGCGCTGCCCCCACACCCGGCGCCGCGCATCGATCAGGTCGAGGTCCACCGCGTCTCCGTACGTCGCCGCGCGGCCCGGCCGGACGTAGAACTCGACGTCATGTCCCGCCTGTTGCAGGACCCAACCGTAGACAGTGGCGATCACGCCTCGGCCGAACATCAGGATCTTCACGTTGCACCTCGCGGGGTACGATTGAATTGGAGATCATCTCCACTTTCGAAAATATGGAGATCATCTCCATTTGTCAACGCGAGGTAGCGCATGACCGCCGACAAGCCGCTGCGGGCCGACGCCCAACGCAACCGCGACGCCCTGATCGCCAAGGCACGAGAGGTCTTCGACGCCGGCGATTTCTTCGACCTGCGCTTCGATGACTTCGCCCGCCTGGCCGGGGTGGGCACCGGCACGCTGTACCGCCACTTCCCCACCCGGGAGGCGCTGGCCGAGGCGGTCTACCACGGGGAAGTCACCGCGCTGTGCGACCGCGCCCGCCAACTGCGGGCCACGCTGCCCGCGGCGGAGGCTCTGGCGGCCTTCCTGCGCGGCATGGTCGACCACATCGATGCCCACAAGGGCCTGGCCCGGACGCTGGCCACGCTCATGGCCGATCGCTCGGGTGATCTCGCCGAGGGCAGCCGGGCGCTGGAGCAGGCTGTCGCCGACCTGGTGGCCGCCGCGGTGCGGGACGGTGCCGTTCGCGACGACGTGGACGCCGGTGCCGTGATGATGGTGCTGCACGGCATCAGCGCGGCCCACGACCGCCCCGGCTGGCGGGCCGAGGCCGACGACGTCGTCACCCTCGTGCTGGACGGGCTGCGCCGCCCGCTGTGACAAGGTGCGACACGAGGTCGCGTGTCGGAGGAGACGAAGTGGAGCGCGCGGGCGTCCGGTTCGGACTGTCCGGTTCGGGTCAGCGACACCGCGGGGTGGGACTCCGGGGAGTGGTGGAGGTCATGGCGACTCCCTGCGGCGGCAGTGCCGGCGGTCCGACCCAGCCTGGGGCGGGGGAGTCAGGGGCGTCAAACCTCGGCCGGGCCACCGGGTTCGGCGCCCGGGACGAACTCGTGCACCAGGGCGGTGCCCGGGCCGGTGCGCGCTCCCGGGCCGGGCGAGAGCGCCACGGTGTCGGCGGTGATCGGCCGCGCGCACGACGAGCAGGACACGGTCGGGGTGAACCGGTGGCCGCACTCGGTGTGCTGGAACCGGATCGGCGGTCCGCCCTCCGGAGTGGCCCAGCGGTCACCCCAGGCGGTCAGCGCCATCAGGATGGGAACCAGCTCGCGCCCTGACTCGGTGAGCTGGTAGTGGTGGCGCGGCGGCCGGTCCTGGTACTGGGTCCTGGCGACCACCCCGTGCTCGACCAGGGCGTTGAGCCGGCTGGTGAGCAGGTTGCGGGAGATGCCCAGATCGCGGGCGATGTCGTCGAACCGGCGCATGCCGAAGTAGAGGTCCCGCAGGATCAGCGGAGACCACCAGTCGCCGGCCACGTCCAGCGTTCTGGCCAGCGAGCACTGCATGTCCGCGAAGCTTGTCTGCCGCACCCCACCAGCGTAGTACCGGTTGGGTTGCGCTATTGAACTCACTCTGGTCTAGTGAGTACTGCTATTGAACTCACTGGGGAGGGTCCATGTACCACCGGATCGTGGCGAGCAAGGTCCGCGCGACGTTCGACGAGATCAGTGCGGGCAGGTGGGAGGCGATGGTCGACGGCATGGCGCCCCGGTTCACCTACCGCTTCTACGGCGAGCACGCGCTGTCCGGCGAGCGGCACACCACGGCGGCGCTGCGGCTGTGGTGGCAGCGCAGCCTCCGGCTGCTGCCGAACACGACGTTCCAGGTCGAGGACGTCGTGGTGAGCGGGTGGCCGTGGTCCACCAAGGTCGCCACCCGGGTGCGGGTCAGCGCCCCACTGCCGGACGGCACCCGCTACGAGAACGTGTTCATGCAGTTCATCGCGATGCGCTGGGCGCGGATCACCGAGGTGCACACCCTGGAGGACACCGTGGTGCTGCAACGGGCCCTGGACGCGCTCGCGGCCGCTGGTGTCGCCGAGGCACACGCCGAGCCGATCACCGACGCCAGCGCCGAACACCGGGCCGCCGTGGGCTGATCGCTGGTGCGCTGTCACGGCGAGCACACGCTGCCGGGTCGACCTCCTCGGATGGGCCGGGCGCGTGCCGTAGGGTCCCGGCGTGGCCAGTCGTGAACTCGTGGTGTTGGGCACCGCCAGCCAGGTGCCCACCCGGCACCGCAACCACAACGGGTACCTGCTGCGCTGGGACGGCCACGGGCTGCTGTTCGACCCGGGGGAGGGCAGCCAGCGGCAGCTGCTGCTGGCCGGGGTGCCGGTCAGCGCGATCCACCGGATCTGCGTCTCCCACTTCCACGGCGACCACTGCCTCGGCCTGCCCGGGATCGTCCAGCGGCTGTCCGTGGACAACGTGTCGCACCCGGTCATCGCCCACTACCCGGCCTCCGGCCAGCACTACTTCGAGCGGCTGCGCCACGCCACGGCCTTCCATGAGGTCGCCGAGCTGGTGGCGGAGCCGGTCGCCGGGCCAGGGGTGGTGGCCACCGGCCCGTTCGGGGTGCTGGAGGCCCGCGCGCTCGACCACCGGATCGACTCGTTCGGCTACCGGCTGGTGGAGCCCGACGCCCGCCGGATGCTGCCCGACCAGCTCGCCCGGTGGGGGATCACCGGGCCAGACGTGGGCCGGTTGCAGCGGGAGGGGACGCTGCGCGTGGGCGAGCACACCGTGACCGTCGAGCAGGTCAGCGCGCCCCGACCGGGCCAGCGGTTCGCCTTCGTCATGGACACCCGGCTCTGCGACGGCGTCTACGAACTGGCCGAGCGGGCGGACCTGCTGGTGATCGAGTCCACCTACCTGGCCGAGCACGCCGAGCTGGCAGCCGAGTACGGGCACCTCACGGTCACCCAGGCGGCGCGGGTGGCGGCCGAGTGCGGGGTGCGACGGCTGGTGCTCACCCACTTCTCCCGGCGTTACGCCGATGTCAGCGGCTTCGCCGAACAGGCGGCCGAGGTGTTCGACGGCGACATCGTGCTCGCCGCCGACCTGGCGCGCGTCCCGGTGCCGGCGCGCGCGACGGCCTGACCCGCCGCGGCTCGCCGCTTCGCCGCACGCTGCTTCGCCGCTCGCCGTTGGTGTGTGGCCGGTTTTGCTGTGCCGGTCGTCGTTCGCGCGTGGACGGGTTTTCTGTGCGTTGGTCGGTGGTACCCCCTGCGGTGGGAGGTGAGCGCGCGGTGACAACCCCGGTGAGCGTCGAGACCGCTGGCGGTGACCTGGCGGGCGATCTGGTGTTGCCCGACTCGGTCCGCGGGGTGGTGGTGTTCGCCCACGGTTCGGGCAGTTCCCGGCACAGCAGCCGCAATCGCGCGGTCGCGGAGATCCTGCGCCAGGACGGGTTCGCCGCGCTCCTGCTCGACCTGCTGACCGCCGAGGAGGAGGAGCGTGACATCCGCACCGCCGAACTGCGCTTCGACATCGACCTGCTGGCCACCCGGGTGGTCGCGGCCATCGACCAGCTCGACCTGTGGCGGCCCGCCCACGCCTGGGACGCGGCCGATCCGCCGCCGCTGGGCCTGTTCGGCGCGAGCACCGGGGCCGCGGCGGCGCTGGTGGCCGCCGCCCAGCGGCCGGACCAGGTGCGCGCCGTGGTCTCCCGGGGCGGCCGGCCCGACCTCGCCGGCCGCGCGCTCGTGCGGGTGCGCGCGCCCACCCTGCTCATCGTGGGCGGCCGCGACGAGCAGGTGCTCGACCTGAACCTGCGGGCGGGCGACGCATTGGCCGCGCCGCACCGGCTGGACGTGGTGCCCGGGGCGACGCACCTGTTCCCCGAACCCGGCGCGCTGGAGGAGGTGGCCCGACTCGCCGCGGACTGGTTCGGTCAGCACCTGGTCGGGCGGTCCGCACCCGCCAGGGGTTAGCCCACCCCGGTGGTACGGGATCGTTTCGGAATTCCGCGACGCCTTGTCGGGGATTTCTCGACGCCCGGAACTCCGCGCGCGGAGAACGTTGGCATTCCGAGTAACCGGCCTGGAACGGTCACTGGTTTTCGGTGGTCCGGCGCGTCTCGTGTGAGATTCGTGTTATTCGACCTGGGGCTACTTTTGTGGCCCACCGCGGACGTTCCGCGGTGGGTGCTGGACGATGCTCGGCCTGGCCTGTCGGCGAGCCGGAGCGGCTTTCTCCGCGCTGCTCCGCGAGGCGTTCCGGCTCCCGAAACTCTGGCGCTTGAGCTGCTCAGTGTGTAGCCTCGCGGAAGTTACGGTACCGTAGGTAAGGCCAGCCTACTTTGACATCGTGAGGTTTACTTTATGACGAGTACACTTTCCGGCCCGGCCAGGGCGACGAATTCCGGACCACAGCCGCTCTTTGAAGGGCAGGCCGGCACCGGGCGGCAGATCCTTGTCTACATTTTTGTCCTGGTGCCCTTCGCGGCGCTAATCGCCGCGATCCCGTTCGCGTGGGGCTGGGGACTCACCTGGACCGATGTCATCCTCGGCGTGGCTTTCTTTGCGTTCACCGGACTCGGCGTGACCATCGGCTATCACCGCCACTTCACGCACGGTTCCTTCAAGGCCAAGCCCTGGCTGCGGGTGCTGCTGGCGGTGGCCGGCAGCATGGCCGTGCAGGGACCGCCCATCATCTGGGTCGCTGACCACCGCCGCCACCACGCGTTCTCCGACCGGGACGGCGACCCGCACTCGCCGTGGCTGTTCGGCACCGGTCCGGCAGCCCTGGCCAAGGGCTTCTGGCACGCGCACATGGGCTGGCTGTTCGAGCGCGACCTGACCAACAAGCAGCGGTTCGCCCCCGACCTGCTGGCCGACCGGAACGTCGTCGCGGTGAACCGGCTGTTCCCCCTGCTGACCGCGGCCACCCTGCTGCTGCCCGCCCTGCTCGGCGGCCTGATCAGCTGGTCGCTGTGGGGCGCGGTCACCGCGTTCTTCTGGGCCGGGCTGGTCCGGGTCGCGGTGCTGCACCACGTCACCTGGTCCACCAACTCGATCTGCCACATGATCGGCGAGCGCCCGTTCAAGAGCCGGGACAAGGCCGCCAACTTCTGGCCGCTGGCGATCCTGTCCTTCGGCGAGGCATGGCACAACCTGCACCACGCCGACCCGACCTGCGCGCGGCACGGCGTCAAGCGCGGCCAGATCGACATCTCCGCCCGCGTCATCTGGGCCTTCGAGAAGTTCGGCTGGGCCTGGAACGTCCGCTGGCCCACGCCCGCGCGCCTGGCGCGCATCGCGGCCAAGGCGGAGTGACCAGCGGCGCAACGCCTGCCACACGCGGCGGGGACCGGCGAGCCACGTCGGTTCCCGCGCACCTGAGCTGGCGCGTTTAAGCCGCTGGGGCTCGGGTAGCCGAAGACCCTGTGCCGCACGAACGGCAGCTTCGCGCCCGCCCCGAGCCGACGGCGTTGACCGCCAGGGGGACGAGATCCAGGCCGGCGACGGGCGTTGTCCAACGCACCGCCGGAGACCTGGATGGAACTCATCGAGGAAACGCCGTACCGCTTCCGGATCGACCGGCACGGCGAGATGCGGGTACCGGGCGTGGTGTTCGTGTCCAGGACCCTGCTGCCCCACCCCGACCAGGACCGGTCCCTCGACCAGGTGGCCCAGGTGGCCACCCTGCCCGGCATCGTCTCGGCCTCCTACGCCATGCCCGACATGCACTGGGGCTACGGCTTTCCGATCGGCGGTGTCGCCGCCACCGATGTGCACGCCGACGGTGTGGTGTCCCCCGGCGGGGTGGGTTTCGACATCTCCTGCGGCGTCCGCCTGCTGGCCGCCGACCTGGACCGCCACGAGTTCGCCCGGGTGTGCGACCAGGTGATGAACGGCCTGGATCGGGCCATCCCGCGCGGTGTCGGCCGGGGCGCGGTGTGGTCACTGTCCGGATCGGACGAACTGGACCGGGTGCTGCGCGGCGGGGCGCGCTACGCCGTGGCGCAGGGCCACGGGGTGCAGCGCGACCTGGACCGCTGTGAGGACGGCGGCGCCGTCGCGGACGCCGACCCCACCCAGGTGAGCCAGCGCGCGGTGGAACGGGGGCTGGGACAGGTGGGCAGCCTGGGCTCGGGCAACCACTTCCTGGAGGTGCAGGCCGTCGAGGAGGTCTACGACGACCAGGTGGCCTCGGCCTTCGGACTCCGGCCCGGCCAGGTGTGCGTGATGATCCACTGCGGTTCGCGCGGCCTGGGGCACCAGATCTGCACCGACCACGTGCGGGTGATGGAGAAGGCCATGACGCGGTACGGCATCCACGTGCCGGACCGGCAGTTGGCCTGTGCCCCGGTGTCCTCGCCCGAGGCACAGGCCTATCTGGGCGCCATGGCCGCGGCGGCGAACTACGCCCGCGCCAACCGGCAGGTGCTGGGTGAGGCGGCGGCCGCGGTGTTCCGCGCGGCGACCGGGTGCGGGTTGGACCTGGTGTACGACATCTCGCACAACCTGGCCAAGATCGAGGAGCACGAGGTGGGCGGCGAGCGGCGCACGCTGTGCGTGCACCGCAAGGGCGCGACCAGGGCGCTGCCCCCCGGCCACCGCGCACTGCCGGCCGACCTGAGCGCGGCCGGACAGCCGGTGCTCATCCCCGGTTCCATGGGCACCGCCTCCTACGTGCTGGCCGGTGTGCCCGGCGGCGGTGCGTTCCACTCGACCTGCCACGGCGCCGGCCGGGTGCAGAGCCGCCACCAGGCGGCCAAGACGGTGCGGGCGAACAACCTGCTGCGGGAACTCGGCCAGCAGGGCATCGCGGTGCGCGGCGCGTCGCGCCGGGGTCTGGTCGAGGAGGCACCCGTGGCCTACAAGGACGTGTCCGAAGTGGTGGCCACCGCCGAGGGCGCCGGGCTGTGCCGCACCATCGCGCGGCTGCGGCCACTGGGAGTGGTGAAGGGATGACGGCCGACCGCCCTCCGCGCGGCCACCGCGGCCTGCCGCACACCGCGGACATCCGCATCCAGGCGTGGGCGCCGACCGAACAGGAGTGCCTGGCCGAGGCGGTGGCCGCGCTGGTCGACAGCTTCGCCGACACCGCCGGCGCGTCGGCCCAGCGCGTCGTGGAGTCCGACCTGACCGCGGACAGCGCCGAGGACGCCCTGGTGGCCGTGCTCGACGAGGTCATCTACCTGCTCGACACCGAGGGCGTGGTCCCGCTGGACGTGGCCGTCGACCGCGGGGCGCGCGGGCCGCGGCTGCGCATGGCCGTCACCCCCGTCGACGCCCTCGACGTGACCGGCGCCGTGCCCAAGGCGGTGACCCTGCACGGCCTGCGGATGGCCCGGGACGAGCGGGGCTGGACGGGGACGGCGACCATCGACGTCTGAACCCGCCGCCCTACCTCGGCCGGGTGGTTTGCCGCTCGTCCTGGCCGGCTCGCGTCGAGGCGCGGGGTAGCCCCCGGCGCACCGCCCGTTTACCGGTTCCGGCCCCGGGTAGCTTCCGTTCGAGTTATCAGGGAACTGAGCCCACGGCGCGGCAGCCGCTCCGGATCGCCCGGCACGGCGAGTCTGTCCACTGGGGAGTGTCCACTGGGGATCGCCGGCGCCGGGGACCGCCCGGTACCGAGACCAGTTTCCGGCCGGTCGGGAAGAGCGTGTCCGCCATCAGCCTGGTAGCTCCACGAACAGAAGGCTCCACCTGATTGCTAAAGGAGAAGGGCGACCATGGCTGAGGACATTGCCTCGGACAACAGGGGCGCGGTGCGGGTGGCGATCGCGGGCGTCGGCAACTGCGCCTCGTCGTTCGTGCAGGGCCTGGTGTACTACGCCGACGCCGAGGAGACAGCTCGCGTTCCCGGCCTGATGCACGTCAGGCTCGGGCCCTACCACGTGAGAGACATCGACGTGGTCGCCGCGTTCGACGTGGACGCCAAGAAGGTCGGCTTCGACCTCAGCGTCGCGATCGTGTCCAGCGAGAACAACACCATCAAGATCGCGGATGTGCCGCCGACCGGGGTCACCGTGCAGCGCGGGCACACCCTGGACGGGCTCGGCCGCTACTACAGCGAGACGATCAGCGAGTCCGAGACGGCCCCGGTGGACGTGGTCACCGCGCTGCGCGAGACACGGGCCGACGTGCTGGTCTGCTACCTGCCGGTGGGATCGGAGTCCGCGGTGAAGTTCTACGCGCAGTGCGCGCTGCGCGCTGGCGTGGCGTTCGTCAACGCGCTGCCGGTGTTCATCGCCTCCGACCCGGTCTGGGCGCGCAAGTTCACCGCCGCCGGCGTGCCCATCATCGGCGACGACGTCAAGAGCCAGGTGGGCGCGACCATCACGCACCGGGTGCTGGCCAAGCTGTTCGAGGACCGCGGCGTGCAGCTGGACCGCACCATGCAGCTCAACGTGGGCGGGAACATGGACTTCCTGAACATGAAGGAGCTGGAGCGGCTGGAGTCCAAGAAGATCTCCAAGACCAGGGCGGTGACCAGCAACCTGCACCGCGAACTCGGCGCCCGCAACGTCCACATCGGACCATCCGACTACGTGCCGTGGCTGGACGACCGCAAGTGGGCCTACGTCCGGCTGGAGGGGCGGGCGTTCGGCGACGTGCCGCTGAACCTGGAGTACAAGCTGGAGGTCTGGGACTCGCCGAACTCCGCGGGCATCATCATCGACGCGGTGCGCCTGGCCAAGATCGCCAAGGACCGCGGTATCGGCGGTCCGGTGCTGTCCGCGTCGAGCTACCTCATGAAGAGTCCTCCGGTGCAGCGGCCGGACGAGGTGGCCAGGGAGGAACTGGAGGCGTTCCTGCGCGCCGGGGAGGAGCACTGAGGAGGGGAGGAGCACTGAGGGCCGGGGCGGACGGTCCACTGTGGTCACCGCGTGCGGTGTGGCCGCTGGCCGTCCGCCCTCGGGAGTGCGGGACCCCCGGGAGCGCGGGACCCTCGGAAGTGCGGAGGGCAGAACCGCTCGGGGCGGGTCAGAACTGCTCGGCGGGCCAGATCACGAAGTCCTGTTCCGGGCACAGCGCGGCGAGCACGTCCCGGTCCCGCCGGTCGGCGACCAGCCGTGCGGTGGCGGCGTCGTGGCCGCGCAGCAGCAGGCAGCTCAGTTGCTCGCCGGTGAGTGGACGGGTGTCCTCGGGCGCGGCGGCCGAGGGCTCGGCCGGGTGGGGCATGGGTGAGGACTCCGGCAGGGTGGGTTCCGCGGTGACCGCCGCGTCGGTGACCCGCAGCGTGACGCCGCGGTCGGCCATGGCCAGCGGCACCCTGGCCTGCTGCCAGCCGGCCCGCGCCAGCCGTGCCGGCCAGACGTGGCTGAGCGCGTTCGCCAGTGCCGGCGCGGACAGCGGACGCCCCATCAGCCCCGTCGTGCTGGTGTCGCTGGCCGACCACGGGTCCAGCAGGGGCCGCAGCGTGCGCGGGAGCACGGCGCGCAGCCGACCCTGGGTGGGCCGCGCCGCGGCGGCCAACAGGGCGCGGCCGGTCTCGGCGTCCCTCGGGTCGACCCCGAGTTCCAGGATCTCCACCCGCTCGGTCCCGGGACGGTAGCGGACGTAGCCGGTGAGCGCGCCCGCCGCTGGCGCCTGCTGGCCACCGGGTTCCCCGGTCTGCGCCCTCGGCCGTTGCTGGGGTTGTTCCGCGACGTGTTGTTCTGCGAGGTGTTCTTCCGCGACGAGGATCTCGTCGCCGAGCCACTGCCGCGCGGCCTGGAACAGTTCCAGGTCGAGGATGCTGGGGCCACTGCGGTCGGCGTTGCGCAGGCAGCGCAGCGCCAGGACGGCCGGCAGGTCGTCCGCCACCGCGGCGCGCACCCGCGTGCCACCGGCGCCGGTGTCGGGGTCGGCGGTGGCCGTCACCGCTTCTTCGGGCACCGGCCCGAACCCGTAGCGCGCGTACAGGTCAGGCAGGTGGGTCCACAGCAGCGAGTAGGCGTGCCCGGCGGCGGTCGCGGCGTCCAGCGCGGCCCGCATCACCCGACTCGCGTAACCACGTCCCCTGGCGTGTTTGACGGTGATCACGTTGCCGACGCCGGCGGTGCGCATCGGTGCGCCGCTGACGAGCAGCGTCCGCTCGTACAGCCGCACGTGCGCGGCGAGCGCGCCGTCCTCGGCCACCACCCAGGACTGCTCCGGCCGGTAGCTGGGATCCGCCTCGTACCACGGCGCGAAGTACGACCGCGGCTGGTCGTACTCGGTGAGCAGGTCGAGGATCGCGGCCACGTCGCCTTCGGTGGCCCGCCGCACCACCACCTGCGCCGTTCCGCCGGCGCCGGTGCCCATCCGATCGTCCCGTTGGCTCATCGCAGTGCCGCCCGCCGTGTCCAGGAGTCCAACACGCTGTCGTATATCCCCTCGACCAGTTCGGGAATGGCCACGCCGCTGAACTCGCGCCGCCACCGCAGCCTGGCCGCGGCGCCGAGCCGGGTGGCGAGCGCGCGGTCACCGAGCAGCCGCGCACCCGCCTCGGCCAACGCCACCTCGTCGCCCGGCGGCACCAGCAACGCGTGCACCTCGTGCCGGACCTGCGAGGGGATGCCGCCCACGGCGGTGGCCACGAGCGGGACCCCGGCGGCCATCGCCTCCAGCACGACCAGTGGCGTGCCCTCGCTGAACGACGGGACCACCAGCAGGTCGAGTTGGGCGACCAGGGCCGGCGCGTCGGCGCGGAAACCGAGGAAGGTGACCGGAACCCGCAGATCGGCGGCCAGCCGTTCCAGGGCCGCGCGCTGCCGGCCCTCCCCGACGACCACGAAACCGGCGGTGGGGAACCGGGCCGCGAGGCGTGCCGCCGCCCGCAGGAACACCTGAACGCCCTTTTCCGGTTGCAGCCGCGCCACCACGCCCACGAGCGGGCCGGCCGGGCGGGGCAGCGGCGCGCCCGCCGCCGGCGGGGTGAGCGCCGGCAGGCTGTTGCGCACCACGTGCACCTTGTCCGGTGGCACCCGGTCGACGTCGAGCAGTCGGCGCCGGATCTGCTCGGACACGCCGATCACCGCGCCCACCCGGCGGTAGGCCCACTGGCAGATCGCCCGTTCCCGCGCGCCGCGCCACCCGGCCTCGCTGTGCTCGTGCACCACCACGGGTGGCCCGGACGACAGGGTGGCCAGGACCGCCGCGATCGAACTGGCGTACATGTGCGTGTGCACGAGGTCGACCGGGCGCTGGTGCAGCAGTGCGCGCAGGCCGTTGGCGAAGGCCAGGTCGACGCGGCGCTTGACCAACTGCTGGCCGAGGACGCGCACGTCCGCCCCGACGCGCCGGGCCTCGTCGACCAGGCTGCCGCCCACCGAGGCGGCGATGGTGACCTGGTGGCCCCGCCTGGTCAGGGAGCCGGCCAGCCCGACCAGCACCCGCTCGGCGCCCCCCACGTCCAGGGAGTCGGCGACGAACAGCAACCGGCGGGCGCTCATCGCGGCCTCAGTGTGCCTTCTGCGCGGCCTGGGGGGTGCTGATCGTTCGCCCCGCCCGGCGCGGTGCCTGGGGCTCGCGCACCGCGTTGCACCAGTGGCTCCACGCGTTGTCGAAGAAGATCTGCTGCCGCAGCTGGTGCCGCTCGTCCGTACCCTCCTCGGCGACGTGACCGAGGGTGGCCGCGGTCTCGAACACGCCCAGCTGGGGAAGCAGGTGCGCCTGCACGTACCGGTCCGCCTCCATCGGCCAGAACCCGTCCGAGCCGTAGATCAGCCGCTGCGGCTCGACGCTGGTGAGCGCACGCTCCCAACTGGACAGCTGCCAGTCGTCCGGGGGCCCGAAGGACACGTCGGCGCGCATCTGCCACCGCGCCGGGTCCGAACCGTGGGTCATCTTCTCCTGGGCGAGCACCGCGAGGGTCTCGTCCACCCAGGGCCAGCCCAGGTGGGCGAGCTGCACGCGCATCGTCGACACCTGGTGCACCTGTTCGTAGAACGCCGGCCGGCAGAAGCTGCCCTCCTTGGCGTCCAGGAAGATCCCGACGTGGAAGACGGTGTACATGTGGGCGTTGGCGATCGCCTCGTACAGCGGCAGCATGGCGGGGTCGTTGGGATACCAGCCCGAAGGCACCATCTTGACGCCGCGCAGCCCGAGATCGTGGTAGCAGCGGTGCAGTTCCTCCACCATCAGCGACACGGCCTGGTGCTTGTCACCGCCGCCCAGCGACGGCGTCGGGTTGAGCACGCAGAAGCCGTACAGCCGCTCCGGCGCCGCGCTGCAGATGTCCGCGCAGTAGTCGTTGTGCGTCTGGATGTGTTCGAGGTCGTCCTCGTCCAGCTGCCAGGAGCGGGTGTTGAGCAGCGGTGCGAACACGAACGCCTTGTCCACCCCCGCGTCATCCATTGTGGACACGATGGCGTCGGGGCTTTCCCCGCTGTCACTGCCGGACAGGTGGGTGTGCGCGTCGAGAACCCGGTCCAGGGACGGATGCAGTTTGCCCACCACCGCACCGTAGGGCAGGTCAGGGCGCTTCGCCGGCTGGGGACACCGCCTCGGCCAGCAGGGGCTGCCCCGCACGGGGGTTGTGGCGCCCGTGCCAGCGGGCCCGCCAGCGCAGGGCGTCGCGGATGGCGTCGGCCAGGGTGTGCTCACACCGCCACCCCAGCAGCCGCCGGGCCCGCTCGGTGCGGGTGTAGGCGCCCACGGTGTCGCCGGGCCGGGCCGCCACCTCCTCGGTCGCCAGCGGGGTGCCGGCCACCGCGGTGAAGGTCCGCACCAGTTCGCGGACGGTGGTGGGACGCCCGGTGCCCAGGTTGACCACCTGGTAGCCGGGTTCCTGGCTGGCGGACACGGCCTCGTCGAAGCGCAGCAGGGCGTGCACGTGGGCCCTGGCCAGGTCCCACACGTGGATGTAGTCGCGGATGCCGGTGCCGTCCGGGGTGGGCCAGTCCACGCCGGTGAGCTGGAAGGTGCCGCCGCGCTCCCACGCGCTGATCAGCTTGCCCAGGACGTGGCTCGGGTTGGGCTGCTGGCAGCCGGAGCGCAGCCGAGGATCCGCGCCGACCGGGTTGAAGTAGCGCAGCGACAGCGCGGTGACCTCCCCGCCGGCCGCGGCGTCGGCGAGCACCTGCTCGATCATGGCCTTGCTGCGCGCGTACGGGCTGGTCGGCCGCACCGGGGAGGTCTCGTCCACGGAGAAGTCCTCACCCGGCTGGTAGATCGAGGCCGAGGAGCTGAACAGCAGCCGGCCGCAGCCGTTGCGGATCAGGTTGCGCAGCAGCTCCACCGACTTGGCGACGTTCTCCTCGTAGCAGCGCAACGGGTGGGCCACCGACTCCGGCACCACGGTCAGCGCGGCGCAGTGCACGGTGGCGTGGATGTCCGGGTGTTCGGCGAACACCCGGTCCAGCAGTGCCGGATCGGCGATGTCACCGCGGTAGAACGTGCGGCCGCGGGTGAACTCGGCACTGCCCGTGGTCAGGTTGTCCAGGACGACCGGGGTGATGCCCCGGTCCAGCAGTGCCGAGCCGATCGTGCTACCGATGTAGCCCGCCCCACCGGTGATCAAGACCTTCAACGTGAACTCCCTCAGTGCGGGGACACGACAGGCCGCGGTCCACACTGGACCGATCAGACCACCAGGGGCTTTCCCCGTCCGGGGCCGGCTAACCGTCCACCTCCCCCCGCTGTCCGCGGACTCGCCCGCGCGGGTCAGCCCACGATCGGCAGCGGGTTGCGCACGGCACTGGCCACACCGTCGCTGGCCAGCGCGGCGGCAACGCGCTCGGCGTCGGGCGTGCCGTAGGTGGTGGTGCGCTGCCGCAGCGGTCGACCCAGTGGCTCCACAATGGACGCCAATCCGCTGATCGTCTTGTAGGAGCCGTTGTTCGCCCCGGCCATCCGGCTGATGGTCTCCTCCATCAGGGTGCCGCCCAGGTCGTTCACCCCACCGCGCAGCACCGCGCGGCAGGTCTGCTCACCCAGCTTCACCCAGGAGCACTGGATGTTGTCGATCAGTCCGTGCAGCAGCAGCCGCGCCAGCGCGTGCACGGCCCGGTTCTCCCGCACGGTCGGGCCCGGCCGGGCCAGCCCCGCGAGGTAGATGGGCGCGCTCTGGTGGATGAACGGCAGCGGCACGAACTCGGTGAACCCGCGCCGGCCGTGCCGTTCCATGCCCCGCCGCTGCAGGTCGGCGATCAGCTTGAGGTGGCCCACCCAGTGGGCCGGGGTGTCCACGTGCCCGTACATCATGGTCGACGTGGTGGGAATGCCGAGTTCGTGCGCGGTGGTGATCACCTCGACCCAGCTCGACGTCGGCAGCTTGCCCTTGGTGAGCACCCAGCGGACGTCGTCGTCCAGGATCTCCGCGGCCGTTCCGGGCAGCGAGTCCACACCGGCCTCGCGTGCCTGGACCAACCAGTCCCGGATGGACAGGTTCGTCCGCGAGGCGCCGTTGACCACCTCCATCGGGCTGTAGGAGTGCAGGTGGATCCCGGGCTGGCGGCGCTTGACCTCCCGGGCCAGGTCGAAGTAGGCCGTCCCCGGCATGTCCGGGTGGATGCCGCCCTGCATGCAGACCTCCGTCGCGCCCGCCTGCCACGCCTGGTCCACCCGGTCACCCACCTGGGCCAGGGACAGGGTGTAGGCGTCGGCGTCGGTGCGCCGCTGGGCGAACGCGCAGAACCGGCAGCCGGTGTAGCAGACGTTGGTGAAGTTGATGTTGCGGGTGACCACGAAGGTCACGTCGTCGCCCACCGCGTCCGCCCGCAGCCCGTCGGCGATCTCGGCCAGCGCGTCCAGTTCGGACCCGTCGGCGTGCAGCAGCGCCAGCGCGTCCTCATCGGACAGTCCGGCCGGATCGCGCTCGGCCCGGCGCAGCGCCGCCGCGATGTCGGTGTCCATCCGGCGCGGGGCGGACGGCAGCCTGGTGGCCAGCTCGGTCCAGTCCCCGTACACCGAGTCGAAGTCGCCGCGCCGGTCCTGACCGCGTCCGGTGGTGTCCACCTCGACGTGCAGTTCGGTGCGGCCGGAGCCGGCCTGCTGCCAGCCGCCGTCGGGTTCCTGCCACGGCATCCCCCGCACGACGACGTCGGTGCGGGCCAGGCCGGTGGCCGGGTCGGCCAGCGCGGCCACGTGCCCGGCCACCCGGGGGTCCAGCCACGGCTCACCGGCCAGCACGTACTCCGGGTAGATGGTCAGCCGCTCGGCCAACCGGTAGCCGGCCGCCGAGGTCTGCCGGTCCAGTTCGGCAATGGCCGGCCAGGCGCGTTCCGGGTTGACGTGGTCCGGGGTGAGCGGCGACACCCCACCCCAGTCGTCGATGCCGGCCCGCACCATCAGCTCGTACTGCTGCCCGATCAGGTTCGGTGGCGCCTGGATCCGCGTCTTCGGCCCGAGCACCAGCCGGGCCACCGCGATGGTGGCGGCCAGCTCCTGGAGGTCCGCGTCGGGCGTGGCGCGCATCCTGGTGTCCGGCTTGGCCCGGAAGTTCTGCACGATGACTTCCTGGATGCCGCCGTAGGCCCTGGCCACCCGGCGGATGGCGAACAGCGCGTCGGCGCGCTCGGCGTGGGTCTCGCCGATCCCGATCAGGATGCCCGTGGTGAACGGCACCGCGCTGCGGCCGGCGTCGTCCAGCACCCGCAGCCGCACCTCGGGGTCCTTGTCCGGGGAGCCGTAGTGCGGCGCGCCCCGCTCGGTGAACAGCCGGCGCGCGGTGGTCTCCAGCATCATGCCCATGGACGGTGCCACCGGCTTGAGCCGCTGCAGGTCCTGCCAGCTGAGCACACCGGGGTTGAGGTGGGGCAGCAGCCCGGTCCGCTCCAGCACCAGGATGGCCATGGCCCGCACGTAGGACAGGGTGTCGTCGTAGCCGTGGGCGTCCAGCCACTCGCGGGCCGCCGTCCAGCGGTCCTCCGGTCGGTCCCCGAGGGTGAACAGGGCTTCCTTGCAGCCCAGTGCCGCGCCCTGGCTGGCGATCTCCAGCACCTCGTCGGGGGTCAGGAAGGGCGCGTCCAGCCGCCCGGGAACCGTGGCGAACGTGCAGTAGCCGCAGCGGTCCCGGCACAGCCTGGTCAGCGGGATGAACACCTTGCGGCTGTAGGTGATGACGCCCGGTCGGCCCACCGCGGCCAGTCCGGCGTCGCGGACCCGGGACGCGTGTTCGGACAGGGTCGCGAGGTCGTTGTCGCGCGCGTGCAGCAGCACGCCCGCCTCGGCCGGGTCGAGTGACTTGCCGTCCCGGGCCCTGGCCAGGGCCCGGCGCATGGCGGAGGCGGTCGGACGGTCCTGCGGGTCAGCGAGAGCCATGCCAGAACCGTAGGTCGGCGCGGATCGCCTGCCCCATCACCGTTTCCGGCGACTCCACCGATCAGGTCAAGCCTCGCCACCGTCGTGGCTGGTCAACCGGTGCCGGTCGGTTGTCGGCAGCACCCCTGGACGCGTATTACCTAAAGTGTGGCGTCGGTGATCGGCAAGCGGGTGAACGGGCGGACGTACTACTACCTGGTGGAGTCCGGGCGGGTGGACGGCCGCCCCCGGATCGTGGCGCAGCGCTACCTGGGGTCGGCCGAGGACATCGTCGCCGCACTGGACGGCGCCGGCGCCGTGCCGGCGAGCACCAGGCAGCTGTCCTTCGGGGATGTCGCCGCGGTCTGGGCCACGCTGGAGCGGCTCCAGCTGGCGCGCGTGGTCGACGAGGTGGTGGGGCGGGGCAGAGGGCGGGTGTCGGTGGGCAACTACCTCGCCCTCGCCGTGCTGCACCGGGCGACCGCGCCGGCCACGAGCCTCGCCGAGTGGTGGGCGAACACCGCCGCCCGGCGTTTCGTGCGGCCCCGACCGCCCGCGGACGCCGTGCGCGACGAGCTGTTCTGGCGGGCGACCGCCCGGCTCACCGGGGCGCACCTGGACCGCGTCGAGCAGGCGGTGGCCGCGTCGGTGTGGCGGTGGCTGGGCCCGGCGCGGCCCAGCACCCTCACGGTGGACGTGCCGGGGTTCGCCACCTACGCGGAGACCGAGACCGCGGCGGCGACCCCGACCGGGCTGACCGTGCTGGTCACCAGGGACGGGGCCATCCCGTTGACCTGGCACGCCTACCGGCGGGACAGCCCGGGCCTGGTGCCGTTCGGCGCGGTCGCCGAGCGGCTGGCCACCCGGCACCGGGCCGCGGTCGGGGAGACCTCCGGCACGCTGGTGTTCGACGCCAGCCAGCACGCGCAACTGGACCTGGACGCCGACCAGCGGTTCGTGGGCGCGCTGCCGCTCGGCGACCACCCGGAGCTGCTGGCCAGACCCGCCTCGGCGCGCACGCCGGTGGACCCGGACCGGTTCGCCGGGCTGACCGCGCTGGACACCCGGGCCAGCGTGTTCGGGGTGCGGCGGCGGGTGGTGCTGACCCACTCGGCCCGGCTGCACGCGGCGCAGGCCCGTGGCCTCGCGCAGGCGCTGAGCAGCGCCACCCGCCAGCTCGACGGGCTGGCCAGGGCGCTCGCCGAGGGCCGCAACCGCCGGCCCCGCGACCAGCTGCGCACCGAGATCGCCCGGATCACCCGGGTGCGCTGGGTGGACCGGGTGCTCACCGCGCGGCTCACCGGTGACTCCCTGGACTGGCGGATCGACCAGGCCGCGCTGGCCCGGCTGGGCGAGGAGTTCTTCGGCAAGCAGCTGCTGGTCACCAACCACGACGACTGGCCGGTGGCCGACGTGATCACCGCGCACCGGGCGCGCTACCACCTCGACTCCACGTTCCGGATGCTCAACGGCGGCTTCGTCGCCGCACCCACGCCGGGCGCGCACTGGACCGACCAGCGGATCGCGGTGCACACGCTGGTGACCATGCTGACCACCGCGGTCACCCACCTGATGCGCCGGGAGGCGGACCGGGCCGGCCTCGACCTGTCCGTGCGGGAGCTGCTGGAGCAGCTCGCCCAGCTGGGCGAGACCGTGCTGCGCTACCCGTCCACCGGTGGTCGCCCACCCACCCGGCACCTGCTGACCAGCCGAGACGCCACCCAGCAGCAGTTGTTCGACCTGTTCGGCCTCGCCGCGCTGGCCCCGAGGTAGCACCGGGCTCGGCGCCGAGGTTTGCCGATCGCCCTGGCCGGGCACGCCTGGCTAAACCAGGAGGACACCGGCAGTGAGGAGTGGGCTCATGCCAGACCCGGGCAGTCACGGCTACGACGTGCGACGGACCCGGCTGCGCTCGGACCACGAGAAGCACGGCATACCCGACCAGCGGGCCGACGAGGAGGCCAACGCCGAGCTTGAGCAGGAGCACCCGCCGAGGCGTCCGGACGACGAGCGGGCGGGCGGCCCGCGCGGGGTCCGGGGAACCAGCCGCGGCTCCCCGTCGCTGGACGAACCCGCGTCGCCCGCGCCGGGCGGCATCACCCTGCGCAGTTCGGGGTTCAACGACCACGCCTTCATCCCGGAGCGCTGCTCCTGGGACGGCGGCAACGTCTCGCCGCCACTGGAGTGGACGACCGTGCCCGACGGGACCGCGGAACTCGTGCTGGTCTGCGAGGACGTGGACGCGCCCGGCGGCTCGTTCATCCACTGGCTGGTCAGCGGCATCCCGCCGACGGTGACCGGGATGCCCGAGGGCCAGGTCCCGGAGGGCGCGGTGGTGGGCCACAACGACTACGGGGAGCGCGGCTGGGGCGGCCCCCGGCCGCCGATCGGCGACAGCCCGCACCGCTACGTGTTCCGGCTGCGCGCCGTGGACACGCCACTGGGCCTGGACCAGAACACCCCGGCCGACCAGGTGAGCGCCGCGGTCCGCAGCCACCAGATCGGCAGCGGCACCCTGGTCGGCCTGTTCGCCAGGTGACCGGTGCCCGCACCGGCCGAGGCGGTGCGGGCTGGTGCGGTCAGTGGTCGTGCGGGCGTGCGTGGCGGAGGGGACGGCGACCGAGCGCGTGTCGTGCGGCCCCGGGCAGGCCGGCGCTAGCGGGCCGACTCGCCGCGTGGGAACCGCTGGCACCGGGTGCCCGCGCAAAATTTGTGAAATTAATTCACTATTGCTTCAGTGTGGACAAAAAACAGTCCTCCGAGCCGCCTGTCCGGCGAAAGCGGGCGCGTCCGGTCGATCAGTGACGGAAAACCGGTTCAACCGCGGTGAGCAGTGGGTATGTAGGACGGGCGGGCTGGAACGAGGAGGGCAGCGGCATGGCGCGAGCGATCTGGACGGGGTCGATCAGCTTCGGCCTGGTCACCATCCCGGTGGGCCTGTTCAGCGCCACCGAGGATCACACCGTGCACTTCAACCAGTTCCAGCGGGGCACGTCGGACCGGATCCGCTACAAGCGGGTCAACGAGCGCACCGGTGACGAGGTCGCCTACCAGGACATCGTCAAGGGCCACGACGTGGGCGGCGGCCAGTACGTGGTGGTGGAGCCCCAGGAACTGGAGGACATCGCGCCGGGCCGCTCCCGGTCCATCGACATCTCGGTGTTCGTCGACCTGGACGAGATCGATCCGGTCTTCTTCGAGCGGACCTACTGGCTGGCTCCGGCCAAACCGGACTACGTCCGCGCCTACAGCCTGCTGGCGCAGGCCATGGAAGCGGACAACCGGGTGGGCATCGCCACGTTCGTGATGCGCGGCAAGGAGTACCTCACCGCGCTGCGCGCCGACCGGGGTGTGCTGGCGCTGCAGACCATGCACTTCGCCGACGAGATCCGCGATCCGCACGAGCAGTTGACCAACCTGCCCGAGGACGACGCGAAGGCGCGTGGCCGGGAACTCGACATGGCCACGGCCCTGGTGCGGTCGATGAGCGGACCGTGGCACCCGGAGGAGTTCCAGGACACCTACTCCGAGCGGGTCGCCAAGTTGATCGAGGACAAGCGGGAGGGGCGGGAGGTCGTCGCGGAGAGCGGCCCACCCGAGCCGACCGAGGTGACCGATCTGCTGGAGGCGTTGCGCCGCAGTGTGGAGCGCACCCGGGAGCAACACGGCGGGCAGCGCCGAGGCACGGAGCGCACGGGGGCCAGGACGGCGCGCCGGCGCTCGCCCGAGTCGGCTCGGCGGCCGGCTGCCGGGCGCAAGCGCGGTGGTGAGGCTGGGGCGGTTCGCGATGTCGCGGCGATGAGCAAGGCGGAGTTGGACCGGATGGCCCGGAAACTGGAGATTCCCGGCCGGTCGCGGATGAACCGGGACGAGTTGGCCGCCGCGGTGGGGCAGGCGAGCGCGTCCGGGCGGGCGTCGTGAGCGTGCACTGCCCTGGCTGCCGGCACGGCGTGGACCACTGTCACGGCACCCTGGTGGTGCACGTCGACGGCACGTTGGAGTGCACGGACCTGGAGTGCCTGCGGGCTGAGGTGGTTCGGCACGAACTGGTCGTGGTCTGCCGCCAGGTGGACGACGACTGCGCGTGCCTGGCCCGCTGGAACTGATCCACGGTGGACGGTCGGGTTCGGGGGTGACCGTCCACTGTGGGCTTGGGGTCAGTGGCTCCGTGGAGCTGGTTCTGCTTGCGGCGCGCGTGAAGGTGGTGCACAGGCGCCAGTGAGTCGGTGGTGTGTCCACTGTGGTCGG
The DNA here is from genome assembly GCF_024171785.1 of Goodfellowiella coeruleoviolacea. GTDB lineage: Bacteria > Actinomycetota > Actinomycetes > Mycobacteriales > Pseudonocardiaceae > Goodfellowiella > Goodfellowiella coeruleoviolacea. The sequence continues at coordinate 501,237 of NZ_JAMTCK010000002.1, forward strand.
TGGTGTCGTGCTGGTGCTGGTTGCCGGTGGCGCGCCGGTCACCGGTGTGAGAAGCCGTGGTCGTGTTGCCGGTATCGGTCGGGTTGGCCGGCCGGGCAGATGATGATGGCGCCGTCGGCGAGCACGACTTCCCGGCCGGGGAAGGCCCGTTGGGCAACGGCGACGTCGCGCTCGTCGAAGTCGCCGGCGAAGTAGGGGCAGCCGTTCCACAGCTCGATGGTTTCCGCACCCGTCGGCCACCGGGAGAAGAACGCCTCGGTGTCGATGGGGTGCTCGGGCGGGGGCAGGTCAGCGCCGGACATGCAAGCAGTGTCAACCGCGCGGCCGGTGCCCGGCACCCGCTCCGGATCGCTCGTCTGGGTGACGTGCCGGTCGGTGTCCGCCCGGTCGGGGTGGCCGGGCGTGAACGCGCGCCCGGTGTCCGGACGCGCGGTGGTGTTGCTGCTCCGGGCGGCGGTGATCGCGTGGGCGGAAGGACGTCGACGGCGATCGACTCCTGATTAGGGTCGAGGTGGAATATCGATCGAGTAGGGAGCGTGAATGCGCGTCATCACCAGCCGTCGGCTCGCCGGGGCCGCCGTGGTTGCCCTCGCCCTCGGGCTGTACCCGGTCACGGCCCAGGCCGCTCCGGTGTCGGCGGACTGCGCCTGGACGGTTCAGCGGTTGCCCGAGGTCGAGGGGTTCGCCCAGCAGTACGCCAGGGGAACCGACCACGCCGGGCACGTGTTCGGTGCGGTGAGCAACGACTACGGTGACACGGAAGTGCCAGTGGTGTGGAGCGTGGACGCGGCTGGGGCGCCTTGGGTGCTGGGGTCCGCGCACGGTGCGCCCACCACGGTCACCGCGTTGAACGAGGCTGGTGTCGCGGTCGGCTACTACCGCGATGAGCTGGGGCGGCACCCGGTGCGCTTCGCCGACGGGAGCTACCAGGACCTTCCCGTGCCGGCCGGGGCGAACTGGGTGGAGGCCGTGGACGTCAACGCGGCCGGCGACATCGTCGGCACGGCTGGTGAGGACATCATCGTGTGGCCGGCGGCCGAGCCGGGCTCGTTCCGGTTGCTGCCCAAGCCGGCGGGCAGCGAGGCGTCGGCCAATGGCATCGACGACGCGGGCAACGTCATCGGCACCGTTGGTCTGGACTCGGCCGAGGGGGTGCGGATCGAGGCTCGCCTGTGGGACGCGGCCGGCCAGAGCGTGGTGCTGCCGCCGGTCGCCTCGGGGGCCTGGGCGTCGCCGGTGAGCATTCGCAACGGTCGCGTGCTGGGCACCGAGTTCGGTGGCAGGGACGCGGGCATCGTGGTCTGGGACCTGTCCGGTGCGGTGCAGTGGCACCTGGGACCGCGCTACGGCGCGAACGCGATCAACGCCGACGGGCTGGTGACCGGGTGGCAGGGCGTGCCGGACGGGTTGATCCAGCGGCTGTTCCAGAACGGTCAGGCGGTGGCCACGCCACCCGTTGGTTTCAGCGCGGGCGCCTCGGGTTCGGCGTTGACCGATGCCGGCGTGCTGGCGGGCACCAGCGACAACCAGGCCGCGGTGGCCACCTGCCGCTGACCGCGTGAGCGGACTCGGCGGGCCGGGGGCATGCCGCCGTCCAGGTGCTTCCTCGGTGGTGACCGCATTTCCCCGGTCCGGTTCGGTGTTGGCAGGGCAAGATGGGCGGGACGCCGTCACGGTGGACTCAAGGGAGGCTGCTGATCGATGACCAACCCGTTTGACGACCCCGACGGAAGCTTCGTGGTGCTGGTCAACGACGAGGGCCAGCATTCGCTGTGGCCGTCGTTCGCCGAGGTGCCGGCCGGCTGGTCGGTCGTGCTCAACGAGACCGACCGGCAGTCCTGTCTTGACTACATCACCGAGCACTGGACCGACATGCGTCCGTTGAGCCTGGTGCGGGCCACGGGGTAGCAGGACTAGAACGTGTGGGTGTGCCCAGGGGCGCCGGGGTCGGTGACGGCTTCGGCGCCCCTGGTGTGCGGTGGGGGCGGTGTGGCGACTGGCCGGCCGCTGCTGGTCGGGTTCAGTGGGGCAGGGCGTGGTCGAGGGCGGCGCGGGCGGCGGGCAGGGCGCGGGTGCGGGCGGCGGGGACGAGTCCGATGCGGGTGCGCCGGTCGAGCAGGTCGGCTTCGTCCAGCGCGCCTTCGTGCCGGATGGCGAAGAGCAGTTCGGCCGTGGTGGTCGCGGTGTCCTCGGTGATGGGTTCGAGCAGTCGTGGATCGCCCTGGGCCTGGGCGAGCACGGCGGGTGCCTCGGTGCCGTAGCGGCGCACCAGCCGGCGGGGCGCGGCGATCGCGGCGAGCTGTGCGCGGGTGGCCGCGCCGACCAGGGGGAGGCGGTGGGTGCGGCACGGGCGGTGCGGGATGCCGGCGGCGCGCAGTGCGGCGTCCAGCGCGTCCTCGGCCATCCGCCGGTAGGTGGTGAGTTTCCCGCCGACCACGGTGACCAGGCCGTCGGGTGCGGTGTGCACCTGGTGTCGGCGGGAGAGGTCGGCGGTGCGGCCGGTGCCGGTGTCCAGCAGCGGGCGCAGTCCGGAGAAGGTGCCGAGCACGTCGGCGTGGCTGAGCGGGGTGCGCAGCACCGCGTTGATGGTGTCCAGCAGGAAGTCGATCTCGGCGGGTGTGGCGTGGGGGATGTCGGGGACCGGGCCGGGGGCGGGCTCGTCGGTGAGTCCGACGTACACCCTGCGATCGGGTGCGGGCAGCGCGAACACGAACCGGTTGTGTTCGCCGGGTACGGGCACGGTGAGTCCGGCGGCCAGTCCGCCGAAGCTGTCCTGGGCCAGCACGAGGTGGGTGCCTCGGCTCGGGCGCAGTGCCACGCCGGGCGCGACCTGCCCGGCCCACACGCCGGTCGCGTTGATGACCACGCGGGCGTCGAGGCTGATGGCCTGCCCGGTGAGCTGGTCGCGCAGCACGGCGCCGCGGCCGGTGACCTGTTCGGCGGCGCAGCGGGTGAGGATGCGGGCGCCGTGCCGGGCGGCGGTGCGGGCGATGGCCACGACCAGCCGCGCGTCGTCGTGCGCCTGGCCGTCCCAGCTGAGCAGGCCGCCGCGCAGTTGGTCGGTGCGGATGGTGGGGGCGTGGCGGTGCACCTCGGTGGCGCTGACGCGGCGGGGTGGTGGCAGGACGTGGCCGGGGGTGCCCGCGGTGGCGCGCAGCAGGTCGCCGGCGAGGAACCCGGCGCCGACCAGTGCCGCGTTGGCCCGGGACACCGCGGGGGTGAGGGGCACCAGTTGCGGCAGGGCCCGCACCAGGTGGGGTGCGGTGCGGGTGAGCAGGATGCCGCGTTCGACCGCGCTCTCGCGGGCGATGCCGAGTTGGCCGCTGGCCAGGTAGCGCAGTCCGCCGTGGATGAGTTTGGAACTCCACCGGCTGGTGCCGAAGGCGAGGTCGTGCTTTTCGGCGAGCACCACGGACAGGCCGCGGCAGGCGGCGTCCAGTGCGATGCCGGCGCCGGTGCTGCCGCCGCCGACCACGAGCACGTCAACGGGTCGCCCCCGGCTGAGTTCGTCGAGGTCGCGGGCGCGGCGGGCGGCGTTGAGCGCGGCGCTGGGGGCGGTCACGGCGCGAGGTAGCGGTCGAGGAGGGCGGCCAGTTCGGCGTCCAGTGCCTCGATGGACACCTCGCCGGTCGGTGCTGGGCCAGGCGGTGTTGGGCCAGTCGCTGGGCTGGCCAGCACCGGGCCGGTGAGCACGAACGACCACGCGGTGAGCAGCACCGCCCTGGCGCGGGGCGCCACCTCGCCGGGGCGGACGGACCCGTCGGCGATGCCGGCGCGCAGGCTGTCCTCCAGCAGGGCCAGCTGGTGGTTGGTGCTGCGGCCGCGGCGGTGCAGCAGGTAGGGCAGCAGGAATTCCGGGTCCACGTCGACGATCTTGCGCAGCAGCGGGTGGTCGCGCAGCGCGCCGGCGACCCGCACGACCAGGCGCACCAGGCGTTCGCGTCCGGTGCCGGTGTCGTCGCGCATGTTGGCCTCGACCACGGCGGCGAACTCGCGGGTGACCAGGGCCGCGGTCAGCGCGGTGACGTTGGGCCAGCGCCGGTAGAGGGTGGCGCGGGAGATGCCGGCGCGGCGGGCGATCTCGGCCATGTTGAGTCCGCGCATCCCCACGGCCAGCAGCAGGTCGTGCGCGCAGTCGAGGATGCGGTCCTCGGGGATGGCGTTGGCGGCGCGGGCGGGTTCGGCCGGTCGCGCCGCGGCGTCCAGCGCAGGGGTGCGACGCTGAGACATCATGTGCCACAGTGTATCAGCGCGAGGGAGTGGAGGACCGCGGTGACCGAGCCCGACCTGTCCGTGATCGACCAGCACCCCTACCGGTGGGGCAACCCGAACCCGCCGCCCGGCCTGCCCGAGGCGATCCGGGCCGCCCTGGGGCACCTGGGCGTGCGGCCGGGTGCGCGCGGCCCGGCCGTTGATCTGTCCACTGTGCAGCTACCGGCCGCGGTGCTGCCCGAGGCGGCCCGGTCCGCGCTCGCCGCGGCGGTGGGGGCCGAGCACGTCAGCACCGCGGCCGAGGACCGGCTGGCGCACACCCGGGGCTGGTCCACCCCGGACCTGCTGCGGCTGCGGCGTGGGGACGTGGCCGACGCCCCGGACGCCGTGGTGTTCCCGGGCACGCACGACGAGGTCGTCGACGTGCTGGCGGTGTGCGCCCGGCACCGCGTCGCGGTGGTCCCGTTCTCCGGGGGCACCTCCGTGGTCGGTGGGCTCACCCCGGCCAGGGCGGGCTTTTCCGGGGTGGTCGCGCTGGACGTGCGCCGGCTCTGCCGGCTGGTCGCGCTGGACGAGGTGTCCCGCACCGCCACGCTGCAGGCCGGGCTGCGCGGCCCGGTGGCCGAGCGGCTGCTCAACGAGCGCGGCTTCACCCTCGGGCACTTCCCGCAGTCCTTCCAGGGCGCCAGCATCGGTGGTTTCGCCGCGGCCCGCTCGGCCGGGCAGGCGTCGGCGGGCTACGGGCGCTTCGACGAGATGGTGGTCGGGCTGGAGCTGGCCACCCCGCGCGGCACCCTCGCGCTGGGCCACGCCCCGAAGTCGGCGGCCGGACCGGACCTGCGCCACCTCGTGCTGGGCTCCGAGGGCGCCCTGGGCGTGATCACCTCGGTGCGGGTCCGGGTGCGGCCGGTGCCGGCGAGCCGGGTGTACGAGGGCTGGCGGTTCCCGTCGTTCGCGGCGGGCACGACCGCGCTGCGCGCCCTGGCCCAGGACGGCCCGCTGCCCACGGTGCTGCGGCTGTCCGACGAGCTGGAGACCGCGGTCACGCTGGCCGGCGGGCCGGGTGGGTGCCTGGTCGTCACCGGCTACGAGGGCGGGGCGGCCGAGGTGGCGGCCAGGCGCGCCGCGGCCTCGGCGGTGCTGGCCGAGCTGGGTGGCACACCGCTGGGGCCGGAGCCGGGCGAGGCCTGGCGCTCCGGCCGCTACCAGGCCCCCTACCTGCGGGACGCCCTGCTCGACGCGGGCGCGCTGGCCGAGACCCTGGAGACGGCGGCGTTCTGGTCGGAGCTGCCGGCGCTGCGGGCGGCGGTCACCGACGCGCTCACCACCGCGCTGGCCGAGGCGGGCACCCCCGCCGTCGTGCTCTGCCACATCTCGCACGTGTACGAGACCGGGGCCTCGCTGTACTTCACCGTGGTGTGCGCCCAGGCCGACGACCCGCTCGCGCAGTGGGCGGCGGCCAAGCAGGCGGCCACCGCCGCCATCCTGCGCCGCGGTGCGGCCGTCACCCACCACCACGGGGTGGGCACTGATCACCGCGCCGCCCACGCCGAGCAGGTCGGCCCGCTCGGGACCGACCTGCTGCGGGCGGTCAAGCGCGCGCTGGACCCGGCCGGCGTGCTCAACCCGGGTGTGCTGATCTGACGTGCGCGGGTTCACGGCACTGGTCAACCCGATCTCCGGGACCAGGCGGGCGGCGCTGATCTGGGCCCGACTGGCCGACCTGCTGCGGGCGCGAGGTGCGGTGGTGCGGCAGGTGCCGACCCGCAGCGCCGCGCACGCCACCGAACTGGCCGAACAGGCCGCCCATCGGGGTGATGTGGTGGTCGCGGTCGGCGGTGACGGGCTGGTCCGGGACGCCGCGGCCGGTGTGGTGGCCGCCGACGGGACCCTGGCGATCGTGCCGGCGGGCCGCGGCAACGACCTGGCTCGGGCCCTGCGCCTGCCCGGCGACCCGGCGGCCCTGGCCGGTCTGCTGCTGTCCGGGGTCGGTCGCCGGGTGGACGTGCTGGAGGTCGCGGGCCAGGTGGTGGTGGGCAACGCGTACGCGGGCATCGACTCGGTGGCCAACCACGTGATCAACCGGCGGCGCTGGGTGCCGGGCCCGCTGCTGTACCGGCTGGCCCCGGCCCGCACCCTGCTCACCTGGCGGCCGGTCGACTACACGGTGGAGGTCGACGGCGTGCGCACCGGGGTGCGCGGCCACACCGTGGTGGTGGCCAATTCCGGGGTGTACGGCAACGGCGTGCGCATCGTGCCCACGGCCGTCCTGGACGACGGCCTGCTGGACGTGTTGACGCTGGGGGACTCCTCCCGGCCCGCCCTGGCGCGCGCCCTGCTGCGGGCGCGCACCGGCGGTCACCTGGATGGGCCGCGCACCCGGCTGCGCACCGGGCGGGTGGTCACGCTGTCGGCGAACCGGCCGCTGGCGCTGTACGCCGACGGCGACCACGTCGCCGACCTGCCGGCGACCATCCGGGTTCGGCCCGGTGCGCTGGAGGTGATCGCGCCGGGGCCGCCTCACCGGTTGATGGCGTAGCCGTACTGGTCGGGGGTGGACACGGTGCCGCCGAGTTGCTGCGCGGCGCGCCCCAGGAGGGCTCGCGCAGCAGTTGGCGGCCGAGCACAGGCACATCGGCGACACCCAGACCCGGGTGGGGATGGTGGGCGACAGCAATTGCAAGCGCTCGCTAATTGGGTGTCCCGTTGTTACCCTGACGCCGTGGCAGACGCCGCGCGTGCGCGCCGATTTATCCGCCCCCTGGCCCCTCGTGGGCGCCACGGGGCCGACGTCGTGCCACGCCAGACGCGCTGACCGGTCTCGTCCGGCGAGCCATCGGGTCAGGGGGAGTGCCCTCGTCCCGATCACCCTTCGCTCGCCCCAGGAGACCCGCCATGTCCGCTTGGCTCACCCCTGACCAGCTCACCCGCGACCTGTCCGTGCGCGACCTCACCGACCCCGCCGCCGGCCCCCACGCGATCCAACTCGTCCTCACCCGCGTGGTCGACGCGCTGGCCGCGCGGTGGAGGTGCCAGGTCCGGTGGGTGCGCGGCGACCGCGTCGTCACCGTCGAGGACAACTACGACAACCTGGGCTACGACCGCAGCGACATCACCCGCGACGCGCGCTACACCCGCTACGTCGACCACGGGCGCGTGCTGCGCAGCCACTCCAGCGCGATGGTCCCCGCGGCACTGCGGACGCTGGCCGGCGATCCCGCGGCCGACGTGCTGCTGGTGTGTCCGGGAATCGTCTACCGCCGCGACGCCATCGACCGGCTGCACACCGGCACCCCGCACCAGCTCGACCTGTGGCGGCTCACCCGCCGCCGGCCGCGCCTGACCGAGGCCGATCTCGACGACATGATCAGCACGGTGCTGGGCGCGCTGCTGCCCGGCGCGACCGACCGGCGCGAGGCCCGAACGCACCCGTACACCGTGGCCGGCCGGCAGGTGGACGTGCTGCGCGACGGCGCGTGGATCGAGGTCGCCGAGTGCGGCCTGGCCCACCCCGCCGTCCTGGCCCGGGCCGGGCTGGACGACTCGTGGAGCGGCCTGGCCCTGGGCCTGGGGCTGGACCGGATGCTCATGCTGCTCAAGGACATTCCCGACATCCGGCTGCTGCGCTCCACCCATCCGGGCGTGGTCGAGCAGATGGGCGACCTGACCCGCTACCGGCCCGTGTCCACCATGCCGGCGATCCGCCGGGACATCTCCATCGCCGTCGGCGCCGACGACCACACCGAGGACCTGGGCGACCGGGTTCGGGAGGCGCTCGGCGCGGACGCCGACTGCGTGGAGTCGGTGGAGATCCTCCAGCAGACACCGTGTGCCGACCTGCCCGAGCGCGCCCTGGCCCGGCTGGGCGCGCGCACCGACCAGAAGAACCTGCTCGTCCGGATCACCCTGCGGCACCTGCACCGCACACTGTCCGATCAGGACGCGAACGCCATGCGCGACCGCGTGCACGCGGCCGTCCACCAGGGCAGCACCACGCCGGCCGACGGGGACCTCGGCTGAGCGACGCGGTCCGGGTGGCCCCCGATCACCCGGTCGTTGACCGCGCCGTTCCACGGTGGCCACGCCGGGGGAAACCGCCCGTCCCGGCCGGGTCGGCTGGCTACGATCGGGCCACCCGCCGGGCCGCCGCCGGCGGGCGGGAGGCCGGGATGAGCGGGGCTGCCCTCACCGCGGGGACCGGGCGCACGGCCCGGTTGCCCCGGTTCGCGCTGACGCCGGTCGGCCTGGTGGTCGCCGCGCAGGTCGCGGTGCTCACCGCGCTGTCCGGGCGGTACGGCTTCCACCGGGACGAGCTGTACTTCCTGGCCGCGGGCGCGCACCCGGCGTGGGGCTACGTCGACCAGCCGCCGATCACGCCGCTGCTCGCCCGGGCCGCCACCGCGCTGTTCGGGGCCACCCCGAGCGGGTTGCGCGTCGCGGCCACCCTGATCGGGGCGGCCACCGTGGTGGTGGTCGCCCTGGTCGCCCGGGAGGTGGGTGGCGGGTGGGGCGCGCAGCTGCTGGCGGCCGCGGCGACCGCGCTGTCCTCGTTCGTGCTGGCGGTGTCGCACATGCTGTCCACCACCACGGTGGACCTGCTGGTGTGGGTGGTGATCGGGCTGCTGGTGCTGCGCCTGCTGCGCACCGGTGATGCCCGCTGGTGGCTGCCGGTGGGGGCGGCCGTCGGGGTGGGGCTGGCCAACAAGTGGCTGGTGCTGCTGCTGGTGTCCGCCCTGGGGGTGGCGCTGCTCGTGGTCGGGCCGCGCGCCGTGCTGCGCGGCGGCTGGCTGCTGGCCGGCGTCGGGGTGGCCGCCCTGCTCGCCGCGCCGGTCGTGGTGTGGCAGGCCGGGCACGGGTTCCCGCTGCTGGCGGTGGCCGCCGGCATCAGCGCGGAGGACGGCGCGGAGAACCGGGCGCTGTTCGTGCCGATGCAGCTGGTGTACCTCTCGCCGGTGCTGGTGCCGGTGTGGCTGGCCGGTCTGGTGCGGCTGTGGCGTGACCCGGGGCTGCGCTGGGCCCGGTGCCTCGCGGTCAGCTACCCGGTCCTGTGCGGGGAAGTGCTGGTGTCCGGCGGGAAGCCCTACTACGCGCTGCCGCTGCTGGTGCTGCTGCTGGCCGCCGGGGCCGAGCCGACCGTGCGCTGGCTGGCCCGCGTCCGCCGCCCGGCCGCGCGAATGGCCCTCGGCGCGGTGGCCGGGGTGGCGGCGGGGGCATCCGTGGTGATCGGGCTGCCGGTGCTGCCGGCCCCGTGGCTGGCCGGCCCGGTGCTCGCGGCGAACAAGGAGGCGGGGGAACAGGTCGGCTGGCCGGAGCTGGCCGCGGCGGTCGCACGGGTGTGGCAGCGGATCCCGCCCGACCAGCGGGCCGGGGCGGTGATCCTCACCAGGAACTACGGTCAGGCCGGCGCGATCGAACACCACGGCGCGCGCTACGGGCTGCCGCCGCCGTACTCGGGGCACATGTCCTATGCGGACTGGGGGCCACCGCCGGACGAGCGGACCGGGCCGGTGGTGCTGGTCGGCGGTGTCGGCGCGGCGCCCGCACTGCGGGACGCGCTGGCCGGCTGCGAGGTGGCGCAGGTGAACGACAACGGCGTCGGCCTGGCCAACGACGAGCAGGGCACCGAGATCGCGCTGTGCACCGGGCCGACCGCCCCCTGGTCGCGGCTCTGGCCCGCGCTCCGCTGGCGCTACTGAACCGCGCACCACCCGGGGTCGGCCGCGCGGCGCTGCCGCGTGCGGTTCAGCGCCGGGGAACCGGCCCGTCCACTGTGGATGGTGTGGGCCGGCTTCTCGGGTCGACCGGTCAGGCGGCGACCGCGCTGGGCTTGTCGTCCAGGTCGCTGATGTCGAGCCGGGTGATGCCGCGCACGATGACCAGGTAGCTCACCACGGCCATGACCGCGCTGGCGCCGACGAAGACCAGGGCGAGTTCGAACGAGCCGGTGGAGTTGATGATGTAGCCGATGATGATCGGGGTGGTGATCGCGGCCAGGCTGCCGAAGGTGTTGAACAGGCCGCCGCTCAGCCCGGCGATCTCCTTGGGGGAGGTGTCGGCGACCACCGCCCAGCCCAGGGCACCGAGCCCCTTGCCGAAGAAGGACAGCGCCATGCAGCCGATGACCAGCCAGGAGGCGTCCACGTAGTTGCAGATGACGATGCTGGTGGACAGCAGCAGGCCGGTGACGATGGGGATCTTGCGGGCCGCGGTCAGCGACAGGCCGCGGCGCAGCAGCGAGTCGGAGAGGAAGCCGCCGAGCACGCCGCCGGCGAACCCGCACAGCGCCGGCAGCGAGGCGACCACGCCGGCCTCCAGGATCGTCATGCCGCGCTCCTGCACCAGGTAGACCGGGAACCAGGTGAGGAAGAACCAGGTGAGGGTGTTGATGAAGTACTGTCCGATGTAGACGCCCAGCATCATCCGGTTGGTGAGCAGCTTGCGCAGGTAGCGCAGGTTCGCGCCGCGGGGCGCGGTCTTCTCACCGGGATCGCGTTTCTGGTCCATGTCGACCACGGCGCCGCCGGCGATGATGTGGTCCAGCTCCGGCTGCTTGAGGCGCGGGTGGTTGCGCGGCGCGTAGATGACCTTCATCCAGACCAGCGAGAGCACCACGCCGATGCCACCGATGATGGTGAACACGTGCTCCCAGCCCAGGTTGGTCACCAGCCAGCCCATGATCGGCGAGAACACCACGGTGGCGAAGTACTGCGCGGAGTTGAAGATCGCCGCGGCGGTGCCCCGCTCCCTGGTGGGAAACCAGGCGGCCACGATCCTGGAGTTGCCGGGGAAGGACGGCCCCTCGGCCAGTCCGACGAGCAGGCGCAGCAGGAAGAGCAGGCCGACCGCGGTGCCCATGCTGAAGTTGCCGACCGCGCCCTGGGCCATGGTGAAGGCCGACCACAGGAAGATCGCCCAGCAGTACACCTTGCGGGAGCCGAAGCGGTCCAGCAGCCAGCCGCCGGGGATCTGGGCGATCAGGTACGACCAGCCGAACGCGGAGAAGACGTAGCCGAGCGCGACCGAGCTGATCCCGAGTTCGGCCTGGATGGCGTCACCGGCGATGGAGATGGTGGAGCGGTCCGCGTAGTTGACCGTGGTGACGATGAACAGCATCGCCAGGATCGAGTACCGGACGCGGCCCGGCTTGGGGGTTCGAGCGGCTGGTGCGGCCCGGTCGAGGGCGGTCATGGCGTGATCAGTCTCCTTTGACCAGTGGGATCGGCTACGCCTAGCTGCGCCGTGCTGGCACCACAGGTGTGATGGGGACTGACCGTAGGTTTCTGGTGTGATGCACGTCCAGATTTAATTTTGTATCTACTGATACCGTCCTTGAATCGTCGGGTCGGCCGCTGATCGCCCCGGCCCGGCCCTCACAGGGCGCGCAGCAGGGCGGCCAGCGCGGGGTTGTCGTTGCTCCTGCGCCACGCCAGGTCGAGTTCCACCGGGTTGGCCTCGGGCAGGTCGACCGGGTGGAAGGTGACGCCCTGGTACTGCAGCTGCGCCGCCGCGGCCGGCACCAGCGACACCCCCCAGCCGTCGTTGACCAGCGCCAGCACGCTGTGGATCTGGCTGAGGTACTGGGTGAACACCGGCGTCACCCCGGCGCCGCGGAACACGCTGATCAACAGGTTGTAGAAGTACTGGGACTCCACCGGGGAGTACATGATCAGCGGCTGGCGGTCGAAGTGGGTCACGCTCAGCGACGGCCGCACCTCGGTCAGCGGGTGTCCGACGGGCAGGGCGGCGATCAGCGGCTCGCGCACCAGCACCCGGCTGTCCAGGTCGGGGCGGGTGATGGGTGGGCGCACCATGCCCAGGTCGAGGATGCCCTCGGACAGCGCCTCGAACTGCTCCATGGTGACCATCTCCCGGAGCACGACCTCCACCCGGGGCAGGGCCCCTCGGGCGGTCCGCAGCAGGCTGCCCAGCGCCGAGTAGGTGCTGCCCGCGGTGAAGCCGATGGTGATGGACCCGGCCTCGCCCACCGAGGCCTGCTGGGCGGCCAGGGCCGCCTGCTCGGCCTGGCGCAGCAGTCGCCGCGCCTCGACCAGGAAGGTCCGGCCGGCGTGGGTCAGCTTGACCGACCGGTTGCTGCGGTCGAACAGGCGGACCCGCAGTTCGTTCTCCAGCAGCTGGATCTGTCGGCTCAGCGGCGGCTGGGTCATCCGCAGCCGCTCGGCGGCCCGGCCGAAGTGCAGTTCCTCGGCCACGGTCACGAAGCTGGTGAGCTGGGTCAGTGAGAACATCGATACTTTCCCTGTATCAGTGGATGCAATTATTATGTTGGACGTGGATCGATCGGGGATTTTAGCCTCGGGGCACGTATTCGCGACGGCGCGTCGTCGAACCGGACCGGCCGCGACCCAGTGGAGTGGGGCGAGGACGCGCGCACCGAGGTGAGGAGCCCGTAGATGGCGCAGCATTCCCCAGGCGAGATCGCCAGGCAGTTGGGCTCCGGCCTGTTGTCCTTCCCGGTCACCCACTTCCGCGCCGACCTCTCCTTCGACGAGGCCGCCTACCGGGACAACATCGGCTGGCTCGGCCAGTTCTCCGCCGCCGGGCTGTTCGCCGCCGGCGGGACCGGCGAGTTCTTCTCCCTCACCCTGCCCGAGGTGGAGCAGGTGGTCACCGCCGCGGTGCGGGAGGCACCCGAGGGTGTCCCGGTGATCGCCCCAGCCGGGTACGGCACCGCCACCGCGGTGGAGCTGGCCCGCGCCGCCGAGCGCGCCGGCGCCCACGGGATCCTGCTGTTCCCGCCGTACCTGACCGAGGTCACCCAGGAGGGCCTGGCCGCGCACGTGCGCGCCGTCTGCGCCGCCACCGACCTCGGCGTGATCCTCTACAGCCGGGCCAACGCGGTCTACCAGGACACCACCGTCGCCGCGCTCGCCGAGGACTGCCCCAACCTGGTCGGCTTCAAGGACGGCGTGGGCAGCCTGGAGCTGATGACCCGGGTCTACGCCCGGCTCGGCGACCGGTTGACCTACATCGGCGGCCTGCCCACGGCCGAGATGTACGCCCTGCCCTACCTCGACATGGGGGTGACCACCTACTCCTCGGCCATCTACAACTTCCTCCCCGAGTTCGCGCTGCGCTTCTACGCGGCCGTGCGCGCCGGCGAGCGCGACCTGGTCTACCGCTACCTCACCGAGTTCGTGCTGCCCTACTGCGCGATCCGCACCCGCAAGGCTGGATACGCGGTGAGCATCGTCAAGGCCGGCATGAAGGTCATCGGCCGGCCGGCCGGTCCGGTGCGCGCCCCGCTGACCGATCTGGACGACACCGAACTCGCGGAGCTGGCCGACCTGGTCAAGAAGGTGAGCTGACCGCACCACGACCAGGTGCCCTGGCGATGACCACGCCGGTCCCCGGCCCGCCGCGCACCCCGCCCACCGACACCACCGAGCAAAGGAGTTCGTGTGTCCACCGCAGCGCCCACCACCCCGACCACGCCAGCCGCCGTTCCCGCCGCCTTCCAGGCGGGGGAGGCGACCCAGGACCGGATCAGCTGGGTCCGGCTCTCCTCGGTCTACCTCCCGCTGGACACCCCGATCAGCGACGCCAAGGTGCTGACCGGTCGGCAGAAGCCGATGACCGAGATCGCGTTCCTGTTCGCCGAGATCGGCACGGAGGGCGGCCACGAGGGCATCGGGTTCAGCTACTCCAAGCGCGCGGGTGGCCCGGGCCAGTTCGCCCACGCCAGGGAGGTCGCGCCGAACCTCATCGGCGAGGACCCCAGCGACATCGCCAAGATCTGGACCAAGCTGGTCTGGGCCGGTGCCTCGGTGGGCCGCAGTGGACTGTCCACTCAGGCCATCGCCGCGATCGACGTGGCGCTGTGGGACCTCAAGGCCAAGCGCGCCGGTCTGCCGCTGGCCAAACTGCTCGGCGCGCACCGGGACTCGGTGCGCTGCTACAACACCTCCGGTGGCTTCCTGCACACCCCCGTCGAGCAGGTGCTGGAGAACGCGACCGCCTCGCTGGAGCGGGGCATCGGCGGCATCAAGATCAAGGTGGGGCACCCGGACAACGCCGTTGACCTCAGCCGGGTGCAGGCGGTCCGGGAGCACATCGGCGACGCGGTCCCGCTCATGGTGGACGCCAACCAGCAGTGGGACCGCCCCACCGCGCAGCGCGTCGGCCGCGCCCTGGAGCGGTTCAACCTGGTCTGGATCGAGGAACCGCTGGACGCCTACGACGCCCAGGGCCACGCCGCCCTGGCCGCCTCGCTGGACACCTCCATCGCCACCGGCGAGATGCTGACCAGCGTGGCCGAGCACTGGGAGCTGATCCGGCACAGCGCCGCCGACATCATCCAGCCGGACGCGCCGCGCATCGGCGGCATCACGCCCTTCCTCAAGCTCGCCGCGCTCGCCGACCACCAGCACCTGCAGCTGGCCCCGCACTTCGCCATGGAGATCCACCTGCACCTGGCCGCGGCCTACCCGCACGAGCCGTGGGTCGAGCACTTCGAGTGGCTGGAGCCGCTGTTCAACGAGCACCTGGAGATCCGCGACGGCCGCATGTGGGTGTCCAGCCGGCCGGGGCTGGGCTTCACCCTCAGCGAGCAGGCGCACGCGTGGACCAGGGAGTCGGTGGAGTTCGGCAGCCGGGCCTGACCGTCCGCACCGGACCGTGCTGGGCCGCCTCGGCCCGCCGGGACCGGAGTCGGGTGCGCGGTATCACCGCCGGGTGGGGTGTGTTCTGCCTTACTCGGCGGTGTTTCGCGTTCCGCCTGCGGTATTTTCCGTCCAGTGCCGCCCACGAACCACCCAGCCGGCAGGACCCCAGCAGCAGTCCTGTTAGGACTGTCACGATGAGCACGTCGCTGTGGGGGCTCCTCTTCCTGGTGGTGGCGGGCGTGGGCGCCGGCCTGACCGGAACCATCGCCGGTCTGGCCTCGCTGGTGTCCTACCCGGCGCTGCTCGCCGTCAGTGTGCCGCCGGTGACCGCGAACATCACCAACACCGTGGCGATGCTGGGCAACACCATCGGCGTGATCGCCGGGTCGCGGCCCGAACTGGTCGGTCAGCGCGATCGGCTGGTCCGGCTCTGCCTGATCACCGCGGTCGGCGGTGCGGTCGGCGGCGCGCTGCTGTTGCTCACGCCGGGGGAGACGTTCACCCACGTGGTTCCCTGGCTGGTCGCGGGCGCTTCGGTGCTGCTGCTGGCATCCCCGCTGCTGGCACGCAGGATCGCCACCGGCGGCGACACCGGACTGAGCCCGCTGACCGGTGTTGGCGCGTTCCTGGTCGCCATCTACGGCGGCTACTTCGGGGCGGCGGCCGGGGTGATCATGCTGGCCCTGCTGTCCACGGTGTGGACGCAGTCGCTGGCCCGCACCAACGCGGTGAAGAACGTCGCCACCGGCGCGGCGAACCTGGTCGCCGGCCTGGTCTTCGTGCTCACCGGCCAGGTCTACTGGCCCGGCGCGCTGGCGCTGTGCGCCGGACTGGTGGTGGGCTCGTGGCTCGGCCCGGCGATCGTGCGGCGCGTGCCGGCCGCGCCGCTGCGGATCGCCATCGGGGTGGCCGGACTGGGACTGGCCGCCAGCCTGGCCTGGCAGGCGTGGCAGCCCTGAGCCGGCCGGGGCCGACCGCGCGGGTGACAAGCCGGCCGGTGCTGTGCCACGGTGGCGGACATGCCCGGCAGTCGCGCCGACCACCAGCCCGAACTGGTGTGGTACGTCAGTTACGGCTCCAACATGCACGCCGACCGGTTCGCCTGCTACCTCGCGGGCGGCCGTCCGCCGGGTGCTCGGCGCGGCTACCCCGGCTGCCGGGACCGGCGGGCACCGCGTCGCAGCACCGGCTGCCGGCTGCGCGGCGGCGTCTACTTCGCCACCGAGTCGCTGGTCTGGGGCGGGGGCCGGGCCTTCTACGATCCCGACCTGCCGGGTACCGCCCTGGCCAGGGCGTATCTGATCACCGCGGGGCAGTTCGCCGATGTCGCCGCGCAGGAGATGTACCGCCCGCCCGGCACCGACCTGGACCTGCGGCCGGTGCTGGCCGGTGGGCGGGTCGAACTCGGCCCCGGCCGGTACGAGACGCTGCTGCGGGTCGGTGACCTCGACGGGCACCCGCTGCTGACCTTCACCGCGCCCTGGCGCCACGACGAGGTGGCCCTGGTCGTCCCGTCAGCGGCCTACCTGCGCGTGCTGGTGGCCGGACTGCGCCAGGCCCACGGCTGGGACACCCACCGGGCGGCCGGCTACCTGGCCGGGCTGCCGGGGGCGCGGGGGCACTGGAGCGCGGCGGACATCGCGGCGCTGTGGCCTGACTGAGGGGTCCACTCGGGACGGTCGGGGTCGGTGACGAACCGTCCCGAGTGGACCCCGGGGGTAGGCCGGGCCGGCCGGTTCAGCCGGTGAACCCGGCGAAGATCCGGGTGAACTCGTACTGGCCCTGGGCGATCCCGCTGCAGGTCGGGGACACCCCGCCGCCGGCGCACGAGCCGTTGTCGCGGCCGACCGACCAGAACGCCAGCAGGCCGATGTGGTTGCTGGCGGCCCAGCTCACCAACTGCCGCGCGTGGCCGGTGTCGAAGACCTTCCCGTTGTAGTTGCGGCCGATCATCGGGGTGACGCCCAGGCGGCTCTTCAGCTCGGCGTCGCTGAGCGCGGGCCAGACCTGGCGCATCTGGGCCAGGGTGGCCTGCGCCGCGGCGATCACCGCGTCACCCCAGTTGGGTCGGCTGGAGCCGAACTCCATGGTCATCGGGTTGACCAGGACGTCAACCCGGTGCGCCGCGGCACTGCGCAGCACGTCCACCGAGTACGGGTCCAGGCCGTAGTCGTCACCCAGCACCCGCAGGGTGTAGCTCACCGTGGTGCCGCGTTCCCGTTGCAGGGTGGCGAGCGCGGTGTTGACCACGTCCTGGGGCACCGTCGCCTCGATGTCCACGTCGAGGTGGTTGCTGCCCACCGTGTCCAGGATCTTGCGGTAGGCGGCGGCCAGGGCGTCGGCGCTGCGGCAGGTGTACTCCAGGTAGGGCCCGGCTGCGCCGCCGGTGGCCACCACCACGTCGCCGCCCATCGCCCGCAACGCCTTGATGTCGTTGAGGATCCGGGCGTCGGTCAACGGCAGTGTGCCGCCCCAGGACGGGTTGCAGCCGGTGCTGTCGGCCAGCACGAAGGCCAGGGTGAACACCTTGTGCCCGGTGGCCCTGGCCACGTCCACCAGGGACGGGGTGGGCATGGTGATGTCGATGTAGGGGGCCGACCGGAGCTGGGCGGCGGCAGCGGGCGGCGGGGCGGAGCCGGGTTGGGCGGTCGCGGTGGGCGCGCCGCCCAGCGCGGCCAGGGTGGGCAGCGTCAGGCCCAGCAGCAGCGCGGTCAGCCGGTGACGCGTTCCGCGGACGCGGGTGGTGTTGTTGGCAGGCATGGCAGAACCCCCTCAGCCCTGGTACTGGGCGATGATCTTGGCGAACTCGTAGGGCTGTTGGCTCACGCTGCTGCACCTGCCGTCCACCCACCCCACCTGTCCGGTGCAGGCGCGGTCCCGGTTGAGCGACCAGAAGGAGAACCGGCCGAGGTGGTGGGCGCGCAGGTAGTCGCGCACGGCGGTGAAGGTGGCCTGGGTGAACAGCTCGCTGGGCTGGTCGGTGTGGCCGTTCATCAGGATCGCGCCGGTCCGCGCGTAGGCGGTGGCGTCGTCGTACTCGGGGTGCAGCTGGCGCAGTTGGCCGTGCACCAGCTCGGCGATCCGGATGACGTCGTTGGCCTGGTTGCCCGCCGGGCCGCCGTAGTCGAACAGCATGACCTTGAACAGGTCGATGTCCGTGCCGGTGTTCTTGGCCCTGGTGATCTCGCTCTTGCCGAGATCGCTGAGCCCGATCGTGGTCACCGGCAGCGTCAGGGACACGTGCAGGCCGGGGTTGCGCTGCTTGAGCGTGCGCACGGCCTGGAACCGGCGGGTCTCGCCGGCCACGTCGCCGAGGTCGTCGCCCTCGATGTCCAGGTCGATGTAGCGCAGCGAGTACTTGTCGACGACCTGTTGGTAGGCGTTGGCCAGGGAGGTGGCGTCGGAGCAGGCGGCGCCCAGTTCCACGCCGTTGTAGCCGCCGAAGGAGACCGACACGTCACCGCCGGCCGCGCGGATCGCGGCGATCGTGGCGGCCACGGCGGTGTCCGTGCGCACCGGCTGGGCCGGGTTGCCGTCCCAGGTCGGTGTGCAGCCGCCGGTGTTGGGGGCCAGCACGAACGCCAGGATGAGGTGCTTCACCCCGCTGTTGGCCAGGATGTCGGCCACGTCCTGCGGGTTGTTGTCGAGCGGCATGTAGTAGGGCGCCGCCGTCATCGGGGCGGCGGCCACCGGGGTGGCCGGGGCGGTGGCAGGGGGAGTGTCGGCCGCGGTGGCCGTGCCCGCGGTGGACAGGAACCCGGCGAGCAGTAGTGCGGTCGCGGCCACCCTGGTTGGGCTGGTTCGCATGGTCGTCCTCCACGGGGCAGGGGCGCGGTGAGGGACTGGCACTGGCCGGCCGGGGCGGCGCACCGAACGGGTGCGGGTGGTGGCGCGAACACCCGAGCCCGTGGCCGCCGCCTCGGCCAGCCACCCGAAGGTAAAGTGGCCTAGACCACAGTGTCAATGGGTCTAGACCACTTGACCAATCAGGAGAGCCTGGCGCGCGCTCGCGCGGTGGGCCCGCGGCGCCGGTCGGGATCAGGCTTCGTCGACCGGGCGCCAGGCCGGGCCGGTGCCGTCCGGCTGGACCCGGCCGAACACCACGTCGGCGAAGTGCACGCCGAAGCCGATGGTGTTGGGCTGGGCCAACTCGGCGACCAGGCGGCGGCGGGACTCGGCGGACTGTTCGCGGTCGTGGTCGGGGGCCGCGGACCACTCGGGGTGGTCGATCTGCAGTGACGTGTGCATGGCGTCGCCGAAGGCGATCAGCCGCTGCCCGCCCGAGCTGATGACGTAGGTCGCGTGCCCGGGTGTGTGGCCTTCGGTGAACAGGACGCGCACCCCGGGGAAGATCTCCTCGCCGTCGGTGGTGGTGCGCACCCGGGGCGCCAGCGCGGCCAGGGCCTGCGGGGGAGTGTCCTTCGCCAGGTGGCGCTGTGTCCACTCCGGCTCGCTGAACAGGTAGGTGGCGTTGGTGAACGCCGGCTGGTCGCTGCCCGGCGCGGGATGCCAGGCCCAGCCGATGTGGTCGGTGTGCAGGTGGGTGAAGGCCACCGCTTCGATCTGCTCGGGGCGCACGCCCAGCGCGGCCAGGTTGTCCAGGAGTGCGCCACCGTGGATGGGGCCGTGCGGAACGCTCGGGTTGGCCGGCGCCGACTGCGGCCCGAAGCCCGCGTCGATCAGCAGGGCCCGGTCGTCGCGCCGCACCAGCAGCCCGCCGATGCTCGCCACCAGGTTGCCGGTCTCGTCGAGGTACTCCGGGTGGGCGGCCCACACCTCCTCGGTGCTGTCCCGCAGCCAGCCCCGCGCCGGGAGCAGCACCAGTCCGTCGGGAACGTAGGTCACCGTGGTGTCGCCGAGGCGCAGCGAGCGGAGCGGGGACGGCCTGCGCAGCCGTGCTGCCTGGGTCGGGTGTCCTGCCTGGACGGTCTGGTGCTGCTGGGGGTTCGCCATGGTTGTGACCTCCTGGTTCGTGGGACTGCCTGGTCGGATCCGGTACCGCCGACCGAGGCGAGGGAACCATAAGCTTCAAGCTAGAACAAATCAAGCTTGAAATATTTCGCCTTGATGCGCTGGTATGCTCGACGCATGTCAACCGGTGAGTCGGAGGCCGCTGCCGAACGGCAGCTGTGCGGGCTGGTGAACTCACTGGCGAACCAGATCAGCGACCACGTGCGCGTCCGCGCGGCCACGCTCGGTCTCACCGCGCCCCAGGCCACCGCGTTGCGCGAGCTGAGCGGGCCGATGACCATGCGGGAACTGGCCGAGCGCATGAGCTGCGAGCCGTCCAACGCCACGTTCGTCGTGGACAAGCTGGAGAAGCAGGGGCTGATCAAGCGCCAGCCGCACCCCACCGACCGCCGCGCCAAGCGGCTGGTGCTCACCGAGGACGGCACCGCACTGCGGGAACGGCTCCTCGACGTGCTCAACCAGGAATCGCCGCTGGCCGGCCTGAGCAAGCAGGAGCAGTGCGTGCTGCAGCAGCTGCTGGAGCGGGCCGTCGTGCACCGCTGACGTGCGGGAGCGGCACGGTCAGGACGGGTCCGAACCGCGCCACGCCGACAGCCACAGGCCCAGCGCCGCGGTGATCGCGGTGGCCGCCGCCCAGGCCGGGAAACCCCCGTCGGTGAGGAAGGTCCAGAACAGACCCACCAGTGGCGCGGGCACCAGGGTCGCCGAATCCACCCGGAACTGCCGGGCCAGTCCGGACACCGCCCGTGCCCGGGCGCGGGCGTGCTCGTCGGGACGCGTCGGGTTGTCGCCGCGCCGCCCTCTCGGCTCGTGCGCGCGGACCGGCCCGGACGGGTGCAGCCGCACGCCGTCGACCGCCGCGGCCACCAGCCGGTCCGCGCGCGGGTCGCCGTACAGCGTCACCTCGGCGGGCGAGGGCAGGCTCACCAGCACCGGGTCGAAGTAGACCGGAATCCACCGGGGCGGCCCGGTTTCGGTCTCCAGCCAGGACCGGGTCAGCAGTCCCTGTTGGACCCGCACCCGCCGGACCAGTGCCCGGCGGGCGGGCCGGCGGAACAGCCGCGCCCGGCCGCACACCCGCCAGCCGGCGGCCACCAGCACCGCCAACCCCACCAGCGCGGCGAACACCAGCCCGTTCAGGGCGCGGTCGGCGTCGGCCAGCAGGCTCGCGCCCGGGATCACCGCGTGCCAGGGATCCGCCGGCTGGTAGGCGATCTCGGTGGTCGTGCCCACGGGCGGCGGGGGCGCGGCGAGGTCGATGCGGGCGGTGGCCGTGGCGCCGTCGGGCAGCGGCCAGGACACCGTCACCGCGTGTCCGTCCACAGTGGTCAGTGTGCCGCGTGCTCGCGCGGTCAGCGTGCCGATCTCGGCGGCCGCGTCCGAACAGGACACGGCGGACGCGGCCGCCACGACCAGGCAGACCACTGCCACCAGCGCGGTCGTGAGCAGGCCGTGTCGCACCGGCCTCGGCCAGGACTGGCGCACTACCGCGTGAAGCCGACCTTGGTGAAGTCGACCTCGGCGAAGCCGAACGCACCGTAGTTGGCCAGGTCCTTCCTCACGCCCCACGCGTCCGGGCGCTGGTAGAGCGGCAGGGAGAAGCCCTCCTGCCAGGCCGCCTGGTCGATCTTGTTGGCCAGCTCAATCCGCTTGGCCTCGTCCAGTTCCTCGTTCGCCTGCCGGAACAGCTCGTTGATGCCGGTGGTGTCCGGGATCCGGCCGTAGTTCTGGTTCACGTTGCCCGGGTCGAAGGTGTAGATCGAGGTGACCGAGCTGATCGGGAACGGCGTGCCCTCCCAGGCCATGTTGAGCAGCTCGAAGTTGCCGGTCTGCAGGTACTGGGTCTGCCACGCGTTCAGGTCGACCGTGCTGATCTGCAGGTCCACCCCGATGTTCTTCAGCTGCTGCTGGAAGATCTGCGCCTCGTTGGAACTGGTCGGGATGCCCGAGGGAATGGTGAGGGTGATCCGCAGCGGCGTGCCGTCCTTGGCGCGGATCGGGTTGCCCTCGGCCAGCTTCCAGCCGGCCGCGTCGAGTTCGGCCTGGGCCTGCTGCGGGTCGAAGTCGTACGGGGCGCCGTTGTCCTGGTAGCCCTTCTGCCCCTCCACGAAGATGTGGTTGTTCAGCGGGCGCACGTCCGGCACGATCGGACCGAGCACCGCCTTGCCCAGCGCGGTCCGGTCGATGCCCTTGAACAGCGCGGTGCGCACCGCCACGTCCGCCAGCGGCGTGCCCGGCCTGGCGCTGAAGTTCAGCACCCGCCAGTCCGGGGCCAGCGCCTTGCGGATGACCGCGTTGGGCACCTGCTGGATGGTCTGGAAGGTGGCCACGTCCGGGCCGATGTCCACGGCGTCGATGTCACCGGCCTGGAACGCCTGGGGCTGGGCGGACGCCGGCACCGTCTTGAAGGTGATGGTGTCCAGCTTCGGCTTCTCCCCCCACCAGTTCGGGTCCCGTTCCAGGACGAGCACCTTGGCGGTGTTGTCCATGCTCTTGACCTTGAACGGCCCGGCGGTCACCGGGAGCTGCCCCACCCAGTCCTCGTTGAACTGCTCGGGCGTGGCGTAGTGCGAGGCGGGGTAGAGGAACTGCAGCAGTCCCTGCCACTCGGCGTAGACCTTGGCGAAGGTGATCCGGACGTCCCGGTCGTCAGCGCCGCGCTCGACCGAGCTGACGTCCTGCCACCCGGCCGTGCTCGCCGGCTGGTAGGCGGTGTCCGTGCCGTTCCTCGCCTTCCAGGTGGCGACGAAGTCCTGGTAGGTGATGGGGGTCCCGTCCGACCAGCGGGCCTTCGGGTTGATCGTGAACTGGATGACCTGCGGCTCGGTCGAGAGCAGCTTCCACTCGGTGAGCACGTCGGGGTTGGGGCGCACCGTCCCGTCGGCCTCGCTGAGAAAGACCTCGGGTATCAGCGCCCTGCTGACCAGGGCGAGGTCCACACCGACACCCTGCACCTGGTTGTAGTTCCACTGCTGCGGCCACTGGACCAGCGGCAGGTTCAGGTTGCCGCCGTCCTTGAGCTGGTCCGCCGGCTGCGGGTTGATGTCGTTGCCGGTCATCTCCCGGACCTGGACGTTGCTGCCACCGCCCTGGCCGGCACCGCCGCCGCACGCCGAGAGCAGCAACGCTCCGACCGCCAGCGGTGCCACGGTGAACGCCCAGTGGCGTCGTGCTGTCCCCACCATCTTCTCCTCTCATCGCGAGGGTCCCTCGCACACCGCTCGGGGCCGCTCACACCCGCTGGAGCGAGGTGCTGTCCCGGGGGTAGTGGCAGGCGGCCGCGTGGTCGGCGGCCGCGTCGAGCACGGGTTCCCGCTCCACGCACAGCACGCGCCGGTCCTCGGGCAGCGCGGCGAAGGTGAAGCAGCGGGTCCGGAACCGGCAGCCGGACGGCGGGTCGGCCGGACTGGGCAGGTCACCGGTGAGGATGATCCGCTCGCGCCGCCGCTCCACCACGGGGTCGGGCACGGGCACGGCCGAGAGCAGGGCACGGGTGTAGGGGTGGCGCGGCGCACCGAACACCGAGGGCGCGTCACCGATCTCGACGATCTTGCCCAGGTACATCACGGCGACCCGGTCGGCCACGTGCCGCACCACGGCCAGGTCGTGCGCGACGAACAGGTAGGACAGCGACAGCTTCGCCTTGAGTTCGTCCAGCAGGTTGATCACACCGGCCTGGATGGACACGTCCAGCGCGGACACCGGTTCGTCCAGCACCACCAGTTTCGGTTCCAGCGCCAGTGCCCTGGCGATGCCGATGCGCTGGCGCTGGCCGCCGGAGAACTCGGCCGGATAGCGGGCGGCGAACTCCGGGCGCAGGCCGACCAGTTCCAGCAGGTCCGCCACGCGCCGGCGGATGTGCGGCCTGTCGAACCCGTGCACCCGCAGGGGTTCGGCGATGATGTCGAAGACCGGCAGCCGGGGATCGAGTGCGGCCGTCGGGTCCTGGAACACCACCTGCAGATCCCGGCGGATCCGCTTGGCCTCGGCCCGCCCCAGTGACTCCACAGTGGACCCGAGCACGCTGATCGTGCCGGCCGTCGGCTTGGCCAGGCTGAGGATCTCCATCAGCGTGGTGGTCTTGCCGCAGCCCGACTCGCCGACCAGGCCGAGGGTTTCGCCCCGCACGATGTCGAAGGAGACGCCGTCCACCGCGCGCACCGTGCCGACCCGGCGGCGCAGCAGCGTGCCCCTGGTGAGCGGGTAGTGCTTGACCAGCCCGTCGACCCGCAGCACGGTCTGGCGCCGCGCGCGGGGCACGGTGGCCAGGTCGGTCGGCTCGACCAGTTCGGCGCCGAACACCTGGACGGCGGTCTCCTCGGCGGACCGGTCGCCGGCCAACTCCTCGCTGCGGTGGCAGGCCGCCCGGTGGGCCACGCCCCCGGTGCCGGTCACCGGGACCAGCGGCGGTTCGGCGGCGCGGCAGGCGTCCACGGCCAGGGGGCAGCGCGGGGCGAACGGGCAGCCGGGGGGCAGCTCCGACAGGGACGGCGGCTGGCCCTCGATCGGCACCAGCGGCTGCTTCTCGGCCACGTCCACCCGGGGGATCGAGCCGAGCAGGCCCAGGGTGTAGGGCATCCGGGGAGCCGAGTAGATCTCGCGCACCGGTCCGGTCTCCACCGCGCGTCCCGCGTACATCACCATCAGCCGGTCCGCGAAACCGGCGACCACGCCGAGGTCGTGGGTGATGATCGCGATGCCGGCGCCGGTGACCTCCTGGGCGGTCCTGAGCACCTCCAGGACCTGTGCCTGCACGGTGACGTCCAGGGCGGTGGTCGGCTCGTCGGCGATGATGAGATCGGGGTTGTTGGCGATCGCGATGGCGATCACCACCCGCTGGCGCATGCCGCCGGAGAACTCGTGGGGGAAGGCCCTGGCCCGCGCGGCGGCGTTGGGGATGCCCACCAGGTCCAGCAGTTCGACCGCCCGGGCTGTCGCGTCCTTTGTGGACAGCTTGCCGCCGCCGTGCACCAGCAGGGCCTCGGCGACCTGGTCGCCGACGGTGTGGACCGGGGTCAGCGCGGACAACGGGTCCTGGAACACCATGGCGATCCGCCTGCCCCGGATGCCGGACAGCTCCCGGTCGGACAGGCCGATCAGCTCGCGGCCGGCGAACCGGATCGACCCGGAGACCCGGGCCTGGGCGGGCAGCAGCCCCATGACCGCCAGCGAGGACACGGACTTGCCCGAGCCGGACTCACCCACGATGCCCAGCACCTCGCCGCGGTCGACGTGGTAGCTCAGGCCGCGCACAGCGTGCACCCGGCCGGCCTCGCTGGGAAAGCTGACCTGGAGGTCGTCCACGCGCAACACCGGGTCCGCGTCGGGACGCTCGTCCGGCGCCGCTGCGGCTTCGGCGGTTGTCATGCGTTCTTCTTCTCCTTGAACCGGCCGTGCGAGGCATGCGGGTCCAGCGCGTCGCGCAGCCCGTCACCGACGAAGCTGACCGCGAGCACCCCGAGGATGAGCAGCAGGCCGGCGGGCAGGAACAGCCAGGGCGAGGTCAGCGCGAACGGCGCGCCGTCGCGGATGAGGGTGCCCAGCGACACGTCCGGCGGCTGCACCCCGAAACCGAAGTAGCTCAACCCGGTCTCGGCCAGCACCGCGGACCCGACGTTGATGGTGGCGTCGACGATCAGCAGGGACGCCATGTTCGGCAGGATGTGCCGGAAGATGATCCGCCACGGCGACTCGCCCATGAACCGCGCGGCCTTGACGAACTCGCGTTCCCTGAGGGTCAGGGTCATGCCGCGGACGATGCGCGCGGTGATCATCCACATGAACGCGGCGAGCATCAGCATGAAGAAGAACCAGCCGCGTTCCCGCAGCCACGGGCTCATGATCGCCAGGATGAGAAACCCCGGCAGCACGAGCATCAGGTCGACCAGCCACATCAGCGCGCGGTCGGCCCAGCGTCCGAAGTAGCCGGCCGCGGCGCCGACCACGGCGGCCAGCCCGGTGGAGACCACCGCGGCGAGCAACCCGATGGACAGCGACTTCTGCAGGCCGCGCATGGTCTGCACGAACACGTCGCCGCCGATCTGGGTGGTGCCGAACCAGTGCCGGGCACTGGGCGGCGACAGGTAGGCGTCGGGGTCCTGGCTGGTGAAGTCCCACGGGGAGAACAGCGGCGCGGCAAAGGCCAGCACGTACAGCAGCACGATCACCACCACGCCGGCCACCGCCAGCCGGTTGCGCAGGAACCGCCGGAGCGTGAGCCGACCACGCGTGGCGCCGGCCGCCGCGCCCAGCCGCACCGCCCCGGCCGTCGCCGTCGCGGGCGCGTCGGGCCCGCCCGGGGTGTTCGCGGTGTCCGCGGCCATCCGGTTCATCCCCTCACCCTCGGGTCGAGCACCGCGTGCAGCACGTCGGACAGCCAGCCGGAGAGCAGCACGCAGACGGCCACGAACAGCGTGACCGTGGCGGTGATGTTGGCGTCCTGCGCGCCGATGCCGTGCACCAGCCAGTCGCCCATGCCGAACCAGCTGAACAGGTTCTCGGTGAACACCCCGCCGATGACCAGGGTGCCGAACCCGAAGGCGAACAGTGTGGTCATCGGGATCAACGCGGTGCGCATGCCGTGCCTGACCAGGGCCCGCCGCCGGGTGAGCCCCTTGGCCTGCGCGGTGCGCAGGAAGTCGCTGCCGAGCACGTCCAGCATGGCGCCGCGCTGGTAGCGGGAGTACAGCGCGATCTGGCCGAGGGCGATGGTGAGCGTGGGCAGGACCAGGTGCTGGAGCCGGTCCAGCAGGGCCGCGCCGAACCCGCCGCTGAAGTTGGGCGTCACCTCGCCGGTGAACCGCAGCAGCTCGGTGCCCAGGCCCTGGTTGACGTTCAGCGCGGCCTGTTTGAGCAGCAGCCCGAGCAGGAACACCGGGGTCGACAGGATCACGTAGGACAGGACGGTGATCGCGTAGTCGGTGAACCGGTACTGGCGGATGGCGCTGACCACACCGCAGATCACCCCGACGGCGATGCCGATCACCGTGCCCAGCAGGAACAGGCGCAGGCTCACCCCGACCCGCCGCCACAGCTCCGCGCTGACCGGGGCGCCGTCAACGGTCCGCCCGAAATCCCCGTGCAGCGCGTTGCCGAGCCAGTCGAGGTAGCGCGGGATGACCGGCTGGTCGAGGTGCAACTCGTGGGCCTTGGCGGCGATCGCCTCCGGGGGCGGGGCGGGGTTGCGGGACTGCAGCACGGCCAGCGGGTCGAAGGTCTGCGCGGCCAGCAGGTAGGCGAGAAAAGTGGCGACCAGGCAGAGCAACAGGTAGTTGAGCAGTCGCCTGACCAGGAACCCGGTCACGAATACAACGTCCTTCCCCCAGGGGCACTGCGACGTGCGGGCTGGTAGCGCTCCGACGTGGTCTCAGCACGCAGCGTGTGCCACTCTGCCTGCGAATGATCAGCCTCGCGGCGCTCCGCCGCAACCTTTCCCGCCACCCTCGTGGTCACGAATCGGTCTCGCCGCACCGGGCTGCGACACGACCGGCAGGTCCGGGTTTTTCTGGTTCGCGTTGTCGGTGAATTCCCGGGAACACGGGGAAGTGGGCGCCCGGGGGAGTGCGGTGCGGCCGCGACCGGCGCGGGTGGGGCACCGCCGGGGAGCGGCCACCGCCCGACGAGAGCGTCGAGTGCCTGGGTGCCTCCGGCAGCGACACGGTGAGCAGGCCGCGGTGGTCGAACTGCGCCACGGACTCCACCGCCACCGGACGGCGGCGCTGGGCCACACCGGCGCGCGCCGACGGCTGGGCGCTCCGGCGAATTTCCGGAGAATCATTGAATGAGCGATCGATGACAACAGGGGTATTCGCTGGTTGACGATGTCCGGAACGGGTGACAAACGGCAGGTGTCTTGACGGTAAAAAAACTCCCTGCTTATCATCGGAATCGTTCCTCGGGGTGCTGGCCGGAAACGCGGACAATTGGCTCCGCGAGATGTGTCCAGTCCTTGTCGCTGAAACAGAAATTCGTCGAGCGGCGGTGAGATGTCATTCACCGGTGACGCGGGACGTTTTCTTCGAAAGCTGGAGATGACCGATGGGTTCGATCCTCAGCGGCGGCCGGTGGCTGCCCGTCGACCAGGTCCTGCCGGTGACCAACCCCTACACCGGCGAGGTCGTCGGGCACGCCGGGCGGGCCAGCGCGGACCAGGCGGTCGAGGCCGCCCGCGCCGCCAAGGCGTTCCGCTGCGCGCTCTCGGCCTTCGAGCGCGGCGAGATCCTGCGTGACACGGCCGACCGGGTGGCGGACGCCGCCGAGGACTTCGTGTACTCCATCGTCACCGAGACCGGCACGGCCCGCAGGGACGCGGCCAACGAGGTGCGGCGCGCCGTGGCCCAGCTGCGGTTCGGCGCGGCCGAGGCCACCCGGCTCGGCGGCGAGACCATGACCACCGACGTCACCCCGAACGGGCCGGCCAGGCTGGCCCTGACCCTGCCCGAGCCGCTGGGCCTGGTCTGCGCCATCACCCCGTTCAACCGGCCGCTCAACCAGGTGGTCACCAAGGTGGTGCCGGCGGTGGCCACCGGCAACAGCGTGATCGTCAAACCCTCGGAGAAGGCCCCGCTCACCGCGGTGCGGTTCGTGCGCACCCTGCTGGCCGCCGGCCTGCCGGCGGAGATGATCGCACTGGTCACCGGCGAGGCCCAGGAGGTCGGCGAGGCGCTGGTGAGCTGCGAGCACGTCGACATGGTGACGTTCACCGGCAGCGTGGCGGTCGGCAAGCACCTGGCACGCCGCATCGGCCTGACCCACAGCGCGTTCGAACTGGGCGATGTCGGCGCGCTGGTCGTGGCCGACGACGCCGACCTGGACGCCGCGGTCGCCGCGGCGGTCACCGGCGCGTTCGGCACCGCCGGGCAGTCCTGCCGCGGGGTCAAGCGCGTCCTGGTGGACGAGCGGGTGGCCGACCGGTTCGCCGCCCAGTTGGCGCGGGCGGCCAGCCGGCTCACCGTCGGTGACCCGATGGCCCCGGAGACCGACATCGGCACCCTCATCGACGAGGCCGCGGCCGTGCGGGTGGCGCGCCGGGTGGACGAGGCGGTGGCGGCCGGCGCGCGCCTGCTGGTCGGCGGCCAGCGCCGCGGCGCGCAGTACTGGCCCACCGTGCTCGACCACGTTCCCAGGGACGCGGCGCTGGTGTGCGCGGAGACCTTCGGACCGTGCGCGCCGATCGTGCGCGTCAGCGGGCTGCGCGACGCCGTGGACTACCTGAACAGCGGGCCCCACGGCCTGCAGACGGGGGTGTTCACCCAGCGGATCGGCGACGCGCTGTGGGCGGCCGGACAACTCGTCGTGGGCACGGTGGTGATCAACGGCGGTCCCCAGTTCGAGGCGCCGAACATCCCGTTCGGCGGCGTCAAGGACAGCGGCCGCGGCCGTGAGGGGGTGCGTTACGCGATGCGCGAGATGACCCGGGTGAAAACCGTGGTGCTGTAGGCGGCGGCAGCCGACTCGGCTGCGCCGCGTGGTTGTTGGTGCGTTTCCCGCTGGATTCCGCGGACTCCCGAGGTGATATCAGCATGCCCACTGTCGTTTACACCGATCCGGCCTGGGCGGTCAATTCCGCCGGCGAACTCGATGCCGGCCGGGCCGATGTCGAACGAGCCGTCTACGCCGACGCGGTGGACATCCGGTTCGGCCCCCACCGGAAGGGCGGCTTCGACGTTTCCGGACCGGCGTTCCTGGAGAGCCTGTCCGGTGCCGACGCCGTGGTCATCCACCGCGCCGAGATCACCCCGGCGGTGGTGGCGGCGCTGACACCGCACTGCCGGGTGGTCGCCCGCCAGGGCGTGGGCACCGACAACCTCAACGCCGAACTGCTCGCCCAGCACGGAATCCTGGCGTTCAACGTCCCCGACTACTGCGTCGACGAGGTGAGCAGCCACACCGTGGCGATGCTGCTCGCGCTGGAACGCCACCTGGTCAGCCAGGACAGCCTGGTCAAGGCCGGGCGGTGGAGCATCCACGGCGGCGGCGTGCCCAGGCGCACCGCCGACCGCACCGTCGGCATCATCGGCTTCGGCCGCATCGGCCGCGCCACCAGCCGCAAACTCCAGCCGTTCTACCAGCGGGTGCTCGCCCACGACCCGTACGTGCACGCCGATCTGATGCGCGGCTACGGCGTGACCGCCCAGAGTTCACTGGCCGGGTTGCTGGCCGAGTCCGACGCGGTGGTGGTGCACGCGCCGCTGGACGCCAGCACCCGCAACCTGCTCGACCACGCCGCACTGCGCGCGCTGCGCCCGGGCGCGCTGCTGGTCAACACGGCACGCGGGGGGCTGGTCCAGCCCGAGGCGGTGCTGCGGGCCCTGCGCACCGGCCGGCTCGGCGGTTACGCCGCGGACGTGTTCAGCCCCGAGGACCCGACCGCGCACCCGGTCAACCGGCAGATCATCGCGCTGCCCAACACCGTGGTCAGCGCGCACCGCGCCTTCCTGTCCGACACATCCGAGCACAGCCAGCGGCGCCGGGTGGCCGAGGAGGTCCACCGGGTGCTGGTGGCGGACCGGCCCCCGCTGTTCGGCCGACTGGCCTAGCCGGTTCCCCGAGGGCAACCCCGCCTCCGAGGAGGACGACATGGCCGGCCCCACCCGACACCCGCGCGGTCGCGGCGGGTCCACCCCCTGCTCCGGCGGTGACCCCGACACCGCCGGCCCGACCGACCTGCCGACTCCCAGCTACGTGCCGACCAGGGTGGTGTTCGGCCGGGGCGCGGCAACCCAGTTGGCCGCCCTGGTCCGGGACCGCCTCGGCGCGGCCGCGGTCCCGCGTCGCCCCCTGGTGCTGACCGGTCGTGGCGGGCCGGCCAAGCCGTGGCTGGACCAGGTCGTGGACCAGTGCCGCCGGCTGGGCGCGGCCGTCGTCGTGGCCAACAGCCGGCCCAACCCGACCGGCGAGAGCATCCAGGCGGTGCTCGAACTGGCCAGGCGGGCCGGTGCCGACGGCGTGGTGGCGATCGGCGGCGGCAGTGTGCTGGACACCGGCAAGACCGTGGCCCTGCTGCTGTCGGGCACCACGTCGGTGGCGCACGCGCTGCGCCACGGTGTGCCCGCGCCGCGCCGCGTGCCGCTGGTCGCCGTGCCCACCACCGCCGGCAGCGGCGCCGAGGTGACCCGCACGGCGACCGTGTGGGACGACCGGGCCGGGCGCAAACACGCCCTGGACCACCCCCAGCTGTTCCCGGACCTGGCCGTGGTCGACCCCGTGCTGACCACGAGCGCCCCCACCTCGGTCTGGGCCAGCGCCGGGCTGGACGCGCTGTCCCAGGCGGTGGAGTCGAGTTGGGCCGTGGCCGCCGACGAGGAGTCGCTGCGGTTCAGCCTGCCGGCGGTGCGGATGGCCGCCGACGGCCTGCACGCGGTGCTCACGGCACCTGCGGACGTCACCGCGCGCAGCCTGCTCAGCCGGGCCAGCCTGACCGCCGGCCTGGCCATCGCGCGCACCAGGACCACGATCCCGCACGCCCTGTCCTATCCGATGACCGCCCGGCTCGGCCTGGCGCACGGGCACGCGTGCGCGCTCACCCTCGGCGCGGTGCTGTGCTTCAACGCCGAGGTGGGCGAGCGGGACTGCCACGACCCGCGCGGCGTCGCGCACACCCTGGCGGTGGTGCGCGCGGTGGTGCGCCACCTCCGCGCGCCAACACCGGCCGCGGCGGCCCGCCGGGTGGCCGAGCTGGTGCGCCGGCTGGGGCTGCCCGCGCCGCACCAGCTCGCCCAGCTCCGCCGCATCGACCCGACCAGCCTGGCCGACGACGTCCTGTCCTACGACCGCTTCACCAACAACCCCAGGCACATGTCCCGGGCGCAACTCACCGCGCTGCTGACCGCGCTGACGACGCCCCCTGCCCGCACTCCCTGACCGCGCTCCCTGACGGCACCCCGCGACCCGGCCGATCCGGCCCCGCCCGTCTTCTGGAGGTTCCCATGTCCTCGCCCACGACCTCGGTGGACGTGTACAAGCTGATGCACTGGTTGAACGCGCGCAAGCTCACCCCCACCCACCTGCGCGAGCTGACCGGCCTGGAACTGGACCTGCCCGGCAAGGACGCACCCGAGGAGATCCCGCTGGCCATGGCCGACGTGCGGCTGCTGGCCAAGGCCCTGAACGTGGCACCGGACAAGCTGACCGCCGGTGGGGGACGTCAACCCGCGGTGATCCACCAGAGCGCCGCCGAGACCGAGGCGACCAGGCGCGCGGTGTGGCGGGACAACATCCACTTCTACAACTACTACTCGCTGCCCGCACCCACCGGCTGGATCGCCCCGGTCGTCCTGGACATCCTCTGTCCACAGGGGAGGCTGCCGAAGCTGAACAACGGCCACCTCGAACCGGCCATCACCATCAACATCGGACCGGGTGACATCTTCGGCCGGTGGGGAACCGACATCAACGAGCTGACCTGGGCCAGGCTCGCGGCCAACCACGACGGCGACCCGGCCTGGATCATCGGTGACTCCTACCTGGAGCCCTCCTACCGGCCGCACAGCTACGCACTGGCCACGGCCGAACCGGCCAGGATCATCTCCTACACCTGCAAGTCCAACCTCCAGGCGCTGCTGGCACTGGCCAACCACTGGCCGGACCCGGTGTTCGACCGGTTCGTCGAGGACTGGTCGGCCGACGCGCACGCGGCCATGCTGGCCATCGCCGCCACCCGCCGGGGATTCACCGTGGCCGCACTGGCCAGCGCGGCCGGCATCAGCCGCCAGCACCTCGACGACCACCTCGCCGGTGACACCGCCGCGCTGGACCTGGTGGCGCTGCGCCGGCTCGGCGCGGTGCTCGGCCTGGACTACCGGCTGCTGCTGCCGCCAGCGCACCAGCACGACGCGATCGGCAAGACCAGCTGCTCGATCGAGCAGAGCAGGGCCACCATCCGCGAGTTCCACTCCTACACGGTGGCCTCCATGGCCGCCGCCCCCCAACTGCCGGACCTGGTCGGCCTGTTCATGCGGGTGGACCGGTCGGCGGCGCAGCCGGCCAACCTGGTCGACCACGGCGCCAGCCACTACCTCGCCACGGACGGGAGCATGATCGCCTGGTGGCTGGACACCGACGGCACGCTGCGCCGCCAGCGGCTCAACCGCGACGACAGCCTGTGGGTCGGCCCCTGCGTGCCGCACGGGTTCACCGGCAACGGCTCACTGATCAAGCTGGGCAACGGTGAGGGCTACGGCTACCTGGACCAGGTCGAGTTGACCAACACCGTGGAGCGGACCGCGACGCTGCGCCGCTCCCGGCACGACCGGGCGGACTGGGGATATGACCAGCCAACGGCGTGACCCGTCCAGCCCACCGCCGGCCCCCGACCGGGAGGAGCCCGCCATGGACAGCACCCGACCGGCCCAGCCACCGTCCAGGTCGGCCCGCCTGCGGGCGATGCTGGCCGCACCGGAGATCAGCTTCCTGATGGAGGCGCACAACGGACTGTCCGCGCGGATCGCGCAGCACGCCGGCTTCCCCGGGATCTGGGCCTCCGGCTTCGCCATCTCCACCGCGCTGGGCGTGCGCGACAGCAACGAACTCTCCACCAAAGAGCTGCTGGACACCGTCGCGTTCATGGTGGACGCCACCACGGTCCCGATCGTGGTCGACGGCGACACCGGCTACGGCAACTTCAACAACGCCAGGCGGTTGGTCCGCCAGTTGGGCCGGCTCGGGGTGTCCGCGGTGTGCCTGGAGGACAAGCTGTTCCCCAAGACCAACTCGTTCCTCGGCACCGGCCAGCCGCTCGCGGACGAGCGCGAGTTCTGCGGCAAGATCAGGGCCTGCAAGGACAGCCAGCTCGACGCGGAGTTCTGCGTCGTGGCCAGGGTCGAGGCACTGGTCTCCGGTCGCGGCCTGACCGAGGCGCTGCACCGGGCGGAGTCCTACCGCCGCGCCGGCGCCGACGCCGTCTTCATCCACTCCAAGCAGCAGGACGGCAGGGAGGTGCTGGACTTCGCCCGGGAGTGGGCGGGCCGGTGTCCCCTGGTGATCACCCCCACCACCTACCACGGGGTGGGCGTCGACGCGTTCGAACGCGCGGGCGTCGCCATGCTGATCTGGGCCAACCAGAACATGCGGGCGGCCGTGCTGGCCATGCGCCAGGTGTGCCAGTCGATCGCGGCCAACCGCGGGCTCACCGCCGTGGAACCGGCGCTGGTCTCGGTGCAGGAGGTGTTCGACTTCCTCGACTACGACGAACTGGACGCGGCCACCCTGCGCTACAGCTCCTGGCACGGCGACGAGACGACCGCGGGGGCGGGACCGTGATCGGCCCGAGCGCGTTCCTGGACGCGGCGCTGGACCAGGGCTTCGACTTCTACACCGGCGTGCCCTGCTCGTTCCTGACACCCCTGATCAACGCCGCGATCAACCACCCACGACTGTCCTATGTGGGCGCCACCAGCGAGGGCGAGGCGGTGGCGCTGGCCGCCGGCGCCTGGCTGGCCGGGCACACCCCGGTGGTGCTGGCGCAGAACTCCGGACTGGGCAACATGGTCAACCCGCTGACCTCGCTGTGCCACCCGTTCCGCATCCCCGTGCTGCTGCTGTGCACGTGGCGGGGCAAACCGGGGCTGCGCGACGAACCACAGCACGAGGTGATGGGTCAGGTCATGCACGACCTGCTCACCACGATCCGGGTCCGGCACCGCCCGTTTCCCGATCAGGCGCACCTGGTTCGGCCCGCGCTGGACGAGGTGCGCCACCTGCTGGCCACTGCGGAACTGCCGGTGGCGCTGGTCGTGGAGCGGGGTGCGGTGAGCGCGGGCCAGCCGCTGGACCCGCCAGCACCACAGCCGCCCACCACGTCCGGGAGACTGGCCGACCACTGCCGCGGCCGGGACCGCCCGGCTCGGGTCCACGTGCTGGCCAGCGTCACCGACCTGGTGCCGCCGGACGTCGCCGTGCTCGCCAGCACCGGCAAGTGCGGACGGGAACTGTTCACCCTCGGCGACCGGGAACAGTTCTTCTACCAGGTCGGCTCCATGGGATGCGCCAGCGCGCTCGGATTGGGAATCGCGCTCAACACCCGCCGGCGGGTCGTGGTGCTGGACGGCGACGGCGCCGCCCTGATGAAGCTGGGCAACCTGGCCACCATCGGCGCCTGCCGGCCGGACAACCTGATCCACGTGGTGCTCGACAACCAGGCGCACGACTCCACCGGCGGACAGCGGACCGTGTCCGGCACTGTCTCGTTCGGACAGGTCGCCCTGGCGTGCGGGTATCGCGGCGCGGCCGTGTGCGACGAGGTCGACGGCTTCGCCGAGGCGTTCCAGGACGCGCTGACCCGGCCGGGCCCACACCTGCTGCACACCAGGATCGCCGTCGGGTCGCTCGATCGGCTTGGCCGGCCCACCACCGCGCCCCACGAGGTCGCCAGGCGGTTCCGGCGGTTCGTGACGTCCGGGTGAGCGGGTCGGACCGACAACGGGTGGAGCGAGGATGAACGCGCTGACGGCAACCCTGGTCCTGGGCAGCGGGATCGCCGCTGGACTGATCAACACGATCGTCGGCTCCGGCACCCTGGTGACCTTTCCCGTCCTGCTGGCCGCGGGTTATCCCGCGGTGCTCGCCAACATGTCCAACACGGTCGGGCTGGTGGCCGGCAACTTCAGCGGTGCCTTCGGCTACCGGCGGGAGCTGCGCGGCCAGCGGCGGCGGGTGCTGGTGCTCGGCACGGTCGCCCTGCTCGGCGGCAGCGGTGGCGCGCTGGCCCTGCTGGTGCTGCCCGAGGCCACCTTCGACGCGGTGGTGCCCCTGCTGGTCCTGGCGGCCAGCCTGCTGGTGGTGGCCCAGCCGTGGCTGAAGAAGCGACTGGCGCGCCGGTCCAGGGACAGCACCGCGTCCGGCGGCCCACTGCTGTGCGCGGGCATCTTCGTCGCGGGCGGCTACGGCGGCTACTTCGGCGCCGCCGCGGGCGTGATCGTGTTGGCGCTGCTCGGGTTGCTGCTCAACGACGACCTGCAACGGTTGAACGGCATCAAGAACATCTGCATCGGCGTGATCAACGCGGCGGCGGCGGCCATCTTCGTCGTGGTCGCGGAGATCGCCTGGTGGCCGGCGCTGCTGCTGGCCGTGGGCTCGTTGGTCGGCGGCCAGATCGGCGCACGCGTCGGCCGCCGGATGCCCCCCGCACTGCTGCGCGCGTGCGTTGCCGTGATCGGGTTCACCGCTGCCGCTGTCCTGCTGGTGCGGCGTTACCGGTCCTGAGCACGAGCACACCGCCGATGGCGGGAACCAGCGACAGCAGCTTGGTGCGGGTGGCGGTGCCGGGCAACCGGACGGTGGCGATGATGACGAACAGGTAGGCGCAGCCGTGGGTGGGGCCGATCAGTGAGGAGACCGCCGGCAGGTGCACGGTGGCGAGGTTGACCAGCAACACGAGCAGGGAGAGGAGTTCGACCGCGGCGGCGATCCGCAGGGGACGCAGTGACGGGTTCACGGCTCAGACTCCCGTGGTGGAGCCGGGGCGCACGATCATCAGCACGGTGACCGTCGCCCACAACAGGTTGAACACACCGGTGTACATGGCCAGCCGGGCGGCGGCGCGCTGCGCCGTCCCGGTCACCGCCGTGGCGGTGGACACCGCCGTGATCGTGGCGCCGGTGGAGGTGGCGGTGCTCGTGGGCGTGGCGGTGGTGTCGAACTCGGCCAGGACCGCGGTCTGTCCAGGAAGGACGATCAGCGCCAGCACGGCCGCGGCCAGCGCGGTGAGCACGATCGAGGCGACCAGCCAGGCATCCCCCATGACCCCCAGGCTGCTGGCGGTGGCCAGCCCGAAGACGGGGACCACCACCCCGATCGCCGCGTAGATCCGGCAGATCCGGTGCAGGGTGCGCAGCACGGCCACGGCCTGCGCGTCGTCGGGAAGGGCACGAGCGCGGCGGGCGGCGGCCGGGAACATGCTGGCGGCCACCGTCACCGGCCCGACCGCGATGATCGCGGCCAGGACGTGGATGGCGAGAAGTGCTTTTGTCACGGGAACAACGTGCCTTTCACAGATGAAGCGCGGTGCGGGGCCGGTGACAGCCGGACCCCGGGCTCGTGGCCGGCCGGCAGGGGCCCGTGCGCGCGGGGCGCGATGGCGTCCAACGGATCGCCATCCGGCGAACAACACGGTCTGCGCGCGAGCATCCGGCAGCGGTCCTGTCT
The DNA here is from genome assembly GCF_024171785.1 of Goodfellowiella coeruleoviolacea. GTDB lineage: Bacteria > Actinomycetota > Actinomycetes > Mycobacteriales > Pseudonocardiaceae > Goodfellowiella > Goodfellowiella coeruleoviolacea. The sequence continues at coordinate 538,184 of NZ_JAMTCK010000002.1, forward strand.
GGTGGGGGAGGGGTGGTGCCGGCGCTGACGGTAGCCAGCGCCACGGTCAACCGGAACCGGCTGGATTGCCACATTTCATCGGATTCTCGCCAACCGCCGGACGCCCGCGCGTGCCGGGAGATTGTCCGGATTCCAGTGGAATCCGCTGGTCAGGTCGGGATTGGCGGGATTTCGCCGGTGGCCTAAGTTGTCGTCATGCACACCGTGGCTGTTCTCGCCCTGGACGGGGTCATCGCCTTTGACCTGTCCACCCCGATCGAGGTGTTCAGCCGGACCCGCCTGCCCGACGGCCGACCCGCCTACCGGGTCCGCATCTGCGCGGCCAGTCCCCAGGTGGACGCTGGCGTGTTCACCCTGCAGGCGCCGTGGGGCCTGGACGCACTGTCCGAAGCGGACACCATCATCGTGCCCGGGTGCGCCAACCCGACCGCGCCGCTGCCGGAGGACGTGCTGAACGCGCTGCGCGCGGCGGCCGCCAACGGCACCCGGATCGCCTCGATCTGCTCGGGCGCCTTCATCCTCGCGGCCACCGGTCTGCTCGACGGGTTGCGCGCCACCACGCACTGGATCGCCGCGGCCCTGCTGGCCAGGCGCCACCCCGAGGTGGTGGTGGACCCCGACGTGCTCTACGTGGACAACGGGCAGTTCCTGACCTCGGCGGGCGCCGCCGCCGGATTGGACCTGTGCCTGCACATGATCCGGTGCGACTACGGCTCCGCCGTCGCCGCGGACGCCGCCCGCCTGTCGGTGATGCCGTTGGAGCGCGAGGGCGGCCAGGCCCAGTTCATCGTCCACGAACTGCCGCCCACCCCACAGGGTTCGCTGCTGGAACCCGTGCTGCGCTGGCTGACCGACAACATCGGCAAGGACCTCACCCTGGAGGACATCGCCAACCACGCCGGCATGAGCACCAGAACGCTCAACCGGCGCTTCCGCGAGCAGATGGGGACCACGCCGCTGCAGTGGCTGCACCGCACCCGCATCCGCCAGGCCCAGTACCTGCTGGAGAGCACCGACCACGGCATCGACCGGATCGCCAGCCAGACCGGGTTCGGCTCCGCCACGGCCTTCCGGGACCGGTTCAAGCGGATCGTCGGCATCAGCCCGCACGCCTACCGGCACGCCTTCCGCGGCGCCGACACGGTGCACGCGCTCGCCAGCCGCTGACCCGCCCCGCGCGGGCGCACCAGCCCGGCATCGGCCGGTCGTAGCCGGGTACCGGGTCGGCGGTTGGCACGAGAAAGCGCTATCCAGCCGATCGACAAGCACCCGTCCACGCACCACGCTTCATGTGTCAGGGCCCGCGCGGACAGGAGGCGATCATGGTGCGGCGCAGGACACTGCTGGCGGCTGCTTCGGGCGCGCTGCTCGGCAGCGTGGTGAACACGGGGACGGCGCGGGCCGACGAGACCGTGACCGTCCTCCCCGGCACCGACCACGGGCAGTGGGAGGGCTGGGGCACCTCACTGGCGTGGTGGGCCACCGTCTTCGGCCAGCGCAACGACTTCGCCGACCTGTTCTTCACCACCAAGTCCGTCACCTACAACGGCCGTTCGCTGCCCGGCCTCGGCCTGAACATCGCCCGCTACAACCTGGGCGCGTGCAGCTGGAACAGCGTCGCCGGCGAGACCATGGTCGCCTCACCCAACATCCCGCGGTTCAAACAGGTCGAGGGCTACTGGCAGGACTGGCACAGCGAGGATCCGGCGTCCTCCGCCTGGAACTGGAACGCCGACGCCACCCAGCGCGCCGCACTGGTCAAGGCGAGTGAACGCGGCGCGATCACCGAACTGTTCGCCAACTCGCCGATGTGGTGGATGTGTCTGAACCACAACCCGTCCGGCGCCGCGGACGGCGGCAACAACCTCCAGCCGTGGAACTACCGCCAGTTCGCCGTCCACCTGGCGACCACGGCCCGCTACGCCGCGGACCACTGGGGCGTCCGGTTCGCCACCGTTGAGCCGTTCAACGAGCCGTCGTCCACCTGGTGGCGAGCCGACGGCACGCAGGAGGGCTGCCACATCGACGCCGCCGTGCAGCGCACGGTCCTCGGCCACCTGCGCGCGGAACTCGACGCGCGCGGCCTGACCGGCACGCGGATCTCCGCGTCCGACGAGACCAGCTACGACCTGGCGCGCACCACCTGGGGCGGTTTCGACGCCAGCACCCGGAGCCTGGTCGACCAGGTCAACGTGCACGGCTACCAGGGCTCAGGCGGACGCCGCGACCTGCTGTACGCGGACGTGCGCGCGGCCGGCAAGAAGCTGTGGAACTCCGAGACCGGCGACAGCGACGGCACCGGCCTGACCCTGGCCACCAACCTGTGCCTGGACTTCCGCTGGTTGCACCCGACCGCCTGGTGCTACTGGCAGGTCATGGATCCCTCACCCGGCTGGGCCCTGATCCACTACAGCCCCGACACCCTGCAACCGGGTGCCGTCCAGACCAAGCTCTACGTGCTGGCCCAGTTCACCCGGCACATCCGCCCCGGCATGCGCATCCTGGAGACCGGCTCCGATCACGCGGTGGCGGCCTACGACCCGGCCGCCCGCAGGTTGGTCATCGTGGCCGTCAACCCGGGCGCTGCGCAGAACCTGACCTTCGACCTCAGCAGGTTCGGCCAGGTCAGCGGCGGCACCGGCGGCCTGGTACCCCGCTGGAACACCCTCACCTCGGGCACCGGAGACCGCTACACCGCCCACCAGGACACCTACCTCACCGGCAAGCAGCTGCGCGTTTCCTTCGCGGCCCAGTCCGTGCAGACGTTCCAGGTCGACGGCGTCAGCGTCTGACCGGCGGGACGCTGTCCGATGTGGACGGTGTGCGCGTAGGTGCCCCTCTTTCACGTCCTCTTCGGACGCTTCGAGGGGCACCGCACCGCGTGGTCGTCCTGTTCGGGTCGGGTGAGCGGTGCTGGGGCCGCGGGTGGTGGTGGGTGTGCGCGTGGCTCCACCAGAAGCCGCGCGGCAGGTCAGGGCTTTGGACGGTAGAACACGTCCTGCAGGCCGAGTGGGGTGGTTGGGGGGAGGGGCGGGGGCGGACCGGTGTGGTCGGCCCGGAAGGACTGGAGCAGGTAGGCCACGAGTCGGCGGGACGCGGCCAGGGCCGCTTCCGGGGACTGGGTGACGATGCCGGCGTTGGCCATGAGCAGCAGGACGAGATCGTCCTGCGCGAAGTCGGCGCGCAGGTGCCCGGCGTCCTTGGCCCGCTGCGCCAGCTTGACGAACCCCAGTTCGGCGTGGGCGCGCTGGTGGTCGAAGACGGTCGAGTCGGGGAACGCCGACAGGAACGCGGCGGTGAACCCCTTGTCCACGGCGTGCATGTCGCACACCTTCTCGATGACCGAGCAGAACCCGCGCCACGGGTCGGGGTCGGCGAGCGCGTCGTCGACGACCGCGACGCATGCCGCGATCTGCTCGGCGAACGCCTCGGTGACCAGTGCCTCCTTGGTGGGGAAGCGGCGGTAGAGCGTGGCCACCCCCACGCCGGCGCGCCGGGCGATCGCGGCCATGGGCACGTCGAGGCCGAGCGTGGCAAAGGTCTCGCGGGCGACCGCCAGGATGCGGTCGCGGTTGTGCTGCGCGTCGGCGCGCAGCCGCGGTGTCTCGGGTGGCCTGTGGGGGGACACGCGCGGCAGTTGAGCGGCCTGACCGGTCATGTCTCTCACTTTAACCGAAAACCGGACGGGTCTTTCCGGTTAGTGCGTGGTGTGCTGTCGGCGAGCCCGATGCCGTGCTGCGCCAGCCCTTGGTGGGCGGTGGGTCCGCCGAGGGCGTTCCCGGCTTCGTGGCGACCGCCGCCGCCGAGAAGGACCGGATGATCAGGCGTGACACGGGCGATCCGCTCCGGCTCCGCACCGGTCCGTGGCTGGAGTGCCTGCGTCGAGCGCATCCGGAGAACGCGTGCACGCGGTGGAAGGCGGCACGTCGTAGGTGGCCCCGTGGAAGAGGATGGAGGGGAACCGGATGCCTCGCCCGGGTATTCCTGTCCTCAGTGGACAGTGGGTGTGGTCGGCGGTCGCGGACGGCCGTTCACTGTCCGGGGAGCGGGACGCCGGGAACCGTGGGCATGGGGCCGCCCGGGCCGGTGAAGTCGATGACCGCGAACTCCTGCTGGTTGCCCAGCCGCGCCTCGACCCGGTGCAGCCGGCCTTCGGCGTCCAGCCAGTACCGCAGCCGCGCGTCGCCGGGCTGGGCGCTCGGTGCCTGGCCGGCCTGCTGAGGCCCTTCCAGCACCGCCACGGACACCGCGCCGATGCTGTCCGCGCGCAGCCACCGGGCCGAACTCTGGGCCAGCAGCTGCGCGTTGTCCGGTCGGTCGGCCGCGAGGTTGAGCATCAGCCGCAGCGCCCCGTCCAGTTCCGACCCGTTCTCCCGCAACTCGCGCACCTGCCAGCTGTCCGGCGGTGGCGGCTCGTTCAGCTGGCCGGCTGGGCCCGGGTGGAAGGCCACGGTGGTGAGGTTCCACAGCACCAGCCCGGTCGAGTCCTGGTCACTGCGGCCCTCGGTCTCCAGGCTGGCGTATCCCACGTGGTTGACGAAGTCGACCCGGCCGGTGAGCCGGAGCCGCCCGCCCGGTGCCGGCACGGTGGTGGTGAGATCGGCGGTCTGCTGGCTGTAGTTGGTGAACCGCACCATGGCCAGTTGCTCGGCCTCGGTGGTGGTCAGCGGCCGGGGTTCGGCGGCTGACGCGCACCCGGCCAACAGCGCGAACAGGACGACGGGGAGCAGCGCGGTCCGCCTCATGGCCGCACCGCCGCCCGGTCGACGAGCAGGTCGTTGGCCGGCACCGGCACCGCGTCCAGGTCAGGGGTGCCGGGCAGCCCGTGCGCCGGTTGTGCCGGGGCGGAAGCGGCATCGGGTAGTTCTGGCTGTGCCGGCGGGGCGGGCACCTGGGTGAACGGGACACCCGGCGGCGCGGTCGGCTGGGTGAACGGCGCACCGGGGCCGCTGAGACAGGCGCCGGACAACTCGGGCGCGGCCGGCTCGACGGTGTTGTCCCGCAGGCAGTTCCCCGAACCAGGAGCCCGACTGCTTGCGGTGTAGGCCACGGCCGTGGCAGCACCGGTGATCACGTTGCCCTGCACGCGGTTGTCCACCGGCGCGAGGTCCTCGGCGGAGCCGATGACCAGGCCGACGACCGGGTTGGCGGTGATCCGGTTGCGCGCCACCAGGTTCCTGGCGCTGCCGGCCAGGCCGACGCCCAACCCGAACGCGCCGTCGGCCTGCGCGGGCGAGGTCGGCTCGCCGTTGCCCGCCACCAGGTTGCCGACGATGACCGCGTCCTCCTGCGGGACGAACGCCTCCTGGTAGTCGGAGTTCGAGGTGAGGCCGACCCGGTTGCCGCTGAACCGGTTGCCGACCACGTACATCGATCCGGAGGCGTTGGTGCCCTCGTAGCCGACGGCGTTGCGCTCGGCCACGTTGTCGCGCACCAGGATGTCGCACGGCTTGCACTGGCCCACGTAGATCCCGGAGTCCGCGCTGCCCGAGGCGTAGCTGTGCTCGATCACGCCGTGCTGGGCGTCGAAGGCGTAGATGCCGTAGAGCCCGTTGTTGCTGGCGGTGACGTAGGAGACCCGGAAGCCCTGCAACGGGGGATGGCTGGCCGGATCGAGCCGCTGGTAGCCGGCGCTGCCCCTGGCCACGCCACCGCTCTGGTCGGACAGCCCGGTGACGAGGACGCCGTTGAGCGTGTTGTTGCGGACCGTCAGGTTCTCCACGGCCACGCCCGGCGCGGTCACCACCACGCCGTTCGCGCGCCGCACCTCGCCGTCGATGACGACACCGGCCCGCTGCGTGCCGCGCAGCACCACGTCCGGGGTGCGGATCTGGACGGTCTCGTGGTAGACGCCGGGCGCCACGAGCACGAGATCGCCGGAGCGGGCGGCGTCCACCGCGGCCTGGATCGTCGGCGCCTGCTCCGGAACGCGGATCGTGGCGGGACCGGCCACATCCGGGCGCACCGCCTGGGCGTCGCTCGGGCCGCAGCCGGCGAGCAGACCTGCCAGCAGGCTCGCCGCGGCCACGGCCGCGGTCTGGCGCAACAGCCGGGCACGCCGCCGAGGTGGCCGTGGCGCGTGGGACCGGGCGGTGCTGGTGCGACAGGGGGTGGAATGGATGACGCCGGAATGCAGAGGCACGCCGGAACACAGTAGGCGTTGGGCAGGGGAGCCGGGAAGGCCTGTGTGTGGATCACCGCAACGCCAAAGGCATATCACTCGATCGAGTGAGTCTCGTGCTGGTGTGCACAATGCTGTGGTGTCCAGTCTGTCTCGCCGTGCCCTCTTACGGAGTGCCGGTGCGGTCGGAGCCGCCGGCTTTGTCACCGGTTGTACCGGCCCCACCCCCGATGCCCCCCTTTCCCCCGCCGCATCGGACGTGGTCGACCCGCACGGCGCGACCCAGGCCGGGGTGGCCCGGCCCGCGGTGCCGCAACGCCACTGCGACGTCTCGGTCTGGGATCTGCCAGCCAGCGCCGACCCGATCCAGTTGCTGGCCCGGCTCAGCCCGGTCATCAGCGCACTGGCCAGCGGAGCCGCCCCGGCCCTGGCCGGCCTGCCCACCGCCGAGCTGACCGTCACGGTCGGACTCGGCCCCCGGCTGGTCGGCGAGCACACCGGTTTCCGCGAGTTGGCCGAGTTCCCGGTCTTTCCCGGCGACCAGGTCGATCCCGACCGACTCGGCGGCGATCTGCTGCTCCAACTCTGCGCGAACGACCCGCTGACGCTGACCACGGCGGCTGCCGAGGTGGCCAGGACCATCGAGGCCACGCCGAAGTGGCGGCAGACCGGTTTTCGGGGCCCGGCAACGGATTCCGGTGCCGCTCGCAACGTGCTCGGCTTCGTGGACGGGATCGTGAACCCCCGGACAGATGCCGACCTGGCCAGGGAGGTGTGGCTGGACGGCGACCAGGCGGTGCGTGCCGGTTGCGTGGCCGTGGTGCGGCGGATGCGCCTGGACGTGGCCGGTTTCCTGGCCCAACCCGTGGCCGAGCAGGAGCGGATCTTCGGCCGGCGCAGGGCCACCGCCGAGCCGCTGTCCGGCGGTGGCCCGCAGGCCGACGTCGACCTGGGGGCGAAAACACCGGACGGCCAGTACCTGATTCCGGCGGGGGCGCACGTCCGCCGGGCGCATGCGCTGACGGTCGGCGCCGGGCTCATGCTGCGCCGGTCCTACAACTACGACAACGGCCTCGACGACCGGGGCGTGCTGTTCATCTCGTTCCAGCGCGAGCTGCGCACCTTCGTCGCCACGGCGCACCGGATGGCCGAGGGCGATGACCTGCTGCGGTTCGCGACCACGACCGCGTCGGCCGCGTTCCTCATCCTGCCCGGCTTCACCGAGGACGCCCCGCTCGGCGCGAGCCTGGCCCGCTGAACCGAACCCTGAACCGAACCCGCCGGCGTGGTGGTCACCACGCCGGCGGGTCAGGCGCTCCCGGTTGTGCTGTTCAGGTTATGCCGCTCGCGTCTTCCGCTTGCGGCGTCGCGACACCACCAGCAGGGTGACGCCGGCCGCGACCACCAGGGCACCCAACACGGTCAACAGCCCCACGGTCGCGCCGGTCGACGCCAGGCCACCCGGTGGGCGCTGGACGTACTGCGGCGGGGAGTTCGCCGGCGGGGCGTTCGGCGGCGGAACCGCACCACCACCGTCCGCGGCGCGGTAGATCCCGGCGTCGAGGGTGAGGTTCTCCCGGTTGCCCGGTCCGAGCTTCACCTCCGGGATGCACCCGGTCGCCGGGGCCACATCCGAGTCGGCGGCGTCATCAGCACCAGCGTCCTGGTCGGTGAACTGGTGGCTGGCGAACGCGGCCGGCAGCGTGGACCGGTCCACGCACACCTGGTAGGTGCCGTCCGGCAGGTCGTCGAACAGGTACCGACCCTTGGCGTCGGTGCGGACCTCGCGCTGCTCCCCGGTCACGACATCGCGCACGGTCACCCGCACGCCCGAGACGCCCGGCTCGTCGGGGTCCTGGACCCCGTTGCCGTTGCGGTCCTCCCAGACCAGGTCACCGAGCCGGTTGCGGGGTTCGACGATGCCGGCGTCCAGGGTCAGGTCCTCCGGGTTGTCCGGCCCCAGGGTGACCGGGCCGGTGCACCAGGTGGCCGGATCGGCGTCCGAGTCCTGGTCCGGCGCGCCCACCAGCTGCTTGGTCAGCTGGTACTCGGCGTACCGCTCGGGCAGGGACGTGCGGTCGAAGCACACCGTGTAGGTGCCGTCCGGCAGGTTGTCGAACAGGTAGTTGCCGTTGTCGTCGGTGGTGGTGTGGCCGACCACCGCACCGGTCGCGTCCCGGACGACCACGCGCACCCCGGGCACGCCGGGTTCGTCGTCGCCCTGCACCCCGTCGCGGTTGACGTCCACCCAGACCAGGTCACCGAGCCGGTTCAGGCGCCGCACCCCGGCGTCGACGCAGTGGTCCACCGAGCCGGCCCGGCCGACGGTGACCTCCGCCTGACCGGTCTTCGGGTCCACGTTGGAGTCGACGCACCGGTCGCCACCCGCCGTGGACCGCGTCCAGGCCAACTGGGATTTCGGTGGTTTTCCTGGCAGTCCCGAGGTGTCCGCCGTCGAGTAGTCGAACACCACCCGGTAACAGGTGTCCGCGGTGAGCTTGTCCGCCACGCCGAAGTAGTACTCGCCGTTCGCGTCGGTGGTCTTGACCGCGATCGGCGCACCACCGGTGCAGGACAGCAGGCTCACCTTCACCCCGGGCAGGGGCGGCTCACCGGCGTCCTGCACCCCGTTGCCGTTGGCGTCGAACCAGACCCGGTTGCCGATCTGCACCGGCGCGAGGTCGCAGATCGCCTCCAGGTCGGCGAGTCCGTTCGACTTGCCCCACGAGTTCGTGAGCTGATAGGCGTTGCCGTCCACCAACCCGTTGCTCCGGTCGAACCAGCCCACGCCGCCGGTGCTGATGCTGATCGGGTCCATGACCGTGGCCGGCATCCGCTCCGCGCTGTACACCAGGGCGAACGCGCCCTGAGCGGTCTCCATGTGCACGGTTGTCAGGTGGTCGCCCGGGTAGTACTCCTTGACGCCACCCGGCTGGGGGCCGCCGTTGTCGCCGCGGACGTTGTTCGGGCAGGTCCCCGTGCCCTCCCAGGCGAACGTGCCGTCCGGCTGGGCGCAGGCCCGGTTGAGGTCACCCCCGGACATGCTGGAGTAGTACCCGTCCGAGCCGTCCGGAGCCGGCAGGTTGGCGCCGCTCATGTCGCCGTACCGGTCGCGGAAGCCGAGCACCAGGTCGCCGTTGGGTTCGACGCCGATGTCGGTCAGCAGGGGTTGCGGGTGGATGAGGTGCCTGTCGTTGGGCTTGGCGGTGTCGGCCCAGGAGTCGGTCCACGGGTTCCACCGGTCGCTGCCCTCGGGAACGCCCGAGTAGACCTGGCCCCGGGGGAAGTCCAGCGTCTGCACCAGCACCGGGGAGCCGGCGAAGGCGCCGTCCCGGAACGCGTGCACCGCCACGCGGACGTCGCTGAGCCGCTTGGTGGACTGGCCGGAGCAGACCCCGCCCACGTAGACCGTGACGTCGTGGACGCCGAGTCCGCCGGGCCGCCAGTCGTCGGGGCTGGGGCAGCCGGGGTCGGGGATGGCGTACGAGGCCTTGGGTGCGGCCGCGGTGGCGCCGGTCGCGTCGTAGACGTAGAGCCGGCGGTTGTTCAGGTTCACCACGTACAGCTCCGAGCCGTCCTCGGAGATGTCCAGGTCACCCAGGCTCTGCGTGCCCGGAACGCCGTAGAAGCGGCCGTCGGCCAGGGTGTTCTCGTGTGGCGTGTCCCCGGCCTCCGGCACGGTGGCGAAGACCGCGGTCTTCCCGTCCGGCGTGGTGGCGTAGACGGCCCCGGGACCACCCGGGCCGTACTTGGTGGCCCGCTTGGCAAAGGCGGCCGAGAAGACCCGCCGGTCCTGCTTGCGGTAGCCGATGCCGTACACCGTGCCGACCGCCTGCTGGTCCGCCAGCACGGTCGGCGCCGCGGTGTTCCGCGCGCCGAACGGGAAGGTGACCAGCGCGGTGGACGTGGGCTCGACCTTGTTGGCCGGCTGCTGGCAACCGCTGATCAGCGTCGGGTTCTGCTGGCAGTAGTCGGACGGGTTCCACACGCCGGTGACGACCTGGGCGTCCTTGCCCGCGCTGACGTCCACGAAGTTGACCAGGCTGGACAGTTTGGACCCGGCCGGCGCCGGAGCCAGGTGGGGCATCGAGTCGGGAATGCTGACCGCGACCCGGTACTTGCCCCCCTTCAGCTGGTTGGGGTCGATCACGACCGATCCGTCGTCTCCGGTGGTGCCGGCCGTGGTGGCGCCGCTGGGCGCGGTGACGGTGACCGGCAGGCCGGCGACGCCGACTTCCAGTGCGGCTTCGTAGGTGCCGTTCCCGTTGACGTCCCGAATGACCCGGACGTTGATTTTTCCTTCTGTTGCCCCTTCCGATCTGGCCTGTGGTAATGGCAGGACGGTCGCGCCGCTGGTGGCCAGGAGCGCGACAGTCAACAGCCGTAGAAGTTGTTTCACGGCGACTCCAGGAATGCTGCTGCCTCGAACGCGTAAACCCGACCCATTTACGCAGTTCTTGCGGCCGAAAACGATCGCAAGAGTGAGTGTATTGTCATTACTTTCCGTGCGGGAAAGTGAGTCCGGTTTCCTGGTTTGGCCGTGTCATTGCCGTCCTTTGAGTGGGTCGGCTGGCTTCGCAGTGTTACACACAGTTTGATTCGCTATTTTGGTCCCTCGGCCCACGGCGGGCCCGACCCCGCTGTGCGAGTCACGGGGCGCAGGACACCGTCAGCCAGGGCTCGTCACCCGGGCGGTCGGCCAGTTCACGCCGGATCTGGTCGAGTTCGCCGAGCAGCTCGTCGAGCCGGCTCTGGTCGCTGAGGTAGGTCAGCACGGCCCGGTAGAAGGCGTTGCGCAGGGTAGCGGGCATCAGGTCGGAGGCATCGAAGCAGAGGGTGTCCGAGCCGGTCAGTTCATCGATCACGCGGCGGGACACCTCGTCGCCGTACGCCTGACGACCCACTCGCGTGTTCGCCGAGAACGCGCCGACGCCCGGCCAGATGCGCTGACCGTCGGCGGAGGCGAGGAATCGCACGAGTGCCCTGGCCTGTGGTGTGTCCCGGAACATGCCGGCCATGTCCGCGGACACCTCCCAGGACTGGCTCGCGCCGGCGGCGACCGGGCCGAGTCTGGGCAACGGGAAGAAGTCGAAGTCGGTGCCGGCCCGGGGCCCACCGGGATAGCCGCGATAAGCACCCGCGATGAACGATCCCTGGTGTTCCAGGAAACAGCCGGGCGGGTCGGTGAACATGGCCCGCGCCGCGTCGGCGAAATCGGTCAGCAGTGCGCTTTCCGCTCCGCCCCGGACCTGACCCGGACCGCCGGTGATCTCACCCCAGGTCTGCCAGGCGCGCCGGACCCGCGCATCGGTCCACGGCAGCGTGCCGGCCACCCACCGCTGGTAGACCTCGGTGCCGGCCTGCCGCAACAGGATGTCCTCGATCCAGTCGGTGCCCGGCCACCCGGACGTCGCGGACGCGCCCATGCCCATGCACCACGGCGTGTCACCGCGAGCCACCACCGCACCGGTCAACGCGGTGAGGTCGGCCCAGGTCGCGGGACGGTCACCGGGCAGGCGCCTCGGGTTGAACCACACGATGCTCTTGAGGTTCACCTGGATCGGCACCGCGTACAGCCCGTCCTGCCCGGCCCGGGCCAGCTTCCTCCACTGTGGACTGTATTCCGACTCCCACTCCGGGCCGACCACGTCGTCCAGCGGCAGCACCGCGTGCTCGGCGGCGTACCGGGCCAGCTCGCCCGGGCTGGGCAGCACCGCCACATCGTGCGGGGTGCCCTGCTGCACGTCGTTGAGCAGGACCTGGCCGAGCGCTCGGGTGCCCTGGTAGTCGACCTGGGTGCCGGTCCGCGCCGAGAAGACCCTGAGCGCCTGGCGGAACTGGTCCTCCTCCGCCCCGGTCCACGGGCCGAGCAGGCTGACAGCGCCGCCGAGCCGATCGCTGGCGCAGCCGCCCGCGCCGGCGTTGGCCAGCACCACCAGCACCAGCGTCACCAACACCAGCTGTCGTGATCCGTTCATCTCACCCGGTACCTGTAGCTTCCGACTCGGGGGTAGAGGCCCACCACGACAAGCACCCCGACCAGTCCACCGGTGGCCAGGATCAGCCACGCGCTCCGGCGGCGTTCGGCAACGGCGGCCATCTCGGCGTTGGCGGCCCTGGCCTGTGCCGCGGACCGCGCCAGCACGGCGCCGTCAACGGCCGCGTCCTCGGGCGGCAGGTGGGTGAACCACGCGCTGACCGTGTCGCCGCAGCCGCCGGTGGCCACGGCGCACTGCTCGTCCAGCAGCTCCGCGAGTTCGCGTTGGCCGAGGGCGTCGTTGACCGCGGTCTGCTCCCACCCCCGCGCGCCCGGCTCGGCCACGAAGCGCTCGACCCGCGATCCGGTGTCGAGGGTGAGCGCTGTGACGCCCACCAAGCCGACCAGCAGCAACGACGCCCCGAGCAACGCCGGGCTGAGGATCCGTCGGAACCGGCGCTTCAGGTAGACCTGGGTGCCGCCGAGCAGGCCGGCCAGCACGGTGGCCGGCACCGCCCAGGACAGCGTGCTGAACGTGGTGGCCGCACCGGCCGCCTGCTGGGCGCTGCGCAGCTGATCGAGTTCGGCGAGGATGCCGTCGTGGGCGTTGTGCAGCAGGTGCGAAGCCTGCCACAGCTCGACCGCGCCGAGGGTGGCCGCGCCGTTCTGCCGGGAGTTCACCGCCTGCTCAACGGAACCGGTGTACACGGCGAGCAGGGCCTCGACCAGTCCGAGCCGCTGCCGGCCGGAGTCACCCGCCACGTTGTCCTCGGCCGCCTGCGCCAGGTTCTGGCTGGCGAGCCCGATCTGGTTGCGGTACTCCGCCCCGGCCCCGGTCAGCCGCACGCCGCTGGTGCGCGCGCTCTCCACGGCGGCCCGGTCGGCCGCCACCAGCGCGGTGCGCGCCGAGGTCACCTCCACCAGCGCGGGCACGGCGTCGTGCACCCGGGTGAAGGCCAACCAGGCGGACCAGGTGGTGACTGCGGTGAGCACCAGCAGACCCGCGCCGAGCCGCAGCAGCGTCCGGCGGGTCGTGCTGCGGGGGCGGGCGGGCAGGTCGCCGGTCACGGGGCGGCCTCCGGCAGCGGGGTGCCGCACGCACCGCAGTAGCTGGCGGTGCCGGGGCAGATCCGGCCGCAGTGCGCGCACGTCCGGTCGGGGCCGCCCACCCCGTGGTCGGGGTGGGCCAGCTCGTCGCTGGCCTGGGGGCTGCGGGTGCCGATGACGGAACTCATCGCGGCCCTGAGCAGGTCCTCGCGCCGCACGTCGTCCCGGAGCCGCACCACGCCCCCGGCCGCGTCCACCACCGTGACCAGCGGATCCAGCCGGACGAGCACCTCGGCGTTGCCGGCGAGGGTGGCCAGCCGCACCGCCCGACCCCAGTGGTGCTCGGCCTGGGCCCGCTGGTCCCGGTCGAACGCGTCGAAGCCGGCCATCAGCGCGGTGTGCAGTTCTTCCTGCCCGTTCTGGTGCGCGACCTTGGGGTGGACGCGGGAGGACAGCGCGGCATCGTGGGTCCAGTGCGCCTCGATCGAGTCCGGGGTGCCAACCGCGTGCGGCTCGGTGGTGCCGGCCGTGGTCGCGGCCAGACTGACCAGCGCCAGCTGGATGTCCTCGCCCACCGGGTGGTCGGTGTCGGGATCGACGGTCAACCCGACGAAGTACTCCCTGGTGTCCTGCTCGGGCCAGGAACCGGTGCCGAACTCCACGGTCCGCTCGTCGAGCTGGGTCACCTGGTCGGTGAGGTCGACGTTGGCCGGGAACGCCTCCCGGACGAAGCGGAGCCGGGTGCCCGGGGTCAGGCGGAGGCGGACGAACAGGTTGGGCACGACCTTGCCCATGGCTGCCTCGGTGAGCTGCCGGAAGTCGTCAGCCAGGTCGGCAGGGCGGCGCAGCCCGTCCGCGTGTCCGTTGAGGACAGTGGCGATCCGTTGCAGTTCCCGGGGTTCCCAGTCGCCACCGATTCCCCTGGCGTCGCAGACGAACTGTCCGGCGCACTCCGCGAGCACCCGGTCCAGGTGCTGCGGCTGTTCCCCGACGTTCTGGCCGTCGGTGAGCAGCAGGGCGTGCCGGATCGCGGTGGGGCGCGTCGCGAACAGTTCGCGAGCCAGGGCGAGCCAGTTGCCCATCGCGGTGCCGCCGCTGGCGACCAGCCGCGCTGCCGCCCGCTTGGCCTCAGCCCGGGTGCGCTCGTCCGCCCTGACCAACCCCGTGGCCGGGTAGACCGGTCTGGCCCTGCCGGTGCCTTCGATGATGGCGAAGAACACCCCGTCGCGCAGCGTGTCCACGGCTGCCGCGACCGCCCGCCGCGCCGCCGCGATCTTGGTGGCCGGCATGGACATCGAGCCGGAGCAGTCGATCATCACGATCTCGGCCGCCTCGGGCGGCGTCGCCAGGTGCGCGGCAAGCCCCTGCCCGGTCACGGTGAGGAACGCGGACACGTCCCTGGCGCCCAGGGGCAGGTAGCGGTTCTGGTACGCCCGCACGGCGAAGCCGGGTCGTGGCGACAGGGTTTCGTGCTCCGCGTTCGTCTCGGCTACCACCGTTCACCACCAGGTTGTCGGGCGTACCGCGTTGGCGCGATCGATCAGTACGCCGTGGTCGTCGGGATTGTGGGCCTGTTCGGCCAGTCGTCCGTACAGCTCCTCCAGCAGCTCCCGCACTCGTCGCTCGGTCAACGGCGCGACCGGAGCGCGATCGGCCGTCCCCGCCGTCCCCGCCGTCCCGGACGGACTGGTCGGACTGGCCGGACTGGTGGCGCGAACCCGCGCGGGCCACCGGCGGCGGACGCGTGCGCGCAGTCCCCGACGTGGCGGCGTGGCCGGGACGGCGGCGAAGAGCACGCCGTCCGGCAGCACCTGTCCGCCCGCCCGGATCTGGTCCAGCGCGACCTCGTGGGCGCTGGCCCGCAGCCGCACCTCGGGGTCCTCGTCCAGGCCGAGCGCGGCCAGCCGCCGGCCGGCTTCGGCGAAGTGCGCCGCGGTGGGCAGCACCGGGTCGGCGCCGTCGGCCGGGCTGATCCGACCGCACAGGACGCGCACGGCGGCGATCCTGGCCGCGGCGGAGTGCCGGGAGGTGGTCGGCACGGAGCCGAGGATCGCCACCGCGCCGGCGCGGTCACCCCGGCCCAGCCGGATGCGCGCCAGCCCGAACGCCGCGCTCACCTGGGCAGGGTCGCCCGCCCACACCGCGCGGTAGCAGTGCTCGGCGGCCTCGGCGCGGCCCAGGATCTCCCGGCACAGCCCCAGGACCAGCTTGGGCACCTGTTCACCGGGCAGCGCCTGGTACACCTCGACGAAGTGCGCCTCGGCCGCACCGGTGTCACCGGCCGCCAGCGCCACCAGTCCGCGGTGCCAGGCGAGCCGCCAGTCGTGGGCCCCACCAGCGCCGAGCAGTCGTTCGGCCTCGGCCAGGCGGGCACTGGCTCCGGGCAGGTCGGCCACGGCGGCGTGGGCCCGGCAGTCGACCAGCGGGACCTCCACGGAGGCGACCACGGCCGAGGGGTCGTCCCGGCCCTCGGCCAGCACGCGGATCAGGCTGCTCGGGCTCGCCGCGCCCGTCCTGGCGAGCAGGTCCGCGGCCGGGTCGGCCGGGTGCACCCGGGGCGCGGGCAGGCCGGCGACCACCGCGGCGGGTGCCGGCGGCTGGTTGACCGGGGCGGTCGTGGCCAGCGGGACCCCGGTCCACCGGGACAGCGGTGGCACGCTGCCGAGCCCGGCGTCGAGCAGGACGACGGGGTCCTCGAACACGGTTGAGGAAACGGGCCGCACGGTGCGTCCCCGCAACCCGACGATCTCCCGCAGCACGCCCTTGAGCTGTGTGGACATCTCGGCGGCCGAGGTGAAGCGGTGCTCGATCGGGGCGGTGGCGCGCTTGATGACCTGGCGCAGGGAGTCGAGCCCGACGGCGATCGCGCCGCTGCCACTCCGCTGACCGCGCACCTCCTCGGCGACCTGCACCAGCACCTCCAGCGTCCGGCCGACCGTGTACAGGTCCGATCCCACGGTGAGGCCGTGCTCGCTGATCTCCTCGGCGGGCACCTGGTAGTCGCGGGTGCCAACCACGGCGCTGTGCCGGTCGCCGATCTCGCGGACCGCGCCCAGATCGATGACCTTGACCCGGTTGGCCGTGCGGATCGCGTTGGCCGGTTTCACGTCGCAGTGGAGCAGGCCCTCGCCGTGCAGGTAGTCCAGTGCCGCCAGGATTTCCAACACGTAGGTGATGGCCAGGTCCACGGTCAGCGGGCCGTGCCCGGGCCACGCCGAGCCGGTCTTGAGTTCGGACAGGGTCGGCCCGCCCACGTACTCCATCACGATGTACTCGGTGGGGTTGCCGGACACCGGGTCGGGGTGGCTGACGAAGTCCAGGATGCGCACGATGTTGGGGTGGTCGAGGGAGATCAGCGCCAGCCGCTCGTTGTCGGCGAACCGCCGCGCCGTCCGGTCCTCGGTGTTGATCAGTCCTTTGAGGACGACGTGGATGTCGTTCAGCCGTCGTGCCCTGGCCAGGTAGACCCAGCCCATGCCGCCTCGGCTGAGCGGCCCGACCACTTCGTAGCGGCCGTCCACCAGGTCACCCTCGCGCAGCTTGAGGGAGAAGGAGAACCGGGCACCGCAGTGCTCGCAGTAGCCCTCGGTCAACGCGGGCTGGCCCCGGTAGCCGCGGCCCGCCGGCCTGCCGCACTCCCCGCAGACCTGGCGATCCACGCGGAGCAGGGTCCTGCCCACCTGGCTCTCCGGGGCGGGCAGGTCGAGAACGGGCGGGGACAGCAGGTCACCGCTCACCCAGGAGCCACGGCCCCGGCCGCGCGCCCCGATCCGGGGTGACGACGGCGACCGGGCCTCGCGCGGCGGACGACGGCCACACCGGTCGCAGAACCCGGTCTGGTCGATCACTCCGGTGCAGCCCGGCCGGTCGCAGGCTGGCATGCTCACCCCGCCCTCACCCCGCCGGCCCGGACGGCCAGCTGGTAGTCGTTGACGAGCTGCTCGCTGACCACCAGATCGCAGGGGGTTCGGGTGAGCGCCTCGTGCGCCCGCCGGTACGTGCTGTCCAGGCCGGTGTCCTCGGCCAGACCGAGGGCGGCTGCCTTGGCGCGCACCGCGTCCAGCAGGGCGAACAGGTCCCGGCGGCGGTCGAGCAACTGGTCGAGTTCCCGCCAGTGCTCGTCCACCCGGCGCAGTGCCCGCACGACGGCCGCCTCCGCCGCGGCCAACTCCGCCAGCAGCGCGTCCGGTTCCTGGTCGGCCTGGCCCTGGCGCAACGCGGTGAGCCGCAGTTGCAGCCGCAGGGACAGCGCGCCGTCACCCACCCTGGGGACGGCGGCGATGCGCGCGGCGACGTGCTGGTGGTGCCGGTGCAACGCGACCTCCCGGTCCGCGACGTCGGCGACCCGCTCGGCCAGCGCGGCCAGGCTCCGCGCGATCTGGCTCCGCGCGTTCTGGGGGCTGGCGTGGTTGCCGGGGCCGGGGTCGGACCAGCGCGTTCTGGCGATGGTGAGCGCGGGTGAGTCCGGACGGCGGAAACCGAGCAGGAAGCGCACGCCCCGCTGGACCAGTGGGGTGAGCACCTCGGTGACCAGCTCCTCGGGCTCGGCCGCGTCGTCCACGCCGTCCAGCACCACGGTCAGCGGCGGTGTCCGCGCGCACACCCGGTCGATCACCTCGGGGCCGTCCGGGTCGATGGCCAGCCGGCCGGCGAGGTGTCGGACCACGTCAGCCGCGGTCTTGCCCGGTGCGTCGACGACCACGGCCGCGCCGGGTGCGCGGGCGTTGTCCGTCTGGTGTGCCGAGGACTCGGCGTCCGCCTGGGCGATGGCGCTGCGCAACACCTGCGCGGTGGCCGATCCGGGCTCGCCGGTGACGACCAGCGCGACCTTGGGGCCGATGTGCACGTTGCCGTGGACCACGCCCAGCTGGGCCGCGATGTCGGCCTGTCCGCCGAGTTCGTTGACCACGTTGCCGCCGACGCCGGGGAGCTGGTCGAGTCCGCCGGCCCCGGCGGGGGAGGCGGCCTCGGCGAGGGCGGCGCGCAGCCAGTCCAGCACCAGTTGTCTCAGCTGTTCGGCGGGCACCGCGCCAGCCGGGTCAGCGCCACCGGCCGTACCCGTGTCAACGCGTGCGTGCCGCGGCTCGTCCGAACGACGGAATTCGGGCGAACCTCGTTGGTCAACCCCCATGCCGAACGACCCTACGTCCAGCTCATGGCCCCTGGCGACGGGATGACCAAATCGTGCCGTTCGTGTTTCCCCGGCATCACCCGATCGGCTCCTCGTGGTGCTGCGGTGGCACATTCCGGTCGAGTCGTAGCAGTGCCCGGGGTCGAACACCACGTCGGAGGATGGGATTGCCGCCCCACCCCGGGCCGAACCACAGCGGCTCGGACACCGGGGTGGGTCGGCGCGTGCGCGTCAGAACACGAAGCAGTCGGTGTAGCCGGCCTCGCGCACGGCGAGGGTGGCCAGGCCACCGGCGTTCTGCCGCACCTGGGCGATCTCGGTGGCGTGCGGTGTGGTGCTGGTGCACGAGGTGGGCGAGCTGTGCCCGGACATCAGGTAGTCGCACCGGCCGTTGCGGTTGTCCGGCAGGCTGAGGATGTGGCCCAGCTCGTGGGCGGCGATCCGGGGCGGGTAGAAGCCGTCGACAACGGCCTCGCGTCCCATGTAGACGGTGCCGCGGCCGAAGCCGCCGGGGTAGGTCCTCGGCCAGCCGTCGTCCGCGTAGATCCTGACCGTTGCCTGGGCACCGGTCGCCGGTTTGAACTGGATGGTGGGCACCGCCTTGTTCCACGCGGCGGCACCCTCGTTGACCGCGGCCTGGAACTCCTGTGCACCACTGGCGTCGTAGTAGATCGTGCGGACGGCGAGTGGCGCGGGTGCCGCGCTCGCGGCCGGTGCCCCGACGAGCGCGATCATCGTGAGCATCAGCCCGACGGCGGTGGCCATCGCCCTGACAGCGTTGCGCACGGACATGCGTTCTCCTTAAGCCGGTCCGGCGAGAAACACGGGCTATTGTCCAGACCAACCCGAACACCGGCCATCCGCCGAACGTATCCGCTGATTGGTCCGCCGGGCCACCGGACGGGCCAGGACGGTCGGCCGGAGATCACACCGAGCCTGGTGACCCCCAGCACGGAACGATTAAGCCGGGCGCGCACCATCCCCTGGCGTGATCGCACTCCAGCACAACGGGAAAACCGCGACTTCGCGCCGAGCGAACCAGCACGCCGCACGTTGACTCCAGGTGTTGACTGTTGACCGCGTGCGATGACCGCCCACAAAGGCCGGACTCGCGTTGGTGGGCCCGGTCGGCGGCTCAGCGGTGCTCGGCCGAGGCGGCTGCCAGGGCCTGGCGCAGGTGGGTGGCGGTGTGCGAGTGGGGCACGTCGCACAGCGCCCTCGGGGTGCCCTCGAACAGGATCTGGCCGCCGCTGCTGCCGCCCTCCGGCCCCAGGTCGATGACCCAGTCGGCGTGCGCGATGACGTCGAGGTTGTGCTCGATCACCACGGCGGTGCCGGCGTGGGTGTCCACCAGCCGGTCCAGCACGTCGAGCAGGCGTGCGACATCGGACATGTGCAGCCCGGTGGTCGGTTCGTCGAGGACGTAGATGGCGCCCTGCCGGTGCAGGTGGGTGGCGAGCTTGACGCGCTGCCGCTCGCCACCGGACAGGGTGGTGAGCGGTTGGCCCAGCCGCAGGTAGTCCAGTCCGACATCGACCAGGGCGTCCAGGACCGGCGCGACCGCGCGCTGTCCACTGAGGAATTCCCGCGCCTGGGCGACGGTCATCTCCAGCACGTCGCTGATGGTCCTGCCGTTCAGGTGGTAGGTCAGCACCTCGGCGGTGAACCGCCGGCCCTGGCAGCTCTCGCAGACGGCGGAGACCTCACCCAGGTGGGCCACGTCCGAGTAGATCACCCCCATGCCCTCGCAGGTCGGACACGCGCCGGCCGAGTTGGCGCTGAACAGGGCGGGGCTCACGCCGTTGGCCCTGGCGAACGCCTTGCGGATCGGGTCGAGCAAACCGGTGTAGGTGGCGGTGGTGGAGCGCCGGTTCGCGGTGAGCGCCGACTGGTCCACGACGACGGCCTCCGGGTGCTGGGCGCAGAGCACGCCGTACACCAGGCTGGACTTGCCGGATCCGGCCACACCGGACACCACGGTGAGCACCCCGGTGGGAATCTCGACGGTGAGGTCGCGCAGGTTGTGCAGGGTGGCACCGGACACGGTGAGGTGTCCGGTGGGGGTGCGCACCGCGTCCTTGAGCCTGGTCCGGGCCCGCATGTGCCTGCCGGTCGGGGTGTCCGCGGTGGACAGTGCCGCCACGTCGCCGGTGAACACCACCCGGCCGCCGTTGTCACCCGCTCCCGGGCCGATGTCGATGACGTGGTCGGCGGCGGCGATGACGTCCGGATCGTGCTCGACGGCCAGCACGGTGTTCCCGTTGTCCCGCAACGACAGCAGCAGGTCGGTGAGCCGCCGCACGTCTCGGGCGTGCAGACCGGTGCTCGGCTCGTCGAAGATGTAGAGCATGTCGGTCAGCGTGCTGGCCAGGTGCCGGACGATCTTGACCCGCTGGGATTCCCCGCCGGAGAGCGTGTCCGTCCTGCGGTCCAGGCTCAGGTAGCCCAGTCCGATGTCGACGAGGTGGCCGACGCGTTCGGCCAGTGCGTCGACGATCGGCGCGGCGGTCGGCAGGTCGAGGCCGGTCAACACGTCGTGCAGGTGGGCGGCTTCCATCGCGGACAGCTCCGCGATGCCGTGCCCGGCCACCCGGCAGTCCAGCGCCGCCCGGGACAGTCGGGCACCACCGCAGTCCGGACACGACACCGACGTGGTGAACCGCTCGACCATCTGCCGGGTGCGCTGGCCCAACTCGGCGCTGTCCCGCTGGATGTACAGCCGCCGGAACTTCACGACCGCGCCCTCGTAGGAGGCGTTGACCTGCTGCCCCCTGACGTCCACCGGAACCGAGCCGGAGGTCGAGTACAGCAGGGTGTGCCGCTCCTCCTCGGTGTAGTCGCGGACCGGCTTGTCCGGGTCGAGCCGCTCGGAACGGGCGTAGACCTGCCAGTACCAGGAGCCGACCTTGAACGCCGGGGCGAGCAGGGCGCCCTCGTTGAGCGAGCGGTCCGGGTCCAGGAAGGCGGTCATGTCGATGTCGATGACCTCGCCGAGCCCCGCACAGCCGGGACACATGCCGGTCGGCAGGTTGAACGAGAACGCGTCGGGGCCACCGACGGCGGGCGTGCCCGCGCGGGAGAACAGCAACCGCAGCAGCGGTGCGATGTCCGTGGCAGTGCCCACAGTGGACCGGGAACCGCCGCCGAGGCGGCGCTGGTCCACGACGACCACCGCGGACAGGTGCTCGATCATGTCCACGTTGGGATGGCCGTAGCTGGGCAGGAACCCGCGGACGAACGCCGGCAGCGTCTCGTAGAGCTGCCGCTGCGCCTCGGTCGCGATGGTGTCGAACACCAGTGACGACTTCCCCGATCCGGACACGCCGGTCACCACGGTGAACTTCCGCTTGGGGATCTCCACGTCGATGTTGGCCAGGTTGTGCTCGCGCGCGCCGACCACCCGGATCCGCTCGCCCGCCGCGGCCGGCCGAGCCGTGGCCGGTCCGGTCGGGTTCGCCGCGCCTCCTTCCCCACTTCGCCGGCCGCCTGGTTCGGTCGGAACCCGCCAGGAGGGTGCCGCTGTGCGCACATCGGTGTCGCCGGAATTCATGCCTTCAAGTGTTTCATTGACCGTCCCGTTGAAACTTCTGTCCGCATCGGACGCCGCGAACTGAATGTCTCTTCGGGAAACCTTCAACAGCGGGAACCCCTGGCGAGGGTCGTCCGCCGGGACCGGGCGGCCCGGTCGGTCAGTTCCGGTACCACTCCTCGGCGAGCAGTTGGTAGGAGCGGACCCGGTCCTGGTGGTCGTGGGTGATGGTGGTGATCACCAGCTCGTCCGCGCCGGTCGCCTCCTGCAGTTGCCGCAGCCGGGCCGCCACCGTCGCTGGCGAGCCGACGAACTGCGTTGCGACGCGGTCGGCCACCAGTTCCCGGTCCTCCTCGGTCCAGGTGAGTTCGGCCGCCTGCTCGGGGCTGGGAAACGGGATGGCGCCCTCCAGCCGGCGGATGCTGCGCACCCACGCCGGGTACCCGGCGGCCAGCCGCCGCGCGGTCCGGTCGTCCTCGGCCACCACGACGTCGGCGGAGACCGCCACGTGGGGCCGGTCCAGCACGGCGGACGGGGTGAACGCCGCCCGGTAGGCGTCCACCGCGTCGAGCACGGTCGCCGGGCTCACGTGGTAGTTCGCGGCGAAGCGCAGACCGCGGCTGCCCGCGATGGTCGCGCTCTGCCCGCCGCTGCTGCCGAGGATCCACACCTGCACGTCCGCGCCCTCGCCGGGAACGGCGTGCACGTCAACGCCGTCCTCGGCCCGGTGGCTCCCGTTGAGCAGGGCCAGGATGTCGTCGACCTGCTGACCGTAGTCGGGTGGCTGGGCGCCCGGCTGTTGCAGGAGCGCGAAGGTCGCGGCGAGCCGGGGCGCGGCCAGCACGGCGGCCGCGTCCAGTCGTTTGGGCTTGGGCAGCGGCAGGCCGTTGGGAGCGGTGCGCGGCGCGTCCTGGGCCGGCGTGGGCGGGTGCTGCGCCCGCTCCTTGACCAACTGGGGGCCGCTGCGGCCGAGACCGAGGTCCAGTCGGCCCGGGTGCAGCGCGTCGATCAGCCCGAACTCCTCCACAGTGGACAGTGCGGTGCGGTGGGCGAGCTGAACCCCGGCGGAACCGAGCCGGATGGTGTTGGTGGCGGCGGCGACGAGCGCGATCTCCACCGCGGGTGAGCTGCCCGCCACACCCGGGTTGAGGTGGTGCTCGGCGAACCAGTAGCGCTGGTAACCCGCCCGCTCGGCGTGCTGGGCCAGGTCGATGGTGTTGCGCAGGGCCTGGCGCGCGGTCGAGCCCGCCGCGATCGGGATCAGGTCGAGCACGGAGAGGGGAACCGGGGGCATGGGTGTCCTTTCAGGATTCGGCCGGCCAGGGTGGTGCCGGGATCTCGCGGCGCAGCACCGGAGCGATCTCGGACTGGAACAGGGTGAGCATGTCCCGGTGCTGGCGCTCGGTGAGGCCGTCGCGGTCGGCCTGCAGGTGGATCACCTGGTGGCCGAACTCCGCGTGGTAGCGCAGCACCTTGTCGATGATCTGCGCCGGACTGCCGATCAGGGCGGAACTGCGCTCGACGAAGTCCTCCAGGGTGGTGAAGACGGGGCGCAGACCGAGCCGGGACTGCAGGGCGAGTTTGCTGGCGAAGATCGGCTGGTAGACCCGCAGCGCCTGCTGGCTGGTCCGCGCCACGTAGCAACCGGCGGTGCCGGCGCCGACCAGGGCGCGCGCCGGATCGTGGCCGTGGAAGGCCCACCGCTCCCGGTAGTGGCGGATCAGCTCCGCGTACGGCTCGATGGGGTTGCTGACGTTGGCGGAGAACAGCGGGTCGCCCCACTTCGCCGCCAACTCCACGGACTCGCGGCTGGTGGCGCTGCCGTGCCAGACCCGGATCGGCTGCTGCAGCGGCCTCGGCCAGACCTCGGCGTCCACCAGCGCCGGGCGGAACCGTCCCGACCAGGTGACCCGGTCCTCCCGCCAGAGCCGGCGGAACAGCTCGTAGCCTTCGGCGTTGCGGGCCCACTGGGTCTCGGTCGTCACCTCGAACAGGTCGCGCTGTGCGCTTCCGTTGCCCTTGCCGATGATCAGTTCGAGCCGTCCGCCCGACAGGTTGTCCAGGGTCGCGTAGTCCTCGAAGGCCCGCACCGGGTCCAGCAGGCTCAGCGTGGTCACCGCGGTGAACAACCGGATGCGCGAGGTGCGCGCGGCGATGTGGCTCAACACCACCGGCGGGGCCGAGGAGATGAACGGCCGCTCGTGCCGCTCGCCGACCCCGTAGCCGTCGAAGCCCAGTTCCTCGGCGAGTTCGGCGGTGGCCACGACCTCGCGGAACCGGTCCGCGGTGGACAGCCGCACCCCGGTGACCGGGTCCTCGGTGTGCGTGATGAGGGTGATCAGCAGGAACTTCACGCCGTCACCCGGTCGATGCCGAGGTGTTCGCGCAGTGTGCTCCCGGTGTACTCGGTGCGGAACACGCCGCGTTCCTGCAGCAGCGGCACCACCCGGTCGGCGAACTCGTCCAGGCCGCCCGGGGTGACGTGGGGGACCAGCACGAACCCGTCGCTGGCGTCGCTCTGCACGAACTCGTTGATGGTGGCGGCCACCGTCGCGGGTGAGCCGATGAAGTTCTGCCGCCCGGTGACCTCGATGATCAGCTCGCGGATCGACAGGTTCTTGGCCTCGGCCAGCGCCCGCCACTCCCGGGCGGTGGCCACCGGGTCGCGGTACATCCGCACGCTTGCCCGCCCCCGGGCGATGGTGTTCTCCCCGGGCCGGGGATCGAAGCTGGGCAGCGGCCCGTCCGGGTCGTAGGCGCTGAGGTCGGCGTTCCACAGCTGTTCCAGGAACTTGATCGCGGTCTGGCCGCTGACCTGCTGGCGGCGCACGACGTCGGCGCGCTCCTGGGCCTCGGCGTCGGTGTCGCCGAGCACGAACGTCGCGGCCGGGAGCACGAGCAGTTGTTCGGGGGAGCGGCCGTAGCGGGCGAGCCGGCCCTTGACGTCGGTGTAGAAGGCCTGTCCGGCGGCGAGCGTGCCGTGCCTGGAGAAGATCGCGTCGGCACTGGACGCGGCGAACTCACGGCCCTCGTCCGAGTCGCCAGCCTGCAGGATCACCGGCCGGCCCTGCGGGCTGCGCGGCACCGGGAACCGGCCCGCGATGTCGAAGTGCGCGTCGTGGTGGGCGAACGCGCCCGCGTGCGGGTCGCGCAGGAACACCCCGGTGTCCTTGTCCGCGACGATCTCGTCGCCGCGCCACGAGTCGAACAGCTCCCACGCCGTGCGCAGGAAGGTCTGGGCCCGCTCGTAGCGCTGCTCCTGCGGGAGGAAGCCGCCTCGGCGGAAGTTCTCACCGGTGAACGCGTCCCAGGAGGTGACGACGTTCCACGCGGCGCGGCCGGCGGAGAGGTGGTCGAGCGAGGCGAACTGGCGGGCCACCTCGAACGGCTCGTTGAACGTCGAGTTGATCGTCCCCGCCAGGCCCAGCCGGTCGGTGACCGCGGCCAGCGCGGCGAGCACGGTGAACGTGTCGGGCCGGCCGACCACGTCCAGGTCGTAGATCTGCCCACCCTGCTCGCGCAGGCGCAACCCCTCGGCGAGGAAGAAGAAGTCGAACTTGGCGCGTTCCGCGGTCTGGGCGAGGTGGACGAACGAGCTGAACTCGATGTGGCTGCCGGCCCTCGGGTCGCTCCACACCGTCGTGTTGTTCACGCCGGGGAAGTGCGCCGCGAGGTGGATCTGCTTGAGCGGCTTGGTCATTCGGTCCTCCTCAGGCGGCGTAGCGGTTGGCGGGCCTGGTCAGGCCGAGCAGCCCGCGCAGCGTGTTCGCCTCGTAGCCGGTGCGGAACGCGCCACGGGCACGCAGTTCGGGCACCAGCCCCCGGGTGATCGCGGCCAGGTCGTGCGGGAGCCGTCCCGGGCGCAGCCGGAACCCGGACAGGCCGGCGGCGTGCCAGTCCAGCAGCAGGTCGGCCAGTTCACCCGGGGTCCCGGTGAACACGGCGGCGTCGGAGGTGTACTCGGCGCCGGCCCGGTCGTCCAGCCGCGCCCTGCCGGCGGTGGCGGCCTGGGCGCTGGTGTCCAGGAACACCACCAGCTCGCCGAACACGTGCAGCGGCTGGTCGGCCCGGCCGGCGGTGGCCTGCTCGGCCCGGACCTCGGCCAGGATCGCGCCCACCTGGTCGCGGTGGTGCGGCGTCACGTACACCACGTCGGCCGCCCTGGCGGCCAGCCGGTAGGGGATGGCGGCGTGGGCCAGTGCGGTGACCGGCGGCTGGCCCTGTGGCGGCCTCGGCGTGATGGACGGGCCCTTGACCGAGAACCACCGGCCGGTGAAGTCGATGTAGTGCAGCTTGTCCCGGTCGATGAACCGGCCGGTGGCGACGTCGCGGATCTCGGCGTCGTCCTCCCAGCTGTCCCACAGCCGGCGCAGCACCTCCACGTAGTCGGCGGCCTCGTCGAACAGGTCCGCCAGCACGCTGGGGGTGTCGGGCTCGGCCGAGTCGGCCAGCCGGAACTCGCCGAGTTCACGCCGGCCGAAGTGGCGGAACTCGGCGTGCTGCGTGGAGATCCGCACGCGGACGCCGGCCCGGCCGGTGCTGACGTAGTCGAGTGTGGCGATCGCCTTGGACAGGTGGAAGGGCTCGGTGTGGGTGACCACGGCCGTGGGCACCAGGCCGATGTGCGAGGTGACTGGCGCGACCCGCGACGCGACCAGCACGGCGTCCAGCCGGCCCTGCACGCGGTCGGTCGGACCGGCCGGGCCACCAGGTTCCACTGTGGACGGACCGGGGATCGTGTCGGTCTGCAGCGCCAGGGTGTCCTCGATGGTGACGAAGTCCAGTGTGCCGGCCTCGGCTTCCCGCACCAGGTCGGTCCAGTACCGCGCGGTGAACAACTCCGCGGGGCGGGCGTCCGGCTCGCGCCAGGCGGCCGGGTGCCAGCCGGCCCCGTCCAGGGCCACGGCGAGATGAGGTCCAGTTCTCTGTGTCATACCGGCTTTCCTTCCCTCAGGCCGTGGCCGAATTGTGCGCCGCTCGACGGCGACCGGGCAGGGCTGGCCACGTGCTGGGAACTTCGCGGGTTTTTCTGTCGTGGCGGGAATAATCGCGGCACCAGGTGGCGGCGCCGCGCCACCGGGTGGGAGTTCGGTGGGAGACACCGGAACCGAGGCACGGGAGTGCCGAGCGGTGCGCGTGCGGCGGGTGGCCGTGCGCCGAGGTAGCGGATCAGCGTTGGGTGTCGCCGATGTCCACCCGGGTGTTCCCCGGGATCGCGTCGAGCAGGCGCCGGGTGTACTCCGCGCGCGGATCGGCCAGCACGGTGTCGGCCGGCCCGAACTCCACCAGTCGGCCCGCGCGCAGCACCGCCACCTGGTCGGCGATCTCCCGCACCACCGCGAGGTCGTGGGTGATGAACAGGTAGGTCAACCCGAGTTCGTCCTGCAGGCGCACCAGCAGTTCCAGGATCTGCGCCTGCACGGACACGTCCAGTGCGGACACCGGCTCGTCGCAGACCACCAGATCCGGGTGCAGGGCCAGCGCCCTGGCGATCGCCGCGCGCTGCCGCTGCCCGCCGGACAGCTCGGCGGGTTTGCGGCGCAGCACCGACGCGGGCAGGGCCACCTGGTCGATCAGCTCCACCACGCGGGCGCGGCGCTCGGCCCTGGTGCCGACGCGGAACGCCCGCAGCGGCTCGGCAACGACCTCCTCGATGCTGAACCGCGGGTTCAGCGAGGCGTACGGATTCTGGTACACCAGCTGGAAGCGCCGCCGCAGTCGGCGCAGTTCCTCGCCCCCGGTGCGGGTGATGTCCGTTCCGGCGAAGGTGATCCGGCCCGATGTCGGGGTTTCCAGGCCGACCATCATGCGCGCGATGGTGCTCTTGCCCGACCCGGACTCGCCGACCAGCGCCAGGGTGCGGCCCCGGGTGAGGGTGAACGAGACGTCGTCCACCGCGCGCACCGCCCTCGGCCCGGATCTGGTGCGTGGCAGCGGGAAGGTCTTGGCCAGCCCGGTGACGGCCACCAGCACGTCCGGGCCGGGGGGCCGGCGGGGCCGCAGCGGGGTGCGCGCCAGGCTCGGTGCGGCGGCCAGCAGCCGCCGGGTGTAGGGGTGTTCCGGTGCGGCGAGCACTTCCCGGGTCGGCCCGGTCTCGACGACCGCGCCGTCGGACATCACCACGATCCGCGCCGCGCGGTCGGCGGCCACCCCGAGGTCGTGGGTGATCAGCAGGACCGCCGTGTGCGACTCGGCCGCCAGCCCCTCCAGGTGGTCCAGGATCTCCCGCTGCACCGTGACGTCCAGCGCGCTGGTCGGCTCGTCGGCGATGAGCAGCCTGGGCTCGCCGGCGAGCGCGATGGCGATCAGCGCGCGCTGCCGCAAGCCACCGGACAACTCGTGCGGGTACTGCCTGGCCCGTGTCTCCGGCTCCGCGACACCGGCCCGGCGCAACAGCTCCACGGCACGGGCCGGGGCCTCGCGCCGGTCGGCCAGCCCGTGGATGAGCAGCACCTCCGCGACCTGGTCGCCGATCCGGCGCACCGGGTTCAGCGAGACCGTCGGGTCCTGGGGGACCAGTCCGATCTCGGTGCCTCTGACCGCCTGCCAGTCCTTTTCGGACAGTCCGGTGAGATCCTGCCCGGCGAAGCGGATCTGGCCGGCATCGATCCGCCCACCCCTGGGCAGCAGCCCGAGCACGGCGTGCGCGGTGGTGCTCTTGCCCGATCCGGACTCGCCGACCACGGCGACGATCTCACCGGCGGCGACGGTCAGGTCCACGCCGCGCACCGCGTGGACCGTGTCGGTTCGAGTGCGGTAGCACACGCTGAGGTCGCGGATCTCCAGCAGGTCGGCGCTCATCGCAGCTCACTCCGTTCCCCGTCGAGCGCCCGGGACAGCCGGTTGGTCGCCAACACCACGGCGGCGACGGTCAGCCCGGGAAGGGTGGTCATCCACCACGCGGTGGCCAGGAAGTTGCGTCCACCCGCCACCAGCGCGCCCCACTCGGGCGTGGGCGGGGTCGCGCCGAAACCGAGGAAGCTCAACGCGGACACCTCCAGCACGGCCGTGCCGAACGTCAGCGTCGCCAGCACCAGGACCGGTCCGGCCGCGTTCGGCAGGACGTGCCTGGCCAGCACACCCGGCCAGCGCACCCCGCTGGCGCGGGCGGACTCCACGAACACGCTGGAGCGCACCCGCAGCACCTCGGCGCGCATCAGCCGGGCGAACGCGGCGAGGTTGGACACCCCCACCGCGATCGCCACGTTGGTGGTGCCGAAGCCCAGCGCGGTGACCACCGCCAGCGACAGCAGGATCGCCGGCACGGCCTGGAGCACGTCGACCACCCGCATGACCACCGCGTCGAGCCAGCCGCCGCGAAAGCCGGCGAGCAGGCCGATCGCGGCACCCGCGACCAGCGCGACCAGCACGGCGAGCACGGTGGCGCGCAACGACAGCGACGCCCCGTGCACGACTCGGGCGAACACGTCCCGCCCGGTCTCGTCGGTGCCGAACAGGTGCGCGGGCGAGGGGGCGCGCAGCCGCTCGGCCGGCACGCCGGTGATCGGGTCCTGGCCGGTGAACACCCCAGGTGCCACCGCGGCCAGCAGGACCGCCGCCAGCAGCACCGCGGACAGCACCAGCCCCGGCTGGCGCGGCAGCGACCAGGTGCGGCGCCGGGTGACCGAGTCAGGCATGGGACCTCTCCCTGCGCGTCAGCTCGCCCGGCACGCGGGCGAGGCGGGGATCGAGCACCGGGTAGAGCAGGTCGACAACGAGGTTGAGGGTCACGAAGAAGAACGCGGCGAGCACGATCACCGCCTGCACCACCGGGATGTCCTGGACGCTCACGGCCGCGGCGGTCACCCGACCCACGCCGTCGCGGGAGAACACCGTCTCGGTGATCACCGATCCGGCGAGCAGGTTGCCGGCGACCACCCCGACCAGGGTCAGCGCGGGTAGCGCGGCATTGCGCAGCGCGTGTCCGAAGTGGACTCTTCGGCGGCTGGCCCCCTTCGCCCTGACGATCTCCACGTAGGGTTGCGCGAGCTGGGTGCGCAGGCTCTTGGCGAGGACCTGTCCGATGATCGCGCCGGTGGGCAGCGCCAGCGTGACCGAGGGCAGCACGAGCGAGGCGAAGCCGGTGGACCCCAGTGCGGGCAGCAACCCCAACTGGAAGGAGAACACCTGGATCAGCAGCAGCCCGACCCAGAACGAGGGCAGCGAGATGCCCAGTGGCGGCAGGGACAGCAGCAGGTGGCTCAGCCACCGCGCCCGGGTGTAGGTGCCCAGCACGGCGATCCCCCCGCCGAAGACCACCGCGAGCACCAGGGCGAACCCGGACACCGCCAGCGTCGGCGGCAGCGCGGAGAGCACCTGGTGGGTGGCGTCGTCGCCGGTCGCGATGGACCGGCCGAAGTCCCCGTGCAGCGCCGCCCACAGCCGTTTGCCGTACTGCACCAGCACGGGATCGTCCACTCCGTACTCAGCGCGGACCTGGGCGATCTGTTCCGGTGACGCGTTGATCCCGCCGTCGGCGGAGCCCAGCTTGGTCAGCACGGCGTCACCGGGCAGCAGGTAGAGGATCACGAAGGACAGCGTGAACGCCGCCCAGAGCACGACGATCGCCTGGGCCAGTCGGCGGATCACGGCGGTCACGAGCCGGACACCCACGCGTCGAACAGGCGCAGCCGCGACGAGGCCTCGAAGCCGATGTCGTGCGCGTTCGGGCCGAGCGCGTGCACCTGGGTCAGTTCGAACACCGGGATGGCGTAGGCGTGTTCGACGATGAGCCGCTGTGCCTGGTCCACCGCTAGCCCTCGGACGTCCTCGGCCACGGTGGCGGCCTGCTGGTCGAGCACCTCGTCCAGCGGGTTGCCCGGCGTGAGCCGGCTGCGGTTGCCGGCCTTGGTGGAGAAGTGCTGGCGCAGGATGTCCGGGTCGGACCTGGTCACGTTGTACCAGAGGAAGTCGTAGTCACCGGACTGCTGCCGCTGGGTGTTCTCGGTGTTGGTGTGCAGTTCGATCCGCAGGTCGAAGCCGATCCTGCGGAGCTGCTGCTGGATCAGCTCCAGCACGCTCTGGTTCTGGTTGAACACCGAGGAGAAGATCACCGAGGCGGTGAGCCGCTGCCCCGCCTTGACCCGGATGCCGTCCGGCCCGGCCACCCAGCCGTCGGCCTCCAGCAACGCGGTGGCACCGGCCGGGTCGTAGGCCAGTTGCGCGGACAGGTCGGTGTGCAGCGGGGTCGCCGAACCCAGGATGCTGGTGGCCGGCTTGTAGTTCGGCGTCAGCACGGTGCTGGTGACCTCGGCCCGGTTGATGCCCTTGGACACGGCCTGGCGCACGGCCTCGTCGGCCAGCACGCCCCGGGTGGTGTTGGCGTGCAGGTTGAACACGATGCCCGGGTTGGGCCGCACCGGTTCGGTGAAGCCCGCCGTGGTGAACTGCGGCTCGTCCACCGGCTGCACGTCGGTGATGGCGTCGAGCTGGCCGGAGACCAGGCTGCCGGTGCGGACCGCCGGTTCGGGCACCACCTTGAAGTCGATGCGGTCCAGGTAGGCCTCGCCCTGGTGCTGCCACAGCGGCGAACCCCAGTGGTAGCCCGTGCGCTTGGTGAGCACGATCTCCTGGTTGGGCTTGAAGCTGCTGAACACGAACGGTCCCGAGCCGATCAGGCCCTCACCCTGGCACCGCTGTTCCGCGGTCCGCTGGTACGCGGCCGGCGCCAGCACGCTCAGCGACATGGTCGAACTCGCCTGCAGGAACTGCGCGCTCGGGGCGCTGAAGTCGATCCGCACCGTGCTCGCGTCGAGCACGGTCGACCCCTGGTAGGCGGCGAGGTAGCTGGAGCCCAACAGCGACTTGGCGCCGAGCGCCTTGATCCCGTCGAAGCTGGTCTTGACGGCGTTCGCGTCCACCGGGCTGCCGTCGGAGAACGTCGCGTCCGTCCTGAGGTGGAAGGTGAAGCTCGTCGAGTCGGCGTTGACCTCCCACCGCTCGGCCAGCCAGGGCGTGATCTGCCCGGTGGTGGGGTCCTGGTCGGTCAGCGAGTCGGTGAGCTGCCTGCCCACGTTGAGGGCCGCGTTGGTGCCGACCTGTTGCGGGTCCAGGCAGTCCGGATTGGAGGAGATGCCCAGGCGCAGGGTGCCGCCCGACCGCGGTGGCCCGGCCTCGGTCGTACCCGTTCCGCCAGCCGAGGAACAGGCGGCGAGCAGGAGCGGCAGCGCGAGTGCGAGCGCGGTGGTGCGGGCGGGATGGGACGGGCCGTGGCCGAACACGAGAAGCCTCCTGCGGTGAGTGACGTGGTGTCGCACCGGAGCCGATGAGCCGGCAGCGCCACGCTAGCCAGGCGTGGCGCGAATTCCCACCAAGTGGCCTCGCCTCCCACTTTCTGGGCAGTGTTGTCAGTGGCCTTGACCTGATCCGCCTGGCGTGGAAGCCGGGCGGTGGGCTGGTAGCTGTTGCTGCCCGGTTTCGTGCACGGCGCTGGCGGAGCCGACGGGCGGCGCCCGCTCCCGGTCCGGTGTGGACAGTGGTGGGACGAGGAGCCCGCGCACGCCGCTTCGCCTCACCGAGGTCGGCCCGGCCTCGGCCTGGTGGTCGGCGAGCTGGACCGGTCTCCGGGGCGACGGTGACCGGTGGTCGTGTCCCCGGTCAGGCCGCCCGCTCGACGAGGATGGGGGACGGGCCGCTCCCCGCGCGGAGCTGTTCGAGGAACAGCACGATCCGCGCGGCCACGCTGCGGTGGTTGGCGGCGTTGAGCACGTCGTGGCGGCCGTCGGACACGGCCACCAGGTGGGCGTGGGGCAACGCCGCGTAGTCGGACTCCACCTGCTGGAGCGGGCTGACCACGTCGTTGTCCCCGTGCAGCCCCAGCACCGGCACGGTCACCGCGGCCGGGTCCACGCGATCCCGCAACAGCGCGGGGATGTGCTGGTCGGTCAGCCTGCCGGAGTGGAAGAGTCCCTTGGTGCGCAACAGGTTCTGGTGCGTCGGGCAGGACGCGCGCGTCTCCGCCTCGGACTCGGCGGCCACGCTGGCGCCGGCCCCGGGCACCGGCAGCCCGGCGAGCACCAGGGCCTCGACCGCCACACCGCCCAGCGCCACCAGGCGCAGCGCGAGCAGCGCACCGGTGTCCGAACCCACCAGCACCGAGGGCCGAGGCAGATCCGGCACCGCGAGCAGGGACCGGACCCGCTCACCGGTGGCCTCGGGGTCCGGCGACGCGTCCCCGACCACGTGCACCTGGTAGGCGTCGGCGGCCAGCCGTCTGCCGAACCGCTCGTACAGGCCAGGCTGTTCGCCCCGGCCCGGCAGTACGACAAGGGTGCCCCGCGCGGTGAGGCCGGTGGGTTCGTGCCAGGACAGCGTGCTTTCGATGGTCATGGAAGCCCTCTCCGAGGCCGTTGTGCGTCGCAGCGACCGGGCGCCGACCGTGGCGTCGTCCCCGCTGGACCGACGATCCGCGGTCGAGCGTCACCCGGCCGGTGTGAGTTGTCAAAGGCCTCACGCAGCGTGGGACGCCGGCTGGGATGGCTGGACTTCGCCGCGGGATTCCGGTAGTAGAGGCAAGGTTGGGCGCGACAGAGCAGGCAGCGGGGGGAACGGTGTCCTCGACGATCCGGCGGCGTGGTGGTGCGGGTGCTGAGGACCCGTTGGTCACCACCAAGGACCTCCGCCGCGCCGGCTTTCCGTTCCGGTCCGGCGCGCTGTGCCTGGACTTCGTGGGCACCCTGGCCAAGCGCGGCATGGGGGACCGGGAACTGCTCGGCGGACCGGCCGAGCTAGCGGTGTGGCTCCGCGCCGCCGGGCTCCCGCCCACCTCGACGCCACTGACCGACCAGCACGTGGCACGGGCACGGGAGTTCCGCGAGTCAATCCACGAACTGGCCCGCTGCCGGGTGGCCGGCCGCGCCCTGCCTCGCCGGTTGATCAACCTGGTCAACGACACCGCGCAGGTCGACCCGCCACCGGTGCTGTTGGGCCGGGACGGGGAAAGCCTGGTCCCGCCCGGGGCGCTGTCGTTCGAGGCGGTCCTGTCGATCATCGCCCGCGACGCGATCAGCCTGTTCGGCGGCCCGCACGGGCACCACATCCGGGTCTGCCTCGGGCATGACTGCTCGCTGTACTTCGTCGACCGGTCGCGCCCCGGCTCGCGCCGCTGGTGCGTGATGGCCGCCTGCGGGGAGAAGGCCAGTTCGGCCACCTACCGCCGACGGCACGCCAGCGCGGTGGCCGGCGGGGCCGAGCGGCCCGACCCGGTGCCCGCTGCCGGCGCGTGACCGGGCGCCCTCGGACCGGATCAGCGACCGAACAGGACGCACCGGGCACGGTGATAACCATCGGTTATCACCGCTGATCTTGGCCTGCTGCGGCAGGAACTGCCTAGGCTCTGATCGCAACACGAGCGAGGGAGAACGATGAGCAGGGTCTGGCTGGTGACCGGGGCGAACAGCGGCTTCGGGCGAGCGATCACGGAGGCGGCCGTTGCCGCGGGCGACGTCGTTGTCGCGACCGCCCGCCGCGTCACCGCACTGGACGACCTGGTCGCGGCCCACCAGGGCCAGGTCGAGGCACTGCCGCTGGACGTCACCGACACCGCCGCCATCGAGGCCGCGGTGCTGGAGGTGGTCAACCGGCACGGCCGGATCGACGTGCTGGTCAACAACGCCGGGCGCAGCCACGTGGGCGCCGCCGAGGAAACCACCGACGCCGAACTGCGCTCGCTGTTCGACGTCCACGTCTTCGGTCCCGCCACGCTGATCCGCACCGTGCTGCCGCACATGCGGGCCCGCCGGTCCGGTGCGATCGTGCAGTTGAGCAGCATGGGCGGACAGATGTCGTTCGCCGGGTTCTCCGCCTACAGCGCCACCAAGTTCGCGCTGGAGGGGCTGTCCGAGGCACTGGCCGACGAGGTCCGTCCACTCGGGATCAAGGTGTTGGTCGTGGAGCCGGGGGCGTTCCGCACCGGCCTGTTCGCCAGCACCAGCGCGAGTGCGGCCATCGAGGACTACGCCGCGACCGTGGGCCCCACCCGGGCGATGATCGAGAGCGGCGACGGCACCCAGCCCGGTGACCCGGCGAAGGCCGCCGCCGCGATCCTCGCCGCGCTCGACGCCGACGAGACGCCCCTGCGCCTGCCGCTGGGCTCCGATGCGGTCGACGCCGTGCTCGGGCACCTCGACAGCGTTCGCGCCGAGGTCATCGCCTGGGAGAAGGTGGCGAGGGACACCGCGTTCTCGGAGTGAAGGTCGGCGGGCTGTTAGCGTGACGGGTATGGCCACCGCCCAACCCCGGCTCGTCGAGCTGCTGTCCCACTACGTTCCCCGTGATCCGGTCGAGACCGCCGACGTGGCACGGGTGCGCGCACTGGTGGAGCGGGTCGGGGACCCGTGGCGGCGGACGATCCCGTTGCACGTCACGGCGTCGGCGATGATCGTCCACCCGGACAGCGAGCGGGTGCTGCTGCGCTGGCACGAGCGGCAGCGGTCGTGGCTGCACGTCGGCGGCCACGGCGACCCGGGGGAGACCGACCCCCTGGCCGTCGCCCTTCGCGAGGGCCACGAGGAGACCGGCCTCACCGACCTGACGCCCTGGCCGGGGCCGGAGCTGGTGCACGTGGTGGTCGTTCCGGTGCCAGCCAAGGGGGACGAGCCCGCGCACGAGCACGCCGACCTGCGGTTCGTGCTGGCCACCGCCGAGCCGGACGCGGTGCGGCCGGAGAAACCCGATGCGCCGCTGCGTTGGCTCAGCGTTTCCGAGGCCCGTGCGGCCACCGCCGAGGACAACGTGCGCGCGACACTGTCGCGTGTGGAGGGTCTGTTCCCCGGGCTGACCGGGTAGGTGGGTCAGAGCCGGCCGGCGATCCTGGTCGGGGTGACGCGGACGGCGGCGATCCTGGTGAGGTCGGTGGCCGCCTCGGGGGTGCGCTCGCTGTGTTCGGCGTAGGTGAGGCCGGTGTACTTGATCGCCAGTCGGTCGATCAGGTCCTGTCCCGCCGTGGTGTCCAGCGTTGCCGTGCCGTAGATCGCCGCGTAGGTGTAGGGCGCGTCCGCCGGACTGACCAGCACGCTCACCCGGGGATCACGGCGGAGGTTGCGCTCCTTGCGGCTGCCGAGGCCGATGGTGAACAGCACGTCGTCGCCGTCCCGCAACACCCAGACCACGGACTGCTGCGGTCGCCCGTCCGGCTGGATCGTCGCCACCGTGGCGAAGACCTTGGAGTCGAGCAGCTCGTGCAGTCTGGTGCGGGACACGCCTGATGTCGTCATGCCATGCCTTTCGAGAACGCAGATCGGTCGGGGGCGCGGGGGTCGCGGCATGGGCGCCGCCCCGGAAGTCCTAACTGGACAGCATGGTGCGGGTCTCGGCGTACAGCCGCTGGGCCGCCGCCTGGTTGAAGCTGGGGCCGGCCAGACCGATCGGCTCGCCCCGCACGAAGGCGCTGAGCGGCTCGGTCGGTGGCTGGTCCAGCAGCGCCAGGATGGGCACGACCGCCGCCGCGACCGGCGTGGCCGTCGACCGCATGGCCTCGATCTGCGCGGCCATGTCCGGGGTGTACTGCCCGGAGAAGCTGGTGCTGACCGTGCCGGGGTGGAACAGCACGTAACGCGCCCTGTGCGCGGGCCGCCGCTGGGCGAACCCGACGCCGAGCAGGTCGTTGAGCAGGCCACCGTGCGCCAGCGCGGCCAGGCCGTGGTAGTCGGTCTCGAAGTTCAGGTCGTGCCAGCGGACCTGCCCGGTGTCGGCGCCAGGGCCGCAGACGTTCATGATCACCGGGTTGTCCGCCGCGTCGAGCAGGTCCAGCAGTTCGTAGCTGAGCACGAAGCGGCTCAGGTAGAACAGCGCGAAGGTGTGCTCGAAGCCCTCCGCGGTGACCAGCCTGGTCGACCGGTAGTGCCGTGCGCACAGCACCAGTGCGTCCACTGTGGAGAACCTGGACCGGATCTGGTCGACGGCCTTCCTGTTCTCGCTGACCAGGCTGAGGTCGGCGGGCAGGAAGTGCGCGCGGTCGGCCGCGCCCAGCCGCGCCGCGTCCGCGAGGAAGGCCGCTCCCTTCTCGGCGCTGCGACCGATGATCGCCACCTGGTCACCGCGGCGCAGGTAGGTGAGCGCGACGGCCTTGCCAATGCCGTCCGTGCCACCGGACACAACAAAGGTCTTCACTGAGGGGGCTCCCTGGGGGACGTGCTGGACAACCCGGCCGCGCTGCCGCTGGCCGATCAGCCGTTGAACTTGCTGGTTCAGACTAGTGGCCCGATTGGTTGATGTGCAACCAAGCAGTACATTGTTTTGAACTGGCTAGTTCAGTTGATCGGACGCGTTTCTGCCCCGGTTCGACCTCGACGTGGTTGACCGCGCGGCCGCCCGCCGCGCTCGCTCACCTCGTGGGCGGGTGATCGGGGTCCGCGTGGTCGTGGCGGTAGTCGGTGGGGGACTGGCCGTGGGCGTCCCGGAACGCACGGCTGAAGTGCGCGGCGGCGGTGAAACCCCAGCGGCGGGCGATGACGTGGACGGGGATGTCGCGCATCCGGGGGTCGGTCAGGTCTCGGCAGCAGTGGCGCAGGCGCTCCTGGCGGATCCAGGACGACACCGTGACGCCCTCCCGTTCGAAGAGCCGGTGCAGCTGTCGCACGGACACGCCGTGGGCGGCCGCGATCGCGGCGACGGACAGGCCAGGGTCGCCGAGCCGCTGGCGGATGAAGTCGCGGACGCGCACCCGCAGGACGTCGTGCGGCGGGTGCGGCGACCGGGCGAGGTGGGTGTCGTCGTGGTGGGCCAGCACGGCGGTGAGCAACCCAGCGGTGACCGAGGCCAGGGCGTGTCCGTCGGCGGGAGTCAGTTCCTCGGCCCGCTGGTTGAGCGCGACCAGCCAACGGGCGAACACCGCGCCGACACCGGTGGTGGCCGGAATGGGCACGGCGGTGAGCCGGTCAGCGGCGTTGGCCGACAGCGCGAGCATGGCACGGGGGATCTGGACGACGATGGCGGTGGTGACGTCCGGGGAACAGGACCGCCACCCGTGGAACGGGCGGGAGCTGTCGAACAGGACGAAGTGGTTGCTTCCGAGCGAGACCTCCCGCTCGCCCTGGCAGAGCGTGGTGTGCCCGTCGAGGATCAGGTTGACCTGGTAGGCCTCGGGGTCGGAGCGCCGGACCAGTGCCTCGGGCCTGCGCACCCGCACCGACGGGTAGGCCATCGCGGACACCTGCACCCCGCCACCCAGGTCCACCAGCCGCAGCCAGGCGCGGAAGTCGTTCTCGTGGTCGCTGCGCACCCAGGCGGGCATCAGCGACCGGCAGCCGAGATCAACCCAGTGGTCGAACCGGTCCGCGGCCGGCACGCTCCTGGTGTCGAACGCGTTCACCAACACCCTGTCCACCCCCATCAGGTCCACCCCACCGGTTCAGCTCGGTGATCGACATGATCTTCCCCCCGCTCACCGGTGGCGACATCGTGCGTAATTCTTTCCCGTTTGACTGGCCAACCCCGCCGGAGCAGGTCCACGGCCCGTGCGGGCCGCCTCAGTTGCCGTACGCGGTGTCGTCGAGGAAGCGCTGGGTCTCCGCCGGGGTCAGTTCGCGGCTGGTCCGCGCGTCGGCCAGGGCGCGGACCTCGGGCAGCGGCGCGCACGCGTCGCAGTGCAGGACCCGCACGGTGCCGTCGTCGTCCGCGGTGACGAGCTGGTCGCTGGCCGGGGTGAACACGGCCTTGGCGATGGACGGGCCCAGCCCGCGCAGCACGAACGACTGGTGGTTGCCGTCGTCGGCCCAGACCCGCACGGTGCCGTCCTCGCCCGCGCTGACCAGCCAGTTCTCGTCCGGGCTGAACATCACGCTCCACACCGGGCCGCTCTGGTGCCCCCGCAGCACCAGTGGAGCGGTCGAACCGTCAGTGGGCCAGATCCGCACGGTCCCGTCGCTGCCGCCGCTGGCCAGCCAGCGGCCGTCCGGGCTGAACGACACGCTCCACACCGGACCGTGTTCGTGTCCGCTGAGCGAGACGGCCGAGCCGCTGCCGTCAACCCGCGAGATCCGCACGGTGCCGTCGTTTCCGGCGGTGGCGACGCGTGTGCCGTCCGGACTGAAGGTCACGTCCCGGATGCCGCCGTCGTGCCCACCGAGCAGCACGGGTGGCCGGCTGCCATCGGCCGGCCAGATCCGCACCACCCCGTCGTCCCCGCCGCCGGCGAGCAACTGCCCGTCCGGGCTGAACGCCACGCCGCGCACGGACCCGTGGTCGTTGGCGGCCAGCACCAGGGGCTGGCCCGCGCCCTCGACCTGCCACAGGCGCACGGTCCCGTCGGCCACCGAGGCGGCCAGGCGGGTGCCGTCCGGGCTGAACGCGACCGAGGACACCGGCTGCGCCCCGGCGGTGAACACGACGGGATCGCCGCCGCTGAGCGGCCAGACCCGGACGGTGCCGTCCACGCCGCCGCTGGCGGCCCGCCGCCCGTCCGGGCTCACCGCGACGTCGGTCACCGGGCCGGTGTGCCCGTGGAACACCTGCTGCGCGCCCAGTCCGGTGGGGTCGAAGACCCGCACGGTCCCGTCCGCGCCGGCGCTGGCCAGCTCCAGGCCATCGGGACTGAACACGACGCCGGCGACCGCGCTGCGGTGACCGGGCAGGGCGACCGGCTCGCCGCCGTCAGCGGGCCAGATCCACACGGTTCCGTCCGCGCCGGCGCCGGCCACGCGCTCGCCGTCGGGGCTGAACGCCACGGCCGCCATCGCATCCGCCCGGCCGCGCAGCACCACCCTGGTGCTGGCCGTGCTCAGCGGCCACATCCGGATCGTGCCGTCCATCCCGGCGGTGGCGACCCGGTCGCCGTCCGGGCTGAACGCGACCGCCTGCACGGCGCTGCTCGTGCTGGCCAGCAGGTTCGGCTCGGCGCCGTCCTCGGTGGGCCACAGCCGGATCGCGCCCTCGCTGCCGGTGGTGGCCAGTTGCCGGCCGTCCGGGCTGAACGCCACGCCGAGGGCCTTGTCGTGGCCGCGGAACACGCGCAGCTCGTGGCCGCTGGCCACGTCCCAGAGCCGCGCGCTCCCGTCGTCACCGGCACTGGCCAGCAGCCTGCCGTCGGGCGAGAAGCGCACCGCCCGGACAGCGCCGACGTGTCCGCGCAGCAGGCGGGGGGAGCCGTCGCCGTTCAGGTCCCACACCAGCACGTCGCCGGCGGCGGTCGCGGTGGCGACGAGCCCGCCGTCCGGGCTGAACACCGGGCTGTGGGTGGCCTCGCCCGCGCGCAGCACCCGGGGCGCGGCGTCCCGCGAGGTGTCGCGCGGCCAGATCCGGATCGTCCCGTCCATGCCGCTGGTGGCCAGCCAGCGGCCGTCCGGGCTGTAGGCGACACCGGAGACCGCGCCCTGGCCGGTCGGCAGCACGGCGCGGATCTTGGTGTCCACCACGGCCTGGCGCAGCGCGGTGGCGGCGTCCTCGGTGGGCGCGATGTCCACCGCGGTTCTGGCCAGCAGCAGGCCGAGTTCGGGGTCGACGGGCAGTTCGGCGAGCGCGCTGGAGGCGAGCTGGCGTGACGAGGCGGTCTGCTGCGCGGCCGTGGAGCTGCTGGCGCGCGAGTAGGCCAGCCCGGTCACCCCGGCGAGCAGGAGCACCAGGGACAGCGCCGTGGCCAGGGTGATCCGGCGGGCCCGGCGGGCGGTCCGCTCGCTGGCCTCGACCTTGCGGCTGGCCGCGAGGAACGCCCTTTCCCGGTGGTTGAGCCGGGTTGCCGGGAAGTCGTGGTAGGCGGCCAGCCGGGCGCCGCGGTAGAGGAAACCGCTGTCCTGGTCGTAGCGCTGCCAGTTGGTGGCGTCCTCGCTCAGTTGCTGGTGCCAGCGCAGCAGGTGCCGGTCCTCGCTCAGCCACAGGCGCATGCGCGGCCACTCGCGCAGCAGCGCGTCGTGGGCCAGGACGACGCCGTCGCGCTCGACGCACACCAGCCGGGCGCGGGTGAGTTCGGCCAGCACCCGTGCGGCGCGGTGGTGGGGCCGGTCGCCGAGCAGTTCGGCCTGTGGCACCCGGCGGGGCACGTGGTCGGCGCCGGTGGGGCAGGCGGTCAGGCGGAGCAGCAGTTCGCGGGCGGTCGCCCGCTCGGCCGGGCTGAACCCGAGGTAGACCTCGTCGGCCCGGGCGGCGAGCAGGCCGGGGATGCCGCCGAGTTCGTGGTAGGTGGCCACGCCCAGGGTTCGACCGCGGTGGCGGCGCCAGACCTCGCGCATGGCGTGCGCGGTCAGGGCGAGCGCGCCCGGCTGGCCCATGGCGTCGGCGGTGACCGCCTCGACGAGCGCCTGCTCCACCCTGACGCCGGCGTCCGTGGCCGGCTTGCTGATCGCCTCGGCCAACTCCTCCCGGCTCATCGGCCCGACCAGGAGTCCGTTGCCGGCCAGGGCGGGGCCGAGCCGGGGCAGTGCCGCGCACCGCGCGGTGACCGAGGCCCGGGCGGCGAGCACGACCCGGTGCTCGGGACAGGCCGCGAACGCGAGGAGTTCGTCGACGAGTTCGTCCCGGTCCCGCTCGTCGCGGCCGTCGGCGAACACCTCCTCGAACTGGTCGACGACCAGCACGGTGTGCGTGGGCGCGGTCCGGCCGCCGACGGGGCCGGGAGCGGTGGTTGTCCCGGCGTTGGGGAGAAGTTCGCTCAGTTTTCGCTGGTGCGCAACTGGATTGGCGAAGTAGTCGCTCGGGGTGATCAGCACCGTGTGGCAGTCGGCGAGGGCGGGCAGCAGGCCGGCGCGCAGCAGGGAGGAGATCCCCGCGCCCGAGGCGCCGAAGACCGCCAGCAGGGGAGTGTCGAGCACCCGGGTCCGGAGCCTGGCGACCAGGGCGCCGCGGCCGTGGAACCGGGGCGCGTCGGTTGTCCGGAACGGGGACAGCCCCAGGTAGGGCGGGTTGTCCGGGGCCGCGTCCTGGTTGTCGTCGCGATGTTCGGCCAGCTCGGCGGCGGTGCGTTCCCAGTTCGCCTGCCAGCTCGCCCGGTCGGCACCGCACGCCTCGGCGTAGGCCAGGGTCACCGCGAGCGTGGGGAAGGTGCTGCCACCGGCGGCCTCGGAGAGCACGGTGACGGAGTAGTGCGACCGCTTGGCCAACTCGCGGTAACTGGGTCTACCCGCGGTTTCCCGCAGCTGCCTGAGTTCGAACGCGAAGCGCTGCAACGGGCCTTTGGCTGGGTCGATCGTGCGTTCCGGCCGTCCCATGACGTGTCCTCCCAGAGACACCACTTCGATCAAGGCGCTGCTCTAGGTAGTACACGACCGGCGTTCGGCGGAGCGAGCACACGGCGGTGTGTAGGGAATATTGCGACCAGATAGGGCAGCGGTTACGGCCAAATGGTTGGTAATTTTCCATCTTGTTGTTTGTCCGGGTGTCCGATCGCTGCCGGACAACCATCCGCTCTGCTAGACCGTAGCCAGCGGTCGGGCTTTGGGGAGTTCGGCCGTGCAGCGAAGCCGCCCGCGCTGCGGGCTGGTGTCGGGCAACTGGGGGCCGTCGTCCTGGACGGCGGTTTGTCACCAACACGACCGGGCTGCCGGGTCGTGTCGCCTCAGCACGCCCGCTGCGCCGTGTGCGCGAGAGCGCCCACGTCTGGGGAAAGGCAAGGGGCCTGCATGTTGAGAATCCACTTCTCCGTCGAGGACCTGGCTCGCACGCGGATGTCGGCGACCCTGGGGCCGGTGGCGGAGAGCGTGTTCGCGTTGCACCAGTTCGGTCGGGGCGCGGCCACCCCCTTCCAGATCTGGCGCCGCCGGGTGCGCGGCCTGCTGGGAGCCGCCGCGCTGGAGGAGCTGTCCGGCCGCAACCGGCCGCACCTGGACGATCTGCTCTGGCTGCTGGAACGCCACCCGGACGCCGACGACCGGCGCGCGGACCGGGAAGCGGCCACGGTGTTCGAGTTCTGCCGGACCGCCATCACGCCGTACTGGGACCGGGTGCGCGGGCACCTGGAGTCGGTTCGCGACGCGCTCGGCCGGGTGGCGATCACCAACGGGGTGGAGGGCCTGCTCGGGGCGCTGCACCCGAAGCTGCAGTGGGATTCGCCGGTGCTGACCGTGCCGTACCCGACCGACCGCGACGTCCACCTGCGCGGTCGGGGCCTGCTGCTGAGCCCTTCGCTGTTCCTGTCCGGGCGGACCTGCGTCTTCCTCGACGCCGAGCGGACCAGCGGCAGCCCGGCGCTGGTGTTCTCGGTGCCCACCGACTCGGCGGTCACCGTCGAGCTGTGGGGTGACGAGGAGTCGCACGACCACGCGTTGGAGGCGCTGGTCGGCCACACGAGGGCGGCCGCGCTGCAGGCGCTCACCGACAGTTGCACCACCGGTGAGCTGTCCCAGCGGCTCGGCATCTCCGCGGCCGGTGCCAGCAAGCACGCCGCCGTGCTGCGCAAGGCGGGCCTGGTGATGACCGCGCGCAACCGCAACACGGTGCTGCACTCGCTCACCGAACTGGGCGTGGCCCTGCTGCAGAGCCGAGGACCGGTCATGCCCGCTCCCCGCCAGCCCGAACTCATCTGATCCAGCTGATCACGAAAGGGAGATCCACGTGAGCACCAATCCGTTCGAGGACCCCGACGGCACCTACCTGGTCCTGGTCAACCACGAGGGGCAGTACTCGCTGTGGCCCGCCTTCGCCGACGTGCCCCCGGGGTGGACCGTCTCGCTGGCCGACGCCGATCGGCAGACCGCGCTCGACCACATCACCGCGAACTGGACCGACATGCGGCCGAAGAGCCTGGTCGAGGCCATGAGCCAGAACCAGGGGGCCTGAACCATGGGCGGAGTCGACACGGGCCGGCGCACGCTCGCGCTGGTCATCACCGGTGACGGGGAATCGGTGCACGAGCGGATCCGCCGCGACCGCGAGCAGATCCGGGCCGAGCTGACCCGGCACGGCGCCGTGCTGCTGCGCGGCTTCGACGTCGGTGGCGTGGACGGGTTCGACCAGGTGGTCCGGGAACTGTCCGGCACGCCGCTGACCTACTCGGAGCGGTCCACCCCGCGCAGCCGGATCAGCGGCAACGTCTACACCTCCACCGACTACCCGCCGCAGGAGGAGATCTTCGCCCACAACGAGAACTCCTACCAGGCGGTCTGGCCGCTGACCCTGTACTTCTACTGCGTGGAGCCGCCGTTGACCCAGGGCGCGACCCCGCTGGCGTCCACCCGCGAGGTGTACGCGTCGATCGACCCGGAGATCCGCGCGGAGTTCGAGCGGCGCAAGTGGATGGTGGTGCGCAACTACAGCGACGAACTGGGCCTGCCGTGGCGGGAGTCGTTCAACACCGACGACCGGGACGAGGTCAACGCGTACTGCGCGCGCAACGGCCTGCAGGTGGAGTGGCTGGACGGGGACCGGCTGCGCACCAGGGCGGTGCGCGACGCGGTGCACCGCCACCCGGTGACCGGTGACCTGGTGTGGTTCAACCACGCCACCTTCTTCCACGTCACCACGCTGCCCGAGGAGATCAGGCTCGGGCTGCTGGAGATGTGCGGTGTGGAGAACCTGCCGAACAACACCTACTACGGCGACGGCGGGGTGATCCCGGACGACGTGGTCGAGCACCTGCGCCAGTGCTACCGCGCGGCGTCCACCCGGTTCGACTACCAGCGCGACGACGTGCTGGTGGTGGACAACATGCTGAGCACGCACGCGCGTGAGCCGTTCACCGGTCCGCGCCGCATCGCGGTCGCCATGGCGGAGCCCTCCGCGGCCGCCTGACCGCTGGTTTTCGCTCTGTCGTCAAAGACCTGGAGCCCGGCCGCGACTTCGGCGAGGCTTCCCAGCGGCCGGGGCTCC
This sequence comes from Goodfellowiella coeruleoviolacea, assembly GCF_024171785.1. Lineage (GTDB taxonomy): Bacteria > Actinomycetota > Actinomycetes > Mycobacteriales > Pseudonocardiaceae > Goodfellowiella > Goodfellowiella coeruleoviolacea. Next base: position 582,720 of record NZ_JAMTCK010000002.1, read on the forward strand.
AGGGCGTGGACCGCCCGTCACGGAAGGAATTGCGTTGCTGCAGGTGAATTTGCGTGATGAGGACATCCGCTCGATTGAGGCCGCTGTCAGCGAGCTGAGTCAGCGCTACGACACGGTGGAGACACCGGCCTTCCACCGGGAAGCCCGGCTGCACGCCGAGGAACTGCCCAGGGAGCTGCGCAGGAAGCTGCGCGAGTTCCACCTGGACGAGCCGGCCGGCATGCTCGTGGTGTCCGGGCTGCCCGTGGTCGACGCCGACCTCGGCCCCACCCCGGCACACTGGAAGGACAAGCCGGCGCGGTCCGCGTCGCTGCGCTACGACATCGCCTTCTACCTGGTCGCGACCTTGCTGGGGGAGCCGATCGGCTGGGCCACCCAGCAGGACGGCCGGATCATGCACGACATCTTCCCGATCAAGGAACACGAGCACGAGCAGATCGGCTGGGGCAGCGACGAACTGCTCACCTGGCACACCGAGGACGCGTTCCACCCGCTGCGCACCGACTACCTCGGCCTGATGTGCCTGCGCAACCCCGACGGCGTGGAGACCACGGCCGCCGACATCGCCGACGTGCGCCTCGACGACGAGACCCGCAAGATCCTCTCCGAGCCGCGGTTCCGCATCCTGCCGGACAACTCGCACCGCGCCGAGAACCAGACCGGCGCCGAGTCGAGCGACCCCCTGGTCGAGCAGTTGCGTCGGCGCAGCAACGAACGGGTCGAGCGGGCGCTCGCCGAGCCCGAGCCGGTGCAGGTGCTGTTCGGCGCGCCCGAGGACCCGTACCTGCGCGTCGACCCGTACTACATGCAGGGCGTGCAGGGGCCGGAGGAGCAGCGGGCACTCGACGCGCTGTGCGCCGCGGTGGACGAGGCCATGGGCGGGGTGGTGCTGCGCCCGGGCGACATGTGCTTCATCGACAACTACCGGGTGGTCCACGGCCGCAAGCCGTTCAAGGCGCGGTTCGACGGCACCGACCGCTGGCTGCGCCGGCTCAACGTGGCCAGGGACCTGCGCAAGTCCCGGGACTCCCGGCTCAGCGCCGACTCGCGGGTCATCTACTGAACGTCTTGCGTCCGTTGTGAGTTTGGGGGTCACGGTGACTGTCAGGTTTCTGCTCCAGTCGTTCGACGAGCAGGTGCGCCGGATCCCGGACGCGCCAGCGGTGCGCTCGGGAACGGAATCGCTGAGCTACGCCGAACTCGACGCGCGGGCCACCCGACTGGCGGGTCAGCTGGTCGCGCGCGGCGTGGGACCGGACGTGCTGGTCGGCGTGTGCGCCGAACGCGGCCCGGACCTGGTCGTCGGCATGCTCGGCGTGCTCAAGGCCGGTGGCGCCTACCTGCCGCTGGACCCGGGCCACCCGCGGGAGCGGCTGGCGTTCATGCTGGCCGACGCCGGGGTCGGCACGGTGCTGACCCAGCGGCGGTTCGCCGAGCGGGTGCCCGCGCCCGAGACGGCGCTGGTGCACCTGGACGCCGTCGGCACCGACGCCGAGCACCAGCCGGTCACGCCGCCCGCCCCCGCGGTGCGACCGGAACACCTGGCTTACGTCATCTACACCTCCGGCTCGACCGGCCGGCCCAAGGGCGTGGGCATCGAGCACCGGCAGCTCGCCGAGTACCTCGGCTACTGCGCGGCGAACTACCCCGGGCTGGCCGGTGCCGCGCTGCTGCACGGCTCGGTGGCCTTCGACCTGACGGTCACCACGGTGTGGGGACCGCTGGTCGTGGGCGGCTGCGTGCTGGTCGGCGACCTCGACGACAGCGCCCCGGCGCTGCCCAGGCAACCGTCGTTCGTCAAGGTCACGCCGAGCCACCTGCCGATGCTGCTGGCGCTGCCCGAGGCGTTCTCCCCGACCGGGGAACTGGTCATCGGCGGCGAGGCCCTGACCGACGGGGCACTGCGCCGCTGGCGGGAGCGACACCCGGGCGCCACCGTGGTCAACGAGTACGGGCCGACCGAGGCGACGGTGGGGTGTGTCGCCCTGTTCGTCGAACCCGGGGCCCGGCTGGCGCCCGGTCCGGTCGCCATCGGCGGCTCGGTCGCCGGTGCCCGCGCCTACGTGCTGGACGAGCGGCTGCGTCCGGTGGACGTGGGTGCGGAAGGCGAGCTGTACCTGGCCGGGCCCGGACTCGCCCGCGGCTACCTGGGACGGTTCGCGCTGACCGCCGAGCGGTTCGTGGCCGACCCGTTCCAGGGGCCGGGCCAGCGGATGTACCGCACCGGTGACGTGGTGCGCTGGGACACCGACGGCGTCCTGCACTACCTGGGGCGCGCCGACGACCAGGTCAAGATCCGGGGCTACCGGATCGAGCCGGGCGAAATCGAGGCCGCGCTGCTGCGCCACCCGGCCGTGGCCGGTGCCGCGGTGGCGGCGCGCGGCGACACCCCGGAGAACCGGCGCCTGGTGGCCTACCTGGTGCCCACCGACCAGACCCTGCCCGACCCGGCCAGCCTGCGCGAGTTCCTCGCGCCCACGCTGCCCGAGCACATGGTCCCCGCCGCGTTCGTGCCGCTGGCGCGGCTGCCCCTGGCGCCGAGCGGCAAGCTGGACCGCGACGCGCTGCCCGATCCCGATTCCGAGGCCGCGCCGGCCGCGGCGGGCTCGCGCGAGCCGACGGGCCCGGTCGAGCAGACCATCGCCGCGATCTGGGCCGAGGTGCTCGGTCTTGAGCACGTCGGCGCCGACGAGGACTTCTTCGAGCTGGGCGGCAACTCCCTGCTGGCGTTCCGGGTGGTGCCCAGGGTCCGCGCCGCACTGGACGTGCAGCTGCCGGCCAGGGTGCTGTTCGACCACCGCACGGTGGCCGCGCTGGCCGCCCGCGCCGGCAACGCCGCCACCGACGTGCAGCAGGCCATTCCCTCGGTGCCGGCCACCGCGACCCTGCCGCTGTCCTTCCCCCAGCAGCGGTTCTGGTTCTTCCACGAGTTCGACCCCGACGCGGTGGAGTACAACGTCCACTTCGGATTCCGGCTGCACGGCGAACTCGACCTGGCCGCGGTGCGGGCGGCGTGCGCCCGACTGGTGCAGCGGCACGAGCCGCTGCGCACCACCGTCGAACTCGTCGACGGCACGCCCACCCAGGTGGTGCACCCGGCCACCGAACCGCCGGTCAGCGTGGTGGAGACCACCGAGGCCGAGCTGGAGCGGGTGCTCACCGACGAGATCAGCACCCCGTTCGACCTGGTCCACGGCCCGGTGGTGCGCTTCGTGGTGGTCCGACTCGGCACCGACGAGCACGTGCTGCTGTTCGGCCTGCACCACATCGCGGTGGACGGCTGGTCCATGGGGCTGCTGGTGGAGGAGTTCAGCGCGCTCTACAACGCGGGCGGCGTGGACCGGCTCGCCCCGCTGCCGCTGCGCTACGCCGACGCCGCGGTGTGGCAGCGCAACCTGCTCACCGACGCGCGGCTGGCCCCGCACCTGGACTACTGGCGGGAGAAGCTCGCCGACCTCGCGCCGCTGCAACTGCCCACCGACCGCCCCCGGCCGGCCGTGCGCACCTCCGTGGGCCGCGACCACCGGTTCGCCCTGCCCGCCGCGCTCACCCGGGCGCTGACCGAGTTCAGCGCGGCGCACGGGGCAACCCTGTTCATGACGTTGGTTGCCGCCTGCCAGGTGCTGTTCGCCAGGCACTCCGGGCAGCGGGACGTGGCCGTGGGCACCGCCGTGTCCGGCCGCGACCGGCCGGAGCTGGAACGCCTCGTCGGCTGCTTCATCAACACCCTGGTCCTGCGCTCCACAGTGGACGGACAGCAGTCCTTCGTGGACTTCCTGGGGCAGGTGAAGGAGACCGTGCTCGGTGCGTTCGCGCACCAGGAGGTTCCGTTCGAACGCCTGGTGGACGAGCTGTGCCAGGAGCGTGACGCCAGCCGCACCCCGCTGGTGCAGGCGATGGTGGTGCTGCAGAGCGGCCTGCACAAGTCGTTGACGCTGACCGGGGCGCGGGCCGAGCGGCTGGCGCTGCCCGAGGTGTCCGCCATCTTCGACATCTCCATCGAGTTCACCGAGCAGGCCGACGGCGGGCTCGACGTGCTGGTCAAGTACAACACCGACCTGTTCGACGCCGGGACCGTGGCGGCGATGTCCACGCGGCTGACCACGCTGCTGGGCGCGCTGCCCGACCACGCGGCCCGATCCGTCGCCCAGCTGCCGATGCTGACCGACGCCGAGACCGCGCTGGTCGTGAACGGCTGGAACGACACCGCCGTCGACCACCCGGACGAGCGCGGCGTGTCCGAACTGTTCGAGGAGCAGGCCCGACGCACACCCGACGCGGTCGCGCTGGTCGCCGAGACCGGCACGCTCAGCTACGCCGACCTCAACGCGCGCGCCAACCAGCTGGCGCACCTGCTGCTCGCCAGGGGAGTGGGCGCCGAGTCCACCGTGGCCGTGCTGCTGGACCGCACCCCGGGCGCGGTGGTGGCCATGCTGGCCGTGCTCAAGGCCGGTGCCGCCTACGTCCCGCTGCACAGCAGCTACCCGGTCGAGCGGCTGCGCCGGGTGGTCGACGAGGTTGGCGCGCCCCTGCTGCTCACCGACCAGGCCATGCGGGACCGGGCACTGGCCGTGGGTTGCGCGGTGATCGAGGTGGACGCCGATCCGGAGATCACCGCCCAGCCCACCACCAACCCCGGTGTGCCGCTGCGCGCCGACCGGCTGGCGTACGTGATGTTCACCTCGGGCTCGACCGGGGTGCCCAAGGGCGTGGCCGTCACCCACGGCAACATCGTGGCGCTCGTCGCGGACCACCGATGGCGCAACGGCAACCACGACCGGGTGCTGTTCCACTCGCCGCACGCCTTTGACGCGGCCACCTACGAGATGTGGCAGCCGCTGTTGTCCGGCGGCACGGTCATCGTCGCGCCGGGCGAGCTGACCCCCCAACGCGTCCAGGCCCTCGCGGCCGCCCACCAGGTCACCGCGATGTGGTTGACCTCGGCGTTGTTCAGCCTGTTCGCCAACGAGGATCCCGGCTGCTTCGCCGGCCTGCGCGAGGTGTGGACCGGCGGTGAGGCGGTGTCGGTCGACGCCGTCGACCGGGTGCTCGCGCACTGCCCGGAACTGACCGTGGTCAACGGCTACGGCCCGACCGAGACCACCACCTTCGCCACCTGCCGGCCGTTGACGGCGGGGCTCGCCGTCGCCCCGATCGGCCGGCCCATGGACAACATGCGCGGCTACGTGCTGGACGAGCAGCTGACCCCGGTGCCACCCGGTGTGCCCGGTGAGCTGTACCTGGCCGGTGCCGGTCTGGCGCGCGGCTACTTCGGTCGGCCGGGGTTGACCGCGGAGCGGTTCGTGGCTGACCCGTTCGGCGACGGCGGTCGGCTGTACCGGACCGGCGACGTGGTGCGCTGGACCGCCGACGGCGAGTTCGAGTTCGTCGGCCGCACCGACGGACAGGTCAAGATCCGCGGCTTCCGCATCGAGCTGGGCGAGATCGAGATGGCCCTGCGCGGACACGAGTCCGTGGCCGACGCCGTGGTCAGCGTCCGTCAGGACGGGGGCCGCAAGTACCTGGCCGCCTACCTGACCAGTGCGACGGACACCGAGGTGGACAGCGCGGCGCTGCGCGCCCACCTCGGCCGGACCCTGCCCGAGTACATGGTGCCCAGCGCGTTCGTCACGCTGGCCGCGTTCCCGCTGACCGCCACGGCCAAGGTCGACCACCGGGCGCTGCCCGACCCGAGGGCGCTGACCCCGGCGGACGCGGGCGACGACCACGTCGCGCCCACCGACCCGGTGCAGGCCGAACTCAGCCGGATCTGGGCCGAGACGATCGGTGTGGACCGGGTGGGCGTGACCGACAACTTCTTCGCCCTGGGCGGCGACTCCATCCTGGCGATCCAGGTGGTGTCCCGGGCCCAGCGGGCCGGGCTGCGGCTGACGTCCAAGGACCTGTTCCGCTGGCAGACCATCGCCGACCTGGCCCCGCACGTGGTGCGCGACCAGGCCACCCCGCGAACCAGCGCTCCGGTCACCGGGCCGGCCCCGCTGACCCCCATCCAGCACTACCTGTTCGACCGGTTCACCCGGCCGAGGCTGTTCAACCAGTACCTCACCGCGGAACTCGCGCCGGACGTGGACGAGGCGGCGCTGCGCACGGCCCTGATCGCCCTGACCGAGCAGCACGACGCGCTGCGCTCGCGCTACACCCAGGGCGAGGACGGCTGGAGCCAGGACGTCGCCGCCACAGTGGACGGTGAGATCCTGCGCATCGCCGAGCCCGGCGTCGATCCGGTTTCGCTGTCCGATGTGGACATCGAGCGGGGTCCACTGCTGACCGCCGTGCTGTCCAGGGGGGCCACGCCGACGCTGCTGCTGACCGTGCACCACCTGGTGGTCGACGGCGTGTCCTGGCGGATCCTGCTGGAGGACCTGGCCACCGGCTACGCCCAGGCGTGCGCCGGCCGCCCCGTCGACCTCGGTCCCCGGACGAGTTCCTTCCGCGACTGGGCGATCCGGCTCACCGAGCACGTGACCGGTGGCGGTTTCGCCGACGAACTGCCCTTCTGGAGCGCGCGGGGCTCGGCCGAGGACGCCGGGATCCCGCGGGACCGCTCCGGCCCGAACACCGTGGACACCACCCGGGAGGCCCGCGTCCGGCTGGACGCCGACCTGACCCGCGCCCTGCTGCGGGAGGTGCCCGACGTGTACCGCACCGAGATCAACGACGTGCTGCTGGCCGCACTGGCCCGGGTGCTGTCCCGGTGGACCGGACGCGAGCGGGTGCTGGTGGCCCTGGAGGGCCACGGCCGCGAGGAGCTGTTCGACGAGATCGACCTCAGCCGCACGGTCGGCTGGTTCACCAGCTACTTCCCGGTGACCCTGGTGGACACCGGCGGCGACTGGGCGCGGCAGCTGAAGTCGGTCAAGGAGCAGCTGCGCGCGGTGCCCCGGCGCGGTGTCGGCTACGGCGCGCTGCGCTACCTCGGCGCGGCGGACCGGCTTCCCGAGATCACCCCGCAGGTCAGCTTCAACTACCTGGGCCAGTTCGACGGCGGTGCCGCCGACACCGGGCCGCTGCGCGCGGTGTCCGCGATCGAGCTGCGCCAGGACCCGGCGGACCGGCGCGGCCACGCCCTGGAGATTGTCGGCGCGGTGCGCTCCGGCCAGCTGGAGTTCACCTGGAGCTACTCGGCCAACCAGCACGACGCGTCCACAGTGGAGCGCCTGGCCGCCGAGTTCGCCGACGCCGTCACGGCGATCGTCCAGCACTGCACCACACCCGGTGCCGGCGGGCGCACCCCGTCGGACTTCCCGCTGGCCCGGCTGGACCAGGTCGCGGTGGACCGGCTGGTCGAGGACGGGCGCTCGGTCGCGGACATCTACCCGTTGACCCCGATGCAGAGCGGAATCCTCTACGACACGCTGATGGCGCCCGAGTCCGACGCCTACCTCGTGCAGTTCGACGTGCTGCTGGACGGGGTGGACGACCTGGACGCGCTGGCCGCGGCGTGGCAGCGGGTGGTGGACCGGACACCGGTGCTGCGCACCGCCATCGTGGGCGCGGGCGGTGACGAGCCGCTGCAGGTGGTGCACGCCCACGTCCAGGTCCCGGTCAGCCAGCACGACCTGCGCGGCCACGCCGACCCCGAGACCGAGCTGCGGCGCATCGTCGACGCGGACTGGGCCCGGCGGTTGGACCTGAGCGCGGTCCCGCTCACCCGGGTCACCCTCGTCCGGCTGTCCGACACCGAAGTGCGGATGATCTGGCTGGTCCACCACATCCTGCTGGACGGGTGGAGCGCGCACCGGCTGCTGGCCGAGGTGTGCGCGGCCTACGCGGGCCGGCCAGCCGCACCGAGCCGGCCGTTCCGCGACTACCTCGCCTGGCTGGCCGAGCAGGACCAGACCGTGGCCGAGGCGCACTGGCGGTCCGTGCTGGCCGGGTTCACCACGCTGACCCGGCTGCCCTACGACCGGCCACCCACCACCGCCTACCGGCCCCGCTCCACCGAGTGGGTGGACATCGCCGTGCCCGAGGAGGTGACCGCGCGGCTCACCGACCTGGTCCGCGCCGCGAAGCTGACGATGAACACCCTGGTCCAGGGCGCGTGGGCGGTGCTGCTGGCGCGGCTGGGCGGCGAGGCGGACGTGTGCTTCGGCGCCACCGTGTCCGGTCGCCCCGCCGACCTGGTCGGCGCCGACGAGATCGCCGGCATCCTGATCAACACCCTGCCGGTGCGGGTGCGGGTCGACGGGACCCGCGACCTGGTGCCGTGGCTGCTGGAGCTGCAGGACGCGCAGGCGCAGGCCAGGGAGTTCGAGTCGGTGGCGCTGTCCCAGGTGCAGGCCTGGAGCGAGCTGCCCGCCGGCACCCGGCTGTTCGACAGCATCCTGGTGTTCGAGAACTACCCGATCGACCGCTCCGCGCCGGCACCGCGCATCCGCGAGGTGACCGCCAACGAGGTCAACGGCTACCCGCTGAACGTGGTGGTCTACCCCGGCCAGCGGCTGTCGTTCACGCTGCGCTTCGACCCGGAGCTGTTCGACGCCACCACGGTGCGCCGGCTCGGCGGGCACCTGGTCGCGCTGCTGACCGGGGTCGCCGAGCAGGCCGACGCCCGCGTCGGGGCCATCCCGCTGCTCACCCCGGCCGACGCCCGCCGGGTGCTGACCGAGTGGAACGACACGGCCCAGCCGGTCCCGGCCGCGCGGACCGTGCCCGAGCTGTTCGCCGAGCAGGTGCGGCGCACCCCGGACGCGGTCGCCCTGGTGTCCGACGAGGGCGAGGTCAGCTACGCCGAACTGGACGCCCGCGCCGAACGGCTGGCCCGGCTGCTGGTGGCCAGGGGCGTGACCGCCGAGTCGCGGGTGGCCATGCTGATGGGCCGCACCAGCAACGCGGTGGTGGCCATGCTGGCCGTGCTCAGGGCGGGCGGGGTGTACGTGCCGCTGCACGCCAGCTACCCGGCCGAGCGGCTGCGCTGGGTGGCCGACGACGTGGCCGCCGTGCTGGTCCTCACCGACCAGTCGCTGGCCGACCAGGCGCGGGCCACCGGCCGGCCGGTGCTCGTGGTCGACACCGACCAGCCCGACGTGACCGCGTCGCTGCCCACCTCGTCCGGGGCGGACCGGCTGGCGTACGTGATGTTCACCTCGGGCTCCACCGGGCTGCCCAAGGGCGTGGCCGTCACCCACGGCAACATCGTGGCGCTGGCCGCCGACCACCGCTGGCGCTCCGGCGGCCACGAGCGGGTGCTGTTCCACTCGCCGCACGCCTTTGACGCGGCCACCTATGAGATCTGGGTGCCCCTGCTGTCCGGTGGTCGGGTGGTGCTCGCGCCGGGTGAACTCGACGCGCGCGGCCTGGCCAGGCTGGTCTCCGCGCACGGGGTGACCGCCGTGTTCATCACCACGGCGCTGTTCAACCTGTTCGCCGAGGAGGCGCCGGACTGCTTCGCCGGGCTGCGGGAGGTGTGGACCGGGGGCGAGGCCGCGTCGCTGAAGGCGTTCGAGCAGGTGCTGGCGCACTGCCCGGGCACCGAGGTGGTGCACGTCTACGGGCCCACCGAGACCACCACCTTCGCCACCTGCCGCCCGATGGCCGAGGGCAGCGGTGCCGCGCCCATCGGCCGGCCCATGGACAACATGCGCGGCTACGTGCTCGACGAGCACCTGACGCCGGTGCCGCCGGGCCTGCCCGGTGAGCTGTACCTGGCCGGTGCCGGTCTGGCGCGCGGCTACTTCGGTCGGCCGGGGTTGACCGCGGAGCGGTTCGTGGCCGACCCGTTCGGCGACGGCGGTCGGCTGTACCGGACCGGCGACGTGGTGCGGTGGACCGCCGACGGGGAACTGGAGTTCCTGGGCCGGGCCGACGGGCAGGTCAAGATCCGCGGTTTCCGCATCGAGCTGGGCGAGATCGAGGCGGCGCTGCGCGGACACGAGTCCGTGGCCGACGCGGTGGTCGTCGCCCACGACGAGGACGGCCGCAAGTACCTGGCCGCCTACCTGACCGCGGCGGCCGGTGCCAGTCCCGACCCCGGCGCGCTGGCCGAGGCGCTGGCCAGCCAGCTGCCCGAGTACATGGTGCCGTCGGTGTTCGTCCCGCTCGACCGGATTCCGCTGACCAGCAACGGAAAGGTCGACCGCCGGGCGCTGCCGGACCCGCGCCCGCACCGGGTCGGCGCCGCCGAGCACGTCGCCCCGCGCAACGCCACCGAGCAGGCGCTGGCCCGGATCTGGGCCGAGGTGCTCTCCGCCGAGCGGATCGGCGTGCACGACAGCTTCTTCGCGCTGGGCGGCGACTCGATCACCGCGCTGCGCATGCTGTCCCGGCTGCGGCGCGCGTTCGGCGTGGCGGTGTCGCCGCGCGAGCTGTTCGACGCCCCCACGATCGGGGCACTGGCCGAGACCGTGCTGGACCGCGTCCTGGGAGAGCTGCGATGAGCATCGACGACCGGCTGGCGGAACTGCCGGACCACCTGCGCGAGCAACTGCTGCGCCGGCTGGCCGGCGAGGACGAGCACACCGACGACGAGATCCCCCGCCTGGCCGAGCCGGGACCGTGGCCGCTGTCCGCCGCGCAGCAGCGGCTGTGGTTCCGCTACGAGGTGGAACCGGACAGCATCGAGTACGTCGTGCCGAAGTTCCTGCGGCTGACCGGTGATCTCGACGTGGCCGCGCTGCGGGCGGCGGTCAACGGGGTGGTGGCCAGGCACGCCGCGCTGCGCACCACCTTCGACACCGTGGACGGCCAGCCCGTGCAGCGGGTGCACCCACCATCCACTGTGGACTTCCCGGTGGTGGACCGCTCCGCCGAGGGCGAGGCCGCGCTGGCCGGCGAACTGCTCGCCGAGGTGCGCACCCCGTTCGACCTGCGCACCGGCCCGGTGTTCCGGGCCAGGCTGATCCGGCTGGCCGACCGGGAGCACGTGCTCGTGCTGGCGATGCACCACATCGTCACCGACGGCTGGTCGCTCGGCCTGCTGGTCAACGACCTGAACACGCTCTACGCCGCGTGGGTGCGCGGGGTGGCGCCGGACCTGGCGCCGGTGCCGCTGCGCTACACCGACTTCGCCATGTGGCAGCGGGACCGGCTGGCCGGCCCGGAACTCGGCAGCCAGCTGGACTACTGGCGCGGCCAGCTGACCGGGCTGTCCCCGCTGGAACTGCCCACCGACCTGCCCCGGCCACCCGTGCGCGACCCGGCGGGCGCGGCCCACACCTTCGCGGTGCCCGAGCCCGTGGTGGCGCGGCTGCGCGCGCTGTGCGCCGAACGCGGCGCCACCCTGTTCACCGTGCTGGTCGCCGCCACCCAGATCCTGCTGGCCCGCCACTGCGGCACCACCGACGTGGCGGTGGGCACCGCGACCTCCGGCCGCACCCGCACCGAACTGGAGAACCTGGCCGGGTTCTTCGTCAACACCCTGGTGCTGCGCTCCACAGTGGACGAATCGGTGCCGTTCACCCGGTTCCTCGGCGCGGTGCGGGACACCGTGCTGGACGCCACCGCCCACGAGGAGGTGCCTTTCCAGCGGCTGGTCGAGGTGCTGCGGCCGGACCGCGACCCGGCCCGCTCCCCGCTGGTGGACGTGATCGTCAACCTGCAGAACACCCCACCGCCGCTGGCCGGCATGCCGGGCCTGCGGGTCACCGACGTCGAACCGCCCACCGTGGTGTGCGGCACGGACGCGGTGCTGGACTTCACCGAGCACGACGGCGGCCTGACCGCGCAGCTGCGCTACAACACCAGCCTGTTCACCCCGGCCACCGCCGCCCGGCTCGGCCAGCGGCTGACCACGCTGCTGACCGCGATCGCCGCCGATCCCGACCGGCTGGTCGCCGACCTGCCGGTGCTGCCAGCCGAGGAACACGCGCTGCTCACCACCTCCTGGCCCGGTACCGGCACCGGTCCGGCCACGCGCACCACCGTGCAGCTGTTCGCCGAGCAGGTCGCGGCCCGGCCCGAGGCCACCGCCCTGGTCTTCGGCGAGCACCGGGTCAGCTACGGCGAACTCGACGACCGGGCCAACCGGCTGGCCCGACTGCTGCGCGCCCGGGGCGCCGGACCCGAGCGGTTCGTGGCGGTGGCCCTGCCCCGGTCGGTCGAGATGGTCGTGGCCGTGCTGGCCGTGCACAAGGCGGGAGCCGCCTACCTGCCGCTGGACCCGGAGTACCCGGCCGACCGGCTGCGCGTGATGGCCGAGGACGCCGCGCCGGTGCTGGCGCTCACCAGCGGCGACTCGGGCAGCCGGCTGCCGGCCGGCACGCCCCGGCTCGCGCTCGACGACCCGGACACGGTGGCGGCACTGGCCGCGCTGCCCGGCACGCCACCGACCGACGTGGCACAGCGGCCGGACAACGCCGCCTACGTCATCTACACCTCCGGCTCCACCGGCCGACCCAAGGCCGTGGTGGTGACCCACACCGGCGTGCACGACATGGTGCGCGTGCAACGGGAGCGGCTGGGCGCCGGCCCGGACGCCCGGGTGCTGCAGTTCGCCTCGCTCAGCTTCGACGGCGCGTTCTGGGAACTGGTGCTGGCGCTGCTGTCCGGCGGCACCCTGGTGCTCGCCACGGCCGAGCAGCGGCTGCCCGGCGAACCGCTCGCCGAGCTGATCGCCACGCACGGGATCACCCACCTCAACCTGCCGCCCACCGCGGTGGCCGCGCTGCCCGCCGGCGCCATCCCCGCCGGCTCCCGGCTGGTGGTGTGCGGCGAGGCGTGCCCGCCCGCCCTGGCCGAGTCCTTCTCCACCGGCCGGGTGATGATCAACGGCTACGGGCCGACCGAGTCCACGGTGTGCGCGACCCTGAGCGACCCGCTGCGGCCCGCCGACGCCGCCACCGGCGTGGTGCCGATCGGCCGGCCCATCCCGAGCGTGCGCACCTACGTGCTGGATGACCGGCTGCGGCCGGCACCGGTGGGCGTGCCCGGTGAGCTGTACCTGGCCGGCACCCGGCTGGCCCGAGGCTACCTGCACCAGGAGGCGCTGACCGCGCAGCGGTTCGTGGCCGACCCCTTCGCCGGGCCGGGCGAGCGGATGTACCGCACCGGCGACCGGGCGCGCTGGCTGCCCGACGGCCGGCTGGAGTTCGCCGGCCGCGCCGACGACCAGGTCAAGCTGCGCGGGTTCCGCATCGAACTCGGCGAGGTCGAGGCGGCACTGGGCCGCCAGCCCGGGGTGAGCCAGGCCGCCGCCGCGGTCAAGACCGACGCGCTGGGCACCACCCGGCTGGTCGGCTACCTGGTGTGCGCCGGGGAACCGGACCTGTCCCAGGTGCGCGCCCAGCTGCGCGAGCAGCTGCCGGAGCACATGGTGCCCACCGCCTTCGTGGTGCTGGACCAACTGCCGCTGACCGTCAACGGCAAGATCGACCGGCGCGCGCTGCCCGCGCCCACCGGCGGCCGCGACCAGGGCCTGGACTACGTCGCGCCGCGCACCGAGGCCGAGCGGATCCTCGCCGAGGTGTGGGCCGACCTGCTGGGGGTGGAGCGGGTCGGGGTCGAGGACAACTTCTTCGACCTCGGCGGCGACTCCATCCTCGGCCTCCAGGTCGTGGCCAGGGCCAGGAGCGCCGGCCTGAACCTGACGCCCAGGCAGATGTTCCTGCGCCAGACCGTGGCCGAACTGGCCGCCGAGGCCACCACCGAGGCCGCCCCGGTCGCCGAGCAGGGCCCGGTGGTCGGCCCGGTGCCGCTGACCCCGATCCAGCACTGGTTCTTCGACACGCTGACCGACAGCCTGGACCGGTTCCACCAGTCGATGTACCTCGAACTGGCCGGCGCGGTGGACGAGACCGCGCTGGAGACGGCGCTGCGCGCGCTCGTCGACCACCACGACGCCCTGCGGCTGCGCGCCGAGCACGTGGCCGGACAGTGGCAGCTGCACAACGCGCCCCCGGCCGACGCGGCCGTGCTGCACCGGATCAGCGTGTCCACAGTGGACGAAGCCGATCTCGCCGGGTTCGCCAGGGGATTCCAGCTGGACCGCGGCCCGCTGCTGCGCGCGGTGCTCGTCGTGCCCGAGGACGGCGCGCCGCGGCGGCTGTTCCTGGTGGCCCACCACCTGGTGGTGGACGGCGTGTCCTGGCGGATCCTGCTGTCCGATCTGGACCTGGCCTACCAGCAGGCCGCCCGGGGCGAGCGGGTGGACCTGGGCGCCAAGACCACCTCGTTCCGGGACTGGGCCCGGCGGCTGACCGAGCACGTGCGCGCCGGCGGGTTCGACGCCGAACTGGAGCACTGGCGGGAGTTCGGCCGCCGCGGCGCGGACGTGGCCGCGCTGCCACTGGACGGCCACGGCGCCAACACCATCGCGTCGGCGCGCACGGTCACCGCCCGACTGAGCGCCGAGGACACCGAGGCGCTGCTGCGCACCGTGCCCGAGGTCTACCGGACCCGCGTCAACGACGTCCTGCTCAGCGCGCTGGCCCGGGTGCTGGTCGACTGGGCCGGCGGCGAGGCCGCCCTGGTCGAGCTGGAGGGCCACGGCCGGGAGCAGCTGTTCGACGACGTGGACCTGTCGCGCACGGTGGGCTGGTTCACCACCACCTACCCGTGCCTGCTCACCGTGCCCGGCGGGGACTGGGGCGCGGTGCTCAAGTCGGTCAAGGAGCAGCTGCGCGCGGTCCCGGGCAACGGCCTCGGCCACGGCGCCCTGCACCACCTGGGCACGCCGGAGCAGCGGCCGGGCGGCCCGCAGCCGCAGGTCGCGTTCAACTACCTGGGCCGGCTGGACAACGCCGTGGACGGGGGCGCGCTGCACACCCGGATCTGCCCGTCACCCGAGCACCCCGAGCGCGCGCCGCACCAGGCACGGCAGCACCTGATCGAGATCAACAGCGTGGTGGAGCGCGGCGAACTGGTGTTCCGCTGGGCCTACTCGACCGCACTGCACCACGAGGCGACGATCACCCGCCTGGCCCAGGCGGTGACCGGGGCGCTGACCGAGATCGTCCGCCACTGCGCGCGACCCGACGCCGGCGGCTGCACCCCCTCGGACTTCCCGCTGGCGCGGCTGGACCAGGCCACCGTGGACCGGATCGCCGGCAACGGCCGGTCGGTGGACGACATCTACCCGCTCACGCCCATGCAGAGCGGCATGCTGTTCCACTCGCTGTCCGCCACCAGCACCCCCGGGTCCGGCACCGACGTCTACGCCGGCCGGTTCGGGGCGCTGCTGGACGGGGTCAGCGACCCCGACGCGCTGGCCGCGGCCTGGCAGCACGTGGTGGACCGGACACCGGCACTGCGCACCGCCATCGTCTGGGAGGGCGTGGACGAGCCCGTCCAGGTGGTGCGCTCGCGGGTGCGGCTGCCACTGACCCAGCACGACTGGCGCGACCGCTCGCCCGAGCAGCAGCGCGCCGGCCTGGCCGAACTGTGGGCCGACCGCGGTGAACTCGACCTGGCCAGCGCGCCGCTGCTGCGGATGACCCTCGTCCGCCTGTCCGACACCCGGGTGCAGCTCTACTGGACCGCGCACCACCTGGTGGCCGACGGCTGGAGCTTCGCCAAGGTGCTCACCGACGTGTTCCAGGAGTACGCCAGCCTGACCGGCGATCCGCGTGCCACCGCCACCCCGCGCCGGCCGTACCGGGACTACCTGGCCTGGCTGGCCAGCCAGGACCGGGCCGCGGCCGAGGCGCACTGGCGCGCCGAACTGGCCGGGTTCACCGCGCCCACCCCGCTGCCGTTCGACCGCGCGCCGGTGCGGGCGCACCGGTCCCGCTCCTCGCGCGAGGTTCAGGTGGTGCTGCCGGCCGCGCGGCTGGCCGAGCGCGCCCGCGCGGCCCGGCTCACCCTGAACACGGTGGTGCAGGGCGCGTGGGCGCTGCTGCTGTCCCGCTACAGCGGTGAGCGGGACGTGTGCTTCGGCGGCACCGTGTCCGGCCGCCCCGCCGACCTGCCCGGCGCGGACGAGATCGTCGGGCTGTTCATCAACATGGTGCCGGTGCGGGTCGACGTCGACGGCGACCAGCCGGTGCTCGACTGGCTGCGCCGGTTGCAGGACGCCCAGGTGCGGTCCAGGCAGTACGAGTACCTGTCCCTGGCCGAGGTGCAGGGCTACAGCGCCGTGCCCAGGGGCAGCAGCCTGTTCGACAGCATCGTGGTGTTCGAGAACTACCCCTACGACGGGGACGCCGCCACCCGCTACGGGCTCACCATCCGCGACTACTCGGGTGAGGAGAACACCAACTACGCGCTCACCCTGTCCGCCTACGCGGCCGACTCGCTCGAACTGCTGCTGGGCTACGACCCCGACCTGTTCGACGAGTCCACCGCGCAGCGCGTGCTCGGCCACCTGGTGACCGTGCTCGACGCGATCGCCGAGGACCCGGACGTGTCCCTGGACCAGTTGGACCCGCTCACCGAGCGGGAGCGGACCCAGGTGCTCACCGCCTGGAACGACACGGCGGCGCCCCGGCCGGACGCCCGCTGCGTGCACGAGGTGTTCGCCGAGCAGGCCGCGGCCACCCCGACCGCGGTCGCGGTCAGCTGCGCCGGCACCGACCTCACCTTCGCCGAGCTGGACACCCGCGCCAACGGCCTGGCCCACCACCTGGTGTCGCTGGGCGTGCGGCCGGGCGTGCTGGTCGGCGTCTGCGTCGAGCGCGGCCTCGACGCGGTGGTGGCGCTGCTGGCGGTGCTCAAGGCCGGTGGCGCGTTCGTGCCGCTGGACCCCGACTACCCGCCGAGCATGCTGGCCACCATGGCCGAGGACGCGAACACCCCGGTGGTGATCACCCAGCGCCGGCTGGTCGGCCTGGTCGAGACCGCGGCCGAGCTGGTGTGCGTCGACGAGTTCGACCACACCCGCCACCCGGCCACGGCACCGGTCACCGCGGTGGCCTCGGACGACCTCGCCTACGTGGTCTACACCTCCGGGTCGACCGGGCGGCCCAAGGGCGTGATGGTGGAGCACCGCCACGTGCGGCACATGGTGCGGGCCTGGGACACCGAGTACGGGCTGACCGAGCTGCGGGCGCGCTGCCTGTCGGTGTCCAGCCTGTCGGTGGACCTGTTCTTCGGCGACTTCCTGCTGTCCGCGCTGTTCGGCGGCACCATGGTGATCTGCCCGACCGAGGTGGTGGCCAACCCGCCCGCGCTGCTGGACCTGCTGCTGGACAGCCGCGCCCAGCTGATGGTGACGGTGCCGGCGCTGGCCAGGGAACTCGCCGCCGAACTGGCCTGGCGCGGCGTGCGCGCCGAGGACCTGCGGGTGCTGATGGTCGGCTCGGAGGGCTGGCCCGCCGCGGAGGCGGCCAGGGTGTGGGAGGTGTTCGGCCCGGACACCGTGGTGGTCAACGCCTACGGCGCGACCGAGACCACAGTGGACTCCACGCTGTTCCGCCTCGGCGGTGACCCCGTGGGCGACGCCGCCTACGTCCCGGTCGGCCGGCCGTTCACCAACACCCGCGTCTACGTGCTGGACGCGCGGCTGCGGCCGGTGCCGGTCGGCGTGGCCGGCGAGTGCTACATCGCCGGTGACGGCATCGCCCGAGGCTACCTCAACCGCCCTGAGCTGACCGCCGACCGGTTCCGCGAGGACCCGTTCGTGCCCGGCGAGCGGATGTACCGCACCGGCGACCTGGTGCGCTGGCGCGCCGACGGCAACCTGGAGTGCCTGGGGCGCACCGACGACCAGGTCAAGATCCGGGGCTTCCGGGTCGAGCTGGGCCACGTCGAGTCCGTGCTGGCCCGCTGCCCCGGCATCGCCGCGGCGGCCGCGGCGACCTGGCAGGACGCCTCGGGTGTGGTGCGGCTGGCCGGGTACGTGGTACCGGACCGGGCCGCCGAGTCCACTCCGGACAGTCGGGCGCTGCGCGAGTTCGCCTCGGCGAACCTGCCCGCCGCCGCGGTGCCCTCGGCGTTCGTGGTGCTGGACGCGCTGCCGATGACCCCGAGCGGCACCGTGGACCGGCGTGCCCTGCCCACCACCGAGGTGGTGCTGGACAGCGGGGTGGACTACGTGGCGCCCACCGGGCCGGTCGAGCCGGCGCTGGCCGCCATCTGGGCCGAGGTGCTCGACGTGGCACGGGTCGGCGCCCAGGACAACTTCTTCGACCTGGGCGGTGACTCGATCCTGAGCATCCGGGTCATCTCGCGGATCCGCGCCCAGTTCGGGGTGGCCGTCTCGCCGAGGCAGCTGTTCGACACCCCGACCGTGGCCGGGCTCGCCCAGGTGCTCGGCACCGCGGGGGAGAGCACCGAGCCGACGGGCATCGGCCGGGTCGACCGCGACCAGCCGCTGCCGCTGTCCTCCGCCCAGCAGCGGCTGTGGTTCCTCAGCGAGTTCGAACCGGACAGCGCCGAGTACAACACGGTGTTCGCGCTGCGGCTGCGCGGTCCACTGGACCGGCCGGCGCTGCGCGCCGCCCTCGGCCACCTGGTCGAGCGGCACGAACCACTGCGCACCACCTACACCACCCGCGACGGCCAGGCCGTCCAGGTGGTGCACCCACCGTCCACACCGGACCTGCCCGTGGTCGACCTGCCCGAGCAGCGGTTGGTGGCGGCCGTCAAGGCCGAGGCGTCGCGGCCGTTCGACCTGGCCGCCGGCCCGGTGCACCGCGCCACCCTGTTCCGCCTGGCCGAGCAGGACCACGTGCTGACCCTGGTCATCCACCACATCGCCACCGACGGCTGGTCCATGGGCGTGCTCGCCGAGGAACTGGGCGCCTGCTACGCGGCGGCGCTGCGCGGGGAGCGGGCCGAGCTGGCCGAGCTGCCGGTGCAGTACGCGGACTACGCGGCCTGGCAGCGGGAAGCCTGGTCCGGACCGGCCATGGCCGAACACCTGGCGTACTGGCGGGAGCGGCTGGTCGGGGTGACCCCGCTGGACCTGCCCGTTGACCGGCCCCGGCCGGCCGTGCGCGAGGCGGCCGGCGAGATGCGCCTGGTCGAGATCGACCCCGAACTCGGCGCGCGGCTGAAGGCACTGGCCAGGCAGTGCGACGCCACCCTGTTCATGGTGCTGGTGGCCGTGGTCCAGCTGCTGCTGGCGCGCTACTGCGGCCAGCGGGACATCACCCTGGGCACCGCCACCTCCGGGCGCAACCGCACGGAACTGGAGTCGCTGGTCGGCTTCTTCGTCAACACCGTGGTGCTGCGCTCCACAGTGGACGAGACCGAGTCGTTCGAGCGACTGGTGGGGCGGGCGCGGGACACCGTGCTTGAGGCGTTCGCGCACGAGGACGTCCCGTTCGAGCGGCTGGTCGAGCTGGCCGCGCCGGACCGCGACCCCAGCCGCAACGCCCTGGTGGAGGTGATGGTCGGACTGGAGACGAGCCGGTCGGGCGGCCCGGACCTGCCCGGCCTGGACGTCGAGGAACTGCCGGTGGTCAGCGACGCCGTCAGCCACGACCTCACCTTCGACTTCGTCGAGCGCGAGGGCCAGCTGCTCGCCGCCATCGGCTACAGCACCACCCTGTTCGAGTCGGCCACCATCGACCGGCTGGTCGACCACCTGCGCGCCCTGCTCGCCGAGGTCGTCGCCGACCCGAGGCGGCCACTGCGCGCGCTGCCCCCGCTGGGCGCCAACCCGGACCACCCGAGGCAGTGGGTGCCCGAGGTGAGCCTGGCCGCCCAGTTCGCCGTGCAGGCCGTGGTCACCCCCGCGGCCACGGCGGTGGTGGCCCAGGACGGCACGCTCACCTTCGCCGAACTCGACCGGCGTGCCAACCGCCTCGCCCGCCAGCTGATCGCCCTGGGGGTGCGGCCGGAGCAGGTGGTGGGGCTGACCACGGCCCGCACCACCGACACCGTGGTCGGCCTGCTCGCGGTGCTGCGGGCGGGCGCCGCGTTCCTGCCGATCGACCCGGGCCTGCCCGCCGAGCGGATCGGCTACCTGCTGGCGGACGCCGCGCCCGCGCTGGTGCTCAACACCGGCGCGGAGATCGAGCTGCCCGAGCACACCCGGGTGCTGGACGCGGCCGCGCCCGGTTTCCCGGACACCCCGCCGACCGGGGTCGCGGTGCTGCCGGAGCACCCCGCGTACGTGATCTACACGTCCGGGTCGACCGGCCGGCCCAAGGGCGTGGTGCTCACCCACCGCGGGCTGGCCAACCTGTTCGTCAACCACAGCGAGCGGTTCTTCCGGCCGGAGAGCGCGCAGGCGGGCCGGCGGTTGCGGGTGGCGCTCACCGCGGCGTTCTCCTTCGACACCTTCCTGGAGGGCGTGCTCGCCATGGTGGACGGGCACGAACTGCACGTCGTGGACGACCTCACCCGCCGCGACCCCGAGGCGCTGGTGGACTACGTGGTGGGCAACCGCATCGACCTGCTCGACCTCACCCCCTCCTACGCCGAGCAACTGGTCCCGGCCGGACTGCTCGACCCCGGCCGAGGGCACGTGCCCCGGGTGGTGATGCTCGGTGGCGAGGCCGCGAGCGAGTCGATCTGGCGGGACCTGCGCGCCGCGCCCGGCACGACCGGCTACAACTTCTACGGCCCCACCGAGTCCACTGTGGACGCCCTGTTCTGCAGGGTCGCCGACGGCGAACGCCCGGTCGTCGGCCGGCCGGTGCTCAACACCGGGGTGTACGTGCTGGACCGGTGGCTGCGGCCGGTGCCGACCGGTGTGGCCGGCGAGCTGTACCTGGCCGGGCCGCAGCTGGCCAGGGGCTACCTGAACCGGCCGGCGCTGACCGCGGAGCGCTTCGTCGCCGACCCGTTCACCGGCGGCCGGATGTACCGCACCGGCGACCTGGCGCGGTGGACCGACGCCGGCATCGTGGAGTACCTCGGCCGCGCCGACGACCAGGTCAAGGTGCGCGGCTACCGGATCGAGCCGGGCGAGATCGAGGCGGTGCTGACCGACCACCCCGGCGTGGCACAGGCCGCGGTCGTGGTGCGGGACAGCGGTGTGGGCGTGCCCAGGCTGGTCGCCTACGTCACCCCCGCCACCGACACCCCACCGACGCACGCGGACCTGCGCGAGCACGCCAGGCGGGCGCTGCCCGGCTACATGGTGCCCGCCGCCTTCGTCACCCTGCCGGAGCTGCCCAGGAACACCAGCGGCAAGGTGGACCGCAAGGCGCTGCCCGAACCCGAGGTCGGACTGGAGCCGGACGCGGTCCACCTGGCGCCCCGCACCGCCGTGGAGCGGACGCTGGCCGAGATCTGGGCGGACGTGCTCGGCCTGGACCGGGTCGGCGTGACCGACAACTTCTTCGAACTGGGCGGCGACTCGATCCTGAGCATCCAGGTGGTGGCGCGGGTCCGGCAGGCCGGGTTCACCGTCCGGTCGCGGGACCTGTTCCTCAACCAGACCGTCGCCGAACTGGCCGCGGTGGTCCAGGAGGCCGGGACACCGGCCGGCCAGGACGAGGAGCCGGTGGTGGGCCCGGTGCCGCTGACCCCGATCCAGCACGAGTTCCTGGCCAGCCAACCGCGCGCGCCGCACCACCTGAGCCAGTCGGTGTTCGTCGACCTGTGCACCGGGGTGGACGTGGCCGCGCTGCGCTCGGCCCTGCGCGCGCTGCTGGCCCACCACGACGCGCTGCGGATGCGCTTCGCGCGGGATGACGCGGGCTGGCGCCAGCACAACGCGCCGGTGACCGACACCGACCCGCTGGAGGTGCCCGACCTGTCCGGTGTGGACGATGTCGACCAGGAGGTGGACCGGTTGGCGGCGGCGGCCGACGCCGGCATGGACCTGGCCGAGGGCCCGCTGCTGCGCGCCCTGCTGTTCACTGTGGACGGTTCGGCCCGGCTGTTCCTGACCGTGCACCACCTGGTGGTCGACGGCGTGTCCTGGCGCATCCTGCTGGACGACCTGGACCGCGCCTACCGGCAGGCGGCGGCCGGTGAGCCGATCCGGCTGCCCGCCAGGACGACGTCGTTCCGCACCTGGGCGCGGCGGCTGGCCGAGCACGCCACCAGCGGCGGCCTCGCCGACGAACTGCCGTTCTGGACCGACCTGCCCGAGCCGGCGCCGCTGCCCGTGGACGGCGACGGTCCGGCCACGGTGGCCTCCACCCGCACGGTGTCGGTCCGGTTGAGCGAGGACGAGACCGAGGTGCTGCTGCACCGGGCACCGGGGGCGCTGCGCGCCCGGGTCAGCGACGTGCTGCTCGCCGCGCTCGCCCACGCCCTCAGCGGCTGGACCGGCCGGGACGAGGTGGTGATCGACCTGGAGGGCCACGGCCGCGAGGACCTGTTCGACGACGTGGACCTGTCGCGCACGGTCGGCTGGTTCACCACGCTCTACCCGGTCGCCATCACCGTCACCGACCAGGACTGGGGCAAGCTGGTCAAGTCGGTGCGGCGGCAGCTGCGGGCCGTGCCGGGCAACGGGCTGGGCTACGGGGCGCTGCGCTGGCTCACGCCCGACTCGGGGCTGCGCGAACGCCGGTCCGCGCAGGTGGTGTTCAACTACCACGGGCAGACCGACGAGGTCGCCACCGTCGCCGAGGACTCGCTGATCCAGGGCCTGCTCCCGGCGATCGGGCGGGAACAGGACCCGGGGGAGCGGTTGGCGCACCTGGTCGAGGTGGTCGGCGCGGTCGCCGGCGGCCGGCTGGAGTTCACCTGGTACTACTCGGAGAACGTGCACGAGCGGGCCACGGTCGAGCGGGTCGGCGAGCGGTTCCGGGCCGCGCTGCGGGCCGTTGTCGCGCACCTGACAGAGAAGTGAGTGAACCGTGCCCAACGAGCAGGATCTCGGGTCGCTGCTGGCCCGGCTGGCCGAACGCCACCGGGTCCCCGGCGCCCAGCTCAGCGTCTGCCACGACAGCGCCTCGGTCACGGTGGTGACCGGCCGGGAACGCCACGGCGCGGCCACGCCGGTCACCGCGCGGTCGGCGTTCCCGCTGGGGTCGCTCACCAAGCCGTTCACCGCGGCGCTGGCCATGGTCCTGGTCGCCGACGGCGATCTGGACCTCGACGAGCCGGTGGCCGGCTATCACCCCGGGGTGACCCTGCGCCGCCTGCTCAGTCACACCGCCGGGCTGGAGTCCAACGTGGACGAACAGGCCGCGGCCGGGGTGCCGCGCCGCCGCTGGGTGACCCGCTACCCGGCGCGGCTGGCCCCGGAGCACCCGCCGGGCACGGTGTTCTCCTACTCCAACGTCGGTTACCTGCTGGCCGGCCACCTGGTGGAGGAGGTGACCGGACTGGACTGGGCCGAGGCGGTGGAGTCGGTGCTGCTGCGACCGCTGGGCATCACCCCGGCGTTCGTGGTGGGCGCCGCGGGCAGCCGTGGAGTGGTGTGCGGGCACGTGCTGACCGACGACCGGGTGCTGCCCGTGGCCGAGCAGGTGATGCCCGAGGTCGAGGCGCCCAACGGCGCGCTCGCGCTGTCCTCGGCCGACCTGCTCGCCTTCGCGGCGCTGTTCTCGGCGAACTCCCCGGCCCCCGACGTGCTCGACCCGGCCACGGCCGCGCTGATGTGCCAGGACCAGCTCGCCGACGTGCGGGTCGGCCCGTACGGCATGGCCGACGGGTGGGGCCTGGGCTGGGCGCGCTACCGCGGCGCGGGCGCCGACTGGTTCGGCCACGACGGCACCGGCGACGGCACCTCCTGCCACCTGCGGTTCGACCCGGAGCGCGGCACGGCCGTCGCGCTCACCACCAACGGCTCGACCGGCGCGGCGCTGTGGCGGGAGCTGTGCGCCGAACTGGCCGAGCGGCACGTGCTGCCCCCGGAGTGGGGGCGCGAGCCCGGCGAGGCCACCCCGGTCGCCGGGCCACCGGACGGCGCCGGCCACTACGCCAACGGGCCCGCCGAGTTCGTGGTGACCAGGCAGGACGACGACGGTCTCGCGCTGGTGCTCGACGGTGCCCAGGCCGTCCCGCTGACCTGCCTGCCCGACCTGCGCTTCCAGCTCCGCCTCGGCACGACGGTCCTGAGTGGACGGTTCCTGCGCGACCCGGACACCGGCGGCATCGACCACATCCAGGTGACCGGCCGACTGGCCCGGCGGCGGCAGGTGACCGGATGAGCGCGCCCGTGCCGCTGTCCCGCAACCGCCACTACCACATCCTGTGGAGCAGCCAGCTCTTCTCCGAACTGGCCGCCGAGATCACCCAGATCGCCTTCCCCCTGCTGATCCTCGCGCTGGCCGGCTCCCCGCTGAGCATCGGCATCGCCTCGTCGGTGTTGATGGCGGCGAACATGGTCGCGATCGTGCCGGCCGGGGTGATCGCCGACCGGTGGAACCGCAAGCGGATCATGCTGGTGTGCATGGGGCTGCGCGCCGCCGTGATGACCGGCCTGGCGTTGGCCGTGCTCACCGGCACCGCCGGGTTCGCGCTGGTGCTCGTGGTCGCGGCGGTCGAGGGGTTCCTCGGGGCCGTGTTCGACCCGGTGGAACACGCGGCACTGCCCCAGGTGGTGCCCGCCGACCAGCTGGCTCGGGCGGTGGCCCGCAACAGCGCCCGGCCGTTCGTGGCCACCCTGCTCGGCCCGGCACTGGCCGGTTTCCTGTTCACCGTGCACCCGGTCACCCCGATCGCCGCGGACGCGGTGATGCTCGGACTGTCCTTCGTGGCCCTGGTGTTCCTGCGGCTGCCGCGTCGCGTGTCCACTCCGGACGATGGCGAACCGGCCCAGGGGATCGGCGCCGACGTCGCCGAGGGCTTCCGCTGGCTGCTGGGCAATCCACTGCTGCGCGTCACCCTGCTGTGGATGATCGTGTGCAACCTGGTGTTCAGCGCGCTGGTGATCATCGTGCTCGCGGTCTCCGGCGAACAGAACGTCGAGGCCGGCGAGATCGGCCTGACCATGGCCTGCATGGGGGCCGGCGGTCTGCTGGGCGGGGTGTTCGCCGACCGGCTGCGCGCGGCCCTGCCCGAGCCGGTGATCCTGCTCGGGTTCTCCTGGCTGGCCGCGGCCCTGGTCGGCGCCATGGCCCTGACCCCGCCGGGGATCCTGCTCGGGGTGCTGCTCGGCGTGATGATGTTCTTCGTGCCGGTGGCCAACACCATGGTGCTCACCTACCAGCTGGTCACCACCCCCGACCGGCTGCGGGGCAGGATGAGCAGCATTCTCGGGTTCTGCTCGGGCGGGGCGGGCGCACTCGGCCCGCTGCTGGGCGGTCTGCTCGCCGACTCCGGTGCGACGCCCGGGCTGCTGGCCTGTTCCGCCGTGCTGGCCGCGGTCGCGCTCGCGGTCACGGCCAGCCCCCGGCTGCGCCGGTTCCCGTCGGTGCGCCCCGGGCCGGCCACCCCGGACGGGCAGGCCGCCGCAGCTGGGCGGGACGCCGACGGGGAGGGCGCGGAGGAGACCGTGGACGCGCGTGGCTGAGCTGATCCATCCCCGGTTCCTGCTGTCCGGTCGACCGTGGCGGGCGCTGTGGTACGTCGCGCTCGGCGCGTTCGGCGCGCTGCCGGTCCTCGCGCTGGTCAAGGGCGTCAACGCGGTGCCCCAACCGTGGGCGGCGCCGGTGGCCGTGGTCGTGGTGCTCGCCGTCGACCTGCTGCTGGCCATGCCCATCGCCGCGGCCGAGCGCCACCGGCTGCGCATCGTCGACCAGCACGTGGCGCCGGGCCGGGGCTGCCTGTGGCGCGGCTTCGGCTACGCCGTGGCGTTCACCGCGGTGATCGGCGTGGTGGACCTCGTAGCCGTGGTGGTCGCGCTGGCCGCGCTGGTCGTGCCGGTGTCACCGCTGCTGGAGTTCGTCCTCGACATCGACCCCATCGTCAACGTGGACGGCCCGGTGGGCGCGCCCGCCGCGGTGCTCGCCGGCCTGGTGCTGGTCCCGCTGGTCGGCTACCTGGTCGGGCTGCTCGCCCTGGGCCAGGCGGCGGTGGCCCGCAGGCTGCTCACCCGGCCCGCCGCGGGCCTCGCCGACCGGGTGCAGGAGCTGACCGACTCCCGGACCAGGCTGGTCGACGCGTTCGAGGCGGAGCGCACCCGGATCGAACGGGACCTGCACGACGGCGCCCAGCAGCGGCTGGTCGCGCTGATCATGACGCTCGGCGTGGCCGAACTGGACCTGGCCGGGCTGGCCGGGAACGGACCCCGGCTGGTCGCCAAGGCGCGGGCCGAGGCCGAGGGGGTGCTGGCGGACCTGCGGGAGCTGATCCGGGGCATCCGACCCCAGGTGTTGACCGACCGGGGCCTGCCCGCCGCCGTGGCCGAACTCGCCGACCGCTGCCCGCTGCCGGTCACCGTGCGACTCGACCTGCCCCGCCGGCCGGCGCCCCAGGTCGAACTGGCCGCGTACTTCGCGGTGAGCGAGGCGCTGGCCAACGTCGTCAAGCACAGCCAGGCCTCCTGCGCGCGGATCACCGGCGCGGCCAGGGGGGAGCGCCTGGTGCTGGTCGTCCACGACAACGGCACCGGTGGCGCCGACCCGGCGCGCGGCACCGGGCTGCTGGGGCTGGCCGACCGGGTGGCCGTGGTGGGCGGCACCCTCGCGGTGCGCAGCCCACGGGGTGGACCGACCGAACTGCGAGTGGAGCTGCCATGGGAAACGCCGGACTTCGGATAGTGCTCGCCGAGGACTCCGTGCTGCTGCGGGAGGGACTGGCCGCGGTGCTGGAGCGGTTCGGCCACCACGTGGTCGCCGCGGTCGGTGACGCCGAGGCGCTCACCGCGGCCGTGGACGAGCAGCAGCCGGACATCATGGTCACCGACGTGCGGATGCCCCCGGGATACGCCGACGAGGGCCTGCGCGCGGCCGTGGAACTGCGGACCAGGCACCCCCGGCTGGGCGTGCTGGTGCTCACCCAGTACGTGGCGGCCACCTACGCGTTCGAACTGCTGGAGGCGGACCGGCGCGAGCGCGCCGGCGGCCTGGGCTACCTGCTGAAGAACCGGGTCGGCGCGGTGCGGGAGTTCGTTGACGCGGTGGAGCGGATCGCTGGCGGCGACACCGTGATCGACCCCGAGGTGGTGCGGCAGCTGCTGCACCGGGAACGGACCTCCAGCCTGCTCGACCGGCTCACCGCCCGGGAGCGCGAGGTGCTGGCGCTGATGGCCGAGGGCAGGGCGAACGCCGCCATCGCCGAGCGGCTGTGCGTCAGCGCGGCAGCGGTCGCCAAGTACATCGGGGCGATCTTCACCAAGCTGGACCTGTCCGGTGCCGAAGGCCACCACCGGGTCCTGGCCGTGCTCACCTACCTGCGCGGCTGACCGGCCCGTCCCGGACACGCGGGTGTGGCGTTCGAGCCGGACACGCCGAACGCCACACCGGGAAAGACCGCTCGCCGCCGGTCAGAACGTGCCGACCCAGCTCAGGCTCGGCCACAGCTGCTGCCACGGGCGGACCGGATCGCGGCAGACCAGCACCGGCTTGTCCTGGTCCAGGTGCGGCAGCGCGAACGTCAGCGTGGCCGCGGTCTCGCAGTGGCCGAACAGCGGGGCGAGCGTGGCGGGCTCCGCGCCCACCGCGAGCAGGACCGTCCTGTCCGCCGGGGGCACGCCGAAGTCGGCGTAGGAGTTGTGGCCGCTGTAGACGGCGGGCAGGCCCAGTTCCGGGCCGTACCGGTCCAGCGCCCCGGCCTCGCTGTAGTTCCAGCCGAACAGCACGGCACGCGCCTGGTCCTCGGCGGGCAGGGTCCGGTACACCTCGGCCACCTGGGCGGTCAGCTCCGGCCAGCCGGTCTGCCCCAGTTGGGCGTCCCCGAAACCGGCCAGCGGTGAGTCCGGGCCGTAGGCGCTCACCGGCAGCGCCGGCACCGCCATCACCACGGCCATCAGCGCGTTGAGCGCCAGGGCCGCGGCGACGAGCACCCGCCGGGTGATGCCGCGCGTCCAGTCGGCCAGCGGCACGCACCCGGCGGCCAGCAGCACGGTCAGCAGCCCCTCGGTGTACCGGCTGAACCCACCGATGACCGCCAGGAACACCACCATCGCCAGGTAGGCCACGCCGAGCGCGCGGAACGGCCGCCACGCCGGGCGGCGGAACAGCGCCACCAGGCCGGCGATCCACACCGGGGTGAGGAACAGCCCGATCATCAGCACCTGCCCGATGAGGAAGCTGATCGCGCTGCCCACGCTGAACGACTCGGACATCTCCGCGGCCATGGAGAACTGCGGCCAGCCGTTGACCGCCTGCCACACCAGCACCGGGCCGGAGATCACCAGCCCCAGCACGACACCACCCAGCAGGTGCCTGCTGCGCAACACCTCCCGGGGACCGGCCAGCAACAGACCGCCGGCCAGCGCGACGACCAGCAGCACCACCAGGTACTTGGCGAGCAGGCCGAGGCCGACCATCGCGCCGATCGCCAGCCACAGCCGGGTGTCGCGGGTGCGCAGCAGCCGGACCAGCAGCCAGCACACGGTCACCCACACCAGGTGGTCCACGGCGGTCGGGTGCAGCACGTGCCCGGCGGCCAGCGTCGCCATCGACGCGCTCGCCGCGACCGCGGCCAACACCTGGGCCCGCCCACCGCCGCCGAGTTCCCTGGCCACCAGGGCGGCGACGACCACCGACACCGCCGCCAGCAGCGTGGGAACCACGCGAATGGCGAACACGGTGTCGCCGAACAGGGCGATCTGCGCCCTGGCCAACAGCGGCGCCAGCGGCGGCTGGTCGACATAGCCGAACGCCGGGTGGTTGCCGGCCACCCGGAAGTACAGTTCGTCCATGTAGTAGCCGTACCGGCCGGCGGTCAACGCCAGCAGCGCGGTGAACGCGGCGGTGACGGCGAGCACGGGGCGTGTCCGCAGCGCCGGCGCGCGGACTTCCCAGGTTCGATCGCTGGTCTCGATCGTGGCGGACACGGTCATGCACCTCACTCGGGCACCGGGACACGAATTGTCGTCCGGAGCCTGACCGCGGTCCGGCAACCTGGCAACGGTCTTGATTTGTGCGGAAAACGCGCAGGTCGCGGGCTGGTGCGCCATTTTTTCTCGTGGACAGTCGTTGTCGGGAAATGCTGTACTGCTAGCACCGTTTCGTCCCGGCTGCTCACCGCAGTCGCCGGTGAGTTCACCAGCGACCGGAAATGGTTCTGAACGATTGTCATCGTGCGGAGAAACGCCTCAACCGCGCTCTGCTGGGCGCGGAAATCGCGTATCCGGTCGGGGTGGCTCCAAGCCCATTCCTTCTACCTAAGGTGCTTGTGATCGGAATGCAGGACACGCAGATGAGCCCGGTCGTCACCCAGACCAGCCCTGGCAACCTCACCCAGTTCGAGTACCTGGCGCTGAACAGCCCGCTGAACCTCTCCGACGGGCACGCACGCCAGGAACTCACCCCGACCCAGGGCCGGATCATCGACGAACTGCCGAGCCTGTGGGCCGAGGCGGTGAAGCGCCCGGTCGAGGAGGTGGAGAGGGAGGCCCACCGCACCTACTTCGAGCTGCTCGGCCAGCGCTCCTACCCCGCGACGGACGGCCGGGTGCTCAGCTGCTACTCCTCGTCGGTGGCCATGGAGATCTTCGCCCGGTCACTGGCCACCGCCACCGACGCGATCGCGCTGGTGCACCCGACCTTCGACAACATCCCGGACATCCTCAAGGGCGTCGGGCTGAGGTTGGTGCCGCTGGAGGAGGAGGTGCTGCACGGCGGCGACCTGCCGGCCGACCTGCTCCGCTCGGTGGGCTGCGTGTTCGTCACCACGCCCAACAACCCGACCGGGCGGGTGGTGTCCGAGCAGCGGCTGCGCGCGCTGGCCGCGCAGTGCGCCGAGCACGGCGTGGTGCTGACCCTGGACACGTCCTTCCGGGGCTTCGACACCCGCGCCCACTACGACCACTACGCGATCCTGGAGGAGAGCGGCTGCCGCTGGGTGGTCATCGAGGACACCGGCAAGCTGTGGCCGACCCTGGAACTCAAGATCGGCTGGCTGGTCTCCGCGGCCAACGTGGGACTGCCGCTGGCCAAGGTCTACTCGGACATCCTGCTGGGGATCTCGCCGCTGGTGATGTCCATGGTGCGGCGCTTCGCCGAGGACGCGGCCGGCGGCGGCCTGGCCGAGCTGCACCGCTTCATCGCCACCAACCGCACCATCCTGCGCGAGCGGCTGGCCGACATCCCCGGCGTGACCTTCCCCGACCCGGACAGCCGGGCCAGCGTGGAGCGGGTGCACCTCGGCGAGCGCACCGGGCTGGACGTGTGGACGGCGCTGCGGGAGCACCACGTGTACGCGTTGCCGTGCCAGCAGTTCCACTGGGCGCGGCCCGAGGAGGGTGCGCACTCGCTGCGGATCGCGTTGTCCCGGTCGGCCTCCTCGGTCGTGAAGGCGGCGGAGGCGCTGCGGTCGGTGCTGCTGGCCGGGTGATGGCCGGTCCGCTGTCCCACCGACGTGCCTGGCGGACCGGGGTGGTCCAGCAGGTCTGCCCGGACGGGGTCCTCGACCTCGGTCCGGGCTACCTGGACCCCGACCTGCTCCCGGCCGACCTGTTGGCAGCTGCCTACCACGGCGCGCTCACCGAGTTCGGGTCGGCCGCGCTGGCCTACGGGGACGACCGGGGAGCCGTGCCGTTCCGCGCGGCCGTGGCCGACCGGGTGGCCCGCGCCGATGACCGGCCCTGCGGCCCGGAACACGTCCTGGTCACCGCCGGCACGTCGCACGCGCTGTACCTGCTGGCCACGGCCATGGCCACGCCGGGCGACGTGGTGCTCGTCGAGCAGTACGGCTACGACCTGGGCCGTCAGCTGCTGGCCGACTGCGGGCTGCGCCCCCGGCCGGTGGCCATGGACGGCGCCGGCATGGACCCGGCCGCGTTCGAGGAGGCGGTCACCTCGGTGCGCGCGCACGGCGGCCGGGTGGCCTTCGCCTGCCTGATCCCCACCTACCACAACCCGACCGGGCTGGTCGTGCCCGAGGCCCGGCGACGCGACCTGCTCGCCGTCGCCCAGCGCCTCGGGGTGCTGGTGGTCGAGGACGACGCCTACGCGGAACTCGACCTCGACGCGACGCCCGCGCCGTGCTCGATGGCCGGACTCGCCGACTACCACGGCGTGATCCGGCTGCGGACGCTGTCGAAAACCCTGGCGCCGGGGCTGCGGCTCGGCTGTCTGCTGGCCGCTCCCGACGTGGTGACCAGGCTGGCCAACCACGCCGTGTTCGTCAGCGGCGGCTCGGCGAACCACGTCACCTCGCTGGCCGTGGCACACCTGCTGCGCTCCGGCGCGTACGACCGCCACCTGACCTGGCTGCGGAACCGGTTGCGGACCAGCCGGGACGCGCTGGCCGGCGCACTGCTGCCGGCACTGGGCCCGGACTTCGCGTGCCAGGTGCCGGCCGGCGGCTACTTCCTGTGGGTTCGCTGCACCACCCGGTCCGAACCCGACCTGCTGGCCGCCGCCGAGGCGGCCGGCGTCCGGGTGGCCGCGGGCTCCCGGTTCGGCGCCGGACCGCACGCGGCCGTCCGGCTCGCCTACAGCTTCACCGCACCCGATCAGCTCGTCACAGCCGCCGGACTGCTCGCCTCGGCCTGGCAGCCCGTGCCCGTGACCCACCTGTGAGGAGAGACGACGATGACCATGACCGCGCCCGTCAACACCGGGCCGACGGGATACAGCCTGCCGTTGTCGCCGACCGGTGCCTCGGCCATGCTGACGCCGCCACCGTGGCACTTCTCCGGCGAGGTGATCATGGTCGACTACCGGGTCGACCCGGAGGCGGCCGCGCGCTTCCTGCCGCCGGGGCTGAGCCTGGGCAGCGACCCCGGCGCCGCCGCGGCGATCTTCGCCGAGTGGCAGTGGTGCTCGGAATCCGGCGCGGAACTCGCCGATCCGCAGCGGTGCCAGTTCGCCGAGTTCCTGATCCTGCTGGCCTGCGAGCACAACGGCGTGCCCATGGCCCGCTGCCCCTACGCCTGGGTGGACAGCCCGGTGCCGATGCTGCGCGGCTGGGTGCAGGGCATGCCCAAGCAGTTCGGCGCGATCCACCAGACTCGGCCCAGGAGTGTTGGCCTGGCCGGGCCGAAGCCCAACGCGCCCGGCCGGTTCGACGGCGCCCTGTCCGTGCACGGCCGGCGCGTCGCCGAGATCACGGTGCGCACCGAACGCCGGATCACCCAGCCGCCGCAGCTGCACGCCGTGCCGCTGGTGCACACCCGGATGTTCCCCACCTGGACCTCCGCGGAGCCACCGCTGGCCCAGTTGGTCACCTCCGAGGTCACCGGGGTGGAGTTCGGCGAGATCTGGGCGGGTGACGCCGATCTCCGGTTCCCCTCGGTGCCCGACGCCGACTTCGCCGGCCTGCTGCCGGTGGAGATCGACCAGGGCTATGTCTTCTCCTACGCGGAAACCCTGTGCGGCGGCAAACTGCTCGGCGAGGCGTGAGCCCAGCCGCGGTCCGCGCGGACGCCGGGGGCCTGTCCGGCGTCCGCGCGGGCCTGGGTTTTCCCGTCGACGGAAAACGGCCGGAGCTTTTGGGGGAAGCTCCGCAACCAAGTCAACCAGCGACAGGCCGCCGGCACAGTAGTGCGGAGTGGACAATCGGGGTAGATCAGGCTTTTCCGCCAAACGG
This sequence comes from Goodfellowiella coeruleoviolacea, assembly GCF_024171785.1. Lineage (GTDB taxonomy): Bacteria > Actinomycetota > Actinomycetes > Mycobacteriales > Pseudonocardiaceae > Goodfellowiella > Goodfellowiella coeruleoviolacea. Next base: position 615,054 of record NZ_JAMTCK010000002.1, read on the forward strand.
GCGACCCCGGTCACCGCTCCACTCAGGCGTGGCCACTGGCCTGCTGTGCCGCGTACAGGTGGTGCACCGAGCCGATCTCGGCGACGTTCTTGGTCAACTCGACAACGACCCAACCCGCCACGTCCGCCAGAGTCAGATCCCCGCCCCAGGGCAGGCCGGCGGTCCGGTCGGTGGCGTCGAGGTCGGCGTCGGTGAGCGGCAGCAGCGCCGCCCGCCACTCGGTGTGCAGCCCGCGCAGCCAGTCCACCGCGGCGGCGGCACTGCCCGGCCAGGTGATCTCCTCGCGCGCCGGCGCCCCGGTGCCGAAGCAGTGCCCGAGCGTGGTGGTCCACCAGAAACCGATGTGCCAGGTCAGCCACGCGATCGACACGGTGGGCACGGGATCGGGTTCGGGGACCGCCCAGTCGGCCACCCACCGGCCCCGACCGTCCGGCCGCACGGTCCAACAGCCCGGCGCCGGCTCCCAGCGGCAGAGTGAGTCGTCGAGGTCGGTCACGTGGTGCTCGAACAGCGCCCAGGCGATGTCGAGTTGGCGGATCAGCAGGTCAACACGAGCAACTGGCACTGGCGGAGCCTGCCGCAGCCACCCGGTGAGCCGCCACCGATTTATCCGAGTACATCCGTTTTGGACGGACGCGGTGCGAGCCGCCCGAGCAGTGTGCTGGAACCTGTGACCGGCGGCTGGCCGCGACAGTAGAGTCTCCCGGCGACCGAGGGGACTCAGATGACGTCATCACCGCAGTGGGGCGGGCACCAACAGCCCAACCAGCCGTACCAGCAGCCGTACCCGCAGCAGCCGCCCTTCCCGGGACAGCAGTCCTACCCCGGACAGCAGTCCTATCCGGGACAGCAGGCGAGCTACCCGCAGCAGCAGCCGTACCCGCCGCAGCAGGGCTACCCGCCCCAGGCCTACCCAGGGCAGCCCGTCCCGCAACCGCAGCAGGGCTATCCGCAGCAGCAGGGGTATCCGCAACCGCAGCAGGGCTATCCGCCGCACCAGCCCCACTCGCCGCAGCAGCAGCCGTACGCGGCCCAGCCGCCGCACCAGCAGGCGGCGCTGCCGCCACAACAACAGGCGGCGCTGCCGCCGCACCAACAGGCGGCGCTGCCGCCGCGGCCCACCGAACTCACCGTGCTGGCCGTGCTGAACTGGATCCTGGCCGCGGGCATGCTCGGGTTGGCGGTCTTCGTCGTGGTGAGCTTCGTCGCCGACGGCGCCACGCTGTTCATCGGCGTGCTGTTGGCGTTCATCGTTGGCGGCTTCGGGGTGTTGAACGCGCTGGGCGCGCTGTCGATCGCGCACAAGCACTTCCCGAACACCGCGGCGTCACAGATGGCGGGCAGCATCACCGTGGGCGTGCTCGGCCTGGCGCTCGGGCGTTCGCTGTTTCGCGGCGCCGCTGACCTGGGCTCGCTGTTGGGCAGCGGGGCCATGCTCTGCGTCAGCCTGCTCAGCCTGTTCCTGGCCACCAGGCCCGCGGTGAAGCAGTGGATCCAGGCCAAGCACCAACTGTCGCTGAGCCAGGGCCACGTGCCGCGCAACCGGCGTCGATAGCTGTTGTGACGTCAGCAGAACCGACAACGGGCCCCCGACCACGTGGTCGGGGGCCCGAGTGGTGTCACCGCCGCACAGCGGGTGTCACACCAGCCAGAGCCTGAACTGCTGGGCGACGACCACGTCCTCGTTGTCGTCGCGGACGGTGCCGCACTCCCACTGCTGGATCTTCGCCCCGTTGCCGGTCGCGCCACCCCGCACGTCCAGGCACTTCGCCCGCAGCGCGTTCGCCTCCCAGGCCGTCTGCGGCACGATGGCGACCGACCCGTTGGACTGGTTGAACAGCGTGAACTGCTGAGCGGGCAGACCCGGCGTGCAGTCCCACTGCTGCAACTGCGTGCCGTTGCTCAGGTAACCGCCCCGGACGTCCAGGCACTTGCCGGAGTGCAGAGCCTGGAACGACGACCACGGCTGGTCCGGGTTGAGCACCCGGAAGCGCTGCTGCCCGACGTTGGCGCACTCGTACTGCTGGACGTCGGCACCGTTGGCGCCACTGCCGTTGATCACGTCGAAGCACTTGACGCTGTTGACGTTCTCGATCTCGACGATCACCTCGTCGGCGTTCGCGGAGACCTCGCCCGCCGCCGACCGCTGCGCCCCCGGCCTGGTCTTGGCGACCTTGGCCAGGACCTCGGCGATCGACTGCTGGTGCTGCTGTTCGCCACCGCTGCTCGCCGTTGGCGCCGCCGCCGGTGCGCCGGCCGATGCGGACGACACGAGCACACCGCTGAACACGGCGAGACCGGCGGCCGCCAGGACAGCCATGCGAGTGAGCTGCTTTTTCACGAGATCCCCTTGATTCCCCGTGGAACGAAAGCGGCGTCGTGCCGCGCGCAGGGACCCTCCCAGGCGGCGCGTTGGTGCGTCAAGGCGAATTGAACGCGGTAACGAAATGATCTTGACGGTCGATAGGGATGTCCACGAACGGGGTTTGTTGTCCGTTCGGGGCAACCCGATGGTGCGCACGCCACTCTTTCGCTGGTCGCCTCGCCACCCGCTTTCACCGGGGCGGCGCCCCGCCCGCCTCGTCCCGGTGCTGCGGGAGCCGGTTGGCCGGGCGGTCTGCCGGCCCGCTCGGCCACGTGCGGTCGATGGTGCAGGTGAGGACGGCCAGGGCGGCGCGGCCGCCGCTGTGCGCCAGGGAGCGCGGTTCTCGCGTCGATCGTGACTTCGCCGACCGAGCCGCTGACCGGATCCGCCACCGATGCCCAAATCCGATCGCGCTCACCGCGAAGGCAAACCGGTGCGCCTGCTGGTCGCGAACAACGAACGGTGCTGCCGCGTTGTGCTCAGCCCCGACCGGTCCTCGCCGAGCGGCGACTGGTGGATGTCCGCCGGCGGGATTTTCCCGTCGGGCAGTGCCCTCAGGGGGCCGGGTACTTCGCCGAGGCGATCGAACAGTGCATGGCCGCTCGGGTGGTCACCAGGAGTACCAGTTCCGTACCGCGGCCGGATTCTCCGGGGGAATGTCATTCTCCAGCGCTGGCTGGAAAGCATCGCGGTGGTGGTCCCGGGACGGCTGATCGCGCCGGCCGGGCAGAACATGAAAGTTTTTAGGTTATTTACCCGGCGGTGCTCGACCTGGTTTGTCCGTGCGGTGAGCGCGGCCCCGATCGGCGGTCGTTGTTCGGGGTGTCCCGCTGTTCTCGGCGCAATTCCGGAGGTGGTGGAGAAGCGTGGACGCGGCCCCGGCGCAGACCCGTTCTACGCACTGTGTCAGCGCCCGAGCGCACTTGTCACCGAGTGACAGCAAAGTCTTTGCTGGTTACGTACTGTGATCATGATGCCGTGGTGAAGAGGTCGTAATGACCGTCTCGGTAGGTCTGCTCGCTCGCGGCTGCGTCTGATCGGGTGACCGCAGTCGCCGCTGACTCACTGTGAGCAACCGTGTTCACTGTCGCCGCCGGCTGCTCCAGCTGGTTCCTCTGGTCCACGCGGCGTTGCTCTTTATGGTCCAGTCAGCTGAGGTGTTGGGCGTAGTGATCGGTATCATTGCTTTTCCGATTTTTGCTGGCAGTATCCAGAACATGTCGACTGCCACATTGGTCGAAGGACCCAGCCACGGTTCCCCCCAGAATGGTCAGGGGGAACTGCGGTACCAACTGCTCGGGCCGGTGACGGTCTGCAACGGTGACGGGACTTTGCGCCTGGGGGGGCCAAAGCAGCGAACCGTACTCGCGTCGTTGTTGCTCAATGCGAACAGAGTTGTTTCGGAAAAGGAATTGATCGCGCTGCTCTGGGAGGACGAGCCGCCGACGAGCGCGCGCGGTCAGGTTCAGGTGCGGGTGTGGGAGCTGCGCAAGTTGCTCGGCCGGTCGGTCATCGTCCGGCGCTCACCCGGTTACCTCATCGAGGTGCGGCCAGGTGAACTGGACGTGCAGGTGTTCGAGGACGCGGTGGTCGCGGCCACCGCCGACCTGGCCGCCGGCCGGGCGCGGGAGAGCGCGGTGCGGTTGCGGGAGGCGCTGGAACTGTGGCAGGGCCCGCCACTGGGCGGGGTCACCGACGCGCTGGCCAGTCGGGACGGCAAGGTGCTGGAAGAACGGCGGATCGCGGCGTGGGAGAAGCTGTTCGCCGCGGAACTGGCCGCTGGCCGCCACGCCCAGGTCGTCGGCGAACTGAGACGGGTCAGCGAGACCTACCCGTTCCGCGAGCAGCTGCAGGCCCACCTGATGGTCGCGCTGCACCGGTCCGGCCGCGCCTCCGAGGCGCTGGCCGTCTACACCGACACCCACCGCCGGTTCGCCACGGAACTGGGCATCGAACCCGGTCGCTCGTTGCAGGAGCTGCACCTGCAGATCCTGCAGGGACTGGATGACCAGGACGACCAGTACGCCGTTGACGAGCCCGCCCCCGCCGTCCAGGTGGCGGCCCGGGTCAGGCCGGCCGAACTGCCCTTCGACGTCCGCGGCTTCGCCGGTCGCTACGCCGAACTCCAGGTGCTGAACAGTCAGCTGAACGCGGGATCGGCCGCGGACGTGTGGGTGGTCAACGGCAGCGCCGGGGTGGGCAAGACCGCGCTGGCCGTGCACTGGGCGTGGCGCGTGCGGGAACGCTTCCCGGACGGTCAGCTGTACGTCGACCTGCGGGGCTTCGACGCGGACCAGGAGCCGATCACGCCGCTGGCGGCGCTGGGTCGCCTGCTGCTGGCGATCGGGGTGGACGCCGAGCGGTTGCCGGCCGACCTGGACAGCCGGATCGGCCTGTACCGGTCGATGATGGCCGACCGGTCGATGCTGTTGGTGCTGGACAACGCCAGGGACGCCGACCAGGTGCTCCCACTGCTGCCACCGGTCGGCACGGTCGTGGTGACCAGCCGCAACCGGCTCGGCGAGCTGATCGTGCGCTGCGGTGCCCGCTCGCTGCCACTGGGGGTGCTGTCGGCCGCCGACTCCAGGGCCGTGCTGGCCAGCGTGCTCGGGGAGACGCAGGTGCGCGCCGAGCCGACCGCGGTCGACGAGCTGGCCAGGCTGTGCGGACACCTGCCGCTGGCGTTGCGGATCGCGGCGGCCAACCTCACCGCCACCCCGGTTCCCCGGATCGGCGAACTCGCGGCCGAACTGGCCTACGGCAGCCCGCTGCGCGTGCTGACCGTGGACGGCGCCGAGGAGAGCCCGATCACCCGGGCCTTCGCCGTGTCCTACGAGACGCTCACCCCGCAGCTGCGCCAGCTGTTCCGTCGACTGGGCCTGATCCCCGGCCCGGACTTCACCGCTCCGGTGGCCGCGGCGCTCGTCGACGCCCCCGTCAACGAGGTGACCCGCCAGCTCAGCCGCCTGGCCGCCGCGCACCTGCTGGAACAGCACGTCCCGGGCCGCTACCGGCTGCACGGCCTGCTGCGCCGCTACGCGCTGGACCGGGCGCAGGGCGAGGAGAACGACCAGGACCGGCACGCGGCCTGGACCCGGCTGACGCGGTGCTACCTCGCGTGGGTGGACGCCGCCGAGGCCAGGTTCCAGCGGTACGCGGCCCGGATGCCCCGGGACGAGCCGGCGGTTGACGCGCCCCCCGTGCGGTTCGGCTCCACGGCCGAGGCGCTGGCCTGGCTGGACAGCGAGCACGAGAACCTCGCCGCCCTGCTGCCGCTGGCCGCCGAACGCGGCCCGCACCCGGTGGCCTGGTACCTCGCCGACGCCGTGCGCTTCCTGTTCCACCACCGGGGCCGCCGCGTCGAGTGGCTGGACATCGCGCCGGACGTGCTGGCGGCGGCCCGCGCCAAGGGTGAACCGAGGGTCGAGGCGTTCATGCTGCAGAGCATCGGCAACAGCGCCCTGCACGTGGGCCGCCGGGCACAGGCCATCGAGTGCCTGACCGAGGCCGCGCGGGTGCACCGCACCAGCGACTGGCTGGAGGGCGAGGCGTCGACGAGGAACACCCTGGGCATCGCGCTGCGGGCGGCGGGGCGCCTGGTCGAGGCCAGGGAGGAGTTCGCCCGCGCCCTGGAACTGCACCGCATGGTGGGCTCGCGGGTGGGCGAGATGATGGTGCTGAACAACCTGGGCTACATGTGCCGGCAACTCGGCCAGCTGACCGAGGCGACCGAGTACCTGACCGCGGCGCTGGCCCTGAGCGCCGAGAAGGGCGCGGTCGAGGCCGCGGTGCTGGTCAGCCTCGGCTTCGTGTTGTGGCTGCGCGGCAACGGCGCACAGGCCGTCGAGCACCTGACCAGGGCCAGCCAGCTGCACCGCGACCTTGGGCACGTGCACGGGGAGTCGTTCGCCCTCACCGGGCTGAGCCTGCTCGCCGTGGACGCCGGCGACTACCAGCAGGCCCACGAGTACGCCGACCGCGCGCTCGAACTGGCCAGGCAGGAACGGAGCTGGGTCACCGAGGGCAACGCGTTGCAGGCGCTGGCCCGCGCCGAACTCGGGCTGGGCCGGGTGGACGAGGCCCAGCAGCACCAGTTGGCGGCCGTGCGGATCGCCAGGGCGTCGGAGTCCGCCAGCACGATCGGTGAGGCACTGGTCGGGTTGAGCTGTGTGCACGCTCGACGCGGCGAGTTCGCCGAGGCGCTCCGGGCCGGCGACGAGGCGTTGGCCACGGCCAGGGCCAGCGGGCTGCGGGTGATCGAGGCGCGGGCGCTCATCGGGCAGTCGTGGGCGCACCAGGGCATGGGGGAGCGCGACCAGGCGGCGCGGCTGTGCCGCGACGGCATCCTGATCTGTCAGCAGATCGGGCTGGCCACGGCGGAGACGCGGGCGTGGCGACTGCTCGACCAGATCCGTTCCGGACGGTCCACGACGGACGGTGCGGGCGAGGGCGAACTCGCGCAGGCGGTGTCCCTGGCCTGCACGTTGTGAGACGCCATCGACACGGATGGTGACTCCCGCGCTGCCGGTAGCCGGTTGAAACCGCTTTGGAAGTGCCCGGACGTAGCGTCGCGGCAACTCCAACGAATCGGTCGGCTCGTTGTTCGCCAGGCGATCCCTGAGCTAGGTACCGACCCCTGGGACGGAGCAAGGGAACGCTGTGATCGCGATCATCGGTATGGCATGCCGGTTGCCAGGCGCTGGCGACCCGGACGAGTTCTGGGGGCTGCTCCGGTCGGGTCGCAGCGCCGTGCGGGAGATCCCCGCCGGGCGGCGTGACTCGGCGGGACACCGAGCGGGCGAGCGGGGCGGGTTCCTCGACGACGTCGACCACTTCGACGCGGGTTTCTTCGGGATCTCGCCCCGTGAGGCCGCGGCCATCGACCCGCAGCAGCGCCTGGTGCTGGAACTGGGGTGGGAGGCACTGGAGGACGCCGGGATCGTGCCGGCGGCGCTGGCCGACACCCCCACCGGGGTCTTCGTCGGCGCGGCCTCCGACGACTACGCCACCCTGCTGTTCACCGGCGGCGCGGACGCGGTGACCCAGCACACGATGACCGGGGTGCACCGCGGGGTCATCGCCAACCGGCTGTCCTACGCGCTGCGGCTGCGCGGCCCCAGCCTGACCCTGGACGCCGGCCAGTCGTCCTCGCTGCTGGCCGTGCACCTGGCCTGCACCAGCCTGCGCCAGGGCGAGTCAGCCGTGGCCGTGGCCGGCGGGGTGAACCTGAACCTGGCGCCGGTGGGCGCGACCGTGGCGGCCCGGTTCGGCGCGCTGTCCCCGGACGGCCAGTGCTACACGTTCGACGAGCGCGCCAACGGCTTCGTGCGCGGTGAGGGCGCCGGGCTCGTGGTGCTCAAACCACTGGACCGGGCGCTCGCCGACGGCGACCGGATCTACTGCGTGATCGAGGGCAGCGCGGCGAACAACGACGGCGGTGGCGCGAGCCTGACCACCCCGAGCGAGCCGGCGCAACGGGACCTGCTGGCGCGCGCCTACCGCGCCGCCGGCCTGGACCCGACGGCGGTCCAGTACGTCGAACTGCACGGCACCGGCACCCGGGTCGGCGACCCGATAGAGGCCGCGGCCCTGGGCGCGGTGCTCGGCCAGGGCCGACCGGTCGACGCTCGACTGCCGGTCGGCTCGGTCAAAACCAACCTGGGTCACCTGGAAGCGGCGGCCGGCATCACCGGGCTGATCAAGACCGCACTGGCGATCCGCCACCGCCAGCTGCCGCCGAGCCTGAACTTCCGGACGGCCAACCCCGCGATCCCACTGGCCGACCTGGGGCTGCGGGTGCAGACCGAACTCGGGCCGTGGCCCCGACCGGACGAGCGGCTGGTCGCCGGGGTGTCCTCGTTCGGCATGGGCGGCACCAACTGCCACGTCGTGCTGGCCGAGGCACCAGCCAGCCCGGCGGACCCGGCGCCGAGCCAGCCAGCCACCTGGCAGCGCCCGCCGGCCGTCCCGGTCGTGCTGTCCGGGCGCACCGGGCCCGCGCTGCGCGCGCAGGCCACGCGGTTGCACGCACACCTGCTCGCCCGGCCCGAGCTGGACCTGGTCGACATCGGCCACGAGCTGGCCGTCCACCGCACCGCCTTCGACCACCGCGCCGTGCTGCTCGCCGAGGACCGGGACGAGCTGCTGACCGGGCTGACCGCGGTGGCCCAGGGCGAACCGGCCCGGGGCGGGGCGCTCGGCGTCACCGGTGACCGGGGCGGACTGGCGCTGCTGTTCAGCGGCCAGGGCAGCCAGCGGCTGGGCATGGGCCGCGAACTGGTGGCCGCGTTCCCGGCCTACGCCAAGGCGTTCGCGGAGGTGTGCGCCGCACTGGACGAGCACCTGCCTCGGCCGTTGCGCGAGGTGGTGTTCACCGACGCCGCCGCGCTCGACCAGACCCACTACACCCAGGCCGGGTTGTTCGCGGTCGAGGTGGCGCTGTACCGGCTGCTGGAGCACTGGGGCGTCGTTGCCGACCACCTCGCCGGCCACTCGATCGGCGAGCTGGCCGCCGCCCACGTGGCCGGGGTGCTGTCGCTGACCGACGCGGCGCGGCTGGTGGCCGCGCGGGGCCGGCTGATGCAGGCGCTGCCCGCCACCGGCGCGATGATCGCGGTGGACGCCGACGAGGACGAGGTGCGGCCGCTGCTGGTCGGCCGAGAGCACCAGGTCGGGATCGCCGCGGTGAACGGACCGGCCGCGGTGGTGCTGTCCGGTGACGTCGACGCGGTCACCGAGCTGGCGGCCGCACTCGCCGAGCGGGGCCACCGGACCCGGCGCCTGCGGGTCAGCCACGCCTTCCACTCCCCGCACATGGACGGCATGCTCGCGGAGTTCGCCGAGGTGGCCGCTGGACTGTCCTATCAGGACCCGAAGCTGCCGGTCATCTCGAACGTCACCGGTCAGCTCGCCGACCCGGAGCAGTGGGCCCGCGCCGAGTACTGGGTGCGGCACGTGCGTGAGCCGGTGCGCTTCCTCAGCGGGGTGCGCGCGCTGGAGGCAGCGGGTGTCTCCACGTTCGTCGAGCTGGGCCCGGCCGGCGTGCTCACCACGATGGCCCGGGACTGCCTGCGCACGCCCACCGCCGCGACGCGGGTGCCGCTGCTGCGCGCCGACCGGCCCGAGGTCGCGTCGGTGCTGGGCGCGGTGGGCCGCTTGCACGTGCGCGGCGTTGCCGTGGACTGGTCGGCGGTGTTCGCGGACTGGGGTGGGCGGCGCGCGCCCCTGCCCGGCTACGCGTTCCAGCGGGAACCCCACTGGCTGAACCACTCCACCGCGCCAGCCGGCGCCACCCCCGGCACATCCGAGCCGGCCCGGCACAGCGCCCCGGAGCGCGAGCCGGGCGGGAGCACCCCGGCGGAGCCGGTCGAGCAGGCCGGACCCTCGGTGCCGACTGATCCCGCCGGGCTGCTCGCCCTGGTCCGCGCCGAGGTCGCGGCCGTGCTGGAGTACCCGGACGCGCGGGCGGTCAATCCCGAGTGGACGTTCAAGGACCTCGGGTTCGACTCGCTGACCTCGGTCGAACTGCGCGACCGGCTCGGGCAGGCCACCGGGCTGCCGCTACCGGCGTCCCTGCTGTTCGACTACCCGACACCCACCGTGCTGGCCGACCACCTCGCCCGGCACTCGCTCGGCGCCGCGGCCGACACCCCGGTGGCCACGACCGCGCTGGACGGCGAGCCGATCGCGATCGTCGCCATGGCCTGCCGCTACCCCGGTGACGTGCGCTCCCCAGCGGAGCTGTGGCGGCTGGTGCTGGCCGGTGCGGACGCGATCACCGAGTTCCCCACCGACCGGGGCTGGGACCTGGACGCGCTGCACCACGCCGATCCGGAGCGGCCCGGCGTCAGCTACGCCCGCCACGGCGGTTTCCTGGCCGACGCCACCGAGTTCGACCCCGCCCTGTTCGGCATCAGCCCCCGCGAGGCGCTGGCCATGGACCCGCAGCAGCGGCTGCTGCTGGAGACGACCTGGGAGCTGTTCGAACAGGCCGGCATCGACCCCACCCGGCTGCGCGGCCAGCGCGCCGGTGTCTTCATCGGCGCCACCGCGAACGACTACGGCCCCCGCCTGCACGAGGCCCAGCCGGGCGTGGAGGGCCACCTGCTGACCGGCACCACCACCAGCGTGGCCTCGGGTCGGATCGCCTACACCTTCGGGCTGGAGGGCCCGGCCCTCACCATCGACACCGCCTGCTCGTCCTCGCTGGTCGCGGTGCACCTGGCCGGCCAGGCCCTGCGGGCGGGGGAGTGCGCGCTGGCCGTGGCCGGCGGCGTGACCGTGATGTCCAGCCCCGGCATGTTCGTGGAGTTCAGCCGGCAGGGCGGGCTCTCCCCGGACGGCCGGTGCCGGGCGTTCGCCGAGGCCGCCGACGGCACCGCGTGGGCCGAGGGCGCCGGCGTCCTCCTGCTGGAGCGGCTGTCCGACGCCCGACGCAACGGGCATCCGGTGCTCGCGGTGCTGCGGGGCAGCGCGGTCAACTCCGACGGCGCCTCCAACGGGCTGACCGCACCCAACGGGCCGTCCCAGCAACGGGTGATCCGCCAGGCCCTGGCCAACGCCGGGCTGCGACCGTCCGATGTGGACGCCGTGGACGCGCACGGCACCGGAACGCGCCTCGGTGACCCGATCGAGGCGCAGGCGCTGCTGGCCACCTACGGCCAGGACCGCACCGAGCCGCTGTGGCTGGGCTCGCTGAAGTCCAACATCGGCCACACCCAGGCCGCCGCCGGCGTCGGTGGGGTCATCAAGATGGTGCTGGCCATGCGACACGGCGTGCTGCCCAAGACACTGCACGTGGACCAGCCGTCGTCGCATGTGGACTGGTCGGCGGGTGCGGTGCGGCTGCTCGTCGACAGCACACCGTGGCCGGCGACCGGCCGCCCCAGGAGAGCCGCGGTCTCCTCGTTCGGCATCAGCGGAACCAACGCGCACGCGATCCTCGAACAGGCCCCGGCGGCCGAGTCGGCACCCACCGCGCGACCCCGACCCGAACCCCCGTTCACCGCGCCCTGGACGCTGTCCGCCAGGACCGAGACCGCGTTGCGCGCCCAGGCCGCGCAGCTGCGCGCGCACCTCGCCGCCCACCCCGACCTGTCCAGCCACGACGTGGCCTTCACCCTGGCCACCGCGCGCCCGGCACTGGAGCGGCGCGCCGTGCTGACCGCACCGGACCGCGCCGGCCTGCTGGCCAGCCTGGACCTGTTGGCGCGGGGTGAGTCCGCGCCGCACACCGTGCTCGGCCGGGTCGGTGAGGGCCGGCTCGCCGTGCTGTTCACCGGACAGGGCGCCCAGCGGGTGGGCATGGGCCGCGAGCTGTACCAGACCCTGCCGGTGTTCGCCGAGGCCCTGGACGAGGTGTGCGCGGCCGTCGACCCGCACCTGCCGCGCCCGCTGCGCGAGGTGCTGTTCGCCGAGGCGGACACCCCGGCGGCGCAGGACCTGCACCAGACCGGCTTCACCCAGGCCGCGCTGTTCGCCGTGGAGGTGGCACTGCACCGGCTGCTCGACCGGTGGGGGATGCGCCCCGACCTGGTGGCCGGGCACTCCGTGGGCGAGTTGACCGCCGCCCACGTGGCCGGGGTGCTGTCGCTGACCGACGCGGCGCGGCTGGTGGCCGCGCGGGGCCGGCTGATGCAGGCACTGCCCGCCGACGGCGCGATGGTCGCGCTGGAAGCCACCGAGGACGAGATCCGGCCGCTGCTGGTCGAGCACGCGGGCGTGCTGGACATCGCCGCCGTCAACGGCCCCACCGCCGTGGTGGTCTCCGGCGCGACGGACGCGGTGCTCGCCGTGCGGGAGCAGTGGCGAGCCCGGGGGCGGCGGACCCGGCGCCTGCGGGTCAGCCACGCCTTCCACTCCCCGGCCATGGAGCCGATGCTGGCCGAGTTCCGCGCGGTGGCCCGGACGCTCACCTACCACCCGCCCCAGCTGCCGGTCGTCTCCAACGTCACCGGCGCCCTGGCCACGGCCGAACAGTTGGGCGACCCCGAGTACTGGGTCAGGCACGTGCGGGCCGCCGTGCGGTTCGCCGACTGCGTGCGCCACCTGCACGCGGCCGGTGCCACCACCTTCCTGGAGCTGGGCCCGGACGGCGTGCTGACCTCGATGGCCCAGGACTGCCTGACCGAACCGGTCGAACCGGCCGGCCACGCCGAGTTGGCGTTCCTGCCTGCCCTGCGGGCGGACCGCCCCGAACTGCCGACCCTGCTGACCGCGCTGGCCGGCCTGCACACCAGGGGACACGCCCTGGACTGGCCCGAGGTCTTCGCCGGCACCGCACCGACCGTCATCGACCTGCCCACCTACCCGTTCGACCGCCAGCGCTACTGGCTCACCCCGAGGGCCGGGACCAGGCCGGCCAGCCTGGTGGACACCGACCACCCCCTGCTCGGCTCCGCGGTGACCGTGGCGACCAGCGGAGACCTGCTGTTCACCGGTCAGCTCTCCCGGCACACCCACCCCTGGCTGGTCGACCACGCCGTGCTGGGCCGGGTCCTGGTGCCGGGCACCGCACTGCTGGACATGGCGCTGCTGGCCGGCCGGTGGACCGGTGCCGACCGCGTCGAGGAACTGGTTCTGGAGTCGCCACTGGTCCTGCCGGAGCGCGGCCGGCTGCAGGTGCAGCTGTCCGTGGCCGCCCCGGACACCACCGGCCGGCGCGCCCTGCACCTGCACTCCCGGCCCGGCGACAGCACCGAGGACACCGCCTGGACCAGGCACGCCACCGGGACGCTGGCCACCGCAGCCGACGAGCCAGGCGCGGGCGCGCCGGACCCCGCCCAGCAGATCGACCTGACCACCTGGCCACCGCCGAACGCCACCCCGGTCGACCTCACCGACCGCTACGACGTCCTCGCCCGCCTCGGCTTCGCCTACGGACCGGTGTTCCAGGGCCTGCGGGCCGTCTGGCAGCGGGGCGAGGAGGTGTTCGCCGAGGTGGCCCTCGGCGAGTCGGAGCTGACCGAGGCCAGCCGGTTCAGCCTGCACCCCGCGCTGGCCGACGCGGCCCTGCACGCCGTCGCCAACGGGCGCGTCCCCTTCTCCTGGCACGACGTGCGGCTGCTCGCCAGCAACGCGACCAGGCTGCGCGTGCGGTTCGCACCCGCCGGTCCGGACACCGTCTCGGTCACCCTCGCCGACCCAACCGGCGCGCTCGTCGCCGTGATCGACGCGCTGGCGCTGCGCCCGGTGTCCGCCGAACAACTGGACCGGGCCGAGCGCACCCGGCCCGACTCGCTGTTCCACGTCGAGTGGACCGCACTGCCGGCCACCCCCGCCGCCACGCCCGCGGACTGGGTGGTGTTGGGGGCGGACCGGTTCGGCCTGCCGTCCCACCCGGACCTGGCCGCGCTCGGCGCGGCCGTGACCGCCGGCGCCCGACCGCCAGCGGTGGTGCTGCTGCCGTGGTCGGCGACTGGCGCGCTGCCCGAGTCCGCCGTGGACAGCGCCCAGCGTGCCCTCGCCCTGGTGCGCGACTGGCTCGCCGACGACCGGTTCGCCACGACCCGGCTGGTCCTGCTCACCGAGAGCGCGCTGGACGAGCACACCGGGCAGGCCGTCGAGGACCTGGCCGTGGCCCCGGTGCGGGGCCTGTTCCGGTCCGCGTCGACCGAACAGCCGGACCGGTTCGGGCTGCTGGACGTGACCGGCGCGGCCGATCTCGGCCAGCTGGCCTCGGCCGTGGCCTCGGGCGAGCGCGAGGCCACGGTGCGCGCCGGCCAGCTCCTGGTGCCCCGGCTCGCCCGGCTCGACCCGAACACGACCGGCGCGCCGGCCACCAGGCCGCTCGACCCGCACGGCACGGTCCTGCTGACCGGTGCGACCGGCGGACTCGGCCGCACCCTGGCCCGGCATCTCGTGGCCGCGGCCGGCGTGCGGAACCTGGTGCTGGTGAGCCGGCGTGGACCGGCCGCCGAGGGTGCCGCGGCCATGCTGGCCGAACTGCGGGAGCTGGGGGCCGGCGTGCGGCTGGTCGCCGCCGACGTGGCCGATCGGTCCGCGCTGGCCGGGGTGCTCGCGGGCATTCCCGCGGACCAGCCGCTGACCGCGGTGGTGCACGCCGCCGGGGTGCTGGCGGACGGCGTGGTGTCGTCGCTGACACCGCGGCAGCTGGCCGAGGTGCTGCGGCCGAAGGTGGACGCGGCCTGGCACCTCCACGAACTCACCCGCGACGACGACCTCGCCGAGTTCGTCCTGTTCTCGTCGATCTCCGGCACCCTGGGCACCGCCGGACAGGGCAACTACGCGGCGGCCAACGTGTTCCTCGACGCGCTGGCCCGCCACCGGCACGCCCTCGGCCTGCCCGCCACCGCCCTGGCATGGGGCCTGTGGGAGCAGGAAGACGGAATGGGCGGCACCCTCGGCCAGACCGACCGGGTGCGCATGGCCCGCTCCGGGGTCGGGGTGCTGGCCACCGATGAGGCACTCGCGCTGTTCGACACGGCACGCGCGACCGGCGCACCCAACCTGGTGCCGCTGCGGCTCGACCACACCGCGTCCGACGCGGTGCCCGCGCTGCTGCGCAACCTGGTCCGGAGCACCCCGCGGAAGGCCGCGACCGGCGGCGAGCCCGCACAGCACCGGCTGGCCGCGCTGACCGGAACCCAGCTGGACCAGGAGATCACCCGGATCGTCCAGTCCGAGGTGGCGACCGTGCTCGGCCACACCAGCACCGCCGCGATCGATCTCGGCCAGGCGTTCAAGGAGATCGGCTTCGACTCGTTGACCTCGGTCGAACTGCGCAACCGGCTGGGCGCCGCGACCGGACTCCGGCTGCCGGCGACCCTGCTGTTCGACTACCCCAGCCCAGCCCTGGTCATCGAGCACCTGCGCGCGGAACTGTCCACCAGCGCCGCGCCGGCCGCCCCGACCCCGTCCGCGCCGACCCCGTCCGCGCCGACCACGACCGGAACCGACGACGAACCGATCGCGATCGTGGGCATGAGCTGCCGGTTCCCCGGTGACGTCCGAACACCGGAACAACTGTGGCAACTCGTCATCAACGGCCAGGACGCCATCACCGGATTCCCCACCGACCGGGGCTGGGACCTGGACGGGCTCTACGACCCGGACCCCGACCAGCCCGGCCGGTCCTACGTGCGGGAGGGCGGTTTCCTGCACGACGCCGCCCTGTTCGACGCCGAGTTCTTCGGCATCAGCCCACGCGAGGCCGTGGTCGTGGACCCCCAGCAGCGGCTGCTGCTGGAAACCACCTGGGAAGCGCTGGAGCGGGCCGGCATCGACCCCGCGTCGCTGCGCGGCAGCCAGACCGGCGTGTTCGCCGGCGCCATGTACCACGACTACACCGCACGCGTGGGCCGACTGCCCGAGGAGATCGAGGCGTACTCCTTCATCGGTGGCTCCGGCAGCGTGATCTCCGGCCGGGTGGCCTACACCTTCGGCTTCGAGGGCCCCGCGGTCACGGTGGACACGGCGTGTTCGTCGTCGCTGGTGGCGCTGCACCTGGCCATCCAGGCGCTGCGCAAGGGCGAGTGCTCACTGGCGCTGGCCGGTGGCGTGGCCGTGATGGCCACGCCCAGCACCTTCGTGGAGTTCAGCCGGCAGCGTGGGTTGGCTCCGGACGGTCGGTGCAAGGCGTTTGCCGAGTCTGCTGATGGCACTGCCTGGGCTGAGGGTGTGGGCATGCTGTTGGTGGAGCGGTTGTCGGATGCGCGGCGCAACGGGCACCCGATCCTGGCGGTGGTGCGTGGTAGTGCGGTGAACCAGGATGGTGCGTCGAACGGGCTGACGGCGCCGAACGGTCCGTCGCAGCAGCGGGTGATCCGTGCTGCGTTGGCCAACGCCGGCCTGAATCCGTCCGATGTGGATGTGGTGGAGGCGCACGGCACCGGTACGACGTTGGGTGATCCGATCGAGGCGCAGGCGGTGTTGGCGACCTATGGTCAGGATCGGCCGGTG
>NZ_JAMTCK010000003.1 GCF_024171785.1 Goodfellowiella coeruleoviolacea
ATGGCGGAGGGGAAACGCCCGGTCCCATTCCGAACCCGGAAGCTAAGCCCTCCTGCGCCGATGGTACTGCACTCGGAGGGGTGTGGGAGAGTAGGTCGCCGCCGGACATTCTTTCTGGTCTGGAGGGGTTTGTGGTTGACGCGAGAGCGTCCCCGAACCCCTCCAGACCATTTTTTATGCCCAGCATCTGCTGACGCGCAGAAGACACCGGGTGCTGGACATGCCCTGGGTGTCCCACCGCCAGGTCAGACTGGCGGTCAGGCGGGCGTGTCCACAATCGTGACTCGGCTGACGTCGTCGATCCGGTAGCCGAACCCGCGCACGGTGGTGATCAGCGGCAGCTCGGCACCGAGTTTGCTGCGCAGGCGGCGGACGTGGACGTCCACCGTTCGACTGTCGTCGTGCTTGACCTCGCCCCAGACCCTGGTCATCAGGGCCTTGCGCGGGTGGACCTGGTGCGGGTGCTGGCAGAGAAACAGCAGCAGGTCGAACTCCAGCCGGGTCAGGTCCAGCGGGTGGTTGTCCCGAACGACTCGCCGGGCGGCGACCACGATCTGGAGCAGCGGCCAGGCCGCTGGCGAGCTGGCCGAGCGTGGGCGGGGTAGCCGGGGTTGCGCTGTGTCGTCCCCGGAGGCGGTTTCATTACTGCTGGGGAGCGCGGCGTCGGTGATGATGGCCAGCTCCGACCGGATGGCCGGGCCGAGCGCCGCGCGGATGGCCTTGGCCAGGTGGGCGGCGAGGGTGGGCGCCTGGTCGTAGTCGGTCCGCACCTGGAAGGTGACCGTGACCTCGGCGCTCCGGGACGATCTGGTCGGTGGCGGTGCCGGTTCGGCAGGGGCGGCTGTCTCGCGGTGCTGGGAGATCCGCACAAGCATGGGTACCTCACGACGATCAGTGCACCGGCCGGTGGCCGGTGCAGACGTGTGTCGGCTCAGAGGTGGTGCAGGGCCTGCTGTTGTGGTTGCTGGCCATGCGCACGGCACGGCCAGCAGCGGGCACATGCCTGAGCCGCGACACGGACAAAGTCAACGTGTCGTCGCTTGGTCAGGGTGGTGGAAACCACGCAACTATCGGACCAAGGGGCGCGGGACGGTGTCAACGCGTTCCAGTTGGTGGGCCGACTGCGTGGTGGGGTGGTCAGCTGGTGGCGGCGTAGGCCGGGGTTGGTGCTGCCACGTCGGCAGGTGCCACTTCGGCAGGTGCCGGTTCTGCGGTTGCTCGGGCCTGGGGCGCGGGGGTCGGCCGGGCAGCCGTCCTGGTCAGGGCGAACCACGCGACCAGGGTGGCCAGGATGACCGCGGCGCCGGCCAGGTGCAGGGTGACGGCCGGACCGATGTCCTCACACAGCCAGCCCAGCAGCGGGCCGCCCACCGCGCCGGCGCCGGCGCTGACCATGCCCTGGGCGGAGAGCACGCGGCCGCGCATCTCCTCAGCGGTGTCCAGCTGCACGCGGGTGCTCATGGTGGTGTCGATGAGGACAGCTCCCGCGGCGATCGGGATCAGCAGGGTGGCGAAGGCGAACACGCCGTTGGACAGTCCGCTGACCGCCTGGAGCATTCCGGTGGTCGCCGCCGTGACCAGCAACAGCCGCAGGGTGAGCGCGGGCCGCTGCGCCGCGACCAGGCCGCCGAGCACCGTCCCCACGGCGAACACCGTGGACAGCAGGCCGTATCCGGCCGCGCCGGCGTTGAGCGGCCCCTGGCTCATGGCGGCCATGGTCACCTGGTAGTTGCGGCCGAGACTGGACAGCGCGAATCCGAGCAGGAACAGCACCAGCACGCGGTGGTCGGCGCGCAGGTAGCGCAGGCCGGCGCGGATACCGGCGCGTTCCGGTGGGCTGACCGCCAGCGGGTGCAGCAGTTCGGGGCGGATGCGTGCCAGGGCGACGAGCACCGCGACGAAGCTCAGGGCGTTGCCCAGGAAGAGGACCGGCTCGCCAAGCACACCGACCAGCACGCCGGCCAGGCTCATGCCGAGGATGCGTCCGGCTGAGTTGAGCACCGAGCCCAGCGCCAGTGCGTTGCCGAGATCGGCGGGGCCCACCACCTGGGAGCCGAAGCGCCCCAGCGCCGGTCCGTCGAACACGCCGACCAGGCCGGACAGGACGGACAGCAGGTAGAACCCGGACAGTGGGCCGTCGCCCCAGGCCAGCGCCGCCATGGCGAGCGCGAGGACGGCGTGCGTGCTCTGCGCGTACCGGATGACCCGCTGCGGCGGGAACCGGTCGGCGAGCGCCCCGGCCCAGGAACCGAGCAGCAGCGCGGGCAGTGCCTGCAACAGCACGGAGAGGCCAACCGAGGCCGCCGAGCCGGTTCGGTCCAGTACCAGCCAGTTCAACGCCAGGACCTGCATCCACGAACCGGTGACCGACACCAGGTCGGCCGTTGCCCACAGCCGGTAGTTCCGCTGGCCGAGGGCACGGAACATCGGCGGCATGCGGTGCCGCAAGGGGACCTTCCTTAGGACAGGCTGAACGTCGCCGAGTCAGCGAAAGCGCCCCGCCAGCAGCGACAGTGGGTGTGGGTGTGATGGGCGCCGAACAACAAAAGACCGCCTGGCAGCGTAGCAACCGCGGAACGCGATTCCGGCCTCCAGCGGCCGGACTATTGCCTATCCCACGTTTGCTAACACTTCTCCTCAGTGGATCATCGCCGCAGGTCAGCGGCTTGTCGGGGTAGCTGGACGGTGCCGGGTCGGCGGTTGGGCCAGTATCGGAGTGAGTACTTACTTCTCCATTGACGGAGTAAGTACTCACTCCGTACTGTTGCGGTATGACACCCACACCACCCCGGCGTCGGGCGCCGGGCATGAGCCCTGAACAGCGGCGCGAAATGATCGTGCGGGCGGCGTTGCCGCTGGTCGCCGAGTACGGCGCGAGCGTGACCACCGCTCAGGTGGCCCGCGCCGCCGGCATCGGCGAGGCCACGATCTTCCGCGCTTTCACCGACAAGGACAGCCTGCTGGCCGCGTGCATGGCCGAGGCGATGCGGCCCGACCACGTGGTGCGGGAACTCGCCTCCGTCTCGTTGGACCAGCCGCTGGCCGCGCGGCTGCTCGACGCGGCCGACGCGCTCAGCGCGTTCCTGGCGCGCATGGGGGCCATCGCCGGTGCCCTGCACGCGTCCGGTCACCTGACTCGCGCACCCGAGCGCGGGGCCGAGCGGAAGCCACCGCGGGCGGCGGAGCGGGATGCCTCGCTGGCCGCGATCCAGGACGCGCTGGCCGAGCTGTTCGAACCCGATCGCGCGTCACTGCGCCTGCCGCCGGAGCGGTTGGCCGACGTGTTCGGCATGCTGATGATGTCGGCCGGCCGGATGCGCTCCGAGATCAGCGACCAGGGCGCCGTCAGCACCAGGGAGCTTGTCGACCTCTTCCTGCACGGTGCTGTCACGGATGGGGGCGTGGACACGTCAGCGGTACCGGAGGACCGGTGACCGCCGCCGCCGAGGCCGACCCGTTCGCCGAGATGAGCGCCGGCACGCGGCGCGCGGTGACGTTCGCGCTGCTCGGTTGCGCGTTCCTGGGCATGCTCGACGGCACCGTGGTCGGCACCGCCATGCCGCGGATCGTCGCCGACCTGGGTGGTGACCAGACCTGGTACGTGTGGGTGGTCACCGTCTACCTGTTGACCTCGACGGTGACCGTGCCGCTGTACGGGCGGTTCTCCGACCTGCGTGGCCGGCGCGCACCGCTGCTGACCGGGCTGGGGATCTTCCTCGCCGGCTCGGTGGCCTGCGGGGCGGCCGGCAGCGTCCCCGCCCTGGTCGTGTTCCGGGCGGTGCAGGGCATCGGCGCTGGTGCGCTGCTGACCGTGGGCATGGCAGCGGTGCGGGACCTCTACCCGCCGCACCGGGCGACCGGCCTGCTGCGGATGCAGACGCTGCTCGCCGGCATGATGGCGGCCGGTCTGATCGGCGGCCCACTGGTCGGCGGGCTGCTCAGCGACCACGCCGGTTGGCGCTGGGCGTTCCTGCTCAACCTGCCGGTCGGCCTGGTCGCCGGCGCGGTCGTGGTGCTCGGCCTACCCCGGCACCGCCCGTCGCGTGCCGGCACCGGACCGGTGGACCTCGCCGGGATCGTGCTGCTCACCACAGGGCTGTCGCTGGTGCTGCTCGGGCTGGCGCTCACGGGCCACCCGGTGGCGGCGCAGCCGCGCGCGTGGACGGATCCGCGGGTCGCCGTGGCCCTGGTCGTGGGGCTGGGGCTGCTGGCGGTCCTCGTTCCGGTCGAGCGGCGAGCAGCGGTACCAGTGCTGCCGCTGCGCCTGTTCACCCGCCGGACCTATGCGGCGGTGGTTGCGGCGGGGTTCTTCTTCCAGGTGGCCAGCCTGCCGGCGACCATCCTGCTGCCGTTGTACTTCCAGCAGGTGCGTGGGCACACGGCGACCGCGTCCGGGTTGTTCCTGCTGCCGTTGATGATCGGCATGGTGGTGGGCAACCGGCTCACGGCCGCGCTGATCATCCGGACCGGGCGGGCCAGGGCCGTGCTGCTGGCCGGGGCGGGGTTGGTGACCGGGGGAACCGTGCTGTTCTTCCTGCTCGGCACCACCACGGCACCGGCCGTGGTCAGCTGTTGGCTCGCGCTCATCGGGCTGGGCATCGGGCCGGCCATGGGTGGCGCGACCATGGTGGCCCAGTTCAGCGTGCCGGGTGCGGACGCTGGTAGCGCCACCGCCGGCTCGGCGTTGAGCAAGCAGGTGGGTGGGGTGTTCGGGCTGGCCTGCGCGCAGTCGCTGCTGGCCCAGCAGCTCGCGGCGCACGGGGCTTCGGCCGAGGCCACCAGTCGGGCCATCGGCGGCACGGTGGCGTGGATCGGCGGCGCCGCCGGCCTGCTCGCCGTGGTGGCGGTGCTGGTGATGCGGGATATCCCGCTGTTGGCGGGTGTGCGGCAGCCGCCCGGGAGTGCGGGCCAGCGGCGACAACAGGAACAGCGGGCGGTGGCGACGGATTCCCCGTGACCGTGTTCGTCCAGAGTGGACGTTGTGGGACATGTGGGATTTGGTTGCCGTGAGGCGGGGCGCCGCCGGCTGGGCCCGAGCGAGGTCGCGCGTGGACAGCGGGGTGCGGTGCGCTGTTGTCGTTGCGTGGCATGGGTAGCCGTCGGAGTGGTGTGTCCTTCGTGGACAGTCCACAGTTGACTGTGGTGCTGCGGGGTTCGGGGCGGTCGCCACGCTGCGGACGTCCGCGGGTGGTTCCGTCGGCGGGAGCTGTCGCCGGGGTGGGTGGTGGTGATCGGCGGCTGGTTTTGGCGCCGCTGTCAGGTGCCCGAGGTCAGGAGATCCGGGGCGGACGCGTTCTGCCCGTTGCCAGGCAGCCGGTGCTCGTGGCGGTGGTGCGGGGGCGGTGCGCCTTCGGCTGCGGTCTGCTCGTTGGCCCAGGCCAGCCCCCACCCTTCCCTGGGGGGCGACCCCGGGTCCAGCCTACCCGGGGTCGCGTGGGGAGGGCAGTGGGGCGGGTGGGGGTGTGGACAACACCGGGGGCTGTGGATAACTGGTGACACGATCGGGTGGTTGTGGCTGGGTTAGGACGCGTTTTTGCTAGCGGCGAGAAAGGGGCAGCCGACCAGCTTGCGCAGTTCCGTGGCCAGTTCGGCGGCGCTGGTCACCGCGCGGGAGAACGCGATCCGAACGTCGTGGTCGGAGTCGGCCGCCTCCACGCGCAGCCGCAACCCCAGCCGGTCCAGGCCCAGCGGGCGGACGTGGCCACCCCGCAGGTGCTCCGGCAGGTGCCTGGCCAGCAGGCCGACCACGTCCCGGTGGGACAGCTCCAGGTGGCGCAGCCACTCGTCCTCGTACTGGTGGAACGGGTCGGGGGCGGCGTTGGCGAACTCGTCGGCCGGCACCGACCCGGTGCCCTCGGCGTCGGCCAGCACCAGCGACAACGGGTTGAGCCGGAGCACGGTCGCGCCGTGGCCGGCGTCGAGCAGCCTCGGGTCGGGCCGCTGCTCGGCGATGGCCAACACCTCGGCCCTGGCCTTCTCGCCGGACAGGGCCCGCAGCCAGCCGGTGATCCACAGCAGGCCGCGCACGGGTTCGCGCAGCCGCACCGGGGCCTGGTCGGCCACCTCCAGCATGGCGGTCAGCTCGCCCCGGGCGGCCTGCCAGGCCGTGGCGACCAGGGGGTGGTCATCGGGCAGCAGCACCGACGCCGCCCCGCACGGGTGCACGTGGTGCAGCAGCGGGCTGATCCGGGCCACCGGGCCGGCGGCCGTGGCCGTGCCCTCGGGGGAGGGCAGCAGGGCGGCACGGCCACCCCGGGCGGCAATGGTCCTGGCTCGTTCGGCCAGCTTCGGGGCTGGTGGACGACGGTCGGTCGGTTCGGTCAACTCGGCCACTGCTCACCTCCTGGTTAGGCGAGCCTAACTTGCCGGGGCAACGGAGAAAAGGGCTGGGAAAACCGTAGCGGGACCATCGCCGCACGTGGTAACGCCAACGTTGGTGAGCGAACCACCCAAAAGGGGGACGGAGGTCGACAACGGGCAGGTTCGGCCAGCACAGTCCCCGGACGTGCCGGCAGAACCACCTGAACGGCCTAGCGTCGGCGCGCTGGTCGCGCGCCCGGAGCTGGCCGTGCGGTCGGGCGTCGCTCGACCGGGGCGTCCGCTAGGTTGGCGTGGTTGAGCTGGGCGGGTGACCGTCGCGGGCGTGTCGTGCCAGGGTGGGGCAGTGCGGGCCGCTGGCCTCTTCCGGGTAGCGGGTGCCGGCCGGCTCGGCGAGGCCGCGGTGGAGCTTTTGGGGTAGCCGGCAGGCGCGACCGCAGTACGCGGTTAGTCGCTCCGGGTGTTCGCCAGCCGGACATCTTTGTTCAGTTGCTGGTACGCCACTAGCGTGTCTGCCGTGTCAAGCGCTGTCGAACTCCGTGCGCCCGGTCCACGTGGCACTCCTCCGCTGTTGGCGAGGCTTGTCGACGATGCGGCGTTGTTCCCCCCGGGAAACGCCAGCATGTCCGATGCGGTGCGGGCTCACCTGGATGGACGGGCCGGCGAATTCGCCGGCGTGCTGGGTCTGTTCCTGTGCCCGGCCTCTCGGCTGCCCGAACTCATCACCGAGCTGATCAAGGCCAAGCCGGTCAAGCCGGTCGGACTGTCCCTGGTGATCGACACCGGCCTCGGCGGGGTGCCCAAGGCCGTGTCGATCGTGGAGTCGCGCAGCGAGCTGCTCGCGCTGCGCATGGTCGAGATGCCGGCCCCGTCCGACGTTGACGAGGTGTGGCTGGAACGCGTGTCGGAGTTCGTGCCCGAGGATGTCATCCGCGTGGTCGAGCCGCGCCGGGGCGGCCCGGAGTGGCTGGACGGCGTGCGGCGCGTCGCCGAGCACGGCTCGTGGCCAAAACTGCGCTGCGGTGGGCTGAGCCGGGAGACACCGCCGAGCATCGACGAGGTCGCCGACTTCATGTCCGTGGTCAGCGGCAGCGGCGTGTCGTTCAAGACCAGCGCCGGACTGCACCACGCGGTGCGCCGGATAGACGAGGAGACCGGCGTGGGCCACCACGGGTTCCTCAACCTGCTGGTCGCGACCGCCCGGGCGCTGTCCGGGCGGGACGTCCGCGAGGCGCTGGCCAGTACCGACGGTGCGGCCCTCGCTGAGGAGGCCCGGTCCCTGTCCGACCCCGCAGCACACGCCGTGCGCGGGGTTTTCGCGTCTTACGGGTCGTGTTCCCTGGCCGAGCCAGTGGCCGACCTGGAACGCCTGGGGCTGCTGTGAGCTGGATCGACGATCCCGCCTTCACCGCCGACCAGCCGTTCGGCCCGCAGACCCTGCCCTACGGGGTGGTGGAGCTGGACGACGGGCCGAGCGTGGCGGTCCGCGTGGGTGAGCACGCCCTGCCGCTGCGGCCGGTCGCGGCCAGCCTGGGAGAACGGCTGGCCGAGGTGGTCTCGGCCGGCTCGCTGGACCCGCTGCTGGCCGCGGGCCGGCCGGTGTGGAGCGAACTGCGGGCCAGGCTGATCGAGCTGGTCGGCGCGAGCGCGGCGCCCGCCGGCGGCCGGCTGCTCCCGCTTGACCGGCAGCGGCCCGTGCTGCCCTTCACCGTGGGCGACTACGTCGACTTCTACTCCTCGCGCCACCACGCGGAGAACGCCACCCGGATCTTCCGGCCCAACGGCGTGCTGCCGCCGAACTGGACCCACCAGCCGATCGGCTACCACGGCCGGTCCGGCACCGTGGTGGTGTCCGGCACGCCCGTGGTGCGGCCGAGCGGGCAGCGCAGGGGCGAGTCCGGCCCGGTGTTCGGGCCGACCACCGCACTGGACATCGAGGCCGAGGTCGGGTTCGTGTGCGGCGGCCCGGTGGCCCGGCGGGTGCCGGTGTCGGCCGCGGCCGAGCACGTGTTCGGGGTCGCCCTGGTCAACGACTGGTCCGCGCGGGACATCCAGGCGTGGGAGTCCCAGCCGCTCGGGCCGTTCCTGGGCAAGTCCTTCGCCACCTCCATCTCCGCGTGGATCACGCCGCTGGAGGCGTTCGCGGTGGCCAGGGTCGCGCCGCCGGCGCTGCCCCACCCGCCCATGGACTACCTGGCCGAGGACCAGCCGTGGGGCCTGGACCTGACGCTCGCGGTGCGGTGGAACGACACCGTGGTGGCCACCCCGCCGTTCGCCGAGATGTCCTGGACCTTCGCCCAGCAACTGGCCCACCTCACGGTGAACGGCGCCACGGTCCGCCCCGGCGACCTGTTCGCCTCCGGCACGGTGTCCGGCCCGGAGCCGCGACAGCGGGGCTGCCTGCTGGAGCTGACCTGGGGCGGCCGGGAACAGCTCACCCTGGCCGACGGCACCACGCGCACCTACCTGGCGGACGGCGACACCGTGGTCATCACCGCGACCGCGCCGGGTGAGGACGGTTCCGTGGTGGGGTTGGCCGAGGTCAGTGGAACGGTGCTGCCCGTGCACGGCCCAGGGGACCACCCGGAACGGAGGTGATCGCGGTGGTCGGCAGACCGCCCCCGCCGGCCCGGCGCACGCCGTCGTCAGCCGCCGGCCCGGCCGCACCGTGGGCGTCGGCGTCGTCCGCGGCGGCGCCCTCGGCACAGGCCGCGGTGCCGGGCGCGGACGTGGCACCCAGCGCGGCCCCGGCCGGGCCAGCGGCTTCGGTGGCCGTGCCGAGCACCGCGGTCACCCCGTCGGCGGCTCCCCGCTCGGCGCCTTCCCACGCGGCATCTCCCCACGCGGCGGTGCCCCCGTTGGCCGCGCACCCGGTGGGGAGCGGCGCGCCGGCCGGGCTGGTCTCGGCCGCACCGGTCGAGGCCGTGACCCTGGACGGGGTGACCAGGCCGGCCGCGGCCAAGGAGAGTTCGCTGACGCTGGAGCGCGGGCTGGCGCTGTTACAGGCGGTGGCCGACGCCGACACCGAGGCGTTGAGCATCAGCGACCTGGCCGCCACGATCGGCGCCAGCCGGGCGGCCGTCTACCGGCTGCTGGTGCCGTTGCAGGCCAGGGGACTGGTGCGGCGGGACGGCTCCAAGGTGCGGCTCGGCCTCGGCGTGCTGCGCCTGGCCGCCAGGGCACTGCCGCAGCTGCGGGTGGCCGCCCTGCCCGCGCTGCGCACCCTGGCCGAGCAGGTGGGGGCGACCGCGCACCTCACCGTGGCGGACGGGCCCGAGGCGCAGGCCGTGGCCGTGGTCGAGCCGTCCTGGACCGCGTTCCACGTCGCCTACCGGGTGGGCACCCGCCACCCGGTGCGCCTGGGCGCGGCCGGCCGGGCCATCGAACTGCCCCCGGGTGCGGACCCCTGGGTGTGCACGATGGGCGAGTTACAGCCGGGCGCGTGCGGGGTGGCCGCTCCGGTGCGGGGCGTGCCCGGGCTGCGGGCCAGCGTGGGCGTGGTCGCCATGCAGGAACTCGACGTCGACCGGGTCGGGCCGGCCGTGCTGACGGCCGCGACCGAGGTGGCCCAGGCCCTGCACTGAGCAGTGCGCGCTGCCCGCTGGGCACTGGGTAGCACTGGGCAGCACTGGGCACTGGGCACGGCACCGCGCGGGCACTGCTCACCGGGCGGCCGCGGGCCGCGGCTGGAAGTCGGCGGCGTGGTCGCGCGCCCACTCCAGGAAGGTCCGCGCCGGCCTGCCGGTGACCTCCTGCACGGTGGTGGTGACCGGGGCGGGTGGCTGGGCCGCCATGCTGGCGTAGCCGTCCAGCAGGACATCCACGAACGACAGCGGGATGCCGTCGGCGAGCAGCTGTTCCCGGGCGTCGGCGCGGTCCAGTTCGACCCAGCGCAGCGGCCGGCCGATGGCCGTGCCGATGACCCGCACCTGCTCCGCCTGGGACAGCACCCGCGGCCCGGTCAGCAGGTAGCTGGCCCGGTCGTGCCCGTCCTCGGTGAGCGCCCGCACCGCCACCGCCGCGATGTCGCGTTCGTGCAGCACGGCCATGCCCAGCGCGCCGTGGCTGCCCCGCACCACGTCACCGCGGCGGATCTGCGGCACCCACCACAGCGCGTTGGCCGCGAACGTGCTGGGCCGCAGGTAGGTCCAGCTCGCGGCGGACCGGGCGAGCAGGTCGCGCTGCCGGTCGAAGCCGAAGTCGGCGAGCGCCCCGGTGCCGAGCAGCACGACGCGGCGCGCGTGCCCGCCGACCAGGTCCAGCACCGCGGGCGCGGCCTCGGCGGTGTGCAGCGGCCAGATCAGGAACACGGCGTCGACGCCGGTCAGGCCGGGCCGCAGGCTGTCGGGGTCGGCGAGGTCGCCGCGGACCACCTCGACGCCCTCGGGCAGTCGGGCCGCGCCGGGGTCGCGGGTCAGCGCGCGCACGGCCACCCCGGAGTCCAGCAGCTGTGCCACCACCTCGCGGCCGACGTTGCCGGTCGCGCCGGTCACCAGGATCCTCGGGTCGTTGTTCATCGGTGTTCCTTTCCCGGCTGCCGTGCCCCGGGGGCACGGGCGCGCCGGTCGGGGGGACAGGGCGAAGACGGCGGCAACGGTCCTGCCGGCGGAGTGCGGGCACCAGCCAGTCGGCCAGATCCGCTGATTTCCGCCACTGATTACGCTGTGGCGGTGGAATCCGCCGTGGCACCCGCCGTGCTGGATGGGCTCGACCGGGGGCTGGTGCACGCGCTCCAGGTCGACGGCAGGGCCCCGTTCAGCCGGATCGCGGCCGTGCTCGGGGTGTCCGAACAGACCGTTGCCCGCCGCTACCGGCGGCTGCGCTCGGCCGGGGTGCTCCGGGTGGTCGGCGCGGTCAACGCCGCCCGGCTCGGCCACGCCTCGTGGACGGTGCGGCTGCGCTGCACCCCGGACGCGGCCGAGCCCATCGCCGCGGCGCTGGCCCGCCGCCCCGACACGTTCTGGGTGCACGTGCTGTCCGGTGGCACCGAGATCTCCTGCAA
This sequence comes from Goodfellowiella coeruleoviolacea, assembly GCF_024171785.1. Classification (GTDB taxonomy): domain Bacteria; phylum Actinomycetota; class Actinomycetes; order Mycobacteriales; family Pseudonocardiaceae; genus Goodfellowiella; species Goodfellowiella coeruleoviolacea. The sequence goes on from NZ_JAMTCK010000003.1 coordinate 11,321, forward strand.
CGTCCTGGCCCGCACGGCCGCGGACCGGGACGCGCTGCTGCTGGCGAAGTTGCCGCGCACCAGCCGGATCCTCGGGATGACCGCGCACTCGATCCTGCACGGGTTCGCCCTGCCCGACGACTGGTCGGGACTGGCCTGGCTGACCGACGCGCAGGTCGCCCAGCTCCGGCGGGGCCGGCCGGCGGCGCCGGACCACCGGGGCGAGCGGGCGGACCCGGGCGAGCGGGTCGTGCTGGAGCGGGGGGACCACGCGCTGCTGGCGGCACTGGCCCGGGACGGGCGCGCCGGCCACGCCGAACTCGCGGCCGGCACCGGGTGGTCGGAGTCCACGGTGCGGCGGCGCGTGGACCACCTGCGCCGCGCCGGGGTGCTCACCTACCAGCTCGACATCCCACCCGCCGCGCTCGGCTTCCACGCCGAGGCGCGGCTGTGGATGTCGGTGCGGCCGGCCGGGCTGGTCGGCGTGGCCAACACCCTGGCCGGCCACGCCGAGGTGAGCTTCGTGGCGGTGACCACCGGGCCCACCAACCTGGTGGCCACGGTGGTCTGCCGCGACTCGCACGGGCTCTACCGCTACCTGACCGAGCGGGTGGCCGCGCTGGAGGCGGTTCGCGACGTGGAGACGGCACCGGTGATCCGCACGGTCAAGCGCGCCGGCGCTGTGCTGCCGTTGCCCGGGCCGGGCACCACCTCGGCGACCGGACAGTGATCCAGGTCACGGAACCGCAACCGACTGATAACCATCCGATCGGGGTATTGACGCCGCCGGTTGTGTCTTTTGTCGGTCGGGTGACGTGAGGAGCGGTTTCGTGCGAGTTCGACCCATCGTGGCCAGGTCGGCCGTGGCGGTCGCGGCCCTGGTGCTGGCCGCCGGCTGCGCTGGCGGTGACAGCGGCGGCGCGGGCAGCGGTGCCTCCACCACCGCCACGTCGGGCAGCACCACGGGCACCTCCACCGCCGGGTCGTCCGCGTCCTCGGCGCAGCCCACGTCCTCGGCCGCGGCCGGCGCGAGCGGCGTCGGCCTCACCAAGCCGGGCACCACGCTCAAGGTGGGCGAACGGGCCGTGGTCCCGTTCGAGTACGCCGACTACAAGGGCACCCTCGGGCTGACCGTGACCAGCATCGACAAGGGCGACCCGGCCGATCTGGCCGCGCTCCAGCTCGGTGACCGGGCCGCCGGGATGACCCCGTACTACGTGCGGATCACCGTGGACAACGAGGGCGGCACCGACCTGTCGAACGTGTTCGTGCACGGGTGGGACGGCCTGCTGGCCGACGGTGACCAGGCCCAGGCGGTTTCCGTGATCGGCAGCTTCGACAAGTGCGACGACTCCGGCGCGAACGACGGCTTCACCACCAAGGGCGCGACCTTCCAGATGTGCCACCTCGCGCTGGCCGGTCAGGGCACCGCCGTGACCGCGGCCCAGTACGGGGACGGCGACTACAGCGACAAGCCGGTCGTCTGGAAGCAGTGACCGGGGCGGCGGTGCCCGGGTGCGGGCGCCGCGGCAGGGAAGACTTCCTCGGGGATGGGGAAGAAACGGTCTCTGGGCGGGTTCGCCCAGAGACCGTTCTGCTTTCCGGGGTGCCGGCCGCCGGCTGTCACCAGGGGGCCAACCACCCGGCCAACCAGGGGCTGACCGGGGGGCTCAGCCGAGCACCGCCTGGACCAGGGCGACCAGGGCGAACGCCCCGAACACCACGCCGGCGCCGCGCTGCACCCAGTGCGCCGGCACCCGGCTGCGGATCTTGCGACCGACCAGCACGGCCAGCCCGGTCACCGCCATCAGCGCCAGCCAGGTGCCCAGCATGACCGCCACCGGCTGGGCGTACCTGGCGGCCACGCCCACCGCGGCGAGCTGGGAGGCGTCCCCCCACTCGGCCGCGAACAGCATGCCGAACGAGGTCAGGGCCGCGCGCAGGAACGAGGCCGTCGGCCGCGCCGACGCGGCCTGGTCGCCCAGCTCGTCGCTGTCCTGACGGCTGAACCCCTCCCGGAACAGCAGGAACGCGCCGACGCCGAACAGCACGGCCACCGCCGCCGCCACCAGGCGTTCGGGCAACAGGGTGATCGCGCTGCCGAGGCCGACCGCGATGATCGACTGGAGGGTGAAGGCGACCGCGGCACCGGCCACCACGGGCAGCGCGTGGAACCGCGTGGTCAGTACCAGGGTGAGTGCCGTGGTCTTGTCCGGCAGTTCCAGCACGAAGACCGCGCCGAACGCCGTAACCAGGGCCAACAGCCAAGAAGCCATGAAGGTGCAGATCCTCCCGTCCGACCCGGACGGAGGCATGCTGACCCCGACCGGGTGTGTCACAACCCGGCCGGAGGTCTCGTTCGCCCATCGCAGTGGGTGAGGGACCGGACCCAGAGATCAGGTCAGTCTGTCGATCACCTCGCCACGCCGTCGCGGTCCTCTCGGGCCGGTCGAACGCGGGAACTACTCCCCTCAGGCACTAAACATGCTACCGGGCGCATGCGTGCGCGGCGAGGATGACCAGGGCGAAACGTGGTGAGTCCCACTGTCGGTGGCATGCCGCACCCATCCGGGTGACCGCGCTCACGGGACCTTGGTCCTGGGTGGACAGAGGACCCGCGTCCCTGCTCAGCGCGGCTGTGCGCACCTACTGTCAACGGTGAACGCACAGCTGGGGGAGGCTCGGAGTGGACGTGCTGGACGTGGCCCGGTGGCAGTTCGGGATCACCACCGTCTACCACTTTCTGATGGTTCCGCTGACGATCGGTCTCGCACTGCTGGTCGCGGGCATGCAGACGGCCTGGTACCGCACGGGCAAGCCGCGGTACCTGGCGATGACCAAGTTCTGGGGCAAGTTGATGATGATCAACTTCGCCATGGGCGTGGTCACCGGCATCGTGCAGGAGTTCCAGTTCGGCATGACCTGGAGCGCCTACTCGCGGTTCGTCGGCGATGTGTTCGGCGCCCCGCTGGCCATGGAGGGGCTGGTCGCCTTCTTCGTCGAGTCGACCTTCCTCGGGCTGTGGATCTTCGGCTGGGACCGGCTGTCCCGCCGCGTCCACCTGGCATGCGTCTGGGCGTTCTCGCTGGCCACGGCCGCGTCCGCGTACTTCATCCTGGCCGCCAACTCGTGGATGCAGCACCCGGTCGGCGTCGAACTGGTCGACGGCCGCCCCCGGCTCACCTCCATCTGGGCGGTGCTGGGCAACAACACCGTGCTCGCCGCGTTCCCGCACACCCTGGCCGGCGCCTTCGCCGTGGCCGCCACGTTGCTGGTGGGCGTCTCGGCCTGGCACCTGTGGCACAAGCACCGCGACCGGCAGGAGGAGCGCGACGCGGCGGACCCGGCTGACCGCGCGGTCTGGCAGGCGTCGCTGCGGCTGGGCGGCTGGGTCGGTGTCCTGGCCTTCGCCGCCGTGGCGATCAGCGGGGACGCCCAGGGCAAGCTCATGTTCGAGCAGCAGCCCATGAAGATGGCCGCGGCCGAGGCCCTGTGCCACACCGAGGCACCCGCGTCGTTCTCGGTGTTCGCCTACGGCGACGTGTCCCGGTCCGACTGCGAGAACGTCAAGAGCATCAACCTGCCCGCGCTGCTGTCCTTCCTGGCGCACAGCGACTTCACCACCGAGGTCAAGGGCGTGCAGGACCTCATCCCCGAGTACCAGGCCAAGTACGGCACCCACTACCCGGTCGACGAGCGGTTGGGCGCGCTGTCCGGGCAGCCCATCGACTACGTGCCGGTGCTGCCGGTGACCTACTGGGGATTCCGCCTGATGATCGGGTTCGGCGCGGTCGCGGCCGGCGCCGGCGTGCTCGCGCTGTGGCTCACCCGCCGAGGGCGCATCCCGCGCAGCCGCTGGTTCCCCCGGCTGGCCCTGGCCAGCATCGCCACCCCGTTCCTGGCCAACTCGGTCGGCTGGATCTTCACCGAGATGGGCCGGCAGCCGTTCGTGGTCGTGCCCAACCCGTCCGGAGTGGACGGGGTGTGGATGTACACGGCGACCGCGGTGTCCAACCTGTCCGTGGGCGAGGTGCTCACCTCGCTGATCACCCTCACCCTGGTCTACGGGGTGCTGGCCGGGGTGGAGGTCTTCCTGCTGCGCCGCTACGCCCGGGCGGGTGTGGCCGGGGTGATGCCGGCCGGGGCCGGCGGTGCCACCGGTGGCGGGGACGCCAACGACCGGGACGCCGACGACGGGGACGCCGACGACCGGGACGGCACCGGTGGGCGCGGCGGTGCTGACCGGGCCAAGGCCGACGACGTGCTCTCCTTCGCGTACTAGGAGTTGTGGTGATGTTGCTGCACACCGCGGGTGCCGCCGCCCAGTCGGTGCTCGCCGCCCCCGCCGGCGCCGCCCCGGCCCAGCCCGGTGGCCTGGCCGTCTTCTGGTTCTGCGTGATCGCCGTGCTGTGGCTGGGCTACCTGTTCCTGGAGGGCTTCGACTTCGGCGTGGGCATGCTGCTGCCGGTCCTGGGACGCGACGAGACCGAGCGGCGCGTGCTGGTGAACACCATCGGGCCGGTCTGGGACGGCAACGAGGTGTGGCTGATCGTCGCGGCCGGAGCCACCTTCGCCGCGTTTCCCGGGTGGTACGCCTCGCTGTTCAGCTCCGCCTACCTGCCGCTGGTCGTGCTGCTGGTCGCGCTGATCGGCCGGGGCGTCGCCTTCGAGTACCGGGGCAAGGTCGACTCGGCGCGCTGGCGGCGGGTGTGGGACCGGGTGATCGTGTTCGGCTCGTGGGCGCCCGCGCTCAGCGTCGGCCTGCTGCTGTCGTGGAACGTGCTCGGGCTGCCGCTGGACGCCAACGGGGACCGGGTGGGGTCCGCGTTCGCCGCGTTCAGCTGGCCGACCCTGCTCGGCGCGCTGGCCGTGGCCGGCTTCGCCCTGGTCCACGGGGCGGTGTTCGTGGCGCTCAAGACCGAGGGGCCGATCCGGGACCGCGCCAGGACACTGGCGCTGACGGTCGCGCCGGTGGCCCTGCTGCCGCTGGTCGGCCTGGTGCTGCTGGTGCAGACGCGGGCGGGGTCGTTGTGGACGTGGGTGCCGGTCGTGGTGGTGCTGGCCGCTGCCGCGGCCGGCCTGGTGCGGCTGGCGGCCGGTCGGGAGGGGCAGGCGTTCGCGCTGCTCGGTGTGGTCGTCGCGGCCGCGGTCGTCGCCCTGTTCGGCGCGCTCTACCCGAACACCATCCCGTCCACTGTGGACCCGGCGTTCTCGTTGACCGTCGCGGACACCGCGTCCAGCCCCTACACCCTGTCCGTGATGACCTGGGTGGCGGCGTTCGGCACGCCCGCGGTGCTGGTCTACCAGGGGTGGACCTACTGGGTGTTCCGCCGCCGCATCGGCACCCGGCACATCCCGGCCGTGCACGTGCCCGCAGCGCCGTGACCACCCTCGATGGCGCCGGGACGACCACGCCGGCGCGCCACCCGGCCCCGACCGCGACCCCCGCCCCGACCGCAGCCTCAGCTGCGACCGCAGCCTCAACTGGGACCACGGCCTCAACTGCGGCCACGACCACCGAAGACCTTCCCGGCCGGGACCTTCCCGCCAACACCCGGTTGGGAAGAGGCCCGCTCGGCGCGCTGCCCGCACTGTCTCCGTCAGCGCGCCGGGCGTTGGCCGCCTGCGGGGTGCTGGCCGCCCTGCACGCCGTGGCCCTGGTCGCGCAGGCCGTGGCGCTGGGCACGGCCCTGGCCCAGGTGGCCGGTGGCGGTGCCACCCCAGCCGGCCTGCGGGTGCCGCTGGCCGCACTGGCCGGCGCGGTCGTCGTCCGGGCGGTGCTGGCGTGGGCCACCGAGTCGGTGGCGGCCAGGGCCGCGGCCGGCGCCAAGGAGGAGCTGCGCGCGGCACTGCTGGACCACGTGCTGGCGCTGGGGCCGGAGTGGATCGCGCGCCGTGGACCGGCCGAGGTGACCGTGCTGGCCACCCGAGGACTGGACGCGCTGGACGCCTACTTCACCCGGTACCTGCCGGCCCTGGTCACCGCGGTGGTCACCCCACCCCTGGTGGGCGCGTGGATCCTGGTCAGCGACTGGCCCTCGGCCGCGCTGGTCGCGGTGACCCTGCCGCTGATCCCGGTGTTCGCGATCCTGGTCGGCTGGTACACCCAGCGGCGCAGCGCACGGGCGGCGGACGCGACCGCCCGGCTGTCCGGTCACCTGCTGGAACTGGTGCGGGCGCTGCCCGTGTTGACCGCGTTCCGTCGGGCCGGGGCGCAGGCCGACACCGTGCGGCGGGTCAGCGACCAGCACCGCGGCGCCACCATGGGCACGCTGCGGGTGGCGTTCCTGTCCGCGCTGGTGCTGGAGCTGGTGGCCACGCTGTCGGTGGCGCTGGTCGCGGTGGGCATCGGCCTGCGCCTGGTCTCCGGGGAGCTGGGGCTGGTCACCGGGCTGGTCGTGTTGATCCTCGCACCCGAGTGCTACCTGCCGCTGCGCAACGCCGGTGCCGCGCACCACGCCAGCGAGGACGGCCTGGAGGCGGTGCGCCGGGTCGCGGCGGTGCTGGCCGAACCGGTGCCGTTCGCGGGAACGGGAACGGCACCGGGAACAGGCACTGGCACGGGTGCTGGCGCTGGGGCTGGGGCGGTGCCGGATCGCCGGCTGGGTGTGGTGGTGCGGGAACTGCGGGTGGCGCGGCGGGGCGGTGCCGCGCCGGACGGACTGTCGTTCGTCGTGCGGCCCGGCCACGTGGTGCGGTTGAGCACCCCGAGCGGGTCGGGCAAGTCCACCGCGTTGGCCGTGCTGCTCGGTTTTGTCGAGCCCACCTCGGGCACGGTCACCGTCGGCGGCGCTGATCTGTCCACTGTGGACATGGTGGCGTGGCGGCGGGCCGTGGCGTGGGTGCCGCAGCGGCCGGCGTTCAGCGGCGGCACCGTGGCCGAGGAGCTGTGCGTCGCCGTGTCCGACCAGCCGGGGCCGCCACCCGACCGGGCCGAACTGGACGAGGTCGCGGCCGAGGTGGCCGCCGGCCACCTCATCGACCGGCGGGTGGCCACCCTGTCCACCGGGGAGCGGCAGCGGGTCGCGGTGGCCAGGGCGCTGCTCCGGCTGCGCCGGGGTGCGTGGCTGCTGCTGCTCGACGAGCCCACCGCGCACCTCGACCAGGCCACCGCCAGCACCGTGCTGGCGGCCGTGCGGCGCGCCGCCCAGGCGGGTGCCGCCGTGGTGCTGGCCACGCACCGGGTCGCGGCGCGGCCGGATGCGCGCGGCACGGCTGGCCCGGGCGCGTCACCGGTGCCAGTGCCGGTGCCGACGGCGGTGCCAGTGCCGGACACGGACGGCGAACCGCGGCCGGCGCGTCCGGTGGGCGGGGCCCCGGGTGGGCTGCCGCGGCGGCCGGGTGTCGGACTGCTCCGGCAGTGGCCGCGCTGGCCGTTCGCCGGGCTGCCCCGACCCACCTGGCTGACGCTGGTCGGCGTTGTGCTCGGAGCCGCCGCCCTGGCCAGCGGCATCGCGTTGACCGCCACGGCCGGGTGGCTGATCGCCAGGGCCGCGCAACAGCCGCCGATCCTCACCCTGTCCGTGGCCGTGGTGGGTGTGCGCGCCTTCGGGCTGGCCAAGGGGGTGCTGCGGTACCTGGAGCGGCTGGTCACCCACGACGCGGCCTTCCGGCAGGCCGGCCAGTTGCGGGTGCGGCTGTGGCGGGCGTTGGTCCGGCACGGCCCGGCGCGGACCGGGGGCGCGCGGCGCGACGACGACCTGCGCCGGCTGGTCGACGACACCGACACCGTGCGCGACCTGGTGCCCCGGGTGGTGCCGCCACCGCTGGTCGCGCTGCTGGTGTGCCTGGCCAGCGCGGTGCTGATGGCGTGCGTGCTGCCCGAGACGGGTGCGGTGCTGGCGGTGGTGTCCCTGGTGGTCGGGCTGGCCGCGCCGGCCGTGGCGGTGGCCGTGGAGCGCCGGGCCAGCAGCGCGCTGGCGGCCGGGCGGGCGCGGGTGGCCGAGGACGTGCTCACCCTGCTGGACTGCGCGCCCGACCTGATCGCGTGTGGCGCGCACGCGCCGAGGAGAAGCGCGTTGGCCGCCGCGGATCGCCGGTTGGCCGCGCAGTCCCGGCGGCAGGCGCTCGGTGCGGGCGCGGCCAGCGCCGTGGTGAGCGCGGGCACCGGGATCGCCGCGCTGGTGTGCACCGCGCTGGCCGCGGTCGCCGTGGCCGCCGGCCGGCTCGACCCGGTGTTGGCGCCGCTGCTCGGCCTGGTGCCGCTGGCGGTGGCCGAGGCACTGGCCGCGCTGCCGCCCGCCGCCCAACACCTGGGCCCGCTGCGCGCGGCCCACGCCCGGCTCACCGCGCTGCTCGACTCGGCGCCAGCGGTGGACGGCGCGGACGCGGAACCGGCTGCCGTGCCGGCGGCGGAGCGCGCCGAACCGGGGACTGTGCCGGCGGGGGCGGAACCGGCTGCCGCGTCAGCGGCGGAGAACGTGGGGCCGGCGGCGGAGCGCGCCGAACCGGGGACTGTGCCGGCGGGGGCGGAACCGGCTGCCGCGTCAGCGGCGGAGAACGTGGGGCCGGCTGCCCGTGAAACTGGGCCGACCCAGCCGGCGACAACGGCGAAACCGCTGGTGGGAGCCGCCGCGCCCACCCAGCCAAGCCCCCACCCTTCCCAGGGGGGCGACCCCAGCTCCAGCCTACCGACCCACGGCCGTGGGGCCAGGGGCGTTGAGGCGCCTGTGGATAACCGGGCGGGGTGTGGACAACTCGTGCACGATCGTGGTCACTCGTCCGGGGTCTTGCTGGATGGCGTGGACGTGTGGTGGCCCGGCGCGGCGGAGCCCTCGTTGCGGGACGTCACCCTTGACCTGCCCCAAGGCGCGACCGTTGCGGTGGTGGGGCCGTCCGGGGCGGGCAAGTCCACGCTGCTCGCCCTGTTGTTGGGGTTCCTGCCGGCCAGAACCGGGCACGCGAAAATCCCCGATCGGGTGACGTGGTGTCCGCAGGAGCCGCAACTCGTGTCGACCACGATCCGGGAAAACCTCCGAATGGCCGATCCGCACGCCGACGACGCCGCCCTGCGCACCGCCCTGCGGCTGGCCGGGCTCGACGCGTGGACCGACCGGCTCGACACCCTGGTGGGCACCGGCGGGGCAGCCGTGTCCGGCGGTGAGGCGCACCGGCTGGCCCTGGCCAGGGCACTGGTCGCGGCGCCGAGGGCCGATCTGGTGCTGCTCGACGAGCCCACCGCCCACCTGGACGTGCCCACGGCCGACGCCGTGCTGGATCGGCTGCGCGGCGCGCTGGCCGGGCGGACCGTCATCCACGTCACCCACCGGCCCGCCGAAGCGGCCGACGCCGACCTGGTGCTGGAGGTGGTGTCCGGCCGGGTTCGCACCGCGGTCAGCAGGATCACCCCGGAGAGCGCCGAGAACGGCGACAGCACGGCCGGGTCAGCGCGCCCGGCCCACCCCCGTCCGCCCGACCGCGACCAGGTGGGGCTGATCACGTCACCGGCCCGGATCGACCAGGTGGACCAGGATGGTGCCTAACCTGTGCGTGTCATGGACCCCGCAGTCGCCAGGCGGGCGCTGGCCGCGTCCACCGAGATCACCCGCATGGCCCTGGCCGGTGACGACCCGGAGGCCGTGCTGCCGCTCGTGGTGCGCAGCGCCGCCGCGCTCGCCGAGGCCAACCTCGGCCTGGTGATGGTGCGCTCGCCGGACGGCACCCTCACCGTGGAGGCGGCGCACGGCGAGCCGGCGCCCGGCACGGACAACCCCGTGGGCGTGGTGCTGTCCGCCCGCTCGGCCGCGGCCAGGGCGGCGCGCAGCGGGGTCACCGTGGTGGCCGACGACTTCACCCTGGACCCGCGCACCGCGCCGTTCGTGCCCAGGATGCTGCGCGGTTACGGGCCGTTCGCGGTGGCGCCGTTCGGCACCAGGGAGCGGCGGCTGGGCGCGCTGGCCGTGTACCGGCGGCGCGGTGCCGAGCCGTTCGACCCGGCCACCGTGGACCTGTTGACCTCGTTCGCCACCCAGGCCGGCCTGGCCATGGTGCTCGCCGAAGGCTCGACCGCGCGCCAGCGCGTCGCGGTCTACCAGGAGCGCGACCGGATCGCCATGCAGCTGCACGACGTGATCATCCAGCGGCTCTACGCGTCGGGCGTGCAACTCGACCTGCTCAGCCGGCGGCTGGCCGGCCGGCTGGACGCGGCGGACGCGGCCCGGCTGGCCGAGGCGGTCGACCAGCTGGACCAGACCATCGCCGAGGTCAGGGCCACGGTCCGGGCGTTGCGCAACGCCGGGACCGGCGAGCAGCCGGAGCCCACCGACCTGCTGGACTCGGTGCGGGCCGAGGTGCGGACCGCGGGCGAGTTGCTCGGGTTCTCGCCGCGGCTGGAGGTGCACGGCGACCCGGTCGACGTCCCGGTCGAGGTGGCCGACCACACCCGCGCCGCACTGCGCGAGGCACTGTCCAATGTGGTGCGTCACGCCGGTGCCCGGCGGGTGGTGGTGGAACTGCGGGTGGACGAGGCCGGACTGCGGCTGCGGGTGGCCGACGACGGCTGCGGCATCCCGCGCGGGGTGACCCGGCGCGGCCTGCGCAACCTGGCGGAGCGCGCCGCAGCGGCCGGTGGTCGGTGCGAGGTCGGCTCGTCACCCCGGCACGGCACCACCGTGGACTGGTGGGTGCCGCTGGACCGCTAGCGGCGGCACCAGGGCCGGCGGCCGCTGGCCGGGTTCACAGGGCGGCGCCGCCGGCCGGGCCGACCCCGCGGAGCAGGGTGTCCACCACCAGGGCGGCGAGCGCGTCGGTGTCGGTGACCTCGTTCTCGGCCGCGCCGGCAGTACCCGCGTCGGCAGCACCCGCGTCGGCAGCACTCGCGTCGGCGCCGGCCCGGCTCGCGCGCTGGGTGGCCTCGTGGATGAGGGCGTAGTAGACGGTCCTGGCCCACTCCACGTCCACGTCCGCCCGGATCACCCCGGCGTCCTGGGCGCGGCGGAGCAGGTGCGTGCAGGTGGCGAGCACGTCGGCGTGCACCCGCGCCACCTCCGGGCTGGCGTGCGGCGCCCGGTTCATCGCGAAGTTCCAGTCGATCTTGACGCGCAGCACGTTCGCGGTCACCTGGTACAGGCCGACCAGGGACGGTGTGGTGTCGATCCGGGCGGCCCGCACCGCGTCGGCGAACTGCTGGGTCGCCCACGCGGTCATCGCCTCGATGAGGGCCTCCCTGGTGGCGAAGCGGCGGTGCACGGTGGTTCTGGCCACGCCGGCGGCCTCGGCGATCTGCTCCACGGTGGCGGCGGGGTTGTCGCGCAGCACCCGCTCGGCCGCCTCCAGGATCGTGCGCACGGTCCGTTCGGCGTCCGCGCGCAGGGCGCGTGCACCCGGGGTGCGCGTCGGTTGGTTCGCCCTCGTCCGGGCCCGTGCCGCAGTCACAACGCTGAAGAGTACGGGCACGACCCAGCTCCACTCATAGTTGCAACACTGGTGATGCAAGTAGTACCTTCTCTGCATCTCAAGTGATGCGATTCGTGGGAAGGGAAACCACCGTCATGGACATGGGTCTGTCTGGGAAGACCGCACTGGTGACCGGGGCCAGTCGGGGCATCGGCCTCGCCACGGTCAGGGCGCTGCTGGCCGAGGGGGTGCGGGTGGTGGCCGGGGCGCGCACCGCCCCGCCCGAGCTGAACGAGACCGGGGCGGTCGTGGTGACCTCGGACCTGTCCACCAGCGCGGGCGTTGACCACCTGGTCGAGCGGGCACTGGCCGAACTGGGCGAGATCGACGTGCTGGTGAACAACGTCGGCGGTGGGGACAGCGGCCAGGGCCAGCTGGACGGCTTCGCCGCCTTCACCGACCAGGACTGGCACCAGGCGTTCGAGCTGAACTTCTTCAGCGCGGTCCGGGTCACCAGGGCCGCCCTGCCCAGCCTGCTGCGGCGGCGCGGCAGCATCGTGAACATCTCGTCCATCGGCGCCCGGATCCCCTCGGACGGGCCCGTCCCCTACACCACGGCCAAGGCCGCGCTCACCGCGCTGGGCAAGGCGCTGGACGCGGAGTTCGGCCCGAGGGGCGTGCGGGTGAACACCGTCTCACCCGGGGTGACCCGCACCGCGATGTGGGAGCGGCCGGATGGCTTCGGCGCCGAGATGGCCAAGAAGATGGGCGTGGACCTGCCCGAACTGCTCCAGCGCGTGCCGGGCATGAGCGGCATGACCACCGGCCGGCTGGTCGAGCCCGAGGAGGTGGCCGCGCTCGTGACCTACCTGGCCGCACCGGTCTCGGCCAGCATCGCCGGCGCCGACTACCGGATCGACGGCGGCGCGGTCCGCGTCGCCTGAGCTGGACAGGCCGAGCTGGACAGGCCGAGCTGGGCAGCCTCGCCGGGGCGGCCTGACCGGGGCCGGCGGCGCTACCGCTCGGGTTGGCGCGACCGGCGGGCCACCCAGGCCACCGCCTGGGTGCGCCGTTCCAGGCCGAGCTTGGCCAGCACCGACGTCACGTAGTTCTTCACGGTCTTCTCGGCCAGGAACAGCCGTTCGGCGATCTGCCGGTTGGTCATGCCCTCGCCGACCAGGTCGAGCACGCGGCGTTCCTGCTCGGTCAGCCTGGCCAACTCGTCGGACTCGGCCGGGTGGCGCAGCCTGGCCAGCACCCGCGCGGTGGTCACCGGGTCGAGCAGGGAACGGCCAGCGGCCACCTCGCGGACCGCGGTGACCAGGTCCTGGCCGCGGACCTGCTTGAGCAGGTAGCCGGACGCGCCGGCGCTGATCGCCGCGACCAGCGCGCGCTCGTCGTCGAAGGCGGTCAGCACCAGGCAGCGCGGCCCGACCTCGCCGCGGCCGGCCCCACCGCCACCGCGCACGGCACCACCGCTCGCGGGGCCGTCGTCGCCGGACCCGCGCAGCCGCCGGCACAGGTCCACCCCGTCGCCGTCGGGCAGCCGCATGTCCACCACGGCCACGTCCGGGTGGCTGGCCTCGGCTCTGGCCAGGGCCTCGGCCACGCTGCCCGCCTCGGCCACCACCTCGATGTCGTCCTCCTCGTCGAGCAGGTCGCGCAGGCCGCGGCGCACCACCTCGTGATCGTCGACGAGCAGCACTCGAACCGGCACGGGCATCACGGTACGTCCAATGCCGGTGCCCATGACGCCCTGGTGTTGCCACAGTTCCACCATGCGCGTGCGACCAATTGAGGAAGCCGACCGGCTGGTGGTCGGTCGCCTGATCGTCGACCTGTGGGGTGCGTCCACGGTGGTGGCGCACGGTCAGACCTTCTACCCGATCAGCCTGCCCGGTCTGCTCGCCGAGCGCGGCGGCAAGGTGATCGGGCTGCTCACCTACACCAGGACCGGCCAGACACTGGAGATCGTCACCCTCGCCGCGCTCAACCGGGGGCGCGGCGTGGGCACGGCACTCGTCGAGGCGGTGGCCAGAACAGCGCGCCGGGTCGGCTGCGAGCGATTACTCATCACCACCACCAACGACAACCTGGACGCGTTGCGCTTCTGCCAGCGGCGCGGCTTCCGGCTGTGCGGGCTGCGGCCGGACGCGGTGAGCCGGGCCAGGCAGAGCAACCCGGAGATCCGCCTGGTGGGGGAGTACGGCATCACCGTCAGGGACGAGCTGGACCTGGAGCGCCCGGTGCTCGCCCGGCGCTGACCAGGGCCCCCGCCAGCGCCGGCCACCACCCGTCCGCCGATCGGGTGGTTGCCAGGGCAGCGGGAACAACCACACGCGGTCCATCGTTGGCACTCACGTAAGCCGAGTGCTAAACCGGCTGGTCAACGAGCGGATGCCCGGCGTGGCCGGGCAAGCGCCCGCACAACAGGAGGGATGCCAGATGGCGATCGCCGTTCGGGGTTCCGTGTGGGACCCGTTCACCGCGCTGGTCCGACAGATGGACGACTTCGACTCGATCGTGCGCCGCGCGTTCGGCGGTGGCAGCGGCGGCACCACCACGGGCTTCGTGCCCGCCGCCGACGTCACCAGGCAGGGCGGCGACGTGCTGATCACCCTGGAGCTGCCCGGCGTGGACGCGGCCGAGGACGTGGACGTCGAGGTGCTGCGCAACCGCCTGGTCATCAGCGGACACCGGGCCGAGCAGACCAAGGCCGAACAGGACGGCGTGCTCGTGCGCGAGCTGCGCTCCGGCGCGTTCCGCCGCGAGTTCGCCCTGCCCGAGGGCGTGTCCGCCGACCAGATCGACGCCGAGTACGACCGCGGCCTGCTGCGGGTGCGGGTGCGCGACGTGGTCCGCCCCGCCGACCGGCCCACCAAGGTGGCGGTGCGCACCGCCGACCGTCCGGCCATTGTGGACACTGGCGGCAGCGGCCAGGAGTGACACCGGCGCCGGGACGCAAACCGGCCCGGCGACGACCGCGAGACGAGGACCAGGGGTGGGCCGCACCGGCTCACCCCTGGTCCGCTGTGCGTGTTCAGTTGGGTGCGCGTGCTCCGGCCGGTGCGGCGGCCGCGGCTCAGCCGTGCGCGGTGGTCAGCTCGGTGAACACCTCGTCCCAGGCCGCCGCGACCTGCCGGGCGCACGCCGCCGGGGCCACCCCGCCCACCCCGGTGCCCAGGCCGGGCATGGCGATGGTGTGGACCGAGGCCCGGACGGGCGCGCCGTTCTCGAACCGCCCGGTCGCCCACAGCCGCAGCACGGCCCGGGCGGCGAGGTAGGGGTGCACGGTGTCGGCCGGCAGCCGCTCACCCGGGTCGCGCATGGTGGGCGCGCTGATCAACCACGCCGGCACCGACACGCCGGTCGGCACCACCACGGCCTCGCCCACCGGCAGCTCACCCCCGTGCAAGGCCAGCACCGCGCTCCGGACTCTGGCCTCCACCTGGGAAAACGCCTGTGCGTATACGGCGTCGATCCCTCCACGCATCCAGCCAAAGGAATTGGCGGGGCTCACCACGGCCTGCGCCGGAACGTCCAACACCGAACCCCGGTGCACGCTGACGCCCTCGCGGTCGGCGGCAATCGCCTGCCATGCCTGCGCGAGAGGTTCGTCAACCGCGCACAGCACCAGTTGGGGCGCTGCGGCCGGAGCGTACGTCTCACCCTCCGTATCGGCGGTCACGTCGTCAAGCATTGCAGGCAGGTGACGTCACGCGGAACCGGGTTGGGTACCCACCTCTCGGGTGATCTCTGCCTCATCACTGGTCACCCTGCGCGGTCGTTAGGGTGTACTCCGTGTCGCGGATCGCCTACTTCGGACCCCGGGGAACGTTCACCGAGCAGGCCGCGCACGCGCTGGCCACCGGCCAGGACGAGCTGATCCCCGCCCAGACCGTGCCGCTGGCCCTGGACATGCTGCGCGACGGCCAGGTCGACGCCGCGTGCGTGCCGGTGGAGAACTCGGTGGAGGGCGCGGTCCCGGCCACCATGGACGCGCTCGCCGACGGGCCGGCCCTGGTCGCGGTCGCCGAAGCCGTGCTCGTGGTCTCGTTCAGCATCCTGACCAGGCCGGAGATCACCGGAGCCGGCGAGGTCCGCACGCTGGCCAGCCACCCGCACGCGCTGGCCCAGGTGCGCCACTGGGTGGCCGCGAACCTGCCCGCCGCCGAGGTGGTGGCCACCACGTCCACGGCCGCCGCCGCGGCCGCCGTGCACCGGGGCGAGTTCGACGCGGCCGTGTCCGCGCCCGTGGCCGTGCGCCACTACCCGCTGCGCGAGCTGGCCACCGACGTGGCCGACGTGCCCGACGCCCGGACCCGGTTCCTGCTGCTGCGCCGGCCGGGGACGCTGCCCGAGCCGACCGGCGCGGACCGCACCTCGGTCATCGCCACCACCCCCGACCAGACCGGCGCACTGGCCGAACTGCTCACCGAACTGGCCACCCGGGGCATCAACCTGACCCGGCTGGAGGCCCGGCCGACCAAGGGGCGGCTCGGCGAGTACCGGTTCTACCTGGACTTCGAAGGGCACGTGGCCCAGCCGAGGGTCGGCGACGCGCTGGCCGCGCTGCACCGGCGGTGCACCCACGTGCGGTTCCTCGGCTCCTACCCGAAGGCCGGGCAGCCCGCACCCGGTCCCGCCGGCGCGGCCGGCGGCCCCGCCACCGACCTGGTCCCCCCGCACAGCACCCTGGACAGCGCGTTCGTCTCGGCCGCCGACTGGGTGGCCGCCGTGCGCCGAGGCGAGCGGGCCTGAGCCCGGGGTGATCCGACGCCGACGACGACAGTGAGGTGAGCTGGTGAGCACGCTGCGGCTGGTGCTGGTCAGGCATGGGGAGACCGCGTCGAACGTGCGCGGCGCCCTGGACTCGCGGCCGCCCGGCCCGCCGCTGACCGAGCGCGGCCGCCAGCAGGCCGCCCGGCTGGCCGAGGAACTGGCCACCGAGCCGGTGGTGGCGGTGTACGCGAGCACCGCGCTGCGCGCCCAGCAGACCGCCGAACCCGTGGCCCAGCGGCACAGCACGCCCGTGCGCGTGGTGGACGGCGTGCACGAGGTGCAGGTCGGCGACCTGGAGGGGCTGGCGGACCAGGCCTCCTACGACCGGTTCTTCGCGGTGTACTCGGCCTGGGCCGACGGCGACCTGCACCGGCCCATGCCGGGTGGGGAGACCGGCCAGCAGGTGCTGGACCGCTACCTGGCCGTGGTGCGCGGCATCACCAGCCGGCACGCCGACGGGTCGGTGGTGCTGGTCGGGCACGGCGCGTCCATCCGGCTGGCCGGCATGGCGCTGGCCCGCAACGTGCCCACCAGCCTGGCCGAGGGCGCGCTGCTGCCCAACACCGGCCGGGTGGTGCTGGAGGCCGACGCCAAGTCGCCGACCGGCTGGCAGTGCCTGAGCTGGACCGGCCTGCGGGTGCTCAGCTAGCCGGGTCAGGCCCAGCCCAGCTGGTGCAGGCGCTCGTCGTCGATGCCGAAGTGGTGGGCGATCTCGTGCACCACGGTGATCGCCACCTCGTCGACCACCTCGTCCTCGGTGTCGCACATGGCGAGGATGGGCAGCCGGTAGATGGTGATCCGGTCCGGCAGCACCCCGCCGTAGTCGAAGGTCCGCTCGGTCAGCGCCACCCCGTGGTAGAGGCCGAGCAGGCCGGGCTCGTCCGGGTTGCGGTCCTCGACCAGCACCACCACGTTGTCCATGGCTGCGGCGAACTCGGCCGGGATCAGGTCGAGGGCATCGCTGACCAGCTCCTCGAACCGCCGCGCGGTCATCTCCACCATCTGCCCGCTCACCCGCCGCCGTCGGTGTCCCCAGTGCCGGTGTCCCCAGCGCCGGTCTCCCCAGCGCCAGTGTCCCCAGTGGCGCTGCCCGTGTCAGCACCGCCGTCGGCCGTGCCGCTGGTGCTCTGGCCGTCCTGGGGCGCGTTCTCCCCGGAGTGCATGGGCGCACCGGTCGGGTCGCTCCTGGCCGCCCGGACGCTGCCGGTCCACGGGGCCAGGCCGGACTTGTCCTCGAGCAGCGCGCCGACCTTGCAGTTCACCCGGTGCGAGCCGGCCGCCCAGCTCTCCTCGGTGCGGTTGTCCCAGGTGAAGCTGAGCCCGGCCGCCTTGAGGTCCCGCCCGCCGGTGTAGTCCTTGGTGAGCGTCTCGCACAGCCCGTAGAGCACGTCGTCCTGCCTGCCGTTCGGCGGGTAGTCGCCGGTGGGGAACTGCGGGGACAGGTCGATGATGCCGACGATCTCCCAGGAGTGCTCCTGCGCGCAGTCCACCGGGTCGCTCACCGTGCCGTTGTCGATGCCCAGGCACGTGCCCGGCTCGTACACGTCGGACTGGTCGTCGCGGGCGCTGCCGGTGACGGGCAGCAGCTTGCCGGTCACCCCGGGGCTCTGCAGGCCGCAGCGCAGCGTGCGGTTGCCCGCCCGCCAGCGCTCCTGGCTCAGCTTCAGCGAACTCACGCTGAACTTGCCGTTCGGGTCGAACTTTCCGGACAGATAGGACAGCGAGGTGTCGGTGCAGGCGTCCTGGGCGATTTTCTGCCACAGGGTCTGGTCCGGGAACTTGGCATCGGGGCCGTAGCCGGCTGAGATGTCTGCTGTGCCGGTGACCTCGAACAGGTGCGACTCGTCGCAGCTGACCCGGACCATGTCCGAACCGTCCGGCCTGGTCCAGTTCAGGCAGTCACCGGCCGCGGCCTGCTCGTCGGGATGCGCCGTGGAGGTGGTCGTGGAACTCAGGGCCAGCCCGCTGCCGCTGACCGGCCACGACACCAGGGTGCTCGACGCGAGCAGGGCGAACGCGCCCGCGGACGCGCCTGCCATCACCAGACGGATGCCACGCGTCCGGCGTGCCGTGCGAACCCGGTCCCCGCTGTTGGCCATCTCCTCCATGATGCCGGTAACGCGGGACGCGGATACCTCGGGTGACGGATGTTGCTGTTTGAGCCATCTCGGCTGCCCCCCACCTCGGTTGTGGGTACGGTGCCGGGCGGGAGCTGCTGATGACTGACCACGACAAGCCTGGTGACACCACGCCACCGCCGCACGGGGAGCCGGACCGGCCGGCCCCCGCGTCCGGGGCGGGCGCGCCAGCACCGCAACCCGACCGACCGACCGAACCCGGCCCCGAGCCCACCCGGCCCGCGCACGCCGGGGCGGACGGCGGGCCGGACCAGACCACCGGGCCAGGCGCCGACCAGCCCGGCGACCAGCCCACGGCCCGGACCCCGGACCAGCCCGCCGACCAGCCCGCTGACCAGCCCGACGAACCGGGCGGCGCGGCGGCTGAGCCGGCTGGCCCGCCGCCGCCCGGTGCCGAGGCCGCCGGCCCGCCCCGGCGCGGCCAGATCCGCTACCAGGACCCGTCGGTCACCCGGCCGCGCGAGCCGAGCCTGGCCGAGAAGCGGGCGCGGCAGCGCGCCGTGGCCCAGGAGCGCGAGGCCGAACTGGCCGCGCGCGCCGAGGCCGAGCGCAAGGCCACGGTGCGCCGGCGGGTGCTGATCGGCAGCGGCGTCACCGTGGGCGTGGTCGCCCTGGTGGCGATCTGGTACGCGGCGGCCAGCACCGAGGAGGTCACCGCGCAGTGCACCCGCGACGACGGCACCATCGTCGAGGAGCAGTACTGCGACGAGAGCTACTACAGCAGCCACGGCGGCTACCACAGCGGCGGGTTCATCTACATCGGCGGCACCGGCTACCGGTACAACTACGGCGGCACCGGGGCGGTCGGGCAGAAGGTGTCCGGCGGCACCTACACCGCGCCGGACTCGGGCACCACCGTCAAGACCCAGTCCGGCAAGACCGTGCAGCGCGGTGGGTTCGGCGTCAGCAACAGCGGCAAGAGCGGAGGCAGCTGAGTGCGCAGGGAGCGGTCCCAGCCCCGACCGAACTGGCAGCGGATCGTCCACGACGAGCAGGGACTGGTGTACGGCACGCCGGCGCGCGACGCGAGCGGGGCGGAGCGCCCCTACTGGGACGAGTCCGTGCACTACGTCTTCGACATGGACGAGGTGCTGTCCCTGGAGGCCGACGTGGAGCTGCTGCACTCCATGTGCCTGGACGCGGTGGACAACGTGATCGTCACCGAGCGGTACCGGGACTTCGGCATCCCCGAGTGGGTGTGGCCGGCCGTCGCCGAGTCGTGGCAGCGCCACGACCCGCACGTCTACGGCCGGTTCGACCTGCGCTACGACGGCTCGGGCCCGGCCAAGCTGCTGGAGTACAACGCGGACACCCCCACCAGCCTGCTGGAGGCCTCGGTCGTCCAGTGGTACTGGAAGGAGACCGTGTTCCCCGCCGACGACCAGTGGAACTCGCTGCACGAGAAGCTGGTCGAGCGGTGGCGGGAGGTCGGCCAGCGGCTGCCCTCCGACGAGGTGCACTTCACCTGGTCGGCCGGGGACGCCAGCGGTGAGGACCACGTCACCGTCGCCTACCTGCAGGAGACCGCGGCCGAGGCCGGGCTGGACACGGTGGGCCTGGCCATCGAGGAGATCGGCTGGGACCCGCTGCTCAAGCGCTTCGTCGACCTCGAGGAAGCGGCCATGCGCACGGTGGTCAAGCTGTACCCGTGGGAGTGGGTGGTCAACGAGGAGTTCGGCCGCCACGCCGTGGACACGCTGCCGGCCACCCTGTGGGTCGAGCCGCTGTGGAAGATGCTGCTGTCCAACAAGGCGCTGCTGGCCGTGCTGTGGGAGATGTACCCGGGCCACCCCAACCTGCTGCCCGCCTACCTGGACGACCCGGGCATGCTCACCGAGTACGTGCGCAAGCCCAAGCTGGGCCGGGAGGGCGCGAACATCCAGATCGTGGCGCCGGGCTACGAGACCCAGACCGGCGGGGTGTACGGCGAGGAGGGCTACGTCTACCAGCTGTTCGACCCGCTGCCCGAGTTCGACGGCTACCGGCCGGCGCTGGGCGCGTGGCTGGTCGGGGACAACGCGGCCGGCCTGGGCATCCGGGAGACCGCGGGGCTGGTCACCGACGACGGCGCGGCGTTCGTGCCGCACCGCATCCCCCAGGAGTGAGGGGCGGACCGGGCCGGCCGAACCCGGCGGTTCGCCCGGACCCGCCGTGATCGGTGTTTTCGCCCGAATCCCCCACGGCGGATCCTGAATCGCGCATACTCCACCGCGGGCGGCCCACCGCCACCAGTGTCCGGACCAGGAGGCTCTGTTGTTCCCGTTCGCCGCGCAGGCAGACCAGGTGACCCTCGCGCTCGACCCCGGTTTCGGCGGGGTGCTCGGCCGCGGCATCGGCGCGATCGTGCTCTACGCCATCGTCGGCCTGGCGCTGATGCTGGTCGGCTTCTACGCGATCGACTGGACCACGCCGGGCAAGCTCAGCGCGCTGGTGCGCAGTGGCGCGCCCAACGCCGTGGTGGTGACCTCGGCCGGGCTGGTGAGCATGGCGCTGATCGTGGTCATCGCCATCGTCAACTCCTCGGGGCAGCTGGACGAGGGCCTGCTCAGCGCGCTGGTCTTCGGCCTGGTCGGGATCATCGTCCAGGTCATCGCGGTGCGCGTGGCCGAGTGGGTGACCCGGATCAACATCGGCGAGATCATCCAGTCGGAGCGGTTCGCCCCGGCCAGCGCCGTGGTGGCCGCCGCGCACCTGGCTCTCGGCCTGGTGGTGGCCGCCGCGATCAGCTAGCGCCGGGTAGGCTCGTGTGCCGTGATTGACCTCAGGACACTGCGCGAGGACCCGGACGCCGTACGCGCCTCCCAGCGGGCCCGCGGTGAGGACGAGACCCTGGTCGACGCGTTGCTGTCCGCGGACGAGCGGCGGCGCTCCGCGGTGTCCACGGCCGACGCGCTGCGCGCCGAGCAGAAGCAGCTGGGCAAGCAGGTCGGCAGGGCCAAGGGCGACGAGCGGGCCGCGCTGCTGGCCAAGGGCAAGGAGCTGGCCGCCGAGGTCAAGTCCGCCGAGGCCGAGCAGGCCGAGGCCGAGAAGGCCATGGCCGAGCTGCACCGGTCCGTGCCCAACCTGGTCCACCCGGCCGCGCCGGTCGGCGGTGAGGACGACTACGCCGTGCTCAAGCACGTCGGCGAGCCGCCCACCTTCGACTTCACCCCGCAGGACCACCTGGATCTGGGCCTGGGGCTGGGCGCGATCGACACCGAGCGCGGCGCCAAGGTGTCCGGCGCGCGGTTCTACTTCCTCACCGGGGTCGGCGCCCAGCTGCAGCTGGCCCTGTTGAACATGGCCGCCGCCCAGGCCGTGGCCAACGGCTTCACCCTGATGATCACGCCCGCGCTGGTGCGGCCGGAGATCATGGCCGGCACCGGGTTCCTCGGCGCGCACGCCAGCGAGGTGTACCGGCTGCGCGACGACGACCTGTACCTGGTGGGCACCTCGGAGGTGCCGCTGGCGGGTTACCACGCCGACGAGATCCTGGACCTGTCCGCCGGCCCGCGCCGGTACGCGGGCTGGTCGTCCTGCTTCCGGCGGGAGGCCGGCTCGTACGGCAAGGACACCAGGGGCATCATCCGGGTGCACCAGTTCGACAAGGTCGAGATGTTCAGCTACTGCCGGCCCGAGGACGCCGAGGCCGAGCACCAGCGCCTGCTGGCCTGGGAAGAGGAGATGCTGGCCAAGATCGAGGTGCCGTACCGGGTGATCGACACGGCCACCGGTGACCTGGGCACCAGCGCGGCCCGCAAGTTCGACTGCGAGGCGTGGCTGCCGTCCCAGCAGACCTACCGCGAGCTGACCTCCACGTCCAACTGCACCACCTTCCAGGCCCGCCGGCTGAACGTGCGCTACCGGGACGAGAACGGCAAGCCGCAGGCCGCGGCCACGCTCAACGGCACCCTGGCCACCACCAGGTGGATCGCGGCGATCCTGGAGAACCATCAGCAGGCCGACGGGTCGGTGCGGGTGCCCGAGGCGCTGCGCCCGTTCCTGGGCGGCCAGGAGGTGCTGACGCCGCTGGCCCGCTGACGCGGCGGCTGGTTCAGCGCGTGGTCCCGCCGGCCGTGGCCGGGCCGAACCAGGTGGTCAGGGCGGAGCGCAGCGCCTCGGTGTCGGCCGCGCCGGACTCGGCGGTCCGGGGCGCGACCCAGGCCAGGTAGCCGTCCGGCCGGATGAGCAGGGCCGCCGGCGCCGGGACCGCACCGACGCACGGCACAACCCAGTGGTCGGCCCGGCAGTGGGCCCGCACCAGGTCCACCCGGTCGGCCCAGGCCGAGGCGGCCTCGGCCAGGTCGGGTTGGGCGGGTCCGGCGGTGAGGTCGAGCAGCACGGGCCGGCCGGCGGACAGCAGGCTGACCAGCCGGCGGTCCCCGGTGGGCGTGCTCAGGTCCACGTCCGGCACCCGCCGGCCGAGCAGCGGGTGCGGGTCGGGGTGGTCCTCGGCCAGCGGGTAGCGGATGTCCAGCCCGGTGAGCATGCTGCCCAGGTACTCGTTGACCTGATCGAACCCGATCAGCTCGGCCATCACCGCGCGCAGCGCGTCGGTGTGCGGGCCCGGGCGGCTCAGCAGCGACTGGGCGCGGGTGTTGTTGAGCACCCGCGCGGCCACCGGGTGCCGTTCGGCGTGGTAGCTGTCCAGCAGG
Organism: Goodfellowiella coeruleoviolacea; assembly: GCF_024171785.1. Classification (GTDB taxonomy): domain Bacteria; phylum Actinomycetota; class Actinomycetes; order Mycobacteriales; family Pseudonocardiaceae; genus Goodfellowiella; species Goodfellowiella coeruleoviolacea. The sequence goes on from NZ_JAMTCK010000003.1 coordinate 34,188, forward strand.
TGCTCGGGCGCGTGGCCGTGCAGCACGGCGGCGAGCTTCCAGCCGAGGTTGGCCGCGTCCTGCAGGCCGGTGTTGAGTCCCTGGCCGCCGGCGGGGAGGTGGATGTGCGCGGCGTCGCCGGCCAGCAGCACCCGGCCCTGGCGGTAGCGGGTGGCCTGGCGGGCGGCGTCGTTGAACCGGGAGAGCCAGCGCGGGCTGTGCATGCCGAAGTCGGTGCCGGCGGTGGCGACCAGGGCGGCGCGCAACTGCTCCAGGGTCACCGGCGCGGCCCGGTCGGGCACCTGGTCGTACTGGTTGACGATCACCCGGTGCCAGCCCGCCTCCAGGCTCAGCACGGTGTGGTCGCCGTGCGCGCCGCGCCGCTGCATGATCATGGGCTCGGCCGGCGGGTCGGCCAGTTCGACATCGCCGAGCAGCGCGGTCATGGTGGCCGGCGTGCCGGGGAAGTCGATGCCGGCGAGCGTGCGCACGGCACTGCGGCCCCCGTCGCAGCCCACCAGGTAGCGGGCCCGAACCCGCTCGACGCCGTGCGGGCCGCTGACCGTCACGGTCACCCCGGACTCGTCCTGGTCAACACCCACCACCTCGGACGACCAGCGCACGTGCGCGCCCAGTTCGGCGGCGCGCCGCTCCAGCAGCCGTTCGATCTTGGTCTGCAGCAGCACGAGCGTGTAGGGGTGGCGGGTGGCGAACCCGCTGAAGTCCAGCGGCAGCGCGGAGAAGTGCCCCCGGCCCAGCGGCCGGCCGGCCGCCAGGAACGGCTGGAGGACGCCGCGCTGGTCCAGCACTTCCAGCGAGCGCGGGTGCAGTCCGCCAGCCCGTGACTCCACGGTCTGACGCTGGGCGAGCCGGTCGAGCAGCACCACGTCGACCCCGGCCAGCCGCAGTTCGCTGGCGAGCATCAGCCCGGTCGGTCCGGCGCCCGCGATCACCACGGCGGTGTCGATCCTGGTCTCGGTCACGACATCTCCTTAACGTTGTTCAGGATTTGATGAACGACGTTAAGGATGAGATGAACAGTGTTAAGCTGTCAAGGGGTGGCGACGGGAGGACTGAGGTGAAGATCAACGCCGAGGTGATCGCGCGGACCGCGCTCGGCCTGCTCAACGAGGTCGGCCTGGACGGGCTCACCATGCGACTGGTGGCCAAGGAACTGGACGTGCGCGCCGCCGCCCTGTACTGGCACGTCAAGAACAAGCAGGAACTGCTGGACGCCATGGCCACCCTGTTGTTCACCGACGTCGTCGAGCGGCTGGAGGCGCCCGGTCAGGGTGAGACCTGGTCGGCCTGGCTCACCGAGCTGATCAGGCAGCTGCGCCGCGCGCTGCTGCGCTACCGGGACGGCGCCCGCATGTTCGCCGGCACCCACATGGCCCACCCGGCCATGCACCGGTGCATGGAACTGACCCTGCGCACGCTGCGGGACGCCGGGTTCACCCTGGCCGAGGCCGCGCGCGCCGTCACCGTGCTGCTGCACTACACCGTGGGGTTCACCATCGAACAACAGGCCCGCGACGGCGCCGCCTACCAGGACGACAACCCCTACCGGCCGGACCTGATCGCCCAGCACATCGACGCCAGCCGGTTCCCGCTGTTCCACCAGGTGGCGGTGGAGGTGTTCGACGTGGGCAGCGACGCCGACTTCGAAGCCGGCCTCCAGGTGATCCTCGCCGGCATCACCGCCACCCGGGCAACCGGCTGATTCAGTCCCTCGGGGTCAGCAGGCGCAGGTACCTCTCGACGAGTTCGATGAACTCGTGGTGGCTGAGCACGAGTTTCTCCTCGGTCCAGTAGTGCTCGATGACCACGTGGTCCGGCAACACCTGCGCCATGGTCGCGTCCCCGCCCCAGAACGGGATGTCGTCCTCGGCGACGTTCTCCGGGTGCCTGGCCATGTCCACACCCAGTCTCAGCGCGTCCGGGTAATACCTGCTCTCGTCGAAGAAGTCGTACAGGAGACCGGCGTCCGGATTGACCGAGGTGTTGACCTTGATCGCGATGTGGCCGTCCGGCTGGCGCTCCAGGGTGACGTCAAGCTTGGGCTGCACGCTCGGGACCTCCCTCGTACAGGGGCCATGCCGTTCGCACATCGTCGGTGGTCGCCGACATGGCGTCCAGACCAGGCGTGACGAATCCTCGGATCCGAACCCCGCGGAACTCGCCTTCCCAGGTGGAGATGCGGTCGTCGCCCTGCTGGGCAGGGCGGGTGCGGCTGGCGAAGGCCACGCGGATCGCGTGCGCCACCTCCGCCCGCGTCCAGTGGTTCGGGAAGAACGTCACGTGGCTCTTCACCAGGATTCGACCGTTCGGTAGGACCTGTCGCACATTCGCTTTCCAGACTCCGTTCCGGTCGTTGGGATATCGGCCTTCCAGACTGAGGCCGTCCGGCAGTGCGCCGTCGTGGAGGTGGTGCAGGCCGGAGATGAGTCTGCCGCGTCGCTCGCCCTCGAAGACGTGGCGGTCGAGCCGGTTGTGGAGGGGGTATTCCGGCAGGGTGAACGGTGCCGCGGTGGGTATGTCGTCGGGGAGCGGGTAGGTCGGTCTGCCGGTGAGCGTCAGGCCCAGGGTTTTGTGCAGCCAGACCTCGATGTGCTGCTGGATCTTGGCGCAGTGGTCGAGGAGTGCCGGCGTGTCTCGGTGCAGCTGGTGGAATCTGGTGGCGGCCACCGCGAAATCGTTTCGGGTGGTTCCCGCGCCCACGCTGGTCAGGATTGCCGTGATCGCGTCGGTGTGGTCAGCGGCCTGAATGATCAGCTTTTCGATGTGCGTCATGCCGGTGACGGCCTGTTCGCACTGGTCCGCGATCTGTTGGAAAGTTGCTGGTTGCGCTGACAAGCCATCGCCCCCCAATGGCCTTGTTCTCGTGGTGCCGCAGCATATCGGAATAGCGGTGTCGGACAATTGGATTAGGCGTGGGGGAATTTGCTGAGCGAATCATCAAAGTGGCTGAAGTGGCCGCGGTGCCGTTTGGCGCGGCGCGATAACCCGCTGCGCGTGAAGATCGCGGAGAAGTACCGTGGCGCTGACAGCGACCAGGGACAGGAGGACATCATGGCGAAGGGGCGCAACAACCTGCTCGGCGTGGGTGGGCAGCGCAGGAAGATGTCGCGTTCGGCGCGGCAGGGGGCGCCGGGCTACGGCCCGGGCTCCCAGGCCGACCCGTTGAGCCAGAAGCAGGAGCTGCTGCGCAAGCTGCGGGAGCGGGCCGAGGGCAGGACCGGCGACCAGGACGCAGCGGGCACGGCGAGCAAGGCCGAGGACGGCGCGGCGGAGTGAGCCCGGCCGGGCCGGCTGGCCCGGACCGGTTGTTGGTTGGTTCATGCCGGCCGTCGCTGACCAGCGGCGTGGGTGGGGTGGGCCGGTGAGCTGAGTGGGAGCCTGGCGCGGTGTGCGGCAGCCGCGCCAGGCTCCCTGGGTGGCCGGTCAGCCGGTGACCGGCTCGGGGATCGGCAGGCCGGCGCAGGTCAGGTCCTGGCCGGGGACCGCGTGGTTGACCAGGTAGTCCGCGACCGCGGTGTCCACGCAGGCGTTGCCCGCGTTGTAGACGCCGTGGTCGCCCTCACCGGTCACGGTCAGCAGGCGGGAGTGGGCGAACGCGCGGTGGGCGCGCAGCGCGCCCTCGTAGGGCGTGGCCGGGTCGTGCGTTGACTGCACCATCAGCACCGGGGGCACGCCCGCCCCGGTCGGTGTTGGCAGGTGCACCTCGGGGCGGTCCCAGAACGCGCACGGCTGGTCAATGGTCTGCCAGCCGCGCAGCGGGTAGCGCGCGCCCTGGTCGGCGGAGAACGCGATGATCCGGTCCCGGTCGCCGCGGAACGGGGTGTCGTTGCAGAACAGGGTGATTCCAGCAGCCTCGGCCGCGTCCGGCGCGCGGGACGTTGATCCCGCGGCGGCGGACGGCGGTTGTGCCGCGGCGGTGGCCGACGGGGGCTGCGCCGCGGTGGCCGCCGACCCGTTGACCCAGCCCTCGGTCTGGACCAGCCGACTGGCCAGCGCGGGGAACGCGACCTTCTTGTACAGGTGCCCGATCACCAGGTTGTCCAGTCCGGCGCCGCTGAGTCCGTTGACCGGGGCGGCGGCCAGTGCCGCGCGCAGTGCCTCGTAGCGCTGGCGCACCTGCTCGGCGCTGGTGCCCAGGTGGTAGACGCTGTCGTGCTCGGCCACCCAGGGCAGGAAGTCCTCCCGGAACCGGCGTTCGAAGCCCATCGGCATGAGCGCGTCGCTGTCCTGCAGCGTCCCGGTGAAGTCCACTGTGGAGTCCAGCACCATGGTGTCGACGCGGCGCGGGAAGTAGGTCGCGTAGAAGGCGCCCAGCCAGGTGCCGCCGGACATCCCGTAGTAGCTGATCCGGTCCTGGCCCAGCAGGGCGCGCAGCAGGTCCAGGTCGTGCACGGTCTGCTCGGTGGTGACGAACCGGCCCAGCTCGCCGGATGCCTGCTGGCAGGCGTGCGCGGTCCGCTCCGCGCGGGCCAGCAGCGCGTCGATGTTGGCCCGGCTGCGGTCGCGCGGGTCGAGCACCGCACCGCCACCGCCCGGGCCGCAGGTGACGTTGTCGCTGGCCCCGGTGCCGCGCACGTCCACGCCGATCACCTCGAACGCGTCGCTGACGCGGGGCTGGGCCAGCAGTTCCAGCGGCATGGCGCGGCCGGGCAGGCCGGGGCCGCCCGGGTTGGTGAACAGCACGCCCCTGGGCGCGGCGCCGGGTGGCCGCAGCCGGCTCACCGCGATCGTGACGTGGTTGCCGTCGCCGGGGTGGCGCCAGTCCCTGGGCGCGGTGAACTCCGCGCAGTCCAGTCGTTCGGCCCCGGCCGGTCGGGGCGTGGGGAACAGCGCGTCCTCGCACGCGTGCCAGGCCAGGTGCTGCCGAGGGAAGCCGCCGGCCGGGGCGGCCGCCGGCTCGGCGGCGGCCAGGGCGGGATGGGCGACGGCGACCGTGCCACCGACCGCCGCCACCAGGCCGGCGACCAGTGCTCGTGTTCTTGCTCGCACGATGTCCTCTCTGGTGTGGATCTCTCTGGGGTGCGGGACCGAACCCCGCCCAGACCACCAGCCGCCGGGGTAGTCCGGCGTCGGCCCGCGGGCTGATCGCCCGCTCCGCCCGGAGGCGGAGCCAGAACCGACTTGACCCTGACGCCGCGTCAGGGTCCGACCCTGGGCGCATGCGCCTGATCGTTCCGCTCTACCTGGCCTCGTCGGCGTTGTCCCTGCTGGGCAATGTGATCGCCGGCCTGGTCCTGCCCTGGCTGGTGCTGACCCGCACCGGCGACGCGGCCGCCGCCGGAACCCTGGCCGCGGTGACCGGCCTGCCCATGTTGGCCGCCTCGTTGGTCGGCGGCGTGGTGATCGACCGGTGGGGACGCCGACGGGTGTCCGTTGGCGCGGATGTGGCCTCGGCGCTGAGCGTGGCCGCACTGCCCGTGGTCGATCTCGCCTTCGGCCTGGACCTGGGCTGGTTCATGCTGTTCGGTGTGGTTGGCGCGGTGTTCGACCTGCCGGGCATGACCGCCAGGGAGAGCCTGCTGCCGGAGATCGCCAGGGCCGGTGGGGTGCCCGTGGAGCGGGTCGCCGGGCTGCGCGAGGGCCTGCAGGGCGTGCTGACCATCGTGGGGCCGGCGCTGGTCGGCGGGCTGATGTTGGCGCTGCCCGGTGCGTCCGTGCTCTGGGTGACCGCGGCCTGCTCGGGACTGGCCGCGCTGCTCACCGCCCTGCTGCCGGCCGGGCTGGGCGCGCCGGTCGCGCCGGCCGGACAGGAGCGGCGGCACTGGCTGGCCGAGCTGCGCGAGGGGGTCACGCTGCTGCGGTCGGACCGGCTGCTGGGCGGGGTGACCGTGCTGAGCACGGTTGAGCTGCTGGTGCTGGCCCCGCTGATCGGGCTGCTGCTGCCGGCCCACCTGGCGGTGGTCGGCTCGGCCGGCCAGTACGGGCTGGTGGTCAGCGCGTCCGCGGTCGGCGGGGTGGCCGGTGCCGTGGCCTACTCGGTGGTGGGCGCCCGGTTACCGCGCCGCATGTGGTTTGTCGGGTCGACGGTGTTGGCTGGTGTCGGCCTGGTCTGGCTGGCCGTGCTGCCGCCGTTCCCGCTGATGCTGGTGGCGGTGCTGCTGGTGGGCGTGGCGTCCGGGCCGATGCCGCCGCTGCTGGCCGTGGTGACCGCCGAGCGGGTGCCGGACGCGCTGCGGGGCCGGGTGCTGGGATTGCAGAACGCGGTGTCGCTGGGCGCGTCACCGGTGGGGATGTTCGGGGGTGGTCTGCTCGTGGCGGGTCTCGGCACGAGCGCGGCCGGCGTGGTGCTGGCCGGGCTGTGGGTGCTGGTCACCGTGTTCGCGCTGCTGGCTCCTGGCCTGCGCCGGTTCGACCCGGAGCCGGTGACCGGCGGGGACGCGGCCGGGCCGGGGGAGAACGTGGTGAGCGGGGGTGGCCCGTGTTGACGATCGGGCAACTGGCCTCGCTGGCCGGCACCACGGTGCGCGCGGTCCGGCACTACCACGCCGAGGGGGTGTTGGCCGAGCCCGAGCGGGACCACTCGGGGTACCGCCGCTACGGCGCGTCCGCACTGGTCCGGCTGATGCGCGTGCGGCGCCTGCGGGAGCTGGGCATTCCCCTGGCCAGGGTGCGTGAGCTGCTGGACGACGGGGCACCGCTGGCCGTCACCCTGGACGAGTTGGACGCGGAGCTGGCGGCCAAGCAGGACGCGATCGCCGCGCAGCGGCGCCGGCTGGCCGAGCTGCGGCAGGGTCGGTTGGACCCGGAACTGCCGGCGGCCTTCGCCGAGATGTTCAGTGAGCTGGCCGCGCACGGGGTGCCCGCGGAGGTGCTGGCCAGTGAGAAGGAAGCGGTGCTGATCACGCTGGCGATCGACCCGGACCAGTGGGAGCGGCTCGCGGTCGAGTACCGGCGGATGCTGTCCGGTCCGACGGTGGCCGTCGGCGCCGGGCTGATGGTGCGGATCGCCGCGCTGGCCACGGCTGACCCGGCCGATCCCGCCGTGGACGAGCTGGCTGTCGATGTCGCGGAGTTCCTGCGGGAGCACTCGCTGGACCTGATCCGGGCCACCCAGGGATCCGTCGGCGCCGGCCGGGCGGGCGAGTTGCTGTTCGCGGAGTGGAACGAGGGCACGGCGCCGGCCCAGCGCCGGATGTTCAGCCTGGCCGCGGCGCGGGTCGCCGCGATGCTGGAGGAGCAGGCGGAGTCAGTTGACGGAGCCACCGGTGGGGTTGGCTCGGCGGGTTGAGTCGGGGTGGCGGGTTGGGTTGGTGGCGGGTTGGGTTGGTGGCGGGTTGGGTTGGTGGCGGGTTGGGTTGGTGGCGGGTTGACTCGCTAGCACGAGAAACGCCTGGGGCGGGACAGTTCACCCGATCGAGGGTGGACTTGTCCACAGCCCGCTGACTTGTCCACAGATTCGCTCGGGGTGCTGTTTCCGCAGGTGGGGGTGGGTAGGCTGGCGCTGGGGCAGCCCCCCGGGAAGGGTGGGGGGTGGGCTGGAGCCGCCGCTGGGCTGGAGCCGCCTCGGGGGCAACGACGTCGTCCCCGAGGCTCCGGGCCGCCCCTCAGAACCAGCGTTCCAGCACCAGGGCCAGGCCGTCCTCGGCGTTGGACGAGGTCACCTCGTCGGCGGCGGCCAGTGCGTCGGGGTGGGCGTTGCCCATGGCCACGCCGTGCCCGGCCCAGTGCAGCATGGGCACGTCGTTGGACATGTCGCCGAAGGCGACCACGTCGGCCGCTGCCACGCCCAGCCGGTCGGCCACGTCGGCCAGGCCGGTGGCCTTGGTCACGCCGCGCGCGGAGATCTCCAGCAGGCCGGCGCGGCTGGAGAAGGTGAAGTTGACCGCCCCGTCCAGCACGGCCGAGGCGATCTCGGCCATCTCCTCGCTGGTGGTGTTGTCGTGGCGGATCAGCAGCTTGAGCGCGGCGTGGCCGAGCACCTGGTCCCGGCTGGTGGCCGAGTGCTCCGGGTCCCACCAGGGGTGCTGGTAGCCGGGTTCGGACAGGAACCGGCGGCTCGGCCGGCCGTCACCGCCGACGTCCACGCGCTCGGTGGCCACCCGGCAGCCGGGCAGCGCCTCGTCGATCGCCCTGGTCACGTCGCGCAGCAGCACCGGGTCCAGGGTGCGCTGCCACAGCACCCGGTCCGCGTCGATGTCGTACAGCGCGGCGCCGTTGCCGCACACCGCGTAACCGGTGACGCCGGCGGCCTCGGCGACCGGGGGCACCCAACGCGGTGGCCGCCCGGTGACCAGCACGAACGGGACGTCTGCCGCGACTACCCGGCGTACTACGGCCGCAGTGCGTGCGCTGACCCGTTCCAACGGGTCGAGCAGGGTTCCGTCCACGTCAGAGGCGACGAGCCTTGGTCGTTCCACCCCTTCATCGTGCCCCGTGCTGGCAAGCTCGTGATGAACTCCGGCCGGCCTGTCAGTGAGCCGTGCGCCACGTCATGACCGTATCGCCGATGTCTGGCGTACTGATTAGTGTCAGTCCTGTGCGCATCGGCATTGTGATCTTGCCCGAGCATCGCTGGTGGGTCGCGGAACCCAAGTGGCGTGCGGCTGACGAGTACGGCTTCGACCACGCCTGGACCTACGACCACCTGGGCTGGCGGTCCCTTGTGGACGGCCCGTGGTTCGCCGCGGTGCCGACCCTGACCGCGGCGGCCATGGTGACCAGCAGGATTCGGCTGGGCACCTGGGTGGCCTCGCCCACCTTCCGGCACCCGGTTCCGTTCGCCAGGGAACTGCTCACCGTGGACGACGTGTCCGACGGCCGGTTCACCCTGGGCATCGGCGCGGGCGGGCTGGCCGGCTACGACACCACCGTCCTGGGTGGACAGCCCTGGTCGCTGGGGGAGCGGTCGGCCCGGTTCGCCGAGTTCGTCGAGCTGCTCGACCAGTTGCTGGTGGCCGAACGCACCACCTGGCAGGGCCGCTACTACGCGGCCGACCAGGCCCGCAGCGCACCCGGCTGCGTGCAGCGGCCCCGGATCCCGTTCGTGGTGGCGGCCAACGGTCCGCGCACCATGCGCACGGCCGCGCGGTTCGGCCAGGGCTGGGTGACCACCGGCAGCGGTGGCGAGACCGTGGACGAGTGGTGGCGCGGCGTGGCCGAGCTGGCCGAGCGGTTCACCTCGGCACTGGTCGACCAGGGCCGCGATCCCTCTACAGTGGACAGGTACCTGAACCTGGACTCCGCCCCGGTCTACTCGCTGTCCAGTGTGGACTGCTTCCGGGACGCCGTTGGCCGCGCCGCCGAGCTGGGCTTTACCGACGTGGTCGCGCACTGGCCGCGCGGTGACGGCTTCTACGCGGGCAGCGAGACCGTGCTGGAACAGGTGGCCGCGGACGTGCTGCCCGAGGTGCGCGCCGGCTGAGGCGGGCCGCGCCACCGGGCGTGGCCGATCCGGTCCGGCCGGGTGGTCCGGCCCCGCCGGTTGGTCCGGTCATCCGGCGAATAACGCCCGAATGTTTCGGCCGGCGTTACCGCTTCTTGATCACTCGAACATCTTGATCACTCGGGCGGGTGAAGTCGCTGGTTTGTCCGGTGCGGTGGTACCAAGCTGACGTCAACGTGTCGTGCCGTAACCGATCGGGGCGGGTGGTGCGGCACGTGGGTGCCGCCGACAGGGGCAGTCGGCGGCACCCAACCCGTTTACCGGCTCCCCGGATCCCGCCGCCCGGGCAACGATTGCGTCGCGTGTGATCGAGTCGGCAACCGGCGCCGCCGCGACTCCCGTCCCGGCTGTGGGCGCCCCCACACCTGTGAAGCGCCTATGCGTAATCGGATACTGTGCCTGTGTTACGTGGGTCTTACCCGACCGTGTGACACGCGTACCGTCCTCGCGGCCGGGGCCGGCGCCGGACAGCCAGGGAGCATCGCCGCGAGCGCGGAGTCGGTCCGGCCGACGCGGTGTGCGGTCCGGCCGGTGGGCGGCCCGGGGGAGCGGGTGCTCCGCCGGTGCCGGGCAGTACGACACGGGAGGTGGAAACAACGGGTGAAAGGGGTGTGGCGGCGCGTCGACCGGCAAAAGTCAACGCGGTGGCAATGCCCTGGTATTGATCGCTCCAACGGGCGGGAGTGCCGCGAGCGCTTCGAACGATTGTTCGTGACCAGCGGTGACGGCTGACGTTGCCAGTGGATAGCGTAACTGGCCGGTCGAGTGCGGCCGGGAATAAGCGGTGACTCTCGGTGATTTCTTCGCTGCTCGGTAACGACGCTCCGGTTGGCGCCGAGAGACGCGAAGAGAAGAATACGTAGTCAGGTCAAGTCATCCGGTATCCAGACCGATAACCTTTCGCGTAGTAAAACCTGGGCTTGGCGAAGTGGCCGCGGGTTGCGTCCGAGATCACGTCTTGGTGGACCTGAGGGCGATCCGGGAAAACGCTGTGCACATTATGGGAGTGAACGCATGTTCCTGTCGGTAGTCGTTCCGTGCTTCAACGAGGAGCACGGGATGACCAGCCTCCACGAAGCACTCGTCCGGGTGCTGCCGGACCTGGCCGACACCTTCGAGGTCCTGCTCGTCGACGATGGCAGCAGCGACGGGACGCTCACGCAGATGCGCGAGGTGTCCAGGCGTGATCCCCGGTTCCGCTACATCGCGCTGAGCCGCAACTTCGGCAAGGAAGCCGCCATGCTGGCCGGCCTGAGCCAGGCCAGGGGCGATGTGGTCGCGCTGATCGACGCCGACCTGCAGCACCCGCCGGAGCTGCTGGGCCAGATGATCGACCTGCTCGGCAAGGGCTACGACCAGGTGGTGGCGCGGCGCACCCGGACCGGTGACCCCGCCCTGCGCAAGGCCATCTCCAAGCTCTACTACCGCATGATCAACAAGGTGGTGGACGTCGAGCTGGAGGACGGCGTCGGCGACTTCCGCGTGCTCACCCGCCGCGCCGTGCAGGCGCTGCTCTCGCTCGGCGAGTACAACCGCTTCTCCAAGGGCCTGTTCTCCTGGATCGGCTTCGACACCGCCACCATCGACTACGAGAACGTGGCCCGCCAGGAAGGCACCACCAAGTGGACCTTCCGCAAGCTGCTCAACTACGGCATCGACGGCGTCATCTCGTTCAACAACAAGCCCCTGCGCGCCGCCGTCTACCTGGGCGGACTGGTCACCCTGGTGGCGTTCTGCTACGTGGCGTGGGTGATCTTCCAGGCCCTCACCAACGGCGTCACCTCGCCCGGTTACGTCACCATCATGTCCGGCGTGCTCGGCCTCGGCGGCCTGCAGCTGCTGTTCCTCGGCGTGATCGGCGAGTACCTGGGCCGCATCTACTACGAGTCCAAGCAGCGCCCGCACTTCCTGGTCAAGGAGTCCAGCGGGCCGGAGCACACCCCGGTGACCGTGCCGCTTGGCCTGATGATCGCCAGCAGTTCCGACCCCAACGACACCGCGCCCAGGGGTGCCGCGGCCTTCGGCGGCCCGGCCGGGGCAGCCGCCGACCAGGCCGAGCCGGCCGGCCAGAGCGGTCAGGACGACCAGGGCGGTCCGGCGGGGCAGCACGACCAGCACGACCAGAACGGGGTGCGCCCGGCGGACCAGGACAGCTCGGCCGACGCGGTGGCCGCCGGCGCGGAGCAGTCGGTCCGGTGAACCTGCGCACCGCCCTGCCCTGGGGCCGGATCGTGCGGTTCGGCGTGGTCGGCGTGATCAACACGGCCACGTACTACTGCCTGTACCGGCTGTTCCTGCTGGCCCTGCCGTACCTGTTCGCGCACCTGCTCGCGTTCGTGCTGGCCATGATCGGGTCGTACTTCCTCAACTGCTACTTCACCTTCCGCACCAAGCCCACGCTGCGGACGTTCCTGCTGTTCCCGCTGACCACCGTGAGCAACCTGGTTATCCAGACGGCCGGCCTGTACGTGCTGGTCGAGTGGGTCCACATGAACCAGGAGATCGCGTCGCTGGTGGCCGCGCTGGCAGCCATCCCGATCACGTTCGTGGCCACGCAGCTGCTGATGACCGGCCGCCGCAAGCCCACCGGGGCGGCCGAGACCCTCGTGCCAGAACGGGAGCCCCAGCCGTGACCACCGTGTCCGATCCGGCCACCGCGACGTCGGCGGCCGACACCTCACCCGAGGCCACAGCCGACCGGCCGGGCAACTCCCGGCTCACCGGGCTCGGCGTCGGCGCCCTGGTCTGCGTGGCCGTCGCGGTGCTCGCCCAGCTGCCGTTCCTGCGCAACCGGCTGTTCTACATCTGGGACGACAGCGCGGTGCAGTTCATGCCCACCTGGCACTTCCTCGGCCAGCGGCTGATGGCCGGGGAGTGGCCGGTGCTGTTCAACGCCGACTCCTGGATGGGCGGCAACTTCTCCGCCGAGGCGCTGTTCGGCGTGTGGAACCCGGTCAACGTGGCCAACTACCTGCTGGTCGCCCAGTTCTCCGACCTGGCCTTGGCCGCGCTGGTGCTCAAGACCGAGTTCCTGGTGCTGCTCGCGCTCGGCACCTACCTGCTGACCAGGGAGTACGGCGCCAAGCGGGGGCCGGCCGCCGTGGTGGCCATCGCCCTGCCGTTCTCCGGCTTCACCCTGTTCTACGACACCTCGCTGTGGGCGGGCGGGCTGATCGCCTTCACCACGCTGCCCTACCTGTGGTGGATGGCCCGGCGGCTGGCCAGGGGCGTGGCCAACCCGCTGTGGGCGTTCCTGTTCGGTGGCCTGGCCGTGACCAGCGGCAACCCGTACGGCGTGCTCGGCGTGTGCGCGGTGCTGTTCGCGCTGATCGTGGAGTTCTGGTTCCGCGGCTGGCGGTCCCGCCGCACCGAGACCGCCGAGACCGCCGAGGCGACGAGCGCTGCCGGCGCTGGTGGGTCCGGCGCCGGCGGGTCCGGCGCTGGTGGGTCCGGTCAGGCGCGGCGGTCCGGCCGGCTGGCCGCGCTGCTGCCGGTCGGCGAGGACCGCCGCTCGGTGCTGCGGCTGCTGGTGGTCGGCGTGCTGATCGGCCTGGTCGTGCCGCTGGTGTTCCTGCCGCTGCTCGGCAACGCGGACGTGACCTGGCGCACCAACCAGGGCTTCATGAGCACCGGCCGGATGACGCCGCAGCTCAGCGACTTCCTCAACCTGGCCATCCCCAGCCACGAACCCATGATCGACGGGTTCTCCGCCAACAAGCTGGCCGTGCCAGGCATGTACTTCGCCTGGTTCGTGGTGCCGCTGCTGCCGTGGCTGAACTGGCGGGTGCTGCGCGCGCGCTGGCGCGGCCTGCTCGGCGTGTTCGTGGTGGCCGCCGGCTACTGCCTGTTCGCCGTCGGCCCGTCCGACCTGTGGATGTTCCGCTTCCCGCTGCGCCACGTGGAGGTCATCTACCTGGCGCTGGGCGTGGTGTTCGCGGTGCTGCTCAGCGCCGGCCTGCGCACCGACCGGGTGCGGGTCCGGGCGCTGGTCACCGGGCTGGTCCTGGTGGTCAACGGCTGGCTGGCGTTCGCCACGCAGCCGTTCGGCTGGCGCCGCCACCTGGTGTCGCTGGCGCTGCTCGGCGTGGCCACCGCCGTGGTGGTGCTGCTCACCCGGCGCAGTGCGCTGCGCCTGGTCTACCCGGTGATCACGCTGGTCACCGCGATCGCGCTGGCGCTGCAGGTGCTGTGGTTCCCGTTCAACCGGGACGTGGCCAACTACGGCTTCTCCCGCTCCATCCCGGAGCTGAAGGAGGTGGCCTCGCACTACAAGGGCACCACCTTCCAGGTCGCCGACGTGTTCCAGGCCAACCTGCCGACCCGCCCGGACGCCGAGCAGGCCAGGAAGACCTTCCTGTTCGGCAACGTCGACCTGGTGGCCGGCGTGGACATGGTCGGCTCCTACACCGGCATGGGCTTCCGCTCGTTCTCCGACACGGTGTGCATGGGCTACCAGGGCAGCACCTGCGCCAACTCCTGGTACGCGCTGCAACGCCCCACCGAGCTGGCCGGCGCGCAGCTGCTGGACCTGCTGCGGCTGGAGACCGTGGTGATCGACCGGCTGCTGATCCCCAACCCCACGGTGCCGGCGGGCTGGCGGATCACCCAGCAGGACCGGGTGGCCACCGTGCTCCAGCGGGTCGACTCGCTGCCCTGGCCGTCCGGCCGGCTGTCCTGGAACTCGGACAACGTCACCATCCTGGACAACGGCTCCACCGACGACCGGCGCGAGACCGTCCGGTTCAGCCGCACCGGTGACCAGCCGGCGCAGCTGGCGTTCGCCCGCCTGGCCTGGCCCGGCTACCAGGCCACGGTCGACGGCACGCCGGTGCCCACCCACGAGGGACCGGCCGGACTGCTCGTGGTCGACCTGCCACCCGGCATCGACGGCGGTGACCTGACGCTGACCTGGGAGCCGCGCGGCCTGACGTTCGGGCTGGCCTCGGGGGCGTTCGCACTGCTGGCCGCGCTGGTGCTGGCGGTGGTCACGCGCGTGCGCCGACGCGGACACGGTCGGTTCGGGTCGGCCAGCCTGCCCGGGTAACCTGAGTCGCCGTGAGCTTCTCGGGCTATGACCTGATCGTTGTTGGATCCGGCTTCTTCGGCCTCACGGTCGCGGAGCGGGTCGCCAGCCAACTCGACAAGCGGGTGCTGGTGCTGGAACGCCGTGCGCACATCGGCGGAAACGCGTACTCCGAGCCCGAACCGGAAACGGGTATCGAGGTGCACCGCTACGGTGCGCACCTGTTCCACACCTCGAACAAGCGGGTCTGGGAGTACGTCAACCAGTTCACCGAGTTCACCAACTACCAGCACCGCGTGTTCACCATCTACAAGGGCCGGGTCTACCCGATGCCGGTGAACCTGGCCACCATCTGCGAGTACTTCGGCCGGTACATGACGCCGGACGAGGCACGCGCACTGGTGGCCGAGCAGGCCGGCGAGATCGACTCGAAGGACGCGAAGAACTTCGAGGAGAAGGGCATCTCGCTGATCGGACGCCCGCTGTACGAGGCGTTCTTCCGGGGTTACACCGCCAAGCAGTGGCAGACCGACCCCACCGAGCTGCCGGCGGCCAACATCACCCGGCTGCCGGTCCGCTACAACTTCGACAACCGGTACTTCAACGACACGTTCGAGGGGCTGCCGGTCGACGGGTACACGGCGTGGCTGAAGAAGATGGCCGACCACGACAACATCGAGGTGCGGCTGAACACCGACTTCTTCGAGGTTCGCGACCAGATCCCGGCCGGCACCCCGGTCATCTACACCGGGCCGCTGGACCAGTACTTCGGCTACTCCGCCGGCAAGCTGGGCTGGCGCACCCTGGACTTCGAGCAGGAAGTCCTGCCGGTGGGTGACTTCCAGGGCACCCCGGTGATGAACTACGCCGACGAGGACGTGCCCTACACCCGCATCCACGAGTTCCGCCACTTCCACCCGGAGCGGGAGTACCCGACGGACAAGACCGTGGTGGTGCGGGAGTACTCGCGGTTCGCCAACGACGACGACGAGCCGTACTACCCGATCAACACCAGCGAGGACCGGGCCAAGCTGGAGCGCTACCGCGAACTGGCCAAGCAGGAGGCCAAGGAGCGCAACGTGCTGTTCGGCGGTCGGCTGGGCACCTACAAGTACCTGGACATGCACATGGCCATCGGGTCGGCCCTGAGCATGTTCGACAACAAGATCGCCCCGCACCTGACCGAGGGCCGGGCGCTGGACGGCTCGCTGGACGACTGAGGCGTCGGGCCTGGCTGACCGATCGCTCCCCGGGGGTGACCGCTGTGCTGGTTCACCAGTGGTCATCCCCGGGGAAATCAGGACCCGGAACACCCGGGCGGCGGCACCGGGGCGTTGTCGATAACATGAAGTCGCGAGACGCGCTTGCTGATCGCACGTTTCTTCATCTTTCGTGTGGTTGCGCCAGTCTCCTCGACTGTGCTGCGCTCCATGACAACAACACGTTGAGTCACCGCCGACCATGGATCAGCCGGCGCGCGGTAGCCGGTTTGCTGGAGGAATCACGTGACCGAACAGGGCAGCAAGATCGACGCGTCGAGCACAGGGCCCGTCCAGGGCGCTCCGGACAGCAAGCCGAGTGACGTCACGTCGATGCGGGTGGCCGGCCGGGCCGCCGCGATCGACCCGAACAAGGTGTTGCAGCGGGTCATCCTGCCGCGTGACGAGGACCCGCTGGACGTCCGACCGCTGTACCTGGACGAGCCGGAGAACGTGCACAGCCACGTGTCCTCGCGGCGCTCGGTCACCATCCCCACCTCGGCCAAGGTGTCCTTCGCCTCCTACTTCAACGCCTTCCCGGCCAGCTACTGGAAGCGGTGGACCCGCATCGAGGAGGTCGTGCTGCGCATGAGCGTGCGCGGCGCCGGCCGGATCGACGTGTACCGGTCCAAGCCCAGCGGCGACATCGTGCACCTGCAGGGCCACCCGGTGCGCGCCACCAAGCAGGCCACCCACCTGGAACTGCGGATCAGCCTGGCGCCGTTCGAGGATGGCGGCTGGGTGTGGTTCGACGTGTTCACCGACGACTCCACCCTGGAGATCAAGGAAGCCGCCTGGACCACCGAGCAGGAGCTGCCCAGGCAGCGGCTGGCCATCGGCACCACCACCATCCGCCCGGTCGACTGCGTGATCGCGCTGCAGGCGCTGGCCGACGACCCGGCCGTGCTGGACGTGGTGGAGAAGATCTTCGTCGCCGACCAGGGGCCCAAGAAGGTCCGCGAGGTGGAGGGTTTCGACAAGGCGGCCCAGCTGCTCGGCGACAAGCTCCAGGTCATCGAGCAGGACAACCTGGGTGGTTCCGGTGGGTTCACCCGCGGCCTGTACGAGGCGCTGGAGCACACCGACGTCGAGCAGATCATGCTGATGGACGACGACATCCGGTTGGAGCCGGACGCGCTGCTGCGGGCCAACGCCTTCGCCAGGGCCTCCAGCCAGCCGATCATCGTCGGCAGCCAGATGCTCAACCTGCAGGCGCGGGCCCGGCTGCACAGCATGGGCGAGGTCGTCGACCTCAAGGAGTGCGTGTGGCGGCCGGCGCCCGGCGCGGTCACCGACCACGACTTCGGCGAGGAGTCGCTGCGCGAGACCCCGGAGCTGCACACCCGCATCAACGCCACCTACAACGGCTGGTGGATGTGCCTGTTCCCGCGTGAGGTCATCCGCCAGGTCGGCCTGCCGCTGCCGCTGTTCATCAAGTGGGACGACTCCGAGTACTCGCTGCGCGCGCTGGAGCACGGCTACCCCACGGTCACCCTGCCCGGCTCGGCCGTGTGGCACATGCCGTGGACGGACAAGAACGACTCCACCGACTGGACCGCCTACTTCCACCTGCGCAACCGGCTGATCATGGCCGCCATGCACAGCCCGTACGACGTCCGCACCACCCTGCTCAAGCAGGGCCTGAAGCTGTCGCTGCGGCACCTGCTGTCCATGGAGTACTCCACGGTCGCCGTGCAGCAGAAGGCCATCGAGGACTTCCTGGCCGGCCCGGACAAGCTGTTCGACTCGCTGCGCACGGCCCTGCCCGAGGTGCGGGCGCTGCGCGACCAGTACGCGGACGCGCAGGTGCTGCCCTCGGCGCGGGAGTTCCCCACGCCCACCTTCGACATGGTGCGCGCCGAGCAGATGCTCAAGCCGCCGGTCAACCCGGTGGTGATCGCGGCCCGCGCGTCCAAGGCCCTGGTGCACAACCTGCGCCGGCCCGAGGAGTCGGCCGCGGCCCACCCGCAGATCAACGTGCCGGCCGCCAACGCCCGCTGGTTCCTGCTCGGCAACCTGGACAGCGCCACCGTGTCCACGGCCGAGGGCAGTGGCGTGGCGTTCCGCCGCCGCGACCCGGTCATCTTCCGGCAGCTGGCCAACCAGGCGCTGCGCAACTACCGGCGGCTGGTCCAGGAGTGGCCGCGGATCCGCAAGGCCTACCGGGACGCCATGCCCGAGCTGACCTCGGTGGAGTCCTGGCGCAAGGTCTTCGAGAACTGAGCGGCCGGCCTGAGGGCCGCACGAGATCGTTCCGGCGGGGCCGGGCCACCTGCGATCGGGTGGTCCGGCCCCGCCGGCGTTTCGGCCGGCTGTCCGCCGACTACGGTGCCGGCCGGCTGCTGATTCTGATGTGGACGGTGCCGATACCGGGCAGGATCGGCGCGGTGGGCGCGGAATCCTGCCGTTCCCAGTCCTCAGTGGACAGTGTGCCCCGGTGTGCCCAGCCGAACCGGTAGCGGCGGACCGTCGGCACCGTCGGGTATTCGTCCACATCGGACTTCACGCCGCGCCACACCGGGATCTCGTCGGTGTCCGCGGTCATCACCTCCCACCAGCGGGGCCGGTCCGGCCGCCCCTGGCGGGCCCGCTGCTCCTGCACCGCCTGGCGTTCCTGCCGGACCCGCCGCAGCAGGTCGGTCACGGTGGTCTGGGCACCGCCGTGCCGCCGCGCGCCCGGGCCGTGCCGGGGCTGGTGCCGCCGTGTCGCCGCCCCCGGCTGTGCCGGCTGCGCCGGTGCTGGCTGCTGCGCCGGTGCTGGCTGGCGGGCCGGTGCTGGCTGGCGGGGTGCTGGGAGCGGGGTGTGCTGCCGGGTGGCCGGGCGCGGCGCGGTGGCCGCGGGCCGGGGCCGGCCGGTGGGGACGGGGCCGGGCGGCGGGTGCTGGCCGGGTCGGGGGCGCTGGCCGGCCGGCCGGGTCGGGCCGAAGGCGCTGGGCTGCCCGGCCTGCCCGGCCTGCCCGGCTTGTCCGACCTGGCGGGGCTGGCGGGCCGGTGCGGTCGGCGTGGACCGCGGTGGCCGGCCGGCCTGGCTGGTTGTCGTGTCCCGGTCGCGCAGCCGGATCAGCAGCGCCAGCATGGCGACCACCACGGCGATGATCCCGGTGGCGCCCACCAGCAGCAGCTGCGCCCACAGCGGGCCGGGATCGAGGGTCAGCGGTGTGGCCGGGGGCGCGGCCGCAGCGCGGGCGCCGAGGGCGTCCGCCCACGCGCCGGCCAGATCGGCGGGAACGACCACGACCAGGCCGCGCAGCAGCCATGCCCGCGGCTCGCCGGGGCGCCGCCCCGCACCGGCCACGCCGTGTCCTTCGGTGCCCAAGACCGTGTCCACCTCGCACGTTGCGTGCCGTGGCACCAGACCGGCCGAGGCGGCCAGGTCGACGACTGGTGGGCCACGGAACACCGCGCCGGCCGAGGCGAAACTGAGCGGGCAGGACGCCCCTGGGTGGGGTCTTGACCTGCCCGGCCGGGCCGAGCGTGGCAGTGACACTACGCCGGAGTAGCTCTCGGCCGGCAGGGCAAACCGGGTGACGGCTACTCCATCCGCCGATCACGGACAGCCATGCCCGGCCCGGAAGAACCAGCCTGAATCGGGCATTTCGGTGAGCTGATCGGCGAGCGGGTGACTATCCCTTGATGCCGGTCTCGGTCACCCCGCGCACCAGGTAGCGCTGCAGCGCCACGAACACCAGCACCAGCGGCAGGATGGACACCAGCGCGGCCAGGAACAGCTCGTGCACGTTGATGCGCTGCGCGGTCAGGAACGTGGACAGCGCCACCTGGATGGTCCAGGAGGACTCGTCCTGGGCGATCACCAGCGGCCACAGGAACGCGTTCCAGCTGCCGATGAACGAGATCACCGCCAGCGCGGCGAAGAAGTTCAGCGAGTTGGGCACCACCACCCGCCAGTAGGTGCCCCAGTGGCCCAGGCCGTCGATGCGCGCGGCCTCCTCCAGCTCGCGCGGGAAGTTCAGGAAGTACTGGCGGAACAGGAACGTGGTGAACCCGCTGAACAACCCGGGGATGACCAGGCCGCGCAGGTCGCTGAGCCAGCCCAGGGTGGACACCACCACGAAGCTCGGCACGAACGTCACCGCCGCCGGGATCATCAGCGTGGCCACCACCGCGTAGAACACCTTGTTGGCGTGCCGGTAGGGGATGCGGGCCAGGCCGTAGCCGGCCAGCGAGCAGAAGAACAGCTGGCCGAGGGTCTGCAGCACGGCCACGACGACCGAGTTGACCAGGCTGCGCACCATGGGCACGGCCGGGTCGCCGAACAGCTCGGCGAAGTTCTCCCAGTGCCAGGTCTCCGGCACCAGTTGCCAGTCCGGTGCGGTGATCTCCCGCTCGGTGGCCAACCCGTTGCGCACCAGCAGGTAGAACGGCAGCAGGAAGAGCACCGCCGCCACCGCCAGCGCGAGGTAGCGGGCCACCGACCCGATCACGCCGGCCGGGGTGCGGTGGTAGCCGACCGGCCGGTGCACGTGCGGCGCGCCGTCGCCCATTGCTCAGTCCTCCCGCCTGGTGAAGCCGAACACCTTGCCCTGCAACAGGGTCACCAGGGCGATCAGCAGGGCCAGCAGCACCGCGCCGGCACTGCCGTGGCCGAAGTCCTGGCCGCCGCTGCCCAGCGCCGAGTAGTACAGGTACACCAGGGGCGGCCGGGCGAACGGCGGGTAGCCGTCGGCGGTGCCCAGCACGTTGTAGAACTCGTCGAACGCCTGGTAGGCGGCGATCAGGGTGAGCAGCAGCACCGCCACCGACGTGGTGCGCAGCTGCGGCAGGGTGACGTGCCGGAAGGTCTGCCAGCCGGGCGAGGCGCCGTCGATCCACGCGGCCTCGTAGAGGTGCTGCGGGATGCGTTGCAGGCCGGCGATGAACAGGATCATGTAGAAGCCCAGTTGCAGCCACAGCCGCAGGGTGACCAGCACCAGCCAGTACCACGGCGGGTTGGTGGAACCGGTCCACGCGATGCTGTCCGCCCCGAACCAGCCGAGCACGGTGTTGGCCAGGCCGTAGCGCACGCCGTTGAAGATGGACAGCTTCCAGATCAGCGCGGCCACCACGTAGGAGCAGGCGGTGGGCAAGAAGAACACCGAGCGGAAGAACGTGCGCGCGAACCCCACCTGGTTGACCAGCAGGGCCAGCGCCAGCGACAGCACGAACGTCAGCGGCACGATGAACAGCGCGAACAGGCTGAACGTGCCGAGGCTGCGCAGGAACGGCCCCTCGGTGAGCATGTCCACGTAGTTGTCCAGGCCGACGAACGTGCTCGGGGTGACCGTGTTGTAGGCGTCGAAGAAGCTGAGCAGCGCGCTCCAGCCGATCGGCAGGTACACGAACACGGCCAGCCCGATCGCGAACGGCCCGACGAACAACCAGAACGCCAGCGTGTTGCCGCGCACCCCGGTGCGCCGCCGCGCGCTGGCCGGCGCCGTGCGCCCGTCCCCGGCGACCCCGCTCATCCGCCCCACCCCCGTTGCCGTGTCAGCTGTACAGCCGGGTCAGTTCGTCCTGCGCCTTCTGCGCGGCCGCGCGGATCTCGGTGGCCGGGTCGGCGCCCTCACGCACCACTTTGGACACCGCGTCCAGGAACGCGGTGCGCGCGCCCTGGGTCCAGTCCACCGGGTTGGACGCCTTGCCGTGGTCGCGGACGAACCGCACCGAGTCAGCGGCCACCCCGGTCTTGAGCTTGTCGGCCTTGTCGGCCAGGCTGGCGCGCGGCGGGATGTGGAAGCCGTAGGCCAGGTTGAAGTCCTCCTGGTACTCGGTCCTGTCCACCCACAGCCACTTCACGAACGCCTTGGCGTCGTCCACGTGCTGGCTCTTGGCGTTGACCATGGCGCCGAACGCGCCCACCGGCACGGACGGCGCGCCCGCGTCGGTGAGCTTGGGCCAGGGCAGCACGCCGAAGTCGTCGCCGAGCGCCTGCTGCACGGCGGGCACCGCCCACAGCCCGGTCCACTGGAAGGCCACCAGGCCCTGGATGAACGCGTCCGGCTCGGCCCAGTCCTTGACCGCGCCGAGCAGCATGCTGTTGCTGGTGTACAGCTCGCGCAGCTTGCCGAGCGCGGTGGCCGCGGCCGGGTCGTCGAAGCCGGGCTTGTGGTCGGGGGTCACGTAGTCCAGGCCGACCGACCACAGCGACGGCCCGCCCAGCGTGGCCGCGCCGCCGTCGTTGCCGGCGAACAGCCCCTTGACCTTGTCGGTGGTCAACCGGCGGGCCGCGTCGACCAGTTCATCCACAGTGGACGGTGGGGTGATGCCGGCGGCGTCGAGCATGCTCTTGCGGTAGAACAGCATCTGCGTGTCCACGGCCTGCGGGATGCCGTACACCTGGCCGTCCACGGTGTGCGTGGCCAGGATGGTGGCGGTGAAGTCGTCCTTGGCCGGCGCGATCACGTCGTCCAGCGGCACCACCTGGCCGGCCCGCACCCTGGCCACCGACAGGGTCGACTCGAACACGTCCGGCCCGCCGCCGGACAGCAGCGAGGTGGCCAGCTTGGAGTCGTAGTCGCCGGGGTTCCACTGCACGCTCACCGACTTGCCGGTCGCGTCCTGGTACGCCTTGGCGTAGCGCTCCACCGCCTGCTGCACCCCGGCCTCGCCGTAGGCGTGGTACCACTGGCTGATCCCGCCGCCGTTGCCGCTGCTGTTGCCGCGCCCGGTGTTGGAGCCGCAGGCGGCGAGCAGCGGCCCGCCCAGCCCAGCGGCCAACGCGGCCATGCCGGCGGCGCTGAGGAATCCACGACGGTTCACCGGAACGGGCGCGGGCATCGGCGATCAACCTCCAGACGGACGGCGGACGGGCGGAAACCTACTGCGAAGTATCGTCCCCACCCCCAACGACAGGTGCAAACTTCACCACGTTGGCCCCATCACCGTCGATCTCTCCCTACCCGTGGGACAGCCCAGACCCCCACACCCCTCCGCCACCGCGCGAGTTGACTGTGCAAACCCCGCGAGTTGCACGTTCAGGCAGGGCCATGTGGGTGACAGCGAGGTCATCTGGCCGGTGGCCCCGCCGCGCGACGGGACGTGGGCGGCCGCGACACCGGTGCCCAACCGGGATGCCTGCCGGTGTTCTGGCGGCCTTGTCCCCCGTGCGAGCTACGCGCAGGTGTCCACTGCGCGGTGACGATTTCGGGCCGCCAGATCCATAGCGTTCTTCGTGGTCGCGGTGGTGGTGCCGCGGATCTGGCGAAGGAGTTCTCATGAGGTTGGTGTGGCAGCTGCTGGTCGTCGTGGCGATCGCCATGATCGGCAGCCAGGGCGCGGCCGCCGTGCAGGCGAACCCGTGGATCACGGCCGCCGTCGGTGTGCTGACCGCCGTGCTCGCGGTGCTCGGCTACAGGTGGGTGGTGCGGCGGACCGAGCGTCGCCCGGTCGCGGAACTGGCGGGCAAGGGCGCCGGGTTCAGGATCGGTTGGGGGACGGTGCTCGGGGTCGCGCTGTTCGGGGCGGTCATCGCGAACATCACCTTCCTCGGGTACTACCAGGTGCACGGCCTGGGCACGGTGCCGGGCGCGGTGGGGCTGTTCGGTTTCATGGCCGCCGCCGCCGTGACCGAGGAGCTGTTGTTCCGCGGCGTGCTGTTCCGGATCATCGAGCAGCGCACCGGCACGTGGATCGCGCTGGTGCTGACCGGTGTGCTGTTCGGCCTGTCGCACCTGTTCAACCCGGACGCCACCGTGTGGGGTGCCATCGCCATCGCGATCGAGGCCGGCGGCATGCTCGCCGCCGCGTACGCCGCCACCCGCAGCCTGTGGGTGCCGATCGGCCTGCACTTCGGCTGGAACTTCGCCGCTGGCGGCGTCTTCAGCACCGTGGTCTCGGGCAACGGCACCCCGCAGGGCCTGCTCAACGCCACGATGTCCGGCCCCGCGCCGATCACCGGTGGCGCGTTCGGTCCCGAGGGCAGCCTGTACGCGGTGCTGTTCTGCGTGTTGGCGACGATCGTGTTCCTGTGGGTGGCCCACCGGCGTGGCCGCATGGTGCCCCGTCGTCGGCGCGCCGCCCAGGTTGTCGCCGCCACTACACTCGCCCAGTGATGGATCGTCGGCGCGCCCTGGAGCTGTGGCGCGGGTTCCACGTCACGGTTCGGGATCTCCCGTTCGGGGTGCTGATCCTGGCGGCGTCGTTCCTGCCGACCCTGCAGAACCAGGGGACGCAGGTGGGTGACCTGCCTGGCCGCCCCTTCGACGCGCTGGCCGTCGCGGCGATCGCCGTCGAGTGCCTCCCGCTGGCGGTGCGCCGGCGGTGGCCGGTGGTGTGCCTGGCCCTGGTGTCGCTCGGCTTCGCCGTCGACCAGCTCCGCGGCTACCACTCGCTCGCGGGCATCGCGCTGCCCATCGCGCTGGTGAGCGTGGGGGCCCACCTGGAACGCGGCCGCCGCACCACCGCGCTGGTGTTCTCCGCGGCGTACGTGGTGCTGGCCGTCGCGCTCTACCAGGTCGGCAATGGCGCCGAGTCGGTGAGCGAGTTCGTGACGTTCTACCTGGCGCTGGCCGTGTTGTGGGGCATCGGGGCGGGGCTGCGGTCCTCCCGGATCGCGGAAGCCGAACGCCGCCGCCGCGTCGCCGAGGACACCCGCGCCGCCGAGCGCACCCGCATCGCCCGCGAACTCCACGACGTGGTGACCCACCACGTGACCGCGATGGTCGTGCAGGCCGAGGCGGCGCGGTACCTGACCGCCGTCCCCGACCGCCTCGACCAGACCCTGAGCGCCATCACCGACACCGGCCGCCGGGCCATCACCGACCTGCGGCACCTGCTCGAACTGCTCAACCCCGACCACGGCACCGAACCGAGGACACCGACGCTCGGCGGACTGCGCACGCTGGTGGAGCAGACGCGCAAGGCCGGGCAGCCGGTGGAGTTCACCGAGGAGGGCACGCCGGCGGAGTCGACCGGCAGCGCCGACCTGGTGGCCTACCGGGTCGTGCAGGAGGCCCTGACCAACGCCCTCAAGTACGCCCACGGCAGCCGCACCTCGGTGGCGGTGCACCACGGTGAACGCGAGATCACCGTGGCGGTCAGCACGGACGGTTCCAGCTCCCGGTCCGGGTCCCCCGGCGGGAGCGGACGGGGCCTCGCCGGTCTGCGCGAACGGGTCGACGTGCTGGGCGGCGAGTTCAGCGCGGGCCAGCAGGAGGGCGGCGGCTTCGTCGTGCGGGCGCGCATCCCCAGCGGGAGCCGGTCATGACCGCACCGACCCGGGTCCTGGTCTGCGACGACCAGATGCTGATCCGCACCGGTCTGGTGACGATCATCGACGCGCAACCCGACCTGGAGGTGGTGGGCGAGTGCGGGGACGGGCAGGCCGCCGTGGACCTCGCCGGCCGACTGCGCCCGGACGTCGTGGTGATGGACGTGCGCATGCCGATCCTCGACGGCATCGAGGCCACCCGCCGGCTGGCCGGCTCCGGCGTGCCGGAACCCGTCAAGGTGCTCGTGCTGACCACGTTCAACCTGGACGAGTACGTCTACGAGGCGCTGCGCGCGGGCGCGAGCGGCTTCCTGCTCAAGGACGCGCCACCGCCCCACCTGCTCAACGGCATTCGGACCGTGGCCACGGGCGCGGCCCTGCTGGACCCCGAGGTGACCCGCCAGCTCGTGGGCAGGTACGCCGCCCGCATCCGGCCGGCCAAGGACACCCCGCGCGAGGTCCCGCTGACCCCGCGCGAACTGGAGGTGCTCCGCCTCATCGCGGACGGCCTGTCCAACAGCGAGATCGCCGCGGCCCTGGTGATCAGCCAGGAGACCGTCAAGACCTTCGTGTCCCGCATCCTCGCCAAACTCGGCCTCCGCGACCGCGTCCAGGCGGTGGTCTACGCCTACCGCCACGGCCTGGTGAACTGACCAGCCAGGTGAACCCGGCGACCGGTGGTTGCTCGAAAGAGTGATTTCCGGTGATGGCGGTGCCTGGCGGACTCGTCGCGGGGGATTGGCGGACGGGGGGGGCTGTGGCGTCGTCAGCCGACGTGATCGCGCGGATTCGTCAGGTTCTCGATCTGGCGGAGCAGAATGCCAAGGATCTGGATTCTGTTCAGGAGCGCGCCCGCGAGGTGTCCGAAATCCTGCTGGTGGTCGGTGAAGGCAGCAGCCGCTCGGATTTCTCGGCCGCGGCAGTGCTGTTCGACCGGTTGGCCGAGGGGACAGCGGTCTGACGTGGAACCAGCTTTCAGGGCGGCGGGGAGTGCCGCTGCTGACCTGGTGCGAGAAGGTTTTCTGATAACCGGAAGGACTGACCGGCAAGGGTACTTCCATCCCTGGACCGAGGGTACGCCCGAAGAAGCTGCGGCCTGGGTCGAGAAGCGGGTGGAAGAGATGATCAAAAGTGGTGAAGGGCCTTACCCGGGCGCGCCCTGTTGGTTCGATCTGGCGGGCAAGGAACGGCTCAAGCCGCCGGCGGACAGCGGGACCGGCTGAGGTGACGCCGGCCCGTCGGGCGGGGCGCCGGTCGGCTCACCCCACCCGGGACGGGACCACGGTCGACCGCCGGATCAGTGCGCGGCCAGGCCGGCGGGGCGGCGGGAGGGCTTGCCGTAGAGGTGGCCGTGCGGGGCGGCGTCCTCCACGTGGGCGGTGGCCACCTGACCGAAGTTGACCACGAACGAGCCGCCGTCCTCGGTCGGGATGGCGCGCACCTCGCCGGAGCGCACCCACTGCTCCAGCTTGCCGGGCAGGTCCTCGGCCGCGGACTCGGCCAGTGCCACCAGGACCGGGTTGGCCACCCCGGCCAGGTGCAGTACCAGTGCCTTCTTGGAATCGCTCATGCCCCAACCCAAGCGCAGCCGGACCGGACCGGCAACGCGGGTTCACCGTTGGCGGAGATTTTCAGCGCTGGGCGGACAGTCCGGCCGCCCAGCCGCCGTCAGAGGGGTCCACAGTGGACCACACTCCGGTTCTCACTTGCGGAAGAAGCGTTCCCGCTGACCCTGGCGCACCAGGCGCAGCCACTCCACGAACGCCTTGGGGTCGCGCCGCACGCCGACGAAGTACAGGCCGAACCGGAACACCTCCAGCAGGCCGAGCTTGCGCATGCCGGGCTGGGACAGCAGGTAGCCCCGGTTGCGGTAGGTGTAGTACCGCTTGATCTCGTTCTCCGGGTCCTGCGCGTGGAACCGCCCGCCGAGCATGGGCTTGAACTCGGCCGAGCCGTCCGGGTGCAGGAAGGTGGCGCGCAGGGTGGTGCCGAACGGCAGCCCGCTGCGCTGCAACCGGCGGTGGATCTCCACCTCGTCGCCGCGGAAGAACAGCCGGTAGTCGGGCACGCCCACGATGTCCAGGGCGGCGGCCCGGAACAGCGCGCCGTTGAACAGCGAGGCGATGCCGGGCAGGAAGTCGTTGCCCAGCTCGTCGGTGCCGCGCTTCCAGGTCAGGCCCCGGCGCAGCGGGAAGGCCAGCGTCTGCGGCCGTTCGATGTTGGCCACCACCGGCGACACCGCGGCCAGGTTGCGGGCCCTGGCCTCCTCCAGCAGCGTGGCCAGCACGGTCTCGTCGGCCGGGCGGCCGTCGTCGTCGCCGAGCCAGATCCACTCCGCGCCCAGCGCCAGCGCGTGCAGCATGCCGAGGGCGAACCCGCCGGCGCCGCCCAGGTTGCGCTGGGACAGCAGGTAGGTGGACGGGATGGCGCACTGTTCCACGACCTCGCGGGCCGGCTGGTCGGCGCCGTTGTCCACGACGACCAGGTGGTCGGGCACCCGGGTCTGGGCGGCCATCACCTTCAGCGACTCGGCGAGCAGCTCGGTGCGGTGGCGGGTGACCACCACGGCCACCACCGCACCCTTGGGCAGGTTCACGCTCATCCGTTATCGCCGCCACCGTTGCCGGCGAACGCCGGCGCCTCGCCGAGCCGTTCCAGCATCTCCGGGCTGAGGTTCTCGTACGGGTCCTTGCCCTTGTAGGCGGTGAGCACCTCGCGCAGGCTGCCGTGCATCTTGACCTTGCCCTCGTCCATCCAGATCGCCGAGTTGCACAGTTCCATCAGGAACTCGTCGGAGTGGCTGGCGAAGACCAGCAGACCCGATCGCTTGACCAGGTCGACCAGCCGGTCTCTGGCCTTGTTCAGGAAGGCCGCGTCGACCGCGCCGATGCCCTCGTCGAGCAGCAGGATCTCCGGGTCGATGGAGGTCACCACGCCCAGCGCCAGGCGCACCCGCATACCCGTGGAGTAGGTGCGCAGCGGCATGGACAGGTAGTCGCCCAGCTCGGTGAACTCGGCGATGTCGTCGACCCGCTGCTCCATCTGCTTGCGGCTCATGCCGAGGAACAGGCCCCGGATGATGATGTTCTCGAAGCCGGAGATCTCCGGGTCCATGCCGACGCCCAGGTCGAACACGGGCGCCACCTTGCCCACGATCCGGGAGGACCCCCTGGTCGGCTCGTAGATGCCGGACAGCAGGCGCAGCAGCGTGGACTTGCCGGCGCCGTTGTGGCCGACCAGGCCGACCCGGTCGCCCTCCTTGAGCGAGATGGAGATGTCGTGCAGCGCCTCGATGATCGGGATCTTCGTCTCGGTGGCGATCTTGCCACCGACCTTGCCGAGCACCAGCTTCTTCAACGAGCGCGACTTGGCCTCGAAGATCGGGAAGTCGACCGAGGCGTTCCAGACGTCGATGCTGACCATGTTCTTGCTGCCGCCTCACTCAGACCCAGTAGGAGACGCGGGCACGGTAGTTGCGCAACGCGGTCAGCGCCAGCGCCCAGCCCACGATGGTGAGCGCGCCGACCACCACCCAGTGGTGCCAGCTCTGCTGGTGACCGAGCAGCGGCGCGCGGACGATCTCGATGTAGTGGTACATGGGGTTCAGCTCGGCCACGGCGGTCCGCCAGCTGCCGGTCCCGTTGGTCACCTTGGTCAGGTCACCGGTGCTCCACACGATCGGCGTCATGAAGAAGACCAGGTTGATGAAGCTGCTGACCACCGGCGGGATGTCCCGGAACCGGGTGCTCACGATGCCGAACAGCAGGGCCACCCACGAGCCGTTGATCACCAGCAGGGCGAAGGCCGGGATGGCCAGCAGCATGCCCAGGCCGAGGCCGGGGTGCTCGACCTGGCTGTTCTGCAGGTAGTACGGGTGGCTGAGACTGGAGAAGAAGATCGCCAGCACGATGACGTAGACGATCAGGTTGTGCAGGAACAGCAGCACCTGCCGCCACACCATCCGCAGCACGTAGATGCTGATGGGCGCGGGCAGCTGTTTGATCAGCCCCTCGTTGGCGATGAAGACGTCCGTGCCTTCCACCACACAGCCGAGGATGAAGTTCCAGATGATGAACCCGACCGTGACATAGGGCAGGAACGTGGCGATGTCCTGGCCGAAGAGCTGTGAGTACAGCAGGCCGAGCGCCAGGGCGGTGCTGCCCATGCCGATGGTGATCCACAGTGGACCGATCACCGATCGTCGGTAGCGCTGCTTGATGTCCTGCCAGCCCAGGTGGGCCCAGAGTTCACGTTGTCCCCACGCCTCCCTGATGTCCCGGAAGGCGCGCGACCAGCTCCGCGAGTCGGACGCGGGCGGTGCTGCGGGCTGTTCGATCGTGCTGGTGGCTTGCACGAGGACTGAGGGTACCGGCGGCCCAATGGACTACTCGCCGCTGGGCGGTCACGGTGCGGTCACTCTGATGATGCCTTGCCGGTTGGCATACGCCTACCGCTGGTAGCCGGTCCGTCCGGCCGGTTGCTTCCTCCGGGTGGCGACTTGGTGATCATCGGGGTGATCAACGCCCGGGAGCCCGCCGTGCTGGGGCGACGGGTTCCCGGGCGGAGGCAAGCCGACCGGTCGTACCGCTCAGGGCTCGGCGCGCACCCGAGGGGTCAGGCCGTCACAGGTACTGGCCGGTGCCCCGGATGTGCGGCCCCTCGCCCTCGCCGCCGGCGCCGCCCGGCGGCAGCGCGCGCCCGCGCATCTGCTCCAACTGCACCCTGGCGGCCATCTGCTGGGCGAACAGCGCGGTCTGGATGCCGTGGAACAGCCCCTCCAGCCAGCCGACCAGCTGCGCCTGGGCGATCCGCAGCTCCGCGTCCGAGGGGGTGGAGTCGTCGGTGAACGGCAGGGACAGCCGCTCCAGCTCGTCGCGCAGCTCCGGGGCCAGGCCCTGCTCCAGCTCGCGGATGGAGGACTTGTGGATCTCGCGCAGCCGGTTGCGGGACGCCTCGTCCAGCGGCGCCGCCCGCACCTCCTCCAGCAGCTGCTTGATCATCGTGCCGATGCGCATGACCTTGGCCGGCTGCTCGACCAGGTCCGCGACCTCGTTGTTGTTCCTGCCCTCGTCGCCCTCAACCGCGCCGTTCAGGCCCGCGCCGGGCAGGCTGGCAGCGCCCAGCGGCACTCCGTCGGGGCCGACCACCACGACGTGCCGCTCCTGCCCGGCGTGGCCGGCAGCGTTCTCGTTCGGCTCGTTCATACCCTCCATCCTGCCCTTGACCGGGGCGGCGACGCCGACCCGGGCGGGCGGACCTGGTCACATCCGCGACATCAACTCCTCGCCCCGGCCACCGCGCTGTTTGGCGTCGTCCGTACGGTGTGGGCATGGCGTTCGACGTCGCTCGGGTTCGTGGGCTGTTCCCCGCGCTGGGCGACGGCTGGATCCACCTGGACGCTCCCGCGGGCATGCAGGTGCCCGAACAGGTGGCTACCGCCGTTTCCACCGCGCTGCGCGCCCCCGTGTCCGGCCCAGGCGGGATCTTCCCCGCATCACAACGTGCTGAGGCGATCGTGGACGCCGCCCGGCGTTCCATCGCCGACCTGGTGGGCACCGACCCGGCCGGGGTCGTGCTCGGACCGAGTTCGGCCGTGCTGCTGCAGCGGCTGGCCGACGCGCTCGCCGACGGCTGGCTGCTGGCCGACGAGGTCGTGGTGTCGCGGCTGGACCACTCGGCCAACGCCGCGCCGTGGCTGCGCGCCGCCCAGCGGGCGGGTGCCACGGTCCGGTGGGCCGAGGTGGACATCGAGACCTGCGAGCTGCCCGCCTGGCAGTACACCGACCTGGTCACCGAGCGCACCAAGGTGGTTGCGGTCACCGCCGCCTCGGGTGCGGTCGGCACCCGGCCCGAGGTCCGCAAGATCACCGACACCGCGCGCGCGGCCGGCGCCCTGTCCGTGGTGGACGCCTCCTTCGCCGCGCCGTTCGTGCCGCTGGACCTCACCGCCTTGGGCGCGGACGTGGTGGCGGTGTCGGCCAACGCCTGGGGCGGGCCGGCCGTGGGCGCGCTGGCCTTCCGGGACGCCGACATGCTCGACCGGCTGCCCTCGGGCGCGCTGGAGCCGGGGGTGCGCGGCCCGGCCCGGATGGAGCTGGGGCCGCACCCCTACCCGCTGCTGGCCGGCCTGGTCGCGTCCGTGGACTACCTGGCCGGGCTGGACGACGCGGCCGTGGGGCCGCGCCGGGAGCGGCTGCTCACCTCGCTGGGGTCGGTCAAGGCGTACCAGGCCGGGCTGCTCGCTAACCTGATTAACGAACTGCGATCACTTCGTCACGTTATGGTGATCGGCGACGCGATGCGCCGGGTGCCCGCTCTGGCGTTTACTGTGGCCGGGGTCAAGGCCACCGACGCCGTCGAGCACCTGTCCGCGCGCGGGGTGTGCGCGTTCGCCGACCCCGGGCACCACGGGGTGTTCGCGGCGTTGGGCGTGGGCGAGATCGGCGGTGCCGTGCGGCTCGGCCTCGCGCACTACACCAACGCGATGGAGGTTGACCAGCTCGTTCGGGCGGTGGCCGAACTGGGATAGGCGGAGAGCACCGGAGGTGGGGTGGACGAGTCACTGGCAGGCGAACTCGCCGACCTCGGTGCGATGCTCCGACTCGCCCCGCTGCTGACCGACTACCTGCCGACCGCGACCACCGACCTGCGCCCGGCCGCGTTGACCGCGGTGCTGGACGAGGTGCTGCTCGGCGCCCGCGTGGTCACCGTGCAGTGCGGGTGCGGCGCGTCGTCGGTGCTGTTGGCCCGGATGCTGGCCCGCCGAGGGTTCGGGCACCTGCTGTGCCTGGAGCACGACGAGCGGATGGCCGCGTTCGTGGGCAGCCAGCTGCGCCGGGAGGGCCTCGGCCACGTGGCCAGGGTGGTGTACGCGCCACTGGCCCCGCACCCGGCCGCGCCCGGTGGCCAGCCCTGGTACGAGCCGGAGCTGGTGCACGACGAGGTGGCCGGCTACGTGGAGCGGTTCGGCCTGGTCGACCTGCTGCTGGTGGACGGCCCCGGGCCGGCCGACCCGAACGTCCCGGACGGCCGGCACGCCCGCTACCCGGCGCTGCCGGTGCTGCGCGCGGTGCTCTCGCCCGGCGCGGCGGTGTTCCTGGACGACGTGGGCCGGGTGGGTGAGCTGGCCGTGCTCGACCAGTGGGAGCGGGAGTTCGGGCTGCGGTTCCGGTCCCTGCCGGGGACGGGTCTCGCCGCCGCGCACGCCACCCCGTAGCCTGCCCGCCCGAGGACGGGACCAGGCGGTGGAGGGGTGCGCGATGTCGTCGACGGTGCAGCGGGCCGAGGTGGACCAGGACACGGATGGGCAGCCCAGCTGCTACCTGCTGGAGTTCTCGGTCGGCGGGGGCGGCGCCCGGCACGCGGACGTGCACGCCTACGGCGACCTGGACAGCGTCCGGGCCAGCCTGGAGCGGCGCGGTGGCGTGGACGCGTACCTGGTGCTCTGGTACGGCGCGGTGCTGCACCTGTGGGTGGTGCGGCACGGGGCGATCGTCGAGGGCGTCGACCTGCACCCGTTCCTGCGCACCGGTGACGAGCGGCACGACCGGAGCGTCGCCCGGCTGCTGGCCTCGCGCGAGGGGCGGGACGGCGAGTCGGACGTGGACTGGCCCGCGCTCTTCGACTCGCTGTGCGAGGCCTGCGACTGGGATGCCCGCGCCGCGCTGCCACTGCTCACCCACCTGTTCGAGCTGCACGACCGGGGCGTCTCAGGTGATGCGGCGGCGGCCGAGGAACTGGCCGCGCTGACCGAGTCGATCGAGGAGGGGGAGCTGCCGGACGAGTTCGCGATCACCCCGGCCGACCACTCGTGTCTGGACCTCGACTGGGCCGCGATCGGCCGGGCCGTCGCGCCGCTGAAGCCGCCGGTGCTGGGCACCGGTGAGGTCCACGTGCGCTGGGCGGAGGACTGCGCGCCGCACCCGGAGAGCTTCCTGCGGCAGCCGTTCGGCCGTGCCGAGTTCCACGCCGGGGTGAACGACCTGGAGAACGGCGAGGACGAGTACCCGGAGGGACACCCCGGCGCGGAGTGAGCACCGGGGTGCCGCTGGTCAGCGCACCTTGAGCGCGAGCTTGCCGAACACGTCCTCCTCGTCGAGCATCCGGTGCGCCTCGCCGGCCTGGCGGATGTCCAGCACGTTGTGCACCACCGGGCGCACCACGCCGGACTCCAGCAGCGGCCACAGCCGCTCCCGCATGTCCGCGATGATCGCGCCCTTGCCGTTGGGGCCGTGCACCGGTCGGCCGCGCAGCCCGGTCCCGGTCACGCTGGCGCGCTTGACCAGCAGCTTGTTGAGGTCCAGCTCGCCCTTGCGGCCGCCCTGCAGGCCGATGACGACCAGCCGGCCGTCGTTGGCCAGCGCCTCGACGTTGCGGTCCAGGTAGGACGCGCCCATGTTGTCCAGGATGACGTCCGCGCCGTGGCCCTCGGTCTCCCGGCGCAGCTCGGCGACGAAGTCCTGGGTGCGGTAGTTGACGGTGATGTCCGCGCCGAGCTGGCGGCACTTGGTCAGCCGCTCGTCGCTGCCCGCGGTCACCGCCACGGTCGCGCCGAGCGCCTTGCCCACCTGGATGGCGTGCGTGCCGATGCCGCCGGCGCCGCCGTGCACCAGCAGCACGTCACCCTCGGTCAGGCCGGCGCCCATGACCACGTTGGACCACACCGTGCAGGCCACCTCGGGCAGGGTGGCGGCGGTGACCAGGTCCAGCGCGGCGGGCACGGGCAGCAGCTGCGCGGCGGGCACGGCCACCCGCTCGGCGTAGCCGCCGCCGGCCAGCAGCGCGCACACCTCGTCGCCGACCCGCCAGCCCTCGACACCCGGGCCCAGCGCGGCGATCGTGCCGGCGCACTCCAGGCCGATGATGTCGCTGGCACCGGGCGGTGGCGGGTAGAAGCCCTGGCGCTGCATCAGGTCCGCGCGGTTCACCGCGGTCGCGGCCACGTCGATCAGGACCTCGCCGGCACCCGGTGCCGGCTCGTTGACCTCGGTCCACTCCAGCACTTCGGGGCCGCCCGGCTCGCGGACAGTGATCGCATGCATGTCCTGACGGTAAACCGTTCGCGCCCGACCCGCCGTGGGCTCGACCCTGTGACCATGCGAACACCACCCACCCCCGTCGACCCCTGGCCGCTGCGGCACCTGGTGTTGCGCACCCCGCGCCTGGAACTGCGGCCCGACGACGACGCCGGCCTGCTCCAGCTGGCCGAGCAGGCCAGGCAGGGCATCCACGACCCGGAGTGGATGCCCTTCGGCGTGGCCTGGACGGACGCGCCGGCCGAGGAGCTGGGCACCGACGTGCTGCGGTTCCACTGGGGGCAGCGGGCCGCGCTGTCCCCGGCCCGCTGGACGGTCAACTTCCTGGTGCGCCTGAACGGCGAGGTGATCGGCAACCAGGGGCTGACCGGCCACGACTTCGCCGTCACCCGGGAGGTGCGGACCGGTTCCTGGCTGGGCCGGCGCCACCAGGGCCACGGCTACGGCACGGAGATGCGCGCGGCCGTGCTGATGCTCGCCTTCGACCACCTGGGCGCGCGCACCGCGCGGTCGTCCGCCCGGCTGGACAACGCGCCCTCGCTCGGGGTGAGCCGCCGGCTCGGCTACGTCGAGGACGGCACCGAGGTGGTGGCCGTGCGTGACGAGCCGTCACCACACGTGCGGCTGTTGCTCACCGCCGAGCGGTTCGCCGAGCACCGCCCGTCCTGGTGGGTGGACGTGCGCGGCCTGGACGCCTGTCTGCCCTTACTCATCTCGGGTGATGGGACGGCGTGACGTATTGACCTTGGCGGCGCGGTCCCGAAAGGGTGCCCACGGTGTTCGCCCCGTCAAGCAGTTCGGTCCAACCAGGTCCGCACGAAGGGAACAGCCCATGCCGGTAACCAGGGTTACGACACGCGTTGGCACGGCCGCGGTGGCCGTGGCCGCCACGGTGGGCCTGGCCTGCGCGCCCGCGTCGGCCAGCACCGACCGGGTGACCGGCCCGCTCGGGCCGGCGCTGGCCAGGCAGCTGACCAGCCAGGTGAGCGCGGACGGGGTGAACCGGCACCTGCTGGCCCTGCAGCGGATCGCCGACCGCAACGGCGGCACCCGGGCCGTGGGCACCAAGGGCTACGACGACAGCGTCGACTACGTGGCCGGCAAGCTCAACGCGGCCGGCTACCAGGTGAGCACGCCGCTGTTCACCTACCACGTGACCGTCGTGGACGCCGGCACGGCGAACGTGGCCGGCCAGCAGGTCGAGGCCGTCCCGATGGAGTACTCGCCGCAGACCCAGGCCGGCGGGGTGACCGGCCCGCTGGTGGCGGTGCCGCAGGACGACTCGCCCGGCTGTCAGCCCGAGGACTTCGCCGGCCTGCCGCTGCGCGGGGCCGTGGCGCTGATCCGGCGCGGCGGCTGCACGTTCGCGGACAAGCAGCGGTTCGCGGCCGAGGCTGGCGCGGCCGCCGTGCTGATCGCCAACAACGTGGACGGCCGGCTGGCCGGGGTCACCCTGGGCAGCCCGGACGCGGGCAGGGTCCCCACCGCCGGGATCAGCCGGGCCGACGGCGATGTGCTGTTCACCCGGACCGGCGCGAGCACCACGGTCGACGTGCGCTACCACCGCGACGCGCGCACCGCCCGCAACGTCATCGCGCAGACCCGCACCGGCCGCACCGACAACGTGGTGATGGCCGGCGCCCACCTGGACGGCGTCGAGGCCGGGCCGGGCATCAACGACAACGGCAGCGGCTCGGCCGGGCTGCTGGAGACCGCGCTGCGGCTGGGCGGCTCGCCGTCGGTGAGCAACGCGGTGCGGTTCGCCTGGTGGGGCGCTGAGGAGCTGGGGCTGGTCGGGTCCACCGAGTACGTCCGCTCGCTGAGCTTCGAGCAGCAGCTGGACATCGCCCTGTACCTGAACTTCGACATGATCGGCTCGCCCAACAGCGGCTACTTCGCCTACGACGGCGACAACTCCTCCGGCACCAACCCGGTGCACAGCCCGTACGGCTCGGCGCAGATCGAGCGGGCGTTCGTGGACTACCTGAGCGCGGTCGGCGTGGCCGTGGAGGACACCCCGTTCAACGGGCGGTCCGACTACGGCGAGTTCATCGCCGTCGGCATCCCGGCGGGTGGCCTGTTCACCGGCGCCGAGGTGGTCAAGACGCAGGCGCAGGCGGACAAGTGGGGCGGCCGGGCCGGCGCGGCCTTCGACCCCTGCTACCACCAGGCCTGCGACACCCTGGGCAACATCGACCGCGCCGCGCTCGGCCGCAACGCCGACGCGCTGGCCTGGGTGGTGGCCTCCTACGCGCTGAGCACCGAGGACGTCAACGGCGTGCCGGCCAGGGCGCAGCGCGCCGCGGTCCGGGGTGAGGCGGCCGGTCTGGTCGCGGCCAGCCAGCCGGCGGTCCGGCCGAGCCTGCTCGACCAGCGCTGACTCGGCCGGCGCTGACTCGATCGGCGCTGACTCGGCCGGCGCTGAGCAGTGCCTGCGGTGGTGGGCGCCGCGCGGTGCGGTGCCCACCCGGTGCTGGTGATCAGCCCAGGTCGCGGGCGCCGAAGGTGTCGCACCGCGCCGGGTCACCGGACTGGATGCCGGTGGTGAACCACTTCTGCCGCTGCGCCGAGCTGCCGTGGGTGAACTGGGTGGTGTCGATCCGGCCGCCGCCGATCTCGGACTGGATGTAGTCGTCACCGATGCGCGCGGCCGCGTCCAGCGCCCGGTTGATGTCGTCCTGGGTGATCTTGGTGATCAGCGGCTGGCCCGAACTGGTCGGCGTGGACGTGGCGTGCGCGGCCCACACCCCGGCGTAGCAGTCGGCCTGCAGTTCCAGGCGCACCGAGTCGGAGTTGGCGCCGCTGCGGGTGCGCACCCGGTCGGAGGTGCCGAGCAGGTTCTGCACGTGGTGGCCGTACTCGTGGGCCAGCACGTACGCCTCGACGAACTGGCCGCCCTGCGCGCCGAACCGGGTGCGCAGCTCGGTGAAGAAGCTCAGGTCGATGTAGACCTTGCGGTCGGCCGGGCAGTAGAACGGGCCGGCGGCCGAGGTGGCGTTGCCGCAGCGGGTCTGCACCCCGCCGCTGAAGAAGTCGGTCCTGGTGACCTGGTAGGTGCGCCCGGACCGGGCGAACGCGTCGGTCCAGTAGTTCTGGATGGAGTTGATGTAGGCCACCGCCCGGCAGTCCTGGTTGGCGTTGGCGTCCGCGCCGGTGCGGCACTTCTGCTGCAGGCTGTCCGAGCCGAGCTGCTGCCCGGAACCCACGTCGTCGAAGCCGGACCCGGACGGCAGCACCGCGGTGCCGCCGAGCTGGGAGAGCAGGAAGTAGATCAGCACCCCGACCACGCCGAGCCCGCCGCCGCCGAGCAGCACCCGGCCGCCGATGCCACCGCCGCCGCCGGATCCGCGCAGGTCCTCGACCTGTGAGGTGTCAATGGAAGCGTTCTCGTCGAACTCCACGTCCCTCGCCCTCCCGCCCCGTGCGTCGGCGGGGAAAACGATAGTCCAGCCGGGCGTGGCGCGACGGGTGCGCGACGCCGGTGCCGGGCCGGGAGAGGTGGGGCCCGGGCCGTGACCAACCCCGGACGGGGAAAGAGGGGAAACACCTGGGTGCGGCACCCCGCACTCGGGCACCGCACCCAGGCTCCCTCAACAGAAGTGGCGATCGCCAGGTCGCAGGCTCGCGTTCGCACTGCCGCGGTGGGGTCCCAGTCGTGACGACCGGGAGACGCGCATCGGAAGGAGAGACGTCGATGGCGTTTTGATCACCCGATGCCTGCGCACGTGCTGCTGCTCGCGATCGTGGACCGGGTGTTTCCTAGCACCCGAACCACGGGAAGGCAGCGGCTAGGTGACCGCCACGGCGAGAACTTGTCCGCACTGCACCACCTATCCCTTCCCGGCGGGCCGATCAGCTGACCTGTTCCAGTTACCTCTCGTAGTCATCCATCAGTGTTCCGGTTAACTACTGCGATCGGCCGGTCGTACTTCGATGGTGCGCCTGTTCGCCGCATCATTCAACCGTTCGGCCCAGCCTTGGGCGGGTGAATTCTGGCGTTCACCCGTTTGACGGGCCGCGGTGCTCCCGCACTGCTTCAGAACTGGTTCTCACCGCCGTCGACGTAGATGTTGCTGCCGAGGATGAAGCTGCTCTGGTCCGACGCGAGGAAGGCCACGGCGGCGACGACTTCCTCCGGGGTGCCCATCCGGCCGATCGGAACCCGCGCCGCGAAGCCCGCCTTGACGGCCTCGGCGTCCTCCTCGCCGACCACGGCGGCGATCACGGGCGTGTCGATCGTGCCCGGCGAGATCGCGTTGACCCGGATGCCGCGCCCCTTGAGTTCGTTGGCCCAGGTCCGGGTGTAGGAGCGCAGGGCGGCCTTGGACGCCGCGTACGTGCCGAACGCCTCGACGCCGTCGTCGGCGCGGACGGAGCAGTTCAGGATCACCGAGGCGCCCTTGTTGAGCAGCGGCAACGCCTTCTGCACGGTGAACAGCGTGCCCCGCACGTTGACGTTGAAGATCCGGTCGAAGTGCTCCTCGGTGGTCTCCTCCAGTGTCGCGAAGGATCCCGTGCCGGCGTTGGCGAACAGCGTGTCCAGGCCCTTGCCCCGGGCGCGGACGGCGTCGTAGAGCCGGTCCAGGTCGGCGGGGTTCGAGATGTCGCCGGGCACCGCCGTGGCCGAGCCGATGGCCTCGACCGCCGCGGCCAGTTCCGCCTCGCGCCTGCCGGTGATGAAGACGTGCGCGCCCTCGGCCGCGAGGCGCCGGGCGGCGGCCAGGCCGATCCCGCTGCTCCCGCCGGTCACGACCGCAGTGCTGCCTTCGAGCTGTCCCATGCTGCTGACCTCCATGAACATTAGTACCAATCGGTACAGAATGAGACCGTAGCACTTCAGTACCGATTGGTACTGAAGGGGTATCCTTGGTCTCGTGACCGGTCAGGAGAAGGCGCTCATCGGCCGTCCCAGGGGCTTCGACGCCGACGAGGCGCTCCGGCGCGCGCTGCTGGTCTTCTGGGAGCGGGGCTACGAAGGGGCCAGCCTCGCCGACCTGACCAGCGCCATGGGCATCACCAAAACCAGCATGTACGCGGCCTTCGGCAACAAGGAGCAGCTGTTCCGCAAGGCCCTGGAGGTTTACAGCGAGGGGCCAGCCTCCTACGCGATGCGAGCCCTGACCGAACCGACCGCCAAGGCAGTGGCCAGGGCAATGCTCAACGGTGCGGTCCAGACCACCACCCGCCCCGACTGCCCCGCCGGATGCCTGGGCGTGCAGGGCTCACTGGCGGCCGGAGACCTCGGCCAGCCCGCCCGGGACGCGCTGGTCGAGTGGCGCAACGCCGGCCGCCTGCGCCTCCAGGAACGTTTCCAGCGGGCCGTTGACGAGGGTGACCTCCCTCGGGACACCGATCCGGGACGGCTCGCCAGCTACGTCATGACGGTGTCGTTCGGCATCGCCGTGCAGGCCGCCAGCGGCCTCAGCCGCGCCGACCTCCAGGAGGTCGCCGACATGGCACTGGCCAACTGGCCGCCCGGCTGAGCGACGGCCACGAGCAGAAAAGCCTGGCGGCCGTTGTCCAACGACCGCCAGGCGGAGGGGGATTGATCTTGCGGCCGCTCAGGCCGTGGTGCTGATCCGGTCCAGTGCCGGCGGGGCCAGGTTGGGGTTGGCGCCCAGGTAGGCCAGGAACGCGTCCAGGTCGATGCCGCTGCCGGTCAGGTTGGTGGCCTTGGTGAACTCGGTGAACCCGTCACCGCCACCGGACAGGAAGTTGTTGATGGTCACCCGGTAGCTGCCGGTCGGGCTCACCGGCTGGCCGGCCACGGTGATGTCGGAGACCTTCGAGCCGATCGGCGCCGAGGCCGACCAGGTGTAGTGCAGGCTGGCCGACGGCTGCAGGATCCGGGTCTGCACGCTGCCGTCCGGCTGCCGCTGCCACTGCTGTTCCAGCACGGTCTTGAGCTGGTCACCGGTCATGGTCACGGTCTGCAGGATGTTGCCGAACGGCTGCACCGTGTACGCCTCGCCGTAGGTCACCACGCCGTCGCCCTCACCGGCCGCCGAGCCCGCGTAGGACAGGTCGGCGCGCACCCCGCCCGGGTTCATCAGCGCCAGCTGCGCGCCAGCGGTCTGCTGGGTGGCGGCCAGCTGCGAGTCGGCGATCACGTCACCCAGCGGGGACTCGCCCGAGGCGGCACCCTGCTTGACCACATCACCGCTGATCGTGCCGACCTGCCGGTTGGCGATCGGCGCCGACTCGGCCGCGGCCCGGTCCACCAGCGCCTGCGCGTCCTTGTCGGCCGGCACGTCCCTGGTCACGATCTGGTTGAACGCCCTGGTCTGGGAGCGCACCACGTCGCGGGTGCGCCGGTCGATCCTCAGGTCGGCCACGGACAGCAGCCGGCCGAACGAGGCGCCCTGGATCAGCGGCCGGGGCTGGCCGGCCGGGTCGGTCACCGTGCACACGTACTGCTGGTGGCTGTGGCCGCTGAACACCACGTCCACCTTGGCCGAGACCTGGGTGGCGATGGTCGTGGCCGGGCCGGGCGTGGTGCGGCAGTCGTCCGGGCCGCCGCCCTCGGTGTTGTCGCCCTGGTGCAGCAGCACCGCGATGCTCTTCACGCCGACCCGGTCCAGCAGGTCGGCGTACTTGTTGATGGCCGCGACCTCGTCACCGAACTTCAGCCCCTTGATGGCGTCCGCGGACACCACCGTGGGCAGCTCCTCCAGCGGCACGCCGATGATGCCGATCGGCACGCCCCCGGAGAAGGTGATGGTGAACGGCAGGGTGGCCGGCACGCCGTTGTCGAAGGTCATGTTGGCGGCCAGGTAGGGCCAGCGCGAGCCGGTGTACCGGTCGTCGAACTGGCAGCCGTCCGTGGGGTGGCAGCCGCCGTGCTGCAACCGCAGCAGCTCCTGGTAGCCCTCGTCCAGCTCGTGGTTGCCCACGGCCGACGCGGTCACACCGAGCTGGTTGAGCAGGTCGATGGTGGGCTCGTCGTGGAACAGCGCGGACACGGTCGGCGACGCGCCCACGTTGTCCCCTGTGGACAGCACCACCGAGTTCTTGGCCTGCGCGCGCAACCGCTTGACGTGGGTGGCCAGGTAGGCGGCACCACCGGCGTTGACCGTGCTGCCGTCGGACAGGGTGACCCGGCCGGACGACCCGGACGGCGGTTCGAGGTTGCCGTGCAGGTCGTTGAACGCGATCAGCCGCACGTCCGTGGTGGACTGGGCCGGCTGCTTCGGCTGGGCCGAGGCTGGGGCGGCGGTCACCGCCGCGGTGGTCAGCGCGGCCAGGGCGGTGGCCGCCAACGCGGACGCCCGGCGCGCCAACCGGGTGGACACGGTCATGGATTGCCTCCTGCTTCGCGCCCGGCGGGGTCCGGGGCGCGCTACGGGCGGCAGTGTGCCTGGCCGACCCGACCAGCACCAGGGCCAGCCGGTAAGGCGTTAGTGAACGGATGCTGACTCTCCGAGCAGGCATAACCTTGAACGCGTGAGGCAATCGGGGGAAGAGCCGAGGTGGCTCAACGGGGACGAGATGCGGGCGTGGCGGTCCTACGTGGTCGGTGCCGCGCTGCTCGACGAACGGCTGCACCGGGAACTCCAGGACAACCACGGTCTCTCGCTCACCGACTACACCGTCCTGGTGGTGCTCTCCGAGGAACCGGACCACCGCATGCGGATGAGCCAGCTCGCCGACAAGGTGGCCTCGTCCAAGAGCCGCGTCTCCCACCAGATCGCCCGCATGGAGGCCGCCGGCCTGGTGCGCCGCGTGACCTGCCCCGGCGACGGCCGCGGCGTGCTCGCCGAACTGACCGAGGAGGGCCAGCGCCGCCT
Organism: Goodfellowiella coeruleoviolacea; assembly: GCF_024171785.1. Classification (GTDB taxonomy): domain Bacteria; phylum Actinomycetota; class Actinomycetes; order Mycobacteriales; family Pseudonocardiaceae; genus Goodfellowiella; species Goodfellowiella coeruleoviolacea. The sequence continues at coordinate 75,879 of NZ_JAMTCK010000003.1, forward strand.
GACCGAGGCCGCCCCCACCCACGTGGACGGCGTGCGCAGCCACCTGATCGACCTGCTCTCCGAGTCCGAACAGACCACCCTGGCCAGCATTTTCGGGCGAATCATCGAGCACCTGCAGGCCACCGGCCGCTAGCCGGCTACCCTGTCACCACACAGGGAAGCGTGGCAGAGCGGCCGAATGCACCCGCCTTGAAAGCGGGAGACCCGCAAGGGTCCGGGGGTTCAAATCCCTCCGCTTCCGCAGGTCAGAGGGGGTGTGACCGGTCCTAGCGGGTCGGTCGCACCCCCTCGCTGTAGCAACGGGTGTAGCAACGCCCTCAACCGAGTTCGTCCGAGAGCTTCCTCAACGCCTTCCGAACGGACTGAGGCAATCCAGGGTGTGGTCGTAACTACCTCACCTGGATCGTTCGCCTGCTACTTGTGGTCAAGAATTGGCGTCTTGCCGCAGCAACTCGCCTAAAACGGATTTAAGGCAGGCTATGTCAATCAGGGCTCAAATATTGATGCGCGACTAAATGCTGGTTCCGTTCACTTGTCTAAGGAAGCCGATAGTTGACCTCGCCGCGATAGGAAGCAATTTTGTCCTGGAGTGCTTTGGGGTTGGGGACCTTGGTTGGGGCTATAAGGTGTGCAATAAGTTCACTGGTGACCTCGTAATTCTCATTCCTTGCGACAATTCGCGTGCCGGTACTACTGCCAGTAGCCAGCACGTTTCGCCACAGGTCACTGTTTTCTCGCCAGTCAATCGTATTGGCAGCGGTGATCGCATTTTGCAAGCTGAGACCGCGATCCACCACCTTTATCAGGGCCCGCACTAGTGCAATGTGGGCAGCTGGACGGAGAAGCAAGGATTGGTGCGAAGTCGCGCGAAGGTCGGGAATACGGGTGGGTTCTTCTACTGCTTCCCTCAATACAACAAAACCGCTTAGTATTGCGCTCCACCACTCGTATACGTATTCATAAGCCTGGTCGAGCTCCTCGTCGCTGGGGCGTACAACGCGTGACTTTTCGTCAAAGTCCTTGATGTTGTAACAAGCGAGAATATCCTTGATTGTCTCGTAGACGGCGCTAATTGTAGTCAACTGAAGGCTACGTGCACCAATGGTATTGCTTCTCCAGTTAACGACGCATCCGCAATGCCCTCGCGCTCGCCCGACTACTCCAGGGCGTGGACGGGGTGGAGGTCCGGCTGCACAAGACCACGCTCTACAACTCGGTGTTCCGCTTCGACGACGAAATGATCGTCAACACCCACGTCTACGGCTTCCCAGGCGCGCACGCCCCCGCCCTGCACCTGCGCCGCCTGTCCAGCGGGGACCTGTTCGAGACCTACTCGGAGAGCTTCGAGACCGTCTGGGCAGCCGCCAAGCCCGCCACCCTCTAGGAGGACCGCCCGTGGCCCGCATCGACCACTACAACGACCCGCACGCACCTCAGGCCACCACGATCCGCACGGCCGTCAGCGCCGTCGTCCGCGACCAGGCCGGCCGGGTGCTGATGATCCGCCGGACCGACAACAACCGCTACGCCATCCCCGGCGGCGGCATGGAACCCGGCGAGACCGTCACCGGCGCGGTGGTTCGGGAGGTGGGGGAGGAAACCGGCATCAACGTCGAGGTCACCGGCTTCATCGGTATCTACTCCAACCCCCGTCACGTCATCGAGTTCAGCGACGGCGAGGTACGCCAGGAATTCTCCCTGTGCTTCGCCGCCCGCCCGATCGGCGGCCAGGTGCGCACCAGCGACGAGTCCAGCGAGGTCGACTGGGTGGAGCCGGACCAACTCGCCGAGTTGGACATCCACCCCAGCATCCGACTCCGCATCCAGCACGGGCTAGAAGACCGCACCCAGCCCTACTACACCTGAATCCCCGCCGCCCGCAGCCGCGCCTCCGTGCGCTCCACCGCCCCCACCAATTCCGGCGCTGCCTGCCGAACGAAGACGGTCACCAGGTCATCCGGCCCGTAGCGCTCGGCGATTTCGGCCAGCCGCTCATGCACGGTCATCCGCTGCCCGTCCGGGCCGGCGGTCATGTCCGCCCACCACAGCGCATCGCGGAGTGGGGTCTTCTCGTCCTCCCACTCCGCCAACTCCGCCGACAACCCCCGCAGCTCCGCCTCCCTGTAGGCGCACGAGTGATGCGCCACCAGCGCACACAGCCGCTCCGGTGCACCCTGGTAGCGCAAAAACCGCGCCCCATCCAATGGATGAAACCCCGTCTTAGCCAGATCAGGCGCGTACCCAATGTCGTGCAAAAGAGCAGCGCCTATGAGTATATTGCGATCGCTCTCTGAGATCACCGAAGCTACCTGATCTGCACGTGCCGCCACGCCTCGAGTATGTTTCCACCGGCGTGGAAGTGACTTTTCTAGTTTCTTCTGGCTCCAGTGGGCAAAATCGCGCATAAGCTATGTTAGAACTGTTATTGATGTGAGATGTAGCGGCTGAGATGCACGCTGGCGACGCTCGACGTTCCGCTTGATGCGGCTGTCATCGGTGACTGTGAAACGACCTATATCGACAGGCGCCCTTCGTTGGCTGCGATGATCACTTTCTGAGCGAGGAAACGCACAAGGTTGATGTCGTGTTCAAGCAGGTCTGCTTCCTTGTCAAAGGGGAGTAGTGGACGCGCGTTCGCGTCACCCCCAGCTTCCTTGGTGTGTACAATTCTGCATCGGATCGAGTATACTCGCCGGGCGATTTGGTCAAGCAAACTCTCATCGCTTCGCTGGTTCAGCTTGTTTACTCCAGATATCTCGTTACTTTTGCTCAGAAACTCGTGTATGTTCGGTGACTCCGCAAGGAATGCGGTAACTTCAGATTCGTCAATGCATGCTCGCAGTGTAATCTTCAATTGGTTGCGTTCCGAGGAGGACTCCCTGGTGTTTGCCCTCATGAGATCTATAATCTTCTGTACGTCTCTATCGCTATCTATATCAAACAAGGGGTCGCGGAATGTATTGCGGATCCTGTGTAAGGTACTCTGATTTAAGAAGGTTGGGAAAAAGTGCTCGATTGCCTGGTAGTAGGCTAGATACTGTAGTAACGGGACTCCTGTAGCTGAGCTTCCGTATAGATACAGGGAAACTGCCTGCCGGGCGTAAGAAGTCCTCATGGGGCCGAGTGGTTTGTTGTGCTCATCTCGGTTGCGAGGAATTTCGAGTACGTCGTCGTCGCGCCTCATCAGAGAAAGGGGAAAGGCGCGAAGCATATCGAATTCGAAAAAAAGGGCAGACGAACATCGTTCAAGTACTTCTAACGCCTCATCGTGTCTCAGTGCGCTAGTGTTGTGGATCTTTAGCGCAACCTGTCTCTGTAGGGGCCACAAGTAAGCGTCCTTGATTGTTAAGGTGCTGACTGGACTTGCTGTCCCTAGCTCAATTTTCTGATGTTTGGCGGTGCCAATTGGTATCGGTATGCGCCAGTTAGAGCGCTCCCATATGTTTTCAAAATCGGCATATCTTTCGGCGATGTCGCCCCCCTCTAGCTCTTCGTATCCCGGAATTTCACTAAAGATCCAGCTGCTTAATATTCTTTGCCCTCTATCAAGTCCACGTACGACTGCCTCGATTGAGTTCCGTGACTTGTCTAGAAATGCACAGTAGTCTCCCAGAAAAGTCCAGTGTTCAAAATTTTCTCTTGCGAGCAGAGGGAGGAGTCTTGATTGAATAATAAAAGGTCTCCTTTGCCTGCCGTTAGGGAAATCTAATAAGAAGAACTTACTCTCATGTTGCTCAACCTTCGACCCCCAGGATAAATCAAATCCAGTTTGCCAAGTTATTCCTATTCCTGCGGATCGGGCTCGTTGTGCAACCTCTAGTTCGGTGCCTTCTAGAGAGGTTTCAGATTCCGCTTCCTTCGTCATTTGTCTCCTAGGTATTTGGGAAACCGGCGTGACCTATGATGGAGCCTTTAGATATCTTGCCGAACTTGGCTCTAGGGGATCAAGGCGCGCCGCCGGCGGCGGCGCGCGGTGTGCATGTTGCGTTGGTGCCAGGGTCGCATCCATCCCGGCGCGCCGGGCTCCCGCTTCGCTCACGCCCGGCGGCCGGGCGGCGCGGCCAGGAGCAGTGTGAGGCAGCGGCATCGCCGACGAGGGATGAGCCAGGAGCAGCCAGCGGCACCAGTCGGGACGATCGCGCGGTGGGTCACCGCAGGTTTGCAGGGCACGGCGATCGACGCCCGCTGACGCTCCGCGCCAGCGGCCCACGGAGAAGGTGGACGACTAGCGTGGTGGCTCAGAGGGTGTCATGTGATCTGGTGAGTCGATGCCTGGACTTGGTGGACGAGTACAGGCGGCATCATCCCGAGCAGCGCGAGGGACAAGCCCACTACAACGTCCTGCGGCGGGAGTGGCCGGATCTTCAACACGAGGTCGTGGGCACCGACCGGAACTGCTACGGCGACGACCGCAGGCTGCCCGCGTTCCTCAGTTGGGTTGAGCGGGCGTTGTCCGCCGAGCAGCGGGAGCGGGAGGAAGGACGTCCCGGGGCGCTCTGATCAACCGCGCGGGGTCCGGGCGAACAGCGAGTTGTAGCGACCGGTGTAGCAACGAGGTTGTACCGGGGTGAACGGGGACGGACGATCGTGACCCCTTGACCTGCGGGGATGGACTGCCGTGGACCGTGGTGAACGGCCGGGAGCGGCCTTGAAAGCGGGAGACCCGCAAGGGTCCGGGGGTTCAAATCCCTCCGCTTCCACCCATAGCCCCTGACCTGCGGAAACGTGGGTCAGGGGTGATCTGCGCAGTGCATGCTTGAGCGCACACAGCGCTTCCAGTGCACACGCCTGGCGGCATTGGGAGCGCGCTGGCTCCTCAGTGCGTGCGGCAGTTAGTCGGGACTTTGAACCGTGAACGAGACCATGAAGTTGGTCGAACTGCTGGCGGACAAACGGGCGGTTCTCTTCGATTTCGACGGCCCCGTTTGCGATGTGTTCGCCGGCTTGCGGGCTTCGGACATCGCCGCTGACCTGGTGGCGCTGCTGCGTCGACTCGACGTCGAGATGACGCCTGTGCTTGCCGCTGAGCGGGACCCCATGGCGGTGTTGCGCTTCGCCGCGACAGCCGAGCCGGCGGTGACCCGAGCGGTGGAGGACGCGCTCTGCGCCGCCGAACTGGCCGCGGTAGACATGGCCAGGCCGACCCGAGGGGGAGTGGAGACCGTCCTGGCGTGCCTGGCGGCGGGGAAGGTCGCGGCGGTCGTGAGCAACAACTCCGCCGCTGCTGTTCACCGATACCTCGACAGCCACGACCTGACGGGGACGGTGTGGCCGGTGGTGGGTCGGCCGTACGCGGAGCCAGACCGCATGAAGCCGAGCCCGGAGCCCCTCGAACGGACGTTGGCGCAGTTGCCCGTTGCCGCGGGCGAGGCCGTGCTGATCGGCGTGTGCCGGTCGCGGTGGAAGACGGCCTCTGGTGGGCTCAACTGGGTGCCGGTGCCCCGGACGAGACGACACATCGGGCAGTCGTAGTCCGCTGGCGCGTGGTTTCGCATCGGCGGAATGTACGGGTGTTTTTGTGGCCACGGGTGGGTTGCTGCTCCGGTCGGACTATTTCCGGGCTGCTTTTCGTTGTCTTTGGTTCGGCGTTTGGGGCTATTCGGGACGGCGGAGATAACGAGTTGGTGGGTGCGTGCCTGGGGTGGTGGTCGCGGGCGTAGTTTCGGGGCTGTCCTGTTGGTGCCATGGGCTGGCAACGGGATCGGGGGACGTGTGGGCTGGCGTCATGGCTGCTGCGCCTTGAGGGGATGATTTGTCGGCTACCACCGCGCGCCGAATTGTGGCGAGATTGGGCGCGCTTTCACTGAGTTCCGCGCTTGCGCTAGGGGGAATGGTCGCCGGGACGGCGTTGGCGGAGGGGACGGGCGGCACGCCCGGCGCCGCCACGGACTCGGCCACCGCGCCCGTGCCGGACGGCTCGACCACGCCGGAGTCGCCGGGCACCGCTGATCCGTCACCACCGCCGGCCGAGTCAGCGCCGCCGGCGGCACCTCCGGCCGCCCCGCCCTCGGTACCGCCCGCGGGGCAACCGCCGCAGGACGCCCATGTGGGCGACTGGCCCGACCTGCGGGTCACCGCCAGCTTCTCCAAGGCCGCCTACGGGCCGGACGAGCAGCTGCGCATCACCGTGGAGGTCAGCAACGCCGGTGCGGTGCCCGCCGCCGGGGTCCGGGTGCGCTACGACCCGGCGCCGAACGGGGTGCGCCTGGACGACCCGGGCTGGGGGGAGCTGGGCACCGGGGTCGCCCTCGCGCCAGGGGAGAAGCGGACGCTGCAGCTGACCGGGAAGCGGTTCGACGACAACGCCGTTCCGGTCCGGTTCTCCGGTGATGTCGTGAGCGACCCGGCCGAGGACGCGAATCCGGCGGACAACCGGTTCGACATCCAGGCGAACATCGACGGCCCGGTGGGTGAGGTCTCCGGGGTCGTCTTCCACGACGTCAACGGGAACGGCACGCCCGACCCGGCCGAGGCGATCGGGCGCACCGAGGTGCTGCTGGAGGACAACGGCCACCCGGCCCGCGGCTTCCTGGCGGTCACCGACGAGCAGGGGCAGTACACCGTCAAGGACGTCCCGGTCGGGGACTACCACGTCTCGCTCACCGCGCGGGACTGGGCGGTGAGCGCCGGGACATCGCGCGTCACGGTGAAGCCGGGCAAGAACAAGGACACCCACGTCCGGGCCGTGCACCCGGTGTTCGGCACGCTCAGCGCGTCGATGAAGCTGGACCGGGACACCTACCAGCCGGGCGACACCGCCAAGGTCCAGGTGACCCTGGTCAACCGGGGCACGGTCGACGTGGTCGGGGTGACCGCGGGCTGCAACGGCTACGGCAACCCGAACGGCCTGAAGGGTGACGGGGCTGGTTGGGGCGCGCTGGCGCACCGGGGTGCCGGGGTCACGGTTCCGGCCGGCGCCACCATCACCGTGGACGTGTCCGAGGCCGTGCCGGCGGAGGCCCGCAGGTTCGGGTACGTGCAGGCGTCGTGCGGTTTCACCAACGGTGACGACGACCGGGACTGGGACGAGCTGTGGGCGGTGGCCAGGGCCAAGGTGCCGGGGGCCAGCGGCGGCGCCACGGGCGTGCTCAGCTACGACGACGACAAGGACGGCCAGGCCACCGGCGACGGCGTGGCCAACACCAAGCTGGTGCTGCTCGACGCCGACACCCGCAAGGTCGTGACCAGGGGCTACACCGACGCGGCCGGCAAGATCGCGTTCGGCGACGTGCCCGCCGGCCGCTACGACCTGTACGTGGTGGGGCCGTGGCAGGAGCGGGACCCCGAACAGGTCTACGAGTTGCGCGGTGACGAGGTGACCGACTGGGGCTACCTGTGGGTGGTGCCCGGTCCCAACCAGCCCGATCCCGAGGGGCAGGCACCGACCGACCCGGGCGCGCCCGCCGGTCCGGGCGGTCCGGCTGGCTCGGGTTCGGTGCCGACCCGGCCGGCGGGGCTGGCCGCCACCGGAGCGGACGCGGTCGGGCTGCTGGTGCCCGCGCTGGTGGCGCTGGCCGCCGGCGTCGGCCTGCTGGTGGTGACGCGCCGCCGCAGGGCGGCGGCCTGACCGGGTGAGCGGCTGATCGGTGGGGCGGCGCGGGACGTTGCCCACCGATCAGCCTCCGGTCGCGAAGTGGATTCCTGGAAACGTGCCGGACGCTCGAAATCGCCGTGTGTTGCTGGTATGTTCGGCCGAATTTCGGGGTCCTTTTTTGTTGCCCTCGTTCGCCGCTTGGGGCTAGTGGATCGAGTGCGGATAACGAATTGGTCGTCGGGTGGCCGATGGCGTGCTACGGGCGTAGCGTCGGTGCTGTCCGGCCTGGTCCGAGGCCAGTAGCAGAATCGGAATCGGAGCCGGGTCAGGGCCGCGCTGTGTCCGCATTGCTTCACTAAGGGGTTGAATTTGTTCTCCACTGCTGCGCGCCGATTTGCGGCGAGCTGGGGCGCGCTTTCGCTGGCTTTCGTGATCTCCTCCGGTGGGCTGGCCGCCGGCGTGGCGTCGGCGGCGGAGCCGGCTGACGCCAGGCCCGACCTGCGGGTGTCCGTCAACTTCACCAAGGACGTGTACGACAACGAGCCACCCGAGGTGGTGGTGTCGGTGACCAACGTGGGCACCGCGGCCGCCACGAGTGTCTGGGGCAGGCAGGTTGAGGAGCCCACCCGCCTGCGCCTGAACCGCAGCACCTGGGGGCCGTTCCGAGGCGCGCGGATCGAACCGGGGCAGACCCTCACCGGCACCCTGCAGGGCTACTACGGTGACCAGGTCTCGACCGTGCTCACCTTCACCGGCAGTGTGATCGACACCGTGGCCGGCGACGCGAACGAGGCGGACAACCACTTCGCGGTTCGCGCGATCGCCGAGGGCCTGCGCGGTGGCGTGTCCGCCACCGTGCTGATCGACAACCCCGAGCAGCCGCCCCTGGCCGGCGTGGGGGTCGAGGTGTGGAGCCCGAGCCTGAACAAGAACTTCGGGCGGCGGACCACGGACGCGCGGGGCGTCTTCTCCTACCCCGACCTGCCCGCCGGCGAGTACGAACTCTGGCTGCTCGACGGCTGGACGGTCCAGCCCGGCCTCGGGCGGTTCCACGTGTACCCCAACAAGCAGAACAGCACGTTCTTCCGGGGCGTCCGGACCAACACCAACGACCTGGCCGCGGCCGTGGAGTTCCAGCGGGACGGCTACCAGCCGGGCGAGTCGGCCCAGGTCGCGGTGACCCTGACCAACAGGGGCACGACCGACCTGGCGGGCGTGCGCGCGGCCTGCACCGGCGCCAGGGACCCGTACGCGCTCACCGGTGCGGGTGCCGGCTGGGGTGAACTGGACCGGTACGCCGGCAGGGGCGTGACCGTGCCCGCGGGGCGGTCCGTGACCGTGACGGTGTCGGAGCGGGTGCCGGAGGCGGCGCGCGAGCGGGGTTATGTCGAGGTGTCCTGCGGGTTCGGCAACGGCGACGACAACGACGACTTCAACCACCCGTGGGCGAGCGCGCTGGCCAGGGTGCCTGGCATGACCGGTGGCGCCACCGTGACCGTGGCCTGGGACCGCAACAACGACGGCCAGCTCGCCGGTGACGGGGTGGCCGGTGCCGAGCTGGTGCTGGTCGATGTCGTGTCGGGCGCGGAAACGGCCAGGTCGGTCACCGACGCCACCGGCCGGGCCGAGTTCCGCGATGTCCCGGCCGGCCGGTACCGGTTGGCCACCGGCGGCCTGTGGCGGCCGGAGTACCCGGACGACGCCGACAACACCCGCGACGTGCTGGGTGGCGGCGTGCGCGACCTGGGCGATTTCCTGGTCCGGCCCGCGTTCGTCCGGCCGGGCACGCCGGATTCCTGACCGCGGGTATTCGCCCGAACACGCGCCGCGCGTTCGGGCGATTTCTTTTTTCCTGTTTTCTCGGGCTGTTTTTCTGACCTCTGGTTCAGTTCAACTGAACTCGGGTGCACGAACTTGCGTTGTGTTTTTCGGATTGGCAGGATGCGGCGCTGTTTCCATTTTCCGCTCATTCGATTCTGGTTGGGGAGAAAGTGAAGAAGCTCGTCGTGTCGCTCGCTGTCGTGGCGCTGGGGCTGGCCGGGTGCGGCAGCTCGGTCACCGGGTCCGCCAAGACCGCGCAGTCCACCGGTCAGGCCGAGCAGAGCAGCACCGGGGCCGCGCAGGACGCCAAGGACGACAAGGCCGCGCCAGCCGGCGACCAGGAGGTGGCGTTCGGCGAGAAGGTGGTCGTCAAGCAGGACTCGACAACCGAGTACTCGGTCACGATCGGGGCGCCCGAGGAGGTCACCGAGAAGACGGACTTCCCGCCCGAGGGCCGCTACGTGAGCGTGGCCGCCTCGGCGGCGTTGACCGACGGTGTGCTGGCCGTGGTCAGCGAGGACGACTTCGTGCTGGTCGACTCGCAGGGCAAGAAGTACGAGCCCACCCCGGCCGGGCTGGACCTGGAGAACGCGTTCATCCACATGCTGGGCACGGTCGGCGAGACCAAGACCGGCACGATCTTCTACGACGTGCCGACCGGCGCCAAGGGGTTCTCCGTGGTGTTCACACCGACCGACAACAACGAGAAGCCGGTGGGCGTGACCGCCACCTGGAAGTGACCGCGACCGGGAAATGACCGCGGCTGGAAATGACCGCGGCCCCGGCGCACCTGGCTGACACGATGGCCGGATGACAGCTCGGTTCAAGGACCTGTGCCTGGACGCCAACGACCACCAGCGGCTGGCCGACTGGTGGTGCGCGGCACTCGGGTACGTGCGCAGGGACAGCCTGGCGGAGCCCGAGGACGGGTGGGTGCGGCCGGTTGACTGGCCGGTGCCGATCGTGGACGTGACCGGCGCGGGCCCGCTGATCTGGATCGTGCCGGTGCCCGAGGCGAAAACCGGCAAGAACCGCATGCACGTGGACGTCTGGGGGGACACCGAGGAGCTGCTCGCGGCCGGCGCGACGCTGGTGCGGCGGCGCGGCGGCGACATCGAGTGGGACGTGCTCGCCGACCCGGAGGGCAACGAGTTCTGCGTGTTCGCCCCCCGGGGCGACTGACCGGCCGGCCGGCCGGGCCCGGTCGGGTGCTGTCGCCATCGCCACAGCGCGGAGCACCAGCGCTGCCGGCCGGTCACACCTAGGATCAATTCGTTGTTGACATAACAACGAAAAGAGGTGGGTGTGACCGCGCTGGAGGCCGTGGGCATCGCGTTGGCCGGCCTGTTCGCGGGCACCATCAACACCGTGGTCGGCTCGGGCACCCTGGTCACCTTCCCGGTGCTGCTCGCGGCCGGCTTCCCGCCGGTGACCGCCAACGTGTCCAACAGCCTCGGGCTGGTGCCCGGCTCGGTCAGCGGCGCCATCGGCTACCGGCGGGAGCTGGTCGGCCAGCGGGCCAGGCTGCTGCGGCTGGGCACCGCCTCGGTGCTCGGCGGCATCGTCGGCGCGATCCTGCTGCTCGTGCTGCCGGCGGACGCGTTCGCCGCCATCGTCCCCGCGCTCATCGCGGTCGCGCTGGTGCTGGTGGTGCTCCAGCCCTGGCTCGCCCGCAAGCTGGCCACCCGGCAGGGGCAGCGGCACGAGCACGGCGGCGTCGCCCTGTTCGTGGGCACGTTCCTCACCGGCATCTACGGCGGCTACTTCGGCGCGGCCCAGGGCGTGGTGGTGCTCGCGCTGGCCGGCATCCTCATCGACGAGACCTTGCAACGGCTCAACGCGGTCAAGAACATCCTCACCGCCACCGTGAACCTGGTGTCCGGGCTCATCTTCGTGTTCGCCGCGCACGTGGCATGGGACGCGGTCGCCCTGCTGGCGGTCGGCTCGATCGTGGGCGGCCAGATCGGCGCCAAGATCGGCCGGCGGCTGCCGCCGGCGGTGCTGCGCGCGGTCATCGTGGTGGTGGGCGTGGCCGCCATCCTCCAGCTGCTGCTCAAGTGACCCGGACTGGTCCGGCTGTCGCAGTGACCAGCCTCCGTTGGCCCACGCGCCACCCGCCGCGGCCTGGTTAACCTCGCGGTGGGCGCGCGCACGCCAACGGAAGGGTGTGGCCGATGACCACCACCAGAGCGCGGATGACACCGATCCTGCTGGCCGCGGTCTGCCTGGCCGGGGTGGCCGGGTGCAGCCAGGAGCAGGCGGCCAGCCACGCGCGGGCGCACCAGCACCACGTCGGGCAGACCGGCACGGCCACGGCCACGGCCGGCGCGGCCGCGCTGGGCCAGTCGTTCGGGTCACTGCCCGAGCTGTGGAAGTGGGTGCAGGACAGCACCGGTGAGTGCGCCGACGCCCGGCCGGCCAGCCGCCAGGAACTGGCCGACTACCTCGGTCCCACCCGGATCAGCTGGTACGACCCGTACGTGGCGGAGTGGGCGGTCTGCGGTGTGGCGCCCTACGACCGGCTGGGCCTGGTGCTGTTCAAACCCGACCAGCAGCGGGCGCTGGAGGAGTTCTGGAAGCGGGGCGTGGACAGCGGCGAACTCCAGGACAACTCGGACTGGGCGTTCGGCAACGGGTTCGCGGTCACCGCCGGCCCGCTGGGGGTCGAGGAACTGGGGCTGCACTACCTGTGGTGCGAGCCGGTCGACGACCCCCAGGCGCACCGCATCCCGGCGGACGTGGCCGGCTGCGACTTCGCCATGCCCCAGCACGAGCACTGACCCGACCGGCGAGCCGGACCGGGGTTGCCCGCCGCCGGGCAACCCCGCCGGTGCTCAGTTCCCTCAGCCCAACTCGAAGGAGCGGGCCGCGGCCAGGAACGCGTCGTTCTCCTCGGGCGTGCCCACCGTGACCCGGGCGCCGTCGCCGACGAAGGCGCGCACCACGACCCCGTGGTTCAGGCAGTGCTCGTTGAACTCCGCGGTCCGCTCGCCCAGCGGCAGCCACACGAAGTTGCCCTCCGAGCGCGGCACCTCGTAGCCGGCGGCCAGCAGCTCGCCGCGCACCCGGGTGCGCTCGCCCACCAGGTCGCGGCAGCGCGCCAGCAGCTCGTCCTCGGCGGCCAGCGAGGCGATGGCCGCGGTCTGCGCCAGGCTGTTGACCGAGAACGGCACGTACACCTTGCGCAGGGTCGCGGCCACGCCCTCCGGCGCCACGCAGTAGCCCACCCGCAGCCCGGCCAGGCCGTAGGCCTTGGAGAAGGTGCGCAGCACGACCAGGTTGTCCCGGCCGCGCGCCCAGTGCTCCTTGGCCAGCTCCACCCCGTCCGGCACGTCCGGGTCGACCACGTACTCCCGGTAGGCCTCGTCCAGCACCACCAGCACGTCGTCCGGCACGGCGGCCAGGAACCGCTCCAGCTCCTGCCGGCGCAGCGCGGTGCCGGTCGGGTTGTTCGGGTTGCACACGAAGACCAGTCGGGTGGCCGGGGTGATGGCCGCGGCCATCGCGGTCAGGTCCAGCTCGTGGGTGCCGGTGAGCGGAACCGGCCTCGGCTGGGCGCCGACCACCCGGACCAGCACCGGGTACGCCTCGAAGGACCGCCAGCCGAAGACGACCTCGTCCCGGTCGGTGCAGGTGGCCTGGATGAGTTCCTGGCACAGGGTCACCGACCCGCAGCCCACCGCCACCTGCGACTCCGGCACCGCCAGCTTGGCGGCCAGGTGGCGGACCAGTTCGGTGGCGCCGTTGTCCGGGTAGCGGTTGATCTCGCCGGCCGCCTTGCCGATCGCCTCCACCACGCTGGGCAGCGGGCCGGCCGAGACCTCGTTGCTGGCCAGCTTGATCGCGCCGGGCAGACTGCGACCGGGCACGTATCCAGGGATGTGGTCAAGGTCGGCGCGGGTGCGCACGGTCATGCGGTGCTCCTCTTCCTCCTCCGGTCGCCGGCCCGGTCGCCGACTCGCAACAGGACGGTAACCGGGCCGCCGCTGTTCCGGTCATTGCTCCGTCTGGTTGGTCACGTTGACGTCTGTTCACCCTTACGTGGTTGGCTGAGGTATGACCGAGACCAGGACCGAAACCCTGCAGCTGACCGACGGCCGCGAACTCGTGCTGACCGTGGCGGAACCGGAGAACGCTGTCCGGGGTGGTCTTGTCGTGCTGCACGAGGCGCTCGGGGTCACCGACACCGTTCGCGGCCTGGTCGCCACCCTGGCCGACGAGGGCTGGCTGGCGGTCGCGCCACACCTGTTCCACGACGCCGAGGAACCGGACCAGGCCGACGGCGGCTCCGCCGCGGTGCAGGCCAGGGTCGACCGGCTCACCGGCGAGTCCGTGCTCGCCGACACCGACGTGGCGTTCGTCTGGCTGGGCGAGCGCGGCGTGCCCGCCGACCAGATGGGCGTGATCGGGTTCGACCTGGGCGGTGCCGTCGCCCTGGTGGTCGCGGCCAGCCGCACCCTGGGCGCGGCGGTCAGCGTCGCCGGCGGCGGGGTGCTGGCGCCGATCTCGCCCGGGCTGCCCGCGCTGGTGGAGGTGGCCGGCGAGCTGGCCAGCCCGTGGCTGGGGCTGTACGGCGACGAGGACGAGGCGATTCCCGTGGAGGACGTGGAAAAGCTGCGGGACGCGGCGGCCAGTGCCAAGGTGGCCACCAACGTGGTGCGCTTCGCCGGGGCCAACCACCGGTTCGACGCCTCGCCCGAGGCCGCGGCCGAGGCCTGGCAGCGGGCGCTGAACTGGTTCGACTCCCACCTGCGCTGACGCCTCGGGCAGGCACCGGACACCGCTGAACAGAGCACGGCGTTCAGCGGTTCGGCGGTGTGCGCGCAGAAAGTTCGCAAAAGCGGGAACCGGAACACGATTCGCTGCTTCAATTCCAGCGGGTGCACCACTTAGCGATGGGGGCAGGGGTGGAGACTGACTCGGGAACGCAGACAACGGTGGACGCCGCATCCGTGGCGACCACCTCCGGGGTGCTGCTCCCCGCGGACGACCAGGTGACCGCCGCGGCCGGGCAGCCGGCCACCACCGACGGGCAGCTGTCGTTCGCGGTCGGCGCGATCGTCCAGATCGGCGGGGCCGTGGCCGAGGGCGCGGTGCGGCTGACCGAGGAAGCCGCGCAGGGCATCCTCCAGGTGATCGGCTCGGCCCGCACCGAACTGGCCACCCTCCAGCGCAACGCCGAACAGGACCTGGGCACTCCACTGCTGTTCGGCAACAACTTCGTCGGGCGGGCCATCGCCGAGCGGCTGCGCGGGGTGGCCAGCGAGGGCGCCGAGTCGGCCGTGGGCGTGGTGACCAGCTTCGCCGAGGTGCTCGACCAGGTGGAGGCGACCGTCCGGGCCGCGGCGGGACTGCTCACCGACACCGACGCCGCGGCCGGGCAGGCGATCACGCGGGCCGGGGGGCAGCGGTGAACGAGTCGTACCCGCAGCCGCCGCGCACCGAGCCGGCCAACCTGAACGAGCCGGTGGACTGGATGGCCTGGAGCCACCAGGAGCTGTACGACATGATCCACACCGGCGTTGACCTGGCCGCGGCCAGCGCGGTGGTGGCCGGCTGGACCAGGCTGGGCAACGGCCTGCACGACATCGCCCAGCAGCTGCTCAACGCGGTGCAGGCCTCGGAGAGCGGCTGGGAGGGCGCCGCGGCCGACCAGGCCCGCCAGGGCATGCGCGCCGTGGCCGACTGGACGATCAGCACCGGCGACCTGGCCCACCAGGCCGCCTCCGCCGTCGCCGCCGAGATCGAGCACGTGGAGCTGGCCAGGGCCACCATGCCGCCGCCCACGGCGACCTCGTCGCTGGACCTGTCCGGCTTCCTGCCGGCCAGCACCGGCACCGACCCGGTGGCGGGCGGCGCCGAGGCGACACACATGTCCAGTGCGTCCTCGGACAACAAGCCCGGGTTGATCGAGGGCAGCGGACCGGCGGACAGCGCCGGCGGCTTCGTCTCGGTGCTCGGCGGCGACTCCGGCGGCTCCAGCTCCCTGGTCAGCGGCGAGGTGCCGGACACCTCCAGCGGTGGCGGCGAAACGGTCAGCGGGGTCTACTTCCTCGTCGGCGACCCCGGCAACGACCTGGCCGCCAACCAGGCCAGCGCGGACGCCGCGCACCGCGAGGCCGCCAACGTGATGAGCCAGTTCCAGGCCAACTCCAGTGCCGTGGACAGCACGGTTCCCTCGTTCTACGCGCCGACCAACCCCGTGCTGGACCCCAGCCAGAAGGCGGTGGCGCTCCCGCCGACAGGCACGCCGACACCGGTCGGCGCCGAACCCGCCGGCCCGGTGGGTGGCGGTGCCGTGGTGGGCGGCCGCACGCCCGGCGGGTACTCCGGCGGCTACCCCGGTCGGATCGCGGCCCTGACCCCCGGCGTGTCCGGCGGCACGGTCACCGGGCGGGGCGGCGCGTTCGGCATCGGCGCGCCCGGGTCGCAGCCCGGTGCGGGCCAGTCGCCGCTGGACCGGGTGGGCGGCCGGGCCGGCGGCGTGGTCGCCAACGAACCGCTGGCCCCTCGGCCGGGCGGTGCGGGCGGCCCCGGCAGCGGTGGCCTCGCCGCTGCCGCGCGGGGCGGCGCCGGTGCCGGGGTTGGTGCTGGTGCTGGTGCTGGTGCCGGCGGGTACGGCGGCATGCCGCTGGGCGCGCGCGGCGACGACGACCGGGAGCACCGGCGGCCGGACTACCTGGAGGAGGACGACAACATCTTCGGCCTCGACGGGCAGTACGCGCCGCCGGTGATCGGGGAGTCCAGCAGAGGGCGGCACGACGATGACTGATCCGGAACACGACTGGATCAGGCTGGCGCTGCCCGAGTTCTTCGCGCTGTGGCGCACCCACCACCCCGGCCACGAGCGGGTGCCGCTGGGCGTGCCGCACTTCGGCGCCACCGCCGAGGACCGCCGGGTGCTGGTGGACACCGCCTCGCGGACGTTGTCCCAACGGGGGCTGGGCACCGTGCACCAGCCAGCCCGCGACCTGGAGCTGCTGCTGTCCGCGCTGGCCAGGACCGGCACCACCGCCGTGCACTTCCACGAGGTCTACCCGGACTGGCGGGCCACCGGCGTGGTCGTGCGGGGTGTCATCGCCGCCCGGGTGGACCAGGAGGTGCTGCTCGCCCCGGTCCGGCGCGCCCGGCTGGCGCCCGCGGCCGTGAGCGTGCTGCCCGACCACGTGGCCGGTCCCGGCCGCTCGGTCAACGTGCGGTGGGCCGACTACCAGCGGGCCGCCCGGATCGGCTCGGCCGAGGGCACCGAGGCGTTCCTCGACGAGCTGCGCGCGGCCGGCGTGCGCGAACCCGAGGCACGCACCCTGCTGCGCGTGGTCAGCGGCCGGCGCGGCGGCGGCCAGTTCAGCGCGCGCGGCCAGGGCTCGGGCAGCAACCCGGTCAACTGGCTGGACACCGCCGAGGGCCGGTACGCGCTGCGGCGCAGCCGGGAGTACCTGGTCGTCACCCCGGTCGACGCCAACCGGCTGACCGGCACGGTGGCCGACCTGATCGGTGAGCCACGGGCGAACTGAGCACGGCCCCCGGGCCACAAGAGGTGGTCAAGCGGTCCCGGATCGACTAGGAACGGGGCCATGACGGACACTCCGGCCGGCAGCGTTGCCGGCAAGCCCGAGGCCGCCGGCGGTGCGCCCGAGGTGTTGTGGCGGCCAGCGCCGGACCAGGAGGAAACCGGCCGGATGGCGGCCTTCCGCGCCTGGCTGCGCGCCGAACGCGGCCTCGACCTGCCCGACTACCAGCGGCTGTGGGAATGGTCCACCACCGACCTGGCCGGCTTCTGGGGCGCGGTGGCCGAGTTCTGCGACGTGCGCTTCCACCAGCGGCCCGAGCGGGTGCTCAGCGACGAGACCATGCCGGGCGCGCGCTGGTTCCCCGGTGCCACCCTGAACTACGCGGAACACGCGCTGCGGCCCGGACCGGGCAAGGCGGACGACGACCCGGCCGTGCTGTTCCACCGCGAGGACGGGCACGCCGAGCGGCTGACCTACGGCGAACTGCGCGCCCAGGTGGCGGCCGTGCGGGCCGGGCTGGCCGACCTCGGGGTGGGGCGCGGCGACCGGGTGGTGGCGCTGGCCCCGAACTGCCCGCAGACCCTGGTGGCCTTCCTGGCCGCGGCCAGCCTCGGCGCCACCTGGTCGTCGTGCTCGCCCGACTTCGGCGCACGCGCCATCGCCGACCGGTTCACCCAGATCAAGCCGGCCGTGCTGATCGCGGTGGCCGGCTACCGCTACAGCGGGCGGGCCTTCGACGTGCGACCCACCGTGGAGCGGCTGCGCGCCGACCTGCCGGACCTGCGCGCCACCGTGGTGATCGACTACCTGGACAACGGCGCCACCGTGCCCGGCCAGGTCAGCTGGACCGACCTGGTGGACCGGCACGCCGGCGCCGAGCTGGCCTACGAGCCGGTGCCGTTCGACCACCCGCTGTGGGTGCTCTACTCCTCGGGCACCACCGGGCTGCCCAAGGGCATCGTGCACGGGCACGGCGGGATCGTGCTGGAACACCTCAAGGCGCTGTCCCTGCACGCCGACCTCGGGCCGGGCCAGCGGTTCTTCTGGTTCACCACCACCGGCTGGATGATGTGGAACTTCCTGATCTCCGGCCTGCTGGTGGGCACGACCATCGTGCTGTTCGACGGCAGCCCCGGCCACCCGGACCTGACCGCGCTGTGGCGGCTGGCCGAGCGCTACCGGATCACCTACTTCGGCACGTCCGCCCCGTACGTGCAGTCCTGCCTCAAGGAGGGGCTGCGCCCGGCCGAGGCGTTCGACCTGTCCGCGCTGCGCACGGTGGGCTCCACCGGTGCGCCGCTGTCGCCCGAGGGGTTCGCGTGGATCAGCGAGGCCATCGGGCCGCACGTGCAGCCGGCCAGCGTGTCCGGTGGCACCGACCTGTGCACGGCGTTCGTCGGCGCCGCGCCGGACGTGCCGGTGTGGCGCGGTGAGCTGTCCTGCCGGATGCTGGGCGCGGCCGTGGCCGCCTTCGACGAGCAGGGCCGCGCACTGGACGACGAGGTCGGCGAGCTGGTCATCACCAAGCCGATGCCGTCCATGCCGGTGTTCTTCTGGAACGACCCGGACGGCACCCGGCTGCGCGAGGCGTACTTCGAGAACTACCCGGGCGTGTGGCGGCACGGCGACTGGATCCGGATCACCCCGCGCGGCTCAGCGGTGATCTACGGCCGCAGCGACTCCACCCTGAACCGGGGTGGCGTGCGCATGGGCACCAGCGAGTTCTACCGGGTGGTCGAGTCGTTCCCGGAGATCGCCGACTCACTGGTCATCGACACCACCGGCGCCGGCCAGCCCGAGGGCGAACTGCTGTGCTTCGTGGTGCTGGCGCCCGGCGCGGAGCTGGCCGAGGTGGAGCCGGCCCTGCGGCGGGAACTGCGCGCCCAGCTCTCGCCCAGGCACGTGCCCAACCGGTTCGTGGCCGTGCGGGAGATCCCGCGCACCCTCAACGGCAAGAAGTGCGAGGTGCCGGTGAAGAAGATCCTGGCCGGCACCCCGCCGGACCGGGCGGTCAGCCGCGACGCGCTGAGCAACCCGGACTCGCTGACCCCGTTCCTCGACCTGGCCAGCACCAACCACCAGGCCTGACATCCGTGTCGTAGATCACAAACCCGTCGGGCGGCCTTCCGGCCGGTTTCACCCGGGAAAACCACCGCCCGACGGGTGGATGTCCGACCGGTTACAAGCCGTTGACCAGCGGCGATGACCGGGCGGGGGGCGTAGCCTCGATTGTGCAGGGGGGCGTTTTGCTTCCTGGGGGCCGGCATGTGTAATCTATGCGCCGTGGCCGCGGGCCCCGGGAGGCTTCGCCTAGTCTGGTCTATGGCGCCGCACTGCTAATGCGGTTGGGGGCTTAAACCCCCTCCCGGGTTCAAATCCCGGAGCCTCCGCAACATCCAGCTTCGGCTGGATGACAACTGAACAGGCGCTCGTAGCTCAATGGATAGAGCACTTGACTACGGATCAAGAGGTTGCAGGTTCGAGTCCTGCCGAGCGCGCAAGAGCGAGGGTCTTAGCTGGACAGTCAGCTAAGACCCTCGCTTTTTGCGATCTTGGGGTCGTCTCCCACACCGAGCAGGCGCTCGGTGACACCTTGACCCGAGAGTGGGAGACATGGCGAAAGGTGACCTTCCGAAGGGGACCACCCCCGCGGGTGCGGGGACCACTTGCCGATCTGGCGCGGCAACTCCAGCGTGCCGGGACCACCCCCGCGTGTGCGGGGACCACCAGGCCATGACGAAGAACCTTGAGGCTGGCCGGGGGACCACCCCCGCGTGTGCGGGGACCACGCTTCCTGATCAGCAGCTTTCTCTACTGATCTTGCCAGATTTGGCCAGTCAGACGGACTGTTTCAGGCACTTGCCACCGGCTCTCCGGCTCATTCTCCGGCTCGATTTCTCCTGCCGCCTGAGGCTACTCACGTTGCGGTGTTCGCTCTGGCCGCCGGAGCACCCGGCGGTCTTGCTCGTCTTCTCCCCGTCTCGGTGGGAGAATCACCGGATGCCGAGCCGACTAGCCGTCATCGCGATCGACGCCGTCAACCCCGAGGTCGTCGCCGACTTCTGGTGCGCCGTGCTCGGCTGGACCATCCTGGACCGAGCACCCGACGGCATTACCATCGGCGACAGTGAGCGGTCCTGGCCGATGATCGACATCTTCGAGGTGCCCGAGACCAAGACGGTCAAGAACCGCCTGCACTTCGACCTGCGTGCCGACGGGGTGTCGACGGCGGACGAACTGGACCGGCTGCTGGCGCTGGGAGCGCGGCGAGTCGACGTGGGCCAGTCGCCCGACGTGAGCTGGGTCGTCCTGGCCGATCCGGAGGGCAACGAGTTCTGTCTGCTGTCCCAGTCGGTCCAGCAACTGTCCGAACAGAGCTAACGCCTCCGCCCGCCGGCCGCGCGCAGGAACACCGGCCTTTGGTTTGCCGGCTGGTTCGCGCCCGTGGGTTGTCGGGGTGGCCGGCTACGGTGCGGCGCCATGACGACTCCCCCTGTGCTGACCGATCTGGCCGCGCGGATCGCCGCGGCCGCGCCCGAGGGTTGGGAACGGGCTCGGCTGCGGTGGCGCATCCGCGAGGACGGCACGGGCCGCAGCGAGCCCACGTACACGCTGACCGGTGGTGAGAGCCGTCGCGTCAACCTCGACCTGTCGGATCGGGCCTTCGACGTGATCAGGGTGGTGGAGCGCGCGCCGGTGCACCTCGTGCTGGAGGTGGCGGCGACGGGCCAGTTCGCGGCGACCGTGGGTGAGACCGTTGATCGCGGCGAACCGGACAAGTCGATCCTGTACGTCCGCGACGAGGACGCCACCCCGCCGGACCGGGGCGACGAGCAGGACGGGCCCGCCGCCGCCACCCCCGCCGGTGATCCCGAGGAGGCCGTGCGGCTCTTCCACGAGTTGATGCGCCGCCGCGCGGAGATCGTCGGCTATGCGGAAGAACTGCCGCCGCCGGCCAGCGACGAGGACCTGGACGAGCTGGAGGAGCGGCTGGGCGTCGCGCTGCCCGCGGACCTGCGCGCCCTCTACCGCGTCGCCAACGGCGACGACACCCTCACCACGCCGGTGTTCGACCGGCACCCCTGGATTCCCGTCGAGGAGGTGGGTGAGGAGGACGACGAGTGGGCTGAGATCTCGCGGGCCTGGAAATACGAGCCGCAGCGCAAGCCCGTGCTGGACGCCGAGCCGGCGAACAGCGTCCGGCGCTCGGTGCTGCGGCCGGGGTGGATCCGGTTCGCGCACGACACCGGCGGCAACTGGCTCGCCGTGGACATGGACCCGGCCGCCGGCGGGTGTCCGGGCCAGGTCATCGCGGTCGGCATCGACTTCGTGGAGGCGCCCCTCCGCGTCGCCGACTCGGTGACCACGTTCCTGCGCCTGCTGGTGGAGGCGGTGGAGCGGGGTGACTACGAGTGCCACGGCGGGGACGACCTGCACATCGAGGCGGATTTCCCGCACTGGGGCGAGGTGGACCAGGAGCGCACCTGGTACGCGGACGCCCGGCTGCTCGCCGAGGCCGGGGCCGAGGTGCGCCCCAAACTCCAGAAGGTCCGGGTGACCGGCGTCGAGGACCTCGGTTTCCTCGCGAACATGCCCAACCTGCGGGTGGTGGGCCTGGCTGGCCCCGGCCAACTGGATCTGGCCCCGGTGCGCGCGCTGCCGGTCGAGGCACTGGAACTCGACCTGGAGTCCGTCGACCTGGCGCCGTTGGCCGGGCACGACGAGCTGCGCTTCCTGTCGATCACCGCCAGGACCGCCGTTGACCTGGCGCCCCTGCGCACGCTGCCCGCGCTGTGGGCGCTGGACGTGGCGGCCGCCCCGGTCGCCGACCTCGCCGCCATCGCCGACCTGCCCGGTCTGCGCTACCTGGAGGTGACCCGCGACCAGTGGCGCGAGCTGTGGCACCGGGACGATCTGGTGTCGTCCCTCGCCGTCGTCGGCATCCACCCCGAACCGCCGCAGCGGGAGTGGCCGCTCGGCACCGGCTGGGCGGCGACCGAACACGGCCTGCCGCCCCGGCGCGTCACGGGGCACTGGACAACGGGATGACGGGGTGACGCTCGGCGCCCGCTGCCGCGCTGGTCAGCTCTCGCAGGCCACGCCGTCGTTGTCGCGGTCAAGGCCGGCGCGGTAGCCGGGCTCGCCTCGGTGCAGTGGTGCGGCGCCGGCCGCCTTGGCCTGGGAGCAGTTGGCGTAGTAGACCGCCTCGGGCTGCTGCTGGACCACGGGTGGGTCGGGTTCGCGGGTGGGCTGCCGCTCGGGCGTGGCCTCGGGCGGCGGGGTGGTCACCGGCAGGGTGTCCGCGCCGCGGCAGGGTTCACCCCACAGGCCGAGGCCGGCCTGGTGGGCGGTGTCCTGGGCCTGGCTGAGCGGGCTGCCTGGGGTCGCGGGCCGGGCCAGGCCCTGGCTGACCGCGAGGGTGGCGAAGTCGGTGCCGTCGGCCAGGCGCAGTGCGGGTGGGTGGCCCTGCGCCACCCACTGGACCTGCTTGTTCAGCAGGGTGGTGCGGGCGAACTCGGTGGCCGGGTCGCGCCAGCACTCGCCGGGCACGGCCAGGCTGTCGAGGGTGACGGTCAGGCCGTCGGACAGGACGACCGTGCGGGCGTCGGTGACCGCGACCACCGTGGGCAGGGGTGGCGGGGTCGAGGGTGTCGTGGCCGCCGCCGGGCTCGACGTGGAACTCGCGGTGGTGGTGCTGCTGGTCGTCGCCGGGGCCGGGCTGGTGGCGGCCTGCTGGCCGGTGGACTCGCGGTCGCCGAAGATGCCGGCGACGAGCACGAGCGCCACCAGGGCCAGCAGGCCGACGCGCAACCAGCGCGGGACGCGCCGCCACCGCTCCCGAAATCTGGTCGGCTGTCCTGCTGCCATGAATATCCCCCTCATTCTTCGGTTTTCCCCAGGCCACCGGAGCGCGGTCACGCTATCGGCAGTTCTGGCCGGCTGGCCAGGGAGAATGCCGCCGGCCGCGGTGGTGGGGCAAATTGTTATCCGAAGGATTACCGGGGGTAGTTCCGCGAAATGAGCGACGCGTCAGATCGGGTGATATCCGGAATTTGGTGTAACGCTTTTCAGTGGGACACCTGAGCCAGGGACCGGCTCAGGCCCGGGTGATCGGCTCCTGGAGTTCGACCACCCACTGGGCGCGGTCGGCGGGGCAGTCCAGGTACAGCTCCCGGGTGTACCCGGCCGAGCGGTAGCCGTTGGCCTCGATCCAGTGGGCCAGCGCCTGCGCGCTGGGCATCACCTCGTCCATGGAGCCCCGGTGCACGGTGGTGGCCGCCTCGATCTCGGGCAGGTCCACGATGGCGAAGTCGTGGTCCGCCCGGGGTTCGGCCGCGACCGGCAGGCAGGCGTGCACCGTGATCAGGCCCTCGCCCTCGCGCGAGTCGGCGTTGCCGGGGCGATCACCGGCCTCCGCCCGGTGCTCGGTGTAGTAGGCGATGCCCGGACCGGTCGGGGTCAGACCGGCGGCGGTGAGCCGGCGCTCCAGTTCCGGGTAGAGCGGCGCGATGACCGGGCTGATGTCCTCCGGGGCGAACCCGGCGGCGGTGGCGGTCAGCTCGGCGACCCGGACGGCGGGCAGCCGCTTGATCACGACGTCGTGGGCGGGCATGTGGTGCGCACCTTCTTCCAGTGTCCGGAGCCTCGCCTCGACCCGGGCCAGCCGCGCGGTCTCCGCCGCCAGCCGCTCCGCCACCTCCGCCCGCCGCAGCCGCAGCATGCCGCGCAGCTCGGCGATGCTCACCCGCTCGTCCAGGATCGCCCCGACCTGGTGCAGGGTGAAGCCCAGCTCCTTCAACGCGGTGAGCCGGTTGAGCCGGGTGAGCTGGTCGGCGCGGTAGTAGCGGTAGCCGGTGGCGGCGTCGACCCGGGCGGGCCGCAGCAGTCCGATGGCGTCGTAGTGGCGCAGCATCCGCACCGACACCTGGCCGTGTCTGGCGAAATCTCCAATGCTGAACATGACGCCTCCCAGTGCAGCGGCTGACACGGTGTCAGGGTCAAGAGCGCCTCGGCGGACCGGGCTTGGTTGACTTGGCCCGCGCGCTGTCCGGAGGTGTTGGTGTTGTCACTGCCACGTGGCGATCTGGGCCGGACCGGGGTGTACCCGGTGTCGGGGCTGGCCGAGCCGAGCGGGGTGCGCTGGCGCACCGCGGACCGGCGCGGCTACGGCCTGCTCAAGACCGTGCCCGCGGTGGCCGATGGGTTGGTGGTGCTGTCGTTGGGGTTCGTCGAGCACCGCACGCGCGGCGGTGTGCTCGCCCTCGACCTGGCCAGCGGCGCCGAGGTGTGGCGGGTCGAGGGCGAGCGCGGGAGCCGGTGCGTGCTGGCCGACCAGTCGGCCAGCTCCGGTGGGCGTGCGGGGCGCGCCCGGCGCGGCATCGCCCGCGCGGACGAGTGGCTGGTCACCGACGCGTGTCACGCCGCGGTCGCCGACCAGACCGCGTGGCTGCCCCGGCACCGGGAGCACGGCGCCGACCGCGACCACCGGGAGGACCGCTTCCACGGCGAGTTCCCCTGGACCAGCACCGAGATCGTGGGCCACGACCTGCGCACCGGACAGCTCCGGCACACCTACGTCCCGGACCCGGGCCGGTACCGGATCGGCAACAGCCCGGTGGTGGTGGCCGCCGGCCGGGTGTACGCGGTGCTGGTCGACTTCGGCTGGCCGGCGTGGAACATCGCGAGTCGCGTCGACTCCCCCCGACCGGAGCTGCACGTGCTGGACGCGGCCACCGGCGAGCTGGTCTGGCAGCGCGAGCTGGGCCTGCTGCCGATCGGCTCGCTGGTGCTGGCCGGCGGCCTGCTGTACCTGGCCGCGGCCGACGGCGAGGTGCACGCGCTGGACGCGGACAGCGGGGAACTCCGGTGGCGGGCCCACGTCGGGGCGGAGCTGGGCGCGCACGTCGACCGCGAGTACGACGTCGGCGCGGACGCACCCGACCCGTACGCGGTGGTGCCGGACTTCCTGGTGCCCGGGGACGGCGTGCTGTACGCGCAGACCAGGACGGGTGTGCTCGCGCTGGGCTGAGCACCGGCGCGGCCAACGGTGAACGGTGAACGGCCGAGGTGAACGGTGAACCGAGGAGGGGGAGCACATGATGGTGCCGGCGTACGGGGATTCCGGCCGGACCGGGCGGTTCGCGGTGTCCGGATTGGACAGACCGAGCGGCTGGGACTGGCACTCCGACATCGGCAACCCCGTGGTCGGCCGGCTGCTGCGGGACGGCGACCTGCTGTTCCTGGGCGGTGGCAACGGCGTGCTCACGGCGGTGGACGCGGACAACGGGGTGATCCGCTGGCAGAAGCAGGTGCGGGTGATCCGGCCGCTGCCCGACGACTGGGAGGACCCGAACCCGGACGAGTGGGACTACGGCTGGGAAGAGCACGAGTGGCTGGCCATCCCGCTCGCGGTGGTCGCGGGCAAGGTGTTCGTCAAGGTCGAGATCGTGGACCAGGACCCGTACGAGGTCGCGGTCGACCG
This sequence comes from Goodfellowiella coeruleoviolacea, assembly GCF_024171785.1. Lineage (GTDB taxonomy): Bacteria > Actinomycetota > Actinomycetes > Mycobacteriales > Pseudonocardiaceae > Goodfellowiella > Goodfellowiella coeruleoviolacea. Next base: position 101,227 of record NZ_JAMTCK010000003.1, read on the forward strand.
CTACACCGGTGAGCTGGTCGGCGAGGTGACCACCGGGGAACCCGGGGTGGACCCGGCCACCCTGGTCATGCTGGACACGCTGCGCGCCGTGGACCCGCTCACGCTGCGGGTGCACTGGTGGCCGAAGGGCGTCGACACCTGGCCGCTGGAGGCACCGCCCGCCGTGGTCGACGGCCTGGTGGTGGCCTCGTGCAAGGTGGATCCGGAGCGTGGACACGGCGGGCTGCACGCGTTCGACCGGGCCAGCGGAGAGCGGGTGTGGGGGATCGGTGTCGAGCGCGACGCCGAGGGCAACGCGGTGGCCGTCCACCCGGTCCACCCGGCGGTGGCCGACCGGACGGTGTGGATTCCGCGCTGGCGCGGGGAGAGCACCGAGATCGTCGGGTTCGACCTGCGCACCGGTCGGCTGGTGCACGAGTACGCGCCGGCCGAGGGCGGGCGCTGGCGGGCCAGTGGCGCGGTGGCCGTGGCCGGCGGACTGGTGTACGCGGTGCTCACCAACGGGGCGCCGCTGCCCGAGGGGCAGTCCCACCCCGCCGAGGTGCACGCGCTCGACGCGGCAACGGGTGAGCTGCTGTGGGTGTCGCCGGTGGGCCTGCCGGTGGTCGGCTCGCCGGTGCTGGCCGGCGACCAGGTGCTGCTGGCCGGCTCGGACGGCCGGGTGTGCGGGCTGGACGCGCGCACCGGTGCGCTGTGGTGGACCGCGGACGTGGAGGTCGAGCTGGGCGTTGGCGCCATCAACGCGGCCCGCGGGGTGCACACGGAGTTCCCGGCCGCGCTGCTCCCCGGTGACGGTGTCCTGTATGGACAGAGCAGGACGGGGGTGGTGGCGCTGCGCTGAGGTGCCGGCCCGGCGCCGGCGGTCCGGGTGACCGGGGCCACTGGTGGGGCTGACCACTACCTGGGCGGTGCACCCCTCGGCGGGCGGATAGCATCCGGGGCAGTCGGCACGGATTTCCGAGTGTAGGAGCGAGAAGATGGCAAAGGCGCCCGTCAACGTCACCGTTACTGGTGCGGCCGGCCAGATCGGCTACGCGCTGCTGTTCCGCGTTGCCTCGGGGCAGCTGCTCGGCCCGGACACCCCGGTGAAGCTGCGTCTGCTGGAGATCCCGCAGGCGGTCAAGGCCGCCGAGGGCACCGCCATGGAACTCGACGACTGCGCGTTCCCGCTGCTCGCCGGCATCGACATCTTCGACGACCCCAAGCAGGCGTTCGCCGGCGCGAACGTGGCCCTGCTGGTGGGTGCCCGGCCGCGCACCAAGGGCATGGAGCGCGGTGACCTGCTGGAGGCCAACGGCGGCATCTTCAAGCCGCAGGGCGAGGCCATCAACGCCGGTGCCGCCGACGACATCCGGGTGCTGGTGGTCGGCAACCCGGCCAACACCAACGCGCTGATCGCCCAGGCCAACGCGCCGGACGTGCCGGCGGAGCGGTTCACCGCGATGACCCGGCTGGACCACAACCGCGCCCTCTCGCAGCTGGCCCACAAGCTGGGCGTGTCGGTGACCGAGATCAAGAAGATGACGATCTGGGGCAACCACTCCGCCACCCAGTACCCGGACCTGTACCACGCCGAGGTCAACGGCACGGTCGCGGCCGACGCCGTGGGTGACGACGCCTGGCTGCGCGACGAGTTCATCCCCACGGTGGCCAAGCGCGGCGCGGCCATCATCGAGGCCAGGGGCGCGTCCTCGGCCGCGTCCGCGGCCAACGCCGCCATCGACCACGTCTTCGACTGGGTGAACGGCACCCCGGAGGGCGACTGGACCTCGGCGGCCGTGGTGTCCGACGGCTCCTACGGCGTGCCCGAGGGCCTGATCTCGTCGTTCCCGGTGGTGTCCAGGAACGGCCGCTACGAGATCGTGCAGGGCCTGGACCTCAACGAGTTCTCCCGCCAGCGGATCGACGCCTCCGTGGCGGAGCTGGCCGAGGAGCGCGACGCCGTGCGCCAGCTCGGCCTGATCTGAGCACGCGTCCACACGAGACAGTCAGCGCACCGGCCGGTCCCGCGACGGGGCCGGCCGGTCTGCGTTGCACCGGGCCCCGGGGCGCTACCCGGCGGGGTGGTCCGTTGCGGACGGAGCCGACCGGTCCTGGTGGTCCGGCCGGCTCGGCCAGCCCGGCTCGCCGGACCGCCTGGCGGCCTCGGCGCGGGCGTCGGCGATCCGGCCGAGCAGGCCGCACAGGAACTGGGACCCCAGGCCGATGGCGAGCACGAGCACCGCGGTCCCGATGCTGAGCAGGAACGCGATCGCGATGATCCCGGCGGTGATGGCGGCGACCACCAGCCCCGTGCGCAGCAGGGCGTTGCGCTGCCCGGGTAACTCCTCGGGCAGGCAGAACCACGTTGTCCACCGGGGTGCTTCCGCGGGATGGGGGTCGGCGTCCACTCGGGACGGCCGGCGGTGGGTGGGGCCGTCGGCACCACGCGCGCCTAAGCTCACTGTTCGTTCCTGTTCCGTTGACTACTGGGCGCGGGTTGGTTCGCGGAACCGCCAGACGCGCTGACCGCCTCGCCTGCGACGTCCTCGTCGCCGCGCCGGCCGAACGGGGATGGGCCCGGAGTCGGCCGCGGCGGAGTTCGGCCGTGTTCACGTGCTGTGTTCATTCTGGCGACGCGGCGCGTTATCACGAAGTGATCACGGTGGTTGTGCGGCGAGGTGCGGGTGTGGCTCGCCGAGCGGTCAACCGCGCGTGGTTGACCTGGTCGGGACACTGTCAGTCACGGCCTCTCGTCGACAGGCTGGCTGTTACCGACTGGACATACCCCGCATGAACAGGGAAGTTCGCAATGCGTTAGGTAGTTGCCCACTTTCGGTAGATCATACGTACGGTAATGGTTGGTCGGTCGCGGTTTGGATAGGCCCGCTGACCGCTCCGGCGATGTGGTGGTTGCCTCGGTGATGGGGTCGCCACATTCCGTGGTGATGGGCCGTCGACAACCGCGCGGACGCTGATCAAGATTGTTTTGCGTCACTCTTTCGGGTGACTGGAAAAGGGTGGCCGTCCGCCGCTGTCTTACATCACCTTTACGCAACGGTGTGGCGTCGATGGCACGAACTTTTCCCCCTTGTGTAACGCGTCGACCAGGGGAAACGGGGATTTTGCCCGATGTCGGGCCGGGTGGGGGCGCCCTCGCCTGAACCTTTTGGGTGTTTTTTCTTCCGGTTGCCGGGGCATAGTGCGGCACACGGCCGGGCACCGGCCGCCGAATCGTGCTGTTTTGGCTGGTCACCACGGTTAGGTGCGGTGGTGATCCCCGCTGCTGTGCACGGGTCGCGCAATCAGGTAAGGTTCCGCCGTTTTCTTGGTTGGGCTACCGCGGTTCCCGCATTCGTCCGCCACGCGGGCCAATGACCGCGACCTGCCCGACCCCCCGCGCTTGGCGCACCAGTGGCGAACGCGGGGAAGAAACAGCTACGTCGGGGGCCACGCTCTAGTGGGAAGGAGACCCATGGCATCCCGGTTCACCCTGATGCGCGTCGGCGGGGCAATTCTCGGTGCCTCAGTCGCCCTGATGACCTCGGCACTGCCGGCGGCTGCGGCGACAACCGCGCACATCGACCCCCACGGGGGTGAGGGCGGCTACCAAGTTCGCCTGACCAAGCCCGGTCAGGAGGTGTCGACCTCGCTGATCGGTCTGCGCGTCGACGGCGACAAGCCGGTCAAGACCTACTGCGTCGAGCTGCACGTGAGCGTCGACAGCAAGGTCGGGATGGTCGAGGTTCCCTGGGACAAGTACCCGGAGGCCGACTCGCCGTTCCACAAGAACCGCGACAAGATCAACTGGATTCTGCACCACTCGTACCCGAGCGTTCAGCCGGCCCAGCTGAGCGCCAAGGTCGGCAAGAACATCAGCAGCCAGGAGGCGATCACCGCCACCCAGGCCGCGATCTGGCACTTCAGCGACAGCGCCGAGCTGGACCGGGGCAACGCCACGCCGCGCAACCCGGACGCCTCCGGTGACGTGGTCGCGCTCTACGACTACCTGACCGGCAGGGAGAACGTGGGCATCGGCGAGCAGCCCAGCCCCACCCTGACCATCGAGCCGACCAGCCTGGAGGGCAAGGCCGGCGAGCTGATCGGGCCGTTCGCCGTGACCACCACGGCCGAGAGCGTCACGCTGGAGGCGCAGCTGCCGCAGGGCGTCACCCTGACCGACGGGACCGGCAAGGAGTTCGAGAAGCCGGCCAACAACACCTACAAGACCAAGGACGCCGGCACCAGCAAGGCCGACGTCTACGTGAAGGTCCCGCGCGACGCCAAGGCGGGCGAGGCCAAGTTCACCATCAAGGCCGACGCCAAGCTGGACAAGGGCCGGCTGTTCGTCGGCAGCGGCGGCAAGACCCAGTCGCTGATCGTGGCGCTGCCGCAGGACGTCAAGCTGTCCGCCCAGGCCACCGCCAAGTGGACCGCCGGCACCCCGGTGACCTCGCCCTCCGTCTCCACGCCGTCGAGCGCGCCGTCGACCTCGGCCAGCTCCCCGGCGCCGTCCTCGCCGGCTGAGGTGGTCCCGTCCACCAGCGCGCCGGTGACCACCTCGGCCAAGCCGGCCCCCGCGGCCGGTGGCGGCAACGACGACCTCGCCCAGACCGGTGCGTCGATCTTCTGGCCGGTCGTGATCGGTGTCGTGCTCGTGGGCGCCGGCGCGGGCGCGCTGGTGCTGCAGCGCCGCCGCAAGGGCACGTCCGCCTGAGCCTGACCGGGCGCACCCGGCGTGGGTGACCCAACCGCGTGGCCAAGGGGCCGCTCCCGAACGGGGGCGGCCCTTTTCGCGCGCCCCACATCCGGGTAACTGGGGATGTGCGACAGTCGGAAGGGACCATCCGGACAAACCAGGACGTTGGTCGCGCTCCGCCGCCGCGCGCGGTGGTCCGCGGGAGCAACGCCGTGGGGTGGCCGGAGTCAGTCGGGTACCCTGCGTCAGGGCTTGGCTCGTGCGGGTACCCGGTCAGGATCGGACGGGAAGTGCTGGAGGAACGCACCATGAACTTCGACGAGCTGAAGAAGAAGGCCCAGGAGCTGGTGGAGAAGCACGGCGACAAGATCGAGGGCGCCGCGGACAAGGCCGGTGACTTCGCCAAGAGCCGGTTCGGCCGCGCGGAGCAGATCGACAGCGTGGTGAACAAGGCCAAGGGCCTGCTGGGCTCGGTCCGGCGGGACGCCGACCAGGACCGCGGCCCGGAGTCCGGCCAGCAGCCCGGTCAGCAGCCCGGTCAGCAGTCCGACCAGCACCCCGGTCAGCAGCCCGGCCAGCAGCAGTAGTCGTGAACCCGCCGCGGCGGGAACAGTGAGCCAGGTGGACAAGTGAGTCAAGTGAGCGATTCGGAGACCGCTGCGCAGGTGGGGCGCGAGGACGCGGCCGCGGCGCCGTCCGCGCCCGCCCGGCGCCCGACCATGCTCACCTGGCAGGGCGTTGGCGCGTCCAGCCTGGAGTCGGTGCGGCTGATGGCCGGCGGCGACCGGCTGCGTGCCTCCGGCCGGCTGATCAGCGGGGGGACCGGGGCCCACCGCGGTGCCCTCGGTGCCGAGGCCGGCGACACCGGGCAGGCCTACAGCGCCTCGTTCGAGCTGAGCACCGACAAGGCCGGCCGCGCCAGCCGGCTGCTGCTGCGCAGCACCACCGCCGAGGACGAGCGGCAGGTCGCGGTGTCGCGCACCCAGGACGGCCTGTGGCTGGTGGACCGCGGCCAGGGCGCGGAGCGGGCCGAGTTCGACGGCGCGCTGGACGTGGACGTGGCCGGTTCCGTGCTGTTCAACGGGTTGCCGGTGCGCCGGCTCGACCTGCACCGCGACGCCGGTGACCAGGAACTGCCCGTGGTGCGGGTATCCCTGCCGGACCTGTCCGTGCACCTGGTGCGGCAGCGGTACCGCACGGTGCGCGTCGGCGAGAACTACTCGCTGATCCACTTCAGCTGCGCCGGGCACACCGCCGACCTGACCGTGGACGGCGACGGCATGGTGCTGGACTTCCCCGGGCTGGCCCGGCGGGTCTGAGCCACCCCGGCCGGCGGCTCAGACCCGCACGGCCACGGCCAGTGCCTGGCCCACCGCCGTGCTGGCCGTGGCCACGCCCAGGCCGCCGCCCCTGGCCCGCAGGTGCCGGCACAGGTCCACCACCACCCGGGCCATGGACGCGCCCAGCGGGTGGCCGTAGGCGATGGCCCCGCCGTGCACGTTGACCCGGTCCGGGTCGATGTCGGGCAGCCCGTCCACGCACGCCAGCAGCATGGCCGCGAACGGCTCGTTGATCTCCCACAGGTCGACCGCGTCGACCCGGGTGTTGAGCCGGCCGAGCAGCCGCCGCACCGCGGTCACCGGGGCCAGGGAGAACAGGTGCGGCTCGGCCGCGGTGACCACGCTGGCCAGCACCTCGCCCAGCGGTGTGCCGCCCAGCTCCCCGGCCAGTTTCTCCGACCCGACCAGCACGGCCACGGCGCCGTCGCTGAGCGGCGCGGCGTTGCCCGCGGTCACCGTGCCGTGCTCGGAGAACACCGGTTCCAGGCCGGCCAGCCGCTCCGCCGTGACATCCGGCCGCACCGGCTCGTCCCGGCGCACCGACGAGCCGTCGGACAGCCGCACCGGAAAGGCGAACCCGTCGTGCACGCCGGCCTCCCAGGCCGAGGCGGCGCGGCGGTGCGAGCGCAGCGCGTAGGCGTCCATCCGGTCGCGGCCGATGCCCAGTTCCTCGGCGAGCTGCTCGGCGGCCCGGCCCAGCGGCACGGTCCACTGGCTCGGCATCCTCGGGTTGACCAGCCGCCAGCCCAGCGCGGTGGAGACCAGCTCCATCCGGTCCGGCAGGGCCCGTTCCGGTCGGGGCAGCACGAACGGCGCGCGGCTCATCCCCTCCACCCCGCCGGCCAGCACCAGGTCGGCGTCACCGGTGACGACGGCGCGGCAGGCCTGCACCAGCGCCTCACCACCGGAGGCGCACAGCCGGTTCACCGTGGTGCCCGGCACGCTGGCGGGCAGCCCGGCCAGCAGCGCCGCCATCCGGCCGACGTCGCGGTTCTCCTCGCCGGCGCCGTTGGTGTTGCCGTAGACCACGTCGTCCACCCTGGCCGGGTCGAGGGTGTCGGCGTGCCGGGTGAGCAGTTCGGTGATGGGCAGTGCGGCCAGGTCGTCCACGCGCACGCCGGACAACCCCCCTCGGTAGCGACCGAACGGGGTGCGGGCGGCGTCGAGCAGCAGCGCGCGTCGCATGCGCCCCATCTTGCCCGCGCTCGGCCGCGGCCACTTGTCGAGCGAGCCGGTGATTCCCCGTCGGGTGGCGTGCTCAGGGCCGGCGGTCGGCCTGGCCGGCGCGCTGCTCGATCAGCACGGCCAGGCCGTCGAGCACCCGGGCCAGGCCGAACTCGTAGGCGTGGTCGGGGTCGAGGGCGCTGCCGTGGGCCGCGCCGGCCGCGCTGCCCACGCGCACCGCGAGCGGGTAGGCCCGCTCGTCGAAGACGCGGGCGAGCAGCGGCGCGTTCGCGGCCCACCACTGCTGGTCGTCCAGGGCGCTGTCCTGCTGGGCGGCGCGGGCGTCGATGGCGGCGCGGGCGCACGCCTGCACGAAGTTGAGCAGGTAGGTCAGGCAGGCGTCCAGTTCGACGTCGTCCAGGCCCAGACCGTCCAGTGCGGACAGTTCGTGCTCGTACTTGGCCATCAGTCCGGGGCCGAGCGTGGGCCGGCCGGTGGACACGCTGGCCGCCCAGGGGTGGGCCTGGAACAGTGCGCGGTTCTCCTCGGCCACCGCGCGCACCCGGTCCCGCCACGGCTGGCCGGTGGTGTCGGTGCGGGGCATGGCCGCGTAGGCGGCGTCGAGCATCAGGTCCAGCAGTTCGGCCTTGCCCGGCACGTAGGTGTACAGCGTCATGGGTGCCACGCCGAGCGCCTGGGCCACCGCGCGCATGGTCACCGCGGCCAGGCCCCTGGCGTCGGCCAGTTCGGTGGCGGCGGCCACCACCGCGTCGATGCTCAGCCCCTGCCTCGGCCCGTGCTTGGCGGCGACCGGGGTGCGCCACAGCAGTTCCAGGGTGCGGGCCGGGTCGCCGGCTCCGCTGCGTTCGGACGGCACGGCGTCATGCTCTCACGACCGCGGTTGGACAACGTACAGAGTACGGTGTACGTTGTACTGTGTACGGAGACAGTCGGCCGGGCGGTGCTCGGCCGGCACCGTGTTGTTGAAGCTCTCGTCGGGCCCCCGGTCCGGCGAGACGCGACCCGTGTGAGGAGTTTCGTGCGCATCACCGCGTCCGCCGTGTCCCTGAACGTCGACGACGTTTCGGCGTCCAGCGCGTTTCTCGTCGAGCACTTCGGTTTCGAGGAGAAGATGGCCGCGCCCGGCTTCGCCTCGCTGGGCAGGGACGACGCCGGGATGAACGTGATCTTCCTGCGCCGCGGCCTGGAGACCCTGCCCGCCGACCAGCGCGACCACCACGCCGACGGGCTGATCCTGGCCTTCGAGGTCGACGACCTGGAGGGCGAACTGGCCCGGCTGCGCGCCGAGGGCGTGGCCATCACCATGCCGCTGACCGAGGAGGAGTGGGGTGAACGCGCCTTCCAGGTGCGCGACCCCAACGGCGTCATCGTGCAGCTGGTCGACTGGAAGGGAGCCAGCTCCTCGTGATCCCAGCTGCCTCGTGATCCCGGCGTGGGCCGGTGCTCCCGGCGCGGGCCGGCTGAGCGCTACGGCGCCAGCAGGAAGCCGGAGAACCCGGGCAGGTAGTTGCCGTCCACGCCGATCGCGCGCACCTCGATGGTGTGCGGGCCGGCGGCCAGGGGTTGGCTGGTGAACGCCACCCGCCACTGGCCGCCGACGCCGGGGCCGTCCACCGCCGTGGGCACGGTGGCGATCGGCGCGTCGTCCAGCCGCACCCCGAACCCGGCGACCCCGGCCAGGTGGGTGCCGGCGAGCTGGCCGGCCGTGCCGCTCAGGGTCACCTCCAGCACCAGGCGGCCCCGGGGCAGGGTGCGGCCCGCCTGGAACGGCTGGCCGGCCGCGTCCAGCAGCCGGGCCGACGGCTTGGGCAGCTGCGCGGGCACCGGGGTGGGGCTGGGTGCGGTCGTGTCCGGTGGCGCGGGCAGCTCGGCCGTGCCACCGTCGGGGCTGGTCAGCTTCGGGGTGCCGGCTGGTTCGGCGATCAGCTCCAGGTCCGCGTGCACCGCCCGGACCGCCTGGCCCGCCGCCGGGTCGGCCGGCGGTGGGTTGAGCAGGGTGACGGCCAGGGTGTAGTCCGGCCCCACCACCAGCGCCTCGGCCGGCAGGTCGGCGACCATCGGGTGGCGGATGCCGGTGTGCGTCCACGCGGTGCCCTCGACCGCGGGCCGCAGCGGCAGCACCACCGCACCCACCTGGACCGACAGCGCCGGCGGCGGCGCGAACTGGTGGTCGTAGTCGGCCGGCTGCACGTCCAGCCGCAGCTGGGCGCCCAGCACGCCGCCGATCCGCTGCCCGGACGGCGCCTCGCTGGCCGGCTGCTCGCGCACCGCCACGACCACCCTGGGCGGCGTCACCTGGGCCGGTGGCTGGGCCGCGCCGCCGGCCACGGCCACCAGGTCGATCGCGGGTCGCAGCTGGCCGCCGTGGAACCCGAGCAGCGCGGTCGCCTCCGTCCACTGTGGAGCGACCGGGGCGGTGCCCACCAGCTCACCGTCCACCAGCACCCGCACGCCGTCCCGGCGCAGCACCACCTGCCAGCGGTGGCTGACCCCGAGGCCCAGTTCGGGCAGTGGCACGACCGGCTCGGTGATCGGGGCCAGTTGGGGCATGCCCGCTCCCACCAGCGTCCAGACCCCCTGCCGGCCGTCCTTGCCCGGCCCCACCCGGATCCGGATCGTGCCCGGCGGCAGGCTGTCGTCGTCCTGGGCGCGGCCGGCCAGCTCGGCGGCCGGTGGCAGCGCGTTGGTGTAGGCGGAAACCGCCTCGAGGCCGACCGCGTCGGCCGGGCCGGGCACCAGGTCGAGCAGGAGAACACCGGTGCCGCCGGGCGCGTCGGTGTCCACCACCAGTCGGCCCAGCTCACCGTCTGCCGTGGCCGGATCGGCCAGTCGGAACGGGGTGCGCGAGCGCAGGATCGCCGGCCGGTTCCCGCAACTGCCGCCCACCACCAGGTGGTGGCTGTCCTCACCGCCGCCCCTACCGGCCTTGGTGCACTCGTCGATTAGCCGCCACCGGGTCGGGTCGGGCGCGCTCGGGCCGTCGAACCGGTCCACGAACACCAGGTTGGGCACGTCGGCCAGGTCGTCGGGCGGGGTGGCCGGGGTGCCGGTGGTGGTGGCGGGTTCGGAGCGCTGGCCGAAGGCGTCCACCGCGCGCACCTCGACCCGGTGGGCCACGCCGTTGTCCAGGCCGGCCAACTCGACGGACGGCAGCGCCACCAGCCGGGTGTGGTCGAGCGCGTCGGCGGCGCCCCACCGCACCTGGTAGCCGGCGGCCCGGTCGGCGGCGGCCCAGCTCACCCGCAGCCGGTGGTCGGCCGGGGTGACCGCCAGTCCGGTGGGCGGGTTCGGGCGCGCACCCCGCTCGGGCAGCACCACCCCGTCACCCGCGAACCGGTCCAGCACCACGGCCGGTGCCGGGGCCGGTGTGTCGTCGTCGTTCTGCGTCGTGCGCAGCGCGACCACGCCCCCGCCCAACACCGCGAGTCCGACAGCGACCAGCACCACACGACGCCCCCGCATCCGGTCAGGCTACTGGCCAGGGGGTCGCTGCCAAGCCCTGTTCCGGCCAATCCCGTTCGGGGTGGGGCAGCGCGACCGCCGCGGGGCCGCCGGGCCTAGGCCTGCCGGCTGTTCAGGTAGGTGAGCACGGCGAGCACCCGGCGGTGGCCGCTGTCGGTGGGTTGCAGGCCGAGCTTGGCGAAGATGTTGCCGATGTGCTTGTGCACGGCGTTGTCCGTGATGACCAGCCGCTGGCCGATGGTGGCGTTGTCCAGCCCCTGCGCCATCAGCGCGAGCACCTCGCGCTCGCGGGCCGTCAGGTCGGCGAGCGGGTCGCGCCCGGACCGGGCCAGCAGTTGGGCGATGACCTCCGGGTCCATCACCGTGCCCCCGGCCGCCACCGCGCGCACCGCCTCGGTGAACTCGGAGACCCGGCCGACCCGGTCCTTGAGCAGGTAACCCACGCCACCCCGGCCGTCGGCGAGCAGTTCACCGGCGTAGTCCTGCTCGACGTACTGGGACAGCACCAGCACCGGCAGGTCCGGCTGCCGGCGCCGGGCCCGCACGGCCGCGCGGATGCCCTCGTCGCGGAACAGCGGTGGCAGCCGCACGTCCACGATCGTGACGTCCGGCCGGTGCTCGGCCACGGCCGCGAGGAACCCCGGTTCGTCCGTGGCGACCGCCACCACCTGGAAACCCTTGCTGCCCAACAACAACTCCAGTCCGCTGGACAGCAGCACGTTGTCCTCGGCGATCACGACCCGCACGGCAGCTCCACCCGGACCGAGGTCGGGCCGCCGGCCGGGCTGCTGACCTGGAGCGAGCCGTCCAGCGCGGCGGCGCGGCGGGCGATGCCGCTCAGGCCGGTGCCCCGCGCCGCGTCGGCACCACCCACCCCGTTGTCGGTGACCACCACGGACAGCACGGCTCCGGCGCGGCTGACCCGCACGCTGGCGGCCGTGGCCCGGCTGTGCTTGGCCACGTTGGTGAGTCCCTCGGCGACCGCGAAGTAGGCGGCCGCCTCCACCGCCGCCGGGACCGTCCCCAGTGGACCGACGTCGACCTGGGTCGGCACCGCGGCCCTGGCGGCCATCGCCCACAGCGCGCCGGCCAGCCCCCGGTCGGCGAGGATCGGCGGGTACATGGTGCGGATCACGTCGCGCAGCTCCACCATGGCCTCCTCGGCACTCTGGTGCGCCTCGGCCAGCAACACGGCCATGGTCTCCGGGTCCTCGTGCAGTGCTTCCCGCGCCATGCCCAGCCGCATGCTCAGCGCCACCAGCCGGGCCTGCGTGCCGTCGTGCAGGTCGCGTTCGATCCGGCGCAGCTCGGCGCCGTGCGCGTCCATCACCTTGGCCCTGGTCTCGGTCAGGGTGTCGACCCGCCGCGCGAGCTGCTCGGCCGCTGACGGCGTGAGCACCGCGAGGCAGCTCCGGGCGTGCGCCCTGGCGAGGCCGGGAACCACCAGCAACGCCACCAGCAGGCCGGCCAGTGCCTGGCCCAGCCCCAGTCCCACCGCCGAGGGCCAGTCGGTGACCGCGATGCCGAGCAGCCGCAGCGGGGCGTCGGCGGGCAGCAGCCACCACAGCGGGGCAGCCACCACCGAGCCGACCGCCGCCCCGCACGCGAACAGGGCGAGCAGCCCGACCGGCACCCCGACCGCCACGTGCACGGCCAGCCACCGGATGTCCCGCCAGGTCGCCGGCGCGGTCACCAGCTGACGCGGGCCCGTGCCCGGCAGCGGCGCGGCCGCCACGACCGGGGCGCCCACCAGCCGGCCGGCCCGCCGGTGGTGCCACGCCACCCACCGGCGCAGCCAGGCCAGTGCCGTGGGCAGCAGGAACACGCCGACGCCGAGCACGCACAGCAGCGCCAGCACCACGAGCAGCGGCAGCATCACCAGGCTGGCGAGCGCGGTCAGCAGTCCGACCAGCAGATACGTCGCGCCGCCACTCAGCTCCGTCCACCGTTTCCGCACCAGGATCCCTTTCTCAGGTGTTCAGTGCGGTTCACCCTGCCGGGCCGGAGCTGACCGGGCACTACAGCTGGCTGCCCTGTTCTCCCGCCAGCTGGCGGCAGTGCGCCGACCGGGCGGTGTCAGGTCAGCCGGCCTCGGCCAGTGCGGTGGTGCCGGCCAGCCCGGTGATCCGGCCACCGCGGGCGCCGAGGGCGCGCAGCGCGGCCAGGGCGTCCGGCGCGGTCAGGTCGATGCGGGCCGGGGTGTGCTCGGCGGACCGCTGAGCGTCCAGCCGCTGCCGGCCCAGGTGCCCGGCGGTGATGGTCTTGGCCAGTGAGCCGGTGGAGGCCAGTGATCCCCGGGCCGCGCCGAGCCGGCCCAGTGCCTCGTCCACGGCGGCGAGCAGCGCGCTCCGGTTGCCCTCGCACATGGCGGTCACCAGTTCCGGGTGGCTGCCGGCCACCCTGGTCCCGTCCTGGAACGACCCGGCGGCCAGGGCCAGGGCGAGCGGTCCGGCCTCGGCGCCGACCGCGGCCAGCACCGCGGCCAGCACGTGCGGCAGGTGCGACACGTGCGCGACGGCCCGGTCGTGCTCGTCGGCGGTGGTGGGCACCACGTGCGCCCCCGCGGCCAGGGCCAGCTCCACCACCTCGCGGAACACGTCCAGGTCAACAGCGGGGTCACCACCGGCGGCGCCGGCAGCCGGCTGGTCCGGCACGGTGACCACCCAGGCGGCGTCCTGGAACAGGGTGGCCGAACCGGCCGCCCAGCCCGAGGTGGCCACCCCCGCCATCGGGTGGCCGCCGACGTAGCGGGCCTCCGGCACCAGCCGGCGGACCGCCGCGGCCACCGGCGCCTTCACGCTGACCACGTCGGTGAGCCGGCAGGTCGGGGCGGTCGCGGCCACCTGGCGCAGCACCTCGGCCACGGCCGGCAGCGGCACGGCCAGCACCACCAGGGCGTCCTGGTCGGCGGCCCGGCGCAGCGCCCCGGCCAGATCGGTGGTGACCGGGTACCCCTCGGCCGACGCCGCTGCCGCGTCCTGCGCGGAGGCGGTCGCGCCCCACACCGTTCGACCGGCCGCCGCCGCGGCGCGCAGCACCGATCCACCTATCAAGCCCGACCCGAGCACACACACGTCACCCACCCGTCCCATCCTGCCCGGTGCCCGGTGGTGTGCCCGGTGGTGGTCCGCCTGCCCGGCGGCCACGGCGGGCGGTTGCTGGCACATCAGGACACCGCTGGCACCGCGCTGGTCTCCCAGGCGAACCCGTCCGGGTCGGTGCACGGCTCGGTGGCGCCGCCGAGCGCGATCCGGTGCGAGCCGGTGCCGTCGGGGGAGACGCCGACGTCCTTGGCCAGGGCCCGCCGCCGGTAGAGGGCCAGCTTGACCGCGCCCGACCCGGGGGCGAACTCGACGTACATGCGGCCGAAGCTCTTCGCCACGGTGAGGCCCCGGCTCAGGTAGAACTGCTTGCTCGCGGCCACGTCGGCGACGCCGAGCAGGAGCACCACGTCGTCGATCTGCCGGGACGCCGGGCGGGTGTCCTTCTTCGCCGAGGTCGCGACCTTCCAGATGGTCCCGTCCGGGGCCTGCACGACCGCGCCGTAGCCCCACAGCGACTTCGTGGCGGGCTTGAGCGAGGTCGCCCCGGCGTCGAGAGCCGCGTTGACCAGGGCGTTGACATCGGCCGGCTGGGCCACGGTCAGGGAGAGGACGAACCCGAGGAAGCCGCTGCTCGGTTCCTGCGCGGCCCGCAGGCGCAGCTGGGTGTCCAACCCGAAGGCGGTGGTGTAGAAGCGCTCGGCGGCGGTGGGGTCGGCGACTTCGAGGGTGATGGTGTCAACGGAGTTCATGGCGCTAACGCTATGTTCAGCCCGCTGACCTGCGCTTCTTGATTCCTGACCACGTTCGGGCGGGCCGTGCGCCGGTGTTGGCCGAGCCGACCACCGGTGCTCGGTCGGCGCGCGCTGAGCCCGCTGCGCACGCGGTGCTCACCCGGTGCGATCCCGGGCGGGGTGCGCGCGAACGGGCGCGGGCCCGGCGCCAGTCGGCACCGGGCCCGCGTTTCGCTGGCGACCGGGCCGGGGCCCGGTTCGCCCGTCCTACCGCAGCACCAGGCTGTGGTAGTAGGTCGAGGCGATCTGGGTGATACCGCCCGCCTTGACCTCGGCCGGCACGTCCATCTGGCCCTGTCCGTTGTAGTTCCAGACGATCACCTTGCCGTCCTTGAGCACGATGTTGTGGTACTGGCCGGTGGCGATGGCGGTGACCCCGGACTGCGCGATGGCCGGCACGTCCGTCTGGTAGTAGCCGTTCCAGCCCCAGGCGATGACCTTGCCGTCCTTGAGCGCCAGGTTGTGCTGGCCGGCCGTGGCAATGGCGTCCACTCCGGACAGTGCCTCCGCTGGCACGTCGGTCTGGCCGTGCTTGTTCCAGCCCCAGGCGATCACCTTGCCGTCCTTGAGGGCCAGGACGTGGCCGAGGCCGGCGGCGATGGCGTCCACCCCGGACTTGGCCTCCTCGGGCACGTCCAGCGCGCCCAGGTCGTTCCAGCCCCAGGCGATGACCTCACCGGTGTCCTTGAGCGCCACGCTGTAGTCCTGGTTGGCCGCGATCGCGACCACCCCGGACTTGGCCTCCTCCGGCACGGTGGTCAGGCCGCTGTACTCACCCCAGGCGATCACCTGGCCGTCCTTGAGCGCCAGGTTGTGGTAGGTGCCCGCGGCGATCGCGTCGACCCCGTCCCACGCGGCCACCGGCACCATGAGCAGCCGGCTGCTCAGCTCGGGGATGCCCCAGACGATGACCTGGCCGTCCTTGAGCGCGAGGTTGTGCTTGAAGCCGGCGGAGATCGCGTCCACCCCGGACTTGGCCTCCTCGGGCACGGGAACCCGCAGGGACACCTCGTCCTTGCCCCAGGTGAGCACCTCACCGACCGCGGCGGGGACCTCGGCTGCGGCGGGATCGGCGCTGGCCGGGCTCGCGCCGAACACGACGAGCGAACCGACCAGCGACGCCGCCAGGGCTGGCAAACCCGTGGCACGCAACACCTTCGTCAAGTGCTTACTCCCAACGATCGGACCGTGAACCAGGTGTGCGGGCCCCGTTGCCCGCACACCGGCGACGCTAGTGATCACCCCTGACAAAACCGGCACACGTGCCGAACCGTCCGGCGTCCCCGGCCGGTTCCGCGGCTACCCCGCCACGGCCTCGGCCGGCTGGAACCCGGCGACGCGCCCGTCGCGCAGCTCCAGGTGCGAACCCACGAACCGGGCCCGCATCCGGCGGTCGTGGGTGACCACCACCAGCGCACCCCGGTAGTGGGTCAGCGCCTCCTCCAGTTCCTCGACCAGCGCGGGGGAGAGGTGGTTGGTGGGCTCGTCCAGCACCAGCAGGTCCACCGGCTCGCTCACCAGCCGCGCCAGCTCGATCCGCCGCCGCTGCCCGTAGGAGAGTTCCCCCACGCGCAGCCGCAGCTCGGCCGGGCTGAACAGGCCGAGCGAGAGCAGCTCCGCGACGTGCTCGTCCGGGTGGCCCGGCCGCCCCAGCGCGAACGCCTGCGGCACGGTCAGCCCGGCCGGCCACGGCACCTGCTCCTGACGCAGGTGCCCGACCCGCCCGTTGACCCGCACCGAGCCGCTGTCCGGGGCCAGCTCACCGGTCAGCACCCGGACGAGCGTGGTCTTGCCGGCACCGTTGGGGCCGGTCACCAGCAGCCGCTGGCCACCGAGGACGCGCAGCGCCGGCACGTGCAGCCGGTCGCCGACCCGCACGTCCGCGAGTTCGGCCAGCACGTGCACCGTGTCCACAGTGGACTGTTGTTCCGCCGCCCCGGTCTCCGCCGTGGTGCGCGGCCGGGCGGTGAAGACGAGCGGGTCGGGCGGTGGCGCGACCGGGTTGTCGGTCAGCCGCTCGACCCGTTCCTTGGCGTTGCGGATCCGGCTCATCGCGCCGTGGCCGCGACCCCGGGCCCGGAACGGGCCGGCGGCGAACACGGCCAGCGGCAGCTTGCGCGGGATCGCGTCCAGCCGCGCCACGTTGGCCTGGACCAGTCGCTGGTTGCGGGCCAGGTCGGCGCGCCACTCCTCGTACTCCCGCAACCGCCGGCGGCGCTCGGCCGCCTTGGCCGCGAGGTAGCCGTCGTAGCCGTTGCCGTAACGGGTCACCGTGCCAGCGTCAACCTCCAGGATCGTGGTGGTGAGGTGTTCCAGGAACACCCGGTCGTGGGTCACGGCGATCACCGTGCCGGTGTGCTCGCGCAGGTGCGCCTCCAACCAGGCCACGGCCTGGTCGTCCAGGTCGTTGGTGGGCTCGTCCAGCAGCAGCAGTTCCGGGGCGGAGGCCAGCGTGGCGGCCAGCGCCAGCCGGGACCGCTCGCCACCGGACAGCGTGCCCAGGGCGCGGTCCCGCGCCAGCCCGGGCAGGCCGAGCCCGTGCAGTGCCGTGTCCACCCGGGCGTCGGCCTGGTAGCCGCCCCGGGCCTCGTAGCGTTCGACCAGTGCGGCGTAGTCGGCCAGCGCCCGGCCCAGCGCCGGGCCGGTGGCCGCGCGCAGGCCGGTTTCTGCTTGCCGCAGCTGGGTTTCCAGCTCCCGCAGGTCGGCGAGGGCGAGGTCGACGGCGTCCTGGACGGTGGCCTCGGGCGGCAGGTCCAGCGTCTGCGGCAGGTACCCGGTTCCGCCGGGCGCCACCACGGTCAGCTCGCCGTTGTCCGCGCGTTCGCGGCCAGCCAGCAGTCTGACCAAAGTGGACTTCCCGGAACCGTTGTCCCCGACGACGCCGACCTTCTCGCCCGGCTTGACCGTGAAGGAGACCTGGTTGAGCACGATGTGATCGTCGTAGCGCTTGGTGATGTCGTGGACGGCCAGTTGCGCGGTGGCGCGCACAGCGGTCCCCCTGTTCTCGGCCATCCGGCCGGTCGGAGCGACGGTGTGGACACGTCCAGCCGTGCGCGCGGCAGCCGGCGGCGAGCGCTGTGCACAGCAGGGCGCTGGGCACGGGAAAGCGCTGTCTCGGCTCAGGAAGGGGGGTGGCGCACGGATGGTGGCGGCGACGGCGGAGCGGGGCTCAACGCGGTCACGCGCCCGACGATCAACGGAACAATGTACCCATCGCCGATCACCGTAGCGGGCAAGTGGTTGTGTTGGCAAGTGCTTTGCCGGGTGCCGGGCGGCCTATCGTCGGTGCCATGGCTGACGAGTTGTTCGAGCACCCGCGGCTGGCCGCGGTCTACGACGCGCTGGACGGCGACCGCGACGACCTCGACGAGTACGCGGCGATCGCCGACGAGCTGGACGCGCGCCGCGTGCTGGACGTCGGCTGCGGCACCGGCGAGTTCGCGCTGCTGCTCGCCGGCCGCGGCCTTGAGGTGACCGGTGTCGACCCGGCCGGCGCCTCGCTCGACGTGGCCCGCGCCAAGCCGAACGCCGACCGGGTGCGGTGGATCCACGGCGACGCGACCGCGTTGCCCCCGCTGCGCGTCGACCTCGCCACGATGACCGGCAACGTGGCCCAGGCGATCGTGGACCCGGCGGACTGGGCGGCCACCCTGCACGGCGTGCACGACGCGCTGCGGCCGGGCGGACACCTGGTGTTCGAGACCCGCGACCCGGCCCGGCGCGCCTGGCAGGACTGGACCCGCGCGAAGACGTTCCGCACCGCCGAGGTTCCCGGCGTCGGCGTGGTCGAGGGCTGGGTCGACCTGCTCGACGTGCGCGGGCCGCTGGTGACGTTCCGGTCGACCCGGGTGTTCACCTCGGACGGTCAGGTGCTGACCTCGGACTCGACCCTGCGCTTCCGCGAGCGCGACGAGGTCGAGGCCGACCTGGCCGCGTGCGGGTTCGCCGTCGACGACATCCGCGACGCGCCCGACCGCCCCGGCCTGGAGTTCGTGTTCCTCGCGTCCCGGGTGGAGTGACCACGCCCGGTCGCGGGTGCTGGCCTGGTCAGGTGCCAGCGGGCGGCCAGAGCACGTCGGAGCTGCTGAGCCCGGTGGTGCCGGGGCTGCGCCACACCCCGGGCTGGGCGGCGACCCCGCGCACGGCGTCGGTGGCGGCCAGGTAGTGGTGGCCTGGCTCGGGGCGGGCGGTGGTGGGGCCGCACTCGGCGACCTGTCGCACCGCGGTGAACGCGGTCTGGCAGTGCAGCAGCGTGTCCCGCAGCCGCTCGCCGGTGGTGACGTCCAGGAGCCACACGTGCACGGCCAGCTCCGGCACGGGTTCGAGCGCGGTGACCCGCACCAGGAAGTGCAGGCCGTCCGGGGTCGAACTGATGCACGGATCGAGCAGGACCGGCCCCTTGGGCGCCGCGCTCCGGCACTGCTGCACCCCGGGCAGCACCGTGCCCTGGGCGGGGTCGGCGAGCGGCACCACCCGGCTGGCCGAGGACGGCGGCTGCTCGGGCGCTGGTCGCTGGGACGACGCAACGGGCTCCTGGCCGGCGGCGGCCGGCTCCGAGCCGGATGTCCACTGTGGACGGACGAGCAGTGCCGCGACCGCGATCACCACCGCCGCGGCCGCGCCCAGCAGCACGCCAACCCGTGCCGGGGTGCGCCCGCGCCGGGCCGGACCAACCGGTGCGGAACCGGCAACCGGCCGGACGTCGGCGACGGGTTCGGCAGGCGCGACCGGTTCGGCAGGCACGACGGGTTCGGCAGGCACGACGGGTTCGGCAGGCACGACCGGTTCGGCAGCGGCGGCTTCCCGGGCCGGGCCGGCGGACGTGGCACCACCAGCGGTTCCGGACGCGGTTTCGGCAGCGGTTCCGGGATCGGGTTCGGAAGTTCTGGACGTGGGTTCGGAAGCGGGTTCGCGCGGCGCCAGGGCACGGCTGTGCGCGGCTGACTGGTAGCGGTGCAGCATCTCCCGCACCAGTTCGCGGGCCTCCCACCGCCGGCTGGCCGGGCTGGCCTGCTCCGGATTGGCCTTGGCGTAGGACACGCAGGCCCGCACAAAGGCTTCCGCCACCTCCAGCGTGGGGAGTTTCCTGCCGGTGGCGGCGTTGCGCAGCGAGGTGTCGGAGTAGCGCCGAGCGGCCTGGGCGGTCTCGTGGGCCAGTGTCTCGTAGGACGGGTCGCCAGCCTGTTCCCGAAGCTCGCGCAGATAGCTGGCGAACCGGCCCTCCGGGCTGTCGGGTTCGGGAATCGGGTTCGACTGCCGTCCACTTCTGGGCCTGGTCACCATGCGTTCCCCGGTCGCGCTCGATCAGAAGATGATTGGTCAATCCGGCGTTTGCTGGCTCATTGTTCATCCACCGTCCCACTCTGGCCACGCCCTGTCATCGACATGACCAGAAAGGACCAGTCCAGATGGAGTGGGAAGTCAGCGACCTACCGGAGACGGCCATCGGCGTCGTCGGCGACTTCATGATGGGCGTGGCGCGGGATGCCGCGTCCAGCGTGCTGACCGAACTGGTCGCCCAGCGGCTGGGCGGCAGCGGCCAGGGGCGGGAAGCCCTGGAACTGCTGCGCCAGCAGCCGGACAGCCCGGACCGGCGCCAGTACGCGGCCAGCGTGCTCGCCTCGGCGCTGCAGGACGCCGAGTTCGCCGCGCGCCTGCGTCAACTCGTGTCCGGGTGGGGCGCGGCCGCCCCTCGGCAGGCGTACACGGCGTCCGCCGGGGTCAGGGGCGACCGCAACACCGTGGTCGGACGGGACATCACGCACCGGAAGAGCACCAGCTTCGGCGGTATCGGCGTGACCGTCGTCGCGGTGGTGGCGTTGTTGTTGGGCGTGGGCGGCGGCGCTGCCGTGACCAACTACTGGCTGGGCTCGTCGGAAGCGGCGCAGGGCGGTGGCAACGCGGGAACGCCGACCAGAGCGGGTTCCGGTAGCCCGGCGACGCACAGCCTGGCGCCCGCGTCCTCGGCCCGAGGCGTTCCGGTGGTGGCGGCGATCAGTCCGGACGCCGGCCCCGGCGGCACCGTGGCCACGTTCAGCGCCAACGGGTTCCAGCCCGGCGAGCAGGTGCGGGTGATCTGGAACCCGGGCAGCGGAGGAGAGGTGACGCTGCGGGACATCACCGCGGACCCGGCCGGTGCCGTCGCGGTCGAGGTGGCGATTCCCAAGGATCCGTACTACGTCAACCCCGACGATTCCGTCGAGGTGCGTGCCAACGGACTGACCAGTGAGAAAACCGTGAACACCTATTTCCGGTTCACCGAGCCGGTGCGCAACTGACCCGGAACGGTCGCCGACCGGCCATCGTGCGGAAAGCCGGGGAGCCGGCGGCGGACGGGCCTGGCCAGTTCCGCTGACCAGGGGTGTCGAGGCCGATGCGGTCGGTACATTGCGCTCGTGGCTGAGGGCGAGGGGCGGCTGATCGCGGGGCGCTACCAGTTGCGGCAATGGCTTGGTGGCGGCGGCATGGGCGTGGTGTGGAGGGCCGAGGACCAGCTGCTCAAGCGGGAGGTGGCGATCAAGGAGGTCCGGTCGCGCGGTGGCGGCGGCGCCCCGGACTGGGAACAGGTCACCCGCGCGAAGCGCGAGGCGCTGGCCTCGGCCCGGCTGCGGCACCCCGGCATCATCACCGTGCACGACGTGGTCACCCACGACGGGCTGCCCTGGATCGTGATGGAGCTGTTGGCGGGGCCGCCGCTGGCCGACGTGCTGTACGAGGACGGGCCGATGGCGGAGGACCGCGCCGCGCGGATCGGCCTCGCCGTGCTCGACGCGCTGGATGCCGCCCACCGGCAGGGCATCCTGCACCGCGACGTCAAACCCGGCAACATCATGTTCGACGGTGACCGGGTCGTGCTCACCGATTTCGGCATCGCCGTGATGGACGACGCCAGTGCCCTCACCGGAACCAACCAGCTGATCGGCGCGCCCGAGTACATCGCCCCGGAACGCATCTCCGGGCAGTCCGCCTCTCCGGCCTCCGACCTGTGGGCGCTCGGGGTGACGATCTACAAGATGCTGGTCGGGCGCTCCCCGTTCCAGCGCACCGACACGGCGGCCACGCTGGCCGCGGTGCTCGCGCACGATCCCGAGCCGCCGCCGAACGCCGACCGGTTGTGGCCGGTCATCAAGGGCCTGCTGGCCCGGGACCCGGCCGACCGGCTCACCGCCGAGGACGTCCGCGCCATGCTGACCGAGGCACTGACCGAGCTGCCGCCGAGCACCGCGGACCGCCTGGTGAGACCAGGTGAGCGCCTGGTCAGCGCGGAGCCGTCCGGGCTGGTCGGGCGTGCGGCGCCGCCCCCGGTCGCGCCGTCGGACCCCACCGACCCGAGCTACGAGCTGACCCGACCGGCGGGCCGGCGTGGGTTGCCCGTTGTGGTGGGCCTGGCCGCCGCCCTGGTCGTGGTCGCCGTGGTGGTGCTGTGGCTGACCGCACCGCTGCGGGGGGCGACGAACCAGGCCACCGACCAGAACCCCGGCCAGCGGACGTCAGGGGCACCGACCACGCCACCCAGCATGGCATCCAGCACGACATCCACCGGGGCATCGACCGGGGCGGAGCTGGCCGGGCCGCCCCTCACGCCGTACCGGGAACCCGGCTACGCCATCAGCGTGCCGGCGGACTGGACCCGCAGCGCGTCCGAACAGGGCACGCTCAGCGATGTGGTCTGGACGGCCAAGCCAACCGACCCGCGGGCCGCGGTGCTGACCGTGCAGGTCCAACGCGACGGGGGCCGGGCGGGCAGCACCGCGCTCGCCTACCTCGCCGACCGGGACCAGGGGGAGAGCGCGAATCGGGACAACGTCGACTACCAGCGCGTCGGTCTGCGCGAACTCGCGCCGACGGGCAGCGGGGGCAGCGCGGCCGAACTGGAGTACACCTACGCCGACCGCACCGGAGAACACCGGTTCCGCTACCAGATCCGGGCGGTGGTGACCGGCTCCGGAACCCTGTACGCGCTCACCTTCTCGCTCCACGTCCGCGACAACGCCCAGACCCTGGAGGCACAGTGGCAGGCGGCGCAACCGGTGCTGGCTCGGATCCGGGACAGCTTCCAGCTGACAGCCTGACCGTTTCCGCTGGCGGCGAGCTGCGCGGCGGGAACGGGGACCGGTCCCGGGGAGCGTCCCTAGCCTCGGGTGGCGTGAGGGACGGGAAGTCGTCGGCACCACCGGGGGGCGGGTCGAGGCGCGCCACCGACCCCAGCGGGACCGGGCAGCGGGCTGGCTGGCGCGGTGGTGTGCCGTTCGTGCTGTTCGCGCTGGTGACCGTGGCGGCGCTGGTTGGCGCGCTCACCGCGGCCACCAACCAGCTCGCCGCCGCCCAGTTCGCCACGACTGGCCACTGGGTGTTCAACTCCGCGCTCCAGACGGTGTTCCACGTCGACGGCGCGACCACCAACATCGACGCGCGCGCCGCCGTGCCCGGTGATCCCGGCAGCCAGGTGGTGCAGGGCGACAACAGCGGGTACGTGGTCGGCGGCAGCCAGATCACCGAGTTCGACAAAGCTGGCCTCGCGCCGCAGCGGACGATGACCCCGCCCGCGGCCGAGGTGCCGCTGGGCATCGAGGTCGTTGGCGGGCCGTACCTGGTGTACCGGAACGCGGGCAAGATCGTGCGGCTCGGCGACCCGCCGGCCACGGTGTCCGCGGGCGGCCCGGTCAGCGACCCGGTGGCCACCGAGGACGGCACGCTGTGGCTGCACCGCACCGGGGTGGGCGTGATCTGCACGCTGCCCAGGGACGCGGACAGCGTGTCGGCGTGCCCGGTGTCCGTGCCCGGCGACCACGCCGGGGCGCTGGCCCTGGTCGGCGACCGGCCCACCTTCGTGGACCTGTTCGCCGGCACGCTGCACCCGATCGCCGGGGACCAGCTGGGCGCGGGTGTGCCGATCGGCGTTCCGCTCTCGCCGAACTCGCGCCTCGCCGCCAACGACGTGGCCGGGCGGGTGGTCATCCTCGACCCGGCCCGGCACAGCATCGTGCTGGCCGACACCGCGAACCCGCCGGCCCCGCCGGTGACCGTGGCGCTGCCCGGCGGCGACTACGACGGCCCGCTGTCCACCGGTTCGGCGGTCGTCCTCGTCGACCGGCGGAACGGCAGCGTGCTGACGTTCGGCGCGGACGGCACCAGGAAGGACGAGAAGCCGATCCGGCGGCAGCCCGGAGAGCGGCAGCCCGGCCCACAGCGGCAGCCCGGACAGCAGCAGCCCGGACAACCCCGGCTCAGCCGCGGCGAGGACGACCGGGTGTACGTGGAGGACGCCGAGGGCACGCAGGTGTTGGTGGTGGCCGAGGACGGCAGCGTCCGGGACGTCCCGGTGCTCGGCACGCCCGAGGTGCCGGCCCCGCAACCCGACGAGCGGACCGACCAGCGCCAGGACCAGTCGGTCGCGCTGCCCGCCGACCAGCCCGGGGCTCAGCCGGGAAACCAGCGGGCAGGGCCGCCGCGCACCGACCAGCGTGCTCCGGTCACCCCGCCGCGCACCGCCGCCCAGCCGCCGCCCGCCCAGCCGCCACCCACACCGCGGCCACCCGCCCAGAAACCGCCGGAGCAGCCACCCACCCAGCCACCGAGTCCGCCGGGCGCGCCGACCGAGGTGTCGGCCTCGGCCGGGGACGGGTCGGCCACGGTGACCTGGGCGCCGGCCCCGAACAACCGGGCGCCGATCACCGCCTACCGGGTGTCCTGGCAGGCCAGCAACGGCCGGACCGGCGAGATCACCGTGGCCGGCACCGCGCGTCGGGCGACCGTCACCGGCCTGGCCAACGGCGTGCGCCACACGCTCACCGTGGCGGCGACCAACCGGGTCGGCACCGGCCCAGGCGCGTCGGCCGACCCGGTGACCCCGACCGCCCCGGTCTCCCCGGCCGACGCACCGACCAACCTGAAGGCCACGTACGACGTGGACGACCGGCCGACCCGCGACGTCCAGCTGAGCTGGCGGCAGCCCGCGCTCAACGGCGGCACGCTGGTGCACTACGAGGTCACCGGCACCGGCCTGGGCACCCGCCAGGTGACCGGAACGCAGACCGTGTACCCGCAGCTGGAGGCGGCTCGCGTGTACACCTTCACGGTGCGCGCGGTGACCAGGACGCCGGACGGGCAGCTCCGCACCGGCGAGTCCGCGTCGCTGACGGTCAAGGACGAGCAGCCGGCGACCCCCACCGCCACGGTCGCGATCAGCCGGGGGCGGGACGGCGAGACCGACAACTGCCATCCGCCGCAGTGCTCGTTCATCAACGCGGCCATCACCGGCCTGGAGCCCAACACCCGCTATGCCATCAGGCTCAGCTCCACCAGCAACACCAACGTCCGGACCGAGCACTTCACCACCAACGCGAGCGGTTCGGCCAACTACAACCAGCTCAACTACGACGTGCCAGGGGAAACCGTGTGGATCGCGGTGCGCACGCCCGACGGCTGGGTCGAGTCCAACAAGATCTACTGGGAGCGCCAATGAGCGGGGAAACCGCGTCCGTGTCCGCCAGCGAGGTCTACCAGCGGATCGCGGCCAACGTGCAGCGCGTGGTGCGGGGCAAGCCGCGGCTGGTGCGGCTGGCGGTGGCGGCGCTGCTCAGCGAGGGACACCTGCTGATCGAGGACGTGCCCGGGCTGGGCAAGACCACGCTGGCGCGCTGCCTGGCGCGCAGTGTCGGCGGCAGCTGGAGCCGCATCCAGTTCACCCCCGACCTGCTGCCCGGGGACATCACCGGGGTGCAGGTGTACCGGCAGTCGGAGGAGCGGTTCAC
This sequence comes from Goodfellowiella coeruleoviolacea, assembly GCF_024171785.1. Taxonomy (GTDB): domain Bacteria; phylum Actinomycetota; class Actinomycetes; order Mycobacteriales; family Pseudonocardiaceae; genus Goodfellowiella; species Goodfellowiella coeruleoviolacea. The sequence continues at coordinate 126,481 of NZ_JAMTCK010000003.1, forward strand.
CTTCCAGCCCGGTGGCATCTTCGCCAACGTCGTGGTCGCCGACGAGATCAACCGGGGCACCCCCAAGACGCAGTCGGCGCTGCTGGAGGTGATGTCCGAGCGGACCGTCACCGTTGACGCGGTCCGGCACGAGGTGCCCAGGCCGTTCCTGGTGATCGCCACGCAGAACCCGATCGAGATGGAGGGCACCTACCGGCTGCCCGAGGCCCAGCTCGACCGGTTCACCATGCGGCTGCGGGTCGGCTACCCGGACCTGGCCACCGAGGTCATGGTGATCATGGGGGACTGCGCCAACGTCAGCCCCGACGACCTGCCCGCGGTGGTGGACATCCCGACCCTGCAGGCCGCGGTGGCCCAGGTGCGCGCCATCCGGATCGTGCCGGCCGTGGTGGAGTACGCGGCCAGCCTGGCCCAGGCCACCCGCCAGCACGTGGACCTGCGCTACGGCGCCAGCCCGCGCGGCAGCATCGCGCTGGTGCGGGCGGCGCAGGCGGTGGCGGCCACGCACGGCCGGGACTACGTCACCCCCGACGACATCAAGGAGGTGGCGCACCCGGTGTTGGAGCACCGGGTGATCCTCACCCCGGACGCCGAGCTGAACCAGCGCCGTCCCGACGTGGTCATCGACCAGATCCTCGCCAAGGTCCCGGCGCCGGTGCTGAGCGCGGAAGGGCGCTGACCATGCGGTTGACCAGGCGCGGGTGCGCCGTGCTCGGCGCCTCGACCGTGCTGTGCGGGATCGGCCAGCTGGCCGGGTACCCGCTGTTCCTCGCCCTGGGGGCGGCCGGTGTCGGCGCGGTGGCCGCCGCGCTGGCGGTGACCGGCAGCCGGCCCCGGGTGAGCGTGGTCCGGGAGGTGTACCCGGACCGGGTCGAGCGGGGCCGACCGGCCTCGCTCACCCTGCGGGTGCGCAACCCGGGCACCCGCAGGCAGGCCGCGTTCACCGCGGTCGACCGGGTGGGCACCGGGCAGCTGGTGGTGGCGGTGCGCTCGCTCGCGCCCGGCGCCGAGGTCCCGTACCTCAACGAGCTGCCCACCGGGCGGCGGGGCCGGCACCAGATCGGTCCGCTCACCCTCAGCCGCACCGACGCGCTCGGTCTCGGCGAGAGCCGACTGTCCATTGGCGACACCGCCGTGCTGTGGGTGTACCCGCGCACCCACCCGGTGCGCGCGCTGGCCGGCGGCCGTCCCCGGCACCACCACGAGGGCGTGACCACCGTCGCGTCCCCGCGCGGCTCGCTGGACCTGCGGGAGGTGCGCGAGTACGTGCCCGGCGACGAGGTGCGGCACCTGCACTGGAAGGCCACGGCGCGGACCGGGACGCTGATGATCCGCGACTACGTCGACCCGAACCAGCCGCGGTTCACCGCGCTGCTGGACAACCGGCCGGACGGCCGAGGACCGGAGCGGTTCGAGGACGCCGTGGAGATCGCGGCGTCGCTGCTGGTCGCGGCGGCCAAGGCGGACCACCGCTGTCGCCTGGTCACCGCCAGCGGCGTGGACGTCGCCACCGCGCCCGGTGCTGTCTCGGCGCGGCTGCTGCTGGACGAGCTGTGCGTGCTGGACCGGGCGGACGACCAGGGGCTGCCCCTGGTGCCGGCGGCGCTGTCGCTGGCCGGCGGCGGCCAGCTGGTGGTGGTCACCTCGGCGGTGTCGGCGGCGGACAGCGCCGCGCTCGCGGCGACCCGAACCCGGTTCACCGATCTCGTGGTGGTCGTCCTCGGGGCGGACGCGGCGGCGCTGGCGGTGCCCGGGGCCAGGGTGCTGCCGGCCCGGGACGCGGCCGACGCCGCCCGGCGCTGGCACGAGGTGGTCACCGCATGAGGGAGCGCGTCCTCGTCGGCTGTGCGCTGCTCGCCGCGGCCATCCCGGGGCTGCTGTTCGCCCCGGTGTTCGGGTGGCGGGCACTGGTGGCGCCGATCGCGGTGGTGCTCGTCGGCTGCTACCTGGTGGTGGAGCTGTGCGTCCGGTTCCCGCCGCTGCGGCCGTGGCGCCCGCTGCTCGCGCTGGTGGTCGGCCTGCTCGGGGTGGCCGAGGTGGAACTGCGCGACACCACGCTGGGCGGGCTGCCGACCGGGGCCACGCTGCGGGCGCTCGGCGCGGGCGTGACCCAGTCCTGGCAGCTCGCGTTGCAGTCCACCTGGCCGGTGCGCCCCGACGCCGAGGTGCTGCTGTTCGTCCCGCTGGTCGTGCTGGTCACGGCCGTGCTGGGGATCGAGGCGCTGCGCTGGCCGGCGGTGGCCGCGCTGCCCGGGGTGGCGGCACTGGGGCTCAGCCAGGTGTTCACCGCCGTGACCGGACCGGTGGCGACCGCGGTCGGACTCGGCTGCGCGGTGGTCGTCGCCGGGCTGCTCGTGGCGTCCCGACCGCGACCGGGCCAGCCCCAACCGAACCAGCCCCAACCGAACCAGCCCCAACCGAACCAGCCCCAACCGTCCCGGCGGGCAGCGGCGGGTGCCCCGGCGGCACGCGGCCGGGGCGCGGCCGCGGTGCTGGCGCTGCCCACCGCGGTCGTGGCGGTGATCGCCGCGGTCGCCGTCACGACCGTCACCCAGGGGCGGCAGCCGGCGTACTCGGTGCACCAGGACTACGCGGCGCCGGCGCCGCTGCCCCGGGCGGTCAGCCCGCTGGCCGAGCTGGCGGCGCGGCTGGAGAACCCGGATGTCCCGGTGTTCAGCTACACCGGCGCCGGCCGGGCCGACCGCTGGCGCCTGGTCGTGCTCACCGACTTCACCGGGGTCACCTGGACGCCGCCCGACCGGTACCGCAGGCTCGGCGCCCAGGTCGGCCCGCAGCCGGTGGTCACCGTGCCGACCGCGCCGCGCTCGGCCCGGCTCACCCTGCTGCCCGGCCTCGGCGACGGGCCCTGGCTGCCCAGCCAGGCCATGCCGGCCTCGGTCACCGGTGCCGCGCCGCTGATCGAACCGGCGTCCGGCGTGCTGCTGCTGCCGGACCGGCCCGGCCCGGCGGACTACGGGCTGAGCTGGTGGGAACCCGAGGTCGACCAGGCCGCGCTGGCCGGGGCCGCGGTGGACCCGGGCGCGGTGTCCGAGGGCGGCCTCGGGGTGGTCCCGCCCGGCATCGCCGAGCTGGCGCGCACCGCCACCGGTGGGAAGCGCCCGTCGTTCGAGTCGGCGCTGGTGCTGGAGCAGTACCTGAGCCAGAACTACAAGGTGGCCACCGGCGCGAACCTGCCCACCGGCAGCGCCTGGCCGCAACTGCGCGAGTTCCTGCTGACCAGCAAGCGGGGCACCAGCGAGCAGTTCGCCGCCGCCTACGTGGCGCTGGCACGCGTCGTGGGCATCCCGGCCCGGCTCGCGGTCGGCTACCGCGCGCCGCGGAACTCGGCCGGCGACCCGGTGGTGGTGCACAACCGCGATGCCCTGGCCTGGCCGGAGGTGGCGGTCGCCGGGGTCGGCTGGGTTCCGCTCGACCCGACCGGCACGGCGGCCGGCGCCGGCGCGGCGGCCACCAGCCTCGGCGCGGTGACCGCGCAGCTGCGCGCCGCACTGCCGCCACCGGACCCGAGCAACCCGGCACCGCCCGAACCCGCCGTGCCCGACGAGGCGGCTCCCGTCCCCGGCCCGCCGTTCCCGGTGCTGCCGGTCCTGCTCGGCGGGCTCGCCGTGGTCGTGCTGGCGCTGGTGGGAATCCCGCTGCTGAAGGCGGTCCGCACGGTGCGCCGCCGTCGGCGGCCGGGCCCCCGGGGCGTGGTGGCGGCCTGGCTGGAGGCCAGGGACCTGCTGCGCGCGCACGGTGCCCGGATCACCCCCGGGATGACCGTGCGCGACCTGGCCACCGCGGTGGCCCCGACCGCCGGACAGTCCGTTGTGGACGGTCTGCTGCGACTGGCCGGCCGGGTGGACACCGCGCTGTGGTCGGGCGCGGGCGCGAGTGCCGCGACCGTGAACGAGGCGTGGGCGGCCGTCCGGGACATCCGGCGCGGTCTGGCCGCCCGCCCGAGGCTCGCCCGGCTGCGCGCGGTGTTCGACCCGAGGGGTCTGTTCCGGCGATGAGGCAGCTCGCTCGGGGACCGGTCGCCACCGTGCACGCCGCGGTGGTCGGCGGCCAACCCGTCGCGCTGAAGGTCTTTCCCGCCCGGTTCGACCGGCGGACCCTGGCCGCGGTCGAGCGGGACCGGGCCAGGCTGGCGGCGGTGGCGGCGTCCGCGCCGATCCTGCCGGTGGACGGCGTCGGCCTGTGCGAGGGGCGCCACGCCCTGCGGATGGAGCTGTGCCCGGAGTCGCTGTCGGCCCGGGTGCGGCGGACCGGCGCGCTCGCCGCGCCCGACGTGGTGGTGTTGGGCCACGCGCTGGCGCGAGCGCTGTGCGCCGCCCACCGGGTGGGCGTGCTGCACGGCGGCGTCAGCCCGGACAACGTGCTGTTCCGCGCCTCGGGCGAGCCGGTGCTCGCCGACTTCGGCGTGCCGCTGCGCGAGGCGTTCCCGCGTGACCCGCTGCACGCCATCGAGTGCGTGCCGCCGGAGACGTTGCGCACCGGTGTGGTGACCGCGCACACCGACCTGTACGGGCTGGGCGCGGTGCTGCACTTCGCGTTGACCGGTCAGTCCCCGCACCCCGGCCGGCTCGGCGAACAGCCGGGCGACCGGGTGCTGCGGGTGTTGGGCAGCCCGGTGCCCGCGATCAGCCGCGCCGACGTCCCAGTTGAACTGTCCACAGTGGTCGCCCGCCTGCTCGCCGCCGATCCGGACCACCGGCCGGGCGATGCCGCGTGGGTGGTGGACCGGCTGGCCGGCATGCTGCCGCGTCCCCGGATCGGCCCGCCGGCCGCTCCCGCGGCACCCGATGCCCCGGTGGCCGGTGCGGTGTCCGCTGAGTCCGACGCGCCCACCGGGCCGGTGCCCCGGCCCCGGCCCCGCCGCCTGCTGCTGGCTGGCGCGGTGGCACTGGCCGGTCTGCTGACCGCGGCGGTGTTCGGGGTCGCCCTGCGCGGCCGACCCCCGCTGCCGGGACCGCCACCGCCCTCCCCGGCCGCCACCGGGCCCGCACTGGAGTTGGCCGAGCCCAGTGACCTCGGCGACCACGTGGTGCTGAGCTGGACGGGCGGGGACGGCCTCGACTTCGTGGTGGTGGTCGTGGGCGACGGCGAGCCGAGCCGCTACCTGATCGCGCAGCGCAACCGCACCATGCGGGTTTCGGTCGAACCGGGCCGGAAGTACTGCTTCCAGGTTCGCGCCACGGACAGCGACCGGGTGTACCTGTCCCAGCCCAGGGGTGTGCGCGGCGCGGTCTGCCCGACCAGCCCGCGAACCGGTCCCGCCGACCAGGGAGGTTGATGTGCAGCCGGAGTTCAGGTACGAGGACGGGAAGTGGCTGCCCAAGGGCCACGGCAGCCTGGCCAACGGGGTGCCCCGGTCGGTTGCCGGCGCGGTGTCCGCGTTGGCGCTGAGTGGTGGCTACTCGGTCCGCCCGCGCGAGGGCCGCGTTGTCTACTTCGGACGGAACCGGCCCGAGGTGCACGTGTGCATCGGCGAGGACGACCGGCAGGTCAGCCGGCAGCAGGGAGTGCTGACCTACCAGCGGGGGCACTGGTGGCTCAGCAACACCGGGCGGCGCCCCATCCGGGTGCGCCGGTCCCAGTGGCTGTTCGCCAACGACGCGGCCATCCCCCTGGCCAACGGGTTCACCCCGCTGTTCGTCCCGGGTTCCGGTGACCGCGAGCACCTGCTGGAGGTGTACGTCACCGGGCCCGACGGCAGCCAGCCGCTGAGCCGGCACGACGCGGAGACCGAAGTGCCCCGGCCGCACCGGCTCACCCCCGAGGAGCGGCTGATCCTCATCGTGCTCGGCCAGCGCTACCTGCTGCACGAGCCCAACGCCAAACCACTGACCTGGCAGCAGGCAGCCGAACAGCTCGCCGAACTGCGACCGGCCGCCGGCTGGACCAAGCGCAAGGTCGAGCACCGGGTCGCCGCCGTCCGGGACCGGCTCTCCCGCTCGGGGGTGCCCGGCCTGACCCGCGAGGAGGTCGGCGAGCCGGTCGGCAACTCCCTCAACGACAACCTGATCAAGGAACTCGTCCGCTCGACCACCCTGGTGCCCCCGGACCTCGCCGCCCTCGACCCGCGCTGACGGGGAACGCCGGACCGGGATCGGCGTTCCCCGCGCGGGGTGGCGGGCGGCGCGTGGCCGTCGCGTCAGCCGCCGATGTCCGAGTGCTCGGCGGCGTCGACGATCGCGGTGGCGTCCTCGGGCAGCAGGTGGCCGGCGGCCACCGACTCCTGCGCCGCCGCGCGCACCTTGGTCACGTAGTCCGCGTGCGTCGGGTACAGCTGGCTGAGCACCGGTTCGGCCGTGCGCGGGATCGCCGGGTCGGACGGGTCACCCGAGTTGTGCCGGTCCCACGGGTCGGCGTCGCCGTTCCACGGGTCGCGCGCGCCGTACAGGCCGCAGAACACGCCACTGCCGCTGGTGCTGCGCGCGCCGGTGAGCGTGCGCGTGGGCACGGCCACGTCGGGCAGGCGGATGCCGCCGAGGGCCAGGCCGGTGCTCGGGTCGCGCAGGTCGGGGACCAGCACCCGCCCGCTCGCCGGCGCGGCCCCGCCCTGGGCCCACCTGGTCAGGTGGCGCAGTGCGGCGTTCATCGAGTGGTGGCCGGGACCGTCGTTGTACGGGGCCGAACCGGCGGCGCAGTCCGGTTGCGGCGCGGCGGCGCCGACCGACTTCTTCAGCGTGGGGTCACCGAGGTCGAAGGCCCACTGGTCGCCGTGCGCGGTGCCGGCCAGCTCCCAGTGCACGACCCGGTCGGTGTCCGGCTGCCTGGCGGCGGACGCGAGCGGCACGTCGGTCTCGGTGAGCACGACGAACGTGGGCGTGGACAGGTCGGTCCGGATCCGCGACGGGTTGGGCATCAGCAGCGTGTCCAGCAGGTCGCCGCTGATGGGCGCGCCCACGGCGCTGTTGCTGTGGATCAGGAAGCCGTCGTAGACGTTGGCCACCGGGTGGACGGCGTTGACGTAGGTCGTCATGAAGCCGGCCGACTGGGACTCGCCGTCGGCGAGCAGCGTCCTGACCCGCAGCCCGCCCAACGGGTCCGGCCCGTTCGGGCCGCGCAGTGCCTGCCCGGCCTGGGAGAAGATGTCGTAGGAGTAGGCGTCGCCGGGGTGGACCAACCGGTCGTAGCGCGCCGGGTCCCAGCCGCGCAGGCCGGCGATGTCACCGAGCCCGCCGTTGACGCCGACCTCCTGCGCGGACACGCCGACCCAGGCGTAGCCGCCGCGCAGCAGCTCCTCCCGGGTGAACCAGTAGTCCGGGGAGAGGTCGAGCTGCCCGCTGACGTTGAGCCACTCCACGACCACGGTGCCGTTGAACTTCGCGGGGTCGGTGGGCCGGCGCACCAGGAGCCGACTCCGGTAGTCGGCGCTGCCGAGCGCGCGCACGGCCCAGTGGCCGGACGAGGTCCAGATGCCGGCCTTGGCGTAGGAAGTGGCACTGCCCTCGAAGAAGTACTCGCTCTCGGTGTACCCGAACGAGGCGAGGTTCTCGGCGGCGGCCAGGAACGGGAAGCCGTGCGTGCCGGCGGGCGGGACGCTGGTCGTCGGACTCGCCGCGGCGGCCTGGGCGGCTGGTGGGGCACTGACCGCGGCGGCGGCGAGCACCGCCGCCAGCACCGCGGCGGCGACCGGCCGCCGGGGAGACCGGGTGGGTGTGCGCACGGGGTCACCTCCGGGAGAGGGGTTGGGTGACCCAGTGTCGCCGTTGGTGACCGCGGTGTGATCGGCGAAACCACGGGTGTCCGGGACGGTGGCCGGTGGGTGCCGCGCGACCGGCCGCCCCAGGGCCGCCACGCGGATCCTCGTCTCCTTCTCCCCGTCGACTCAGGTGAGGGCGAGGACCCAGCCCGGTTTGGACGATCGCGCAAAACGATCGGGTCAGACGTTCGCATGACTCGATCGAGCAACCGGGTCGGTAGGGTGCCGCGCATGGGAAATCGCGAGGACCTGTTCGAGGCCGCCAAGCAGTGCCTGCGCGAGAAGGGCTACGACCGCACCAGCGTGCGCGACATCGCCACCGCGGCGGACGTGAGCACGGCCGCGATCGGCTACCATTACGGCTCCCGGGAGGCCCTGCTCAGCCAGGCGCTGTTCGCGCTCCTCGACGAGTGGGGGGACAGCCTCGGCCGCGCCCTCGCCGCCAAGCCCGGCGACGACGAGGTGCGCGGCTTCGCGCGCATGTGGGACGGGCTCGTCGAGCAGTTCGCCGCGCACCCGGACCTGTGGCTGGCCACGGTGGAGCTGTTCCTGCAGGCCCAGCGGCAGCCCGAGCTGCGCGCCCGGCTGAGCGCCGGCACCGAGCAGGGGCGGCGCGGCATGGCCGCGATCCTGCGCGGCGTGCCCGAGGACGAGGTCGCCGAGCGGGACACCCGCACGCTCGGCATGGTGCAGATGGCGCTGATGTCCGGCGTGATGATCCAGAGCCTCAGCGATCCGGCGAACGCCCCCACCGCGGCCGAGGTCCTGACCGGACTGCGGGCGCTGACGAAGTACGTGCGACCCGACTGACCGGCCACTGTGACCGCGCGGCCGAGACCTCAGGCGGGCAGCCTCGTGTCGACGACGAAGCTGATCTCGACGACCTGGCCGGGCAGGGTCAGTTCGGTGACGCCCACGACCGTGCTGGTCGGGCGGTGGTCGCCGAAGTAGCGCAGGTTGCCCTCGGCCGTCGCCGCGGCGTGCCGCCCCAGGTCCACCACGTACAGGGTCTGTGCGACGACCTGGTTGCGGGTGGCACCGTAGTGGTCCAGCACCTTGTCCATGTTGGCGTGGGTCTGCGCGAGCTGGGCGGCGAAGTCGCCCGCGTGGCGGAACTCGCCCGCCTCGTCGAACGCGAGCTGTCCGGAGACGTGGATCAGCTCGCCGGACCTGATCGCCTGCGAGTAGCCGAAGTCGCTCTCGGCCGGCACGTCGTGGTTGAAGACATCAACGGTGGTCACGGTGTTCGCCCTTCCGGTCCGCTCTCTTGTGGTTACTCGGGAACTGTAGGAGAGTGATCGCTGACCTGGAAGAACGCACTTTTTGGTGACTGGGGAACCTGATGGTGACCAAACAACTGCTCAAGGGCCTGCCCGAGGACGCTGACCTGCGGCGTGCGGACTCCCTGGCGCGGGAGATCTTCTCGGACGTCGCCAACAAGTGGGCGCTGCTGATCATCGAGGCGCTCGGCGAGCACACCCTGCGCTTCAGCGAGCTGCGGACCGAGGTCGAGGGCATCAGCCACAAGATGCTCACCCAGAACCTGCGCATGCTGGAGCGCAACGGCCTGGTCGACCGGAAGGTGCACCCCACCGTGCCGCCGAGGGTCGAGTACACCCTCACCGAGCCGGGCCGGGCCCTGCGCGCCGCGGTCGACGTCATCTGCGACTGGACCCACCAGCACCTCGGACACATCGAGCGGGCACGCGGCCGTTTCGACGCCTGACGGGCCCGCCCGACACCCTCACGCGGTGCGGTCGTGCGGGCCTGGCCCTGACGGGTGAAACGCGCGTGATTCGTTCCGCCTTCGAAGTCGTGGACGACCAGGATTCTGTTCTGCTGCCACCAGGTCAGCGGAACAGGGGGCGTTTCGTGTCTGGCACATGCGAATTGCGCGCGCAACTGACGCTGCGGTTGGAAATCCTGCCGGCGGGCAGGTGGCGGCCGTGACGTCATTGGGTGAGGTCATCGCCAGGCTTCGCGCTGCCACAGACCTGTTGCGGCCCGGCGAGCTGACCGAGGTGGCCGAGCGACTCGGTGCCGACGTCCTACCGGTGCTCGGGCAGTTGGCGCAGGAGAGCAACCGTTCGGAACTGGCCGAGGCGTTCGCGCTGCTCGCGCCGGTGCCAGACCGGTTGAGCACGGTGGCCGCCCTGTTCGACGAGGTGATCAACCGCGTCGAGGGCTACATCCAACGCCAGGGCGGAACCGGCACAGTGGACCCGCCCGCCCCGCAGGGCACCGCCGATGGTTCTCTGACCAGTCCAGAGTCCATCCTTGCGGCTCAGCGGCGCAGCGCTGATCGAGAGTTGATAGCTGAGGCCCTTCGCAACGGGTTGAAGATCTCTCCCGAACGGGTCCTGTACATCGGACGAGATCAGACCGGGCGAATCATCTGGCTGGAGGAAGGAGATGACCGAGCAGGCGCCCAGCACATCCTGAGAGCGAAGCGGCGTGAAGAGTTTGCGGTAAACGGAATCGCACCCGAAGATGTCCTTGATCTGGTGTGGCGCGCGGTAACCGGGGGAAAGCCTGTTGGAATTGCGGGGCGAGGAGCCGTGGTCTTTGCGGTCAGCTATCGAGGGGAAGATAAGTTGATCGCTGTGGGTGTTGGCGGCAATGGCTTCATCACGACGGCATACCCTAAGACGGACAGAAGAAAGTTGAAACCACTATGAGGGATGTCAAGGCAGAACAACTTGTCCTCACTTTGGCGGTCGAATGGTATGAGGGCCCGTTTTGGGTGCTGGGTGGGGGGGATGAAGTCAGTGGCCCCTACGACACTGAAGACATTCGTGATTTTGTTGCACTGAGTCCCGAACTGCTCGCGGAAATTGGCGAGTGGAACGAGTTCTACCAGGCCACCTACAATGATGACGATCCAGCTAATTCCGGTATTACTGAGCCAGCAGAGGCGCGCAAGTTTGATGAACGCGGGCGTGTGCTGGCGCACAAGCTCAGGGCGGAGATTCCGGACGTCATCAAGGTGAGGTACCAGCCGGTTTCGGGACCTCTTGAGACGATTGTCAATTAGCTGGCCCAGGTTCACCTGAGGAGAGCGGTGCGGCCCCCAACCAGCACGACGTGGTTGGGGGCCACCGCGACGAACAGCGCTCAGCTCAGGATTTCGGTGACCGAGGCGGGGCCGGCCAGGCCGACGTCGGGGTTGATGGTGTCGTCGGCCTCGACCAGTTCCGGGCGGACCTCGTGGGGTTGGATCTTGCCGGAGCGGATGTCCTCGGCCCAGTGGCAGGCCACCCGGTGGCCGGGGATGATCTCGCGCAGCGCCGGCCGCTCGGTGTCGCAGCGCGTTTCCTGACGCCACGGGCAGCGGGTGCGGAAGCGGCAGCCGGCCGGCGGGGCCGCGGGTGAGGGCAGGTCGCCGGCCAGCAGGATGCGCTCCCGCCGGTCCTCCACCACCGGGTCGGGCACGGGGACGGCGGACAGCAGCGCCCTGGTGTACGGGTGCAGCGGCTCGGCGTACAGCTCGTCCGAGCCGGCCTCCTCGACCAGGCCGCCCAGGTACATCACGCCGACCCGGTCGGAGATGTGCCGGACCACGGCCAGGTCGTGGGCGATCACCAGGTAGGTGAGGCCGTACTCCTCCTGCAGGTCCTCCAGCAGGTTCACCACCTGCGCCTGCACGGACACGTCCAGCGCGGACACGGGTTCGTCGGCCACGATCAGGTCGGGCCGCAGCGCCAGGGCGCGGGCGATGCCGATGCGCTGGCGCTGACCGCCGGAGAACTCGTGCGGGTACTTGCGCAGCGCGCTGGTGGGCAGGCCCACCGAGGACAGCAGTTCGCGCAGGCGCTTTCCGGTGGCCTCGCGGCCCTTGTCCAGATCGTGCGCGCGCAACCCCTCGACCAGGATGGACTCCACGGACTGGCGCGGGTCCAAACTGGACATCGGGTCCTGGAAGACCATCTGCAGCCGGCGGCGCATCCGGCGCAGGTTCTCGCCGCGCAGGGTGGACAGGTCGGTGCCGTCGAAGACGACCCGGCCGGCGGTGGGCTCGACCAGGCGCAGCATGCCCCGGCCCAGGGTGGACTTGCCGCAGCCGGACTCGCCGACCAGGCCGTAGGTCTCGCCCCGGCGGATGCTGAGGTCGACGCCGTCCACGGCGTAGACGTAGCCGACGGTGCGGTCCAGGATCACGCCCCGCTTGATCGGGAAGTGGACCTTGACGCCCTCGACCGACACCAGGATGTCGTTGTCCACAGTGGACGTCTGGGTGGTTGGTTCGGTAGCCGCGGTCATACCCGCAGGTCCTCCTTTGCCGCCGCGTCGGCCGCCGGCTCGACCGGGTTGTGGCAGCGCAGCAGCCGGCCCTCGTGCCACTCCTCGGCCGGGGTCTGGCCGCGGCACACGTCCAGGGCGTTGGCGCAGCGCGGGGCGAACGCGCAGGCGTGGTCCCACGGGATGTTGTCGGCCACCGACCCGGGGATCGGCACCAGCTTCTGGCCCCTGGCCGCGTCCAGCCGGGGGATCGAGGCGAGCAGGCCGTGGGTGTAGGGGTGGCGCGGCTCGACGAACAGCTCGTGGCGCTGCGCGCGCTCCACGATCCGGCCGCCGTAGAGCACGTTCACCTGGTCGCACAGGCCGGCCACCACGCCGAGGTCGTGCGTGATCATGATCAGCGCGGTGCCGGTGTCCCGCACGAGTTCCTTGAGCAGGGCCAGGATCTGCGCCTGGATGGTCACGTCCAGCGCGGTGGTGGGCTCGTCGGCGATCAGCAGCCGCGGCCGGCAGGCCAACGCCATGGCGATCAGCGCGCGCTGGCGCATGCCGCCGGAGAGCTGGTGCGGGTACTCGGACAGCCGCCGGGTGGGGTCGGGGATGCCGACCTTGTTCAGCAGGTCGGTGGCCTCGGCCATGGCCTGCTTGCGCGGCATGCCCCGGTGCCGCTCCAGCACCTCGGTGACCTGCAGGCCGATCGAGATCACCGGGTTCAGCGAGGACAGCGGGTCCTGGAAGACCATGCCCAGGTCGCGGCCGCGCCGGTCGCGCATGTCCCGGTCGGACAGCCGCAGCAGCTCGGTGCCCTCGAAGGTCACCGACCCGCTCACCTTGGCGCCGCGCTTGGGCAGCAGCCCCATGATGGCCAGCGAGGTGACCGACTTGCCGCAGCCGGACTCGCCGACCAGGCCGACCGTCTGGCCGGGTTCCACCTCGAAACTCACCCCGTCCACCGCGGTGAACACGGGTTCGCCCCTGCGGTGGAAGCTGACGGTGAGGTCACGAACTTCGAGCAACGCCATAGCGGTTCACCGCCGGTTCTTGGGGTCGAGGGCGTCGCGCAGCGACTCGCCGATCAGGGTGAAGCCCAGGGCCACCACGATGATGCAGCCGGCCGGCCAGAACGACAGCGCCGGGTGGCTGTCGATGACCTGCTGCGAACCACCGAGCATCTGCCCCCACTCCGGCACGGAGTCGTCGGGGTTGCCCAGGCCGAGGAAGGACAGGGCCGCCGCGTCGATGATGGACGTGGCCAGCACCAGGGTGGCCTGCACGATCACCGGGCCCAGCGAGTTGGGCAGCATGTGCCGGAACACGATCGCGCCCGGCCTGACGCCCAGCGAGCGGGCGGCCAGCACGTGGTCGCTGCCGCGCTGGGCGAGCATGCTGCCGCGCAGCAGCCGGGCGAAGATCGGGATCTGCACGATCGCCACCGCGATGATCACGGTGAACTGGCTGGGCCGGGCGAACAGCGCGCTGATCGACACGGCCAGCAGCAGGCTGGGCACGGACAGCATCACGTCCACCGCCCGCATCACCACCGAGTCGACCCAGCCGCCCAGCGCGCCGGCCAGCGTGCCCAGCACCAGGCCGCCGGCCAGGCCGATCAGCGTGGCGAACACGCCGACCATCAGGGTCTGCTGCGAGCCGACCAGCAGCCGGGACAGGAAGTCCCGGCCCTGCGGGTCGCCGCCGAGCGGGTGGCCCGGCTGGGCCGGCGGGATCTCGTTGCGCGCCTTGACCACCTGGTCGGCCAAATCGCGCGCGGCCGGGTCGTGCGGGGCCAGCCACGGCGAGATCAGCGCGACCGCCACGAACAGCACGGTGATCACCGCGCCGACCAGGAACGCCGGGTTGCGCCGCAGCCGTCGCCACGCGCTGGCGGCCAGGCTCACCCCGCTGTCCTCGGGCTTGTCCACAGTGGACTCGGCGAGCGCGTCGATGCGCTGCTTCTTGGTTCCGGTCACCTCGACGCCCTCCTCACCGGGTCCGGATGCGCGGGTCGATCAGCGCGTAGGACACGTCGACGAGCAGGTTGACCAGCACGTAGACCATGGCCGCGATGATGATGAGCAGTTGCAGCACCGGGTAGTCCCGCCGTTCGAAGCCGATCGCCAGCGCCTCGCCGACGCCGGGGTAGCCGAAGACCCGCTCGGTGAGCACCGCGCCGGCCAGCAGCGCGCCGGTCTGCAGGCCGATGGTGGTGACCACCGGCAGCATGGCGTTGCGCAGCACGTGCCGACGCCGCACCACCGGCGTGGTCAGCCCCTTGGACTCGGCGGTGCGCACGTAGTCCTCGTCGAGCACGTCGAGCACGGCGGCGCGGGTGATCCGGAAGATCACCGCGAACGGGATGGTGGCCAGCGCCATGGCCGGCAGGATCAGGTGCAGCAACGCGTCCAGGGCCGCGTCCCACTCCTGGGTCATGATCCCGTCCAGCACGAAGAACCCGGTGACCCGGGTGGCGTCGATGCCGCTGGTCTGCCGGCCGGCCGAGGGCAGCCAGCCCAGCTGCACGGCGAACAGGTACTTCAGCAGGAAGGCCAGGAAGAACACGGGCACCGCGACGCCGATCAGCGACCCGATCACGCTGAGGTTGTCGAACCAGCCGCCCCGCCGCCTGGCCGCCAGGTAGCCCAGGGGGATGCCCAGCAGCACGGCGATGATGATGGCCAGCACGCTCAGTTCGATCGTGGCCGGGAAGCGCTGGGAGAACACCTCCATGGCGGTGCTGCCCGGCGCCACCCCGGTGGAGTTGCCGAAGTCGCCGGACAGCGCCCGACCGAGGAACCGGAAGTACTGCACGAAGATCGGCTGGTCCAGCCCGAGTTGCGCGGTGAGCGCGCGCCGCGACTCCTCGGTGGCGCGCTCGCCGAGGAGGGCCGAGACCGGCCCACCCGGCAGCGAGCGCAGCCACGCGAACAGCAGCAGCGACAGCACCAGGATCACCACGACGAGCTGGAGCAGCCGTCGTACCACGTAGCGGAGCACGTACTTGTCCCGTTGTCTTGGTTGTCGGCCTAGCCCTTGCTGACCGGCGCGAACTTCTCGTCGGTCAGCGGGCTGGGCACCACGCCCTTGACCTTGCTGTTGAACACCAGGGCCGGCGGGGAGTGCGAGATCGGCACGGCCGGCAGGTACTCGGACATGATCCGCTTGTTGATGTCCTTGTACATCTCGATGCGCCTGGCCTTGTCCGGCTCGATCGAGGCGGCGTGCAGGTCGTCGCTCAGCTGCTGGCCCCAGGGCGAGGCGCCGGTGTTGATCCGGTTGGTGGGGCTGCCGAAGAACTGGCCGAGGAAGTTGTCGGCCACGTTGTAGTCACCGGTCCAGCCGAACAGGAACAGGTCGGTCTTGCCCTGGTCGAGGTCCTCGATGTAGCCGCCGTTCCACGGCTTGGTGACGGCGTTGCACTTCACGCCGATCTTGTCCAGGTCGGCCGCGATCGCGCCGTAGAGGTCCTTGGGGTTGGGCATGTAGGGCCGGGTGACCTCGCTGGGCCAGTAGCAGTTCAGCTGGAGGTTGCTGACGCCCGCCTCGGCCAGCAGCGCCTTGGCCTTCTCGGGGTCGTAGGTGTACTTCTGCACGTCCGGGGTGTAACCGTCCACGGTGTCCGGCAGGAACTCGTCGGCGACCTTGGCGTTCTCCGGCAGCTGGGACTTGACCAGCTTCTCCCGGTCGATGCCGTACATGATCGCCTGGCGCACCCGCAGGTCGCGCAGGGCCGCGTTGTTGCGCTGGTTCAGGCCGACGTAGAACAGGTTGAACGCGGGCCGCACGGCCACGTTGAAGCCGTCCTTCTCCAGCTGGGCCCAGTCGGCCGGCGCCGGGAAGTCGTAGCCGTCGATGTCGCCGGACTGCAGCGCCTGCTTGCGCGCGGTCTCGTCCGGGATGATCTTGAAGATCAGCTTGTCCAGCTTGGCCTTCTCGCCCGCGTAGTCGTTGTAGCGCTCCAGCTCAACGGTGTTGTTCGCGGTGTCGTACTTGACGAACTTGAACGGGCCGGTGCCGGTCGGGTACTTGGTGGCGTACTCCGGGAAGGCGAAGCTGTCGCCCTGCGCCTGCACGTTGTTGGCGTCGTACTTCTGCAGCGCGGTCGGGCTCTGCATGGAGAACGACGGCAGGCCGAGCACGTCGGGGAACTTCGAGGTGGTGTCGGTCAGCTCGACCACCGCGGTCTTGGCGTCCTTGACCGTGCAGGACTTGAACAGCGAGGGCTTGGCCCCGTCGGAGAAGCCGCCGAAGTTGTCGGTCCAGTACTGGGAGACCGCCTCGGACTGGCCGGCGCCGGTCTGGCTGTACCAGCGGTTGAAGTTGAAGCACACGGCCTCGGCGTTGAAGTCGGTGCCGTCGTGGAACTTCACGCCCTCGCGCAGGCTGAACGTCCAGGTCTTGCCGTCGGGGCTCTGCTCCCACCTCTCGGCCAGCCTGGGCTCGGCCTCGGCCGTGCCCGGCTTGAACCCGACCAGGCCCTCGAAGATCTGCCGGGAGATCCGGAACGTCTCGCCGTCGGTGGCGTAGAAGGGGTCGAACAGCTTGGGCGCGCCGGCCGCGCCGAAGGTCAGCGTCCCGCCGACCGCGCCGGAACCGGAGTTGTCGGTGCCGCGCTGCGACTGGGCGCACGCCGACAGCGACAACGAGACCACGCCGACCAAGCCGAGTATGACGGCCCGTCGGCGCTGGGTCGTTCGGGAGTGGACCATCACGAACCCCTCAGTTGTCTGGATCTCACGTTGTGGTCAGCGACCATAACGGGTCGCCACTACCCCTACCGAGGTAAGCACCATCACAATCCGGCTACGCGCCGTACCGGTAACGGGTGAAAGGTACGCGGTCGTTAACCACGGGTGAAACCCCTGTCCGCCGAAAGTGCTACTTCTACGCTGTACGGACGACTACTCCAGTGCAACGAACTTGGTCCGCTGTCCAAGGGGGGAGCCGATGGACACAGGGCTTGAGTTCGGGATTCTCGGGCCGCTTCTGGTGCTGCGCAACGGAAAGCCGCTGCTCGTCCGGGCCGGGCGGCAGCGCGCGCTGCTCGCCTCACTGCTGCTGCGGCCGAATGGAGTCGTCTCGGTGGACGAATTGGTCCAACGGGTGTGGGACGATCAGCCGCCCGCCAAAGTGCGCAACACCGTGCAAACATATGTGATGCGACTGCGTCAGACTTTGGGGTCGACGTCTGTCATTCACACCGCGCCCGATGGTTATCGGTTGGCTGCCGAGCCGAACACGGTTGACCTGCTGCGATTTGAAAAACTCGTGGTGACCGGCAGCCGCGAGTTCGACACCGGCAACCTGGCCGCCGCCTCGACCGCGTTCGCCTCGGCCCTGGCGCTGTGGCGCGGTCCGGCACTGGCCGACATCCCCTCCGAGGTGCTGCACCGGGAGGAGGCGCCCCGGCTGGCCGAACGCCGGCTGCACGTGCTGGAGCGGCGGATCGACGCGGACCTGGCGCTGGGCCGGCACGCCGAGCTGATCGCCGAACTGACCGCGCTGACCGGCGAACACCCGCTGCGCGAGCGGTTCTGGGCGCAGCTGATGACCGCGCTGCACGGCGCCGGCCGGCAGGCCGACGCGCTGGCCGCCTACCACCGCATCGCCACCCGGCTGCGCGACGAGCTGGGCATCGACCCCGGCGAGGAACTGCGCGGGCTGCGCGACCGGCTGGCCCAGTCCGACCCGGTGCCGCCGGTCACGACACCGCGCCGGACCGGCTGGAACAACCAGGTCGTGCCGTCCCAGCTGCCGTCCGACATCGCCGACTTCGTCGGACGCGATGAGGTCGTCGACCTGATCGACGGGCTGTTGCGCGCCAAGGCCGGGGTGCCCGTGGTGACCGTGGCCGGGCCGCCCGGCGTGGGCAAGACCGCGCTGGCCGTGCACGTGGCCCGCGGCCTGCGCGAGGTGTTCCCGGACGGTCAGCTGTACGTGAACCTGCGCGGCTACGCCCTGGGCCCGCCGCTGAGCACCGCCGAGGTGCTGTCCCGGTTCCTGCGCGCGCTCGGCGTGCCACCCGAGGCCGTGCCGCTGGAGGCGGACGAGCAGGAGGCGCTGTACCGGTCGCTGCTGTCCGGGCACCGGGTGCTGGTGGTGCTGGACAACGCGGCCACCGCCGAGCAGATCCGGCCGCTGCTGCCCGGTGAACCCGGCTGCGCCGTGCTGGTGACCAGCCGGGACACCCTGCGCGGCCTGGCGGTCAGCCACACCGCGGCCAACGTGCGGCTGGGCGTGCTCAACCCGTGCGAGGCCTACCAGCTGCTGGCCAACATGCTGGACCCGAGGCTGGTCGCCGCCGAACAGGCCGCGCTCGACGAGCTGGCCGCGCTGTGCACCCACCTGCCGCTGGCCCTGCGCATCGCCGCGGCCAACCTGGCCGACCGCCAGGACGTCACCGCCGCCCAGTACGTGACCGAGCTGCGCGCCGGCAACCGACTGGCCGCGCTGTCCGTGGACGGCGACCCCAGGGCCGCGGTGCGCGCCGCGTTCGACCTGTCCTACGCGGCCCTGCACCCCGACCTGGCCCAGCTGTTCCGGCTGCTCAGCCTGATCCCGGGGGCCGAGTTCACCGCCGAGACCGCCGCCGCGCTGGACGCCCTGCCGGTGGCTGAGGCCCAGCGCCGGCTCACCCGGCTGGCCACCGCCAACCTGATCGACACGCCCGCGCCGGGCCGCTACGAGCTGCACGACCTGTTGCGGGAGTACGCCGCCGAGCGACTGGCCGCCGAGGACGACGCCGATCGGCCCACCCGCTCGTTCCGCCGGCTGGTCGACTTCAGCGTGCGCAGCGTGGACAACGCCGTGGTGGCCATGACCAGCACACTGCTGCGGCTGCCCCGGCCCGCGCCGCTGCCCGGCGTGACCGCGATGTCCTTCGCCACCAGCGGCGAGGCCCTGGACTGGCTGGACGCCGAGCGCAGCGGGCTGGTGGCCGTGGTGGAGCAGGCCGCGGACACCGACACGAACACCGGCACCGGCACCGACACGAACACGAACACCGACACCGGTCCCGGGTTGGGCGCGTGGCACCTGGCCGACGGGCTGCGCGGCTACTTCTACGCGCGCGGCACCACCGTGGAGTGGCTGGCCGCGGGCAACGCCGGACTGCGCGCGGCCACGGCCGCCGGTGACGTGGCCGGCCAGGCGGCCATGTGGAACACCCTGGGCACGCTGTTCTGGTGCATCGGCCGGCACCGCGAGGCGCTGGAGCACTACCGCACCGCCGTGCCCCTGCTGGAGCAGGGCACCGAGGCGGCGGAGCGCACCCCCACCCAGCCGGTCCGGCCCGCCGGCCAGGTCGCGGTGCCCGGCCAGGTCGAGCGCGACAGCCACTGGGAGGCGCTGGCCGCCACCCTGTCCAACATCGGCAGCGTGCACATCGACCTGGGCGAGCTGGAGCACGCCGTGCACCACCTGGAGCGCGCGCTGGCGATCACCAGGCGGATCGGCGCGGTGCAGCGGGAGGCCATCGCCCTGACCAACCTGGGCGGCGCCTACCTGCAGCTGGCCGAACTGGGGCAGGCGGTGTCGTGCTTCGAGCAGTCCATGGAGCTGGGCATGCGCAGCGGCGCGTGGATGACCCAGGCCAACGGCGTGCGCGGGCTGGCCGAGGCCTACGCCGAACTGGGCCAGCCGCACCGGGCGGCCGAGCACCAGCTGCGCGCCCGCCAGCTCTACCGGCTGGTCGGCGCGCGCAGCTTCGAGCACGCCACGTTCGAGGGCACCGCCGCGGTCAAGACCACCCTGCGCCGCTACGCCGAGGCGATCGCCGACGCGACCGAGGCCGTGGCCCAGTGCCAGGAGCTGGACAACCTCAAGGGCGAGTGCGACGGCCGCAACCAGCTCGGCTTCGCGCTGCGCGGCGCCGTCCGCTACGCCGAGGCCGCCGAGCACCACCGGACCGCGCTGCGCATCGGCGGCGAGACCAGCTACCCGTGGGGCGTGTGCATGGCCCTGCGCGGCCTGGCCGAGGTCAACCACGCGCTGGGCAACCGCGAGGACGCGTGGCGCGACGCCAAGCGCGCGCTGGGCGTGACCCGCGACTACGGCCTGCGGCTGGCCGAGGCGTCGGTGCTGCTGGTGCTGGGCCGGGTGCTGCTGGACTCCGGTGACGTGGCTGGCGCGCTGCACCACGCCGACCAGGTGATGCGGCTGACCGAGCGCACCGGGCAGCGCATCGCCAGGGCGCACGCCCTGGTGCTGCTCGCCGCGGCCCGGTCGGCCCGGGCCGGCGCCGGGGGCACCGGCACCGAACACTCCACAGTGGACGGTGCTGGCCCGGCAGAGGCGGACCTGCTGCGCCGGGCCCTGCGGATCTTCACCGAGGCGGGCCTGCCGGACGCGGCCGACGTGCGCGCCCTGCTCGGCCCGGACCGGTAGCGCGGCGGTGCGGCCCCGGCCGTGCTCAGCGGCGCGGCCCCGGCCAGGCCGCCAGGGCCAGCTCGGCGACCTCGGCCAGCTCCGCCGCTGACGCGCCGTCGCGGGCGCGCTGCGACATGCCCTGCACGACCGTGGCGACGTAGTGGGCCAGGGCGCGGGGGTTGACGTCGGCGGGCAGCTCGCCGTCCTGGCGCGCCCGCTCCAGGCGTTCCTGGAGCACGCCCAGGTTGGTGTTGCGCAGCTCGCGCAGGAAGTCCGCCACCTCGGCGTCCTGCGGGCCGGTGTTGGTGGCGGCGGTGATGATCAGGCAGCCGCCCGGGTGGGCGGGGTCGGCGTAGTTGGCGGCCGCCTCCCGCAGGATGCGGGCGATCGCCCGGTGGGCGGTGGGTTCCTCGGCCAGGGCGACACCGACGAACCCGGCGTTGGGGGAGCGCGCGTAGTCGGCCACCACTTCGCGGAACAGGGACCGCTTGTCGCCGAAGGCCGCGTACAGGCTGCCCGGCCGGATCCCCATCGCCTCGGTCAGCTCGCCGATGGAGGTGGCGGCGTAGCCGCGCTCCCAGAACAGCCGGGTGGCCGCCGCCAGCGCCGCGCCCCGGTCGAACGTGCGCGGCCGGCCGCGCCTGCCAGCTGTCTCGGTCACCCCGCAATTTTAGAGCGAACACTCAACAAGTTGTGCTACGGTCCTTTCTTGAGTGATCGACCAACAAATGGAGGGTGATCGACATGGGTGCACTGGACGGCAAGGTCGCGCTGGTGACCGGCGGCAGCCGGGGGATCGGCCGGGCCATCACCGAACGGCTGGCCCGGGACGGTGCCGTGGTCGCGGTCGCGTACGCCCGGGACCGGGCCGCGGCGGACGAGGTCGTCACGCGGGTGCGGGACACCGGCGGCCGGGCCTTCGCGATCCAGGCGGAGTTGGGCGTGCCCGGGGACGCCGCCCGGCTCTGGGCGGCCTTCGACGCGCAGGTCGAGGCGCACGCGCCCGGCGGCGGCGTCGACATCATCGTCAACAACGCGGGCATCGGCTGCGACCGCGACCTGGCCTCGCTCACCGAGGCCGAGTTCGACCAGGTCTTCGCGGTGAACGTGCGCGCGCCGTTCTTCATCGTCCAGCACGGGCTGAAGCGGCTGCGCGACGGCGGGCGGATCATCAACATCTCCAGCGGCGCCGCCCGCCTCGCCATGCCGAACGGCATCGCCTACGGCTCCACCAAGGGCGCGCTGGACACCTTCACCCTCAACCTCGCCAAGGAGCTGGGCGCGCGGGGCATCACCGCCAACTCGGTGGCCCCCGGGATCATCGACACCGACATCAACGCCGGGTGGCTGCGCGACAACCCGGAGGCGCAGGCCAACGCGGGCGCGCTGGCCGCGCTCGGCCGGGTCGGCCAGCCCGAGGACGTGGCCGACATCGTGGCGTTCCTCGCCTCGGACGACGCGCGCTGGGTGACCGGTCGGGTGGTCGACGCGACCGGTGGCTCGGGGCTGTGACCGCCCGGGCGGGGGCGTGGCTCGGGGGCGTTGCCGAGCCCGCCGCCGGCCACCGCTCGTGACCGGTCCCGGTGCGCGATCGCCGGCATCGACCGCTGAGCCGCCGGGCCCGGGACTGACCCCGGGTCACCCCGTGGACAGGTCTGTATACACGCGAATACAGTCGTGCGCGAAACGGGCGACCCGGGCGGTCCAGGGCAGTGGAGAAGGGGCAGACGTGACGGACTTCGACGTGATCGTGGTGGGTGGCGGCAACGCCGGGTTCTGCGCGGCCGAGTCGGCCGCCGAGCACGGCGCCCGGGTGCTGCTGTTGGAGAAGGCCCCCGAGGCGGAGGCCGGCGGCAACTCCTACTACACCGCCGGCGCGTTCCGCGTCGCGTTCGAGTCCGTCGCCGAGTTCCGCGACCTGCTCGACCCGGACACCACCGACCGGCTGGACCGCACCGTGGTGCCGGCCTACCCGGCGAGCGCGTTCGAGGCGGACATGCGGCGGGTCACCGACGACCGCTGCGACCCGGTGCTGACCCGGGTGCTCGTCTCCCGCTCCGCCGACACCGTGCGCTGGCTGGCCGGCAACGGCATCCGGTGGCGGCTGATGTACGAGCGGCAGGCCTACGAGTCCAACGGGTCGTGGGTGTTCTTCGGCGGCCTGTTCCTGGGCACCGTGGACGGCGGCAAGGGCCTGATCGCCCAGCACACCCGGGCCGCGCGGGACGCGGGCGTGCGGATCCGCTACGGCGCCGAGGTGGTCGGGCTGGAGCTGGCCGACCCGGCGGTGCGCGGCGTGCGCTACCGGACGGCCGACGGCACCGAACACGTGGTCACGGCCGGCGCGCTGGTGCTCACCGCCGGCGGCTTCGAGGCCGACCCGGACCGCCGCGAGCGCTACCTCGGCCCCGGCTGGGGCCAGGCCTACGTGCGCGGCTGCGCCACCAACACCGGTGAGGTGCTGGACCTGGCGCTGGCCGCGGGCGCGGCCCGGCACGGCGACTGGTCCTCGTGCCACAGCGTGGCCTGGGACGCCGGCGCGGACCGGGCGGCCGGCAACCGGGAGCTGACCAACCAGCTCACCCGGCAGAGCTACCCCATCGGCATCGTGGTCAACGAGAACGGCCAGCGGTTCCTGGACGAGGGCGCGGACTTCCGCAACTACACCTACGCCAAGTACGGCCGGGAGATCCTGCGCCAGCCGAACGGGCGGGCGTTCCAGCTGTTCGACGCCAAGACCCGGCCGCTGCTGCGCACCGAGGAGTACGACTCCCGGCCGATCAGCGAGGCCGTCGCGGACAGCCTGCCGGAGCTGGCCGCCAAGCTCGGCATCGACCCGGACGGTCTGGTTCGGACGGTCACCGAGTTCAACGGCTCCATTGTGGACGTTCCGTTCGACCCGGCGGTCAAGGACGGCCGCGCGGCCCGGGTGGACCCGCCCAAGTCCAACTGGGCGCAGGCCCTGGACACCCCGCCCTACTACGGCTACGCCGTGGGCTGCGGCATCACCTTCACCTTCGGCGGGGTGCGCATCGACGAGTCGGCCGCGGTGCTCGACGAGAGCGGTACGCGCATCGCCGGCCTGTACGCGGCCGGCGAGCTGGCCGGCGGGCTGTTCTCCGGCAACTACCCGGGTGGCACCGGGCTGACCGCGGGCGCGGTGTTCGGCCGGCTCGCCGGCGAGCACGCCGCCAGGCACGCGCGCGCGTCGGCGTGAGCGACAGCTAACCGCGCGCCGCGGGTGAACGGCGGTCACCGCGGGGCCTGATGCCCAGGGCGGTGACCGCGACGAGGGCGGTGGCACGTGCGACGAGTACGCGCTCACCGACATGGGCCGCGACCTGCTCCCGGTCGTCCTCGGCCTGGCGCCGGCCGCCGACCGCCACCTGATCCGCCACACCAGCCCCCGGCCCGGTTCCACCCGGGCGCGCGGCGCCGGGCGACTGGAGTGCATACGACGGTATGCTGAGGCGTTCGCACCTGACCCGGTCAGGTGAACGGCGCCGTTCGGCGGACCCTTGCCCGGCGGACGGTGGTTCGGCAGACCGTGGAGGCGGGGAATCGGTGCAGGCCGAGGTCTATGACCGGTTGCGGGCGGAGATCGTCGCCGGCGAGTTCGACGCGGGCGCGCCCCTGCTGGAGCTGGTGCTGGCCGAGCGCTACGGCACCAGCCGCACCCCGGTCCGGGAGGCGCTGCGCCGGCTGGAGCAGGACGGCCTGGTCGAGCGCGGGGAGCGGGGCATGCGGGTGCGCACCCGCAGCCCCGAGGAGATCCTGGAGATCTACGAGGTGCGCATCGCGCTGGAGGCCACGGCGGCCAGCGCCGCCGCCGAGCGGCGCACCGAGTTCGACCTGATCCGCATCCGCAGCGCCATGGCCACCATGGCGGCCACGCCCACCACCGACCCCCGGGCCATGGCCGCCACCAACCGCGCGGTGCACGAGGCCATCTGGGCGGCCAGCCACAACGGCACCGTCGTGGACCTGCTCACCCGGCTGAACAACCACCTCACCCGCTACCCCGCCACCACCCTGGCGGCCGAGGGCCGCTGGGTCGAGGCGCAGCGCGAGCACGCGGAGATCCTCGCCGCCATCGAGGCCCGCGACCGGGACCGGGCCGCCGAGCGCGCCCGCGCGCACATGACCAGGGCCAGGGACCTGCGCCTGGCCATCTACCGCGCCGAACTCGGCGGCTGACCCGGCCACCCGGGCGAGGCCGTGAACCCAGCCAGCGCACCACCCGATCGAGCCGCTGATCACCCTTCGTGGTCGCGTCGGTGGACTGAATCGCTCACCCGAGTGGTGGCATGGTCTCCATCGAGTGGATCAACACCAATGGGGTAGATCGGACCAACCGGGTGACGCCAGCCTGTGTGCCATGACGAGGAATACGAACACCAGGTCCACGCTGGCCCACCTCAGCCGCCTCGGCGGCGCACTGCTGATCGCCGCGGGCGCGCTGGTGGTGACCAGCACGGCCGCCCAGGCCGACCCGGAGGACTGCGTCGACTACGCGGTCGCGGCGGGCGCGGCCGAGGAGACCGCCGAGATCGCCTGCGGCGCGGAGATCCCCGGGATGTGCGAGCAGATCCTCGGCTGGGCCTACCCGGGCCAGGCGTGGGCGACCGAGGCGTGCGCGCTGGCCGTCGAGGACGGCATCGAGGACTGAGTCAGTCCACCCCGGTGGACGCGCCCCGGTCCCGGGGGACCAGCCGCAGGTCGGCCCGGTCCGGGGTGCGGTCCACCGCGAACCAGCCGCGTTCGAACTCCTGCCAGCGGCGCAGGTGCTCCCGCGAGTTCTCCCCATCCCTGGCCACGGCCCGGGCCAGCCGCAGGTCCGGATCGGCCAGCTCCACCCACACGCTGCGGCTCAGCAGCGCCGCACCGGCCGCCCGTGCCGCGGACACCCCCTCGATGACCAGCACCCGGGGCACGGGCACGGCCACCCACTCGCCCAGCCGGGGCAGGCCACCCGGCCACTCCACCCGCTGGTAGCGACCCGGCCGTCCGGCCGCGAGCGGGCGCAGCACCCCGTTCACCAGGCGCGGCCACCACGCCACGGGATCGTCCCAGGTGGCGAAGTGGTCGGTGGGCACCAGCACGGTCGCGACCGCCCGGCCGCGCAGTTCCGCGGCGACCAGGCCGGCCAGCGTCGACTTGCCCGACCCGGACGGCCCGTCCACGGCCAGCACCCGCACCCGACCGAGCCGGGCCGGCGCGGCCAGCACCGCGTCCGCCACCAACCCGACCACGTCAACCGGCACGGCCGCGTCACCCGACTCCGCCGGGGCAACCGATCCGGTCACGGCAACCGACCCGGCCGGCTCGCCGTGGCTGCCAGCCACCAGCCAGGCGTGCCGAGGACCCGGCGGGCAGTCGGCCGCGCCGGTGCGCACGCTCATCGGGTCCGGGTCCACCAGCACCGGGTGCTGCCGCCGCCCAGCCTCACACCGCGCGCCGGCCGGACAGCGCCCGACCCAGCGTCAGCTCGTCGGCGAACTCCAGGTCACCGCCCATGGGCAGGCCCGAGGCGAGCCGGGTGACGGTGAGACCGGGGAACTCCCGCAGCAGCCGGCCCAGGTAGGTCGCGGTGGCCTCGCCCTCGGTGTTCGGGTCGGTGGCCAGGATGACCTCGCTGATGTCCACCCCGTTGACCTGCTGGCCGATCCGGGACAGCAGCTCCCGCACGCGCAGCTGGTCGGGACCGATCCCGGACATCGGATCGAGCGAGCCGCCCAGCACGTGGTAGCGGCCCTTGAACTCCCTG
This sequence comes from Goodfellowiella coeruleoviolacea, assembly GCF_024171785.1. GTDB lineage: Bacteria > Actinomycetota > Actinomycetes > Mycobacteriales > Pseudonocardiaceae > Goodfellowiella > Goodfellowiella coeruleoviolacea. The sequence goes on from NZ_JAMTCK010000003.1 coordinate 152,559, forward strand.
GTCCGCTCGATGGCCAGGACGTCCTTGGGCTCCTCGACCACGCACACCACGCTGGCCTCGCGCCGGGGGTCGCGGCAGATCCGGCAGGTGTTCTGCTCGGACACGTTGCCGCAGACCTCGCAGAACATCACCCCTTCCTTGACCCGCTGCAGCGCCTCCTGCAGCCGCGACACGTCCGCCGGGTCGGCGGCGAGCAGGTGGAAGGCGATGCGCTGCGCGCTCTTCGGGCCGACTCCGGGAAGCCGCCCCAACTCGTCGATCAGATCCTGAACAGGTCCTTCGTACACCCGGTCCGTCCGTGCTCGTGCGTATCAGAAACCAGGGAGACCGAGGTTGCTCAGGTCTCCGCCGAGGCCGCCGGCCAGCGGCCCCATCTTGTCCGCGGCCAGCTTCTGCGCCTTGGCGTTGGCGTCCCGGACCGCGGCGACCACCAGGTCGGCCAGGGTCTCGGTGTCGTCGGGGTCCACCGCCTGGGGGTCGATCGACAGCGCCTTGAGTTCACCGCTGCCGGTGACCGTCGCGGTGACCAGGCCGCCACCAGACGTGCCGGTCACCTCGGCCTCGGCAAGCTCCTGCTGTGCGGCGACAAGCTGCTGCTGCATCTTCTGAGCCTGCTGAAGGATCTGTTGCATGTTGGGCTGGCCGGATTGCACCACGGGGTCCTCTCGTCGGTCCTACTGCCGAGGCTGTTCGCTTGATCTCGCGCTCGGTCCGCTCCTCGCTGTTCCAGCGTGCTCACCAGCGTAGCCACGTCGATCGGACACGCCGTGACGCGCGGGTATGTCGCGGGCGGCCGACGCCTCACCGGGTGGCCGGGCGCGTGCCGCCGGGCTGGCCGGCACTCACCTCTGGTTGAGCGGACGCGCCCCCAACTCGTCGGCCAGCAGCTGCAACATCACTTCCTCGGGGTCGCGGGTCACCACCTGCCGGCTGGGGTCCGCCGGCCGGGACGCCTCGGCGAGCAGCTCCTCCTCGTCGTCGGGCTCCGGCGGCAGGGGCTCGTCCGGGTCGAGCGGCTCGTCCGGCGGCGGGATGTCCGGCCCGGCGAACGAGCGGCGGCCCGGCCCACCGGCCACCTGGGCCGCTGTCCGCTGCTGGGATTGGTGCTGGTGGGCTGGCTGCTGACCGGGGCCGGCCGCCGTGGGCGGCTGGGCGGGCCGGTCGGCCTGCGGGGCCTGCTGGCTGGGTCGGGTCGGCGCGGCGGGCCGCTGCCGGGGCTGGCTGGCGGCCGGGCTCGGCGCCGCCCCCCGCTCCGCGTGCACGCAGCGCACCTGCCACTCACCGCCCAGCACGTCCCGCACGGCCTGGGCGATCGTGTCCAGGTTGCGCGCGTCGGACAGCCGGCGGGCCAGTGCCGCGGCCGGGTGGGCCAGCACCACGGTGTCCTCGGTGACCTCGTGCACGGTGGCGTTGGTGAGCATCGCCTCCAGGCTGCGGCTGCGGGTGCGCACCGCGGCCAGCAGGCTGGACCACATCCGCCGGATGCCCGCGGCGTCCACCACCCCGGGACCCGCCTGGCCGGCCGCCCCGGGGGCGGCGGCGACCGGAGCGGCGGCTGGCGCGGCCGAGGGGCGGGGCGCCTGCCTGGGCGGTTCCGCCGCCGGCTGGGCCACCCGGTGCCCGGCCGGCGCGCCTGCCGTCGGCTGGGCACTCGGCGCCTGGGCACCCGGGGCTGGAGCGGCAGCGGACGCGGCCTGGGCGGGCTGCGCCGCTGGGACGGTCTGGGCGGCCTGGGGAGTCTGGGGGGCCTGGGCGGCTCGCTGGGACGGGCGCTGGAACACGGGCCGACCAGCGGGAACAGCCGCCTCAGCCGGGGCGGGGCCACCTGCCGGGGCCGCGGTCCCCACCGCGCCCACCGGTGCCACGCCCGCCGGTGCCATGCCCGCCGGGGCGGCACCCGCCTGCACGGCCACGGCCCGGCGCTCCAGCTGTTCGACCCGCTGCAACACGGCCGACTCGGTGTCCGAGGCCGAGGGCAGCAGCATCCGCGCGCACATCAGCTCCAGCACCAGCCGGGCCGCCGTGGCCCCGCGCATCTCGGTCAGGCCGGTGTGCACGATCTCGGCGTAGCGGGACAGCGTGCCCGCCCCGATCTGCTCGGCCTGGGCGACCATCTTGGTCAGCTCGTCCTCGGGCGCGGACACCAGCCCGCGCTGGGGCGCGTCCGGCACGGCCTTGAGCAGCACCAGGTCGCGCAGCCGGTCGAGCAGGTCGGCGGCGAACCGGCGCGGGTCGTGGCCGGCCTCGACCAGCCGGTCGATCGTGGAGTACACGGCGGCGCCGTCGCCGGCGCCCAGTCCGTCCACCATGTCGTTGATCAGGGCGTTGTCCGTGACCCCGAGCAGCGCCATGGCCCGCTCGTAGGTGACGCCCTCGGGCCCGGCCCCGGACAGCAGCTGGTCCATCACCGACTGGGTGTCCCGGGCCGACCCGCCGCCGGCCCGGATGACCAGCGGGAACACCGCCGGGTCCACGGTCACGCCCTCGGCGGCGCAGTTGCGCTCCAGCAACCCGCGCATGGCGCCGGGCGGGATCAGCCGGAACGGGTAGTGGTGGGTGCGCGACCGGATGGTCGGCAGCACCTTGTCCGGCTCGGTGGTGGCGAAGATGAAGATCAGGTGTTCCGGCGGCTCCTCCACGATCTTCAGCAGGGCGTTGAAGCCCTGCGTGGTGACCATGTGCGCCTCGTCGATGATGAACACCCGGTAGCGGGACTCGGCCGGCGCGTAGAACGCCTTGTCGCGCAGCTCGCGGGCGTCGTCAACACCACCGTGGCTGGCCGCGTCCAGCTCGACCACGTCCACGCTGCCGGTGCCCTCGGGGGCCAGCCCCTGGCAGGAGTTGCACTCCCCGCAGGGGTCGGGCGTGGGGCCCTTGGCGCAGTTCAGCGAGCGGGCCAGGATCCGGGCGCTGGACGTCTTGCCGCAGCCGCGCGGCCCGGAGAACAGGTAGGCGTGGTTGACCCGACCGGCGGCCAGCGCGGTGCGCAGGGGCTCGGTGACGTGCTCCTGCCCCACGACCTCGGCAAACGAAGCCGGTCGGTACTTTCGGTAAAGGGCGAGCGCCACGGATGCGACCCTACCTGCTGGGTCCGACAACAAAAGGGGACCCCGCGCACCCGTCAGAGCTCGCTTATCCTTGCTGCCTTCCGGCCCTGGGGAGGTTCACGAGATGGACGCCGCGCGGGGTCCGGCTCCAGTGTAACTGACCCGACGGAGTGACCCGCCGACCGCCCCGCGACCCCACCCGCACCGGGGCCCTGGCGCGTCCGGCCCGGCGGTGCGCGCGGGCGCGGCGAGTGGGCGCGGAGCAATGGCGGGTTCGCCGGCCCGAACAGGAGCCGGAGCGCGCAATTCGCGATGGCCCCGCCGGTCATCGCGGCAGACCACCACCACCTGGCGTGCGCCATCCCGGGCAACACGGCGGTGCGGCACTGATTAGCCCGAGACCATTTCCCCTTTTCTCCGCCGGCCCGTCCCTTTTCTCGAATCTCTCGAATCCGATTCACCCGGTTTCCGCCGGGCCCGACCGGTGGCACCGCGTGCCCCCGTTCGGCCCAGTGCGCAGCGCGTCCGTCGACTCCTGGGCCGACCGGCCGAACCGCGGCGACGTGCTGTCGCGAACCCGGTGCACGTCACTTCTCGTAACCATTTGCGGCACGTCGGAAACGGGTCGTGCGGATTTGGGCAAAGTTCTTCTGGCCGCACCGGGTCACCGCTTACCATTCGCCTAATTCTCGGCCATCCGGTGTCCTCCCCGGCTCGTGGCACGAGTTCTCCCTTGTCATCACCTGACGGAGGCCCATCGGTGGCTCGTAGTTTTCGCAGTGCCCTGTCCACCCTGTTATCCGCCGCACTGACCCTCGGGGCGGTGACCGCGGCACTGGCCCCACCAGCCGCCGCGGCGCCCGCCACCACCGCCGACGAACCGGACGGCTGGGTGGCCAACGACGGCCGGAGCGGCGTGGCCACCCAGTCCACGGCCGAGAGCGGCGGCACCCCGTACAACGTGGGCACCGGCGCGCTGTCCGAGGTGGTGTCCGGGTTGAGACAGGCGGTCGGTGGGCTCGGCCCGGCTCCCCGCGCCGCCGAACCGCCGGCCATGACCCCCTTCTCGGTGATCGGCCCGGACGACCGCGTCCAGGTCACCGACACCACCCAGTTCCCGGCCAGGGCCACGGTGTACTTCACCTACCAGGGCATCTGGTGCACCGGGTGGATGTACGCGCCGAACATGGTCGGCACCGCCGCGCACTGCCTGCACACCGGCGGCGCCACCGGCGCCTGGCGCAGCGGGTTCCGCGCCTACCCGGCGCGCGCCGGCGCCGAGTCGCCGTTCGGCTCCTGCGACGTGACGGCCGCGTTCGTGCCGGCCGCCTGGGTGCGCGACGCCGCCGCCGAGCACGACTACGGCGCGCTGCGGCTGGACTGCGCGGTCGGCGTGGCCACCGGCTGGTACGGGCTGCACTACGGCCCCGAGTCGCTGACCGGCGCCGAGGTCACCATGAACGGCTACCCGCAGGACAAGCCCAGCGCCACCCAGTGGACCAGCCGGGGACAGGTGGTGTCCGACAACGGCCGCTCGCTGGCCTACACCGCCGACTCCACCGGCGGCCAGAGCGGTTCCCCGGTCCACGGCTCGGTCGCGGGCGCGGAGTGCTCCCCGCACTGCCTGCTGGCCGTGCACGCCTACGGCGGCTCGGACAGCAACAGCGGCCCCAAGCTCACCCGTGACGTCTTCGACAACCTGCTGGCCTGGCGCGACGCCTGAGTCCACAGTGGACTAACTGGGGGTGGACCTTCCGCCGGTGGCGCGACCGGCGGAAGGCGACACTCCGGACGAATTGACTGTGGATTCGCCCAGCCTCCACCCCATAAGCTCCGTGTGACCTGGATCATGGGGGTGTGGGGTGAACACTGGGGATACCGTCACCGAACTCGGCTCGGTGATCAGCAGACACCAGGTGGCCAACGACCGCCGGTGGCGGACCGCCGCCGTGGTGCTGGCGATCGGGGTGCTCCTGGCCATCGGCGGCGTGCTCCTGCTGGGGGCCGGGTCGGGACGGACCACCGGCTTTGTCATCGGACTCGCCGTCGTCAGCCTGGCCCTCGGCCTGGTGCAGGTGGGCAAGGCGATCCGGGGCGGCTCCGGCGAGTACCTGGAGGTGCGGGCGGACGGGCTGGTGCACGGCTCGGCCAAGCGGACCCGCTCCTGGGGCTGGGACCAGGTCGCCTACGTCGAGGTCAGGGAACGCCCGGCCACCGCTCCGCTGGCCAAGTACTTCGGGCTGAACTACCGCGCCTGGATCGGTCTGTCCGACGGCGCCAAGATCCGGGTGGACGGGTTCACCGACCGCCCCGACCTGTTCGTCCGCGAGCTGCACAACTGCTGCGCCTCGGCGTTCCGGCCGGAGGGCCCTGGTGGTTGGGTGCGCCTGGTGTGGGCCTACCCGGTGCTCTCGGCGGCGTGCGTCGGCGGGATCGTCTGGATCGTCAACTACATCAACCACCTCGACGACGTCGCCAGGCAGGCGGACGCCAACTCCGAGGCGGTCCAGGTGCCGGAAGCCAGTGACACCACGTTCATGTTCCTCGGGCTCGGTTCCGCGGCGCTGGGCTTTCTCGCGCTGGTGTTCGTGATCTTCTTCTTCATGGCGCTGGTGCTCCGCCGCCGTCGCTGACCGGCCAACCCGCCACGGTTCTCCACACCTGGGGAACAACCTGTGGATAACTCGAACTGATGTTCGATCTCGGCCGGGATCGGCCGGGCCGACCCACCGCCCGGTGCGCGCCTGGCCGAGGTCGCGGCCACACTCGACGCACGGCTCGCCGACGCCGACGAGCCACCTCAGCACTGCGGTAGCTCACCGAGGACTGGCGAGGTTGTGATGACCAGGGACACCAGGGTTCCGGGAGTGGATGCGGGGCAATCTCGACCGGGTCGCTGCTCACTTCAGGGCGACGATCACCGGCGGGCCGATGTTCGGTTGGCTTGACCGCTCGATCGGTGCGCCAGTGACCAGGGGTGAGGAACGGTACTGGCTTCGGGTGATGTCCGAGGGGCTCGGCTGTGCCGACGAGGACTTCTGGACCGGGAACGCCGACGCGGATGCTGTCACCGACATCGCCAAGCCCCGCGCGCTGGGGGTGTTCGAGTGGGCGGACTGACGGCAGCAGCGTGCCGAGTTGATGACTCGGATGCCGGGCCACCCCTGCTCGTCGGATGAGTTGTTGCGGACCGGGATCGACCTGCCCGACCAGTGGTGGGCGGACCTGCGTCGCGCCGCTGCACCGGCACGCGCACGCCATGCTGAGCGCTTGACGATCACTGGTGAGCGTTGTGCAAGCTCCCGCCACCCCGCGCGCACCCCCACCTACCAGCCGTTTTGGCTGGTCAGCGATCCATCCGGTACCCTCTTCGGCGGAGGATTCGCATAGTGGCCTAGTGCGCACGATTGGAAATCGTGTTGGGGTTGATAGCCCCTCGCGGGTTCAAATCCCGCATCCTCCGCAGGGCAGAGGCCCCGGACAGCAGCAACGTCCGGGGCCTCTGTCATTGGTGGGTCTCAGTTGACCACGCTAGCGGGGACGAGAGCGCCAGACTCCCCGTCGTCACCCTCGTCCGAAACACCTCAGCCTGACGGGGCCACCCCCGCGTGTGCGGGGACCACCATCACCTCGGCACGCTGGTCGCGCCAGCCCTGGGCCCACCCCCGCGTGTGCGGGGACCACGAGGGGCCCCCGTGGGCGAGGTTGTGCAGCTGGGACCACCCCCGCGTGTGCGGGGACCACCCGTAGACGGCCCGTGGGCGGACGGCAGGGAGGGGACCACCCCCGCGTGTGCGGGGACCACGACCAGCACCCCAGCGGTGCGCAGGAACGGCCGGGACCACCCCCGCGTGTGCGGGGGCCACCGGCGGCGGCACCATCGACCTGGAGGCGGGGGGGGGACCACCCCCGCGTGTGCGGGGACCACTGATGCGCCGCCTCGCCGGCGTCTTGGTCGCACGGACCACCCCCGCGTGTGCGGGGACCACTCTGCGGGGTACCGCTAACAACAGATGTCGAAAGGACCACCCCCGCGTGTGCGGGGACCACGATGCGCAGGCCGTAGACCGCGCGCCTGTTGCCGGACCACCTCCGCGTGTGCGGGGACCACACTTTCTGACCAGCAGGTTTCTTTACTGATCATGCCAGATTTGACCAGTCGGACGAAGCTGGAAACGCTGGCTCGGCGGATGTGCTGGTGAGTGACATGGCAGTGGTAGTCCGGACACTCCGAGGGTTGGTGCCAAACGGACGCGCCGGGTGGTGAGGTTTCCTTCCTGGGCCATCACGGCTATGCCTGACTTCGGAACCCCGAGCGTCGGGCGACACGCCGGGAGGTTCCGAAGTCGAATACGGCGTGTCGTCTCGCCCACTGGGATTTCGTGGCGGGTGCGCTGTGGTGGTGGAATGGTTGTCCCTGGCCAACCAGGGTGGCCAGCTCTCATCGGCCCCGCAGGGGATCGCAACCTTGGTGATTCGCTCGTACGGAGCTTGGGGCATCGGTGGCCAGCTCTCATCGGCCCCGCAGGGGATCGCAACGGCCCGTGGCGCCCATGCACGCCGTCATGCACGTGTGGCCAGCTCTCATCGGCCCCGCAGGGGATCGCAACGGGTACTGCTCGATGCGGTCAGTGCGCTGGTGGACCGTGGCCAGCTCTCATCGGCCCCGCAGGGGATCGCAACAAGGCTCGAACTTCCGGGGCCGTCGGCGTTCTCGGGGCTGGTCAGGGGTGCTGGCCAGGTCGTAGCGCGCCTGGGCGGTGGTCACGTCGTCGCCGTGGTCGGCGGCCCATTCGGCCAGTGCGGACAGGGGGACCAGCAGGGTGCGGCCGAGGTCGGTGAGCGCGTACTCCACGCTGGGGGGCACGGTGGGGTGAACGGTGCGGCTGACCAGCCCGTCGCGTTCCAGGTTGCGCAGGGTCAGGGTGAGCATGCGCTGGCTGACCCCCTCGATGGACCGGTGCAGTTCGTTGAACCGGTGGTTGCGCCTGCCCAGGAGCACCACGACCAGCACGCTCCACCGGTCGCCCACCCGTCGCAGGATGCCGGTGACCGGGCATGCCTGGTGCTGCGCCACCTCGATGGGCACCGGCAGGTCGAAGCTGGGCACAACAGCCTCACCAACTGACATGAATGTGCCTTCTTTCGGCGTGGCCGGGACTTTCCAGCAATTACCGGCAGCACGCCTGGTCGGCCACGGTCCCGCCGGGCGGTTCGGTGGGCATCGCCCGTACCAGTCAGGGGAGCAGATGATGATCGCGGTGACCGGCGCGTCCGGACAGCTCGGCAGGGCCACCATCGGGCATCTTGTCGAACGGGTGGACGCGGCCCGGGTGGTGGCGGTCACCCGCACGCCGGCGCGCGCCGCCGACCTGGGGGGTGCGGACCAGGGCGGCCGACTTCGACGACCCGGACTCGATGGTGCGCGCCGGTGATCCCGTCAACCCGATGGCGCTGCTCGACGAGTACCGGGAGACCGAGCAGGTGCTGGCCGCCGAGGGCGTGCCGGTCACCGTGCTGCGCAACAACATCTACGCGGAGATGCTCGATCTGACCATGCCGCTGGCCCAGGCCGTGGCCACGGGCGTGCTCCCCGCGGTCGACCAGGGCCACGTCGGCTACGTCACCAGGGACGACTGCGCCGCCGCGGCCGCCGCCGTGTTGGCCGGGGGCGGTCACCAGGGCCAGTACCTGGACATCACCGGACCGGCGGCGGTGGACGTCGCCGGCATCGCCGAGGCGCTGGGCCAGGCCACCGGCCGGGCCGTGCACCACCAGTCGCGGACCGAGGCGGAGGCCGAGGCCGCCCTGCGCGCACGCCTGCCGGAGCAGGTGCGCGCCGCGCCGACGGCCCTGGAGTCGGCTTTCGCGTTCTCCAGGGCCGGGCGGGCTGGCTGGTTCGACGTCACCACGCACGCGGTGGAGCGGTTGACCGGCACGCCGGCCACCTCGCTCGTCGACCACTTCGCCAGCCGGCGGGACGTGCTACTCGGGGCGTGACACGGCGTCGCCGGGGGTGCTGGCGGGATCGCCGGACCTGATCGTGCCGCCGGGGCCGACCGGGGCGCCGGGGGTGGCCGCGCTGTTGGCCGAGGTCGAGCGGTTGGTCTGGATGGGGATCTGCGGGTCGGGGGACCGGGTGGACTGGGTCAGGTCGGGGTTGGCCCGCTCGCCGCGGGGCCGGGGGAGCTTGCGGTCGGGGCGCTGGCCGGGGTGGCCGGGCCGCCGTGGTTCCGGGCGTTTGCCGGGTGGGGCTGGTCTGCCCGGTTCCACGGCGGCGTCGGATCGGGTGGTGGGTCGGACCCGGCTGAGCATCCGGCGGCCGATGAACACGAGCAGCAGTGCCGGGACGATCAGGGTCGCCGTGCGCAGGCTGATCGTGTCGGCGAGGGCGCCGAGCGCGAGGGTGGCCGAGCTGATCGCCACGCCGGAGGCCAGCGCGCACCTGGCCGCGGCCCGCGCGGTCTGGTGCGGCCAGGTGGCCAGTGCCTGGGCCAGGGTGATCGGGTACAGCAGCGCGACCCCGAGGCCGGCCAGCACCAGGCCGGCCACAGCCACCACCGCGGACAGCGCCAGCCAGAACAGCCCGAACCCGATCAGCGCCAGGGTGGCCATGCTGATGAGCAGGCTGCGCGGGTCCGGGATGAGCCGGGTGGCCACGCCGGTCAGCACCCGGGCGACGGCCATGCCCAGCACGAATCCCGTGGCCAGGGTGACCGCGGTGTCGGTGGCCATGCCCAGTTGGTTGTGCAGGTAGTCGCCGGCCCAGAAGATCAGGCAGAACTCCACGGCGACGGCCAGCACCAGGTCGGTCCACCAGGTGCGGAACGCCCGGGGCATCCGCCCGACGGCGCGGGCGGCGGCCGGGGGCTGCTGGTCCAGGTGCGGTGCTGGTGCCCTGGTGCGGGCCAGCATGATCAGCAGGACGCTGACGGCCACCACGGGTGGGCCGGCGAACCCGAGCCGCCAGCCGAAGCCGAGGGCCAGTGCGGCGCCGATCACCAGTGGGGCGATCACCGAGGAGGTGCTGCTGGTGGCGTTGGCCTCGCCGATCGGAACGGCCGCCTGGTCGCGGTGTTCGGCCCGGAGGTTGGCCGGGGCCAGGTACACGATCGCGGCGGCGCCCAGGCCCATCAGCAGGGCGCCCGCGCTGCTGGGCGCCCGGTCGACCGCCAGGGCGAGGATGGTCATGCCGGTGGCCAGGGTGCCGAGGGCGACGGGCAGTGCCCGGCGGCCCAGCAGGCGGGCCACCCGGTCGCCGGCGAGGCCGATGACGATCAGGCCGATGGCGAACGTGGCCGGGTAGAGCGCCACCTCCACCCGGCTGAGGTCTCGTTCCACGCGCAACTCGGGCAGGATCGCGCCGAGCGCGGTGAACAGGTAGCCGGCGCAGCCCTGTGCGCCGTAGTTGATCAGGGTGTTCTTGCTGCGTTTCATGGGGGACCTGACCTCATTGCAGCGTCAAGAGTGATGTTGAACACGTCTGAGTCGTACCCGAGTCGGTCGAAGTTGGCGAGATGCAAGAACTCTTTGTGGGTACTTTTCCGCCCTAAAACAACCTGAGTAGGTGACTAGTCCACCAACAGGCCGCCACCCCGCCCACACCCGCGCGCCGGGGCGGCGAGCAGCGGCCGTTCGGGGCTTGCCCGGGCCGCCAGCGCCGGAAGATGATCGGAGCCCGCCAGCGGATGGCCGGTCAGCTCGCCGGCGGCATCGGGTGACGACGCGGGGGGCGCGGAGGACGACGTGACTGGCGCGGCACAGCGGTGGTTGTGGCTGCTGGCGTTCCGCTACGCCGGCATCGGCCGCACCGTGATCGCCGCACTGGCCGGCGCGCTGGGCATCGTGGTGGCACCGCGGTCGTGGCTCGCGGTCGCGGTGGTCGGCGCGGTGGTGTGCTGGAGCGCCGGCTACACCTGGCTGCTCGCCAGGGGCCGCCAGCCCGGCTGGCTGGTGCCGTTCGACGCGCTGGTCGTCGCCGGCGCCTGCCTGACCCAGCGGTGGACCGTGCCGGCGGACGCGCTCGCCACCAACCAGGGCTGGGTGCTGGCCCTGGCCTCGATCACCGTGGTGGCCTGCCAGTGGCACACCGATGGGTGGCGCGGTGCCGGGGTGGTGGTCGCGGTGGACGCCGCCTACCTGGGCGGGGTGCTGCTCGCCGCGCCCGAGCGGCTGGCCGGTCCACTGGAGATGGTCGTCTGGTTGCCGGTGGAGGCCGTGCTGGGCCGGCTGCTGTGGCGGCTGGTGCGGCGCGGCGGGCAACGCGCCGACGAACTGGCCGCGCGCGCCGAGGCCACCCGCCGGGCCGAGGCCGTTGCCGAGGCGGTGCGCGCCGACGAGCGGGCCCACGCCGCGACCCTGCACGACACCGCGGCCAGCACCCTGCTGATGGTGGGGCTGGGCCAGGTCGGCCCGGCCGACACCTGGCTGCGCGACCAGGCCCGGCGGGACCTGGACTCGCTGGGCGAGTGGTCCACCCCGCCCGGCCGGGACCAGGACGTGGTGCCCGGACTGCGCGAGGTGATCCAGGCCAGCCGGGTCGCGGTCACCCCGGAGCTGCCGGCCGAGCTGACCGTGCCGGCCCGGGTCGCGGCGGCGCTGTGCGGCGCGGTCGGGGAGGCGCTGACCAACGTCGGCAGGCACGCGGGCGTGTCCACCGCGACCGTCACGGCCGGCGTGGTGGCCGGCCGGGTGGTGGTCGAGGTGGCCGACCAGGGGCGGGGATTCACCCCGGACGAGGTGTCGGCCGGCCACTACGGCGTGTCCCGGTCCATCCGGGCGCGGATGGCCGGCGTGGGCGGGCGCGCCGAACTGACCTCCGCGCCCGGTCGCGGCACGACCGTGCGGCTGGCGTGGCCAGGGGAGACGGCATGAGTGACCACCTCGCGCGGTTCACCGTCAGCTTCCTGCGCAGCCTGCGGATCGCGGTGCTCACCGTGGTGGCCGTCATCCTGTTCTTCCTGGTGCTGCCCAACCTGCTGGCCCGGGTGAGCGCCCAGCCGGGGCCGGCCGTCCAGCTCGGCGGGTACCTGCTGCTGGTGGCGGCCCTGGTCGCGGACGCCGTGCTGGTGGCGCGCGACCGGTCCTGGGGCCGGTGGCGCTGGCCGGTGCTGCTCACCCTGCTCGCCGCGTACCTGGGGTTCACCCTGCTGCTGCCGCCCGGCGCGGTGTTCACCATCGACAACTGGTTCTTCAGCGCGATCGGCTGGTTCGGCGTGCTGGTGCTGTTCGACCGGCCGCTGGTGTCGGTGGTGGCGTTCGTGGCCGGTTGCCTCGCGGTGACCGCCGTGCCGGTCGTGCTGCTCGGCCCCGCCGACCGGCCGGCACTGGTGGGCCTGGGCATCACCGCCGTGTCGGTCGGCGGCTTCCAGGTGCTGACCGCCACCGCGGCCGGCGCGCTGCGCCGGATCGCCGGTGCGGCCGCCTCGGACGCGGCCACCGCCGAGCGGGCCCGCACCCGGCGGGAGGTGGCCAGGCAGGTGCACCTGGACCGGCGGCGCCGCTACCACGAGATCGCGGACACGGCCCGCCCGCTGCTGGCCGGCCTGGCCGACGGCACGCTCGACCCGGCCGACGAGACCGTGGTCCGGCGGTGCGCGATCGAGGCCGCCCGGATGCGCCGGCTGTTCGCGGAGAGCGACGACATCGGCGACAGGCTGCTCAACGAGCTGCGCGCGTGCGTGGCCGTGGCGGAGCGCAGGGGAGTCCTGGTCAACCTGATCGTGCAGGGCGGCTGGCCGGAGCTGCCGCGCGAGGTGCGGCGGGCGCTGACCGACGCGCCCATGCACGTGTTGAGCACGGCCGTGGGCGCGGCGCGGGTCACCGTGGTCGGCAGCACCGAGGTGGATCAGCGGGGGAACGCCGTGCGCACCGTCGCGGTCAGCGTGCTCGCCGACCAGCCGGGCACCCCGGCGGTCAGCGGCGTCGAACCGACCGAAACCAGCGGGGTGCGCACCACGTCCATCCTTGACGGAACCCGGGTGTGGGTGGAGGCGACATGGCGAGCGGACCGCGGATCACCGGGCGCAGTCCGGTGAGAGCTGAGTCATCACGGATCACGGCGGTGATCCTCGACGACCACCCGGCGATCGTCGCCGGGGTGCGGGCCTGGTGCGGCCAGGCCGATCCGCCGATCGAGCTGGTCGACGCCGGCGACCAGATCAGTCGCTTGTGGACGGAGCCGGGCGCGTCCGCGGACGTGGTCGTGTTCGACCTGCACCTGGGGCGCCAGCCGCTGTTCCGGGAGCTGGCGCGGCTGGTGGACGCCGGCCGGCAGGTCGTCGTGTACTCGCAGCGCGCGGACGGGCCCACCGCGCGGGAGTGCGTCCGGCTCGGCGCGTTCACCTACCTCACCAAGGCCGAGGGCCACCAGCACCTGGTGCCGGCCATCCAGGCGGCGGCCCGGAACGTGCCCTACACCCCGCCCGCGCTGTCCGGCGCGTTCTACGCGGACGACGGCCCGGACCGGCCCGCGCTGAGCAACGCCGAGCGGGAAACCCTGCGCGCCTGGTTCGAGAGCGACTCCAAGCGCCTGGCCGCGCACAAGCTGCACCTGTCGGTGAAGACCGTGGAGACCTACATCGAGCGGGTGCGCATCAAGTACGCCAACGCCGGCCGCCCCGCCCGCACCAAGGCCGCCCTGCTGGAACGCGCCATCCAGGACGGCCTGGTGCACCCGGACGAGCTGGCCGGCTGACCGGCGCCGGCGGCCGTCCGGTCACCGGCGGCGGCGCAGGATCGGGCCGTCGTCGTAGCCGCCCTCGTCGTGGATTCCGCTGTCGTGGCTGCTGCCGTGGGCGCCGCGGGTGGCCGCGTCCAGCACCGGGGCCCGACGCACCGGCGGCCCCGACCGGGCCGCGGCCTGCCAGGCCGGCAGTGCTGGCTGCCCCGGCTGCCCCGGCTGCCCGGGTTGCGCCGGTGGGGGCGTGAGCGGGGGCGGCGGTGGTTCGGGCTGCCGGGTGAACCGCACGGCCGCGCTGTCCTCCCCGGCCAGCGCGGCCAGCACGGCGGGCAGCTGCTCGGTGGCCCTGTTGTGCGCGAACCGGGCGGTGGCCAGCACCGCCGCGGCCAGCGCCTGCCGCGGCATGCGCTCGGCGGCGTGGCCGAACTCGATGTCGCGCAGTGCCCCGCTGGCGTCCACGGTCACCGTGACCGCGCCGTCCGGGGTGCTGGCCGTGCCGGCCAGCGCCCTGATCTTCGCCCGGATCTCCTCCGCCCTGGCCACCAGGTCGCCGGTGGCCGGCGGGATCGGACTGGTCATCGTGTTTCCTCCGCTCGGGGCGGACCGCCAGGACCACGTCCCGTCGGTCACCGGCCGCTACCAGGTGCGGCGCGTGACCGCCTGGTAGTCGCCGGCGATGATCGCGCCCATGTTGGCCATGGCGGCCGAGTTCGGGTCCCAGTAGTAGTTGTGCGCCTCGACCGGGTTGCCCGGCCCTGGGCCGCTGTCGAACACGGTGGCGCCGAAGTCCTGGTTGTCCGGGTTGTTGTTGTGGCCGATGACCGTGGTCCTGATCATGTCCCACTGCGTGGTGGACGCCCACACGTGCGGGTGGCCCGGGTCGCGCGCGGGGTCGCCGGGTGGCACGTGCAGGTCGGCCGCCTTGCCCACGTCCATGCCGGGGCTGCCGATCGCCACGATGTCGTCGACGAACGGCACCCCGCCGGCACCGCGGGCCGCGTTGCCCACCACCACCGACCCGTAGCTGTGTCCGATGAGGACGTTGTGGGCGTCGCTGCCGGGGTTGCGGGTGGCCTGCAACCCCTGCTCGAACTGGTTCAGCTTGGGCGCGCCCTGCTCCGCCGAGCCGGACGTGGCGGCGTCGACGCTGGCCGCCGAGTCGGGCGCGTCGTAGTTGTCCCACCAGATGACCGCTGTCGGGCCGGCGCCCTTGGCGGCGGCGGCCTTGAGGAAGTTCTCCGAGTAGTTCATGGAGAAGGTGGCGTTGCCCTCGTCCAGTTTGGAGGTGACGCCGGGAACGACGGTCGCCACGTTCTGCGCGGCGTCCGGGTTGTTGCTGGCCACGATCATGTGGCCGGTGCCGGCGGTGTCGATCTGGAGCAGGAACTTCGGGGCGTTGGTCGTGCGGAAGTCGGCGGCCGTCTGCGGGATGTCCGTGGTGGGGAAGCCGTCCGCGTACCCGGGCCCGCCGTTGGCCGGCCCCAGGTTCTGCCGCAACCGCTCCATCCCGGCGGTTTTCGTCTCCAGGTCCTCGACCTGCCGCAGCCACTGCTGTTGGCGCGCCTGGAACGACGCGGGTGGCTCGCCGAAGAACGGTGTCGGCTGGTTCTTCCTGAGGTCGTCGAGGTCCTGCCTGGTCCGCTGGATCAGGGTGGCCAGGTTGCGGCGGTTGGCGTAGTCCCGGACGGCCGAGGGAATGCCGTCGGTCGAGCCGACGTAGCCGGGGAACTTCTGCGCGTACTCCTTCTTCCGCTCCTGGGGCAGGCCGTCCCACCACTGCTTGACCCCGGCCGGGTCGGCGCCGGCCGGTGCGTCCGGCGGGACGGCGTTCCTGGCCACCTGCGCGGCGGTGCGGCCGAGGCCGGCCGCGGCCGGTGCGGTCGAGGCGGGGTGCGTGGCGGCGGTGTCGCGGGCGCTGGCCGGGCCGCCGCCGGTGGGTGCCAGCGCGTCCAGTGCGGCGGCGGCGCGCTGGTCGGCGTCGTTGGCCGACCGGACCGCGCCGGTGATCTCCCGGCTGAGCAGTTCGGCCGAGGCCATCACCACCGGCAGGTCGGCGGTGTTGCCGGTGATCCGGGTGGGGTCGATGGTCACCGCGCCGCCGGGGCCCACCACCAGGCCCAGCGCGCCCGCCTGCTGGCGGGCCTGGGTGAGCCGGGCCTGCGCGCCGGCCACGTCCTGGGCGGCCTGGCGCAGGGTGGCCGACACCTGGCGCAGCGGTTGCTCGTGCCCGGCCAGGCCCTGGGTGAGCTGGCTGATGTGGGTGCGGGCGGCGGCGCTGGCCTGCCCGGTCCACGCGTCCGGGGGCAGGCCGGCGTCCACCTGGGACCGCCACTGGTCGTGGTGCCCGGCCAGGGTGGTGGCCAACCGCTCCCACTGGTCGGCCAGTCCGGTGAACACCGCCGGCTGGGCGTTCACCACGTCGTCGTATCCGAGCACGTCCGCTCACCCCTGCCCGTTCTGGCTGCGGATTGCCTTGAACCGCAAGCCATTTCCACTGTCCACATCGGAGTAGTGCGCGACCGTCTCGGCGAGCCCGCCGCCCACGGCGCGCACCCGCCGCGCGGTGTCGCCGAGGTGCCGTTCCCACGCCCCCGTGCAGCGCTCCAGCGCGCCGCCGAGCGCCCAGCCCGCGTGCTGGCCGGACGCGGTGAGCGAGCCGGCGAACCGGCTCACGGTGTCCGCGATGTCGTCACCGATCCGGGTGGCGTGCCCGCTGACCGCCCGCAGCTGGCCAGGGTCTACGTGGAAACCGGTGCCGGAGCCAGCACCAGCGCCGCCGGGCGCGGCCGGCTGGCGGACGGGTGGCGGGCCGTCCACGGGCAGCCGGCCGGTGATGGTGATCGGTGGGACCAGCTCGTCCGAGCCGGGGGAGATCGGCCGGATGTCGCCCGGCGGGTCGGTGGTGATCGGGAACCGGTCGGTCGGCGCCGGTCTGATCTCGTGGGGTGGCCGCAGGATCGGGAGTTCGTCGTCCGGGGCGGGCAGCGGGTGGCGGGGCGGGCCGATGACCCGGCCGGTGCGCTGGTCGATGGTGGCGTGCGCGCGCACGGTGTCGGCCGGGTCCACTGGTGTCGTCATGCCGTGCAGCATCGCGGAATCCGGTCGCGAGGTGTGTCAGGTGAACAGCCCACACCGCGCGAACACCCAGGCCGAAACCCGCTCAGAGCACGAAACCCGTGGGGAACGGGTCGGTCGGGTCGAGCAGGTACTGGCCCATGCCGGTGATCCACGCCCGGCCCGTCACCGTCGGCACCACGGCCGGCCGGTCGCCCACGGTGGTGGCCTCGACCAGCCGGCCGGTGAACCGGGTGCCGATGAACGACTCGTTGACGAAGTCCTCGCCCAGGGCGAGTTCGCCGCGCGTGTGCAGGGCGGCCATCCGCGCGCACGTGCCGGTGCCGCACGGCGACCGGTCGAACCAGCCGGGGTGGATGGTCATGGCGTTGCGCGAGTGGCTGCCGGTTTCCCGAGTGCCCGGCGCGGTGAACTGCACGTGCTTGCAGCCGGCGATGTCCGGGTCGGTCGCGTGCACCGGCCGGCGCCGCGCGTTGATGGCGTCCATGATGGACAGACCGGCGGCGAGGATGCGGTCCTTCTCCCTGCGGTCGAAGGGAATGCCCAACTGGTCCAGCGGCAGGATCGCGTAGAAGTTGCCGCCGAAGGCCATGTCGTAGCGCACCTCGCCCAGGCCGGGCACGTCCACCACCGCGTCCAACTCGTCGGTGTAGGCCGGCACGTTCTGGATGGTCACGTGCTTGGCGTGCCCGTCGGCCACGGCCACCTCGGCCACCACCAGCCCGGCCGGCGTGTCCAGCCGCACCCGGGTGACCGGCTCGACCACCTCGACCATGCCGGTCTCCACCAGCACCGTGGCCACGCCGATGGTGCCGTGCCCGCACATCGGCAGGCAGCCGGACACCTCGATGTAGAGCACGCCCCAGTCCGCGTCCGGCCGGGTCGGCGGCTGCAGGATCGCGCCGCTCATGGCCGAGTGCCCGCGCGGCTCGTTCATCAGCAGGTGCCTGAGGTGGTCCAGGTGCGCCATGAAGTGCGTGCGCCGCTGCGCCATGGTCGCGCCGGGGATCACCCCGACCCCACCGGTGACCACCCGGGTGGGCATGCCCTCGGTGTGCGAGTCGACCGCGCTGAAGTACCTGCTGGCGCGCATGTCAGGCGGCCACCGGGTGGGCGCGCAGGTAGTCGACGGCCCGGCGCACGTCCGCGTCCAGCTGGGCCCGCTGGTGCTCGGGCAGCGGCCCGCGCGGCGGCCGGCACGGGCCGCCGTACCGGCCGACCAGGTCCATGCCGTACTTGATGGCCTGCACGAACTCGGTGCGCGAGTCCCAGCGGAACGCGGCGACCAGCGGCTCGTACAGCTCCCGCGCCTCGGCCAGCCGGCCGGCCAGGGCCAGCTCGTAGAGCCGCACCGACTCGGCCGGGAACACGTTGGGGAACCCGGCGAACCAGCCGGTCGCGCCCATCAGCAGCGCCTCGACGGTCACGTCGTCCGCGCCGGCCACCACGTTCAGCCCGGGCGCGCGCTCGCGGATCGCCAGCACCCGGCGCACGTCCCCGGAGAACTCCTTGACCGCGACCACGTTGTCGATCTGGGCGATCTCGGCGAGCAGTTCGGGGGTGAGGTCCACCTTGGTGTCGATCGGGTTGTTGTAGACCATCACCGGCAGGCCCACGCTGGCCACCTGCTCGAAGTGGTGCACCACCTCGCCGGCGTTGGCCCGGTACATGGTCGGCGGCAGGCAGAGCAGGCCGTGCGCGCCGTCCTCGGCGGCCAGTTCCGCCCAGTGCCTGGCCAGGTGCGCGCCGGGCGCGTGCACGCCGACCACCACGATCCCGTCCGCGCCGACCGCGTCGATCGCGGTGCGGGCCACGGCCCGGCGCTCGTCGTCGGTCAGCGACGAGTACTCACCCAGCGACCCGTTCGGCCCGACGCCCCGGCACCCGCTGTCCACCAGCCACCGGCAGTGCTCGGCGTAGCGGTCCAGGTCGACGCGCAGCCCGGCGGGCGCGGTCGGGTCCTCGGCATAGGGCAGGGCGGTGGCCACGATGACCCCGCCCAGCCGCTCCGGCTGCTGCGTCATGCCTCACTCCTGTCCGTCGGATCCGTGCTCGCAAATCCGTGCTCGCTCGGTTCGGTCGGGGTGGTGGCCAGCTCGCCCAGCCGGATCGGCGCGGCGATCGGCCGGCGGGCCGAGGCGGCCGGGGTGAGCGGCGGGCGCTGGTCGGCCCGGCACAGCAGGGCCTCGGCCAGTTCGGCGGCGTTGCGGCCGCAGATCCGGCCCTGGCACGGGCCGAGGCCGACGCGGCTGGTCAGCCTGAGCACCCGCCCGCCCAGTGCGGCCCGCTGCCGCACCGCCTGGCACAGCGCGCCGTAGCTGACCTCCTCGCAGCGGCAGACCAGGGTGTCCTCGGTCAGCCAGGACCGCCAGCCGGGCCGCACCGGGTAGGCCCCGGCCAGGGCGGCGGCGAACCCGCGGCCGGCCCGGACCTGGCGCAGCGCGGCCCGCGGCACCGGCACGGCCAGCCCCAGGTGGCGGGCGGCGGACGCACCGGCCACCCGACCCTCGGCCGCGGCCAGGTCGGCCCCGCCGACGCCGGTCAGCTCGCCGGCCGCGAACACCCCGGGCGTTGACGTGGCCTGGGCGATGTCCACCCGGACGCACGTGCCCGTGGCGTCGAGGTCGCAACCGGCGGCCACGGCCAGCTCCAGCTGCGGCGTGAAGCCGAAGCCCACGCACACCGCGTCCACCGCGATCCGCCGCGCACTGCCCGGCACCACCCGCCAGTCCCGGGTCAGCCGGGCCGTGGTCACCGCCTCGACGCGATCGGTGCCGTGCGCGGCGAGGACCGCGTGGCCGGTCCGGTAGGCGATCCGGTGCCGGGCGAGCAGGCCCAGGTAGCCGGCCAGCTCCGGCAGCTTGGCCCGGCCGGCGAGCAGGGCGGCGGGCCGGGCCAGCCAGCCGGCCGCGGTGGCGCCCACCCGGTTGGCCTCCAGCACGCCCACCAGGTGCGCGCCCACCTCGATCAGGGACTGGGCCACCGGGAACAGGAACGGGCCGGTGCCGGCCAGCAGCACCCGCCGGCCCACCGCCACCCGCTGGCCCTTGGCCAGTGCCTGGGCCGCGCCCGCGGTGACCACCCCGGGCAGGTCCCAGCCGGGAAACGGCAGGGCCCGGTCGTGCGCGCCGGTGGCCAGCACCAACGCGGCCGGGTCCAGCACCCGAGCTGTCCGATGTGGACTGTCGGCCGGGCCGGTGCGCAGGTGCAGCCGGTGCCCGCCCGGCCGGGGTTCCAGCGCCCACACCACGGTCTCGGCCAGGTGCCGGACCCGCGGGTGGCCGGCCAGCTCGGCCTCCAGCCGGGCGAACCCGGGACCGGCGTGCTGGTCGGCCAGGCCGGGCGGCGGCTGCCGGTGGTACTGCCCGCCGACCCGGGGCGCCGCGTCGACCAGCACCACCTCGGCCCCGGCGTCGGCCGCCGCCAGCGCGGCCGCCATCCCCGCCGGCCCGGCGCCCACCACCGCGATGAGTCGTGCCATCACGCCTCCCCGGTCCGCGTGCCGTCGCCGGCCGGACCACCTGGTGCGGCCGGGCGGGGGCGGGGCGCGGTGCGGATGTCGTCGCCGTCGGCCACCAGCCGCTGGCAGGCCCGCACGTCCGGCACGCCGTTCACCTCCACCAGGCAGTCGAAGCACACGCCGATGCCGCAGAACAGCCCGCGCGGCCGGCCACCGCCCCGGGTGCTGCGCCAACTGGTGCGGCCGGCGCTGACCAGCAGGCCGGCCACGGTCTGCCCGGTGCGCGCGGTCACGGCCACCCCGTCCACGGTCACCTGCGGCGCGCCGGCGTCCCCGGTGCTCGGCCCTGGCCGCCCCCGGTGGTCGGCTTCCGGCGTCACGCCCGCACCTCCGCCCCGGTGAGCACCGCCGGGCGGTCCACCCGGAACGGGGTCGGGTCCACGTGCGGTTCGGCGCCGGTGAGCAGTTCGGCCAGCAACTGGCCGGTGGCCGCGGCCAGGCCGATGCCGGCGCCCTCGTGCCCGGTCACGTGCCACAGCCCGGCGACCCGGGGGTCGGGGCCGATCACCGGTAGGTGGTCCGGCGCGTACGGGCGGAACCCGCCGTAGGCGCGCTGCACCGGCACGTCGGCCAGCACGGGGAACAGGGCCACCGCCTTGCGGGCCAGTTCCCGCAGCACCGCGACCCGGATGGTGTCGTCGAACCCGACCCGCTGCCGGCTGGACCCGACCAGCACGGTGCCGGCCCTGGTCGACTCGACCACGGCGGATGTCTGCAGGTCGGCGTCGCCGCTGGCCACCGCGCCCACGTAGTCGGCGTCGTAGACCTTGTGCCGCACCGTGCCCGGCGGCAGCGGACCGGTCACCAGCACCACGCCGCGCCGGGGCAGCACGGTGATCGGCGCGCCGGCCGCCGTGGCGAACGCGCCAGCCCACGGGCCGCACGCGTTGACCACCGCGGCGGTGGGCAGGTCACCGGCGCTGGTGACGACCGCGCTGACCGCCCCGCCGGCGGCGCGCCGCAGGCCCAGCGCGGCCACCCCGGCCCGCACCGCCCCACCGCGTGCGCGCACCGCGGCCAGCAGGGTGGTGGCGGCGAGCACCGGGTGCAGCTGGGCGTCCTCCGGGTAGTGCACGGCGGCGGTGATCCCGGGCGTCAGCAGCGGTTCGAGTTCACCGACGCGGTCCGGGGCGAGCTGCTCGGCCCGCACGCCGGCCTGCCGCTGGGCGGCGGCGAACGCGGTGAGCGAGCCGGCGCCGGCCGCGGTGGTGGCGACCACCAGGCCGCCCTTGGCGTCCCACTCCACCTCGGCCAACTCGGGGCCGAGTTCCTCGCGCAGCGCGGGCAGCAGCACCCGCCAGCGGCGCAGCGAGTGCTGGGCCAGCACGAGTTCCGGACCGGGTTCCTTGTCGGAGACCAGCACGTTGCCCTCACCGGCCGCGGTGGTGCCGCTGGCCGGCGCGCCCCGGTCCAGCACGGTGACGCGCAACCCGGCCGCGGTCAGCGCCTCGGCGCAGGCCGCGCCCACCACGCCCGCGCCGACCACCACCACGTCCGGATGTGCTGCCACGCCATCCTCATTTCGTTCAACTCGTTCAACGAAATGAACGATCGGCACGTTAAGCGGGTGGTGGTGCCCCGTCAACCCCGCTGTCCTGCTCGGCCGCCTGGTTCACCGGGACGCCGCAGGAGCCGGCCAGCACCGGCGGTCCGGCGTCAGCCGGGTACTGCAGCAGCAGCACCGAGGTGACCGGGCCGCCGACGGTTTCGTAGATGTGCGGCCGGCGCGCTGGGAAGCACAGGTAGTCGCCCGGCCCGAGCTGGTGCGGCGAGTCCGGTGGACCCACCCTGAGCTGGCCGGAGGTCACCACGATGTGCTCGATGCCGGGGTGGCCGGCCGAGTGCTGCACCTCGCCTGGCCGGACCCGCTGGTCGTAGACCTCGAACACGGTCTCGGTGAGGTCCAGCCGGCGCAGCATGCGCAGGTCGACCGCGTTGCTGCTGAGCACCTCCAGGCCGGCGGAGCGGACCAGCACGACGTCGGGATCGGTGCGCTCGGTGAGCAAGGTGGACACCGGCACGTCCAGGGCGTTCGACAAACTGAACACGGTTTCGATGGTGGGGTTACCGCTGCCCGACTCCAACTGGGACAGCGTGCCCTTGGCGATGCCGGACCGGCGGGCCAGCTCGGACAGGGACAGGCCCTGCCGCGCGCGCAGCACCCGGAGATTGGCGGCCAACACCTGGCCGGCCCGTTCCCGCGCCACAGCCCCTCCCGTGGTCCGAACCCTCGCGACCCGCCCGATCGTCACATCCGGGTGCCGGTGGGACAAGCAGGCTGGTGGCTGGCGGTCGGGGTGGCTAGAGGTCGGTGATGGGGAAGAGCAGCTCGGTGGGCGGGTCGGCGGCGGGGCTGTCCAGCGGAGAGACGCCGTGCCGGGAGCGGTGCGGGTCGAACCGGTCCAGCAGCGTTTCCACCGGGATAGCCGCGTCACCTAACGTGTCGAGGTGGTGTTTGCCGAAGTCGATCACTCGCCTACGATACCCCCACTAGTTGCCGGTTAATCCGGCAATACTGCGCCGTGCCCGGATGACCGAAGTCGTGTTGCCGCGGACCGGTTTGATTCGGCGCACCGGGAGTAGCGTGTCGTGCCGTCTGCGTCAGCGGAATTGTGATCACCACGACGGTGTGCGGAATCGTCTCAGCACTTGCCCGGCTACCCCGGGTTTTGCCCGCCGGCTCCCGCTCGGGCCCGTGCTGACCGCGATGACCTGCGACAACGGCGTGCGGGCCCGGGGCGGATCGATTACCGCCGCCACGGACGGTGTCGCATCGTGGCGGGTGTGCTGACCGTGCGTATTCCCGCCGTCCGCAGTGGACCGGGGGCGGCCAATTCCTACTCCGCAGGCAACAACGGAGGCAGTGCTGATCGGTATCCCGTTTGGTGCCACGCAGCGTCACCGCGCTCACTCGCGCTCCGCCACGACACCGGAGAAAAACGTCAGCGCGAATTCACGACAAAGGCCTGGACAGCTGTTGTCAACCCCCGAGTGGCCCACCGGCCGCCACCGGAGCCGACCGGCGGGTGACGGAGGGGCACCCGCGGGCGGCCGGCAATTGAGGTCAGGAAGTGGCCGGAATGCGGCATAGCGTGCTGTCCCGAGGGGCGAACCAGCCCCGTGAGCATCGTGAGAGCGAACCGGAGGACGTCATGCTGCGAGGAATGGCCCACGCCGGGTACTGGGCGGACGACGTGACCGCCGCCAAGGAGTGGTACACCAGGCTGCTGGGGACCGCCCCCTACTTCGAGCGCGGCGGGCCGGACGGCCGACCCGCCTACGTGGAGTTCCGCATCGGTGACCACCAGGTGGAACTGGGCATCACCGACCGCCGCTTCGCACCCCCGGGCACGCCCACCGGGCCGGGCGGTGTGGTCCTCAGCTGGCACGTTGACGACCTGGCCGCGGCAGTCGACGCGGCGCTGGCCCTGGGGGCGGTGGCGCACGAGCCGATCACCGAGCGCGGCGGGGGCTTTGTCACGGCCTCGGTGATCGACCCGTTCGGCAACGTTCTCGGACTCATGTACAACCCGCAGTACCTCGCCGTGCTGGCCGAGCAGCGCGGCTGACCGGACTGCCTCGGCTCACAGGGTGGACAGGTCGATGGTGTCGGCCATCAGGCGGTAGCCGGCGTCGTTGGGGTGCTTGTGGTCGCCGCTGTCGTAGGCCGGGTTGATCCGGGTCGGGTCGGCGGGGTCGGCCAGGGCGGCGTTGAAGTCCACCACCGCGTCGTACTCGCCCGAGGTGCGGATCCACTGGTTGAGCTGGTCGATCTTGGCCTGGGCGGTGGCCGTGTAGTAGTCGGCGCCGCGCAGCGGGAGCAGGGTGGCGCCGATGACGCGGACGCCGTGCTCGTGGGCGCGGCGGATCAGCTCGCGGTGTCCGGCGATCAGCTCGTCCACCGAGCGGTTCGGGTTGGGCTTGAAGGTGGGCACGTCCACCTCGCTGAAGCCGATGTCGTTCAGGCCGGCCAGCACGATCATGGTGCGCACCCGGGGGTTGGCCAGCACGTCGCGGTCCAGCCTGGTGCGGGCGCTGTCGCCGAACCACGCCGAGTCGGACAGCACCATGCCGCCGCCGATGCCGGCGTTGAGCACCGGGCGCGGGGTGCCCGCCGCGACCAGGCGGTTGGCCAGGTGGTCGGGGTAGCGGCTGTTCGCGTCGTTGGTGGAGCCGAAGCCGTCGGTGATGGAGTCACCGAGGGCCACGATCGTGTCCCGGGTGGCGGCGTGCTGGGACGCGTTCGGGTCGAGCACCTCGATGCCGCTGAGGTAGTACCAGGAGTGGGTGGTGTCGGTGAACGCGGCCGGGTCCGGGTCGGTGCTGTGGTCGCCGGCGGCGCGGTAGCTGGTGGCGTAGCCCTGCAGGTGGGTGGTGGCCGGGCCGGTGGTGTGCGGCAGGTAGAGCGTGGTGGTCAGCGAGGCCAGCGGTTGGACCGGCAGGTCGACGGGGTCGCTGATCAGTTCGCCGCCGGCGGGGACGGCCGCGGACTCGGCACCGTTGAAGGTCAGCCGGCGCACGCTGTCGGCTGCCACGGCCGCGCCCTGGGTGGTGCGGGCCAGGCTGGCCGCGCCGACCTCCAGCGGTGAGCTGCCGTAGCGGTTGGACAGTCGCACGCGGACCGCGCTGCCGGCGGTGGTGACCCGCACGACCTGGCGGACGGTCTGGTCGCTGAACCCCTGCTCGGACCAGTTCGGCTCGAAGCCGATGCTGGGCCGCTGCATCGGGACCGACCAGGCCGTTGTCCACGCCTGCTCGGTCTGCTGCTGGGCGTTCTGCTCCTGGGCGTTCTGCTGCTGGGCGGACGCCGAGTTGGCGGCGGCCGGGTCGGTCGCGCACGCGGTGAGGGGCGCGGTGAGCGCGAGCGCGGTGAGGGTGGCCAGGGCGGTGGTGCGGCGCGGGCTGGTCGCGGTCATGGTGACTCCAAGAACCAGTTAATGGGTCTACAGTTCCGTTAAGTGCGGCTGGGACACTAGCACGCGACTGGTTGTTAAGGGAACTGGAGACCCGTTATGACGTCGAAGGGCGCTGAGGTGGGGACTGTCCGGCCCGGTGGGCGCACCGCGCGGGTGCGCGCCGCGGTGCTGCGTGCGACCGAGGACGCCCTGGTGGAACAGGGGTTCGACGGGCTGGACCTGGGTGCGGTCGCGCAGCGCGCCGGCGTCGGCAAGACCACGGTCTACCGCCGCTGGGGCAGCGCCACCGCACTCGTGGCCGACCTGCTGGTGGACATGGCCGAGCAGTCACTGCCGCGCGCCGACACCGGCTCGCTCACCGAGGACCTGCTGGCCAACGCCCGGCTGGTGCGCCGCACCCTGGCCGACCCGCGCCAGGGCACCCTGTTCCGCGCGGTGATCGCCGCCGCCAGCTGCGACGAGCGGACCGCCGAGGCGTTGCGGCGCTTCTACCAGGTGCGGGTGCGGGAGTGGGCGGTCTGCGTCGAGCAGGCGATCCAGCGGGGTGAACTGCCCGAGGACACCGATCCCGACGAGGTGGTGCGCGCGGTGTCCGCGCCGCTGTACTACCGGCTGCTGGCCAGTCAGCAGCCGCTGGACGAGGCCAGCGCGGACCGGGCCGCGCACGCCGCCGTGGCCGCCGCCAAGGCCGGCGTCTACGCCAGGACCCGGTGAGAGTCGCTGGTCAGAGGCCCTCAAGGGTGCTGTCGACCACGGCGAGCAGGGTGTCGCGGTCCGCCTCGACGCGGCCCAGCACCCGCAGCCCGTAGTAGGTGCTCAGCACCTGGCGGGCCAGCACGGCCGCGTCCCGGGTGGGGTCGATCTCGCCGTCGCGCTGGCCCCGCGCCACGGTCTCCCGCAGGGCCTGCTCCACCTCGGCGAACTGCCGGCGCACCTCGGCGCGGACGTCCGGGTCGGAGCTGGCCGTCTCCATGGCCGCGTTGATCGCGAAGCACCCGACGGGGCCGTCGGTGCCACCGAGGTCGAGGTCGATCGCCGCGACCATCAGTGCGCGCAGCCGCTCCTTGGCCGGCCCGGGCCGGCGCAGCAGCGCGACCTGCTCGGTGGTGCCGGTCTCGCGGTACTTGCGCAGCGCCCGCAGGTAGAGCTGGCGCTTGTCGCCGAAGGTGTTGTAGAGGCTGGACGGCCCGATTCCGGTGCGATCACTGAGGTCCCGGGTCGAGGTCGCCTCGTAGCCTCGGCGCCAGAACGCGTCCAGCGCCGCGTCCAACACGCTGGTCTCGTCGAACTTCCTCGGCCTCGCCACAGCCCCCACGGTAGTCCGGTTTTGGAGCGATCGCCCAGAACCGAGGCGGGCGGCGGGTGCGGGGTGTGCGGCGGGTCACCGGACGAGTTTTGAAGCGTGTGCTTCATAACGTGTTAGCGTCGGGTCCGACCGAGGCGCCCCAGGTCTGCTCCACGCACCCCGACCCGTCAACACCGTGGCGGGCCGGTACCGACACACGCACCGGAACCACTGGAAGGGCCACCCGTGCCACTCGCCGTGTACGTTCTCGCGCTGGGCATCTTCACCCAGGGGACCTCGGAGTTCATGCTCTCCGGCCTGCTGCCGGACCTGGCCGCCGACCTGCACGTGTCCATCCCGGACGCCGGCCTGCTCGTCTCGGCCTTCGCCGTCGGCATGGTGATCGGCGCGCCGGTGCTGGCCGTGGTCACCCTGAGTTGGCCGCGACGCACCACCCTGGTCGCGCTGCAGGTGGTCTTCGTCGGCGCGCACGTGCTCGGCGCGCTGGCCACCGGCTACCCGATGCTGTTCGCCACCAGGGTGATCAGCGCGGTGGCCTACGCCGGGTTCTGGGGCGTGGCCGTGGCCACCGCCGTGAGCCTGGTGCCGGCCGAGGCCAGGGCCAGGACCGTCGCCCTGGTGGCCAGCGGACTCACCCTCGCCACCATCGTGGGCGTGCCGGCCGGCACGGTGCTGAGCCAGTCCGCCGGCTGGCGGGCGGCGTTCTGGGCCGTCGCCCTGCTCACCGCGGTGAGCGCGGTCGGCGCGCTGGTCGTGGTCCCGGCCGGCCCGGCCCGCCGGGACGGCGCGCCCGGCCGGGAGGACGCGCGCACGGTCCGGGCGGAACTGCGCGGCATGGCCCGTCCGCAGCTGTGGCTGTCCTACGCGGTCACCGCGTTCGCCTTCGGCGCGGTCATCGTCACCTTCAGCTACCTGGCGTCCCTGCTGACCGAGGTGAGCGGGCTGCCGGCGGCCTGGGTGCCGGCCGTGCTGGCGCTGTTCGGCGTCGGCGGGCTGCTCGGCATGACCGCGGGCGGGCGCCTGGGTGGCACCTACCCGATCCGCACCCTGGTGGTGGGCCTGGGCCTGCTGGTGCTCGCCTCCGCGCTGCTCGCGGTCACCGCGCCGCACCCGGTCATCGCCGTCGTGCTGATCTTCCTGCTCGGCGTGGCCGGCTACGTCACCAACCCCGTGTTGCAGTCCCGGGTGTTCGTGCTCGCACCGGACGCGCCGACCCTGGTGGGCGCGGTCAACACCGCCGCGTTCAACGTCGGCAACACGCTCGCGCCGATGCTGGGCGGCATGGCGATCAGCGCCGGTCTCGGCTTCGCGTCCGTGGCCTGGGTCGGCGCCGGCCTCGGTGCACTCGGGCTGCTGGCCGCGGCGTGGGCCGGCCACCTCCAGTACCGCGCCCCGGCCCGGGACGCCCGGGACACCGCCGAGCCGCGGTCCTCGGCCCGGGCCGAGGCCAGCCGGGTGGACGCGGCTCGGTGAGGTGCCCGGCGGCCGTCTGCTGTGGACGGATCAGGCCGCCGGATCGGTCGAGCACAGGGCGGCCACGCCCAGCCGGTTGGCCGCGGCGCCCAGCTTCGCCGCGGTCTTCGGGTCCAAAGTGGAGTCCAGCGTGTAGGTGAAGGTGATCTGGCGGCTGGCGTCCGGGGAGCTGAACGAGTAGGTGGTGTACCCGAGCCCGCCGCCGGTGTGGCCGTAGACCACGTGGCCGGGCACGGCCGCGCAGTCGTCCGGCAGGGGCAGCCCCAGCACGCCCAGCCCGTACATGCCCTGCCACACGTCGTTGAAGTGCCTGGCCTCGGCCAGCAGCTCCGGCGACAGCAGGGTTCCGTCGAACATCGCGCGGTAGAAGTTGTTGATGTCGTGCGGCGTGGAGATCACCGCGCCGGCCGTGAAGAACTGGGTGGGGGACAGGTCGGTGGAGTCCACCAGCGGGTCGTTCGGGTCACCGGTCGCGTAGTTGCCGCTGGGGTGCGGACCCAGGATGAACGGGAGCGAGTGCGGCATGTACGAGTCGTGCATGCCCACCGGCCGGAGCACCCGGTTGGTCACCTCGGACTCGGCGCTGTGGCCGGTCAGCTTCTCGATGAGCAGGCCGATGATCACGTAGTTCGCGTTGGAGTAGCTGAAACCCGTGCCGGGCGCGAACAGCAGCGGTCGGCTGGTGGCCATCGCGACGAGCTGCCGAGGGGTGTAGGCGCGGTACCGGTTGGTGCGCACGTCCTCGGCGGAGCCGGCGTTCACCGACGGGTAGAGGTCGTCGAGGATGTACTCGGAGATACCGCTGGTGTGGCCGAGCAACTGCCGGACGGTGATGGTCTCCGGGTAGGGCAGCAGGCCGGGCAGGTGCCGCGCGATCGGGTCGTCCAGCCCCACCCTGCCCTCCCGCACCAGTTGGAGCAGCACGGTGGCCACCATGCTCTTGGTCAGGCTGGCGACCCGCACCCGGTCGGTGGGCCTGGTCTGGACGGGCGAACCCGGGCTGCGCGCGCCGCGCGCGCCCGACCAGGTCTGCTCGCCCACCCTGGCCTCGGCGAGCACGGCCGGCGCCCCGGCCGCCGCGACCTCGTCCAGCATGCGGTTCAACAGCTCCGGGTCCAAACCGCTGGGCCGCACGGCCGACATCGGTGGCGGGGTGGTGTCCGGCGCGGCGGCGCTCGCCGCGACCGGGGTGGACAGGGACAGCAGGCCGGCGGCCACCGCCACCGGGAGGATCAGGGATTTGCGCACGCCGGAAACGGTAGGGAGGCCGGGCCGGCCGGGCATCACGCCAACGACAGCCACCTACCCCGACGAAAGTCAGATCCATCCCCGACCGGTTCTCCGGGCCGGCGGCCCGGGGCCGGGCACGCGGTGCGCGGCCCGCCCGGCCTGCCGGCCCGCCGGCACTACCGGCCCGCCGGCGCTACCGGCTGGGCGGGCGTTGGCCGTAGCTGGACAGGCGGGCCACGACCTCGTCGAGCTGGGCGGTGGACAGCTCACGGGGGCGCTGCCCCGAGGACAGCACGCGCAACCCCACCTCGCACAGCCACTCCAGGTAGGTGGCCCGCTCGTAGGCCTGGGCCAGGCTGTCCCCGGTGGTGACGGCCCCGTGGTTGCCGAGCAGGCAGCCGGTGCGGTCGGCCAGCGCGGCCAGCATGGCCTCGGCCAGCTCGTCGGTCCCGTAGGGCGCGTACCGCGTCACCCGCACGCTGCCACCGAAGATCGCCAGGTAGTAGTGCACCGGCGGAACCTCGTCGACCAGGCAGGACAGCGCGGTCGCCGCCACCGAGTGGGTGTGCACCACGGCCGTGGCGTCGGTGGCCCGGTACACGGCCAGGTGCATGGGCAGCTCACTGGTCGGCTTGAGCGGCGCGTCCACCGGGCTGCCGTCCAGCCGGTGCACACCGACCAGCTCCGGGGTCAGCCGGCCGTAGTCCAGCCCGCTCGGCGTGACCGCGACCAGGTCGCCCACGCGCACGCTCACGTTGCCCGCGGTGCCCACCACCAGCCGGTCGGCCACCAGCCGCCGGCAGGTCTCCACCACGGCGGCCCGTTCGTTCGCCAACTCCATCGGCTCAGGCCTTCCCCGCCAGCTTCTGCCGGCGCAGCACCTCGTCGGGTCGCTTGTCCAACACGTCCACCGACCGCTGCGGCAGGAACGTCGGCCGGCCCACCGACAGCACGCCGGTGGCGATCCGGGCGAGCTTGACCGCCATCTCGGTCACCTGCAACACCTCGCGCGCGGACTCGCCCAGTGCGAACAGGCCGTGGTTGGCCAGCCACACCACCTTGGGGGCGACCCCGTGGGTCTCCAGGTGCCGGCGCAGCGCCTCGCGGGTGGCCAGCGCCAGCGGTCGACCCGGGTCGGCGTAGGGCACGAGCACGCTCTGCGCGCCGAGCACCACCACCTGGTCGGGGAACAGCGCGCCGTCCACCAGCACCGACGCCTGGTCGCTGCACAGCAGGGCGTTGGCCGCGACCGGGTGGGTGTGGCCGACCACGGACGCACCGGCCTCCTCGATGCACAGCGCGTGCAGCATCGCCTCGATGGACGGGCGCGGCCCGCCGTTCACCCTGGCGCCCATCAGCGCCTCGCCGAGCCGGTGCTCGTCCAGCTCCGGCCCGTCCAGCACGGACAGCAGCGCGGCCGTGTCGACCTCGACGAAGTCGCCCTCCTCGGCGCTGCCCATCATCGAGCCGCTGGCCTTGACCAGCATCCGGCCGTCCTGGGTGCGCACCGAGGTGTTGCCCTCGGCCAGGATCACCAGGTCCCGGTCCGGGTCGCCCAGGGTGCGGGTCAGGCTGAGCAGGTCGGCGGCCGCGCCGGACACCGGTGCGGCCGGGCCCGGCCTGCTGCTGTTGTTCTCGGTTGGGGTCACGCTGTTCCTCCCGCTGCTTGCTCGGCTGACGGCGCCTCCGTGGTCGCCGCCAGCTCGCGTTCCAGGTCGGCGAGTTGCCCGGTCCAGGCGTCGAACAGGGCACGCCGCTGGGCGTAGCGCCGGTGCCGCACCGGATCCGGCTCGACCCGGGTGGCCACCTGGGCGCCGAGCTGGCGCAGCGCGGCCACGTCGAAGTGGCCCGCGGCCAACCCGGCGAGGTAGGCCGCGCCCTGCGCGGCGCCGTGCCCGGCCACCGGCACCTCAACGGGCACGCCCAGCACGTCGGCCTTGACCTGCAACCACGCCCGGCTGCGCGCGCCACCACCGGCCGCCCGCACCGAGGGCACGGCGATGCCGGCGGCGCGCACCGCGTCCAGGTCGGCGGCGAGCTGGAACGCGGTGCCCTCGAACACGGCGAGCAGCAGGTCCCGGCTGTCCGTGCGCAGGTCGAGGCCGAGGACCGCGCCCCGGGCGGACGCGTCCCAGCTGGGGGTGCGCTCGCCGGCCAGCGAGGGCCGCACCAGCAGCCTGGTCGGCCGGGGCCGGGCGAGCAGCGGGTCGGCGTCCAGCAGGTCGTCGGAGCCGCCGGTGAGCCCGCGCAGCCAGTCGACCACCGAGCCCGTGGTCACCTGGGCGGTGAGCAGCAGGTCCACCCCGGGCAGGCCGTGCCGGGAGTGGATCAGCCCGGGCACGGCGGCGTTCCGGTCGATCGCGGCGATGCCGACCGTGGAGAAGCCGGTCATCTCCACGAACGGGTCGCCGGGCGCGAGCACCCCGGCCTCCAGGGCGGCGCCCACCGCGTCGATCCCCCCGGCCGCCACCGGCGTGCCCGCGGGAATGCCGGTGGCCGCCGCTGCCGTCGGCGTGACCTGGCCGACCAGCTCGGCGCACGGGCAGGGGTCGGGCAGCAGGCCGGTGGGCACGCCGTGCTCGGCGAGCACCGGGTCGTAGTGGCCGTCCCAGGCCTGGGTGAGCGCGGCCGTGGAGTCGTCGAAACTGGCCGCGCCGGTGAGCCGCCGGACGATGAACCCGTTGGCGGACAGAATGGTGCTGGTCCGGTCGAGCTGCTGGCGGCGGTGCGCGGCCAGCCAGGCGAGCTTGGCCGTGCCGAAGTACGGGTCGGGCCCGTTGCGGCCCAGGCTGGTCAGGTCGGCGATCCAGCGCGCCTCCGCGCTCGCCCTGCGGTCCACCCAGGTCAGCGCGGGCCCGGTGGGGTCGCCGTCGGCGTCGACACCGACCAGCGTGGGCGCCTGCGCGGTGACCGCGACGGCCAGCACGCGCCGGCCGGCCACCACGGCGGGCACGGCAGCACACAGCGCGGCCCACCAGTCCTCGGCGTTCTGCTCGGCCGCCGCTCCCGCCACGGCCGTGGCGTAGCGCACCGCCCGGTCCGCGACCAGCCGGCCGGCCAGGTCGACCGCGACCGCCTTGAGCCCGGTGGTGCCGACGTCGATGCCGAGCAGGACCGGGCCGGGCTGCCCCGTGGCGCTGGTGGTGCGGCTGGCACTGGTGGTGCTGGTGGTGTGGCTGGCACTGGTGGTGTGGCTGGCACTGGTGGTGTGGCTTGTGCTGGTGGTGCTGCTTGTGCTGGTGGTGCTGTTGCTGCTTGTGCTGGTGGCGTTGGTGGTGTGGCTCGTGCCGTTGGCGCTGCTCGTGCCGTTGGCGCTGCTCGTGCCGTTGGCGCTGCTCGTGCCGTTGGCGCTGCTGGCGCTGCTGGCGCTGCTGGTGTCGTTGGCATTGCTGGCGCCGCTGGCACTGTTGGCGCCGTTGGTGCGGCGCGAGGCGTCGTCGCCGTTGCCTGGCGGCGCGGGGTGGTCGCTCATAGCACCTCTCCGGGGGAGCGCACCAGGTGGTGTTGTCGGCCTGTGGACAACTGCCGGCCAGCGCCGCGGTTGTCCACAGATTTGTCGCGGCCGGTCAGATCAGCGGGATGCGCGGATAGGCTGGAGCCGGGGTCGCCCCCCTGGGAGGGCGGGGGTGTGGGTGTTGGGTGGGACGAGTGCGCCGGGCGTGCGGTGCTGGTGGGTCTCATGCCGCACCCCACAGCGGGCGGGCCGCGGCCAACTGGTCCAGGTAGCGCTGGTAGCCGCGCTCGTAGTGGTCTGCGGCAGCGCCCGGCTCGACCACCCGCGCCGACCCGGTCCACCCGGCCTCGTCCACCGGCCGGCCCAGCGCGGCCAGGCCGGCGACCACCGCACCCCTGGCGCCCACCTGCGTGCCCTGGGCGATGTGCAGCGGCCGGCGCAGCACGTCCGCGAACACCCGCAGCCACGCGTCACTGCGCGCGCCACCGCCGGACACGGCCAGCGCGCCGGACAGGCCGGCCGCCTCCAGGCAGTGCCTGGCCGCGTAGGCGATGCCCTCGCACACCGCGCGCACCACGTCGGCCGCGTCGTGCTGCAGGGTGAGACCGCTGAACTGGCCGCGCGCGAACGGGTCCACGAACGGGGCGCGTTCCCCCGAGGGCGCGAAGTAGGGCAGCACGGACACGCCGCGCGCCCCGGGCGGCGCCGCGGCCAGCAGCCGCGGCAGATCGTCCACTGTGGACTTCGTCAGGCGCAGCACCCAGTCCACCGACGCGGTCCCCACCATGGCCGGCATGGCCCGCAGGAACCGGCCGGGTGTGCCGGTGGCCAGGTTCATCCCGGCCGGCGCCCCTGATGTGTCCACAGTGGAGGACGCGACCTGGCAGGCCAGCGTGGTGCCGATGATGAGCATGCCGTCACCCGGGTGGACCACGCCGGCGCCCCGTGCGCACGCGGGCAGGTCGAACGGCCCCGAGGTGACCGGTGTGCCCACGGGCAGGCCGGTGGCCGCCGCCCCGGCCGCGTGCAGCTCACCCACGGGCAGCGGGGTGCGCACCGGGGCGAGCAGGTCGGCGCGGTGGGTCAGGCCGGTGGCCTTGAGCACGGCCTCGCTGTAGCCGCCGGCCGGGTCGCCAAAGGGCAGCGAGGCGTCCGAGGCGTCCGTCGCCCGCACCCCGGTCAGTCGCTGGAACACCACGTCCTTGCAGTAGGCGGCCGTGGTCGCCCGGTCGAGCGCGGCCGGCTCGTGCGCGTCCAGGTGGGCGAGCAGCGCGGCGGCGCAGCCGGGGAACAGGGTGTTGCCGTTGGCCTGGAACACCGCATCGGCCACGCCGCTGTCGGTCCACTCCCGGATGGTCCCGGCGGCCCGACCGTCCATCCAGGACACCGCGGGGCGCACTGGCCGGCCCTGGTCGTCCACCAGCCACAGGCCGTCGCCCTGGCCGGTCAGGGCGAGCAGTTCCACCGGCTCGCGCACCCGGTCGAGCAGGCCCCGGATCACCGCCCCGACCGAGTCGACCACCTCGTCGGTGTCCTGCTCGACCAGGCCCGGGGACGGGTGGCTCAGCCTGGTGTCGACCACCTCGCAGTCGAGCTGCTCGCCCGACTCGGCGAAGGCGACCGCCTTGGTGACTGATGTGCCCACGTCAACGCCGACGTACACGTGCACCTCCATCCCGGCGGCCTGACCACCGGCACAGAACTCAACGGGGAACCAACGGGAAGGAACAACTGACAGGGGAACAGCGGGACAGCGGGACAGCGGACAGCGCGCCGGGCCGGGCCGGGCCGCCACCCGACGTGCCCGGGCGGCCGGCCAGGAGACCAGCCGCACCGGGGCGCCGGGCGGGGTGTTCAGCTGGACAGGACCTCCGGGTTCGAGCAGTTGGCCAGCGGCTCGCCGCGCACCCAGCGGCCGACCTCGGCGGCCACGATGCGGGCGGCCTTCTCCGCGACCGCCTTGGACGCGCCCGCGATGTGCGGGGTCATCACCACGTTGGGTGCGCTCAGCAGCCGGTCGCCGGCCGGGATCGGCTCGGTCTCGAACGTGTCGAACGCGGCGCCGGCCAGATGCCCCGACTCCAGCGCGTCACACGTGGCCGCGTAGTCCAGCAGCGGGCCCCTGGCCGCGTTGACCAGGTAGGACCCGGCCGGCATGGCCGCCAGTTCGGCCCGGCCGATCAGGCCCCTGGTCTCCTCGGTGACCCGGGCGTGCAGGGTGACGATCTTGGACTGGCGCAGCAGCTCGTGCAGGTCGGACACGGGCTCGCCGTAGGCGGCCAGCGCCTCCTGGTCGGCGTACGGGTCGTACACCCGCACCTTGGCGCCGAACGCGTTGAGCACCTTGGCCACCCGGCTGCCCACCGCGCCGAACCCGACCAGGCCGACCGGGGTGCCCTCCAGTTCCAGGCCGCAACGCTCGTAGCGGTAGTAGTCGCCGCGCCACTCGCCGGCCGCCGTGTGCGCGTGTGTCTCCGGAATCCGCCGCAGCACGGCCAGCAGCAGGCCGACCGACATCTCTGCGGTGGCCGTGGCGTTGCGGCCGGGCGCGTAGCAGACCGCCACGCCCGCCTCGGTGGCCGCCGGGATGTTCACGTTGACCGGGCCGCCCCGGCTGACCGCGATCAGCCGCAGATCCGGGCTGGACCTGAGCACGCGCTCGGTCACCGGAGCCATCTGGGTGACCAGCACCTGCCGGCCGGCCAGCGCCTCGATCAGGTCGTCCTCGGTGCCGGACGCCTCGTCCACCTCAGCGACCTGGCCGAACGCCACGTCCGGCCAGGGCAGGTCCAGGCTGGTCACGTCGGCCGAGGGCACCTCGGCCAGGACCGCGTCGGTGAGCAGGCTGCTGAGCACGAAGTTGTCGCCGGCGGCCAGTACTGGGGGTGTCATCGGATGCGTTCTCCTGTGCCTCGCTGGAAAACAAGGGTGCGGTCGATGTTCGGCCGCAGGCCGACGGCCTGGCCCGGGCTGATCCCCGGTCCCGCCTCGGTCTGCACCACCACGTGTTGCTCGGTGCCCGGCAGCCGCACGGTGATCAGGGCGAACTCCAGCACGTCCTCGACCACCAGCACCTCGCCGGTGAACACCGCGTCCGGGTCGCCCGCGGGCAGTGGGCGCAGCGTCTCGGGCCGCACCCCGACCACCACCTCGGTGCCGTTGCCGGCGTCACCGGTGACCCGGACCGGCAGGGCCACCTCGGCGGACACCCGCACCAGCGACCCGTCCGCGTCCCGCTCCAGCACGCCGTCGAGCAGGTTCATCGGCGGCTCGCCCACGAAGTCGGCCACGAACAGGTTCGCCGGGTCGTCGTAGACCTCCTCGGGTGTGCCGACCTGCTGGATCAGGCCGTCGCGCATCACCACCACCCGGTCGGCCAGGCTGATCGCCTCCTCCTGGTCGTGGGTGACCAGGATCGTGGTGTAGCCGAGGTCCTGCTGCAGCCGGCGCAACTCCCGGCGGGTGGTGTCCCGCTGTGCGGCGTCCAGGTGGGACAGCGGCTCGTCCAGCAGCAGCACCTCGGGCTGCCTGGCGATCGCCCTGGCCAGGGCCACCCGCTGCTTCTGGCCCGAGGACAGCCCACCCGGCTTGTCGTCGAGGATGTCCACCAGGTCCAGCCGCTCGGTGATCTCGGTCAGCCGCTGCTGCCAGCCCTGCCGCTTGCGGGCCCGCAGCCCGAAGGTGATGTTCTGGGCCACGCTCAGCGGCGGGTACAGCGCGTAGTTCTCGAACGCCACACCGATGTTGCGCCGCTGCGGCGGCAGCCCGACCATGGACCGGCCGCCGATCAGGATGTCGCCGCTGGTCAGCTCCTCCAGTCCGGCGATCATGCGCAGCGTGGTGCTCTTGCCGCAGCCGGACGGGCCGAGCAGGGCCACCAGTTCGCCGCTGCCCACCTCCAGGGACACCCCGCGCACGGCGGTGACGTCCTCGCCGCCCCGCGTCTGGTAGACCTTGCGCACGTCGGCAAGGCGCAGCTCGCTCATGACGCCAGCCCCTGTTCCCGCTGCTCGTAGTCGCTGATCACGGCGACCTTGCGCTGCGAGGGCGACGCCTCGTCGAAGACGTGCCCCAGCCACTCGTCCAGCAGGGTGGCGGCCAGCTCCGGGCCGATCACCCGGGCGCCGAAGCACAGCACCTGGCAGTTGTTGGACAGCACCGAACGCTGCACCGAGTAGCTGTCCGCCGCCACACTCGCCCGCACCCCGGGCACCTTGTTGGCCGAGATCGACATGCCGATCCCGGTGCCGCACACCAGCACCGCCCGGTCGACCTCGCCCCGGGCCACGGCCTCGGCCGCGCGCAGCCCCACGTGCGGGTAGGCGGTGCTGTCGTGTTCGTCGGGCACGCCGTAGTCGACGACCTCCACCACGCGGTGGTCGTCGGCCATGCGCTGGGCGAGCAGCTGTTTGAGGGCGAAACCCAGGTTGTCCGAGCCCACCCCGATCCGCCAACGGACCTGGTCGGTCGTCATTCGCGGTCACCTCCATCCGCAGCGGGAGAACGCTGCCCGGTCTCGGCGAGCACCTCGGCCACCGACGCCAGGCAGTAGGTCAGGGACGTGGCACCCGGGTCGGGGGTGCCCAGGCTGCGCTCGGCCAGCGCGGCCGAGCGGCCCCGGCGGGCGGCCAGGTCGGCCGTGGCCGCGGTGCCCCGCTCAGCGGCGGGCAGCGCCGCCGCCCACGCCTCGGCCAGGGCGACACCGGCCTGGGCCTGCTCACCCAGGGCCGTCACGAACGGCGCCAGCGCGTCCAGCATGGTCTTGTCGCCCGGCTTGGCCCGGCCCAGCCGCATCACCGCGTCCAGTGCCTCGGCCAACCCCCGGTGCAGGGTGGCCGTGTCCAGGTGGTCGGCCGCGGCCACGGTCTGCCCGACGGTGCGCAGCATCGCGCCCCACAGCGCGCCCGACGCGCCGCCCGCGGTGTCGTCGAAGCCCTTGCCCGCCGCGGCCAGCACCGCGCCGGCGCCGCCACCGGCCTGGTGCGCCTCGGCCGCGGCCAGGCTGGCCGCGGTCAGCCCGCGCACCATGCCCCGACCGTGGTCACCGTCGCCGGCCACCGCGTCCAGCCGGCCGAGTTCGTCCTCGCGGGCGCTGATCACCGCGCGCATCCGCTCGACGACCGCCGCGGCGACCCGCCCGCCCCGGCCGACCAACTCGTCCGGGTGCGCCGGGGGAGGTGTGCTGGCTGTGCCGGTGCCGGTCGCAGCTGTGCCGGTCGCAACTGTGCCGGTCGCAACTGTGCCGGTGGGAGCTGGGGCGGTGGGTGTGGTCGGTGGGCGGGTGGTGGCGGCGGTGCCGGTGCTCGGCCGGGCACCGGTGGCGCCGGTCGGGTGGGGTGCGGGCTTGCGGTAGCCGGGGGTGTCCGCGCCGGCCACCCACAGCTCGGTCAGCTCCTCGTCCAACCAGTGCAGCGTCAGCGACGCGCCAGCCATGTCCAGCGAGGTGACCAGCTCGCCCACCTCGGGCTCGACGATCTCCACGCCGGCCGAGGCCAGTGCCCTGGCCACCGTGGACCACACCACGAACAGTTCCTCGTACTTGGTGGTGCCCAGGCCGTTGAGCAGCACCGCGGCCCGGCTGCCCGCCCCGGCCGGCCGCTCCGCCAGCAGCGGCTCCACCAGCAGGGTGGCCAGTTCGGCTGCGCTGACCCGGTCGACCGTGCGGATGCCCGGCTCACCGTGGATGCCCAGCCCGATGTCCATCTTGGTCGGATCGACCGTGAACAGCGGCTCGGCACTGCCCGGCATGGTGCAGCCGGCGAAGGCCACCCCCAGCGTCCTGGTGGCGTCGTTGGCCTTGCGCGCCAGACGCTCCACTTCGGACAGTGGCTCGCCGCGCTCGGCCGCCGCGCCGGCCGCCTTGAACACCACGAAGTCACCGGCGATGCCGCGCCGGTCGGCGGCCCGCTCCGGCGGTGCCGAGGCCACGTCGTCGGTGACCAGCACGGTGGCGGCGGCGATGCCCTCCTCGCGCAGCCGCTGCTCGGCCGCGCCGAAGTGCATCACGTCGCCGCTGTA
Source organism: Goodfellowiella coeruleoviolacea (assembly GCF_024171785.1). Taxonomy (GTDB): domain Bacteria; phylum Actinomycetota; class Actinomycetes; order Mycobacteriales; family Pseudonocardiaceae; genus Goodfellowiella; species Goodfellowiella coeruleoviolacea. The sequence continues at coordinate 191,279 of NZ_JAMTCK010000003.1, forward strand.
GTTGCCGTAGCTGAACAGCACGCCCGCGCCGGCGTCCGCGGCCCGAGCCACCCGGTAGGCGTGCTCGGCCGAGGGGCTGGTGAAGATGTTGCCGATCACCGCGGCCGTGGCCATGCCCTCACCAACCAGGCCGCAGAAGGCCGGGTAGTGCCCGCTGCCGCCGCCGATGACCACACCGACCCTGCCGGGCACCGGGCCGGCCGCCCGGATCACCCCGGCGGCGTCCGGCACCTGGCGGACGTAGCGCTGGTAGGCCGAGACGAACCCGGCGGTCATGTCCTCGCTGAACGCGGCCGGGTCGTTGAACAGGATCGTCACCGCCGTGCCCCCTCGCTGAGCCTGCCCACCAGGAAGTCGCGCGCCTTGGCGTGGTCGTCGGCCACGAACTCGGCCAGCGCCAGCGCGTCCGGCTTGGGCGGGTAGACGCGGTTGGGCAGCGCCACCAGGGTCAGGCCGGCCGCGTGCGCCGCGCGCATGCCGTTGCTGGAGTCCTCGATGCCGAAGCCGCGCGCCGGGTCCAGTCCGAGCCGGCGCGCCGCCTCCAGGTAGACGTCCGGGGCGGGCTTGCCCCTGGGCACCTCCTCGCTGGAGCACAGCGCGCTGAACCGGTCGGCCAGGCCGTGCTCGGCGAGCACGGCGCTGATCAGCCGGCGCGGCGCGGACGAGGCCACCGCGATCGGGACCAGTTCGGCCACGGTCGTGACCAGCTCCCGCGCGCCGTCCAGCAGCGGGCCCTCACCACCCAGCACCTTGTCGATCATGAACTGGACGCACTCGTCCTCGACCTCGTCGGCGCGCTCCGGCGCACCCACGCGTTCGGCCAGGTAGCGGGCCCACTCCGGGGCGCTCATGCCCTGCACCGTGGTGGTGTCCTCGGCGGTCCAGGCGTAGCCGCGGCCCTTGGCGCTGGCCGTCCAGCTCTGCTCCCACAGGTGCTCGGTGTCGACGATCACCCCGTCCAGGTCGAAAATCACGCCGGCGTAGCCGCTCGGGCTCGTGGTCATGTCTTGGCCACCTCGTATCGCACTCGGTTCTCGTCCAGTTCGGCGAGACGTTCCTCGGACACCCCGTCGTCCACGATCACCAGGTCGAAGGTGTCCAGTGGCACCAGGCGGTGCAGCGCGACCTTGCCGAGCTTGCTGTGGTCCAGCAGCAGGTACCGCTTCTCGGCCACGTTGAGCATGGCCCGCTTCACCGCCACGATGTGCTGTTCCTGGTGGTAGGCGAGTCCGCCGGACACCGCCGAGGTGGACACGAACACCGCGTCCACCCGCAGCGCCTCGATGGCCTCCACGCAGGAGACCCCGAGGAACGAGTCGTGGTTGGGGTCGTAGTCGCCGCCGAGCGCGGTCAGCCCGATGTCGGGCAGTCCACTGAGGACCTTCATGCCCTCCAGGTAGTTGGTGACCACGCGCAGCGGCGTGATCCCCCCGAGCATCCTGGCCAGCTCCAGCACCGAGGTGGAGTCGTCGAACATGAGCGACATGCCCGGCTCGATCAACCCCAGCGCGTGCCGGGCGATGACCTGCTTCTGCGCGAACATGGCCCGCTGCCGGTAGACCACGTTGCTCTCGAACACGCCGGACGGCTGCGCCGAAACCCCACCGCGGAACTTGCGCACCAGCCCGCGTCTGGCCAGTTCGTCGAGGTCGCGGTGCATGGTCATCAGGCTCACGCCGAACTGGTCGGCGAGTTCCTGCGCCGTGGCCGACCCGCGCCCGAGCAGGTGGGTGGTCAGCTCGTCGAGGCGGTTCTCCCGGCGCCGGGACAGGTTCTGATCCGTGCTCATGGCCCGATCCTGGCGCCTTCCGGGCCGTGCTCGAACATCAGGACCCGGCCGGCGGGAACCACCACGGTCACCCGGTCGCCCTCGGCCACCTGACCCAGCCGCGCCCGGTCGCCGACCACGGCCAGCAGCGTCCCGTCGACCTCGACCGACACCTCGATCTGCGCGCCGATCAGCTCGGTCACCGCCACCCGACCACGCACGGCCACGTGTCCGTCCGGCACGGCCGCGTCCGGTCCGAGCACGCGCGCGTCCCTGGGGCGGAACCCGGCCTGGAGCTGGGTGCCCACCGCGACGTCGGCGCCCTCGGGCAGCGGCGCCCGCAGCGAGCCCGACACGTCCCGGAAGAACCGGCCACCGGCCGGGTCGTCCACCACCGCGCCGGGCAGCAGCACCATCCTGGGCTTGCCGAACGCCTGCGCCACGAACACGGTGGCCGGCTGCTCCCAGATCTCCTGCGGGGTGCCCACCTGGATCACCCGGCCCTCGTTGAGCACCCCGATCCGCTCACCGAGCGAGAGCGCTTCCACGTAGTCGTGGGTGACGTACACCGTGGTGGTGCCGTCCTGCCTGGCGATCAGCTTGAGTTCGGCGCGCATGCTGGCGCGCAGCTTGGCGTCCAGGTGCGTCAGCGGCTCGTCGAGCAGGTAGGCGTCGGCCGGCCGCACCAGCACCCGGCCCAGGGCCACGCGCTGGCGCTGCCCGTTGGACAGCGCCCCCACCTTGCGGTCCAGCAGGTGGTCGATGCCCAGGGTGGTGGCCACCTCGGTGACCCGCTTGACCACCTCGGCCTCGGGCCGGCGGTGCCGGGGCGAACGCAGCGGCGAGGCCAGGTTGTCCCGCACGTTGTGCTGCGGGTAGAGCGCGTAGCTCTCGAAGCACATGGCCACGTTGCGGTGGGTGGGCTCCACGTCGCCGACGTCCACGCCGTCGAACAGCACCGTGCCCTGGTCGGGTTCGGCCAGCCCGGCGATGGTCTTCAGGGTGGTGGTCTTGCCCGCGCCGGACGGACCGAGCAGGCAGAAGAACGACCCGTCGGCGACGGTGAAGCTGACGTCCGCCAGCGCGGTGGTCCTGCCGAAGCTCTTGGCGATGCCGCGCAGCTCAACCGATGCCATCAGTCCTTCACCGACCCGAACGACAGGCCCCGCACCAGGAACCGTTGGATGGACAACGCCAGCACCAGCGGCGGCACGGCGGCGATCAGCGCCGCGGCCGCGGTGAAGTTGAACTTGGCCTCGTTGCCGCCGATGAACGACAGCGAGCCCACCGTGACCGTCTGCGCGTTGCTGGAGGTCAGGGTCAGCGGGAACACGAAGTTGTTCCACGCGAAGATGAACGCCAGCAGGCTCACCGCGGCGATGCCCGGTTTGACCAACGGCAGCACCGTGCGCAGGAACGCCTGGGTGCGGCTGTAGCCGTCCAGCAGCGCGGCCTGCTCGATCTCCGGGGACAGGTCCTCGAAGTAGGAGCGCAGGATCCACACGATCAGCGGCAGGGTGACCAGTTGCAGCACCCAGATCATGCCGGTGTAGCTGTCGAACAGCCCGATCTGCGGGTAGATCACGGACAGCGGGATGATCACCACCAGCTCCGGGGCGAACCGGAACGACAACAGGGTGAACATCAGGTTCTCCTTGCCGCGGAAGGAGAACCGGGCCGCCGCGTAGGCCGCTGGCACGCCGATCAGCAGCGACACCAGCACCGCGCCGATCGAGGTCACCAGGCTGGAGACGAAGAACCGCAGGAACGGCACGCCCGCGTCGGCGTCGCCGAGACCCAGCACCGCGCGGTAGGAGTCCAGCGTGGGGCTGAACGCGAAGTAGGTGGTCAGCTGGTCCTGCTTGTCCTTGAGCGACAGCAGGATCATCCACACCACCGGGAACAGCGAGAACGCGAAGTACGCGAGCAGCCCGACGGTGGTGAGCACCCGGCCCAGCCGGCGCCGGGCCACGCCGGTGGCGTGCTGGGTGGTGACGTGGGAAGCGGTGTCGGTCATGCGGGCCTCACTTTCCCGCCGAGCGGTTCTGCACCCGGCCGAGGTAGCGCACCAGCACCATCGAGACCACGTAGACGATCGCCCAGAGCACGATCATGAACGTGGTGCCGAAGCTGTACCGCTGGTAGGTGATCGCCTGCAGGTAGGCGCTGATCTGCAGGGTGGTGGTGGCGTTGCCCGGCCCGCCCTGGGTGAACGCGTAGATCACGTCGAACACCTTGAGCGAGTCCATGAACCGGAAGATCACCGCGACCAGCACGTACGGCCACAGCATCGGCAGGGTGAGTGTGCGGAAGGTGAACCACGGGCTGGCCCCGTCCACGGCGGCGGCCTCGAACGGCGAGCGCGGCATGGACCGCAGCGCGGCCAGCGCCAGGATCGCCACGAACGGGGTGAAGATCCAGGTGTCGATGACGACGCACCAGAACATCGCCTTGCCCGCGGTGTCGATCGCGGTGAGGTCGCCCAGCCCGATCATCGACAGGTAGTGGCTGAGCACGCCGACGCTCGGCCACAGCATCAGCTTCCAGATGATCGCGGCGATGATCGGCGCGATCATCAGCGGCACGATCAGCACCTTCTCCAGCAGCCGGCCCAGCAGGGAACTGCGGTTGAGCAGCAGTGCCACGCCGACCCCGAGCACGGTCTCCACCACCGTGGCCAGCACCGCGAACAGGCCGGTCACCCACGCCGAGTGCCAGAACTCGCCCTGGGTGAGCACGGTGACGTAGTTGTCCACCCCGACGAAGTCCGGCACCGGCTTGGTCGCCGAGTAGTTGAACAGCGTGTAGAAGACACCGAGCAGGAACGGGTACAGGATGCCCACGCACAGCGCCACGGCCGGCACGATCAGCAGGTAGGGCCGCAGCCGGCGGCGCCAGCGGGGAACCCGCACCCGACCGGCGGCCGACGAGGGGGGCACGCCGCCGGTCGAGGCGGGGGACTGGGTGGAGGAGAGCACGGACATCAGCTGTTGACCTTCGTCTTCAGGTCAGCGGCCAGCGCGTCGAGCACGGACTGGGCGTTCTCCCCGCCGTAGATCTTCTGCAGCGCCTCGGCCCACGAGGTGGTCGCGTCGAAGAACTGGGTCTGCGGGGTGAACTGGATCTTGGTGTCGTTGACCACCGCGTCGAAGGTGTCCAGGAAGCCCGGGGTGTTGCTGAGCCGCTGCTTGTACTCGGCGTTGTCCGCCACCGACTTGCGCACCGGGTCGATGTGGGACTGCTGGGTGGCCGCGTAGGTCAGGTGGTCCTTGCCGGTGGCCCACTGGAGGAACCACCAGGTGGCCGCCTTCTTCTTGCTGGCCGAGTTCATGCCGAGCGACCAGATCCACATGTTGGTGGCCAGCGAGCCGTCCGGCCCCTTGGGACCGGGGTGGAAGGCGAGCTTGCCGGCGGCCTGGCTGGCACCGGGCACGCTCTGGAAGTAGGCGGCGGTGTCGGCGTCGAACATCATGCCGGCCTTCTGCGCGCCCAGGTCGCCCGAGCAGTTGTACCAGGAGTAGGTCGGCCAGGACGCCGGACCGGACGCCTTGACCATGCTGGCCCACCGGGTGGTGAAGTCCACGGCCGCCGCGCTGTTCATGGCCGGCTCCAGCTTGCCGTCGGCCACGGTGAAGTCCTTGAGGCCGAACCGGCTGTACATGGTCATGAAGCCGGGGTGCATGGTGGCCCAGGACTTGGAGCCGCGCACCGCGATCCCGTACATGTCGGGGTAGCCGGCGCCGGGCGCCTTCTGCTTGATGGCCGCGGCCAGTTCCACCAGCTCGTCAAAGGTCTCGGCCGGCTTCAGGCCCAGCTTGGTGAACAGTTCGGAGTTGTAGGCGACGACGTTGGTCTCCCAGCCCCAGGGCAGCATCCACTGCTTGCCGCCGCCGAGCGGGTCGCCGTTCTTGAAGCTCCACTGGCCCGCCTGCAGCAGGTTGGGGAAGAAGTCGTCGGGCGCGAAGTCGGCGTTGGTGGCCGCGGTGTTGTCGATCCACGGCTTGAGGTCCTCCAGGTACCCGGGCGGGCCGTACTGCCAGACCATGTACGCGCCGAGCATGAAGGCGTCGTAGTTGCCGGCCTTGCTGCGCAGCTCCAGGGTGACCTTGTCGAAGTAGTTGTCCTCGGGGAAGACGTCGTAGTTGACCTTGATCCCGGTCTGCTCGGTGAACTTGCCCAGGTTGGCGACCAGGGCTTCCTGGTAGGGGTGCTTGTTGAGCAGCAGCTTGATCTCCTGGCCGGAGTGCTTCTTCCAGTCGAACGAGCCGCTGATGTCGTTGGCCGCCGAGCCGGCCGAGTCGCTGGCGCCGCCGAAGCCGCAGGCCGAGAGCACCGGCAGGCTCGCGGCCAGTCCGGCGGTGGCGCCGATGCCGCGCAGCAGGGACCGGCGGCTCAGCCGCCCGGAGCCCAGACCGGCGCCCAGGAACTTGTCGTGACCACTCGCAGCCATGCTTCCTCCAGCCACTGCCACATCGCAGAGGGCAGAACCGAGCAACTTGAGATGTTGACTTAACACGTCATGATGTGATTGCGCTCTATCTTCACGGCTGGCGCTGTGATGTCAAGCACGAGTTTTCATCAGGTTTCACTGAATCGAGCGAGGTGTGCCGCCGTGGGCGTGCGCGCCCGCGCCACCCGGTGCTCCCGGGCGGCTGAGCTGGTCACCGGTTGGATGTGCTGGTCAACGGCTCGTTGAGGGCCAGCAGCCCGAACTCGCCGTCCCGGTACCGCAACCGCGCGCCCCGGCAGTTGCCCACCGACGGGAACGCCCGGCGGTACCGGCTGAGCGGGATGCCCAGCACCTCGCACAGCACCAGCCGGAGCAGCGTGTTGTGCGCGACCACCAGCACCCGTCCGCCCGGTGCGGTCTCGGCCGCGGCCACCAGGCCGGCCAGCCCCCGGCGCGCCGCCAGCACCGGGTCCTCACCGCCCGGTAAGTGGTGTGCCACCGGGTCGGCGACGAACCGGTCGCGCGCCGCCCCCAGCTGCTGCGCCATCTCGGCCGAGGTCAGCCCCTCACCGGCGCCGAAGTCCAGTTCGGTGAGGCGCTCGTCGACCACGGGCTGGATGCCGGTTCGCTCGGTGACCGCGAGGGCGGTGCGCCGGGACCGCCGCAGCGGCGAGCAGAACAGCCCGACCAGGTCCGCTGTGCTGGCCCAGGCGCCCAGCTCAGCAGCTTGCGCGAGGCCGGTGTCGGTGAGTTCGACGTCGCTGCGGCCGGCATAGCGGTTCTCCGCGTGCCACACGGTCTCGCCGTGCCGGACCACCACGAGTTCGGTGCTCATCGCGTTGTTCCCTTCCGTTGGCATGGGCCGCCTGGGCGCCCGTTGGCTGTCGGTCGTTGTCGGTCCCTTGTTGGACCCGTTGGTGATGGCTGTCGGGCCGCTGCCGGTTGGCGTCGGGCCGCTGTCGGTTGGGTGCGGGTTGGCTGTCGGGCCGCCGGTGGGGCGGCTGTCGGTCCACTGGTGGTGACTGGGGTGTCGGTGCCGCGAGCCAGTCGCGGCGCGTACCGCAAGTCCTACCGGCGGGCGCGGACCCGCCCTCCCGATTCACCCGATCGAGAGGGCAGTTATCCACAACCCGCGAGTTATCCACAGGCTCGGCTCGTGGTGCTGGCTGTCCGGGGGTGGGGTGGGTAGGCTGAGCAGGGGTCGCCCCCCTGGGAGGGCGGGGGTGTGACCTGGGGGTTTAAGCCGTCCACTGAGGACTGTGCCGGTGCGTGGTCCGGGTGTGGTCGGTGGCCGGGGTGGGCTGGCTGTCGTGGCCGGCGGGTGGGCTGCCGGGGCTGGTCGCGGTGCCGGGAGCCCGGGCCACCGCCGCCACTGCCGCCATCACCGCCACTGCCGCCACCACCGCCACCACCGCCGCTCTGCCGCCAACGCCATTCCGCCGGCACCACCGCTCCGCCGGCGCCACCGCTACTCCGCTGACGTCCCACGCTGCTGACGTCCCACTTCGTCGACGCCGGCACCGGCATTCCGCCCGTGCCCCTTATCCCGCGGTGGCCTCGGCCAGCAGGGTTGGGGGCAGCCAGCCGCGTTGTGCCAGCGCGTCGGCCAGGCGGTGGTAGCCGGCGGCGAGGCGGTCGCCGACCTCCGGGCGGGGCAGGAACTCCCGGTCGACGCGCACCATCCGCTCAGCCGAGGCGGCCAGCCCGTACTCGCTGCTCGCGGCCAGCACGGCCATGCCGAACGCCGGCTCGGTCACCGCCGGGACCTCCAACCGCCGGCCCAGCACGTCGGCGCGCAGCTGGGTCCACGGCGCGCTGCGCACCCCGCCGCCGGTCACCCTGATCGACTCGCCGACCGGCGCGCCCAGGCTGCCCAGGTGCGCCACGCACAGCCGCTCCAGGTAGGCCACACCCTGCAGGACCGACACGTAGCGGTCCAGCTCGCCGCGCGGCTGGCCCAGGGTGAACCCCTCGGCGTCGGCGGCCACGAACGGGAACCGCTCGCCCCGCCCGGCCAGCGGGTAGCTCACGCAGCCGGCGGGCTCGTCCAGGGGCGCGTCCCGGTCCAGCGCGGCCAGGTCGGCGCCGGGGAACGCGGTGGTCAGCACGCCGGCCCCGGTGCTGGACGCGCCCCCGGGCCACCACCGGCCGTCCGGCCCGAGGTGGCTGTACACGCTGGTGTCGAACACCTGCCGCTCGGCAACGCCCTTGAACACCAGGGTGGTGCCCAGCACCGAGTTCCAGCTGCCCACCGTGAGCGCGCCGGTGGCCAGTTGGGACGCGCAGCCGTCGGTCATCCCGGCCACGATGGCCGCGCCGGCCGGCAGCCCGGTCACCTCGGCCGCGGCCCTGCTGACCTCGCCGATCACCCCGCCCGGGCGGACCAGGCGCGGCAGCGCGTGCTCGGGCAGGCCGAGCACGGCCCGGATCTCATCCGGCCAGGTCGCGGACACCGGGTCGGCCCCGGACTTGAGCGCGTGGCTGGTGTCGCTGGGCAGCAGCTCGCCCGCCAGCCGACTGGTCACGAAGTCGGCCTGGTGCAGCACCACACCCCGGGCCAGCTCGCCGCGGGCGTTGCGGCCGAGCCAGGCGAGCTTGGCCACCGCCCAGGACGGCTGCGGCCGCACGCCCAGCCGCCGCCACACCGACTCGTCCACCCGGTCGAGCAGGTCGGCACCGTCGTCGGCGGCGCGCAGGTCGTCGTACATCAGCGCGGGCAGCAGTGGACGCAGGTCGTGGTCGGCGACCACCAGGGTGCCCGAGGTGGCGCAGACCGCGACCCGGCGCACGGCCGCGGCCGGCACCTCGGCCAGGGCGGTCCGGCACGCCGTGACCAGGGCGGTCCACCACTGTTCCGGGTCCTGCTCGTGCCGTGGCCCGGCCCGGTGGTCGTCCAGCGGCGCGGAACCCCGGCCCAGCACCCGCCCGGTGCCGGTGGCGGCCAGCACCTTGACCCCCTGCGTGCCCAGATCGACCCCGACCCAGACGTCGTCGTCCCCCGCCTGTGCGGCGGCAGCGTTGTCGCGCACCCGAACTCCCAACCCAAGTTGTGAACTAGGTGATAACTTCACAGCAGAATGTCACAACATGGGCCGGTACGGGAACGGTTGAAGTCGTTAACGGCTGCCTGACGGTGTGCGGCTCCTGGTCGCGGGCAACCGGGCAGGACGCCGGGGCGAGCCCGACCTCGACCTCGACCCCGACCTCGGTCCCGGGCAGCCAACAGCAGGGCGCGGCGGTGCGCGAGAGCTGGCTGTCGGTGGACGGCGTGCACGACGGCGAGCGTTGCGACACCGAGGCCGGCCGCACCACGTCGGCCCCGCTGCCCGGCCACCGCGCCGGGGTCGACGTCCCCGGCCATCCCGAACTCCACCCCGCCGCCCACCCGGGTGCCGGCGGCCAACCTGACCGGGAAGCTGGTGTTCGACCCGACCACCTACGACTTCCTCGGCTTCGCCACCAGCAGCGCGCTGCTGGAGGTCGGCATCGTCGACCGGGTGGGCCAGCGCCCCCGACCGCGGCGAACCCGGCCACGGCAGGGCGGGCCCGGGAAGGAGTACCGGCTGGGCCGGCCGGGTAGCCGGGCGGTGTCAGCCGCTCGGCCACGAGCGGGGGCCGCACGACCAGGAGGTGACAACCCATGACAACCGTCGCGAGCATGCTCCGCACCTACCCCAGTGACCTGGGCAGGGTCGACCGGGAAGCGATGACCCGGTGCATCGAGGAGTGCATGACGTGCGCGCAGACGTGTACCGCGTGCGCGGACGCCTGCATGTCCGAGCACGACGACATGCTGCCCATGCTGCGCAAGTGCATTCGCTCGTGCGTGGACTGCGCGGATGTCTGCGACACCACCGGGCGCGTCCTGTCCCGGCACACCGGCTACGACGCCAACATCACCCGCGCGGTGCTGCAGGCGTGCGCCACGGTGTGCCGGTCCTGCGCGGACGAGTGCAACCAGCACGCCAACCGGCACGAGCACTGCCGGATCTGCGCGGAGGCGTGCAGCGCGTGCGAGCAGGCCTGCCAGGACCTGCTGATGTCACTGGGCTGACCAGCGCTTCCCCGCGCGCACCAGGCGGCGGGAGGGGGGATCGGCCAGTGCGCCGCGCCGGCCCCTCCCGCCGGCCCCTCCCGCCGGCCGTGCCCGTTGCCCCGTCCGCCGCTACCGCAGCGCGTCCAGGGCGAAGGCCGCGTAGAGCGCCACCCCGTGCTCCATGGCGGCCTCGTCGAACAGCACCCGGTTGGAGTGGTTGGGCGGTGCTGAGCCCACGTCAACCCCGCGCGGGCAGGCGCCGAGGAACGCGATCGCGCCCGGCACCTCGCGCAGCACGTAGGCGAAGTCCTCGGCCCCGGTGATCGGGTTGGCCGAGTGCTCACCGCAGCGCGCGCCGAGCACCTGCTTGGCCAGCTCCACCACGTGCGCGCCCACGGTGTCGTCGTTCACGCTGACCGGGTAGCCGCGGACGATCTCCACGTGCGCGGTGCAGCCGAACGCGATCGCCACGTGCTGGCAGATCCGCTTGACCTCGCGGTGCACGAACGTGCGGGTGGTCTCCGCCAGCGTGCGGATGGTGCCGACCAGCTCCGCGGTCTCCGGGATGATGTTGGTGCTGGTACCGGCCCTGATGCTGGCCACGGTCAGCACGACCGGGTCGAACACGTTCACCCGCCGGCTGACCACGGTCTGCAGCGCGCCCACCATGGCCGCGGCGGCCGGCACCGGGTCGATGGCGTCGTGCGGGATGCCGCCGTGCCCGCCCTTGCCGCTCACCCGGATGCGCAGCTCGTCGGCGGAGGCCATCATCGGCCCAGGGCGGCTGCGCACCACCCCGGACCGCCAGCCCGAGGTGATGTGCAGGGACAGCGCCTTGCTCGGTTTGGTCCCGGTCGCCTCCAGCACGCCCTCCTTGATCATCAGACGGGCGCCGTGGTCGCGCTCCTCCCCGGGCTGGAACATGAACACCACCTGCCCGGCCAGCGCGTCCCGCCGGGAGCACAGCAGCCGGGCCGCCGAGGCGAGCATGGCCGTGTGCGTGTCGTGGCCGCAGGCGTGCATCGCGCCCTTGGTCTCCGACGCGTAGGCCAGCCCGGTCTCCTCGGTCAGCGGCAGGGCGTCCATGTCCGCCCGCAGCAGCACGGTCGGCCCCGGGTTGGCGCCGTCGAGCACGGCGACCACCGAGGTGCACTCGGTGCCTGTGCTGATCCGCAGCGGCAGCCCCTCCAGCGCGTGCAGCACCGCCGTCTGGGTGGCCGGTAGCTGTAGGCCCACCTCGGGGTGGCGGTGTAGCTGCCGGCGCAGGGCCACGGTGCGTGGCTGGAGGGCGCGGGCCGCCTCGATCAGACCGGTGAAACGGGCGTCGGCTGCGTTCATGATCCGATGGTGGCACCGCGCGGCAGGCCTGGCCGGTCATCCGCGTGCCGAGTCAACCAGTCCGACTAATTCCCGGTCGGCCAGACTCCCGTCCGGTTGATTCCAGCCAACCGCGACTTCAACCGGGCCACGACCGGCGACAACGCGCTGAGCAGCAGCGGACCCGGCGCGTGGGCGAGGACACCACCCGGGCGGGGCGGGTTCGGACGGGTTGGTGCTACCAGGGGGCGCCCGGGCCCCCTACGGTGTGTACATGGCGGAGCACGAGCCGGTCTCCGGCTTGGCCGTCGCCGTCGTCCGGGAGGACGGCCGGTGGCGGTGCGGCAGCATGGACACCTCGGCACTGACCGAACTGGACGCGGCGATCACGGAACTGCGGCGAATGCGGTCCACGGGGGCGGTGTTCGGGATGCTCGCCGTCGACGACGAGTTCTTCATCCTGCTGCGCCCGGCACCGGGCGGGGTGGCCCTGATGCTGTCCGACGCGGCCGCCGCGCTGGACTACGACATCGCCGCGGACGTGCTCGACCTGCTGCGGGTCGACCCGCCCGACGAGGACGACGACGAGCTGTGGCCAGCCGGTGACCTGGGCGTCCTCGCCGACCTCGGGTTGCCAGCGGCCGAGTTGCAGGTGATCGTCGACGACGTGGACCTCTACCCGGACGAGCAGTTGCAGATGATCGCCAGCCGGTGCGGGTTCGGCGACGAGTTCGCCAGGCTGCTCGACCAGCTGCAGCAGTGAGGTGGGGTGGGGCTGACCGGCGGGGCATCGGCCCGGCCGGGGTGCGCGAACGGCTGATGCGGGCCGCGATCGAGGTCGCCGGCCAGGCCCCGCGCACCGGTGACGTGCCCATCGGCGCGGTGGTGTTCGGCCCGGACGGCGCGGAACTGGCCAGGGCGTGCAACGCCAGGGAGGCGCTGGGCGATCCCACCGCCCACGCCGAGCTGCTGGCCATCCGCGCGGCGGCCCGCCGGCACGGCGACGGCTGGCGGCTGGGCGGCTGCACCCTGGTGGTCACCGTGGAGCCGTGCACGATGTGCGCGGGCGCGCTGGTCGCGGCCCGGATCGACCGGGTGGTGTTCGGCGCGTGGGAACCGCGCACCGGCGCGGTGGGCTCGCTGTGGGACGTGGTCCGGGACCGCCGGCTCAACCACCGGCCCGAGGTGGTCGGCGGCGTGCTGGCCGAGGAGTGCGCCGCGCTGCTGGACGACTTCTTCGCCGGGCACCGCGCCGAGAATCACCCGTTCGGGTGAGTTGGATCACGCCCACGTGAGCTGATCGAATTTCGGGTACTCCCTGCGTAGACGGTCGGCGCCAGAGCCGTCCGAACAAACCATGGAGGGAAGTCGGCATGGGCGTGTTCGACAAGGCCAAGGACAAGGCGCAGCAGTTCATCGGCCACGCGAAGGAGCGGACCGGCGAAGCCACCGACAACGAGGAGCTGGAGAACGCGGGCAAGCGCGACCAGGTCACCGGCAAGATCAAGGAGACCGGCCACGACGTGCGGGACCGCGCGGCCGGGGCGGTCGAGGACGCCAAGGACCGGTTGACCGACGACGACAAGTGACCACCGGTAGCGCGCCGGGGCGCCCGCCGAGCGGCGCACGCGGTGGACCACGCCGTGGAGCACCGTGCCGATAACACGCGTGGGGGACGTACTACCAGCGGGTTTCCGTTCTCACTGCCACGATGAGGCCGTCAGTGACGCACTGCCGGGCGGTCTTGTTGCGCGGTCTTTCGTGAGTACGGGGGTGCTGGTGGCGGATTTTGTTGGCGAGCCCGTCTCGGATGCGGAGATCGACGACGCCACCTTGGCCACCAGAGCCGCGGAGGGCGATGTCGCCGCCTTCGAGATGCTCCTGCGGCGCTACCAGGACCGCGTGTTCGGCATGTCGCTGCGCATGCTCGCCGACCGGGCCGAGGCCGAGGACGTCGCCCAGGAGGTGTTCGTCACCGCGTGGCGCCGCCTGGGCGAACTCGCCGACCCCGGCGCGGTGCGCACCTGGCTGTTCCGCATCGCCCACCGCCAGTGCCTCGGTGTGATCCGCAAGCGCAGGGACCGGCGCACCGAGCCGACCGATACGCTTCCCGACTCGACGGGCACGGCGGTGGGCACCGCCGGGGTGGACGGATCGATCGACCCGCAGCGGGCCACCGAGGCCGGGGCCGGGGTGCGCGCGCTGTACCGGGCGTTGCGCCAGCTCCCGCCCCCGCAGCGGGCCGTGTGGTTGCTCGCCGAGGTCGACGGGTTGTCCTACGCGGAGATCGCGCAGGTGGTGGGTGCCACCGAACAGGCGGTGCGTGGCAGGTTGTCCAGAGCCAGGGCGAGGTTGGCGGAGGTGATGCGGGCGTGGCGCTGAACAGGAGCCGGCTTGCGCGTGCTGACCGGCTGCCCTGTGGCCGTTCCGTTGACCAGCTGTGGCGGCTGGTGGTCACCACCGCGGATCAGCGGGCTCGGCCCGCTGGGAGCCCTGATGACGCGGATCAGCGGGCTTGGCCCGCTGGGAGCCCTGATGACGCGGATCAGCGGGCTCGGCCCGCTGGGAGCCCTGATGACGCGGATCAGCGGGCTCGGCCCGCTGGGAGCCCTGATGACACCGCGTTGGATCAGCACACCGCGACCTGCGCGCACTGCCAGACCGCGTTGGAGGGGCTGGCCGCGTTGCACGCCGCCGCCAGGGAACTGGCCGCCGAACCCGTTCGCGCCCCGGCCAGTCTGCTGGACCGGGTGATGCGGGTGGTGCGGACCGAGGCTCGTGACGACGCCACCGTCTCCCTGGTGACCGGTCCGGACGCGGTGACCGGGCCCGATTCCGGGCGGGTCTCGACCAAGGCGGTCGCCTCGGTGATCCGGTTCGCCATCGACACCGTGCCCGGCCTGCGCCTGCACGCCAGGCACTGCCAGGTGGTCGAGCCGGAGGACGCGGTGGACGTCCTGGACGTCACCGTCGAGGTGCTGGTGCCGGCCGAACACCACCTGGACGACCGCGGCCTGCGCGACCGCATCGAAACCGTGGTCAACGCGCACGTCGGTCTCGGCCTGCGCACGCTGAAGCTGGTCGCCGTCCCGGTGGACGTGGCCGGCCAGTCCCCGGCCGACGCTGACCACCCCGTCGACCGCCCCAGTGCCGCCGGCCCCGAGCGCGGCGACCGGCCGGAGCGGTCGGGACCGGCCTGAACCGGGCCGAGGAGCAGGGCCCGGGGAACGAGGAGCAGGGCCCACGAACACGGAGGTGGCGCGATGACGCTGCCCAGCGCCCACCGGACCGCACTGATCACCACCGCCACGGTCGAGGTCGGCGAGGGCGTGCTGGTCGACACCCGCGCGGTGGCCAGGCTGGCGGCCATCGCCGCCCGCGAGGTGCGCGGCGTGCTCGGCCTGGCACCCTCCCCGGGCGGGTTGGTCACCAGCGCCGGGCGGCGGCTGCGCGAGCCGACCGCCGGCCGCGGCGCCGGTGAACCCGCGGACGGGGTGCGCGTGGCGTTGGCGCAACCGGGCTCGGTGGTGGTCGACGTGGCCCTGTCGGTCGGCGGCCGGCCAGCGCGGGACGTGGCCACCGACGTGGCCAGGCACATCAGGCAGACCCTGGAGCGACAGCTGGGCGTGCGCACCCGGAGCGTGCGGGTGAACGTGGTGGACATCGCCCTGAGCCCGGTGCGGGGCGTGCCGCTGAGCGACACCGGGTGGTGAAGCAGGGCTGGCCCGGCCGACCAACGTCCGCGCGCCTGGCGGCCTGACCGACCAACTACCCGATGACCAGCCCCGTGACCTGCCCTGATGACCAGTGCGACGGGTGAACCGGACCCCCGCGTGAGCAGCGTGCGGCGTCCGGTATTCTCTTCGGCGGTAGCGTGTCCGAGCGGCCGAAGGAGCGCGCCTCGAAAGCGCGTGAGGGTTAACGCCCTCCGTGGGTTCAAATCCCACCGCTACCGCCAGCTTCCAGCGAACGCCGGATCAGTCACCTCGACTGGTCCGGCGTTCGTCGTGTCCGCTGTCCCGCGAGCGTGTTGTTCAGTCGTTGGTGGCGTCGTCGGCGAGCGCCAGGTCTGGCAGGCCATTTTCCGCTCGCCCCAGCCGCCGTTGTAGGCCCCGTGGTGGAGTTCGGCCACCGTCACGAAGGAAACCGTTGGAATCCTGCCAATGAGATGTGGCCTGAAATGCTCGGCCTGGGGGCCGTTCTTCATCAGGTAGGACACCACATCGGTGTCCACCAGGACGTAACGCACTTCGTTCATGACCTCGCTGACATCGCATCCGCGACAAAGCGCTTGAAATCTTCGTCGTCGATCTCCGGGAAAGTGGCGAATTCCGAGATGACCCGGACGGGCTCGACGCCCTGCGCGTGTGCCAACTGCCCAACGGTGTGTCGCTGGCTCTCATCGACGACCGTGATGTCGTCGAGAGCGAGGCTGCGCACGCGGCCGTCCGGTTGGAGTTCCGCCACACCCGACGCGACGACCATCGCGTCCATCGCGGCGAGCACGGGCTCCCGCATGTCCTCCGTGAACGAGCAGGGCACGCTCGCGTCGAGCGTGTCGACCCGACAGCGCAGCGCCAGTGGGTCGAAGTCGCCCTCGTGCAGTCGGCCCACCACGGTGACCAGGTCGCGGCGCCGCTGGCGGCGCAGCCAGCGCGCGTGTTCCCGGAACCCGCGGTCCAGCCGCAGGCTGACCGTGTCGCGCCAGTCGAGGTCGAAGTACTCGATCGTCCGTGGCGACAGGCCCCCGGTGAAGCGGATGAGGCCGTCCAGAACCTGGAGGGTGAACTCTGGCGGCAGACTTTCTGCCCGTTCGACGATTCTGGTCGATCCGTTCATGAAAATGCTCATCGCCTCGGTGAACAGGGCGTGTTCGAAAATCGCGCCCCCGGACGCGTCCATCTCCAGGACGGCGGAACCGGCGCGGAATCCGACCAGTTCGAGCCGGACAGCCATCATGGCGCTGAGCTGGCATGGACACAGTGGATGGCATCGATCGTGATTGGGGATCACCCGGACTGGCGAGTGCGGCGACACCGGCTGTCGATATCAGGGCCGGGAGACGGGCTACTGACCGCTCATCGGGTGATCGGTCGGTGCGGAGCAGGGCCGGGGCGTGTGTCAGGGTGGGCGGGTGGAGCGTGTGGTGCTGGCGGGTGGTGCGGTGTTCGACGCGCGGTCCGGTGCGGTGAGCCGGGCGGATGTGGTGCTGGCGGGTGACCGGATCGTGGCCGTGGGCGTGGGGCTGTCCGGTGACGTGGTCGTGGACTGCGCGGGCGGGTTGCTGGTGCCCGGGTTCATCGACTGCCACACGCACGTGAGCCTGACGCAGACCCTGGGCTCGGCCACCGCGGTGACCCTGCCCCGGTCGGCCCGGCAGCTGTCGGCCGTGCCGGTGTTGGCCACGCTGCTGCGCAACGGCGTCACCACGGTCCGGGACGCGTGGGGTGCCGACGCCGGGTTGCGGCTGGCCGTGCGGCAGGGCTGGGTCGCCGGGCCGGACATCCTGGTCAGCCTGCGCCAGGTGGGCACGACGGGCGGGCTCGGCGATCACTGGGTCGCCAGCCAGGGCACGGTCGACGCGTTCGGCGATCCGTCCATGCCCGACCCGGTGTTCGACGGACCGGAGGCGGCGCGGGCGGTGGTGCGCCGGATGGTGCGGGCCGGCGCGGACTGGATCAAGGTGACCGCGACCGGGTCGATGGCGCGCGGGGTCGGCGTGCACGACGTGCAGCTCACCCGCGCGGAGATGAGCGCGCTGGTGGACGAGGCGGTCAACCGGGGGCGGCGGGTGATGGTGCACGCGCACGGCGCCCGCGCCGCGGAGCTGGCCGCCAGGGCCGGGGCGCACAGCATCGAGCACGGCGTGTTCCTGGACGAGGCCGCGGTGGCGGCCATGGCCGAGGCCGGGACGTGGTTCGTGCCCACGCTGTCGGTCACCCAGGCCGATCCGGAGCACGCGCCCGAGGGCACGCCGGAGGCGCACCGCCACGCCGTGCGGCTGGCCGTGCGGGCCGGGGTGCCGATCGCCATGGGCACGGACAACCCGGTGCGCCCGCACACCGAGGTGCTGCGCGAGATCGAGTACCTGGCGCTGGCCGGGCTCGGCCCGGTCGAGGCGTTGCGGGCCGCCACCTGGCAGGCGGCCCGGCTGCTGGGCGTGGCCGACGACCGGGGGGAGATCGCCGAGGGCAAGCGGGCCGACCTGGTGCTGCTGGACGGGACCTCGGTGGAGCCGGCCGGCCTGGCCGACCGGATCCGCGCGGTGTGGCACAACGGCCGCGTCGTTGCCGGCCGGGACTGAGCATGGGTGGGGCACCGCGCGTTCCTGGGTGCACTTCTTGTAACTGACGGCACGATGTGTGACCATCGGGCGGCAGTAAGGAGGCCGCTCATGTCCCACTCGTCCGCGCGCCTGGCCACGCAGGTCGTCGAGGAGGGCTGCCCGATCGTCGAGGTGCTCGACCACGTGGCGGGCAAGTGGAGCATCGGGATCATCGTGGCCGCGGCCCAGGGGCCGATCCGGTTCACCGAGCTGGAACGCGCCATCGAGGGGATCAGCCGGCGCATGCTCACGCTGACCCTGCGCCGGCTGGAGCGGGACGGCCTGCTGGTCCGGACGGTCTACCCGACGGTGCCGCCCAAGGTGGAGTACACGCTCACCGACATGGCCCGGGAGCTGCACGAGTCCTTTGCCGCGCTGGTCTCCTGGGCGGAACGGCACCGAGGCGCCATCGCCACCTCGCGCGCCGCCTACGACCAGGAGCACGGTGGCGCCCAGGCGTCCTGATCGTCTCCTGCCGTGCGTCCCCGGCCACCCACTCCGGCTGAATCCGGCACGTCCTGCCTGGTGGGGACGTGTCGTTGCGCTGGCAATTCCTCCCTCCCCGGCACCCTGGCAAGCGCGAGGAATGGCAGGTCAACCGTTGTCAGGCCGTCGCCGCAAATTCACCCGAAAGGGGGATGATCTGCTGACACTTCGCCACCGGATCTCGCCCCCAGGAGGACGAGTTGGCCAGATCAGCGCCTCGCCCCAGGCGTGCGGCCACAGCCGCGCTCGGCGCGCTCGCCGCGACCCTGACCGCGGTTTCCCCACCGGCTGCATGGGCTGACCCGAGCCTGCCCGGTGATCCACTCGCCAGCACGGACGCACTGATCGCCGAGGTCTACGGCGGCGGTGGCAACTCCGGCGCCACGCTGACCACGGACTTCGTCGAGCTGGCCAACACCGGTGCCGCCGAGGTGGCGCTGGACGGGCTGAGCGTGCAGTACCTGCCGGCCAGCCCCAAGCCGACCAGCCAGTGGCAGGTGACCAGGCTCGCCGGTGCGATCGCCCCGGGCGGCCGCTACCTGGTCGCCGAGGCCAGCGGCAGCGGGGGCAGCACACCGCTGCCCACCGCGGACGCCACCGGGTCGATCAACATGTCCGGCACGGCCGGCACGGTCGCGCTGGTTACCGGCACGGACGCGCTGACCTGCCTGACCGCCGAGGACTGCGCGGTCGACCCGAGGGTGCGGGACCTGGTCGGCTACGGCGCGGCCGCGGTGCGCGAGGGCAACCCGGCGCCCGCGACCAGCAACACCACCTCGGTGGCCAGGACGGTGGACGCGGCCAGCGGCGCGCTGCGGCCCGACACCGACGACAACGCCGCGGACTTCACCGCCGGTGCGCCCACCCCGACCAACGCGGCCGGCCAGACCCCGGGCGACGGCGGGCCCGAACCGGGCCCCGACCCGGAGCCCGAGCCCGAGCCGGTCACCGTGCGGGTGCACGACATCCAGGGCACCACCCGGATCTCGCCGCTCAACGGCAAGCCGGTGGCCGGCGTGCCCGGGATCGTGACCGGGGTGCGCTCGCACGGTTCGGCGCGCGGCTTCTGGCTGCAGGACCCCGAGCCGGACGCGGACCCGCGCACCAGCGAGGGCCTGTTCGTGTTCACCGGCTCGACCACGCCCAGCGCGCGCGTCGGTGACCAGGTGCGGGTCAGCGGCGTGGTCAGCGAGTACCGGCCGGGCGGCGAGGAGAGCGCCAACCAGACCGTCACCGAGCTGAAGAATCCACAGTGGACTGTGCTGTCCTCGGGCAACGCCCTGCCCCCGGCCGAGGTGCTCGGCGCGGACACCGTGCCGGAGGCCTACGCGCCCGAGGCGGGCGGCGAGAGCATCGAGAAGGCCGTGCTGGCGCCGGCCGACTACGCGCTGGACTTCTACGAGTCGCGCGAGGGCATGCTGCTGCGGGTGGACGACGCCCGCGTGGTCGGCCCGACCGACGGGTACGCGGCGCTGTGGGTGACCACCAAGCCGGAGCAGCACCCCAGCGCCCGCGGCGGCACCGTCTACCTGGGCTACGACCAGCCCAACGCCGGCCGGCTGAAGGTGGAGTCGCCGACCGGCGAGGGCTTCCCCACCGCCAACGTGGGTGACCGGCTGGCCGGCACCACGGCCGGGCCGCTGGACTACAGCCAGTACGGCGGATACGTGCTGGAGGCCAGCACCCTGGGCAAGCACGTCTCGGGCGGGCTGACCGCGGAGACCACCCGCGGGCAGCGCCCTGGCGAGCTGGCCGTGGCCACCTACAACGTGGAGAACCTGTCCCCGGCCGATGACCAGGCCAAGTTCGACCGGCTGGCCAGGGCCGTGGTGACCAACCTGGCCAGCCCGGACGTGCTGGCCCTGGAGGAGATCCAGGACAACAGCGGGCCGACCAACGACGGGGTGGTCGCCGCCGACGTCACGCTGACCAAGTTCACCAACGCCATCAGGGCCGCCGGCGGCCCCGCCTACCAGTGGCGGCAGATCGACCCGGTGAACCTGGCCGACGGCGGCCAGCCGGGCGGCAACATCCGGGTGGCCTTCCTGTTCAACCCCAAGCGGGTGTCCTTTGTGGACCGTCCGGGCGGCGACGCCGGCACCCCGGTCTCGGTGGTGCGCACCGGACACCGCGCGGCCCTGTCGATCTCGCCCGGTCGGATCGACCCGGCCAACGCGGCCTGGCAGGACAGCCGCAAGCCCCTGGCCGGCGAGTTCGTCTTCCGCGGGCGCACCGTGTTCGTGGTGGCCAACCACTTCGCGTCCAAGGGCGGCGACCAGCCCATGCACGGCCGCTACCAGCCGCCCACCCGCGGCTCGGAGGTGCAGCGCCAGCAGCAGGCCACGGTGCTGCGCGGCTTCGTCGACCAGCTGCGCGAGGTGGACCCCGGGGCCACGGTGGTGCTGGCCGGCGACCTGAACGACTACCAGTTCTCCCAGGCGCTGCACACGCTCACCCGGGGCGGGGTCGTGCGCGACCTGATCGACACGCTGCCCGCCGCCGAGCGGTACAGCTACGTCTACGAGGGCAACTCCCAGGTCCTGGACCACATCCTGGTGGGCGGGCGGCGCGGCGCGACCGACTACGACGTGGTGCACGTCAACGCCGAGTTCGCCGACCAGGCCAGCGACCACGACCCGCAGGTGCTGCGGATGCGGCTGACCCCGCAGACCGGGTTGCCGTGGCTGGACGACTTCTGCGACCAGCTGGACGACCTGCTGGACCGGCTCGGCCGGTTCCGGTGACCCCGACCCCGACCCCGGTGACTCCAGCTCCAGCGGTGCTGGCTCACCCGCGCGGGGGAACCCGCTGACCCGGGCGGTCCGGACGGCCCCGGCTGTCCGGACCGCCGCTCGCACGCTGTTCCCGCCGGTCGTCCCGGTGGCTGGCGCGCACGGCCGGTCACCCAGGGTCAGCGTGCTGACCGCCAGTCAGCGCGGGTGACCGACGGTCAACGAACACGGGAACTTTCCCCGTCCCGCCGCCGTCGCAGTTGTCCATCTGGTGCCGACAGGCCCCGTCGTGCTGGCACCATGGACCTCAGGTGACGACAGATCGGGTTGTGGCGTGCACATTGCTGAGTTGTTGGACGCGGTACCCCCGCTGGTGATCTACCTGATCGTGGGGTGCGTGATCGGGATCGAGAGCCTGGGCATTCCCCTCCCCGGGGAGATCGTCCTGGTCAGCGCGTCCCTGATGGCCGCACAACACCTGGTCGACCCGGTGGCGGTCGGCGTGGCCGCCAGTGCGGGCGCGATCATCGGCGACTCGATCGGCTACGTCATCGGCAAACGCGGCGGCCGGCCACTGCTGGCCTGGCTGGGCCGCAAGTTCCCCAAGCACTTCGGCCCGCCCCACCTGGCCAAGGCCGAGCACCTGTTCGCCCGCTACGGCGTGTGGGCGGTGTTCTTCGGCCGGTTCGTGGCCCTGCTGCGCATCCTGGCCGGCCCGCTGGCCGGGGCGCTGCGGATGCGCTACGGCCGGTTCCTGGTGGCCAACGCGCTCGGCGGGATCGTCTGGGCCGGTGGCACCACCGCGGTCATCTACTACCTGGGCATGGTGGCCGAGAAGTGGCTGCAGCGGTTCTCCTGGGTGGGCCTGGTCGTCGCCGTGCTGATCGGCCTGGGCACCACCATGCTGATCCGGCGGCGCGCCGCCCGCCACCACACCCCGGACGACCCCACCGACACCGACGGGGCCGACGCGGAGCGGGCCAAGCAGCACGCCGCCTGACTGACCCGGACCCGACCCGGCCTGACCTGAACCGCCCTGGTCAGGCCGGTCTGGTCAGGCCGGTCTGGTCGGAGCGGTCAGCGGGACGCCCGGTTGACCGCGGACACCAGCGCGCGCAGCGACGCGGTCACGGTGGAGCCGCTGACCCCCACCCCCCACAGCACCTTGTCGCCGACCGCGCACTCCACGTAGGAGGCGGCCTGGGCGTCGTCGCCGGCGGTCAGGGCGTGCTCGGCGTAGTCGAGCACCCGGACGTCGTAGCCGACCGTGGCCAGCGCGTCGACGAAGGCCGCGATCGGCCCGTTGCCCGAGCCGGTGATCTCGTGCTCCTCGCCGTCCACCAGCACTACCGCGGTGATCTCGTGCCGGCCGTCGCCCGGGTCGGCCACGGTGTGCCGGCGCAGCGCCACCGGGCTGGCCGGGTCCAGGTACTCGGTGGCGAACGCGTCCCAGATGCCCTTGGGGCTGATCTCGCCGCCCTCGGTGTCGGTGACCTCCTGGATCACCCGGGAGAACTCGATCTGCAGCCGGCGCGGCAGGTCCAGCTGGTACTCGGTCTTCATCAGGTAGGCCACGCCGCCCTTGCCGGACTGCGAGTTGACCCGGATGACCGCCTCGTAGCTGCGGCCCACGTCCTTGGGGTCGATCGGCAGGTAGGGGACCTCCCACGGGTAGTCGTCCACGTGCTGCCCGTTGGCCTTGGCCTCGTCCTCCAGCGCCTCGAAGCCCTTCTTGATGGCGTCCTGGTGGCTGCCGGAGAACGCGGTGTAGACCAGGTCACCGCCGTAGGGGTGGCGCTCGGGCACGGGCAGCTGGTTGCAGTACTCGACCGTGCGGCGGACGGCGTCGATGTCGGAGAAGTCGATCTGCGGGTCGATGCCCTGGCTGAACATGTTCAGGCCCAGCGTGACCAGGCAGACGTTGCCGGTGCGCTCGCCGTTGCCGAACAGGCAGCCCTCGATCCGGTCGGCGCCGGCCTGGTAGCCCAGTTCCGCCGCGGCCACGCCGGTGCCCCGGTCGTTGTGCGGGTGCAGGCTGAGGATCACCGCGTCGCGCCGCTCCAGGTTGCGGTGCATCCACTCGATGGAGTCCGCGTACACGTTGGGCGTGGCCATCTCCACGGTGGCCGGCAGGTTCACGATGGCCGGCCGGTCCGGGGTGGGCTGCCAGATCTCGGTGACCGCGTTGCACACCTCGACCGCGTAGGACAGCTCGGTGCCGGTGTAGGACTCGGGGGAGTACTGGAACCGGAAGTCGGTCTCGGCGTACTTGGCCGCGTAGTCCAGCACCAGGTGGGCCGCGTCCGTGGCGATCTTCTTGATGCCGTCCCGGTCGGACCGGAACACCACCCGGCGCTGCAGCACCGAGGTGGAGTTGTAGATGTGCACGATCGCGCGGGGCGCGCCCTCCAACGCCTGGAAGGTCCGCTCGATCAGCTCCGGCCGGCACTGGGTCAGCACCTGGATGTGCACGTCGTCGGGGATGGCCCCGTCCTCGATGATCTCCCGGACGAAGTCGTAGTCGGTCTGGCTGGCCGCGGGGAAGCCGACCTCGATCTCCTTGTAGCCCATGCGCACCAGCAGGTCGAACATGGTGCGCTTGCGCGCCGGCGACATCGGCTCGATCAGCGCCTGGTTGCCGTCCCGCAGGTCGACCGCGCACCACAGCGGCGCGGTGGTGATCCGCCGGTCCGGCCAGGTCCGGTCGGGCAGCTCAACGGCCTCGACCAGCTCGTGGAACGGGCGGTAGCGGTGGACCGGCATGCTGCTGCCGCGCTGCGGGTTCCAGCTGGGCTGCCCGGCGGGGATCGGGCGGGCGGGCTGCCGGATGCCGCCGTGGCCGGAGCGGAACGCGTCCGGGTCGAAGCTGTCCTGCACGATGCTCATGGGAAGAAACTCCTGCTGGCCGGTGGTGTCGACACGAGAGCGACCGGCGGCAACGCTGAACTCCGCGGCGGGGAGCCGGTCAGTCAGGCCCCGTCGCGGCAGCGAAGCAGGAGGGCGAACGCCACGGCCCGAGACTAACCACAGCGCGACCCGCAGCGGAAGTTGACCGTCCACATGGTGGAACCCGCCGCGCGCGCCGACCCGCCTGGCCGGGTGTGGTCGCCGGCCGGGGCGGGTATTGACCATCCCGTCCCCGACCAGGTGCTCCGCGGAAGGCGCGAAAGGAAGCAGGCCATGGCCGCCAGAGTGATCAGACTGATCGGCACGGTGTTCGCCGCTTTCGAAGTGCTCTACATCCTGCTCGTGCTGTTCAACGCCAATCCGGACAACCCGTTCTTCGTGCTCGTCCGGCAGTTGGCCGAGCCGCTCGCGCTGTGGTTCCCCGGCCTGTTCCAACTCGGCAGCCAGCCGTTGGACGTGCTGGTCAACTACGGCTTGGCCGCGGTGTTCTGGCTGCTGGTGGCCGGCCTGCTGGCCCGGGTGGTGAGCCGGCGCCACTAGCCGGGAACGGGTGGGGGAAAGGGTGGCCGGACCGTTGTTACTGGCGCGTAGCCAAGCGGGGTCGCGCGTGCCACACTCGCCTCATGGCCGAGCACGAGGATTACCCCTCGCCCCGCGCGGGCGCGGGTGTGCGCGTGCGGCTCGTCGCCGCGGTGGCGAGCGTGCTGAGCTGGGTTGGCGTGATCTGCGCGGCGGTCCTGGTCGCGCACGTGGTCCTCACCCTGGGCGGGGCCAACCCGGACAACGGGATCACCCGGTTCGTCGCGGGCTGGGCCGATCCACTGGCCCTGGGCTTCCACGACCTGTTCCTGCCCGCCGACCCCGACCTGGCGGTCCTGGTCAACTACGGGATCGCCGCGCTGTTCTGGCTGGTGCTGCGGGCGATCGTGCTGCGCGTGGTGCGCCGGCTGGGGTGAGCACCCAGGTCAACGCGGGTGCTTGCCGGCTCAATACGCTCCCCGGATGGGGATCTTCCGCCGGAGGGCGAAGCAGCCGCCGGTCGCGCGGCCGGTGATCAGGAACCACACCTACGAGGACGTCGCACTCGACGCGGCCGTGCAGGCGGTGGCCGACGGCCACATCACCGCGGCCACCACCGTCCTGGCCGAGTGCCGGGACGAGCCGGAACTGCGCGCGCTGCGGCTGGGCGTGCTGCGCGACGGCCTGGTCGGCGGCGCCGACGAACTCGTGGAGCTGGCCAGGCGGCACCAGGACCCGGAGCTGTGGCTGCTGGCCGGGACCGCGTTCATCGGTGAGGCGTGGGCCATCCGGGGCGGTGGCCGGGCCAAGCACGTGGGCGAGGACCGGTTCAAGATGTTCTTCGCCACCCTGCGCAAGGCGGTCGGCCCGCTGCACCAGGCCGCCGAGCTGCTGCCCGCCGACGCCGTGCCCTGGGCCCAGCTGCTGCCCGTGGGCATGGGCCTGCAGGTGGACCGGGACCAGAAGGACGAGGTGTGGCGGGAGGTGATCACCCGCTGCCCCACCCTGTTCCCCGCGCACTGGCACCGGTTGCAGATCCTGGCCGCCAAGTGGGGCGGCTCGCACGAGGAGATGCTCAGCTTCGCCAGGGCCACGGCCGAACTGGCGCCGGTGGGCGACCCGGTCACCGCCATGCTGGCGCTGGCCCACTTCGAGGTGTTCCTCGACCGGCACACCGAGGCGCTGGAGCGGCGCGACGCGCACGAGATGGTG
Source organism: Goodfellowiella coeruleoviolacea (assembly GCF_024171785.1). Lineage (GTDB taxonomy): Bacteria > Actinomycetota > Actinomycetes > Mycobacteriales > Pseudonocardiaceae > Goodfellowiella > Goodfellowiella coeruleoviolacea. The sequence continues at coordinate 217,031 of NZ_JAMTCK010000003.1, forward strand.
CGGGTCAAGTGGCGCTACTTCGCCGAGGTGCGGCCGGAACTGCAGGCCGCGGCCGACCGGTGGATGGCCAACCCCGCCCCGCACCCGCGCACCCTGGAGGCGCACAACCTGTTCGGCGCGGCCTTCGCCCTGGCCGAGGACGCGGTCCGGGCCCGGACCCACCTCACCGGCATGCGCGACCACGTGCACGACATCCCCTGGGGCTACCTGGCGGTGCTCGCCGAGGACATCGAGAAGGAGTACCAGACGCTGGCCGGCCCGTACCTGGGCGACGTCCCGCTGAACCCGCTGGGCGTGCACGGGCGCTGGATCTGACCCGGGCCCGGGCGGCGGGCGTCAGATCGCGTACGGCCAGGCGGTGATCGAGTAGGCGCCGAACCAGGCGCTGAACAGGGCCACGAACGCGGCCAGGGTCAGCGCGGTGGTCGGCCGCCGCCTGGCCAGGCCCACGGCCACCGGGATGAGCAGGGTGAACGCCGGCAGCAGCAGCCGCGCCTTGGAGTTCATCAGGCCGTTGGACCCCACGTCCATCACCAGCACGCCCAGCCCGTAGACCACCAGCGGCCACTGGATCCGCCGCCGCAGGCTGACCACCACCAGGGCGACCGCGCCGATCAGCAGCCACACCGTGGTCAGCTCCAGCACCGAGCGCGGCGCGGTCAGGATGTCCAGGCCGAACTTCCAGGTGGCCGCGCCCAGGTCGAACCGGGACGCCCAGCCCCGCCGCTGCACCGCGAACCAGCCGTCCAGCTGCCCGGTCTGGCTAGCCACGTAGCCCAGGTAGCCGAGCAGGCCCAGCGGGGCGAGGGCGCCACCCACCCACGGCCGCCAGCCGTCCCGGCCCCTGATCACCGCGACCAGCGCGGCCAGCCCCACGGCGACCACCAGCGCGGCGGCCGTCGGCCGGACCAGGCCGGCGGCCAGGCAGCACAGCCCGGCCAGCAGCCAGCGCCGCTCCACCACCCCCACCAGCGCCCACGCGGCCAGCGCGCAGAACGTGGCCTCCGAGTAGGTCATGGACAGCACGATCGCCATCGGCGAGGCCGCGAACAGCGCGACCAGCAGCAGGCCGGCCCGGCGCGAGCCGCCGGTCACCCGCTGGCCCAGCCGGTGCAGCCCGTAGGCGCACACCACGCCGCTGACCAGGCTCACCACGAACGCCGCGCCGACCAGGGACAGCCCGGGCAGCTCGGCCACCCAGCGCACCAGCGTGGGGTAGCCGGGGAAGAAGGCCATCGGCGTCTCGTCGCTGCGCCGGCCGAACGCGTCCACCAGCCCGCTGGGCACGCCCTGGTAGCCGCCCTGGGCGATGCCCAGGAACCACTGGCCGTCCCACGAGGTCAGCGCCGAGACCACGGACACCTTGTTGCCGTCGGCCATCCAGCCGAGCACGAGCAGGCCGATCTGCCGGATCACCAGGTACAGCAGGGCGGGCGCGGCCAGCAGGGCGACCCGGTACTGGTTCCACCGGCCGGTGCGCTCGGTGAACCACTCGCGCAGGCCCGGCCGGGAAGTGGGTGCGGTGAGCGCGGTGGGTGCGGTGGGTGCGGTGGCCGGCGCCGGCGCCGGCGCGGTTCTGGCGGCTCTGGGCGCTGGTCCGCCCGTGGTCGGCGGCACGTGGGCGGTGCCCGTCCTGGCCCGCTCCGGTTCTCCTGCGCTGGCCCCGGTCACTGGTGGCCCAGCGCCGTCGGCAGCCTCGGTCGCTCCTGTCGCCGACACCCCGATCCTTCCTACTGCCGGCTGTGCTTGCTTTCTTGAGAGTAGTGCCCGTCACGAGCGGCCTACGGGGTTCGCTGACGCGGGTACGCTGCGTGTGAAATGCGCCAACGCTGTTAACGGCTGGTAACCGGCCGGTGAGGAGGTCTGGACAGTGGCGCTCGTCGTCCAGAAGTACGGCGGTTCCTCGGTGGAGAGCGCCGAGCGGATCAAACGAGTAGCCGAGCGGATTGTTCAGACCAAGAAAGCCGGCCACGACGTGGTTGTCGCGGTGTCCGCGATGGGCGACACCACCGACGAACTGCTCGACCTGGCCCGCCAGGTCGCGCCGGTGCCGCCGGCCCGTGAGATGGACATGCTGCTCACCTCCGGGGAGCGGATCTCCATGGCGCTGCTGGCCATGGCCATCCACTCGCTCGGCGCGCAGGCCCGCTCCTACACCGGCTCGCAGGCCGGCGTGATCACCACGGCCGTGCACGGCAAGGCCCGGATCATCGACGTGACCCCGAGCCGCATCCAGGACGCGTTGGACAGCGGGGCGATCGCCATCGTTGCCGGCTTCCAGGGCGTGAGCCAGGAGAGCCACGAGATCACCACGCTCGGCCGGGGCGGCACCGACACCACGGCCGTGGCCCTGGCCGCCGCGCTCAAGGCCGACGTGTGCGAGATCTACACCGACGTCGACGGCGTGTTCACCGCGGACCCCCGGATCGTGCCCAACGCCAGGCGGCTGGAGACGATCACCTACGAGGAAATGCTGGAGATGGCGGCCTGCGGCGCCAAGGTGCTGATGCTGCGCTGCGTGGAGTACGCCCGCCGCTACGGCGTCCCCGTCCATGTCCGCTCGTCGTTCAGCAACAAGCCCGGCACGCTGGTGTCCGGCTCAGTGGAGGACCTTCCCGTGGAACAAGCCCTGATCACCGGGGTGGCGCACGACCGCTCCGAGGCCAAGGTCACCGTGACCGCGGTGCCCGACCACCCAGGCGTGGCCGCCAAGATCTTCCGGACCGTGGCCGACGCCGAGATCGACATCGACATGGTGGTGCAGAACATCTCGCAGGCGGTCAGCGGTCGCACCGACATCACCTTCACCCTGCCCAAGGACGACGGCCCCAAGGCCGTGGCCAGCCTGGAGAAGGCCAAGGGCGAGATCGGCTTCGACCAGGTGCTCTACGACGACCACGTGGGCAAGGTGTCGCTGATCGGCGCGGGCATGCGCTCGCACCCCGGGGTCACCGCCACCTTCTGCGCGGCGCTGGCCGACGCCGGGGTGAACATCGAGATCATCTCCACCTCGGAGATCCGCATCTCGGTGATCTGCCGGGACACCCAGCTCGACGACGCGGTGCGCGCGCTGCACGACGCGTTCGAGCTGGGCGGCGACGAGGAGGCCGTGGTGTACGCGGGGAGTGGTCGCTGATGGGCGGGACCGGACCCGTGCTCGCGCTGGTCGGGGCGACCGGCGCGGTGGGCAGCGTGATGGTGGACATCATCAACGGCCGGCCCGAGGTGCCCTGGGGCGAGATCCGGCTGATCGCCTCGGCCCGCTCCGCCGGCAAGCGGATCACCGTGCGCGGCCAGGAGCTGACCGTCCAGGCGTTGGCCCCCGAGGTGTTCGACGGCGTGGACGTGGCCATGTTCGACGTGCCCGACGAGGTGTCCGCGCAGTGGGCGCCGATCGCCGCGGCCAGGGGCGCGGTGGCCGTGGACAACTCCGGCGCGTTCCGGATGGACCCGGACGTGCCGCTGGTGGTGCCCGAGGTGAACGCCGACGCCGTGGCCGACCGGCCGCGCGGGATCATCGCCAACCCCAACTGCACCACCCTGTCGATGATGGCCGCACTCGGCGCGCTGCACCGCGAGTTCGGGCTGCGCGAGCTGGTGGTCGCCTCCTACCAGGCGGCCTCCGGCGCCGGCCAGTCCGGCATCGACCGGCTCTACGCGGAGCTGGCCGCGGTGGCCGGCAAGGACCTCGGGGTGCGCGGCGGTGACGTGCGCGAGGCACTGGCCGCGGCCGGGCTGGGCCAGGCGGACTCGCCGTTCCCGGCGCCGCTGGCCCTGAACGTGGTGCCGTGGGCCGGGTCGGTCAAGGACGACGGCTGGTCCAGCGAGGAGCTGAAGGTCCGCAACGAGTCCCGCAAGATCCTGGGCATCCCGGACCTGAAGGTCTCGGCGACCTGCGTGCGCGTGCCCGTGGTGACCACGCACTCGCTGTCCGTGCACGCGGTGTTCGACCGGGAGGTCACCGTGGCCCAGGCGCACGCGGTGTTCGCGGCGCAGCCGTCGGTGGTGCTGGTGGACGACCCGGCCCAGGGCCGCTTCCCCACCCCGGCCGACGTGGTCGGCGGTGACCCCACCTACGTGGGCCGGGTGCGCCAGGCGCTGGACTTCCCCAACACGCTCGACTTCTTCGTGTGCGGCGACAACCTGCGCAAGGGTGCCGCGCTGAACACCTACGAGATCGCCGAGCAGGTCGTGGCAGCCCGCTGACCTGGGCTGTTCCCCTGTTCGACCGGTGGGTCGGGCGCCGCTGACCCCGGCGTCCGGCCCATCGGTGCTTTTCCCGACAGGTGGTGGCCGGCGCGGCCGCGCGCCCGCTCCGCTCCTCGCCCGCTGTCGCTCGTTGCGATGCTCGCTCGCTGTCGCCTCACGAGATGGGTAACGTCCGGCGCATGACAGACGTCGTACTCGCGGTCGACCTCGGAACCACGGCGACAAAGGTCGTCGCCGTCAGCCGGCAGGCCGAGGTACTGACGTTGACCGAGCACGGCTACCAGCTGCGCACCGATCGGCCCGGCCAGGCCGTGCACGACCCCGAGCAGGTCCTGGCCGTGGCCCTGCGCGCGCTGGCCGAGGCCGTGACCACCTGCGCGGCCCGCAACGCCCGGGTCGTCGGCCTGGTGCTCACCGGCGCCATGCACACGCTGCTCCCGCTGGACGCCGAGGACAACCCGCTGGGTGGCTCGCTGAGCTGGGCCGACAACCGCGCCACCGCCCAGGCCGCCCGGCTGCGCGCCAGCGACCAGGGCACGCGGCTGCACCGGGCCACCGGCACGCCCGTGCACCCGTTCGCGCCGCTGCCCAAGCTGATGTGGTTCGCCGAGCAGGAACCGGAGTTCACCCGCCGGGTCGGCCACTGGGTCGGGTTGAAGGACTTCGTGCTGCACCGGCTGACCGGCCGGCTGGTCACCGAGCACTCCAACGCCTCGGGCATCGGCCTGATGGACATCCACCGGCTGGCCTGGCACCCCGACGCGCTGGCCGTCGCCGGCATCACCGAGGACCGGTTACCCGAGCTGGTCGCGCCCACCACCGTGCTCGCCCTGGCCGCGCCCGTCGCCGCTGCCCTCGGCCTGCCCGCTGGCCTGCCGGTGGTGGCCGGTGGCGGTGACGGCCCCCTGGCCAACCTGGGCGTCGGCGCGGTGCTGCCTGGCATGGCCGCGCTGTCGATGGGCACCAGCGGTGCGCTGCGCGTGGTCCGCGACCACCCCGGCGTTGACGAGCGCGGCCGGACCTTCTGCTACGCCGTGGGCGACGGCCTGTGGGTGGTGGGCGGCGCGGTCAGCAACGGCGGCGTGGTCGCCCAGTGGGCCGCGGACACCTTCGGCGTGCCCGTGGCCGACCTGCTGGCCGAGGCCGACCGGGTGCCGACCGGCGCCGGCGGCCTGTTCGCCCTGCCCTACCTGCTGGGCGAGCGCGCCCCGTGGTGGGACCCCGACCCCAGGGCCGTGCTGGTCGGCCTGCGCCGGGAACAGGGCCGCGCGCAGATCACCCGCGCGCTGATCGAGGGCGTCGGCCAGCAGATCGCCCTGGTCCTGGACGCCGTCCGGGCCACCGGCCTGGACGTGCGCAGCGTCCGCGCCACCGGCGGCGCGTTCCGCAGCCCGGTGTGGGCCAAGGTGCTGGCCGCCGCCCTGGACCAGCGGCTCGAACTGGCCGAGGACAGCGAGGGCTCCGGCGTGGGCGCGGCCCTGCTGGCCTGGCGCGCCCTCGGCGAGCTGTCCTCCCTGCGCCAGGCCGCCGACCTGGTCGTGCCCACCGAGGTGATCACCCCCGACGCCGAGGCCGCCGCCCACCTGGCCAAGACCCGCCCCCTGGTCGAACGCGCCTACCACGCCCTGTCCGACCTGGCCGTCCACACCGGTTGACTCCGCACACAGATCGTGACCGATCTTGACCAGTACGCTGTGTCGGTGCCCGGGCCAAACCAGACCTTCGCGCTGGCGGCGCGCCGCCACCACGCCGATGCGGTGTTCCTGCACGACGCGGGCCGACTCGCCAACGCCGACCACCTGGCCGGCTTCGCCGCCGAATGCGCACTGAAAGCAATTCTGGTCGAGTACCTGGGAGGCGAGGTGAACCCCAACGGGCCTCCCACGCACCGCGACCTGCCCAACAGGGAATTCCGGCACCTACCCGGGGTGTGGAACCTCATCGGCATGGTTGCCCAGGGTCGCGGGGGCGCGCAATTCCTACCCCTGATCCAGGCGTCGAACCCGTTCAGCCTGCACCGGTGGAACGTTAATGAACGTTACAGTGACGGTAGGCATATATCAGCCGCGCGGGTGCGGGAATTACTGGAAGTCGCCAGGAACATCATCGCGATTTATGCGCAGGCGCAGATCAATGGACAGGTGCCATGACGGTTCACTTTGACAGGGCCTGGTCGCAGGGGTGTGGATTGGCCAGGGAAACGGCCGAACAGGGTTTCGACGTGGTGCTGGTGCGGGACATGCTGGGCCGGCTCAGCCTGGTGGTTGACGCACCGGACGCCACCCAACTGCCGTCCGACCTGGCGGATCGACTTCGTGGCGCGGCCGGTGCGTTCGCCGGTGCGGTGCACACCGCCGACGACCTGTTCGACGTCGACCTGGTGCTGAAGTCTCCTGACCGCGTCGCGCTCTGGCAGAACCCGGACGGCCCTGGTCGCTTGTGGACACTGGAACGCGGGGTGGTCGGCGCCGACTGGACCCGCCCCGACCGCCTCGACGAAGCAGTGGAACGCCGCGTCACCCTGTACGGCTTCAAGGGCGGTGTTGGTCGGTCCACCGCCACCGCCATGCTCGCCCAGCACCTGGCGGCCACCGGCAGGTGCGTGCTGGTCGTGGACCTGGATCTGGAATCACCGGGTGTCGGCGCCCTGCTGCGCGAAACCGAGCAGCTTCCCCTGTACGGCATCGTGGACCACCTGGTGGAAGCGGCCGTGGGCAACGCGGACTCGCTGGACCTGGTGACCCGCGTCCAGGTGCCGCATGTCCGGGGAAACGGCGAGGTGTGGCTGGCGCCGGCGAGCGGGAAGCCAAGGCCGGAGTACGACTACCTGGCCAAGCTCAACCGCGTCTACACCGATCTTCCCGGTCAGCGGTTCGGGGATCGACTGCGCGCGGCCATCAACGCGTGTGAGAACCAGGTCGAGCGCCTCAGTCGAAAACCAGACGTGGTGTTGCTGGACAGCCGAGCGGGCATTCACGACATCGCCGCGGTGGCGATCACTCAGCTGAGCGGCCTCAGTCTGCTGTTCGCCGTGGACAATCCGCAGACCTGGGCCGGATATCGCTCCCTGTTCGCGCAGTGGCTGCGCAGTGGAACCGCACCGGACATCCGGAAGAGGTTGCAGATGGTTGCCGCGCTGGTGCCGGCCAGCGACAAGAACTATCTGTCGAACTTTATTGATCACGCGCAGGAGTGTTTCGCCGACACGCTCTATGATGACGTCGGGGGCGGCGACACCGGTGCTTTCAACTTCGCCCCTGACGATCAGGATGGCCCGCATTGGCCGCTGCCGATCCTCTTCCACGGCGATCTGGTTGGTCTGAATCCCGTTGCCCGGCCGAACTGGTACGCGGAGCCGCTCATTTTCGCTGCGTACGAGAAGTTTCTTGAGTTGGCGGCGCAGCTTGTTGTCGGTGAGGAACTGTGATGCCACTACGTCCCCACGAGTACCGCGAACTGTTGCGTGACGCGCTGCCGATCGCGCAGGACGCGGACACCTCTTTCGAGCCGAAACCGGAGTCGTTGTTCACCCCGGAGGGACACCGGATCGCGCTCGACCCGGACGTAACAGTGGTGCGTGGTGCTCGTGGCGTCGGCAAGACGGTCTGGTTCAAGGCACTCCAGGACGAGACCCTGCGTCGGCTCGCCGCCGACGAATACCAGTTCAAGAGGCTGAACAAGATCAAGGCGCTGCCCGGTTACGGGCTCAACCTGAATCCCGAGTCCTACCCCAGTCAGCGTGTCCTCAACTCGTTGCTGGCCGCGTCGTGCCAGCCGGAGGACATCTGGACCACGGTGGTGCTCAACGCGTTGGGTGCCGAACCGGTGCGGTCGATGGGGAGTTGGGACGCGCGCGTCGCATGGCTTCGGGACAACCCCGAAGCGGTTGACCAAGCGCTGTCCAGGGCAAACCAGCAAGCGGCCGAGGAGGGCGTGACCAAGTTGCTCCTCTTCGACGCCCTGGAACGCCTGCATCCTGAGCGGCGGCAGGCCGACCGCCTCGTCGTGGGAATCCTGAAGCTCGCCCTGGAACTGCGGACCACCACATCGCACCTGCGCGCCAAGGTGTTCATCAGGCACGACATGTTCGACGACGCCTTGCTCAACTTCCCGGACGCGTCGAAGCTCTCCGCCAACGCAACCAGTCTGACCTGGTCGCCGACAAACCTCTACGGCTTGCTGTTCAACGTCCTGGGTAACTCGGCACATCCCAGTGCGGAGCACTTCCGAAGCTCGACCGGGCGGTGGCGACATGACCTGGGGCGGTACGTGCCGCCCCGGGAGATCGTCGGGGACCAGGACGAGCAGAAGAAGCTGATCAGTCAGATCGCTGGTCCGTACATGGGAAAGGACCACCGCAAGGGACACACCTACACCTGGTTGCCGAACCACTTGGCAGACGGCCAAGGCCAGGTCAGCCCGCGGAGTTTCCTCATCGCGCTGAGTGCCGCCACCGAGGAGACCGGAGACCGGTTCGCACACCACGAGTTCGCGCTGCACTGGGACGCGATCCGAAAGGGTGTGCAACTGGCGTCGCAGACCCGGGTGAACGAGATCAGCGAGGACATCCCCTGGGTGCGGACCGCGATCCACCCGCTGCGCGATTGCCAGGTGCCCATCGAGAAGGACGAGGTCGTCGCCAAGTGGACGGCAGAGGGCCTGAGTGCTCGCCTGGTCGAGGCAGCGCACGAGATCAGCGACGAGAAACAGCTGCCCACCGGGCCCCGGCACGAGGACTACGCAGGGCTGATCCAGGAACTCATGGACCTCGGCGTCATGACGCAGCGGGCCAACGGCAAGCTCGACCTGCCTGACGTGTACCGGATCGCCTTCGGCATCGGTCGCAAGGGCGGGGTGCCCCGACTGCGGCCACAGCGGTCCGGGTCACCCTGAGTCGCCTGGCGTTCACGAGATCAACTCTGGACCGCTGGGCGGTCGGCGCTGATACTGCGCTGATGTTGCGATCAGAGCGGACGCGGTGGCGTGCTCGCGCCCTCGCGGTGCTGGCGGCGGTGGTGCTGCCCGCGGCGGTCGGTGGGACGGCGGACGCGGCGCCGCCGGCCTTCGTGCTCGGTGGTGGGGTGACCCAGCCGGTGTTCTCCTACGCGGGCGCGGTCCGGGAGTCGGTGTGGGTGGACATCGGCATGGACCTCGACCGGGACGGGGTGGGGGACCGGGTGGCCGCGGACATCATCCGCCCGGCCGAGCCGGCCGCGCGGGGGCAGCGGGTGCCGGTGATCATGGATGTCAGTCCGTACTACGCCTGCTGCGGGCGGGGCAACGAGGCACAGCGCAAGACCTACGCGCCGGACGGGACACCCACCGGGTTCCCCCTGTTCCTGGACAACTACTTCGTGCCGCGCGGGTACGCCGTCGTGCTGGTCGACGAGGTGGGCAGCAACCGGTCGACCGGCTGTCCGGACGGCGGCGGCCGCGCCACCGTGGCCTCCGGGCGGGCCGTGATCGACTGGCTGAACGGCAGGGCGCGGGCCTACCGCACGGTGGACGGCACCGAGCGGGTGTCGGCCACCTGGGCCACCGGAGCGGTCGGCATGATCGGCAAGTCCGCCGACGGCACGATCGCCAACGGGGTGGCCGCGACCGGCGTTGCCGGCCTGCGCACGATCGTCCCGGTGGCCGCGGTCAGCTCCTACTACGACGTGTTCAACGCCGACGGCGCCTGGTTCGGCTACCCGCAGTCCAGTGGGCCGCCCGGGCTGCTCAACCCGAGGCAGGAGGAACTGTGCGCGCCGTTCCTCGACCGGCTGGAGGAACTCGGCGGGAACAACGGCGACTGGAACGCGTTCTGGCGGCAGCGCGACTACACGCTCAGCGCGGACAAGGTGCGCGCCAGCGTGTTCGCGGTGCAGGGATTCGGTGACGTGGCGGTGCGCCCGCTGCAGTTCGGCCGGTGGTGGGACGCGTTGGCCGCCAACAACGTGCCGCGCAAGCTCTGGCTCAGCCAGGCCGGCCATGTCGACCCGTTCGACCTGAGCCGCGCCGACTACGTCGACACGCTGCACCGCTGGTTCGACCGCTGGCTGCTGGACGTGCCCAACGGCATCGACACCGAGGCGCCGGTGCGCATCGAACACAGCCCGGGCCAGTGGGTGGACGAACAGCGGTGGCCACCGGCCGGCACCCGGCGCGAAACCCTGTGGCCGGGCCCGGGCGGCGTCCCCGGCCTGGGCACGCTGGGCCCGGTGGCGCCGGCCGGCCCGGCGACCGAGTCCTTCACCGACGACCCGGCACTGGGCATGTACCAGTGGGCGAGCGAGCCCACCACCGCGTCCACCACGCGCACGCTGTTCACCAGTGCGCCGCTGACCAGCGACGTCCGCATGGCCGGCACGGGCTCGGCCACCGTGACGGTCGCCAGCACCACGCCCCGGGCTCGGATCGGGGTGGCCGTGGTCGACTACGGCCCGGCCACCATCCGCGATCATCGAGGGCCCGGGCAGGGCATCACCACCCTGGAGACCAGGTCGTGCTGGGGCGAGAGCACTCAGGCGGACAGCGCCTGCTACCTCGACACCGACACCGCGACCACCCAGGTGGACTACGAGATCGTGTCCGAGGGGTGGGCGGACATCGGCCACCACGCCTCGCTGGAGCACCAGCTCCCGCTGCGGCCAGGGAAGTTCTACTCGGTCACCGTGCAACTGTCCACACAGGACCACGTGGTGCCGGCCGGACACCGGATCGGCCTGGTGATCGGGGGAACCGACGCGGACTGGTTCGTCGCGCCCAGCCAGCGGCCCACGCTCACCGTGGACCTGACCGGCACTTCGGTGTCCCTGCCCGTGGCCGCGGGAACGCTGACCGGCCAGCGCGGCTGACCGGACCGGGCGACGAGACCGGGGCCGCCCGCCCAGCAGGCCCACCCACGGGTGGCGCGGCCCCGCACCCCGTCACGGTTCGGCCGGCCCGTCCTCGCTGATCCAGTGAATCCACGTCGGCAGTTCCGCGCTGACCAGGAAGTCGGTGAGCAGTCTGGTGAACACTGGAATGGACAGCCCACTGCCGGCCGAGTACTCGCCGTAGGAGCCATGCGTGCCTGGCGAACGCGGGTCGCCCTGTGGGTGGCCGGTGAAGCCAGCTGGCCATCCGGCGGCGTCCCCGGCATAGGTGAAATAGCCCCAGCCATCACGAACCGCCAGGTGGACGACGTGATCTGGCACCTCTTCCTCGCTCACGAGCGGCGTCACCACGCTTGGTCGGGCCAGGTGCGTGACGTAGGCGTCGTCAGCGTCGGGTTGGGCGAGGGCGGCCACCAGGCGCTCGACGTCCTCGGGCGTGCTGACAACCGCCTCTTCGATCGAGCCCGAAGCACGTCCCGGCGGATGCACATGCCACCAGGCATGCAGTCCTTTTTTAGCCATTACGATGAATGTGTCGCGTGCCGGGTCTCCTGACCTTGACGGGTTAGCTGGATAAGCGGTCTGTCTTGAGTGCGCTGATCAGTCTGATTAGTTCGGTCTGGGCGAAGGTCAGCATCGGGCCGGTGGGGTTCTTGCTGTCCCGGACCGCGATCTGGGTGGTGTTGTGCGCCAACTCAACGCACTGTCCAGCTCCTCCGCTGAAGCTCGACTTTCTCCAGTTTCTGAACCTGACTGCGCTCATGTCCATGATTATGTCACCCAACTGGGTTGGTTCATGAAAAGGTGGAGGTGTCATTCGCGATCTGGTGCAGCAGAGCGCGTGCCTCGGCGTCCTCCACGGCGACTGTCCACAGCTGGTCTGTCAGCTTGTTGTACGCCTCGACCTCGCTCGGCTCGGTGCTCTTGATTTCCGCGACTATCGTCTCGGTCAGCACCAGGTCGTCCACGACCCAGTAGCCGTGCATGGGCATGATGGGTAGGCGTCGGTTCAGGGGAATTATGCCGAGGCGGATGGAGCGAATACCGATGATTGAGATGAGTCTGTCAATCTGTGCCAGCATTACACTGGCTGAGGCTACCGGATACCGCAGCGCTGACTCGGCCACCAAGATCTCGATCTGCTTTCCTGGTTCGTAGAGAACCTGTTGTCGAGCCATTCGAACCGAGACTGCTTCGTCCAGATCGCGATCGAGACCCAGTAGGTCCGAGTGGATGGCGAACACCTCGCGAGCGTATTCTGGGATCTGGACGAGTCCAGGTACCACGCCGAATTCGACTGCGCGTATCTTTGTGGCAGTCTTCTCGATATCCGCACTCTGCTGTTGACGCGATCGGAAGCCGCCGTCCCGCAACTGGCTGCGCCAGGTCTCGTAGGAGACCTTCAGGTCCCGCAGGGCGTCCCGGAGTTCTTCCCGGACCGACTCTGGCGCGCCCGTAGCGCGGCACCACTCGATCACGTCAGAGTCGGTGGCGAGTTGTTTGCCTGTTTCCAGCTTGCTGATCTTTGACGGTGCCCAGCCAAGGGCCTCCGCAAGGCGTCGGCCGGACATGCCTGCCTGGTCACGCAGGTGTCGGAGGCGGTCACCGAACTCGACGCGACGCTTGTCAAGGCTGGCCACGGTCTCCTCGTTACGTGTCTGTTCGCGCTGTGCGGAAGCGGTGCCACTTGCTCGCCGTAGCTACTCCGCTGCGCGGGTACCGAGCAACGGTGTCGGCATCGGAGACTATCCCGGCGCTAGCGGGGCGTCCCTCGCGAGATGACGAACCGCGAGAGGCGCGTTGTCGAGCAGGTAGACGTCCTCGCTGGGTGGCCAAGCAGGTTCGATCCCAGCTAGGGCCGAGCATCAGCGTCCTGAGAACCACTGGCCTCGGGTACCAGAGCTGCTGGCGGCGATTCTCAAATTTCTCCGCGCGGTCCTCCCTAGTCCTCCTGGGTATATGTCACCCGATCGACTGATGTTTCTCGTATGTTTCTAGATTTTCTTGCCTTGGTTCGCTGTTGGAGATCAAGCTGGGGTCTGCCTCCGAAGCGTTCAGGTCGGGGCAAGTGGGTTGGCGGGGAGAACCGCCAACTAGCCGGAGTGGCAGGCCGGCATGTGCCGTCATCTGTCCGGCGGTTCCGTCCTGCTGCTTCCCGTCGCCTTCAGGGAGATGAACGTGTCAACCGTGCTGTTCGTGGTCGGCTACACGGTGATGCACTTCGTGTTCGCCGTGCTGCTCTACACCGGGTTCACCGCGTTTCTGGACTGGCTCGGGACACGGGCGCGCGGTGTGAGCGGCCAGCGGAATGTCGAGCGCCCGACCGTGCAGAGGCAGCCGCGACGGCTGATCGCGCCTGGTCAGACCCACTCATCCTGCCCGTGGTGCGGTCGGCACGCGGGGTGGAGTGGGCCGCTGCACCCCGCGCCCGCCCATCCCTTCACCGCGATGCTGCGTTGCCTGGAGCAGGCGGCGTGATGCGGTGGCGACGCGGGTATCGGTGCTACGACGACGCCTACAAGGCGCAGCTCCGCTGGTTGGGTTCGTGGCGCGGCCAGTTGGCGGAGCGCTTCGGTTGGGTTCGGGAACCGCGCTGGTGTTGGTGCGGCCACTGGCACCTGGACCTGCTGCGGCTGCTGGTCCGGCGTGGACGGAGCCGGTGATGACCGTGCCGGCCGAGGTGAGGACGTTCCGGTGGATGCCGCTGGACCACCAGCGGCACGCGATTCCTGGCGACACGCTCGCCCGCGACACCCCCGTCACCACGTTGTGCGGTCACGTCACCGTCATGCCCGACCACGAGCCGACCAAGGGGGAATGGCTGTGGTGGACCTGCGCCGCATGCTACGAGAAGGCCAAGGGCTACCAACACGTCGCGCTGACGTCGCCGAGGTGAGCAGCCGAACCACGCCGGGCAAAGGACTGCCAGATGAACCAACCGTCCACATCGGACGAGGGGCACGTGTGGTTCCTGGACGCACGTGGGGGCAGGGCGCACGCGGTGCCCGCCGCTCAGGCCGGCGGTGACAGCCAGGGCTATCTCGACGCGGTCTGCACCAGGGTGCTCACCACCGCCAACTCGACCAGGCTCGACAGCACCGAGGGTGTTACCCGCTGTCCGCTCTGTCTGTCCAGTGTGGACGAGAAAGTGGGTGAACGGGCCAGCTGGGCGTGGTGGCCGGCCGGCCCGTCCTCCGGGTGACTCAGTTACCGGCGGGGGCCAGGCCGGCCAGGATGGCGGCGGTCTCGGCCGGGTGGAGCTGGAACCGGACGTGGCTGCTGTCCACGGAGTGCACGTCGAACGGGTTGTCCGGGGTCAGCGCGTCGGCCTCCTTGATGAACCGGTCCTGCAGCGCGAGCGGGATGGAGGTGTCGCCGGTGAGCCGGATGTAGCTGCGCGGAATCCGGCCCCAGGTGTCGGCCCGGCCCTGGTGGTCCTCGCCCGCGCTGAGGATCTCGTCGGGCTCCAGCAGGTTCAGGTAGGTGCGGAACTCGGTGTCGGTGCCGTCGGCCAGCATCGCGGTCTTCAACGCGGCGAGCAGTTCCGGGTCGGCGGTGCGCCAGTTCATCCGGAGCGCGCCCAGTTCGGCGGGGTTGCCGACGAGCACGCCGGCGGTGTGGGCCAGCGCGCTGGTCGCGTACTCCGGGGTCTGCATGTACTCGCCGACCGTCAGGTCCACGCAGCACCACGCCGAGATGTAGACCAGCCGGTCGACCAACTCCGGCGCGGTGTTGGCGACCTGGGTGATGACCAGGCCACCCCGGCTGTGCCCGACCAGCACGACCGGGCCGTGCTCGCGGACCCGGCGCAGGGTGTCGATGACGTGCTCGACCCCGGCCTCCAGGGTGAGCCCGGCCAGCGGCGACGGGGTGGTGGCCAGCTCGGCCGGGTCCTGCGGCGCCTGGTAGGCGGCGGGGAAGTGGGCGCCGGCGCCGTGGCCGGGCAGGTCCACGGCCAGGGAGCGGTGGCCGAGCAGAGCCAACTCCCGCTGCAACGGCGCCCAGCCGAACGAGTTGGCGTTGGAGCCGTGCACGAGGACGAAGGTCGGGGTGGTGCTCATGCGGGCATCCTCACATCCGCCGAGGTCCTGGCCTGCCAGCGGGTGAGCAGCAGGGCCACGGCGGCCAGGGCCACCCCGCACGTCCCGGCCACGGCGAAGCCCGCGGCCGGCCCGGTGTGGTCGACGATCGCGCCGATGAGCGGCGAGCCGATGGCCGTGCCCAGGGTCAGCGCCGAGGACTGCAGGCCCATGGCCATGCCGCGCACGGCGACCGGGGCGTACCGGGTCACCGCCTCGGAGGTGGCCGCGATCGCCGGGGCGCACATCAGGTTGGTGGGCATCAGCGCCAGGGCGTAGACCCACCAGTGGCCGCTGACCAGGGCGACCGGCACGAGCAGCAGGCCGAGCAGGCCCACCAGCACGGCGGGCGGCACGGCCCTGGGCTGGGCGCCGTAGAGGAACCCGCCGACCAGCGAGGCCAGGCACATGCAGATGACCACCAGGCCGGTCCAGTCCACGTCGCCGGCCTCACGCAGCGCGGCCACGGTGGCCACCTCGGTGCCGGTCAGCACGAAGGTCGCGCCGACCGCGCTGACCAGGACGGCGATCATGCCGCCGGACAGCCAGCCCAGCCGGCCGGTGGGCGTGTCGGCGGCCGGTGCCGGGTCGCCGAGTTCGTGCTCGCCCCGCAGTGGCGGGTTGACCACGAAGAGCACCAGGCCGACCAGGGCCAGCGACCCGCCGATGCCCAGCAGTGCGGCCGTGCTGGACAGCTGGGTCACCACCAGCACGCCCAGGGCGGGACCGGCCATGTAGGACACCTCAACGCCCATGGAGTCCATGGAGAACGCGGTGCGCCGGTCGGTGGCGGGCACCAGGCCGGCCAGGCCCTGCCGGCCGATGGAGTTGACGGGCAGGGTGACCAGGCCCCCGAAGAAGGCGACGGCCAGCAGGACCGGGTACGGCAGCAGCGGGCCGGCCAGCCAGAACGCGGTCTCGCCGACCAGGGTGATCAGCAGCAGCCGGCGCAGCCCGTGCCGGTCGGCGAGTCGGCCGAGCAGCGGCGCGCCCACGGCGATGCCCAGCGTGGACAGCGCTCCCACCAGGCCGGCCTCGGCGTACCCGCGGTCCAGCGTGAGCACCACGTGCAGGGTGAGGGTGATGCCGGACGCGGCCATGGGTATCCGCGCGAACAGCATGAGCAGGGTGAACGACCGGACACCGGGCAGCGCGAGAACCCGGAGGTAGGGGGCGAGGGTCACGGTCGAATGTCACCTGACCGGGTGGACTGGCGCAAGGAGTTTTCCTGGTTAAAACTTAACTTCTCGTTTTCTTGACTAACTCCAGAAAACACCATAGGTTGGTGGAGCCATGACCCACAGGACAGGCCTCGACTCCGAGGGAGCACGCCAGCGGCTGAAGCGGGCCGGGTTGCGGGTGACCGCACCTCGGTTGGCCGTGCTGGAGTGGCTCTCCGCCCATCCGCACGCCACCGCCGAACAGGTGTCGGCCGGCGTGCGGACGCGGTTGGGCACGGTGTCCACCCAGGCCGTCTATGACGTGCTCAACGCGTGTACCAGGGTCCACTTAGTCCGGCGGATCGAGCCGGCCGGTCATCCGGCCCGGTACGAGACCCGGACCGGGGACAACCACCACCACCTGGTGTGCCGGACGTGCGGCCGGACCGAGGACGTCGACTGCGTGCGCGGTGCCCCACCGTGCCTGGAGCCGTCCCACACCGCGGGGTTCGCCATCGACGAGGCAGAGGTGCTGTTCTGGGGGCTGTGCGCGGACTGCCTGGCCGCCATCGAAGCAGGTGTCGGCACAGACCACGAAGAGGAGAAGCAAGCGTGACCGAACCGCGGCACACCACGAACAACGTGGGCACCCCGGTCGCCAGCGACGACCACTCGCTGACGCTGGGTCCGAATGGTCCGATCCTGCTGCAGGACCACTACCTGATCGAGAAGAACGCTCACTTCAACCGCGAGCGGGTGCCCGAGCGTGTGGTGCACGCCAAGGGCGGTGGCGCGTTCGGTTTCCTGGAGATCACCGAGGACATCAGCCAGTTCACCAAGGCCGCGCTGTTCCAGCCCGGCACGAAGACCGAGGCGCTGGTGCGCTTCTCCACGGTCGCCGGTGAGCTGGGTTCTCCGGACACCTGGCGCGACCCGCGTGGCTTCGCCCTGAAGTTCTACACCACCGAGGGCAACTACGACATCGTCGGCAACAACACGCCGGTGTTCTTCATCCGGGACCCCATCAAGTTCCCGGACTTCATCCACTCGCAGAAGCGCCGCGCCGACAACCACCTGCGCGACCACAACATGCAGTGGGACTTCTGGACCCTGCAGCCGGAGTCCGCGCACCAGGTGACCTGGGTGATGGGTGACCGGGGGCTGCCCCGCACCTGGCGGCACCAGGACGGCTTCGGCTCGCACACCTTCCTGTGGGAGAACGCGGGCGGCGAGAAGTTCTGGATCAAGTACCACTTCAAGACCGACCAGGGCATCGAGTTCCTGACCCAGGCCGACGCCGACGTGCTGGCCGGCCAGGACTCGGACTACCACATCCGCGACCTGTTCAACGCGATCAAGTCCGGTGACGCCCCGAGCTGGACGCTCTACGTCCAGGTCATGCCCTACGAGGACGCGGCCGACTACCGGTTCAACCCGTTCGACCTGACCAAGGTGTGGCCGCACGCCGACTACCCGCGGATCAAGGTCGGCCGGCTGGTGCTGAACCGCAACCCGGAGAACTACTTCGCGCAGATCGAGCAGGCCTCGTTCGAGCCGTCGAACTTCGTGCCGGGCATCGGTCCGTCGCCGGACAAGATGCTGCTCGGCCGGATGTTCTCCTACCCGGACGCGCACCGCTACCGCATCGGCGCCAACTACGCGCAGCTGCCGGTGAACGCGCCCAAGATCCCGGTGAACAGCTACTCCCGGGACGGCCAGATGCGCTTCAACAACCCGGGCGACCCGGTGTACGCGCCCAACTCCTACGGCGGCCCGCACGCCAACCCGGCCCTGGCCGGCGAGACGCACGCCGCCTACGGCGCGACCGACGAGATCGTGCGCTCGGCCTACCGGCTGCACGCCGAGGACGACGACTTCGGTCAGCCGGGCACCCTGGTGCGCAAGGTCATGGACGACGCGGCGCGCGACCGCCTGGTCAGCAACGTCGTCGGCCACCTGCGCAACGGTGTGACCCAGCCGGTGCTGGAGCGCGCCTTCGAGTACTGGCGCAACATCGACAAGCAGGTCGGCGACCGGATCGCGGACGCCTTCAAGAAGTGAGTCCGTGCCCGATCCGGACAGTCCCTAGTGGACAGTCCAGGTAGGACACTACGTCGTCGAGTGCGACAACGCCGAGGCCCGGCGAGGTGAACTCCTCGCCGGGCCTCGGTCTGTTCGACGGTGGGGTGGGGGGGCCTCAGTCCCGCTTCGGCTGGTCACGCTCGACGAGCGTGGTCAGCAGCGCGGTGATCTGTGTCATGCCGGCGCCGAGTGTGGCGAATCCGTTGTCGACCTTGGTTTCCAGGGCGTCCAGCTTGGTCTCCAAGCTGGTGAGCCGCTTGCCGTGTTCAGCCAGTGTCTGGCCGTGCTCGACCTGTGTCTCGCGGAGCGCGTTCAGTGTCTTGGTGTGTGCGATCAGGCGGTCGCGCACGTCCGCGACGTCTTCGTGGGCGCCGGAGGCCAGTGTTCGGGCGGCTGCCACGTCGCTCTTGGTGACCACCGCTTCCCGGAGGTCGTGCCTGACCTGCCGCATCTGCTCCTCGAGGAGGGTGACTCGCCGCGCGAGGTCGTCGTGCTCCATTGAGCCTCAGTCCTGTGCCTGGTCGCGCTCGATGATGGTGGTCAGTAGCGCGGTTATGTGTGCCACGCCGGTCTTGATCTCGCCCAGCACCTTGCCGTGTTCAGTCAGCATCCTGCCGTGCTCGGTCAGCATCCTGCTGTGCTCGGTCAGCATCCTGCTGTGCTCGGCCAGCACCTTGCCGTGTTCGGCCAGTGTCTGGCCGTGCTCGACCTGTGTCTCGCGGAGCGCGTTCAGTGTCTTGGTGTGCGCGATCAGGCGGTCGCGCACGTCCGCGACGTCTTCGTGGGCGCCGGCCGCCAGGACCCGGGCGTTCCAGGCGTCGGCCTTGGCCGTGGCCACGTCGCTCTGGGCGACGACCACTTCCCGGAGGTCGTGTCTGATCTGCTTCACCTGCTCCTCCAGGAGGGTGACTCGCTGCGCGAGGTCCCCGTTCTCCATGGAGTGAAGGCTACCCACGTGCGGTGGGTGCATCACCCCGCACGATCGGGTGGACCTGTCGCCACCCGCCGCACACCCGGGGGCGTCCCCGGTGGCAGGCGTGGGGTGGAGATCACATGCTCTCGGTTTGCGTGCCGTGCACGCGCGACGCAGTATTTGTACTGACTGGTCAGTTCAAAAGGAGGCACGGTGGACATCCACGCCAAAGGCGTCGGCGTGACCGGTTCCCACGGTCCGCTGCTGCAGCCGACCTCGCTGCGCGTGCGTTCCGGGCAGTTGGCCGTGGTCGCGGGGGAGCCGGGCACCGGGCACACCCCACTGGCCCTGGTGCTCGCCGGCCGGTTGCGGCCCAACACCGGGACGGTGTGGCTGGACGGCCGGGTGGACGCGGCGGCGCTGCGGCGTGGGGTGGCCCTGGTGGACGCGCCCGAGGTGAACGCGCCCGAGGAGGGCCTGAGCCTGGCCGACGTGGTGGCCGAGGAGCTGACCGTGGCCGGTGCCAGGGCCGGCCGGCGCGCGGTGCGCCAGTGGCTGGACGAGCACGACGTGGACCAGCCCGGCTCGATCCGGTTCGCCGACGTGCCCGCGCGGACGCGCACCCGGCTGCTGGTGGAACTGGCCGCGGCCCGGCCCGGCGTGGGCGCGCTGCTGATCGACTCGCCCGACCGGCACGGGGACGACCCGCACCAGTGGTGGTCGCTGGCCGAGAGCTGGGCCGAACGCGGGTTCGCCGTGGTGGTGCTGTGCACGACCAGCTCCGCCCGGCTGCTCGGGGTGACCGCGGCCCGCCTCGGCGAGACCGACCAGCCCGACCCGCTGTCGCTGACCCTGCCCACCACCGCAGAGCTTGAGGAGTCCCGGTGAGCATCCTCCGGATCGCCGCCAACGAACTGCGCCGCATCACCGCCGGCCGGCTGCCCAAACTGGCGGTCGCCGCGCTCGTGCTGGTTCCCCTGCTGTACGGGTCGCTGTACGTGTACGCCAACTGGGACCCCTACGGCAGCCTGTCCAGCGTGCCCGCGGCCGTGGTCAACGAGGACGCCGGCGCGCAGGCCGAGGACGGTCAGCGGCTGGACGCGGGCAAGGACGTGGTGGCTGAGCTGCGCTCGTCCGACACGTTCGACTGGCACGAGGTGTCCGCGCAGGAGGCGGAGAGCGGGGTCCGCGACGGCCGGTTCACCTTCGCGATGACCATCCCGTCGGACTTCTCCTCGGCGCTGCTGTCCGCCAACGACTTCCAGCCCCGCCAGGGCACCCTGGTGCTGACCACCAACGACGCCAACAACTACCTCGGCAGCACCATCGCCGACCAGGCCGTCAAACAGGTGCGCAGCGCGCTGGCCAGCAGGGTCGGCGCGCAGGCCGCGGACAAGCTGCTGGTCGGCTTCTCCACCATCCACCAGAAGACCGCGGACGCCGCCCAGGGCGCCACCCAGCTCGCCGACGGCGCGGCCAAGGCCAAGGACGGCACGGTCAGCCTGGCCGAGGGGCAGCAGCGCCTGCTCGACGGGGCGCAGCAGCTGGTCGACGGCACCGCGCAGGCGGCGAGCGGCGCCGGCCAGCTGTCCACCGGCCTGGCCACGCTGCGCGACAAGACCGCGAGCCTGCCCGACCAGGCCAGCCAGCTGGCCAAGGGCGCCAGCCAGGTCGCGGCCGGCAACGCCCAGCTCGCGCAGACCGGTGAGCAGGTCGCCGGCGCCAGCCAGCAGCTGGTGAACAACCTGGACAAGGTCAACGGCGAACTGGCCGGCCGACTCCGGCAGGCCGGGCTGAGCGAGGACGACATCACCAAGGTGCTCCAGTCGCTGGGCCAGCTGCGCCAGCCCATCGACGACGCCAACGGCAAGGTGCAGTCCGTGGCCGGCCAGCTGCGCACCCTGGCCAACGGCGCCGGGCAGGTCTCCGACGGCGCGGCCAAGCTGGCCGCTGCCGCGCCGCAGCTGTCCAGCGCGGTCGACCAGGCCGCCGACGCCGCCGGCAAGCTCGCCTCGGGCACCGGCAAGCTGCACGACGGGGCGGTGACCCTGCGCGACGGGGAACGCACCGCGGTCGGCGGCGCCACCGAGCTGCGCGACGGCGCGGCCAAGCTGGCCGACGGCAGCAGCAAGCTGGCCGAGGGCCTCAACCAGGGCGTGCAGGACATCCCCAACCCGGACGACGCCACCAGGAAGGCCACGGCCGACACGATCGGCGACCCGGTGGCGGTCAAGGAGGTCGGCGAGGCCGACGCCGGACCGTACGGCGCCGGGCTGGCCCCGTTCTTCCTCGGCCTGGCCACCTGGATCGGCGCGTTCGTGCTGTTCCTGCTGGTGCGGCCGCTGTCGCGGCGGGCGCTGACCAACGGCGCGGCCGGCTGGCGGGTGGCCCTGGGCGGCTGGCTGCCCCCGGCACTGCTGGGCGTGGCCCAGGTGGTGGTGATGTACGCGGTGATCACGCTGGTGGTGGGCATCCACCCGGTCCACCCGCTGGGCACGCTCGGCCTGCTGCTGCTCACCTCGTTGACGTTCGTGGCGATCCTGCACGCGCTCAACGCGGCACTGGGCGCGGTCGGCAAGTTCCTCGGCCTGGTGATCCTGATCCTGCAGCTGATCAGCGCCGGCGGCACGTTCCCGTGGCAGACGCTGCCCGAGCCGCTGCACCCGCTGCACCAGGTGCTGCCCATGGGGTACGTGGTCGACGGGCTGCGGCACCTGATCTACGGTGGGGCGCTGACCAGCCTCGGCCAGGACGCGCTGGTGCTGGTCGCCTACCTGGTGGGCGCGCTGGCGCTGTCCACCGCCGCCGCCTACCGGCAGCGGGTGTGGACGCCGTCCCGGCTCAAGCCGGAGCTGGTGCTGTGATGATCGGACCTGGTGCTGTTGTGACGACGAAACCGCCGGCCGGCCGGCCGGGGCGGACCGCGGTGACCAAGCAGAAGCTGTTCGACGCCGCGCTCAAACTGGTCGGCGAGCGCGGCGCGGCCAGCGTCACCGTGGACGAGATCGCGGCCGAGGCCGGGGTGGCCAAGGGCACCGTCTACTACAACTTCCGCAGCAAGGACGCGCTGGTCGACGCGCTGCTGCGGCACGGGGTGGACCTGCTGGCCGCGCGGCTGGCCGAGGCCGGGCGGGAGCCGGACGCGCCCTCGGCGGTGCACCGGCTGGTGGACAACACCCTGGGCTTCTTCGCCGAGTACCCGGCGTTCGCCCAGCTGCTGGTCGGCGAGCTGTGGCGGACGCCGGGCCAGTGGCACGACACGCTGAGCATGCTGCGCAACGACATCGTGTCGATCATGCGCGAGCAGTTGCAGCGGGCCGCCGACGCCGGTCTGCTGCCCGAGGGCGTGCAGGTCCGCACCGCGTCGGCGGCGCTGTTCGGCACCCTGCTGGTGGTGGCGCTGGACTGGCAGACCTTCGAGCCGGAGCGCAGCCGCGAGGAGGTGCGCGACTCGGTGCTGCCGCTGATCCGCCGGGTCGCCGCCGCCCCGGGTGAGGTCAACTAGCCCACGTACCCGTCCGGCCGGATGCGGAACTCGTCGCCGTCGGACGCGCCGTAGGCGGCGAAGGCGTGCCCGTCGGCGTCCACCACGTGTGCTCCCGGCACCCGCTGGCCCGGCCGGAGCACGGCGTAGGAATGCGGCTCGGCCGGGGCGGCGGCGCCGAACACCAGGCGCGTGGCGTGCGGCCCGCGGAACAGGTCGAACAGCCGCACCCGGGTGCCGTCCCCGCTCACCACGGGCGCGTCCGGGGCGCGGTCGCCCGACACCAGGAAGCCCTCGGTGGTGCGGTAGCTGATGTCCAGCTGCTGGGTGTTCTCGTCGCGCCGGTCCGCGTCCGGGTCGCGGTCGACGTACTTGCGCAGCAGTTCGGTGCTCAGGCCCAGCACCCGCGCGGCCACCCCGCGCCGCTCGGTCTCGTAGCTGTCCAGCAGCTCGGGTGAGCCGTCGGCGAGCTTCCAGCCCAGGTTGTAGGCGTCCTGCACGCCCGTGTTCAGGCCCTGGCCCCCGGTGGGCGGGTGGACGTGCGCGGCGTCGCCGGCGAGGAACACCCGGCCGACCCGGAAGCGCTCGGCCAGCCGCACGTTCGGCCGCCACACCGTGGACCACGCCAGCCTGGTCAACCGGACGTCGGCGCCCGTGGCGGCCATCCGGGCGCGCAGCGCGTCCAGTGTCAGGCTGGTGTCGCCGTCGTCGGCCGCCGCGACGAACTGGAACAGGTCGGTGCCGGGCAGCGGGCTCAGCCGCACCCCGGACATGGGGTCGGGGTCGGCCGCGAACCAGTACCCGTGCGCCGGGTCGAGGTCGGCCGCGACATCACCGAGCACCATCCGGATCGACTCGTCGGTGCTGCCCTCGAAGGCGATCCCCAGTTGCTTGCGCACGAAGCTCGCCCCGCCGTCGGCGCCGACCAGGTAGTCCGCCCGCACCACCTCGCCGGTCGCCAGCATGGCGGTGACGCCGTCCGCGTCCTGCTCGAACCCGACCAGGCCGGTGCCCAGTTCGACGGTGACGCCGAACTCGGCCAGGCGGGCGCGCAGGATCGCCTCGGTCTGCGACTGGCCCAGCATGCACCCGTTGGGGTACGGCACGTCCGGGGTGGGCTCGCGCAGCACGAAGCTCTGCCGCTCCATCACGAACTTCCCGGCCAGGTAGACGTGCGTGGACGTGGGGGGCGCGCCCTCGGCCAGCACGGCGTCGACCACGCCCAGGTCGTCGAACACCTCCAGGGTGCGCGGCTGCAGCCCGTCGCCCCGCGAGCCGGCGAAGTACTCGGTGGCCTTGTCGACCACCCGCACCTCGATCCCCCGGCGGGCCAGGTCGATGCCCAGGGTCAGGCCGGTCGGACCGGCGCCCGCGATCAGCACGTTCATCGGTGAATCTCCGATCAGTGAACTCAAATTCAGTGAACTGAGATTCATCTTGGTGCTTGCTACCGTTCGCCGTCAAGGAGGTGCCGTGAACCGCAAGGAGAGGGCGGCCGAGACCGAGGCCGCGCTGAAGGCCGCGGCGAAGCGGTTGTTCGCGACCCGCGGCTACCTGAACACCAAGATCACCGACATCACCCGGGAGGCGGGCCGCGCGGCCGGGTCGTTCTACAACCACTTCGCCAGCAAGGAGGAGCTGCTCGAAGCGCTGCTGGCCGACCTGGGGGCCTCCGGCGACGAGGAGGTGCGGACCGGTGGCGAGCACAACCCGGACTTCTCCGACCCGGCCGCCGTGCGCTTCCACGTCCAGGTGTACTGGAAGGTCTACCGGGAGCACCAGGCCACCATCCGCGCACTGCGCCAGGCCGCCCTGGTCAACGAGGACTTCGCGCGCAAGCGGGACGAGGGCGTGCGGCACGAGATGGCGGAACTGGCCGACCACCTCGACTACGTGGCCGAGTTGCCGGCCACCCGCGAGCTGACCATGACCATGATGTGGGCGCTGATCGACGGCTTCGCCCAGGCCCGCCACGACGACCTCGCCGACGAGGAGGCCATCGAGGCGCTGACCCGGTTCGTCTACAGAGGACTCAACGGCCGGGACTACTGACCGGCCGCGCGCTGGTCGGCCGGTGCACCGGCAGGGGACGCGTCGGCCGGGGACGCGCCCAGGACCAGCCCGGCGCGCAGCGCGCCGGCCGCCTCCACGACGGCGTCGCGGAACGGGCCACCCAGGCCGAACAGGTTGGCGAAGCCGTGGATCAGGTCGGGGTGCCGGCGCAGCACCACGGGCACGCCCTGCTCGGCCAGGCGGGCGGCGAACGCCTCGTCCTCGTCGCGCAGCGGGTCGAACCCGGCCGTGGCCAGGTAGGTCGGGGGCAGCCCGGACAGGTCGTCGGCGAGCAGCACGGACAGCGCCGGGTCGGCGCGCGCGGCCGGGTCGGGCTGGTAGTGGTCCATGAACCAGTCCATGTCCCGGCTGGTCAGCAGGAACCCCTCGGCGAACAGCTCCCGCGAGCGGCGCCGCCTGGTCGCGTCCACGGCCGGGTAGAACAGCAGCAGGAACACCGGGCGCGGGCCCGGCTCGGCCCGGCTGCGCAGCGCGGTGACCACGGCCAGGTTGCCGCCGGCGCTGTCGCCGGCCAGCGCGATCCGCCGCGGGTCGACGCCGAGTGCGCCGGCCTGGCGCACGGCGAACGCGTGGGTGGCCAGCGCGTCGGTCACGGCCGCGGGGAACGGGTGCTCGGGGGCCCGCCGGTAGTGCGGGGCCAGCACGGCCACGCCGGCCTGCCGCGCCAGGAACCGGCACAGGTGGTCGTGGCTGTCCAGGTCGCCGACCACCCAGCCGCCCCCGTGGTAGAAGACCACCAGGGGCGCGGGCCGGGCCAGCCCCGCCGGCCAGTACAGCCGGGCCGGGAGGCTGGCCGACGCGCCGGCCACGGCCAGCGCGCGCACGTGCACGCCGGGCGGGGGCGGGCCGCCGACCACCCGGTTGTCCCGCAGCATGGCGGCCCTGGCCAGCGCCGGCGTGGCCGCGGCGAGCCCGCGCGCGCCACCCAGGTGCCGGGCGCGCAGCACCAGTTGGGCCGGCACGGCCAGGGTCTGCCCGTCCCGGCGGACCGGTGGACCGGCCAGCAGCCGCCGCACCGGGGCGGGCAGGCCGAGCAGGCCGCGCAGCACCGCGCGCTGCACGCCAACGGGGATCGTGTCGAGCGGACCGGACATGGCACCTCCCGCGGTCGGTGCCCCTGAGGCTACCGGCGAGTAGGCACGTGTCACTGGTGCTGATGGCCGCACCGCGCCGGGCCGGCCGCCCTCTGTGAGCGGCATCGCGGCGCGTGGACTGGACCTCCACCTACCTTCAGGTCGTAGCGTTGCCGTGGCGTTCGGCCCGCTGATCCGCCGTGCTGGGGGTGTTGTCGGCCCCGGTTCTGCGGCATGGTCGAGATGTGGTGGGCCGTGCCGCGGCCCCGGACGAGAGGTGGAGGGATCGAGGACATGGCGGTCAGGGTGGTGGGCGTCGGTGGCTCGATCCGCGCCAACTCGCAGTCCGAACTCGCCCTGCGCGCCGCGCTGGCCGGCGCCGCGGCGGCGGGGGCAAGCACCCAGATCATCAGCGGCGCCGACCTGATGCTGCCGTTCTACGACCCGGCCGTGCCGGAGCGGCCCGAGGCGGCCCGCCGGCTGGTCGAGGCGCTGCGCCAGGCCGACGGCGTGGTGCTGGTCTCACCCGGCTACCACGGCACGGTGTCCGGACTGGTGAAGAACGCCCTGGACTACGTGGAGGACCTGCGCGACGAGTCTCGGCCCTACCTGGACGGCCGCGCGGTCGGCTGCGTGGCCACCGCCCAGGGGTGGCAGGCGTCGGTCACCACGCTCACCGCGCTGCGCTCGATCGTGCACGCGCTGCGCGGCTGGCCCACCCCGCTGGGCGTGTCGGTGAACTCGCGCACGGTCACCTTCGACGACCTGGGCGGGTGCTCCGACCAGCGGGTCGCCGACCAGTTGCGGCTGGTCGGCCAGCAGGTGGTGGAGTTCGCCTCGGCGCGGCAGGCTGATTCCGCACCGTTGTGTTAAAAAAACGCTACGCTGCCCGCTGTGTTCGACGCACTCGACCCGACCAAGCGGGACGCGCAGCAGCGGCTGGAGCAGGCCGTTGGCGAGGGCCGGCTGACCCTGGAGGAGTTCACCGACCGGGTGGGCCAGGTGTGGCAGGCCACCGAGCCGGCGAGCATCCGGCGCGCCCTGGCCGACCTGCCGGCGCCCGTGCCGCCGGCGCAGGTCACCACCGGTCGGTTCACCATCGACAAGGTCTTCGACGACATCTCCCGGGGCGGCCGGTTCGCGCTGGCCTCGGGTGCCCGGCTGACCTCGTTCTTCGGTGACGTCCGACTGGACATGCGCCAGGTCGTGCTCAGCGAACCCGTGGTGGACCTGGCGGTGTCCAGCGTGTTCGGGGACGTGCGGGTGACCGTGCCGCCCGGCATCGCCGTTGAGGTCGACGCCAGCACCTGGTTCGGCGACAAGGACATCCAGGTCCTGGGCACCGCCCCGCTGCCGGGCAGCCCCCGCGTCCGGCTGACCGCCCAGACCGTGTTCGGTGACGTGCGGGTCACCACCAGGAGCTGATCGCGCCCGACCCGGACCGGCGGAATCACGCCGGCCCGCCCACCGTTGCACCGGATGATCAGCCGGCGCCCGGAGCCGGGCGTGACGCGGAGCACCGCCAGGTGTGGCCCACCCGCGCTCTGGGTACCACGACAACGACAGGTCCACGGCCGACCGCCAGCGTGCGGGCCCGGTCGTGGCGAGCGTGGAGGAGAACCATGCAGGTGCTGTACACGGCCGAGGCGGTCGCGGCCGGTGACGGGCGCAACGGCGAGGTGCGGTCCTCGGACGGCGTCATCGACGAGGTCCTGCGGGTGCCCACCGAGATGGGCGGGCCCGGCGGCGACGCGACCAACCCGGAGCAGCTGTTCGCGGCCGGGTACGCGGCCTGCTTCCACGGCGCGCTGCGCCTGGTGGCCGGCCAGGCCAAGGTGCGCCTCGGCGCGGACACCACGGTCACCGCGCGGGTCGGGATCGGCCCCAAGGACGGCGGCGGGTTCCAGCTCACCGTCGCGTTGACCGCCAGCCTGCCCGGCCTGGACCAGGCCCAGGCCGACGACCTGGTCGCCAAGGCCCACCAGGTCTGCCCCTACTCCAACGCGACGCGGGGCAACATCGACGTGGCCGTCAACGCCACGGTCTGAGTCCTTCGCCAGCCCGTCAGCCCGTCAGCCCGTCGCCACAACGTGTCACGGTTTCGAGGGAGGCTTCGACGATGACCAATTCCCCGATCACCAGCCCACTGGGTCAGGCCGAGAAGGAGGCGACGGGCGCGGTGCTGCAGAGCACGCTCGTGGACCTCATCGACCTCTCGCTGATCGCCAAGCAGGCGCACTGGAACGTGGTCGGCAAGAACTTCCGCAGCGTGCACCTGCAGCTCGACGAGCTGGTCGCCACCGCCCGCACCTACACCGACCAGGTGGCCGAGCGGAGCGCGGCCCTGGGCGTGCCGCCCAACGGCAAGGCCCGCACGGTCGCGGAGAACTCGGGCCTGCCGGACTTCCCGGCGGACTGGCAGCAGGAGACCGACGTCATCGCCGCCATCGTCGACATCCTGGCCACGCTGATCCAGCGGATGCGGCCGCGCATCGACGAGACCGACAAGACCGACCTGGTCACCCAGGACCTGCTGATCGAGATCACCAAGCAGCTGGAGGAGGCGCACTGGATGTGGCAGGCCCAGCGCGCCTGACCACACTGGCGAGCGGTCGTGAACACCGGGGCCCGGCGGCAGCACACCGCCGGGCCCCGCGCTGTTCTCGTCTTCGCGGACCTCAGGCCAGACCCAGCGCCCGGCGGGTGAACGCCACCTCGGCCGCGGTCTGCCGGATCGTCTCGGCCACCACCAGCGAGCCGTGCCCGGCGTCGTAGCGGTACACCTCGTAGGCGGCCCGGCGCGCGGCCAGCCGGTCCAGGTAGTTCTCGATCTGCTTGATCGGGCAGCGCGGGTCGTTCTCGCCGGCCAGCACCAGCACGGGCGCGCGCACCTGGTCCACGTAGGTGATGGGCGAGCACTCCCGGTACCGGTCGGGCACCTCCTCGGGCGAGCCGCCGAACAGCGCCCGGTCGAACGCGCGCAGCGGCTCCATCTCGTCGGCGTAGGCGGACACGTAGTCGGCCACGGGCACCCCGGCCACCACCGCGGCCCACCGCTCCGGCTGGGTGCCGGCGGCCAGCAGCGCCAGGTAGCCGCCCCAGGACGCGCCGTTGACCACGCACGCCCCGGGCGCGGCCAGCCCGGAGGACACCGCCCAGTCGTGCACCGCGGCCACGTCGGCCAGCTCGGTCAGCCCCGGCCGGCCCTCGATGGCGTCCCGCCACGCCGAGCCGTAGCCGGTGGAGCCCCGGTAGTTGACCTGCACCACGGCGAACCCGGCGTCCAGCCACACCGCGCGGTAGGCGGAGAACCGGTCCTCGTCCGCGGCGTGCGGCCCGCCGTGCAGGCTGAACACCGTGGGCACCGGCCCGTCGCCGACGTTGGCCGGCCTGGCGACCAGCGCGTGCACCCGGCCGCCCTCGCCGGGCACGAACACGTCCACCACCGGCAGCGACGCGGGCGCGCGCTGGCCGTGCGGCTCCAACAGCACCCCGCCGCTGCCGTCGGGGTAGCGGGCCCGCACCACCGTCGGCTCGGCCGCCGACGACCAGGTGTACTCCACGGTGCCGTCCGGCCGCGCGCCCGCCGCGCCGATCGTCCCGGGTGGAGTGTCCACAGTGGTCAGTTCACCGGTGGCGATGTCGTAGCGGTGCATGGTGTTGCGGGCCTCGTGGGTGTGCACCACGAGCAGCGCGGTGCCGTCCTGGAACCAGTCGGCCACCAGTTCGCCGGGCAGGTCGATGGCCAGCTCGGTCTCGGTGTCCGCCTCGACGTCCCAGATCAGCAGCTCCTCCCGGCCGCGCCGCTCGTGCAGCACCAGCAGCCGGGAGTCCCCGGCCACCGGGCTGAACGCGATCGCGTCCAGGCCCTTGCCCGGGCCGTCCCACTTCTCCGCCACGGTGCCGCCGTCGGCCACCGACAGCACGCGCAGCGCCGGGTGCCGGTTGTCGCCGTGCTCGGAGTGGGAGATGGCCAGGAACCGCTCGTCGCGGGACAGCGCGGCCACGCCGCCGTCGTGCTCGTTGGCGTAGACCACGGTGGCCGGCCCGCCGTCCCGGGACAACCAGATCGTGGTGCCGTCGTCGGTGGCCGCGCCCACGGCCGTCACCGACCGGCCGATCTCCAGCCCGGCCGGGTAGCCGGCGTGCGTGCCCGGCGCCGCCGCCGTGGCCGGCTCCCGCTTGGGGTGGCCGGCGAACGGCTCCCGCACCCACTCGCCGAACTCGTCGCCGTCGTTGTCGGCGAACCACCAGATCCACTCGCCGTCCGGGCTGACCGTGCCGTGCGAGGTGCCGTTGGGCCGGTCGGTGACCTGGCGGTGCGTGTCGGTGGCCCGGTCCCAGGCGTAGACCTCCCACACGCCGCTGGAGTTGGACAGGTACAGACAACGGTCCGGAGCGTCCTGCGCCCAGGTGGGCAGGGTGACCCGGGGCGCGGTGAACCGGGCGCGCCAGCGCTCCTCGGCCTGGGGGTCGTCGAACAGCGAATCGGGTACCGCGGCTTCGGGATGCGTTGTCACGGGTTCGATAGTGCCTCACCTGGCTTGTGCGCGGAGACCAGGTAGTAGTCCAGCAGGCCCCGCCGGTAGGCGGCCAGCCAGTTGCTCGCCCACACGTCGTCGGCGGTCTGGCTGAGCCAGCGGTCCCAGCCCGGCCACACCGCCTCGCCGATGCTGTGCGCGCTCACGTCGGTGAACCCGGCGCCGCGCAACAGGTCCAGCAGCGCCCGGATGTCGGTGGCCAGGTCGATGCCGTCGGCGAAGGTCTGCAGCATCGCGGCCAGCGGGTCGGCGTGGGTGGGGCCGGTGGCGAAGAAGGTGCTCACCACCAGCCGGCCGCCCGGCCGCAGCACCCGGAAGCTCTCCGCGGTGAACCCGGGCAGGTCCTCGAAGTGCTGCGCGGCCTCCACCGACAGCAGCGCGGTGAAGCTGGCCTCGGGGAACGGGATGGCCGACGCCGACCCCTGGCGGAAGCGCAGCCGCTCCGGATCGGCCGCGATCACCTCGGCGTTGCGCTGTCTGGCCCGGTCGATCTGCTGGGACAGCACGTCGACGCCGCGCACCAGGGCGGCGTGGTAGTCGGTGACGGCGAGGGCGCTGCCCACCCCCTGGCCGCAGCCGACCTCGATCACGTGGTCGGTCGGGCCGACCGCCAGGGTGTCCAGCACCAGCCGGTACAGGGCCCGCTGGCTGGCCACCCGCTGCTCCACGGACAGCGGCGCGTCCAACGGGATCCCGCGCCAGTAACCGAAGTTGATGAACCCGCCGGCGAACAGCGGCACAGCGGCCAGGTCATCGGGGCCGTAGAGCCGGAACCGCCGCGCGGCTCGGGACTGCTGATCGGGCATCTTCCGATAGTGCACCCTGTTAGCCCGGTCACACTACCGACCGACCGTGTCATGATCACCCACGATAGGGCGACACGCCGCTCAACCGGCCCAGCACGTCGCCCCGGCCGGTGCCGGCTGTCCCACCCGGGGCGTCCCCCGGCGCCGCTGTCCACCCCTGCCACGCGTCGAGCACCGCGTTGTTGAGCACCCGCAGCCGCCGCAGGTCCAGTTCGGGATCGGCCACCGCCCCGTACGGGCCGGGCAGCTCCGCCAGCCAGACCAGGTCGGGCTGGCCGGCCGGCTGCTCCGGCACGCGTTCCACCGGCGCGATCCGCTCGACCACCGGCTGGGGGCGTGGCCGGGGCAGCGCTGGTTCGTCAGGCGGACCGAGCGCCACCAGCGCCTGGCCGGCGGGCGGCTCCGCGACGGGTGGCGTGACCACCGCCTCGGGCACGACCCGGCGGATCTCGGCCAGTTCCTCGCCGGCCACCCGGATCGCCCGCGCGGCCACCTCGGCCGCCGTGGCCAGCTGCCGCCGCCACCGGTCCAGGGACAGCCGGGCGGCCTCCCGCCGGATCGGGTCGGCGCTGGCGCGCGCCTCCGCGATCACCGAGTCCGCCAGTCGGCGCAGCTCCTCGCCGGCACCGACGTACCCGGCCAGTGCCTCGGCCGCGGCCTGGTGGGCGTCGGCGGCCCGGCGCAGGTTCGCGACCAGCGCGTGCCGCACCAGCTCGAACCGGTCGCCGGCCGCGCCGGTCCAGTTGTCCACCCGGAGGCTCGCCACGTCCGCGCCGGCCGCCTCCAACTGCTCGGCCAGGACGCTGACCCGGTGGCACTCCCCGGTCAGAGCGGTGATGTTGAGTTGGATGGGAACCAGGTCGTCGGCTTCCACGCGCACAGCTCCGATCAGCTCGATTCGGCCCGCTACCGCGACCGCAGGGCGCGGAGCAACCGCTCACCCGTCGCGTCGGATCGCTCGTAGGCGGCGGCCGTGTCGGCCAGGCCGGTCACCATCCCCGCCAGGTCGGCGTCCAGCAGATCCGCCGTGTCCCGAGCGGTGTTCTGGAACAGGGCGAGCGCGGCGGCCAACTCGTCATTGCCGGCCTGTTCCGGGTCGGCCCAGTACTTCCGGGCGGGTTGCTCGGCGAATTCCCTGGCCAGTCCGTGCACGATTTTCGCCGCCTGGCGCAATTCAGGCGGCGCGACGTGGAATCCAAACACGTGCGCACCTCACGAGTGGGGTTTTCCCGATCTGGACCGCACCGACGCGAAATCGCCACGAACGGCCGACAGCGGTGCTCGAACACCGGCACCACAGGACAACGGGCACCGGTGGCGGAACAACATCGGATGAAGTTTTTCCACCGCCCGCCGGTCAGTCGCCGACCGCGAGCCGGCTGACCAGTTCGGGCGGCAGGGACAGGGTTTCGGTCAGCTCGGCGGAGCGCTCCGCCGAGGGGTCGACCAGCACCCCGACCCCGGCGTCGCGCGGGATCACCGTGCGCACCAGCTCGGCGCCGCTGAGCACCAGGTGCTCGTCCGCCCACGGCGCGCCCGCGTCCCGCTGGTAGCGCAGCAGCCGCTCCCCGGTGGTGAACGCGCACGCCCAGGACCCCAGGCCGGCGGTGTGCGCCACGGCCAGCCGCCAACCCGGCCAGCACGGCACGTGCAGCCGCGCGGCCAGGAACCGCCGCACCACGTGCTCGGCCAGCACGCGCGGGGACCGCAGGTCGCGGATGGCCCGGCGCAGGCCGTCGGTACCGGGCGACGTGACCGTGCGGGCCAGGCAGGCCCGCTCCTGGCGGATCGCCTCGCGCAGCTTGTCGACCGGGACCGCCGGGGGATTGCGCGCCAGGCTCACCTCCAGCTGCGCCACCACCGTCCGCATCAGCCGGTTCACGTTGGTGGGCGAGTACTTGCGGCCCAACTGGTCGTGCAGCACGGCCAGCCGGCCGCCGAGGTTGAGGTCCCTGGTCCGCGGATCGGTCGAGGTGTTGTAGAAGACCCGCGCCACCCGCGCGAGCGTGTCGTCCAACTGCCTGCCGAACACCCGCTCCAACTGGCAGACGACCTTGGCGCGGGCGCTCTCCAGGTCGTCGGCGTCGCTGACGCCCCACAACCGGGCCAGCTCCGGCCCGAGCTGGGTGAGCAGGTTGTGGCGGCGAACCCCCAGTCCCTTGTGCAGGCTGGCCAGCCGTTTCCTGGCCCGACCCAGGAACTCCTCCCGTGCGTGCACCCCGACATCACCCCCCGGTGCGGGTCCGCGCGGACCGAACCGCGACTGACCACTGCGGATTGTTCCGCAGGTTTTACCACTTCGGCCGGACTATTTCCCACCCCCTGCGCCGGCACCGCCGCCAACTGCGCGAACACCGAAAAAGAACCAGTTTCTCACCAACTTCTGGCCACGTTCTCGAACCACTTCCACCGCGGCGACGCCGACCGGTGCCGCGGCTTTCCGGTGAATCCCGCACTCCCGGTCGAGAAGCCGGCCGCCACCGCGGACTTTTTGGCGACTGTGCCGGTCAACGGCGGACCCGCCATCCGTTTCCGCCTACCGTCGACCTCCCACCGGCACCACCGCCGGGGTTTCCGGAACAACCTGCTGGACCACCGGTCGGGGTCCACCACCCGAGGAGTGAGTCGTGAACGCCATGTTCGTGCTCGTGCTGGCCGTGCTGCTGGGTGCCCACGCCGGCTGCGTGCTGCTGTGGCACCACCTCAGGCGGCAGCGCGACGAGCGCGACGCGCTGCGCGCCCACTACCTGCGCCAGATCGAGCAGCTGGAGCGGGACCTGCGCTGGGAGCGCGGGCAGCGCTACCGGCACGAGGCCGAACTGGACCGCTGGCACCACGCGTACGAATGAGCCGAGGGCGGGCCTGTGATCGACATCACCGCGGAATCGCGCTGTCGAACCGGGCCGCACCCCGGCAACCGAAACACCCGGGAAAAGCACGAGGCCGGTTGGTGGCTTGCGAACCACCAACCGGCCTCGGTGTCACGTCGGGGTGGCGGGATTTGAACCCACGACCTCTTCGACCCGAACGAAGCGCGCTCCCAAGCTGCGCCACACCCCGTTTGACGGTGTTTAGTCTAGCGGATGTTCGTTCCAGCTCCGAATCGGGCCCCCTGTCGCTGGCCAGACCCCTGCTGACCTGCGTCGGAACCCGAGCGGGG
Source organism: Goodfellowiella coeruleoviolacea (assembly GCF_024171785.1). Taxonomy (GTDB): domain Bacteria; phylum Actinomycetota; class Actinomycetes; order Mycobacteriales; family Pseudonocardiaceae; genus Goodfellowiella; species Goodfellowiella coeruleoviolacea. Next base: position 251,471 of record NZ_JAMTCK010000003.1, read on the forward strand.
GACCAGGGTGAGCAGGCTGGCCTCGGGCGGGCAGGCGAACCGCACCGGCGCGTACGGCGAGGTGCCCAGCCCGGCGGAGACGTTCAGCCACATCCGCTCGCCCCACCGGGACACGCCCCGGGCCCGGGACCGGTCCAGCTGGCAGTTGGTCACCAGTGCGCCGTAACCGGGAATCCGCAACTGGCCGCCGTGCGTGTGCCCGGCCAGCACCAGGTCGTAGCCGTCCGCGGCGAACGGGTCCAGCACCCGCGGCTCGGGCGAGTGGGTCACGCCCAGCCGCAGCGCGGCGGCCTGGTCGGGCGCGCCGGCGATGTCGTCGTAGCGGTCCCGACGCAGGTGCGGGTCGTCCAGCCCGGCGGCGAACACGGTCTGACCGGCGACCTTGATGCTGCGCCGCACGTGCGTCAGGTCCAGCCAGCCCCGCTCGATCATGGCCGCGCGCAGGTCCCGCCACGGCAGCGGCACCCCGTGGATGCGCTTGGTCTTGGCCGACGGCAGCAGGTAGCGGACCGGGTTCTTGGGCTTGGGCGCGAAGTAGTCGTTGCTGCCGAACACGAACACGCCCGGCCGGTTGAGCAGCGGACCCAGCGCGCGCAGCACCGCGGGCACGGCCTGCTTGTGCGCCAGGTTGTCGCCGGTGTTGACCACCAGGTCCGGGTCGAGGCTGTCCAGTTCGGCCACCCAGCGCTGCTTGGACTTCTGGTTGGGCAGCATGTGCAGGTCGGAGATGTGCAACACGCGGATCGGCCGGGCGTTCTCGGCCAACACGGGCAGGGTTGCCTGGCGCAAAGTCCAGTGGGTCCGTTCGATGCCGGCCGCGTAGGCGACCGTGGCCGTGCCGAGCGCGGTGGTGGCGAGCAGAGTCCGACCAAGCGTGTTCACGCCTGGAGAGCCTACGGCGGATCGCTCGATCGAGATAATCCACGGTGCCCCCACCCGGACGGGTGGGTACCTTCTGGCCTCATGGCTGAGCTGAAAGCGCGGTTGAAGGCTGACCTGACCGCCGCGATGAAGAACCGGGACACCACGACCGTCGCCACCCTGCGGATGGCGCTGGCCGCGGTGACCAACGAGGAGGTCGCCGGCAAGACCGCCCGCGAGCTGTCCGACGACGAGGTGCTGCGGGTGCTGGTGCGCGAGGTGAAGAAGCGCAAGGAGGCCGCGGAGGCGTTCGCCGGCGCCGGCCGCGCCGAGCAGGCCGAGCAGGAACTCGCCGAGGCGGCGGTGCTGGAGAACTACCTGCCCAAGCAGCTGGACGACGCCGAACTGGCCGAACTGGTCGAGCAGGCCGTGGCCGAGGTCACCGAGCAGCTCGGCGAGCGCCCCGGCCAGCGCCAGATGGGCCAGGTCATGAAGGCCGCCAACGCCAAGGTCGCCGGCCGCGCCGAGGGCGCCCGCGTGGCCGCCGCGGTCAAGGTCGCCCTGGCCGGCTGAGCCCTCGCTGGCTGATCAGCCCACTCAGTCCACGCGGTTGGCTGGTCACTGCCGTTTCAACGTCCGGGCGGCCCCGGCCGCGAACGCGGTGACCAGAACCCAACCGGCGACCGTGAGCGTCATCGTGACGACCAGGTCCGCCCCCACCGGGTCCCAGGCCTTCTCGTGCCCCAGGTCGAGCACGGGCACGAGCAGGTCGAGGGCGTACAGGAACGGGTTCCAGGTGGGGTGCTCGTCAGCCTTGATCGGGTTCAGCGGCCCGGCGAGCCAGAAGTAGGCGCTGCCCGCGCCCAGGACCCCGAGGACCCAGAACAGCGCCCGCGCCGGGGCGTACCCGTAGCCGACCGTGGCGAGTTGGACGATTCCCCACAGCGTGCCCAACCGCCCCAACGCGCGGTGGTGGAGGTGCTCCCGGTGCCGGGCGACCGTCCGGGCCTGCCGCTCCTGCCCGTCCCGCCGCAGCGCCGCGGCGAGCTGCTCGTAGGGCGTCGGCGAGAACTCCCCACGTCCTTTGCTGGTGGTGCTCGGCCGCTGGGTGGTGGTGCTGTAGGCACGCATCCACGCCAGCCGCTCCTCAACCGAGCACACCGGATCGGAGTCTCCGGACAGCCGCGAAAGCCTGTCGTAGCTGAACCCGTCCAGATCGACCCGACAACCCTCCGGCCACTGGCGCGGGTCGTCAATGAACCGACCCACCCGCGCGTCCCGCAGGTTGATCAGGCCCCGCGACTCCCTGTGCGGACGCAGGATCAACCGGGCGATCTGGGCATCGACCAGGGTCAGGGCAACACCGTCGGGATGGGTGAGGGTGGCACCGACCAGGACGAGATCGCCGCCGATGTGAGCGCTGGGCAGGCGGACTTGGCCGGTGGCGGTGAAGCCTTTGTCGGCGAACAGGTCGCCGTTGATGGTGGCTCGGTCCAGGGCCAGGGCGGTGCGGTCGCCGTGCGGGTTGATGAGGGTGGCTCCAGTAAGGTCGAGATCGCCGCTGATGTGAGCGCCACGCAGGCGAATCTCTCCGGTGCAGGTGGCCTGCCTCATGTTCAGGCTGCGGGCGAGGTGGGCATGGTCGGCATTCAGCCCAGGTAGGTGGGAGTAGGCGAGGATGGCGCTGTGCAGTTCGCTGTCGGTCAGGTTCAGCGGCTGCTCGAACGAGCAGCCGGCGAGGATGATCGACGTGTCCACTCGGCAGTCGCTCAGGTCGACCTCGCCGGTGATGCGGGCGCCGGCCAGGCGGAGGCGGGCGGTGTGACCGGGGTGGGCCTCGGGGCCGTGCAGCAGTAATCGCTCGATGACGACGTCGCGGATGATGCGCGACTCGTCCCACTCGTGCCCCTGGGCGGGGTCGTCGTGCTTCTCCCGCAGGTCGAGCCAGCCGCCACGGCGGTAGACGGCCCACAGCAGGCGTTCCGGCTCGCTCCAGTCCGCTGGCGCGTCCGTCGGCGTCCCCGGTGGCTCAGGCTGCTCCACGGTGGTGATCGTGCCAGCGGCGCGGTCCGCCGGGGGTGGGTTTCCGCGTTGGTCGCCCGATCAGCCGCCGGGGCGGTTGGGCGGGCTCGGGTTGATCGGTGCCGGGGACCGGGACGGGGTGGTCGGTTTCGACGGGTTCGGCGTGCTCGTCGGCGGCGTGCTCGGGCTGCCGCTGACGTGGCCGCCCTCCGGGTCGGACTGCGGTGGCGGGACGTAGCCGGTGCTCACGTACAGGGTGATGGTCTCGCCGGGCAGCGCGCTGCCCCGGGGGCTCTGGCTGACCACGATCCCCTTGGCCTTCTCCGAGTTCTGGTTGCGGGTGGCCACCTGGTAGCCGGCCTTTTCCAGGTCCTGCCTGGCGGCGTCGACCGGCTTGCCGATCACGTTCGGGATGCGGATCTCCGAGCCGCCCTTGACGTAGCGCTCGGTGGGCGACGGCAGTGTCGCGACCGGCAGGCTGCCGTGGATCTTGGTCATCGCGTCGAACCAGGTGCGCGCCGGCACCTTGCCGCCGTAGATGTCGCCCTTGGCGCACAGCTTGGGCGGGTCCGAGTCGCAGATCGGCCGGGGCGCGGTGCCGTCGTTGAAGGTCTGCACCGCCCCGGCGAACTGCGGGGTGGCACCGACGAACGCGGCGGACTTGGCGTCCTGGGTGGTGCCGGTCTTGCCCATCATCGGCCGCTTCCACTCGTACTTCTTGGCCGCCGCCGCCGAGGTGCCGCTACCCTGGTCGTCCTTGCTCAACCCGATGACCAGGGTGTCGGCCAGCTCCTTGGGCACCACCTGCTCGCACGGCGGCTCGTTGATCTTCACCGGCTGGCCCTGCCGGTCGGTGATCTGCAGGACCGGCGTGGGCGGGCACCACCGGCCGCCGCTCATCAGCGTCGCCGCCACGTTGGCCAGCTCCAGCGTGCTCACCGCGGTCGGCCCCAGGGTGAACGTGCCGTTGCCGGCGTTGCCCCGCTTGGGCTTGAAGAACTCGCTCTGGCTGGTGCGCCGGTCCCGGTCCTCGGCCTTGGGGTTGGGCGTCTCACCGGCCACATTGGACGCCATGGTCTCGCGCAGCCCCAGCCGGCTGGCCATGTCCACCACCGAGTCCATGCCGACCCGCTCCTCCAGGATCACGAACCCGGTGTTCGGCGAGGTGGCCAACGCCTGCTGCAGGGTCATCGACGCCGGGTAGTTGGGCGTGTTGTTGGTCAGCGAGTAGGGCGCGCCGTTGTTCTTGAACACCTTCGAGGTGTAGGAGGCGGGCGTCTGGATCACGTTCTCGATGCCCATGCCCTTCTCCAGGGCACTGGCCGCGGTGAAGATCTTGTACACCGACCCGGCGCCGAACTTGTTCTCCACGCCGCTGGGCAGGTCGTAGGTGGTCTGGCCCTCCTCGGGCTTGAGCCCGTAGTCCCGGTTGGCGGCCAGCGCCACCACGTTGTGCCGGTCGCTGCCCGGGGTGACGATCGCGATGGTGTTGGCGATGCCGTTGGTGCTCTTGGGCACCTGCGCCTCGGCGGCCTGCTTGGCCTGCTCGGTGGCGGTGCGGTCGAGCGTGGTGCGGATGGTGTAGCCGCCGGTCTCCAACTGCTCCGCGCTGAACCCGACCTTCTGCAGGTAGTTGAGCACGTACGAGCAGAAGAACCCGTTCTCCGGACCGGCGCCGACACAACCGTTGGGCGGGGTGCGCACCGGGTCGGCCAGGCCGAGCGGCTCCTTCTTCGCGGCCTCGCCGGCCTCCGGGGACAATCGCTGGTTCTCCACCATCTTGTCGATCACCCGGTTGCGCCGGTCCAGCGCCTTCTCCGGGTAGCGCTCCGGGTCCAGCGCGGACGGGCTGTTCACCATGCCGGCGAGCATCGCCGCCTGCGGCACGGTCAGCTGGTCGGGCGTGGTGTTGAAGTACGCCTGGGACGCGGCGGCGATGCCGTAGATGGTGGAGCCGAACGGCACCGTGTTCAGGTACCGGGCGAGGATGTCCTCCTTGCTGAGCTTGCTCTCCAGCTGCATGGCGATGCGCGCCTCGCGCAGCTTGCGCGCGATGGTCTGTTCCTGGGCGCGCTGCTGCTCCACCTTGTTGTTCCTGGCCACCACGTGCACCAGGTAGTTCTTCACGTACTGCTGGGTCAGCGTGGACGCGCCCTGCGAGACCGAGCCGTTCACCTGGTTGGTGACCAGCGCGCGCAGCGTGCCCGGCCAGTCGACCCCGTGGTGCTCGTAGAAGCGGCGGTCCTCCACCGAGATCAGCGCGGCCTTCATGGCCGGGGCGATCTTGTCCGGCGGGGTGAGCACCCGGTACTGGTCGTAGACGTAGGCGATGGGCGCGCCGTCCTTGTCGGTCACCGTGGTGACCAGCGGCAGATCAGTGGTGACCAGATCGGCCGAGACGCTGTCGACGGTGTCGCTGGCCTGGTTGGACACCACCCCGAAGGCCCCGACGGCCGGGAACAGCAGGCCGGCCACCAGCACGCCGGCCAGCAGGCACAGACCGAGCAGTTTCAGCAGGTCGTTGCGGACGCGCACGTTGCTAAGGGTACGCGCGCCGTCACGGTCTGAACGTGATCAACGGGATGGTTACTCAATACGAGTAACAGTACTCAAGACAGGTAACAGGTAGACAACCCACTGTTGGAGGGGGAACCAAATGGCTCTACAGTCCGTCCACGTCCAAGGACAAGCGGCCATCCGGCGGGACCACTCAGTGGGCAGCCTACGGCATCCGCCACGTGGGGTGTGGCGGATTGGAAAGTCTCGGACAACTCTTAGGAGCTGTGGGGGATATGGATCAGGGGGATTGGCGAATCAGCGCTTCCTGCCGGGACGAAGAGCCTGACCAGCTCTTCGTCAGGGGTGCGGAGCAGCGCAAGGCGAAGCTGGTGTGCCTGGGGTGCCCGGTGCGCACCGAGTGCCTCGCCGAAGCGCTGGACAACCGCATCGAGTTCGGCGTGTGGGGCGGCATGACCGAACGGGAACGGCGGGCCCTGCTGCGGCGCCGGCCAGGCGTGATGTCCTGGCGGGAGCTGCTGGAGGCGGCCAAGCGCGACCACGAGAGCATCGCGGACGTCCGGGTGAGCTGACACCCGGGCGAACCAACACCGGCCAGCCCACCACCGCCCGGTGGTGGCGGCCGGTCACACCCCGGCGAGACGCAGACCGATCTCGTGCAGCCCGGCGAGGTCGTGCACGTCCGCGGGCAGCGCCGGCACCCCGACCAGCGGCACGGTCGGGTGCGCCCGGGTGAACCGGGCGATCAGGCGCTTCTCGCGCTCGGCAACGGCCACCCGGTCGGCGTGCAGCCGGAGCACCGCGGCGGCCAGCGAGTCCGGGTCGTCGCGGCACAGCGCCTCGGCCGCGGTCACCGCCGCGGCCGAGGGCACCGCCGCCAGCACCGGGTGGGTCCGGTTGGCGACCAGGCCGGTCAGCGGCATGCGCTCGGTCACCAGCCGGTCCACGAAGTAGCCGGCCTCCCGCATGGCGTCCGGCTCCGGCGTGGCGATCACCAGGAACGCGGTGCCCGCTGAGCGCAGCAGGTCGTAGGTCTGCTGCGCCCGCTCGCGGAAACCGCCGAACATGCTGTCGAACGCCTGCACGAACGCGGACGCGTCGGCGATCAGCTGTCCGCCCACCACGGTGGACACGGTCCTGGCGAACAGGCCGAACCCGGCGCCGACCACCTTGCGCAGGCCCCGGCCGCCGGCCCTGGCCGGCGCGGACAGCAACCGGATCAGCCGGCCGTCCAGCACGGTGGACAGCCGCTGCGGCGCGTCCAGGAAGTCCAGCGCGGACCGGCTCGGCGGGGTGTCCACCACGATCAGGTCCCACTCGCCGGTGGCCGCCAGCTGGCCCAGCTTCTCCATGGCCATGTACTCCTGCGTGCCCGAGAAGGACGTGGAGATGGTCTGGTAGAAGGGGTTGGCCAGGATCTGCTCGGCCCGTTCCCGCCCGGCGTGCGCCAGCACCATGTCGTCGAAGGTGCGGCGCATGTCCAGCATCATCGCGTGGAGTTCACCGCGCGGCGTGAACCCGTCCGGCCGCACCAGCCGCGGCTGGTTGTCCAACTGCCGCAGGCCCAGCGACTGGGCCAGCCGGCGGGCCGGGTCGATGGTGAGCACCACGGTGCGCCGGCCCCGCTCGGCCGCGCGCACGGCCAGCGCCGCCGCCGTGGTGGTCTTGCCGACCCCACCGGAACCACAGCACACCAGCACCCTGGTCGCCGGGTTGTCGATCAGCTGGTCGATGTCCAGGCGCACCGGCCGGCTCGCGTTCACCGCACCCCCTGGTCCCGCAGTCGCGCGGCGAGTTCGTAGAGCACGCCCACGTCCACCCCGTCGGTGCGTTCGGGCAGTTCCAGCGCGGGCAGGTCGGCCTCGTCGAGCTGGTCGCGGGCGCGCTGCTCGGCCCGCACCCGCACGGCGTGCTCCACGGTCTCGTCCACCAACCCGTCCAGCGCGTCGCCGGCCAGGTCGAGTCCGCTGGCCAGCAGGTCGGCCCGGAGCCGTGCGGTGTCCACCGCGCCGGTGGCGGCCTGCCGGAGCACCGGCTCGGGCAGCCGCGCCGGCCGCACCCGGTTCACCACCACCGCGCCGGGCCGCAGGTCGGCGCCGTCCAGTTCGGCCACCGCGTCCAGGGTCTCCCGCACCGGCATCTCCTCCAGCAGGGCCACCAGGTGCACGGCGGTGTCGCCGGAGTGCAGCAGCCGGACCACGCCCTCGCTCTGGTCCTTGATCGGCCCCATCTTGGCCAGGTCGGCCATGGCCCTGGTCACGTCGAGGAACCGGACCACCCGACCGGTCGGCGGCGCGTCGACCACCACCGCGTCGTAGGCGTAGCGGCCGTGCCGGTCCTGGGTGCCGGTGCGCCGCACGCACTCCTTGATCTTCCCGGTGAGCAGCACGTCCCGCAGGCCGGGCGCGAGCGTGGTGGCGAACTCGATCGCCCCCATCCGGCGCAGCGTCCGCCCGGCGAAGCCCAGGTTGTAGAACATCGACAGGTACTCCAGCAGCGCGGCCTCCGGGTCGATGGCCAGCGCGCGCACCTCCCCGCCGCCGGGCGCGGACGCGATGTGCTCCTCGGCGTAGGGCAGCGGGGCGAGGTCGAACAGCTGGGCGATGCCCTGCCTGCCCTCCACCTCGACCAGCAGCACCCGGCGGCCACCGGTGGCCAGGGCCAGGGCCAGGGCGGCGGCCACCGTGGTCTTGCCGGTGCCACCCTTGCCGGTGACCACGTGCAGACGCGCCCTGGCGAGTTCCTGGGTCCAGCCGGTGGCACGGGTCGTCACCGGATCAGACTAAGCGCAGTCAGCCCCGGGCCGCCGCGTGGTCGTGCCAGTTCGCCACACTTCCACCTCGGGCCGGGACCACGACCGGTCCAGCGACCGAGCGGAGCAGATAGCGCAGCGCCCGGTCGGCGCGGTCGGGATCCGGCGGCTCACCGGTGATCGCGTCGGTGGACGAACGACTCGCCGACCCGGACGCACAGGTAGGCGAGGTCGTGCGGGTCGATGCCCCCGGCGCGCACCCGTCGGTCCCGGCGACGCCACTTCCACCGACGAGGGCGAGCAGGGCCGCGACCGCGACGGTGACCAAGTACCGCAAGGGGAACGCATCCGGAACCGTTCCCAACGGGCGTCGCTCCGTCGCGACGCGCGACCAGAATGCGAAGTGTTGCGTCCCGGCAAGGCGGCCACCCGATTCACATCGTCACGACGACCTTCCCCAGGTTGTGCTCGCGGGCGTAGGCGACGGTGGCCCGCACGGCGTCCTCGAACCGGAAGCGGCGGGCGATCCGGACCGACAGCGCGCCGCGTTCCGCCGCCTCGGCGACCTCGCGCATCCCGCCGAGTTCGCCGTCCGCGTCCAGGAAGTAGTGCAGGTCGACGTCGTCCCGGCCGAGCAGTTCCTTCGGCGGTTCGGGGTAGATGATCGTCACCAGCCGTCCGCCGGGCCGCAGTGCGGCCGCCGCCGCGGACAGGCGGTCGTGCGGCAGCGCCAGGTCGAAGACGGCGTCGACCCCAGAGGGGTAGTTCGCCGCGTCGTACCCGATGACCTCGTCGGCTCCGAGTTCCCGCAGGACCGCGTGGTCGGTGGCGGCCCCGGTCGCGACGATCCGGGCCCCGGCGGCGGCCAGGAGCGGGAGCAGTGCGGTGCCCACCCCGCCGCTGGCACCGATGACGAGGGCGGTTTCCCCGGGCCGGATCGCGGCGAGGGTCATCACTCCCAGCGCGGTCATGCCGGCGATCGGCAGCGCGGCGGCCTGCTCGACGGGGACGGTGGCCGGGCGGTGCGCCAGCAGCGGGGTGTCGGCTTCGAAAACCGCGTACTCGGCCAGTGCGCCCGTGCTCGCCGACGGGCGGCGGGCGGGCAGGAGGCGCAGCTGCCGGGGCAGTGCCTGCCCGAAGACCTCGTCGCCCACTCGGTAGGCCGTCACCCCGGCCCCGACTTCGGTGACGGTCCCGGCGAACTCGTTGCCGGGGACGTAGGGGAACTCCAGCTCGACGGCCTCGCGGTAGTCGCCCGCGACCACCCTGATGTCGGTGGGGTTGATCGCGGACGCGGCGATCTTCACCTGGATCTGGCCCGGGCCGGGGCGGGGCAGATCCAGGTCGGCGATCGAGAGCTGCTCGGGCTCGCCGTACGCGGTCGCGACAAGGGCTTTCACCGGGTTCCTCCAGTAAGCGGACCGATGGGTCAGGTTAACTGCCGCGACGGTACCCAGAAACGGACCGCTTGGTCAACTTGCTGGGTTCGCCGCATGAGCCCGCCCGGACCTCGCGTGCCGACGCCGCCCGCGACCGCGAACTGCTGCTGGCCGCGGCCGAGGCCGAGTTCGCCGAGCGGGGCCTCGATGCCTCGGTCGCCGACATCGCCCGCCGGGCCGGAGTCGGCGAGGGCACCGTGTTCCGCCACTTCGCCACCAAGGACGACCTGATCGCCGCGATCGTGCGCACCCACGTCGGCGCGCCCGACGAGGTCGGGCAACGACTGCTCACAGCCGAGGACCCCGCCGCGGCGCCGCTGGAGTTCCGCGCCGTGGCCGGCGGGCAGCGGGAGCAGCGTGACGTGTCGTTCCTGTTGAACGCCGACGACGCGAGCCCGGAGGTGGTCGCGCTCCGCGAGCGGCTGTACCGCACGGTGTGCCTGCTGGTCGACCACGCACGTGCGGCCGGTGCGGTCCGGGCCGACGTCGCGGTCCAGGCCGACGTCACTGGCAACGACGCCGTGCTCCTGATGTGCACGCCGAACCACGTCGTCAGCTTCGTGAAGGACCCGCCACCCGACCTGTGGCGGCGCTACCTGGCGATCATCTTCGGCGGGCTGCGTCGTCCCGAAGGAGCGCACCCGCTGACGCCGGCGGCACCGGCGCTCTAGTCGACCACGGTCAGCGTGAGCACGGCGATGGCCAGCGCCGCCACCAACGCCCAGGCCAGGGTGGACGGGAACACCGTCGCCTGCAGCAGCGCCAGCACCGCGATCACACCGAGGCCGATCAGCCCGGTGCGCACCACGTCGGCGTGCCGGCTGCCCTTGCGGTCGCGCGCCTGGGCCATGGCGACCAGGACCATCACCAGCCCGCCCACGACGAACAGGCTGGTGGCCACGATCCGCCAAGTCTCCACGAGATCACGGTAGCCGCGTCGAGCTGATCGGTCAGCCCGATCGCCCCGCCATTCACCGGTGCCGCCGGGTGAGGAGGTCGACCACACCGTGCGGGCGAAACTGTTTGGCGGGGTTGTCCCCTGAACGGACTCGTGCCTACTACGCTTCTTGAACATGACGAAGTGGGAGTACGCGACCGTCCCGCTGCTGATCCACGCGACCAAGCAGATCCTCGACCAGTGGGGCGAGGACGGCTGGGAGCTGGTCACGGTGCTGCCCGGCCCCACCGGCGAACAGCTGGTGGCCTACCTCAAGCGACCAAAGGGGCAGTGATCCATGACAACCTGGACCGAGCGGCTGGCCGAACTGGGCATCGAACTGCCTGAGGTGGCCGCACCCCTGGCGGCGTACGTGCCGGCCGTGCGCAGCGGGTCGCACGTGTACGTCTCGGGGCAGCTGCCGTTCGTGGCCGGGACACTCGCCGCCACCGGCAAGGTCGGCGCCGAGGTCAGTCCCGAGGACGCCAAGCGGTACGCCCGGATCTCCGGGCTCAACGCGCTGGCCGCGGTGCACGCGCTGGTCGGCATCGACTCGGTGGTGCGCGTGGTCAAGGCGGTGGGTTTCGTCGCCTCGGCCGAGGGCTTCACCGGCCAGCCGGCCGTGGTCAACGGCGCGTCCGAGCTGTTCGGCGAGGTGTTCGGCGATGCCGGCGTGCACGCGCGCTCGGCGGTCGGGGTGAGCGAACTCCCGCTGGGCGCCCCGGTCGAGGTCGAGTTGATCGTGGAAGTCAACTGATCGGTCTGCTGGGTGGACATGGAAGAGACCGAGGCCGCCTGCCACGAGCTGCTGTTCCGACTCGCCGGACGCCTCAGCGACGTGCAGCTGTGGCGGTTCCGCGACTGGCTGTCGGTGGGGTCGTTCGTGATGCTCGCCCGGGTGCTGCCCAGGGCGCTGCTGCACGACCGGGTCGCGCTGACCGAGCGGGAGCACGCGCTGCTGGAGCACGCCCTGCTCCCGCACGGCGCTGACCAGGGACTGGTGAGTTCCGTCGTAGGGGTGGACGAACTGCCGGACACCGACTACACCTTTTCCTCGGAGTCGCCCGACCGGGTGTCGATGGGCGACTCCGCGTCGGTGGTGCTCGGCGCGGCGCTGCGCGGCCGGCCGGAGGTGGGCGAGGTGCGCGTGTGCTGGCGGTTCGGCCGCACCCGAGACGCGTCGGCCAGACGCGTCGTGCTGGTCAACGCCTACTCCGGGATCGCCCGGCTGACCGGTGAACTCCAGGGCATGCTGCGCGCGCTCGGTGAGCACGAGCCCTGTGCCGAGGTGATCCCACCCGGCATCGAGCTGCCGCCCTACCACCGCGCGGCACTGGCAGCCTCCGAGCTGGTCTGTGTCGGTGCCGCCAACACCGAGGGCCACCCGGTCCCCGGCTGATACCCGCCATGGCCACCCGGTCAGGCCGGAAGGAGATGACGTGTCCGACGTAGGCGACGGGGCCGGACTGCCCGTTCGATTACACGATCTCCTGCTCGGTTTCGCCGGCAGACTCGACGACGACGCGTTGTCGCAGATCCGCGAGCTGATCGCGGTCGCCGAGTGCGATCGCGCGGTCGAGTTGATGGTCGGCTGCCTGGTCGCTGGCAACGTCGAGGTCAGCGAGGACGAGCGGGACGAGGTCGACTGGCTGCTCGACGAGGTGCGCTCCGAGCGCGCCCTGGCCGGGCTGCTGCGGGTGGTCGACACGGTGCCCGAGCCGCGGCACCGGTTCACCGTGGAAGCCGAACCCGAACAGGGGCTGGCCGACGCGCTCGGCCGGGTGGTCGACGCACTGCCGGACATCCGCTCGGTGCAGTGCGTGTGGCGCACCACCCCGGCCGGCCGCACACCGGGGCCGCTGCCGCAGCGGGTGGTGCTGGTGGACATCGGGGCGGCCGGCCACGCCCCGGCCACCGCGTACCGGATCGAGGAAGTGCTGCGCAAGGCCAACATCCACGCGGCCGTGGAGGTGTTGCGCACCGGCCTGCAACTGGGTGAGTACCACGCCGCCGCGCTGGCCGAGGCCGTGCCGGTGCCGTTGCACTCCGGCGGCTACTCCGGTGGCACCGGGTTCGCCGACGACGGCGGTGGCGGCAGGTACGGCGAGTCGGGTGGCCGCCCGGTGCCGGCCAGCCACGTGCGGTCGGTGGGGCGGCGGTCGGCCAAGCGGGAGAGCCCGGCTGACTCGCGCGGCAGCGCGTCCAGGGGTGACCCCCGGGCGGAGAACCGGGTGGAGACCAGGGTGGAGCCGGTCGCCGAGGTGGGTCAGGACTCCCGGGCGGAGCACCGGACCGGCGCACGGGCCGGCACCCGGACCGATCCGCGCGCCGAGATCAGGGCGGAGCCGCCGGCCCCGGCCAGTGACGAGGCCACCCAGTACCAGCAGACCGACTACACGTCCGACTACCAGCAGAACGACTACCAGCAGTCGGACTACCAGCAGTCGGACTACCAGTCCGAGGACTACCAACAGGGCGACTACCAGCAGGGCGAACACCAGTTGGTCGAACACCAACTGGTCGAGCAGCCGGGAATCACCGAGGCGCCGGCCGTGGCCCAGCAGGCGGTGCGGGAGACCCACGCGCACACCAGCCAGCAGCAGTCCGGCCGCGAGGCACACGCCCTGGTGGAGCAGCACTCGCTGGTGGACTCCCGGGGTGTGGAGCACACCTACTCGCGTCCGGGCCAGGGCGCTGACCTGGCGGCACCGCAGGCGCCCCGCACCGGCCAGCCCGGGCCGACCACGGTGCAGCCCATGCCGGTGCTGCCGCCCCCGGTGTACCAGGCGCCCAGCGGCGGTGACGCCCTGCCGGTGCTGCCGCCGCCGGTCTACCAGCCCAGCGCCAGCGAATCGGTGACCGCCGAGATGAGCCCGGCCGAGCTGGCCGAACTCCGCGCCGCCCTGGCCGATCCGGCCGCACCGCCACCAGCGGGAGTCCGGCGCGGCGGTGCCGAGGAGGTGCCGGCCCCGTCGTCCATGCAGCTGCCCGCGTCAGTGGACGCCAAGCTCAACGACCGGGAGCGGGACCTGCTCCGCCAACTGCACGAGGAACTGGCCCAGCGGGAGAAGAAGTCGGCGTCGGAGAGCACCGGCGGGTGGCAGGTGAACCGCAACCAGCCGAACGGCTACGGCCAGCGCGGCGTGCCCGGCGCGTGGGGGAGCAGCGGACCCGCACCGGAGACCGGCAACGCCCCACCACCACCGAACCAGAACCGGGGCGGCAACCCCTACTCCTCGGCCGGCTGACCAACTCCGGCCGTGTTGCCGGCCTGGCCGTGTTGCCGGCCCGGCCAGGGTCGGGGCGCAGGCCAAGGTGGCGGCCCGACGGGGTGTTGGTTCAGCCGGATGTTGGCCCGATGCGGGGATAGCGCCCAGTCGGGGTACCGGCCCAGTCGGGGTACTGGCCCAGTCGGGGTACTGGCCCAGCCGGGATGCTGACCCTGCCGGGTTTCGGGAGCCGTTCCGGCCGGCCGGGCACCGTCCGGTGGGCCACAGCGACGGCCGCCAACCGCTGCCACTGCGGCGCCCCAACCCCCTGCGGCAGCGGCCCCGCGTGCCGGCGCCGGGGTGTGGTCGTCAGGCCGCGCGCGCAGCCCCCGCCCTCCCAGGGGGGCGACCCCGGCACCAGCCTATCGGCGGTGGTGGGGTGGGGACAGGGCAGCGGGCTGGCCTGTGGACAACTCGGGGGGTTGTGGACAACTTCTGCTCGATCGGGTGATGGGTGCTCGGCGGACAGCGCCCATCTGGGCTGGTTCAGTGGTGTTTGTCCAGCTCAGCGCGGATAGCGGCGAGCACGCGTTGCAGGTGCAGCCCTCGCCGAACATCACACTCATGGGTGACAGTGCCGCTGTGCACCATGGCCACCAGGTCGTCGAGCAGCGCGGCGAAGCAGTCCGCGGCCGTGCTGGTCCGCGCACCCAGCGCGCGGTACCCGTGCGCGCCGAACACGGTCAGCTCGTTGACGGTCGGCCGCACGGGCAGGGACAGCGACATGGTGACCGTGCTGGTCGCGCCGCCGCGGTGGGCCAGCAGCACCTGCCACAGGCCGTCCTCGGACCGGTGCGCGGCGAGCACCTCGGTGATCTCGCCGAGCGCCGCGTCCATCAGGTCCAGCACGTGCGGCCCGACATCGGCCAGCGCCCCCTGCTCGTGCCGCCACCGCGAGTTGGCGTTGCGCTCCGCGAGCAGCGCGTCCGCCAGCCACACCGCGCTGCCGCCCCGCCAGCCGCCCAGCCGGTGCAACTCGGTGAGCAGTTCCCTCGTCTCCGGGGCGTACCGCCGGGTCAGCATCATCAGCGCGGCAACGCCGCTCGTGGCCACCGCCCCGGCCACCCGCTCCGCCTCGTCCACTGTGGACGCCAGCGGCTTCTCCAGGATCAGGTGCTTGCCCGCCAGTGCGGCCCGTTCGGCCACCTCCGCCTGCACCGAGGGGGGCACGGCGAACGCCACAACGTCTACTGTGGACAGTAGATCGTCTGGTGTGGACGACACCTCGGCACCGTACGGCTCGGCCACCGCCCTGGCCGCCTCGGCGCGCCTGGCCCAGACCGCGGCCAGTCGCGTTCCGGGGTGGTCGGCGATCCCGGGCGCGTGCACGTCCCGTGCCCACGGACCGGCTCCGACAAGTCCGACGCGCAGCACATCGTCCATTCGCCCATCCTGCCGGACCCGCGACCGGCACGGGTGGATCACGACGGGGCCGGCCCGGGGCAGCGCGGCCTACCCTCGTGGGATGCCCGAACTGCCAGAGGAACTCACCCTGCCCGAGGGGTCGGTCCCGGAGCTGTCGCCGGCCGTCCCGGCCACTCCCCGGGACGCGGCAACGGTGGTGCTGGTCCGCGACGGGATCGCCGGTCTGGAGGTGTTCCTGCTGCGCCGGGTCGCCGGCATGGCCTTCGCCGCCGGCATGACCGTGTTTCCCGGCGGTGGCGTGGACGCCAGGGACGCCGACACGTCGGTGGCCTGGGCCGGGCCGGAGCCGGCCTGGTGGGGCCGGGCGTTCCACTGCGCGCCGCCGCTGGCCAGGGCACTGGTGTGTGCGGCGGTGCGGGAGACCTTCGAGGAGTCCGGGGTGCTGCTCGCCGGCCCGAGCCCGACCACCGTGGTCGGCGACGCCAGCGCGTACGCCGAAGCCCGCCAGCGGCTGGTCAGCAGGGAGTTGTCGCTGGCCCAGTTCCTGGCCGAGGCCGGCCTGGTGCTCCGCGCGGACCTGCTGCGTCCCTGGGCGAACTGGGTGACGCCGGCAGCGGAGCCCCGCCGCTACGACACCCGGTTCTTCCTGGCCTGCCTGCCCGAGGGGCAGCACGCCGACGGCATGACCACCGAGGCCGAGGACGCCCAGTGGCAGCGGCCGGCGGACGCGTTGGCCGACTGGCGGGCCGGGCACCGCAAGCTGCTGCCACCCACCTGGGTCACCCTGACCGAACTGGCCGAGTGTGATTCCGTCGCCAATGCGTTGGCCACACCGAGAAGTGTTGCCAGGATCGAGCCGAAGGTGGTGCGCACCGCCGGCGCCCTGCGCGTCGTGCTCCCCGGCGACCCCGGCTACGACGCCGACGCCGACCAGGGCGCGCCCGGGTGATGGGAGGAGTGCGGAGCATGACTGGTGTGTCCGCCGACAGCGCCGCGTTGGCGCACCCGGCCTACGGCGTGCTGCGGCCGGTGACCCCGACGGCCTCGGTGCTGCTGGCTGAGAACCCCTCGGTGATGACCCTGGAGGGCACCAACAGCTGGGTGCTGCGCGCACCCGGCGCCGCCGAGTGCGTGGTGGTCGACCCGGGGCCCGACGACGAGGCACACCTGCGCCGGCTGGCCGAGTGCGGACCGGTCGCCGTCGTGCTGCTCACCCACTGGCACGCCGACCACACCGAGGGCGCCCGCCGCTTCGCCGAGCTGGTTGACGCGCCGGTCCGCGCGGCCAACCCGGAACTGCTGGTGGGTGGCGGAACCGCGCTGGTCGACGGGGAGGTGCTGACTGCGGCGGGCCTGACCATCCGGGTGCTCGGCACGCCCGGCCACACCGCCGACTCGCTGTGCTTCCTGGTGGACACCGGAGACGAGGCCGACGGCGACCGCGGTGCCGATCGCGGCGCGGACCCCGACGGCGGTGACCGGCACGGCGACCGCGGCGTGAACCGCGACGGTGGTGCGTCCGACCGTGCCGGGCAGGTCGGCCTGGTGCTCACCGGGGACACCGTGCTCGGCCGGGGCACGACGGTGATCGGCGCACCCGACGGCGACCTGGCCGCGTACCTGGCCTCGTTGCGTCGGCTGGCCGCGCTGCCACCGGGTACCCCGGCCCTGCCCGGGCACGGGCCGGAGCTGGCGGACGCGGCCGAGGCGGCCCGGGGCTACCTGGCGCACCGCGAGCAGCGGCTGGCCCAGGTGCGCGCGGCCGTGGACCAGCTCGGCGGCCAGCCAACGGCCCGTCAGGTGGTCGAGCTGGTGTACGCCGACGTGGACCCGGCGGCCTGGCCGGCGGCCGAGTGGTCGGTCCAGGCGCAACTGACCTACCTGCGCGAACACGGGTAGCGCTAGTGGGCCGGCGGGCGCATGGGCACGACCAGGTAGGTCAGCTCCACCTCCGTCTCGTCCGGCTCGGCGGTGAACACGGTCGGGCGCAGGCCGTCCTGCAGCCGCATGCGGACTGTTCGGCCGGTGAACGCGCGCAGCGCGTCGGCGAGGTAGCGCGCCTGGTAGACCTTGGTGCCGTGGTGGCCGGACACCACGGCCTTGACCGCCTCCTCGGACTCGCCGGCCTGCGGGTCGCTGCCCTGCACGCGCAGTTCACCGTCGGCCGGCACCAGGGTGACCGTGCCGTGCGGCCCGGCGTAGGGGGACGCCCGCCGCACCGCGGCGGCCAGCGCGTCGGCGTCGACCTCCACCGTGCCGGACACGGTGGCCGCCAGCAGCTTGCGGGCCCGCTCGTCCGGGAACGGCGCGGCCAGCAGCGCTGTGCTCACCGAGTCGCTGCCCCAGGTCAGGCCGATCCGGTCGGCGTCGGCGTGCAGCGCGACGCTGTCGGCCCTGCCCACCTGCTTGACGACGTCCACCAGCACCGCGGCCGGCGCGAGCAGGTCGAGCGGGGCGCCGTCGGGAGCCGGCTGCCACGGCAGGGTGACCATGGCCATCCGGTAGCGGTCGCTGGCCATCATGGCCAGCCGGCCGTTCTCGACCCACATCCGCAGGCCGGTGAAGATGGGCAGGGCGTCGTCGCGGGACGCGGCACTGGCCGCGGCGACCACGGCCGCCTGCAACAGCGCACCCCGGACCGTGCCGGTGAGGGGTGGCGGCTCCGGCACGCCCGGGTGGACGTCGACGTCCAGCAGCGGCAGCGCGAACCGGGCACCCGGGGTGCGGATGGCCAGCCGGCTGCCCTCGACCACCAGCCGGACCTGCTCGGTGTCCAGCGCCCGCAGTGTCTCGGCCAGCGGCTTGGCCGGCACCAGGGCACGCCCCTCCGCGTGCACGAGGGCGGTGCGCGCCAGCCGGACGGCGTGCTCCCGGTCGCTGCCGGCGAGCACGACGCCGTGGGCGTCGGCGCTGATCAGGACACCGGCGAGCACCGGGTCGAACACCCGACTGGGCAGCAGCCGGGCCACTTCGGCGGCGGCACCGGCCAGGGTCGTGGTCGTGGCGGTGAGATCCATGCCCCGCACGCTAGCCCCGACCCCTGACAGAACCGGGTCGCGCGCCCGGGCACCTCGGCCGGCGGGAAACGCGTGTCCGGACCGGTGCTGCGCGGGCGCACCAGGGCCGTGCTGATCGGCGTGGTGTCGCGGCCCTAGTGGGCGGCCAGGTCGACCTCGTCGCGGGCCGGCGTGGGCGCGTCGCCGTCGGGGCGGGCGTCCCGCACGCTGCGGCGGAACAGCCACACCAGGGCGGCGAGCACCAGTCCGGCCGCGGCGGCGGCGAGGAACGCCGAGGACGGGCCGACGTGCTCCACCAGCTGGCCGCTGATCGACTGGCCGGCCGCGATGCCCAGGGTGACGGCGGTGACCACCCAGCCGAACGCCTCGGCCACCGTGCCCTGCGGGGCGACCTGCTCGATCGCGGCCGAGTGCGTTGTCGACTGCGGGGTGATCAGGGTGCCGACCACCAGCAGCGCGCCGGCCAGGCCGAGCAGGGTGCTGGGCAGTGCCGGCAGCACCAGCAGCACGGAGAAGCCGCCGAGCAGCGCGGGCAGCCGCAGGTGCATGGGCCGGGGCCAGGGCCGCATCCCGTACAGCACGCCGAAGATCACCGAGCTGATCGAGAACAGGCTGAGCAGCAGGCCGCCCAGGGTGGGGCTGCCGGCCTTGGTGGCCGCGGCCGGCACGGCCACCTCGACGAAGCCGATCGTCACGCCGAAGCCGAGCGCGGCCAGGGCCACGGTGCGCATGCCGGCGCCGGCCAGCGGCCCGAGCAGGTTGGTCTGGTGGGCCGGCCCGTCCGGTCGCCAGGACCGGACCGTGGGGGTCAGGGCGAACCACAGCGTGCCGCCGACCATGGCCGCCGCGCCGACCACCACACCGGTGCCGCCCCACGGCGCACTGGTCAGCAGCCCGGCGATGCCCGGCCCGAGGATGAAGAAGACCTCCATGCTGATGGCCTCGTAGGAGTAGCCGGCCAGCCGGCGCGGGCCGGGCGGCAGCAGCCGGGCCCACAGCGCCCGTGAGGCCGAGCCGACCATGGGCTCGCTGATGCCGATGAGGAAGGCGAGCACCGCGAGCACCGCGATCGGGGCGTCCAGTTCCACCGCGGCGATCCCGGCCGTCACGAACAGGCTGAACAGGGCCACCGTGACCAGCAGCGGCCTGGTCGGGCCCAACCGGTCCACCAGCCGGCCCTGCACCACCGAACCGGTGGCCACGCCGATCAGCGCGCCGGCCGACACCAGGCCGGCTGAGGCGAACGACCCGGTTGACCGCTGCACGTAGAGCAGCAGGGAGAGCCCGATCATGGCGATCGGGATGCGGGCCAACAGCGAGGCCACCACGGGGCCTCGCGCGGCCGGGTGGGTCAGGGCAGCGCGGTAGTCGGCGAGGCTGGCGGACTGGGACATGGGTACCAGTATGCCTCAGGTGTGGTACGACCGTACCAGTCGATGTTCGGCCAGGGTGGCGACCGGCGTTCACACCGGGTGATCGAGTCCGAGCGGTTGATAACGACTTGATAACCTGTGTGGGAAAACGGGTGAACCACGGCAACGACCACCCTCGCCGGGGAGTCCTTGAGGGTGAAAGGACTTGAGCGCGGCTGGTGGGCACGTGCGATGGTTGACGGGACAACCCGCTCGGCGGCTTGTCAGCACAGCCGAAGTTCTGGTCAGCGGTCTTTGCCGGGGACCAGACCGACGGGGACAATCAACAGCAGACCATCCTCCGGTGGTAAGGGTCGGGGCCTGACAACCGGAGGCGCGAAAAGCGTGGTTCGTCGGGGGATGGGCCACGCGCGGGAGAGGACCGGTGCGCCGCGTCGGGGGCGGCGCGCTCGGTCCTCTCCTGTTGTCCGTTCTGGGTGTTCCCGTGTTCCCGCGGGTGCCCGGGCACGGCTGTGCGTCCAGCCACAGCCCTTCGGCCGGGCACGGCCGCACCACCCGGCCCGCAGTCCACAGCGGCCCGGAGTCCACAGCGGACCGGGTCCACAGCGGACCGCCGGCCGCCGCGCCCGCCCAGCGGACACCGCGGGGACGGACACCGCGCGGGTGGATTCGGGCGGCAGCGCGCCCACGGACACGGGGCCGACCGGCGCCAGGGTGGTCCCCGGCGCTGACGCACCCCGTTTCGGTCACCGTCCACCCAGGACGGTGACCCAGGTGGTGACCTGGGGTGGTGGCCCGGCTCAGCGGGCCCGGCGGGCCAGTCGCTCCGGGTCGAGGATCAGCACGCTCTTGCCCTCCAGGCGCAGCCAGCCGCGGTGCGCGAAGTCGGCCAGCGCCTTGTTCACGGTCTCCCGGGACGCGCCCACGAACTGGGCGATCTCCTCCTGGGTGAGGTCGTGGGTGACCCGCAGCAGGCCGGCCTCCTGGCTGCCGAACCGCTGCGCCAGCTGCAGCAGCGCCTTGGCCACCCGGCCGGGCACGTCCGTGAAGATCAGGTCGGCGACCATGCTGTTGGTCCGGCGCAGCCTCCTGGCCAGCACGCGGAGCAGCTGCTCGGCGATCTCCGGCCGGGTGCTGATCCACTGCCGCAGCGCCGGGCGGTCCATGCTCACCGCGCGCACCTCGGTCACCGTGGTCGCCGTGGACGTGCGCGGACCCGGGTCGAAGATCGACAGCTCGCCGAACATGTCGGCCGGTCCCGCGATGTTGAGCAGGTTCTCCCGACCGTCCGGCGACTTCCGGCCGATCTTCACCTTGCCCGACTGGATGATGTAGAGCCGGTCGCCCGGCTCACCCTCCGCGAAGATCACGTGACCGCGCGGGAACTCGACCGGCTCCAACGTCTGGGCCAACGCCTCAGCCGCCGTCGGTTCTACGCCCTGGAAAATGCCCGCGCGGGCCAGGGTCTCGTCCACCTCGTCCCTCCTGTCGAGACGCGGCGGCAGTCCGAGGCGCCCAGTCACCCTGGTGGCAACCACCGCGCCGTGCCGCCGATCACTCTGTGCAGTCTATGTCGTGGCTCGTGGATCGCCTCTCGGCTCGCCGAGTGCTCCCGAAGTGCTCCCGAAGTCGACACTGTCCACGCGCAGCGGAACAGGCCCACGCAGAAGGTCCTCCGTGGGCCTGTCCATGAGTCGGTCTACGTTAACCGAACTGGGAGGGTGACCGGTCACCGCGGGGGCGACGCGGACGGGTCCTCGTGGCCCGGCCACCAAGCCTGCGCAGCCGGAACAGCTCCAACGCGCGGCCGATGCCGTGCCCGTACAGCGCCCTGACCTCGTCCGGGCGGGCCTGTTCGAGGAACTGTTCGACCTCGTCCTCCCGCACCGCCACGTGCCGGAGACGTGCTTCGACGCGCTCCATGAAGAGTGCGAAGAGCATGATCACGAGCGGTACCGCGATGACGAACCAAGCAGTCATGATTGCTGAATCCTCGCGCATAGTGTGTTTGACCGCACGCTCGGGGGTCACTCGTGCGGGTCCGGGGGGTCAACCGGCACTTTCCGTGCGCCCGTAGGCTGGCATGGTGCCTGCTCCCTCGCGTCGCCGCACCAGCGACCCCAGCACGGGCGGAGGCGGGGTCACATCCGGCAGGACGGAAACCGGCCTCGGGTTGGTTCGTCGTGTCCGGCGGATGGTCCGCGCACTGGCCGAGGCCTATCCCGACGCCCATTGTGAACTGGACTTCACCACACCGCTGGAGTTGCTCGTCGCGGTGATCCTGTCCGCCCAGTGCACGGACAAGCGGGTGAACGAGGTCACCCCGGCGCTGTTCGCCAAGTACCGGACGGCCGAGGACTACGCCGGCGCCGACCGGGCCGAGCTGGAGGAGTTCATCCGGCCGACCGGGTTCTTCCGCAACAAGGCCACCGCGCTGATGGGGCTGGGCGCCGCGCTGGTGGAGCGGCACGACGGCGAGGTGCCCGGACGACTGTCCGATCTGGTCGCGCTGCCCGGGGTGGGCCGCAAGACCGCGAACGTCGTGCTCGGCGAGGCGTTCGACGTGCCGGGGATCACGGTCGACACCCATTTCGGACGCCTGGTCCGCCGCTGGGGCTGGACCGAGGAGACCGATCCGGTCAAGGCCGAGCACGCGGTCGGCGCGCTGGTGCCGCGCAAGGAGTGGACCAAGCTGTCCCACCGGGTCATCTTCCACGGCCGCCGGGTGTGCCACGCGCGCCGGCCCGCCTGTGGCGCCTGCCTGCTGGCCAGGGACTGCCCGTCCTACGGCGTCGGTGAGGTCGACCCGCAGCGGGCGGCCGGCCTGGTCAAGGGGCCGGAGACCGAGCACCTGCTGGCCATGGCCGAACGGCTGCGCGCGGGCGAGCGGCCCGGACGGGCCGGCGGTGGGGGTGCCCGGCGGTGACGGCGCGGCTGCGGTGGACGCTGGTGGGGGTGGTGCTGGTGCTCGCCGCCGCCGTGGCGCTGTGGCCCCTGTTCACCGCTGAGAACGCCACCAGCGGCCCGACCGGCGCCCCCGCGGGTGGCGGGCCGGCCCCGGCCGCCCCGGCCGATCCGGAGGCGTTGGCCCAGGCGCGCGCCGCCGCGGCGCTGCGGCCCTGTCCCACCTCGGACAACGCCGGTTCGGGCAGCACCGGCTCGGACAGCACCGGTTCGGACAGCACCGGTTCGGCGGGGACGGCGGGCGGCGGTGCCCCGGCCGGCCTGGCCGGGGTGCGGGTGAGCTGCCTGGGTGACGGGTCCACCGTGGACCTGGGCGCGGTGCTGGCCGGTCGGCCGGCCCTGATCAACGTGTGGGCCACCTGGTGCCCGCCCTGCCGGGAGGAGCTGCCGCTGCTGGACGAGTACGCCGGCCAACCCGGCGCGGTGACCGTGCTGGGCGTGCAGATCCAGGAGCGGAGCAGCCCGGAGGACGGCCTGGCCACCCTGACCGACCTGGGCGTGCGCTTACCCTCCGTGGTGGACCAGGACCGTGCGGTCAGCTCGGCCCTGGGCACCCCCAACTACCTGCCGGTCAGCTACGTGGTCGACGCGGACGGCGCGGTGCACCAGGTCGACCCGCCCACGCCGTTCCGCTCGGTGGACCAGATCCGCGAGACCGTGGCCCGCTACACCGGGACCACCCGGTGACCGGCGGGCACTGGCGGGACCGCCCCGCCCAGGTCGGCCCGCTGGCCCCGCCCGAGGACGTGCCCGAGTGGCTGCGCGACCTGGTCGCGGCCACCGCCTCACTGGACGCGACCGCGTTCACCCGGGTGACCCCACCCCCGGTGGGGGTGCCCCGGCCGGCCGCCGTGCTGATCCTGTTCGGTGACCGGCCCGACGGCCCTGACGTGCTGTTACTCCGCAGGGCCGAGACGCTGCCCGCCCACCCCGGCCAGGTCGCCTTCCCCGGCGGCGCGGCCGAGGCGGCCGACACCGGACCGGTGGACACGGCGTTGCGCGAGGCCGCCGAGGAGACCGGGGTGGTGCCGGAGAGCGTGCTGCCGCTGGCCCTGCTGCCTGAGGTGTACGTGCCGGTGTCCCGGTTCGTGGTCAGCCCGGTGCTGGGCTACTGGCACACCCCCGGCCCGGTCGCGCCGGTGGATCCGGGCGAGACCGCGGCGGTGGCCAGGGTGCCCATCGCGCACCTGGCCGACCCGGCGAACCGGTTCCGGGTGCGGCACTCCTCCGGCTACGTCGGTCCGGCCTTCGCCGCCCCCGGCATGTTGGTCTGGGGTTTCACCGCCGGCCTGCTCAGCGGGGTGCTCACCCTGGGTGGCTGGGAACGTCCGTGGGACGAAACCGACGTCCGCGACCTTCACGTAGCGTTGCGAATGACCTAGCCGGCGGCCACACACCGTGTGCCCCGGCGGGATGGTCCCGAGAACCGGCCCGAGCACGCGCCCCGCGGCGCGGTGCCCGTGGTCGAGCAGGTGTCGTGGTGCGGCGAGCACTGGCCGGGAGGTGCAGGAGTGAACTGGGTTGACCTGCTGGTGGTCGCGCTCGCGTTGCTGGCCGCGGTGTCCGGGGCGCGGCAGGGCATGGTCACCGCGCTGCCCGCGTTCGCGGGTGTGCTCGCCGGCGCGGTGCTGGGCATCCGGCTGGCGCCGCTGGTCGTGGAGCAGTTCACCGACGTGGCCGCCAGGGTCGCGTTCGCGGTCGGCATCGTGGTGCTGTTCGTCGCACTGGGCGAGACGCTGGGCGTGTACGTGGGGCGGGCGATCAAGCAGCGGGTGGACGCCACCCCGCTGCGCGGCGTGGACAACGCGCTGGGCGCGCTGGTGCAGGGCGCCGTGGTGTTCGTGGTCGCCTGGCTGATCGCGCTGCCGCTGACCGACGCGGCCGGGCTGCCCACGCTGGCCTCGGCCATCAAGAGTTCCCGGGTGCTGGGCACGGTGGACTCGGCCATGCCGCAGGCCGCCAAGAACCTGTCGGACGACCTGCAGAACCTGCTGGACGAGTCCGGTTTCCCGGCCGCGGTCGACCGGTTCGACCAGACCCCGATCACCGGGGTGGACCCGCCCGACGCGCGGCTGAGCGGCAGCGAGGTGGTGGACCGGGTGCGGCCGAGCGTGCTCAAGGTCCGGGGCACGGCGCCGTCCTGCTCGCGCTCGCTGGAGGGCACCGGGTTCGTGATCGCCAACCAGCGGGTGATCACCAACGCGCACGTGGTGGCCGGCACCGAGGACGTGGCCGTCGAGGTCGGCCAGGGCCGGCTGGAGGCGACCGTCGTGTACTACGACTCCGAGACCGACGTGGCCGTGCTGGCCGTGCCCGACCTGACCGCGCAGCCGCTGCAGTTCAGCCAGCGGCGGGCCGCGGCCGGCCAGGACGCGATCGTGCTCGGCTACCCGCTGGACGGCCCGTACACGGCCTCCCCGGCCCGCATCCGCGAGCAGCTGCCGCTGCGCGGCCCGGACATCTACGACGACAAGACCGTGACCAGGGAGGTCTACACGATCCGGGCGACCGTGCGCAGCGGCAACTCGGGCGGCCCGCTGATCGACGCGGACGGCACCGTGCTGGGCGTGGTGTTCGGCGCGGCCGTGGACGACCAGGAGACCGGGTTCGTGCTCACCGCCCGCGAGGTGGCCGACGAGGTGGCCGCCGCGCCCGGCGAGTACCGCAAGGTGGCCACCGGCAGCTGCACCTCCTGACCGGGACCCTGGCCCGGCTCAGGCGTGCCGGGCCAGGAAGTTCACCAGGATCCGGTTGACCTGGTCCGGTGCCTCCTGGTGCGGCAGGTGGCCGACGTCGGGCAGCACCTGGTAGCTGGCCGGGCGGGCCAGCCAGCGGCTGGACACCGCGGCCGCGGTGGTGGGCAGCACGACCGGGTCCAGTTCGCCCTGCACCTGCAGCACGGGCATGGGCAGCCGGCGGCGCAGTGCCTCGGCGAACCGGCGGCCCTCGCCGCGCAGCTGGGAGCGCACCGCCCAGCGGTGGTACTCCAGCGCGCTGTGCGCGACCCCGGCCACCAGCATGGCCTCCCGGTCGCGCCGGGCCACCTCGTCGAACTCGGGGTCGACCAGCCACTTCGGCCCGGACCACGCGCGCAGCATGGCCTCCACCGCGGCGGCGTCGTCGCGGGTCAGCCAGCGCTCCGGCCAGATCGGCAGCTGGAAGCGGAACAGGTGGCGGCTGGCCCGGCCCTGGCCGCGCGGGTCGCGGGCGATGGCCCGGCGCAGCGCGAGCGGGTGCGGCGCGGACAGCACCGACAGCGAGCGCACCAGCCGCGGGTGCAGGGCGGCCACGGTCCACGCCAGCAGCCCGCCCCAGGCGTGGCCGACCAGGTGGGCGCGGCCCTCGCCGAGCGCCTTGGTCAGCCCGGCCACGTCGCCGGCCAGGGTCCAGCCGTCGTAGCCGCGCGGGGGCTTGTCCGAGTCGCCGTATCCCCGCAGGTCCACGGCGACCGCCCGGTAGCCGGCCGCGGCCAGGGCGACCAGCTGGTGCCGCCAGGTCCACCAGAACTCGGGGAAGCCGTGCAGCAGCAGCACCAGCGGCCCGTCACCGAGTTCGGCGACGTGCAGCCGGATGCCGTTGGCGGACACGTCCCGGTGGGTCCACGGCCCTGGCAGGCGCACCGAGGACGGGTCGGGTGGCAGTCGCACGGCCGTGCGGATGCTGACTCGCCCGCCTGGCCTAGCGCCCGGTCCGGGCGGCACCGTCGGCGCGGCCGACACCGGCGGCGCGGTCGACCTGGTCGGTGTGCTCGCCCGGGTGCCGCAGCGCCGCCGCCGTGTCGCGCATGGTGCTGATGGTGCGCTCGGGCGCGCGGATGCGCCGCACCTTGCGCACGCCGAGGAAGGCGAACAGGCCCGCGGTCAGCAGCATCAGCGCGAAGACGATGCCGAACGCCGCCGACCGGTACAGGCCGAGGTCGGCGAGCAGTTCGGCCAGGGCGAAGAAGAAGAAGAACGAGCTGAACAGCAGCACCGTCAGCGCCAGGATGAAGAAGACGCTGCCCCGCACGCCCTTGCGGATCTCGGCGGCCACCTCCATGCGGGCCAGCTCGACTTCCGCCCTGATCAGGGTGGACATGTGGGCGGTCGCGTCGCGGACCAGCCCTCCGATCGAGGTCTCCGCCGCGGTGGCACCGGGCGAGTCCGCGGACAGGGGGATGGACGGGAGTGGCGGTAGCCCGGCACCCCCACTGTTGCCGTTTCGGTTCTGGTGGGCGCTGGTCACCGGATCATCGTGCCATGCACGCCCGCCCAGGGCTGGGCGACCGGCCGGACCAGGGAAGTTGATCATGTTCCGGGCCGGTGTCGGCGCTGCTCGCGCCGGTCGCCGCCAGCCTCAGCCTCGGCCGGCCTGCTCGCCGGTGTCGCCACCGGTGGCGCCGTTGTCCTCGTCGGCGGTGTCCTCCTCGGCGGTGTCCTCCTCGGCGAGGGCGAGCAGGTGGCGGCGCCGGCGGTGGTGGCGACTGCGGCGCACCAGCAGCGCGGCGGCCAGCAGCGCGGCCGTGGCCGAGGCCAGCAGCACCCCGGCCTTGGCCTGTTCGGCGCCGTGCGGGTCCAGCGACAGCTCGGCGATGAGCAGGCTCACCGTGAAGCCCACCCCGCCGAGCATGGCCACGGCGAACAGGTCGCGCACGTGCATGCCCCTGGGCAGCACGGCCACCCGCAGCGCCCTGGCCAGCAGGGCCGCCCCGGCGATGCCGACCAGCTTGCCGACCACCAGCCCCACCACCACCGCGATCACCAGCGGGTTGCGCACCAGCCCGCCCAGCGCGTCGGCGCCCACCGGGACGCCGGCCGCGAACAGGGCGAACACCGGCACGGCCAGGCCGGCCGACCACGGCTGCAACCGGTGCTCCAGCCGCAGCGCCGGGGCGGCCGGCTCGTAGGGGTCCTTGCGCACCCTGGTCAGCAGGCCCAGCGCGACCCCGGCGAGGGTGGCGTGCACCCCGGTGGCGTGCACGGCCAGCCACACCGCCACGGCCAGTGGCACGTACAGCAGGGGCGTGGTCACCCTGCGGTGCTGGAGGTAGGCGTACAGGGCGAGCAGCAGCAGGCTCACCGCGCCGGCCAGCAGGTTGAGCTGGCTGGTGAACAGCACCGCGATCAGCGCGATCGCGCCGAGGTCGTCCACCACGGCCAGGCTGAGCAGGAACACTCGGGCGCTGCTCGGCATGCCCGAGCCGGTCAGCGCGAGCACGCCGAGGGCGAAGGCGATGTCGGTGGCGACCGGGATGGCCCAGGCCCGGTCGATGCCCGGGGTGCCCCAGCCGACGGCCAGCGCGAGCAGCGCGGGCACCACCATGCCGCCGATCGCGGCGATCACCGGCAGCAGTGCGGCGCGCAGCCGGGACAGCTCGCCGGTGACCAGTTCCCGCTTGAGTTCCAGGCCGGCCACGAAGAAGAACAGGGCGAGCAGCCCGTCCTTGGCCCAGTCGCCCACGGTCAGGTCCAGGTGCAGGGCGGCCGGGCCGAGGCGCAGGTCGCGTAAGGCGGTGTAGGAGTCGCGCAGTGGCGAGTTGGCCCAGAGCAGGGCGACGGCGGTGGCGCCGAGCAGCACCAGCCCGCCCACGGTCTCGGTGCGCAGGAAGCGGGCGAACTCCGCCACTGGGTTGGCTCGACGGTTGCGCGGCACACACCCTCCCGGGGGTCGGTCGACTACACGGACACCTGCCTGCCGACCAGACTTCCCGGCTCACCTTGACGCGATTTTAACGGACCAGCCCGCGTGGAAAAAGTTGAACAGGCTAACTAACTGATGAGTCCGCAGGTCACCGCGCCCGGACACGACAGGGCCCGGGCGGACGGTCGTGCTGTCCACCCGGGCCCGTGGTCGCCCCGCTGTCGTGGCGGTCAGTCCTCCGAGGACGAACCGCTCTTCAGGCCGGCCGAGATCAGGTCCATCACCGAGGAGTCGGCCAGCGTGGTCACGTCGCCGATCTGGCGGTTCTCGGCCACGTCGCGCAGCAGCCGCCGCATGATCTTGCCGGACCGGGTCTTGGGCAGCTCCGGCACGACCATGATCTGGCGCGGCTTGGCGATCGGGCCGATCTCCTTGGACACGTGGTCGCGCAGCGCCTTGATGACCTGCTCGCCCTGGTCCTTGGCGTCACCGCGGAGGATCACGAACGCCACGATGCCCTGGCCGGTGGTCGGGTCGGTGGCGCCGACCACGGCCGCCTCGGCCACGCTCGGGTGGGACACCAGCGCCGACTCCACCTCGGTGGTGGAGATGCGGTGGCCGGACACGTTCATCACGTCGTCGACCCGGCCGAGCAGCCAGATGGCGCCGTCGTCGTCGTACTTGGCGCCGTCGCCGGCGAAGTAGTAGCCCTGCTCGGCGAACCGGGACCAGTAGGTGTCGCGGTAGCGCTGGTCATCACCCCAGATGCCGCGCAGCATGGACGGCCACGGCTGGTCAAGCACCAGGTAGCCGCCGCCGCCCTTGCCCACCTCCGCACCGGTGTCGTCGACCACCTTGGCGGCGATGCCCGGCAGCGGGGCCATCGCCGAACCCGGCTTGGTGGCGGTCACCCCGGGCAGCGGCGAGATCATGATCGCCCCGGTCTCGGTCTGCCACCAGGTGTCCACGATGGGCGCCCGGTTGCCGCCGATGTGCTCCCGGTACCACATCCACGCCTCGGGGTTGATCGGCTCGCCCACGCTGCCGAGCACCCGCAGCGAGGACAGGTCGTAGCGGGCCGGGATGTCCGCGCCCCACTTCATGAAGGTGCGGATCGTGGTCGGCGCGGTGTACAGGATGGACACCTTGTACCGCTGCACGATCTCCCACCAGCGGCCCTCGTGCGGGGTGTTGGGCGTGCCCTCGTACATCACCGAGGTGGCCCGGTTGGCCAGCGGGCCGTACACGATGTAGCTGTGCCCGGTGACCCAGCCGACGTCGGCCGCGCACCAGTACACGTCGGTGTCCGGCTTGAGGTCGAACACGTTGTGGTGGGTGTAGGCCACCTGGGTCAGGTAGCCGCCGGAGGTGTGCAGGATGCCCTTGGGCTTACCCGTGGTGCCCGAGGTGTACAGGATGTACAGCGGGTGCTCGGCGTCGAACGCCTCGGGCGTGTGCTCCTCGGACTGGCCGTCCACCAGCTCGTGCCACCACAGGTCGCGGTCGGGCGTGAAGTCCACGTCGGTGCCGGTGCGCCGGACCACCAGGACGTTGCGCACGCTGGGCGTCCTGGCCACGGCCTCGTCCACGGCGGGCTTGAGCGGCAGGGCCTGGCCGCGCCGGTACTGACCGTCCACGGTGATGACCAGCTTGGCCTCGGCGTCCTCGATGCGGGTGCGCAGCGCCTCCGAGGAGAACCCGCCGAACACTACGCTGTGGGTGAGCCCGAGGCGGGCGCTGGCCAGCATGGCGAACACGGTCTCGGGGATCATCGGCATGTAGATGGCCACCCGGTCGCCGGCCCGCAGGCCCAGCGAGGCCAGGGCGTTGGCGGCCTTGCTCACCTCGCGCTTGAGGTCGGCGTAGGTGATGGTGCGCCGGTCACCCGGCTCGCCCTCCCAGTGGATGGCCACCTGGTCGCCGTGGCCGGACTCGACGTGCCGGTCCACGCAGTTGTAGGCGACGTTGAGCTTGCCGCCGACGAACCACTTGGCGAACGGCGCGTCGTCCCAGTCGAGGACCTTCGTCCACGGCGTGTCCCAGTGCAGCCGTTCGGCCTGCTTCGCCCAGAACGCCTCGCGGTCGGCGTCCGCCTCCGCGTACAGCGCGGAGGTCGCGTTGGCCTGCGCGGCGAACTCCTCGCTCGGAGGAAACGCCCTGCTCTCGTTGAGCAGGTTGTCCAGAGCCGCGCTCTGGTCCGAGGGCTGGGTCATGGTGCGGGACCTCCTGATCGTGATGTCCGACCCGGACCGGTGGGAACGTTTGCCCTGACGGTAGTGCGACAAGCGGCCGTCCGACAGGCCGAAATCAGTAGAGGTTTAGACCATTGTCACCCGCGGGGCGCTGGTCGGCGCGCTGCCCGTCCGCTGATGAGGCGAAAGTCCGGTTCGCGACGGTGCGTTGTGGATATCCCGTTTGGGATGATTCCCCCTCTGGGTGATGCTGGGCCGGACGCAGTCGCGCTTCCAGGCGCTCCCGCACGCTGGGCCACTCCGCGGCGATCACCGAGTACACCACCGTGTCGCGCAGGCTGCCGTCGCGTCGGATGCGGTGCGCGCGCAGCACGCCCTCCCGGCGCGCGCCCAGCCGCTCGATCGCGCGCTGCGAGCGCAGGTTGTTGATGTCGGTGTGCCAGCCCACCCGGTTGGCCCCGAGCGTGTCGAACGCGTGCCGCAGCAGCATCAGCTTGGCCTCGGTGTTCACGCCCGTGCGCCGCCAGGGCGCGCCGATCCAGGTGTGGCCGATGTAGAGCCCGCGCTCGGTCGGGTCGATCTCGTAGTACGAGGTGGTGCCGGCGACCCGGCCGGCGGGATCGATCTGGACGAACGCCAGCCGGTCCGGGTCGGCCAGGATGCGGTCGATCCTGCGCCGCATGTCGTCGAGGTCGGTCGGCCGGGCGTCCCGCAGCCACGTCCAGATGTCCGGGTCGGCGCCGGCCGCGAACAGGTCGGGGGCGTGTGCGGGAGTCAGGGGTTCGAGCCGGACGTGCTGACCGGTGAGGACGGGGCGGTGGTACCAGGGGTTGTTCACGGCGAGCAGGCTAAACAGCCCAAGTGGCTTTGGTGGATGGCCAGTTTTCGCCAAAATCAAAGGGCCACTTTGCGGTGTCGGGGCGACCGGTACTGTCCAGGCGTGACCGATGCCGATCCGCTGGGTCCGCTGCTGGACCTGCCCGGGGTGCCCGACGCCGTGCGCGACGCCAGAGCGGCGGTGGACGAGGTGCACCGGCACCCGACCAACCGCAAGGGCTGGCCGACCACGGCCGCGGAGGCGTCGGTGCGGGCCGCCCGCGCCTCGGCCGTGCTGGACGGCGGCGGCGCCGAGATCCCGGCCGGCGGTGCCGTGGACGACCCGGTGCTGGCCGGCGCGCTGCGCATCTCCGAGGCCATCGGCCACCTGCTGGCCACCTGGCGGCGGGCCCCGCTGCAGGCGCTGGCCCGGTTGCACGTGCTGGCCGCGGCGGACCTGGTGCCCGAGGCGGGCGAGGACACCCTGGGGCGGCCGCGCGCCGGGCGTGCCGTGTCCGCCCGGCTGGACCTGCTGGCCCAGCTGGTGGCCGGCGGCACGAGCGTGCCGGGGCCGCTGCTGGTCGCGGTGGTGCACGGCGAACTGCTCGACCTGGCCCCGTTCGAGGTGGGCAACGGCGTGGTGGCCAGGGCGGCGGCCCGGCTGACCGCGATCAGCACCGGGCTGGACCCCAAGGGGCTGACCGTGCCCGAGGTGGCCTGCCTGCGCCGGGCCGACCGCTACCGGGACACGGCGCGGGCCTTCGGCGAGGGCGACCCGGACGGCGTGCGGGACTGGCTGCTGTTCTGCTGCGAGACGTTCGTGGCCGGCGCGCGCGAGGCCACCAGCATCGCGGACGCCGCCGTGCCCTCCTGACCGCCGGCCGCACGGCCGGCGGTGGGGCTGCCGCTGGCCGTGACCGGAGCGCTCGGTCGGGTCCGCCGTGCCGGGTTCGGTTGTGCCGGGTTCGGTTGAGCCGGGATCGGTTGTGCCCGGTCCGGTCGAGCCCGGCCCGGTCCGGCCGGGGTCAGTTCTCGTCAGCCGGGACCAGCGCGCGCACCGCCGCCCGCACGTAGCCGTCGTGCTCGTCAAGCGCCTTGGCGGCCGCCTCGGTGGACGCGCCGGTCAGCAGGTGCACCAGCGCGACCTTGAGGTCGCCGCCGGCCCGGTTGAGCGCGGCCTCGCACTCCTGCTCGCCCAGCCCGGTGGCCTCGCCGAGGATGCGCAGGGTGCGCCCGCGCAGCTTGGCGTTGGTCGCCCGCATGCTCACCATCAGGTTGGAGTAGGTCCGGCCCAGCCGGACCATCACCGCGGTGGAGAACGAGGTGAGCACCAGCTTCTGCGCGGTGCCCGCCTTCATCCTGGTCGATCCCGCGATCACCTCGGGGCCGGTGTCCAGCGCGATCAGCACGTCCACCCGGATCGGCAGGGCGGCCAGCGGGTTGTTGGAGATCAGCGCGGTGCTGGCGCCCAGGCTCCTGGCCGCGTCCAGCGCGCCGAGCACGAACGGGGTGCGCCCGGACGCGGCCACGCCGACCACCAGGTCACCGGCGCGGGCGTGCGCCCGGATCTCGGCCGCGCCCCGCTCGGCGCTGTCCTCGACCCCCTCGGCCGCGTTGACCAGGGCGTCCACCCCGCCGGCGTGGTGGGCCACGAACCAGTCACTGGGGCTGTTGTAGGTGGGGCCCAGCTCGGCGGCGTCCAGGGTGGCCAACCGGCCCGAGGTGCCGGCGCCCACGTAGTGCACCCGCCCGCCGGCGCGCAGCGCGGCCACGGCCAGGTCCACCGCCCTGGCCAGCGCGGGCAGCGCGTTGGCCACGGCGTCGGCCACGGTGTGGTCCTCGGCGTTGATCAGCCGCAGCATGTCCAGGGTGCCCATCTGGTCGATGTCCACCGTGCGCGGATTGCGTAACTCGGTGGGCGACTGCACGTAGACCGAGGCCGCCGGCCGATTGTTGGTCATTTGCCCGTCTCCCGCCTGCGCCGCCCGTCCGGGCGCGACCCGAGTCGATGTCCGCTGACCGCCTGGTAGGTGGCTTCCAGCGCGGTCATGGCCGTGTCCATGTGCTGCTGTGCGACGCCGATGAACAGGCAGTCGATCACGGTGAGCTGTGCGATCCGGCTGGCCATGGCACCGGACCGGAATGTTGTCTCCCTGGCCGCCGTGCTCAGCACGTGGTCGGCGACCTCGGCGATGGGCGAGCGGGGGAAGTTGGTCAGCGCCACGGTGACCGCGCCCTGCTCCTTGGCCACCCGCAGCGCCTCCACGGTCTCCGCGGTGGAGCCGGTGTGCGAGATGCCGATGGCCACGTCGTTCGCGCGCAGCACGGCCGCGGAGGTGAGCGCGATGTGCGTGTCGTTCCACGCGAAGCAGGTGCGGCCGATCCGGTGCAGCTTCTGCTGGAGGTCGAAGGCGACGAACGCGCTGGCGCCGAACCCGTAGACGTCCACCCGGGACGCGGCGGCCACGGCGTCCACGACCTGCTGCAGGGTGCCGACGTCGAGCTGTTCCGCGGTCTCCTCCACGGCACGGGCGTCGGCGAACGCCACCTTGCCCACCACCTGGCGGAGTTCGTCGGAGGGGGTGATGGCACCGCCGAGGTCGCGGTTGGTCCTGGCCGCGCTGCGCGCGGTCTCCGCGGCCAGCGCGATGCGCAGTTCCGGGTACCCGCCGACACCGATCGCCTTGCAGAACCTGGTCACTGTTGTCTCACTGGTGCCGGCGGCCTCGGCCACCTCGGTGATGCTGCGGTGCGCCACCGAGGACGGGTGTTCCAACACCACCTTGGCCACTCTCTGCTCGGCCCGGGCCAGGCCGGGGAGCAGCGAACGGATCTTCACCAGTGGACTGGCGTCGCTTGGTTCTGTTGCCGGGGAGCTACTAACCACGTCGGAAACTTACTAACCGCTACTCCCGTGGTCAACGCGGGGATGGCAGAACGTCACCCTTTTGAGTAATAAAGGCGACATCTGAGCAGGTCGTTGTCCCGTTATAGCAGCGTTCCGTAATCGTTGCCTGTGAAGCGCTGCCCTGGCTGGGGGCTGCCCACTGGTCCTGGTGACTGTTAGGCAACCCCCGACGACTAGGCCAGCACCTGCACCGCGTCCCCGGGCCGCAGGGAATCGAAGAACCTCGCCGCGGCGTCAGCGGCCAGGTGCACGCAGCCGTGCGAGGGCTCGGTCAGGCTGCCCTCGTGGAAGGCGATGCCACCCGAGGCGAAGAACACCGAGTACGGCATGGGCAGGCCGTAGATGTTGCTGGTGTGCTCGCGGTCCTTCCAGGACACCCAGAAGCTGCCGACCGGTGTCTCGTGGCCGGGTCGGCCGTACATCATCGGCACCGGCCCGTAGTCGATCCGCCCGTCGGTCAGCAGCCACGCCTGCTTGGTGGACAGCCGCACGCACGCCCGCACCCGAGGACCGCACGGCGCGGCCTCGGGCACCGGCGAGACCGCGACCTCGGCCGGGGCGGCCGGCTCCGCGCTGGCGCCCTGCTGGATCCCGGTTGCCGCACCGGTCGGCGCGGCGCTGCCGGCCGGTGCCGCACTGCTGGCCGGTGCCGCCGTGCTGGTCGCGCTGGTCGCGCTGGTCGTGTCCGCCACCGGGGCCACCGACCGGCCGGCCGACGCGTCCGGCGTGCCGCTCCCGCAGCCGGCCAGCGCCACCGCCAGCGTTCCCGTCACGGCCGCCAGGAGCCACTTGGTCGCCACCATGATCACCCATCCGTTCCTGTCGCGTACTGCCCATGAATATGGGGTTCGCGGCGCGCGGGTTGCACGGGCGACGAAGAAAAAACCGGGTGGTGCCGGGACATCACGGCACCACCCGGTCGGGAGCGGTCGGGGAAGGAGGTCGGTGGTTCAGCGGGACACGGGCGTCCAGGACGACGCGGTCAGCGCCCCGGGGTGGCGTTCGCCGTCCAGCACCGGGCCCCGGCCGTCGCGCACCTGGATGTCGTCCACGAACACGCCGCGCCCGGCGTAGCTGCCGCCCTTGGTGAACTGCCAGCGCAGCAGGCCGTTGCCGGGCAGTTCGGCCGACACCCGCCACCAGGCCCGGTGGCCGTGCCCGGTCAGCGCGGTCACCACGCCGCCGGGCGCGCCCTCGCCGCTGACCCGCAGGCCGACCGGCTGCCAGGTCGCGCCGTTGTCCTGGCTGGTCTGCACGGTCAGCACGTCACCGGCGTCGGTGTCCACGAACGCGTCGAAGCCGACCCGCAGCACGCCGGCGCGCGCGGTGAGCGCGGGCGTGGTCAGCGTGCCGGTCTGCCCGGTGGCCGCCGCGGTGGCCTGCCAGGACTGGCCGCCCGCCCGGGGCCGCACGGCCAGCGCGGTGGCCAGGCCGTCGGCCAGGGCCCGCCGGGCCGGGTTGATCGAGCCCCAGTTGCGTGACGGGTGCACCCGGTTGGTGAGCAGGATCGACACCGACCGGGACCGCGGGTCGATCACCAGGGTGGTGCCGGTGTAGCCGGTGTGCCCGGCGGTGACCTGGCTGCTCAGCGCGCCCATGTACCAGCGCTGGTCCAGCTCGAAGCCCAGGCCGTGCGAGTCGTCCGGGAAGCCGGTGTTGAAGTTGGTCAGCATCTGCCGCACGGTCTCCGGCCGCAGCACCCGGTGACCCCGGTAGCTGCCGCCGTTGAGGATGGTCTGGCCGAGCACGGCCATGTCGGCGGCGGTGGAGAACACGCCGGCGTGCCCGGCCACGCCACCCAGCGACCAGGCGTTCTCATCGTGCACCTGGCCGCGCACCATGCCCCGGGGCGGGGTGGCCTGGTACTCGGTGGCCGCGATCCGGTCCAGCTTGCTGGCCGGCGGGTTGTACCCGGTGTCGACCATGCCCAGCGGCGCGGTGATCCCGGTGCGCACCAGTTCGTCCAATGTGGACCCGGTGACCCTGGACACCAGCACGCCCAGGGTGATCAGGTTCAGGTCGGAGTAGACGTAGGCGCTGCCCGGCGGGTTGGCCGGCGCCACGTCCATGACGGCCTTGATCCGCGCGACCGGGTCCGGCCAGTCCCGCCACAGCGGCAGGAACGGCTCCAGCCCCGAGGTGTGCGTGAGCAGTTGGCGGACGGTGATGTCCGCCTTGCCGTTCACGCCGAACTCGGGCAGGTAGTCGGCCACCCGCGCGTCCAGCGCCACCCGGCCCGCCTCCACCTGCCGCATCACCACGATCGAGGTGAACAGCTTGGACACCGACGCCATGTCGAAGATGGTGTCGGCGCGCATCGGCACCCGCGCCTCGACGGGCAGCTCGGTGCCCTCGCCGTCGGCGTAGCGCACCGCGTACCCGGTGGCCCGGGTGCTGACCACGGTGCCGTTGTGCGCCAACAGCGAGACCGCGCCGGCGAACAGCGGGTGGCCGCTGGCGTCCGGCTCGGTCCACCGGGTGATCCGGGCCAGCGCGTCCTCGATCGGCGCCCGGGCCAGCCCGGCCTGCTCCGGACTGCCCGGCCGCAGCACGGTGCCGGCCGGCGCGAACCCGGTGAACGGCTGGTCGAAACGGGCCCGGCCGAGGTGGTCGGGCCCGGCCTGGCCGGGACTGGCCGGCGCGGGCCCGGTCCCGGTGGGCTCGGCGACCGCGGTGCCGCCGAGCAGCACCAGCGCGGCCAGGGTCGCGGCAACGGTTCGCATCGGCCACCTCACCGGTAGATCAGGTACCGCTCGCGCTGGCGGCGGAACTCGGCCAGCTCGGTCTGCCAGGACGCGACGATCTCGGCGGTGTCCGCACCCGCGTCCACCATGGTGCGCAACCGGGCCGACCCGGACAACCGGTCGATGGCGTTGTCCGGCCGCCAGCCGAACACCTCCGGGTACAGCGCCCTGGCCGTGACGATCATCGCCACGGCCGTGCGGACCGCGTCCAGCCGAGCGGGGTCGGTGAGGTGCAGCTGCACGCCACCGCAGGTCTGGTTGGGGAACTTGCCGAAGGTCGGCACGAAGTAGGTCTCGCGGAACCGCACGCCGGGCAGGCCGAGTTCGTTGAGCCGCTCCGCCCAGCGCCAGTCGATGCCGGGCGCGCCAACGGTTTCGAACGGCCGGGTGGTGCCCCGGCCCTCGGCCAGCAGGGTGCCCTCGAACAGGCAGGTGCCCGGGTAGACCAGGGCGGTGTCCGGGGTGGGCATGTTCGGGCTCGGCGGCACCCACTGCAGACCAGTGGCCGCGAACAGCGTGTTCCTGCGCCAGTTCCGCACCTGCACGACGTCCAAAGCGGACAGTCGGCCGCCGTCGGCTGGCAGGAACTCGGCGTCGAAGAACCGGGCCAGCTCGCCCACGGTCATGCCGTGCTGCTGCACGATCGGCTTGCGGCCGACGCCCGAGGCGAACGCCGGGTCCAGTCGGGGCCCGAACGCCGTGCCGCCCACCGGGTTGGGCCGGTCCAGCACCACGAACGCGGCCCCGGTCCTGGCCGCGGCCTGCATGGCCGTGTACATCGTCCAGATGTAGGTGTAGAAGCGGGCGCCCACGTCGGCGATGTCGAAGACCACCGTGTCCAGCCCGGCCTTGCGGTACAGCTCGGCCAGCTTGTCCGCGGTCACGCCGTAGGCGTCGTAGACGGGCAGGCCGGTGCGCGGGTCGGTGTAGTCGCCCTCGGAGCCGCCGGCCTGGGCGGTGCCCCGGAACCCGTGCTCCGGGCCGAACACCGCGACCGGGCGCAGGCCGGCCGCGACCATGGCGTCCACCACGTGGGTCTGGTCGCGCAGCACCCCGGTGGGGTTGGTGACCACCCCGACCTTGCGGCCGGCCAGGTCCCGCCAGCCGCGCTGGGCCAGCAGGTCGGCCCCGGGCAGCACCCCGCCGGGCCGGCCGGCGGTGGCGTCGGCGCCGTTGGGGCCGGCGGGGTTGGTGTCAACGGGGTTGGTGTCGGCGCTGGCCGTGGCCGAACCGGCGGCCAGCGCGGGCGCGGCCAGGGCCGAGGCGGCCAGGAAGCGTCGTCGGTCCAGGTTCGGCACGCTCCACCTCACCAGGACAGGCCAAAGCCGAGCGGGTAGCGCACCTTGGTGGCGTCGGCGCCGTCCGGCACGTCCACCGGCAGCTTGCCCCTGGGCTTGATCTCGCCGAAGAGCACCTTGGTCAGCGCCTCGGTGGAGGTCGCGCCGTAGAAGTAGGTGGCCAGCCAGGTCTGGGCGCTGGGCACGTAGCCGGTGTCGTAGGGGTTGCGCACGGCCACGGCCACCACCGGCTTGCCGGTGGCCACCAGCGCGTCGACGAGCTGCTGCTGGGCCGGCGAACCGGCCAGGTTGTAGGTCAGCACCACCACCAGGTCCCGCTGCCCTGCCGCGTCGACCGCGGCGCTGATCTGCGCGGCGGTGGGCGCCGAGCCGGTGTCCAGCGCGGTGGTGGCCGGACCGCGGGCGGCGATCTGGTTGGCCAGGGTGGTGGTCACCGTGCCGGCCGAACCCCAGCCGGTCACCAGCGCGCTGGCCGGCTTGCTGGTCAGCGGCAGCAGGTTGGCGTCGTTGCGCAGCGCGGTGACGGTCTGGTCGGTGATCCGCTGCGCCTCGGCCAGGTGGCTCCGGTTGCCCACCACCGAGTTCACCGCGCGCACGTCCACCAGCGGCTTGGCCACGAGGCCCCGCTTGTACTTGAGCTTGAGGATGCGGGTCACGCTCTGGTCGATGCGCTGCTCGGTGATCTCGCCGCGGCGCACCGCGTCCAGCACGCTGGTCGCGGCCAGTTCCAGGTTCACCGGCATGAGCAGCTGGTCCACCCCGGCCTTGAGGGCCAGCACCGGGATCTCGGCGTCGCTGTGCAGCTTGCGCACGCCGGCCATGGCCAGCGAGTCGGTGACCACCACGCCGTCGAAGCCCAGTTCGTCGCGCAGCATGCCGGTGAGGATGGGCTTGGACAGGGTGGCCGGCTCACCGGACGGGTCGATCTTGGGCATGGTGATGTGCGCGCTCATGATCACGTCGATGCCGGCGTCGATCGCGGCCCGGAACGGCGGAGCGTCCACTGTGGACCACTGTTCCTTGGTGCGCTTGGCCTCGGGCAGGCCGTAGTGGCTGTCGTCGGAGGTGTCGCCGTGGCCGGGGAAGTGCTTGGCGGCGGCGGACACCGTCTCGGTGGCCCGGCCGGAGTCCTGGTAGCCGTGCACCTGCGCGGCGACCAGCTGGGCGGCCAGTGCCGGGTCGGAGGAGAACGATCTGACCCCGATCACCGGGTTCTGCGGGTTGGAGTTGACGTCCGCGTCCGGGGCGAAGTTCTGGCCGATGCCCATGGCCCGCAGCTCGCGGCCGGTGATGGCGGCGGCCTGCCTGGCCGCGGCCGGGCTGCGGCTGGCGCCGAGCGCCATGTTGCCGGGGAACTGGGTGGCGGGCGCGGTGATCCGGGTGACGATGCCCTGTTCCTGGTCGGTGGAGATGATCAGCGGCACCCGGCTGCCCGAGCTGAGCGCGGCCCGCTGCAACCCGTTGGACAGCTCGGCGACCTGCTTGGGGCTGTCGATGTTGTCGTAGCTGCTGTTGTTGAAGTAGATGACCCCGCCGGGGTGGAACTTCTTCACCACCTCGGCCGAGGTGGCCACGCCGAAGTCGCGGACGCTGCCCTCGG
The DNA here is from genome assembly GCF_024171785.1 of Goodfellowiella coeruleoviolacea. Classification (GTDB taxonomy): domain Bacteria; phylum Actinomycetota; class Actinomycetes; order Mycobacteriales; family Pseudonocardiaceae; genus Goodfellowiella; species Goodfellowiella coeruleoviolacea. The sequence continues at coordinate 291,164 of NZ_JAMTCK010000003.1, forward strand.
TCGGCTCGTCCGCGGCCTGGCCGTGGACGTAGGTGACGAACAGCTGGCCGATCTTGTCCTCCAGGGACATGCGGCGCAGCGTCGAGGTCACCCAGCCGTGCATGGCCGCCTCCGGGGTGGCCTGCGCCTGGTCGGCCCGTGCCTGGTCGGCGGAGGCCGTCGGCTGGGCCGCGACCGGAGCCGATCCGGCGAGCGCGACCGTGGCCAGCGCGGCCAGCGTGGTGGTGAGCGAACGTCGAACGACGGAGCTGCTCGCCGGACTCTGCCCGGTGAGTGCCCTGTTAGCGCGGACCCGGTGCACAACGCCCTCCTCAACCCGGTTCGTCAGACGAACAGGGCACGTTGAAACCTTCCCACTAGGTGGTGGTTTGAATCGGCAAACTACCCACGCAGTGAGAGTGGGTCAACAGGTCGGGGAGCGTGTGAAGACACGCCTGAACTCGCGAAAAACACCGGCGGTGCCGTGGTCCGGACACAGGAAGCGCTCACAGGCACCTACCTGTGAGCGCCACCCGTCAGCGTGGGCGATCGGGCTACCAAGCGTGCAACTCATCGTCGTATTCCCGGGGCCTCGGCGGCCGGCGTCCCGATCCGCAAGCCCCTAAACGACATGCCTCCCGCGGCGTGCTGCGCGTGGGTACCGCGATGTCCGCGCGCGGAGTTCGGACGGGGTGGGCGACGCTTCTCCTCTGGATCGCCCCTGGCCGTTTCGAAGTCCGCAACTCCTTTGTAATCCCGATCCGCACGCACGGCAAGGTCTCGAACAGGTGCACCGTTCAAGCCACGTTCGGTCACGAAATCCCGGTGGTTTCCCGGCCCGGGTAGCACTGGTGGCCGGTGCCCGCTGCTCCGTTCGGGTCCGTGCCGGCGGGGCCGGCGCTACCCGCGGCTACCTGGGCCGGCGGCGCCGCAGCCCGTACCAGGCGAACCCGGCGGCGGCCACCGCGCCGAGGCTGACCGCGGCGGCGGCCACGGCCGTGCCGGACGGCGTGGGGAACCGGGCGCGCAGCGGCACCGGGTCGCTGAAGGTGAGCACCGGCCAGCCGCGCTGCGCCGCGACCTTGCGCAGCGCCCGGTCCGGGTTCACCACGGTCGGGTGGCCCACCGCGTCGAGCAGCGGCAGGTCGGTGATCGAGTCGGAGTAGGCGTGCGAGGCGGACAGGTCGTAGCCGTGCCGCTCGGCCAGCTCCCGGACGGCCACGGCCTTGTTCTCGCCGTAGCAGTAGAAGTCGATGTCCCCGGAATAGCGGCCGTCGGAGACCACCATCCGGGTGCCGACGCTGTGGTGGGCGCCCACCATGCCGGCGATCGGCGCCACGATCTCCTCGCCCGACGCGGACACCACGACCACGTCGTGCCCGGAGTCCCGGTGCTCGCCGATGAGCTGGGTGGCCTCCTTGTAGACCAGCGGGTCCACGATGTCGTGCAGGGTCTCGTCCACGATCGCCCGGACCTGCTCGACGTCCCAGCCCTCGCACAGCGCGGTGATGTGCGCGCGCATCCGGTCCATCTGGTCGGCGTCGGCGCCGGCGAGCATGAAGACGAACTGGGCGTAGGCGCTCTTGAGCACGGCCCGCCGGTTGATCAGGCCCTCCTGAAAGAAGGGACGGCTGAACGCCAGCGTGCTCGACTTGGCGATGACCGTCTTGTCGAGGTCGAAGAACGCGGCCACCCGGTCGCCCTTGCGGGGCCGTTCGACGCTGGGCCGTTCGACGCTGGGCCGCTCGACACTGCCGGAATCGGTCACCGGGACAGCATATGTGGATCTGTCCGGCCACCGCTCGCCGCTCGTGTGGCGGTGGCGCGGCGGGCCGCCCGGCCGGGCGAGGGGGCGTTCCCCGGCGGCGTGAACCGGTTCGGAACCTCCTGTCACCAAAATTTTGGCGTGTCCCTCAGCCGGATGGGAGGCGTCACCCTGCCGCGGGGGGATACAGTAGGGACGTCCGGTTCTTCCGGACGGGTTCAGTCCGACCCCCCGGGGCTGAACCTTGGCGACCCCCGTCCCTCCCCCCTGGCGGGGGTCGTCCCATGTCCGGGGTCGGTTATCCCGCCGCTGACCTGCGGCTCTGACTGGATCACCACGGTGAACGGGCCCGCGGCGCTGGCCGGTTGCGGTCCCTGGCGCACGCCGAACCGGGCCGAGAAGCCGGCCCCCCGGCCATGATCCCAGGCCTCGCCGACACCGGCCGCGGATCCACTCTTCCGGGTCTTTAGTTGTCCACAGCACCCCCAGTTGTCCACATGTTGATCTTCACCCGTTGTGGCGTTGGTCACGACAGGCCACTGTCGTCCTCGCGGGCGCCCGGCATTCGGCCGGGGCGCGGGAGCGGACAGGAGGGCCGCGATGAGCGGGGCTGGCGTGGGTGTGTCGAACGGTCGCCGACCACTGGTGCTGATCAACGACGACCCGGTGCTCGACGACGTGCTGCGGTTGGCCGCCGCGGCCGGCTGCGACGTGGAGCGGGTACCGGACGTTGCCGCCGTACGGCGTAACTGGAGCGGTGCGCCACTGGTGCTCCTCGACGCACGCGCCGCGGCCGAATGCGCCCAGGCCGGGCTGCCCAGGCACCCGCTGGTGGTGCTGGTCTGCGCGGCCGACCCCGAGCCCGGGGTGTGGCGGCAGGCCGTCGCGGTCGGCGCCGACCGCGTGCTGGAACTGCCCGGCGGGGAAGCGTGGCTGGTCAGCGTGCTGGCCGACCTGGTGGAGGGACCGAGCGGGCGCACCGGCCGCGCCCTCGCCGTGCTCGGCGGCCGGGGTGGCGCGGGCGCGTCGGTGTTCGCGGTCGCCGTGGCCAAGGCCGCGCTCCGCGCCGGGCACAGCGCGCTGCTCGTCGACTGCGACCCGCTCGGCGGCGGCCTCGACCTGGCCCTCGGCGCCGAGACCAGCGCCGGCCCGCGCTGGCCGGAGCTGCGGCTGACCGGTGGCCGGATCGCCGCGTCGGCACTGCGCTCCGCCCTGCCCGGGGCCGGCCGGGGCGATGCCGCGCTCACCGTGCTGTCCTGCGACCGGACCGGCGCTGGACCAGGGCCGGACGCGGTCGCCGCCGTGCTCGACGCCGGCCGCCGCGCCGGCGACCTGGTCGTCTGCGACCTGCCCCGGCAGCCCGGCGAGGTGGTCAACGCCGTGCTGGACCGCGCCGACCTGGCCGTGCTCGTGGTGCCCGCCGAGGTGCGCGCGTGCCTGGCCGCCCGGCAGGTCGCGGGTTTCGTCCTGGCCAGGGGCACGCCGCTGCGGCTGCTGGTGCGCGGCCCGGCCCCCGGCGGGCTGGACGTGCGGACCATCGGCGCGGCGCTGGACGTGCCGCTGCTGCACGGCATGCGGCCCGAACCCGGCCTGGCCGAGGCGCTGGAGCGCGGTCGCTTCCCGACCCGCGCCCGGGGGCCGCTGGCCAGCGCGGCCGACGCGGCACTGGCCGCCCTGGGCTACCACCCCGCACCCGGCACCCCGGGCAGGCGGCCGGCGGGCGCCGCCGCCGACGTGGTCACCGGCGCTGGCGCGGCACCCGGCGACGGGCAGGTGCCGGCATGAGCGGCGAACTGGTCGACCGGGTGCGCCAGCGGCTGGCCACCCTGGGCGGCGCGGTCACGCCGAACCTGGTCGCCCAGGCGGTGCGGGCCGAGGCCGGTGGCGTGTTCGGCGACGCCGACCTGCTGGCCACCCTGCGGGAGCTGACCCAGGAGTTCGTCGGCGCCGGCCCGCTCGACCCGCTGCTGCGCGACCCGGCCACCACCGACGTCCTGGTCACCGCCCCCGACCAGGTGTGGGTGGACGGGCCGAGGGGCCTGCGGCGCACCGCGGTCGAGTTCCGCGACGAGGACGCGGTGCGGCGGCTCGCCCAGCGGCTCGCGGCCAGCGCGGGCCGCCGGCTCGACGACGCCCAGCCGTTCGTCGACGGCTGGCTGCCCGGCATCGGCGCGGGCGGGCAGGTGCGGTTGCACGCCGTGCTCCCGCCCATCGCGCCCGCCGGCACCTGCGTGTCCCTGCGGGTGCTCCGGCCGGCCGTGCACGACCTGGCCGAACTGGGCGCGCTCGGCACGATCGACGCGACCAGCGCCGAACTGCTCACCGCCGTGGTGGCCGCGCGGCTGGCGTTCCTGGTCACCGGTGGCACCGGGTCGGGGAAGACGTCCCTGCTGGCCGCGCTGCTCGGCTGTGTGCCACCCACCGAACGGGTGGTGTGCGTGGAGGACGCCGGTGAGCTGGCCCCCGACCACCCGCAGTTCGTCCGGCTGGTGGCCCGGCCGCCCAACGTCGAGGGCGTCGGCGAGGTCACCCTGCGGGACCTGGTCCGCCAGGCGCTGCGGATGCGCCCGGACCGGATCGTGGTCGGCGAGGTGCGCGGCGCCGAGGTGTGTGAGCTGCTGGCCGCGCTGAACACCGGGCACGACGGTGGCGCCAGCACCCTGCACGCCAACTCGCCGGCCGAGGTGCCGGCCCGGCTGGCGGCCCTGGCCGCGCTGGGCGGCCTCGACCAGGCGGCGCTGCACAGCCAGCTGGCCGCGGCCGTGCGGGTCGTGCTGCACATGCGGCGCGACCGCGTCGGCAGCCGCCGGCTGGCCGAGATCGCCGTGGTCGAGCCGCACGGCCCCGAGGTCGCCATCCGCACCGCCTGGCGCCACGGGCACGGCTGGGCCGAGGGCCGGGCGCTGCTGACCCGGCTGCTGGCCGACCGGGAGGTGGGCCTGCCGTGACGAACGCGACGAGTGCGCTGAGCCTGGTGCTGCTGGCCGCCGCCGCACTGGTGCTGCCACCGCCGTCGACCGCCCGGCGCCGACTGGCCCGGCTGGTCGCGGCCACCGCGCCGCGGCGGCCCGACCGGCGAGCGGTCCGGTGGCTGCCGGCTGGCCGTGCTGGTGGGCCCAGGGGTGGCGGGTCCAGGGGTGGCCCGGCTGGCGGGAGGGCGGTGCTGACCGCGGTGGTGGTGCTGGCCGTCGGGGGCCTCGGTGGGCTGCTGGCCGGTCCGGGTGGCGGGCTGGCCGCGCTGGCCCTGGCCGGGGTGACCTGGCGGCGCTGGCGGGCCGGACGGGCCCGCCGCGCCCGGGCGGCGGCCACGGCCGAACTGGCGGACGCGCTGGCAGCCCTGGCCGCGGAGCTGCGTGCCGGCGCCGCCCCGGCCAGGGCTGCCGAGGAAGCGGCCAGGGACGCCCAGCCGCTGGCCGCCACCACACTGCGGGCACTGGCCGCGACCACCCGGTTGGGCGGAGACGTGGCCGTGGCGCTGCGGGCCGTGTCGGCCCAGCACCCCGGGCTGGCCGCGGCCACCGAGTGGCTGGGCAGGGCCTGGCAGTTGGCCGAGCGGCACGGGATCGGCCTGGCCGAGGTGGTGGACGCGGTCCGGCGCGACCTGGACCAGCAGCTGCGCCGCGACCAGCGGGTGCGCGCGCACACCGCCGGTGCCCGGCTGAGCGCGGCCGTGCTGGCCGGCCTGCCCGTGCCCGGGGTGCTGCTCGGCCAGGTCGTGGGCGCGCGGCCGTGGCACGTGCTGACCACCACGACCGCCGGACAGGTGCTGCTGGTGCTGGGCACCGGGCTGGTGAGCGCGGGCCTGCTGTGGACCGCGCGGCTGGTCGACCGGGTGGTGCTGCCATGAACCACCACTCGCTGGCCGCACTGCTGGTGGCGGTCGCGGTGCTGCTGGCCCCCGGCCCGGCGCCGGCCAGGGCACGGGTGGTCCGGCTGACCACACCCACCCGCTCGGCCGCGACCCGGGCCCACTGGCGACCGTTCCGCCTGGCTGTCGGCCCGGTGGTCGGCACCGCGGTGGTGCTGGCGCTGTCGGGCCGGTGGGTCGGGACAGCCACCGCCCTGGTCGCGGGCGGGCTGCTGCTCGCCGTGCTGGGCGCCCTGGCCAGCCGGTCGGCCGGTGCTCCGCCGAGTGGCCCGCCCGGCGGGGCCGAACCCCGGCCAGGTCTGCCCTGGTCAGCGGACAGCCCCGGGGCAGGCCGGTTACCCGGCCAGCTGGGTTGGCGCGGCCGGCCGGGTCGACTCGGTCAGCTCGGCCGGTTCGGGTGGTTCGGTCCGTTCGGGCGGGTCGGTGCTGCTGGCCCACCTCGACCGGCCCGCCGGTCAGCCACCGACCCGCACCTGGCCACCTGCTGGGAACTGCTCGCCGCCTGCCTGCGCGCCGGGCTCGCCGTGCCCACCGCGGTGCGCGCGGTGGCCGAGGCCGTGCCGGGGCCGGCCGGCCAGGTGCTGCGCCGGGTGGCTGACCTGATGGCACTGGGCGCGGACCCGGTGCGGGCGTGGACACCCGCGCTCGCCCACCCGGACACCGCGCCACTGGCCCGGGGCGCCCGGCGCAGCGCCCGATCCGGCGCGGCACTGGCCGGGGTGGCCGCCGAGTTGGCCGAGCGGGTGCGCGGTCAGGCCGCCGACCAGGCCGAGGCCCGGGCCCAGCGGACAGCGGTGTGGGTGACCGGGCCACTGGGACTGTGCTTCCTGCCCGCGTTCCTCTGCCTGGGCGTGCTGCCCGTGGTGGTGGGCCTGGCCGGCGAGGCACTGACCGCCGGGTAGCCGGGCGGAGTCCGATGTGGACAGCTGGGTGGCCGGTGCGTTCCGGCCACCACGGGACGAACAACAACGAGGAGGAGAAATGGCCCCACTGCGGGGAAGCCGGCTGGTCGAGGTCGGGCGGGCCGAGGACGGGAGCGTCAGCGTCGAGTACGCGTTGGTGGCCGTTGCCATCGCGGGCCTGGCCGCCACGCTGTTCGTGGTGCTCAGCGGGGACGCGGTCCGCCAGGCGCTGAGCGAGTTGGTCATGCGCGCGCTCACCGGTGGCACCTGATGCGCCGGCCAGCAGTGCGGAAACCGTTGCCCGCCTTGGCATCGCGGGCCGCCGCGCGGCCATCGACCGCCGCAGGGCCGCCGGACCACACGGGACCGGTGGCCCCCACGCCGTCGGCGGGTGCCACGGGTTTGGTGGGCGCTGCGGCGCCGGCGGGTGCGGTGAATTCGGGTGTTGAACCGGTTGCACGGATTGCGGTGCGGGCGCGACACAACACGCGATCGCTATCCGTGAGACGCGAATTGCACAGCGTGCACAGTTGGTGTGGGTGCACCCGGGAATCGGTGATACCGACGTGGCCGGTGAACTCGGCGCGCACACCGGTTGTCAGACGGGCATTGCGCGTCGCGGTGAAAACGCAGCGTGCCCGACGATCACACAGTGTTCGCCAATCGCGTCGATCACGCGCACCAGAACACGCCGAACCGGGGTGCCGCGCGGAATCACCGCACACCGTGGAATCGCAATGCGCGGTGGCGGCGCGGCATTGTTCCCGTGAGCCGGAGCCGGAGCCGGAGCCGGGCCGTGGCGCGTCGGAGCCCGTGCCCGAGCGTGCGCCGCGGTCCGTACCGGGCACACCCGGGCAGCGGACCGGGGTGCGCAAGCCGTTGGCGGGCCTGGTGTTCCGGGCACCGGCACGGCGGAAGTGCCGGGCGGGCAAGGCAAAGCCCGTTCGGCACCGCAACCTGGTGCTGCCGCCGCCCGCGGGGTGGCCGGCGGACCGGGGCTCGGTCACCGTCGAAGCGGCGCTCGTCCTGTCCGCGATGGCACTGGTGCTGGTGTTGGGGGCGGCCGCCGTCAACGCGGTGCTCGGGCAGCTCCGGTGTGTGGACGCCGCGCGCGAGGCCGCCCGGCTGGTCGCCAGGGGCGAGGCGGAACGGGTTGCCGAGGCGGTGCACCGGATCGGCCCGGCACGCGCGGAGTTCTCCGTGACACGCGACGGGGACACCGTTCGCGTCGAGGTGGCCGCGGCAGCCGATGCCGGCCTGCTGCCCGGGATTCGGCCCAGGGCCGAGGCGTACGCGGTCCTGGAACCCGAACTGGTTGAGAGCGGTCAGGCCACACCAGGTCCGCCGACCCCACCCGGCTCACCGGCCACCCGAACCGGTGACGACACCCGGATCGGGTGACGGCCGCGCGCCGGCTCCGGCGGTGGCTGCCGGTCGGCGGTGCCGGATCCTGCGGGCCGGTTCTGGGGTCCAGGATCCGGGGGCGCCGGAACCTCGGTCCCGGTCTGGGGTCCCGTGCCCGGGGGCGGGTTTGTGCGGGCGAGAAGGGGGAAACACATGGGACAGCAGGAGGAGCGCCGGGGCGATCCGGATCGCGGGTCGGCGAGCGTGCTGGCCGTCGCGGTGATCGCGGTGTTGCTCGGGTTGGCCGCTCTCGGCGTGGCCGTGGCGACCGCGGTCACGACCAGGCACCGCGCGGCCAGTGCGGCCGACCTCGCCGCGCTGGCCGGTGCCGCCCACGTGTTGGCCGGTCGGCAGGAGGCGTGCCAGCGGGCCGACTGGGTGGCGCGGCGGATGCGGGTAGAACTGACCGGGTGCGTGGTCGTCGGGCGCGACGTGCTCGTGGCGGTGGCCGCGCGGCCACCGGAACCACTCGCGCTGTTGGGTACGACCAACGCCCGGGCGAGAGCAGGTCCAACTGAAGGATTAACGCCCGATTCCGCGACGAACGGTCGATGATCGGCGGTGAACGGGCATTTTCACTCTCGCGAATGGGTGACCCAGTCAGGGCGACGGTTGCTGGACGGTTCTGCTGGGCCATCGTGGCCCGTTTCATTCGCCGTTTCGTAGCGACCAGTTGTCGACAGGGGAGTTACCTCGAATCGCTGTTGTGTCGTTAAGTCTGATGCGGGCACCGCGTGGTGCTCCCAAAGACGAGGAGGCGAACCAAGATGGAGTGGTCGGATAGCTGGCGCGGGGCCTTCCGCATTGAACTCCGGGCGGAGGCCATTGGCTACGCCTGGGGCGGTTGGCCCGTGCTGCCAGGCACCTATCCGGCGGGCTCGCAGTGGGCGGGCCGGAGCGGCGCGGAGCAGGACGGCCCGGTCCCGGTGCACGCGGACTGGCAGGACCGGCTGAACGCCAAGCCCGAAGAGATCGCGACCTGGTGGACCGGCCAGCCATACAGCCTCCTGGTGGCCACCGGCCTGGTCGTCGACGCGATCGAGGTGAGCGCGGACCTTGGCCGACTGGTGGCCAGGGCGCTGCGGGAGAACGGCACCCCCGTGCCGATGGCGGCCACCCCGGCCGGCCGCTGGTTGTTCCTCACCTCCGCCGGGCAGCCGCTCCGGCCCGAGCTGTCCGGGCACCACGACGTCCGGCTGCACGCCAAGGGCAGCTGGATCCCGCTGCCGCCCACCCCGTTCCAGCACGGCATCGTGCACTGGCGGGTCAAGCCGCAGGTCTGCGGCCGGCACCTGCCCAGCTCGCTGCTGGTGCAGGACGCCGTCCTGCAGGCCGTGGGCGACCCGGAGCTGTTCGAGCCGCTGCACCCGGCGACTCAGCTGGTGACGGCCGAGCGCTCGGCCGCCTGATCATTGTCGAACTGAACAGCGTGGTCGCGCTGTTCGTCGGCTTGGCCCACCGCGGCGAGGACGACGTCCAGCACGGCCAACCCGCCCGCCTTGTCCAGCGGTTCGTTGCCGTTCCCGCACTTCGGCGACTGAACGCAGGACGGGCACCCAGCCGGGCACGCACACGAGGCGATTGCCTCCCGCGTAGCGGCCAACCAGGGGACCAACGCGGCAAAGCCGCGATCGGCGAAACCGGCTCCCCCGGGATGACCATCGTGCACGAACACCGTCGCCTCCCCGGTGTCAACGTGCAGTGCGGTGGACACCCCGCCGATGTCCCAACGGTCACAGGTCGCGAACAGCGGTAGCAGGCCGATCGCAGCGTGTTCGGCAGCGTGCAGTGCGCCGGGGACGCGCGCCGGAGCCAGACCGGCGCCCCCCGGCGCACTGCCGCACAACAACTCCTGGCCCACCGTGTACCAGACGGCCCTGGTGCGCAGGGTCTGCGCCGGAAGGTCCAGCGCGACCCGGTCCAGCACCGCCCCGGACGGCAGCCGGCGCAGGTAGCCCACCACCTGGGAGGTCACCTCGACCTCGCCGAGGCACACGGTCACCTCGGCGTCCGGGCCCACCGGGTACCGGCGCCGCTCCTGCACCCGCACCACCGAGATGTCCACGACATCGCGCGGCAGCGTGGACCACTCCGGATCCTCGGCGTGCACCAGCGCCACCCCGGTGTCCAGGTCCAGCTCGTCCACCACGTACGCCTCGCCCTGGTGCAGGTACACCGCGCCCGGGTGCACCTGCCAGCACGCCGCCCCGCTGTCCACCGTGCCCAGCATCCGGCCGGAGTCGCCCTCGACCACGGCCACCTGGTCACCGCCACCTCCCCGGATGTCCACCAGCGGGTGCGGGCGCTCCGGCGAGGTCCAGTACCAGCCGGTGGGCCGCCTGCGCACCACCTGGTCGGCGATCAGCTGGTCCAGTGCCTCGGCGACCGGGGCCGAGTCGGCACCGCCGAACGCGTCCAGGCACTGGCTGGTCAGCGGCAGCTCGGCCGCGGCGCAGGCCAGGTGGGGCGCGAGCACGTACGGGTTGGTCGGGTCCAGCACGGTGGCCTCGACCGGGCGGTCCAGCACGGCGGCCGGGTGGTGCACCAGGTAGGTGTCCAGTGGGTCGTCCCTGGCCACGAACACCACCAGCGCGCCGTCCCCGCCCCGCCCGGCCCGACCCGACTGCTGCCAGAACGAGGCGAGCGTGCCGGGGTAGCCGGCCACCACCACGGCGTCCAGCCCGGCGATGTCCACGCCCAGCTCCAGCGCGTTGGTGGTGGCCACGGCCAGCAGGTCGCCGTTGGCCAGCCCCCGCTCCAGGGAGCGCCGCTCCTCGGGCAGGAACCCGGCCCGGTAGGCGGCGACCCGCTCGGCCAGCGCGGGGTCGACCTCGTCGAGGATGCGGCGGGCGGTCAGCGCGGCCAGTTCGGCGCCCCGCCGGGACCGGACGAACGCCAGCGACCGGGCGCCCTCCACCACCAGGTCGGCCAGGATGCGGGCGGCCTCGGTGCCGGCCGACCGGCGCACGGGCGCGCCCTGTTCACCGGCGAGCTGGTCGAGCAGGGGCGGCTCCCACAGCGCCACGGTGCGGCCACCGCGCGGCGAGCCGTCCTCGGTGACCGCGACGCAGGGCACGCCGGTGAGCTGGCTCGCCGAGCCGGCTGGGTGCGACACCGTAGCCGAGGCCAGCACGAACACCGGGTCGGCGCCGTAGCGGTTGGCCACCCGGCGCAGCCGGCGCAGCAGCAGCGCCACGTGCGAGCCGAACAGGCCCCGGTAGGTGTGGCACTCGTCCACCACCACGTAGGTCAGCCGGCGGAAGAACCGGGCCCACCGGGCGTGCGCCGGCAGCACGCCCCGGTGCAGCATGTCCGGGTTGGTGAACACCCACCGCGCGTGCGACCGCACCCAGTCGCGCTCCTGCATGGGGGTGTCGCCGTCGAAGGCGCTCGGCCGGATGTCGGGCAGCCCCAGTTCGCGCACGGACCGCAGCTGGTCGGCGCCGAGCGCCTTGGTGGGGGACAGGTACAGGGCGGTGGCCCGGGGATCGGTGGTCAGCCTGGTCAGCACGGGCAGCTGGTAGCCGAGCGACTTGCCCGAGGCCGTGCCGGTGGCCAGCACCACGTGCTGGCCGGACCAGGCCAGCTCGGCCGCGTCGACCTGGTGCCGCCACGGTCGGCGCACCCCGCGCTCGCGCAGCGCGGCCACCACGTCCTCGGCCGCCCAGTCGGGCCAGTCCGCGTGCCTGGCCGGCCGGTCGGGCAGCTCGCGCACGTGGGTCAGCGGCGCCTCCCCGGCGGGCACGCCGGCCAGCACCCGGTCCAGCAACCGCGCGCCCCGACTGGTTCCATCCCGCTCCACCACGCCAGCGAGCTTCGCATATCAGACCGACAATCGACGGTGAGCGGTGGGGTCGGGCCGCTGACCGGCCCGGATCAGGGTCCGGGAAGCAGGCCAGTTGATCTGTCAATAGTGGACTGGTGTGGGTGATCCCACAAAAAGGATCTTGATCGATCAGGGGATCGATCTTGACCTGCCTGCGGAGATAACGGTGTGTGCTCGGATTGGGACGCCCGGTTGTCATCTCGATCATTACCAATAGACTCCGCCCGCATCGCACTCCACTGTGGGAGTGCACACAGTGGCGTCGGGGCCGACGTACGACCGCTGGTTCCTGGCGCTGAACAGGCAGACACCCAGGAGGACGGATGTCCCGGCACTTCCTCGCGGAGGGCATTGAGCTCTCCGGAGGTGATCGCGGCATTGTCGTCGCGGTCGCCGTGGTCGCCCTGGCTGCCCTCGTCGTCGGGTACGTCCTGCTCCGGGAGGTTCTGGCCGCCGGCCAGGGCACGTCCCGGATGCAGGACATCGCCAAGGCGGTGCAGGAGGGCGCAGCGGCCTACCTCAACCGACAGTTCAAGACGCTCGGCGTGTTCGTCGTCGTCGTGTTCGTACTGCTCTTCGTGCTTCCCGCCGACAGTCTGGGCCAGCAGATCGGCAGGTCGCTGTTCTTCCTCGTCGGTGCCGCGTTCTCGGCCAGCATCGGCTACCTGGGCATGTGGCTGTCCACCCGGGCCAACGTCCGGGTGGCCGCGGCGGCCAACCAGGCGGGCGGCCGGGAGAAGGCCATGCGCGTGGCGTTCCGCACCGGTGGTGTGGTCGGCATGATCACGGTCGGCCTCGGCCTGTTCGGCGCCGCGCTGGTGGTGCTGGTCTACGCGGGCGGCGCGCCCAAGGTGCTGGAGGGCTTCGGCTTCGGCGCCGCCCTGCTGGCGATGTTCATGCGGGTCGGCGGCGGCATCTTCACCAAGGCCGCGGACGTGGGCGCCGACCTGGTCGGCAAGGTGGAGCAGAACATCCCCGAGGACGACCCGCGCAACGCCGCCACCATCGCCGACAACGTCGGTGACAACGTGGGCGACTGCGCCGGCATGGCCGCCGACCTGTTCGAGTCCTACGCGGTCACGCTGGTCGCCTCGCTGATCCTGGGCACCGCCGCGTTCGGCGCGCAGGGCCTGCTGTTCCCGCTGATCGTGCCGGCCATCGGCGTGCTCACCGCGGTGATCGGCGTGTACATCACCAACGCCCGCACCGGTGAGAGCGGGCTGTCCGCGATCAACCGCTCCTTCTACATCTCCGCGGTGATCTCGGCGGTGCTGTGCACGATCGCCGCGTTCAGCTTCCTGCCCAGCTCGTTCGCCGGCCTGTCCGGCATCTCCACCGAACTCAGCTCGCAGTCGGGCAACCCGGCGCTGATCGCGGCCATCGCGGTGATCATCGGCATCGTGCTCGCCGCGGTCATCCTGTGGCTGACCGGCTACTTCACCGGCACCGAGCACAAGCCGGTCAAGGACGTCGGCAAGACCTCGCTGACCGGCGCGGCCACCGTGATCCTGTCCGGCATCTCGGTCGGCTTCGAGTCCGCGGTGTACACCGCCGTGGTGATCGGCGCGGCCGTGTACGGGGCGTTCGTGCTGTCCGGTTCGGTGGTGGTGGCGCTGTTCGCGATCGCGCTGGCCGGCTGTGGTCTGCTCACCACCGTCGGTGTGATCGTGGCCATGGACACCTTCGGCCCGGTCAGCGACAACGCCCAGGGCATCGCCGAGATGTCCGGTGACGTCGAGGGCGAGGGCGCGCAGATCCTCACCGAACTCGACGCGGTGGGCAACACCACCAAGGCGATCACCAAGGGCATCGCCATCGCCACCGCTGTGCTCGCCGCCACCGCGCTGTTCGGGTCCTACACCGACGCGATCAAGCAGGCACTGGCCGCGGTTGGCGGCGCGTTCAATGATGGCGCGTTCGCGGTGTTCAACCCGAGTGTGCTGGTCGGCGTCGCGCTCGGCGCGGCCGTCGTGTTCATGTTCTCCGGCCTGGCGGTCAACGCCGTGTCCAGGGCGGCCGGCGCGGTCGTGTTCGAGGTGCGCAAGCAGTTCAAGGAGAACCCGGGGATCATGGACGGCAGCACCCGGCCCGAGTACGGGCGGGTGGTGGACATCTGCACCAAGGACTCGCTGCGCGAGCTGGCCACGCCCGGGCTGCTGGCGGTGCTGGCCCCGATCGCGGTCGGGTTCGGCCTTGGCACCGAGTCGCTGGCCGGCTACCTGGGTGGCGCCATCGCCACCGGCACGCTGATGGCGATCTTCCTGGCCAACTCGGGCGGCGCCTGGGACAACGCCAAGAAGCTGGTGGAGGACGGCAACCACGGCGGCAAGGGCTCGGACGCGCACGCCGCCACGGTCATCGGCGACACGGTCGGCGACCCGTTCAAGGACACCGCCGGCCCGGCGATCAACCCGCTGATCAAGGTGATGAACCTGGTGTCGGTGCTGATCGCGCCGGCCGTGGTGGCCGCGACGACCGGCGCGGGCGCCTCGGTGGGGCTGCGCGCGTCCATCGCGGTGGTCGCCGTGGTGATCATCATCGGCGCCGTGGTGGTGTCCAAGCGCCGGGGCACGGCCATCGCCGACTCACCGGCGGAGACGGTCAGCGACGGCGTGTCCTGACCCGGCCGGTCACGCACCGTCGCGATGGCGGTGCGCACAACTGAAGATCCCCGTGTGACAGGGCCCGCCGGCCTCGCTCCGGCGGGTCCTGTCGCTGTTCGGCGGTGAGCGCATCCACCTGTTCGGCGTGTCCGCTTTGGGGCGCTATGGCCGGGAATTTCACCGTTGGTCCAGGGCTATACGCCCAATCGGTCTAAATCTTGAGCCGTTCGGGGTAACGTCTGCCTACCTCAGCAGTAGCCAACACAGGGAGTGACCAGATGAGGCGTTGCCTCGCCACCACCGGAATCCTGACTGCCGCACTGTCGGTCGCTTTGGTCGGATGCAGCAGCGGTGGTTCCACCAACGCCAGTGGCTCCACCAGCAGCGCGAGCAGCACCACGGCGGCCAGCGGCGACGCCAAGGTGACCTGGGCCAACGACTACTGCGGCGCGCTGATCCCCCTCGCCACCGTGGTCAACCAGCGCCCGGAGATCGACACCTCGAACATGGCCGCCACCAGGACCAGTCTGATCGGCTTCTTCGGCAACCTGTCCGATGGCCTTGGTCAGAGCCTGGACGGCCTGAAGGGGCTGGGCGCCGCACCCAGCGCCACCGCCAGCGGCGTTGTCGAGAGCGTCACGAAGACCCTGACCGACATCAAGGCCGGGGTGGACGAGAGCAGGGCCGCCCTGGACAAGGCCGATCCCGCGAACCCCGCCGCGATGTCGCAGGCCATGACCGGGGCGGGCTCCAGCCTGGGCAAGCTGGCCAACATCGGCGACACCATGTCGGCCCTGGAGAAGGATCCGGAGTTGGCCGCCGCCGGTGACAAGGCGCCCAAGTGCGAGGAGATGACCAAGGCCCTCGAATCGGACAGCACGTCCGCCAGTTCGTCCAGCGAGGAGCCGTCCACCAGCACGAGCGGCAACTGAGCGGCTTCCGGGAGCCCTTCCCGAGGACTGCTGACGCCGGCTCGCCGAACCAGGGGGTTCGGTGGGCCGGCGTTCGTCTACCCGCACCCCCGGTGTCCCGGCCCGGGGGCTGGTGACCTGCCCCGCCGGTCGGCGCCGCGTATTGTTGAACAATACTCGTGTTGACCCCGGCTCCGGTCGGTGGCAGGTTCACGCGGGACGGCGTGTTCGCGACCCCGACCCGGGCACCCTCGTTGGGGTGACATCGGCTCGCCCCGGCCGGCAACCGGAACAAGGGGCGGTGGTCCGACGTTGCGCAACGCCGAGGCGGAACGGTCTCGTCGGCGCCGGTCGAACACGGGCGGTCACCGCCGTTGACCAGCCCACCGAAGGTAGCCGAACGCATGGGGCTGACTGCACAGCGCATCCTCCTACCGGGTGATGCTGGCCGGTTATGTCACCCTGTCTCGGCGGAGAGCAGGGCGGTCGGCGTAGCAAACAATGCACACTGACGGGTCGGGGACACAGGCGGTAGGAAGAGAGCAGGACAGCGTGGCTGGGTCGACACGGACGAAGAAGAGCACTGGCGGGACGGAGGGTTCTGGCGGTCGCCGGTTGGTGATCGTCGAGTCCCCCGCCAAGGCCCGCAAGATCGCGTCGTATCTCGGCGGGAACTTCGTTGTGGAGTCCTCCCGGGGACACATCCGCGACCTGCCGCGGGGCGCCGCCGACGTGCCCGACGAGTACAAGGGCCAGGCGTGGGCCCGGCTCGGCGTGGATGTGGACAACGACTTCGAGCCGCTCTACATCGTCACGCCGGACAAGAAGACCACCGTCACCGAGCTGCGCAGGGCCCTGCGCGACGTGGACGAGCTGTACCTGGCCACCGACGGTGACCGGGAGGGCGAGGCCATCGCCTGGCACCTGCTGGAGACCCTCAAGCCCAAGGTGCCGGTGCGCCGGATGGTCTTCCACGAGATCACCGAGCCGGCCATCCGCGCCGCCGCGGCCAACCCCCGTGACCTGGACCAGGACCTGGTGGACGCGCAGGAGACCCGGCGCATCCTGGACCGGCTCTACGGCTACGAGGTCAGCCCGGTGCTGTGGAAGAAGGTCATGCCGAAGCTGTCGGCGGGCCGGGTGCAGTCCGTGGCGACCCGGATCGTGGTCGAGCGGGAGCGGGAGCGGATGCGCTTCGTGCCCGCCTCCTACTGGGACCTGTCCGCGCTGTTCGACGCCGGCCCGGACGCCCAGCCGCGCAACTTCGGCGCCCGGCTGGTGGCCGTGGACGGCAGCCGGGTCGCGGTGGGCCGCGACTTCGGGCCGGACGGCCAGCTCAAGCCGGGCAGCGAGGTGCACCGGCTGGACGAGGCCGAGGCCAACCGGCTGGCCACCGCGCTGGCCGGGGTGACCTTCCGGGTCAGCAACGTCGAGGAGAAGCCCTACACCCGCCGGCCGTACGCGCCGTTCATGACCTCCACGCTGCAGCAGGAGGCCGGCCGCAAGCTGCGCTTCTCCGCCGACCGGACCATGCGCACGGCCCAGCGGCTGTACGAGAACGGCTACATCACCTACATGCGGACCGACTCGACCACGCTGTCCGAGACGGCCATCGCCGCGGCCCGCTCCCAGGCCAAGCAGCTCTACGGCGCCGAGTACGTCTCGCCGCAGCCCCGGCAGTACACCCGCAAGGTGAAGAACGCCCAGGAGGCGCACGAGGCGATCCGCCCGGCCGGTGAGGTGTTCCGCACCCCCGGCGAGGTGGCCGGTGAGCTGGACGCCGACGGGTTCAAGCTCTACGAGCTGATCTGGCAGCGCACCATCGCCTCGCAGATGGCCGACGCGCGCGGCACCACGCTGAGCGTGCGGATCAGCGGCACCGCCGCCAGCGGCGAGGAGTGCGTGTTCGCCGCGTCCGGCCGGACCATCACGTTCGCCGGTTTCCTCAAGGCGTACGTGGAGTCGGTGGACGCCGAGGCCGGCGGTGAGGCCGACGACGCCGAGTCCCGGCTGCCCCGGCTGGTCAAGGACCAGGCGGTGACCGCGAACCGGCTGGCCGTGGACGGGCACACCACCAGCCCGCCGCCCCGCTACACCGAGGCCAGCCTGGTCAAGACGCTGGAGGAGCTGGGCATCGGCCGGCCCTCCACCTACGCCTCGATCATCAGCACCGTGCAGGACCGCGGCTACGTGTGGAAGAAGGGCTCGGCGCTGGTGCCGTCCTGGGTGGCCTTCGCCGTGGTCGGGCTGATGGAGCAGCACTTCGGTCGGCTGGTCGACTACGACTTCACGGCCGCGCTGGAGGACGAGCTGGACAGCATCGCCGCCGGCCGGCAGGAGCGCACCACCTGGCTGTCCGGCTTCTACTTCGGCGGCAACGTCGGGCCGGAGAGTTCGGTGGGCCGGGCCGGGGGCCTGAAGAAGCTGGTCGGGTCGAGCACCGAGGAGATCGACGCCCGCGAGGTGAACTCGATCCCGCTGTTCACCGACGACGCCGGCCGCACCGTGGTGGTGCGGGTCGGCCGGTACGGGCCCTACCTGGAGCGCGAGCTGGAGCAGGACGGCGAGCGCACGTCCCAGCGCGCCAACCTGCCCGACGACCTGCCGCCGGACGAGCTGTCCCCGGAGATCGCCGAGAAGCTGTTCGCCACGCCCCAGGAGGGGCGGGTGCTGGGCACCGACCCGGAGACCGGCCACGAGATCGTGGCCAAGGAGGGGCGGTTCGGCCCCTACGTCACCGAGGTGCTGCCGGAGGCCGAGACCGAGCGCGCCGGCGCCGACAAGGGCAAGAAGGCCAGCGAGGCCAAGAAGGCCGCGGTCAAGCCGAGGACCGGGTCGCTGTTCAAGTCGATGTCGCTGGACACGGTCACCCTGGAGGACGCGCTCAAGCTGCTGTCGCTGCCCCGGGTGGTGGGCGTGGACCCGGCCACCGGTGAGGAGATCACCGCGCAGAACGGCCGGTACGGGCCGTACCTGAAGAAGGGCACGGACTCGCGCTCGCTGGCCGGCGAGGACCAGCTGTTCACCATCACCCTGGACGAGGCGCTGAAGATCTACGCCGAGCCCAAGAAGCGGGGCCGGGCCGCCGCGGCCGCCGCCCCGCCGCTCAAGGAGCTGGGCGCCGACCCGGTCTCGGGCAAGCCCATGGTGGTCAAGGACGGCCGGTTCGGGCCCTATGTCACCGACGGCGAGACCAACGCGTCGCTGCGCAAGAGCGACAGCGTGGAGACGCTGACCGACGAGCGCGCGGCCGAGCTGCTGGCCGAGAAGCGGGCCAAGGGCCCGGCCAAGCGGACCACCCGCAAGAAGGCCACCACGACCAAGACCACCAGCGCGACCAAGAGCACGGGGACGAAGTCCACCGCGGCGAAGAGCACGGGGGCCAAGACCGCGGCGGCCAAGTCCACCGCGGCCAAGTCCACCGGGGCGAAGTCCGCGGGGACCAAGTCCAGCACCGCGTGAGGGGGGCCGGGGCCGAGGCACGTTCTGCCCGGTCCGGGCGTTGGGAGGGCAACAGGTCCTGGTAGCCGTGCTGATCCGCGCGGCGGGCCGAGGGGTGCGCCACCATGAGGGAGGTGTTGAGCGCGCAACCGGGCTGGCGGAATCGCGGATCACGCGGGAGTTACGCTACGTGTCTGTCAGTGCGGCGTTCCGCCCGACGGGTCGAGGGTTTCTCGACGTGGTCGGGCGGTGCGCTCCGGTTGCGATGGCCGTGGTCGTGCCTCGGCGATGCTCGCCCGAACAGGTAGCGGCTGTCGGGCGTTGGCCCAGCTCACGTGGGTTGGCGGCCGGTGAATTGCTCCGAATGGGGGTGGGCGGCATTCAAGAGGGCATCGGGGTGACCTCGGCTGCTGACCAGCTGGGCGATGCCCAGACCGGGTCAGCCGAGTCCGGGGGGCCCGGCTCCGGATCACGGCGGTCCGAGGCGTCCACGTCACATCGAATACGCAGCGTGCTGTCGATTCGGGCGTTTCGCCGGTTGTGGGGCGTCACCTACCTGTGCAGCATGGGCGACTGGCTGTCGATGCTGGCGCTGTCCGGTCTGGTCGGCAAGCTCACCGAGGGCTACCAGTGGCAGACCTTCGCGTTCAGCGGGGTCGTGTTCACCCAGCTGCTGCCCGGCGTGCTGTTCGCCCCGGTCGGCGGGGTGCTCGCGGACCGGTTCGACCGGCGCAAGGTGATGGTGACCGCCGACCTGCTGCGCTGCGCGCTGCTGCTGTCCATCGCCCTGGTCGGGTCGGTGCAGTGGCTGTTCGCCGCCAACTTCCTGGTCGGCTGCTGCGCCATGCTGTGGATTCCGGCCAAGGAGTCCGGCGTGCCCAACCTGCTGCGCCGCTCCGACCAGGTGGAGACCGCCAACCAGCTCGGCCTGGTGATGACCTACGGCATCTCCGTGGTCAGCGGCGCCGGCCTGTACTCGCTGGTCTCGTCCATCCCCGGGGCGCTCAACCTGAAGGGCGCCGAGTTCAGCATCGCCATCATCGCGGTGATGATCACCGGCCTGCTCTACCTGGCCTCGGCGATCCTGGTGGCCACCCGCATCCCCGAGCTGTCCGGCCGGCCCGCGGTCAGCCGCCAGCGGCGCGCCAAGGAACCGGCCGAGCGCGGCGGCTTCGCCCGGATGTTCCGGGAGGGGCTGCGCTTCGCCGGCTCCACCCCGTTGACCAGGGGACTGGTCATCGGCATGGCGGGCGCGTTCGCCGCCGGCGGCGCCGTGGTGGGCGCGGCCCGACCCTACGCGTTCAGCCTGCTCGGCGGTGACACCGCGTTCAGCATGCTGTTCGTCGCGGTGTTCGTCGGCCTGGCCGTCGGCATGGCCACCGCGCCGCGGCTGGCCCGCCGGCTCACCCACAGCCGGCTGTTCGGCACCGCCATCGTGGCGGCCGGCCTGGCCCTGGTGGTGGTGGCGCTGGCCCCGCACCTGTGGGTCGCGCTGGTGGCCGTGGCCCTGGTCGGGGCCAGCGCCGGGGTCGCGTTCCTGACCGGGCTGACCATCATCGGCTCCCAGGTGGAGGACGCCATCCGGGGCCGGATCGTGGCGGTCCAGCAGTCCCTGATGAAGATCGTGCTGGCCGCGGCGACCGCGCTGGCGCCCACGCTGATCACCCTGGTGCAGGTGCGCACCATCACCGTGTTCGGCCACCAGATGATCATCGACGGCAGTCGGCCGGTGCTGCTCGGCGCCGGCGTGCTGGCCGCGGTCGTCGGGGTGGTCGCCTACCGGCAGATGGACGACCGGCGCACCGAGCCCATCCTGTCCGACCTGCTCGCCGCCATCCGCGGCCGGCCGCGCCCGTCCAACGGCCTGCTCATCGCGATCGAGGGCGCCACCCCGGCGGACACCAACGCCCAGGCCAACCGGCTGGCCGCCGCACTGCGCGCCGAGGACCGGCCGGTGCTGCTCGCCCACGACCCCGAACTCAACGACATCCAGCTGAACTCGGTGCTGGCCACCGTGCCGCTGATCAGCCCGCGCTCGCACGCCCTGGTGGCCGCGGCGGTCCGCGCCGACATGGTGGAGCAGCGCATCCGGCCCGCCCTGGACGCCGGCACCCTGGTGGTGATGGAGCGCTACCTGGACACGCCCACCGCGCACTTCAGCGCGCAGGGCAGCCTGGACCAGGCCGAACTGGAGGGGCTGGCCGACTGGGCGACCGGGCGGCTGCGGCCGGACATCACCGTGCTGCTGGACCGCGCCGCGCCCGACCCGGTGACCGGACCGGCCGGCCTGGACGGCGTCCGCTACCACTGGCAGGTGCAGCGGCTGCTCAGCGAGATGGCCGCGGCAGACCCGGAGCGGTACGTGGTGGTCGACGCCGAGGGCACCGACGAGGAGGTCGCCGCCCGGGTGTGGGCGGCGCTCACCCCGATCCTCACCCAGCGCCGTCCGCGCCGGCCGCAGCCGACGCCCCCACCCACCCCGCCACTCCAGTCGCCCCCGCCGGATGAGGCCGGCCCGGTGCTCGCCGACACCGTGCTCACCGACACCGCGCGCACCGACACCGCGCTCGCCGGCACGGGCCCGGGGGAGCCGGCCGAACCCTCGGCCGGGGCCGCGGGATCATCGGGGACGGCAGGACCAACCGGGTCATCGGGAACAGCGCGGGTGGAGGGCGTGTGAGCCACGGCGGGGTGTGGGCCGAGGTGGTCGGCCAGGACGACGCGGTGCGGGTGCTGTCCGCCGCGGCCGAGGCGGCCGCCGACGTGGTGGCCGGGCGGCCGACCGCGCCCGGGGCCATGACGCACGCCTGGCTGTTCACCGGCCCGCCCGGCTCGGGCCGCACCGAGGTGGCCCGCTCGTTCGCGGCGGCGTTGCAGTGCGCGGCCGTCGACGACCGGCCCGGCTGCGGCGTGTGCACCGGCTGCCGCACCACGCTCGCCGGCACCCACGCCGACGTGCGGTTCGTGGCGCCGGAGGGGCTGTCCATCTCGGTCGCGGAGATGCGCGCGCTGGTGCAGGCCGCGGCGCGCCGGCCCACCACCGGCCGCTGGCAGGTGGTGGTGATCGAGGAGGCCGACCGGCTCACCGAGGGCGCGGCCAACGCACTGCTCAAGGCGGTGGAGGAGCCGCCGCCGCGCACCGTGTTCCTGCTGTGCGCCCCGTCCGACCACCCCGACGACGTGTCGGTGACCATCCGCTCGCGCTGCCGGCTGGTCGCGCTGCGCACGCCACCGGCCGCGGCCATCGCCCAGCACCTGGCCGGCCACGACGGGATCGACCAGCGCACGGCCGAGTGGGCCGCGTCGATCTGCGGCGGCCACGTGGGTCGGGCCCGCCGGCTGGCCACCGACGAGGCCGCCAGGCAGCGGCGCGAGGCCGTGCTGCGCATCCCCCTGGCGTTGCGCCGCCCGGCCGACGTGTTCACCTGCGCGGACAAGCTGATCAGCGCGGCCGAGACCGAGGCGAGCACGGTCAACGACGCCCGCGACGAGGCCGAGCGCCAGGCGTTGGAGACGGCCATGGGCGCGGGCGGCACCGGCAAGGGCACGGCCGCCGCGACCAGGGGCGCCAAGGGCGCGCTCAAGGACCTGGAGCGGCGGCAGAAGTCCCGGTCGACCCGAACCCAGCGGGACACCCTGGACCTGGCCCTGGTCGACCTGGCCGCGTTCTACCGGGACGTGCTGGTGACCACGACCGGCGCCGAGGTGAGCCTGAACCACCCGGACCGGGCCAGTGACGTGGCCACCGCCGCGGCCTCCTGGACGCCCGAGTCCACCCTGCGCCGGCTGGAGGCGGTGCTGGCCTGCCGCCGCGCGCTGGAGCGCAACGTCAAGCCGAGGATCGCGGTGGAGGCCATGGTCACCGCCCTGCACCACGGCTGACCCGCCGCACGCCGGCGCCAACCCGCTGGCCGGGCCTGCCTCGGGCGCCTCGACCGGTCGAGCTGGCCCAGGCCGTTGTCCTGTTGTCGTTGCCCGCCAAGGCCTGTGGGGGCGGCGGCCTGGGGGAAACCGCCGCCCCCGCCGGGTGCGTCGGCGCTCAGCCGACGGGCCCGCGTGGGCGGGTGGACTCGGGGGTGCCTCGGGTGGCCCGGCCACGGCGGGGCGGGGTCGCGGCCACCAGGACCACGCCGGCGAACAGGGCGGCCGTGCCGGCCCAGAACAGCGGCACCACCCCGGTTGCCGCGCTGGTCCGGGCCAGCGGTGGCGTTGGGGCACCACCCCCGGCCGGCGCCGGTGGTTGGTCCGCCGGTGGCGCGGCCGCCGCGCAGCGCACCCCGCCCGCGGGTGCCGCCGCCCTGGCGATCTGCTCGCCCAGTGCGACCTGGACCAGCGCGGCGGGCAGGTTGGGCAGGGCAAGCCGGTCGGTGGGCAGCAGCTGCAGGTCGAGCAGGCGCGCGGTGGCGCCGAGTTGGAACCCGGTGAACGGTTCGGCCAGCACCGACTTCTTCTCTGCCGGCCCACCGGTGCGCAGCCGCAGCACCCCGATGTCTATTGTGGACAGACCAGCGGTGAGTTCGGTGCCGTCGGGCAGCAGTTCCCCCACCGCCGGCAACCGGAAGTCCGTTCCCGGCAACACCTTCACCGGTATGTCCATAGTGGACTTGTTCGCGTCCAGTGTGCCCAGTTCGCGCCCACCCTGGCTGACCCGCAGCACCGGCGCCTGGTAGCTGACCGAGGACGTGGCCTCGTCGCCCGTGGCCGTCACCGTCAGCGTGGGCGCGCTGACCACGTCCACCCGCAGCTCCATCGGGCTGCCCGCCAGCAGTCGGATGCCGCCGACCTGGAGCGTGGACGTGGACCGCACCGCCTTGCCGGCCACGCCCGGCGCGTCGACCAGGCTCACGCTCGCGTGCGCGCTGAGCGCGTCCGGCAGGCTCACCAGTGCGCCGGTCGCCGCACCGCCGGGCGTTCCCGACAGCAGCCCGCCCAACCGGCTCAACGGCGCCGCGAGGTTCTTCAGCGCGTCCACCAGCATCGCTGGGTCGGGCAGTTGCCGGGTCGGCTGGAGCAGCCCGGTGAGGTCGAGCTGACTGGGCAGCGCCGGGATCGCGGTGAGCGCGGACAGGCTGGCCAGCGACGTGCTGGCGGTCGCGATGTCGCCCACGCACGGGCCGGCCTGCTCGCTCCACCGGGCGTGCGCCGAACCGGTCAGCGCGCCCACCGAGGCCAGCGCGGCCAGCGGCCCGGTGGGCGCGGCCAGTCCACCGGTCACCGGCTCCGCGTTGTCCGGCAGCGCGGTCTGCACCAGGCCGCCGGGCAGCTGCGGCGTGCCGCCCGCCACCACCACCCCGGCCGGCGCCGCCTGGGCCACCGCGTGCTCGTAGGCCAGGGCCGCCTCGGAGTTGGCCTGCGCACTGGCCAGCCCCACGCCCAGCTCGCTGGCGCTCTGCTGCTGTCCCGACGCCGCCCCGGGCAGCAACCGGATCACCGCCAGCCCGGTGCCCGCGTCCCCGATCGCCCGCGCCGCCGACCCGACCGCACCCGACTCGCTCGGGGCCGGTCCGCTCGGGGCCGGCCCGGCTCCCGCCGGGGTCGCCCACCCGAGCACCACCCAGCAGACCAGCCCGGCCGCCACGACCGAGCGAGCCACGGCGCGAGCGCGGCGCACGGGCATCTACCTGCTCCTTCGTCCGAGGCCCCGACCCGGTGCGGCCTGGCCGGCGTTACGCGTGACACAACGAGGGCAGCCCGAATCGGTGACGCTCGACCGAGCCGCTACACTAGAGCCGCAACACGCCGCCTTAGCTCAGTCGGCCAGAGCGACGCACTCGTAATGCGTAGGTCGAGGGTTCGATTCCCTCAGGCGGCTCAGCACCTGACCTGGCCCTTTCCGGTTTCCCGGGAAGGGCCAGTGTGGTCAGGGTTGCAGTTTGGGTTGCAGTTGTTCCGATTAGGCCGGTTCCAGCACCCCGGCTGGCCCGTCGTCGCCTTCGTCCTCGTTGTGTTCCTGGTCACCCTGGCGCGGTGACCAGAGCAGTTCGCCGATCTGCCGGGGATGTCCCGCTTGATCTCGTCGGGCACGTGGACGTAGCGCTTGCGCATGGTCGCTTCCGACCAGCCCATCTGTTCCACACGGCGAAGCCATTGGTCTGAAGTGGACGGACCTGGACACCCAGGACGGCACACCCGGGCCAGGAACGAGGTACTGCTCGATGCCGGTGCGGTACCGCGCGGCCGTCTTCGTCGTCTCGGCAGGTGGGAGTTGGTGGCAGGGGCGCTGTGGTGGTTGGCTGGTTGTCCCTGGCCAACCAGGGTGGCCACACCTCATCGGCCCCGCACGGGACAGCAACGGCGGCACGGCATCACGGTGCTGGTCACGTGCGGGGGCTTGGCCGCGCTTCAGGTAGCGGGTGAGTCCTGGGCGGACAGCTCTTCGGCCAGTTCCATACAGCGCAGGCGAGCTGGGGAGAAGTCGTAGGGCATCTTGCCGATGGCGTCGAACGCGCTCATGGAGCCAGCCTCCCGCCGGCCAGAGCTGAGGTCGGCCTCGTCCTCGCCGTCATCGGCCGTAGCGGAGTGCAAAGTGTCCCAGGCGTCGCAGAGGGCGTCGTCGTCCTTACCCAGGCCGGACTCCTCGATGACGGCCTGCAGGGCGCTTTCGAAGGCGTGCCGCTCGGCGGCCACTTGAGCCACTCGTGGATCATCGACGGCGACGCTGTCATCGAGTGCCTCCTCGGCGTCATCGATGCGGTCGGAATCCGCCCGCAGAGCGGGATGCGTGGCCAGGACGACGAAGCGGGTGGCCTGGACGGCCGCGCCGAGCGGGCCGAAGATCCGCTCAGTGACCAGCAGACTGTCCAGGTCCGCCTGACGCAGGGAGCCTTCGGGCAGGCTCTTGAGGCGTTCGGTGACGAAGTCGGAGAGCAGGCCCATCCTGCTGCCTTCGGTGCGCATCCGCTGCACGGCAGCTCGTTGCCGCCGCAATTCCGCCTCCTGCTCGGCGAGGGTTTTCTCCAACCGCTCCAGGACGCCCGCGATACCGTCTCCGCTGTCCGCATCGGCGGAAGCCACGCCGGTGGTAAAGGCGTCGCGGATGTCGTTCAGGGCGATCCCGGCGTTGGCCATCTTGCGAATCCACAGCAGGCGGATTATGTCCTCGTACCCGTAGCGGCGGCGGCCATCACCGCCCCGCTCAGGCTCGGGTAGCAGGCCGATCTCGTGGTAATGGCGAATCGCCCGTGGCGTGGTGCCGGCGAAGGCCGCCGCGTCACCGATCTTGACCTGGCGGGGTGGCAGGAAGGACGAATGCATGAGTGGGGACCTTTCCGCACGGGATCGGGGCGTAAGTCCACTGGACCACATGCCGCTACGGAAGGTGCAACCCTGGCTGACGTCACCGGCTTTCCGTCGGCTTCGGCTCCAGCACGCGGGGATCGGCGTGGTCGGGCAGTTCCGCGACGAGGACGACCCGGACCGGTTCGGGTGGATCCGCGCCTTCCCCGACATGGCCGCCCGACGCGACGCGCTGACCGCGTTCTACGTCAACGGGGCAGCCTGGCGGAAGCACCGCGAGGCGGCCAACGCCTGCATGGTCGACAGCGACGACGTCCTGCTGCTGCGTCCGGCCCGACCCCACTCCGGGTTCACGCAGCCAGCGGCCCAGCGGCCACCGGTGGGTGCGAGCGCGGTGCCGGACTCCCGCATCGCGGTGACCATCTGCCACCGGCACACCCCGGTCGACGAGGAGTTCCTCAACTTCATCGAGCAGACCGTGGCACCGGCGCTGGCCGCGGCCGGAGCACCGCCACTGGCGTGATCCCCACCGCGCGCTCGCTGCTGCGCTGACCACCGGCCAGCGCGCACCACCGTCCGGCCGCACCGGCCGGGCCCGCGCGTCTCAGACGGGCTGGCCGATCGGGCGCATCACCACGGTGTTGACGTCCACGCCGGCCGGCTGGCCGATCGCCCACGCCACGGACTCGGCGACCTGCTCGGCGGTCAGCAGCTGCCCCTCGGGACGGCCGCCCAGCGCGTCCCAGAAGTTGGTCTCGACGCGGCCGGGCGCGATCAGGGTGACGCCGATGCCGTCACCGGTCACGGCACGCCGGGTGTTCTCGGCGAGTCCGGTCATCGCCCACTTCGTCGCCCCGTAGAGGTTGCCGGGGGCGTGGATGAAGCCGGCGACGCTGCCGACGATGACGATCCGGCCGCGCGTCTCCCGCAGTGCCGCCACCGCGGCCCGGATCAGCACCGCCGGGCCGAGCACGTTCGTCAGCACCATCTCCCGCCACTGGGTCGGGTCGCCGTCCACCACGCTGTCCGGCGTGGCGAACCCGGCGTTGGCCACGACCGCGTCCAGCCGCCCGAACTCCCGGACGGTGGCGACCACGGCCGAGCGCATCTCCGCGTAGTCCGCGGCATCGCCGGCGAAGGTCCGCAGGGAGTCCGGCCTGCCGCAGCTCTCGGCGAACCGGTCGAGCCGGCCGCGGTCGCGCCCGGTGACGGCGACCTGGTGCCCTCGCTCCAGCAGCAGTCGGGCCGCTGCCGCGCCGATTCCGCTGGAACCGCCCGTGATCAGGGTTACCGGAGAGGTGGTCATGCGGCCGACACTAGGTCCTGGAGTTAACTCCAGGACAAGTCCGCGCTGGGACCGGCCTGCTCACCGCGGCGGCTCGGCACGGGACTCCGCCACCGGGCGGGTCTCCGGGGCGAAGGTCTGCCGCCAGTGCTCGGCCAACTGGGTCAGCGCGTCCACGGCGAACCGGAAGAACCGGGTCGTCGTGTCGAGCCGGGCACCAGCGGGAGTGGCGTGCCCGAGGACGTCGGCCCCGTGCTCGGTGGTGGCGGCCCACCGGGTGAGCGATCGGCTGCTGGACAGCCACGCCCGGTACCAGACGTCGTCGTCGAGCACGTACCGCTCCCGCCGGCTGCCGGGATCGCGTTCGCGCCGCAGCAGGCCGATCCCCTCGACGTAGCGCACGCCCTTGGAGACCGACGCCGGGCTGACCCGCAGCCGCTGGACCAGTTCGGCGGCGGTGAGGCTGCCGGCGTCGCTGGTGAACAGGCAGGTGAGCACCCTGGCCGACATCAGGGGGAGTCCGGTTTCGACCATCATCGCCACGAACTGCTGCTCGAACTCCCGCACCGCCCCAGCACTGCGCTGGGCCGGGTCAGCGACGGCTGGCCGCTCGTGCGGCCGGTTGTGCTTGTGCCGGCGCGCCCGCCACGCGGCCGCCTGGTGGGCCCGGTTGGCCCGGTAGGCGTGCGGGCCGCCGTTGCGGGCGATCTCCCGGCTGATCGTCGACGTCGGCCGGCCCAGGAGCCGGGCGATCTCGGCGTAGCCGAGTCCCTCGGCCAGTCCCGCGGCGATCCGTCGGCGGTCCTCATGGCTCAGGCGCCGTCCCGGCATCCGTCCTCCCCTGGCGTTCCCGCGCCCAGCGTTGCAACGGAGTCACCAGTCGTTGCATTCGCCGGCAGGCTCGTTGCACCAATTAACACCCTATGACCTGCGCGGTTGACGAGACGACCGCGGTCTTCTGTTGCCCGTGGGGAAAACCCGGGAATAGCGTTTTCCGCAGCGTGAACCGGTTGGTTCCGCTGGGCGCGCCCAGCTCCGCGCCCCACTCTCCGAAAGGGAATCACCATGTCCTCGTCAGGTTCCGTGCTGCCCGCGTTGCCGACCGTGCGCCGGCCCGGCTGTCCCTTCGACCCGCCCGACGGACTGGCCGAGTTACGCGAGCAGCGCCCGCTCACCCGGATGTCCTACCCGGACGGACACGAGGGCTGGCTGGTGACCAGCCACGCGCTGGCCCGCAAGGTGCTGGCCGACCGGCGCTTCAGCGTCCGGCCCGACCTGCGGCACACCCCGATCCCCGTTCCGGGCATGGGCGAGCAGGCCCGCCAGGTGCCGCCGGGCACGTTGACCGCGATCGACCCGCCCGAGCACACCCGCTACCGCCGGCTGCTCACCGGCGAGTTCACCGTGCGGCGGATGCGCCTGCTCACCGCCGAGGTGGAGCGGATCACCGCCGAGCACCTGGACGCGATGGACCAGCACGGCCCGGAGATCGACCTGGTGGCGGCGTTCGCCCAGCCGATCCCGGCGCAGGTGATCTGCGAACTGCTCGGCGTGCCCTACACCGACCGGGACCGCTTCCAGAGCCAGATGCTGGACCTGTTCCACCTGGACAGGACAGCCGAGCAGCGGCTGGCGTGCTACACGGCCGTGCACGGCTACCTGGGCGAGCTGGTCCAGGCCAAGCGCGCCGAGCCCACCGACGACCTGCTCAGCGGCCTGACCACCACCGCCCTCACCGACGAGGAGCTGACCAACATCGGCTTCATGCTGCTGGGCGCCGGACTGGACACCACCGCCAACATGATCAGCCTCGGCATGTTCGCCCTGCTGCGCAACCCCGAGCAGCTCGCCGCCCTGCGCGCCGACCCGGGCATCGCCGACCACGCGGTCGAGGAACTGCTGCGCTACCTGCCGATCATCCCGTTCACCATGCGCGCGGCACTGGAAGACGTCGAGCTGGACGGCCAGCTGGTCAGGGCCGGCGAGACGGTGACCATCTCGCTCCCGGCCGCCAACCGCGACCCGAGCAAGTACACCGACCCCGACACCCTCGACCTGTTCCGCTCCACCAGCGGGCACCTGGGCTTCGGCCACGGCGTCCACCAGTGCCTCGGCCAGCAGCTGGCGCGGGTGGAGGTGCAGGTCGCGCTGCCCGCCCTGATCAACCGGTTCCCGACGCTGCGCCTGGCGGTGCCGGCCGACGAGGTGCCGCTGCGCACCGACATGGCCATCTACGGCGTGCACCGGCTGCCGGTCACCTGGGACCGGTGACCCGTGGCTGGAAAGGTCTGCCTGGTCACCGGTGCCTCGTCCGGGATCGGCCACGCCACCGCACTCGAACTGCTGCGCGCCGGCCACACCGTGTACGGGGCCGCCCGGCGGGTGAACCGGATGGACGCGATCACCTCGGCCGGCGGTCGAGCCCTGGCGATGGACGTGACCAGCGAGGACGACCTCGAACGCGGCATCCGCACCATCGTCGCCGAGCAGCAGCGGATCGACGTGCTGGTGAACAACGCGGGCAGCGGCCTGCACGGCGCCATCGAGGACGTGCCCATGACGCGGGCGCGCGACCAGTTCGAGGTCAACGTCTTCGCGCCGGCCCGCCTGGTGCAGCTCGTCCTGCCGCACATGCGTCGGCAGCGCTCGGGTGTGATCGTCAACGTGTCCTCGATCGGCGGTGAGATCGCCCTGCCGCTCGGCGCCTGGTACTACGCGTCCAAGCACGCGCTGGAGGCGTACTCGGACAGCCTCCGCCAGGAGGTCAGGCCGTTCGGCATCGACGTGGTGGTCGTCCAGCCGGGCATCATCAGAACCGAGTTCGAGAGCGGGACCGCTGACGAACTGCGCGCGATCTCCGGCGCGGGCGCCTACCGGCGGATGGCCGAGGCCATGGCCAACCGCGCCGAGACCGAACTGCACGGCAGGGACAAGGCGTCCGACCCCGTGGTGGTCGCGCGGGCCATCCGGCAGGCCGTCGAGTCGACCGCGCCGAGGCCGCGCTACGCCGTCGGCCACCTGGCCAGGCTGCTCCTGCTGCTCAACAAGCACCTGCCCGACCGGGCCTTCGACAAGCTGGCGACCCGTTCACTCACCTGACCGGTCCCAGCCATCCCGGCCACCGACCGATGAGTTCTCCGGCTGGCGCCCGTCTGTCCTGAGGGGCGTGCCACGCACACCGCTCACCACTGGGCGAGGACAGGAGACGATCGGTGAAGTTGACGGTGACGCAGTTCGTGTCGTTGGACGGGGTGTCGCAGGCACCGGGGGCCCCGGACGAGGACACCAGCGGCGGGTTCACCCGGGGCGGCTGGTTCGTACCGCACATGGACGAGCGGTTCCTGGAACTGGCGCTGGCCTGGCTCGCCGAGGCGGACGCACTGCTGTTCGGCCGGCGCACCTACGACAACTTCTCGCGGGACTGGCCGGAGATCGGCGCTGCCAACCCGGCCGATCCGTTCGCCGGCACCATGAACAGCATTCCCAAGTACGTGGCGTCGCACAGCCTGCGCACGGCCGACCGCTGGCAGCCCACCACCATCCTGTCCGGGGACATCCCGGCGCAGGTGGCCGAGCTGAAGCAGCGGCCGGGCCGGGAGATCCAGATCCACGGCAGCGCCCGGCTGGCCCAGTCCATGCTGGCGGCGGGCCTGGTCGACACGCTCCGGCTGGTGATCGCGCCCGTGGTCGTGGGCACCGGCCGCCGCCTGTTCCCGGACGGCGGCGCGCCGGTCGGGCTGCGCCTCACCAGCGGTGAGACCACACCCCGCGGGCTGGCCATCCACGTCTACGACACAACCGGCCGACCCGAGTACGGCACGTACCAGTCCGGTACGTGAGCCGGGGCCGGCGCGACACCTGAACGCACCCGGCGCCCCGACCGCCTTTCGGTGGTCGGGGCGCTCACCGCTGTTCGTCTTCTTTTCCGATGTCACCCCGCTGGCCCAATCAGCACCCGTCTGTTCTGTTTCCCGATAACCTCGCTGTCGGGCGGGAAACGGTCATTCAGGGGGTACGGGTTGTCGGGGCAACCAGCTACTTTCCAACAAATAGCGGACGTGTGCGAATGCGCGGTCGATCTCACCGTGCGGGTCGAGCAGCTGATCCTCCACGTCAGCGAGCACACCGACGAGATCGTGTCGATCCTGGTCGTCGTCGGCGAGGGCAGTTCGAACAGCGATTTTGAGTTGGCAATCACCAGATTCGGCCACCTCCGGTCGCGGATGCCGGACCTGTTGGTCTGCTGCGACCGGGCCAAGCAGCACGTGGCGACCTGGCTGGCCAGGGCACTGGGAATGACCCTCGCGGGCACGCCGGTCTACCCGCTCCCGGAGGACGTGCCCAGCCCGGCGCCGTTCACCCTCCCGAAGTACCCGCTGCGGGAGTGGGTCGACACGCACCTGTTCACCGGGCATCGTCGCGGCACGAACCTGTCCGGGCTCCATCATCTGCAGGATGAGACGCTGCCGGAAGGGATGTCTCTCGAAGAGCGAACGCCGAACGACAAGAACGGAGTTTTCGCGGCGAGGCTGCGGCAGACTCTGTCAGATGGAGAGGTGGCCGAGAAAGCACGATCGACGTTCTTCCCGGCGCACTGGGGGCGCGAAGAAGTGGCGCATGCCATTCGCTCCGCGTTTGCTGGCCGTCGTCGCCCCGTGCTGTCGGAGCCGGGTCAGGCTCCCCGCCAGACCATGTGGGAAGGCTACTACCGGGGGGTACGAATCCAGGGTTTCGTGCTTCCTGGCAAGGACGCCATGACGGCTGCGTTTGATGATGTGGGAACGGCCTGGCCTGTTTACGAAGTTCAGGAGGAGCGGCGGTGAAGGCTCGGATTGGACGTTGGTCGGACGGCAGGCTGACCATAGAGATCGACACGGAAAAGCATTCCGAGGCCCAGGTTCTCCACGACCTTATCAGGGACACCCAGGCGTGGCCCGAGTTTCTTGCGCAGGGTGCGGAACAGGCACGGCATCCCGAGCAGGTCACCGCGGACAATCGTCCCTTCTACACCGGCAACGAGACCGTGGCGCAGGTCACCCCGGACGGTGTTCACATCGAGCACGTCTGGTCCGGGGACAAGGTGCTGCTCAGCCACGCGGACTTCGTCGACTTCGTGGAGACGTACCTGCGGCTGCTGGAGCTGCGGAAGCAGGAGAGGGGCGGCGTGCGCGGCGAGGTCGAGTGAGTCGGCGCTGCGCTGTTCCCGCGCGGCACGGCGAAACCCCCTCTCGCTCGTCGGGTGTGCCGGGAGCGGGAGGGGGCCGTGTCACGGTGGGCCAGGCTGTCGGGCAGGTGGGCGGCCTTGGCGACCCGAGCAGCGCTGTCGGCCCTGGTCTGGTGTCAGCAGATCAGACCGGAGCAGTCCGGCGCGGCCTGGGCCAGCACGGTGTGGGTCGGCGCGGCCTGAGCCGGTGCCATCACCATGGTGGCGCCACCGAGCATGGCGAGCGCGAGCGCGCCAGCCGCGATGATCTTGTGCAGACTGCGGAACATGGGGCGGGTCCTTTCGTATTGGTGGTGAATCTGCCCCCATCGCGGCACAGCACAGCCGATCCTGACGACGTTTGTCCAGTTTGGACGCAAGGGGCCACTCCGCTGAGGGATGGATCGGACCCGATCGAGAGCCGCTGATCAGCCGTGCGGGGGACGTCGGACTGTCCCCGATGTCTAGAATTTCCGAATGCGGAGATCACGGGGGCGGGTGGTGGCGGTGTACGCCGCCGTGCTCGTCGTGCTGGTCACGGCGGGCGTGTTCCTGGCGGCCCGGCTCGGACAGGGGGCCAGGGCGGTCCGGGTCATGCCGCTGGGCGACTCGATCACCGGCACGCCCGGGTGCTGGCGGGCCCTGCTGTGGCAGCGGTTGCAGGACACCGGGCACACCGACGTCGACTTCGTCGGCACGCTGCCCGATCCCGGTTGCGGTGCCGGCTACGACGGTGACAACGAGGGGCACGGCGGGTTCCGGGTGGTCGCGGTGGCCAACGACAACCTGCTGCCCGGCTGGCTGTCGGCCACCCATCCGGACATCGTGCTGATGCACTTCGGCACCAACGACGTGTGGTGGGGCGGGGCCAGCACCGCGCAGATCCTGGACGCCTACACCACGCTGCTCGGCCAGCTGCGCGCCGACAACCCGCGGATCACCCTGCTGATCGCCCAGATCCTGCCGATCGAGTCGGACAACTGCGCGGACTGCGGGCAGCGGGTCGTGGAACTCAACGCCGCCATCCCGGGCTGGGCCAGCGCGCACAGCACCGCGGAGTCCCCGATCACCGTGGTGGACCAGTGGACCGGGTTCGATCCGGCCGCGGACACCAGGGAGGGCGTGCACCCCAACGACCAGGGCGAGCGCAAGATCGCGGAGCGGTGGTACCCGGCGCTGGCCGAGGTGCTGAGCCGGCCCGCGTAGCCGGGTGGTCCGGCCGGTACCAGGAAAAGCGCGGACACCTTCTGCGCGCCGAACCCGTCGTCGACGTGCGCCTGCCCGAACTCGTTCACCGGCGGACCGCTCGGCAGCGCGCTGGACCCGGCCTTCGCCGACAATCCGGCACGGCGTGGACGGGCAGTTTCCTGGTGGGCCTCCCGCTGATCGGCCGGGCCGCGCACCGGCCCCACCGGTTTCCCGCCGGGAACCAACTGCATGCTCTTCTTTCGCTGGTTCCCGGGTGCGCGCGCACATCTTCGGCCGCATGTCGAAGAATTGGGAAAGAAACAGGTGTGGCCACGCCGCGAAATCGGTGTGGGCGAATCGTCGTCTGGTTCTCGTCACCGGTGCCTACCTGTTCGTGTGCGCTGATCCGGGCGCCGGTCCGCTGGACACGTTCGCGTTCGGGCCGCACCGGCACGTGCCGAGCACCGTGGGGCTGGGCCTGGTCGACCGCGGCCTGCCGGAGTCGGCGACGGCGTCCGCGTGACTTTCCGCCAGGGCAACAACTCGTTTCCGAACTTTCCGTTGATTAAAACCAGCAGGATTCCTAACGTCGTGGTCGTGACGATTTCCGCGATGTCCGAGAACAGTTCAACGGGTGTGCGTGAGCCGTTGGTCAGAAATGCGATCGAGCAGATTCCGGCCCGGCGGGAAGAAGTCGACGCGGCGGCCAACGGCTACGCGTCGGTGGCCATCGCCGACGGCCAGGACCTGGAGCTGTCCACCCACCTGGGGCGGCCAGGTGACTGAGGTCGGCAGGGCACCCGCGCGGGCGCGGCCCGGCCTGGCGAGCGCGGCCATCTGCGCCTGCACCGCGCTGGTGTTCGGACTGGGCGCCTCGGTGAACCTGGCGGTGGGCACGCTGGCCACCAACGCGCTGCGCCCGTCGTCCACCGAGGTCCTCTGGATCATGGACACCTACCTGGTGGTGTTCGGCTGCCTGCTGATCCCGGCGGGCGCGGTCGGCGACCGGTTCGGCCGCAAGCGCACCATGCTGGTCGGGCTGGCCGTGCTGGCGCTGGCCTCGCTCGCCTCGGCGGTGGCGCCGACCGTGCCGCTGGTGATCGCGGCGCGCGCGGTCACCGGGCTGGGCGCCGCCCTGGTCCTGCCCAGCAGCCTGCCCCTGCTGATCAGCAACTACCCGTCCGAGCGGCGCGACCACGCGGTCGCGGTGTGGACGTCGACGACCGGCATCGGCGGCGTGCTCGGCAACGTGCTCGGCGGTGCGGTGCTGGAGTTCTTCGACTGGCAGGCGCTGTTCGCGGTGGCCGCGCCGATCGCGTTGCTCGGCGGGATCGCCGTGGCCGTGGCCACCCAGCCGGTGCCCGGCCACGACCGGCGGCTGGACCCGGGCGGCACGGTCATCCTGGTCGTGCTGGTGTTCGCGCTGCTGTTCGGCATCATCGAGGGCAGGGAACTGGGCTGGACCAGCGTGCCGGTGCTGGGCGCGTTCGCCGCGGCGGTGCTGCTGGCGCTCGCGTTCACCCGCTACGAACTCCGCCACCCCGCGCCGCTGCTGGACCCGAGGGTGTTGCGCGCGCCGGGGCTGCGCGCCGGCGGCATCGGCGTGATCCTGTCGTTCATCGCCATGTACTCGGTGTTCTACCTCAACGGCCAGTACCTGATGAGCGTCAAGGGCTACCCGCCGATCCTGGCCGGCCTGGGCACGGCCCCGCTGGCGGTGGTGCTGGTCCTGGTCACCCCGCGCGCGCCGCGCCTGGCCCGCTGGCTGGGCACCCGCACGCTGGTGGTGGCCGGGCTGCTGACCA
Organism: Goodfellowiella coeruleoviolacea; assembly: GCF_024171785.1. Classification (GTDB taxonomy): domain Bacteria; phylum Actinomycetota; class Actinomycetes; order Mycobacteriales; family Pseudonocardiaceae; genus Goodfellowiella; species Goodfellowiella coeruleoviolacea. The sequence continues at coordinate 326,580 of NZ_JAMTCK010000003.1, forward strand.
TGGTGGTCGGGCTGCTGCTGTTCGCCACCTGCACACCGGACACGCCCTACGCCTACTACGCGCTGTGCATCGTGGTCGTGGGGGTGGGTTCGGCCGTGTCCAACCCGGCGCTGTCCTCGGCGATCCTGTCCGCGCTGCCGGCCAGCCAGTCCGGGACGGGCGCCGGCGTCAACAGCTTCGCCAGGGAGATCGGGGGCGCGCTGGGCATGGCCGTGTTCGGCACGCTGGCCGGTACCTCGTTCGGGGCCAACCTGGACGCGGCCGGTTCGGTCATCCGCGATCTGCTCACCACCGCCGGCAACCATGATGTGGGGTCGCTGCTGGCGGCGGCCGCGTCCGCGCCGGAGTCGGTGCGCGCCGCGATCCGGGTGGCGTTCACCGACGCGACCAGTGGCGCGCTCGGGGTGGTGGCGGGCATCGTCGGCGCGGCCGCGGCGTTGATCGCGTGGTGGCTGCCCGGGCGGTCCACCCGGCGGTGAGTCGGGCGTGGACGCCGGCGCGGGTGGCGGTGAGCAGCGGCACGGGAGGAGCCGGAACCAGGTGACCGGACGGTTGCACAAGTTGGATCTGAGCCTGCTGGTCGCACTGGACGCGCTGCTGGAGACCGGCAGCGTCACCGGCGCGGCCGAGCTGGTGGAGGTGTCGGTGCCGACCATGAGCAAGACCCTGCGCCGCATCCGCGACCTGCTCGGCGACCCGGTGCTGGTGCGGGCCGGGCGCGGCATGGTGCCCACGCCGCGCGCGGTCGCGTTGGGACCCCGGGTGCGCGCGCTGATCGCCGAGGCCGAGGCCATCCTGTCCGACGGCCGGCACGTCGACCTGAGCCAGATCCGCCGCGGTTTCGGTCTGGTCGCCGACGACGGCTACGCCGCGCTGCTCCAGGCGCTGCTCACCCCGCGCACCCGGCGCGAGGCCCCCGGGGTGACGCTGCGGTTCCTGGCCACCGGTCCCGGGGACGCCACCCCGCTGCGGGACGGCACGGCCGACCTGGAGATCGGCATCATCGACGAGGACTCGCCGGAGCTGCGGGTGGAGTCGCTGTTCGTGGACCGGCTGGTGGGCGTGGCCAAGGCGGGCCACCCGCTGGCCACCGGTCCGGTCACGCCCGCCGCGTTCAGCGCGGCCGCGCACATCGGCGTGTCCCGGCGCGGCCGGCTGCACGGTCCGCTTGACCGGGGGCTGGAAGTCGTTGGGCTGCAACGAACGATCGTGGCCACACTGGCGAACTTCGCCTCGGCCCTGCTCACCGTGTCCACTTCGGACTGTGTGACCGCGGTGCCGGAGCGGGTCGCCCGCTACTTCGCGTCCGCGCTGGGCCTGGTGGTGTTCCCCGTCCCGACCGAGTTGGACCCGATCGAGGTGCGGATGGCCTGGCACCCCCGGCACGACGCCGATCCGGCGCACCGCTGGCTGCGCCAGTGCGTGCGCGAGGTGACCGCGGTGGAGGTGGTGGCGCCGACCGGAGCGCACCCCGTGGGCGCGCATCCGGTCGGCGCCGCTCACCAGACGGGTTCCGGCGCAGGGGCGGAGGCGGCCGGCACCCGCCGGTGAGATCCTGGGCGGCGGGTGGACTAGGCCAGGGTCCTGGCGTCCGCGCCGAGCGCGTCGATGATCCAGTCGGTGTAGTGCGGCACGCTGGGGGAGACGTCCGGCGTCTCACCGCAGACGTCGCCGACACCCCGGCTGTCGCTGCCGACCAGCTTCCACCGGCCCCACACCTTCTTGATGATCGGCGTGCCCGAGTCGCCGTTGCACGGGCCGAACGTGCCGCCCGGGTTGTTCAGGCAGAAGTCGCCCTCGCGCCAGCCGTACTCGCCGTAGCCGCAGTAGTCGTTCTCCGCGACCGTGGTGTCCAGCTGGTACAGCTGGGTGGGCAGGGTGGTGTCGCCGTCGGCCAGGTAGCCCCAGCCGATCACCCGGATGTCGTCACCCACGTTCACGGAGCGGGCCAGCGGCACCGGCGCGTTGCGCACCGGCTTGGCCAGCTTGATCAGCGCGATGTCCGCGTTCTGGGTCCGCGCCGACCAGTTCGGGTGCACCACGAACTCGGCGGCGTCGACCACCGTGCCGCCGGTGGTCCGGTCGTTGCTGCCGATGCGCAGGTGGAACAGGCTCGGGTCGAGCGGTTCGTCGGTGGTGCTGTCGGTGACGCAGTGCGCCGCGGTCTCCACCCACTGCGGGGCGATCAGCGCGCCACCGCACCGGAGGGCGTTCGGGTTGCCGTTCTTCTCCCACTGCAGTGAGGCGATGAACGAGTAGTTCTCGGTCGCCGGAACACCGCCGACGATGGTGGCGCCGGTGTCGGACGCCTGCGCGACACCCGGTGCGGCGGCCACGCCGGCGGCCACGGCCACCACCGCGGCCGTGCGAGCCAGTGCCGAGATCCACCGCGGCGCGGTGTGCCTTGTCCCAGCCAAGCGCTCGGTCAAGTTCGGTCCTCTCCCCAGTCGGTGTGCGCGGGCGCCGCACCACGGGTGGGCGCGGCGCGGTGCGGGGGCGCGGACCCACCGGGCCGACAGCACGTCCGCCGCGCCACACCTGTCGAAAGTTTCCAACGCAATTAGCTTGCGGTCCGGATACTACTTTCGGGTGACATGGCCGGGTATGCGTTGTTCGGCCGCTGCCGAACACCGCCGTTCGGACGTGTCCGGGCCGCTGGTCGCGTCGCGGGACTGGGTGGACCGGGGTAGTGGCGCCGGTCAGCTGGTCGCGACGAACGGGCAGGCGGGCAGGCCGCAGCCGGTTCCGGTGGCCGGGTTGGGCATGGCCGGCGCGGTCAGCGCGCGCCGCCACGACCGGCGGCGGACGGCCAGGCGGGCCAGCCGGCTCGCGGCGGCCTGGTCACGGCAGTCCTGTTCGCGAAAGCGAATATCGGCGCGCAGCGTGTCCGGGTGCTGGTACATGGGAAGAGCCCCTTCTCGGTGGGTGTGAGTGTCCTCAGTGGAGAGTCAGGAGCGTGGCGAGTCGTTGGAAGTCAGCCAGAAGGACGCGAACGTCCGCACCGGACGTGCTCCCTCGGGGCGCAGTGCGGAGTCGGCCACCCGGTTGTGGTAACGGTCCAGCAGGGCGCCGAACTCGTTCTTCAGTCGCGTGGCTTCCTCCGGGGTGAGGTAGACCAGGCCGGACATGCTCCCGGTGACCCGCTGCCACTGCTCGGGCTCGCGGTCCTTGCGACGGATGGCGGCGCGGTACTCGGCCATCTCGTGGTCGATGAGCGCGTCCGAGGCGGCCTCGGCGGCCAGCCTGCCCTCGTCGTCCAAGTCCATTTTGGACCAACCGAACTCCTGGGCGGGCAGTCGCCACGGCTTCTCCCTGCCCTCGCTGGGGGCCGGCTCGACAAAGCCGTACTTGGCCAACATGTTCAGGTGGTAGGAGCAGCTGGCCACGCTCTCGCCGGTCAACTCGGCGCACCGGGTCGCGGTGGCGGTGCCCTCGATCTGGAGCAGGTCGATCAGCTTCCAGCGCAGCGGGTGGGACAGCGCGCGCAGCTTCTTCGGGTCGCTGATGTTCTCCTGGTGGGGCGGCATGGGATCAAGGTACCTTGCTCAAGGTTCCTTGTTCAAGGGCTCTTGCTAAAGATTTCTTGTTAAAGATTTCCGGCTGGGTGGCCGAGTGGGCGGTCGCGTGCGGACCGCCCAGGCGACCAGCGGGTTCAGCGGTTGGGGCGCAGTGTCCAGCGCACGGTCAGCTCGCCGGTGGTCACGCCCTCGGCGTTGCTGATGGTCACGTGCACCGGGAACTCCGGACGGGTGCCGGCGTCCAGTTCGGCCAGCACCTCCTCGGCGGGCCGACCGAGCACGGCCTCGGCGCGCAGCGGGCCGAGAGCCAGCTTGGTGAACCTGACCTCGGCGCTGACCACCAGCGGCACGGCCCGGTCCAGCACGTCGCTGAACGCGGCCAGCACCACCGCGCCGGTCGCGGTCTCGCCCAGGCCGAACATGACGGCGGCGTGCGGGCCGCCCACGTGGTTCCGCTGCTCCGCCACGTCGGGCAGGGTGGCCACCACGCGCCCGTCGCTGATCTCGGTGAACTCGATGCCGGCGGTGCGCACCCAGGGCACGCTCTGCTTCATGCCCTGCGCGATCAACTCTTGGGTGGAATCCATGCCCGGCGATGCTACCCGCGTTGTTACTGGCGGGTAACCCGAATCGCCGGTCGGCCGGCTGATGTGACCTGGTCAGGTAGGCTTTACCGGGAAGCGACTGGCGTGTTGGGGTGGAGTCAACCACCGGGGAGCGAACTGGTCGGCACCGTGCGCCTGGGTGCCTCGGCCGGAGTCCCCGCGCGCAAGAAGGAAGTATGTAGCCCATGCACCAGCCAGCCATCTCCCACCTCGCGGCCAGTGACCCCGAGATCGCCGATCTGGTCGAGGCCGAGGCCAAGCGGCAGCACGACAAGATCCGGCTGATCGCGTCCGAGAACTACGTGTCCACGGCCGTGCTGGAGGCCACCGGCACGGTACTGACCAACAAGTACTCCGAGGGCTACGCCGGCAAGCGCTACTACGAGGGCCAGCAGTTCATCGACCCGGTCGAGCGGTTGGCCGTGCAGCGGGCCAAGGACCTGTTCGGCGTGGACCACGCCAACGTGCAGCCCTACTCCGGCTCACCCGCCAACCTCGCGGTCTACCTGGCCTTCGCCGAGCCCGGCGACACCATCATGGGCATGGCCCTGCCCTCCGGCGGCCACCTGACCCACGGCTGGAGCGTGTCCGCCACCGGCAAGTGGTTCCGCAGCGTGCAGTACGGCGTGCGCAAGGACACCGGCCGGGTGGACCTGGACGAGGTGCGCGACCTGGCCCGCGCCGAGCGGCCCAAGGTGATCTTCTGCGGTGGCACCGCCATCCCCCGCACCATCGACTTCCCGGCCTTCGCCGAGATCGCCCAGGAGGTCGGCGCGGTCCTGGTCGCCGACATCGCGCACATCGCCGGCCTGGTCGCCGGTGGCGCCCACCCCTCGCCGGTCGGCCACGCCCAGGTGATCACCACCACCACGCACAAGACGCTGCGCGGCCCACGGGGCGCCATGATCATGTCCGACGCCGCGCACGCCAAGGCACTGGACAAGGCGGTGTTCCCCGGCCTGCAGGGCGGGCCGCACAACCACACCACGGCCGCGATCGCGGTGGCCCTGCGGGAGGCCAGCCAGCCGGCGTTCCAGGACTACGCGCACGCCATCGTGGCCAACGCCAAGGCGCTGGCCGAGGCCCTGGTCGAGCGCGGCTTCGACCTGGTCTCCGGCGGCACCGACAACCACCTGATCCTGGTGGACCTGGGCAACAAGGGGATCGGCGGCAAGCCGGCGGCCAAGGCGCTGGACCGCGCCGGCATCGAGCTGAACTACAACACCGTGCCGTTCGACCCGCGCAAGCCGTTCGACCCGTCCGGCATCCGCCTGGGCACGGCCGCGATCACCACCCGTGGGCTGGGCGTCGAGCAGATGCCGCAGCTGGCCGCGTGGATCGACGCGGTGGTGCGGGCCGCGGACGAGCAGGACGAGGCCACCGTCGAGCGGGTGGCCGGCGAGGTGGCCGAGCTGCTGGCCGGCTACCCCATGCCCGGCTGGGCCTGATCGCACCGGAGTTCGCCACCGCCCGAGTCCCGCGCGGACCGAGTTCCACGTGGGTTGGGCGGCGCTCAGCCCGCTGACCGCGGCGCGCTGAGAAATTGCGTTGCGCCACCGCACCGTGGCCGGGTTTCGTATGCCCGCCACGGTGCGGTGGCGTTCGCATGTCCGGGAACAGCAGGCCCCACCTGGGAGTTCTCTCCTTCGCGCAGGGTAGTCAGTCAGGCACCTGGCGCGCTGCGAGCCGGATCACAAGATATTTCGGTTGCTAAGAATCCCAGAAAAGTTCATGCTTGTGTCGTACAAGTACTTGGGTGATGCAAGCAACGGAGGGGCGGGCAGGTGTCGCAGGACCTGGGGGCGGGCCCGTTGCTCACTGACGTCGGCGTGCGCACAGCTCAGCTGGCGGAGCCGGCTGCGGGCCCGACCGACACCGACACCACGCAGGCCGACGAACGCGCCGGCGGCGTGGTCGACCAGCTCAACATGGCCATGGCCAAGCTGGGGCGGCTGCACGGCTGCGTGTCCGCGCAGCTGAGCAAGGAAGGCTTTGACAAGACTTCCTTCGTGCTGCTCGGCACCCTGGCCCAGCGGGGGCCGCAGCGGTCCAGCGCGCTGGCCGAGGCCGTGTTCGCGGATCCGTCCACGATCAGCCGCCAGGTCGCCCAGCTCGTGCGCAACGGCCTGGTCGAGCGCACCGCTGACCCCGAGGACGGCCGTGCCGCCGTGCTCGCCATCACCAACTCCGGGCTCGCCCTGCTGGAACGGGCCCGAGACCGGCGCAACGCCGCGCTGGCCCGTGTGCTGTCGTCCTGGTCAGACACTGACCTGGGGGAGTTCGCCGCGCTGTTCGACCGGTTCACCCGTGACTTCGAACAGGCGCTGCCGATGTTCATCGCCGAGTGCGCCGAGGGGACGCGCTCCTGAGGGGAGACCTGATGTCCGAAGCGGTCATCACCACCGACCGTGAACCCGAGCCCGACAGAACCGGCCAACCCGGTGCTGTCAGTGGCGACGGATCGCTCAGCCACCGCCAGATCCTGACGGTGCTGTCCGGCCTGCTGCTGGGAATGTTCCTGGCGGCGCTGGACCAGACCATTGTGGCCTCGGCCATGAAGACCATCGCCGACCAGCTGCACGGCCAGACCCTGCAGGCCTGGGCCACCACCGCCTACCTGATCACGTCCACCATCGCCACGCCGTTGTACGGCAAGCTGTCCGACATCTACGGCCGCAAGCCCATGTACCTGACGGCGATCTCGCTGTTCCTGCTGGGCTCGCTGCTGTGCGGCATCGCCAACTCCATGTACGAGCTGGCCGCCTTCCGCGCCGTCCAGGGGCTGGGCGCCGGCGGTCTGATGTCGCTGGCGCTGGCGATCATCGCCGACATCACCTCGCCGCGGGAGCGCAGCCGGTACCAGGGCTACTTCATGGCCGTGTTCGGTGTCTCCAGCGTGGCCGGCCCGGTGGTCGGCGGCTTCTTCGCCGGCCTGGACACCTTCGTCGGTGTCACCGGCTGGCGCTGGGTGTTCCTGGTGAACGTGCCGATCGGCCTGATCGCCCTGGTCGTGGTCAGCCGGGTGCTCAACGTCCCGCACACCAAGGTCAAGCACCGGGTGGACTACTGGGGCGCGATCGCCCTGGCCGTGGGCCTGGTGCCGCTGCTGATCGTGGCCGAGCAGGGCCGCGAGTGGGGCTGGGCGTCGGGCGCGTCGCTGGCCATGTACGCGATCGGCGTCGTGGGGCTGGTCGCGTTCGTGTGGGTGGAGAGCCGGATGGGCAACGAGGCGCTGCTGCCGCTGCGGCTGTTCCGCCGGCCGGTGTTCTCGCTGAGCAACCTGCTCAACTTCATCATGGGCATCGGCATGTTCGGCGGCATGATGTCGCTGCCGCTGTACCTGCAGATCGTCAAGGGTTCCACGCCCACCGAGGCCGGCCTGCAGTCGCTGCCGCTCACCGCGGGCATCCTGCTCAGCAGCATGGTCAGCGGCACGCTCACCTCGCGGACCGGCCGCTACAAGATCTTCCCGATCATCGGCATCGGCGTGATGGTCGCGGCGCTGTTCATGTTCGGCCAGATCGGCACGGACACGCCCATGCTCTCGGTGATGGGCATCATGCTGCTGCTCGGCATCGGGCTGGGGCTGTGCATGCAGTCCCTGGTGCTGGCCGTGCAGAACGACGTTCCGCCGCGCGACATGGGCGTGGCCACCTCGTCGGTCACGTTCTTCCGCCAGATCGGCGGCACCGCCGGCACGGCCGTGTTCCTGTCGATCCTGTTCGGCGTGGTCGGCGAGCGGATCAACAACGCCTTCCAGAGCGCGGCCACCGACCCGGCGTTCCTGGCGGCCATGGCCAACCCGGCCAACCAGCAGGCCGTGGCCGGCATGCAGGGCGGCGGCATGGACCTCAACGACACCAGCTTCATCGAGAAGCTGGACCCGGCGCTGGCCCGGCCGTTCCTGGACGGCTTCTCCAGCGCCATCGACACCGTGTTCCTCGTGGGTGGCGCGGTGATGCTGGTGGCGTTCGCGCTGATCTGGTTCCTCAAGGAGGTGCCGCTGTCCAACAAGTCCGGACTGCAGCGCCAGGCCGGTGACGGCGACGCCGACGAGCAGCCCGTGGTCGTTGCCATGCACTGACCGGAAACCACGCCACACAGGCGAATCACCAGGGGTGGTAAAAGCCGGGGCCCGCACGTGCGAAACGTGCGGGCCCCGGTTGACGTTCGACAGGAACGCCGGCGGCTGCGGGCTCAGTGCTCGCCGCTGGCCTCGGCGTCCTTCAGTCGCTGGTAGGACTGGGCGATCTCGGCCTCGGCGTCGGCCCGGCCGACCCAGGTCGCGCCCTCCACGCTCTTGCCCGGCTCCAGGTCCTTGTAGACCTCGAAGAAGTGCTGGATCTCCAGCCGGTGGAACTCGGCCAAGTGGTGAATGTCACGCAGGTGCTCGGTCCGCGGGTCGTCCGCGGGCACGCACAGCACCTTGTCGTCCCGCCCCTTCTCGTCGGTCATCCGGAACATGCCGATCGCGCGGCAGCGGATCAGGCAACCGGGGAAGGTCGGTTCCTGGACGAGAACGAGGGCGTCGAGCGGATCGCCGTCCTGCCCGAGGGTCTCGTCGATGAACCCGTAGTCCGCGGGGTACTGCGTGGCCGTGAACAGGGTGCGGTCCAAGCGGATGCGCCCCGTCTTGTGGTCCATCTCGTACTTGTTCCGCTCACCCTTGGGGATCTCGATGGTGACGTCGAACTCCACGCGGTCCTCGCTCGTATTGCCTTGGGGTAAGGCCAGCACGCCGGCCTGCCGTTCCGTGTCGTTTGCTCCACTAGTGTGGACTACGTCCTCCATACGGCTTGCATTGAAGTGGCTGGTGGACGGTGTGACCTTGCCCCTGCTGACCGATGATGAACGTCTGATGAGGTAGGTCGTCCTCGTTTGTCAGACCGGCCCGAAGGAGGATCGAGTGTCCGAAGCCGACCGATCGCGTCCCGCGGACTCGGTGGAGCGGGCGGGTTCGCCCGGCACCGAGTCGAACCGGCCGACCGAGCAGGCGGAGACACCCGGTAGCGGGTCGACGACGCGCGGTGACGATCTGGCCTGGCCGACCGAGGATTCGTGGCCGGCCGAGGACGCCGAGGACGAGCCCAGCGACCAGGCCGACACCGACCAGGACGGCACCGGCGGTACCGGTGCGGCCGACAGCGGCTCCGCCGGTTCCGACGATTCCGCCGGCTCCGCTGGCGACTTCTCCGACTCCTCCGGCGTGGAACGCACCGTGGCGGTGCGGCCCACCGCGCCACCCGCCGCTGCCTCGCCCGCGCCCGCTCCGCAGGACCATCCGCGGGACCAGGATGCGCCGGAACGCGTTGGCCAGCAACAGGACGGCGTGCCGAGGGACGCGGCACAGGCGGACGTGGAGCAGGCGAACGCGGAGCAGGCGAACGCGGAGCGGACCGTGGCGCTGCGCCGCCCGGCACCCCAGCCCGCCCAGCCGTCCCAACCTGGGCAGCCGCCCCAGCCCGCACCGTCGAGCCAGCCAGCACAACAGATCCAGCCAACTCAACCGATCCAGCAGCCGCGGTTGTCCCAGCCCGCCGGCGACACCGGTGATCAGTCCGGTGTGGAGCGAACGGTCGCCGTGCGCCGGCCGGTGCCCGAGCAGAGCGGTGCTGGCAGCGCTGGAAACGCCGGTGGTGCTGGAAACGCCGGTGGCGCCGGTGATCAGTCCGGTGTGGAGCGAACCGTGGCGGTGCGCCGCCCCACGCCGCCCGGCCAGCAACCGCCGCAGCAGCCCGCACCGCAGCAGTGGTCGGGTCAACCGGCTCCGGGGTCCGCACCGCAAGGCCCGCAGGGGCCGCAGCAGCCGGTGGCCCAGCAGCACGCGGCGCCACAGGGCGAGGCCACCCAGATGCTGCGGGTCAACCCGCCCGGTGCGCCCCGACCGCAGACACCGCCGCAGCCGCAGCAGGTGCCACCGACCCAGCCGCTGCGCCAGCCGCAGCCACCGCAGCAGGCGAACCCGGCCGTGCCGGCGCCGACCGAGCGGGTCGAGCGCACCCAGGTGATGCGGCCGGTGACGCCGGCCAGGACGGCACCGCCTCCGCCGCCAGCGCCCGGACAGACCAGACCCGAACCGGTCCGGCCCGAAGCGCCGCGCCCGGAACCGGGCACCGTCAACCGGAACGCCCCAGCCGGCCACGACAGCGCCAGTCACGACAGCGCCAGTCACGACAACGCCGGCCACGATGGCGCCGGCCCGATCGGTCCGGGTGGTGCCGGCACCGGTGGCGACCAGCCGCCGAAGCGGCGCAGGACGCTGCTGATCGCCGGCGCGCTGGCGCTGGTGGTGGTGCTGGGCGTGGGGGTGGCCTTCGGCGGCTACCAGTTGGGCTGGTTCGGTGGATCGAGCGCGGCCGTCCAGCCGCCGCCGGCCCCGGTGCAGTTCTCCCCGAAGATGCGCCCGGCCGGTGCGGACGCGCCAGTGCCCACCGCCAACGGCGTGGCCGCGGCCGTGGCCGGTCCGGCGAGCAACCCGACCCTGGGCACGTTGACCGGCAGCGTGATCGACGCGGCCACCGGCACACCGCTGTGGCAGCAGGACCCGGGCAAGACCATCACCCCCGGCTCGACCAACAAGATCCTCACCGGGGCGGCGGCGCTGCTCGTGCTCGACCACACCGCGCAGCTGTCCACCAAGGTCGTGGCCGGCGCCGAGCCCGGCACCGTGGTGCTGGTCGGCGGCGGCGACCCGACCCTGTCCGCGCTGCCCTCCGGCAAGAAGTCGATCTACTGGGACGCGCCCCACCTCGACGACCTCGTCGCGCAGGTCAAGGCCAACGCGGGCGGCCAGATCAGCAAGGTCGTCTACGACACCAGCCTGTTCACCGGCGACACCATCGCGCCCGGCTGGGACCCCAACGACATCGCGTTCCCCGGCGGCGGCTACTTCACCCCGATCGAGTCGCTGATCATGGACGGCGGCCGCAGCGAACCCACCAAGGTGGACCCGCAGCGCAGCCACACCCCGGCCGAGGACACCGCCAAGGCACTGGCCCAGGGGCTCGGCGTCAGCGGGAACGTGACCAAGGGCAGCGCCCCGGCGGACGCCAAGGTGCTCGGCGAGGTCAAGTCCATGTCCATCGAACGGCTCGTGGGCAACGCGCTGGAACTCTCCGACAACGTGCTCGCCGAGGCCATCGCCAGGCAGGTCGCCATCGCCACCGGTGCCGAGCCGTCGTTCGCCGGCGCCGCCCAGGCCGTGCGCAAGGTGTTGACCGACAACGGTTTCGACCTGTCCAACGTGCAGATCGCCGACGGCAGCGGTCTGTCCACACAGGACAAGCTGTCGGCCACCGCGCTCAGCCAGGTGCTGGCCGCCGCGGCCGGCCCGGCCGGCAACGAGCGCACCGAGAAGCTGCGGCCACTGCTGGCCGGCCTGCCCATCGCCGGCGCGAGCGGCACCCTGGACACCAGCCACGGCCGCTACGACCAGGGCGCCTCACTGGCCGGCCGCGGCTGGGTGCGGGCCAAGACCGGCTCGCTGACCGACGTCAACACCCTGGCCGGCACCGTGCTCGACGCGGACGGCCGGCTGCTGGTGTTCGCGTTCCTGTCCAACACCCAGGGGCAGCGCAACGCGGACGTGCGGGACGCGCTGGACGCCATCGCCACGGCCCTGCACGGCTGCGGCTGCCGATGAGGACGCGCCCGGCGCCCGCCCGCCCGGCTGGTGCTGATCGCGTCCTGACCCGGCCCGACCGGGGAGCATGATCAGCAGCCGTTCGGGGCGGTTGTCACGATGGGCTGCTCGGGTAGCGTCGGAGGGGTGAACTCGGCAACGCAGGACCAGACCGCGCCGCCGGTCGACCGGGTGGTCGCCCCGATCGACTGGGGCTTGGCGGCCGCAACCGCCCAGCGCCTCATCCGCAGTGGGCCCGCTGTCCCGCTCGCCGAGGCGGAGACAGCCGTCCGGCAGTTGCGTGAGTTCACGCCCACTGCCGAGCGGCACGTGCGGGAACTCACCGGACTCGGTGCGCACCTGCCGCTGCACACCGGCGAGGTGGTCGACCGGCCAGGCTGGGTGCAGGCCGCCATCGAGGGGCTGGCCGTGCTCACCGACGGGGACGACCCGGCCGCGTCCGCGTCCGGCGACGAGAACACCGGCGCGGAGAACCGGCCGAGCGCCGGGAAGTACCTCGGTGGGCTGGTCGCCGGCACCACCGGCGTGCAGGCCGGCATGGTGCTGGCCTTCCTGAGTTCCCGGGTGCTCGGCCAGTACGACCCGTTCGGCCCCGGTCCGGCGAAGACCGGCACGACCGGTGCCGACGCCGCCGGCGGTGACGCCGGGGAGGCTGACGCGGCCGGCGCCGGTTCGGCCGCCGGCCGGCTGCTGCTGGTCGCGCCCAACGTGGTGGCCGTGCAGCAGGCGATGGACGTGCCGGCCGACGACTTCGCCATGTGGGTGTGCCTGCACGAGTGCACCCACCGGCTCCAGTTCACGGCCGTGCCCTGGCTGCGCGACTACTTCGCCACCGAGGTCCGCAACCTGCTGGCCGCCATGGAGGAGGGCGTCGGGCCGGTGACCCGACTGCCCGAGCTGATCCGCGCCGCCCGGCAGCGCGCCGCCGAGGGCGCCGGCGCCGGCGCGCTGGTGGAACTGCTGCAGTCCCCGGAGCAGCGCGTCGTGCTCGACCGGCTGCTCGCGCTGTCCACCCTGCTCGAAGGGCACGCCGACCACGTGATGGACGCGGTGGGGCCGAGCGTGGTCCCGTCCGTGGCCACCATCCGCAACCGGTTCACCGCGCGCCGCCGGGGCGGTGGCCTGCTCGACCGGGTGCTGCGCAGCGTGCTCGGGGTGGAGGCCAAGGTCCGCCAGTACGCCGAGGGCGCCGCGTTCACCGGGCACGTGGTCGACGCGGTCGGCATGGCCGGGTTCAACGCGGTCTGGCAGGCGCCGGAGACCCTGCCGACCCGCGCCGAGATCACCGACCCCGACGCCTGGCTGCGGCGAGTGCACGGGTGAGCGAGCCCGCCCCTGGCCGCGGCCGAGGCGGGCACCCAGACCCAGACCACCGGGCCCAACCCGATCCGGCCCGACCCGATCCGGCCTGGACCGCGGTGCGGCTCGCCGTCCGCCAGCTGCTGGCCGACGCCCGCCGCGCCGGCCACCTGGGCAGCGGTGTGGTGGCGGTGGCGTGCTCGGGCGGGGCGGATTCGCTCGCCCTGGCCGCGGCCGCCCGGCAGGTGACGCGCCGGCCCGGGCTGGCCGTGCACGGCCTGGTCGTGGACCACGGCCTGCAACCGGGATCGGCCGAGGTCGCCGGTTGGGCCGCCGACCAGCTGCGCCAGCTCGGCCTCGACCGGGTGGACGTGCTCACCGTGGCGGTGACCGGGCCGGGCGGGCTGGAGGCGGCGGCCAGGCGCGCCCGGTACGCGGCCCTGCGCGCGGCCCTGCCCGCGCCGGACGCACTGGTGCTGCTCGGCCACACCCTGGACGACCAGGCCGAAACCGTGCTGCTGGGGCTGGGGCGGGGATCGGGGCCCCGGTCGATCGCGGGCATGCGCGCGCTCGACGCGCCGTGGGCGCGACCTCTGCTGGGGGTGACGCGGGCGCAGACCGGAGCGGCCTGCGCGGCGCTCGGGCTGACCCCGTGGACCGATCCGCACAACCTCGATGCCAGGTTCACCCGGGTCCGGCTGCGCACCGAGGTGCTGCCCCTGCTCGACGAGGTGTTGCAGGGCGGCGTGGCCGGCGCGCTGGCCCGCACCGCGGCCCAGCTGCGTGAGGACTGCGACACCCTGGACGGCCTGGCCGACCAGCTGTTCCAGCGGGTTTGCCGGCCGGCGGGCGAGGGTACCGGGGGCGTGGGAGGGGTGCCCGGTGTCGGTGAACTGGACGCCGAGCAGCTCGGCCGGGAGCCGGCGGCGCTGCGGCGCCGGGTGCTGCGGCGCTGGCTGCTGGCCGCCGGAGTACCCGAACTGACCGACACCCAGCTACGTCGAGTCGATGCCCTGGTTGGGGAATGGCGTGGCCAGGGTGGGGTGTGGTTGCCCAGCAGCTTGGTGACACGGCGTGTTCGTGGCAGGCTTCGTATCGACCGAACGGAGTCATAACCAACGGAGTCATCACCGCGGTCATGGCGGTCGTGGCGGGAATCCCGCCCTTTGCCGGACGCGAGAGAGAGGAACCGGCCGTGTACGAGGGCGACATCGCCTCCGTGCTCATCAGCGAGCAGCAGATCAAGGACAAGGTCGCCGAACTGGCGCAGAAGGTCGCGGCCGACTATCCCGCGAACGGTGGGGCCGATCTGGTGCTGGTCGGCGTGCTCAAGGGCGCCGTCATGTTCATGACCGACCTGGCCAGGGCGCTGCCGGTACCGGTGCAGCTGGAGTTCATGGCGGTCTCCTCCTACGGGTCGTCCACCTCCTCGTCCGGCGTGGTGCGCATCCTCAAGGACCTGGACCGCGACATCGCCGGCCGGGACGTGCTGATCGTCGAGGACATCATCGACTCGGGGCTGACGCTGTCCTGGCTGCTCAAGAACCTGGCCACGCGCCGGCCGGCCTCGCTGGAGGTGTGCGCCCTGCTGCGCAAGCCCGACGCGGTCAAGGTCGAGGTGCCGGTCAAGTACGTGGGCTTCGACATCCCCAACGAGTTCGTCGTGGGCTACGGCCTGGACTACGCCGAGCGCTACCGGGACCTGCCGCACATCGGCACGCTCGACCCCAAGGTCTACACCAGCTGACCACCGCCACCCCGCGGGCCGAGCCCCGCGCGCGGCAGCACAGCCCGGGCCGGGCTGTGCTGCCGGGCTGTGGTGCGGGGTTGGGTGACCGGTGTGTGGTGGCCGGGTGTCTGATGGCCGGTGTGTGGTGGCCGGGCGCGGCGTGCCGCCCGTGGGTGGTGCCGGCCCGGCCAACCCCGGCCCGGGTTGTTCGTGCTGACCGGCCACCCCGTGACCGCGGCCAGCCGGGTTATCCACAGGCTGCCCAGTTATCCACAGCCCCAGCCGTTGGCCTACCCCTCGGGCGGGGGCGCGGATAGGCTGCCAGCGGGGCCGCCCCCCAGGGCGGGTGGGGGGATGCCTACGGGGCGGGCGCACGGAGTTTGCGCTGGTCAGCCGGTTGCGGTGGTGCCGGTTGGGGTAGCCGCCAGTGGGGTGGGCGTCGGTGGTGCCGACGCCGGTCGGGCGGTGTCCGGTGTGGTCAGCAGTGCGGCCGGCACTGGCGCTGGCTGATCGCGTCCAGCAGCACGCTGCGGATGTCCTCGGGCTGACGGGCCTGGTACGCCTTGCCGCCGGTGGCCGTGGCGATCTGGTTGAGCGCGTCCATGTCGGCGTCCGGTCCCAGGCCGATGGTGATGAACGGCACGGGCTGCGCCTGGGCGGCCTCGCTGCGCAGCGTGTTCAGCAGGTCGGCCAGGCTGATGCCCTGGGGGTCCTCGTCCCGCCCGTCGGTGATCAACACGACCGCGTTGGCCTTGCTCGGGTCGTAGCCCTGGCGCGCGGCCCGGCTGGCGGCGAGCGCCGTGTCGTACAGCGCGGTGCCACCCCGCACCAGGCCGGGCAGGCTGCCCACGCCCTCGGCGAGGGCCTGCCGGCGGGTGCGCCCGTTGTCCAGCTGCCCGCCGAGCGGCCCCAGGCTGACCAGTTCCCGCCAGTCGTTGGGTGGTGCCTGCTGGGTGGAGAACGCCCACAGACCGATCTGCGAGGTGTCCGGCAGCATGCCCAGCGCGGTCACGGCGGCGTCCCTGGCCAGCTCGATCCTGGTCTTGCCACCCGCGGCGCGGCCCTCCATGGAGCCGGACACGTCGAGCACCGCCAGCATCCTGGTGTCCTGGTTGACCGACGCCCACGCCTTGAGCAGCGCCTCGACCTGCTCGGGAGTGGGCTGCGGCAGGCTGGCCTCCACCCTCGGGTCCACCCCGTCCCGCTCCAGCGTCCAGCCGGGCGCCGGCTTGCCACCGGCGTTGCGGAAGCCGGCGTCGGTGAACCGCTGGGCAGTGCGCTCCGAGCGCAGTTCCCGTTCGAAGGCCGCCACGGCCTCAGCCGTGCCGGGCGGTTCGTTCTCCCTGGTCACCCGGATCAGGGGGAAGTCAAGGGCGGTGCTGCCCTCGGCCGGATAGCCCGCGAGCATCCGCCGCGTGCCGGCCGCCTGGTTCTGGGCCAGCACGAACTGCTCGGTGGTGATGATCACCGGACTGTTGTCCACACCGGCCGTCTGCGCCTTGCTGGCCGCCTCGCGCACGCTCGACACCGTGTTGTCCCGCACCCGCAGCAGCGCGGCCACCAGCTCGGGTGGGGGCGTGCCCTGCGGGCCGTCCCCGAACATCGACCGCACCAGGGCGAGCCCGAGCAGTCCCTCGGTGGTGGTCGTGGGGTCGCTGGCCGCCACGGGCACACTGCCGTCGACCAGCTGGCGCCAGCTCATCGGAGCCTCGGCCCACCCCAGCCGCTGCGCGGTCGACTCGACCGCGCCGACCACCAGCGGGGTGCTCGCCAGTGAGGCTCCCACCTGCACCCGAGGCGCCCCGGTCTGCTCGCCGGCGGCCGAGGCGGCGGCGCGCTGCGCCCACACCGACGAGTCGGCGACCCACAGGGCCGGCGGGTTGATCCGCGCGGTGGGCAGTTCCCCGGCCACGTCCGAGGACTCGCGCGGCTCCACCGACACGTGCACACACCTGTCCGCGATCACCGGCTGGGCCTTGGTGAAGTCCTCGGCGACCTGGGTGACCACCTGCTGGGCGGCCGGGGCGACGGCGACCTTGAGGGGGAGGTCCGCCGAACACTCAGGGCCGCGGGCCTGGCCCAGCACGACCACGGTGGCCGTGGCGGCCATGGCCACGCCCAGCAGCGCTCCCAGGGGGAGGGCGATGCGTCGGAGCAAGCCGGGCGGCTGGTGGTCCATTGCCATGATTCAGGGTGCTTTCGGTAAACGAGTCACTCGATGTAGTGATTGCTAACGGGCGGTGGCGCGCCGAGAATGACACGCCACCACGCGTGGGCCACCTCGCAGTGGCGTGCGTCACCTACGTTTCCGGTTATGTCGCTCGCTCGGCGTAGTCGGGTTGCTCCGACCAGGGCTGGCACCGGTGCGCCGAGCGTGGTTCCGGTCGCCACCGCCCGACCGGCGGTGTTCCGGCTCGGCGGGCGGCGGCTCGGCCGGCACTCCTGGGCTGGTCCCCGCTGCCGTCCAGCTCCCGGTCGCCCGGTCTGCGGCCACCCCGCGCTCCTGCCGCCCCGCGCTCCTGCCACTCCAGTGTTCCTGTCGCCCCGACCTGCTGCCGTCGCGGTCTCCTGCCCCTGCGATCCCCGTTGCCCGGGTCTCCTGCCGTTGTCGTTGACCCGGTCTCCGCTGCTGTTTCGGAGGGCCCTGCTGAGCTGGTACTTTGGAGGTGAGCACGGGTCTGGCCAGGCAACGGGCCGGACGCCGCCGCAGGTGGGCCGCCCGGCCGAGGCACGACCCCGGGGCCACTGAGCGGGGGCCAGGTGAGCGGGAAGTCGCCGAGTGGACGGCACTGAGCGGACCGCGCTGAGCAAAGGCCACTGGGTGTCCGCTCCGCGTGTTCCGGCGCCTGGAGCAGGTCGGATGTGTCTTTCGACGAACTCGGGGCGTAACTCCGCTCACGCTGGGAACACCACAGCCCGCTTACCCGTTACTGGCTTGGATGGTGGTAAGAGTCGGATACATCCGGTTCGGCCACTGGGGCACCCTGTCGCGGCGCTGGGCGGTAGTCTGGTCGGACCGGTGTGCCCCGTCCGCCTGGGCGGTGGGTAGCCACCACCCGACGTGAAAGTCAGGGAGGGTCGAGGCCGCCCGACGGCCGTAAGTGAATGGACCGCAAGCGCCTACTCCGCAACCCACTGCTCTGGATCCTGGTGGTGTTGCTGGCCTACTTCACCGTTTCCACGCTGTTCGACGACTCCAGGGGCTACGTCCCGGTGTCGACCTCGAAGGCACTCGAACAGATCACGAGTGGCAATGTCAAGGAAGCCACTCTTGAGGACAAAGAACAACGGCTGAAGCTGACCCTCAACACGCCGGTTGACGGTTCCGACCGGGTCCTCACCCAGTACCCGGCTGGTGCGACCAACGACGTGTTCTCCGCCCTCCGCGACAAGAACACGAACTTCAACACCACGGTCAGCCAGGACTCGTTCCTGGTGCAGATGTTGATCTACCTGGTCCCGCTGGGCCTGTTGCTGCTGTTGCTCATGTGGATCATGAACAACGCGCAGGGCGGCGGCAACCGGGTGCTCAACTTCGGCAAGTCCAAGGCCAAGCAGCTGTCCAAGGACATGCCCAAGACCACCTTCGCCGACGTCGCCGGCGCCGAGGAGGCGGTCGAGGAGCTGTACGAGATCAAGGACTTCCTGCAGAACCCCGGTCGCTACCAGGCGCTCGGCGCCAAGATCCCCAAGGGTGTGCTGCTCTACGGTCCGCCGGGCACCGGTAAGACGCTGCTCGCCCGCGCCGTGGCCGGTGAGGCCGGCGTGCCGTTCTACTCGATCTCCGGCTCGGACTTCGTCGAGATGTTCGTCGGTGTGGGTGCCTCGCGCGTGCGCGACCTGTTCGAGCAGGCCAAGCAGAACGCCCCGTGCATCATCTTCGTCGACGAGATCGACGCGGTCGGTCGGCAGCGCGGCGCCGGGCTCGGCGGCGGCCACGACGAGCGCGAGCAGACGCTGAACCAGCTGCTGGTCGAGATGGACGGCTTCGACTCGCGCGGCGGGATCATCCTGATCGCGGCCACCAACCGGCCCGACATCCTGGACCCGGCGCTGCTGCGGCCCGGCCGGTTCGACCGGCAGATCCCGGTGTCCGCGCCCGACCTGCGCGGCCGGCAGGCCATCCTGAACGTGCACGCCAAGGGCAAGCCGTTGGCCCAGGACGTCGACCTGAACAGCCTGGCCAAGCGGACCGTGGGCATGTCCGGCGCCGACCTGGCCAACGTGATCAACGAGGCCGCCCTGCTCACCGCCCGCCAGAACGGCACGGTCATCACCGCCGCCGCCCTGGAGGAGTCGGTCGACCGGGTGATCGGTGGCCCGGCCCGCAAGAGCCGGATCATCTCCGAGAAGGAGAAGAAGATCACCGCCTACCACGAGGGCGGGCACGCGCTCGCCGCGTGGGCCATGCCGGACCTGGAGCCGGTCTACAAGCTGACCATCCTGCCGCGCGGTCGCACCGGCGGTCACGCCCTGGTCGTCCCCGAGGACGACAAGGAGTTGATGACCCGCTCGGAGATGATCGCCCGACTGGTGTTCGCGCTGGGCGGCCGGTCCGCCGAGGAACTGGTGTTCCACGAGCCGACCACGGGCGCCTCCAGCGACATCGAGCAGGCGACCAAGATCGCCCGCGCCATGGTCACCGAGTACGG
Organism: Goodfellowiella coeruleoviolacea; assembly: GCF_024171785.1. Classification (GTDB taxonomy): domain Bacteria; phylum Actinomycetota; class Actinomycetes; order Mycobacteriales; family Pseudonocardiaceae; genus Goodfellowiella; species Goodfellowiella coeruleoviolacea. The sequence goes on from NZ_JAMTCK010000003.1 coordinate 346,025, forward strand.
CATGAGCGCCCGACTGGGCGCGGTCAAGTACGGCCAGGACCAGGGTGACCCGTTCCTCGGCCGGTCCATGGGCCACCAGCCGGACTACTCCCTCGAGGTCGCGCACGAGATCGACGAGGAGGTCCGCAAGCTCATCGAGGCCGCGCACAACGAGGCGTGGCAGGTGCTCAACACCTACCGCGACGTGCTCGACGACCTGGTGCTCGAACTGCTCGACAAGGAAACCCTGCACCGCAGGGACCTGGAGCGGATCTTCGCCCGGGTGGAGAAGCGGCCGAGGATCACCCAGTTCAACGACTTCGGCACCCGCACCCCCTCGGACAAGCCGCCCATCAAGACCAGGGCGGAACTGGCCATGGAGCGGGGCGAGCCGTGGCCGCCGGTCACCGAGGACAAGCCCACCCCGGTGGGCACGGTCGGCGGTGCCGCGGACACACCGGGTGGGCCGCCCCGGTCCAACCCGGACACCCCGCCCGGGCCCAACGGGTCCCACCCGCCCTACGGCCAGCCCGTGCCGGGCCTGCCCCAGCCAGGACCTGGTCAGTACTACGGCGGCGGCACCCGCCCGGCCACCGTGCCGTCCGGGCCGCCCAACTACGGCGCACCGCCCGGGTGGACCCCGGCGACCGTGCCGGCTGGCCAGTCCCAGCAGCAGTGGAAGCCCTCGTCGTTCGAGCCGGACCAGGTGAACATGAACGACCAGGGCACCGGCTCCGGCTCCCACCCTGCGGAATCCGCTGAGTCTGACACCACGAAACCAGCGTCGGACACCGACCAGAACAACGGGCGCTGACACACTGGTGGCTGTGATGCGCTCGAACATGGGATCGACCAGCGCGGCCCACCAGGCTCACGACGAGCCCGTCAACGGGGACGACCTCTCCGTTGACGGGCCCGTCCGCGTCAACGCCCGCAAACTCGGCTTTGACCAGGCACGCGCCGAACACGCCGTGCGTGAGCTGCTGCTGGCCTGCGGCGAGGACCCGGATCGGGAAGGGTTGCGGGACACCCCGGCCAGGGTGGCCAGGGCCTACCGCGAGTTGTTCGCCGGTCTGTTCACCGATCCGGACGCCGTGCTGGCCAAGACCTTCGACGAGAGCCACGAGGAACTCGTCCTGGTCACCGACATCCCGATGTACAGCACCTGCGAGCACCACCTGCTCCCGTTCCACGGGGTGGCGCACGTCGGCTACATCCCCAACCAGGAAGGACAGGTCACCGGCCTGTCCAAGCTGGCGCGACTGGTCGACCTGTACGCCAGGCGGCCACAGGTGCAGGAGCGGTTGACCTCGCAGATCGCCGACGCGCTGGTGCGCAGGCTGGAACCGCGCGGGGTGATCGTGGTGGTCGAGGCCGAGCACCTGTGCATGGGCATGCGCGGGGTGCGCAAGCCCGGCTCGCGGACCACCACCTCGGCGGTGCGCGGGCTGTTCCGCACCTCGGCCTCTTCCCGGGCCGAGGCGATCGGCCTGATCAAGGGGCGGTCGGTGTGACCCTGCCCCAGCCGGGCCGCTGCGTGGTGATGGGGGTGCTCAACGTCACCCCGGACTCGTTCTCCGACGGCGGCCGCTACCTCAACCACGACGAGGCCATCGCCCACGGCGTGGCCATGCACGCGCGTGGCGCCGACCTGATCGACGTGGGCGGCGAGTCCACCCGACCCGGCGCGGACCGGGTCGAAGCCGACATCGAGGCCGCGCGGGTCACCCCGGTCATCCGCGCGCTGGCCGCCGAGGGCGTGCCGGTCAGCGTGGACACCATGCGCGCCGAGGTGGCCAACGCCGCGCTGGAGGCCGGTGCCGTCCTGGTCAACGACGTCTCCGGTGGACTGGCCGACCCGAACATGGCCAAGGTGGTCGCCGAGGCTGGCGCGCCCTGGGTGCTGATGCACTGGCGCGGCCACAGCCGGCACATGACCGAGCTGGCCGAGTACCACGACGTGGTGGCCGAGGTGCGCGACGAGCTGTCCGCCCGGGTCGACGCCGCGCTGGCCGCCGGAGTGGACGCGAGCGCGCTGGTGCTCGATCCCGGCCTGGGCTTTGCCAAGCGGGCCGAACACGACTGGGCGTTGCTGCACCGGATGGACGAGCTGCTGGCCATGGGCATGCCCGTGCTGGTCGGCGCGTCCCGGAAGCGCTTCCTCGGCCGGCTGCTGGCCGATGCCGAGGGCCGGCCCCGCCCACCCGACGGGCGGGAACAGGCCACCGCGGCGATCTCCGCGCTGGCCGCGGCGGCTGGCGCGTGGGGCGTGCGCGTGCACGACGTGGGCAGTTCACTGGACGCGGTGCTGGTGGCTGAGGCGTGGCGGCGCGGGAGCGCGCCGTGACCGCGGTGACGGGGGCCGGCGCGGTGGTGGACCGGTGGCGGGCAGCAGTGGACGCGGAGGTGGCATGACCGACCGGATCACCCTGACCGGGCTCAGGGTGCGCGGGCACCACGGGGTGTTCGAGCACGAGAAGCGCGATGGCCAGGACTTCCTGGTCGACGTGGTGGTGTGGCTGGATCTCGACCGCGCCGCCGCCACCGACGACCTGCGGGACACCCTGCACTACGGCGAGCTGGCCGAGCAGGCCGCCGCGATCGTGGGCGGCGAGCCGTGCGACCTCATTGAGACCGTGGCGGGCAAGGTGGCCGACCAGGTGATGACCGACGAGCGGGTGCACGCGGTCGAGGTGACCATCCACAAACCGTCCGCGCCGATCCCGCTGACCTTCGCCGACGTGGCGGTGACCATCCGCAGGTCCCGCCGGGGCGGCCGCGGCCGAGTGGTCCCGGCATGACCCCGTGGCGTTCCCCCCGCCAGCACAGCCCCCACCCTCCACCGGGGGGCGTCCCCTGGACCAGCCTATCGGTGCTGGGCGCTGGGGGAAGGCTGGCGAGCTGGTCTGTGGACAACCCAGGGGGCTGTGGACAACTGGCCGCACGATCGGGTGATTTTGCGGCGGGTGGGCTGGTCCCGGTGTTCAATGCCGCCGCGTTGGCGGGCGTGGCGCCGGGCAGCGCGCGCTGTGTCGGGCTGGTGGGGGCGGCATGAGCAGCGCGGTGCTGTCCATCGGCTCGAACCTGGGTGACCGGCTCGCGCACCTGCGGGCAGCCGTGGCGAACCTGGGCGGCGCCGTGGTCGCGGTGTCGCCGGTCTACCAGACCGCGCCGTGGGGGCCGGTCGCCCAGGACGACTACTTCAACGCGGTCGTGCTGGTCGACGACCCCGCCGTGGACGCGCGCGGTTGGTTGGACCGGGCGTGGGACTGCGAGCGGAGCGCCGGGCGCGTGCGGGACGTGCGGTGGGGGCCGCGCACCCTGGACGTCGACGTGGTCGCGGTGGACCAGGTGATCCAGGAGACCCCGGACCTGGTGCTGCCGCACCCCCGCGCGCACGAGCGGGCGTTCGTCCTGGTGCCCTGGCTCGACGTGGCGCCAGCGGCTGAGTTGCCCGGACGCGGGCCGGTCGCGGACCTGGTCCGCGCACTGCCCGCCGACGAGTTGGCCGGTGTGCGCCGGCGTGCCGATCTGCGACTGGAGGTCGAGTGAGGTTCACCAGGGCACGTGATCTCGTTGTGATCGCGCTGGTCGCCGCGGTGGTGGTGCACCTGGTCATCCGCTCCGCCTACACCGTGCTGCCCACCCTGCCACGGCTGGCCGGCATCACCCTGCTCGTGGTCGCCGCCGTGGACGTGGTGCTCGGCTTCTCGGTGCGGGCCCGGGTGCAGCACAAGGCCGGCGCCAAACCGGTGGCGCCACTGGCCGCGGCCAGGGCGGTGGCGTTGGCCAAGGCGTCCTCCCTGGTCGGCGCGATCATGCTGGGCACCTGGGTCGGCTTCGTCGGTTACGTCCTGCCCCGGCGTGGCGAACTGGTCGCCGCCGCCAGCGACACGATCAGCGCGCTGATCGGCGTGGTCTGCGCCGCGGCCCTGATCGGCGCGGGGCTGTGGCTGGAGTACTGCTGCAAGACCCCGGACCGCCCGGACGACGACGCCGGAAACGACCGGTCCGCCCGCTGACCCGGCTGTTTGTCCACGCCAGGTTGCATGTTCCGGCATAACGTTATGGATTCACACACCGCGCGTTAGGTTTCCGGCGATTTCAAACACGGCGAGTGAGGAAGTGGATCAGTCGGGCTAACCACTTCTGAGTGATCGGCCGCAAACCCGGTGTAACCAATCATTGCGCTCCGGGTGCACCCGGAAAAATTCCAAGGGCTAGATATCAGTCGCATAACTGACCGGTACCGTATAGGCCATGACCGGCCGGAGCTCCTCGACCGATGAACCGAGCGACGGCCGTGGTTCTGGGCGGGTGCTGCTGCTAGCGGTGCTGGCACTCGCTCTGGTTGCCGCGGCCGTGTTGGTGTTCAGTGAAAACGCGCGATGGCTTCGGCTCGGCATTGTGGCGGCATTGTGGGCCGCCCTGGTCGGCGCGTTCCTCGCGGCCAAGTACCGCAGACAGGTGGCCGCGCGCGAGGACGAGGTCGCCGATCTCCAGTCGGTGTACGAGCTGGAACTCGAACGCGAGATCAACGCCCGGCGCGAATACGAGCTGGAGGTCGAGGCCGCCACCAGGCGGGCGATGGACGAGGAGTCCCGGGAGGACCTCGACGCGCTGCGCGCCGAGCTGCACGCGCTGCGCGAGAGCCTGGAGGCCCTGCTCGGCGGCGAGGTGCTGGTCGAGCGGGTCGCGCTGCGGGCGGAGTCCACCCGGATGCGCTCGCTGTCCGACCAGTCCAGGCTGGTGGCCATGGGTGATGACCGGATCATCGCCAGGACCGACGACCGGCGCCGAGGCATCACCGCCGGCCCGGCGAGCGCCACCGGTCAGCCACAGGCCAAGCGCACCCCGGCCAAGAGCACCCCCACCAGGACCACGTCCACCAGGAGCACCCCGGCCAAGGCGGCTCCGGCCAAGGGCGCGCCGACCACGGGCACGACCGGCGCCAGGACCGGCACTACGCCCGTTGGCGCCAAGAACACCCCGGCCAAGAGCGGGCCGGACAAGCCGCCGGCTGGCCGGGAGCAGGCGGTCGAACGCACCGAGCTGATCGAGGTGGGGCCGGCCGAGGTGCCGGTCCGCCCCGAGCAGAGCCGGGCCGAGCAGCCCCGCCGGGAACAGGGTCGGCCCGAACCCAAGCGGCCGGAGCCGGCCAGGCGGGAGCCGCAGGGACCGCCGCCGCCCAGGCAGCAGCCCACCGTGGTGGTGCCCAGGGCCGCCGTGGGTCAGCAGCCCGACCAGCAGCGCGCCGAGGACGCCGCCACCCGCACGGACATGCCCACGGTCGAGCGCGGCCGGGGCGCGCCGGCCGCGGCGCGCGCCGAATCCAGCGAGCTGACCAGGCGACTCGACCCGGAGCGGGCTGCCCGCGACGGTGGCCAGCGCCCACCCGCGGCGCCCGCCGCCCAGGCCATGCCCGGGCCGCGCGACCGCACCGGCGCGCCCGCCGAGCGCCCCCCCTACGGTGGTCCGACGGAATGGCCCAAGCCGGTTGACGACCTCGACCCGCCCGCCCGTCGACACCGGCCGGACGTCGGCCGGGTGGCCGAGGTTCGACCGGGCGAGTCCAGGTCGGGTGAGTTCCGGACTGGTGAGCCGAGGTCGGGCGAGTACCGGACCGGCGACCCGCGGTCGGGTGAATTTCGCACGGGTGATCCCAGGTCGGGTGAGTTCCGGGCCGGTGAGCCCCGGCGCGGTGACACCAGGGCGGCGGAACCCAGGCCCGGCGAACCCCGGACCAGGGACGCGCGCGCCGTGGAGCCCCGCGCCGTGGAGCCCCGGGGCGGTGAACGCCGCGGTGCGGAACTGGACCGGGGCCGGCCGCAGCCGTCCGGCCAGTACGCCCAACGCGATCCGCGGGAGTCGCGGCAGGCCCACAACGCCTGGGACGCGGCCGAGCCTCGGGAGCCGCAGGGCGGCCAGTCGGGGCGTCGGGCCGCACCGGACGAGTCGTCGGGTGCCTGGCCGACCGAGGGCCGTCGACACCGGTCCGCCGCGGACGACGCCCCAGCGTGGGACCAGGTCGGCTGGGCCGGCACCGAGGACGCCGACGACGCACCTGGCCGCCGGCAGGCCAAACCCGCTCCGAACGACGAGGGGGCAGGCGGGTCGGGTGCGCACGCCGCGGGCAAGTCGGTCAGTGAGCTGCTGGCCGCCTACGGCAACGCCGAGTCGGGACGCCGTCGTCGCCGCCGCGCCGACGACTGACTGCGCACGTGCCTGGTTGGGCACGTGCCTGGTTGGGCACCTGCCCGGCTGGGCAGGTGCCTGGCTGGACCGTGGACCGGCCAGGCGGGATGGGCCGCGCTGGTGTGCTGACCGGATCGAGCGCTGTGGTGCTGGTGGGGACTGCTGTGCCGGTGAGGGCTGTGTGCCGGTGGGGAACGGGGCGGGGGACCGGTGCGGCGCGCGTGCCGGGGCTACTTGTCGATGTCGCCAACCACCACGGCGAACGAGCCCAGCACGGCCGGCAGTTGGGCGACCCGGGTTCCGGGCAACAGCGCGGACAGCGCCTGGATGTTGTTGAACGACGGGGTGCGCAGCTTGAGCCGCCACGGTGTCTTCTCACCCCGTGAGGACAGGTGCACCCCGGAAATGCCCAGCGGGGCCTCGGTCCACACGTACACCGAACCCTCCGGCGCCTTGATCGCCTTGGGCAGCCGCACGTTCACCGCACCGGCCGGCAGCCGGTCCAGGCACTGCCCGGCCAGTTCGACCGCCTGCTCGACCTCGCCCAGCAGACAGTCCACTCGGGACAGTGCGTCACCGGCGGAGCGCAGCACCGGCCGCACCGACAGTTCGCGGTAGGGCGGCAGCGGGTCGTCGCGGCGCAGGTCGACGTCCACGCCACTGGCCCGGCCGATCGGCCCGGTCACCCCGAGTGCGAGCGCGTCCTCCGCGCGCAGCACGCCGATGCCGGCATGCCTGGACCGGAACGCCTCATCCTCCACTGTGGACCGACGGAGGTCGGGGAGCTGACTGCGCACAGTGGACAGGGCGGTGGCGACCCGGCCGACCCAGCCGGCCGGCACGTCCTCCCGAAGGCCGCCGATCCGGTTGGCCATGAAGTGGATGCGGCCGCCGGAGGCCTCTTCGAGCACCGCCTGCACCGCTTCCCGACCGCGCAGCGCCGCGGTTGTGCCCGCACTGGGCTCACCGGTCAGCGCCCTGGTCAGCGGGGCGAGGAAGACCAGGTGGGCGAGAATCCGGTTCAGCTCGGCGAGCAGGGTGCGCAGCCACAGGGCCCGGGGCGGCACGTCCATGCCGGTCATCCGTTCCACCGCCAGGGCCACGGTCATCTCGTTGCCGAACGCGGCCAACCAGTCGTGCCGGTTGGCCAGGGTCAGCACCTGCCGGTAGTCGCGGACCTCGAACAGCTTTTCCGCGCCCCGGTGCAGGTGGCCGACCAGCGGCTCGGCCGTGGTCACCACCGGGTCCTCGGCCGGCCCGGTCACGCCGAGTCGCAACCGGTAGGCCCCGTGCGCGCTCGGGTGCAGCGGGCCGAGGTCCACCACGTGGTCCACACCCAGGTATCGGGCACCGGCGCCAACACCGACGGTCATCTGCTCCTGCACGGGGCCATCCTCCCCCACACCCGCCAGGTGAGGGGCGTCACGGCGCATCGGCCGAGGAGGAGAAGACCGGGTGGGCTGACCGCGGTCACCTGAGGTGGTGCCGCTGCGGCAGCGGTCAGGGCCGCCACGGGGGAAGCGGCGGGAGCAGCGCGTCGGCCGGCACGCCACCGGTGGGCTGGAGCAGCCAGCCGAAGTCGCCAAGCCCGCCGGGCGCGCGCAGTTCGGCTACTCGCCCGGCCCGCGCCGACCGGGCCAGCCAGGCCAGTGGGTCGCTACCGGCCAGGGCGGCCGGGGCGGCCAGCGCGTCCGCCGGCCAGGCGGCCGAGCCCAGCGCCGCGACCGCGTCAGCCTGACTGACCAGCATCGGAGCAGCATCACCGGGAGCCACGCCGTGGCCGGGTACCGCGGTGCCGGTCCAGTCGAGGGCTGCGGCGCAGGCGTCCAGGGCCACGTGGGCGGTGATGTCCCTGGTGGCGTCCGGCACCGGGGGTACCTGGTAGCCGTGCTGGTAGCCGGTGAGCGTGCCGGCCCGGTACCGGCCGGCGGCTCGGTCGGCGGCCAGGTGGCCGTAGTCCACCGCGAGCGCGCACCCGGCCCGCACCGCGGTGACGGCGTTGGCCCACGCCGCGTCCCTGGGCGTGCCCACCTCAGCCCGGTCCCCGTCCCGCTGGAGCGGCCACCACCGGTCCAGCCAGGCCAGTTCAGCCGGACCGGCAGGCGCACCCACCTGCTCCACGCCCTCGGGATCGACCAGCAGGCGGTGCGGGCGGCCCTGGTGCAGTTGGACCACCGGGCAGGGCACGGCGTCCAGCCACTCGTGACCGACCAGCAGCCCGATCACCTCAGCGGGGAGTTCGCGACGCCAGTGCACACCCGGGATGGGCACTGGCGGGGCGAGGTCCACCGCACACACCCGCAGCCGGCGGGCCAGATCACCGGTGGCCAGCTCACGCACGGCGCCGGCCAGCTCACCGCCGCCCGCGCCCAGGTCCACGAAGTCCAGCTGGGCCGGCTGGCCGAGCGCGGTGTCGACGCGCGCCAGCAGCTCCAGGAGCACCTCGGCGAACTCGGGCCCGACCAGCGGAGCGGTGCGGAAGTGCGCGGCCGGCCGTTCTCCTCGCGCGAAGAACCCGTTCGCCCCGTAGAGGCTCTCCTGCCAGGCGTCCTGCCAGTCCCGCACGGCTCCACCGTAACCAGCTCAGCACCGTGACCAGCCCGGTCACCGCCCGCGCAACGGTGATCAGCTCGAACACGGCCAGCTCCGGATACCGCCCGCTTCGAACCCGCCGGTGACGCGTGGCCGATCACGCGGGATGACGATCGACCACGTCCATCCGCCCGCGTGGGAGAGCCGCCCAGGCACACCAGGACCCGGCGTGAGTGCGCGCGTCGCCCAGGCCGCCACTACACCGTCATGCCACCACCTCCTCAGCGCGTGTCCGTGGTGCGGCGACGGGTGCGGCCAGCGTGACCGCACCCGTCCGGACCAGGACCAGCAGCACCCCAGCCGGCTTGGTTTTCGCTGGTCGCGGGGACGTCCATCCGCCTCACCAGTCAAACATGTGTTCGATGGCGGCGGTAGTCACACGATCCGGTGATCAGGTCGCGGGGGTTGTCGCGGCCCCACGCGATCACCGGTTCCGATCACGTTTCGCACCGGTCGGGCCGGGACGACCACGTAGAGTTTTCCGCTGTGATCGACGCTGCCCCGACGCCGCGCTCACCGCGCAAGCCATCCGCCCGGGACTGGACGGTGCTGATGCCGGTGGTCGGTCTCACCGCCCTGGCCGTGTGCGGCATCGTGCTGCTCGGACTGGGCACGTCCAAGGTCGGTCTGCTGCCCCTGCTGGTCGGCGCGGGAGCGGCGCTGCTGCCGGTCGGCCTGGTGGTCGCCGCCTACCTGTGGGTGGACCGGTGGGAGCCGGAGCCGGCCAGGCTGCTGCTGATCGCCTTCGCCTGGGGCGCGCTCGGCGCCACGCTGTCCTCGTCGCTGTTCAACAGCACCGCCGAGTTGATCGGTGACTCGCTGCTGGGGCGGGGCAACGGCAACGTGCTCGCCGCGGTGAGTTCGGCCCCGCTGGTGGAGGAGGCGGCCAAGGGCGTGTTCCTGGTGGTGCTGCTGTCCCTGCGCCGCCAGGAGTTCAACGGCATCGTCGACGGGATCGTCTACGCGGGGTTCGTCGCGGCCGGCTTCGCGTTCACCGAGAACATCTACTACTTCGCCAGGGCGTTCGTCATCGGCGGGTTCGGCGACGCCACCAGCGGGGTGATCGCGCTGTTCATCCTGCGCGGGGTGCTCTCCCCGTTCGCGCACCCGCTGTTCACCTCGCTGACCGGCATCGGGGTCGGCCTGGCCGCGGGCTCGCTGCGGCGCCGGACCCGGGTGCTCGCCCCGCTGCTGGGCTACCTGGGCGCGGTCGCGCTGCACGCGCTGTGGAACGTCTCCGCCGCGCTGGGCGGCGGCGCGGCCTTCATCAACCTGTACTTCCTGATCATGGTGCCGATCTTCGTCGGCATGGTGCTGCTGGTGCTGTGGCAGCGCCGCCGGGAACAGCGGGTGGTGAGCGCGCAACTGCCGGAGATGGCGCACAACCGCTGGATCGCGGCCAGCGAGGTGGCGCTGCTGGCCAGCCTGGCCGGTCGGCGCAACTGGCGGCGCGCGGTGCGCCGCCGGGCCGGTGACCAGGCGGCCCGCGCCGTGGCCCAGTACCAGGTGGCCGTCACCGAGCTGGCGTTCCTGCGCGACCGGATGGCGCAGGGCACCGCCGGGGGTGATGCAGAGGACCGGCACGAACTCCTGCTCGCCAGGGTGCTCGCCACCCGAACGGCCGCGGTCAACTCCCCTGGCCTGCTTGGCGGCGCCAAGGACAGGCCGCGCCCGGACCGGCGGCGCCGGGGACCGGCCGACGACCAGCGGCCGGGCACCGGGACCCCGGCGGCGGGGGAGTCCAGGGCGACCGAGGGAGCCGACTGAGCGGGAACGCCACCGGGGCTGGCCGGCGACCCTGGCCGTCGACCCGGGCCGTCGACCCTGGGCGGCGGCCAGGCCAGGACCGTGTCAGGGTGTTGCTCGCGCTCGCCTGGTCCGCCAGACGGGCCTCGTCGGTCGGGTGAAGCTTGTCACCCGACCGCCACAACGCCGTTTCCCGCCGGATACCCTCGCGCCCGCCGTCCGGTACCCGCGCGAGGGTGGGACTGGAACGCTTGAAGGAGCTGTGCGCGAATGAGCGCGACCATGCCTGTGGGTCGACAGTGACCAGTCGGCCCGCTCGGTTGGCGGTCGGTGTGGTGTCGGCCGGCCGCGTCGGCGCGGTTCTCGGAGCCGCGTTCGCCCGTGCCGGTCACCGGATCGTGGCCGCGTCGGCGGTCTCCCGGGACTCCGTGCGCCGGGCCGAGGACCTGTTGCCCGATGTGCCGCTGCGCCGGCCGGACGAGGTGGCGGCCGTGGCCGACCTGGTCCTGCTCGCCGTGCCCGACGACGCGCTCGCCGGGCTGGTCCGCGGGCTGGTGGCCACCGGGTCGCTGCGCGCCGGCCAGATCGTGGTGCACACCTCGGGCGCGCACGGGGTCGACGTGCTGGCCCCGGCCGCCGAGGTCGGGGTGCTGCCGCTGGCCCTGCACCCGGTGATGACGTTCACCGGCCGCGCCGAGGACCTGCACCGCCTGGCGACCTGCTGCTTCGGGGTCACCGCCGCCGAGCACGACGAGGTGGCCTGGAACGTGGGCGAGGCGCTGGTGGTGGAACTGGGCAGCGAACCCGTGCGGGTGCGCGAGTCGATCCGGCCGCTCTACCACGCCGCGCTGGCGCACGGTGCCAACAACCTCGTCACCCTGGTCGCCGACTGCGTGGACCTGCTGGAGCGGGCCGGGATCGGCCCGGCCAACCGGTTGCTGGAGCCGCTGCTGTCGGCGGCGCTGGACAACGCGCTGCGCCACGGTGACCGGGCGCTCACCGGGCCGGTCGCCAGGGGGGACGCGGGCACGGTCCGCGCCCACCTGGCGGTGCTGCGCGAGCACGACCCCGACCTGCTCGCGGCCTACCGGGCGCTGGCCACCCGCACGGCCCAGCGGGCGCGGGCCGCCGGCGTGCTGCGCGCCCAGGAGGCCGCTGACGTGCGGGCCGCACTGGACGGCGACGAATCCGCCCGTGGTGACGAGGAGCCGAGATGACCTACCCGCGAACCGCGACGCTGACCAAGGCCGACTTCGCCCTCGGCCAGCTGACCGTGCACACCGGTGCCGCCAAGCTGGCGGCGGTGACCAGGACGCTGCGCCAGGCCGGGCGCAAGGTGGCGCTGGTGCCCACCATGGGCGCGCTGCACGAGGGCCACCGGGAGCTGATCCGCCGGGCCCGTCGGCTGCCCAACACCGTGGTGGTGGTGTCGATCTTCGTCAACCCGCTGCAGTTCGGCCCCGGCGAGGACCTGGACCGCTACCCCCGGTCGCTGGAGTCCGACGTGGACATCTGTCGGGCCGAGGGCGTGGAGCTGGTGTTCGCGCCGGAGGCCGCCGAGCTGTACCCGGAGCCGGCGCGGGTCACCGTGCACCCCGGACCGCTGGGCGAGGAGCTGGAGGGCGCCAGCCGGCCCGGCCACTTCGCCGGCGTGCTCACCGTGGTGGCCAAGCTGTTCCACCTGGTCAACCCGGACTACGCGTTCTTCGGTGAGAAGGACTACCAGCAGTTGGTGCTGGTCAGACGGATGGTCCAGGACCTGAACATGGCCGTGTCGGTGGTCGGCGTGCCCACCGTGCGGGAACCGGACGGCCTGGCGCTGTCCTCGCGCAACGTCTACCTGTCCGAGTCCGGCCGGGCCGCGGCGACCAGCCTGTCGGCCGCGCTGGGCGCGGGCGCGCACGCCGGCGCGGCCGGTCCGGACGCGGTGCTGGACGCCGCCCGCGCCGTGCTGGCCGCCACCCCCGAGATCGAACTCGACTACCTCGAACTGCGCGGGCCCGACCTCGGCCCGGCCCCGAGCGCGGGCCCGGCCCGCCTGCTGGTGGCCGGCCGGGTGGGCACCACCCGCCTCATCGACAACACACCGGTGCTGCTCGGCGGGCCCGACCAGGCCCGGGAGACAGCCCACTGACAGGAGGTCTGCGATGTTTCGCACGATGCTCAAGTCCAAGATCCACCGGGCCACGGTCACCCAGGCCGACCTGCACTACGTCGGCTCGGTCACCGTTGACGAGGACCTGATGGACGCCGCCGACCTGCTGGCCGGCGAGCAGGTGGCGATCGTGGACGTGACCAACGGCGCCCGCCTGGAGACCTACGTGATCCCCGGCGCCAGGGGCAGCGGCGTGATCGGCATCAACGGCGCGGCGGCGCACCTGGTCAAGCCGGGCGATCTGGTGATTCTGATCTCCTACGGGGTGATGGACCCGACCGAGGCGCGAAACTACCGGCCGAAGGTCGTGTTCGTGAACGCCGAGAACCAGGTCGTCGATCTCGGACACGACCCGGCCAGTGCCCCGCAGGGCAGTGGCCTGGTGAGCGGGTCGGCGCCGCAGGACGAGGCGCCGCCGGCGGAGACGGTGGACGCCGCCCGCCTCGACGCGCTCATCCAGGCCGAGAACTGACCGGCCGGCCCACCCGCCAGAACTGACCACCGACCCACCACAAGAGGATTCGCCCGTGCTGCTCGCCATCGACGTCGGCAACACAAACATCGTGCTCGGCCTCTACGACGGCACCGGCGCGGACGCCACCCTGCTGCGGGACTGGCGGATGCGCACCGACGCGCGGATGACCGCCGACGAACTCGCCCTGAACGTGCGCGGCCTGCTCGGCGAGCACGCGGACGCGATCACCGGCGTGTCCGTGCTGTCCACCGTGCCGGCGCTGCTGCGCGAGCTGCGGGTGATGCTGGGCCGCTACTACTCGGCCGCGCCCAAGGTGATCGTGGAACCCGGGGTGCGCACGGGCGTGCCGCTGCTGGTGGACAACCCCAAGGAGGTGGGCGGTGACCGGGTGGTCAACACCCTGGCCGCCCACCACCTCTACAGCACCACCTGCGTGGTCGTGGACTTCGGCACGACCACCAACATCGACGTGATCTCGGCCAAGGGCGAGTTCCTCGGCGGAGTGTTCGCCCCGGGCATCGAGATCTCGGTGGACGCGCTCGCGGTGCGGGCCGCCGCGCTGCGCAAGGTCGAGCTGGTCCGGCCGCGCACGGTGATCGGCAAGAACACCGTGGAGTGCCTGCAGTCGGGCATCCTCTACGGCTTCGCCGGCCAGGTGGACGGCCTGGTGCGGCGGATCGTCGCCGAACTGGAGCAGGACGACAGCGGCCCGATCACGGTCATCGCCACCGGCGGGCTGGCCCCGCTGGTGCTGGCCGAGTGCACCACGATCGCCCACCACGTGCCCGACCTCACCCTGCTGGGCCTGCGCCTGCTGTTCGAACGCAACATGCGCTGAGCGGATCCGGCTGGCTGGCCGCGAGCACCCGGCTAGCTCCGCCGGACCGCGCGCGCCACCACGGTGAGCAGGGGCTGGTCGAACTCCCCGCCCGAGGTCTCCGGTCGGGATCGCAGGTAGTCGCGCATCCGGTCGAGCAGCGCGGCGCGCTCGTCCTCCGGCAGCACCAGCAGCTGCGAGTGGGTGGCCGTGGTGGCGAGCAGCGAGTCGATGGTGTGCCGTCGGGGGTTGGCGAACCGCTCGCGGGCGAAGGGCGTGAACTCGGGGTGGTCGTCGGGCAGGCCGCGGCTGCCCTGAGACCGGGCGGCGCGCGGTCCGTTGACCACCTCGTCGAACCCGACGACCCAGTCGACGCGCTCGTCGTCGTCGTTCCACAGCCCGGCCAGCACCCCGCCGGGGCGCAGCACCCTGGCGATCTCGGGCAGGGCGCGGTCCAGGTCGAACCAGTGCATGGCCTGGCCGACCAGCACGGCGTCCACCGAGGCGTCGGGCAACGGGATGTCCTCGGCGGTGCCGGCGTGCGCGGGCACCCCGGGCAGCAGCCGGGACAGTTCGGCGCGCATGTCGTCGTCCGGTTCGACCGCCACCACGTCCAGTCCCTCGGGGTGGCCGGCGACCAGGGGCGGCTCGCCCTCGGGTGGGCTGGCCACCAGGCTCTCGGTCAGCTTGCCGGTGCCGGCGGCCAGGTCGAGCACGCGGAGCCGGGAGTCCGCCTCGGTGGCGCGGTTCTCGCCGAGTGGCTGAAGCGCCCAGCGGATCGCGGTCAGCGGATATCCCGGGCGGTGTTGGGCGTAGGCGGCGGCCTGACCGCCGAAGGACCGGGCGCGTCGGGCCCGCTGGTCGGCCGGGATGTTGTCCAGGTTCGGAGAGATCACCATGCCGCCACGGTATAGCCGGGGACCAGGTGGTTCGACCGCTTAACGTTTTCCGTAGTCTGTGCATCCGTGACCGAACACCAGTCTCCCGCCGTGACCAGCGATGATGATCTGCCGGAACAGATGCGAGTACGCCGGGAGAAGCGGGCGAGGCTACTGGAACGGGGTGTCGATCCTTATCCGGTCGAGTTGCCCAGAACACACACGCTGGCCGAGATTCGGCAGAAGTTTCCCGACCTCGCCCCCGATACCAGCACCGGCGAGATAGTGGGCGTCACCGGCCGGGTGATGTTCCTGCGGAACACGGGCAAGTTGTGCTTCGCCACGTTGCGTGAGGGCGACGGAACCGAACTGCAGGCGATGCTGAGCCTGAACCGCGTGGGCGAGGACGCGCTTTCCGACTGGAAGACGGACGTCGACCTGGGCGACCACGTATTCGTTCATGGTGAGGTGGTGACTTCCCGGCGCGGCGAACTGTCGGTGATGGCCGACTCCTGGCGCATGGCGGCCAAGACGCTTCGCCCGCTGCCGGTCCAGCACAAGGAACTGGCCGAGGAAACGCGTATTCGGCAGCGTTACGTTGATCTGATCCTCCGCCCGCAGGCCCGGCAGACCGTGCGAACTCGGGCCGGGGTGGTGCGGTCGCTGCGCGAGTCGTTCCACCGCCGGGGTTTCATCGAGGTGGAGACCCCAATGTTGCAGACGCTGCACGGCGGGGCGGCGGCCCGTCCGTTCGTGACCCACTCGAACGCCTTTGACATCGACCTCTTCCTGCGCATCGCGCCCGAGCTGTACCTGAAGCGGTGCGTGGTCGGCGGCATCGAGAAGGTGTTCGAGATCAACCGCAACTTCCGTAACGAGGGCAGTGACTCATCGCACTCGCCCGAGTTCTCGATGCTGGAGTTCTACCAGGCATATGGGACCTATGACTCCATGGCGGTGCTTACCCGGGAACTGATCCAGGAGGCCGCGGAATGGGTGTCCGGTTCCCAGATCGTGACATTGGCCGACGGGAGCGAGTACGACCTGTCCGGCGAGTGGACCGCGCTGACCATGTACGGGTCGCTGTCGGAGGCGCTCGGCGAGGAGGTCACCCCGGACACCTCGGTCAACCGGCTGCGCGGCCTGGCCGACCAGCACGAGCTGGTCGTCGACCCGAAGCTGGGCCACGGCAAGCTGGTCGAGGAACTGTGGGAGCACCTGGTCGGCCGGCACCTCACCGCGCCCACTTTCGTACGAGATTTTCCGGTCGAGACTTCTCCGCTGACTCGGCAACACCGCACCCAGCCCGGGGTGGCGGAAAAATGGGACTTGTACGTCCGCGGTTTCGAGCTGGCCACGGGTTACTCGGAGCTGGTCGATCCGGTGGTGGAGCGGGCCCGGCTGGAGGAACAGGCGCGGTTGGCCTCGCAGGGTGACGAAGAGGCTATGCGCCTCGACGAGGACTTTCTGCGTTCGTTGGAGTACGGAATGCCACCGGCTGGCGGCGTCGGAATGGGGATCGATCGGCTGCTCATGGCCATCACTGGTCTCGGTATCCGGGAGACGATCCTCTTCCCCCTGGTGCGCCCGGAATGAGCTAACGTGTAGGCAAGCTCGTCGTGCATATCGTGAGATATGCGCTAACCTACTGCCGACAAGACTTTTGGATGGTTTCGGTGTCGCGGTCGAGACTTGTACGCCGCGCATTCGAGTCCAGGGAGGATACGCATGGCGCAGAAGGTCACCGTGACCTTGGTCGATGACCTCGACGGTTCCCAGGCTGAGGAGACTGTTGAGTTCGGTCTGGACGGCATCTCCTACCAGATTGACCTTTCTTCCAAGAACGCGGGTAAGTTGCGGGACGCCCTCGCTGACTTTGTTAGCAGCGCGCGGCGCGCCGGTGGGCGTAAGCGTGCCGCCGGCCGGCCCCCGGCCGGGGCCAAGGCTCGCCCGGCTTCTGCCGACCGTGAGCAGAACCAGGCCATTCGGGAGTGGGCCCGGAAGCAGGGCATGAAGGTGTCCGATCGGGGCCGCATCCCCGCGGATGTCCTCGAGGCGTACCACCGCCAGGGCTGAGGGTCGAGGCGGTAGCGACGTTCCCAGCGGACGGAAGGGCTATTGCAACAGACTCTCAATTTCATCGATACCTGAGGGCCGTCGGACCGTTGCGTTCGGCGGCCCTCAAATGCATATTCGTGGTTTAGCTCTCGGTGTCCGCGCGTTGCCGAGTTGTGACGGTCAGCAGGGGGGCCCGGTTTGTGGCGCGGCCGTCCGGCCTGTCGGGCCTGCCTCGTTCCGCCTGACGGTCGACCGCTCCTGGTGGGGTGGTCGTCCTGGTTGGACAGGCCCGCTGTTTGTCCGCATTGTTCGTTCTCCGGCGCGCCGCCCGGCCTGGCGCTGTCGTGCTCGCGCGCGCTGGCCAGTTCCGGCCAGCGCCGGTCGTGGTCAACTCCGTCATGCCCGGCCGGGGGAAACCCGGCTTAATTCGGCTAGGCTTGCCTAACATGGGTGCGGGTCGGTCCAGCTCGTTCCCTGTGCCCCGGCCCGGACGAGCACAGCCACGCCAGCGAGGAGCCCGACGTGACCCCCGGTACCCCCGCGACCACACGGTCGACTCAGGCTGGTACCGGACACCCCGCACAGCCCACCGGCCCGACCGACCCCGGTGGCGTCGGCACCGGGGGGCGGGACAACCGGAGTGCCATTGCCGCCCGGCGCCGCCGCCGGCTGATCGGGCTGGCCGCACTGCTGTTGGCGCTGGTCGCCGCCGCGGTGGCGAGCATCGCCGTGGGCGCCAAACCCATTCCGCTCGGCGCGGTGTGGCACGCGCTCGCCACCCCCACCGGCACCGCGGACGACATCGTGGTGCGCTCGCTGCGCATCCCGCGCACGCTGCTGGGCGTGGTCGCGGGCATCGCCCTGGGCGTGGCCGGCTCGCTGATGCAGGGCCACACCCGCAATCCGCTGGCCGATCCCGGACTGCTCGGCGTCACCCAGGGCGCCTCGTTCGCCGCGGTGCTCTCCATCTTCGCCCTCGGGCTCACCGGGGTGTACTCGTTCGTGTGGTTCGCCTTCCTCGGCGCCATGATCGCCGCGGTGCTGGTGTTCCTGCTCGGCTCGGCCGGCAGCGGGGGCGGTGGCGGGCCGACCCCGGTGACCCTGGCGCTGGCCGGTGCCGCCATGAGCGCGCTGCTCTACGCGTTGACCTCGGTGGTGGTGCTGCTGGACCAGCAGAGCCTGGAGACCTACCGGTTCTGGCAGGTCGGCTCGATCGCCGGACGGGACCAGGGCGTGCTCGGTCAGGTGCTGCCGTTCCTGGTGGTGGGGCTGGTGCTCGCGCTGGTCAACGCGCCCGGGCTGAACGCGCTCTCGCTGGGTGAGGACGTGGCCCGCTCGCTGGGCCAGCCCGTGCTGCGCACCCGGGTGATCGGGCTGGCTGCGGTGACCCTGCTCACCGGTGCGTCCGTGGCCGCGTGCGGGCCGCTGGCCTTTGTCGGCCTGGTCGTGCCGCACGTGGCCAGGGCGATCACCGGACCCGACTACCGCTGGCTGCTGCCCTACGCCGGGCTCATCGGCGCGGTGCTGCTGCTGCTCGCGGACGTGCTGGGCCGGGTCGTCGCCCGCCCGGGGGAACTCCAGGTGGGCATCATGCTGGCCGCGATCGGTGCCCCCTTCTTCATCGTGCTGATCCGTCGCAAGAGGCTGGTGCGGCTGTGACTCCGAGCAAGAGCCCCACCGCGCCGCCGGGCGCGCCGCCCGCCCGCACCACCCGGGTGGCCGGCCGGCCGGCGCTGCGGCTCGGACCGGCGTCCTGGGTGCTGCGGGTGCGCGCCCTGCTGGTGCCGGTGCTCGGCCTGGCCCTGCTGGTGCTGCTGATGGCGGTCAACATCGGCCGGGGCGACTTCCCGATCAGCGTCGGTTCGGTGCTCGACGTGCTGCTGGGCGGCGGCTCCCGCCGGGACCAGTTCATCGTGCTCGACCTGCGGCTGCCCCGGTCCCTGACCGGCGCGCTGGTCGGTGCCGCCCTCGGCCTGTCCGGCGCGATCGTCCAGTCGATCGCCCGCAACCCGCTGGCCAGCCCCGACGTGCTCGGCATCACCTGGGGTGCCAGCGCGGGCGCGGTCACCGTGGTGGTGCTCGGCGGCAGCGCCGGCGGGATCAGTGGCCTGGCCAGCAGCCTGGGCGTGCCACTGGCCGCGCTGGCCGGCGGGCTGATCGCCGGGCTGGCGGTCTACCTGCTGTCCTGGCGACGCGGCATCGAGGGACACCGCATGGTGCTGGTCGGCATCGCGATCAGCACCCTGGCCGTCAACCTGACCAACTGGCTGCTCACCCTGGGGGACGTCAACGACGCGGCCAGGGCCATGGTCTGGCTCACCGGAAGCCTCAACGGCCGCGGCTGGGAACACGTCCAGCCCGTGGCCATCGCCTTGGCGCTGCTGGTGCCCGCCACCCTGTTCGGCGCGCACGCGCTGGGCGCGCTGCGCTTCGGCGAGGACACCGCGCGTGGGCTGGGCGTGCGGGTGAACACCGCGCGGGCCCTGCTGGTGCTGTTCGCCGTGCTGCTCGCGGCCGTGGCCACGGCGGGTGCCGGGCCGATCGGGTTCGTGGCACTGGCCACCCCGCAGATCGCGCTGCGCCTGTCCGGCGTCGGCCAGCCCCCGTTGATCGCGTCCGCGGTGCTCGGGGCGGCGCTCACAGTGGGTGCGGACCTGGTCGCCCGCACGGCGTTCGGCGCGGTCGAGCTGCCGGTGGGCGTGCTGACCGCGTCGCTGGGCGCTCCCTACCTCATGTTCCTGCTTGTTCGCGGTCGCCGGAAGGTGCGTGCATGACTACCACTGACACCGACGTGCAGTCGTCGTCGAACGGGCCAGCCAGCACCGGGCCCGCCAACACCGGGTCCGCGTCCACCGGGTCCGCGTCCACCGGGCAGCGGAGCGAGGTCCGGTTACGGGCCAGCCAGCTGCGGCTCGGCTACGGCGACCGGCTGATCGTCGACGGCCTGGACCTGGACGTGGTCAGCGGCACGGTGACCGCGGTGATCGGGCCGAACGGCTGTGGCAAGTCCACACTGCTGCGGGCGCTGGGCCGGCTGCTGGCCCCCAGGGGCGGCAGCGTGCTGCTGGACGGTGAGCGCATCGACAAGATGTCCACCCGTCAGGTGGCCCGGATCCTCGGGGTGCTGCCGCAGACCCCGCAGGCGCCCGAGGGGCTGACCGTGGCCGACCTGGTCGCCCGGGGCCGACACCCGCACCAGACGTGGTACCGGCAGTGGTCCTCGGCCGACGAGACGATCGTGGCTGACGCGCTGCGCATGACCGGCATGCTCGAACTGGCTGACCGCCCGGTGGACGAGTTGTCCGGTGGCCAGCGGCAGCGGGCGTGGCTGTCCATGGCCCTGGCGCAGGGCACCGACCTGCTGCTGCTCGACGAGCCCACCACCTACCTGGACCTGGCGCACCAGGTCGACGTGCTGGACCTGGTGCGCCAGTTGCACGCCGAGGCCGGTCGGACCGTGGTGATGGTGCTGCACGACCTGAACCTGGCGGCGCGGTACGCCGAACAGTTGGTGGCCATGCGGGACGGGCACATCGTGACGCAGGGCCCGCCCGACGAGGTGTTGACCGAGGACATGCTGCGCGAGGTGTTCGGCCTGGAGGCCCGGATCGTGCCCGACCCGGTGTCCGGAGGCCCGCTGGTGGTGCCGATCGGCGCCCACTTCCGCTGACGGTTCGCGTTTTTCCCGAGGCTTCCCGCAGCTTCTCGCTGCTTCTCGTGGCTTCTCGTGGCTTCTCGTGGCTTCCCGCTGCTTCTCGTGGCGCGTGTGGCGCTGCGCTGGTGGTGCTGTGGTGCTGGTGGGGTCCGCGGGGGCGGTGGGCCGGTGAGCTTGTGGGCTTGTGGGATACCGCCTGCGGGTGGCGCGACTGCGGGTGGTGCCGTGGACTCCGTACTGGGGGCGCCTTTACCACGTTGTGGCTGGTTAGTGCGCCGATTCACCCGATCGTGGGGACGGTTGTACACAGGCTGACGAGTTGTCCACAGGCCCGCGCGACGACAGCCCCGGTGGGGGTGGGGCGACTAGGCTGGACCCGGGGTCGCCCCCCTGGGATGGGCGGGGGCTGCGTGTGGGGCGAGTCGTGGCAACCCAGCAGGCGGGGACGCAGTGCGTGCGCAGGGCCGGGCCGGCAGCGGCGGACCAGGCGCGGAACCAGTAGTGCGACCCAGTAGTGCCACCGAGTGGTGCCACCCGGTGGTGCTAGCGGTCAGCTGGCATGACGCGGGGGCAGGTGTCGCAGGCGGTGGCGCCGGGCAGGGCGAAGTGGAAGCAGCAGCTCTCCCGCCGCCGGGTCCACTGCGGGAGGTCACCCGCGCTCGGGTCGTCGCAGCCGAACCGCAGGGTGGACCCGGACGTGAACGGTGCGATCCGGGCGGGCAGCAGCAGCGCCGCGTCGGCCACGCCGGACACCTCGTCACCGCACAGCCGGCCGGCCAACCAGGCGCCGCTGTCCAGCGCGTCGGTGGCCGCGGCCCACAGGGTGCGCCGGCCGAACCGGGAGGTGGGGCCGAAGGCGGCCACGAACCGGGCGGCGTGCTCGGCGAACCGGGCTCGCAGCAGGCTGGCCAGTGCCGCCTCGTCGGCCACCACGGTGGCCTCGGGCAGGTCCCGGCCCGGGTCGTCGGGCAGGCAGGCGAAGGAGTCACTGAGCAGGGCGAGGCCGTCCGGGTGGGGGCGTCCCTCGGCGGCGATGCGCAGGGCCAGGTCGCGCGGGCGCAGCATGGGCACCCGGCGCAGCCGGTGGAACAGCAGGCCGGCGAGCAGACCGGGCCCGTTGAGGTACCAGCCCATCAGGTAGCCGGCCGTGGCCCGCTCCGGGGCCTCGCCGTACTCCTGGCACATCCACTCGGCCAGGGTGGCCCGCCACGCGTCGAGGCGTTCGGGCTGGTCGAGCAGGTCGGCGCAGGACACCCACGCCTCGGCGGTCTCGGTCGGCACGCCGCGGCGCAGTTCGAGCCAGCTCTCGGTCGCGCCGGCGACCGCGGCCAGTGAGTCGGCCAGCGATCCCTTGGTCCTGTCCGGGCGGATGGCGGGAGCGGACATCCTGGTGCCGACCTTCCTGCTCACCTAAACTTCGAGCTGTGGGCCCCCGAACAGCGGGGCAACACCCCGTTGGTCAGGTTTGCCTTACCTTACCTGGAATCCAGCTCAGTGCGCGCCGGAGTCAGTGGCGTGCGCCACTTTTCCCCTGCTCCATGTGACGCAGTGTCATGGCCGAAGTGCCGTGTTCGCGCTCAGCGGACAATGTCCGGTTCCTGGAATCTCGCAGGCAGGTGGCGCGTTATGCCTGGTGTCAGACATCCCCGACGGTGATCGGCTGCGTAGGGGACTGAGAGCGACGGCCTCGGCGACTACAGTGTTCGTACGGTGCCGTACTCGTTATGGGTACCCGGAAGAAGACTCAACGGACGACTCAGCGGGTAACCCGACTGGCGACGAGTTCGAGGACCGCCAGCGCAGCTGTCAGGGAGTGCGAATGTTCGAAAGGTTCACCGACCGCGCAAGGCGGGTGGTCGTCCTGGCCCAGGAAGAGGCCAGGATGCTCAACCACAACTACATTGGCACCGAACACATGCTCTTGGGCTTGATCCACGAGGGTGAGGGTGTCGCCGCCAAGGCGCTTGAGTCGTTGGGGATTGCTCTAGAGGCCGTCCGCCAGCAGGTCGAGGAGATCATCGGCCAGGGCCAGCAGCCGCCCAGCGGTCACGTTCCCTTCACGCCACGGGCGCGAAAGGTCCTTGAGCTGTCGCTGCGCGAGGCGCTGCAGCTCGGCCACAACTACATCGGCACCGAGCACGTGCTGCTCGGCCTGATCCGCGAGGGTGAGGGCGTCGCCGCCCAGGTCCTGGTGAAGCTGGGGGCCGACCTCAACCGGGTGCGTCAGCAGGTGCTGCAGCTGCTGTCCGGCTACCAGGGCAAGGAGCCCGCCGAGACCGGCGGTCGCAGCGAGGGCACCCCGTCCTCCTCGCTGGTGCTCGACCAGTTCGGGCGCAACCTCACCGCCAGCGCGCGGGAGGGCAAGCTCGACCCGGTGATCGGGCGCAGCAAGGAGATCGAGCGGGTCATGCAGGTGCTGTCCCGCCGCACCAAGAACAACCCGGTCCTGATCGGTGAGCCCGGCGTCGGCAAGACCGCCGTGGTCGAGGGCCTGGCCCAGATGGTGGTCAAGGGCGAGGTGCCCGAGACGCTGAAGGACAAGCAGCTCTACACCCTGGACCTGGGTTCGCTGGTCGCCGGTTCCCGCTACCGCGGTGACTTCGAGGAGCGCCTGAAGAAGGTGCTCAAGGAGATCCGCACGCGCGGCGACATCATCCTGTTCATCGACGAGATCCACACCCTGGTCGGCGCGGGTGCCGCCGAGGGCGCGATCGACGCGGCGAGCATCCTCAAGCCGATGCTGGCCCGCGGCGAGCTGCAGACCATCGGCGCGACCACCCTCGACGAGTACCGCAAGTACGTCGAGAAGGACCCGGCGCTGGAGCGCCGCTTCCAGCCGATCCAGGTGGGTGAGCCGTCGCTGGAGCACACCATCGAGATCCTCAAGGGGCTGCGCGACCGCTACGAGGCGCACCACCGGGTCTCGATCACCGACTCCGCGCTGGTGGCCGCGGCCACCCTGGCCGACCGCTACATCAACGACCGGTACCTGCCGGACAAGGCGATCGACCTGCTCGACGAGGCGGGCGCGCGCATGCGCATCCGCCGGATGACCGCTCCGCCGGACCTGCGCGAGTTCGACGAGAAGATCGCGGACGTGCGTCGGGACAAGGAGTCCGCGATCGACGCGCAGGACTTCGAGCGCGCCGCCAAGCTGCGTGACCAGGAGAAGCAGCTGCTGGCGCAGAAGGCCGAGCGGGAGAAGCAGTGGAAGGACGGCGACCTGGACGTGGTCGCCGAGGTCGACGACGAGCAGATCGCCGAGGTGCTGGCGAACTGGACCGGCATCCCGGTGTTCAAGCTCACCGAGGAGGAGACCACCCGGCTGCTCCGCATGGAGGACGAACTCCACAAGCGGATCATCGGTCAGGTCGAGGCCGTCAAGGCGGTCAGCCAGGCGATCCGGCGCACCCGTGCCGGCCTGAAGGACCCCAAGCGCCCGTCCGGCTCGTTCATCTTCGCCGGCCCGTCCGGTGTGGGTAAGACCGAGCTGTCCAAGGCGCTGGCCAACTTCCTGTTCGGCGACGACGACGCGCTCATCCAGATCGACATGGGTGAGTTCCACGACCGCTACACCGCCTCGCGGCTGTTCGGTGCCCCGCCCGGGTACGTCGGCTACGAGGAGGGCGGCCAGCTCACCGAGAAGGTGCGGCGCAAGCCGTTCTCGGTGGTCCTGTTCGACGAGATCGAAAAGGCCCACCAGGAGGTGTACAACACGCTGCTCCAGGTGCTGGAGGACGGCCGGCTGACCGACGGTCAGGGCCGGACGGTGGACTTCAAGAACACCGTCATCATCTTCACCTCGAACCTGGGCACGCAGGACATCTCCAAGGCGGTGGGGCTGGGCTTCGCCGGCGCCGGCGAGCAGGCCAACAACTACGAGCGGATGAAGACGAAGGTCAACGACGAGCTGAAGCGCCACTTCCGCCCGGAGTTCCTGAACCGGATCGACGACATCATCGTCTTCCACCAGCTCACCGAGGACGAGATCATCCGCATGGTGGACCTGATGATCTCCCGGGTCGAGGCGCAGCTCAAGAGCAAGGACATGGCTCTGGAGCTGACCCCGCTGGCCAAGAAGCTGCTGGCCAAGCGCGGGTTCGACCCGGTGCTGGGTGCTCGCCCGCTGCGGCGCACCATCCAGCGCGAGATCGAGGACCAGCTGTCGGAGAAGATCCTGTTCGGCGACCTGCAGCCGGGCCAGATCATCGTCACCGACGTGGAGGGCTGGAGCGGCGAGGGCTCCGACGACAAGGCGCGGTTCGTCTTCCGCGGCGAGCCCAAGCCCGCTCGGGTGCCGGACGCGCCGCCGGTCGACCTGGCCGCCTCGACCGGGGCGGACGGCGCCGGTGAGGCCGAGGCCGAGTGAGCCGAGGCCGTCGGTGAGCTGACGCCAGCCGCGAGCTGGAGTCCAGCAGGTGGACGACGTGACGGGCGGTCCCGCGATGAGCGGGGCCGCCCGTTCCGCTTCTCCGCCTGGTCCCCGCCGGTGGGCAAGCGCTGGGTGGGGCTGACCAGCCCGGTCAGAACGCCAGGAAGTACATGATCAGGATGTTGCACCCGAGCAGCGGCACGGCCGTGGGCAGTTGCGCCTTGATCGGGCCGTACTGGTCCTTCAGCTGGAGCAACGCGGCCGGCACGATGTTGTAGTTGGCGGCCATCGGGGTGCACAGCGTGCCGCAGAACCCGGCCAGCATGCCCACGGCGAACACCAGCGCCGGGTCGCCGTGGAACTGCGCCACCAGCACCGGCCAGCCGATCGCGGCCGTCATCACCGGGAACGCGGCGAACGCGTTGCCCATGATCACGCTGAACAGCGCCATCCCGGCGCAGTAGAGCACCACCGCGCCCAGCAGGGAACCCTCGGGCAGCAGCCCGTTGGTGATGCTGGCGACCGCCCTGCCCACCCCGGCCTTGTCGAACAGCAGGCCGAGCGTGGCCAGCATCTGCGGCAGCAGCGCGGCCCAGCCGATGTCCTCCAGCAGCCGGCTGCCCTCGCGGACCGGCACCAGCGGGCTGACCGGCCGGAACAGCACCAGCCCGAGCAGCACGGCCAGCACACTGCCCGCCCCCAGGCCCACCAGGGTGGCGGTGCCCTCGGCGAGCAGCGGCTGCCCGGCCACCCGCACCCGCGCGACCAGGGTGGCGAACAGCGCCGCGACCACCGGGATGAGCAGCGCCGGCAGGAACAGCCGGTTGCCCAGCCGGGCGGCCAGGGCCCGCCGTTGACTGGCGCTGGTGGTGGCGTGCGGCCAGGCGGGCGCGGCAGTGCCCCCTGCCGCCGCGCCCCCTGCCGCCGCGCCCCCTGCCGCCGCGCCCCCTGCCGCCGGGCCCCGTGCCGCCGCGCCCCCTGCCGCCGGGCCCCGTGCCGCCGCGCCCCCTGCCGCCGGGCCCCGTGCCACCGGGCCACCCACCACTGGGCCCGCCGCGGCGGCGCTGCCCACCGGGCCCGCCTCGGCATCCCCGGAAGCCCCCTGGTCCTCCGGGGATGCCTGACTGGCGGCCGCGCTCCGGCCGCCAGCCGGTTCGTGCGCGCCAGCCGCTTCTCGGCGGTCGGCTGCCCGCGCACCGCCGCGGCTGCCCCGACCGAGCCGGCCGAAACCGGCCAGCCCGGCGAGCACGAGCACGGCCGCCCCCAGCGGCCAGGCCGGTGCCGTCCTGGCGACCACGAACGTCGAGTAGCAGAAGCAGACGCCCAACAGCGCCCAGAACAGCGCGCTGCCGCGTCGCTTCGGGTTGCTCCGGTCGGTGGCCGCCAGCACGCCCGCCACCAGGAACAACAGCCCGCACAGCCAGTACAGCCACTCCGCGTTGATCACGCCCGCACCTCCGTGGCGCCGGTGCGGGACCGGCTGGCGCCGGCCGTGGTCCTGGCCAGCCACCGGTCCAGCCAGAGCAGCCGACCGCCGTGGATCACCAGGGCGCAGAGCGCGGTGGGAATCGCCCACAGCGCGATCTCCAGCGCGTCCAGCCGCAGTCCGTAGGTGGTGTCCACGAAGCCGGTGATCAGCAGGATCGACCCGATGGCGATGAACACGTCCTCGCCGAAGAACAACCCGACGTTGTCCGCGCCGGCCGCGTGCGCCTTGATCCGCTCGATGGCCGGATCGGTGAGCGGGCCGTGCCGCCGCTCGGCCGCGCCCAGTGCCATCGGCGCGATGAGCGGGCGCACGGTCTGGGCCGGGCCGCCGATGTCGCGCAGGCCGACCGCGGCCGTGCACTGCCGGAGCAGCAGGTAGGCGGCGAGCAGCCGGCCGGTGGTGAACCGGGCCAGCCGGCCGATCAGCACCCGGGCCTGTTCCTGCAGGCCGAAGCGCTCGACCAGGCCGATCACCGGCAGTGTCACCACGAACAGGCTCACCGAGCGGCTGCCGGCGAAGCCGGAGCCGAACGCGTCCAGGATCTGGGTGGGGGAGAAACCCCCGATCAGCGCGGTGACGATGCCGGCGGCGGCCACCACGAGCAACGGGTTGAGGCGCAGGGCGAAACCCACGACCACGACGAGGACACCGAGGAGGACGAGCATCGTGACCTCCAGCACGACAGTGTGTGGTGAGCCGAGGGTAGGGGTTTGTTCAACAATCCGACAAGAGGGCAAAAGACGGAGTGAACGACTGGTCAGGGGAACGGGCCCGGGCTCGGGTTGTCGCGCCCGGGGGTGGCCGGCCGGTTCGGCCACACTGGTCGTATGAGCCCAGCGACCACCGGTCGGCGCACTCGGGGGCCGGTCGAGCCGCCCGACGCCGACGAGCAGCCCGAATCGTGGCGCGGCCGGCGTCGCCGGCGCGGCGGCCGGCCGCTGACCGCGCTGCTGGGTCTGCTCGCGCTCGGCTGCCTCGCCGCGGGCGTGGTGCGGCTGTTCGACCTGGACAGCAACGTCCAACTGGTCGCGGTGCTCGCGGTCACCCCGTACGTGGCCGCCGGCAGTCTGCTGCTCGGGGTGCTGTGCCTGCTGCTGCGGCGCTGGGCGATCAGCATGGTGGTGCTGGCGCTGGCCGTGCTGCTGGCCGCCACGGTCGTGCCCAGGCTGCTCCACCAGGCCCGCCCCTACCAGCAGGGGCAGCAGGTGCGGGTGCTCTCCGCCAACCTCTACTACGGGCGGACCAGTGCCGAGGCCGTGGTGAACCTGGTGCGCGAGCACCAGGTCGACGTGCTGAGCCTGCAGGAACTCACCCAGGAGGCGGTGGACGCGCTGGACCGCGCCGGCCTGGCCGAGGCACTGCCGCACCGGGTGTTCCAGGCCAGCGGTGACGCGTCCGGGTCCGGGCTGGCCGCCCGCTACCCGCTGACCGCGCTGCCGCCGGCCGCGCCCAGCACGTTCGCCCAGCCCGCGGCGCGCGTGGACCTGCCAGGCGCGGCCGACTTCGACGTGGTGGCCGTGCACGTGGCGCCACCGCACCTGGGCGACGCGGCCGACCCGTGGCGGCGGGAACTGGCCGGCCTGCCGGAACGCTCACTGGCGGCGCCGGTTCAGGTGCTGGCCGGTGACTTCAACGCCACCGTCGACCACGCCGCGTTCCGTCGCCTGCTCGCCGTGGGCTACGCCGACGCGGCCGCGCAGACGGGCGCCGCCCTCACCCCGACCTGGCCGGACCGCGACACCTGGTGGCCGCCGGCCGTGACCATCGACCACATCCTGGTCGACGACCGGATCTCGGTGGACACCTTCGACGTGTTCGACCTGCCCGGCAGCGACCACCGCGCGGTGTTCAGCCAGTTCGTCGTGCCGGACCGGTGAGCCGGCGGCCAGGGGCGAACGCGGGGAGGGAACCGCTGAGTCGGCCGATTCAGCCGGCCTGGTCGCCGGCCGGGGGCTGCTCGGACCGGGGCTGCTCGGTCTTCGGCTGGGAGGCGAGGACCACCTCGAACTCCAGCAGGCTCGCGCCGGAGGCCACCGGCTTGGCCCGCTCACCCGCGTGCGCGGCCCTGCCCGAACCGCTGGCCCACGCCTGGAAGTCCTCCTCGGTCTCCCACTTCGTGTACACGAAGTACCGGTTCTCGCCGGCGACCGGGCGCAGCAACTCGAAGCCGAGGAAGCCGGGGGACGAGTCCACCGCGCCGAGGCGGGCCGCGAACCGCTTCTCCAACTCGGGGCCGGCGCCCTCGGGAACCTCGATCGCATTGATCTTGACCACTGCCATGGTTCCGAGCTTACGGCGGTCCGCGGTCCGGGCGGGGTGAGACACCGGCAGCGCTGCTACCGCAGCGAGGCCGGCCACAGGTACTCGTCGGCCGGCACCTCCGCCGCGCGGAACCACGCGGCGAAGAACCCGTCCAGCTGCTGGCCGGCGGCCTGCTCCAGGTGCGACTCGAACTCCGACCAGGTGGCGTTGCCGTCCCGGTGCACCGCGGCCCAGGTGCGCAGCGCCGTGAAGAACGCCTGGTCACCGACTTGCCGGCGGAGCGCGTGCATGGCCAGCACGCCCTTGTCGTAGACGCCCTCGAACTCGTGGCCGGCACCCATGTCCACCAGCCGGCGCGCCCAGAACCGCTGGTCGCTGGCGTGGCTGCGCACCTGGCTCCGGTACCGCGCGTCCAGGTCGGTGCCGTCCTCGCCCTCGGCCCACAGCCACTCGGCGTAGCTGGCCAGGCACTCGTTCAGGCAGATGTCCGCCCACCGGGACACCGACACCGAGTCACCGAACCACTGGTGGGCGTTCTCGTGCACGATCGTGCCCAGGTCGGTCCACTGCGCGTAGGTGGGCCGGGTCTGGGTCTCCAACGAGAAGGAGATGTCCTCGGCCAGGAAGATCCCGCCGGCCGCGCGCTGCGGATAGGCCCCGAACTTCTCCGACAGGAACGCCAGCACCTCGGGCAGCCGGTCCGCCAGCGCCTTCTTGCCCTCGGCGCCCGGCGCGTAGGCGTCCACCACGGGCGTGCCGTCGGGCAGTTGGGAGCGCACCACCGATAACCGGTCGATGATCACCGTGCTCAGGTAGGTGGCCATCGGGGTCTGCTCCACCCAGGTGTGCGTGGTCCAGCCGTCCGCGCTGGTCTCACCCGCCGGCACGCCGTTGGCCACCACCGACCAGCCGTCCGGCACGTCCAGCGCGATCCGGAAGGCGGCCTTGTCACCCGGGGTGTCGTTGGCCGGGAACCAGGTGGTGGCCGAGTGCGGCTGGCCGGCCACGAACGCCCCACCCGACGCGCTGATCTGCCACCCGCCGCGGCCCAGTGCGTCGTCCAGGGTGACCGGGCTGCCCGAGTAGCGCACGCTGACCCGGAAGTCGCCCGCGGGCAGCAGGTCGGCGGGTTGGATCACCAGTTCGTGGTCGCCCTCCCGGGTGAACGTGGCCGGGTGGTCGTTCACCCGGACCGCGCTGACCTCCAGGCCGGTCAGGTCCAGGTTGAACCGGCTGAGCGGGCTGAGCGCCCTGGCCGAGATCGTGGCCTCGCCGGACAGCTGCCGGCTCGGCGGGTCGTAGCGCAGGGCCAGGTCGTAGGCGGTGACGTCGTAGCCGCCGTTGCCGTCGGTGGGGTAGTAGGGGTCACCCGCGCCGGGCGCGCCCACCGTGCCCGTGGTCCCGGACGGCGGCGCGTCCGCCGGTGCCCCGCCCGGCGCCGAGGCCACCGACGCGGCCTGGGCGCTGCCGCCGCGCACCCGGGGCGTGCCCGCGGTCACCGCCACGAGCAGCGCGGACACCGCCAGCAGTACGAGCGCGCCCGCGGCCAGCAGCAGCCCGCGCCGGTTCCCAACCCTGATGCGCATCGCCTGCTCCCCCTGCCTGTTCCGCACGGTGGTCCCGCCCCGATTGTCTCCGGCCACCGCACTGCCGGCTGCTGGTAGACCTGCCGTCATGGTGGATCACTCCCGCGCCGGGGTCGTGGACTTCGGCGGTGACGGCCCGGCCATCCTGCTGCTGCACGGCCTGATGGGCCGGGCCACGACCTGGTGGTCGGTGGCCAGGTGGCTGCGCCGGCACGGCCGGGTGGTGGGGCTGGACGCGCGCGGTCACGGCGACCACCCCTGCCCGGGCGGCCCGTGGCGCACCGAGGACTTCGTCGCCGACATCGTGGCGCGCCTGGACGACCTCGCGCTGGGGCCGGTCGTGGTGATCGGGCACTCCATGGGCGGGCTGCACGGGATGGCGCTGGCCGCGGCACACCCCGACCTGGTCCGGGCGGTGGTGGTCGAGGACATGGCGGTGGACCAGCGCGGCCGGTCCGTGGACGAGTGGCGGGACTGGTTCGCGGCGTGGCCGCCGGCCTTCGAGTCGGTGGCGCACGTCCGGGAGTTCTTCGGGCCGCAGGGCGACTACTTCGTCGAGTGCGTGCGCGAGCGCGCCGACGGCTACCACCTGCTCGCCGCGCTCGACGACATGTACGAGATCGCCGGCGAGTGGGGCCGGCGGGACTACTGGTCGGTGGTGGAGCGGGTGCGCTGCCCGCTGCTGGTGCTGGAGGCCGAGCACACCGGCATGCCCGCCGGCCAGCAGGCCGAGATGGCGCGTCGGGCACCGCACGGCCGGCACCTGGTCGTGCCGGGCGCCGGGCACGTGGTCCACCACGACGCGCCCGCGTTCTACCGGGGTGCCGTGGAGGCGTTCCTGTCCCAGGTGCTGGCCGCCCCCGTCGGGTGATCACAGCAGGGTGATCACAGCGGGGTGATCACAGCGGGGTGTTCGCCAGTGCGGTGATCGCGGCTGGTCAGTGCTCGCCGGGCAGCGCGAACCGACCGTCCTCGATCTGCTCCACCAACCCGTCCACCAGCAGCGAGTGCAGGCACCGATCCCGCTGCCCGGCGTCCGCCCACACCACGTCCAACCGGGCCTTGGCCACCGGCTCGGCCGTGCCGCGCAGCACGTCCAGCAGCAGCCCGCGCACCTGCCGGTCGGTGCCGGCGAACTTCTGCACCGGCTTGGCCGGCCCGGCGTAGGCCGGTCGGCCGGCCCGCTGCCACGCGCAGCCGTCGATGATCGGGCAGTCGACGCAGCGCGGGGTGCGGGCCGTGCACACCAGCGCGCCCAACTCCATCAGCGCGGCCGAGTACCGCGCCGCGGTGGCCTCGTCGTCCGGGAGCAGCGCGGCCACGTCGGCCAGGTCCCGCGTGGTGGACGGCGGGCCGGCGTCGCCGGCGCCGTGCACGGCCCTGGCCACCACCCGGCGCACGTTGGTGTCCACCACCGGGCAGCGCCGGCCGTAGGCGAACGCGGCCACGGCCCTGGCGGTGTAGGCGCCGATGCCCGGCAGCGCCAGCAGTGTGTCCACATCGGACGGAACAACGTCGCCGTGCTCGTCGGCGATGGCCTTGGCCGCCTCGTGCAGCCGCAGGGCGCGGCGCGGGTACCCGAGCTTGCCCCAGGCCCGCAGCACCTCGCCCTGGCTGGCCGCGGCCATCGCCGACGGTCGCGGCCAGCGCTGCAGCCAGGCCAGCCACACCGGCTCGACCCTGGCCACCGGCGTCTGCTGCAGCATGATCTCGCTGACCAGCACACCCCACGCGGTCGTCTCCGGCCGGCGCCAGGGCAGGTCGCGGGCGGTCTCAGCGAACCAGTCAAGGAGGAGATCGGCGTCCACGCTCATAGTGGAGACGATTGTTCCCCCCGCTCAGATCACCTCGTGCAACGCCCCGGTCCGCACGTCGTAGACGAAACCGCGCACGCTGTCGGTGTGCGGCAGGTACGGGCTGCGCCGCACCCGCGCCACCGACCGGCGGACGCTGTCCTTGACGTCGCGGAACGCCTCGACCGACCAGGTCGGCCGCAACCCGCTGGCCTGTTCGAGTTCGTCCTTGAAGTCGTCCTCGGTGACCATGGACAGGCCGCAGTCGGTGTGCTGGATGACCAGCACCTCGCGGGTGCCGAGCTTGCGCTGGCTGAGCGCGAGCGAGCGGATCACGTCGTCGGTGACCACGCCGCCGGCGTTGCGCAGGATGTGCGTCTCGCCCTTGCGCAGGCCGAGCAGCTCGAAGGCCTTGATCCGGGCGTCCATGCAGGTCAGCACGGCCACGTGGAGCGAGGGCCGTGGTGAGGACGGCTCGGGTGCGCCCGCGGGCGAGGCCTCGTGGTGCCGGGCGAGAAGTTCGTCGATGGCGGTCAAGCCCACCTCCGGTGCCTGGCCGCCGCAGCGTTGCGGCGAGCTTCGTGTGTGCTTCTTACGTCATTACACGGGTGTTGAGCGATCAGGTGCTGAACCCGGCCTGATTCTGCCTGGTCAACGGGGAGATTTCGACAGGGCCACACACGGGAGATTCACCACTCGGGTGATGTGCACCGGACGGGCGGCGTCGGGTCCCGCCGATACCGTCAGCCCTCATGATCAAGTTCTCCGTGTCGCCCGCCTCCCGCCGCCACGTGCTGACGATCGCCGGCACCGGTGCGGCCGTGGCGCTGGCGGTCTGGGCGGTGGTCGAGACCAGTGGTGTGGCCGCGCCCACCGCACCGGCACCGGGCCAGCGCCTGTCGGCGTCCCGCTGGCAGGCGCCACCCACACCGCTGCCCGGCCAGCCGGCCGCCCCACCCCAGCCGTGCCCCGACCGGGTGCTCCGGGTGCGCGCCGAGGTGCTGCCCGCCCGGCCCGACCGGCTGGACTTCGGCCACCGGCCGGCGGACAACCCGGTGGCGCGGCTCGTGGTGGTCAACACCGGCCAGACCGCGTGCACCAGAGACCTCGGCGAACACCGGGAGCTGCTGCTGGCGTCGGCGGACGGCGGGCGAACGCGGTGGCTGAGCCGGGACTGCGCACCCGAGACGGCCGGCGAACTGCGCATCATGCACCCGGGCGAGGAGTACGGCTTCCCGCTGACTGAAGCCCACCTCGGCCGGCCGGTCGCTCCGGTTGTCGGCGCGGATCCGCTTGCGCCCCAGGGGTTTCCGGTCGACGCGTTGCTCGACGCGGGCGCCGAGCCCGCCTGCCCGCCCGACCAGCCGGCGCCCTCGGCCGGGGCGTCAGCGCGGCCCGCGGACGGTTCGTGCGCGCAGCCGTGCGGGCGGGCGACAACAGCGACAGCAGCAGCGCGCGCTGCGGACAACGCCTGGCCGGTCGTGCGCGGGGACGCGCCGCCCGCCGGCGACCACTACCTGGTCGGCCGGCTCGGCGAACTCACCACCGAGCCCGTGGCCGTGCGGCTGGGGTAGGGCGGTTCGCGGACGCCGGCTGTCCGGCTCGCGACGCCCGCGCGGTGATCTGGCGCTCGGCGTGCGAGGTGTCCCCGCATCGCCCGGCGTCGCGACGGGCATGACGCCACGGGCCGGACCGGCCGGAGGTGAGCCCCGATCAGGCGCAGGACCACACGGTGGGAACGAACTGCGCGTCGCTGCCGGACCTGATGCTGCGTCCGGCGATTCGGCCGTCGTCGGTCACGGCCATCGCCTCGGCGTGGGTGTAACCGGGCAACGGCGGCAGCACCGTGCGGGTGCCGCCGGACAGGACCACGGCTGTCCGCCGGCTGTAGTCCGTCCCCTCGTAGCCGACCACGGTCCCCGAGCTGTTCACGTCGGTGAGCGTCGCCGTGCCCGCGCCCGTCAGCAGGCGGGGCACGCCATCACGCCACAGCACCGCGCCCTTGCCCTGACCGGGCACGGTTGCGGTGCCGAGGACGTAGGACCCGGCGATGTCGGTGGCGGAGCTGTCGGCAGCAGGATCCACTCCACCCAGCGGGCGGAACCCACCGTCGACCGTGCCGGTGACCGCCTGGAGCCGGGAACCCGACGTGAAGGTGCCGACTATCCGGTCGTCGTCGCTGATGTCGGTGAGCGCGAAGAGCCGGCCGGCGATGCCCAGATCACGCGGCGCGGTGGGGTTGTGGATCGACCACGCGAGCGCGTGCACGGTGCCGTCGTCGAACGTGGCGCTGCCGATCACCACTCCGGTGTCGCTGACCGCGCTGGCCTGCGCGAAGTGCCTGGTGTTCTGGGGTGGCCTGCTCAGCCGGCCCAACCTGCCGTCGTGCCAGGTCAACGGCTCCACCGACTCGGTCCCACCCACGGCGTCACCGGAACTGTTGACGCCGGTGACGTGGCTGAGCGAGCCGAAGTCCGCCACGACCACGCCGTCCCGCCACACCAGGCCGCGGTGGTCGCCGCCCAACCCGTCGCTGCTCCAGTGGCCAAGGCCCCCGAAGTAGCGGCCACCGTCCGTGGCCTGCACGTACCCGGTGGCCACCCGGCTGCCGGGCACGCCGGGGAGCTGGGTCGGCTGGTAGGCGCAGGCTGGCGCGGCGGTGCCGGCGTGGGCGACCGCGGTGTCGGCCACCGCGACACCACCCGTGGCGAGCGCGCTCGCCACCACGCCCACGCTCGCCAGGAGCCGGACCACCAGACCGCGTCGTGAGGGTGAGCTGAGCACGCCGATTCCTCCCGGTAGTGGACGTCGGGGTCACCGAGGACGGTCGACTCCTCGGCGACCCCGACGCTAGCCAGGACCGGTACGAAGACCGTACAAAGCGGGCTCAACGTGCTCTTCTGCCAACTCGCCCTCCGCGTGGCCGACGTGTCCGAGGTGGACGGTCGACCCGGTGTCGGCGTGCCGGCCGGGTGATCGCCGCGGTGGTGCCGGGCAGCCTCCGACCGACCGACACCGGGGCGGCTACCGGGTCACGGGCCGAACCAGCGGTCGTCCTGGCCCCTGGGGACGGTGGCGGTGGTGCCGACGACCAGTTCGGTGGCCAGGGTGACGGTGCGGGGGCGGCTGTGCTCGTGGGTGTCGAACAGGAGCTTGCCGGCGGCGCGGCCCTTTTCGAGGACCGGCTGGCGGACCGTGGTCAGGCCGGCGCGGTCGGCTTCGGGGATGCCGTCGAAGCCGGTGACGGTCAGGTCGTGCGGCACGCGCAGGCCGCGGCGGCGGGCCTCGGTCAGGGCGCCGAGGGCGAGGATGTCCGAGGTGCAGATCAGCGCGGTGATGCCGGGGTCGCGGTCCAGAATCTGCGCGGCGGCCGACTCGCCGCTGGCGGTGGTGTGGTCGAAGCGCTCGACCACCGGCACCTGGGTCCAGTCCACGCCGGCCGCCGAGAAGGTCGCCGCCAGGCCGGCGAGGCGGGCGCGCTGCACGTGGAAGTGGGCGGCCTGCTGGCGGTCGAGGGACACGAAGCCGTCGTTGCGGTCCCTGGCCAGGCGCATGCACACCACGCCGATGCGGCGGTGGCCGAGGTCGAGCAGGTGCCTGGCGAGGTGGGTGATGGCGAGTTGGTCGTCGATGCCGACCCGGTCCACGGTGTCCAGCTCCGGCTGGTCGCAGACGACCGTGGGGACCGGCCGCTCCAGCACCGCCGCCAGGTGGGGGTCGTCGTCGGGCACGGAGTAGACCACGAACCCGTCCACCCCGGCCCGGTGCACGGCGGCGACGTCCTCCCGCTCGGGGTTGGCCGGCACCATGAGCAGGCCCTGCCCGGCGTCCTCGCACGCCAGCGCGAGACCTTCGAGGAAGGTCAGCGCGTGCGTGTCGCGGAACGCGTAGGAGAGGTTCTCGGTCAGCAGCAGGCCGACCGCGCCTGCCTTGCGGGTGCGCAGCGACCTGGCGACCGGGTCGGGCCCGGGGTAGCCGAGGCGGCGCGCCGTTTCCAGGACCCTGCGCCGCAGCTCTGGGGAGAGCTGGTCGGGGCGGTTGTAGGCATTGGACACCGTTGTCCGGGAGACGCCCAGCTCCGCGGCCAGGGAAGCCAGCGTCGCGGGTCGCCTCACATGCATAGACCTCGCCATGTAAAGACCGTAACGGTACAGAACCATTTTCAGAAGTCGTGGTGACGCGTGTCCCTCGGAAGCTTGTCGCCGCAGCTCAGCGAGTTGCTTGACGCTCCAATTGGTGTAGACCTCTAGGATATTGAGCGCGGTGGCGCGGTGGATTCGCGGACCACCAGTTTGGGGCGGAAAACCCTCGTGTAGTTGCCGTTGGTGCGGTGTCGTCCATCTGGGTCAAGCCGGTGCACCAACTCGTCCACGGCGGCCGCCGCCATCTCCTCGATGGGCTGGGCCAGGGTGGTCAGCGCGGGCGAGCAGTACGCGGCCAGCGGGATGTCGTCGAAGCCCACCACGGACAGGTCGCCGGGCACGGACAGGCCGCGCTGGTGGGCCTGGCGCAGCACGCCCATGGCCATGTGGTCGGACGAGCAGATCACCGCGGTGGGCCGCACCGTGTCCAGCAGTCGGGCCACGGCCGCGCCGCCGCCCTCGGCCGCGAACGGGGCGTGCGCCACGAACTCCGCCTCCGCGGGCAGCCCGGCCTCCTCCAGCGCCGCCGCCCAGCCGGCGCGCTTGAGCCGGGACGGCAGCGACCGGGACGGCCCGGACACGAACCCGATGCGGCGGTGGCCCAGCTCCAGCAGGTGCTGGGTGGCCAGGTAGCCGGCCAGCTGCTCGTCCACGGTCACGTCGGGCACGTCCAGCGACGGCGTGGCCCCGTTGACGAACACCATCTGCACGCCGTCGGCGAGCAGTTTGGCGTAGTAGCTGGGTTTGGGCGCCTCGCCGAGCGGGACCTCCACGTTGGTGATCTCCGGGGAGACGAACACCATCCCCTCGACGCCCCTGGCCAGCAGCATCCGCACGTACTCCTCCTCACCCAGGGAGGTCGGCACGGGTGTTCTGGTGCGGGCGGCGGGTGGCCGGGACTCGGCCGGGCCCTCGCGGCGGATCGCGGCGGAGCGGGTGTTGCACAGCAGCGAGGAGTAGCCCAGCCGCGCCGCCCTGGTCTCCAGCGCCTCGGCGAACGCGGGGAAGACCGGGTTGGACAGCTCCGGCACGAGCAGGCCGATCACGCCGGTGCGCTGCAGGGCGCCCAGGCCGCGCGGGGTGTAGGGCTGTTCGGCGAGCACCGCGAGCACCCGCTGCCTGGTCTCCTCGTTGACCCCGGCCCGCCGGTTCAGCACTCGGCTCACCGTCGAGATGCTCACCCCGGCTGCCCTGGCGATGTCGGCCAGACCGGACACGGTTCCTCCCTTGCCACGTCGTTCGCGAGCAGCCTGCCCTTCGCAGCAAATTTTTGCAATCAAGACTTTGCGGAACCACCGGTGGCGGTCACGGTGTGTGCGCCGTTACGGCTTGGTTACGCGGAAACTCTTGACCTTGCGCAGTCAACGGGTATGAAATCCGCGTCACCTGTAACGCAAATTATTGCAAGTCCTGGTTCGGCGACCGCCTGGCAGCGGGCCCCGAACCGCTCAACGTGGAGGGAACGAGAGCAACGATGCGACGCACAACCCTCATGACGGCGGTGGCGGCCGGCCTGTCCGGGGCACTGGTGCTCACCGCGTGCGGTGGCGGTGCCTCCAACGGCGGCGGGGACTCGGGCCAGGTGGTCTTCTGGGACACCAGCGGCTCCGGCGAGCACCCGGTGTTCGCCAAACTCGCCCAGGACTGCGCGACCAAGGGCGGCTACCAGGTCAAGGTCGAGCAGGTCGCGTTCGACCAGGCGCTGCCCAACTACAAGACCGCGGCGCAGGGCGGGCAGGGCCCGGACGTGCTGCGCGCCGAGGTCGCCTGGGTCGCCCAGCTGGCCAAGAACGGGCTGATCGCCGACCTGTCCGCCACCGACCTGGCCAAGGACACCGGCGACTTCCTCGACGTGCCACTGGGGTCCACCAAGTACGACGGCAAGACCTACGGCGTCCCACAGGTCACCGACACGCTCGCGCTGCTGTACAACAAGAAGCTGCTCGCCGACGCGGGCGTCGAGCCGCCCAGGACCTGGGCCGAGATCAAGGCCGCGGCGGCCAAACTCGGTGGCACCAAGACGTTCTTCGTCAACAACGACGCCTACTACGCGCTGCCGTTCATCTACGGCGAGGGCGGCGACCTGCTCGACACCGCCAACAAGAAGATCGTGGTGAACTCCGAGCAGAACGTGCGCGCGCTGAGCACCGCCAAGGACCTGATCGACTCCGGCGCCGCGCAGACCGCGCTGGACCAGACCAACTCCTACAACAACATGAAGGCCGCGTTCGCCGCCGGCCAGGTGGCGATGGTGGTCGACGGGCCGTGGGCCGTGGTCGACCTGCTCAAGGGCGAGGCGTTCACCGACCCGGCCAACCTGGGCATCGCGCCCGTGCCCGGCGCCACCGAGGGCAAGGGCAGCGCGCCGGTCGGCGGGCACGACTACGTGATCAGGCAGGGCACCAGGGCCAAGGACTCCGCCACCAAGTTCATCGCCTGCATGAGCAGTGCCGAGTCCCAGGCCACCGTGGCCAAGGAGCTGGGCCTGCTGCCCACCCGCAAGTCCGTCTACGACAACCCCGAGGTCAAGGCGCAGAGCGTGGTGGCGGCGTTCGCCCCGGTGGTCGAACAGGCGCACGCCCGGCCGTGGGTGCCCGAGGGCGGCCAGCTGTTCGACCCGATGAAGATCTCCTACGCGGACGTGCTCGCCGGGACCAAGCAGCCCAAGGCGGCGCTCGACGAACTCGCCAAGACCTACCACGACCAGGTCGTCCCCGACTACGCCCAGGGCTGAGGAGAGCGCGGTGCGGAGGTTTCTCGACCGCTACTGGTACGCCTACGCGATGGTGCTGCCCGTCGTGGTGGTCACCGCCGTCCTGGTGCTGATCCCACTGGTCCAGGGCATCTACTTCACCTTCACCGACATCAACGAGGCCAACATCGCCAACCCGCTGCTGGACCGGGTGGCCGGCTACGTGTCGGTGGGCTTTCGCAACTACGCCAACGTGCTGTCCGGCGACTCCAGTTACGGCTCGTTCTGGGCCACCCTGCTGCGCACCGTGATCTGGACCTTCTGCTGCGTGTTCCTGCACGTCACCATCGGCCTGGGGCTGGCGCTGCTGCTCAACCGGCCGATGCGGGCGCGCGCGCTGTACCGGGTGCTGCTGATCCTGCCGTGGGCGGTGCCGGCGTTCATCAGCTCGTTCGCCTGGAAGTACATGTTCAACTCCCAGTTCGGGATCATCAACCAGACGCTGCGCGCGCTGGGCCTGCCCGAACCGGTGTGGCTGGGCCAGTCCAACCTGGCGCTGGTCGCGGTGATCATCGTCAACGTCTGGGTGGGCGTGCCGTTCAACATGATCGCGCTGCTCGGTGGCCTGCAGTCGATCCCGGGTGACCTCTACGAGGCGGCCGAGATCGACGGGGCCACGCCCTGGCAGCGGTTCCGGCACGTGACCCTGCCCGGGCTGCGCTCGGTGACCAGCACCGTGGTGCTGCTCGGGGTGATCTGGACGTTCAACATGTTCGCGGTGATCTACCTGGTCACCGGCATGAACCCGTACACCCGCACGCTGATCACCTACGCGTTCGAGCGGTTCTTCGCCGGGGCCAGCCGGGACTACGCGGTGGCCTCCACCTACGGCGCGCTGATCCTGTCGGTGCTGCTGGTGTTCGCGCTGTTCTACCGGGGCGTGCTGCGCCGGCAGGGGGAGACGCTGTGAGGTCGGTGCGGCAGTTTTCGTTGTCGGACAAGGGAAACCACGAAGTCAGGAGGGCGGAGCACGATGACCGTTGACGCCGCCGCACTGCGCGCCGCCGGGCAGGAGGCCGCCGCCGGCAACCGCGGGCGCGCCAGCCGGGCCAAGCGGTCCCGGCTGGCCAGCGTCGGCCTGCACGGCGCGCTGATCACCGCCTCGCTGGTCGCGGTCTTCCCGGTGTTCTGGGTGCTGGTGACCTCGTTCAAACCGGACGCGCGCGCGGTGGAGGCCACCCCGAGCCTGTTCAACGAGTCCAGTTTGGACAACTACGTGGACGTCCTGTCCGGACAGCGCGGGAACTTCCTCGCCTGGTTCGGCAACTCGGTGCTGATCGCGTTGCTCACCACGGTGCTCGGGGTCTTCCTGTCGGCCACCACCGGGTACGCGGTCAGCCGGTTCCGCTTCCCCGGTCACCGGTCGCTGCTGCTGGGCTTCCTGGTGATGCAGATGTTCCCGTTCGCGGTGCTGATCGTGCCGCTGTACAACATCCTGATCGCGCTGGGCCTGCAGGGCACCACGTTCGGCCTGGTGCTGGTGTACTGCACCACGGCGGTGCCGTTCTGCACCTACATGCTCAAGGGGTACTTCGACACCATCCCGGTGGACATCGACGAGGCCGGCCGGGTGGACGGGCTGTCGCCGTTCGGGGTGTTCTGGCGGCTGGTGCTGCCGCTGGCCCGGCCGGGACTGGCGGTGACCGCGTTCTACTCGTTCCTGACCGCCTGGGGTGAGGTGGCGTTCGCGTCCGCACTGCTGTCCGCGGCGGACGAGTCGAAAACACTGGCGGTCGGCCTGCAGGTGTTCTCGCAGCAGAACCGGACCGAGTGGGGTCACCTGGCGGCGGCGTCCATTCTGGTCGCGATCCCGGCCGTGCTGGTGTTCTACCTCGTTCAGCGTTTCCTGGTGAGCGGATTGGCCTCGGGCGGGGTCAAGGGGTGAGGCGAACGGGATCGAGAAAGATCCAGGTCGCGGTCGGGTAACAATCGCGCACTCTCCGTGAGGGCTAGGGGAATTATGTGTCGCCCGAGGGGCTGACGAAAGCGCTTTCTCGATATACCTTGACGGGACACGCATCACAGTGAAAGGGACGTCTCATGGCCGAGGTCGCCTACGTCAACGCTTCCCGGGTGTTTCCCGGAAGCCCTCCGGTGCGCGCTGTTGATCAGCTTGAGCTGAACGTGGCAGACGGTGAGTTCCTCGTTCTGGTCGGTCCGTCGGGTTCGGGGAAGTCCACGGCGCTGCGGATGCTGGCCGGGCTGGAGGACGTGGACGAGGGTGCCATCGAGATCGGCGGCAAGGACGTCACCAACGTGCCGCCCAAGGGCCGGGACATCGCCATGGTGTTCCAGTCCTACGCCCTGTACCCGCACATGACCGTGGCCGAGAACATGGGCTTCGCGCTCAAGCTGCGGGGCGTGCCCAAGCAGCAGATCAAGGACAAGGTCGCCGAGGCGGCCAAGATGCTGGACCTGACCAAGTACCTGGACCGCAAGCCCAAGGCGCTCTCCGGTGGTCAGCGCCAGCGCGTGGCCATGGGCCGGGCCATCGTGCGCGAGCCCAGCGTGTTCCTGATGGACGAACCGCTGTCCAACCTGGACGCCAAGCTGCGCGTGGAGACCCGCGCCAACATCGCCGCGCTGCAGAAGCGGCTGGACACCACGACCATCTACGTGACCCACGACCAGGTCGAGGCCATGACCATGGGCCACCGGGTCGCGGTGCTCAAGGACGGCCTGCTCCAGCAGTGCGACACCCCGCGTGAGCTGTACGAGCGCCCGGCCAACGCGTTCGTGGCCGGCTTCATGGGCTCGCCCGCGATGAACCTGAAGACCGTGCCGCTGACCGCCGAGGGCGCGCAGCTGGA
The DNA here is from genome assembly GCF_024171785.1 of Goodfellowiella coeruleoviolacea. Lineage (GTDB taxonomy): Bacteria > Actinomycetota > Actinomycetes > Mycobacteriales > Pseudonocardiaceae > Goodfellowiella > Goodfellowiella coeruleoviolacea. The sequence continues at coordinate 387,781 of NZ_JAMTCK010000003.1, forward strand.
CGGGCTGGTCGTGCCGCTGCCCCGGACCGTGCTGGACAGCGTGGCCGCCGAGGGCCTGACCGAGGTCACCTTCGGTGTGCGGCCGGAGGCGCTGCACCTGGCCGGTGCCGACGAGGACGGCATGGAGCTGACCGTCGAGCTGGTCGAGGAACTGGGCGCGGACGCCTACGTGTACGGCAGCGTCCGGATCGGTGACGCGTCCGAGCGGTTCATCGTGCGCGTCGACTCCCGCACGCCCCCGGCGTTCGGCCAGAAGGTCAAGGTCGCGGTGCGCGACAACAGCGAGATCCACCTGTTCCACCCGGAGAGCGGCAAGCGCCTGTCCGCCTGAGCGCTCAGCCGGTGCCTGGCCGCGAGCGGCCAGAACCGGGTCCCAGATCCGAGTCTCCGACGACCCCCGTCCCGGTCCGGGCGGGGGTCGTCGGTTTTGCGTACCCCGCCGCTCACGGTCCGCACAGTTTGGTGATCAAGTTCCGCTGAAACGTGGCACGTCTATCACCCATTAGTAGGACTACCGGGCACCGTGTGTTCTAAACTGAACTCGACAACGGTTTCCATTATGAGTTTCACGCTGTGTCGAGGAGCGCCCGGATGACCCTGAGATACCGCCGCACAGGGGCCGCGCTGGCCGGTCTTGCCCTGTCCACGCTCACCCTCTCGGCGTGCGGCAGCTCCACCGGCACCGGTGGCGACGCGGCCGGCGACCCCACCAAGATCAAGGTGGTGGCCTCGACCAACGTCTGGGGCAGCGTGATCCAGGCCGTTGGTGGTGACCAGGTCGAGGTCACCTCGATCATCAACAGTCCGTCGGCCGATCCGCATTCCTACGAGAGCGCCCCGGCCGACGCCGCCGCGCTGACCAACGCCAAGCTGGCCGTCTACAACGGCGGCGGCTACGACGACTTCTTCGCCAAGCTGCTGGAGGGTTCCGGCAAGGACGCCAGGAAGATCGTGGCCGTGGACCTGGCCGGGTCCGGCGAGTCGGGCGGCTCGACCGAGGCCGGGCACGAGTCGCCCGAGTCGGGCGCTGCGGAGTCGGGCGCTGCGGAGTCCGGCGCGGCCGAGTCGGGTGCGGCCGGGGCGGACGCGGACCACGACCACGACCACGACCACGGGCACGACCACGGCCATGACCACGGCGGGGGCAACGAGCACGTCTGGTACGACCTGCCCACGGTCAAGAAGGTGGCCGACAAGGCCGCCGAGGAGCTGGGCGCGGTCAAGCCGGAGGCCAGGGACACCTTCGCGGCCAACGCCAGGGACTTCGACGCCAAGATCGACGAGCTGCTGACCAAGGTGGAGCGGATCGGCGCCGAGCACCCGAACACCCGGGTGCTGGCCACCGAGCCGGTCGCCGGCTACCTGCTGGCCTCGGCCGGCCTGACCGACGCAACGCCCGAGGACTTCTCCGAGGCGATCGAGGAGGAGACCGACCCGCCGGCCGCGGCGATCGCGCAGGTCAACGACATGGTCACCGGCAAGCAGGTGGCGCTGCTGGTGAACAACGCGCAGACCGAGTCCCCGGTCACCACCCAGCTCGGCGACAAGGCCAGGGCGGCCGGCCTGCCCGTGGTGGACGTGACCGAGAGCCTGCCCGAGGGCGTCACCGACTACGTTGTTTGGATGAGCAAGCAAGTAGATGCCCTGGCGGAGGCGGTGGCCAAGCAATGACGGCGCACCCGGATGTCCGGTCGTCGGCCCAGCCCCCCGCGGTCGGAACCACGGCGGCCGGGGCCACGGCGGGCCAGCCGGCGACCGCCGGGCCCGCGGCGGACCGGCCCGCCGTGGCGTTGCGCGGCGCCGAGCTGAGCTACGGCACCCGGGTGCTCTGGTCCGGCCTCGACCTGGACATCGCCCCCGGGGAGTTCCTGGCCGTGCTCGGACCCAACGGTTCGGGCAAGACCAGCCTGCTGCGGGTGCTGCTCGGCCAGCAGGAGCTGTCCGCCGGGTCGGTCACCGTGGCCGGCGGCCCGCCCGGCCGGGGCAGCCGCCGCATCGGGTACATCCCGCAGCAGAAGGCGATGAGCCGCGGCCTCACCCTGCGCGGCCGGGACCTGGTCGGCCTCGGCCTGGACGGGCACCGCTGGGGCATCGGGCTGCGCAACCGGCGGGACCGCGCCCGGCGGGTGGACCAGGCCGTGGCCGCGGTGGGCGCCACCGGGTACGCCGACCAGCCGGTCGGCCTGCTCTCCGGGGGCGAGCAGCAGCGGCTGCGGGTGGCCCAGGCCCTGGTCGGCGACCCCGAGGTGCTGCTGTGCGACGAGCCGCTGCTGTCGCTGGACCTGGCCCACCAGCGCGCGGTCAGCGAGCTGATCGACGCCCGCCGGCGGGCGGCCAACACCGCGGTGCTGTTCGTCACCCACGAGATCAACCCGGTGCTGCCCCTGGTCGACCGGGTGCTGTACCTGGTCGACGGGCGGTTCCGGGTGGGCACCCCGGACGAGGTGATGACCTCGGAGACGCTGTCCGAGCTGTACCGGACGCACATCGACGTGGTGCGGGTGCGCGGCCAGATCGTGGTGGTCGGGGCGCAGGGCGCGGCCGGCGCCGACCAGCCGCACCACCCGATGGCCGCGACCGGCGGCACCGAGCAGTGAGCGAGCGGCAGGTAGGACGGTAGGACGCGCAGATGGACAAGCTCTTCGACTTCGCCCTGACCGCACAGCTGCTACAGCTGGACTTCGTGCGCAACGCGCTGCTCGCCGCGGCCGTGCTCGGCCTGGTCGCCGGGGTGCTCGGGCCGCTGATCATCAGCCGCAACATGGCCTTCTCCGTGCACGGCACCAGTGAGCTGGCGTTCACCGGCGGCGCCGCCGCGCTGCTGCTGGGCATCGGCGTCGGCTTCGGCGCGCTGGCCGGCGCGGTGGTGGCCGCGCTCATCCTGGGCCTGCTCAGCCGGCGCACCTCCGAGCACGACTCGGTGATCGGCGCGGTGCTGGCCTTCGGGCTCGGCCTCGGCGTGCTGCTGCTGTGGTTCTACCCCGGCCGGATGTCCAACAAGTTCGGGCTGCTGGTGGGCCAGATCGTGGGCGTGGACTTCGCCAGCATCCTGCTGCTGTCGGTGTGCGCGGTGCTGGTGCTGGCCGTGCTCGCGGTGATCTACCGGCCGCTGCTGTTCGCCAGCGTCGACCCGGAGGTGGCCGCGGCCAGGGGCGTGCCGGCGCGGCTGCTGGCCCCGGTGTTCGCCGTGCTGGTGGGCGTGGCCACCGCGCTGGGCGTGCAGACCGTGGGGTCACTGCTGGTGCTGGCGCTCATGGTCACCCCGGCCGCCGCGGCCTGCCGGGTCACCGCCAGCCCGGTGCGCGCCACGGTGCTGTCCGTGGTGTTCGCCGAGGTGTCGGTGCTGGGCGGGATCGTGCTGTCGCTGGCCCCGGGCGCGCCGGTGAGCGCGTTCGTCACGGCCATCTCGTTCCTGATCTACCTGGCCTGCCGGGTGATCAGCGCGGTGCGCACCCACCGCCGCCCCGCCACTTCCCCCCAGCAAACGCGCGAGTTGACGTTGCAAACCCCCTGAGTTGACACTTCACGCAGGGCCATGTGGGTGACCCCGGGCCGGATCGGCCCGGGGCCCCGGCGTCAGTTGACCGGGTGGGCGGCCAGGGCCTGGCCGAGCCTGTCGATGAACGAGGGGTTGAGGAACGGCACCGAGCCGCTGGCCAGCGTGCGCTCGACCACCTCGACCGCGATCACCTGCCGGTCGGTCAGCATGTTGATCACGTCGTCGGTGTGGTCGGCCAGCACCTGGTAGTGCACCAGGGAGATGTCGTTGAACGCGGCGCCCAGGTAGGGGCCGGTCGGCAGGGTGAACGAGTCACCGAGCCAGCCGACCCGGTCGCTGACCGTGCCGGTGATCGGCGGCGTGGAGAAGCGCACCACCTGCGAGTTGAACGACTCCGGCATGGACTGGGTGCGGTTCTCCGAGCCGTCCGGCCGCAGCCGGTAGAAGTGGCCCGACTTGGTGCCGGTGCGGCCCTGCAACGGGGGCAGGTCGGCCTTGGTCTGCCAGGACTGGCCCTCGCTGTCCTGCCAGGTGGCGGTCACCCCGGGCCTGACCTGCTCCGCGACCGCCTTGGCCAGCACGATCCCGGCCTCGTCGGTCCAGTGCGTGTCCAGCTTGTGGTAGACCACGCGGTGGATGCTGGCCTCCTCGTCCTCCAGCCGCTGGCGGATGTCCAGCGCGCCGGTCTCCGTCGGCACCCGCTGCCAGAACTGGGCGGTGGCCTGCTGCGCGCACTCCTTGTTCGGGTAGTCGTCGGGCAGGGTCTCCGGCACCATCGTGGTCTTGTCCGGGGCGACCACGAACACGAACCGCCGGCCGGACGCCTCCACCACCTGGCGCAGCCGCTGCACCTGCTGGATCGTCTGGTCCAGCGGCTGGGCCGGGTTGCACTTGGCGTCCATGTCCCGGCTGTAGTACAGCCAGCCGTCCTTGCCCTCCACGGCCCGGCCGTTGACGTTGGGGTCGACGCCGCCCGGTGCGGGCTGGGTGCTGTCGCCGTCGGCGCCGCCGGGCTGGCTCTGGCCGGGCTGGGTGGTCTGGCTGGTGTCGCCGGTGCTGCCGGTCAGCGGCCCGCTCTGGTCGTTGTCGCCCTGGTCGAACGGGGCCGGCTCACCGAAGACGCCCCGGCTGATCCCGTCGGCCGCCTGCACCGCCGCCGCCCGGAACACCAGGTGGTCGGTGGCCCACTGGCTCAGGCCGGTGAAGAACCCCCACCCCTGGCTCAGACTGGGGAACTCGGCCGGCGGGCGGTTCTCGATCTCGGCCGGGCGGGCACCGAACATCACCGACAGCACCGGAACCGCGAAGAAGATCGACGCGCACACCAGCGCGGTCCACTGCCGGCCGCCGTGTCGGGGCCGGTGCAGCGCGTGCTCCCGGGGCAGCCACGCCTCGTGCACGGGTGGCAGCGCGGCCGGTGGCCGCCACCAGGCCCGCCCCGGCTGCCGGGGCCCAGGACCCTGCTGCGGCTGGACCGGCCTGGCCGGACCGGTACCCGGCTGGCCTGGACCTGCCTGGCCTGGACCGGCTTGCTGGCCGGGACCTGCCTGGCCCGGACCGGCTTGCTGGCCGGGACCCACCGGACCGGGGCCGGGCTGGCCCGCACCGGGCTGCTGCGGGCCGGGCAGTGGGACACCGGGCCGCTGCCCCGGCTGGCCGAGACCCGGATGCCTGGGCTGCCCAAGGCCCTGCCGGGGCTGACCGGGGGCCGGCTGCGGCCGGTCGAGGCCCTGCTGTGGGCCGGCGCCCTGTTGCCGCAGGTTGGGTATGTGCTGCCGCCCGAACACCGTCACCCGCTCACGGTATCCCGACTGACCGTTCGCCTTGCGTCAAACCGGGCTTTTCCCAGTCAGGCAGGGGCACCGCGGCGGAACGGGGAGCACACGGCGGGCGCGCCACCACCGGTCCTCCCCGCCGCCGGCTCACCGCACGGCGAGCCGGCGGCCGCGGCCAGTTCGGCCAGTCGCGCGGATCCGTGGGCAGCGTGTCGTTGGCCGGGTACACCTCGGTGACAGCTCGCCGACCCCGGTGTCACTGCCGTTGTCGGCCCGGACCACGCCAAACGCCGGCCTGGTACGCCCGGCTCGTGCCGTCCCGTTGACCCAGTCGCTGAACTGCGAACGCGGCGTCCCGATCGCTCACCTGCCGCCGCCCCCTCGGTGTCAACCAGGCTCTCGTCTGGCTGCGCCAGCCGATCCGCGCTCGCGCTGACCGCTCGGTGTCAACCTGCTCACGTCACGCCGCCGGCACCGGCGGAGGTCGTACGGGGGACGCACCCGGGCCGGAAATGTGTCGCGGCGGGTGGAATGCCCGGTGGATCATGGGCGAATGTCAGGTATCTCCCAGGCCGTCGTGCTGATCACCGGCATCCAGGCGGCCGGCAAGTCGTCCGTGGCCCAGGCGCTGGCCGAGCGCCTGCCGAAGTCGGTGCACCTGCGTGGCGACACGTTCCGCCGCATGATTGTCAACGGTGGCGCCGACATGACCCCGGAACAGCACGCCGACGCGGTCGCCCAGCTCCGACTGCGGCACCGACTCACCGCGCAGGCGGCCGACACCTACTTCCAGGCCGGCTTCACCGTGGTGGCGCAGGACGTGGTGCTCGGTGCGGAACTGCGCCACCTCGTCGAGCAGATCCACAGTCGGCCACTGCTGCTCGTGGTGCTCGCGCCGAGCCAGGAGGCGGTGGCCGCCAGGGAGGCGGGCCGGACGAAGAAGGCGTACGGGACGTGGACGGTGCAGCAGCTGGACGAGGGGCTGCGCCAGGACACCCCGCGGCTGGGCCTGTGGCTGGACACGTCCACGCACACCGTGGAGCAGACCGTCACCGAGATCCTGGACCGCGCCTGGACCGAAGCGGCGGTGCGCTAGCCCCAGCCCACCCCGGCCCGACCCGGCGCAGCCCAGCTCGACCCCGCTTGGCCGCTCGGTCAGGACGCGAGCGCGGCATCGGACGACCCGCTGCCGGACCGGCCGGTCGGGCCACCCGGCCCCGGTCCCCTGCGGTCGTCGCCGCCGTCCTGCTCGGCCTCGGAGAACGCGTCGGCCGGGCACATCCGCAGGCCACCGCCGTCCTGGCGGGCCACCCAGACCTGGTTGCGGCCCCGCTCCTTGGCCTCGTACACCGCCGTGTCCGCGGAGTGCTGGGCCATGCCGAGGCTGGTGCCGCAGTTGGGGATGGTGGCCAGGCCGATCGACGCGGAGATCGCCTTGGGGCCGCTCCGCCCGCCGAGCGGGTCGGCGCTGCTGCGGCCGCGCAGCGAGATCAGGTTGTGCCGCTTGTCCTTGGTGATCACGGTCAGCGTGGCGATGGCGGAGCGGATGCGCTCGGCCACCACAACGCCCTCGCTGGTGCTGGTGTCGGCGAGCACCACCACGAACTCCTCGCCGCCGTCGCGCGCGGCCAGGTCGTCCGGCCGCAACTTCTCCCGCAGCACCCGGCCCACCTCGGCCAGCACGGCGTTGCCGGCCGGATGGCCCCAGGTGTCGTTGATCGACTTGAAGTGGTCGAGGTCGATCACCAGCACGGTGACCTCCTGGCCGTCCTGCAGGCAGCGCTGGGCCAGCCGCTCGCCGTACTCGGCCAGCCCGTTGGAGTTGAGCAGGCCGGTGCGGTAGTCGGTGTGCGCGTCCTCGGTGAGCTGCTGGTGGCGCTGCTGCTGCTCGTCGAGCAACTGCTGCTGCTCACCGAGCAGCCGGTGCAGGTAGGCGTGCCGCTGGCGGGTGCGGTCCAGCATGATGTTGGCCATGCTCACCGGCACCACGGCCAGCAGCGCCGCGGCCCAGTGGCCGGTCATCAGCACCCCGAGCAGCGCGCCGGCGCCCAGGGTGGTCACCTCCAGCAGGTTGTCCTCCCGGGAGCCCAGCACCTGCCGCCACCGGGTGCCCGGCTGGGTCAGCTTGATCGCACCGCCCACGGCCACCGCCTGGATGCCGCCGTAGATGACCGCGGCGACAGCCAGCACGACCACCATCACCAGGTCGTCCAGTCCGGTCGCGCTGGGGTGCACGGCCACCCCGGTCAGCTTGATCAACACCCGCACCGCCAGCACACTGGCCAGGATCTCGGCCGTGCTGAACACCAGCTGGTACAGCTTGCGCCGGGCGATCGGCTGGATGAGCATCCGGATGAGCATGATCAACGTGACGGTGCACACACTTGGCAGCACGAGAACCGCGGCAAAGGTCCAGACCGAGGTCAGGTCCATGTGCGGGCCGCGTGCGCTGTCCCGACGCTCCTCCTCGGCACGGCGGACCGCGATGTGGTGCGCCAGGCTGGCCGTGGCCAGCGTCGCGGTCCGGACCCAGTCACCGGTGGTGGGCAGGTGGTCGTTGGACAGCATCCAGACCACACCGACCAATACCACCGCCTCCACGCTCAGGAGATAGGCAATGGCTCTGGCCGGCAGCGACCAGATCGCCCATCTGGTGGGCAGTAGAGGCATGTGCTTGGCTTCGTCTTGGCTTGCGTCGGTCAAACTACTTACCTGACGGTGTATATCTACGAGGACTCCTGTGAAACCCTGCTCCCGGTCGGGGGTGATCAGCGTGCTGCGCAACCGCGAGTGGTGATCCCGTTGTCGTTGTCCCTAGTCACTCCTGGTGAGAGATGAGATAAGACGTTATGTCACGCAACCGTGAGTGGTGAAGGTGCCAGTGCCTACGCCGATGTCCCAGTGTTGGCCATGCGGTGCAGCCGACGCCAGGACAGGGCCCCGTACCAGGCCAGCAACACACCCAACACGCCAGCCCCGGCCAGCGCGGTGGTGACCGACCCGGCGAGCTGGGCGGCGCCACCCCCGACCGCCATGCCACCTCCCTGACTGGCCCGCAGCGCCGTGCGGGCGATGCCGTGTGCCCGCCCCCGGTAGGCGTCGGGCACCGATCGCCCCCACACCGCTCTGGCGGGCGTGTGGTACGCCCCGGCCATGGCCGCCACCAGCAACAACACCAGGGTCACCGGCAGGTTCGGGTGCAGTGCGAAGCCGATCAGCGGCGCCAGGGAGACCACCGCCAGCGGGCCGACCAGCCGTTCGCGCGCCCGGTCGTCGCGCACCAGCCGGTAGAGCAGCAGCACGCCGAGCACGTTCCCGGCGGGTTCGACGGCCAGCAGCAGCCCGGCCGCCCACGGCGTGCCGAGCCGGTCGGCCAGTGGCACGGCCAGGCCCTCGGGCACCATGGCGAACCCGGCCAGCAACCGCAGCCCGAGGGTCGACCGCAGCAGCGGGCTGCCCAGGATCACCGCCAACGCGCTCGTCCTGGCCGCCCCACCGTCCCCAGGGACAGCGCCCGGGGCGCCCGCGCGGTCCCCGCCCTCCGGGGCACCGGCACGGGCCGCCCGGCTCGGGTCGGCCGCCGGCCTGGCCACGCACGTCACCTGCACCAGCACCGCGACCAGGACGAACGTCGCCGCGTTGACGGCGAGGGCGGTGTGCGGGCCCGCCGCGGTCACCACCAGGCCGGCACTGGCCAGCCCCACCATCTGCGCGATGTCGGCGGAGGACCCGAACAGCGCCACCCCGTGGTCGTAGTCCCTGGCCGGCAGGGCCAGCGGCAGGGTGGCCTCCTGCGCGGCCAGGAACGGTGACGCGATCATCTGCACGGCCACCAGCAGCACGATCATCAGGGGCAGCGGCAGGTCGGGCAGGGCCATGACGGCCATCAGCGCCGCCTGCGCCCACGCGCAGCACACCATCACCGCGCGCCGCGGGTACCGGTCGGCCAGCCAGGCCAGCAGCGGACCGGAGACCAGGGTGGGCAGCATGGTCAGCGCGTAGCTGGTCGCGGTCCACGCCGCGGACTGGGTGCGGGCGTAGACGAGCAGGGACAGCGCGACAACCGCGAGCTGGTCACCCACGGTTGACACGGTTGCCGAGATCCACAGCCCCCGGAACTCCCGGTGGGCCAGGACGGCCCGGACAGAGCCTGTCGGCCTCACGGTCCCCGCCGGCTCGTCCGCGCTGCTGACCCAGCCACCTAACCCCTTTACGAAATGCTTGTCCCCACCTCGAAAGGTAGAAGCTACTGCCAGTTCATTCGCTACCGCAGCTAAGGGTGTACCTAAACAGAGTAGGTCGATAACTCTTCGTGGTCACGGCTGGAGGGTGCGGCGTGACCGGTCCCACCCACGCACCAGCCGAACGGCTCTGGCGGAGACGCGCCACACCGGTCCCCACCTAGAACTGGTAGTAGAGGAACGGGCTGAACGTGCCGCTGGCGATCAGGATCGCCGCGTAGACCAGCCCGACCGTCATCACCGCCACCCGCAGCGTGGCCGCGGGCACCCCCCGGGCCGACTCCAGGAACGGGCCGGTGACGGGCTGCGTCGGCAGGAACACCACCAGTGCGCACAGCAGCAGGATCACCAGCCGCTGGTTGGTCAGTGCCGTGTCCACCGCGTCGGTCAACCCACCGAAGTCGGGCAGCAGCATGTGGCCCAGCATGCTCAGGGCCTGGCCCATGTCCGGCGCCTTGAAGAACACCCAGCCGAACACCACCAGCAGCAGGGTGAGCACCCGGCGCGCGATCCGCCCGGCCAGGCTGGTCGGGGTGCGGTCCCAGCCGAAACCGCGTTCGATCACCAGCAGCGCGCCGTGGTAGACACCCCACACCAGGAACGTCCAGTTCGCGCCGTGCCAGAACCCGGTCAGCACGAACACGATGGACAGGTTGCGGTAGGTCCGGCCGACCCCGCGCCGGTTGCCGCCCAGCGGGATGTAGACGTAGTCGCGGAACCAGCGGGACAGCGACATGTGCCAGCGCCGCCAGAACTCGGTCACGGTCACCGAGGAGTAGGGCCGGGCGAAGTTCTCCGGCAGGCGGAAGCCCAGCATCCGGCCCAGGCCGATGGCCATGTCCGAGTAGCCGGAGAAGTCGAAGTACAGCTGGAGGGTGTAGCCGACCGCGCCCAGCCAGGCGATGCCGAAGGTCATCTGGTTGGAGGGCGTGGCGAAGCAGGCGTCCACCATGGGCGCCAGCGAGTCGGCGATGATGACCTTCTTGCACAACCCGAGCGCGAACCGGGGGAAGCCGGCGGCGATGTCGTCCAGCCGGTGCGTGCGCTCCTGGTGCAGCTGGTCGGAGATCTCCCGGAACCGCACGATCGGCCCGGCCACCAGCTGCGGGAACATCGCGATGTAGGTGACGAACGAGACCGGGTTGCGCAGCGCCGGCCGCTCACCCCGGTAGATGTCCACCACATAGGAGATGTGGTGGAACGTGTAGAACGAGATGCCGATCGGCAGCGCCAGGTGCGTCACGGGGAAGTCCCCGCCGAAGACCGCGGCCAGGTTGGCCAGCTGCTGGGTGGCGAACCCGGCGTACTTCCACACCACCAGCATGGCCAGGTCGAAGCCGATGATCCCGATTAACAGCCGGCGCCGCACCCGCTGGTCGGCACCGGGCCCGTCCGGTTCCAGCCGCAGCCCGACCAGGTAGTTGGCCACGATGCAGGCCAACAGCAGCAGCGTGGTCGCGCCGGCCGCGCTCAGGTAGAAGAGCAGGCTGGCCAGGGCCACCACACCGTTGCGCCAGCCCCGCGGGGTGATCAGGACGGCGACGAGTACCGCCGGCATGAAGTACCACAGGAACAGGGGAGTGGCGAACGACATCCTGGTGCCTTGCTGCAGGGGAGGGGGCGAGCAGTGACCCTAACCGAGTTCGCTGGGTAGCAGGCCGCGAACCAGGATTTTGCCGTGCCGTGCCGTGCCGTGCGGTCCGTACTGCTGGTCCGTGCCGTGCCAGGTTCGTGCCGGCTCGTGTTCGGTCTGGGTTCGTGCCGGTTCGCGTTCGGTCCGGGCTCGTGTTCGGGCGGCCGGCGTCGGGGCCGGCGCACGCCACCACAGGGGTGGCCCGCACCGGCCCGGTCCAGCCGTCACCGCCGTGGCACCGGCGCCCACCAGCACGCCGCCGCGCCGCGCGGTGCCGGGCGCCGCCCCGACCAGGACCGGGTCAGACCCGGCCGGCCAGGCGGCGGCGTCGCGCCACCTCGGCGAGCACAACGCCGGCCGCCACCGACGCGTTCAGCGACTCCACGCCGGCGGCCATCGGGATCGACACGGTCTGGTCGCACGTCTCGCGCACCAGCCGGGACAGGCCCCGGCCCTCCGAACCGACCACCACCACCAGCGGGCCGGTGGCCAGGTCCAGCCCGTCCACGGTGACCGTGCCGTCGGCGTCCAGGCCGACGACCATCAGGCCCTGTGCCGCCCAGTCACGCAGCGTCCTGGTCAGGTTGGTGGCCAGGGCCACCGGCACCCGGGCGGCGGTGCCCGCGCTGGCCCGCCAGGCCACCGCGGTGATGCCGGCGCTGCGCCGCTGCGGCAGCAGCACGCCGTGCGCGCCGAACGCCGCGGCCGAGCGCACCACCGCACCCAGGTTGCGCGGGTCGGTCACCCCGTCCAGCGCGACCAGCAGCGGGGGCTCGGTGGACTCGGTGGCCGTCTCCAGCAGTTCGTCGGGGTGGGCGTACTCGAACGGCGGCACCTGCAGGGCCAGTCCCTGGTGCATGGCGCCGCCGGTGAGCCGGTCCAGTTCGGGACGGCCCACCTCCAGCACGGAGATGCCCCGGTCAGCGGCCTGCCGCACCGCCTCGGCGACCCGGTCGTCCGCGTCGATGCCCATGGCGACGTACAGCGCGGTCGCCGGCACCTCGGCGCGCAGGCACTCGACCACGGGGTTGCGCCCGGCGATCAGTTCCGGTGCCTCTGCCGCGCCCTTGCGCCGCTGCTTGGCCTGCTGCGCGACCTTGGCCTTGGCCGCGGCCCGGCGCTGGGCGGGGTGCCCGGGCCGCATCTCGGCCTTGGGTGTCGGCCCCTTGCCGTGCAGACCCTTGGACTTCTGCCCGCCGGAGCCGACGACCGCGCCCTTTTTCGAGCCGGGCTTGCGCATCGCGCCCCGGCGCCTGGAATTGCCTGGCACTCAGTCGTCCTTCAATGTCCACTGTGGACCGTCGGGGGTGTCCTCGACGGCGATTCCGGCTGCCTCCAACCGGTCCCGCAAGGCGTCCGCGGTGGCGAAGTCACGGTCCTTGCGAGCGCGCTGGCGTTCCTCCAGCAGGGTCTCCACCAGGCTGCCCAGTGCCCGGCGCGGGCCGGCGTCGGTGGCCACCGCCTCGGCCCACCTCGGGTCCAGCGGGTCCAGCCCGAGCAGTCCGGTCATCGCCCGCACCGCCTCGGCCGCGGCCCGTGCGGCCGCGTCGTCACCGGCGTCCAGGGCGGTGTTGCCCTCGCGGACGGCGGTGTGCACCGCGGCCAGCGCCTGTGGCGTGCTCAGGTCGTCGTCCATGGCGGCGACGAACTCCGCGGTCAGCGCACCGGGCGCGACCGCGCCCACGCGCTGCACCACCCGGCGCAGGAAACCCTCGATGCGACGATACGCGGCAACCGCCTCGGACAGCGCCGCCTCGGAGTACTCGATGGTCGACCGGTAGTGCGGCGCGACCAGGTAGTAGCGCAGTTCGGGGGCGCGCACCCGGTCCAGCATCTGGGGGATGGACACCACGTTGCCCAGCGACTTGGACATCTTCTCGCCGCTCATGGTGACCCAGGCGTTGTGCAGCCAGTAGCGGGCGAACGGGTCGCCGGCCGCCCTGGACTGGGCCTGCTCGTTCTCGTGGTGCGGGAACACCAGGTCGATGCCGCCGCCGTGGATGTCGAACTCGGCGCCCAGGTAGGCGGTGGCCATGGCCGAGCACTCCAGGTGCCAGCCGGGCCGGCCCGGACCCCACGGCGTCGGCCAGGACGGCTCGCCGGGCTTGGCGCCCTTCCACAGCGTGAAGTCGCGGGGGTCGCGCTTGCCAACGCCCGCGGACTCGCCCTGCTGCACCTCGTCCAGGCGCTGGCCGGACAGCTGGCCGTACTCCGGGAACGAACTCACCGAGAAGTACACGTCGCCGGCCTCGGCATAGGCGTGCCCGGCGTCGATGAGCCGCCGCATCAGCTCCACCATCTGGGTGACGTGCCCGGTGGCCCGGGGAGCGATGGACGGGGGCAGGCAGCCCAGTGCGTCGTAGGCGGCCTCGAACGCGCGCTCGTGCTGGGCGGCCCACTCCCACCAGGGGCGGCCCGCCTGCGCGGCCTTGGCCAGCACCTTGTCGTCGATGTCGGTGACGTTGCGCACCAGCAGCACGTCCGCGCCGTCCCGGGCGAGCCAGCGGCGCAACACGTCGAAGTTGAGCGCGCCACGAACGTGGCCGATGTGGGGAACGCCCTGCACGGTCGCCCCACACACGTAGATCGACGCCGTCCCGTTCCGCATCGGGTGGAACTCCCGAGCGCTTCTGGTTGCGGTGTCGTAGAGGTGGAGGCTCACGCAAAGATGGTACGGGCACGCTCACCCAGCGTGGGGCCGAGTCCGCCCGGTGAGCCAACACCCCGGCGAAACCGCCGTCCAGGCTGCTCAGCGGGCTGTCACCCACCCCAGAACAAACCCCCACCCTTCCCAGGGGGGCGACCCCGGGTCCAGCCTATCCGCCACCCCCGCCCGGAAACACCCCACGACGTGGTGCTGGGGACAACCCCGAGGGCTGTGGACAACCCGAACACCGAACGGGTGAATCTCACGGCATCAGCCGAACATCGTGCTACAACGCGCGCGCCAGCACCGGCCGGCCCAACGCGGCGGCCACCCGCGACGGCTTCCCCCGCATGGCCGCCACCCACACCGGCCGCCCCCGCATGGCCGCCACACCCGACGGCCGCCACACCGGCTGCCGCCACACCGACTACCGCAGCACGCCCCGCGCGGTCAGCGCGGCCACCAGGCCGTCCGGTCGCTGCGCCGTGGGCAGCGGCTCGACCAGGGCGACCGCGCAGCCCACCGCGGCCGCGCCACCGTCCGCCTCGGCGCTGTCGCCGACCATCAGCGCGTGCTCCGGCGCCACCCCCAGCCGCGCGCAGGCGAGCCGGAAGATCTCCGGCTCCGGCTTCACCGCGCCCACCTGGTAGGACATCACGACCTCGTCGACGTACCCGCTGGCGCCGTGCTCGTCCAGGGACTGGCGGATGTCCCAGGCGATGTTGCTGACCACGCCCACCGCCAGGCCGGCCTCGGACAGCCGGCGCAGCACCGCCACCGCGTCCGGGTACGGAACCCAGTTCGCCGGGTCGACCATCTGCTCGTAGATCCGTTCGGCCAGCGCGCGGTCCCGCACCCCGGCCGCCTCGATCACCGCCAGGTAGACCGTCCGGTGCAGCTCCGGGTCGAGGTCACGCCGCTGCCACGCCCGCTGCACGTCCGGACCCAGCCCCGCGATCGCGGGACCGGTCGGCACGGTCAGCTGGTGCAGCAGCTCCGCCTGCGCACGCGCGTCCAACGGGGTGGTGGCGTCATCCATCAGGCCGCCCAGCCAGGACGCCTCGTTTTCCAACCGGAACAACGTACCGGAGAAGTCGAACAGCACCGCTTGGATCGCCACGTGCCGCGACGCTACGGGCAACCGCCGGCCGGGACCAGGCACACGTGACCCACGCCGCGTCGCGCACCACCGGCGATCGCCCGCGGCAGCGGCCGCGCGAGGCCAGCCGCCGAAGCGGCCGACCCCGCACGCGTCACAGCTGGGTCTGCCTGGTCTCCGGCAGGGCCAGCACGCACAGCAGGCTGATCACGGCCGCGCCGGCCATGTAGTAGCCGACCGAGGCGGACCCGAACCCGGCGACCAGCCAGGTGGCGATGGTGGGCGCCAGCGCACCGCCGAGCACCCCGCCCAGGTTGTAGGCGAACGACGAGGCCGAGTACCGGAACCGGGCGGGGAACAGTTCGGGCAGGAACGCGCCGAGCGGACCGTAGACCCAGCCCATCCCGGCCAGGGCCAGGGCGAAGGCCAGGCAGACCAGCGGCAGCGACCTGGTGTCCAGCAGCGGGAAGAACAGCAGACCGGCCACGACCGCGTACCCGCACCCGCTCAGCAGGACCGCGCGCCGGCCGAACCGGTCGGAGGCCCGACAGGCCAGCACCGTGGCGACCGCCATCGCCCAGATGGCCACGACCTGCAACAACAGCACGGTGTTCTTCGGGATGTGCAGGGTGCTGGTCGCGTAGGACAGGCCGAACGTGGTGGCGATGTAGAACAGCACGTAGGAGACGATGATCGTGCCGCCGCCGAGCAGCAGCCGGACCGGCGCGGTGCGCAGCATGTCCACCAGCGGCAGGGAACTGCGCTCCTGGCGCCGGATCACCTCGGCGAACACCGGCGTCTCAGCGATGCGCAGCCGCACCACCAGACCCACGACCACCAGCAGCGCGGAGGCCAGGAACGGCACCCGCCAGCCCCACGCCCGGAACGCCTCGTCGCTCTGCAGGCTGGACAGCACCAGGAACGCGCCGCTCGCCGCGAAGAACCCGATGGACGGTCCGATCTGCGGAAACGTGCTGTACCAGCCGCGCTTGCCGCGCGGCGCGTACTCCGCGGCGAGCAGGGCCGCCCCACCCCACTCGCCGCCCAGCCCCAGTCCCTGCAGGAAGCGCAACACCACCAGCAGCACGGGTGCCAGCACCCCGATCGTGGCGTGGCTGGGCAGCAGGCCGATGGCCACCGTGGACAGGCCCATGGTGAGCAGCGAGGCGACCAGCATGGACTTGCGGCCCACCCGGTCACCGAAGTGGCCGAACAGCAGCGAACCGAGCGGCCGGGCGATGAACGCCACCGCGAACGTGGAGAACGCCGCGAGCGTGCCGATCACCGGCGAGAGGTTCGGGAAGAACGCCGAGTTGATGACCAGGGCGGCGGCCGTGCCGTAGATGTAGAAGTCGTAGAACTCGATGGCGGTGCCCACGAAGCTGGCCAGGGCCACCCGGTTGAGCGCCCGGCCACCACCGGGCCGGGCACCGGGCTCGGCCCCGGCCGCTGCCTCGTTCTGGCTGGTCACCATGCTGCCGCCTCCTCTGGCACCCGCTCACGCACGGGCGCTCGCCGCAGGTTGCGGCCTGGCCACCGGGCTCGTCAAGGCGGCTTCCCGAGGAGCGGGACGCCACCCGGCCCGACGAGCCCGACGAGCCAGGCGAGGCGGCTCGGACTCGCTCAGCCGCGGCTGAAGACCTTCTGCGGGGTGAGCCGGATCACGACGCGCACGTCGTCCGGGCCGTCAGCGGCGTAGTCCTGGCCGGTGTACTTGCGCGCCAGCGCGTTGATCAGCTCCCGGCCACCGTCCTCGGTGAGCGTGACCGTGCCGCGCACCTCCAGGTACGCGTAGGGGTTGGCGCTGTCGAGGATGCTCACGCTCACCCGGGGGTCGCGGCGCAGGTTCTTCTCCTTGCGCCGCCCGACCAGGGTGGAGAACAGCAGGTCGTCGCCGTCCCGGCCGACCCAGACCACCGAGGTCTGCGGGCTGCCGTCCGGGTTGAGGGTGGCGAGGGTGGCGAAGTTCGTCGCGTCGATGATCGCGCGGCTCTGCTCGTCGAGGGTCACGGCCATGTGGTGATCCTACGAAAACCGACCGCTGCGCGCGTTCGTGCGACCACCGCTCGTGGTCGGCGCGCCCGCCGTCAGTCGCGCCGCACCAGCAGGGCGGTGGCCACGGCCGCGATGCCCTCGCCCCGGCCGGTCAACCCGAGCCCGTCGGTGGTGGTGCCGGACACGCTCACCGGCGCGCCCACGGCCTCGGACAGCACGCGCTGCGCCTCGTCCCGCCGCTTGCCGATCTTGGGCGCGTTGCCGATCACCTGCACGGCCGCGTTGCCCACCTGGTAGCCGGCCTCGGTGAGCAACCGGTTGACCTCGGTCAGCAACCGCACGCCGGACGCGCCGGCCCACCGAGGGTCACCGGTGCCGAACACCGCGCCCAGGTCACCCAGGCCGGCGGCGGACAGCAGCGCGTCGCACAGCGCGTGCGCGGCCACGTCACCGTCGGAGTGGCCGGCGCAACCGTCCACTCCGTCCCACCGCAGCCCCGCGATCCAGCACGGCCGGCCGGCCTCGACGGGGTGCACGTCGGTGCCGATTCCGACCCTGGGGATCACACCGGACTCCTGTTGTCGGCCAGCATGGCGCGCACCACGGCGAGGTCGAACGGGGTGCGCACGCGCATCGCCGTGGGGTGGCCGGGCACCGTGCTGACGCGCGGGGCGTCCGGCAGCCGGGTCACCAGTTCGAGGTCGCTGGCTGGGTCGTCGGGTTGGGCCAACCGGTAGGCGCGGCGCAGCACGTCCACGGCAAAGCCCTGGGGTGTCTGCGTCACGCGCATCGCGGAACGGTCCGGAGTGGCCTGGATCACCCCGGCGGGGTCGACCTGCTTGACGGTGTCGGTCAGCGGCAACACCGGGACCACGACCGGGTTGCCCGCCAGCACCGCGTTGACCACGGCCTGGACGGTTTCCGGTGGGGTGAACGGCCGGGCGGCGTCGTGGACCAGCACCACGCGCGCGTCCGGGCAGCGTTCCAGTGCGTGGTCCAGGGCGCGGCGGGCGGCCTCGATTCGGCCGGCGGGCCCGGAAAACGCGTCCGGGAACACGTGAACCGCCTCACCGAACGAATCCAGTGAGGCGGTTACGGTGTCTACATCGGACGGTTGAGTCGCCACCACGACCTGCTGGACGCAGCCGGCGTCGAGCAACCCGCGTACCGCGTGGACCAGAAGCGGCTCACCGTCACCCGATTCGACGCGCTCACCCGACGTGGCCACGCGCACAAGCGCGATGCTCATGTTCGCGGTCCGTTCCCGTGGGCGGTCTCGGTGTCAGTTCACGATGCGGTGGCGAGGACCTCGTCGAGGAGCACCTCGGCCCTGTCCTCATCGGTGCCTTCGGCTAGCGCCAACTCGCTGACCAGTATCTGTCGGGCCTTCGCCAGCATTCGCTTCTCACCAGCAGAAAGCCCGCGATCCTTCTCGCGCCGCCAGAGGTCGCGCACCACTTCGGCCACCTTGTTCACATCGCCAGAGGCGAGCTTCTCCAGGTTTGCCTTGTACCGCCGGGACCAGTTGGTCGGCTCCTCGGTGTGAGGAGCGCGCAAGACCTCGAAGACCCGATTGAGACCGTCCTGGCCGACCACGTCGCGAACACCGACGATCTCGGCGTTGTCGGCTGGCACGCGCACGGTAAGGTCGCCCTGAGCAACCTTGAGGACGAGGTACTTCCGCTCCTCGCCCTTGATCACGCGGGTCTCAATTGCTTCGATGAGAGCGGCACCGTGGTGCGGGTAGACGACGGTCTCTCCGACCTTGAAAACCATGTGTCCTCTGCCCCTTTCGCTACCCCCATCCTAACACGCTGGGCAATCCCTGTTCGAGTAGCTAACGATCGGTAACCGCAGGTCAGCGGGGGCGTGAAGGGTTGACAAACCACCTGTTCGCGTGCAAGGGCCGAGGTGCTCTCCGGCCCGGTCGCGGCCGGTGCGGGCGGTCCTGGGGATCCACTGTGGACGAACAGTGGGGCTGGCGGCGGGGCGGCCGGCGACGCGGCGGACGGCCCGATCAGGGCACCAGACGCCGAGTGACCGGCCCCACCCGGTTACGCTCGTGCCCTAACGGCGTGACCTCGCCCGGCGTGGTCAGGCCGAGGTCGCCGGTACACCAGGAAGGATCGTCCTCGCCGTGAGCCGCGCAGTGCAGAGTTTGACAGCGTCCAAGCGGGCTGTTGCCACGGCCGTGTTCGCGCTGGGTCTTGGCCTGACCGTCGCGGGTTGCGGCGCGGGCCAGGTCACCCAGACCGACACCCAGGTCGCCGCGGTGAACGGGGCCAGCGGTCAGGTCGGCGACATCGCCGTGCGTGATGCCCAGTTCGCCTTTCCGGACAACGCCGACAGGTACTACCGGTCTGGTTCGGACGCCTCGCTGATCGTCACCATCGTGAACAACGGGACCTCGCCCGACCAGGTGGTTTCCGTGACCAGCGAGATCGCCGCGCAGGCCAGGATCACCGGCAGCACCGACGTGCCCCCCGGCCGGTCGCTGCGCGCCGGCAGCGACGAGGACGACGTGACCGCCCTGCCCACCACCACCGGCGCCAGCGGCTCGTCCGAGGTGTCCTCCGGGGCGGCGACCCCGTCGTCCGGCTCGGTGTCGTCCGGCTCGGTGTCGTCCGGTTCGGCCCAGTCGAGCGCGCCCTCCAGCGGGTCCTCGGCCAGCAGCTCGGTCAGCGGCTCGGCCAGCCCGTCCGGCTCGGCCAGCGCCAACCCGAGGAACTCGCCCGGCAGCGCCAACCAGGAGCAGACCGTCGGCCAGTTCAGCGTGGTGCTCACCGGTCTCACCCGGGACCTGCGGCCCGGCGAGGTGGCCAAGGTCACGTTCCTGTTCAAGAACGCCGGCCAGCTCACCCTCGAACTGCCGATCGGCGCCCCGGCTGAGACGCCGAGGCCCGAGGTCACCCACGGTGCCGGCGGCGAGACCAGCCACGGTTCGGGGCACTGACCCCGCCACCGGGTAACCCCCACAGCTCCGCGACAGGGCCGGCGGCACCACGGGGTGCGGCCGGCCCTGTCGGTCGCTGGCCCTAACTTTGACCCCGTGGCGACGAAGAACGCGCGGCCGACCCGGCCCAACTACCGGTGTGTGGAGTGCGGCCACGAGGTCGCCAAGTGGGTGGGCCGCTGCCCCGAGTGCCAGGCGTGGGGCACGGTGGAGGAACGCGCCGCCGCCCGGCCCGGCCTGGCCAAGCTCGTCGCCGGCCCGCCGAGCATGCGGGCCAAACCCATCGCCCAGGTGCCCATCGAGACCGCCAGGGCCACCTCCACCCGGATCAGCGAGCTGGACCGGGTGCTCGGCGGCGGCCTGGTGCCCGGTGCGGTGGTCCTGCTCGCGGGTGAACCCGGGGTGGGCAAGTCCACCCTGCTGCTGGAGGTCGCCTACCAGTGGGCGGACAAGGCACCGGGTCCGGCGCTGTACGTGACCGGTGAGGAGTCGGCCGGCCAGGTGCGGCTGCGCGCCGAGCGCACCGGCAACGTGCACGACGAGATCTACCTGGCGGCCGAGAGCGATCTGGCGGCCGTGCTGTCCCACGTGGACGAGATCAACCCGGGTCTGCTCATCGTGGACTCGGTGCAGACCATGTCCTCGCCCCACGTGGACGGCAGCCCCGGTGGCCCCACGCAGGTGCGGGCGGTCACCTCCGGGCTGGTGGCGCTGGCCAAGGACCGCGGCCTGCCCGTGGTGCTGGTCGGCCACGTCACCAAGGACGGCGCCGTGGCCGGGCCCAGGCTGCTGGAGCACCTGGTGGACGTGGTGCTGCACTTCGAAGGCGACCGGCACTCGACGTTGCGCCTGGTCCGCGGGGTGAAGAACCGGTTCGGCGCGGCCGACGAGGTCGGCTGTTTCGAGCTGCGCGACGACGGCATCATCGGCGTGCCCGACCCCTCGGGCCTGTTCCTCACCCAGCGCGACACCGGTGTGGCCGGCACGGCCGTGACCGTGGTCGTGGAGGGCAAGCGCCCGCTGCTGGGCGAGCTGCAGGCGCTGGTCGCCCCCACCAACCTGCCGGCCCCGCGCCGCGCGGTGAGCGGGCTGGACGCGGCCCGGGTGGCCATGGTGCTCGCCGTGCTGGAACGGCGGGGCCGGGTGCGGATCGGCGACAAGGACGTGTTCACCGCGACGGTCGGCGGCATGCGGGTGCTGGAGCCGGCCGCCGACCTGGCCCTGGCCCTGGCCGTGGCCTCGGCCACCCGGGAGGTGGCGCTGCCGCCGGACATGGTGGTGCTCGGCGAGGTGGGCCTGGCCGGCGAGGTGCGCCGGGTGACCGGGGTGGGCCGCCGGCTGGCCGAGGCCGCCCGCCTCGGCTTCACCCGGGCGCTCATCCCGCCCGACTCGGGCAAGCTGCCGCCGGAGGTGCGCGCCACCGTGGTGCCCGACATCGGGTCGGCCCTGCGCGCCCTGTACGAGCACGCCGAACAACAGCCCGGGTAGCCGGATTCGGCCGGGCCGGGCCGTGCCGGGCTGGGCCGTGCCGGGCTGGGCCGTGCCGGGCTGGGCCGTGCCGGGCTGGGCCGTGCCGGGCTGGGCCGTGCCGGGCGACGGTGTCTGGGCGCATTCGTGGCGACGGCTCACCGGCACCGGTCACAATGGCCGGGGTCACCAGGCCAGCCACAGCCGGGAGTTCGCCACGATGTCGGGATCGCCACTGCCGCTGCCGGTGCGCGCGGTCCTGCCTGATCTCGCGCTGCACACGGCCCTGCGCCGGGGCATCGACCGGGTCAGCCGGGCGCGGACCGGTGGCCTGTTCGTGCTGGGCTGCAACGACCGGGTCGAGTCGATCTGTCGCGGCGGTTACCCCGTGGCCGCCGAGGTGACCGAGGACAGTCTGAACCAGCTCAGCAAACCCGATCTCGCCGTGGTGCTGGCCGACGGCCTCACCACGATCGTCCGGATCAACACCGAACTGGCCCCACCGGTGGGGACCACCGTGGCCGGCCGGGGTGCCCGGCACCTCACGGCATCACGGGTCGCCGCCTTCACCGGCCGGCCGGTCGTCGCGGTCAGCGAGGAGACTGGCGCGATCACCCTGTTCGCGGGGGAACACGAGTACCAGCTGACCGAACGGTCGGTGCTGGTCAGCAAGGCGTCGCTGGCCGTGCTGGCGCTGGACACCGACGTCAGGGAACTGCGCGGGACCGCATCCGGCCAGCACACCGAGCGGCGTGGCGGCCGAGCCGAGGAACTGACCGAACAGGCCGGTCAGCGCGTGGTCGAACTTGAGGACTACCTCGTCGAGTTGGGCCGTGAGGGCATCCAGGTCGAGTACTTGCTGGACAGGTACTGCGCGGAGTTGGGCATCGAGCGCGCACCTGCCGGCCCGAGGCAGTCGCAGACCGCCGTGCCCGCGGTCCAGGCGATCGCCAGGGAACTGGACGACTGGCTGCACCAGGGACTGCTGGCCGCGGACCGGGTGCTCAGCGGCCGGGTGTCCGTCGCGGCGCCGGCTGCCCCGCACGAGCCGACCAAGGCGTTTCCCCGGATGTCGTTCGACACGGACGCGGCCGCGCTGCGGTTCTGCGACGACCACCTGGCCAGCCTGCTCGCCGGGATCAACCAGGCGGTCGAGGCGGCCGAGCACGACCGGGCGCTGCGCCGCTGCCTCGCCCTGCTGGAGTACTTCTACCGGCGCAAGCCCTGGCCGCAGTGGATCAAGGTGCTCAACCTGGTCGTGTTGGCCGCGCGGCAGTTGGACGACCACGCCGCCGAGGCGTCCGTGTTGACCAGTCTTGGTGTGGCACACCGGGAATCCGGTCAGCTGGAAGCCGCGGTGGACCTGCTGGTCGAAGCCGAACGGGCCTGGTGGGCCGCTGCCGACCCGGTCGGGCGGGCCGAGGCGCTCAACCACCTGGCCTACGCGCACGTCGACCAGGGCGGACGACGCAACGCCAGCACCGCGCTCCACTGTGGACAGAAGGCGCTGGAGTTGTTCGAACGCGCCGAGAACTGGCTCGGTGTGGGCAAGGCGCTGAACAACCTCGGCGTGATCCAGCGCCGGCTCGGCAATCTGACCGAGGCGCTGGACTGCGGTCAGCACGCCATGGCCGTGTTCGACCGGATCGGCCATCCGCGCGGCTACCACTGGGCGCTGGCCAACGTGGGCAACGTGCACCGCGACGCCGGCCGACACCGGGACGCGATCGACTGCTACCAGCGGGCACTGGCCTGGCGGGTGCGCACCGGTGACGAGTACGGCACCGCCATCACCAGGGCCGATCTGGCCGCGGCACTGCGGGCCAGCGGCGATCACGTCGGCGCGGCGCAGCAGTGGCAGCTGGCCTGGGAGGTCTTCGACCGGCTCGGTGATCCCAGAGCCGACATCGTCCGCGACCAGTTGGCGCGGACGACACCCGGGTAACCGCGACATGAGGGGGCAACAGGAGTGGAAGCGGGGGGCGTCACCCACAACAGCATGTCCGGCTCAGCGCACACGGTCGTGCAGGCGGGGAAGATCGAGCGGCTGACGGTGATCTCGGCGGAAGCGCTGCTCGACATTCCGCAGCAACTCGGCCCGGACATCGCGTACTTCACCGACCGCACCGAGGACCTGCGGCGCGCTCGGAACCTGCTGACGGACCGGGAAGCGCACGGCGTGCGGCTGATCACCGTCAGCGGCAGTCCCGGCGTCGGCAAGAGCGCGTTCGCAACCAGACTGGGCAACGAGGTCCGCGAGCACTTTCCGGACGGTGTTCTCTACCTGGACCTGCACGGCTTTGACCCGGTGCGCGATCCGCTGGAGCCCGAGGCGGCCATTGACGAGTTGCTGGGCCGCCTCGGTGTGCCGGACGGGTTGGTCTCGGGCAGCTTCGAAACCCGTGCCGCGCGCTTCCGGTCCATCATGGACTCCCGGGAAACCTTGGTGATCCTGGACAACGCCAAGAACGTCAAGCAGGTTCGGCCGCTGCTGCCGGCGGGCAGGGGTTGTGCGACCGTGGTGACCAGCCGCCACCGGCTGACCGGTCTGGCCGGGGCCAGAGCCGTGAACCTGGACACCCTGCCACTGCCTGACGCCAAGCAGATGCTCACCACCCTGTTCGACCACGGTGGAGTCAGGCTGACCGACGCCCAGGTGACAGAACTGGCGGAGCTGTGCGCCTGTCTGCCGCTCGCGCTGGAGATCGCCGCCCAACTCATCAACGGCCGGCCGCGGCGGGCCGCACAGGTGATCAGGGAACTGGGCGACAACAAGAAGCGGCTGGCGAAACTGAGCGGCCTCGACGACGAACTCAAGGCCATCCGCCATGTGTTCTCCTGTTCCTACCAGTTGCTGCCAGCGTCGGCGCGGCAGGCCTTCCGGCTGCTCGGACTGCATTTCGGCCCGCGGATCAGCCTGTCGGCGGCAGAGGCGGTGACGGGTCAGCCCGACGACGAGTTGGCGGACACTCTGGACCAGTTGGTCAACGCCAACCTGGTGGCGGACGAGGACGAGGAGCGGATCCGCTGCCACGACCTGCTGCGGTTGTACGCCAGGGAGCGGGCCGAGCAGGAGGAGTCCGAAGCGGAGCGGGAGGCGGCGGTGCGTCGGTTGGTCACCTGGTACCTGCACAGCGCGGTCGCGGCGGAGCGGGCGATCAACCCGCACCGGCGTCGGGTGCCGCTCGACCTGCCACCCGCGTCCAGCCCGACCGAAGCCTTCGCGGACCGGCAGCAGGCGCTGTCCTGGTGCGCTGAGGAACAGGCCAACCTGGTCGCCGCGGTGGTCGAGGCACACGAGCGCGGTTGGCACGACCTGGCCTGGAAGCTGGCCGCCACCCTGTCGGAATACTTCTACCAGCGCAAACCATGGCGCGACTGGGTCGCGACGCACGAGCGGGCGCTGGACTCCGCGCAGCGGTGCGGCGAGGTGCGCGGGCAGGCGGAGATCCGGGGCAGCCTGGCCATCGCCTATCGCGAACTGCGCCGACCAGCGGCGGCCCTGGCGGAGTTCAGCACGGCGATCGAGCAGTTCCAGCAGGCCGGCGACAGCCACGGCGAGGCGTGGACCAGGAACACCCTCGGCTACGCCTGGCGCGAG
Organism: Goodfellowiella coeruleoviolacea; assembly: GCF_024171785.1. Lineage (GTDB taxonomy): Bacteria > Actinomycetota > Actinomycetes > Mycobacteriales > Pseudonocardiaceae > Goodfellowiella > Goodfellowiella coeruleoviolacea. The sequence goes on from NZ_JAMTCK010000003.1 coordinate 412,691, forward strand.
GCGGGCGAGCCGGCTCGCGGCCGCGACGAGTGCGTCCGCGCGGTGGGGCTGTTCCGGGAGATCGACGACCGCTACGGCGAGGGTGCGGCACTGAACAACCTCAGCGGTATCCGATGCGTGCTGGGTGAACTGGGCCAGGCCCTGGCCGACGCGCAGCAGGCGGTGCGGGCGTTCGCCGAGGTCGGCGACGAGCGCAGCGAGGCATGGGCGCGCAACGGCGTCGGCGCCGTCTACCAGAGCCTGGGCCGGCTGCCCGAAGCCGCGGCCGCTCTCGCCGAGGTCGCCGAGGACCGCGGCCGGATTGGTGACCACTACGGGCAGGCGCACACCCTGACCAGCCTGGGGGGCGTGCTGCGCGACCTTGGCGAGACCGCGCGGGCCCGCCAGGTCTGGCAGCAGGCCCTGATCATCTTCGACGCCCTGGCCGACCCCAGGGCCGCCAGCGTGCGCGAGGACCTGGCCACCCTGTCCGCCGACTAGCTCGTCGGCTGGTTGCCCTCCCCGTCCCACCCGATCGGGGTATGCGATTCATCCTTCTGTCCACTACCAGCAAGTAGCACCGTGGGTACGGTTAGAGCGCCTGCTTTGTCGAAGTGTGTCGAAAAAGCCGGCCAAAGTGCTAGCTGCTGCCATTTTGGGGGCCGGTCATGTTGCTGCGGTTCAGGGTGGCCAATCACCGGTCGATCCGGGATCCGGTGGAGTTGTCGCTGGTCAGGTCGACCGCCAAGGGAGTGGCCCCGGCCGACGGCGACTGGCGCGGCGCCACCACGCGGGTGGCGGGGATCTACGGCGCCAACGCCTCGGGCAAGTCAACCCTGCTGCACGCGCTGAACTTCGCCAGCGACGCCGTCCAGGAGTCGGCCTGGTGGGGGAACGAGGACCGGTTTCCCCACCATCCCTACCTGTTGGACAACGAGAACCGGCATCGGCCGTCGAGTTACGAACTCGACGTGGTGGTGGCAGGGGTTCGATACACGTACGGCTTCGAGTCGACCGCGAACGGGATCCAAGCGGAGTGGCTCTACTCGTACCCGGCTCGCCGCCGGCGGATGCTCTTCGAACGGTCCGGAGAAGGCGACGGTCAGCAGTTCTCGTTCGGGCGAACGCTGCCCGGTGAGAACATCACCATCAGCAAGCTGGTGTCCGCCACGTCACTCTTCCTGTCCACTGCTGCCAACAGCAACCACCCCGTGCTGAAGCCGATTCACCGAGGAATCTCGTACGGAATTCGTTACGCTCGCTTTGATCATTTTGATCGGCGAGAGCGAATCGATTTTTCCCGGCAACTGCTTGAGGACGGGAAAACCTTCAGGCGAGCCGAGACGCTGTTGCGGTTCGCCGACCTCGGTATCGTCGGGATAAAGCTGGAGCACAAAGAGGTTGACGGCGGGTTGCGCGAGTTCCTGCAGCGGATAAGTGACGCGCTGCCGGGGACGGTGGCCGCGGAGGACAAGCTTGAGCGCGTGGAAGAGGCCGTTGCCAGGCTGAGCAAGACGATTACGTTCGCGCACGGTGTCGCGGACGACCGGGGAACCTTGCCCAGTCTCACGCTTGAGCAGGAGAGCAGCGGCACGGTTGCCTGGCTGAGCTTGGCGGTTCCCGCGCTGGACGTGCTGCGCGGCGGAGGTGTTTTCCTGGTCGATGAGATCGATGCCAGTCTTCACCCGCGGCTGACCTCCGCCCTCATCGGCATGTTCAAGGACCCGGTCGTCAATCCCAGTGGCGCGCAACTCGTTTTCACGTCGCACGACACCGCGCTGATGGGCAACCTGCTCGGTGGCGTGTTCGAGTCCGACGAGATCTGGTTCACCGAGAAGCGAGCGGATGGAGTTACCGAGCTGTACGCGCTGGCGGAGTTCGCCACGAGAAAAGGTGACAACTTCGAGCGTCGCTACCTGCAGGGCCGGTACGGCGCGGTGCCGATGATCTCAGCGGACGAGCTTCGCCTCGCTTTTGCGGATTCGGAGTAGCCTGTGCCGGCGAAACGGCTGCGTGACAAGCCGAACCTGGATCGGGCCAAGTCGACTCGCCGAGAGAAGGCCAGGATTCTCGTTGTCACCGAGGGGGTAATCACTGCGACGCGGCCGAACTCGGCCGCCGGATTGCCAAACACGGCGTGATCAACAAGAAACTGCCAGCGAACTTCCCCTTCGGGAACGCGGTCCTGGCGATGAGGCGAGCCAGAAGTCATCCGGGTGACATTCCACCGAACCCGGGCAGCGGGGTGCGGGCACTGGTTGACGTCATTCAGCGCGGCAGTCACCTGAACGGGGGCGGGGATCACCCGGATGGGCCTGCGTGAAATGTCGACTCGCGGGGTTTGCACAGTCGACTCGCGGGGAGGGCCCCGCCACCCGGAGGGTGGCGGGGCGTGGGGTCAGTCGGAGAGCAGGCGGGCGCAGCGGATCAGGCCCAGGTGCGAGTACGCCTGGGGGTGGTTGCCCAGGGAGCGCTCGGCGATCGGGTCGTACTCCTCGGGCAGCAGGCCGGTCGGGCCGGCCGCGTCCACCAGCTGCTGGAACAGCTCCTCGGCCTCGGTGCGCCTACCGGTGAGCAGGTACGCCTCGATCAGCCAGGTGGCGCACAGGTGGAAACCACCCTCCTCGCCGGGCAGGCCGTCGTCGCGCTTGTACCGGTAGACCGTGGCACCGCTGCGCAGTTCGGCCTCGATCGCGGTGACCGTGGCCTGGAACCGCTCGTCGGTGGGCTCGATCAGCCCGGTCAGGCCCACGTGCAGGGAGGCCGCGTCCAGGTCGGTGCCGTCGTAGGCCGTGGTGAACGCCTGGACCTCGTCGTTCCAGCCGTTCTTGAGCACGTCCGTGGCGATCGTGTCGCGCAGTGACGGCCACCCCGGGTCGATGGGCCGGTGGTAGGTCTCGGCCAGCTTGATCGCCCTGTCGATGGTGACCCAGCACATGACCTTGGAGTACACGTGGTGGCGCGGCGCGTGCCGCTCCTCCCAGATGCCGTGGTCGGGCTCGTGCCAGCGCCGCGACACGGCCTCGGCCATGGCGCACACCATGTCCCAGTCGCGGTCGGTGAGCTGGCCCCTGGCCTGGGTGAGCTGGGCCACCAGCTCCACGATCGGCCCGAACACGTCCAGCTGGACCTGCTGGTTGGCCAGGTTGCCCACGCGCACCGGGCGCGAACCCGCGTAGCCGGGCAGCGAGTCGATCACCGCCTCCGGGCCGAGCATGGTGCCGTGCAGGGTGTAGAGCGGGTGCAGCCGCTCCGGGCCGGGCAGGGTGTCCAGCACCCGGTGCACCCAGCCCAGGTAGGCCTCGGCCTCGGCGAGCGAGCCCAGGGACACCAGGGCCTGCGCGGTCAGCGCGGCGTCGCGCAGCCAGCAGTACCGGTAGTCCCAGTTGCGCACGCCGCCCAGTTCCTCGGGCAGCGAGGTGGTGGCCGCCGCCATGATCGCGCCGGTGTCCTCGTGGCACAGGCCGCGCAGGGTCAGCGCGGACCGGCCGACCAGGTCGTGCTCGACCGTGGGCAGCTTGAGCGTCTCCAGCCACTCCGACCAGTACCGGCCGGCCTGCTCGCGGCGCTGGGACTCGGCCACCGGGTGCGCGGACAGGTCGTCGGTGCCGCAGCGCAGCTCCATGACCAGTGGCGCGTTCGGGGTCAGCTCGACCACGGCCCGCGCGGACTCCTGCAGGCCGTCGGAGGTGATCTCCCAGTCCACGCCGGGAGCGCGGAGCACGATCGGCTCCGAGGTGCCGACCACGCGCAGCCCGTCGGGCTCGCGCACCAGCCGCACCGGCACCTGACCGAACTCGGGCCGGGGCGCGAACACGACCACCGCGTTGGTGTTGCCGGAGAGCACCCGGATCAGGTCGGTGCGGTGCGGGGCGGTGCCGTGGTCCAGGTAGTCGGTGACCAGCAGCTTGGACCAGCGGGTCTCCACGGTCATGGTGCCCGGCAGGTAGCGCTGGCCGAGGGGCAGGCCGTTGCGCTCCGGCTTGACCGAGAAGTGGCCGGCGCTGGGGCCGCCGAGCAGGTCGGCGAAGACCGCTGTCGAGTCGGGCTCGGGGTGGCACATCCAGGTCAGCCTGGCGTCGGGGGTGACCAGGGCGACCGAACGCTCGTTGGCCAGCATGGACAACCGCTCGATGGGCGGGGCCTGCTCGCCGTACAGCCAGTTGCGCCGCTCCTCCAGCAGGAAGGCGAGCACGGTGGCCACGTCGGTGGTGTCGTTGATGCGGAAGTGCGCCAGTGTCTCGCCCGGGCCAACCTTGACCCCCAGGTCGGGGCCGCACAGGCGGGAGAAGGCCTTCTCGTCGGTGACGTCGTCGCCGAGGAACATCGCGGCGCTCGCGCCGACCTGGTGCCGCAGCACGTCCAGGGCGTTGCCCTTGTCGGTCTGCACCACGGCCAGTTCGACCACGGCCTTGCCCTCGGTGACCTGGATGCCCTCCCAGGTGCACGGGCCGGAGCGGACCGCGGCGAGGACGCGGTCGGCCACCTCGGGTTCGGCGCGGCGCACGTGCACCGCGACGCTGGCGGGTTTCACCTCCAACTGCACACCGGGCTGGCCGCTGACGAGCTGTTCCAGTTCTGTCTCCACCCGCCGGTGCAGTTCCCTGGCTTGGGCGTCCAGTTCGTGGACGAAACCGACGTCGAACTCGGAACCGTGGCTGCCGACCAGGTGGACCTCGGCGGGCAGCCGGGACAGGGTGGCCAGGTCGCGCAGGGCGCGACCGGAGATGACGGCGGTGGTGGTCTCGTGAAGCCCCGCGAGTGATCGCAACGCGTTGACGGACTCGGGCAACGGGCGGGCCTGCTCGGGATCGGCCACAATCGGGGCCAACGTCCCGTCATAATCGCAGGCGACGAGCAGCCGCGGAGTCCGAGCTAGTTGCACGACCGCGCGACGCAACTCGGCGGGGAGGGCTTCGGCTGTCAAGCCTCCTCCTCAGGCTTTCGGGGGATGCAGAGCTAGGCTGAATTGAATCAGAGCACTGGCTGCGAACCCAGGGCTTCGAGAAAGGACCGCGCCCAGCGGTCTACGTCGTGGGTAAGGACCTGACGGCGCAGCGCGCGCATCCTACGTCGTCCCTCTGCCGGGTCGACGGTGAGGGCCGCGTGCAGTGCGTTTTTCACCCCATCGAGGTCATGCGGGTTGACGAGGAAAGCACTGGTGAGTTCGCTGGCGGCGCCGGCGAACTCACTGAGTACGAGCGCGCCACCAAGATCATACCGGCACGCAACGTATTCCTTACACACCAGGTTCATGCCGTCCCTCACCGGCGTCACCACCATGACGTCGGCCGCGCTCATGAACGCCGCCAGCTCCTTCCGGTCAACTGACTGGTGCAGGTAGTGCACGACAGGGTTGCCGACCCGGCCGAATTCGCCGTTGATCCGCCCGACAATCTGCTCGATGTCACCGCGCATCTGCTTGTAGTGCTCGACGCGTTCCCGGCTCGGGGTGGCCAGCTGCACCATGGCCACCTTGGTCGGGTCGACGCGGTTCTCGGCCAGCAGCTCGTGCAGGGCGTTCAGCCGGACGTCGATGCCCTTGGTGTAGTCCAGCCGGTCCACGCCCAGCAGGATCTTCTCGGGGTGGCCCAGGTCGGCCCGGATCTGCCTGGCCCGCTGCTGCACGTCCTTGCGCCGGGCCAGGGCGTCCAGCCCGGCCGAGTCGATGGAGATCGGGAACGCGCCGACCCGCACGGTGCGGTCGCCGACCTGCACCACACCGGGCCGGGTGCGCACGCCCACCGCGCCCCGGCTGGGCTCCAGGCCGACCAGCCGGCGGGCCAGCCAGAGGAAGTTCTGCGCGCCGCCGGGCCGGTGGAAGCCGACCAGGTCGGCGCCGAGCAGCCCGCGCACGATCTCGGTCCGCCACGGCAGCTGCATGAACAGCTCCACCGGCGGGAACGGGATGTGCAGGAAGAAGCCGATGCGCAGGTCGGGCCGCTGTTCCCGGAGCATCGCCGGGACCAGTTGCAGCTGGTAGTCCTGCACCCACACGGTCGCGCCCTCGGCGGCCACCTTGGCGCAGGCGTCCGCGAACCTGCGGTTGACCCGGACGTAGACGTCCCACCAGCTCCGGTCGAACACCGGCGGGGCGACCACGTCGTGGTAGAGCGGCCAGAGCGTGGCGTTGGAGAAGCCCTCGTAGTAGTCGCGGACCTCGTCGTTGGTCAGCGCCACCGGGTGCAGCAGCAGGCCCTCCTCCTCGAACGGGTCGACCGCCACGTCGGCCACGCCCGGCCAGCCAACCCAGGCGCCGCTGCGCGAGCGCAGGAACGGCTCCAGCGCGCTGACCAGCCCACCGGGGCTGTGCTTCCAGCGCTGGCTGCCGTCGGGCAGGCGCTCCAGGTCCACGGGCAGCCGGTTGGCGACAACGATGAACTCCGCGCCCTGCTCGCCGATGTTGCTGCTGGTCACCGGGGAACGCCCTCCTTCGACCCTGCTGCTGGGTGGTCGGGCCGCCGCGCGTCCGCGTGCTGACGCGGACGCGTCTGGTTGGACTGCTGGCTGGCCGGCCCACGGGGTGTGCGACACGCCGATGTCGCCGTCACCAACGAGGCTAATGGGACCGGGCGCTGCGGGTATCCCTCAGTTGACGCCGTTCGGTAGTGGCAGTTGTCACGTTTGGTTGTCAGGGTGGCGTGCGGGTGGTGGGGCGGCTACTCCAGGCGGCGGCGGGTGGGGCGCAGCGGGCCGGACAGCCGCGGCCCGGCCAGCCGCCGCTCCAGCCGGCCCAGCCCGGTGCGCACCGGCTGGGCCAGGTACTCGCCCAGCACCGCGCCGCCGGCCAGGGCCAGCCCGATGCCCAGCGCGTAGACCAGGGTGGACACCCCGGCCAGGTTGGTGTCGGCGGTGAGCTGGTACAGGCCCCGGTAGGTGGTCCACCCGGGCAGCAGCGGGGTCATCCCGGAGACCACCACGACCAGCGGCGGGATGCGCAGCCGGCGGGAGGTCAGCGCGCCGCCGAAGCCGATCACCACGGCCGCGCCGCCCGAGGCGATGATCGCGTTGGCGCCGGCCACGGTGAGCAGCCCGTAGCCGGCCATGCCGGTGGCGCCGGCCGCGGCGGCGATCAGCAGGGCGCGCGGCTGGGCGTAGCTGGCCACGGCGAACCCGGCGGACACGGCCGCGCCGGCCAGCAGCTGCACGCCCACACCCCCGGCGATGGGCGGCAGCGGGTCGACCACGGAGGTGACCACCCCCAGCTCCACGGCGCTGCGCAGGGTCAGGGCCACGCCCGCGATCAGACCGGCCGACATCAGCGCGATCTCCATGGTCCGGCCGGCCGCGGTGACGTTGTAGCCGGTGATCGCGTCCTGGGCGGTGCTCACCAGGGACAGCCCGGACAGCAGCACCACCAGGGCGGACCCGACGACCAGGGAGGGCCGCGCGCCGAGCAGCCCGGCCGCGTGCAGGCCCAGGGTGGCGGCGGTGGCCAGGGCCCCGCCCACCACCTGCTGGAAGAAGAACGGCAGCGCGCGCCGGTTGAGCAGCCGGCCGACCCGGTCGGTGAGCGCGGTGACCAGCCCGGTGAGCAGCGCGGTGGTCAGGTTGGCGCCGAGCGTCACGGCCACGGCGCCCGCCATCGCCGCCCAGGCCAGGGTGGCGACCCAGCGCGGGTAGGGGTGCGGGGCGGAGGTGATCTTGTCCAGCTCGGCGTAGGCGTCCTTGGCGCTGATCGATCCGGTGGTCATCAGCCGGACCAGGCGCTCCACCCCGGACAACCGCGTGTAGTCCAGCCCCCGGGACCGGACGACCCGCAGTGAGGTGACCGGCGCCAGGTCGGTGCCCCGGTGGCAGCAGACCGTGATTGAGGTGTAGATCACATCCACTTCGCAGTGCGGCAGTCCGTAGGCCGAGGTCACCGCGATGATGGTGGCGGTGACATCGGCCGCACCGGCGCCGCTGGACATCTGGACCTCGCCGACGCGCAGGGCCAGGTCGAGCACGAAGTGCACGGTGGCGTCGTCCGGCAACGCCGGGCCGTGGACCCCGTTTGTCGGTGAAACCTGCTGGTCAGAGCTGGTTCGTGGCGCGCGCCGCAGTACCCCGCGACCGTGGCGGCCGAACAGCACCGGTGAACACCTCCTCGTCGTATCCCGCGTCTCATCGGACGGTCGCTACGCTGTGTTGCTCTGTTGATCAGTGGCGTATGCCACCCTCGATTGGACTACCTCGTGCGGGTGTACCTACTCACGGTTCGTGCGCGAATCTTTCGCGCAGCTCAGCGCGGGTGCGCGATACCTGGCCGGGCAGTCAAGATCACCCGCTTGGCGGCCGATGCGTCCGGTCGGAGCAACAGCAACACGACTGGAGTAGGCCATTCGTCGCGCGTAGTACCCGCTCGGGCCGCTTAACATGTCATCGGCACTGCCAAGCCGGCGTAGCTCAACTGGCAGAGCACCCGCCTTGTAAGCGGGCGGTTAGGGGTTCGAGTCCCCTCGCCGGCTCAGTCGCACCACACGTGGTGTCAGACACCGTTGCGACAAACGTGGGCCGCCCCGACCGGGACGGCCCACGCTGGTCGCCGGGGGTGACTCATTAGGCTGACACGGTGCCGCTGACCTCATCACCCCACCTCGCCGACGACGCCCGCTACGACCGGATGAGCTACCGGCGGTGCGGGCGCAGTGGCCTGAAGCTGCCCGCGATCTCGCTCGGGTTGTGGCACAACTTCGGCGACGACCGCAGCTACCAGGTCGGCCAGGCGATCGTGCGCCGCGCCTTCGACCTGGGCATCACCCACTTCGACCTGGCCAACAACTACGGCCCGCCGCCGGGCAGCGCAGAGCGCAACTTCGGCCGGATGCTGGCCACCGACCTGCGCCCGTACCGCGACGAGCTGATCATCTCCACCAAGGCGGGCTACGACATGTGGCCCGGCCCGTACGGGGAGTGGGGGTCGCGCAAGTACCTGCTCGCCTCGCTGGACCAGTCGCTGGCCCGGATGGGCCTGGACTACGTGGACATCTTCTACTCGCACCGGTTCGACCCGGACACCCCGCTTGAGGAGACCGTGGGCGCGCTGGCCAGCGCGGTGGCCCAGGGCAAGGCGCTGTACGTGGGCATCTCCTCGTACTCGCCGGCCAAGACCAGGGAGGCGGCCGAGCTGCTCCGCCAGGCCGGGGTGCCGCTGCTGATCCACCAGCCCTCGTACTCGATGCTCAACCGGTGGATCGAGGCCGAGCTGCTGGACACCCTCGCCGAGGTCGGGGCCGGCTGCATCGCGTTCTCCCCGCTGGCCCAGGGCATGCTGACCGACCGGTACCTCAACGGCGTCCCCTCGGACGCCCGGGCCAGCCAGGGCAAGTCCCTGTCGCCGGACTGGCTCACCGAGGAGAACCTGGCCCGGGTGCGCGCGCTGCACGAGATCGCCCAGGGTCGCGGCCAGTCCCTGGCCCAGCTGGCGCTGGCCTGGACGCTGCGCGACCCGAGGGTGACCTCGGCGCTGATCGGCGCCAGCTCGGTGGCGCAGCTGGAGCAGAACGTGGCCGCGCTGGACGCGGCGCCGTTCACCGAGGACGAGCTGGCCGCGATCGACGAGCACGCGGTGGAGGCCGGCATCAACCTGTGGGCGCGGTCCAGCGACGCGGGCTGAGCCCGGTGACCGCCGCACGCACCACGCGGGAGGTGTGGCGGCGGTCACGTAACGCGGTCGCCGGTGCGGAATGATCTCCGGCGACCGCGTCTGTTAGGTTGGCGGTGGCGTGGTTGCGTCGGTCACTTGGAATATCGGCCGGGAACGTCGACCGGGATGGTCGGCGGGAAATCGGTTGGGAACCGGCGTCGACCCCGCCTGTCGTTGCTCAGGAGCACTCGGGAGCCTGCGCTCGGGGTCAGGCCCGAACCGCTGTTGACCAACTGTGCGAACGACCTGTCTCGTCCGGGTTCGGGACCGGACGGGACAGGTCCGTGGCGCCACCCCCGTGACCGCCCCAGCGGTTGACCGCCGCCTTCCACCCGGGGCGGCCCGCCGCTGTTCGCCTGGGGCGGCCCGCCGCCCTGCGCTTGGGGCGGCCCGCCGCCGACGGTCAGGCGGAGGTGTAGCGCCACTCCTCGAACTCCAGCTGCAACGTGGAACAGGCCAGGTCCCGGCCCATCCGGTCGAGCAGGTCGGCCAGTTCCAGCCGGCTCAGCCAGTCCCGGGGCAGCGCGGCCGTGCCGTGCAGCGCGCCGTGGATGTTGCCGGCGATCGCCGCGGTCGCGTCGCTGTCGCCCGAGTGGTTGGCGGCCATGCGCAGCGCCTCGCAGAACTCGCCGGCCCGGCGGAACACCAGCACCGAGTACACGGCCACGGCCAGCGCCTCCGGCCCGGTCCAGCCCGCACCGACCCGGTCGGCGCGCACCGGCGGGCTGACCGCGCCGCGCTGGCCCTCGGCCAGCTCCACCGCCTTGATCAGCGCGTACGCCGTGGGCGGGTCGTCGCGCAGCACCCGGCCGATCACCTGGTCGACCGCTTCGGCCAGCGGCCGGCCGCGCACCGCGAGCAGGTGGACGAGCAGGGCCAGCGCGCCGCCGGGCGCCCAGCCCGACGGGTTGCCGTGGGTGAGCGCGGCGAACTCGCAGCCCAGTTCGTAGGCGATGGCCGGACTCGGCGCGAACCCGGCCGGCGCGGTGCGCATCACCCCGCCGCAGCCGGCCGAGTCGTTGACCGGGTTGTCCCGGCTCGGCGCGTGGTCCCTGGCCAGGGCGCGTAAACAGGTCAGGCCGGGCGAGCGGCTGGCGTAGAGCCGGTCGTAGGCCAGCAGCCCGCGCGAGCCCGGCTCGGGCCCGTCGTACTGCTGGGTGACCAGCCACCGCCGGTAGCTGCGCCACACCGTCTCCACCGGTTCCCAGACCCCCTCGGTGCGCCCGCGCACCCAGGCCCGTAAGTAGCCGTCCGCGGTGAACAGGGTCAGCTGGGTGTCATCGGTCAGCAGGGCGGGGCGCGGCGGGGCGATCACCCCGGCCGGACCGTGCTGACGAACGATGTCCTCGACGCTGAGGAACTCAACCGGCGCGCCCAGCGCGTCCCCCAACGCGCCGCCGAGCAGGCATGCGGCACCACGATCGACCACTGTGGACGGATCTCGTGGCACATCCCCTCCTGCGCTCTCCCTCCTGGCGTGACCCTAGCCGGGCACTGGCCGGAGACTTCCCGGGTGCTTGTCGATCATCGTCCGGCACGGCGCCGGCCGGAGCCACGCCGGGGCGCGGTCAACCCCACCGCGCCGGCCCCCGTCCCGGACCTGGCCACCCGGTGCCGATTCGGTCCGTGACCGCGATGTGTCAGCGTGTATCTGCGACGGCGGTCGTCGCCTCTTCAACAACGCACGATCTGGTGATCGCACGCCACCGGGCGCACCGCCTGGACGGCCAGCAGTCGGGGAGCCACATGGCCGGTGAGCACGTCGAGGGACCGCCTGACCGGCGGCCGGAGACCGGGCTGGAGTTCGGCGTGCTCGGGCCGGTCCAGGTGCTGGCCGGCGGCCGGCAGATCCCGGTCAACCGGCCGGGCATGCGCGGCCTGCTCGGCATGCTGCTGCTGGAGGCCAACCAGGTGGTGCCGATCGACCGCCTCGTGGACGGCCTGTGGGGTGAGGACCCGCCGGCGACCGCGCGCACCATCGTGCACGGCTACGTGTCCCGGCTGCGCCGGCTGCTGGCCCAGGCCGACCCGACCGGCTCGGCCCGCATCCACACCCGGCCGCCCGGTTACCTGCTGGCGGTGGAGCCGTGGCGGGTGGACGTGAACCGGGTCCGCCAGCTGGTCCGGTCCGCGCGCGGCAGGGCCCCGGCCGACCGCGCCGGCCTGCTGCGCGAAGCACTGGGCCTGTGGCGGGGGCCGGTGCTGGCCGACGTGCCCGGCCGGCCGGTCAGCGCCGGCCTTGAGGAGCTGCGGCTGGGCGCGCTGGAGGAGCGCATCGAGGCCGAGTTGGAGCTGGGCCGGCACGCCGAGCTGGTCGGCGAGCTGCGCCAGCTGGTCACCGAGTACCCGTTCCGGGAGCGGCTGGTCGGCCAGCTGATGCGGGCGCTGTACCGGGCCGGCCGGCGGGCCGACGCGCTCGCCGCCTACCAGCAGTTCCACCGCAGGGCCGTGGCCGAGCTGGGCATGGACCCCGGTCCGGAACTGCAGGCACTGCACGAGCAGGTGCTGCGCGACGACCCGGCGCTGCGCGGGGCCGGCGCCGGGGTGCTGCCGCCCCGGGTGGGGGTGTTGGCCCCGGCCCAGCTGCCCTCGGCCGTGCCCGGGCTGATCGGCCGGGCCGCGGAGCTGGCCTGGCTGGACGGGCTGCTCGGGGAGCGCGGCCGGGGTGCGACCACGGTCGGCGTGGTGGTGGGCGCGGCCGGGGTCGGCAAGACCGCGCTGGCCGTGACCTGGGGGCACCAGCGCGTGGACGAGTTCCCGGACGGCCAGCTGTTCGCGGCGCTGCGCGGTTTCGACGACGGCCGACCGCCGGTCGCGCCGGCCGACGTGCTGGCCCGGTTCCTGGCCACGCTCGGGGTGGCCGCCCGGGACGTGCCGGCCGACCTGGAGGAGCGGGCCGCGCTGTACCGGACGCTGCTGGCCCGGCGGCGGGTGCTGGTGGTGCTGGACGACGCGGGCGACTCCGACCAGGTGCGGCCACTGCTGCCGGCCGGTGCCGGCTCGGTGGTGCTGGTGACCAGCCGCCGCCGGCTGGACGGGCTGGTGGCCGGCAGCGGGGCGCGGCTGCTGGCCGTGGACACGCTGTCCCCGGAGGCCGCGGTCGAGCTGCTGGACGAGGCGAGCGGCACGGCGTGGTCGGTGGCCGAGCCCGAGTCGACCAGCCGGCTGGCCCGGTGGTGCGGCCACCTGCCGCTGGCGCTGCGCATCGCCGCGGCCCGGCTGCTGGCGAGTCCACACTGGACGATCGCGGACCTGCTCGCCGAGCTGTCCGACGAGGGGGCCCGGCTGCGCTCGCTGAGCGTGGAGGACGCCGACGTGAGCGTGGGCCGGGCACTGGACGTGTCCTACCGCAACCTGCGGCCCGAACTGGCCGAGACCTTCCGGATGCTGGGCGTGCTGCCCGGTGAGACGTTCGGCGCCCACCTGGTGGCCGCGCTGTGCTCGATCGACCCGGCACTGGCCGACCTGCGGCTGCGCGCCCTGGCCGGCGCCCACCTGGTGACCCAGCCGGCCGAGGACCGGTTCGGCCTGCACGACCTGGTCCGGCTGCACGCCAGGCAGGTGGCCGAGGCCGAGCTGACCGAGCGGCAGCGGTCGGCCGCGCTGGACAACGTGCTCGACTACTACCTGACCACCGGCGCCCAGGCCGGCCGGCTGCTCTGCTGGGCCGTTGAGGAACTGGCCCCGAGCCTGTCCCGGCCTGCCGGCCGGCCCACCTGGCGGCTGCCGGTGACCAGGCAGGAGGCCCTGGTCTGGTTCGACCTGGAGTGGCCCAACCTGGTGGCGGTGGTGGACGTGGCCGCCAGGACCGGCCGGCACGACCGGGTGTGGCGGCTGGCGCTGCTGGCGCACTGCTACCGGGTGGTGCGCGCCACCGGCGAGCAGTGGCTCGCCCTGGTGCGGCAGGGCCTGGACTCGGCCAGGGCGTGCGGTGACCGGCTCGGCGAGCTGCTGCTGTTGAGCGCGATCTGCCAGCTGCGGCAGAGCCAGGGCCGGGCCGGGGACGCGCTGGCCGAGGCCGAGCAGGCGCACCGGATCGCGACCGGCCTGGCCGACACCCGCTACCTGCGGATGACCCTGGGCGATCTGGCCGCCGCCCTGCTCGGGCACGGCCGGCCCACCGCGGCGCTCACCCGCTACCGCAAGCTGTTGTCGTTGTGCCGCAAGGAGAGCGACCCGGTCGGCCAGGCCCGCGTGCTGGACGAGATGGCGCGGGTGGAGCGGCTGCTCGACCGGTTGGAGCCGGCCGCCGAGCACCAGCGGCAGGCCGTGGAGCTGCACCGGGACTTCGGCACCAGGGCGGACTACGGGCTGGCGGTGAACACTCTGGCCGAGATCAGCGCCGAGCTGGGCGAGCTGGCCGAGGCCGAGGCGCTGGCCCGGACCGGCGTGGACCTGGCGGCCGAGGACGGCATCACCTTCCGCGAGGCGCAGGTCCGGCAGACGCTCAGCCAGGTGCTGGCCGCGCGGGGGGAACTGGCCGAGGCCAGGGCCGAACTGCTGCGCGCGCTCGCCCTGTACGAGCGGGTGAACTCGCCCAACGCCGAACTGGTGCGCGCCACCCTGGTGAACCTGGACCCGGACGGGTAGCACGGGATCCGCCGGTCACCACTCGAACGTGTGGCACCCGAACGGTGGGTGGCCGCTGCTGGTGTAGCGGTCAAATCTTCCGCCCGGCCCGCGTCAGCACCGGCGGGTAAACCCGGGCTCCGCGTTGACCAGCGGTGATGGCGAAGATATTTCAGCTAACTAATTAGCTCGGCTCATTAGCGCCCGTCATTAGCCTTGACCGTTTAGCGAATGTTTAGCCCAATCGGGCGGCGGCGTGGCACCTTGTCCCGTGGCACCGATCAGCTCGCGCGATCGGTGCCGTGTGGGGTGGTGGCCGAAGGGGAGAGTCAGGGGGGAACCACCCCGGCGGGCCGGCCGGCACTCGGGGAGAGTGCCGGCCGGTTCCGCCCACCGCCGGTCCGGTCCGGGGCCGATCAGGGGATGTCCGGTCAAGGGTGTCCGGTCAGGGGGTGTCCGCCTCAGAGCGGCAGCAGGTCCGGGCGCTTGGCCTGGCGACCGTCCCCCGAGGACTCCCCGCGCAGCCGCCGGCCCAGCCACGGCACCAGGTGCTCGCGGGCCCACTTCAGGTCGGCGCGGCGCAGGCTGACCCAGTCCGGCTGCTCCACCTGCGGCCACGGCGCGTCCCAGCCCCGGCCGGACGGCAGGCCCAGCACGTCGGCCACGCGCAGCGCCACCCGCTGGTGGCCCTCGGGCGACAGGTGCAGCCGGTCCTCGCTCCACGCCCTGCTGTCCCGCAGCACCGTCATCGACCACAGGTCCACCACCGGGCAGGAGTAGCGGTCGGCGATCGCCCGCAGGTGGCTGTTGTAGGTGGCCACCCGGCCGCGCAGGGAACTCATCACCGGCGTGCCCTTGGTGTCGAAGCCGGTGAACACCAGCACCTCGCAGCCGGCGGCGCGCAGTTCGCGGACACCCCGTTCGTACAGGTCGGCCAGGGCGTCCGGGTCACCACCGGGCCGGAGGATGTCGTTGCCGCCGCCGCTGAACGCCACCAGGTCCGGTCGCGCGGCCACCGCCTGGGGCACCTGGTCCTGCACGATCTGGTGCAGCAGCTTGCCCCGCACCGCCGTGTTGGCGTAGCGGAAATCCGGGTTGCCCTCGGCCAGCATGGCCGCCAACCGGTCGGCCCAGCCCCGGTAGCTGCCGTCCGGCGCCGGATCGTCCAACCCCTCGGTGAAGCTGTCTCCGATCGCGACAAACGTCTTCCAGCGATGCACGCCTGTTCCTCCCCATTCCCATCGGTGACCCCCGAACCGTGGGTGTGCGGACGGAGGCCGCTGGGCAGCATGCTCCTTCGTGGTCGACCTACGCCACCGTCGCCTACCGCACCGTAGGTTTGACCTGTCCCGACACCCCACCCGGCTTGCGCCACCGGCCTGGTCAGGGGGCGTACCCTGGCGCCGGTCGGCCCACTGCGGTGCGGAATCGGCCGCGAATGCCCAGCTCGCAGGGAGATGCCGGTGCAGTTGTCTCGCTTGCCCCTTCCGCCCGTTTCCGTGGGTGCCGCCATCGCCGTGGTGCTCGGGCTGGCCCTGGGGGTGACCTTCGGCAACCAGCCCACCGAGGTGGACAAGGAGGGCGCGCCGGAGCGCCCGGGCATCACCGACGCGTCCAGCCAGCAGGACGACGCCAGCGGGGCCGGCCAGCCCATGGAGTACGTGCCGGAGACGGTGACGGTCACGGTCACCCCGTCGGCGCCGGCGTCCGGCGAGCGGCGCGGCAGCGGGCAGAGCAGGGCGACATCCACACCGGCCACCCGGGCGAAGACCAGCGCCGAGACCAGGCCCAACAGGGAGATGCCGGCCAAGCCGGCCCAGCCGGCCGCGCCGCAGCACTCGGCGATCAAGCCGGTGCCGCCCAGCGACGTCCCGAACGTGCCCGGCTCGCTGGGGCCGTCCCTGCCC
Organism: Goodfellowiella coeruleoviolacea; assembly: GCF_024171785.1. GTDB lineage: Bacteria > Actinomycetota > Actinomycetes > Mycobacteriales > Pseudonocardiaceae > Goodfellowiella > Goodfellowiella coeruleoviolacea. The sequence continues at coordinate 428,774 of NZ_JAMTCK010000003.1, forward strand.
GCCAGCATCTCGCTGCTGCCCTCGCTGGGCGATCCCGGCCAGGGGCTGGCCGAGAACCTGCTCGGGCTGCGCGACCAGATCCTGCGGTAGCCGGAATCGCGTCGCCGACACCGCGGTCGCCGACACCACCGGCAAACCCGGGTGACAAACCGCGGCGCCGGTAAACCCGGGTGCCGGTAAACGCCAGCACCGGTAAACGTGGCCGCGCGGTAAACAAGATCACCCGGACGGCATCGCGTCGAGATCACCGCCGGGATCACCGCCGGGATCACCGCCGGGATCACCGGACAAGGGCTGGCCATCCGCGCCGGCAACCACCTCGACCGGGCACGCCGGCCGGCCGAGGTGGCGGTGCCGCGGTGATTGTCGTGACGGCCCGCGCAGCAGGGGTGAATTTCCCGGACGGCGTGATAACTTCGGCACTCGCGCGCCCGGTCGGCGTCCTGCCCAACCGGGTTCGCCTCCGGTTGAAAGCTGGACATTCCAGGCCACACAGGGCAAGACGTCGCAACGGCCGGTCGCGCGCACTCGTCGTGGGCCGGTGCGAACCGGTCCTTCGTTCCGTTTCCGGAAGGATGTGTGGCGATTCCTAGCCCCAGTGCGATGCGCCCCGCTGCGATGCGCGCGGTTGACTGCTCGCCGCTCGACGAGCGGGTTGACCAAGATCACTCCGAGGAGTACCGCCGAATTCGCGAGTTCATCGCTGAGTCATCGGCCGAGACGCCCTACCTCGTGTTCGACACGGGCATGGCGGCGAATCGATATCGTCGGTTGGCCGCGGCTTTTCCCGACACCCAGGTTTTTTACGCGGTGAAAGCGAATCCGCAGCCAGCGTTGCTGCGCACCCTGGTCAACCTCGGTTCCTCCTTTGACGTGGCCAGCCGCGGCGAGATCGAGGAGTGTCTGGCCCAGGGCGCCGCACCCGAGTCGCTGTCCTACGGCAACCCGATCAAGAAGGTCGGCGACATCCGGTACGCCCACCAGCGCGGGGTGCGGCTGTTCGTCTTCGACAGCGAGGCCGAACTGCGCAAGCTGGCCGAGCACGCGCCGGGCGCCTCGGTGTTCTGCCGGATCCTCGCCAGCAGCGCCGGCGCCCAGTGGCCGTTGAGCGGCAAGTTCGGCTGCTCCCCGGCGATGGCCGCGCAACTGCTGGTGCGGGCGCGGGACTGGGGTCTGAACCCGATCGGGCTGTCCTTCCACGTCGGTTCCCAACAGCTCGACCCGTGGCGGTGGGAGCCGAGCGTGGCCCAGGCCGCGTCGGTGTTCGCCGAGGTCGAGCGGCACGGCATCCGGCTCACCATGCTCAACGTCGGCGGCGGGTTCCCCGCCAGGTACACCCAGGAGGTGCCGGACATCGGCACCTACGCCACGGCCATCCGGGAGGCGGTCCGCCGCCACTTCGGCGCGTCCGCGCCGGCCGTGGCCGTGGAGCCGGGCCGCTACATCGCGGCCGAGGCGGGCGTGCTGCGCGCCGAGGTGGTGCTGGTGTCCCGCAAGGCGCACGACGACGAGACCCGCTGGGTCTACCTGGACGTGGGCCGGTTCGGCGGGCTGGCCGAGACCGAGGGGGAGGCCATCCAGTACCGGCTGGCCTCGGGCCACGGCGCGGGCCCGGACGGGCCGGTGGTGCTCGCCGGACCGACCTGCGACAGCGTGGACATCCTCTACCAGCGCGCCGGATACCGGCTGCCGCTCGCCCTGACCAGCGGCGACCAGGTGGACATCCTGGCGGCCGGCGCCTACACGGCCACCTACTCCTCCGTTGGCTTCAACGGTTTCGGCCCCCTTCCCACCTTCTGCATCGGAGACGACAACGAATGACCAGCACTGCCAAACTGCGCTTTGACGGTCGGGTACTCGTGCTTGGCTGCGGCTCGGTGTCGCAGTGTCTGCAGCCGCTGCTGCTGCGCCACCTGGACATGGACTTCACCCGGCTCACCGTGATGGACTTCGCCGACCTGGCCCACACCGTCCCGGACACGCTCGCCGCGGGCGCCAGCTACGTGCGGGAGCGGATCACCCCGGACAACCTGGCCGACGTGCTCGGCCAGCACCTGGGCGCCGGCGACCTGCTGATCAACCTGAGCTGGAACATCGACACCGGCGCGATCGTCGGCTGGTGCCACGACCACGGCGTGCTCTACGTGGACACCTCCGTGGAGGAGTGGGACCCCTACGCCGTCCAGCCCGACACCCCGCCCACCGAGCGCACCCTCTACCACCGGCACATGCAGCTGCGCGAACAGGTGGCCGCCTGGGGCGGGCGCGGGCCGACCGCGGTGGTGGAGCACGGCGCCAACCCCGGGCTGGTCAGCCACTGGACCAAGGTGGCGCTGGAGGACATCGCCACCACCATGCTCAAGGAGCCGGACCGGCTGGCCCGGCCGCTGGAGAGCGCGCGGCGCACCCGGCTGGAGGAGGCGCTGGCCGACCGCGACTACGCGCGGCTGGCCATGGAGACCGGCACCAAGGTCATCCACATCTCCGAGCGGGACACCCAGATCGGCAGCGCGCCCAAGCAGGTGGGCGAGTTCGTCAACACCTGGTCGGTGGACGGCTTCTACGAGGAGGGCATCGCCCCGGCCGAGCTGGGCTGGGGCACGCACGAGCCGGAGCTGCCCGAGTTCGCCTTCACCCACGCCACCGGCCCCGGCAACCAGATCTGCATCGCGCGCACCGGCATCACCACGCTGGTCCGCTCCTGGGTGCCGGTGGGCGGCCCGATCATCGGCATGGTGATCCGGCACGGCGAGGCGTTCACCATCAGCGACCACCTGACCGTGCGGGACGGCGACCGCGTGGTGTACCGGCCGACCGTGCACTACGCCTACCTGCCCACCGACGCGGCCATGGCCTCGCTGCACGAGTGCCAGATGACCGGGTACCGGTTGCAGGAGCGGCAGCGGATCATGACCGACGAGATCGTGGACGGCATGGACGAGCTGGGCGTGCTGCTGCTCGGCCACGACCTCAACGGCTGGTGGGTCGGGTCCCAGCTGGACATCCACGAGGCGCGCGAGCTGGTGCCGCACCAGAACGCCACCACCCTGCAGGTGGCCGCGTCCGTGCTGGGCGCGGTGCACTGGATCGTGCGCAACCCGGAGCGGGGCGTGTGCGTGCCGGACGACCTGGACCACGAGGAGGTGCTGGCGGTGGCCAACCCCTACCTCGGCCCGTGCCCGTCGGTGCAGACCGACTGGACCCCGCGCCAGGCCGCCCACGACCCGTTCAGCGCCTTCCGCCCCGGCGTCGGCGATGACCAGCCGACGCCGGCCGAGCCGTGGGCGTTCGGCGAGTTCCTGGTGCGCTGACCCCGGGCTGGCGCCCGGCACCGGCGGACTGGTGGCGGCGGGCTGATCGGGCCCGCCGCCACCAACTCCACCCCAACGAGTGATCTTTCACCCCCTCTCGCGCGAGTCGACAGTTCCGGCAGCGCGTGTCTTGTATTTCGCCATCCGGCCAATGGGTGATCCGCCACCCGATAGTGGGAAGAAAACCGGCCCGCGCGATCACCCCGAATTCCCGCACGGGCCCGGTGCTTCCCCCGCGCCGCCGCCGCGCCCCCGGAACGCACCGCGATCCGCGCGCCCAGGACGGGCGTCGCTGGTAACCTCGAACCGGTCGCGTCAACAGCCCTTGTCCTGTTGGTGCGACAAACTCCTTCCCCTGCGCCGAACCCGCCGGCCGCCACCCCCTGGGCGGTGCCGGATTCCGGGCACGCGAAAACCGCCCGGCTGCCTGATCCGCCTGATCACCGCCGGGCTCGTGGTGGCCGCCGGTTTGTCAGCTCACGTCGATCTCCGCCACCAGGCGCTGGATGAGTTCTCTGGACTCCGCCGGGCTCATCGCCTTCTCGGTCAGCCGGGTGAACGCCCGCAGCAGCGCGGTGGTGTCCTTCTCGTCGGTGAAGTAGGTGGACGGCCCGTAGACCACCGGCGTGAACCCGACGCGGGGTGCGGTGCCGTCGAAGTCCAGCACCACGATCCCGCCGCTGGGCGCCGGGTTGTCCAGCGCGCCCAGCCGGAGCACCTGGATGGTGAGGTTGGGGTGGCGCTCGTCCAGCACCAGCAGGTGTTCCAACTGCTCCCGCATGACCTCGGCGAACCGCTCGTCGTCCACCAGCGCGTTCTCGGTGAACACGAACTTCAGCTCGCGCGAGTCGGCGTCACCGAGCACCCGTTCCTGGCGCTGGCAGCGGAACGCCATGCGGGACTCCAGGTCGTGGCCGTACTTCGGCCACCACACGCCGTCCCCGGTGCGCAGGATCGCCCGCATGTAGCGGGGGCTCTGCAACAGCCCGGGGATCAGGCCCGGCTCGTAGCAGTAGAGGGTGCGCGAGGCCGCCTCCATGTCGGCCAGCCGTTGGAAGGAGTCGGGCAGGGCGTCGGTGTAGGTGCCCGGCTGGCTGGGCGTGCCCCGGCGCTGGCGCTTGCGCGCCTCCGCGCCCAGGGCGAGCACGGTGGCGCGTTCCTCCCTGGCCACCGCGTACAGGTCGAGGAGCTTGTCGAGTTCGGTGGGGTCCAGCGTGGCCGTGCCGTCCTCGACCTTGCTGATCCGCGAGTCGCTGACCCCGATGTACTTGCCGACCTGCAGTTGCGACCGGCCGGACTGCTCACGCAGCCGGCGCAGCGCCAGTCCCAACTGCCGGCGCTCGACCGTCTGCCGCGCTTTGCCCATTCGTTGACCTCCCTGTGTGTGTTCGTGTTGCAGCGTCTTCTGTTATCGCGCGCCAGCTCAGGGGGACGGGCACAGTTAGCCCGTTCAGGGCAATGACCAAGGGACAACTTTCCCCTACCGTAAGGGGAAACCTTCACCTTGGCCGGTCAATGCGTGGTGGGAGGCGCGGACCCATGGCCCTGGATCGTAGAGCGCCACAACAAGCACAACGTGCACCGGACGCGGCGGGGTGCGGGGCTGGGCCGGCGGCGGACCCACGGGGTTGGGGGCGGTGTTGTGAGCGTCCCGCCAGGGGGCGAGCTGCCGTTAGGGGTGTGGCAGCGGCTGGCCGAACAGGTCTTGACCGAGGCGATCAGCCCGAACGGGATCCGCGTGGCACCGGAGGAAGCGCGTGAGTGGCTGGCGGCGCTCACCGACAGCGCGGTGGCCATCGGCCAGGCCGCCGAGGCCGCGGTCGAGCGGGACGGCGGCCCGGACAGCGCGTGACACGGTGTTCGGGCGAACGCTGGCCAGTGGCCGGGTGCGGCTACTGCGAGCGGTTCTGGGGGACGGGGGCGACATCACGTGCGCCGGGAGTGCGCAGGGGACAGGGGGAAGCACTGGTGCACAAGACGGATTTCATGTGTGACCACATCAATGCCGCGCACTCCGCCGCGCTGGCGGCCGCGCTGCGCCGCTCCCGCGAGCCCTACCGGCGCTGCCCCGGCTGCCGGGTGATGGTCTACGACCGGGCACTGGCCGACTGGCTGGTCTCCGACGGCCGCGCCGTGGCCTGGGGCCTGCAGGCCATGCTGCTGCTGTCACCGGTGATCTGGCCGGGCGTGGTGTCCGGCCGGCGCCGCCACCCGGACGTGAAACTCGCCTACGCGCGGACCTTTGTGGACAGTCTGGCGTCCCGTTTTTCCAGCCGTGCCTTGGAGTTGGTGTACGAGCCGGCACCCAGGGGTGAACTGCGGCACTGAGCCAGGAGCGGACGTCGCGGGTGAGGTGGGCACGTCCGTCGCCTCACCCGCGACGTCGCGAGCGGTGACCTACTCGGTGCCGTTCGGGGGTGGCGCGGGCCGGTCCTTGTTGGCGAAGTCGAACCAGCAGGGTGCACCGGGTGACGCGTTCCGGCCAGCCCGGATCATCTCGGCGATTCCCTCGTTGACCCGGGCCGCGGCCTCTTCGGCCGTGCGGCTGGGCCAGGGGTGGAAGTCACCCCTGTCGTCCAGTTCGCCCGCGACCAGCACCCCCTCCGCCACCAGCTCGACCGCAGCGGCACCGGCCGCGGCGAACGCTGCTCGCGCCTCCTGGATGTCGCTGTACTCCCGGATCAGGAAGATGAGATCGAGAATGGTGAGCCAGTCGTACTCCCGGATCTCCCTGAGGTGTTCGATGAACTCTGTCCGTTGGGGAATCAAATCGTGTTCCAGCCTTGTTTGTTGACGTGGATTTTCAACTGGTGGTTGTCAGTGGTCCACAAGTCGATGGTTGGTTCACCTGGTGTGCTCGATGATGACGGGCGCCAGCCAACGCAGGTTCCATCCGGTAGGAGCGACACTACTCCCTTGTAGCCAGGCACGTGGGTGAGCCGACCATTGATGGTCAGCGCCTCGTAGATGCGGCGGAGTTCAGCCGCGTCCGGTACTTCACGGATCTGCATTCGCCTTTTTCGCCGGGGTTCACGGCCTATCCGGGTACCGCGATCACGGGCGTGTTCGGCCGCTGTCAATCCTTGCCACCTGCCCAGCGGGAGCGGGGCGGCAGCCGGTGGGCGGGGTGCCAGGAGCTGATCAGGCGGGTGGTCCGCCCGGGTGTCGCCGTCCGCTGTCGCGCCGATCCGCCGCAGGTAGTGGGTGACGGTCTCGACGCTCGTGCGTTTGAGGTCCAGGCAACTCTCGGTGGCGTCGGCCAGGCGCGCGAAGAGCGCGGACACCTCGTGAAAATCGGGCCGACTGCTGCCCTCACCCACCTCCCGCAGGATGCGGGATATCTCCAGTGCGCGTTCCCGCACCGCAAGCATGTCGTTGATGTTCTGGTCAGCCAGATCCAGTGCGGATCGAATGTGCGCTATCACCTCAGCCAGTGAGGCCACGCAACCCCCTCTTTTCTGACTGTTGCTGATCCTCCCATGGTCGACGAGTGAGTGAAATCGCCCTTTGGTGGTTCGGTGCGGATTTTGTTTGCCCCGAGTAGCAGCGCGCGCTCTGCCATAACCCGATCGAGTGGTGCTGGCCGGCTGCCCCGGCTGGTTGTCGGTGGGGGCGGGCATTCTCGCTCTCGGGCGAGAGGGGGCGATGTGTCATCGATCGGTGAGGTGCTGGCGCTGGTGCTCGGCGTGGCCGAGCAGGCGCCGGTCGAGCGGGCCGCTGGCCTGGCTGAGGTGGTTGACCAGCGTTGGCGGTTGTTGCGCGACCGGCTGAGCGCGAGCGGCGACGACGTGGTGTGCACGGCGCTGGCGGAGTTGGCCGCGGCGGCCGAGCAGGTCCGGGCCTGTGGCGCGGCGTTGCGTGGCGCTGTCGAGTCGTGTCGGGCGTACGCGGGGCGGTGGTGAGCGGTGTCGCTCGGCGAGATCATCGCCCAGACCCTGGCTGACTGCGCGGAGCTGCCGGTCGGCGAGTTGAACTCGGTCATCGAGTGGCTGGACGACGAGGCCGTGCCGGTGTTGTCCGCGCTCGCCGGGGAAACGGGCGGGCACGAGTTGCCCGAGGCCGTGGTACACCTGGTGCGGGGCCGCGAGGCAGCTACCGATGCCGTGCTGTTGCTGGAGAGCGCGATTGGTCGGCTCACCGCCTACTGCGAGCGCCAGGGCCGGCTGCTCGATCAGGACAGGGCCCTACCGGAACCGAGTGGCTTGCGCGGCCCAGCCGGTGATCAGGCTCGGTCGGTTGGTTCCTGGGCGGGTAAGGGCGCGGTGGAGCACGTCCGGGACGGTGGCGTGTCCATCGGACGCGAGCCCCCGCACATCGCGGGCAAGCAGCAGCGGGCGAGGCGGCGCAGGGTGAAGCCGAATCATTTCATTCGGGAAGTCCGCTCATTGGCGGAGCTTGACGAGATCTACGCCGCGCTGACGGTGGGAGGTCGTCCGGTGGAGAGAGCTAAATACGTCGGGCGGCTCATTGAGTTGCCCGATGGAACATGCGTGGGATACCGGCGAAAATCCTCATCGTCGGACTACCCCACGGTAGATATCTGGAATGATCGAGACAAGTTGAAAATACACGTCAACAAGGAGGGGTGGTGTTAGGTGTTGGGCGACATGGACGAACTGCGGGACTCCGTGGTGGAGGCTTGTGAAGATGATTGGGTGTACTTCGCCGAGTTTGTGCAGATTTCCCGTGATGTTGCTGAAGTGGGGGAGAATCCGCTGACATGCGCCGGTGAGGTGGCTGCGCACTTCGTTGGTGAAGGATTGATCGTTCCTGGTGAGCTGACGGATGCCGGGTTCGTCCCGTGGCAGCTGAGCAGGTCCGAGGCTGCCGAGCGGATTCGGCGGGAAGTGGCGGCGATGGTTCGGGAGGATGTTCGTCTTTACCCGGGCGACGTGTGCTGGTTCGAGTTGGCTGAGAACGCGCAAGGCCCGGCGGACGTGGACTGACCTTGTTCGCTGACGAAGAGTGGGATTTGCTCCGCGAGTGCGTTGTCGAGGCGTGCGCGGACGACTACGTGTACTTCGCCGAGATCGTGTCGATGGTCAAGGACGTTGTCGGCGGCGGTGATGACTTGTTGGCGCGGGCCGGTGAGGTGGCGGGACGGTTCGTTGCGGAAGGGCTGACCGTTCCTGGTGAGTTGCACCGGACCGGCTTTGTCGCGTGGTCGGTCGCGCCCGCAGCGGCGGCCGAGCGGATTCGGCGGGAAGTGGCGCAGATGGTGCGTGACGGGGTCCGGCCGACGTTGGGGAGTGTGTGCTGGTTCGTGCTGGGCGAGGCTGTCTCCGGTGGATCGCCGGCGGAGTGATCCGTGGGGCGGACAGGTGACCGGCGGGTGAGGTGACGCGAGCGCCACGGTTGACCCGACGAGTCGACTGGGCCCGAACCGGCGCCTGGGCGCGGGCCAGCCGAACTCGCCGGGTGAGTGGACCGGGGTGGATCAGCCCAGGGCGGGGGAGCCGACCCGGGCGTGGGTGGTGCGCAGGTGGTGTTCGGCCTGGGGGCTGGCGCCGATGGCGTCCAGGCCGAGCAGTGCGGCGCCGACCACGGGCGGCACGTCGACCACGTGGGGTTCGGCCAGGGGGGCGATGGCGTGGCAGCGCTGGGCGATCCGGTCGACCAGGGGTGCGCCCACGCCGGTGATCACGCCGCCGCCGAGCACCACGGTGACCGGCTCGGCGAGCAGGTCGAGGCGGCGCAGGCTGACCGTGGCCAGCAGGCTGATCTCCTCGACCAGCCGGTCGACCACCCCGGCGGCCACCGGGTCACCGGCCGCGGCCACCTGGAACAGCAGGGGGCTCAACCCGTGCAGGGCGGACTCGGGGATCTCGCCGAAGTGCAGGCCGGCCACCACGTCCTCGATGCCGGGCAGGCCGAAGTGGTCGACGATCGCGGGCAGCAGCGCGGTGTCCGGGCCCCGGCCGTCCTGCGCGCGCACCGCCCACCACAGGGCCTCGCCGCCCAGGTGCGATCCGCCGCCCCAGTCGCCGGAGATCCGGCCCAGCGCGGGAAACCGGTGCACCCGGCCGTCCCTGGCCACGCCAACGCAGTTGATGCCGGCCCCGCACACCACGGCCACGCCCACGCCGTCGGCCGTGCCGGCGCGCAGCAGCGCGAACGTGTCGTTGCCGACCACCGTGGTGGTCGACCAGCCGCACCCGGCCAGGCCCACCCGCAGGTCCTCCTCCTCCCTGGGCAGGTCGGCGCCGGCCAGGTAGGCGGCGGTGTGGTCGGCGACCAGCCCGTGCTCGGGCAGGCCGGCCTGGGCCGCGGCCCGGCCGACCAGTTCGGTCAGCACGGTCAGGCTGGCCGCCAGGCCCAACTGCTGCGGGGACGCCCCCGGCCCGCGCGCCTGGCCGAGCACGGCACCGTCGGCGTCCACCAACAGCACGTCGGTCTTGCTGTTGCCGCCGTCGATGGCGAGTACCCGGCCGGTGGTGGCGCTGCCTCCGGTCATGCTCAGGCCCACGTCAGGAACTCCCGGTTGGTCGCGATCAACTCGTCGGCGAGCCGTTCGGCCGTGGCGTGCTGGCCGATCAGCGGGTGCGCCAGCAGGGCGTCGGCCACCCGGTCCCGGCCACCGCGCACCGCCGCCTCCAGCGCGAGCAGCTCGTAGCCGGTGACGTGCGCGATCAGCCCGGACATGGCCGGCGGCAGCGGTGCGACCGGCAGCGGCCTGGCCCCGTTGCCGTCCACTGTGGACGACACCTCGACCACGGCGTCGTCCGGCAGGAACGGCAGGGTGCCGTTGTTGCGCACGTTCACCACGTGCTCCTCGGCCGGGCCGCCGCTGGTGAGCGCGTGCACCAGCTGCACGGCCGCCTCCGAGTAGTACGCGCCGCCGCGGTGGGCCAGCAGCTCCGGCTTGGTCACCACGCTCGGGTCGGCGTAGAGCGCCAACAGGTCCCGCTCCACCTCGCTGACCACCTCGGCGCGCGGCCGGCCGGTGTGCTGGGCGGCCACCAGTTCGTCGTGCCGGTAGAAGTACTTCAGGTAGTAGGACGGGATCGCGCCGGTGCGCCGGATCAGCGCCGCGGGCAGGTCCAGTTCGTCGGCCAGCTCGGCCAGGTGCTCGTCGAGCAGCCTCGGCAGCTGGTCAACGCCGTCGACCAGGACCGCGCGCGCCCAGGACAGGTGGTTCAGGCCCACGTGGTCCAGGCGCACCGCGTCCGGGGCCACCCCGAGCAGCCGGGCGGTCCAGCGCTGCACGGTGATGGCCACGTTGCACAGGCCCACGGCGCGGTGGCCGGCCTGCAGCAGCGCGCGGGTCACGATGCCCACGGGGTTGGTGAAGTTGACGATCCAGGTGTCCGGGCCGGTCGCCGCGCGCACCCGCTCGGCGATGTCGAGCACCACCGGCACCGTGCGCAGCGCCTTGGCCAGGCCGCCGGCGCCGGTGGTCTCCTGGCCCACGCAGCCGCAGGCCAGCGGGAACGTCTCGTCGGAACGGCGGGCGGCCTGCCCGCCTACGCGCAGCTGGAGAAGTACGGCGGTCGCACCATCGACACCCTCTTCGAGACTGTTGGTCGTGCTCACCTTGGCTGGGTATCCGGCGTGGTCGAGCAGGCGCTGGCAGAACGCCCTGACCACGGCCACGCGTTCCTCGTCCGGGTCGACGAGGGTGATCTCGTCCACCGGCAGGCTGGTGCGCCGGCCGGCGATGCCGTCCATCAGTTCCGGGGTGTAGGTGGAACCGCCACCGACGACGGTCAGCTTCATCACTTGACTCCCGTGAAGGTGATGCCTCGGACAAACGACTTCTGTGCGAACAGGAACAGCAGGATCACCGGGAGCATCACCACGATCGTCGCCGCCATGGTCAGGTTCCACTGGGTGTCCCGGTGGGCGCCCCGGAACGAGGCCAGGGCCAGCGACAGCGTCCAGCTCTGCTGCGCCTCGCCCGTGTACAGCAGCGGACCGAAGTAGTCGTTCCAGGTGTAGAGGAAGGTGAACAGGGACGCGGCGGCCAGCCCGGGCCGCACCATCGGCAGCAGCACGCGCACCAGCACGGACAGCTCGGAGCACCCGTCCACCCTGGCCGCGTCCAGGTAGTCCTGCGGCACGGTGAGGAAGAACTGGCGCAGCAGGAAGATGCTGAACGCGTCGCCGAGGAAGTAGGGGATGATCAGCGGCCACAGCGTGCCGGTCAGGTGGTTGTTGGCCCACAGGCTGTACAGCGGCACCGCCACCACCTGCGGCGGCAGCAGCATGGCCGCGATCACCAGCAGGAACGCCAGGTTGCTTCCGCGCCAGCGCAGCCGGGCCAGCGCGTAGGCGGCCGGCACGCTGGACAGCAGCATGCCGGCGGTGGCCAGCACCGCGTACAGCAGGCTGTTGCCGAGGTAGCGCAGCATGGGCGCGCTGGTGAACACCTCGGCGAAGTTCTCCGGGTGCCACTCGCGCGGCCACAGCGTCGCGGTCAGCGCCTGCTGGTCCGACATGAACGCGGTGAGCAGCACGAACACGAACGGCAGCAGGAACATCAGCCCCAGGGCCAGGCCCAGGCTGTGCAGGGCGACCCAGGACAGCAGGCCCTGCCGCCGCGGCCGGCCGCCCGCGCGCCGGGACCGGTTCGCCCCTCGGGCGGCGGGCCAGGTCGTGGACACCGACATCAGCCGGTCACCCCCTCGACGCGGGCGCCGCCGCGCAGCCGGCGCAGCAGGACCGCGGTGAACGCGAACGAGACCACGAACAGCAGCACGGCCATGGCCGAGGCGTAGCCCATGTGGTAGGCCTTGAAGCCCTGCTGGTACAGCCAGGCCGGGAAGGTCAGCGTGGAGTTGCTGGGGTAGCCGAGGATCTGGCTGTTGCCCACCATGTTCGCCGACCCGGACGCCACCGACCCGGCCACCACCGCCTGGGTGAAGTACTGCAGCGCGAAGATGATCGAGTTGACCACGCCGAACACCAGCACCGGCGCGATCGTGGGCAGGGTGATCGCCCGGAACCGCTGCCACGGCCCGGCCCCGTCCAGTGCCGCCGCCTCGTACAGGTCGGCCGGCACGTCCAGGATGGCGGCCAGGACGATGATGGTCAGCTCGCCCGAACCCCACAGGGTGAGCAGGGTCAGCGCCGGTTTGGCCAGCGCCGGGTCGTTGAACCACAGCGGCCCGGAGATGCCCAGCCAGCCGAGCACGGTGTTCACCGGGCCGGTGCCCGGGTTGAACAGGAACACGAAGGTCAGCGTCGCGGCCACCGGCGGGGCCAGCGCCGGCAGGTAGACCAGGGTGCGCAGCAGGCCGGCGCCGCGCCTGATCCGGGCCAGCACCGAGGCCACGCCCAGGGTGAAGGCCACCCGCAGCACGGTCAGCACCACCACCAGCCACAGCGTGTTGTAGGCGGCGGTGCGCACCAGCGGGTCACCGGTGAACAGGTACGCGTAGTTGCGCAGCCCCACCCAGTCGGCGGTGCTCAGCCCGTTGTAGTTGGTGAACGAGAAGTAGACGGTGGCCAGCAGCGGGTAGGCGAAGAACACCGCGAACCCGACCAGCCACGGGGCCAGGAACGCCAGCACCCACAACCGGTTGCGCGACTTCGACCGCAGCCGGGCCGACGGCTCGTCCGTCGTGAGTGGACTGTCTACTGCGGACACTTCGGTGATGGTGGCGGTCACGGCTCACCGTCCGCCGAGCTGCTTGGCCTGGTTGATCTGGTCGTCCAACTGGGCCAGTCCGGCGGCCAGGTCGGTGACCTGTCCGGTCTGCCAGGAGTTGGCGAAGTCCTCGGTGAACTTGATGTACTGGTCGCCGATGGTGCTGGTCGGGGTGGACGCCAGGTACGGGCTGGCGAAGACCTCCAGGAACGGCCCGAACTGCTCGGGCAGCTTCAGGTCGGGGCTGGTGCTGGCGGCCCTGGTGGTCGGCACGTTGTGCAGTCCGTTGGCCAGGTTGACCACCGCGCCGGTGTCCGTGGTCAGGTACTTGACCACCTCCCAGGCCGCGCCCGCGTTCCTGGCCCCGCGCGGGATGCCGATGACCGTGCCGGTGACCGCGCCAGCGCCGTAGGTGTCCTTCCTGGCGTCCGCGACGGGTGCGGGCGCGGTGCCGTAGCGCAGGTTCGGTGCCTGCTCGGCGAGGAAGGCGGTGCGGAACTCGCCGTCGATGGCCATGGCCACCCGGCCCGCCTGGAAGCCCTGGTCGGCCGAGTACTCCTGGCCCAGCCCGGAGGTGAACCGCTGCAGGTTGTCCCAGCCGTAGAAGTCGACCAGCTCCTTCTGCCAGGTGAACAGCTCCCGCCAGGCCGGGTCGGTGGCCAGGCTGGAGTTGCCGGCGTCGTCCACCCAGCGCGCGCCCCACTGCGGCGCCCAGAACTGCGGGTGGTTGGCGTAGAAGCCGAGCTGCGGGATGAACCCGGCGACCTGGATGGTGCCGTCCGGGTCGCGCACGGTGAGTCGCTTGGCGTAGTCGGCCAGCTCGCTCATGGTCCTGGGCGGGGCGGTGATGCCGGCCCGCTCGAACATGTCCCTGTTGTAGTAGAGCCCGTACACGTCGGCGAGCATCGGCATGGCGCAGCGCACCCCGTTGAACTCGGTGTAGTCGAGCACCGCCGGGGGGATCTGGGTCAGGTCGACGTTGTCCCGCCCCACGTAGGGGCCCAGGTCCTGCCAGGCGCCGCTGGAGCAGAACTGGCCGATGTTGTCGGTGGCGAAGGAGATGGCCACGTCCGGCGGGTTGCCGCCGCGGATCGACTGGGTGATCTTGTCGTCGTCCTGGCCGCCCTGGTTGGTGATGGTGATGTTGGGGTGGCTGGCGTGGAAGGCGTCCAGCGCCTGCTGGAGCACGCCCAGTTCGCGGTCGGTGTAGTCGCTCCACACCGTGACGGTCACCTGCTGGTCGGCGGCGGGTGCCCCGGCCGGGTCGGTGGCCTGGCCGCCGCCCGCGGTGCAGGCCGTGGCCAGTACCCCGGCCGCGGCGACCAGCAGCAGGGGGGTGCGGTGACGGGTGCGGGGACTGCCGGGCACCGGGCGCATGGGGGCCTCCGTGGTCAGGTGATCAGTGCGGGGATTCGCCGTTCGGGGGTGGGGGGACGTCGGTGTCGGCACCGCTCGGGCCGGCACCGGTCGGGCCGGTGCTGGCCGTGCCGGTGCTGGCCGTGCCGGTGGTGGGCATGCCGGTGGTGGGCATGCTGGTGGTGGCCGTGCCGGTGGTGGCCGTGCCGGTGGTGGGCGGGGGCGGCGGCAGGTGCTGGTCGGCCGGCAGCCCGAACACCTGCTCGCGCAGCACGGACAGGCCGGAGCGCAGCGCGCCCGAGCGCACCGCCTTGCCGGTGACCAGGGACAGCTCCACCGGGGTCCGGGGCACGACCAGCCGGCGCAGCTCGGCGGCGACCAGGTCGCACAGCAGGCTGCCGCCGGCGTGGCTGATCTCGCCGGACAGCAGCACCAGTTCGGGGTCGAGCACGGACACCATGCCGGCGATGCCGGTGGCGATCCGGCGGGCCAGGTCGCCGAGGAACTCCCGGCCGGCCACGCCGTCGGTCAGCGCCCGGCGCACCGCGCCGTAGCCGGTGCGCGCGCTCAGCCCGTGCGCCCTGGCCAGCTTGCTGATGGCCGCCGAGCTGAGCAGGTCGCCGAACCGGGTGCCGGCGCGGTCCGTGCCGGTGTCGGCCCTGGCCCGGTCCGGCACGAACATCCCGTCGATCTCGCCGGCGCCGCCGGTGGCCCCGCGCAGCACCACCCGGTTGATCACCACGGCGGCGCCCACCGCGTCGGCCGGCCAGACCAGCACGAAGTCCCGCACGTGCTGGGCGCGGCCGGCGATCATCTCCTCCAGCGCCACCAGGTTGACGTCGTTCTCCACGGTCACCGGCGCGCCGAGCAGGTCACGCAGCCGGCCGGGCAGGTCGAAGCCCTCCCAGCCGGGCAGGTGCGGGGCGAACCCGAGCTTGCCGGTGGCCGGGTCGACCGCGCCGGGGCTGCCCACCACCACGTGGTGCAGCGCGTCCAGGTCCAGCCCGGCCTGGCCGGCGGCGGTGCGCACCGCGTCGACGAACGCGCGCAGCACCTCGGCGGTGTTCCCGCCCTTGGGCATGGCCGCGTGGTGCTCGGTGAGCACCGCGCCGGTGATGTCGGCGATGGCCACGTCCACCGCCTGGGGCGTGAGGTCGACGCCGGCCACGTGCGCCAGCGCGCCGTTGACCGTCCACAGCTGGGAGCGCGGGCCGCGCGCGCCCCCGCGCAGCCCGGCCCGCAGCACGGTGTTGCTGTTCTCCAGCCTGGTCAGCAGCTGGGCGGTGGCCGGCTTGGACAAGCCGATCAGGCTCTCCAGTTCCGCGCGGGTCAACGGGCCGTGCCGCAGCAGCATCTCGATCGCGGCGCGGTCGTTGATCTCCCGCAGCAGCCGGGGACTTCCAGCGCGCATCTGCGTCCAGACTCCTGTCTGTTAACTTTCCAGACTATTTCGCGACACCGTAGATCAGCCGCCCAGCCACCGCAATGGCCCGTTCGGGGTCCGTCTCACACCGGTTCTGCCGGTGGGCTGCTGGCACGGTTAGCCTCGCCTAAGGCAGGCTGGACGCATGACCAAGGCGCGAGTCGAGTCGGAGCGGCGTGCGGGCGGGGAACCCGACCGACCACAGACGACCGGCGGGCGACGCCCGGACGAGGAGACCCTGGCCCAGCTGCTCGGCGGCCGAGGCGGCGCGCTGGACGCCACCCTGCCGCCGGTGGCGTTCGTGGTCGGCTGGGCCCTGCCCGGCAACTCCATCCCGCTCGGCGCCGCCGCGGCCATCGCCGTTGGCCTGGTCGTCGGCGTGATCCGGCTGCTGCGCCGGGACCGGCCGCGCGCCGTGGTGGTCAGCGTGGCCCTGGTCGTGATCGCCGCCCTGGTCGCCATGCACACCGGCCGCGCCGCCGACTTCTTCCTGCTGCAGATCCTGTCGAACGTGGCCAGCGCGCTGGCCTGGGCGGCGAGCATCGTGGTGCGCTGGCCGCTGCTGGGCGTGGTGGTCGGGCTGGTGCTCGGCCAGAAGTTCCGCTGGCGGCGCGACCCCGACCTGCTGCGCGCCTACGGTGTGGCCAGCTGGGCCTGGGTGGGCCAGTACGTGCTGCGGATCGTGGTCTACGGCGCCCTGTACCTGGCCGACCAGGTGCTCGCCCTGGGCATCGCCCGGGTGGCGCTCAGCTGGCCGCTGCAGGTGGTGTGCCTGGCGGTGAGCTGGTGGATGCTGCGCCGCGTGCTGCCCGCCGACCACCCCGGCCTGCGCCACCCCCGGGTGCCCGAGGCGCGGCCCCAGGCCGGGTGAACGCAACCGGCCCGCTGATCCCCCGATGGTGTCGCTGACCAGCTCGAACGCCGGTCCCGCAGTACCGTGACCGGCATGCGGGCGCACCTGGTGCGCGAGGCCGCCTGGCGGGGAAGGGGACCGGCATGTCCCAGACCGGCACCGGCCCAGGACCCGCCGCCACGCTGTCCGTGCCCACCCTGGCCTCGCTGGTCGTCGGGTCCATGGTCGGCGCCGGGGTCTTCTCGCTGCCCAGCCGGTTCGCCCAGCAGACCGGGGTGGTCGGCGCGCTGATCGCGTGGGCGATCGCGGGCACGGGCATGCTGATGCTCGCCCTCGTCTTCCAGATGCTCGCGGTGCGCCGCCCCGACCTGGACGCCGGCATCTACGCCTACGCCAAGGCCGGCTTCGGCGAGTACCTGGGGTTCTTCTCGGCGTTCGGCTACTGGGCCAGCGCCTGCGTCGGCAACGTGACCTACTGGGTGCTGATCATGTCGACGCTCGGCGCGGTCGTGCCGGCGCTGGGCGACGGCGACACCGTGCTGGCGGTGGTGTTGTCCTCGCTGGGGCTGTGGGGCTTCTTCCTGCTGGTCACCCGGGGGGTCCGGGAGGCGGCGGCGGTCAACCGGATCGTCACGGCGGCCAAGCTGGTGCCGATCCTGGTCTTCGTCGTGCTCGCGCTGGGCCACCTCCGGCCGGCGGTGTTCGCGGCGAACCTCGCCGGCGCCGACCCGACCGGCTCGCTGTTCGAGCAGGTCAGGGGAACCATGCTGGCGACGGTCTTCGTGTTCCTCGGGGTGGAGGGCGCCAGCGTCTACTCGCGGCACGCCCGGCGGCGGGCGGACGTCGGCCGCGCCACGCTGCTGGGGTTCGTGAGCGTGTTCTGCGTCTTCGCCTCGGTCACCATCGTGTCCTACGGCATCCTGCCGGTGGCCGAGATCGCCGAACTCCGGCAGCCGTCCATGGCCGGCGTGCTGCGTGAAGCGGTCGGCCCGTGGGGCGGGGTGCTGGTCAGCGCCGGACTGATCGTCTCCGTGCTGGGCGCGTACCTGGCCTGGACGCTGATGGCCGCCGAGGTGCTCTTCGTCGCCGCGCGCGACCGGGACATGCCGGGGTTCCTGCGCCGCGCCAACGCCGCGGACGTGCCGGTGCCGGCGCTGCTGCTGTCGACCGTGCTCAGCCAGGTCGTCCTGGTCATCACCCTGTTCTCCGCGGACGCGTTCACCTTCGCGCTCAACCTGACCAGCGCGCTGACCCTGATCCCGTTCCTGCTCGTGGCCGGCTTCGGCGTGCGGGTGGCGCTGGGCGCGCGCGAGCGCGGCGGCCGGCCCCGTGGCGTTGTCGTGGCGGTGCTCGCCACGGTCTACACCGCGTTCCTGGTGTACGCGGCCGGCCTGGAGTACCTGCTGATCTCCTTCGTCCTCTACGCGCCGGCCACGGTCCTGTTCGTGATGACCCGGCGGGAACAGCGGCGTCGGCTGTTCGCACCGGGTGAGCTGGTCATCCTCGCCGTCTCGGTCGTCGGGGCCGTGCTCGGCGTGGTGGCGCTGAGCACCGGCTGGATCAGCCTCTGACCGGGTTTGTCACCCACATGGCCCTGCCTGAAGTGTCAACTCGCAGGGTTTGCAAAGTCGACTCGCGGGGTGGGGGCGGTGAGGGCTCGGTGGGTGAGTTCGTGGACCCAGGCGGTCAGCTCGGGGAGGTTGATCTCGGCGTGCTGGCTGATCAGGTCGTCGAGCAGGCCGTCGACGGCGTGGTAGATCATCCGGCAGGTCATGGTGGGCGCGGTGGCCTGGAACGCGCCGGCCTCGGCGCCGCGGGCGACGTAGGCGCAGATCACGTCGATCACCCGCTGGTTGATCTCCTTGCACAGCTCCAGCGCCTTGGCGTTGCTGGACCCGTAGACCGTGCGGTGCAGTTCGGCGTTGCGCACCGCGTGCTCCAGCAGCGCCGCCCACAGTGAGTCCACTGTGGACCACCAGTCGTCGCCCCGGTCGAGGATGCCGTTGGTGATGTGCAGCAGCGCCTCGACGTAGCGCTCCCACACCGCGGCGAGCAGGTGTTCCTTGGACTCGAAGTACAGGTAGATCGTGCCCTGGGCGATGCCGGCCGCCTCGGCCACGGTGGCCGTGGTGGCCTTGCTGAAGCCGATGGTCGAGAACACCTCGCCGGCGGCCTTGAGGATCGCCTCGCGCCGGTCCTCCGGGCTCATGACCACCCGGGTGCGGCGTCGCGGACTCTGTGCTGGCATCGCGCCGGTCCTCCCTGTCGTGCTGGGCCCAGGGTAACTGAGGCGCACTCACTGAGCGGCGCTCATTGACTGAGTGATGCTCAGTCAGTTAGCGTCCGACCGACTGGTCGACAGCGGTCGAACAAAGGAGAAGCGCATGTCTGATCGGGTGGTGGCGCCTGGTCGGCCCGGGCTCGTGCTGGCCTTCCTCGCCAGCGGGGTGTTCATGGCCTACCTGGACTCGACCATCGTCAACGTGGCCCTGCCGCAGATGCAGGCCCGGTTGGCGGTCACCGTCAGCCAACTCCAGTGGGTCGTGGCCGGCTACACCCTGGTGGTCGCCTGCCTGCTGCTCACCGCCGGCACGCTGGGCGACCTGTTCGGCCGCCGGCGGCTGTTCCTGGCCGGCCTGCTCGGGTTCACCGCGGCCTCGGCGCTGTGCGCGCTCGCCCCCGACTACCCCACCCTGCTCATCGCGCGGCTGCTGCAGGGCGTGGGCGGTTCGGTGCTGATCCCGGTCTCGCTCGCGCTGATCAGCAGCACGTTCCCGGACCCGGCGCGGCGGGCCAGGGCGATCGGGGTGTGGGCCGGGGTCGGCGGCCTGGCCATGGCCCTGGGCCCGCTGCTGGGTGGCGTGCTGGTGGCGGCGTTCGGCTGGCCGAGCATCTTCTGGATCAACGTGCCGATCGGCGTGCTCGCCGTGCTGGTGCTGCGCCGCGTGCTCACCGAACACCGCCCGGCCCGCACCCGCCGGCCCGACGTGGTCGGCCAGGTGCTGTTCGTCGTCACCACGGCCGCGCTCACCTACGCGTTGATCGAGGGCGCGGACCAGGGCTGGACCAGTGCGCCGATCCTCGGCTGCTTCCTGGCCGCCGCGGTCGGGATCGTCGCGTTCGTCCGGTGGGAGCTGCGCCACCGCGACCCCATGGTGCCGATGGAGCTGTTCTGCCGCCCGGTGTTCGTGGTGGCCGGCGCGGTCAACCTGTTCGGGCTGTTCGGCCTGTACGGCAGCATCTTCCTGCTCACCCTCTACCTGCAGCAGGTCAACCAGCTCAGCGCCACGCAGGCGGGCGTGCGGTTCCTGGCGCTCAACGCCGCCGTCATGGTCTGCTCCTACCTGGCCAGCGCGCTGGCCGCGAAGGTGGCGCCGCGCGTGCTGATCACCCTGGGCTCGGCCCTGTCCTCGGCCGGCCTGCTGGGGCTGCTCACCCTCCAGGTGGGCACCGGCTACGCCAGCTACTGGTGGGCGCTGGTGCTGCTGGGCGCGGGCCTGTCCCTGGTGGGCGCGCCGGCCACGGTGGCGCTGCTCGGGTCGGTGCCCGCCCACCAGGCCGGCACGGCCTCGGGCATCTCCAACACGTTCCGGCAGATCGGCAGCCTGCTGGGGGTGGCGGTGTGCGGGACGCTGCTGGTGGCGCGGATGCGGTCCACCGTGCCGGACCGGCTGGCCGGCATCCCGCTGCCGGCGCCGCTGCGGGACACCACCACGGCCCAGCTGGCCAGTGGCGACCTGTCGGTCATCAACCAGCTGCCCGAGGGCATCCGGCGGGCCGTGTTCGAGGCCACCGCGCCCGCGCTGGTGGACGGGCTGCACCTGGGCGTGACCGTGGCGGCGGTCTGCGCGGTGGTGGGCGGGATCAGTGCCCTGGTGGTGCTGCGGAACCGGGGTGGGGCAACCGATCCGGCCCAGTCGTCTACACAGGACAGTCCGATGGGGATGGATGCGGTCGAGGTGGCCGGCGCCGGCCGGTGAGTGGAAACCGGTGAAATCACGAGGAAGAGGAGAGACCACTGTGGACACCGGAGCACTGGCTGACGCCTACACCGGGCTGACGCGGGCGGCTGACGCACTGGCTGGACCGGCGGCGGCCG
The DNA here is from genome assembly GCF_024171785.1 of Goodfellowiella coeruleoviolacea. GTDB lineage: Bacteria > Actinomycetota > Actinomycetes > Mycobacteriales > Pseudonocardiaceae > Goodfellowiella > Goodfellowiella coeruleoviolacea. The sequence continues at coordinate 449,405 of NZ_JAMTCK010000003.1, forward strand.
ACGTGCCGGCGGCGGCGTGGTGGACCCTGGCGCACGTCGCGCTCAGCGACGAGCTGATCGCGGCCACCGCCGAACAGGTCCGGGCGGGACAGCCGGCGGCACTGGACAACGCCCCGGCCATGGCCCCGGCGGCGATCGCCGAGCTGACCGCGCGACCGTGGCCGGAGCTGGTCGGCCTGGTTCGGCGCAACGCCGAACGGCTGCTGGCCGTGCTGCGGGAGATCCCCGACGAGCGGGCCGGCGCGGCGAGCGTGCGGACCCGGCTGGTGGACCGGGACGGCAACCAGGTGTTCGCCGGGGAGATCAACTGGGCCGGGCTGGTTCGGGCGCGGGCCGAGGAGCACCTCCCGGGGCACGCGGCCCGGCTCACCGCACTGGCCGGCCGGCCCCCGGCCCGACCTGCCCGAGCCTGACCTGCCCGAGCCTGACCTGCCCGCCGCCGGTCGCGGGCGCCGGTCGCGGGCGCCGGTCGGCCGCACGGCGCGGCGGTTAGAGTGGACTGCCGTGGTGAGGTCTCCGGGTGCGGTGGTGCCGCGCTGGCTGCTGCTGTGCGCGCTCGCACTGGGCGTGCTCGGCATGCACCACCTCGGCGCCCCCGGCCCGGGACACCACGCCGCCGGTGCGCCGGCAACGCCGGTCCCCGGCGCGGTCGCCGCCGACTCGATGGCGATGGCCACCGGACTGCCCGAGGGCGCGGCGCCGCACACCGAACCCGGCGCGCGGAACCCGGCGGCACACCAGGCCGCGCCGACCCCGGCCCGCTGGTCAACGCCCCTGCCCGCCGGACACCACGGTGACCTCGGACACCTGTGCCTGGCGATCCTCGGCACCGCGCTCGGCGTCGGACTGCTGCTGCGCCTGCTGCGGCGGCACCGCCCGGCGCGGCTGACACCGCACGGGCCGCCCCGCACCGGCAGCACCCGGCCCCGCTCGCCGCCCAGCACGTCGGTGGTGCTGGCCTCGCTGTGCGTGCTGCGGCTGTGACCGGCCGGCGCCGGTTCCCGCCCGAGCGCGGGGGCACGGCGTCGCCAACCAGCTGACCAGCACCAGCGAGACCATCGCGAGGAAATCCCAGATGACCAGCAGGACCCTGGTCGGGACGGCGCTTGCCGTCCTGGCCTCCGTCGCCGTGCTCACCGCGTGCACCAACTCCGAGACCGACAGCACCACCGGCCACGACATGGGCGCCGTGACCACAACGGCGAGCCAGTCCGGTGGGACGACCGCCAGCGCCGAGCACAACGACGCGGACGTGCGCTTCGCCCAGCAGATGATCCCGCACCACGCGCAGGCCGTGGCCATGGCCGACCTGGTGGCCGGCCACACCGGCAACCAGCGGGTGCTGGACCTGGCCCAGCGGATCAGGCAGGCGCAGCAACCGGAGATCGACACCATGACCGGGTGGCTGTCCGCGTGGGGCGTGCCCGCGGCCGCGTCGTCCAGCAGCGGTGTGGACCACTCGGGCATGGACCACGGCTCGTCGAGCATGCCCGGAATGGATCACGGCTCGGGCATGTCGGGGATGATGTCCGAGGAGCAGATGGACCAGCTCGACCAGGCCAGGGACGCCGAGTTCGACCGGCAGTGGCTGTCGATGATGGTCGAGCACCACCAGGGCGCCATCGACATGGCCAACACCGAACTGGCCCAGGGCGTCAACCCGGCGGCCAAGCAGCTGGCCGGCCAGATCGTGGCCGCGCAGCAGCAGGAGATCAGCGAGCTGCGGGGCCTGCTCGACCAGGGCTGACCAGCACGCCGCCGTCCGTCTCCCGCCCCAGGTTCTCCTGGTCGGGAGGCGGACGGCCTGCGGCGGGCCGGGGCAGGCGCCTTCAGATCAGGGCGACTCCGGGTCAGGGCGACGTCGGGTACCGGGCGGTCACGATCCTGGCCACCTCGTCGAGGCGGCGCAGGGTGCGTTGGATGTCGGGGTGGCGGCCGGTGCCGGCACGGTGCAGGACATGGATGTGCCGGAGCAGCGGGGTGCGCAGTGGGTGCAGGCTCAGCTCCCGGGTGGGCTCGGGAAGGGCGAGCCGGGGGATGAGGGTGACGCCGGCGCCGCGCGCGACCAGCGCGGCCAGCACGGCGAAGTCGCTGGCCTCGGCCACGGGTCGGGGAACGAAACCGGCCGCGCCGCAGGCCCGGTGGGTCAGCTCGCGGCAGGGGGTGCCCTGGCCGGACAGCAACCAGGCCGCGTCGGCGAACCAGGTCAGGTCCGCCTCGGCGCCCGGAGCGAGCCCCAGGTTGGCGGCGTGCGCGGGGTGCACGGCGAGGAAGACGGGCTCGTCGAGCAGTGGACGCCGCTCGCAGGCGGGCGGGAGCGGCCGGGGCAGCAGGCTGTAGGACTGGGTCACGGCGATGTCGACGGTGTGCTGCTGGAGGGCGGCCTCGGCAGCCGCGGGCTCGTGCTCGACCAGGTGCGGCAGGGGCGCCCAGTCGTCCGCTTCCGCCGTGCCCGGTTCCGGCCACAGCAGCGGGACCAGCACCCGGGCCGCGGATGGGAACGCGGCGATCCGCACCGTGCCGCGCCTGCCCTGTCGCAGCGCCGCCAGCTCGGCTTCGGCGGCGGCGAGGTCGCCGAGGACCACCCGCGCGTGGTCGACCAGCAGTTGCCCGGCACTGGTCAGGCGCAGGTTCCGGCCCTGCTTCTCGAACAGGGCGGTGCCGGCCTCGCGCTCCAGGGCGGCGAGCTGCTGGGAGACGGCCGGGCCGGGCAGGTGCAGGGCCCGCGCGGTGGCGGCGACGGTGCCTCGGGCGGCGAACTCGGCCAGCAGCCGCAGCCGACGCACATCCAACACAAAAGCCCGCCTACTGATTCAAGAAAGAAAACATAACCAGTCCTAACGGATATAGCGTAGGGCACGGGTCGTCCATTGTGAAACCAGGTCTGCTGCCACGGAATTCTGCCTCCGCGGGGGGATGTTCGACGCGTTTTTCCTGGTTGGCCCGCCGATTTCGGGGGCGTGCCACTCGGTGGCCGCGTACGGTGGTCGGCGGGATTGGAGGAATTATGGCGACGACCTTCTACCAAATCCAGTACTGGACGTGGACACTGGCGCCCGGGCAGGCCGTCTGGCTGTCGTACGGGCCGAGCGACCGCTATCGAACCGGCACGGTCCTGGTGACCTGTTCGCCGGATACCGCCAGCACGGGCACGGCGCAGGTCACCCAGACCATCTCGGTGCCGGAGACCTTCAACACCGTGGTGCCCACGGTGTCCGGGGATCTGGTGTTCAAGAACGCCTACACCGGATTCAACGTCACGAATCGTGGTGGCAACACCATCAAATACTTCTCCGTCGCGATCAGTGTAATCGGACCGTGAGGGCTGGATGATGAAACTCTTCGCATATCACGACAGCAGTGGAAACATAGCTGGCCTGGCGTTCTCACCGACCGATGACGCGATACCCGCCGAGGTCACCACGGAACGACAACCCGGCATACGCGCCACCGAGGTCCAGATACCGACCGGAGTGACCCTGAATCCGGATGATCCGCAGAGCGTGTACCAGGAACTCGGCAAGCTGGTGGCGGACTACCGCGTCGAACAGGGGTCCCTCGCGAAGAAGACCTGACTGGGTCAGGCCGCACCACGCGCCGCCGGCCGGTCCGGGATCCGGTCCAGCAGTTCGCCGGGGCAGCGCAGGCCGGTCGGGGGCGGGGTGCCCTCGGTCAGGTACCGGTTGACGTGGTCGGCCAGGCAGGTGTTGCCCAGCAGGTAGGCGGCGTGCCCGTCGCCGTGCCGGAGCACCCGGGCGCGACCCCTACGGGTGACCCCGGCGCCGCCCTGAGGACAAGCGCATCGGCGTCTCAGGGAGGAAGCCGGATGTGCCGATCCCCGCTCCGCTGATGGGATGGTCATCAACCACCGGCTCCGGGTCGGACCAGCAGCGGGTCACCGCCTGAGCGGTCCCTGAACCCTGGGCGACCCGAACAGAAAAGGGCGCACCATGCATGTCCCAGGAAGGCGTCGGCGCGGCCTGCTCGTCCTGACCGGCCTCGCCGCGATCCTCCTCGCCGCGTCGACCGGGCTGACGGCGGCGGCGACGCCGCAGCACGCCGACTCGCTCCAGCAACAGGTGGACGCAATCCACGACACCGGCGTCGTCGGTGTGCTCGCGGAGGTGACGTCACCGGGCACCCGGGACAGCGCGCGCGCCGGGACGGCCGGGCTGGGCGCCGGGAGGCCGATGCCGAGGGACGGCAGGTTCCGGATCGGCAGCGCCACCAAGACCTTCACCGCCGCGGTCGTGCTGCAACTCGTCGGCGAGGGGCGAATGTCCCTGGAGGACACCGTCGAGCGGTGGCTGCCGGGAGTGGTCCAGGGCAACGGCAACGACGGCAGCCAGATCACCGTGCGGCAGCTGCTGCAACACACCAGCCACGTCCCCGAAGTCCTGCCGGAGATACCCGCGTTGACCAGCGCGGAGGGCTATCGGGTCGAGCGGTTCCGCAGCTACACCCCAGCGGAGTTGGTGGGGCTGGCGATGCGGCACTCACCCACCACGGACACTGACTGGTCGTACTCCAACACCAACTACGTTCTCGCCGCGATGATCATCCACGAGGTCACCGGCCGGAGTTGGGCGCAGGAGGTGACCGACCGGATCATCCGCCCACTGGGCCTGACGGATACCAGCACGACCGGCATCGTCCCGTCCCCCTTCGGCTCGTACGCCCACGCCTACGCCACGTTCGGCACGGACACCAGCATCGACGTCACGGTGCTCAACCCGAGCATGGCCATCGGCTCCGGATCGATCACCAGCACCACGCACGACCTGAACCGGTTCTACGCCGCACTGCTCGGCGGCCGGTTGCTGGCTCCGGCGCAGCTCGCGGAGATGACAACCACGATGCCCACGCCCGAACTCGGCACGGGGTACGGGTATGGACTCGGTCTGGGCGAGATCCCGTTGCCCTGTGGCGGCAGCTACTTCGGTCACCCCGGAGAACTGCTCGGCTATCGCACCTGGGGTGGCGTCACCCGAGACGGGACCCGGACCGCCGTCGTGTACGCCACCAGCAGCGGCGGCAAGGACACCCAGCAGGCCATGAGCGCGCTCGTGGGCCAGCAACTGTGCGCAACCCGCTCCTGATGACCGGTGGGCAGGGCCGAGGGGCGCGGCGGATGGCGACAACAAAGCCCCCGCGCGCCCAGGCCCGGGCAGCGCGGGGCGCTTCGTTCGTTGTCAGGCCAGGAGTTCCACCGTCCGCGCGTCCGGCGTCACGGTGAAGCGCCACGCTTGCAGCGGCGGGCGGCCCTGGGCGCAACCTCGGCACGGTGCTCGCTTCGGCGAAAGCCGGCCGCCTGGCCAGGCCTCACCCGTTGACAAGCACACGCGGACGCATGCCTGCCCGGGAAGACAGCAGGGGAGCGGATCGCGCGTGCAGTCAAGTGATCCGACCCAGTTGTGGACAGCCGGCCAACGTGGATGGAGCCGTCAGCCCGGGTTCTCCACAGCCGCCCTCGCCCCGCTGTTCCAGTGCCCCTGGTCGGACTAGGCTGGCCGAGGGCACGCCCCCCGGTGGTGGGTGGGGGATGCGGCAGGGCCGGAGCAACAACCCAGAACCAGCACCCAAATGGCCCCGACCTGGCCTTCGGGCAGGCCGAGCTGACCACGTTCCTGACCACGTTCCTGACCGCGATCAAGGCCGATCGCGTGCGCGGCTGATCGTCGGCGTGCAGCAGCCCCCGACCAGATCAGCCAGATCAGTTGCCGGTCGGGGGCTGCTCCGCACTTCGGCTACAGGCCAGGAGCCTGCGCCAGGAAGGTGTCCAGCACGCCGTCGGCGACCTTGATCGGGCCCTGCGGGCGGGTGGTGCCCGGGATGGTCCGGATGGCGGCGGCCCTGGCGGCCAGGCCGGCGGAGGTGTCGAACTCCTGCCTGGCCAACCGGTCCGCGCCGGCCAGGCGCAGGCCCAGGCCGGCGACGGTGTGCTCGAACGCCTGGCCCCACAGGTCGAGCGCGTCCAGCCACGGCGCGGCCTCAGCCAGGAACAGCTGGTCGTTCACGTGGCCGCGGATGCGGTCACCGGCCGAGGCGAGCAGGTGGGCGTAGCCGGCCAGGTCCGCCAGGGCCCTGGTCCTGGCGCGCGGGTCACCGCTGGCCCAGGCGGTGCGGAAGGCGTCGAGCCGGGCGGCCAGCACCGGGGCCTGCGGCTGCCAGGCGTCCGGGCCGAAGGTGGGGGCCAGGTGCTGGGTGTCGAAGAAGGCCAGCAGCGCCTGGGTGGTGCGGGCGTCCCCGCCGGCCAGGTGCTCGGCCGCGGCCCGCCAGGTGCGCTGGGCGTCGTAGTCCTGGTCGTTCCAGGCGAAGGAGGCCGCGCCGAACTCGGCGACCTTGCTGGCCGACGCCTGGTTCATCGGGTTGATCACCAGTCCGGTCAGCTCGTCGTGCAGGCCGGGTTCCCGCTTGTCGTAGGGGGCGAGCAGCAGCCGGCCGGTGGTCTGACCGTAGTCGTTGACGGGATAATTATCCCAGACGAACACCTTGCGGCCCCACACCGCGTGCGCCTGGCTGGCCTGCTCGACCGTGATCGACGGCGGCACCACGTCGGTTCCGGTCCACTGCACCACGATCCTCGGGTCCAGGCCGGTGCGCAGCGCCGTCTTGTACGGGGAGTCCTTCAGGTCGGAGTACTCGGTGGGCACCATCTGCAACGGCCGGGTGTCGGCGTGGGTGTCCAGGAAGTCGTGCTGCACGGTGTTGAGCAGGTCGGTCTGGGCCTGGCCGGCGGCACCGGCGGAGGCGGCGCCGTAGCGCTGGCGGTCGGATTCGCAGTTCCAGGTGGTGTAGCTGATGTCGTCCAGCGAGATGTAGAAGCTGCGCACGCCGATCGCGTACACCGACTCCAGTTTGTCGGTCAGCGCCTTGAGGTCGTCCGGGTCGGTGTAGCAGATGGACAGTCCGGGGGCGAGGGCGAAGGTGAACCGGACGTGGTTGTCCCGCGCGGTGCGCACCAACTCGGCGAGCTGGTCGAGCTGGTCGGCGGGGTAGGCGTCGCGCCACCGGTCGCGCAGGTAGGTGTCGTCCTTGGGGGTGTAGACGTAGGTGTTCATCTTCAGCCGGCCGTAGGTGGCCAGCTGGTCGAGCCGGGCGGCGTGCGACCACGGCGCGCCGTAGAAGCCCTCGATGGTGCCGCGCAGCGCCATCAGCGGGTAGTCCACAATGGACACGGCGGCGATCCGGTGGTCGCCGACGAGTTGGCGCAGGGTCTGGGCGGCGTAGTAGACCCCGTCGGCGTCCACCCCGGCCAGCACGGCCAGGCCCCGGCCGGCCGACTGTCTGCTGGCCAGCGCGTAGCCCTCGGCGCGGCCCGCGTCGACCGCACTGCCGCCGGCCGCGCGCAGCGCCTGGGCCACGGCGGCCTGGTCGGTGGTGCCGACCACCACGGTCAGCCCTGCCCCGCCCGCGTTCGGGCCGGCCGGGCCACCCAGCTCGGTTGAGTCGGCCAGGTCGGTGAAGCGCACCTCGCTGGCGCCGGCCGCGGTCAGGCTCTGCCGCACCAGGTCCCGGGTCGGCTGGTCCACCCCGGTGCCGACCAGCACCTGGACCCGGCCCCGCACGGTGACCGGGGCGCCGTTGGCGGTCATCCGCTGGGGCGTGGGGGTGACGACCGGCAGGCCGGCCGCGATGGTGGTGTCGGCGCTGCCCGAATCGGTGCTGACCGGATCGGTGCTGACCGGATCGGCACTGGCCGAGTCGGCGCTGACCGGATCAGTGCTGGCCGGGCTCGCCGTGGCGGGCAGGGCGACACCGAGCACGGCCGTCGCCGAGGCGAGCACCGAACAGACCGCGGTTGACCAGCGGGGACGGGTCTTCCTTCGCATTGCGTGACCTCCCGAGCAGGATCGCGTGCCCGCCAGCTTGGTCTAGACCAAGCGAGCCTGACAAGGGATGGCCAGCAAGCCGCGGTGGCCGATCTGGTCCGATCGGCCCCGCGCTCACGTGCGGTATTCCAGGTGGGAAGGGCTACTTGGGGCGGGGTGCGGCCGGCCCGAGCACGCTCAGCGCGGCCAGCCACGCCGAGCCGGTGGACGCGTCGGTGACCGTGTGCACCTCGCCGGGGCAGCGGGCGGCCAGTTCGACGCGCAGCCGGTCGCCCACCGGGTTGCCGGGCTCGACCAGGCTGCCGACCAGCACCACCGGGGTGTCCTCGCCGGGCGTGCGCGCGGCCAGCGCGGTGTCGGCGAGCAGTTGGGCGGCCCGCGTCACGATCGCCTCGGCCGCCGGGTCGCCGGCCAGCACGGCCGCGCTGACCAGCGGGGCGAACCGGGCGAGCCGGATCGGTGCCTCGGCGTTGACCGCGGTGATCAGCCGCTTCCAGGAGGTCTCGCGCTCGGCCGGGGGCAGGTCGGCCACGCGGGTGGTCATGTCCAGTGCCTGCCCCAGTACCGACCAGGCCAGTTCCCCCAGTTCGCCACTGGTCGCGCCGCCCTCGCCGGGTGCGGTGCCGGTCGTGGCCGGGGCGGGCAGCAGCGCGGCCAGGGTCGCCCGCACGGCCTCGCGGCCCAGCCAGAACGCCGAGCCCTCGTCGCCGAGCAGCCAGCCGTAGCCGCCGACCGAGCCCACCATCTGGCGGTCCTCGATCCGGGCCGCGATCGACCCGGTGCCGGCGACCAGCACGGTGCCGCTCGGCGCGGGCGTTCCCGCGGCGAAGGCGGCCTCGCAGTCGGTGACCACCCGCAGGGGGCAGCGCAGACCGGCGGCGCGCCAGGCCGACTCGAACAGGTCGGCCACGGCCGGGTCGGTGAGCTTGCTCGACCCGGCCATGCCGAGCACGCCCGCGCTGATGCCGGCCGGGTCGATCTCGTCCAGCGCCGCGCACAGCGCCTGCCGGATCTGGTCGGCGGCCTGCTCCGGGGGATGGGAGTTGGGGTTGGCGCCGCCGGCCCGGCCCACGCCCAACCGGCGCCCGCCCGGGTCGAGCACCACCGCCCGAGTTGAGGTTCCGCCCGCGTCCAGTCCCACCACGAATCCACCGTCGATGCTCGCCACGGGCCTGAGTATGGCCAGAGCCGGCCAGCCAGGGGCAGGGGTGGGCGCTGAACGGCCCGGGCTGATCGCCGGTCGGTGCCCGAGCACTGGCTGTGACGTTCGTCACTCTGGGCTGGTCCAGTGTGAGGCGAGACACTGGAATCTCGGTTAGTCATCCGATCACAGGCCGAAGCGGGGCGGCCAGATTGCTGGACTTCCGCGTTGATCGCAGCTATACATCCGATGTCTTGGTTGTGTTGTGTCACTGTGAACCGTTGATCAACGCGGCTCAACAGCGAGGAGGAAGACGCCGTGCAATTACTGCGCCTCGGAGCCGTCGGTGCCGAGCAACCCGCCGTCCGCACCGCTGATGGCACCGTCTTCGATCTGCGGCCCCTCACCGAGGACATCACCGGCGCCTTTCTCGCCGACAACGGCATCGCCCGGGTCCGCGCCGCACTGGACGCCGGTGACCTGCCCGTGCTCGCCGATCCCGGCGACGGATCGGGTCAGCGCCTGGGCGCGCCGCTGGCCAACCCCGGCAAGATCGTGTGCATCGGGCTGAACTACCGCGACCACGCCGAGGAGACCGGCGCGGACCTGCCCACCGAGCCGGTGCTGTTCCTGAAGACACCGGACACCGTGGTCGGCCCCCACGACGAGGTGCTGGTGCCGCGCGGCTCGGTCAAGACCGACTGGGAGGTCGAACTCGGGGTCGTCATCGGCCGCACCGCGCGCTACCTGGACTCGGCCGAGGCCGCCCTCGACCACGTGGCCGGCTACGTGATCTGCCACGACGTGTCCGAACGCGCCTTCCAGGCCGAGCGCGGCGGCACCTGGGACAAGGGCAAGAACTGCGAGACGTTCAACCCGATGGGCCCCTACCTGGTGCCGGCCGAGGACGTGGCCGACCCGCAGCGGCTGGGCCTGCGGCTGTGGGTCAACGGCGAGATCAGGCAGAACTCCAGCACCGCGCAGATGATCTTCCCGGTGGCCGAGATCATCCGGTACCTGAGCCAGTTCATGGTGCTCCGCCCCGGTGACGTGATCAACACCGGCACACCGGCCGGGGTGGCCCTCGGCCAGCCGGAGCCCAAGCCCTACCTACGCGCGGGAGATGTCGTGGAACTCGAAATCGACGGACTCGGTCGGCAGCGCCAGACGTTCGGGCAGGCCTGAGATGGCCCACATCACCGGCGTCGACGTGCTCGACGTCCGCTTCCCCACCTCGCGCGAGCTGGACGGCTCCGACGCGATGAACCCCGACCCCGACTACTCGGCCGCCTACGTGGTGCTGCGCACCGACGAGGGCCCGGACGGCCACGGCCTGGCCTTCACCATCGGCCGGGGCAACGACGTGCAGGCCGCCGCCATCCACGCGCTGGCCCCGCACCTGGTCGGCCGGCCGGCCCCGGTGGACGCGACCGCGCTGGCCGCGCTGTCCAGCGACCTGGTCGGCGACTCGCAGCTGCGCTGGCTCGGCCCGGAGAAGGGCGTCATGCACATGGCCATCGGCGCGGTGGTCAACGCCGCCTGGGACCTGGCCGCCCGCACCGCCGGCCTGCCGCTGTGGCGGTTCCTGGCCACCATGACGCCCGAGGAGATCGTCGGGCTGGTCGACTTCAGGTACCTGTCCGACGTGCTCACCCGGGACGAGGCACTGGACATCCTGCGCGCCGCCGAACCGGGCCGGGCCGGGCGGATCGAGCACCTGCTCGCCAACGGCTACCCGGCCTACACCACCTCACCGGGCTGGCTGGGCTACTCCGACGAGAAGCTGGCCACCCTGGCCGGCCAGGCCGTGGCCGACGGCTTCACCATGATCAAGCTCAAGGTCGGCGGCGACCTCGACGACGACATCCGCCGGATGAAGCTGGCCAGGCAGGTCGTCGGCGACTCGGTGCGCATCGCCGTGGACGCCAACCAGCGCTGGGACGTGGACACGGCCGTGCGGTGGATGACCGCGCTCGCCCCCTACCAGCCCTACTGGATCGAGGAACCCACCTCGCCCGACGACGTGCTCGGCCACCAGGCCATCGCCGAGGCCATCCGGCCGATCAAGGTCGCCACCGGCGAGCACGTGCAGAACCGGGTGATCTTCAAGCAGCTGCTCCAGGCCGGCGCCATCGACGTGCTGCAGATCGACGCCTGCCGGGTCGGCGGCGTCAACGAGAACGTGGCGATCCTGTTGCTGGCCAAGAAGTTCGGCGTCCCGGTGTGCCCGCACGCCGGCGGGGTCGGGCTGTGCGAACTGGTCCAGCACCTGGCCATGTTCGACTACGTCTCGGTGTCGGCCAGCACCGAGAACCGGGTCGTCGAGTGGGTCGACCACCTGCACGAGCAGTTCGTCGACCCGGCGGTGGTGCGCGACGGCCACTACCTGGCCCCGACCGCGCCCGGGTTCTCCGCGCGGTTCACCGACGACACCCTGGCCAACTACCGCTACCCGGACGGTCCAGTGTGGACGGAACAGAACGCGGAGGGGCGATGACGGCCACGGGTGAGACGGCCGCGAGCACACCGGGCGCGGCCAGCGCGCGCGACTTCGCCGGGCTGGTGGCCCTGGTCACCGGTGGCGCGTCCGGCATCGGCCACACCACGGCCGCGCTGCTCGCCGCGCGCGGCGCCAGCGTGGCCTGCCTGGACGTCAACGCCGACCGGGTGAGCGCCCCACTGGTGGGCATCACCTGCGACGTCACCGACGACGCCAGCGTCCGCGCGGCCGTGGCCGCGGTGGTGGAGCGGTTCGGCCGGCTGGACATCGTGGTCAACAACGCCGGGATCGGCGCACAGGGCGACGTGGCCGCCAACGACGACGCCGAGTGGGCGCGGGTGCTGGACGTGAACGTGGTCGGCATGGCCAGGGTGACCAGGGCGGCCCTGCCGCACCTGCGGCGCTCACCGGCGGCGGCCGTGGTCAACACCTGCTCGATCGCGGCGTGGGCCGGGCTGCCCCAGCGCGCGCTGTACTCGGCCAGCAAGGGCGCGGTGTACGCGCTGACCCTGGCCATGGCCGCCGACCACGTGCGGGAGGGCATCCGGGTGAACGCGGTCGCCCCGGGCACGGTGGACACCCCGTGGGTGGGCCGGCTGCTCGACGCGGCCGACGACCCGGCGGCCGAGCGGGCCGCGCTGGAGGCGAGGCAGCCCCTCGGTCGGCTGGTGGCCGCGGACGAGGTGGCCGCGGCCATCGCCTACCTGGCCAGCCCGGCCGCCGCGTCGACCACGGGCACGGTGCTCGGCGTGGACGGCGGCATGCACGGCCTGCGGATTCGGCCGCGGTAGCAGGGGCGGGAGCTGGAGGAACGCGGATCGGTCGGGTTGTCGGGCGGGAGCTGGAGGGACGCGGATCGGCCGACCTGTCGGGTGAGAGCTGGAGGAACGCGGATCGGCCGGTGTGTCGGCCGGGAGCTGGAGGGACACCGTTCGGCCGGTGTGCCGGGCGGAGAGCTGGAGGGACACCGTTCGGCCGGTTCGCCGGGCGAGAGCACGAGATCACCGAATCGAGGAACGAGATGAAGCGTCGCAGCATCCTCACCGCCGCGGTCTGCCTGGCGCTCGCCGGCACGCTCTCGGCCTGCGGTGGCGGAGCCGGTGCCGGCAACGGCAGCGGGGTCGGGCCGATCGGCATCGACTTCCCGCGGGCCGACACCGACTTCTGGAACTCCTACAACACCTACGTGCCCAAGTTCGGCACCGAGTTGGGCATCAACCTGATGCAGCCGACCAACTCGCAGAACGACGTGGCCAAGCTGGTCGCCAACGTGCAGGCGATGACCAGCCAGGGTGCCAAGGCCGTGGTGATGGCGCCGCAGGACACCGGCGCGATCGCCACCACCCTGCAGCAGTTGGAGCAGAAGAACATCCCGGTGGTCAGCGTGGACACCCGCCCGGACAAGGGCAAGACCTACATGGTGGTCCGGGCCGACAACCGCGCCTACGGCGAGCAGTCGTGCAGGTTCCTCGGTGAGAAGCTCGGCGGGCAGGGCAAGGTCGTCGAGTTCCAGGGCTCGCTGTCCTCGGTGAACGGGCGAGACCGGTCCGAGGCGTTCGAGGCGTGCATGAAGCAGAACTACCCGGGCATCACCGTGTTCGCCGAACCCACCGACTGGGAGGGCGCCAAGGCCGCGGCGGCCCTGCAGACCCGGCTCACCCAGCACCCCGACATCAAGGGCATCTACATGCAGGCCGGCGGCGCGTTCCTGGCGCCCACCCTGCAGGTGTTGAAGTCCACCAACCACCTGCTGCCGGCGGACGACCCGAACCACATCGTGATCGTGTCCAACGACGGCATCCCCCAGGAGTACGAGTCGATCCGCAAGGGCGAGATCGACGCCACCATGTCCCAGCCCGCCGACGGGTACGCCAGGTGGGCGCTGTACTACGCCAAGGCCGCGGTGGAGGGCAGGACGTTCAGCCCCGGCCCGACCGACCACGACAGCACCATCGTGGACGTGGGTGGCGGCCGCCTGGAGGACCAGCTGCCCACCCCGCTGGTGACCAAGGACAACGTGGACGACCCCAACCTGTGGGGCAACCAGGTGGGCAAGTGATGAGCACCGCCACCGACCTGCCCCCGGCCGCGGGCGTCCGGTTGGCCGTCCAGGCGCACGGCATCACCAAGCGCTACGGGAGGACCGTGGCGCTCAACCAGGCCAAGATATCCATTGTGGACGGTCAGACGCACGGGCTGGTCGGCCGCAACGGCGCGGGAAAGTCCACTTTGGTCTCGATCCTCACCGGGTTGCAGGCGCCGGACGAGGGCACGGTGGCCTTCGGCGGCGAGCCGGCGCCGCCACTGGGCGACCGGGACGCCTGGCGCGGCCGGGTGGCCTGCGTCTACCAGAAGTCCACCATCATCCCCGCGCTCACCGTGGCCGAGAACCTGTTCATCAACCGGCAGTCGCTGACCGGCGGCTCGCTGATCAACTGGGGCCGGATGCGCCGCAGGGCCGGTGACCTGCTCGCCGAGTACGGGGTGCTGGTGGACCCGGCCAGGCCGGCCGCGGAACTGACCGTGGAGCAGCGGCAGCTGGTGGAGATCGCCAGGGCACTGTCGTTCGGCGCCCGGTTCATCATCCTGGACGAGCCCACCGCCCAGCTCGACGCCGCCGCCATCGACCGGCTGTTCGCCCGGATCAGGGCACTCCAGCACGCCGGGGTGACGTTCCTGTTCATCTCGCACCACCTGCGGGAGGTCTACGAGATCTGCCAGACCGTCACCGTGTTCCGCGACGCCAGGCACATCCTGACCAGCCCGGTCGCCGACCTGTCCCAGGACCGGCTGGTCGACGCCATGACCGGGGAGGCGGTCGGGCTGCGCCAGGTCGCCGACCGCCCGGCCGTGCCCGACTCGGCGCCCGCAGTGCTCGCGGTCAGCGGGCTCGGTCTGGCCGACCAGTTCACCGACGTCGACCTCACCGTGCGGCGGGGCGAGGTGGTGGGCCTGGCCGGCTCGGCGAGCAGCGGCAAGGTCGCGGTGGGCGAGGCCGTGGTCGGCCTGCGCCGGCCGGACACCGGGGAGGTGCGGGTGGCCGGGCAGCTGATCCGGCCTGGCAGCGTGCCGCACGCGCTGGCCGGCGGCATCGGGTTCGTGCCGGAGGACCGGCACAGGGAGGGCCTGGTGCCGCTGCTGAGCGTGGCCGAGAACGGCACCATGACCATCGCCGACCGGTTCGGCAGGTTCGGGGCGATCGCGCCAGGACGCCGCCGCGCCGCCGCCCAGCGGTTCATCACCGACCTGGCCGTCAAGACCGACGGGCCGGACCAGCCGGTGGCCGGGCTGTCCGGCGGCAACCAGCAGAAGGTGGTGATGGCCAGGGCACTGGCCAACGACCCGGTGGTGCTGGTGCTGATCAACCCGACCGCCGGGGTGGACGTGCGCTCCAAGGAGACCCTGCTCGACGTGGTCGACCAGGCCGCGGCCAGCGGCACCGCGGTGGTGATCGTCTCCGACGAGTTGGACGACCTGCGCCCGTGCGACCGGGTGCTGGTGATGTCCCACGGCCGCGTGGTGCGCACCGTGGCCAGGGGGTGGACGGACAACGAGCTGGTGGCCGCCATCGAGGGCATGACCGCCCAGTCGGCAGGCCAGCCAGGTGGGGGTTCCGACGCGGGTTCGGGCGGGAGTCCGGCCGGGGCCGCGGACGTGAACGTGGACGCGGACGTGAGTGCGGACGAGAGTTCGGGTGAGAACAGTGGTGTCTGAAACGCCGATCCAGGCCACCGCCGGCCCAGCCAGGCAGCGACTGTCCCTCGGCCGGTTCCGCGATCTCGCGCTGGTGCCGGCGATCCTGGTGCTGATCGTGGTCGGCGCACTGGTCGACCCGGTGTTCCTGAGCAGCGCCAACCTGATCAACGTGTTGCAGCAGCAGACCGAGTTGAGCCTGCTGGTGCTGGCCGAGTCGCTGATCCTGATCGCCGGCAAGTTCGACCTGTCCCTGGAGTCCACGGTCGGGCTGGCGCCGGCGCTGTCCGTGGCGCTGATCATCCCGGCGGCCAGTCACGGCCTCGGCACGGAACTGCCGGCGTGGACGGCGGTGCCGATCTGCCTGCTGATCGGCATGGCGGTCGGCGCGTTCAACGGGTTCCTGATCCTCAAGCTCAAGCTGTCCGCGTTCATCGTCACGCTGGGCATGCTGATCGTGTTGCGCGGCCTGCAGATCGGGTTCACCGGCGGCCAGAACCTGTTCGACCTGCCGTTGTCGTTCACCTACCTGGGCAGCGCGCAGTGGCTGGGCCTGCCCGCGTCGGTGTGGCTCGCGGTGGTCGCGTTCGCGCTGGGCATCGTGCTGCTGGCCTACTTCCGGCAGGGGCGCGCGCTGTACGCGATCGGCGGCAACGTGGACGCGGCCAGGGCGGCCGGCATCCGCACGGACCGGGTGGTGTGGACCGTGCTGGTGCTCGGCGGGCTGATCGCCGCGCTGGCCGGCCTGCTGATGACCGGGCGGCTGGGTTCGGTGGCCGCGGCCCAGGGACAGAACATGATCTTCACCGTGTTCGCGGCCGCGGTGATCGGCGGGGTCAGCATGGACGGCGGCAAGGGCACGCTGTTCGGCGCGCTGTGCGGCGTGCTGGTGCTCGGCCTGATCCAGAACATCCTGACCCTGGGCGGCGTGTCGGCCCAGTGGATCCAGGCCATCTACGGCGTGATCATCCTGGTCGCGCTGATGCTGGCCCGGCTGACCAGCGGAAAGGCGCAGGATTGACGGACCGGGAGCGGGGCGGGGACCGGGACTGCGACTGGGACCGGGAGTGGGGTCGGGGCCGGGGCGGCGACCGGGGCGGGGACCGCGGCCGGCGCTGGGGGCGGGGACGAACCCGGGGCCAGGGGCGGGCCGTGGTGCCGCGGGATCGTGGGTGGGGCTGGTGACGGCTCCCCTGGGCACACCCCCACCCGCCCTGGGGGGCGACCCCGCGACCAGCCTATCCACCCCCACCCCCACCGGCCAGGGTTCGCCGTGCGGCTGTGGACAACCCCGGTGCCTGTGGACAAGTCGGTCACCGATCGGGTGAAAAACACCGGGCGGGGCCTCGGCTGTGCTAGCAGCCGCGCTGCCGGCGAACCGCGCCACCGCCCCGGCACACCACCGACCAGCAATCCACCAGGGAGGAACGGCCAGTGGAGACCGTCGCGCTGCACACCAGGCTCAAGCCGGGCCGGGAAACCGACTACGACCGGGTCCACGCGCGCATCCCGGTCGAACTGGACGAGGCGCTGCGCGCGGCCGGGGTGCGGTCCTGGCGGATCTGGCGCAGCGGCCAGGACCTGTTCCACGTGGTCGAGTGCGACGACTACGCGCGGATGCGCCAACACCTGCGGGACCACCCGGCGAACGTGCCCTGGCAGGCCACCATGGCCGACCTGCTCGACGTGGCCGACGACTACTCCGGCAGCCGGCCCGACGTGAAGCTCGTCTGGGAACTGCCGTGACCGGCCGCCGGGACCACGGCACCAAGGAGGCACACCAGTGACCAGTTCGGGCGGTCAACCCCGGCGCACCCGGCTCGGGCGGTCCTCGGTCGAGGTCACCGCGCTCGGCCTGGGCACCGCGCCGATCGGCAACCTCTACCACGAAGTGTCCGATGTGGACGCGCAGCAGGCGGTGGCCGAGGCGTGGGCGGCCGGCGTCCGCTACTTCGACACCGCTCCGCACTACGGCCTGGGCCTGGCCGAACGGCGCCTCGGCGCGGCACTGGCCGGCCTGCCCAGGGCCGAGTACGTGGTGTCCACCAAGGTCGGCCGGCTGCTGGAACCCGCCAACCCTCCCGACCCCGGCGCCCCGGCCAGCCGCGACGACCTGGCCGGCGGTGGGTTTGCCGTGCCGTCGGCCGCCCGCCGGGTCTGGGACTTCAGCGCGGCCGGGGTGCGGCGCTCGCTGGCCGACTCGCTGGACCGGCTCGGGCTGGACCGGGTGGACGTGGTGCTGCTGCACGACCCGGACGACCACTGGGCGCAGGCCGCTGGCGAGGGTTTTCCCGCCCTGGCCGAACTGCGCGACCAGGGCGTGGTCGGCGCGATCGGCGTGGGCATGAACCAGTGGCGGATGCCGGCCCGGTTCGTCCGGGAGACCGACATCGACGTGGTGATGCTCGCCGGTCGGCACACCCTGCTGGAGCAGACCGCGCTGGCCGAGTTCCTGCCGCTGTGCCTGGAGCGCGGCGTGTCCGTGCTGGCCGCGGGCGTGTTCAACTCCGGGCTGCTGGCCAGCCCCGAGGTGCCGGACAACGCCAAGTACGACTACGCCGACGCCCCGCCCGAACTGGTGGCCAGGGCGCGGCGGATCGCCGAGGTGTGCGCCCGGCACGGGGTCACCCTGCCCGGCGCGGCCATCCAGTTCCCGCTGGGGCACCCGGCGGTCGCGGCCGTGGTGATGGGCTGCCAGGACGGCGAGCAGGTCCGGCGGAACGTGGACCTGTTCACCGAACCGGTACCGGCGGAGCTGTGGGCGGACCTGCGCGCCGAGGGACTGCTCGACCCGGACGCGCCCGTGCCCACGACCACTGCGCCCACGACCACTGCGCCCACGACCACTGCGCCCACGACCACCGCGCCCACGACCACCGCGCCCCCTGACCCGCCGACCCCCTGACCTGCCGCCCCCTGAGCCCGACCCGCCGACCCGCGCAAGACCCACCGAACCCGCACGACCCGTTGACCCGCCGCGGACCCGCGCTGGGAAGGAGACCGGGATGGTTGTTGACGCCCACCACCACGTCTGGGATCTCACCGTTCGCGATCAGCCCTGGATCACCGGCGAGCGGATGGCCCCGATCCGGCGCGACTTCGGCGTCGCCGACCTGGCGCCGCTGGCCGAGCGGGCCGGAGTCAGCGCCACCGTGCTGGTGCAGACCGTCTGCGTGCCCGAGGAGACCCCGGAGTTCCTGGCGCTCGCCGAGGACAGCGAGCTGATCGCCGCGGTGGTCGGCTGGACCGACCTGGCCGCGCCCTCGGTGGTGGACGACCTGGCGGCGTTGCGCGGGGCCAGGGGCGGCGGGTGGCTGCGCGGCATCCGCCACCAGGTGCAGAGCGAACCCGATCCGGAGTGGCTGTGCCGGCCGGAGGTCCGGGGCGGCCTGGCCGCGGTGGGCGCGGCCGGCCTGGTCTACGAACTGCTGACGCTGCCGCACCAGCTGCCGGCCGCGATCCGGACCGCGGCGGCCCTGCCCGACGTGCCCTTCGTGCTCGACCACTGCGCCAAGCCGCCGG
This sequence comes from Goodfellowiella coeruleoviolacea, assembly GCF_024171785.1. Lineage (GTDB taxonomy): Bacteria > Actinomycetota > Actinomycetes > Mycobacteriales > Pseudonocardiaceae > Goodfellowiella > Goodfellowiella coeruleoviolacea. The sequence continues at coordinate 468,093 of NZ_JAMTCK010000003.1, forward strand.
TCGCCACCGGTGAGCTGGAGCCGTGGGCGAGCCGGATCCGGGAGCTGGCCAGGCACGACAACGTGACCTGCAAGCTGTCCGGCCTGGTCACCGAGGCGGACTGGGCGTCGTGGCGGGTGGCCGACCTGCGCCCCTACGTCGAGGTGGTGCTGGCCGCGTTCGGTCCGGACCGGTTGATGTTCGGCTCGGACTGGCCGGTCTGCCTGCTGGCCGCCGACTACCCGCGGGTGCTGGCCGCCGCGACCGAACTCACCGACGCGCTCAGCCCGGCCGAGCGCCAGGCCGTGTTCGCCGACACCGCGCGCCGCGTCTACCGGCTCGACCGAGCCAGCGGACGCGCTGGCTGACCGGGGTCACCGGTCGGACTCGGCGGTCCTGACCGTCCACAATGGATGGTAGGTCGGGGAAGCACGGCCAGGGCGGTGATCGGTGGCCCGGGCCTGTCATCCCGCCCGCCGTGTCGCGCGGTTATGCTCGCGCCGACAACCAGAAACCGTTCTGGTCAGCGCCAGGTTGGTGGTGGAGCGTGCTGACCGGGCCCACCCGTGCGCGGGCACCGCACCTCCTCGTCCGCTGACGGCGCGGTGGTGACCCGCTCCGGCGCGGGTGGTCTCCGATCGGAAGGAACCACCACCGTGGACAACGTCATCGACCCGAGGGCCATCGTGGCCGAGCGGGAGAACCAGGCGATTCTCGACGCGTTCGTCGACCGGCTCCGGCACGACCTGGCCGAGCAGCACCCCGACGTGGACTTCGCGGCCCTGCTCGTCGCGGTTCGGCTGCGGGCCGAGCGCATCGAACGCGACTGCGAGCAGCTGGCCGTGGACGAACTCGGCGCGCTCACCGTGCGGCTGACCGCGTTCGTCGCCGCGACCTACCGCGTGCTGTGCGAACAGTCGACCGACACACCAGGTGAACCGCTGGGCGAACCGCTGGGCGGACGACTGACGGCGGCCGAGGCCGAGCCCCTGGTGAGCGCCGCGTTCCTGGAACCCATGCGGGAACCGGTGCGCCAGGGCACCAGGGCCGCACTGGACACCGCCGAGGACCCGTTCGCGGTCATGGTGTCCGTGGCCAAGCAGCGCGAGCACGGCTACTTCGGCGGCGCGTTCACGTTCGTCCGCTCGGCCGACGACGACCAGCGCTACCACACCGACGTGCACCGGTGCGGCTACCTGGCGGTGCTCACCGCCGGCGGCGCGGCCGAACTCGGCCCGGTGTTCTGCCGGTTCGACGCGGCCTGGATCGACGCCATCGACCCGGAGCGGCACGGCTTCCGCTTCGACCGGCCGACCACGCTGGCACTGGGCGGGCGCAGCTGTCCGTTCCACTTCACCCGCGTCCGCCAGGCCCACCAGCCCGACCGGACCGCCGAGTAACCCCGGACCGACCTGGCCTGGGGTGACTCAGGCCAGGTCGGACAGCCACTGCTCCACGCCGGCCACGTGCACGGTCGACCAGGAGCGGGCCAGTTCGGGCTGGTGGGCGGCCAGCGCGGAGACGATCGCCCGGTGCTCGGCCACGGTCCGCTCCACCGCGCTGGCCTGGGTGATGCCCCGCCAGATCCGCACCCGCACGGTGGGGCCGGCCAGGGTGTCCAGCAGGCGGGCCAGGTAGCTGTTGCCCGAGGCGTGCGCGATGCCGCGGTGGAACTCCAGGTCGTGCTCGACCAGCTCCTCCACCGACCCGGCGGACTCGGCCGACTGGCACAGCGCCAGCAGCGCGTCGATCTCCTCGGGCTGGATGCGCTGCGCGGCCATGGCGGCGGCGGCCGGCTCCAGGATGCGGCGGACCTGGAGCACCTCCAGCACCGACTCGTCCCCCCGGTGCAGCTCCAGAACGAAGGAGAGGGCCCCGAGCAGGTCGTCCGCGCGCAGGCTGGACACGTAGGTGCCGTCGCCCTGGCGCACGTCCAGCACTCGGACCAGGGACAGCGCCTTGACGGCCTCGCGCAGCGAGTTGCGCGACAGGCCGAGCCGTTCGGCCAGGTCGGCCTCCCTGGGCAGCCGGTCACCCGGTTTGAGTTCGCCGGAGACGATCATCTCCTTGACGCGCAGGATCGCGTCGTCCGTGACAGCCACTCCACCCTCGACTCGTCGGCTAGACCTCGGATGTTTGTCTCCAGTATGCGACAGCGGGCAATCGCGGACTGCTCCAGCGGCGCGTCCGCTCCGCTGTCACCCAACAGTGGGTGAACTGGGTCACGAGCAGACCCGATGTCTCCACCTGTCTGGGGGAATTCTGGCCGTAAATCGATTTCACGCAGGCGTTGCGGCTGGTCGGAAGTTGCGCGCTGCTCCATTCGGCGTAGTGTTGTTGGTGCCCGCTTCACCCCGCCCCCTCGGTGGAGCGGGTTTTCTCATGCCCGCACCCGGAGGCTCCCGCCCAGCCCGGGACGCCCAGCCCAGGACGCCAGCCGCGCCAGGCGCTCAGGTCACTGTGCGCACCGGCCACCGCGCCGACCGACGACTACGCCGACCGACGACTACGCCAACCGGCCCTTGTGGCATCCCGTCGAACCAGAAGGATCTGCGGTGAAGGCGGCGACCGGGCCCACGTCAGCACCTCGCGGCGTGGGCCCGGTCGTGTGCTCGCACCCGATCGCAGGAGGAACGACCCGATGGGATCTTCTGGCAGACGCCGGCTGCTCGGCGCCGCACTGGCCCTGGCGCTGGGCGCAGCCCTGCCCGCCGCGGTGCCGTCGGCGGCCGTGGCCCAACCCGCCGACGGCACCGCGTGCGCCTGGCAGGTGACCGCTCTGCCGGTGCCAGCCGGCAGCGGCGGCGTCGTGGTCACCGGCGAGGCCACGGACGCGCTGGTCGTCGGGTACGCCACGATCAACAGGGTGACCCGAGGGGTGATCTGGCGGAACGGCGTGCCGGAGGTGATGCCGGAGTTCGCGGACGGGAGTGAGAACCTGCCGCAGGACATCAACAGCTCCGGCGTGGTCGTGGGGTTCCGGCGGACCACCACCAGCACCTCGCCCTGGCAGTACGTCGACCGGGCCTACCGGTACCAGGACGGCGTGTACCACTTCCTCCCGGGCTACGCGAGCAAGATCGTCGCGAGCCGGGCGGTGGCCATCAACGAGGCCGGTGACGTCGTCGGGATCGTCAAGCCCTACACCGACACGGGCGCGGCCTACACCAAGAGCGTGTTCTGGCCGGCCAGTGCGCCGAACACCTTCCAGGTGATCGACGCCTACTCGGCCCACGACGACGCCCCACTCGGCATCGACGACCAGGGACGGGTGCTGTTCCGCGACGTGCTGTGGGGACCCAACCAGATCGACCTGCCGCTGAGCGGGACCAGGGACGGTGCTGCCGCGCGGGTGTACTCGGCCGGCCGCATCGTCGGGTGGCAGCAGGGGGACGACGACACCATGCACGTGGTGGAGTGGGACCAGAGCGGTGAGATCAGCCGGGTCCTCCCGGGCGACGGCTATCCCGACGCGGTGAACGCGGCCGGCACGATCGCGGGAGTGGCCGCCGATCCCGAGACCGGCAGGTACCGCCCCGCGCTCTGGCGGGACGGGCAGTTCGCCGGCTTCATCTCCGACCCGCGGCCCGACATCATCGTCGGCCTCACCGACGACGAGGTCGTCATCGGCGACTACGTCGCCAACACCACGACCGGGACGCGCGTTCCCGCGCTGTGGCGCTGCAGTTGACCACGCTGACCACGCTGGCCGCGGGGCGCGGGGCGCGCCAGCCGGGCATCCGTCCTGGTGGCGCGCCCCGCCGGCCTCAGCGGGTGCGGGTGACCTTGCGCAGGCCGCGCGGGTGGTCCGGGTCGCCGCCTCGGGCCAGGGCCAGGCCCAGGGCCAGCCGCTGGATCGGCAGCACCTCCAGGATCGGGGCCACCTCCTCGGCGCTCTCGGCCACGTCCAGCCGCAGCGCGGCCGAGGCCCTGGCCGCCGCCGAGCCCACGGCCAGCACGTCGGCGCCGCGCTCGTGCACCACGTCCAGCACCTCGCGCATGGCCGCCCCGCCCTTGCCGGCGCTGGTCACGGCCAGCACGGCGGTCTCCGCGTCCACCGCGGCCACCGGGCCGTGCAGCAGGTCGGCGCCGCTGTAGGCGCGGGCGGCCAGGTAGCTGGTCTCGGCGAGCTTGAGCGCGGCCTCGGCGGCGGTGGCCGACGAGTAGCCGCGGCCGGTGGTGATCACCCGCTCCACGAACCGGTAGCGGCGCACCGCCTCGGCCACCTGGTCGGCCGACCCGGACAGGGTGGTCTCGGCCAGCGCGCCGATGTCGGCCACGTGCTCGGCCGTGCCCTCGCGCACCGCGTCGACCAGCAGGTACAGCGCGAGCAGGGTGGCGCTGTAGGTCTTGGTGGCGGCCACGGCCAGCTCCCGGCCGGCACCGATGTCCACGGCCAGTTCGGCGGCCTCGTTGAGCGGTGAGCCCGGGGTGTTGGTGACCGCCACGGTCAGCGCGCCCCGGCGCCGCGCCGACTCGGTGACCTCGATCAGGTCCGGGGAGCCGCCGCTCTGGCTCACCGAGACCAGCAGCACGTCGGCCAGGTCGGGCTCGGCCCCGTACAGCGTGGTGGTGGACGGCGACACCAGGCCGGCCGGCAGTTGCAGCAGCACCTCGATCAGGTACTTGGCGTACAGCGCGGCGTGGTCGCTGGAGCCGCGGGCGGCCAGCAGGGCGAACCGGGGTCGCCGCTGGCGCACCCGCTCGGCCACCTCGACGATCTCCGACCGCCGGCCGACCAGCCTGGCCAGCACCTCGGGCTGTTCGGCCACCTCGGCGGCCATGTGCCGGCCGGGCTCGGGGCGGTGGTCACCAGGCTGTTCGGTGTCGGCCGAGCCGGTGTCGGCCTGGTCGGTGCCGGCCCGGTCAGGGCCAGCCTGGTCGGGGCCGGTCGGGCCGGGGGTCTCAGTCATCGCGGTCCCTCCAGGAGCGCTCACGCGGCACGCCGGCGGCGGCACGCGCGTCACACGGTCGGCGCGGTCGCCTCGGCGATCCGTTCGGCGGCGGCGCGCAGGCACACACGAGCGCCACCGTGGGTGTCGACTCGGGCGGCCACGCCCAGGTCAGGTCCTGGCACGCCGGTCTCCACGTGCACCAGGTCTAGACCAATCGTAGCGAGTGCGGTGACCGCGCCGCGAACCCAGTCGTGCCGGTGGGCGTCCCGGGTGACCAGCACCACCGGCCGCCCCGCCGCGCGTGCGGCGATCTGCTCGGCGGTGATCCCGGTGGTGGTCAGCACCTGGGTGCCGGGCACCAGCTCGGCCAGGTGCGGGCCGAGGCCCCACGGCACGTCGCCGGCGGCCATCGACGGGGGCACGGCCATGTCCACCACCAGGGGCGGCCCGGCCAGTGCCAGCTCGCCGCGGACCCGGACGGCGGCCCGCGCGGCCCGCAGCCCCAGTTCGGGGTCCACCCCGGCGGCCCCACCCGCCCCGGCAGCCGCGTCCACGCCGGCCGAGGCGGCGGGCCGGCGGTGCAGCGCGGCCACCCGGGTGGCCGCCTCGGCCAACCGCGACTCGGGCAGCCGGCCGGACCGCACCGCGGCCACCACCGCGTCGGCCAGCTGGTCCACCTCGGCGCCGGTCAGCAGCACGCTGCCCACGCACAGCGCGTCCACCCCGGCGGCCAGCGCGCCCACCGCCGCCCGCGCCAGCCCGGCGACACCACCCGGCCCGCACACCGCCTTCATGTCCAGCGCGTCACTGATCACCGTGCCGGTGAAGCCCAGCTCGTCGCGCAGCACCCGCAGCGCCACCGGGTTGAGCGTGGCCGGCAGCGGACCCCACTCCGGCACCACCAGGTGCCCGGTCATCACCAGGTCCACCCCGGCCCGCACGGCCGAGGCGAACGGCACCAGCTCCACCGCGCGCAGCTCGGCGTCGGTGCGGGGGAGCACCGCCAGGTTGTGGTGCGAGTCGGTGGTGGACGCGCCGTGGCCGGGGAAGTGCTTGGCGCACGCGCTCACCCCGGCCGCCTGCGTGCCGCGCACGAACGCGGCCACGTGCGCGGCGGCGCGGTGCGGGTCGGAGCCGAACGAGCGCACCCCGTTGGCCGGGTCGTCCAGGGTGAGCACCAGGTCGGCCGGTGGGGCGAGGTTGACGGTGACGCCGCAGTCGGCCAGCCGCGCGCCCACGGCGCCGGCCACCCGCTCGGTCAGCGCCACGTCGTCGGCCACGGACAGCGCGTAGTTGCCCGGCACCGCCGACCCGCGCCCGGCGTCCAGCCGGGTCACGTCGCCGCCCTCCTCGTCGATGGCCACCACCAGCTCGCCGCGCACCGCGCGCAGCCCCGAGGTCAGCTCGGCGACCTGGCCGTCGTCGGCCACGTTGCGGCCGAACAGCACCACCCCGCCCAGCCCGGCCTCGATCGCGCGCGGCAGCCAGTCCGGCACGGTGTGCCCGGCGAACCCGGGCAGCAGCACGGCCGTGGCCAGCCCGCGCAGTGATTTGTCCACAGTGGACACTGGGCTACCCCTTCACGGCCCCGGCGGCGACCCCGCCGACCAGGTTGCGTTGCACGATCAGGAAGAACGCCAGCACCGGCAGGGTGAACAGGGTGGAGGCGGCCATGGTGCCACCCCAGTCCGTGCCGAACTGGTCGGAGAAGGAGGCCAGCCACACCGGCAGGGTGTAGTTGTCCTGGTCGCGCATGAACACGAACGCGTAGATGAACTCGTTCCACGCGGTGATGAAGCCGAACACCGAGGTGGCCACCAGGCCGGGGCCGAGCAGCGGCAGGGTCACCCGGCGGAACGCCGCCCACCGGCCGCAGCCGTCCACCATGGCCGCCTCCTCCAGGTCCACCGGGATGCCGGCGACGAACCCGCGCAGCGTCCACGCGGTGAACGGCAGGGTGGCGGCGAAGTAGACCAGCAGCAGCGACGGCAGCTGGTTGAGCAGGCCGAGGTCGCGCATCATCAGGTACATCGGGATGAGCAGGGCCTCCAGCGGGGCCATCTGCGCCACCAGCACCAGCAGCAGGAACCCCTTGCGGCCCCGGAAGCGCAACCGGGCCAGCGGGACCGCCGCGAGCAGCCCGGCCACCAGCGAGAACGCCACCGCGCCCAGGGTGACCACCAGGCTGTTGCCCACGTTGGTCAGGAAGTTCGGCTTGGTGATCGCGTCGACGAAGTGCTGCAGGGTGAGCCCCAGCGGCACCAGGTCGTAGGAGCTGGTGATGATCTGCCCGGTCGGCTTGAACGCCGTGCTGATCATCCAGTAGGTGGGGAACAGGAACAGCAGCGCCACCACCACGCCGACCACGGAGACCACGGTCTTCTTGGCTCTCACAGGTCAACCTCCCGGGAGCGCACCAGCAGCCGGATGTACTGCGCGGTGAGCACGAACAGCACGACGATCATGAGCACGCTCACCGCGGCGGCCAGCCCGAAGTGCTTGGCGGAGATGCCGTTGAGGTACTGCAGCACCGACAGCGTGGTGCTGCCGCCGTCCGGGCCGCCCTGGCGCATCGCCCAGACCTGGGTGAACAGCTTGAAGTCCCACAGGATCGACAGGAACGTGCACACCGTCAGGATCGGGCGCAGCGCCGGCCAGGTCACCGCGCGGAAGCTCTGCCAGGAGTTGGCGCCGTCGATGCCGGCCGCCTCGTAGAGGTCGCCGGGCACCGCGAGCAGCCCCGCGTACATGGTGAACGCGGTGAACGGGATGCCCTGCCAGGCCACCACCACGACGATCACGGTCAGGGTGCTGAGCCCCGAGGTGAACCAGGAGTAGCCGGCGAAGCCGTCGAAACCGAACAGCACCAGGGTCTTGTTCAGGATGCCGAAGTTCGGGTCGAAGATCCACTGGAAGGTGGTGGTGGCCGCCAGGTTGGGCATCGCCCAGGCGAGCACCAGGCTGAGCTGGAGCAGCACCCGCACCGCCGGCGGGACGTGCCGCATGAGCAGGGCGACCAGCAGCCCGCCCAGCACGATCGAGGCGACGCAGCCCGCGGTGAACAGCAGGGTGCGCAGGGTGATCTCCCAGAACCCGGGGTCGCTGATGATCTCGACGTAGTTGTCGAACCCGACCCAGACCACCTGGCCGCGCATCAGCTCGCCGAGGTCGAGCTTGCGCACGCTGGTCAGCAGCACGGACAGCACCGGCCATCCGAGCAGGGCGAGGATGCCGAGCACCGCCGGCGCGAGCAGCAGGTAGGGCAGCATGCGCTGCCCGGTGGACTGCTGCCCGCGCCGGCGGGTCGGGGCCGCGCCGGCAGTGGAACGCGGCGCCGGCGGGGTGTTCCCCGCCGACACCGCGGTGTTCGTCGTCGCGGTCATCGCGCTACTTGGCCAGCGCCTTGGTCAGCGCGTCGTTGGCGTCCTTGGTGGCCTGCGGCACGGTCTTGGCGCCGGTCAGCACCGCCGTCAGCATGTCCTTGAGCGGGTTCTGCCCGGCCTCGATGGACGCCCACGCCGGGGTCACCGGGGTGGCCTTGCCGCCGGCGGTGGCCTTGGCCATGGCGGCGCTGACCGGGTCGCCCGCCAGCGCGGTGGTGTCCTTGTCCGCACCGGGCACGAAGCCGCCCTTGGCCAGCTGGGTCTGGTACTTGTCGCTGGTCAGCAGCTTCAGCCAGTCCTTGGCCGCGTCCACGTGCGCGGCGCTGGCCGGGATGGCCAGGTTGGAGCCGCCGAGGAAGACCGGCGCGGTCTTGCCGGCGTCCTTGGACGGGATCGGGAACGCCGAGGTCTTCTCCTTCAGCGACGGGTCGGTCTTGACCGCGGTGGCCAGCTCACCGGGCATGCCGATCCACATGCCGACCTTGCCGGCCGCGTACACGTCGGCCTGCTGCGGGTGGGCCTCGTCGTTGTCCTTGGGCGCGGTCGTGCCGGACGCCTCGACCAGCTGCTTGTAGAACTCCACCCCGGCCTGGGCCTGCGGGGTGTCCAGCGCGCCCGTGTAGGAGCCGCCGGAGCCGGTGGCCAGGTCACCGCCCTGGTCCCAGATGAACGAGGTCAGCGCGTACCAGTACTGGCCGGGCAGGTAGAGCGGCTGGAAGTCGGGGTCGGCCGCGTTGGCCGCCTTCAGCTTGGCGATCGCGTCCAGCCACTCGGCGTTGCTGGTCGGGGTGGCGGTGATGCCGGCGGCCTGGAACAGGTCGGTGCGGTAGAGCACGACCCGGTTGGCCGCGTAGAACGGGATGCCGTACTGCTTGCCGTTCCACTTGCCCGCCTCGGCCAGGCCGGGAATCCACTTGTCCTGGTTGAAGTCCTTGGCCGAGTCGGTCAGGTCGGTCAAGGTGTCCTGCGAGGAGAACTGCGGGTTCTGGGTGTTGCCCAGCTCGATGATGTCCGGGGGGTTGTCACTGGTCAGCGAGGTGGTCAGCTTGTCCTGGATGCCGTTCCAGGCCTGCACCTCGTACTTGACCTTGACGCCCGGGTGGGCGGCCTCGAACTCCTGGTTCAGGGCGCTGATCATCTCTTCGGACGCGGACCCGTCCATCAGCCAGACGGTGAGGGTGCCGCCCTCGGCCGAGTTCCCGCCGCCCCCGCTGGTGCCGCAGGCGGCGACGCCCAGTGTTGCCGCGGCTGTGGCCGCGAGCGCCACTCTTGTCCAACGCTTCACAGTACTTCCGACCTTTCCCCAGGTAGAACCGGTGGCCGGGACTCGACAGGCGAGTCGAGTCCCGACCGCTGACACCCCCGACCAGCGGATGCGGCCCACACCGCGCTGCCCGAACCCGGCCAGCGGCGCGGGCCTGACATGCGACGAGGACCGCCCGGACGGGTCTCACAAGTGGTGTAGACCAATGTGATGCAGCGTGGTTCGCGCCACACGCCGTGTCAAGACGGTTGCGAAGTCGTTGTTAAGTCATCGGAGGTGTCGTGGTCGGGGCATAAGGGGGTGCGATCGCACAACCCGCCGTTGACAAGGCATCCTGGTACTGGGGACTGCCGAGGAGGAGGCCATGCTCAAGGCAACGCCGGGTGCCGGTGTGGACACGAGCGTCAAAGTGCGGGTGCAGCGCGAACCCAAGTACTGGGGACTCAAGCGACACCTGCTGGACCTGCTGCGCGCCATGCCGCCCGGGTCCCCGATACCGACCGAGCGCTCACTGGCCGCCGAGTTCGACGTCTCCCGCACCACCGTGCGCCAGGCCCTGGCCGAACTGACCGTGGAGGGCCGGCTGCTGCGGGTGCAGGGCAAGGGCACCTTCGCGGCCGAACCCAAGGTCGCGCAACGCCTCCAGCTCAGCTCCTACACCGAGGACATGCGCGCCCAGGGCCGCCAGCCCTCGTCGCGGCTGCTCGACTCCACCGAACAGCCGGCCGAGGCCGAACTGGCCCGGCTGCTCGCGGTGCGCCCCGGCGCCAAGGTGCTGCGGCTGCAACGGCTGCGCCTGGCCGACGGCGAGCCCATGGCCATCGAGACCACCCACCTGCCGCTCGGCCGGTTCCGCGGCCTGCGCCGCTACATCGGCGCCGGCGGTTCCCTCTACCAGGTGCTGCGGGAACGCTTCGGGGTGGAGCTGGGGCACGCCGAGGAGACCATCGAGACCGCGTTGGCCAGCCCGCAGGAGGCCGAACTGCTCGGCGCGGACGTGGGCCTGCCCATGCTGCTGCTGTCCCGGCACTCCTTCGACGTGCAGGGCCGGCCGGTGGAGTGGGTGCGCTCGGTCTACCGGGGCGACCGCTACAAGTTCGTGGCCAGCCTCAACCGCCCCTAAGGCACTCGCGGTCCGTCCGGTCCGCCCGGTCCGTCCGCCTCACCGGGCCGGTCCGGGCCGGCCACCCGAGCCGAACCCGGACACCACCTGGTCGATGCGCGCGGCCAGCGCCACGTCCGGCGCGGTCACCGCGCCGCGCTGGGTGCTGAGCGTGAACCGCACCCAGCCCCGGCCCCGCTCGACGTGCGCGTGGTCGTTGAACTCCCGGGCCGCCACCCGCTGCACCCGGTTGACCAGTGGCGTCAACCGGTCGTCCGGCAGGGACACGGTGCGTGAGATCGCGCTGCGGTCCCCGGTCCACCCGGTCAGCCGGCGCAGCGCCGCGGCCACGTCCGCGTCGGAGAGCCGGGTCGGCACATCCGGCCGCGTGCTCTCCGCCAGCCAGGCCGGCTGCCCGGCCGGGGCGAGCACGTCCAGCAGGTCCGTGCTCAACTGGTCGCGCAGCTGGTCGACCAGGTCCGGCTGTTCCTCGCGCAGCACGCCCAGCACGGCCTGACCGAGGTAGCGGGCCCGCTCCGGCGTGGTGTGCAGCCGCTGGCCGATCTCGACCAGCAGGTCCTCGCCGTGCCGCCGCTCCCGCTGCCCCGGCACCTCCACGGCCGGGGCCAGCAGCCCGGGCAGCCGCTCGGCCACCCGGTGCCGGTCCGCGGGCGCCAGGCAGTGCGCCAGGGTGGTCAACACCACCGAGGTGGCGGCGCGGGCCCGTGCGGTGCTGTCCAGCGCGGCCCGTCCGCGGACCGTCTCCACGAGGTGTTGGTAGCGCACGGCGGGACCTCCTAACCCCGTTCGCCCACCGGGGGTACCCGCTCGGCCAACCCGCTATGCCGACCCGCTGTGCCGGCCGACCCGCTGTGCCGACCCGCTGTGCTGGCCGACCCGGTGGGTGCACCGGGACGTCAGCCGGCGGCGCGCAGCGGGAACGTGAGCCCCTCGGGGCTGACCAGCCGGGCGACGCGGCGGCCGTCCTGGTCGGTCCACACGAGACGGTCCGGTCCGTGTTCCCGGACCCGGGCGGCCACCTCGTGCGGGTCGGCGACGGTGACGGCGAGTTCCCACCGCGGGGCGGACCCGGCCGGGCCGGGCGACGCGACGATGTCGGCCGCGTCCAGCACGGCACCGAGCACGTGCCGGTAGAAGTGCCGCGCCCGGTGCGGGTCGGGACAGGCGAGGACCATGCGGGCGGGTCCGCCCACCAGGCCGGGCGGCAGGCGCCAGCCGGTGAACTCCCGTGCCTGCCACAGCGAGACGGCCGCGCCGACCGGGTCGACCAGGGTCGCCATCCGGCCCTGGTCACCCGCGTCGAAGGGCGGGACCACCAGCCGCGCGCCGGCTGCCTCGGCCGCCTCGGCGCGCCGGTCCACGTCGTCCACGGCCAGGTAGTAGGCGATGTGGGCCGGGGTGTCGGGCGGGTAGACCGGGTCGGCCAGGTCGCTCACGCCGCCGATCCGGTGTTGGGCGAGGAAGACCGCGGTGGCGCGCCGCCAGTCCGCCTCGGCCACGGCGAACCGCCAGTCCAGCGCCGCGGTGAGGAACGCGGCGGTGCCGGCGACGTCCCGGGTCTTGAGGTCCATCCAGCAGAACTCGCCACCCGCACCCAACCGGGTCGTCATCGCGCCGCTCCTCCTGGTCCGCTGCCGGGATCCCCGGTTGATACCGACATCCGGACGAAACGGGCAAACCGTTTTTCGGATCGGCCCGACCGGCCCCCGGGTCAGTGGTTGCCCGGCGGGACCGGCGCACCCGACGAACCGCGCAGGAAGTCCAGGTCGACACCGGTGTCGGCCTGGGTGACGTGCTCGACGTACAGCCGCACCCAGCCCCGGTCGGCGGCGGGCTCCGGCGGGGTCCACCCGGCCCGCCGCCGGGCCAGCTCATCCGGGGACACCGCCAGGTGCAGCCGCCGCGCCGGCACGTCCAGCTCGATCCAGTCGCCGTCGCGCACCAGGGCCAGCGGCCCGCCCACGGCCGACTCCGGGGCCACGTGCAGCACCACCGTGCCGAACGCGGTGCCGCTCATCCGGCCGTCGGAGATGCGCACCGCGTCGTCGACACCCGCGTCCAGCAGACGTTTGGGCAGACCGAAGTTGCCCACCTCGGGCATGCCCGGGTAGCCGCGCGGCCCCACCCCGGTCAGCACGAACACGGTGTCGGCGTCGCAGTCCACGGTGTCGATGCGGGCGTGCAGGTCCGCGACGCCGTGGAACACCACGGCCCGGCCGCCGTGGCGCAGCAGCCGGGGCGTGGCCGCCGCCGGCTTGATCAGGGCGCCGTCCGGGGCCAGGTTGCCGCGCAGCACCGCGAGGCCGGCGTCCGGCCGCAGCGGGTCGTCGACCGGGCGGATCACCTCCCGGTCGAACACCTCGGCGTCGGCGATGTTCTCGGCCAGGGTGCGGCCGGTGACCGTGGGCACGTCCGGGTGGGGCAGCAGCGGCCCCAGTTCGCGCAGCACCGCGGGCAGGCCGCCCGCGTAGCAGAAGTCCTCCATCAGGAACCGGCCGGCCGGCATCAGGTCGACCAGCAGCGGGATCGAGCAGCCCAGCCGGTCCAGGTCGGCCAGGGTGAACGGGATGCCCAGCCGGCCGGCCACGGCCAGCAGGTGCACGGCGAAGTTGGTGGAGCCGCCGATCGCGGAGTTGACCACCACGGCGTTCTCCAGCGCCCGCCTGGTGACCACATCGGACAGTCGGACGTTCTCCCGCACCAGTTCCACCGCGCGGATGCCGGACAGGTGGGCCAGGGCGCGGCGCCGCGAGTCCACCGCGGGCAGCGCGGCCATGCCGGGCAGGGTCAGCCCCAGCGACTCGGCCCAGCAGGCCATGGTGGAGGCGGTGCCCATGGTGTTGCAGTGGCCGGCCGAGCGGGACATGCACGCCTCGGTGGCGCGGAACTCCTCGGCCGACATGGCCCCGGTCCGCCGCGCGTCCGCGAACCGCCACACGTCCGTGCCCGAGCCGAGCTGGCGGCCCCGGTAGCGGCCGTTGAGCATGGCGCCGCCGTTGACCACGATGGTGGGCAGGTCCACGCTGGCCGCGCCCATCAGCAGCGCGGGCGTGGTCTTGTCGCAGCCGGTGAGCAGCACGACGCCGTCCAGCGGGTTGGCCCGCAGGGTCTCCTCGACGTCCATCGACACCAGGTTGCGGAACAGCATGGTGGTCGGCCGCATCAGGATCTCGCCCAGCGAGGTCACCGGGAACTCCATGGGCAGCCCGCCCGCCTCGTACACGCCGCGCTTGACGTGCTCGGCGATGTCGCGCAGGTGGGCGTTGCACGGGGTGAGGTCGCTGGCCGTCTGGCAGATGCCGATGACCGGGCGGCCGTCGAAGGAGTGGTCGGGGTGGCCCTGGTTGCGCAGCCAGGAGCGGTGCACGAAGCCGAGCACGTCGTCGCCGCCGAACCACTCGTGGCTGCGCAGCCGGGGCCGGGTGGCGCCGGTGCCGGGGTCGGTGGCGGGTGCCGCGGTGGCCGGCGGGACGGGCGTCGTCGATTCGTCCATGGCGCGACGCTAACCCGGAAACTATTGTCACCACAACAACTTCGGTTCCCGGCTCGCCGGTCGGCAATGCGGGACGGAAAGAACACCATCGGGGCGGTCCAACACCACGGCTGCCCGAATGCGCAACACCGAAAACTACCGCCCAGAAATGCGGGAATGCCCCGATCGGAGGTTGTTTTCCGACGCTTTGTCGCCCGATCGTGGATATGGCGGAGTTAACCGGTCCAGGCATTAATCTGGTGTCCCCACCACCCGAGGAGTGCGCAGCATGCCGGTCTGGCACGGATATGTCGAGTTCCGCGAAATCCAGGACGTGAAGGGGACGAGCGTGCGCGCCCTGCGGGCCGAGCGGCTCAGCCGCACCCCCGACGTGGTCCTGACCAGCCCGGACGAGGTGGCCGCCTGGATCACCGCGCAACGCGTGGTGCGGCGCAGGGAAGCCGACGGCTTCGCCGAGTCCTACAACGCGTGCAGCGACGACCGCCCGAGCATCAACCGGTCCCTGGCGCGACAGGGCCGCAGCGTGTACGCGTCCGTCCGGCTGTCCCGGCACAAGAGCGCCTACCTGGCCGCGGAGGTGGTCCCGCGGTAGGCGGGAAGAGGGGACGAGCCGTGGCCCGGCGAAATCGCGTGCAACCCGGTGAGGGGTGTCCAGCGCCGGAAGCCAAGAAAGGCGGACACCAGTACCGCGAGGTGAACGGCGTCTGGCGGTGCCGGTTCTGCGGAAAGCTGTTGACCTGATCGCCTGCCCCCACCGCCCAGCGCGCCGTTGTCCGCCCGCGTCGGGAAGAACACGCTGACCAGTGGGTGGAATCCGTGAGTTGCGGCGCGCCCTGGCGCGGAGCACGGTGGATCAATGGGCGAGGACGCGACCGGGCGTGAGCCGGTGCGCTGGGCGAGCGCGCGGGCCAGGGGGGTGCTGGCCGCGACCGTCATCGGGTCGGGCATGGCCATGCTGGACGGGACCGTGGTCAACGTGGCGCTGCCCCGGATCGGCGCCGAACTGGCCGTGGGCGTGGCCGGCCTGCAGTGGATCCTCAACGGCTACCTGCTCGCGCTGGCCTCGCTGATCCTGCTGGCCGGTTCGCTGGGCGACCGCTACGGGCGGCGGCGCACGTTCCGGTTCGGGGTGATCTGGTTCGGGGTGTGCTCGCTGCTGTGCGGGCTGGCGCCGAACATCGAGCTGCTGGTGGCCGCGCGGGTGCTCCAGGGCGTGGGCGCGGCCCTGCTCACCCCGGGGTCGCTGGCGATCCTGCAGACCAGCTTCGGCGAGCGCGACCGGGCCAGGGCGATCGGCGCGTGGTCCGGCCTGTCCGGGATCACCACCGCGGTCGGGCCGCTGGTCGGCGGCCTGCTGGTGCAGGTGTGGTCGTGGCGGCTGGCGTTCCTGGTCAACCTGCCGCTTGCCGCGCTGTGCGTCTGGCTGACCAGCAGGCACGTGCCGGAGAGCTGGGCGGGGGACGGGAGCGGGAAGCTCGACGTGGTGGGCGCGGTGCTCGGCACGGTCGGGCTCGCCGGGATCACCGCCGCGCTGGTGACCGCGGCCGACGCCGGGCCGGTGCTGGTGGCGGCGCTGGCCGCGGTCGGGGTGGCCGCGCTGGTGGCGTTCGTGGTGCGGCAGGTGCGCACCGACCGCCCGCTGGTGCCGCCGGCGTTGTTCGCCGACCGCACGTTCTGCCTGGCCAACGGGCTGACCCTGCTGGTCTACGCGGCCCTGGGCGGGGTGTTGCTGCTGCTGGTCCTGCAGTTGCAGATCGCCATGCACTACTCGCCAACGGCGGCCGGCATCGCCGGGCTGCCGATCACCGTGCTGATGCTGGTGCTGTCCGCCCAGTCGGGCAGGTGGGCGCAGCGCATCGGGCCGCGCTGGCAGCTGGTGATCGGCCCGCTGCTGATCGCCGGCGGCATGCTGCTGCTGCGCCGGGCCGTGCCCGGGGCCGACTACGCCACGGGCGTGCTGCCCGGCCTGGTCCTGTTCGGGCTGGGCCTGGCCACGGTGGTCGCACCGGTCACCGCGACCGCGCTGGCCGCCGCCCCGGACGAGCAGGCCGGCGTGGCCTCCGGGGTGAACAACGCGGTGGCCAGGACCGGCAGCCTGCTGGCCGTCTCGGTGCTGCCCCTGCTCGCCGGGCTGGGCGGCACCCGGTACGCCGACCCGGTCGCGCTCACCGAGGGCTGGCGGCTGGCCCTGGTGATCTGCGCGGCAGCGGCCGCGCTGGGCGGGCTGCTCGGCCTGGGGGTGGACAACGCGGTGCTGGGTCGGGCGCCGGCCAAGCCGCGCACCGAACCGCGGCCCGGTGCCACCGCGCCGCATCCCGGCGAGTGCGTGTACTGCGGGGTCGAGGGGCCGCCGACGCACGTTCGCCCGTTCGCCGGACCCCGACCCGGTTGATCAACGGGCGCCCGGCGCCGTGGGTGTCCATAGTGGACCGACAGGAAGGCGTTGTCGGCCGCGGCGGGGGACATGGGTGCGGAGCAGGAGTCGGACCGGGCCACCACCGAGCGCCGGCCCGGGATGGGGATCAAGCCGGTCAGCCTGGTGACCGGGGCGCTGGCGGCGGTGACCGCCGCGGTGGTCGGCGCGCAGCTCGGGGTGGAGGGCACGATCTGGGGCGCGGGCGTGGGCAGCGTGGTGAGTTCCCTGGGGGCCACGCTCTACCAGTACTCCTGGCAGCGCACCCGCGACTCGGTCCGGGACAGCGACTGGTACCGGACGCGTGAACAGCCAGGGGAACAGGCCGGCCGACCGGCCGGGCCCTCGGCGCGGGACCAGCGGGGAGACCGGCGGCGGGTGCCGCTCCGGGCTGGCCGGCGGCCGCCCTGGCTGGTGTTCGTGCTGCTCAGCGTGGCGGTGTTCGTCGTCGGCATGGCCGTGGTGACCGGGATCGAGCTGGCCAGGGGCCGCCCGCTGGGTGGCGGCGACAGCGGCACCACGATCGGCACGGTCACCCGCGGATACGTCGAGCAGCAGCCGACCGAGACGCCACCGACCACCACCAGCGACACCGAACCGGCCCGGCCCACGACCACCACCGGTCACCCGGGGCTGCCCGAACCCAGCGGCACCGGCACGCTCCGGCCGAGCGCGCCCAGCCAGCCCGGTTCGTCGACGAGTTCCCCCGCCCCGGGATCGGGCGAGCGGCACGGCACACCGGCTCCGCAACCGCAGCCGCAACCGCCGCCGTCGCTGGAACCCGAACCGTCCCGGACACCGCCGACGAGCTGACGCACCACGATCCACAGAGGACTGTTGTGGGTTCCTGGTTAAGTTGATCTCCTTGCGGGACAAGGAAACATGATCAACTGTGCGGAGCGAACCATACCGTCGCAAGTGGACCGATGCGGCCGCGCGTGGTGGTTCTCACTCCGGCCCAACCCGGGGAGCGTCCGACCCGTCATCTCCGTTGACACCACGGTGGAACAGCGGCGGCAACGGGAGCGGCGGCAACGGCAGGGGATATGGGCAGCGAGGAGAAGGCCGCGCGGCAGCGCAGGATCGACATCAAGCCAACCCAGGTGATCGCCGGGGCGCTGGCGGCGGTGGCCGCCGCGGTGCTCGGTTCCCAGCTCGGCGTGGCCGGCACCGTGGTGGGCGCGGCCATGGCCAGTGTGATCAGCACGGTGGGCACGACCCTGCTCCAGCACTCCATCGACCGCACCAGGGCCACGGTCCGCCAGGTGAGCGGGAAGGCCGGGGCGGCCGGCGACGCGCACCCGGCCGGGCACGGCGCGTCGACCCGGACCGCGGTGGTGGACCGGCCGCCGGCGGTGGTGTCACCTCGGCACATGTCCGGTGATCTCAGCGCCCCGGACGCCCCGGACGCCCCGGACGCCCCCGGCGGCGCCCCCGCGCCAGTGCGGCGGCGGGCCTGGGTGCCGGTGGCCGTGGTCAGCGCGCTGGTGTTCGTGGTCGGCATGCTGGTGGTCACCGGCGTCGAGTGGATGCGCGGCCAGCCGCTGGCCGGCGGTCAGGGCACCACGCTCAGCCGACTCACCGGCGGTTCCCCGCAGCAGCCCGCCACCCCGGGGCCCGCCACCGGGTCCACGCAGGGGCCGGGTTCGGGGGCGGACCCGCAGCGGCAGGACACCGAATCCGCGGCGCCGACCACCGGCACGACCACACCGACCACCACCGGGCCGACCACCGCCGGGTCGACCGCCACGGGGCCGACCACCGCTGGGCCGTCCACCACCGGGGCTGGGGCCGCGACCACGGGTGAGCCCACCACGCCGGCCTCGACCGACGCGGGAGAGCCGGAGCGGCAGCGGCCGACGACCGGCCAGCAGCCCACCGAACCGGGCACGGGCAACGGCGCAGGAGTTGGTCCGGACCAGGCCGCGCCCCCCGAGCGGATCAACCCGCTTCGCTCGAACGGCGGGTGACTGCGGTGCGTGCGCGCGACGTGGTTGCGCTGCGCTGATCACCCGAGGCGTGATCGTCACCATTTTGGGCGTGTTAACGGTCAATCGCTACAGACCGCATTTGTTTTACGGTGATATATGACACACTCGATTCCTCGGTGGTCATCTCCGTTATAGACAACTCCTCGGTAACTGACTGCACGTGGACGCACACGCTGGTCTGAACGACCGAAGGGAGGGCGCATGGAGTTCGCGGTCGAGTCACACGCGAGCCGCTCCCCACGCGTTCCCACCTCGTCGCCGGCGGTGCCCTGCTGGTTCCTGAACGCCCTGCCCGCGCTGCCCGTTCACCTGCCCGCGCGCCGGCCGCTGCGAAGACCAGCCAGACCCACTGCTCAGCGCTGATCACGCGGCTGATCACGCGTTAAGCGGTGGGGCGACCCCTGCCGCCGCCCCACCACCCGTCCCCCTAGAACTCCCGAGAGCTGTCCCTGCAACAGGCTCCCGGGTTCCCTGCACCCAACATGAGGGAGACGATCAGATGAACCGCATGCGTGCGGCCCGTCTCGTCGGCGCTGTCCTGGTGGCCACCGGAGCGGCCATCACCGTCAGCGTACCGGCGACGGCGCAGCCCACGACGGGCTCGTCCACCAACACCTCGCTCGCCCCCCAGGTCCTGGCCGCGCTCCAGCGCGACCTGGGGCTGACCAGCGAGCAGGTCACCGCGCGGTTGACCAGCGAGGCCAGGGCGACCGAGGCCGAGCAACTGCTGCGCGGCACGCTCGGCGGACTGTTCGGCGGCGCCTGGTACGACGCCGGGCTCGGCCGGCTGGTGGTCGGCGTGACCGACCCGGCCAAGGCCGACCAGGTCCGCGCGGCCGGTGCCGAGCCCACCGTGGTCCGGCACTCGCTGAGCCGGCTCAGCGACGCCAAGGCCGCACTGGACAGGGCGGGCGCGCCGAAGTCGGTCACCGGCTGGTACGTGGACGCCGCCAGCAACAGCGTGGTGGTCAAGGTCAACCGGAACACCCGGGACGCGGCCACCGACACCTTCCTGGCCACGGCGCGGACCCTGACCGACGCCGTGCGGGTGGTCGAGGTGGACCAGGCTCCCCGGCTGCTGGCCGACCTGCGCGGCGGCGACGCCTGGTACATCGGCACCAGCGGCCGGTGCTCGGTCGGGTTCAACGCGGTGGGCGCGGACGGCGGCGAGTACTTCGTCACCGCCGGCCACTGCACCGAGGGCGGTGGCACGGCCTACGGTCCGGACCAGCGCACCCCACTGGGCGCGATCAGCGAGAGCACCTTCGGCGCTGGTGGCGACTACGGCAAGGTCGACGTGACCGCCACCGGCTGGAACCTGCTGGGCGAGGTGAGCGGCTACGACAGCGCGGACGTGACCGTGGCCGGCTCCACCGAGGCGCCGGTGGGCGCGTCGATCTGCCGGTCGGGCTCCACGACCGGGTGGCACTGCGGGACGGTGGAGTCCAAGGACGAGACCGTGCAGTACGCGGAGGGCGCGGTCGAGGGGCTCACCCAGACCGACGTGTGCGCCGAGCCCGGTGACTCGGGCGGGTCCTGGATCAGCGACGACCAGGCCCAGGGCGTGACCTCGGGTGGCTCCGGCGACTGCACCTCCGGCGGCACCACCTACTTCCAGCCGATCAACGAGGCGCTCAGCGCCTACGACCTGGAGCTGGTCACCGGCTGACCGGTTCCCGGCCGGCACCACCACCGGCCTGCTCCACCAGGTGGGTGAAACCCTGCTAGCCCACCTGTGCCAGGTGCCCCCGGGCTGTCACACCGCCCGGGGGCACCTCCCTGTTTCCGGGCCCGCTCCGGAGCGGGTCACTCGGCCAGGTGCACATCCCCGTGCGGCCCGTCGACCTCGGCCGCGGCCAGCAGGGCGGGCACCAGGCCGGGGAACCGGGCGTCGAGATCGGCCTGGCGCAGGCGGACGAAGCAGCGGGTGCCCTCCTGGCGCGTCCAGGTGAGGCCCGCGTCCCGCAGCACCCTGAGGTGGTGGCTGAGCGTGGACTTGGCCACGGGGGCCCGCAGCTCGCTCCAGGCGCGCTCCTGGCCGTCGGAGAGCAGGCGGACCAGGCCCAGTCGGATGGGGTCACCGAGTGCGGCGAGCAGTCGGGTCAGGCTGATCGCGGGGGTATCGGGGTGAACGGGCTGGCGCACACCCCATGATAACTTCGTTCTAAGTTCATCGAACATCGAACACACTGGGGGTGGCCTGTGTCGGCCGACGTGAATCCGACGACCAGCGACCTGACCGACCGCGCCGTGATCGTCACCGGCGCCGGCTCCGGCATCGGCCGGGCCACCGCCCTGGCGTTCGCCCTGGCCGGCGCGCGGGTCCTGGGCGTGGGACGGCGGCCCGACGCGCTGGCCGCCACGGCCGAACAGCACCCGGCCATCGCGGCCTTCCCGGCCGACCTGCGCGCCGAGGACAGCGCCGAGGCGGTCATCGCCGCCGCGGTGCGGCGGTGGGGGCGGGTCGACGTGGTGGTGAACAACGCCGGGGTGACCCTGCCGCTGCCGCTGGCCGAGGTCACCGCCGCCCAGATCGCCGACCTGATGGCCGTCAACGTGACCGCGCCCAGCCTGCTCGCCCGCGCCGCACTGCCGTGGCTGACCGACACCCGGGGCGCGATCGTCAACGTGTCCAGCACGTTCGGCCACCGGCCGGCCGCGGGCGTGGCGCACTACGCGGCGTCCAAGGCCGCGCTGGAGCAGCTGACCCGGAGCTGGGCACTGGAACTGGCTCCGCACCGCATCCGGGTCAACGCGGTCGCGCCCGGCCCCACGGAGAGCGAGGCCCTGGCCGCCGCCGGCCTGTCGCCCGCCGAGGTCGACCAGGTCAAGCGGGCCGAGGCCGCCCGCATCCCCCTGGGCCGCCGAGGGGAGCCGGCCGAGGTGGCCACCTGGATCGTGCGGCTGGCCGATCCGCGCGCCACCTGGCTGACCGGCCAGGTGCTCACCGTGGACGGCGGCTTCGAACTGGCCTGAGCCAGCCCTGGCACCGCGCACCGCGGCCCGTCGCACCCGGAATTCCCTCGGACGTGGTCACCAACAATCCGATCGAGGGTTTTTATGCCACTTCTGGGTGAACCAGTCTTCGGCTCGTTTGGTTTTCGCGGTTCCAGTCGGCACGGTTCATGACCGACAGCGCGGTCGGCGATATCCGCACCGGTCGGCACAATTGTCCTTCCCAACAGATCACCCCCCCCGGCAGAAAGCGGTTTCGGCATCGCTGGTCCGTGACGGACATGTCCGATCCGTGTCGGCCAGCGGTGGTCCTGGCTGCGACCTGCGGCGGGGGAGCCAACAACAACGGGAAGGTTGTCCATCGGTGTTGCAGATCCCACTTGTCGAGCTGGACATCGAGCCCGGCCACGTCGTCGAATGGCGGCCGTACTCCAAGAAGATGCACAACGCGGGCGATCCGGCGCCACCGCACGGAATCGCCTCCTACAACCAGGAAAAGCATTTCGCCGTGGCGCTGGAGGCGCGCAGCGCGAACGATTCGTTCGGTTCCTACATCGCGGTCACCTTCGAGATATCCGGCCCGCCCGACCGCGCGGCGATCGAGGCCGCGCTGCTGCACTTCATCCGCCGCCACGAGGTGCTGCGCTGCGAGTTCCGGCCCCTCGGGGAGAACCTGGCCTGCGACGCCTTCGAACCGGACGACATCGCGCTCGAACCCGTCGACCTGGGGCCGGTCGACTCGGCCAGCGAGCTGCGCGCCTACCTGGCCGACTGCTTCGAGAAGAACGTGGACGCGCTGTCCTGGCCGCCGCTGGTCATGGGCGTGGTGACCAGGCCGGAGTCCGCCACGGTGTACCTCGCGTTCGACCACATCGTGCTGGACGGGGTGTCCACGCCGATCGCGGTGCACGACATCGCCACCGCGTACGCGATGTTCACCGGGGGACAGCGGGTCGTGCTGCCCGAGGTGGGCAGCTACGTCGACTTCAGCCGGGAGGAGCGCCGGCGCACCGCGGCCATGGACGTCGACGACAGCCGACTCGACTACTGGAAGGGGTTCATGGCGCGCAACGGCGGGTTCTTCCCGTCGTTCCCGCTGGACCTCGGGATCGAGCCGGGCGGCATGTACCCCACGGTCAACGACGCGGCGACGCTGCTGGGCGCCGCCGAGGTCGACGCGCTGGAGGGCCGGTGCCGCGCGGTGGGCGGCAAGCTGTTCATGGCGGTGCTGGCGGCGGTCGGGGTCTCGCTGCGCAAGGAGGGCGGGCCGGACGTCTACCGGGGACTCATGCCGATCAGCGAACGCGGCGACGGCTGTTACGCCGGTGCCGTGGGGTGGTTCGTCAACACGCTGCCGATCGAACTCCGCGTGGCGGAGGACCAGGACTTCGCCGAGGTCATGGCCGGTGCCCAGGTGGCGACCGCGGAAATGCTGCGGCACACCGACGTGCCCTTCGTCAAGGCGTGGCACCTGCTCGCCCCGCAGTACGCCCGGCTCCGCTCCTGGCCGTTCGCGGTGAACTTCCTGTCCTACCTGGACTTCCGCAAGGCGCTCGGTGCCGAGCACCACCTCAGGTGGAAGGCCAGGATGCACATCTGGTCGTCCCACAGCAACGGCATGTGCTTCTGGTTCCACCGCACCGACACCGGGCTGCACCTGAACACCGTCTACGCGGACACGCCCCAGGCGCGGCGGACCCGGGCCGCGTTCGGGCGGACCCTGGCGCGGACGATCGCGAACATGGCCCACTCCGGCACGTTCTGACCCGCGCTGGTCACCGCTGATCACTGCTGAACGCCGCTGAGCATCGCTGACCCGCACCGGCCGGCCAGCCGGCGCGGGTCAGCCGACCAGGGCCTGGAGCAGGTCGCGCAGGGCTTCCTGCTGGTCGGGGGTGAGCGGGGTCAGCGGTGAGCGGTCGTCCAGGTGCCTGAGCACGGTGGCGCGCCGGCGCCGGCCCTGCGGGGTGAGCACGATCTGCTTGGCCCGCCGGTCGGTCGGGTGCGGCTGGCGCTGCACCAGGCCCTGCTGTTCGAGCCGGTCGAGCACGAACGTGGCGTTCGAGGCCTCGCAGGACATCCGGTTGGCCAGTTCCCGCGCGGTGATCGGCTCGGACAGTTCGCGGAGCGCCACCACCTGGCTGGCGGTGAGGCCGAGTTCGTCGGCGACCCGCCGCACGTGGCTGTCCAGCCGCTGGGCGAACTGGTGGACCAGCTTGCACACGTCGCGGTCGATCCCACCGTTGGTCGCCGGGTCCCGCTCTGCTGGCATGCCCCGAGTGTAGTGGCGCGGATGCTTCGATTCATGGTAGTTCTAGTTCGTATCATTCGAACTCGAATTACTATGACTCGAACCAGTGTGCTCCTGGGGGTTCCGGTTGCCGCTTCCCGTCCTCTCCCTCATGCTCGTCGTCTTCAGCCTCACCACCGGCGAGTTCCTGATCGCCGGCATCCTGCCGGACGTGGCCGCCGACCTGGCCGTGTCCGTCTCCGCCGCCGGCCTGCTGACCACCGCCTACGCCGTGGGCATGATCGTGGGCGGCCCGGTGGTCACCGCGCTGACCGCCCGGCGGGCCCGCAAGCCGCTCATCGTCGGACTGGTCGCCGTGTCACTGGTCGGCAACCTCGGGTCGGCGCTGGCCCCGAACTACCCGGTGCTGCTGGTGGCGCGATGGGTCGCCGGCCTGGTCGTGGCCACGTTCTTCGCCGTCGCGATCGCCACCGCCGTCGGCATGGCGCCCGAGGGCAAACAGGCCAGCACCGTCGCCAAGGTGACGCTGGGCATGAACCTCGGCATCGTGCTCGGCACGCCGCTGGGCACCGCGGTCGGCCACACCCTCGGCTGGCGGGCCAGCTTCGCCGCGGTCGCCGCGGTCAGCGCCGTCGCCCTGCTGCTGGTGCTGCGGTTCCTGCCGGCCCAACCGGCCGCGGCCACCGGGCCGGTCCGCGCGGAACTGCGCGTGTTCACCAGCCCGGCGCTGTGGTGGGCGATCGCCCTCACCGCGGTCGGCAACGTCGGCGTGGTGATGGTCTTCACCTACATCGCCCCACTGCTCACCGAGGTCAGCGGGTTCAGCGCCACCGCGATCCCGGTGCTGCTGCTGGTCTACGGCGCCGGGGCGGTGCTGGGCAACTTCCTCGGCGGGTGGCTGGCCGACCGCGCGCTGCTGCCCTCGCTCGTCGGCCTGCTCGCCGTGCTCGTCGCCGTGCTGGCGCTGTTCTGGCTGGTCAGCCCCTACCAGGTGGGTGCGGCGGTGCTGACCTTCGGGCTCGGCGTGCTGGCGTTCGCGATCATCCCCGGCATGCAGACCCGGGTGCTGGCCACGGCCGGCGCCGCGCCCACCCTGGCCGTGGCGGTCAACGCGTCCGGCTTCCAGCTCGCCGCCGCGTTCGCCGGCTGGCTGGGCGGCTGGGTGATCGGCGACGGCCCAGGGCCGAGGGCGGTCGCCCTGGTGGCCGCGCTGCTCACGGTGGTCGGCCTCGGCATCGCCGGACACGCCCTGCGCCAGGACCGCCAGCCGGTCACCAGCGCGTGACGCGCCGGCCGAGCACCACGCGAACAGGAGGGAAGACAATGAACTGGCCAACCGGAACCACGCTGGCCGGCAAGGTGGCCCTGGTGACCGGCGGATCGCGCGGCATCGGCGCGGCGACCGTCCGCGCACTGGCCGCCCAGGGCGCCGCGGTGGCGCTCAGCTACGCCGACTCCGCCGACCGGGCCGAGGCCCTGGCGGCCGACCTGCGCCACGCGGGCACGCAGGCCACCGCCTACCGCGCCGACCAGGCCGACCCCCGCCAGGTCAGCGACCTGGTGCAGGCGGTCGCGGCGGACTTCGGCCGGCTCGACATCCTGGTCAACAACGCGGCCACCTACGTCACCGGCCGGGTCGACGACGCCGAACCGGACCTCGCCCGACTCGACCGGCAGCTCGCGGTCAACGTCGGCGGCGTCACCGCGGCCGTGCGGGCCGCCGCCCGCGTCCTGGGCCCTGGCGGCCGGATCATCACGGTGGGGTCCATGCAGGCCAGCAGGGCCGGCTTCGCCGGAGTCGCCGACTACGCCGCGACCAAGGCCGCGATCATCGGCTACACCAGGGGCGCGGCCAGGGACCTTGGGCCCCGCG
Source organism: Goodfellowiella coeruleoviolacea (assembly GCF_024171785.1). Taxonomy (GTDB): domain Bacteria; phylum Actinomycetota; class Actinomycetes; order Mycobacteriales; family Pseudonocardiaceae; genus Goodfellowiella; species Goodfellowiella coeruleoviolacea. Next base: position 493,713 of record NZ_JAMTCK010000003.1, read on the forward strand.
GCATCACCGTCAACGTGGTCCAGCCCGGCTCGGTCGCCACCGACATGAACCCGCCGGACGGGCCGTTCGCCGACGTCCAGCGCGCGGCCAACGCCGTGGGCCGGTTCGGCCGCCCGGAGGAGATCGCCGCCGGGATCGTGTTCCTGGCCGGGCCGGCGGCGTCCTTCATCACCGGCGCCGTCCTGGACATCGACGGCGGCTACCTGGCCTGAGCAGCGCCGTCGCCCTGAGCCAGCGCGTCCGCGAGCCGCCTGGCCGCCGCCCGCGGGTCCGCGGCCTCGGTGATGGCCCGGACCACCACGATCCGGCTGGCACCGGCCGCGCGCACCTCGGGCAGCCGGTCGTGGTCGATGCCACCGATGGCGAACCAGGGCCGGTCCGGTGCGGCCGCGGCCGTGGACCGCACCAGGTCCAGGCCGGGCGCGGGCCGGCCCGGCTTGGTCGGCGTCGGCCAGCACGGGCCCACGCAGAAGTAGTCCACGCCCGGCTCGCGCGCGGCGGCCTGCGCCTGGGCCGGGTCGTGCGTGGACCGGCCGATCACCACGTGCTCACCGAGAATCCGCCGGGCCACCGGCACCGGCAGGTCGTCCTGGCCCAGGTGCAGCACGTCGGCCTGGGCGGCCAGGGCCACGTCCGCCCGGTCGTTCACGGCCAGCAGCGCGCCGTGTCGCTCGCAGGCCGCGGCGATCACCTCCAGGGCGGCCAGCTCCTGCCTGGCCTCCAGCGGCGCGCCGCCGGTCTTGTCGCGCAACTGCACGACGTCCACGCCCCCGGCCAGTGCCGCGTCCACGAACTCGGCCAAGTCGCCCCGGTCCGCGCGGGCGTCGGTGCAGAGGTAGAGCCGGGCGGTGGCGAGCCGCTGCCTGATCTGGTTCCCGTCAAGTCCTGGCACAGCCGCAGACCGTAGTCCGCCGGCGTGCGCTACGGTGGAGCCCGGTCCGCACGGGAGCCTGGGGGAACCAGGCTGAGAGGAGACTTGACCAGTCTCGACCGTCGAACCTGATCCGGGTCATGCCGGCGCAGGGAGCGTGATGTGTCGTTGGGAACGGTTGCCGTCGTGGGTGGCGGAGTCATCGGTCAGTCCGTGGCGTGGCGCGCGGCCACGGCCGGGCACCGGGTCAGCCTGGTCGATCCGGCGCCGGGCTCGGGCGCGTCCCGGGTGGCCGGCGGCATGCTCGCGCCACTGTCCGAGGCGTGGCCCGGCGAGGAGGACCTGCTCGACCTCGGCCGCGCCGCACTGGCCCACTGGCCCCGGTTCGCCGCGCGCCTGACCGCGGCCACCGGAGGTGATCCGGGCCTGCGCACCGAGGGCACGGTGCTGGTCGGCCTGGACAGCGCGGACCGGGCCGAACTGGACCGGCTCGCCGAGCACCTGGCCGGCCTCGGGCACGCACCGGAGAAGCTGACCGGCCGGCAGGTGCGCGCGCTGGAGCCGGGCATTGGTCCAGAGGTCCGAAGTGGACTGCTGCTGGCCGAGGACCTGTCCGTGGACAACCGGGCGGTGCTGGCGGAACTGGCCGAGGCGGGCCGGCGCGCCGGGGTCGAAGCGGTTGCCGGACGCGCCGTGGCCGTGCGGGGCAACAGGATTCGGCTCGCTGACGGCTCCACAGTGGACGCTGATGTGGTGGTGCTCGCCTGTGGAGCGTGGAGCGCGGGACTGCATCCCAGCCTGCACGCGGTTCGCCCGGTCAAGGGGGAGGTGCTGCGGCTGCGGGCCCGCCCCAGTGCCCTGCCCCCGCCACAGCGGACGGTGCGGGCCCTGGTCCAGGGCCGGCCCAGCTACCTGGTGCCCAGGGCCGGCGGTGGCCTGGTGCTCGGCGCCACCCAGTACGAGGCCGGCCACGACACCGAGGTGACCGTGGCCGGTGTGCGGGACCTGCTGCGCGACGCCGAGCGGGTGCTGCCGGGCATCGCCGAGTACGCGCTGGTCGAGTGCGCGGCCGGGCTGCGCCCGGGCACCCCGGACAACCTGCCGCTGATCGGCTGGCTGGAACCCGGCCTGGTGGTGGCCACCGGGCACCACCGCAACGGTTTCCTGCTCGCCCCGATCACCGCCGAGGCCGTGCTGGCCCTGCTGGACGACCGGCCGCCACCGGCGCCGGTGCTGGCCGCCGACCCACACCGGTTGGCGTTGACCCGTGAACCACTGTCAGGAGTGAGCCGATGAGGGCACGCGTCAACGGCGTCGAGCGGGACCTGCCCGACGGCGCCACCGTCGCCACCGTGCTCGCCGAGCTGAACGCGCCCCCGTCCGGGGTGGCGGTCGCGCTGGACGGCGCGGTCGTGCCGCGCGCGGCCTGGCCCGACACGGTGCTGACCGAAGGCGCGGTGGTCGAGGTGCTGACCGCGGTACAAGGAGGCTGAGCATGTTCCAGGAGATGTTCCAGGACCCACTGGTGATCGCGGGCCGCGAGTTCGGCTCCCGGCTGGTGATGGGCACCGGGGGCGCGGACAACCTGGCGGTGCTGGAACGGGCGCTGCGCGCCTCGGGCACCGAACTGACCACTGTGGCCATGCGCCGGATGGACGCCTCGGGCGGCCCGGGTGTGCTGGAGTTGTTGCGGCGGCTGGACATCGAGGTGCTGCCGAACACGGCCGGCTGCCGCGGCGCGGACGAGGCCGTGCTCACCGCCCGGCTGGCCAGGGAAGCCCTGGGCACCAACTGGGTCAAGCTGGAGGTCGTCGCCGACGAACGGACCCTGCTGCCCGACCCGGTCGAACTGCTCGACGCCGCCGAACAACTTGTGGACGACGGGTTCGTGGTGCTGCCCTACACCAACGACGACCCGGTGCTGGCGCTGCGGCTGGAGCAGGTCGGCTGCGCCGCGGTGATGCCGCTCGGCTCACCGATCGGCACCGGCCTGGGCATCCGCAACCCGCACAACATCGAGCTGATCGTGTCCAGGGCGAGCGTGCCGGTGGTGCTCGACGCCGGCATCGGCACCGCCTCGGACGCCGCACTGGCCATGGAACTGGGCTGCGCGGCTGTGTTGTTGGCCACCGCGGTGACCAGGGCTGGCGACCCGGAGCGGATGGCCGCGGCGATGCGCGCGGCGGTGACCGGGGGCCGACTGGCCCACCTGGCCGGCCGGATTCCCAAGCGGTTCTGGGCCAAGGCGTCCAGCCCGGAGCTGGACTACGTGGGCTGAGCCGCCACGCCTCCCGGTCCCGGCTGCAGCGGTGCGGGGAAGGGCCGCACCGGGGAACCGGTCGGCTCGGTGTGCGCTCCGCTCCGCGCTCGCTGGTGCTCGCCGCGGTGCCCACCCGCTGTCACCTCGCGGGTGGGCAACAGAACGGCGCCCGCCACCGTCGTTGCCCAGAACACGCGGCATGATGGACAAAAGCGGGATTGGTTTGCTGATGTCGGGGTTGGCACCATCTCGCGCCCCCGTCGGCGAAGGAGGCGATTGCCGTGACGGCCCCAACGACATTCGACGTCCAGGACGCGACCGCGCGGCTCTATCTCGTGATCGGGCGGCTGTCCCGGTTGCTGCGCCGAACCGGGTCGCCGGGGCTGGGGCCGGGCGCGGTGTCCGCGCTGGCCACCCTCGCGCAGGGTGGTCCGATGCGACTCGGTGACCTCGCCGCCAAGGAGGGCGTTGCCCCGCCGACGCTGTCCCGGATCGTGGCCGCGTTGGTGGAATCCGGGTTCGTGCGCCGGGAACCCGACCCGCTGGACGGCCGCGCCTGGCTGGTGAGCCCGACCGAGGAGGGGGAGCGGGTGGTCTCCGGCATGCGCTCCACCCGGGTCCGGGAACTCCAGGCGCGGTTGGAACGCCTGCCCGAGGAGGACCGGCTGGCGCTCATCGCCGCGCTGCCCGCGCTGGAGGTCCTGGTGGCCGAGGACGCCTGACCCGCGGCAGCGGTCAGTGGTCCAGGAGCAGGACGGTCTTGCCGACCGTGCGGCTCTGGCTGCCCACCTCGTGCGCGCTGGCCGCCTGGGTGAGTGGCAGCACGGTGTGCACGTGCACCCGCAGCGTGCCCTGCTCCACCATGGCGGCCAGGGCCCGCAGGCCAGCCTGGTCGGGCTCGACCAGGAAGTCGGTGGCGCGCACGCCGAGGCGGGCCGCCTCCTCGGCGAGCCCGGGCGTCCACGCGCCCTGCGCGCTGACCAGGATGCCGCCGGGCCGGAGCGTGCGCAGGTCGGCAGTGCCGGTGGGACCGCCGAACATCTGGATCACCACGTCGATGTCGTGCACGGCCGTGGCCACGTCCGCAGTGGTGTAGTCGATCACCTCGTCCGCGCCGAGTTCGCGGAGGAAGTCGTGCTTGCCGGCGCTGGCCGTGCCGATCACGTACGCGCCGCGCGCCTTGGCGATCTGCACGGCCAGGTGGCCGACCCCGCCGGCCGCACCGGTCACCAGCACACGCTGGCCCGGTCGCACGTCAGCGGTGTCCACCAGCATCTGCCAGGCACTCAACCCGGCCAGGGGCAGGGCCGCGGCCTCGGTGAAGTCCAGCCCGGCCGGGATACGGCAGAGGTGCCGGGCGGGTGCGGTGACGTACTCGGCGTAGCCGCCGGCCGGATGCGGGAACCGGGGCATGCCGAAGACGGCGTCGCCGGGCGCGAGCGTGGTCACGCCGTAGCCGACCTCGCTGACCACGCCGGCCACGTCCCAGCCGGGGATGAACGGCAGCGTCCTGGTCTGCGGGTAGGCGATGTTGCGGCTGGCGTACCAGTCGATCGGGTTGACACCGGCCGCGTGCACCCTGACCTGCACCTCGGTGGGCAGTGGTTCGGGTCGGTCCACCTCGACCAGGCGCAGCCGCTCCGGCCCGCCCCACTGGTCCACGCGTATCGCGCGCATGGTTGTCGTCATGCGCCCAGAGCTTACATACATACGGGATGTATGTAACTTGTTGGGTTCAATAGGGGGGTGAGCACCACCTCCGCGAGCCGACGCACCCAGCGGGAACGCACCGAAGCGACCACAGCGGCCCTGCTCGGCGCGGCCAGGGAGCTGTTCGCCACCGACGGCTTCGCCCTCACCTCGCTCAACGCGATCTGTGAACGAGCCGGCGTGACACGAGGGGCCTTCTACCACCACTTCTCGAACAAGGAACAGATCTTCCGCGAGGTGTACGCGGTTGAGCAGCACCGGCTGTCCCAAGCCGTCCGGGAGAGCTTCCGGCAGCACAGCGATCCCTGGACCGGGTTGATCGCCGGGTGCCGGGCACTGCTGGAGAAGTCGCTGGAACCGACCGTGTGGCGGCTGACCCTGGTGGAGGCGCCGGCCGCGCTCGGCTGGACCGCCATGCGGGACATCCAGACCGACTGCAAGAACCAGATGCGCACCGGCCTGGCCATGGCCATCGAGGCCGGCTGCATCCCATCGCGCCCGCTGGAGCCGTTGACCTCACTGCTCTACGGGGCCCTCACCGAGAGCGCCCTGGACGTGGTGCACGCCGAGGACACGGCTGCCTGGCTGGAGCAGACCCTGAGCGAGCTGCGGCTACTGCTCGCCGGTCTGGTCGGCCGGATCGAGCCCGGCTGCGCACACACGCGGACCCAGCCGTAGCCGGACCAGGCCCCGAACACAGACCTGCCTGCCCAACCGCGCTGGTTGGACAGGCAGGAACTGAACGCTAACCGGCCCTGGTCACTCGGCCTTGGACTGCTGCTTGAGCGCGGCGCTCTGCGCCACCAGTTCGTCCAGCAGGGCGACGACGTTCTTCTCCTGCGGCTCGCTCGGCGTGAACCGGGAGAAGTTCTCGAAGTCGTCGTCAAAGGTGAGGCTGACCCCGGCCGACACCGCGGTGACCTCCAGGTTGCCCAGCAGCGTGCGCAGCTGCTCGGCGGCCCGGTTGCCGCCACCCACGCCGTAGCTGACGATGCCGGCGGCCTTGTTGGTCCACTCGGCGTAGAGGAAGTCGAGGGCGTTCTTGAGCGAGCCGGGGAAGAAGCCGTTGTACTCCGGGGTCACGAAGACGAACGCGTCAAGACCGGCGATCCGCTTCGCCCACGCCTGGGTGTGCGGCTGGACGTAGTTGCCGGAGCGGGCTGGCTCCGGCTCGTCGAGGTGGGGCAGGGCGTGCTCGGCGATGTCCACGACCTCGAAGGTGGCGTCGGTGCGCCGGGAGCCGATCTCCCGCACCCAGTTGGCCACGTCCTCGGCCTTGCGGCCCGGGCGGGTGGTGCCGACGATGATGCCCACCTTCAGCGTGCTGGCCTGGGTGTCGGTGGCCGATTCGACCGTTGACTGCATGAAAGATCGCCTCTCGGGAAACTCGTGCGGTTTGCCGGACGCCACACGTCCTGGGCGTCCGCTAGCCATGGAACGTGCGTCATCCCGAGAGAATTCCTGATCGCGCGGCCAACCTGGCTCGCTGCGTCGAACGTCACCGGCCCCCGAGCGGGCTCAGTCGCGGACCGCGAGCACGATCTTGCCCTTGGTGCGGTTGGTGAAGCCGAGTTCGTGTGCCTTGCCGGCCTGCTCCAGCGGGAACACCTGGTCCACCACCACCCGCAACTGGTCGCGTTCCACCAGGTCGACCAGGGCCCGCAGCCCGATCAGGTCCGGCTCGACCATGATCGCCGTCGCGCGCACGCCCCGGCGTTCGGCCTCGGCCGCTACCGACTCGGACACCCCGCCGGCGACCCCCACCAGCACACCACCCGGCCGCAGCGTGGCGAGTGTGCGCTGGTGGTCCTCGTCGCCGACCAGGCCAAGCACCACATCCACATCCCGCACGGCTGTGTCGAGTTCACTGGTGGTGTAGTCGACCGCCTGGTCAACGCCGAGTTCGCGGAGGAAGTCGTGCTTGCCGGCGCTGGCCGTGCCGATCACGTACGCGCCGCGCGCCTTGGCGATCTGCACGGCCAGGTGGCCGACCCCACCAGCGGCGGCACTCACCAGGACCCGCTGGCCAGCCCGCACCTTGGCCGCGTCCACCAGGGCCTGCCAGGCGGTCAGCCCGGCCAGAGGCAGTGCGGCGGCCTCGACGAAGCTCAGCTTGGCGGGCTTGCGCACGAACTGCCGGGAGGGCGCGGCCACGTACTCGGCGTAGGCGCCGGGGCGACGCGGGAACAGCGGCATGCCCAGCACCTCGTCACCGGGTGCCAGCATGGGCGACGCGTTGCTGACCTCGACCACCCCGGCCACGTCCCAGCCGGGCACGTAGGGCGGCTGGCCAAAGGCGGTGGCCAGGCCGGCACTGGTCTTCCAGTCCACCGGGTTGACGCCGGCCGCGTGCACCCGGACCAGGACCTCGGTGGCTATGGGCTGAGGCCGGTCGATCTCGGTCAGCTCCAGCCCCTCTGATCCGCCGAAGGCCCGCTGCATGATCGCACGCATGGTGGTGTCGCTCCTTGCTCTGTCCGTCCTGTCTGAGACGGGATTCATCCTCGGAGAGCTGGTAGAAAAGAGCTAGAAGGCACTTTTTTGTAAAGTAGGTACCTCGTGGAAACCACCTTTGACCTGCCGGACGACCATCTCTGGAACGTCTACTTGCGGAACTGCCCGTGCCGGGACGTGCTGGACCTGGTGGCCAACAAGTGGACCGCGCTGGTGCTGGGCGTGCTGCGCAGACGGCCGCACCGCTTTGGCGAGCTGCGCCGCGAGGTCGAGGGCATCAGCCAGAAGATGCTCACCCAGAACCTGCGCAACCTGGAGCGCGACGGGCTGATCTCGCGCACGGTCTACCCGACGACCCCGCCGAGCGTGGAGTACGCGCTCACCGACCTCGGTGCTGAGATCGCCGCGCACCTGGTGACGATCAGCGAGTGGAGCCAGTCCCGCTACGCGCGCATCCGGCAGGCTCGCGCCGCCTACGACCAGCGGATCGCCACCCAACCTCAGCCAGCCTGACCCACCTCGTGGTTCCCGTGGCCACCGGCCTGAGAAGACGGCGGACCGCCCCCGCTGTCCGGATCTCGCCATCTGCTCCCGAGCACCGGCTCGGGCCCGCGGTGGTACTCCCGGCTGCTGGGACTGATCCAGGTGATCGTGCCGTCCTTGGCTCGCCTGGACCGCCACCGGCCACTGTGCTTCAACGCGTGGTGGTGCCGGCACAGCGTGGTCAGGTTGTCCGCGGAGGTGGGGCCGTCCGGGAACGGCACGTGGTGATCCAGGTCGGATTTCGCGGCCGGCCGCAGGCAGCCGATGAACCGGCACGTCTTGTCCCGTGCCCGAACGAAGTTGGCGAGCCTGGTCGGCGGCCGGTAGCTGCGCCGGCCGTAGTCGAGCAGGGCGCCGCTGACCGGGTCGGTGAGCAGCCGTCGCCACGTGCCCTCCGCCGCGATCTCCCGTGCCACCCCTGCGGGGATCAGGCCGTGCCCGGCCAGTTCGCCGGGCTGGTTGTCGGCACCCATCAGCGTGGTCGCGGCCACCGTGACCTGGATCTGGGCGCTGAAACCGCCCTCACCCAGGCACAGGTCCACGAAGGCATCGGCCCGCCGCTGGTCAACCGTCCGGTCATCGCCCGGGGTCCGCGCCTGGCACGCAGCCCTGTCCACTCGGTCGTGGATCGCCATGGCCAGGTGCGCCGGCAGGTGGGCGCGCAGTTCAGCCATGGCGTTGTCCAGGTGCTTGATCCGCACGTTCCGCTTCTGGGCGCACCGCTGGTGCCGCCGCTCCGCTCCCTCGGGATCGACCCGGTGCACTGCTTCCCGAGTGTGCCGGCGCATGATGGCGGCGTTCTCGTGCGGTGCCGTGACCAGGATCTTCTCCTCCACCTGCCGGGTCTGCTCCGGCGTCAGCGGCAGGGTGAGTTCGGACAGCGCCCTGGCCTTGTAGACGTCCAGCCGCCCCGCCCGCACCGCGTCCAACGTCGCTGGCAGACGCTCGACCAGGTCAGCGGCCAGGGACAGTTGCGCGTTGGCATGGCTCTGGTTCCAACGAGCGGCCACGGCAAGCTCCGCAGCGGCGAACTCAGGCTGCGGGTGTCTTCGCTGGTATTCGGCCAAGGTGTGGAGAAGTAAGCCGTTGTGGGCGTTGATGGTCTCGATGCACTCGACAATGCTGTCCAGCAGTGCACCGATTTCCCCCTCGGTGGACATATTTCCAGAGTACGCACCCCAATCCACTCTTTCATCACTCGTTCGAGTGATTCTCTTTTTGTCGAATCAGTCGGGCAGTGGGGTTGGGTCATCCAGCGGTCCCTGACCGCGTGGACGAAAGAACCCGAGCGGGTCGAGAACCGCCGCGCGGCAACCACGCCTCTCGTTCTTGCCCTGGTAACCCACGTTCGACTGCCAGTTGCCGACGCCGGATTCGGGTCGCGAGTGCCACGCTGACCAAGCGCGAAACCGCAGGTAGTAGGCCCGATCTGCTCCTGCTTGCCCACCGTGGGGGTCGAACGTGGCAGCAGGATCGACTGGTCGCGACACCGCGGAGCAGGCGTAGCGCCCGAGTGGGCAACGCATTTCCCGGAGTCGCGAATCCGGCAATCAGCTGATCACCGGAAAACACGCACAGCTGTGCGCCAATGCGCATTTCCCCAATCGAAAACCCCCGCCCTCCCAGGGGGACGAGCCCCGCTCCAGCCTATCCGTGATCGCCAGAGAAACCAGGGGGAGATCACGGCCTGTGGATAACTCGGCAGGCTGTGGATAACTGATTTGACACGTGCGTCCGACTCTGCCACGTGGACGGGGTCAGCCACGCACGGGCGGGCAGACACGGACCCACGCGCACCAAGCGACCAGGCGCGAGGGCGGACCAGCCGAGGGCGGACGAAGCGGAAGCGGACCAGCGGAGGGCGGATCAGTGGGAGCGGACGAAGCGGAGGACGGACCAGCCGAGGGCGGATCAGGCGGAAGCGGACCAGGCGCGAGGGCGGATCAGTGGAGGGCGTCGGCTGGCCCGTCGGGGTTGTCCTTGGGCTTTCCCCGGCCGACGGATCCGGTGAATCCGGTGACGAGCAGCACGGCGGCCCAGATGCCCAGCGGAAAGACGGGGAAGTAGTCCTGCACGGTGCCGTCCAGTACGCACGTCAGCACCCAGATGACGTTCAGGACCACCGCGCCGCCCAGCCAGTTCCGCCAGTGGCGGGCGTACTCGCGCCGCTCCCGGCGCCTGCGCTCGACCGCCTGCTCGGCCCTGATCCGCTCCACCGGGACGGGCAGGTCCCTGGTCAGTTGGGCCAACTCGCCCATGGTCTTGGCGGACATGGCCAGGCCGGTTCGCTGCTCGTACTCGGCGACGTCGAGCCGGCCCTCGGCGAACGCCGTGTCCAGGCGCTCGGTCACCGCCGCCCGGTCGGCGTCGGACGCGCGGATGTCCGGATCGTTGTCCGTCATGGTTTTCCTGCCCCCCAGGGTGCGCCGACCCGCACTGAGCTGGGCCGAAGCCGGAACCAACGGGGACAACTGTATGTCACGGGCGTCCTGGTGAAGCGCCCCGAGATGGGTGGGGTACCGCGTGCTCACCGCCAGCCAGGGCGGTGGCGTGGGCCGGATCCGTGGTGACCGCGGTGGGCGGGCTCGCCGGCAGCGGTGCGCTCCTGGCCTGGGACGAACAGGTCGACAGCAGCACCAGGAGCAGGAACAGGCCGCCCACCAGGGCCAGGCAGCCGTATCCGCTGTCGGCCTGGCGGACCTCCACCCGACCGCCCGGGGGCACGCCCGGGTGCCGCTGGGCGTAGTGGTCGATCTGCCGCTCGGCACCCTGGGACTCGGTGAGCCACGGCGTGCGGTAGTGGCACTCACCGCACCAGTACCGGTAGTTGGCGGACATGGCGGTTCCCTCCTGGCTGGGGAGAAGGAGCGGCCGGGGCGGGCAGCACGCGCCGGGCCCCGGCCGGTTCAGCGGGTCAGGAGTGCTGGAGCCGCCCCATGAGCAGCCCGACGAAGTGGTTCATGTCGGCCTGCAGGCACGGCTCCTGGGCGTGCTTGCCCGTGCAACCGGGCGCCCAGGCGCTGCCGTCGCCGTAGTCGGCGAAGTGGTGGGGGATGCCGGCGGCGGTCAGGTTGGCCGCGGTCACCAGGGCGGTCTGCCGTGCCCGGTTCTCGATCACGGCCTGGACCGGGTTGTCGGTCAGGTCACCGCCGTTGCCCACGTACATGGCCACTCCCATGCCGCGCAGCGACGCCACGTGCTGGGCCGGGCTCTGCGCGTTCCACACCCCGTCCAGTGGCCAGATCGGCGGACCGAAGATCGCGTCGATCCCGACGGTCGGCGTGCCCGAGTCCGGGCTCAGTTCCGTCGCCACGACCGCGGCGCGCTGCTCCTGGCTGAGCAGGTCCAGGCCACCGGAGAAGCTGCCCACGTAGCTGAACAGCTCCGGCCGGTGCTCGGCGTAGTGGAACGCGCCGAAGCCACCCATGGAGTGGCCGGTGATGGCCCGGCCCTCCCGGGTGGGGACGGTCCGCAGGTTGGCGTCGATCAGGGGGATGACCTGGTCCAGGTGGAAGGTCTCCCAGTTCTGCGGACCGAGTGCGCCGGGGTTGACCCAGTTCGAGTACCAGCTGCGGACGCCGTTGGGCGCCACCGTGATCAGCGGTGTGCCCAAGGTCGCCCGCTCGGTGACCCGCTGGTTCCACGCGGTGTTGGGCATGTCCGGGTTGCCGTGCAGGTTGTACAGCACCGGGTAGCGCGTCGCGCCGGAGCCGTCGTAGCCCTCGGGCAGGGTGACCATGATGACGTGCTGGCCCGCCACCTGACCCGGCAGCAGGGTGGGGTTGGGGACCTGGTCGGAGGACACGGAGAAGGTGAAGGTCCGGTGGGTCTCGTCGACCCACGCGGGCTGGCTGACCACGGTGAGTCCGAAATCGTCGGTGAAGTGCGGTGGCGTGGTCGCGGCCGACGCCGGGGCGGCGGCCAGCGCGGTGGCGGCGGTCAGGCCGGCCGCCATGGCGATCCCACGCCACAGCGGGGCCCGGACACCAGTTCTCATGGGTTCGCCCTTTCGTCGATCAACCTCGCCCGTGCGGCGAGCACCGACCGGCGCCGGCGGCGTTGTCGGTGTGCACACGATGGTGTTCGCCCTGGCCAGGGGAACAGGTCAGGAACCGGCAAAATATGTCCGCCCGGCTGCGTAGAGTCAGCCGGAGCGAACACGCCGTGGTGAGAGGCGCTGAGGTGACCAGTCAGATCGGGCCGCTGCTGCGTCAGCTGCGGCGGCAGGCGGGAATGAGCCAGGAACAGCTGGCTGAGGCGGCCGACCTGAGTGTGCGCACCATCCGCAGACTGGAGACCGGCCGGGGCAGCGACACCCGGGTCGGCACACTGCGGCTGCTGGCCGAGGCCCTGGACCTGTCCCCGGCCGACCGCCGGCGCCTGCTGGCCGAAGCCGGTGCCGTGCCCACGTCGGCGGACCCGGCCGAAGACACCACAGCCGAGAACACCACAGCCGAGAACACCACACGCCAGAACACCGCTGCGGAGAGCACTGCGGAGCACCCGCCAGCCGGGGACGGCGCGGCCGGGGGCGAGCGGCCGGGAGGCGTCGGGGCGAGCCCCGCCCCGGTCCGGCCAAGGGGGTTCTCGGCGTCCCGCGACGCGCTGGCCGAAGCCGCCGACGTGCTCGCCCAGGTGGTCAGCGGGCGGCTGCGCCGCGAGGAGGAACAACGCGGGGTGCACGACCCGTTCCCGCTGCCGGTGCGCTGGCAGCCGCTGCCCGAGCAGCTGACCGACGACTCCACCAGAATCCACCGGGGTCGGCGCGTGGCCGCGGCCAAGCCCCTGGACCTGACCGGCGATCTGACCGACATCGTGGCCGTCTACCGCCGCATCCCGTCCGGTCGGCTGGTGGTGCTGGGGCAGGCCGGGTCCGGGAAGACGATCCTGATGCTCCGGTTCACCCTGGACTACCTGGACACCCGCGCGGACACCGACCCGGTTCCGGTGATCTTCAGCCTCGGCTCGTGGGACCCCACGGCCGTCGGGCTGCGGGACTGGCTGATCGACCAGCTGCTGCGCGACCACCCCGACCTGGTCGCCCGGGCCCCCAACGGGTCGACGCTGGCCGCCGCGCTGGTCGAGGCCGGGCACATCCTGCCGGTGCTGGACGGGTTCGACGAGATCGCCGACGACCTGCACGGCGCCGCACTGGACGCGCTCAACGCCACCACGCTGCCGATGCTGGTGACCAGCCGTCCCGCCGAGTACACGGCTGCGGTCGAGGCCGGTGACGTGCTGACCTGGAGCGCCGGCATCAGCCTGACCGGTCTCACCCCGGCCGACCTGGTCGACTACCTGCCGCGCACCACCCGCCGGATCGCCGAGGGCGGTGGCGGCGGCGAAACCCGCTCTCCGTGGGATCCCGTGCTGGACGAGTTGCGCCACCGCCCGGACAGCCAGGCCTGCGCCACGCTCACCGCCGTGCTGAGCACCCCGCTGATGGTGCTGCTCGCGCGCACCGTCTACGGGGCCCCGCCCGGGCGGGATCCGGTCGAGCTGCTGGACACCGCCCGGTTCCCCACGGCGGACGCGCTGGAGGACCACCTGCTGGCCAGCTTCGTGCCGACCGTCTACCGCCCCGAGCCGGCGCGGCCGGCCACCGGCCGCCAGCGCTGTCGGCGGAACTGGGACCCGGACCGCGTCCAGCGCTGGCTGGGCTATCTCGCCCACCACGTGGACCAGTTGGGTGTGCCCGACCTGGCGTGGTGGCGGCTGGGTGACTCGCTGCGCCGCTCCTCGCGCATCCTCGCCGTGGTGCTGGCGTCCACGCTGGTCACCGCCGTGGTGGACTGGCTGGTGCTGGTGCCGCCGAGCACGCTCGGCGTTCCCGGCACGTCTCCGCCCGGTCTGGTCCTGGTGGACGGCCTGCTGGTCGGGCCCGTGGTCGGGCTGGCCTTCGGCCTGGTGTACGGGCTGCTGGTGGTGGTCGGCGGGATCCGGTTCGAGCCGTCCCGGGTGCGGATCCGGCTCAGCGGCGCCCGGCTGGCCGGGGGTGTGCTGGCGCGCACCTACGCCACCCGGTTCGCCGCCGGGGTGTTGGGCGGGTTCGTGGTGGGGCTCGGCTACGAAACCGCCAAGGCCCTGGTGAACGTGGTGTTCTTCGGGTTGCCGCTGACCATCGAGGTCACCCTGGTCGACATGTTCCTGCGCGGACTCATCTTCGGGCCCGCGGCCGGGGCGGTGTTCGGGCTGGTGTCCGTGCTGGAGACACCGCTCAACGCCGACACGGTCACCAGTCCGATCGCCATGCTGGCCACCAACCGCGCCACGGTGTTCCGCCAGATCCTGGTGCTCGTGCCGATGGCGGCGGTCACGATCGGTTTTGGCGGCCGGCTCGTGGTCGACGCCTTCCAGGGGCTGCTGGGCCCGCTGATCTGGGATCTGACCGGGGGGCTGCTGCTGGGTGCCTTGGGTGGACTGGTCGGCACGCTCTCCTACGCCCTCGCCTTCACCGCCTGGGGCCAGTGGGTCGTGCTGGTCCGCTGCTGGATGCCGCTGACCGGCCGACTGCCGTGGGCGGTGACCGCTTTCCTGGACGACGCCTACCACCGCGGTGTGCTGCGCCAGGCCGGTGCGGTCTACCAGTTCCGGCACGCCCGCCTGCAGGACCACCTCAGCCGCGTCCACCAGGAGCGGCACGCCGCGCCCGCGCTGCTCGGGGCCCCTGCGGGCGCGGCGTTGTGACGCGCTGGGCCTCCGGTCACCTCACCGGCAGGTCGCGGTTTCCGGGGTGCAGGAGCTGACCTCGGGGAAGGCCGGGGACGGGCGGTTCAGCAGCGGTTGCGGCGTGCCGCGCAGGTGCAGGTCGAGGAAGGCGCGCAGATAGCGGCGGGTGATCTCGGTCGCCCGGGCACCGGGCAGGTCGGCGCCGGTGTCGACGCCGAGCTGTTCGGCCAGCAGGCCGACGTCGGTGAACGACGCGTGCACTGTGCCGGTGACCAGCAGCCAGCGCTTCCACCCGGTCAGCCGGTTCCAGTCGCGTTGCCAGGTGCCGGCCTCGGACCCGCTGCCCGGGGTGTAGGTGGCCGGCTTGCCCAGGAACATGAACGGGCGGGACAGACCGGTCTCCGGGATCGGGGTGGAGGTGGTGCCGTCGATGTCGACGCCGGCGCGCACCCGGGGGTCGGCGACCATGGTGGTGGCGGTGCTCGCGCCGCCCGCGGAGTGCCCGGCCATGGCGATCCGGTCGGGGTTGATCAGCGCGGCCCCCGGCCACGTCGGCTGCGCGCCGGTCAGCTCGTCGAGCACGAAGGACACGTCGGCGGCCCTGGTCCGGTCCACCTTCTGCCAGAACGCCTCAGTCTTCTCGGGCTCCTCGCAGGCGACACAGGTGGTGACCCGGCCGTCCGGGAACGTCGTGGCGACGTTCTCGTAGGTGTGGTCGACGCCGACCACCACGTAGCCGTGGCTGGCCAGGTCCTCGGCGAGGCCGGTGAGGGTGCTGCGGGGCTTGGTGAAGCCGGGGGAGAGCACGACGAGCGGCAGGCTGTGGGCGCGCCCGGCCGGCGCGGCGTCGCGGATCGCGTGGGTGCGGGTCGTGCTGAGCACGTCGAGCGGCCCGTCGGCCGGGCTGTCCGCCTCCCGCAGCAGCAGCTCCGACTCCGTGGGCGTCATGTACTGGGCCGGTTGCCCGCTCGACGCGTTCGTCGGGTACCACAGCGAGATCATGAGTTCCCGACTGTCCACAGTGGGCAGCCAGGGATCAGGGCGCGAGTCGTCCCGCAGGTGGACGGAGGTGGTGCCGACCGCGTGCCGCCCGGTGGGCGCCAACAGGGACAGCGCGGGTGACGGGTCGGTGGCGGAACGGGCGGTGGGGGTCGCGTCGGCGAGGGCGGGCGCGCCCAGGCAGGCGGAGGCGACGGAGACCGCGGCGAGGAGCGCGGCGGTGCCGGCCGGGCGGCTCGGCCGAGGGGCCCGCGCTGTGCGTGGGGACATGGGTCGTACCGGTCCTTTCGGTGGGAGACGGTCGTGGCGAAACGGTCGTGGCGAAACGGTCGTGGTGAGACGGGTGTGCCTCGGGTTTTCCGGGCAGCACCGAGCGACCCCGGGAACGGGTTTCGGTGCGAGACGTGGTCAGCCGGCCCGGTGGCCGGGGCTGGGTGGTTGTCCGGTGGTGTGCTGGTCTCCTCGGCTGACCAGGCCGGTTTCGTAGGCGGCGATCACCGCTTGGACGCGGTCGCGCAGCCCCAGCTTGGCGAGGATCCGGGCGACGTGGGTTTTCACGGTCGCTTCGGACAGGTGGAGGAACCCGGCGAGTTCGGCGTTGCTCAGCCCCCGGGCCAGCAGCCGGAGGACCTCCAGTTCGCGCGGGGTCAGCGCGGACAGGTCGCGGGGCACCGCGACGGCGGCGGGAGCGGTGAACCGCTCGACCAGGCGGCGGGTGATGGCCGGCGCCAGCAGCGCGTCACCCGCGCGCACCGTGCGGACGGCGGCGACGAGGTGTTCCGGGGTGACGTCCTTGAGCAGGAAGCCGCTGGCGCCGGCGGACAGTGCGGAGTAGACGTAGTGGTCGAGGTCGAACGTGGTCAGGATGACCACCCGGGGCGCGTCCTCGGTGCCGGCGAGGATGTGCCGCGTGGCCGCCAGGCCGTCCAGTTCGGGCATGCGGATGTCCATCAGCACCACGTCGGGCCGGGTGCGGTGGACCACGTCCACGGCTTCGGCGCCGGTGGTGGCCTCGCCGACCACGTCGATGCCGTCGGCGGCGAGGATCATCCGGAAGCCGGTGCGCACCAGCAGCTGGTCGTCGGCGATCACCACCCGGGGCGACGCGGTCACGCCGCCTCCACCGGAATCCGGGCGGTCACCTGGAAACCGCCGGCGGCGCCGGGACCGGCGTGCAGGGTGCCGCCGTAGACGCCCAGTCGCTCGTGCAGGCCGATCAGGCCGCGTCCGTTGCCCCCGGTCGCCTCGGCAGCGGGGTGGCCGCCGGTGTCGGTGACCGCCACCCGGAGCAGGTCGGGCGCGTAGTCGACGGTCACCGAGGCGGCCGCGCCGGCCGCGTGCTTGACCGTGTTGGTCAACGCCTCCTGCACCACCCGGTAGGCGGCCAGTTCGATGCCGGACGGCAGCGGACGGGGGTGGCCGGTCACGGTCAACGTGACCGCGAGGCCGGCGTCGCGCACGCGGGCGACCAGCGCCGCCACCTGGTCCAGGGTCGGTTGTGGCGCGAGGTCCGCGGCCTGGTCGGCGGCCGGGTCGGGGTGGCTGTCCATGGTGAGCAGGCCCATGACGTGACGCAGCTCGGTCATGGCGGCCCGGCCCCCGGCCTCGATCGCGAGCAGCGCCTCGCGCGCCTGGTCGGGTGCCGAGGCCAGCACCTTGCGGGCCGCGCCCGCCTGGATCACCATCACGCTGACGTTGTGCGTCACCACGTCGTGCAGTTCCCGCGCGATGCGGGCCCGCTCGTGCTCGATCGCGCGGCGCAGCGCCTCGGCCTGCTCACGCTCCAAAGTGGACACCCGGACGCGGCCCTCGTCGGTGCGCAGCTTCCAGCCGCGCAGGCCGTGGGCGGCGACCACGATCGGGACCAGGATGAGCAGCGGCGCGTAGGTGTTCGGGACGACGGGCAGCACCGAGTCCCGGACCGTGCCCACCCACAGCACCGCCGCCAGCAGACCCGCCAGCACCGGCAGCCGGTGCGGGCTGTAGGCGGCGGCGCTGTAGGCGGCGATGACGCAGGCGTAGAAGGTGAGCCGGGGCAGGTCGGGCGGCGCCAGCAGGGTCACGCCCAGCACCGTCCACAACACGGCCAGCGGATACCGCCGGCGGAACGCCAGGGCCGCCGCGGCGGTGAACGCCGGGAGCACGGTGGCGGGCCAGTCGGGCGGGGCTGCTGGCTGGGGCGCGGACCCACCACCGGGAAGCCCGGTGGACACCGGGTTGCCCGCCACGCTGACCGCGTACTCGGTCATGACCGCGGCCAGCACCAGTGCCAGCGCCACGTCAAAGGCCCAGTTGGCCCGGGTGGGCCTGGGCAGCGGGCCGGCCGGCCGAGTCAGCGACGCGGTCGCGCCGCGCAGGCGGTCGAGCACCGGTCCGGTCAACACCGCACCATTCTGACCATCGCCTTGGTGTCCGGGCATCAGCCGCGCTGCTGGTTCCGCGTACACCCTCCGCCTACATCGCGAGGATGACCCCGAGCCGGTGGCGCCGGTCGCCGCGCCCGGGACAGCCACTACTCGCAGGCGATGCCGTCGTCGTCGTTGTCGAGGCCGTAGACGTCCTTGCCGATGACCCGGACCGGGCCCTGCACGTAGGCGGGGCCGTTGCCGCTGCCGCCCGCGCAGTCGACGTCTCTGGCCACCGGAACGCAACCGGTGTAGTTGGGGTCGCACTTCGACTGCGCCCTGGTTGTCGTGGTGGCAGGCGGGGCGGCCTTGGTGGGCTGCTTGGCTGCGGTGGTCGGGGTGGTGGTCTTCGGGGTGGTCGTCCTCGGTGCCGGCGGCTGGGTGGTCGGGACGGCGGGTTGGGCGGGCACGGGCACCGTGGTCGGGGTGACCTGGCTGCTGGGCGGTGGCGTGGTCGTCGGCGGTGCGGTGGTTGTCGAGGTGGCCGGGCGCGTTGTGCTGACCGCGGTTGTTGAGGTGCGCAGGTGGGCGGCAGCCGTGGTGGCCGGGGAGTCGTTGGTGCTGTTGACGATCGCGGCGACGACGAAGACACCGGCGACCGCTGCCGCCGCCCAGGCGAACGGGTGCGACGAGGAGGTGTTGCGCGGCGGTGGCGCGGAAACGGTCGGCGTGCCCACCGGAACCCGGGGCGGTGGGGTCACTGC
Source organism: Goodfellowiella coeruleoviolacea (assembly GCF_024171785.1). GTDB lineage: Bacteria > Actinomycetota > Actinomycetes > Mycobacteriales > Pseudonocardiaceae > Goodfellowiella > Goodfellowiella coeruleoviolacea. Next base: position 512,328 of record NZ_JAMTCK010000003.1, read on the forward strand.
CGGCCTCGGGCGCGCGGGAGGCAGCCCAGGGGACTTGGTCACGCTGGACCTGGCCGCGACGGGCCTGGTCGCGGTGGGCCTGGTCGCAGTGGGCTGGACCGCGGTGGGCCTGGTCGCGGCCGAGGGAGGGGTCTCGGGCAGTGGGATCGGCCCGTCAGCGCGGCGCGGCAGGCGCAGCACGACCTCCAGCTTCTGCGGACCGCGCCGGATCAGCGCCTCGCAGCCGGGCGTGCCGCCAGCCCTGATCACCCGGGTGATCAACGGCGTGTAGCGCTCCGACATCAGGTGGGTCAGCTCGCCAACGCGGCGGCCGTCGAGGCGCACCTCGATCGCGCGCCGGCCCCGGTACTTGCCCGAGCGGATGGTGCACCAGCCCAGCTCCACCGCGACCCGCCGCTCCGACCCCGCGCTCACCTGGTAGCGCCGCAGCACGGCCTGGTGGTGTTCTTCCCTGGTGACGGTGACCGGCACCTCGCCGGCCACCATCGTCAGACCCGTCGACGAGTTCTCCAGCACCACGCCCCCCTGATGCCCGTGCGGACCACACCTCGTTATCCGGGGGCCGGCACCGCCCGTTACGGGTCAGGCCGTTACGGGTCAGGTGAACGCGCTGTCCGGCGGGGTGGGCGCGGCCGCGGGGGCCGCGTCGGTGATCGGTTCCGCCCGGCCGACCAGGCTGCGCAGGTCCGCGCCGGTGACCAGGCGGGCCCGGAACACCGCCGAGGCCGCCCGCCTGGTCAGCTCGGCGACGGGCAGTTCGGCGGCGGACGCGGCCAGCACGAGGTTGCCGAACCGGCGGCCGCGCAGGACCCCGGGGTCGGCCAGCAACAGCACGGAGTCGAACACCTCGGCCGCGGTCGCGACCACCCGCCGGGCAAAGCGCAGCCCGGGGCCGTCGGAGATGTTCACGACGTAGGTCCCGCCCGGCCGCAGCACCCGGGCCACGTCCCGGGTGAACTCCAGGGTGGCCAGGCCGCCCGGCATGGCGGCGCGCTCGAACGCGTCGAGCACGACCAGGTCGGCTGACGCGTCCGGACGGCTGGCCACGCCGGTGCGACCGTCGGTGATCCGCACCCGCAGCCGGGGCACGCCGCGCAGGTCCAGGCGCTCCCGGACGAACTCGATCAGCTCGGCGTCCACGTCGAACACCAGTTGGCTGGACCCGGGGCGGCGCGCGGCGATGTAGCGGGGCAGCGTGCACGCGCCCCCACCGATGTGCAGGGCCCGCAGCGGGCCGTCCGGCAGGCAGTCGATCACGTCGCCGATCCGCCGCACGTAGTCGAAGTCCAGGTACGTGGGGTCGTCGAGGTCCACGTGGGACTGGGCGACGCCGTCCACGCTCAGCAGCCAGCTGTTCGGCCGGTCGAGGTCCCGCATCAGCTCGGCCGTGCCGAACCGCACCTGGCGTTGGTTCGACGTCCTGGCACCGCGTGGCATACCCACAGCGTATGTCGGGCTCACCCCGGCGGAATGTGCTGGCTGCCTCGGCTCTCGCCTGGCTCACGCCAGGCGATCCGCCAGCTCCTCCGGAGCTGTGTTGCCTCGGCTCTCGCCTGGCTCACGCCAGGCGATCCGCCAGCTCCTCCGGAGCTGTGTTGCCTCGGCTCTCGCCTGGCTCACGCCAGGCGATCCGCCAGCTCCTCCGGAGCTGTGTTGCCTCGGCTCTCGCCTGGCTCACGCCAGGCGATCCGCCAGCTCCTCCGGAGCTGTGCTGCCTCAGCTCTCGCCCGGCTCCACCTGGGCCGCCTCCGGTGCCAGGCGCCAGAACGCCGACACCGGCCCGATGCCCGCGCCCAGCGGGTAGGCGTCGTGCACGGCGCGCACCACGAACGCCTTGCCGTAGCGGACCGCCTCGACCATGTCCGCGCCCTTGACCAGGGCGGCCGCCGTGGCTGACGCGAGGGTGTCGCCGCTGCCGTGGGTGTGCTGGGTGGGGAAGCGCGGACCGGGCAGTTCGATGAACTCCCGCCCGTCGTGGAGCAGGTCGACGCAGTCCGGGTCCGTCCACAGGTGACCGCCCTTGACCAGCACCCACTTCGGCCCCAGTGCGTGCAGCAGCTGGGCTGCCCGGCGCTGGTCGGACCGGTCGCGCACGTCGATGCCGGTGAGCAGGCGCACCTCGTCCAGGTTCGGGGTGAGCAGGGTGGCCAGCGGGAACAGTTCGGTGCGCAGCGCGTCCAGCGCGTTCTCCCGCAGCAGCGGGTCGCCGTGCATGGACGCGGCCACCGGGTCGACCACGAACGGGGTCGGCCCGGCACCGCCGATGCCCACGTCCCGGCACGCCTCGGCCACCGCGTGGATGATCTCGGCGCTGGCCAGCATGCCGGTCTTGGCCGCGCCAACGCCGATGTCCTCGGCCACCGACCTGATCTGCCCGGCCACCACGTCCGCCGGGATCTCGGTGAACCCGGTCACGCCCAGCGAGTTCTGCACGGTCACCGCGGTGACCGCGGCCAGGCCGTGCACCCCGCAGGCGAAGAAGGTGCGCAGGTCGGCGGCGAGGCCGGCCCCGCCACCCGAGTCCGTGCCCGCGATGGTGAGCGCGGTCGGGGGCGGGGCCGGCCGGTCGGTCGGTGCGCTCACCGATCCACCACGGGCAGGTAGACCTGGTTGCCGTGGTCGGCGAACTCCTGTGCCTTCAAGCGCATGCCAGCCTCAATCGCGTCCACTGTGGACAGGTTGTGCTCCTCGGCGTACCGCCGAACGTCCTGGGTGATTTTCATGGAACAGAACTTGGGTCCGCACATCGAGCAGAAGTGCGCGGTCTTGGCCGGCTCGGCCGGCAGGGTCTCGTCGTGGAAGGACCGGGCCGTGTCCGGGTCCAGCGACAGGTTGAACTGGTCGGTCCAGCGGAACTCGAAGCGGGCCTTGGACAGCGCGTCGTCCCACTCCTGCGCCCTGGGGTGGCCCTTGGCCAGGTCGGCCGCGTGCGCCGCGATCTTGTAGGTGATCACGCCGGTCTTCACGTCGTCCCGGTTGGGCAGGCCCAGGTGTTCCTTGGGGGTCACGTAGCAGAGCATGGCCGTGCCCGCCCAGCCGATCTGGGCCGCGCCGATGGCCGAGGTGATGTGGTCGTAGCCGGGGGCGATGTCGGTGGCCAGCGGGCCCAGCGTGTAGAAGGGGGCCTCACCGCACCACTCCTCCTCCAGCCGCACGTTCTCGGCGATCTTGTGCATGGGCACGTGGCCGGGCCCCTCGATCATCACCTGCACGTCGTGCGCGCGGGCCAGGTGGGTGAGTTCACCGAGGGTGCGCAGCTCGGCGAACTGCGCCTCGTCGTTGGCGTCCGCGATGGAGCCGGGGCGCAGCCCGTCACCCAGCGAGAACGTCACGTCGTAGCCGCGCAGGATCTCGCACAGCTCCTCGAAGTGCGTGTAGAGGAAGCTCTCCTGGTGGTGGGCCAGGCACCAGGCGGCCATGATCGACCCGCCGCGCGAGACGATGCCGGTGACCCGGCGCGCGGTCAGCGGCACGTAGCGCAGCAGCACGCCGGCGTGCACGGTCATGTAGTCGACGCCCTGCTCGCACTGTTCGATCACGGTGTCCCGGTAGACCTCCCAGGAGAGTTTGACCGGGTCACCGCCCACCTTTTCCAGTGCCTGGTAGATCGGCACCGTGCCGACCGGCACGGGGGAGTTGCGCAGGATCCACTCCCTGGTCTCGTGGATGCGCTTGCCGGTGGACAGGTCCATGATGGTGTCCGCGCCCCACCTGGTCGCCCACACCATCTTGTCCACCTCGTCCTCAATGGACGATGACACGGCCGAGTTGCCGATGTTGGCGTTGATCTTCACCAGGAAGTTCTTGCCGATGATCATGGGTTCGGTCTCGGGGTGGCGGCGGTTGGCCGGGATCACCGCCCGGCCGATGGCCACTTCGGCGCGGACGAACTCGGGGTCCAGGCCCTCCCTGGCCGCGCAGAACCGCATCTCCGGGGTGATGATCCCGGCTTTGGCGCAGGCGAGCTGGGTGACCGCGCCGTTGATCGGCTCCCGGGCGGCGATCCAGTCGGCGCGCAGGCCGGGAAGTCCACTGTGGACGTCGATGGTGGCGTTGGTGTCGGTGTACGGGCCGGAGGTGTCGTACAGGTCGAGGTGTTCGCCGTTGGTCAGCTCCACCCGGCGGAACGGGACCCGCAGGTCGCCGTCGATGTCCCGGTACACCTTGTGGGACCCGCTGATGGGCCCGGTGGTGACACTCGGTCGGATGGTGACGTCGTCAAGGGCCGTCAAGGGAAAATCCCCTCCCTACGCCGGCATTACCCGGTCAGGTTCAGGCGGTCGGCGGCACCGGGTCGCACACACGACACCAGCCGCCCTCTCAGCCCGCTGCGGCGCGAGCTCCCGCGTTAACTTCAGTTGTGTGCTGAACTTGTTCGTCGAGCCCTGAGCGCTGGGTGTCGCGAGCACCGCGCGCTCCAGAGCCGACGATAACCACCGGGCGTGCTCACTGCCAAGAACCAAGCGCTCGGCCCCGGATTCCGGCTACCGTGCACACGTGGCTGATGATCAGCCGTTCCCACCGGGCACGCGGCGGGCCCCACGCCCAGCCGCGCCACTGCCCTGCCCGGCGTGCGGGGATCTCGCCGGCCGGGCTTATCCGCACTGTCCGGGCTGCGCCGAGGCGGTGGACCGGTACTGGCTGCTGGACTGGCAGGCCCTGCTGGCCGAGCGGCGGGTCGAGGCCGGTGGGGTGGCCGAGCGCGAACTGGCCGCGCGGGTGCTGGGCGAGCCGGTCGGCCGGGTGGCGTGGACCTGCGTGGACTGGGCCCTGTGCCTGCTGCGCTGCGCCCAGTGCGGGGCCGAGCTGGGCACCGGCGCGCGGGAGTGCGTGTCCTGCACCATGGCCTCGGACAACCGCTGGGCCTGGCACCACCAGTGCCCGCCGAGCGCGATCACCGCCAACGAGCACAACCTGCGGGTGGCCAGGGAGGCGCTGCGCGCGCCCCACCGCCACCGCGCCACCATCGTCGCGGGCTGGCGGCTGGTCATGCCGTTCCTGCTGGCCGGGGCGGTGGTGACGAACGGCCAGGCGCAGCGGATCAGGGCGCACGTGCTGGCCGAGCGCTACGACGAGCTGGCCGGCTGCCGCAGCTACACGGAGTTGGCCGGGCTGCCCGAACTGCCCTGGCGCCAGCCGTCCTGACCAGGCCGGTCAGCACCAGGCCGGTCAGCACCAGGCCGGTCAGCGTCCCGGTCAGCGCGGGGATCAGTCGGCGAACGGGTCGGGTTCGCTGGCCGGGTCCCAGGACAGGCCGGGCCTGCCCCACTGGTTGTGCTTGAGCATCTTCTTGGCCGCCCGCGCGTGCCGGCCCACCAGCCGGTCCAGGTACAGGTGGCCGTCCAGGTGGTCGGTCTCGTGCTGGAGGCAGCGGGCGAAGAAGCCGGTGCCCTCGACCTCGACGGGTGCGCCGTCCACGTCCTGGCCGGTGACCTTGGCCCACGCCGCCCGGCCGGTGGGGAAGGACTCGCCGGGCACGGACAGGCAGCCCTCGTAGTCGTGGTCCGGGTCGGGCATGCCCTCGGGGATCGCAGCGGTCTCCAGCACGGGGTTGACCACCAGGCCGCGGTGCTGGACGCCCTCGTCGTCCGGGCAGTCGTAGACGAACAGCCGCAGGTCCACGCCGATCTGGTTGGCCGCGAGCCCGACGCCGTTGGCCGCGGCCATGGTCTCGAACATATCCTCGACCAGGTCGCGCAGCCGCTGGTCGAAGGTGTCGACCGGGCGGGTGGGAGTGTGCAGGACCGGGTCACCGACGATCCGGATCGGGTGGACTGCCATGGCTGTTGACCCTACTGGGTCGCCGCCCGTCCCGATCCTCGGGCTGGGCTGTGACCAGCGACAACGTGGTCGCTGGCGGAAAGGCGCTGACGCGCCGGCCAATGGCGAGCGCGGCAGGATGATCACGTGATCTAATGGGGGTCGCGGAATCGCACGGGTGTGGTTCCGGCAACCGCAGGGATCGCCGACCGTGAGGCGAGGAGCCAGATGGACGCCGCAGAGGCGCTGCCACCGGCCGAGGAGCCGGGTGACGGCCTGACCGACCGGGAACGCGCCATCCTGGCGTTCGAGCGCCAGTGGTGGAAGTTCGCCGGCGCCAAGGAACAGGCCATCCGTGAGCTGTTCGACATGTCGGCCACGCGCTACTACCAGGTCCTCAACGGGTTGATCGACAAACAGGAGGCGCTGGCCGCCGACCCGATGTTGATCAAGCGGTTGCGCAAGCAGCGGGCGATCAGGCAGCGGGCCAGGGCCGCCCGGCGACTGGGCATCGAGCCGAAATGAGCCCAGCGGAACCGCCGGGTCAGTCGCGGGCGCGGGTGGCCGGCATCGGTCTGCTCGGGGTGTCCGGGGTCGCGCTGGTGCTCGGGGTGGTGTCGCTGTTCACCGGCGGGTCCAGCCCCGAGGCGGCGCCCACCGCCGCTCCGCCGACCGGGTCCGCGCAGAGCACGGCCAGCACCCAGTCCACCACCGAGGTGGGGTCCAGCGCCCCGCCCGAGTCGTCGACCGCGCCTGCGGGTGGCGAGTCGAGCAGTGCCGCCCAGCCGCCGGCCAGCACCGGCACGTCCACCCCGTCCGACCAGGGTCAGCAGCCCGGCGGGACGCCCACGGGGGCGCAGCCGCCCGGCGGGGTGGCCCAGCCCGGTGACCAGGCGGTGACCGTGCGGGTCTACAACAACAGCACCATCTCCGGCCTGGCCGCCAGGGCGGCCGAGGAGCTGCGGGCCAACGGCTGGCAGGTGGACGACGTGGGCAACTACTCGCAGGGCAAGATCGCCACCACCACCGTCTACTACCGGCCGGGCACCGACGAGGAGGCCCAGGCCCAGCGGCTCGGCGAGCGGTTCCGGGTGCGGGTGGAGCCCCGGTTCGAGGGCATCGAGTCGGCCAGCCCCGGGGTGATCCTCATCGTCACCAACGACTACCAGGGGCCGAAGACCAACAAGTGATCGCGCGGGCCGTGACCGGTGTCAACGGCCGCGCCACCACTCGTCTCCGCCAGCGGTGTTCTCCGACACCGCGTGGCGAGCCGCCGTAACTGGACGTGACGCACGTCACGTCCCGGGCGTGGGTTGGTCAGGGGTCAGCCGCGGGACTCGGCGTAGGCGGCCAGCGCGGCCAGCTGCGCGGGGTCCAGCGACGGCCGCACCGCAGCCCGGGCCGTCTCCAGGTGGGCGGCGGTGACCTCGGCGGCCTCCAGCGACTCGCGCATGGCGGTCAGCGCGGCCTCCCGGACCAGCGCGGCGCAGTCGGCGGCCGAGTAGCCGTCCAGGGTGGCGGCCAGCTCGTCCAGGTCCACGTCCCCGGCCAGCGGCGTGTTCCTGGCCGCCGAACCCAGGATCGCCGCCCTGGCCGCCGCGTCCGGCGGCGGCACGTAGATCAGCCGCTCCAGCCGGCCGGGCCGCAGCAGCGCCGGGTCCACCAGCTCGGGCCGGTTGGTGGCGCCCAGGATCACCACGTCCCGCAGCGGCTCCACCCCGTCGAGTTCGGTGAGCAGCGCGGCCACCACCCGGTCGGCCACCCCGGAGTCGGACGACTGGCCGCGCCGGGGCGCGAGCGCGTCCACCTCGTCGAGGAACACCATGGCTGGGGCGGCCTCGGCGGCGCGCTGGAACAGCTCGCGCACGGCCCGCTCGGACTCGCCGACCCACTTGTCCATCAGCTCGGCGCCCTTGACCGACAACACGTTCAGCCGCCCGCTGCCGGCCAGCGCGCGCACCAGGAACGTCTTGCCGCAGCCCGGCGGGCCGTAGAGCAGCACGCCCCTGGGCGGCTCGACGCCGAGGCGGGCGAAGGAATCCGGGTACTGCAACGGCCACAGCACCGACTCGGTGAGCGCCTGCTTGACCTCGACCATGTCGCCCACGTCGGCCAGGCTGATCCCGCCGGTGCGCAGGTTGTCCGAAGTGGACATCGAAATGGGGCGGACCGTGTCCAGCGCGCCGAGCAGGTCCTGCTGGCCGATGCGCGGCTCGTCGGCCTCGCGCTGGCGCAGCGCCGCCCGCACCGCGGCCTCCCGGCGCAGCGCCACCAGGTCGGCCACCACGAACCCGGGGGTGCGCTCGGCCACCGCACCCAGGTCCACATCGGACTCCACGGGCGCGTCGCGCAGCAGCACCCGCAGCAGTTCGGTGCGGGTGGTCTCGCCGGGCAGGGGCAGGGTCAGCTCCCGGTCGATCAGCTCCGGGTCGCGCAGCCTCGGGTCGACCGACTCGGGGTGGGCGCTGGTGACGACCAGCGCGACCGACGGCGTGCGCATGGCCGCGCGCAGCGTGTCCAGCACCACGGTGGCCACCGGCGGTGGCGTGCTCGCCGGCAGCAGCGCGTCCACGTCGGTCACCAGCAGCACGCACGGCGTGCCCGCGGCGGTGGTCGCCGCCGCCGCGGCCAGGGCGTCGGCCACCCGCTGCGCGGCCGGCCCGGCCTCCAGCACGGCCGCGTTCGGCGCGGCCAGCTCCACCACGTCCGCGCCGATCGCCTTGGCCACCGACCGCACCAGGGTCGCCTTGCCCACGCCCTCGGGCCCGCCGACCAGCACGCCGAGCCGCGCCGCCGCGCCCAGCTTGGCCAGCAGTTCCGGCCGCCGGAAGGTCAGCTCCAGCCACTCGGTCAGCCGCCGGGCCGCGTCCTTGGCGCCCACCAGGTCGGACACGGGCGGGACGGTGGCCGGCTCGGCCGGGCCGGCCACGGCGAGCGGTGCCGGGGGCTGGCCGCCGTCCACCGGCCGGGCCGGGCTGGCCGGGGCGCTGTCGCCGGTGCGCGCGCCGTCCCGCCAACCGACCACTGTGGACGGTTGCACCGCGACCGGGCCGACCGGGTCGGTGGCGGTGATGGTGAGCAGTTCGTTGGTCCAGGTCATGCCGATCGCGCCGGCCAGTTTGCGGCGGGTGGCCGACACGTCCGCGCCGGGCGGCGGGGCCAGGTCCTGGGGCAGCAGGGACACGGCGTCGCCGGTGGTGAGCACCTTGCCGGTGAGCGCCAGCCGCAGCGTCTCCGGGGTGAGCGAGGTGCTGGCCAGCCGCGACCCGGCCACGGTGACCGAGCGGGCCGGCGCCACCGCCACCGGGGTGACCACGATCTCCGCGCCCTCGGTGACACCCACGTTGGACAGGGTCACGTCGTCCACCAGCACCACGCCGGGCGGGCCGGCCGGGTCGCCGGCCGCGGCGAGTGCCGCGCTGACCCGGGAACCGGTCAGCTTGACCGCGTCCCAGGCGCGCAGCCCGAGCGCGTCCATCACCTCGGGGTGCAGCCGGACCACACCCCGCCGGGTGTCCAACGCGGACGGGGACAGGCGTGCCGTCAGTGAGATCACGGCGTCGAGCCTACGGCGTGTTCGAGAAGTCGTCGTTCGTCGCGAGCCGTTCCGGCGATCCTCGGCGGCGGCGGTTTCGCGCGTCCTTCCGCCGGCGTCGTCCGGGGTCGGATCGGTGCGGACGACCACCGTGACGGCCGCGATCACCGGCGGCGCCAGGAACGTCAGCGGCATGTGTGGCCATGAGCTGGATGGTTGACGGTGTCGCCGGGACCCGGATCGCGGCTCACCGTTGGCTGGCCCACCATCACGCGAAGGCCGCGCCGATGGCGTCGCCGATCTCGTTCAGCACGTCGCGCGAGACCTGGACGTCGCGGGTGAAGGACAGGAACGCGTGCGGCACTCCCTCGACCGGTCGGTGCGTCACCGGCACCCCAGCCTCGCGGAGCGCGTCCGCGTACCGGATGCCCTGGTCGCGTAGTGGGTCAAGCTCGGCAGTGACGATGAACGCGGCCGGGAGCCCGGTGAGGTCGTCCGCGCGCAGTGGAGAGACGCGGGGGTCGGCGCCCTCGTCGGGGGTGTTCAGGTAGGCGCCCCAGAACCACTCAAGCCAAGGGCGCGTCAGCAGGGGGCCGGCGGCGTTGTCGTACATCGACGCGCTGTCGTCGAAGCGGTCGGTTGCGGGGTAGGCGAGGGCCTGGAAGGTGACGGTCGGTCCGCCGCGTCGCATCGCTTCCTGCGCGGTGACGGCGGCGAGGTTGCCTCCCGCGCTCTCGCCGAACAGGGCGATGCGCTTCGGGTCGGCGCCGAAGGTGCCCGCGTTCTGCTCGACCCACCGCAGCGCCGCGTAACTGTCTTCGACGGCTCCCGGGAACCGGTGTTCTGGCGCGAGGCGGTAGCCGACGGAGACGACGACGGTCTTCGACCGCGTCGCGACGATCCTGGCGAAGTGGTCCTGGCTGTCGAGGTCGCCGAACACCCAGCCGCCGCCGTGGAAGAACACCGTCACCGGAGCGGGCGAGCCCGTCGGGATCGTCCCGGGGGTGTAGATGCGGATCGGGACGTCGTGGTCGCCGTTGCGGAAGGTCGTGTCGCGAACCTCGCGAACCGGGACGACGTCACCGGCGAACGAGGCGAACGCGAGGCCGGCGGCGCGGTTCTCCGCCACGGTGCGGGTGTTGGGTGCGGGCGCGGGGGTCGCGGCCAAGTCGTCGAGCACGGCCTGGATCTGCGGGTCGAGGGCCATGAGCTTCCCTTTCGCGGGGGCTGGAGCGATCTTGGAATGAACACTCCAACCGTAGGCGGCACGAGATTGGAAAGGCAATTCCAATCTTTGGTAGGTTGGCTCTCATGCAGCCGCACAGTGCCGAGACCCGGGTCAGGGCAGCGAGCACCGAGGGTGGCCGTCGCACGCGGGACCGCATCCTGCGCGCCGCCGCTGAGCTGATGTTCAAGCAGGGCGTCGCCGGCACGAGCATCCCCGACGTGCAACGCCGTGCCCAGGTGAGTGCCTCGCAGATCTATCACTACTTCGGCGACAAGAAGGGCCTCACGGCTGCGGTGATCGAGTACCAGAGCACCGTGAAGCTCGAACAGCAGCGGCCCCTGCTCGACCACCTCGACAGCATCGAGGCACTGCGCGAGTGGTGCGAACGCGCCGCCGTCCGCCTGGACGCGGTGCACTGCGTCGGAGGGTGCGAGATCGGCTCGCTCGCGAGCGAGCTGTCGGACATCGACCCCTCAGCTCGCCTCGGCCTGGCTACGGGATTCGCCGCGTGGCAGGCGGCGATCGAATCCGGGCTGGCTCGGATGCGCGAGCGCGGCGACCTCGGAGCTGACGAGGACGTGTCGGCGCTCGCGGTCGCGCTGCTGGCCGCGATCCAGGGCGGCATGCTCCTCTCGCAGGTGAACCAGGACGCCACCCCGTACCGTCGCGCGGTCAACGTGGTCATCGACCACATCGCGGACCGCGTCGCGGCGGCTCGGGCTTCGCGTCCCGCCGATCGCTGAGCACCGGCCGGCCAGTACCCGCCGACGCGGCGAGAGCACCTACCTCACCAGCAACTGCCTTGCGGCACCAGCCAGCCCAGGTGTTCCGGGCCGGGTGCCCGGCGCGGTTGCCGCCCGACCGCCGGTTCGGCACGGGGGCTTGCCCGACCGGGTTCCGCCGTTCTAGGGTTCAGCCACTTCAACGAGACGCTCTCCAGAAGTGCGCCGCAGTGCGGGAGCGTCCCACCTCGATCGAGGTGCCGGAGGGGCGGCAACGGTTTTTGGCGACCCTTCTCTCCGGAGGCTTCTCATCATGGACATCGGTATTGGTCTGCCCGTTGGCGACCCCGCTGCCCTGCTCGACTGGGCCCGGCGCGCCGAGGCCGGCCCGTTCAGCACGCTCGGCCTGCTCGACCGGCTCGTCTACGACAACCCCGAACCCCTGGTCGCGCTCGCGGTTCTCGCCGGCGCCACGTCCCGCGTCCGCGTGCAGACCGAGGTGTTGCTGGCCCCGCTGCGCGACACCGCCCTGCTCGCCAAGCAGGCCGCCACGCTCGACCGGATGACCGGCGGCCGGCTGGTGCTCGGCCTGGGCATCGGCGGCCGGGCCGACGACCACCAGGTCACCGGCGTTGACCTGCGCACCCGAGGCCGCCGGCTGGACGGGCAGCTGGCGGTGCTGCGCCGCCTCTGGTCCGGTCAGCCGCACGGCGACGGCGTCGGCCCGATCGGCCCCGCGCCGGCCCGGCCCGGCGGCCCCACCGTGCTGTTCGGCGGCTTCCAGCCGGTCGCGCTGGAACGGGTGGCGCGCTGGGGTGACGGGTTCCTCGCCGCGGCGCCGCCGTCCTGGGCGGGCGGCCTGTTCGACACCGTGCGCGGGTTCTGGCGGGAGCACGGCCGCGCCGGCCAGCCCCGGATCGTCGCGCAGGTCAACGTCGCGCTCGGCGCGGAAGCGGTGATCGACGACGCCCGCGCCCGGATGGGCGCCTACTACGGGTTCACCGGCCGGGCCGAGGAGATGGTCGCCGGCATGCGCACCACCCCGGCCGAGGTCCGGGCGGCCGTCACCGCGTTCGCCGATCTCGGCGCGGACGAAGTGATCTGCTACTGCTACGGCCTGGACCCGACCCAGGTCGACCGGCTCGCCGACATCGTCTGAGCGCCGAGCAACCCGGGGCCGGCCCGCTCACGCCAGTGGCGCGGCCCCGGGCCCCTCGCGCTCCGGCAACCGGATGAACTTGATCACCATTAGGTCAACGGGTGACGAGGAGAATCCAGCAGCGCTCACAATCAAGCGGGGGGAACGCGGGCATCTCGCGGTTGTGGGCGGGACCCATCGGCGTGGCCTGGGGGGAGGGCGGAGACCGTGCCGCACGGAGCGCAACCCGCTCGGGCGTCGGTTGCCGACCTGTCGGAAGCGCTGGCCAGGATCGCCGAGGACCGTGACTGGACCGCGCTCGAAGCCCTGTGCGACCGGCACATCCTCGCCGCGGCGGGCGACCTCGCCGGTCGGCTGCTCTTCGTGCTCAGCCAGGTGCCGGACGAGGAACTGCGCGCTCGTCCGCGCCTGATGCTCGCGTGGATCAGCGCCTACCACGCGATGAACCAACCCGAAGCCAGCGAACTCAGACCCTATCTGCGCCACTACGCGGAGCTGGGTACCCGCCTGGCGGCGACGATGGACATCCCGGGTGAGACGTCGCTGGCGACCCTGGTCGCGGTCGGCACCGCGGCGATGATCGGCTTGCGCATGCGCGGGGCGAGCGCCGAGGCCGAGGAGCTGGGCGAGCGCCTCACGGCCCGCGCGGCGCAACTCGGCTCGCTGCCCGGTGCCGAGGGGGAACCGCGCCCCGGATGGCTTGCCATGCAACGAGGTCTGACCCGGTCGCTGATGGGCGACTTCCCGGCCGCGGTGGAGTTGTACCGCAAGGCCTACGAGCGCGCGACGGTCGAGCCGGAGACGGCGGCCACCGCCCTCAACGCCGCCGCCAACCTCGCCATGATCTTCGGGCACCTCGGTCACGCTGCCCTCGCCCACCAGTGGCTCGACCGGATGCGTGGCTTCGCGTCCCCCTCCGAGCGGGTCCGGTTCCTGCTCACCGTGGGCGGGACGATCGCCGAGGGCTGGGACGCGCTGGACCGCTACGACGAGGCGAGCCTCGCGGCGTGCCTGGAGATCACCGGGGACGGCACCAGGCAACTGGAGGTCTGGCCCTTCGTGGCGGCGCTGGTGTTCGCACACGGGCTGTACCTCGGCGATCCAGCGACGTCGCTGGCGCAGCTGGGCACGCTCCGGCTCACCCACGCGCCCGCGCTCGTCGAGCAGGGCACCGCCGCCCGGGTGATCCGCCGCGCCCACGTGGAGCTGTTGACCGCCACCGGTCAGGCCACCCGCGCCCTGCGACTGATCAAGGAGGCGGATCCGCAGGCGACGTGGTCGGCGCTGCCGGCCGCCCGGCTCCGCCTGCTCAACGGCGAGTACGAACTGGCCCGCGCGATGGCCTCGCGCACGTCCTGGCACGAGACCACGTCCCGGCGCGACGCCAGGCAGCTGTTGCTGGTCAAGGCGATCGCCGCACTGCGCATGGGCGACCAGGACGAGGCCCGCCGGTCGCTGGCGCTGGTCCGCCACGTGCGCACGGCCGACGAAGTGCTCTCGCTCGCCTCGTTGCCACCGGCCGACCGCGACGAGGTGATCCGGCTGGGCGAGCTTCCGCTGACCGATGCGGCGGCGGAGCGCCTGGCGCGGGCCCGGCCGGTGTTCCCGGAACGCGTGGAACTGGTGGAGCTGACCACCCGGGAGCAGGTCGTCCTCACCCAACTGGACGCCGGCCTGACCATCACCGAGGTCGCGCGCACCCTCGTCGTGTCCGTCAACACCGTGCGCACACAGGTGAAAAGCGCTTACCGCAAGCTGGGCGCGTCCAGCCGCGAGGGCGCGCTCATGCGGGCTTACGAACTCGGCGTGCTCTGAGGCTGGCTCTGCGGCGGGCTCCTGCGCAACGGCGTGGCGTCGTGCGCGGAGGTCACCGCGTCGGGGTGACTCCGGGTGCCGGCTGGACCGGAACGTAGTCCCGGGTGTCGAAGTCGATGACCACGGGCTGCGGCTCGGACGCCACGTCGGCTTGGACCCGGTGCGTGGTGCCGTCCGAGTCGATCCAGTAGCGGACGTTTCCCGCGGTGCTGGGCCTGCCGGCGGCGGCCGGCCCGGACATCACGTCCACCTGGTGGTCGGCCACCTGGTCCGAACCGACCCAGGCGGCGCCGTTCTGCCGCAGCAGTTCGGCGTTGTCCGGCCGGTCGCTGCCCAGGCTGAGCGCGATGAGCAGCGAACTGTCCAGCGAACTGCCGGATGTCTGAAGTGGACGGTGGTGCCAGTCCGATCCGGGCGGCGCTGCCGGCGCCTCCGCCGGGGCGTTCGCCATCGGGTGGACGAACACGGTGCTGGTGCTCCACTGGATCAGGCCGTCGCTGGACGTGTCGCGCCCGGTGCCGTGCACCACTCCGTAACCGAGTTGGGCTCGGTAGTCGACGGACCCGGTGATGACCAACCCGCCGGCGGTGGTCGGCACGGTGATCGTCACCGCCCGGCCGCCCGCCTCGTAGTTGCGAAACCGCGTCATCGCCAGCCGGTTCGCCTCGTCCGAGGTCAACGGGCGCGGACCGGTGGGCGCGGAGCCGGGGCCGATGATCAGGAACGTGGCCACCCCGACCGCGGTGGCCGCCACGACGCCGATGACGCCCAGCACCCAGCGCGGCCGCGACCACCGGCGCCGCGGGAGGCGTTGCTGGGCTCGCATGCTGCGCACGCGGCGGGATGTTAACAGGGGTCACTGATTCACCCCCTGTTTCACCCAATTGTCTGGCACACGGGGAGACGGCGTTCTGGTTGTCTGTGACGGTTCATGACAACTTCAACAAGGGGATAGCGATGAGCCGGACGACCCGGAGACGGATGGGTCCACTGGCGCGGGTGGGGTTGGCTGGTCTGCTGCTGGCAAGCAGCGGGATCACCGGGGCGACGGCTGGGGCAGCCGCCGCGTCGGCGACGGACGGCACGCTGACGGTCCAGGTGTTACGGGACTTCTTCGGCACCGGCGTGATCAACACGACGATGGACGTGCCGCAGCAGGGCATGGACGTCACCGTCGCCGACCGGGAGGGCCACCAGGTCACCGGCGTCACGGATGCCACCGGAAAAGTCGTGGTACCGCCGTCCACCGTGCTGACCGGGGGCCACTACCGCGTCGATGTCACCATTCCGGAGCCCTACAACGGTTATTTGCGAGCGGCGCCGGCCTCGACGGCGACCAATCACTTCGACAGCTTCACCACGTTCGTGGACGTGTCGAACGGCAAGAACGACTCGGTGATCACCGGGGTCTGGAACCCCGCCCACTTCACCCTGCCGGACTCCCGGTACTTCGTGCCGATCCAGCGCGCCGGCAACGGGGAGGACACCCGGGCCCTGGTGGCGTTCGGGCTGAACACCCGCGGTACGTGTCCCGAGGATGTCGCGTGCCCGACCACGCTCGCCACCCAGGCCCAGGTGGGCACGACCTTCGGGCTGGCCTACGACAAGGACCGGCGCCGGCTGTTCCAGAGCGCGTTCGCCCGGCGGCACACCCTGTACGGGCCGGAGGGCGGGGGCGCGATCTACACCGTTCCGGTCACCGGTGGCGGCGCACCGACCCTGTTCGCGACCGTTCCGGGCGCCACGGTGACGCCCCACGACACCGACAACATGCTCAAGGACGGCGGATTCACCAACGCGCCGAGCAAGGAGAGCATCGGCGGCATCGCGCTGTCGGAGGACGGCGCCACGCTGTACGCGGTGAACCTGCTGACCCGAACCCTGGTCAGCTTCGACGCCACCGGGCCCACCGCCTCGGCGCCCACCGCCACGGTGCCGATCCCGGACCCGGGCTGCGCGGTGTCCGACGACTGGCGGCCCTTCTCGGTCGCCGCACACGACAACACCCTGTACGTCGGTGGTGTGTGCAGCGCGGAGAGCACGCAGAACCGCGCGGACCTGAAGGCCGTCGTCTACACCTACGACGGCACGAAGTTCAGCACGGTGCTGACCCAGCCGCTCAACTTCGAGCGCGGCAAGGTCCTCGGTGACGTTGGCGGTCAGAACAACCACTGGAACCCGTGGAAGACCGACCTCGCGACCTGGGACGAACACGACGTGACCAATAACGGCGGGATGATCGATCCGCAGCCGCAACTGGCCAGCCTGGCCTTCGCGCGTGACGGGTCGATGATCCTCGGCTTCCGCGACCGGTTCATGGACGTGGTTGGCTGGGACGGGCTGGACCCGCGGCC
Organism: Goodfellowiella coeruleoviolacea; assembly: GCF_024171785.1. Lineage (GTDB taxonomy): Bacteria > Actinomycetota > Actinomycetes > Mycobacteriales > Pseudonocardiaceae > Goodfellowiella > Goodfellowiella coeruleoviolacea. Next base: position 528,901 of record NZ_JAMTCK010000003.1, read on the forward strand.
GGGCCGCGACACCACGGAACGCGGCTTCTCCGGTGGAGACATCAACATGGCCTGCGCCAACCCCACCGGTGGATACTCCTGGGAAGGCACCGGGAACTGCGCCAACCACGCGAACAAGATCAACAACGGCCAGCAGAGCGGCGGCGTCGTCGAGTACTTCCCTGGCGACTACTTCGCCCCGAGTGGCCCTGCTGAGCGCGGGCCGCACCAGGAATCCGCGCAGGGGTCGGTCGCCTACATCCCGCAGCTGCAATGGGTCATCAGCACGCAGATGGACCCGACCGTCCACGTCGCCACCAACGGGACCGGTTACTACAACATCGCGACCGGTGAGGGGCCGGGCAACAACCCGGCCAAGAACGCCTACGAGTTCGTCGGTCGAAACCCGAACAACGGGTTCGGCAAGGCCGGCGGGCTCGGGGCCATCGCGTACCAGGCGGCGAACGCGCCGATCCAGATCGGCAACCTGGTGTGGTTCGACGGCGACCACAACGGCGTCCAGGACCCGGCGGACGTGCGGCTGCCAGGTGCGACGATCAACCTGCTTGACGCCACCGGCAAGCAGGTCGCCACCACGAAGACCGACGCGGCCGGCGAGTACTACTTCGGCGGTGTCGGCGCCGCCTACGAACTCACCCCGGGCGCGGAGTACACGGTGCAGTTCAACGTCTGCACCGCCGACACCCGCACCGTGCCGAGCCAGCCGCCCGCTACCGAGCTGCGGTTCACGCTCGGGGTGACCGGTAGCGATCGGGTGCACGACTCCAACGTGATCCCACCGACCACCGGGCAGCTGTGCAACGGGTACGCGCGCGTCACCGCGCCGGACCAGCCCGGGGAGGTCGATCACACCATCGACGCCGGCGTGTACATCCCACAGGAAGAGCCGACCACGCCGCCCCCGACGCCGTCCGAACCGCCGACGACCCCGGCCCCGACCACGCCGGCCCCGCCCGCGGCGGCACCACCCGCCAAACAGCCGGGTGGGCTGGCCAACACCGGTGTTTCCGACGGCCTGCCGTGGGTGGCCGGTCTCGGTGTCCTGGTCCTCGGCGCGGGCGCGGCACTCGCGTTCGTGAGCCGGAAGCGCCGCGCGAAGCAGGACTGACAAGAAGCAGCACTGACAAACAGGTCTGCCCGCCCGCGATCCGGAGTTCGCGGGCGGGCAGATTTGTGCGTACCTCTAGCCGGCGGTCTTGCGGGGGGTGCGGGGGCGGCGGGAGCCGCCCTGCTGGCGCCGCAGGCCGAGCTGCCGCCAGCCGCCCCGCCGGCGCACCGCGTTGGTCAGGCCGGTGGCCTCCACCGCGTGCCTGGACTGGTCCACCGGCTGCGGGGGAGTGGTCCGGCGGGGCAGGCGCACCGCGCGCATGGCCGCGCCGGCCACCCGGCCGGGCAGCGGCTGCCGCAACCCGAGCCGGCGGGCGGCCACGCCGTGCGCCCGGCGGATCGCCCTGCGGTCGCGGGGCGGCACCGCCCACGCCTCGGGGTGCTTGGCCAGCCAGCGGTAGCGGCGCACCGCGAACGGCAGGTGCACCAGGTAGACGATCATGGCCACGGCCAGCGCGACCAGCGGGTAGGTGATCACGGCCGCGGCGAGCAGGCCGACCAGCACCAGCAGCGGGGCCACCGCCCTGGGCGGCACCTTGATGGTCTTCACCGACAACGTGGGGATGCGGCTGATCAGCAGGGCGGCGATGGCGACCGTCCACACCATCACCACCCACTGCGAGGACCACCAGCCGTCCCCGCCGAGCTGACGGCTGAGGATCAGCGGCAGCAGCACCAGCAGGCCACCGGCCGGGGCGGGCACGCCGACGAAGAACTCCTTGGCGTACGGCGGCTGCTCGGTGTCGAGCAGGGTGTTGAACCGGGCCAGGCGCAGGATCATGCACACCGCGAAGATCAGCGCGGCCACCCAGCCGATCCGGTTGCCCTCCAGCTTCCACACGTAGACCACCAGGGCCGGCGCCACACCGAAGGAGATCGCGTCGGACAGCGAGTCCAGTTCCGCGCCCATCTTGCTGGTGGCGTCCAGCAGCCGGGCGATCCGCCCGTCCAGCCCGTCCAGCACCGCGGCGATGGCGATCGCGGCGATGGCGGCGGCGTGGTGGCCGCTCAGCGCGAACTGCACCGCGGACAGGCCCGCGCACATGGCGAGCACGGTGATCGCGTTGGGCAGGATGCGTACCCCTGGCACGGTGTGCGCCACGGCTCAGTCCTCCGTACTGACAGTGCTGCCAGCGAGTTCGGCGAGCACGGTCTCGCCGCCGATGGTGCGCTGGCCCGGCTCGACCAGCACCCGGCTGCCCAGCGGCACGTAGAGGTCCACCCGGGAGCCGAACCGGATCAGCCCGTAGGTCTGGCCGGCGCTGACCGTGTCGCCCTCGGCCACCTCGCAGACGATCCGGCGGGCGATCAGCCCGGCGATCTGCACCACGACCAGCTCGTGACCCTCGGTGGTGCGCAGCAACAGCGCGTTGCGCTCGTTGTCCTCGCTGGCCTTGTCCAGGTCGGCGGACAGGAACTTGCCCGGCCGGTAGCGGACGCGCTCCACCTGCCCGGCGGCGGGGGTCCGCTGCACGTGCACGTCGAAGATGGACAGGAACACGCTGATCCGCAGCATCCGGCCGGCGGGCAGGCCCAGCTCGGCGGGCGGCTCGGCCTCGACCACCTGGGAGACCGTGCCGTCGGCCGGGGCCACGGCGATGTCCGCTCGCTCGGGTGTCACCCGCTTGGGCTCCCGGAAGAACCACGCGCACCACGCGGTGAGCAGCGCGCCGAGCAGCCCGGCCCGGCGGGAGAGGCGGCGCAGCAGCAGGGTGCCCACGGCCGCGCCGAGCACGAACGGCCGTCCGGCCGGGTGCATCGGGGGCACGACGCCCTTCACCAGGTCGACGAAGTGGGCCAGGGCACCGTCGCGCTGCCCTGGCTGACGTAGATCGGCGCTCATGTCGTCGGAAATCCGTGCTTCTCGTTGGTGGGGCGGTGGTTCCTCCGCGGGACCCACCACACGCTACGCGAGCCGTGCCCCGGCGTGACCGGCCCGTGTGCTACCCGACTGTGGTCGGGATACCCGGTCCGGCCCGGACCACGCGGCGCGGGATGACCGCAACCTGAACGGACTGACCTGGTCACGGACTGTCGCGAACAGGCCATCCGTCCCTCCCCGTCTGCCTGGTTTCCCTCGACCGATCGGGTGGTCCGGGGGTGGCGCAGATCATAGGGCCGCGTCGGGTCGGTTGTCTCGAACTTCTTCCGGCTGGGTGGGTTGGCGGCTGGGTCCCGGTGATCGCAGCATGTCGACGCGGATGACAGCCAACTGCGGAACAGAGACATCGGATCTCGTCAACACGCTCGCGGTGTTCACCGGCATCGTGGTGATCAATACGTGATTCCGGCTCAGCTGCTGCGCATTGGTTGAGTCCGGGGGTGTGTACCGACCCGCAGTGCGGTCGCGCGCCCGCGGTCACCGTCAGGATTTCTGGACTGGCCACACAGGCTCGGGCATCAGCCGGACAAGGTGACCAGCAATGGTGTGATTGATTGCAGTACGAGCAAGCTGTATCTAGGGGTGGAAACCTATCTCTACCGCGAGACGGCGCCAGGTAGCGGGTAATACGAACTGGTTGCGGAAAATGAGGCGGTAAACAACCCTGGGTAGGGTGAAGGGTCCGGTTCTCGTCGAGTTGTGTCTGTTGCTGAAGGATTGTCCGGAGCGGTTGGACAGCCTGACCGACACTGATTTCTATCATCAGATCACGTTCGCGAACTCGCTGCAGCACTCGCGCGCGCAGTTTCTTCCGCAAGCGGCGCCAGAACTGGACGAGGTTGCTGTGGCAGTGTTGGACCGGCTGTCCCGGAGCGAGTTCGCGGACGCCTCGCTCCAGCCGCGGCAGGCGTGGTTTTCCACGAGTGGAACGTTGCCTCGGGTAGTGGTGGTTTCTGATGTGTCGTCAGCTTTCGCGCCGGCGGACAAGCCAGTGGGTGCGCTGTGGACAGCGTCCTTCCTGCCTGATGGCACCAGTGCTTGGCAGCGGCGTGAGTGGGCCGAGTTCGGTACCAGCAGGAATCTCTACGCTGTGACCTTTGACCTTGCCCAGGCCAAAATCTTCACGATTGACTCCCTTGAAGACTTCGAACAATTGATTCACGCATACCCCAGGCCGGCGCCGGACGGCCGGGTGCTCGTGCGGTGGACGGCCGTTGCCGACGACTTCGACGCGGTGCACCTGACCGCTCGCGGACTTCTCACCGCGCACAACATCCCCCTCGCCACACCGGACGGGATCGCGACGCTGGCTGGCTGGGACGCCGAGTCCACCGCCTGGCTGCGCCTTCCGCCGGTCAAGGCGGTGTCCCGGTGCGGCCCCCAGGCCGAGTGAGGCTCCAGGACCCTGTCCTGCAGCATGCGGCCGCCGGGGTCAGTCAGTGGCCGTGGGTGTCGAGTCGGGCGAGCGCGGCGGCGCTCGGGCTGCCCGGTTCCGCCGTGTACAGCACCAACTGGAGGTCGCTGCCGGGCAGCAGCAGGAGCTGGCGCTCCAACTCCAGCTCGCCCAGCCGGGGGTGGTGCAGGCGCTTGCGCAGCGTCGGCACGGGGCGCACGTCGTGGTCGCGCCAGCCGGCGGCGAAGTCCGGGCTGTGCGCGGCCAGCTCGTTGACCAGCTCGCCGAGGACCCGGTCGGCGGGGTAGCGGGCGCTGGCCGCGCGCAGCTGGGCGGCGGACTGCCGGACGAACTCGCCTTCCGCACCCACCGGGGCCGAGCAGAGGGTCCCGCCCAGCCGCACCGACAGCCGCATGGCGTTGCGCTCCTCCGGAGCCAGCCGCCCGAAGTCGGTGATCAACGCGGCCGCCGCGCTGTTCCAGGCCACGATGTCCTGCCGCTCGTCGACCAGGTAGGCGGGGATCGACCCGAGCCGGTCCAGCAGCCGGCGGGTCTCGGCGGGCACCGGCCGCCGGTCGGTGTTCGTGTCGGGTGGGATCTGCCCGGCCAGCCGCGCCAGGTGTTCGCGCTCGGCGGGGGTGAGCCGCAGCGCCGTACCCAGCGCGGCCAGCACCTCCGGGGACGGGCGCGGCGCGCGGGCCTGCTCCAGCCGCTCGTAGTAGTTGACCGACACGCCGGCCAGTGCGGCGACCTCCTCCCGCCGCAGCCCCGGGGTGCGCCGGGCACGTCGGCCCGGCGGGTGGGTGGCGGCGGCCGGCACCTGGTCCGGGCGCAGCGCGTCCCGCCTGCGGCGGAGGAAGTCGGCCAGTTCTGCCCTGCTCATCCCGTCGATGGTGGCACGGGGTGCCCGGCCCAACCACGGACTGGCGGTCCGGGGCTCAGCCGTCAGTTCCCCGCCGGCGGGCCCGCGACCAGCCTGGAATCCACACCCCGATGCACGCTGGAGGAACACCATGCCGCGCACTCCTGAGGAGACGATGCGCCGACTGCTGGAGCTGATGCTGGCCAAGGACATGGACGCGGTCGCCGACCTGTGGGCGGAAGACGGCACCGCCGAGTTCCCGTTCGCCACCGGGGCCGCGCCGCGCCGGCTGGTCGGGCGGGAGGAGGTCCGCGGCTACCTGGCCGGCTTCCCGCAGGTGTACGACGTGCGGGAGATCCCCGCGATCACCGTGCACCACACCCAACGGCCGGACACCGCAGTGGTGGAGTACCACGCGACCGGCCACTCGGTGCGCACCGGCACGCCCTACCGGATGGACTACATCGTGGTGATCACCGTCCGGGACGGCCTGATCACCCACTTCCGGGACTACTGGAACCCGCTGGCCAACGCCACGGCCGCCGGGACGCTGCCCGAACTGCTCGACGCGCTGCGCGAGGAGGCCACCCGATGACCGGGGTGCTGGTGACCGGTGGCACCGGCAGGACCGGGAGCGCGCTGGTGGAACTGCTGCGCGGCAGCGGCGTGCTGGTCCGGGTGGCCAGCCGCCACCCGTCCGCGACCGACCCGGACGCGGTCCGGTTCGACTGGGCTGACCCGGCCACGCACCCGGCCGCGCTGCGCGGGGTGGACCGGGTTTTCCTGGTGCCTCCGGTGGAGAGCGTGGATCCGCTGCCGCTGGTCGATCCGTTCCTGGCCGAGGCGCGGCGCCTCGGCGTGCGTCGGGTGGTGCTGCTCGGCTCCGCCATCGTGCTGCCCAACGCGCCCAGCGCGCTGGAGATGGCCGCGCGGGTGCGGGCCCAGCCCGGGTGGGTCGTGCTGCGCGCGTCCGGGTTCATGCAGAACTTCCTGCGCCCCCACCCGGTCGGCGAGCGGATTCGGCGGGACGGCGAGATCCGCACCGCCGCCGGTGCCGGCCGGGTGGGGTGGATCGACGCGCGGGACATCGCGGCCGCCGCGGCCGCCCTGCTGGCCGACCCCGGGGCGGCGCCCGGCGACCAGCGCGACTACCTGCTCACCGGGCCGAAGGCGTTGAGCTACCAGGACGCGGCGGCGACCATCACCGCCCACACCGGTCGGCCGGTCCGGGTGGTGCCGATCGGCGTCGACGAGCAGGCGGCCCACTACCGGGCCGCGGGCGCGTCCGCCGAGTTCGCGGCCGCCATCGCCGCGGTGGAGGACGGCATCAGAGCTGGTCGGGAGGACCGGGTCAGCACCGCGGTACTGGACCTGACCGGCCGGCCACCCCGCACCTTCGCCGAGTTCGTCCAGGAGCACGCCACCGAGTGGGCGGAGGACGACCTGCCTGAGCGCGGATCGGCCCGGTGACGGCCCGCGCCCGGCCGAGGACCGGGCGCCGCGCGGTGGCGCAGCTCATAGCGGTCGCCGGGACCGGTCGCGCCGGTGTTCCCGCAGGTGGGCGGGCTGGGGTGGGCTTAGCCCCACCCCGGCCCGGGGTGGTCGACCCATCGCCGGCCCGGCCTGGGCTGCCTAGCGTTCTCCCTGCTCACAACGCTTGACCCGGCTTGGAGAACGGAATCGACATGGACGGTCCACGACACGCCCCGAACAGCCACCCGACCCAGCAGGCCGAGGCGGTGCGCCTGGTGTCGGTGCGCAAGACCTATGGTGCGGCGGACAACCCGGTCGTCGCGCTGAACAACGTGACCGTGGGGCTGCCGGCGGGCACGTTCACCGCCGTGATGGGTCCGTCCGGCTCCGGCAAGAGCACCTTCCTGCACTGCGCGGCCGGGCTGGACCAGCCGACCAGCGGCCGGGTGTTCATCGACGGCGCCGAACTGACCGGCGGCGACGAGACCGCGCTGACCAAGTTCCGCCGCCAGCGCGTCGGTTTCGTCTTCCAGCAGTTCAACCTGCTGCCCACGCTGACCGCGCTGCAGAACGTGGCGCTGCCGCTGCGGCTGGCCGGCCGCCGGGTGGACCTGCGGCACTGCCGGGCCGTGCTGGCCAGCGTGGGCCTGGCCGAGCGGGCCGACCACCTGCCGGCCGAGCTGTCCGGCGGCCAGCAGCAGCGCGTGGCCATCGCCAGGGCGATCGCCGCGCAGCCGCGGGTGATCTTCGCGGACGAGCCGACCGGCGCGCTGGACACCACCGCCGCCCGGGACGTGCTCGGTCTGCTGCGCCAGTCGGTCCGCCAGGGCGGGCAGACCATCGTCATGGTCACCCACGACCCGGTGGCCGCCTCCTACGCGGACGCGGTGCTGTTCCTGGCCGACGGCCAGCTCGTCGGCAGCCTCACCCGGCCCACCGCCGACGCGGTCGCCCAGCGGATGGCCCGGCTCAGCGACGAGGTCGCCCGGCGCCACCAGGTCGCGGTGGGGGTCTGAGCCGTGCTGCTGCTCTCCCTGCGGTCACTGCGGCGCCAGCCGGCCCGGTTCGCGGCCAGCCTGCTCGCCACCTTCCTCGGCGCCACCATCCTGATGAGCTTCGCCTCGCTGCTGGACACCCGCGTGGCCGGCGCGGTCGACCCGGACAGCGCCAAGACGCTGGTGCTGATGGCCAGCGTGGTCGGCGGCTGGGGCCTGGTGATCGTGCTGTTCGCCGTGCTGTCCACGCTCAGCCTGCTGGTCAGCCAGCGCGCCGCGGAGATGGCGCTGCTCAAGAGCATCGGCGCGACCCCGGCGCAGATCGGGCTGATGGTCGTGGGCGAGGCACTGGCCGTGGCGGCCGTGGGCGCGCTGGCCGCGATCCTGCCGGCCGACCTCGGTGGCGGCCTGGTGGTGCACCTGCTGCACAACACCGGCCAGCTGGCCCCGGACGTGACGCACCGCTTCGGGGCGATCGCGATCTGCCTGGGCTTCGGCATCACCCTGGTGGCGGCCGGCGTGGCCGCGGTGCTCGCCGCGCGCCGCACCACCCGCACCAACGCCAGGGACGCGCTGCTGGTCGCCGCCACCGGTCAGCGGCCAGTGCCCCGGGCCCGGATCATCTCCGGGGTGGTGTTCCTGGTGGCCGGCCTGAGCTGCGGCATCACCACGGCGGTCGCGCTGCGCGGCGGGGGCGTGGAGACCATGGCCGTTGGCGCGCAGGGCGCGATCTTCGCGGCCATCGGGTTCGCGCTGCTGGCCCCGGTGCTGCTGCGCGCGGTGATCGCCGTGCTGGCCGGCCCGCTGCGGGTGCTGCCCGGCGTCAGCGGCTACCTGACCGAGCGCAACGTGCGGGGCCAGCTGCAGAAGATGGCCGGCGCGGTGGTGCCGATCATCCTGTTCACCGGCATCAGCACCGGCACCCTGTACATGCAGGAGATCGAGAACTCCGCCAAGGCGATGACCGGGGCGGTGCAGACCGTGGCCGACCGCAACACCGAGACGTTGAACCTGGTCGTCGTGGGCATGCTCGCGGTGTTCGCCGGCATCATGGTGATCAACACCCTGGTCGCCGCCACCACGTTCCGCCGCCGCGAGTTCGGCCAGCAGCGGCTGATCGGCGCGACCCCGCCGCAGGTGCTGCGCATGGTGGGCCTGGAGGGCGCGGTGCTGGTGTTCACCGGCGTGCTGCTCGGCTCGCTGGCCGCCACCGTGACCGTGTTCCCGTACAGCGTCGCCAAGCTCGGGACGTTCGCGCCCGACACGTCGATCGCGCTCTACCTGGCCGTGGTGCTCGCCGCCGTGGCGCTGACCCTGGGCTCCAGCGTGGGCACGGCCCGCCGGGTGATCCGCACCCCGGCCGTCGCCGCCGCCACCACCCGGATCTGAAACCCCGACCCTGAACCTCGACGCCGCACCTAGACGGGCCACGCCAGGAACGCGCTGTCCCTGGCGTGGCCGTTGCTCGTGCTCGCGGGTGCGCCGCGTCAGCAGTTGTCCTCGCCGTGCCGGCGCCACGGGTCGACCTCCGCGCCACCCAACTCGACGATGATCCCCAGCGGCCGCCAGGGGTTGAGCGACGCGCCGCCCAGCTCGATCACGTAGCCACGTTCCTTGGACTTGCGCATGACCTTCTCCTCACCGTGGGGGAGCGGCTGGGGCCCGCCCGCTCGTGGCACCGACGCTAGAGGAGATCAGCCGGCCCCAGCTACGGCCAAAGGTGGCGAACCACCGCCAGCACCGGCCGGCCAGACACCAGGCGGCGTCACCGCGGTTGCCCAGCTGTCGCCTCCTCGGTCACCTCGGGGTGCCGCACCACCAACACCGTGATGTCGTCGCCGCTGCGGGCGCGCGCCGTTTTCAGCAGCACCTCAGCGGCGTCCTGTGGGCTGGGGTGCGCGGCGAGGACGTCGGTCATCTCGTCGTCGGACACCCGCAGCAGGCCATCCGATGCCAGTACCAGGACGGGGCAGCGCACGGTGACGGTGTCGATGCCGCCCTGGTCCACCCGCGCGACGCCGTTCATCAGCTGGTGGTCGTGCTGGCGCGCGATCTCCTCGGGCTCACCCTCGTCGCGGAGGAGCTGGCCATTGGTGTGCGGTCGGGTGAGTCGCCAGGCTTCGCCGTCCTGGTGGGCGTGGGCGGTGCAGTCGCCCGCCCACGCGATCCGCCAGAGTTCGCCCGGCTCGGCGACGGCGACCACGATCGCCCCGGACGGGCTCGGCAGCTCCACCTCGGGGTCGGCGCAGAGGTCGGACGCCGCCACGATCCCGTGCACCGCGCTGCGGCGTGCGGCCACCCGGACGGCCACCTCCGCGGCCACGTCGGCGAACCTGGCGACCTCGTCGCTCGTGCCGGTGCCGTCGACCACGGCCACGGCCAACCGGTCGTGGAACACGTGGTGCGCGAACGCGTCGCAGTTGAGCGCGCGGCGCGGGCCGGCCTCGGTCGCGGAGCCGATGACGACGCCTGTCTCGTTGATCATGCTGCCGCATCCTCCTCGGTTGCCGGCCGTGCCGGTGCCGTCCGCCACCCGGGTGGGTGGCCCCCGCGGCAGCACGCGGCACTTCGCCTGATCAGCCCAGGTCCACCGGTTGCGCGTCCGGCGTCACCGTGAACCGCCACGCCGCCAGCGGCGGCCGGCCCCTGGCGTCCCACCACCGGTACGCGGCCTCGACCTCGTCCCACAGCCGGCGCGGGCCGTGCTGGCGCACCTCATACCGGCCGCCCAGATCCGGCTGGCCGCCGCGCGGTGCGGGTGCGATGCTCGCCCAGCTCGCCGACACCGTGTCGACCAGCCACGCGACACCAGGGCGCTCGTCGGTCTTCTCCCACACCGTGAACCGGCATTGAGGGACCGCCACAGCGACCGCCCACCGGGGATCGTCCAACAACAGCACCGGCCACGGCGGCGTCTCGGTGTGGGTGAGATCCGCCGCCGGATCGTCCCACCGCTTCCGCGTCCACCGCGATGAGCGCCGCTGGGCGCGCAACTCCATGAACCCCACACGCAACGGCACCGGCCGGCCGACAGCGGTGCCGTCGCCGCCGACCTCGAACCGCACCAGCGGCCCGGTGGTCAGGTCGGCCCGCATGGGCGCGAGGATCACCCCACCCGGCCGGGTTTGCTCGACCCACGCGTACGGCACCTGTCCAATTCGGACTGATGCCGTGGCGATCACCCGGTCGTAGGGAGCGCGCTCGGGGCACCCGACAGCGCCATCCCCGGTCACCACCCGCACGGGATGACCAGCCGCCACCAACCGCCGTCGCGCCTGATCGGCCAGCACAGGGTCAACCTCGATGCTGGTCACAGCGTTATCGCCGAGCCGGTGAGCGAGGAGCGCGGCGTTGTACCCGGTACCGGTGCCGATCTCCAACACCCGGTGCCCCTCGTGCACGTCGAGTGCGTCGAGCATCCCGACCACCACGCTGGGCTGCGAGGCTGAGCAGGTCGGGAGGTACCCGACCGCCGGCCACACCGTGGCGCCGTCGTCGTACTGGGTGACGATCGGCCGGTCTGAGTAGACCGCCTCGGTCCACTGCTCGGGGGCGGCGTCGCGGTCAATGGGAACGCACTGCACGCTGTCGTCGTCGGCCACGTCAGCCCATGCCTGGGCGGGCACGTAGTCGGCCCGGTCGACGCCACGCAGCGAAGGCAGCCAGGCGGCCGGCACGGAGCCAGCCGCCTGGAGGTGAGCCACCAAGGTCATTTCGACTCCGGCTCGAAGGTGCTCGGGTCCAGCGTCTCCCCGGTCAGCGGGGTCTGCTTGTCGTCGATGATGCTCCGCTTGCCGTCGTCCTCGACCTCGTCGTCCGGCTCCTGCTCGTCGGCCATGCCGTTTTTTCCTTCCGAGACGCGGTTGTGGTGGACCCTGGCGAGGTGGGCCAGGGAGGCTCAAGGGGCGTTCACACGATCCGGCGAACTGATGGGTCAGCACCCGTAGAAGAAGACCAACCACAGGGCGCTCAGCCAGAGGAGCAGGCCGAGGAAGAACCACCAGGTCGGGTCGTCGTAGTCGCGCCGGTCCCGCCACTTCCGCCGCAGGTACCGGAGGTGTTTCCGCAACGCGCGTGGGCCCCCGCGCTGGCGGAGCGGTCTCACGGCGGCCCCCACGTCATCGGCAGCAGCCGCACCGGCGCGGTGCTGGTGGTGCCGGTGACCGGCCGCTGCGACCGGGACGACGTGCGCGTCCACTCCTGATCCCGGGCGCCGCCGAGGACGACCGCCGCGAGCGACAGGAGCAGGACGAAGAGCAGGATCACGCGCTGCGTCACGGCACCTGCCCCTCCAGCCCGGGCCCGTGCTCGGTCATCCCGGCTCCCCGTCGCGCTTGCCGGACAGGACCGTGTCCATCGCCCGCGTGGTCACCTCGTCGCAGGCCAGGCACATCGGGACGGCGATCAGGGCTGTGGTCCGCTCGCGCGGCACGCTGTACCGGCAGACGCCGACCGCCTCCAACGTGCGCACCCGCTCGTCGTTGACCTGTGCGGTGGGGAACGCGTGGCACTGGCCGTCCGGGCACAGGCGCCACTGGTGGGGCAGTTCCTTCACGTGTCCGCCACCTCCGCAGCCAGCACGGACTTCGCCGCGTCCAGGCAGTGACCGCAGTGGTGCGCCGGCACCACCTGCGTGACCGCGTCGGACAGGCCGTGCCCGCACAGCGCCCGGTACGACCGCCCCGTGCCCACGTCGTTGGCGGCGATGACGTGCGCCGCACCGTCCACACTGGACCGACGCAGCACGTACCGCGGCTCGTCACCGGATTCCGTTGGCGTGGTGAGGTAACAGGCGCCGCACCAGGTGGTGTTCTCCCGCGTGGGGCGCGGGTACATCGTGATCAGCGTGTCGGCCAGGCGGATGCCGCAGACGCTCCGGTGGAACCCGGGCGTGTCCGGCTGCCAGGCGTGCACCTGCGGCGTGACGAACGGGGAGTGCCCGTAGGCCAGGGTGCTGGTCATCGCCGCCCCCAGACGCTCGACTCGGGGCGGCACGCCTGAACCCGGAAGTACGCGCACCCGCAGGGCGCCGGCCGGCAGGTGATGATCCCGAACACCCGGCCGCGCCGCGCCAACCACCACCGCCGCAATCGGCCCCGGCGGGTCGCCAGGTAGCGGGCCAGGGCGGCTGTGGCCTGGTCGTGAGTGGGGTAGGTGCGCCGTGTCGCCGTCACGCTGCTGCCTCCTGTCCACAGTGGACTTGATTAGTCGGGACGTGGCCGAGGGGCAGGCCGGCCATCGCCAGTACCCGACCGGAACCCGGGGCGGTGGGCTCGGTCGGAGCATCGTGTGGCCGCGCCGAGACGTGGCGCGGCTGTCGGTTGGTGGGGCGGTCGTCCAGCGGAAATGTGGTGATCAGGTGGAGCCACAGGCCGCCGAGGACTGCGAAGGCCACCAGGCCGAGCGCGAGGAACACGAGCAGTGCGGTCACGTCCACCACCACCTCTGTCGGGGCGGGCAGCGGGACGAGAGCCGAAGCCGTCTCAACCGTCCCGCCGCCCGGGATCGCCCCGGCGCGTGGGGCGATGGCTGGGGCCGCGTGGGCGTGATCTGGGAACCGCGCGGCCATCACCCAACCCATCGGGAGCCGGGCGAGCTACTGGGAGCGGCGAGGGGTGCGACCGCCGGCCCTCACCGCTCGCCTGCCTTCAGCTGTGAGGACAGAGGCAGGCAGTTGGCCAGCACTCCGGCCGCGCTCACCAACTGCCGCAACGGTAGCGCAGGAAATTCCTGCGGACATTCCTTCGATCGGGGGAAACTCGTGGCGACTTTCCCCGGGCACACTGGGCCGCGTTCCAACTCACTTCGAAGGAGCATGTGATGGCCAGACGCCCCGGGCCCACTATCCGCCGATGGCAGCTTGGCGGCGAACTACGCCGTCACCGGGAAGCGGCTGGAGTGTCCGCCCGCAGGGCTGCCGCGGAACTGGAGACTACGCCGTCTACGTTGAGCAAGATCGAGGGCGGCAAGCAATCGATCAAAAGCCTGTACGTGAAACTTCTGGCGCCGTTGTATGGACTGTCGCTTGAAGAGCGGGAGCGGTTGCTGGCGTTGGCCGAGGAGGCGAACCAGCCTGGCTGGTGGACGACGTACGGAAAAGCCGTGCCGGACTGGGTCAAGCTGTACTTCGGATACGAGAGCGACGCGAGCCAACTGCGCACGTACGAGTCGGAGCTTGTTCCAGGCCTCCTTCAGACTGCCGACTATGTGCGTGCCATCGCCAAGGCAAATCGTCCTGACAGCACCGAGTCGGACTTGGAGACCTCCGTCAATCTGCGCCGTGCGCGGCAACAGCGTATGACGAGTGATGACGCGCCGGATCTGCACGTGGTGGTCAACGAGGCTGTCCTGCACCGGGAAGTCGGTGGCCCTGCGGTGATGCGGGATCAGTTGCGGCACCTGATCAAGACTTCAGAGTCCGAGCACGTAACGATTCAAGTACTCCCGTTCCGGGCTGGTGCTCATCCTGCGATGACCGCTCCATTCACCCTGCTCGGCTTCGACTACCCAGGGATGACCACGGTGTATCTGGAGAACGGTCGAGGTGCCCTCTACCTGGACAGCCGCCCGGACTTGGCGAGGTACGAGTGGATGTTTGACCAGCTCTGTCAGGCTGCGCTCTCAGCGAAGGACAGCACTGCCCTGATGGATACTTTGAGCCGCAAGCTGTGAGGGCAGGAGCAGAGAGGGGCCGGCAATGAACCCGGACCTGGCAGGGGCGATTTGGCGTAAGTCCAGCCGTAGCGGTGGAGAGAACGGCCAGTGTGTCGAGCTGGCGCACGGTGACAGCGTCGCCGGCGTCCGTGACTCGAAGAACCCGGGCGGCCCGGTCCTGACCTTCGGGCAGGCCGAGCTGACCCGGTTCCTCACCGCAGTGAAGTCCGGCCGCCTGCACGGCTGACCGCCGGTAGACAGATGCCCCGCCCAGGACTCCTCTGGGCGGGGCATCCTCCTCTTCGAGGACGGCCCTCGGCTCGTTGGTGGTCCAGCCAGGGAGGAGAACTATGGCTTTCGATCAGTTCGCACACGCTGCATGGCGTAAATCGAGCCGTAGCGGGAACAGTGGTGGCCAGTGTGTCGAATTGGCGCACGCTGCCGAGGTGGTGGGCATCCGCGACTCGAAGAACCAGGCCGGTCCGGTCTTGGTCTTCGGGCAGGCGGAGTTGACCAGGTTCCTCGACGCGGTGAAGGCCGGCCGGCTGCACGGCTGACCGCCGGTAGGCAGGCGCCCCGCTCAGGATTTCGGCGGGCTCTAGCGATCCCCGCAACACCCTGGAGTTCAGGGAGTTGCGGGGATCGTGGATTTCGCGGAGCTGAGGGCGAGGTTTTTCGAGGCGCTGGACCGGGAGAGCGGCAGCATCTCGGGCTGCCCGGGAGGTCGGGGTGAACCCTGCCACGGCGGATGCGTGGGCGCGGAAGGCCGGGGTACGCGGGCGGGGAAGTCGGGCACGTCTTGGCCTCCGGGGCAGGCGGAGTACGACCGGCTTCGTGCGGCCGGGGTACGGCGGCGGGAGGCTGCTGCGCAGGTCGGGGCCCACGAGCGCACTGCCCAGGACTGGGATCGCGGCATCCGGCAGATCGGTCACGCGCACCTACACCCCGACGGGCGCAGGATCAACTACACAACGGGCAAGACCACCATCGACACAGTCGGGTTGCCGAGAGCCACCAGGATGCGCCACCGAGACTTGGCCGACCGGGCGGCCGGTGCGCCAGTTGCGGTAGGGGCTAGAACCGGCTGGAGCCGGCCAGGGTGTCTGCGCCACGATTGAGACAGTCCGTAACGGAGTGTGATGAAATGGCCACTCTCCTCGTAGGATGGAAGGTGACGGCGTGGAGCAGTTGTGGCGAACGTTCGGCAACCTCATACCGATCGTATTGATCGTTACCCCGATGTTGGTAGTTGGTTGGTGGGCGTTGGCGGTTCGGCGGAGGGGGCGTCAGGCGGCAGTTCAGGCGTACTGGACTTCCGGTCTTGACATTCTTATCGCTCTATTTACCTTGCCTGTTCTTTATCTGGTATTCGTTCCGATACCAGGAGGGGTAAATAATATTAGCTTGGTCCCTGGTTCTGAAGTCGCCAAGGCCTTCACGTACTCGTCGGAGGCTGCGGTAATGCAAATTCTAGGGAATCTGGTTCTGCTGACGCCGCTTGGTTTCCTCGTTCCTCTACGGACGGCAAGAATGCGGAGTCTAACGCGCGTTATTCTCGGTGCGGCGCTCGTTTCGATTGCCATTGAAATCCTGCAAGCCGTTTTGGGAATTGGAAGGATTTCAACGGTTGACGATGTAATTCTGAATACTATAGGAGCATTCGTGGGTGCGCTTCTGGCGTTGCTTTGCCTGAAGTTGATAGGTGTGCGCGCGAACGAGAATCCCGTTCGGGCAACACGTAGTGAGGGTGATTGATGAGTGGTGGTTTCGAGACGAAGGCGCGCTCACTCCTGAGCGCGCCTTCGTTGACGAGTTCTTCAGATCACGGGTAGTAGGTGGTGCCAGAAGTTGTACGATTTGGGGTGAGTCCGAAGTAACTCGAAGAAATCACAAAATAGTACGCGTCGTGTTCGACGTTATCCCAACGGACGGTGCCACCGTTGGCGCAACTAACCCGCTGCGTCTCGCCCCATTGCTGGTCGATAGGAGCTTCGTACCATAGGCTGACAGCGAAAGTCTCATTGGGGAAGCAGCCTCCGCCGCGGTTGAACACAATCCTATGGGTACCGTTGTACGGCGTGCTATAGTGGCGTGATTCTAGGCGAGCATTGAATTCGGCGGTCCAGTCGAAGTGATTCTCTAATGCGCCGATGTCTTGCCTGGTCTCACCATAACTGAATCTCTGACCGGTGCTGTCAACGATGGTCGTCCAGTGATCGTCGTCGGGGGTGACACGATCGCTGGCTGAAGCAGGGGATGCCGCGACGCTGAAGAGTGTCAATACGCCGAAGATGGCGGCAATTAACCTTCGGGTGGCCATCGGAATTCCTCTCTATTACTTGGTTATCTCGTCGATTTTCAACGAGGCCGCCGATTAGAAAACCATGGCCCGATGACGCGATCAGCCCCCAAAGGCATGTGAGCACTGTCACGATACTTCACGCGGATGGTCGCAGTGGTTACTTATCGTATGCTAATCGCATGTTTAGTTTTAGGGTTCACTCACTAAACCAGATTTAGCTGATTGCGAGTTAGGGCGAGATTTCTATGGTTGGACTAGTGAAGGATGGTGCACTTAGTGGATCCGATTACTCCGACTGATTTAGTTGATTGTTAGTCGTGAGTTACTGCCAAATTTCACCCGATAGTTGGACTGTGGCAGGGCTCGGGTCGGCGAGAAAACAACGCGCCGCCCACGGCTGTTGGATCTAAGTCTGTACAAATGCGTTGCCGCGCGGCCCTGTCCGTGTGGAGGTGACCGACCATGCCCGTGATGCCCGCTGACGGCACACCTCTGGGCTAGCTGGCGTCCGTGACTCCAAAAAGGCGGGTGACCGTCAGGCAGGCCGGATTGACCCGGTTCCTGGCCGCGGTGAGGGCAGGCTGCCTCGACGGCTGACTGACTGGCAAGCAGATGCCCTGCCCAAGACTTCTCTGGGTGGGGCATCGTCGTCGTTGCGGGTAGATACGACCCAACTGGCGGGTTTGGGCGGTGGTTCCCCGTAGGGCGATGAGGTTTCTGAGTCGGCGCGGGGGGGCTAAGTCGTGGATCAGGCCACCGTGGGCATCTCGTCGCCGAGACGATGCTGTGCCCACGCCACAGCTACCTCAACCAGCCGAGCACTGTGTGGCTTCGGGTTCGTGCGGCGCATGTGCTCCCACACGCCGGCGACCGTGACGGCGAACGCCGTCACCGCCGAGTCTGAGGCGTCGCGCCAGGCCGGGATCTGCTCGGCCCATCGCTCCGCCTGGTGTGGCTCGTGTCCAGCCTCGATCAGCCGGAGCACGAGGAAGGCGGCATCGACCCACGCCGCGCCCTTGCGTGCCCACGCCCAGTCGATCACCCGGGCCTGCCCGCCGATGAGGATGTTCAGCGGGTGCAGGTCGGTGTGCAGGAGGCTGTCGCCGTCGATCAGGTCGAGATTCCGCGACTCCCACCGGACGAAGTGTTCGAGGTTCGACCGTATCCACGGTGACAGGTCGTCCGGTGGGTTCGCGGCGAGCCGGTGCCAGGCGAGTAGTTGCCGCCAGTGTTCGGCCAGGCGTGCCACGCGGACCGGCGGGCACGGGTTCAGTTCTTCGCTGAGCACGGACACGGCCGCCGCCACAGTGTCCAAGTCAGCTGAGCCTGGTGACAGGTCGGGATGACGCCCGGGCGCGTGCTCGAAACCGAGCAGCAACCAGCCGTCCGTCTCGATCCGCCAGTGCAGCCGTGGTGCGAGGCGCGGTAGCCAGGGATTCACCTCAGCCTCATTGTGGTGCATCCACGCTTTACGGCTACCGGTTCGCGTGCCCTTGCAGAACACGATTTGGTCGGTGCCGTGCAGCGTGGCCGCGAAATCGGAATTGATTCCCGCGGACGGGTACCCCACTTCGCGAATCGCACCGCAACGGGACCGCACCTCCCGGCGAACCTGGAGGGGTAGCTCTTCCCACTGGCAATGCACGCGTGATCCTTGGTTCTACTTGAGGGCGGAATGGGTGGGGGATCGTCGTGACAGCCGCTCTGACAGCCGTGGCAGTCTCCTGTCGCGGCAGCCTGCCACAGTTGCATGTCAACAACGAAGCCGGCGGCTCGGATTGCGTCGATGGTGTGACGCAACTGCTGACCCCTCTCCCCGCCCTGGGGCTCGTCGGTCGGCACGTGGTGGATGAACCGGCCGGCGACCCGCTGGCAGAACTCGGCGTAGTCCCTGGAGTGATGATCGGTCAGGTCTACCGTCTGAATGCAATCATCGGTATGCCAGGTGTCTACCTACCACCGGATTGTTGACGCGTTGTGGTTGCTCGCGCTTGAGGGCGAAGATGCCCCGGGCGTTGCTCACCGAGGTGGCAAGGTGGTGGTCCGCTCTGGGCTCGCGTTGAGGTGCCGGGTAGAAGGCAATTGCCCCGCCTGATGAAGCTTGTGGACCGATGAGGTCGTTGCCACCAAGTAGCGGTTGTCGTCTGCGCACTCGACGTAGACGTTGCGATCCCTTGTGGGGCGATGAGGTGGTTGCCGCCTGCGGTTGATGTAGCCAGCCAGGCTCTGGGCAGAGTTGCGATCCCTTGCGGGGCGATGAGGTGGTTGCCGCTCTCCTACAACATACGAGCGTTTTGCTCGGAAGTGTTGCGATCCCTTGCGGGGCGATGAGGTGGTTGCCGCCCTGGGCGATCAGGGACAACGGGCCGATCGTCCTGGCGACGAGTGGGATGTTCTCAGAAGTTGGGACGACACGCCATGTCCGGCTTCGGAACCTCCCGGCGTGTTGTACGACGCTCGGGGTTCCGAAGCACGCCGCACGCCCCTGGTCAGAAGGCTGGCCGGCGGGCCCGTGCCTCCCCCGACGAAGCACGGACCGCCGGCCGCCGACTGTGGTCCACCGCGGGCTTGCGCTGGGCGGACGTTTGGGATCGGGACGGCGATCAGGTCTGGCGGCCCGACCGGCGGGCCGGGTTCGGCTGATCACCTTGGGATGGGTGCACGAAGGCGGTCACCCTCACTGGATCAAGTGTAACCGTGATCACAAGCCGTGATCAATGCTCAACTGTGAGCAATCGGTCACACAACGTCAGCAAGATCCCCATTACCTACCCGATCGTGAAGTTGTATATACAGTTTCCCGGCTCACCGTGATGGCGGCAACTCGGCGCGTGACCGGATTCCCCGCCGCCCCTCAGCCGGTCAGTCCGCGAGCACCAGCACGGCGACCTCGTCGCCCTCGGCCAGCTCGGTGACCTCCTCCGGCACCTCGATCAGGCAGTTGGCCAGCGCCATCGCCGACAGCAGGTGCGAGCCGGGCCCACCGACCGGCGTCACCACCCGACCGGACGCCGGGTCGTACACGCCGCGCCGGTACTGGGTGCGCCCCGCCGGTGACGTGATGCCCTGGCTCAGCGTCGCCCGCACCCGGGGCCGGTCCACCCGTTCGTGGCCGAGCGCTGCCAGCAGCGCCGGTCGGACGAACAACTCGAACGACACCAGCGAACTCACCGGATTACCCGGCAGGGTGATCACCGGAACCCCTTGGTAGCGGCCCGCCCCCTGCGGTCCGCCCGGCTGCACCGCCACCTTCGTGAACGTGACACCCCGATCCGCCAACGCGTCCTTGACCACCTCGTAGGCGCCCGCGCTCACCCCGCCCGAGGTCAGCACCAGGTCCACGTGCGCCAGCCTCGGCTCCAGCGCGGCGTGGAAGGCCGCCACCTCGTCGGGCACGAACCGCAGCAGCTCGGCCTCACCGCCGGCCGCGCGCACCGCCGCCGCCAGCATGGTCCCGTTGGACTCGTAGATCTGCCCTGGCAGCAGCGGCTGGCCCGGCTCGACCAGTTCGCTGCCGGTGGACAGCACCAGCACCCTGGGCCGTCGCCGCACCGGCAGCTCGGTCCGGCCGATCGCGGCGGCCAGGCCCAGTTGGGCCGCGCCCAGCGCGGTGCCGGCGACCAGCACCCGGTCGCCGGCGGCCACGTCACTGGCGGCGCGGCGCACGTTGCTGTTCTGGGCCACCGCGCGGAACAACCGGACCCGCTCGGTGCCGCCGTCGGTCAGCTCCACCTGGATCACCGCGTCCGCGCCCGGCGGCAGCGGCGCGCCGGTCATGATCCGGTGCGCGGTGCCGGCTTCCAGCGGGACCAGGTCGGTGCGGCCGGCCGGGATGTCCTCGGCCACCGGCAGTTCCACCGGGTTGTCCTGGTCGGCGCCGGCCAGGTCGGCGGCGCGCACGGCGTAGCCGTCCATCGCCGAGTTGTCGAACGGTGGCAACGAGATCGGCGACACCAGGTCCTCGGCCAGGACCAGGCCGAGGCAGTCGGTCAGCGGCAGTCGGACGACCGGCGTCCGCTCGACCAGGGCGGCGACCCTGGCCCGGTGCTCGGCCACGCTGATCGGCCGGCGGAGTGGCTGATCGCGCAAATTCGGCAGATCACGCGAGTTCTCAGGCAAATTAGGCAAGTTCGGCACGGCTGCATCCTGCCCCGCACCGGTCCGGCACCACGCCCACTGGCGCGTTCACCACATCGCACCAGCATCGTCCCCGGCGTCACCGAACCGCGTGACAGACTGCCCCGGCTGGCAGGTCCGCTGACTACGGAGGGGAATCTCGTGCAGGTCCGCACTCGCCACACGCCTGCCTACGGGGTCGCCAGGCTGGTCCTGGCGCCCGCGGAGCCGGTGCAGGTGGAGTCGGGGGCGATGCTCTCGACCAGTTACGGGGTTGGCGTGGCCGGCAAGGGCGGCGCGGCAAGAGGACTGGGCCGGGTGGGCAAGGGCGCGGTCGTGTTCACCGCGCCCCCGCAGGGCGGCTGGGTCGACGTCGCCGGCCAGTTACCCGGCGACGTCCACGTGCTGGAGCTGGACGGCACCACCGGCTGGTGCGTGGCCAGGAGCGCCTGGCTGGCCTCGGCCAGCACGATCGCGCTGGACCAGCAGGCGCCACCGCTGCGCGCGCTGTTCGGCGGGGACCACGGTTTCCTCAACCACCTGCACGGTCACGGCTCCTCGGTGCTGACCTGTTACGGCGCGCTGGACGTGGTCGCGCTGGACGCCGGCGAGCTGGTGACGGTGGACAGCGGGCACGTGCTCGCCTTCCCGGACACGGTGCGCGCGCGCCTGCGAGCGTTGCGCCAAGGGGGTGAACAGTCCGTGCGGACCGGTGACGGACTGGTCTTCGACTTCGCCGGTCCCGGCCTGGTGCTGACCCAGACGCGCAACCCTCGAGGGCTGGTCAACTGGTTGCAGGCCAACGGACTCGCTACCCGTGCGTGATCAACATCTCGGTTGCTGACCCACCTGGGCGTCCCACATCAAGGGAGTGGCACGGGGCCGCTTTTTCGGTAGCGTGACGAACGCTCCAAGCGGCGCCCAGGGCGCCGTGCGCGACATCTGCAAGGAGGACGCCGGTGGCTGTCGGCACGGTCAAGTGGTTCAACTCGGAGAAGGGGTACGGCTTCATCGCCGCCGACGGCGGGCCGGACGTCTTCGTCCACTACTCGGCCATCCAGATGGACGGCTTCCGCACCCTCGCCGAGGGCGATCGGGTTGAGTTCGAGGTCCAGGCGGGTCGGGACGGCCGTAGTCAGGCCGCGGACGTTCGGAAGGTCTGACCAGCTCCAGCCGGTTCCGCCGGCGGGCCGCCAGAACCCGCCGGCGGCCGGGTGGTGGTGTGGCAGTCGAGTGGTTCTGCTGGCTGCTGTGGCACAACCGCCCGCATCCGGAAATCTCTTGGCGTTAGGCTGCGCCTCGTGTCGGAGGATCTCACTGGACGGCGGCTCGGCCACTACCGGATCGACGGGGTGCTCGGCCGGGGCGGGATGAGCGTGATGTACCGCGCCACCGACGTCCGGTTGGGCCGCAAGGTCGCGCTCAAGGTCATCGGCGAACACCTGACCGAGGACCCGGAGTTTCGCGAGCGGTTCGTGGACGAGGCGCGCAACACCTCGGCGATCGACCACGCGAACGTGGTGCCGCTGTACGACTTCGGTGAGGTCGACGGCCTGCTCTACATCGCCATGCGGCTGGTCGACGGCTCCGACCTGGCCAGTCTGATCAAGCGCGGTCCGTTGGCCCCGCCCCGGGCGCTGGCCCTGCTCGGCCAGGTCGCCGAGGCGTTGGACATGCTGCACGGCCACGGCCTGGTGCACCTGGACGTCAAGCCGGCCAACGTGCTGGTCACCTCCAGGGAGTCCACCACCGAGCACGTCTACCTGGCCGACTTCGGCCTGACCCGGCGCGGGGCCACCGGTCACCGCACCCGCACCGGCGACTTCCTCGGCTCGCCCACCTACGCCGCGCCCGAGCACCTGCGCGGTGAGCCGGTGGACGGCCGCACGGACGCGTACTCGTTAGCGTGCATGGTGTTCGCCTGCCTCACCGGCCGGCCGCCCTACCAGGGCAAGGTGCCCGAGGTGATCCAGGGTCACCTGGCCGCCGAGGCGCCGGCGGTGTCCGCGCTGGTGAACCTGCCGCCGGCCATCGACGACGTGGTGCGCAGGGGCATGGCCAAGGACCCGGGCCAGCGCTACGCCAACTGCCGCGAGCTGATCTCGGCCGCCAGGGCCGCGCTCACCCAGCCGGCGGCCCGGCCGGGCCAGCCGGTGGCGCAGCCGTCCCGCGACCAGGCCGGCCAGCAGGTGGTGGGACCGCCGACCGGTCCGCACGGCTTCGGCCAGCCCGGGTTCGCCCAGCGGCAGCCCGAGCCGGGGCGCCCCGGCGGCTACCAGCCCGCGACCGGACCCAACCAGCAGCCGGCCGGCTACTCGTCCTCGTCCATGTCCGAGCCGGTGCGGCTGCGCCCGCCGGCCCCGGCCGGGACGAGCGCGTTCACCGGCAACCGTCCCAAGGGCGATTCCGCCAACTGGGTGATTCCGGTCAGCGTGGGCGCGGTGGCGCTGGCGTTGATCGTGCTGCTCGTCGTGCTGCTCACCGGTTGAGCCGGACCGCTGGGCCGGACCCGTTCGGCCGGGCGCGCGGGGGTCGATCAGCGACCCGGCCGCGCGTCCGGCCCGGTCACGCCGTCGGCGGTCACTCCGTTGGCGCGCTGTTGGCGCGGGCGTTGCCGTGCCGTCGTCTCCCCGTCGTCGTCCCGTCCGTTCCCCCGTCCGGACGGGCTACCCGCTGACCTGGTCTTCTTGCACTCTCCCGTGTCGAGTGCTAAACACAATCTGGCACTCGGCGAGTTCGAGTGCCAGTGTGGACGACGACAGCCACATGTGAGGCTGGGACGGTGAGATCGGCGCCGGAGAACTCCGGAGCTGATCGTCCGTCGCGGGCACCGAGCCTGGCCGAAGCACCGTGTTCCGCTGTGGGCGTCTGCTCGCAGTGGCCCCATCCAGACAGGCGGAGGAACACACCGCAATGGCCAAGATGATCGCGTTCGACGAGGACGCCCGCCGCGGTCTTGAGCGCGGCATGAACACCCTCGCCGACGCCGTCAAGGTGACGCTCGGCCCGAAGGGCCGCAATGTCGTGCTCGAGAAGAAGTGGGGCGCGCCGACCATCACCAACGACGGCGTCTCCATCGCCAAGGAGATCGAGCTCGAGGACCCGTGGGAGAAGATCGGGGCCGAGCTGGTCAAGGAAGTTGCCAAGAAGACCGACGACGTCGCTGGTGACGGCACCACCACCGCCACCGTGCTGGCCCAGGCGCTGGTCCGCGAGGGCCTGCGCAACGTGGCCGCCGGCGCCAACCCGCTCGGCCTCAAGCGCGGCATCGAGAAGGCCACCGAGGCCGTCACCGAGCAGCTCCTGAAGACGGCCAAGGAGGTCGAGACCAAGGAGCAGATCGCCGCCACCGCGTCGATCTCGGCCGGCGACACCACCATCGGCGAGCTGATCGCCGAGGCGATGGACAAGGTCGGCAAGGAAGGCGTCATCACCGTCGAGGAGAGCAACACCCTCGGTCTTGAGCTGGAGCTCACCGAAGGTATGCGCTTCGACAAGGGCTACATCTCCGGCTACTTCGTGACCGACCCCGACCGCCAGGAGGCGGTGCTGGAGGACCCGTACATCCTCCTGTACGGCTCGAAGATCTCCTCGGTCAAGGACCTGCTCCCGCTGCTGGAGAAGGTCATGCAGGCCGGCAAGCCGCTGCTGATCATCGCCGAGGACGTCGAGGGCGAGGCCCTGGCCACCCTGGTCGTCAACAAGATCCGCGGCACCTTCAAGTCCGTGGCCGTGAAGGCTCCTGGCTTCGGTGACCGCCGCAAGGCGATCCTGCAGGACATCGCGATCCTGACCGGCGGCCAGGTCATCACCGAGGACGTGGGCCTGAAGCTGGAGAACGCCGACCTGTCCCTGCTGGGCAAGGCCCGCAAGGTCGTCGTGACCCGCGACGAGACCACCGTGGTCGAGGGCGCTGGCGACCCCGACCAGATCCAGGGCCGGGTCAACCAGATCCGCGCTGAGATCGAGAAGAGCGACTCCGACTACGACCGCGAGAAGCTGCAGGAGCGCCTGGCCAAGCTGGCCGGTGGCGTGGCCGTCATCAAGGCCGGTGCCGCCACCGAGGTCGAGCTGAAGGAGCGCAAGCACCGCATCGAGGACGCGGTGCGCAACGCCAAGGCCGCCGTGGAGGAGGGCATCGTCGCCGGTGGTGGCGTGGCTCTGCTGCAGGCCGCCGAGGCCGCCTTCGGCGGGCTGGGCCTGGAGGGCGACGAGGCCACTGGCGCCAACATCGTCCGCGTGGCCCTGGAGGCTCCGCTCAAGCAGATCGCCATCAACGCCGGCCTTGAGGGCGGCGTCGTGGTGGAGAAGGTGAAGAGCCTGCCCACCGGCCACGGCCTGAACGCGGCCACCGGCAAGTACGAGGACCTGCTCGCCGCTGGCGTGCCGGACCCGACCAAGGTGACCCGCTCGGCCCTGCAGAACGCGGCGTCGATCGCGGCTCTGTTCCTCACCACCGAGGCCGTCGTGGCCGACAAGCCGGAGAAGGCCGCTGCCGCTCCGGCCGCTCCGGACGCTGGTGGCATGGACTTCTGATCCATGTCGCTCAGCCGAGACTGAGCGGTGGCGGTCCACGCCGGGGGCACCTGCCCCGGCCGGTCCCGGCGGGGGTCTCACCCCGGCTGGTTCCGGCGGGGCCCCGTGCCCCGGCTGGCCGACCGCCGTCGCCGGTCGAGACGGCTGTTCGCCACGAAAGGGCGGTCCCGCACCCGCGGGGCCGCCCTTCGCGTTCGTCCGGGGTCGGCGTCGCACCCGGTTCTGTCAGACCCGGCGGTTAGCCTCGGGCCGTGGCTCTACCGCGAGAAGTGCGCGAACAGTTCCTGGCGGAACCGCATGTCGGTGCGTTGTCGGTGGTCGAGCGGCCGGACCGGGCGCCGCTGACGGTCCCCATCTGGTACCAGTACACGCCCGGCGGAGAGCTGTGGGTGCGCACACCGCCCGACTCGCGCAAGACCCGCGCGATCCGCGCGGCCGGCCGGTTCAGCCTGATGGTGCAGCGGACCACGCCGACGGTCCGCTACGTGTCGGTGGAAGGGCCGGTGACCAGGACCGAGCCGTGCACCGACGAGCGGTCGCTGGAGATGGCCACGCGGTACCTGCCGCCGGAGGCGGCCGCCGGCTTCGTGGAGTACGAGCGGACACAGTTCGGCGAGCACATCATCGTCTACATGCGGCCGGAACACTGGCTGTCCGCCGACCTGGGCGCGGGCTGATCAGGTGCGGCCGGCCGGTTGTTCCCGGGAGCGCGGGCGGTCGGTTCACCGCGCCACCGGGAGACACCGGGCCCGGCCGGGCTAGCCGCCGGAGCCGAAGCAGACGAACGGGCGGCGCAGCGGGTCGGCGGCGGTGGACTCGGCCAGCGCCTGGGCCATGCCCGCCCCGGTGGCCAGCCGGGCGTGGAACTGCTGCATGGTCTCGGCGGCGGCCTGGTCGCCCACCCGGCTGACCGCCGCGACCACCGTGTGCGAGCCGCTGGCCAGCAGCGCCCCGGCGAACCCGAGTGCCTCGTCGCCGGGCCGGATGTGGCTCAGCGCCAGCTCACACGCGGCCAGCACCACCCGGCGCGGTGGACGCCGCAGCCGCGCGATGTCATGGGCGAACAGCGGCCCGTCCACCAGTTCGAGCCGGGAGAACAACGCGTTGTCCGGCTGGTGCGCGCCGTGCGCGGCCAAGTGCGCCAGTTCGGCGCCGTCCAGCAGGGCGAGCACGTTCGCGCTGACCGCCTGGTCGGCGTCCAGGAACCGGGCGGCCGGGTAGGTGCGGCGCAACCCGCGCACCTCACCCACCCCGCCGGTCAGGCCCGGCCCGCCGACCAGCACCACGTGCCCGGAGCCGGTGGCGCGCTGGTTGTCGTTCTCCGCGGTCAGCCACGCGGTGGCCGAGGGCACCACGACCACCGGCCGGCCGCGCAGCGAGGGCAGCACCCCCCACGGCACCGCGTACAGCGACCCGGTGGGCACCACGACCAGTTCCCGCTCCCCGACCGTGGGCAGCAGCGGGCGCACCAGCAGCTCGTCCAGCAGTTCGGCCCGGCGGCGCGCGGACCGGGCGATGGTCTGGGCCAGCAGGTCGGGCAGGTGGTCCGGGGCCAGCACGTCCAGGTCGGCGTGCAGCTGCCTGGCCACCTCCTCCACGGTCTGGCTGGCCGAGCCCAGCCGCACCAGCGTGGTCCGGCCGGCCGCCACCACCACCGCGCTCAGCGACTCGTCCTGGCCGGTGAAGCTGACCAGGGCCCGCTCACCGAGCTGGGCGACCACGTCGGCCAGCTCGCACACCGGTCGGGGCCGGCCCCACTGACTGGTGTGCCAGCCCAGCCGGGTCACCTCCCGCTGGAGCACGTCGTAGCGGGCCTCCAGCTCGGCAACGGCCCGACCGTCCAATCTGGACTGCTGCACCACCCGGCCGAGCGAGCGCATCTCGGCCACCCGCTCGGCCAGCAGCGGATCGTCAATGCTGGGCTGGGGTTCGTACCGGTACACCTGGGCGCGGGTGCGCTCCAGCCAGGCGAACAGCTGCCGGGCGTCGGTCTCGGTCTCGGCGTCGGCCAGCACCAGCCGCACGGCCAGCTCGCCGAGTTCCCGCCCGTGCACGGCCGTGCCGCACAACAGGTCCAGCCCGCCCATCCGGTCCCGCACCTGGCCCAGCTCATCAAGGCCGGACCTGGCCTCGGACAGCGCGCGCTGGCGGTCCCCACTGGTCAACGACAGTTCGGCGCGGCAGAGCCGGAGCAGCATCCGGTGGTCGATCGGGGTGACCTCGGTCGGCTTGGGCACCTGGCGCACCAGGCTGCCGGCCTCGGCGGCGGCGCCCCGGCGCACGGCCAGCCGCACCGCGAGCATCCGTGCCATGGCCGCCTCGTCGGTCAGGCCCACCGCGCTCAGCCGCTCGGCCAGCCGTGCGGCCTTGGACTGGGCGGCCCTGGACTGGGCGGCTTTCGACCGGGGGGCTTTGGCCTGGCTGGCTTTGGCCTGGGCGGCTTTGGACTGGACGGCCTTGGACTGGGCCGCCACCGAGGGCACGCCGTTGGACAGCGCCACCGCGGCCTCGGCGCGCATCTTCGTCAACGCGGCGACCTCGCTCCACGACTCGCTGCCCCGACGCCGGAACCGCCGCTGTGCCGCCGAGGCCAACCGCCTGGCCAGCTCCAGATCGCCCTGCAACAGCGCGGCGGCCGCCCGGATCACCTCGGCCTCGGCCAGGTCCTGGCCGACCTTGTGCCTGCGCAGTTCCGGCAGCGCCTCGTCCAGCTGCTCGGCCGCCTCGTCCGGCAGCCCCGCGGTCAGCAGGGCCCTGGCCTGGTCGATCTGCAGCCTGGGCACCAGGCCGGGGGCGAGTTCGCGGAACGCCCGCTCGGTCTCCTCGTAGTGGCGCAGCGCCGTGGGCACGTCACCGACCAGCAGCGCGATGTCGCCGAGGTTGTGCTGGGCCTTCGCCCTGAGCAGCGGTAGCTGGTGTGTTTCCGCCAGCAGCATGGTGCGGTGCATGTCCTGCTCCGCCAGGGCCGGCTTGCCGTAGGCGATGTAGGTCAGCCCGCGGTTCATCACGTTGGCGGTCAACACCGAGGCGTCGCACGCGCCGCTGCCCAGCGCGTGTTCGAGCAGTGGAATCGCCTGGTTGAACAGGTCCAACGACTCGGCTGTCTGGCCGGCGCGGTGCAGCAGGAGCGCCCGCTGACAGCCGACGACCCCCTCCATGTGCGCCCGTTGCGGTCCCTGCAACTCGGCGAACAGCAGTTGGGCTGTGTCGAGGTGGGGCAGACCGTCGCTGACGGAACCAGTCTCCGCCTCCGCGTACGCCAGGGTGATCAATACCCTGATGCGCACGATGCGCACCTCGTTGCTCGCCGGGGCGACAGGCAGCGCCTGTAGTGCCCGTCGCAGCAACCGCGCCGCTTCAGCGGGGCGGCCGGCGGAGGCAACGGAGAATGCCTGCTTGTGCAGCTTCACCGCGGTGTCGGTGTCGCTGACGGACGTGTCATCGCTGTGTGTGGCGGCCTGTTCGGGCGCGCTTGTGCCAGCGAGTGGAGGACGTGGCTGGGGCACCTCTCAATGGCAACACACCGGAAGTGGGTGAGGTGCCCACTAGGCGGGGGAAGTGCTGGGCCGAACGGGTTACCTTCGGTCCGTTTTGCTCTGGCTACTCAGCGTGCCGACGCTAGAGCATCAGGGTCGGTGTGACGATCGTGCGGCTGGGCTCACCGTGCACGCTCTCCAGGTGTACCAGGATCTGCGTGGTGCCGGCGGGGACGTCGGCCAGCACGAACCGGCCGCCGTCATCGGCCTGCGTGGTGGTCGAGTCGTGGTCGGAGACGCGCACCTCAACGGTGTGCTGTCCGGGTGGGACGAGCCAGCCGTCGATTCTGTGCCGACCTCCGGTCGGCGTGAAGCTCACCATGACCGTGAGGTGATCCACGGTGAAGGTCACGGTCCCGGGCCGGTCACCTCTCACTCCGGCGAATGAGCCGGCCCGCTCCCACCTGGCCACCTCAACGTCCAGGTTCTCCAAGGCGATGGCGAACTGGACGCGCTCCACCAGATCCGCTGGCGGCGCGTCCAACACGTGCACCAAGCGGTCGAGGCCGGCGGAGATGGCGGTGTCCTGCCACCTGTAGTCGTCATCGCGCGGGTCGACGTCGGTCACCGCGATCCTCCTTCCGAGTCCAGTTGTGCACGCAGCGAGTCCAGGCAACGCCCCCTGGTGGGACCAATGCTGCCGCGCGGCATGGCGAGCGATTCGGCCACTGCGCGGTAGTCGGCTCGGCCATTGAAAACAGTCAGTCTCAGTAGTTCCTGGCACCGGTGGGTCAGTCGGGAGAAGGCCGCCCACAACCGCTTGTCCCGGTCGACGCGCACCGCCTCGTCCTCGGGCAGCCAGCTCTCGGTGGGCAGTTGCTCGGCCAGTTCGGCCGACAGCGGGACCTGGTTGCGGTTGGCCCGCCAACTGCGCTGTGCCTCGTGCCGGGTGGTCACGACCAGCCAGCCGACCAGCGCGCGCGGCTCCTGGAGCCGGTCCAGGTGGCGGAGCAACGCCAGCCAGACGGTCTGCACCACGTCCTCCGCGGTGGGGCGGTCCAGACCGTTGCCCCTGGCCACGTGCCAGACCACGGGGCTGAGTTCGGCCACCAGGATGTTGAGGGCCTGGCGGTCACCCGCCCGCGCCGCCACCAGGCAGGCCGCGTGCCGATCCGTGCCTTCCAGCCCCTCCCACGGCGGACTTGTCTCCGTCGTGCGCAGTTCGCTCACCCAATCACCTCCGGCTTGGGTCCTCCTGGGTCGGGGCCTCATTCGAAACAAGATGAGCCGGATGGACCACACCGGATACCAAAGACACTCGAATGGAGTAGTGCTGCTGTGAACGTGCCAGCACGGCGGTCAGCACGTCCGCCGGTGCCGGCGCTGACGCGGCCGGTCGACCACCCCGCGAGGCCGACCGACCGCGCTGCTTCCGCCCCCAGTACCGCGACGCCCCGGTCAGTTGGTCACCTCTCGGTCGGCGGTCGCGGTCGTCCTGGTCGGGGTGGGGCCGTTGGTCTGGTGCGACCCGCCCGGCTCCGCCGGCACCCCGCCGCCGGTGCCACCCCCGGTGCCGTCCCCGGCCCCGAGCGTGGCCGCGGTCCCGATGTCACCCCCCACACCCACCAGCCGGACGACGTTGAACGGCTTGACCGTCTCGGGAACGGTCTCGCTGTCGGTCCGGCGCAGGTTCTCGGAACTCACGTGCTTTCCCCCTAGCTTGTCGAGCTGGCCCCTCGGGCCGGTCACTGCACAAGAGACGCCAGCCGCGGGCCAGATACATGCGTCGTGGATCGGGTTGTCCCTTGTGGTCGTACTCACCTCTGACGCGCGTCAGGCCGGATCGGCTCCCGGTGGCCCGGTTTTTCTTCCGTCGGGCCAAGAAGCGCGTCGGCCACCGATGTGGACGGTGTCGCTGAGTGATCATTCGATGACGGGCGCGACTGTCTACGTGTGACCGTCCACAAACGGCAGACGGGCGCGGGGCGCGCATGACTGCTGGTCCGGGCCGATCGGGTGGGCGCGCGTGGCGGTCCCGAATCGGGCTCGGACGAAGATCGGATGAAAGCCGCGAACAGCGTAACTCAAATGGGCTAATGGGGTGCGGTGTTTTCGCGGAATCGGGTGATGGGGCGGGGTGATTCGGGCCGGCGGTCGGCCAAGATCATCAATGTGGAATGGGGGTGCCGGCGTCTGGTGTGACGTCAGGCCGGCCTGTCAGACATGACGGTGGGCAGGGATTGACGAATTGTGTTCACGGATGCGTAAATTCGAGTACTGCTGTTCGGTGCTGATCAGTGGGGAGGAATCCGATGCGTCGCTTCTCGTCACTGCTCATCGCCGCGGCGGTGTCGCTGGTGCCGTTCTCGGTCGCCGCGTCCCCGGGCACGGCCGAGGCCGCGGCCGAGCCGGTGCGGACCACCGCCGATCCCCTGGGCGAGCTGGCCAGGACCCCGCCCATGGGTTGGAACTCGTGGAACCGATTCGGTTGCGACATCAATGAAAGCCTCATCCGGCAGACCGCCGACGCCCTGGTCAGCTCCGGCATGCGCGACGCCGGCTACACCTACGTCAACATCGACGACTGCTGGGCCGCGCCCGAACGCGATCCGCAGACCAAGCGGCTGCTGCCGCACCCGGAGCGCTTTCCCAGTGGAATCGCGGCACTGGCCGACTACGTGCACGCCAAGGGCCTGAAACTCGGCATCTACACCAGCGCGGGCACGCAGACCTGCGCCCGGTCCATGCCGGGTGCGCTGGACCACGAGGAGATCGACGCGCAGTCCTTCGCCGACTGGGGCGTCGACTACCTCAAGTACGACAACTGCAACAACCAGGGCCGCCCCGCTGTTGAGCGGTACCAGGCCATGTCCGACGCGCTGCGCAAAACCGGCCGGCCGATCGTGTTCGCACTGTGCGAATGGGGCGAGAACAAACCGTGGGAGGGCTGGGGCGACCAGGTGGGCGGGCACCTGTGGCGCACCACCGGCGACATCAGCGACTCCTGGTCCAGCATGACCGGCATCCTCGACCAGCAGGTCGGCCTGGTGGAGTACAGCCACCCCAACGGCTGGAACGACCCGGACATGCTGGAGGTCGGCAACGGCGGCATGACCGACACCGAGTACCGCGCCCACTTCTCGCTGTGGGCGCTGCTCAACGCGCCCCTGCTGGCCGGCAACGACCTGCGCTCGATGACCGACCAGACCAGACAGATCCTGCTCAACCGGGAACTGATCGCGGTGAACCAGGACTGGGGCGGCATCCAGGGCTACCAGGCGCGCGACGACGGTGACGTGGAGGTGTGGGCCAAGCCCATGTCGGACGGGTCGGTCGCGGTGGTCCTGTTCAACCGGGGCACCACCACCGCGACCGTGACCACCACCACCGCCGAGGTGGGGCTGAGCAAGCGCGGCCCGTACCGGGTGCGCGACCTGTGGACCGGGCAGCAGGCGCAGAGCGACGGCACGCTGCGCGCCGCCGTGCCCGCGCACGGGGCCGTGGCCTACCGGGTGTCGGTGGACCGGCACGGGGTGCTGGCGCCGCTGACCACGCTGGGCCTCGGCCTGCCGAACCTGGCCGAGGTGAACAAGCCGGTCACCGTGGACACCACCCTGTACAACGACGGCCGCACCCCGCTGTACCAGGCGCGGATGCGGATCGAGCCGCCGAAGGGCTGGGCCGTCGACGGCAACGGCGGCGCGTGGACGGCGCTGGTGCGGCCCGGCCAGGAGTGGCGGGTCACCTGGCGGCTGCGGCCCACCGCCGACCAGTCACCCGGACAGCTGGCCATCGCCGCGACAGCGAACTTCGCCGGCATCGGCGGACCGCAGAGCCGGTCGGTGAGCGGTTCGGTGCAACTGGTCGCGCCACCGCCGGCCGGAACCACCGCGGTGTCCGCACTCCAGTTCGTGACCAGCAGCAACGGCTGGGGGCCGGTGGAGCGGGACCGCAGCAACGGCGAGCGGGACGCCGGTGACGGCCGGCCGATCAGCATCGCCGGCACCGGTTACGCCACCGGGCTGGGCGTGCACGCCACCTCGTCGGTGCTGCTCTACCTGGGCGGCGGGTGTTCGGCGCTGCACGCCGAAGTCGGTGTCGACGACGAGGTGGGCACCGCGGGCAGTGTGGCCTTCCAGGTGCGCGGCGACGGCCGGCAGCTCGCCGAGTCCGGCATCCGCACCGGCGGTCAGCCCGCCGTGGCGCTGGACGTGCCGCTGACCGGCGTGTCCCAGCTGGAGCTGGTGGTCACCGACGGCGGCGACGGCATCACCTCGGACCACGCCGACTGGGCGGACACCACGGTTACCTGCTGACCTGATCAGGCCTCTTCCGGCACCACGATCCAGCAGATGAGGTAGAGCAGCGCGCCGGTGCCGAAGCCGAAGAGGGTGGCGGCCACCAGCACCACCCGCAGGATGGCGGCGTCGATCCCGAAGAGCCGGGCGGCGCCACCGCACACGCCGGCGAGCATCCGTTCGGTGCGGCTCCGGCGGAACTTCTTGACCTTGCCGGTGACCTCGTTGACCACGTTGTTCGTCATGCCTCAAGACTGGTCCGCGGCGGCGGCCGGCGCCTCGGGGAACAACCCTGGTGCTACCCGGATTCGTCCCGGAGACCGGCTCGGTCCTCGGTCCCCGGCTGGTCGGCGGTCCTGGTGAAGATGCGGTCGAGCTGGTGGTCGATCAGGGCCAGGGCCCGGTCGCCGGGGCACTGCCCGAGCAGGACGCTCGACTGCAGGCCGTCGGCCCCGGCCACCAGGAACGCGGCCTCGGCCGTGGCGTCGACGTGCGCGGGCACCTGGCCCAGCTCCTGCCCCTGCCTGATCAGGTCGGCGACCAGGTTCTCCAGCCCGTGCGGCGCGTCGCGGGCGACCGCGGCGAGGGCGGGTTCGGTGAGGAAGGGCACGAAGTACGCCGCGTACACCAGGTGCCGGTTGCGCCGTTCCTCGTCCAGCGGGAGCAGTTCCAGCAGCACGCCGCGCACGATCGCGCGCACCCCGGGTGCCTCGCCGAGCGCCGCCAGGCGTTGCCTGGCCCGCTGCTCGGCGTCGGCGTTGAGGATCTCCAGCGCGCCGAGCAGCAGCTGGTCCCGGGTGCCGAAGTAGTACTGCAACAGCCGGGCGGACACCCCGGCCTCGGCCGCGACCTGGCGCAGCGTGACGTGTTCCAGTCCGCCCGTGGTGGCCAGCCGCCACACGGCCGCCGCGATCTGCCGGCGCCGCTGGTCGTGGTCCACCTGTCGGGGCATGCCGTTCGTCCTCCGCAACCTCGCGATGTCACCGCGTTGTGGTGCGATCGTACCAACAAGCTGTTATGGTGCGATCGAACCACAAAGAGGGGAGCAACGGATGAACAAGTACACGGCCTGGCAGATCGTGGGCATGGTCCTGCTGGCACTGGGCGCACAGGGCGCCATCCGGCTGCTGATCGACCACGGCCACGCCGGGCTGCTCAGCTGGCTGCCCGGCGGGTTCGCGGTGTGGCTGAGCTGCTACGTGGTGGTCACCGTGGTCGGCGGGGTCCTGGCCGGCTGGGCGGCTGGCAAGGCCAAGCCGGCGGAGCGGGACAGGTGACCGGCTGGCGGGGTGTGGCCGCGCTGGCCGGTGCGGTGGTGGTCCTGGTGGCCTGCGGCGCACCGGTCGGTGCCGGAGACCAGCCGCACCCCGACCCGGTGGTCCGCACGGCGTCGGGTGAACTCCGTGGCGCCGAACAGGACGGCGTGCGCCGGTTCCGGGGCATCCCGTACGCCGCGCCACCGGTCGGGGAGCTGCGCTGGCAGCCGCCGCAGCCGGTGCGCCCCTGGCCGGACCAGCGCGATGCCACCGCGTCCGGCCCGGCGTGCGTGCAACCGGAGGCGCCGGACATGCCCGAGGGCACCCCGCACAGCGAGGACTGCCTGACCCTGGACGTGACCACGCCCGCCGAGCCGGGCGCCGGACGGCCGGTGTTGGTGTGGCTGCCCGGTGGCGGGTTCATCACCGGTGCCGGTTCGATCTACGACCCGGCGCGGCTGGTGCGGGCCGGCGAGATCGTGGTGGTGACGGTCAACTACCGGCTGGGCGTGTTCGGCTTCTTCGCCCACCCGGAACTCGGCGAGACCAGCAACTTCGGGCTGCTCGACCAGGTGGCGGCGCTGGAGTGGGTGCGCGCCAACATCGCCGCGTTCGGCGGCGACCCCGGCCGGGTCACGCTCGGGGGAGTGTCGGCCGGCGCGATGAGCGCGTGCACCCTGATGACCGCGCCGGCGGCCGCCGGCCTGTTCCACCAGGCGATCGTCCACAGTGGATCGTGCGGGACCAGTCACCCGGCCGGCGCGATCGGCGAGGGCGTTGACGCGATCTCGTCCTGGCACCCGATCAGCACGATCCAGCGCAACGGCCAGGCCCTGGCCGGGCAGCTGTCCTGCGCCGACCTGGCCTGCCTGCGCGCCAAGCCCGCCGAGGAACTGCTGCCGCACACCGGCCAGTTCCCGCTGATCGCCTACGGCACCAGCCTCGTGCCGGAGGAGCCGGCCGCGGTGTTCGCCGCCGGCCGGCAGGCGGGCGTGCCGCTGTTGCAGGGCACCACCCACGACGAGCACGTCGAGTTCGTCCTGGCCGCCTACCCCGGGGGCATCACCGCCGACAGGTACTCGGCCATGCTGCGCACCGCGTTCGGGCCGCGCGCGCCGGACGTGGAACAGCGGTACCCGGTGGATGAGTTCCCCTCACCCGCGGCGGCGGCCAGCCGGGTGTTCACCGACCGCGACTGGATCTGCCCGTCCTGGAAGTCCGGTCTGGACCAGGCCCGGAAGGCGGCCACCTACGCCTGGGTCTTCACCGACCCGTCCGCGCCCACGCCGAGTGGGCAGCCCCTGCCCGAGCACGTCCGGCCCGCGACCGCGCACGGTGGTGACGCCTCCTACCTGTTCGACTTCCCGAACGGGCCCGCGCTCACCTCGGCCCAGCGGCCCCTGGCCGACCAGCTGGTGGGCTACTGGAGCCGGTTCGTCCGGACCGGCGACCCCAACGGCGCGGGCAGCCCGGTCTGGCCCCGGCTCGACGCCGGCAACCCCGACGCCAGTAACACCGACACCGGGAACGCCGCGCTGGAACTGACCCAGGACGGCGCGCGGCCGATCGACGTGGCCGCGACCCACCACTGTGGACTGTGGTTCTGACGCCTCATCCGGCTCGCGGTTCGTGCCCGGCCGGCTGGGACAGGGCGGCGAGCGCGGCTCCGGCCGCGGCCACCAGGGCGATCAGGGCCCGGCGCCGGCCCGGCGGGGTCACGACGTGGCTGGTGTCGCGGTCAGGTCGCGTTGCAGCAGCAGCGTGTCGACCCAGCGGCCGTGCTTGTGGCCGACGCCGCGCAGCCGGCCCACCTCGGTGAAGCCGAGCGCCCGGTGCAGGGCCAGGGTGGCGTGGTGGCTGCCGGTGTCGGCGATGACCGCGATCACCTGGCGGACGCCGGCCCGGGCGCACTCGGCGAGCAGCGCGTCACCCAGCAGTCGACCCAGCCCCCGGCCGGTCCACTGAGGCGCCAGGTAGATGGTGTCCTCCACGGAGTACCGGTAGGCGGTCTTCGGCCGCCACGGGCTGGCGTAGGTGTAGCCGGCGACCTGCCCGTCGACCTCGGCCACCAGGAACGGCAGGCCGCGCGCGGTGAAGTCGGCCAGCCGCTGCCGCCACGCGGACACCGGCGGCGGCTGCTCGTCGAAGGTGATCACCGTGGTGGTGACGTAGTGGGCGTAGATGTCGGCCACCGCCACCAGGTCGTCGGCGGTGGCGGCGCGGACGAGGACGTCGTCGCTGGGCATGCTGATCTCCGGATTTTCTCTATAGTGAAACTGATTGATATTATAGAGAAATGCTTGATCTGGAGGAACTGGGTCGGCGGGTGCAGTCGCTGCGCGTCCGGCGCGGCCTCACGTTGCAGGCGCTGGCGGAGGCCGCCTCGGTCAGCGTCAGCATGCTGTCCTCGGTGGAACGCGGGCAGAAGGCGCCCACCGTCGTGGTGCTGGGCCGGATCGCCGACGGCCTGGGCGTGTCCCTGGCGAGCCTGGTCGCCACGCCCGAGGCGGACCGGGTGATCCTGCGGCGCGCCGCCGAGCAGGACGTGGTGGACGAGCCGGAGGGGTGGCGGCGGGTCATCCTGTCGCCGGTCGTGCCCGGGGTGAACTTCGAGTGGATCCGCTCGACCCTGCCGCCGCACTGCGACGCCGGCTGGTTCCCGGCCTACGCGCCCGGCTCGCACGAGTACATCGCGGTGGAGTCGGGCCGGGTGCGGCTCACCCTGGGCCACCCCGGGCAGCGCGCCGAGCCCGTTGACCTGGCCGCCGGCGACTCCCTCTACCTCGCCAGGGACACCCCGCTCAACTACGCCAACGTCACCGACGAGCCGTGCAGCTACTACGTGGCCGCGCTGATCATGCGGCCACGTCTGCCCGGCCGCCGCGCCGGCGGCCACTGACGCCCGGTGACCTGGTGACTGCGCGGTGACGTGACCGGGGGAACAATTCAGGCGTGGGCCAGCGTTGTCAGACAACTGACGGGCTGGGGCAGACAGACTGCCCGATCAGCTCGACACCGCTGGGAAACGAGAGGTGCCGTCGTGCGTGAGGTGCTCGCCCAACTCGTCACCCGAGTCGCCAACGGCGAAACGGTCGGCCTGGGGACGGTGGTCGGCACGTTCCGCTCCGCGCCCCGCGCGCCCGGTGCGGCCATGCTGGTCGCCGCGGACGGCACGGTGTCCGGCAGCGTGTCCGGCGGCTGCGTGGAAGGCGCCGTGTACGAGCTGGCGCAACAGGTCATGGCGGATGACACGCCGGTGTTGCAGCGCTACGGGGTCAGCGACGACGACGCGTTCGCGGTCGGTCTGACCTGTGGCGGCATCATCGACGTCTACGTGGAGCGCGTTGACGCGGCCGGGTTCCCCGAGCTGCCCGAGCTGGCCGCGTCCATCGCCGCGGACGAGCCGGTGGCCGTGGCCACCGTGGTCGAACACCCCGACCCCGACCGGCTGGGTCGGCGCCTGGTGGTCTGGCCCGACCGGGTGGCCGGCGCGCTGGGCAGCGACCGGGCCGACGACGCGGTCACCGCGGACGCCCGGGGCATGCTGGCCGGCGGCCGGGTCGGGCTGCTGCACTACGGACCGGACGGGCAGCGCCGCGGCGAGGGCATGACCGTGTTCGTGAACTCCTTCGAGCCGCCGCCGCGCATGCTGGTGTTCGGCGCCATCGACTTCGCCGCGGCCATGGCCCGGCTCGGCGCCTACCTCGGTTACCGGGTCACCGTGTGCGACGCCCGGCCGGTGTTCGCCACCGCCGCCCGGTTCCCGGACGCCGACGAGGTGGTGGTGGACTGGCCGCACCGCTACCTGGCCGCCGAGGCCGAGGCCGGCCGGCTGGACCGGCGCACCGTGGTCACCGTGCTCACCCACGACCCCAAGTTCGACGTGCCCCTGCTGGAGGCGGCCCTGCGGCTGGACCTCGGCTACGTCGGGGCGATGGGGTCCAGGCGCACGCACGCCGACCGGCTGGCCCGGCTGCGGGAGAACGGCGTGACCGAGGCCCAGCTGGCCCGGCTGTCCTCCCCGATCGGCCTCGACCTCGGCGCGCGCACCCCGGAGGAGACCGCGGTGTCCATCGCCGCCGAGATCATCGCGCTGCGCTGGGGCGGGGCCGGCGACCGGCTCAGCCTGGTGGACGGCCCCATCCACCACGAGGAGGCCCAGCCCGCGTGGCTGAGTGAGTGACGCGGGGGCTGCGCGCGGTGGCTGGGGAGTGTCGAACCACGTCGTTCTGTGGGTGATTTTCACTCGATCAGGGCATGGGAGGATGGCCCGGGCATCACTCGGGGTGCCTTGTCGCGGGTGGAACTGAGCAGTCACAACGGCGTGGGGAGTGGGCATGCGGCGATTAGCCGGTGGGTTGTTCGCGCTGGTGGTGCTGGCGGCGGGCTGTTCCGGTGACCCGGCCGGCCAGGACCCGACCACCGCGGCGAAGCTGGCGAACACCCAGCCGTCCGCGTCCTCGGCCGCGGCGAGCACCCGGTCGTTCACCGTGGCCGCGTCCGGTGACGTGCTGATCCACCCCGCGCTGACCGACCAGGCCACCGAGGACGGCGCCGGCGAACGCGACTACCGGCCGCTGCTGGCCGGGGTCAAACCGGTGATCTCCGGTGCCGACCTGGCCATCTGCCACCTTGAGGTGCCACTGGCCGACAAGGGCGGGCCGTTCCGGGGCTACCCGTCGTTCAGCGCCCCGCCCGAGGTGGCCGACGCGCTGCTGGACACCGGCTACGACAGCTGCTCGACCGCCTCCAACCACACCCTCGACCAGGGCGAGAAGGGCATCACCCGCACCCTGGACAAGCTGGACGAGGTGGGCATCAAGCACACCGGCTCGGCCCGCACCGAGCAGGAGGCCGAGACCCCGCTGGTGCTCGACGTGCACGGGGTCAAGGTCGGCCAGGTCTCGTTCACCTTCGGGTTCAACGGCATCGAACGGCCGGCCGGCAAGCCGTGGGTGGCCAACCAGCTCGACGCCCAGGACGTGATCAGCGCGGCCAAGGCGGCGCGCGCGGCCGGCGCCCAGGTGGTGATCGCCAGCCTGCACTGGGGCACCGAGTACCAGCACGAGGTGACCGCCGAGCAGAAGCGGATCGCCCAGCAGGTGCTCGCCGACCCGGCGGTGGACCTGATCATCGGCCACCACGCGCACGTGGTGCAGCCGTTCGACAAGGTCAACGGCAAGTGGGTGGCCTACGGGCTGGGCAACCACGTGGCCAAGCACGAGGAGCCGAGGGGCACCACCGAGGAGGGCGTGATCGCCCGGTTCCGGTTCACCCAGGACGCCAAGGGCGGCTGGAGCGTGGATCAGGCCGAGTACTTCCCGACCCTGATCGACCTGGGACCGCCGATCCGGCTGGTGCTGCCGGCCGAGGGCGGCGGCTCCCGGCAGGACAAGGCGCTCAGCCGCACCGAGCAGGTCGTGCTCAGCCGGGACGCCGACGAGCAGGGCCTGACCAGGGGCAAGCCGTAGCCCGCGGCTGACCGGCACTGCCGCGCGATCGCCGCGGGATTCCGCGGAACAGGCGTGGGAGCGCGCGCACCTGGGTATGCCCGGATCATGGTGACCAGCGTGCGCGAGACAGAACGCAAGTACGAGGCGCCGACCGGGGTCGCCCTGCCCACCTGGGACGGCCTGCCGGGCGTGGCCGGGGTCAGCGGACCGGACGAGGTGCTGCTGGACGCCGAGTACCACGACACCGAGGACCTCCGGCTGGCCAGGGCCGGCGTGACGCTGCGCCGGCGCACCGGCGGCGAGGACGCCGGGTGGCACCTCAAACTGCCCGCCGGCGCCGACACCCGTGACGAGCTGGGCGTGCCCCTGGGGCCGGAGCACCAGCGGCCGCCCGAGGAGCTGACCAGCCTGGTGCGGGCGCGCACCCGGGGCGCGCGGCTGCTGCCGGTGGCCCGGATCGCCACCCGGCGCTCCCGCTGGCGGCTCACCGGTGACACCGGCCAACTCCTCGCCGAGGTGGTGGCCGACCAGGTCACCGCGTCCGTCCTGAGTGGACCGTCCAAACAGGACGAGTGGCGCGAGGTCGAGGTGGAACTCGGCGCGGACGCCGACCCCGGGCTGCTCGACGCGGTGGAGGACCGGCTCGTCGCCGCCGGCCTGCACCGGTCCACCCGCTCGGCGAAACTGGCCCGCGTGCTGGGCGACCGGCTCACCCCGGCCACGCCCGCACGCGTCCCGGTCGACGCGGCGACCGCCGGCGGAACCGTCCTGGCCTACCTGCGCGACCAGGTGGCCGCGGTGTACCGGCTGGACCCGGCCGTGCGGCGGGGCCTGCCCGACGCCGTGCACCAGCAGCGGGTGGCCATGCGCCGGCTGCGCAGCGCGCTCCAGGCGTTCGGCCGGGTCGTGGACCGCGAGCGCACCCGGGACCTCACCGACGAACTGCGCTGGGCCGCCGGCGTGCTCGGCGCGGCCCGCGACCTGGAGGTGTTGGCCGACCGGCTGGAGCAGGCCGTGGCCGCGCTGCCCGACGACCTGGTGGTCGGCCCGGTGCGGGCCCAGCTGACCAGGCACTTCGCCCCCGGCCAGGCCGCGGCCCAGCAGGCCGTGCTGGCCGCGCTGGACAGCCCCCGCTACAGCGCGCTGCTGGACCGGCTGGACGCGCTGCTGGTCGACCCGCCGTTCACCCCGCGCGCGGCCCTGCCGGCCGAGGACGTGCTGCCGGCCCAGGTGGCCAGGGCCGACCGCCGGCTGCGCCGCCGGATGCGCGCGGTCGGGGAGACCGGCTCGGCCGGGGCGGACCGGGACGTGGCCCTGCACGAGGCACGCAAGGCGGCCAAGCGGCTGCGCTACGCCGTGGAGGTGGTCGAGCCGCTGGTGGGCCGGCGGGCCGTCCGGTTCCGCAAGCGGGTGAAGGCGGTGCAGCAGGTGCTCGGCGACCACCAGGACGGCGTGCTGGCCCGGCCGCTGCTGCGGCAGCTGGGCATGCGCAGTCAGTTGGAGGGCGAGAACGGGTTCACCTTCGGCCTGCTGCACGGCCGCGAACTCAGCCGGGCCGACCAGGTGCTGACCACACTTGCCCGGCCGTGGCGGCGCCTGGCCAAGCCGCGCGTCCGCCGCTGGCTCACGTCCTGACGGCGGGGTGTGCGCACCCGCGGGGACGCCTCCTCACCCGCGGGGAGGCTCACTTGCCGCACAATCATTTTGTACACTAACCAATGGTGTGCAAAGCATTGCGGCGAGAGGACGGCGGCGAGTGAGTGAAGTCGGGGCGGCCCAGGCCGCCGACCAACCCGAGATCAGCTTCGACGGCGATCCCCTGGCGCTGGAACGCCAGGTGTGCTTCGCCCTGGCCGTGGCCTCGCGCAGCGTGATCGCCCTGTACCGGCCACTGCTGGAGCCCCTGGGGCTCACGCATCCCCAGTACCTGGTGATGCTGGCGCTGTGGCAGCGCACGCCCCGCTCGGTCAAGGAGCTGAGCGCCGTGCTCCAGCTCGACGCGGGCACGCTGTCCCCGCTGCTCAAGCGGCTTGAGGCGGCCGGCCTGCTGGTGCGGCAACGCGACGCCGGCGACGAACGCGCGCTGGCCGTGACGCTGACCGAGCGCGGCACCGCCCTGCGCGAGCAGGCCCTGCGTATCCCCGAGGCCGTGGTCCGCCGGCTCGGCATGAGCCTCGCCGAACTCCAACACCTGCACGAGTCGCTGACCAGGGTCATCGCCGCGGCCAACGCCGGCGACCCGGATAGCGGGGAACGGCCGTGACCGCCCCCGTGGACAAGCCCAACCTCCTCCAGCGACTCTGGTACCTGATCGGCGGTCGGCTGCCGCGGCGCTACCGCGAGTGGGTGTTCGCCGACGTGACCAAGCCGAGCTGGCTGGCCTGGTTCGCGCTCCGGTCCGTCCTCCAGGTCCTGCCGCTGAGCCTGGTGGTCACGCTCGGGCTGGTGCTGCTGCTGGACGCCCCGCTCGGCCTGGCCATCGCCTGCGGCGCGCTGGGCCTGCTCGTCGGCGTCTACTACTCGCTGTCCTACGCGGTCGAGAGCGTGGAGCACCGGATCACCAAGTACGGCTACCCCAACGGCCTGGCCGCCCAGACCCGCCGGGACCGCGACGCCGAACAGGACCGCGAACGCCAGGCCCGCTACAACGCCAGCTGGCGCAGTACCGGCGACCAGCCCACCGCCCCGCCCGCCGACTGACCAGCAGGCCAGGGCTTCGGTGACGCTTTGTATCGGCTATCTGGGTGATCCGAGCCAACTCGTGTGTTTAGGACAGTGGTAGCCCATACCGTTTTCGCATGTGATCCCTTTGGGGTGCAGGGCGAAAACGCTTGAGAGGGCAAACTGTTGTCTGATGTTGCTGATTTGCGGGCTCAACTGTTGGGGATGGTTGAGATTTTTCCCACGGCTGTGGTGGAAGGTCAGGGGAAGAAGGCGGAAGCTGCTGCCGTGGAACTCAGCGACGTGTTGCGGTCGACCGGTGATGAGGACGTTGAACTAGCTCCTCCGCTGGTGGCGCGAGCAAGCGAGGAGTTGGGGGAAATCCTCGAATTGCTGGTGGCTGCCGAACAGTGCGTCAATGGATATCTTGACATCCTGTAGGGGGCGGCGTGACGTCCCTGGGGCAGGTCCTGGCACGGATTCGGCGCGCGGTGGAACCGCTGTGCCCCGGCGAACTGCGTGCGGCCGCTGAGCAACTGCGCGGTGAAGTGCTGCCCGCGTTGGAACAATTGGCGTTCGAAAGTAGTCGACCGGAGTTGCGTGATGCGCTTGCGTTGCTCGCGCTCGTTCCGGACAAACTGGACCTGGTCGACGAGTTGTTCTGTGACGCGATTGGGCGGGTCGAGGGTTACATCGAGCGTCAAGGAGGCCTGGGCGCGTCGAGCGTTGCCACTCGTCCAGTTGGTCCCACACAGCCTGGTGCGGGTGACGTACGTCCGTCAACCCGCGTGGTCGACGAGGAGTTGATCGCGGAAGCTCGTCGGGCTGGAGTGAGAATAAGTCCTGGCCGGGTGCTTCGCATTGGGCGTGATGGAACGGGGAGAATTGTTTGGCTGGAAGAGGGAGATGAGCAGTCGGGGGCTCGGCACATCCTGAAGAAGGAGCGGGTAACCGAATTTGCGGGTATGGACATTCCTCAGGGGGATATCATTGATGTGGTTTGGCAGGCGGTGCTCTCAGGAAACCCTCTTGGTATCAGTGGAAAAGACCGAGTTGTGTATGAGACGACGTATCGTGGTCGGCGAAAGCTGATTGCGGTCACCGTCGGAAGTAATGGTTACCTGATCGGGGCCAACCCGATAAGCGAGAAACGGAAGCTGAAGCCGCTATGACGAACTCATCGCCGCTGACGGTCACGCTCAGGGTTGACTGGGGCACCGGACCGTTCTGGGTCCTGGCTGGTGAGAGCAGGATTCCGGATCCCTACGACGTCGATGAGATCGGGGAAGTCGTACCACTCAGCGCCGAGTTGCTCACCGAGGTGGCAGCCTGGGACCAGAGTTTCCAGGAGACCTACAACGAGGAGCAGCCGCAGGAGTCAGGCTTCCGAACTGGCGAGAAGCTGGGCCGTTTTGACGAGCGAGGGCGTGAACTGGCACGCAAGCTCAGATCCGAAGTTCCGGTCGAGGTTCAGATCCGCTACGAGCCACTGGGGACAGGAATCGCCGAGGTGATCAGTTGACGCCGTTGCCGTGAACGAGTCACCGCCATTGACCCTAGCTCTCAGGGCTGACTGAGGAAGTTGTCTCGCTCAGCTCAGCGGCTACGGCGACGTGAGCTGCGCGGTCAGGGCGTCGACGGTCGTGGTGTCGAGCATGGTCAGCGCCTGCTGCACCCCGCGCCCGGTGGTGCATGCTGGGTCGGGTCCGCGCAGGCCGAGCACGGGATCGTCGCCCCGCAGCAGGCGCCATACCTGGCCCAGCGTGATGTGCTCCGCGGGGACGGCCAGTTCCCACCCGCCGCGGGCACCGGGGTGGGACCGCACCAGCCCGGCTGTGCGGCCCGACGTGACGAGGCGGATGGCGTCCGGGTGGCGGTGCGGGGTGGTGGATCAGGTGTGGTGGGGACTTGGGAGCGATTGCCGCCTTGTTGCCGTCGACGCCGATGAGCGCTACGCACCGTCTCGCACGAGCGGTGAACGCGCTGGCGTCAATCCGCTCGGTCGGGCTCCGAAACGTCGGCCACGGCTGCTCGGCCCGGTTCGACCGGCTGGGCGATGAGGCCAGCCAAGAAGACACAGATCCCGGCGGGGAACAGCAGGAAGAACCAGCCGAAGGCCGCCACCACACACGCCAGCAGCACCAGGCCGGACATCACGCTCGCCCTGCGGAACTCCGTGAGGCCGGGCATGACCGTGGGGAGCGTCGCGACGAGCGTGAGGAACCAGTAGACGCCCGCCGAACCGATGTAGGCGTTGTGGGCGACGGTCACCAGGATGCACACGGACACCGCGAGCGCCGCTCCCACGATGGCCCACACCCGCGGTGCGTCCGGCACCGGTGTCCGTTGCGTGACGTTG
Organism: Goodfellowiella coeruleoviolacea; assembly: GCF_024171785.1. GTDB lineage: Bacteria > Actinomycetota > Actinomycetes > Mycobacteriales > Pseudonocardiaceae > Goodfellowiella > Goodfellowiella coeruleoviolacea. Next base: position 573,724 of record NZ_JAMTCK010000003.1, read on the forward strand.
TCACGTGGCACCCGCGGCGACCGACGGCGCAGCAGGGCCACCACCGCGGCGGAGACGAGCGCGGTGCCCACCATCGCGACGAACCCGAGGACTGCCGGCAACGACACCCGCGCCGGCTCGGCGAGAAGTGGACCACCAGAACAGGAGAGTGTCGCCTGCCTGGGCTGTTCACTCACCACGTTCTGCGTGTAGACGTAGGTTCGGCCGTCGTGACTGACCCGGGCGGGAGGGTTGCGGAAACCGCCGCGGGACTCGTTGGTGCCGCCCAGGAAGGCGTACGGGTCGCTGTCGTCGATGAACCGACAGGACGTTCCCGCCCGGGCCGCGGGAGCGTGCTGGAAGAGGCGGTAGGTGACGCCCGGCTGCATGGTGAGCGTGATCTGGTGCCCAGGCCCGGCAACCGGATCGGCGGCCCGCTTGCCAAAGCTCGGCGTGACCGCTCGTACGAACGGCCCACACAACACCACTATGGCCAGCAGCACTGCGGGGACCAGATACCACCAGGCGGAGATTTGCCGCCGGCCAATTCCGCTCATAAGGTCACCCCACTGTTGACTTCGGCCTGCCGTGCCTGGTTCGCCGACGCGGTGGCTGCCGGTACCGGGTGCGCCTGACCGACGGGCCGGTGGGCAGCACGACATGGCCGGCTCACCACAGGGGGCGAGCCGGCCAACGGGGTGGTGTGGGGAAGGTCAGTCGACCTGGGGGAGGGCGGGGCCGAGGAGGTCGTCGGCGTCGACGATGCGGTAGGCGTAGCCCTGTTCGGCCAGGAAGCGCTGGCGGTGGGCGGCGTAGTCGGTGTCCAGGGTGTCGCGGGCGACCACCGAGTAGAAGTGGGCCTGGCGGCCGTCGGCCTTGGGGCGGAGCAGGCGGCCCAGGCGCTGGGCCTCCTCCTGGCGGGAGCCGAAGGTGCCGGACACCTGCACGGCGATGGACGCCTCGGGCAGGTCGATGGAGAAGTTGGCGACCTTGGACACCACCAGGGTGCGCAGTTCACCGGCGCGGAACGCGTCGAACAGGGCCTCGCGCTCCTTGTTCTTGGTGGAGCCCTGCACGATCGGGGCGTTCAGCTCGCGGCCCAACTCCTCCAGCTGGTCCAGGTAGGCGCCGATGACCAGGGCCGGCTCGCCCGGGTGCGAGTCCAGGATGGCGCGCACCACGGGCAGCTTGGTGTTGGCCGTGGAGCAGATCTTGTAGCGCTCCTCGGGCTCGGCCGTGGCGTAGGTCAGCCGCTCGTTGTCGGTCAGGGTGACCCGCACCTCGGTGCACTCGGCCGGGGCGATCCAGCCCTGGGCCTCGATGTCGCGCCACGGCACGTCGTAACGCTTCGGGCCGATCAGGGAGAACACGTCACCCTCGCGGCCGTCCTCGCGCACCAGGGTGGCGGTCAGGCCCAGCCGCCGGCGCGACTGCAGGTCGGCGGTCATCCGGAACACCGGCGCGGGCAGCAGGTGCACCTCGTCGTAGATGACCAGGCCCCAGTCCCGGGAGTCGAACAGCTCCAGGTTGCGGTACTCGCCCTTGCTCTTGCGGGTGATCACCTGGTAGGTGGCGATGGTGACCGGGCGGATCTCCTTGCGCTCACCGGAGTACTCGCCGATCTCGTCCTCGGTCAGCGAGGTGCGCGCGACCAGTTCCCGCTTCCACTGCCGGCCGGCCACCGTGTTCGTGACCAGGATCAGCGTGGTGGCCTGGGCCTGCGCCATGGCGGCCGCGCCGACCAGGGTCTTGCCCGCGCCGCACGGCAGCACCACCACGCCGGACCCGCCGGCCCAGAACGTGGTCGCGGCCTGGCGCTGGTACTCGCGCAGCGCCCAGCCGTCCTCCTGCAGCTGGATCGGGTGGTGCTCGCCGTCCACGTACCCGGCCAGGTCCTCGGCCGGCCAGCCGATCTTGAGCAGCATCTGCTTGAGCCGGCCGCGCTCGCTGGGGTGCACCACCACGGTGTCCTCGTCGACGCGCGCGCCCAGCATCGGTGCGACCTTCTTGTTGCGCAGCACCTCTTCCAGCACGGCGCGGTCCACGGTGACCATCACCAGCCCGTGCACCGGGTGGTTGACCAGCTGCAACCGGCCGAACCGGCCCATCGTGTCGACCACGTCGACCAGCAGCGGCTGCGGCACCGGGTAGCGCGAGTAGCGCACCAGGGCGTCGACCACCTGCTCGGCGTCGTGCCCTGCCGCGCGCGCGTTCCACAGGGCCAGCGGGGTGACCCGGTAGGTGTGCACGTGCTCGGGTGCGCGCTCCAGCTCGGCGAACGGCGCGATGGCCACCCGGGCCTTGTCGGCGTCGGCGTGGTCGACCTCGAGCAGCAGGGTTTTGTCGGACTGGACGATCAGGGGGCCGTCGGTCACAGCGTTAAGACTCCTAGATGATGGGAGCGTGGAGAGGTTCCACCAGTGTCCCAACAACTCGGGCCCGCTGAACAATCCCCACCACGATTCGTGCGCGTTTACTCGCGCTGCGTGCTGATGATCTCTTTCCGGGCTGCCCGCGACCGGGTTCGCGACCCCGGTGCACCCGACGTCACCAGGCATGATCTGATTCGCGTTAAGATCCCGCGGCCGGTCTGGCACGTCATGCTCCCGTGTCCGATCCGTCGCTGCCGGTGATCGTTCGAAAATCGCGGAAACCACGGAACCGTGCGACGGGGATCGGCGTCCCATCCCCGCACGCGGCTTTTTGTGTGATTGAGAGGAATGCCCCCGTGTCCCAGCCCCCTTACCCGCCCCAGCCAGGGCCGAACGGTCCGCAGCCGGGGTACCCGCAGCCGGGATTCCCACCCCAGGGTGGGCCGGCGCAGCCCGGTCAGCCGGGCTTTGGTCAAGCACCGGGGCAGCCGGGGCAGTTCGGTCAGCCAGGGTTAGGCCAGGGCGCACCGGGTCAGCCGGGGCAGTTCGGCCCTGGACAGCCCCCGACCGGTGAGTTCGGTCAGCCCGGCCAGTTCGGGCAGCCCGGCCAGCCTGGTCAGTTCGGGCAGCCCGGCCAGCCTGGTCAGCCTGGTCAGTTCGGCCAGCCGGGGCAGCCCGCGTTCGGGCAGCCGGGCTTCGGCCAGCCGGGCTTCGCGGCCGCGCCGCCGGAGGCGCCCGCGCCCAAGCAGAAGTCCAACGTCGGGAAGATCGTCAAGATCGTGGCCGCGGTGGTCGCGGTCGCCGTCGTCGGCTTCGGCATCTACTGGGCGACCTTCCGCTCGGCCAGCGGGGCCGACGTGGGCGACTGCATCAAGGTGAACTCCGTCGGCGTCACCGACGCCGATGTCGAGCAGATCGACTGCAGCGCGCAGGAGGCCGTCTACAAGGTCGGCAAGAAGCTGGAGAGCGCCAGCGAGTCCTGCCCGACCGACGACTACGTGGAGTACAGCGAGAGCAGCCGGCGCCGGCGCAGCAGCAGCAGCTTCACCCTGTGCCTGGTGCTCAACGTCAAGGTGGGCGACTGCCTGGCCACCGAGGGCTCGACCATCAGCTCGGTGGACGTGAAGGTCTCCTGCGGCGACTCCAAGGCCGAGGCCAAGGTGGTGAAGGTGCAGGAGGGCAGCGCCGACGAGAAGCTGTGCGACGCCGACCTTGAGGTCGCCATCGTCTACCCGGAGCCGGCCACCACGCTGTGCTTCGGCGACCCGAAGGCCTGACCCGGGAGCCAGCCCGAACCGATCGAAGTCTGCCCGAACCGCCCGCCGATCTGGTCTGAACGAACAGGCCGGCCGGCCCGCGTCGGTCAGCGTCTCCCCGCGCCCGGCTGCCGCAGAGCGGTGGCCGGGCGCGGCTTGTGTGTTGGGGGTGACGCGGGTCCGGCTGCCGCAGAGCGGTGGCCGGGCGCGGCCGTCTGCGCGGCGGTTCCCGCGTTCGGCTGGCAGACCGGACCAGGTTCGTCGTAAGGACATTTACGCCAAATAGGGGTAGATCAATCGCACTAACGCAATAGTTCAATTGGATAATGATATCCGGTGCGTAATCAAAACGGCGAAACAACCGCCGTACGGTTACGTTCTGCTCAACCTACCCGCGGTCTGGGTCACGGACTAATCAACTGGTCTGGCCGTTTGCGGCTTCCTGTGCTCCAATGCTCGCCGTGCGTAGCCGGAGGCTGTCCTGACCGGTCCCCCCAGTGGCCGGTCGCGACAGCCTCCGCTCCTTTATACGTGCGAAATATGGCTCGCGTGTCCGTAGACCAACGGGAGGACAAACCCCGATGCTTCCCCAGCTTGTGCGTCGCAGAGCGACCAGGGCGGCGGCTCTGCTCGCGGCGGCGGCGCTACTGACCGGATGTGGTTCCGGCTCCGGCTCCAACGGTGGTCAGGCAGCACCGATCACCGGACTGAAGATCATGGCGCCGGCCGCTCCGGGCGGAGGCTATGACCAGACCAGTCGAGCCATGCAGAAGGACCTACAGGACACGAAGATCGCGAGCGGGGTGCAGGTCTTCAACGTCGAGGGTGCCAGCGGCACGAACGGCCTCAAGCAGCTGGCCGACTCCAAGGACGACAACCTGCTGATGACCATGGGTCTGATCATGGTCGGCGGCATCCAGACCACCGGCTCGGAGAAGACCCTCAAGGACACCACGCCCATCGCGCGCCTGCTGGCCGAGAGCGAGGTCCTCGTGGTGCCGGCCGAGTCGCCGTGGACGACGCTGGAGGGCTTCCTGGAGTCGTGGCGGCAGGACCCGAAGAACACCCCGATCGCCGGCGGTGGCGCCGGTGGCTCCGAGCAGATCCTGCTCGGACTCATCGCCGACCAGGTCGGCATCGACCCGGGCCAGATCAACTACGTGGCCAACAGCGGTGGTGGCAAGGCACTGGAGAAGGTGCTGTCGGGTGAGGTCAAGGCCGGCCTGAACGGCGTGTCCGAGTTCAAGGAGCAGATCGACGCGGGCAAGCTGCGCGCCCTCGCGGTCTCCGGCGACAACCGCAGCAAGCTGCTCCCCGAGGTCAAGACGCTCAAGGAGCAGGGTGTCGGCCTGAGCTTCTACAACTGGCGCGGTGTGCACGCCCGGCCCGGTCTGTCCGATTCGGACAAGCAGAAGTTCACCGACATGCTCACCCGGCTGCACGACAGCGAGGCGTGGAAGAAGACCCTGGTCGACAACGACTGGGAGGACTACTTCCTGACCGGCGCCGAGTACTCGTCCTTCGTGGACAGCGAGAACGAGCGCGCCCGCAAGGTACTGACCGACATCGGACTGGTGAAGTAGTTGGCTGCGGAGTCCATTGAGGACCCAACTGAGGCTGAGCCGCCAGCTTCGACCGTCGAGCCCGACCGCCCCACGCGGGGTGGCCGGGCTCGCGGCCTAAGTGGGGAGTGGCTACTCGTTGCGGTCGTTCTTCTACTGGGTGCGTACGTCCTGATCGGCACGCCCGGCATCGCCGTGAACCCGGGCACGGAGAGCCAGAACCCCAGGGCGTACCCCTACCTGATCGGCATCCTGCTCGTGGTCGCCGGCATCGCCGTCGGCACGCAGGTGTGGCGGGGCAAGACCGCGCCCGCCGAGGAGGGTGAGGACATCGACACCGACCAGCCGACCAACTGGCGGGGCATCGCCGTGCTGGTCGCGCTGTTCGTGGTGCACGCGCTGCTCATCGACTACATCGGCTGGCCACTGGCCGCGGCCCTGCTGTTCGGCGGCACGGCCGTCACGCTCGGGGCCCGCCGCTGGTGGGCGGTGGTCGTGGCGTCGCTGGCCCTGCCGATCATCCTGCTCTACGTGTTCACGTACGGGCTGAGCGTCTACCTGCCGCCCGGCCCACTGAAGGTGCTGATGTGGTGAACTCCGTCGAACTGCTCCTGCAGGGCTTCCAGCACGCCCTGTCCGCGCAGAACCTGATGTTCGCCCTGATCGGCGTGGTGCTGGGCACGCTGATCGGTGTGCTGCCCGGCATCGGCCCGGCCATGACCGTGGCGCTGCTGCTGCCGATCACCTACTCGGTCGACGCCTCGGCCGCGTTCATCATGTTCGCCGGCATCTACTACGGCGCCATGTACGGCGGGTCCACCACCTCGATCCTGCTCAACACCCCGGGTGAGACCGCGTCGGTGATGACCGCGATCGAGGGCAACAAGATGGCCAAGGCCGGCCGGGCCGCGCAGGCCCTGGCCACCGCGGCGATCGGGTCGTTCGTGGCCGGCACCATCGCCACGGCCGCGCTGACCCTGGCGGCACCGCAGATCGCCGACTGGGCGGTGTCGCTGACCTCGGTGGACTACTTCGCCCTGGTGGTGCTGGCGCTGGTGACCGTGTCCGCCATGCTGGGCAGCTCCCCGCTGCGCGGGTTCGGCTCGCTGCTGATCGGCATGTTCGCCGGCATGATCGGCATCGACTCGCTCAGCGGCCAGAACCGGTTCACCTTCGGCGTGGACGAACTGACCACCGGGCTGCCCGTGGTGGTGGCCGCGGTGGCGCTGTTCGCCGTGGGGGAGACCCTGCACGTGGCGGCCTGGCTGCGGCAGACACCGCCCAAGGTCATCGGCGTGTCCACGGTCTGGGGACTGCCCAAAGAGGACATCAAGCGGTCGTGGAAGCCGTGGCTGCGGGGCACCGCGCTGGGCTTCCCGATCGGCGCGATCCCGGCGGGCGGCGCGGACGTGCCCACGTTCCTGTCCTACGCGATCGAACGCAAGCTGGCCAAGGGCAAGGCCAAGGAGGAGTTCGGTCGCACCGGGGCGATCGAGGGCGTTGCCGGGCCGGAGGCGGCCAACAACGCGGCGGCGGCCGGCGTGCTGGTGCCGCTGCTCACCCTGGGACTGGCCACCTCGTCCACGGCCGCGGTCATGCTGGCCGCGTTCCAGAGCTACGGGCTGCGGCCGGGGCCGCTGCTGTTCACCAGCAACCCGGAGCTGGTCTGGGGCCTGATCGCCTCGCTCTACATCGGCAACGTGCTGCTGCTGGTGTTGAACCTGCCGCTGGCCTCGCTGTGGGCCAAGCTGCTGCGGGTGCCCCGGCCGTTCCTCTACGGCGGCATCCTGACCTGCGCGTCGCTGGGCACCTACGCGGTCAACCAGTCGCCGGTGCACCTGGTCATCCTGTTGGTCATCGGCGTGCTCGGGTTCGCCATGCGCCGCTACGGCTGGCCGATCGCGCCGGCCGTGGTCGGGTTGATCCTCGGCCCGATCGGCGAGGAGAACCTGCGCCAGGCCATGCAGATCAACCAGGGCGACTACAGCGCGCTGGTGAGCACCACGTTCGCCAAGATCGTGCTGGGGCTGGCCCTGCTGGCGGTGGTGGCCAGCCTGGTGCTGCGGGTGCGCGCGCGGCTGAAGGGCAAGCAGACGCCGGAGGCACTGGTGGGCGCCGGCGCCGGGAACTAGTCCGGTAGGGGGTTGGGCGAGTGCTCGGCCCCCGGACTCACCCGCTGTTAACAAAAGAACGTCACCCGATGTCGTGATCTTTGGCGATCACGATATCGGGTGACGCTTTGGTCAGCCGATCGGGTTCAGGAATTGTCGGGCGTGTCCGGCGGCATCAGCTGCTGGATGTCCAGCGGCTGGTCCAACACGCCGTTGACGTTCATCAGGTCGACGACCCGCTGCAGGCGGATCGGGTTCAGCGAGGCCGGGTAGGTGCCCACCGACACCAGGGCGGCGGTGTCCTTCTGCACGTCCGCGTAGGACGGCAGCACGTTCTGCACCTCCAGCTTGTTGGCGCCGGCCAGCTGCGCCTCGGCCAGCACCTTGCGGAACGCCCGCAGCGTGCGCGGGTTCTGGTCGGCGAACTTCTTGCTGGCCGCGTAGCTGGACATGGGGAAGTCCAAAGTGGCGCCACGCGCGGTGTCCATCAGCACCACCGCGCCCAGTTCCTTCTGCGCCTTGGTGATGAACGGCTCGACCATCCAGGCCGCGTCCACCTGACCGCCCTGCAGCGCGCCGGTCATGTCCCGGAACGGGACCGTCTGGAACCTGATCTTCGCCTGATCGACGTTGGCTGTCTTCAACGCGGTGCGGGTGGCCAGCGTGCCGATGTCGTTCGACTCGTTCACCGCGATCCTGGGCTGCGGCTTGGTGCTCGGGTTGAACGCGCTGCCCGGCAGGGTCACCAGGGCCATCACGTCCTCGTCCGCCTGGTACGCCTCGCCCTGCAGCTGCAGGGACTTGCCGCCGGCGGCCTCCTTGAACAGGGTGACGTTGCTGGCGAAGGCCACGTCCAGGGTGCCGGCGTCCAGGTCGTTGACCGCCTGGACCTCGGAGGACTCGGTGATGAGTTCGACCTCAAGGCCGATCTTCTCGAACAGGCCCTCGTTCTTGGCCAGGTACAGCGGTGCGACGTCGACGTAGGGCATCACGCCGATTTTCAGCGTCTTGCGTTCCAACGCGGCCTGGTCGCCGGCGTCACCGCCGGTGAACAGGCCGCAACCCGCCGTCGCGGCCAGGGTGATCGTGCTGGCCAGCATCGCAACCGTGCGGCGGATCGCTCGGGTAGCCATGGCACCTCTCGCGGTAGGGCCTAAATGGTGTCGATCAGGTGAGTGTCGCCACACCCATCCTGCCGTTCTGCGATCTGCGCGATCGCGGGCAGGCTGGTAGTCAGCCGACGGGCGGGCATATTATCCACTCAAAGGTATGAATGGACACCCCATGTGAATACGGTGAGTGCCAGGTGGCACTTCCACATACGTGGTGTCCACCACTACGCTCCTACGGGCCAGCGACAGCGGTCTGGCGCGGACAACTGTCGTGGCATGGAGGTGGGGTGCCTGGCCGGGCTCCCAGCTCCTGTGCTGCAATTCGGCCTATTCGTTCGAGTCCTTACTCGGTCCGGGGAGGGACCGGGGACACTGCTGCCGGAAGAGGAAGCCCAGGGTGGCCCGACGAGAGAAAGGTCCCAGCCGGTCTGGAGCCGCGAAGTTGACGCGCTCCAAAGAACCCGAATCGGGTGACGAGCTGGCTGCGCAGCGTGACGAAACAGTGACCGATTCACCTGGGCCTGCTACCCCCGACGTGCGGCCGGGCACTACCACGTCCCACGCGGACGGCGAGAGTAGGCGTCCTCCGTCGACGGCGAGGTGGCGGCTCCGCAACTGGCGGTTGCCCACCAAGGTGGTCGCCGTGCTGGCGATCCCGACCGTTGGCGCGTTGATCCTCGGTGGTCTGCGGATCATGAGCGACATCAACGGCTCCACCGAGCTGGCCAAGCTCGCCAAGCAGGTCGAGCTGGAGAGCAGCGTCGCCGAGCTGGTCCAGCAGCTGCAGCGGGAACGCGACCTGACCGTGTTCTACGTGGCCGCCAACAAGGGCGAGAACCAGGTGGTGCTGGAACGCCAGGTCAAGCGCGTCGGCGACGCCTCGGACACGCTGGCCCGCAAGATCAGCGAGGTCGGCGGCGACCTGGACCCCGAGGTAGCCCAGCGCTACGAGCAGGCCAACGAGCAGCTGACCCGGCTCAACCAGCTGCGCCAGGCGGTCAACAGCACCCAGTACCCCGCGGAGTCGGTGCTGCGCACCTACACCGAGTCCATCCAGAGCCTGCTCGACCTCGGTGAGCAGGCCATCGCCGGAATCAACGACCCCGACCTGGTGCGACTGCACCTGGCCACCAACGCCATCGCCCGGGTCAAGGAACAGGAGTCGCGCAAGCGCGCCATCCTGCTCGACGTGTTCCAGCACGGCGACTTCGGCCCGGGCCAGCAGCGCGAGCTGCTCGGTGCCCAGGCCGAGCTGGACGCCGCGCTCAACGACTTCCGCAAGTCGGCCACGCCCGAGCAGACCCAGATCTACGACGACGCGGTCACCGGTCGCATCGTCGACAGCGCGCACGAGATGCAGGAGACCGCGCTCACCCGGGAGGAGGGCGGCGGCGACACCCGGCTGCTGACCCCCGAGGGCTGGGACATCGCCGCCACCCTGACGGTGAACCTCACCAAGTCGGTGGAGGAGCGCCTGCTCAAGGAGCTGCAGGACAGCACGAACCAGCTGGCCGCCGAGGCCAGGGCCAGCGCCATCCTGGACGGCGTCACCGTGCTCGCCGGGCTGCTGCTCGCCAGCCTCATGGCCGGTTTCGTGGCGAACTCGCTGCTGCGGCCGCTGCGCACGCTGCGGCGCACCGCGCTGGAGGTCGCCGAGGAGCGACTGCCCGAGGCGGTGCGGCGCATCCTGGCCGAGCCCAACCCGCAGACCGCGGCCAAGAACGCGATCGACCCGGTGCCGGTGTGGACCAAGGAGGAGGTCGGCCAGGTGGCCAGGGCCTGCGACCGGGTGCACGGCGAAGCGGTCCGCCTGGCCGCCGAGCAGGCGCTGCTGCGGGACAACGTGAACGCGATGTTCGTCAACCTGTCCCGGCGCAGCCAGACCCTGGTCGAACGGCAGCTGAACCTGATCGACCGGCTGGAGCGCGACGAGCAGGACCCCGACCAGCTGGCCAACCTGTTCGAGCTGGACCACCTGGCCACCCGCATGCGGCGCAACAGCGAGAACCTGCTGGTGCTCTCCGGCACCGACCTGAGCCGCCGGCTCACCCGGCCGGTGCCCGCGTCCGAGGTGATCGGCGCGGCCGTGTCCGAGGTCGAGCAGTACGCCCGCATCCAGGTCATGCCCGGCCCGGACCTGACCGTGCTCGGCCGGGCCGTCAACGACCTCGTGCACCTGATCGCCGAGCTGCTGGACAACGCCACCGCGTTCTCCGACCCGGCCACCAAGGTCACCGTGCGCACCGCCAAGACCAGGCAGGGCGAGCTGGCCATCGAGATCCAGGACCGCGGCGTTGGCATGATGGAGCCGGAGGTCCGCGAGGCCAACGAGCGGCTGGCCGACCCGCCCGAGGTGGACGTGGCCGTGTCCCGCCGGATGGGCCTGTACGTGGTCGCCCGGCTGGCCAAGCGGCACGAGATCCGGGTCAAGCTGCGGGTCAACGAGGACATCGAGGGCGGCACGACGGCCCTGGTCATCGTGCCCGAGACGCTGATCAACCAGCCCGGCGCCGGCGCCAGCCCGCTGCCACCGGCCGCACCCGCCCCGCTGGCGCTGCCGGCCTCGTCGGCCTCGCCGGCCTCGTCGGCCTCGCCGGCCTCGGCGGTGTCCTCGGTGTCCTCGGTGTCCCCGATGGCGGTCCCGCCGGCGGAGACCCCGGCCGAGACCAGCCACCCGGCCACCAGGGCCAGCGGCATCGCCGGCGCGTTCGGCGCGTCCGCCCGCAAGGACGCGGCGGACACCGGCGGCACCCAGCGGGTGGTCCAGCCCGAGCCGGAGACGCCGGCCGAGACCAGCTACCCGGTCCAGTTCGTGCAGTCGGAGAACCAGGGCGGCGTCACCGACACCCCGCTGTTCACCGACACCACCACCAAGGCCACGCCCTGGGTCTCCGAGGGGCCGGCCGACACCACGAGCACCCGGTCGAACTCCTTCGGCGGCTCGACCGCGTTCACCCCGGTGGAGACGTACTCGACCAACGGCGAGAGCACGGTCTTCACCCGGCTGTCCAGCGACGCCCCTGGCGGCGACAGCGCGGGCCAGCAGGTGGAGCCCCAGGGCCCCACCGAGCGCCCCGAGATCGTCAACTCCAGCGTCGACCTGTTCGCCGACACCGGCTACCAGCAGTTCGACACCGATTTCGAGGACCAGTACCCGGCCGAGGGACCCGACGAGCAGTCCGGCGGACCCGAGTCGTTCCCCGCCTACACCACCCGGTCGACCCCGACCGGCTACGACCCCGCCACCACCCAGTTCGACATGGCCGAACTGGAAGTGGTGGACCAGGCCGGGCCGGTCGGCATCGGTGGGGGGCAGGCCGAGCCCGACGAGTCGGCGCCCTCGGTGCCGCGCATGCCGGTGGCCGATCACCAGCGGGACGCTGCCGCGCCCGAGTTCGGCCAACAGCACACCGCGCAGCGCAACGGCACCTCGGCGCCTCGGCCGAAGGAGGTCGACCGAGACTTGGACGCGCCGACCGAGCGGTTGCCCATCTACGAGGCAGTGCTCTCCCAGTGGTTCCAGGCCGTGGAGAACGAGACCCCGCCGTCGGCCACCCAGGTGGTGCCCCCGGTCCGGCCCGTCGCCCAGCCGGAGACACCGCTGCCGCACAGCGGCGTGCAGTCCGAGCCGCTGCCCCGGCGCACCGAGTCCAGGTACGCGGCCGAGCCCGCCCAGGACGAGCCGGCGCAGGTGAACCCCGCCCAGGTGAGCCCGGTGCAGCCGGCCGCGGTCCAGCCGGTCGGAGAGGACGGTCCCGTGGACGAGCAGCCGGCGGCGCCGGTGAGCGCGGCGGCGGAAACCCCGGCCGCGCCCGCTGGGCTGAACGGCGGACTGGCCGGACGCACTCGGAGCAGTCGGTTCTACGACGCTCCGGCGCAGAACACCCAGGCGGACAGCGCCGCGGCCGACAACGCTAACGTCTGGCACTCGCCAGCCGATGAGGGCTGGCAGGCGGCGCAAGCCCTGCTCCAACCGACCTCGGAGGTCAAGACGTCAGCTGGCCTGCCCAAACGCGTGCCGAAGGCGCACCTGGTCCCAGGTTCGGCCGCGCCCAAGTCCCAATCGCAATCCCAGCAAACCCCGAAGAACCCATTGCCGCCGAGGACGCCCGACGCTGTTCGCGGTCGCATGTCGAGTTTGCAACAGGGTGTCCGCCGAGGGCGGCACGCCCTGACTGAGGCATACGCTGGTGATCAGCCCAGTTCGTCCCAAAGCCGGCAAGACGAGGAGCAGGAGTGACAACCGCGTCCGTACAGCAGCCTGGCAGCTTTGGTTGGCTCATTACCGACTTCGTGCGCCGGGTCCCCGGGGTCGCACACGCCGTTGTGGTCTCGGCGGACGGTCTGCTGCTCGCAAGCTCGCAGGGCTTGCCGAGGGACCGCGCCGAACAACTCTCGGCCGTGGCCTCCGGCCTGGTCAGCCTGACCCAGGGCGCTGCGCGCTGCTTCGAGGCTGGCGGCGTCAACCAGACCGTTGTCGAGATGGAGCGTGGCTACCTGTTCCTGATGTCCATCAGTGACGGGTCCTGCCTGGCGGTGCTCGCCGCGCCCAACTGCGACATCGGGCTGGTCGCCTACGAGATGACCCTGTTGGTCGAGCGCGTCGGCCAGCAACTCACGCCGGAGTTGCGCGCTCAACTGCAAGGCGTTGTCCGGCGGTAGGGCTCTCTTGACTTGGGGGTGAGCATGAGATGAACACAGGTTCCGGTGCCCACAACAGGCGCACCGTCAGTGGTAACTACGGCTACCAGGAGTGGGCAGGTGGCGGATTAGGCCGCTACCAGGAACCTGCTGCCGGCTACTCCCAGTACGAGCACTATGAGAGACACGAGGACACACCGCAGCATGAGCCGGACAGATCGGGCTTCTCGGGTCACTGGGGGCCCGAGGACGCGGAGCAGGGGCTAGACAACATGTCTCAGCATGGGGTGGACGACTCGGCGTACGGGCTGGACGACGTACCGAGCCGGTTTGACATCGGCGGGTACGGCACCGGCCTGTTCGGCGGTCCAGGTGCGGACTTGTTCGGCACGCATGACGTGACCGATCATGTTCCGGAACAGAACCAGTTCGGATCCGGGCCGATCCCGGCGATCCGGGACGAGCCACCACCAGATTTCTCGGGCTCTCACCGGGCGGTGCCCGGTGATCCCCGGGAGGTCGAACCGGCGGAGGAGTCGGGGTCGCTGGTGCGGCCCTACACCAGAACCGGGGGCAGAACCCGGCCCGATTATGATCTGGCTATCGAGGCGTTGGTTTCCACCAGCGAGCGGGGGATGGAACGGGATGCCGCGGTACTCCCGGAGCACAGGTCCATTTGCGGCCTGTGCGTCGACACTCGCTCCGTCGCCGAGGTCGCCGCACACCTGCGGCTCCCCCTCGGCGTGGTGCGAGTGCTCATTGGCGATATGGCCAGCATGGGTTTGGTGCTGATTCACCAGGGTGGCCTGGTCGTGGGGGACCGGCCCTCCATTGAATTCCTGGAGAGGGTGCTCAGTGGGCTTCGCAGGCTCTAGTCCCCGCAACACGCAAGAGAGCGGCACGCGCAAGGCCACTACTTCGGCGAAGATCGTCGTTGCAGGTGGCTTCGGAGTCGGCAAGACGACGTTCGTCGGCTCGGTCTCCGAAATCGTTCCGCTGACCACCGAGGCGGTGATGACCGAGGCCAGTGTGGGGGTCGACGACCTGTCCGCCACACCGGGCAAGGTGACCACCACGGTGGCGATGGACTTCGGGCGTGTTTCACTGGACAGCGATCTGATCCTGTACCTGTTCGGCACACCGGGCCAGCATCGGTTCTGGTTCATGTGGGACGACCTGGTCAAGGGTGCTATCGGCGCGGTCGTGCTGGTCGACACCAGGCGGCTCGCGGACGCGTTCGCGTCGATCGACTTCTTCGACGACAGGCAGTTACCGTATGTCGTCGCGATCAACTGCTTCGACGGGTTGCTGCACCACCGCGTCGAGGATGTTCGCGAAGCGTTGACCATCGACGATTCCGTTCCGATCGTGACCTGCGATGCCCGGAACCGTGAGTCCACCAAGCAGACCCTGATCAACCTGGTGGAGCACGCCATGCGCCAGTGGATGACCGTCCGCGCTGGCTGACCCTTTGCCCGGCTGGCCGACCCCTGCCAGCCGGGCGGGGGTGCCCCGCACCCCGCTTCCGCTCCGCCCGTTGTCGCGTCCGGCCCCGTGCGGCTGTGTGTCCACTCGCGACTGTCCACCCCCGACCGGGGCCGCCCCGGCGGGGCCCACCCCCCTGTTGGTGTCCACTCGCGACACCGGTGTCCTCGACCGTCCACAGTGGTGGGTGACTGGCCGCCCGGTGCCGGATCACCGGTGGCGGCTCAGGTTTCCACCAGGGCGGCCGAGGTGATGCGGTGCAGTGGGTAGCGCCGCACCTCGCCGTAGGAGTGGTCGTAGCCCTCCAGCACGCCGGCGCCCACGTTGATCGGCTCCACCACGCGCTGACTGGCCACGCCGTGCGCGTCCACCAGACCCACCCACACGCTGCGCCCGTCCTTGGCCGCGCGCTGCAGCAGTTCCAGCGTCGCGGACGGCCCCGCGCCCAGCCCGCCCGGCGTGGTCACCACCGCACCCCTGGGCGTGGCCGCGGCCCGGTCGCCCGCGCGGAGCTGGCGGACCATCTCGGCCAGCCGCTCGTCGCTGGGCGGGGTGGGCAGGGCCGCGCGGCGCACCGCGCGGCCGCCGGCGCTCACCCGGCGCGCCTCCGGCCGCAGGTCCACCAGGCGCCCGTCCGGCCCCTCGGCCGCCGGGGCGAACCCAGCGGCGCGCAGCCCGTCCAGCACCTCGGCCAGGGGCAGCGGGCTGACCAGCACGGTCGGCGCGAGCCGGCGCAGCTCCAGGTCGCCGACCTGGGGGTGGGCCAGCACCTCGGCGATCAGCACCTCGTCGTCGCAGCGCAGGAACGACCCGGCAGCGCCACCGCGCAGCCGGCCGTGCCGCCTGGCCACGTCGTCCACCAGGTAGGTCAGCGACTGCGGGATGGGCGTGCGCGACCGGGTGCGGAACAGCTCGTGCAGCTCCACGGCGGTGCGGCCGGCGTCCAGCGCGCGGCGCACCGACGCCTCGCTCACCCGGTAGACGGTGGCGCCGCCGGCCGACTCCACGTCGGCGACCAGGCCGATCTCGGCGGCCAGTTCCGGCTCCAGCGGGCCTGGCGCCACCACGGTCAGGTCGGCCTGCACCAGCACGTGGTCCACGGGCGCGGGCAGTGCCTCGGCCAGCCGGGCCGCCGCCTCGGCCGGCCCGTTGGCCAGCAGTTCCCGCCCGGCCGTGCTCAGCGCGGCCAGGGCGACCACCGCCACCGAGGTGGCCTCCCGCACGGTCCAGCGGACCAGGTCGTCCCGCAGCCGGCCGCCCCGCCGGGGCGCCCGCCAGGCCAGCACCTCGGCCAGCTCGTCCACCTCGGGCACGGCCGTGCCCTCGGGCAGTTCGGCCAGGGCGGCCAGCACCCGGCGGCGTTCCCTGGGCGCGACCGGCCGGCGCAGGTCCTCGGACAGCGGGCCGAGCAGCCGGTCGCGGTCGTCGCGGTGGCCGGCCAGTCCGGGCAGCCGGGGCAGGTCCAGCCAGGTGCTGGCCAGGGTGGCCCAGCGGTGTTCCGGCGGCGCCACCTCCCAGCCGTCCACCCGGGTGGTGGGCAGCCACTGCGGTTCGGTGCCTCCGCTGTCCGCGATCAGGCCGGCGCCCACGGCCAGCTCGGCCAGCAGGCTGGCGTCCCGCTCCGCCATGTCCAGCTCGCGGGCCAGCCGGCGCAGCTCCCGCACGCCCAGCCCGCCGGAGCGCAGCACCGCCGGTGGTTCCTCGCTCCACAGGGCGAGCAGCAAGTCCATGTGCCGCAACAGTTCCAGCGCCGCCCCGGCCGCGGTCTTGTCCACAGTGGAGACGCCGGGGCTGCTGGTGGTCATGGCCGGCTCGTCGACCTCGACCGTCCCCATGGGCCGGTCGCCGCGCAGGGCGAGACCGACCTCGCGGGGCAGCTCGACGGTGTCGGTGTTGCGCCGCACCAGCAGGCCCCTGGCCAGCAGCCGCTGCACCGGGGTGCGGGCCTGCTCCAGGGTGAGCACCTGGGCGGCCTCCCTGGTCTGGCCGATCGGCGGCCCGGCCGCCAGCCGGCGCAGCACGGCCAGTTCGGGCTCGTCCAGCTCGGCGAGCCGCGCGGGCAGGTCGACCTCGGCCAGGCCGGGCACGGACCGGCCGAGCCCGCCGGGGAACGCGGTGACCGCCTCGCGGGCCGCCGAGGGCAGGGCCACCTCCTCGTCCGGCCCCCAGACCAGGGCGCGCTGCCGCAGCACGCGCAGTGCCTGGCGCACCCGCTCCACCGGCACGTCCGGACCGAGCGCCGCGGCCACCGCCGCGACCGGCACCGGCGCCTGGTCGGCGTCGACCACCAGCAGGGCTTCCAGCACGGTGAGGGTGAAGGTGTCCAGCGCCTCGGCGGCCCTGGCGATCGAGGCCCTGGTGTCCAGCCGGGTGGCCAGCACGGCGGAGTCCGCGGGCGGTGGCGTGGCCGCGTCCGCGCGCGCACGCAGGATGGCGGCGAGCGCGGTGTCGTCCTGGGCCCGCAGCCAGTCGGCGAGTGAAGTGCCGGGCATCTGTCCCACGGTATATCCACCGCACCGCGCCCGGGGAACAAGTGGGGCCTGATCGGCAGGCATGGCCAGCTGGGAGCTTGGATCAACCCTCGCGCAGCGAGCGCGGATCAGCTGGCGGTGGCCAGCTGGGAGCTTGGATCAACCCTCGCGCAGCGAG
>NZ_JAMTCK010000004.1 GCF_024171785.1 Goodfellowiella coeruleoviolacea
CCATGACCCGGGCGGGCAGCATGCGGACGCGCTGTTGGGTTCGGCGGGTCAGCGACAGTACCTGGTCGACCAGGGCGGGAGTGACGAGCTGGGTGAGTTCACCCAGGTGTCCCGGGGCGAACACCCCGGCGCTGTCCGGTGGGGTGTGGGGCATGACAGACTGGTATGGCAACGGAGTTCCCGAACAGAGTGATCTTGGTCGACACTCGTTCTACAGGAACTCCGTTGTCTGCTTTTCAACCCCCTCAGACGCACCTCGCCCACCACCTCTTGACGCCGGCCACCAACACCTAACTTCCCGGCATTGCTTTGCAAACCCCCCGAGTTGACATCTCACGCAGGCCCGAACGGGTGACCCACGCCCCGAACGCGAACCGGCCGGGCACCGTCCCCGGTGCCCGGCCGGACCTGCGGCCACCCGACGTGTCCGGTGTTATCCGGCCACCCCGCTCCACACCGCCGTCGACCCGCTGTGGCCGACCATGACCACCAGCGTGGTGCTGGCCACCGCGGCGACCACGACGAGCACCGAGGCCGCCGCGGCGATGCGACGCCAGGTCCTCGGCACCACGACCGGGGCGGGCTCGCTGGTCTGCCCGCTCGCCCCCGAGCCGGCGGTGCCGGTCTGCTCGGCGGTCCGTTCCCGGTCGGCCAGCCGGCCAGCCACCAGCAGCACGACCACGACCACGCCGAAGCCGAGCGCGATGGGCAGCAGCGTGACAGCGAGGTTGGCGTGTGCCGTGATCCCCGGGTTGTCCTCCGCGCCCAGGCGCTCCCGCAGTTGGGCGCCGGTGAAACCGGCCATGGGGGTCGCCGCCACCGCGAGCGCCGTGAGCACCAGCACGGGCCAGCCGAACTTGCGCCGCCACCGGGCGTTGACGGCGACGCCGATCGCGCACAGCGAGGCGAGTGGCAGCAACACCACCACCGCGTGCACTACCAGTGGGTGAGCGGGCAGGTCGAACACGGTCAGCATGTGGTTGCCTCCTGAATGGACCGCGTCGGGGCGGCACTGAGGCCGTCACCGGTGGGGGGCGTGCGTTCGGCACTCATGCGATCTCCCCGACCGAGCCGCGCCGATCAGTGGGGACGCTGGTGCGCCGGGGTGCGGAGACGGTGTGGCGAATCACGACGCCGCCGTCGGCGGAAACCGCTCCGCGATGTGGAGTTCGGGAGCGTCCCGTGCCGTCTGTGCGTGCCATTGCCGTCCCAACGCCGGTAGGTCATTCGGGGTTCCCCCGCGCAACCCCCCTAGGCTATCGGCGTGGTGAGAGCCGATGGCAGGACTGACGACGTACTCAGAGACATTCGGGTCACCCGGGGGTTCCAGAAGTGGCCGGCCGGGTCGGTGCTGGTGGAGTTCGGCAACACGAGAGTGTTGTGCGCGGCCAGCGTCACCGAGGGCGTGCCCCGGTGGCGGGCCGGCTCCGGGCTCGGGTGGGTGACGGCCGAGTACGCCATGCTGCCCTCGGCGACCCACACCCGCAGCGACCGCGAGTCGGTCAAGGGACGCATCGGCGGGCGAACACACGAGATCAGCCGACTGGTCGGGCGGGCGCTGCGCGCGTGCATCGACCTGGCCGCGCTGGGCGAGAACACGATCGTCATCGACTGCGACGTGATCCAGGCCGACGGGGGCACCCGCACGGCGGCCATCACCGGTGGCTACGTGGCGCTGGCCGACGCGGTCACCTGGCTGCGCGCGGCCGGCCGGCTGGCCGACCCGCAACCGCTGTCGTGCGCGGTGTCCGCGGTGAGCGTGGGCGTGGTGGACGGCAAGGTCCGGTTGGACCTGCCCTACGAGGAGGACTCGCGCGCCGAAGTGGACATGAACGTGGTGGCCACGGACGCGGGCACGCTGATCGAGGTGCAGGGCACGGGCGAGGGGGCCACGTTCGCCCGGTCCACACTGGACGCCATGCTGGACCTGGCACTCGCCGGCTGCGCGCAGCTGTGCCAGATCCAGGCCGAGGCGCTGGCCCAGCCCTACCCGTACGAGCTGCCCGAGCGGGTCACCAAGACCAAGGCGGGCAAGGGATCGGGAGGCCGGTCGTGACCCGGGTGCTGTTGGCCACCCGCAACGCCAAGAAGCTCGCGGAACTGCGGCGCATCCTGGCGGCCGAGGACGTGGCCGGCATCGAGATCGTCGGCCTCGACGAGGTGCCGGAGTTCCCGGAAGCCCCGGAAACCGGCGCGACCTTCGAGGAGAACGCACTGGCCAAGGCCAGGGACGCGGCCAGGGCCACCGGACTGCCCGCCGTGGCCGACGACTCCGGTCTGACCGTGGCAGCGTTGAACGGTATGCCCGGTGTGCTCTCGGCCCGCTGGGCCGGCCGGCACGGCGACGACGAGGCGAACCTGCGCCTGGTGCTCGGCCAACTCGCCGATGTGCCGGACGAGCGCCGGGCCGCGGCCTTTGTCTGCGCGGCCGCCCTGGTGTTGCCGGACGGCGGCGAGACCGTGGTGCGCGGCGAGTGGACCGGCGCGCTGACCCGGGAACCCAGGGGCAGCAACGGTTTCGGCTACGACCCGATCTTCGTGCCCGAGGGCGGGACGCGGACGTCGGCGGAACTGGAACCGTCCGAAAAGGACGAAGCGTCGCACCGGGGACGCGCGCTCCGGTTGCTCGTTCCACACCTGCGCGCGCTCGTGCGGGGCTGAGCCGGGCCGTGGTTGGCGGGTGGTGGGCTGGTGTGCGCCGGTTCACCACCCGTTCCGAGTTGACCTCTGCCTAACTTCACCTGTCAGGGTGCCTGGTGACAGTTGGAACAACACGGCACAGGGAGAACAGGTGGAGTTCACCGGACGCAAGGTCGTGATCACCGGCGCGGGACGCGATTTCGGCCGCGCACTGGCCATCCGGTTCGCGGATGTGGGTGCGGAGGTATTCCTGTCCGCGCGATCACTGGCGGCGGCCGAGCGCACCCGCGACGAGATCCGGGCGCGCGGCAACGAGCGGGCGCACGCGTTCGCGTGCGACCTGAGCCAGCCCGCGTCGGTGCGGGCGTTCGCGGACGCCGTGGCGCAGTCGACCGACCACGTCGACATCCTGGTCAACAACGGCGCCCCGTACCTGGACGCCGGGGGATTCGAGGCGGCCACCGACGAGGACATCGCGACGACCATCGCGTCGGGCGCGACCGGCACGGTGTTGGCCACCAAGCACTTCCTGCCGTTGCTGCTGCGCTCGGCAGTCCCCGACGTGGTGACCACGGTGTCGACGTGCGGAGTGCCCGGACACGAGCGCTCCACCGCGCACGAGGCGTTCTACGCGGCCAAGTCCGCGCAGGCGGGGTTCGTCGACATCCTGTCCAAGCGCCTGCGGCCCCAGGGTGTTCGGGTGATCTCGCTGTACCCGCCCGACTTCGCCAACCCGGACCCGCTGTCGGCGGAGTGGCACACCACCCCGCGCGGCGCGCACGACAACCTCACGGCGGACTCGCTGATCAACTGCGTGCTGTTCGCGGTCAGCCAGCCCCGCGACTGCTTCATCAAGGCGTTCCACTTCGAGCAGGTGCGGTAGGGCACCACCGTGTGGGCGGTGCCTGTTTGTCTGGTGACAGGCCCCTTGCTAAGGTCGATTGCGACATCTCACCGTGGGCCGCACAGCCTCGCCAATCAGCTTTCCCGTGTCCGACGGCACGAGGAAGGTGGGAGTCACACCCCATCCTGACAAGGTGTTCCTGCGATGGTTGTGACAGTTCGGCGAGCACGTCCACGGTTCGCTCTGCCGGCATTTCGTTGTCCTGTGCCCTGTTGTGTGTTCGGCCTTTCGTTTGCTGATACCCCGGGAGAACCCGGAAGTTCGCCGAAAGCCCTGCTTCGGCGTTAGCGCGTCCGGTCTGCGGTCACGCAACCAGCGGATGGTCCACAAGTCCCGAACCGGTCGTTGACCGGGGCTGCGGCAGCCGCTTCGGTGTGCCCGGTTCCCGCGCGCTGACCGGTCTTCATCTCTGCGGGGTAACAGGAATGTCGGAAGTGAACACCGCTGAGCAGCCACCGGCGCAACGCCCGTGGTTGGTGCTCGGCATCCTCTGCATCGGTTTCTTCATGTCGCTGCTCGATGGCAGCATCGTCAACATCGCCATCCCGACGTTGACGCACCGCATCGGTGCCACCTACGACCAGGTGCTGTGGGTTGTCGACGCCTACCTGCTGGTCTTCTCGGTGCTGCTGATCACCACCGGACGGCTCGGCGACATCTTCGGATACCGGCGTCTGTTCCTGACCGGTGTCTCCGTCTTCACCATCGCGTCCACCCTCTGCGGACTCGCGGGCTCACCGGGACAGCTGCTCGGTGCGCGGGTGCTCCAGGGGCTGGGCGCGGCGATCCTCTTCCCACAGGTCATCTCGTCAATCGTGGCGATCTTTCCGCCTCGGCTGCGCGGGCGGGCGTTCGGTGTCTTCGGCGCGATCGTGGGCACCGCACCGATGCTCGGCCCGATCGTGGGCGGTGTTGTTCTCGCCCACCTCGACTGGCGCTGGATCTTCTTCATCAACGTGCCAGTCGGGGCGGTCACGGTGGTGTTGGCACTGCTGTTCGTCCCCGCTGTGCGGCCCGGCCACGCCCATCAGCTCGACCTCGTGGGCGTGGCACTCGCCACCGCGGGACTGACCGGCATCGTCTTCGGTTTGGTCGAGGGGGAGCGCTCCGACTGGGCAACGATCAGCGGGCCGATCAGCGTGCCCTCGGTCATCGTTGTCGGCGCGCTGTTGTTGGTGCTGTTCGTCTTCTGGCAGCGCGTGCAGCGTGGTCGACGTGGCGAGCCACTGATGCCGTTGGACCTGTTCGCCTCCGGGCGCAACTTCCCGGTGGGCAACTGGATCGGCTTCGTCTTCCAACTCGGCATGATCGGCGTTTCCTTCGTGCTCGTCATCTACCTGCAGACGGCACGCGGGTATTCGCCGTTGCAGGCCGGCCTGATCCTGCTGCCCAATGCCGTGCTCACCGCGCTCGGCTCGGCCGTCGCCGGCAGGCTCTCCGACAAGATCGGCGCCAAGTTCGTCCTCATGGCCGGGATGGCCACCCTCGCGCTCGGCTTGGTGGTCCTCGTCGTGATGGCACGCGCGGACGCCGCCGCGTGGCAGCTCCTGCCCGGTCTGGTGATCATCGGTGTGGCCAGCGGGGCCACCTTCGCGCCGTTGCAACAGGCCACAATGGACGGTGTCGAACCGCGACTCGCGGGCGCCGCGTCCGGGGTCGCCGGCACCACCCGGCAGGTCGGCGGGGTGCTCGGCACCGCGGTGGTGGGCGTGGTCCTGACGGCCTGTCTGGGCTCGGTGCTCCGGGGCGCGGCGGAGGAACGGGCGAGCCAGTTGCCCGTGGCGCTGCGCGCACGGTTCGTCGAGGCCGTGGTGGCCGGCGGCGACAGCTTCCGGCCACCGTCAGCGCCAAGTGGCCTGTCACTCGCCGACACCGCCGTTTTCGAGCGGGTGGGCCACGAAACGTTCGCGGCGGCCTACGTGACGGCGATGCGGGTGACCCTGCTGGCCTCGGCCGCGGCGCTCGTGGTGGCCGCGCTGTGCTGCCTCCTGTTGCGGGGACGCGGGCCGAACCAGCCCCGTCCCGAGGTCGGTGCTGCGGAGGACACCAAGGAGCCGCAGGCTACCGCGGAAGGCTGACAAGGCTCGCGAACACCAGGAGCGGGCTCGGTGCGGCGACCTGTCGTGCGGAGGGCCACGCCGCGCCCGCTCCTGTCCAGCCCACAGGATCAACCAGGGGACAGGACCAGCACCGCGAACCAGGGTCAGGCGAGCAGGTCCTTGAGCAGGCGGGCGACGTGGCCGGTGGCCTTGACGTTGTACAGCGCCTTGGCGATGGTGCCCTCGGCGTCGACCAGGAAGGTGGAGCGGATCACGCCCTGCACGGTGCGGCCGTAGTTCTGCTTCTCGCCGAACGCGCCCCACTCGGTCATCACCGCGCGGTCGGCGTCGGAGAGGAGCGGGAAGTTCAGGCCCTCGTCGGCGGCGAACTTGGCCAGTTTCTCGGGCTTGTCCGGGGAGATGCCGAGGACCTGGAAGCCGGCGTCGTTGAGGTCGCCGAGGTTGTCGCGGAAGTCACAGGCCTGCTTGGTGCAGCCGGGCGTGCCCGCCGCCGGGTAGAAGTAGACGACGACCTGGCCGCCCCGGTAGTCGGACAGGGACACCTGCTTGCCCGTGCTGTCCGGCAGGGTGAAGTCCGGTGCCTTGTCACCGGGGGACAGGCGCGTGGGTTCGCTCATGGCGTCGACGGTAGCCGGGACGGCTGACCGCGGGATGAACAGGCCGGTGCAACGACCGCCCGGGCCCACGGCGGTGTGGGTCGCGGGCCCGGGGTTGGTCGGTCGCGCCAGGAGAGCAGCGCTCAGGCCTGGCCCTCGTACACGGCCTCCGGGGTGACCTGGGAGGACGTGCTCGGCTGGACGGTGACCTTGACCGGGGCCCGCTGCTCCGGCATGGCGAAGGCGAGCGTGGTGGTCAGCTGCTTGCCAGGAAGAACCTCTTCGTTCGCGCTGGCGATGCCGTTCAGGCCCTGGGCCGAGTCGAGCACTTCCTGGGCGTGCTCACCGGCCACGATCGCCCGGACGGACAGTTCCGAGGGCTTGTAGGGGTTGCTGCCGCCGTTGCTCACGGTCACCTCGAACACGGCGGCCCGGGGTGCCTTGGGGTAGGCGGTGTCGCTGGGGGCCAGCGACTTCGGCTCGGAGATGGTGATGGCCAGACCGTTCTGCCACAGTCGGGACACGCCGAAGGCCGTGGCTCCGGCCGTCGCGGGCGCCTCCTGGCGAGATGAGCCGTTGCTGTGTGAGGACTCGGTGGCCGAGGACGACGTGCCGGTGGATTCCTGGTTCGGTCCGCATCCGGTAACGGCGATGGCCAGGCTCACAGCAGCGGCCAGCCTGACGATCTTCACGGAGTTCACCCTTTCCGCGCGAGCGGTGTGAGGCGGAACCTTTCCGCCCATGTAGGTGAATCGGTTGTCGGACCCCTTGACGTTAGGGGCCGAGTCAGACCTGCCGCCGGCCTGTGGCCAAGCCGTGATGAGGGCAGCGCACAACGTGGGCGGCGCCACAGGAAGTGTGCGCCGCCCACGCCTGCCGCGTGTAGCGGCCGATGAGCATTGACCCGAACGGAGGAACTCCGTACGGGCTACGAGCGCGTCGGGGGGCGTGCGCGCTCGTCACGGTCATCGCACGCTGTGCGCAAACCGCTACATCGGATGATGAGCTTCACCCATTTGTTGGCATGGTCGTGGTGTCACCAGGGACTTCTGTCTCACCGCCGAGGGGGAAAAAGCCGCGTGACGATGGTGCGTTTCCGCGGCGGGCCACCTAGCGTGGGCACCGGGCCGCGTCCGCCTTGTCCCTGGGGGCGCCTGACGCGGACCCTCGGTCGGGCCACCGGCCCGCCGGATCCGCCAGCACCCGCGCGCCACCCGGCCGCCGCCGACGCGGCGACGGGGACGGTGCTGGCGGATCTACCCGAAGCGGGCCCGGCCGTCGAACCGGCGGGTCAGCGCAGCTTCGCGACCAGCTCGTAGGAGCGCAGCCGGTCGGCGTGGTCGTGCACCATGGTGGTGATCATCAGCTCGTTGGCCTCGGTGGCGTCCAGCAGCGCGGTGAGCCCCTCGGCGACCGTGTCCGGGCTGCCCACCACCGCCGACTCCATCCGGTCCCGGACGATCTCCCGCTCCAGGTCGGTGTACGGGTAGTCGGCGGCCTCCTGGGGGCTGGGCAGCGGGCCGGGGCGGCCCTTGCGCAGTTGCAGGAAGGACAGCCCGTTGGGCGCGGCGATCCACCGGGCGTGCTCGTCGGTGTCCGCGCACACCACGGACACGGCCACCATGGCGTAGGGCTCGGCCAGCTCGGCGGACGGGCGGAACGACGCCCGGTACAGCTTGAGCGCGGGCAGGGTGTTCTCCGAGCTGAAGTGGTGGGCGAAGGCGAACGGCAGGCCGAGCAGCCCGGCCACCTGCGCGCTGTAGCCGCTGGAGCCGAGCAGCCAGATCGGCGGGCGGTTGCCGGCCGCGGGCACGGCGGTGATCGCCGGCGCTGGCTCGCCCTCTGCGGGCGGGGTGAAGTAGTGGATCAGCTCGCTGAGCTGCTGCGGGAAGTCCTCGGCGGACAGCGCCGAGGTGGACCGGCGCAGCGCAGCGGCCGTGGTCTGGTCGGTGCCGGGCGCCCGGCCGATGCCCAGGTCGATGCGCCCCGGGTGCAGCGCCTCCAGCATGCCGAACTGCTCGGCCACCACCAGCGGCGGGTGGTTGGGCAGCATCACTCCGCCGGAACCCACGCGCAGCGTGCTGGTCACGCCCGCCACCTGGCCGATCAGCACCGCCGGCGCCGAACTGGCGATGCCCGGCATGTTGTGGTGCTCGGCCAGCCAGTAGCGCTGGTAGCCCAGGCGTTCCACGTGCCTGGCCAGGTCCAGGGTGTTGCGCAGCGCCTCGGTCGCGGTCGACCCGCTGACGATGGGGGCGAGGTCGAGGACGGAGAACGGAACGGCGGAGAATCGGCTCACCTCGGTGTCAACGCCGCGACCGGCCGATTGCTTCCGGCCCGCCGGTCCGCACCGGGTCGCGCCACGCGCTGGGCGGCACGACCCGCGCGGCGCGGGGGCCGGTGCCGCTACCCCTACGATGTCTGGCCATGAGCGGCGAGGAAACAAGCTTCATCGAGTGGCGCAACAAAGCCAAGAACGAGCGTGACGCCGATGCCGGTGGTGGTCCCAAGAACCTGGTGCTGATCGGCGTGGTGGCCGCGGTGGTCATCATCGCCGCGGTGGTCGTGGGACTGATGCTGCTGTCCTGACCCGTGCCCGGAGCGGCCACTGCCGTCGGCGTCCAGCGCGGGGCGCCGACGGCACCGACGCTCACCCGCCCAGCAGTGCCGTGGTCATCCGGTGCAGCCGGAGGGCGTTGGCCCGGTCGAAGGCCGGGTGGTCCAGGCTCAGCCGCTGGTCCTGCTGGAACGCGCTGAGCGGCTCGGCCGGCGGGTCGTCCAGCAGCCGGACCAGGGGGACGATCGCCTCCTCGACCGGCGCGGCGGTCTGCCTGAACTGGTTGATCTGGGCGGTCAGGACGGGGTCCTGGTCGGCGTAGTCGCCGGCGAAGCTGGTGGCGACCCCACCGGGGTTGACCAGCACGTAGGGCACCGCGCCGGTGCCGGCGAGTTCGGCGAAGGCCACGCCCAGCAGGTCGTTGGCCCGACTGCCCTGGAACATCGCGGTGAGCGGCTGGTAGTCGCGGGTCAGCTGCGGGTCGTCCCAGTGGATCTCGCCCACCTCCACGCCGGGACCGCAGATGTTGAGCACCACCGGCCGGGCGGCCCTGGCCAGCAGCGGCTCCAGGCCGAAGCTCAGCAGGAACCGGCTGAGGTAGTACAGGGCGAAGGTGTGCTCGAATCCCTCGGCGGTCTCGGTCCGCCGGGTCCGGTAGAACTGGGCGCCCAGCACCAGCGCGTCCACCTGCGCGAACCGGTTCTCGATCGCGGCGATGACCCGCCGGTTCTCCGCGACCAGGCTCAGGTCGGCGGTCAGGGAGGTGGCCCGGTCGGCGGCGCCGAGCCGGTCGGCCTCGGCGCGGAAGGCACGCCCCTTGGCCTGGTCGCGGCCGATGACCACCACGTGGTCGCCCCGCCCGAGCAGGTGCCGGGCCAGGCCCTGGCCGATACCCGCTGTTCCACCCGAGATGATCACGGTTCGCACGGTTACTCTCCCTGGAACACGTCGGCCGGCGCGGTCACCGCGACCCGGTCCGGCAGGAAAGTCATCGACTGATGACTCTGCTGACCGTAGTGAGCCGGGTCGGCGGATGTCAACGGTCGAGGACTTGGTCAGGAGGACCCGTGAGCACACCCGAGTCACCACGGCCGCGCCGCCGCGACCGCGCCGCCACCCGGGCCGCGCTGCTGGCCGCGGCGCGCCTGCGCTTCGCCCGGGACGGCTACGACGCCACCGGCGTGCGGGACATCGCCGCGGACGTGGGCGTGGACCCCGCCCTGGTCTTCCGCTACTTCGGGTCGAAGCAGCGGCTGTTCGCCGAGGTCACCGCCGGTGCCGGCGCCGAGGTCGCGGCCGGTGCCACCGCCGGTGTCGGCACCGGGGCCGCGGCCGGTGCCGGTGCCGGTGCCGAGGAGGCCGGCGACGACGGGGGTGCCGCGGACCTGCCGCTGTGGCTGCTGCGCTCGGCGGTGGCCGCGGACTGGTCGGACTACGCCGGCGAACACCCGTTCGTCGCCCTGCTGCGCTCGTCCGGGCACGAGGACGCGCGAACCCAGTTGCAGCAGCAGATCTGTGACAGCTACGTCCGCCAACTCGCGGCGGTGTCGCCCGGGCCGGACCGGGAACTGCGCGCCGAGCTGCTGAGCGCCTGGCTGCTCGGCATCGGCGTGGCGCGGTCGGTGATCCGCACGCCGCGGCTGGCCGAGGCCGACTTCGCCGAACTCGCGCCGTACTTCGCCGAGATCGCCGCCATGCTGCTCAACCGGCCGGCGGCGGCTGCCGATAACACGTCCAACACGCCGGCCGCCGCGGACTGAGCCGGGTCGGCCGGCCGGGCCGCCAGGGACGCCCACTACCGACGGTGACGTTCCTGGTGGTGGCGATGTGCCTCGACCGGGTGGCCGCCGGCCGGGTGCGCCGGTGCGGCGGCCGGGGTGATATGTCGGCAATGCGCCCGAAAACGCGGTTCCCCATTAGATCAATTCGCTGGAACGGATCGAAAAACAGATTTGCCCGCGCGTGTTCCCCGGGCTCATGTTATATGTCCCGGTGAATCATTTGTTCGTCCCTGTGCGGGTGTTCGAGGACAACCGTCCGCGTGACCGTGTCTTCCTCGACTCCGGGCCGTCCTGGCTACAGACTCGGAATGCTGGCCGAACGGCGAGCACCAACGACCTAGTAGCGGGAGGTCTCACGTGCGGCTCAGGTCATCCCTCATGGCGACGTTGATGTTGGTCACCGCCCCGCTCGTGACTCTTGCCGGTATGCCCACGGTTCCGGTCGCCAGATCAGCCGAAACGAAGAATGCGGTCGTCAACTTTTCCGCCCACCCGGACGACGATCTGCTCTTCATGAATCCGGACATTGTCGCCGACATCCAGGGCGGCAAGGAGGTGTGGACGGTCTACCTCACCGCGGGCGACGTGCCGTTCCCGGCCGGCCCGCTGAACTACGCCAACCACCGGGTCGAGGGGGAGCTGGCCGCCTACGCGCGCGCGGCCGGCGTGCCCAACGTGTGGGAGTACGACCCGTTGTTCCTGTCCGGCCGCGAGGTCAGCTCGTACGTGCTGGCCGACGCGGCCGTCCGGCTGGTCTTCACCTACATCCACGCGGCCGGCCCGGACGACTGGACCGGTGACCTGGAGCGGCTGTGGCAGGACTATTCGTTCGTGTCGTATCCGATCGACGGCGGTGATCCCTACACCCACGAATCACTGGTCGAGATGATTGCCGAGCTGCTGCACGAGGCCCAGCCCCAGCTCATTCGCACGCAGGATCCGGACGCGGAAACAGAAGATCACATCGACCACGCCGGCGGCGCCCTGTTCGTGGCCGAGGCGGACAGTCCCGACGGAATCACCGCGATACGCCGGGTCGAGTACTACAGTTACCCGATCCAGGAAATGGAACCGAATGTCACCGGTTACCTGAAGGACGAGAAAACCGCCGTCTGGTACGAATACCGGCCCTATGACGATCAGTTGGTCGAGGGTGACTGGGACAACGTGATGGACCGCCAGTACACCATCCGCACATTCGAGCCGGGCACGCCCTGGTTCCCCGGGAAGAAGCTGCCGACCGGTCGGGCGGCGAATCCCGACCACCCGCCGGCCGAGCACCACCGCCAGGGTGGTCCGGGCGGCCAGGGCTGAGGTCCACTCGCACCTGGCCGCCCGGACCAACGCGGCCGCCGCGGGCCGGACCGGTCACGCGTGGTGACCGGTGAAGTCCAGGATGCGGCGCCACGCGTCCGCGCACGCGTCCCGCCAGTCGCCGAACGAGCGGTCGAAGAACGAGTGCGGCGCGCCGTCGTAGACGTGCATGGCGAAGTCCTTGCCGGCCGCGCTGAGCCGGTCGGCCAGCTGGCGGAACTCCGCCTGCGGGGTCGCCACGTCCGCCCCGGCGATCAGCAGCAGCAGCGGCTTGCCGAAGTCGTCCACCACGTCGTCGACCAGCTCCGGCTTGCCGTAGAAGCCGATCACCCCGGCCAGGTCGAGGTCACTGGCGGACAGCCGCCACGACTGGCTGCCACCGAAGCAGAAGCCCACGGTGAACACCGCTCCGGCGCCGTGCTCGCGCAGCCAGTCCACGGCCGCGGCCACGTCGGTGCGCACCTGGTCGGGGGTCACCTGCCCGATGTGCGCCTGCCAGTCGAAGGAGTCGTCGCGCGCGCCGATGCCGGCGGTGCGGCCGAAGTAGTCCAGGGCCACGGCGTGGAAGCCGGCCTCGGCGAAGCGCTGGGTCAGGTCCTCGTAGTAGGGGTGCAGGCCCCGGATGTCGGGCAGGATGACCACGCTCCGGCCGTTGGGCGTGGCCGGGACCGCGTGGTGGGCGGCGAACCGGTTGCCGTCCGCCGCGGTCAGCTCCAGCCGGCCGTGCTCGGCGACCTCGCCGGGGTTGGGCGGCGCGGGCGGGCGGCTGTCGGTGCTGTGGCACATGGTCGTACTCCTCGGGATCCGCGTTCAGCGTTGTGTTCACCTCTGGCGGGGCGGGTCAGCCCAGCATCGCCGGGCGGCCCGTCCACCGCCACGCCAACCCTGCCAAGCCCGGCCGGTCCCGCCCAGCCACTGGTGAACCCGTGCACCGCGGTTACTGGTACTGACAGGACCACCCTCGCCCGGCGCTCGTCGGGCACACTGACCGGCATGGCAGACGGTTCCGAACTGGGCAAGTTCCTCCAGTCCAGACGGGCGCGGATCAGTCCGGAACAGCTCGGCCTGGTCGGTGGCCCCCGGCGCCGCGTGCGGGGGTTGCGGCGCGAGGAGGTCGCCCAGTTCGCCGGCATCAGCGTGGAGTACTACGTGCGGCTGGAGCAGGGCCGCGCCACCCGACCCTCGGACGAGGTGCTGGACGCCATCGCCAGGGCACTGCACCTGACCGAGGTGGAGCAGGCGCACCTGCGGGACCTGGCGCGGCTGCGGTCGCGGCGCCGCGAGCCGGCTCGGGCCAGGACCACGACCACGCACACCCGGGTCCGGCCGGAGCTGGCGCACCTGCTGGCCGCGATGGACCAGCAGGTGCCCGCGCTGGTCATCAACTTCCGCATGGACGTGCTGGCCTGGAACCGGCTGGCCACCCAGCTGTTCTTCGACTTCGACGCCAGCCCGCCCGCGCGGCGCAACCTCGCCCGGTTCGCCTTCCTGGACCCGGCCAGCCAGCAGGTCTTCCTGGACTGGCCGGAGGTGGCCAGGGCCACGGTGGGCGCCCTGCGGCTGGCCGCCGGCCGCCACCCGGAGGACGCCGGACTCGCCGCGCTGCTCGGCGAGCTGTCCGTGCACAGTGGACAGTTCGGTCGGCTGTGGGCCGGCCGGGACGTGAAGCAGCGCACCCACGGCGTGAAGCGCTTCGCCAACCCGCTGGTCGGCGAACTCAGCCTGCACTACGAGAACTTCGAGCTGCCGGGGGAATCCGGTCAGCGGCTGATCACCTTCACCGCACCGCCGGACAGCCCGGCGCACAACGCGCTGCGGCTGCTGGCGCTGTGGACGCTGCCCAGCGCACCGGCGGACAGCCAGCCAACCGCGTGACCACGGCAGGCTCCAGTGTGGACGGCTGGCCCGGCCCGTGCACCGCTCCGCTCACCAGAACCGGCAGTCCGCGGCCCCGCCGCAGCCGAACACCGTGGCCGCCGCGTCCGGCCCGGCGGCCAGCACGGCCGGGGCCAGCCGGACGAAACAGGGCAGGCAGGGCACCAGCAGTCGGCGGTAGCCGGTGCGCACCAGCCGGTGGGTCCGCAGCGGCCGCAGCGCCCGCTGCGCCGACACCTCCGAGGCCATCGCCAGCTGCGCCAACTCCTCCTGGCTGAGCGGGATCTCCACGCCCCGGCCCTCGGCCTGGTCCTGGAAGACCCCGACCAGCTCCAGGAGCACACCCACCAGTCGGGTGCCGACCTCGTGCGAGGTCAGCCTGATGTGCCGGCGGTCGGCCGCCCGCAGCCGCGCCACCACCTGCCTGGCGACCTCCTGGGCGGCCCTGGGGTGGTGGTCCAGGAAGTGGACGAACCGGTCCCGGGAGACCTTGATCCCGTGCACGCCGCTGTGCGCGAGCACCGACGCCGAGCGCGGCCGGCCGTCCAGGCAGGCCATCTCGCCGAGCAGCTCACCCCGGCCGCGCACGCCCAGCAGCCGGTCGGTGCCGTCCTCGTCGCCGGTCACCACCTTCACCTGGCCGGTGCGCAGCACGATCACGCAGTCGCCGACCTCGCCCTCGCGCATCAGGTACTCGCCGGGGCGGTACTGGATGGCCCGCCCCCGGTCGAGCAGGGCCAGCAGTTCACCGCGGGGCATCCGGTCGGCGAACGTCGTCGGCGCGTGGTCGGCCGCCCAGCGCGCGCCGACGCCGGCGCCCGGGGGAGTGGCCGCGCCCCCGGGTGAGTCGGAACCGGGTGCGCCGGTGAGGTGGCGGAGGTTGTTCATGGTCCCCCTGCAGGATGTCGCTGAACAGACCGTCGCTGAACAGATTGTCGCTGAACAGATCGTCGTTGGGTGGATCGTCGCTGGGCAGGTGTCGCTGAACAGGATGTCGTTGGGCGGGATTCCGCTGAACCGGATTTCGCGGCCGTCGGGAAACGGTCGCGAATCCAGTGGATATTCCAATGGACAGGG
Organism: Goodfellowiella coeruleoviolacea; assembly: GCF_024171785.1. Lineage (GTDB taxonomy): Bacteria > Actinomycetota > Actinomycetes > Mycobacteriales > Pseudonocardiaceae > Goodfellowiella > Goodfellowiella coeruleoviolacea. The sequence continues at coordinate 14,805 of NZ_JAMTCK010000004.1, forward strand.
AAAAGCCTTGCCGCACTGATCGCTCGCCCTGTCGCCAACGCATCCCCGCTGACCTGCCAGTTTGCTGTCCGCACGTGGTTATCAGGCTGCCGTGAATGCTCCACCAGATCCAGTCGCGCCGGCAAAGCGGTCGACCTCAGCGCCAAACGGTCGCCGGACTTCAGGCCGAACGAACCAACGCGTCCGCCGTTCTCGCCGCAAGGCTCAGTCCAACTCGGTGGGAATTGAACGGTGGCCCCGCGATTCCCGCGCCGGGGCACCGAGCCGACGGGCCGCGTCGGGCGCTGGCCTACCCTGCGCAGGGAGCGGGAGCTGGTCCCGCGCCGGCCCTGCCACCAGGGTGAACCCGACGCCGAACACCACGCAGAACACCAGGGAGGACTTCGCCCATGCCGCTGGACAGCAAGACCGTGCGGATCGCCGTGCTGCCCGACCCCACCGGCAGCGCCGCCCGCGTCGCCCAGGAGGCCGGCGCCCACCCGGTCCCGCTGCACGACGCCAACGCCCTGGTCTGGACCGCGTCCAGCCCCGCTGAGTTCCCCACCGACCTGCCCGACTCGGTGCGCTGGGTCCAGCTGCCCTCGGCCGGCGTGGAGAAGTGGCTGGCCAACGGCATCGTGGACCGGCAGCGCGTGTGGACCTCGGCGACCGGTGCGTACTCCCGGCCGGTGGCCGAGCACGCGCTGACGCTGATGCTGGCCGCGGCCCGGCGGCTGCCGGACTGCGTGCGGGCCACCACCTGGCGCAAGGACGAACTCCGCGCGAGCGTGGGCACCCTGCGCGACGCCACCGTGGTGATCGTCGGCTGCGGCGGCATCGGCCGGGCGTTGATCCCGCTGGTGGGCGCGCTGGGCGGGCAGGTGGTGGCGGTGAACCGCAGTGGCCGGCCGGTGCCCGGCGCGCAGCGCACCATCGCGGCGGCGGACGCGGCCGACGTGTGGTCCCAGGGCGACTACCTGGTGCTGGCCGCGCCCGCCACCCAGCAGACCGAGCGGCTGGTCGGTGCCGAGCAGCTGCGCCGGATGCGGTCGTCGGCCTGGCTGGTCAACGTGGCCAGGGGCACGCTGGTGGACACCGACGCCCTGGTGGCCGCGCTGGACGCGGGCGAGATCGCCGGGGCCGCGCTGGACGTGACCGACCCCGAGCCGCTGCCCGACGGCCACCCGCTGTGGACGCACCCGCGCGCCATCATCACCCCGCACGTGGCCAACCCGGAGACCACCCTGCGCGCCTACTTCCACGAGCGGCTGACCCACAACATCCGCCGCTACGCCAGTGGCGAGCCGCTGATCGGCGTGGTCGACCTGGACGCCGGCTACTGATCACCCGGCTGGTCGCGCTCCTGCCGGAGCACCCGATCGGCCCGAACCGGGCGAACCCGGGCATTAGTTGCATGAGCAACGGAACCGGCGGAACCGGTTGTCCGTCCCAGACGGCGAATCGGGGGACCGGCGGAAGGCAGGGGTGGCAGTGACCGAACGATTTCACGTGGTGCCAGCGGAGTTGCGCGGCTATGGCGAGCTGCTGGACCGCAACGCGCAGCACTTCCTGACCATCAAGGACCACGCGATCAGCAAGGGCGGTGACACGGCCGGCTTCACCGGGCTGCTGTCGCTGCTGGTGCCGGTGGTGACCGGGGTGGCCGAGCTGTACGGCGAGACGCTGGACTTCGCCAACTCGAAGATGGTCAAGGAGGCGCAGGCGCTGAACAAGACCGCGGACACCTACGAGAAGGTGGACGCGCTGGGCCGGCAGGGCCTCGAAGGCGTGGCCACCAAGCTCGACGCGGCCGCGGCCGCGCCGAAGACCGGGGGTGCCCGGTGACCGCCTACGCCGACGTCGAGGACCCGACCGCCGCCCTGAACGCGCCGGCCGAGGACCGGCCGGGCCGCCAGACGACCAAGGAGCTGATCGAGGCCGCCGGCTGGAAGATCCAGGGCGTCAACTGGATCTACGAGAAGGTCACCGGCGAGAACCTGGTCGAGTCGCTGATCAACCCGCTGCTCGGCGACTTCGAGAAGATCGACGCCAACGCCAACGCCTGGGACCAGGTGGCCAAGGCGCTGGACGCGGTGCGGCACAACGTGGGCGGCGGCGCCGAGCAGCTGGCCCAGCACTGGGAGGGCCCGGCGGCCACCAGCTTCCAGCAGCGCATGGGCACCATGTGGGTGGTGGCCATCGAGGCCGACTCGCAGGTCGCGCGGATCATCGGCAACAAGTTCCAGTCGATGGCCAACACCTGCCGCAAGGCCACGAAGATCGCGCTGTTCCTGCTGGACAAGCTGGTCACCAAGCTGGTCGAGGCGGCGATGACCTCCTGGATCCCGGTGGTCGGCTGGGGGCGCGCGGTGTGGATGGTCTACGACGCCGTGCAGATCGTGGACGCCATCCGCAAGATCATCATTTCCATCCAGACCCTGATCGAGGGGGTCAAGGGGATGATCGACGGCATCAAGGCCATGGGCACCGCGCTGATGAAGCTCAAGGACGTGCGGGACGTCAACGACGCGCTCGACGTGCTCGACGACTTCCAGGACGGCCAGCAGAAGTACAGCAACGGCGCGGCGGCGGCCAAGTCCGGGGCGTTCGGCGCGGCGCTGGGCGGCTACAGCCTGGGCAAGGCCGGCTCGGCCGCGTCCGGTCGCTACGGCGGCGGCAGCAGTGGTGGCAGCGGTGGCAGTGGTGGTGGCTCGGGCGGCGGTACGGGCAGCCCGGCGCCCGCTTCGTCAGGTGGAGGCCAGCAGTGACGTTTCCCTACGACAACGCCAAACTCCAGGCCCTGCTCGCCGACGTGGACTCGGCACTGGCCAATGTGGACAGGACGGCGGCCGAGGCGAGCCAGGTCCAGTCCCGGTCCAGCGGACTGTCCGAAAAGGACATCGCGGAGATCGAGCGGGTGGCGCGCGGTCCGGGCGCGCCCAAGGAGCTGAAGGACCTGCAACGCCGGGTCGAGGCGGGCGAACTGTCCTGGTCGGACATTGCCGCCGGCCGGGTCCTGGACGACGCGGGCGTGCGCGACGCGTTCGCCACCGGCCTGCCCAACCTGCGCCGCGCCTACGTGGCCATCGAGGAGGGGCAGGACATCGACGAGATCATCGAGTCCGGCCAGCCACGCCGAGGCAGGCCGTCCGGTGACGATGACGACGAGCCGCCGACCTTCCTGGAACGGGTGTAGCCGGCCGTTCCCGTCCGGTCAGCCGGTCGGCCGCTGCCGCGGTCAGCCGGCCGGCAGCGAGCTGGCGGCGCCGCTGGCGTAGTGCCAGGTGCCGACGTTGCGCACCACGTCGAAGGCCAGGCCGGTGGCGAGCACCAGGCTGCGCAGCGGTTCGGGGGTGCCGGGGCGGACGCGCAGCACGTCCCGGCGCACCCGCCGGCCGTCGCGTCGGGCCAGCGCGCGGATGTCCAGCGCGGCCACGTCAGCGAGCAGGCAGATCCGCTGGCCGTGCGCGTCGAGCAGGGCGAACCGGTGGCCCGGCTCGGCCTGGATCGACCCCAGCGGCTCGCCGCGCGGCCCGAGCACGTGGGTGCGGGGTCGGCGCAGCGCGAACCCCTTGCGGATGCCCAGCACCTCCCGGCTGTCCGGCGTGCACACCCGCAGGTCGAACGGGGTGCGGCCGGACAGCCCGGTCAGCCGCACCGGGGCGAGCAGGCCGGGGCCGCGCCGCTCGGCCACCACCGCCACGGGGCGGTCCTGGCCGTCGTAGGCGGTGGCGCGGTAGCGGGTGCGCCACAGCAGGCTGCCGAACGACCAGGGCTGCTCAACGACCAGGGTGTCGGTGCTGGCGAGGCTCACGCCGGCCAGGGTATTCGCTGTCCCACACCGCCCGCCGGCAAACCGGCACAACGCCAGCGCGGCCAGTCCGGGGCGGGTGGCCCCGGCGCGCGACCGCGACTCACCATCCACTGTGGACCAGATGCGTCGGCGGTGGTCACAGCGCGGCCAGCTTGTCCGGGTTGAGCACGGCGTTGATCTCGCGCACCCGGTGTCCGTCGGCGGCCACGTCGAAGGCGAACACCAGGAACGGCCGGCCCGCCGCGGTGATCAGCGCGCCAGGGCCGCCGTTGACCCGGCGGAGGGCCACCCCGAGGTCGGCCGGCCAGAACCCGGCCACGGCCACCAGGTAGTCGGCCACCTCGCGGCGGCCGCGCACCGGCTGCCTCGGCGTCTCCGACCTGCCGTCCGCGTCGGCCACCAGCACCACGTCCGGCGCCAGCACGTCCAGCAGCGCGGTGAGGTCGCCGCCCAGGGCAGCGGCCAGGAACCGCTCGGTGACCGCGCGATGCTCGGCCGCGTCGGTCCGGCGCCTCGGCCGCCGGGCCAGCACGTGCTGGCGGGCCCGGTAGGCGAGTTGCCGCACGGCCCGCTCGGTGCGCCCGGTCATCTCCGCGATCTCGGCGTGGCTGAACCCGAACGCCTCGTGCAGCACGAACACCGCGCGTTCGACCGGCGCCAGCGTCTCCAGCACCACCAGCAGGCCCATGGACACCGACTCGGCCAGCTCGGTGTCCTCGGCCAGGTCGTCCGGCGCGGTGACCAGCGGTTCGGGCAGCCACGGCCCCACGTACGCCTCCCGGCGCGCCTTCACCCGGCGCAACTGGTCCACCGCCAGGTGGGTCACCAGCCGGAACAGGTAGCCGCGCGGCTCGGCCACCGCGTCCTGGTCGACCCGGCTCCACCGCAGCCACGCCTCCTGCACCACGTCCTCGGCGTCGGCGCGGGTGCCCAGCATCCGGTACGCCGCCGCGAACAGCGCCGCCCGGTGCCGCTCGAACTCCGACCCGTCCACGGGCACCTCCTTCCCGTCCTGCCCCGCGTTGCCGACAACCACGACGTTTCCCGGCCCGCCGACGTCACGCGTGACGCGCCGGCCGCGCCATCCGTCGGGATGGCGAACACGGACACGACCGCGAGGAGGACCCTGCCATGACCCATTCGACCGCCGACGCGAACCGCCGCCTGGTGCTGGACCTGTTCGCGTGGTTCGCCGCGGGTGACATCGACGCCGCGTTCGCCCTGCTGCACCCGGAGTTCGTCTCGCACAACCCCCGGGTGGCGCACGACCCCTCGGCCACCAGCGGGGCCCAGGCGTTCGCCGACTTCTTCCGCACCCCGGCCGGCGCGGCCCTGCTGGCGGCCGGCACCGACATCCGCCGGGTGATCGCCGACGACGAGCTGGTCGCCGTGCACAACCGGATCGGCCTGCCCAGCGGTGACCTCGCGGCCGTGGACATCTTCCGGGTGCGCGACGGGCTGGTCGCCGAACACTGGGACGTGGTGCAGCCCGTCCCCGAGCAGCCCGCCAACCCCCACGGCATGTTCTGACGGCCGGCGGGTCGGCTACGGGGTCCGGCCGGTGACCGCCACGATCCGGTCGAGCAGCGGGGCGTCGGCGGCGACGGCCACCGGCGGACCCCACAACTCGGGCAGCGGAGCGTTCGGCACGAACTCGACCACGTGGTCGAGGCAGGCCCGCAGGGTGGGTTCGGGCAGGTCGAAGGGCTGGCCGGTGGCGGTGGCCAGGTCCCAGCCGTGCACGACCAGCTCGGTGAGCGCGATCCGGCCCCACAGCTCGTTGGCCAGTTCCAGCCCGGACACGTCGGTGCTGCCCGCCCAGGCGGCGGGCTCGCCCCACGCCGTGCCGAGCGCCCGCACGTGCCGGTCCACACCGTTCCGCCAGTCCGGGCCGCGGTGCGCGGTGTCCGATGTGCCGTCGTTTTCCGGAAGATCACCGCTGTGTGCGAGATCACCGCCGGCCACGAGATCGCCGTCGTCCGGAAGGCCACCGCTGTCCCGTTGGGCGATCGCGGTGAACATCGTCGCCACCTGGTCGATGTGGTCGACGAGGTCGCCGACGCGGTACTCGGTGCACGGCGTGGGGGCGGTGAGCTGGTCCGCGGTGATCCCCGCCAGCAGGTCGGTCATCCGCTGGCAGGCCGGTTCCAGGTCGATCACGGGGTCTCCTCGGGGTCGCCGGACGGGTTCTCGTTGGTGTGGACCGGCGTCGGCCCCGTGATTCATCGGTCCGCCGAGACCACATCGAGGCCGGGCGTATGTTGCTTGTTAACAGTTAACGGTTGATTTCCGCATTATGATCACCGGCCATGTTGTTTCGCCGGAAGTTACGGATGACCACGGTCCTCGCCGCGAGTCTCGCCGTCGCCCTCACCGGGGCGGTCGAGGCTGGCGCGGGGACGGCGTTGGCCGAGCAGAGCCAGACGCCGAGCACCAGCCAGTTGCTGTTCTTCAACCACGCCTACAGCGTGGTGGACCGCGAGACCGCCGATGCCATCGAGCACTCGGACTACCTGCGGGACTTCGCCAACTTCGAGGTGCGCACCACCACCGGTGGCGGCATGACCTGGACCGGCCGCTACCTCAAGGGCCGCGAGACCTACCTGGAGCTGTTCGGCGAGGGCGACCTGCCCGGCCAGGACGCCGAGTTCGGCTCCGCCGGACTGGGGGTCTCCACCGAGCACGTCGGCGACCTGGCCACGGTGACCCAGCGGCTGCGCGACCAGGGGATCGCCAACCCGTTCGAGTACCGGCAGACCCGCGACTTCGGCGACGGCGTGCCGGTGCCCTGGTTCGACACCATCCGCACCACCGGCGACCAGTACGACGCCTTCGACCCGTGGGGGATGGAGTACTTCCCGGAGTACTTCGCCGACCCGCGCAGCAACACCGAGCCGGAGAGCTACCCCGGTGACGTCAGCCGGGAGCGCTACCTGCCCGACGACTACCAGAACCACCTGATGAAGGACATCACCGGCATCCGCATCGGGGTGACCGCGCGCGACCTGGCCAACACCGTGCCGCTGCTGCGGGCCGGCGGGTACACCGTCGAGTTCACCGCGGACGGCGGCGTCCTCGCCTCCGGTGGCGGCACCCTGATCCGGTTCGACTCCGTGCCGCGCGACCAGGCGGGCCTCAAGCAGGTCACCTTCTCGCTCAACAAGCGCCAGCTCGCCGGGGAGGAGCACCGGATCGGCCGTTCCAGCCTGATGGTCGGCCCGGGCTACCAGGCCACCTGGCTGTTCGACCCGAGGGCGTGACGCGCCAGCGCCAGCCCGGCGAAGCCCCCTCCTGCCGAGTCGCGGGAGGGGGCTTCGTCATCGTGATCGATTCGAACACCAGTTCGATGCGAGCTAGGCTGTCGGGCATGGCACGACTCGGCGAACCCCGCATCGTCACCCGGCCCCGTTCGCACGGCCGGGCGCGCTACCGCGTGGACGGAACGGGCAACAGGGTGCTCGTCCTGCCCATGCGGTGCCCGAGCGGCCGGCACGTGCTGCCCACCACCGGCTACCGGACCACCAGCCGCGACGGTGTGCTGCACGTCGAGTGCACCGCGTGCGCCACCGCGTCCAGCCCCGACCACGCCTGGCGACTCGATCTGGCGGGCGAGCTGCCACCCACCGCGGAGTTCGACGCCGAGCCGTACGCGTCCCCGCACCCATGACCACGCCCCCGCAGCCCACCAGGCTGGCGCGCACGGGGTCGTTGCACCGTCGGGGCCCAGCGGTCGCGAACGTGGCCGCCGGCGCGCTGGGCGCTGAGCGCCGCGCCCCGGTGGGTGGTGTCTCGTCCAACCGAAGTTCGCGGTGGTGCATGCTGCTGAACCGCGATCCGCGAGGTAGCTCGAACGATCACGGTGTCGGCGGTCCAAGGCTAGTTTGCGGATTCAGGTCCTCGCCTGTTGTGCGGTGCGGGCCGGCGCGGTGCTTTGGGTGCGACGTGCTCTTCGATCGCGGCCGCGCCCGCCTCGTCTCCCTCTTCCCGCAGCCCGTTGATCACTCCGTCGATATCGGCTGCTGGGCGGTTCTGGCTGAGCTTGAACTTCGCCTCGATGCGTTTGATGGCCACTTCGACTCCCACAATGGCGCGCAGCTGACCACTGATGAACTCAGGCGGCGCGTCATTGACTGACCAGGGATGCGGTCGTTGGGCTTCGTGCTTGTCGGTGAGGCGCCGCACCACATCGGCGAGCCAGTCAGGATCGTGATGCACCGTGACGGTTCCGTACACGTGCGCCGTCATGTAGTTCCACGTGGGCACAACGCGGCCGTGCTCTGCCTTCGAGGCGTACCACGACGGTGTGATGTAGGAATCCGGTCCACGCACGATGACCAACGCGTCACCGATCACGGCCTGACGCCACTGATCGTTGTTGCGCGCCAGGTGCCCCAGGAGCCTGCCGCGCTCGTGGTCGTAGAAGAACGGCAGCATGGTCGCGACGAGGCCGTCCGCGGTCGCGGTCACCAGGTCAGCCGCGCCATGCGATGCCAGCAGCGTGTGAACGGCGTCGTCTTCCGCCGCGAAGTGACGAGGGACGTACATGCAATGTTCCCATCAGGTGAGAAGCGGCTCTCCGCACATGTTCGCAGCACAATGTGGCATCTCAGAATGGCCAGTTCACCGGAACCCTGAGATGCCACTTCGCTCGCACGAGTTGCTGCGCGCCCGCACGGAGGCGGCCGCGGCCCACGGGGTCCCCGAGGACGACTAGTCCACTTCGGATGGTGGCGTCAGCGGGGTCCGTCCTGCCCAGGGACAGGCCGAGGGTGAACGCGCCGAGCGGGAGCAGGACCAGCAGCCGGGTGCGGACGGTCATGGCAACCACTGGGTTCTCGGGGCCCGCCGCTCCGTGGCCGGGCCGTACCGCTCCAGCAGTTCCGCCCAGGTCAGGGGTTCCTCAACCGTGATCCGGACATCGGCGAACCGACGGCGTTCAGCGGAGTGCAGGTGCATCAGGCCGTCGGGCTTGCACAGCCAGACCGTGCCGTCGATGTCGTAGACGCCCCAACTGGGTCGCATCTCGGGTTCCGGATCGCCCGGCGCCCACGTGCGCAGGCGCGGCCACTTCGCGCGTCGCTCCGCGGCCAGCCTGATCCGGGCGCGTCGCTCCGCCTCGGCAGGTGGCATGCCGCCGGCGATCCGCCGGTCCGCCAGCTGGCGCCAGCGCCCAACGGCGGCGAGCGCCTTGGCCATCGGCTCAGCCATCCCGCCCACGAGTTCACCGGTCCGCTGGCGAGCGCCGGACAACCAGTCGCACAGGTTGACGACCGGCGAGCACTGCTGGGTCACGGGCGACTCCGCGCGGGCGCGGTCGCACAGTGCGGCGCCCAAACCCATCAGGCGCCGGCCGAGCCGGCGCATCTCGTCCACAGTGGGCGGTTGTCGAGTCGTCATCCGGTCACCGAACTCGGCGAGTTCGGCGGTCTTCTGCACGATGTGCCGGTGCAGCTCGATGTCGTCGGGGGTCATCCCGGTGCTCCCTCCCGCTCGCGGGTGTCGGGGTCGCCGATCTTGTCGTCCGTGGCCGAGAAGCAGTACGGGCAGACGTTGGCCGAGGGGCTGTCGACGCGCGTGGTCATGCTGGCGCTCAACACCTTCGTGCAGACGGCGTCGAGGTAGCCCTGGCTGTCCGGTGTGGATCGTTCGGTCAACACGGCGTGCTCCCTGCCGTCCTTGGCGAAGGACAGCCACAGGTAGTCCACAGTGGAATCTGTCATCACGTCACCTGTTGCGGTGCGGGGCGCCGAACCGCGCGAACACGGGCGCCCGTGGGGGGATTCCCGCTGCCGGGCGGGAGAAGGAGAAGGAGAAGAAGGAGAAGGAGAAGGGGACGGGTCACCGGTCGGGTAAGGGTTGCCAGGTCACGGCTGACACCGGCCGTCGTAGCCCTCGGTGAGCGCGACGTGGGTGTAGTCGCGCGCCCGCTCGTAGCAGATGGAACAGGTGGGCCACAGCCACTGGAGCGAGGTCGGCTTCTCGGCGGGCATGGTCACGGGGTGGCGGCACAGCGTCTCGGCGCTGGCCCCGGGCTGGAGCCCACCGGGGATCGCGTGCCGACCGTTGTCCACCGGCCACCACCGGAACGTGCGCTGATTCGCCGTTGTCATCGCGCCACACCTCCATGTGTGAGGCGGGCCGGCAGGACGGGAGCACGCCGGGGCGCGTGCACGCGCTCGACCGTCCTGCCGGTCCGGGTGGGCGGCGGCACGCCGTCGCCCGGGATGCCCCGTGGTCGGACGGGGCAGGTCAAGGGGCGGCGGGTTGCCGGGTAGGGAGTTGCGTCCGCCCCCGAGTAGCAGAAGCGACCCAGCCGTCCGATGTGCGGCCGACTGGTTCCTATGGCTCCAGGGGTCTCCAAGTCTGGGTACCCCAGATAGAACGTGATCAGATTAACCTGGAGTACCCCAGGACAGGTACCCCACCAATCGGGTGAGCGGTGGGCGCACCCTGGGTGGGCGGCAAGATGTGCCTGTCGTCCTCATCCTCGGGTCAGGTCCGGGAGGAACCGCATGGCCACGCCTACTGTGCGCAAGCTGCAATTGGGACACATGCTGCGGCATCTACGTGAGCAAGCTGGCCTGACACAGGAGGAGGCCGGCAAGGTGATCGAGAAGCCGCAAGCCAAGTTCACCGAGTTGGAGAACGGTAAGCGCGGTATCGGCGTGGGTGACCTGAAGCTGCTGCTGGACGCGTACGGTGTCAGCGACCCAGAGTTGATCGAGTTCATGATGGATCTGCGCCGCAACAACCATCAACGGGGAAACTGGACTGGATACAGGGCCATCCATCCTGATCAGTTCCGCCAGTACGTTGAGATGGAGCAAGACGCGGACCTCGTCCGCACGGTCGAATCCGAGGTCCCGCCTGGGCTGCTGCAGTCTGAGTCGTTCATTCGAGCGCTGTACGCGGAGCGCCCAGAACTTAACGAGGACGACATCGAGAACGGTGTGCAAGCCCGCCTGCTGCGCCAGCGGGTGCTGCACCGGGAGAATCCGCTGCAGGCGGAGTTCGTCATCTCGGAGTCGAGTTTGCTTCGCTGGTACGGCGGTCCGGAGATCATGCGTGAGCAGATCGATCACATGATCAAGTTGTCGCGGTTGGGTAACGTGCAGATTCAGGTTCTGCCATTCGAAACCCGAGCTAATGTAGCAGCGCTGGTCGGATTTCGATTCGTCCTGCTAAGGATTCCTTCGCCTGGCACTGCTGGCCCCTTGGAGTTCGCCTATATCGAAGGCGTCGACACTAATCGGTACTTGGATGACAAGAAGGCGGTGGCTACTTACGGTCACCTCTGGTCTCGCCTGACTGCCGCCGCATTGAGCCCGAGTGCCAGCAGGGAGTTCATGGCGGAGGTGGCCAAGCGTTACCGTTGACTGAGAGAGCCATCTCTCGACACCTGGGAAGGAGTCGCAGATGTTTGAAAACGTGGAGTGGCGAAAGTCCAGTCGCTCCAACGGTAACTGGCAGAACTGCGTTGAGTTGGCTCACGCCGGCGATGTGGCTGGTGTTCGTGACTCGAAGAACCCCGCCGGCCCGGTGCTGACCTTTGGGCGGGCTGAGCTGGCCGGGTTCCTGGCGGCGATCAAGTCGGGTCGGCTCGACAGCTGATCACGAGCGCGAGCGCGGCCCCCTGTCCGGGACTCCTGGGCAGGGGGCCGTCCGGTGTCGGGCGGGTGGCGCCGGCCGCGTGCCGTGGAACAGCTGGAATCAGTTCTGCCACTCGTGTGCGAGGGTCGCGTAGATGTACTCGCTGCCCCAGCGGTCTCCGTCGAGGTCGTTGTCGATCAGGTGGGCCTCGCGGCGCATGCCGAGCCGTTCGCACACGCGCACCGACGCGGTGTTGAGGACATCGATCCGGGCGAAGATCCGGTGAACTCCCAACTTGTCGAAGGCCAGCGAGGCGAGGGCGCGTGCGGCTTCGGTGGCGTAGCCGTGTCCGGTGTGGCGCGGGTTGAAGGCCCAGCCGATCTCGGCCTGGCGGGCGCGCGCACTCCGGAGGTTGAGCACCACCTCGCCGATGACGCCCGGCTCGTTGGCCCGGCACACGGCCAGCAGGAGCGCGTCACCGTCGGCCTGCCACGCGGTGCCACCGGCCCGCGCGGCGATCGCCTCGGCGCAGGCCTCGCGGGTGAGCGGCGGGCGGTAGAGGTAGCGGGCGACCTCGGGCAGGGACTGGTACGCGTACCGGTCGTCGATGTCGTCCGCGGTGAACAGTCGCAGGACCAGCCGCTCGGTGGTGACCGGTGCCGGCGCGTGCTGTGGGACAGCGGTCATCGGATCTCCCCCGGGTTGCTGCTGGTGAAACCGCCCGGTCAGGGTAGTCGCCGGCCCCCGGCGGGCCCACCGAATATGGCCGGACCGAACCCGGTAGCGCCGGCCTAGTGGTGGCCGGCCGAGTGCAGTTCGCGGGGCGTGCTGTTCTCCGTGCCCGGTTCGACGATCACGAACTGGCCCATCATGCCCCGGTCCTCGTGGCGCAGGATGTGGCAGTGGTACATGTACGGCATCGCGGGATCGACGTGGTTGCCGAACTCCACGGCCAGCCGGGTCAGGGTCTTGCCCGGGGAGAACACCGTGTCCTTCGGGCCGCGCAGGTGTTCGGGTGGTTCCTCGCCGTCCACGTCGAGCACCCGGAAGACCGCGTCGTGGATGTGGAAGTTGTGCGCGAAGGTGATGTTGTCGACCTCCCAGACCTCGTGGGCGCCGGCCGGGATCACCTCGTCGATGCGGGCCATGTCCATCTCGCGGCCGTTGATGTTCGTCCCGCCCAGCCGGAACCTGCGGACCGTTGCGCCGACGGCCGGTGGGGCGAGCGGGGTGAGCACCTGGGGCAGCTCGGCGGACGGCGCGAGCTGTGCGGCGGCGACCAGGCGGAGGATGTCGTAGTCGCCCCGGTCGATCTCCTCGTCGCCGCTGAAGCCCTTGAGCAGCACCTGCTCGCCGGGCGCGAACCCGACCACGATCTCGAACCGCTCGCCCGGGCTGATCCGCAGCCGGTCCACCGGGGCGGGGCGGGCCAGCAGGCCGGCGTCGCTCGCCACCACGTGGAACACCCGGTTGTCGGCGAAACCCAGGTGGTAGACGTGCGCGTTGGAGCCGTTGAGCACGCGGAACCGGACGCGCGTGGTGGTCACCTGGAAGTGCGGGTCGTAGGTGCCGTTGACCAGGAGCTGGTCGCCTAACAGCCCGTAGGTGCCGCCGAAGTCCTCGTCCAGCCGCCCGTCCTCGGTGAACTTCTTGTCCTGGATGACCAACGGGATGTCGTCGGTGCCGTAGGTCTTCGGCAGGGCCACCTCGTGGTCGTCGTCGAGGAGGAACAGGCCGGCCAGGCCCCGGTACACGTGCTGGGAGGTGGTGCCGTGCGGGTGCGGGTGGTACCAGGTGGTCGCCGCCGGCTGGTCCACTGTCCACTCCGGACTCCACGTGCCGCCGGGCTGGATCGTCTGGTGCGGGCCGCCGTCCATCCTGGCGGGCAGCCGCATGCCGTGCCAGTGCAGCGTGGTCGGCTCGCCCACCTCGTTGGTCACCGCCATCGCCACCCGGTCGCCGCGCCTGGCCCGCAGGGTCGGACCGAGGTAGTCGCCGTTGACGCCCCACGTCGGGGTGGACTTGCCGGGCAGGAACTCGCTGCGGCCCTGGCGCAGCCGCAGGTCGAAGCGCCGGACGCCGTCCGCGCCGGCGGCGGGGTCGAGCAGTGGCGGGATGCGCAGGGCGTTGCGGAACCCGAGGGTGCCGGTGTTGCCGTCCGCGCCGCCGCACCCGGTCAGCGCGAGCCCGGCGAACAGTCCGGTCAGGGCGAGGAAGTTCCGTCGTCGCATGGCCCGAAATCCTGCGGAGATCACCGTCCGAGCACGTCAGCCCTGCACGGCAAACTCCCGCGTACTCCCGGGGTCGCAGGGTCATCCCGCAGCGGTAGGCGGGCGGTGTCGGCGCCGGGCTGACGCGGTGACCGGGGCCGGTCGGGCAGCGTTGCCGCCATGAAGCGATTCCTGATCCCCCTGCTCGTCGGCCCGATGCTGGCCGTGGCCCCGGCGTTCCCGGCCGAGGCGTTCCCGGCCGAGGTGTCCCCGGTCGAGGTGTCCCCGGCCGAGACCCCCGCCGCGGTGGAGGCGGCGCCCGCGCGGACCCGGGACGTGTCCATCGCCGTCACCCCCGAGGGGTTCGCCGCGCCGGCGACCCTGCCGGCCGGCGCGGTGACCTTCCGCGTCCAGTCCACCGATCCGGACGGCGCGTGGCTCGGGCTGGTCCGCCTGCGGCCCGGCGTGAGCCTGGACCGGTACCTGGCCGACCTGACCCGCGCGATGGGTGACGACCCGATCGCCGGTGGCCAGGCCGTGGCGCGGGACGTGGAGATGCTGGGTGGCGTGGCCGTCGCGGACGTGCCGGCGGCCGCGACGCTGCGGGTCAGTCCGGGCGAGCACTACCTGGTGGACTTCCGCGACGTGGGCCTGCCTGACCTGGCGGAGCGCGTGCGCCGGGTGCGGGTGCTGCCGGGGCCCACCGCTCCGGTGCCGGTCCCGGTGCCGGCGGCGCGGATCGTGCTGCGCGACGGGGCGTTCGACGCGCCGGCGGTGCTGTCCGGCCCGGTGCGGGTGGTGAACCTGTCGCGCCAGCACAACGAGGCGATGCTGATGCCCGTCCGGCCCGGCACCACGCTGGCGGACCTGGACGCGTTCTTCACCGCGGTGGACGCCGGGCGCGACCCCGCCGGCTACCCGTTCACGGGTGGGCCGACCGGCGTGGTGCCGCTGTCGCCGGGGCGCTCCGCGGTGCTGTCCGCCGACCTGCCCGCCGGCCGGTACGCGGTGGTCACCTGGGTCCGGGACCTGGCGACTGGCACGATGTTCGCGGCGCGGGGGATGCGCGCGCTGATCACGCTGGAGGGGTAGGACGTGCGACGACTGGCCGACACCGCCCCGGACATCGCGCTGGGCGCCGGGCTGGCCGCCCTGGTGCTCACCGCCGGCCTGTTCGGCTGGGGGCCGCCGGGGCCGACCGGTGCGCTGGACCCGGGTGCTCTCGCCCTCGCCCTGGTGGCCGGCGGGGCGGTGGCGGTCCGGCGGCGGTTCCCGGTCGCCTGCCTGGTGGTGGTCAACCTGGCGACCGCCGCCTGGTTCCACGCCTACCCCGGTCGGCTGATCACCGCGGGTCCGCTGATCGGCTGCTACACCCTTGCCGCGCACCGGGGCTGGCGGGCGGGCGTGGCCGGTGGCCTGGCCACCGCGGTGGTCACGGTCCTCACGGTGCGGTTCGCGCTGGACGGGGAGTGGCTGGGGGACCAGGTGTTCAACGCCGTGCCGCTGGAGGCCGCCGCGACCGCGCTGGGCGCGGCCGTGCACTCGCACCGGGCGTTCGCGGCCGGGGCGCGCGAGCGGGCCGAGCGGATCGCGCAGTCCCGGTCCGACCAGGCCCGCCGGCAGGCTGCCGAGGAGCGGCTGGAGATCGCCCGCGAGCTGCACGACGTGTTCGGCCACACCATGGCGGCGATCAGCGTGCAGGCCGGCGTGGCCACGCACATCATGGGCCGCCAGCCCGAGCGGGCCACCGAGGCGCTGCACACCATCAAGCGGATCAGCGACGAGGGGTTGACCGAGGTGTCCGTGCTGCTGGGCCTGATGCGCTCGGCGGACCCGCGCACCGCCGCCGGCGGCCTGGCCAGGCTGGACAAGCTGTTGGACACCGCCGGGGTGCGGGTGGACCTGGTGGTGCGCGGTGCGGACCGGGCGGTGCCGGTGGCGGTGGACCTGGCGGCGTTCCGGATCGTGCAGGAGTCGCTGACCAACGTGCGGCGCCACGCGCGCGCCACGGCGGCGCGGGTGGAGCTGACCTACGGCGACGTGCTGGAGGTCGTGGTGCGCGACAACGGCACGGGTGGCGGGAGCGCGGCCACCGCGGTGGGCGGGCACGGCATCGAGGGCATGCGGGCCAGGGCCGAGAAGCTGGGCGGCACCCTGACCGCGGGGCCGGTGGACGGCGGGTTCGAGGTCCGGTGCGCGCTGCCGGTCCAGGGGGAGCCGGGAGGAGACCGATGATCAAGGTGCTGATCGCCGACGACCAGGCACTGGTGCGTGGCGGCTTCCGGATGCTCGTGGACAGCGAGCCGGACATGACCGTGGTCGGCGAGGCCAGCGACGGCGCGGCCGCGGCCGAACTGGCCAGGGCCACGCTGCCGGACGTGCTGCTGATGGACGTGCAGATGCCCGGCGTGGACGGCATCGAGGGCATCCGGCGGGTGGTCGCGGACCCGGCGCTGTCGGCCGTGCGCGTCCTGATCCTGACCACCTTCGACGAGGACGAGTACGCCGTGGCCGGGCTGACCGCGGGCGCGAGCGGCTTCCTGCTCAAGAACACCGACCCGGCGCAGCTGCTGCACGGCATCCGGGTGGTGGCCGGTGGGGAGGAGCTGCTCTCACCCGGCCTGACCAGGCGGCTGCTGGCCCGCTCGACCAGGCCGGCGGCCACGGTCAACCACCAGGTGTTCGACCAGCTCACCACCAGGGAGCGCGAGGTGGTGGCGCTCGCCGCGCAGGGGCTGTCCAACGAGGAGATCACCCGGGAGCTGGTGATCAGCCCGGCCACCACCAAGACCCACATCAGCCGCGCGCTGGCCAAGCTCGGCGCCCGCGACCGCGCCCAACTGGTCGCGCTCGCCTACCAGCACCGGCTGGTCGAACCGGGCTGAGCGGCCCGCCGCTGGTTCGGCTGGTCGCCGGTTCGGCCGGTCGCTGGTTCGGGTGGTCGCTGTTGAGACGGTCGCTGTTCAGTCGGTCGCTGTTGAGTCGGTCGCCAGGAGCTTGCCGAGCAGCGCGGTGAGCTGGTCCCGCTCGGCCGGGTCGAGCGCGGCGAAGGTCTGGTCGAGGAAGGCGGGGACGCCCTTCTCGGCCCTGGTCAGCGCGCGCCGGCCCGGGGTGGTGATGGTGACCGCGTAGGCGCGCCGGTCCTGGGCGTCGCGCTCGCGGCGGACGTAGCCGGCCTTCTCCAGTTCGTCGGCGATGCCGACCATGACGCTGCGGTCGATGCGCAGCTCCTCGCTGAGCACCTGCTGCGAGCACGGCCCGACCGCCGCGAGCATCTTCAGCACCAGGTGGTGTCCCACGCCGAGGCCGTGCTGCTCGGCCGCTGCCTCGGCGGCGCGCGCCACCGCGGTGGAGGCGCGGCACAGGGCGATGTCCGGCCGTTCCGCCGCCAGCCGGGGGAAGTACGTGGTCCGCGCGCGGGCACCGGTCCTGGTGGGCATGGCCGCAGGCTACCACGAACCATCTTCGCGTCAATTGTTTGACAGCAGACGATCGCCATTCGTATGGTCGCAAATCGTCTGCTGAAAGATGATTTGGCCGAAGATGGAGTGAGACGTGCCCGATGTGCGAGGCCGTGGCCGGACGGCCCTGGTGCTGCTGTGCACCGCCGTGTTCCTGGATTCGATGGACCTGTCCCTGATGGGTGTGGCGCTCCCGGCCATCGGGCGCGAGCTGTCCCTGACCGAGGGCACCCTGCAGTGGCTGGTCTCCGGCTACGCCGTCACCTACGGCGGCTTCCTGCTGCTCGGCGGGCGGCTGGCCGACCTGCTCGGCCGGCGCCGCGTGTTCGTGCTGTCGCTGGCGGTGTTCGCCGCGGCCAGCCTGGCCGGCGGCCTGCTCTCCAGCGGCGTGCCGCTCGTGGTGACCCGGATCGTGAAGGGGCTGGCCGCCGCGCTGACCGCGCCGGCCGCGCTGTCGCTGATCACGACCACCTTCACCGACCCCGCCCAGCGCGGCCGCGCCCTCGGCGTGTACTCGCTGGCCGGCGCGGCCGGCTACACCGGCGGGCTGGTGCTGTCCGGCCTGCTCACCGACCTGAGCTGGCGGCTGGTGTTCTTCCTGCCGGTGCCGTTCGCGCTGCTCGTGGTGGTGCTCACGCCCCTGGTCATCGCGCCGGGGGAGCGTGCCGGCTCCGGTCGCGGCTTCGACGCGCTGGGCGCGGTCACCGGCACGGGCGCGGTGCTGCTCGGCGTGTACGCGCTGGCCGAGCGCGCCTGGCCGGCCGGTGTGCTCGCGGTGCTCCTGCTGCTGGCGTTCGTGCTCGTGCAGCGGCGGCAGGCGAACCCGCTGGTCCCGCTCGCCGTGTTCCGGGTGCCCAGCGTGCGCTCGGCCAACACCGCCGCGATCGCCTGGGCGTGCGCCACCATCGGCTGGCAGTTCGCCGCCGTGCTCCACCTCCAGCGGACGCTGCACTACGACGCGCTGGCCACCGGCCTGGCGATCGCCCCGATGGGCCTGGCCATCTTCCTGGCCGCCAACCTCGCCGGAAAGCTGATCGCCCGGTGGGGCCTGGGCCGGACCGCCGCGCTCGGCATGCTGCTGCAGGCGTGCGGCATCCTGCTGTTCCTGCGCGTCGAGCCGACCAGCGGATACCTCGCCGTGCTGGCGCCCGCGCTGGTCGTGCACGGCATCGGCAACGGCCTGTCCTTCCCCAGCCTCAACATCGCCGCCGTCAGCGACCTGCCCGAACACCAGCAGGGCCTGGCCTCGGGGCTGATCACCTCCGCCGTCCAGGTCGGCGCGGGCATCGGCGTCGCCGTGCTGGCCGCGCTGCTCACCGTGCCCGGCCTGACCGGCTACCGGCTCGCCTTCCTCGCCGCCAGCGGCTTCTCCCTGGTCGGCGCGGTCGTCAGCGCCCTGGGCATCCGCCCGGCCCAGCGCACCCCGCGGTCCACCCCCGCCCCCGCCCACCACTGACCCGGAAGGAAGACCGCGATGTCACTGAACCTGTCCGCCGACGAGGTCCTGTCCACCACCCGCGCGGTGCGCAAGCGGCTCGACCTGACCAGGCCGGTCCCGCGCGAACTCATCGAGGAGTGCGTCGACCTGGCCACCCAGGCCCCGACCGGCCGCAACCGGCAGCGCTGGCACTTCCTGGTCGTCACCGACGCCGCCCAGCGGGCCGCCGTGGCCGACATCTTCCGCCGTGCCGTCCAGCTCGCCGAGGGCAGCCCGCTGACCGCGAACGACCTGCGCCGGATGAACGCCCACCCGGAGTCCCTGCGCCGGATCTTCGACGGCGTCCAGCACCTCTACGCCACCATCCACCGGGTGCCAGCCATCGTCGTCCCGGCGGTGGAGGGCCGCACCGACGGCGCCCCGGTCGAGCAGCAGGCCGGCACCTGGGGGTCGATCCTGCCCGCCGTGTGGAGCTTCATGCTCGCCGCGCGCGAGCGCGGCCTGGGCACGGTCTGGACCACGGCGCAGGCGCCGCTGGAACGCGAGCTGGCCGGGGTGCTCGGGGTACCGCACGACGAGGTCATGCTCGCCGCCCTGATCCCGCTGGCGTTCACCCTGGGCACCGACTTCCGGCCGGCCAGGCGCGTCAGCCGGGCCGAGGTCCTGCACTGGGACCGGTGGTGACCAGCGCCAGCGGGCCGGGTGGCCGCGGCCATCGGTGATCGAAAACCGCGAGGGCGTGCCCGCCGAGCAGGGCACCCCTTTGGTCGAGTGGGGCCAGTGGGAGTCGAACCCACACTGTCATGGACCTAAACCATGTGCCTCTGCCAGTTGGGCTATGGCCCCGGTCGCGACCCAGCCTAGCGCCCGCTGGTTCGCGGTTTGTTCCCTGGGCGGCGGGGACTTCCCGCGTGTCCGGCCGGCACAACCGCACAACATCCCCGTTCCAGGTGGCACGGGGTGGTGCGCAGCAGGTCCCGGGCCTGGGCGCGCGGCCAACGTCAACTACCGTTGTCCGCGCCGGAAGGCATCGCACGAGGAGGACATGTGGCTCGCGATCCCGAGACAATCCAGCGCGAGATCGAGCAGGCGAGGGACGCGCTCGCCGCGACCCTCGACGAGCTGGGCACCAGGGCGGACCCCAGGAAGTTCGTGGAGAGCGGCAAGGCGAGCCTGCGAGCCAAGCTGGACGACCCCAGGGTGCGCTACACGCTCATCGCGGTGGGCGCGGTGCTGACGATCGCGGTGGTCCGCAGGCTGTTCCGCTGAGTCCCGGCCCGGGATCGGCCACCCGGCGGCCCGCGACCGTCAGCGGGTGGCCGGACCGGGCTGGCCGGTCCCGGGGCGCTCCCGGTTCAGCAGCGGGAGCAGCACCTGGCTCATCAGCCGGTTGACGAACACGTCGTCCAGCGGCTCACCGGTCAGCATCAGCCGGTGGGTCAGCGCGGCCCCGGTCAGCTCGACCAGCATGCTGCGGGGCGCGTCCGGCCGCAGCTCACCCCGCCGGTCGGCCCGGTCCAGGATGCGGCGCAGCACGTCCCGCTGGGAACTCAGGAAGGTGCGGCGGAACGCCACGGCCAGTTCCGGCTCGTGCGGCAGCTCACCGACCAGCGCCTGGGCCGCCTTGCCGGTCGGCCCGGACAGGAAGGCCGCGAACGCGCTGAGGAACTCGCGCAGGTCACCCGCGAGCGAGCCGGTGTTGGGCTCCGGCAGGTTCTGGCTGACCAGGTGCGCGCAGGTGTCGATGACCAGCTCCAGCTTGGACTCCCACCTGCGGTAGATGGTGGCCTTGCCGGCCCGCGCCCGCGCCGCGACCGCGTCCATGGTGAGCGCGCGGTAACCCACCTCGGCCATGACGTCGAGCGCCGCCCGGCGCAGCGCCGCGTCCCTGCTGGCGTCCCGGGGACGGCCGCGCTGGGCGGTCCGGGTCTCGCCACTGTATGGCACCGCGGCCAAGAGCCTGCCTCCTCGTCGGATGGACCAGCGCTGGGGATCAGGCGGACATCCTAGGTGGTCGCGGGCACGGCTGGGTCGGTGCAGGTGGGGGCCTGGAAACGGCCGGTCACCCCAACGGCCTCACCACCCCTCCCGATCGGGTGGGGTCCGCCAGTCGTAGCGCTGCCGGCGACCGATCAGCCGGTGCCCCGCGCCGGTGTCCGGGGACAGGTCCGCGTCCTCGTCCAGCGCGGGACGGGCCGGGGCGGGCAGGCCGTGCCTGGCCCGCAGGTAGGCGGCGGTGAAGGCGACCGGGTCGCCGTCGAGCAGGTGCACCGCGCGGGCCAGCGGTGTGTCCTGGCGGATCTCGGCGATCAGGTCCTCGGCCTGCTCACGTGCGCTGACCAGGCTGGATGCCTCGGTGATCAGCTCACGCGCGCCGGTGCTGACGATGACCTGCCAGGAGTCACCGTCGGTCGCGTAGTGGACGGTGATGGGCTCGGCGGCCATGAACGGGACCTCCCCGAAAGACGCGGCCAGCCCGGTGGCCGCAGGACCGCCAGAGCACTGACGCTGACTGGTCGGCCGGCCTCCACGGTATGGAGCCAACCCCGCGCGCGGCAGCTACCCGTTCGGTTGGTCTTCAACCACGCCAACGGGTTACATGACCTGGGAAGTCAGGCCGGGGGAGGAGAGCAGCGGGACGCCCCGTGTCAGGACTGGGCGGCGTTGACCCGGCCGCCCAGGCCGGTCCACACCACGGCCATCACCAGCTCGGCGGCCTGCTCCGGGGTGATCTCCGGGCGGTGCTCCACCCACAGGGCCAGCCGTTCACACGCGCCCACCAGGATCTCGGCGCTGGCCTCGGTGAGGTCCACGTCGGCCAGGGCGGTCAGCATGGCGGCGGTGAACGCGCTCTGCTGCTGGCGGATCTGCTCCACGGCCGCGGCGGCGGCCGGCGGGGTGAGCGCGGCCTCCTGGCGGATCAGCCGCCAGTAGCGGCGGTGCTCGGCGACGAACCGGAAGAACGCGACCAGGCCCCGGCGCAGGGCGTCGGCCGGGGTGGCGGCGCCGGCCACGGCCCGCTCGGTGGCGGCCAGCAGCTGCGCCCTCGCCCGCTCGATGCAGCCGACGAACAGGCCCTCCTTGGAGCCGAAGTACTCGTAGAGCATGGGTTTGGACACGCCGACCCGCTCGGCGATCTCGTCCATGGACGCGGCCAGGTAGCCGTGCTCGGCGAACACCTGCTCGGCGACCGCGAGCATCTGGCTCTCCCGCTCGGCCCTGGGCACGCGCCGCCGCCGGGCCGGCCCGGGAGCGGCTGTGCCGGGGGTGGCTGTGCCGGGATCGGCTGGCGCGCTGGTCACCTGCCGAGCGTACCGCCGGCAACCTACCGCCAGTAAGCTACCAGCGGTAACCTACTCATCGGTACCACAAACGAGCGCTGGTCGGACGCGATGATGCGGAGGATCGCCGATGGGTGGCAGCCGGCAGACCAACATCCTGATCATCGGCGCCGGGTTCGCCGGCATCGGCATGGCCATGGCGCTGCGCCGGGCCGGCCGCACCGACTTCCGCGTGCTGGAGCAGGCCAGCGACATCGGCGGCACCTGGCGCGACAACCAGTACCCCGGCTGCGCCTGCGACATCCCGTCGCACCTGTACTCCTTCTCCTTCGCGCAGAACCCGGACTGGACCCGCACCTACCCCGGCCAGCCGGAGATCTGGGCCTACCTGCGCCGGCTGGTCGACGAGCACCGGCTGCGCGCGCACATCGCGTTCGGCGCGCACGTCACCGGCGCGCGCTGGGACGAACTCGCCCAGCACTGGCGGGTGCGCTGCGCCGACGGCACCGAGCACACCGCCAGGAGCGTGGTCGCCGGCATCGGCGCGCTGCACATCCCGCACGTCCCCCGCCTGCCCGGCATCGACCGGTTCACCGGCCGCGCCTTCCACTCGGCCCGCTGGGACCACGACTACGACCTGCGCGGCAAGCGGGTCGCGGTGATCGGCACCGGGGCCAGCGCCGTCCAGTTCGTCCCGGAGATCGCCGGGGACGTGGCCGAGCTGCACCTGTTCCAGCGCACCCCGCCGTGGCTGATGCCCAAGGCGGACCGACCGGTCAGCCCCGGCCTGCGCCGGCTGTTCCAGACCGTGCCCGCCGCCCAGACCGTCTACCGGGACCTGCTCTACTGGGCGCTGGAGGCGCGCGGCCTCGGCTTCACCCTGGACCCCCGGATCATGCGGCTGGGCGAGCGCATCGCCCTGCGGCACCTGGCCGACCAGGTGCCCGACCCGGCCCTGCGCGCCGCGCTCACCCCGGACTACACCATGGGCTGCAAGCGGGTGCTCATCTCCGACGACTACTACCCGGCGCTGACCCGGCCGCACGTGCACCTGGTCACCACCGGCGTGGCCGAGGTGCGCGAGCGGTCCATTGTGGACGGATCAGGGGTGGAGCGGCCGGTCGACGCGATCATCTACGGCACCGGCTTCCACGTGGTGGACTCCTTCGACTACCTCGACGTGATCGGCCGGGACGGCCTCGACCTGGCCGCGACCTGGCGCCGGCACGGCCTGGAGACCTACTACGGCATCACCGTGGCCGGCTTTCCCAACTGGTTCTTCCTGCTCGGCCCGAACACCGGGCTGGGCCACAACTCGGTGGTGTTCATGATCGAGGCGCAGATCCACTACGTGCTGCGCTGCCTGGACCTGCTGGACCGGGGCGGCGTCGGCGCGCTGGACGTGCGGCCCGACGCGCAGCGGGCGTTCACCGAGCGGCTGCAGCGCCGGCTGCGCCGGGGCGTGTGGAGCAGGGGCGGCTGCACCAGCTGGTACCTGGACGCCAAGGGGGTCAACCGGACCATCTGGCCCGGCTCCACCTGGCGCTACTGGCTGGCCACCCGGTGGCCGCGGCGCGGCGACTACGAGCTGACGCCGCGCTGGGGCCGGGCCGCCGACGCACCCGACGCGCGCTGGCCCGACCCGCTGGCCGCGCGCTGACAGGCGCGCAACCGCTCGTCGCGCAACTGCCCGACCACGGTCAGCTCCAGCGGGCCGGGCCGCTCGCCCACCACCCACTCGATCAGCAGGTCGGCCAGGTGCGGGTTGCGCGGCAGCACGGGACCGTGCAGGTAGGTGGCGATGATCCGGCCCTGCACCGCGCCCTCGGTGCCGTCGCCGTTGCCGGTGCCGGCCAGCACCCGGCCCAGCGGCCGGGCCGACGGCCCCAGCCGGGTGCGGCCCTGGTGGTTCTCGAACCCGGTGATCGCCGCCTCGCCCAGGCCGGCCAGCGGCGCCTCGCCCGCGCCGGCCAGCACCGCGTCGGGCTGCACCAGGACCTCGCCGATGGCGCGGCGGCCACCCGGGGTGCTGGTCAGGTCGAGCAGGCCGAGCCCGGCGTGCTCCACGGTGTCGGCGCCGGTGAAGCTCTCGCCGAGGATCTGCAGACCCGCGCACACCCCGAGGATCACCGCGCCCCTGGCGGCGGCGCGCTGCAGGCCGGGGTGGGCGCGCAGGTGGCGCACGGCCAGGGTCTGGGCGCTGTCCTCGCCGCCGCCGATCACGTACACGTCGCACGAGTCGGGCACCGGCTCGCCGAAGGCCACCGGCACCACCCTGGCCGCGAAGCCCCGCCAGACCAGCCGCTTGTGCAGCACGGTGGCGTTGCCGACGTCGCCGTAGGTGCCGAGCAGGTCGGGCAGGACCAGCCCGATGTCCACAGTGGAGTCAGTGTGCATGGCTCGCCTTGACGTTGAGGTCGCGGAACGCCGTGTAGTTGGCGATCACCTCGACCGGGCCGGTCTGGGCGAGGTCGATGGCCCGCAGCGAGTCCGGCACCACCACGTGGTCGACCTCGGCGTAGGTCAGCCGCACGGCCAGGTCGGTGGCGCGCTCCCCGGCGGCGATCACCGGCCGCCCGTGCAGGCGTTCGAACGGCACGTCCCACAGCCAGGACAGGTCCCGGCCGTCGGCCTCCCGGCCGTTGACCGCCACCACCACCGGGCTGTCCGTGCCGTCGAGCATGGTCAGCGTCTCGGTCCAGCCGGCCGGGTTCTTGGCCAGCAGCAGCCGGGCGGTGTGCCCGGTCCGCTCGATCACCCGGTAGCGGCCGGCCACGTTGCGCAGGGCCCGCAGCCGGGCCACGGACTCGGCCACGGCCGCGCCCATGGCGTTGGCCGCGGCCGTGGCCATGGCCGCGTTGGCCTCGTTGACCGCACCGGGCAGGGCCAGCTCCAGGGTCAGCCGCTCCGGCCCGGGCCGACCGGGAACGACCAGCTCGCCCCGGCTGGCCGCCCAGTCCGGTTCGGGCCGGCGCAGGCCGCAGTCGCAGTGCCAGCGGATCTCGTCGCGCACCACCGGGCTGCCGCAGCGCGGGCAGGACGCGGAGTCGGCGTGCCAGCCGATGCCGGTGGACACCCAGATGACCGAGGGCGCGTCAAAGGCCGCCGAGGTCATCATGACGTCGTCGCAGTTGGCCACCACCGTGCAGTCGGCCAGGTCGGTCACGACCGTGCGCAGCGCCCGCTCCACCCCGCGCACCTCGCCGACCCGGTCCAGCTGGTCCCGGCTGAGGTTGAGCAGCACCACCACCTCGGGCCGCACCTGCTGGGCCACGGCGGGGAAGTAGCCCTCGTCCACCTCCAGCACGGCGATCGGCGCGGCCGGCTGGCTGGCCAGCGCCGACACCAGGCCGTCCGGCATGTTGGCGCCGCTGTGGTTGGACGCCACCCGGCCCAGCGCGGCCACGGCCGTGCTCAGCATCAGCGTGGTGGTGGTCTTGCCGTTGGTGCCGGTGACCAGGGCCACCCGCCGCCCGGCGCACAGCCGGCCCAGCGCCAGCGGGTCGAGCTTGAGCGCGACCCGGCCGCCGATCATCCCGCCGGCGCCGAAACCCAGCGACCTGGACAGCCGGGAGGTGATTTTCGCCGCCCGCACGGCGACCGCGGTGCGCAGTGGCAATTTCGCGCGGACCGGCGGGAGGTAAATCCGGGCGGCACTGCTTTCGGTGGTCGCGCCGCCTTCGTCGTGTTCTTCGGCGCTGCTCGTTCCGCTGATGTTTTGTTCGGCGGTGCTTTGTTCGGGAATGACGCCCGATTCTTCCGGCAGGCCGTGGTTCTCGGCTTCCACCGGGCTTTCCCTGGTCACGGCGGGAATGCTAGCAATGGCCTATTAGCGCGTCCACCTGAGTGAAGTGCGTCCGCGCCGGTGTGGATTGTGTGTCGCGGAGTGGTTGTCACCGCCTGTTGTCCGGGTGCTCGAACTCCTCCCGAACGGGGGACCTGAAGCGGTGGGTATCGGGAATCAATTCCGATACCGCCCGTTCAGATCCCGGTCCGGTTTCCCTGATCGGGGACGATCACTACCGTGATGGTTTGTTCACCGGTCGCACCGCCCGGGCGGGACCGCCGACGGCGTGGCCCACGGCCCGGCCGTACAGCGGCGCGGCCCCGCCGACCGGGGTCGGCGAGTTGATCTCCTGCAGCCGGCGCACCAGGTCGCCGGTGGGCATCCGGCACAGCTCGGCCATGAACCGCAGCGCCGGCAGGTCCAGGTGCACCTCGGGCGAGGTGCCCGGGGCCAGCCGGTCGAGCTGGTCGGCCGCCCAGCGGCGCAGCGGCAGCAGGTCGTTGCCGCCGTCGCTGGCCATCCGGATCAGGTTGATCCGCACCCGGCGGTTGGTCAGCCCCCCCAGCACCCGGTCGTGCACCCGGGCGAGCACCTCGTGCGCTGGCACGTCCAGTGCGTTGCAGATCTCCACCAGGCGGACCACCGAGCACTGCCGGGTGCCCAGCTCGTAGGTGGCCAGGGTCTGCAGGGAGATCTCGGTCTGGAGGCGGCGGTTGAGCTCCTTTCGCGTCCAGCCGCGCTGCTTGCGCAGCCTGCGCAGCTCCTCGCCGAGCGCGCGCTGGTAGCTCACTGTGTCGATCTGCACGGTCGCTTCCTCCACCCCGAATTGCCCACAACGGTCAGCGGTCTTCCGTCCATTGCCCACGCCGGAGCGAAAAACCCCCACACAGGAGAAGCGTTCAACACCGGGCTGATTACGCGGATTATGCGAAGAACCACCCGAATGGACCAAGCAAACGACTACTAAAAGTTATCGAAACTTTTCGGTGCGTACTAGTCCCAGGTCGGCGGGGTGCCGGCGGCGCGGGTGGTGTGCGGGTTCGAGCGGGGGAACTGATTGACTTAACAACAATATGGGCGCCGCTCGGTTCATTGCTCATCCGAGCGCAAAGCGTCTGTCACGCCGGTCTCTGCCGGGCCGAGCAGGCGGGGGTCGGGCTTGGCGACCAGGGCGTCCCACATGGCCTTGCCGCTGGCGAACGCCTCGCGCACGTACCCGTAGTAGGTGCCCACGCCGTTGTTGATGCCCGACGAGTCGTGGCCGACGCCGTAGGCGTCGATGCCGGCCGCCCGGCACAGCGCGACCGCGCGCGGCAGGTGGAAGTTCTGCGTCACCACGATCGCCCGGTCCACCCCGAAGATCCGGCGCGCCCGGCTGCACGAGTCCCAGGTGTCGAACCCGGCGTAGTCGGCCACGATGACCCGGTCCGGCACGCCCCTGCCGATCAGGTACGCGCGCATGGCGCTGGGCTCGTCGTAGTCGGTGGTGCTGTTGTCCCCGCTGACCAGCAGCACCTTCACCTTGCCCCGGCGGTAGAGGTCGGCGGCCACGTCCAGCCGGCCGGCCAGGAACTGCGACGGGGTGCCCTGCCTGGTCAGGCCGGCGCCCAGCACCAGCGCCACCGGCGCCTCGGGCACCTCCTCGGGCGTGGACCGGTAGGCCGCGCTGCTGGCGTATGCCCAGGTGATCGGGGCCAGCCCGAGCGTGGCCAGCAGCCCACCGACGATCAGCACCCACCGCCACGGCTTGCGCACCCAGCACCCCCACCCGGCCGGTCCGCGGCCGGTCGTATCGCACGACAACACCAGGCGTGACGTGCTGCCACGCCGTCCTGTCAGACGTCCGAACGGGCAGGACGGTTGCGTGACGAAGGCCCGGGCTCGGCTGTGGTGTCGAGCCCGGGCCGTGCCGTCGGCGACGGATCAGTACACGCAGCGCACGCCGTCGGCGGTGATCGGCTGGTCCTCCGGGTCCGGGCTGTCCGCGGTGCTGCTGGCGGGCTGCTGCGGGGCCAGGCCGGTGAGCCCGTTGAGCCGCACGCCGCCGTCCTGGGCGAAGCCCTGGGTGCCCGGGCCGGTGTAGTCGGTGCCGAGGAACACCCGCACGTGGCCGGCGGGGATGTTGCTGTCCGGCTCGATGGCGATGTCCCCGCCCAGCGCCTCGACCACGGTCTGCGCGCCGGCCTTGTCCGCGCTGCTGCCGTAGCGCACCACCGACTTGGCCCGGTTGGTCGCGTTGTCCACGTTGCCCTCGGTGAAGCCCTGGGCCACCAGGGACTTCATCACCTCACCCGCCAGGCCCTCGGTCGGCGTGGCGTTGCGGACCTCCACGGTGATCTTGGCGTTGCCCGGGTTGGCCGGGGCGGTGGAACTGGCCGCCCCGCTCGGCTCGGGGGCGCCGGTCAGGCTGCGCACCCACGCCTGCACCTCACGCGGCTTGACCTCCACGGCCTCGCCGTCCTCCGGCGTGGCCAGCTGGGGGTTGCCGGTGGGAATCGTGCGGAACTCGATGTTGCCGCCGGTCAGCCCCTGCATCTGCTGGGCGAAGCGGAGGATGTCCCAGCCCTTGTCCAGCACGATGTACTGCTTGATCGCGTCGGCCAGGCTGCCCAGCCTGGCCGGGTTGGCCAGGGTGCCCGCGGAGAGCACCTGGCTGGCCAGACCGGCCATGAACACCTGCTGGCGCACGATCCGGTCCAGGTCGGTGCGGGGCAGGTCGTAGCGCTGCCGGACGAAGGCCAGCGCCTCCTTGCCCTGGATGACGTGCTCGCCCGCGGTGAACTTCGCGCCGGACTTGGGTTCGTTCACATCGCGCCGCAGGCACACCTTCACCCCGCCGACGGCCTTGGTGATCTGGTAGAAGCCCACCAGGTTGACCTCGGCGTAGTGGTCGACCTTGATGCCGGTGAGGGTCTGGATGGTCTCGATCAGGTTCTTGGCGCCGGCCTCGTTGGACTTGACCTCCACCTGGTCCTCGGGCAGCCCCTGCTTGGTCAGCTCCCGCTTGACCGGGTTCTTGCCGAACGCGTACGCCGAGTTGAGCTTGTGCTTGCCGTTGTCCCCGGCGATCTCCACGTAGGAGTCCCGGGGCAGCGAGATGGCCACGGTCTTCTTGGTGGTGTCGACGGGGATGTGCAGCAGGATCATGGTGTCGGTGTTCAGGCCGCCGTCCTCGGAGCTGCCCGCCTGCAACTCGTTGAGGATCTCCTGGGGCAGCGGCTTGCCGTTGGCGTCCAGCCGGCTGTCCAGGCCCACCAGCAGGATGTCCACGGCGCCGTCCGCGGGCTTCTCGCCCTCGCCGCCACTGATCACGTCCGTGGTGTTCAGGTCGGTGAACTGATGGAGGTTGGCCCAGGCGTAGCCGGTGAGGGTGAGCACCAGCACCGAGGCGATGGCCAGCACGGTGCGGCCGGCGCGCAGCGCGCGGCGGCGCCCCGAGGAGGCCGACAGCGCCGCCGGGGGCCGATCGGCCGGCCGCGGCGGCACCCGGTTCGACCCGGGCCGCGCCGGTCGCTCGCGCTCACCGCCGGCCTCGGCGCGGTTCGCGCTCGGCCGGTTCCGCTGTGGACGGTCGCCGCGGTCGCCCCCCGGTCGGTCGGGGTCCGGGCGGTCCGCGCCGGAGCGCACCGGAGCGGGCGGAATGTCCCGTTCGGTCGGTTGTTCGTCGGGTGCGGGGCGGCGCCGGGCCGAGGGCGCCAGCCCGCCCCGGTTGCCCCGCGGCTGGTCGGCGCCGGGCCGGGGCTGCTCGCGGGGGGAGCGCGGGGCCGGGCCGCGGCCCGGCTGGGGTGCGCGGACCTGGTCGCGCCCGCCCGGCGGCTGGCCGGCGCGGCCGGCGGGCACCCCGCGGTCCGGGGCGGGGCGCCCCTCCTGGGGGCCGCCCGCGCGGGGCCGGCCACCCGGCGTCGGCTGGCCACCCGGTGCCTGACCGCCTCGCGGTCCACCCGGCTGCGGGTTCAGCCGGTCCCGCACCTCACGGCCCTGCGGGGGCTGGTCGCGCTCGGGCGGGGGCTGGCGGGGCGCGCCGCCGGGGCCGGTGCCCGGCCGGCCGGACTGTTCCAACCGGCCCTGAAACCGTTCGTCCGAGCCAGCAGGGGGGCGGGGGCGTCTGGGCTGCGCCGGCCCGGGACGACCGCCTGAGCGTCGCGGTGGGACTGGCCGACCTGAGCGGTCGGCAGGGTCGCCTGGTCGCGGCGGCCGATTGTCCACACCTACTCCTCTCCCCGAGTCGACAGGTAAATCACCTGATCCAGCGATAACTTCTCAGATAGACGTGCGCGAACTCGTTCGGGTTGCCCATGTCACCTGTAGGGTGACACAGCTCCGGTGCGGCCGGTTCTACCGCCGGCCACAACGACCTGACCAGTGCGCGCGCCGCCCTGAGACCTTCGTCTCGGACGTGGGGTTCCCGCCGCTGCGGAACGTCACCGTTCGGTTTCGGTACGGCAACCAACCAAGGTCGCCTAGACTCGCACTCTCATCCCGCACCACCTCAATTGGGGTTGCCGCTGTGTTGACCATGCAGGACGCGTTGCTCGCGTTGACCAGGTACTGGACCGATCGGGGCTGCCTCGTGGTGCAACCCTTCAACACCGAGGTCGGCGCCGGAACCCTGAACCCGGCGACCGTGTTGCGTGTGCTGGGACCTGAGCCGTGGCGGGTGGCCTATGTGGAACCGAGTGTGCGCCCGGACGACGCGCGGTACGGAGAGAACCCGAACCGGTTGCAGACCCACACCCAGTTCCAGGTGATTCTCAAGCCGGACCCCGGGAATCCGCAGGAGTTGTACCTGGGCAGTCTAGCCGCGCTCGGCATCGACGTGCGCGCGCACGACGTCCGCTTCGTCGAGGACAACTGGGCCTCGCCCGCGCTCGGCGCGTGGGGGCTGGGCTGGGAGGTCTGGCTGGACGGGTTGGAAATCACCCAGTTCACCTACTTCCAGCAGGCGGGTGGGTTGACCCTCGACCCGGTCTCGGTGGAGATCACCTACGGGGTCGAGCGCATCATGATGGCGCTGCAACAGGTCGACCACTTCAAGAAGATCGCCTACGCGCCCGGCATCTCCTACGGCGAGGCGTTCGGCCAGGCCGAGTACGAGATGAGCCGCTACTACCTCGACGACGCCGACGTCGCCGCCAACCAGCGGCTGTTCGAGGACTACGCGGCCGAGGCCCGCCGGATGCTGGACGCCGGCCTGCCCGTGCCCGCGCACACCCTGGTGCTCAAGTGCTCGCACACGTTCAACGTGCTCGACGCCCGCGGCGCGATCAGCACCACCGAGCGGGC
Organism: Goodfellowiella coeruleoviolacea; assembly: GCF_024171785.1. Lineage (GTDB taxonomy): Bacteria > Actinomycetota > Actinomycetes > Mycobacteriales > Pseudonocardiaceae > Goodfellowiella > Goodfellowiella coeruleoviolacea. The sequence continues at coordinate 45,648 of NZ_JAMTCK010000004.1, forward strand.
CCGCGCCTTCGGCCGGATGCGGGAGCTGGCCAGGGAAGTGGCCGCGCTGTGGGCACAGCGCCGGGAGGAACTGGGACATCCACTGGGGACGGTCAGCGCGCCGCCGGCCGCGGCCCTGCCGGAGCGGCTGCCCGAGGTCACCGCCCCGGCCACGCTGCTGTTCGAGATCGGCACCGAGGAACTGCCGCCGGCCGAGGTGAGCAGGACGGTGACCGCGGTGCGCGAGGCGGTGACCGCCAAGCTGGCCGCCAGCCGGCTGGCGCACGGCGAGGTGACCGTGCACGGCACGCCCCGCCGGATCGTGGTGCTGGTGGCCGAGGTGGCCCCGCGCGAACCCGACGCCGAGCGCACCGTGCGCGGCCCGAGGGCCAGCGCCGCCTACGACGCCGAGGGCCAGCCCACCAGGGCGGCGCTGGGCTTCGCCCGCGGCCAGGGCGTGGACGTCGGCGAGCTGACCCGGATCGACGTGGACGGCGTCGAGTACGTGGGCCTGGTGCGCACCGACGTCGGGCGGGGCGCGGTCGAGGTGCTCAGCGGCCTGCTCGCCGAGGTGGTCGGCGAGCTGCGCGCGGACAAGAACATGCGGTGGAACGACGCGAAGCTGTCGTTCAGCCGGCCGATCCGCTGGCTGCTCGCCCTGCTCGGCGACACTCCGGTGCCTGTTGTGGTGTCCTCTTTGGCCAGTGGCACCACCACCCGGGTGCACCGCACCGCCGAGGCACCCGAGATCGAAGTGTCCACTGCGGACGGTTATCTGGATCTGTTGGCACGCCACGAGATCGACGCCGACGCCGCGCACCGGCGGCAGCAGATCGTTGCCGGGGCCGGAATGCTGGCCGCCCAGGTCGGCGGCACGGTGGACGCCGAGGCCGAGGCCGCGCTCGTCGACGAGGTGACCAACCTGGTGGAGTGGCCCACCCCGGTGCTCGGCGGCTTCGCCCCCGACTACCTGGAGCTGCCCGCCGAGATCCTGACCACGGTGATGCGCAAGCACCAGCGCTACCTGCCGGTGCGCGACGCCCAGGGCGCGCTGCTGCCGCACTTCGTGGCCGTGGCCAACGGTGCCTGCGACGAGGACGTGGTGCGCGCCGGCAACGAGGCCGTGCTGCGCGCCCGCTACGAGGACGCCGCGTTCTTCTGGCGCGCTGACCTGGCCACGCCGCTGGCCCGGATGAAGGCCGGCCTGACCAAGCTCACCTTCGCCGAGCGGCTCGGCTCCATGGCCGACCGCGCCGAGCGCATCGCCGAGCTGGCCTCGGTCCTGGCCGACCGGGTGGAGCTGACCGAGACCGACCGGGCCACCCTCACCCGCGCCGGCGAGCTGGCCAAGTTCGACCTCGGCTCGCAGATGGTCATCGAACTGTCCAGTTTGGCCGGTGTGATGGCCAGGGAGTACGCCCGCCGGGCCGGTGAGCCCGAGGCCGTGGCCACCGCGCTGTTCGAGATGGAGTTGCCGCGCGGCGGCGGTGACGCCCTGCCGACCACCACCCCGGGCGCGCTGCTCGCCCTGGCCGACCGGTTCGACCTGCTGGTCGGGTTGTTCGGGATCGGCGCCAACCCCACCGGCCGCTCCGACCCGTTCGGCCTGCGCCGGGCCGCGCTCGGCGTGGTGAGCATCCTGCGCGCCTTCCCGGGGCTGCGGGCGATCACCCTGGACGCGGCGCTGTCCTCGGCCGCGGCGCGGCTGGCCGACCGCGGCGTGGACGTCCCGGCCAACGCGCTGGCCACGGCCAGGGAGTTCATCGTGCGCCGCTACGAGCAGCAGCTGCTCGACGCCGGCCACGACCACCGGTTCGTCAACGCGGTGCTGCCGCTGGCCGACGCGCCGGCCGACGCCGACCAGGCCGTGGCCGAGCTGACCGACCTGGCCGGCGACGCGGAGTTCGCCGAACTGGTCGCCGCGCTGCAACGGGTGCGCCGGATCGTGCCGGCCAGCACCCTCGCCGACTACGACCCGGCGGTGTTGGCCGAGCCGGCCGAGCAGGCCCTGCACCGGGCGTTCGCCGAGGTGCGGGACGCGCTGGGCGGCCGGCGGGTCGGGCTGGCCGAGTTCGTGGCCGCGGCCCGTCCCCTGGTGGTGCCGGTCAACGAGTTCTTCGACCAGGTGCTGGTGATGGCCGAGGACGAGACCGTGCGCGCGGCCCGCCTCGGCCTGCTGGCCTCGGTCCGCGACCTGGCCGCCGGCATCCTCGACTGGCCAGCCCTGGGCACCTCCCTCACCGGCTGACCCCGGTGATCGGCACGGGGCCAGCCGCCCACCGGCTGGCCCCACCCACCCGGCCCATCCCGTTCACCCCCCACCCCGCGAGTCGACAGTTCAGACCGCGCGAGTTGCCGGTTCACGCAGGCCCAGGTGGGTGAACGAGCCCCGCTCTCCACCCGTTCGCGTGTCATCCCATCGTGGGGAGTGACCACCCGGCGTGACACGGGCGGTCAGCTTCTGATCGGCCCTGCCGCCCCCACACGCGGGACCGGGTGTGCGGTCGCCCGCCGGCGCGCAGCCCGGTCAGGCGCGGCCGATTCGGTTCAGATATTCCACTTCGAAAGGAATAATTGGCCGGCACTGTCCCGACGTGATCACCACGCGGGTCGCCGCCGCCGCGGCCGGACCGGGCGGCGGTGAACAGTGGGAAGTGGTGGCGGGAAACCGGCGGTGGAAATGCCGACCGGGTAAGTGGGAGAAGTGCCCACTGCGTCATTGACGCGTCCGGCGCGGCAATGCACCGGGATGTCCCGGCGGCACACCAGCACCACCATCGCCGAGATCGCCCGGTGCGCCGGTGATCCGGGTACGGCGGCGAATCGCGGGAACGGCACCGGCGGTGCAGGGCGTCCTCGGAACGAGTGAATTGATCACCGAGCCAATTGGTGGTTTCGAAATTATCGCCCGACCGGTTGATCTATTCAGCCTATTGACGTCAGTGCTGATTCAGAGATGAACTTTGCGCCTTACTCGTGGTGATCACTTTCACTCAGGGGGCGGGTTGATGCGAAGAGGCATCGCCAGAACAAGAACATGGGCCGGGCTGTTGGCCGCGGCAATGGGGCTGACCGCGTGCGGGCCGTCCGGAGTGGACACCCGGTCGAGCACCAGCACGGTCGCGGCCGCCCGGCCGGTGGTGGGGGTGATCCTGCCGGACCGGGCCTCGTCCACCCGCTGGGAGGAGCAGGACCGGCCCATGCTGGCGCAGGCGCTGCAGTTCGCCGGCGTGGAACCGGTCATCGAGAACGCCGAGGGCGACGAGAACCGGTTCGCCAGCCTGGCGGACAGCCTGATCAGCCGGGGTGCCAAGGTCCTCATCATCGTCCCGCTGTCCAGCGAGGGCGGGGTGACCGTGGAGAGGAAGGCCGCCGACGCCGGCATCCCGGTCATCGACTACGACCGGATCAGCCTCGGCGGCAGCGCCGAGTACTACGTGTCCTTCGACAACCTCAAGGTGGGCGAGTTGCAGGCCGCCGGGCTGGTGAACTGCCTCGGCCAGCAGGCCGGGCCGAAGCGCATCGTGGAGATCCAGGGCTCGCCCACCGACAACAACGCCACCCAGTTGCAGGCGGGACAGCAGCGGGTGCTGCGGGACAGGTACGACTCCGGCGCCTACCAGCTGGTGCGGCGCGAGTGGATCGACAACTGGGACCCGCAACTGGGGGCGATGACCTTCCGCGACATCCTCAGCAGCGAGCGGGACATCGACGGCGTGATCGCCGCCAACGACCAGCTCGCCGCCGGGGTGCTGGCCGTGCTGCGCGACCGCAAGCTGCTCGGCAAGGTGCCGGTCACCGGCCAGGACGCCACGCTGGAGGGGCTGCGCGCGGTGCTGCGCGGCGAGCAGTGCGTGACCGTGTACAAGTCGATCCGGGACGAGGCCGAGGGGGCCGCCCGCCTGGCCGTGGCCCTGGCCACCGGCGACCGCGTCGGCGCCGACGACCTGGCCACCGGCAACACCACCGACCAGGTCGGCCGCCGCGAGGTGAAGTCACTGCTGCTCAGCCCCGAGCCGGTGGACCGCGCCGGGGTCGTGGAACTGGTGTCGGAGAACCTGGTGAGCGGTGCCGTGCTGTGCGCCGACGACATGGCGTCGGTCTGCGCGCAGGCCGGCATCGGCTAGCCCCGGACGGCAGCGCCTACCGCTGGTTCGGGTTCCACTGGCCGGAGCCCGGCTGCGCCGGCGGCAGACCACCCGGCTGCACCGCCTGGTGCTGCGGACCCTGGTGCTGCGGCGCCCCGTACGGCTGCTGGCCCTGCGGGTAACCAGGCTGGCCCTGCGGGTGGCCGGGCTGCGCCTGCGGGTAGCCCGGCTGGGGCTGGCCCTGCGCCTGGGCGAGCAGCTGGTCGGCGTTGGCCCGGTCGATCTCGTAGGCCAGCCCGCAGAACGTGCACTGCAGGTGGTGCTTCTTGCTGACCGGGAACAGCGGGATGAAGAACAGGGTGAACTTGGTGACCCGACGGTTCAGCGAGTGCGCCGCCGGGTTGCCGCAACCCCGGCAGAGCAGTGTGAGCATCACCAGTTGCAGCGTGGTGGTGCGAAAACCCCAGATGATCAAAGCCGTTTCCTTTCGTCCGTTCCCGGCCCCGGCAGGGTAGACGCCCGGCGGTCGCGGCTGGTTTCACCGGTGGCGGCCACCACCCGGAAAACCGCGCCGGACCGCCGGAATTGCCCGAAGCCTGCCGAATCGACCACCGGACACCGGTCGGGAAAGCGGCGTGGCTGACCGGAAACGGCCACCCGGACCAGTGCCGGGTCGGTCAGCGACGGATCACCTCGGCCGACGATCGCCTCAGCGGCCGAGCACCTCGGTGGCCTGCGCCTCGACCACCTCGATGTCCCGGTCGGTCAGCACCGCCACACAGCCCTGGTGGTCGGGGTCGGGCGAGAGCGTGTGCAGCCGGACCGGACCGGGCCCGACCTTGCCCGAGGCCCACTCCAGCAGCTCGGGGTGCTCGTTGGGGGCGCTCACGGTGAACGTGTCCATGCCGGCCGCCAGCCCGTGACCGGTGGCCTTGAGCAGGGCTTCCTTGCGGGTCCAGTAGGTGAAGAACGCCGCGACCCGCTGGTCGGCCGGCAGCGCCTGGAGCACCGCGCGCTCCCGGGGCGCCAGCGCCTCGACGGGCAGGTTGCCCGGCTGCCGGGTGGTGGTCTGCTCCACGTCCACGCCCAGGACCGCGCCGACCACCATGCCCACCGCCACCAGGTCACCCGAGTGCGAGATGGACAGGTCCACGTCGGTGCCGGCCATCCGGGGCTTGCCGTGGTTGCCCGCGCAGTGCGGGCACTCGGTGGTGAAGCGCACCTCGGCCGGGTCGATCCCGACCTGCTGGGCCAGCACCGTCTTGGCCACCGCCCGACCGGTGGCGAACCGGGCGGCGTCGACCGGGCGCAGGAAGCGGCCGTGCCGCTCCCGCTCGGCCGGGTCGAGCAGGGCGACGGTGCGCTCGTCGCCGATCAGCGGCTTGGACCACCACACCGTGCACCGCAGTTTCGAAGCTGCCACGGTGATCGAGCATAGGGCGCGGGTCCCTGCCGGCCTAGGGCGTATATCAAAGCCATCTGCCCGGCTCGCGACGCTCAGGCGGCGATCTGCGGCGTTGTCGTCGTCGCCCATAACGCTGTTATGGGCTCCTCCTCCGCCGTGCATCTCATCCCCCTGACCGCCGCTCCCTGATCGAACGACGGCTTCGATACACGCCCTGGGGCAGAAAACCCCAGCCGCGCGGCCACCCGCCCCCTGGTCTGGCGCTCAGAGGTTGACGCCGCCGTGGATGTCCCGCGCCTGCACCAGCTTGTTGACCTGGCCGGACACCTGGTTGACCACACCGCCGGTCTGGGCGTGGCCGGACGCGGTGAACCGCTCCCACTCGGTGCGCAACTGCTCGGCGAACTCCGGGTCCTGCTCGCTGGTCCGCTCCAGCACCCGGCCCAGCTCACGCACTTCGGGGGAGTCCTCGGCCGCGCCGGCCGCGGCCTCCAGCGCGGCCGTGGCCTCGGGGTTGTCCGCGAACCTCGCCTTCACCAGGTGGTAGAGGCCGACCACGGCCCGCCCCGCCAGTGCGGCGGCGATGGAGAGCAGAACAGGCTCAGGCACGACGACCCCCTCGGACCACGACAACACCTGATTGGTGAGTTCTCAAGGTAGCAGCGTCGACCGACAAGAGCGGCGGACTCGCGTTCATCACAGGTTCATTCGATCAGGTCAGCGCGGCGCCAAAGAGTTCACCCCTTACGGACATCATCGCGATGCGGAACAAAAGCGCGTCACCGGTGCGCGGCGGAACCCGCTTTCCGTTCACCGCGACGAGCACTGATCGGGGAACCCGACGCGGTGAAGAACCGGTGACTGTTTGTACAGGTTTTTCACCGTGCGCATTCCTGGGTGCCCCGCGAACAGGCGCTAGTCGCGGATGGACGGACCACACGTCGTTTTCACTGCGCACGGCTGATCACTAAGGTTGGCCCGGTGACGAGCCCCGATCACCTCTCGACTTCGCCGTCCGCAGTTCCACCGCCGGGCTGCCCGGCGCACCAGGGATCGGTCCCGTTGTTCGGTCCCGACTACGACAAGGACCCCCACGCCGTCTACGACGACCTGCGGGACCTGTGGGGGCCGGTGGCTCCGGTGCTGCTGGAGCCCGACGTGCCGGCCTGGCTTGTCCTCGGGTACAACGAGGTGCTGCGGATCACCAGGAACCCGTGGCCGTTCACGCACGACTCGCGGCACTGGCGGGACCTGCGCGAGGGCCGGGTACCGGAGCAGTCCGCGACCCTGGCGGCCGTGGCCCACCAGCCCAACGTGCTGTGCGCCGACGGACCCGAGCACGAGCGACTGCGCAAGCCCATCACCGACGCGCTCCGGCAGCTCGACCAGGGCACCACCGCGCGCCTGGTCCGCCACCAGGCCAGACAGCTCATCGCCAAGTTCGCCGCCAGCGGCCGGGCCGAGGCGGTCGAGGAGTACGCGCGCCCGCTGCCCGCGCTGGTGTTCAACCGGCTGTTCGGGCTGCCCGAGGAGCGCGGCTGGGACCTGGCCGCGGCGCTGGCCGGCGGGCGGGGCGGCCCGGGGGCGGGCGCGGGCAGCCCCGAGCTGACCCGGTACCTGGCCGACCTGGTGGAGCGGCGGCGGGCCGAACCAGGGGAGGACCTGGCCTCGTGGCTGTTGGCCCACTCGTCCGGGCTGACCCACGACGAACTGCTGCGCACGCTGACCCTGCTGGTCACCTTGGGCGCCGAACCCACGGCGGACCTGCTGGCCAGCACCATCCACGCGATGCTCACCGACCAGGACAGCGAGCCGAACGCGGCCACCACCCGCCTGGTCATCGACGACGCCATCGACCAGGTGCTGTGGACCGAACCGCCGGTGCAGAACTGCCCGGGGCGCTTTCCCACGCAGAACGTCCGGGTCGGCAACGTGGACATCAAGGCGGGTGACGCCGTGGTGCTCGGGTTCGCCGCGGCCAACACCAACTTCATCCGCTCGCTGGACGGCAGCGACCACGACCACCTGGAGATGGCGGGCAAGCGCGCGCACCTGGCCTGGGGCGCCGGACCGCACCGCTGCCCGGCGTCGGCGCTGGCCAGGGTGATCGCCAAGGCCGGGGTGGAGGCACTGCTGCACCGGCTCGGCGACGTGCACCTGGCCAACCCCGAGGCCGAGCCGCGCTGGCGGCCCTCGCCGTTCGCCCGAGGACTGGCCGAACTGCCCATCGTGTTCGACCCGGCCGCGGTGGACCGCACCGGGCTGCCCGTGCCGGACCAGGCACACGCCGACCAGGCCAAGGACCGGCCGGGACGCTGGCGCCTGCTGGACAGGCTGCGCCGTGGGCAGTGAACCGCTGCCGCGCCAGCGCCGGGCTCGTCTGAGATCGTTGGCCTCCTCCGGGGCGCCGTGCCGCGCCACCGCCCGGAGCCGTGTGACCCACCCTGAACCCTGCACCTTTCGTCCCAAGTGTGGAGCGCCGTGAGTAAGTTCCGTGACAGGACCGGCACCAACAGGTCGATCAAGGCGCGCCTGCTGACGTTCTGGATCGTGCCGTGCGCCATCGTGTTGGCCGTCGGAACCGTCGTCTGTGCGATCTTGATCACCGACGGTCTGAGAACACGCTCGACGAGTGTCGACGAGCTGGCCTTGGCCCGGCCGATCGGCCGGGTCCTGGCCAGCATCCAGGAGGAGCGGCGGGTCAGCATGCTGAACCTGGCCGGCCCCGACAGCGCGCAGGTCGACCTGGCGCCGGTGCGCAAGCAGACCGACGACGCGCTGGCCCCACTGCTCAGCCAGGTGGCCGAGACCGCCAGCACGGCCGAGGGCGCGGTGCGGGAGCTGGCCCAGAGCATGCGCACCCAGCTGGACAAGCTGGGCGCCACCCGCTCCGCGGTGGACAGCGGGCAGATCCAGCGGACGGACCTGGCCGCCTACTACACCAAGCTGATGGACGACGGCATCGAGCTGTTCGACACCCAGACCCTGGTCGCGGTGGACGCCCAGGTCTCCCGGGAGCACTCCCGCGCCAGTGAGCTGTTCCGCGGCGCCGAGCTGATGTCCAGGGCCAACGCCACCATCCTGGCCGCCTACGCCAGCGGCGAGGTCACCGAGACCGACTACCAGGAGTTCGTCAACCTGGTCGGCGCCTACCACAACGAGCTGACCAGCGCGCTGGGCGCGACCGCGCCCGAGGCGCAGCGGGTCAGCTACCAGGTGCTGACCGGCACCGCCGAGTGGACCACCGTGACCGACGCGGAGCGGGCGCTGGTGGAGCGGGGCTCGTCCGAGGACAACGCGGGCAGCTCGTCGAGCAGTTCCCGCACCAGCCAGCGGGACCGGACCAGCCTGCCGGTCAACCAGCAGGACTGGCAGAACGCGGCCAACACGGTGGCCGGCAAGCTGTTCGACCTGGCCACCGCGCAGGCGGAGAGCGCGGCCCGGCTCGGCGTGCAGTCCTCGACCAACTCGGCGATGTTCACCGGCATCTGGCTGGGCTTCACCTGGCTGTCGGTCGCCCTGGTGTACTTCTTCATGGTCCGCATCTGGGTGGAGCTGGGCCGGCGGATGAACACGCTGCGCGAGGAGGTCCTCGACCTCGCCGACAACAGGCTGCCCGAGGTGGTGAAGCGGCTGCAGGACGGCGCCGACGTCGACCCCAGCACCGACCTGCACGAGCTGGACTTCGGCACCGACGAGATCGGCCAGGTGGCCAACGCGTTCAACCGGGCGCACCGGACCGCGGTGGCCGCGGCCGTGAACGAGGCGCAGACCCGCGAGGGCGTCAACACGGTGTTCCTCGGCATCGCCCACCGCAGCCAGGTGATCGTGCACCGGCAGTTGAAGATCCTGGACAAGGTCGAGCGCGAGCAGGAGGACCCGGACCAGCTGGAGTACCTGTTCCAACTGGACCACCTGGCCACCAGGGCGCGGCGCAACGCCGAGAACCTGATCATCCTCGGCGGTGAGCAGCCGGGCCGGCAGTGGCGCAACCCGGTGCGGCTGATGGAGATCATCCGCAGTGCGGTGGCCGAGACCGAGCACTACACCCGGGTGCGCACCGGCCAGATCCCCGGGGTCGCCCTGCTGGGCGCGGTGGTCGCCGACGTCATCCACCTGGTCGCCGAGCTGGTGGACAACGCGACCTCGTTCTCCCCGCCCGGCTCGCACGTGCAGGTGCACGGCAACACCGTGGCCAAGGGCGTGGTCATCGAGGTGGAGGACCGCGGCCTCGGCATGACCGAGGAGGACCGGGAGAAGTTCAACGCCACCCTGGCCGACCCGCCCGACTTCGGCGTGATGGCGTTGACCAGCGACTCCCGCCTCGGCCTGTTCGTGGTGGCCCGGCTGGCCGCCCGGCACGGCATCAGCGTGGAACTGCGCGAGTCCGCCTACGGCGGCACCAGGGCGATCGTGCTGCTGCCCTCGGCGCTGCTGGCCGTGGACACCGAACCGGGTGGGCTGCCGCTGCCCGGCCCGTCGTCGTCCGCGACCTCGGCGACCTCGGCGACCTCGGCGACCGCCACGGCGACGCCCTCGTCGTCCTCCTCGGCGGACGACGACGACGCCACCACGGTGCTGCCCAGGCTGGCGCCGCGGCGCCGGGACCCGAGCCGGCGGGCCAGCCTGCGCGCGGTGCCCGAGCCCAAGGCCGACCAGGACGTCGACCAGGACCGCGAGCCGGAGCAGGCCGCCAGCATCCCGGCCGGCCGCCGGCCCGAGGCGGTCGGTGCCGGCGACGACCCGGCCGACGAGTACAACTTCGGCCTCGGCCCCCACTCGGAGCTGGGCAACTTCTGGACCCGGCACCTGAAGTCGCTGGACGGCGGGGAGGGCGGCGAACCCGCTGAGCCCGCGCGTGGCCCGGCCGGCGATGATGATCAAGATCAGCAGGCCACACAGCAGCACACCAACCTGACACCGACCGACGACGATGACGCCACCCAGATCACTGCTACCCGAGGGCGATCAGAATGGAACATCATTCGGAACGGCTCGGTGCGGGATGACCACGCCGTTGACTCCGGCCGCGACGCGAACCGTGGCGGCGGACGGGACGGCGAGGGCACTGCCGAGGGCGCTGAGCCACGGTTCCAGGAGAACGGGCGTCATTCGGCGTTTCGGACCTTGGAGGATGATCGATCTGATTCGCGGGAGGGCGGTGACAGTGGCTGGCGGAACACTCCCCAGCGCTCGTCGGCGTCCGCTATCCGGGGCGAGGTACCGGTGGAGAACATGCCAGCCGGATCGGGGGGGCAGGACACCCGGCCGCGTCTGCCACAGCGCAAGCGCCAGGCGAACCTTGCCCCACAGTTGCTTGAGAGTTCGACAACCTCGACTGAGGAGGGGTCGAGCCCCAGTTCATGGCGTTCCCCTGAGGAGATTCGCGACATGATGTCGGCGTTCCAGCGGGGGTCCCGCCAGGGACGCAATGCCGATGAATCCGAGCTGTGACGACAAACCATTAGAGAAGAGCGGACTGAGGACGTAATGGCGAAGCCCAGTACGGCGACCGACCTGAATTGGTTGCTCGATGACCTGGTCGAACGTGTGGTCGGGGCCAATCACGCGGTTGTGTTGTCGGCCGACGGACTGCTCATCGGTGGTTCCCGTGAGCTGTCCAAGGAGGACGCGGAACACCTGTCCGCGATGGCGTCGGCCTTCCAGAGCCTGGCCAGAGGGACGGGGCGACACTTCGGTGGCGGTCAGGTCCGCCAGACCATCGTCGAGATGGAACACGCCTTCCTGTTCGTGACAGCCGCCGGCCAGGGCGCCTGCCTGGCCGTGCTCGGCAGCGAGGAGGCCGATGTCGGCATGGTCGCCTACGAGATGAACCTGCTCATCAAGCGGGTCGGAACCTATCTGAGTTCTGCGCCCAGGACCGCTGGAACCGCATGATGAGCGGCGACGAGTCGTGGTTTGACGAGGCGGCAGGCCCACTGGTCCGTCCTTACGCGATGACGCGCGGACGGACTCGTCCGGCGAGCAACAAACTCGATATGATCACGCTCGTCGTGGCGGTCCGAGCCGATGTGGACACGGTGACATTGGACCCGGAGTACGCGGAGATACTCCGGCTGTGCCAGCGTCCTCTCTCCGTCGCGGAGGTTTCGGCGCAGCTCGATCTGCCACTGGTCGTGGTCAAAGTGTTGTTGAGTGACCTCATCGATAGCGGTTACATGATTTTCCGGCCACCGATGCGGGCCACGAGAGTCCCAGACAAGAACCTACTTCAGGCGGTGCTCGATGGCGTCCGTAGACTCTGAACGGCAGGGCGGTCCGAATCTGAACGCCACAGCGGTCAAGATTCTGGTCGCCGGTGGTTTCGGAGTTGGCAAGACCACCATGGTCGGCTCGGTGAGCGAGATTCCTCCGCTGAGCACCGAGGAAATGCTGACCGAACTCAGCGTGGGCGTGGACGACCTGGCCGGGGTGGAGGGCAAGACCACCACGACCGTGGCGCTGGACTTCGGTCGGATCACCATCAGCTCCGAACTCATCCTGTACCTGTTCGGCACGCCGGGTCAGGGCCGGTTCTGGTTCATGTGGGACGAGTTGGCCTACGGCGCCCTCGGCGCGGTGGTGCTGGCCGACACCCGGCGGCTGGACAGCTGTTTCCCGTCGGTCGACTTCTTCGAGCGGCGGAACATCCCGTTCATCGTGGCGGTCAACTGCTTTGACGGGGCCGACCTCTACCAGCCGGAGGAGGTCCGCCAGGCGCTCGCCGTGGACGAGAAGGTGCCGATCATCCTGTGCGACGTGCGGCAGCGGGAGTCCTGCAAGCAGGTGCTGCTCACGCTGATCGAGTACATCATCGCGTTGGCGCCGGCCCTGGCCGGCGACCGCTCCCCGGCGGTCACCAGCAGCTGATCGTCGCCGTGCCGACCGCCGTCGTGAACACCAGCGGGGGCCTGGACCACCACCACGTGGGCCAGGCCCCCGTTGTGTTGTCCGGAAGGCGTGGAACGGGGCACGGCCCCCGGAGAACGCTGATCGCGGGGTGCTGAACCGGGGGCCTGAACCGCGGGGCCTGAACGCGGGGGTGCTGAACCGCGGGGCTGAACGCGGAAAAGCGAAACGCCGACCAGCTCGTCTGTGCGGACTTGCTGATCGGCGTTTCGCCTTGAGTGCGCCGCCAGGGACTCGAACCCCGAACCCGCTGGTTAAGAGCCAGCTGCTCTGCCAGTTGAGCTAGCGGCGCTCACACGATCTTGCTCCGTGCGATGGGAGAACAGTAGCACACGCTTCGCGCGGAACTCCAATCAGCAGGTCAGCGGGGGTGCAAGGGGCCGAACGAGTGGTTCGGGGCCCGGGTCGGTCGCGGTCCGTTGCCGGGTGCTGGGGCTGGTTGCGGGTGGTCGAGTGGGGCGCTCGCCACCGATGGTCTCGACAAAACCGCTGGTCAGGGCCGTGTTCTGCGGTGAGCCCGCCGACCTGGCAAGAGTGGGTGTGAAGATCGCCACACGACTGGCGCAGAGGTGGAGCAGTGCGTCGGAGCGGCGGCCAACCGCTGAACGGGGGAGCGGTGGCGATGTGGTGATCATCACGCCGGCGCGTGGCATGGACAGGCCGGCCGGAAACGCGACGAGGGCCCCGCGTCATTGACGCGGGGCCCTCGGATGGGGTGAGTGACGGGATTTGAACCCGCGACACCTGGGACCACAACCCAGTGCTCTACCAACTGAGCTACACCCACCACGTTCGGCGGCCGCTCGGCCGCCGTGGCTGGCATATCGTAGCGTGTCGCCCGGCCAACCCAAAAACGGGATACCCGAACCCGGGAAGCTCAGCTCGGCCGGTCGCCGCGGAGCAGTTCGGCGGCCACCGCCTGGGCCTGTTCCGAGCTGGGGCCGGGCTGCGGCACGAACGCGGTGCGCCGGTAGTAGGCCAGCTCCCGGATGGACTCCTTGATGTCGGCCAGGGCCCGGTGGGCCAGGCCCTTGCCCGGCTGCGCGTAGTAGACGCGCGGGTACCAGCGCCGGCACAGCTCCTTGACCGAGGACACGTCCACCATCCGGTAGTGCAGGTGGGCGTCCAGTTCGGGCATGTCCCTGGCGATGAAGCCCCGGTCGGTGGCGATGGAGTTGCCGGCCAGCGGCGCGGTGCGGGGGTCGGGGACCCAGCGCTTGACGTAGTCGAGCACCAGCCGCTCGGCCTCGGCCAGCGAGACCGTGGACCGCCGGACCTCCTCGGTCAGCCCGGAGCGGCTGTGCATATCCCGCACCACCTCGGGCATGGTGGCCAACACGTCGTCCTCGGCGTGGATCACCACGTCAACCCCGTCCCCGAGCACCTTCAGCTCCCCGTCGGTGACCAGGGCGGCGATCTCTATCAGGGCGTCCTTGCCCAGGTCCAGGCCGGTCATCTCGCAGTCGATCCACACCAAGCGATCCGTCACCCGGCTGAGCCTATCCGGCCGACCGCCGCACCGGCTGGTCGTCTCCGGCCGGCTCGCCCGGGTCCTGGCCCTGGTGGGGCCCGGTGACCGGCACCAGGAACGGGGTGAGCAGCCCGGGCACGGCGGCGTCGGCCAGGGCCAGCCCCCGGGTCTGCCCCACGTCCTGCACCTCGTAGCCGCCGTGCCCGGCGGCGGTGGTCGCCATCAGGGTCAGCAGGCCGGCCCGCCGCTGGAACCACGACTGGGACACCCGCCAGCCGATGATCCCGGTGCGGCGCAGCGCCACCGTGCGGCGCACCACCGAGTTGGCCCGGCTGACCAGGTACTCGTCGGTCAGGGCGTGGCCGAGGGCGCGGTAGCGGTCCACCGCGAGCAGCACCGCCGGCAGCACGGCGACCAGGGCGAGCCGCGCCGGCCAGGCGGGCAGCCAGGCCAGGGCGTGCGCGGCCCACAGCGCCGCGGCCAGCACCGGCACCGGGGTCACCGCGCGCACCAGCCGGCGGGCCAGCGCGCGCCTGGGGTGGCGGGTCAGCGGCGCGCTGGTCGGCGCGGTGGGCAGGCGCAGCACCGCGGCGGCCACCCGCTGGGCCAGTGCCCGGGGCACGGGCGGCAGCAGCAGGCTGCTCTCGCCGGTGCGGCCGAGCCCGGTGGTCACCGCGGCGACGCGGGCGCCCCGGCCGGCGCGCACCAGCAGGGGCTCGCTCACCTCCACCCCGCGCAGCTGGTGCTCCTTGACCGAGACCGAGCGGGTGGTGAGCAGCCCGCGCCTGGCCCGGATGGTGTTGTCGGCCTCCCGGGTCAGCCGGTGGCCCCAGAACTGCACCAGGTAGACCAGCATCGAGCAGACCAGCACCAGGACCAGTGCGGCGCCGGCCAGGGTGGTGATGATCACCGGCAGCGGCGACTCGACCAGCCAGCGCACGGCCGCGCGCACCCGGGCCACCTCGTCGAGGTTGATGCGCAGGTCGTCGGCCAGGTTCAGGGCGGTGGTGAACAGCGCGCCGGCCGCGGCCAGCCCGGACGTGCTCAGCGGCGCGTAGCGCAGCCAGGCGGGGGAGAACGCGGCCAACACGGTGGCCGGCGGCGGGACCGGGGCGTTCGGCGTGTCCGGGCTGTCCGGGGCGCCCGGGGTGTCCCGCGCGCTGGTCGGGCGGCGCAGCAGCACCTGGCGGAGCCGTTCGGCCTCGGCCGAGGTGACCGCGTCCAGGGCGAGCGTGGCCGCCTCGGAGCCGAGCGCCTGCCTGCCGGTGCCCACCCGCACGGTGGACAGGCCGAACAGCCGGTGGGCCGGCTTGGCGGTGAGGTCGACGGTGCGGATGCGCTCGCGCGGCGTGGCCAGCCGCTTGCGCACCAGCCAGCCGGTGTGCAGTTCGACCTGGTCGTCGGTGATCCGGTAGCGGGTGGTCAGCCAGCGCACCACACCGGCGGCGACCACCAGCACCACCAGGGCCGCGCCGAAGGCCAGCCGGCCCCAGTCGCCCGAGCTGAACAGGACCACGCCGACGAGCACCGGCAGCAGGCTGATCAGCGAGTTGAGCGGGGTGACCACGAGCATCCTCGGGTCGAGCCGGCGCCACTCGACCTCGGGGTGCTCGACCAGTGGTGGGGCGGCGGGCAGGTCCAGGCCGGTCGGCGGGGTGTGCTCGGGCGCGCTCACGTGGCGTCGCCCTTGCTGGCCTGGGTGGTCTCGGTGAGTTCGTCGACCAGTCGCACGGCCAGGTCGTGGTCCAGGCCCTCGATGTGCAGCGGGCCGGCCGCCGATGCCGTGGTCACGGTGACCGTGGCCAGGTTCAGCGCCTGCTGCAGCGGCCCGCGCTTGGTGTCCACGGTCTGGATGCGCGAGGTCGGGGCGACCCGCCACTCCTGGTTGATCCAGCCGGCCTGGGTGTACACGGCCTGCGGGGTGGTCTCCCAGCGGTGCACGCGGTAGCGCCAGGTGGGCATCACCGCGGTGTGCGCCACCCCGAGCACGGCGCTGGCCAGCAGGGTCCACGCCAGCCACCCGGTGCCGGGCAGCACCAGCAGGGCGACCAGCTGCGGGATCATCAGCACCAGCCAGCCGATCAGCGCCCGCAGCGTCCACCAGGTGACGGCGCGGCGACTGACCCGGTGCTCGGGTTCGCGCAGCCGCAGTTGGCCGGCGAGCGGATACGGGGGCGGGACGGTGGTGTCCGGGCTGTTCACGGCTCCACTCTGCCTGACCGGGGTGGTCGAGTTCAGCTGTTCGGCGGTGCGTGAACGGGTGTCCCAGGGGCACCAACCGCGGTGGTACGACGCCGCGAGCGCCTACCACCCGGGTGGTAGGCCCATCGGCAACTCCGGCAGGACGACCCGGGAGCACGCCGTTCCATACGCTGCCGCCGCATCCGTCCCACGAGCGAAGGGAACTCCATGTTCGTCCGGCACCCGCTGATCGCCACCGCCGCCCCGCTCGGCGCCCTCGGGCTTGCGGCACCCGAGGCAGCGCACGCCTCCGCGCACGTCGTGGCGCACGAGGCCGCCGTCGGTGTGCTCACGCTGAGCACCGGGCGCCTCGGGGCCATCGTGGCAGCCGTGCTGGGGCTGGTCGGCGCGGCCATCGGCGCGCGGGCGCTGTCCCGCTCCGGCCGTGGTCCGGGCACCGGCAACCGGCTGGGCGGGACCGTCGCGGGCATGGTGCTGGGGCTGGTCGGCGTGGTCCTCGGCGGGCTGGTCGCCGCCACCTCCTCCGGTGGCCTGGGCACGGGAAACGGGCTGGGCGGGGCCATCGTGGCCATGATGCTGGGGCTGGCCGGCGTGGTCCTCGGCGGGCTGGCGCGGACCCGCTCCCGGCGCACCGGCTGACCGCCTGCGCCGGCCGGGCTGCCGGCTCAGTGCGGCCTCGTGCCAGGCGAGCTGACGTTCGCCGGGGCACCGGGCACCGGGCGGGCCGGGCGGCGGCGCCCTGGGTGCTGGTCAGGAGCGGGTGAGCCAGCCCGGGACGGCCAGGCCGGACTCGTACGCGAGGATCACCAACTGGGCGCGGTCGCGGACCTGGGCCTTGGTCATGATCCGGCTGACGTGCGTTTTCACGGTGGCCGGGCTCAGCACCAGCCGGGCCGCGATCTCGTCGTTGGACAGGCCGGCGGCGACCAGTGCCAGCACCTCGCGCTCCCGTTCGGTGAGCGCGCTCAGCCGCGGCCCCGGGTCCGGGTGCCTGACCCGGGCGGCGAACTCGGCGATCAGCCGGCGGGTGATCGCCGGCGCGATCAGCGCGTCACCGCGAGCCACCACCCGCACCGCGTGGATCAGCTCCGCCGGCTCGGTGTCCTTGACCAGGAAGCCGCTCGCACCGGACCGCAGCGCGCCGTAGACGTAGTCGTCCAGGTCGAACGTGGTCAGGATGATCACGCGGACGGCGGAACTCGCGGTGATCTTCTGGGTGGCGGCCAGGCCGTCCAGCCCGGGCATCCGGATGTCCATGAGGACGACGTCGGCCCGCAGGTGCCGGGCGAGCCGCACCGCGTCGGCGCCGTCGGCGGCCTCGCCGACCACCTCGATGCCGTCCTCACCGTCCAGGATGGACCGGAAGCCGGCGCGCACCAGGGTCTGGTCGTCGGCGAGCAGCACCCGAACCGCGCTGGCGCTCACGCCGGTGCCGTACCCGGCCGCAGCGGCAGGCGGGCGCACACCCGGAAGCCGCCTTCCGGTCGCGGGCCCGTGATCAGCGAACCGCCCAGCGCCCGGGCCCGCTCGTCCATGCCGCGAATTCCGCTGCCCGGCGTGCCCGGTGTGCCGGTGCCGTCGTCCTCGACCTCCACCAGCACGTCGTCGTGCTCGGGGCGGACCCGGACCACCGCGGTGGTCGCGCCCGCGTGCCGGGTCACGTTGGTGAGTGCCTCCTGGACGATCCGGTACGCCGCCAGGTCGACCTCCGGCGGCAGCGGTGGGGTCTCGGCGAACTCCGTGCGGATCGCCACCCCGGATCGCCCCGCCGCCGTGACCAGATCACCGAGGCGGTTCAGGCCGGGGGCGGGTGTGCTCGGCGCGTCGTCGTCCCGCCGCAGCACGACCAGGGTCCTGCGCAACTCGCGCAGCGTCTCCCTGCTCGTCTGCTTGATCGCGGTGAGCGCCTGCTCGGCGCGGTCGGGGTCCGGGCGGTGCAGCGCGGCACTGGCCTGCACGTTGATCAGCGAGAGGTGGTGGCCGAGCGCGTCGTGCAGCTCGCGGGCGATGCGCAACCGCTCCTCGGTGGCCTGTCGCCGGGCCTGCTCCGCCAGCCGCTGCTCGGCGGCGAGCGCGCGGGCCTGCGCCTCGGCGAGGTAGGCCCGGCGGTTGCGGGTCACGCCGACGATCACCGCGATGAGCCACCCGGCGTGCAGCAGCACCGCCCCGTTCATGGTGTTCGTGGACCGGCCCGCGCCGTCCGCGACGGCGAAGGCGATCACCGAGGCGAGACCGAGTCCGATGGCCGAGGCGAGGTGCCCCTCGTCGACGACGGTGTAGAGCGCCACGACGAACACCAGCATGATCGGGCCGGGCTGGTGCAGCAGCGCCCCGTACGCGGCGACAGCGGCCAGCGCCGCCACCCCCACCGGCACCGGGTGGCGGCGGCGGAGGGCCAGTACGCCGGTCGAGACCAGCACGGCCAGCAGCGCCGTCCAGTCAGCGGCGGTGTCGATGCCGTGCGACTGCACCAGCAGGCCGACGACGGCGATGAGACCAACGGCGAGCACCAGGCCGGTGTTCGCGGACCGGCCTCGCCATGGCCACCTAGACATGCGTCGAGCCTAACTTCCACCGGGTGCACGGGCGCCGGACCGGCCGACTGGGCCGGTGGCGTTGGCGGGGCAGCGCTCGGGCAGCGGCGGGGCAGCGGTCGGGCAGCGGCGGGGCAGCACCACCGTTCACCCGAACGGGCCTGCGTGAAATGCCAACTCGCGGGGTTTGCAAAGTCGACTCGCGGGGTTGGGTAGGCGGATGGCCGGAAGTGGACGGGGGGTAGTGCTGATGGCGGATTGACGATTCCTGTTGGAAACAGTGATATGTCGTTTGACTGTGTCGCCTTTGGGAGGTTTGGCATGGGCCGTGGTGTTCGATCCAGTGTCGCCGCGGCGGTTGCCGCGGCCGTGTCCGTGCTGGGGCTCACCCCGGCGGTGGCCGAACAGGCGTCCGGGCCCGACGTGTACGCCTACCTGGAGAACCCCGGGATGACCGGGGAGGGCCAGCAGGCGCCGCACGCGGTGCTGCGGCCCTACGCCGACGTGGCCGCGGCCGTGCGGCACGAGGAGAACACGCCCTACACGCTCAGCCTGGACGGCGACTGGAAGATCGACATGTCGGACCGGCCCGAGGACGTGCCGGCCGGGTTCTTCGCCGACGACTACGACGTCAGCGGCTGGCGGAGCGTGTCGGTGCCGCACACCTGGCAGACCGACGGGCTGGACCACCCGGTGTTCCGCAACGTGCCCAGCGAGGTGTGGCCGGACAACCCGCCGGCGGTGCCCAGGGACGTCAACCCGACCGCCGCGTACGTGCGCACCCTCGACGTTCCGTCCACATGGGACGGTCGAAGCACGTTCCTCCGCTTCGAGGGCGTCACCTCCGGCTACTTCGTGTGGGTCAACGGCAGCTACGTCGGCTACGACCAGGGCGGCTACACCCCGGCGGAGTTCGACGTCTCCTCGGCGCTGCACCCCGGCCGCAACCGGATCGCCGTGCAGGTGCACCGCTGGGGCGCCGGCTCCTACCTGGAGGACTACGACCAGTGGCGCTACTCCGGCATCTTCCGCTCGGTGTGGCTCTACGCCACGCCCACCAGCTACCTGCGGGACGTCACGGTCACCACGGACCTGGACGACAACCACGTCAACGCCACGCTGACCGCGCGGATCTCGGTGGCGCGCAAGGACAACGGGCCGTCCGGGCAGCACACCGCGCGGGCGGAGCTGCACGACGCCGGCGGCCGGCGGGTGGCCGGCGCCAGCGGGACGGTCCAGCTGGACGGGGACACCGCCGAGCTGGTGCTGAGCACGCCGGTGGCCAATCCGGCCAAGTGGACCGACGAGACCCCCACCCTGTACACCCTGGTGCTCACCCTGGCCGGCCCGGACGGGCGGGTCGGCCACATCACCCAGCAGCGGATCGGCTTCCGCGAGATCGCCATCGCCGACCGGCAGCTGCTGGTCAACGGCAAGCGGGTGCTGTTCAAGGGCGTCAACCGCGCCGAGACCGACCCGGACCACGGCCGGCACGTGCCGCGCCAGCGCCAGGAACAGGACGTGGCGCTGATGAAGCGGCTCAACGTCAACGCCGTGCGCACCTCGCACTACCCGTCCGACCCGCACTTCTACGACCTGGCCGACGAGCACGGGCTGTGGATCGACGACGAGGTGGACGTCGAGACGCACAACCACGAGTCGTGCCCGAGCAACTGCCTGGCCGACCGGCCCGAGTGGCGGGACGCCTACCTGGACCAGTTCGTGGGCATGGTGCAGCGGGACAAGAACCACCCCAGCGTGTTCCTGTGGGACACCGGCAACGAGGCCGGGCTGGGCGCCGCGCACCACGCCATGGCCGAGTGGGCCAGGGCCAACGACCCGACCCGGCCGCTGTACCACCAGTCCAACTCACCCGACGGGGACGCGCCGTTCGCGGACGTGTGGGGGCCGCGCTACCCCACCCCGGAACGCCTCGCCCAGCAGGCCGAGCGGACCACCAAGCCGATCATCATGGGCGAGTACGCCCACGCCATGGGCAACAGCCTGGGCAACTTCCGGGAGTTCTGGGACACCATCCGGGCCAACCCGGTGCTGCAGGGCGGGTTCATCTGGGACTGGGCCGAGCAGAACATCCGCCAGCCGCTGCGCACCACCCCGGACTCGTCAGGCAACCAGATCATGGCGCACCTCACCGGCGCGCCGGAGGTGGTGGCCGGGCACCGGGGCAGCGCGCTGAACTTCTCCGGCCTGGACGACTTCGTGGAGGTCTACCGCGACCCGAGGCTGGACATCGCCGGCAGAGCGCTCACCCTGGACGCGTGGGTGAAGCCGAACCGGCCGTGGACCGGTGACTTCACCATCCTGTCCAAAGGGGACCACCAGTTCGCGCTGAAGATGTCCGACGAGCACACCCTGGAGTTCTTCGTCCACAGTGGAACGTGGCGCACCGTGCGCGCGGCCGTGCCGGCCGACTTCCCCGACACCTGGCACCGGGTCACCGGCACCTACGACGGTGCCCAGCTGCGGCTGTACCTGGACGGCGCGCAGGTCGGCGCCCTGGCCTTCACCGGCACGATCGACCAGTCCTCGTTCCCGGTCAACATCGGCCGCAACAACGAGGTGATGCAGGACAACTACGCCGGCCGGATGGCCAACGGCGCCGTCGACGACGTGCGCGTGTACGACCGGGCGCTCAGCGCCGAGCAGCTGGCCGCCGGCGCCGACCCGGTCGGCGACGCGGTGCTCGCCCTGGACTTCGACCGGATCGACGACACCGGCCGGACCTACCTGTCCTACGGCCAGAGCCTGTCCGGTGTGGACGGTCTCATCGGGGCGGACCGGACCCCGCAACCGGAGACCGCGCAGCTGGCCTGGGCGCACCAGCCGCTGCGGTTCGGCTACGCCAACGGCACCCTCAGCGTGCACAACGAGCGGCAGTTCGTCGACACCGGGGACGTGGAGCTGCGCTGGAGCGTCACCGAGGGCGAGCGGACCGTGGCCAGCGGCCGGCAGCGGCCCCGCGTCCAGCCCGGCGGCACCGGCACACTCGACCTGCGGCTGCCGGCCAACCCGCGCGATGCCGAGCGCTGGCTGACCGTGCGGGCGGTGACCACCCGGGCCCAGCCGCTGCTGCCGGCCGGTTCGGTGCTGGCGCACGACCAGTTCGCGCTCGGCGGCACCGTCGTGCCCGGCGCGGCCCCGCCCCCGGCCAGGGGCCGGGTCGAGGTCACCGAGACGGCCGACGCGGTGACCCTGTCCGGCCGCGAGTTCCGGTACGTCTTCGACAAGCGCACCGGCGCGCTGAGCAGCATGCGGGTGCGCGGTGTGGACCTGCTGCGCGGCGGGCCCCAACTGGACGCCTGGCGCGCGCCGATCAGCAACGAGACCTACACCTGGGGCAATGACGAGGGCGAGGACTGGCGGGCGGCCGGCCTGGACCGGCTGGCCACCACCGCGACCGAGGTGCGGGTCAGCCAGACCGACCCGGGCGCGGCCACGGTCACCGCGAACGCCGTGGTGGCCGCGCCGGACACGCCCAACGCCTCGTTCGCGCAGGTGCTGACCTACCGGGTGGACGCGGCCGGCACCATCGGCCTGCGCCAGCAGGTCAGCCCGCGCGGGGACGTGCGCACCCTGCCCTACCTGCCCCGGATCGGCGTGCGCCTGGCCGTGCCGGACACCTTCCAGCACTTCGCCTGGTACGGCCGGGGCCCGCAGGAGAGCTACAACGACCGCAGGGACGGCACCCCCGTGGGCGTGTGGTCGTCCACGGTGGACGAGCAGTACGTGGACTACCTGCGGCCGCAGGACCACGGCAACCACACCGACACCCGGTGGGCGCTGCTCACCGACGGGCGCTCCGGCGGGCTGCTGGTGGCCGGCGCCCCGGACGTGAGCGTGACCCCCTACGACGAGCTGGACCGGGCCCACTACCCGTTCCAGCGGCAGCGCAACAACGGCTGGGTGACGCTGCACGCCGACCACGCGGTGACCGGGGTCGGCGACACCCCCAACCCGGTGCGCCAGCGCTACCAGGTGCGGCCCGACCAGGACTACGACCACTCCCTGGTGATCCGGCCGCTGAACGCCGACGAGGTGCGCGCCGGCCGCCCGGCCGGCACGCGCTGACCCCGCCGGTCAGGGCCGGTCAGGGCGGGTCAGGACCGGTCGGGGGCGGCGCCGGCGGCCGCGCCCGGCCGGGTGCGGGCGGTGGGGGAGCGGCGGTTGACGATGAGGTAGCCGATCAGCGCGGCGTTGAGCCCCAGCGAACCCACCGGGGTGACCAGCGCCAGCGCGGCGGCGGCGAAGTAGACGACCGGCCCGGTCACGGCGTGGCGGCGGGCCAGCCGCGCCTCGGCGAGCGCGCCGGGCACCAGCAGGTGCGGCCGGCGGCACAGGTGGTGCCAGAACAGCAGGAACCACACCGAGGTCAGCCCCACCGCCAGCGAGTAGAAGACCGCGGCCGCCGTGGCGTCCGCCCCGTCGAGGCGGCTGCCCAGGGTGGCCGTGGGCACCGGCAGGAAGCTCACCGTGAGCAGCAGGCCGAGGTTGAGCAGCAGCAGCGCCCGGTCCACCTGCCGCACCCGGTGGAACAGGTTGTGGTGGTGGATCCAGACGATCCCGATGACCAGGAAGCTCACCGCGTAGCTGGCCAGCGCGGGTAACTCGTGGCGCAGCCCGGCCCACACGCCCTCGTGCTCGGGCAGTTTGATCTCCAGCACCAGCAACGTGGCCGCGATCGCGATGACGGCGTCGCTGAACGCCTGCAGGCGGGCGGACGAGATGCCGGGCGTGCCGGTGTCCGCAGCCGGTGCGGGGTGGGACGGTTCGGGCAGGGCGTTGGCCATGGGGGACTCCAACGAAGGTCGGGAGGCTGGCCGCGGCGGCGCGCCCGCACCCGACCGCTGGTGTCGCCGGCCGGTCGCCCCGCAGCGATCGAATCGCCAGCAAGATACGCCAGGACCGGGCGGGTGGGAACGGGATCGGCGTGGCCTAGTCGGTGCCCAGGGCGCGCTTGAGGACCTTGCCGGTGGCGTTGCGCGGCAGGGCGTCCAGGAACACCACGTCGCGCGGCACGCAGAAGCGGGCCAGCCGCTCCCGCACGTGCCCGCGCACCGCGTCCGCGTCCAGTTCGGCGCCGTCGGCCCGCACCACGTACGCGGCCAGGCGCTGGCCGTACCGCTCGTCGGGCACGCCCAGCACGGCGGCCTCGCGCACCCCGGGCAGCCCGGCGATGACGTCCTCCACCTCGCGCGGGTAGACGTTCTCCCCACCCGAGATGATCATCTCGTCGTCCCGGCCGACCACGGCCAGCAGCCCGGACGGCTCCAGCCGGCCCACGTCGCCGGTGGCCATCAGGCCCTGCCTGACCTCCTTGGCCGCGCCGTCGGTGTAGCCCTCGAACAGCATGGAGTTGGCCACGAAGATCCGCCCGGGCTGCCCGGCCGGCACGGGCCGGCCGTGCTCGTCCAGCAGCCGCACCCGGGTGCCCACCGGCGGCCGGCCGGCGGTGTGCGGGGCCGCGCGCAGCTCGGCCGGGGTGGCCACGCTGACCCAGGACACCTCGGTGGACCCGTACACGTTGTAGAGCACCGGCCCGAACCGGCGCTGGAAGTCCGCGGCCACCGGCGCGGGCAGCGCCGACCCGCTGCAGGCGACCACCCGCAGCGAGGACACGTCGTGCGCGTGGCGGATCTCGTGGGGCAGCTCCAGGACGCGCTGCAGCATCACCGGCACGGCGAACACGCTGTCCACCCGGTGCCCGGCGATGTCGGCCAGCAGCCGCTCGGCGTCGAAGCGGCGGCGCAGCACCAGGGTCGCGCCGAGCACCAGGCCCAGTTGCAGCCCGGCCAGCCCCCAGGTGTGGAACAGCGGCGCGGCCACCAGCAGCGGCCGGCCGTGGCGCAGCGGGATCCGGGACAGCAGCGCGGCGGGCGCGGACAGGCCGCGCGGGTGCGGCCGGCGCGCGCCCTTGGGGGTGCCGGTGGTGCCCGAGGTCAGCACCACCAGCCGGCCGTGCCGGTCCGGCCGGGGCGGCGGGCCGGCCGGCGCGGCGGCGATCAGCTCCGCCAGGGTGGTGCTGCGGGTCGGCCCGTCCTGCCAGGCGATCACCCGGCGCGCCTTGCGCGGCGCGGTGCGCAGCAGCGGCCGGAACTCGGCGTCGGCCACGACCAGGCTGGCGTCCTGCTCGCGCAGCACCGCGGCCACCTGGGTGGCGCTCAGCCCGGTGTTGAGCAGCGCGGTGTGCGCGCCGAGCCGGGCGGTGGCCACGGCCGCCTCGACCAGGCCGCGGTGGTTGCGGCAGAGCACGGCCACGGTGTCGCCGGCCCGCACGCCCATCCCGGCGAAGCCGGCGGCCAGCCGGGCGGTGCGCTCGGCCACCTGCGCGTAGCTGAGGCTGCCCAGTTCGTCGACGATGGCCGGCCGGTCCGGGTGCCTGGCCGCGCCCACCAGGTAGCCGAACGGCAGGGTGAGCTGCCAGTGCCGCCAGCCGGCCAGCACCGCGCGCAGCGCGGTCGGCCGCATCGGGCGCAGCACGCCGGCGCGCCACAGCGTGTAGCCCGCGTGCAGGGGCAGCGCGACCCGGTCGACCAGCCCGAGGGCAGCTGCCGACCAGCTCCGGTCGGCTCCGCGTCCAGACATCACCCGCACCCGGCTCACCCCGCGATCTGTCCGTCCACAGTGGACTTGTGCGATCGGCTGCCACCTGATGGTGACATCCCTACTGGCGGGTAGGAAGAGGTTGACCGAAAAAGACCGGGGTGACCGGGACGCCGGGTCAGGCGCCGGCCGACGCCCCGGACAGGTCGATCTCCAGGAGCTGGCCGGGCCATTCGCCCACGGTGAAGGTCTGCGTGGGGGTGAACCCGGCCGAGGTGTAGAACCGCACCAGGGCCCGGTCGTCACCGGCGTAGCAGTCCACCCGCAGCCGGTGCGCCCCGCGCCGCACCGCCTCGGCGCGGGCGTGGTCGAGCAGCAGCCGGCCCGCCCCCCTCGCCCACGGCTGCCTGCTGCCCACCAGGCCGAGCACGTACAGCTCGGGCACGTCCGAGGCGGGCACGTAGTGGTGTGCGGTCGGGCCCACCACCAGCGCCCCGGCCGGCCTGGTCGGACCGCCGTGCTCGGCCAGCCACAGCTCGCCCTCGTCCAGCCAGGAGGTGACCTGCTGGACCCGCTTGGGATTGGTGGAGAAGGGCTCGCTGCCCCACTGCCCGGTGCGGCCTCGCGACACCAGCCAGCGCACCGCGTCGTCGAACAGGCCGAGCACGGTGTCCACGTCAGCGACTGAGCCGCGGCGGATCGTCAACCCCGTGTTGGTGGTCTCACTCACCCGTCGGACCCTACCGTCGCGGTCGGCCGCCGTTGCGCCACTCGGGTGACAACCCGGCAGCGGTGCACCCCGGGGCGGCGGCACCGCGCACCATGACGGCATGAGTGAGCACACCGAGCACGACCCCCGGGCGAAGTGGCACGCCCTGCCCGAGCGGATCAACCCGACCGAGTGGGTCAGCGCGCTGGACGACGAGCCGGTGCCCGGCGCCATCCAGGCCGCCGACGCCGAGTGGCCGATCCGGGAGGCCACCACCTACCCGGGCTGACCGGGCGCACCACCCCGATCGTCAGTCCCCGTCCGGCGGCGGCCAGGCATCACCCCAGCGGACCTTGCGGGCCCGCTGGTAGTCGCGGCCGTGCCGCTTGGTCACCAGGGTGCGCGCCACGGTGCCGTCCTGCCCGCACACCTGCAGCAGCACCTGGCCCTTGCGCTGCACCGGGTGCCGCAGCACCCGCCCGGCGCCGGGCCGACCGGTGAACCTGGCCGCGACCAGGTAGGAGAACTTCTCGTCCTCGTGGCCCAGGCTGGCCTCCTTGAGCTGGCGGTGCTCGGCGGACCGGTTGACCCGGGCGGCGAAGTGGCACCAGTCCCCGGCCGCGGTGGACTCCGCCAGCGGGCAGGCGTTGCCGTGCGGGCAGGGCGCCAGCACGTGCAGGCCCGCGTCGGTCAGCCGCCGGCGGGCCGCGGCCACCCGCTGGAACCCCGCTGGCGTGCCCGGCTCGACCAGCACGACCACCTGGCCGGCCGCGGCCATCCGGTCGACCAGGCCGCGCTGCTCGGCCTCGCCCAGCTCGGTGAGCAGGTAGGCGGCGGTGACCAGGTCGGCGCCGGGCAGCACCGCGTGCTGGGCCAGCGTGCCGGCCAGCCAGGTGGCCGACCGCACCGCCGGCCACGGCGCGGCCCCGGCCAGCCGCCGGCCCACGGCCGTGGCTGACGCGCTCTGCTCCACCACGGTCGAGCCGGTCAGCGTGGGGAACACCGCGGCCGCCGCCCACAGCGCCGCGCCCGTGCCGCCACCGATGTCGAGCTGGGTGCGGGGCGCGAAGTCCGGGGCCGACCGGGCGGCCTCGGCCAGCGCGCCGCGGATGGCCGCGTAGGTGGCCGGCATCCGGTAGGCGGCGTAGGCGGCGGCGTCGGTGGCCGACGCCAGGATCGGCGCGCCCGGCGCGGACCCGGACCGGTACTGGCCGATCAGCCGCTGGGTGGCGGCGACGAGCTGCTTGCGCGGCATGCCGGCGGTCTCGGTGAGCAGGGCGGCGCGCAGCGCGTCGGGGAGGTCAACCACGCCGGCATCATGCCTTGCCGGTGGTGGCCGGCGCGGCGCGGTCGGTCGCGCCGGTGGTCGCGGCCAGCTCGGCGCGGGTGAACAGCGGCACGGCCACCGCGGTGACCACGGTCATGACCGCGGCCGAGCACCAGAACGGCGCGGTCACGCCCAGCTCGGCGGCCAGCACCCCGCCGGCCAGCGAGCCCAGCGCGGCGCCACTGCGGCTGAACAGGTAGAACACGCTGGTGACCCGGCCGAACAGCGGACCGGGGATGACCCGCTGCCGCACGGTCATGGTGACCACGCCCCAGACGGTGCCGTGCACCCCGAAGACCACCAGCACGACCAGGGCCAGCCACGGCGTGCGGGCCAGCGCCAGCCCCACGTGGGTGAGCGTCTCGATGACCAGTCCCACGCGCAGCAGCACGGCCGCGCCGAACCGGTCCATCAGCGGCCGGGCCAGCACGGAGCCGAGCATCCCGCCCACCGCGATGCTGGCCAGCAGCACGCCGTAGCCGACCCCGTCGAGCCCCAGCCGCTCCCGCGCGTAGAGCACGAGGATCGCGATCCCGGCGTCCAGCGTGACGTTCATCAGGCACAGGCACAGCGCCAGCATCCGCAGCACCCGCTGCCGCCACAGCCAGCGCACCCCCTCGGCGATCTCGACGCGCACCGAGCGCCGCACCGGCTGGGCCGCCGCCTCGACTGCCGGCGGCCGGTACCGCAGGCTCAGCACCAGCACCGCGGCCACCACGAAGCTCGCCGCGTCGACCCCGAACGGCAGCGCGGCCGCGATCCCGAACAGCACGGCGCCCAGCGGGGGCGCGATCAGCTGGTTGCCGACTTGGTGCACGAAGAACATCCGGGCGTTCGCCCTGGCCAGGCCTTCGGCCGGGACGATGCTGGGCAGCAGCGCCGCCGAGGCGTTGTCCGCCAGGGTCTCGCCGGTGCCGAGCAGGAAGAACGCCACGTACACCACGGGCACGCCGACCGCGTCCAGCGCCACGGCCGCGGTCAGCCCGCCGATCACCACCGCGCGCAGCACGTTGACCACGGCGACCAGCCGCCGCCGGTCCAGCCGGTCCACGAACACGCCACTGACCAGCGAGAACAACAGCCACGGCAGCAGCTGCACGAACGCGCCGCCGGCCACCAGCCTCGGGTCGTCGGTGAGCGAGGCGATCAGCAGCGGGCCGGCCGCCAGGCTGATGCCGTCACCGATGTTGGAGACCGCGTTGGCCGTCCACAGCTTGGCGAAGTCAGGGCCCAAACCGGCAGGCCGCGGCCGGCGGCGAAACAACAACGGGAACTCCTGGGCGGTCCGGAACCGGCGGCGGGAAACAGCGTGACACTACCTGCCGGACCGGAACGCTCACACGGATTTGCGCGGCGGGCGACCGCGCCGTCAGCCCGCGGCGGGCGACCGCGCCGTCAGCCCGCGGCGGGCGAGCCAGCCCCCGTCACTCCGCGGCGGCCTCGGCCAGCACGGTCGGCGCGCTCGGCCCGTCCTCGGTGAGTGCGGCGGCGCTGCCCCGGGCCAGCAGCGCGTAGGCGGCCAGTCCCAGCACGCCGAACGCGGCCATCACCGCGGCCATGGGCACGGCCGTGTGCTCGCCGCCCAGGCCGACCAGCGGGGCCGCGACGCCGCCGACCACGAACTGGGCGGTGCCCAGCAGGGCCGAGGCCGTGCCCGCGGCCTGCGGGTAGGCGGCCAGGGCCAGCGTGGTGGCGTTGGGCATCACCATGCCCATGCTGGAGACCAGCAGGAACAGCGGCGGCAGGATGCCGACCAGGCCCAACCCGAGCACGGCGGCGACCAGCAGCAGCACCCCGCCGACCACGGTCATGCCCAGCCCGGTGGTCAGCAGGGCGGTGGTGGACACCCGGCCGACCAGCCGGCCGTTGAGCTGGCCGAGCACGACCAGGCCCAGGGCGTTGGCGCCGAACACGATGCTGTAGGTCTGCGGGCTCAGGCCGTAGACGTCCTGCAGCACGAACGACGAGCCGGAGATGTAGGCGAACATCGCGGCGAAGGCCAGCCCGGCGGCCAGGGCGTAGCCGATGAAGCCCCGGTGGACCAGCAGCTGACCGAAGGTGCGCAGGGTGGTGCCGAGGCTGCCGGGCCGGCGCTGCGCGGCCGGCAGCGTCTCGGGCAGCGCCAGCACGGCCACCACCAGCAGCAGCACGCCGATCGCGGTCAGCGCCACGAACACGCCGCGCCACGAGGTCAGCCGCATCAGCTGCCCGCCGAGCACCGGGGCGAGGATCGGGGCCAGACCGGTGACCAGCATCAGCGTGGAGAAGAAGCGGGCGACGGCGACCCCGCTGTACAGGTCGCGCACCACCGCCCTGGCGATCACGATGCCGGCGGCGGCACCGAGGCCCTGCACCAGGCGCAGCCCGGTCAGGGTGAGCGCGCTGGGGGCGAACGCGCACAGCAGGGAGGCCACGCAGTACACCGCCAGGCCGATCAGCAGCGGCCGGCGTCGGCCGAGCGAGTCGCTCAGCGGCCCGGCCAGCAGCTGGCCGACCGCCAGGCCGATCACACAGGCGGTCAGGCTCAGCTGCACCTGGGCCGGGCCCGTGCCGAAGTCCGCGGCGATGGTGGGAAACGCCGGCAGGTACATGTCGATGGACAGCGGCCCGAACGCGGTGAGCCCGCCGAGGATGAGGAGGAACCGCAGTGTTCGTGATCGGCTCGGTGTGATCGTCTCGGTGCTCATGCCGCAACTCCCTGTCGCATCGCTCGACTCCGCGGGGTTCCACCGGGCTCTCGCCTGCCGGCCCCGCCGTGCGCCGCGCAGGCGTCTCGCGGCACCCCCGATCGGGAACCACCGCCCAGCGCTGAT
Source organism: Goodfellowiella coeruleoviolacea (assembly GCF_024171785.1). Taxonomy (GTDB): domain Bacteria; phylum Actinomycetota; class Actinomycetes; order Mycobacteriales; family Pseudonocardiaceae; genus Goodfellowiella; species Goodfellowiella coeruleoviolacea. The sequence continues at coordinate 75,646 of NZ_JAMTCK010000004.1, forward strand.
CAACCACCGCGGTACCGGACGCTGTTCCACCCGCGGGTGCGGTGTGCGTCACGTCCGCCGGCACGCGCGCCCCCCTGGTTTTCGAAAAGAGGTGCGCGCGACCGAATGGGCCAATGGGTATATGCAAAATACCAAGCCGGCCTTAACTGATTTTCACTGTTCGAATGCACAAATGTCTTGCCCGCCCCCGGATCGGCCTATTAACACGGCGAAAAGTGTTAAGTCACACTTGCGAAGTGACCGACCGGCAGGATCAAGTGGCTGAGGATGCGCACGCGGTGCGATTGAGTGTCATGCGGTTGGCCAGACGGCTGCGCCAGCAGCGGCCCGACCACGGCATCAGCGTCACAAAGCTGACGCTGCTCGGCCGACTGGACCGGGAGGGGCCGGCCACCGCGACCGAACTCGCCGAATGTGAACGCATTCAGCCGCAGTCGATTACCCGGGTCGTCGCGGATCTGGAGGAACGCGGACTGCTGGTGCGCAGTCGCGATCCGCGCGACCGGCGGCAGATGGTGCTGGAAATCAGCCAGGCCGGGCGGGACCTGCTCGCCGAGGACCGCCGCCGCCGGGATGAATGGCTGGCCGTGGCCATGACCGAGGCGCTGACCCCGGTGGAGTGCGAGGTGCTGCGCGCGGCCGGCAGGCTGATGGACCGACTCGCGGAGTGCTGACATGGCCGTGCCCACGTCGACGGACAAGGACTCCGACAGCAGGGACGACCGCCGGGCCGGGCTGCCGGCCAGGCTGGTGCTGCCCGTCGCCGTGGGCATCCTGTTGCAGCCGATCAACTCGTCGATGATCGCGGTCGCCCTGGTGCAGATCCGCGACGAGTTCGACGCGGGCGCGTCCGCCTCCTGGCTGATTTCCGGCCTGTACCTGGCCACGGCCGTGGCCGCGCCGACCATGGGCCGGCTGGCCGACCTGCTCGGCGCGCGCCGGGTGTTCCTGGCCGGGCTGGTGCTGGTCGGCGTGGCCGCCACGGCCGGGGCGTTCGCGCCCAGCATTGGCTGGCTGGTGGCCACCCGGGTGGTGCTGGGCATCGGCACGGCCGCGCCGTTCCCGGCCGGCCTGGCCCTGGTGCGGGCCGAGGCTGACCGGCGCGGCCTGCCCAGTTCGGGCAGTGGGCTGAGCGTGCTCGCCGCGGCCAGCCAGATCGCCGTGGCCCTGGGACCGGCCCTGGGCGGGGTGCTGGTGCAGGTGGCCGGTTGGCGGGCGATCTTCCTGGTCAACCTGCCGATCGCGGCCGCGGCCGGGCTGCTCGGACTGCGCTTCCTGCCGGCCGATCCGGCCCCGCCGTGGGCCGGTGCGCCGAGGGGCGGGGGCGGGCGTCGGCCGAGCGTGCTGAGCTGGCTGGACCTGCTCGGGATGGGCGTGTTCACCAGCACCACGGCCACGCTGATGCTGTGGCTGCTGTCGCTGTCCGGCCAGCCGGACTGGGGGCTGCTGGGTGTGCTCGGGGTGCTGGTGGCCGTGCTGGTGTGGTGGGAACTGCGGGTGCGGCGGCCGTTCGTGGACGTGCGGCTGCTGGCCGCCAACCACGCGCTCACCGCCACCTACCTGCGCACCGGCCTGACCTTCGTGGCGTTCTACTCGATCTTCTACGGCCTGCCCGCGTGGATGCAGCAGGCCAGGGGACTGGACCCGGCCGGCGCCGGCCTGGTGCTGCTGCCGGTGGCCGGGCTGGGCGTGCTCACCGTGGCGCTGGCCACCCGGCTGGAGCGGCGCACCGGGCCACGCCTGCTGCTGGTCATCGGCTCGGCCGTGCTGCTGACTGGCAGCGCGCTGCTGTTCGGCGTGGACCGGGCCACGCCGGTGCTGCTGCTGGTCGGGGTGGCCGCGGTGCTGGGCGTGCCCAACGGGTTCAACAACCTGGGCAACCAGACCGCGCTGTACCGGGCGGCGCCGGCCGACCAGATCGGTGGCGCCTCCGGGCTGTACCGGACCTCGCAGTACGTGGGCGCGAACCTGGCCGCCTGCCTGATCGAACTGTGCTTCGCCGGCCCTGCCTCGGACGCCGGGCTGCACCGGCTGGCCGTGGCGGTGGCCGTGATCAGTGCCGCGCTGCTGGTCACCGCGCTGGTCAGCCGCGGCCTGCGGACCGGGTGAGCCGCCCGGCGGCGACCGGACCAGCGCCAACCAGCACCGGGGCGACCGCCCCAGGGGAGATCGGCACAGGGCAGGCCGTCACTGGGCAGCCCGTCACAGGCAGGAGCCGTTGTCCGGGATCTCGCCGTGCCCGCCGTAGGCCAGTTCCAACAGGACCGCGCGCAGCCGCTCCTGGTCGGCCTGGTCGATGCCGGCCACGAACCCCCGCTCCACCCGGGCCAGCGCGTCGGCCACCACCGCCTGCAGTGCCCGGCCCTGCTCGGTCAGCTCGGGCAGCCGCACCCGCCGGTCGTTGGGGTCGGGCTTGCGCACCACAAGGCCGCTCTGCTCCAGCCGGTCGAGCACGCTGGTCATGGTGGTCTTGTCCAGGCCGAGCGCGTGGCTGAGGGCCAGTTGGGTGCGGCGCTGCTCCTGGGCGAGCGCGGTGAGCACCAGCTGGCCCCGGATGCCGATGCCGTGCCGCTCGGCCTCGGCCTGCATGGCGTTGCCGAGCCGCTGCGCCACCCGGTGCAGCAGCCAGTTCAGGTCGACGTGCTGGGCGCAGGCCCGCACTTCCTGGCAGGTGACCTCGGGGTCCTCCGAACCGCACTCGGCGACGTCCATGTCGGTCATGGTACCGGAGACAACCTCCGAGTAGGGACGTTCTCGACTCATATCGTCTTGACTCGGAACATCTCGCGTCGTAACTTATGGTTGAAACATCAAGGGATGAAAGGCACGTCACCATGCCCAACCTGCTGCACATCGACGCGAGCATCCGGGGCGAGGACTCGGTCAGCCAGAAGGTCACCGCCGCCTTCGTCGAGCACTGGCGCGCCGCCAACCCCGGCGGCGGCTACGTCTACCGGCACCTCGGCGAGAACCCGGTGCCCTACCTCGACGCCGCCGCCTACACCGCCGGTCAGGTCGCGCCCGAGCAGCGCACCCCCGAGCAGCGGGCCGGCTGGGCGATCAGCGAACCGCTGATCGAGGAGGTCCGGGCCGCCGACACGATCCTGCTCGGCGTGCCCATGTACAACTTCAGCATTCCGGCCACCCTGAAGACCTGGCTGGACCGGATCATCCACCCCGGTTTCATGCTCAACCAGGCCACCGGCGAGGGCGCCCTGGTCGACAAGAAGGTCGTCGTGGTCACCGCGCGCGGCGGCTCCTACGCGCCGGGCACCCCGCGCGAGGGCTTCGACTACCAGGAGCCCTACCTGCGGGCCGTGTTCAGCATGATCGGCCTGGACCGCAACCTGGAGTTCATCCACGCCGAGCTGACCCTGGCGCACGCGGTCGAGGCCATGTTCGACCTGCGCGACAAGGCGGTCGAGTCCCTGGCCAACGCGCACGAGCGGGCCCGCGAGCTGGCCAGCGTCTGAATCCCCGCGCAGCTCATCACCTCGCCCCGCCGCGCGGCCGCCCGGCCCGGTCGGCTCCCCGGCGTTCCGCACGCATCCCGGACCGGCCGGGCCGCCGGCGTTCCCGGACGGTGACCGAACTGCCAGACTCTGGGCACCCACGCGATCCGGGCCGAGGCGGAGGGCGCATGGTCGACCAGGTCACCGCGACGCTGCTGCGCGCCGCAGAACTCACCGCGGCCGGCCAGCCCGGCCAGGCCGTGGCACTGCTCCGGCCGGTGCTGCTCAGCCACCCCGAGCACGCCGACGCCTGGTGCCACCTGGCCGCCGCCCACCTGGACGCCGGCGAACCCGACCCGGCGCTGACCGCGGCCAAGCGGGCCATCGTGCTCGGCGGCGATCCGGCCTGGGCCCAGCGGCTGGCCGCGCTGGCCCTGGCCGAACTGGACCGGCCGGCCGAGGCCGTGGTGGCCGCGCGCGAGTCGGTGCGGTGCAAGCCGCTGGACTGGCGCTGCCACGTGGTGCTGGCCGAGGCGCTGGCCAGCCACCCCACCCTGGCCGGCGACGCGCTCGGCGCGGCCCGCCGCGCGGTGGAGCTGGCCGGCGACCAGGCCCGGCCCTACCAGGTGCTCGGTGACGCGGCCATGCGCGCCAGGGACTGGGCCACCGCGCAGTGGGCCTACCGGGCCGCCCTGGACATCGACCCGCACGACCCCGAGGTGCGCGCCAACCTCGACGCCGTGCACCGCAACCGGGCCCGCGCCGCCGGCGCCGGCGGGCTGACCGGCGCCGACCTGCCCCAGGCGCTGGCCGGTGCCGAGCGGGCACTGCGCGCCCTGGTGCGCCGGCTGGTCGGCCTGGTGGCCGTGGGCACGCTGCTGCTGCTGTTGGCCGGTCTGCCGGCACCCAGCACCGCGCTGACCGCGCCGGCCCTGCTGCTGGTCGGGCTGGCGGTGGCGGTGGCGGCGCTGCCGCTGGCGCGGATGCCGGCGGTGGGGCGGCGGCTGGTGGCCCGGGTGGCGCGGGAACGCCGGCTGGTCGGCGCCGCCGCGGCGCTGCTCGCCCTGGCCGTGCTGCTGACCGCCGGCTGGGCCCTGGCGCTGGCCTCGGGCACGAGAGGACTGAGCACGCTGGCCGTGGCGTTCGGCTGCGCGCTGGCCGCCGGCGTGCTGTGCCGACCGGGCGCGCGCCCGCGCCACCCCCGGTGATTATGTCCACTGTGGACTAAAAGCCCTGGTAGAGTGGGGCGGCGAAGGAGTCCATCGGGGAGCGTGTGCATGGGGAGAACCGGACGGCGGCCACCGCTCCACCGGTTCCTGCTCACCCTCCTGTTCACCCTCCTGTTCGCGACGGCGGCGATCCCGGCACCCGCGACCGCGCCCAACCCGTCCACTGTGGACGCTGTTCGGCTGGCCGGTGCGCACACCCCGCCGGCCAGGACCCACCAGCGCTCCACCCACCCCGCCTGCCTCCTCGCCGCGCCCGCCAGTGCCGGCTCGCACCAGCCGCACCTGCCCGGCCAGCCCGACCTGCTGGCGCCGCGGCCCGCCGCCTTACCCGAACCGGCCCGCCACGCCCACGTCGACCGCGCCCGGCCGGACCGGACACCACGGGCCGACGCCCCGCTCCCGGTGGGCGCCAGGGCCCCGCCGTCCGCGGTTCCCGCCTAGCACCGGACGGCCAGCCCAGCAGCGCGTCCGGCCGCCCCCGCCTGCCCTGGCCCCGGCCCGGCCGGCCCGCACCCGCCTCGGTGCCGCCGGCCGCTGGCCCCACCACACCGCAAGGAGGCTCTCCTTGACCACCGGACACGCCCTGCTCGCCGTGGGCGGCGCCTTCCTCGCCGCCGGGCTGATCGCCCGCGCCGGCGTGCGCATCGGCCTGCCCACCATCCCGCTGTTCATGCTGGCCGGTTTCCTGTTCGGTCCCAACACTCCCGGACTGTCCCTGGTGGACAGTGAGAGTGAGACGGGGATGAGCATGCTGGCCAGCCTCGGCCTGGTGTTCCTGCTGTTCTACCTCGGCCTGGAGTTCTCCCTCGACGACCTGATCTCCGGCGGGCGCAAACTGGTGCTGGCCGGTGTCGGCTACCTGGTGCTCAACATCGGCGGCGGCCTCGCCCTGGGTTTCGCCCTGGGCTGGGGCACCAGGGAGGCACTGGTGATCGCCGGGGCCGTGGGCATCTCCTCCTCGGCGATCGTCACCAAGCTGCTCGTCGAGGCGGGCCGCATGGGCAACCGCGAATCCCGGCTGATCCTCGGCATCATCGTGATCGAGGACGTGTTCCTCGCCCTCTACCTCGCCCTGCTGCAGCCGGTGCTGGACGGCGCCGACAGCCTCGGTCCCGCCCTGCTCGACATCGCCAAGGCCTTCGCGTTCCTGCTGGTGCTGGCCGCGCTCGCGCGCTGGGGCGGCGCCCTGGTCAGCAAGCTGCTCGCCTCCGCCGACGACGAACTGCTCACCGTCTGCTTCGTCGGGCTGGCCGTGCTCGGCGCGGCCGTGGCCGAGGAACTCGGCGTGTCCGACGCGATCGGCGCGTTCATGGTCGGCATGGTGCTCGGCGGCTCCCGGGTCGCGCCCCGGGTGCACAAGCTGGTGCTGCCGCTGCGCGACGCGTTCGGCGCGCTGTTCTTCTTCATCTTCGGCATGAGCATCGACCCGGGCGCGGTCGGCACGGTCGTGCTGCCGGTGCTGGTCGCCGTGCTGCTGACCATCGTGCTCAACCTGGCCGCGGGCGCGGCGGCCGCCCGGCTGCACTCCTACGACCGCCTCGCCGGCGTCAACATCGGCCTCACCGTGCTGACCAGGGGCGAGTTCTCCCTGGTGCTCGCGGCCCTGGCCAGCACGGCCGGCCTGGACGAGCGGATCGTGCCGTTCGTGGCCGGCTACGTGCTGCTGCTGGCCATCATCGGCCCGCTCGCCGCGCTGCGCTCCGACCGGCTCACCTGGCTGCTGCCCGCCCGCCTGTTCCCGGCGGCCAGGGCGACCGGCGACCGCGGGTAGCACCACCGGTTACCCAGCGGTAGACGGGGGCCTCCGGCCGGGAGCAGACTCGCACGGGTCGAAAGGAGCCTGGCATGAGCCCGACCGGCGCGACCCCGCCGCACTCCACCTTCCAGAACGAGATCTACCTGCAGGGCGTCGGTGGCCAGCGGCCCGAGGTGACCACCGACCCCGAGGCACTGGAAGCCTCGGCCCGCCAGCGGCTGCGCCCCGAGGCGTTCTGGTACGTGGCCGGCGCGGCCGGCAGCGGCGCCACCGCCAGGGCCAACCGGGAGGCGTTCGACCACTGGCGGATCGTGCCGCGCATGCTGCGCGAGGCCACCGTCCGCCAGCTGGCCACCACCGTGCTGGGCACCCGGGCCAGCGCCCCGGTGCTGCTGGCCCCGGTCGGCGCCCAGTCCATCGTGCACCCCGAGGGTGAGCTGGCCACCGCGCGCGTGGCCAGCGAACTCGGCCTGCCCGTGGTGTTGTCCACCCACTCCTCGCACACCCTGGAGGAGGTGGCCGAGGCCAACGGCGACGGCCCGCGCTGGTTCCAGCTGTACTGGCCCAACGACCCCGAGGTGTGCGTGAGCCTGCTCAACCGCGCCGCCGCCGCCGGCTACCAGGCGCTCGTGGTCACCCTGGACACCTGGACGCTGGCCTGGCGACCACACGACCTCGACCACGGGTACCTGCCGTTCCTGCGCGGCACCGGCGTGGCCAACACCTTCGCCGACCCGGCGTTCCGCGCGACACTCGCCGCCCCACCCGAACAGGACACGCCCGCCGCCGTGCTGCGCTGGGTCGCCACCTACACCGGCACCGACCGCGGCTGGGACCAGCTCGCGTTCCTGCGCCAGCACTGGGACCGGCCGATCCTGCTCAAGGGCATCCAGCACCCCGACGACGCCCGCCGCGCCGTGGACGCCGGCGTGGACGGGATCGTGGTGTCCAACCACGGTGGCCGCCAGGTGGACGGCGCCATCGGCTCACTGGACGCGCTGCCCGGCATCGCCGAGGCCGTCGGCGACCAGCTGGCCGTGCTGTTCGACTCCGGGGTGCGCACCGGCGCCGACATCATCAAGGCCCTCGCCCTGGGCGCTCAGGCCGTGCTGGTGGGCCGGCCCTACGTGTACGGGCTGGCCCACGACGGCGAGTCCGGGCTGCGCCAGGTGCTGCGCGGCCTGCTGGCCGACCTGGACATCACCCTGGGCCTGACCGGCCACCGCAGCCCCGCCGACCTCGGTCCCGACACCCTGTCCAGGAGCCACGCGTGAGAGGCCTCGTCGTCATCGCCCCGACCCTCGGCGGCGCGAAACTGGCCCAGGCACTGGGCGGCGCCCTCGCCGAGCACGAGATCACCGCCGTCGAGGACACCGGCCAGGACCGGGACGCGCTGCGCCGCGCCGAGTTCCTGCTCACCGCGCTCGCCCCGGTGAACGCCGACCACCTGGCCGCGGCGGAAGCCCTGCGGTTCGTGCAGTGCGCCAGCCACGGCGTCGACCACGTCGACCTGGCCGCCGCCGAGCGGCACGGCGTCACCGTGAGCACCATCGGCTCCAGCCAGGCCGAGGCACAGGACGTGGCCGAGCACGCCATGGCGCTGATGCTGGCGCTGGCCAAGCAACTCGTCCCCGGCCACCAGGCCCTGCGCGACGGCGAGTGGGCACTGCCCAGGCTGCGGCCCGGCCTCACCGAGCTGTTCGGCAAGACCCTCGGCATCGTCGGCCTCGGCGCGATCGGCCAGCAGTTGGCCCGCCGCGCCACCGCGTTCGACATGCGGATCGTCTACAGTGGACCGAGACCGGTGCCGGCGGCCGCCGACTACCGGGCCCGGCACGTGGAACTCGACGAACTGCTCGCCACCGCCGACTACGTGTCACTGCACGCGCCGCTGCGCCCGGACACCCGCCACCTGCTGGACCGGCGGCGGCTGGCCCTGATGAAGCCCACCGCCATCCTGGTCAACACCGCCCGGGGCGCCCTGGTCGACCAGGACGCGCTGGCCGAGGCCCTGGCCGCGGGCCGCCTCGGCGGCGCCGGCATCGACGTGTTCGACCCGGAACCACCCCCGGCCGACCTGGCCCTGCTGCGCGCCCCCAACGTGGTGCTGTCCCCCCACGCCGCCGGCGTCACCCGGGAGACCGTGCTGCGCATCGCCGCCGCCGCACTCGACAACGTGCGCCGCGTGGCCGCCGGGCAACCCCCGCTCGACGTGGTCGCCGGCCCGGCTAGACCAGTGTCTGGGTGAGCTGCTGCAGCCGGGCCACCAAGGTCCGGAACTCCGCCGGCAGGACGGTGACCCACGGGCTGCCGTCCTGACCCGGCTGCTGCAGCGACAGGTAGCGCCCGGACTCCAGGTCCATGTAGGTCAGTGGCGCGCGGCACCGGCTGCGCTTGCCGTACCGGTCCCGGGCCGCCGCGTACAACTGGCCGCCACCCAACCGCTGCTGCTGCAGCAGCCGCCGCAACTGCTCGGCCGGCGCCGCGGCCGGCGCGCCCCCACCAGCGGCCACCAGCAGCGAGCCGCCGCCCTCCTCCTCGTAGGGGTCGCGGGCCCGCTTCGGCTTGGCGTTGAGCGCGTCAGCGGGCAGCGAGATCACGCTGCCCTTGCCCGGTGGTGCCTCGGGCAGTGCCGAGACCAGCGAGGGCGCGGCGTCCTCCGGCCGCACCGGCTCCAGCACGAACTGCAGGTCCGGGGTCATGATGATCCGCAGCGCCCGGTCCCCGTCGGAGGCCACCAGCACGGAGCGGGTGTGCCCCTCCTCGCCCCGGTTGAACCAGCCGAAGTACTCGGTGCTGGCCTGCGCGACCAGCCGCAGCGCGCCAGCGAGGTCGGGGTGCACCTTGCCGCCCCTGGCCAGCCCGCTGCGCTCCAGGTCGGCCCAGCCCTGCCGGTAGAGCCCACCCAGTTTGCTCAGGTCCTCGTCGTCATCGATGTCCGGGAACTGCGCGATCAGCGCCCGGTGCAGCTCTGGCAACCCCTCCGCCTGCCAGGCGTTGTACAACGCCACGACCGGGAGCATCACCCTGGAGCGCAGCACGTTTCCCCCGTGTTCCTCGAATCCGTCCACAGTGGTGCGTCCCGGCAGCCGCGCTCAGCCGCCGCTCCCGGAACGCACCCCTTCCCGATCTCGTGCCTCAGCGGCTGGTGTCCCCGATGACCGGCGGCGCGACCAGTTGCCCGTCACCGAACACGTCCTCGGTCTCCACGAGGTAGGACGCGGCCTTGTGCTCCTTGTCCTCCTCGCCCTTGCCGCCGCGACCACCAGCGGCACCCATGCCACCGGCCGCGCCCATGCCACCGGCCGCGCCCATGGCGCCCCGGGCCCCGGCCGCACCCGCGCCCGCCGGCCCGAAGCCGCCACCGCGCGTCCCGGCCTGGCCCTCCTGGCCGAGCGCCGCGGCCGCCGAGCCACCCGGCCCGAACCCGCTGCCGCCCGGCCCGAAGCCACGTCCAGCCGCACCACCAACGCCACCGGCACCCATGCCACCGACACCGGGCACCCGGCCACCGAAGCCGCCGCCAGCGCCGCCCTTCATCCCACCGATGCCGCCACCGAGACCCCGGCCACCAGCACCACCGCCGGTGCCGCCCTGGCCGCCACCGAACCCGCCCGGGGGCACGAACCCGGGCACGCCGGGCACGTTCGAATCAACCGACGGCGGGCGGTAGGGAACACCGACGTTCGGCGGGGTCGTGATACCGGGACCCGGCCGCAGATCGGACTTGTGCGTCCCGTCAGACCCACCCGGCACCGAGCCGATGGGAGGCACCACGCTCCCACCGCCACCGCCGCCCCCACCGCCGTAGCCGCCACCGCCCCCACCGGAGCCGCCACCACCGAACGGCGAGGGAATCGACCCGCCGCCATTGCCGCCACCCGGCGTGGGCACGTTGCCACCCCCGGTGTCGCCAGTCCCGCCCCCGATCTTCTCCGGCGGCTTCCCCGAATCCGGCGGCGTCACGTTCGTCTGGTCGATGCTGCCGTCCGAGCCGATCTGATCCGGAGCCGAGAACTTGGGCATGGACGCGGTGATGGCGTTGGTCTGGCTGCCGTAGGCACTCAGAACTTGGACGTTCGCCTGGTTGACCTGCTGGCTCTGCTGGAGCTTGTCGTCGTAGTCCGTGCTCCACGGAACGAAGTCGTTGTACCAGGGCTTGTCCGGCACCTCGACCGGCTTCTGCACCGAGTTCTGCGCCTGTCGGTACGCACTACTCAACTCCGCGGACTTGTTCGACGCCTGCAGTGCGGTTTGACTGGTGGCATCGGCCCAGGTGCTCAGCGGTGAAGTCTTGCTTCGCATCTGGTCCCCGGCGGCGCCTTCCCAGCTCGCCTCTGAACTGCTGATGGCCGTGTCCAGGAGGGCGCGGACTTCGGCATGTCCTTGTGCCAGCTTCGTCCACGTGGCGTCGCTGGTGTCGGTGGACGGCCCTGGCCCCCTGCTCTCGGTGAACCAGCTGTAGATCTTCTCCGCCCCCACGCCCATCTGGATCATGGCCAGCCCGGCCATGTCCATTTCGACGTCGCCTGCCATTATCTGCCCCCCTTCAGATTGCTCACTACCAGCCCCGCGATTTGCGATGACACGTTGCAGGGGCTCGTGTACTCCGCTGAACTGCGATCGTGCAGGTTTACCTGAATCATGAAACCTGCGCCCTTCGCTGTTCCGACAGCGGTGGAGCAGTCACCCTGCGAAGCGTTTGTTCCGTCGAAATTGACGGAAGGGTATCCGGTGACCTCGCCTGGCCTGAAAACGGGATAACTGTCCTTCTTCTGATAAATTCCGTCCAGGCCGTTGATCTTCTCCAGCGTGGACAGGGTGAAGTTCAGGCCGCGTACCCGATCATCTGCTTTGTATTCGCACTGGGCGCCAGTTGTTCCCTGGTCGGGTGTGCCTGCTTTCGAGATTCCGAAGCTGCTCAACTGGTCTGACTTGAGCAGTTCGCACTCTGAGCCGGAGAACTTGCTCAGGTCCAACTCCGGCTCGTTGATCGTCGGAGCTTCTCCTGTTGCCGAGGAGTCTGTTGAGCCACTGTTCGAGGTGGCGGGCGTGCCCTTGCTGGTAGGGGCGGGAGTTGTGGTGCCGGAAGCTTGTCCAGGACTTTCGTTGGAGCACCCAGCTAGGGCAACAAGTGTCGCGCTCACGGCAATGGCGGCCAGAGTTGTACGCCTCACTGATTTGCTCCTCCGGAGCTGAAAGCCTGCTGGTTTGCTTCTTCTGTCTGGCGGTACTGTTTCAGGGCTGCATCGATGTTCTCAATCGTTGTTTGCAGGGAGTCGCGCGCCAGTTTGTTTGCCCATCGATAACCCCCTTCTTTATCTCCGGCAGTATCACGCGTCGCTAGTGTGGCGTATCCGCTGTAAGGGTCCTTGCCGGGAGAGGGGATCTCGGTGATCGGCCCTGCTTCGTTGTAGAGTTCTTCAAGGCGATCCCGTGCGGCGAGCAGCCCGTTCATGAGTCGTTCCGCCTCGTCTGGGGCAACACTGAAGTTCGTGCTCGCCACGCCGGACAGTGCGCCACCGGCTCCCATGACAGGGGTCTGTGCGACGAAGTTGACGCGCTGCGCGGCGGCGCCGACCGCTGCTCCGGCTGCTGCTCCGACAGCCGCACCGATCGCACCGCCGACGTCGCTGGTCGCCATGGTCCTGCTCCCCTCAGTGCCTACCACTCCTCCTCTTAGAGGATGATGTCACAGGGTTGGTTCCCGAAAGCTCGGGTTCGGCATCTTCACGGGGCGGGGACGGCGGCGGTCCGGAGAGCGGGTCGACCACTCCCCGGATCACCGGGATGAGTCGGACATTTGCCTGGTGGCTGACGTCAGTTGGGCAGGGTGGTGGCCAGTTTCTTGGCTGCCGGGGTCAGTGCGGTGGCGATCTTGGTCAGGTCGTCGCCGACCCACTTGGCGGGTCCCGTGTCGTCGCCGACCTTCTCGGTCGCGGGCACGGGCTTGCCGGTAAGGGTGACCGTGGGGAGCCGGGGCCGCAGCAGATGCCGAAGTCCGCGTCTGATCGTCAGCCGCACATCCTCAAGAGGCGTTCGAGCCGCTGATGGCCATGTCCATGTTGACGTCGCCTGCCGTCATCTATCACCCTTCAAGTTGTTCACAACGATCTCCGCAGCCTTGGCGGACAGGGTGCAGGGGGTCGAGTACTGAGGATCATCTGAGCCGGCGCTTGCCTGCACTATGAAGACGGCGTCTTTGGCGACGCCCACGATGGTGCTGCACTGTCCATGTTTTGCGTCGGTTATGTCGAAGTTGGCTGCTGGGTAGTTGGCCACCTCGGATTCTTCGAAAGCCGGATATTGTGCTTTGTTCTTGTAGTACCTGTCCAGCGTGGTCCCGGCAGGTGGAAAAGTCACCATGTATGTCGACGCCGCAACCAGATCTTCTGGTCGCCATGTGCAGCTTGCGCCATTGTTGCGTGGGGTGCCGTCTGGTTGTAGTCCGAGTGTGGTGAGCTGCTCGGACGTAAATGCTTGGCATGCGTTGCTTGAGAAATTCGCCACGCTTAGCTCTGGGCCGCTGATTGCCGGAGCGGCCCCATTGGAGTTCGGCTTTTCGCTGCTGGGCGAGTCAGTGCTCCTGTTTGACGATGTATTCGAGGTGGAAGTATCTCCAGTGGTGGGGCTACCGGGATTTTGGTTGGAGCAACTGGCCAAGGCGACGACTGTGACTCCAGTCGCGAGCACGATCCGAATGGTGTGCCTCACGAGTATGGTCCTCCAGACCTGAAAGCCTGCTGGTTTGCTTCTTCGATGTGCGATACTTGTCCATCACTTCCCTGAATTCCTTGACTGTTTCTCAAGGGTCTTCTGGGTTTTCAGCTTGACTCAGTCGTATTCTGCCTTCTTCTTATTCGGTGGAGAGGCGCATAGCTAGCGTGACTTATCGCTTTAAGGACTCTTGCTGGGGAACCAGCTTCTCACAGTTGGGCCGAATTGGCCTAGAATTCCTTCGGTCTTACATGGTCCTGTTCCTCTCGGTGTCGACCAGCCTCCCGTTGCTTACCTACAGGGATTCCGATCAGGGGTGTAGTCGTCGAAACTCGTTGCTGGTACCACGAGGGTGTTGCGCTGCAGATGTGCTTTGCCGTGCAGTACAGCGTTATCCGGTACGAACTCCAGGCCGATCTTCGTTGCCTCGGAGAGCGCTGCCTGTAGTGCGATTCGAAGATTCGTTCAACGCCAGTCCTATCTGCGTGAGCCCGAGACTGGTCGGATCCATCTCAATTCCCTCAGTCATCATCTAGCACCCTTCAAGTTGTTGATGACGAGTTCGGCGATTCGGCTTGAGACAGTGCAGGGGCTTGTGTAGTCGGTCGAGCTTCTGTCATTAACGCGAACCTGGATGGCGAATGCCGTGCCCTTGGCGATGCCAACGGCGGTCGTGCAAGCCCCGTGTTTCGCGTCAGTCAGATCCGAGTCCACCGATGGGTAATTCTGCACCTTGTTTGGCTCGAAGACGGGGAAGTTCCCCTTGTTCTCGTACAAGCCGTCAAGGCCGTTCTTCAAAATCACCCCGTTGAAGTTCGTTCCCTTGGCCTGGCTGTCAGCGAGCCACTGGCACTGCGGGCCAGAAGCGCCCTGGCTGGCAGTGCCTGGCTTGGAGACGCTCAGGGATGACAGTTGCTCGGCATTGAGGAGATCGCACGGCGAATCAGCAGCCTGACCGAGGCTCAACTCAGGTTCGGTGATGGCCGGGGCCACGCCGTTCTGAGGTGCTCCAGAAGATTTTTTTGCGCTTGTAGAGGTGCCAGTCGCGGCAGTCCGCTCATTACTGGTTGTGGGGTTGCCAGGAGTTTCGCTCGAACAGCCGGGGGCGAGGGCGATGATCGCGCTCGCTGCGACGATGGCCAGAGTCGTACGCTTCACTGATTCGCCCCTCCGGAGCTGAACGCTTGCTGGTTTGATTCTTCCACGCGACGGTAGTTGTCCAGTGCTGCCTGGAGGTTGTCGATCGTGTTTTGCGGCGCTTCCTGTGCCTTCTGATTCGACCAGACGTAGTCGCCTTCACTTTCGCTGGAGCCGCTCGCATAGCAATGGTCGTTACCCGCTGTAGGGCTCCTCGCCTGGCGAACCGACCTCGCGAAGCTGCCAAGACTGGTCGTACAGAGCCTGGAGTTGGTTACGTGCTTAGGCAAGCCCTTCCAGCAGTTTCTGGGCCTTCTCGGGGGCGACGCTGAAGTTGGTGCTTGTCACCCCGGGCAGGCCGCCGCCGGCGGCTCCCATGACGGGCGTCTCCGCGACGAAGTTGACGCGCTGTGCGGCGGCGCCCACCGCTGCTCCGGCTGCTGCTCCGACAGCCGCACCGATCGCACCGCCGACGTTGCTGGTCGCCATGGTCCTGCCCCCTCAGCGCCTACCGCTCACCGTCGCGGGGATGATGTCACAGGGTTGGTTTCCGAAAGCTCGGGTTCGGCATCTTCACGGGGTGGGAGCGGTGGTGATCCGGAGAGCGGGTCGACCACTCCCCGGATCACCGGGATGAGCCGGACATTTGCCTGGTGGCTGACGTCAGTTGGGCAGGGTGGTGGCCAGTTTCTTGGCTGCCGGGGTCAGTGCGGTGGCGATCTTGGTCAGGTCGTCGCCGACCCACTTGGCGGGTCCCATGGACACGGCGACGCGGCCGACCCGGAAGTGGTACTCGGGGGAGCCGATCACGCTCACGCAGGCCGCGCCGTCGCCGACCTTCTCGCTCGCCGGAACCGGCTTGCCGGTGAGGGCGATTGTGGGGGAGCTGGGGTCGCAGTAGTTGTAGTCGGCGTGCGTGGCCGCTGTCTCGTCCCGGTAGACCTCGAAGCGCACCTTCAGGTAGCTGTCCGAGTCCCGGTTGTTGACCACGTCCGGGGCTGAACGAGAGCACTCCTGGCTGATCTGGAACGAGTTCGTGCCATCGAACTCGGCGACCCAGGTCTCGTCGTGCGATGAGGTTTCGCGGACCCAACCGGAATCCGGGGCGCCGGTGGCCTGGGTGAACACGTCAGCGGTGAACCACTCGCAGGCTGATGGCACGCCGGAGTACGAGCCGCCGTTGGTGAACCTGGCCTGCTGGGTGGGGCCCTTGGCCAGGTTGGCGGCCACCTCGTCAACGATCTTGTTGAAGACCGTCTTGATGTCGACACCGCCGTACTCGGTGTTCACGTCGTGAGCGGCGAGGCGGACGAACACGTTCTCGTTTCCGGTGCGTGCTTCGAGCCTGTTGCCGTCACCCCTGAGGTACACGGTCAGGCCGGCCGCGGAACGGGTGGTGTCGCCGTCGCGGCTGGCGAGGTCGAAGGTGAAAACGCGGTTGAACGGCGTCTGCTTGATGTCGAGACTGAAAAGACCGGTCCTGCCCGCGTCGGTGCCGTCGGCCGACGTCCCGGAACCGGGTACCAGGTACGAGCACGTGGTGATGTCGTGGGCCGAGTCCCTGACCGTTGCTCGGTCGCCCGACACGGATTTCTCGATGTACTGGTGGTTCAGCAGCCCGTGGGGGTAGGGCTTGATCCCGTTGGCCTCCAGCACGGACAGGGGCAGTACGGCACAGGCGTCGAACACCCCGGTGGTCCCGTAGTCGATGGTCTGGGACGTGATCTTCTGGCTGAGGATGTGCTGCTCGGCCTCCTGCGCTGGATCGGCGGAACCGGTGGTCGCGGCTTTGGCCGTGCCCAGGGTTGGGGTGGAGTCGGCTTCGCGGGCGTCGGTGCTGAGGGTGTTGACGAAGACGACGACCGCCGCCACGACCGCGGCGATCAGGATCAGCACGATCACCAGGGCGATGATTCCGCCGTTGCGGCGTCGTGGCGGTGGGCCGCTGGGCGGCCAGGGTCCGGGTGCGTTCGGGCCGGGTGGGTGTTGTTGCCGGGGGGCCCGGGGTGCGCCGGGCGGCTGCTGGGGTGGCGGGCCCTGCCAGGGGCCTGGCCGATCAGGACCCCCGATTGGGTAACTCATGTGGTTGGTCCCCCCTGACCGGCTGAGTGCCGGGTCAGCTGGTTGATGTTGTTCCGCCGGACGTTCTAGCGGGGTGTGGGCCGCCGGGTGGTCATGGTGATCAATGTGTGATCATCTGGTAGCTCACCGCAACTGGCCGGTGGCGCATTCCAGGTTCTCCAGCAGCATGGCCGCCTCGGTCGCGGTGAGCCGGAGCTGTGCGCCCGCTGCCGTGGTCAGCACGAGGTGCCGCCCCGCCACGGCGATCGTGAGCACGGCGCGCCGCCCGGCCTGGTCGGTGTAGTACGCCCACCAGGTCCCGGGCAGCGGCGGGATGTCGGTCAACGCGCTACCTCCACGGTTGACTGGAGGTACGCGGCGGACAGGGCCTGGCGCAGCGCGTACAGCTCCGGGGCGGGAAAGATCAGTTGGATGCCGTGCTCGGCGGACGTGCACAGGTCCAGCCGCATGACTGGGGCACATCGCGCGTGCGCCGGGAGGTCCAGCAGGTCGCGGTGCGGCCGCACCACCAGGTCGTGGTGCCCGGTCCGCTCGTGCTGGACGTTGACGTGGGCGACGGACTCGGCGTCGAGCGCGCGCAGCAGTCGGGCGGTCTCGTGTCGGTTGAGGGCCACGCTGAACCGGGCCAGCAGGGCGAGGTGCAGCAGGACAGATCGCCCGTCCGCACTCAGTTCGAGCTGGCTGTGGCAGGTGTACTGCCCGGGCAGGTAGGACACCACCCGCCGGCAGAACCGCGTGGTGTCCCGGGTGAAGGTCGGTGACGCCATGGGGCTCCCTTCGAAGACTGGCATCGAACTTAGGGAGCGAATCGACGGCTGGAATAGTCTATTCACTCGTTCGAGTGGGCTTTCCTTAAATACTCTCCTTGGGTTGGCAGACTGCTCGTATGCCCGATGTCCCCACCTCCTTCACCAGACGTATGCAGGTCGGCACCGAACTGCGCAGGTTCCGACTCGCCGCCCGCAAGACCGCACAGCACGCTGCGGATCACCTGGGGTGTGGACAACCGAAGATCAGCAAGATCGAGCGTGGTGCGCTCGGCATCAGAACGGATGAACTGCGTGCGCTGCTTGCCTTCTACGGCGTCGCGCCGGAGCACGCCGACTCCCTGGTGGCGATCAACGAGCAACCGAGGGACCGTGAGTGGTGGGCTCCCTACCGGGACGGCATTCCCAACTGGTTCCGGCGCTACATGACGCTCGAAGCGGCTGCCAGCCAGATCAGAAGCTACGAGATCGAGATCGTGCCCGGCTTGTTGCAGACCGAGGACTATGCCCGGGCCACCTTGCAAGCGTGGGAACCTGAGATGGGCAACCATGTGGTCAAGGCGCCGCTCGAAGCTCGGATGGCACGTCAGCGGGTGTTGGTGCGAGAAGACCCGTTGGATCTCGTGATCGTGTTGACCGAGGCCGCGCTTCGCAAGATCGTGTGGGACGCCAAGACGATGCGCGGTCAGTTGGTCAAACTTCTTGAGGCCTCCGAGCTACCAAACGTTGATCTGCGGGTCCTGCCATTCAACGCGCCACAACATCCGGTGCAGGGGCTGCCGTTCTCGATACTCCACTTTCCCGAGCACGACGAACTGATCGTCTACGTGGAAGACGTCGAAGGCGCGTCCTATGTGGACAAGCCAGCGGAACTGGTGGGCCGCTACAACCTGGTCTTCACGCGGCTGCGGAAGGCGGCGCTCGATGAGAACGAGTCACGCGACCTCATCGCTACCATAGCTAAGGAGTTCACGTAACTGAGGGAGCGCTGTGACCACGGACCTCGACGGGACACGCTGGCGTAGGAGCAGCTACAGCGGCTCACAGGCCGGCAACTGCGTTGAGGTTGTGGTGGTGGGTGGCCGGGTGGGGGTGCGGGACTCCAAGCGGCCGGGGGTGGCGCTGTGGTTCGGCACGGGCGAGTGGCAGGGGTTTCTGGGTAGCTTCACCCGCCCGGGGGCCGGTTCGCTGCCGTCGGCGGGGGCGGGGGCTGCCTAGGGTCGTCACATGCTTGACGCTGCCGAGGATTTCATCTGGCGCAACGGCCGGGCGCTGGAGCAGCGCCGGTTCGAGTTCCACTTCCGGGCTGGGCAGGCCACGCCGTTGCGGGCCGCGGTGATCGCCCACCAGAACCTCGACGGCGGGTTCGGGCACGCGTTGGAGCCGGACGGGCGCGGGCCCACCAGTCAGCCGCTGCACGCGCTGGTCGCGTTGCGGGTGCTGGACGAGATCGGCATGGGTGACTCGGCCACCGTGCTGGACCTGTGCGACTTCCTGGCCACGGTCACCGGCCGGGACGGGGGCCTGCCGCACGTGCTGCCCACCATGCGCGGGTATCCGCACGCGCAGTGGTGGCGGGTGGTCGAGTGTCCCAGCGGGCACATCCTGCCGACCGGACCGATCGCCGGGCTGCTGCACAAGAACCTGGTCGAGCACCCGTGGCTGGGGCCGGCGACCGACTTCTGCTGGGCCTGGATCGGGCAGCTCACCACGGCGCACCCCTACGAGATCAGCGCCTGCGTGGGGTTCCTGGACCACGTGCCGGACCGGCAGCGGGCCGTGGCCGAGGCGCAGCGGCTGGGGTTGATCGTGCGCGAGCAGCGGCTGGTGGACCTGGCTGACGGTTCGGCGTCGAGTCTGCCGCCGGGTTACGCGGGCGGGCAGCTGCACAAGCCGCACGACTACGCGCCCCAGCCGACCAGCCTGGCCCGGCACTGGTTCACCGACGCGGAGATCGAGCAGGGCCTGACCAGCCTGGTCGCCGGGCAGCAGGCCGACGGCGGCTGGATGCTGCCCTGGCCGGTGTGGACGCCGGTCGCCCAGTTCGAGTGGCGGCCGATCGTGACGATCGAGGCACTGCTGACCCTGCGCGCGTACGGGCGGCTCAACCCCCGGACCGGGTTCCCGACCCCACCAGGGCACCGAGACTGATCCCGGACAGCGCCTTCACCTCGCGGGACAGGTGCGCCTGGTCGGCGTAGCCGGCGGTGGCCGCGACGTCGGCGAACGGCACGCCCGCCCGGGCCAGGTCGAGCGCGCCGTGGAAGCGCAGCACCCGGTGCAGTGTCTTGGGGCCGTAGCCGAACGCGGCCAGGCAGCGCCGGTGCAGCTGCCGCTCGCTCAGCCCGAGCTGGTCGGCCACGGCCCTGGCCGGCTCGCCGCGGCGCACGCCGGCCACGATCGCCGGTGCCGCCGGGTCGGGTGGCCGCTGGCGCAGTCGGGCCGCGACCGCGCGCACCAGCACGGCGTCCACCTCGGCCGGGCCGGCGGCCAGGGCCAACTGCTCGGTCAGCTGGTCCACCTGGTCGCGGGGCCACAGGTCGTTGAGGGGAATCCGCAGGTCGCGCAGAGTGTGGCCGGGGTTGGCCAGCACGGCGGGGCCGACACCGGGGCCGAAGCGGATGCCCACCATCCGGCCTGGCCGGGCGGTTGCCAGCTGGTGGCCGGTGTCCGGACCGGCGACCAGGAGCTGCCCGGTGGCGGGCACCCAGATCAGGTCGGTGCACCCGTCCGGCACCACCCGGAACGGGGCGGTGTCGTCCTCGGTGGCCGACCGGCTCCACAGGCAGACCACCGAGGAGGACAGCGCGCTCGGCACCGTCCGCTCCCAGTATCGGCTCACCCGGTCAGTGTGCGCCGCCCGGATCGCCAGCCAGGACACCGCCCAGGTCAGCCGGCGAGTTCCACCAGGCGGGGGACCAGGGTGGCCGGGGCGGGCATGGCGGCCATCTCGGCCCGCACCTCCTGGGCGGCGGTGCGCAGCTTGTCGTCCCCCAGCAGCTGTTCCACCAGGGCCACGTCCAGGTCCTCGTCGGTGGCGGCCAGGCCGGCGCCCCTGGCGGCCACGGCCCTGGCGTTGATGTGCCGGTCCGCGCCGCTGGGCAGCACGAGCTGGGGGACACCCGCGTCGAGCACGGTCAGCGTGGTGCCGGCACCACCGTGGTGGATCACGGCGGCGCAGGTGCTGGCCAGCGGGCCGAGCGGGATCCAGTCGACCGCGTGGACGTTGGCGGGCAGCTCGCCGAACCCGCTCAGGTCCGCCCCGCCGAGCGCGAGCACGAACTCCGCGTCGACGCGGGGCGCCACGGCGAGCAGGCGCTCCACCGGGCCCAGGCCGGTGACCCTGGGCGCCACCGTGCCGAGGGTGACGGCGATCCGCGGCCGGCCGCCGGTGTCCTGGGCCAGCCAGTCGGGCAGCACGCCACCGCCGTTGTAGGGCACGTATCGCATGGCCCAGCCGAAGTCGTCCGGCTCGGCGAGCATGCTCGGCGGGGCCACGTCGAGCGTGACCGAGCGGGTGGCCCCGCTGGTCAGCCCGTGCTCCGCGTACACGTCGGCCATGTTCTCCCGCATCGCCTGCGCCACCGGGCCGGCGCTGAAGAAGCCGAAGCCGTGGTGCACGACGGGAACGCCGAGCCGCGCGGCGGCGAGCAGGGCGCCGCCGTCCGTGGGGGAGTGCACGATCAGGTCGGGCCGCCACCGCTCGGCGGCGGCCAGCACCGCCGGCACCAGTGGTCGGGTCACCACGCCGAATAACTCGACGACCTGGCGGGGATCGGTCAGCCCACCGCGCGCCAGCGCCATCAGGTGCGGGTGCCGCGCGGCGGCGTCGCGCATGTTGGTCTCGAAGCTGAATCCGGGCGCGATGTCCACGGTGTGCAGTCCGGCGTCGGCCGCGGCCAGGGCCTGGCCGGTGGTGGCGACCAGGACGTCGTGGCCGGCGGCGCGGACCGCCCAGGCCAGCGAAACCATGGGGAAGACGTGCCCGATGCCGGGCGAGGAAACGATCAGGACGCGCATGGCAACCCTGCCTTGGGAGGAAGTCTCAAACGATCACGTCCCAGCCGAACGTACTCCGGAGGACGTGCCGGCAGGCCGGTCTGTGGTGGGCCACACACTTTTCATCGCTTGTTGAGAAGTTCTTTACCCAGCCGCCCGCCCACTTACTTCGCGTCCGCGTAGCAGTCCACCACCGCGGCGGTGAGCGGGAAGCGCACCGGGGTCGGGCCGAACACCAGCCGGCTGGCCTCCTGGCCGGCCAGGGCGACCTGCTCGGCCACGGTCTCGGCCACCTCGGCCGGGCAGTGCGCCATCACCTCGTCGTGCTGGAAGAACACCAGTTGGGCGGCTGGGGCGTGCGCGGCCAGCCGGCGGCGCAGCGCGGCCAGCATGGCCGAGGCCCAGTCCGAGGCACTGGCCTGCACCACGAAGTTGCGGGTGAACCGGCCCCACTCGCGGGCGGCCCGCAGTGACCGGCGCGCGGTGTTCTCGTCCGGCTCGGGCTGCCCGGTCAGCTCACGCCAGGCCGAGGACGGCGGTGGGCTGGTGCGGCCCAGCCGGGACCGCACCAGCCGGCCCTGTTCCCCCGCCCTGGCCGCCGCCTCCACGTAGCCGACCGCGTCCGGGAAGCGCCGCCGCAGCACCGCGAGCAGCGCGCCGGCCTCCCCGCCCATGCCCCCGTACATGGCCGACAGCAGGGCGATCTTGGCCCGGCCGCGGTCACCGTCGAACGAGTCGGCCGCCAGGCTCGCGTAGAGGTCGCCGGTGCTGGCCACCTCGGCCATCCGCCGGTCCGCGGACAGCGCGGCGAGCACCCTGGGCTCCAACTGGGCGGCGTCGGCCACCACCAGCCGCCAGCCCGGATCAGCGCGCACCGCCCTGCGCAGCGCGCGCGGCAGCTGCAGCGCGGCCCCGCCCCGGGTGGCCCAGCGGCCGGACACCACCCCGCCGACCACGTACTCCGGCCGGAACCGCCCGTCGGTGACCCAGGACTCCAGCCACGACCAGCCGTGCGCCGCGTACAGCCTGGCCAGTTCCTTGTACTCCAGCAGCGGCGGCACGGCCGGGTGGTCGACCTTGCGCAGCACCCAGGCCCGGGTGGAGGCCACCTCCACCCCGTCCTTGGCGAAGGCCCGCACCACGCTCGGCGGGCTGTCCGGGTTCACCTGCCGGCCGCCGAAGGCCGCGGTGATCGCGTCGGCCAGTTCCGCCAGCCGGCGTGGCCGGGTGCCCGGGGCGGGCTTGGGGCCGAGCAGGTCCACGAGCAGTTCCTCGTGCACGTCCACCCGCCACGGCAGCCCGTGGTGGGACATCTCGGCGGCGGCCAGGCAACCGGCCGAGTCGGCGGCCACCAGCAGCCGCATCGGCTCCGGGTGGGGCAGGGCGGCGATCGCCTCGACCTGCGCGGCGTAGCTGGCGACGAGCGCGTCCAGCGGGTCGGCGCCGTCGGGCAGCGGGTCGGTCTCCGGCTCGAACAGGGCGGGCTGGGCCTCGCGCTTGCGCGGCGGCGGGTCGTCGGGGACCGGCAGCCCCCGGCACCGGGCCCAGCTGGCGGCCAGGCCACGGGGTTCGCCGTGCCGGCCGTGGAAGCCGAGCAGCAGTCCCTCGGCCACGGCCAGGTCGTGGCAGCGCCCCACCCGCACCCCGGCGCGCAGCAGCGCCGGGTACACCTCCGGGGTGCTCGACCACAGCCAGCGGGGCTGGTGCTGCCGGTCCAGTTCGGCCACGGCCGCGGCCAGGTCGGTGCTGTGGATGACCGGTCCGTCCGGTGAGCCGTCCTCGGCGAGCCGGCGCAGCCTGCCCGCGTTCTCCCCCTGGGGAACCATCGCTACCAGCACGGACTGATTCTGCGCCGGCCCACTGACAGCGCTGGCCCAGTGGTCTGACACGACCGACGCTCTGGCGAACGAGGGTCACTTCGTCTGGCGGGTGTGGGGTGGGCTGGCCCGCCTGGGGAGGACAGGCGGGCCAGCGGCGGATGACGCCCGTCAGTCCGGGGCCATCAGCCACTTCGGGATCTCCGTCTCGCTCAGCCTGGGACTGACCAGGCAGGCGAGGCAGGGCAACACACCACGCAGGTGGCCGAGCCGTTCGGCGTCGGCCAACTTCAGCGCCTGCCCGCACAGGGCGGTCAGCACCACCTGGCTGGCCGCGCCGGCGGCCAGCGGGCTGCCCTGGCCGAGTCCGGGCTCGTCCAGCCCTGGCTCGGCCAGTGGGGGCTGGTCCAGGTCGGGGCGGACCAGGAAGAGGTGGCAGACGCGGTCGGACTGGCCGCGTGCCGCGTGCGGGAGCAACCGGGCGGGAAATACCGCGCTCATGTGGTTCGCACCTTCTCGTTGGCGAGCTGGTTGCCGCGCAGGCGGGCCGGTCAGTCGGTGGCCATGGCCGGCTGGCCGAGCGCGGGTGCGGGAAACCCGCCGACCGCGGTCTCGTAGGCGTGTGCCAGCCGCAGGCACAGGTGGTCGGCGTGGCGGGGCGCCACGATCATCAGCCCCACCGGCAGCCCGTCGACCAGGCCGGCCGGCACCGAGATGGCCGGGTGGCCGGTGACGTCGAACGGGGCGGTGTTGGGGATCAGCTCCAGCGCCCTGGCCACCTGCTCCTCCCGGCCGCCCGCGCCGCACGGGAAGCGCTGCGGCAGGCACGGCACGGTCGGCATGACCAGCACGTCGACCTCGGCGAGCGCCCGGTCGTAGGCGTCGGCCAGGGTGGGGGCCAGGTTGCGGGCCATGGCGTAGTACCGGCCGTGGTAGCGCTCGATCGAGTAGCGCCCGCCCAGCACCACGAACTTGACCACCTCGGACAGGGCGTCGGCGTGGTCGAGCCGGCCCTGCCCGTAGTGGGCGATCAGCTCCGGGTCGTAGCGGCCCACCCAGTTCATCCCGTAGGCGTTGCCGTCGATCATCTGCGCGGTGGCGCCCTCGGTGGCGATCACGCTCCACAGGTGCTGGCCGTGGCGGTGCCAGGGCACGCTCACCCGGCGCACGCTCGCGCCGATCTCGGCGAGCACCCGGGTGGCGGCCAGCACCGCCCGGTCCACGTCCGGATCGGACAGGCCGGGCAGGCCGAACCCCTCGTCGAGCACGCCCACCCGCAGCCCGGCCACGTCGGCGTCCAGCCCGTCCAGGTAGTCCCGGGGCCTCGGGTCCGGGTCCTGCCTGGGGTCCTGCCCGTCCGGCCCGGCCAGCACGGTGAGCAGCAGCGCGGCATCGCGTGTGGTGGCGGTGATCGGCCCCAGGTGGTCCAGGGTGGCCTCGATGGGGAACGCGCCCGTGTAGGGCACCAGGCCGTGGGTGGGCTTGTGCCCGACCACCCCGCAGAACGCGGCCGGGATGCGGATGGAGCCGCCCTGGTCGCCGCCGATGGCCAGGTCCACCTCGCCGGCCGCCACCAGCGCGGCGCAGCCGGAGGACGAGCCGCCGCTCATCCGGTCCCGGTCCCAGGGGTTGCGCACCGGCCCGCACGCCGAGGTGTGGCTGCCGGCGGAGAAGCACAGGTCCTCGCACACGGCCTTGCCGGTGATGGTGGCGCCGGCGTCGAGCACCCGCGACACCACGGTGGCGTCCAGGGCGGGGACGAAGCCCTCCACCGCCTGGGAGCCGTTGGCCATCGGCACGCCGGCCACTTCGATGTTGTCCTTGACCGCCACGGTGCGGCCGGCCAGCGGACCGTCCACGGAGTGGCTCAGGTCGGTGCGCACGTACCAGGCGCCGAGCGGGTTCTCGTGCGCGTCGGGCCGCCGGTGCTGGCGCGCCGGCGGCACCGGTCGGGCCGCCCGGTAGAGCGCCTCGACCACGTCGAAGGAGATCAGCGCCGCGGTGACCAGGCCGCGGAAGGAGTCCAGGTCGGACTCGTCGAGCCGCAGGTGGTAGCGGCGGGCGATCTCACGGAGATCAGCGTTGGTCGGTGGAGACATTCCCATGGACGGTGATCTCCTCGGTGTCGGTGGTGGGATGGGGATGGAGATGGGGAATGGGGGACGGGAGAGTGCTCCGCCGCGTCGTGCCCGGACTGGGCTGGACAGCGGTGTTCACTGAGCTGAACGGAGTCAATTGTTACTTATCGCTGTCGCATGACTGCTGCGAGTAGCCGAAGGGTAATGACGCCGCGGGAAATGTGTCAATCGATCGTGACGCGTCGATCGGGTGAGAACCGCTCACCGACCGGGTGGCACTTCTGGTCACTCGTTGCCACCGCATCGTCACGTTGAGTACGGTGGACGCATCGACAAGGGAACCAGACTGGTTGGTGGGGGCTGTGAGTTGCGGTTCGTCGCCCTTCGGCGCGTTGGCCGACGACACTCGGCGCGCGGTGCTGAGCCTGCTGTCCGAACACGGCGAGCTGACCGTGACCCAGATCGCCGAGCAGTTCACCCACATCGGCCGGACAGCCGTCTCCATGCAGCTGCGGGTCCTGCGGGACGCCGGGCTGGTCAAGGAGCGGCGCGCCGGCAAGTACCGGTACTACTCGTTGCGGGTTGAGCCCGTGCACGAGGTGATCTCGTTCCTGAACAGCCTCTACGGCGCCTCCCTCGACGGGCTGGCCCGAGCGGCTGAGGCCAGCGCCGACCAGGAACCCGCAGCAGCCTCGGACGCGCCCGACCCGACCGGCACCGACAAGGACACGCCCCGGTGGGGAATCTCGTACTGAGCCAGCAGCGGCACCTCGCACTGCCACCCGCTGACGTCTTCGCCCTGCTCGGCAGCGACCGCACCGCCGGCTGGCTGTTCGGCGCCGACTACCAGGCGCTGCGCGTCGGCGCGCTGGTGCAGTTCGAGCTGCCGCTCAACCCGGACGACCCGAACGGGTCCACCGTCGACGCGTTCGGCCGGATCGCCAGCCTCACCCCACCGCACCGCCTGGTGATCGACCAGCAGTCACCCTGGGTCGGCCGGCTGATCTGCACCCTCACCCCCGTGTCCGGCGGCCGAGGCACGGTGGTCCGGCTCGGCGTGGAGGTGCCCGAGGACGCCGTCACCTGGCTGCTGCGCCAGCGCGGCTACGACCCGCTGGAGGAACCCACCCCGCCCGCGACCGTCCGCATCGGCGTGCTCACCAGCAAGTCCGGGCCGGCCAGCGTGTTCGCCGCGGCCACGGAGAACCTGGCCAGGATGGCCGCGGCCGAGGTCAACGCCGACGGCGGCGTCGCCGGCACCGGCCACAAGGTGCACGTGGTGCTCAGGGACGACGCCAGCAAGCCCGAGGTGGGCGCCGTCCAGTTCCGCCGCATGGTGGCCGTCGAGGGCTGCCGCGCCGTCGTCACCAACGTCACCTCCGAGGTGTTCGACGCGGTCGCCCCGCTGGCCAGGCGGCTGGGCGCGCTGCTGATCTACACCCCGGTCAACGAGGGCGGCCGGTTCCGGCCCGGCGTCATGCGGCTGGGCGAACGCCCGCGCGGCCAACTGCGCCTGGCCCTGCCCACCCTGGTCCGGGAAGCCGGCGGCAAGCGCTGCTACCTGGTCGGCAACGACTACGTGTGGCCGAGGACGACCAACCGGGTCGCGCGCGCCGAGATCGAGCGGATCGGCGGGGTCGTCGTCGGCGAGCAGTACCGCGCCCTGGGCACCACCCGGTTCGACGACCTCATCGAGGACATCGCCGCCGCCGGCGCCGACCTGATCGTGTCCACCTTCGTCGGCTCGGACGAGGCCCGGTTCGAACGGCAGTCCTACGCCGCCGGGCTGCGCGACACCACCCGCACGCTGTCCCTCGCGTTCGACGAGTCCACCCGCGAGTTCACCGGCGACGACGCCGCGCGCGGCGTGTGGACGACGTTCAACTACTTCCAGGAACTGGGCTCGGACGGCAACACCGCGTTCCTGCGCCGCTACCGGGCCACCTTCGGCGCCACCGCCCCACCCCTGTCCAGCATCACCGAGTCCGTGTACGAGGCCATCCACATGCTGGCCGCCTCCGGCGCGCTCAACACCGACGCCAACCTCACCGAACTGGTCAGCGCGGTGCGGGCACAGCGATTCTCCCCGACGTGGCCTTCCGCACAGCCCGAGCAGCGGCGCACCGGTGAAAAAGCCCTCTACCTGGCGGAATCCATCCCCGGTGGGTTCCGCATCTCCGCGAACTGAGAAGTGGCCTGATTCACCCGGCGGAACAGGAAGCCACGACGCGGGCGGTTGGTTGGTTACTGTAGCGATTTAGCGGCGGGCGGCCCGACCACGTTCGAGGCCGAGATCCACACCTTCCAGGTGCACCACGCCGTGCTGTGCGCGACGACGCGGCAGATCGTTGCCCATCAGCCCGTACCAGTTTCAGGAGAACGACCTTCCTTGCCCATCGCACTGCTGGCGCTCGCCATTGCCGCCTTCGGGATCGGCACGACCGAATTCGTGATCATGGGGCTGCTGCCTCAGGTCGCCGCTGACTTCGGGGTGTCCATTCCCGCCGCCGGGCATCTCATCACCGGCTACGCCCTGGGCGTGGTGATCGGTGCCCCGCTGCTCACCGCCGTCGCGGTCCGACTGCGTCGGAAGACCATGCTGCTCGGCATGATGGGGCTGTTCACCGTCGGCAACGTGGCCACCGCACTGGCCCCCACCTACGACTTGATGATGGCCTCCCGGGTGCTCGCCGGGCTGCCGCACGGCGCCTTCTTCGGCGTCGGCTCGGTGGTCGCCGCGAGCATGGTCGCCGAGAACAAGCGAGCCAGGGCCGTGTCCCTGATGTTCCTCGGCCTCACCCTGGCCAACGTGCTCGGTGTGCCGCTGAGCACCATCATCGGCTCGCACATGAGCTGGCGCACCAGTTTCTGGGGGGTCAGCGTCATCGGTGTGCTCAGCATGATCGGCATCAGCCTGCTGGTGCCCCGCCAGCCCCGCGCGACCGGGGCCAGCCTCGGCAAGGAGCTGGCCGCCTTCCGCAAGGGCCAGGTGTGGCTCTCGCTCGGCGTGGTCACCCTGGGCTTCGGCGGCGTGTTCGCCACCTACACCTACATCACCCCGATGATGACCGAGGTCGCCGGGTTCGGCGTGGGCGGCGTGACCCTGCTGCTCGTGCTGTTCGGCCTGGGCACCACCACCGGCAACCTGGTCGGCGGCCGGCTGGCCGACCGCGCGCTCATGCCCACCCTGTACGGGGCGATGATCGCGCTGGGCGCGATGCTGGCGCTGTTCGTGGTCACCGCGCACAACCAGGTCCTGGCCGCGATCACCGTGTTCCTGATCGGCGCGTGCTCCATGGCCGCCTCGCCCGCGGTGCAGACCCGGCTGATGGACAAGGCCGCCGAGGCCCCGACCCTGGCCGCCGCCGCCAACCAGTCGGCGTCCAACATCGCCAACGCGGCCGGCGCCTACCTGGGCGGCCTGGTCATCCAGGCCGGCTACGGCTACACCGCCCCGAACGCGGTCGGCGCGGTGCTGGCCGTGGTGGGTGTGTCGCTGGCGCTGCTGTCCGGGCTGCTGGACCGCCGCGAGCGGCGGGCCGCCGTGCCGAACGCCGCTGGCTCGGCCGCTGGCGTGGCGGTCGCCGCCGTGCTGCCGGCCACCGGCCAGCACGGCCAGCTGGCCAGCGACCAGCACGGTCAGCCGGTCGCCGAGCCGGCCGTGGTGTTCGCCGAGGCCGGCGCGCCGGTCGAGGCCGGCCAGCCCCTCGGCGACGAGCGGGAGCCGGCACTGGCCGTCGCCCCGGCCTGAGCGCCTCCGTGCTGAACGACAACTGAAACTGGTGGTGGTCGGTCCCGTCCTGCTGGGTGTTCGCCCGGCGGGGCGGGACCACTGCTGTGCCACCGGGAGGGCGGCGCGGCCAGTTGTTCTTGGTGGACGCTGTCCTTGGTGGACGCTGTCCTTGGTGGACGGTGGAGGCGTCCGTTGTGGATGTTCTTTCTGGACGTCCGCTGTGGATGTCCGCTCTGGATGTCCGGGGAACGTCCTGAGCGGATGTCCGAAGTGGATCTTCGGCGCGGTGGGTGTTCCGCTGCCGGGTCAGTTGCGGGTGACGAGCGAGCGCAGGAAGAACGCGACGTTGGCCGGGCGTTCGGCCAGCCTGCGCATGAAGTAGCCGTACCACTCGTCCCCGTAGGGCAGGTACACGCGCATCCGGTTGCCCTCGTCGGCGATGCGCCGCTGCTCGGCGTCGCGGATGCCGTAGAGCATCTGGAACTCGTAGCTGTCCGCGGCCCGGCCGGCCTGGTGGGCCAGCTTGGCGGCGATGGCGATCATCCGGGGGTCGTGCGAGGCCACCATGGGGTAGCCCTGCCCGGCCATCAGGACCTTGAGGCACCGCACGTAGGAGAGGTCCACCTCGGACTTCTGCGCGAAGGCGACCGAGGCCGGCTCCTGGTAGGCGCCCTTGCACAGGCGGACCCGCGAACCCGGCCCGGCCAGGTCCCGGCAGTCGCCCTCGGTGCGCCGGAGGTAGGCCTGGAGCACGGCGCCCACCCAGGGGAAGTCCGCGCGCAGCTCGCGCAGGATGCCGAGGGTGGAGTCGGTGGTGGTGTGGTCCTCCATGTCCAGGGTCACCGTGGTGCCCACGGTCGCGGCGGCCTCGCAGATCCTGCGCGCGTTGTCCAGGGCGACCTTCTCGCCGATGTCCGGCAGGAACTGGCCGACCGCGGACAGCTTCACCGACACCTCGGCGCGCCCGGTCAGCCCGGCCTCGTCGAGCCGGCGCAGCAGCCGCAGGTAGGCGTCGACGGTGGCGGTGGCCTGGTGGATGTCGGTGGTGTCCTCGCCGAGGTGGTCCAGGGTGACGTACCGGCCGTCGGCGGCCAGCGCGCCGGTGACCGCGAGCGCGTCGTCGAGGGTGGCCCCGGGGATGAACCGGTCGACCACCGAGCGGGTGAGCGGCGCTCCCTCGACGAGCCTGCGGGCCAGCCGGGAGCGGGACGCGGCCAACAACGTGGAGCGGAGCATGCGAACCTCCGAGGTGGCGAGGGCTGGCGCCGTGCTGGCGGGCCGGGGCGGGTGGACGGGTCCGGGTGGCCGGGGCCGGGTGGGCTGGCGTCGGCCGTGCCGGGCCCGGGTGGTGTGCGCTGGCTCGACGCGCGCCGGCCCGGCGTGCCGGTGAGCCGGTCGCGCGCCGGCCCGCGGTGCGTGGCCGGGGTGGTGCGGTGGCCGGTTGTGCGCGTCGGCGGGTGGTGGGGTGGCTGAGGTGGGGCCGCTACCACGGATCTGGATCGCGGCCGCGGTTTTCACCCGCTCGTGGCCGGTGTTGTCCACAGGCTGCGGAGTTGTCCCCAGGCCGGGCCGACGCGGTACCGGTGGGGGGTGGGGTGGATAGGCTGGAGCGGGGTCGCCCCCCTGGGAGGGCGGGGGTGTGTTCTGGTGCGTTGACAGCCGAACCGAACCCACCGTCCCCAGGGGCGGCGCGGCCGTGGTGGCCGGTGCGGCCCCTGGGGTGGCGGTGCGGGTCAGCCCTGGTGGGGGTAGCGGTACGAGGTCGGCGGCACAAAGGTCTCCTTGATCGACCTCGGGCTGGTCCAGCGCAGCAGGTTCAGGATCGAGCCCGCCTTGTCGTTGGTGCCCGAGGCCCGGGAGCCGCCGAACGGCTGCTGGCCGACGACCGCGCCGGTGGGCTTGTCGTTGATGTAGAAGTTGCCCGCCGCGAACCGCAGCTCCTCGCTGGCCGAGGCGATCGCCGCCCGGTCCCTCGCGATGACCGCGCCGGTCAGCCCGTACGGGGCGGCGCGCTCCAGCTGGCGCACCACCCGGTCGTAGTCGCCGTCCTCGTACACGTGCACCGCCAGCACCGGGCCGAAGTACTCGGTGGTGAACACCTCGTGCTCCGGGTCGCTGCCCAGCAGCACCGTGGGCCGCACGAAGTAGCCCTCGCTGTCGTCGGCCGTGCCGCCGGCCACCACCTCCAGGGCCGAGTCCGACCGCGCCCGGTCCAACACCCCGGACAGCTTGTCGAACGCCCGGCGGTCGATCACCGCGCCCATGAAGTTGCTCAGGTCGGTGACATCACCCACGGTCAACGACTCCACCTCGGCGAGGAAGTCGTCACGCATCCGCTGCCACACCGACCGGGGCACGTACGCGCGCGACGCCGCCGAGCACTTCTGCCCCTGGTACTCGAACGCGCCCCGGACCAGGGCGGTGCGCAGCACGTCCACGTCGGCCGACGGGTGCGCCAGGACGAAGTCCTTGCCGCCGGTCTCGCCGACCAGCCGCGGGTAACCCCGGTAGCGGGCGATGTTCGCGCCCACCGTCGACCACAGGTGCTGGAACGTCCTGGTCGACCCGGTGAAGTGGATGCCGGCCAGGTCCGGGTCGGCCAGGGCCACCTCGGACACGGCCAGCCCGTCACCGGTCACCAGGTTGATCACGCCCGGCGGCAGGCCGGCCTCCTCCAGCAGCCGCATGGTCAGGTGCGCGGCCAGGGTCTGGGTGGGCGAGGGCTTCCACAGCACCACGTTGCCCATCAGCGCGGGCGCGGTCGGCAGGTTGCCGGCGATCGCGGTGAAGTTGAACGGGGTGATCGCGTAGACGAAGCCCTCCAGCGGACGGTGGTCCAGCCGGTTCCACACCCCCGGGGAGCTGTTCGGCTGCTGCTCCAGCACCTGCCGTCCGAAGTGGACGTTGAACCGCCAGAAGTCGGCCAGCTCGCACGCCGAGTCGATCTCGGCCTGGATGGCGGTCTTGGACTGGCCCAGCATGGTGGCCGCGTTGAGCGTGGCCCGCCACGGGCCGCTCAACAGGTCGGCGGCGCGCAGCAGGATCGCGGCCCGGTCGTCATAGGACAGCGCCCGCCACGCCGGAGCGGCCTGCCGCGCCGCGGCCAGGGCCTCGCGCGTGTCCTCCTGGGTGGCGTTGCCCATCGTGCCCAGCACCGCGCGGTGCTTGTGCGGCTGAACCACGTCGATCCGCTCGCCGCCACCCAGCCGGCGCTGCCCCCCGATGGTCATGGTCAGCTCGACCGGCTCCTTGGCCAGCTCCGCGAGCTTGGCCTCCAACTTGGCCCGCTCCGGGCTACCAGGGGCGTAGCCGAGCACCGGCTCGTTCACCGGGGCGGGAACGTTTGTCACGGCATCCACGGGAAGCTCCTTCACGACTCGCGCCTTGTCGTTCAATGCCCACCGACACGCGCGGCCAACCCTCCGGCGTCGGGCTGGGCATCGACGGCCTGACCAGCGGTGCTTACTGCAGAAACTAGGCCCCGCCGGCCGCGCTTCCGTTGTTCGCGCGCCTAGGATTGAGGCCACAGCGTTGTCGGGTCGAACAAAGGGGCCAGCAGTGGACGGTGCCGTCGCCGCCTCGGCCAGTGCGCCGCCGCAGCGCGCCCGCGCCAGCCTCCGGCAGGTGCTCATCACCCTGGGCGACCCGCTGATCGAGCCACTGGTGGCGCCGCGCGGCCTCGGCGTGGAAGCCCGCGACGTGGTCATCTCCGACCCCGACGACGACCTCGACGCCCGTCCCGGCGACCTGGTGCTGGTGATCGGCGCGCGGGGCCGGGCGGCCGTGTCCGCCGTGCGGGCCGCCGGCCGCGCCGGGGCCGCGGCCGTGCTGGTCAAGGTGGACTCCGCCGAGCAGGCCACGGTGCTGCGCCAGGCCGCCGTGGACACCGGCGTCGCACTGCTCGGCGTGCCGCCCGAGGCGCGCTGGGAACGGCTGGCCACCCTGGCCCGCGGTGTGCTGGCCAGTGCCGAGGCCAGCCCCGGCGAGGGGCTGGGCGACCTGTTCTCGCTGGCCCAGACCATCGCCGCGCTGACCGGCGGCACGGTCAGCATCGAGGACACCGCCAACCGGGTGCTGGCCTACTCCCGCTCCTCCGACGAGGTCGACGAGCTGCGCCGGCTGTCCATCCTGGGCCGCCAGGGCCCCGAGCCCTACCTGGCGCTGCTGCGCGAGTGGGGCGTCTACGAGCGGCTGCGGGCCAGCGAGGAGGTGGTCCGCATCGCCGAACGGCCCGAACTGGGCATCCGCGGCCGGCTCGCCGTGGGCATGCACGTCGGCGACCAGCTGCTGGGCACCATCTGGGTGCAGGAGGGCCGCGAACCCCTCAGCGAGGCGGCCGAACGCGCCCTGCTGGGCGCGGCCCGGGTCACCGCCCTGCACCTGATCCGGCAGCGCAACGAGCCCACCGCCGGGCTGCGGTTCCGGGAGAACCTGCTGGCCGCCCTGCTGGACGGGCGCACCGACGCCGAGTCGGTGGCCGAGCAGATCGGCGCGGACGCCACCCGGCCGGCCGCCGTGGCCGTGTTCACCCTGCGCACCAGCGGCCGGGCCGGCATCGGCCGGGCCGAACTGGAACTCAAGCGCGCCGAGATGACCAACCTGATCTCCGTGCACGCCGCCGCCTACCGGCGCAGTGCCCTGGTCACCCCGGTCGGCACCCGCACCTACGTGCTGCTGCCCGACCTGCCCGAGCTGCCCGAGCCGCCGACCGGGGCGCCGGCGGCGGACTGCCCGGTGCCGCCGGCCGTGCTGGGCATGACCAGGGAGGTGGTGGCCACCGCCCGCCGCCACCTGGGCATGACCGTGCAGGCCGCGGTCGGCTCACCCGTGCCCACCCTGGACGAGGTGCCCCGGTCCCGGCAGGAGGCCGACCGGGTGCTCGCGGCCATGGCCCGCGACGTCGCCGGCGACGTGGCCACCCTGGGCCAGGTGCGGTCCCAGGTGCTGCTCAGCGAGACCCTGGCGCTGCTGGCCGCCAACCCCGAGGTGCGCGACCCCCGCCTGGGTGTCCTGCTGGCGCACGACGCCGAACACGACAGCAGCCTGGCCGAGTCGCTGCTGGCCTACCTCGACGCGTTCGGCGACGTGCGCACCGCCGCCCACCGGCTGCACGTCCACCCCAACACGCTGCGCTACCGGGTGCGCCGGGCCGTCGAGGTCACCGGCCTCGACCTCGACGACCCGAGGCAGCGGCTGTTCGCCCAGCTTCAGCTGCGGCTGTCCTGACCGGCCGGCGCGCCCACCGGGCCGCGGCGCAGCACCGCCCGCTCGATCACCGCCCAGGTGGTGGAGGTGAGCAGGTAGACGCCGGCGGCCAGGGGCAGCACCGCGGCGCCCAGCAGTGTGCCGAACGGCAGCACGCGCACCAGCCAGCCAGCGGGCACCCCGGGCCCGGCCGGGGTGCCGGCGAGCAGCGCCTGGCGGGCCTGCCACCGGGACGAGCACCAGGCCACCACCGCCAGCAGCGCGAACAACCCCAGGAACACCGCGCCGCCGGCCGGCCAGAACCCCGAGGGCGCGCCCAGCACGTCCAGCCAGTGCGCGCCCAGCGGCGCGCCGAACAGGGCGTGGTCGAGCAGGCCGTTGGGGGCCGCGCCGATCGAGGACGAGCTGAACAGCCGGTACAGCACGGTGAAGAAGGGCAGCTGGGCGAGCATCGGCAGGCAGCCGGCGAACAGCGAGGTGCCCGACCGCTGGTGCAGCGCGAGCACCTCCTGCTGGAGCCGCTGCGGGTCGTCCCGGTGGCGTTCGCGCAGCTCGCGCAGTTGCGGTGCGAGCGAGGCGCGGGCGCGTTCACCGCGCACCGCCGCCCGGCTCAGCGGCAGCAACAGCAGCCGGACGCCCGCGGTGAACAGCACGATGGCCAGGGTGGTGGCGAACTCGCCGGCCAGCGGCCGGGTGATCGAGGCGAGCCAGGAAACGAGGTGGTACGCGCCGGAAACGGGCACGTCGAGGAAACCGAACACGGACAGCACTCCGTCATGTCGAAGTCGCGGCGAGGAGCGCGCAACCATCCACAGTGGACGGGCAGGGCGGTGCCCCGCACCGTCCACAGCGGACAGGCGCGGTGGGCCGCGCCGGCACGCGGGCACGGCGCGGTGAAGGAAAAGCACGCGTGGACAGGAAGAAGGGCCGGTGGGGGTCAGCGGCGCCGGGTGCGGCGCCGGACCTAGCCGACCGACGGGTGCCGCTGGCCGGGGGCGCGGGGCCGGGACCGGCCGGCCGCGTCCGGGTCGCGCAGGCGCAGGAAGGCCGCGCGGCGGGAGCGTTCCCGCAGGGCCTGGGCCCGGGTGCGGATCGGTGAGCTGGCCACGTCGAGCCGGCCGGCGTGCGCGTGGCACACCACCAGCACGACCACCACGCCGGCCGCGGCCACCAGGGAGGCCACCGCCAGCAGACCGCCCGGGCCGGACGTCGACTCGACCAGCGCCGCCGACCACGTCGGGAACAGCAGGGTGAGCACGGTGGTGACCAGCGACAGCTCGCCCATCACGCCTCCCGCACCCGCTCGCCGACTCCCGGCCAGTCTACGGAACCCCGCTACGGGCGCCGGGGCTGGCGGTGCAGCAGGCCCAGCCGCAGCCACTGCGCCTCGGCCGCCTCGATGTGCGCGCGGGTGCGGGCCGGGTCCACCGCGGCGAGCTGGGCGACCACGGCCTGGGCCAAGGCCAGCCCCGGGGTCAGCGACGGGAAGAACGCCACGCCCTCGGCCGGCACCAGCAGCACCTGCTCGGCGGTGCGCACCAGGGCCGGGTCCGCGACGTCGGTCAGCACGAACACCCGGGCGCCCCGGGCGTGCGCCTGCTCGGTGGCCAGCACCGTGCTCTGGTAGAGCCGCCAGAAGCTGATCGCCAGCAGCACGTCCCCCTCGCCCAGCCGGGCCAGCGCGTTGGCCAGGTCGGCGTCGTCGCTGGCCAGCTCCACCGGGTAGCCGGCCAGCCTGGCGTTGTGGGTGAGGGCCGCACCCACGGCCGCGTAGCTGCCCTTGGCCACCACCAGGGTGCGCCCGGCCGAGGCGATGGCGGTGGCCAGGCCGGCCACGTCCACCTCGGCCACCCGCCGGGCCAGCGCGCCGATCCCGT
The DNA here is from genome assembly GCF_024171785.1 of Goodfellowiella coeruleoviolacea. Classification (GTDB taxonomy): domain Bacteria; phylum Actinomycetota; class Actinomycetes; order Mycobacteriales; family Pseudonocardiaceae; genus Goodfellowiella; species Goodfellowiella coeruleoviolacea. Next base: position 111,495 of record NZ_JAMTCK010000004.1, read on the forward strand.
CCAGGTCGCGGTGCAGCGACGCCAGCGCCGGGCTGCCGCTGACCTCGTGGTGCTCGGCCACGTCCGAGGCGCTCAGCGAGGACAGGTAGCGGGCCCGCAACTCCTGTTGCAGCGCCGGCCAGCCGGCGAAGCCGAGGGCCTGCGCGGTGCGGGTGACGGTGGCGACGTTGACCCCGGCCAGCTCGGCCAGGTCGGCGGCGGAGCCGAAACAGGCCCGCCGCGGCTGGGACAGCAGCACCTCCAGCACGGCCGCCGCCTTGGGTTTGAGCCCCCGTTCGGGCACCCGGCCGCGCAGCCAGTGCTCCACCGCGTCCCCGGTCTCGGTCACGTGCCCGTCCCCTGAACGTTACCGACAAATTCGCAATGACCATTGCATTTTCGCAGGACCGCAGCTTAGTTTGCGTGAAATCCGAGAACCATCCGGAGGGCGCATGTCCCTGTTGGCGCGGCTGGACCGGCTCCCGCTGAGCCGGCCACACTACGGTCTGCTGCTGCTCGGCGGCCTGGGCTACACCTTCGACGGCATGGACGCGGCCGTGATCGCGTTCCTGCTGCCCAGCGTCGGCCAGGAGTGGGGGCTGGACAACGGCCAGCTCGGCCTGATCGGCTCGGCCACCCCGTTCGGCTTCCTGTTCGGCGCGACCATCGCCGGCCTGCTCGGCGACCGGATTGGCCGCCGCCGGGTGATGATGTGGGCGCTCGCGTTCTACGCGGCGTTCACCCTGGTCGCCGCGGTCGCCCCGAACTACGAGGTGTTCCTGGGCGCCCGGGTGCTCGCCGGCCTGGGCACCGGCGCGGAGAGCGCCATCATCGCCCCGTTCCTGTCGGAGTTCGTGCCGGCCGCGCGCCGCGGCTGGTTCGTGGGCGCGCTGTCCGGGTTCTTCTCCTTCGGGTTCGTCGCCGCCGCCCTGATCGGCCGGTTCGTGGTGCCGACCATGGGGGAGGGCTGGCGCGTCGCGCAGGTGATCACCGCGCTGCCCGTGGTGATGCTGCTGTGGTGGCGGCGCTCGCTGCCGGAGTCACCGCGCTTCCTCATCGCCAACGGACGCCACGCCGAGGCCGAGGTGGTCGTCACCGACCTGGAGCGGCGGGTGGCGGCGGCGACCCGCGCCCCGCTGCCGCCCGTGCCGTCCACACCGGACACACCTGAGGTGGCCGCGGCAGCGCCCAAGCTGGGCCTGATCTCCGCGCTGCGCCACCTGTGGGGGCCGGGCATGGCCCGCCGGACCGCGATCACCTGGCTGATCTGGTTCGTGATCACCTTCTCCTACTACGGGTTCTTCTCCTGGATCCCCACGCTGCTCGTGCAGCGCGGCATCACCGTGACCAAGAGCTTCGAGTTCTCCATCATCATCTACCTGGCGCAGATCCCCGGGTACTTCTCGGCCGCCTGGGTCTCCGAGCGGCTGGACCGCAAGAACACCATCGCGCTGTACCTGGCCGGGTCGGCGGTGTCCGCGTTCTGGCTCAGCCAGATGAGCGACCCGGTGATGATCACCGTGGCCGGCGCGGTGCTGTCCTTCTTCCTCAACGGCACCTACGCGGGCGTCTACTCCTACACACCCGAGGTGTTCCCGACCTGGATCCGGGCCAGCGGCAGCGGGTTGGCCAGCGCGTTCGGCCGGGTGGGCAGCATCCTCGCGCCGTCCATCATCGGGGTGTTCGCGGCCAGCCTCGGCTTCGCCGGGGTGTTCGGCCTGACCACGGCGGTGCTCGTGGTCGGCGTGTTGTGCACCGTGCTGTTCGGGGTGTCCACGGCCGGGCGTTCCCTGGAGGACCTCACCGAGCCGGGACCGGCGGCCCCGCCGGCCCAGCCGCGCGCGGCGGAGGAGAACAGGGCATGACCGGGCGGGAAGACGGGACCGACCAGCGGGGCGGCACCGCCTACCCCGCCGGGGTGGCCGAGGTGTTCGCGGAGGTGGAGGCGCGGGTCAGGGCGGCGGTCGGCGTGCGGCTGTTCACCGTGCTGGCCTGGCTGCCCGGCCGGCGGGTGCTGCACCGCGCCCACACCAGCCACCCCGAGCAGTACCCGGTCGGCGGCGAGAAGTCGGTCGAGGTGGCCGCCGGCTGGCTGGAGCGGTGCGTCCACGGCCAGCGGCCCTACCTGGGCGCGGACCGCGCGGCCGTGCGGGAGATCTTCAGCGACCACGAGCTGATCGACGCGCTCGGCTGCGGCGCGGTCATCAACGTGCCCGTGGTGGACGACGGCCGGACCCTCGGCGTGCTCAACATCCTCGACGCCGAGGGGCGCTACGACGACGCCGCCGTCACCAGGGCGGCGCAGCTGGCCGCGCTCGCGGTCCCCGCGCTGCGCGCCGTGGTGGCCCGCCGGGACCGGCCGGCGGCGGAGAACCCAACCCAGTCGGGAGGACCGTGGTGACCACATCCCTGCTCGTCCGCAACGCCCGCGTGCTCGACGTGGTGTCCGGCGACTACCACGAGGGCGATCTGCTCAGTGTGGACGGACGGATCGCCGAATCCGGGCCGCGCCTGACCGCGCCGGCCGGTGCGTCCACAGTGGATGTCGCCGGCGCGGTGGTGCTGCCCGGGCTGGTCGACGCGCACGTGCACGTCACCGCGGCCACCGCCGACCTCGGCGCGCTCACCACCTGGTCGCCCAGCTACGTGGCCGCGCACAGCGCTCGCATCATGGGCCAGATGCTGGACCGCGGGTTCACCACCGTGCGCGACGCCGCCGGCGCCGACTACGGCCTGGCCGACGCCCAGGCCGAGGGCCTGATCCGCGGGCCGAGGCTGCTGTTCTGCGGCCGGGCGCTCAGCCAGACCGGCGGCCACGGCGACAACCGCGGCCGGGGCACCCACCTGGCCGACGACCACCCGTGCTGCGCCGGGCTGGGCCGGGTCGCCGACGGGGTGGACGCGGTGCGCGCCGCCGCCCGCGACGAACTGCGCAAGGGCGCGCACCACCTCAAGGTGATGGCCTCCGGCGGGGTGGCCTCGCCCACCGACCGGATCGACTCCACCCAGTACTCCGACGAGGAGCTGCGCGCGATCGTGGCCGAGGCCGAGGCGGCCAACCGGTACGTGGCCGCGCACGCCTACACCGCCCGCTCGGTCAACCGGGCGCTGCGCGCCGGCATCCGCTCCATCGAGCACGGCAACCTGATCGACGACGAGAGCGTGGCGCTGCTGCGCGAGCACGACGCGTTCCTGGTGCCCACCCTGGTCACCTACTGGGCGCTCAAGCAGGAGGGCATCGAGCACGGGCTGCCCGAGCGCAGCTGGCGCAAGGTGGACGAGGTGCTCGACGCCGGGCTGGCCGCGCTGGAGCGGGCCGCGCGCGGCGGTGTCCGCCTGGTCTACGGCAGCGACCTGCTCGGCGGCATGCACCGGCACCAGAACGAGGAGTTCCGCATCCGGGCGCAGGTGCAGCAGCCCATCGAGGTGATCCGCGCGGCCACGGTCACCGCGGCCGAACTGGTGAACCTGGCCGGCGAGGTCGGCACGCTCGCGGTGGGCGCGCACGCCGACCTGATCGTGCTCGACGGCGACCCGCTGGCCGACATCGGCGTGCTCGCCGACCCCAGGCACATCCGCGCGGTCGTCCAAAGTGGACAGGTGGTGGCCGGGGGCGTCTAGCGACTGCCCGGCCAGGCGCGGCGCTCGACCAGGCGCAGCACCAGGGCGGCGATGTTCCACGCGTCGTCGCCGCCCCGGTGGTGCCGGCCCTCCAACGGCAGGCCGGCGATGTCCAGGGCGGTGGCCATGCCGACCGGTCGGGGCAGGTCGAAGGCGGTGGCGAAGACCGCCTTGGCGTTGATGTGCCGCCGGCCGAACGGGTAGGCCACCCCGGTGGCCGCGCACTGGCGCAGGAACTGCTTGCGGTCGTAGTCGCCCCAACTGGCCCAGCCCCGCGTGCCGGCGGTGTGCTCGGTGGCCAGCCGCCGGCACGCCTCGGCGAAGCTGGTGCCGGTGGCCACCTCGGCCTGGGTGAGCCCGGTCAGCTCGGTGCAGAACGGGCTGACCGCGGAGCGCTCCGGGCGCACGAGGAGGCGGTGCCGGCTGACCCGCGTGCCCGCGACCACGTCGACCACGGTCAGCCCGATCTCGATGATCTCGCTGACCTGACCCGCCGGCGGCGTGCCCGCCCAGCAGGTGGCCTCCACGTCGACGACGTTCAACAGCCGTGCCCCGTCACCCATGAGCGGCGAGGCTAGCCACCCCGCTCGCCGGGCGGCACCCCATTTTCCCGGCAGGACCACAGTGGACGGACAGCCCCGTCGCGTCCACAGTGGACTGTGTGTCGGTGTCGGTGTCGGCGCGGTGTGGCGGCACCTGGCGGTCGGCGGCGCACAGCTGACCGCCGCACGTCGTCACACCGCGTGAGCCGAGGGGCGGGCAGTGCCGACCCGGGGCGGGCCGGCCCGCCGGCGCGCTGGCCGGATCTGCCCAGGTACCTGGTTGTGTCGCCCCTTCCGCGCGGTGCGCCCGGGCATTACAGTTCCGCGCCGTTGTTGATCGCGAAGCGCTCACCTACTCGCCGAGGGGGCAGTACATGCGCAGATTCGTCAGGGGGTTGATCGCCGCCGCCGTGCTCGGCGCGGCAACGGTCAACGCCGCTCCGGCATCGGCCGCGAGCACCGTCACCGTGGACTCGCTGGCGGTCAGCGTGACCGCGCCGGTGGCCGGCCGGCAGTTGACCGCCACCGCCGCGGTGCGGGCCAGCCAGGCGCTGACCGTGCAGGCGCTCACCATCGCCGTGCGCGACTCGGCCGGGGAGAACGTCGACTTCCCCGGGGCGGTGGAGGACTTCCGGCTCACCACCACCGCGTCCACGTTCACCACCGCGTCCCGGTCCTTCCCGGTGGGCACCTACACCTACTTCGTCGCCTACCTGCACAACGACGTCTGGACCGAACTCACCCCGCGCAGGACGTTCACGGTGACGGCCGACCCGAACAACCCGGTGACGCTCAACCACGAGTTCACCGGCGCGGCCGGCAAGGGCCCGAACGAGGGCCTGAGCACCCCGCTGTGGTTCAACGACCCCTGCTGGCAGCAGGGCTGCACCGGCACCCTGGCCGAGTACTCGATGGACAACGCCAAGCTCGACGGCAACGGCCACCTCGTGCTCACCGCCCAGTACACGCCCAACAGCACCGCCCGGTGCGGTGCCACCAGCTGTGCCTACAAGTCCGCCCGGCTGACCATGCTGGACTGGGAGAACAACGACGGCGCGCCGCACTGGTCGCAGCGGGGCGGCCACCTGGAGGCGCGGATGCGCTCCTCGGTGGGCGCCGGCCTGTGGCCCGCGTTCTGGACGGTCGGCGCCAACAACGCCACCGTGCCCTGGCCGGCCTCCGGTGAGATCGACATCGTGGAGATCCTCGGCCAGCACCCCACCAGCGTCATGCAGAACATCCACACCGGGCCCGACGAGGACAGCAGGGTCCAGTTCCCCGCCCAGCCGGCGCTGCCCGGTGCGGGGACCATCGACGGCTGGCACACCTACGCCGTGGACTGGGACGCCAGCGCCACCGGCTACCTCAAGTGGTCGATCGACGGCGTGGTCACGCACACCGTGACCGCCGCCGAGGCCGGCGCCAACTGGGCCCGGTCCTTCCAGCACCCGCACGCCCTGATCCTGAACCTGGCGGTGGGCAGCGACGACGCCGAGTGGGTTCCCCGGCCCGACGACAACAGCATCTTCCCGGCCACGCTGGAGGTCGACTGGGTGCGCGCCCACGCCAAGCCGCAGGCGTGATCAGCGCCGCTGGTCCGGGCCGGTGACGAGCACCGCGGGGTGGGCGGGGTCGTCACAGCGGACCACGACGTCCGCGTGCTCCTCGGGGCGGCGCTGCTCGGCGTAGCGGGCGAACGCCGGCAGCGTCCACCGCTCGTCGGCGTCGGTGCGCCGGGCCAGCGCGGCCGCGGACATCCGCAGGTGCACGGACAGCTCGGCCGGCAGGCCCCGGCCGAGCAGCAGCGCGCCGTCCACCAGCAGCACCCCGCCGGGCGGCAGCGCCACGTAGTCGGCGCGGCTGGCCCGGTCGGCGCGGGCGTCCCACAGCGTGGGCAGCAGCCGCCCGGTGCCGGTCGGCCCCAGCGGGTCGAGGACCTCCCGGACCAGCCCGCCCACGTCCAGCCAGTCCTCGTAGTAGGAGTCCGGGTCGGTGCGCCCGCGCTCGAAGCGCAGCGAGGCCGGCCGCAGGAAGTCCTGAGTGGACACCCGCAGCACCGGCCGGCCGCGCAGCCGCAGCGGGTCGACCAGCTGGTCGGCGAGCCGACCGGGCTGGGTCGCGGGCGCCCCGTCCACCAGCACCCGCGTCCAGCGGGCACCGGCCAGCCCGGCGATCCGCTCGGCCAGCTCCGCCACCAGCGCGTCGGGTGAGATGGGCCGAATCGCCTGCCTGGCCACGTGCGAACCTCCCAGTGTCGTTCCGGTCGTGCCGGTGGATCCAGCTGCCCGAAACCCTACGTCCGGCCGCGGCGGGGCCGTAGGATAACGATGTTTCGCGACTGGGGCTGGGGAGAGGTTTTCGGTGACCGAATACGCGATGCGGCTCGCGCAGCCGGCGAACCTGCTGTTGTTGCCGGTGCTGCTGGCACAGGGTGGTCTGGTGCGGCGCCGCACACCCCGCCTGCCCGAGGCGGAGGCCGACACCGGTCTGGTCGCCGGCAGCGGGCCGGTGCTGCGGCTGGCCGTGCTCGGTGACTCACTGGCCGCGGGCGTCGGCGTGGCCCACAACAGCGCGGGCCTGGCCGGCCAGCTGGCCGCGCGGGTCGCCGCCAGCACCGGCCGGGCCGTGTCCTGGCGGGTGGCCGCGCGCACCGGGGCCACCGCCCTCAGCACCGCGCGGGAGCTGACCGGGCGGTTGGTCGACCCGTCAACCCGGTGGCGGCCCGACATCGTGGTCGTCTCGGTGGGCATCAACGACCTGCTGGCCTACCGCCGGGTGCGTGCCTGGCGCGCGGACCTGACCGCGCTGCTGCACGCGGTCCGCTCGCGGGTGGGCGCGGCCGTGCCCGTGCTGGCGCTGGGCATCCCACCGCTGCGCCGGTTTCCCGCGCTGCCCCAACCGCTGCGCGGGGTGTTCGCGGTGCGCGCCGGGCTGATGGACCGGGTGCTGGCGCGCACCTGCGCCGGCCTGGACGTCGGGCACGTGCCGCTGCCGGCCGCGCGGATCAGCGACAGCACCGAGTTCTTCGCCACCGACCGGTTCCACCCCTCCGCCGTGGGCTACCGGGAACTCGCCGCGGAACTCACGGCCCCGGTCCTGGCCAGGGTGCCGGCCGCGCGCGGTGCCTGAGCGGTGGGCACCCCGCGCGGCCGGTGTGGTTCAGCCCTGGCCGGGCCAGGGGACCTGCGGTGAGCGGTAGTAGTTGATGCCCATGGCCTGCCAGCGCGGCGCCTGCGCGGCCAGCCGGCGGGCGAAGTCGGTCCAGTCGTGGCTGGCCGCGGCGGACCAGCCCAGCTCGGCGATGGCGGGCAGCCGGGGGAAGGCCATGAACTCGATCTCGTCCATCGTGGTCAGCGTCTCCGACCACAGTGGAGCCTCCACGCCGAGCACGTCCTCCTCGGCGACGCCGTCCAGGTAGTCGCCCGGGTTCCAGTCGTAGGCGTCGCGCACCTCGATGTAGCCGGCCCACTTCAGGCCCAGCGGCGTGTTCTCGTCGTACTTCATGTCCAGGTAGGTCTTGTTCGCCGGGGACAGCACGACCTTGGTGCCGCGCGCCACCGCCTCGGCCACCTCCTGGTCCACCGTGGCCGTGCCCCAGTACTGCGGCCGGGACTCGGTGGGCGGGGTGGCCTTGAGGAACTCGTGCCAGCCGGCCGGAACCTTGCCGTACTTGGTCACGATCGGCAGCACCCGCGCCATGAACGCCCGGTAGTCGGCCTCCTCGGTGGAGTGCGCCTCGTCGCCGCCGATGTGCAGGTACCTGCCCGGGGTCAGCGCGGCCACCTCGCGCACCACGTCGTCGACGAACTCGTAGGTGCGCTCCAGCGGCACGCACAGCGAGCTGAAGCCCACCTCGGTGCCGGTGTACAGCGGCGGGGCCACGCCGTCGCAGTTCAGCTCCGGGTAGGAGGCCAGCGCGGCGTTGGTGTGGCCGGGCATGTCGATCTCGGGGATGATCGTGATGTTGCGCGCCTGGGCGTAGGCCACGATGTCCCGGTACTGCTCCTGCGTGTAGTAGCCGCCGGTGCCGCCGCCGACCTGGGTGCTGCCACCGTAGCTGGCCAGCCGCGGCCAGCTGGTGATCTCGATGCGCCACCCCTGGTCGTCGGCCAGGTGCAGGTGCAGCGTGTTGATCTTGTAGAGGGCCAGTTCGTCGATGTAGCGCTTGACGTCGGCGACCGGGAAGAAGTGCCTGGCCACGTCCAGCATCGCGCCCCGCTCAGCGAACCGGGGCCAGTCCACGACGTGTCCACCCGGGACGGTCCAGTCCACCCGCTGCGGGGTGGCGCTGCCCACCTGGGCCGGCAGCAGCTGGCGCAGCGTCTGCACGCCGTTGACCAGGCCGGCCCTGGTGTTGGCCCGGATCACCACGGCCCGGTCGGTCACGTCCAGCTGGTAGCCCTCCTGGCCGACCCTGGCGTCGGCGCCGGTCAGCAGCAGGTTGATGCCGCCGGTCGGCCGGCCGTGCACCGGGGTGACCGGCAGGTCGAAGCCGGTGGCCGGGCGCAGCAGGCCGGCCAGGTACGCGCCGACCTCGGCCGCGGCCGGGGCGCCGGCCTGGGTGTGGATCCGGGTGGATCTGGTGAGTCGGAAGGTGGCCTTCGGGTCCGGTGTCGCCGCCACCGGGGCGGGCACCACGTCGCGCATCCTGTTCTCCTGGGGGGCAGCGGTGGTTGGCGTCGGTTCGGCGGCCGACGCGGTGGCCACCACGCCGGGCGCCAGCCCGGTGACCGCGGCGAGCAGCACCGCCGCCAGCACCCGGGTTGGTCGAGACCGTTGGTGAGTCATCCGTCGAGTACTAGCCACAGGTTTCCTCCCTGGCCGCATGCTCTCGGTAGTGCGCTCGGTCACGGCCGAATCACGGTTACAGCTGCCCGAAAACCTGTCAAGGTATAGACCAATTTTTGGTTCAGACCACTGGGTGGACGGGCGGCCGTCCGGCGGTAGCGGTTCAACCGAGGGAGCGGTCCTCGGCGGCCTCGGCGGTGGGGGTGGGGCTGTCGGCCATCTTCCGCGCGATGTCGATCAGCCGCCGCACCAACGTCTCCAGCTGCCCAAGTTCGGTGGTGGACAGCCCGCTGAACAGCTGGCGGAGCACCCCCGAACTGGCCTCCTGGAGGTTGCGGATCAGTTCGTGGCCCTGGTCGGTGGCCAGCACCCGCCGCACCCGCCGGTCGTGCGGGTCCTCCCGGCGGCGCACCAGCCCCTGACTGGCCAGCCGGTCCACCAGGCCGCTGACCGTGGCCAGGCTGACGTTGAGTTCCGCGGTGAGTTCGTGGCCGGAGGAGCCCTCCGGCGCGGCGGCCACCACCAGCAGCGTCTTCAGCTGCTGCGTGGTCAGTTGGAGGCTCATCAGCGGGTCACGGCGGTGGATGGCCAGGGTCCGCTGCAGCTCCTGCTGAGCCCAGAGCACCCGCGAGACGAGTTCCTCCTTGCCGGCCACGGTGTGCTCCTCAGTCCAGTTTTCCTACCCGTCGCAAGGCCGTGACGGTAACAGCTCGTACTATGGAGGAAAGTTAGCGTCGCACTAAGTATTAGCCTAGGCCGAAGTAATCGACTGGGGGCGTCACATGACCGCACTCGCCAGGCTGAGCCTGGCCAACCGGGCTCTGATCGCGCTGGTCGCCGTGGTGGCGACCGCGTTCGGGGTCTATGCGATCCCGTCACTCAAACAACAGCTCTTACCCTCCCTGGAGTTCCCGGCCGCCGCGGTTGTCGCCCCCTACCAGGGCGCCTCAGCCGAGGTGGTCGAGCAGCAGGTGAGCCGGCCGATCGAGGAGGCGCTGCGCGGCGTGGCCGGGCTGACCACGGTCAGCTCCACCTCCCAGGACAGCATGGCCACGGTGCAGGCCTCGTTCGACTTCGGCACCGCCACCGACGACGTGGTCGGCAAGATGCAGCGCGCCGTGGACCGGATCAAGAGCCAGCTCCCCGACGGGGTCGAGCCCACCGTGGTCGCGGGCAGCACCGACGACCTGCCCGCCGTGACGCTGGCCGCCACCTCCGACGGCGACCCGCAGCAGCTGGCCGACCGGCTGGACCGGGTGCTGGTGCCCGCGCTGCAGGAGATCGACGGCGTGCGCGAGGCCAGCATCACCGGCGCCCGCACCCAGACCGTCACCATCACCGTGGACAACGCCGCGCTGGCCCGCGCCGGGCTCAGCGCCGCCAGCGTGACCAGCGCGCTGCAGGCCAGCGGCCGGCCGCTGCCCGCCGGCAGCGTCACCCAGGGCACGCAGAGCCTCACCGTCCAGGTCGGCGACCGGCTGACCAGCGTGGACCAGCTGCGCGACCTCTACCTGACACCGACCGCCACCGGCACCACCGCGCCCGGCGGCCGCACCGGCGCCCCCGCCGCCGTGCGGCTGGGCGACGTGGCCACGATCGAGCCGACCACGGCCGCGCAGACCTCGATCACCCGCACCGACGGCAAGGACAGCCTCGGCGTGTCCATCACCGTCACCCCGGACGGCAACGCCGTGGACGTCTCGCACGCCGTGCGCGACAAGCTGCCCGACCTGGCCGCCGCCCTGGGCGAGGGCGCCAAGCTGACCGTGGTGTTCGACCAGGCGCCGTTCGTGGAGCAGTCCATCGAGGGACTGACCACCGAGGGCCTGCTCGGCCTGGTCTTCGCCGTGCTGGTGATCCTGGTGTTCCTGTTCTCGGTGCGCTCCACCCTGGTCACGGCCGTGTCCATCCCGCTGTCCGTGGTGATCGCCCTGATCGTGCTGTGGGCCGGCGACTACTCGCTGAACCTGCTCACCCTGGGCGCGCTGACCATCGCGGTCGGCCGGGTGGTCGACGACTCGATCGTGGTGCTGGAGAACATCAAACGCCACCTCGGCTACGGCGAGGACAAACGCCACGCGATCATCACCGGCGTCCGCGAGGTGGCCGGCGCGGTCACCGCGTCCACCCTGACCACCGTGGCCGTGTTCCTGCCGATCGCCGCGGTCGGCGGCATGGTCGGCGAGCTGTTCGCGCCGTTCGCCATCACCGTCACCGTGGCGCTGCTGGCCTCCCTGCTGGTCGCGCTGACCGTGATCCCGGTGCTGTCCTACTGGTTCCTCAAGCCGCCGGCGCCCGGCGCCGACCTGGCCGCCGTGCGCGCCCAGGCCGAGGAGCGCGAGCTGCGCAGCCCGCTGCAGCGCGCCTACATCCCGGTGCTGCGCTTCGTCACCCGCCGCCGGGCCGTCACCCTGGTGCTGGCCGCCGGTGTGCTCGCCGGCACGCTCGCCCTGGTGCCCAGGCTGGAGACCAACTTCATCGACCAGACCGGCCAGAACACCCTCAGCCTCAGCCAGGAACTGCCCGTGGGCACCAGCCTGGCCACCACCGACGAGGCCGCCAAGAAGGTCGAGGCGGTGCTCGCCGACACCGACGGCGTGCAGACCTACCAGGTGACCGTCGGCTCCGGCGGCGGCATGTTCGCCGGCTTCGGCGGTGGCGGCGGCAGCGCCGCCAAGGCCAACTACTCGGTCACCCTGACCGACGACGCCGACGCCGCCGAGGTGGAACGCGTGCTGCGCGAGCGCACCGCGACCCTCACCGACGCCGGCACGATCACCATCGGCGCCGGCGGCGGGGGCGCCGGCTTCAACTCCGACCAGATCCAGGTCATCGTGTCCGCCGCCGACGACGCCGAACTGCGCACCGCCGCCGACACCGTGCAGCGGGCCATGGGCGAGATCACCGGGCTCACCGACGTGACCAGCGACCTGTCGGTCAGCGCGCCCCGGCTGGGCGTGCGGGTCGACCAGCAGGCCGCCGCCCGCCACGGGCTGACCGAGGCCACCGTGGGACAACTGGTCTCCCAGGCCTTCCGCGGCGCCACCGTCACCCAGCTCACCACCAACGGCGTGGAACAGGACGTGGTGCTGCGCACCGGCACCGCCCCGACCACCCCGGACGAGCTGCGCGCCCTGCAACTGCCCACGGCGGCCGGACCGATCCGGCTGGACGCGGTCGCCGAAGTGTCCCAGGTGGACGGTCCGGTGCAGATCCGGCGGACCGACGGGGAACGCAGCGTCACGGTCAGCGGCAAGGCCAGCGCGCAGAACATCGGCGGCCTCACCACCGAGTTGCAGCGCAAGCTGGACGGCCTGCAGCTGCCGGGCTCGGCCAGCTACAAGCTCGGCGGCGTCAGCGCCAACCAGCAGGACGCGTTCGCCGACCTGGGCCTGGCCCTGCTGGTGGCCATCGCCATCGTGTTCGTCATCATGGTCGCCACCTTCCGCAGCCTGGTCCAGCCGCTGATCCTGCTGGTGTCCATCCCGTTCGCCGCCACCGGCGCCATCGGGCTGCTGCTGCTGACCGGCACCCCGCTGGGCGTGCCGGCGCTGATCGGCATGCTGATGCTGGTCGGCATCGTGGTGACCAACGCGATCGTGCTGATCGACCTGGTCAACCAGTACCGGGCGGACGGCATGAGCGTGCGCGAGGCCGTGATCGAGGGCGGCCGGCGCCGGCTCCGGCCGATCCTGATGACCGCCGCCGCCACCATCTGCGCGCTGGTGCCCATGTCCCTGGGGTTGACCGGCGGTGGCGGGTTCATCTCCCAGCCGCTGGCCGTGGTGGTGATCGGCGGCCTGATCAGTTCCACCCTGCTGACCCTGCTGCTGGTGCCCGCGCTGTACACCATCGTGGAGAACACCAAGGAGCGGATGCGCCGGCGGCGCCAGCGCCGGCACGGCAACGTGTCCGATGTGGACAGTGAGGTGGACCGGGTGCCCGAACTGGCCGGGGCGCCCGAGTAGGTCGGGTTCGCGGAGCAGGCGCGGGGCGGTCCGGGAGAGTGCCGGCCGCCCCGCGCGTTGCCGGCGCCGGTCAGGACGCGGTGTAGCGCGCGGCGATGAACTCCGCCGCCGCCGGCACGCTGCCGTCGTAGGCGTAGCTGAGGTGGCCGTAGCCGGGGCCGGTCCCGGTGCCGCCGCACACCGAGTCGCCGCGGTTGCAGAACTCCAGCGACTTGGGCCCGTAGGTGGGGCTGGCCGTCGCGATGGTCCGGCCGGACAGGCCGAGCGGGTTGCCGAAGGCGATCACCGCGACCACCCGGGGCGCGAGGTCCGCCGGAATCGTGCCGCCCACGCCGAGCACGGTGCGGATGCCGATGGCGATGTCGGTGACGCTGGCCCCCTGCGAGTACCCGCCCACCGCGAACCTGGTGTCCGGGCACTGCGCGGCCACAGCCTTGATGTGGTTGCTCATGTCGGTGGCACCGGGGCCGGCGCTGGTCTGCGAGACGTTGGCCGCGTAGTTCACCGCGTAGGAGGCCACGCTGACCCCGGGCAGGGCGGACTTCACCGCCGAGACCAGCGGCGTTCCCGTGATGCCAAGGCCGGGCACCTCCCCGGTGCCGCGCGCGAACACCACCTCCAGGTCGGCGCAGGCCGCGCGGGTCGAGGCGGTGGAGGCGGTCGAGGAGGAGGGGGCCGCTGACGCGGGTGTCGCCGCGGACACGGCGGCGGTCACACCGACCAGGGCGAGCGCCGCGGCAGCGGCGGCGCGGCGCGACACCGGGCGGCCGGTGCGGGGCGTCGTCGAGTCACCGCGGCGCGGTGCGGGACCACTGCTGTGGAGCATGCGTGACTCCTGTGTGTGGAAAGCGGATTCCTGGGCCCGCAGTATTGCCACGGTGAATAACCGGGTCAAGACCGGTTTCCAGCCGGTGGACGCCGTGCGATTGATCACCGAATGGGTGCGGGTGGCATTTGTGTCCCCGGCGGCTCGCCCGGTGAAGTCGCCTTTTGTGGTTGGTGGGTGGTGGAGCACCCCCGGTGCGGCCAGCCAGGCGGTGACCTGCGCGGCAACCCCGCGAGCGGGTGCCGGGCGAGGTGTGTGCCGTCGCCCTGGCTGATCGCCGATTCCGTGTGCGGCTGCCCAATTGGTGGGGGTCGGCGGACGCGGCCGGCCGCGCGAAAACACGTGTTCTGGTCTGGACCGCCGGTGGTGTGGACACCTTTTGTCGGACTGTCCGCATTTCCGCGGAAATCGGGCCCGCACCGGCCGGTCGACCCGGTGTCGCCCGGTTCGGACGACGGCCCGCGTGCGCTGCCACACCGCGCCCCCGCACCGGTCAGCGGATGTCAGGCACCGGGGTGAGAATGCCATCGGCGACACCGCGACCGGGAAAGGCGTCTGATGAGTGGCTTCGGGCTGTACGTGAAGTTCGTGGCGCGGCCTGGGCAGCGCGCCGCCCTGGTCGACGTGCTGCTGACCGCGGCCGGGCAGACCGGTGCGGTGCCCGGCTGCCAGCTGTACGTGGTCAACGAGTCGGTGACCGAGCCGGACGTGGTGTGGGTGACCGAGGTGTGGGACAGCCAGGCCGAGCACGACGCGTCACTGACCGCGCCGGGCGCGGCCGAGCTGATCCAGCAGGCGCTGCCGCTGCTGGCCGGCCCACCGGAGCGCGTCGAACTGCGCCCGGCCGGCGGCAAGGGCGTGACCGCCGGTTAGGGCGTGTTTCGGAAGCCATCTGTCCGGCTCGCGCCGCTCCCTGATCGAACGACGACTTCTAGAACACGCCGTAGGCCGAGCCGGGGCGGGCGGCGAGCACCCACTGGAAGCTCGCCGGGCCCTCGGGTTCGCGCATCGTGACGATCTCGTCGACCAGCACGTCCAGTCCGGCCTCGGCGAGCAGCCGGCGGCTGGTGCGCGGGTCGTGGCCGCTGAAGAACATCGGCGCGCCCAGCCAGTCGTCGACCGTGCCGTGGCCGTCCCCGCTGGGCAGCGCGGCCAGGAAGTGCCCGCCCGGCCGCAACCAGGAGGCGACGCGCTGGAACAGGGCGCCGTGCTCGTCGCGCGGCACGTGCCCGATCGAGTAGAACGCGGTGACCGCGTCGAAACTGGCCGGCGGGAACTCGACCGCGGTCATGTCACCCTTGACCAGGCGCGCGGTGGGAACGCGCTGGCGGGCCAGGGCGAGCTGGTCACCGGACAGGTCCACGCCGACGGCCTCACCCCGCGCGGCGAGCAGGGCGAGGCACGGCAGGCCAGCGCCGCAGCCGAGATCGAGCACTGCCGGGTGGGCGGGCAGCCGGGCGAGCAGGTCGTGCAGGAACCGCAGCCGGGGATCGCCCTCGACCTGCTCGCTCCAGGCCAGGTACCGGGCGGCGATGCGGTCGTAGCCGGCTTCGACGATGTCCGACGGCGTGGCACTCACCGGGCCGACCGTAGCCGGCCGGGTTGGCGCGGTCGACGGAACTGGTCGGGTGGTGGGGAAACCGGCCCGAACCCAGCCCCCGCCCTCCCAGGGGGGCGACCCCAGGTCCAGCCTACCCACCCCCACCCCGGACACCGCCCCGCGCGGCCGCACCTGTGGACAACCCGGGCCACTGTGGACAACCCCGTGCTCGAACGGGTGATGTTCGCCGGCGGCCCACTGATCCGTGCTATGTCACCCTGCCACGCCAGCAGCCGGCACGCCGGCCCCGCCGCCCCGGCCCGCCCGCTCACCTGGCCGGGCCAGCCCGCCCGCTCGCCCCGCACCGCCGGCCCGCGCGGTTACCCCGCCCCGCGCGGTCAGCCCGCCGGGTCGAACGGCGCACCGGCCACCGGCGTCCCGTCCACCGGCGTCCCGCGGAACGGCCCCGCGGTGATCGCGCGCAGTTCGCGTGCTGCCTGCTCGTCCAGTTCGTACCGGTCGTAGCCGGCCGGCGGGTTGCCGCTGGCGAAGCTCACCCGCTGGCCGGCGCCGCCCGGCTGGCCGACGGCGCCCGGCTGGCCGACAGTGCCCGGCTGGCCGACGGCGCCCGCCCGGTCCGCGCCCAGTGCCGCCGACCGCACCGGCCGGCGCGGTGCCGCGTGCAGGTCGCGCACGCCGGTCGCGGCCAGCACGGCCCGCGCGTTGTGCGGCCGGATGCCGCCGCACGCCATGATCGCCACGCCGGGCGGTGCCTGCCGGACCATCTCGGCGATCAGCGCCGCACCGGCCTCGGCCGTGGTGGCCGCGCCCGAGGTGAGCACCCGCGCCACCCCGAGATCGGCCACCTCGGCCAGGGCGGCCAGCGGGTCGGCGGACACGTCGATGGCCCGGTGGAAGGTCACCGGCCGGCCCCGCGCGGCGGCCACCAGTTCCCGCAGCACCGCCCGGTCCACCCGCCCGGCCGCGTCCAGCGCGCCGGTCACCACGCCGGCCGCGCCCGCCTCGACCGCGTCGGCGATGTCCGCGACCATCGCCGCCACCTCGTCGCCGGTGTAGGTGAAGTCGCCGCCGCGCGGCCGGATGAGCACGTGCACCTCGGCACGGTGGCACCCGCGCACCGCCCGCGCCACCACGCCCCGGCTCGGGGTGAGGCCGCCGTCCACGGCCGCCGCGCACAGCTCGACCCGGTCCGCGCCCAGCGCGTCCGCGGCCACCGCGCCGGCCAGGGTGTCCACGGACAGTTCCAGGCGGATCATCACACCAGCTCCGGGGTCAGGTCGGGGTCGGCCATGTCCGGGTCGAACGGGAACATCGGCCGGACGATTCCCTTGTGCCCCAAGCGGAGCAGGTCCTGGTCGACGCCGCCGGGGGTGAGCGCCAACCGCCAGTCCTCGGCCATCTCGTAGAGTTCCGGCTCCAGGTAACCGATCTTGACGATCACCAGGTCGGCCGCGCGCGGGTTCAGGCCGAGCGCGGTGAAGTCCGACTCCAGGTGGTAGGGCTTGCGCCGCTCGGTCACGATCACGTGCAGCCCAGCACCGGACCGCGCGGCACCGGCGGGCCCGCCCACGGTCAGCACGGCCACCGTGCCGGCCACCGGGTCGTCGGTGCGCAGCGCGGTGACCACCCCGGTCAGCGCGACCGGACCGGCCGGCCCCGAGTCGATCTTGCCGCCCACCGCGACGTCCACCCGCGCGCCCACCCCGGCGGCCAGCGCCTGTGCCGTGGCCTCGGGGTCCACAATGGACGCGTAGATGGTGGTGCGCTCACCGCTGGTGAGTGCGGGCGTGGCCAGCAGGTGCGCCAGGGTCGCGGACACGTCACCGGCGCCGCCGGCCGTGGGGTTGTCGCCGGAGTCGCTGATGAAGAACGGGCGGGCCGGGCTGGTCAGCGCCGTGTCCAGGCACTCGGCCAGCGACCCGGTGGGTGCCACGAACGCGAAGTCGGCGCGCGCCGCCCAGTACGCCGAGGCCAGCTGCCCGGCCTGCGCGGTGACCACCGCCGGGTCGTCCCCGGTGACCACCACCGCGGCCTGGCAGCGCGGCTCGTCCGCCCAGGCGTAGCCGACCCAGATGGCCGCGTCGAGCACCCCGTCCAGCCGCTCCACCTCGTCCAGCCGCGCGTACAGGCTCCTGGCCGGCTCGATGCGGGTGCTGGTCTTCTCACCCGGCAGCAGCACCGGCACCTGCACCCACGCCTTGTGCGGCCGGCCCGCGCCGGAGTGCAGCCGGTCCACCAGGTTGCGCACGGCCCGTTCCCTGGTCTGCCAGGCGTCCTCGTGCGGGGCCATCCGGTAGGCGGTGACCAGGTCCAGGGCGGCGGCCAGCCGGCGGGACACGTTGCCGTGCAGGTCCATCGACGCGGACACCAGCACGTCCGGGCCGATCACCGCGCGGATCGACTCGATCAGGTCGGCCTCCACGTCGGTGCGGCCCAGCACGGTCATGGCCCCGTGGATGTCGAAGAACAGCCCGTCCAGCGGTTCGGCCAGGCCGGCCAGCCGGTCGGTGATCTCGGTGGCCAGCTCGGTGTAGGTGTCGGGGGTGACCGGGCCGCCGGGCAGGGACACCGCGTGCAGGATCGGCACCCACTCCACGCTCTCCCGCAGCGCGCTGCCCGGCCGCAGGAAGTCGTAGCGGGCCAGCAGCTGCTCACCCCGGGTGACCCGGAAGTCGGCCAGCGTGGTGCGGTGCGGGGAGAACGTGCTGGACTCGATGGCGATGCCGGTGATGCCGACGCGCGGCCGGGAAGCGTTCACGAGGGGCCTTTCTCCTGGGATTGGCTTCAGGTGGCGGGGCTCGGGCAGGGGTGGGATCACGACCGCGGCGGTGCCGCGTTGTGTCAGGCGGGCGGTGCCGCGTTGTGTCAGGCGGGTGGTGCCGCGTCCGGCACGGTGGGCGGTGCCGCAGCTGCCCCGGCGGGCGGTGCCGCGTCCGGCACGGTGTGCAGTGCCGCGTCCGGCACGGTGGGCGGTGCCGCAGCTGCCCCGGCGGGCGGTGCCGCGTCCGGCACGGTGTGCAGTGCCGCGTCCAGCACGGCGTCCAGGCACAGCAGGCCGGCGCCGAGCAGGCCGGCGTCCGCGCCGGCGCGCACCCGCTCGATCTCCAGCGCGCGGGTGGCCAGCGGCAGGCAGCGCTCGTACAGGGCGCTGCGCACGGCCGCGACGAACGCCTCCGATGTGGACAGCATGCCGCCGAGCAGCACCGCGTGTGGGTTGAAGAAGTTGGTCACCGTGGCCAGCACCTCGCCGAGCTGCGCGCCGGCCCGGCGCACCGCCGTGATCACGGTGGGCTCGGCGTTCTGCGCGTGTGCGACCACGTCCGCGGTGCTGGCCACGTCGATCCCGCTGGCCCGCAGCTCGCGCACCAGGGCGGCGCCACTGGCCACGGTCTCCAGGCAGCCCAGGTTGCCGCAGCTGCACGGGGTGGTGCCGCCGGAGCCGACCCGCACGTGGCTGATGTCGCCGGCCACGCCCGCGGCGCCGCGGTGCACCACACCGCCGGAGATCACCCCGGTGCCGATGCCCGCGCCGGCCTTGACCACCACCAGGTGGTCGCTGATCCGCTCCCGGCCGCGGGACTCGCCCACGGCCATCAGGTTGGCGTCGTTGTCCACCACGATCGGCACGCCGAACCGCTGCGCCAGCGCGTCCTGGATGGCGAAGCCGCGCCAGTTGGGCATGCGCGAGGGCAGGGTGACCGAGCCGGTGGTCACGTCGACCGGCCCGGGAATGCCCACGCCGATGCCGAGCAGCCGGCCCGGTGGCGCGGCGCGCCCGGTCAGCTCGGCGAACGCGGTGGCCAGCGCGGCGATGGTGGCGGCGGGGCCGTCGGCCAGGCGCAGCGGCACCTCCTCGACCGCGAGCAGGCCGCCGCCGATGTCCATCGCGCCGATCCGGGCGTGCTGGGAACCCAGATCGGCCATGAGCACGTGGCCCGCGCCCGCGTTGACCGACAGCAGCCGGGGCCGCCGGCCGCCCTGCGACGGGCCGTCGCCGGTCTCGGTCAGCACCCCGGCCGCGAGCAGGGCCTGCACCCGCAGCGACACCGTGGACGGCGCCAGGGACAGCAGCCGGGCCAGGTCGGTGCGCGAGCGGGCCTGGCCGCGGGCGACCAGCTGGAGCAGGCGGGCGCCGACCGCCGAGTCCGGCGCGGACCAGGAAGATGCCACGCGTCACTCTCCCGACTACTTGTTTCGGTATTGGAGCAAGTCGGCCGGAACATCTTTACCAGGACGTAATTTTCTGCACCGGTGTTCGGTGTTCTAATTTCCGCCAACTTCCGCTCAAGCATGTTGGTCCGCTGGTACCGCCGTCAAGTCAGGGGAAGCCGGGCGGTTTCCCGGAATTGGTCAGTTCGGGCGGGAACCGTTCGCATCACCGGAACTTATTTCGACGCTGGAACAAGGGTGCGTGGTTGATGTCGCGAGGAGGAACATGACCGTGTCCCGACCCAGGCACCTCACCAGGGCGCTGGCCCTGCTGGCCGTGCCCCTGCTGGCCGGCCTGGTCCTGACCGGGTGCGCGCAGTCCGTCCGCCCGCACGGCGGCGGCAACGGCGTGCCCGTCGAGGGCGGCTCGGTGTCGTTCGCGCTGCCGCCCTCGGCCACGCCCAACTGGATCCTGCCCATCGGCATGTCCGGCTACACCGCCAGCTACAACTCGTCGATCCAGTCCACGATGTACCCGAGGCTGTACGCGTTCGGCGAGGTCAACGGCAAGCTGACGATGGACGAGGCGGCCGGCGCGGCCAAGCCGCCGGTGTACGCGGCCGACGGGCGCAGCGTCACCATCACCCTCAACCACCTCACCTGGTCCACGGGCACGCCGGTGACCAGCCGGGACGTCGAGTTCTGGCTGAACCTGATCAAGGCCAACAAGAAGCGCTGGGCCGGCTACTCGGCCGGCCGCGTGCCGGACAGCATCACCGCGTTCGAGACGGTCAGCGCCGACACGTTCGTGCTGCACCTGGACAAGCCCTACAACCAGGACTGGTTCACCGCCAACCAGCTCACCCTGATCACCCCGCTGCCGCAGGCGGTGTGGGACCGCACCAGCGCGGACGGACCCGTGGGCGACTTCGACCGCACCCCGGACGGCGCCACCGCCGTGTTCGACCAGCTGGTCGCCGCGGCCAAGGACCTCGGCTCCTACGGCACCAACCCGCTGTGGCAGGTGGTGGCCGGCCCGTTCAGACTGGCCCAGTTCACCGTGGACGGTCAGGTCACCCTGGTGCGCAACGACAGGTACACCGGACCCGACCCGGCCCACCTGGACGAGGTGCGCTTCGAGACGTTCACCAGCGCCGCCGCCGAGTACAACGTGCTGCGCGCCGGCGGCGTGGACTACGGCTACCTGCCCGTGTCCAACCTCGGCCAGCGCGCGCTGATCGAGGCCCAGGGCTACCAGGTCACCCCGTGGAACGGGTGGGCCATCACCTACATCCCGTACAACTTCAACAACCCGGCCATGGGCGCGGTGTTCCGGCAGCTCTACGTGCGCCAGGCCATCCAGAAGTCGGTGGACCAGGCCGCCATCACCCGGGTGCTGTGGCGGGGCGCGGCCACCGTGGGCTACGGGCCGGTGCCGCAGGGCGTGGACTCGGACTACCTGTCCGACCAGCAGCGCGCCAACCCCTACCCGTTCGACCTGGACGGCGCCAGGCAGCTGCTCACCGCGCACGGCTGGCGGCCAGGCGACGACGGCATCGCGGTGTGCGCCAACGCCGGCGGCGGAGCCGACCAGTGCGGGCCCGGCGTGGCCGAGGGCACCCGGCTGAGCATGCACATCCTGGCCGAGTCCGGCTCCACCGAGACCGACGGCACCATGCAGGAACTCAAGTCGTCACTGTCCAAAGTGGGCATCGAGCTGACCATCAGCCAGCAGCCGCTGAACTCGGTGCTCAACGCCACCGTGCCGTGCCAGGCCGACGAACCCGGCTGCGACTGGCAGCTGTCCTTCTTCGGCACCCAGGGCAGCTGGTACTTCCCGGCCGACCCGACCGGCGACCGGCTGTTCGCCACCGGCTCGTCGGCCAACTTCGGCAACTACTCCGACCCGCTCGCCGACGAGCTGATCACCAAGTCCACCCAGGAGGAGGCGAACGACGCCATGCGGGACTACAGCGCCCACCTGGCGACCGACCTGCCGGTGATCTGGCTGCCCAACCCCGCATACCAGGTCTCCGCCATCGACTCGGCGCTGCGCGGGGTGAGCCAGAACCCACTGGCCAACATGGCGCCGCAGCGCTGGTACTGGACGAGGTGAGGCCCGTGTGGCGCGTTGTCCTCAGGCGACTGCTGCTGGCCGCGGTCGTGGTGTTCCTGGTCAGCCTGATCACCTTCCTGCTGCTGCACCTGCTGCCCGGCGGCCCGGCGCGCGGCGTGCTCGGCCCGGAGGCCACCCCGCAGCAGATCGAGCAGTTCAACCACGACCACGGCTTTGACCAGCCGGTGCACGTGCAGTACTGGGACTACCTGACCCGGCTGCTGCGCGGCGACCTCGGCGCGTCCTACACGCTGAACTCGCCGGTGGGCACGCTGCTGGCGCAGCGGCTGCCGCGCACCCTGCTGCTCACCGTGGCGTCCACCCTGCTGGCCATCCTGGTGGCGCTGCCCCTGGGCGTGGCCCAGGCGGTGCGGCGCAACAGCCGCTTCGACTACCTGGCCACCGGCCTGACCTTCGTGCTCTACGCCACGCCGGTGTTCTTCCTGTCGCTGCTGCTGATCATCGTGTTCACCCAGTTGTGGCCGGTGTTCCCGGCGCAGGCCGCGCAGGGGGAGAGCATCGGCGAACTGCTGTCCCAGCCCCGGTCCCTGGTGCTGCCGGTGATCGCCGGGGCCGGCGCCACCGTGGCCGCGTTCAGCCGCTACGCGCGGGCGTCCGTCGTGGACAACCTGGCCGAGGACTACGTGCGCACCGCGCGCGCCAAGGGCACCCCGGAGCGGGTCATCCTGTGGCGGCACGTCTGGCGCAACTCGCTCACCTCGGTGGTGGCCATGCTCGGCTACTACGTGCCGGTCATCTTCGGCGGCGCGCTCGTGGTGGAGTCCATGTTCAACTACCCCGGGGTCGGTCTGCTGCTGTGGAACGCGGCCCGCACCTCGGACTACCCGGTGCTGCTCGGCGTCGTGCTGGTCATCGCGGTCGCCACGGTGGTCGGCTCGCTCCTGGCCGACCTGGCGCAACTGCTGATCGACCCCCGGGTGCGCACCGCCCAGTCCAGTCGAGCGAAGGGGGCCGGCCGGTCATGACAACCCCACCACTGGTCGAACTCGACCCCACCTCCGGCCTGACCCACCGGGAGACGCCGCGCGCCGCCGGCCTGCTGCGCCGGTTCGCCCGGCACCGGCTGGCCCTGGTCGGCCTGGCCCTCCTGGTCGGGCTGGTGCTGTTCTGCTACCTGGGTCCGCTGCTCTACGTCACCGACCAGGTGCACACCGACCTCGGCGCGGCGCGGCTGGCCCCGGGCAGCGCCGGGCACCCGCTGGGCACCGACGACCTCGGCTACGACACGCTCGGCCGGCTCATGGTGGCCGGCCAGGTCTCGCTGCTGATCGGCGTGGTCGCCGGACTCATCGCCACCGCGCTTGGCGCGCTGTGGGGCGCGGTGGCCGGCTACGTCGGCGGCTGGCTGGACCTGGTGCTGATGCGGGTCGTGGACGCGGGCGTGGCCATCCCCGCGCTGTTCCTGCTGCTGGTGGCCGCCACCCTGGTCACCCCGAACACGTGGGTGCTAGCGCTGGTCATCGGTGGGGTGTCCTGGCTGGTGCCGGCCAGGCTGATGCGCGCGGAAACCGTGACGCTGCGGGAACGCGACTACGTCAGGGCGCTGCGGGTGGTCGGCGGCGGCCGGGCCCGCGCGGTGTTCCGGCACATCCTGCCCAACGCGATCGGCACGGTCGTGGTGGCCGCCACCTTCCAGATCGCCGACGCCATCCTGCTGGTCGCCTACGTGAGCTTCCTCGGCCTGGGCCTGCAACCGCCGGCCACCGACTGGGGCGGCATGCTCAGCAAGGGCATCACCTACACCTACGACAGCAGCTGGTGGCTGATCCTGCCGCCGGGCATCGCGATCGTGCTGGTGGTGTGCGCGTTCAACTTCGTCGGCGACGGCCTGCGGGACGCATTCGAGGTGAGGGGACGTGACCGGTGAGCGCGACCAGTGACAACGAACCCGTGCTGCGGGTGGACGGGCTGTCCGTGGACTTCCGTACCAGCAGCGGGCCGGTGACCGCGGTGTCCGGCGTGTCCTTCGCCGTGCGGGAACGGGAGATCGTCGCCGTGGTCGGCGAGTCCGGCTCGGGCAAGAGCACCACGGCCATGGCCGTGCTCCAACTGCTCGCGCCCAACGCGCACGTCAGCGGCGGCATCCAGCTGCTCGGCAGGGACGTGCTGGCGCTGCGCGGCGAACAGCTGCGCCGGGTGCGCGGCAAGGACGCGGCCATGATCTTCCAGGAGCCGATGACCGCGCTGAACCCGCTGCACACCATCGGCGCGCAACTGGTTGAGGCCATGCGCAACCACGCCACCCCGCAGGAGCGCAGGTCCCGGGACTTCCGGGCCGAGGCGGTGCGGCTGCTGCACCGGGTGGGCATCCCCGAACCGGAACGCCGGCTGCGCCAGTACCCGCACCAGCTGTCCGGCGGCCAGCGCCAGCGCGTGGTGATCGCCGTGGCGCTGTCCTGCCGGCCCCGGCTGATCATCGCCGACGAGCCGACCACCGCGCTGGACGTCACCGTGCAGGCCGGGATCCTCGACCTGCTGCGCGACATCCGCGACACCGACGGCACCGCGGTCCTGCTGATCACCCACAACATGGGCGTGGTCGCCGACATCGCCGACCGGGTGCTGGTGATGCGCCACGGCGAACTGGTCGAGCAGGCCGGCACCGAGCGGCTGTTCGCCGCCCCGAGCCACGACTACACGCGCGCGCTGCTGGCCGCCGTGCCCAAGCTGGGCGACCGTGACCGCGCCACCGACTCCGGTGTGGACGGTGACACTAAGGCGTCCGAAGTGGACACCGGGAACGCTTCGTCCGAACCGGACACGGGGGCCGCGCCGGCCGCGCTGGAACTGACCGACGTGGTGGTCAGCTACGCCACCGGGCGGGGCACCGGCCTGCGCGCGCTGGACCGGGTCAGCCTGCGGCTGGCCCCGGGCGAGATGCTGGGCCTGGTCGGCGAGTCCGGGTCCGGCAAGTCCACCCTCGGCCAGTGCGCGCTGGGCCTGATCACCCCCGACGCCGGCGAGGTGCGCGTGTTCGGCACCCCGCTGCGCCGGGCCAGGGGCCGGGCCGGCCGGGCACTGCGCGGTCAGCTCGGCGTGGTGTTCCAGGACCCGGCGTCCTCACTGGACCCCAGGATGACCGTGGCCCAGTGCGTGGCCGAACCCCTGCTGGTGCACCGGGTCCGCGACCGCGCCGAACGCGCCAGGCGGGTCGCGGAACTGCTCGACGCGGTGGAGCTGGGCAGCGCGGTCCACCACCGGTTCCCGCACGAGCTGTCCGGCGGCCAGCGCCAGCGGGTGAGCCTGGCCAGGGCCCTGGTGCTGCGGCCGAAACTGCTCGTGGCCGACGAACCCACCAGCGCGCTGGACGTCTCGGTGCAGGCGACCGTGCTGGACGTGCTCACCCGGCTGCACCGCGAACTCGGCTTCGCCTGCCTGTTCATCAGCCACGACCTGGCCGTGGTCGACGCGGTCTGCGACCGGGTGGCGGTGATGCGGGCCGGGCGGATCATCGAGGACGGGCCGCGCCGGGACATCCTGACCAACGCCGGCCAGGAGTACACCCGGCAGCTGGTGATGTCCTCCCCGGTGCCCGACCCGGTGCGGCAACGCCGGCGCCGCGGCGACCGGGCCGCCGGCACGACCACCGGTGCCGCCCGGTGACCGGCGGGACGGTGACCGGTGGTCCAACCGCCGGTGGCCCGGTGACCGGCGGGGCAGTGCTGGCCGGCGTGGACATCGGCGGCACCACCACGCTGGCGGTGCTCAGCGACGGCGGGCCGCGCCCGCTGGCCACCACCCGGCTGGCCACCCCGGCCGCCCAGGGCGGTGCGGCCATGCTCGCGGCGGCGGCCAGCGCGGTGCGCACCCTGCTGGCCGACACCGGCACGCCCGCGACCGCGCTGGCCGGGGTCGGCGTGGGCGCGGCCGGCGTGATCGACCCGGACACCGGCCGGGTGCTCGCGGCCAGCGACTCGTTCCGCGACTGGGTCGGCACCGACGTCAACCAGGAGCTGTCCGGGCTGCTGGGCGGGTGTCCGGTGTGGACGGACAACGACGTGAACGCGTTCCTGCTCGGGGAGCTGGCCGCCGGCGAGCAGCCGGCGCCCCGGCACGCCATGGCCATCACCCTGGGCACCGGCGTGGGTGGCGCGCTGCTGGTGGACGGCGTGCTGCTGCACGGCGGCCCGGCCGGGGCCGGCGAGATCGGGCACGTCGGCCGGTTCGGCGACCGCCGGTGCACCTGCGGGCAGATCGGCCACCTGGAGGCGTACGCGTCCGGCCGCTCCCTCGGCCGCCGCTACACCGAGGCCACCGGGCAGGAGCGGACCGCCGCGGCCGTGGCCGAGGCCGCGCGGGCCGGTGACGCCGACGCGCTGCGGATCTACCGGGAAGCCGGCCGGTTCCTGGGCGAGGCCATCGCCACCGGGTGCGGCCTGCTCGGCGTGGACCTCGCCGTGGTCGGCGGCAGCGTGGTGCGGTCCTGGCCGCTGCTGGCCGACGCGGTGACGCGGGTGCTGCGCGAGCGCCCGCTGCTCACCGGCGAGCCCGTGCGGGTGCGGCCGGGCGTGCTCGGCGAGTACGCGGTGGCCATCGGCGCCGCCGCACTGGCCCTCGCCCGGATCGGGGGTGTGCCGGCCAGCCGGTGACCGAGGGGCGGGCACAAACCGGTGCGGTTGACCCGAAACCTGTCCACCCGGCGGTGTTGACGGTCGCGCGGCGCGAACCCTAGCCTGCGGTGTGAGAGCGCTCACACACCTGTCCGCCAGCACGACCCGATGGTGAGGTCCCGTGCCGCACACCGCCGTTCTCGCGTCCCTGGTGTTGTCCCTCCTGCCGATCACCCCACCCGAGCCGACAGCACCGCCGCACCCCACGACGCCGGCGGCGGTCTGCGTCGACGGCTACTGCGACACGCGTGATCCCGCCCTGCCGCCCAGCGCGCGGCACTCGCCGACCCGGCCGGACACCTCGGCCCAGCCCGGGCAACAGCCGCCGACCGCGCGGGCCGCGGTGTGCAACACCCACTGCGACGCGCGCGATCCGGCGCTGTCGTCGGGTGAACGCGTCGCGCAGACCGTGTCCGTCGGCGGGCGGCAGGTCTCGCTGCGCTTCGACAACACCGAGACCATGGGCTGGGGCGTCATCTCCGGCGGCGGCGCCGGCGACGCGGTGTGGCTGGACCGCTCGTTCGACGCCGGGGCCAGTTGGGCGTCCGGGTCGAAGCTGGGTGAGACCCGGGTGCCGTCGGGCCACGGCGGGTGGCGCACCCTCATGTACAACGTGGACGACTGGGCCAACCTGGGCGTCGGCCTGCTGCGCGCCTGCGGTCAGCCGTCGGGTTCCGCCACCATCGCCTGCACGAGCTGGTACCGCACCACCTGGAACGCCTGGGACCGCCGCACGGCCGCGGCCACCGCGCTGATGCAGCGCTACAACCTCGGCACCGGCCTGTTCGACACCACCGGCTGGTGGAACTCGGCCAACGCGCTCACCGCGATCATCGACAACATCCGGGTGAGCGGGATGGGCAGCTACCGCTACACCATCGCGCGCACCTACGAGCGCAACCGCGACGCGTGGGACGGCGACTTCGTCAACGAGTACAACGACGACACCGCGTGGTGGGGGCTGGCCTGGATCGCCGCCTACGACCTGACCGGTGAGCGCCGCTACCTGGACACCGCCCGGGTCGACGCCGAACACATGGCGGGGTACTGGGACGCGGTGTGCGGTGGCGGCGTGTGGTGGACGTCGAGCCGGACCTACAAGAACGCCATCACCAACGCGCTCTACATCCAGCTCAACGCGGCACTGCACAACAGGATCCCCGGTGACACCGCCTTCCTGGACCGCGCCCGCGCCGGGTGGGCGTGGTTCCAGAACAGCGGGATGATCAACAGCGCCAACCTGGTCAACGACGGCCTGACCACCGACACCTGCCGGAACAACAACCAGACGGCGTGGAGCTACAACCAGGGCGTGCCACTGGCCGCGCTGGTCGAGCTGTCCCGCGCCACCGGTGACCCGGCCCTGCTCGACCGGGCCCGCACCCTGGCGAACGCGTCCACATCGGACAGCACGCTCAACCCCGGCGGCATCCTGTTCGACAACGGCGGTGGCGGGGACGTCCCGTCCTTCAAGGGCGGGTACGTGCGCGGCCTGGCCGCGCTGAACCGGGTCCTGCCCGACCACCCCTACACCGGCTACCTCACCCGGCAGGCGGACTCGGCCCACACGCGGGACCGGTCCAGCGCCGACTCCTACGACCAGCCGTGGGCGGGCCCGTTCCAGCGCAGCGACGCGGCCCGCCAGCACAGCGCGGTCGACCTGATGAACGCCACCGGCTGACCCGCCGACCCGGTCAGCCCACCCGGGTGGCCGAGACCAGGTTGTCACCGGCCACCGGGTCCGGGCCGGCCGGGTCGAAGATCGGCGGCACCGCCCGGCCGTAGGCGCGGGCCCGCTCGGCCACGGTGAACGCCGTGGCGTGCCAGCCTTGCTCGGCCAGCCACCGCCGCGGCGGCCGACCGGGGCCGCCCTGGATCAGCTGGTCGGCCGGGAACCCGATCTCCTCGTTGGTCCGCCGCACCCTCGGGTGGGCGAACAGGGCCGGGTCGATGTGCTCGACGGCCAGGCGGCTGCCGGCCGGGGAGAGCCGGCTGATCCCGGCGAGCAGCCGGTCGGCGTCGGCCGGGGTCAGGTACGGCAGCAGGCCCTCGGCCAGCCACGCCGTGGGCTGGTCGGCGTCCAGTCCGGCGGCCAGCAGCGCGGCCGGCCAGTCCGTGCGCAGGTCCACCGGGACCACCACCCGCTCGGCCACCGGGTGCGCGGCCCGTTCGGTCAGCACCCGCTCCTTGAACGCCACCAGTTCCGGCATGTCCAGCTCGAACACCCGGGTGCCGGCCGGCCAGTCCAGCCGGAACGCCCTGGTGTCCAGGCCGGCGGCCAGGATCACCGCCTGCCGGCAGCCAGCCGAGGCGGCCTCGGTGAAGAAGTCGTCGAAGAACCGGGTGCGGATCGCCACGTAGTCGCCCAGCGGCTCCAGCCCGGGCCGCGCCGCCCCGTCCGGGCCGGTCGACTCGGCCGGCCCCGCGGTGAACGGCACGTCCGGGCCGGCCGCGGCGATGAAGTGCTGGGCCAGGGCGTCGTCGAAGAGCCGGTCGGGCCGCCTGGTCTCGGCCGCCCGCGCCGAGGCCACGGCCAGTGCCGTCAAGCTCACCTGGGCCATGCTGGTGCCGCTGTCTCCTGCCGTGTCCACGATGTCTCACCTCACGCTCGGAAACCACGGGTACGCGCGGTGCAACGGCGGGGCGGGGCAGAGCATTACCGGCGGTCAGCCCGTGGGTGGCGCGCACCACACCCCGTGGTCCGCCTTGTCCGGCTTTGTCCGGACTCGACCCGGACCCTGGGGCTGGCCGCGGTCAGTCCTGCGCCACGAGGTCGCCGACCACGCCGAGCGCGCAGCGCCGCGCGTTGGCCAGCAGCGCGCCCCGCTCGGCGGCCGGCAGTGTGGGGCCGAGCACGGTGATCCCGTCGACCAGCGCGATCAGCAACCGGGCGAGCTGGGTGGCGGCCTCCCGGTCGAGCGGCCGCTCGGCCACGCAGGCGGTCAGCCGGGTGGCGATGGCCGAGGTGAGTTCCGCGTACTTGGCCTCGGCGATCGGGGCCAGCGCCGGGGTGCGCAGCAACGTCACCGTGAGCTGCAGCATGGACAGCCGCAGCCCCACCTGCTCGGCCCTGGCCGGCTCACCCAGTGCCAGCAGGTCGCCCACGCACCGCTCCAGGTCCGCGCCGGGGCCGGACAGCGTGCCGATCGCGGTCACCAGGCCGGCCGTGGTGTCGTGGATGACGGCGCTGAGGATCTCGGTCTTGGACGCGAAGTAGTAGTGCAGCAGCCCGACCCGCACCCCGGCCTCGGCCGCGATCTCCCTGGTCGTGGTCGCCTCGACACCGCAGCGGGCCAACACCGCCCTGGCGGCCACGATGATCTGGGACCGCCGCTGTTCGCCGGGTGCGCGGGACACCGGGGCACCCTATCGCCGCCGGCGGCCCGGCCGGTCGCCGTTCCGGGCCGCCGACCGGACGTTGTCAGCTCGCCTCGGCCCCGTCCCTCGGTTGCCGGGACGCCACGCCCTGCCACCACCTGCGTGGCTGACCACCCGTGCTCGCCATGCCAACCTCCCACCACTGACTTGGTCACCCGACCAAAACCGGCTGCCCAGAGTCGTAGCACCGCGCCCCGGACCTGTCCACCGGATGAACCACCGCGGGTGCCGCGATGAGTTCTCCGCCGCCGCCGGGTCGTACCCGGTAACACCGGACGCATCGGCCGAGAGGACACCGACATGCGCGAGATCGTCACCCACCTGGCCTTCGACAACCAGGCCGAGGAGGCCGTGCGGTTCTACACCTCGCTGATCCCCAACTCCCGGATCACCGGCATCACCCACTTCCGGGCCGACGAGCCGGGACCGGAGGGCACGGTCCGCACCATCCGGTTCGAGATGCTCGGCCAGAAGTTCCTCGCGGTGAACGGCGGCCCGCACTTCACCTTCACCGAGGGCGTCTCCCTGCTGGTGGCCTGCGACACCCAGGCCGAGATCGACGAGCTGTGGGAGCGGCTGCGCGCGGGCGGCACCACCCAGCCGTGCGGCTGGGTCACCGACCGCTACGGCCTGTCCTGGCAGATCACCGCGGCCGTGGAGGACGCCTACCTCTACGGGCCCGACCCCGAGGCCGCCCAGCGCGTCGTCTCGGCGATCTACCGGATGACCAAGATCGACATCGCCGAGATCGAGCGCGCCTACCGCGGCGAGTAGGCCAGCCCGCGCCGGCCGCGGGACCACACTGGGGGTGTCCCGCGGCCGGTGAGTCACTCATGTGGTGACCTGGACGCGGCTTCGGGTCAGGTAGGCGTAGCCGGCGGTGGCCAGGGCGGTCAGCGCGGTCATGGTCAGGCTCGCCACGGTGAACGCGGTGCCCAGTGAGTCCGGAGTGGACTGTCCACTGGGGACGGTGGGCGGGCTGCTGGCCACCAGGGTGGTGAGGCTGCCCAGGCCGGCCAGGGACAGGCCGGAGCCGAGGGCGAACGCGGTCTCCTGGATGGCGCCGATCTCGCCGGCGCGGTGCACCGGGGCGCTGGAGAGCAGGTCGTCCGAGGCCAGGGTCATGATCACGCCCGCGCCGAAGCCGAGCAGGATCAGCGCGGTGAGCGGGCCGGCGCCGGACGCTCCGAAGCCGGCGAACAGCGCCAGGGCCACGCCGATCGCGGCCAGCGAGGCGATCGTGGTGGCGCGCGGGCCGAGGCGGGCGGCCAGCCGGGGGGCCAGGGCGGCGCCGGCGGCGTTGGCCAGCGCCAGGGGGAGCAGGACCAGGCCGGACTGGCTGGGGGTGCGGCCCTCGGCGAGCTGGAGCTGTTGGGCCACCAGGTAGAGGTAGCCGATGTAGCTGCCGTAGCTGAGCATGATGAGCAGCGCGGCCAGGGTGAACCGCCGGTTGGTGAACAGGCGCACGTCCAGCAGGGGCTCGGCCAGTCGCCGCTGCCGGCGCACGAACACCACCACCAGGGCCAGGCCGGCCACCGCGAGCAGCGCGGTCAGGGCCAGGGGGTTGGTGGTGGCGTGGTTGGTCGCGTACACCGCACCGGCGATCGCGGCGACCGACAGCACCGAGCTGCGCACGTCCCAGGGGCGGCCGGGGCCGCTGGGCTGGCGGGCGATCAGCAGGGCGCCGGCGACCAGGGCCACCGCCACCACCGGCAGGTTGATGGCGAACACCGAGCGCCAGCCGTGGTGGTCGACCAGGACGCCGCCCAGGACCGGCCCCAGTGCCGCGCCCAGGCTGGAGCTGGCGGTCCAGATGCCCACGGCGGTGCTGCGCTGCCGTGCGTCGGGGAACGTGGCGCGCAGCAGGGCGACCGTGGCCGTGAGGATCATGGCGTGGCCCACGCCGAGCACGACCCGCGCGGCGATGGCCACCGGCCCGGACCAGGCGAGCGCGGCCAGCGCGGACGCGGCGCCGAACACGGCCATGCCGGCCAGCCACAGCCGCTTGCGGTCCACCCGGTCGGCCAGCGTGCCCGCGGTGATGATGAGCGCGGCACTGGTCAGCGGGTAGACGTCCACGACCCACAGCTGCTCGTCCACGTGCAGCGACAGGTCGGCGGTGAGGTCGGGCAGGGCCAGGTTCAGCACGGTGAAGTCGATCGCGCCCATGACCAGGCTGGCGCACAGCACGGCGAGCACGGCCCAGGGGTGGCGGACGGCGGGTGACGCGGACACCGGCCCACCGTCACCCGGCACCGGCCGCGCGGGCAAGTACGGTCTTCGTTGACCGGTACGGTCGGGGTGGATACCGATGGAGGTAGCGGGCATGGCCAGGGAACGCGTCCAGGACATGGCCGACCACTGCGCCATCGAGGTGGCGGTCAGCGTGCTCGGCGGCAAGTGGAAGCTGGTCATCGTCGAGTACCTGTTGGAGCACCCGCACCGGTTCGGCGAGCTGCACCGCCGGCTGCCCGGGATCACCCAGCGCATGCTCACCCGCCAGCTGCGCGAACTGGAGGCGGACGGCATCATCACCCGCACCGTGCACCACCAGGTGCCGCCCCGGGTCGACTACGACCTCACCGACGCCGGCCGCCGCTTCGCGCCCGCCGCCGAGCAGCTGCGGCTGTGGGGCGCGTGGTACAAGCGGCAGCTGGTCGAGCGGGACGCGGCCGAGCCCGCCACGTCCGCCGAGCCCGTCACGCCCGTGTCCTGACCGGACACCACCGGGCCGGGTCAGCGCAGCAGCAGGGCGATCTGGTCGGCGGTGGCGCGCAGGGCCGGGGCGAAGCCCGCCAGCTGCTCGGCGGTGACCAGGAACTTCACCGTGGACACGCTGATCCCGCCGATGGCGGTGCCACTGGCGTCCAGCACGGGCACGCCGATGCAGCGGATGGTGGTCTCGTTCTCCTCGTCGTCGATGGCGTAACCGCGTTCGCGCACCGCGGCCAGCTCCCGCGCCAGGTGCTCGGGTGTGGTGATGGTGGCGGGCGTGCGGCCGGGCAGGCCGGTGCTGGCCAGCACCGCGGCCAGTTCGTCGGCGGGCAGGTGGGCCAGCACGCTCTTGCCGATGGCCGTGCAGTGCAGGGGCAGCCGCATGCCCACCCGGGAGGCCATCTGGTAGGGCTGGTCGCTCTCCACCTTCTGCGTGTAGACCGCGTGGTCGCCGTTGCGCAGGGCCAGGTGCACGGTCTGGCCGACCTGGCGCTGCAACGCGGTGAGCAGCTGGTCGATGCTGGCCGCGGCGGTGCCGTCGGCGACCTCGGCGGCCAGGGCGCGCAGCCGGGGGCCGGCCGAGTAGGAGCCGGCGCCGTCGGCGACCGCGTAGCCCAGTTCGGTCAGCTCGGCCAGGATGCGGTGCACGCTCGGCTTGGTGACGCCGGCGGCGGTGGCGATGTCGGCGAGCTTGCGCGGCTCGTTGCCGGCCACCTCCTCCAGCACCCGCAGCATCTTGGTGATCGCGCTACCCCCTTCGGAGGACCTGCCCCCGCGCCTGGGTGGAGCAGTTTTCTGCGGGTCGGCCATTGACATCTCCGGGATACGCGGTGCTAACGTCCGCGCCATTCAACAACACGAGATGCCGTTTTGCAACGCTGAATGGCTTGGGCTGACCGTGACCCACCGGTGGCCGCCCGCACAGGCCATGTCGCTTCCCGCCGGAGAGGAGTAGGCATGACATCCGAGCCGACGTCACCGGTGACGTCATCGGCCGCGCCCGGCGCGGCCGGACCGCAGGGGTCCACTTCGGACGCGTCCACACCGGACTTCCTGGAGGTCCCCCGGCCGCGGGGGCTGCGCAACAACGTGCGGTGGGGCATGGTGCTGCTCTGCTCGGCCGCGTTCATGGTCAACTACATCGACCGCACCACGCTCAGCGTCGCCCTGCCGTACATGTCGGGCGACCTGCACATCAGCCCCACGGTCGAGGGCTTCCTGTTCGCCGCGTTCTTCATCGGCTACGCCCTGTGCCAGCTGCCGGCCGGCTCGCTGATCGACCGCTACGGGGTCAAGCCGCTGTTCGCCGGCGGCGCCCTCATCTGGGGCGCGGTCACCATGCTCACCGGCCTGGTGCGCGGCCCGGTGGAACTGGTCCTGGCCCGGCTCGGCCTCGGCGTCGGTGAGGCCACCGCCTACCCCGGCTCGGCCAAGGTGGTCTCCCGCTGGTTCCCGCGCCGGGAACGCGCCTTCGCCAACAGCGTGTGGGACAACGGCTCGCGGGTCGGCGCGGTCGTGTCGCTGCCGCTGGTGACCGCGCTGATCGCCTGGCAGGGCTGGCGGATCGCGTTCGTCATCGCCGGCGCGCTGGCCCTGGTGTGGACGGCCGGCTGGCTGGCCCTGTACCGGGAGCCGGACAAGCACCGCAAGCTCACCCCGGAGGAGCGCGCCTACATCGAGCAGGACCGCGCCCAGCAGCAGGCGGCGGCGTCGTCGACACCGGCGGAGAAGGTGCGCTGGCGGGACCTGTTCCGCTACCGCACGGTCTGGGCGATGATGCTCGGCTTCTTCTGCCTCAACTACGTCATCTACTTCTTCATCACCTGGTTCCCCAGCTACCTGGTCAAGGCCCGCGGCTTCGACCTGCTGCAGCTGGGCGTGTTCGGCACCATCCCCGGCATCGTGGCCATCTTCGGCAGCCTGGCCGGCGGCATCGTGTCGGACAGCCTGCTGCGCCGAGGCTGGAGCCTGAACCGGGCGCGCAAGACCTGCCTGGCCGGCGGCATGCTGTGCTCGTCGGTGATCGCGCTGGCCGTGGTGGTCGAGTCGGCCGGGCTGGCCCTGGCCCTGCTGGCCATCTGCTACGCCAGCGTCGCCTTCGCCGCCGCCAGCGTGGCCTCGCTGCCCGCGGACGTGGCGCCGCAGCCCGCGCAGGTGTCCTCGCTGGCCGGCATCCAGAACTTCGCCTCCAACATCGCCGGGTTCATCGGCCCCTCGCTGGTCGGCATCCTGCTCGACATCAGCGGCGGGTCCTACGTGGTGCCGCTGGTGCTGGCCGGCGCGGTCGCGGTGGTCGGGGCGCTCACCTACGCGGTGGGCATCCGCCGGGTGGAGCCGCTGCGGATCGGAACGGGAGTCAACGCGTGAGCACGACCGAACAGGGCAGGACCGAACAGGGCATGGCCGCGGTGCTGCACGGCGCGCGCGACCTGCGGGTGCAACCGGCCCCGGTGGACGCGCCCAGCGCCGGCCAGGTGCTGGTGGCCGTGGGCTCGGTCGGCCTGTGCGGGTCGGACCTGCACTACTACGCCGACGGCCGCAACGGCCCCAACGTGCTGCGCGCGCCCACCGTGCTCGGCCACGAGGGCCACGGCGTGATCAGCGCGGTCGGCGCGGGCGTGGACCCGGCGCGGGTGGGCCAGCGGGTGGCGATCGAGCCGGCGCGGCCGTGCGGGCGCTGCGCCACCTGCCGGTCCGGCCGCTACAACCTGTGCCCGACCGGGATCTGCTTCGGCTCGCCGCCCACCCACGGGCTGCTGCGCGGCCAGGTCGCCGTGCCCGAGGAGTTCGCCCACCCGCTGCCGGACGACCTGCCGGACGCGGTGGCCGCGCTCATCGAGCCGCTGGCCGTGGCCTGCTGGGCGGTGGAGCGGGCCCGGGTGCGGCCCGGCCACCACGTGCTGGTCACCGGCGCCGGCCCGATCGGCCTGCTGGCCGCGCAGGCGGCGCGCGCGGCCGGGGCGGCGCGGGTGCGCGTGGTGGACGTGTCCGAGCAGCGCCGGGCCGGGGCCGAGCGCGCCCTGGCCGGCACCGGCGTCGAGGTCGCCGCCGGCCCCGGCGACGGCGTGTTCGACCGGCAGTTGGAGTGCTCGGGCGCGCCGGCCGCCATCGCCGACCTGTCCGGGTTGGCCCCGGGCGCGGTGCTGGCGCTGGTCGGCACCCCGCCGGCCGAGGCGGCCACGCCACTGGGCCACCTGCAGCGCTGGGAGGTCGACGTGGTGGGCTGCTTCCGCTACGGGCCGGGCGCGTTCGCCTCGGCCATCGCGCTGGCCGCATCCGGCCGGGTGGCACTGGCCCCGCTGGTCACCGCGCGCTTCCCGCTCGCCGAGTCGGCCGCCGCCATCGAGACGGCGCTGACCGACCGCACCCAGCTCAAGATCGTTGTCGACCTGCCGACCAGGAGCACTTCGTGAAGATCGTCGACGCCAAGGTCATCGTCACCTGCCCGGGGCGCAACTACGTCACCCTGAAGATCACCACCGAGGACGGGGTGACCGGCATCGGGGACGCCACGCTCAACGGCCGCGAGCTGTCCGTGGCCGCCTACCTCACCGAGCACGTGTGCCCGCTGCTGATCGGCCGGGACGCGCACCGCATCGGGGACATCTGGCAGTACCTGTACAAGGGCGCCTACTGGCGGCGCGGCCCGGTCACCATGACCGCGATCG
The DNA here is from genome assembly GCF_024171785.1 of Goodfellowiella coeruleoviolacea. Classification (GTDB taxonomy): domain Bacteria; phylum Actinomycetota; class Actinomycetes; order Mycobacteriales; family Pseudonocardiaceae; genus Goodfellowiella; species Goodfellowiella coeruleoviolacea. Next base: position 147,437 of record NZ_JAMTCK010000004.1, read on the forward strand.
CCGCGGTGGACGTGGCGCTGTGGGACATCAAGGGCAAGGTGGCCGGCCTGCCCGTGTACCAGCTGCTCGGCGGGGCGGCCCGGGACGGTGTGCTGGTCTACGGGCACGCCAACGGGCAGACCATCCCCGAACTGCTCGACGACGTGGCGCGGTTCCTGGACCGGGGCTACCGCGCGGTGCGGGTGCAGGCGGCCGTGCCCGGGCTGGAGAAGACCTACGGCATCGGCGGCAACAGCGCCGGCCTGACCTACGAGCCCGCCGACGGCGAGCTGCCCAGCGAGCACGTCTGGGAGACCGGCGCCTACCTGGACTTCGTGCCCGAGGTGATGGCGGCCGTGCGGGAGCGCTTCGGTTTCGGCTTCCACCTGCTGCACGACGTGCACCACCGGCTCACCCCGATCGAGGCCGGCCGGCTGGGCAAGTCGCTGGAGCCGTACCGGATGTTCTGGATCGAGGACCCCACCCCGGCCGAGGACCAGGCCGCGTTCCGCACCATCCGCCAGCACACCACCACGCCGATCGCGGTCGGCGAGATCTTCAACTCCATCTGGGACTGCCAGTACCTGATCGAGGAGCGGCTGATCGACTACATCCGCACCTCGGTGTCGCACACCGGCGGCATCACCCACCTGCGCCGGGTGTTCGACCTGGCCGCGCTGCACGGCGTGCGCACCGGCTCGCACGGCGCCGGCGACCTGTCCCCGGTGTCCTTCGCCGCCGCCCTGCACGTGGACCTGACCGTGCCGAACTTCGGCATCCAGGAGTACATGGGCCACCTGGAGCCCTACCAGGAGGTCTTCCACACCAACTACACGTTCACCGACGGCCTGTTCCACCCCGGCGACGCGCCCGGCCTGGGCGTGGACATCGACGAGCAGGCCGCGGCCCGCTACCCGTACCAGCGCGCCTACCTGCCGGTGAACCGGCTGCGCGACGGCAGCGTGCACGACTGGTGAGCCGGCCGGCGTAGGCACGGGTGACCAGCACGGCGGTGCGACCGAGCCGTGCTGGTCACCCCGGGCCGATCATTGCCAGAAGTGACCCTCCTGTAGTGAGATCGCGTTGGAAAATCACCACCGCGATCTCGAAGGAGAGGTAACAAGTGCGTCGAAGAGGGTCGTTCGCGCTGGCCACCGCCCTGGGGGTGGCCACAGCCCTGAGCGCCGGTGGCGCGCAGGCCTCGGCTGAGCCAGCGGCCAGCCCGCTGGCCGCCAGGACCTACTACGTCGACCAGAGCGCCGGCAACGACAGCGCCGCGGGCACGTCCACCGGCACGGCGTGGAAGAGCCTGACCAAGGTCGCCAGCGCCGACCTCAAACCCGGTGACAGCGTGCTGTTCAAGCGCGGCCAGTCCTGGACCGGCCAGCTGAACCTGACCAGGTCCGGAACGGAGTCGGCCCGCATCACCGTCGGCGCCTACGGCAGCGGCGCCCGGCCGGTCATCAAGGGCCACAACGACGCCTGCGTGAACCTGGCCGGCGACTACCTCCGCGTCACCGGCCTGCAGGTGGGCGTGGCCCAGAACGCCGGCCGCTGCTCGTGGGCCGGGGTGAGCGTCACCGGCGACCACAACCAGGTGGTCGACAACCACGTCACCGGCGCGGCGGCCGGCGTGTTCATCGCGCCCGAGGCCGACTCCACCGAGGTCACCAGCAACGAACTCGTCGACAACAACCACATGAGCGTCAACGACGAGAAGCCGGACAACGACTCGGGCGCGTTCGGCATCCTGTTGCAGGGCAACAACTCCACCATCAGCTGGAACCTCATCAGCGGCTCCATCGCGCGGAGCTACGACTACGGGCTGGACGGCGCGGCCATCGAGATCTTCTACGCCTCGCACAACTACATCCACCACAACACCTCGATCGACAACGAGTCGTTCACCGAACTCGGCACCTGGTCGGACGACCCGGACGGGATCAGCACCGACAACTACTTCGAGTACAACGCGATCTACGGCGACCAGACCCGGGGCGGGCTGATCACCCGCGGCGCCGAGGACCCCAACGGCCCGGTGTTCAACACCGTGTTCCGCAACAACTCGCTGCGCCTGGGCAACGCCGAGGCCGAGGGCGTGGTCTGCTACGCCGGGTGCACCAACGAGCACCTGAGCATGTCGCAGAACATCGTGTACGCGGCCGGCAAGGTCGGCTACGCCGACGACACCTTCACCGCCTCCGACCACAACGTCTTCTCCGGCGGCCAGGTCCAGTTCAGGACCGGCACCGGTGACACGGTGGCCGACCCCAGGTACGTCTCCGCCACCGACCTGCACCTGCAGGCCGGCAGCCCGGCGATCAACCGGGGCGTCAGGCAGTACTGGGCCACCGACCTGGACGACAAGCCGACCGGCGTGGGCGGCGCCGTGGACGCCGGCGCCTACGAACGCCAGTAGCCCCGAGTTCTTCCCGGTGGGGCGGCCGACACGACCGGGCGCCCCACCCACCCCCGACGGGCAGTGCGGCGGGGCACACCGCGCCGGCTTGACCCTCACGACGCGTGCGGCCGGAGGGTGGGGTGCGTGCGCGACCACCACGAGGCGTCCGAGATCAGCCCGGTGCCCGCGCCCGGCCCGGACGCGGTTCCGGCCGAGCTGTTCCGCGGCATCCACGCGATGCCCCCGGCCGGCCAGCAGGCCCGCGACGTCGCGGCCGTCGGGATCGCGCCCCCGAACTCCGGCCGCGGCGACAATGGGGACCATGCTTGACTGCACTGACGCCGATGGCCTGACCGTCGGTCAGGTCTCGGCGCGGCTGGGCGTGACGGTCCGCGCGTTGCACCACTGGGACGAGATCGGGCTGGCGCGACCGTCGCTGCGCACGGCTGCCGGGTACCGGCTCTACACCGCTGGTGATCTGGAACGCCTGCACCGCGTCGTCGTCTACCGCGAGCTGGGTCTCGCCCTGGACCGGATCCAGTCCATCCTGGACGAGTCGACCGCGGACGTGCTCGGCGCGTTGCGCGCGCAGCGCACCCAGGTCGCCGAACGGCTCGAACGCCTCCAGCAGCTCGGCGCCGGACTGGACCGGATGATCGACGCCCACGAGCGCGGCCTGCTGCTGAGCGCCGAGCAGCAGGCCGCGATCTTCGGTCCACAGTGGAACCCGGACCGGCACGCCCAGGCCAGGCAGCGCTACGGCGGCACGACGCAGTGGCAGCAGTACGCCGAACGCTCGGCCGCGCGCGGCCCGGAGGAGTGGCAGGCCGTCGCCGACGCCGTGGCCGACCTGGAGCGCGCCCTGGCGGACGCGGTGGACGCCGGCGTCACCCCCGGTAGCCCGGAGGCCAACCAACTCGTCGAGCGGCACCGCGAGGTCTTCGCGTCGTACTTTCCCCTCAGCAGGCAGATGCAGGTCTGCCTCGGCCGCACGTTCGAGGCCGATCCGGGATTCGCCGCCCACTACGACGGCATCCGCGCCGGCCTCGCCACGTGGCTCCGGCAGAGCATCGACGCCAGTGCCCGTGCCCACGGCATCGACCCGGACACCGCGACCTGGCAGTAGCGCCGGGCGATCACGGCTGGGCCAGCGGCACGGCGATCTCCACGCCCACGGGCTGGCCGTCCTCCAGCAGGCCGATCTGGCGCAGCCGGGACAGGTCGAGGTCCACCCCGCGCTCGTCGGCGGTGGCGAGCAGGGCGAGCACCGCGGGGTGCACCGCGCCCGGCACGGTGGGGATCGGCTGGTCGTGGCGCCAGCGCACGGCCAGCTCGGGGCCGGCCGGCAGCTGCCCCACCACCACCCTCCAGCCCGGCACCGACCAGTCCGCCGGCAGCGGGCGGGCGACCGGCCAGCAGCACAGCAGCTCGACGGCGTCCTCCCCGGCGCCCGCGTCCGAGTCCGCGGCCCGCATCGACGACCAGAACGGCCCGACCGGCGGGTTGCCCTCGGCCGTCAGCGCCTGCCACAGCACGGCGAACGCCTGGTTGGCGCGGTCGGTGTCCGGGTCATCGCTGTGCGTGCCGGCGCTGCCAGCGCTGTCGGTACCAGCGCCGTCACTGCCGGTGCTGTCGGTGTCCAGCACCGGCAGCACCACACCCGCCCACGGCCGCGCCTCGGTCCGCCGCTCGACGACCGGCCAGCCGGACCGCCACCGCTCCGCCGCGAACAGCGCCTCGGCCGCGGCCAGTGCCGCGTCCTGGCGTTCCCGCTGGGCGGCGAGCCGGGCGCGGTGCGCGGCGAGCAGGGCGCCCGCCCGGTGCTCGTCGGCCAGTGCCGCCGCCGCGTCGGCCAGGCTGACGTCGGCGTCGCGCAGCGCCTTGAGCCGGACGCCGTCGACCAGCTGGGCGCCGCTGTAGCGGCGGTAGCGCGACCACGTGTCGACCTCGGCCGGGGTCAGCACCCCCTGGTCGGCGTACAGCCGCAGCGCCTTCACGCTCAGTCCGGTCAGCTGCGCGAACTCCCCGATGCTCATCACGCGGTCCAGTGTGGGCACTCCCCCAGGGGGAGAGTCCAGTCGGCCGCCCTGGGCTGTCCGGTGTGGACGGTGGCGGCCGGTCAGCCGCCGACGACATCAGCGTGGTGGTGTGGATCCCGGTGCTCACCATCCTGGTCACCCTGCTGTTCGCCTTCGCCGCCGCCGGCAGCCTCGGTGAACTGGGGCTGGTGGACCAGCTCACCGCCGTCATGGGCGGACTGGACGCGCCGCCGTGGCTGGTCGCGGTCATCGTGGGGCTGCCGCTGGTCGTCATCGCCGCGCCGCTGACCGGGACGGCCACCATCGCCGCGGTCGGCGGGGTCGCGTTCAGCGCGCTCACCGCGGCCGGCGCGCCCCCGGCCCCCGGCCGCCACCGCCACCGCCACCGCCACCGCGAGCATGATCTTCGCCTCGACCGAGGGCGCGTCCCCGCCCGGCACGGCGCCGATCTACCTCGCCAGCGGCATCGCCGGGGTCGACCCGGCACGCACCGTCGTCCGGCTGATCCTCTGGTTCGTGGCGCCCATCCTGGTCATCGGGGTGCTGGTGGCCACCGGGCTGCTGCCGCTGTTCGTCTGATGTGGACACTGATGGAACGGAACGCCGTGCGCACCGAGTCCTACCTGTTCCGCTGGGACACCAGCGGCGGTGACTGACCGGCCAGCGGACCCGGTGACCGGACGCGCCGGGCGGACCCGGCGCGCCCCACCGCGGTTCAGCCCAGCGAGTCCAGGGCCAGCGGGGCGCTGTCCCGCCACTGGGCCACCACGGGTTCGAGCATCGGCCCCAGCTCCGGCATCAACGGGACCAGGGCCAGGGCACCGGTCGCCTGCAGGCGGCGCGCCCCGTCCATCACCCGCAGCAGCACCGGGTCCACCCGCCTGCCGCCGGCCCGCTCGTAGGCGGCCACGGCCGCGGCGCTGTCCACGCCGACGATCAGGTCCCACTCCACCGGGCCCCGGGTGGTGTCCTCGAAGTCGCTGAACAGGTGGCCGGTCGCGGTGCGCAGCACGTTGTAGGCGGGCGCGTCACCGTGCAGTGCCTGCACACGGGCGTCGGGGAAGTACCGGGGCAGGTCGGCCAGCAGCGTCTCCAGCACCGCGTGCTCCTGCTGGGCGCGGTCCAGGTCCGCGGTGCTCAGCGGGGAGTGCGGCTGCCGGGTCAGCTCGGCCAGCGACCGGCCCAGCTCCGGCCCGACCGGGGACAGCACGGGCAGCTCACCGGGGTAGTCGGCGAGCAGGTCGTGCAGGTGCGCCACCCACCCGGTCTGCTCGACGAAGCGGTCCATGACCCGCGCCATGTCGCCGGCGGCGACCAGCTCGGACATGGGCTCGGTCTCGCTGACGAACTCCCAGAACGTCAGCGACTTCCCCTCGATCGCCACGGGCTGGTCCGGCACCAGCGGACTCGGCCGGACAACCGGCGCGCCCCGGTCGGCCAGCCAGCCGGTGACGGCCAGCTCACGGCGTTGCTTGGCGGCCTGCTCCTCGACCGAGGCCAGGCTCAGCGATGGCACCCGCACCACCACCGGGTCGGGCGCGAGGTGCACGAGCACGTTGAACACGTCGTGCAGCACGCGCGGCTCGGTCGCCCGCAGCCCCACCTGGCGGCCGGCCTCGGTGGCCAGGCGCACGGCGTGCGCGGCGCGGTCACTGACGGTGTTGTCGGAAGGGTCCGGATTGGTCACCGGCGGGATCCTGCCGCACCCACCCCCTGCGGGCGAAAAGAATTCATCTGGCTCACACCGGGCGTTCGCCCGGGCACCCCGCGTCGCCGCGGATCCCGCGCGGCCGTGCGCGCCGCACCGCGACCGCGGCGTCACCGCACGTGATGTCGATCTCGTCGCGCCACCCGACCCGACCCGCACGCCCGCCACGTGGGGGGATGTCCGCGCGCACGGGTGGGGCGGGCGCGGTGCGGTCGGATTGCGGCGCATAGGGTTCGGGGCATGAGCACACACTTTGACGTCGTGGTCCTGGGCGCGGGTCCGGGTGGGTACGTCGCCGCGATCCGGTCGGCGCAGCTCGGGCTGAAGACGGCGATCGTCGAGGAGAAGTACTGGGGCGGGGTCTGCCTGAACGTCGGCTGCATCCCGTCCAAGGCGCTGCTGCGCAACGCCGAACTCGCCCACCTGTTCACCAGCGAGGCGAAGACCTTCGGCATCACCGTCAACGGCCAGGTCAGCTTCGACTACGGCGCCGCGTTCGCCCGCAGCCGCAAGGTCGCCGACGGCCGGGTCAAGGGCGTGCACTTCCTCATGAAGAAGAACGCCATCACCCAGTTCGAGGGGCGCGGCAGCTTCACCGACGCCAACACCCTGGTGGTGACCAAGGCGGACGGCACCACCGAGACCGTCACGTTCAACCACTGCATCATCGCGGCCGGTGCCCAGCCGAGGCTGCTGCCCGGCACCGCGAAGAGCGAGCGGGTCGTCACCTACGAGGAGCAGATCCTCAGCGACCAGCTGCCGGAGAGCATCGTCATCGCGGGCGCCGGCGCCATCGGCGTGGAGTTCGCCTACGTGCTGCGCAACTACGGCGTCAAGGTGACGATCGTGGAGTTCCTCGACCGGATGGTGCCGCTGGAGGACGAGGAGGTGTCCGCCGAGCTGGCCAAGCGCTACAAGCGGCTGGGCATCGACGTGCTCACCTCCACCCGGGTGGAGTCCATCGACGACTCCGGCCCGAAGGTGCGCGTCACCGTGTCCAAGGACGGCCAGCAGCAGGTGCTGGAGGCCGACAAGGTGCTCCAGGCGATCGGGTTCCAGCCGCAGGTCACGGGCTACGGGCTGGAGAACACCGGGGTGGCGCTGACCGAGCGGGGCGCCATCGACGTGGACGGCCGGTGCCGCACCAGCGTGCCGCACATCTTCGCCATCGGTGACGTCACCGCCAAGCTCATGCTCGCGCACGCCGCCGAGTCGATGGGCATCGTGGCGGCCGAGACGATCGCCGGCGCGGAGACCATGGAGCTGGACTACCGGATGATCCCGCGGGCCACCTACTGCCAGCCGCAGGTCGCCAGCTTCGGCTGGACCGAGGCGCAGGCGCGGGCCGAGGGCTTCGACGTGAAGGTGGCCAAGTTCCCGTTCACCGCCAACGGCAAGGCGCACGGCCTCGGTGACTCCGCGGGCTTCGTGAAGATCCTCAGCGACGCCAAGTACGGCGAGCTGCTGGGTGCCCACCTGATCGGCCCGGACGTCACCGAGCTGCTGCCCGAGCTGACCCTGGCCCAGCAGTGGGACCTGACCGTGCACGAGGTGGCGCGCAACGTGCACGCCCACCCCACCCTCGGCGAGGCCGTCAAGGAGGCCATCCACGGCCTGGCCGGCCACATGATCAACTTCTGAGTCGCCGACCGGACCCGGTCACCGTTGCGCCGCCGGGGGCGCGGTGGACAGCGCGGGGTTTCCCGCCCGCTCCACCGACCGCCCCCGGCGCGGACCGGCTCGGCATCACCAGGCCGGCCGCACTCGGCTGGCCGGATCTTTCCTGGACTGGTTCTCACCGGGCCGGATCTTTCTGGGCCGGATCTCACCGGGCCGGATCTTTCTGGACTGGTTCTTGCCGGGCCGGATCTCACCGGGCCGGCGCGACGCCGTTCCGCCCGAGCCGGCGGACGGCCCGGCGGTGCCCGGTGGCCACCGGCGCCGGCGCCGACGCGGGCTCGGGGTCGCGGGCGGCCAGGTCGTGGCGGACGCGCTCCAGGTCCCGGTCGACCACCTGCGCGCTGCCCACCAACCGGTGGCCCAGGTCGGGGTGTTGGCGGTGGCTGCGGGCCAGCGCGTAGCCGACGAGTGCCACCAGCGGGATGAGGATCAGTGCGGACGTCATGGCATGAAGTTTCCGCCGCACCAAATCCTGCCAACAGTGGCAGAGCTGACCGTCTACCACAAAATCCTGCCAATCGGTGAGTTAGGCTGGCCGGCGTGCTGGAAACCGTGGCGGTGGTGCTCATCGACGGGGTCGCCCCGTTCGAGTTCGGCGTGGTCTGCGAGGTGTTCGGCATCGACCGCACCGAGGACGGCGTGCCCCCGTTCACCTTCCTGCCCTGCGCCGAACACCCGGGCCGGCCGGTGCGCACCAACGTCGGCCTGTCGCTGGTGCCCGAGCACGGCCTGGCCGCGCTGGCCGACGCCGACCTGATCGCGGTGCCCGCGGCCGAACTGCGCGACGAGTACCCGCCCGCGGTGCTGGCCGCGCTGCGCCAGGCCGCCGAGCGCGGCGCCACCCTGCTGTCGGTGTGCAGCGGCGCGTTCCAACTCGGCGCGGCCGGCCTGCTGGACGGGCGGCGCTGCACCACCCACTGGCGGCACGCCGCCGAACTCGCCCGCCGCTTCCCCCGCGCCCGCGTCGACCCCGACGTGCTGTTCGTGGACGAGGGCGGCATCGTGACCAGCGCCGGCACCGCCGCCGGCATCGACGCGTGCCTGCACCTGGTGCGCCGGGAACTCGGCTCCGGCCCGGCCACCGCCATCGCCCGCCGCATGGTGGTGCCGCCGCAGCGCGACGGCGGCCAGCGCCAGTTCGTCGAACTGCCCGTGCCCGACTGCACCGCCGACAGCCTGCAACCCCTGCTCACCTGGATGCTGGACAACCTCGCCAGCGAGCACACCGTGGCCAGCCTGGCCCGAAGGGCACGCATGTCCGAACGCACCTTCGCCCGCCGGTTCGCCGCGGAAACCGGCACCACCCCGAACCGCTGGCTGTCCACCCAGCGCGTGCTGCACGCCCGTCGGCTGCTGGAGGACACCGACCTCGGCGTCGACGACATCGCCCACCGGTGCGGCTTCGGCACCGCCGCCCTGCTGCGCCACCACTTCCGCCGCCTGGTCGGCGTCACCCCGCACGACTACCGCCGCACCTTCGCCACCCGCCCCGCCACCACGCTGCTGGCCACGCCGTGACCGGGTCGGTGGAGATCGCCGGGGGCTGGGACAGCGCGGCCAGCCTGGTGGACGGGCGGTGGATCGAGCGCCGGCCGCGCCGGCCGGAGGTGGCCGGGCGGCTGCTGCTGGAGACCCGGCTGATGCCGTGGCTGGCGCCGCGCCTGCCACTGGCCGTGCCCGTGCCTCGGGTGGTGCGCGAGGCGCCCCTGGTGGTCCGGCACGCGCTGGTGCCAGGACAGCCGCTGGCCGAGCCCACCGCCGAGCACGGGCGCCAGCTGGGCGAGTTCCTGCGCGCGCTGCACACCACCGACCCGGCCGGCGCGCTCGCCCTGGGCCTGCCCGGCGCCGGCCCGACCGCGCGGGAGCGCGCCGAGACCGTGGCGCGGTTCCGCGCGGACGTGCTGCCGCTGCTGCCGCCGGCGGCCCGCGCGCGTGCCCGCGACCTGCTGGCCGCCGTCACCGACCTGCCGGCCGACACCGTGGTGCACGGCGACCTCGGCCCCGAACACGTCCTCACCGGCAACGCCGGGCTGACCGGCGTGATCGACTTCTCCGACGCCCACCTCGGCGACGCCGCCATCGACCTGGCCTGGGCACTGCACGGCACGCCACCCGCGTTCACCGCCGCCCTGGCCGAGGCCTACGGCGTCACGCCTCGGCTGCGCGAGCACGCCCTGCGCTGGCACCGGCTCGGCCCCTGGTACGAGGTGGTGCACGGGCTGGACACCGGCGACGCGGAGACCGTCCGGTCCGGTGTGGACGGTGTGCTGCGCCGACTGCCGCGCTGACCGGCCCACCCGTGCCGGCTGGGCCGTCCGGTCGCGGGCGGCGCGCCGATCGGGGCAGCGGCGGGCCGGGCCCGGCCTGCACCGGGTTTAGCTCGATAACGGTTGGCGCAATGCCGGGACCGGCGAATCCGGCGAACCTAGCGTGTGCCCATGCCCACTCCGCCGCTTCCGGCGGCCCCCGCGCCGCCCGCGCGAGGACGCCCGCACCGGGGCGCGCTCCGGCTGCTCACCGCCGTCCTGGCGATCCTGCTCGTCGGCGGCTGCGCCACGCTGACCGAGGTGGCCGGCCTGAGCCGGCGGATCAGCGAAGCCGGCTACGGACAGGTCCAGGTCGAACACCGGCAGACCAACGGCACCGACCGCCTGATCGTCCAGGCGGTGACCCCGACCGGCGCCACCCAGGTGGACGGGGTCGACGCCGAGCGGATCGCCAGCCTGGTGTGGAACACCTATCCCCGCCGGATCGACGAACTGGTGGTCTACGTCAACGGACACACCGTGGTCGCCGCCGGCCGGGCGACCCTCGGCGCGCGCCTCGGACCGCGCAACCCCGAACTGGACCGGGAACCCGAGGAGTTCGGCACCATCGCCCTCGTCGTCGTCCTGGTCGTCGTGCTGGGCCTGCTGGCCGCCGGCGCGCTGGTCATCACCCTGCTCGTGCTGCGGCGGCGCCGGCGGGCCCGGGACCGGGCACTGGCCGCCCCGCCCTACCCGCCGGTGCCCTGGTACCCGCCGCCGACCGGCTACCAGGCGCCGACCGGCTACCAGGCGCCGCCCCCGGGCGGTCCGCCGAACCACCCCACCCACCCCCAGGGCTGACCAGCCCGCCGGTTCAGTCCGCGCCAGGGCGCGGGGCGGCGGCGTCCCCGCTCCCGCCGCCGTCGGTCGAGCCCGCCGCCTGCCGAGGGGCCGCCGCCGCGCGCAGTTCCACGCAGCACTCGCCGGCCCGCGGCGCCAGCACCGCCCGCACGGTGGCGGCGCGCAGCCCGGTGAGCACACCGGACAGGAACGCGTGGTTGATGCCGCACACCAGGTCGGGCGCGCTGGCCGCCAACGGGTGGAACGGGCAGTTGCGCAGTCGCACGCAGGTCGGCGACTGCCTGGCGGGCTCGAAGCCGTGCCTGGCCAGCACACCCTCGGCCAGGGTGAGGGCGCGTTCCGCGCCGAGCCGGCCCGGCCGGGCGCGGTCGCGTTCGGCGCCGCCCAGTTCCGCACCGCGCTCACCGGCCACCCGCACGGCGGCCTGGCGGGCGTTCTCGTCACCTGCCTCGGTGAGCACCGCGCCGAGGAGGATGTCGGCCAGCAGCTCGTGCCGGCGCTCCGGGATGCTCACCCGGATGTCGGTGTCGGCCGGCTCGTAGACCTTGGGCGCGCGCCCGACCCGGCGGATGCCGCCGGCCGGCTCGTAGCGCGCCCGCAGCAGGCCCGCGTCGACCAGCTTGTCCAGGTGGAACGCGGCCAGCTTGCGGGAGATGCCCACCGACGCGGCGGCCTCGTCCCGGGTCACCGGCCGGTGGGCCTGCCGGATGAACCGGTACATCCCGCGCCGCAGCGGGTCGTCCAGCGCGGCCACGGCACTGATCGCCGGATCCGTCGTCACCAGGGCACCATATCGCCCACCCGTCTTTCCGCAATGTGGCGAACAACCGATTCCGCCAGCCGTCCTTGACCCGGGCCGGGCAATAAGACCAAGATTTGTTGGCGTAATTGCCGGGTGGAGCGGAGGTCGACGATGGCCGGCGGAGGACAGCAGGCGACACCCCGGGTGCGTGCGGTGCCGGTCACCCGCGAGGAGAGCGGCGCCGCGCCGGCGCGCCCCGCGGCCGCGCTGCGCGTGGTCCACGAACCCGACCACGGCGTTGATCTCGCCGCCGCCGAGCAGGCCGCCGGCGCGTTCCTGCGCGCCCTCGGCGTGGAACTGGGGTCGGAGAGCCTGGCCGACACGCCGAGGCGGATGGCGCACGCCTACGCCGAGCTGTTCACCCCGCGCCCGTTCGACCTGACCACGTTCCCCAACGACGAGGGCTACGACGAACTCGTGCTGGCCAGGAGCATCCCGGTGCGCTCGGTCTGCGAACACCACCTGCTGCCGTTCGTGGGCGTGGCCCACGTCGGCTACCTGCCCGGCGCGCGCATCCTCGGCCTGTCCAAGCTGGCCAGGATCGTCGAGCACTTCGCGTGCCGCCCGCAGGTGCAGGAACGCCTGACCAAGCAGGTCGCCGACTGGCTGGCGGACCAGCTGTCCCCCAAGGGCGTCGGCGTGGTGATCGAGGCCGAGCACACCTGCATGACGCTGCGCGGCGTGCAGGCCGTGGGCGCCAGCACGGTCACCTCCACCCTGCTGGGCACCCTGCGCGAGGACGCCAGGTCCCGGCAGGAGTTCTTCGCCCTCACCGGCGTCAACGCCTGACCGGTCAGGCCGAGGCGGTCGGATCCGCGAAGGCCGCCCGGTGCTCGACCGCCCACTCGCGGAAGGTGCGGGCCGGGTGGCCGGTGATGGTCCCCACCACGTCGGTGATCTCGGCGGGCACGCCGACGTGGCTGGCCGCGGTGTCGAGCAGCACCGCGAGGACGGGCTCCGGGATGGCCGCCGGCCGCTGGGCCAGCGCCTGGTCGCGGGTGAGTTCGGTGAGCGTGATCGGCCGGCCCAGCACGTCGGCGAGGATGGCCACCTGGTCGCGCGCGGTGAGCGACTCCGGGCCGGTCAGCGTGAGCGTCTCGCCCTGGTGCGCGCCGGTGGCCAGCACCCGCACGGCCACGTCGGCGATGTCGGCCGGGTGGATGACGGCCTCGTGCGCGTCGGGGTGGGTCAGCGCCACGGCGGAGCGGGTGCGGATGGACTCGGCCCAGGCCAGGGTGTTGTGGGCCAGCGCGCCGGGGCGCAGCACGGTGTGGCCGAGGCCGGAGTCGGCCAGCGCGCGCTCCACCCGCAGGTGCAGTCGCGCGATTGGGTTGGTGTCCGCGTCGGGCGCGGCGCTGAACCCCGAGGACAGCTGGACGACGTGGGCGACGCCGGCGGCGCGGGCGGCGGTGACGAAGTCCTCGACGCCGGAGCGCTGGGTGTAGAGGAAGACGCCGGTCACCCCGCGCAGGGCGGCGTCCAGGGTCTCGGCCGCGGTGAGGTCCACGCTGACGGACTCGACCCCGGCGGGCAGGTCCAGGGTGGTGGCGTCCCGGCTGGCGGCGCGCACCGGCAGGCCGGCGTCGACCAGGCCGCGCAGCACGTGCCGGCCGACCTGGCCGCGGGCTCCGGTGACAAGGAAGGTCATGGGCGTGTTCTCCCCGGGGTGGCGGTGGGCATCGAACGTCCACAGTGGATAGTCCACGGTGGACGGTGAGGAGCGCGGCGGGTCGCGGTCACTACGATCGGCGCCGCGGAAGTGAGGTTTAGCTTTGAAAGCAAAACTACTTTGGAGTCATAGCTATGTCAACGGGTGAGCGGTCCCACGCGGACGCGGCCGACGCGGCGGGGCTGAGCGTGGACGAGGGCATCCGCACGCTGCTGCTGCTCATGCCGCGCGTGGTGGGGCGGGTCAAGCGGCTGCCCGTGCCGGAACAGCTCCGGTCGTTCTCCCTGGCCCCGCGCCACCTCTCGCTGCTCTCCTACCTGCTGTTCGACGGCCCGATGACGGTCAACGAGCTGGCCGCCCGGCTGGAGGTGGTGCCGGCGACCGCCAGCCTGATGATCGGCGAGCTGAGCCGCCAGGGCGTGCTGGACCGGCGGGAGGACCCGGCCGACCGGCGCCGCACCATCGTCAGCGTGGCCGAGCGGCACCGGGCCGCGGTGGACGCCTGGCTGTCCAGGGGCGCCCGGGCGTGGCGGGTGGCGCTGGAACCGCTCACGCCCGAGCAGCGGCGGCTGTTCGTCGACACCCTGCTCACCTACGAGCGGGAGGCCCTGGCCGAGGACGCCGCCCAGGGCTGACCGCGGCATCCGGAGCGGCCTCGGTTTGTCCCGCCGGAAAACTCCGTATAACGTTCGGAGTTGAGCCGATCGTGTTCGGAGTTTCCTGTGGGGGAGTCGTGCGCAACCAGGACTCGTCAGGGTGGGAGTCCACGCCGTCGACCGCGGCGACGCGGACGGAGCAGCTCGTGGTCGCCGAGCCGATGTGGTCCCACCTGCTGCTGTGGCTGGGGTTCCCGCTGCTCGGCGCGGTGGCTGGCGGCCTGCTCGCGCTGATCGCAGACTGGGTCGCCGGCCTGGAGTGGGCGCCCATGCAGGGGCTGTTCAAGCTGGTCGCGTCCATCCCCGACCCCTACGGCCAGTTCGGCGGCGCCGCGCTCGGCGTGCTCGCCGGCCTGGTGCTGGGCGCCATCGGCAGCAACGAGGCGCTGACCGTGACCGTGGACGCCCACCAGGTCGGGCTGACCCGGGGCAAGGCCACCCGGACCGTGGACCGCGCCCGGGTGAGCGCGGTCTTCCTCGACGGCAAGGACCTCACCCTGCTCGGCCCGGACACCGCGCCGCTGGCCAGGGAGCGCTGCGAACTGAACCAGGGGCAGCTGCGCCACGCGTTCACCACGCACGGCTACCCGTGGCTGGACGGCGGTGACCCGCACCGCGACGACTACCGGCGCTGGATCGAGGACACCCCCGACCTGCCGGCCGGCGCCAACTCCCTGCTGCGCGCCCGGGGCAAGGCCCTGGGCTCGGACCCGGCCGAAGCCGCCGACCTCGCCGCCGAACTGGGCAAGCTCGGGGTCGCCGTGCGCGAGGAGGGCAAGCGCCAGTACTGGCGCCTGGTCCGCTGACCGCCACCAGGCGGGAGCGCCACCGCCAGGCGGGAACGCCACCGCCAGGCGGGAGCGTTATCCACGCCCCCGAGAAGCCGGGGCGGACCGGCTGGCGGAGCCGGGCCAGAGCCCTGGTTGACACCCCGTCAGCGCGCGGCCCGCTCGGCGATGAACGCCTCGACACCGTCCAGCATCCGCCGCAGCCCGAACTCGAAGGTGGACTCGGCGGTGGGAAACGCGTCCGCCCTGGCCACCCGCAGCAGCATCGGATACCGGCTGAAGTCGACGTACTTCACCAGGTGCGGCTCGTAGGCCGCGTCCCACGCCGCGTCGCTGACACCGGTGCGCGCCTCGATCTCACTGGCGTCCACGGCCTGCCTGGCCAGGCCCCGCACGTAGCCGTCCACGCTGCCGACCACGGCGGCCATGTCGTGCTCGGACAGCCCGGTGTCGGCCAGCACCCGCAGCGCGGAGTCGAACCACGCCAGCTGGTGCGGCCCGGGCGCCAGGCGCATCGACGCCAACTGGATCGTCCACGGGTGCCGGCGGAACTCCACCCAGTCCTCCCGCGCCCACGCCTCGAACTGCTCCCGCCACCCGCCGGGCAGGGTGTGCGGCAGCGGACCAACCCCGACGATGTGGTCCAGCATCAGCGCGAACAGCTCGGTCTTGCCGGGCACGTAGGTGTACAGCGAGGTGGTGCCCACCCCGAGCTGGGCGGCCACCCGGCGCATGGACAGCGCCGCCAGCCCCTCGGCGTCGGCCACCTCGACGGCGGCCCGCACCACCTGGTCGAGGGTCAGGCCGCGCCGGGGCCCGCGACTCGGCTGCGGGGCCGGACCCCACAGCAGGTCAAGGGCACGCGTGGGATCCACGCTGCCCGGGTCGGCCCCAGCGTCCTCGGCTGCCATCCCGCCCCATCCTAGAACCGATGATCACCAGCGCCGGGGCCCTGATCAGCCCGGGTGGCCCGGCACGACAGCGGGCGTGCGCTCCGGGCCGTCCGCCCGCCAGCTGGCCAACAACCGCAGCCGCTCCTGCGTGGCCGACCCCGCCTCGGCCGTGTAGACCACCAGCAGCTGGTCCACGTCGCCCGGGGACGGGAACGTCTCGTAACCCAGGTCCAGTTCGCCGACCACCGGGTGGCGGATCAGCTTGCGGCCGTGGGACTTCTCCCTGACGTCGTGCCGCGCCCACAGCCGGCGGAACGTCTCGTCGCGCGCGGACAGCTCACCGAGCAGCGCGGCCAGCTCCGGGTCGTCGGGGTACCGGCCGGCGTCCAGGTGCAGGTGGGCCACGGTCTCCTCGGCCACCTCGGCCCAGTTCGGGTAGTACGCGCGCGCCTCCGGGTGCAGGAACGCGTACCGGGCGGCGTTGCGGTCGGCCGGCGCCATCCGCTCGAAACCCATCACCGCGTCGCCCAGCCGGTTCCACGCCAGGAAGTCCATCCGCCGGCCGAGCACGAACGCCGGCAGGTCGGTCATCATCTCCAGCACCCGCCGCAACCCCGGCCGGACCACCCGCTGGTCCGGTGCGGCCGCGCTGCTGCCCGGCCGCACCAGGGCCCGCAGGTGGGCCTGCTCGGTGCGGTCCAGCCGCAACACCCGGCCGATCGCGTCCAGCACCGCGTCCGACACGCTCGGGCTGCGGCCCTGCTCCAGCCGCACGTAGTAGTCGACGCTCACCCCGGCCAACTGGGCCAGCTCCTCCCGGCGCAGCCCGGGCACCCGCCGCCGCCCATAGCTGGGCAGGCCCAGCTCCTCGGGCCGGATGCGGGCGCGCCGCGCGCGCAGGAACTCGCCGATGGTCTCACCGGTGGGGTGTTGCTCCATACCGCCGAGTATGACCACCACCTCGGCGCATCCTGGTACTGGCAGACCTGGGGAACGGCCAAGCCCTGGGTGGGCCGCGGGCCGCGCCGCACCCTTGTCCCATGACTTCCTACGACAGCCTCGCCACCCGCACCGCCGTGGTCACCGGAGCCTCCAGCGGCATCGGCGCCGCCGTCGCCGAACTGCTCGCCGCGTCCGGCGCCCGGGTGGCCCTGCTGGCCCGCCGGCAGGACCGGCTCACCGAACTGGCCGCGCGGATCACCGCGAACGGCGGCCAGGCCCTGCCGGTCGCGGTGGACGTGACCGACGCCGCCGCCGTGGCCGCCGCGGTGCGGCGGGTCCACCAGGAGCACGGCCGGGCCGACCTGGTGGTCAACGCGGCCGGGGTGATGCTGCCCAACCCGATCCTGGACGGCCGCGACGACGAGTGGCAGCACATGATCGACCTCAACCTGACCGGCGCGCTGCGCGTCATCCGGGGCTTCGCACCCGACCTGGTGGCCAGCGCCGCCGCCGGCCACCGCGCCGACCTGGTCAACATCTCCTCCATCGGCGCGCACGTGGTGTTCCCCGACTACGCCGTCTACGGCGCGACCAAGGCGGCGCTCACCCAGCTGTCCGCGGCGCTGCGCGCCGAGTTCGGCCCCCAGGACGTGCGGGTGACCAACATCGAGCCGGGGCTGACCAACACCGAACTCGGCGGGCACATCGACAACCCGGAGCTGGCCGGCCAACTCGGCCAGATGTTCGACAACCTGGGTGGCCTGGCCGCCGCGGACGTGGCCGACCTGGTCGCCTACGCCACCAGCCGGCCGGCCCACGTCAACCTGGGCCAGGTCACCGTGCTGCCCACCCGCCAGGCGTGAGCCGGCGCCGCCACCACTACTGGGCTGGGCCGCCCGCACTGCTTCTGGCTTCCGCTTCCGTCCTCCGCAACGCCAGCAACCGCATGTACGTCTCGACGAAGTCGACGAAGTCCTCGTGGCTGAGCAGCAGTTTGTCCCCTTCCCAGAGATGCTCGACAAGAACGCCGTCCGGAGTTACCTGAGCCAGGGTCTGGTTGCCACTGAAGAAGGGGCGGTTGTCCGCGGCGAGCCGCCCCGCGTGCCGTGCCTGTTCTGCCCCGCGCGCAAGCAGTTCGGGGCGGGGCTCGGTGTCCGTGATCAGGTCGTAGAGCACCTGCGCCTCGGGATGGGTTCTCGTGTCGATCTCGATGGTGAGCCTGCCGTCTGGCAGGCGATCGATCCGAGCTTTCACCGCATCCTCCCGGGCTCGTACATCGGCCAGGCTGTTCCCACATCGTCGAAGGTCGCTGTCATGGCGTCTTTGCCAGGCAGCACAAAGCCTCGGATGCGCACTCCTCGATAATAGCCTTCCCACAGGCTCCGGCGGGGATTCTGGTTCTGCGCGGAAGGCGCAGGGCGGCGACGGTCGGCGAACGCGGAGCGAATGGCATGTGCTACCTCTTCCCGGCTCCAGTGGCTCGGGAAAAAGGTGGAGAACTCCTTCTCGGCCACCTCTCCATCGGGTAGCGCCTGTCCTACCTTGGCCGCGAAGACGCCGTTGCTGTCGTCTGGTGCCCGATCTTCCAGGAACATGCCTGGTGGCAGCACCCCGTCCTGGAAATGATGCACCCCTGAGAGGAGCGTTCCTCTCAGATGCCCCTCGAACAGGTGGGTGTCCACCCATTCCCGCAGCGGGTACTTGGGCAGCGCGAACGGCGTTGGGGCGGGGACCTCGTCAGGAAGCGGGTACACCGGCCTGCCCGCGAGGGTCATGCCCAGTGCCCTGCCCAACCAGGTCGCCACGTGCTGCCTGGCCTTCTCGCAGTGCGCGACGAGTCCTGGCATTCGCGCCCGGAGTTCGCCGAACCGGGCGACTGCCAAACCGAAGTCGTTGCGCGTGCTGCCCGCACCGACAACGACGAGGATTCCCACGATCTCATCGGTGAGGTCGCTGACGTGGTAGACGAGTTGGTCGAGGTGGCCCATGAGATCAACCGCGTGTTCGCACGCGTCCGCTATCTGTTGAAACGTGGGTGGTTTCCCCGGCAACCGACAACCCCCTGATCGGCTTTTGTTCGCCTGATGCGCAGCGTACCGAATGGGGCAAGCAGTTAATCGTTAGTCCGTCGGGGTGAGATTGCTGGAAAAACTAAGTAAGTGCCCGCGGTGGTCTCCCGACTTTCCGCCGGGTGGGTTCATAGTTCGGAAGCGGGTCATTTTCGGTGGCGATCCGGACAATGCTGGTGCGGTGCCTCGGTCGCGCCAGCGCCGCGGATCGTGGCGGCTGCTCGGTGTCGGCGCGGTCCAGCACCACCGCGGGCAGGCGGCGCATCACCCGCGTCAGGGTGGTCGGCGACACCGGCGGCGATCTGAACGACCTTGTCGAGCAGCCGGTCCCGCTCGGTGGCTCGGCGCCCAGCCGACGGCATCGACGGCGCCCGCTGTTCGTGACCGGATCGTTACCTGAAGTCGTGATTACCCGGCCGCCGGCGTGGGTACTCACGCCGGCGTGCACCACTGTCCCCACCCCGTCCCCGAGCTGTGCGCCGGACACACGACAACGCCCCGTCCACGTCGTGGCGCAGGCCACGGGCGAACGGGGCGTTCCGGCTGTGCGAGGTAGAACCGCTGGTCAACGTGTGCCCCCGGCAGGACTCGAACCTGCGACCAAAGGATTAGAAGTCCTTCGCTCTCTCCGCTGAGCTACGGGGGCTGGGACCGCGTGCCTGCCGGCGCTGGCAGGGTAACGGCCTCCGCTCACCACATCGCTCGTGACGGCGCTTCCGTTTCTCCGCCGTCACCGAAAGGGTGATCTGGTGGACGTGGGCGGATGCCGGCCGGCCTGGCCACTCCGTGGACCGACCACCACCCCACCCGGTCAGCCAGGCCCCGTCCGGTACCCGCACGCAAGCGTAACCCCAGCTCAGCGGCGGTGCGGCCGGAAGCGGCCACGGGTAGCCGGACGAACACTGGACGTCACTGACACGCGTCACCGAGGATTGCGGACACGCCCGACGGGGAGAGCCGACCGATCCCCACCCGCTCGACTCTCTCGGTCTCCCCGGGCCTGCCCCGTCCGAAGGGAGCGCAGTGCTGTCGGCTCGCACCGCCGTGTTCGTCATCTTCGTGCTCAACGGCGCGACCTACGGCTCGTGGGCGGCGCGGGTGCCCGCGCTGACCACCCAGGTCGGCGCGACCGAGGGCACCCTCGGCCTGGCGCTGCTCGGCAGCAGCGTCGGCATGGTGCTGATGGCCCCGTTCGCCGGGCGGATCTGCGCCAGACTCGGCGAACGACTGGTGCTGGCGCTGGCCAGCGGGCTCGCGTCACTGCTGCTGCCGCTGCTCGGCCTGGCCGGTTCCCCCGTCCAGCTCGGTGTGGTGCTGTTCGGCATGGGCCTGCTGGTGTGCCTGTGGGACGTGGCCATGAACGTGGCCGCGGCCGAGGTGGGCCGGGTGCTGGACCGCCCACTCATGCCGCAGTTCCACTCCGGGTTCAGCTTCGGCGGCCTGCTCGGCTCGGCCGCGGCCGGACTGGCCGCCACCGCCGGGTGGAGCCCGCTGCGGCACCTGGCCGCGGTCGCCGTGCTCAGCCTCGCCGCGATCGGCCTGGTGGCCAGGGCGCTGCCCGGTGCGGCCAGCGGCCGACCCACCCCCGATGCCGTGCCGGCCGCGCCCGGACCGGCGCCGATCCGGCAGCCGGTGCTGTGGCTGCTGGCCGGGATCGCCCTGTGCGCGGCCATCGCCGAGGGCGCCTCCAGTGACTGGTCCGCGCTGTTCCTGGTGACCGAGCGGGGCAGCGGTGAGGGCGCCGCCGCGATCGCGTTCTCCGGGTTCGCCGTGGCGATGGCCCTGACCCGACTGCTCGGCGAGCCCGCCCAACGCCGGTGGGGCCCGTTCCGGCTGCTCGGCACCGGTGCCGTGGTGGCGGCGGTGGGCCTGGCCACCGCGGTGCTGGTGCCGGTCGCGGCCACCGCCTACGCCGGGTTCGTGCTGGCCGGCATGGGGCTGGCGTTCGCCTTCCCGCTCGTCATGGACCTGGCCAGCCGGGTCGGCCGCCGGCCGGACGGCACCGGCGGGCAGAGCGCCATCGGCTTTGTCACCGCCGTCTCCTACACCGGCTTCCTGGCGGGCCCACCCCTGGTCGGCGGGCTGGCCCAGGCGAGTTCGCTGACCGTGTCCATGGCCGTGGTCGCGGCCGTGGCCGCGCTGATGGCGCCCACCGTGTGGCTGGCGCACCGGGCCGTGCGCCGCGGCGCCGCCGAGCCGTCCCAGCCCGCCAGGAGCAGCACCGCCGGGTAGCCCCGGCGCAGGCCAGCCCGGGCGAATGCCGCAGCGGGATCGTCCGATCAGCGAGGTCGAGGTCACACCCCGCCGCTCGCTACCCTCGTGAGGTGTCCTCACACGCCTCACCAGCGGATACCACCACCCCCGAGCCGGCGGGAAACCCACGCCGCAGGGCGGCCCTGATCCCGTTACTGGTGTGTGGCGGCGCGCTCGCCGCCCTGGTGGCGGCGGCCCTGAGCGCGCTGTCCGGTGACCGGCAGTACGTCGTCTACGGCCTGCCCTCCCCGGGCCAGCTCACCACCTACGGGCTGCCCGTCATCCGGGTGGTCACCGAGACCGGCTCGGTGCTGTGCATCGGGTTCCTGCTGCTGGCCGCGTTCCTGGTGCCGCCGCAGCGGTCCGGCACCCTGTCCGCGGACGGCTACGCCGCGCTGCGCGCCGCCGGCTGGTCCGCGCTGGTGTGGTGTGTCGGCGCGCTGCTGTCCGTGCCGTTCACCGTGGCCGACGCCACCGGCTCGCCGGTCACCGACGTGCTGGACCCGGCGGTGCTGCTGTCCCGGGTCGGCCTGGTCGAACAGGCCGAGGCGTGGGTGGTCACCGCGGTGATCACCGCCCTGGTCGCCATCGGCTGCCGGATGGTGCTGTCCTGGGGCTGGACCACCACGCTGTTCTTCCTCGCCCTGTTCGGGCTGCTGCCGGTGACCGTGACCGGGCACTCCTCCAGCGGCGGCGCGCACGACCTGGCCACCAACAGCCTGCTCTACCACCTGGTGGCGGCGGCGCTGTGGGTCGGCGGGCTGGTCGCGCTGCTCGCCCACGGCCGCCGGCGCGGCGACCACCTCGCCATGGCCGCCAGCCGGTTCTCCTGGCTGGCCCTGGTGTGCTGGGTGGTGATGGCGCTGTCCGGGGTGGTCAACGCCCTGGTCCGGCTGCCCGTGTCCGACCTGGTCAGCACCGCCTACGGCCGGCTGGTGCTGGCCAAGATCGCCTGCCTGGTGGTGCTCGGCGGGTTCGGTTACGTCCAGCGGCAGCGCGGCGTGCGGCAGCTGGCCGACGGCGGGTCCGGCCGGGCGCTGCTGCGCCTGGCCGGGACCGAGGTGCTGGTCATGTTCCTCACCATCGGCATCGCCGCCGGGCTGAGCCGCACCCCGCCGCCCAGCGACGCGGTCACCACGCCCAGCACGGTCGAGCTGCTGATCGGCTACGACCTGCCCGGCCCGCCCACCGTGGCCCGGCTGCTGTTCGCCTGGCGGTTCGACCTGGTCTACGGCACGGTCGCGATCGTGCTCGCCCTGGCCTACCTGGTCGGGGTGCGCCGGCTGCGGGCCAGGGGCGACCACTGGCCGGTGGGCCGCACCGTGGCGTGGCTGGCCGGCTGCCTGGTGGTGCTGCTGGCCACCTCCTCGGGGCTGGGCCGGTACGCGCCGGCCCTGTTCAGCGCGCACATGGGCGCGCACATGCTGCTGTCCATGCTGGCGCCGGTGCTGCTGGTGCTCGGTGGCCCGGTCACGCTGGCGCTGCGCGCCCTGCCGGTGGCCGGCCGGGACCGGCCGACCGGGCCGCGCGAGTGGCTGCTCGCGTTCGTGCACTCGCCGCTGACCAGGGTGCTGACCAACCCGATCGTGGCGCTGGTGCTGTTCGTCGGCTCGTTCTACGCGCTGTACTTCTCCGGCCTGTTCGACCTCGCCCTGAACTACCACTGGGCGCACCTGGCGATGAACGCGCACTTCCTGCTGGCCGGGTACGTGTTCTACTGGCCGGTCATCGGCGTGGACCAGGCGCCGGGGCGGCTGCCGCCGCTGGGGCGGCTCGGGCTGCTGTTCGCGTCCATGCCGTTCCACGCGTTCTTCGGCATCACCCTGATGGGCATGCAGTCGGTGATCGGCGAGAACTTCTACCGGTCGCTGAGCCTGCCGTGGGCCGACGACCTGCTCGGTGACCAGCGGCTCGGCGGCGGCCTGGCCTGGGCCTCCGGTGAGGTGCCGCTGGTGCTGGTGCTGATCGCCCTGCTCGTGCAGTGGGCCAGGGCGGACGAGCGGGCCGCCCGGCGGGCCGACCGGCGCGCCGACGCCGACGGTGACGCCGACCTGGCCGCCTACAACGCCATGCTGCGCACCCTGGCCGAGCCGAGCACGAACCGGGACGGCACCGCCGCCAGCCGGTCCGCCGCCAGCCCCGCTGGGGCCAACACCCCTGCGGCCAACACCGCTGCGGCGGATCCGGCCCCGGCGGGTTCGGCTCCGGCCGGCCAGGAACCGGCCGACCCCCCGACGGCCACCTCCGGCGGCCCGGCGGGCGAGGCCTGACCCGCGCCTGGCCCCGCCCACCGGCACCCGGCTACCGGGGCAGTGGCCGGCGGAAACCGCGGACCGCCAGGCCGGCGCCGACCGCGGCGATGGCCAGGCTGACCCCGATCGCGGTGGTCGCGCCGCCCGCGCCCGGCTGGGCCAGTGTCAGCGCCCTGGCCGCGTCCACCGCGTGGCTCACCGGGTTGACCGTGGCCACCGCCCGCAGCCAGCCGGGCAGGTTGGCCACGGGCACGTACGCGCTGGACGCGAACATCAACGGGAACATCGCCACGAACCCGACCATCTGCATCACCTCGGCGTTGCGCAACCAGGCGGCGATCGCCAGGAACAGCCAGCCCAGCCCCCAGCTCACCACCAGCGCCAGCGCCAGGGTGGCGATCA
The DNA here is from genome assembly GCF_024171785.1 of Goodfellowiella coeruleoviolacea. Taxonomy (GTDB): domain Bacteria; phylum Actinomycetota; class Actinomycetes; order Mycobacteriales; family Pseudonocardiaceae; genus Goodfellowiella; species Goodfellowiella coeruleoviolacea. The sequence continues at coordinate 171,077 of NZ_JAMTCK010000004.1, forward strand.
CGCCGGCCGCGCCGCCGGCGGGGGAGAAGCCGAACAGCAGGGTGGCGAACACCAGCATGGCCAGCAGTTGCAGCGCGGTGCGCACCAGGTCGGACAGGCTGCGCGCGACCAGCACCGAGCCCATCCGGATGGGCAGCGAGCGGAACCTGGCCACCACGCCGTTGCGCATGTCGTTGATCAGCCCGACGCCGGACTGCAGCGCGGCCTGCATGGCGGTGTTCACCAGGATCGCCGGCATCAGGAAGTCGATGTAGCCGACGCCGGCCGGGAACCCGGGGGTGTTGGCGACGCTGCTGAAGATCTGGCTGAACAGCAGCAGCATGACCAGCGGCTGCACCAGGCTGAAGACGATGAGTCGGGGATCCTGCACCACGGCCCGCAGCGACCGGGTGGTGAGGACCAGGATCTGGGTGCGCGGGCTGCTGCCGCGCCAGCCGGGGACGGTCGGCGCCGCGGCCGCACTGGTGTTGGTCATCGGAGGGCTCCTGGGGTGGGGTGCGGGTCGGGGGCTCAGGCGGCGGTGGGGGTGGACGCGCCGTGGTGGGCCAGCGCCAGGTACACGTCGTCCAGGGTGGGCTCGCTGAACGCCAGCTCGGCCACGTCCACGCCGACCTCGTCCAGGGCGCGCACCACCACGGCCAGCTCGCGCGAGGCGGTGACCGGGGTGGTCAGCGCGCGGCCGGCCGGATCGGGCACGGGGTGCAGGCCGGCCCGCTGGAGGGCGGTCACGGCCCGGACCGCGTCGTCGGGCTCGGCCAGGGTCACCGACACGGTGCGCTGGCCCACCTCGGCCTTGAGGTCGGCGGCCGTGCCCGAGGCCACCACCCGGCCGCCGGAGAGCACCGCGATCGAGTCGGCGAGCCGGTCGGCCTCGTCCAGGTACTGGGTGGTCAGCAGCACGGTGGTGCCGTCGTCGACCAGCTTCGCCACGATCCGCCACATGGTCATCCGGCTGGTCGGGTCCAGCCCGGTGGTCGGCTCGTCCAGGAAGATCACGTCCGGTCGGCCGACCAGGCTCGCGGCCAGGTCCAGGCGGCGGCGCATCCCACCGGAGTAGGTGCGAGCCGGGCGTCGGCCGGTGCCGGTCAGCTCGAAGGCGTCCAGCAGCTCGGCGGCCCGCGCCCTGGCCTGTCGGCCGCTCGCGCCGAGCAGCCGGGCGATCAGCACCAGGTTGTCGGTGCCGGACAGCTGCTCGTCCACGGCGGCGAACTGGCCGGTGAGCCCGATCCGGCCGCGCACCTGGTGGGCTTGGCGGACCACGTCGAACCCGGCGACCGACGCCCTGCCCTCGGTGGGCGGCAACAGCGTGGTGAGCACGTTGACCAGCGTGGTCTTGCCTGCCCCGTTGTGGCCGAGCAGGCCGAGCACGGTGCCCTTCGGCACGGTCAGGGTGACGTCGTCCAGCGCCCGCAGCGCGCCGAAGGTCCGGCCGAGGCCGGCGACCTCGATCATGGTCTCGGTCATGGTGTTCGCTCCCCTGTGGTGGTTGGCCCGCCGGTGGGCGGGGTGGTCGTGGGCGGCGCGCCCGTGGTGGTCACGCCGTGCAGGAACAGGTCGACCAGCTGCGCCGGCGGGGTCAACGGCTCACCCAGCTGCTCGGAGATCCGGTCGGCGAACATCAGGCCGATCAGCAGCAGGGCCGCCCGCTCCGGGGGGATCCGCAGGCGGTCCGCGTCCGGCCGGATCAGCTCCGTGGTGGCCCCGGCGAGCCGCTGCATCTGCGCCTGCGGCCCCTTGGCCTCGGCGTGCTCGTCGGTGTCCGTCCCGTCCTCGTCGCGGCGGGGCTGGAACCTGGCCTGGCGCAGCGGGGCGAGCACCTGCCACACCCGGGTCTGGTAGCCGGTGATCGTCTCCAGCGCCTGGGCGAGCCGCTCGGCCAGGGGCAGGTCCGGGCTGATCGCGGCGATCCGGTCCAGTTCGGGGTCCACCCGCAGCGCGACCTGCAGGCAGTAGCCGATCAGCTCCTGCTTGTCGCGGAAGGCGCGGAAGACCGTGCCCTCGGCGATCCCGGCGGCCCTGGCGATCTGGCTGGTCGTCACGTCCGCGCCGTGTTCGGCCAGCAGCGGCAGGGTGGCCTGGGCGATGGCGTCCCGCCGCTGCTCGACGCTCATGGCCGGTGCTCGTTTCCGGCGCTGGGGTTGGTCGGGCGCGTCAGTCATGGTGCGACCATATGAGTGAGTTCTCACTCATGTCAATGAGTGAGAACTCACTCAGTTTGGGTGGGGCTACCACACCTTCCGACCCCCGGCCCGGTTTTCACCCGTTCGGGACCTGGGTTGTCCACAGGCCGGGGAGTTGTCCACAGCGGGCCAGCAGCGGCTTTCCCGGGCCGGGTGGCTGCTCGAACCTGGAGGCGGCAGAACACGGCGGTCGACACCGGCCGGTGTCGCCCACAGGAGAGGAACCGTGATGAACGAGACCCAGGTGACCGTCGTCGGCACCATCGTCGGCGAGGTGCGCCACCGCCAGGTGCAGGACGGCGTGGAGGTGGTGAACTTCCGCGTCGGCAGCACCGAGCGCCGGCTGGACCGCGCCACCGGCGAGTGGACCGACGGCGGGCGGCTCTTCCTCAACGTGACCTGCTGGCGGCGGCTGGCCAGCGGGGTGGTCGCCTCGCTCACCAAGGGCGACCCGGTGGTGGTCACCGGCCGGCTGAACACCAGGAGCTACGAGGTGGACGGGCAGCGCAGGCAGAGCTACGACGTGGAGGCGTTCGCCGTCGGCCCCGACCTGTCCCGCTGCACCGCGCGACTGGGGCCGGGCGCCCGCGCCACCGACGCCGATCCGGGCAAATCCGCACACCCCGGGATGACGGACGCCGGTTCCGGCGTTGACACGATGGACGGCGCGTCAGCGAGGGGCATCGCGGCGGTAGCGGCCGCTGCCTGAGACGCGCGTCGGTTTCTGTGCGGTGCCGGCGGCAGACGCGGATCGCAACCCAGCACGACAACGAGAAGATGGAGACCACGAGTGCGAGCGGGACGCACCCGGCGAGCGGGTCGTCCGCGCCGCCCACGGCGCTGAGAAGGAGGGAAGGTCGGAGGTCGGCTGACGGGGTGGCCCGCCGGCGACGAGGAACGGACAGTGGTGGCCGGAGTCACATCCGGCAGGACGGCGGTGACCGGCGGGGCGGTGTCCCGCGACCGGCACCGGCCGGGACCGCACGGCACATGCCCCGGAAGGGTTACCGTGCTCCCACCGCACCACCGCCGTACGAGTCGATGCCGGTGACCGCGCTACTCGCCCCACGCCGCCGGCTCTACGATCGCGGCCATGGCCGAGTTCATCTACACCATGAAGAAGGTGCGCAAGGCGCACGGGGACAAGGTCATCCTCGATGACGTGACCATCCAGTTCTACCCCGGTGCCAAGATCGGCGTCGTTGGTCCGAATGGCGCCGGCAAGTCCAGCGTGCTGAAGATCATGGCCGGGTTGGACCAGCCGAACAACGGCGAGGCGTTCCTCTCGCCGGGCTACTCGGTGGGCATCCTCCAGCAGGAGCCACCGCTCAACGAGGACAAGACCGTCCTCGGCAACGTCGAGGAGGGCGTCGGCGAGATCAAGGTCAAGCTGGACCGGTTCAACGAGATCGCCGAGAAGCTCGCGGTGGACTACTCCGACGAGCTGATGGAGGAGATGGGCAAGCTCCAGGAGGAGCTGGACCACGCCGACGCCTGGGACCTGGAGTCGCAGCTGGAACAGGCGATGGACGCGCTGCGCTGCCCGCCGCCCGACGCCGACGTCAAGGTGCTGTCCGGTGGTGAGCGCCGCCGGGTGGCCCTGTGCAAGCTGCTGCTCAGCAAGCCCGACCTGCTGCTGCTGGACGAGCCCACCAACCACCTGGACGCGGAGAGCGTGCTGTGGCTGGAGCAGCACCTGGCGCAGTACCCGGGCGCCGTGCTCGCCGTCACCCACGACCGGTACTTCCTGGACAACGTGGCCCAGTGGATCCTGGAGCTGGACCGCGGCCGCACCCACGCCTACGAGGGCAACTACTCCGTCTACCTGGAGAAGAAGGCCGAGCGGCTGGCCGTCGCCGGCAAGAAGGACGCCAAGCTGCAGAAGCGCCTCAAGGACGAACTGGCCTGGGTCCGGTCCAACGCCAAGGCCCGGCAGGCCAAGTCCAAGTCCAGGCTGCAGCGCTACGAGGAGATGGCCGCCGAAGCCGAGAAGACCAGGAAGCTGGACTTCGAGGAGATCCAGATCCCGCCGGGCCCGCGCCTGGGCAACGTGGTGGTCGAGGTCAACAACCTCACCAAGGGGTTCGGCGACCGGGTGCTGATCGACGACCTGTCGTTCAACCTGCCGCGCAACGGCATCGTCGGCGTGGTCGGCCCGAACGGCGTCGGCAAGACCACCCTGTTCAAGACCATCGTCGGCCTGGAACAGCCGGACTCGGGTTCGGTGAAGGTCGGCGAGACGGTCAAGCTGTCCTACGTCGACCAGAACCGGGCCGGCATCGACCCGAAGAAGACGGTGTGGGAGGTGGTCTCCGACGGGCTGGACTACATCCACGTCGGCAACGTCGAGATGCCCTCCCGCGCCTACGTCAGCGCGTTCGGGTTCAAGGGGCCGGACCAGCAGAAGCCGGCGGGCGTGCTGTCCGGTGGCGAGCGCAACCGGCTCAACCTGGCGCTCACCCTCAAGCAGGGCGGCAACCTGATCCTGCTGGACGAGCCCACCAACGACCTGGACGTGGAAACGCTGGGCTCGCTGGAGAACGCCCTCGAACAGTTCCCCGGCTGCGCCGTGGTGATCTCCCACGACCGGTGGTTCCTGGACCGCGTGGCCACGCACATCCTCGCGTGGGAGGGAACTGACGACGACCCGTCCCGCTGGTTCTGGTTCGAGGGTAACTTCGAGGGCTACGAGCAGAACAAGATCGACCGACTGGGCGCGGAGGCCGCCCGGCCACACCGGGTCACCCACCGCAAGCTGACCCGCGACTGAACAGGGGCATCCGTCTTGGCGGCGAGGGGCGAAGTGCAGGCGGACGTTGAGGTGGGCGCGCTGGTCACGTCCGCCTGGCGGCTGCGTTGGCAGGCGCCGGAACTCACCCTGGTACTCGCCGAGCGGGCCGTCGCGCTGGCCACGGCGCGACGGGACGAGGCCGACCGGCTGCGCGCGGAACTGCTCGTGGTGTCCGCGCACAACCGGCTGGAACGCGGACTGCGGATCGCGGAGCGGGCACTCGCCGCTCTGCGGTCCGCCCAGGCCGCGGGAGAACAGGAAACCGCGTGGCGGCTGCGCGTCGAACTGGCCCAGTGCGCCAAGTCGGCCGGCGTGCCACTGACCGGCTTCGCCGCGGTGCGGCCGGTGCTCGACGCCGCCGGCGTGCCCGCGGCGCTCCGGGCCGAAGCCCTGGCCAGGGCCAGCGAGTGCCTGGCCCGGTTGGGGCGCAGCCGGGAGCTGACCGAGGCGATCAGCGAGGCCGACCGGCTGCTCAGCCTCGACCAGGAACTCGAACACGACAGCAGGCTGCTGTCCAGGGCGCTGCTCCAGGCGTCCGCCGCCGGCCACCAGCGCCGCTGGGGCGACTTCGCCACGGCCGCCGCCGCGGCCAGGGACGGGCTCGCCCTCCTCGACGACCTGCGTGACCCGGCCTCGGACAGCGGCTACACCCGGGGCCGGCTCAGCCTGGAACTGGTCTGCGCGCTGATGGACCTGGACGAGCCGGGCAAGGCGGCCGAGGTGGCCGCACCCCTGCTCGACCAGCCGGTCCGGGCCCCGGCGGCCGACGTGCTCGGCTGGCTCCGGCTGGTCCTGGCCACCCGGCTGCACCTGCCGCTCGGCCAGGTCGACCAGGCCACCGACCTGCTGCGCGACGCCGAGGACAGCGCCCGGCGCCACCAGCTCGACCCGCTGCTGACCGAGAGCCTGCTCGCCCTCGCCCACGTGCACGAGCTGTCCGGTCAGCTCAACGACGCACTGAACTGCCTGCGCTCGGCGCACGCCGCGGAGCGGCGCCGCGCCAGGACGGTCTACGCGGTCCGGGCGCAGCTGGCCGAGGAGTTCGCCACGGCCCAGCGGCAGCGCACCGGCATCCGCGAGCAGTTCGCCGCGCTGCTGCGCAAGGGCAGGGCCGCCTACCCGGTGACCGCGCCCGCCGGCGACCCGGCCGGCATCAGCACCGTGCCCGGCGCGGACAACAGCGCCGACGCGACCGCCGGCCACAACATCTGGCCGGCCGAGACACCGGCCGAGGACAGCCCCGACCTGTTGAGCCGCCGCGCGTTCCGCCGCCGGCTGGACACCCTGGTCGGCGCCAGCACCGGGGAAACCCGGCTGGCCCTGGTACTGCTGGAGGTCGCGCCCTCGGCCGACGCGGCCAGCACGGCGAACCCGCAGCTGGTGGACCGGCTGGTGGCGGCGGTGGCGCGGCGGGCCAACTCCGCGTCACCCACGCCGGCCGCGCTGGGCAGGGCCGCGGACGCGGAGATCGCGGTGCTGCTGCCCGGCACCACCCGAGGACAGGCCAGGCAGTGGGCCGAGCGCGTGCGCGACGCCGTGGCCACCACCGACTGGAACCGCATCGCACCCGACCTGTCCGTGGACGTGCACGTCGGCATCGCCCAGCACCACTCGGGCGGCACCGGCGACACCCTGATCGCCGAGGCGGACCGGGCGCTGGCAGCGGCCAAGAGCACCGGGAGGAGCCGGGCCCGCCGGGCCGACACGGCCGACCCCGAGGAGTTCGTCTGGCCCGGCCTGGGCAGCAGCCGGGCCGGGGCGTCCACGGGTGGCGCGGCCGACGACATGGACGCGGACCGCGCCCGGTTGGAGAGCCTGGGCCAGGTGTACCGGGTCGAGGCGGCCCGCAACCGGCTCCGCCGCACCGAGGACGAGGGAGGCGCCTGGGCCGAGGCGGCCAGCCGGTGGCGGCTGCGCGCGCGCCGGCCCGGGGGCGGCTCCCCGGACAGCGACGCCCAGTGGCCCGCTGAAACGCCGGACCAGGACCCGACCGGCGCGGCCGGCACCGGGGTAGCGCCGTCGACCGAGACCGCGGACAGCCGGCGCCGCGCCGCGCGCCAACCGGACTCGACCACCGCAGCCGCTGCTTCCGGGCGATCAGCCCCGGAGCGGTCCGCACCCGACCACCCCGCCGACCGGCCCACCGAGGACCGGTCCACTGGCGACCGGTCCACTGGTGACCGGTCGGTCGGGGAGCGGAGCGCCGGTGAGCGGAGCACCGGGCGCAGCCCGGCCGCGCACGCCGCCCACGCGGCGGCGGACAGCAGACCCGAGGCCGAGCCGGAGTGGCCGGTCAGCGGCTCGACCCGGGCCACCCGGGCCCGCGCGAGCAACACCGACGCACCGCGGCGCGCCACCGCGGCTGACGGCGACAGCGGCACCACCCCGGCCTGGCCCAGTGAGGACCACGGCACCCGGCCCGCCCCGATCCGCCGACCCCGGCGGCGAGCGGCTGACCAGACCGCGCCAGCCCCGCAGGCCGAGGCGGGGGCGGCCGAGGCGACGCGGCGGGCCGCCGACACCGCGCCAGCCGTGGACGTGCTCCGCGCGGCCGGCCGGTTCCCGGTGGCCGGCACCGGCGGGCGGCGCCGCGCCGCCGAACCGGGGGACACCGCCAGCACCAGCCGCCAGCCCAGCACCGACCAGTCCAGCACCGACCAGCCCGGGACCGACCAGCCCGGCACCGGCCGAGCCAGCGCACCAGCCCACCCGGCAACGCCGTCCCCGGCCGCCTCGACCCGTGGGCCGGGCGGGGACGGCCCTCCCGGGAGCGGACAGCGGCACGGCCCGAACCAACCCGGCACCGAGGGAGCAACCGGCGACGACGCCGTGGTGGCGCGGCCCGGGCGAACCGGTCCGCCGCGCACCATGGACTCCTGGCCGACCATGATGATCAGCCGGATCGACTTCGACCGGTTACCCCGCCGGCACGCCGCTCCAGACCCGGACGGCGACGCCACCGAGGGCAGGTCCTCGGCCGGCGCGGCCGGGCAGGCATCCGGAGAGCCGCACACCCCGACGGCGGACCCCGCCTCGGGCCGCGACCGGCACGCGGCCTCGGCACCGCCCTCGTCGGGCGCGCACGCCAGCGAGTCGGCTGGCACCGGGGACCCGGTCACCCCGTCGACCGCGTCCCGGCACGACACACCGGGCTTCCTGGTCAGCCGGGCCAGCGACGGTGGGCTGCTCGGCTCGCGCCGGATGTTCCGGCGCCGCCGCCGCGCGGACCAGTCCGCGCAGCCCGAGGAAACCCGGGACCGGGACGCGCTGGACTGGCCGGTGACCGACACCACCGACGCGGGCCAGGGGCTGGCCGGGCCGTCCGGCGCGGACCCGTCTGCCACCGATCCACACACCGGTGGCGGCGGTGGCGACCGCGCCCGCGCTGGTGACCAGATCGGCACAGCGTCCGGTCACGCACCGCCCAGCCACGCCGACTCCGGCTCGACCAGCCCCGGCCCGGCCGGGGAAGGCACCCTCGGTGCTGGCCGGCCAGCCACCGGCCCGGGCGGTCAGCACACGGACCGGTCCGCTGTGGACGGCTTCGGCTCGGCGTCCGCCACGGACAGTTCCGGGACGGGCGGTTCCGGCACGGGAAACCGCGGCGGCGGCAGCGGTGGTGGTGGTCGGCACGGCACCGGCCGAGCCGCCGGGGCACGGGCCGGCTTGGACAGCGGCGGCACCGGCCAGCCCACCGCCCACCAGCGGGCCACCAGCCCACCGGCGGGCGGCAGCGGCACGGGCGCCGCTACCCCGGTGCTCGGCGAGGTGCGCTGGAAGGTGGAACCACCGGCCAGCCGGCGGCACCAGGTCGACATCACGCCGACCGGCGACCCGTTCGCTCCGGTGGCCGTTGACCTGTCCGAGGCGCCGACCGTTCCCCACCCGGCCATCGGGCGACACGGTCTGCCCAACAACACCCAGCCGGACCGGGCCACCCCGGAACTGGCCCTGCCCGAGTTGGCCACCGCGCTGGGCCCGCTGGCCACACCGGCGGACCCGGTGCTGCCCGTGCAGCAGGGCAGCGCCCAGGCCACGGCGGTGGGCTGGGCCTATTCCGCGGAGACCGCGGTCCCGTTGGCCCGGACCCCGATGTCGACCAGCACGTCCGGGCTTTCCGCCGCTGGCACCGACGCCGGCGCCAGCAGGACCGGCACCGAGCCCACCGGCCCCGAGCACATCAGCGCTGGGCACACCAGCACAGGCCACACCGGTGTCGGGGGCACAACCGCCACGGCACCCGGTGAGCGCGCGGCCGGGCAGGACGAGAACAGCGGCGACACCGCAGCCGCCGGCGAGTCCACCTCGACCGAGGACCAGGCCGGAGGTGCCGGCGACGCCGACGACGACCTGGGTTCCCTGCGCGACCTGGGCCTGGCCGACCTGTTGGCCGAGGCCATGGTGGCCTACGAGACCGGTCGACGCGGCAGCGGCATCCCGGACGACGACGACCTGAGCGCCTTCTCCGCGGCCGTGCACAGCGTGTCCACCGACCCGGCCACCTCCTCGGACGCCGCCCACGCCGACGCGACCGGAGCCAACACCGCCCGGCCCGACGCCGCAGGATTCGGCGCCGCAGGATTCGGCGCTCCGCCGGCGGCCACCGCCCCACCGGAGGCCCGCGCCTCGGCCCAGGCAGCACCGGGGGATCGGGGCAGCACCGGCGAGTGGGGCACGGACGAACTCGACACCGAACGCACCGGACCCATCCGCCGGATCACCGACCAGCCGGCGCACGCCGCGGGTGAGTCGGCTCCGGGATCGACGCGGTCCGGCTTCGACAGCACCGGGACCGCGCACCGGGGCACGGACAGCACCGGGCCGGCCAGCTTCAGCACCCGATCCGACCGGACCAGCGGCGATCCCGACTCCCGGCCCGGCGACAACCGGCACGGCGACAACCGGCCCGGCGACAACCGGCCCGGCGCCAACCGGTTCGACGACAACCGGTTCGGCGCCAACAACTCGGGCACCGACCAGTACGGCAACAACCTCGGCGCCAACCGGTTCGACGAGGAATTCGGGTGGGAGTCCTTCGACCGGGACTGGCGGCTGCCCGGCGACTGACCCCGCACCAGGGACCACCCCGACCACCACCACCGGCCGAGCAACCGCGCCGGACTGGGCCGTCGCGCCCGTCGCGCCCTGCCCGCCCCCGGGTCGCCGCGAATCCGCACCGGTTGTGCGGTCCCGGGGCGGACACGCGTGCCGTTGCGGGCACAAACCCCTTTCCGCACAACGGTGCGCATCCGCGCGGGCAGGGCGAACCGGTCGAGCCGCACCACGCTTGTCCTGTCCGCACAACGGGTTCGGCCACCTCGCTCGCGGTTGCGCGGCCACGCAACCGGCAACCGGTGGAGCGCCCACCGAACAGGGGGCGGCGCGTGACCCGTTGGCGTGGTGTTTGTCACGAAGATCAACTTCGGAGGGCGCCGAACGGCCCGACAGCGCCGACCAGTGGCCGGCACAAGCCCAGGTGACCCCCTCGGTTGCTCCGTCAGGTGGCTCGATTCAGGGCTCGATTCAGCTCCGTTCGGCCCTATCCCCGCCGCCCCGGCACGCCCTCGGGAGTCATAGGGTGGCTAGCGGACCCGGCACACGGATGTGCCGAATAGCGTGGAGTCGCCCGAATGACCTCGACTGGAAAGCCGTCGCATCACGACAGCGTGGACGCTGGAAGCAAAGGCAACGCGACCGATTCCGGCAATGTCACCACGGTCAGCCCGGAACAGATCCGCGATGAGCTGATCGACCGGGCCGCCGAAGCCGCACCCGAACTCGCCGACCTGATCCGGCTGTACTACCGGTACGTGCCACCGGAGGAAGTCATCGCCGACGACCCGGCGGACCTCGTTGGCGCGGTGCGGTCCAACTACCAACTCGCCGAGAACCGCGTGCCAGGCCGGCCCCTGGTGCGCACCCTCAACCCGACCCGTGCCCACGACGGCTGGAGCTGCTCGGCCACGGTCGTCCAGGTCGTCACCGACGACATGCCCTACCTGGTCGACTCGGTGGTCTCGGCGCTGACCCGCAGCGGCGTGCAGGTGCAGCGCGTGGTGCACCCCATCGTGGTGGTGCGCCGCGACGTGGCCGGGGTGCTGCACGAGGTGCTGCCCGGCGCCGACCCCGCCGAGCCGCCCTCGGGTTCGCTGGCCGAATCCTGGATGAACATCGAGATCGACCTGATCACCGATCCCGACCGGGCCAGGGAACTGGAGAACCGGCTGCAGTCGGCGCTCAACGACGTCCGCGAGGTCGTCGAGGACACCGACCGGATGGCCGAGGCCGCGCGCCAGCTCGCCGACCAGCTGACCGCGAACCCGCCGTCGTCGCTGCCGGGCGAGGAGGTCCAGGACGGCGCCAACCTGCTGCGTTGGCTGGCCGACGGACACTTCACCTTCCTGGGCTACCGCCACTACGAGGTGGTCAGGGACGACCCGAGCACCGACGGGGAACCCGCCCTGCGCGCGGTGCTGGCCTCCGGCCTGGGCGTGCTGCGCAAGGACGACCTCGCCGCCCGCAGCCTCACGGCCGGCCCGGACGCCGGCCGGCAGGCACTCGCCCCGAACCTGCTGGTGCTCACCCAGGCCAGCGCACAGTCCACAGTGGACCGTTCGGTGTATCCGTACTACGTCGGGGTGAAGACGTTCGACGCCGACGGCGCGGTCACCGGTGAACACCGGTTCCTCGGCGTGTTCACCACCACCGCGCTGCACGAGAACGTGCTCGACATCCCGGTGATCGAGCGACGCGTGCGGGAGGTCATCCACCGCGCCGGCTTCCCGCTGGCCTCCCACTCCGGCCAGGGCATGCTGGAGGTGATCCAGAACTACCCGCGCGCCGAACTGTTCTCCACCGACACCGACACGCTCTACACCACCACCACGGGCGTGATCGCGCTGGCCGAGCGGCGCCGGCTGCGCCTGTTCCTGCGCCGCGACCCCTACAGCCGGTTCTTCTCCTGCCTGGTCTACCTGCCCAGGGACCGCTACACCACCCGCTCCCGACTGGCCATGCAGGAGGTGCTGCTCGCCGAACTCGGCGGCTCCAGCCTGGAGTACAGCGCCAGGGTCGGCGAGTCCGCGCTGGCCCGCGTGCACTTCATGGTGCACACCGAGCCAGGCAACCAGATCGAGCCCAACACCGCCCTGATCCAGCAGCGGCTCAGCGACGTGGTGCGCAGCTGGGACGACCTCATGGTCGAGGCGGTGCTCGCCGAACACTCCCAGGCCCACGCGGACGCGGTCGAGGCCGGCGGCACCGGTGCCACCCCGCTGGGCGCCGAGTCCGCTACCGAACAGGGCCAGCGCTACGCCGCGGTCTTCCCCGAGGCCTACAAGGAGGCGTTCACCGCCGCCGAGGGCCTGGACGACGTGCGGCGCGTCGAGGCCCTCGCCGAGGGCGACCTGGAGATGTCGTTCTACATCCCGGCCAACGCCGAACCGGGCGAACGCCGGTTCAAGCTCTACCTGGCCGGCCAACGCGTCACCCTGTCCCAGGTGCTGCCCATGCTGCAGCGGATGGGCGTGGACGTGGTCGACGAGCGCCCCTACGAGCTGCACTGGGACGGCAGCGTCCGGTACTGGATCTTCGACTTCGGGCTGCGCATCCAGCCGCCCGCACTGGACCGGCTCGGCGCCGAGGACATGGACGAGGTGCGCACCCGGTTCCAGGACGCGTTCGCCGCGGCCTGGCGGGGCGAAGCCGAGGTCGACCGGTTCAACTCGCTGGTGCTGCTGGCCGGACTGGACTGGCGGCAGGCCTCCGTGCTGCGCGCCTACGCCAAGTACCTGCGCCAGGCCAGCACCCCCTACAGCCAGGACTACATCGAGGACGCGGTGCTCGGCCACACCGAGATCGCCACCGCCCTGGTCCGGCTGTTCGAGGCCCGGTTCGACCCGGGCGCGGCCGAGTCCACCCGAGCCAGCCGCACCGACGCGCTCGTCGCCGAGATCAACCAGATGATCGACGACGTCACCAGCCTGGACGCCGACCGCATCCTGCGCAGCCTGCTGACGCTGATCACCGCCACCCTGCGCACCAACTACTTCGTGCGCGACGCCGACGGCCGGCACCGCCCCTACCTGGCGATGAAGCTCGACCCCAGGTCCGTGCCGGACCTGCCCCAACCCCGGCCCCGCTTCGAGATCTTCGTGTACTCGCCCCGCGTCGAAGGCGTGCACCTGCGGTTCGGCCCGGTGGCCAGGGGCGGCCTGCGCTGGTCGGACCGGCGGGAGGACTTCCGCACCGAGATCCTGGGCCTGGTCAAGGCCCAGGCGGTGAAGAACGCGGTGATCGTGCCGGTCGGCGCCAAGGGCGGGTTCGTGGTCAAGCGGCCCCCCAAGCCCACCGGCGACCCCGGGCTGGACCGGGAGGCGTTCCTCGCCGAGGGCATCGCCTGCTACCGCATGTTCATCTCCGGCCTGCTCGACCTGACCGACAACCTGGACGCCCGCAAGGTGGTGCCGGCACCCCAGGTCGTGCGCTACGACGGCGACGACACCTACCTGGTGGTGGCCGCGGACAAGGGCACCGCGACCTTCTCCGACATCGCCAACGAGGTGGCCCGCGGCTACGGCTTCTGGCTGGGTGACGCGTTCGCCTCGGGCGGTTCCGTCGGCTACGACCACAAGGCCATGGGCATCACCGCCCGGGGCGCCTGGGAGAGCGTGCGCCGCCACTTCCGGGAACTGGGCGTGGACGTGCAGCGCGAGGAGTTCACCGCCGTCGGCATCGGCGACATGTCCGGCGACGTGTTCGGCAACGGCATGCTGCTGTCCGAACACATCCGTCTGGTGGCCGCCTTCGACCACCGGCACGTGTTCGTCGACCCCACCCCGGACGCGGCCCGCTCCTTCGCCGAACGCGCCAGGCTGTTCGCCCTGCCCCGGTCCTCCTGGGACGACTACGACCGCACCCTGATCAGCGAGGGCGGCGGGGTGTGGCCGCGCACCGCCAAGTCGGTGCCGATCAGCAAGCAGATGCGCGCCGCCTTGGGCCTGCCCGACGAGGTGCGCCGGCTGTCCCCGGCCGAACTGATCAAGGCGATCCTGCTGGCGCCGGTGCAGCTGCTGTGGAACGGCGGCATCGGCACCTACGTGAAGGCGTCCACCGAGAGCAACGCCGAGGTGGGCGACAAGGCCAACGACGCGGTCCGCGTGGACGGGGCGCAGCTGCGCGTCAAGGTGATCGGCGAGGGCGGCAACCTCGGCCTGACCCAGCGCGGCCGGATCGAGTTCGCCCGCGCCGGCGGCAAGGTCAACACCGACGCCCTGGACAACTCGGCCGGCGTGGACTGCTCCGACCACGAGGTCAACATCAAGGTGCTGCTCGACCACCTGGTCAGCCAGGGGCGGCTGGGCCAGCAGCAGCGTGACGAACTGCTCGGCGAGATGACCGACGAGGTCGCCGAACTGGTGCTGGCGCACAACTACCGGCAGAACGCCGTGCTCGGGGTCAGCCGCGCGCACGCCGCCGCCATGCTTCCCGTGCACGCCCGACTGGTCGCCGACATGGAGGAGCACGCCGGGCTGGACCGCAAGCTGGAGGCACTGCCCACCGTCCAGCAGTTCAAGGAGCTGGACAAGGCCGGGCAGGGCCTGACCTCACCGGAGTTGGCCACCCTGCTGGCCCACGCCAAGCTGGCCCTCAAGGAGGAGATGCTGGCCAGCGACCTGCCCGAGGCGGAGACCTTCGCGCAGCGGCTGCCCGAGTACTTCCCGACCCAGCTGCGGGAGCGGTTCGGTGACGCCATTCCCGAGCACCCGCTGCGCCGGGAGATCATCACCAACCTGATCGTCAACCAGGTGGTCGACGGCGGCGGGGTGTCCTACGCGTACCGGCTGGCCGAGGAGACCAGTGCCTCGGCGACCGACGCGATCCGCGCCTACACCGTGGTCACCACCGTGTTCGACCTGCCCACGCTGTGGCGGGACATCTGGGCGCTGGACAACGTGGTGCCGACCGAGGTGGCCGACGACATGGTGCTGGAGAGCCGGCGCCTGCTGGACCGCGCGTCCCGCTGGCTGCTGGCCAACCGGCCGCAGCCGCTGCCGATCGGCTCGGAGATCGCCCGGTTCTCCCGGGTGGTCGGCCAGCTCGCACCGCAGATGATGACCCTGTTGCAGGGCCGCGAGCGGGAGCAGGTCAGCATGGACGCACAGCGGCTGGTGGCACGCGGCGTGCCCGAACCGCTGGCCAACCGGGTCGCCGCGCTGCTCTACACCTACGGTCTGCTCGACATCACCGAGGTGGCCGAGCTGGCCGAACGCGAGGGCGCGTCGGCCGGCGCGGAGCGCAGCCCCCAGGAGACCGCCGAGCTGTACTACGCGCTGTCCAACCACCTGGACATCGACCAGATGTTGAGCGCGGTGAGCGCGCTGGAACGGGGCAACCGCTGGCACGCGCTGGCCCGGCTGGCCCTGCGCGACGACCTGTACTCGTCGCTGCGGGCCATCGCCGTGGACGTGCTGCGGGACAGCGACCCCGGGGACAGCCCCGAGGAGAAGATCGCCCGGTGGGAGGAGACCAACGCGTCCCGGCTGGGTCGGGCCAGGGCGGCACTGCAGGAGATCAAGCGGGCCGGCCGGCAGGACCTGGCCACGCTGTCGGTGGCGGCCAGGCAGATCCGCAGCATCGTGCGGTGACCCCCCTGTGGTCGCCCTGACCGCCGGCCCGGCGCTGCGCCGCCGCCGCTGGCGCGACCGCTGAGCCCGGCGGCGCGGCCCGCCAGGGCGTGCCGGTGCCGATCCGGGGCCGGGCTGTTGACCGGCCCGGCCCCGGACGCACACTGGTGCGTGTGGCCAGATACGTTCGTGTGGCTGGGCCGGCCCACCCGCCCGGTTACCGCGACAACGGCCGCGAAACTCCCCAGGCCAGCCCCCCGCCCTCCCAGGGGGGCGACCCCGGGTCCAGCCTATCGGCGCCCCCGGGCCGTGCACGTGGCGGAGACCGGGCCTGTGGACAACCCGGGAGGGTGTGGACAACCTGTGCCCCAGACGGCTGAATCCGCCGGTACCGCCCACGGGTTGTGGTAAGGGCACGCGCACCCGTGCTGAACGGCACTCGCGCGGTCGGCCACCCAACTAGACACGACCGGAGGCTTTTCGGATGGCAGTGATCCACTAGGGTCATGAGTCCGCCGGAGATCCAAGGCAGGAGGCGCTTTCCTTGGGTGTGTTCGTAACCGAAGTGCGTCCACGGTGGTCTGACATGGACGCTTTCGGACACGTCAACCATGCGAATACGGTGACGTTGCTTGAGGAAGCGCGGATAGCGCTGCTGTTCGGCGAGGCAGCCAGGCACGAAGCCGTGGACATGGCCAGCGGAGTCGTGGTCGCCCGGTTGGCCGTCGACTACCACACCCCGCTGCTGTTCACCGGCGAGGACGTGCGAGTGGAGATGTCCGTGCGGGAACTCCGCTCGGCCTCCTTCACGCTCGACTACACCGTGCGCAGCAGCCGGGCCGCGGCCAGCGCGGTCGTCGCCACCGCCGAGACCCTGATGGTTCCGTACAACGTGAAAACCGCCCGGCCCCGCCGGCTCACCGACGCCGAGCGCGACTTCCTCGCCGGGTGGAGAGCCGGAGTGACCAGTGGCTGAGCTGATCCTGACCGACCCGGCCGAGCGGGACGACATCGGCGCGTTCGTGGCCAGGGCGGTCCGGTTGGAGCCGCAGACCGTGGTGCGGCTGCGCAACCGCGAACCAGCCGGCCACGACACCGGCCGACAACTGCTCGACCTGTGGGCGGTGACCCCGTTCGACGTGCTGGTCACCCGATCGGTGCCGGGCCGGGTGGAACCGGCCGACCTGTCCGTGGCCGGCAGTGACCTGCTGGCCGGACTGGCCGTGTCCAGAAGCGCGCGGATCGACCCCGGGCACGCCCAGGACCTGCTGTGGCGTTCCGCACTGCCACCCACCCAGGGTTGGCAGCCGGTCGACCAACTGCCCGCCTCGGTGCTGTCCGAGCTGACCGACCGGGGCGTGGCCCTGGCACGGGAGAACCCCGGCCCGCACGGCACCCCGCCGGCCTCGCTGCTGGACCAGACCGTGCTCACGGTCAGCGGCAGCGGACTGGAGGTCAAGGTGCCGCTGCGCTGCCTGTTCGCCCTGTCCGGAATGGGTTTTCTCGGTGGCGGCGAAGGCGGCGAGAACGTCCGGGTGACCGCTACCGACGCGTGGCTGCGCATTGACGCCCGCTACGGCGCGATCGTCCGTCGCCGGCACGCCCTGCTGCCGCTGCTGGTCTGACCCGACCACGACCGGCGCCTCGACAGGCTGGCTCGGCCGCCCACCAACAGCGGGCCAGCTGGCCCACCCGCGGCGCCCGGCTCAGCGAACGCGGCGGTGTCGAGCCAGCGGTGTCGAGCACGGTGGTGTCGAGCCAGTGCCGAGCACAGCGGCGTCGAGCACAGCGGTGTCCAGCGGAGTGGCCACCACCGGCTCAGCCAGGGCCGGAGTGGCCACCACCGTTACCCACAGGGCCGGGTGGCCATCTCGCAGCTGACGGAAACAGCATCCAGCAGAAACAGTGGCCGACGGAAACAGTGTCCACCGGAAACCGTCTGCGACGGACACTGCGTTCACCGGCTACCGCGGCCGGCAGAAACAATCCCTCCCGGAAACAGTGTCCTCAGGTAGCGGTAGCGCTATCCGGCGGTCACAGCAGCCACACGGCCGTGTCCGGCGGAAGCAGGTCGCCGTCCATCGGGCCGCTGGACAGCACGACCGCACCGGCGGGCAGCGGCACCGACACGGCCGACGTGTTCAACGCGCAGATCAGGCCACCGCCCTTGCGGCGGAACGCGAAGCACCCGGGCGGCGCGCCGTACCACTCCAGTTCGGTACCGGTGAAGCCCGGACTGGACTTGCGGATCTCCAGGGCCTGCCGGTACAGGGACAGCATCGAGTTCGGGTCCTCGATCTGGGCTTCCACGGTCAGCGCGGCCCACTCCGCCGGCATGGGCAGCCACGCGTTCGACGCCAGACCCGACGCGCCGTCGCGGTGTCCGTCGGCCACGAAACCGAACGGCGGCTCCCCGCCTTCCCACGGAATGGGCACCCGGCAGCCGTCCCGGCCGCGTTCGGTGTGGCCGGAGCGCTCCCACACCGGGTCCTGCAACGCCCAGCTCGGCAGGTCCACGTTGGGCAGCCCCAACTCCTCGCCGTTGTACAGGTACACCACGCCGGGCAGGGCCAGCTCGACCAGGGCCATGGCCCGCGCCCGCGCCACCCCGCGCCGGCCGCCGCCGTAGCGGGTGACGTGCCGGACCACGTCGTGGTTGGACAGCGTCCAGGTGGCCGGCGCGTTCACCGACGCGACCGTGCCCAGCGAGTGCTCGATGGCCGACCGGATCGCGTCCGCCTCGAACTCGGCGCTGACCAGCCGGAAGTTGAAACCCAGGTGCAGTTCGTCAGACCGCAGGTAGCGGGAGAACCGCTCGTCGTCGGTGACCCAGATCTCCCCGACCGCCATCCGGTCCGGGTACTCGTCGATCACCGCGCGGATCATCCGGTGGATGTCGTGCACCCCGTCGTCGTCGAACCGGGGATCAGCGGCCTCGTCCCGCAGCACCAGCTCCGGGCCGCTCGCCGGCGTCGGCATGTCGGGCAGGTGGCTGGGCTTGGCCATGCCGTGCGCCACGTCGATGCGGAACCCGTCCACGCCCCGGTCCAGCCAGAACCGCAGGGTGCGGGCCAGGTCGTCGCGCACGTCGGGATGCGCCCAGTTCAGGTCGGGCTGCTCCCGGGCGAACAGGTGCAGGTACCACTGGCCGTCGGCGACCCTGGTCCAGGCCGGGCCGCCGAACACACTGGTCCAGTTGTTGGGTGGCAGCTCACCCCGCTCGCCCCCGCCGTCGCGGAACAGGTACCGCTCCCGCTCCGGGCTGCCCGGGCCGGCGCGCAGTGCCGCCTGGAACCACTCGTGCTGGTCGCTGGTGTGGTTGGGCACCAGGTCGACGGTCACCCGGATGTCGCGCTCGTGTGCCTCGGCCACCAGCCGGTCGAAACCGTCCAGGTCACCGAACAGCGGGTCGACATCCCGGGGATCGGCCACGTCGTAGCCGTGGTCGGCCATGGGGGAGCGGTAGAACGGCGTCAGCCAGAGGGCGTCCACCCCCAGTAACTCCAGGTAGCCAAGCCGGCTGCGGACGCCGTCCAGGTCGCCGACGCCGTCGCCGTTGGAATCGGCGAACGATCGGACGTAGACCTGGTAAAAGACGGCGTCGCGCCACCAGCTCGACTCGTCGGCGATCTCTTCAAGGTCGGCGGAGCGTCGCACGAAGAGTAATCCTGCCATCCGACCAGTGCCCTGGTCTGCCCTTCCGGGGGAGGCAAAAAATCGCTGAGCGTGAAATCCCTGTCCATCATCGATTCATGTGGTGACGATCACCACCACCGAACCGGCGCGGTGCCCGCCGGGGGAGCACCCAACCAGGACAGCTCCAACCGGGACAGCTCCAACCAGGCGGGGGTCAGCCCCAGGAGTTCATCAGACTGTGCGCGGCCATCTCCAGGTACTGCCACAGCTGCTGGCGCTGCTCCTCGGTGAGCGGGGCCTCGTCCACCGCCACCCGCATGCACCGCAGCCACGCGTCCCGCTCGATCGGGCCGATCTGGAACGGGGCGTGGCGCATCCGCAGCCTCGGGTGACCGCGCCGCTCCGAATAGGTGTGCGGGCCGCCCCAGTACTGCATCAGGAACAGCAGCAGCCGCTCCTCGGCCGGGCCGAGGTCCTGCTCCGGGTAGAGCGGCCGCAGCACCTCGTCCTTGGCCACCTCGGCGTAGAAGCGGGAAACGATCCCCCGGAACGTCTGCTCCCCACCCACAGCCTGGTAAAACGATTCCGGATTGCCCACAGCTCCCCATCCCGGCTCTGACGAACGCACTGCGAGGCGGCCGGGTCAGGTACCGACCTGGCCCGACCGCCTCGTTGACACAACGTTACGGGGCGGCGGATTGCTTCCCGACTCCTCGGCCACCGGCCCCGCCCCGGGCCCGCGCCCGGCTGGTCAGTTGCTGTTCACCGGATCACCCGGGCTCACCGAACCGGCCGAACCGACCGGGCTCACCGAACTGGCCGAACCGGCCGAACCGATCGATCCGGTCGGGCTGTTCAGCCAGCGGCCCAGCGGCGGTTCGATGCCGGCGGCCTCGAACGCGGCCATGATCTTGGCGCGCAACGCCCGCTGCACCCCCCACTGCCGGCCCGGCCGCACCTTCACGGTCAGCCGCAGCGTGATGCTCTCCGCGGTGACCTTCTCGATGCCGAGCACCTCCGGCGGCTCCAGCACGTCCGCGGCCAGCGGCTCCTGCTCGACCGCCTCGCTGGCGACCATGTCCACCAGCTTCGTGGCCCGGTCCACGTTCGCGCCGTAACCCAGCGGCAGGTCGACCACGGCCACGGCATAGCCCTGGCTGGAGTTGCCCACCCGCAGGATCTCCCCGTTGCGGACGTACCACACCGTGCCGTTGACATCGCGCAACGTGGTCACCCGCAGGCCAACCGCCTCCACCGTGCCGGTCGCCGGACCCACGTCCACCACGTCACCGACGCCGTACTGGTCCTCCAGCATCATGAAGATCCCGGACAGGAAGTCGCGCACCAGGTTCTGCGCGCCGAAACCCAGCGCGACCCCGGCGATCCCGGCCGAGGCCAGCACCGGGGCCAGCTGGATGCCCAACTGGGCGAGCACCATCATGGCCGCGGTCCCGTACACCAGGAACGTGGTGATCGACTTCAGCACCGAGCCGATCGTCC
This sequence comes from Goodfellowiella coeruleoviolacea, assembly GCF_024171785.1. Taxonomy (GTDB): domain Bacteria; phylum Actinomycetota; class Actinomycetes; order Mycobacteriales; family Pseudonocardiaceae; genus Goodfellowiella; species Goodfellowiella coeruleoviolacea. The sequence goes on from NZ_JAMTCK010000004.1 coordinate 191,809, forward strand.
TGGCGCGCTGCTCGCGCCGCTCCGACAGCAGCTGGCCGAGCGCCTGCGGGGCGCGTTCCCGCAGCGGCCGCAGCAGCACCGGCACGTTCCCGCTGCTGCTGCCCTTGGTGAGCCCGTCGATCAGGCGCCGCAGTAACAGCCGCGCGGCGAACGCGATCAGCAGGATGAGCACGATCTGACCAGCTTTGGCGACGATCGTCGGCCAGTTCTGGGAAAACCAGTTCGCGGCTTCCGTCGATCTCTGGCTTAACTCGTCGACTGTCTCGCCCACCGGGCCACTTCCTCCACGATCACGTTGTCCGCTGTCCCGCCAACCACTGCCCACCGCCCTGCCGGCGCTGTCCGGTCGGCTGCCCTGATCACGATCAGGCGGTGATCACGAACAGCCACGACCACGATCAGGCCGGCACGCCGGAGCGTGGTGAGCCCAGTGTCCGGCCCAGGCCGGTCAGGTCAAGCCCGGTGGCCCCGGCCAGGAAGCTCAGTTCGTCCACGAGCAGGTCGACGGTGCGGGCCACCGACCGGGCCGAGTGGCCGACCTCGGTCTCCCGCCGGATCAGCACCGGGTGCTTGGTCGAGTCACTGGTGGTGGCGTGCTGCAGTGCCGCGCACATCTTGCGCGCGTGGTTGGGGTCGACCCGGCTGTCCGACTCGAACACCGTGAACAGCACCGCCGGGTAGGCCACGTCCGGCCGGACCTGGTGGTAGGGCGAGTACGCCAGCAGCCACGCCAGTTCCTCGGGCACGCTGGCGCTGCCGTACTCCTCGGCCCACAGCCGGCCGAGCAGGAAGCGCTCGTAGCGCACCATGTCCAGCAGCGGCGCCGAGCACACCACGGCCGCGTACAGCTCGGGACGCTGGGTCAGGGCCGCGCCCACCAGCAGGCCACCGTTGGAGCCGCCCATGATGGCCAGCTGCTGCGGAATCGTCCAGCCGTCCCGGACCAGCCGCTCAGCCGCCGCGTGGAAGTCGTCGAACACGTTCTGCTTGCGCTCCCGCATGCCGGCGTGGTGCCACTGCTCGCCCTCCTCGTCGCCGCCGCGCAGGGACGCGTGCACCCACACGCCCCCGGCCTGCACCCAGGCCAGGGTGGACGCGCTGTAGCCGGGGCCGCGGCCGACGCCGAAGCCGCCGTAACCGGTGAGCAGCGTCGGCCTGGGCCGGTCCGGCCGCGCCACCGGGGCGACCACGAACATCCGCACCGTGGTGCCGTCCAGCGAGGTGTACTCCACCTGCTGGGTGTGCACGTCGGCCGGCACGTCGGCCGCGTCCACCCCCGGCGCCGCCGCGGCCAGCTCCACCCGCCCGGTGCGCAGCGACAACCGCCGCACCGACAGCGGGCTGACAAAGTCCGACCAGCCGAACCACACGGTGTCCGCGCCCTCGGCGGTCGCCGGGTCCACCGTCGTCATCCGGTGCACCGTGCCCGTGCCCGGCAGGGCGACCCGGGCCTGGTGCGCGCCGGTGGCGGCGTCGTGCAGGTGCAGTTCGGACACGGCGTGCCTGGTCCTGGCCACCACCAGGGTGGGTTCGGGCGCGCGCACCAGCTCCACGGACTCCAGCACCGAGTCGGGCTGTTCGGCGATCAACTCGGTCCAGTGCTCGGGCTGGGGCCGCCGGGGGTCGGCCACGCACAGCCGGAACCGCGGCGCGTCCAGGGTGGTCAGCAGGTACAGCCGGTCGTCGACATCCACCCAGGCGACGCAGCGGGCCCCGGCCTCGGCCGCCAGCACCTCGGTGAACACCGGCTCACGCGTGTCGTCGGTGAGTTCGGCGATCCACACCGAGTTCCGTCGCACCGTTCCGGGCACCCCGTTGACCAGCAGCCACCGCCCACTGGGCGACACGGACAGCCCGTAGTAGTAGGTGTGGTCGAGGTCCTCGCCGAGCACCACCAGGTCGGTGTCCGGGTCGGCGCCCACCCGGTGCCGCCACACCCGGCGGTGGAACAGCCGCTCGTCCTCGGGCAGGGTCGCCGGATCGAGCTGGCGGACGTAGAAGTACTCCTCGCCGCCGGGCAGCCAGCCCACCGGCGAGTACCGGCACCGGTCGATCGGCCCCTCCAGCAACGCACCCGAGTCCACGTCCACCACGTGCAGCAGCGACTGCTCGTTGCCACCCACCGAGAGCTGGTAGGCCAGCCGGCGGCCGTCCGGGCTCGGCGACCAGGTGTCCAGGGTGGTGCGGCCGGTCGGGTCGAGTTCGCTCACGTCGAGCAGCACCCGCTCGGCGCCGTCCCGCTCCCGCAGCACCAGCACGGGGTGGTCCTGGCCCGGGCCGCGCCGGGTGAAGAACGCGCGTCCGGCGCGCCAGGTGGGCGGGGTGATGGCGCCGGTGTGCAGCAGTCCGCGCAGCCGCTCGGCCAGTTCCGCACGGCCGGGCAGGGCGTCCAACCAGGACCGGGCCAGCAGGTCCTGCGCCTGCGACCACTCGGCTGTGCGGGGGTCGTCGGGGTCCTCCAGCCAGCGGTAGGGGTCGGGCACCTGGTGGCCGTGCAGGTCTTCGACCAGGTCCAAGCGCTGGGCAGGGGGATAGATCATCGTGGCGGGAAGCGCCCCGGACACGGGTTCAGTCACGGGCACGACCCTAACGAGCCGTGTGAAAACCATCACCAATAGCCCTGACGCGTCCGGGGGATGCGGCGGGTGATCGGCCACGGCTCAATGACACGTCACGTATCACACGTGCGTTCGGGGCTGGTTTTGTGGTCGACTAGTGGCCGAACCGGTGGAGGTGGTCGCGTGCCCGACCGACAACCGACTCCGATCGGCTCCCCTGCTGGGGTGGTGCCGAGAGCCTCGGCTTGCCCAATGGGCTCGGACACAGCACTGGCCAGTCGGCCCAGCGGTGGACAGGGGCCGCCCCAGCCCACCGCGGTGGCCAGCCTGGTGGTGCGCGAGGTGGCCAATTCCGCGATCGACGCGATCCGGGACGGATCGGACCGCGCCGGGTCGCCGCGCTCGCCCGGCTGGAGCCGGCGGCGGGTCCTGCTGCTCAACGCCACCTTCGAACCCCTGACCGCGCTGCCACTGCGCCGGGCGGTGGTGCTCGTCGTGCGTGGCAAGGCCGAGGTGGTGCACGGCGATCCCGCCGGCCTGGTGCTGCACTCGTCGTCGTCGACGGTGGTCGTGCCCTCGGTCATCCGGCTGAGCAGCTACGTCCGCGTGCCCTACCGCGGCCGGGTGCCGATGACCAGGGCCGGTCTGATGCTGCGGGACCGCTACCGCTGCGCCTACTGCGGTGGCCGGGCCGAGACCATCGACCACGTGGTGCCGCGCAGCCGGGGTGGCCAGCACACCTGGCAGAACTGCGTGGCCTGCTGCGCCAAGTGCAACCACCGCAAGGCGGACAAGCTGCTCTCGGAGCTGGGGTGGCGGCTGCGGGTGGTGCCGGTCGCGCCCCGGGGCCCGCACTGGCGGCTGCTGGCCGGGGTCACCGACACGGACCCGCTGTGGCTGCCCTACCTGGGAGAAGCCGCCTGACCTGTGCGGGCGCATCACGCCGCCAGCGCGTACTCGCTCCTGCCCCCGGGCCGGGCGAACCGCTGGCGCGTGGTGCCGCGCACCGAGCCGGGGGCCACCGAGGTGATCCGCACCGAGTCCAGGTGCCCGGTGATCCGCACGGAGTCCTGGCGCCCGGTGATGCGGACCGAGCCGTCGGCGGCCGAGGTGATCCGCACCGAACCGGCGCGCCCGGTGATGCGGACCGAACCGGCCAGCGCGGTGATCCGCACCGAACCGTCACGTGCGGTGATCCGGACGGAGCTGGTGATGCGCACGGAGTCGGCGCGGTTGGTGATGCGGACCGAGCGGTCGTGGCCGGTGATCCGCACCGAATCGGCGGCCGAGGTGATCCGCACGGAGTCGGCGCGGCTGGTGATGCGCACCGAGTTGTGGTGGCCGGTGATGCGGACGGAATCGGCCAGTGCGGTGATGCGCACGGAACCGTCCATGACGGCTTTCCCGCCCACGGGGTCGCCCGAACCGGTGATGCGCACCGAACCGGTGATGCGCACCGAGTCCGCCGCGGTGATCCGAACGGAACCGCGGTGCGCGGTGCTGCGCACCGAGCCGGCCAGTCCGGTGATGCGGACGGAATCATCCAATGCGGTGATCCGGACCGAGCCGTCGACCGCGGTGATCCGGGCCGCGTCGGCGATCCCGGTGATCCGGACGGAACCGGCGGCGGTGGCTGTGCCGGGGACGAACGGGATGAAACCGTGCGTGGCGGTAATGCGGACGGAGTCATCCATGGCGGTGATACGAACCGAGTCAGTCGCCTCAACAGCCCGCAATGAATTCACTCCGTAACGAGTGTGTGACCAATTCTGGCTCGAACGGGTGGAAATCCTGGTCTGAACGGGTGCAGTTGCGGTGTGCATGCTGTGTCCCTCCACCGGCTGGGCAGCCCAAAATAGGCTGAAAAACTGATCCGCAAGGTCCGTACAGGTGAAAAAGCTAGGAGGGTTCGCTGCGCTGGACAAGCCACCAAAACGTCCGCCATTTGCCGCCGTCCGGTCTGCGGCCGGATGGACGCGGCCAGATGCGCGGCCATCCCGTGGCAACTGGCGGCCCCCGCTGATTCGCCCTGATCGGGGGAGTGACACTACCCAGCGTCAACCAGGGGTGACCGGATCCTGGGACGCGGGTACGCCGGCCGGTCGAGGACACACCTGAGTCGGTGAGCTGCGCCAGGATCGGTTAACGTACCGGTCGTGACCGTCGTGGAGACCGTTCTTGTCTTCGCGCTGATCCCGCTGGCCATTTACGGCGTGATCGCGCTGATGACACTGGCGCCAAGGGCCGCTCGCAAGCCCAGGTACCGCGCTGGCCAGGAGTGGACCTTTGAGCCCGTGTGGTGGTCGGCCAACCCGGGCGGCCTGGAGCCGCTGCAGAACGTTGCCCTGGCCGCCGCCGACGCCACGCTGAATGACGCAGGCCAGGAGGGCGCGGCCGGCTCGCGGCCGGCGACCGCGCGGGGAGGTGCCCGTGGTAGCTGGTGATGTGGTGCAACGTCAGGGCGCGCAGCCAGACGCCGGCCGAGAGCTGGGCGTCGGCGAGGCGGTGACGATCAGCGGCCGGATCTCGGTCGCCAGGACCCACGTCGTGTCCCGCCCCAAGCTGCCGTTCAGCGCGGGCCAGCTGGCCAGCCTGGACGAGGCGCTGACCCTGGGCTCCCGGGAGACCGGCCTGGACTTCAGCGTCTACCTGGGTGAACTCGGCGAGGACACCCGGCAGCGGGCCGAACAGCTGCACGCCGCCATGGGACAGGCGGCCAGCAACGCCGTGCTGGTCGCGGTCTCGCCAGGGCAGCGCGCGGTGGAGGTCGTCACCGGCGAGGAGTCCCACCGGCGGCTGTCCGACCGGGGCTGCAAGCTGGCCGTGATGAGCATGGTCGCCTCCTTCCGGGAGGGTGACCTGATCGGGGGCCTGGTGAGCGGCCTGCGCATGCTCGCCGACCAGGCCGGCCCCGCACCCCGGAGCTAGCAGGACCAGAACAACGAGCAGGGCGCCGCACCAGATCCGGTGCGGCGCCCTGCTCGTGTTGTTCTCGCTGTTCTCGCTGTTCTCGCGGGGTCAGGCGCGGTCGAACTCCTGCGCCGCCAGCGCCCGGACGATGCCGGCGCGGCCCTCGGACACCAGGCGGCGCAGCGCGGGCGGGTGGTCACCGGCCAGCCACTCGTCGGCCGCGTCCACCGTGGCCTGCTCCACCGCCCACGCCGGGAACAGGCCGATCACCACGGGCTGGGCCCGCTCACTGGACCGGCGCTGCCACACCCCGGCCACGTCCTGGAAGTAGCGCCGCACGTACGGGGCGAGCAGCGCCTTCTGCCCCGGGTGGGGGAAGCCGGAGATGATCGCCTCGTTCACCGCGTTGGGCATGTCGTCGTCGAACACCGCCCGCTGCCACGCCTCCTCCTTGGCCTCCGGCGTGGGCCGCAGCGCCCTGGCCCGCTCGGCCCGGCGCTGTCCGGTCGCGGTCGCGTCGCGCTCCGCCTCGGCGGTGATGTCCGCCTCGGTGGCCACGCCGTGCGCGGTCAACGCCTGCAGCAGCCGCCAGCGCAGGTCGGTGTCCACGACCAGGCCGGGCAACACGTCCGAACCGTCCAGCCAGCCCCGCAGCACGGCCAGCGTGTCCGCGTCCAGCACCGAGTTGGTCAACGAGTTGACGTAGGCCAACTGGTGGTCCGAGCCCGGCTCGGCCGAACGGGCCAGGTCGAGCACGGTGGACACGAACCGCTGCCAGCCGGTGTCCCACCAGGACGCGTCCGCGTAGGAGGACAACGCGGTCTGGGCCTGCAGCAGCAGCCGCTGCACCACCCCGACCTCGGTCTCCGCGCCCACCCCGCCGAGCACCAGGTTGACGAAGTCGCGGGCCTTCAACTCGGCCTCACGGGTCATCTCCCACGCCGCCGACCAACACAGGGTGCGCGGCAGCGGCTCGGTGATGTCGGAGATCCGGTCGATCAGCGTGGCCAGCGAGTCGTTGTCCAGCCGCATCGTGCAGTAGGTCAGGTCGTCGTCGTTGACCAGCACGAGCTTGCCCCGGGCGGCACCGACCAGCTGCGGCACCTCGGTGCGCTCACCGGACACGTCCAGCTCCACCCGGTTCACCCGCACCAGCTTGCCGTTGTCGTCCTCGTCGTAGACACCCACGGCCAGCCGGTGCGTGCGCAGCTCGCCCCCACCCGGCCGCGCCGGCCCCTGCAGAATGGCGAACTCGGTGAACCTGCCGTTGTCGTCCACGGAGAACTTCGGCCGCAGCAGGTTCAGGCCGGTGGTCTCCAGCCACTCCGCGCTCCACCAGGACAGGTCCCGGCCGGAGGCCTCCTCCAGCGCGGCCAGCAGGTCGGCCAGGGTGGCGTTGCCCCAGGCGTGCTTGTCGAAGTACACCCGCAGGCCGGACAGGAAGTTGTCCAGGCCCACGTAGGCGACCAGCTGCTTGAGCACGCTGGCGCCCTTGGCGTAGGTGATGCCGTCGAAGTTGACCTCGACGGCCTGCAGGTCCGGGATGTCCGCGGCCACCGGGTGCGTCGACGGCAGCTGGTCCTGCCGGTAGGCCCAGGACTTCTCGATCGCGGCGAACGTGGTCCAGGCGTGCTTGTACTCGGTGGCCTCGGCCTGCGCCAGCACACTGGCGAACGTGGCGAACGACTCGTTCAACCACAGGTCGTCCCACCAGCGCATGGTCACCAGGTCGCCGAACCACATGTGCGCCATCTCGTGCAGCACGGTCTCGGCACGCCGCTCGTACATGTAGCCGGTGACCCGGCTGCGGAAGACGTAGTCCTCCAGGAAGGTCACGCAGCCCGCGTTCTCCATGGCGCCCGCGTTGAACTCCGGCACGAAGCACTGGTCGTACTTGCCGAACGGGTAGCGCACGCCAAAGGCCCGGTGGTAGAAGCCGAAACCCTGCTTGGTCTCGGTGAACAGCCGGTCCGCGTCCATGAACTCGGCCAGCGACGCCCGGCAGTAGATGCCCAGCGGGATGCTGCCCTGCTCGTCGCGGTACTCGTCACGCCACTCGGCGTACGGGCCGGCGACCAGCGCGACCAGGTAGGTCGACATCGGCTTGGTCGTCTCGAACACGTGCCTGACCGGCGCGGCGGCCGCGTCCGGCCCGGTCTGGGTCTCGACCCGCTCGGCCGGGGCGTTGGAGATCACCTTCCAGTCGTTGGGCGCGACCACGGTGAGCTGGTAGGTGGACTTCAGGTCGGGCTGGTCGAAGCAGGTGAACATGCGCTTGGCGTCGGCGGTCTCGAACTGGGAGTACAGGTACACCCCGTTGTCCACCGGGTCCACGAACCGGTGCAGGCCCTCGCCGGTGTTCATGTACCGGCAGTTCGCCCACACGGTCAGCTCGTTGTTCTCGGCCAGGTCCGGCAGGGCGATGCCGTCGTCCTCCCGGTAGGCGGAGACGTCCAGCTCAACACCGTTGAGCACGGCTCGCTCCACCGACTCGGCCACGATGTCGATCCAGGTCGACGCACCCACCTCACGGCTGCGGAAGCGCACCGTGGTTGTCGAGCGGAAGGTGGCCGTCCCGGGCTTTCCGTGACCGTCGGTGAGATCCAGCTCGATCTGGTAGGACCCCACCTCCAGCAGGTGCGCACGCTGCTGGGCCTGGTCGCGCGTGAGGTTGGGTGCGGCCACTGGTCACCTCGTCTATCGGAATGTGTTCGTCAGCGCCGCGAAGCGGCGTGAGCAGAGCGGAAGACGGTTCGGATGAACACGACAGTCGCATCCAATCACGTGTTCGGCCATCCCGTCCGGTAGCCGCCCGCGTGGCCGCCCACCGAGTCGCCCCACCCCACACCGCGGCGGGTACCCGAGCTGGCCGGTCCTCCCCCGGGGGAACGACGCCGCCGAGGGGAATGAAGAGGAACACCCACACGGTTGTGGGTAGTCGACAGCACTCGCACGAGTGGCCCAGCCGGGACCGCACCCGGCGGGGAACCAATGGGGAGAAGCAGATGACTGAAGCGCAGCAGCAGACCGGCACCAGGGCCAAGGTGGACCTCTGGTTCGACCCGGTCTGCCCGTTCGCGTGGATCACCTCCCGGTGGATCCTGGAAGTGGAGAAGGTCCGCGACATCGACCTCGACTTCCACGTGATGAGCCTGGCCGTGCTCAACGAGGGTCGCGACCTGCCCGAGGACTACCGGGCGCTGCTGGACCGGGCCTGGGGTCCGGTGCGGGTGGCCATCGCCGCCGCGAAGCACCACGGCCAGCAGGTGCTCGCCCCGCTGTACACCGCCATGGGCACGCGCATCCACAACCAGGGCAACCGGGACTTCGTCGAGGTCACCAAGCAGGCACTGCAGGACGTGGGCCTGCCCGTCGAGCTGTCCGAGGCCGCCACCAGCACCGAGTACGACGAGGAGCTGCGCGCCAGCCACCACGCCGGCATGGACCCGGTCGGCATGGACGTCGGCACCCCCACCATCCACGTGGACGGCACCGCGTTCTTCGGGCCGGTGCTGACCCGGATCCCTCGGGGCGAGGAGGCCGGCCGCATCTTCGACGGCGCCCGCCTGCTCGCCGACTACCCGTACTTCTTCGAACTCAAGCGCACCCGCACCGGAGAGCTGGACTTCTCCTGATCGAAACACCCCCGTCAGCGGGTGGTCGGCCACTGGCTCCCGCCGATTCCGCGTGACACCCTTGACCCGCAGTGCACTCGGGTGTCACACGGTCTCGGGAGGGATGGATCCATGGCGGCTCCGGTCACCACGCACACAGGCCACCTGATCGGCGGCGAACGCCGGCACGGCTCGGCCGAGCAGATCGACGTGGTCAACCCGGCCACCGAAGAGGTGATCGCCCAGGTGCCGTCGGGCACGCCCGCCGATGTGGACGCCGCCGTGGCCGCCGCGCACCAGGCGTTCCCCGGCTGGTCGCGGACGCCGGTGGACGAGCGCGCCAAGGCGGTGCGGCGCATCGCCGACGGCCTGACCGCCCGCGCCGAGGAACTGGCGGCCACCATGACCGCGGAGATGGGCACCCCCATCACCTTCGCCAGCAAGGTGCAGGTGCCCAACCCGGTGGCCATCGCCACCGGGATCGCCGAGGTGGTCGAGGCCGGCTACTTCGAGCCGGAACGCATCGGCAACTCGCTGGTGCTGCGCGAACCCGTGGGCGTGGTCGGCGCGATCACGCCGTGGAACTTCCCGCTGCAGCAGATGGTCGCCAAGATCGTGCCGGCCATCGCCGCGGGCAACACCGTGGTGCTCAAGCCCAGCGAGCTGGCCCCGCTCACCGCCGGCCTGCTCGCCGAGGTCGTGGCTGAGGCCGGCGTGCCAGCCGGGGTGCTCAACCTGGTGCACGGGGTGGGGCCGGTCGTGGGTGAGGCGCTGGCCGCCCACCCGGACGTGGCCATGGTGTCCTTCACCGGGTCGACCAGGGCGGGCCGCCGGGTCGCGGCACTGGCCGCCGACACCGTCAAGCGCGTCGCCCTCGAACTGGGCGGCAAGTCCGCCAACGTGGTGCTCGACGACGCCGACCTGGCCAAGGCGGTCAAGATTGGGGTCGCCAACTGCTACATGAACAACGGCCAGGCGTGCAGCGCCTGGACCAGGCTGCTGGTGCCGGCCGACCGGCACGACGAGGCCGTCGAACTGGCCGCCGCCACCGCCGCCAAGTACCAGCCCGCCGACCCCACCGAACCGACCACCCGGATCGGACCGGCCGTGTCCGCCACCCAGCGGGAGCGGGTGCGCGACTACATCCGCACCGGCGTGGCCGAGGGCGCGGTGCTGGCCCACGGCGGCCCGGACACGCCCGACGGGCTCGACCGGGGCTTCTACGTGCGGCCCACGGTGTTCGGCGGGGTTCGCCCGGAGATGACCATCGCCAGGGAGGAGATCTTCGGGCCGGTCCTGTCCGTGCTGCCGTACACCGACGAGGACGACGCCGTGCGGATCGCCAACGCCACCATCTACGGCCTGGCCGGCGGGGTCTTCTCCGCCGACACCGATCGGGCCATGGCCGTGGCGCGGCAACTGCGCACCGGCCAGGTGGACATCAACGGCGCGGCGTTCAACACCAGCGCACCCTTCGGCGGCTACAAGCAGTCCGGCAACGGCCGCGAGTTCGGTCGCTACGGCCTGGACGAGTTCTCCGAGATCAAGTCCATCCAGACCTGACCCGGGCGCGGCCGGCACACCAGATCAGACCGGGACCGGTCGGGCGGGTCCGCTCGCCCGACCAGTTCGGGGTTCGGCCACAGCCAGCCCGGCCCGGTCGGTCTGAACCGCGTGCGGGCGGCCTGTTCCGGCGCACGCCCCCGAGCTGATCCGGCCTGTCCCGCGTGCCTCGTTCAAGGGAACCGCTGGCCGGCTCTGGCCGGATCTGGCCGGACCTGATCGGGCCGCGCCTGGTGGCCCCTGGACGGTGGCCGCTGGGCTGGTGGGCGCTGGGCTGGTGCGCGCTGGGTTGGTGGGCGCTGGGCTGGTGGCCGGTTGGGTGGTCGACGCCTGCCTGGGCCGCGTTCGGTGGGGCCGGTCAGCCAGTGACCACTCGCGCCAGCGCGGTGCGCGTGGGCTCGGCCGGGTAGGGCGAACGGGCTACGGCCTGCTCGGCAGTGAGTTCCCCGGCCCGCACCGCGCGGCACAGTTCGGCCAGTTCGGCCAGTTCGTCGCGCTGCCGCTGGACAAAACCCCGGTCCACCGGTTCGCCGTGACCAGGCACGATCACGTCCGCCCCGAGAGCCAGGACCGCGTCCAGCACGCCCGGCCAGTCCAGTGGGTGAGCGTCCTCGAACGCCGGCGGCGCCCCCTGCTCCACCAGGTCACCGGCAAAGGTGATGCCATCGTCCGGCAGGTGCACCACCAGGTCGTGATCGGTGTGCGCCGCACCGAAGTGCGCCAGCACCACCCGTCGACCGCCCAGATCCAGTTCGGCGCGCCGGTCCACCAGTCGCTCGGGCAGCACCAGTTCGCTCGCTGCGATCCGGGCAGCCACCTCGGGCCGGCCCACCTCGGCGTAGTGCCGCGCCCAGGTCTCGCGCTGGGCCGCGCCGGTGGCCACCAACTCCGACCGACAACCCCGATGCGCCCAGATCGGCGCGGACCGGAACTCCGCAGCTCCGGAATCGAACTCTTCCGCCCCGGAACAGGGCCCATTCGTCCCGGAACTGGACACTTCCGTCCCGAAACAAGACTCTTCCGTCCCGAAAGCGGGCTTTTCCGCTCCGGCACTGGACTCTTCCGTCCTGAAATCGGGCTCCTTCGCCCCGGAACCGAGCGCCTCCGCCCGGGAGCGGCCTTCTTTCGGCCCGCGCGCGGACTGATCCGTCTCGCTGTGGATCCGCCTCACCCCAGGATGGTTTTCTCCGCGCCCGCACCGGCCTTCTTCCGCTCCGAGATGGTCGCCGTCTGTTCCAGAACGGGCGTCCGCCGTCCCGAAACGGGACTCGTGAGTTCGAAAGTGGGCCTCCTGAGTTCGGAAACGGGTCTCCTGAGTTCGGAAGTGGGACTCGTGAGCCCCGGATCGGAACTCCTGTATCGAGCGGTCGGGTCGACCCGAATGGTGCTCGCTACTTCCACAACGGAACTCGGAGGCTCCACTCCAGAATTCGGCAGCTCCAAAACAGTGGTCGAAGTGCGCGTGGGTGAACACGACCGTCCACGGCAGCGTGGTGACCGCGCGGATCGCCGCCACCCACTCGGCGCCCTGGCCCTGGTCGCCGCCGGTGTCCACGACCAGGCAGCGGTCCTGGCCGAGGACCAGCCCCAGGGACAGGTCCAGTTCCCGGTGCCTGCGGACCAGCACCCCGTCGCCGACCTCGACCCACCACCCGGTTTCCGGCGCCGCGCTCGCGTCCACGCGGCGAGGCTAGCCCAGCGGTCACGCCGGTTCGAGCACGCCGTCGACCAGCACCGGAGCCACCGCGCTCACCCCGTGCTCGGCGGCGAGCACGACATCGTCACCGTCGCCCTGTGCGATCAGTTCCCGACCGGAGCAGCAGCCCGCCAGCACCGCGACCAGGTCGCCGTCGGCCACACCCCGGTAGGCGATCGCCGCCACCTCGGCCTCCGGGGACAGCCCGGCGTGGCCGAACTCCACCAGCGCGCTGATCACCGCGCCGGCCCCCAGCAGGTCCTCGATGCCGGGGCGCAGCGGCCCGGCGACCACACCCCACCGCTCCCCGGCCGCGATCACCCCGATCGGGCCGCCCCCAGCCAGCCGCACCGCCGCCGCGGCCACCGCGCGGGCGTTGCGCAGACACCCGACCAGCACCCGGCAGCCGCCGCCGGCGGCCCGCGCGCACAGCGTCGCGCCGTTGGGCGAGGGCAGCGCCAGCAGCGTGCCCCTGGGCAGATCAACCAGCGACGACGGCCGGAGGGTCCACCGCTGCTCGCCGGCCAGCACCGCGCCGGCCGCCCGCGCCGCCTCAGCCGCCCGCTCGTCCCGCCAGGGCAGTGGCAGCACCCGCCCGCCCCGGCCGAGAGCCAGGTCCACCGAGGTGGCGAAGGACAGCACGTCCACCACGACCAGCACCGCGCACCGCCCGGCCAACGCGGTCACCCCCTCGCCGCCCCACTCCATCCGGACCCGGTGGCCCCGCTGCTGGAACACGCTCCCGACCACGTTCCACCCCGTTCTGCTCGTCCCTGCCCAGTGCGTCGAACCGGGTGACGCATCCCAGCGGATCGAACACGCGCTGTCGACCGGTTATCCCGGACGCGTCACCCGGTCGGTGGCGACCTCGATCCCCGGGCACCGCTGGCCTCGCCCAACGCGACGCTGCCCCGGAACTGATGGCAGACTCAGTGAACGTGCGCGTGTATCTCGGGTCCGACCATGCCGGCTTCGACCTCAAGGCTCACCTCGTCACGCACCTGACCGAACTCGGCCACGAGGTGGTCGACGTCGGCCCCGCGGCGTACGACGCCCAGGACGACTACCCGCCGTACTGTGTGCAGACCGCGCTGCGGGTGGTGGCCGACGAGGGCAGCCTGGGCGTGGTGATCGGTGGTTCCGGAAACGGCGAGCAGATCGCCGCGAACAAGGTGCCCGGCTGCCGGGCCGCCCTCGGCTGGAACGAGCAGACCGCCACCCTGGCCAGGGAGCACAACAACGCGCAGGTGATCGCGGTCGGTGCGCGCATGCACACCACCGAGGAGGCCCTGCGCATCGTGGACGCGTTCCTGCGGACCCCGTTCTCCGAGGATCCCCGGCACGTCCGGCGCATCCAGATGCTGGCCGACTACGAGCGGACCGGGACCCCACCCGCACTACCACCGTCCTGAGCCAACCTGAGGGGGCTGGGTGACGTGCGTGAGCAGGACCAACAACAGTCGACCTTCTGGCCACTGACCCCGCTGGTGGCGGTGTTGACCACCGTTGCCGGCGTCATCGCCCTGTACTATGCCCAGGCGGCCCTGGTGCCCGCACTGGGCGGCGGCTGCGACGAGAACGCCCGCCCGGCCTGCGGGCTGGGCATCGGTGTCCAGCTCATCGGCTACGGCTTTGGTGTGACGTGCGTCGCCATGATCGCCGGGGTCGTGGTCGCGCTGCGCCACAGAACCGATCCGCGCGGCGCGGTGCTGCGCCGGGGCCTGCTCGTGGCCGCCGGCTGCCTGGTGCTCTACGTGGTGCTGTCCGCGGTCGCCTGGCTGTCCGGCTGACGCCCGGCCCCGCCCACCCCGGGCAGCCGCCACCCGGCCGCCCCGCGCCCGGCGGAAGACCTCGAAGACCTCCCCGACGAAAGCGACGGTAGAAGAACACCGCATGCCAGAAGGACACACCCTGCACCGGCTCGCCCAACTGCACCAGCACCGCTACGCGGGTGCCGCGGTCGAGGTGACCAGCCCCCAGGGCCGGTTCGCGCGCGCCGCCGCGCAGATCGACGGGCGGGTGCTGGCCCGGGCCGAGGCACACGGCAAACACCTGTTCCACGTCTACGGCCCGGACGCGGTGGTGCACGTGCACCTCGGGCTGTACGGGACGTTCACCGAGGCGCCTCGGCCGGTGACCGAACCGGTCGGCCAGGTGCGGATGCGCATGGCCGGGCAGACGCACTGGACGGACCTGCGCGGCCCCAACACCTGCGAACTGCTCACCGACGCCGAGGTGGAGGCGCTGCGCAACCGGCTGGGGCCGGACCCACTGCGGGCGGACGCCGAACCGGACCGGGCGTTCGCCAGGCTCTCCCGCTCCCGCCAGCCCGTGGCCGTGCTGCTGCTCGACCAGTCGGTGCTGGCCGGCGTGGGCAACGTCTACCGGGCCGAGGTGCTGTTCCGGCACGGCGTGGACCCGCTGCTGCCCGGTCGGCAGGTGAGCGCCGAGCTGTGGCAGCGGCTGTGGGCCGACCTGGTGCTGCTCATGCGGGAGGGGGTGCGGGTCGGCCGGATCGACACCGTGCGCCCCGAGCACACCCCGGAGGCCACCGGCCGGCCCCCACGCCAGGACCGGCACGGCGGCGAGGTCTACGTCTACCGCCGCACCGGGCAGCCGTGCCTGGTGTGCGGCACCCCGGTGGCCACCCGCGAGCTGGCCGCACGCAACCTCTACTGGTGCCCCACCTGCCAGCCGGCGCACCGGGGCTGAGCCAGACCGGACAGCACGCGCACCAGCCGGCGCGCGGCCCAGTGACGTCGACTGGACAGGACACCCGGAAAACACAGCGGCTGGCCGGGAACGCGTCCCGGCCAGCCGAGGAGAACTCCCGCTGGTCCTACCAGTCGCCGCCGCCGAAATCGCCACCACCGAAGTCGCCGCCGCCGAAGTCCCAGTCGCCGCCGCCACCGTCGGCGAAGCTCCAGTCGCCGCCGCCCGCGTCGCCACCGACATCCCCACCGGCGTCGCCACCCGCGTCCCCGGCGTCGCCGCCGTCAGCCTCGGCGCCGTCCTGGTAGCCCTCGGCGTAGGCGGCGTTGAGCGCGTCGGCCGGCACCCCGGACATGCCCGAGAACATCGCGTCGAACAGCAGGAACGAGCCAACCCCCCAGGCGCCGGCGACCAGCGCGGGCTTCCACCACGGCTCGCTGTACCAGCCCTGCGGCACCGGCCGCCCGGCGACCATGCCACCCGGGTAGTAGTGCGGGGTGCGCGCGCCCGGATCGGGGGACGCCTCGTACTGGTGGCCCTCCACCTCGACCTTGCGGTGCTCGCTGACCTGGCCAGCCCTGCCCTGACCGGTCAGGTCCGGCAGCTCCGGGCCAGGGTCGAGGCCCATGGCCTTGCGCGCGGCGCGCACGTAGTACAGGCCCTCCATGGCGGTCTGGGTGACCAGCTTGCACTGCGCGGGCGTGGTCGCCTGTTCCATCTGCGAGCCGGCCGCGGTGTACCGCTCCGACGCGTCCGCCAGCGCCTGCTTGGACGCGGGGTCGGTGCCGGTGAGGTTCATCACCTGCCCGCCCAGCCGCTCGACCCACCTGCGGGCGTCCGCCTTGGCGTCGTCCAGCTCCTTCTGCCGGGCGGCGGCCTTGTTCTTCGCGTACATCAGGCCGCCGCCGACCACGATGACGATGAGCGCGATCAGCACCACAGCGGTGACCACGGTTTCCTCCAGGATGTCCAGCGGCCAATCTGCCGCCGTCAAATCGGACAACGGTGACGCTACCGATCTGGTTCCCGATGCGGGGCGACCACCAGCCGGTGAGCTGGGCGCGCCGGGGACACCGCGCGTGCGGGCCCACCCGGGCACGGGCAGGTCAGCCGCCGGTCAGCCCGGCGGCCAGGTCATCCGCCGGCCGCCGAGGACGTGGCAGTGGACGTGGAACACGGTCTGACTGGCGTCGGCGCCGGTGTTGAACACCAGCCGGTACCCGGAGGTGT
Source organism: Goodfellowiella coeruleoviolacea (assembly GCF_024171785.1). Classification (GTDB taxonomy): domain Bacteria; phylum Actinomycetota; class Actinomycetes; order Mycobacteriales; family Pseudonocardiaceae; genus Goodfellowiella; species Goodfellowiella coeruleoviolacea. The sequence continues at coordinate 208,092 of NZ_JAMTCK010000004.1, forward strand.
GGATGCCGGCGAGCGTGGCCGCGGTGTGCGCCGCCGCCAGGACCTCCCCGGCCAGGCCCGGGTCGGCCTCGACCATGGCGCCCACGTCGCGGTAGTGCCGCTTGGGAATGGCCAGCAGGTGGGTTGGCGCCTTCGGGTCGATGTCGTGGAAGGTCAGCACGCTGTCGGTCTCGTGGACCACCCTGGCGGGCAGTTCCCCCGCCACGAGTCGACAGAACAGGCAGTCGGCCGTCACGGCCGCCCATCGTAGGGCCGGGGGCGGGCCCGCCCCCGGGTGCGCCGCCGAGGGTCAGCGCGGCCGCGCGTACCCGCCGTAGCCGGTCCAGTCCACGATCACGCACGGCTGGTCGCCCACGACCCAGGCGTCGTGCCCGGGCGGGACGGTGATCAGGTCGGCCGGCCCGAACTCCTCCTCGGCGCCGTCGTCCATCCGGACCCGCAGCCGGCCAGAGATCACGTAACCGACGTGGCTGGCCGTGCAGCTGTCCGTCCGGACGATCGGCTTGACGTGCTTCGACCACTGCCAGCCCGGCTGGAACGTGCCCCGGCCCACCACGCCAGCCTCGGTGTGGACCAGGTCGAGGCGGCCCTTGTCGTCCTCGAACGGACAGACCTCCTCGGGCGAGTCGAAATTCCGGCGATCCAGACCAGCCACGGCGGCCCTCCCCGCGCACGAACCCCGCAGCACCCGACCCACTGGGGCACCCGACCCTCTGGTGCTCCCCGATCCTGCGGGGCATCCCGATCCTGTGGGGCACACGAACCCCTGGACTCGACGCTAGGCGCGGCCACCGCCCGCTGCTCCGCCACCGCGCGCCAGGGGCACCCCACCCGGGCGATGGCCGGCGGGCCGGCCGGCGACGAGGTGGTGGGAACCGGGCCCGACACGCACGAGGGGCGCCTCCCACGAGTGAGAGACACCCCTGCTGGCGTGCTGCGACGTACGCTGAGCGGGTGACGGGAATCGAACCCGCATGACCAGCTTGGAAGGCTGGGGCTCTGCCATTGAGCTACACCCGCGTGCACCCCGATCGACGGGGTGCGCGAACAAGCCTAGCGTGTCGCGCTACGCTCTTGTCACACCACCCACGGGTGGGGCGGGCTGTAGCGCAGCTTGGTAGCGCATCCGCTTTGGGAGCGGAGGGTCGCAGGTTCAAATCCTGTCAGCCCGACTTGCGGGGCTGCGGCCTGTCGCTGGGGGTATCCCGCGGCAGGCCGCAGGCGTTCACCCGGATGTACTCGCCTAAACTCGGGCGGCGTCCGCACGTGGTGTAGGGCGGGCGAGAATCGAAACGAGGAGACCACGTTGAAGAGCACCGTCGAGCACTTGAGCCCGACGCGGGTCCGGATCAACGTCGAGGTGCCGTTCGACGAGCTCCGGCCGAGCTTCGACCGGGCGTACCGGAAGCTCGCCAAGCAGGTGCGCATCCCCGGGTTCCGGCCGGGCAAGGCGCCCGCGCGTGTCCTGGAGACCCGGCTCGGCCGCGGCGTGGTGCTCGACGAGGTGGTTCAGGAAGCCATCCCCGCCAAGTACCTGGAGGCCGTGAACAGCGGTGAGGTCCGCACCCTCGGGCGCCCCGACTTCGAGGTGACCAAGATCGAGGACGGGCAGTCCCTGGAGTTCACCGCCGAGGTCGACGTCCGCCCGGAGATCACCGTTCCGGCGTTCGGCGAACTCTCGGTCACCGTGGACGACGTCGAGGTGACCGACGAGGACGTGGCCACCCAGCTCGACGAGCTGCGGGCCCGCTTCGGCACGCTGACCGGCGTGGACCGGCCCGCCCAGCAGGGTGACTTCGTGCTGATCGACCTGGCCGCCACGGTCGACGGGGAGGACGTCGAGGACGCCCGCACCTCCGGGCTGTCCTACGAGATCGGCTCCGGCCAGCTCATCGAGGGCATCGACGACGCGCTCATCGGCACCTCCGCCGGCGAGACCAAGACCTTCACGACCACCCTGGTCGCCGGCGAGCACGCCGGCCGCGAGGCCGAGGTCCAGGTGACGCTGACCAGCGTCAAGGAGCGCCAGCTGCCCGAGGCCGACGACGAGTTCGCCCAGATGGCCAGCGAGTTCGACACGCTGGAGGAGCTGCGCGCCGACCTGCGCGAGCGGCTGGCCAGGGTCAAGCAGATGCAGCAGGGCGTGCAGGCCAGGGACAAGGTGCTGGACGCGCTGCTGGAGACCGTGGACGTGCCGCTGCCCGAGGGCGTGGTGCAGGGCGAGATCGACGTGCGCCGCCACGACGCGGTGCACCCGTTCGACCACGACGAGGACCGCTTCGTCGAGTGGCTGGAGCAGCAGGGCCAGACCAAGGAGCAGTTCGAGGAGGAGATCCGCGAGTCCTCGGAGAAGGCCGTGAAGACCCAGCTGGTGCTGGACTCCATCGCCGACGCCGAGCAGGTCAGCGTCTCCGACAACGAGCTGACCGAGCGGATCATCTACCAGGCGCAGCGCTTCGGCATCAGCCCGGACGAGTACGTCCAGCGGGCCCAGCAGTCCGGCCAGCTCGGCGCCATCTTCGCCGATGTCCGGCGGGGCAAGGCGCTGGCCTCGGTGGTGCGCCAGGCCACTGTGACGGACGCCTCGGGCAACACCGTGGACCTCGACGAGCTGTTCGGCGAGCCCAAGGCCGAGCAGGCCGAGACGGCCGACGCGGAGGCGACCGACGCCACGCCGGCCGCGGCCGGCGAGACCGCGGCGGAGTCGGCCGAGGGGTCGACCGACAAGCAGTGAAGCCTTGAGCGAACGCGGGCGGTGTCGGCCAGTCGACGCCGCCCGCGTTCGTTAAGGTCGGTGGTGGGAGATTCGCGTCGGCGCTGACCGTGACCTCGCCACAGCCGGGGTAGCCCGCGCCGGAGCGGCTCTCCTGGAAGCCGACAGACAGCACAACGGACAGCGCGTGCGGGACTCGGCGGGGTGGGCGCGGCCCATTCCACCGGGCGACTGAATCGATGTCCTCCGACACGCCGAGCGGGCCGCACTTCCCGGGCGGTTCGGCGTGGCGGGGGCAGGCTGGTCCTCCCGCCCAGCCGGGGTGGGCGGGTACCGTCGAGAGCAACGCGCGAGACTCGCGGGTGCGGCCGGGACAACACCACACCCGGACCACCGCGGTGTTGAGCTATCAGGACAGCCAGGCACACCAACCCGGTGTGCCGGAGGGGACAGAGGTCAGCGGTCATGGCGCGTATCGGTGACGGCGGAGACCTGCTGAAGTGTTCTTTCTGCGGGAAGAGCCAGAAGCAGGTGAAAAAGCTCATCGCCGGCCCCGGCGTGTACATCTGCGATGAATGCATCGACCTCTGCAACGAGATCATCGAGGAGGAACTCGCCGAGGCGGGCGACGTCAAGCTCGACGAACTGCCCAAGCCGGCCGAGATCCACGAGTTCCTCGACCAGTACGTGATCGGCCAGACCGAGGCCAAGCGGACCCTGTCGGTGGCCGTCTACAACCACTACAAGCGGGTCCAGGCCGGCGACCGCAGCCGCGAGGGCCGGGACGACGGCGTCGAGCTGGCCAAGTCCAACATCCTCATGCTCGGGCCCACCGGCTGCGGCAAGACCTACCTGGCGCAGACCCTGGCCAAGCTGCTCAACGTGCCGTTCGCCATCGCCGACGCCACCGCGCTGACCGAGGCCGGCTACGTGGGCGAGGACGTGGAGAACATCCTGCTCAAGCTGATCCAGGCGGCCGACTACGACGTCAAACGGGCCGAGACCGGGATCATCTACATCGACGAGGTCGACAAGATCGCCCGCAAGAGCGAGAACCCGTCGATCACCCGGGACGTCTCCGGTGAGGGCGTCCAGCAGGCCCTGCTGAAGATCCTGGAGGGCACCACCGCCAGCGTGCCGCCGCAGGGCGGCCGCAAGCACCCGCACCAGGAGTTCATCCAGATCGACACAACGAACGTGCTGTTCATCGTGGCGGGCGCGTTCGCCGGGCTGGAGAAGATCATCCAGGACCGGGTGGGCAAGCGGGGCCTCGGCTTCGGCGCGGAGATCAGGGCCAAGGCGGAACTGGACTCGGCGGACTACTTCAGCGAGGCCATGCCGGAGGACCTGATCAAGTTCGGGCTGATCCCCGAGTTCATCGGCCGGCTGCCCATGGTGGCCAGCGTCACCAACCTGGACAAGCCGTCCCTGGTCAAGATCCTCACCGAACCGCGCAACGCCCTGGTCAAGCAGTACCAGAAGCTGTTCGAGATGGACGGCGTCGAACTGGAGTTCACCAAGACCGCCATGGAGGCCGTCGCCGACCAGGCCATCCTGCGCGGCACCGGCGCGCGCGGCCTGCGGGCGATCATGGAGGAGGTGCTGCTGCCGGTGATGTACGACATCCCCAGCCGCACCGACGTCGCCAAGGTCGTCATCACCGAGCAGACGGTCAAGGAGAACGTCAACCCGACGATCGTGGCGCGCCAGCCCAGCCGGCGCGAGCGCCGCGAGAAGTCCGCCTGAGCGGGACACCCAGGTGAACCTGCCCTACGTGCTCCTCGTGCACGGCCTGGACGGCTCCGGGCCGGGCCACTGGCAGAACTGGCTGGCCGGGGAACTGGCCAGCCGAGGCGGACAGGTGGAGATCCCCCGGTTCACCGACCCGGACCGGCCCGAACTCCACACCTGGCTGACCGAGCTGCGCGAACACCTGGCCGCCGCACCCGCCGAGGGCCACCGGGTGGTCATCACCCACTCGCTCGGGGCACTGCTGTGGCTGCACCACTGCGCCCGCCAGCCCGACCCGGCGCTGCGGGTCGACCGGGTGCTGCTGGTCGCCCCACCCGCCTCGGACGTGGCCGAGCCGAGGGTGCGCTCGTTCCTGCCGCCACCACTGGACCCGGCCGGGCTGCGCCGCGCCGCCGGAGGGACCCGCCTGGTCACCGGCACGGGCGACCCCTACTGCACGGACCAGGCCGCCGCGGCGTACGCCGCCGCCCTCGGCGTGGAGCACGACGTCATCCCCGGTGGCGCGCACCTGAACATCGACGCCGGCTACGGGCCGTGGCCGGCCGTGCTGTCCTGGGCCCGCACCGGCCACACCCCGCTGGTCGGCCGCTGACCCCGACCGGGCCGCGCCCGGTGAGTGACCTCTCGGGAGCGGGTCGCGTGCCCACGTGGGCCGGCCCTCACCCGCGCAGCCGGGAGCCCAGGAAGCGGACCACGTCCGGGGTGATCTTGCGGTAGAAGTTCTCGTCGTGCCCGCCCGGCGTGACCGACGCCACGGCCGGCCTGGCCGCCCGGATGAACTGCCTGGTGCCGGTCACGAACTGGTCGCGGTTGCCGATCCACACCCCCGTGGGCACCGAGCCGAGCCGGTCGACGTGACGCAGCGGGTCCAGCGCCGCCCACGCCGCCTCGTTGGCGAACGCGTGCCGCTTGCTCATCTCCTGCCAGGAGGTCATCAGCCCGGGGGAGATCACCGCCAGCGCCCGCAGCGGCTGGCCCTGCTCGTTGCGGCGCCTGGCGTACACCAGCGCCCCGAACCCGCCCATGGACACGCCCGCGCAGGCCACCGGCAGACCGCCTGCCCCGCCGAAGCCGCGCTCGGCCAGCCAGCCGGGCACCTCGGTCAGCAGCATGGCCATCGGATCGTCGCCAGGCACGTTCTCGTGCCAGTAGTTGTTGCCGCCGTCCACGGCGACGAACGCGAACGGCGGCACCACCCCGTTGACCACCGAGGTGGCCAGCACGTCGGCCAGGCCGCCCACCGGGGCGCGGCGCGCGCTGCCGTTGAGGCCGTGCAGCAGCAGCACCACCGGCAGGCCCTCGGCCGCGACGTTCGGCGGCAGCACGGTGAGCAGGTCCACGTCCTGCCCCCTGGCCGCCGAGCGCACCCGCTCCAGCCTGGTCACCGCGCGCCGGCGGGTGGGGGTGGGACCGGCCGCGCCCAGCGCCTCCCGCAGGGCCCGGCCGGCCGGGGCCGAGCTGGTCGCCGTGCCGACCACGCCCACGGTCACCAGGCCGGCGATCCCGGCCGAGGTCAGCAGGGACCGGCGGGTGAGCCGGCGCCGCCCGATCGGCGGCCCGTCGACCGCGGTCGGCAACGGCGGCATCGGGCCGGGCCTGGGCGGCTGGGCCCGGCCGGCCCCGTCGTCCTCGTCGGTGTCCTCGCTCATCGTCCCCCCAGTGCGTCTCGTGCCTACCCAGAGGACGACGGACCCCCGATGTGGGTTCCCCGACATCCGTTTTCTGGCGTTCCCGCCGGGTGCGGTGTTGCCGCCGCCAGCGGCCGTTCCCCGCGTGGCGCTGACCGCTCGGCGTCTTCTCCGTGACCATCGCGACGTCGCGACCATATGTTGCGCAGCGCAGCCACGACGGAGGTGTCGCATGAGTGTTGGATTTCTCAGCCGGTCGCGCACTGTCGCCCGACCCGGCTGGAGCCGGTGGCTGGTGCCGCCCGCGGCGCTGTCCGTGCACCTGGCCATCGGTCAGGCCTACGCGTGGAGCGTGTTCAAACCGCCCCTGGAGGGCGCGCTCGACCTGACCGGCACGCAGAGCGCGCTGCCGTTCCAGTTGGGCATCGTGATGCTCGGGCTGTCCGCCGCCTTCGCCGGCACCCTGGTGGAGCGCAACGGCCCCCGCTGGGCGATGTTCGTCTCGGCGGTGTGCTTCTCCACCGGGTTCCTGGTGTCCGCCCTGGGCGTGGCCACCGGACAGTTCTGGCTGGTGGTGCTGGGTTACGGGGGCATCGGCGGGGTCGGGCTGGGCATTGGCTACATCTCACCGGTGTCCACACTGATCAAGTGGTTCCCGGACCGGCCGGGCATGGCCACCGGGATCGCCATCATGGGGTTCGGCGGGGGAGCGCTGATCGCCTCGCCGTGGTCCACCCGGATGCTGGACGCGTTCGGCCGCACCACCACCGGCATCGCCCAGGCGTTCACCGTGCACGGCCTGGCGTACGCGGTGTTCATGTGCCTGGGTGTGCTGCTGATCCGGGTGCCGGCGCCGAGCTGGCGGCCGGCCGAGGGGCCTGGCGCGGCACCGGCGCGGCCGGTGCGGGCGCGCACGGTCAGCGCACCGGACGTGTCGGCCGCCCGCGCCCTGCGCACCCCCCAGTTCTGGCTGCTGTGGGTGGTGCTGTGCGTCAACGTCACGGCCGGCATCGGCATCCTGGAGAAGGCCGCGCCGATGATCACGGACTTCTTCGCCGGCACCCCCACGCCGGTGGCCGCGAGCGCCGCCGCCGGTTTCGTGGCGCTGCTGTCGCTGACCAACATGCTCGGCCGGTTCGTCTGGTCGACCACCTCGGACGTGATCGGCCGCAAGAACGTCTACCGGCTCTACCTCGGGGTCGGTGCCCTGCTGTACCTGGTGATCGCGTTGGCCGGGAGCAGCTCGGTCGTGCTGTTCGCGGTGTGCGCCATGCTCATCCTGTCCTTCTACGGCGCCGGCTTCGCCACGGTGCCCGCCTACCTGAAGGACCTGTTCGGCGGCTACCAGGTGGGCGCCATCCACGGCCGGCTGCTCACCGCGTGGTCCACGGCGGGTGTGCTCGGGCCGCTGATCGTCAACGCCATCGCGGACGCGCGCAAGGCCACCGGCCAGACCGGCCCCGCCCTCTACACCACCGCCCTGTACGTCATGCTGGCGCTGCTGGTGGTGGGGTTCGTGGCCAACGAGCTGATCCGCCCGGTGTCCAGCAGCCACCACGAGGCCGATCACCAGCCCGCGGACGGCGCCGACGCACGGCCGGTCGCGGAACCCGGGCCCGGCCAGGCAAGGGCCGGCGGCAGCCGTCGGGTCAGCCCGGTGGCGCTGGTGCTGGCCTGGGCGTGGGTGGGGCTGCCGTTCGGCTACGGCCTCTACGAGCTGATCCGCAAGGTCACCCAGTTGTTCACGGGCTGAGCCGAGCGCGCGCCTGCTCCCGGCTGCCGGCCACGTCCGGTCCGGCCGGGCCCCGCGGCGGGGGTGACCCGGGGCGCGGGCGCAGCCCGCGGGCGAGACCGCGGCTGGCTGTGAGCACGTGCGTGCCAACCGGCTGACCTGCGGTGCTGTCCACTCGGGGCAGCGGGTGGCGGGTGGCGGGTTGTTTGTCGTCCGGCCTGGAGAAGGCCAGCCCCCGCCCTCCCAGGGGGGCGACCCCGGGTCCAGCCTATCCGCGCACCAGCCCCGGGCACAGGGCGGCGAGCAGCCTGTGGACAACTCCAGCGGCTGTGGACAACGACTTGCGTGATCCGTGTAGAGGTGGTAGCCGCCCGCCGCTGGTGGTGGCAGCGGACCGGCCGCCCGCCCTGCACCGGACCGGCCGCCACCCCAGGCCCACGACTCCGGGCGACGGCGCCGGACCCATGGCGTCGGACCCACCACGCCAGGCCACCACGCCAGGCCACGACGTCAGGCCACGACGTCAGGCCACGTCGTCAGGCCGCCGCGTCAGGCCGCCGCGTCGGGCCACCGCGTCGGGCCGAGGTGTCAGGCCACCGGTTCCAAGCGGACCACGATCGACTTGGACGTGGGCGTGTTGGACGTCTGCGCCACCGAGTCCAGTGGCACCAGGGCGTTGGCCTCCGGGAAGTAGGCCGCCGCACAACCCCGCGCCGTGGGATAGGCCACCACCCGGAACCGCTCCGCACGCCGCTCGGTCACCCCAGTCGGGTCGTCCGGCCACTCGCTGACCAGGTCCACCAGCTGGTCGGCGGCCAGCCCCAACTCGGCCAGGTCGGCCGGGCTGACCAGCACCACCCGCCGGCCGTCCTTCACCCCCCGGTAGCGGTCGTCCAACCCGTAGATCGTGGTGTTGTACTGGTCGTGGCTGCGCATGGTCTGCAGCAGCAACCGACCCGCCGGCACCCGCAGCACCTCGATCGGGTTCACCGTCAGGTTCGCCCGGCCCGTGGCGGTCGGGAACTCGCGCGCGTCACGCGGCGGGTGCGGCAGCACGAACCCGTCCGGCTGGCGCACCTTCCGGTTGTAGTCGGCGCACCCGGGCACCACCCGGGCGATCCGCTCGCGGATCTCGTCGTAGTCCCGCTCGAACAGCTCCCACGGCACCGGGTGGTCCGGGCCGAACAGCCGCCGCGCCAGTCCACAGAGGATGGACACTTCGGACCGGAGGTGCTCACTGGCCGGCGCCAGCCGCCCACGCGAGCGGTGCACCACCGACATGGAGTCCTCCACCGTGACGAACCGGGCTCGGCCGGCGCGCACGTCCCGCTCGGTCCGCCCCAGCGTGGGCAGGATCAGCGCGGTGCGACCGGGCACCACGTGCGAGCGGTTCAGCTTGGTGGACACCTGCACGGTCAGCCGGCACGACCGCAGCGCCCGCTCGGTCACCTCGGTGTCCGGCGTCGCCGACACGAAGTTACCGCCCAGCCCCATGAACACCTTCGCCGGACCGCCGTCCCGCATCGCGCGCAGCGCGGCCACCGTGTCGTAGCCGTGCTCACGCGGCACGGTGATGCCGAACTCCCGCTCCAGCGCGGCCAGGAACGACTCGGGCATCTTCTCCCAGATGCCCATGGTGCGGTCGCCCTGCACGTTGGAGTGGCCCCGCACCGGGCACAGCCCGGCACCCGGCTTGCCGATCATGCCGCGCAGCAGCATCACGTTGACGATCTCGCGGATCGCCGGCACCGACTGCCGGTGCTGGGTCAGGCCCATCGCCCAGCACACCACCACCCGCTCGGCGTCGGCCACCATCCGGGCGACCTTGGTGATCTGCTCCCGGTCCAGACCGGTGGCCTCCTCGACCAGGGCCCAGTCCAGTGCCCGCACGTGCTCGGCGTACTCGGCGAAACCGTGCGCGTGCTCGCGCAGGAACTCCGCGTCCAGCACCGTCCCCGGCGCGTCCGCGTCCCACGACACCAGCAGGTGGCCGATGGCCTGGAACAACGCCAGGTCGCCGCCCAGCCGGATCTGGCAGAACTCGTCGGCCAGCGGCGTGCCCCGACCGAGCACACCCCGCACGTTCTGCGGGTTCTTGAACCGCATCAGGCCGGCCTCGGGCAGCGGGTTGACCGCGACGACACGCGCGCCGGCCCCCTTGGCCTGCTCCAGCGCGGACAGCATGCGCGGGTGGTTGGTACCCGGGTTCTGGCCCACCACCATGATCAGGTCGGCCTGGATGAGGTCGGCGAGGCTGACCGATCCCTTGCCGATGCCGATGGTCTCGTTCAGCGCCGCGCCCGAGGACTCGTGGCACATGTTCGAGCAGTCCGGCAGGTTGTTGGTGCCGAAGGAGCGCACCAGCAGCTGGTAGAGGAACGCCGCCTCGTTGCTGGTGCGCCCCGAGGTGTAGAAGACCGCCTCGTTCGGACTGTCCAATGCGGACAGCTCGGTGGCGATGAGGTCGAACGCCTCGTCCCAGCTGATCGGCTCGTAGTGCGTGCCACCCGGCCGCAGCACCATCGGGTGGGTGATCCGGCCCTGCTGGCCCAGCCAGTAGTCGGTGCGCTCGGCCAGTTCGGCCACCGGGTGCCTGGCGAAGAACTCCGGCCCCACCCGACGGGTGGTGGCCTCCTCGGCCACGGCCTTGGCACCGTTCTCGCAGAACTCGGCCAGCTTGCGGTGGCCCTGCGGCTCCGGCCACGCGCAACCCGGACAGTCGAAGCCCTCGCGCTGGTTGAGCACCCGCAGCGCGCGCACCGTGCGACCGGGGCCCATCTGCTGGATGCCGCGCTGCAACGAGACCAGCACCCCGGGGATGCCGGCCGCCCACTGCTTGGGCTCCCCGACGTGCAACTCGGACTCGTCGATGTCCTGCCGCGGTGGTTTGCTCATGGCACAATCCTGCGCCGGGCAACTGACTCCACACCAGCGCCCGGCACCGATTGGCCCAGCCCAGAGGGGATTTTCACGACATTTCCCCCGGTGGTGCGCGAGTGGACCGCGCGGGGACGCCGGCACCGGGGTCGCCGCCCCGGGAAGTTCAGCCCGGGCAGTCGAGTCCGGGCAGTCGAGTCTGGGCAGTCGAGACCGGACAGCCGAGACCGGGGTCACCCGGTGTCACCGACGCAGCGGGACCAGCCCATCCAGGCCCGGGTTCGGGACCACCGGGACCTCCGCGGCGGAGACCTCCCCGACCGGCCAGCGCAAGTGCAGGTGCCCCTGCCGGTAGGTCTGCACCGCCACCACCGCGAGCAGCGCCAGCGCGGTCACCGTGAACAGCCAGTCCTTGGCCGCGGCCCACCGGCCACCCCCACCCGTTCGGCGACCGCCCGGTGCGCACTCGTCCACGGTGTCCCCCTCAGCCCGACGACATCACTCCCGATTGGATCATCGGACACTGACGTTCCCCGGGTTACCCGCCGGCAAACATCACCCGGCGCCGCTGGTCGGACGCTGCCCACGCGCGGGGGAAGGCAGGTGAGGCCGAGTGGCCGAGGTTCGTAGAATCACCAGTCGTGACCGAACACCGCACCGCAGACCAGACCCCCACGCTACCGCCGAGCTGGAACCCGGCGGAGGTAGAGGCGGAGCTGTACCAGCGGTGGGTAGACCGGGGCTACTTCACGGCCGACGCCAGCAGCGACAAGCCCCCCTACACGATCGTGCTGCCGCCCCCCAACGTCACCGGCAGCCTGCACATGGGCCACGCCCTCAACCACACCGTCATGGACGCGCTGACCCGGCGCCGCCGCATGCAGGGCTACGAGGTGCTGTGGCTGCCCGGCATGGACCACGCCGGCATCGCCACCCAGAACGTGGTGGAGCGCCAGCTCGCCGAGGAGGGCCTGTCCCGGCACGACCTCGGCCGGGAGAAGTTCGTCGAGCGGGTGTGGCAGTGGAAGGCCGAGTCCGGCGGCCAGATCCTCGGGCAGATGCGCCGGATCGGCGACGGCGTCGACTGGTCCCGTGAGCGCTTCACCATGGACGAGGGCCTGTCCAAGGCCGTCCTGACCATCTTCAAGAAGCTCTACGACGACGACCTGATCTACCGCGCCGAGCGGATCATCAACTGGTGTCCCCGCTGCCGCACCGCCCTGTCCGACATCGAGGTGGAGCACTCCGAGGACGAGGGCGAGCTGGTCTCGATCCGCTACGGCGAGGGCGACAACGCCATCGTGGTGGCCACCACCCGCGCCGAGACCATGCTCGGCGACACGGCCGTGGCCGTGCACCCCGACGACGAGCGCTACCAGCACCTGATCGGCACCGAGGTGGAGCTGCCGCTGACCGGCCGCCGGGTGCCGATCGTGGCCGACGAACACGTCGACCCGGCCTTCGGCACCGGTGCCGTCAAGGTCACCCCGGCGCACGACCCCAACGACTTCGAGATCGGCCAGCGGCACAACCTGCCGTCCATCACCGTCATGAACGAGGTGGGCGTGATCACCGCGCACGGCCCGTTCGAGGGGCTGGACCGCTTCGAGGCCAGGCCCGCCGTGGTCGCCGCACTGCGCGAGCAGGGCCGGATCGTCGCGGAGAAGCGCCCCTACCTGCACGCGGTCGGCCACTGCTCGCGGTGCGACACCGTGGTCGAGCCCCGGCTGTCGCTGCAGTGGTTCGTCCGGGTCGCCCCGCTGGCCAGGGCCGCCGGCGACGCCGTGCGCGACGGCCGGACCCGCATCCACCCGCCCGAGCTGGCCAAGCGCTACTTCGACTGGGTGGACAACCTGCACGACTGGTGCATCTCCCGCCAGCTGTGGTGGGGCCACCGCATCCCGGTCTGGTACGGCCCGGAGGGGCAGACGGTCTGCGTCGGCCCGGACGAGCAGCCGCCCACCGGCGAGGGCTGGCACCAGGACGAGGACGTGCTGGACACCTGGTTCTCCTCGGGGCTGTGGCCGTTCTCCACCCTGGGCTGGCCCGAGCGGACCGCCGACCTCGCCCGGTTCTACCCGACCACCGTGCTGTCCACCGGCTACGACATCCTGTTCTTCTGGGTCGCCCGGATGATGATGTTCGGGCTGTACGCCATGGACGACGTCCAGCCCTTCGACCACGTGTTCCTGCACGGGCTGATCCGCGACGCCTCCGGCAAGAAGATGTCCAAGTCGCGCGGCAACGTGATCGACCCGCTGGACTGGGCCGACCGCTACGGCGCGGACGCGCTGCGGTTCACCCTGGCCAGGGGCACCAACCCGGGCAGCGACATGGCCCTGGCCGAGGAGTGGGCGGCCGGCTCGCGCAACTTCTGCACCAAGCTGTGGAACGCCACCAGGTTCGCCCTGGCCAACGGTGCCACCACGGCCCAGCCGGTGCCCCCGCGCGAGCAGCTCACCGACGTGGACCGGTGGATCCTCGACCGGCTGGACGCCACCACCGCCGAGGTGGACGGCCTGTTCGAGGCCTTCCAGTTCGGCAAGCTGTGCGACGCGCTGTACCACTTCACCTGGGACGAGTTCTGCGACTGGTACGTGGAACTGGCCAAGGTGCAGCTGGCCGAGGGCGGCGAGCGCGCCGACGCCACCCGCGCGGTGCTCGGCCACGTGCTCGACGTGGTGCTGCGGCTGCTGCACCCGGTGATCCCGTTCATCACCGAGACCCTGTGGACCACGCTCACCGGCGCCGAGTCCGTGGTGGTCGCCGCGTGGCCGGCGCCCAGCGGGCAGCAGCCCGACGAGACCGCGGCGCGGCGCGTGGAGGGCGTGCAGAAGCTGGTCACCGAGATCCGCCGCTTCCGCGCCGACCAGGGCATCAAGCCTGGTCAGCGGGTAGCCGGCCGGGTGCGCGGGGCCTGCTGCGCCGACCTGCTCGACCACGTGCCCTCGGTGCGCGCACTCACCAGGCTGGACGAGCCGGGCGAGCGCTACGCCGCGTCGGTGACCTTCGAGGTCGGCCTGCCCACCGGCACGGTCAAGGTCGAGCTGGACACCTCCGGCGCGATCGACGTGGTCGCCGAGCGCAAGCGCCTGGCCAAGGACCTGGCCACCGCCGAGAAGGAACTCGCCCAGTGCGAGGGCAAGCTGGACAACCCCGCGTTCACCGAGCGGGCACCCGCCGAGGTGGTCGCCAAGATCAGGGAGCGGCGGGCCGCCGCCCAGCAGGACATCGACCGGATCACCGCCCGCATCGAGGCGCTGCTCGGGTCCTGACCCCCGAGCCGGCAACCCCGAGGGGCAGCCGAGGGCGGGCGGGGCGGCGAGCCGGAGGCCGGCACTCCGACGCCAGGCTGCTGGTCACGACCAGAACCAGGCGTGACCAGCAGCCTCCAGCGCGTGGTGCCAGCGCCGACCCCGCCCGCCGGCCGGCGGACCGGCCGACCCGGGACCGTACACTGGACGGGCGGATCGGTCGGTCCGTCGAGAGCTGGACGAGCGCGGCCTGGTTCGGCCGACGGCACCAGCACCCAAGCAAGGACACAGGCGACATTCCCGGGGAGTGACAGCGTGCCCGACATCGATCCCGGGGCGTTGGCGGCGTTGCGCGAGGTTGAGGCCGAGCTGAACACGCGGTGGCCGGAAACCAAGATCGCGCCGTCGCTGGAGCGCATCGCGGCCCTGGTCCACCTGCTCGGCGACCCGCAGCGCGGTTATCCGGTGCTGCACGTCGCCGGCACCAACGGCAAGACCTCCACCGCGCGGATGGCCGAGGCCCTGCTCACCCGGATCGGCCTGCGCTCCGGCCGCTACACCAGCCCCCACCTGCAACTGGCCACCGAGCGCATCAGCGTGGACGGTGCACCGATCAGCCCGGAGCGCTACGTCGAGATCTACCGCGACGTCGAGCCCTACGTGGCCATGGTCGACCGGGGCAGCGACGTGCCGATGAGCAAGTTCGAGGTGCTCACCGGCATGGCGTTCGCGGCCTTCGCCGACGCCCCGGTGGACGCGGCCGTGATCGAGGTGGGCCTCGGCGGCAGCTGGGACGCCACCAACGTGGCCGACGCCAGGGTGGCGGTGATCTGCCCGATCGGCATCGACCACGTGGAGTACCTGGGCTCGGACCTGGCCGGCATCGCCAGGGAGAAGGCCGGCATCATCAAGCCCGAGTCCATCGTGGTGCTCGGCGAGCAGCCCCCGGAGGCGAACCGCGCGGTGCTGGAGCGCTGCGTCGAACTCGACGTGACCGTCGCCAGACAGGGCATGGAGTTCGGCGTGCTGCAGCGCGAGGTCGCCGTGGGCGGCCAGCAGCTGCGCCTGCAGGGCCTCGGCGGTGTGTACGACGAGATCTTCCTGCCCCTGCACGGCGAGCACCAGGCCAAGAACGCGGCCCTGGCACTGGCGTCGGTGGAGGCGTTCTTCGGTGCGGGCGCCCAGCGCCAGCTCGACGTGGACGCGGTGCGGGACGCGTTCGCCTCGGTGACCAGCCCCGGCCGGATGGAACGGGTCCGTTCCGCGCCGACCGTGCTGGTGGACGCCGCGCACAACCCGCACGGCGCCAGTGCCCTGGCCGCCGCGCTGGACCAGGAATTCGCGTTCCGGCGCCTGGTCGGCGTGATCTCGGTGATGCGGGACAAGGACGTGGCCGGCATCCTCGGCGCGCTGGAGCCGGTGCTCTCCGAGGTGGTGCTCACCACCAACTCCTCGCCCCGCGCCATGGACGTGGACGAGCTGGCCGAACTGGCCGGACCCGTGTTCGGTGACGACCGGATCGTGGTGGTGCCCCGGCTGGACGACGCGATCGAGACGGCGGTGCGGCTGGCCGAGGAGACCGACGACCCCGGTGAGCGGGTGTCCGGCGGGGGCGTGGTGGTGACCGGGTCGGTGGTGACCGCGGGCGAGGCACGGGCCCTGTTCGGCAAGGAACCCGCGTGAACTGGCGCTCCGACCCCGGCCGCCCGGTGCGCGCGGACGCGCCAGTGGTGGTCAGGCGGCCGCCGGCCCGGCCGCTGTCGCTGTCGCTGGAGCTGCCGTGGTTGGAACTGCCCAGGCTGGAGGCACGAGCATGACCGAGCAACCGCAGAGCCAGCCGACCGCGGCGCCCCGGCCACCGGCCAAGGACCCGATGAAGGCGTTTCGCGGGATCACCGCCGGCACGCTGGTGCTGGAGGCCATCGTGGTGGCGCTGGCGATCCCGGTGGCCACGCTGAACAGCGGCGGCATCGGCACCACCGCGGGCGTGCTGACGCTGTCGCTGGTGGCGGCCCTGGTGGTGACCTGCGGACTGCTGCGGTTCCGGTGGGCGATCGGCGTGGTGATCGCGCTGCAGCTGGTGATGATCGCCTCGGTGGTGGTGCTGGTGCCGCTCGGCGTGATCGGCATCCTGTTCGCACTGGTCTGGGGCTACCTGCTGTGGCTGCGCCGGGACGTGGCCAAACGGATGGCCGAGGGGCGCCTGCCCAGCCAGCAGCCGCCAGCGGTGTGACGTCGGGAGGCGGTCGGACTGCGCAGCTGCTACCTGTTCGACGCCTCGTTCTGGCAGGGCGGCGGCGGGTGGGAGTTCGTCGAGGTGGCTGCCGGCCTGCCGGAGATCGAGCGGGCCGTGCGCGACTACGTGCGCACCGGGGCCTTTGCCGCGGGGCGTTGGTGAGACCTGTGTGGTGCGGGTGTACCAGCGGGGCGGACTCGTCGCGGAGCGCGACGTCTACCCGCACCTGCGGGTCACGGTGCCCGGCCTGACCGAGTTGGTCTTCAACCAGAGCGCCGAGGACCACGGCGGCCATCCCGAGGCGGACGGCAGGTACGCGGGCATGTCCGAGGACGCGGTGTGGGCGGTGCTGGCTCCGGACGTCGACGAGACCGCCCGCGATGACCCGGACGCCATCGGCGTTGGCGTGGACTGGGCGGGCCTGGACCTGCCGGGGTTGGTCTCGCCGGTGCTGCCGCCCGGCGCCGAGATCGTCCGCCACGACCGGACGTTCCGTTACGGCCGCAACTCCTGTTCGGGGTGATGTCGCTCCGATTCGGGGTGATGTCGCTCCGACTATTGGAGGCGGCTGCACCCGATTCGGGACAACGCCGCGCTGATCCGGCACTCAACCGCTCCGCTGTGGAACTCCCACGCTCCGATTCGGTCTTTCTGTGCTCCTGTTTGGATGCCTTCCATCCCCTTCTGGAGTGATCGGAGGTGGCGGATCCGAGGTCAGCGCGCCGCCGAAGCCAACGCCTCGACCAGGTCGCGGACGGCGGGTCGCTGGTCGTCCGGCCGCCAGGCCACCGCGAGTTCACTGGCGGGCAGCCCGGTGACCGGCAGCGCGGTGATGCCGGGCCGCTGGTAGATCGCGGCGTTGCCCTCGGCCAGCAGCACCACGCCGCTGCCCTCCTCAACGGCCGCGAACGTCTCCTCGGCGTTGGACACGACCGCTCCGATCCGGGGCGGTCGGCCACCCCGCTGGTCCAGGGCCAGCCAGTGGTCGCGCAGCGGTCCGGCCTGCGGGGGCAGTGCCAGGAAAGGTTCGTCCAGCAGCTCGGCGAAGGCCACCTCGGCACGGCTGGCCAGCCGGTGATCGGTCCGCAGTGCCACCCACCTCGGCTCGGTGGCCACCACCCGCACCCGGAACGCCTGCTGCTGGGGAATGGGCAGCCACACCAGCGCCACGTCCACCTCACCGCCGGCCAGGCCAGCGGTGGCGTCGTCCCAGTTGACCTGCCGCATCCGCAGGTGCCACGCCGGCCGCTGCTCGGCGAACCGGGTGCGGGCACCCCGCAGCAGGCCCCGCCCCACGCTGGTGGACAGCCCCAGCGTCAGCACCGCGTTCTCGGCGGCGACCGCCGCGCTGATCTCGCGCTGTCCCCGGTCCCAGGTGCCCAGCAGTTCCCGGGCCACCGGCAGCAGCGCCTGGCCCGCCGCGGTGAGCGTGACCGTGCGCCGGTCGCGTTCGAACAACCGGACCCGCAGCCCGTCCTCAAGCTGGCGGATCTGCTTGCTCAACGCCGGCTGGGAGATGAACAGCCGGCTGGCTGCCTTGGTGAAGTTCAGCTCCTCCGCGATGGCCAGGAAGTACCGCAGGTCACGGAGGTGAACGTCCATGACCCCTTGGGTACCACAGCCGGTGTTGTCCAGGGTGGTGGAGGGGAGCGGGGGACGTCCACAGCGGATGCCGGGAGTTCCAGTTCGGCGAGCTGCCGTCAACGGCACCCCGGCGCCCCCTTCTGGGAGTTGATCAGTCCAGTGCGGGGCGGCTGAATTCCGTTCTCGAAACCCGTGATGCCGGTTCCGGCAGCGAGCGGAGCCCACCCCGAGCCGCGGTGCGGATCGCCGTCCCGTTCTGCCCGTAGAAGCCGGTGACTGCGGTGGACGCGGCGGTGATCGCGCGCTCACCGCACCGGCGGCGCGGGGCTTCGTCAGGCGGCGCAGGCGTTCCGGCGGTCACGTCCTCGCTCGGCCGCGCAGCCGGCGCACCATGCGGGCGTCGGCGAAACCCACGGCCCGCGCGGCCGCATCCACGGTCGCGCCATGGCCAACGAGGTGTTCGACCCGTTCCACGCGGAGCGCCTGCTGGTAGCGCAGCGGCGTCATGCCGGTGGCCTGGACGAACAGGCGGGTCAGCGTGCGTTCGCCACAGCCGGCCGCCCTGGCCAGCTCGGCGAGGGGCAGGCGTTCGGTGAACCGCGCGTCGATCAGGTCCTGCACCCGGTGCACCACGTCGTCGGGATGCGCGCGGTGCCGCAGCACGGCGCTGGCCTGCCGCTCGTCGCCGTGCCGCCGGACGGGCACGATCATGGCGCGGGCCACGCCCGCGGCCACCGCCGGGCCGTGCCGGGTGGCGATCAGGTACAGGGCGAGGTCGATGCCGCTGGCGATGCCCGCCGAGGTCACCACCCGGTCGTCGGACACGTAGAGCACGTCCGGCACCACGATCGCCCTGGGGTGGCGGCTGGCCAACTCGTCCTGGAGTTCGTAGTGGATGGTGCAGCGGCGGCCGTCGAGCAGGCCGGCCCGGCCCAGCGCGTCAGCGCCCGAGCACACGCTGGCCACGGTGCCGTGGGCGGCGTGGTGCTCGACCAACCGCCGCAGGCTGGCCTCGGTCAGCCGGGCGGTGCCGGCCAGGCGCGGCGCCCGCCACCCGGGAACGATGACGAGGTCGTCCGCGGTCAGGGTGGGCCACGTGGTCCCGGTCCGCACCGGCAGTCCCTGGGCGGCGCTCACCTCGGGCTGTTCGGCCAGGTAGTGCAGGGTGTAGTCGACGCCGAAGTCGGCCGCTGTGGCGAACACCTGGGCCGGCCCGGCGAGGTCGAGCAGGTGGAACCCGGGAACCAGGAGGAAGACGACGCGTGCCATGACCCGGTCAGGCTACCGAGGCCAGCGGCTCGCCCCGGTGCGTTGGCCGGTTCCGTGGCCGCGCCGACGGCCGCCCGGCGAGCCGGCCCACCAAGCGCGGGTTGACCACGCGCGCCAGTGACCGGCGTGGGCCAGCGGGCGGATCACCGGGCCGGTGGACTGGTCAGCCCGGCGGTGTGGCTCAGACCTCGGCCGGCACCAGGGGCGCGGTGCCGTGCCTCCTCGCGCGCGCCGGCTGGGGGCGCGGTCGCCGGTGGTCGTCCTCGGGCGCCCGGCCGCCCTCGGAACTGGCCGCCGCGGGCTCGCCGGCCTCGCCGGCAGCGCGTTCCGGGCCGGCCAGCAGCCGCAACCGCTCCAGCCGTGCCCTGGTCTCGTCGTTCTCCGGCACGTAGCTGACCAGCCGCGCGCCCGACTGCGGGGCGAGCCACAAGCTGCTGTGCAGCAGCTTCAGGTATCCGACGTGCGGGTTGTCGACGTGCTTGGTGTTGTCGGAGACCCCGACCACCTCGAACCTGTCCCACAGCGCGCGGAACTCCGGCAGCGTCTGCAGCCGCGCCAGCATGGCCTTCCACGCGGGCTCGGCAACGTGCTCGGCCATGGCGGCGCGGAACTTCGCCACCATGACCCGGGTCTCGTCCTCCAGGTCACCCGTCGCGGCCCGCCACTGGTCGTTGGTGAAGGCCAGCCACATGCAGTTGCGGTCCTCCCTCGGCAGGCCGTCCATGTCACACATGAGCAGGCTGAAGGCGCGGTTGTAGGCGAGGATGTCGTAGCGCGCGTTCTGCACGCAGGCCGGGAAGGGGTCGAGGCGATCCAGCATCGCCCGCAGGGCGGGGGTGACCACCGTGCAGGGCTCCTCCGGCACCGGGTCCGCCGTCCCACCGAGCGTGAACAGGTGCGCGCGCTCACTCGGGTCCAGCAGCAGCGCCCGCGCCAGCGCGTCCAGCACCTTGGCGGAGACCTGGATGTCGCGGGCCTGCTCCAGCCACGTGTACCAGGTCACCCCGACCGCGGCCAGCTGCGCGACCTCCTCACGGCGCAACCCCGGCGTGCGCCGCCTGGCACCACGCGCCAGGCCGACCTGCTCGGGAGCGATCCGCTCGCGGCGGCTGCGCAGGAAGTCGGCCAGCTCCTGCCGGCGCGCGTTGGGGGCCTTGGCGCTGTCGGCGCGGGTTCTCATGCCGCCACCCTGCCCTGACGATCCACCCTGTTACAAGGTGGTTTTTCTACCAGGATAAAGAGACTCTGGTAACAGGCTGACGGGTGTCGAATCGTCGACGGCGTGAGTGGAACCGAAACTCGCGGAACAACCCGCCCAGAGCCGGCCAGGGCACCGGTCGCCGTCCCCGCCACCGCGGTGAGCGATGACGGCCACGGCCTGCCCGACCACCAGCGGCCAGAACTGGGCGCGCTCGGCCTGTTCTCCGTCCTGCTCGGCGCGGCCCTGCCGCTGATCGACTTCTTCATCGTCAACGTCGCCCTGCCCACCATCGAGGAGGACCTCGACGCGGGCCCCGCACTGCTCGAACTGGTGGTGGCCGGGTACGGCCTTGCCTACGCGGTCCTGCTCGTGCTCGGCGGGCGGCTGGGCGACACGTTCGGCCGCCGCAGGCTCTTCGTCACGGGCCTGGCCGCCTTCGGACTCACCTCGCTCGCGTGCGGGCTCGCGCCCAGCCCCTGGGTGCTGGTGGTCGCCCGGGCGGCCCAGGGTGCCACGGCCGCGATGATGGTGCCGCAGGTCCTGGGCACCATCCACGCCGCGACGACCGGCCACCGCCGGGCGAAGGCGGTGGGCCTGTACGGCGCGACCCAGGGCCTGTCCATGGTGGTCGGCCAGATCCTCGGCGGCCTCCTCGTCGCCGCGGACCCCTGGGGCACCGGCTGGCGCTCGATCTTCCTGGTGAACCTGCCGATAGCCGCGGTGGGCCTGCTGCTGTCGCTGCGGACCGTGCCGGAAACCCGCTCCCCTCGGCCCGAACCCGTCGACGTCCCCGGCACCGTCCTGCTCGCCGCGGCGCTCGCCGCGCTGCTGCTGCCGCTCACCGAGGGCAGGGCGGCGGGATGGCCGCTGTGGACCTGGGTCCTGCTCGCGGCCAGTCCGGTCCTCGCGCTGGCCTTCCACCGCGTCGAGGCGCGCGCCGACCGGCTGGGCCGCACCCCGCTGCTACCGCCGAGCCTGCTGCGCCTTGACTCGCTGCGGCGCGGCCTCGCGTTGCTGCCGCCCTTCGGGATCGGCTTCGGCGGCCTGATGTTCGTGCTGGCCATCGCACTGCAACAGGGCCTGCGGATGACCGCGGTGGTCGCGGGTGTCGCGCTGGCACCGTTCGCGCTGTCCGTGTTCGCCGCCTCGTTCGCCGGCCCCCGCCTGGTCGCCCGCTACGGCGCGGGGCGGCTGGTGACGTTCTCGTGCCTGCTGCAGTTGGTTGGCGGTGCCCTGCTGGTCCTGACGTCGTGGCGCTACTGGCCGCACCTGAGCGCGTGGGGCCTGGCGCCCGCGTTCGTGGTCACCGGGTTCGCCCAGGGCCTGCAACTGCCGGTGCTCTTCCGCATCGTGCTCTCGGACGTGCCGCACGAACGCGCCGGGGTGGGCAGCGGCGTGCTGACCACGACCCAGCAAGCAGCGCTCGCGCTCGGCGTGGCGACGATCGGCTCGCTGTTCCTGGCTCTGCTCGGCCCGTGGGGCATGCGGGACGCGCTGCTGGCGGCGCTGCTGGCCTGGCTCGGCGCCATCGCGGTGACCGGCGTGCTGAGCCTCGGGCTGCCCCGCACCATCTCGTGAGCCGGGCCCGTCCCGCCGTCACGGCCCGTGCGGGTGGGAGGCCGAGGCCCCCGGCCGGCGGCAGCGGAGCCGGGACACCTCCACCACATCAAGCGACGCGTCGCTCCCCGATGCGACGTCGTCCACAACGACAGCCCCATGCGTTCCCCAGAGCGAAGTCCCCCGGCGCGGAGGAAGGAGACACCGTGGCGAACACGAACACGAGCACGACGAGCAGGGTCAGGAAGGACCTCGACGTTCAGCGAGCGGGCCACACGACCATCCGGTACACGGTCAGCGGTCCGGCCGGAGGGCCGACGCTGGCACTCATCCACGGCTGGGCGTGCGACCGCCGCGACTTCGACGCGGTGACCGACCACCTGCCCGAGAACTACCGCGTCATCGCGATCGACCTCGCTGAGCACGGCGAGTCGCGCTCCACGCGCGAGGTCTGGACCATGGCGGAGTTCGCGCACGACGTGGCGGCGGTGCTGGACGCCGAGTCGGTGCGCACCTGCGTCGTGGCCGGGCACTCCCTCGGCGGAGCGGTCGCCGTCGAGGTCGGCCGCCTGCTCCCCGACACGGTCTCACACGTGGTCGCACTCGACGCGCTGCACTACCTGTCCCTGTTCCCCGCGCTGAGCGCGGAACGGGCCGAGGCGATGCTGCGCGTGTTCCGCACGGACTTCGCCGGTGGGGTGCGGGGCCTCGTCGAGGAAGGTTCGCCGGCCGGCACCGACACCGCGCTCAAGGACGCGTACTTCGAGAAGATGGTCGCGGTGCGGCAGCCCGCGGGGCTGCGCTCCATCGAGGGCCTGGTGCGCTGGGACATGGACGCGGCACTGCGCGGGACACCGCAGCCGATCACCGTGTTCGGGATACGCGACCTGGTGACGCGAGAGGCGATCGACCGCTACGGGGACCGCTTCGACATCGTGCTCGTCGACCTGGGCAGCCACCACTTCCCGGTGGAGGCACCCGAGGGCACCGCGAAGCTGCTGGCGGGCGTGGTGGAAACCGAGTAGGGACGAGCGCGGTTCGGTTCCCCGTCCGCCGGCCCACCCACCTCAGCCGGAGCGGCCCGGAAGCGGGGCCACGCGCTGGGCGCGCGTCCGTTCCCGGGGGAGCAGCCGCTGGGACGGGGTGCGCACGCGGTCAGTGCTCGGCCCCGGTCAGCTCGGCGACCGTGCGGATCGTGGCGAAGCGGCCGGCCAGCGCGTACTCGGTGCGGGTGATGACGTCCTCGACGCTGAGCGTCCTGGGGTCGGCGAGCAGTTGCTCCGGGGTCATGTCGGCCGGCGCCGTCCAGTGCCGGAGCGGCTCGGTCGCGGTCGCGTCGGTCACGAACGTGACGTCGAAGCCCAGGTCTGACGCGATCCTCGCGGTCGTCTCGCAGCACTGCTCGGTCCGGATGCCGCTGACGGTGAGTTCCCGGATGCCGCGCGCGGTCAGCAACCGCTGGAGGTTGGTGGTGGTGAAGGCGTTGTGCGCGGTCTTGTGCAGCACTGGTTCCCCTTCGCGGGGAACCAGTCCCCGCATCAGCCGGACGTGACCGTTGGCGGGGTCGAACACGGTGCCGGTGCCCGGCTCGGTGTGCAGCACCCAGACCACGAGGTCGTTGTCCGACCTGGCCTTGGCCACCAGGGCGTTGACCTTGGCGACGATGTCCGGATTGGACGCCAGCCGCCAACTCGCCCGCTGGCAGAAGGATTCCTGTACGTCGATGACGAGAAGCGCGTTGGTCACCGGCTCAGTCTCGGCTTCGACCCCGCGCCAGGAACAGGCACCATCACGCCAGGGTGCGGACCGATCCGGCCACCCCGATCCGGCCAGAGTCCACTGTGGTCAGTCCACTGTGGTCAGCCGAGGTCGGTGGTGGTCTCGGGCAGGTACGGCCTGCGAGCAGGGTGCCGTCGGCGTGCGTGCAGCACGCACCGCCGCACCGCGGGTCGTGTCCGGTGGACGCGGTCGCGGGAAACCGCCGCGCGGGGTTCACCTCCCGCACGGCTGCGGTTGGCGGGCTGGTTGACCTGGGCGGATACAACGCGGCACATGGACCAACAGCCTCGTATGGGTCGACGTGCCGTGCTGCGGGCCGGCGTGGCCGGCGGTGGCGCGCTGGCCGCCGCCGGAGCGCTCGGCGTGCCCGCCGCCTCCGCCCAGGCCGGTCAACCGGCAGCCCCGGCCGTGGTGCGCCGCGACCGACCGGTGCTCACCCACGGTGTGCAGTCCGGGGACGTCACCCCGTCCGGCGCGCTCGTGTGGACCAGGGCCGATCGGCCGTCCCGGATGCTGGTCGAGGTGAGCGCCGACCCGTCGTTCCGCAACGCCAGGCTGGTCCGGGGACCGCTGCTGACACCGGACACGGATGGCACGGGCAAGCTGCGGCTGACCAACCTGCCGCCCGGCCGGCAGGTGCACTACCGGGTGTGCGCCGAGGACCTGGACGGCCGGACCCGCAGCGAGGCCCTGACCGGCACCTTCCGCACCGCGCCCACCGGGCGGTCCGACGTCCGGTTCGTGTGGTCCGGCGACGTGGTCGGCCAGGGCTGGGGCATCAACCCCGACCTCGGCGGCATGACCATCTACCGGGCGATGGCCGACCGGCGGCCCGACTTCTTCCTGCACAGCGGGGACACGGTGTACGCGGACGGCCCGCTCACCGAGAACGTCACCCTGCCGGACGGCCGGACCTGGCGGAACCTGGTCACCGCCGAGAAGTCCAAGGTGGCTGAGACCCTGGCCGAGTACCGCGGTCAGTTCGCCTACAACCTGCTCGACGAGAACCTGCGCCGGTTCGCCGCGGCCGTCCCCGCCCACGTCCAGTGGGACGACCACGAGGTCACCAACAACTGGTATCCGGGCGAGATCCTCAACGACCGTCCCGAGTACACCGAGAAGCGGGTGGACGTGCTGGCCGCCCGCGCCTTCCAGGCGTTCCACGAGTGGCAACCGGTCGACGCGGCCCGCGCCGTGGACGGGCGGGTGTACCGCAGGTTCAGCCACGGCCGGCGGGTCGAGGTGTTCATCCTGGACATGCGCACCTACCGGGACGCCAACACCTCACCCAAGGACGGCGTCGGCCGCATTCTCGGCACCGCACAGGCCCGGTGGCTGGTGGACGCGCTGAGCAGCAGCAGGGCCACCTGGAAGATCGTGGCCGCGGACATGCCGATCGGCCTGGTGGTGCCGGACGGTCAGGACATCGAGGCGGTGGCCAACGGCCTGCCCGGCGGGCCGGGTGGCCGCGAGCACGAACTGGCCTGGGTGCTCGGGGAGATCGCCAGGCGCAAGGTGCGCAACGTGGTCTGGCTGACCGCGGACGTGCACTACACCGCGGCCCACCACTACTCGCCCGACCGAGCCGCGTTCCAGAACTTCGACCCGTTCTGGGAGTTCGTGTCCGGTCCGCTCAACGCCGGCGCGTTCGGGCCGAACGCCCTGGACCCGACGTTCGGCCCGGAAGCGGTGTTCGTCCACGCCCCACCAACCGCGAACACCTCGCCGCTGGACGGTTTCCAGCACTTTGGCGAGGTGTACGTGGACGGCGGCAGCGGCGAGCTGACCGTGTGGCTGCGCGACGCCACCGGCGCCGACCTCTGGTCGACCACGCTGCGTCCCGCCTGACCCGGTTGGTCCGTCCCGCGCACGCGGCCGGCGTGGTACGTGGCCGCCTCCCGCGCTGGCCGGCACCCCGTCCGGTTACGCTTTGCCGGAATCGCTGGCGGGCGTTGCCGTGTCCCTCGGAATCAGTTCCTGGACGGCGACGCCGTGCCGCCGGCCGACATCGCGCGCGTGCGGGTGTCCCCACGAGCAAGCAACGAATGGAGAACGAACGACCGTGAGTGAGCGCACCCTGGTTCTGGTCAAGCCCGACGGCGTGGCCAGGGGACTGGTTGGCGAGGTTGTCTCCCGGATCGAGCGCAAGGGCCTGAAGCTGGTCGCGCTGGAGCTGCGCAACGTGGAGCGCTCGCTCGCCGAGCAGCACTACGCCGAGCACGCCGGCAAGGGCTTCTTCGGTGACCTGCTCGACTTCATCACCTCCGGCCCGGTGGTGGCCGCGGTGGTGGAGGGGCCGCGGGCCATCGCCGCGTTCCGCCAGCTGGCCGGTGGCACCGACCCGGTGGAGAAGGCCACCCCGGGCACCCTGCGCGGTGACTTCGGCCTGGAGACCCAGTTCAACCTGGTGCACGGGTCGGACTCGCCGGAATCCGCCCAGCGGGAGATCGCCCTCTGGTTCCCCTCGCTCTGAGCGAACCGATCGCGACCGGGCGCTGAACGTGGCCGGCCGACCACGGGATCGGCCGGCCACCGGCGGCAGACGCCGACCGCGCGCTGCCGTCGACGTGACACCACCGCGCGGCGATCCGGATCCGCGGTCCGCGGCCACCCCGCGTCCTGGCCGCAAAACACCTCGAACACCGCGCGGGGTTCGGTTACCGTTCCGCCCCGTGACCGCAGCTGACTCACTCCTGGTGCACGCCAGCGGCCTGGTGAAGCGCTTTGGCGACGTCGAGGCGGTGCGCGGGATCGATGTGGGGGTCCGCCGCGGCGAAGCCTTCGGGTTTCTCGGCCCCAACGGCGCCGGCAAGTCCTCAACCATGCGCATGATCGCCTGCGTGTCCCCACGCAGTGCCGGTGAACTGCGGGTGCTGGGCATGGACCCGCAGCGGGACGGCCCGCGGATCAGGGCGCGACTGGGGGTGGTACCCCAGCAGGACACCCTGGACAACGAACTCACCGTGCGGCAGAACCTCCAGGTCTACGGCCGCTACTTCGGCCTCTCCCGGGACACGGTGCGGCGCAAGGCCGTGGAGCTGATGGAGTTCGCCCAGCTCAGCGACCGGGCCGAGGACCAGGTCGAACCGTTGTCCGGCGGGATGAAGCGGCGGTTGACCATTGCCCGCTCGCTGGTCAACGACCCGGAACTGCTGCTGCTCGACGAACCCACCATCGGACTGGACCCGCAGGCACGGCACCTGCTGTGGGACCGGCTGTACCAGCTGCGGCACGCCGGCGTCACGCTCATCCTCACCACCCACTACATGGACGAGGCCGAGCAGCTCTGTGACCGGCTGGTGGTGATGGACGGCGGCCGGATCGTGGCGGAGGGCTCACCGGCCGAACTCATCGCCCGCTACTCCACCAGGGAAGTGCTCGAACTCCGGTTCGCCCCGGGTCACCAGCGGGACGCCCTGCCCGTGGTCGCCACCCTGGCCGACCGGGTCGAGGTGCTGCCTGACCGGTTGCTGCTCTACACCGCCGACGGCGAGGCGTCCCTGGCCGCGGTGCACGAGCGCGACGTGCGCCCGGCCAGCACGCTGATCCGGCGCAGCACCCTGGAAGACGTTTTCCTGCGGCTCACCGGCCGCAGCCTGGTCGACTAGCAACGGCAGCGGTCCGGCTGCCCGCCGCGGCGCAGCCGGACGAGGGGAGCCCTGGTGGACAACGCCTCAGCAGCGGCCGACCCCGGCGGGACGCCCGCCGTGGCCCGGCCGGTCGGGTCGGTGCGCGCCGCGCTGCTCGTTGTCGAGGGACTGTGGGCCTGGTATCGGCGCAACTGGCGGGCCACCGTGGTGTCCAGCGTTGTCCAGCCGGTGCTCTACCTGCTGGCCCTCGGGTTCGGTTTCGGCTCCCAGGTGCGGCCGGGCGAGGCCACCCAGGGCCTGCCCTACCTGGCCTACCTGGCGCCGGCCCTGCTGGTGGCCGGCGCCGTGCAGAACGCGGCCGGCGAATCCACCCACCCGGTGCTGTCGTCGTTCAAGTGGGCCAGGACCTACTGGGGCATCATCGCCACCCCGATTAGCCCCGGACAGCTGGTGGCCGGCCAGCTGCTGTGGATCGCGCTGCGGCTGCTCACCTCGGGCGCGGCCTACCTGGTGGTGGCCGCGCTGTTCGGTGCGCTCACCGGGCCGGGCGTGCTGCTGTCACTGGTCTTCGCGGTGCTGGCGGGTATGGCGTTCAGCGCCCCGCTGGTGGCCTACTCGGCGAGCGTGCGCGACGAGGGACAGGGCTTCAACGCGGTGTTCCGGTTCGTCGTCGTGCCGATGACCCTGTTCGCCGGCACGTACTTCCCGGTGTCCCAGCTGCCCGTCTGGGTGTGGCCGCTGGCCTGGGTGACCCCGCTGTGGCACGGCACCGAACTGGCCAGGGCGGCGGCGTTCGAGTCGATGTCGCCGCTGCCCACCCTGGGCCACCTCGCATACCTGCTGGCCGTGCTGGCGGTCGGGGTGCTGCTGACGCGGCGCCAGTTCACGCGGCGGCTGCTGGTGTGACGCGATGGCGGCCGCGCCCGGCGGACCGGTCCGCCGAGGCGTGCGGGGCGAGTCGGCACCGGGGGAGAACGAGCATGGGAGACCGGCAATGGCACACGAGCTGACCGCGCCACCCCGACCGGGACGCGGCGACCAGACCGAGCAGCGGCCCAGCCCGCTGCTGCGGATCGTGCCGCCCGGCCTGTACGCGGGCCGGGCCAGGATGCTGGTCGAGCGGTCGTTCCTGGTGAACCGGCGCTCCTGGCTGGCCGTCGTGTCCGGGTTCTTCGAACCGCTGTTCTTCCTGTTCGCCCTCGGGCTGGGGTTCGGCACCCTGGTCTCCACGGTGACCGGGCCGGACGGGCAGCCCATGGACTACGTGGCCTTCGTGGCGCCCGCACTGCTGGCGGCCTCGGCCATGAACGGCGCCGTGTACGACGCCACGATCAACATCTTCCACAAGATGCGCTACGCCAAGCTGTACGACGCGGTGCTGTCCACGCCGCTGGGGCCGCTGGACGTGGCGGTCGGCGAGACCAGCTGGGCGCTGCTGCGCGGCGGCCTGTACGCGGCCGGGTTCGTCGTGGTGCTGCTGGGCATGGGCCTGGTGAGTTCCGCCTGGGGCCTGCTGGCGCTGCCCGCCGCGCTGCTGGTGGCCTTCGCGTTCGCCGCCGTCGGCATGGCCGCGACCACGTTCATGCGGTCCTGGCAGGACTTCGACCTGGTGAACCTGGCCGTCATGCCACTGTTCCTGTTCTCCACCACGTTCTACCCGCTGTCGGTCTACCCCCGGCCACTGCGGATCGCCGTGGAGTGCCTGCCGCTGTACCACGGGGTGGCGTTGCTGCGCGGGCTGGTCACCGGCTATGTCCACTGGGGACTGCTGGGCCACGTGCTGTACCTGGTGCTGATGGCCGTGGTGGGACTGCTGGTGGCCACCAAGCGGATCGCCCGGCTGCTGTTGCGGTGACTGGCCGATCCAGGACAGGAGTGCACGCCTTCGATGTGGAAGTTCCACGCTCCACTGTGGTAGGTGACAGCTCCATAGTGGGAGTCGCTTGCTCCGTTGTGGTGGCCGACGGTTCTGCTCTGGTGGCTCACGGTTCCGCTGTGGTGGCCGACGGTTCCGCTGTGGTGGTTCCGCCACCCAGTACGGTCTTCCGGGGAACGGGGAAGGTCCGGGGCGCGTCCAAGGGATGGCCGTGTGTCCGAGGTCCGGCCAGTGGTCGCGGAACCGGCGTGGGGGTCTTCCTGGTGGCACGACAGGGTGGGGGTGGCATGGAGTCGTTGGCGGCCGGTGATCCCACGAGCATCGACCGGTACCGGCTGATCGGCAGGCTCGGCGCGGGCGGCATGGGCCGGGTGTACCTGGCGCTGTCCGTGGACGGACGCCTGGTCGCGGTGAAGGTGATCAACCAGTACCTGGCCGCCGAGCCGCGCTTCCGCAAGCGCTTCGCCCACGAGGTGGCCGCCGCCAGGAGGGTCAGCGGCGCCTACACCGCGGCCGTGATGGACGCCGACCCCACCGCTGACCAGCCCTGGCTGGCCACGGTCTACGTGCCGGGGCCGTCCCTGGCCGACGCCGTCGCCAGGCACGGGCCGCTGCCGGCCGACTCGGTGCTGGCGCTGGCCGCCGGCCTGGCCGCGGCACTGCGGGAGATCCACCGGGTGGGCCTGATCCACCGCGACCTCAAGCCCAGCAACGTGCTGCTCACCGAGGACGGCCCCCGGGTCATCGACTTCGGCATCACCCGCGCGGCCGAGACCGACAGCAAGCTCACCACCACCGGCTTCATGGTCGGCACCCCCGGGTTCATGTCGCCAGAACAGGTCGAGGGCGGTGAACTGACCCAGGCCAGCGATGTGTTCTCGCTGGGCAGCACGCTGTACTTCGCCGCGACCGGGGCCAGCCCGTTCGGGGACACCTCCGCGGCCAGGATGCTCTACCGGGTGGTGCACACCGACCCGGACCTGACCGTGCTGCCGGCCGCGGTGCGCGAACTGGTCGGTGCGTGCCTGCACCGGAACCCGGCGCTGCGGCCGAGCCCGGAGCAGCTGTTCGACCTCGTCGGCCCGGTGTCCGGGGACTGGCTGATCCCGGCGACCCGCGACCTCGTGCGGGAGCGGGCCGACACCGCGCGGCTGCTGCGGTCCCAGGCCGAGGCCACCCGGCAGCCCACCCCCGGTCAGCAGCCCGTCGGCACACCCGACCAGCACGCCACCCGGCCCCAGGGCGGCCTGCCGGACTTCCGGGCCGCCGCCGGCCACCACCCGCTCACGGCCATGGCCGGACACACCGCCCCGGTACCGGCGCCGGCCGCGGCGACACCAGTGCCGCCCACACCGAAACGGCGGCGCGCCACACTGGTCACCGGGCTCGCCGTGGCCGGGGTGCTCGCCCTGGCGATCACCGCCCTGGTGGCCGCCAACATCAGGTCCGGCGCCGCCAACGAGGGCCAGCAGAGCGGCTCGACGAGCGCGACGGGCCAGGCCACCACCGGTTCGACGGCGTCGGGCCCGGTCCAGGACGGGGCGGCCAGCACCGTGCCGCAGGCGTTCATCGGCAACTGGTTCGGCACCATCGAACCGGCCGACAAGGGGCGGGCGACCTACCCGGTGGTGGTGGCCATCGCCGAGGGCCGGGTCAGCGACCAGATCGGCCGGTCCACCAGGCCGGTCTCCGGATGCGCCTCGACCTACGTGCTCGACTCGGTGTCCGCCACCAAGATCAAGGTCACCGAACGGCTGGACGCGAAGAAGTCCGGTCGCCACACCTGCGACCAGTCCGCCAGCATCACCCTGGAGGTGAGCGCGGACGGCACCCTCTCCTACGTGGGGCGCGACACCGACGCCACCGCCACGCTGCGGCGGGGCCGGGGTGAGGTGCCTGACGCCTTCGTCGGCCGGCGGACCGGCGTTTTCGAGGCGGCGGACGAGGACGACGAGGACATCGAGGCGACCATCACCATCACCAGCAACGGCATCGGTGAGGAGATCGGCAGTTTCCGGCGCCCGCTCGGTGGCTGTGTGGCCAGTCTGGTGCTGACCGCCGTCACCGACGACGAACTCACCGTCACCGAGGTCGACAAGACCGAACAGCCCGAGGACGGCTACAGCTGCGTCAAGCCGGAGAGCACGGTGCTGCGGCTCGGCAGCGACGGGGAGCTGACCTACGAGAGCACCGATCCCGAGCGCTCCACGATCTTCCACCGGGGCTGAAGCCAGCGGACGGCGCGCCAGGAGCGGCCCCTGCCCGCCGCACCAGCTGGCCGCCGACCCCGGTGGTCGACGAGGTCGCGGTGGCCCGCCAGCGGATCGCCGGAGTGGTCGCGGTGGAACGCGAGCTGGCCGCCGCCCGCTGGTCGCGTCGGGTGCGCTGCCCGCGTCTTCGACAACGGCTCGGGAATCGGCGTGCGCGCCGGATCCCAGCCGGTCACAACGCGCGGCGGTTGCTGGCCATGGTCGGCGGACAGCGGTGCCGCGGCCACCGGCCGGGCCAAACACCTCGAGCACACGCGGTGCTCGGGGAGCGGGACCGGATGGGCGAGCCGGCCCAGAAGCACCGGTGCCAGCCGGGTGAGAAACCGCTCTGGGTGGGGCCGGGCCCAGAACGGAACAGCCGGGTTCCACAGTGGGACGCGCGCGCTCCACTCCGCACTGTTCTCCCGGTCCGGCGCGCGCCGGACCGGTGGCCGTGCCGGAGGGGCCGCAACGAGAAGGCCGATCTGGCCGCGCGCATCGCCCACGCCAACCGGTGCGCCCCGCCCGCCTGCCGTTAGCATGGGTCAGGTGCGCGTCGAGTCTGTCTTCCCCCAGTTGGAACCCCTGCTGCCGAGGGTGTCCAAGCCGGTGCAGTACGTCGGCGGGGAACTCAACGCCACCGTGAAGGACTGGGACAGCACCGCGGTCCGGTGGGCGCTGATGTATCCCGACGCCTACGAGGTGGGTCTGCCCAACCAGGGCGTGATGATCCTCTACGAGGTGCTCAACGAGCAGCCCGACGTGCTGGCCGAGCGCACCTACGCGGTCTGGCCCGACCTGGAGAAGCTGATGCGGGAACACGGTGTCCCGCAGTTCACCGTGGACGCCCACCGCCCGGTCGGCGCGTTCGACCTGCTGGGCGTCAGCTTCGCCACCGAACTCGGCTACACCAACCTGCTCACCGCGCTGGACCTGGCCGGTATCCCGCTGCACAGCGCGGACCGCACCGACGAGCACCCGGTCGTCGTCGCCGGCGGGCACGCCGCGTTCAACCCCGAGCCCATCGCCGACTTCGTGGACGCGGCCGTGCTCGGCGACGGCGAGGAAGCCGTCCTGGAACTCACCGACATCGTCCGCACCTGGAAGGCGCAGGGCTGCCCCGGTGGCCGTGACGAGTTGCTGACCAGGATGGCCGAGACCGGCGGCGTGTACGTGCCGCGCTTCTACGACGTGGAGTACCTGCCGGACGGCCGCATCCAGCGCGTGGTGCCCAACCGGGACCGGGTGCCCTACCGGGTCTTCAAGCGCACCACCATGGACCTGGACGCCTGGCCCTACCCCAAGCAGCCGCTGGTGCCGCTGGCCGAGAGCGTGCACGAGCGGATGAGCGTGGAGATCTTCCGCGGCTGCACCAGGGGCTGCCGGTTCTGCCAGGCCGGCATGATCACGCGGCCGGTGCGGGAACGCTCCATCGAGGGCATCGGCGCGATGGTGCACAAAGGACTGGAGGCCACCGGTTTCGAAGAGGTGGGCCTGCTCTCCCTGTCCAGCGCCGACCACTCCGAGATCGCCGACATCACCAAGGGACTGGCCGACCGCTACGAGGGCACCAACACCAGCCTGAGCCTGCCCAGCACGCGCGTTGACGCCTTCAACGTCGACCTGGCCAACGAGCTGTCCCGCAACGGGCGGCGCTCCGGCCTGACGTTCGCGCCCGAGGGCGGCAGCGAGCGGATCCGCCGCGTCATCAACAAGATGGTGTCCGAGGACGATCTCATCAGGACGGTCAGCACCGCCTACGCCAACGGCTGGCGGCAGGTGAAGCTGTACTTCATGTGCGGCCTGCCCACCGAGACCGACGAGGACGTGCTGCAGATCGCGCGGATGGCCCAGGAGGTCATCCGCGCCGGCCGCAAAGCCAGTGGCCGCAAGGACATCCGGTGCACGATCTCCATCGGCGGGTTCGTGCCCAAGCCGCACACGCCGTTCCAGTGGGCCGCCCAGTGCGATCCGGACACCGTGGACAGTCGGCTGCGCAAGCTGCGCGAGGCGGTCAACAGCGACCGCAGCCTGGGCCGCAACATCGGCATGCGCTACCACGACGGCAAGCCCAGCCTGATCGAGGGACTGCTGTCCAGGGGCGACCGCCGGGTCGGCCGGGTGATCGAGCGGGTGTGGCGCTCTGGCGGGCGGTTCGACGGCTGGAGCGAGCACTTCTCCTACCAGCGCTGGGTGGACTCGGCCGCGGCCGAACTCGAACCGCTGGGCGTGAGCCTGGCCTGGTTCACCACCCGGGAGCGCGACGAGACCGAGGTGCTGCCCTGGGACCACCTGGACTCCGGGCTGGACAAGGAATGGCTCTGGGCGGACTGGCAGGACGCCCTGGACGAGCAGGAGCAGGACGACTGCCGGTGGACCCCGTGCTTCGACTGCGGGGTGTGCCCGGCCATGGGCACCGACATCGAGGTGGGCCCCAGCGGCCGCACCCTGCTGCCGATCTCCCCGGTGGGCAAGGGCTCACCCGTGCGCAACCCCGCGCTCACCCGGCACTGAACCGCCCGGCGGCTGCCCCGACCCCACCACCGGCGGGGCAGCCGGGTCCGGGGCGGGGCCGGTGTCGGTGGCGCGTTCAGGGCACGGTGACCGCGGCCAGCGCGTCGACCAGCCCGTGCCCGTAGAAGCTGTTGTAGCCGGAGTAGCCGGTGCAGAACGCGTCCTGCACGCCGGTGCCGTTGAGGTCGTAGTCGGCCGGGCAGGCGATCGTGCTGGCCTGGTTGTTGAGCAACCGGCGCAGCTGGCTGGGGGAGGCACCCGGGTAGGTCGAGGCGAGCAGCGCGGCCACCCCGGACACCTGCGGGGCCGCCATGGACGTGCCGCACGAGTAGTCGTAGCCGCCGTCGGGCACCGTGGACAGCACGCACGACCGGCCAGGGCCGTCCGGCTGCTGCCGGCGGTCCCCACCCGCCGCGGCGATGTCCACCGCGCCCAGCCCGTAGGAGCTGTACCCGGCCTTGAGGCGCTGCGCGCCCACCGACGAGACCGCCACCACGTTGCGCAACTGCCCGGGCAGCACCGCGCACGAACTGTCCAGCGACCGGGGCCGCTGCTTGCCGGCCGGGGCGTTGTCCGGGCTGCGGGTGTCCTTGCCCGGGTTGCTCAGGTCGACCCCACCGTTGGTGGCGGCGGCCACCGACAGCACCCCCCGGGCCGCGGCGTAGTCCACCGCGCGGCGCACCGCCTCGTAGACCACCGCCTGCCCGGGTTGCTCCGCACAGGTGAACACCCACGGGTCGATGTAGTAGCTGCTGTTGGTGATGCTCATCCCGGTGCTCGCGGCCCACATGAAGCCGCACACCGCGTACTCGGGGTAGATGTAACCGTCGTCGTCGACCACCTTCACCGAGGCGATCCGCACCCCCGGGGCCACCCCGGTGATGCCGTGGCCGTCGTCGGCCGCGGCGATGATCCCGGCCACGTGCGTGCCGTGCGGCGAGGTGGTGGCCGTCCACGCCGAGGGGCTGCTGTTGGGTCGGCCGGTCAGGCAGCCCGCGGACAGGGTGGGGTCCAGCGCGCCGGCCAGGTCGGGGTGGTCGGCGTCAACGCCCGAGTCCAGCACGCCCACCACCACACTGCGACTACCCAGCGTGATCTTGTGTGCCTCGTCGGCCCGGATCATGGCCATGTTCCACTGCTCGGCCGTGCGGTCCGGGGCCGGCCCGGTCGTGCCGCGCGCGGTCCGCTGGTTGGTCTCCACCTCGTCGACCTTGCGCCGGGTCGCGGTCCCCGTCCTGCTGGAGACGGCCTCGGCCTGCGCGCTGTAGGCCCGGTCCGGTCCGATGCGCCGCAGGAAGTCGGGGTCGGGCGAGGTGGCCACGGCCACCGCGATCTGCGGGTAGTAGACGGTCGTGGTGCCACACGCGGCGAGGATGTCGCCGGTCGCTGTCTGTTCGGAGGTGCCTCGGTCGAAGACGACGAGGTAGCGCAGGACGGGACCCGGTTGCCTGCACTCGGGCGAGAACTCACCGGCC
This sequence comes from Goodfellowiella coeruleoviolacea, assembly GCF_024171785.1. Lineage (GTDB taxonomy): Bacteria > Actinomycetota > Actinomycetes > Mycobacteriales > Pseudonocardiaceae > Goodfellowiella > Goodfellowiella coeruleoviolacea. The sequence goes on from NZ_JAMTCK010000004.1 coordinate 243,378, forward strand.
GGGTCCGCGCCCGCCAGCGGCGCTATCGTCAGACAACCGGTCGTGAGCAGCGCGGCGCTGACCGCAACGGCTCGGACGCGGCGGAACAGAGGCACGCGTGACCTCCTGGGCTGGGCGGGCCTGGTTCGGGGAGCCCACTGTCCGTGTTCAGCCGGACGGTAACCAGGCTCGCTCGCCCAGACAAGCGCACAAGCCCAAATACGCCCCCAGGTACCGTCCTGGCGGACATGTCAACCAGCCGGGAGGAGTAGCCCTGAGCCGTCAAGATCAGCCCAATCCGTCGGCGCCGCCAGTGCAGAAGCTGCGCATCCGTTACGCCAAGCGGGGCCGACTGCGCTTCACGTCACACCGTGACGTCGCGCGCACCTTCGAACGTGCCCTGCGCAGGGCCGGGGTGCCCATGGCCTACTCGCAGGGGTTCAACCCGCACCCCAAGGTCTCCTGGATCGGCGCCTCCCCCACCGGGGTGGCCAGTGAAGCCGAGTACGTGGAGATCCAGGTCGTCGAGCCGGTCGACCCGCGGGCACTGCGAACAGCGCTGGACGCGGCCCTGCCGCCCGGCCTGGACGTGCTGGAGACCGTGGAGGCGGGTCCGGGCGCGCTGGCCGACCGGATCGAGGCCAGCCGCTGGCGCATCGAACTGCCCGGGGTAACCCCCGACGAGCTGCGCACCGCCGTGGCCGCGCTGCTGGCCGCGGAATCGGTTCAGGTGGAGCGGCTCACCAAGGACGGCCGCCGCGAGATCGACGTCCGCCCGGCCGTGGTGTCCGCCGAGGTCGTGGCCGACTCGACAGCGGCTGGCGGCACCGACACCGCCGCCCCGACCGCCGTGTCCGGAGCCGGCCAGGACGCCGGGAGCGCGGCCGACCACGGCGCGCCACCGGAAGTCGGCCACGTTCAGCCAGACGATTCGGCGGGTCTGCCGCGCTCATGTGGGATACTCGTAACGGTCGTACGGCAGACCACACCTGCTGTTCGACCCGATGACGTGTTGAGCGCGCTTCGCGTCGTCGCTGACCTGGTCCCGCCGGTGCCCGCGAAGGCGACCCGGATGGCCCAGGGACGGCTCGACGACGACGGCCGCCTAGTCGACCCGTTCGCCCGGGAGAGGGCGGCGGCGTCCGCACCGGCGGTTGGGGAGCAGGAGCCGGGCGAGGACGTTGTCGGGGGACCTGTCGCCTGAGGTCTGGGTTCGTCAATCCGGGGCCGGGTGATGTTAGGCAAGGATTCCCGCCGCCAGCAGCGGCGGAGAGCGGACAAGTAAAGGCCCCTGTGCGGCCGCGTCTGGGGAAGGACGCGCCCGGGGGCGGAGGAGACGTATGTCGGACACTGACACGCCCGCCGGGACGACCGGCGGGGACTGGGCCACACCCGGAATCGCCGAGTTGGTCGACCTGCCACCCAAGCTGCGCGTGCACGCGCTGGCCAAACTGCTCGGGGTGAGCAGCCGGGAGGTCCTCTCGGTACTCGCCGACCTGGGCGAATCCGTACGCAGCGCGCAGTCGAGCGTGAACCGCGAGACAGCGCTGAAGGTGGCGGACGCCCTGCTGCCCGAGCAGGGCACCCCTGGACAGGACGCCCCTGAGCAGGACTCCCCTGAGCAGGACGACACCGTGCAGGACAACACCGGGGGAAGCGCCGCCGAAGCCGCTGACCAGGCCGGAGTGGTCGACCAGGACGAGAGCACCACACATCGGGCCGAACCGCCCGCCGCGGTCGCGCCGACGCCGGCGCCGGAGCCGCCAGTCGGCCTGGCCCCGGTGTTCGCGCCGCCGTCACCGCTGTTCCTGCCGCCCCAGCCGGTGGAACAGCGGGAGGAGCAGCCCCCGGCCAGGGCCGCTGCCCGGCCCGCCACCAGGACCAGCGCGCCGCCCCCCGCGGTCACCGACCACGTCGAGCCGGACGAGGTCGACCAGGCCGAAGAGGACTCCGCCGAGGTGGACGGCCAGTTCGGCGAGGAGACCGAGACCGGCGCCCGGCGTCGGCGTCGGCGCGGCCGGCGTGGGCGCGGCCGGGGCAAGGGCGCCGGGGGTGACGACGACATCGAGCAGTCCCTGGAGGACCGGGAGGCCGAGCCCGAGCCGGAGGAGACCGCCGAGGCCGAGGAGGAACCGGCCGAGGACACCGCGGAGGACGTCACCGAGGGAGCCACCTCCCGGCGTCGGCGCCGCCGGCGCCGCCGCAAGGGCGGGGCCGACGACGAGGCCGCGCTCAGCGAGGACGACCCGCCCAATACGGTGGTGCACGTCCGAGACGTGCGCGACGACAAGGCCGACTCGGCCGCCGCCCAGGACGAGGTGCGCGGCGTGCGCGGCTCGACCAGGCTGGAGGCCAAGCGGCAGCGCCGCAGGGACGGCCGGGAGGCCGGCCGCCGGCGCGTGCCGGTGCTGTCCGAGGCCGAGTTCCTGGCCCGCCGGGAGTCGGTCGAGCGGACCATGGTCGTGCGCGAGCGCGGCGACCGCACCCAGATCGGGGTGCTGGAGGACGGCGTGCTCGTCGAGCACTTCGTGACCTCCACCGGCACCGGCTCGCTGGTCGGCAACGTCTACCTCGGCCGGGTGCAGAACGTGCTGCCCAGCATGGAGGCGGCGTTCGTGGACATCGGCCGGGGCCGCAACGCCGTGCTGTACGCGGGCGAGGTCGACTGGGACGCCGCCGGCCTTGAGGGCAAGGCCCGCAAGATCGAGCAGGCCCTGTCCACCGGCGACAGCGTGCTGGTCCAGGTCACCAAGGACCCGGTCGGCCACAAGGGAGCCAGGCTGACCACGCAGATCAGCCTGCCCGGCCGGTTCCTGGTCTACGTGCCGGGCGGCGGCGCCACCGGCATCAGCCGCAAGCTGCCCGACATCGAGCGCAAGCGGCTCAAGGACATCCTCAAGCGGGTCGTGCCCGACGACGCCGGGGTGATCATCCGGACCGCCTCGGAGGGCATCAGCGAGGAGGAACTCGGCCGCGACGTCCGCCGGCTGCAGGCGCAGTGGGAGGTCATCAAGGAGAAGGCCGACCAGCCGCGCGCCCAGGCTCCCCAGTTGCTCTACGAGGAGCCCGACCTGCTGATCAAGGTCGTGCGGGACCTGTTCACCGAGGACTTCTCCGCGCTGGTGGTGCAGGGCGACAGCGCCTGGGACACCATCGACGCCTACGTCCGGCACGTGGCGCCCGACCTGGTCGGCCGGCTGCGGCGGCACGTCGGCAACACCGACGTGTTCACCGAGCACCGCATCGACGAGCAGCTGCTCAAGGCGCTGGACCGCAAGGTGTGGCTGCCCTCGGGCGGCTACCTGGTCATCGACCGCACCGAGGCGATGACGGTGATCGACGTCAACACCGGGAAGTTCACCGGATCGGGTGGCAACCTGGAGGAGACGGTCACCCGGAACAACCTGGAGGCGGCCGAGGAGATCGTCCGCCAGCTCCGGTTGCGCGATGTCGGCGGCATCATCGTCATCGACTTCATCGACATGGTGCTGGAGGCCAACCGGGACCTGGTGCTGCGTCGGCTGACCGAGTGCCTGGGCCGGGACCGCACCCGCCACCAGGTCGCCGAGGTGACCTCGCTGGGTCTGGTGCAGATGACCCGCAAGCGGGTCGGCACCGGCCTGCTGGAGGCGTTCAGCACCACCTGCGAGCACTGCCGAGGCCGTGGTGTGCTGGTGTCCACCGAGCCGGTCGGCGCGCACAACGGCGCCGGCCAGCAGAACGGCGGACAACAGCAGCAGGGGGGCCGCAAGGCCAAGCAGCGGGCCAGGGCCAGCGAACACGCCGAACCCGCGCCCGAGCCCGCCCAGCAGCCGGCCGCCAAGGCCGAGCCAGCGCAGACCGGGCCAGCGCAGACCGGGCCAGCGCAGACCGGGCCAGCGCAGACCGGGCCAGCGCAGACCGGGCCAGCCCACGCGGAGCAGCCCCAGGCCGAACCGGCCAAGGCTGAGCCGGTGGCGGCAGCAGCCGGGACGGACACCGGGCGGCCGGCGGCGGCCCAGTCCGGCGCGGTGGTGCCGGAGCAGGTCACACCAGCCGCTGAGCAGGCACCACCACCGGCGGCGCAGGAACGGGTGACCGAGCAGCCGGCCCCGGCCGAGGAGCCGGCCGCGTCGTTGGCCGAGGCACCTGCCGAGGTGCGCGCCGACCAGGCCCCGCCGGTCACGCACCGGCGGCGGCACGTCCGCCGGTCCGAGTCCAGGCACGCAGACCAGCGGAGCGGCGCTGGGCAGCACCGGGCCGAGGCGAACGGCGTCGCCGAGCACCGGCCGGTGGAGCGCACCCCCGAGCAGCGGGTCGAGCCACCGAGGGAGGCACCCCGGCCGGAACAGGTCCACCCGGAACCGGTGACCCCCGAGCCGGCGGCAGCCGACAGGCTGGCCACTTCCGGCCAGCCGGCTGACGGTTCCGGTTCCGCTGAGTCGACCGGGCAGTCGGCACAGCCCCGGCGGGAGAACGGCCGGCAGCGCCGGGTGGCCCGGCGTGCGGCTGGCCGGCCCAGCGTGCAGGCGGCACCGGTCGAGCCGGTGACCGTGCCGGCACCCACCGAGCCCCGGCAGGTCAACGGCCACACGGCCAACGCTGGTCAGACCGGTCAGGCTGGTCAGGCCGGGCCGACCGAGCAGCAGGACACCAGGCGGGAGCAGGCCGAACCCGTGGTGATCACCCGGCGGCGCGCGGTGCGCCGGGCCGCCTCGCGGCCGGCCGGCCCGCCCGTCGGCACCGTGTAGCCCTGGGTAGTTCCACAGCGGAACGACCACGCTGCCCCAGCACCCGCCTCAGCAACGGGTGCTGGGGCAGTCTGCTGTCCACGGTGTTCGCACGCCCGCAGACAGCCGTGTCGGGCGACAGACAGCCGTACAGGGCGGTGTCTGGCCGTCCCCTGTTTCTCGGTGCCCCCGGCTCTCGACGCCCACGGCTCTCGGCCCCCGCTGGCTCTGCGCACCCGCCGGATCTGGGTAGTCCGCCAGGGTCGGCTACCGCGCCGGGTGTGGGTACCGCGCCGGGTGTGGCGCACTCCACTGGCTGCCAGTCACGCCCCGCCGGTCTGGCGGGCGGGGGCACCCCACAGTCCACCACTGGCTGCTGCTGCTGATCTGCCAAGTCCTGATCCGGTACTCCCGCGCTCCGCTCTGGCACGCGGAGTTGCCAAGCTCCTCTGTGGAACGTTACCGCTCCGTTGAGGATCGTTACCGCTCCAGAAAGGAAGACCGTTGCTCCCCTACTGAGTCTGCTGGCCTCTGGCTGCCCGTGTCGTTCCGCTGTCGGAAATCCGCGTCCGTTCCACTACCGCTCGTGAGTGCCCCGGAGTTGTAGCTGCGTGTTCCGCTGTGGAACGCCCGCGCTCCACTTCGTTCCCTGTTGCCTCGGTCGCTCTGGTGTTCCTCGGTGCCCCACACCTCGGTGCCCCACACCTCGGTGCCCCACACCTCGGTGCCGCACGCCTTCTCGGTTCCCCAGGTCGCTCTGGCGTGGCCTGTCACCCCTCCAGAGGGGCACCTGGGGCTGCTGACCAACACCGCCCCCGAAAACGTCATCAGGGGTGCGGCGGGCGTTCTGGACGCTCATCCGCACACCAGGGGCTGGTCGGTGCCGAGCTGTCCCTGGTCCGTCCGGCGGTGCCACCGCTGCTCGGCTCCGGGGTGCCGGTGTCGATCCTGGTCGTGGCGGCTCAAGGCACCCCCGGTTTGACCTCTGTCCCGGCGGCCACGTAGCCTGTTACCTGGCCCGCCATCCGGTGGGCCCTGTCGTGCGTAACCCGGCACCACAAGCTTTGCGGAGCCGGCGTTCGCGTGGCCCCGTCACCGTCGAGTAGCAGGAGACTTCCGTCCTGATGTACGCGATCGTCAAGACCGGCGGCAAGCAGTACAAGGTCGCTGTCGGCGACGTCGTCGAGGTCGAGAAGCTCGTCGGCGAGCCGGGCACCGAAATCACCTTCCCGGCGCTACTCGTCGTGGACGGCACTGACGTCACCGCAGACGCCGAAGCCCTGGGGAAGATCTCGGTGACTGGCAAGGTCGTCGAGCACACCAAGGGTCCCAAGATCCGCATCCACAAGTTCAAGAACAAGACCGGTTACCACAAGCGTCAGGGTCACCGCCAGAAGCTGACCCGCGTCGAGGTCACCGGGATCACCGGCAAGTAAGGACCTGAGCAGCCATGGCACACAAAAAGGGTGCGTCCAGCTCCCGCAACGGGCGTGACTCCAACGCTCAGCGACTGGGTGTGAAGCGGTACGGCGGCCAGGTTGTCAGCGCTGGTGAGATCCTGATCCGCCAGCGCGGCACCAAGTTCCACCCCGGTGTGAACGTTGGTCGTGGCGGCGACGACACGCTGTTCGCCCTGGCCGCTGGCGCGGTCCAGTTCGGCGAGAAGCGTGGCCGCAAGACCGTGAACATCGTCCCAACCGAGGGCTGAGACCGGCCGGACCGGTTCGTGGGCCTCTGGCCCGCCTTCTTGGGACACGTCGCAGACATCACCCCGGCGAGGGGCGGACCGGAATACCGGCCCGCCCCTCGCCGTTTTGTTGCAGGGTGGCTGGCAGGTGAGGACGCCGGCGGGGCCACTCGCGAGGAAAGGAAGAGCAGTGTCCCGATTCGTCGACCGGGTGGTGATCCACGCCGCTGCTGGTGACGGGGGCAACGGCTGTGCGTCGGTGCACCGCGAGAAGTTCAAGCCGCTGGGCGGCCCTGACGGCGGCAATGGTGGCCGGGGTGGGGACGTGGTGCTCGTCGTCGACTCCAACGTGCACACCCTGCTGGACTTCCACTTCCGACCGCACGCCAAGGCCACCAACGGCCGGCAGGGGCAGGGCAGCCACCGGGATGGCGCCATTGGCGAGGACCTGGAGCTGCACGTGCCCGACGGCACCGTGGTGCTGTCCGACAAGGGCGAGGTGCTGGCCGACCTGGTTGGCCACGGCACCCGTTTCGTGGCTGCCCAGGGCGGCCGCGGTGGGCTCGGCAACGCGGCGCTGGCCTCCAGGGCGCGCAAGGCACCGGGATTCGCGCTGCTCGGTGAGCCTGGCGAGGCCAGGGACCTGGTGCTGGAACTGAAGTCGGTGGCCGATGTCGGTCTCGTCGGCTTTCCCTCCGCTGGCAAGTCCTCGCTGATCTCGGTGCTCTCCGCGGCTCGGCCCAAGATCGCTGACTACCCGTTCACCACGCTGGTGCCCAACCTCGGGGTGGTGACCGCGGGGGAGACCGTGTTCACCATGGCCGACGTGCCCGGGCTGATTCCCGGTGCCAGCGCCGGCAAGGGGCTCGGCCTGGACTTCCTGCGGCACATCGAGCGGTGCGCGGTGCTGGTGCACGTGGTCGACTGCGCCACCTACGAGGCCGACCGCGACCCGGTGTCCGATGTGGACGCCCTGGAGCAGGAACTCGCGCGGTACACACCGTCGTTGGGCGGTGATCTGGCGGCGCGGCCGCGGATCGTGGTGCTCAACAAGGTTGACGTGCCCGAGGCACGTGAGCTGGCCGAGATGGTCCGGCCCGACTTCGAGGCGCGTGGCCTTGAGGTGTTCGAGGTGTCCACCGCGACCAGGGAGGGTCTGCGGGAGCTGACCTACGCGCTGGGCCGCATCGTCGAGCAGAACCGGGCCGCGCAGCCCGAACCCGAGGCGACCAGGGTGGTGTTGCGGCCGGCGGCCGTGGACGACGCCGGGTTCACGGTGGAGCCGGACCCGGACAACCCCGGGGGGTTCGTGGTGCGTGGCGACCGCCCGGAGCGCTGGGTGCGCCAGACGAACTTCGACAACGACGAGGCCGTTGGCTACCTCGGCGACCGGCTGGCCCGGCTCGGCGTGGAGGAGATGCTGGCTGGGATGGGTGCGGTGCCCGGCTGTCCGGTGACCATCGGCAGCGTCACCTTCGACTGGGAGCCGTCCACGCCGGCGGGGGTGGCCGTGGCCATGGCTGGCCGGGGCAGCGACCCGCGCCTTGACCGCAGCGACCGGGCCACCGCTGCCGAGCGGAAGGCGGCCAAGCAGGCGCGCCGGGCCAGCAGCGGGCCGGACAGCGAGACCGGTGAGAACAGCGAGCGGGCCGACGAGTTCGACGAGACCGACGAGGACTGGGAGTGACCGAGGTCCTTTCCGAGTTGTCCCCGGCCAGGAAGGCGGTGGCGGCTGCCAGTCGGGTCGTGGTCAAGGTCGGGTCGTCGTCGTTGACCACGGCGGCGGGTGGCCTTGCCCCCGCCCGGTTGAACGCACTGGTGGACGCCATCGCCAGTCGGCAGGAGCGGGGCAGCCAGATCGTGCTGGTCTCCTCGGGCGCCATTGCCGCGGGGCTGGCCCCGCTCGGTGTGCAGCGCCGGCCGAAGGACCTGGCCACCCAGCAGGCGGCCGCCAGCGTCGGGCAACTGGCGCTGGCCCACGCCTATGCCGCTTCGTTCGAGCGGTATCACCTGACCGTGGGTCAGGTGCTGTTGACCGCTGACGACGTGGTGCGGCGCTCGCACTACCGCAACGCCCAGCGCACGCTGTCCCGGCTGTTGGCGCTCGGTGTGGTGCCCGTGGTCAACGAGAACGACACCGTGGCCACCGACGAGATCCGGTTCGGTGACAACGACCGGCTGGCGGCGCTGGTAGCCCACCTGGTCATGGCTGACGCGTTGATCCTGCTGTCCGATGTGGACTCGCTGTACGACGGTGATCCGCGCAAGGGCGACGCGCGGCGGATCGCCGAGGTGACGGGTCCGTCCGATGTGGAGGGTGTGCGGGCCGGCAGGACCGGTGCGTCCGGTTTGGGCACCGGGGGGATGGCGTCCAAACTGGCCGCGGCCCGGTTGGCCGCGTCCGCGGGTATCCCGGTGTTGTTGGCCTCGGCGGAGCAGGCGGCGGCCGCGCTGGGCCCGGCTGATGTGGGCACCGCGTTCGCGGTGACCGGGCCTCGGCTGTCGGCCCGCCGGTTCTGGCTCGGTCACGCGGCCGGTGCCGCAGGCCGGCTGTGGCTGGACGACGGGGCGGTGACCGCGGTGGTGCGCGGCCGGCGGTCCCTGCTGGCCGCCGGGATCACCGCGGTGGACGGGGAGTTCGACGCGGGCGACGTGGTGGAACTGGTGGACGTCGAGGACAGGGTGGTCGCGCGGGGCGTGGTCGCCTTCGACGCCGAGGAACTGCCGGCCCTCATCGGCCGCTCCAGCCACGAGTTGCCACCGGAACAGCGGCGCGAGGTCGTGCACGCCGACGACCTGGTACCGCTGCGCTTCCTGTGACCTGCTGTGCCGGTACCCGATGCGGCGTTCGCGTGGGGCCGACCGGGACGACTCCGGCTGCCCAACGCAGCCGTACTGCTCGAACAGCCTGATCCAGCGTGTCGCTGGGCCACATTCCAGAGACCCCGCCTGCCCAGCCCCCACCCACCACCGGGGGGCGAGCCCTGCTCCAGCCTAGTCGTTCCCGGTGCGTGGTGGTGCTCGCGGAGCCATGGCTGTGGACAACCACCAGGGTTGTGGACAACCTGCTCATCGGACGAGTGAATCCAACGGTGGTCCACCGCAGACGTACTAGGGTGGGCGGATTGCTGGTCGGACAACGGCGAGGCATCGGTTGGCCAGTGGCGCGGCCATCGGCGGGTGGTGCGCGGTCAGCGACCACACGGTGACCCGTCGCGCGTGTTCCGCCAGTACAGCTCCGCACGTCAGCCGCGCACGAGCAGTTGGGCGCAGGGGCCTTGGTCGGCGGGGAGCGGTCCCCACGACGGCCGTGGCCGGACCGGTCAGCTCGTGCTGGCCAGGGCGAACGGCAACACGGCCGGAGCGCCGGCCCGGCGCAGGAGCCGGGCGGCCACCGTCATGGTCCAGCCGCTGTCCACCTGATCGTCCACCAACAGCACCGGACCCTCCACAGTGGACAACCGGGTGGCGAGGCCGTCCGGCAGGCTCAGCGCGTGCCACACCTCGGCCAGCCGTTGGGCGCTGTTGGCTCGCCGCGCCGGGCCGGGCCGGCGGGTCAGGCCGCCCAGCAGCGGCAGCCGGCCAATGGCCGCCAGTCGCTCGCCGAGACTCGCCACCAGCTGTGGCCGGCGGTGCGAGCCGACGGTGACCACGCCCACCGGTCGCGCGGCCCAGTCCCAGGCCGCCAGCACCTGAACGCACGCCGCCACCAGATCCTCGGGCAGCGCACCGTCCACCGCCTGCCCGTCGGCTGACTCCGCCAGCACGGCACGCAACCGAGTGCCCCAGCCGATGTCGGTCAGCCGCCCCAGCACCCGCCCCGGGGCGGCGTTCTCGGCCGGCCCGATGCGTCCGGACACCGGCACCCCCAGCGCTGCCATGCCGGTGGGCCACTGCCGGCGGGGAGCCAGGTCAACACCGGGGCGGCGCAGCCGCTCCCCGGCCGCCGTGGCCGCGCCCGCAGACACCTCCGCCGACAACCGCTGTCCCGTGCAGTTGTCGCACCGGCCACAGGGGCGCGCGTGCGGGTCGTCCAGCTGGCGCAGCAGGAACTCCATCCGACAACCAGAAGTGGCCAGGTAGTCGAGCATGGCCTGCTGTTCGGCCTGACGAGCCGAGGCGATCCGGCGGTACCGGTCGGCGTCGTAGTGCCAGGGCACTCCCGTGGACTCCCACCCGCCGCGGACGCGCCGCACGGCGCCGTCCACGTCGAGCACCTTGAGCACCACCTCCAGCCGGGTGCGGGAGAGGTCGACCCGGGGTTCGAGCGCCGCGGTGGACAGCGGCCGGTTCGCCTCGGCCAACACGGCCAGCACCTGGCGCACCACGCGCTCGGCGGGAAACGCCAGGGAACCGAAGTAGGCCCAGATGTCCTGGTCCTCCGCGCCAGGCAACAACACCACCTCGGCACGTCGCACCCCGCGCCCGGCCCGGCCGATCTGCTGGTAGTAGGCGATGGGCGAGGCGGGTGCGCCGAGGTGCACCACGAAGCCCAGATCGGGTTTGTCGAAGCCCATGCCCAGCGCGGAGGTGGCCACCAGGGCCTTGACCCGGTTCGCCAGCAGGTCCTGCTCGGCACGCTCCCGATCGGCCGGATCGGTCTGCCCGGAGTACGCGGTCACCGCGAACCCGCGGTCCCGCAGGAACGCGGCCACCTCCTCGGCGGCCGCCACCGTGAGGGTGTAGATGATTCCCGAGCCGGGAAGTTCGGTCAGGTGTTCGGCCAGCCAGCCCAGCCGGGCCTCGGCCGTGGGCAGCCGCAGCGCGGACAGCCGCAGGCTCTCCCGGTCCAGTGGACCCCGCAGCACCAGCGTGCCGGCCCCGTTGTCGAAGGACGTGGACGACCCGTCGACGGTGTCCCGGGGATCGCGGTGCGACAGCTGGTCACCGTCGGAGCCGGTGGCGGTGCCACTGGTGGTGCCGGTGAGCAGCACATCGGCCACGTCACGCACCACCCGGTCGTTCGCGGTCGCCGTGGTCGCCAGCACCGGCACCCCGTCCGGCAGGTCGGCGAGCAGCGTGCGCAGCCGGCGGTAGTCAGGGCGGAAGTCGTGGCCCCAGTCGGACACGCAGTGCGCCTCGTCCACCACGAGCAGGCCGGCCGACGCGGTCAGCCTCGGCAGCACGGAGTCGCGGAAGTCCGGGTTGTTCAGCCGCTCCGGACTGACCAGCAGGACGTCGACCTCACCGGCGGCCACCTGGTCCCGCACCGCTGCCCACTCGTCCTGGTTGGCCGAGTTGATGGTGGCGGCGTGCACACCCGCCCGTGCGGCGGAGGCCACCTGGTTGCGCATCAGGGCCAGCAGTGGGGAGATGAGCACGGTCGGTCCGGCCCCGAGTTCCCGGAGCAGGGCCGTGGCGACGAAGTACACCGCTGACTTGCCCCACCCCGTGCGCTGCACCACCAGCGCGCGCCTGCGCTGAGCCACCAGTGCGTGGATCGCCGTCCACTGGTCGGGGCGCAGTCGCGCGTGGGGACCGGCCAGGGCGCGCAGTCGGTGCTCGGCCAGTTCCCGGAGTGCCTGTTCGTCCACCCCCCATCCATACCGCATCCCTCTGCGTCTGGTGGACACGGTGCGGGTGTCCACCAGACACGGTTGCCGGGTGTCTGCTGGGCCGGGCCAACCGATATCGCGGCGACGACGTTCGGCCAGACGCCGTAGGCTTTCCCCGTGAGCACCGCGACCGCCAACGCTGACCTCGCCCAGACCAGCAACTCCGGGGACGACCTGCGCGAACAGGTCCACGCCGCGGCCAGTCGAGCCCGGATCGCAGCGGCTGAGCTGGTCATGGCGACCAGACAGCAGAAGGACAGCGCGCTGCACGCGATGGCCGACGCGCTCACCGAGCGGGCCGGCGAGGTGCTCACGGCCAACCGGGCCGACCTGGACGCGGGGCGGGCCGCGGGCCTGTCCGAGGCACTGCTGGACCGGCTCACCCTGACCGAGCAGCGCATCGCCGGCGTGGCCGAAGGGCTGCGCGGGCTCGCGGGGCTGCCTGATCCCGTTGGCGAGTCGGTGCGCGGCGGGGTGCTGCCCAACGGGTTGGAGCTGCGGCAGATCCGGGTGCCCCTGGGGGTGGTCGGAATGGTGTACGAGGGACGCCCCAACGTCACGGTCGACGCCGCCGGCCTCACCCTGAAGTCCGGCAACGCCGTGCTGCTGCGCGGCTCGTCCTCGGCCGAGCAGTCCAACACCGCGCTGGTGGCCATCCTGCGTGACGCCGTCGCCGCGGCGGGGCTGCCCGCGGACGCGGTGCAGTTGCTGCCCTGCCACGACCGGGCCTCGGTGCGTCACCTGATCACCGCGAGGGGACTGGTCGACCTGGTCATCCCGCGCGGCGGGGCCGGCCTGATCGCCGCGGTGGTGGAGCAGGCCACCGTGCCCACGGTGGAGACCGGGGTGGGCAACTGCCACGTTGTCGTGGACGCCACCGCTGACCTCGACCAGGCCGAGCAGATCGTGGTCAACTCCAAGGCCAGGCGCCCGAGCGTGTGCAACTCGGCCGAGACGCTGCTGGTGCACGCCGACGTGGCCGAGCAGTTCGTGCCCAGGATCGTTGGCGCACTGCGCGCCGCCGGGGTCACCGTGCACGCCGACGAGAGGTTCGCCGCACTGGCCGGGGACGTGGAGTCGGGCGTGGTGCCGGCGGTGGACGCTGACTGGGACACCGAGTACCTCTCCCTGGACATCGCGGCGAAGGTCGTTGACTCGCTGGACGAGGCGATCCGGCACATCGCCGCCCACGGAAGCGGCCACACCGAGGCCATCGTCACCTCGGATGTGCGCTCGGCCAGGCAGTTCACCGCCCGGGTGGACGCCGCAGCCGTGATGGTCAACGCCTCCACCGCGTTCACCGACGGCGGCGAGTTCGGCATGGGGGCCGAGATCGGCATCTCCACGCAGAAGCTGCACGCCAGGGGGCCGATGGGGCTGCCGGAACTGACCTCCACCAAGTGGGTGCTCTGGGGCGACGGCCACGTGCGCGGCAAGTCCTGAGGCGAGCCCCTGGACCGGCCGGTCGTTCGTGGCGAGCGGGCCGGCCCGCCGACCCTCCTGGCGTTGCCCGTCACGGAACCGTAGGTTCTTGCCGACATGCTCGGGCGGGAGAAGGGCAGCGCGTGACGGAGGGCCGTGAACCACCGGCGCGGCGCCGGGACGCCGCGGCCACCCGAGCTGCCCTGCTGGCCGCCGCCACCGAACTGTTCAACGAACGCGGCTTCGACCGCGCCACCGTGCGGGACATCGCCGAGCGCGCCGGGGTCAACCAGGCGCTGCTGTTCCGGTACTTCGGCACCAAGGACGAGTTGTTCGCGCTGGTCATCGCGAACCGGAGCCGGGAGCTGATCAACAGCGCGCCTCCTGAGCGGCTCGTCGGGCGTACGCTGGACTTGTTGCTCGACCCGGACTCGCCCAAGCGCAGTGCGAACCCCTTGGTGGCGCTGTTGCGCTCGAGCAGCCACGACGAGGCGGCGGCGGCGATCCGAGCGGAACTCGGGGATGAGTACACGGGCGCGCTTGCCGCGCTGACCGGCGCCGAGGACGCGGACGTGCGTGCCGTGCTGGTGCTGGCCTGGCTGCTGGGCATCGGTCTGCTGCGCTCGGTGCTCCCCACGGAGCCGCTGGCCAGCGCGGACCCCCAGGCCGTCCGCGACCACGTGCTGCGGGCGGTGCGCACGCTGCTGGAACGGGTGGACATCCGACCAGGCGAGTGAGCGGCCAGGTGTGCGCTGTGGAGTGAGCCATTGACGTTGCGTGGTCAAAACTCTATTGTCCGGCAATGTAAGCGAGTGCTTACAACTTGTGGAGTGAGTGCTCGCTGCTGGGAAGGGAGCAGCGTCATGACCACTGCCGGAGAAGCTCGGACCTACCCGTTCAGCGAGGCCCGAGGACTCGAACTCGACCCCACCTACCGTGCCCTGCGGGACGAGCAGCCCGTGGCCCGCGTGCGGCTGCCCTACGGCGGCGAGGGCTGGCTGGCCACCCGGTACGCCGACGTCAAGACGGTCATGTCCGATCCGCGCTTCAGCCGGGCGGCCACCGTCGGCAAGGACATTCCTCGCACCACTCCGGCCAGGCAGCAGGGCACCACGATCCTGAGCATGGACCCGCCCGAGCACAGCCGGCTGCGCAAGCTGGTGGCCAAGGCGTTCACGGCTCGACAGATCGAGCGGCTTCGCGCTCGCGCCCAGCAGGTGGTGGACGAACTGCTGGATCGGATGGCTGAGCAGGGGCCACCGGCGGACCTGGTGGAGGGACTGGCCCTGCCCCTGCCCATCACGATGATCTGCGAGATGCTGGGCGTGCCGTTCGACGACCGGGACCGGTTCCGCGCCTGGTCGGACCAACTGCTCGGGGTGACCGCGTTCACCGCCGAGGAGATCGAACAGGCCCGCGCCGAGTTCCGCGCCTACCTGGCCGGACTGATCGAGCAACGCCGGCGCACACCCAGCGACGACATGCTCGGCGTGCTCGTGCAGGCCAGGGACGAGGACGACAAGCTCACCGAGGACGAACTGGTGGACTTCGGCATCACCCTGTTGGTGGCGGGCCACGAGACCACGGCGAACCAGATCGGCAACTTCGTCTACACCCTGATGGCGAACCCGGAGCAGTTGGCGAAGCTTCGGGACAACCTGGACCTGGTGCCCAGCGCGGTCGAGGAACTCCTGCGCTTCATCCCGCTGGGCAACTCGGCCGCGTTCGCGCGAGTCGCCGTCGAGGACGTGGAACTCGGCGGGGTGCTGGTCAAGGCTGGCGAGGCGGTGCTCGTCAGCACCGCGTCGGCCAACCGGGACGCCCAGGTCTTCGACAACCCCGACCAGATCGACCTGGAGCGGCAGGACAACGCGCACGTGGCGTTCGGCCACGGTGTCCACCACTGCCTGGGGGCGCAGCTGGCGCGGCTGGAGCTGCAGATCGCGCTCAAGTCCCTGCTGACCCGGTTCCCAACGCTGCGTCCGGCCGTGCCGATCGAGGAGATGGTCTTCAAGCAGGGGCGGTTGGTGCGGGGCTTGTCGGCCCTGCCGGTCGCCTGGTGAGCGCCGTGACGTCTGCCCGGTGCGCCCCCGCGGTGGGCTCGCGCGCCAGTGGCAGGGTGGACGTGCGCGAGACGCGCGGATAACGAACAACCGTCAGGAAGCCGATCGGCTTCCCCGACCACGAGGGAACTGCGATGACTGAGGGGCGTTGGCGCGTCGAGGTGGACGGAGCCACGTGCATCGGGTCGGGCTTGTGCGTTGGCACCGCACCGGACCACTTCGAGCTGGTCAAGGACACCTCGCACCCGATCAACGAACTGGTCGAGCCCGCGGAGGCCGTGCGCGACGCGGCCGAGTCCTGCCCGGTTGAGGCGATCCTGGTGCGCAACGCCGCCACCGGCGAGGTGGTGGCCCCCGAGCAGTGACCGCCGGCCACGCGCCGTGCCCGGCCAGCCGGCCGAGCCGGTGCGGGCGGGAGAAGTGCCGTGCTGTGCTGGGCCGGCCCTGGTGGGTCGGTCCGGCACCGGCGGCCGCCCCGGGTGGTTCGTGCGTGGTTCTTGTCACTCGTCGCCCCGCACACCCCCCGGTGGGAGCGAAGCAGCCCGAAATGGGACGTAGGCTTCCCGAATATGTCCAGCGGTCGCCGTATCGGCGTCATGGGGGGAACCTTCGACCCCATTCATCACGGGCACCTCGTCGCGGCGAGCGAGGTGCAGGCTCGGTTCGACCTGGATGAGGTCATCTTCGTGCCGACGGGCCAGCCGTGGCAGAAGAGTGACCGAGTGGTCAGTCCGGCCGAGGACCGCTACCTGATGACCGTGATCGCCACGGCGTCCAACCCCCGGTTCTCGGTCAGCAGGGTGGACATCGACCGGGGCGGCGCCACCTACACCATTGACACCCTGTGCGATCTGCACACCGCCTACCCCGGTGACCAGTTGTTCTTCATCACCGGAGCGGACGCGCTCGAACAGATCCTGTCCTGGCACCGCGTCGACGACCTGTTCGACCTGGCCCACTTCATCGGGGTGAACCGGCCCGGGTACCACCTGGTCAGCGAGCACCTGCCGCAGGGAACGGTCAGCCTGATCGACGTCCCGGCGATGGCCATCTCCTCCACCGCCTGCCGGGAGCGGACCGCGGCCGGCCTGCCCGTCTGGTACCTCGTTCCGGACGGCGTTGTCCAGTACATCAGCAAGCGCCGGCTCTACCGCGAGCCGGTTGAGGACGCGTGAGGCCCATTTTCGTTTCCGGTCGCCCGGTAGGCTGCTCAAGTTCGTGCAGTCCGGATCCGGTGTGCGACGGGAACGGGTACGAGCAGCACAATCAGGCAGATCACGGTCACCCACAGGATCGTGAAGCAAAGGAGTGACGTGGCAGCCACCGAACAGGCGCGCCGACTCGCGCTGGTCGCCGCGAACGCCGCGGCGGACAAGAAAGCGCACGACGTGGTCGTGTTGGACGTGTCGAACCAGCTGGTGATCACCGACTGTTTCGTGATCGCCTCCGCGCCCAACGAGCGCCAGGTCGGCGCGATCGTGGACAACATCGAGGAGAAGATGCGGTCCGCGGGCACCAAGCCGGTCCGGCGTGAGGGCGCCCGCGAGGGCAGGTGGGTGTTGCTGGACTTCGTCGACGTGGTCGTGCACGTGCAGCACGTGGAGGAGCGGAGCTTCTACGGCCTGGAGCGGCTGTGGAAGGACTGCCCGCGCATCCCGTTCGACCCGATGGCCGCGGCGGGCGGCGAGGAGCCCAGCGGCGACGAGGACCCGCAGGACACGCCAGAGACCGGCGACGGGCAGTGACGCAGGTTCCCGGTTTACACCGCCGCGCCAGGAAGGGTCTGTGAGATGGCACTGAGCCGGCTCGTGTTGTGGCGGCACGGCGAGACCGACTACAACGCGTCTGGGCGCATGCAGGGCCACCTGGACTCGGCCCTGACCGAGACGGGCTGGAACCAGGCTCGCTTCGCCGTCCCGGTGTTGGCCAAGTTCGCCCCCGAACTGGTGGTGGCCTCCGATCTGCGCAGGGCCACCGACACCGCGACCGTGTTCACCAGTGCGACCGGCGTTCCGCTGCGCATTGACGACCGGCTGCGCGAGACCAACCTGGGCAAGTGGCAGGGGCGCACCGCCAGCGAGATCGAGGAGGAGTGGCCAGGCGTCATGCACTCCTGGCAGCACGACCCGCAGTGGGCGCCACCCGGCGGGGAGAGCCGGGTCGACGTGGCGGCCAGGGCCGCCCGCGTTGTCGCCGAACTCGACCGGGACCTGCACGGCACGGTGATGCTGTGCGCGCACGGCGGGCTGATCGTCGCGTTGACCGCCCGGCTGCTCGGCCTGCCGCTGCCGGTGTGGCCGCAGCTCGCCGGGATCGGGAACTGCCACTGGACGGTGTTCACCCGCCGCCCGACCGATGACACCCCGACCTGGCGGCTGTCCACCTACAACGCCGGCATCACCGGCTGACCCCGGCGCGTCTGGCCGGCGCGCCAACCGCCCAACCGGGTCCCCTGGCTGTGTCCAAGGGACGCAGAGAGCAGCAGCGGACACGAGGGGCGCCGCAGGCGTGGAACTGTTGATTTTCGCCGATTCGCTGGCATTCCACGGGCCGGCCGGCCCGCTGCCCGCTGATGACCCGCGGTTGTGGCCCAACATCGCCGCGGCGGCACTGGGCGCCCGGGTCGAACTGGCCGCCGGGTTCGGCTGGACCGCCAGGGACGCGTGGTGGGCACTGACCGGCGACCCCCGGGTGTGGGCGGCGCTGCCCAGGGCGGACGTGCTGGTGCTGGCGGTGGGCAGTATGGACACGCTGCCCTCACCGCTGCCCACCTACCTGCGGGAGGGCCTGCGGTACCTGCGTCCGGACCGGGTGCGTCGGCTGGCCAGGCGCACCTACTTGGCCGCCCAGCCCACCCTCGCCCGGATCTCCGGGGGTCGGCCGGTCGCGCTGCCGCCCCGGCTCACCGTGCGCTACCTGGCCGACTGCGTGCGCGCCGTGCGGGCGATACGCCCCGGCCTGCCGGTGATCGGCGTGGTGCCCTCGGTGCATCGCGCGGACGCCTACGCCCAGGTGCACACCGGACGCGCCGCCGGTGAACGGGCGGTGCGCGCGTGGGCGGCGGCCACCCCCGGTGTGACCCTGCTGGACCTGCCGGAACTGGTCGGCGACCACGTGCGCGGCGGGCACGGCAACCCCGACGGCATGCACTGGGGGTGGGCCGCGCACCAGCGGGTGGGCGAGGCCGTGGCCGGCCTGGCGGGCGGGGTGACCACCCAGGCGGGGGCTTCGGAGACCGGTGCGCGCTGAGCCACCAGCTGATCGGCGCCGACCTGGAGTGGATCGCCGGTCGCCCGATGTGGGGCGCGGGAGTTCCAGTGGCGACAGGCGCGGCACGGGAATGGGGAGCGGCCGGGCCAGTGGGCCGCCTGGCGGGAGCCGTAGGCTCCGGACCTGTGCCTGTCGCCGTGGTCACGGATTCGACCGCCTACCTGCCGGAGGGATTTGCCCAGCGGTACTCCGTGCGCGTGGTCCCGCTGCACGTGTCCGGCGCCGGCCACGGCGGCCTGGACGGCGTGGACGTGGGGCCGGGGGAGTTGGCCAGGGCACTGGCCGAACACCAGCACGTCACCACGTCCCGCCCCACCCCGGCCGAACTGGCGCTGGCCTACCGCTCGGCGCTGGCCGGATCGGCTGACGCCGTGGTGTCGGTGCACCTGTCCAGGGAACTGTCCGGCACGTGGGAAGCGGCCAGGCTGGCCGCCGAGGAGGTGGACCCGGACCGGGTGCGGGTGGTGGACTCCCGGTCCGCCGGAATGGGGCTCGGGTTCGCCGTGCTGCGCGCCGCCGCCGTGGCCGCCGCCGGCGGCCAGCTCGGCGAGGTGCTGACCGCCGCGGCTGACGCGGCCGCGCGGACTCGCACGTTCTTCTGCCTGGAAACACTGGAGCACCTGCGCCGGGGCGGGCGGATCGGTGCGGCGGCGGCACTGCTGGGCACCGCGCTCGCGGTCCGGCCGGTGCTGCACGTGGACAACGGCCGCATCCTGCCGCTGGAAAAGGTCCGCACGACCGGCCGGGCGATGTCCCGGCTGGTGGAGTTGGCCGCCGCGGCGGCGGGAACGGGCCAGGTGGCGTTGGCCGTGCACCACCTGGCCGCGCCGCACCGGGCCGCCGAACTCGCCACCCGGCTGGACGAGCGCCTGCCCCAGTCGGCCGGTTGCCTGATCTCCGAGGTCGGTGCGGTGATCGGCGCGCACACCGGGCCGGGCGTGCTGGGAGTGGTGGTTCTACCCGGCGGACTGGCAGGGGAGGGCGGTCGGCCGGACACCGGGTGAGCCGCGCCGACAGTGGCTTGCGCCAACCGGTGCCGCAGCTGGCGCGGGTGGGGCCGGACTGGGTGCGATCACCCAGACGGCCGACACGAGTGCCGCTGGCCCAACCGTCCAGTGTTGCACCCACCCCCGACACATTTCGTCCGCATCACCCTTTCGAGTCGGAGTTATCCACAGCTGCCCCACTTGTCCACAGCTCGCGATCAGGGGCGGGTGTGTGGGCGGTCAGTCGCCCTAGCGTCGACGGCATGGTCGAACTGAGCCCCAGACGCAGCCGCACCCAGGCTCGCTCCGCCCGGCGCCGCCTTGCCACGCTCGCCGGGTTGGCGCAGTTGGTGGGCGAGCCCAGTCAACCGGAGTTCCGGATGGTCGCCGAGCCGCTCACGGCGGCCGTTCCACGCGTGAGCGACCGCGACGCCGGGCGGGCAGCCGAGGATGAGCCGGCTGTGGTGTTCACGGTCGTCTCCGAGCGCAGCACCACCAACCCCGATCCACCGCCCCATCGACCGCGCACCGAGCCGGCTGCCGACCCGGTGTGCGGGCCCAGTGCGGACCCGTCCGACGTCGCGGCCACCGCTGCTGCCGGTGGCCGTGGTCGGAGGATGACGGCGTCGGTCCGGGTGGGCCGCCTCGTCCGGCGCTGGATGCCCGGCTCCGGGCGGCGGCGTGCGCTCGCCGTGGTGGTCAGCGCGCTGCTGTCCACTGGCGCGGCACTCGCTGCCATCGCCACCTGGCTGACCAGTGGGCCGGTGGCGGAACCGGCGCCGGCGCTGCCGGTCGTGTCCGTCGGCCAACCGGTCAGCGCCACCGCGGCGCCGGACGCCGCTGGTGACCGGGCGAGCCGGGGCGACGAGTCGAGCCGGGCGGACCGGTCTGGTGAGTCGGAGCAACTCGTGGTGAGTGTGATCGGCAAGGTCACCCGCCCCGGCTTGGTCACGCTGCCCGCGGGGGCGCGGGTCGCTGACGCGGTCCAGGCCGCCGGGGGCGCGCTCGCCGACGCCGACCTCAACGGCCTCAACCTGGCACGCCGGCTGGGTGACGGGGAGCAGATCGCGGTGGGTGTTCCGCTGCCCGCGACCGCCGACGGCGTCCCGGGCGGGGGTGTCGCCGACGGGAGCACCGCGGGTGGGAACGGCCTCGGCGGTGACACCGCGGGCGCCTCGGGCGAGCCGGCCGCACAGCCCAAGGTGAACCTCAACACCGCCTCGCAGGCGCAGTTGGACGCGATTCCCGGTGTCGGTCCGGTCACCGCCCAGCGGATCATCGCCTGGCGGGTGCGCCACGGCCGGTTCCACTCAGTTGACCAGTTGCGTGAGGTCGACGGCATCGGTGATGGCCGGCTGGCTCGACTCAAGGAGTTCGTGACCACGTGAGCGAACCGAGAGGCACCTCGCCCACCGACCCGCCGTCCGCTGGTGCGCGGCCTTCCGGCACCACGGCACCGCATGCTCCACCGGCATCGGCGGCCAGCCCGTCGCGTGCGGGGCCGGCCGCCGCCAGCGGACCAGCGGGTGGCGCGTCGGCCACTTCGTCGGCCACCTCGTCGGCCACTGGGGCGGACGCGGCGGCCCAGGACAGCGAGCCGGATCCGGCAGGCGGCGGCGCCCGCCGCGTCGACCTCCGGCTGGTGCCGGCGGCGGTGACCGTGTGGCTGTCCGCGCTGGTCGGGTTGCTGTGCGGATGGCCGTTCGCGGCGGGCGCCGGTCTGCTCGCCGCCGGCCTCGCCGGCGCGGCCCTGCTGCGGGGCTGGGCCACGCGCACCGCCGTGGTCGCCGCGCTGGGCGCGGGGCTCGCCGCCGTTGTCTGGATCGCCGTGCCCGCCCACCGGGCCAGCGTGCACCCGCTGCGCTCGCTGGCGGAACAGAACAGTCCCGCCACTGTGCGGGTCACGCTCACCGAACGGCCGCGCGGTGTGACCGCAGCCGGGTTCGGGGAGCGCAGGGGCGGCGTCGACCGGGTGGTGGTGGGCGCCGAACTCCGGTCGGCGCAGGTGCGCGGTCAACGGATCGAGCGCGACGGCCGGGTGCTGCTGCTGGCGCCCGCGGAGCGCTGGCTGGACCTGCTGCCCGGCAACGAGGTGACCGCGGTCGGCACCCTGGCCGCGCCCCGGGGCGGGGACCTGACCGTCGCGGTGCTGCGGGTGCGCGGCCCACCTCAGCAGGTGGCTCCGGCACCGGCCTGGCAGCGGGCCGCGGAGTCGCTGCGCGCGGGGCTGCGGCGTGCCTGCGCGGTTCTCGCACCGGAACCCGCCGGGCTGCTGCCGGCGTTGACGGTGGGCGACACGACCGGCGTGCCACCGCAGGTGACCGATGAGTTCCGGGTGGCCGGGCTGGCACACCTGACCGCGGTGAGCGGGGCGAACCTGGCGATCATCTGCGGTGCGGTGCTGCTGTTGCTCAGGCTGCTGCGCTGCGGCCCACGCCTGTCCGCTGCCCTGGCGCTGCTGGCGCTGGCCGGGTTCGTGGTGCTGGCCGGGCCGGAGCCGAGTGTGCTGCGCGCGGCGGTGATGGGCGCGGTGGGGCTGCTCGCCCTGGCGCTCGGGCGGGAGCGGTCGGCGCTGCCGGCGTTGGCGACGGCGGTCGTCGTGCTGGTGCTGCATGACCCGCAACTGGGTGTGGCCCCGGGGTTCGCCCTGTCCGTGCTGGCCACGGCGGCGCTGGTGCTGCTCGCGCCGGCGTGGTCGGCCCGGCTGCGCGCCAGGGGCGTGCCAGCGCTGCTGGCCAACGCCGTGGTGACCCCGGTGGCTGCCGCGCTGGCCACCGCGCCGCTGATCGCCGGCTTGTCCGGGCAGATCAGCCTGGTCACGGTGATCGCGAACCTGGTCGCCGGCCCGGTGGTGGCGCCGGCCACCGTGCTCGGGGTGGTCGCTGCCGCTGCCGCCCCGCTGCACCTGGGCATCGCCCAGTTCGCGGCGCGGCTCGCCGAGCCGGAGGTGAACTGGCTGATCTGGGTGGGCAGGCACGCGGCCGCCGTGCCGAACGCCGCCATCGGCTGGCCCAGCGGGTGGGGTGGTGGACTGCTGCTGCTCGGCGTGACCGCGACCGTGGTCGGCCTGGTGCGGTTGCCCAGGCTGCGCGCGCTGCTGGCGGTGGTGTTGGCGGCGACCTTGCTGCTGGTGCTGCCCACCCGGCTGGGCAGCCCCGGCTGGCCGGTCTCCGGGTGGGCGGCGGTGGGCTGCGACGTGGGCCAGGGCGATGCCATCGCGTTGGCCACCGCGGACCCGGGGCGAGCCGTGCTGGTGGACACCGGGCCGGAGCCGGTGTTGCTGGCCCGCTGCCTGCGTCGGCTGGAGGTGCGGACCGTACCCCTGGTGGTGCTCAGCCACCTGCACGCCGACCACGTCGGCGGGTTGAGCGCCGTGCTGGCCGACCACGAGGTCGGGGCCGTGGCGGTGGGGGCGTCGCGTGAACCGAGGTGGGCGTGGGACGAGGTGCGGGGCCAGGCCGAGCGCGCCGGTGTCCCCCTGGTGGAGCTGGGCGCGGGGCAGCGGCTGTCCTGGCCGGGGCTGGTCATCGAGGTGCTCGGACCGCGCCAGCTGGTCGGCGGCGACGAGTCGCCGGTCAACAACGCCTCGCTGGTGCTGCGCGCGACCACACCGGCCGGGCGGGTGCTGCTCACCGGAGACGTGGAGGTGGCCGCCCAGCAGGAGTTGCTGGACAGCGGTGTGGACCTGAGCGCGGATGTGCTCAAGGTGCCGCACCACGGGTCGCGGAACTCGCTGCCCCGGTTCCTGGCGGCGGTGCGACCGAGGGTGGCCTTGATCAGCGTGGGAGCGGGCAACCGCTACGGGCACCCCAACCAGTCCATAGTGGACACACTGGGGGAGCAGGGCGCCATGGTGCTGCGCACCGACCGGGACGGCGACAGCGCTGTGCTGGCCAGCCCGGCCGGCCTGCGAGTGGCGCGGCTGGCCACGGCTGGGGCGCCACCGTGAGCCCGCGGCGCGGATGACGGCGGGCGACTCCTGCCGCCCTCCGCTGCCGCGCCTGGGTGGCCGGCGCGCCGGCCACCCAGGAATGTCCGCTTCGGACAGAACAGGAGGTTCAGAAGCCGAGTGCCTCGCGCACGGCCTTGCTGGACGGCGGCACCGTCGCCTTGGGACCCACCCTGTCGGCGACCGCGTCCAGGGTCTTGAGGCCGTCACCGGTGATCAGCAGGACGGTTTCCGCGTCCGGGTCGAGCTTGCCGGTGTCGATCAGCTTCTTGGCCGTGGCCACGGTCACCCCACCCGCGGTCTCCGCGAAGATCCCCTCGGTCCTGGCCAGCAGTCGGATGCCCTCGACGACCTCCTCGTCGCTGACGTCCTCGACCGCGCCACCGGTGCGGCGAACCGCGTCGAGCACGTAGGGGCCGTCGGCGGGGGCGCCGATGGCCAGGGACCGGGCGATGGTGTCCGGCCGCACCGGTGCCACCACGTCCTGGCCGGCCTTGTAGGCGGCGGCCACCGGCGAGCAGCCCGTGGCCTGCGCGCCGAACACCCGGTAGGGCGTTGGCTCCACCAGACCGAGTTCGCCGAGTTCCCGGAAGCCCTTGTCCACCTTGGTCAGCTGGGAGCCGGAGGCCACCGGCACCACCACCTGCTCGGGCAGCCGCCAACCGAGCTGTTCGGCGACCTCGAAGCCCAGGGTCTTGGACCCCTCGGCGTAGTAGGGACGCACGTTGACGTTGACGAACGCCCAGTCCTCGTGCTCGGCGGCCAGTTCCGTGGCCAGCCGGTTGACGTCGTCGTAGTTGCCGTCCACGGCGATCAGCGCGCCGTCGTACACCGCCGTGGTCAGCACCTTGGCGCGTTCCAGCGAGGAGGGGATCAGCACGACCGACCGCCAGCCAGCCCTGGCCGCCGCCGCGGCGACCGCGTTGGCGAGGTTGCCGGTGGACGGGCAGGCGAGCACGGTGAACCCGAGTTGGCGGGCGGCGGCCAGGGCGACGGCGACCACCCGGTCCTTGAACGAGTGGGTGGGGTTGCCGGTGTCGTCCTTGACCCACAGCCGCTTCACGCCCAGCGCGGCGGCGAGCCGGTCGGCCCGCACCAGGCGCGTGAGCCCGGGCTCGGTGTTGGGGTGTCGGTCCACATCGGACGGAACCGGCAGCAGGTCGCGGTAGCGCCAGATCGACTTGGGGCCGGACTCGATGGTGGCCCGGGTGATCGGGCCGAACTCGTAGGCCACTTCCAGTGGCCCGAAACACTCACCACAGGCGAACTCGGCGGCGAGCGGAACCTGGTGGCCGCATTCCCGGCAGGACAGCGCGCGGGCCGGACCGAGGTCAAAGGTGGTGGCGGCGGTCGCCGGGGCATCGACAGTCGTCATCGCGAGGTCTCTCCTCATCTTTCCCGCGTCAGCGGGCCGGAATTGGCACCGTGGTCATCGACGGCCTCGCGCAGTCACGTGTGCACGCGTGTGGCCGACACCGGTTGCCGGGGCTTCTTCGGGCCGATCCCTCTGCCCCTCTGGATGAGCTGTTCAGTTGTGCCGGTCACGCTACGACATCGCGTCCCGGGCTGACCAGGTGAGGTCCACCATCCGGGAGCGGGCGGGGTGTCACGGGCGCGTGGGAGGATGGCCGGCGTGAGTGGGACCGCCGGCCCGATCGATCCGTTGCACCTCGTGCTCGGTGAAGAGGAACTGCTGGTAGAGCGCGCGGTGCGGGACGTGTTGGCCACCGCCAGGCAGGTCGACCCGCAGGCCGACCTGAGCCGGGTGCGGGTGAGCGAACTCACCCCGCCCGAGTTGGCCGAGCTGGTCAGCCCGTCGCTGTTCGCCGAGGGGCGGGTGGTCGTGCTGGAGGCCGCCCAGGACGCCGGCAAGGAGATCGCCGAGGCGATCCTGTCCTACTGCGCGCAGCCGGCCGACGGCGTGACCCTGGTCGTGGTGCACACCGGCGGAGGCCGGGGCAAGCTGGCCAAGGAGATGCCGGCCGCGCTGCGCAAGGCCGGCGCCCGGGTCGTCGAGTGCCCGAAGATCACCCGGGCGAACGAGCGGGAGGCCTTCGTCCGGGAGGAGGTTCGGCGCGCCGGCGGGCGGATCGACGCCGAGGGGCTGGCCGCGCTGATCGAGGCGGTCGGTTCTGACCTGCGGGAACTGGCCGCCGCCGCCTCCCAGCTGGTGGCCGACACCGGCGGCAGGGTGGACGCGGCCGCGGTGCGCCGCTACCACCGGGGGCGGGCCGAGGTCACCGGGTTCGCCGTGGCGGAGAAGGCCGTGGTCGGCGACTACGCCGGCGCGTTGGAAGCACTGCGCTGGGCCATGCAGCTGGGCGTGCCGCACGTGTTGGTGGCGGACGCGCTCGCCGACGCGGTGCGCACCGTGGCCAGGGTGTCCGCGGTCGGCCGGGCCGACCCGAACCGGCTGGCCGGTGAACTGGGCATGCCGCCGTGGAAGGTGCGCAAGGCGCAGGGGCAGGCGCGGGGCTGGGGCCAGCACGGCCTGGCCACGGCCATGCAGGTGGTCGCCGAGTTGAACGCCGACGTCAAGGGCGTGGCCGCGGACGCGGACTACGCGCTGGAACGGGCCGTGGTCAGGATCGTGTCGGCGCATCGGCAGGACTGAGCGGCACCCGGCCGTGGTCCTGCCGCCGGCGGGTCAGCACGCGCACCAGCTCGCCGTCGTCCTCGACGATGTCCCGCACGTGCCGGTAGCCGATCCTGGCCAGCAGGGCCAGCGACGCGGTGTTGGGCGCGGCCACGGTGGCGTGCACCTCGGTGAGCCCCAGCACGGCGAAGCCGTAGTCGGTCACGGCCTCGGCCAGCTCCGTGCCCAGGCCCTGGCGCCAGGCGTGGGCCGCGAGGGCGTAGATGATCTCGTGGCCGGCCACGACCTCGGTGTGCTTGATCTCGGCGTGCCCCAGGTAGCGGCCGTCGCGCCGGTCGCGCACCGCCCAGACGTCGAACAGGTTCCGCGGGTAGACCTTGGTGAAGACCCGGTCGAACAGTGCCCGGATCGCAGCCTCGGGCATGGGGCCGTCACCCATCCAGCGCGAGACGTTCTCGTCGCCCAGCAACGCCACGAAGTCCTCCTCGTCCGCGCGCTCGTACGGGGTGAGTGTCAGCCGACGGGTGCGCAGGGGTGGCGTCACGGCGGAGACGCTAGGGCGGTTCGCGGTTCCCGGGCAATCGACTTCCGCCGGCACCCGGTTTCGGGCACCCCGGTGCGGGGTGTCGACATGGCAACGGCACCACCCGTGGACCCGGGTGGTGCCGTTGTCGTCAGCCGCTGGGCAGCCGAAGTCAGATCTGGTTGGCGCGCTTGGCCATGGCCGACTTCTTGTTGGCGGCCTGGTTGGCGTGGATCACGCCCTTGCTGGCGGCCTTGTCCAGCTTGCGGGAGGCGTCCTGGAGCAGCGCGGTGGCCTTCTCCTTGTCACCGGCCTCGGCAGCCTCGCGGAACTTGCGGATCGCGGTCTTCAGCGACGACTTCACGGCCTTGTTCCGCAGCCGCGCCTTCTCGTTGGTCTTGATCCGCTTGAGCTGTGACTTGATGTTGGCCACGCGAATGTCCTCGGTTTCGTCTCGACTCTGGTGCCGCGTTGTCGTGGCGCCGCCACCCACGCCCGATCCTGGTGCGCGGACCGGCGGCCTTCCTCCCTGACGGAATGCCACACGGCACGACCAGCGATGATAACAGCGGCTGAGGGGCTGCTCCCAATCAGGCGAAGCTCTGCCCCCCGAACGGGTGGCCGCCGGCCGGCTCGATGACTCCTCGTTCTCGCC
Source organism: Goodfellowiella coeruleoviolacea (assembly GCF_024171785.1). Taxonomy (GTDB): domain Bacteria; phylum Actinomycetota; class Actinomycetes; order Mycobacteriales; family Pseudonocardiaceae; genus Goodfellowiella; species Goodfellowiella coeruleoviolacea. The sequence goes on from NZ_JAMTCK010000004.1 coordinate 270,772, forward strand.
CGGACTGGACAGCGTGGTGTGTCCTTGGTCACCTGACCTGTCGCCCGCTCGTGAAACTCCGGTGTTGCCGCTGTTCAGGACCGGTCGGCCAGTTTGTTGATCGGGCCGGCTCATTAGCCTGTCCGAGTGACGACTCCACTGGACTGGGCGGGCTTCGGCGAGGTGTCCCTGGCCGGGCTGCTGTTTCTCTGTGCCGCGGCGTTCCTCGCCGGCGCGGTCGACTCGGTGGTGGGTGGCGGCGGTCTGATCCAGCTGCCGGCCATGCTGCTGCTCGCCCCCGGTGGAGAAGCCGTGTACGCGCTGGCCACCAACAAGCTGGCCGCGGTGGTGGGCACCACCGCGGCGGCCGGCACCTACGTGCGGCGGACCCGCCTAGACTGGTCGGCGGCGGTGCCCATGGCGGTGGCCGCGCTCGCCGGCTCGGTGGCCGGGGCCGCCTTCGCCGACGCACTGCCCTCCGCCGTGCTCAACGTCGTGGTGCTGGTCGCGCTGGTCGGGGTCGGCCTCTACACCTGGCGCAAGCCGGAACTCGGCGCGGCCGAGGCACCCCGCTTCGGGCGGTGGGCCGGGCGCCTGGCCATGGCCGGGGGCGGCGCGGTGATCGGCTTCTGGGACGGGCTCGCCGGGCCGGGCACCGGGTCGTTCCTGGTCTTCCTGCTGGTCGGGCTGATCGGCTACGCGTTCCTGCGCGCCTCGGCCACCGCCAAGATCGTCAACATCGCCACGAACCTCGGCGCGCTGCTGTTCTTCATCCCGGCTGGCAAGGTGCTGTGGGGCTTGGGCGCGGTGATGGCCTGCTGCAACGTGACCGGGAGCGTGCTCGGCGCGCGGCTGGCGCTGCGCCGGGGGTCCGCGTTCGTCCGCCGGGTGTTCCTGACCGTGGTGGTGACCCTGGTGCTCAGCCTGGGCTGGAAGCTCGCCGCGGGCTGAGCACCCGCGGCCTCACGAGCGGCGAGCGGCGTAGACGGGCGCGGCGACCGCGGTCTGGGCCGGCACCACCGGAGCGGCGGGGCTGGCCACCTCCACCCGGTTGCGGCCGTTGTCCTTGGCCGTGTACAGGGCGGCGTCGGCGTGCTGGTGCAGCCGCCGCAGGGTGGCCTCCCGGCCGGTCAGGGCCACCACCCCGATGGACGCGCTGAGCACCCGCTGCCGGGACGGGATGGGGTTGCCGTCCTCGTCGTGCTGGGCCTGCCGGCCCCACAGGCTGATCTCCTGGCCGCGTTTGTCGGTGGTCTGCACCTGGACCGTGGCGATCGCCGCGCGGATCCGCTCGGCCACCTCCACGGCCTCGCTCGCCGTGGTGTTCGGGCACAGCACCAGGAACTCCTCGCCGCCGTCGCGCGCGGCGATGTCGTCCAGCCTGGTCAACGACTGCAGCACGGCGCCGACCACGCGCAGCACCGCGTCGCCGGCCGGATGCCCCCAGGTGTCGTTGACCCGCTTGAAGTGGTCCAGGTCCAGGGCCAGCAGCGCGATCGGCGTGTCCGGTCGGGCCCGGCGCAGCACCCGCTGGGTCTGTTCGGTCCAGCCCTGCGGGTTGAGCACCCCGGTCTTGTGGTCCCGCCGGGAGTCCAGCGCGTCCTGGCGGAGTTCCTCGTTGTCCCGCAGGATCCGGGCGAGCGCCACGAGCAGGACCGCGATCAGCACCACGAACACCGGCGCGGTCTTGGCGGTGAGCGCGGTCAGCAGGCCCACGCCGGTGCCCAGCGCGGCCTCCAGGTTGTCGCGCCGGGTGCCCATCGCCATCCCCCAGGTGGGGCGGGTCGGCGAGGCCAGCACGATGGCCAGGCCGACCACGGCGGCCTGCACCAGCGAGTACAGCGCGCCGACCGCGCACACCAGGGCGATGTGCGCCAGGGGCGGGTTCGACCAGGTGGGCGGGCCGGCCCAGTCCAGCACCGCCCGGCAGAGGGTGGCGGCCAGCAGGATGCTCGCGGTGGAATGACCGAACCGGTAGGCCGGTCGGCGCGCGACGAACCACCGCTGCAGGCGCAACACCAGGATCACGCCGACCACCAGCATGGTCGGCAGCAGCATGATCGCGGCCACCGACCACACACCGCCCAGGTCGATCAGCACCCGGTTGTACCCGCGGTCGGCGCGCCGCCGCTCCTCCTGGCGTCGGGTGCCGACCAGGTAGACGGTGGCGCCCACGGACAGCAGGCCGGCCATGGCCCAGTCCTGGCCGGACACCGGCGGGTGGCGCCACACCGCGACGCCCACGGCCACCGCCGCGACCGCCTCCACGGCCAGCGCGTACACCACCTCGCGGCGCGGTTGCGCCCACAACGCCCACGAGCGTGGCCAGCACAACACCGCGCGGATCGCCTTTCCCGTCCTGCCCACCGCGGACCCCAGTCGCCCAGCCCCCAGCCGGGTCGAGCGTGCGGCGCGCGTCGAGTTCACTCCTGCCCGGGGAGGTGCGTGGCCCGGCCCATCACCAGATCGACTCATTGCCCAACCCCTTCACCGCCGGTGTGGCGCCCGCGAGACAACGGCCAGCGCGTGTCCCCGTCGGCGACCGACAGCCTCAGCACGGCCAACCTCGGCCAACGGTCCGGAGGAAGTGACGCGGCCGGAGCCGGCCGCGTTCCCGGTCGCGGCCGGGCACGGTCAGCCCGGCCGGAGTCGGCCTGCGGGCGCCGGCTCCACGGGCACACCTGATCGCGCTGCCGCGTTCGCGCGCGCGTCACGTGTTCGCGCGCGCGGCGTTCGCGCAGCGTCGTGCGCGCGCCGAACACCACAGGACCCTCCCCATCTGGCCACCGATCCCCGAACCCCCATTCGGGAAGCGAATCCGCCAGCACCGTTACCGGTTGGATCCAGTCAACTATCGAACGTGACGGCCGCGGAGAGAAGGTTTCCTGGGTTTCCTGAATGAACAGGAAAGCCCGGGAGCTACCCAGGAAAGGGGCGATCAGCCACGGTAAATGGCATATTCGGCGAACTGGTGGTGGAAAGGACCGGCATGACAGCGCAGACACAGCGCCGACGTCTTGTGGTGGACACCGATCCCGGCGTGGACGACGCGGTCGCGCTGCTGTACCTGGTGGACCAGCCCGAGGTGGAGATCGTCGCGGTCGGCACCGTGCACGGCAACGTGCCCTCGGCGACCGGTGCCGACAACGCGCTGCGGATCCTGGAAGCCGCCGGCCTGCCCCACGTGCCCGTGGCCGTGGGGGCCAACCTGCCGCTGAACCAGGAGGAGTTGCTCACCGGCCAGTTCATCCACGGCGAGAACGGGCTGAGCGGCCACACCGGGCCCGCGCCCCAGGGCAGGCCGGTCGCGGAGTCCGCCGCGGAACAACTGGTCCGCCTGGCCCGCCAGCACCCGGGTGAGCTGTCCGTGCTGGCACTGGGCCCGCTCACCAACATCGCCCTGGCGCTGCTGCTGGAACCGCGGTTGCCCGAACTGGTCGGCGAGGTCGTCTGGATGGGCGGAGCCATCGACGTGCCGGGCAACGTCACCGCCCACGCCGACGCCAACACCTGGCACGACGCCGAAGCGGCCGAACTGGTCCTGGCCGCCGGGTTCGCCCTCACGGTCGTGCCACTGGACGTGACCGCGCACGCCTGGGTCGGCTCCGACTGGCTGGACGCCCTGGCCAACCACAGCGGCCCGCGCGCCCAGTTCGCCCACCAGGTCCTCGCCCAGTACGTCCACGTCTACAGCCAGTTGATGGGCGGGGCGCGCGGCGAGCGGGGCTGCCTGCTGCACGACCCGGTGGCCGCGGTGATCCTGCTGGAGCCGAGCCTCGCGCGCTACGAGGAGCACCAGGTGGTGGTGGAACTGGCCGGTACCCGCACGCGCGGCGCCACCCTGGTGGACCGGCGCGGCTTCCACACCCCGGCCGATCCGGCCGACGCCCGCAAGCCGGTCCGGGTCGCGGTGGCCGCGGACATGCCCGCCGTGCTGACACGCATCCAGCACGCCCTGATGCCCTCGGCCTGACCCGCGCGGCGCCGCCGCTGGCCGCGCCCGCCCGTCACCGCGGCCAAGGCAGCGAGCAGCGGGCGGGGCGCACCTGGCAGTACGAGCAGGGGCCCTGCGGGCAGGGCAGTGCGGGCAGGGCAGGGCGGGCAGCGGCAGTGCGAGCAGGGCAGGGCGGGCAGCGGCAGTGCGAGCAGCGGCCCCGCTCCGGGCGGGAGCCCGCCGGCTCAGCTGATCTCCCGGCTCGACGCGTCAAAGCCCCGACCGGCCGACACCCCGGTGCGCAGCCTGGCCACCCGTTCCCGCAGCTCGGCGGCGCGCGGATCGCCCAGTTCCTCGTAGATGGCCACCGCCTCGTCCCAGGAGCGGGCGGCAGCCAGCGGGTGGCCCCGTTCGGCCAGCACGTTGCCCCGCCGCTCCAGCGAGTCGGCCTCGCCAGGGCGGTCGGTGGCCCGCCGCCGGCACACCAGCGACCGGGTGAAGTGCTCCAGCGCCTGCTCCAGGTTGCCCGCCCCCCGGTACAGCTCGCCGAACTTGACCAGGGTGAAGCCCTGGCCGTGGTCGTCGCCCATGTCCTCGAAGGCGCGCAACGCCTCGGTCAGCCGGCGCAGCGCGTCGCCGTCCCGGTGCTGGGCCCGGCAGGCGTCGCCGAGCGCGGCCAGCGCGATCCCCCGGCCGTGCTGGTCGCCCACGGCCTCGAACAGCGGCAGCGCCTGCTCGAACAGCCCTTCGGCGCGGCCGGCGTCCCCCCGGTCCAGCGCGGTGAACCCCCAGCCGTTGAGCGTCCACGCCTGGCCGTGGACATCGCCGATCTCCTGGCGGATCGCCAGGGCCGCCTGGTAGCAGGCCTCGGACTGGTCGTGCTCGCCGCGCGCGTGCAGCCCGTAGCCCAGGTTGGTGTTCACCCACGCCTCACCGAGCCGGTCGCCGCAGGCCCGCGCGGCCTCCTGGCCGATCCGGTGGGTGGCCTCCCACACCGCCCACGGGCAGCGCAGCTGCAGGTAGTTCCACAGCGTCACCGGCAACTGCCACCCCTGCACGAACAGGCCGTGGTCGGTGGCCAGCCGGGTGATCGGGGTGAGGTTGGCCAGTTCGGCGTCGTACCAGGCCAGGGCGGCCTCGGTGGAGTCGAGCGGCACCGGTGCCACCCCGGCGGCCGCCGGCATCAGCTCCAGGTTGGTCGGCCGCTGCGGGGCGACCAGCAGGCTGGCCAGGTGCGAGGTGTGCACGTACCAGTCGACCAGCCGGCGGATGGCCTGCTCCCGCTCGTCCGGCCCCTCCTCGGCGGTCGCCTGCTCGGCCGCGTAGTCGCGCAGCAGGTCGTGGAACCGGAACCGGTCACGCGCCACCTCCTCCAGCATGTTCACGTTGGTCAGTCCGTCCAACGTGGACCTGGCCTGGCCGACGGGCACCCCGGCCAGCGCGCCGGCCGCCCCGGTGCTGATCGACTCACCCGGGTACAGGCCCAGCAGCCGGAACATCCGGGCCGCCCGCTGGTCGAGATCCCGGTAGGACCAGGAGAACGCGGCGCGCACGGTCACGTCGTCGAGGGTGGTGAGCGCCTCCAGCCGCTGCTCCTCACCGACCAGTTCGTCCACGAGTTCGGACAGGTCGAGGCGGGGCCGGCTGGCGGCCCGGTGCCCGGCGATGCGCAGCGCCAGCGGCAGGTGTCCGCACTGGTCGGCCAGGGCGGCGGCGGCGCGGGGTTCGGCTTCCGCGCGCGGCCCGATGAGCTGGCGCAGCAACGCCACGGACTCGACGCGGTCCAGCGGGCCCAACGTCACCCGGTGGCCGTCGGTGCGCACCGCCAGGCCGGACAGGCGTCGGCGGCTGGTCACGATCACCGCGCAGCCGGGCGTGCCCGGCAGCAGCGGCAGGACCTGCTCACTGGTGGCCGCGTTGTCCAGCACCAGCAGGACCCGCCGGCCGTCGAGCACGCTGCGGAACAGCGCCGCGCGGCGCTCGGCCGTGGGCGGCACGGTGGACGCGGCCACCCCGAGGTCGACGAGCAGGCCCTCCAGCACCTCCTCCGGGTCGGCCGGGTGCCCGGTCGGGTCGAAGCCGCGCAGGTCGCGGAACACCGCGCCGTCCGGGAACCGGTCGGCGATGCGCCGCGCCCAGCGCAGTGCCAGTGAGGTTTTGCCGACCCCGGCCAGGCCGTCGATGATGACCGTGACCATCTCGTTCGGCCGTTCGTCGAGCAGCGCGTCCAGTTCGGTCAGCTCACCGTCGCGCCCGACGAACGTGGCCGAGACGGTCTGCGGCAGTTGGGCGGGGCGGTGCGCGGCCGGGCGTCCCGGCCGGCGCCGGGACTGCTGTCCCACGCCGGCCTGCCTGGCCAGGGTGACCAGGGCGCCGTCGGCCCGCAGGGCCTCGTCGCACCTGCGCACGAAGTCGGGTGTGGGCACGCCGGTGCCCGCCTCGACCCGGCTCAACCAGCCGGCGCTGCACGGGATGACCCGGCACAGGTCCTGCTGGGACAACCCCCGGTCGATGCGCAGTTGGCGCAGTGCGCTGCCAAACCGTGGGTCGATCCGCCCTGACTCTTCCGGCATGGGCTGCTGCCCCCTGTCGATCCCCTACCAGATCCTGTTCGTGCGATGCCGCCCAGTGATCGTCCGGACGATGCGAACTTACCGGGTGGACCGACAGGCATTTGGGGTGGAACGGGGAATTCCAGGTGGGAAAGGCGAACCGGGCCGGCGGCCGACCGCCGGCCGTACCGCTCGCCCGGCCCACCGCCGCACCGCCGTGATCCGGCCCCTCCAACGCTCACACCGTGTCGAGGAACTCCTGGACGGCGTGGGCGAAACCGACTGGGTCGTCGTCGTGCACCCAGTGGCCGCAACCGGGAAACTCGCGCAGCCGGGTGTTGGGCCGCTGCCCGGCCATCTCCCTGGCCATGGCCGTGGGCAGGACGATGCTGTCCTGGCCGTGCACGAGCAGTGCCGGGCAGGTCGAGGCGAGCCAGTCCGGCCACCAGTCGCCCACCAGCGCCTGCTGCGAGGCCATCATGTCGGCCTGGTCGAACAGGAATCCCCATCCGTCCGGGTGCTCGACCGCGCTCTCCAGGAAGTAGGTGGCATCGGGGATGCCGAGCGCCTCGACTTGGTCGCGCAGCGCCCGCAGGGTGGGGGCCCGCCGGGGCCAGCCCCGCACGTCCAGCACGGGGTGGGCGACCTCCGGTTGCCGGTTGCGCGCGGCGGCGTCCGCCACGACCAGCGCGCGCACCAGCTCCGGGTGACGGGCGGCCAGCTGGAACGCGACCACCCCGCCCATGGAGTGGCCGAGCACCACCACCGGGCCGAGGTCGAGCCGGCGCAGGAACTCGGCGGCGTCGGCGACGTAGCCGGCCGGGGTGAACTCGGCGGCGCGGTCGCTGTGCCCGTGCCCGCGCTGCTCCAGGGCGATCACCCGGTGGCCGGGGGCGAGCGCGGCGGCCAGCGGCGCGAACATCCGGGCCCGGCCGAAGTGGCCGTGCAGCGCCAACACCGGAGCGCCCGTACCGCCGAAGTCGACGTAGGCCAGGCGCCGACCGTCGACGCGCACGTGGGACTCGGCTGTCATGGGAAGTCCTGCTCTCCTGGTCTTCTCGGGGTCCGGCAACGGATCTTTCTGGTAATCGACAACGGCCTCGGGCGTGGACAGCGACGGGTGCGGCGGACCGGCGCCGACCAGCCCGCCCCGCCTAATCCCCTGGTCCGCTCGGGTCCGGTGGTTCCGTGCCGGGTGGTTCTGTCTCCGGTCGTTCGGGTGGCGTGGTCTTGCGCGGCCTGCCCCGGCGGGCCGGCCGGCCCGCGTTGTCGGGCAGCCGCCCCGCCTCGGCCAGTGCCCGCCGCAGCAGGAACTCGATCTGCGCGTTGACGCTGCGCAGCTCGTCGTTGGCCCAGCGGCTCAGCGCGTCGTGCACCGCGGGGTCCAGCCTGAGCAGGAAGCTCTTGCGCTCGGCCATGTCGCGGGCCTAGTGGTAGAGCGACCCCGTGTTGACCACCGGTTGCGTTGCCCGGTCCCCGCACAGCACGACGAGCAGGTTGCTGACCATGGCGGCCTTGCGTTCCTCGTCCAGTTCGACCACCTCCTGGTCGGCCAGCCGGGACAGGGCCAGTTCGACCATGCCCACCGCGCCCTCCACGATGCGCTGCTTGGCCGCGACCACGGCGCCGGCCTGCTGCCGCTGCAGCATGGCCTGGGCGACCTCGGGGGCGTAGGCCAGGTGGGTGAGGCGGGACTCGATCACCCGCACCCCGGCCGAGCGGACCCGAGCCGAGATCTCGGCGGACAGCTTCTCGGTGATCTCGTCGGCGTTCTCGCGCAGCGACAGCCCTGGTGTGTCGTGCCGGTCGTAGGGGTAGCTGGTGGCGATGTGCCGCACGGCCGTCTCGGTCTGGATGCTGACGAACGCCACGAAGTCGTCCACCTCGAACACGGCCTGGGCGGTGTCGTCGACCTGCCAGACCACCACGGCCGCGATCTCGATCGGGCTGCCGTCCGCGTCGTTGACCTTCATCACCGCTGTCTCGTGGTTGCGGATCCGGGTCGACACGGGTTTGCGCGTGGTCAGCGGGTTGACCCAGCAGAGTCCGTCGGTGCGGACCGTGCCGGTGTAGCGGCCCAGGTACTGCAGCACCCGGGCCTCGCCGGGGGACACGGCCAGCAGCCCGCGGAAGGTGAGCACGCCGAGCAGGGTCAACACCACGGGGACGACCAGCAGTGGGCCGCCGGTGTCACTAACCATGGCGCCACCCGCGACGCCCACCACCACCAGTGCCAGCGCGACCAGGAACATCACGATCCCGGGCAGCTGGAACGCCGCCCGCTCGCGCACTTCCGGCGTGGGCATCTCAACGCCGGTCAGCGGCTGCGCCATCGCTACCTCCATCTGGGCTCAAGGTTCGGGTGGAGCCACCGCGAACGTCTAGCAATGTGATATCACTTTATTGCCGGCGGCGCACCCACCCGCCGGCTGAACCGACCGGACTGGGGGTTGAGCCATGCGACCTGGCGAACCTGTTGACCTGCCCGCCTACGGGGCCGGGGCGGCACCGGACGCGCCCGCGCTCCTGCTCACCGGGCTGTGCAAGGCCTTCGGCGGGAACACGGCCGTCGACCAGGTGCACCTCGCGGTGCCGAGGGGATCGTTCTTCGGGCTGGTCGGCCCGAACGGCGCCGGCAAGACCACATCGCTGTCCATGGCGGTGGGGCTGCTGCGGCCGGACGCGGGCAGCGCCCGGATCTTCGGCGTCGACGTGTGGGAGGACCCGGTCCGGGCCAAGAGCCTGGTCGGGGTGCTGCCGGACGGCCTGGCGTTACCCGAGCGGCTGACCGGGCGCGAGTTGCTGACCTACACCGGTCAACTGCGCGGCCTCGACGCGGCCACCGTGGCCCAGCGGGCCGCGGAACTGCTCGGCGTGCTCGAACTCGACTCGGCCGAACGCACCCTGGTGGTCGACTACTCGGCGGGCATGCGCAAGAAGATCGGGCTGGCCGCGGCGCTGCTGCACGCACCGAAGCTGCTGGTGCTCGACGAACCGTTCGAGGCGGTCGACCCGGTGTCGGCGACCACCATCCGCACCATCCTGCAGCGGTTCGTGGCCTCCGGCGGCGCGGTCGTGCTCTCCAGCCACGTCATGGCGCTGGTCGAGCAGCTGTGCGACCACGTCGCGGTGATCGCGCGCGGCCGGGTGGTGGCCAGTGGCCCGTTGGACCAGGTGCGGGGCGGGCAGAGCCTGGAGGCCACGTTCGTGGACCTGGTCGGTGGGCGCGTCGGGGGACAGGAGGGGTTGTCGTGGTTGGCGTCCTGATCCGGATGAAGCTGCGGATGCTGCGCAACTCGGTGCGCGGCAGGCGAGCCGCGGCGGTGCTGGTCGGTGGACTGTTCGCCCTGATCGCCGGGGTGGGCACCGCGCTGGTCTGCGGGCTGGACGTGGGCGACCCCGAGGTCAGCGTCGACCTGACCGCCGCGCTGCTGGCCGTGTGGACCCTGGGCTGGCTGTTCGGGCCGCTGGTGACCGGCGGCAGCGACGAGACACTGCAACCGGAGCACTTCCGGCTGCTGCCGATCGGGTCGACCGCACTGGCCCGAGGGTTCCTGGCCGCCGCGCTGGTGGGGGTGGCCCCGCTGGCCACGGCCGTGGCCCTGTGCGGGCTGGTGGTCCAGGGCCTGCGGCTTGGTCCGGTCGCGGCAGTCGTGGCCGTGCTGGCGGTGCTGCTCCAGTTGGCCTTCGCCGTGCTGCTGTCCCGGGTGGTGTTCGCCGGCCTTGGCGCGGTGCTGCGGTCCCGGCGGGGCCGGGACGTGGGCGTGGTGCTGGCCGCCCTGGTGGGCCTGGCGTTCGTCCCCGTCCGGCTGGCCTTCGAGACCCTCGGCCCGGTGCTGCTGCACCGCGAGTCACCGGTGTTCTCCGCGGTGCTGCGTGCCCTGCCCAGCGGTTGGGGCGTGGTCGCGGTGCACGCGGCCGGCCGGTCCGACTGGCTGTTGGTGGCCGCGCCACTGGCCGGGTTGGCCGTGCTGGTGGTGCTGCTGGTGCCGGCCTGGGCCGGGCTGCTGCGGGCCCGCATGACCAGGGTGGCCTCGGCAGGGGGTGCCGCCGTGCGCGGCGGCCGGACGGACCGGTCCGGGCGGCGCAGCCTGCTGCCGGCCGGGCCGGTGGGCGCGGTGGCCGCCAAGGAGCTGCGCACCTGGCGGCGGGATGCCCGGCGGCGGGTGACCCTGGTCTCCCCGCTGCTGATCGGGCTGGCCCTGCCGGTCATCACCACGGTCAGCAGCAGGGGAGCGGTCGACGCCATCGCGTTCGGCGGCCTGTTCGCGCTGGGCCTGTGCTGCCTGCAGGCCGGCAACCTGTTCGGATTCGACGGCACAGCCCTGTGGCAGACCCTGGTCACCCCGGGTGCCGAACGCGCCGACGTGCGTGGCCGGCAGTTGGCCTGGCTGATCCTGGTCAGCCCGGTGGCGATCGCCGCGGCCCTGGTGCTGCCCGCGGTGAGCGGCGATCCGGGCGTCTACCCGTGGGTGCTCGGGCTGACCCCGGCCGTGCTGGGCGGCAGTGCCGGGGTGGTGCTGCTGCTGTCCACCTACGCCGCCTACCCCGTGCCCAGCCAGCGCAACGGCAATCCGTTCGCGGCCGGCAACAACCCGGGCTGCGCCGCGGCGCTGCGGCAGCTGGTGATGAGCCTGCTGCTGCTGGTCGCGGCCGGACCGGTGGTGCTGATCGACCTGGTCGGCGTGCTCACCGACCTTCCGGTGCTGACCTGGCTGGGCGTGCTGGTCGGGGTGGCCAGCGGGGTGGTCGCCGCGCGGTGGTGGGGCGATCTGGCCCACCACCGGCTGGTCGCCCGCGGCCCGGAACTGCTCGCCGTGCTCCGCACAGCCTGAGTCCGGCACGGGTCCGCTCACTGTCCGATGTGGATTCCCATGCCCGGTCCCAGCGGCAGGTCGGCGAAGTAGAACACGGTCAGGATCAGCGCCCAGGTCACCCAGAACGGCACCACGAACGGCACCATGCGGGCCACCAGCGTGCCGATGCCGGCCCGGGGTTCGTAGCGGCGCAGGAAGGTCAGCAGCACGATCATGTACGGGTTGAGCGGCGTCATCACCTGGGTGGCCGAGTCGCCGACCCGGAACGCCGCCTGGGCGAAGCCGGGCTCGAAGCCGAGGAGCGCGAACATGGGCACGAACACGGCCGCCATCAACGTCCACAGACTCGAACCGGAGATGATGAACAGGTTCAACAGCGAGGCCAGGACCATGAAGCCGACGAACGCGGGGTAGCCGTCCAGGCCGAGAGTCCGCAGCAGGTCCGCACCGCTGACCGCCAGCCAGGTGCCGATGTTGGTCCAGTTGAACAGCGCGATGAACTGGCCGAGGATGAAGGCCAGCACCAGGAAGCCGGTCAGGTCGCGGATCGCCCCACCCATCAGCCTCGGCACGTCCCCGGGCCTGGTGACGGCCTTGACGGTGGTGCCGTAGGCGATGGCGGGCACCAGGAAGACCAGGAAGATCAGTGTGGTGAGTGAACTCATCAGGGGCGACTTGGGCAGGTAGCCGCCGGTCTCGTTGCGCATCGGCGAGTCCGGCCACACGGTGAGCACGACCAGCGCGACCACGGTCACCAGCAGGCTCAGTCCGGCCCAGCGCAGACCACGCCGCTCCACCGCGGTCAGCTCGACCCTGGCCGCCTGCCCGGCACCGGGTTCCGCGTCGGCGTCCGCGCCGGCCGGCCAGCCAGCACCTGCCGCGTCAGCACCTGCCGTGTCGGTGCCTGCCGTGTCAGCACCTGCCTTGCCGGCGCGAGGTGTGCCGCCGGCTGGCCGAGGGGTGCCGGGCCCGGCGGGCCCCGCGCCGCCAGTCGCGTCCGGGTCAGTGGCGTCCGAGTCAGTGGCGTCCGGGTCAGTGGCGTCCGGGGCGCGGGTACCCGGATCGCTGGTCTGCGGGTCGCTGGTGTCCGGGTCGCTGGTGTCCGGGTCGCCGGCCTCGTCCCGGGGCACGTTGGTGCGGTTCAGGCGTGGCTCGATGACCTTGTCGATCAACCAGCCGGCGAGCAGGCCGAGCGCGATCGAGGAGACCAGGTTGAAGTAGTAGTTGGAGACCGGGGTGACCGGCGTGCCCGGATTGGGCAGCGTCTCGGCCACGGCATTGCTGATCCCGGAGAACAGCGCGTCCAGGCTGGTCGGCACGGGCGCGGTGGAGTAGCCGGCGCCAGCGGCGGCGAACCCGCCGATCAGGCCGGCCACCGGGTGCCGGCCCGCGGCCTTGAACACCATCGCGGCCAACGGCGGGATGATGATCATCGACGAGTCGGCCATCACGCTGGCGGACACCCCGATGACGCCGACCGCGTAGGGCAGCAGCCGTCCCCTGCTGCCGCCGAAGGCCGCGCGGATCAACGCGGACAACAGGCCGGTGCGCTCGGCGACGCCCACCCCCAGCATGATCGTCACGACCGTCTCCATCGGTGGGAAACCAATGAAGTTGGCGGGCAGCTTCGTGAACAGGAAGGCGATGCCCTCGCCGCTCAGCACGCCCCGGATCGGGATGTCCTCGTCGTCGCCCGGGATCCGCACGGTGACGCCGAACGCGGCGACGACCGTGGACACCACGATCAGGACCACCACCAAGATGGTGAACAGGATGAACGGCTCGGGCAGCCGGTTGCCCACCCGTTCGATCGTGGTCAGCAGTCGGTCCACTGCCCCGGGACGGGACGCGGTCCTGGCCTTCGTCATGCTGTTCTCCTCGCGGGAACGGGCAACCAGGGGAAAACACGGGCGAGCCACGGGACGCGCCGCGGGAACACCGGCCCGGCGTGGTGTGGGCCGCGGGACGGGGTGTCGACGGGGTCAGCTGAAGAAGTTGGGGACGTCCACCGGTCCGCCGGCCGCGGCGAACTCCTCGTGCACCGCCTCGCGCAGCACGGGGTCAGCGAGGTAGTCGGCGGCCACCTGGGCCAGGCCGTGTGCCCCGTCGAGCACGGCGCGATCCCCGTCGGCCGACCCGGCCGCCTCGGCGAACTCGACCGTGTGCAGTGCCCCGCTGGCCTGGCCGACGGCGATCATCGGGTGGATCGCGGGCATCCGGAAGCTCAGGTTGCCCAGGTCGGTCGAGCCGGTGAGGCTCTCCGGCACCACCCCGGGGCCCAGTGCCTTGCGGCCCCGGTCGCGCTGGTGCACGGCCCACCGCCGGGCCAGCGTGTGGTTGTGCCGGATCGGCAGGTACGGCGGGAAGGGGTCCCAGCGCAGCTCCACCCCCACGCCGTGCAGCAGCGCCGCCCCCTGGGCGATGCGTTCGACCCGCTGGCTCAGGTCACGCAGCAGGTCGGGGTCGGGGGACCGGAAGTAGAACAGCACGGCCGCGCGGTCGGGCACCACGTTCGGCCTGGCCCCACCGTCGGTGAACACGCCGTGGATCCGGTCGGTGCCGGGAATGTGCTGCCGCAGCGCGGCAACGCCCTGGTAGGCGGTGACCGCCGCGTCCAGGGCGTTGCGCCCCATGAACGGCTGGGCCGAGGCGTGCGCGGCGATCCCGGTGAAGACCATCTCCACCTGGCGCCGGCCGAGGAACGGGTGGGTGGCCACGTCGTAGGGGAACGGGTGCAGCATGACCACCGCGTCCACGTCGTCGAACACGCCGGCCCTGGCCAGCCGCTCCTTGCCGCCGCCACCCTCCTCGGCCGGGGTGCCGACCAGGCTGACCCGGCCGCCGGTGTGCGCGATGGCCGCCGCCGCGCCCAGGAAACCCCCGACGCCGGCCGCGCAGATGATGTTGTGGCCGCAGCCGTGCCCGATGCCGGGCAGCGCGTCGTACTCGGCCAGCACGGCCACGTGCGGATGGCCGGTCCCGGCCGAGGCCAGCAGGGCGGTGTCCAGCCCACCGACGCCCACCGCGGCCTGGTGTCCGGCTCGGGCGACCAGTTCGGCGACCACGCGCGCGGACCGGTGCTCGGCGTACGCGGGCTCGGGATGGGCGTGCAGGTCCCGGCTCAGGCCGACCAGTTCGGCGCTCAGCTCGGCCACGGACGCCGCGACCAGGGTGCGCACGTGCCCCGGTGCGCCGGTGTGCGCGGAGGTGAGGTGGTCCGCCGCCGCGATCCGCTCCCCGGTGGCCTGCTCGACCGCCCGCAGGTAGGCGCTGTTGGGCGGGGTGGGCACCGAGGGGTCCAGCGCTGGCTGGCCCGACGTGGCCGGGTCGGGTACTGGCTGGTCCACGACTGACATGGGCCGGACCGTAACCCGGCCGCAGCAAGGAGCAAAGCGCCGCGCGGTTAACGCGGGGTTTCGTCCGCCGACACCGGGTTGTCCGCGCACCAGCGGTGCTTTTCCGCGCACGGCTGGCGCGGTCGGGGCGGGCGGGCACCGGTGATCAGGCGGGACAACTTCCCACCGGCTGGGTTAGGGTGGCCGGCGTCAGTGCCTAGGGTTCCGCCCCTCAACCGCCATGAACACCCCACAACCAGGGTGAGGGGGACTGGACCGAGCGGCACCGCTGGCCGCCCAGGAGCGGTGGCCGGTCATCTGACGGGACAAAAGCCTGGAGGAACCCGGTTCTCGTGCGCGCGAGAACCATTGAGGGGTTCTGTGATGAGTCCGCTTGCCGTCGCCCTTGTCCTCGCCGCGGCGTGTGCCCACGCCGGCTGGAACCTGTTCGCCAAGCGTGCCGGTGACGGCGGGGTGCTGTTCGTCTGGCTGACGTCGGTCACGTCCCTGGTCGTGTACCTGCCGGTCGCCGCGGTGACCGCGCTGGTCGATCCGGTTCGGCCGGGGTGGACCGAAGTGCTGGTGGTCGGCGTGAGCGCCGGCCTGCACCTGGTCTACTTCGTGCTGTTGCAGCGCGGGTACGCGGTGGGCGACATGTCCGTGGTCTATCCACTGGCCAGGGGCACCGGGCCGCTGTTCACCGTGCTGGTCAGCGTGCTGCTGCTGGACGAACGCCCAGGGGCGCTGGGCCTGGCCGGGGCGGCGGCCGTGGTGCTCGGCGTGTTCGTGATCGGCTGGGGGAGTGCGCCGGCCACCAGCGGCCGGACCCGGTGGGGCGGAGCGGCCTTCGGCGTGCTCACCGGTGTGGTGATCACCCTGTACACGCTGTGGGACGCGCACGCGGTGACCACGCTCACCCTGTCGCCGCTGCTGCTGGACTGGGGCAACAACCTGGGCCGGACCCTGCTGGTGGCACCGCACGCGCTGCGCCGGCGGGCTGCGGCGGTGGCGTTGTGGCGGGCCCAGTGGCGCACGGTGCTGGCCGTCGGGGTGCTCTCGCCGCTGGCCTACATCCTGGTGCTGTTCGCCATGCGCCTGGCCCCGGTCAGCCTGGTCGCGCCGGCCAGGGAACTGAGCATCGTGGTGGGCGGCGTGGCCGCGTGGTTGCTGCTGGGCGAGCCGAATCCGCTGCGCCGACTGACCGGAGCGGCGATCGTGCTGGCCGGCGTGGCCGCCATCGCCGTGTCCTGACCCGCCGCGCCCGGGCCGGTGGAACAGCAGCCGTTGTCGAGCGCGGTGCGCTGCCGCAGGCTGTCGGTCGCGCGGGGTCAGCGCCAGCCGTAGCGGCGGTGCAGTTCGACGGCCACGGCCTGGAAGCGGGTGGCGTCCAACACCGCGCCCTCCCGCCGGATGTCGTCCTCGTCGAGTTCGAACAGCCGGTCCAACCGCAGGTAGGAGGCACGCTCCTCGCGGTCCCAGGCGCCGGAGCCCAGCGCCAGCCAGTCCTGCTCCTCGTGGTCCTCAGGGGCCCGGGAGGACAGCATCATGGCGTGCAGTGCTCGCCCGTCGCGGCCGACGACCAGCAGCGGGCGGTCCTTGCCCCGGCTGGGGTCGTCCTCGTAGGGCACCCACGCCCAGACCACCTCACCGGGATCGGCGTCGCCGTCCAGGTTCGGGGCGTACACCAGATCCGTGGTCCGCTGGTGGAAGGCGATCTCACGGACAGCGCCGCGACCGGGCCGGGGGTGACCATCAAGCACGACGGGCAGCCTAATCACGGTGTTCCCGCCCCAGCCAGCGACCCGACCGGGTCCCGACCCGGGGTTCGACCTAGACCTAGACCTCGACCTCGACCTCGACCCGGGCCTCGGGACCGCGATGGCGACGAGCGCCCGGTGGATCCGAGCGGTCGCCGCTGACCGGCGGTTCGGGCAAACGGGCGGCAGGCCGGGCAGAGCCGGGCGAAACCAGCGGGCACGCGGTAGGAACAGGGGTATGGAACTGCTGAGCAGCCGGTTTTTGCTGCACCCCACCGATCCGGACCGGACCGTCGCCTTCTACCGGGACACGCTCGGCCTGGCGGTGCACCGGGAGTTCCCCGGTGGCACGGTCTTCTTCCTCGGCCAGGGCCTGCTGGAGGTGTCGGGGCGGGGAAGCACCGGACCCAGCCCCGACCTGGGTTTGTGGCTGCAGGTCAGGGATCTGGCCGCGGCCTTTCAGGAACTGAGCGCGCGCAACGTCCCGGTGCTGCGGGAGCCCCGCCGAGAACCGTGGGGGCTGGACGAGATGTGGATCGCGGATCCGGACGGGACGCGCATCGTGCTGGTGGAGATCCCCGCCGGCCATCCGCTGCGGACGGACGTGCGCTGGCAGGCCGGCACGCCAGGAGACGCGGCGGGACAGGCACCCGGCGGGGCGGACGGGGCAGCGCCGGGCCGAGCGGCGGACGCGGCCGGGGTGGGAGCGGACGCCGAGCCGGCCGGCTGACGAACTGGCCGGCCCAGGTGGCCGGCGCAGGAGGCCGGCGGCCACCGGGGTGACCGGGTGAGCTGGGCCACGACCGGCTGCGCGGGTACCGGGTGCGCGGCTGGACCAGCGGGCCTGGGGCAGTTGGAACCCCGGTCCACCGCGAAATCCCGGAAACCCCGGTCCAGCCGGAAACCCCGGGTTCGCCGGCAGCGCGATCCGCCGGGCAAGGCTGGTCCGCCGGAGGGCCGCGCGGGCCCGGGCCGGCCCGGCCGGACCGGCGCTGAGCAGGGCAGGACACGGCCAAAGTGGCCGTGACGTGCGGAGCACGGCCGCGAACGTGGGACGATGGACACGCCACCCCGTCCGTTCGCGCGAGGAACCTGAGTGACTACGTTCGCCGACACCACGTTCACGCCGCCGGAGCTGATCCGGAACTTCTGCATCATCGCCCACATCGACCACGGCAAGTCCACCCTGGCCGACCGGATGCTGCAGCTCACCGGCGTGCTCGACGAGCGCTCCTACCGGGCGCAGTACCTGGACCGGATGGACATCGAGCGGGAACGGGGCATCACCATCAAGGCGCAGAACGTGCGCCTGCCCTGGCAGGTCGACGGGCAGGACCACGTCCTGCACCTGATCGACACCCCGGGCCACGTCGACTTCACCTACGAGGTGTCCCGGGCGCTGGAGGCCTGTGAGGGCGCCATCCTGCTGGTCGACGCCGCGCAGGGGATCGAGGCCCAGACCCTGGCCAACCTGTACCTGGCGCTGGAGAACGACCTCACCGTCATCCCGGTGCTCAACAAGATCGACCTGCCCGCGGCCGACCCGGACAAGTACGCCGGCGAACTCGCCCACATCATCGGCTGTGAGCCCGAGGACGTGCTGCGGGTGTCCGCCAAGACCGGGGTGGGCGTGCCCGAACTGCTCAACGAGGTGGTGCGCCAGATTCCGGCGCCCGAGGGCGACCCGGACGCGCCGGCCCGGGCGATGATCTTCGACTCGGTGTACGACACCTACCGGGGCGTGGTCACCTACATCCGGGTGGTGGACGGGAAGATCACCCCGCGGGAGCGGATCCGGATGATGTCCACCGGCGCCACCCACGAGCTGCTCGAAGTGGGCATCATCTCGCCGGAGCCCAAGCCGAGCAGCGGGCTGGGCGTCGGCGAGGTCGGCTACCTGATCACCGGGGTGAAGGACGTGCGCCAGTCCCGGGTCGGGGACACGGTGACCGCCGAGCGCAAGGGCGCCACCGAGCCGCTGGCCGGCTACCGCGACCCCAAGCCGATGGTCTACTCCGGCCTGTACCCGGTGGACGGGTCCGACTACCCGGACCTGCGCGAGGCACTGGACA
The DNA here is from genome assembly GCF_024171785.1 of Goodfellowiella coeruleoviolacea. Classification (GTDB taxonomy): domain Bacteria; phylum Actinomycetota; class Actinomycetes; order Mycobacteriales; family Pseudonocardiaceae; genus Goodfellowiella; species Goodfellowiella coeruleoviolacea. Next base: position 289,218 of record NZ_JAMTCK010000004.1, read on the forward strand.
AGCTGCGGCTCAACGACGCCGCGCTGACCTTCGAGCCGGAGACCTCGGCCGCGCTCGGCTTCGGGTTCCGGTGCGGCTTCCTCGGCCTGCTGCACCTGGAGATCACCAGGGACCGGCTGGAGCGCGAGTTCGGCCTCGACCTGATCTCCACCGCGCCCAACGTGGTCTACCGGGTCGTGCTCGACGACGGCGGCGAGCAGGTGGTCACCAACCCGTCGGACTGGCCGACCGGCAAGATCGCCGAGGTGTACGAGCCGGTGGTCAAGACCACGATCATCGCGCCGAGCGACTACATCGGCGCGATCATGGAGCTGTGCCAGAGCCGGCGCGGCCAGCTCGGCGGGATGGACTACCTGTCCGAGGACCGCGTCGAACTGCGCTACACCATGCCGCTCGCCGAGATCATCTACGACTTCTTCGACGCGCTGAAGTCCCGCACCAGGGGCTATGCCTCGCTGGACTACGAGGAGGCCGGTGAGCAGGCCGCGAACCTGGTCAAGGTGGACATCCTGCTGCAGGGCGAGCCGGTGGACGCGTTCAGCGCGATCGTGCACCGGGACGCCGCCTACGGCTACGGCACCAGGATGGCCAGCAAGCTGCGCGAGCTGATCCCCCGGCAGCAGTTCGAGGTGCCGATCCAGGCCGCCATCGGCTCGCGGGTGATCGCCAGGGAGACCATCCGGGCGATCCGCAAGGACGTGCTGGCCAAGTGCTACGGCGGTGACATCACCCGCAAGCGCAAGCTGCTGGAGAAGCAGAAGGAAGGCAAGAAGCGGATGAAGATGGTCGGTCGGGTCGAGGTGCCGCAGGAGGCGTTCGTCGCGGCCCTGTCGACCGACGACTCCACCGACAAGGGCGGCAAGTCCGGCAAGAAGTAGCGGGCGAACCAGCGAGCAGCGCCCCGGCGTCGACAGTCCGATGTGGATAATCCAGGGCGGACCACGATCGGGCTGTCGGCTGGGGGAGTGACGTGCGAGCGCAACCGGAGCGGGCGGGGGCCGGCCAGGCAGGGGGCGGCCAGCCCGCGGTGGCGGGAGCACCGCCCCGCCGGCTCGCCTCGGTCGGCGGTTTCCTGCTGCCGCTGGCCGGGATCGCCCTGCTCGGCTGGGGCTGGGCGGTGCGGGCGCGCCCGTGGGGCTGGCGGGGCGGTGAGTACGCCTCCGCCTTCGCCGGGCTGGTCCTGGGTGGTCTGGTGGTGGGGGCGCTGCTGCTCGGCGTGCCCCGGCACCGGGCGCTGCGGTCCTTCGGCAGGGGACTGCTGCTGGGCGCCAGCCTCGGGGTGCTGCTCGGTGTCGGCCTGATCGCGCTGCTCGGGTACGGGTTGTCGCGGACCGAGATCCCGTTCTAGGGGCCGTCCACCACCGCGCTCCCGCGGCCGACCGGCGCCACGGGCCCGCCCGCCGCCGCGGTCACCCGGTCTCGGGCCCGGTCTCGGGATCGGGCTGGGGTTCACCTGACGGCCGCTGGTGGTCGGCCTCGGCCGGGGCCATCAGCCGGCGGGCGGCCAGCAGCACGGCCGCGCGGGTGCGGTCCTGCTGGGTGCGGGTGTCGCCGCCTAGCAGCATGCGCCGGACCTGGGTGACCGACATGGGGTAGGCGACCAGGCTGATCAGCAGCAGCACCAGCATGTCCGGGGTGAACTCGCGGGTGACCGCGCCGCGCTGCTGCGCGGTGGCGATGGCGGCGGCCTTGTCCGCGTAGTGCGCGGTGCGTTCGGCCTCCGACGGCACGGGCTGGCCGGTCAGTTCCAGCGCCTCCCAGAGCAGCAGCCGGCCCACCTCGGGGTGTCGCTGGTAGTACTCGTAGAGCCGCTCCGGGTAGGTCTCCAGGTCGTCCGGCTCCACCGGGACCGCCTTGGCCAGCAGGTTCAGCTCGTGTTCGAGCACCTGGGCGAACAGCCGCTCCTTGTCGCCGAAGTAGGCGTAGATGAGCTGCTTGTTGGCGCCGGCCTGGGCGGCGATGCGTTCCACCCGGGACCCGGCGATGCCGTGCGCGGCGAATTCGGCGGCGGCCGCCGCGAAGATGCGGGCCTTGGTGGCCTGGGAGTCCCGGGGCATGGGCCGATGGTAACAACAACCAACCAACCGGTTGGTTGACAATCGGCGATCACCTGCGGCAGGGTTTCAACCAACTGGTTGGTTGAAAAGAAGGGTGACCAGTGAACCGGAACCATCCGTCCACCCCCACGGCCATTCCCGCGACCACGAGTCCCAGCGGCGGACGGGGGTTGGTGCCCGTGGCCGCGCTGTGCTCGGCGGTCACCGTGGCCAACATCTACCTGGCCCAGCCGGTGGTCGGCCTGATCGCCGCGGACCTGGGCGTGCCCACCGACAGCGCGGGCTGGGTCGCCACCCTCGCGCTGTTCGGCTACGCCCTGGGCGTGCTGCTGATCGTCCCGCTGGGCGACGTGGCCAACCGGCGCGTCCTGGTCGGCCGGCTCACCGTGGCCACCTCGGTGCTGCTGCTGGCCGCGGCCCTGGCCCCGGCGCTGCCGGTGCTCGCCCTGCTCGCCGGGCTGGCCGCGCTGACCACGGTGGTCCCCCAGGTGCTCGTCCCCCTGGTCGGGCAGGCGGCCGGCCCGCACGGCAGGGCGGTGGCCATGGCCTGGGTCCAGGCCGGGCTGATCTCCGGGATGATGCTGTCCCGCACGGTCGGCGGCCTGGTCGGCGACTGGTTCGGCTGGCGCGCGGTGTACCTGCTGGCCGCCGCGCTCACCCTGGCCGTCGGCCAGTTGGCCGCCCGCACCCTGCCGCACGAGCAGCCCAGGGACCGGCTGCGCTACCGCGACCTGCTGCGGTCACTGCCGGCTCTGCTGCGCGAGGAGCCCGAGCTGCGCTGGGCCGGCCTGCGCCAGGCCGCGAGCTTCGCCGCGTTCAACGCGCTGTGGACCACGCTGGCGCTGCTGCTCACCGGTGCGCCCTACCACCTCAGCGCGGGCGCGGCCGGCCTGTTCGGGCTGCTCGGCCTGGCCGGCGCGGTCATCGCCCCACTGGCCGGCAGGCTCGCCGACCGCTGGGGCGGGGGCAGGGTGGGCCTGCTCGGCCTGGCCGCGCTCGGGGTGGGCGTGCTGCTGGCCCTGGTCGCCACGCACGGGATCGGCCTGCTCGTCGCGGCCGTGCTGGTGCTGCCGGTGGGCACGCAGGCCGGGCAGGTGGGCAACCAGGCCGCCGCGCTGGCCGTGCGGCCGGCCGCGGCCGGCCGGGTGAACACCGCGTTCGTGCTGGCCATCTTCCTGGCCGGGGCACTGGGCTCGGCCCTGGGCACGGCGGCCTTCGGACGCTGGGGCTGGACCGGCTCCTGCCTGGTCGCCGCCGGGTTCGTGGTGCTTGGCCTGGCGGCCTGCGCGCTGCGCGGGCTGGCCCGGTGGCCCCGGGCGGTCCACCGCCGGGATGTTGGCAACGTTGTCGGAGCGTGACGAGCCGGACACCGGGCTGCTGCGCGGCCGGTCGGCAACTAAGGTCGGCGCATGTTCTCGGAACTCGCCGTTCCCGTGATCGTGGCGCCGATGGCCGGTGGGGTGTCCACTCCAGCGCTGGTCGCGGAGGTGGCCAACGCCGGTGGCTTCGGGTTCCTCGCCGCGGGATACCTCGGCCTGGACGCGCTGGCGCAGCAGATCGCCGACACCAAGAAGCTCACCGACCGCCCCTTCGGGGTGAACCTGTTCGTGCCCAATCCGAGGGCCAACGTCGACCTCGCCGGCTACCGCGAGCGGGTGCGGGCCGAGGCCGACCGCTACGGGGTCGAGCCGGGCGAACCGACCTGGGACGACGACAGCTACCCGGCCAAGCTGGAACTCGTGCTGGCGCAACGGATTCCCGCGGTGTCGTTCACCTTCGGCCTGCCCGACGCGGACGACGTGAACCGGCTGCACGCGGCGAACTCGGTGGCCGTGGCCACGGTGACCACACCGGCCGAGGCCAGGCAGGCGAAGGCCATGGGCGTGGACGTGCTGTGCGTGCAGGGCACCGAGGCCGGGGGACACCGGGGTGTGCACGCCGACGACGGGGTCTCGCCGGGTGGCGGCGAGCAGTACGGGGTGCTGGCCGCGCTCCGGCTGGTCGCGGCCGAGGTGGACCTGCCGCTGATCGCGGCGGGCGGCCTGGTGCACGGGGCGGACCTGGCCGCGGTGCTGGCCGCCGGCGCGGTGGCCGGCCAGTTCGGCACCGCGTTCCTGGCCTGCCCGGAGGCCGGCACCCAGCCGGCGCAGCGCGCCGCCCTGGCCGACCGGACCCGGGGAACCGCGCTGACCAGGGCGTTCACCGGCCGGCCCGCACGCGGCCTGGTGAACCGGTTCCTCCGGGAGAACACCCCGCACGCACCGGCCGCCTACCCCCAGCTGCACCACATGACCCGGCCGGTGCGCGGCGCGTCCGGCCGGGCCGGTGACCCGGAGGCCATGTCACTGTGGGCCGGCCAGACCTACGCGCTGGCCGAGCCGGCCCCGGCCGCCGAGGTGGTGCGGCGCCTGGCCACCCAGGCCCGGGCCGCGTTGGCCCAGGCCAGCAGGCGGTTCCCGACCGGGTGAGCGCCAGCGCCGCCGCACCCGGTTCACCCGGCTCACCCGGTCGAGCCGGGCGTCCCGTCGGTCCGCGCCGCACCGGATGACCCGGCCGGCTGGTTGAGCAGCGAGTGCCGGCGGCTGTAGCCGAAGTAGACGCCCAGGCCGATCAGGAACCACACCGCGAAGCGCAGCCAGGTCGCCGGGGCCAGGAAGGTGATCAGCCAAAGCGAGAAGACCACCCCGATGATCGGCACCACCGGCATGCCCGGGGTGCGGAAGGTGCGGGGCAGGTCGGGCTGGCGGTAGCGCAGCACGATCACGGCCACGCACACCACCACGAACGCGAGCAGGATGCCGATGTTGGTCAGTTCGGCGGCCTCGCCGATCGGCAGGAACCCGGCGATCAGCGCGGAGGCACCGCCCACGATCCAGGTGATCCGGGTGGGCACCTTGCGCACCGGGTGGGTCTTGGCGAACCACCGGGGCAGCAGCCCGTCGCGGCTCATCGAGAACCACACCCGGCTGGCGCCGAGCATGAAGGTGAACAGCACGGTGAGGATGCCCAGGATCGCGCCGACCGCGATCACCGAGCCGAGCAGCGGCATGCCGATGTCGGCGAACGCGCTGGAGAACGCGCTCTCCGCGTTGACGTCCCGGTAGTTCACCATGCCGGTGAGCACCAGGCAGGCCAGCACGTACAGCACCATGGAGATGCCCAGCGAGTAGATGATGGCCCTGGGCATGTGCCGCTGGGCGTCCTTGGACTCCTCGGCGGCGGTGCTCATGGCGTCGTAGCCGAACACCGCGAAGAACACGGTGGCCGCGCCGGTCATCGCCCCGGACATGCCGAACGGGAAGAACGGGTTGTAATTGGCGGTGTTGATGTGGAACACGCCGACCGCGATCACCACCAGCACCACCGCGATCTTGAGGTAGACCAGGGTGGACTCGAACCGGGCCGCGTTGCGCATGCCCTGGTTGAGCACGAACGCGATCAGCAGGCACAGCAGCACCGCGAACAGGTTCACCCGGTAGCTGCCCGGCGCGATGCCGCCGGTCTCGGTGCCGGGCGCGCCCAGCATCCAGGTGGGCAGGTGGATGCCGAGCAGTCCCACCAGGTCGTTGAAGTAGCCGGAGATGCCGATCGCGACCACGGCGACGATCGCGGTGTACTCCAGCAGCAGGTCCCATCCGATGAACCAGCCGGCGATCTCGCCGAGCACGGCGTAGCCGTAGGTGTAGGCGGAGCCGGCCTTGGGGATCAGCCCGGCGAACTCGGCGTAGGAGAACGCCGCCGCCGCACTGGCCACGCCGGCGACCAGGAACGAGATCAACACGGCTGGGCCGGCGGTCTGGTTGGCCACCGCGCCGGCCAGCGAGAAGATGCCCGCGCCGATGATGCCGCCGATCCCGATGGCGGTGAGCTGCCACAGGCCCAGCGTCCGGTGCAGTCCGGCCGGCCCCTGCTCGCCGTTCTCGCCGGTGATCTGCTCGATCGGTTTGCGCCGGAACAACCCCGAACCGGGACCCAAGCCGCGTTGCGCTGAGGTCATGGTCGCCTCCCTACCTGTGGCTGGTTCCTGCCCGGCTCGGCACGGTAACCGAACCAGCCCCGACTGGTTTCGGCGAACCGTACGCGGAGCGAACCCGAGGTTCCTTGTCTGACCGGACGAGGTGTGACCCAGCTCATTGTGGGTGAGGACAAGCTGGTTCGGGTGCGGGCGCTGGTCGGCGATCCTGCCCAGAGTGGGGTTGACGCGGAGTGGGGTTGACGCGGAGTGGGGTTGACGCGGAGTGGGGTTGACGCAGAGCGGAGTTGACGTGGAGCGGGGGTTGACCAGGCCGGTGCTCGGGCCGGCCGGAGAGGTGTGTGCGCGTGTGGCGGAAGTGCGTCCACCGGATGCGGTTCACTGGCCTCGTTGTCGCGCTGGCCAGCGTGGCGGCCGGACTCGTGGTCTCCTCGGCGCCGGCCACGGCCGACAGCGACCGGGGCGGCCGGCCTGACCGGGGCTGGTTCACCGCGTGGGCCCAGTCGCAGCAGAACCTGGCCCCGACCACGTTGACCAACCAGTCCGTCCGGATGATCACCCATCTCAGCCAGGGTGGCGACGCGGTGCGGGTGCGGCTGCAGAACCAGTTCGGCACCGCGCCGATCACCATCGACTCGGCCGCGGTCGCCCGGGCCGGCGCGGGGGCGGACCTGGTCGCCGGCACCAGCCAGGCGCTCACCTTCGGCGGCCGGCGCTCGGTGACCATCCCGGCCGGTGGCGAGGTGTGGAGCGACCACACCGGCCTGGTCACCCGGCCCCAGGACGACATCGCGGTGAGCGTGTACGTGGCCGGCACGCTCGTGCCCGGCCAGCACGTGTCCGCGTTCCGGGACAACTACCTGACCCCACCGGGAGCCGGCGACCAGGTCGGTGCCGAGTCCGGCGCCGCCTACACCCGGACGGTGGGCGCCACCTACCTGGTCAGCGCGGTCGACGTGCACAACCCCCGGCTGCGCGGCACGGTCGTGGCGTTCGGCAGCTCGGTGGTGGACGGCACCGGCAGCACCCACTGCGGACCGGGCTGCACCGAGACCGGCACCAACCGGCGCTGGACCGACGTGCTGGCCAGGCGGGTCGCCGCGGAACTGCCGCCGGACCAGCAGCTGGCGGTCGTCAACGCGGGCATCGGCGGAACGGCCAGTTCGGCCGCCTGCCCGAACGCGCCGGCCAGCGCGGCCGGCCTGGACGCGCTGGCCCGCCTGGACCGGGACGTGCTCGCCCTGCACGGGGTGGTCGGGGTGATCTACTACTACGGCACCAACGACCTGGCCTACGGCTGCACCGCCGCACCGGTGCTGGACAGCTACCGGGCGGTGTTCCAGCGGCTGCGCGCCGCCGGGATCAGGGTGTACGTCACGCCGATCACGCCGAGGCCCGGCTACTCCGACCAGAACAACCGGGACCGGCACGAGGTGGGCACGTTCGTGGGGAAGTGGAACAGCTGCGGCGGCACCTGCGACGGCGTGGTGGACTTCGACCAGGTGCTGCGGGACCCGCTGCGGCCGAACAGCATCAACCCGGCCTACGACACCGGCGACGGGGTGCACGCCAACATCGCCGGCCAGCAGGCGCTCGGCGACTACGTGTCCCTGCCCATGCTGGTCCCGGCGGGGCCCAGGTAGCCGGACGTACCCGAGTGTCCGGGGGACACCGGGGTGTCCGGGGGAAACAGTGTCCTCGGGAAACAGTGTCCTCGGGTACCCCGGTGTCCGCCGGCCGGGTCAGCGGGTGAACACGGTCTTGCCGGCGGTCTCACCGGCCAGCATGGCGCGGAAGCCCTCCTCGGCCCGCTCCAGGGGCAGCTCGGTGCCGATCACCGGCCGCACCCCGGACAGCTCGCAGAACCGCAGCAGGTCGGCGAGTTCGTCGCGGGTGCCCATGGTCGCGCCCACCACGCGCATCTGCAGGAAGAACAACCGGGACAGCTCGGCGTCGGCGTCGCCGCCGCTGGTGGCGCCGGACACCACGATGATCCCGCCCGGCTTGAGCGACTTCATCGAGTGCGACCAGGTGGCCTTGCCCACGGTCTCGAAGACCGCGTCGACCCGCTCGGGCAGCCGCGCGCCGGTCTCGAACGCGGCGTGCGCGCCCAACCGCTCGGCCAGCGCGCGCTTGCGCTCGCTGCGGCCGGTCACCCAGACCCGGAACCCGGCGGCGCGGCCCAACGCGATCAGCGCGGTGGACACCCCGCCGGAGGCGCCCTGGACCAGCATGGTCTGCCCGGGGCGCAGCCCGGACTTCACGAACAGCATCCGGTAGGCGGTCAGCCAGGCCGTGCCCATGCAGGCGGCCTCGGCGAAGGACAGCCCGGCCGGCTTGGGCAGCACGTTGCGCGCGGGCACGACCACGTGGTCGGCGAAGGTGCCCTGGTGCTTCTCGGTGAGCAGGGTCCGCTTGGGGTCCATGGTCTCGTCGCCGACCCAGCCCGGGTCGCTGATCACCGAGTGCAGCATCACCTCGGTGCCGTCGTCGAGCACGCCGGCCCCGTCACAGCCGAGGATCATCGGGAACCGGTCGGGCTTGATGCCCACGCCCCGCAGGGTCCACAGGTCGTGCATGTTCAGGCTGGCGGCGCGGATGGCGACCCGGACCCACCCGTCCGGGACCTCGGGCTCGGGGCGTTCCCCGATCCGGAGCGCGGCCAGCGGGTCCTGGGCGTTGGGCTCTGCTGCGTACACGGCGAACATGTCGGCAACTTACCGAGGGCCGCCCCGGCCGTCCCGTGATGCGGGTCACCAGCGTGGCCGGAGCTACCCTGACGGGGTGATGGACTGGCTGGCGGAGTGGTGGGACGGGGTCGAGCTGTGGCTGACCCAGCTCTGGTTCCCGTTCCAGTTCACCCTGGTCATGGTGGTGCTGCTGCCGCTGTGCCTCGGCGTTGCCTGGTTCATCGACCGGGTGGTGGACCGGGTGTCGGCCCGGATCACCCCGGTCCACGACGCCGAGCCGCCGGTGCGCACCGAGCGCGGCCGCCGGGAGCAACCTGGCCAGGCCGGCGTGGGAACTGGTTCGTAGGGTGGTTCGGTGAACTCTCGCAGGCGTGTGACCGTGGCGCTGGTCGGGCTGATCGCGCTGGTCGTGGTGGCCTGGCTGGTGCAGGAGCTGGGGCGGTGACCCAACCGGCCGACAGCCGGGCGGGCGACCGGGCCGTCGCGGCGGCCGTCGCCGAGGCCGAGCAGCGCGGTGCCCACCCGCACGTGGTGGACACCCGCACGGTCACGGCCAAGCGCGAGGTGCTCGCCGCGATCGCCGGCGCGCTGGCGTTTCCCGAGTGGTTCGGGCACAACCTGGACGCGCTCCACGACTGCCTGGTGGACCTGTCCTGGCTGCCGGCCGGCGAGCACGTGCTGGTCTGGGTGGGCGCGCACCGGCTGCGCGAGCGCGATCCGGGCACCGCCGAGGCGGTGCGGCAGACCGTGGCCGACGCGGTCGAGGCGACCAGGTCGGGCGAGCGCCCGGTCAGCGTGGTGCTGCTCGACTGAGGGCGGCGTGCGCCGCTCGGCCGGGTCGGGGGCCCGGTACTCAGTCCAGGAACAGTTCGGCCAGCCGGGGCAGGTGCTGGCGGTGTGACCGCTCGTCGTCGATGCGGACGGTGCGGTCCAGTTCCGGGAGCTGGACGCTGACCCGGGGCGGGGGCATGTCCTGGCCGGTGGCGGTCTGGTGGGCCTCCCAGGGCACGGCGAGCACGGACTCGGCCTCCAGCAACACCTGGTCCTGGGCGGCGGCCTGGACCGCGGGCAGCTCGGCGAGGCGGTCGGGCTCGGCCACCACCCGCTCGAACACCTCCCGGCCCTGGGCGATCAGCCAGCCGCGGAAGTAGTCGAACCCGTCGTCGGAACAGCCGTCGTTGATCAGGTAGGCCGCCGCCCACAGCCGGGCGCGGTAGGCGACGGCCAGCAACTCGTCCAGTGGCCGCTGGGCCGCGACGATCTCCGCGACCGGACGGGTGGCCAGCAGGGCCGCGGCCCTGTCCGCCACCGCGTCGGCGTCCGTGGTGTCCACGACCTCGGCGCGAGCCTGGTCGATGAGCCTCCAGAACTGCTCGATGGTCATGGTCGGAGTATGTCGGCCGGGGCTGACATCCCAGGACGGGTGAGCACCGGGCGCGAAGCGGGTCAGCGCCGCCAGGGCACCCAGGAGGCGGTCCGCTTCTGGCGGAACGCGGCGATGCCCTCCTGGCCCTCCTCGCTGGCGAAGTGCCTGGCGGACAGTTCGAGCATGTCGGCGAAGTCCTCGGCGAGGGTGGCGCGACGGGGCTGGCGCAGCATCTGCTTGGTGGCGGCCAGCGCGTTCGGGCCGCCCAGCGCCAGCATGTCGGTGTAGCGGCGGGTTTCCCCGTCCAGGTCGGCGGGGGCGACCGCGGAGTTGATCAAACCGGCGGACACGGCGCGCTCGGCGTCGAAGGTCTCCCCGGTGAGGAACAGTTCGTGCGCGGCGCGGGGCAGCATCCGGGGCAGCACGGTGACCGAGATGACCGCGGGCACCACGCCGATGCGCACCTCGCTGAACGCGAAGGTGGCCGACTGGACGGCGACGGCGATGTCGCACGCGGCCACGATGCCGACGCCGCCGGCCCTGGCCGGTCCGGCGATCCGGCCCACCACGGGCTTGGGGCTGGTCCAGATCTGTTCGAGGATCTTGGGAAACTCGCTGACGCCCTGCTGGTTGGTGGCCGGGTCGCCGGCCTCCTTGAGGTCCATGCCGGAGCAGAACACCGGTCCGGTGTGGGTGAGCACGACGATGCGCACGCTGTCGTCGCGGTTCGCCTCGGTCAGTCCGGCGCGCAGGCCCGCCCGCAGCCGCGCGGACAGCGCGTTGCGGTTGTGCGGGGAGTCCAGGGTGATCGTGGCGATTCCCTGGTGCACCTCGTAGTGAACCAACTCGTCTGCCATGTGACGCACCTTACGCAGTAGCACCGGACCGGAAAGGCCATAACCGCATATACAGAATAAAGCTTTGACAACGGTGCGCCAGGCAGTGAAACCGGTTGCAACAAGGGTGATACGCCCTGGTCAGGGCTAATGCCTCGAAATGTCCACAGTGGACGAATTGGCGGGCGCGGCGGGCCAGGAACGGGCCAGCGCGGCTGCCGACCGATGGGTGTGCGCACGCCCCGATCCGGGCGGCGCGGTTGCCCGCGAATGGGTGGACCGGGCACTGGCGGGCGTTGCCGGGCGCCGACGCCCGCCAGTCCGGTCGGTCCCGGGAAGATCCCAGGAAGGTGTACGGGAAGGTTTCCGGGAAGGCCTCGGGAAGACCCCGGGGAAGGCCTCGGGAAGACCCCGGGGAAGGCCTCGGGAAGGAAGGTCTCCGGGAATCCGGTGGGCTCAGCCCAGTGCGCCGGTCAGGCCGCGGGCACGCAGCACCGCGCGCTCCAGCGGCCGGAACGCCAGCAGTTCGATGCCGACGCCGACGAGCAGGATCAGGAAGATCGCCGCGATCACCGTGGGCATGTCGTTGAACGACTGGCCCTGGTTGAGGAACGTGCCGAGGCCGACGCCCAGCCGCGGTGAGGTGGCGATCAGTTCGGCGGCCATCAGCGACCGCCAGGAGAACGCCCAGCCCTGCTTGAGGCCGGCCAGGTAGCCGGGCAGGGCGGCCGGCAGCAGGATGTGCCTGGCCGAGGCGAGTCGACCGGCCCCCAGTGCCCGGCCCACGCGCGGCAGGATCGGCGGGATCTGGTCGATGCCGGAGACCAGCCCGTTGGTGATGGACGGCACCGAGCCGAGCAGCACCACGAAGTAGATGGCGGCGTCGTTGAGGCCGAACCACAGCACGGCCGCCGGCACCCAGGCCACCGACGGCAGGTTCTGCAGGCCGGTCAGGATCGGCCCGAGCGCCGCCCGCACCACCCGAACCTTGGCCACCAGCAGGCCCAGTGGCGTGCCGATCAGCACGCCGGCCAAAAACCCGAGCACGGCCCGGTGCACCGAGGTCCACAGGATGCCGACGACCTCGCCGTCCCGCACCCGGCTCCAGAAGCTGGTCCACACGTCCAGTGGCGCGGGCAGTTTGTACTCCGGCCACAGCGCCGCCGCCCACAGCACCTGCCACACCGCGACCAGCAGCACGACCGCCACCACCGGCGGCAGCGCCGCGGTCAGCACCCGCCGGACACCCCGCCCGCTGTCCCGCTGCGGCGCGTCCAGCGCGTCCAGACCCGCGCCCACCGCCGACAGGTCGGACAGGTCGGCCCCGGCCGTTCCGGTGGCCGTGGCGGTCCTGGTGCCGCCGGCTGGCTCGGCCCCGCCAGCGGTGTCCGCCGCACCGGTGGCACCGGTGGAACCCTGAGGTTCCGGAGTGGAGCGGCCGAGTTCCACTTCGCTGGCGGTGGATCCCGGGGGGACGTCAGGCTGCGGCATGGCTGCTGATCACCTCCCGCAGTCGGCTGGTGATCTCCTCGATCACCTCGGCGGCGTGCTCGCCCGACCCGGTGACCAGGTCGGCACCGGCCTGCCGGGTGTCCCACTCGCGCACCACCCGGCCCGGCCGGGAGGACAGCAGCACCACGCGCTGGCCCAGCCGCACCGCCTCCCGCACGTCGTGGGTGACGAACAGCACCGCCGTGTTGGTGGCCCGCCACACGCGCAGCAGCTCGGCCTGCAGCACGTCCCTGGTGATCGCGTCCAGCGCGGCGAACGGCTCGTCCATCAGCAGCAGCGCCGGCGCGGGCGCCGCGGCACCAGCACCGGCACCAGCACCAGCACCGACGCCGCTCAGGTCACCGGCCGAGGCCAGCGCCCTGGCCAGGGCCACCCGCTGGCGCATGCCGCCGGACAACTCGTGCGGCCGCTTGTCGCCCAGACCGCCCAACCGCACCAGCTCCAGCAGCTCACCGGCCACCACCCGGCGCTCGGAACGCCGCAGACCGGCCAGCCGCAGCGGCAGCTCCACGTTGCGGGCTGCGGTCAGCCACGGCATCAACGCCGCCTCCTGGAACATCACCGCCGGCCGCGCGGTGTGCCGGACGATCCGGCCGGCGCTGGGCTGGTCCAGGTCGGCGACCAGGTTGAGCAGCGTGCTCTTGCCGCAGCCGGACGCGCCGAGCAGACACACGAACTCACCCGCGCCCACCCGCAGGTCCACCCCGTCCAACGCGGTGACGGCGGCGGGACCACGACCGAATGTCTTGCGCACACCAACTAGCTCAACGGCACTGTCCTGACTGGTGGCCAGCGGGGGAACGGCAAGTGTGGCGGTCATCGCGGACTACCTTCCTCGAACTGGAACTGGCAGTTCAGGCGCGCGTGGGAAGCCGGATCTCCGGCTCGCGACGCCCCGTGGATCGAGTCACTTCGTGTCGAGCCCGGCGGCGTCCACCGCGGGCTGCCCGTTCGCCGCCAACGCCTCGTTGAGCGGACCGAGGTTGACGAAACCGTGCAGGTCGGCCTTGCTGGTCACCACGCCGGCGGTCACCGAGTCCTCGGCCAGCTGGGGGAACTGGCCGGCCAGCGGGTCGGGCGTGAGCGTGACGCCCGCGAAAGCCCGCTCCAGCACGGGGTCGCTGAGCGTGCTGCCGGCCAGCTGGGACAGGGCCTCGTTGACCGCGGTCCTCGCCTCGGCCGGGTTGGCCTTGGCCCACTCGATCGCGGCCAGCTCACCCTTGAGGAAGTCCCGCACGGTCTGCGGGTGCTCCTGGAGGAACTTGGTCCGCACGATCACCACGGTGGTCGGGAACCTGCCCTCCGGCCACAGGCTCGCCTCGTCCACCAGCACGCTCGCGCCCGCGTCCAGCACCAGGCGGGACGCCCACGGCTCGGGCAGCCACCCGCCGTCCACCTCGCCGTTGCGGAACGCGTCCAGCGTCTTGGGGTTGTCCAGGTTGGTGACGTGCACCTGGTCGGGGCCGTCGCCGACGGTGAGGTGCTGGCCGGCCAGCCACTTCTTCAACGCCACGTCCTGGGTGTTGCCCAGCTGCGGGCTGGCGATCGTCCTGCCCACCAGCTGCTGCGGGCTGGTGATGTCCGGCCGCACCACCAGTTGCGCGCCCCCGGACACCGCGCCGGCCACCAGCCGGACCGCCTCGCCGTTGGACTTGGTGAACCCGTTGATGGCCGGGCCCGACCCGATGAACCCGATGTCCAGCGACTCGCCGAACAGCGCGTTGATCTCGTCCGGGCCGGCGTTGAAGGTCTGCGTGGTGAGCTTGGTCGAGCCCAGCTCCTTGGCGAAGAACCCGTTGTGCACACCGATCAGCGCGGGGGCGTGCGTGACGTTCGGGAAGAAGCCGAGGCGCAGCTCGGCCGCTGGCCCCTGGTCCTGGCCGGGCGGGGCGCCCTGGTCGCCGCCGTCCGCACGGGAACACGCGGTCATCGAGGTGAACAGGGCGATGCCGGCCAGGGCCGTGACCAACAAACGGGTCCTACGCGTGGCTCTCACGGTGGGGGCCTCTCTACGCACACCAACTGAGGGGTTGTCACACACTCACGGCCCTGGCGAGACCAGGGCGCGCTCGTCCGAGGGCAGCTCGGGGTCGGCGGACGCCGCCGGCCGGGCCACGCCGGTCTCCAACACCGGCAGGGGCGCGCCGACCAGACCGGCCGCCAACGTGGTGCCGTCGGCCTGGTCGATCACCAGGAACGCGCCCGTGCGCCGGCTGCTGCGGTAGTCGTCGATCGGCAGCGGCTCGGCCGTGCGCACCCGAACCCGGCCGATGTCGTTGAGCGCCAACTGGTCCGGACCGTCCACACTGGACAGATTCTGCTCGTCGAACCGGGAGGACAGTTCACCGATGATCGCCGGCACGGTGCGGGCCCCGTGCTTGACCAGCACCCGCGCGCCGGCCCGCAGCGGCCGGTCCGCCAGCCAGCACACGGTGGCGTCGAAGTCGTCGGCCAGCCGGGGCGGCCGGTCCGCGGCGGCGATCAGATCGCCCCGGGAGATGTCCAGCTCGTCGGCCAGCACCAGGGTCACCGACCGGCCGGCCACCGCCTCGGCCAACTCGCCGTCCGGGGTGTCGATCCGGGCCACCCGGGTGCGCAGCCCCGCGGGCAGCACCACCACCTCCGCACCCGGCGCCACCGACCCGGCCGCCACCTGACCGGCATAGCCCCGGTAGTCCGGGTACGCCGCGGTGCGCGGCCGGATCACGTACTGCACCGGGAAGCGCAGCGGCGCGTCGTGCGGATCCGCCTCCACCGGAACCGTCTCCAGGTGCTCCAGCAGCGTGGGCCCGGCGTACCAGGGGGTGTGCGCGGACCGCTCCACCACGTTGTCGCCGACCAGCGCGGACACCGGCACGGTGAGCAGGTCGGCCTCGGTGTAGCCGAGCGCGGTGGCGTGCGCGGTGAACTCCTTGGCGATCCTGGCGAACACCGACTGGTCGTAGCCGACCAGGTCGATCTTGTTGACCGCGAGCACCAGCCGGGGCACCCCCAGCAGCGCCAACACCGCCGCGTGCCGCCGGGTCTGCTCGACCACGCCCTTGCGCGCGTCCACCAGCAGGACCGCGAGCTGCGCGGTGGACGCGCCGGTCACCGTGTTGCGGGTGTACTGGACGTGCCCGGGGGTGTCGGCGAGCACGAAGCTGCGGCGGGGCGTGGCGAAGTACCGGTAGGCCACGTCGATGGTGATGCCCTGCTCCCGCTCGGAGCGCAGCCCGTCCACCAGCAGCGACAAGTCCGGTGTGGACAGTCCGCGGTCCACGCTGGCCCGGTGCACCGCGTCGAGCTGGTCGGCCAGCACCGACTTGGTGTCGTAGAGCAGCCGACCCACCAGAGTGGACTTGCCGTCGTCCACGCTGCCGGCGGTGGCCAGGCGCAGCAGCTGGGTTCCCCCGGGTGTCTCGGGTTCCCCGGGTGTCTGAGATGTGGAACTGGTGGACTCCATGTCAGAAGTAGCCCTCCCGCTTGCGGTCCTCCATGGCGGCCTCGGACAGCCGGTCGTCAGCCCTGGTCGCGCCGCGTTCGGTGAGCCGGCTCGCGGCCACCTCCGCGATCACCTCGGCGACCTCGGTCGCGGTCGACTCCACCGCGCCGGTGCACGACCCGTCACCCACCGTGCGGTAGCGCACCACCCGGCGCTCCACCGGCTCGTCCTCGCGCGGACCGCCCCACGGACCCGAGGTCAGCCACATGCCGTCGCGGCGGAACACCTCACGCTCGTGCGCGTAGTAGATGTCGGGCAGGGCGATGTTCTCCCTGGCGATGTAGTGCCACACGTCCAACTCGGTCCAGTTGGACAGCGGGAACACCCGCACGTGCTCACCCGGGCGGTGCCGGCCGTTGTAGAGGTTCCACAGCTCCGGCCGCTGCCGGCGCGGCTCCCACTGGCCGAACGCGTTGCGCAGGCTGAAGATCCGCTCCTTGGCGCGGGCCCGCTCCTCGTCGCGCCGGCCGCCGCCGAACACCGCGTCGAACCGGTGCTCGGTGATGGTGTCCAGCAGCGGCACCGTCTGCAGCGGGTTGCGCGTGCCGTCCGGCCGCTCGGCCAGCCGGCCGTCCGCGATCCAGTCCTCCACCCTGGCCACCACCAGGCGCAACCCGTGCTCGGCCACCAGGTTGTCCCGGAAGTCGATCACCTCGGGGAAGTTGTGCCCGGTGTCCACGTGCAGCAGCGGGAACGGGATCGGCGCCGGCCAGAACGCCTTGAGCGCCAGGTGCACCAGCACCGTGGAGTCCTTGCCGCCGGAGAACAGGATCACCGGTCGGTCGAACTCACCGGCGACCTCGCGGAAGATGTGCACCGCCTCGGATTCCAGTGCCTGGAGGTTGTCGGGGATCGTGGTGGTCAT
Organism: Goodfellowiella coeruleoviolacea; assembly: GCF_024171785.1. Classification (GTDB taxonomy): domain Bacteria; phylum Actinomycetota; class Actinomycetes; order Mycobacteriales; family Pseudonocardiaceae; genus Goodfellowiella; species Goodfellowiella coeruleoviolacea. Next base: position 306,001 of record NZ_JAMTCK010000004.1, read on the forward strand.
CGGATCTCCTCGGTTACCAGCGCCTCGACTGCCCAGCCGGCTACCCGTGCAGGCCGCATTCGGTCTTCCCCCGCCCGGCCCACCGGCCACTGCGCGCGTCCGCCCCGGGCAGCGGCTTGGCCGTGCACGGCGCACAGCCGATCGACGGGTAGCCCGCGGCCACCAGAGGGTTCTCCAGCACGCCGTGCGTGTGGATGTAGTCGTTGAACCGCTCGTCGCTCCACGCCGCGATCGGGTTGACCTTCACCAGGCCGTTGCGCTCGTCCCACTGCACGATCGGGGTGTTGGCCCTGGTCGGCGCGTCCACCCGGCGCACCCCGGTGACCCAGGCGGCATACCCGGCCAGGGTGCGGCGCAGCGGCACCACCTTGCGCAGGAAGCAGCAGCGGTCCGGATCGCGCTCGTGCAGCCGCGGCCCCTCGGCCGCGTCCTGCTCGGCCACGGTCTGGTCGGGCAGCGCGTTCACGATGCGCACCCGCGGGTAGACCGTGGCCACCGCGTCCCGGGTGCCGATGGTCTCGGCGAAGTGGTAGCCGGTCTCCAGGAACAGCACGTCCACGTCCGGGCGGACCTTGACCGCCAGGTCGATCAGCACCGCGTCCTGCATGTTCGAAGCCACGATCCACGAGTCGCCGAAGGTCTGCTCGGTCCAGGCCAGCGCTTCCTCGGCACTGGCCTCGGCCAGCTCCACCGCCGCTGACTCGGCGAGGGCCCTCAGCTCCTCCCGCGTCCGACCGGCCGTCGCCACGGCCGCTGCCGAGACAGCGGGGGCGGCCACCGGGGACGGTTCACCCGAGCGTTGACTCATCGGTCACCTCCGTCAGGGCAAGACCAACCAGCTTCACCGAGAACACCCGGCGGCAGGACGAGCACAGCCACGCGCCGTGCGGTTCGGCCCGCGGCCGGAGGTCCTCGTCACCGCAGTAGGGGCAGTAGAAGGGAACGGCCCGCTCACTCACTTCAGATCAGCCTCCTGCGCCCTGGCCACCCACTGGGCGAACCGCTCACCCTCGGTGCGCTGCGCGAGGAACCGGCGGGCCAACCGCTCCACGTAGTCCGGCAGTTCGGCGGCGGTGACCTTGAGACCGCGCAGCTTGCGGCCGAAACCCGCGTCAACGGCCAGGCCACCGCCCAGGTGCACCTGGAACCCCTCGACCTGCTCGCCCGCGTCGTTGGTGACGATCTGGCCCTTGAGCCCGATGTCGGCGACCTGGGTGCGGGCGCACGCGTTCGGGCAGCCGTTGAGGTTCACCGAGATCGGCTGGTCCACCTGGTCCTGCACGTCGGCCAGCCGCCGCTCCAACTCGTTGACCAGGCTGATCGCCCGCGCCTTGGTCTCGACGATGGCCAGCTTGCAGAACTCGATCCCGGTGCACGCCATCACCCCGCGCCGCCACGGCGACGGGTCGGTCTGCAAACCGATGCCGGCCAGTTCCTCGCGCAGCCCGGCCAGTTCGGACTCGGGCACGTCCAGCACGATCAGGTTCTGCTGCACCGTGGTCCGCACCCGCCGGGACCCCACCCGCTCGGCGGCCTTGGCCACGTCCACCAGGATCGAACCGGACACCCGGCCGGCGATCGGCTTGGCGCCGACGAAGTAGTTGCCGTCGGCCTGCCGGTGCACGCCCACGTGGTCGCGCGGCCCGTCCGGCGGCGTGGCGGCCGGCCCGTCCACCAGCTTCCGGTGCAGGTACTCGGTCTCCAGCACCTCGCGGAACCGCTCCGCGCCCCAGTCGGCGACCAGGAACTTCAACCGGGCCCGGTGCCGCAGCCTGCGGTAGCCGTAGTCGCGGAACACCGCGGTCACCCCGGCCCACACCTCGGGCACCTCGGCCAGCGGCACCCACGCGCCCAACCGCACCGCCAGCTTCGGGTTGGTGGACAGGCCGCCACCGACGAACAGGTCGAACCCGGGGCCGTGCTCGGGGTGCACCACCCCGACGAAGGAGATGTCGTTGATCTCCGGCTCCACATCCCAGTTGGGTGAACCGGAGATCGCGGTCTTGTACTTGCGCGGCAGGTTGGCGAACTCGGGCGCGCCGATGTAGCGGCGGGCGATCTCCTCGATGGCCGGTGTGCCGTCGACGATCTCGTCCACGTCGATGCCGGCCACCGGGGAACCCAGCACCACCCGGGGGCAGTCGCCGCACGCCTCGGTGGTGCTCAGCCCGACGGCCTCCAGCTTCTCCCAGATCGTCGGCACGTCCTCGATGCGCACCCAGTGCAGCTGGATGTTCTGCCGGTCGGTCAGGTCCGCGGTGTTGCGGGCGTAGGTCTGGGAGATCTCCCCGATCACCCGCAGCTGCTCGGTGGTCAGCCGGCCACCGTCGACGCGCACCCGCAGCATGAAGTACGAGTCGTCGAGTTCCTCGGGCTCCAGCACGGCCGTGCGGCCGCCGTCGATACCCGGCCGGCGCTGCGTGTACAGGCCGTACCAGCGGAACCGGCCGCGCAGGTCGCCCGGGTCGATGGAGTCGAAGCCGCGGTGGGCGTAGATGTTCTCGATCCGCGCCCGCACGTTCAGCGGGTTGTCGTCCTTCTTGCTGCGCTCGTTGGCGTTGAGTGGTTCCCGATAGCCGAGCGCCCACTGCCCCTCACCCCGGCGCTGTTGCGCACGCTTGGGGGTGACTGGTGGTGGAACCATGGTCCATCCTCCGGGGATCTGGGCACCGGTGCGCGGTCCGATCCGGGAAGATGGTCGGCCAGCGCGCCCGGCACCGGCTCGACGAGAAAACGCGGCGGCGGGGCTAGGACGCGCGCCGGCACATCGCGCTGGAGACACGACGGAAGTCCACGTGGCGGCGGGCCACGAGATGAACTTCGGTCGCAGACATGTCCGCAAGGGTGCCACGGGCCCATGAGGTGGTCCACCGTCATCCGAATACTGGGATCTGCTCGCTAACATCGGTGATCACCAGGGACAATGCCGCGCCCGCCAGATCGAACGCGACCGGGAGCACCCGGCCGCGCGTGTGAAACTGGAGGGGTGCCATCCGTACTTCCCACCGGTGACCCCGCGCCCCCGGACGGGGCGCTGCCGCCCTCAGCCCTGCACGGGCTGGGCACCCGACCGTTCGGGGTGTACGTGCACGTCCCGTTCTGCGCCACCCGGTGCGGCTACTGCGACTTCAACACCTACACCTTCGGTGAACTGACCAGGTCAGCCGCTGACCAGACCGGCGCGCCAGCCTCCCCGTCGTCCTGGCTGGCCGGGCTCGGACAGGAGCTGGACCTGGCCGCGCGCGTGCTGGGCGATCCGCCACCGGCCGACACCGTGTTCGTCGGCGGCGGCACCCCGTCCCTGCTCGGCGCGGACGGGCTGGCCAAGGTGCTGGACGCGGTGCGCGCCTCGTTCGGCCTGGCCGCCGACGCCGAGGTGACCACCGAGGCCAACCCGGAGTCCACCTCGCCGGAGTTCTTCGCCGGCCTGCGCGCCGCCGGCTACACCCGGGTCTCGCTGGGCATGCAGTCGGCCGCGCCACACGTGCTCGCCGTGCTGGACCGCACGCACACGCCCGGCCGCCCGCAGGCGGCGGCGCGCGAGGCGCTGGCGGCCGGGTTCGACCACGTCAACCTGGACCTGATCTACGGGACACCCGGGGAGCGCCTGACCGACCTGCGCGACTCGCTGGACGCGGTGCTCGCCGCCGGGGTGGACCACGTGTCCGCGTACGCGCTGATCGTGGAGGAGGGCACCGCGCTGGCCCGCCGCATCCGCCGGGGCGAACTGCCCGAGCCGGACGACGACTACCTGGCCGACTGCTACGAGATGATCGACGGCGTGCTCTCCGCCCACGGGCTGACCTGGTACGAGGTGTCCAACTGGGCCCGGTCGGCGCGCTCGCGGTGCCGGCACAACCTGGGCTACTGGCTGGGTGGTGACTGGTGGGGAGCGGGCCCGGGAGCGCACAGCCACGTGGGCGGCGTGCGCTGGTGGAACGTGAAGCACCCGGCCCGGTACACCGCGCTGCTCGCCCAGGGGCTCTCGCCCGCGGCTGGCCGGGAGACCCTGTCGCCGGCCGACCAGGCCGTGGAGCGGGTGCTGCTGGAGATCAGACTGGCCGAGGGGCTGCCGCTGACCGCGCTGGACGCGGCTGGTGCCGCCCAGGCCCGACTGGCCGCCGACGACGGCCTGTTGGAGCCGGCCGAACTGGCCGAGGCCGGCCGCTGCGTGCTCACTCCCCGGGGCCGACTGCTCGCCGACGCCGTGGTCCGCCGCCTCACCTGATCTGATCTGGCCTGATCTGACCTGGTTTGGCCTGGCCGTGGGCCCGATGGGCAGGCGCGCGAACACGGGTTTTTTGGGGGCGGTCGGCTTGCGGGAAATGATTGGAATTGTGGTCCGGTTGGCTGCTGTTCCGACCGCATCCCAGACTTGCCGGCGTTGGCCGCCGGTTCCGTAGTCGCGCACCCTTCTGCCGTCATTTCGCAGAGATTTACTTAGAAGGGTGGTGGGGAATCGTTGGCGGCTACCGGTTGACTGCCGATAATCCGTTCGGGTTCCCGGGAATACTGTCGGCCACTCGGACTGGTCCAGATCACCGTGCCGTCGTCGCGGCGCTTGGACTGCCACCGGCCACTGTGCTTGACCCGATGATGGTGCCGACACAACGTGGTCAGATTGTGCGCTGAGGTGCCACCGTGCGGAAACGGCACGTGATGATCGAGGTCTGACTTGTTGGCCGGGCGAAGGCAGCCCGGGAACCGGCAGGTCTTGTCCCGGGCCCGCACGAAGTCGGCCAACGCGGCGGGTGGCCGGTAGGTCCGGCGGCCGTAGTCGAGCAGGGTGTCCTTCACCGGGTCGGTGAGCAGGCGCCGCCAGGTGCCCTCCGCGGCGATCTCGCGTGCCACGCTGGCGGGGATCGGCCCGTATCCGGCCAGCTCACCGGGCTGGTCGTCCACGCCGAGCAGGGTGCTGGCCGCCACGGTCACCTGGATCTGCGCCTGGTAGCCGGCCTCGCCCAGGCACAGGTCCACGAACGCGTCCGCCCGCCGCTGGTCGGCGGTGCGCTGGTCGTCGGGCGTGCGGGCCTGGCAGGCGGCGGTGCTGATCCGGTCGTAGACGGCCAACGCGAGGTGGGCGGGCAGGTAGGCGGACAGTTCGGCCATGCCGTTGTCGCAGGTCCGCAACCGCACCGCCCGGTCCTGGGCACAGTGGCGGTGCCGCCGCTCCGCGCCCTCAGGGTCGATGCGCTGGACGGCCTCGCGGGTGCGGCGGCGCAGGGTGGCGCTGTTCTGCTCGGCCGCCCTGGCCAGGATCTCGGCCTCCACCTGCCGGGTCTGCTCGGGATCGAGGGGCAGGGTGAGTTCGGACAGGATCTTGGCCTTGTAGGTGTCGATCGTCCCCGCCTGCAACGCCGCCAGAGTGGCCGGCAACCGGGTGACCAGGTCCGTCGCCAAGGACAGTTGTGCGTTGGTGTGGTGTTGGGTCCAGCGTGCGGCCACGGCGAGTTCGGCGGCGGCGAACTCCGGCTGTTCGTGGGTGTGTTTGTATTCGGCGAGGGCTTGTATGCGTAGCCCCTCGATGATGTTGATCATTTTGGTGTACTCGACGATGGTGTCGAGCAGCCCCCCGGTTTCCCCCTGCATATGTCCAGGTTAGGCAGCCCACCCACCCTTTTCATCACTCGAACGGGTGTTCTATCCCTGCGACTTGACGGCAGAAGGGCAACCCGGGATCGACCGGACCTGCATATGCGGAAGTCTTGGCTGCAGTCGGAACAGCAGCCAACGGGACCACACCCATCATTCATTTCCCAAGGCAACCGATTACGTCGCCCGCCGCCCGCTCACGTCAACCAGCGGCGCAACTCCTGGGTACAGCCCCTCGACACCACCGCCGGCACAACTCCACGCCCAGCCCCCGAAGCGGCGTCTTGCCCAGCCCCGAACACAGCCCCGAGTGCGGTCCCGAGCGCAACCCCCGCCCACCCAGGGGGGCGTCCCCTGGACCAGCCTATCCACCCCACCCCCACCACGACGGCGTCGAACGCGAGCCTGTGGACAACCGTGGCGACCTGTGGACAACCATGCGTCCGATGGAGTGATGACAGGTGTCGTCGGGTAGTGCTGGCTGTTGGCGTCCGCGTGACCGGTACCACCGGTAGAGCGGCGGAGTTGGCCCCAAATCCCCGGGAAGGAGCAGCGCGGGGGCAGTGTCCACGGGTCTTCACGTGAGGACATGCCCCAGCCACGTGGTTAGCTCCGTAAACTTGTCGTGAGCACGCAAGCCGGCCTGGGAGGTGACGTGGTGAACGCCGATGAGCGTCGCTTCGAGGTGCTTCGAGCCATTGTTGCCGACTACGTGTCCAACCACGAGCCGGTCGGCTCCAAGGCACTGGTCGAGCGGCACAACCTCGGTGTGTCCAGCGCGACCGTGCGCAACGACATGGCCGCGCTGGAGGAGGACGGGTACATCACCCAGCCGCACACCAGCGCGGGCCGGGTGCCCACGGACAAGGGCTACCGGCTGTTCGTCGACCGGCTGAGCGAGATCAAGCCGTTGTCGGCGGCGGAGCGGCGGGCCATCACCAGCTTCCTGGACGGTGCGCTGGACCTGGACGACGTGCTGCGCCGCAGCGTGCGGCTGCTGGCCCAGTTGACCAGGCAGGTCGCCGTGGTGCAGTACCCGACGCTGACCCGGTCCACGGTCCGGCACATCGAGGTGGTGCAGATCACGCCGGCTCGGTTGATGCTGGTGCTGATCACCGACACCGGTCGGGTGGACCAGCGCATGGTCGACCTCGGCGACGTGATCACCGAGGACGCCGTGGCCAGGCTGCGCACCGTGCTCAACTCCGCGTTGAGCGGGCAGCGGCTGAACCAGGCCTCGGCCACGGTCGCGGAACTGCCCGAGGACGCACCGCCCGACCTGCGCGACTCCATGACCAGGGTGGCGACCACGCTGATCGAGTCGCTGGTCGAACACCCGGAGGAGCGGCTGGTGCTCGGCGGCACCGCCAACCTGACCCGCAACGTCGCCGACTTCCCCGGCTCGCTGCGCCAGATCCTGGAGGCGCTGGAGGAGCAGGTGGTGGTGCTCAAGCTGCTGGCGACGGCCAGGGACCAGGGCACGGTCACGGTGCGGATCGGCGAGGAGAACGAGGCCGAGGAGATGCGCAGTACGTCGGTGGTTTCCATCGGCTACGGCAGCAGGGGCACGATGTTGGGTGGAATGGGCGTGGTAGGACCGACCCGGATGGACTATCCGGGAACCATGGCGGCGGTCCGCGCGGTTGCCACGTACGTAGGGGACATCCTGGCCGGACATTAGGCCAAACCAAGTGGGGTCGGAGGACTGGAGACGGTGGCGAGGGACTACTACGGCACGCTCGGGGTGCAGCGGGACGCGACGCCTGAGGAGATCAAGCGCGCCTACCGCAAGCTCGCCCGGAAGCTGCATCCGGACGTCAACCCGGATGCCGAAGCCCAGCAGCGGTTCCGCGAGGTGACCACCGCCTACGAGGTGCTGTCCGACCCGAAGCGGCGACAGATCGTCGACCTCGGCGGCGACCCGCTGGACAACGGGGCCGGCAACGGCGGCGGCATGCGCGACCCGTTCGCCGGGTTCGGGCTCGGCGACATCATGGACGCCTTCTTCGGGGCCACCAGCGGTGCTGGCGGCCGGGGGCCGCGCAGCCGGGTGCAGCCCGGCTCGGACGCGCTGATCCGGCTGTCCATGACGCTGGAGGAGTGCGCGACCGGGGTGACCAAGGAACTGACCGTGGACACCGCCGTGGTGTGTGAGCTGTGCCACGGATCCGGCGCTGAGGAGGGCACCTCGGCGACGGTGTGCGACACCTGTGGCGGCCGGGGCGAGGTGCAGGCCGTGCAGCGCTCGTTCCTCGGCCAGGTGGTGACCACCCGGCCCTGCCCGGTCTGCCGTGGTCTCGGCGAGGTCATCCCCAACCCGTGCCAGCAGTGCGCGGGCGACGGCCGGGTGCGGTCGCGGCGCAACATCTCGGTGCCGATGCCGGCCGGCGTGGCCGACGGCATGCGGGTGCGGCTGGCCGGCCAGGGCGAGGTCGGCCCGGGTGGCGGCCCAGCCGGCGACCTGTACGTGGAGGTCGAGGAGATCCCGCACGAGGTGTTCGAGCGGGACGGCGCCGACCTGCACTGCACCGTGCGCATCCCGATGACCGCCGCCGCGCTCGGCGCCAAGGTGCCGCTGCACACCCTGGTGGACGGCGACCAGGAGATGGAGATCGAGCCGGGCACCCAGCCGGGCACCGAGCTGGTGCTGACCGGGCGCGGGCTGCCCCGGCTGCGCAGCTCCGGCCGGGTTGACGGTCGGGGTGACCTGCATGTGCACCTGGAGGTCGAGGTGCCGACCAGGCTGGACGCCAGGCAGGCCGAGCTGCTGCGCGAGCTGGCCAGCCTGCGCGGCGAGGAGGAGCCGGCCCTGTCGCACAACGGCAAGGGCGGCGGCCTGTTCTCCCGGCTGCGCTCCGGCCGCAACCACCGTTAGGCGGGCGTGGCGGTGACGACCGGGGTGACCGGGCTGCCGGTGTTCCTGGTGTCCGAGCTGCCGGCGGCCGGGACGCACACCGTGCTCGACGGCCCCGAGGGCCGGCACGCGGCCGTGGTCCGGCGGCTGCGCCCCGGCGAGGAACTCGTGCTGTCCGACGGTCGGGGCGGCCTGGCCCGCTGCCAGGTCGACCGGCCGGAGCAGCCCGGCAGGGGCGGGGCCGGTCGGGACAGCCTGCCGCTGACCGTGCTGGAGTGCTGGACCCAGCCGCCGCCCGCGCTGCGGGTGCGGGTGGCCCAGGCCCTGATCAAGGGCGACCGCGGGGAACTGGCCGTGGAACTGGCCACCGAGGCCGGGGCGGACGGCCTGGTGCCGTGGCAGGCCGAGCGGTGCGTGGCCAGGTGGGAGGCGGGCCCGCGCGGGGACAAGGCCCTGGCCAGGTGGCGCAACACCGCCCGGGAGGCCGCCAAGCAGGCGCGCCGGGCCTGGCTGCCCGAGGTGGCCGAGCCGGTCAGCACGGCCGGCCTGACCGAACTGGTCCGCTCCGGGCCGACCACGCTGGTGCTGCACGAGTCGGCCCGCACCGGCCTGGGCGCGGTGGGGCTGCCGGCGAGCGGCGAGCTGCTGCTGGTGGTGGGACCGGAGGGCGGCATCACCGAGGCGGAGCTGGCCGCGCTGGTCGAGGCGGGCGCCCACCCGGTCCGGCTCGGCACCACCGTGCTGCGCGCGTCCACCGCGGCGGCCGTGGCCCTCGGCGCGATCGGTGCGCTGGCCGGCGCCGCCCGGCAGTGGAGCTGACCCAGCGGATCGCCCGGCACGGCGCCGCCGCCGAGCGCGCCGGCGGTGCGGCACACGATGACCGTGCGTGAGTAATCACCGCGGGTGTGGTGCGCCCGGGTAGTCGGGAGTGGGCGTTCTGGTGGTTTCCCGGTCGTCCCGATTATTGCCGGTGTTGTCACGTCGACCGCTTTTCACCGGATGGGCGGATGGTCGCGCCGGCGGACTGACGAAACACGGTGACGAAAGCAGGCGCGTTATTGTCTTGATTTGGTGGAGTTGTAGCGGGCGCCGGGTGCCACGGGCTACTCTCACCGCATCGGGTTGGCGCCAAGCACCACCAGCGTCCCTGTTCCCGCCGGCGTTTCCAACCTCACGGGAAATACGATCACGGACGCTACGAACACCGCCGGACACCTCCCCCCTCGGTCCGGCGGAGCCGCGTCGCGGTGCGGCAACCCCCAGGTCTCGCCGCGACGCGGCACCCGTTCGCGCTATCCGGTCCGGTTGTCCCGGACATTTCGATGCCCGATCACGTGATGTGTCCGCATCGGTCACGCAATGCTCCCCATTGTGGTTTTCCTCGGCGCGGACGGATAGCGGTGCGCACTGAATAGGTTTCCCGGGCACGTCGCACGAGCGTGCTAGAAAGTGGGCATGCCGAAAGTTGTCGACCACGAGGCGCGGCGCAAGGAACTCGCCGAGGCTGTTTGGCGACTGGTGGAACGCGAGGGTATCGATCACGTCACCGTGCGTGCGGTCGCGGCCGAGTCGGGGTGGTCGAGCGGTTCCGTGCGGCACTACTTCCCGACCCAGGACTCGCTGCTCGCCTTCGCCATGGAGCTGGCCTTCATGGGCTTTGTCGACCAGGCCAGGCAGCTGGACCAGACCGGGTCGTACCGGGACCGGGTCCGCGACTTCGTGCACCTGATCCTGCCGGTCGACGGACGGCGCCGGACCGCGGCCACGGTCTGGATGGCGTTCATGCCGCGCTCCCGCCTCGACCCGGTGCTGCACAGCGGCGAGCGCGCCGGCACCATGGGCCTGGTCGACTGGTGTGAACGGCTGTTCACCGAGGCCGGGCAGGCCGGGCAGCTGCGACCCGGCGCGGACCCGAGGCGGGAGGCCAAGCTGCTGATCGCGCTGGTGGACGGGCTGACCTTCCACCACCTGCTCGGCCCGGACGACCTGCCCGTCGCCGAGCTGGTCGGGCTGGTCGACGACCACCTCGCCGACCTGTTCCCCGAGCATTAGCCTGCCCGCATGACCTCATCGGACACCCAGCCGGACTGCCTGTTCTGCCGGATCGTCGCCGGGGAGATCCCGGCCACCGTGGTGGCGGAGACCGACACCACCGTGGCCTTCCGGGACATCAACCCGCACGCGCCAACGCACGTCCTGGTCGTGCCCAGGGAGCACCACCAGGACGCGGTGGAGCTGGCCGAGCAGTCCCCGGGGGTGCTGGCCGACCTGTTCACCGCGGCCGGCCGGATCGCCGCGGCCGAGGGCATCGCGGCCGACGGGTACCGGCTGCTGTTCAACACCGGCGCCGACGCCGGCCAGACCGTGCCGCACGCCCACCTGCACCTGCTCGGCGGCCGGCCGCTGGGCGGGCTGGTCGGCGGGCCGCTGCCGGAGTGAGCCGGGGCTGATCACGGCGGGAAATCCTGATCGAACGACGGGCCCTCGACAGGTACCCTGCAAGTGAAGCGCCAGCCCTGGTGGCCGGCGGAAACGTGACGGCGCGCGAGGCGCAGGAAGCAGGCCGGAGAGCTGGTGGCGGGGAGTACGGCGGGTGGAGCCGCCCGGTCCGGAGCACCGCGGTCCACGACCGCGGGCGGCCCACAGAACGGGGCGAAGAAGCGGCCGCAGGCAGCCCAGCCCGCGGCGACAACCAGGAACAACGGCGAGACCGATGGAGTGACGACGGCGAACGGGACGGTGGAGGCCCACAGCGCGCAGTCCAAGCTGGCGGTGCCGGACGCCGCCGCGCTGACCCTGCTGGGCTCGCGCGACGAGAACCTCCGGGTGGCTGAGGAGCTGCTCACGGCGGACGTGCACGTGCGGGGCAACGAGATCACGCTCACCGGCGAGCCGGCCGACGTGGCCTTCGCCGAGCGGGTGTTCACCGAGCTGGTCACCCTGGCCAGCCGGGGGCAGCAGCTGGGCCCGGACGCGGTGCGCCGCACCGTGGCGATGCTCTCCGCCGGCACCACCGAGTCGCCGGCCGAGGTGCTCAGCCTGGACATCCTGTCCCGGCGGGGCCGCACCATCCGGCCCAAGACGCTGAACCAGAAGCGCTACGTCGACGCGATCGACGAGCACACCGTGGTGTTCGGCATCGGGCCGGCCGGTACCGGCAAGACCTACCTGGCGATGGCCAAGGCCGTGCAGGCGCTGCAGGCCAAGCAGGTCAACCGGATCATCCTGACCCGGCCGGCGGTCGAGGCTGGCGAGCGGCTGGGCTACCTGCCGGGCACGCTCTACGAGAAGATCGACCCGTACCTGCGGCCGCTCTACGACGCGCTGCACGACATGATCGACCCGGAGTCGATCCCGCGGCTCACCCAGGCGGGCACCATCGAGGTGGCGCCGCTGGCCTACATGCGCGGCCGCACCCTCAACGACGCGTTCATCATCCTCGACGAGGCGCAGAACACCACGCCCGAGCAGATGAAGATGTTCCTGACCCGGCTCGGGTTCGGCTCGCGGATCGTGGTCACCGGCGACGTGACCCAGGTGGACCTGCCCAACGGGCAGCGCAGCGGCCTGCGCGTGGTCCAGGAGATCCTCACCGACGTGGACGACGTGCACTTCTCCATGCTGACCAGCCACGACGTGGTGCGGCACAAGCTGGTGGGGGACATCGTCGACGCCTACGACCGGTGGCAGGCCGTGCAGGACGCCGCCTCCGCCGCGGAGCACGGCGGACCCTCCCGGCGCGGGCGTGAGCACCGACGGGGACGATGAACCCGTGAGGGAACCTTTCGAACCACCGGCCACCGCGCCAGCCCGCCCCGCGCCAGTCCGCCCCGGGACGACCCGTTCCGGGACAGCCCGTTTCGGGACAGCCGACGGCAGTGGGGCGGCGGCGCGGTGAGCATCGAGATCGCCAACGAGTCGGGTGTGCCCGTTGACGAGCAGTCGATCGTGGCCGTGGCCCGGTTCGCGCTGGACCGGATGGGCGTCAGCCAGCTCGCCGAGCTGTCCGTGCTGCTGGTCGACCTGGACGTGATGGCCGACCTGCACGAGCGGTGGATGGACCTGCCCGGCCCCACCGACGTGATGTCCTTCCCCATGGACGAGCTGGACTCCGCCCGCCGGCCCGACTCGGCCGGGGTGGGGCCGGCCCTGCTGGGCGACATCGTGCTGTGCCCGGAGTTCGCCAAGGACCAGGCCCGCAAGGCCGGGCACAGCCTGCTCGACGAACTCCACCTGCTCACCGTGCACGGCGTGCTCCACCTGCTCGGCTACGACCACGCCGAGCCGGCCGAGGAGCGGGAGATGTTCACCCTGCAGAACCGCATCCTCGGCGACTTCCGCACGGCCAGGGCCGAGGCGCAGCGGCTGGCCGCCCAGCGCAGCGCCGACTCCCGGGTGCTCGGCGCGGTCGGCCTGGACGAGCCGCCAGCCGGACCGGAGCAGCGGCAGCCCCCGGCCGAGCCGGGCGCGCAGGGCGCCGCCGACGCCGACTGAGCGGGGCGGACATGACCACGAGTTCCACCACGCTGCTGGTGATCGCGGTCGTCCTGGTGCTGGCCGCCGGGGTGTTCGCCGGCGCCGAGGCCGCGCTGGGCACCGTGTCCCGGGCCAGAGCGGAGGCACTGGACCGGCAGGGCCGGTTCGGCGCCAGCCAGCTGCTCACCGTGCTGGCCGACCGGCCCCGCCACATCAACCTGCTGCTGTTGCTGCGGCTGGGCTGCGAGCTGGCCGCCACCGTGCTGGTCACCCTGGTCTGCCTGCGGGCCGTGCACCCCGGCGGGGTGGCCGTGCTGGTGGCCGTGCTGGGCATGCTGGTGGTCAGCTACGTGCTGGTCGGTGTGGGACCGAGGACGCTGGGCCGGCAGCACCCCTACGCGATCGGCCTGGCCGTGGCCGGCCCGGTGCGGGTGCTCGGCCGGGTGCTCGGGCCGCTGAGCCGGCTGCTGATCATGGTCGGCAACGCGATCACCCCGGGACGCGGGTTCCGCGAGGGGCCGTTCTCCTCCGAGGTGGAGCTGCGCGAGCTGGTCGACATGGCGCAGGAACGCGGCGTGGTCGACGCGGGCGAGCGGGAGATGATCCACTCGGTGTTCGAGCTGGGTGACACGGTCGCCCGCGAGGTGATGGTGCCGCGCACCGAGATCGTGTGGATCGAGCAGCACAAGTCGGTGCGCCAGGCGCTGGCCCTGTCGCTGCGCACCGGCTACACCCGGGTGCCGGTGATCGGCGAGAGCGTCGACGACATCGTGGGCGTGGTCAACCTCAAGGACCTGGTGCGCGCGGCCATGTCCGGCGACGCGGGCAACGGGGGCGACCGGGCCGGGGACCGCACCAGGACCAGCGTGGCCGAGCTGATGCGGCCGGCCAGCTTCGTGCCCGACTCCAAGCGGCTGGACGAGCTGCTGCGGGAGATGCAGCTGACCCGCAACCACATGGCCATCGCCGTGGACGAGTACGGCGGCACCGCCGGACTGCTCACCATCGAGGACATCCTGGAGGAGATCGTCGGCGAGATCACCGACGAGTCCGACACCGGTGAGCGCCCGCCCGTCGAACACCTGTCCGACGGCACGGTCCGGGTCAGCGCCCGGCTGCCCGTGGACGACCTGGACGAGCTGTTCGGCACGGAACTGGACCAGCACGACGTGGAGACCGTGGGCGGGCTGCTCGCCCAGCGGCTGGGCCGGGTCCCGCTGCCCGGCACCGAGGCCGAGATCGCCGGCCTGCGCATGCGGGCCGAGGGCGGCAAGGACGACCGGGGCCGGGTGCGGGTGACCACCGTGCTGATCCGGCCGGCCGGCGAGCGCCGCACCGGCGGCGAGGCGCAGCCGGGCGAGTCGGCCGGCAGCGGCGGTCCCACCGGCCACCACGGCCCCAACAACGGCCACAACGGCCACAACAACGGCCACAACGGTCACGGCGGCAGGGCCGGCCGGGACCAGCAGGACGGCGACGAGGAGAGGAACGGCAATCGTGGTTGACGCGGCTGGGCAGTCGGGTGGCGGGGCGGTGCCGAGCGGCCCCGAGCTGGACCCGGAGGACGCCAAGATCGTCACGCTGGCCCGGTCGGCGCGGGCCAGGACCGGGGCCGCGGAGGGCGCGGCGGTCCGCGACACCGACGGCCGCACCTACGCCGCGAGCACCGTGGCGCTGCCCTCGCTGCGGCTGACCGCGGTGCAGGCCGCCGTGGCCGCGGCCGTGGCCAGCGGCGCCGAGGGCCTGGAGGCCGCCGCCGTGGTCACCGACGCCGGTGAACTCGACGCCGAGTCCCGGGCCGCCATCCGCGACCTCGGCGCGGGCGCCACCGTCCTGGTGGCCGACGCCGCCGGCGTGGTGCGGGCCGTCCTCGCCTGACCGCCGCCGGGCGGCTGCGCGAGAATGGCGGGGTGACCAGCTCTGAGTACCCACCCGGGTTCCGTTCCGGGTTCGCCTGTTTCGTCGGCCGACCCAACGCGGGCAAGTCGACGCTGACCAACGCGCTGGTCGGCAGCAAGGTGGCGATCACCTCCGACAAGCCGCAGACCACCAGGCACACCATCCGGGGCATCGTGCACCGCGCCGACGCCCAGCTGGTCATCGTGGACACGCCGGGGCTGCACCGGCCCCGCACCCTGCTCGGCCAGCGCCTCAACGACCTCGTCCGCGAGACGTGGTCCGAAGTGGACGTTGTCGGGCTGTGCGTCCCGGCCGACGAGAAGATCGGCCCCGGCGACCGGTTCATCGCCGGGGAACTGCGCAAGGTGGCCAAGAAGACCCCGGTGCTGGGCGTGGTGACCAAGACCGACCTGGTGCCCCAGCAGCGGGTGGCCGAACAGCTGCTGGCCCTCGGCGAGGTGATGGACTTCGCCGAGCTGGTCCCGGTGTCCGCCGTGGACGGCTTCCAGGTGGACGTGCTCGCCGGCCTGCTGATCGACCGGCTGCCGCCGGGACCGCCGCTGTACCCGCACGGCGAGCTGACCGACGAGCCCGAGGCCACCCTGGTCGCCGAGCTGGTGCGGGAGGCCGCGCTGGAGGGCGTGCGCGACGAGCTGCCGCACTCCATCGCGGTCGTGGTGGAGGACATGAGCCCGCGCGAGGGCCGCGACGACCTGGTGGACGTCTACGCCGAGCTGTTCGTGGAACGCCCCAGCCAGAAGGCGATCGTGCTGGGCCACCGGGGTGAGCGGCTCAAGCGGGTCGGCAGCACCGCCCGCCAGCACATCGAGAAGCTGCTCGGCACCCGGGTCTACCTGAACCTGCACGTCAAGGTGGCCAAGGACTGGCAGCGCGACCCCAAGCAGCTGCGCCGCCTCGGCTTCTGACCCGGCGGCCGTGGTCACGACACGCGCACCGGCGGGATCACCGTTGTGCTGACGCGCCCGACAGCGACCGGGTAGCCTTCGCCCCGACCGGAGCCGTCAGACCGTGTCAAGCGGAACGCCTGGCTGAGAACCTGCACATCGCGTCCTGCCGTGCGAGCGCCCGCAGGAGCTGATCGATCCACGCGAGGGGGATCATTCGTGACCAATCCCTACGGGACGCCGGGGCAGCCCGGGTTCCCGCAGCAGCCGCAGCCGGGCTATGGCCAGCAGCCACCGGCCTCACCGCCCTACGGCCAGCCCGCCCCCGGCGGCTTCGGCCAGCAGCCGCCCCAGCCCGGCTACGGCCAGCCGGCCGGCCAGCCCGGGTACGGCCAGCAGCCGCAGCCGGGATTCGGCCAGGGCCCGGCCTCACCCCCGTACGGCCAGCCCGCCCCCGGCGGCTTCGGCCAGCAGCCACCCCAGCCCGGCTACGGCCAGCAGCCGTACCAGCAGCAGCCCGGCTACGGTCAGCAGCCCTACGGCGGCAACCCGTACGGCGGCGGCATGGGCGGCGAGCAGGTCCAGATCCCGGGCGTGGGCCTGTTCGCCAAGGCGTCCGTGGGCAACCGGTTCCTGGCCCGGCTGATCGACGGCCTGATCGTGGGCGTCCCGCTGGCCATCATCAACTTCATCATCTCCAACGCCATGGCGCCCAGCGCCGAGGAGATCACGGCCAGCATCGAGTCCGGTGACTTCTCCGCCCTCTCCGCCGGCCCCAACCTCTTCCTCACCGCGTTCATCACCGGCGCCCTCATGGCGGTGCTCTCCGGCGCCTACGAGGTCGTGATGCTGTCGATGAAGGGCGCCACGGTCGGCAAGCTGGCCATGGGGCTGCGGGTGGTCACCGCGCAGTCCGCGCACAACCCGGCCGGCGCGCTGGGCGGCGGCCCGGCCGCGATCCGCTGGGCCGTGCTGTACGCCGGCGCGATCGTGCCGATCGTCGGCCCGATCTGGGTGCTGGTGTGCGTGCTGTCCCCGCTGTTCGACTCGCAGTCCGGACAGGGCTTCCACGACAAGGCCGCCAAGACCTGGGTCATCTCGGTCAAGTAGGGCCCGCGCGGCGGGTTGTCCGGTGGGGTGGTCGGCGGGTCCGGCCACCCCACCGCCATGTCGGGGCCCGGCCGAGGGCACATGAGACGATGAACCGGTGAGCCTGTACCGCGACACCGGAGTTGTGCTGCGCGTGCAGAAGCTCGGTGAGGCCGACCGCATCATCACGATGCTGACCAGGCGGCACGGCAAGGTGCGGGCCGTCGCCAAGGGCGTGCGGCGGATGACCTCCCGCTTCGGCGCCCGGCTCGAACCGTTCGGCCACGTCGACGTGCAGTTCTACACCGGGCGCACGCTGGACGTGGTCACCCAGGTGCAGACGCTGGACGCGTTCGGCGTCGGCCTGGTCAACGACTACCAGCGCTACACCGCGGGCTGCGCGGTGCTGGAGACCGCCGACCGGCTCACCCTGGAGCAGGGCGAACCAGCGTTCCGGCTGTACCTGCTGGTGACCGGTGCGCTGCGGGCGCTGGCCGAGGGCAGCCGGGACGCCTCCCTGGTGCTGGACGCCTTCCTGCTGCGGGCCATGTCGTTCGCGGGCTGGGCCCCGGCGCTCACCGAGTGCGCGCGCTGCGGCGTGCCCGGCCCGCACCCCGCGTTCAACGTGCCGGCCGGCGGGTCGGTGTGCCCGCGCTGCCGGCCGCCCGGCTCGGCCAGCCCGGCCGAGGAGACGCTGAGCCTGCTGGCCGCGCTGCTGCACGGCGAGTGGTCGGTGGCCGAGGCGGCCTCGGCCGGGGCGCGCCGCGAGGGCAGCGGCCTGGTCGCCGCCCACCTGCAGTGGCACCTGGAGCGCCAGCTCCGGTCGCTGCCCCTGGTGGAGCGCAGGGCGAAGCCGCTGGCCGCCGCGGTCGACAAGGACAACGGCTGAACAACCGGCTGACAGGCGTCGCCAACGACGAGCGTCGAGAAGGGAGCCAACCAATGCTGCGAGTGCGGCGGCGCGGACGAGGTGCGGCGGACGTGCGACCACCCGCCCCGCATCCCTCCGGTGCGCGGCCACCGGAGATCCCCGAGCAGTTCCTGCCCAAGCACGTGGCCCTGGTGATGGACGGCAACGGCCGGTGGGCCAACGAGCGCGGCCTGCCCAGGGTCGAGGGCCACAAGCGGGGCGAGGCCGGGGTGGTCGAGGTGGCCAGGGGCGCCATCGAGATCGGCGTGAAGTGGCTGTCGCTGTACGCGTTCTCCACCGAGAACTGGCGGCGCAGCCCCGAGGAGGTGCGCTTCCTCATGGGGTTCAGCCGCGACGTGATCCACCGGCGCACCGACGAGCTGGACGAGATGGGCGTGCGCATCCGGTGGGCCGGCCGCCGGCCCCGGCTGTGGCGCAGCGTGATCACCGAGCTGGAGTCGGCGCAGGAGCGCACCCAGCACAACGACGTGCTCAACCTGGTGATGTGCGTCAACTACGGCGGCCGGGCCGAGGTGGGCGACGCGGCCAGGGAGATCGCCAGGCAGGTCGCGGCCGGCAAGCTCAACCCGGACAAGGTGGACGAGCGGACCATCGCCAGGTTCCTGTACCAGCCGGAGATGCCGGACGTGGACCTGTTCCTGCGCCCCTCCGGCGAGCAGCGCACGTCCAACTTCCTGCTCTGGCAGTCGGCCTACGCCGAACTGGTCTTCCAGGACATCCTGTGGCCCGACTTCGACCGGCGCGACCTGTGGCGGGCCTGCGAGGCGTTCGCCCGGCGGGACCGCCGGTTCGGCGGCGCGATCGACCGGGCGGCCGGCGAGTGAGCCGGTTCCCCGCCGCGCCCGGCCACCGGCCCCCGGGTGCCCCGCGGCCACGCACTCCTTCCAGCACAGCAAGGGACGACCGATGACCAACGAGGCGGCGGCCACCGCGGCCATGCTCACCAATGCCCGCGAGGCGCTGGAGCGCTACCACGAGGTCCACGTGGACGACGACGGCGCACTGTCCTTTCTGCACGGTGAGGTGCCGTGCGCGGTGCAGGCGATGCGGCTCGCCGAGGGGCTCACCGTGCTCAGCCTGACCTGCGTGGTGGCCTGGGACCTGCCCAACGACGACGAGCTGGCCCGCTCCGCCGCGGAACGCGCCGGCCAGGGCCTGTTCGGCACGCTCGGCGTCGTGCGCACCGACCGGGGCATGGACGTGACCCTGCGCTACGCGTTCCCGGCCGACGAGATGAAGCCGGAGCCGATGAGCACGCTGCTGATGCTGGTGGTGTCCACCGCGTCCCAGCTGCGCGCGGAACTGCTCACCAGCTCCACTTAGGACAGACGCGGGGCGGCCAGCCGGTGCGCCGGCCGAACACCGGTGGTGCCGTGGCATCATCGTGAAAGTGACAATCACTGGCGAGATCAGGGCGGCGCGCCCCCGCCGGCCGCGGCCCCGCCGCTGGCGGATCACCTCCCTGGAGGTGCTGTGCGCCGTGCTGCTGCTGGCGCTGGTGCTGCAGGGCTGGCTGGTCCGCGTCCTGGACGTGCCGGGACTGCGCACCGGGGCCACCGTGTTCGTGGCGGTGTGCGTGCAGGCCATGCCGTTCCTGGTGTTCGGCGTGCTGATCAGCGGCGCCATCGCGGCGTTCGTGCCGGCCAGCGCGCTGCGCCGGGTGCTGCCGGGGCGCACCGCGCTGGCCGTGCCCGTCGCCGGGATCGCCGGGGTGGCGCTGCCCGGGTGCGAGTGCGCGTCGGTGCCGGTGGCCAGGCGGCTGATGCAGCAGGGCGTGGCCCCGGCCGTGGCGCTGGCGTTCCTGCTCGCCGCGCCCGCGGTCAACCCGGTGGTGCTGGTCGCCACGGCGGTCGCGTTCCCGGGCGAGCCGGGCATGGTGCTGGCCAGGTTCCTCGGCTCGCTGCTGACCGCCGTGGTCATGGGCTGGCTGTGGACCCGGCTGGGCCGGGCCGAGTGGATCGCGGAGCGGGCCCTGCGGCGGCTGCCCGACGGCGACGGCACACCCCGGTGGCTGGTGTTCGCCGAGACCGCGCGGCACGACCTGGTCGAGGCCGGCGGGTTCCTGGTGCTCGGCGGGCTGACCTCGGCGGCGCTGAACGTGCTGGTGCCCGGTGAGCTGCTGGCCTCGTTGGGCGGTCAGCTGGTGCTCGGCGTGCTGGTGATGGCGCTGCTCGCGGTGGTCCTGGCGCTGTGCAGCGAGGCCGACGCGTTCGTGGCCGCGTCGCTGTCCGCGCTGCCGCTGCTGCCCAGGCTGGTGTTCCTGGTGGTCGGGCCGGCCGTGGACGTCAAGCTGATCGCGTTGCAGGCCGGCACGTTCGGCCGGGCGTTCGCCGCCCGGTTCGCGCCGGCCACGTTCGTGGTGGCGGTGTGCTGCGCACTGGTGTCCGGAGTGCTCGTGCTGGGGGGCGTGCGATGAGGCGGGAAACGCAGAACATCCTGCTGGTGCTGGTCGGCGGGGCACTGGTGAAGATCGCCGTGGCCGGCACGTTCACCCGCTACGTCCGGCCGGAGCTGCGGCCCTGGCTGATCGCCACCGGCGCGGTCATGGTCGCGCTGGCCCTGGTCGCCATCGTCCGGGACGTGCGCGCCGCCCAGCGGCGGAGCACCGGCGACCCCTCCCCGGAGCACGCCCACGGCCACGAGCACGGCCACGAGCACGGTCACGCACACGCCCACCCCGGCGGGGACGCGCACGGCCACCGGCCCTCGCGCAGCCCCTGGCTGTTGCTGCTGCCGGTGCTGGCGATCTTCCTGGTCAACCCGCCGGCGCTGGGCGCGGACACGGTCAGCCGCAGCGACGGGCGCAGCGCCGCGGCCAGCGCGGGCGGCGGCGAGTCCGCGTTCGCCGCCCTGCCCGGCGACGCCGTGGTCGCGCTGCCGCTCAACGAACTGATCGCCAGGACCGGCTGGGACGACTCCGGCTCGCTCACCGGCCGCACCCTGCGGCTGACCGGGTTCGTGGTGCACCAGGACGGCGACGGCTACCTGGCGCGGCTGGCGATCCGGTGCTGCGCCGCCGACGCCGCCCCGCTCAAGGTGCGGCTGGCCGGCGTGGACGTGACCGCCCTGGCCGACGACCAGTGGATCGAGGCGACCGGGCAGGTCCGGCCGGGCACCGGCACCAAGGCCGACGGGTACGTGCCCACCCTGGACGCCACCTCGGTGCGGGTGGTCGACCAGCCAGCCGACCCCTACGAGTACTGACCGGCCGTCGCGGACCGTCGCAGACCGGGGGCGGCGGTCAGGACTGCCGCGAGCAGTTCTGGCAGGTGCCGAAGATCTCCACGGTGTGGCTCACCGCGGAGAAGCCGTTCTCGGCCGCGACCCGGTCGGCCCAGCGCTCCACGGCCGGCCCCTCCACCTCCACGGTGCGCCCGCACACCCGGCACACCAGGTGATGGTGGTGGTGGCTGGAGCAGCGCCGGTAGATCGCCTCACCCGAGTCGGTGCGCAGCACGTCCACCTCGCCGGCCTCGGCCAGCGACTGCAGGGTGCGGTACACGGTGGTCAGGCCGATGCCCTCGCCCCGGCGCCGCAGCTCCTCGTGCAGCTCCTGGGCGGACCGGAAGTCGTCGAGCTGGTCGAGCAGGTTGGACACGGCCGCCCGCTGCCTGGTCGCCCGCAGACCGGGCATGACGGCCGAGGGGCGCTCATGTGCGGTCACGGTTCCTCCATCCGGTCGACTGGCCGCTGCCTGCCACTGGAGCTGGCCACGCTGGGTGTCCGGCCGAGCACACTGGTGCCACTCTCCTCGGCGTGGCTCACCGCGTCCACCACGATGTGCGCCAGGTGGTCGTCGACCAGCTGGTACACCACCTCGCGGCCGTGCCGCTCACCGCGCACCACCCCGGCCGACTTGAGCACCCGCAGGTGTTGGCTGATCAGCGGCTGCGCCACGCCGAGCGCGTCGACCAGTTCGTGCACGCACCGGTCGGCCTCGCGCAGCTGCAGCACGATGGCGATGCGCACCGGCGCGGCCAGGGCCCGCAGCAGGTCGCCGGCCGCCGCCAGGGCGTCGGCCGACCGGGTCGGCGCCGGGTGGGCCGCTGACCGGTCCGGCGAGTGCACCTGCTCGCCGACCAGGCCGGCCGCGCGTCCACCAGCCACCTTCGCTGGCGCGGCGTCCTGGGTCACGGCGAACCGATCCTCTCCGGAGTGCCTGCCGCGTCCAGCCCGAGGGCGAACCCGCTGGCCGACGCGTGGGCGGTGGTGACAGGGATTTTCACCACCATCCTATGCGGAAAGGCACTCCGGGCCCCGGCGCCCGCCCCGTCACCGGGAAACCGCCAGATCAGCCCTGGCGCAGCAGGGACACGGCGACCGCGACCAGCATCAGCACCGCGGCCACCCGGATGACCCGGTCACCCGCGGTGAGCGCCCGCCAGGTCGCGGCCAGCAGCACCACCAGCAGCAGCACCAGCAGGCCGAGCAGACCGGCGCCGATCGGCCCCGCCACCCAGATGCCCAGCACGAACAGCCCGAGCACCACCACGAACGCCACCGCGGGCGGCACCTTGCTCAGCGGACCGGTGCCCGGCAGCAGCGGAGCCCGACCAGAACGCCTCGACGTCACCGTGGTTCCCTCCTCACCGTCGCCCGCGCACGCTACCGTTCGCCGGCGTGTCCGCGCCCGGCCAGGCAGGGGGTGCGGCGGGACGGGGCCAACCGGGAAGGAACGGGATCGGTGCTGCTGGTGTGCGGGTTCACGGTGGGGCCCGAGCAACGCGAGGGGTTCGTGCGGCGCGCCGAGCACGCGCTGCGGCTGCTCACCGCCCAGCCGGGCTGTGTGCGCGCCGCGCTGGGGCAGGCCACCGAGGCCGCCGACCGCTGGGTGCTGACCGCGGAGTTCGCCTCGGTGGTGGCCTACCGGCGCGCGCTGTCCCCGTTCGAGGTGCGCGAACACGTGGTGCCGCTGCTGGCCGAGGCGCTGACCGACCAGCCGGCCGCCTACGAGACCGTGCTGTCCGCCTCGGCCGGTGCGGTCCGCGAGCAGCCCAGCCTGCTGGCCGCCGACGCCGACACGGTCCGGCGCGACCAGGCGGGCGGGCCGGCGGCGCCCCGCCGGTAGCCGCCGCCCGCGGCGAGCCGCCCCGCGCGGGCGCGCGGGCGCGCGTGTGTGTGCTGGGGAACACCAGGCCCGGGTGGTGCGTTCGGGCACCCGCGGCACGGGCTACGCTGACTCTCCGTCGCCACCCGTGGCAGCGCCCCAGGTGGACGGGAGTCGGGGACCCCTCCACCAGCGACACCCACACCGGACCACCAGCGAGACGTGGTGCCAGCCAGGCTCACGTCACCGTCGCACACCAACCCTCGGGAGTGCCCGTGCCCGCCGACCGCATCGAGACCGTTGTCAGCCTGTGCAAGCGCCGTGGCTTCGTCTACCCCAGCGGGGAGATCTACGGCGGTACCAGGTCGGCGTGGGACTACGGTCCGCTGGGCGTCGAGCTGAAGGACAACATCAAGCGCGCCTGGTGGAAGGCCGTGGTGCAGGGCCGCGAGGACGTCGTCGGCCTGGACTCCTCGGTGATCCTGCCCCGGGACGTGTGGGTGGCCTCCGGGCACGTGGACGCGTTCGTCGACCCGCTCATCGAGTGTGTTTCCTGCCACAAGCGGTTCCGCATGGACCACCTGGTGGAGGAGTACGCCGAGCGCACCGGCAAGCGGCTGGGCACCGACCTGGCCGAGAACGACCTGTCCGAGGTGCCCTGCCCGCACTGCGGCACCCGCGGCCAGTACACCGAGCCGAAGATGTTCAACGGCCTGCTGCGCACCCACCTCGGCCCGGTCGAGTCCGACGAGGGCCTGCACTACCTGCGGCCGGAAACCGCGCAGGGCATCTTCACCAACTTCCTCAACGTGCTCACCACCGCGCGCAAGAAGCCGCCGTTCGGCATCGGCCAGATCGGCAAGTCGTTCCGCAACGAGATCACCCCGGGCAACTTCATCTTCCGCACCCGCGAGTTCGAGCAGATGGAGATGGAGTTCTTCGTCGAGCCCGGCACCGACGAGGAATGGCACCAGTACTGGATCGACGAGCGCCTGCGCTGGTACACCGACCTCGGCATCTCCCGGGACAACCTGCGGCTCTACGAGCACCCGCAGGAGAAGCTGTCGCACTACTCCAAGCGGACCGTGGACATCGAGTACCGCTTCGAGTTCGCCGGCCAGGAGTGGGGCGAGCTGGAGGGCATCGCCAACCGCACCGACTACGACCTGACCACCCACGCCAACCACTCCGGCGTCGACCTGTCCTACTTCGACCAGGCCACCAACTCGCGGTACCGGCCGTTCGTGATCGAACCGGCGGCCGGGGTGGGCCGGCCGATGATGGCGTTCCTGCTGGAGGCCTACACCGAGGACGAGGCGCCCAACGCCAAGGGCGGCGTGGACAAGCGGGTGGTGCTGCGGCTGGACCGCCGGCTGGCCCCGGTCAAGGTGGCGGTGCTGCCGCTGTCGCGCAACCCGGAACTCTCGCCCAAGGCCCGCGACCTGGCCACGGCCCTGCGCCGGAACTGGAACGTGGACTTCGACGACGCGGGCGCGATCGGCCGCCGCTACCGGCGCCAGGACGAGATCGGCACGCCGTTCTGCGTGACCGTGGACTTCGACTCGCTGCTGGACAACGCGGTGACCGTGCGGGAGCGGGACACCATGGCCCAGGAGCGGGTCAGCCTGGACCAGATCGAGTCCTACCTGGCCGCCCGCCTGGTCGGCTGCTGACCCCCCGGTGCGGGTGTGGTCACGGCCGCACCCGCACCGGATGGCCTCACAGCCGCCTGACCTCCAGCGCCGACTCCACGGCCACGCCCGTGGCCGCGTCGCGTTCCACCAGGTAGGCGCCGGCGGTGGGGCGCTCGGCCACGGCCTCCACCAGTTCGGTGCCCCGGAAGTGCAGGCCGGCGCCGTCGTCGGTGCAGTAGGTGGCGGGCAGCTCGCCCGAGGCCACGGCCGCGTGCACGGCCGGCCGGCGGGCCGCCTCGCTGTCGAAGTGCACGCCGTTGCCGTAGGGCAGCAGGCCGAGGCCGTTGGTGACCACGCGCAGCTCCGGCCCGAACGAGTCGGTGGTGCCGCCGGTGAACCAGCAGATCGACCCGGCGGACACGCCACCCAGCACCACCCCGGCCTGCCAGGCGCGGCGCAGCACCGCGTCCAGCCCGTGCACCCGCCACACCGCCAGCAGGTTGGCCACGGACCCGCCGTTCACCCACACCACGTCGTTGCCGAGCACGAAGTCGGCCAGATCGGCGGTGGGCGGCATGGGGAACAGGTTCAGGTGGCTCACCTCCACGCCGGCCACCCGGGCGGCCTCGTCCACCCAGGCGTTGAAGTAGAGCTGGTCGCCGCCGGCCGTGCCCACGTGGCACAGCCGGGGCCGGCGGCCGGTCACCCCGGACAGCGCGATGGCGTGGTGGATGAGCGGGCCGAACTCCAGTTGGGTGCGGTGGCCGGAGCGCCAGCCGCCCGAGGTGGCCAAAATCGTGGGATGGTCAGCTGCCATGCCCCGCATCCTGCCAGCGCGCGGGCGCGGTCCGGCCGGGCGTGGTTTGGTTGCCACACGGTCCGCGGCATGACACCTGTCATGGCCGAGTGGTGACGTCTGATCCGGGTGCGCCGGACCGGGCTGCGGCACCGTTGCCGGCATGACAGGACAGATCAGGACCCGCTCCGGGCCGGCCCAGCACGGGACGGCCCCGGCTGAGGCGGCCGAGGACCGGGGCGCGGCCGTGCGGCTGACCGGCCTGCGCAAGCGCTACGGCCAGCTGGCCGCGGTCGACGGCGTCGAGTTGACCATCGCGCCCGGCGAGGTGGTGGCGCTGCTCGGACCCAACGGCGCGGGCAAGTCCACCACCGTGGACATGCTGCTCGGACTGACCACCCCGGACGCCGGACGGATCCGGATCTTCGGCCAGACGCCCTCGGCCGCGGTCGGCTCCGGCACGGTCGGCGCCATGCTGCAGAACGGGGCGCTGCTGGCGGACGTCACCGTCGGCGAGATCGTCGGCCTGGTCGCCGCCCTGCACCGCACGCCGCTGCCGGTGGCCGAGGCACTGCGCCGGGCCGGCATCGCCGACCTCGCCGGCCGGCGCTGCGGCACGCTGTCCGGCGGCCAGCAGCAGCGCGTCCGGTTCGCCGTGGCCCTGGTCTGCGACCCCGACCTGCTGGTGCTCGACGAGCCGACCGTGGCCATGGACGTGACCAGCCGCCGGCAGTTCTGGCAGGCCATGCGCGCCTACACCGACACCGGCCGCACCGTCCTGTTCGCCACCCACTACCTGGAGGAGGCCGAGGAGTACGCGGACCGCGTGGTGCTGATGCGCGCCGGCCGCGTCGTGGCCGACGGGTCGGTGGCCCAGGTCCGGGCCGCGGTGGCCGGCCGCACCCTGCGCGCGGTGCTGCCCGGCGGCGCCCGGCCCGACCGGCTGCTGGCCCTGCCCGGGGTGAACCGGGTGGACGTGCGGGCCGAGACCGCGACCCTCGCCTGCACCGACTCGGACGCGGCCCTGCGCGCCCTGCTCGCGGCGTTCCCGCTGGCCCACGACATCGAGATCACCGCGGTCGGACTGGAGGACGCCTTCCACGCGCTGACCGGCCGGCCGGACCAGACCGACCAGGCCGGCCCGACCGACCAGACCGGGGAGGACCAGCCGCGATGAACACCCGCTACCTCGTGCTGGAGCTGCGGCGGCTGCTGCGCTCCAGCCGGTTCCTGATCTTCACCCTGGCCATGCCCGCCGTGTTGCTGCTGGTCTTCACCGGCCTGTACGGCGGCGCCGGCGCCACCTTCCCCAACGGCATCCCGGTCAGCACCGGGCTGATGATCAACATGGCCACCTACGCGGCCATGACCGCGCCGCTGTTCACCGGCACGCGGGTGGCCACCGAGCGGGGCACCGGGTGGCAGCGCCAGCTCCGGCTGACCCCGCTGTCCAGCACCGCCTACCTGCTCACCAAGGGGCTGACCGCGCTGCTGATCGCCGTGCCCGGCCTGGTGCTGGTCGGCGCGATCGGCGCGCTGGTCGAGGGCGTGCGGCTGAGCGCTGGCCAGTGGCTGGGCGTGCTGGGCGGGGTGTGGCTGGCGGCCATCCCGGTGGCCATGCTCGGCCTGGCGATCGGCCTGCTGGCCAACCAGGACACCGTGCAGCCGGTCGGCAGCGGCCTGATGATGCTGTTCGGCCTGCTCGGCGGGGTGTGGGTGCCGGCGGAGGCCGCGCCCGACTGGATGCTGGGGATCATGCGGGTGATGCCCACCTACTGGATGAACCAGGTCGCCAAGGCGCCGCTGCTGGCCGATGCCGCACTCGGCCGGGCCGTGCTGGTGCTGGCGGGGTGGACGGTGCTGCTCGGCCTGGTGGGCGCCTGGCGGTTCCGCACGGCCACGGCCCGCTGAACCGGGGCGGGTGGGCGGTGATGGGCGGGGCAGCGGTGGACGGCGCGGCGGCCGCGCGCGGGCGGCGCCGGGGCGCCTGGTCGCGGGACTGGCCGGGACACGGGCCTGAGCAGGCCCGACGTACGGCCCGACGTACGGTAGGCGGCGTGCTGGACAGGCAGGACAACGGTGGGCGTCAGCCCTGGTGGCGGCGGCTGCGCCACTCCGGAGCGGTGGCGTGGATCGCCGTGGCGCTGCTCTTCGAGCTGTTCATGTTCCTCGACGTGCCCGACATCCTCCACAGTGGACTACCGCCGGCGCGGGTCGCGCTCGACCTCGGCGCGGTGCTGCTCTACGCCGCCGCCTACGCGGTGCTGCCCGCGCTGACCTGGCGCGCCGACGACCGGACCAGGCTGGTGGTGAGCGCGGTGACGCTGGGCCTGGGCGTCGTCACGGTCGCGCTGCTCGGCCTGGCCGCGACCGGGCTGCTGGTCTACGGCATGGCCGTGGTCGCGGTGCTGGCGCCGTGGCGCTGGGGCGTGCTGCTCGACGGCCTGGTCTTCCTCGCCCTGCTCGGCGCCATCGCGCTCTGGGGCGATGTCACCGAGGACGTGTCCGGGCTGATCACGCTGCTCTCGGTCACCGTGGCGCTGTTCTTCATGGGCCGGCTGCGCCGGGCCATCCAGGCGCTCAAGGCGGCCCAGGCCGAGATCGCCGCCATGGCCGTCACCCAGGAACGCGCCCGGCTGGCCCGGGACCTGCACGACGTGCTCGGCCACAGCCTCACCACGATCACCGTCAAGGCCGGCCTGGCCAGGCGGGTGCTGGAACGCGCGGCCGACACCGACCGGGCCATCGCCGAGGTGCGCGAGGTGGAGGAGCTGTCCCGGCAGGCCCTGGCCGACGTGCGCGCCACCGTGTCCGGCTACCGCGAGGTCACGCTGGCCGCGGAACTGGTGGGCGCGCGGGCCGCGCTGCACGCCGCCGGCGTCGAGGCCGACCTGCCGCACGCCGTGGACAACGTCCGCCCCGAGTACCAGGAGGTGTTCGGGTACGTGCTGCGCGAGGGGATCACCAACGTGCTGCGGCACTCCCGGGCGAGTCGCTGCGCGGTGCGGCTGGGTGAGAACTGGGTGGAGATCAGCGACAACGGTCGGGGCACCGGCGGTGTCGGCGGCAGCGGCACCGGCCTGGCCGGGCTGGGCGAGCGGCTGGCCGCGGTCGGCGGCCGGATCGAGGCCGGGCCGCGGCCCGAGGGCGGCTTCCAGGTGCGGGCCAGCGCGGGCGGGACCGACCGGCTCGCCGACCGGGCCGAGGCCACCCGCCCGTCCTGGGCGCCCGGACTGCCCAGCACCTCGGCGGGGCTGGCGTGATCCGGGTGCTGCTGGCCGACGACCAGGCCCTGGTCCGGGGCGCGCTGGCGGCCATGCTCGGACTGGAACCGGACATCGAGGTGGTCGCCCAGGTCAGCTCGGGCGAGGAGGTGCTGCCCGCCGCCCAGCGCACCAGCCCGGACGTGGCCCTGCTCGACGTGCAGATGCCCGGCAAGGACGGGTTGGCCGCCGCCGCCGAGCTGCACCGCGCCCTGCCCGCCTGCCGGGTGGTGGTGTGCACGACCTTCGGCCGCCCCGGCTACCTGGCCAGGGCCATGGCCGCCGGCGCGGTCGGGTTCGTGGTCAAGGACGCCCCGCCCGAACAGCTGGTGGACGCGGTCCGCCGGGTGCACGCCGGCCTGCGCGTGGTCGACCCGGCCCTGGCCGCCGAGTCGCTGGCCACCGGCGCCAGCCCGCTGACCGACCGGGAACGCGACGTGCTGTGGGCGGCCCACGACGGCGGCACCGTGGCCGACATCGCCAGGGCGCTGAACCTGTCCGAGGGCACGGTGCGTAACCACCTGTCCTCGGCGATCGGCAAGACCGGGGCGCGCACCCGGGCCGAGGCGGTGCGGCTGGCCGAGGATCGCGGCTGGCTGTGAGCCCGACGCCGGGCGGACGCTGACCGGGCGCGCCGTGCCGGGCCACCCGGTGCTGTCACTACAGATCGAATTCTGGAACGATGCCCACCGTGTCCGCCGACGGCATGTCCCCTGGTCGAAGAATTCTGCGCGCCCTGCTGCGCACGGTGTTCGGTGCCGTGCTGATCGGGGTGCTCGTGGTGGGAGGCACCGCGTTCCGCGTCTGGCAGGTGGCCAGGATCGACGACCGCGACCACGCCGACATGGCCGTCGTGCTCGGCGCCGCCCAGTACAACGGCGTGCCCTCGGAGGTCCTCAAGGCGCGGCTGCAGCACGCCAAGCGGCTGTACGAGACCGGGGTGGTCAGCTACGTGCTGACCACCGGTGGCCGGCAGGCCGGCGACACCTACACCGAGGGCGAGTCCGGCCGGCGCTGGCTGGTGGACAACGGCGTGCCCGCCGAGCGGGTGGTGCCGATCGGCGAGGGCAGCGACACCCTGGGCACCATGCGCGCGGTGGCCGAGGTCGCCAAGAACCGCAAGTGGACCACGGCGGTGATCGTGAGCGACCCGTGGCACTCGCTGCGCGCCCGCACCATGGCCAACGACGCCGGGTTGACCGCGTCGGTCTCGCCCACCCGCAGCGGCCCGGTGGTGCAGACCAGGGAGACCCAGTTCAACTACATCGTCCGGGAAACCGGTGCGCTGCTGTACTACCGGTTGACCAGGGCGTCGGCCGGCAACTTCAACACCAACATCGGCTGAGGCGCCGTCACCTGTCTGCCCCCTATCCCCGCCCTCGGCCCGTCGGAACAATCTGACGGGCACCACGCGGCCGTGGCCGCTGAGCGAGGAGGGGGACGGCATGCGGACACTGGTGTCCCGCCTGTCCAGACCGGTGCTGGTCGCGGTGACCGCGCTGCTGTGCCTGGCGGGGCTCGCCCCGACACCGGCCGCCCCGACACCGGCCGCGGCGGATGCGTCCGGGCGGCCGGCACCCCGGCAGACCCTGCGCAACCCGGTCCGCGAGGGCGTGGCCGACCCGTGGCTGTTCCACCGCGACGGCTCCTACTTCCTCAGCTACACCGCCACCGACCGGATCGTCCTGGTGCGGGCGAACTCCGTGGCCGGGCTGGCCACCGCGCCCGCCGTCACCGTCTGGCGGGACAGCTCGCCCGACCGGTGCTGCGGCGTGTGGGCGCCGGAGTTCCACTTCCTCGACCACCGCTGGTACGTCTACTACGCGGCGGCCCCGCCGGACACCGTCTCCGGACACCGCATGTACGTGCTGGAGAGCGCCGGCGCCAGCCCGTTCGGCCCCTACCGGTTCAAGGGCCAGCTCGCCACCAACACCGACTTCGCCATCGACGGCACCGTCCTGCGCCTGCCCAACGGCCGGCTCTACCACGTCTGGTCGGGCGTGCCCACCGGCAGCACCACCCAGAACCTCTACATCGCGCAGCTGCGCGACCCGTGGACGATCAGCGGCCCACCCGTGCTGCTGTCCCAGCCGACGCTGGCGTGGGAACGGCAGGGCAGCCCGATCGAGGAGGGCCCGGTGGTGCTGCGCCGCGCCGGCCGCACCTTCCTGTTCTTCTCGGCCAGCCACTGCGCCACCCCGGACTACGCCCTGGGCGTGCTGGAGTTCACCGGCGGCGACGTGCTCGACCCGGCGTCCTGGCGCAAGACCCCGACCCCGGTGTTCCAGCGCTCCGACGCCAACTGGGTGTTCGGCACCGGCCACAACAGCTTCGTCAGCTCCCCCGACGGCCGCGAGACCTGGATCGCCTACCACGCCATGACCTCACCCACCGGTGCCCCCAACGGCAGCTGCGGCGGTGACCGGTCGCTGCGCCTGGACCGGGTCGACTTCGACGCCGACGGCACGCCGCGGCTGGGACCGCCGTCGGCGAGCTGGCAGACCCTCCCGCTGCCGTCCGGCGACCCGGGCACCCGGGGCGTCAGCCCCGGCCAGTACCGGCTGGCGCCGCTGAACAACACCGGCAACGCCCTGGCCGTGGACGACTGCTCGACCGAGCCCGGCGCCAACGTGTCCGTGTGGGCGGCCGACGCGGCCAGCCCGTGCCAGCGCTGGAACCTGAGCCGGTTCGGCGACGGCTACCGGATCACCAACGCGCACACCGGCCAGGCCCTGACCGTGGCCGACTGCTCCCCGGACAACCACGCCGACGTGGTCCAGCAGCCCGACCAGGGCGCGGACTGCCAGCGCTGGTACGTCGACGCCCTGCTCGGCGGCGCGCACCGGATCAGCTCGACCACCAGTGGCCGCGCCCTGGACGTGGCCGGCTGCGCGGCCGCACCCCCGGCCGACGTGCGCGTGTGGAACTTCTGGCAGGGCGACTGCCAGAAGTGGCAGCTCACCCCGGTGACCTGAGACCGCCGCCGGGCCGCGGCGGGCAGCACGCGCCGGCAGCTGAACGGAAACCACACCGCGTGGCTGTGAGGGTGGCCGGATGAGCGATCGGCTCTGGCAGTCCATGTCCAACGAGGAGCTGTTGACCGGTGTCCGCGCGGCCCAGCTGGACCTGGCCGACCGCGGTGATCCGGCCACCCTGGAGCGGCTGGCGCGGGTGGCCGAGGCACTGGAACTGGCCATGCTGCGGCCCACCACGCTGGCGGACCTGGCCGTCCACCTGCGGCGGGACTTCGCCCTGCTCGACCGGATCATCCGGGACGCCAACCGGGTGAACCCGGGCTTCACCGAACTGCGCGTCAGCGCCGACCAGTTCAGCCCCTACTTCCCCGGCGGCCCCCTCGGCGACCTGGACACCAACATGCGGATGCTGCTGGAAGCGCGTGGCGCCGCCGGACGGCAACTCGTCGCCATCGGCTACGCGGCCGAGGACATCACCTCGGCGTGAGGCGCGGCCACGCGCGAGCGCGACCCGGTGCCTCACCCCGCCGGGCAACCGGCGGCGGCACCATCGCGGTGCCCGGCCGCCTAGGCTGGGCCGGTGAGTTCCGGGTACGCCGCGCACGACGTGGCCAGGCTGTTGGACGAGCCACCCAAGAACGGCACGCTGCCCGGGGCCACACCCGCCCGGCGCAGCCCGTTCGCCCGGGACCGGGCCCGGGTGCTGCACTCGGCCGCGCTGCGGCGGCTGGCCGGCAAGACCCAGGTGGTCGGCCCGGGCGAGGGCGCCGAGGTGAGCGGTGTGCCGCGCACCCGGCTGACCCACTCGCTGGAGGTCGCGCAGATCGGCCGGGGCATCGCCGAGGACCTGGGCTGCGACCCCGACGTGGTGGACACTGCCGGCCTGGCCCACGACATCGGCCACCCGCCGTTCGGGCACAACGGGGAACGCGCGCTCAACGAGGTCGCCCAGGACTGCGGCGGGTTCGAGGGCAACGCGCAGACGTTGCGCATCCTGACCCGGCTGGAACCCAAGGTGGTCGGCGCGGCCGAGGACGGGCGGGTCCGCGGCTACGGCCTCAACCTGACCAGGGCGTGCCTGGACGCGGCCACCAAGTACCCGTGGCCTCGGCTGGCCGGGGTCACCAAGTTCGGCGTGTACCAGGACGACATGGCCGTGTTCGAGTGGCTGCGGCAGGGCGCCGAACCCGGCACCCGGTGCCTGGAGGCCCAGGTGATGGACTGGGCCGACGACGTCGCCTACTCCGTGCACGACGTGGAGGACGGCGTGCTGTCCGGCCGGATCTCCCTGCGCGCGCTCACCGACCAGCAGGAGCGGGCGGCCGTCGCCGAACTGGCCGCCAAGCACTTCTCGGCCGCGCCGGTGTCCGCGCTGGAGGCCGCCGCCGAGGAACTGCTGCGGCTGGGCGTGGTCGCCGAACTGGCGCGCACCCGCTACGACGGCTCGCTCGGCGCGCAGGTGACGCTCAAACGCCTGACCAGCGAGCTGGTCGGCCGGTTCGCCTCGGCCGCGGTCACCGCCACCCAGCGGGTGCACGGCACCGGGCCGCTGCGCCGCTACGACGCCGACCTGGTGGTGCCCGACCAGGTGGCCGCCGAGGTGGCGCTGCTCAAGGCGATGGCGCTGCGCTACGTGATGAGCGACCCGCAGCGGCTGGCCATGCAGCGCCGGCAGCGGGAACTGCTGGCCGAACTGGTGGCGGCGCTGTGCGAGCGGGCGCCGGACGGGCTGGACCCCACGTTCCACCAGGCCTGGCAGGACGCGGCCGGGGACGCCGGCCGGCTGCGGGTGGTCATCGACCAGGTCTCGCTGCTCACCGACGTGCAGGCGGTGGCCTGGCACGCCGGGCTGGTGCGGCGGGCACCGTGATCGCCCCGGGCCGCGCTGTGAACGGTGGCACACTCGGTGTCATGGCAGCGGAGGACCGCAAGGACCGGCCCGGCAAGGGCCGGGGACGTGGCTTACGGCGCCGGCGCGAGCCGGTGGAGGTCGGGTACACCGACGGGTTCGGTGACGTCCCGGACGATGACGAGGGTGACGGGTCGGCGGGCGTGCGGGAGCCGAGGCACCCGCGGCCACTCGGCCCGATGGCCGGTGCGGGCGTGCTGCCCGAGCCGACACCGGTGCTGGTGGCGCACCTGCCCGACCCGCGCTGCTGACCCAGTGCGGTGAGGCGGACCAGACACGTCGAGCCGGCCAGCGCCGGAGAACCAGGAGAGCCTGTGACCGAGCGCGCGCACCTGGCGTTCGCCCTGGCCCTGCACCACGCCCTCGCCCCGGACCCCACCGAGGACGCCTGCTGGTCGCCCTACTCGGTGGCCAGCGCGCTGGGCGTGGCCAGCCAGGCCGCCCAGGGCGGCACCCGGGCCGAACTGCTCACGCTCCTGGTCGGCGACCCCGACCGTGACGTGCGCGACCACGCCGTACTGCTGGCCGAAGCCGGCGCGCTGCGCGGCGGCGCCCGAGGTGGCGGTGGCGGGGGCGGCGGCTCGGACGCGCGGTCGCCAGAACTGGCCGTGACCAACACCCTGTGGGTCTGGGACGAACTGCCCGTCAACGGCGACTTCGTGACCGACCTGGCCGGCTGGCCGGGCCACAGCGTGCGGACCGCGCCGTTCGCCACCGACCCCGAAGCGGCCAGGGCCGCGATCAACGCCGACGTCGCCGCGACCACCCACGACCTCATCCCCGAACTGGTCCCGCCGGGCGCGGTGGCCCAGGACACGGTCGCCACCCTGGTCAACGCGCTGTACCTGCGCACGGCCTGGCGCACCCCGTTCGACGCCAACGACACCCGGCCCAAACCGTTCCACGCGCCCGACGGCCCCCGCCCGGTGCCGACCATGCGGCACACCGGCCAGCTGACCCACGCCGCCCAGGACGGGTGGACCGCGGTGGGGCTGCCCGCGCACGGCGGGGTCGAGGCCGTGGTGCTGCTGCCCGACGGCGACCTGGCCGCGGCCGAGCCCGGCCTGGACGTGCCCCGGCTGACCGCGCTGCTGGCCGCGCGCACCCGCACCCGCGTCGAACTGCACCTGCCCCGGTGTCGCGCGCGGGCCAGGGCCGCGCTCACCGCCGCGCTGACCGGACTGGGCGTGCGGACGCTGTTCAGCCGGTCCGCCGACCTGGGCGCGCTCAGCCCCGATCCGCGGCTGAGCGTGTCGGACGTGCTGCACGAGGCCGTGCTGCGGGTGGACGAGCAGGGCCTGGAGGGCGCGGCGGCCACCGCCATGATGATCCGGATGACCAGCATGCCCGTGCACCAGGAACCACCGCTGGTGATCCGGGTGGACCGGCCGTTCCTGCTGCTGGTCCGGCACCAGGCCACGGGCGCGCTGTACTTCCTCGCCCGGATCACCCGGCCGTAGCCGCCGGCGCGCCGACCGCCGCCCGGGCCGGGTTCGCGTGACCGGCGGAGGGCCGGCCGGTGTGTGATCGTGTGGGAGTGGCGACCCGATGGCACGGGGCTCGGCGGCTGGCGGCGGCCGTGCTGGACCGGCTGGCCGCGGCCGACCCCGGCATGGTCCGGCTGCGCTACGCCGTCCGCGTGGTGCTCGCCACGCTGATCGCCGCCGGGGGCCTGGCCCTGGCCGGGCTGCCGTTCCCCGCGGTGATGGTGGGCGCGATCCTCGCCCTGAACATGTCCACCGGCCTGCGCGAGGCCACCACCCGGGAGAAACTCGCCTCCGCCGGCCTGGTGCCGGTGGCCGCGGCGGCGTCGCTGACGCTGGCCGCGCTGCTGCCCAAGATCCCGGTGGTCGTCGACTCGGTGTTCGTGGCGGTCACCTTCGTGGCCGTGTGGCTGCGGCGGTTCCCCAACATCGGGTTCGCCGTGGGCATGGCCGGGTTCATGAGCTTCTTCGCCGCCGTGTTCACCCGACTGACCTCGGCGCTGCTGCCGGTGGTGCTGGTGGGCATGGTGGTGGGCGTGCTGGTCGCGGTCGGCCTGGCCCTGCTGCTGGGCCGGGAGAGCAGGCAGCACGCGGTGCGCCGGATGTTCCACGCGTTCCGCGCCCGGCTGGGCCAACAGGTCGACCAGGTCAGCCGGGTGCTGGAGGAGATGGACAGCGCCGGACGGACCGGTGAGCGCCTGGACCGGTACACCGAGCGGCTGCGCGAGGGCGCGCTGATGATCGAGGCGGAACTGGACCGCGACGACCAGCGACCAGCACAGCTGGACCGGGTGCGCCGCCAGCTGGTCACCATCGAGTTGGCGGCCGAACGGCTGGCGCTGTCCGTGCGCAACGCCGTCGAGCAGGGGGTCTCCCGGCAGCACCGCGCGGACCTGCTGGTCGAGCTGCGCCAGCTGCGCGGCTACCTGGGGCGGGACCCGAGCCGGGTGATCGCCGCCGACACCAGGGAGATCCTGGCCACGGTCCGGGCCCGGCGCGCGACACCGGTCGAGCCGGACGCGCCAGCCCCGCACCGGGCGGCCATGGGACTGCGTCGGGCCGTGAGCGAACTCGTCCTCGCCACCATCCAGACCAGGCGCTACCTGGAGACGCAGGCGTGGTGGACAGCCGGGGACACCGAATCGGAGCGTCCCGCACCCGATTCGGGCAAGACGGAATCCGGAGTGGAGCGCGAGAAGTCCGATTCGGAACTTCGAGGTACTCAACCAGAGCTGGGCAAACCCGATTCGGAGCGGCCGGCATCCACTGATCAGGCCGGCCGGGAGCGGCCAGCGGACCAGCCAACGCGGGACGGCGGGGAACAGCCCGCCGGGGACGAGCGGGGCGGGGCAGGCCACGAGGCGGAGCGCCCCCGGGAACCGGGGGTGGACCGGCGGCGGCAGGAGGAGGAGCCCCCGACCGAACGGCTGAGCCCCAGCACCCGCCAGGCGGTGCAGACGGCGGTGGCGTGCGCGCTGGCGATCGTCGCCAGTGAACTGGTGTCCCCGCAGCGCTGGTACTGGGCGGTGATCACCTGCTGGGTGGTGTTCATCGGCACGAGTTCACGGGGCGACCTGCTGGTGAAGGGGTTCCGCCGGGTGCTGGGCACGCTGCTGGGCGTGCTCGCCGGCATGGTGGTCGCACTGCTGGTGGCCGGCCACCCGGTGGTGGTGGGCGGGCTGATGGCCGTTGGCCTGTTCCTGGCGTTCTACCTGGTCCAGGTCTCCTACAGCATGATGAGCTTCTTCCTCACGGTGACGCTCGGCCTGCTCTACGACCTGATGGGCATGTTCACCCCGCAGGTGTTCCTGCTGCGCCTGGTCGAGACGCTGATCGGCGCGCTGGCCGGGGCGGTGGCCGCCGCGGTCGTGCTGCCCACCCGCACCGGCTCGGCCGCCCGCGAGGAAGTGGCCGAACTGCTCAACGGGCTGAGCGAGTTCGTCGGCCACGCCGAGGACGTGCTGGCGCACGGGGAGCAGCTCAACCTGATCGAGAAGTCGCGGGAGCTGGACCGGCGGTTCGGCGATCTGGAGCGGATTGTCGAACCGCTGCTGCACCGGTTCAACCCGTTCCGCGACCGCCGGGACACGCTCAGCTACCTGGTCGTGGTGTTGGAGCTGGTTCTGTACCACGCCCGCAATCTGGCCACGGCCGCGGAGACAGCCGCCCTGGCCGGGCATCCCGGCGTGACCGGGGCGATGGGGCGGATCAGGGAGAACCTGGCGCGCATGGCCGCGGTGGCCAGCGACCGTGGCGACCGGGACAGGACCCAGGACAGGACCCTGGTCGTGGGGCCGAGCCTGTCCTCGGAACCCGGCGAGCTGAACCCCGCGGCCAAGCGCGTGCTGTCCTACCTGGACCGGTTCGACGAGGCCTCCCTCGGGTTGGCCCGGCCGCTGGCCATGACCACCGAGGTCGGCCTGCGCGCGGACGCCGAGCGGGACGGCCGGGATCAGGCCGGACCTTCCCCGGGCAGCACCTCGGCGGCGAGCCGACGCAGGTAGCCGGCGAAGCGCCGCTGGTCTGCCCCGCTCCAACCGGCGACCAGTTGGGCGAACACCTCTTCCTGGTAGGCGTGTGAGGCGTGCAGCAGGGCCTGGCCCGACCCGGTCAGCGACAGGCTGGCCCGTCTGGCGTCCCGGGCCGAGGCGTCCCGCCGCACGTGTCCGGCGTTCACCGCCTCGGCGACCATCCGGCTGGCCACCGAACGGTCCACCCCCAACTGGTGTGCCACCTCGGCGACGGTGACCTCGCCGGGGTGGGCGCCCGCCGCGTGCACCGCCTCGACCACCAGGACGTTCGGCACCCGGTGCGGGTCGCCCAGGCGCTGGTGGCCGGCGCGGTGGGCACCGGGGCGACCACCGGCATCCGGGACACCGGAGCCGCGGCCAGCGGCGTCCTGCCCACCGGGATTCTGCCCGTCCTGCCCGCCGGGATGCTGGTCGTCGGGATTCTGCCCGCCGGGATTCTGGTCGTCGCAACCCTGGTCGTCGGAACCCTGGTTGTCGGCGAGCCGCCCGGCCACGCCCGCGGCCCACCGCCGCGACCAGAACCGCACCAGCTGGAACAGCGCCGGCCCAGCACCTGCCACCGGCTCGTCTGTCATGCGGTCATCCTGCCAGCCGGACCGGGGTGGCCCCGGTGCGCCAGCCCCGGCCGCACAGCGGGTGGCCGGGCAAGACGCGAAGGGTGTGCGCGGGTGGCGGGCGGCGCCGCGGTCAGGCGGAACCGGTCGCGGTGATGCCCCGCTCCAGGGTGCGCAGCACCGTCGGGACCACGTCGTAGCGCGCCAGCGTGCCCCGTTCGACCTGCTCGAACGCGGTGTACAGGAGCGCCCACAGAACCTGTTGCAGCCACCCGGCGGAGACCTCGGCGTCGAACACCCCGTCGGCCTGGCCGCGGCGGATGAGTCCCAGAACGGGATCGTCCGGCAGTTGTTGCCCGGCCGGCGTGGGGCCGAGATCGCGGAGCAGTGACGGGTCGCCGAAAACGAACATGATCCGGTCGCTCACCGAGGCCAGGGCGGCCACGAGCCGGCGCATCGCCTCCCAGACACCGCCCTCGTGCGGGGCGGCCTCCCTGATCGCCTCGCCGATGAGTTCCAGCGAATCGTCCACAGCCGCGTTGACCAGGCCGTCCCGCTCGGGGAAGTACCGGTGCAGGGTGGTCCGGCCGACGTCGGCGGCCAGGGCGATCTGCGGCAGTGTCGCGGACCGGTCGCGGGCCAGCACGGACGCGGCGGCAGCCAGGATCGCCCGCTGGGTGCGGTTGCGGGCAGCGGAAGGCGTTGCTTCTTGTTGCTCGACCACCCGCCAACGGTACCAACGATCCCCAGGATGGAATTCCGCAATCCCAGAGTGGAACTTTGACGCTCCACTTCGGAGCGGATAACCTCCGCTGCATGAGTGGTGAGCTGATGATCGAGGCGCGCGGCCTCGGGCGGTCGTTCCGGACGGGCGGGCAGACCGTGGTGGCGGTGCACGGCATCGACCTGACCGTGGCCGAGGGCGAACTCGTCGCGCTGCTCGGGCCGAACGGCGCGGGCAAGAGCACCACGCTGCGCATGCTGACCACGCTCCTGCCGCCCACCGCCGGAACGGCCCGGGTGGCCGGGGCCGACGTGCGGACCGCGCCGGAGTGGGTGCGGACCGCGATCGGCTACGTCGGCCAGCACCACGCGGCCGGGGAGAACCACCGCGTTCGCGACGAGCTGGTGACCCAGGGCCGCTGGTACGGCCTTGGCCCACGCCGGTCCCGCCAGCGCGCCGACCACCTGCTCGACCTGCTGGACCTCACCGCGCTGGCCACCCGCCGGCCAGCCACGCTGTCCGGCGGCCAGCGGCGGCGCGTCGACATCGCCCTCGGCCTGATGCACCAGCCCCGCCTGCTGTTCCTGGACGAGCCCTCGGCCGGACTCGACCCGAGGAGCCGGGCCGACATCTGGGCCCAGATCCTGCGGCTCCGGCGGGAGCACGGCATCACCGTCGTCCTGACCACCCACTACCTGGACGAGGCCGACCGGGTGGCCGAGCGGGTGGTCATCGTGGACGCCGGCCGGGTCATCGCCGACGGGACACCAGCACGGTTGAAAGCCGCGCTGGGCGGCGACCAGATCCGGATCACCACCGAAACCCCGGCCGACGCCGGCGTGGCGGCCAGCATCGGAGCCCGGTTCACCACACCCGAGCGGGTGGGCACCGACGGCACGGCGGTCACCCTGCGACTCGTCCGGGCCGATCGGGAACTCCCGCGCTTCCTGCGGGAACTCGATCACGCGGGGGTGACCGTGACCACCGCGGCGAGCAGCCGCCCCAGTCTGGACGACGTCTTCCTCACCCTCACCGGCCGGCGGCTGCGCGAATCCGGCGACGCCGACCCGGTCCACCCCGCCACCGACCCCGTTCACCCCGCCAGCTGAGTCACCACAGGGAGACCACCCCGTGCGCAAGTTTCTGCAGGACACAGTGACGTCGTTCCACCGGGAGATCCGGCCCGAACTGCGCCAGCCCTGGGGAATCGTCCTCGCCATGGCACAGCCCGTGCTGTTCCTGGTCCTGTTCGGTTCCGTGCTCACCGGGCCGCACAGCGGTTTCGGCGGCGCCGAGACGACCTGGCAGTGGTTCGTGCCCGGCATCCTGATCATGATGTGCCTGGTCGGCCCGCTGTCCTGTGGACACCAGCTGCTCAGCGAGTCCAGTGGCGGGCAGCTGGAACGGATCCTGGTGACCCCGGTGCACCGGGCGGCGCTGATCACCGGCCGCACCCTGAAGGAATCGGTCACGCTGTGCGCCCAGGCCGTGCTCATCATCGCCATCGCGACCCCGTTCGGGCTCACCCCGCACATCCCGGGCGCACTGGCCACCATGCTGCTGCTGACCGTGCTCGGGATCGGCCTGAGCGCGTTCTCCCACCTGCTGGCGATCGCCGCCCGGCCGAGCGGGAACCTGTTCTGGGTCGCCACCCAGCTGTTGCTGTTCCCCCTGATGCTGCTCTCGGGTGTGCTGCTGCCGATCAGCGCCGGCCCGGCCTGGCTGCGCGGTCTGGCCGCGGTCAACCCGGTCGCCTACGTGGTGGACGCGGCGCGGGCGCTGTTCGCCGGCCAGTTCCTCGCCCCCGCCGTGCTCCCCGGGGTGGTCGCCGTGGCCGTGGTCACCGCGCTGGGCCTGGGGCTGGCCACCCGCGCCCTGCGCCGAGGGAGCTGACCCGGCCCCGGGGACCGCGTCCGCGCCGGACCCGGCCAGCTCGCCGCGGGCCAGCCCCTGGACGCACCCGTCCGGGCTGGTGTCCTCCGGATCGGGTTTCCCCCGGACGCGGTTTCCTGCGGACGCGGTTTCCCGGGTGAACAGTTTCTTCGGGACAGGGTCGCGCGTGGCGCGGTCAGAACGTCACGTGGCCGAGCTTGTCCGGGTTGGCCATGTCGTAGATGGTGGTGACCAACCCGTGCTGGACGCTGAACACCGCCACCCGCGCCGGCACCGGCTGGTGTTCCCCGTCGCCGGGCGTGGCCGGGATCAGCAGCCCCAACTCGCCGTTGACCAGCACCGGCCGACCCACGGTGAGCAGGGCGGGGCCGTAGCGCCGCAGCAGGCCGGCCAGGAACCGGGCGACCTTGTCCGCACCGGTGACCGGGTGGAGCGCGGTCCTGGCCCGGCCGCCGGCGTCGCCGATCAGCGTCGCCTCCGGGTGCAGCAGGCGCACCACCGCGTCCAGGTCACCCGAGCTGAGCGCGGCCAGGAACCGTTCCAGGGTCTCGCGCTGGGCGGCCAACTCCACCCGGGGTGGTGGGGCGGCCTCGGCCGCGATCCGCCGGCCCCGCGAGGCGTGCTGCCTGGCCGCGGCCACCGAGCAGCCCAGGGTGGCGGCGATCTCGGCGAACGGCACGTCGAACGCGTCGTGCAGCACGAACGCCACCCGCTGTTCCGGGCTGAGGCGGTCGAGCACCACGAGCGCGGCCAGCCGCACCCCGTCGTCGCGGACCGCGACCTCCAGCGGATCAGCGCCGACCTGGTCGGGCGCGCCGCCGCTGCCCAGCGGGGTGACCACGGGTTCGGGCAGCCACGAGCCCACGTAGCGTTCCCGGCGCACGGCGGCCGAGCGCAGCCTGTCCAGGCAGATCCGGCCCACCACCGTGGTCAGCCACGCCGGCAGGTCACGGATTCCGGCCGGCGCGAGCCCGTCGGCCGAGCCGCCGGTGCCCGCTTCCCCGGTGCCCGTTTCCCCAGCGTCTGTTTCCCCGGCGCCCGGCTCCTTGCCGCCGGTTCCCCCAGCACCTGGTTCCGCAGCACCTGGATCCGCAGTGCCCAGTTCTCCAGGGCCCAGTTCTCCAGACCCCAGTTCTCCAGTACCCAGCTCCGCGGCACCCGGGGCCTGCCCGACCAGCCGCAGCCACGCCTCCTGCACCGCGTCCTCGGCGTCGGCGACGCTGCCGGTGAGTCGGTAGGCCACCGCGAGCAGGTGCGGGCGGTGCGCGGTGAACTCGGTGGCCAACCGGTCGTGGGCTGCGGGCATGCCCCCATCCTGCCGCTGGCCCGCGCCGGCCTCGGCACCCCGGGTACCGGCAGGGCACGCCAGGTGTCCGCGGCGGGAACCGACGTAACTAGACTCGACTCCCGTGGCGGGACGGATTCGGGAAAGCGACATCGCGCAGGTGCGGGAGCGAAACCGGATCAACGACGTGGTCGGTGACTACGTGGCGCTGCGGCCCGCCGGCGGTGGCGCGCTCAAGGGGCTGTGCCCGTTCCACGACGAGAAGACGCCGTCGTTCAACGTCCGGCCCAGCCACGGCACGTTCCACTGCTTCGGCTGCGGCGAGGGCGGCGACGTGATCGCCTTCATCCAGAAGCACGAGCACCTGAGCTTTGTCGAGGCCGTGGAGCGACTGGCCGCCCGCGTCGGCATCCAGCTGACCTACGAGGGCGGCGGCGCCAGCGTGAAGCGCGACCGGGGCACCAGGGCCCGGCTGGTCGAGGCGCACCGCGCCGCCGCCGAGTTCTACGCCGAGCAGCTGCGCAGCCCGGAGGCTCGGCCGGCCAGGGAGTACCTGGCCCAGCGCGACTTCGACGAGGCCGCGGCCACCATGTTCGGCTGCGGGTACGCGCCGGGCGGGTGGGACAAGCTCACCCGGCACCTGATCGGCCGCGGGTTCGAGCTGTCCGAGCTGTACAAGGCGCAGCTGAGCAAGGAGGGCCGGCAGGGCCCGATCGACCGGTTCCACCGCCGGCTGCTCTGGCCGATCCGCGACCTCAGCGGCGACGTGGTGGGCTTCGGCGCGCGCCGCGTCTTCGACGACGACCCGATCCAGGCCAAGTACCTCAACACCGGGGAAAGCCCGATCTACAAGAAGTCCCAGGTGCTGTTCGGACTGGACCTGGCCAAGCGGGAGATCGCCAAGCGGCGGCAGGCCGTGGTGGTCGAGGGCTACACCGACGTGATGGCCATGCACCTGGCCGGGGTGCCCACGGCGGTGGCCTCCTGCGGCACCGCGTTCGGCGCCGAGCACATCGCGGTGCTGCGCCGGCTGCTGCTGGACGACAAGTTCTACAGCGGCGAGGTGATCTTCACCTTCGACGGCGACGAGGCCGGGCAGAAGGCCGCGCTCAAGGCGTTCGAGGAGGACCAGCAGTTCGCCGGCCAGACCTTCATCGCGGTGGCCCCCGACGGCATGGACCCCTGCGAGCTGCGCCAGGCCAAGGGCGACGTGGCCGTGCGCGACCTGGTG
The DNA here is from genome assembly GCF_024171785.1 of Goodfellowiella coeruleoviolacea. Taxonomy (GTDB): domain Bacteria; phylum Actinomycetota; class Actinomycetes; order Mycobacteriales; family Pseudonocardiaceae; genus Goodfellowiella; species Goodfellowiella coeruleoviolacea. The sequence continues at coordinate 349,073 of NZ_JAMTCK010000004.1, forward strand.
GCGCGGCGCCAGCCGCTGTTCAAGTTCGCCATCCTCAGCCTGCTGCGCGGCTACGACCTCAACACCGGCGAGGGCCGGGTCGCCGCGCTGAACCGGACCGTGCCGCTGGTGGCCCAGATCAAGGACGTCGCCCTGCGGGACGACTACGCCAGGCAGCTGGCCGGCTGGGTGGGCTGGCAGCAGCCCGAGTCCGAGATCGTGCAGCGGGTCCGCGAGGTCGCCGGCGGCGGCCCGGCGCGCAAGCCCAGGGCCAGGGTGGTGCGGCAGGACCCCAACCAGGGCGCGCTGGCCGTGGGCGCCGCCGGCCCGGCCCGGCCCAACCCGCGCGACCCGCAGCTGGGGGCGCAGCGGGAGGCGCTCAAGGTGGCGCTGCAACTGCCCGAGCTGGCCGGCCCCTACTACGACTCGCTGCCCGAGGAGGTGTTCACCCACGACGCCTACCGGGAACTGCACCGCAGCGTGCTGGCGGCCGGTGGCACCTCGTGCGGGCTGTCCGGGCCGGCACTGGTGGAGGCGGTCGGCCAGCAGTGCGAGCACCAGACGGTGCGCTCGCTGCTCACCGAACTGGCGGTGGAGCCGCTGATCAAGGCGCGCAGCGAACCCGACGAGCGCTACGCCAGCAGTGTGCTGGCCCGGGTGCAGGAGAGCCTGCTGGTGCGGCAGATCGCCGAGCTGAAGTCCCGGCTGCAGCGGATGTCCCCGCTGGACGACGCCGACGAGTACCGGGCGTTGTTCGGTGACCTGGTGGCGCTGGAGGAGTACCGCAAGGCACTGGGCGAGCAGGCCGCCGGAGCGCTGCAGTGAGCGGCTGGCTGCGCCGGCTGGCCCGGCGGCTGGGCGGGCAGCGGCTGCCCGAGGGCTTTCCCGGCACGCTGGCGGCGGGGGAGAACGTGGTCGCGGTGGCCGAGGAGCGCTCCGGCGGGCACCTGGTGGCCACGTCGCTGGGGCTGTGGCTGCCGGAGGGGGAGCGGACCAGGCGGGTGGGCTGGCACCTGATCAGCAAGGCCGTCTGGCAGGCGGGCGCGCTGGCCGTGGTCGAGGCCAGGCAGACCGGGACCGCGGGTGCGGCCGTGCTCCTGGCTGATCTGCCCACCAGGCGGTTCACCCTGACCGAGCCGGGCCGGGTGCCCGAGGTGGTGCACGCCAGGGTCACCGGCTCGATCAGGTCCAGCCACCGCCGCGAGCTGCCCGGTGGGGGCGCGTGGTTCGTGCAGCGCAAGGTGCCCGGTCAGGACGGGGTGGTGCTCCAGGTCCGGGCCGATCCGGGCACCGACGCCGAGGCGCTGCGGGTGATCGCCGAGCAGGTGGCCGCGCGGGTGGACCAGGTGCGCCGCGCCGCTCCGGACGCCTGAGGCGACCAGGATGTGCTGACGCAGGGTTCTCGTTCCGTCACCCCTCCTTTAAAGTACGTACGTACGGTTTATTTGGAGGTGCGCGATGTGGGACCCCGACAAGTACCTGACCTTCGCCGACCACCGCTCCCGGCCGTTCCACGAGCTGGTCGCCAGGGTCGCGGCGGAGGCGCCCCGGCGGGTGGTCGACCTGGGCTGCGGACCCGGCAACCTGACCGAGCACCTGGCCCGGCGCTGGCCGGCCGCGCGCCTGGAGGCACTGGACTCCTCGCCCGAGATGGTCGCCGCCGCGCGCGAGCGCGGCCTGACCGCCGACCTCGCCGACGTGCGCGAGTGGACACCCGAGCCGGACACCGAGGTGGTGGTCAGCAACGCGGTGCTGCAGTGGGTGCCCGGCCACCAGGAACTGCTCCGGCGCTGGGTGGCGGCCCTGCCCGAGGGCGCGTGGCTGGCCTTCCAGGTGCCGGGCAACTTCGGCGCGCCCTCGCACGCCATCTCCCGTGAACTCGCCGGCCTGCCCCGGTGGCGCGCGGCGCTCGGCGAGACCGTGCTGCGCGGCGCGGACACCGTGCTCGACCCGACCGGCTACGCCGCGCTGCTGGCCGACGCCGGGTGCGCGGTGGACGCCTGGGAAACCACCTACCTGCAGCGGCTCACCGGACCCGACGCCGTGCTGGAGTGGATCAGCGGCACGGCACTGCGGCCGGTGCGGGCCGCGCTCGGCGACGCGGACTGGGCGGAGTTCCGGGCCGAGCTGGCCGGCCGGCTGCGCCAGGCGTACCCGGTGCGGGCCGACGGCACCACCTGGTTCCCGTTCCGCCGGGTGTTCGTGGTGGCCAGGACCGCGACCGAGGCGTGAGGGCCGAGGCGTGCGACGGCCGGCGCGGCGGCCGCGCGCGGGGATCGTCGATCAGGCGCGCGGGATCACCGAGTCACGCGACCGCGACCGACGATCCGCGCCGGTGATCTTGGTCACCGCCGCGGTGCCCTCGGTCCCGGCGTCCCGGCCGGCCAACCCGGTCCACTCGCCGACCTTCGCGCGGACCACCCCGGCCGCGCCCTGCACCACCGGGTGGTCGATCAGCCGGCGGTAGGCGCGTACCAGCTGGTCATACCGCTGCCGACCGGCCCGGGCGCCGAGCACGTACCCCACGGCGGCCCCGAACAGGATCCCCTTCATCAGCTCTCCCTCCTCCGGACAAGACCATCTTCCCGCAGTCGGCGAGGCAAGGTGGGGGGTGTGCGCGAGCACTCCTGGGGATGCGCTAGAGTTACCACCCGTCGGCACCGCCCGACGAAAGAACTGAAGAACGGTCCTCCGTAGCTCAATTGGCAGAGCATTCGGCTGTTAACCGAAGGGTTGTTGGTTCGAGTCCAACCGGAGGAGCAGTAAGCCCAGGTCAGCGCACCTGGGCTTTCGTGTTTCCCAGGCACGGCGAGATCCACTCGCCACATGCCCTCCACCAAAACGCCGAGCACCCAGCCTCGGCACCACGCGGTTCGAGGGCGAGCGGGCCGCGCCCATGCCGGGCGCCACGGCACTCGACCGGGCTGGCTCGCCCGCCAACACGGCGATCAGGGAATCTGACCGGGATCGGGCCGTCCACCGCCTGGTGCCCGCTGTCGCCTGATCCGGCGAATTCCGGGTGGGCGTGGTGCGGACGTGCCTGGCCAGGCACGCCACAGCCCGAGCCCGGTTTCCCTTTTCCCCACGGTGATTGCAGAATGCGATCAACGATGTTGCTCTGGGTGATCGCATTGCGAGGTGGCGGTGGTGGCGGGCCTGCGTGCGCGGCTGGACTCGGTGTTGGGTGTTCGCGACCGGTACGCGCGCCTGGCCACGATCCTCGCCCTGGATCCCGAGCGCGACCACCAGAAGATCCTGCGGCTGTCCGCGGCCTACGAGTTCCCCTGGGACTACCGGCGCGCCCTCGAACTCGCGCTGTTCCGCACCTACTGCGTGCCCTCGATCTCGGCGCTGCTCGCCGCCACCGGGGAGTTCGCCAACCGGGCGCAGCGCCGCTACGACGACACCGCGCTGCTCATGGGCGAGCTGGTGGAACACGGGTACGACTCGCCCCGGGGACGCGAGTCGCTGCGCGTGGTCAACGGCATGCACCGCCGGTACCGCATTGACAACGGCGACATGAAGTACGTGCTGTCGACGTTCGTCTACGACCCGATCGCCTGGATCGACCAGTTCGGCTGGCGCCGGCTGACCGACCACGAACGCCTGGCCGCGTTCCACTTCTACCGCGCGGTCGGGCAGCGCATGGGCATCACCGACCTGCCCGAGGGGTACGCGGAGTTCGCCGAGTTCAAGCGCGACTACGAGCACACGCACTTCCGCTACGCCACGACCAACCACGAAATCGGCTGCTACACCCTGGACCTGGTCTGCTCCTGGTATCCGCGGCCGGTCCGCCCCCTGGTCGCCCAGGTGGTGCTGTCCCTGCTGGACCGGGGGATGCTCGACGCGTTCGCGTTCACCGCTCCGCCGGCCTGGGTCGGACCGGCGGCCAGGAGCGCGCTGCGGACCCGGGCGGCCCTCGTCCAACTGCTACCGCCGCGTCGCACCTCCAGGTTGCTGCGCGACCCGCGCAACCGCACCTACCCGGGCTACCCGAACGGCTACCGGATCAGCCAGCTCGGTGCCGCGCCGCCGACCGACATCGACCCGCGCTGGCTCAGCCGCCCCATCCCGGCCCAGTCCAGGGCCACTGACAGCGATGTTTTGCCGCCTGGGTAGTCTCCGACTGGCGACGACGAGTCCTGTGTCACGTGGGGGCGGTAGCTCAGCTGGTCAGAGCAGCGGACTCATAATCCGTCAGGTCGTGGGTTCGAACCCCACCCGCCCCACCACGGCCCGCCAGACAGGGCAACCGATTTCAAGATCAACTAGAGGCTACCACCGAGCCCGGTCGCGGCTGTTCGCGCCCCCGGGCGGGAGTGCGGGGCGCGGTGTCGAGCGCGCGAACCGGTGGTGGCCGGACACCCGTTGCTGTCCCCAGCCGCACCTCCGATTGTCATAGACAGCGGTTATGAGTGCTGGTCTTGGACGGACTGGCGGTGGCCGTCCCAGGATGGGTGGCGCCCAGTGGCGCGGATGGGGGACCGCGGGGCGCTGTCCTTGGTGTCCCCGGACATCTACCTGTCGTGGTGACATCTACCTGTCGTGATGGGAGAAGGAGCACGATGCGTGCGCTGGTTCATGACCCGAGCGCGTTCCAGGGACTTGGTTTCGCCGAGGTACCGGAGCCGCTGCCGGCGAGGTCACAGGTGTTGATCGAGGTCCACGCGGTCTCGCTCAACTTCGCTGAACTCGCCTTCAAAGCCGAGCGGTGCGAGCCCGGCGAGATCCTCGGGGGTGACGCGGCCGGCGTGGTGCGCCAGGCGGCGGCCGACGGGTCCGGGCCCGCCGTCGGCACCCGCGTGACCACGTTTGACTGGCGGGGCGGGTGGGGCGAACTCCGCGCCGTGGACACGGCCAACCTCGCGGTGGTGCCGGACTCGGTCGACCTGGGCGCGGCCAGCGCGCTGCCGGTGGCCGGGGTCACCGCGCTCCAGGCCCTGCGCGGCCTCGGGTCGGTGCTCGGCCGCCGGGTGCTGGTCACCGGTGCCTCGGGTGGGGTCGGGCGCTTCGCCGTGCAGCTCGCGGCACGAGCTGGCGCGCACGTCATCGCCGCCGTGGGCAGCGCCGCCCGCGGCCAGGGCCTGGCCGAGCTTGGCGCGGCCGAGGTCGTGGTGGGGCTGGAGAACGTCACCGCGCCGGTCTTCGGTGTGCTCGACAACGTCGGCGGTGACCTGCTCGCCGAGGCGTTCGCCCTGGTGGAGCCGGGTGGTTCGGTGCAGAGCATCGGCAACGCCGCGCGGCGGCCCACGGTGATCGACTTCGAGCGGGAGCGGCTGCGGGGTGGCGGCCGGCGGATCGAGCCCTTTGTCGTGTCGACTCCTTTCGGTCCGGACCTCGCCCACCTCGTCACCGCGCTGGAGCGCGGCTGGCTCGACCCGCAGATCGGGTGGCGGACCGGGTGGGACCGCGCGGCCGAGGCGGCCGAGGCACTGTTGGCGCGCAGGGTGGCGGGCAAGGCAGTGCTTGATGTGCGGTGAGGGTTGATGCTCGGTGCGGGTTTGGGTGTGCGGTGAGGATTTCGGTGTGTTGCGGGGCTTGAAGGGGTGAGACTGGGGCGGGGGCTCGCCGAGACTGTGAAGTGCGTGCGGCTGGGGGCTGGCTCAGCGGGGTTGGCGGGTGCCGGTGGTCGCGGAGGCGCGGATGGCGTCGAGCAGGCGGTGTAACCGCACCCCTGTCGCGAAGTCGGGGGTGTGGTGCGAGCCGGTGTGGAGGTCGGTGGCGAACTGCGCGTAGAGCGCGGCGACGTTGCGGGCCTGGGGCTCGATCTCGGCTGGCAGGGTGTGCTGGTCGGGGAGGGGGACCTCCCGCCAGGTGCCGGTTGTGCCGTGCGTGGTGCGCAGCCGCAGCTCGCCGATCTGGAACTGCAGGGCATCGGGGGACTGGGCCGGGGCCGAGACGATGGCCAGGTCGCCCTTGGTGCCGGCGATCTCCAGCCGGGTGCGCGGCGCCGCGGCCTCGCCGTCGTGGATGTGCGCGGTGACCACGGCGCCGCTGGCCAGGGTGGCGGTGAGCAGCAGGTGATCGGGACTGGTCACCGCGATGGCCTGGCCGGTCTCGGTCACGGTGTGGTGCGGGTGCTGGACGGACAGGGTGGCTGACAGGTCGGCGATGTCGCCGAGCAGGTGCTCCAGCGCGTCGAGGGCGTGGCCGCCCAACACCTCCAGCAGGCCGGCGCCGCTGGCCCGGTCGTAGGTGTAGGCCGTCCAGGCCGGTACCGCGGTGGCGGCGCCCTTGGCTCGCGCGGTGTGCAGGGTGGCCGAGGTGACCCGCCCCAGGTGTCCTTCGCTGATCAGTGCGCGGGCGTGGCTGATGGCCGGTGCGTACCGAGCCTGGAGGCCCACGGCCGTGCGCACGCCGGCGGTCTGGGCGGCCGTGGCGAGGAGTTCGGCCTCGGCCGTGGTCAGTGCCAGTGGCCACTCGCAGTAGACGTGTTTGCCCGCGGCCAGTGCCGCCTGCACCAGTTCCCGGTGCGCCGCCACCTTCACGGTGATGACCACCAGGTCCACCTCGGGGTGGGCGGCGAGTTGGTGCTGGTCGGTGAAGGCGTGGGCGGCGCCGAACAGCTCGGCGGCGCGCCCAGCGCTGTCGGCGCGGCTGGTGGCGACAGCGGTGAGTTCGTAGCCGGGCAGCGCCCGCAGCGCGGGCACGTGCGCTCTGCCAGCCCAGCCGCGGTCCGGGCTGGCTCCGATGATGCCCACTCTGATCTTGCGGACGGGGGTTCTGCCGTTGATGGGCCTGTGGTCGGGCACGGCTGCCTCCTGCACGGGGGACAAGCGGACGCGAGTGGTCCGATTGACGAGGATGCTAGCGGAAGCGGACGCGGGACGTCCACTTGTTGTGCTAGATTGGCTGTCGTGAGCGGGGTGGGCGGCGTGGCGAGCGACACGATGGGTGACACGGCGGGCGGCGATGTGGACAGTGCGGTGGAGCGGCTGCTCGCAGCCGACCTGGAGCGGCGGCCCAGGGCGGACGCGCGGCGCAACGTGCGACGGCTGGTCGTCGCGGCCAGGGCGGCGGTCGCCGAGATCGGGGTCGAGGTCACCGCGCACGAGATCGCGCGGCGGGCCGGCGTGGGCATCGGCACCTTCTACCGTCGGCTGCCCTCGCGGGAGGCGCTGCTTGAGGCGGTGCTCGCCGACACCATCGGCGAACTGGTGACAGCGGCCAGCCGGGCGGCGGACGACCCGGACCCGTGGCACGGGTTCTGCGAGTTCGCGGTCGCGTTCGTGCGGTTGCGCTCGGCGAGTTGCGGGATCAACGAGGCGCTGGGCGGGCAGTGCCGGCTGGCTCTGGACGCGCCACTGGCCGAGTTGCGCGAGCAGGTCCGACTGCTGGTCGGGCGGGCTCAGTCGGCCGGAGTGATGCGGCAGGACGTGGCCTGGCAGGACGTGCCCTTCCTGCTGGCCTCGGTGATGACCGGCGAGCGCACCATCGGTCTGCGGGCGGACGCCGAGCAGTGGCGACGCAACCTGCGGGTCGTGCTCGACGGGCTGGCCACCACTGGACCCGTCCCGCTGCCCGGGTCGCCACCGGAGGAACCTGCGGGTGTCCAGGCGGCGACGGCCGCTGAGTGACCGCAGCGGGTGGCGGGGTAGCCGCTCTGGGGTGGCCGCTGTGTGGGGGTGCTGTGCGGGGTGGCCGCCAGCGGGGTGAGGTCGGCGGGGTGAACCGGCGTCGGAGCGCGTCGGTCGAACACGTGCCGGTGCTGGCTGGTAGCGCTCCCAAACCGGCTGCGGCTGGTCCGTTCGGCGGGATGTTCCCTGGTCGGAACGGGCTGACGGCGGAGTTGGCTGGGAACAAAACCTGAACGGGGTAGTCCGCCGGCGAGCCGTCACCAGTCGTAGTCGAAACGGGGGCCGACTCGGCGAACAAGCGCGGTGATGACTGCCGAACCGGGCTGTCCGCGTGGTTCTTCTGGTCGCCGCACGGTAGTGATCTCCGCTGCCCCTGGCGGTGCCGCCGGTCGAACGACCCTTTTCAACGCATATCCGGATAGCTACAGTCGGCCTGCCTGGGAGCGCTCCCAGTCGGCGGGGGCGTTCCCAGGGCATCGACACGCTGAGTAACCAGACCCGTGTCCGGTGATCGCCTGTTCAACGGTGAGACGGCGGTCCCGGTCACCGCACTGCGGCTCCTGTCGGGGTTCCCCGGCCGCGGCGGGAGCCGCAGTCGCACATCAACCGGACACCGCACGGTAACAGCCCTCGTCACCGCGCCCCGTAGGCTGCACCAGGTCGTGCCAGGCGGATTCGCGGGCAGACCACGTCCACCAGGGCACCGGGACAGCCGGAGGCAAGGGAGCAGACAGCGGTGATTCGGGTACTGCTGGCCGATGATGAGGCCATGATCCGTGCCGGCGTGCGGGCGATCCTGTCGGCCGACCCGGAGATCGAGGTGGTGGCCGAGGCCGCCGACGGCGGGGCGGCGATCGAACTCGTGCGGGCGCACCGGCCGGACGTGGCGCTGCTGGACATCCGCATGCCCCGGCTCGACGGACTGGCCGCCGCGGCCGAGATCCGGCTCACCGTGCCCGAGACCGCGGTCATCATGCTCACCACCTTCGGCGAGGACGACTACATCGCCCGCGCGCTCGGTGACGGGGCCAGCGGCTTCCTGCTCAAGGCCGGCGACCCGCGCGAGCTGATCGCCGGGGTGCGGGCGGTGGCCGGGGGAGCCGCCTACCTGTCGCCCCAGGTGGCCCAGCGGGTCATCACCGAACTCGCCGGCGGCCGGCTCGGCCGCGGGGTGGCCGCCAGGACCAGGGCCGACGTGCTGACCGAGCGCGAGCGGGAGGTGCTGGCGCTGCTCGGGGCCGGTCTGTCCAACGCCGAGATCGCCAGCCGGCTGTACCTGGTCGAGGGCACGGTCAAGAGCCACGTGAGCGCGATCCTGAACCGGCTGCGGGTGAAGAACCGGGTGCAGGCGGCGATCATCGCCTACGAGGCGGGCCTGGTCGCCGACGTCACGGCCGGCTGACCTCCGCAGAAGGTGGGCCCAGAACGTAGAACGGCCCCCGTACCACTTCCCCGGGCTGGTGGGCTCGGGGCCTGGGCGGACTAGTCCCAGGGGTAACGGGGGCCGGGTGACTGCCTGGTATTCGCCGACCACCACCCGCACCAGGGCGGGCCGGCTGCTTCGCACACCGTGCGGTGGTCCTAGCGGACAGCCACCTCACGAGTCCTGTTGATATTCAACGCTGGACCACCTCCTTTCTCGTGTACCCAGAACCCTAGGCGAGGACGGGGGCCGCGAAAAAGCGATTTTCGGCGAGCCGCGCGTCACATCCACCCAGTCGTGTCGCACCACCGGGCTGACCTGCGTGGACGGCTCACGCGGCCGGCGGTCCGCCCCGCTGGCGCTAACCCCCGCGCCGGGGTTGCCGCCTGGCGGGGTGGCTGTCCTGCCCTCGCGTGTCGCCGGGTTGTCCGGCGTCAGGCACGATGACGGTGCTTGCCGATCAGTGGGTCACCGGAGAGTCGCATGCCAGCGTTGGAAGTCCTCGCCACCTTGTTGCTGGCGGTCGGCGGGATCGGCGTGCTGTCGATGGCCGCCTACCTGCTGGCCATGCACTGGGTGGACTGGGACCTGGTGCCCACCGGGTGGCTGCCGCGGATGCTGTGGTGGCGCCGCAACGCGGCCCGGCTGCTGGCCGGGTCGGTGCTGCTGGCCGTGCTCGGCGGGCTGGCCAGGCTGTGCGTGCAGTGGCCGCTGTGACGGCCGGGCGCCGGCGGTGATCCGCGCCCGGGCCCGCCGGGATGCGTCGGTGGCCGAGCATGTCGGGCGCGGACCTGTTGTCGCGTCCCAAACTGTGATCAACCCGAAACCCGGTCAGTACCATGACGGCCATGGCCGAGGGAGTGAGCCGACCACCGCAGCGACTCGGCGCGCCGGGTGTGCAGGGCGCGCCGCTGGGCGGTGCGCCCGAGGCGGTCGCCGCTGACCAGCCGGCCACTTCCGACCTCGACCAGCAGCGCGTTGCCGGGGCCGCCCCGGCGGTCCGCGCTCCCTCCGACGCCAGGACCCTCACCGAGGTGGTGACCCGGCTGCGGCGGGCGCTGCGCACCAGCATCCGCACGGACTACCCGTGGGAGTCGCTGCCGATGGCGCAGGTGGAGCTGTTGCAGACGCTGGCGGAGCGCTCGCCCATGCGGGTTGGCGAGCTGGCCTCCTCGCAGCGGCTGGCGCCCAACACGGTCAGCGGGCTGGTCAGCCAGCTCATCGAGGCCGGGCTGGTCGAGCGCAACGGCGATCCGGCTGACCGGCGGGTGGCCAGGCTGACCCTCACCTCGGCCGGCCGGGAGCAGCTCGCCGCCTGGCAGCGGGCGCACGAGCGGCGCATTGGAACCGCTCTCGGCAAGCTGGCCGAGCGGGATCGGGACGCGGTGCGCCGGGCCCTGCCCGCGCTCGACCATCTGGTCGACCACCTCCTGGACCACTGAGCCGGACCGAATTCGCCGCGGGAACCTGACCGGGGAAACCTCGGTTGGCCTGGGGATTCCCCTTGTTGATCACGGAACGTCCCGGCGTTGTCGACGCGCCGTCACAAGATCAATGCGTGACGAACTCTTCACACCCTGTTACTTGCTTGATAAAGTTTGTTTTGGGAGCGCTCCCAGTAATCCGTTGAGGCGTCCAGGGCCTCGGACAACGGTGTCATCGTGATTACGAACAAGGAGCTCAGATGAGAACTGCCCCCCGATACCGAGCCCGAGGCTCCGGTCTTCGACGTGGGCTCGCCACGCTGGCGACATCCGTGCTCGCCCTCGGCATGATGTTCGGCGCGAGCAGCCCGGCCACCGGCGCCGCCAGCCCCAAGGCGCGGGTGGACAACCCGTACGTGGGCGCCAAGCCCTACGTGAACCCCGAGTGGTCGGCCAAGGCCAAGGCGGACGGCGGCAGCGCCGTCGCCAACCAGCCGACCTTCGTGTGGCTGGACCGGATCGCCGCGATCGAGGGCGTCAACGGCGGCATGGGGCTGCGGGACCACCTCGACGCGGCCCTGTCCCAGGGCGCCACCCTGTTCCAGATGGTCGTCTACGACCTGCCCGGTCGGGACTGCTCGGCACTGGCCTCCAACGGTGAACTCGGCCCCGACGACCTGCCCAGGTACAAGAGCGAGTTCATCGACCCGATCGCGGCGATCCTGTCCGACACCAAGTACGCCAACCTGCGGATCGTCGCGGTCATCGAGATCGACTCGCTGCCCAACCTGATCACCAACACGGCCGGGCGGCCGGGTGGCACCCAGCTGTGCCAGACGATGAAGGACAACGGCGGCTACGTGAACGGCATTGGCTACGCGCTGGCCAAGCTGGGCGCGATCGGCAACGTCTACAACTACATCGACGCCGCCCACCACGGCTGGATCGGCTGGGACGACAACTTCACCGCGTCGGCCACGCTGTTCGCCCAGGCCGCCAGGGCCTCCGGCAGCACGGTCAACAACGTGCACGGGTTCATCACCAACACGGCGAACTACTCGGCGCTCAAGGAGCCGTACTTCACCGTCAACGACACGGTGAACGGCACCACGGTGCGCCAGTCCAAGTGGGTGGACTGGAACCGGTACGTGGACGAGCTGTCCTTCGCCCAGGCGTTCCGCCAGCAGCTGATCTCGGCCGGGTTCTCGTCCAGCATCGGCATGCTGATCGACACCAGCCGCAACGGCTGGGGCGGTTCGGCCCGGCCCACCGGCCCGGGCCCGAAGACCAGCGTGGACGCCTACGTCGACGGCGGCCGGGTGGACCGGCGCATCCACCCCGGCAACTGGTGCAACCAGTCCGGAGCGGGCCTCGGCGAGCGGCCGAAGGCGGCGCCGGCCACCGGTATCGACGCCTACGTGTGGGCCAAGCCGCCGGGCGAGTCGGACGGGGCCAGCAAGGAGATCCCGAACGACGAGGGCAAGGGCTTCGACCGGATGTGCGACCCCACCTACGGTGGCAACCCGCTCAACGGCAACAACCCCTCGGGTGCCCTCGGCGACGCCCCGCTGGCCGGGCACTGGTTCTCCGCGCAGTTCAAGCAGCTGCTGCAGAACGCCTACCCGCCCCTGTGAACCCGCTGTCGGGTTGACCGGGTGACGCGGTAGTGCCTCGGGTCCTGGTGTGGTGGTTCCGCCGACCACACCAGGACCCGCTCGCCGTGGGTGGAACGGCACGGCCACCGCGGCCCACCATGCTGGCCCGGCGCCCGATCGGAGCAGTCCGGCCGTGCCGGTGGCGGCCGATCTCACCGACCGTGTCGGTCCGATCCGGGGGCACGCCGCCGTTCGAAGGCCACCCATTGCGTCCCGCGGTTCTGTCCGCACCATCAAGCGCAGAGACCGGAGGCGGGGCTCGGTCCGGAGCGCGGCGGGGAGGGGCGGGATGCGGTCATTCCGGCGGGAAGCGGTCCGGCTGTGGCGGTGCGCGGTGGACCGGCCCCGGTGGCAGCTGGCCCTGACCGCGCTGGTGTCCACCTGGACGCTGGGCTGGATCGGCAGCCAGTTCGGCCAGCACGCCCGGTCCCCGCTCGGCGTGCTGCACGCGGCCGTGACCTGGGCCGGAATTCCCGGCCACTGGCTGGAATCGGCCTCGGCGTGGTTCGGTCATCCGGGGCGGCAGGGGCTGCTGGCCGTGCTCGCCGTGGCCGGCGGGCTGTGCTGGGCGGCCACCGCCGAACGCGCCCAACTGCCCGGCCTGCTCGGCTGGCTGGCCGTGCTGGCCGCGGCGGAGGGCATCGGCTACCGCGCGTCGGTGCACCGCGCCGCCCTGGCCATGGTGGTCTTCGTGGTCGTGCTGGCCCTGCTGTCGCTGCCCTTCCGGCGGACGCTGGTGGTCGACCGGATCGTGCTGCTGCCCAGGGACGTGGTGCGGGCCGGGGTGACCGCGGCCACGCTGGCCGTGGTGGTGCCGCTGGTCGTGCCGGGCCTGGTGCTCGTCCGGCTGTTGCGGCCCTACCTGACCCGGCCGCCCCGGCCCGATCCGACCCGGCGTGCGATCCCGCTGGCCCGCCAGCCCGACCAGGCCAGTGGACCCGGCCAGCGGAAACCAGCGCGGCCGGCCGCGTCGGCCCGGCGTAGCGTGGACAGCGGACGCACCGCGAACTGAGCCGCGGGGGAGCACCACCGCGGGGAGCACCACCGCGAACGTCAGCGTCCGGCGCGCCCGAGCGCGACAGCGAACGCGTCAACCACCACCCGGCACCACGCCCTGCGGGAGGCCGGAATGAGCGAGTCAGGCCAGCAGCCCCGCGAGCCCCGCGACCGGGCCGACTACGAGCGCGGGCTCTACGACTACCACGACCCCACGGCCCGGCTGGGCGCCACCCCGGCCCGCAGCGCGCTCACCCTGCGGCTGTGGCTGGCCGGGTTCGGCGTGGTGTTCTGCGCGGTGGCCGCGGTGCTGGCCGCGCGCGCCGGCTTCGGGTGGGGTGCCGTGGTGCTCGGCGTGCTCGCGGTGGTGTCCCTGATCGACCTGGTGTGGGTCGCCCACCGCAAGCGCCGCGGCGAACCGGGCTGACCGGCCCGGTCAGCCCGGGCCCGCCGGTCGGCCCGGCCGGCCGCCTCAGCCCAGCCAGGGCGCGGACACCCGCTGGTAGGTGCCGTCGTTGCGGGCCAGGTGCAGCCACTGGTTCACCCACTGCTGGAACGCCACGTCGTCACGCGGCAGCAGGTAGGCCTTTTCCGCGAAGGTGAACGGCTGGTCGGGGTGCACCGAGCACAGTTCCGGGTGCCGCGTGGCCTGCCACCGGGTCTCCGCGGCGTCGGTGATCATCAGATCCGCCCGGCCGGCGATGATCTCGTCGAAGATCGTGTTGTTGTCCGGGTGCGCCACGATGGTGGCCTGGTGCAGGTGCTGCCTGGCGAACTGCTCGTTGGTGCCACCCGGGTTGACCACCACCCGCACCCCGGGCCGGTCGATCTGCTCCAGCGTCTGGAACCGGTCCGCGTCCGCGCACCGGGTGATCGGCGTCTTGCCGTCGGTCAGGTACGGGTCGCTGAAGAACGCCTTCGCGGCCCGCTCCAGCGTCACCGACACCCCGCCCATCGCCAGGTCGCAGCGCCGGCCCAGGTCGGTGAGCAGCGTGCCCCACGTGGTGCGCACCAGGGTCAGCCGCACGCCCAGCCGGCCGGCCATGTCCCTGGCCATGTCCACGTCAATGCCCGACCAGGCGCCGGTGGCCGGGTCCAGGTAGGTGAACGGCCGGTAGTCGCCGGTGCTGCACACCCGGACCTCACCGCGCCGCAGCACCGCGTCCAGCATGCTGGCCGTGCCCCGCCCAGCCGAGTCCTGCTGTCCGGTCCCCGCCCGCGCCCAGGACGCGCTGGCCAGGCCCGCGCCGAACAGCACCAGCCCGGCCAGCAGCGCGGCCACGATCCGTCCCCGCCGTGTCGGTTCGCGCACGGCCCACCTCCCAGCTCCGCCCGTTCACACCGGTCACCGGCATGATGTCGGCTGGCCGACACGGCGGGAAGCCCCCGCGTCACGCGGTCGGGCACCGATTTGCCCGGTGCGGCCGCCTGGTGTGGGGTGTGCGGGTGACGAGCGAGACGTTCGACGTAGTGGTGGTCGGTGGCGGCGCGGTGGGGGAGAACGCCGCTGGCCGGGCCGCGCGGGGCGGGCTGAGCACCGCGCTGGTCGAGGCCGACCTGGTCGGCGGTGAGTGTTCCTACTGGGCGTGCATGCCGAGCAAGGCCCTGCTGCGGCCGGGCAGCGCGCTCGCCGCGGCGCGGCGGGTGCCCGGGGTGCGGGCGGACGAGCACCTGGCCGCCGCGGAGGTGCTGGCCAGCCGCGACGGGTTCACCGCGCACTGGAACGACGCCGGCCAGGTGGACTGGGCCGAGGGCGCCGGCCTCACCGTGGTGCGCGGCCGGGCCCGGCTGACCGGGCCGAGGGCGCTGACCGTGACCACGCCCGACGGCGAGAGCCGGGCGCTGACCGCGCGGCACGCCGTGGTGCTGTGCACCGGCAGCGAGCCGGTCAAGCCGCCCATCCCCGGGCTGGCCGACACCCCGGTCTGGACCTCGCGCGAGGCCACCTCCGCGCACGAGGTGCCTGGCCGGCTGGCGGTGCTCGGCGGCGGCGTGGTCGGGGTGGAGATGGCGCAGGCGTGGGCGCGCCTGGGCGCGGCCGTGACGCTGATCGTGGCCGAGGACCGCCCACTGGCCAAGCTGCCGGACTTCGCCGGCGCGCTGGTCGCCGACGGGCTGCGCGCCGACGGGGTGGACATCAGGCTCAACGCCAGGGCCGAGCGCGTGTCCACCGTGGCGGGCGGGGTGGCCGTGCAGCTGTCCGGCGGGGACCGGGTGGTGGCCGACCACCTGCTGGTGGCCACCGGGCGCCGGCCGGCCACCGGGGGCCTGGGCCTGGAGCACGTCGGGCTCACCCCGGGCGAGCCGCTCACCGTGGACGACTCCGGGCTGGTCGCCGGGGTCGCCGGCGGCTGGCTGTACGCGGCCGGTGACGTGACCGGCCGGGCCATGCTGACCCACCAGGGCAAGTACGGCGCGCGGGTGGTCGGTGACGCCATCGTGGCGCGGGCGCGCGGCGAACTGGACCAGCCCCGGCCGTGGAGCCCGCACGCGGCCACCGCCTACCACGCGGCCGTGCCCCAGGTCGTGTTCACCGACCCCGAGGTGGCGTCGGTGGGCCGCACCGCCGAGGCCGCGCGGCGCGACGGGGTGCGCACCAGGGTGGTCGAGCTGGACATCGCGGTCGCCGGCTCGGCACTGCACGCCCGCGACTACACCGGCCGGGCCAGCATGGTGGTGGACGAGGACCGCCGGGTGCTGGTCGGCGTCACCTTCGTCGGGCCGGACGTGGCCGAGCTGCTGCACGCGGCCACCATCGCCATCGTCGGCGAGGTGCCGCTGGACCGGCTCTGGCACGCGGTGCCCGCCTACCCCACGGTGAGCGAGGTCTGGCTGCGGCTGCTGGAGGCCTACGGCCTGTGACCCCGGCCGGCCTCACCGGCTGCCGGTGTCACTGGCTGCTGGTGTCACTGGATGCTGGGCAGCCGCAGCGCCTGCTCGGTGAGTTCGCCCAGCTGCGGGTCGTCGGTGGCGGCCCCGCCCTCGACCCACGCCGCCTGGGCGAGCCGCACCGTGCTCCCGGTCCGCGAACTGGCGAAGGTGGCCTGGTCGAACGACTGCGGGCCACCCACCCAGCGGGTGCCCTCCCTGGCCATGTCGTTGATGCCGCCCGCGCCGGGCGTGCCGAGCCGGCTGCGGAACTGGTCGGCGCGCGTGGTGTCGTCGAACCGGACCTCGGCCAGCCACACCCCCACCGCGCGACCGTCCACAGTGGTCTCGTACTGGGCGCGGCGCAGCTCCCGGCACGGGTTGTCGGCCAGCCAGGCGCGCACGTCCCCGTAGGCGTGCGCGGCGCAGTCCCGGTCGCTGTCCGCGCCCCTGGGCAGGAAGCTCGTCCCGGCCACGCTGACCGCGTTGGTGGTGGGCGCGGCCGGCCCGGTGGACACCGCGTCGCGGCCGGAACCGACGGCCACCGCGATCCCGCCCACCAGCAGCCCGCCGATCAGCCCGGCCGCGGCGAACGGCAGCCAGCGCGGGGCCCGGCGCTGCGCGGCCCCGACCGGCTGCGGGGTGGGCTGGACCCGGGCGGGCACCCGGGGCAGCAGCGTGGTGCTCGCGGTCGCCAGCGGCGCGGTGACCACCTCGGGGAACCCCTCGACCCGCAGGTCGCCCACGCGCACCGCGGCGGCCGCGGCGGCCGGCAGCAGCGCGCCGATCACCTGCTGGGCCTGGGCCACCGCGCAGGGCCGGTCACAGGTGGCCAGCTCCCGGACGGCGGCCAGCAGGCTGCCCGGCTCGGGGTGCAGCACGCGCACCCCCCGGTTCAGGTCGGTGGTGGGCTGCACCACCTTGTCCACGTACGGGCCGACCGCCACCACCGTGCTGACCGGCAGCGGCTCGACGCGCATCAGCTGCAGCCGGTTGGCCACGGCCGCGGCGGCGTCCAGCGCCTCGCGCGCCGGGCTCACCGCCCCGTCCGACCGGGTCAGCGGCCAGCCGTCGATGCGCCACGGCCCGGCCAGCGGCGCCTCCAGCCGCATCGCCGGATCGGGCAGGTCCACGCCAACGATCACGATCACGCCCCTGGGCAGCACCACCAGCGCGTCCAGCGCGCGCGGGCAACCAGGGGGCTGCACGCCGAGCAGGGCGACCCCACCGAGTATGTTCTCCCCCGAGCCCCACGTGGCCAGTGCGGCTCGCACGTCCGCTCCGACCTGTGAGGGTTCCTTGCCGAACCGGATCAGGCGCACGGCCCACCTCCCTGCGCTCGCCGTACCGGCCGAGCGCTACCCCGATCTTCGCTGACCACCGTAGCCTCGCTGGAGAATCCGGAGGCGGCCATTCGGAACGGCGTGATCAGTGCGACGGGGTGACCGGCCACGGTGGACAGTGCCAGCGGCACCCTCACCGGATGGTGGGACACGGTCACCCGCCCGCCCGGCGCGCCGCTGGGTGCGCGGCCGGACCTGAGCGCTCGACGGGGTGAATGCGTTCCCGGGTTCCTCGGCGTTCTTCTGGCGGACGCGGCCACGGGCAGGGCAGAATGGCGCATCGGGTGATCGCGTGGTCGTCCACTGGGCGAGGTCGTAGGGGAAGACGTCCCTCGTCGAACAGCGGAGGTCAGCAGTGAGCACCCGTGGCAGCACCAGTGGCGTGGTCTACGTCCACTCGTCGCCGTCTGCGGTCTGCCCGCACGTCGAGTGGGCGATCTCGGGCGTCCTCGGCGGCCGGGTGGACCTTCGGTGGACGGCGCAACCAGCGGCGCCGGGGCAGTTGCGCGCCGAGTGCGCCTGGACCGGCGACACCGGTTCGGGCGGCAGACTGGCCAAGGCGTTGCGCGCCTGGCCGATGCTCCGCTTCGAGGTCACCGAGGAACCCAGCCCCGGGGCCGACGGCGAGCGGTTCTGCTTCGCGCCCGGGCTCGGCCTGTGGCGCGGCAACACCAGTGCCAACGGTGACATCGTGGTCACCGAGGACCGGTTGCGGGCCCTGGCCGCGAGCAGCCGGGGCGGGGAGTCCTTCGCCCACCGGGTGGAGGAACTGCTCGGCGCCGCCTGGGACGACGCGCTGGAACCGTTCCGGCGGGCCGGGGACGGCGCACCCGTCACCTGGCTGCACCGGGTCGGGTAGGCCGTCGCCTCGCCTGGCGGCCGGTGGGCCGGGGCCGGGCGAACCGGGACTGGGTGGGCCGGGCGTGGACCGCCCACCCGACCATCGGCGGACACCCCACCGACGCGTTGTGGCACCCTCGACGGGTGCCACCCGCTCAGCAGACCTCGTCAACCGTGCGCTGGATGATCCCGCTCGTCGTGCTGGTCGCCGCCGCCTCCGCCGGCGCCGGGCTGCTGACCAGGGAGATCTACCAGCGTCCGCTGGTCGACACGCCGCCGCTGGCCGAGGTCAGCTCGACGACGCCGCGGGCCGCCCTGCCCGGGGACCGCACGGTGAAGCTGACCGCGGACGCCGCCGAACACCCGGAGCACGAGGCCGTCCGCGGGCTGTTGCAGAGCCACTTCGACGCGATCAACGACCGCCGCTACGACGCCTGGGCGGCCACGGTCACCGCGCTGCGCGCCCAGGGCATGCCCCGGAGCCAGTGGGAATCCGACTACGCGAGCACCCAGGACGGCAGCATCGTGGTGCAGCGGATCGAGTCCGCGTCCACCACCAGCCTGCGGGTGCTGCTCAACTTCGTCAGCACCCAGGACACCGCCAAGGCCCCGGACGACCTGCGCAGCGACTGCATCCGCTGGCGCGTGGTCTACCTGCTGGTCTGGGACGGCAACAAGCTCAAGCTGAGCAACGGGCCGGAGAACCGCAGCCCCCAGTACGAGTCCTGCTGACGCGGTACGAGTCCTGCTGACGCCCGACGGGGCCGGCGGGAGGTCCCGCCGGGTCCACCCGGCCCCGCATCACCCGAACGGCCCTGCCTGAAGTGTCAACTCGGGGGGTTTGCACAGTCGACTCGCGGGCGGGGGGGCCTGGGGTTCGAACCGGGTGGGGTGGCACAGCCCGGTTCGAACCACGGGGCGCGGCGGATCAGGCGGAGGTGAAGGCGAGGGTGACGTTGTGGCCGCCGAACCCGAACGAGTTGCTCACCGCGGCGTCCAACCTGACCTTGCGCGGCTCGCCGGCCACCACGTCCAGCTCCACCTTCGGGTCCAGGTTCTCCAGGTTCAGCGTGGGTGGGACGAGTCCGTCGCGAATGGACAGAACCGTGGCGATGCCCTCCACCGCGCCGGCCGCGCCGAGCAGGTGCCCCAGCGCGCCCTTGGGGGCGGTGACCACGGCGTGGTCGCCGATCGCCCGCCGCACCGAGATCGTCTCGGCCACGTCGCCCACCACCGTGGCGGTGGCGTGCGCGTTGACGTGCCCCACCTCCTCGGGGGACAGGCCGGCGGTGCGCAGGGCCGCCTTGATCGCCCGCATCTGGCCGATGCCCTCGGGGTGCGGCCCGGTGATGTGGTAGCCGTCGGAGCTGGTGCCCGCGCCGGCCAGCCGGGCGTAGACCCGGGCGCCGCGAGCGGCCGCGTACTCCGCGCGCTCCAGCACCATGATCCCGGCGCCCTCGCCGAGCACGAAACCGTCGCGGTCCGCGTCAAAGGGCCGGGACGCCCGCTCCGGCTCGTCGTTGCGCGTGCTCACCGTCCTGGCCTGGGCGAAGCCCGCCATGGTGATGGTGGTGATGCACGCCTCGGCGCCGCCGGCCACCACCACGTCCGCCTCACCGGCGCGCAGCATCCGCCACGCCCACGCCAGCGCCTCGGAGCCGGAGGCGCAGGCCGACACCGGGGCGTGCACCCCGGCCTGGGCACCCAGGTCCAGGCCGACGTGCGCGGCCGGGCCGTTGGGCATCAGCATCGGCACGGTGAGCGGCGAGACCTTGCGCAGCCCCTGGGTCTCGATCAGGTCGTCCTGGTGCAGCAGGGTGAGCGCGCCACCGATGCCGGTGCCGACCACCACGCCCAGCCGCTCCGGGTCGACCGCGTCCTTGTCCAGGCCCGCGTCCGCCCAAGCCTGACGCGCGGCGACCAGGGCGACCTGCTCGGAGCGGTCCAGCCGACGGGCCTCGACCCTGGGCAGGATCTCGGTGGGTTCGACGGCCAGCTGCCCGGCGATGCGGGCCGGCAGCTCGTACTTCTCGACCCACTCGGCCTCGATCCGGCTGATCCCGCTGCGGCCGTTGAGCAGACCGTCCCAAGTGGACGCGACATCCCCACCCAGGGGTGTGGTCGCGCCCAGCCCGGTGACGACGACGTCGTTATTGGTCATTTGTTGGTGGCGATGTAGTTCACCGCATCGCCCACGGTCTTGAGGTTGGCCAGCTGCTCGTCCGGGATCTTCACCCCGAACTTGTCCTCGGCCTGCACGGCGATCTCGACCATCGACAGCGAGTCGATGTCCAGGTCGTCCACAAAGGACTTCTCCTCGGTCACCTCGTTGGCCGCGACACCCGCGACCTCCTCGACGATCTCGGCGAGCCCCTTCTGGATGTCCTCGTTGCTCACGGACGCTTCCCTTCCTTCTCGCTGTTGCCGAACGGGCTCATGGCGCCCGCCCGCGAGTCTTCCGTGTGGTGCCGCCGGTTCACGGGGCGATCGCGACCTGGGCCGCGTACGACAGCCCGGCGCCGAACCCCACCAGCAGCATGACATCACCGCTGTGCACCTGCCCGGCCGCGGTCATGTGGTCTAACGCCAGCGGGATCGAGGCCGCCGAGGTGTTGCCGGAGTAGGTGATGTCGTCGGCCACCACCATCTCCGCCCGCGCGCCGTTGGCCCGCAGCTTGCGCGCCAACGCCTCCACGATGCGCAGGTTGGCCTGGTGCGGCACGAGCACGTCGATGTCGGCCAGGCTCAGCCCGGCCGCGGCCACCGCGCGCTCGGCGATCGGCCAGATCTGGGTGGTCGCCCACCGGTAGACCGACTGGCCCTGCTGGAACACGTAGCGGTTCTCCCGCAGGTAGATCAGGTCGGCCAGGTCACCGTTGCTGCCCCACACCACCGGGCCGATCATCGGCTCCTCCGACGGGGCCACCACGGCCGCGCCAGCGCCGTCCCCGAAGATCACGCAGTTGGCCCGGTCGGTCCAGTCCACCCAGTCGGTGAACCGCTCCGCGCCGATCACCAGCACCTTCCTGGCGCTGCCACCGCGGATCAGGTCCGAGGCCACCATGACCGAGTACGGGAAGCCCGCGCACGCGGCGTTCAGGTCGAAGGCCGCCGCCTGGACGATGCCGACCCGGTCGGCCACCCGTGCCGCCGCGTTGGGGATGCCGCCGACCAGCGTGCAGGTGGCCACGATCACCGTGTCCACCTCGTCGGGCGAGGTCCCGGAGTTGGCCAGCGCCTTGGCCCCGGCCGCCGTGGCCATGTCCACCAGGGACTGGTCCTCGTCGGCCAACCGGCGCTCCACGATGCCGACCCGCTGCCGGATCCACTCGTCGGAGGTGTCGACGAGCTTGGCCATGTCGTCGTTGGTCACCACCCGGTTGCCCTGGGCGCTGCCGAACCCGAGCAGGCGGGTGTGGGCCGGGCCGGTGCGCTGGCGCAGCGCCAGGCGCGGTGAGGTGCGGTCGCGGTCGTCGGTCACTGGGCGTTCTCGCTGCTCTCGGTCTCGTCGTTGCCACTGGCGGCGCCCAGCAGCTCGGCCACCTTGTCCAGGTGGTCGGGGGTCTTCAGGGCGAGAGTGCCGACCCCGGTTAGCTCCCGCTTGGCCAGCCCGGTCAGCGTGCCCGCCGGCGGCAGCTCGACCACGGCGTCCACCCCGAGGGCGCGCAGCGTGGCCTGGCAGGAGTCCCAGCGCACCGGCCGGGTCACCTGGGCGACCAGCCGCCGCAGCACCTCGGCACCCTCCTCGACAACGGTACCGTCCGCGTTGGACAGCAGCGGCCTGGTCGGGTTGGCGGTGGTCACACCGGCCGCCCGCGCCCGCAGCGCCTCCTCGGCCGGGGCCATGTAGTGGGTGTGGAACGCGCCGGCCACCTTGACCGCGACCGCCTTGCGGGCACCGGCCGGCGGCTCGGCGATGAGCTTCTCCAACGCGGGCAGCTGCCCGGCGGCCACGATCTGCCCGGCGCCGTTGCGGTTGGCCGCGATCAGCCCGAGGCTGTCCAGGTGCGCGACGACCTCGTCCGGGTCGCCACCGAGCACCGCGGCCATGCCGGTGGGCTCCAGCGCGCAGGCCGCGGCCATCTCCGCGCCGCGCACCGCGGCCAGCGCCACGGCGTCGTCCGCGCTGAGCACGCCGGCGATGGCACTGGCGGCGAGTTCACCCACGGAGTGGCCGGCGACCGGGACGTCCGCGGGCAGCTCGACGCGGCGGCTCAGCTCCTCGTATGCCAGCAGCGCGAGGGCGACCACCAGCGGCTGGGTCACCGCGGTGTCCTTGATCTCGTCCGCGTCCGCGGTGGTCCCCAGGCGGACCAGGTCGAGGCCGGTGGCCTCGGACCACCCCTCGACCCGCTGTCGTGCCCCGTCCAGTTCGAGCCACGGCGCGAGCATGCCGGGCGACTGGGAACCCTGGCCGGGGGCGAGAAGTGCGATCACGCGTTCACTGAACACGCTGACCCGCCCGGTCCGGGATGTTGCCGGACACGAAGTCCAGCGGCCGAAGTTGTGGAGCGTCTACAAACGCCCGGCGACGCACGGCTGTCGGTTTTCCCCGATTCATCCGGTGGACCAGGCGTTATCCCGCAGCGTAACCGGGCTGCCCGAACCCCGTCGGTTGTGGCCTGACCTGCTTCTTCTCCTCCTGCCCCGGTTCGGCCCGCTCCGGCGCGGTGGCCCGCTCCGGTGGCACGGCCTGGTCCGCTGGGGCGACCTGGTCCGGTGGGGCGGCCCGCTCCGGCGCGCTCACCACAGGCCGCGGGCCCTGGCCAGCCGGCCGACCGACAGCGCCACCCGCAGCACCAGCGAGTCCCTCGGGTCGTTGGGGTTGCGCCCGGTCAACTCGGTCACCCGGCGCAGCCGGTAGCGAACCGTGTTCGGGTGCACGTACAGCCGGCGCGCGCACGCCTCCAGCACGCCGCCGACCTCCAGGTAGGTGTCCACCGTGTCCAACAGCGCCGAACCCGCGTCCTCCAGCGGCCGGGCCACCCGGTCCACCAGCTGCCACTCGGCCTCCGGGTCACCGGCCAGCGCCCGCTCCGGCAGCAGGTCCGTGGACCGCACCGGCCGAGGCGCACCCGGCCAGCCCACCACCGCGCGCAGCCCGGACAGCGCGTCCGCGGCACTGCGGTGCGCCTCGGCGATGCTGGTCACGGTCGGGCCGGCCACCACCGGCCCCGGCCCGAACGCGTCGGCCATCCTGGCCAGCACGTCCGGCCCGCCGGTCGGCTCGGTGGACCCGGCCAGCACCACCACCAGCCGCGAACCCTGCACGCTCAGCAGCACCGGCCGGCCGATCCGGGCCGCCCGGCTGCGCACCCCGAAAACCACCTGCGGCGGGTCCTCCGACGGGGGGTTCCCCACCAGCACGGTGGCCTCGGCGGCCAGGTCCCAGCCCAACGCCGCGGCCCGCGAGTACAGCGACTCCTCGGCGTCACCCCGCACCACGCCGTCCACCACCAGCGCCTCCAGCCGGGCGTCCCACGCGCCCCTGGCCTCGGCGGCCGCCGCGTAGGAGGTGGCCGCGGCAAAGGCGATCTCCCGGCCGTAGCGCAGCACCGCCTCGGTCAGCGGCACCCGCTCGGCCGCGCTGTCGGCCAGGCCGGGCAGCTGCCGCTCGAACACCTCCAGCGCGACCCGGACCAGCTCCACGGTCTGGCGCAGCGACACCCAGCGGGACATGTCCCTCGGCGCGGCCCGGAACGCCTCGGCGGTGAGCCGGATCACCTGCTTGGGGTCGCGCAGCCAGGACACGAACCCGGACACCCCGCCCTGGATCACCAGCAGCACGCTGGCCCGCTGGTCGGCCGGCATCCGGCGGAACCAGGGCAGCCGCTGCTCCATGGCGGCGCTGGTGGCCGCGGCCAGCTCACCGGAGGCGCGTTCCAGGTTGTGCAGCGTTCGCGCGGACAGCGCCCGCGCCGCCGAGACCGCGCTGGTGGCGTTCGGGGCATCAGGGGCATCAGAGGCATCAGGGGCGTCCGGGGCACCGGCGCTGCCGCCCGGCTCGGTCGGGCTGGTCGCGTCATTGGGGCTCTCGCCCGACTTCGCCGGGCGCGCTGTGCCGCTGGGGCTCTCGCCCGACTTCGTCGGGCGCGCTGTGTCACTCGGGCTCTCGCCCGACTTCGTCGGGCGATCCGCGCTGCTCATGTCGCCCAGAATCGCACGCTGGGCCGCTGCCGCCCCGCTCCCGGGGCCGCGCGGTCACCGGGCCGGCCACGTAGTCGGGCCGCCCGGCGAGCGAAGCGCCGGGCGGCCCTCTCCCCGGTCCCCACCGGTCCCTCCACTCTGGACTGTTTTGGCGAGAAACGCCACGTCAGTCACTCCTTCGTGCCACAGCCAGTTTGCCTTGGGCATGCCGCTGGGAAACGCTCCACCCAACACGTGAACGGTCGAGCTGCCCAGAGGAGAGTGTTGTGGGCGATCAACTGCGCCGAGGGCTCGGGGACGCCTGGTCGGAACTCATCTCGTTCGTCCCCAGGCTCGTGGGCTTCCTGCTGGTGCTGCTCGTCGGCTGGCTGATCGCCAAGGCCCTGGCCAAGGGCGTTGACCTGCTGCTCACCCGGACCGGCTTCCCGAAACTGGTGGAGCGCGCCGGGATCAGCCGAGTGCTGGGCAAGGCCCCGGTCAGCGCGACCGGACTGATCGTCAAGCTGGTCTTCTACTTCGTGCTGCTGATGGCGCTGCAACTGGCGTTCGGCATGTTCGGCGCCAGCAACCCGGTCAGCCAACTGCTCAATCAGGTGATTGCCTACCTGCCCCGGATCGTGGTGGCGGTGGTGCTGGTCCTGGTGGCCGCCGCGATCGGCGCGGCACTGCGGGACGTGCTCGCCAGCGCGCTCGGCCAGCGACCGCACACCGGCCTGATCGGCACCGGCGTCCGGGTGTTCGTCATCGCCCTCGGCGTGATCGCCGCGCTCGACCAGCTCGGCATCGCCGTCACCGTGACCCTGCCCGTGCTGATCACCGTGCTGGCCACCATCGGTGGGGTGCTGGTGGTCGGGGTGGGCGGCGGTCTCGTCCGGCCCATGCAGCGGCGCTGGGAGGACTGGCTCACCCGGCTGCAGCACGAGGCCGCCCGCACCCCCGCCCCCGCCACCGCACCGGCCGGCGCCGGCGGCCCCGGCGGGACCGGCCGGGCCGACGAGGGCGCTGACCGGGCCGGCGTGGAGGACACCGCCCAACTGGGCGGCCCGGCCGGCGAGCGGTGGAGCGGGGAACGCCGGGAGAGCGGGCGCCCGGAACGCGGCAGACAGGAGAGTGGCCGACAGGAGGACCAGGACGAGGAGACGTGGTCGGACCGCGGCTCCTGGTCCGGTGAACTGCACGCGGACGACGAGATCGGTGGCGGCGCCGGCCGCCGCCGGATCGGCCGGGCCGGCCGGCACGCCAGCAGCCCGCCACCCCCGCAGCGGCCCACCCGCCGGGAGGACCCGCCCACGCCACCGGCCGGCCTGGGCTCCCTGCCGGACTGAGGACGGCGGACTGGGTGGAGGCGGCGGCTGGACGTGCGGCCGCGACCGGTCTGCCCGATCGTGGTCCTGGTGAGACAGCTCACAAGAAGTGGGGGAACAGGGGCTGCGGTGCTGATGTTGGCGCAGTCAGGAGACGTGCGCTCCGGGGCTCGGTGAAATTCCGAACCGGCGGTGAGCGGTCCGACCAGGACCGTCCAGCCCGCGACCCGTCAACGACCTCGTTGGCGGTTGACCCGGTGGGATTCCGGGGCCGACGGTGACAGTCCGGATGGGAGGACGCGCACGCTGCTCGACCGTGCCGTGGATCCGCGTTCGCGCGGCTCTCGGCCAGCGAGCTGGTCGCCGCCCGCCAGGGGCACGTGGCCGGCCGCTGGTCGGTGCGCGTCTCGGGCATCCCCGTGGCCCCCGGAGCGTTGGGAAGGAGCGCTCGGGGTGCAGGTGCTGTGGAATCACGGGATCACCGTGCTCGGCCAGTGGATGTCCTTCGCCGAGTTCATCGGACAGATATTCGCCCTGACCGTCGTCGTGTTGGCGCACCGGCGCACGGTGTGGTCGTGGCCGGTCCAGGTCTGCTCGAACGTGCTGCTGTTCTGGGTGTACACCTCGGTCCACCTGGGCGGGCTGGCCGCCAGGCAGGTGGTGATCCTGCTGCTCGCCATCTACGGCTGGTGGCAGTGGACGCGGCGGCGTGACCCGGTCTTCGGGCTGGTGGTGCGCACCGGAACCACCCGGGAGCGGCTGCTCATCCTGGGGCTGCTCGGCGTGGGCACGGTCGCCATGGCCCTGGTGCTCAAGGCGCTCAACGCCTCCTGGGCGCCGTGGCCGGACGCGGCCATCTTCGTCGGCACGGCCGTGGCCTACCTGGCCCAGGCGCGCGGCCTGGTCGAGTTCTGGCTGGTCTGGCTGGCCGTGGACGCGGTGGGCGTGCCACTGCAGCTGAGTTCGGGGCTGTGGTTCAGCGCCCTGGTCTACGTGGTGTTCGCCGTGCTGGTGGTGCGCGGGTGGCTGGACTGGAACCGCACCGCCAAGCAGACCGCGCGGGTGCGCGCCCAAGCCCTGGGCACCGCCTG
This sequence comes from Goodfellowiella coeruleoviolacea, assembly GCF_024171785.1. Taxonomy (GTDB): domain Bacteria; phylum Actinomycetota; class Actinomycetes; order Mycobacteriales; family Pseudonocardiaceae; genus Goodfellowiella; species Goodfellowiella coeruleoviolacea. Next base: position 375,723 of record NZ_JAMTCK010000004.1, read on the forward strand.
AGCCACCACGCCGGCCGGCCCGCGTGGGTGAGCGCGGCCGCCCCGCGAACAGCGGTTACCTTGGTGCGCCCGTGTCTGGTCTCCGGTGCGGCCCACGGCCCACCCGGGCGGCGCACCCGTGGGCGGACCGGTGTGCCGGGCGGCTCGGCGCGGGCGGACAGGGGCGAGGCCAGGGAGGGACGGGCCGTTGGGCGGCAACACCGGTCGAGGGTTGAGCGCGGACACGCTGCGGCGGCTCGCGCGGTGCGCGGTGGTGTTCGAACCGGGCGACCCACCCAGGACCGGCGGGCTCGCCTTCTACCGCCCGGACTCCGGCCCGCACGTCGAGCTGCCCGAGGACGTCGGCGACCCCGGTGAGCTGACCGTGGTCAGCGCCGACGCCGCCGGGGTGCGCCAGACGCGCGTGCCCGCGCTGCGGCTGCCGGTCGGTGCGGCCGTCCCGGTGCTGACCAGGGCCCGCCAGCAGCCGGACGCGCACCCGGCCGCGGCGTTCTGGGGCGCGGCCGCGCTCATGGCCCTGCAACTGGTCGCCAGGGGCCGGCTGCTGCCCGGCGTCTCGCCAGGGGACTTCGACGCCTGGCGGGTCGGCCCGCTGGACGCGGCCGACGTCGAGCGGCTGCGCCGGCTGGCCGAGGCCATGCCGGCCACCGCGCGCGCCGTGCCGGTGCCCGGGCGCACACCGCTGGAACTGCCCAACGCCGAGGCGGCGGTGCGCGCCTTCCTGGACGCGGTCGCCGACGGCATGCCCAGGACCCCGGCCGCCGAGCACGCCGCGGGCAGTCCGCTGTTCGCCGCCGCCGCCCCGCAGCGGGTGCCCCGACTGCGCGGCTGGGCCGGTGAGCTGGCCGCCGGCGTCGACGCCGGGGTGCGCGTGTCACTGCGCCTGGAACTGCCCGGCCTGACCAGGTTCGGCGCCGCCGCACCCGACACCCTGCCCGACGAGGTCGCCTTCCACGCCGTGGTGCAGGTGCACGACCTCGCCGACCCCACCCTGGTCGTCGACGCCGGCCAGCTCTGGGCCGGCACCGGCCACGGGTTCGCCGCGTCGGCCCGGATCGACACCATGGTGGCGGTGCGCCGCGCCGCCCGGGTGTGGCCGGTGCTGGAGCGGCTGCTGGCCCAGGCGGTGCCCGACGAACTCGCGCTCAGCGACGAGGACGTGCACGAGCTGTTCGGCACCGCCGCCGCCCGGCTGGCCTCGGTCGGCGTGGACGTGCACTGGCCCAGGGAACTGGCCAGGGACCTGACCGCGCGGGCCGAGGTGGCCGCGGCCGAGGCCGCCCCGTCGGACCTGCCGGCGTTCTTCGGCGGCACCACCCTGCTGCGGTTCAACTGGCAGGTGGCCCTCGGCGACGACGTGCTCACCGAGGCCGAGCTGGACCAGTTGGCCGAGGCGCACCGACCGGCCGTGCGCCTGCGCGACCAGTGGGTGCTGGTCGACCCGGAACTGGTGCGCCGGGCCCGAGAACGCGAACTGAAGCCGCTGGCCGCGATCGACGCCCTGGGCGCGGTGCTGACCGGCAGCGCCGAGATCGACGGCGAACGCGTCCCGGTGGCGTCCACCGGGTGGCTCGCGGAGCTGCGCGAGCGGCTGGACCGGCTGGACGGCGACGACCTGGTCGCCCAGCCCGCCGCACTGGCCGCCACCCTGCGCGACTACCAGCTGCGCGGCCTGCGCTGGCTGGCCCAGCTGACCGCGGTGGGCCTGGGCGGCTGCCTGGCCGACGACATGGGCCTCGGCAAGACCATCACGCTCATCGCGCTGCACCTGCACCGCCAGGAGCACCCCGACACCGCCGGCCCCACCCTGGTGGTCTGCCCGGCCTCGCTGCTGGGCAACTGGGAGCGGGAGATCCAGCGGTTCGCCCCCGGCGCGGCCGTGCGCCGGTTCCACGGCCCGGGCCGGTCCCTGGACGGCCTCACCGACGGGTTCGTGCTCACCACCTACGGCACCATGCGGCTGGACGCCGAGCGGCTGGCCGGGGCGAGCTGGGGCATGGTCGTGGCCGACGAGGCACAGCACGTGAAGAACCCGCTGTCCGGCACGGCCAGGGCACTGCGCACCATCCCCGCGCCCGCGCGGGTGGCGCTGACCGGCACCCCGGTCGAGAACAGCCTCGCCGAACTGTGGTCCATCGTGGACTGGACAACACCGGGGCTGCTCGGCCCGCTCAGCGCGTTCCGCGCCCGCTGGGCCCGCCCGATCGAGGCGGACAAGGACCAGGCCACGGCCGCCCGGCTGGCCCGGCTGGTGCGGCCGTTCCTGCTGCGCCGCCGCAAGTCCGACCCGGGCATCGCGCCCGAACTGCCGCCCAAGACCGAGACCGACCGCCCGGTCGCGCTCAGCCGCGAACAGGCCGGGCTCTACGAGGCGGTGGTGCGCGAGATCATGGCCCAGATCAGTGCCAGCGACGGCATGCGACGGCGCGGCCTGGTCGTCAAGCTGCTCACCGGGCTCAAGCAGATCTGCAACCACCCCGCCCAGTACCTCAAGGAGTCCGCGCCGCAGCTGAGCGGCCGGTCCGGCAAGCTGGAACTGCTCGACGAACTCCTGGACACCATCCTCGCCGAGGACGGCGCCGTGCTGGTGTTCACCCAGTACGTGGCCATGGCGCGGCTGATCGAACGGCACCTGGACGAGCGGGGCGTGCCCAGCCAGCTGCTGCACGGCGGCACGCCGGTGGCCCGCCGCGAGGAGATGGTGCGGCGCTTCCAGGACGGCGAGGTGCCGGTGTTCCTGCTCTCGCTCAAGGCGGCCGGCACCGGGCTCAACCTCACCCGCGCCGAGCACGTCGTGCACTACGACCGGTGGTGGAACCCGGCCGTGGAGGACCAGGCCACCGACCGCGCCTACCGGATCGGCCAGACCCGGCCGGTGCAGGTGCACCGACTGGTCACCGAGGGCACGGTGGAGGACCGGATCGCCACCATGCTGGCGGCCAAGCGGGAACTCGCGGACGCGGTGCTGACCTCGGGCGAGGCCGCACTGACCGAGCTGTCCGACGCGGAACTGGCCGACCTGGTCGCGCTGAGGAGGGCCCGATGAGCACGTCCGCCCGTCGCCGCCGGTCCGCCGAGCAGCAGGCCAGGGCCTTCCCCGCGTTCCCGCCGCAGCGGCGCGGCGCGCGGTTCGCCCGGACCTGGTGGGGCGAGGCGTGGATCACCGCCATGGAGGACGCCTCCCTGGACCGCAAGCGCCTGTCCCGGGGCCGCACCTACGCCAGGGCCGGGTACGTGGGGCCGATCGTGGTCAGCCCCGGTCGGCTGGCCGCCCTGGTCTACGGCAGCCGCGACACGCCCTACCAGACGCAGGTGACCGTGGAGCAGCTCACCGCCGCCCAGTGGGACCAGTTCCTGGACCGGGTGGCGGCCACCGCCGGGCACATCGCCGCGCTGCTGGACCGGGACATGCCGCACGACCTGGTGAGTTCCGCCGAGGACCTGGGCATCCCGCTGCTGCCCGGCATCGGCGACCTGCAACCCGAGTGCACCTGCCCGGACTGGGGCGACCCGTGCAAGCACGCGGCCGCCCTGTGCTACCAGGCGTCCTGGCTGCTGGACGCGGACCCGTTCGTGCTGCTGCTGATGCGCGGGCGCGGTGAGCGGGAGCTGCTGGACGAGATGCAGCGGCGCAACGTGCGCCAGGCCGAGGTGTCCGTGCCGGCGGCCCGGACCGGCGGTGGGCCGGCCGGGGGCACCCCGGCGGCCGAGGCGTTCGCGGCGCGGCCGGCGCCCCTGCCCGACCTCGACGACCCGCTGCCGCCCGAGGACCACGCGGCCGAGCCGCTGCTGACCGTGCCCGAGGCGCCCGGCGTGGACCCGGCCGGGCTGGCCCTGCTGGCGCGGGACGCGGCCGGCCGGGCCCGCCAGCTGCTCGCCGACAGCCTGACCGGCCAGGGCGGTGACCTGCCGGCCGAGCTGACCCGCTGGCAGGACACGGTGCGGCTGGCCGCCACCCACCCGGGGGACTGGCCGCGCACCAGACAACCGGGCGACCCGAGCGGACCGCACCTGGCCAGAGCCGTGGCCGCGTGGACGTTCGGCGGGGCCGCCGGCCTGCAGACCCTGGAGCAGGCGTGGACACCCGACCGGCGCAGCCCGTTCCGCCGGGAACTCGCCCTGGCCCGCGCCGCCCTCGCCGACACCGGTGACGGCACCGGCGGCGCCGCGGTGGCCGGCGGCCCCGACGACACCGACCAGCCCGGGGAGCGGGTCTGGCGCAACCGGTGGACCGTGCCGGCCCTCGGGCTGCAACTGCGCTTCGGCCGGGACGGCCGCTGGTACGCCTACCGGGCCGACAACGGCGAGTGGGCGCCGGTCGGACCGCCCAGGAGCAGCGCGACCGAGGCCCTCGCCGACGCGCTGTCGGCGGCCGACTGAGCCGGCCGGCCGCGCGCTCAGCCGCCGGCGGCGGCCAGCAGGTCGGCGTTGCGCTCCCGGACCCCCGGCGGCAGTCGGTCGACCAGGTCGGCCACGGTGACCCCGCGCAGGCTGTCCCGCCACGCCGCGTCGGCCTGGTCCATCACGCTCCTGATCGCGCACGGGTTGCTGCACTGGTCCGGGCTGACCGCGCCGGTGCCGCGCTGGCGGATCTCCTGGCAGACGAACGCGCTGGTGCTGCCCTCGATGGCCTCGACAACGTCCAGCACGGTGATCCGCTCCGGGGACCGGGCCAGCCGGTAGCCGCCCCGGGGACCGGGCAGCGCGTGCAGCACCCCGGCGCGGGTCAGCGCCTGGAGGTGCTTGGCGAGGTAGGCGTCGGGCAGGCCGTAGTGGCCGGCCAGCACGTCCCGGCGGATCGGCCGGTCGGCCGGGGCCTGCGCCAGCAGCGAGGTGCAGTGCAGGCCCCACTCCACTCCCTGCGACAGCTTCATACCCTGATCGTAGACACGGCGTATCCCGGATATCTATTATCCGCGATGTGGTAGAGATGGTGCTCCCCACCCGAACGCGACACCCGGGCGTGCTGCTGGCCGTGCTGCTGTCCGCGCAGTTCCTGGCCCAGTTCGACTTCTTCGTCGTCAACGTCACCGCGCCCGCGCTGCACCGCGACCTGGGCGCCGGCCCGACCGCGCTGGAGCTGATCGTCGGCGGGTACGCGTTCACCTACGCGGCCGGCATGATCACCGGCGGCCGGCTCGGCGACCTGGTCGGCCACCGCCGCGTGTTCGTCCTGGGCATGCTCGCCTTCACCGTCACCACGCTGCTGTGCGGGCTGGCCGCCAACCCCGCCCAGCTGGTGCTCGCCCGGCTGGCCCAGGGCCTGGCCGGCGCGGTCATGGTGCCGCAGGTGCTGGCGGTGATCACCCGGGTCTTCCCGGCCGACGCCAGGGCCGCGGCCCTGGGCTGGTACGGCGTGGCCGGTGGGGTGGGCTCCATCGCCGGCCAGGTGTTCGGCGGCCTGCTGCTGCGCGCCGACGTGCTGGGCCTGGGCTGGCGGGTGGTCTTCCTGGTGGCCGTGCCGGTCGGCGCCATCGCGGCGGTGCTGGCCGCCCGGCTGCTGCCGTCCCACCCCGACCCGGCCGACCGTTCACCGGCCGACCGTTCACCGGCGGAGCCGGGCCGCCGCACCCGCCTGGACCTGCCCGGCGCCCTCGGGGTGGCCGGCAGCCTCGCCCTGGTCCTGGTGCCCCTGGCGATGGGCCGCACCCAGGGCTGGCCGGCGTGGACCTGGCTGTGCCTGGCCGCCACCCTGCCCGTGGCCGTGCTCACCGGGCGCCGGCAGCGGCGGCTGTCCGCCCTGGGTGGGCAGCCGGTGCTGGAGCTGTCCCTGTTCCGGGTGCCCTCCTACACCGCCGGCCTGATCGCGGGCGTGGCGTTCATGGGTTACTTCGCCAGCTTCATGTTCACCCTCACCCTGCTGCTGCAGGGCGGCCTCGGCCTGGGCGCGCTCGGCGCCGGCCTGGTCTTCGCCCCGATGGGCCTGCTGTACACCACGACCTCACTGCTGGGCGCCCGGCTGGTCGCCCGCCACGGCCGTCCGGTGATGGTGTTCGGCGGCTGCGTCACCGCCGCCGGCCTGCTGCTGCTCGCCCTGCGCCTGCTGGCCGCGCCGCAGTCCCCCGGCCTGGCCTGGGTGCTCGGCGCGCTGGCGCTGGTGGGCGTCGGCAACGGGCTGGTGCTGCCGCAACTGGTGGGCGCCGCCCTGGTGGGGGTGCGCCCGCACCAGGCCGGGATCGGCGCGGGCATGCTCACCACGACCCAGCAGTTCGCCGGCTCCGCCGGGGTCGCCCTGATCGGCGCGCTGTTCTTCGCCGTGGCCGGCGACGCGCCGACCGGCACCGACTACGCCGCCGCCATGACCTGCTCGGCCCTGGTCGACCTGGCCCTGATCCTGGTGGTGGTCACCCTGGTCGCCGTGACCCGCCGCGCCAGCCGCCGCGCCGCACCGCACCCGGTCAGCCCGCGGTAGAGCACTGCCGCTCCAGTGCGGATCACTGCCGCTCCAGTGCGGATCATTGCCGCTCCAGTAGGGCTCTCTGTCGACCCATTGCGGGTCGAGGTCAGCCCGTTGGGGGTTGCCACCGCTCTGTCCCTGATCGCTGTTACTCCAGTGCGGATCGCTGTCACTCCACTGCGGATCACTGCCGCTCCACTGCGGATCACCGCCACTCCAGTGTGGATCACTGCCAACCCATCTCGGGTAGAAGTCAGCCCGTTGTGGACTGGCATCACTCGCTGCTGCATCTCAGTCGCTCCAGTGCGGATCACTGCCGACCCATCACGGGAGAGCAGACCGTTGTGGACTGCCAACGCTCTGCCCTGGATCGCTGCCGCTCCGCTCTGGGCCGGTCCGGTCCCGTTGAGGGCCGCTGCCGCTCGGTTGGCGCGGTCGCGGTCTCACCACCGCAGGGGGCCGTCCTCGTTGAAGAACCCGCCGGTGGGGCCGTCCGTGCCGAGGGTGGCCAGCCGGACGGCGACGGCCGCGCCCTGCGCGGCGGTGCGGTAGCCGCGGTGGTCGTTCAGGTCCGTGGCGCAGTAGCCCGGACACGCGGCGTTGACCAGGAAACCGTCCTTGCCGAGTTCCTTGGCGTACTGCACGGTCAGCGCGTTGAGCGCGGTCTTGGACGGGATGTAGGTGGCGGACACGAGCTCGCTGGTCGGGCTGTTCGGGTCGGTCATCTCCGCCATCGACCCCACTGAGCTGGACATGTTGACGATGCGCGGCGCCGCCGAGCGCCGCAGCAGCGGGAGCAGCGCGTTGGTCACGGTGAGCACGCCGAAGACGTTGGTGTCGAACACCGAGCGCATGGCGTCCGGGCTGGTCAGGCTCGGCGTGCCCGAGGCGTTCCCGGTGATGCCGGCGTTGTTGACCAGCACGTCGAGCCGGCCGAACCGCTCGTCGATCCGCTGGGCCGCGGCGGCGGCCGTGGCCGGGTCGGTCACGTCGAGCGTGATCGCGTGCACGTCCCCGCCGGCCGCCCGCGCCTCGGCGGCGGCCTGTTCGCCGCGCTCGGCGTCCCTGGCGGCGAGCAGCACGGTCATGCCCCGCTCGGCCAGTCCGGCCACGATCTGTCGGCCGATGCCCTTGTTGCCGCCGGTCACCAGGGCGATGGTCGGAGTGCGTGTGGTGCTTGCTGTCATGGCCGCAAGCTCACTCCAGCGCCCGAAAGAAGGGAAAGACCCGTTCGGTCCCGACCGATACCCTCACGGTATGAATCAGCTGGACTCGCGCGAGCTGCGGTACTTCGTGGCCGTGGCCGAGGAACTGCACTTCGGCCGGGCAGCCGAACGCCTGGGCATCGCCCAGCCGCCGCTGTCCCGAGCGATCCGCCAGGTCGAACGGCGGCTGGGCGTGACCCTGGTGGAGCGCACCACCCGCCGGGTCGCGCTCACCCCGGCCGGCGAGGTGCTGCTGCGCGAGGGGCACAAGGCACTGGACGCGCTGGCCGCGGCCGGCAACCGGGCGCGGCGCGCCGGCCGGTCCAGCCCGGCGCTGGCCGTGGTGCTCAAGCCGAACTGCGACGCCGGCCTGCTGCCCGAGATCCTCACCACCTACCGGGCCGACCCCGAGGCGATCCCGGTGGACGTGCTCGTCTGCGGCATCGGCGAGCAGGCCGGCGTGCTCCGGCAGGGCCGCGCCGACGTGGCGTTCCTGCACCACCCGTACGACGACCTGAGCGGGTTCGACACCGAGGACCTGCTCACCCTGCGCCAGGTGGCGGTGCTGCCGCCCGGACACCGGCTGGTCGGCCGGGCCGGCGTGCGCGTGGCCGACCTGCGCGACGAGCCACTGCCGCGCTGGCCGGGCATGACACCCGACCAGGCCAGCGGGCCTGAGGTGCGCGACAGCGGTCAACTGATGCAGTTGGTGGCGTTGGGGCTGGCCGTGGCCGTGATGCCGGAGACGGTCAGCCGGACCACGACGCTGCCCTGCGTACCCGTGGTCGACGCCGAGCCGATCACGCTGTCGCTCGGCTGGCCGGAGCGCAGCCGGTCGCTGGCGCTGGCCGCGTTCGTCCGTGCCGCCGCCGAGGTCGCGGCCCGTCGCCAGGCCAGTGGCCTGGCAGTGGCCGGTCAGGGGCCGACGTAGAGCAGCCGGTTGGGTGAGCCGGCGCCGACCCCGGTGAGCACGCCCGTGGTGGCCCTGGCGGCCAGCGCGGCCGTCACCGCGGCCGGGGTGGCGGTGGGGTTGTCGGCCAGGTACATGGCGGCGCCGCCGGCCACCAGTGGGGCGGCCATGGAGTTGCCGCTGAGCGTGTTGGTGGCCGTGGGGCTGCCGATCCAGGTCGAGGTGATGGTCACCGCCGGCGCGAAGATGTCCAGGCAGGACCCGTAGTTGGAGAACGAGGCCCTGCTGTCGGACATGGTGGTGCCGCCAACGGTGATCGCCTCGGTCACCCGGGACGGGGAGCTGTCGCACGCGCTGCTCGCGCTGCCGCCCGCGGCCACCGTGTAGGTCACGCCGGCCGCGATCGAGTTCCGCACCGCCTGGTCCAGCGCGCTGGAGGCACCGCCGCCCAGGCTCATGTTGGCCACCGCCGGCTTGACGTGGTGGGTGGTCACCCACTCCACGCCGGCCACCACGTCCGCGATCGTGCCCGAGCCGACGCAGTCCAGCACCCGCACCGCGTAGAGCTGGATGCCCTTGGCCGCGCCGTACGAGCCGCCACCGATGAGGCCGGCCACGTGCGTGCCGTGGCCGTTGCAGTCGTCGGCGATGGCGTCGTCGTCCACGAAGTCCCAGCCGTAGTGCGCGCGCCCGCCGAAGTCGGCGTGGTTGATGTTGATGCCGGTGTCGATGACGTAGGCGTGGACGTTGCCGGCCGGGTTCGGGTACGCGTACCGGCCGTCCATCGGCAGCGCGCGCTGGTCGATCCGGTCCAGCGCCCAGGAGGGCGGGTTGGGTTGCACGCCGGCGGCGCTCACCGCGGTGCCGCCCCGGCGCACGCGGGCGTTCTGCTCCACGCTGGCCACGGCGGGGTCGGCGGCCAGCCGCTGTGCCTGCGCCGCGCTCATGGTCACGGCGAAGCCGCGCAGCGCGGCCCGGTAGACGTGCTGGACGTGGCCGCCGTAGCGGGCGGCCAGGGCGGTCACGTCCAGTTCGGCCCCAGCCTGGTCGCGCAGCGCGACCAGGTAGCTGTCGGGCACGGCGTCGGCCGGAGCCGCGACCGCGACCACCCCGGAGCGGGCCGCAGGGGCAGTGCCGGCCGCGCTCGCCGTCGCCGGGTGCAGGGTGACGACGGCGACGCTGGCGGCCAGGCACAGACCCGTCCAGAGCGATCGTGGTCGCGGCATGGCTTCTCTCCTTGCCGGGAGTGGTGGCCCCGGGACGGAGCGTTCGTCCGCCCCGGGGCCGGAATCAGTCAGAACTCACCGAGCGGTCAGAACGAGCCGGTGTAGAGCAGCACGTTCGGCGAGCCGCTGCCCGGGCTGGTCACCACGCCGGTGGTGCCGGCGCCGACCAGGGCGTTGCGCACGGTGGCCGGGCTGGCCGACGGGTTGTTGGCCAGGTACAGCGCGGCCGCGCCCACCACGTGCGGGGTCGCCATGGACGTGCCGCTGATGGTGTTGGTGGCGCTGTCGCTGGTGTTCCACGACGAGGTGATGCTGGTGCCCGGCGCGAAGATGTCGACGCAGGAGCCGTAGTTGGAGTAGGAGGCCCTGGCGTCGGTGTTGGTGGTCGCGCCCACGGTGATCGCCTCCGGCGTGCGGGCCGGCGAGTAGTTGCAGGCGTTCGCCGAGCTGTTGCCGGCCGCGATGCCGTAGGTGACGCCCGAGGCGATCGAGCGCTGCACCGCCTGGTCCACCGCGGTGTAGACGCCACCACCCAGGCTCATGTTGGCCACGGCGGGGCTGGAGTGGTTCGCGGTCACCCAGTCGATGCCCGCGATCACGTCCGCGTAGCTGCCCGAACCGTTGCAGTCGAGCACCCGGACACCCACGATCTTCACGCCCTTGGCGACACCGTAGGTGGAACCGCCGATGGTGCCGGCCACGTGGGTGCCGTGGCCCTGGCAGTCGTCGGTGTTGGTGTCGTCGTCCACGAAGTCGTAGCCGGAGCTGGCCCGACCGCCGAACTGGCTGTGGCTGGCCCGCACACCCGTGTCGATCACGTAGGCGGTGACGTTGCTCGCCGTGGTCGAGTAGGTGTAGGTGGTGCTCAGCGGCAGGGCCCGCTGGTCGATGCGGTCAATGCCCCAGGTCGCGCCGGTCTGCGTGGCGTCCAGCCGCACCGTGCGGTCCTGCTCGACGTAGGCGACCGCCGGGTCGGCGGCCAGTCTGCGGGCCTGCTTCTCGCTCATCGTGGCCGAGAAGCCGGACAGCGCGGCCGAGTAGGTGTGCTTGATCGAGCTGCCGTACTTGCTGGCCAGGCTGTTCGCCGAGGCGGCTGCGGACACGCCGAGCGAGTCCTTGAGCACCACGACGTAGCTGCCGGGGATGGCGTCAGCCGCACCCGCGTCGAGGATGTTGGCCTCGGCCGCCGACGCGGTCGCCGTCGCGCCGGTTGTCACCGCCACGGCGGTGCCGGCGGCCAGCCCGATTCCGGCCAGCCGCCTGAGCCAGGTAGCACGAACTTCTCCCATGACTGGGCTCTCCCTTTGTGCAGGGCGCACCAGGGCCACCGGATAGGCGGCCCGGGCACTAGGGGGATAAGGGCAGGGTGTTCGCGCGAACTGGGTTCAGCGTAAATGCCGTCAGGCAGAAGAAAAGATACGAATATGTTTCATGAAGGGTGGGTTATTGACAGTATTCCCAATACTGTTAACAGCGGGGGACGGCGTGCCCGGCGGAGTCGGGACAAACGGGCAGGGCACCGTGCTCCACCTGGCACCCGGAGCAGGTGGCGGGGTATGCGGCGGCCTGCCCGTCAACACGGTTGGCCAAAGCCGGCCAGTTTTTGGCGGGGCGGGCCAGGGGGCCGCATTCCGGGCGGACGACTACGGTGAATTGCGCCGTTCACCCCAGTGCGCTAGGCGAATCCGACGCCCCCGGAAACGTCCGGCGCAACCCGGTGATCCACTTGCCCGATTGACCCGTGCGGCCGAACACATAATTCGCCACAACAAATCTGTGCGTTCGTACAGTCCACACCGCCGGGGGTGGCGGAGTGCGCCGCGGCGCCAGCGGCGTCAGTGGCGGCGCCCCGGGAAAAACAGCAGGGGCGCCGCGCCCCCACCGAAATGGGGGGGCACGGCGCCCCTGAATACCCGTTACGGCCTCAGCGCACGCGCTGCTCGGCCGGCTCAGGCGACCCCGGGGTCCGAGGTCTGCGGGCCGGCCGCGGTCACGTCGTCCAGGCGGTACTTGCGGGTCGCGGCGATCACCTTGGCCTGGTCCACCTCACCGCGGCGGGCCAGCGCGGTGAGCACACCGACCACGATGGACTCGGCGTCGACCAGGAAGTGCCGGCGGGCGGCCGGCCGGGTGTCGGAGAAGCCGAACCCGTCCGTGCCCAGGGTGAGCATGTCGCCGGGCACCCACGGGCGGATCAGGTCGGGCACGGCGCGCATCCAGTCGGACACCGCCACCACCGGCCCGGCCGCGTCCTCCAGCACCTGGGTCACGTACGGCACGCGCGGCTCGCTCTCCGGGTGGAGCAGGTTGTGCCGGTCGATCTCCACGGCCTCGCGGCGCAGCTCCGAGTAGGACGTGGCCGACCACACGTCGGCCTGCACGCCCCACTCGTCGGCGAGCAGCTGCTGGGCCTTGAGCGCCCACGGCATGGCCACACCCGAGGCCAGGACCTGCGCCCGGGGGCCGCCCGTGCCCGGCGCCACCGCGTACCGGTACAGGCCGCGCAGCAGGCCCTCCACGTCCAGGTCGGCCGGCTCGGCCGGCTGCTGGTAGGGCTCGTTGTAGACGGTCAGGTAGTAGAACACGTCCTCGGCCTGCTCGCCGTACATGCGGCGCAGCCCGTCCTTGACGATGTGGGCCACCTCGTAGGACCACGCCGGGTCGTAGGCGACCACGGCCGGGTTGGTGTGCGCCAGCAGCAGCGAGTGGCCGTCGTTGTGCTGCAGGCCCTCACCGGTCAGCGTGGTGCGGCCGGCCGTGGCGCCCAGGACGAAGCCCCGGGCCATCTGGTCGGCGGCGGCCCACAGGCCGTCACCGGTGCGCTGGAACCCGAACATCGAGTAGAAGATGTAGATCGGGATCATCGGCTCGCCGTGCGTGGCGTAGGACGTGCCGACCGCGGTGAACGAGGCGGTGGAGCCGGCCTCGTTGATGCCCTCGTGCAGGATCTGGCCCGTGTCGCTCTCCTTGTAGGCGAGCATCAGCTGGGCGTCCACGGACGTGTAGAGCTGGCCCTGCGGGTTGTAGATCTTCTGCGTGGGGAACATCGAGTCCATGCCGAAGGTCCGGGCCTCGTCCGGGATGATCGGCACGATCCGCTTGCCGATCTCCTTGTCCTTGGCCAGGTCCTTGACCAGCCGGACGAACGCCATGGTGGTGGCGACCTCCTGCTTGCCGGACCCGCGCCGGATGACGTCGTAGACCTTGTCGCCCGGCAGCACCAGCGCCTTGGACTTGGCCCGCCGCTCCGGCAGGTAGCCGCCGAGCTGGCGGCGCCGCTCCATCAGGTAGCGGATCTCCGGCGCGTCCGGCCCCGGGTGGTAGTACGGCGGCAGGTAGGGGTCGCGCTCCAGGTCGGCGTCGGAGATCGGGATGCGCAGGGTGTCCCGGAACAACTTCAGGTCGTCCAGGGTCATCTTCTTCATCTGGTGGGTGGCGTTGCGGCCCTCGAAGTGCGGGCCGAGGCCGTAGCCCTTGATGGTGTGCGCCAGGATCACGGTGGGCTGACCGGTGGTCTCCACGGCCGCCTGGTAGGCCGCGTACACCTTGCGGTAGTCGTGGCCGCCCCGCTTGAGGTTCCAGATCTCCTGGTCGCTCAGCTTGGCGACCAGCTCCTTGGTGCGCGGGTCGCGGCCGAAGAAGTGCTCCCGGACGTAGGCGCCGTCGTTGGCCTTGTAGGTCTGGTAGTCACCGTCCGGGGTGACGTTCATGAGGTTGATCAGCGCGCCGTCGCGGTCGGCGTGCAGCAGCGCGTCCCACTCCCGGCCCCAGATCACCTTGATCACGTTCCAGCCGGCGCCGCGGAAGAACGACTCCAGCTCCTGGATGATCTTGCCGTTGCCGCGGACCGGGCCGTCCAGCCGCTGCAGGTTGCAGTTGATCACGAAGGTCAGGTTGTCCAGACCCTCGTTGGCGGCCACGTGCACCAGACCGCGCGACTCGGCCTCGTCCAGCTCGCCGTCCCCGAGGAAGGCCCACACCCGCTGGTCGGAGGTGTCCTTGATGCCCCGGGCGTGCAGGTAGCGGTTGAACCGGGCCTGGTAGATGGCGTTCATCGGGCCCAGGCCCATGGAGACCGTGGGAAACTCCCAGAAGTCCGGCATCAGCCGGGGGTGCGGGTAGGACGGCAGACCGGCGCCGGCCCCGCCGTGCGAGTACTCCTGGCGGAAGCCGTCCAGGTGCTCGGCGGACAGCCGGCCCTCCAGGAACGCCCTGGCGTAGACGCCGGGGGAGGCGTGGCCCTGGATGTAGATCTGGTCGCCGCCGCCCGGGTGGTCCTTGCCGCGGAAGAACCAGTTGAAGCCGACCTCGTAGAGGGTGGCCGAGGAGGCGTAGGTGGAGATGTGGCCGCCGACGCCCACGCCGGGCCGCTGCGCGCGGTGCACGGTCATGGCCGCGTTCCACCGGATCCAGGCCCGGTAGCGGCGCTCGGTCTCCTCGTCACCGGGGAACCAGGGCTCCTGCTCGGTGGGGATCGTGTTGACGTAGTCGGTGCTGGTCAGAGACGGGATGCCGACACGGCTCTCGCGGGCGCGCTCCAGCAGGCGCAGCATCAGGTAGCGGGCACGCTGCTGGCCGGCGCCCTTCAGCACAGCATCGAACGACTCCAGCCACTCGGAGGTCTCTTCCGGGTCGATGTCCGGAAGGTAGGACGCGAAGCCGTCGCGGATGACGTGCACTCGTCCATGGGTGCCCGTGCCGCCGTTGGCGTTGTTCTGCGGGGCCAAGGGTTCTCCTCGCCTGGGTTGTCTTCTGTGCTGGCCGATCAACCCCGCTTACTGAGCGGAGTCACCGGCACGGTCGGGTCCCGTCCGAGTGACGCCCAACCGTCCTATTGTCCTCTCATCGTCGCCCCAGGTACCCGTCCTCGTCACCGCTACCGGTGAGTAATGCTGAATCGTGTCCTCGCGCGCGCGCAATAAGAGGTGTGTCCAAGGGTGCCTCATTGCATCGGCAAGGTGTCGAGGGGGTCAAGTCACGGCGTGTCACGGTGTGGGCGGTTGCGCAGGGGGGCATGCGCAGTGTTCGCTAATCGCGACCAGAGTTGGCACAGTGTGCGGCGACCCGTGTGGTCTGCCGCACTTGGTGTAGTTGGAGGAGTGGAAGCCGTGGTCGCCGCGGGAGACGCTGGCAAGGTCGGCGTCGCCGAGAAGCTCGGGATCGAACCGGGCATGGTGGTCCAGGAGATCGGCTGGGACGAGGACGTTGACGACGACGTTCGTGCCGCGATCGAGGAGCGCATCGGGAGTGATCTCCTCGATGAGGACACCGATGAGGTGGTTGACGTCGTCCTGCTGTGGTGGCGGGAGAGCGACGGCGACCTGGTCGACGCGCTCATGGACGCCACTGGTCCGTTGGCCGAGAACGGCGTGATCTGGGTGCTGACCCCGAAGACGGGGCGGCCCGGGCACGTCGAGCCGAGTGACATCGCCGAGGCGGTGCCCACCGCTGGACTCGCGCAGACGTCCAACATCAGCGTCGCGGCGGACTGGGCCGGGACCAGGCTGGTGCCGCCGAAGACAGTCAAGACCCGACGCTGAGGCCGCACTCGGTGAGAGTCTTGCCACCGCGCACGCTGACCGCGTCGGGCCGTCCCCTAGGCTTGGCGGGGCAACGTGCGCTCACACCCTGGGAGGATGCGCGGAATGGCGGCTGAGGTCGGTTCGGAGGCCCCGGACTTCACGCTCAACGACTACAACAAGCAGCAGGTCACGCTCTCGTCCTACCGGGGTGAGAGCAGCGTGCTGCTGGTGTTCTACCCGTTCGCGTTCAGCGGTATCTGCCAGGGCGAGCTGTGCCAGGTGCGCGACGAGCTGGCCACCTACACCAACGAGGGCGTCCAGGTCATCGGTGTGTCCGTGGACACGCCGTTCAGCCTGAAGGCGTGGGCGGAGCAGCAGGGCTACCAGTTCCCGCTGCTGTCGGACTTCTGGCCGCACGGCGAGGTCGCCAAGGCCTACGGCGTGTTCAACGAGGCCGCCGGGCTGGCCAACCGGGGCACCTTCCTGATCGACAAGGACGGTGTGATCCGGTTCGCCGAGATCAACCAGCCTGGTGAGCCCCGCGACCAGGAAGCGTGGAAGAAGGCCGTGGCCGCCCTGAACGGCTGAGGCCGGCGGCGCCGGACCGCCCGCCCACCCACGCGGCGGACCGGCGCCCCTTCCGGGCGCATAGCTCAGTGGAAGAGCACCTGCCTTACAAGCAGGGGGTCGCAGGTTCGAACCCTGCTGCGCCCACCAAGGACGGCCGGACACGGGCCGGCGCGGCCACAGCCGCGGTACCGGCGCCCGGTGGTGACCTTCCCGCTCGACCACGTCACCCCGCCGGCGAGCCACTGCCCCACTAAGCCGCTGCCCACCAAGCCGCTGCGCGAGCTGTCGCCGGGCGGGCGGTGCTGCTCGACGGGTACTCGCCGTACTTCGCGCTGATGGTGACCTGCGTCTGCGGCATCCCGTCGATCACCGTGACCGGCACGGTGGCGGACCGGCGCAGGATCCGCGCGCGGGTGGACGCGGTCGCCGCGCTGTTCGGCCGGCGAACCTGGTGCCGGTCGCTGCGGCCGATCGCCGACCAGTTCGTCCTGGCCGCTGCCGGGGACGTGGACACCGCGTTCTGGCGGCGCGTCTACCGGCCGATCGCGCGGCCGTACCCGTACCCGCTCGGCGCTGGCGGCGCCGTGGACCGGTCGAACCCGCTGCTGGACCTGCCCACCGGCGAGCCGCGCGGGGCGACCGCCGGCCTGGGCGGCGTCCGAGGCCCGCACCGGCCGCCTGGCTACCCTGGTACGCCCGCGAGGGGTGATCGTCGGGCACGGGGGAGGCGAGGTGCGGAACACCGAGGACCAGCCCGCCGGCCCTCGGCGCGGCCAGCGGGCGCTGGCCCGGCAGTCCCTGGTGGTGGCGGTGGCCTGCGCGGCCACCGACGCCGGGCTGTGCCTGCCGCCCGCGGACCTGGCCGACTGGCGGTGTTGGCTGCTGCTGGGCCTGGTGATCGTGGCCGACCTGGCGCTCGCCCTGCCGCCGCGCTGGGCCAGGGAGGTCGCCGTCGGGCACGGCCTGCTGGTCGCGCTGGCCCCGGTCCTGCTCGACGGACTGCCCGGCCCCCAGATGATCAACAACGCCGGCCTGCTGGTGTCCGGCTACCTGGCCGGGTCGTGGCTGCGCACCTGGCCGGCGCTGACCGCGCTGGCCGGCCTGGTGCTCGGGTTCGCGGTGAACGCGGTCGGCGATCAGGACTTCGCGCGCGGCTGGGTGGTGCTGCTGCTGATGATCGTCGGCAACTGCCTGGTGCCGTGGCTGGTCGGCCGGTTCACCATGGCCCGCCGCACCTACATCGTGGACCTCGAACAGCACGCCGAGCGGCTGCGCCGCGACGAGCAGGTGGCCGTGCAGCGGGCCGTGGCCGAGGAGCGCAGCGCCATCGCCCGCGACCTGCACGACGTGATCTCCCACCACGTCAGCACGATCAGCATGCACGCCGGTGCCGCCCGGCTCGGGCTGGCCGAGCCGGCCTCACCCGTGCACCGGTCGCTGGCCGCGGTGGAGGCCGCCAGCCGCGCGGCCCTGGCCGACCTGCGCCGGCTGCTGGACGTGCTGCACGGCCAGGACAGCGGCGCCGGCCAGCGGCAGCCCGGCCTGGACAACATCGACGAACTGCTCGACGGCGTGCGCGGCGCCGGCCTGCCGGTGCGGCTGACCGTCCACGGCGCCGCGCAGCCGCTGCCCGGTTCGCTGGACGTCGCCGCCTACCGGGTCATCCAGGAGGCACTGACCAACGCGGTGCGCCACGGCGACGGCGATACCGTGGAGATCGAGTTGACCCACCGGCCCGGCGAGGTGTGCGTGACCGTGACCAACGGCGTACCGGTCGGTGCCGGCGGCCGCGGCGGCGCCGAGGGGGAGTCGTCCCGACGCGGGCTGGCCGGGATGCGCCAGCGCGTCGCCCTGTTCGGCGGCCGGATCGGCTACGGCCCGCAGCCGGACGGCCGGCGCTGGCGGGTCCGGGTGAGCTTCCCGGTGGAGCAGACGTGACGATCAGGGTGCTGCTGGCCGACGACCACGCGATGTTCCGCTCGGGCATGCGTGCCGTGCTGGACACCCAGGCCGACCTGGAGTGCGTGGCCGAGGTGGCCGACGGCCGCGCCGCCATCACCGAGATCCACCGGCTGCGGCCGGACGTGGCCGTGCTGGACGTGCGCATGCCCCGGCTCGACGGGATCGCCGCCACCGAGGCCGTGCTGGCCGCTCCCGGCAACGGCACCCGCGTGCTGGTGCTGACCACCTACGACTCGGACGAGTACGTGTACCGGGCGCTGCGGGCCGGCGCGAGCGGGTTCCTGCTCAAGAGCCTGCCCCCGGAGGAGCTGATCTCCGCGGTCCGGGTGGCCGCCAGGGGTGACGCGCTGATCGACCCGTCGGTGACCCGCCGGCTGGTGGAGCAGTTCACCACCAGCATCGAACCGCCGAGCCGCACCCCGGAGGTGGACCGGCTGACCGCGCGGGAGCGCGAGGTGCTGCTGCTGGTGGCCGACGCCCGCAGCAACGCCGAGATCGCCAGGGAACTCGGCGTGGGCGAGGAGACGGTGAAGACGCACGTGTCGCGGGTGCTGGCCAAGCTCGGCCTGCGCGACCGGGTGCACGCCGTGGTCTACGCGCACCGCAACGGGCTGGTCGGCCGCTGAGGCGTCCGGCGGCAGCCCCGCGCCAGCCGGTCCCGCGCCAGTCGGTGCTGTGCCAGTCGGTGCTGTGCCAGCCGCTCCCCGGGGAAACCAGCGGCTCCCCCGGACCAGGGGCGCCGCCTCCCCCGCGCAGGGGACGCCGCCTCCCGCCCCGGCGTGACGACACGGACGCGCGGGGTAACTAGCTTGTCTGGTCGATGCATGCGAGACCAACCGGACCGAGGGCCGCCCTGGTCCTGGCCCTCACCGCGCTCGTCCTGCTGCTGGCCGGGCCGCTGCCGGCCGCCGCGGACGGCGGACCCGTCGGCAGCGACCTGCACGTCGCCCAGACGCTGGGCGCGCGGGAACTCACCGTGGTGATCCGCCGCGTGCTGGCCACCCCCGGCCCGGTGCGGGTCGAGGTGGTCAGCCACGCCGGCACCCCCGCCGGCACCCTGCGCCTGCGGCTGGCCCCGACCGGCGCCACCACCGCCGACAGCGCCGCCACCGGGCTCGCCCCGCCCGGCACCGTCACCAGCAGCGCCGACCTGGTGCTCGGCGGCACGCCCGGCCTGTACGGCAGCACGCTGCGGGTGGACCGGCCCGGGCCGTGGGAACTGGCCGTCGACGACGGGGACCGGGTGGCCCGCATCCCGTTCGTGGTGCCGGCCAGGGTGGTGGCGCCGTGGGAGCCGTTCACCTACGGCGGGTTCGTCGCGGCCGGCGCGTTCCTGGTGCTCGCGCTGGTCACCGCGGTGCGGGCGCGCCGCGCCTGGGTGCCGCTGGTCCCGGCGGCCGGCGTGGTCGCGGCGATCGCGGTGGCCACCACGGCCGCGCTGCTGTCCGCGAGCATCCCGCCGCCACCCGCACCGGGCAGCCAGACCGACCCCAGCCTCGACACGGTCACCGACCCGTACGCGGTCGCGGCCCTGCCCGCGACCACCGACTACTCGCGGCCCCCGGTGACCCTGACCGTGGCCGCGCCCGACGCCCGCGCCGGGGCACCCGCGGACCTGCGGCTCACCCTCACCGACGTGGCCACCGGACGCGCCGTGGACGACCTGCTGGTGCACGACAACGCCCTGATCCACCTCATGGTGGTCGGCCCGTCCGGGCAGCTGTGGCACCTGCACCCGATCCGGCTGGGTCCCGGCGACTACCAGGCGCACTTCGTGCCACCCGAGGCCGGGACCTACGCGGTGGCCGCGGAACTGGCCCGGCGCGGCGGTGGCGTGCAGCTGCTCCGCCCGCCCTCGGGGCTCACCGTCCCCGGTGCGGCCGCCGGCGAGCACCGGGCCGGCCCGGCCGAGCCGGGCGGCCCGGGCGTGCGGGAGGTCAACGGCGTGACCGTGGCCGTGCGCGTGGACCAGCTGGCCGTGGGCACGGCGAGCACCATCACCGCGACCGTGGGCACCCGCCCGGACCTGCAGCCGTGGCTGGGCATGCTCGGCCACCTGATCATCGTCGGGCCGCTGCCGCCAGCCGCGGCGGAGGTCGGCGCCGCCGCCCTGACCGCCCCCCACTGGGCGCACGCCCACGCCATGGCGCCGGTGAGCAACGCCGCGACCGGCCCACCCGACGAGACCGTGGCCGCGTTCGGGCCGGCGGCCCACTTCACTCACACCTTCGCCGCGCCCGGCCACTACCGGCTGTGGGTGCAGGTCGAGCGCGAGTACGCGGTGCTGACCGTGCCCGTGGCGGTCGAGGTGCCCACCCCGCAGGGAGACCGCCCGTGACCGACAGACCGCCCGTGGCCGCCGGGCCGCCCTCGGCTGACGACCCCACCGCCGCCCACCGCCAGGTGCTCGCGCGCCGACCGGTGCTCGCGGTGCTGCTCGGCGTGGCCGTCGTCGCCGCCGGCCTGGTGTGGCTGCTCTGGCCGACCCCGGCCGGACCGGTGGTGCTGACCGCCGGCAGCGACCGGCACAGCGTGCGGCTCACCGTGGACCAGCCCCGGGTCGGCGCGGCGGGCGCCTGGCTGGTCGAGATCAGCGACCCGGCCGGCCAGCCCGTGTCGGCACCGGCGGTGCGCGTCGACCCGGTCATGCCGAGGATGGGCCACGCGATCGCCCCGCTGACCGCGACCGCCCAGGGACCCGGCCGGTACCGGGTGGACGCGGCCGCGCTGCCGATGGCCGGCGAGTGGGAGATCACCGTGGCGATCAGCGGCGCCGACGGGCCCGACCAGGTCGTGTTCCCGCTGCTGGTGTCCGGTTAGCCCGGCCCGGCCCGCGTGGTACCCGGCGGCCGGGGACGTCCCGCCCGATGCGGGACCGCGGCCGCACCGCGGCAGCCCGCGCCTGCCCCGCGATCCGATGCGGACGTTTCCACGAGGACGTTCCCGATCGGACGCTCTGCAGAGGACTTTCCGAACAGGACTTTCCGAAGAGGACATTCCGAACAGGACAGTGAAGGAGCGAACCGGATGGAGTTCACCGCATCGGGGTCGGTGGTCGGCCGGGCCGGCCCGGCCGACCACGCCCAGGCCCGCCCCGGGGCCGCGGCCCTGGGACTGCCGGCGGCGGGCGCGCTGCTCGGCGGCAGCGCGCTCTCCCTGGTCGGCCTGACCTGGGACGTGCAGTGGCACGAGGACGTCGGTCCGGACACGTTCTTCACCCTGCCGCACCTGTTCCTGTACTCGGGCAGCGCCGTCGCCGGGCTGGCCAGCCTGGCCGTGGTGCTGGCGACCACCGCGGCCCAGCGCGCCGGCCGGCGGGTGGACCCCACCCTGGGCGGCATGCCGGTCGGGGTGTTCGGCCGGACCTTCACCGCGCCGCTCGGCTACCTGGTTGCCGGCGTGGGCGCGGCGTCGTTCCTGCTCTACGGCCTGTGGGACCAGTGGTGGCACAGCCTGTACGGGTTTGACGCGGTGATCGACTCGCCACCGCACATCGGCCTGCTGCTGTCGGTCACCGGCACCATGATCGGCACGATCGTGGTGTTCGCCGCCGGCCGGCGCCACCGCTGGGGGCCGCCCGGCGTGGTGGTCAGCACGGCCATGCTGCTGGCGTTCAGCACGGTCACCGTGCTCGGCCTGCAGGGCCTGGACGGCGTGGTCGACGCGGTGGCCGTGGGGCTGGCCTTCCTGACCACGCTGCTGCTGGTGCTGGCCAGCGAGTTCGCCAGCCGCCGGCCCGGCGGCGGCCTGGCCACCGCCGCGGTGCTGGCCCTGCTGCAGGCGGTGTTCTGGTGGTTCTCGCCGTGGGCCGCGCACGCCTACGCCGACCTGGTCGGCCTGCCGCTGCGCGACTACGCGCTGGCGATCCCGGTGATGCCCGCGCTCATGCCGGTGTGCGCGGTCGCCGTCGGCGCCCTGGTCGACCTGCCGCGCTGGACCAGTCGGCGGCGCACCGGGCCGGGCCGGGCCGCCGGGCTCGCCACCGGGGCGCTCGGCGGCGCGCTGGTCGCCGGGCTCAACGGGGTGCAGCAGCACTGGCTGTACGGCACGCACCTGCCCGGCACGGCCACCCTGGCGGCCACCGCGGCACTGGGCGCCGTGGCCGGCCTGGCCGCGGGCCTGCTGGGCCGCGGGTTCGGCATCATGCTGCGCGGCGTCGCCGACGTGCCGGCCGGCCGGTCCGCGCCCGGTGTGCCGCCCGGCGCGACCGCCGCCGCCACCCCGGTCTCACCCGAGGGGGCACGGTGACCGGGCGGGCAGTGGCGGCCAGGCTGCGCACGGGCGCGGTGGCACTGCTGGCCGCGGTGGGCCTGACCGCCGCCGCGACCGCGCCCGCGGCGGCCGAGGAGTACCAGCCGGTGGAGACCGTGCACACCGAGCGGGTGCAGGTCGGGCCGTACGGGATGACCGTCGGGTTCAGCACCTGGCCGCTGCACGCCATGCGGTCCCTGGACTTCACGTTCACCCCCGACGACGGCATCGCCGGCAAGTCCGGCACGCTGACCGCGATCGGGCCGGACAACCCCGGTGCCCGGCCCCAGCCGCTGGCCCGCCACCCGCGCAAGCGCGACGTGTGGGGCCTGGACGTGCGGGCGCTGCCGGTCGAGGGCCAGTGGACCTTCCGGTTCACCATCGACGGTCCGGCCGGTCCGGGTGTCGGCGAACTCACCGGGCTGACCGTGCTCGCCCAGCCCGGCCCGCCCATGGCGGTGAGCTGGTCGATCAGCACCCTGCCGCTGCTGGGGCTGGTGGCCTTCCTGGTGGTGGCCTGGCGGCGGGTGCGGCCAGGGCGGGCACCGGCGGCCGGCGCCGCCAGCGGCTGAGGTGCTCGCTGGCCAGGCACGGCGCTCAGCCGGCTCTGGTGGCCCGCCTGCTGCGCTGATCACCCTGCTGCGCTGATCAGCCTGCTGTGGTGTCAGTCGGCCGTGGTGTCAGCCTGCTGTGTGGCCAGGAAGTCCCGCAGTTCCCGGTTGAACCGGTCGGGGGCCTCCAGGTTGATCATGTGCGCGACCCCGGTGACGCACACGTGCCGGACACCACCGGACACCCCGCGCGCGATGTGCTCGGCGTTGCCCACGATGTCGGTGCTGTCCAGGTCGCCGTGCAGCACCAGGGTCGGCACCCGGATCTGTCCGAGCCGGTCCGCCGCACCCACCTCCTGGGCGCGGCCGGCGCCCAGGCCGCGCGCGTGCCGGGTGACGTTGTGCTCGGCCGAGGCCCGCAGCCGCTCCCGCAGCGCCGGAGGCGTCCGCGCGGGGTCGCGGTGCGGGCCGTCCACCCACATCCGCAGGAAGTGCTCCACGAACGGTGCCGCGCCGCTGGTGTCCTCCAGCGCGGCCAGTTGCAGCGCCAGGTGGTGCCGCACGAACGGATCGGTGAACGGCCGGCCGCTGACCCCGGGCGCGGCCAGCACCAGGGCCGACACCAGCTGCGGGTGCGCGATCGCGGTGTCCAGGGCGGTCCGGGCGCCCAGGGACAGGCCCACCAGCGTCGCGTCGGTGATGTCGAGGTGCGCCAGCAGGGCGGCCAGGTCCTCCTGGTGGGCGTAGTCCCCGGTCACCGACGAGGAGCCGCCGTGGCCGCGGGCGTCGTAGCGGATCACCCGGTGGCCCAGGCCGGCCAGCCAGGAGAACTGCTCGTCCCACATGCCCATGTCGAGCATGCCGCCGTGCAGCAGCACCACGGCGGGTCCGCTGCCCGCCGTCTCGTAGCGCAGTTCACCGCCGGGCACGGGCGCGTGGCCGAGCGAGGTGGGCTGGGCCTGGGTCATGTCGGGTCTCCTCCGGTGTGGGGTGGGATGCGTGGGGCTCGCTCGGGCGCGCCGCCGTCGTCGCCGTCGTCGTTGCCGCCGTCGTCGCCGTCCGGGGCGCCGTCCTGGTCGCGCTGGTCGGGGGTGTCCTGGCCGAGGCGGTGGAACGCCTCGCCGAGCCGGTCCAGCACCCGCAGTGCCGTGGCGACCTCGGCCGGGGTGACGTCGTCGGACAGGCGACGGTGCAGTTCACGCCGTTCGGCCCGCTGGATGCCGGTGATCACGGCCGTGCCCCGAGCGGTGAGGCGGATCAGGTGGGAGCGCCGGTGTTCCGGATTGGGCACCGCCTCGACCAGGCCGAGGGCGGCCGCGTCGTTCACCAGCCGCTGGACCGGCTGCCGGTCCAGGCCCAACGCCCTGGCCACCTGGGGCACGGTGTGCGGACCGGTGGCGTGCAGGTGGTCCAGGACCGCGTGCTGCCCCGGGGTGACCCCGGTGCCGGCCAGCACCCGCTCCGCCGCGCGCACCACCGTGCGGTGCAGCGGCCACAGCCGGCGCACCACCTCGGCGAGCAGCGCGTCGAGCGCCACCGGAGTACCGTCACGCTCATTGGCATCCATGATGTCATTATGACATCAATGATGTCTTCTGTCCCGAGTGTCGGTCTCGGGTGTCCGGCGAGAAAAAAGCACCGCCCCGAGTGGTCCCGGCAGTGCGGGAACATCGGGGCGGTGCGGTTGACCTGCTGGGGTGTGCCGCGTTCAGCGGGTGAGCAGGGAGCTGGCCTCCTGCGCCGCCGAACCCGCGTCGAGCAGGTGGGCCAGGTTCTCCGGGAGCTGCTCGCCGCGCCGCCGCACGGCCTGCGCGTACAGCCGCCCGGCCCGGTAGGAGGAGCGCACCAGCGGTCCGGCCATCACGCCGGTGAAGCCGATCTCCTCGGCCGCCTTGGCGTGCTCGACGAACTCCTCCGGCTTGACCCAGCGGTCCACCGGGTGGTGCCGGACGCTCGGCCGCAGGTACTGGGTGATGGTGATGATCTCGCAGCCGGCCGCGTGCAGGTCCCGCAGCGCCGCCACCACCTCGGCCGGCTCCTCGCCCATGCCCAGGATCAGGTTGGACTTGGTCACCAGCCCGGCCTCGCGGGCCCGGGTGATGACCTCCAGCGAACGCTCGTAGCGGAAGCCCGGCCGGATGCGCTTGAACACCCTCGGCACGGTCTCCAGGTTGTGCGCCAGCACCTCCGGCCGCGACCCGAAGACCTCGGCCAGCTGGTCGGGGTCGGCGTTGAAGTCGGGGATCAGCAGCTCCACGCCGGTGCCCGGGTTGAGCTGGTGGATCTGCCGGACGGTCTCGGCGTACAGCCAGGCGCCGCCGTCGGGCAGGTCGTCCCTGGCCACCCCGGTCACCGTGGAGTACCGCAGCCCCATGGCCTGCACGGACTCGGCGACCCGGCGCGGCTCCTCCCGGTCGAACTCGGCCGGCTTGCCCGTGTCGATCTGGCAGAAGTCGCAGCGGCGGGTGCACTGGTCGCCACCGATGAGGAAGGTCGCCTCGCGGTCCTCCCAACACTCGTAGATGTTGGGGCACCCGGCCTCCTCACAGACCGTGTGCAGACCCTCCCGGCGGACCAGGCCCTTGAGTTCCCGGTACTCGGGGCCCATCTTGGCGCGGGTCTTGATCCACGAAGGCTTCTTCTCGATGGGCGTCTGGCTGTTGCGGACTTCCAGCCGCAACAGCTTCCGGCCCTCTGGTGCGACGGTCACCGACCCACCCTACGCCCCGCCCCACGGAACCCGCCATCAGCGGCGGCACGCGCGACCACCAGCGCATTCAACATCACAAAGCGTTGCCGACCCCTGGGGTGCGGGCAAGTCGGGGCGGGGCGGCCGCGGGCTGCCACCGGGCCGTCCCCAACCCGCCGAACGGGCCCGTCCGGACCGCGGCTAGGCGGGGTCCGGGGTGACACCGGTCAGGTCGGCGGTCAGCTCCCACAGCCGGGCCGCCGCGTGGTCGTCCGTGGCCGCCGAGGACATGGCGACCCGCTTGGGATAGCCGCGCACCTCGCCGAACCCGTCCGGCCCGTAGTACTCGCCGCCCCGCACCCCCGGTGCGGTGGCCGCGTACAGCTGGGGGAGCGCGCCCTGCCGCACCGGCTGGGCCACCAGCGAGCTGATCACCCGGCTGGCCTGCTCCAACAGGCCGCTGCGGTGGTTGCGGCCCATGCTCGGGGCCAGCTCGCTGGCGGCGAAACCCGGGTGCGCGGCCACGCTGACCAGGGACAGGCCGGCCGCCCTCGCCCGGCGGTCCAGTTCCCGCGTGAACAGCAGGTTGGCCAGCTTGGACTGGCCGTAGGCCTGCCAGCCGCGGTAGCGCCTGGTCTCGAAGTTGGGGTCGGCCAGGTCCAGCCGACCGAACCGGTGTGCCTGGCTGGACACGGCCACCACCCGCGCGGCCCCGGTCGCCGAGTTGCGCAGCGCCGGCATGAGCAGCCAGGTGAGCGCGGCGTGCCCCAGGTGGTTGACGCCGAACTGCGTCTCGAAGCCGTCCTTGGTGCGGCCGAGCGGCGGGGCCATCACCCCGGCGTTGTTGATCAGGACGTCCAGGGCGTCGCCGGTGCGGTCCCGGACCTCCGCCGCGGCCGACCGCACCGAGGCGAGGTCGGCCAGATCGAGCTGGACGAACTCGGCCCGACCGCCGCCCGCGCCGACCCGCTCGACGGCCCGCCGGCCGCGCTCCGCGGACCGGCAGGCCAGCAGCACCCTGGCGCCCTTGCTGGCCAGCACCATCGCACTGCGCAGCCCCAGACCCGAGTTCGCGCCGGTGATGAGCACGGTGCGGCCGGACTGGTCGGGCAGCGCGGCCTCGGTCCACTTCGTCATGCCGACACAAGTACTCGCCACCGGGTGGCGCGCGCCACTCCGTCGGGTTACCGCTCGACCGCGGAAACCGGCTCGGGCCGCACCGACCGTGTCGACCTGCGGCGAGCCACCGTGTGCGTGGGCGCCGAGCGCAGGAGTGTGATGAACGCCGCTCCGATGGCGGCGGTCTGGGCGGCCGGCTCGGTCAGTTCGGCCATGCCCGAGGCCAGGGCGACCATCCGCTGTTCCCGTTCGGCCGCGGCCCGCAGCGCCGGTCGGGTGGTGTCCAGGTGGGCGTCGAGCACCGCCCGCAGCACCGGCTGCGCCTCGGCGGTGGCCAGCCAGGCCCGACCCACCGCGTCACCGCGGTCGCCGTCCGGCGAGCGCTCGGCCTCGGCCAGTGCCACCCCCACCCGCCCGGTGAGCTGCTGCATCCACTTGTGGTGCAGGGCCAGCACCAGTTCCTCGGTGCTGCCGAACACCTCGGCCGGCCCGGCGCTGTCCTGGTCAGCGCTGTCCTGGTGGGCGCTGCGGTGGTGGGCGCTGCGGTGGTTGGGGCTGTGGTGGTTGGGGCTGTGCTGGTCAGCGCTGGTCTGGGCGACGAGGTCCCGGGCGGGGCTGGTGCTGGTGCCGGTCAGCGGGGCGGCCGGATCTGCCTCGGCCCTGGCGAGCACGGTGTCGAGCGCCTTGCGCCGTCGGTAGTGGTCGGTCCAGCTCACGGAGCGTTCCTCCCTAGATCGTGACCCAGGGCGTACTCGCGGTTTGCGGCATACCCTCGGTACGTACCCCTGGTGGCGAACATACCACCGGTACGTACTGTCGGTATGTCGTAACGTTGTGAACGTGGTGACAGTGCGGTCAAGGCGCCTGGAGTACTCGGAAACGACCAGGCAGGCGCTGGTGAACAGTGCGGTGGAACTGTTCACCAGGTACGGCTATGCGGACACCTCGCTGGACGAGGTCGCCAAGCGGGCCCGGGTCACCAAGGGCGCGCTCTACCACCACTTCAGCGGCAAGCGGGGACTGTTCGAGGCGGCCTTCGCCGAGGTCGAGACCAAGGTGATGGGCCGGCTCGGCGAGATCGTGCGCGGTCCGGGAGACCCGTGGGAGTCGGCCATCGCCGGGCTGCGCGCCTACGTGGAGGTCTGCCTGGAACCCGCCTACCAGCGCATCGTGGTGCACGAGGGCCCGGTGGTGCTTGGCTGGGAGCGCTGGCGCCAGGCCGAGGAGGGCTTCAGCTTCGGCGTGCTCCGCTCGGCGGTGGAGAACCTGGTGGTCAGCGGTGAACTCGACGACCTGCCGGTGGAGATCACCACCAGGCTGCTGTTCGGCGCGCTGTCCTCGGCCGCGACCGTCATCGCCACCTCGCCCGACCCGCGCAAGGCCAGCGCCGACGTCACCCGGTCGATCGACCGCGTGGTGGAGGGCCTGCGCCGCCGTCCCACCCCGGATCCGACCGACAACCGCTAGGCCCGGGCCGGCGCGGGATCGGGAGCCTGCTGGAACTCCCGTGCCCAGAAGTTGCCCAGAAGTGGAAGTGGGATTTCGATGCCCCGTAGTGGGGCTTGGTTGTTCCGTTGTGGAACCTGCATGCCCCACATAGGACTCCCGGCACTCCACTCTGGAGCTATGGCGCTCCGATGGGAGGCTTTGGGTGGCCGCACTGGATTGCGCGAACCCCGGAGGGGAACGCTGGTGTTCCGAACTGGAACGGCTGTGTCCCTGGCAGTTCGGAGTCGCCGCCGTGCGAGGTGGACCGCCGCCGATCCGCCGTCAGTGGACCGCCACCGTCCCGTGTTCTCCGTCGAACTGCCGTTGACCGGGTGCGGGTCGTTGACGAGCCACGTCGGAGGGCTGTCTACCGGCTCCTGGTGCGAGTGAACTGCTGGTGATCCGGAGTGGAGCGTTGCCGCTCCAGAACGGTTGCCGGCCAATCCGGATCGGGCCTGTGCGGTGCTTGTCCCGGCCGGTCGCGATCCAGGGTGGGGCAACGCGGTTTCCCGGTTGGGGCGGTTCCCTGGTTGGAGCGGTTCCCTGGTTGGGGCGGTGCCCCGGTTGGGTTCGGTGGTGCCGAGGGCGACTGCCGCGGTGCCGAGGGTGACTGCCGCGTGCGGCGGGGCACCTAGTCCGCTGCTGGTTTCGCCAGGGTGGTGCCGAGGGTGCGCAGTCCCTCGATCACCAGGTCAGCGGTTGGCGCCTGGTCCGGCGCGACCATCCACTGCACGAGCAACCCGGACAGCAGGGTCATGTGCACCGCGCCCACGGCGGCGCGCGTGCTCTCGTCGTCCCGGTCGGTGGTGGGGGACATGTCGGCGAGGCCGGTGCGCGCCGCCACCTGGCCGGCGGCCAGCTGGGTGCGCAGGTCGGGTGAGTGGGCCGCCTGGGCGAGTGCCTCGATGTTGGTCGCCCACATCGCCCGCTTGTCCACAAAGGACTCGGTGAGTGCGGTGAGGAAGGTGCGCAGCCGTGCGGCCGGGTCGGGGTCGGTGCGGACCGCGTTGAGGATCTCGCCGACGGCCTCGCTGGCCGACTCCAGCAGGGCCTGGTTGAGCAGGGCGTCCTTGGTGCCGAAGTGGTAGTTGATCGCGGCCAGGTTCGCCCCGGTCACCGCCACGATGTCCCGCACGGTGGTGCGCGCGTAACCGCGCTCGGCCAGGCAGCGCTTGGCGCCGTTCAGCAACTCCTCCCGCGTTCCCACGGCGGCACCCTACCACCACTGCTGACGAGCGTTTCATACCTCCGTATCTAACGATCGTTTGAAACAGCTGTTAGCGTGCTGGCTATGACCGTGACCTCCGGCAACACCCGCGCCGGACGCCGTGAGTGGAGCGCCCTGGCCGTGCTGCTGCTGCCGGTCCTGCTGGTGTCGATGGACGTGAGCGTGCTGTACCTGGCGCTGCCCGCGCTGAGCGCCGCACTCGCGCCCAGCGCCACCGAGCTGATGTGGATCACCGACATCTACTCGTTCCTGCTGGCCGGACTGCTGATCACGATGGGGGCCCTCGGCGACCGGATCGGTCGGCGCCGGCTGCTGCTGGTCGGTGCCGGCGCGTTCGGGCTGGCCTCGGTACTCGCCGCCGCCTCGGTGAACCCGCCGATGCTGATCGCGGCCAGGGCGCTGCTCGGCGCGGCCGGAGCCACCCTGATGCCGGCCACCCTGGCCCTGGTCCGCCACCTGTTCGGGGACGCGCGGCAGCGGAGCACCGCGATCGCCATCGTCACCGGCGGGTTCGCCGCCGGCGCCGCGCTCGGGCCGCTGCTCGGCGGCGCCCTGCTGCAGCACTTCTGGTGGGGGGCGGCGTTCCTGGTCAACGTGCCGGTCATGGCCGTGCTGGTGGTGCTCGGCCCGCTGCTGCTGCCCGAGTCGCGGGGCAGCGCGCACGCCCGGGTGGACCTGCTGAGCGCGGCGCTGTCGCTGGGCGCCGTGCTCCCCGTGGTCTACGGCATCAAGGTGCTGGCCACGCACGGCCTCGGCGGACCGCCCGTGCTGGCCATCGGGATCGGGGTGGTGCTCGGCGGGGTGTTCGCGCGCCGACAGCGCCGGCTCACCGAACCCCTGATCGACCTCGCGCTGTTCACCGCCCCGGCGTTCAGCGCGGCGGTCGGCACCAACCTGCTCGCCGCGTTCGGCATGGTCGGGTCGGCGCTGTTCACCGGGCAGCACCTGCAACTGGTGACCGGGATGAGCCCGCTGGCGGCCGGGCTGTGCCTGCTGCCCGGCGCTGCCTCGGCCGTGGCCGGCGCGTGGGTGGTGGCGGCGCTGGCTTCCCGGACGCGGCCCGCGGTGGTGGTCTGCGCGGGCCTGGCCGCCGCCGCGGCCGGCTTCGCCGTGCTGGCCCGGCTGACCGTTGACTCGGGCGGCTGGCTCATCGTGTCCGGCGGTGTCCTGCTGGGCATCGGCCTGGCCACCACCCTGGCCACCACCGCCGACCTGATCATCGCCACCGCGCCGGTCGAGCGGGCCGGAGCAGCCGGGGGCCTGATCGAGACCAGCGAGAAGCTGGGAGCCGCGTGCGGCGCCGCGATCCTCGGCGCGGTCCACGCGGCGATCTACCGGGCGGACCTCACCGCCGCCGCCCCGGCCGGGCTGGCCCAGGCTGACACGGCGGCCGCGCGGGCCACCCTGGCCGCCGCGCTCGACGTGGCCGCGCGGCTGCCCGAGCCGGTCGGGGCCGCCCTGCGCGCCGCGGCCCAGCAGGCGTTCGTCGCGGGCGTGCGCGCCGCCATGCTCACCTGCCTCGCCCTCGTCGTGGCCGCCGCGGTCGCCGCCGCCGTGCTGCTGGGCCGCACCGGTCGCGCCACCGGGACCGGGCCGGGCACGCCGGCCGACGCCCCAGCCAGTTGACGCCCCAGCCAGTTGACGCCCCAGCCAGTTGACGCCCCGGCCGGCTGACAGCCCCGGCCGGCTGACAGCCCCCGGGTTCACCAGGTTCACCGACACAGGAGAAGAGCCAGCAGTGTCAACACCTCTCGCCCTCACCCACGTCACCGTGATCGACGCGACCGGCGCGCCGGCGCGGCCGGACATGACCGTCGTCGTCCGGGACGGGCGCGTCCACACCGTTGGCCGGGCCAGCGAGGTCGGGGTGCCCGACGACGCCGCCGAGGTCGACCTGACCGGGAAGTTCCTCATCCCCGGGCTGGCCGACATGCACCTGCACACCGATGCCGTCGAACGCGTCTACCTGCCGCTCTACCTGGTCAACGGGGTCACCACGGTGCGTCAGATGGCCGGGCAGGCCCACCACCACGAGTGGCGCCGCCGGATCACCGAGGGCAGCCTGCTCGGGCCCCGGCTGGTGATCGCCAGCAAGATGATCGACGGCCGGCCCTCGCTGTGGGGTGAGCGGGGCGTGGCCGGGGTGCCGTTCGTCGCGGTGGGCACCGAGGCCGAGGCGCGCCAGGCGGTCCGCGACGCCAAGGCGGAGGGCGCCGACTTCGTCAAGGTCTACTCCCGGTTGCGCCGGCACGTCTACCGGGCCCTCGCCGACGAGGCGCACCGGCTGGACCTGCCCTTCGCCGGGCACATCCCCGACGACGTCCCGGTCGTCGAGGTCGCCCAGGCCGGCCAGGCCAGCATCGAGCACGTGCACGCGCTGTTCCCGGCCACGGCCAGGAACCCGGCCGAGCACCTCGACGCGCTGGCCAGGACCACCATCGCCGCCGGCGACTACAGCGGCTGGTTCCACCAGGTCAACCGCGTCGAGTGGGCGGCGGCGCACAGCTACAGCCCGTTCACCGCGGACCGGGTGTTCCGCCAGCTGGTCGCCAACGGGGTCGCGTACACGCCCACGCTGACCATGCACCGCATGCTCGACCTGCCCCACCTCGGCTCGCTCGCCGACGACCGGCTGAAGTACCTGCCGGCCAGCCTGCCGGGCATCTGGGAGTGGGTGCACGACGAGCTGTACACCCGGGGCCGCACCGCCGAGGAGGCGGCCCAGCGCGCCGTGCTGTTCCAGCGGCGGCTCGCCATCACCAAGGCGATGGACGAGGCCGGGGTGCGGCTGCTGGCCGGCACCGACAACCCGACGATCTTCGGCTTCCACGGCTTCGACCTGCACACCGAACTGGCCCTGTGCGTGGCCGCCGGGCTCACGCCCATGCGGGCCCTGCAGACCGCCACCCTGGAGCCGGCGCGCTTCCTGGGCACCCAGCACGTCCAGGGCACCGTCGAGCCGGGCAAGTACGCGGACCTGGTGGTGCTCGACGCCGACCCGCTGGCCGACATCGGCAACACCACGCGCATCCACGCGGTCGTCGTCGCCGGGCAGCTGATCGACTCGGCGCGGCGGCAGCGGATGCTCGCCGACATCCAGGCCGCGGCCGCCGAGGCCGGTGGCGCGGACGCGGCACCCGGGAGCCGCTGACGGACCGTTCCCAGTGGACGGTCCGAAGTGGACCTGGCGCGCACCGGTGGCGGCGGCCCCGCCGGTCCGCACCGGGGTCCGACCGGCTTCGGTGGTCCCGGCCGGGTGGGGATCGTAGATTGGGCCGGTGAAACTCAGGGTCTTCACCGAGCCCCAGCAGGGGGCCAGCTACGACGATCTGCTCCGCATGGCGCGCTGTGCGGAGGACGCCGGCTACGACGCGTTCTTCCGGTCCGACCACTACCTGAAGATGGGGTCGGTGAGCGGGCTGCCCGGCCCGACCGACGCGTGGACCACCCTGGCCGGGTTGGCCAGGGAAACCTCGCGGATCCGCCTCGGCACCTTGATGACCGCGGCGACCTTCCGCCACCCGGGCCCGCTGGCGATCAGCGTGGCCCAGGTCGACCAGATGTCCGGCGGCCGGGTGGAGTTCGGCTTCGGCAGCGGGTGGTACGAGGAGGAGCACCAGGCCTACGGGCTTCCGTTCCCCGCGCTGGGTGAGCGCTTCGAGCGCTACGCCGAGCAGCTGGAGATCATCACCGGGCTGTGGGAGACCCCGGTCGGCAAGACCTTCTCCTTCACCGGCAAGCACTACCAGCTCACCGACTCGCCGGCGCTGCCGAAGCCGGCGCAGAGCCCTCGGCCGCCGGTGCTGATCGGTGGGCACGGGCTCAAGCGCACGCCGGCGCTGGCGGCGCGGTTCGCCGACGAGTTCAACCTGCCGTTCAGCTCGCTGGACTCGGCGCTGGCCCAGTTCGAGCGGGTCGAGCGGGCCTGCCAGGAGATCAACCGCGACCCCGCCGAGATCGTCCGCTCGGTCGCCCTGGTGATCTGCGTGGGCCGGGACGAGGCCGAGGTGGCCAGGCGGGCCGGGGCGATCGGCCGGGAGGTCGACGAGCTGCGGACCAACGGCCTGGCCGGCACCCCGGCCGAGGTGGTCGACAAGCTCGGCACCTGGCGCGAGCGCACCGGCATCGCCCGGGTCTACCTGCAGGCGCTCGACCTGTCCGACCTGGACCACGTCGAGCTGATTGCCGCCGAGGTGGCCCCGCAGCTGGGCTGAGGCGGGGTGGCCGCCCCACCCGGCGGCGTCACCGCAGCTGGCCGGCGATGTCGGCCGAGGCGGTGAGCAGCACCAGGGTGGGGATCAGTGCCGCGGGGCGGATGCGGTAGCTGCCCCGCTTGTCCTGCTCCACCACGCCGGCGCTGGTCAGCGACTTGAGGTGGTGGTAGAGCTGGCCCGGCGAGCCCAGTCCGGCGGCGGCCTGCAGTGCCGCCGCCGGCTGCGGTCCCTCGGTGGCCAGCAGCCGCACCACGGTCACCCGCACCTGGTGGCCGAGCGCGGCCAGCACGTCGATGCGGGGAAGATCCGGCAGCGCGAGCACCGCGCCCGGCTCCACGCTGATCCGCCACTCCAGCTCGTAGGGGTGGCGCACCTGACCCTGGTAGCCGAGCTGGCCGAGCGGCTCGTCCGGCAGCCCGGCGGGCCGCTGCTGCTGGCCGTCGGCCGGTTCTCGGCGGCCCTCCAGCGCGGCCACCCGGCGCTCCAACTCCGCGACCCGGCCGGCCAGGTCCGGCTGATCGGCTGTCTCCTCGGTCATGGGCCAAGCATGCCCGGCGCGGCCCACCCGCCGTAGCCACCGCCCCGCTGGCTGGTCGGCTGGTCCGCGCCGCGGGCCTGGCCGCGCCGGCTCAGCCGGTGAGGGCGGTGGCGAGGCGGTCCAGCCAGGCCGGGTCGGCCAGGGCGTGCTGGATCAGCAGGGCCAGGGGCATGGCGTCGGCCTGGGTGTCCTGGTCGATGCCGTCGACCAGGACCACGCCCACGCCGACGCGCCCGTCCGCCCAGCGCACGCTGTAGGCGAGGTTGAGCACGCCGGGCAGGGAGCCGCCCTTGAAGCCGATGCCGAGCACCCCGGGCGGCAGTGGGCCGTTCTCCCGCGCCTGGCGTTCCAGGTGGTCCCGGGCGACGGGCACGGCCCCGTGCGGGGTGAACGAACCGCTGGCCAGGGCCGAGTGGATGGCGGCGAGGTCGCGGGCGCTGCCCTTGCCGTGTTGCCGGGCCCAGGGGAGCTGGCCGGTGTAGTCGGGGACCTGGGACACCCGTTCGGTGAGTTCGCGCTGCAGGTCGGGGTCGGACATGGCCTGCCTGGCCAGCCGGTCGCCGACGGCCCGGCGGACGCTGGCCGGGGCGCCTGGCCGGGGAGCGCGCTCGGGCAGGATCAGCAGGATCACCTCGCCGAGCAGGGACCGCAGGTCGGGGTCGCGCCATCCGGCGCGGTGCGCCGCCCGCCGCAGCACGGGGTCGCCGAGCAGGTCGCGCAGGTAGTCGGTGGCGGCGTTGTCGCTGTAGGTGATCATGGCGTGCGCCAGCTGGTCCACGCTGACCCGGTGCTCGGGGTCGGTGGCGACGACCCCGTTGTTCGGCACGCCCAGGGCGGCCAGCGCGTGGCCGTGCGCGCCGCCGTCGAAGCCCGGGTAGTACGCCTCCCAGTCGCCCACGCGCACCTGCTGGTCCGGGTCGAGCCGGCCCTCGGTGACGGCGGTGGCGTAGCCGGCCAGGTGCACCACCTTGATGGTGGAGGCGAGCACGTGGTCGGCGGTGGCCCGGTGGGCGATCCGGCCGCCGGAGCCGTTGTCGACCACCACGGCCGCGTGGTCGCGGTGCCGCCGCAGCCAGTCCAGCCAGCCCTGCTCGGTGCCGGTGTCCGGCGCCGGTGGTGCGGCGGCGGCGACCGGGGCGTGGCCGAGCAGGGTGGGACCGAGCAGGGTGGCCGATCCGGCGGCGGCCGTGGCCGCGAGCAGGCGGCGTCGGGACAGGCGCATGGCTCCACTCCTCCAGTAGAACGGATTTCCGGAATACTAGAGGAGTGGAGGGTGGTCCGGGTTCGGTTCGGCGGCGTCAGTTCCGCAGCGCGAAGGTGACGCCGGGGCTGCTCGGCTCCGGCCGGTCCAGCCAGCGGTCGGTCACCGGCAGGTGGCCGTCCAGCGCCGCCAGCACGGCCTCGGTGGCCAGGGGCAGCACCTCGGCCACGGACACGTCGCGGCCCAGCTCAGCCGACAGCGAGGTCACGCCGGCGTCCCGGATGCCGCACGGCACGATCCGGTCGAACTGGGTCAGGTCGGCGTCGCAGTTGATCTCGAACCCGTGCATGGTCACGCCACGCTGCACGCGGATGCCGATCGCCGCGATCTTGCGCTCGACGCCGTGGTCGTCGGCGGGCAGCCACACCCCGCTGCGCCCCTCGACCCGCCCGGTCTTCACCCCGAGCTGGTCGCACACGGCGATCAGGGCCTCTTCCAGCCGGCGCACGTAGTTGACCACGTCCACCGGTTCGGCCAGCCCGATGATGGGGTAGCCGACCAGCTGGCCGGGGCCGTGCCAGGTGATCTTGCCGCCCCGGTCCACGTCGATGACCGGGGTGCCGTCGGTGGGTCGCTCGTCGTCGCTGGTCCGGCGGCCGGCCGTGTACACGGCCGGGTGTTCCAGCAGCAGCAGGGTGTCCGGGCCGTCCCCGTCCGCCCGCGCCCGCACCAGTTCCCGTTGCAGGTCCCAGGCGGCGCGGTAGTCGATGGTGCCAAGACGGCGCACGTCAACAGGGGTGTCAGCGGCACGGCAGGAGGAGTCAGCGGTCACGGCTCGACCCTACGCTCCTGCTCCACATCGGCACGGCCGCGGCGGTGTCACGCCCGGCACAGATCAGCTCCCGGCACAGGTCAGCTCCTGGCACAGGTCAGCTCCTGGCACAGGTCAGCGCCGCGGGGGTTGCCCCGGACGCGGCTCCGCCTGCCCCGACCGGTCCCCGCCCGACTCGACCCGCCCCGTCCCGCTCGGAACCGACTGGGGCTGACCCGACCGGGACTGGCCCGACTGGGTCTGGCCGACCGGGAGCAGCCCCAGGGCGGTCGCGGCCAGCAGTCCGACACCGACCACCCCGAGCGTGGCACCCACCACATCGGTCGGCCAGTGCATGCCCAGCACGACCCGGCTGACCGCGACCACCACCACGGCCAGGCCGGCCAGCAGCACCGCCACCCGCAGCCAGCGCCGGGCCAGCCAGGCGGTCAGCACCACGGCGGTCACCGCGACCGCGGTCGTGGCCGTGGTGTGGCCACTGGGGTAGGCCCACACCGGGAAGCTGATCGGCCGGGTGCGCTGGAAGCCGTAGCGGGTCAGCATCACCAGCCCCCAACAGCTGCCGAGCAGCACCCCGGCCCGCACCAGCAGGCCGGCCAGCCGGGGCCGGCCACCGCGCAGCGCCCGCAGCGCCGCCACGGCCAGCAGGAACAGGCCCAGCCAGGCCAGGCCCGGACTGAGCACCAGGCTGACCGGGGCCGCCGCCGCGCGCACCACGCCGGGCAGCCCGCCGGCCAGTTCGGCGACCACCACGTCGATCCGGGGCGCCCGGTCGTCCACGGCCAGGCCCAGCACGACGAAGGCCGCCACCAGGACCAGGCCGAGCGCGCCAACCAGCAGGCGGCTCACCTCAGGTCCCGACCAGCTCGGCGAGCGCGGCGGCCAGGGCCGGGTGCTGGAACTGGAAGCCGTGGTGCTGCAGCGCCGCCGGCACGGCCCGCTGGCCGACCAGCACCCCCTCGTCGGCGAACTCACCCAGGGCCAGCCGCAGCACGGGCGCGGGCACCACCCACGGGGCCGGCCGGTGCAGCGCCCGGCTCATCGCCCTGGTGAACTCGGCGTTGGTGACCGGTGCCGGCGCGGTCAGGTTGACCGGACCGGCCACCCCCGGCTGTTCCAGCACGAACCGGATCGCCCCGATCTCGTCGTCCAGCGAGATCCACGGGAAGTACTGCGCGCCGCTGCCCAGCCGGCCGCCGAGCAGCGCGCCGAACAGCGGCCGGAGCCGGCCGAGCAGCCCGCCGGCCGGGCCGAGCACCAGGCCGGTGCGCAGCAGCACCACGCGCACGCCGGCGGCGGCCGCCGCACCGGTCGCGGCCTCCCACTCGCGGACCAGGTCGGCGAGGAAACCCCGGCCGGCCGGGAACCGCTCGTCCACCACCTCGTCGCCGGTGTCGCCGTAGTAGCCCACGGCCGAGGCGTTCACCAGCGTGGGCACCCCGTGCTCGACCACGGCCGCGGCCAGCACCTCGGTGGGCACCGTGCGGCTGTCCAGCAGCAGCTGCTTGCGGGCCTGGGTCCAGCGCCGGTCGCCGACACCCGCGCCGCACAGGTTGACCACGGCCCGCGCCCTGTCCAGCGCGCCCGGCTGGATGCGCCCGGCCGGCGGGTCCCAGCCGCGTTCGTCAGGCGCGTGCGGCCGGCGTCTGACCAGCCGGACGACCTCGTGCCCAGCCGACCGCAACAGCGGAACCAGACTGGAGCCGATCTGCCCGGACGACCCGGCCACCACCACGCGCATACCTTGATCGTGCGGCATCCGGCCGGAAAATGCACTGGTGGCCGTGGTGGCTGGCCCGAAAAGACCAGGGGCCCGCCACGTGGTCCGCGGCAGGCCCCCACCGGTCTTCGAGCCGCGCGTGGCGGCCCCGGTTCACCGGGAAGCGGTCACATCACAGGCCCAGGTCGGCCTCGAACGCGCCCTCCTCCAGCCGGTTCTTGATCGTGGTGAGGAAGCGGCCCGCGTCCGCGCCGTCCACCAGCCGGTGGTCGTAGGTCAGCGGCAGGTAGACCATGGAGCGGATGGCGATGGTGTCGTCGCCGTTCTCGTCGGTCACCACCACCGGGCGCTTCTTCACGATGCCCGCGCCCAGGATGCCCACCTGCGGCTGCACGATGATCGGCGTGTCGAACAGTGCGCCGTTGCTGCCCAGGTTGGTCAGCGAGAACGTGCCGCCGGCCAGCTCGTCCGGGGTGACCTTGTTCGCCCGCGCCCTGGCGGCCAGGTCGGCGATCTTGTGCGCCAGGCCGGCCAGGTTGAGGTCGCCGGCGTTGTGGATCACCGCGTTGAGCAGGCCGCGCTCGGTGTCGATGGCGATGCCCAGGTGCTCGGCCGCGTGGTAGGTGACCTCCTGGGCCTCCTCGTTGATCGACGCGTTGAGCTTGGGGTGCTGCTTGAGCGCCTCCACCGTGGCCTTGGCGAAGAACGGCAGGAAGGTCAGCTTCACGCCTTCCCGCTGCTCGAAGGCGGCCTTGGCGCGCTGGCGCAGCCGGGCGATCTTGGTGACGTCCACCTCGATCACCTGGGTCAGCTGCGCGGACACGGCCAGCGACTCGCGGGTGCGCTTGGCCACGATCTGGCGCAGGCGCGGCATCTTCTCGGTCTTGCCGCGCAGCGCCTTGGCCTCGGCCGAGGGCTCCACCGACGGTGCGGCGGGCCGCTGCGCCGCGGCGGGGGCCGGGGCGGCCGGCGCGGGCGCCTTCTTGGCCTCGACCGCGGCGAGCACGTCCTGCTTGCGGATCCGACCGCCCACGCCGGTGCCCTTGAGCGTGGCCAGGTCGATGCCGTGCTCCGCGGCCAGCTTGCGCACCAGCGGGGTCACGTACGGGCCCTCACCCTCGGCGGCCTTGGCCTGCGGTGCGGCCGGCGCCTGGGCGGCCGGAGCCGGGGCAGCCGGAGCCGGGGCAGCCGGGGCGGCGGGCGCCGGGGCGGGCGCGGGCTGCGCCGGTGCGGCCGGGGCCTGCGCGGCCGGAGCCGGGGCGGCCGGAGCCGGGGCAGCCGGGGCGGCGGGCGCCGGGGCGGGCGCGGCCGAGGCGTCGCCGATCACGGCCAGCTGGCCGCCGACCTCCACGGTGGCGTCCTCGTCCGCGGTGATCTCCAGCAGGGTGCCGGCCACCGGCGAGGGGATCTCGGTGTCGACCTTGTCGGTGGACACCTCCAGCAGCGGCTCGTCCACCTCGACGGTGTCGCCGACCTGCTTGAGCCACCGGGTGACGGTGCCCTCGGTGACGCTCTCACCCAGCGCGGGCATGGTCACCGGGGTGCCGCTGGCCGCGCCGGTCGAGGGCGCGGCGGCCGGGGCGGGCTGGGCTGGGGCGGGCTGGGCCGGCTGCTCGGGCGCGGAGGCCTGCGGCTGCTCGGCCGCGGCCTGGGCGCCGCCGCCACCCGCCGGGGCAGCGCCGCCGCCGGGCTCGTCACCGATGACGGCGAGTTCTCCACCCACCTCGACGGTGTCGTCCTCCTGGGCGACGATGCGCTGCAGGTACCCCGCCGCGGGCGAGGGGATCTCGGTGTCGACCTTGTCGGTGGACACTTCGAGCAGCGGCTCGTCCACCTCGACCCGGTCACCTTCCTGCTTCAACCACCGGGTGACGGTGCCCTCGGTCACGCTCTCGCCGAGTGCCGGCATCTGGACGGAGAAGGCCATCGTTCGCTGACTCCTCAGTACTTATCGCTCGCTTGGCTGACTTGGTGCCGACGTCAGCCGTGCACGTGCAGGGGCTTGCCGGCCAGGGCGAGGTGCGCCTCGCCAAGCGCTTCGGACTGTGTTGGGTGGGCGTGGATCAACGGTGCCACGTCCTCTGGGAACGCCTCCCAGTTGTAGATCAACTGTGCCTCGCCGATCAGCTCGCCAACGCGCTCGCCGACCAGGTGCACACCGACAACCGGGCCGTCTGGCGCCTTGACCAGCTTGACCCCGCCGGCGGTCTTGAGAATCTGGCTCTTGCCGTTGCCGGCAAGGCTGTAGACGTAGGTCTCGGCCGCCCCGTACTTCTCCTTGGCGGCTGCCTCGGTCAGGCCGACCGAGGCGACCTCGGGCTTGCAGTAGGTGATCCGCGGGATGCCCGCCTCGTCGATCACCTTCGGGTTCAGGCCGGCGATCTCCTCGGCCACGAAGATGCCCTGCTGGAACCCGCGGTGCGCGAGCTGCAGGCCAGGCACCAGGTCGCCCACGGCGTACACGCCGGGCAGGTTGGTGCGCAGCCGCTCGTCGGTGATGACGAACCCGCGCTCGATGCGGACCCCGGCCTCCTCGTAGCCGTGGCCGGCGCTGTTGGGGCCCCGGCCCACCGCGACCAGCAGCACGTCCGCGTCCAGCTGCTCGCCGGACTCCAGCGAGACGGTCACGCCGCTGTCGGTCTGGGTGGCGCCGGTGAACCGCACCCCGGTCTTGTAGGCGATGCCGCGCCGCCGGAACGCCCGCTCCAGCTGCTTGGACGCCCACTCGTCCTCGTTGGGCACCAGCCTGGGCAGGGCCTCCACAATGGTCACCTCGGCGCCGAAGGACCGCCACACGCTGGCGAACTCCACGCCGATGACCCCGCCGCCGAGCACGACCACCTTCTCGGGCACGAAGTCCAGGGTCAGCGCCTGGTCGCTGGTGATGATCCGGCCGCCGATCTCCAGACCGGGCAGGCTGCGCGCGTAGGAACCGGTGGCCAGCACCACGTTCTTGCCGATGTAGCGGTCGCCGTCGACCTCGACCACGTTGGGCGCCACGAACGTGCCGGTGCCCGCCACCGTGGTCACCTTGTTGGCCTTGAACAGGCCCTGGATGCCCTTGTACAGGCCGGCGACCACACCGTCCTTGTAGGACTGGACCCCGGCGATGTCGATGCCCTCCAGGGAACTCTTCACCCCGAACTGGTCGCCCTCGCGCGCGGTGTCCGCGACCTCGGCGGCGTGCAGCAGCGCCTTGGTCGGGATGCAGCCGCGGTGCAGGCAGGTGCCGCCGAGCTTGTCCTTCTCCACCAGGACGACGGACAGGCCCAGCTCGGCCGCGCGAAAGGCGCAGGCGTAGCCGCCCGAGCCGCCGCCGAGGATGACCAGGTCGGCGGAGGTGTCGGTCACGAGTCTCTCCTAGTGGGAGGCATCGATTGGTTCACGTGTTTCGGGCCGTTCACGCCGGTGGACGCGTGGCCAGCTGCCATCTTGTCACCACAAGTGGTGAGCTGGCGAAGCGGGCCGGGACGTCCGTACTCCTGACCACCGGGTAATACCCCTACCGGTACGGGCTGAACACGGGGAGTGGTCGAGCTGGCACGATCGAAACAGCCGAGACGAGGAGGAGCCAGGTGGGGCTGTTTGATCGTTTTCGCAGGAAGCAGCGGCCGGGCCAGCTGCGTTCGGCCACCTCGCACGACACCACGCACCTGGAGCAGTGGACCGCGGCCAGGCGGGGGGTGGAGGCGTTCGTCGAGCCGCGCACCA
Organism: Goodfellowiella coeruleoviolacea; assembly: GCF_024171785.1. Taxonomy (GTDB): domain Bacteria; phylum Actinomycetota; class Actinomycetes; order Mycobacteriales; family Pseudonocardiaceae; genus Goodfellowiella; species Goodfellowiella coeruleoviolacea. The sequence goes on from NZ_JAMTCK010000004.1 coordinate 417,057, forward strand.
CGGTGACGGAAACCACTGTGGTGCTCGTCGCCCACGACGGGGAGTGGACCAGACGCCGGATCGACGGCCCGGACGCGGCCCGCCGGCTTGGCCACAAGCTGGGCATTCCCGTCTACGACGTGGGCCTGGTCGGCTACCCGCAGCGGATGCGCGACTACACCGCGCGCAAACGCGCGGCCGAGCGGCGCGAGCGGGGCAAGGACACCGTCTGAGACGCCCCGCGCGCGCCGCGGCCGAGCCGGCGGACCGGGTGGGTCAGCCGTTGGCGGCGATGTCGGCGAGCACCGCCGCGATGGTGCGCAGCGGGACGCCGGTGCCGCCCTTGGTCACGTACCCCCAGGGGCCGCCGGTGTTGAACGCGGGACCGGCGATGTCGATGTGCGCCCACGGCACGCCGTCGGCCACGAACTCGCGCAGGAAGCAGCCGGCCACCAGCATGCCGCCCCAGCGGTGCCCGGTGACGTTGGCCAGGTCGGCGATGCGCGAGTCCAGGTCGGCGCGCAGCTCCTCGGGCAGCGGCATGGCCCAGGCGCTCTCCCCGACGGAGCGGCCCAGCTCGGCGACCCGGTCGCGGAACTCGTCGCTGCCCATCACACCGGACGTGCGGGTGCCGAGCGCGACCTGCTGCGCACCGGTCAGCGTGGAGGTCTCGACCAGGTAGTCGGGCTGGTCCTCGCAGGCCCTGGCGATGGCGTCGGCCAGGATGAGCCGGCCCTCGGCGTCGGTGTTGAGCACCTCGACGGTGGTGCCGTTGTACATGGTCAGCACGTCGCCGGGCCGGTAGGCGGTGCCGGAGGGCATGTTCTCCGCCATCGGCACGGTGGCCACCACCTCCACCGGCAGCTTCAGCTTCGCGGCCAGCACGACCGCGCCGACCACGGCCGCGGCGCCGGCCATGTCCGAGGTCATCTCGTCCATCTTGGCGGCCGGCTTGATCGAGATGCCGCCGGTGTCGAAGGTGATGCCCTTGCCGACCAGCGCGATCCGCTTGCGCGCCTTGGCCGGCCGGTAGGCCAGCCGGACCAGGCGCGGCGGGCGGCTGGACCCGCCGCCCACGCCCAGGATGCCGCCGTAGCCGCCCTTGCGCAGGGCCTTCTCGTCCAGCACCTCGACGTCCAGCCCGGCGGCGCGGCCCAGTTCGGCGGCGCGCTCGGCGAACGAGGCGGGGAACAGGTCGTTGGGCGGGGTGTTCACCAGGTCGCGCACGGCGAACACGGCGGCGGCGGTCTCGGTCGCGGTCTTCAGCGCGGCCTTGTGCTCCTTCGCGCTGCCCTCGGCCGGGCTGACCAGCTCGATCCGCTCCGGCGCCGCGTTGTTCCCGGCCGCCGACCTGTACCGGGTGAACGTGTAGCCGCCCAGGACCAGGCCCTCGGCCGCGGCCTGCAGGTGGGTGCTGGACAGGGTGCTGATCACCCGGCTGCGGCCACCGAGCGCGCGGGCCGCCGCGCCCGAGGCCCGGCGCACCTGGTCAGCCGAGCTGGCCGCGTCGGCGGCCGGCTTGCCCAGGCCCACCGCGACGACCAGCGGCGCGGCCAGCGCGCCCGCGCTGGGCAGCTTCACGACCTCCTCGGCCCGCCCGGTGGCGCCGAGGGTGTCGAGCAGGTCGCGCAACCGACCCTCGAACGCGGCGTCCACGGCCGCGGCGCCGTCGGCGAGCACGAGTCCGTCCTCGCCCTGGACAGTGCCGATCACCACCGCGTCAGCGGAACGCCTGGCTATCTCGTTGTCGGTGAGGGCCAACTTGGGCACGGACACGTGGGCTCCCTGGTGTTGAGTTGTCACTGCCTGGAGTTGCCGGTGCCGTCGGCGAACGTTCACCCGCCGGTTTTTGCGCCGGCAACACTGCGATGTGCACGCATGCTAGGGCGAGCGCGTCACCCGGACCCGAGGTGGCCCGCTGGTCACCCTCGGCGACGGCACCGTCGCCGCTGGGCCAAGTGGGTCAAAAATCCGGCGGGTTCCGTGCGAACGGCGGGCTGGGAGTACCTGCGGCAGGGGGAATCTGAAACTGTGGTGGCTGTGACGCACTCACCGCACCGGGGCTCACGCGCGTCCGGAACCGTGGTGCTCGGCCTCGCCGCGATGCTCGGCGCCGGTGTCTTCACCGGCCTGGCCCCCGCTTCCGGGTACGCCGGCCCCTGGTTGCTCGCCGCCCTGCCGCTGGCCGCCATCACCGCGCTGTGCTGCGCGTTCTCCACCGCCGACCAGGCCAGGGCCTACCCGGCCGCCGCCGCCGGCTACGGGTTCGCCCGCGAGCAGCTGGGCCCGTGGCCGGCGCGCATCGCGGGCAGCGCCCACCTGCTGTCCCGGGTGGCGGTGATGGCCGCGCTGGCCGGCACGTTCGGCCGCTACCTGTTACCCGGGCAGCCGCTGCTGGCCGGGGTGGCCGTGCTGGTCGCGGTCACCGTGCTGACCGGGCTCGGCGTGCGGTTCACCACGGCGGCCAGCGCGCTGGTGGTGGGGTTCGTGCTGGTGGTGCTCGCGCTGGTGGTCGCGGCCTGCTTCGCGCTGCCCGCCCCGCCGGCCACCGGGGTGGCGCCGCTGGGTGAGCCGGCCGCCGGCGGCGGCGACGGCCTGGTCGGCGCGGCCGGGCTGACGTTCCTCGCGTTCGCCGGGATCGAGCGGATCGCCGCGCCCACCCCGCCCGACCCCCGGCACCCGGCCCGCCGGCTGCGCCTGGCCGTGCCGGTCGTGGTCGGGGTGGTGCTGCTGGTGTGCCTGGCGGTGGGCGCGGCCGTGCTGCGCCAGCTCGGCCCGCAGCGGCTGGCCCTGTCGCCGGCGCCGCTGCACGACGCCATGGTGGCCGCGGACGCGGCCTGGCTGGCCCGGCTGGTCGACCTCGGCGCCGGGGTGGCCGCGGCGGCGGCCCTGTTCGTGGTGCTCGGCAACACCCGGCGGACGGTGCGGGCCATGGCCGAGGCCGGTGACCTGCCGCTGCGGCTGGGCCGGGTGTGCGGCGCGGACCGGACCGGCCGGCGTGCCGCCGCCAGCCGCTGGGCGGCGACGGTCTGCTGCGGCGCGGCCGGGGTGCTCGGCCTGGGCCTGCTGCCGCCGGCCACCGCCGTGGGCGTGGCCGCGTGCGCCCTGCTGTTCTCGCACGCGTTCACCAACGCCTCGGCCCGCATCCTGCTGCAGGAGGAGCGCGGCTGGCCGATGCGCTCGGCCTGCCTGGGCCTGGCGCTGAGCGTGCTGCTGGCCATGAGCCTGCCCGTGGACAGCCTGCTGATCACCGGCGTCGGCCTGGCCGCCGGCACCGCGCTGACCGGCCTGATCGCCGCGGGCAACGCGCGGCGGGGCGGTCAGCCCAGCGCGAACGCCACCACGGCCAGCACGGCCGCCAGCACGCCGACCCACACCGTCAGCTGAGTGCTCGGCCGCCGGGGCACCAGCGCCCGGTACCGATTCAGCCACCAGACACCGAAGCAGAGGCAGGCGACTCCGCCGACTACCACCCCGGCCACACCCATCAGCCCGTAGGCGTCCAACAGGAGCAGGCCGGCGGCCAGGGGCAGTGCGGCGGACAGGACGAACACCCGGACGTCGTTGCCGGTGTCCTTGCGCGGCACGGCGACCGGGCTTCGGGACGAGTCGTGGCTCACGATCACCGATGGTAGGAGAAGCCGGGCGCGCTGTGACCACTTCGCGCGGATCGCCCGGCCAGCCGGCCCGTTCCGCGTTCCCACCAACCCCGGCCTGGCGATTCTCAGCCGTGCGGCCACGAGATACCGTGCACTTATGACGTCAGCGTTGCCTTTCTCCCGGACCCCCCACCCCCAACCGGCGACCCCGGAGCGGGTAGCGGAGGTACTGGCCAAGCCGGGCTTCGGGCAGCACTTCACCGATCACATGGTGACGATCCGCTGGAACTCGGTGAACGGCTGGCACGACGCGCGCGTCGAGCCCTACCACACGCTTGAACTGGAGCCGGCGGCCACGGTGCTGCACTACGGTCAGGCGATCTTCGAGGGGCTCAAGGCCTACCGCCAACCCGATGGCTCCATCGCCTCGTTCCGACCGGACGCGAACGCGGCGCGGTTCCGCGCCTCGGCGCGCCGCATCGCCATGCCCGAACTGCCCGACGAGATCTTCCTCGCCTCGCTGCGCGAACTGGTCGCGGTGGACGAGCGGTGGGTGCCCACCCAGCCGGACGAGTCGCTGTACCTGCGGCCGTTCATGATCTCCACCGAGGCCACGCTGGGCGTGAACCGGCCCGCCAACCACTACCTCTACGTCCTGATCGCCTCGCCGGCCGGCTCCTACTTCTCCGGTGGGGTCAAGCCGGTGAGCGTGTGGCTGTCCACCGAGTACGTGCGCGCCGCGCCGGGCGGCACGGGCGCGGCCAAGTTCGCCGGCAACTACGCGGCGTCGTTCCTGGCCCAGGCGCAGGCCGTGGAGCAGGGCTGCGACCAGGTGGTGTGGCTGGACGCGGTGGAGCGGCGCTGGGTCGAGGAGATGGGCGGCATGAACCTGTTCTTCGTCCTCGGCTCGGGTGAGAACGCCCGCGTGGTGACCCCGGAGCTGAGCGGGTCGCTGCTGCCGGGCATCACCCGCGAGTCGCTGCTCACCCTGGCCCGCGACCACGGGTACGCGGTGGAGGAGCGGCGGTTCTCCACCGAGGAGTGGGCGAAGAAGGCCGACAGCGGTGAGCTGACCGAGGTGTTCGCCTGCGGCACCGCCGCGGTGATCACCCCCGTCGGCCGGGTCAAGGGCGCCGACCAGGAGTTCCTCGTCGCCGACGGCCAGCCCGGCCCGATCACCATGCGGCTGCGCGAGGCGCTGACCAACATCCAGCGCGGCACGGCCGAGGACGGGCACGGCTGGATGCGGCGCCTGAACTGAGCGGGCGGCGGGGCGGGCTCGCCGGCCGGTCGGCTCAGCCGGCGAGCCCACCCACCACCAGCACCGCGGTGCCGGCCAGTTCGGCGGCACCGCCCAGCACGTCACCGGTGATCCCGCCGAACCGGCGGCGCGCGTGCCAGGTGAACACCACCACCACGGCGGCGGCCAGCAGCACCCCGGCCGGCGCCAGCCACGGCCGGTCCGGCACGGCCAGCACGCCGGCCCCGGCCAGGCCGACCGCCCACAGCACGGGCACGGCCGGCGGCTGCGAGGAGGCCACCAGCGCGCCGAGGCCGTCCGGCCGCGCGGCCGGCACACCCCGCCGGCAGCACCAGGTGAACGCGGCCCGGCCGCAGGCCAGCGCCAGCACCACCACGCCCAGCCGGTGCGCTTCGAGCAGCTGGCCGAGGCTGGCGGCCTGCACCCCGAGCACCACCACCAGGGTGACCACCGCGAACGGGCCGGCGCCGCCGTCCTTCATCACCGCCAGCGCGCGCTCCGGCGGCCCGTAGCAGCCCAGGCCGTCGGCGGTGTCGGCCAGCCCGTCCAGGTGCATGCCCCGGGTGGCCAGCGCCAACAGCCCGACCACCAGCAGCCCGGCGACCAGCCCGGCGCAGCCGAGCGCCCCGAGCAGCCACAGCCCGGCCGCGGCCAGGCCGCCCAGCAGCGCGCCGACCAGCGGGCTGGTCGCGATCGCCCAGCGGCCCGCGGCCGCGTCCACCCCGGTGACCCGCACCGGCAGCACGGTCAGCCAGGACACCGCCAGCAGCAGGCCCCGCACGCCCATCAGCCGGTCGTGCTGATGCCGTCCCCGGTGCCGGTCGGGGCCGGCGGGGGCGGGGTGTCAGGGCCGCTGACGCCGGCCTCGTCGAAGGTGGCCATCTCGCCCAGCACCCGGGCGGCCAGCACCAGCAGCGGCAGCGCGGCCAGCGCGCCGGAGCCCTCGCCCAGCCGCATCCCCAGGTCCAGCAGCGGGGTCAGGTCCAGGTGCTCCAGCACGAGCGCGTGCGCCGGCTCGGGGGAGCGGTGCCCGGCCACCCACCACTGCCGGGCGCCCGGCGCCAGCTCCTCGGCCACGACCGCGGCGGCCCCGACGACCACGCCGTCCAGCAGCACGGGGGTGCGCCGGACAGCGGCCTGGGCCAGGAACCCGGCGGTGGCGGCCAGGTCGGCGCCGGCCGCGGTGCGCAGCAGCGCCACCGGGTCGTTGGCGACCTTGCGGGCCCGGCGCAGCGCGTCGCGGATCACCGCCACCTTGCGCATCCAGCCGTTGTCGTCGACGCCGGTGCCCCGGCCCACCACGGCCACGGGCTCGGCCGAGGTGAGCGCGGCGACCAGCACCGCGGCCGGGGTGGTGTTGCCGATGCCCATGTCGCCGGCGATCAGCAGGTCGGCCCCGCCGTCCACCTCCTCGTCGGCCACGGCCCGGCCGGCGGCGATGGCCGCCTCGACCTCCTGCTGGGTGAGCGCGTCCGCCCGGTCGATCAGGCCGGAGCCGCGCCGCACCTTGTGCGCGCTGATCTGCTCGGGGGTGTCGGCGGCCACGGCCATGTCCACCACGCGCACGGTCGCGCCCGCCACGGACGCGGCCACGTTCACGGCGGCGCCGCCGGTGAGGAAGTTGGTCACCATCTGCCCGGTGACCGCGCTGGGGTAGGCGGACACGCCCTGGGCGGCCACGCCGTGGTCGCCGGCGAACACCACCACCCGGGCGCGGGTGAACGGCCGAGGCGGGCAGGCGCCCTGGCAGGCGGCCAGCCACACGCCCAGCTCCTCGAGGCGGCCGAGCGAGCCCGCCGGCTTGGTCAGCGTCTGGTGCCTGGCCACCGCCTGGCGGCGGGCTGTCTCGTCCGGGGGTACGACGGGCGGGAACTCCACGTCCGGCGTGGCGGTCACAGGGTCTCCTCGGGTCGCGGGCGGGCGCGGACCGCACTGGCGCGCGGGCCGACAGCGGCGGCCAGTGGTCAGCGCAGGCGCAGTGGAATGCCGGCGACCAGCAGCAGCACCTCGTCGCACACCTCGGCCAGGCGTGCGTTGAGCGAGCCGAGCTGGTCCCGGAAGAGCCTGCCAGACCGGGTCGCGGGCACCACGCCCAGTCCGACCTCGGCGGAGACCAGCACCAGCCGCGCCGGGCACGCGGCCACCGAGCTGACCAGCGCGGTGCACTGGTCGCGCACCTCGGCCAGGCTGTCCGGGGCGGGCGCGTCCCAGGCCGAGGCGTCGTCGAGCACCCCGGTCAGCCAGGTCGCCACGTCGTCCACCAGCACCGGCGGCCCGTCCGGGCGGGTGCGGTCCAGCAGCGCGGGCAGGTCACCGGGGCGGGGTGCCTCCCTGGTCCGCCACGTCACCGGCCGGCGGGCCACGTGCGCGGCGATCCGCGCGGCCCACTCGGCGTCCCCGGGCACCGTGCGCGCGGTGGCCACGTAGTCCACGGCCGCCTCGGCCGGCACCAGGCCCTCGGCGTGCGCCGACTTGCCGGATCGCGCGCCACCGAGCACGAGTGTCCGCCGGGTCACATCCGCCTCCGCCTGGCACGTCCGCCGGGATTAGCCTTCCGGGCGGCCACGTTACCCGGGGCGGATCCGGGCAGCCTCACGTCAGGAGGACGTCGTGCACTACCGGTGGCGCTACCAGGACGAGCAGGCCGGGGACGTGCCCGGCCCGGAGGAGATCTTCGACGCCCAGGCCGAGGCCGAGGACTGGCTGAGCGCGGTCTGGGCGCAGCTGTACGAGTCGGGCGTGCACCAGGTCACCCTGCTGCACGGCGAGTCCGAGGTCTACGGCCCGATGAGTCTGGCGCCGGCGGACTCCTGAGCCGGCACCGCTGGGCTGGTGGCGGCCACCCCGGTGACCGCCACCAGCGGCCGGTCATCGACGCCGGGGCTGCGTCCCGGGGCCGCTGCCGGTCGGCTGACCGGCGGGGCGCGCCCCGGCCAGCGGCGGCAGCGCCTCGAACCACGACTGCCACGCCCGGAACCGGCGCATCCCGTACAGCAGCGGCACCCCCGAGGTCTGCGTGACCGCGGCGACCTCGCCGAGCACGATGGTGTGGTCGCCCACGGCCAGGGTGCCGGCGACCCGGCACTCGGCCATCGCGAACGCGTCGTTGACCAGCCAGGGCAGGCCGGCGCAGCCGAAGGGCTGCCAGACCACCTGGGCGAACCGGTCGGTGTCGGCGGTGGCGAACACCTCGGCGACGTGCCGGCCGTGCGCGGACAGCAGGTTCACCGCGAAGCCGCCCCGGCGGCGCAGCGCGGCGAGCGTCCCGCTGGCGCTGTGCAGGCACACCAGCAGGGTCGGCGGCGCCAGGGTGACGCTGGCCAGCGAGGTGCAGGTCAGCCCGCGCGGGGTGCGGTCGACGTCGAGCGTGGTGACCACGGCGACCCCGGTGGGGAAGGCGCTCATCAGCAGGCGGTAGTCCGCCGCCCGCACCACCGGGCGGGCCAGCTCGCCGTCACCGGCCATGGAGCACGCGCAGGAACTCGTGGTTGCTGGGCAGGGTGTCGACGAGTTCCCGCTGCTGCTGTTTGACCTCCTGGAACATGCGCGCGGCCTTGGTCAGCGAGGCGGGCCGGTCGGCCAGCCCGGGCAGCGGCTGGTCGGGCAGCACGCCCAGGCCGGCCAGCACGCAGTAGTAGCTGCCGTTGGTCCACACGTCGGTGTTCACGTCGATGCCCATCAGCGCCTGCTTGGCGGTCAGGTCCGGTGCGTTGATCACCCCGCCCGCCCGGTAGGTCGCGATCTTCTCCTGGATGTTGTCGGTCAGCCGCAGTTGCTTGTTGGCCCGCCAGAACGGGGTGTCGGTGCGCGGCGAGAAGTAGAAGTGCGCCTGGATGAAGTCGCGCGAGTTGTCGAACATGAACTCGATCTCGCGGTTGAACTGGTCGATCCCGGTCTCGTCGAAGCGCCGGTCCGGGAAGTGGGCGACCAGCCGGCTGATGGCGGTGGTGATGAAGTAGATGCCGGTGGACTCCAGCGGCTCCAGGAAGCAGGAGGACAGCCCGATCGCCACGCAGTTGCGCACCCACGCCCGCCGGTTGCGGCCCACCCGGAAGCGGATGTGGTTGAGCGTGGCCCGCTCCGGGTCGAGGTTCCACAGCGCGCAGAAGTCCCTGGTCGCCTGGTCCCTGTCGGCGAACCGGCTGGCGTAGACGTAGCCGGTGCCGAACCGGTCGAGCATGGGGATGCGCCAGGTCCAGCCGGAGGGCATGGCGATCGACGAGGTGAACGGCTCCACGCCCTGGGTGGCGCTGTCGCTGGGCACGGCGGTGGCCACCGCGCTGTCGCACAGCAGGTGGTCGCTCATGTCCAGGAACGGCTCGCCGAGGGCCTCGTTGATGAGCAGCCCGCGAAAGCCCGAGCAGTCCACGAACAGGTCGGCGGTGAGCGTGCCGCTGGCCCTGGTGCGCAGGCCGGTGATGAACCCGCGCTCGTCGAGGTCCACCGAGGTCATCTCGTCCTGGACGTGCCGGACGCCCTGCTTGGTGGTGGCGAACCGGCGGAGGAAGTCGGCGACCAGGTGCGCGTCGAAGTGCCACGCGTAGGAGGTCGCCCTGGTGCCGTCCAGCCAGCGCGGCGCGCGCAGCGCGTCCATCGCCGGCACCTCGCGCATGCACGCGTGGCCGTAGGGTTCGGTGCTGCGGCCGGCCAGCCGGTCGTACACCCAGTAGTGCGACAGGGGCGTGTCGTCGCAGTACGGCAGCACCCCGAACGAGTGGTAGAAGTGGTCGGTGCCGCCGTCCAGCGGCTGGGGCACGGGATGCGGGCCACCCGGAGTGCGCCAGTTGACGAACCGGACGGCCATCTTGAACGCGGCGTTGCACTCCGGCATCCACTCCTCCTCGGGGATGCCGAGCTGGTCGAAGAACAGCGGCTGGAGGCTGGGCACGGTGGCCTCGCCCACGCCGATCTTGGGGATGGTGGGGGCCTCCAGGACGGTGATGGACACCGTCGGGGGCAGCATCTTGCCGAGGTAGGCGGCGGTCATCCAGCCGGCGGTGCCGCCGCCGAGGATGACCACCCGCCTGATCGCGTTGTCCGCCGTCTCGGTCGTGATCTCGTCCATTGTTGCTCACCTCTCCGATCGGTCCGGGCTGGTTCTCCGGCGATGTGTGGCACACGGCGACGGGAAGGGCCGCGGGGTGACTGGCGATGCTCGTCACGCGTCCAGCGGTGCGGGTCGGCAAACCGCGGACGCGCGGGTTTTTCCGATGACCGACATGCTCGATCGGTCACGCGCGCCCGCTGTCGGGAACGTTGTTGGGAACGCTGTTGGGAACGCTGGGAAAAGCGAACTCGGGACACCGGTGGGCGGCCCGGTGCGACGACGGCGAACGGGACTCGTGAACGGGAGCGTCCGGTGCCGGGAAATCAGAATTTTCGGGATAAATGCCCGATTCGCGAACGGTGGTCACCGCGGTCACCACGGCCGCCGGCGTCGGCCGGTCCTCGGGTCGGACCAGGTCGGCCACTGCCTGACCGGGGGCATCCCAGCTGGTCAGCCCGGTGTGGGCGGGCGGGGGCGGTGCGCTGAGGCCGCCCGGCCGGTGGTGTCGTGCGGCCCGCTCCGCCGGATGTCGGCGATTGCCGCCGCTCCGACTGGATCGTTAATCCGAAAAACCGGAAAAGCAACGGGGAACAGTGTTCGAATTGCTTTTCCGGTGGAAGTTCCGGTGGCTCAACGCTGGGCACGATCAGTGAATATCACGGGGTCGGCCGGGGACACGACAAAATATCTTGACATTCCACCTGCCGGGCGAGGGCGACCATACCAGCGGGTGTTCATGTCCCCGGGCGACTACGTCACGTGATGATCGCGCCGAAATCAGGCGCGGCCCCGGGTCAGGGTGGGCCGCAGCACCATGCCGTTGACGCGCTGGAAGCCCAGCCGGCGGTAGAACGGCACCACGTCGTCGTCACAGCACAGGTCGATGCCGTACATGCCGCCGTCCGGGTCGCCGGACAGCTCCCGGTGGTGCCGGTCGAGTTCGCCGAGCACCCGCCGGACCAGTTCGGTGCCGATGCCCCGGCCCTGGTACTCGGGCAGCACTTCGAGCAGCGGCAGGTAGGCCATGAGCACACCGTCGGTGAGCGCGGTGACGAACCCCACCACCCGGTCGGCGTCCTTGGCCAGCACCACGTGCTGGGAGCCGTGCAGCAGGGCGAGCCGCCGCGCCGGCTCGGGCGGGGCCGGCCAGCCGACGAAGAAGCCGGCCAGATCCGCCGGGGTGAGTCCGGCCAGGTCGCAGGTGTACTCGATCGCCGCCGCCGATGTCATCGTCGCTCCACGCCGTTCTCGGTTCGTCCGTGGCGGGCCCGCGCACCGGGTGGCGGCCCCGCTCCGCTGTGACTGGGCAGGGGAACACAGCTCGGCCGGCCGCCGCCAGCGAATATCGCGGCGGCGACCGGCCGGGTCGGCGACCGGGCACACCTCACGGGAGGTGGCTGTCCGGGCGGGCAACTCTCAGGGGGAGACGGTCAGCGCCGGGTTGGTCTCCACCACGCCCTCCAGCACCGCGTCGATCTCGGCCATCAGGTCCGCGTCCAGCTTCACGCCGGCGGCCTTCACGTTCTCGGTCACCTGCTCGGGCCGGGACGCGCCGATGATCGCCGAGGCCACGTTCGGGTTCTGCAGCACCCAGGCCACGGCCAGCTGCGCCAGGCTCAGGCCGGCCTGCTCGGCCAGCGGCTTGAGCCGCTGCACCTTCTCCAGCACGTCGTCACGCAGCCAGCGGGCGATCATCTTGCCGCCCGACTCGTCGGTGGCCCTGGAACCGGCCGGCGGCTGGGCACCCGGCAGGTACTTGCCGGTCAGCACGCCCTGCGCGATGGGCGACCAGACGATCTGGCTGATGCCCTCCCGCTCGCTGGTGGGCACCACCTGCGACTCGATCACCCGCCACAGCATCGAGTACTGCGGCTGGTTGGACACGAACGGGATGTTCAGCTCGCGGGCCAGCGCCGCGCCCCTGGCGATCTGCTCGGCGGTCCACTCGGACACGCCGACGTAGAGCACCTTGCCCTGGCGGACCAGGTCGGCGAAGGCCGACATGGTCTCCTCCAGCGGCACGGTCCGGTCGAACCGGTGCGCCTGGTAGAGGTCGACGTAGTCGGTCTGCAACCGCCGCAGCGAGGCGTTGCAGGACTCCATGATGTGCTTGCGGCCCAGCCCCCGGTCGTTGGGGCCGCCCGGGCCGGTCGGCCAGTAGACCTTGGTGAAGATCTCCAGGCTCTCCCGGCGCTGGCCGGCCAGCGCCCGCCCCAGGACCGCCTCCGCCTTGGTGTTGGCGTAGACGTCGGCTGTGTCGAACGTGGTGATGCCTGCGTCCAGCGCGGCCCGCACGCACGCCTGGGCCTGCTCTTCCTCGACCTGGGAGCCGTGGGTGAGCCAGTTGCCGTACGAGATCTCACTGACGGAAAGGCCGCTTCGGCCGAGACGACGGAACTCCATGGTGGAGAGCCTAGACGAAATCGTTGTGCTTGCTAACGACCCGGGGCGGTACCCCGCTCCACCTGGGGTGGGGCCGTCACCTGATCGCGTCGCCCGGCCGGACCCTCGGCTTGGGCACCCGCAGCCGGCGCAGCTGGCTGGCCCGGATGAACGAGTACCAGCCGAGGGACAGCCCGCGCAGCGGCGAGTCCGGGAACTTCGCCCGCACCCGCTTGGTCACCAGCCGGCCGAGCACGACGCCCTCGACGAGCATGGCCAGCAGCATCAGCGTGCACGCCAGGGTGGCGTACTGCTGCACCTGCACCAGCGGGGTGAGCAGGGCGACGAACACCACCACGGCCAGCGGCATGAACAGGCCGAGCAGGTTGCGGCGGCTGTCCACCAGGTCGCGGATGTAGGCCTTGACCGGGCCGCGGTCGCGCGGGAGCAGGTACCGGTCGTCGCCGGCCATCATCCGCTCGCGGCGCTCCGCCGCGGCCCTGCGCCGCTCCTCCTTGTTGCCGCGCATCCGGCGCATGGCCTCGCGCTGGTTCCTCGGGGGCGGCGGCACCGGGCCGCGCCGGCGGTTCTCCGCCTCGCGCCGCTTGGGCGTGGGCCGCCCCTTGCCCGGCGTGACCGCCTTGCTGCCCGTCGTCACCTCGACCGGATTGGCCACCTCCACCGCGTCCTTGTCGGCGGTAGCGGTGGTCTCGGCGGAGTTGCGGCGCAGGAACCTCACACCATTAGGGTAGGGCAGGCCCCGAACGGGGCATTTCCGGTGCCGGACTGCCCCGTGCCGCGTGGCGCGTTCGTCCTCGGCTCCTGTCCCCGCTGGCTGTCCTCGGGCGGCTCGGGCCCGGTCGGCTCCGGCGCGGTGTGCCACCATGGTGTGGCGGGAACAAAGCGGGACTGTCCCGTGTTGGCACGGGCGGGCGGATCGGTCACGTCGGTGGCCGAGAGCCTCCGGACAACCCTTTCGGCCACGCCGGTGACCGAGAGCTGTGCGACACACGTGCCCGCGAAGGACCTTGAGGGAGAGCCATGACGACCGCTCAGGAGACCGCTGCCGAGCAGACCCACGGCGTCACGTTGACCGAGGCGGCTGCGAGCAAGGCCAAGGCGCTGCTCGACCAGGAGGGTCGAGACGACATGCACCTGCGCATCGCCGTCCAGCCGGGCGGCTGCGCTGGCCTGCGCTACCAGCTGTTCTTTGACGAGCGCACCCTGGACGGCGACGTCTTCCGGGACTTCAACGGGCTCAAGGTGGCCGTGGACCGGATGAGCGCTCCCTACGTGCAGGGCGCCGTGATCGACTTCGTCGACACCATCGAGAAGCAGGGCTTCACCATCGACAACCCCAACGCCACCGGCTCCTGCGCCTGCGGCGACTCGTTCAACTGATCTTCAGCACTCCTTGAGGGCCGTGGCCGACCATTCGGTCACGGCCCTCGACGTGTCCGCCGAACGACCGGGCCGCCGGGCGGGCCCCCGGGTAGGCTGCTCCGCCGGTCAGGAGAGCGGGGTGGCGCGACCCGCGAACCGGTCGCGAACCGAACGCGAACGGATCGCTCACCGGTTCGGCCACGCACTGGCGGCCCAGCCCGATCGGCTGCCACGCTCGGTGGAGCCGCAGTACCCGACCAGCCCGCAGCCCGAGCCAGCCCAGTCGCCGAAGTAGGGGAGAAACCGGTGCCCGTAGCCGTCAGCGGAAGCATTGCCACCGACCATCTGATGCACTTTCCGGGGAGGTTCGCCGAGCAGCTGGTCGCGGACCGGCTGGACCGCATCTCGCTGAGCTTCCTCGTGGACGACCTGGTGGTCCGGCGGGGCGGCATCGCCGCGAACATCGCCTACGGCATGGCCGTGCTCGGCTGCCAGCCGGTGCTGGTCGGGGCGGTGGGCGCCGACTTCGCCGACTACCGCTCGTGGCTGGAGCGGCACGGCGTGGACTGCTCGGGCGTGCGGGTCTCCGAGGTCGCGCACACCGCCCGGTTCGTCTGCACCACCGACGACGACATGTGCCAGATCGCCTCGTTCTACGCGGGTGCCATGTCCGAGGCCAGGCTGATCGAGCTGGAGCCGGTCGCGGCCCGGTACGGCGGCCAGCTGGACCTGGTGCTGATCAGCCCGGACGACCCGGAGGGCATGCTGCGCCACGCCGAGGAGTGCCGGCAGCGGGGCTACGCCTTCGCCGTGGACCCCTCCCAGCAGCTGGCCAGGATGGACGGCGAGCAGGTCCGGTCGTTCCTGACCGGCGCGGAGTACCTGTTCAGCAACGACTACGAGTGGGAACTGCTGCTGCAGAAGACCGGCTGGACCGAGCGGCAGGTGCTGGACCAGGTCGGCATGCGGGTCACCACGCTGGGGGAGAAGGGCGTGGAGATCATCAGCCGGGACGACGTGTCCGTGCGGGTGCCGGCCGTGCCGGAGGTCGCCAAGACCGACCCGACCGGCGTTGGCGACGGGTTCCGCGCCGGCTTCCTGGCCGGCGTCAGCAAGGGCCTGGGCCTGGAGCGGGCGGCCCAGCTCGGCTCGCTGATCGCGGTGCTGGTGCTGGAGGTGCACGGGCCCCAGGAGTGGACCTTCGACCAGGAGGCGGCCCTGGCCCGGCTGGACGCGGCGTTCGGCGCGGACGCGGCCAACGAGGTGGCCGCCATCCTGCCCGCCTGACCCGGCGCGATCCCGGGGGCGCGGGCCGGCTCGGCTCCCGCCCCCGGGTGGTCCCGTGGTGGACCGGGGCGCGCCGGCAGTCCCCCCCGCTGACAACGACGGAGCCGCCGGGGCTGGTGATCGCCCCGGCGGCTCCTGCCTACGCCTTGTGCTGTTGTCGGCCCCGCTGGCCGGCCCACCGGGGCTGGCCAGCCGAGGTGGTCAGAGCCGCACCGGGTAGCGGGGCTCCGGCACCACCGGGCGGATGCGCTGCTCGACGAAGATGCCGTGCCAGAGCATGAACACGATCAGCGCCCAGATCCGCCGGCTGTGGTCGAGCGTGCCCGCGCGGTGCTCCTCCACCATCCGCAGCACGGCCGGCTTGTCGATGTACTCGTCGGTCTGCGACTCGCGCACGATGTGCAGCACCCAGTCGTGCATCTCCTCGCGCAGCCAGTGCCGGATCGGCACGGGGAAGCCGAGCTTGCGCCGGTTCAGCACGTGCGCCGGCACGATCTCGCGCAGCGCCTGGCGCAGCGCGTACTTGGTGGTCTCCTTGGTGATCTTCTGCTCCAGCGGGATCTGCGAGGCCACCCGGAACACCTCCGGGTCCAGGAACGGCACGCGCAGCTCCAGCGAGTTGGCCATGGTCACCTTGTCGGCCTTGACCAGGATGTCGCCGCGCAGCCAGGTGAACAGGTCCACGTGCTGCATCCGGGTCACCGGGTCCCAGCCGGCCGACTCCCGGTACGGGCCGGCGGTCACGTCCTGGTGCGACACCCGCGGGTCGAAGCTGCGCAGCACCGACCGCAGCTGGTCGTCCCGGAAGATCCGGGCGTTGCCGTAGTAGCGCTCCTCCAGGGTGAGCGCGCCGCGGCGGAGCAGGTCCTTGCCGCGCACGCCCTCCGGGATCTTGGTGGACACCTTGCCCATGGCCTTGCGCAGCGCCCCGGGCACCTTCTCGAACGCGGCCAGCGACAGCGGCTCCCGGTAGATGGTGTAGCCGCCGAACAGCTCGTCGCTGCCCTCCCCGGAGAGCACCACCTTGACGTGCTCGCGGGCCTCGCGGGCGATGAACCACAGCGGCACCAGCGCCGGGTCGGCCACCGGGTCGTCCAGGTACCACACGATCAGCGGCAGGGCCTCCATCATCTCGTCGGCGGAGACCGTGCGGATCACGTGCTTGACGCCGATCGCCGCGGCCGACTCGGCCGCCACGTCCACCTCGGAGTAGCCGGCGCGCTCGAAGCCGGTGGTGAAGGTGATCAGGTCGGGGTTGTGGTCCTTGGCCAGCGCCGCGATGGCGGTGGAGTCGATCCCGCCGGACAGGAACGAGCCCACGGTCACGTCCGCGCGCATGTGCTTGGCCACCGAGTCCCGCATGACCTCGGCGATCTCGTGGTAGAGCCGCTTGGCCTCCACGTCACCGTTGACCGTGCGGGGCCGGAAGGTCGCGGCGAAGTACCGCTCGGTCACCGGCTGACCGCCAGGGACCAGCGTGAACGAGTTGCCCGACTCCAGCCGGTGCACCTGGTCGTGCAGGGTGGCCGGCTCGGGCACGTACTGCAGCGTCAGGTAGTGCTGCAGCGCCCGCCGGTCCATCCGGGGCGCGATGCCGATGGTGTTGGCCAGCGCCAGCACGCTCTTCTTCTCGCTGGAGAACACCGCGCCCCTCGGGCCGACCGCGTAGAACAGCGGCTTGATGCCGAACGGGTCGCGCGCGCCGAACACGACCCGGCGCTCGTTGTCCCAGATCAGGAAGGCGAACATGCCGCGCAACCGGCCGACCACGGACGGGCCGAGGTAGTGGTAGGCGGCGACGATCACCTCGCTGTCGCCGTCGGTGGTGAACCGGGCGCCGTACCGCTCGATCAGCTCGGCACGCAGCTCCAGGTAGTTGTAGATCTCGCCGTTGAACAGCAGGGCGTACCGGCCCTCCGCCCCGGGCGGGCCCCACAGCAGCGGCTGGTGGGAGTGCTCCACGTCGATGATGGACAGTCGGTTGAAGCCGAAGACGGCCTGGCCACCGACCCACGTGCCACTCTCGTCGGGCCCGCGGTGCCGCTGGCAGCGCATCGCGCTCGCCACGGCCGGACGTGCCTGTTCGGCGTCGTACTCGCTAGCGCAAACCAGTCCAGTCAGACCGCACACGCGTCTCGCGCACCTCTCGTGTCGAGTCCTGTCGAGCTGTAGCAGTTCCTCGGGTTCGCCGGCATCGGCAGGGGCCGGGCCGGTTTCCGGCCGCGTCGCGGGGCGGTGGCGAAGCCCTCGGTGTGTGGTCAAGTATGCCGGGACAGCGCGGTGAGCCGGGCGGCGGCCGTTGGCCGACCCGGACCGGCGCTACCTCGACCGGGTGGCGTTGTGATCTAAACGGCAGGTCGACGCGCCTGCCCCCGGGCGGTGGCGCGGCACGTGCTGAGCTAGGCTCCTCACGACTCCGGCCGGGTGCCGGCAAATGCTTTTCAGCAGCGGCTGTCAGCCGTCGCGGCGAGGTAGCTAAGTCAGCGAGGAGGCGTCGAGCAGTGGGCCTGAAGGAGGGCACCAGGGCAGCACGGCTGGCCAAGATCACTGGGCTGGTCGGCCTGGTTGGCATCGCGGCCACCGGCTGCTCCACGGACGAGGTGCTGCGCTTCGGCTGGCCGGTGGGGGTGACCCCGCAGTCCGAGCGGATGCGTGACCTGTGGACCTGGTCGGTGGTTGCCGCGTTGATCGTGGGTGTCATCGTCTGGGGACTGACCCTGTGGTCGGTGATCTTCCACCGCAAGAAGTCGGACCGGTTCCCTCGGCAGACCGCGTACAACATGCCGCTGGAGATCGTGCTCGTCACGGTGCCCACGGTGATCGTGGCGGTGTTGTTCTACTTCACCGCGACCGCGCAGAACTTCGTGAACAAGTTGTCGGACAACCCGGACGTCACCGTCGACGTGGTGGCGTTCCAGTGGAACTGGGAGTTCCAGTACCCCGACTACCCGACCGGCCAGGACAACGGCGGCACGCCGGTGAGCACGGTGGGCACCTCCAACGAGATCCCGCTGCTGGTCCTGCCGACGAACAAGACGATCAGGTACAACCTGAAGTCCACCGACGTGATCCACTCGTTCTTCGTGCCGGAGTTCCACTTCAAGCGGGACGTCTTCCCGGAGCCGGACAAGAACAACCAGGAAGCGTCGTTCGAGAACACCATCGACAAGCAGGGCTCGTTCGTCGGCCGTTGCGCCGAGCTGTGCGGCGTCTACCACGCGATGATGAACTTCGAGGTCCGCGCGCTCAGTCCCGACCTGTTCGACCAGTACATGAAGCTGCGGCAGCAGACCAACGCCCAGACTGGTCGGCCCTACACCGCGGCCGAGGCGCTCAGCCAGCTCAACTGCGGTGAGCTGTGCACCCCGCACGCGCTGACGACCACGCCGTTCGACACCAAGCGCACGGCCCGCGAGGCCTCCGGCGGCGGCAGCTGAGCGGATGACGGACGGGAGAACGAGGACACCATGAAGGTCGAAGCCAGGCTGTTCGACGTCATCACCGGGTTCGCCTTTCTCGTGGCGATCATCTACGGGTTCTGGGCCCAGGAGCCGGTCGGCATTGTGGCGCTGACCCTGACCGGTGGGCTGTCGCTGATCATCGGCACCTACTTCCGGTTCGTGGCGCGCCGCATCGAGCAGCGGCCCGAGGACAACCCGGACGCCGAGGTCAGCGACGGCGCCGGCGAGCTGGGCTTCTTCAGCCCGGGCAGCTACTGGCCGATCGCCCTGGCCTCGGCCGCGGCCGTGGGCGGTGTGGCCGTCGCGTTCTGGCACGTGTGGCTGCTGGTGATCGCGGCCGTGCTGATCCTGGTCGCCGTGGGCGGCCTGCTGTTCGAGTACCACGTGGGCCCCAACCACGAGTGACCCCAGCCCCTGAGGCGTCCCCGAACGGGCCGGCCGGAGTGCACAGTCCACTCCGACCGGCCCGTTCGTCGTTCCACCCCACCCCCACCCGCGAGTCGACTTTGCAAACCCCGCGAGTTGACAGTTCAGGCAGGGCCGTTCGGGTGATGGGACACGCTCCCGGCGTGGTCGCGCCACCCCGGGTGGGTGGAGCCCAGGGCGTTCGCCGTGCGGGGGAGCTGGGGGATTCCGGGCGCATCGCGGGGCGCCCACACGACGGTGCGACCGGGCTCGCGGAGCCTGGGCGGGAAGGCCACCAGTGACCCGGTCGGCCGCCGCCACGGCACGCGCGGTGCTCCGTCGCGCCGGACGCCGCGCACCACCACCGCGTGCCCGCCAGGTGGACCGTGAGACCGTGAACGCCACCCGCACGGCAAAGGGCCCCACAAGCCGCTTGTGGGGCCCTCGAACCGCTGCTCAGCCGCGCCTCAGGCGGCCTGGTTACCGCTCTGCTGGTAGTTGTCCACGTACTCCTGGCCGGACAGCTCCAGGATGGCGTACATGATCTCGTCGGTGATGGCCCGCAGGATCGGCTGGGTGGCCGTCATGTTCTGGTAGCGGGTGAAGCTGAGCGGCGCGCCGAACCGCACGGTCACCGGCTTGACGCGGGGCAGCTTCTTGCCGACCGGCTGGACCTTGTCCGTGCCGATCAGGCCCACCGGGATCACCGGTGCGCCGGTCTCCAGCGCGGTCCTGGCCACGCCGGTGCGGCCGCGGTGCAGCCGGCCGTCCAGCGACCGGGTGCCCTCCGGGAAGATCGCGTAGATCCCGCCCTCGGCCAGCACCTGGGCCGCGGTGTCCAGCGAGTCGCGCGCGGTGCGGCCACTGCCCCGGCGCACCGGGATGTGACCGAGGGAACTGAAGAACCAGCGGGACAGCGCGCCGCGGACCCCGGTGCCCTCGAAGTACTCGGCCTTGGCCAGGAAGGAGACCTTGCGCGGCACCACGATGCTGATCACCAGCTGGTCGGCGAAGGAGAGGTGGTTGCTGGCCAGGATCACCGGGCCGTGTGCCGGAAGGTTGTCCAGCCCCTCGACCTTCGGGCGGTAGACGGCCCGGGCGACCGGGGCTACCCCCTTCTTCAGGATCCCGTGGAACACCCTGCGTCCTCCTCGCCGTGCACGATCTTGGCCGATCCGGAAAAGCTTGCCGGGTAATCGACCACAGCGGAGCGGATTGTCCGCAACACCACAGTCAAACACCACGTGCGTCCCCGAAACGGACCAATCCCCGCCCGGTTCGGGGCGCCGCGCGGGGGCGTCCAGGGGTCAGGAGCCGGCCAGCTCGGTGCGCAGCTTGGTGCTCAGCTGGACCCACCGGCTCAGCAGGTCGGCCGCGGCACCCGAGTCGATGGCCCGGCCGGCCTCGGCCAGCCCACCCACCAGGTCGGCGGTCAGGTCGTCGGTGAACCCGCGGAAGGCGGCGATCGCGCCGGCCGCGTTGACCAGCACCGCGTCCCGCACCGGGCCGGGCTTGCCGGCCACCAGCTCCCGCACCACCTCGGCGTTGACCGCCGCGTCCCCGCCGAGCAGGTCCTCGGGGGCCGAGCCGGGCACGCCCAGGGCCGCCGGGTCGATCCGGTCCACCCGCACCGCGCCGTCGCGCACCACCCAGGCCGTGGTGGTCGTGGTGGTGGTGATCTCGTCCAGCCCGTCGTCACCCCGCACCACCAGGGCGGAGGCACCGCGCCGGGCGAACACCTCGGCCAGCAGCGGCGCCATCCGCGGGTTGGCGCAGCCGATCAGGCCGGCCGCCGGCTGCGCCGGGTTGGTCAGCGGGCCGAGCAGGTTGAACGCGGTGGGGATGCCGATCTCCCGGCGCGGGCCGCCGGTGACCCGGAAGGCCGGGTGGAACACGGGCGCGAAGCAGAACCCGATGCCCAGTTCGGCCACGGACCGCAGCACCCCGGCCGGCGGCAGGTCGATGGCCACGCCCAGCGCCTCCAGCACGTCGGCCGTGCCGCACTTGGACGAGGCCGCCCGGTTGCCGTGCTTGACCACGGGCACCCCGGCGGCGGCCGTGACGATCGCGCTCATCGTGGAGATGTTCACCGTGCCGGACCGGTCACCACCGGTGCCGACGATGTCCACGGCGCGCTGGCCCACGTCGATCCGGCGGGAGTGGGCGAGCATGGCCTCGGCCATGCCGGACACCTCGGCCGGGGTCTCGCCCTTGGCCCGCAGCGCCACCGCGAACGCGCCCACCTGCGCGGGCGTGGCCGTGCCGGACATCACCTGGTCCATGGCCCACGCGGTGTCGGCCTCGGTCAGGTCGACACCCTCCACCAGTTGGCCGAGCACCGTCGGCCAGGACCTGGCATCAGCCATTGCCGTCACCCCGCGCGTGTGGTCCCCGTGCCGTGCCGGCGGTCATCGCGGCACCGCGGGCAGCCGGGTGGACCGGAGCACCTCGGCGACGGTCTCGGCGGCGGCCAGCGGGTCGAGCGGGTGCACGAGCACCGCGTCCGCCATCGACCAGGTGGCCAGCCACCGGTCGTCCCGGCGGCGCACCGCCACCACGATCGGGGGGCACCCGTCGATCTCGTGCTTGAGCTGGCGGGACAGCCCCATGCCGCCGGTGGGCTGGGCCTCGCCGTCCAGGATGGCCAGGTCGACGGCGCCGTTGTCGATCTGGTAGATCACCTCGGCGGTGGTGTCCGCCTCCAGGTAGCTGACCCGGTCCAGATCCGGGGCGGGGCGCCGGCCGACGGCGGTGATGATCGCCTCACGCACCTCGGGTCGGTGGCTGAACACCAGGATCTTCGTGGTCTGCGGCTGCGTGCCCATCAGCTGACCCTCCGCGCTCTTCGGATCTGGTCAGCCGATGCTATCCGGCTTGGCCAGCCCTGGCTGCATCGCGTCCCACCCAGCTGAATCCCCACCCAGCCGCTGGGCCAGACCGGCCATCCTGGACCGCTCCTGGGCGCAGCTCAGCGCGTCCAGCCGCTGCACCCGCAGCGCGTGCACCCGCACCAGCCCGGCGCCACCGGCCCCCGCCGCGTCCGGCGCCGCCGGTGCCGGGCTGGCCGGTTCTGGTTCCGCCGGTGCCGGGGCGGTCGGTGCCGGAGCGGTCGGTTCTGGGGCGGGTCCCCCGGCCGGGCGCAGCTGCCACCCGTCCGGGGCGAGCAGGTCGCGGGCCCGGTCCACGGCGGACGCCGGCAGCAGCAGGTGGTGGCGCAGCACCGCCGGCTGGTCGGCCACCCAGCGGGGGGACCGGGCCAGCACCGCCGAGTCCGCCTCGGCCGCGTCGAACGCCTCGGCCACCACCACCAGACCGGGCGTGTCCACGGTCAACTCCGGTCGGCGTGACCGGCGCCCCCTGCGCAACCACCGCGAGAAATCCATGCCCGGTTCTTACCGCGCGGGCCGGCGCGCGCGAGCGCCGGAGCACGACCCGATCGGCTGGCGATCCGGCGCCGCGATCGGCGCATCGCGTGTGGTCTGCGCTGATGTGACCCAGTTGACGTTGGCGACCCGCCGCCGACCCGAACGGGCAAGCGGAAAACCTGCAAGCAATAATGCGTCGCGTGACAACGGCAGCGCCCTCAATCGGCCAACGCGTGCACTCGCTGAACCGCCCGAACATGGTCAGCGTTGGCACGATCGTGTGGCTGTCCAGCGAACTGATGTTCTTTGCGGGGCTCTTCGCCATGTTCTTCACGGTGAAGGCCCAGAACGCCGCACCGGAATGGCCGCCGCACCCCGCGGAACTCAACGTCGCGTACGCGCTGCCGTTCACGGTGATCCTCGTCGCGTCCTCGTTCACCTGCCAGTGGGGTGTGTTCGCAGCTGAGCGCGGTGACGTGTTCGGACTCCGGCGGTGGTACCTGCTGACCCTGGTGCTCGGCGCGATCTTCGTGGCCGGGCAGGCCGGCGAGTACTACACGCTGGTGACCGAGCACGAGACGACGATCTCGTCCTCGGCCTACGGCACGGTCTTCTTCATGACCACCGGCTTCCACGGCCTGCACGTGATCGGCGGCCTGATCGCCTTCGTCTTCCTGCTCATCCGCACCAAGCTGAGCAAGTTCACCCCGGCCCAGGCCACCTCGGCGATCGTCGTGTCCTACTACTGGCACTTCGTCGACATCGTGTGGATCGGGCTGTTCGCCTGCATCTACCTGATCCCCTGACGCTCGCCCGAGCCCGAACTGACAGCAAGGGTTGCCGCACTCATGACCACGACAAAGGAACGGACCCGCCGGCGCACCAAACTGCGGCGGCGGATCTCCGGCCTGCTCGCCCTCGGCGTCGCGCTCGTCGGCGCCGGCGCGATGTACGTCGCGCTGACCCCGACGCCGCAGACCGCACAGGCGGCGGAGGATCCCGCGCTGGTGCGCCAGGGCGAGCAGATCTACAACAACACCTGCATCACCTGCCACGGCGCCAACCTGGAGGGGGTCCAGGACCGCGGCCCCAGCCTGATCGGCGTTGGCGACGCGGCCGTGTACTTCCAGGTCTCCAGCGGGCGCATGCCGATGGTGCGCCAGGAGGCGCAGGCCGAGCGCAAGCCGGCCAAGCTGACCACCGAGGAGATCGACGCGCTTGGCGCGTTCATCCAGTCGCACGGCGGCGGCCCGGAGCGGCCGGCCGAGCAGGGTGCGGCGCTGGTCGGCAGCAACCCGGCGCGCGGCGGTGAGCTGTTCCGGCTCAACTGCTCGTCCTGCCACAACTTCACCGGGCGTGGCGGCGCCCTGTCCTCCGGCAAGTTCGCGCCGACGCTGGACGGGGTGACCGAGGACCAGCTGTACACGGCGATGCTGACCGGTCCGCAGAACATGCCGAAGTTCTCCGACCGGCAGCTCACGCCGGAGGAGAAGAAGGACATCATCGCCTACATCAAGTCGGTGACCGACGAGAACAACAACCCAGGCGGCGCCTCGCTCGGCGGCCTCGGTCCGGTGTCCGAGGGCTTCATCGCCTGGATCGTGGGAATCGCGGCCCTGATCGGCGCGACCCTGTGGATCGGAGCCAAGGCATGAGCGGCGAGCAGCGTCAGGACCTGCCCAGCGAGGCAGAGCTCGCGGAGATGAATCGGGACGAGCTGGTTCGGCTCGGCGCCAAGCTGGACGGCGTGGAGATCGTCCACTACGAGGACCGCTGGCCGGTCAAGGGCACCAGGGCGGAGCGCCGCGCCGCGCGGCAGATCACCCTGTGGTTCGCGCTGTCCGCGCTCGCCGGCCTGGCCTTCCTCGGGGTCTTCCTGTTCTGGCCGTGGCGCTACGTGGCACCCGGCACCGAGGGGTACTGGCCGTACGCGCTGTACAACCCGCTGATCGGGTTGACCCTGGGGCTGGCCGTGCTGTTCCTCGGCATCGGCGCGGTGAACTACACCAAGAAGTTCATCCCCGAGGAGCTGTCCGTGCAGGAGCGCCACGACGGCGGCTCCAGCGAGCTGGACAAGCAGACGCTGCTGGCGCAGCTGGCCGACGCGGGTGTGCGCAGCGGCATCGGCCGCCGGTCGCTGATCCGGCGCACCGCCGGGCTGGGCGCGGGCATCTTCGGCCTGGCCACGCTGGCCGTGCCGCTGGGCGGCATGATCCGCAACCCGTGGAAGGACAGCACCACCAAGGACTCGCTGTGGCACAGCTCGTGGCTGCCGGAGAACGGCGAGAAGGTCTACCTGCGCCGGCACACCGGTGACGCGCACGAGGTCGTGCTGATCCGGCCGGAGGACATGGACGCGGGCGGCTTCGAGACCGTGTTCCCGTTCCGCGAGTCCGAGCGGGACGACCCGGAGAAGCTGGCCGCCGCGCTCAAGCGGTCGGACGCGCCGGTCATGCTGATCCGGCTGCGGCCCAACCAGCAGGTGGTCAAGCGGGCCGGCCAGGAGGACTTCAACTACGGCGACTTCTACGCCTACTCCAAGGTCTGCACCCACCTGGGCTGCCCGACCTCCCTGTACGAGCAGCAGACGGGCCGCCTGCTGTGCCCGTGCCACCAGTCGCAGTTCGACGTGTTCCACTACGCCAAGCCGCTGTTCGGCCCGGCGACGCGGGCGCTGCCGCAGCTTCCGATCACGGTGGACGAGGACGGATACTTCGTTGCTCGCGGTGACTTCATCGAGGCCGTGGGTCCGGCGTTCTGGGAGCGTAAGTCATGAGTTCGATCACCACGCCCACCCGGGGCGAGGGGACCGCGGCGAGGGTGGCCGGCGGTGCCGCCAAGTGGGCCGACGACCGGTTCCACCCGGCCTCGGGCGTGCGCAGGCAGCTGAACAAGGTCTTCCCGACGCACTGGTCGTTCCTGCTCGGTGAGATCGCCCTCTACAGCTTCATCGTGCTGCTGCTGTCCGGCATCTACCTGACGCTGTTCTTCGACCCCTCCATGCAGGAGGTGCAGTACCAGGGCTCGTTCAACAACCTGCGGGGCATCGAGATGTCCCGGGCGTTCGAGAGCACCCTGCAGATCACCTTCGAGGTGCGCGGCGGCCTGTTCGTGCGCCAGGTGCACCACTGGTCGGCGCTGCTGTTCATGGGCTCGATCGTGGTGCACATGCTCCGGATCTTCTTCACCGGAGCGTTCCGGCGCCCGCGCGAGACCAACTGGGTGATCGGCGTGCTGCTGTTCGCGCTGGGCACCATCGAGGGCTTCTTCGGCTACTCGCTGCCGGACGACCTGCTCTCCGGCACCGGTCTGCGGATCATGTCCGGTCTGATCATGTCGATCCCGGTGATCGGCACCTGGGCGCACTACCTGCTGTTCGGCAGCGAGTTCCCGGGCACCGAGATCATCCCGAGGCTGTACACGCTGCACATCCTGCTGATCCCGGGCATCATCCTGGCGCTGGTCGCGGTGCACCTTGGCCTGGTCTGGTACCAGAAGCACACCCAGTTCCCGGGGGTGGGCCGCAAGGAGACCAACGTCGTCGGCGTGCGCATCATGCCGGTGTTCGCGGTCAAGAGCGGCGCGTTCTTCGCCCTGACCACGGCGGCCTGCGCGATCATGGGCGGCATCTTCCAGATCAACCCGATCTGGAACTTCGGCCCGTACAACGCCTCGCAGGTGTCCGCCGGCTCGCAGCCCGACTGGTACATGGGCTGGACCGACGGCCTGATCCGGTTGTGGCCGGCCTGGGAGACCTACCTGGGCAACTACACGATCCCGGCGCCGTTCATCCCGTTCATGGCCGGGCTGCCGCTGCTGATCGGGCTGGCCGCGGTGTACCCGTGGATCGAGCGCAGGCTCACCAAGGACTACGCCCACCACAACCTGCTGCAGCGGCCCCGGGACGTGCCGGTGCGCACCAGCATCGGCGCGATGTCCATCACCTACTTCATGGTGCTGCTCATCTCCGGTGGCAACGACATCTTCGCGGACAAGTTCGACATCTCGCTGAACGCGATGACCTGGGCCGGCCGGATCGGCATGCTGATCCTGCCGCCGATCGCCTACTACGTCACCTACCGGATCTGCATCGGCCTGCAGCGGGCCGACCGGGAGGTGCTGGAGCACGGCATCGAGACCGGCATCATCAAGCGGCTGCCGCACGGTGAGTTCATCGAGGTGCACCAGCCGCTGGGCCCGGTCGACGACCACGGCCACCCGATCGCCCTGCCCTACCAGGGCGCTCCCGTGCCCAAGCGGATGAACAAGCTGGGCACCTCCGGCCACCCGGTGCCGGGCAGCTTCCTGCGGCCCGACCCGCGCGACGAGACCACGGCCCTGGCCAGGGCCAGGGCGGCGCACGGCACCCAGGCCGACGCGCTGACCGCGGAGGAGCGTCCGGAGCTGACCGAGGCCGGCGAGGAGCACGCCGCGGCCAAGTCCGGGCACTGACCGGTCGAGTGTCCTGATCGGACGATTCACCCGAGGGCCCCGAACCAGTGCGGTTCGGGGCCCTCGTGGCATCTCAGCCGAGGCGAGGGGGACTGTCCGCAGTGGACAAGTCGACAGTGGACAAGTCGACAGTGGACGAACCAGCTGGGGGCGAACCGGCTGGGGACGGGCCGGCGGTGGACCCGCGCGTGGTCGAGCGGATCGACCGGGCGTGGCAGCGGATCGAGACCTGGCTGGCCGCGCACGCGCCGGCCACCGCGGCCACCCTGGCGCCGCCGGCCACAGTGGACTCGATCGCCGCGGCGGAGCAGGCCGTGGGCGTGGCGTTCCCGGCCGAACTGGTGGCCTCGCTGCTGCGGCACAACGGCGCGGAGTCGACCTCGACCGTGTCGGCCTTCACGCTGCCCACCATCTACGAGCCGATGTCGGTGGACCGGATCGTGGCCGCGTGGCGGCTGCGCTGCCGCATCGACGACGGTGCTCGGGCCGGTGACGGCGACGGCTTCGCGGACGGCTGGTGGTGGCACCGCCGGTACGTGCCGTTCGCCGAGGACGGGCGCGGCGACTACCAGTTCTTCGACCAGCGCGACGGCGCGGGCAGCCGCATCGGCGAGGCGGCGCGCGTGGACGGCGTGAACTTCGCGGGCCAGCCGGCCGGCCTGGCCGACCTGCTGGAGCGCACCGCCACCGCGCTGGAGACCGGCGAGCCGTTCAACGGCACGTGGCGGCCGGTCGTCACCGACGCGGGCGAGCTGGACTGGACGTGGGAGTGAGCCGGGAGCGGGAACTGGCCGCTCAGGCGTCGTTGTCCAGGCCGATGGCGAACGCGGCCTCGGTGTCGCGGCGGGAGTAGGAGCGGAACGCGATGTGCGTGTCGGTGTCCAGCACACCGGGCACCTTGCTGATCCGGCCGGGCACCAGCGCGGCCAGGTCCTCGTGCGCGGCCACCCGCACGACGGCGATCAGGTCGACGTCACCCGCGCAGGAGTAGACCTCGGTGACGCCCTCGATGTCGGCGATCGCCTGCGCGGTCTCGGGCAGGCTGTCCGTGTTGGCCTGGATCAGCACGATCGCCGTGATCACGATGTCCTCCTCGACTCGACTGGCCGCACCGCGGTGACGGGGCCGCCCAGATCCTAATCTCGGTGCACCGGTCCGGCGCTGGCCGCCTGGCTGGCCCAGGCCCGCCACCGGCCGGCCGCCGTGGCCGGTTCCGCCCAGGGCTCATCGCAGCGCACCAGCCGGGTGCCCGGCTGGGTGAGCCAGCGCAGCAGCAGCGCGGTTTCCTCGGGTGGGGCGCCGCGCAGCGGGCCGGGGCCGGGCAGCACGGTCTCGGCCGAGGCCACCAGCGCGTCCACCACCGGCATGGGGGGCACGCCCCGCCGGGCCACGCCGGCCGAGGCGAGCCGGCCGTGCCGGATCACCGCGAACTCCCAGCCGCCCCGCCCGTCCGGCCGGGCGGCCACCAGTTCCGCCAGCGCGGCCAGCCCGGCCAGCCGCTGCGCCCGGTCCAGCGCGCGGACCAGCTCCACCAGCCGGTCCCGGCGCACGGCCGCCTCCTCGAACCGCTCGGCCCCGGCCAGCTCGGACAGCTGGTCGACCAGCAGCGGCAGGGCCCGGCCGCGCTGGCCGGCGACCAGTTCGCGCAGTGCCGTCACGGCCGGCGCGTACTGCTCGGGGGTCTGCCGGCCGGCGCACGGCGCGCCGCACCGGTCCAGCTCGGCCAGGGCGCACGGGCTGGCCGAGGGGTTGCGGGCCGGGATGCGCACGGTGCAGCGGCGCAGCGGGCCGGCGTCCAGCTGCACGCCGTCCAGCAGCGCGTCGGCCACCAGTTCCGCGCCGCGCCTGGACCGGAACGGCCCGAACGCGCCGTCGCGGGCCCGGCGCACCACCGACAGCCGGGGGAACGCCTCGTCGGTCAGGGCCAGCCACCAGCCGGGCTGGGCGTTCGTGGAGCGCCGGTTGTAGGCGGGGCGGTGCGCGGCGAGCAGGCGCAGCTCGCGCACCTCGGCCTCCAGGGCGTGCGCGCAGGTCACCCAGTCGACCCGGACGGCCAGCCCGACCATCTCCCTGATCCGCCGCCGGCCCTCGCTGGCGGTGAAGTACTGGCGCACGCGGCGGCGCAGGTCCGAGGCGGTGCCCACGTAGAGGACCTCCTCGTTGGGGCCGCGGAACAGGTACACGCCCGGCTGGTTGGGCAGGGGCGCGGCCAGTTCGCGCTTGCGGCGCTGGGCCGCGGTGACCTCGGGCAGGTAGCCGAGCAGTTCCTCCACCGAGTGCACGCCCAGCGGCCCCAGCCGCTCGAACAGCCCGTGCAGCACGTCGGTGGTGGCGCGGGCGTCGTCCAGTGCCCGGTGGGTGGGCTGGATGCGGGTCTGGAACAGTTCGGCCAGCGCGGACAGCCGGCAGCTGGGCGTCTCCTCGCGGGTGAGCACGCGTCGGGCCAGCCGGACCGTGCAGACCACGGTGGGCCGGGGCCAGCGGTAGCCGTGCCGCTCGCAGGCCGCGCGCAGGAAGCCCATGTCGAAGGCGGCGTTGTGGGCGACGAGCACGGCACCGGCGGCGAACTCCAGGAACGCGGGCAGCACGGTCTCGATCCGCGGTGCCGAGCTGACCATCGCCTCGGTGATGCCGGTGAGTTCGACGATGGCCGGTGGGATGCCCCGACCCGGGTCGACGAGGGTGCCGAACTCGCCGAGCACCTCGCCGCCGCGCACCTTGACCGCGCCGATCTCGGTGATGGCGTCCTCGTCCGGCCGGCTGCCCGTGGTCTCCAGGTCCACCACCACGAAGGTGGTGTGCCGCAGCGGGCTGCCCAGCTCGTCGAAGCTGAGCTGGGTGGCGGCCGGGCCGGGGCCTCTGGCCGAGGGGATCCCGGGCGGATCCCCGGGACCGGGACCGGCGTGCCACGGCACGGCGGCGCCACTGCCACTGCCACTGCCGCTGTGGCCGTTGCCGCCGGGTGCGGGCGGCGTGCCGGTCGCCGTGGTCACCGGGTCCGGGGCGGGGGTGCTGGATGTCGTGGTCGGCATGACTGGCACGCTAAGCGCCACCCCTGACGTTTCCGCCCACCGCACCCGGCTCGACCCGCGCCGCGCCGCGCACCTGCTGGTCGGGCGGGCGGTCGGCGGTGCTCAGCTGAGCGGCGTGGCGGTTGAGTGGTTAGTCCCGACGAGGTAGGGCCACTAGCCTGGTGGGGTGTCACCCTCACCACAGCCGGCCGGACAGGGTTCGCCAGCTCCTGCCCCCGAGTCATCCACAGTGGATGATTCGGTCGACGCCGCCGTCGGTGAGGTGGACACGCCGCCCGAGGCGGAGGAGGGCGAACTCCGCGAGCCCGAGGTGGACTGGACCGCGCTGCCCGAACCGGTGCGGGGCCGGCTGGCCGAGCTGGCGGCCGAGGCGGTCGGCGGGATGGCCAGGGTGGACGTGCCCCAGCAGCTGCGGCCGGTGGCCAGGTTCGCGCCGGCCAAGCGGGCCCGGCTGGGTGGGCCGGTGCTGGTGGGGGCGCTGCGCGAGGTGGCGCCGTTCCGCCGGGCGGTGGTGGAGTGGACCCGCAGGCACCGGGCCGCCGCGCTGGACCTGAGCACACCGGACGTGGTGTCCGCGGCGGCGGCGGCCATCCTGCTCGGCGAGGAGGCCGCGCCCCACTACGTGGAACTGGTGGCCAGGCGGGTGGCGGACGCGGCGCTGCGGGCCGACCGGGACGCCGCCGTGGCCAGGGCCGAGCGCGCGCAGGCCGAAGTGGACCGGTTGCGCGCCGAACTGGAGGCCAGCAACGGCGCGGTGGAGCGGGTGCGCGCCGAACGCGAGGCGGAACTGGAGCGGCTGCGCAAACGCCTGCGCGAGCAGGGGGTGCGGCTGCGCGAGGCCAAGGACGCGGCGGCCTCGGCCAGGGCGGAGATCGAACGCGCCCAGGCCGAGGCGCGGGCCCGGGTGGAGGCGCTGGTCGCGGAGCGCGACGCGGCCGTGGCGCGGGCCGAGGCCGAGCGGGCCAGGGCCCAGCGCGCCGAGGCCGACGCCGAGGTGGCCAGGCAGTCCGCGCGGGAGGCCAGGCAGGCCGACGAGGTGCGGCTGGCCCTGCTGGTGGAGACCCTGGACGGCGCGGTCACCGGGCTGCGGCGGGAACTCGCCCTGGGCGGCAGCGGGCCCCGGCCGGCCGACCTGGTGCGCGGCGCGACCGCGGCGCAGGGCGCGGTGGGCCGGGTGGAGGACCCGGCCGCGCTGGACCGGCTGCTGGCCCTGCCCGCGGTGCACGTGATCGTGGACGGCTACAACGTGACCAAGACCGGCTATCCCGAGCTGCCCCTGTCCGACCAGCGGGACCGGCTGGTGCACCAGTTGGCGGTGCTGGCCGCGCGCACCGGCGCCGAGGTGACGGTGGCCTTCGACGGCGCCGGCGTGGTGGCGGTGCCCTCGGCCGCGCCGCGCGGGGTGCGGGTGCTGTTCAGCGCGCCCGGGGTGCTGGCCGACGACGTGATCAGGGCGCTGGTCACGGCCGAGCCCGAGGGGCGGCCGGTGGTGGTGGTGACCTCGGACCGGGCCGTGGCCGACTCGGTGCGCCGGCGCGGCGCCCACCCGGTGCCGTCCGCGGTGCTGCTGGCCCGCCTGGGCCGGGTCTGATCCCGGCGTTGCGCCGCACGACGAGGGTCGCCGCCGGATCGGCGAACCCGGGCCGGCCCGGTGGGGTGACCACTCCACCGGGGTTGTTGCGGTGTTGATCATCACAGCGCGTGGTGCCGCTCCTCCTACCAGGGGCAGGGCGTAGCTCGAACGGATCTTTCCATCCCCGTGGTAGACGAAAGTGCTCACCTTTCGTAATCTTGCCGAGATCTTGTGGCGGGCAGTCGCCTGATGGGGGCGACTCCGCGAGATCACCGCCGAGTCGGCCCGTCGGGGGAGCCGAACCGGGCAGCCACGGTGTCAGGGCCGAACAGGCGAGCCGCGCGGCAGCGGTCCGGCGTCGCCGGACCGCTGGTGGCCCGGGGCACCGCTGGGACCCCGCGGCACCGCTGGGGCACTGCCCGGTGGGCGGTCGGGACAAGTTAAGGAGACACGCGCGACGTGGCGTCGCAACGACTCAAGCGTTCCCTGCGCGCGGCCATCGCCGCCTCGGCCGTGGTCGCGGTCGTGGGCCTGGGCCAGCCCTCGGCCAGCGCCGCTCCCGACTCACCGGACACCGCGTCCGAGGCGCTGGACAGGTACAACGAGCTGAGTTCCCAGGCCGAGGCCCTGGCGCAGGAACTGCTCCAGGCCGAGGACGACCTCGCGGCCAAGCAGGCCGAACTGGACAGGGCCAACGCCGACCTGACCGCGGCCAGCAACGCCGAGCAGGCCGCCATCGACGCGGAGAACGCGGCCAAGGCCGACCAGGAGCGGTTCCGCGGCAAGGTGGACAAGCTGGCCGAGGCCTCCTACGAGGGCGCCCGGTTCAACCAGTTGGCGGCCTTCCTGGTCAGCGACTCGCAGCAGGACTTCCTGAACCGGATGTCCGCGCTGGGCGTGCTGGCCGAGGACAACAAGAGGTCCATGGACCAGCTCGCCGGCGCGGTCGACCGGGCCGACGAGGCCAGGCGCTCCGCCGAGGCCGCCCGCGAGCAGGCGGAGGGCGCCAAGCAGCGGGCCCAGCAGGCCACCGACGAGGCCACCCGCCTGCGCGACCAGGTCAACCAGCGCAAGATCGACCGGGACAAGCAGGCCAGCACGGCCAAGGAGCAGTACAACCGGCTCAGCGCCCAGGAGAAGAGCAAGCTGCAGAACGACGGGGTGGACAGGGCGGCCTCGGCCAGCTACACCCCGCCCGCCGGCACCGCCGGCTCCGCCGCCGGCGCGGTCACCTTCGCCCTGCAGCAGATCGGCGACATGTACGAGTGGGGCGCGACCGGCCCGAACCGGTGGGACTGCTCCGGGCTGACCCAGGGCGCCTACCGCAGCGCCGGGGTGAGCCTGCCCCGCACCAGCCGGGCGCAGGCCGGGGTGGGCAAGAGCGTGGCGCGCAGCCAGGTCAGGGCCGGTGACCTGATCTTCTACGGCAGCCCCATCCACCACGTGGCCCTGGCCATCGACAACAACCGGGTGGTGCACGCGCCCACCGACGGCGTGCCGGTGAAGATCGCCAACATCGACGCGATCGGCTCGCCCAGCGCGATCCGGCGCGTCGAGGGCTGAGCCGGGCCGCCCGGCCGCACGCGGACAGCCGGCCGTCCGGGGCGGTGTTCACACCCGTTCCGCCGCCCCGGACGCGCCGCCCACCCCGGGTGTGCGCACTGCGCCCGCCGGCCCGACCACGGCTGGACCAGGGTGAACCAGCACCACCTGACCTGGTGGCATTCCGGTGGTGATCATCACATCCCGGAGTCGTCCCTACTCCGATCGTGGGTAGCGACTAGCACGGGCTCGTTTTGTTGTCCCGGTGGTAGACGAGAGGGCTCACCTTTCGTAATCTTGCCGAGATTTCGTGGCGGGCAGTCGCCTGATGGGGGCGACTCCGCGAGATCACCGCCGAGTCGGCCCGTCGGGGGAGCCGAACCGGGCACACCAGGGCGCAGAGCCGGCCGCACACTTCACGAGAAGCAAGTCCCCCAGTGGTGGGACCCGTGCTGCCTTCTTCCTCACGCCGTGGACCACTGCCCGGTGGGCGGTCGCGACAACGAAGGAGACACGCGCGACGTGGCGTCGCAACGACTCAAGCGCTCCATGCGCGGAGCCCTCGCCGCCTCCGCTGTGGTCGCAGCGGTTGGCCTCACCCAGACTCCGGCGAACGCCGATCCCGACACATCGGGGACGGCCTCCGAGGCCCTGCAGAAGTACAACGACCTGAGCCGCGAGGCCGAGAAGGTCGCCCAGGACCTGGAACAGGCCAAGGAGGACCTCAAGGCCAAGCAGGCCGATCTCGACAAGGCCAACGCCGACCTGAACGCGGCCACCGAGGCGGAGAACGCGGCCAAGGCCGACGAGGAGCAGTTCCGCGGCCAGGTCGACAAGCTGGCCGCCGCCTCCTTCGAGGGTGCCCGGTTCAACCAGCTGTCCGCGTTCCTGGTCAGCGACTCCCAGCAGGACTTCCTGAACCGGATGTCCGCGCTGGGCGTGCTGGCCGCGGACAACAAGGAGGCGCTGGACCAGCTCAGCGGCGCGGTCGACCGGGCCGACGAGGCCAGGCGCGCGGCCGAGGACGCCCGCAACCGGGCCCAGGAGGCCACCGACTCGGCGGCCAAGCTGGTCAACGAGATCAGCCAGCGCAAGGACGAGCTGGACAAGCAGTCCAAGGAAGCCAACGACCAGTACAAGAAGCTGAGCGGCGCGGAGAAGGAGTCGCTCAACGACTTAGGTGACGCCTCCGGCATCTCGCTGCCGCCCGGCGCGGTCAACAAGGCCGTCAGCTTCGCCCTCGACCAGCTCGGCGACAAGTACGTCTACGGCGCCACCGGCCCGGACCGGTGGGACTGCTCCAGCCTCACCCAGGCGGCGTGGCGGAACGGCGGCGTGTCCCTGCCCCGCACCAGCCGCGCCCAGTCCGGCGTCGGCAAGAGCGTGTCGCGCAGCCAGGTCCAGGCCGGCGACCTGATCTTCTACTACAGCCCGGTCAGCCACGTGGCCCTGGCCATCGACAACACCCGCGCCGTGCACGCGCCCACCGAGGGCGTGCCGGTGAAGATCGCCAACATCGACAGCATCGGCCCGATCACCGGCATCCGCCGGGTCGGCGGCTGAGCCGGCCGGAAACCACGCGGGTGGATTCGGGGCGGTGCCGGAACACCTCGGCGCCGCCCCGACGACTGTCCGGCGTTATGGTTGGTCAAGTGCGTCGTACCCTGTTGCTGACCAACGACTTCCCCCCTCGGCCCGGCGGCATCCAGTCCTACCTGCACGCGCTGGCCACCCAGCTGCCAGCCGACGACCTGGTGGTCTACGCCCCGTCCTGGCAGGCCAGCTCAGGGTCGCACCCCGAGTTCGACGCCGCCCAGCCGTTCCCGGTGATCCGCCACCCCGGCACCCTGATGCTGCCCGGTCCCGAGGTGCTGCGCCGCGCCAGGGAGATCGTGCGGGCGGAGCGGTGCGAGGCGGTGTGGTTCGGTGCCGCCGCCCCGCTGGCCCTGCTCGCCCCCAGCCTGCGCCGGGCCGGCGTGCACCGGGTGGTCGCGTCCACGCACGGCCACGAGGTCGGCTGGTCCATGCTGCCCGGCGCCCGCCAGGCCCTGCGCCGCATCGGGTCCACTGTGGACGTGGTGACCTTCGTCAGCCGCTACACCCGCTCCCGGGTGGCCGCCGCGTTCGGCCCCATGGCCGCGCTGGAACACCTGCCGTCCGGAGTGGACACCACGGTGTTCCGGCCCGACCCGGTGGCCGGCAAGCAGATCCGCGCCCGCTACGGCCTGGCCGACCGGCCGGTCGTGGTGTGCGTGTCCCGGCTGGTGCCGCGCAAGGGCCAGGACATGCTGATCCGCGCGCTGCCGCTGATCCGCGCGACCGTGCCGGACGCGGCCCTGCTGCTGGTCGGCGGCGGCCCGTACCGGAACACCCTGCACCGCCTGGCCGCCTCCTGCGGGGTGGCCGACCACGTGGTGATCACCGGCTCGGTGCCGTGGGCGGAGCTGCCCGCGCACTACGCGGCCGGCGACGTGTTCGCCATGCCCTGCCGCACCCGGGGCCGCGGCCTGGACGTGGAGGGCCTGGGCATCGTCTACCTGGAGGCCTCCGCCACCGGACTGCCCGTCATCGCCGGCAACTCCGGTGGCGCCCCGGAGACCGTCCGCAACGGCGTCACCGGCAACGTGGTGGACGGCCGCGACCTGACCGCCGTCGTCAAGGCGGTCACCGCCCCGCTGGCCGACCCCAACCTGGCCAGGCGGATGGGCCAGGCCGGCCGCGCGTGGGTGCGCGAGCAGTGGCGGTGGAGCGACATGGCCGCGCGCCTGGCCGGCTTCCTCGACGGCTGAACCGGCCGACCCGCCGGGCCGCCACGCCGCGGCTGCGGGGTGGGGCCGGCCGGGTCCGCCGGTGCCGGCCTACCAGGCGTAGGCCTCGGGGGCGGGGCCAGGACCGGGGAAGATCTCGTCCAGGCGGGCCAGCTCGTCCGGGCCCAACCGGACGTCCAGAGCGCGCAGCGAGTGGTCGAGGTGCTCGACGGTGCGCGGACCGATGATCGGCCCGGTCACCCCGTCCTGGTGCAGCAGCCAGGCCAGGGCGACGGTGGCCGGGTGCTCGCCGAGTTCGTCGCAGAACGCCTCGTAGGCCCGCACCCGGTCCACGCCGAGCGCGGCCAGCCGCCTGGCGGTGATGTCGGACCCGGTCGCGCGGCGGTGGGTCTTGCGCAGGAAGCCGCCGAGGATGCCGCCGTGCAGCGGGGACCAGGGGATGACGCCGAGGCCGTAGTCGCGGGCCGAGGGCAGCACCTCCAGTTCGGCGCTGCGCTCGGCCAGGTTGTACAGGTGCTGTTCGCTGACCAGGCCGAGGGTGTGCCGGCGCCGGGCGGCCTCGCTGGCCTGGGCGATGTGCCAGCCGGCGAAGTTGGACGAGCCGACGTAGAGGATCTTGCCCTGGGCCACCAGGGTGTCCATGGCCTGCCAGAACTCGTCCCACGGGGTGTGCCGGTCCACGTGGTGGGCCTGGTAGACGTCGAGGTGGTCGGTGCGCAGCCGGCGCAGCGAGCCCTCCACCTGCTGGCGGATGTGCCGCGCGGACAGGCCGCTGGTGTTGGGGCCCTCGCCCATGGGCTCGTACACCTTCGTGGCCAGCACGATGTTGTCGCGCTGGCCGGAGCTGGCCAGCCAACGGCCCACGATCTGCTCGGTCCAGCCCTCGCCGAGCTTCCAGCCGTAGATGTTGGCGGTGTCGAAGAAGTTCAGGCCGTGCTCCACGGCCCGGTCCATGATCGCGTGGCTGTCGGCCTCGGTGGTGTCCGGGCCGAAGTTCATGGTGCCCAGCACCAGTCGGGAAACCTGCAGACCGGTGCGGCCGAGGTGGGTGTACTGCATGTGGGCGACGCTAAACTTGGACACCAGTGTCAAGGTCCAGTGACGACCGCCGTGGGGTGGACCACATGCGCATCGGGGAGCTGGCTCGCCGCACGTCGGTGAGCACCCGGCTGCTGCGCTACTACGAGAAGCAGGGCCTGCTGGTGTCCACGCGCCGGTCCAACGGCTACCGCGAGTACGCCGAGGACGCGCCGATGATCGTCGAGCAGATCCGGGGCCTGCTCGCCGCCGGGCTGACCACCGACGTGATCCGCGAGCTGCTGCCGTGCGCCGAGGGCAGGGGGCCCCGGCTCAACTCCTGCCCGGACCTGGTGGCCACGCTGCAGCAGGCACTGCGCGGCATGCAGGACCGGATCGACCACCTCACCCGCAACCGGGACGCGCTGCTGCGGTTCCTGGACGCGGCCGGCGCCGAGCCGGCGCGCACGCCGAGCCGGTAGGCGGCGCCTACGCGGTCAGGGCGTACAGCACCTGTTTGAGGTCCGGGTCGGTGTTCTCCCGGTCGGCCGGCCAGACCAGGCGCAGGCACAGCTCGGGCGGGGACTCGTGCAGGGGCAGCCGCACCAGCCGGCCGGCGGCCAGGTCCTCGGCCACGGTGAACTCGGGCAGCAGGGCCAGGCCCAGCCCCTCGGCGGCCCACGCGCGCATGGTGGCCAGGCTGCGCAGTGGCACCAGGTCGGTGGGAGCGGCCACCAGGTGGTGCAGGGCCAGG
Organism: Goodfellowiella coeruleoviolacea; assembly: GCF_024171785.1. Classification (GTDB taxonomy): domain Bacteria; phylum Actinomycetota; class Actinomycetes; order Mycobacteriales; family Pseudonocardiaceae; genus Goodfellowiella; species Goodfellowiella coeruleoviolacea. The sequence continues at coordinate 454,364 of NZ_JAMTCK010000004.1, forward strand.
AAGAACGAGCAGCCGGGCTCGGTGACCAGCAGCCGCTGCGCGGCCACCCGGGCCGCGGTGAGCACGCCCAGGGCGCGTGCCGGGTGGCCGGGGGCGGCCACCAGGGCCAGCGGGACCGTGTCCAGGTCCACGAAGGCCAGCCGCGCGGCGGACAGCGGTGATCGCCCTGGCGGTGGGGTGAACCCGAGGCCGCCCAGCACCGGGCCGAGGTCCAGCAGCAGCACCGCGTCCAGCTCGCCCTCGGCCAGCCCGGCCAGCAGCGCGGTCCTGGGCATGGTGTCGACCTGGACGGCCAGCTCGGGGCGGCGCTGGGCCAGGGTGGCCAGCACACCGGGGAGGTGGCTGGCGGCCAGCGTCTCCAGCGTGCCGACCCGCACCCGCCGGGGCTGGCCGGCCACGGCCCGGCGGGCCTGCTCGGCCTGGGCGAGCAGCGACCGGGCGTGCGGCAGCAGGGCCTGCCCCTGGTCGGACAGGCGCATGCCGGTCGGGGTGCGGTGGAACAGCTCGGCGTGCAGGGACCGCTCCAGCGCGCGCACCTGTTCGGACAGCGAGGACGGCGCGAGGTCGAGTTCGGTGGCGGCGGCGGTGATCGTTCCGGTCCGCGCCACGGCGAGAAAGGCGGCCAGTTGGCGGAGTTCCACGCTGCCCCATCCGTTCCTCTGTCCCGGGGATACCGCATTCTAGCTGCGGTTTCGGTTTTTCCGAACGGGGTGTGCGGCACCGTTGGTTGAGCAGTGGGTCGGGGTGGTTCCACAGTGGAGCGGCAGAGTTCCACTCAGGAGAGACGGCCTTCCGGATGAGACTGACCAAACTGGGACACGCGTGTGTCCGACTGGAACTGGACCGCACCACCCTGGTGATCGACCCGGGCGAGTTCAGCGGCCCGGACGCGCTGGCCGGGGCGGACGTGGTGCTGGTCACCCACGAGCACTTCGACCACCTGGACCGGGCCGCGCTGCTCGCGGCGGCGCGGGCCAACACCGACCTGGTGGTGGTGACCAACCGGGCGGTCGCCGGCCAGCTGGGGGAGTTGGGCGAGCGGGTGCTGGTGCTGGCGCACGGGGACAGCGTCGAGGTCGGCGGGGTGCTGGTGCGCGGCCACGGCGAGTGGCACGCGCCGACCCACCTGCCGCCGGACCCGGTCAACGTGGGGTTCTTCGTCGCCGACGAGGTGTTCTACCCCGGTGACGCGCTGACCGTGCCGGACCGGCCGGTGGGCACGCTGCTGGCGCCGACGCTGGCGCCGTGGCTGAAGTCGGTGGAGCTGCTCGACTACGTCCGGCGGGTGCGGCCGACCCGGCTGTACTCGACGCACGACGGCATGGCCAACGAGCTGGGCCTGATCGTGGTGGACAACGTGGTGCGGGCGGCGCGCGGCGAGGGCGGTGGCGACTACCGGCGGATTCCCCCCGGGGAGTCGGTGGAGATCGGCTGAGGCGGGCCGCGTCAGCGGGTGGTGAAGACCCCGGCGGTGGCGGCGGCGAGGGTGGCCAGGGCGGCCTGGTCGGCCAGGTCGGCGCTGATCGGCTCACGGGTGAGGAACAGCCGGTAGTACAGGGGCGCGGCGAGCGCGCGCAGCAGGGCGTCGGCGTCGGTGTGCTCGGGCAGCTCGCCCCGGTCGATGGCGCGGTGCACGAGGGGGGTGGCCTGGGCGAGCCGGCCGCGCAGGAACCGGCCGAGGGCGGCGGCGGCCTGGTCGGAGCGCAGCGCGGCGGTGATCAGCGCGGTGGGGCGGGCACCGTGGTCGGGGTCGGTGAAGCCGGTGGCGATCTGCTGGGCGAGCGCGCGCAGGTCGCTGGCGAGACCGCCGGTGTCGGGAACCTGCCACGGCTGCTCGGCCGCCTGGTCCAGCGCGTCGCTGACCAGACCGTCCACAGTGGACCAGCGGCGGTACAGGGTGGCCTTGTGCACGCCGGAGCGGGCCGCCACCGCCTCCACGGTCAGGTCGTCGTAGCCGCGCCGCACCAGTTCGTCCAGGGTGGCCTCGATGACGGCGGCGCGGGTGCGCGCGGTCCGGCCGCCGGGTCGCACGCTGCCGTGCGGTGGGTGCGGGTCGCTGCTCGCTGCGGACAAAGTCGACTCCAGTCGCATTTGCGTTCGGCGGATGGGTGTGCCAGAGTCGATGCTAATGCGACTCCAGTTGCATGAGTATCCCCGGAGGAGTGCCATGGCTGACATCCCCAACCCCGCGACCCTGCACCCGCTGGCCGGCCAGGAGCGGGTGGTGCTGCTCAAGCCGCTGGTCACCGATCCGCGGATCGAGGTCGGCGAGTACACCTACTTCGACGACCCGGACGGGGCCACCGAGTTCGAGCGGCGCAACGTGCTCTACGCCTACGGGCCGGAGCGGCTGGTGATCGGCAAGTACTGCGCGATCGCCACCGGCACCCGGTTCCTCATGGCCGGCGCCAACCACCCGACGATGGGCGTGTCCACGTTCCCGTTCACCATGTTCGGCGGCCAGTGGGCCGAGCGCACCCTCGACCTGGTGCGGGGCATGCCCAGCCGGGGCGACACCGTGGTCGGCCACGACGTGTGGTTCGGCCACGGGTGCACGATCATGCCGGGCGTCACCATCGGCCACGGCGCGATCATCGCCACCGGCAGCGTGGTCACCGCCGACGTGCCGCCGTACACCATCGTGGGCGGCAACCCGGCCAGGCCGATCCGGCGCCGCTTCGCCGACGAGGACGTGGACCGGCTGCTGCGCGCGGCGTGGTGGGACTGGCCGGTGGCCGTGGTCACCGAGCACCTGCGCACGATCATGGCCGGCACGCCCGCCGAGATCGAGCGCGTGGCCGACCAGCTGCGCGCGGCCTGAGCGGGGTCAGGGCCCCGGCTCAGGTCTCGAAGAGCAGTTCGCGCAGGGTGGTGGCCTCGGGCATGCCGGCCTGGGCGAAGAGGGCCAGGGCGTCGCGCCAGGCCGCGCGCGCCTCGGCCCGGCGGCCCAGCGCGTCCAGGGCCAGGCCGAACACGTGCAGGGCCCGCGCCTCGCCGGGGCGGTGGCCGGTCTGCCGGTGGATGGCCACGGCCGTCCTGGCCGACTCGACCGCCTCGGCGGGGCTGCCCAGGTCGAGGTGGGCGGCGGCCAGTTCCGCGTGCGCCGAGCCCTCGGTGATGCGCATGCCGGCGGACCGGGTGATCAGCAGCACCTGCCGGCACAGCTCGGGCACCTCGTCCGGGCGGCCAGCGGCCAGCCTGGTCCTGGCCAGGCCGAGCAGGGTCCACGCCTCGGCCAGCCGGAAGTGGATCCGCCGGGCGGTGGCCAGGGCCCGCCGGTACTGCTCGTCGGCGTGGCCGTGCTCGCCCAGCCGCAGGTGCGCCTCGGCCAGGGCGAGCCGCACCGTGGTGGTGATCTGCTGGTCGCCGCCGTCGGCCAGCTCGGCCTCGGCCTTGCGGGCGTGCTCGATCGCCTCGGTGTAGCGGCCCACCTCCAGGTACACCCAGGCGATGCCCTCCAGCACCTGCGCGGTGGTCTCCCGGTAGCCCAGCTCCTGGCTGATCCGCAGCGCCCGGGTGTGGTGCTCCAGCGCCCGGTCCAGTTCCCCGCGCAGCCGCAGGGTCATGCCGATGCTGTTGTGGCTGCCCGCCTGGCTGGCCCGGAACCCGTGCGCGGCGCTGGTGCGCAGGGCCTCGTCGAGCAGGTCAAGCGCCTCGGTCAGCTCACCGGTGTGCGCGGCCAGCAGACCCAGGTTGAGCAGCACGGTGGCCTCGCCGCCGTCGGTGGGCCCGCCGGCCCGCTTGGCGTCCAGGCACCGGGTGAAGTGCTCCTTGGCCTCGGCCAGGTTGCCCAGTTCCAGGTAGACGATGCCGAGGTTGTTGTGGATGCCGGCCTCGGCGTCGGTGTTGTGCAGCAGCCGGTACAGCCGCAGGCTGTGGTTGTAGTGCTCCAGCGAGGTCTGGTAGTCGCCGAGCGTCCAGTGCAGGGTGCCCAGGTTCTGGTGCATGGCCGCCTCGGCCAGCTGGTGGCCCTTGGCGTGCGCGGCGTGCAGGCCGAGCCGGGCGGTGGTCAGCCACTCGGTCACGTGCTTGCCCAGCCACAGGTAGCCGCGCATGGCGTCGGCCAGCTGCCAGGCCGCCGCGGCCGGTCCGGAGTGGGCGGTGTGCTGGATGGCCGCGGTGAGGTTGGCCCGCTCGGTGTCCAGCCAGTGCAGCGCCTGCTGGTGGCCGCTGATCGTGGGCAGCCGCACCGGCGCGGCCCGGCGCGCCGGGGGCAGCCGCTGCATGTCCGGGTAGAGCACCTCGGCGCAGCGCTCCACGGTCCGCAGGTAGAAGTCGAGCAGCCGCACCCGCGCGGCCTCCCGGTCCTCGGCGCTGGACTCGGCGGCCAGCCGCTCGGCCGCGAACGAGCGCAGCAGGTCGTGGAACTGGAACCGGCCCGGCTCCACCTCGCGGACCAGGCTGGCCGCGACCAGCCGGGCCAGCTGCCGCTCGGTCTCGGCCAGCGGCGCCTCGGCCAGGTTGGCCGCGGCGTACGCGGTGAAGTCCGGCCCGGGCACCAGGCTGAGCAGCAGGAACAGTCGGCGTGACGCGGCGGGCAGGGCCGCGTAGGCCTGGGCGACGGTGGCGGTCACCCCGCCGAGCCGGCCCTGGGCGCGCAGCGCGCCGCGGTAGCCGGCCAGGGTGTCGCCGGCGGCGCCGGCCAGGTGGGCCGCGGCGATCCGCAGCGCCAGCGGCAGGTGCGCGCACAGCTCGGCCAACTCGGCCAGCTCGGTCCGGTCCAGCGCGGCGGACCGTCCGTTGAGGACACCGGAGAGCAGGGCCACCGACTCGTCGGCGGCCAGCGCGGTGAGCGCCACCCGGCGGGCCCCGTTCATCGCGGTCAGGCCGCGCAGGTCGTCGCGGCTGGTGACCAGCACCGGACAGCTGGGATCGCCCGGCAGCAGCGGCCGGACCTGGTCCGGCGCGGCCGCGTTGTCCAGCACCAGCAGCAGCCGCCGGCCGGACAGCAGCGAGCGGAACATGGTGCTCTGCTCGTCGGTGTCCAGCGGGATCTGCTCGGCGGCCACGCCCAGCGCGCGCAGGAACCGGGCCAGCACGTCCACCGAGGACGGTGCCGGGCCGGGCGCGTAGCCGCGCAGGTCCACGTAGAGCTGCCCGTCCGGGAACCGGTCGCGCAGCAGGTGGGCCACGTGCACGGCGAGCGCGGTCTTGCCAACGCCCGGTGGCCCGGACAGGGTGACGATCGGCACGGCCGTGCTCGGCTCGCGCGGCGCCACCAGCTCGGTGATCCGCTCGACCAGGTCGGCGCGGCCGACGAAGTCGGCGATGTCGGCGGGCAGCTGGGCGGGCACCTCGGCGCTGGGCTGGCTCACGCTGACCGGCTCGGCCGGCGGCGGCCCGGCCAGGTCCGGGTCGCCGAGCAGGATCGCCTGGTGCAGCGCGCGCAGCTCGGCGCTGGGCGGCGTGCCCAGCTGCTCGTCCAGCAGCCGGTTGACCTGCCGGAACGCGTCCAGCGCCTCGGCTTGGCGGCTGGACCGGTACAACGCCAGCATCAGCTGGCCCCAGAACCGCTCGCGCAGCGGGTACTCGCCGGTCAGCGCGCGCAGCTCGCTCACCAGGAACGCGTGCCGGCCCATCACCAGCTCCACGTCGATGCGCTGTTCGAGCACGCGCAGCCGCTGCTCGGTCAGCCGAGGCACCTCCTCGCGGTGCAGCAGCTCGCTGGGCACGTCGGCCAGGGCGGGGCCGCGCCACAGGTCCAGCGCCTCGGTGTAGGTGGCGGCGGCCTCCACCAGGTTGCCGGCGGTCCGCGCCCGCTCGGCGCGCGCGGCCAGGTCGGTGAACAGGAACACGTCGACGCGCTCGGTGGGCACCTGGATCTGGTAGCCGTCGGCGACCGTGCGGATGATCGCCGGGTCGCCCAGGGTCTGCCGCAGCCGCATCACGTAGGTCTGCAGGGTGCCCCTGGTCCGGGCCGGCGGCGCGCCCTCCCACAGCCGCTCGACCAGTTCGTCCACGCCCACGGTCCGGTTGGCGCGCAACAGCAGCGAGGCGAGCAGCACCCGGTGCTTGCCGGCGCGCACCGGGGTGGCCCGCTGCCCGACCCACACCTCCAGCGGCCCGAGAAGCCGGAACTCCGGACTCGAACCCATGCGCGTCCCCTTGCCTCGTCCTCGCCGTGCCGAACACCGCCACCCTGGGTGCTGGGGCCGCGTCGCCGACCACGCCCGGGCGCGAAAGGTCGGGTCCACCCTATTCGCGCCCAGAGCGCAAGTGTGACCGCCGCGTCAGCGATACGACAGCGGGCTGAGGCAATCTGGAAAAGTCCTGAACGGGGGGGCAGGACTCGTACTACTCGGGTCTAACGGACACCGGTCTGACAGGCCTGTGAGCACTGGGGGTCGGATGGCCCGCACCGCGCGCCGGTGCGGGCCATCCGTCTGTGCGGGCCCGCCCGGGGCGGCTCACCCCGAGTAGATCGAGGCGATGTCACCCGCGTAGGTCTTGGCCACCACGGCCCTGCGCAGCTTCATGCTCGGCGTGATCTCGCCGCCGGCCTCGGTGAAGTCGACCGGCAGGATGCGGAACTTCTTGATGGACTCGGCGCGGGACACCGCCCGGTTGGCGTCGTCGACGGCCGCCTGGATCTCGGCGCGCAGGTCGGGGTCGTCGGTGAGGTCGGCCACCTCGGCGTCGGCCGGCTTGTGGTGCTGCTGCTTCCAGGTGGGGAAGAACTCGGGGTCGATGGTGATCAGCGCGCCGATGAACGGCTGCTGGTCGCCGACCACCATGCACTGGCTGATCAGCGGGTGCGCCCGCAGCCGGTCCTCCAGCACGGCCGGCGACACGTTCTTGCCGCCCGCGGTGACGATGATCTCCTTCTTGCGGCCGGTGATCCGCAGGAAGCCCTCGTCGTCCAGTTCGCCGAGGTCGCCGGTGTGGAACCAGCCGTCCTCCAGCGCCTCCTGGCTGGCCTGCGCGTTCTCCCAGTAGCGCTGGAACACGATGTCGCCCTTGACCAGCACCTCGCCGTCCTCGCCGATGCGCACGGCGGTGCCGGCGACCGGGCGGCCGACCGTGCCGACCTTGAAGGCGTTCTCGGTGTTCACGCAGGCCGCCGCGGTGGTCTCGGTGAGGCCGTAGCCCTCCAGCACGGGAACGCCGACACCGCGGAAGAAGTGGGCCAGCCGGTCGCCGAGCGGCGCGCCGCCGGAGACCGCGGCGATGCACCGGCCGCCCAGCGCGGCGCGCAGCCTGGTGTAGACCAGCTTGTCGAACACGGCGTGCTTGATGCGCAGGCCCAGCCCGGTGCGGCCGTGGTCCAGCGACTGGCTGTAGGCCACGGCGGTGGCCTCGGCCAGGTCGAAGATCCTGCCCTTGCCCTCACCGTGGGCGCGCTGCTTGGCGGTGTTGTAGACCTTCTCGAACACCCGGGGCACGGCCAGCACGAAGCTGGGCCGGAACGAGCCGAGGTCGGCGACCAGGTTCTTCACGTCGCCGGTGTGGCCCAGGCAGGTGCGCGCGTACACCGCGGACACCGACACCGCCCTGGCCAGCACGTGCGCCATGGGCAGGAACATCAGCAGCGACTTGCCCGGCTGCATCAGCTGCGGGAACGCCGCCACCTCGGCGCGCGCCTCGGCCAGCATGTTGCGGTGGGACAGCGCGCAGCCCTTGGGGCGGCCGGTGGTGCCCGAGGTGTAGATGAGGGTGGCCACGTCGTCGGCGCGCAGCGACCGGCGGCGGGTGTGCACGTCCTGGTCGGACACGTCGGCGCCGAGCGCGGTCAGCTCGGCAACGACCGGTTGCCCGCCGTCGATCTGCCAGACCCGGTCCAGCTCGGGCAGCTGGTCGGCGACCTCGTCCACGAGTGCCCGGTGGGCGTCGGTCTCCACGATGACCGCCCTGGCCCCGGAGTTGGACAGGATCCACTGCACCTGCTCGGCCGAGGAGGTCTCGTAGACCGGCACGCTCACCCCGCCGGCCGCCCAGATCGCGTAGTCCAGCAGCGACCACTCGTAGCGGGTCTTGGCCATCAGGGCGATCCGGTCGCCGGCGGACACGCCGCTGGCGATCAGCCCCTTGGCCACGCCGAGCACCTGGTCGGCGAACTCGCGCGCGGTGACGTCGATCCAGGACCCGTTGATGCGGCGGCGGAAGCTGACGGCGTTGCCGAAGCGCTCCGCGTTCGCCCACACCATGTCGGTGAGGTTCTCCTCTGCGGTCACCGTGGCGGTGGCCGGGACGCTGAACTCGCGCACGTCAACCTCCGGGTGTGGTTGCTTTGTTACCGGTGAGGCAACTTAGCGTGTCGTGCCGCTCGCACGATAGGGCGATGCGGCGTTTACCTGCCAGAAAGAACCAATCAAGAAGAGTGGCCTGCCTCACGGTACGGCCATGTCACCCTGTGTGGCGGCCCTGTTGGCGGCGCTGACCGGGTCGAGACGAGGGGAGCCGTGGTGAGCGCGACGGTCGACGTGGTGGACGAGACCTTCCTGGCGGTGCCGCCGCCGGTGGTGGCCGCGGTGTTCGCCGACGCCGGGGCCTGGCCCCGGTTCTGGCCGGACCTGGTGCTGTCCGTCTACGCCGACCGGGGCGCGCAGGGGCTGCGCTGGACCGTGCGGGGCGCGCTGGTGGGCACCATGGAGGTGTGGCTGGAGCCGGTGCTGGACGGCACCCTGCTGCACTACTTCCTGCGCGCCGACCCGGCCGGACCGGACGGCCGGGCCGCCGCGGCCGGGTCGGTGCCGGCCAGGGTGCTGGCCGCGGAGCGGCGGCGCCGGCAGCTGGCGGCCAAGCGGGTCGCGTTCCACCTCAAGCGCAGGCTGGAGGGCGACCGCCCGCCCGGGCACCCGCCAGTGGCCACCGCCTGACGCCCCGGCGGGGTCAGGCGTCCGGCCGCGCCCGCGCCACCAGCCCGGTGAACAGGGCGTCCATCGCCAGTTCGAAGCGCGCCTGGTCGTCGTCGGGCCGGCCGAGCCCGGCGGCGACGGCCGCGCGCAGGACCGGGTGCCCGGACCGGTCGATCCGCGTGGCCAGCTCCTCGGTGTCCGGGGAGACGTCCTCGTGGCCGGGGGTGTGCCCGGCCTCGGCCAGGGTGTGGCCGAGCACGGTCGTGGCCACGATGTTGATCAGGTGCAGTGCCCGGCGCGGGCTGAAGCCGGCCGCGCACAGGGCGGCGGCCACGCGTTCGACCGAGGCCAGCCCGGCCGGGGCGACCACCGGCCGGGTGGCGGCCAGCGGCAGCAGGTTGGGGTGGCGCAGCAGTTCGGCGCGCAGCGCCACGGCCAGCTCGCGCAACCAGACCGGCCAGTCGGCCGGCCGGCCCGGCGGGGCCGCGGCCAGCGCCGCGACCACCGCCCGGTCCACCAGGGCGTTGAGCACGTCCGCCTTGTTGGGCACGTGGTAGTAGAGCGTGGCCGCCTCGACCCCGAGTTCCGCGCCCAGCCGGCGCATGGTCAGTCCGGCCACCCCGTCCCGGTCCACCAGGCGCAGCGCGGCGGCGAGCACCTGGTCCCTGGACAGCCCTGGCCGGTCGGTGCGGGGCATCGCGGTCCTCCCTTGACTCTCTAACGCTGTTAGACGCAGACTAGCGCCCGGGTTTGTCTAACGCTGTTAGAAAGGGTTCTCGCCATGACCAGCCGCATCCCGACGGGCCGGGCGTCAGACCAGGTCAAGCAGCCGGTGCTGGACTTCTTCGCGGCCATCAACGCCCGTGATCTGGCCGCGCTGCACGACTGCGTCGCACCGGACGTGGTCGACCACAACAAGATGATCTACGGCGAGCCGGACGAGCCGGGCGCCGCGTTCGAGGGCATCCGCCAGCAGACCGTCGCCTTCGACCCGCTGCGCCTGCGCGTGGACGAGCTGCTCGCCGAGGGCGACAAGGTGGTCGCCAGGGTCACCCAGAGCGGCCGGCACGTGGGCACCCACCCCCGGATGCCCGAGCCCACCGGGCGGGAGTTCAGCAACGCGGCGATCTACGTGTTCACCGTGGCCGACGGCGTGATCAGCGAGATCCGCGCGGTCAGCGACCGGCTCGGCATGTTCCTGCAGCTGGGCTGGGACTGGCCGGCGGCCGACTGAGCCGGGCGGCCGAGACGACCACTCGGGGGAGCCCACCACCGCCGCCCGCCCGGTAATGTCGGTGGGCGTGCGGGTCCATGTGGTGTCTGACGTGCACGGCAACGCCGAGGCGTTGGCCCGTGCCGGTGACGGGGCCGATGCCCTGGTGGTGCTCGGCGACCTGCTCGACTTCGTCGACTACCACGACCACTCCCGGGGCATCCTGGGCGCGGTGTTCGGGCCGGACAAGGTGGCCACCTTCGCCGAGCTGCGCCGGGGCCGGCACACCGCCGAGGCCGGTCGCTACATCCGCGGCCTGTGGGACAGCCTGGCCGACCCGGCCGCGGTGATCCGCGACGCCGTGCGCGAGCAGTACGCCACGCTGTTCGCCAGCATGACCGCGCCCACCTACGCCACCCCGGGCAACGTGGACGCGCCCGAGCTGTGGCCGGAGTTCGCCGGGGCCGGCGTGCGCGTGCTGGACGGCGAGGTCGTCGAGATCGGCGGCCTGCGGTTCGGGTTCGCCGGGGGCGCGCTGCTGCCGCCCGGCGGGGTGCTGCGCCGCGACGCGGTGTGGCGGCCCTACCTGCGCACCGAGGAGGAACTGGGCGCCGCCCTGGCCGGCCTGGACGAGGTGGACGTGCTGTGCACGCACGTGCCGCCCGCCCTGCCCGAGCTGGTCTACGACGTGGTGGCCCGCCGGCCCGAGTACGGCTCGACCAGCCTGCTCAAGCTGATCGAGCGGGACCGGCCCCGCTGGTCGGTGTTCGGCCACGTGCACCAGCCGCTGGCCCGGCGGATGCGGGTGGGCTGGACCGAGTGCGTCAACGTCGGCCACTTCCAGCGCACCGCCCGGCCGCACGTGCTGGCCTGGTAGCCGCCGGCTGTGGCGAAGCGCGGGCGAACAGCGGGTAACCTGCCCGGCATGGCCGATGAGTCCACCCAGTCGATCGTCATCGACGCGCCCGCCGCGGCGATCATGGCGGTGATCGCGGACTTCGCCGCGTACCCGGAGTGGACCAACGGGGTCAGGCAGATCGAGGTGCTCGACACCGACGAGCGCGGCCGCGCCCGGCAGGTGCGGTTCACCCTGGACCAGGGGCCGGTCAAGGACGAGTACGTGCTCGCCTACACCTGGGCCGAGGACGGCCTGTCGGTGCACTGGTCGCTGGTCCGGGGCCAGATGCAGAAGTCCCAGGAGGGCAGCTACCGGCTGGTGCCGACCGGATCGGGCACCGAGGTCACCTACACCCTGTCCGTGCAGCTGGCCATCCCGATGATCGGCCTGTTCCGCCGCAAGGCCGAGAAGATGATCATGGACACCGCGCTGCGCGAACTCAAGCGCCGGGTGGAGAACGCCGGCTGAGCCGGACCGACAGCGGCTGGAAGCACCAGTGATCTGCGACGACGAGTACGGGCGCGTCCTGCTGTTCACCGGCAAGGGCGGCGTGGGCAAGACCACCGTGGCCGCGGCCACCGCCGCCCACCTGGCCGCGCGCGGGCGCAAGGTCCTGGTGGTGTCCACCGACCCGGCGCACTCCCTGGCCGACGCGCTGGCCACCCGGCTCGGCCCGGAGGTGTCCGAAGTGGACTGCGACGCCGTGTCCGGCCTGTGGGCCGCGCAACTGGACCCCAGGGCCCTGGTCGACCGCTCCTGGCACCGGCTGCGCACCCACCTGGGCACCGTGCTGGCTGGCGCCGGCGTCGACGAGCTGGCCGCCGAGGAGCTGACCGCGCTGCCCGGGGTGGAGGAGCTGCTGGCCCTCACCGAGGTGCACCGGCTGGCCGGGGCCGGCCCGTGGGACCTGGTCGTGGTGGACTGCGGCCCGACCGCGGAGACGCTGCGGTTGCTGGCCCTGCCCGAGGCGTTCGCCGGCTACCTGGAGCGGCTGTTCCCCACCCACCGCCGGGTGGTGCGCGGCCTGCTCGCCGGACTGGCCGGCAGCAGCGCGGTGCGGCGTTGGGACGACACCGCCGACGCGCTCGGCCGGCTCGCCGACCACCTGGCCGCGCTGCGCGCCTGGCTGACCGACCCGGCCACCACCCGGGTGCGCCTGGTGTGCACGCCCGAGCGGGTGGTGGCGGCCGAGACCCGGCGCACCCTCACCGCGCTGGCCCTGCACGGCATCCGGGTCGACGGGCTGATCGCCAACCGCGTGGTGCCCGACTTCACCGACCCGCCCGGCGGCATGGGCGGCCCGGCCCACGACTGGCTGCGCGCCCGCCGCGCCGAACAGGACGCGGTCCTGGCCGAGCTGCGCGCGGCCGGCGTCCCGGACGTGCGCGTGGTTGAGCACCTGGCCGCCGAGCCGGTGGGCGTGCCCGCGCTGGTGGCACTGGCCGGCCGGGTGCACCGGGTCACCGCCCCGGCCGACGGGTCGGGCGGCGCCGCCGCGCCCGCACCGCCCCGGGTGAGCAGGGGCGCGGACGCGGCCGGTGCGCCCGAGTACCTGCTGCACCTGGCGCTGCCCCTGGCCGGGGACGACGACCTCGACCTGGCCAGGGTCGACGACGAGCTGGTGGTCACCGTGGCCGGCGGGCGCCGCCTGGTCGCGCTGCCGCCGGTGTTGCGCCGGTGCGTGGTGACCGGCGCGGAGCTGGACCAGACCGGATTGGTGGTGCGCTTCCGCCCCGATCCCGCGCTGTGGATGGGATGAACGCGTGACTGATCGAAGCGAGCGGTCCGGGCACGGCCTCGGCGAGGAGCTGCGACTGCTGGTGACCGGCCTGGCCGAGCGGGCCCAGCCGTGGCTGCACCGGCTGGCCGCCGACCCCCGTGCCGACCCGCGTGCCGACCAGGGCCCGGCCGGTGCGCGGCGGGCCGGCGAGCACCAGGCCGGCGGCTGCGCGTGGTGTCCGGTGTGCGCGGGCCTGGCCCTGGCCAGGGGGGAGCGGCCGGAGCTGACCGCGCGCGCCGCCGAACACGTGGCCGGCCTGCTCGCGGTGCTGCGCGACGCCATGACCGAGCCGCACCCCGGCCCGGCGGCCGGGCCAGCGCCGGCCTCGTCGTCCACTTCGGACGCTGCTGAACCGTCCACTTCGGACGAGACTGGGCCGTCCACTCCGGATGGTGCTGGCCCGCCGGTGGACGCGGACGAACCGCCGCGTCCACCCCGGGTGCAGCGCATCCCGGTGCGCAGGACCGCGCCCGCCGCCGGGAGCACCGGACCCCGGACCGCTGGCGCGCGGACCACCGGAGCGAACAGGGAGCCGCTGTGCTGACCGTGGGTGTCGACATCGGGGGCACCAGCGTGCGGGCCGGCGTGGTCGACGCCGCCGGCTCGGTGCTGGACACCGCGCGCACGCCGACCCCCAGCGGGGTGGCACCGCTGGAGCAGGCCATCGCCGCCACCGTGGGGCAGCTGGCCCGGCGCCACCCGGTCAGCGCGGTCGGCCTGGCCGTGGCCGGGTTCGTCACCTCCGACCGGCGTTCGGTGCGCTTCGCCCCGCACCTGGCCTGGCGCGGCACCCCGGTGGCCGACCGGATGACCGAGGTGCTGGGCATGCCGGTGGTGCTGGAACACGACGCCAACGCCGCGGCACTGGCCGAGTACCGGTTCGGCGCGGCCCGGGGCGCCCGGGTGGCCGTGCTGGTGGCGCTGGGCACCGGGATCGGCGGGGCGCTGCTCATCGACGGCCAGGTGTTCCGCGGCGCCCACGGGGTCGCGCCGGAACTGGGCCACCTGCGGCTGGTGCCGGGCGGCCGGCCCTGCCCGTGCGGCAAGTACGGCTGCTGGGAGCGCTACTGCAGCGGCACCGCGTTGAGCACCACCGCGGTGGAGCTGCTGGCCCGCAACCCCGGCCGGGCCAGCCTGCTGGCCAGGGAGAGCAGCCGGGACCCCGGCTGGGTGACCGGTCAGCGGGTGGCCGGCGCCGCCCGGGACGGCGACCCGATCGCCCTGCAGGCCATGGCCGAACTGGCCAGGTGGCTGGGGGAGGGGCTGGCGCTGGTCGCCGACGTCTACGACCCCGAGGTGGTGGTGATCGGCGGTGGGGTGTCCGAGTCGGCCCCGCTGTTCCTGGACGACGCGCGGGAGCACTACGCGTCCGTGATCACCGGCACCGGCCACCGCCCGCTGGCCCGCATCCGCACCGCCCAACTGGGTGACCAGGCCGGCATCGTCGGCTCCGCCGCCCTGGCCAGGGACCTGGCCACGACCCTGGCCGAGTCCCGCACCGACCTGGCGCCCGGCGCCGGCTGAGGAGGCGACGTGTCTGATCACGCCACCTACGAGCAGTTCCTGCGGACCGGCAGCGGTACCGAGCGGGTGCGCCTCGACCTGGACGCGCCCCACGCGCGGGTCGTGGTCGAGTGTCGGTGGATGGGGCTGGACGACGTGCCGGCCCGCTGCGAACTCCGGTTCAGGCACCGGCCGGACGGCGACGGGTACGGGCGGCTCGAACTGGTCGCCGCGGCGGCGGCCGAGTCGTCCGACGCCGAGTTGACCCCGGTGCCGGAGCTGACAGCCGAGGACGCCCTGCTGCCGCTGGTGGTGGAGTACCTGCGGGTGGGGCGCACGCCCGTGCACGTCCACCCGGAGTCCCAGTTCGCCGCGATGCGCCCGATCGGCTACGCGGACTGGAACGCGCACTTCGACCTGCTGCTGCTCGTGGACGACGGGGAGGGCTGGCCGGAGACGCCCTTCTGGGAGCACGTGCGCGGCAGGCTGGACAAGGCGAAGCTGGCCCGCATCGGGCCGAGCGAGGCACGCTGACCACCGCCGCCGGGCCCGGGGCGCGTCGGGAAGCGGCCACTGTGGACAGACGAGGGCGGTCCGCTCAGCGCGCCGCCGCGTCGCCGTCGTGCTCGGCGAGGTAGTTCCTGTTGACCTCGATCAGGTCGTCGAGCGCGGTCCGCGCGGCGGCGAGGCTGTCGATCGTCGAGCACAGCCGGTTCCGCTCGCGTTCCAGCGTCACCAGGGCGCGCCGCGCTTCGTGGACGCTGGGCTCGGCCATGCACGGCACCATCTCGGCGATGGTGCGGGTGGACAGTCCCGCGGCCAGGAAGGCCCGGATGAGTTCAACCCGCCGGACGTGCTCGTCGGTGTAGTGCCGCTGACCACTGGGGGCCCGCGCACTGGCCAACAGCCCCTGGTCCTCGTAGTAGCGCAGCAGCCGCCGGCTCACCCCGGTCCGGGCGGACAGCTCCCCGATGCGCACCCAGCTCCTCCGGTGGTCTGGATCACTCCGGCTTGCCCCTCACACGTATGTGAACTCTTAGCGTAGCTCGCGTGCCGCGGGCATCCCCGGCCCTGGACGACCAGGCCCCGCCCGCACCCCCGGCACGCCCACGCGAGCAGGAGGAACCCGTGATCAAGTTCGCTTACCTGGTCAAGCGCGTCGAAGGCATGTCCTTCGAGCAGTTCGTCACCTACCACCGCGACCACCACGCCCCGCTGTTCACCTCGATCCCCGAGGCGCGCCAGTACGTGCGCAAGTACACCGTCTCGCACCCGGTGCCCGCGCCCGGTTACCCCAGTCCCGACTACGACGGCCTCACCGAGATCTGGTTCGAGAGCTGGGCGGACCACGACGCGTTCTTCGCGTCCGACAACTACCGGACACTGGTGAACCCGGACGAGGCGAGGTTCATCGACATGACCTCGGTCCGGACCATGGTCACCACCGAGAAGGTGGTGATCTGACCGCACCCGCCGCGAACCGGTGCGGTGCGGCCGGCCCGGGACGGTGCGGTGTGGGGCCAGCGCGGGACGGTGCGGTGTGGGGCCAGCGCGGCACGGTGTGCGCGGCCAGCTCCGCCGCGATGCCTGCGGCCAGCCCCCGCCCTCCCAGGGGGGCGTCCCCTGGACCAGCCTATCCACCCCCCACCAGCGAGAACAGGGGACGACAGTGCCTGTGGACAACTCGCCGGGCCTGTGCACAACCGAGCGGCCGAACGGGTGACGGACGATGTCAGGCGTGGCTCAGCGCGTCGGCCGGACCGGGTCCGGGGCGCGCCGGTGCTGGCGGGGTCGGTCAGACCTGGGCGCCGTCGTCCCAGCCGGAGTCGGGCGGCGGGCCCTGGCGCATGCGCAGCACCAGCAGGCCGATGCCGGCGCTCATCGAGATCAGCGCGAGCGGCGTGGCCGCGCTGCTGGCCAGCCCGAGCAGGCTGGGCGCGACCAGCAGCAGGATGCCCAACGCGACCAGGGCCAGCGCCGCGATGGTGCCGGTCCGCATCGGCGGCAGCGGGGGCGGGTCCGGCGGCACGAAGTGCTCGTCGTCGGCCTCGGCGGTCTGGTCCGCCCGGTCCTCGGACGTGCCGGTCCCCTCGTCCGGGGCCCGGTGCCGGCCGGGCTGCTGGGTCGGCCGGGACTCGCGCCGGTCACCGTCCGGGCCGCGGGGTGGGCCGGAGCGGGCGGCGGTGTCCGGACCGGTGGCCGGGTCCGGCCCGTAGTCGCTGGGCTCGAACGCGCGGAACGGCCTGATGTCCGGGACGTCGGTGCCGGTCGGGCCCGCCGGTCCGGCCGGCCCGGGCGGAATGGCGCCAGCCGGCGTTGACCCAGCCGGCGCGGACCCGGGTGGCGTTGTCCCGGTGGGCGTGGACCCGGCCCGGCGGGTGCCGGGCTGGTTCGGATCGTCCTCACCGAACAGCCCCACCGCGTCCGGGCCGAGCGCCTCCAGCTCACCCTGGTCGGGCCAGCGGGCGTGCAGGCCGTCCCGCTCCAGGCCGGCGACGATCTCGGCGAAGGCGGCGTCGATGTCCTCCGGCCCGTCCGGGCCGCGCCCGGTCACGCCGGCTCCCCGAGGCGTTCGCGGTGCACCCGCCTGACGAACTCCACGCTCCCAGCGAAGATTGTCGGCGCGTCGTGGTCAAGGGTGGCGACGTGATCGCTGTTCGGCAGAACCACCTCGGTCACGTCGGTGCTGCGCACCCCGTCCAGCACGATCCTGGAGTTGACCGGCTCGACCACACTGTCCACAACGGAGTGGAACAGCGCCAGCGGCTGGGTGACCCGGTCCAGGTCGGCCCGCACCAGCCCCCACAGCTCGCGCAGGCTGGCCAGCGCGCGTAACGGCGTGCGCGGGTAGGCCAGCTCCCGCACGCCCGGCTTGGCGATGGCCCCGCCGATCGGCGCGACCGACGGCACCAGGCGGGACAACACCGGTAAGACCACCATTTCCCGGCGCAGGCTGGTCACCGACGGGTTCACCAGGGCGATGCCGGCCACGGCCGCGCCGTGCCGCTGGGCCAGGCGCAGCGTCAGCGTGCCGCCCATGGACAGGCCGAACACGAACACCGAGGCGCACCTGCGGGTCAACCCGAGGAACTCCTCCTCCACCCGGCCGTACCACTCCGGCCACCGGGTGCGGTTCATCTCCTGCCAGGTGGTGCCGTGGCCGGGCAGACGGGGACAGGACACCGTGAAACCCTCGGCCGCGAGGTGTTCACCCCACGGCCGCATGGACTGCGGCGAGCCGGTGAAGCCGTGGCACAGCAGCACCCCGACCTCGTCGGACCCTTGATGCGCGAATGGTTCCGCGCCGGCCAGCACGGGCACCCCAGCCCTCCCTTGCGCGCGGAGCGGATCGGCCCCGGCCCGGTGGCCGAGAACCCTGGTGACTGCGGATCGGCCACCACCTCGGTGGCCGGAAGCGTTGACGTCTCCTCTGATCCTGCCATCGTCGCACGGCCGCACACCGTTGCACGGTCGGCGGTCGACCAATTCCGGCACCGATTCCGGGCACCGCCGCCGAAGCCGGGCGCGCGCCGCACGGGGCACCCCTGTCCGCTTCCGCCGGATCGCGTTGCGTTGTGCCTTCTGCCCGCTGCTCCGTACCCTGGTGAGAAGGCCGCCACCAGGCGGGGTTGGGGTAAGGGGAGGCGCTGCGCGCGGTGCTGTACTGGGTGCTGAAGTACGTGCTGCTTGGGCCACTGCTCAACGTGTTCTTCCGGCCACGCATCGTGGCGGGCGCGGAGAACGTGCCCAAGACCGGCGGGGCCATCCTGGCCAGCAACCACCTCGCCGTGTCCGACTCCTTCTTCCTGCCGCTCAAGCTGTCCCGGCGGGTCACCTTCCCGGCCAAGATCGAGTACTTCACCGGCAAGGGCGTCAAGGGCAAGCTGCAGAAGTGGTTCATGTCCGGCGTCGGCCAGGTGCCCATCGACCGCTCCAGCGCCTCGGCCGCGCAGGCCGCCCTGGACACCGGGGTCCGGCTGCTGCGCGAGGGCAAGCTGCTCGGCATCTACCCGGAGGGCACCCGCTCGCCGGACGGCCGGCTGTACAAGGGCAAGGTGGGCGTGGCCTGGATGGCGCTGGAGGCCGGCGTCCCAGTGATCCCGGTGGCCATGTTCGGCACGGACAAGGCCAATCCGATCGGGTCGAAGATGTGGCGGCCGCACCGGATCCGGATCAAGATCGGCAAGCCGCTGGACTTCTCCCGCTACGAGGGCCTGTCCGGTGACCGGTTCGTGCTGCGCTCGATCACCGACGAGATCATGTACGCGCTGATGGAACTGTCCGGCCAGGAGTACGTGGACGTGTACGCGGCCAAGGCCAAGCAGGACCAGGACGCGGGCCGGCGCGCCGAGGTGGTCCGCCAGCCGGGTCAGCCGGCGGACGCCGACCGGCTGCCGGAGAGCAAGGCGGGCTGACCCGCACCGCTGGCACACCGCGCTGGCACACCGCACTGGCACACCGCGCTGCCACCCGGTACCGCCGCACCGGAGCGTCACGTCGGACCGCCGTACCGGGTGTCACCCAGCCGGGAGAGATCCCGCCAATGGGGGCTTGACGGTTTGCTTCTACCCTCACTCGAATGCGGGCTTTCTACGACTGTGAGTTCATCGAGGACGGGGTGACGATCGACCTGGTGTCGA
Source organism: Goodfellowiella coeruleoviolacea (assembly GCF_024171785.1). GTDB lineage: Bacteria > Actinomycetota > Actinomycetes > Mycobacteriales > Pseudonocardiaceae > Goodfellowiella > Goodfellowiella coeruleoviolacea. The sequence goes on from NZ_JAMTCK010000004.1 coordinate 473,193, forward strand.
TCGGGGTGGTCGACGAGGAGGGCCGCGAGTTCTACGCCGTGTCCACCGAGTTCGACCCGGACCGGGCCGGCCCGTGGGTGCGCCAGAACGTGCTGCCCAAGCTGCCCCCGCCCGCTGACCCGGCCTGGCGCAGCCGCGCCCGCATCCGCGCCGACCTGCTGGACTTCCTCACCGCGCCCGGCGGCGAGCGCGACGACATCGAGTTGTGGGCCTGGTTCGCCGCCTACGACCACGTGGCACTGGCCCAGCTGTGGGGCCCGATGCCCGCGCTGCCCCGGGCGCTGCCCCGGTTCACCCGGGACCTGCGCCAGCGCTGGGAGGACGTGGGCCGGCCCCGGCTGCCCGCGCCGCCGGACGACGCGCACGACGCGCTCGCCGACGCCAGGCACAACCTGGCCCGGTGGAAGGTGATCGAGGCGGAGCGCCGCCGCCTGGGCTTCCCCCTGCGCTGAGCCGGCGTGCCGAGCCGGCCCACCGCGCTGGGCCGCGGTGCACGGCCGCCGGATTTCGCTGCGCTGCGCGTGGACCGGGCGGTGCTGGGCCGATCAGGGGGCCGGCTGCTCCGTTCGTGCCAGCCCAGTCGCCGGGACGTGACCCGGGTGTTGCTGCACCGATCCAGGGCATGACACGCTGAAGCCGCGAGGAGTGATGCCGGTTACTGCCGGCTGAGGCGACGAGAAGGACGAGGCAAGCAAATGCGCATCGGTGTGCTCACCGGCGGTGGCGACTGCCCGGGGCTCAACGCGGTGATCCGTGCCGTTGTCCGCAAGGGCATCGAGGCCCACGGCTGGGAGGTCATCGGGTTCCGCAACGGCTGGCAGGGGCCGGTCGAGGGACTGGTCAAGCCGATCGGCCTCGACGATGTCGAGGACATTCTCACCAGGGGCGGCACAATCCTCGGTTCCTCGCGAACCAACCCCTACAAGATCGACGGCGGCGTCGACCGCATCCGCCAGACCCTGGCCGAGCACCAGATCGACGCGCTGGTGGCGATCGGCGGCGAGGACACCCTCGGCGTGGCCAAGCGGCTCACCGACGACGGCATCGGCGTGGTCGGCGTGCCCAAGACCATCGACAACGACCTGGGCGCCACCGACTACACGTTCGGCTTCGACACCGCCGTGCACATCGCCACCGAGGCCATCGACCGGCTGCGCACCACGGCCGAGTCGCACCACCGGGCGCTGGTCGTCGAGGTGATGGGCCGGCACGCCGGGTGGATCGCGCTGCACTCCGGCCTGGCCGGCGGCGCCAACGTGATCCTGGTGCCGGAGAAGCCGTTCTCCATCGACCGGGTGGTCGACTGGGTGCGCAGCCGGTTCGAGCGCGAGTACGCACCGATCATCGTGGTCGCTGAGGGCGCCATGCCCGAGGGCGGCGCCGAGGTGCTGGCCACCGGCGAGAAGGACGCGTTCGGCCACGTGCGGCTGGGGGGCGTCGGCACCTGGCTGGCCGACGAGATCGCGCAGCGCACCGGCAAGGAGTCCCGGGCCGTGGTGCTGGGGCACGTCCAGCGCGGCGGCACCCCGACCGCCTACGACCGGGTGCTGGCCACCCGCTTCGGCCTGCACGCGGTGGACGCCGTGCACGAGGGTGACTTCGGCGTGATGGTGGCGCTGCGCGGCACCGACATCGTCCGGGTCAAGCTGTCCGAGGCCACGGCCGAGCTGAAGACGGTGCCGGCGGAGCGCTACGCCGAGGCCGAGGTCTTCTTCGGCTGATCCGCCCGCCGCGGACCGCGCGCACCAACGTCCAGGGCGTCGCCCAGCCGAGGGCGGCGCCCTGGCTCGTCTTCTCACCCGCACCGGTGACGTCACCGGTCGAACGGGCCAACCCGGCTGGCCGTGCGGGCACTGCCCGGCGGGCGCGGCGGGCGGGCCTCGATCAGGCGTTGTTCCACGTGGTGGACGGTGGTGGTGATGCTCGTCGCTCTGACCAGCGGACTCGTCCGGCTGTCAGACCACCCGCGCCCCGGCTGACCAGCGGCGCGTGATAATGCACGCACCACCGCTGTGACCTCCTGGTGATGTCCGGGGCCGAGCAAAGGCTACGCTGGTCGCCGTGAACTGGACCGTGGACGTGCCCGTGGACACGCTTCCCGAGCTTCCTCCGCTTCCCCCCGAGCTGCGTGCCAAGCTCGACGCCGCGCTCGCCCGCCCGGCCGCCCAGCAGCCGACGTGGCCCAACCCCGACCAGGTGCGGCAGGTGCGCACCGTGCTGGAGAGCGTTCCGCCGATCACCGTGCCGCGCGAGGTGGACCGGCTGCGCTCGCAGCTCGCCCAGGTCGCCCGCGGTGAGGCGTTCCTGCTCCAGGGCGGCGACTGCGCCGAGACCTTCGCCGACAACACCGAGCCGCACATCCGCGCCAACCTGCGGACGCTGCTGCAGATGGCGGTGGTGCTGACCTACGGCGCGAGCATGCCCGTGGTCAAGGTCGGCCGGATCGCCGGCCAGTACGCCAAGCCGCGCTCCGCCGACGTGGACGCGCTGGGCCTGCCCTCCTACCGGGGCGACATCATCAACTCCCTGGTGGCCACACCCGAGGCGCGCGTCCCCGACCCGTCCCGGATGATCCGGGCCTACGCCAACGCGGGCGCGGCGATGAACCTGCTGCGCGCCACGACCAGCGCGGGCGCCGCCGACCTGAACCGGGTGCACGACTGGAACAAGGACTTCGTGCGGACCTCACCGGCCGGGGAGCGCTACGAGGCGCTGGCCGCGGAGATCGACCGGGGCCTGCGGTTCATGGCCGCCTGCGGCGTGCAGGACAGTTCACTGCACAGCACCGAGATCTTCGCCAGCCACGAGGCCCTGCTGCTGGACTACGAGCGCGCCCTGCTGCGGCTGGACAGCGGCTCGGACGAGCCGGCGCTGTACGACCTGTCCGCGCACTTCCTGTGGGTCGGCGAGCGCACCAGGCAGCTCGACGGCGCGCACATCGCCTTCGCCGAGCTGCTGGCCAACCCGATCGGCCTGAAGATCGGCCCCGGCACCAGCCCGGAGCAGGCCGTGGAGTACGTCAAGCGGCTCGACCCGCACAACACGCCCGGCCGGCTGACCCTGATCAGCCGGATGGGCAACGGCAAGGTGCGCGAGGTGCTGCCGCCGATCATCGAGAAGGTCACCGCCTCGGGCCACCAGGTCATCTGGCAGTGCGACCCGATGCACGGCAACACCCACGAGTCCAGCACCGGCTACAAGACCCGTCACTTCGACCGGATCGTGGACGAGGTGCAGGGCTTCTTCGAGGTGCACCGCCGACTGGGCACCCACCCCGGCGGCATCCACATCGAGCTGACCGGCGAGGACGTCACCGAGTGCCTGGGCGGCGCCCAGGACATCTCCGACACCGACCTGGCCGGCCGCTACGAGACCGCCTGCGACCCGAGGCTGAACACCCAGCAGTCGCTGGAGCTGGCCTTCCTGGTCGCGGAGATGCTGCGGTCCTGACCCGCGTCCCGCGGTTGTCACACCTCGACGGGGCCGGTGCCCACCAGGCACCGGCCCCGTCGCGTGCGGTCGGTTCCGCGCGGCCGCCCCGGTCAGACCGGCAGCGGACTGTCCTGGCCGGTTGACCCGCCCTGGCCGCGCAGCAGGCCCGTGCTCCCGTGGCCGTTGGCCGCGCCGGCCAGCAGGCCGGGGGAGACCACCGGGAGCCCGGCGTCGGCCGCGACCCTGGCCAGCGCCGCGTCGTAGGTGATGAACTCGCTCAGCGCCGGGCCCAGCGCGACCGCGGTGGCCACGTGCAGCGCGTCGGACACGCGGGGCACCGCCCCGGGGTGAGCCTCGGCGTCCAGCGGCCCGGGGCCGTGCCGGGGCGGGCCGGCCACCTGAGCGGCCCTGCGCAGCACCTCGGCGACCGGCAGCCGGGCGATCTTGTCCAGCAGGTGTTCGGTCTTCTTCAGGCGGGCCGCGCCGTCGCCGTGCCGGCGCAGCGCCAGGCTCACCTCGATCCGGGTGTACTCGCTGCTGACCAGGGGTGCCGAGGCAGCGGCCAGGTGCCGGTTGAGCGCGGTGCTGTGCTCCTCGGGGTGGATCAGCTTCACCAGTGCGCTTGAGTCGAGATAGATCACGTTCTCTCCTCTGCTCGCATGTCGATCAGCACCTCGCTGAGCGGGCGGCCGTCCGCCGGCGCGGCCGGGGACGGGACCGAGGGGACCGGCGGGACTGCCGGGGCCGACGGGTCAGCGCCGTCCTGGTCCGCGCCCGGCGGGTTGTCCCGCAGCCACTGGTGCAGGTCGGCCTGCTCGTCCCGCCAGTCCGACGGCATGACACCGGCCTTGACCAGGCCGCTCATCACCACGTCCACCGGGTTGGGCGGGCTGAGGATGGCGACGGGCTTGCCGTTGCGGGTGACCTCGATCCGCTCCCCACCGGACACGCGTTCCAGTACCTCTGCTGTGTTGCGGGACAGGTCGCGGACGGTCACCCGCGTCATGTGCACGAGATCCATTTCAGACACGGTATTGGCGGTCAGGCAGCAAAAACGCCGTCTGACCCCATCGAGTAATTGTTTTAGCCCTCCGGGGGATGAGCGACGGACTCAACACACACTCGCAGTAGGCCAATTGGCCCGCGCGCATCGGCCGGAGGAGGGCAGCGCTGAGCCACCCGTTGTCCCAGTCGGGACTGGGCGTGTCGGAGCGCCGCCGGAACCACCGGCCACCCGTGGGCGAACCGGGTCAGAACGCGGTGATGACGACCTTGCTGCCCGGCTGCACCCGGCTGCCCGCTGGCACCGACTGGTCCAGCACCGGGGTGTCCTGCCCCTGGAAGAACTGCTGCACCTCGACCTGAAGACCCAGCCCCTGCAGGGCGCCGCGGGCCGCGGACACGGGCATGCCGCGCACCTCGGGCACGGTGACCGCGTTCGACAGCACCACGCTGACCTGCGTGCTGTCCCCGGCCGGGATCACCGACCCGGCGGGCGGGTCGGTGCGCACCACGCGGCCGGCGTCCACCTGCGGCGAGAACTCCTGCGGCCCCTCCACCGGCTGCAGCCCCTGCTGTTGCAGCAGCTGGAACGCCTCGTCCTTGGTCTTGCCGGTGACGTCGGGCACCGGCTTGGGCGCCGGCCCCTTGCTCAACACCAGCACCACCGGGGAGCCCACCTGCAGTTCGGTGCCCGGCCCCGGGTTGGTGGTCACCAGCTTGCCCTTCTCCACCTGGTCGCTGTAGGTGTTGGCGTTGTCGTCGCGGCTCGGCTTCAACCCGGCCTCGGTGATGAACCGCTCCGCCTCGGTGACGCCCAGCCCGGCGCTGAGCTTGGGCACGACCGGCCGGCCCCGGGAGACCACCAGGTTCACCCGGCTGCCGCGCACCTGGTCCTGCCCCTCGGGCGGGCTGATGCTGAGCACCGTGCCGGCCGGCACGGTGTTGTCGAAGCGCCGGTCCACCTGGGGCGTGAGGTCGGCGTCGCGCACCACCTGCTGGGCGGCGGCCTCGTCCAGGCCGGTGACCTTGGGCACCGCCGTCCACCGACCACTGCCCAGCCACCACGCCGCCACCCCGAGCAGCGTGGCCAGCACCAGCACGACCGCCGTCCACAGCACGAACGCGCGCCGGCTGCGCCGGCGCTGGCTGGTGTACTCCTCGGCCGGCGCCGCCATGCCGTGCCCGTGCGCGCGTGCCGGCGCGGACCGCGACAGCGCCCTGGTGCCCTGCGGCCCCACCGGCCCGCCCGGCGGCAGCACCGGCCCACCCCGGGGCGGGCTGTCCGGCCCCAGCGGAGCGGCCGGCCGGCGCACCGCCGGCAGCATCGGCACGGTGCGGTCCGCCGCGGCCCGGGGAAGGGCCGCGGCCGAGCCGGGTGCCCCGGCGGCGCCGCCGGCGTCCGGCCGGGCCGGCGGGAGCTGGACGCGCAGGGTCGCCTCGTCGTGGCCGGGCACCGGCAGCGGCACCGGGACCGGCCGGATCTCCAGCGAGTCCCGCACCCGCCGTAACTCGGCCAGGAAGGCCGCGGCGTTGGCCGGGCGCTGCGCCGGCTCCCGCCGGGTGGCCCGCAGCACCAGGTCGTCCACGGCCGGCGGCAACCCCGCGACCAGTTCACTCGGCGGCGGCACGTCGTCGTTGACGTGGCGGTAGGCCACGGAGATCGCGGTGTCGCCCAGGTAGGGCGGCTGGCCGGTGAGCATCTCGTAGAGCACGATCCCGGCCGAGTACACGTCACCGCGCTCGTCGGACGCGCCCGTGGCGACCTGCTCCGGTGACAGGTAGGCCACCGTGCCCAGGATCATGTCGGCCCCGGTGGTGCCGGCGCTGGCCACCGCGCGCACCAGGCCGAAGTCGCCGACCTTGACCACCGCGCCCGCGCCGGCCACCCCCGATGCGTCCACGCGGCCCGGGCCGATCAGCACGTTCTCCGGCTTGATGTCCCGGTGCACCAGGCCGGCCTGGTGCGCGGCGGCCAGCGCGGACAGCACCGGCTCCAGCACGCTGAAGGCCAGCGGCACGGGCAGCGGCCCGCGGTGGCGCAGCAGGTCGCGCAGGGTGCCGCCGTCGACGAGTTCCATCACCAGGAACACGTGGTCCGCCTCGGGCGTGTGCTCCACGCCCTGGTCGTGCACGGCCACCACGTTGGGGTGGTGCAGCCGGGCCGCGGCGCGCGCCTCCCGCTCGAACCGGTCGACGAAGGACCGGTCGGCGGAGAACCGGGGGTCCATGACCTTGATGGCCACCGGCCGGTCCAGCCGGGTGTCCACCCCCCGGTACACGGTGGACATGCCGCCCCGGGCGAGCGGGCCGTCCACCCGGTACCGCCGCTCCAGCAGCCCCCCGACCACGCTCATGCCAGCACCGCCCACAGCCGTCGATCGTACGGACGAGGATGCCCCGTCTGGCGCAGGGCGTGAGTACTGATGGTGTGGCATGGTGGCGGCGTGAGTGCAATTCCTGCTGCTGCTGACGTGCTGGCCCCTGAGCTTGAGGTACTGACCCTGCCCGAGGTGGCCGACCGACTCGGCCTGCCCGTCACCCGGGTGCACCAGATGTTGCGGGACGGAGCTTTGATCGCCGAACGGCGGAACGGCGTGCTCGTCGTTCCCGAGCAGTTCCTCGCCGCGGGAGGGGTGGTGAAGGGGCTGACCGGCACGATCACCGTGCTCCGCGACGCCGGCTTCTCCACCGACGAGATGCTGCGCTGGTTGTTCACCGCTGACGACTCACTGCCCGGCACGCCGATCGAGGCGCTGCGGTCCAACCGCGGGCGGGAGGTGAAGCGCCGGGCCCAGGCACTGGCCCTGTGAGACGGCGGGCAGCCGGTCAGCGCGCGTCCGGCGGTTGACCGGCTGCCCGGCCAGGACGCTCCCGCGACGGCGGTGCCCGGTGTCGGGCGGCGGTGCTGGCGGTTCATGTCCTCACCGGCCCGGTGCCGAGGCGGTGCCGGCCGGTGGGTTGGTGGCCGGGGGACTGGTGGCCGGGGAACCGGTCGCCGGCGCGGTCAGCCGGGCCCACAGCGCCTGACCGACCCCGGGCAGCGCCACGGCCAGCCGGCGCGGCGTGGACACCACCACGCGGCCGGCGAACACCTCGTGGTCCACGGCCGCGACCCGGTCCAGGATCGCCCGGTAGAGCACCAGCGCGGTGCGCACGCACGGCCGGGCGGTGGGCGCCAGCAGTGGCAGGCCCTGCTCGGCCTGCCGGTACGCGGCGCGCGCCAGCGCGCCCAGGTGCGCCAGCAGCCGCCGCACCCGGGGTTCGGTGCGGCCGGTGGCGCGGCAGTGCGCCAGCAGGGCCCGGTCCACGCCGAACGCGGCCATGTCCGCGGCCGGCAGGTACACCCGCCCCCGGTCCAGATCCTCGGCCACGTCCCGGATGATGTTGGTCAGCTGCAGCCCCTCACCCAGGGCGCGCACGGACCGCTCCGCCTCGTCCCTGGGCCCGACCGTGCCGAACACCGCCAGCATCTGCAGGCCCAGCGCCACGGCCGAGCCCCGCATGTAGTCGCGCAGCGCGGCCAGGTCCGGGTACTCGCCGACCCGCAGGTCGGCCCGCATGGCCGCGAAGAACTCGGGGAACAGCGCCGGGTCGATGTCGTGCCGCAGCACGGTGTCCACCAGCGCGGCCAGCACCGGGTGCCGGCAGGGTTGGCCGGCCAGCCCGGCCGCCAACTGCTCGGCCAGCCGGTCCAGTTCGGCGGCCCGCTGCTCGACCGTCCGGCCCGTCCCCTGACCCGCCGGCCCCGCCGGGTGGCCGTCCGCGCTGTCCACGATCTCGTCCGCCCACCGGGCGAAGCCGTACAGGGCGTGGATCGCGGGACGCTGCGCCGGCGGCAGCAGTCGGGTGGCCAGGAAGAAGGAACGGCCGTAGGTGGCGTTGATCCGCCGGCAGCGCGCGTAGGCGGCCCGGACCACCGGATCGGTGATACCGGCGGCGTCGAGTTCTCTGCTGCTCATACCGGGGCTGCTCATAGGCGGGCGGCTCACCGGGTCATCCGGGGCAGCAGGAAGTCCTCGACCGGGCGGCTGGACAGCCGCAGCGGGTCGGGGCGCACCAGCGAGACCGCGGCCAGCAGCGCCGCCAGCAGGGTGAGGAACAGGTAGCCCCACGAGTAGAGCGCGGTGTCCCCGCTGGGGAAGGTGACCAGCAGCATCCACACCGACCCCAGGGCCACCAGCACCAGCCCGGTGCTGCCCCAGGCCAGCCCCGCGCCCACCACCAGCGGCCAGCTGAAGTACCAGGGCAGCGTCGCCGGCGAGAGCAGCCCCACGGCCAGCAGGGTGACCGCCGCGCGCCGCACCGCCTCCGGCCCGCCGTCCCTGGCCGCCCACCACTGCTTGATCGCCAGCCAGGCCAGCAGCAGCATGCCAAGGCCACGGGTGATGCCGAGGAAGATGCCCTCGTCGACGTGCACGACCCAGTTGACGACCAGGTGCACGAACTGGCCGAGCGCGGTGGGCAGGGACAGCCAGTTCACGATCGTGGAGGAGGTGCGCAGTGCCGGGATCCAGCCCAGGCTCACCTCGGCGACCAGCGTGCACAGGGTGAACACGGTCACGAAGATCGCCACGCCCCAGCCGGCGGCCCGGACGAACCGGGACCGGCGCGAGCCGACCAGCCGGGCCGCCCACACCCACACCAGGAACGGCAGCGCGACCACGGCGGTCGCCTTGACCGCGGTGGCCAGGGTGACCACGGCGACGCCGCTGACGTGCCGGCGCTCCAGCACCAGCAGCACGCCGGTGGCGAGCAGGCCGACCATGAGCATGTCGTTGTGCGCGCCACCCACCAGGTGCACCAGCATCAGCGGGTTGGCCACACCCAGCCACAGCGCCACCGCCGGCCGCCCACCCAGGTGCCTGGCCAGGCCAGGCAGCGACCAGCACAGCAGCACCACGCCCAGCCCCATCATCAGCCGGATCAGCACCACCCCGCCGATCAGGCTGGTGCCGGTCACCGCGACCACACCCTTGGCGACCAGCATGAACAGCGGTCCGTACGGTGCCGGGGTGTTCTGCCACACCCAGCTGACGTTCTCGGTGAGCGGCCCGGGCAGCACCGAGGGACCGGCCTGGTAGGGGTCGAACCCCTCCAGCGCCAGCTGGCCCTGCGCCAGGTAGCTGTAGACGTCCCGGCTGAACAGCGGTGGTGCCACCAGCAGCGGCAGCATCCACACGCCGATGGTCAGCAGCATGGCCTTGCGGCCGACCAGCTCGGCGCGCACCCCCCGGCCCAGCCGGATCCACGCCCACACCAGCAGGCCGAGGCCGCCGTAGAGCACGGCGGTGGCCAGGTCCTTGCCGTGGCCGTAGCGGATCCAGCTCAGCGCGGTGTCGGCCAGCAGCGGGTCGTGGATCAGGGTGCCGCCGGCTCCGGTGCCGCCCAGCGCGATCAACGCGACGCCGAACAGGCCGAGCAGGATGGTGCCCAGAGGCAACCCCCTGGCCTGGTCAGCGGCATCATCCTGCCTGGTCACAGCCGTGCGGACGGCACGGCGGCCAGTATCGTCGCTGGTGGGGGAACCGACAGCGGAGGACGGCACCGGGTCGGCCGACTCGGTGCCGGAGCGGGGAAGGGAAGGGGTCGCGGGCATCGCGGGAAACATAGTTGCACAACGCGTGCGCGCGGGGGCATAGAACGGCGGGGTGGCGTGATCCGCTCGTAATGACCGGACTGATCCTCGCACGAACAGCAGGCCCCGTCGAGGCCGAATCGGCCGCGTGGCCCCGCGTCCGTTTGCCGTATTCCCGTTCACGTGGCCGCGCCCGCCCCGCGGCACACCCCGTTCCGCCGTGCCGCGGCGACCGCGGCGCGGCGGTGAGCGCGTCCACCGGGGCCGGCGGCCCGCCGCGCCCCCCCTGTCGCGGACACCCCGGGCACGCCCCGATCACCCGAACGGCCCTGCGCGGGGTGAACACGGGTGGTGGTCAGGGGCTGGTGGGCACGGGACGGGAGCGGGTGGTGGGGGTGCTGCGCCGGGGCAGGGTGGTGCCGACGACGCGCTGGGCGGCCAGCCGGCCCGAGATCAGCACCGGGGGCACGCCGACGCCCGGGGTGGTGCCGCACCCGGCCAGCACGGCGTTGTCCACCCCGCGCAGCAGGTTGCGGGGCCGGAACGGGCCGGTCTGGGCGACGGTGTGCGCGGCCGAGAACGGGGTGCCGGCGGCCAGGCCCATCCGCGCCCAGTCGGCCGGGGTGACCAGGTGCTCCAGCTCCACCGACGCGTCCAGCCCGGCCAGGCCGCGTGCTTCCAGCACGCGCATCAGCTCGTCCCGGTAGGCCGGGCCGACGCGCGGCCAGTCCAGCGGGCCGGTGGCCAGGTTCGGGCAGGGCGCGAGCACGTAGTAGAGCTGCCTGCCCTCCGGCGCCAGCGTCGGGTCGGTCGCGGTCGGCCGGGTGACCAGCAGCGACGGGTCGCTCATCAACCGGCCGTCGTGGATGATCTCGGTGAAGGTGCGGTCCCACTCCCGGCCGAACAGCACGGTGTGGTGGGCCAGGTCCGGCCAGGTCCGGTCGCTGCCCAGGTGCAGCACCACCGCCGACGGCGACCAGCGCACCGGCACCGGGCGGCGGGGCGCGTGGCCGAGCAGCCGGTAGGCGGTGGGCAGGTCCGGGGTGAGCACCACCGCGTCACACGGGATGCGCTCGCCCTGGCTGGTGCGCACCGCGGTCACCCGGCTGCCGATCCGCTCCAGCCAGGCCACGGACGTCCGGTAGCGGAACTCGGCACCGGCCCGCTCGGCCGCGCCGGCCAGCGCGTCCGGCAGCGCGCGCATGCCGCCCCGGGGGAAGTACACCCCGGCGACGGTGTCCATGTAGGGGATCACGCCGTACGCGCCCAGCGCCTGCCTCGGCGGCACGCCCGCGTAGAGCGCCTGGAAGGAGAACAGCCGGCGCAGCCGCTCGTCGGCGAAGAACCGGGCGATGGCCGGGCCGAGCCGGCCGAACCCGCGCAGCGCGGCCAGCCGGGCCAGCGACGGGCCGAGCAGGTCCAGCGGCGAGTCGAAGTTCGCGCCGATGAACCGGTCCCGCTCCACCTCGTACAGCTCGGTCAGCCAGCGGCGCAGCCGGCGGTAGCCCTCGGCGTCGCGGGGGCCGGCCACCCGGCGCACCTCGGCCTCCATGGCCTCGGCGTCGCTGTGCACGTCGATCCGGCTGCCGTCGGCGAACCGGGCCCGGTAGGCCGGGTGCACCGGCAGCAGGTCGAGCCGGTCGGTCAGCGACTCGCCGACCGCGGCCAGCGCCTCCTCGACCAGCTCCGGCATGGTCAGCACGGTCGGGCCGGTGTCGATCCGGTAGCCGCCCAGGTCGAGCCGGCCGGCCCGGCCGCCGGGGCCGTCCGCCCGCTCCACCACGGTGACCCGCCGGCCGGCGCCCAGCAGGTGCAGTGCGGCGGACAGGCCGGCGAGGCCGGCGCCGACGACCACGACGTGATCGGTGGGTCCGGTGACGGTGCGCATGGTCAGTGGGTCCGCTTCGTCACGCTGACCGCCAGCTCGGCCAGCCTGGTCGCGGCCGGCTCCGCCACGGGGGTGGCGTGCAGCGCGTCCATGGCCGAGTCGGTCAGCTCGGTGATCCGCTGCTCGACCGCGTCGACCGCGCCGACCTCGACCAGCAGCGCCCGCACGCCTGCCACGTCCGACTCGGTCAGGTCGGCCCGGCCGATCGCGCCGCGCAGCCGCGCCGCCTCGGCCGCGCCCGCCCGGTCCAGGCCCAGCGCCACCAGCAGGGTGCGCTTGCCCTCGCGCAGGTCGTCGCCGGCCGGCTTGCCGGTGATCGCCGGGTCGCCGAACACGCCGAGCAGGTCGTCCCGCAGCTGGAAGGCCACGCCGAGGTCGGCGCCGAACCGGCGCAGCCCGGCCACCAGTTCGGCGGAGCCGCCGGCCATGGCCGCGCCCAACTGCAGCGGGCGCTCCACGGTGTAGGCGGCGGTCTTGTGCCTGGCGATGCGCAGCGCCACCTCGGCGGCGGACTCGCCGCGGGCCTGGGTGAGCATGTCCAGGTACTGCCCGGCCAGCATCTCGGTGCGCATCCCGTGCCAGGGGTCGCGCAGCCGCTCCAGTGCGGCGGCGGGCAGCCCGGAGCCCTGGAGCATGTCGTCGGCCCAGGCCAGCGCCAGGTCACCGATGAGCAGGGCGGCGGCCAGCCCGAACCGCTCCGGCTGGCCCAGCCAGCCGTGCGCGCGGTGCTGGCCGGCGAAGGCCACGTGCACGGTGGGCGCGCCGCGCCGGGTCGCGGACGCGTCCATCAGGTCGTCGTGGACCAGGGCACACGCCTGGACCAGTTCGAGCGAGCTGATCGCGGTGAGCACCGCGGGCGTGTCCGGACCGTCCGGGTCACCGCCGCCGGCGCGCCAGCCCCACCACGCGAAGGTCGGCCGGATGCGCTTGCCGCCGCCGAGCACGAACCCGGTGAGCGCGTCCACCGCGCCGACGAAACTCTCCTCGGTGCGGGCGATCGTGGCCAGGTGCGCGGACAGGTAGTGGGCCAATGCCTCTTCGACGTGCTTGGGCAGCTCGACGTCGAGCGGGTGGAGCTGGTGTGGTGCGGACACACGTCTATGGTCCGGCCTGCGCGAACACGGCCCGCCACCGGGGCCCGTCCCAATGACCGAACGTCACCTTCCATTCGCCGGGAGTACCTCTACCCTGGGTAGCATGACGTCGGTGGTTGAGCGGCTGCGGAGCAGGAACCCGGCCGTGTCCGTGGAGTTCATGCCGCCCAGGGACGACGAGGACGAGCGGCGGCTGTGGCGGGCGATCCGGGAGCTGGAAGCGCTCGACCCGGCCTTCGTGTCGGTCACCTACGGTGCCGGCGGGTCCAGCCGGGACCGCACCATCAGCACCACCAGCCGGGTGGCCCAGGAGACCACGCTCACCCCCATGGCGCACCTCACCGCGGTCAACCACTCGGTCGCCGAGTTGCGCAACGTGATCGGCTGGTACGCGGCCATCGGCGTGCGCAACGTGCTCGCGGTGCGCGGCGACCCGCCGGGCGACCCGATGGGCGAGTGGATCGCCCACCCCCAGGGGCTGACCTACGCCGAGGAGCTGGTCGCGCTGGTGCGCTCGCTCGGGGACTTCTGCGTGGGCGTGGCCGCGTTCCCGTACGGCCACCCGCGCTCGGCCGACCTGGACACCGACACCCGGCACCTGGTGAGCAAGCTGCGGGCCGGGGCGGACTTCGCCATCGCCCAGCTGTTCTTCCACCCGGACGACTTCCTGCGGCTGCGCGACCGGGTCGCGGCGGCCGGCTGCGACACCACCCTGCTGCCCGGGGTGATGCCGCTGACCACCCCGCGCACCCTGGCCAAGACCGTGGAGCTGTCCGGCGCCGAACTGCCGCGCGAGCTGGCGGCCCGGTTGGAGCCGCTGGCCGGCGACGCCAAGGCGTTCCGCGCCGCCGGTATCGACCTGGTCACCGAGCTGTGCGACCGGCTGCTCGCCGAGGGCGTGCCCGGGCTGCACTTCTACACGTTCAACCGGTCCAAGGCCACCAAGGAGGTGATCGGCCGACTCGGGCTGCTGCCGGCGCACGTGCGCTGAGGCGGGCGCCCGAACTCCTGGCGGCCGAGCCGGCCGGGCGCCGTCAGACCCGGCGTCGATGTGGCCCGTTGTGGCCCGTTGGTCGGCCGGCCTCAGGTGAGGTCCGACACCCGGACGGCCCGTCTGTGCGCGACCAGGGCCAGCGCCCCGACCACCAGGGCGGCGCCCACGGCCAGCGCGCCCACCACCAGGGACCAGGCCATCCAGGACATGCTCCCCTGGCCGGCGTACCGGGTCACCGCCGAGATCATCGTGGCCTCGCCGGGTTTGAGGGTCCAGGCGACGGTGTTGCTCGCCTCGTCGATGCCGTTGGTGTCGGTCACCGCACCGGGGAAGCTGATCTTGACCTGGATGTCCGCCCGCTCCTGTCGCACGCTGCTCAGGTCGGCCGAGCCGGACATGGTCACCAGTTCGCCGGAACGGCGGAAGCTGAGCTGGTAGCGGCTCTCCGAGCCGCCGGAGGTGGCCGCCAGGTCGTGGAGTTCGTCGAAGCTCAGGCCGGTGAAGCGCAGCCGGCTGCCCACGTAACCGTCCTGTTTGTACGGTTCGGTGCTGGCCCGGCCGGCCAACTGGTCCGGGATCTTGAACTGGGGGCCGGGATCGCTCTCCTGCGCCGGGGGCACGGCGGCCACGATGTCACCGGAGACGAGGTCGTCCGAGGACACCGCCATGGCGGCGTGCACCCGCACGCACCCCGTGGTGGTCAGCAGGGTGACGAGCAGGAACAGCGGCAGCAGGGCCGCGGATCGGCCGAGGCCTCCTCGGCCGAGAGCCTGAGGCAGCGCGGATCGGCCGAGACCTCGGCCGAGAGCCTGAGGCAGCGCGGATCGGCCGAGACCTCGGCCGAGAGCCTGAGGCAGCGCGGATCGGCCGAGACCTCGGCCGAGAGCCTGAGGCAGCGCGGATCGGCCGAGACCTCGGCCGAGAGCCTGAGGCAACACTGTCGCGCGAGGACGCCGGAGCAAGCCCTGGAACACGTGATCATCCTGCCAGTCCACGCGGAAACCGACCGGTCGAACCACACCGCGTGCACCGAAGGTGCGGCGTGGCTACCGACAGTGCGCCGGTGGCGTGGCGGAACACGGTGCCGACCACCCCGGTCGAGCAGGTAGCGTGCGGCGCATGTCTTCATCCCGCACCAGCGTGCACGAGATCAGTGATCAGTATGTCGCGGACTACGCCGAACTGAACCCGAACCTCGCCACCGATCTCGGGGTGCCCGGCCACGACGAGGAACTGACCGACTTCTCGCCGGACGCGCTGGCGGCCCGCAACGCGTTGGCCGAGCGGGCGCTGCGGGACGTCGAGGCGGCCGAACCGGCCGACGACTCGGAGCGGGCCGCCAAGGAGGTGTTCCTGGAGCGGGTGGGCCTGTCCACCGAGATCTACCACGCCGGCCTGGTGGACTCCGCGCTGAACGTGATCGACAGCCCGGTGCAGGGGCTGCGCGAGGTGTTCGACCTGATGCCCACGGACACCGCCGAGCAGTGGGCGGTGATCGCCAAGCGGCTGGCCAACATGCCGCAGGCCGTTGCCAACCTGCGGGCCGCGCTGTCGCACGCCGCGGCCGACGGCCGGGTCTCGGCGTTGCGCCAGGTCACCAGGGTGATCGAGCAGTGCGAGACCTGGGCCGGGCTGCGCGGCGGCCGGTCGTTCTTCGCGAACCTGGCCGCCCAGGCCGACGAGGTGGCCGGCGCGCCGCACGCCGACCTGGCCGCCGGTGCCGCGGCGGCCAGCCAGGCCTACGCCGAGCTGGCCGGGTTCCTGCGCGACGAGCTGGCCCCGAAGGCCCCGACCAAGGACGCGGTCGGTCGGGAGACCTACCAGCTGTGGTCCCGCTACTTCACCGGCGCCCAGCTGGACCTGGACGAGGCCTACGAGTGGGGCTGGCAGGAGTTCACCCGCATCGAGACCGAGATGAAGCAGGTGGCCGACCGGATCAAGCCGGGCGCCACCCTGGCCGAGGCCGCCGCCGCCCTGGACGCCGACCCCCGCTACCGGGTGCACGGCCAGCCCGCGTTCCAGGAGTGGATGCAGCGGCTGTCCGACCGGGCCCTGGTCGAGCTGCGCGGGGTGCACTTCGAGATCCCGGACGAGCTGATGCGGCTGGAGTGCCGGATCGCCCCGCCCGGCGGTGGTGTCGGCGCCTACTACACCGCTCCCACCGACGACTTCGCCCGGCCGGGGCGGATGTGGTGGTCGGTGCCGGCCGACCGGGAGGAGTTCTCCACCTGGCGCGAGGTCAGCACCGTCTACCACGAGGGCGTGCCAGGGCACCACCTGCAGGTGGCCACGGCCGTGCACCAGGCGGGCAAGCTCAACCGGTTCCAGCGGCTGATGTGCTGGGTGTCCGGGTACGGCGAGGGCTGGGCCCTCTACGCCGAGCGGCTCATGCGCGAGCTGGGCTACCTGGAGGACAACGGCGACCTGCTGGGCATGCTGGACGCGCACCTGTTCCGCGCCGCCCGGGTGATCGTGGACATCGGCATGCACCTGGAGCTGGAGATCCCCGCCGGCACCGGGTTCCACGAGGGCGAGCGGTGGACCCCGGAGCTGGGGTTGGAGTTCATGCTCACCCGCACGATCACCGACCCGGCGCACGTGCGCGACGAGATCGACCGCTACCTGGGCTGGCCCGGCCAGGCCCCGTCCTACAAGCTGGGCGAGCGGCTGTGGCTGGCCGCCCGGGACGAGGCCAGGCAGCGCAAGGGCGCCGACTTCGACCTGCGCGCGTTCCACCAGCAGGCCCTGGAGCTGGGCGCGATGGGCCTGGACACGCTGCGCGACCGGCTGGCCGCGCTCTGAGCTGCTGGCGAGCTGCGGCGCGCACAGTTCGGCCGGGGTCGCTCGGCCGGGAGCTGTGGTGAGCACAGTGCGGCCGAGAGCCTTTGAACAGCACGGTGGGGCCACCCGACGCGGGTGGCTCCACCGCTGTCGCCCGTTGCTCCGCCCGTTCTCCGGTGCCCGGTGGGTTCTCCCCGGCGGCGGCTACACCGGCAGGGTGCGGCCGAGCACCGCGAACGGCCGGGGGTCGCCGGTGAACCGGTAGTGGCGCAGCACGTCGGTGAAGCCCAGCCGGCGGTAGAGCCGCCACGCCCTGGTCGGCCCCTCCGGGGTGGACAGCAGCACCCTGGCCGAGGACACCTCGCGCAGCAGGCCCCGTAACAGGTCGCCGCCGAGGCCGTGGCCCTGGGCGTCCGGCCGCACGTGCAGTTCGGTCAGTTCGAAGTAGTCGCGCAGCCACTCGTCGGCGGCCACCGGCCCGGCCACCGAGACCAGGCCGCGCCGGACCTGCTCGTGCCACCACTGGCCGGGGGCGCCGCGGTAGCCGTAGCAGATGCCCAGCAGGGCGTCGTTCGCGTCCAGCACGGCCACGCACCGCCAGTCCTCGCGCATCATGTGCGCCAGCCACATGGGTGCGCGCTGCTCCACCGTGCCGGGTGGGTAGCCCATGGCCGCCACGTACAGCTCCAGGGCTTCGCCGAGCCGGTTCTGCAGGTCGGTGGCGGACAGTTCGACCAGTCGTTCGTCGTGCGGCGAGGGTGCTGTGGTCACGAGGGCGTGTCCGATGCGGGTCGGGGTGCCTGGTCGGGCGAGCCGGCCGGGGCGGGACGGGACGGGGCGGCTGGCTCGGGTTGGTCGGCGAGCCACGCCGGGGTGCCGCCGGTCAGGTCGACCAGGTCGGCGAAGGTGGTGGGGAAGACGGACTTGGGGTGTCCCGCCGCGGCCCAGACCACCGGGTGGTCGGCCAGTGCGGTGTCCACCAGGGTGCGGATCGGCTCGGGGTGGCCGACCGGGGCGACCCCGCCGATGACCTGCCCGGTGTGGGTGCGGACGAAGGCGGGCGAGGCCTTGCCGACCTCGGTGGCCCCGACCAGCTCGGCCAGCCGGGTGGTGTCCGCGCGGTGCCGGCCCGAGGTGAGCGCGAGCAGTGGGCGCTCGACGCCGTCGAGGACCGCGGTGAACACCAGGCTGTTGGCGATCGCGCCGACGGGCACGCCCAGTGCGGCGGCGGCGTCGGCGGCGGTGCGCACGTCGTCGTCGAGCACGCGGACCCCGGCGGCGGACCGGTCGTGCCCGGCTTCGGTCAGTGCCGCGACCACCTTCTGCATCCCGGCGTGGTTGAGTGGACTCACGGGAACTCCTTGTACCGCATCTTCGCCCGTCCGGCTGATCAGGGAGGGGCGCGGCTCATCAGACCACGTGTGGTCACCCACCCGTGCGACAGCCCCCACAGCAGGTTGAGAGATGCCCGTGAGCATGGTAAATCTGAAGGTGTTCGAACATTAGTTCGATCACTGGGCCTGGTGGTGGGGTGGGGGAAGCACCCCACCACCAGGCTCGCCAGTCCGGGTGACGGGCGCGAGGGTGGGAGGCGAGACCAGCGGGAACGGGGCCGAGGGGAACACCGCCGGCCACAGCGAGCGAGCAGACCCAGCGTTGCCCGGAGGTCCCGGCCATGAACAACGGTAGTGGCGCTGCCCGCGGTCACGCGCTGGTCGACCCCGGGCGCCTGCTGGACGTGCTGGGCGTCGAGAGCGAACTGCTGGCCGCGTGCGCGCACGACCAGGACCCGGACCTGGCCGTGCCCAGCTGCCCCGGCCTGACCGTCGGCGAGACCGTCCGCCACGTGGCCAGCTCCTACCGGATGGTGCTGGCCTGGCTGCGCGACGGCTACCGGCCGCGCACCTGGCGGGAGGACCCGCGCCCGGACGAGAGCCTCACCGACTTCCTGCGCTCGGGAGCCAGGCGGCTGCTGGCCGAACTGGCCGCGCACGAACCGGACGAGCCGTGCCCGACGTGGTGGCCGACCGAGGCGAACTACGGCTTCTGGCGGCGGCGCCTGGTGCACGAGACCACGGTGCACCGGGTGGACGTGCAGTCCGCGCTCGGCCAGCCGCTGGCGCCGGTGGCCGACGACGTGGCGCTGGACGGGGTGGACGAGGTGCTGTCGCTGTGGTTCACCCACCGGCTGGCGGTGCTGGGCGTGACCGGGCCGCGGCGCGGTTCGGTGGCCGTGCGCACCGGCGGCCGGGTGTGGGTGGCGCGGGGCGGTCCGGACGGCACCGCGGGCTGGCGCGCCGCGCCCGAGGCCGGCCAGGTCCGCGTCGGCGGCGGCGCCGATCGGCCCGGTGGCACCGATCAGTCCGATGTGGACCGATCCGATGTGGACGGTCAGGGTCCTGGGTCGGGCGCGGGGGAGTGGGTGGACGCCGAGGTCTCGGGTTCGCCGATGGACGTGTACCTGTGGCTGTGGGGCCGGTTGCCCAACCGGGCGGTCCACGTCACCGGCGACGACGACGCCGTGGCCCAGCTGTGGGCCCTGCTCCGGCTGGCCACCCGCTGACCGCCCGCCCGCTGGTCGCGTGGGCGGGCGCGATATTTCGGGGGCCCGGTCCGGGCACCCGGCGGTATCGTCCGGTCATGGCTACCCGACTGGTGGACATCGTGGTCGACGCGGCCGACCCCGTGCCGCTCGCCCGGTTCTGGGCCGACCTGCTGGGCTGGCGGGTGGAGCACGTCGCCGAGGACCAGGTGACCGTGCGCGCCACCGACATCCCCGGCTCGACGCTGAAGTTGACCTTCGTGCCGGTGGCCGACGCCAAGGCGGGCAAGAACCGCGTCCACCTCGACCTGGCCAGCACGTCCGCGGCGCACCAGCGCGACCTGGTCGAGCGGGCCGGGCGGCTGGGTGCCGAGCCGGCCGACATCGGCCAGCGCCGGGAGCTGCCCTGGGTGGTGTTGGCCGACCCGCAGGGCAACGAGTTCTGCGTGCTGGAGCCGCGCCCGGTCTACCAGCACACCGGCGCGCTCGCCGCCGTGGTGGTCGACGCGGTGCGGCCCGGCGCGCTCGCGGAGTTCTGGGCCGGGGCCACCGGGTGGGCCGTGGTGGACAGCCAGGCCGAGTTCGCCTCGGTGCGGCCGAGTTCCGGGGTGGGGCCGTGGCTGGAGTTCGTGGCCGACAGCGGCGCCAAGCGCGGCAAGAACCGGGTGCACCTCGACCTCGCCCCCACCCCCGGCGGTGATCTGGCCGCCGAGGTGGACCGGTTGTGCGCGCTGGGCGCGGTGCCGGTGGACATCGGCCAGGGTGCGGTGTCCTGGCGGGTGCTGGCCGACCCGGAGGGCAACGAGTTCTGCGTGCTCACCCCGCGCTGACCGGCTCACCCCGCGCTGACCGCATCAGCCCGCGCTGGCCAGGGGCGCTGTGCTCAGCCGGTCGGCGTGGTCAGGGACCGGACGAGTTCGCGCAGCTCGGCGCGGTAGAGCGCGGCCGGGTCGGTGTACACCGGACGCAGGTGGCCGTGGATCTCCAGGCCCACCAGGCCGTGCATCCGGCCCCAGACCCGCAGGGCGAGCGCGGCCACCTCCGGTGCGAGGTCCGGGACCTCTGCCCGCACCTTGGCGACGTAGCTCGGCGGGAACGGCGACCAGTCGGCGGTGCCGGCCCGCGCGCTGTCAGCGCTCGCGGCCGCGGGTGGGCAGGCCGCGGCGACCAGCCGGTTGAGCCCGCCGCAGATGCGCCGCGCGGCCTGGTCGGCCGGCCCGTCCTCGGGTGGCTGGTAGCCGGGCACCGCGTCGCCGTAGATCAGCCGGAAGCCCTCGGGGTTGGCCAGGGCCCACTCCCGCAGGGCCTCGCCCCAGGCCAGCAGCCCGGCGCCCGGATCACCGGCCGGCACGGCATGGACGGCGGTCTCCAGCGCGTTGGCCAGCGAGGTGCTCACGTCCCGGATCAACGCGGTGACCAGCTCGTCGCGGGTGGCGAAGTAGCTGTAGATGGCGCGCGCGGTCATGCCCATCTCGCGGGCGATCCCGCGCAGTGAGAGACCGCCCGGTCCCTCGGTGGCCAGCTGCTTCAGGGCGATCGCGGTGATCTCCCGGGTGGTCTCGGCCCGAAGTCGCTCCCGCCGGCTCACCGGCTGACTCGCTGTCGCTGACGACACCCTTGACACTCTACCCCGTTGCACTACTCTCCAGCGTGTCAGAAGTACACGGCGTTTCCGATTTACACGCCGAAGACAATCCCTTGTGGTCGATCCCCACCGGAGCAGACATGCCTGCCTACGTGTTCGTTGATTCCGAGGTGCTGGACGAGGAGCGCGCCCGCGAGTACCGGGTGCTCGCCGAGGCGTCCATCGCCGCCCACGGTGGCCGCTACCTGGTGCGGGGCCAGGTGCCCGAGGTGGTCGAGGGCGCGTGGCCCGCGCCCCGGGTGATCACCGTGCTGGAGTTCCCCGACCGCGACCGGGCCCACGCGTGGTACGCCTCGCCCGAGTACGAGCGGGCCAGGGTGGCCCGGCAGGGCGCGATCGAGCTGCGCCTGCTCGTGGTCGAGGGCACCCGGCCATGACCACCGACCAGGCGCCCCCGGCGGGTACCGGCACCACTGCCGCCGATTCTGTCCACTCCGGACAGCGCGCTGAGCATCCCCGCAGGTGGGCCGCGATGGCCGTGCTGACCGCGGCCTTCATGCTGGACCTGCTCAACGCCACCATCGTCACCGTCGCCCTGCCCGCCGTCCAGCGCGGGCTGACCGCCAGCCCCACCCAGGTGGAGTGGTTCTCCGCCGCCTACCTGCTGGCCTTCGCCGCCGCGCTGATCACCGCCGCCCGGCTGGGCGACCTGTGCGGCCGCAAGCGCGTCTTCCTGGTCGGCACCGCCGTGCTCGGGTTGGCCGCGCTGGCGGCCGGCCTCGCGCCCGACCCGACCGCGCTGATCGCGGCGCGCGCCGTGCAGGGGCTGGGCGCCGCGCTGATCGCGCCGCAGGTGATCAGCATCCTGCACGGCATCTTCCACGGCCGGGAGCGGGCCACCGTCTTCGGCGTGTTCGGCATCGCCGGCCCGTTCGCCCAGTCGGCCGGCCTGGTCCTGGGCGGGGGACTGGTCACCGCCGACCTCGGCGCGCTCGGCTGGCGGAGCGTGTTCCTGGTCAGCGTGCCGGTCACCGCGGTGCTGGTGGTGCTGGGGAGCTGGCTGGTGCCGGAGAGCCGGGTCGCCGACGCGGTCCGCCCGCGCTGGCTGGCGGCCGGCACGCTCACCGCCGGACTGGTCGCGATCGTGTTCCCGCTGCTGGAGGGCCGCGCCTACGGGTGGCCGGCGTGGACGTGGGCCTGCCTGGCCGCCGGGGTGCTCGCGGTGGTGGGGCTGGCCGCGGCCGAGCACCGCCGACCGTCCTGGCGGGCCGGCGCGCTGCTGCCACTGGGGCTGCTGCGGCGCAGGAACATCGTCGCCGGGCTGGCCGTGATGCTGCTGTCCTTCGCCGGCTTCAACGGGTTCCTGCTGGTGTTCTCGCTGTGGCTGCAGGACGGGCAGGGTCACGGCCCGCTGGCCGCCGGGCTGATCACCATCGTGTTCTGCGCGGGCAGCCTGGTCACCGCGATCGTCGTGGGGCGCCTCACCACCCGGTTCGGTCGCGGCACCGTGCTGGTCGGCTGCCTGCTCGTCGCGGTGGGCACGCTCGGCCTGCTCGGCCCGGCCCAGGCCGAGGGCGCGGCCGGCGTGTGGTCGCTGGTGCCCGGGCTGCTCGTCGCCGGGGCCGGGATCAACCTGGTGTTCCCGGCCCTGGCCACCCTGTACCTGTCCGCCGCGCCACCGGAGTTCGCCGGCTCGGCCTCGGGCATCTACAACACCGCGCAGCAGTTCGGCGCGTCGGTGGGCGTGGCCGTGCTCGGCGCGGTGTTCTTCGCCGGCGTGGACGCCAGTGGCTATGCCAGCGCGTTCACCGTCAGCGTGCTCACCGTGGCGGCGGCGCTGGTGGTCAGCGCGCTGCTCAGCCTGACCCTCACCCCGCACCGCCGGGGCGCGGCCACCGGGCCGGCGTGACCGCACGCGGCCCGCGTGGCCTCAGCCGGCGTCGTCGCGGCTGATCTCACGCAGCGCCGGCGCCAGCCGGGTGAGCTGGTCGACCACACCGGACAGATCGGTTCCGGTGGGGGAGACCAGCACGTGGTCGGCGCCGGCGTCGAGCTGCGCGCGCACCCGCCGCGCGATCGCCTCCTCGTCACCCCAGGCGACCGCCGCGTCCACCAGGCGGTCGGTGGTGTCGGCGATGTCGTCGGCGTAGCCGAACCGCTGCCAGGCCCGCGCGTAGGCGGGCGCGCCCCGGGTGATGGCGAGCCGCACGGATTCCCGGGCGATGGCGCGCGCTCGGACCGGGTCGGATTCCAGCAGCACCGCCTGGTGCGGGATGAGCAACCGGTCCGGCCCGAGGATCTGGCGGGCGAACGCGGTGTGCTCCAGCGGCGCGAAGAACGGGTGGGCGCCGTCCGCGTGCGTCCGGGACAGCTCCAGCATCTTCGGACCGATGGCGGCCAGCACCCGGGCGAACGGCTCGGCCGGTGGGTTGGCCGCGGCCTCCTCGTCCATTGTGGACAGGTAGTCGCGCAGGCGGCTCAGTGGGCGCTGGAAGCTCTCGCCCACCTGCTGGGCCTGGAACGCGTGCCCCACGCCGAGGCCGAGCACGAACCGGCCCGGGTGCGCCTCGGCCAGGGTCCGGCCGGCCGCCTGCGCGGTCACCGGGTGGCGTGCCCACACGTTGGCGATGCCGGTGCCGACCGCGAGGCGCTCGGTGGCCGCGAGGAAGACCCCGGACCGGGCGAACGCGTCCCGGCCGCCCAGGCTCTCGCCCATCCACGCCGACCCGTAGCCGAGTCGTTCCAGCCGGCCGAGAGCCTCGCGTTCCTCCCGCACCGGCGTGGGGTCGCCCCCGAACAGCCACACACCCACCGGACCAAGGCGCTGCCTGGTCAACCGCACCACGTCAAGCCGCATGAACAACCCCCGGAGAAGCCGTGCCGAAAGATTCGGAGTGTCTCTCCGGTTAATATATGGAGGCACACTCCGCTTGTCTACCGCTGGTTCCCGGACAGCGTCCGCGAGGTGTCCGCCGCCTCGGCCCGACGTTCACCGCCGGGCCGAAGGACATGGACGAGACCGCGACTCCCGAGCCGTGGCCGGCGAACCCGGCTGGCGCTGTCGGCCCGGCTCCGGTCGTCACCGCAGGATGTCGGCGAGTCGCCGCCACTCGGCCCGGGGCAACCGCTCGTCGGCCCCGTCGAGCACCTGCAGGCAGACGTGGTCCGCGCCAGCCTGGTGGTGCTGGCGCACACGGTCGGCGATCGCCTCCTCGCCACCGAAGGCCACAATGGACTCGACCAGCCGGTCGCTGCCGCCGTCGGCGAGATCGGCGTCGGTGAATCCGAGCCGGCGCAGGTTGGCCTGCTGGTGCGGGGCCAACCGGAGGTAGACCCCGACGTGCTCCCGGGCGATCTGCCTGGCCCGCGCGGGGTCCGGCTCCAGCACCACGGCCTGCTCCACGCCCAAAAACGCCGAGGAACCCATGATCTCCCGCGCTCGCGCGGTGTGGTCGACCGGCACGAAGTAGGTGTGCGCGCCGTCGGCCCGCTCCGCCGCCAGCCGGAGCATCCCCGGACCGAGCGCGGCCAGCACTCGGCGGGCGGGCTGCTCGGGAGCGGGGTTGACGAGTGGGGCCTCGTCCATCGCGTCGAGGTAGTCGCGCACCGTCGCCACCGGCCGGTTGCCGATCGCTTGTCCGCCAAGGCCGAGCAGGAACCGGCCCGGGTACGCCTCGGACAGCGTGCGGTGCGCCGCGGCGGCGCCCACCGGGTCGCGGCGGTCCATTCGCGCGATTCCGGTCGCGATCGTCAGGCGCTGGGTCGCGGCCAGCAGCAGGGCCGCCTGGGTCATCGCCTCCCGACCGGGGTACTCGCCGAACCACAGCATGGCGAAGCCGAGTTCCTCGATCTCGGCGGCGGCCTCGCGGACCTCGTTGATCGGCTGGGTGTCCAGTCCGAAGGTCCAGATGCCAATGCTCACGCGGGTGTCTCCTCACGGTGTCGGTGCCGGTCGTGCCGAAATCCATCGACCACGGTGGGTCAGTTCGGGTGGCTGACACGTCACCCGCCCCGAGTGGTGACCACCCCGACGGGCAGACGCGGGAATGAATCGGAGTATGTCTCCGATTAATATATGGAGATGATCTTCGGATTGTCCACCGGTGCTTTCCGCAGGCACCCGCGCCCACGACAGGCGCCGCCACCGCCCGTGGCCGGCTGCTGGATCAGCGCGACCCGGAACACCAGGCATCGACGTCGGGGCGACCCCCCGGACTGGCCCCACGCCAACGGCTCCGGTGACGGTGTCGAGCCCGGATCCGGAGGGCTGGCCTCGATCCTGGTTGCTCGCGCGCACCGCCGGCACGGCACGGCGTCGGCCTGGGGCTGACCGTGCTACGTCGCCGGGCCCCGGGCCACCCCGCTGGCCGTCATCCGCGTCCTGGACCGCGCGGTCGGGCCGGAAAACGCCGACCCTCTTGACGATCCTCGGCCAGCCCGCACAGCCGACGCGGTCGAGCGCACCGGCCGGCGCACCCCGATCAGGCGGTGTCGTCGGCCGGCAGCAGCGGGAACAGGCGGCTCACCGCGCCCACCGGCCGAGCCCGCTCCGGCCTGGCCGCCGGGTCGTGCTCCCGGTCGGCGTAGCGGGCGTAGATCGCGCGGACCTGGTCGGCCACCTCGCCCAGTTCCTCGGGGGTGAGGAACAGCACCGCGCTGAACGCCTCGTCGTGCCGCCACTCGTCCGGCGCGCGATCGCGGTGGCGCAGCCACCGCTGGTAGCCCTCGTCCTCCAGCTCCCTGGCCAGCGAGCCGAACTCGTCCGGGTCCATCGCCTTGGCAGCGACCGTCCCGCCGGCCGCGGCGTCGGCCCTGGCCAGCTCCGCGGCCACCTGGTCAGCCATCCCCTGGCGCAGCCGCCACGGGCGCACCCGGCCGCGCCCACCCGTGGCCTCCTCCAGGTAGCCGTACCTGGCGAGTTGGCGCAGGTGGAACGAGCACAGCCCAGAGCTGTACCCCAACTCGCGGGCCGCCTCGGTCGAGGTGAGCGTTTCCCGGTCGCGCAGCAGTTCCAGCAGGGCGGTCCGAATCGGGTGCGTGGGGGCCGCCTGCTCGTCGCGGGTTTCTGGCAGGTCCTGGGGCATCCTCAGAGACTTTACCGGCACACCCCGACCGGCAACCGCCAGTCGCTCGCTGAGCAGGGCGGCGCGCTCCAGCCGGCCCGCCCGGTCAGGCGCGCAGCCGCAGCCCCTTGGGGGTGGCCCGGAACCCGGCGTCCCGCAGCACCTGGGCCAGTCGGGAGGTCAGCGCCTCCGCCCCGTCGGCCCGCTGCACCGCCAACTGGCCCAGCCAGCCGTCCCGCACCGCACCGGTCAACGCCTCGGCCGCGACCCGCAGCGCGGGCTCGTCCTCGGTGAACGACAGCAGCGACCGGCCGCCCCGCTCCACGTACAGCACGGCCAGCCCGTCCACCAGCACGGCCAGCGCCCCGGCCTTGCGCGCCGGCCGGTGCTTGGTCCCACCCACCGGCGCCGGCCACGGCAGGGCCGCGCCGTACGGCTGGGCCGGGTCGGCCGCGGCCAACACCACGGCCTCGACCGACTCGGGCCGCTCCTGGCCGGCGGCCCGGCTCACCGCCCGCAGCCGGTCCACCGCGCCCCGCGCCGCGAACTGGGCCGCGCCCAGCCCCTCCACCACGTAACCCCGGACCACCTGGCCGGACTCCTCCATGGCCCGCAGCACCCGGTACACCCCGCTGAACCCGCCGGTGACCCGCTCGGTGTCCAACGCGCCCCTGGTGAGCACCCCGTGCCGCTCCAGGAACGCCTCGGTGCGCGCGTGCGCCCGCCGTGTCGCGTCCAGCTCCCGATCCACCGCCAGCGACCAGCGGCCGGCCACCGTGGGCGGCCCGGTGCGGCTGGGCATGGCCGGTCGGCCCGCGCGCAGCCGCGCGTACCGGCCGCGGGGCGCGCTCCGCCGCGGCTTGTGCGTGGCACCCCGACCGGACACCACCGCGCGCAGCGGCGCCAGCGTGTCGTTGGTGACCAGCCCCGCCCACACCAGGTCCCACAGCGCCGCCACCACGTCCTGGTCGGCGGGTGCGGCCGCGGCCGGGTCCTCGGCCAGCAGCACGGCGCCGGCCCGGTCGACGACCTGGCGGAAGAACAGCGCGCCGCCGTCCAGCGCGGCCAGCACCGCGCGGTGCAGCGGTGTGTCCGGTGCGGACTCGGCCACCTCGGGCAGCAGCAGGTCGGCCACGTCCGTGGGCGCGAACGCCACCCAGCCGTCGCCGCCGGCCAGCGCACCGCACCCGGTCCAGGTCACCTCACCGGACGCGGTCAGCTCGTCCAGCAGCGCCGGCGAGTACCCGGGCAGCCGCGCCGGCAGGATCAGCGACTCCACCGCGCTGGCCGGCAGCGGCGCGCCCGCCAGCTG
Organism: Goodfellowiella coeruleoviolacea; assembly: GCF_024171785.1. Taxonomy (GTDB): domain Bacteria; phylum Actinomycetota; class Actinomycetes; order Mycobacteriales; family Pseudonocardiaceae; genus Goodfellowiella; species Goodfellowiella coeruleoviolacea. The sequence goes on from NZ_JAMTCK010000004.1 coordinate 500,461, forward strand.
CTCGATCACCGCCAGCACGTCGTCCACGCCGGGCACCGAGCGCAGCGACCGGCGCCGGCCCACCCCGTGCCAGCCGGGCAGGAACCGGCCCAGCGCGGCCGGCTCCACCGGCTCCACCTCGGCCCGCAGCCGCGCCAGCGAGGCCCGCCGCAGCCGCCGCAGCACCTCGGCCTCGCAGTACTCGGTGTGCGTGCCGCCCGGCCGCAGCTCACCCCGCACCAGCCGACCCGAGCCGACCATCCGGTCCAGCACGGCGGTGACCACGGCCACGCCCAGCCCGAACCGCTCGGCCGCGGCCAGCGCCGGGAACGGCCCGTGCGTGCGCGCGTACCGGAACAGCAGCTCACCCAGGGGGTCGGCGACCGGCTCGGTGAACACCTCGGGCACACCCACCGGCAGGGCCACCCCCAACGCGTCGCGCACCCGGCCGGCGTCCTCGATCGCGATCACCCGCTGCTCGCCGGCGACGCGCACCCGGATCGCCCGGCGCTGCGCCACCAGCTCGTCCAGCCACGCCGGGTCGACCCCGCGCTGCTCGGCCTCGGCCACGGACAGGTCACCCACGAACCGCAGCAGGTCGGCCGCGCCCTCCAGGTCGCGCACCCGCCGCTCCGGTGTCAGCCGCTGCAGCGACGCCTCGACCTCGGCCACCACCTCCGGGTCCAGCAGCTCCCGGATCGCCTCCGCGCCCAGCAACTCGGCCAGCAGCGTGGAGTCCAGCGACAGCGCCGCCGCCCGCCGCTCGGCCAGCGGCGCGTCCGCCTCGTAGAGGAACATGCCGACGTAGCCGAACAGCAGGCTGCGCGCGAACGGCGACGGTGTGGGTGTCTCCACCTCCACCACCCGCACCCGCCGCGCCCGCACGTCCGCCATCAGCTCGCGCAGCCCCGGCACGTCGTAGACGTCCTGCAGGCACTCCCGCATGGCCTCCAGCACCACCGGGAACCGCTCGTACTGGGCGGCCACCGACAGCAGCTGCGCCGCGCGCTGGCGCTGCTGCCACAGCGGGGTGCGCCGCCTCGGATCGCGCCGGGGCAGCAGCAGCGACCGGGCCGCGCACTCCCGGAACCTGGCCGCGAACAGGGCGGATCCGCTCACCTCGGCCACCACCACCTGCTCGACCTCCTCCGGGTCCAGCAGCACGTCGGAGGCACCCGCCACCACCTCGGCGCCCTCGGCGTCCACCGCGTCGGGCAGCCGCAGCACGATGCCGTCGTCGGAGTGCGCGACCTGCGCCTGCACCCCCCGCTGCTCGCGCAGCCGGGCCGCGATGGCCAGCGCCCACGGCGCGTTGACCTGCGCGCCGAACGGCGAGTGCACCACCAGCCGCCAGTCGCCCAGCTCGTCGCGGAACCGCTCCACCAGGATCGTCCGGTCGTCGGGCACGTGCCTGGTCGCGGCCTGCTGGTCGGCCAGGTAGGCGAGCAGGTTGTCGCACGCCCACTCGTCCAGCCCCGCCTGCTCGGCCCGCTGCCTGGCCCGGTCGCCGTCCAGGCTGACCAGTTCCCGCAGGAAGGCACCCAGCGCCCGGCCCAGCTCCAGCGGCCGACCGGGCGCGTCGCCCTTCCAGAACGGCATCCGGGCCGGCTGCCCCGGGGCCGGCACGACGACAACGCGGTCGTGGGTGATGTCCTGCACCCGCCACGACGAGGTGCCCAGCAGGAACACGTCGCCCACCCGCGACTCGTAGACCATCTCCTCGTCCAACTCGCCCACGCGCGAACCCGAGCCGTTCTCACCCGGTGGGGTGGTCACCGTGAACAGCCCCCGGTCCGGGATGGTGCCGCCCGAGGTCACCGCCAGCCGCTGGGCACCGGGCCGGCCACGCAGCTGGCCGGTGATCCGGTCCCAGGTGATCCGGGCCCGCAGCTCGCCGAACTCCTCGCTCGGGTACCGGCCGGCCAGCATGTCCAGCACCGCGTGCAGCGCGGAGTCGGGCAGCGCGGCGAACGGCGCCGACCGCCGCACCAGGCTGGCCAGCTCGGTCACGTCCCACGGCTCGACCGACACCATCGCCACCACGTGCTGGGCCAGCACGTCCAGCGGGTTGCGCGGATACCGCAGCGCCTCGATCGCCCCGTCGCGCATCCGCTCGGCCACCACCGCGCAGGACACCAGGTCGCCCCGGAACTTCGGGAACATCACGCCCCGCGACACCGCGCCCACCTGGTGGCCGGCCCGGCCGACCCGCTGCAACCCGGACGCCACCGTGGGCGGCGCCTCCACCTGCACCACCAGGTCGACCGCGCCCATGTCGATGCCCAGCTCCAGCGAGGAGGTGGCCACCACACACGGCAGCCGCCCGGACTTCAGCTCCTCCTCCACCTGGGTGCGCTGCTCCCGGGACATGGACCCGTGGTGCGCCCTGGCCACGACCGGCGCCACGCCCCTGGCCACCCCGGACTCACCGATCGCCTCGGCCGGGAACCGCTCCCGCGACTCGCCCGTGCCGGTGTCGACCAGCCCGGCCGCCTCCTGGTCCTCCAACGCCAGTTCGTTCAGCCGCGCGGTCAGCTTCTCGGCCAGCCGCCGCGAGTTGGCGAACACGATCGTGGACCGGTGCGCCTGGACCAGGTCGAGCACCCGGCGCTCCACCGACGGCCAGATCGACGGCCGCGCCTGCCGGTCCGGCAGCGGGCCCCCGAGGTCCAGTTCCGCGTCCGGATCCGGCTCGGCCGCCGCGTCGAACCGGTCCGCCCAGCTCGTGGCCGCGGGCGGCGGGGCAGCGGAGCCGCCACCCAGCTCGGCCATGTCCTGCACCGGCACCTCGACCCGCACCTCGACCGTCTTCGGGATGGCCGGCTGCACCACCCGCACCGGCCGGCCCCCGGCCAGGAACGTGCTGACCTCCTCCACCGGCCGAACCGTGGCGGACAGCCCGATGCGCTGCGCCGGCTGGTCCAGCAGCGCGTCCAACCGGTCCAGGGACAGGGCCAGGTGGGCGCCCCGCTTGCTGCCGGCCACCGCGTGCACCTCGTCGACGATGACGGTCCGCACGCCCCGCAGCGACTCCCGCGCGGCCGAGGTGAGCAGCAGGAACAACGACTCGGGCGTGGTCACCAGCACGTCCGGCGGCCGGCGGGCGAACGAGCGGCGCTCGTCAGCCGGGGTGTCGCCGGTGCGCATGCCCACGGTGATGTCCGGCTCGGCCACGCCCAGCCGGTGCGCGGCCTGGCGGATACCGGCCAACGGGGCCCGCAGGTTGCGCTGCACGTCCACCGCCAACGCCTTCAGCGGCGACACGTACAGCACGCGGCAGCGGTGCTTCGGCTGGTCCGGGGGTGGTTGGCTGGCCAGCTGGTCCAGTGCCCACAGGAACGCGGCCAGCGTCTTGCCCGACCCGGTGGGCGCGATGACCAGCGCGTGCTCACCCTGGGCGGCCGCCTGCCACGCCCCGGCCTGTGCGTCGGTCGGCGCGGCGAAAGCGCCGGTGAACCACTGTCTGGTCGCCGGCGAGAACAGGTCGAGCACGTCCACACGCCCATACTCACCCACCCCACCGACAATCTCCGCCCCCGCGGGGTGTGCTTGGCCACGCCGCATGTTCGAGCGTCCCGCGCATGGTCCACGTCGAACCCTCCCCGACCGGCGCCAACCTGGTGCTGCACGTGTCCGGGCACGCCCTGATCATCGACCGCGGCGCCGCCCAGGTCCTGGCCACCACCCTGGAGGAGGGCAACCACTGCGCCGTGCCGATCCAGCACGTCCACGCCGGCCACCGCCTGCTCAACGCCCTGTCCACCGACGAAGGCGACAGGTACCTGTGGCTGGACCTGCACGGCACCGAGATCCGCCACGACCTGTCCGCCCCTGAACTCCGCCGCCTCATCACCGCCCTGCGCGTCTGATCACCCGGCGTGCTGTTCCTCCTTCACCGAGGCGAGGAACGCGCCCCACCTGGTCGACGCGAAACCCAGCACCGGCCCGGCCACGTTCTTGGAGTCCCGCACCAACACCGTGACCGGGCCTAACGCCACCTCAACGCAGTTCGTCTCGGTGCCGCTGTAGCTACTCTTCCTCCAGAAAATCTGGCAGGTCATCCTCAGTCCTCCCGGGGGCGCCCAGCTCATTGGCCAGCGCGGCCAGAAACACCCTGGATTCTGCCTCGTCCAATGCCAGTCCGGCGAGCCGCTTCCACTCACTCCGGTAGAACGCGATGTCAGTCTTCTGCTCCAAGAACACGCTGGCCCCAAGCGCTTCGAGGTGCACCACGCTCCTGCGGTCCGGGAGATCCATAATCATGAACGCGTCCGGAGCGGCACCCATGCCAACCGCAGTTGTCACCACTCGAATGTTGGCGCAGGGCCGGGTGGCCATGAAGATCAGGTGAAACAACTGGCCACGCATGATCTCAGGGTTCTCGGTCTGGCAGCGCAGCGCATTCTCGTGGATCAGAAAGGCGCACGGCGTGGGAAACTCGCCGCGCATGATCTCCTTCTGGGCCATTCTGGCAGCGACTCGCGGCTCGATGTCCTCATCCCGCACTCTTCCTGAACCACGCATCAGTTCGCGGGTGTACTCAGGCGTCTGCAACAAGCCGGGCACATAAAAGGGCTCATAGTTGAAGATGGCGTCAGCGTCCCACTCGTGCCGAATGAGCACCTTCAGCTGATCGGGAAGTCGTCCTCGGTGCGTGCGCAGGAGATCGGCGTCGTTCGCCCGGGTGACCATCTCAAGAATCCGCTTCCGGTGCTCGCCGGTGACCCGGCACACCGCCAGATAGGCGCTGACGTCCAGTGCGTTGAACCCGAGCTTGCCCGACTCCATCCGGGACACCTTGCTCGGGTCCCAGCCGAGCAAGTGGGCCATAGTTGGTCCGGTGAGCTTCTGCGCCTTCCGACATGCCCGCAGTTCCGCACCGAGTTCCCGACCCCGAACCGTTGACGCCACATCACCCATGACGTCCCCCTTCCACGTGTGGACCACGCGGGAGACGGTAGAGATCCCGCACTTCCTGGCAATGGCCTGTCCGCATGTTTCCCCCAAAAGCTGGACCACATGCGCCGGTGCCACGTGGTTTTTCTACTTTCGGCCTCTAATGCCCTAACCCACACCGGGGGACCCTTGCCCACCAGCGATCGACGAAGCGTTCTTGTCCTCTTCGCAATCGTTCTCGCGACCACCACCCTGACCGCCTGCGGTAGTGCCACCGCTGATCTCCGAAACCCAGTAATCCCGAAGGTGACCGCCAAGCTCAGCAGCGCGCCACCGAAGCCGGCCAGGCCTCAGGAACTCACGCTCGACGGCAAACAGCCGTGCGACCTGCTGTCGCGGCAGGACTGGCCGAGGTTCTTCATCGAAAAGGGCGGGAAGCTTAGCCACACGGATGTGCTCAACGCGGAGCAGTGCCTGTACAACACGAATGTTGGGGGATTCGGCTTCATCTTGAGTGTTGCGCACGGTATCAACTACTGGACTCAAGCCGACACCGCGGAGAAAATATATTACACCGATCCGGTTGAGGGATTTCCTGCGTTGGAGCGCCCGGAAAGTTGGGACCAGGGGCGTTGCGACATCATCGTGGATGTTGCGGATGGCCAATTCCTGCTGGCCACTGCGAGTACTCTGCCGGATGCTGAGTCGAAGCTCCCACCCAAGTGTGTGGTAGCGCGTCAACTGGCCGAGATCGCCATCAACGCGCTGGTGAACGCGATTACTCCCACCGGGTGATGGTGATCGCACTACCCCGGAACCCCGGCCGGACCGTCGCCCCGTTGCACTACCGTGCCCGTGACCACGTGACTACGGAGGGGATGCATGCCGTTCTTCGAGAACGCGGCCGACCAGCTGCTCGGGCTGGGCCAGCGGCAGGATGTGGGCCAGCCGGCGGGTCCAGCGCCCTACGGTGGCCAGGTCAAGCTGGTGGTCTCGCCCGATCAGGTGTTGACGCTCAAACAAGAGTTCGAGACGCTCCGTGATGAGGTGCGTGATTTTCTTTTTGATGAGAGCGAAAACTTGGCGGCGAAGCCGATGGGGGCCGATCCTGTTAGTTATGACGTGGCTGACACGGTGGGGCAGAATGCGGAAACGGCCGTCGAATGTGCGCGTAATTATGTGGCGCAGTTGAACGGCGTGATCGACTCGCTGGAGCAGCAGGCCAAGCAGTACGCCCTGGTTGAGGACGCCAATACCAACGCTTTCCGGACTCAGGGGGCGTGAGTATGCAGAAATTTCTTGCAGTTGGCGTTAGTCTGCTTGGTGCCGTTGCTCTGGCTGGATGCAGTGGAGGGGCGCCCGGTGCGGCGACGACGCCGACTGGTGCGACTACCAAGACCAGTGCTACTTCGGCGAAACCCAATCGGCCGCAGGAGTTGAAGCTTTCCGGCAAGCAGCCCTGTGAACTGCTGCCGCAGCAGGAATGGGCAAAGTTCTTCATTGAGAAGCAGGGCAAGGCTCGCGAAAACGAGAACTTCGGTGGACCTGAGTGCTACTACAGCAATGATGTCGGCTACTTCGATCTCCACTTGAATCCCTCGCAGGGGATTGAATACTGGACCGAGGCGGAAACCTCGGAAAAGATTGAGTACGTCGATCCCGTAAAAGGGTTTCCCGCTGTTGAGCGTGGAGATACTCGGGATCCTGGGCGTTGTGACGTCATCGTGGATGTTGCCGATGGTCAGTATTTGCGGACCGTGGCATCCATCGACAAGGGACGCGAGTCACAAGTTCCACCGCGATGCGAGCTGGCGCATCAGCTGGCTGAGGTCGCTGTCACCACTCTGATGAACGGAAACTGAGCAAGAGAAGGGGGCAATCATGGCTGTGGGGGAGTACAACTGGGACGCGTGGTCGCACGCCCAGTTGCACGGCATGATCAACGGGCGGACCGTCTCGGAGAGCACCGATGGTGAGGGCACGACCAGGTCGCTCAGCAGGCCGAATCTGAATGCCAAGGGGGTTCAGGGGTCGGTCGCGACGTCGGACGCGTGGCGTCGGTTCACCGAGCTGATGGCCAGTGCTGAGGAGCGGACCAAGGCCGCGATCGCCCGGGCTGGGGCCTCGTGGGAGGGGGCCGCGGCTGACGCGATGGCGTCGGGAATGAACCCGTTGGCGCAGTGGGCGGCGGACGCCGCCACCGCTGGTAGTGCGACCCAGAGTGGGCACAGTGCGCTGGTGGACTACTACGCGTCGGCGAAGAACTCGGTGCCGGAGCCGGTGGCGGTGGACTCCACGGCGAACTCGGACTTCTTCGGCATCCCGGCCGGGTTCACGCACCTGCTCGGTGGGCAGACCGACCAGGACGTGCAGGAGCGGGCCGCGCAGCAGGCCAAGGCCGAGGCCGTGCGGGTGCTCAACGACTACCAGGCGAACTCCGCCTCGGCCGCGTCCGGTCTGGGGCAGTTCGTCGCGCCGCCCACGGTCGTTGCCGAGGTCGGTGGTGCGCAGCAGCCGGAGCACAACGAGGTCAGGCAGCGGACCGGCACCGTGGACCAGCTCTCCGCCGAGCGGGAGAACTACGCCCGGCAGTGGGAGCAGCAGAAGAAGGTCATCACCGGCCAGCCCAACGACGGGCGGCCGGACGGGATCGCCCAGCCGCCGCAGGTGGGCGGGAACCAGGACGGCGGCGACACCCAGCGGTCCGGCACGGGGCGTACCGACCAGACCAACCAGTCCGACTGGCAGCAGTCCACGGTGCGGCCGGGGCTGATCGACCACCCGGCGTACCGGCCGGGACCGGTGGTGCCTCCGGTCGGCACCCCACCGCCGACCGTGCCGCCGGGGTTCCTGCCGCCGGGTGGGGTGTCCCCGGTGGGTGGCCCGGGCGGAACTGGTGGTTCGGTGCGCGGCGGGAGCGGTGTTGGTGACGGTCGGTCGGGTGCCGGGATCGGCGGTGGTCGGGCCGGTGCGGGTGTGGGTGGCGGCCGAGCGGGTGCGGGCACTGGCGTTGGTGGCGGTCGGTTCGGTGCTGGGCTTGGCCCGGAGGGTGGGTCGAACGCGCGTGGTGGCCTTGGCACGCGGGGGCCGGGGGCGGTCGCCGGGGCACTGGGCGAGGCGGCTGGGGCGCGGCCGGGTGCGGCCGGCTCGGGCTCGACCGGGGCGGCGGCGGGTGCCAGGGGCGCGGCTGGTGCCGGTGCCATGGGTGGTGCCGCCGGTGGTCGCGGCGGCAAGGGCGAGGAGGACAAGGAACACCGCTCGGCCGCCTACCTGCAGGACAGCCACGACGACTTCTGGCTGGACGACACGCGCGTGGCGCCCCCGGTGATCGGGGAGCAGCCGCAGCGATGAGCAGTCAGTTCACGCTGTCCTGGCTGGAGTACGACTTTCTCTGGGAGAACCTGGGCCTCGGCGCGAAGCCGACCGTGCTGGCCATCGACGGGCACGGCTACACCCGGGACGAACGCGCCCAGTTGCGCGCCCAGGCGTGGAGTTCCCTGCGGGACAAGGGGTTTGGGCAGCCCGGTGACTGGCGGCCCGAGTTGGAGCGGTGTCTGGTCACGCTGGCGCGGCCCGAGTGGGAGGTGGACGCCCGGCTGCACCTGGACGCGCACGGCCCCCGGGTGTCCGGGCTGGCAGCGTCCGCCGGGCTGTTCGGCGTGCTGGCCAGGTTGGACGCGCAGGCGCTGACACTGCGGCCGGTGGCGGCCAGTGGGCTGGCCGGGGCGGCGGTGTCGCTGTTGCCGGAGCACCGGGTCGGGCCGGGCAAGTCGGTGACCATGCCGGCCGAGCAGCTCGACCGGGCCGCGGCCCAGGCCGGGTCGGACCGGGTTCGGCTCGCGGCCAACCTGGTGAGCACCGGACTGTCCACTGCGGACGCTCAGCGGGTGGCGGCGGTGCTCGGCAACGTGGTGCGGTTCGGGCAGTTCGGGGTGGCGCGCACGGCACGGCCGGGGGCGCGGGCCCGCGCCGGCCACGTGGTGAGCTTCTACGACAACCCCGAGGGGCGGTACCTGTTCACCCGGCGGCCCAGTGGGGGCGGCGACTGGGTGACCCTGGCCGGAGCCGACACCGCCGGGCTGGTCCGCCAGATCAGCGAACTCGTCACCGCGCTGGGTGACTGACCGGGCGCGTGCCACGGCCCTGCCGCGCGTTGTCGGGCCCGGCAGGGCCGTGCGTGGGTGGGGTCGGAGTCAGAGCTTGCCAACGCCGGCGCCCGCCGAGACGATCGACGGGATGTTCGCCGCACTGTCCAGTGTGTACGAGTAGTAGCTGCCAGGGTTGCCCACGCTGCCCTTGGTCTGCGGGGAGCCGGAGCCCGAGTAGACGTTGTTGCGCTCGACCAGGCGGCCCTCGTCGCTGTCGCCGGTCTGGATCACGGTCGGGTTCTTGACGTTCTTGAAGTAGTTGCCCTCGACGAGCACGCCCGCGTTCATCGTGGACGCGACCCCGTACGAGCCGACGCCGTCGTAGTAGTTGTTGTACACGTGCACCGGGTCGGCGAAGCGCACCCTGGGGTGGCGCTGGGTGGTGCCCTGGAACCAGTTGTGGTGGTAGCTGACCCGCAGGTGGCCCAGGTCCTGCGACGAGTTGTCGTCGCTGTGCCCCAGCAGCATGGTCTTGTCGTGGTTGTAGAAACGGTTCCAGGAAACGGTCACGTAGTCGGAACCGCGCTTGATGTCGACCAGGCCGTCGTGGCCGTTGGTGAAGTTGTTGTGGTCGATCCAGACGTGGTGGGTGGACTCCTGCAGGTTGATCGAGTCGTCGGCGGCGTTGGTGAACGTGAGGTTGCGGATGATCACGTTCTGCACGGTGCTGAGGTTCAGCCCGCCGCCGGTGATCGTGGCGTTCGAGCCCACGCCCACGATCGTCTTGTTGGACGCGACCTTGTTCATGCCGCTCAGCGTGATCGTGCCGGAGACGTTGATGACGTAGGCACTTGAACTCTGGGCGTACTTGAGCAGGTCGCTGGCGTTGCTGACGGTCACCGTGGTGCCGCCGGCCCCGCCGGTGGTGCCGTTCTGGCCGGAGGCGTTGACCGCGGCGTAGCCCACCGGCTTGGCGTCGGCGAACGGCGAGTCGGCGGGACTGGCGGCGGTCGCCGCGGTGGCGCCCGCGAGGACGAGGCCGAGCGCGGCCGTGGCCGCGGCCGCCCTGCTCCGTGATGAAAGAAATGAAAACGTTGTCATACTCTTTTCATAGAGCGCGTTTCCGGCCGGCTCAATGCCCCGTTGGTCGTAACCTCACCGCAACGTCTCGGAAAGCACTGTCGAATACCCGTCGAACGGCTGCGAGCAGCGGAATTCAGGGGATGGCCTCCCCCGATCGGGCTACGCATGGCAGCATCGACGCGGCGTCGCGGGCGCGGCGCGCGGGACAAGGGGAGAACGTTGCGCGTCCTATCGGTTGACCTGGGCACTTCCAACACCGTCGCGGTGCTGTCCGCACACGGTCGGCCGCCGAGGGTGATCGAGGTCGACGGTTCGGCCACCATGCCGTCCGCCGTGTTCGCTGCCGAGGACACCACCATCGTGGTCGGCCGGGACGCCGAGCGCAGGGCCCGGCTGGACCCGGCCCGGTTCGAGCCCAACCCGAAGCGCCGCGTGGACGAGGGCGCGCTGCTGCTCGGCGACAAGGTCGTCCCGGTCACCGACGCCCTGGCCGCGGTGCTGACCAGGGTGCACGAGGAGACCGCCAGGCAGTTGGGCGGCGCGCCACTGGACGAGGTGCGGCTGACCCACCCGGCGCAGTGGGGGCCGGTGCGGCGCAACGTGCTGCTGTCCGCCGCCCGGCTGGCCGGCATGGGGCCCACCCTGACGCTGGTGCCCGAACCGGTCGCGGCCGCCGCGCACTTCGCCTCGTTCCCCGACCAGACCCTGGCGCCCGGCCAGGCGCTGGCCGTCTACGACCTGGGCGCGGGCACCTTCGACGTGGCCGTGGTCGGCGCGACGCCCACCGGGTTCACCGTGCTCGCCGAGAACGGCCTGCCCGACCTCGGCGGCCTGGACGTGGACCAGGCGCTGCTCGAACACGTCGGCCGGTACGTGTCGCAGCGCGACCCCGGCCAGTGGCAGCGGCTGCTGCGACCGGAGTCGACCGCGGACCGGCGGGCCAGGCGGGCGCTGTGGGAGGACGTCAAAGCGGCCAAGGAGGCGCTGTCCCGGCACCCGCAGACGGAGGTGCCCATGCCGGAGCCGTTCGAGGACGTGCTGGTCACCAGGACCGAGCTGGAGGCGCTGATCCGGCCGAGCCTGCTGCGCAGCGTCGAACTGCTCACCGACACCGTGCGCTCCACCGGCATGGCGCCCGAGCACCTGGCCGGCATCTACCTGGTCGGCGGGTCCAGCCGGATCCCGCTGGTGGCCACGCTCATCGGCGAACAGCTCGGGGTGGTCCCGACCAGCCTCGACCAGCCGGAGACCGCGGTCGCGCTGGGCGCGCACCACGTGCCGCAGGACGGTGTCAGCCAGCGCACCCAGGACCTGGCCGCGCAGTCCGCCCCGGCGGTGGCGGACGCGCCCACCGTGATCACCGGCCCGGCGGTGGGCACCGGGCCCACCCCGGTGGCCACGGGACCGAACCCGGTGGCCACCGGCCCGTCCACCGGCGGCTTTCCCAGTGCCGGGCAGCTCGGCGGCTTCGCCGCCACCTCGCCGCTGCCGGCCAACCCGGCGTTCCCGACCAGCGGGCCGCAGCCGGCCATGACGGCCGGACTGCCCCAGTACAACTTCCCCACCTCGGTGCGGCCCACCTCGGCGCCCGCCGCGCCCGCCTCGGACGGCGCCGCGCAGCGCCGGCTGCTGCTGATCAGCGTGGCCACGGCCGCGGTGGTGGTGCTGGCCGTGGTCGGCGGGATCTTCCTGTTCCGCCCGTCGTCGCAGGTGCCCAGCGTGGCCGAGTGTCAGCAGGCGGGCGACAAGGACGACCGGGGCTTCACCAGCTGCCTGCGCCAGCTCGCCGGTGCCGTGCCGGACAAGAACTCCTGCCAGCCCGGCGACTCGGCCGGGGTGTCCGGGCTGTCGGACCTGAAGGGGGTCGCGGTCAGCTGCCGGCTCGGTGACGGCTACTCGGTCGAGTACGTGCACACCGACTCGGTGCGCACCGCCGAACAGAGCGCGACCGCCGCGGTGGCGCTGAACAAGAGCGAGGTGGTCCAGGCCGACTGGCGGGGCAACGGCCTGGACGGCCGCTACCAGGCGTCGGCCGACAGCGGTGCCGGCATCCTGGTGTTCACCGTCAAGGACCGGCCGGTGCTCGGCATCATGAGCAAGATCGACAGCGGGTCGCGCGGGCGGGAGCTGACCGCCGGCGCCCTGGCCGACTACTTCGAGAAGAACGTCCAGCCCGGCACCTGATCCGCTGCGGGTCCCACGTCCGGCCCTAGTTGCGGGCGGTCACGGTGTGTCACGCTCACTCACCGTGGGGGCGGTGGGGCAGGGGTTGGCAGGAGAGCCGCGTCGAGCGCGGCACAAGGTGCTCGGCGTGCTGGTCGGCACGCAGGTGCTCGGCGCGACCGGGGTGGGGCTGGCCGCGGTCACCCCCCTGGTCGCCGCGGCCATGACGGACTCACCCGTGGTCGCCGGGCTGGCGCAGACCGGCACGGTGGTCGGCGCCGCGGTGTTCGCGCTGCCCGTGGCGGCGCTCGCGGCGCGCCGGGGCCGCCGCCCCGCCCTGCTGTTCGGCTACGGCGCCGGCGCGGTGGGCGCGGCGCTGGCGGTGGCGGCCGTCACCACCGGTTCCTGGCCCGGGCTGGTGGGCGCGATGGTGCTGTTCGGCGGCGGGCTGGCGGCCAACCTCGCCGCCCGCTACGCAGCGGCCGACCTGGCCCCGCCCGCCCAGCGCGCGCGAGCCGTGGCCACCCTGCTCTGGGTGGTGACCGTGGGCGCGGTGGCCGGTCCCAACCTCGCCGGCCCGGCCGACGCGCTGGCCGCCGCCCTGGGCCTTACCGAGGGCACCGGGCCGTTCCTGGCCGCCGCGGTGGTGTTCGCGGCGGCGGCCGTCGGCGTTCTCGCCGGCCTGCGGCCCGACCCGCTGGACCTGGCCAGCACCGCCGGGCACGCGGACCAGCCCGTTCACCACCCGGTTCCGCCCGCCGCACACGACCACCTCCAGCCCGGGCCGCCGGTCCGGGTGCGCCGCGCCGGGGTGTGGCGGCGGCTGGACGCGACCGGCCGGCTGGCCCTGGCCGGCGTGGCCACCAGCCACCTGGCCATGGTCGGCCTGATGTCGATGACCCCGGTGCACATGGGGCACGGCAGCGCGTCGCTGACCGTGGTCGGCGTGGTGGTCAGCGTCCACGTGGCCGCCATGTACGCGGCCAGCCCGCTGTTCGGCTGGATGGCCGACCGGTTGGGCCGGGTGCCCGTGCTGGCGGTGGGCGCGGCCCTGGTGGTGGCGGGCGCGAGCATCTCGGGCATGGCCCCGGCCACCGACGCCCCGCAGTTGGCCGCCGGCCTCACCGTGCTGGGTTTCGGCTGGTCAGCCGCGTTGGTGGCGGGGTCGGCGCTGCTCACCGAGTCCGTGCCGGCCCAGCTCCGGCCGGCCGCCCAGGGCCTGGCCGACCTGTGCATGAACATCGGCGGCGTGCTCGGCGGCGTGCTGGCCGGCGCGGTCGTCACGGTGTGGTCCTACGGCGCGCTCGGCCTGGTCGTCGGGTTCAGCGCGCTGCCGCTGCTGGTGATGTGCATGGCGGCGAACCCCCGCCCCGCGGGCTGAGGGAACACCCGCCTGCCGACCGGTGGCTCAGGTCACCGCTTGCGCCGCGACCACAGCGCCCACAGGCCGACGACCACCGAGGAGACCAGGGCGGCCAGCACCACCACCTGGCCGAGCGGGGTGGACAGGCCGGTCGGGTCGGCGACCTGGGCCAGCGGCGGGACCGCGGTCAGGTGCGCGGCCTGGGACATCAGCACGAACCGAGCCTACCGGGCGGGCTAGCCTGGACAGCGATGCGCATTACGGTTTTCCGAAGGATGATGGCCGAGGAGTTCGGCGAGGTTCGCGCCGAGATGATGGCCCGTGACCACGTGTTCTCCGCGCTGGGTGGGCGCACCGCCGACCAGGCGCTGGACGCGGGCCTGCCGCCCAAGGAGATCTGGTTGGCGGTGTGCGACGCGTTCGACGTGCCCAGGGAGCGGCGGTAGCCGACCGGCTGGGGTCAGCGGGACCTGGCGCCGCCCCGGCGGTGCAGCCGGCCGCCCCTGCCCGTGGGCGCGCCAGCGGCGGGTTCGTGCTCGTGCCCGGCCGGCTGTGCTGACGCGTCCGGCTGGGCCGGCTCCGCCCGCCGGGCCCCGGCCGGCGGCTGCTGCTCCGGGACGCGTTGCTCGGGCACCCCGGCGGTGCGGCGGTAGATCTCCCTGCGCCGCTGCTGGGCCCGGCGCAGGGCGTCGGCCAGCACCATCCGCTCCTGCTCCCGGGTGGCCGTGCCCTGGATGGTGGCGAACTCGGCGTTGGACAGCTCCTCCAGTTCGGCCAGCCGCCGTCGCGCGTCGGCCAGCTCGGTGCTGCGATCGGTGTCCACCGGCTCGTGCAGCCGGGCCCGCACGTAGGGGTTGTCCCGGGTCAGGCCGCCGCTCAGCCGCCCGTACAGGCCCAGGAACAGCAGCAGCATCCCGGACACCACGCTGAACACCACGTTCTGCATCTGGAAGGCGAGCAGGTTCAGCGCGGGGGAGTTCAGCACGAACAGGTTCACCAGCCCGGACAGCAGGAACAGCAGCCCGATGACGATCATGGTGGTGGACGCGACCGCCCCGCCGACGACGGCCGCCGCCACCAGCACCACGCCGACCAGCACCGAGATGGTGGCCAGCAGGCCGTTGCTGGACAGGCCGAGCACGAGCTGCCCCTGGGTGGAGGTGTAGGCGAGCCGGTTGGTCAGGCCCAGCACCCCGAAGATCGTCAGACCGACCCCGAACAGCGCCGCGCCCAGCCGGTACACCCGGTTCAGCGGGTGTTGGGTCAGGTAACGGTCCATCCTCATGGCGGCACCTCCGGTGTTCCGAGGTCCGTGTCGCGGTCCGCGCGCGGCGGTCGGGGCCCGCACCGGCCGTCCACACCGGCCGCGGTTCGCGGGCGGCCGCGGTGTTCCCGACTGACGGTGCCCCCGACTGACGGTGCCCCCGACTGACGGTGCCCCCGACTGACGGTGCCCCCGACTGACGGTGCCCCCGACTGACGGTGCCCCCGATCGCCACTCCCCAGTGTCCGCCCAGGTGGCCACCTGCGCAGCGGCTGGCCCAAAACCGCCCATACTAGCGGCGGCAGCGCCCGCACTGGCGTCGAACACCTGTTCGGGTACGCTGTTGTGCACAGGAGGGCCGGTTATCCACAGGACGAGCACTCCGTCGCAAAAACGTCAGTCCTTGGCCGTAGCGTCGACGGCGACAACAACAACCGCTCGCCAACCGAGCAAGCACGCAACTTGAGGTGGACACTCCGATGGCACCAGCACCCGATCGGGACAAGGCGCTTGAGCTGGCCCTGGCTCAGATCGACAAGCAGTTCGGCAAGGGATCGGTCATGCGGCTCGGTGACGAGGACCGCCCGCCGATCTCGGTGATCCCCACCGGCTCCATCGCCCTGGACGTGGCCCTCGGCATCGGGGGCCTGCCCCGCGGCCGGATCGTGGAGATCTACGGCCCGGAGAGCAGCGGTAAGACCACGGTCGCCCTGCACGCGGTGGCCAACGCCCAGCGCGCCGGCGGTATCGCCGCCTTCATCGACGCCGAGCACGCGCTCGACCCCGAGTACGCCAAGGCGCTCGGGGTGGACACCGACGCCCTGCTGGTGTCCCAGCCGGACACCGGTGAGCAGGCGCTGGAAATCGCCGACATGCTCATCCGCTCCGGCGCGCTGGACATCATCGTCATCGACTCGGTGGCCGCGCTGGTTCCCCGCGCCGAGATCGAGGGCGAGATGGGCGACAGCCACGTCGGCCTGCAGGCCCGGCTGATGAGCCAGGCGCTGCGCAAGATCACCGGTGCGCTGAACAACTCGGGCACGACGGCGATCTTCATCAACCAGCTGCGCGAGAAGGTCGGCGTGATGTTCGGCAGCCCCGAGACCACCACCGGTGGCAAGGCGCTGAAGTTCTACGCGTCGGTCCGGCTGGACGTGCGGCGCATCGAGACGCTCAAGGACAGCGGGGACGCGGTCGGCAACCGCACCCGGGTCAAGGTCGTCAAGAACAAGGTGAGCCCGCCGTTCAAGCAGGCCGAGTTCGACATCCTCTACGGCCAGGGCATCAGCCGGGAGGGCTCGCTCATCGACATGGGTGTTGACCAGGGCATCCTGCGCAAGTCCGGCGCCTGGTACACCTACGAGGGCGACCAGTTGGGCCAGGGCAAGGAGAACGCGCGGCGGTTCCTGCGGGAGAACCCCGACGTGGCCAACGACATCGAGAAGCGGATCAAGGAGAAGCTGGGCATCGGTGTGATCTCGGACGGCGATGACAGCGCGCCGGCCCCGGTCGACTTCTGACCGGCCCGTGTCTGGTCAGGCTGTGCCCGGGTCGGACGGACCTGGGCGGGGCACCCGAGCGCGTGGTGGTGGCCGGAACACCCGTTCCGCCGCCACCACCGGGCCGGCCGGTCAGGACGGCGCCGGCCGCGCCAGGCCGGTGGACGAGGCGGCCAGGGCCAAGGAGATCTGCCTGAACCTGCTCACCGCCCGGCCGCGCACCCGGGCGCAACTGCACCAGGCGCTGCTGCGCAAGGGCATCAGCGCGGACGTGGCCGACCAGGTGCTGGCCAGGCTGGACGAGGTCGGCCTGATCGACGACGCCGCCTTCGCCGAGGTGTGGGTGCGCTCCAGGCACACCTACCAGGGCCTGGGCCGGCGGGCGCTGGCGGCGGAGCTGCACCGCAAGGGGGTGGACGACGAACTGGTGGCCGAGGCCGTGGCCGCCGTGGACGAGGAAGCCGAGGAACACCGGGCTCGGCAGTTGGTGCGCAAGCGCCTGCGCGCCATGGGCGCGGCGGACGAGGCCACCAAGATTCGCCGCCTGGTGGGCACCCTGGCCCGCAAGGGGTACGGCGAGGGCCTGGCCTACCGGGTGGTGCGCGACGAACTGCGCCTGGCCGGCGAGCAGGCCGACGAACTGGACCAGGCCACCTGGGACTGACCGAGGCACCCGCCGCCGCGAGCAGACCGTTCGCACCCCGTAAGCCGCCCGGCCGCGCAGCGCCGTTCGGGTGGCCGGAACGGGTGTCGCGGCCTAGTCGCGGGTTTCGGTGGTGAGCCAGGCCAGGTAGTCGGGGTTGCCGCCGGTGATCGGGGTGACGATGACCTCCGGGACGTCGTAGCCGTGGTTGGCCCTGATGTGCTCGGTCAGGGCGGCCACGCGGTCGGCGGCGGTCTTGATCTCCACGCGCCACTCCTGGTCGACCCGCACCTCGCCCGCCCAGCGGTACACGCTGGTGATCGGGCCGACGATCTGGGCGCACGCGCCCAGCCGGGCCTCGACGACCGCGCCGGCCAGGGTGCGTGCGGCCGC
The DNA here is from genome assembly GCF_024171785.1 of Goodfellowiella coeruleoviolacea. Classification (GTDB taxonomy): domain Bacteria; phylum Actinomycetota; class Actinomycetes; order Mycobacteriales; family Pseudonocardiaceae; genus Goodfellowiella; species Goodfellowiella coeruleoviolacea. Next base: position 517,832 of record NZ_JAMTCK010000004.1, read on the forward strand.
CTCGCTGTCCGTGGTGGAGGAAACGATCACGTGTTCGGCTGCCATGCCCGCAGGGTAGCGATCCCGGTGCGGTCCCCGAGGCGGGAAAACCGGTTGCCGCTGGCGGGGCCCGCCAGCACGCTGTGGTGATGACCGCCACCGGTTCCACCCCGCTGCCGACGACCGTCGCGACCGCCGGGTCAGCTCGTCAGCGGCAGCGGTCCGCCCGCGCGGAGAGGACGAACCGGGCGGCGCGGTGACCACGGCGCTGGTGGCGGGGCTGCTGGCCGGGTACGGCATCGCCCTGCCGGTGGGCGCGGTGGGTGCCTACCTGGTGGCGTTGACCGCGCGCACCTCGCTGCGCACCGGCTTGTGCGCCGCGCTCGGCGTGGCCAGTGCCGACGGGTGCTACGCCCTGGTCGCGGTCGCCGGTGGAGCGGCACTGGCCGACTGGGTCGCACCGGTCGCGGTGCCCCTGCGCTGGGTGTCGGCCGCGGTGCTGGTGGGGATGGCCGGGTGGGGCGCTGCCACCGCGATCGGCCGGTACCGGCGGGGCGAAACCGGGGCCAGCCGTGCCGGGACAGCGCTGAGCGGGGCACGCGCCTACGCCAGCCTGTTCGGGATCACCCTGCTCAACCCCGCCACGGTCGGGTACTTCGCCGCGCTGGTCGTGGGCGGTCAGCACACGGTGGTCGACAGCGCGGGCGACGGCGTGGTGTTCGTGTGCGCGGCCACGGCCGCCTCAGCCAGTTGGCAGGTGCTGCTGGCCGGTGGGGGTGCCCTACTCGGCGCGGTGCTGACCGGGCCGAAGGGACGGCTGGCGACCGCGGTGGCGGCCAGCCTGCTGGTCACCGGGCTGGCCGTGAGCCTGGTTATTCGCGTGTGAGTGGCACGACCGCGCTTGTACGCTGCCCGGCGCCAACGGGTCACCATCATGGGGGAGGCGCTGTGCCGAGGCTGGCTGGTCAGGTGCTCATCTTCGACGCCGACGACACGCTGTGGGAGAACAACTACCTGTTCGAACGGGTCATCGAGGACTTCCTGGACTGGCTGGACCACCCCACCCTGGACCGGGCCGAGCTGCGGGCGATCCTGGACGACATCGAGCGGGCCAACTCGGCGGCGCACGGCTACGGCAGCAAGGTCTTTCTGCGCAGTCTGGGCGAGTGCGTGGCGCGGCTGCGGGAGCGGCCGGTCACCGAGGCGGAGCGGGAGCACATCGCCACGCTGGCCAGCGCGCTGCTCAACCACGAGGTGGAGTTGATCCCCGGGGTCGCCGAGACGCTGGACGAGTTGGGCGGCCGGCACGAACTGCTGCTGCTCACCAAGGGCGACGCCGAGGAGCAGCAGCGCAAGCTGGACGCGTCCAACCTCGTGCACCACTTCCGCGGCGTGCACATCGTGGCCGAGAAGGGCGTGGACACCTACCGCCAGCTCGCCGAGGAGCGGTCGCTGTCGCTGGAGCAGACCTGGATGATCGGCAACTCGCCGAAGTCGGACATCCTGCCGGCACGCCAGGCCGGGATGAACGCGGTGTTCATCCCGAACGAGAGCACCTGGGTGCTGGAACACGGCGAACTCGACCCCACCGACCAGCGGGTGCTGCACCTGCGGGCGTTCCCCGAGCTGCGCGAACACTTCTGAGCGGGTAACCCGCCCGCTGGCCGCCCACCAGCACCTCGACCGGTCCGCCAGCCGGGCCACCCGCCTGGCCCGACCCAGGTTTGACCCGGGTGGGAAGCGGTACACGGGGGCGCGTGGGCTGGGCGACGCGGGAAGCCGGAGCCAGCGGCTGGGCAGCGCTGGCGCTGCTGGCCGTGTTGACCGCGCTGACCGGCTGCGCCGCGCCGGAACAGCAGGTCGACACCGTCGGCCAGGACGTGTGGTCCCAGGTGCGCACCCTGCAACTGGTGGTGCGCGCCGACCGCCGGGTCGACGGGATCACCACCCCGCTGGACGTGGCCGTCACCGAGGCCGGCGAGGGCCTCGCCGACGCCGAGCGGCAGGCCCGCGACCTGCCGGCCGGCACGGCCCGCCGCGCCGAGCTGCTGGCCGTGATCGGCCGGGCCCGCGCCGCGGTCGGCCAGCTGCGTGGGGCGATCCAGCACCGCGACACCAGCGGCGTCGACCAGGTCGAGCACACCCTCGGTGCGCTGGCCGGCCAACTGGACGCGCTGGGTGTCAGCCGATGAAGAAGTGGCTGGGCCTGACGCTGGGCGTGCTCTCCGCGGTCGGCGGGTTCGTCGACATCGGTGACATCGTGGAGAACGGGCTGGTCGGCGCCCGCTACGGGATGAGCCTCACCTGGGTGATCGTGCTCGGGGTGATCGGCATCGCCACCTACGCGCACATGTCCGGCCGGATCGTGGCGGTGTCCGGTCGGCCCGTGTACGACCTGGTCCGGGAACGGCTCGGGGCCAAGGCGGCACTGGCCAACCTGGTGGGCTCGCTGCTGATCACCCTGCTCACCCTGGCCGCCGAGATCGGCGGAGTGGCGCTGGTGATCGAACTGGCCACCGGCGTGGACCACCTGGTCTGGGTGCTGCTGGTCGGAGTGGGCCTGTGGCTGGTGGTGTGGCGGGTGCGGTTCCAGACCATGGAGCAGACCCTCGGGTTCGCCGGACTGGCCGTGGCCGTGTTCGTGGTGGCCGTGTTCTGCCTGGACCCGGACTGGGGCACGCTGGGCAGCCAGGTGGTGCGGGTGACCCCGCCCGAGGGGGAGCCGCTGCCGACCTACCTGTACCACGCGATCGCGCTGTTCGGCTCCGCCATGACCCCCTACGAGGTGTTCTTCTTCTCCTCGGGTGGGGTCGAGGAGAAGTGGTCCCGGGCGGACCTGGCCGTGGTGAAGATGAACAGCTTCGTCGGCTTCCCGCTGGGTGGGCTGCTCGGGCTGGGCATCGCCGCGGCCACCGCCGCCGTGCTGCTGCCGGCCGGCGTCCAGGTGGACAACATCAGCCAGGTGCTGCTGCCGGTGGCGTTGTCCCTCGGTGGGGTGGGCCTGGTGATCGGGTTGTTCGGGTTCGCGGCGACCACGGTCGGCGCGGCCCTGGAGACCGGGCTGTCCGCCGGGTACGCGGTGGCGCAGTTCTTCGGCTGGGAGTGGGGCAAGCGGGTCCGGCCGGCCGGTGCGGCGCGGTTCCACCTCGCGGTGGCGCTGAGCCTGCTGGCGGGCGCACTGGTGGTGCAGACCGGCGTCGACCCGGTGGCGCTCACCGAGTACTCCCTGGTGTTCTCGGCGGTGGCGTTGCCGCTGACCTACCTGCCGGTGCTGATCGTCGCTAACGACACCGACTACCTCGGTGAGCACGTCAACGGCCGGATCAGCAACACGCTCGGCCTGCTCACCCTGGTGGTCGTGGTCCTGGCCGCGGCCGCCGCCATTCCGCTGATGATCGCGACGGGAGCGGGTGCGTGATGTGGTGGCAGGGCCAGCGCACGGTAGACCTGGTCAGCGAGCTGCTCGACCGGCAGATCGAGGACGACGACGGTCGGGGCGTGGGCAAGGTCGACGACCTGGAGCTGGTCCGCCGGGCCGATGGCCGGTGGGAGGTCACCGAGCTGCTGCTCGGTGGCCGGGCGCTGGCCGGTCGCCTCGGTGGCCGGGTGGGCCGGTTGGTCGGCTGGCTGACCCGCCGCCTGCACGGCAGCGACCAGCCCCGGGGCATCCCGCTGAGCAGGGTCACCGCCATCGGCCCGGCCGTGCGCGTGCCCGCCGAGGTGGCCGACGCGGTGCGCAGCCCCAGCGAGCGGTGGCTGCGCGAACGCGTGATCAGCCGCGTCCCGGGAGCCGGCCGTGCGCGCGAGTGAGGTGCTGGACCGGCCGGTGGTCGACCCCGAGGGCCGGCGGGTCGGCCGGATCGTGGAGGTGCGTGCCACCCCGGAGCAGAGTCCAGGCACCCAGGTGATCATGGTGGTGGACGGCTTCGTCATCGCCAGGGGCCACCTGCGGCTGCTGGACTACCAGCGCTACCACGAACACGGCCCGGCCCTGCTGCGCTGGCTGGTCAAACGCCTCCACCGGTGGTCGCGCTTCGCCCCGCACGACACCCTCACCCTGCCGGACGGGCCGGGGCCGGCACGACTGGGCGTGGCCTGGACCGAACTGCCCTACCTGCTCGACGTGGCCTGGCCAGACTGAGCGGCCCGACTGACCGGCCCGACTGAGCGGCCCGGCGGGTGGGCCCCGACGGGTGGCCCCGACTGACCGTGCCCGCCGACCGTGCCCGGCTGCCGGGTGCCGGAAACCTGGGTGCCGGAAAGGGGGGCGGAACCGGGGGCGGAACCGGGGCGTCCGGTCAGAACGCCGGCAGGGTGTGCCAGGCCAGCCCGGGGTCGCTGGCGCCCTCGCGCCGCACCTCGCCCTCGATCAGGCCGTAGGGCCGGTCCGTCGCGACGAACACCTCGTTGTCGTTGGTCAGCCCGAACGGGGTCAGGTCCACCGGGACGTGGTGGCGGTTGGGCAGGGACAGCCGGATCTCCCCCACGTCGGGCCGGGCGGCCAGCACGGCCTCGCCCATCGCGTACAGGGTCTGCTGCAGCGACCGGCTGTGCTGGTCGGCGAACACACCCACCAGGCAGGCGCGGACCTCCTCGAACGCCGCCCGCCAGGCCACGTCCAGGTGCTGGTAGCGCCAGCGCGCGGTCACCGAGGTGGCCAGCACGCGGTCGGTGGTCTCGGGCAGCGTGGTGTACCGGTCCCTGGGGAAGCCGTGGAACTCCGAGCCGGCCGTCTTGAGCAGCACCAGGTCCCGCAGCCCGGACACCACCCACGCCTGGCCGGCGGCCACGGTCACCGCCGTGGTCCGCGTTTCCCCACCACCCCGCGCGAACGCGTGCGGGTGCGGCTGGCCGGCCACGGCCACGCGCCGCCAGTGGTGCTCGTCGACGAGGACGCGGGCCTGGTCGATGGCTGCCTGGGTGGCCACGAAGTGCCGGCCCAGCCGCAGCGCGAACTCCTCGATCTCGCCCACCGGCTGCTGCCCGGCCAGCGCGTACACCGTGTTCTTCTGCGTGTCCGTGGTCAGCACCTTGGTGTTGTCACCGGTCAGGTGGGTGTCGGCCAAATCGCCGCGCAGTGCCGTGCTGATCGTGAGGTCGCGCAGGTGGTGGGCGTCGGGCTCCCGGCTGACCGTCACCAGCCGGACCTCGGCCTTGCCGTACTGGTTGGCGCCCAGCCGGATGGCGCCAGGCGCGGTGAGTTCGGTGGGGACGGGATCGGGAGAGGTCAGCACGGATCGGTCAGCTCCCTCGGTAGGTGGAGAAGGCGAACGGGCTGAGCAGCACCGGCACGTGGTGGTGACCTCCCGGGTCACCGATCCGGAAGGTCACGCTGACCTCCGGGTAGAAGCCGGTGGTGGCGGTGGCCGTGAAGTAGGCGTCGGTGTCGAACACCAGCCGGTACACCCCGGCGGCCAGCCGGGCCGGACCGAGCTGGCGAACCCGCCCGTCCGCGTCGGTGCGCGCCTCGGCCAGCACCCGCCAGCCGGTGCCGGTCCGGGCCTGCAACACCACGGGCACACCGGCGGCTGGCCGGCCCCGGGCCGCGTCGAGCACGTGGGTGGTCACCGCGCTGGCCGGCTCGCTCACCCGGTCACCCGCCCCGGCCCGGCGTCCTCGGCCAACACGCGCCGCAGCCGCAGTGCCGCGATCGCGCGCAGCTCCCGGTTGACCACGCGCAGCTCGGTGCGCGGGTCGTTGTCGAGCCGCCGCCACAGGTCGGCCAGCAGCTCCTCACCGCCGCGCCCGCTGGCGGACACCAGGTAGACGTGGCCGAACCGCTCCTCGTAGCGCAGGTTCGCCAGCCGCAGCCGTTCGGCCAGGTCGGGGTCGCGCCCGGGCACCCCGGCCTGCTCGGCCCGGGCCCAGCGCGCCGAGGCCCCAGCCGAGGCGGGCGGCTCGCCCAGCCGGGGATGGCCGGCCAGGGCGGCGCGGATCTCCGCCGCGGTCAGCGACCGCGCGGCCCGGTCCGCCGCGGCCAGCAGTGCGTCCACAGTGGAGTACGGGCGGCCGGCCAGCAGCGCGGTCACCCAGCTCGGCACGGCCAGGCACGCGGTGAGCAGCGGGGACAGTTCCGCCGGCGGAGCGGAGTTGAACCAGGCCAGGCCAGTGGTGGGCGGGCGCTCCGGCATGCCGTGTCCTGTCCGTCGGATGACGTTCGCGGCCGGACCGGGACGGCGACCGGGAACATCACCGACCTCTCTCCCCATCGGAACAGAAATTCCAATTTCTCGGACGTTACGAGTGGTCCCGGACACTGTCAACAAGTGTGGCCCGGGCACCACCGGGCAGCGCGGAAGACGCCCGCACCGGGCCAACAGCACTGGTCCGATCGGGGGGCGAAGTAGGCTGCCGCTGACGTTGACACCAGGTGAGCCCCGGGTTTCCCGTGCGGTCGGGCGGCCATCAGGGGTCCCCCGACCGTGGAGGTGCGATGCCCGCGCACGTGCTGCTGGCCCCGGACAAGTTCAAGGGCTCGCTCACCGCGGCGCAGGCGGCGTCCGCGCTGGCCAGGGGGCTGGCCGCGGTCCGTCCCGAGGTGCCGGTGCGGTGCCTGCCGGTGGCCGACGGCGGCGACGGCACGGTCGACGCGGCCGTGGCCGCCGGCTACCAGCGGATCACCCGCACGGTCACCGGCCCCACCGGGGAGCCGATCGCCGCCGGCTTCGCCGTGTCGGGTGACACCGCGGTGGTGGAGGTGGCCGCCGCGTCCGGGCTGAGCGCGCTGCCCGGCGGCCGGCTCGCCCCGCTCAGCGCCACCAGCACCGGCACGGGTGAGCTGCTGCGCGCCGCGCTGGACGCCGGCTGCCGCCGGCTAGTGCTCGGGGTGGGCGGCAGCGCCTGCACCGACGGGGGCGCCGGCCTGGTGCGCGCGCTGGGCGGCCGGCTGACCGACGCCACCGGAGCCGAGCTGGCCCCGGGCGGGGCCGCCCTGCGCGACCTCGCCGAGGTGGACCTGAGCGGACTGGACCCCAGGCTGGCCGAGGTGGACCTGGTGCTGGCCAGCGACGTGGACAACCCGCTGCTGGGCGAGCACGGCGCCGCCGAGGTCTACGCGCCGCAGAAGGGCGCCGGCCCGGCCGAGGTCGCCATCCTGGCGGCCGGGCTGAGCCGGTGGGCCTCGGCCGTGGCCGCCACCACCGGCCGGGACCTGGCCGGGGCGCCGGGCGCGGGCGCGGCCGGCGGTATCGGGTTCGCCGCGCTGGCCGTGCTCGGCGCCCGCCGCCGACCCGGCATCGACATGCTGCTGGAGCTGGCCGGGTTCGCCGAGGCGCTGCGCGAGGCGCGGCTCGTGGTCACCGGCGAGGGCTCCCTGGACGAGCAGACCCTGCGCGGCAAGGCACCGGCCGGGGTGGCCGAGGCCGCCAGGGCGGCCGGCGTGCCCGTGGTGGCGGTTGCCGGGCGGTGCCTGCTGGACGCCGACGCCCTGGCCGCGGCCGACATCCGCGCGGCCTACGCGCTCACCGACCTCGAACCCGACCCGGCGCGGTGCATGGCCGAGGCCGACGCGCTGCTGGAGCGGCTGGCCGGCCGGCTGGCGCGGGACTGGCTGTGACACGTGTTTCGCGTCCCCGGGTGATTCGCTAGCGTCACAGCACGACAACTGAACGGTGTTTCGCTGGCATTCGCGGAACAGGTGAACTCAGCGGACACCGGGAGGAGTTCCCGTGGCCGCGTTCGACCTGGTGTTCCGGGCCCGTCGGGTGATCACCCCCGAGGGCGAGACACCGTGCCGGGTCGGGGTCCGCCACGGCCGCGTCGCCGCTGTCGAGCCGCTGACCGGAGTCGAGGCCACGGCCTGGCCGGCCGACCGGGTGGTCGAGCTGGCCGACGACGAGGTGCTGCTGCCCGGCCTGGTCGACGCGCACGTGCACGTCAACGACCCCGGCCGGGCCGAGTGGGAGGGCTTTCCCTCGGCCACGCGCGCGGCCGCGGCCGGCGGCGTCACCACCGTCATCGACATGCCGCTGAACAGCGTGCCGCCCACGGTCGACCGGGCCGGCCTGGCCGCCAAGCGCGCCGCCGCCACCGGCCGGGTGCACGTGGACGTGGGCCTGTGGGGCGGGCTGGTGCCGGGCAACCGCGGTGAGCTGCCGGCCCTGCACGCGGCCGGCGTGTTCGGGTTCAAGTGCTTCCTGCTGCACTCCGGGGTGGCCGAGTTCCCGCCGGTCTCCCCGGCCGACCTGGTCGCGGGCCTGCGGGTGCTGGCCGACCTGGACGCGTTGGCCATCGTGCACGCCGAGGACGCGCACCTCGTCGCGCGGGCCGCGCCCGGCCCCGCCACCGGCGGCCAGGCCGCCAGCTACGCGCGCTTCCTGGCCTCCCGCCCAGCACTGGCCGAGCACACCGCCATCGCCGCGGTGCTCGCCGCCGCGGCCCGGACCGGGGCCCGCGTGCACATCCTGCACCTGTCCAGCGCCGACGCCCTGCCGATGCTCGCGGCGGCCCGCCGCGACGGGGTGCGGGTGAGCGTGGAGACCTGCCCGCACTACCTGAGCTTCGCCGCCGAGGAGATCCCGGACGGGGCGACCCAGTTCAAGTGCTGCCCGCCGATCCGGGAGGCGGCCAACCGGGAGCGGCTGTGGCGGGGCCTGGCCGACGGCGTGATCGACTACGTGGCCAGCGACCACTCCCCGTGCCCGGCCGAACTCAAGCGGCTGGACGTCGGTGACTTCGACCTCGCCTGGGGCGGGGTGGCCAGCCTGCAACTGGGGCTGCCCTCGGTGTGGACGCAGGCGCGGCGGCGCGGTTTCGCCCTGACCGACGTGGTCCGCTGGCTGGCCGACCGGCCGGCCGCGATCGCGGGCGTGACCGGCAAGGGCCGCATCGCGGTCGGCCACGACGCGGACTTCTGCGTGTTCGCCCCGGACGCGGCGTTCGTGGTGGACGCGGCCCGGCTGCACCACCGCCACCCGGTGACCCCGTACCACGGCCGGACGCTGACCGGCGTGGTGCGCCAGACGTGGCTGCGCGGCCGCGAGGTGACCGGTGACGTCCCGCGCGGCCGTCTGCTCAGCCGAGGGCACCAGGTGGAGGAGGAGCGATGACCGGCAGCACCGAGCACGCCGACCCGCCCGCGTGGACCGGGCTGCCCGACCTGGCCTCCCGCGCCGTGGGCGGCAGCGCGGTGTGGGCCAGTGACGAGCTGTTCGCCGACCGGGAGAACCTGATCGTGCCGGCCGAGCCCGAGCACCGGCCGCACACCTTCGGCCACCGGGGGCAGGTCTACGACGGCTGGGAGACCCGCCGGCGCCGCGGTCCCGGCCAGGACCACGCGGTGGTCCGGCTCGGCCTGCCCGGCCGGGTGCGCGGCGTGGTGGTGGACACCGCGTTCTTCACCGGCAACCACCCGCCGTTCGTGTCCGTGGCGGGCTGCGGGGTGGAGGGCTACCCGAGCCCGGAGGAGCTGGCCGAGGCGGACTGGGAGCCGGTGGTGCCGAAGTCACCGACCGTGGGCGACCACCGCAACCACTACCCGGCCACCAGCGACCGCCGCTACACGCACCTGCGGTTGACCATCTACCCCGATGGTGGGGTGGCCAGGCTGCGGGTGTTCGGCGAGCCCATCGCCGACCCCCGCGACCTGCTGCTGCCCGGTCCGGTGGACCTGGCCGCGCTGGAGACCGGCGGCCGGGTCACCGCGTGCAGCGACATGTTCTACTCCTCCCCGACCAACCTGCTGGCCCCCGGACCGGCCCGGGTGATGGGGGAGGGCTGGGAGACCGCGCGCCGCCGCGACGGCGGCAACGACTGGGTGAGCGTGCGCCTGGCCGCGCCGGGCGTGCCGCGGCTGGCGGAGCTGGACACCAGCCACTTCATCGGCAACGCCCCCGGCTGGGCGGCACTTCGCGGGTGCGCCGCGCCGGTCGGCGCGGACGCGGCGGCGGAGGAGGAGTGGTTCGACCTGCTGCCCCGCACCCGGCTGCAACCCGACACCCGGCACCGGTTCCGGTTGGCCGGCGACCGGCCGGTGACCCAGGTGCGACTGGACATCCACCCCGACGGCGGCATGGCCAGGCTGCGGCTGTTCGGCGACCTCACCCGGGCCGGCCAGGCCGAACTGGTGCGCCGCTGGTTCAACCACCTGCCGGCGGCCCAGGCCACGGCGGTGCTGGCCGCCGGGTGCGGCGTCCCGGCCGGGCGCGCGGCCGACCTGGTCGCCGCCCGCCCCCTGGGGGACCGGGCCGACCTGCCCGCCGAACTGGCCCCGCTGCTCGGCCGGGCGCTGGACCGGAACCCACCGGGGCGGAACCCGGGCTGAGCCGACCCGGTTCGCCCTCCGGGGACGCTCGGCCGGACCACCGGCCACCGACGCCGCCAGCCACAGACTTCGCCAACCACCGACTCCGCCAACCACCGGCTCCGCCAACCGCGGACACCAGCACGAGCCGGACCGCGTCGAGCCGGACTATCCACAGTGGACTCGACAGGTCCGGCAGGCCAGGTGCGGCGCGCCGAGCCAACCCGCTCCCGCCCTGACCCGGCACGCTCCGCTACCCGCCACGCTCCGCTACCCGGCATGCTCCGCTGTGCGCTCGACCGGCCCCGGGTGTACACCCCCCACCCACCTCGGGGGGCGAGCCCTGCACCAGCCTATCGGCGGCAGCCCGGAAAACCAGGGCGGCGCGAGCGGCTGTGGACAACTGCGGAGCCTGTGCACAACCCGTACCACGAATGGGGGTATTTGGGCTGGTCAGGGCACTCCGGCGGTACACTCCGCGGCCGTCAGCGCGAGGCTGGTCGGTAGTGCCGCCAGTGCCTGCGCCAACCGGGCGTGCACGCCCTCGGCGCCGTCCGCGCCGCCCGCGGTGATCCAGTCCTCGGTGGCGCACCGCCAGGCCACGACCACCTGGTCGACCAGCAGGCGCAGCCGCAGGTCGCCGGCTGGCCCCAGGCCCAGCCGCGCGCCCACCTGACTGACGATCTCGCGCTGGACGTTCGCGCAGAACACCATCCCGTAGGCGCGCAGGGTGGGCGTGTCCGCGAGCAGCCGGCGCTCCCGCAGGTAGCGGTCCCACCACTGGTCGTCCCCGCTGATCTCGACGATCGAGCGCACCGTGTCCAGCAGGGTGTCGCCTACCGCGGTGAGCAGCATGCCGCACAGGTCGCGGTCGGCCAGCGCGGTGACGAACTCGCCCCAGAGTTCCGTCTCCCCGGTCAGCACGGCTTCTTCCTTGCAGCTGAAGTTGCGGAAGAACGTGCGCTTGGACACCTCCACCGCGCCCACCACCTGGTCCAGCGTGGTCGCCTCGAATCCCCGCTCGGTGAACAGGCGCAGCGCCGCGTCGGCCAGCGCGCGCCGGGTGCGCAGCTTCTTGCGCTCCCGCAGCGGGAGGTCGCCGCCCCGCGGCACGCCCGGGACCGGTGCCAGATCGCCCCGGTTGACGGTGTCGGCCGGGGAACCCGCGGAGGTGGACATGCGGCGAGTGTAACGCCGGGACGCGCCTCAGACGCTTACGCTCCCGAGGGGCAAGTGCCACTTGATAACTTGTGCCACTGAGTGGCAGCATCCGGCTGTCCGGTCACGGCCGGCCGGAGCACCACCGGCGGGAGAACCGCCGGCTGGAGAACCACCGGCCGAAGAACCCACCGGCCGGCGAACCGATCTGTGGAGGAACAGCTGTGCGAGCCTTGGTCGTCGACCACGCGGCACCCGGGAACCTCGTCCTCGGCGAGGCCGCCGACCCGACCCCCGCGCCCAACCAGGCCCTGGTGCGGGTGCGGGCGATCTCGCTGAACTACGGCGAGGTGAAGTTCGGGCTGGAGAACGCGCCCGACGGCACCGTGCTGGGCTGGGACGCGGCTGGCGTGGTGGTCCAGGCCGCCGCCGACGGCTCCGGGCCGGCGGTGGGCACGCCCGTGGTCACCCTCGCCGACGGCGGGGCCTGGGCGGAGCTGCGGGCCGTGGACACCACCATGCTCAGCGCGGTGCCGGCCACCGCCGACCTCGGTGCGATCAGCACGCTCCCGGTGGCCGCCGGGACCGCGCTGCGCGCCCTGCGGCGACTCGGCCCGGTCATCGGCCGGCGGGTGCTGGTCACCGGCGCCACCGGCGGGGCCGGCCGGTACGCCGTGCAGCTCGCCGCGCGCGGCGGCGCGCACGTCGTCGCCACGGCCACCAACCCCGACCACGCCGACGGCCTGCGCGCGCTCGGCGCGCACGAGGTCGTGCGCGACCCGGAGGAGCTGACCGAGCGGGTGTTCGGCGTGCTGGACATGGTCGGCGGCCCGGTGCTGGTCAAGGCGTTCGCCGTGCTGGAGGGCGGCGGCACCCTGGTCAACATCGGCCACACCACCGGTGAGCCCGAGGTGTTCGAGTTCGGGGCGCTGCTCGCCACGGACGGCCGGCACGACAAGTCGCTGACCACCTACTACCTGCTGGATGACACGGTGGGGCTGGACCGGGACCTCGGCTGGCTCGCGCGCGAGGTCGCCGGGGGACGGCTGGACCCGCAGATCACCTGGCGCGGCAGCTGGGACCAGGCCGTCGAGGCCACCCGGGCGCTGCTGGAGCGCCGGCTGCACGGCAAGGCCGTGCTGGAGTTGCCGGCCTGAACCGGCCGGCGCGCGGTGGGGAACGCGGCCGAGGTGGTCGGCGCCGCCCCGGTTCGCCCGCGTCCCCACCGCGCTTCTCTGCGCAGCGGGATTCCAGGCCAGCGGTCACGCACGGTGATGGACTGCGTTGTTAGCGCGATCGGGTGGCGGGGGAAACACGCCCGTAACGCCGCCGGCTGGACAGTTCACGCCACGGAAACCTGAGACGAGACCTCGTGAAACAGGGCCTGCCGATGCTCCCGGGCAACCGAAGCGCACTGGAGGTCGACGTGAACGCAGGGGACACGGCGTGGATGCTGACCAGCGCCGCCCTGGTGCTTCTGATGACACCGGGGCTGGCCTTCTTCTACGGGGGCATGGTCCGCAGCAAGAGCGTGCTCAACATGCTGATGATGAGCATGGGGGCACTGGGCCTGGTCGGTGTGCTGTGGGTGCTCTACGGGTACTCCATGGCCTTCGGCAACGACGTGGGTGGCGGCCTGCTCGGCGCGCCGTTCGAGTTCCTCGGCCTCAACGGCCTGCTCGGCGCGGACTCGCTGGCCGGAACCATCCCCAGCACGGTGTTCGTGGCGTTCCAGGCGATGTTCGCCATCATCACCGTCGCGCTGATCTCCGGCGCGATCGCCGACCGCGCCCGGTTCGGGCCGTGGCTGCTGTTCGCCGGACTGTGGGCGACCGTCGTGTACTTCCCGGTCGCCCACTGGGTGTTCGCCTTCGACGCCGGTGACGGCAGCACGGTCGGCGGCTGGATCGCCAACCAGCTCAAGGCCATCGACTTCGCCGGCGGCACCGCGGTGCACATCAACGCCGGCGCCGCCGGCCTGGCCCTGGTCCTGGTGCTGGGCAAGCGGATCGGCTGGCCCAAGGAGCCGATGAAGCCGCACAACCTGCCGCTGGTGACGCTGGGCGCCGGGCTGCTGTGGTTCGGCTGGTTCGGGTTCAACGCCGGCTCGGCGCTGACCGCCGGCACCACCGCCGGGGTCACCTTCGTCAACACCCTGGTCGCCACCAGCGCGGCCATGCTGGCCTGGCTGCTGGTCGAGCGCGTCCGCGACGGCCACGCCACCACCCTGGGCGCGGCCTCCGGCGTGGTCGCCGGCCTGGTCGCGATCACCCCGGCCTGCTCGTCGGTCACCCCGGTCGGCGCGATCCTGATCGGCGCGATCACCGGCGCGCTGTGCGCCCTGGCGATCAGCCTGAAGTACAAGCTGGGCTACGACGACTCGCTCGACGTGGTCGGCGTGCACCTGGTCGGCGGCCTGGCCGGCACCGTGCTGATCGGCTTCTTCGCCAGCGACGCCGCGCCGGCCGGGGTGAACGGCCTGTTCTACGGCGGTGGCGTGGACCAGCTGTGGCGACAGGTGGTGGGCGCGCTGTCGGTGCTGGTGTACTCCTTCGTGCTCAGCCTGGCGCTGGGCTGGATCGTGCAGAAGACCGTCGGCTTCCGGGCCTCCGCCGAGGCCGAGACCGGCGGCATCGACGAGGCCGAGCACGCCGAGCGCGGCTACGACTTCGGCGGGTTCGGCGGCGGCCTGCGCGGCTCGGGCACCGTCCACACCGGGGGCAAGGCCCCCGTCCTCGAGGGGAGCAACCAGTGAAGCTGGTCACCGCGATCATCAAGCCGTTCACCCTGGATGACGTCAAGGCCGGCCTTGAGCAGCTCGGCGTGCACGGCATGACCGTCAGCGAGGTGCAGGGCTACGGCCGCCAGAAGGGCCACACCGAGGTCTACCGGGGCGCCGAGTACGCCGTGGACTTCGTGCCCAAGCTGCGCGTGGAGGTGCTCATCGACGACAGCGCCACCGAGAAGGTGGTCGAGGCGCTGGTCGAGGCGGCCCGCACCGGCAAGATCGGCGACGGCAAGGTCTGGGTCACACCGGTGGACACCGTGGTCCGGGTGCGCACCGGGGAACGCGGCACAGACGCCCTGTGACCAGGGAAGACGTGACCGCGCAAGCTGTGAGCGGGCAAGCTGTGGCCGGGCGAGCCGTGGGCGGACGAGCCGTGGGCGGACGAGCCGTGGGCGGACGAGCCGACGGGGCGGGGAGGCGGGCAACGCCGTGACCGGGCCGAGCGCTTTCGACACCGGGGACGCCAGGAACGCCGGGGACGCCAGGGACGCGAACGACCTGGTGCGGGCACGCGACAGCCTGCTCGCACCGGGCCGCCCGAGGCTGGCGGCGGGCGCGCTGCGGGACGCCCTGGTCGACCTGCACGAGTTCTGGCTGACCGCGCACGCGGCCGAGGCCGGTGTCACCGGATCGGGCATCGCCCTGATCGCGGTCGGCGGCCTCGGCCGGCGGGAACTGGTGCCTTTCGCCGACCTGGACCTCGCCCTGGTCCACGACGGCAACCCGCGGGGCGGCGGTGCCGGCGGCGACGACATCGAGACGATCGCGGACAAGCTGTGGTACCCGCTGTGGAACTCGGGCATCGGCCTGGACCACTCGGTCCGCACGGTCGGGCAGGCGCTGCGGGTGGCCGCTGGTGATCTGCGCACCGCCATGGGCCTGCTCGACGCCAGGCACCTGGCCGGCGACGCCGAGGTGAGCCAGCGGCTGGCCGACCGGGCCAGGCAGGAGTGGCGCGCCCGCGCCCGCACCCGGCTGGACGAACTGCTGGAGTCCAGCCAGCGTCGCTGGGCGCGCAGCGGTGAGATCGCCCACCGCGCCGAGCCCGACCTCAAACACGGCCGGGGTGGCCTGCGCGACGCCCACCTGCTCGACGCGCTGGCCGCCGCCCAACTCGCCGACCGGCCCACCACCGAGGTGCTGGAGGCCAGGCGGCTGCTGCTCGACGTGCGCACCGAGCTGCGCCGGTCCACCCGCCGCCCCCGGGACGTGCTGCGCGCCCAGGACGGCGACGAGGTCGCCGCCGCTCTCGGGCTGATCGACAGGTTCTCGCTGGCCAGGGCGGTGTCCTCGGCAGCCCGCACGATCAGCTACGCGCTGGACGTGGCCCTGCGCGCGGCGCGGGCGGCCACCGCCAGGCGCGGCCTCGGCGTGTTCGGCGCGCTGCGCCGGGGACCGGTCCGCCGACCCCTGGACGAGGGCGTGGTGCTGCACGGCACCGAGGTGGCACTGGCCAGGGACGCCTCACCCACCAAGGACCCGGCGCTGCTGCTGCGGGTGGCCACCGCCGCGGCCCGCGGCCGGCACCCCATCGCCGCCGGCACCCTGTCCCGGCTGGCCGACTTCGCGCCCGAACTGCGCGGGCCGTGGCCGCGCGAGGCCCGTGACGAGCTGTTCGCCCTGCTCGGCACGGGAACCGGGCTGGTGGACGTGGTCGAGGCACTGGACCGCACCGGGCTGTGGGGGCGGCTGTTCCCGGAGTGGGGCGCGGTGCGGGACCTGCCGCCGCGCAACGCCGCGCACACCTGGACCGTGGACCGCCACCTGGTGCAGACCACCGCGCACGCCGCCCGGCTCACCACCACCGTGTCCCGGCCGGACCTGCTGCTGCTCGGCGCGCTCCTGCACGACCTGGGCAAGGGCCGCCAGGCCGACCACTCCGAGGTCGGCGCGGCCCTGGCCACCCAGGTGGCCACCAGGATCGGGCTGTGGCCCTCGGACGTGGCCGCGGTGACCGCGCTGGTCCGCCACCACCTGCTGCTCATCCACACCGCGACCCGCCGGGACGTGGCCGACGAGGCCACGGTGCGCCGGGTGGTGGACACCATCGGCGGCGACGCCGTGCTGCTGGAGCTGCTGCACGCGCTCACCGAGGCGGACGCGCTGGCCACCGGGCCCGGGGTGTGGACGGACTGGAAGGCCGCGCTCGTCGCCGACCTGGTGCGGCGCTGCCGCGCCGTGCTGGCCGGCGACACGCTGCCCGAGCCCGAGCCGCTGGACGCCGAGTCGCGCGCGCTGGCCGCCGCGGCCGTGCGGACCGGCCGGCCGGACGTGCTGATGAGCGCGGACGGGCACCTGGCCACCATCACCGTGCTGGCCCCGGACCGGCCCGGTCTGCTGTCCAGGGCGGCCGGGGTGCTCGCGCTGAACTCCCTGGAGGTGCACTCGGCCACCCTGCGCACGGTCGCGGGCGCGGCGGTGGACGTGTTCCAGGTGTCGCCGCGCTTCGGGTCCCTGCCCGACCTGGCGCTGCTGCGGGAACAGCTGGTGCGGGCCCTGGAGGGCAGCCTGCCGCTGGCCGAGAAGCTGGCCGAGAAGGAGCGCGACTACGCGCGGTCCGCGGTGGAGCCCCCGCCGGTCCGGGTCCGCTGGTTCGACGACGAGGCCACCGGCGCGGTCGTGCTGGAACTGCGCGCCGCCGACCGGATCGGCCTGCTGCACCGGGCCGCCGCGGCCCTGGAGGGGTGCGGGGTGTCGATCCGCTGGGCCAGGGTGGCCACCCTCGGTGCCACCGCGATCGACTCGTTCTGTCTGGCCACGGAGGGCTCGACAGGTAAGGATGGAGGCGGCGACAACGACACCGTGCCGGGCGACGGGAGCGCGGCTCCCGCACCGGCGGCCGGTGCCGTCGCCGCCCGGCCGGGAAGCGGCGGCCTGGACGCCGACCTGCGTGGTCGGATCGAACAGGCGGTCGTGCTCGCGGCCACGTGAGTGTTCCGGCCGGGCTGGCCCCTCCCCCAGCCCGGCCGGTCACCCGTCCCCTCCCGCGAGTCGACTTTGCAAACCCCGCGAGTTGACACCTCCGACAGCGCGAGCTGACTTTGCAAACCCCGCGAGTTGCACGTTCACGCAGGGCCATGTGGGTGACAAGCCGGGCACTGCGTCCAGGTGGGTGAGTGCCGGGCCCGCACTGGCGCACCCGGGCATGGGTAGCACTACGCACGTCAC
This sequence comes from Goodfellowiella coeruleoviolacea, assembly GCF_024171785.1. Lineage (GTDB taxonomy): Bacteria > Actinomycetota > Actinomycetes > Mycobacteriales > Pseudonocardiaceae > Goodfellowiella > Goodfellowiella coeruleoviolacea. The sequence goes on from NZ_JAMTCK010000004.1 coordinate 535,165, forward strand.
ATGGGGGGTGTTCACGCTCCACGTTCACCTCGTCACCCGGCAGGCTTGCACCCGTAACAAGGCAGTGGGACCACGGCCAGGGGGCCGCCGGGGCACTGGGGGCCGGGCGGTGTGGGGCCGAGGTGACGGGGGCCTTGTTACCGCGCGAGCTGTCCGGGGCGGCCCAGTGAGGGGTTGGGCCGCCTCAGGCGGCGCATCGGCCAGCCGGCCAGGACCGCGCTCACCCCGGGTTTTCCCAGTGCGACCGCCCGAAACGCCCGGAAGATCACGTACGGTGGTGGGGATATGGACCCGCCCAGGTATTCGCCGCCCAGCACTGGCCCGGCCGGCCACGACACCGGCGCCGCCGACGCGGCCGGCCGCGACACCGGCCCCGCCACCCCGGTGACCGGCTCCGCCAGCCCGGTGACCGGCCCCGACGCCGGCGCGACCAGCCCCGACGGCCAGCCGGCCAGGCGGGTTGGCCAGGAGACGCGCGGCGGGCAGCCCGAGCCGCTCACCATCCCGGTCCAGCCGCGCTCGCTCGTGGTGCTGGCCGGGTTACCTGGCGCGGGCAAGAGCACCCTGCTCGCCCGGCTGCACGTGGCCGGCGCCCCGGCCACCGTCCTCGACTCCGACCAGGTGCGCACCGTGCTGCGCGCGGCCCTGCCGGCGTGGGTGCCCTACCGCTGGTACCGGCCGCTGGTGCACCTGGCCCACCGGGCGCGCATCCTGGGCCACGCCCTGACCGCGCCCGGCCTGCTGGTGGTGCACGAGCCGTCCACCCGGTCCACCACCAGGGGCGCGCTGGTCGCGGTGGGCCTGCTCACCGGCCGGTCCCGGCACCTGCTGTGGCTGCACGCCAGTCCGGCCGAGGCGCTGGCCGGGCAGCGCGACCGGGGCCGGCTGATCCGCCCCGGCGCGTTCCTCCGGCACGTCCGGCGGGCGCGGGCCGTGCGCGAGCGGTGCCTTGCCGGCCGGCCACCCCGCGGCTGGACCGGGTTCCGCCTGCTCGACCGCGCGGCCACGGCCGCCGGTGTCAGGCTGTCGGTCACCTTCCGCTGAATGTCCGGCTACCCTCGTCAGGTGTGGCCGCGCAGTCCACCCGCGCGGCCGTTGTTCCACCAACGACATGCGAGGTCTGGCGGCACCGTGTTCGACACCCTTTCCGACCGGCTCACCTCGGTTCTGCAGAACCTGCGGGGCAAGGGCCGGCTCTCCGACGCCGACATCGACGCGACCTGCCGCGAGATCCGGATCGCGTTGCTGGAGGCCGACGTCGCCCTGCCCGTGGTCAGGGCCTTCATCGCGGGCGTCAAGCAGCGAGCCAAGGGCGCCGAGGTCTCCCAGGCGCTCAACCCGGCCCAACAGGTCGTGAAGATCGTCAACGAGGAGCTGATCGGCATCCTCGGCGGCGAGACCAGGCGGCTGAACCTGGCCAAGAACCCGCCCACCGTGATCATGCTGGCCGGTCTGCAGGGTGCCGGTAAGACCACGCTGGCCGGCAAGCTGGCCAAGTGGCTGCGCGGCCAGGGGCACGCGCCCCTGCTGGTCGCCTGCGACCTGCAGCGCCCCAACGCGGTGACCCAGCTGCAGGTGGTCGGCCAGCGGGCCGGCGTCGCGGTGTTCGCGCCCGAGCCGGGCAACGGCGTCGGCGACCCGGTCGACGTGGCCAGGCGCGGCATCGACGAGGCCAGGCGCGCCCAGCACGACGTGGTCGTGGTGGACACCGCCGGCCGGCTGGGCATCGACGAGGAGATGATGCGCCAGGCCGCGGACATCCGGCAGGCCGTGCAGCCCGACGAGGTGCTGTTCGTGGTCGACGCGATGATCGGCCAGGACGCGGTCACCACGGCCGAGGCGTTCCGCGACGGCGTCGGCTTCACCGGCGTGGTGCTGACCAAGCTCGACGGTGACGCCCGCGGTGGTGCCGCGCTGAGCGTGCGCCAGGTCACCGGCCAACCGATCATGTTCGCCTCCAACGGGGAGAAGCTGGAGGACTTCGACGTCTTCCACCCCGACCGGATGGCCAGCCGGATCCTGGGCATGGGCGACGTGCTCACCCTGATCGAGCAGGCCGAGCAGGCCTTCGACGCCGAGCAGGCCGAGCAGGCCGCGCAGAAGATCGGCTCGGGCCAGCTCACCCTGGAGGACTTCCTCGAACAGATGCTGGCCATCCGCAAGATGGGCCCGATCGCCAACCTGCTGGGCATGCTGCCGGGCGCCGGCCAGATGAAGGAGGCCATGGCCCAGGTCGACGAGAAGCACCTGGACCGGCTGCAGGCGATCATCCGAGGCATGACCCCGGCCGAGCGGGCCGACCCCAAGATGATCAACGCCTCCCGGCGGCTGCGCATCGCCAAGGGCTCCGGCGTGCAGGTCAGTGAGGTCAACGACCTGGTCAACCGGTTCTTCGAGGCCCGCAAGATGATGTCGCAGATGGCCGGCCGGTTCGGGCTGCCAGGCGCGGGCCGCGGGGGCAGCAAGAGCCGCAAGGGCAAGAAGGGCAAGAAGGGCAGCAAGGGGCGCGGCCCCACCCCGCCCAAGGTGCGCGGCGGCTTCCCCGGGCTGCCCGCCGGCATGCCCGGTGGCCTGCCCGACCTGTCCGGCATGCCGCCCGGCCTGAACGAACTCCCGCCCGGCCTGGCCGGGCTGGACCAGCTGCCCCCCGGGTTCGACCCGTCCAAGCTGAAGTTCGGCAAGAAGAAGTGACCCGCCAGCCATGACCGGAATGCACCTGCGTGGGGTCGTCCTGCCCGAGCAGGCCCCGCGCGACCTGTGGGTGGTCAACGGGCGGATCCGCACCGAGCCGGTGCCCGGCGCGCAGACCGTGGTCGACGGGGGCTTCCTGGTCCCCGGCCTGGTCGACGCGCACTGCCACCTCGGCATCGGCCCGAACGGCCCGGTCGACCTCGACGAGGCGGCCGTGCAGGCGCGGACCGACCGCGACGCGGGCACGCTGCTGATCCGCGACTGCGGCGTGCCCATCGACAACCGGCCCCTGCAGGAGCGCCTGGACCTGCCCCGGATCATCCGGGCCGGCCAGCACCTGACCCGCCCCAAGCGGTACCTGCCGCACCTGGGCGTCGAGCTGGACGACCCGGAGCTGCTGCCGCAGGCCGTGGCCGAACAGGCCGCCAACGGCGACGGCTGGGTCAAGCTCGTCGGCGACTGGATCGACCGGTCCGTCGGCGACCTGGCGCCGCTGTGGCCGGACGAGGTGCTGGCCAAGGCCATCGCCGTGGCCCACGAGAACAACGCCAGGGTCACCGCGCACGTGTTCGGCGAGGACGCCATCCCCGGGCTGCTCGCCGCGGGCATCGACTGCATCGAGCACGGCACCGGCCTGACCGACGACACCATCAACGCCATGGCCGCGGCCGGCACCGCGCTGGTGCCCACCCTGATCAACATCGAGAACTTCCCGTCCTTCGTGGCCGCGGCCACCAGGTATCCCACGTACGCCGCGCACATGCGCGCGCTCTACGAGCAGGCGCCGGCCCGGATCGGCGCGGCCATCGAGGCCGGCGTGCCGGTCTACGCGGGCACCGACGCGGGCGGTGGCGTCGCCCACGGCCGGCTGCCCGACGAGGTGGCCGCGCTGCACCGGGTGGGCATGAGCACCGAGCAGGCCATCGGCGCCGCCTCCTGGGCCGCCCGCGACTGGCTCGGCTACCCGGGGCTGCGCGACGGCGCCCCCGCCGACGTGGTGGTGTACGCGGCGGACCCGCGCACCGACCTCGCTATCCTCAACGCACCCGAGTTGATCATGCTGCGCGGCCGGATCATCCCCAGGTCGTAGCGCGCCCCGGCCGCTCAACCGCCGCACCGCCCTGGCCGCGACCGGCCCGGGCGGGCCCGCGCGCGGGAACCCGCAGTGATGCGGCGTGCACTCGTCGTGGCCAACGCGCCCGGGGGGCGCTAGCGTCGCAGCAGAGGGAAGAGGAGTGCGGGTGGACCACGAGCCGCGACCGGGCGAGCCGGCCCAGCCCAGCCCGTCACCGGGCCTGGTCACTGGGTCGGCCCAGGCCGCGCACTGGGGTTTTCTCGGCTTCTTCGTCGGACTCGGCGGCTACCACCTGCTCACCCTGGTGCTCACCGCGGTGCTGTCCGGCCGGCTCAGCGGCTTCGACGCGGCCGAGCCGCCCGCGCTCGGCCCGCTGCTGCTGCTGGCCTTCCTGCCCAACGTGCTGCTCGGCCTGGGACCCGCGGTGCTGTCCTGGTGGCGGGGCCGGGGGCCGCGCCGCGACTTCGGCGTGCTGCCGAACTGGCGGGACATCCGGGTCGGCCTGGCCAGCGGTGGGTTCTCCCTGCTGGCCGCGTGGGCACTGGGCGTGGTGCTGTTCCAGGTCCACGGCGGTTCGACCAGGGAGAGCACCCCGCTGGACAGCCTGAGCGCACTGGCCGACGAGCAGACCGTCTGGCTCGCCGCCGCCGCGCTGTTCCTGCTGCTGGGTGCGCCGCTGACCGAGGAGCTGCTGGTGCGCGGCGCGCTGTGGGGGGCGCTGGAGCACTACCGGATACCGCGCTCGGTCGTCCTCGCGCTCACGTCCCTGATCTTCGCGTTCCTGCATGAGGAGTCATGGCGCACGCTGAGTCTGTTCGCACAGGGCATCGCCATCGGGTGGGCCAGGATGGTCACCGGGCGGATCGGCGCGAGCATCGTCGCGCACGCGGCCAACAACCTGGTGCCGGCACTGGATGTGTACCTGTCCGGCGGATGAGCGGCCGCCACCCGTTCCGGCGGCCGGCGTTCCGGGGGACCGGCTCGGGGTTGGCGATACCTCCAGGAGGGTAAGCGACCAGCGAGTCGGCGCCGTCGGGCACCGGGCCAGCCGGGACCGGACCGGCGGGGCGGCGGCGGGACAGCCGGGTGCTGGGAGCGGCTGGCCGACCCGCCACCGGACGATTCCACGTGGATGGGTCCTGGCCGCGGACCGCCGGCTAGTCTCGGCCCCGCGGCTGTCGCACCGGGCGGGCCCGGCCACAGATGACGACGATCCCGCGATGGTGGTGTCCCATCCGGACCCACGACCCCAGCCCGTGGCACCGAAGGCCACGCACGATCGGCGCAACGGAGGCACCCGTGAACCCCAGCCACGCACCGGAGCCCGCCGGGGAGACACCCAGCCTGGGGGCTGCCAGGCAGAGCACCGACGGCGTCGCCTCGGCCCCGCCACCGCCGCCGGCGCGTCCCTCGGGCGTGCCCGCCACCGGTGACACCCCGGCACACCGCTGGGGATTCGGGGCGTTCCTGCTGGTCGAGCTGGTGTTCCTGATCTCGTCGGTACTGGTGGTGATGCCCTTCGACCGGACCGCGACGGGCCGGCTGCCCCCGGTCGGCGTGCTGGTCAGCGTGGCCGCGCCCACCCTGCTGGCCACGCTGGTGGCGCTGCTGGCCACGGTGGTGCGCGGCAACGGCCCGCTCAAGGACCTGAAGCTGGCGTGGAACTGGACCGACGTCCGGCTGGGCATCGGCATCGGCGCGATCGGCCTGGTGGTCACCGTGATCGCGTCGAACCTCTGGTCGAGGTGGGTCGGCGGGGACAACGCCAACTCCGCGGTCGGCTCGCTGCTGGACGGGCTGGAGCTGTCCCCGCTGCTGGCCGTGCTGATCTTCCTGCACCTGTGGCTGGTCGCGCCGCTGTGCGAGGAGATCATCTACCGGGGGCTGCTGTGGGGCGCGATGGAGCGGCTGCGCTGGAGCAGGTGGACGGCGTTCGTGCTGAGCACCGCGATCTTCGCCGCCGCCCACCTCGAACCGGACCGCACCCCGCTGCTGCTGGTGATCGCGATCCCGATCGGGCTGGCCAGGCTGCTGTCCGGCCGGCTGCTCGCCAGCATCGTCGTGCACCAGCTGAACAACCTGATGGGCGCGCTCGGCATCCTGCTCACCGCGCTGGGCGCCATGCCCATGTGAGGAGCCTCCCGATCGGGTGAACACCCTGGTCAGGCCCCCGGCACGGGTGGTTTCGCCCCGGGCGGTTCGTGCTGGTTCCCGGCATCTGGCAAAATGGGTGGCTGTCCGCCTTGGCCGGACCCTCTCACCGTGCCGTGGCAGCAATGACCTTTGGGCGCCGTGACCCGTCCCCACTCGGGTTTCGTGCGCTCGACTCTGAGCAACGAGAGCCTGAGGAGCATTCCCACCCGTGGCCGTCAAGATCAAGCTGCAGCGGCTTGGCAAGATTCGTCAGCCGTTCTACCGCATCGTCGTCGCCGACTCCCGCACCCGCCGTAGCGGCAAGGCCATCGAGACCATCGGCAAGTACAACCCGATGACCGAGCCGAGCCTGATCGAGGTCGACTCCGACCGCGCCCAGTACTGGCTCGGGGTCGGCGCCCAGCCCACCGACGCGGTCCAGCACCTGTTCGAGGTGACCGGCGACTGGCAGAAGTTCAAGGGCCTGCCGGGCACCGAGGGCACCGTGCGGCACGCCGAGCCCAAGCCGGACAAGAAGGCCCTGTTCGAGGCCGCGCTGGCGGCGGCGAACGAGGAGCCGATGGCCGAGGCCACCACCCCCAAGAAGAAGGGTGGCAAGAAGGCCGAGGCCAAGGACGAGGGCGGCGACAAGGCCGAGGCCAAGGCCGAGAAGGCTGAGGACGGCCAAGCGTGAGTGTGCTCGCGGACGCACTGGAGCACCTCGTCCGCGGCATTGTCGACCACCCGGACGACGTGCGGGTCAGCCTGGTGACCACGCGCCGGGGGCGCACGCTCGAAGTGCACGTGCACCCGGACGACCTCGGCAAGGTGATCGGCCGGGGCGGTCGGACCGCCACCGCCCTGCGCACCGTGATGACCGGTATCGGTGGTCGCGGTGTGCGGGTGGACGTGGTCGACACCGATCGTTGAGCGTCTGAGCGACATGGACGTGGTTGTCGGCCGGGTGGCCAAGGCGCACGGCGTCACCGGTGAACTCGCCGTGGACGTGCGCACGGACTCGCCCGAGGAACGGTTCGCCGTGGGATCGGTGCTGTCCGCGCGCCTGCGCGACGGCACCGTCCGCGCCCTCACCGTCGCAGCCGCCCGGCCCCACGCCGGGCGGCTGCTGGTGCGCTTCGACGAGGTGCTGACCAGGGACGTCGCCGAGACCCTCCGGGGCACCCTGCTGGTGGTGGACGCGGACAGCCTGCCGCCGCCCGAGGACCCGGACGAGTTCTACGACCACGACCTGGAGGGGCTGACCGCGGTGCTGGCGGACGGCACCCCGGTCGGCACCGTGCGCGAGGTGCTGCACGTCGCCGGCAGCGACCTGCTGGTGGTGGAGCGGCCCGAGCCGGCCGACCCGGGCGCGGCCCAGGCCGAGCCGGCCGAGCGCGAGGTGCTGGTGCCGTTCGTTCGGGACATCGTGCCCGAGGTCAACATCACGGAGGGCCGGGTCGTGCTGACCCCGCCGGAGGGCCTGCTGGACTAGTGCGCATCGACGTCCTGACCATCTTCCCCGAGTACCTGGCGCCGCTGCGCGCCGCGCTGCTCGGCAAGGCCATCGAGCGCGGCCTGCTCGACCTCACCGTGCACGACCTGCGCGACTGGACGCACGACGTGCACCGGTCGGTGGACGACAGCCCGTACGGGGGCGGCCCGGGCATGGTGATGAAGCCCCAGGTCTGGGGGGAGGCCCTGGACGAGGTCTGCGCCGGCGAGGTGCCGCCTAGACTGGTGGTGCCCAGCCCGGCCGGCCGGCCGTTCACCCAGGAGACCGCCAGGCAGTACGCGACCGAGTCGCGGCTGGTGTTCGCCTGCGGCCGGTACGAGGGCATCGACCAGCGGGTCATCGACGACGCGGCCAGGCGGATGCCGGTGGACGAGGTGTCCATCGGCGACTACGTGCTGGTCGGCGGCGAGGTCGCGGTCATGGTGATGGTGGAGGCGGTGGCCAGGCTGCTGCCCGGGGTGCTGGGCAACCCCGCCTCGGCCGAGCAGGACTCCTTCTCCGACGGGCTGCTGGAGGGGCCCAGCTACACCAGGCCCGAGGTCTGGCGCGAGCTGGCCGTGCCCGAGGTGCTGCGCTCCGGCAACCACGCCGCCATCGCCCGCTGGCGTCGGGACCGGGCACTGGAACGCACCTTCCACCGCCGGCCCGACCTCCTGGCGACCCTGCCTGACCAGGCGTTGGACCGGCATGACCGGGCCGTGCTCGACCGGTTGCGCGCCGAGCACGGATAGCCCCCGATTTTTGGTATCGGAAATCGGTCTGGCACACTGGACAGGTTGATACAGCCGGGTAGGTCTCCGGCGTACACCGCAAACCATCCCCAGGTTTGGTCGCGACCGCCGCCTGTCACCATGTCAGTGGTGGTGGAACGCGCCCGAAGGGGCCACAGCAAGAACACCCGATAGTGACGAGGACGGACCATCCGATGAACACCCTGGACGCTCTGGACGCCCAGTCGCTGCGTTCCGACATCCCGGACTTTCGTCCGGGCGACACCCTGAAGGTCCACGTCCGCGTCATCGAGGGCTCTCGCGAGCGAGTCCAGGTGTTCCAGGGCGTGGTGATCCGTCGCCAGGGTGGCGGCATCCGCGAGACCTTCACCGTGCGCAAGGTGTCGTTCGGCGTGGGCGTGGAGCGCACCTTCCCGGTGCACACCCCGAACATCGCCAAGATCGAGGTGGCCACGCGCGGCGACGTGCGTCGGGCCAAGCTCTACTACCTGCGTGAGCTGCGCGGCAAGGCCGCCAAGATCAAGGAGAAGCGCGAAACGCCGTCGGCTTCCTGAGCCGATCGCGCCCGGGTGCCGTAGCCTTCCCCCGTGGCCGACCCCGTACGACCTACCGCAGGTCAGGATGACGAGCCGGAGCGCCCGGACCGAGCAGCCCAGCCTCCCGAATCCACACCGGATTCGGGAGGGCTGGATGACGCTCGCGCCGGCGCCGGTGAGCAGGCGAGGAGCGCGAAGCCCAAGAAGAAGGGCTCGTTCTGGCGCGAGCTGCCCATCCTGGTGTTGACCGCGCTGGTCCTGGCGTTCTTGATCCAGACCTTCCTCGCGCGCGTCTACGTGATCCCGTCCCAGTCGATGGAGCAGACCCTGCACGGGTGCCCGGGCTGCACCAACGACCGGGTGCTGGTGGACAAGCTCACCTACGACTTCACCGACCCCGGCCCGGGCGACGTGGTCGTCTTCCGCGGGCCGGACAGCTGGGGACAGAACGAGTTCTACAGCAACCGGTCGGACAACCCGGTCGTGCGGGGCATCCAGGAAGTGGCGTCCCTGGTCGGGCTGGCACCGCCGGACGAGCGCGACTTCGTCAAGCGCATCATCGCCGTGGGCGGGCAGACCGTGCAGTGCTGCGACGAGCAGCACCGCGTGGTGGTGGACGGCAAGCCGCTGGACGAGCCCTACATCTACTGGGAGCCGGGCACCGGCCCCGAGGACATGCGCCCGTTCGGGCCGTTCACCGTGCCCGAGGGCCGGCTGTGGGTGATGGGCGACAACCGGATGGACTCGGCCGACTCCCGGGTGCAGGGCGGCGGTGGCGAGAACGGCACCGTGCCGGTGGACAACGTGATCGGCAAGGCCCGGTTCATCGTGCTGCCGCCGTCGCGCTGGCAGGGCATCAGCGACCACAACCCCCAGGCAGTGGCCCTCGGCGCGCCCGCGTGGCAGGCCGGCCTGCCGCTGGGTGCTGGCGCGGTGGCGGCCTGGCCCACCCTGTGGCTGGGCCGGCGACTGCTGGCGCCGTGGCGGGCCCAGTTCCGCCGGCGGGCACTCGGCCGGGACAGCTGACGCCGGCTGCGTCACCGTGCTCTGATCCCGCATCGGTAGGCTGATCAGGTGGCCGATGTCGCACCGTCATGGGATCCCGAGGACGGCGATCCCCAGCGTCTGAACCCAGACGACGAAGCCGCCGCGACCGGCGGGCCGGGCAAGTCGGACAAAGCCCGCAAGAAGGGCTCGTTCTGGCGTGAGCTGCCGATCCTGGTGGTGACCGCGGTCGTGCTGGCCGTGCTGATCCAGACCTTCCTGGCCAGGGTGTACTCCATCCCCTCGCAGTCGATGGAGCAGACCCTGCACGGCTGTGACACCTGCACCGGTGACCGGGTGCTGGTGGACAAGCTCACCTACAACTTCACCGACCCGGGCCCGGGCGACGTGGTGGTCTTCAGCCGGCCCGACACCTGGGACCGCGGCGAGTTCAGCACCAACCGGTCGGACAACGTGGTGGTGCGCTGGCTGCAGGAAGCCGGCTCGCTGATCGGGCTGGCCGACCCGAGCGAGGACGACTTCGTCAAGCGGGTGATCGCCGTGAGCGGGCAGACCGTGCAGTGCTGCGACGCCGCCAACCGCGTGCTGGTCGACGGAAAGCCGCTGGACGAGACCTACATCTACTGGGAGCCTGGGAGAGGAACCACCCAGGACTCCTTCGAGCCCATCAGGGTTCCGGAGAACTACCTGTTCGTGATGGGTGACAATCGCAATGACTCCAAGGACTCGCGTTACCAGGGCGGCGGCGGAGTCAACGGTCTGGTCCCGGTGGACAACGTGATCGGCAAGGCCCGGTTCATCGTGCTGCCGCCGTCGCGCTGGCAGGGCGTGAGCGACCACGACCCGCAGGCGGTGGCACTGAGCGCGCCCGCGTGGCAGACCGGCCTGCCGCTGGGCGTCGGTGCGGTCGCGGCCTGGCCCGCCGTGCTGGTCGGCCGGCGACTGCGCGGGCTGGTGGTTCGACCGGACAGGCGGCGGTAGCACCATGAGCACACAACCCAGCACCCTGCCGCGCCCGCCCAGGGCGGTGATCAGGCGCACGGCCGGCAACTGGGCACTGCAGTCCGCGCTCGACCGCCGCGGCCTCGGCCCGGTCGCCGGGGTGGACGAGGCCGGCCGGGGAGCCTGCGCCGGCCCACTGGTGATCGCCTCGTGCGTGCTGCGGCCCGGGGACGCCAGCCGGCTGGACGGGCTCACCGACTCCAAGCTGCTCACCCCCGCGGCCCGGGACCGGATGTTCGACGCGGTGGTGGCCAGGGCACTGGACTACGCCGTGGTCGTGGTGCCGGCCAGCGAGATCGACCTGATCGGGGTGCACGTGGCCAACATCGAGGGCATGCGCCGAGCCGTGGCCCGGTTGACCACCCACCCGGGATACGTCCTGGTGGACGGCTTCCGCGTGCCCGGGCTGACCGCGCCGAGCCTGCCGGTGGTCAAGGGCGACAAGGCGGCTGCCTGCGTGGCGGCGGCGTCGGTGCTGGCCAAGGTCACCAGGGACCGGATCATGGCCGAACTGCACCAGGAGCTGCCGGTGTACGGGTTCGACGTGCACAAGGGCTACTGCACGGCCGACCACAGCGCCGCGTTGGCCGAACACGGCCCCAGTGACGAGCACCGCTGGTCGTATGCGAACGTGGCCGCGGCGGCGCGGGCGCACGGAATGCGTCCGCCACGCCGGGTGGCGCGGAGTACGGCGGCGCTCAACGTGGTTCACAATGGTGAGCCTTCACAATCAACGGCGTCGGGCGCACGATCGGGAGGGGCGCGGATCCAATGAGCGCAGAGGATCTCGAAAAGTACGAGACCGAGATGGAGCTGCAGCTCTACAGGGAGTACCGCGACATCGTCGGCCAGTTCTCCTTCGTGGTGGAGACCGAGCGGCGGTTCTACCTGGCCAACGCGGTGGACGTGCAGGCGCGCAACGCCGACGGTGAGGTCTACTTCGAGGTGCGGATGTCCGACGCCTGGGTGTGGGACATGTACCGGCCGGCGCGGTTCGTCAAGAACGTCCGGGTCATCACGTTCAAGGACGTCAACGTGGAGGAGCTGGACAAGCCAGACCTCCGGTTGCCGGACAGCGACTCCTTCAACGGCTGACCGGCGCAGCTTCCGGCGGGGCGGCGGGCGCCGCCGCCCCGTGCTGTCGCGCCCGCGCGCGAGTGCGGTGCCGCCGACGGGGTGCCGGCGGCGTGGTGCCGCTGACTGTTGCTGTGGTCCGGTTCGGGTGCCTGACTGACCGGAGCCGGACGGGACCACCACCCGTGACGGCCGGGGCCGCCGGGTAGGTCTGCTGGCAGGGCGTGCTGCCCTGCCCTGGCCCGCTGGCGTGGCGCCTGTCCGTGTCCTCCCCGCTGTCCTTGCCGGGCCTGCGCGTGGCTGACTTCGACCACCGGGTGGCGCACTGGTCCGCCCGTCTGGCGGCGCTATACCACCGTTTCGTGGACCATCCGGCAATTTCACCCGTTCGTGGTCCTAGTTGTCCACAACCCCCGCAGCTGTCCACAACCAGCGACAACGTCGTTCCGTGACCGGTCAACTCCCGGCACCGTGTGAGGCACACGAATTCCACGGGGGAGTTCACGGGGGAGGCGAGAGCTGTGAGTGTGGCTGTTCCTGTCCTGCCGCCGCATCCGGCGGTCGGACAGTCGTCGGAGCGTCGCGCGCGGGGCAGTGCCGCGTCGGCGGCGCTTGGCCGGCGTGGTGAGGCGCTGGCTGCCCAGTACCTGGAAAGCCAGGGCCTGGTCGTGCTCTCACGCAACTGGCGGTGCCGCGAGGGCGAGTTGGACCTGGTCGCCACGGACGGTGTCCGGCTGGTCGTGTGCGAGGTGAAGACCCGGTCCTCGGACTGGCAGGGCGACCCGGCCCAGGCCGTCGACCGGGCGAAGCTGCGCCGGCTGCGTCGGCTGGCGGGCAGGTGGTTGACCACCTTCCGGGTGGGGTGGTGCGAGATCCGGTTCGACGTGATCGCCGTGCACTGGCCGCCGAGCGGCCCGATCCGGTTGCGGCACCGGCGAGGTGTGTCCTGATGGCGCTCGCGTCAGCGTGGTCGGTGGCGTTGTTCGGGGTGGACGGGCTGACCGTGGAGATCGAGGCGGACGTCGGGTCCGGCATGCCCGGCGTGCAGCTGCTCGGGCTGCCTGACGCCGCACTGCACGAGGCGAAGGACCGGGTGCGGGCCGCCGTGCGCAACAGCGGCGAGCAGTGGCCCCAGCAGCGCGTCACCCTGGGGCTGTCCCCGGCCACCCTGCCCAAGGGCGGTTCCGGCTACGACCTCGCCCTGGCCGCCGCGGTGCTGGCCGCGGCCGGCCTGGCGCCGCGTGGCCTGCTCGGCTGCACCGCGCTGATCGGGGAGTTGGCGCTGGACGGCCGGGTGCGTCCGGTGCGGGGTGTGCTGCCCGGTCTGCTGGCCGCCCGCAAGGCCGGCCTGCGCCAGGCGGTGGTGCCGGTGGCGACGCTCGCCGAGGCCGCCCTGGTCGATGGCATCACCGTGTTCGGCGTGGCCCACCTGCGGGAGCTGGTCGGCTGGCTGCGGGGTGAGCCAGGGCGGTTGACCGAGCCGGCTTTCGACCCCCTTCCGCCCGAAGCTCCGCCGCAGGGTGACCTCGCGGACGTGCTCGGCCAACCCGAGGCGCGCTGGGCGCTGGAGGTCGCCGCCGCCGGCGGACACCACCTGCTGCTGGTCGGTCCGCCCGGCACCGGCAAGACCATGCTGGCGCAACGCATGATCGGTCTGCTTCCCGCGCTCTCGCCCCAGGAGTCTCTGGAGGTCACCGCCATCCACTCGGTGGCCGGCCTGCTCTCCGCGCGGACCCCGCTGATCACCACGCCGCCCTTTGTCGCGCCGCACCACTCCATCTCGGGTGCCGCCCTGCTGGGCGGCGGCGCTGGACTGGCCAGACCGGGCGCGGTGAGCCGCGCCCACCGCGGGGTGCTGTTCCTGGACGAGGCGTGCGAGTTCGGCCCACGGCGGCTGGAGGCGCTGCGCACGGCGCTGGAGGAGGGCGAGGTGCGGTTGGCCAGGCGGGACGGTGTCACCTGCTACCCGGCCCGGTTCCAGCTCGTGCTGGCCACCAACCCCTGCCCGTGCGCGCCGCCCCGGGAGGTGGACTGCTGCTGTCCGCCCAACACCAGGCGCCGGTACTTCAGCCGGCTGTCCGGTCCGCTGCTGGACCGGGTCGACCTGCGGGTGCGGATGCGCCCGGTCACCGCCATGACCACCGCCGAGGCGGGCAGTGCCGAGCCCAGTGCGCAGGTGCGCCAGCGGGTGCTGCGGGCCAGGGAACGGGCGGCGCTGCGGTGGGCCGACCACGGCTGGCGCACCAACGCCGAGGTGCCCGGGCCGGCACTGCGCAAGGAGTTCGCCCTGCCCAGGCCGGTGACGGCACTGCTGGACCGCGGGCTGGACAGCGGAGCGGTGACCGGCCGGGGTGCCGACCGGTGCCTGCGCGTCGCCTGGACCCTGTCCGACCTGGCCGACCAGGAGCGGCCCGACGCCGACCACGTGGCCGCCGCGCTGGAGTTCCGGGAACGGAGGTCCGCGTGATGTCCGACGTCAGTCTGCGGCCGCGGGCCACCGCGACGGGCCGGCGTCCGTCCGCGGCCACGCCCGCCGGGCGGTTGCCCCGCCGGCACGGGTCGAGCGCGGGCTCGGGTCGCCCCGCCCGCTGGCTGCGCCTCGACAGCGTGGGGTCACCGGCGGTCGGCCAGCCGATGCCGCCACGGGTGCGCCGGGAAGGTCAGGTCGAGGGCGGCCAGCAGCCACGCGCGCTCCACCCGGTCGAGATGGGGAACGACCGCCCGGAAGTCCTGCTCGTCCTTGGGGCGTGGGTTGGTGGCCTTGTAGAACAGTTGCACGCCCGGGGCCAGGTAGGGCAGCCCGTCGGGTGTTCGGCGGCCCAGCGTGGACAGGGGCCGGCGGACCCGCCGGTCCCGGCGCGACACCCAGTGGTCGCCCTCGGTCTCGTCCACCATGATCTGCAGCCGCCACGGTCCGGATGGGGCGGGCCGACACCACACGTCGTGGACGTGCGCGGGCAGCGGGTCGCGGCCGGTCCAGCGGCGCAGGGAACCTGGCGGGTCAGCCGCCCACAGTTGCCAGCCGGGCAGCACGGCGGGCACCGAGAGCAGGTCGGGTCGCAGCACCAGCGCGTCGATGTCGGCGTGCGCACGGATCCGTCGGCCAACGGCCAGTTCGATCGCGTACCCGCCGGCCAGCCACCAGCGCGGCGGAAACTCCGCGAACAACGTGGCGACCGCCGGTGGGCTGAGCGGGTCCCACGATCCGTGCACGTCCGCCATCCCAGCAGTCTGCCAGGGCCCCAGCCCGTGCGGTCGGGGCGTGTCGTGCCGGGAGGCCTCCGATGAGCGGCGCTGAGCAGGCCCGTCGAGCCCGTGCCTACCTGCTGCGCGTGGCCGAGCCGCCCGCGCTCGCGCTGGCGGGGCTGGTGGCCGAGGCGGGCCCGGTGCGGGCGGCTGACCTCGTCCGGACCGGGCAGGCACCCAGTGCGGTGGCGGGCGAGACCGCGGCCAGGCGGCACCTGGACCAGGTTGACGAGGATCTGGCCCGGGCGGCGGCCGTGGGGGCCAGACTGGTGATCCCCGAGGACGAGGAGTGGCCGGACTGGCCCTTCCTGGCCCTGCAGACGGCCGCGAGCCGCCGGATGGCCTGCGGGGTGGCTCCGCTGGCGCTCTGGGTGCGCGGCCGCGACCTGGGCGCGCTGACCGAGCGGGCGGTGGCCGTGGTCGGCTCGCGGGCGGCCAGCGGCTACGGCGAGCACGTCGCCGCCGAGTTCGGCTACGGCCTGGCCAGCCGGGGCGTCACCGTGGTGTCCGGTGCGGCCTACGGCATCGACGGGGCCGCCCACCGGGGCGCGGTCGCCGCGTCCGGTCCCACCGTCGCGGTGCTCGCCTGTGGCATCGACCTGGCTTATCCCGCCGGCCACACCGCCCTGCTGGACCGGATCACCGGTCAGGGCGCGGTGGTCACCGAGTACCCACCGGGCCTTCGGCCGGCCAGGTACCGGTTCCTGGTGCGCAACCGGCTCATCGCCGCGCTCGGCGGCGGCACGGTCGTTGTCGAGGCCGGTCAGCGCAGTGGCGCCAAGAACACCGCGGCCATCACCCGCGCGCTGGGCCGGGTGCTGATGGCGGTGCCCGGCCCGGTCACCTCGGCCTGCTCGGTGGGCTGCCACGAGTTGCTCCGCGCGGCGGAAGCCGTGCCGGTGGCCAGCGTGGACGAGATCATCGAGACCGTGGGGCGGATCGGCGCCGACCTGGTGCGCCCCGAGACCCGGCCGAGCAGTCGCACGGATGAGCTGGGCCCCGAGGCCGCGCGGGTGTACGAGGCACTGGACCGCAAACAGGGGAGCAGCCCGGACGCGGCCGCGGTCGAGTCGGGCGTGCCGCTGAGCCGGGTGCGGGCGCTGCTGCCCGAACTCGAACTGATCGGTCTGGTCGAGCGGCGCGAGTCCGGCTGGTGGCCGGTCGCGCTCCGAAAGGGGCGTGGCGATGCTTGACCTCCCCATCGCGGCGGCGCAGCGTCTTGATCCGTGCCCGCACGAGGTCCCCGCCAGCCGCACCGCGTCGAGCTATCCCGGTTGCGCGAACAACTACCGGAACGGACCAAGGAGGTGCTGGCCAGGTACGAGCGCCACCTTCAGGCGGAGCGTGGCCTGTCCCCGCACACCGTCCGTGCCTATCTCGCCGACACCGTCGCGCTGCTCGGTCACCTTCACCTGCACCTCAGCCGGAACGCCGATTCGCGGACCGACACCCGGCCCGGGCGTCCGGCCCGGTCGGACTCCGCCGTACCTGCTGCCGGCAGAGCAGACAATGCCGCTGCTCACGACACGCTGACCGGTGACGCCGAACTGGCCGACCCCGGTTCCGCTGCCAGGCCGACCCAAGATGCTGAACCGGAGAATGTCGGACGGTCCAACGCCAGGTCGGACAGGTCGTGGACATCCAGCGGTGTGCACGGCGAGCGTGGACCGATCGGTGCCGTGCGGCCTGATCCCGTGTCGTCCCCTGCCGAGCCCGCCGCTGGTGTCGGGCCCGGTGGTGCCGGGGCTGGCGCACCCGGGCCGGGTGACGCGCTGGCCGGCCTTGACCTCGGCTCGCTGCGATCCTGGCTGGCCGCGCAGCACGCCGCCGGCACCAGCAGGACCACCCTGGCGCGGCGGGCCGCGGCGGCCAGAACCTTCACGGCGTGGGCCACCCGCCAGGGGTATCTGGCTACCGATCCCGGGCCTCGGCTCGCCGCGCCCAGACCGCACCGCACCCTGCCGACCGTGCTCCGGGCAGACCAGGCGGAGGCCGCGATGCTGGCGGCGGCGGCCGGAGCCGCCGACGGCGATCCGGTTGCGCTGCGTGACCAAGCCGTGGTGGAGTTGCTCTATGCGACAGGGGTCCGAGTGTCGGAGTTGTGCGGCCTCGATCTTGACGATATCGACTACTCCCGGCGGGTGATTCGGGTACTTGGGAAAGGAAGCCGGGAACGCGCTGTTCCGTTCGGGGCGCCGGCGGAGCGAGCGGTGCGGCGGTGGCTGGACAACGGCAGACCTGCGCTGGTCAGAGCAGGTACACCAGCCGCGTTGTTCCTGGGGGTACGGGGTGGACGAGTGGATCCGAGGACAGTCAGGCGGATCGTGCACGAGGTTGTTGGGGCAGTCCCGGACGCGGTCGACACCGGACCGCACGGGCTGCGGCATTCCGCGGCGACGCACCTGCTGGAAGGGGGAGCTGACCTACGGACGGTCCAAGAACTGCTTGGTCACGCTACGCTCGCAACAACTCAGCTCTACACCCACGTCACTGTCGAGCGGCTGAAGGCGATCCATGACCGAACCCACCCCCGTTCCTGACGATGCCGGGGGAGGTTCCCGTACGGCGATCATGGCCTCCGCGGAGACACCTTCCCCCGGCGGCGAGGGCCGTCGCGCAAGTGAGCGGCGCAGCGCTGACGACGTCGAGGCGGGCATCGTCGCGCTGTGGCGCAGCTACGGCGAGAGCAGGGACCACAGCCTGAGGGACCGGCTCGTCCTGCACTACGCGCCGCTGGTGAAGTACGTGGCCGGTCGGGTGGGCACCGGGCTGCCCGCGCACGTGGACGTCGCCGACCTGGTGCAGTCGGGGATCTTCGGCCTGGTGGACGCGATCGAGAAGTTCGAGCCAGAGCGTGGCCTGAAGTTCGAGACGTACGCGATGCAGCGAATACGCGGCGCGATCCTGGACGACCTGCGGTCCCAGGACTGGGTGCCCCGCTCGGTCCGCAGTCGCGCCCGCGACGTGGAACGCGCGCTGGAACGGTTGAACGCGCGTCTGCAGCGCACCCCGACCGACGCGGAACTCGCCACCGAGATGAAGATCAGCCTCGGTGAACTGCGTGAGCTGTACGCCCAGCTGCAACTCACCAGCGTGATGGCCCTGGACGACCTGATCGGGGTGAACCGGGGCGGGACATCGCTGGCCGAGACACTGCCCGACGACCACGCCGAGGACCCCATCGCGACCCTGGTCGACCAGGACAGCCGACGCCAGCTCGCCGAGGCCATCGCCCAGCTGAGCGAGCGCGACCGCGTGGTGGTGACCCTCTACTACTTCGAGAACCTCACGCTCGCCGAGATCGGGAGGGTGCTGGGCGTGACCGAGTCACGGGTGTGCCAGCTGCACACCAGGGCGGTCCTGCGCCTGCGCAGCAAACTGGTCGAGCAGGCCGAGGGCTGAGCGGGCGCAGTCCGGTGGGCCACCCGCCCACCGCGCCACGTGCACCCGCGCACGGCACCGTCTCGGCAAGGCCGAGGCAGGTCACCGTCAGTCCGCGCTGATCCGGGTGAACACCTGCCCACCTACCAGCGGGCGTCCGTCGTCCACCGGCAGGTGGCCCCTCCGCTCACCAGAGCGAGCTGTATGGCCCGCGCGTTCTCGCCCGCACCCGCCCCAGGCGCCGGCCCGCAGGTCACCGGATCGCACCGCGCGGCGCCACACCACCGCGCGGCGCCACACCACCGCGCGGCGCCACGACGCCCGCCCTCGCGTGCTCTCCCGCGGACGGGCATCTCCCAGGCGGGTGAGCACGGTGTGGCGGGCGGCCACCGCCTGGTCAACCCCCGGCCCGCAGGCGTTCGGTGTCCTCGGGCCGCCAGGGCAGCAGGCGGACCCGGCCCGAACCGAGCAGCCCCAGCGGATCCACGTACTCGGCCCCCCGGCGAGCACCCCAGTGCAGGCACACCACCGGCCCCGTCGCCCCGGCGGCATCGGCACCCGCCCCGGGTGTCAGACCGGCACAGCCCGGGTGGCCCGGCTGCAGCAGCCCGATCACCTCCCCGCGACCCACCGGCTGACCGGCGACCACGCGCGGGCTGACCGGCTCGTAGGTGGTGCGCAGCCCACCGCCGTGGTCGAGGGAGACCAGGGGACGGCCGGCCACCTGGCCGGCGAAGACCACCACGGCCTGGCCGGCGGCCAGCACCTCGCCGCCGGCTGGCCCACCCAGGTCAACTCCCCGATGCCCAGCCGAGTACGGGGTGGCCGGCGCCTGGAAGGCCCGCAACACCGGGTGCGGCTCGGCCAGCGGCCAGGAAAAGCGCCCCGCCCTGGCGGGCGGGACGGCGTCGGCACTGGTCAGTGCCCCGTTGGCGACCAGGAAGAGCACGGCGGCGGCCAACACGACCGGGCGGACCAGCCAGCGGTGCGGGGGAGTGCGACACGACCGGGAAACCATGGGACCACCGTCTCGCGGGCGATCACCGAGGGCCAGCTGCGGTTGCGAAGCTGTGGACAACTGAGGGGGCTGTGGACAACCCGGCGCGGTGAGGGGCTCCCGTTCGGAAACTGGCGGGGGTGCGGCGTACACTTCACACGCGTCCCGTGTGTGCGGGACGACTTCGCGTGCCAGTGCGCATCCAAATTTTGATGGGTACGACGTTCGGCGGTCCCGGCAGTGGGTTGAGCCATGACGGGTCCGAGCGGCGGCACGGCACCAGGGCGGCGGATCACCCGGTCCGCTGCGACAACCGAACCGCGCGCCGGCCGGACCGGCGCGCCCGACGAAGAGGTGCGAACCCGGCCATGGCCGTCGTCACCATGAAGCAGTTGCTCGACAGCGGCGTGCACTTCGGGCACCAGACCCGCCGCTGGAACCCGAAGATGAAGCGCTACATCTTCACCGAGCGCAACGGCATCTACATCATCGACCTGCAGCAGACGCTGACCTACATCGACCGCGCCTTCGAGTTCGTCAAGGAGACCGTGGCGCACGGTGGGTCGATCCTGTTCGTGGGCACCAAGAAGCAGGCGCAGGAGGCCATCGCCAACGAGGCCCTGCGCGTGGGCATGCCCTTCGTCAACCAGCGCTGGCTCGGCGGCATGCTGACCAACTTCTCCACCGTGCACAAGCGTCTCCAGCGGCTCAAGGAGCTGGAGTCGATGGAGCAGACCGGTGGCTTCCAGGGTCTCACCAAGAAGGAGATCCTGATGCTCACCCGCGAGAAGGACAAGCTGGAGCGCACCCTCGGCGGTATCCGCGACATGCAGAAGGTGCCCAGCGCGGTGTGGGTGGTGGACACCAAGAAGGAGCACATCGCCGTTGGTGAGGCCCGCAAGCTGGGCATCCCGGTGGTGGCGATCCTGGACACCAACTGCGACCCGGACGAGGTCGACTACCCGATCCCGGGCAACGACGACGCGATCCGTTCCGCGGCACTGCTCACCAAGGTCGTCGCCGAGGCGGCCGCGGCCGGCCTGATGGCCCGCTCCGGCCGGGGCAACGCGCCGGAGGGCGAGGAGAAGCCGGAGCCCGGCGTGGCCACGGGCGAGCCGCTGACCGAGTGGGAGCAGGAGCTGCTGGCCAGCTCGGGCGCGGAGGGCGACAAGCCGGCCGAGCAGCCGGTCCAGTCCTGACCCGTCAGCACCTCACCGCAACTAGCGCGAACCTGGAAATAAAGGAACGGAAATCGCACGATGGCGAACTACACCGCGGCCGACGTGAAGCGGCTCCGCGAGGTCACCGCTGCCGGCATGATGGACTGCAAGAAGGCGCTCGAAGAGGCCGAGGGCGACTTCGACAAGGCCGTTGAGCTGCTGCGCATCAAGGGCGCCAAGGACGTGGGCAAGCGCGCCGAGCGCACCACCGCCGAGGGCCTCGTCCTCGCCGAGGACGGCGTGATGGTCGAGCTGAACTGCGAGACCGACTTCGTCGCCAAGAACGCCGACTTCCAGGCGCTGGCGGCCAAGGTGCTGGCAGCGGCCAAGGAGGCCAAGCCGGCCGACGCCGAGGCGCTGAAGGCGGCTCCGCTGGACGGCAAGACCGTGCTGGACGTCGTGCAGGAGTTCTCCGCGAAGATCGGCGAGAAGCTCGAGGTCCGTCGCGTGGTCGTGTTCGACGGCAAGGTCGCCACCTACCTGCACCGCCGGTCCCCCGACCTGCCCCCCGCCGTGGGTGTGCTGGTCGAGTACGAGGGCGACAACGAGGACGCGGCGCGCGGCGCCGGCATGCAGATCGCGGCGCTCAAGCCGCGTTACCTCACCCGCGACGAGGTTCCCGAGGACGTGGTGGCTGCTGAGCGGCGCATCGCCGAGGAGACCTCCCGCGCCGAGGGCAAGCCCGAGCAGGCCCTGCCCAAGATCGTCGAGGGTCGGGTCAACGGCTTCTTCAAGGACGTGGTGCTGCTGGAGCAGCCGTCCGTGCAGGAGTCCAAGAAGACCGTGAAGGCCGTGTTGGACGAGGCCGGCGTCACCGTGAAGCGGTTCGCCCGGTTCGAGGTTGGGCAAGCCTGACCGGTTGGCCGACAGTGCCGAAGTTCCACAGTTGTGCCCCGCTCTAGGGCATCTAGGGCGGGGCACAGCCACGCAAGGAGGACGGGTGACGGACGACAGGGCGCGCATGGGCGGCTACCGGCGAGTACTGCTCAAGCTCGGCGGTGAGATGTTCGGCGGCGGCGCGGTGGGCGTCGACCCGGACGTGGTCTACACGATCGCCAGACAGATCGCTGAGGTGGTCCGCTCCGGTGTGCAGGTCGCCGTGGTGATCGGGGGCGGCAACTTCTTCCGGGGCGCCGAACTGCAGCAGCGCGGCATGGACCGGGACCGCGCGGACTACATGGCCATGCTCGGCACGGTCATGAACTGCCTGGCGCTCCAGGACTTCCTGGAGAAGGAGGGGCTGCCCACCAGGGTGCAGACCGCCATCACCATGGGGCAGGTGGCCGAGCCCTACATCCCGCGACGCGCCGAACGTCACCTGGAAAAGGGGCGCGTGGTCATCTTCGCCGCCGGCGTGGGCATGCCGTACTTCTCCACGGACACGGCCGCGGCCCAGCGAGCCCTGGAGATCGGCTGCGACATCGTCCTGATGGCCAAGGCGGTGGACGGCGTGTACACGGACGACCCCAGGACCAACCCGGACGCCCGGATGTTCGAGCACATCACCCACCGTGAGGTGCTGGAGCGTGGCCTGAAGGTGGCCGACGCGACCGCGTTCAGCCTCTGCATGGACAACAACATGCCCATACTGGTGTTCAACCTGCTGACCGAGGGGAACATCGCCCGCGCCGTGCATGGTGAGAAGATCGGCACGTTGGTCAGCACCCCCGGCAGCCGGCCCACGCACTAGACCTGCTGAGATCTTCCTCATCGTCAACAGCGTCCGGCCGTGGCCCCGGCCCGCGACACCTAGGAGAAGCCGTGATCGACGAAACACTCCTCGATGCCGAGGAGAAGATGGAAAAAGCGGTCTCCGTGGCCAAGGAGGAGCTCGCGTCGGTGCGCACCGGCAGAGCTACCCCGTCGATGTTCGCTCGCATCCTCGTTGACTACTACGGTTCGCCAACCCCGCTGAACCAGCTGGCGAGCGTCAACATCCCCGAGGCCAGGATGGCCGTGATCAAGCCCTACGACCTCAGCCAGCTCGGCGCGGTCGAGAAGGCGATCCGCGACTCGGATCTCGGCGTGAACCCGAGCAACGACGGCACGATCATCCGCGTGGTGATTCCCCAGCTGTCCGAGGAACGCCGCAGGGACATGGTGAAGATCGCCAAGAGCAAGGGCGAGGACGCCAAGGTCTCCATCCGCAACATCCGCCGCAAGGCCAAGGACGAGCTGGACCGCATCGTCAAGGACGGCGAGGCCGGCGAGGACGAGGGGGCACGCGCGGAGAAGGAGCTGCAGCACCTCACCGACAAGTACGTCGCGCAGGTCGAGGACCTGGTGCAGCACAAGGAATCCGAGCTGCTAGAGGTTTAGGGCAACCAGCCGACCAGCGGGCACATGGCCCTGTCTGATCAGGGGTCGGCCAGCGGAGTGGGCCAGATCCCTGCTCGGAAGCGCGTTAAGGAGAACCAGGTGTCAGCCGGCGGTGAGCACGACACGCCCGGTCCGTCCTCGAACGGCTCGGGTGCCTCCTCGTCACGGGCCGGGCGTGATCTCCGGGCCGCCATTGCCGTGGGTGTCGGTCTTGGCGCGATCGTGCTGGTCGCTCTGCTGGCCGTGCGGTACGTGTTCGTCGGTGTCGCGGCTGTGGCCGTGGTCGTGGCCACCGTGGAACTGGCTGGCGCGTTGAAGCGCGGTGCCGGCATCCAGGTCGCGTTGCCGCCGGTGTTGGTTGGCGGTCAGGCGATGATCTGGCTGTCGTGGCCGTTTGAGCGTGCCGGACTCGTCACCGCGTTCGTGGTGACCATCCTGGTGTGTCTGATCTGGCGGTTCCGCGGTGGCGTCGACGGTTACCTGCGGGACGTCACCGCGTCGGTGTTCACCCTCGCGTACGTGCCGCTGTTCGCGTCGTTCGCGGTCATGCTGGTCACTCCCGAGGACGGCGCGTTCCGGGTGCTGTGCTTCCTGATCGGTGTGGTCTGCTCGGACACGGGCGGTTATGTGGCCGGGGTGTTGGCCGGGCGACACCCCATGGCCCCGTCGATCAGCCCGAAGAAGTCCTGGGAGGGCTTTGCCGGTTCGGTGGTGGCCGGCGTGCTCGGCGGCACGCTGTCGGTGACCCTGCTGCTGGACGGCCAGTGGTGGCAGGGTGCGTTGTTCGGCCTGGCCGTCGTGGTCTCGGCGACCGTGGGTGACCTGGTCGAGTCGCTGATCAAGCGGGACCTGGGCATCAAGGACATGGGCAACCTGTTGCCCGGGCACGGCGGGTTGATGGACCGGCTGGACTCGCTGCTGCCCTCGGCGGTGGTGTCCTGGCTGCTGCTGCACGCACTGGTGCCGGCCTGAGCCGACCGCGGTGCGTGGCGTGCCCAGCCCGGTGTCGCCTCGTCCGTTGGTGTGCCGCCCGGCGTCGTGCGGTGCGGCCGCGTCCCTCGTCGGGCCCGCCCAGCCGCCTGCTCTCTGCCAGCCCACCCGTGCCGATGCCGGCCCGTCGCCACCGTGCCGGAGCCGGCCGGCACCGTGGCGACACAAGCCACCCAGGCCGTGACAAGCAGACCCCAGGCCGGGGCAGCAGCCACCCAGGCCGCGACAGCAGACCTCAAACCGGGGCCCGCGCCCCAGCCACGCCAACCCCATCCAGCCCCCACCCTCACCGGGGGGCGTCCCCTGGACCAGCCTACTGACGGTGGGGGTGGGCGGCGAGGGGGTGACGGCCGGCTGTGGACAGCTGCGGCGCCTGTGGACAACCCGAGACACGATCGTGGGCATTTCGGAGCGGTGCGGACAGCCGCCGGTAGAATCGTTGCCCGTTTCGCTCGGCCGCCGACATAGAGTCGTGGACGTGAGGGGACTAGTTCGCGCCGCGCTGTCAGCCGTTCGCCCGGTCGATGTCGTGCCCAGCCCCAACATCTGGCACTGGCCCGACACCTACGAGGTGGAGAACCACGCCCAGGACGTTGACGGCGCGATCTGGCGGGCGTTGCGGGCCGCCTGTGACTGGGCCGGGCGGGACGTGGTGGACGTCGGCTGCGGCGACGGCTTCCACCTGCCCGTCTTCGCCGCCACCGCGCGCCACGTGACCGGGGTGGAGCCACATCACCCGCTGGTGCGGCGCGCCCGGCAGCGCGTCAGCGACCTGGCCAACGTGCGGGTCCTGGCCGGGCCGGCCCAGCGGCTGCCACTGCCCGACTCCAGCGCCGACCTGGTGCACGCGCGCACGGCCTACTTCTTCGGGCCCGGCTGCGAGCCAGGGCTCGCCGAGGCAGAACGCGTGCTGCGGCCCGGCGGAACCCTGGCGATCGTTGATCTGGACGCTGCCGCCCCGCCCTACGGCCCCTGGTTACGGGCCGACCTGCCGCAGTACGACCCGGACGAGGTGGAGGGCTTTTTCGCGGACAACGGATTCAGCCTGACCCGGGTCACCACGCTGTGGCGGTTCGAACGCCGGGCCGATCTGGAAGCCGTGTTGCGAATCGAGTTCTCCGCACCCGTGGCCGAGCGGGCCATCGCCGAGATCACCGGTCTGAGCTTTCCGGTGAGCTACCGGCTGCACGTCCGCCGCAAACCGACCGGCTTGATTCTGCTCTAGCTCCCGCACGGGCCGGGGCCGGCGGCCGGGGCCGGGACGGGTCAGGACTCGGGCTCGGGTTCGAGGCCCTCCTCGTCGGACTCGCCGAGGATCGCGTAGATCCGCCGCCGCGCCTCGTTGACCGCCTCGACCGCGCGGGCCTTCTGCTCGGCGGTGCCCTGGCCGGACATCTGGTAGACGGCGGCGGCCAGCTGGGCCAGTGCCTTGCGCAGGCTCAGCTCGGACGGCTCCACCTCGCCAACCGCCTCGGCGGCCTGCTGCCAGGGCGGGTTGTCCTGCTGCTTGGCCGCCTCGGCCTGGCCCGCCTCGGTCAGCGTGAACAGCTTCTTGCCCCCGGCCTCCTCGCTGGCGCTGACCAGCCCCTCGTCCGCGAGCAGTTGCAGGGTCGGGTAGACCGAGCCAGGGCTCGGCCGCCACAGGCCGTTACTGCGCTCGGTGATCTGCTGGATCATCTCGTAGCCGTGCATGGGCCGCTCGGCCAGCAGCGCCAGCACGGCCGCGCGCACGTTGCCCCGTCGCTGGCGGCCACCGCCGCCCCGGCCGCCACCCCGGCCGTGGCCACCGCCCCAGGGACCGAAGCCGGGAAAGCCGGGGAAGCCGAACCCGTGCTCCCCCCGGCCGGGACGACCACCGGGAAAGCCGGGGAACCGGCCGCCCGGCCAGGCACCGGGGTGACCGGGCTCGGGTGGTTCCGGTGGTACCGGGGGGAACGGCGGGGTGAACCGGGCCGAGGGCAGCTCGGCGTCCGCGCCGCGGCCGAACGGGAAACCGGCGGGACCGAAGCCGCCGAACCCGCCGAAGCCGCCGTGCCGACCGCCGCCGCGGTGGGGGTGGTGCCGGCGCGAACCGGAGAAGGGCCGGTGCGGGCCGTCGAGCATCTCGTGCATGGGTTTGTCCTCCTGGGAACCGGGCTCGCGATCGGATCCGCAAGCCGATAGCTCAACGATATATCGACGAAGTATCGAGATGCAACGGTGAACGCGGTGTCGGCGGCCACCCCGGGTGGGTCGGAACTGTCAGGCGCCGCGGCTGCGGTCGTCGGCACGACCATCCATCCGGCCACCCGCTCTGCGGGCCCGCCGCTGGTCACCACCTGGGCGCCGTGCTCGCCGCCGGGATCTGCGCGGTGACCGCGCTGGCAGCCGGGGCCGGCGGGCGTGGGCCGGGCCCGGCCGGGGCCACACCTTGACCGGGCCGGGCGGTCGCGGGCTCGTGAGACACTGGACGGTGCCATGACTTCGCTGCCACTCGTGTTCGACGCGCCCAAGCGCGCCCTGCCGCCCCGACACCTCGCCGACCTGTCCGCCGCCCAGCGCAAGGAGGCCGTGGTCTCCCTGGGGGAGAAGCCGTTCCGGGCCCGGCAGCTGTCCCACCACTACTTCGCCAGGCTGACCGCGGACCCGCAGGCCATGACCGACATCCCGGCCCAGACCAGGGACCGGCTGGCCGGGGAGCTGCTGCCCGACCTGCTCACCCCGGTGCGGCAGATCACCTGTGACGACGGCACCACCCGCAAGACCCTGTGGCGGGCGCACGACGGCACGCTGGTGGAGAGCGTGCTCATGCGCTACCCGGACCGCACCACGCTGTGCGTGTCCAGCCAGGCGGGCTGCGGCATGGCCTGCCCGTTCTGCGCCACCGGCCAGGGCGGGTTGCAGCGCAACCTGTCCACCGCCGAGATCGTCGAGCAGGTCAGGTCGGCGGCTGCCGCCATGCGCGACGGTGAGCTGCCCGGACCGGACGGTCGGCCGGCGCCCGGACGCCTGTCCAACATCGTGTTCATGGGCATGGGCGAGCCGCTGGCCAACTACCGGCGGGTGGTCGACGCGGTGCGCCGCATCTGCGACCCGGCTCCCGACGGCCTGGGCATCTCCCAGCGGTCGGTGACCGTGTCCACGGTCGGCCTGGTGCCGGCGATCCGCAAGCTCACCGAGGAGGGGCTGCAGGTCCGGCTCGCGGTGTCCCTGCACACTCCCGACGACGAGCTGCGGGACACCCTGGTGCCGGTCAACACCCGGTGGAAGGTGGCCGAGGTGCTCCAGGCGGCCAGGGGGTACGCCGACCGCACCGGGCGCCGGGTGTCCATCGAGTACGCGCTCATCCGGGACGTCAACGACCAGCCGTGGCGCGCCGACCTGCTCGGCAAGCTGCTGCACCGGCACCTCGGCCAGTTCGCGCACGTCAACGTGATCCCGTTGAACCCGACACCGGGCAGCAAGTGGGACGCCAGCCCCAAGCCGGTGGAACGCGAGTTCGTCCGCCGGGTCAACGAGCAGGGCGTGGCCTGCACCGTGCGGGACACCCGGGGCCAGGAGATCGCCGCTGCCTGCGGTCAGCTCGCGGCCGAGGGCTGAGCACGATCCGCCGGGCACGATCCGCTGGGCACCGGCCGGGGACGGTCGATCGGCATCCCGGGGCAGGAGTGCGGGGTCGGTCGGACCGGGCGGGTGTGTCCAGGGAGTGCCCGACGGCGTTCGCGCGGCGGGTGATCCGGTCGGCGGCCACGGCGCGGACCGCGGCCGTGGCCGTCGATGCCGCGGCGCTGTCGCACGACACCGGCGGCTGGACGAGTGGTGGTGGGGCGGACAGCGGGGCGGACCGGCTGGGCGCTGATGCGCGACCGGCCCGGGGCCACCGCGTGGGGCGGGGCACCGGGCCGGGTCGGTGAGCGACGCGCGTCAGCGGCGCCAGGCGGTACGGCGCCGTGCCCGGAGGTAGATCAGGCCGATGGCCATGGCCACCCCCACGCCGATCAGCCAGATGTCCTCGGTCCGACCGTGGTGGTTGCCGATCAGCATCAGGAAGCAGAAGATCGTCGACAGCCAGCCGGCGATCTGGATGCCCCGGGGAAACGTGCCGTGCCAGCCCCACTCCGCCGATGGCTCGTCATGCGGGTCCACGGTCCGGGCGGGACGCTTGTCCAGCTCCGAGGTCGCCACGTTCCCTCCAGTGCCCTCGTTGTAGTGGTGCTGTTCGGTTTCCGGCTCATCGTCGCACATCCGGCGGCTGACCCCGGTCAGCGGGAGTGTGCCGACGGCCACCAACCGGAACCGGTAGCCGGTCGGGAACAATGAGCGATGATGCGGAACACAAACACACCGGCCCAGAGCACCACCGAGCGCGGTGCCGGCCGCTCCATCCTCGTTCTCGGCTCGACCGGCTCGATCGGCACGCAGGCACTGGATGTCGTGGCGGCCAACCGGGACCGGTTCCGGGTCGCCGGACTGGCCGCGGGCGGGTCCGATCCCGCCACCGTGGCCGCTCAGGCGCTGGACTTCGCGGTCGACGCGGTGGCGTTGACCAGGGCGACCGCCGTGGAGGACCTGCAGCTCGCGCTGTACGCGCAGGCGGAGAAGCGGGGCTATCCGCGCGGTGAGTTCCGGCTGCCCCGGATCTTCGCCGGGCCGGACGCGGTGACCGAACTCATCGCGGCCACCCCGGTGGACGTGGTGCTCAACGGCATCACCGGCTCCCAGGGCCTGGCGCCCACCCTGCAGGCCCTGGCCACCGGCGCCAGCCTGGCCCTGGCCAACAAGGAGTCGCTGGTCGCGGGCGGGCCGCTGGTGCTGGCCGCGGCCGCGCCCGGCCAGATCGTGCCGGTCGACTCCGAGCACTCGGCGCTGGCGCAGTGCCTGCGCGGCGGCCGGGAGGACGAGGTGGCCCGGCTGGTGCTCACCGCCTCGGGCGGCCCGTTCCGGGGGCGTTCCGCCGCGGAACTGGTCGACGTCACCGTGGAGCAGGCACTGGCCCACCCCACCTGGGCGATGGGCCCGGTGGTGACCGTGAACTCGGCCACCCTGGTCAACAAGGGCCTGGAGCTGATCGAGGCGCACCTGCTGTTCGGCGTGCCCTACGACCGCATCGACGTGGTCGTGCACCCGCAGTCGATCGTGCACTCCATGGTCACGTTCACCGACGGCTCCACCCTGGCCCAGGCCAGCCCGCCGGACATGCGGCTGCCCATCGCGCTCGGGCTGGACTGGCCCAACCGCGTCGCCGGCGCGGCCAAGCCGTGTACCTTCGAGATGCCGACCGCGTGGACGTTCGAGCCGCTGGACAACGAGACGTTTCCCGCGGTCCAACTCGCCAGGCAGGCCGGCATCGGCGGTGGGTGCCTGCCCGCGGTCTACAACGCGGCCAACGAGGAGGCCGTGGCGGGCTTCCTGGCCGGTCAGACGGGCTTCACCAGCATCATGGAGACCGTGCAGGGGGTTCTCGCCGAGGCGGACCAGTGGCGCGCCGAGCCCGCGTCCGTGGACGAGGTGCTGGCCGCCGAGCAGTGGGCGCGCGCCCACGCGCAGGAACGGCTCGCCGCGGCGGTCCGGTCAGGAAGGGACTGAGGTTGTTCTGGTACATCCTGGGGATCGTGCTGTTCGCGCTGGGCATCGGGGTGTCCGTCGCACTGCACGAGTTCGGTCACCTGCTGACCGCCAAGGCGTTCGGCATGAAGGTCACCAGGTACTTCATCGGCTTCGGCCCCAAGCTGTTCTCGTTCCGGCGGGGTGAGACCGAGTACGGCTTCAAGGTCATCCCGCTGGGCGGGTTCTGCGAGATCGTCGGCATGACCGGGCTGGACGAGGTGCCCGCCGAGGACGCGCCCAGGGCGTTCTACCGCCAGCGCGTCTGGAAGCGGGTGGTGGTGCTGGCCGCCGGCGCGTTCACCCAGTTCATCCTGGGTTTCGTGGTGCTGTACCTGGCCGCGATGACCACCGGGCTGCCCAACGACAAGGCGATCGTGTCCCAGGCCGCCGACTGCGTGGCGCGCACCCAGGACGTCAACACCGGCGAGTACGCCCCCTGCACCCCGGGCACCGACCCGGCGCCGGCCAAGGCCGCCGGCATCCAGGAGGGCGACCAGATCGTGGCGGTGGCCGGCAAGACCACCCCCACCTACGTGGACGTGCAGGCCGAGCTGAGCACGCACCGCGGCCAGACCGAGGTGACCGTGCTGCGTGACGGCGAGCAGCGCACCCTGACCGTGGACGTGGCCGCCGTGGAGCGGCGCACCAGGGCCGCCGACGGCAAGATCGTGCTGGCCGAGACCGGCGCGCTGGGTGTGCAGTTCCCCACCCAGCTCACCTACAACGGGCTCACCGCCGTGCCGGCCAGCGTGCGGTTCACCGGCATGATGTTCGAGAACACCTGGCAGGGCCTGCTGCGCCTGCCGGAGAAGCTGCCGGCCGTGGTCAGTGCCATCATGGGCGAGGAACGCGACCCGAACAGCCCGGTGAGCGTGGTCGGCGCCACCAGGATCGGTGGCGAGGCCGCCGAGCAGGGCATCTGGTGGCTGTTCCTGCTGCTGCTGGCCAGCCTGAACTTCTTCATGGGTGTGTTCAACCTGCTGCCACTGCTGCCCATGGACGGCGGGCACATCGCGGTGAACGTCTACGAGCGGGTCCGGGACTGGCTGCGGCGGCTGCGCGGCAAGCCGGCCGGCGGACCGGTCGACTACACCAAGCTGCTCCCGCTGACCTACGTGATGGTCTTCCTCGGCGGCGCCATGGTGCTGCTGACGGTGACCGCCGACATCATCAACCCCATTCGGCTGCCCAGCTGACTACAGCCCAGCTGACCAGCCAGAAAGACTTGTGAGGAAGGTGCGGTTCGCCATGACCGACGGTGTGCTGTTGGGGATGCCCGCGCTGCCGCCTCCGGTGCTCGCCGAGCGGCGCAAGACCCGTCAGCTGATGGTCGGCTCGGTCGGCGTGGGCAGCGACCACCCCATCTCGGTGCAGTCGATGACCACCACGGTCACCGCGGATGTCAACGCCACGCTGCAGCAGATCGCGGAGTTGACCGCGGCCGGCTGTGACATCGTGCGGGTGGCCTGCCCGTCGCAGGACGACGCGGACGCGCTGCCGGCGATCGCGCGCAAGTCGCAGATCCCGGTGATCGCCGACATCCACTTCCAGCCCAAGTACGTGTTCGCCGCGATCGAGGCCGGGTGTGCCGCGGTGCGGGTGAACCCGGGCAACATCAAGAAGTTCGACGACAAGGTCAAGGAGATCGCGCAGGCCGC
Source organism: Goodfellowiella coeruleoviolacea (assembly GCF_024171785.1). Taxonomy (GTDB): domain Bacteria; phylum Actinomycetota; class Actinomycetes; order Mycobacteriales; family Pseudonocardiaceae; genus Goodfellowiella; species Goodfellowiella coeruleoviolacea. The sequence goes on from NZ_JAMTCK010000004.1 coordinate 566,322, forward strand.
CAAGGACCACGGCACGCCGATCCGGATCGGGGTCAACGCGGGCTCGCTGGACCCTCGGCTGCTGGCCAAGTACGGCAAGGCCACGCCCGAGGCGCTGGTGGAGTCGGCGCTGTGGGAGGCCTCGCTGTTCGCCGAGCACGACTTCCACGACATCAAGATCTCGGTCAAGCACAACGACCCGGTGGTCATGGTGCGGGCCTACGAGTTACTGGCCGAGTCCTGCGACTACCCGCTGCACCTGGGGGTGACCGAGGCGGGGCCGGCGTTCCAGGGCACCATCAAGTCGGCGGTGGCCTTCGGCGCGCTGCTGCGGCAGGGCATCGG
>NZ_JAMTCK010000005.1:0-91445 GCF_024171785.1 Goodfellowiella coeruleoviolacea
GCTCGGGCCCGAGCAGAACCCGCTGGTGCACTCCGATCAAGGATTCCAGTACCAGCACAGGTCCTGGCGCGCGCTCCTGGCCGGTGCGGGTCTGACCCAGTCGATGTCGCGCCGAGCCACCTGTCTGGACAACTCCATGGCCGAGAACTTCTTCGGCCACCTCAAGGAAGAACTCTTCCATCATGACCACTTCGACAGCGTCCAGGACTTCACCCACGCCCTCGACGACTACATCGACTGGTACAACACCACCCGCATCTCCACCACGTTGCAGGGCCTGAGCCCGGCCGAATACCGGGCCCAAGCCCTCACCAACTAGCCTTCAATTAGCCAGTCCAACTCCCGGGGAGCAGTTCAGAGGGCGGGGGTGTGCCCCAGGGGTTCGCAGTGAGGTCGGGGAAAGGGAGCCGCATGACCGAGCACAGCGCCGAGACGCCGGCCCGTCCGCTGCTGCGGGTGGTGCGGGGTGCGCCCGACGACGTCGAACTCGCCGCGCTGACCGCAGTCGTCGCCACTCTGGCCGCCGCGCCGGCGCCCGCGTCCGCGCCGCCGGCCACCCTGTCGCTGTGGGCCGACCGGGCCGCGCTGCTCCGCCGGCCGCTCGCCCCCGGCCCCAACGCCTGGCGCGGCTCGGCCCTGCCCCGCTGACCACGGCCAGAGCCGTCCGCCCCCTGACCACGGCCGGAGCCGTCCCCCTGCCAACCACGGCCGGAGCCATCCCCCCACCGACCACGGCCGGAGCCATCCCCCCACCGACCACGGCGGGAGCCGTCCCCCTGCCAACCACGGCGGGAGCCGTCCCCCTGCCAACCACGGCCGCAGTCGTCCCCCCACCGACCACGGCGGGTGCCGTCCCCCTGCCGACGGCACCGGCTACCAGCGCTAGCAGTCCACCCGGCGGCTGCTGATCTCCAGGCCGCTGCTGCCGGTCACCAGCACCTCGCGGCAGCGCACCTCGCCCGGGTGGCCCGGCTGCCCGTCACCGACCACCAGGTGCACCCGCATGAGCAGGCTGCCCTCGACACTGGTGGGCCGGTCCACGCGCACGTCCGTCACGGCGTAGCCCAGCTCGCGCACGGTGTCCGGCACGCCGGAGAGGTCGTTGCGGGCACTGGCCTCGGCGTGCGCGGCGGCCTTGATGTCGGCCATCACCCGGGCCTCGTCCTGGTCGTATGCGGTGGCCACCGGCCAGAACACGGTCCCGTAGCCCACCGGGTCGGCTCTGAGCACCACACCGACCAGGGTCACGGCGACCAGCGCCCCCACCACGCCGAGCGCGAGCCGCAAGCGCCGCCGCCGCGGCCCGCGCGGTGCGCGCGGTTCGACCAGTGCCTTCCGTTCCACGACAAGAGCTTGCCGAATCCGCGGGGGCGCGCCATCGGTAGTTCTACGCGATCCGGCCCGCCACCCCGCCGCGTCCGGCAGGTCTTGACCGGGGATTCCACCACGCCCATATACTCCAGTTGGAACAATTAATCTGGAACAGTCGATGAGGAGCAACGGTGGTGAACACCCCGAGGGGCGCGTTGTCCCCGCTCGCGCTGGCCGTGCTCGAACTGCTGCACGAGGGACCGAGGCACCCCTACGAGATCCAGCAGCAACTGCGGGACCGGGAGGCCGAGCGGTTGACCAAGATGACGGTCGGCTCGCTCTACCACGCGGTGGAGAAGCTGAACCGGACCGGACTGATCGAGGTGGTGGAGACCAGCCGGGAGGGCCGGCGCCCGGAGCGCACCACCTACCGGCTCACCGACGCCGGTCGGGACGCCTTCGCCGAACGGCTGCGCGACATGGTGGGCAAGCCGGCGACCGAGTACCCCGAGTTCGCCATGGCCGTGGCCTACCTGCACACCCTGGACCGCGAGGACGCCCTGCGCCAACTGCGGCGGCGCAGCATCGCGCTGGAGTCGACCCTGGCGGCCAAGCCGGTGATCATCGACCGGCTGACCAAGCAGCGGCTGCACCCGCTGTACTGGGTCAACATCCGCTACAGCGCGGCCCTGGTCGAGGCGGAACTGCGCTTCGTCAACGACCTCATCGCGCAGCTGACCAGCGGCGAAATCAGCTGGCCCGGCGCGGACGAGCCCGGCGGCGAGGGCGGCCTGACCGTGCTGCCCGGTGGCGCGGACCAGCGCGGCACCAACGCCGGCACCGACACCGACACCGACACCGGCACTGACACCGACGCCGACAACGCCAGCGCCCAGGGCCGCCGCCGGGGCGGACGCGGCGGCGCGCGGTCCACCGGCGAGGCCGCCGGGTGAGCGCGCGCCCGGTCAACCCGTGGGCCGCGCTGGTCACGCTGTGCCTCGGCTACTCCATGATCGTGCTGGACAGCACGATCGTGAACGTGGCCGTGCCGGCCATGCTGACCGGCCTGCCGGCCAGTCTCAACGAGGTCATCTGGGTCAACAGCGGCTACCTGCTCGCGTTCGCGGTGCCGCTGCTGGTCGCCGGCCGGCTCGGGGACCGGTTCGGGCCGAGGCGGGTGTTCCTGGTCGGCCTGGCCGTGTTCACCCTGGCCTCGCTGTGGTGCGGCCTGGCCGGCGGGGTGAGTTCGCTGGTGGCCGCGCGGGCGGTGCAGGGGCTGGGCGCGGCCCTGCTGATGCCGCAGACCATGGCGCTGATCACCCACCTGTTCCCGGCCGGTCGGCGGGGCGCGGCCATGGGCGTGTGGGGCTCGGTGATCGGCGTGGCCACCATCTCCGGCCCGCTGCTGGGCGGCCTGCTGGTGCAGACCCTGGGCTGGGAGTGGATCTTCTTCATCAACCTGCCGATCGGCGTGGTCAGCATGGTCCTGACCGTGGTGCTGGTGCCGGACTGGCGGCCCGGCCACGGCCACCGCTTCGACCTGCTGGGCGTGCTGCTCAGCTGCGCCGGCCTGCTCGCGCTGGTGTTCGGTCTGCAGAACGGCCAGCACTACCACTGGTCCACGGTGACCGGCGGCGTCACCATCACCGGGATCATCGTGCTCGGGCTGGTGCTGCTGGTCGGGTTCGTGGTCTGGCAGGCGGTCAACCGGGCCGAGCCGCTGCTGCCGCTGCGGCTGTTCGCCAGCCGGGACTTCTCCCTGGTCAACCTGGCCAACCTGGCCCTGGGCTGCACCATGGGCGGGGTGTTCGTGCCGTTGATGCTCTACCTGCAGTCGGCCCTGGGCTACTCGCCGCTGCTGGCCGGGGTGATCAGCGCGCCCATGTCGCTGGCCCAGGGCCTGGTCGCGCCGTTCGTCGGCCGGCTGGCCGACCGGCTGGGCGGCAGGTTCCTGGCAGCCGGGGGCTTCCTGCTGTTCGCCGCCGGCCTGGCCGTGCTGGCCTGGCAGGTGGACGTGGCCACCAACCCGGTCACCCTGGTGCCCGCCATGCTGGTCTGCGGGGTGGGCATGGCCGGGGTGTTCTCCCCGCTGGCCACCATGGCCACCACCGGCCTCGACCCCCGCCTGGTCGGTGCCGGCTCCGGGGTGTTCAACACCTCCCGCCAGGTCGGCAGCGTGCTGGGCAGCGCCGCCGTCGGGGTGCTGCTGCAGGCCAGGCTGTCGGTGTCAGTGCCGGACGCGATCGGCCGCGCGGCCGCGGCGCTGCCCGAGTCGGCGCGCGACGCGTTCGTCAGCGGTGTCGGCCAGGCCGCGGCCTCGGCCGGGGAGTTCACCGCGCCGCACGTGCCCGACCTGCCCGGGCTGCCGGCGGAGTGGGCCGGCCAGGCGGCCCGGCTGGCCGAGACCGCGCTGCACGCGGGCCTGACCAGCGCGGCCAAGGCCACCCTGGTGCTGCCGGTGGGGGTGCTGGTGCTGGGCGCGCTGTGCTGCCTCGGCCTGCGCGGTCGGCGTGGTGGCCGACGCGGCGACCAGCCCGCTCCAGCGGTGGCCGGGCCTGAGGCGGCCCTGTCCGAGGCGACCCCGTCCGCGGCGGCGCCAGACACTGGGGCGCCAGGCACTGGGGCGGCACGGGCCACCGGGGTGGCGCGGGCGTCCTCGGGTGAGGCCTAAGCTGCCTGCTCGTGCGTTTGATCCTGGCCTCCGCTTCCCCCGCCCGCCTCGCTGTGCTGCGCGCGGCCGGGGTAGCACCGATCGTGCGGGTCTCCGGCGTCGACGAGGACGCGGTGGCCGCCACCCTGACCGATCCCGAGCCGGCGACCCTGGTCAGCGCGCTGGCCACGGCCAAGGCCAGGGTGGTGGCCGAGGAGATCAGTGCCGAGCACCCGGACGCGGTGGTGGTCGGCTGCGACTCCATGCTGGCCATCGAGGGCCCGGACGGCCGCGAGGTGGTGGGCAAGCCGGGCACCGTCGACCGGGCCCGGGCCCGCTGGCAGGGCATGGCCGGCCGGTCCGGCGAACTGGTCACCGGGCACGCGGTGCTGCGCCTGCGCGGTGGCGCGCTCGTCCAGGAGACCAGTGGCACGGAGAGCACCGTGGTCCACTTCGCCCGGCCCGACGAGCGGGAACTGGCCGCCTACCTGGCCTCGGGCGAGCCGCTGGCGGTGGCCGGCGGCTTCACCCTGGACGGGCTGGGCGGCTGGTTCGTCGACTCGGTGACGGGTGTGCCGTCCAGCGTGATCGGCATCAGCCTGCCGCTGACCCGCCGGCTGCTGGCCGAGGTGGGGGTGAGCGTGGTCGACCTGTGGCAGGCGGCCGGCACCGCCCCGGCGGCGGACTGAGCGGCGGACCGAGGCGACCGCGGCTGGTCGCGGACTGCCGGCGAACGGCCGATTGTGCTGCGACGTGACTGTGAACACACTGTGTGACAGCAGGGAAGAAGCAGTCACTCGAAACGGTTAATCGGCTTCGGCATGGCAGAGCTGAACCAGTGGCATTTCACCGAACGCCTGCACGTCGACCTGCGACGTCAGGCGAGTTCGATCTGTCCGAACTGAGCACGTTTCCGTCACCCTCGGTAACTACTCGCCCGTTCGGAGTGCCCCATGTCGGTTGTCCGCAGCTTCACCAAGCCCAAGTTCTTCGGCCTGACCGTGCTGGTCGCCCTGGTCCTCGGCGCGTTACTCGGCCTGCTGGCCAGACAGGCGCAACAGCAGTGGCTGACCAGCACCCTGCACACCATCGGCAGCGTGTTCACCAGCCTGCTGCAGTTCGCGGTGATCCCGCTGGTCTTCACGGCCATCGTGGTCGGCATCACCAGCCTGCGGGACCTGGGCGGCTCCCGGAAGGCGGCCCGGCTCGGCGGCAAGACCGTGCTGTGGTTCGCCATCACCTCGCTGATCGCGGTGCTCATCGGCATCGCCGTCGGCCTGGTGCTGCACCCGGGCAGCGGCGTGCGGATCACCCCGTCCCAGGCCACCGTGGACAAGCTCAGCGCCCGCACCCAGGGCTCGTGGGGCGCGCTGGTCGAGGGCGTGGTCCCGGACAACCTGTTCAGCGCGTTCGCCGACGGCAACGTGCTCCAGGTGGTGTTCGTCGCGCTGCTGGTCGGGCTGGCCGCCTACGCCCTCGGCCCGAAGGCCGCGCCGTTCGTCGCGGTCAACCGGGCCGTGTTCGACGTGGTGCAGAAGGTCCTGAGCTGGGTGATCCTGCTGGCCCCGATCGGCGTGCTCGGCCTGATCGGCAACGCCTTCGCCACCTACGGCAACGGCTTCGTCCGGCCGCTGCTGTCCCTGATCGTCGCGGTCTACCTGGGCACCCTGCTGGTGCTGCTGGTGGTCTACCCGGTGCTGCTGCGGTTCGTCGGTAGGGTCAGCCCGCTGCGGTTCTTCGCCAAGGCGTGGACCGCGCTGCAGTTCGCGTTCGTGTCCCGGTCCTCCTCGGCCACCCTGCCGCTGTCCCGGCAGACCGCGGTCAACCTCGGCGTGGACCGCGCCTACGCCGGTTTCGCCGTGCCGCTGGGCACCACCACCAAGATGGACGGGTGCGCCGCGGTGTACCCGGCGGTGGCCACGATCTTCATCGCCAACCTGTTCGGCGTCGAGCTGAGCGTGTGGCAGTACGTGGTGATCGTGCTGGTCGCGGTGTTCGGCGCGCTGGCCACCGCCGGCACCACCGGCTGGTTCACCATGCTGACGCTGACCCTGGGCGCGGTGAACCTGCCGCCGGAGACCATCGCGCTGGGCGTGGCCGTGGTCTACGGCATCGACCCGATCCTGGACATGATGCGCACCGCCACCAACGTGGCCGGGCAGATCGTGGTGCCGGTGCTGGTCTCGCGCAGCGAGGGCCTGCTCGACGACGCCGTGCTCAACGCGCCCAGCGCCCCGCCGCTGCTGGGCGGGGACACCGACGGCGCCGACACCGGGGACCGGGCCGACGTCACCGGGGATCGGTCCGAGGCCGGGACGCGCGCGACCGAACCGGTCGGCGCCAAGGCCTGAGCCGGTCAGCTGTACCCCCGTGTCAGGTGACGCAGGGGTACAGCTGCCCCATCTCCGGCGCCGGGTTGGGCCAGCCCGCGAGCTGCTCCACCCCGGTGACCGTGGCCGTGCACCCGATGTTGTCGCCGGTCGCCTCGAACACCCACAGGAACACCCGCTGGCAGCCGGTCAGCTCGGCCGAGTCGCAGTCGTACTGCACCGACACCACGTCGGCCACGCCGTCCCGGTTCACGTCGGCAAGACCGAGGTAGGAGCCGGCCGAGTAGTAGGGGACGTCGATCCTGCTCCACGCCCCGTCCTTGGCCAGCAGCACCTCGCCGACGCTGCCGCCGGACGGGCTCGTCCCGCGCACCAGGCACACCGCGCTCACCCCGGTGGCGCACTGCAGCGAGTTGGCGGTCAACTGGGCGCCGAGCTGGGTGATGGTCGCCTCGAACACGCTGGGCGCGCCGGCCCCGCTGACCCGCACCCGGCCGATCCGGCCGGCTGGGTCGCTGAGCAGTTCCACGCTCTCCTGCCCGACCTGCTGGGTGGCCACCGACTGGCACGCCTGGCTGCCGCACTGCAGGCCGGCGCCGGTGGCCGGGGTCGATGCGCCGGTGACCGGGCCGCCGTCCTCGTCGGTCTCGCCGGCCGGGCGCAGCGTGGCCGCGGCCACCAGCGCCCCCACCGTGATCACCGCCGCCAGCCAGGCCAGCACCACCACCGAACGCGGTGTCCGCCCGCCTCCGCCTGTCACCGTTCCCCTCCTCCCGCCGGCTCTGCCCGGCTGCCCCTGCGCGGGTGGCGGCGCTGCCCGCGTCGCCGCCGGTGCCGAGTCTGCCTGGACGAGTGTGTCGATCACCCATCAGGGCGTGACCGTGCTCTCGGTTCACGCTCCCAGGGGACTCCGTAAACTCCGCTGGGGCAGACTTTGCTGACGGGAAACCCCACCGGGGGATTCCGCAGCGGGGACTCCACGCCGGGGCACTCCAACCTGGGGCACTCCGGACCGGGCGCCCTCGCTGGCCCACACCGCGCTCGCCGGCAGGCGAGTACGTGCCGCAACAAGGAGGTAGGGCGTGCCGCAGCCGGCCACCAACCAGGACAGGGCGACGTTGCGCAAGGTACTCGTCGCCAACCGGGGCGAGATCGCGGTCCGGGTGGTCCGGGCCTGCCGGGACGCCGGTCTGACCAGCGTCGCCGTGTATGCCGACCCCGACAGGGACGCGCCGTTCGTGCGCATGGCCGACGAGGCGTTCGCGCTGAACGGGGCCACCGCCGCCGACACCTACCTGTCCATCGACAAGCTGCTCGACGTGGCGGCCAGGGCCGGCGCGGACGCGGTGCACCCCGGCTACGGCTTCCTGTCCGAGAACGCCGACTTCGCCCAGGCGGTCATCGACGCCGGGCTGACCTGGATCGGCCCCACCCCGCAGGCCATCCGCGACCTCGGGGACAAGGTGACCGCGCGGCACATCGCCATGAAGGCGGGCGCGCCGCTGGTGCCCGGCACCAAGGAGCCGGTGTCCGGGCCGGAGGAGATCATCGCCTTCGCCGAGGAGCACGGCCTGCCCGTGGCCATCAAGGCCGCGTTCGGCGGCGGCGGCCGCGGCCTGAAGGTGGCCAGGACCGTCGAGGAGATCCCCGAGCTGTTCGACAGCGCGGTGCGCGAGGCCGTGGCCGCGTTCGGCCGGGGCGAGTGCTTCGTGGAGCGCTACCTGGACCGGCCCCGGCACGTCGAGGCGCAGGTGCTCGCCGACCAGCACGGCAACGTGGTCGTGGTCGGCACCCGGGACTGCTCGCTGCAGCGCCGGCACCAGAAGCTGGTCGAGGAGGCGCCCGCCCCGTTCCTGTCCGACGAGCAGCGCCGCACCATCCACCGGGCCGCCAGGGCGATCTGCGCCGAGGCCGGCTACCACGGCGCCGGCACGGTGGAGTTCCTCGTCGGCACCGACGGCACCATCTCCTTCCTGGAGGTCAACACCCGGTTGCAGGTCGAGCACCCGGTCAGCGAGGAGACCACCGGCCTTGACCTGGTGCGCGAGCAGTTCCGCATCGCCGCGGGCGAGCCGCTGCGCTTCACCGAGGACCCCGAGCCGCGCGGCCACTCCATCGAGTTCCGCATCAACGGCGAGGACGCCGGCCGCAACTTCCTGCCCGCGCCGGGCACGGTCACCACGTTCGTGGCGCCGGCCGGCCCGGGCGTGCGAGTGGACGCGGGCGTGGAGTCGGGCAGCGTGATCGGCGGCCAGTTCGACTCGCTGCTGGCCAAGCTGATCGTCACCGGTGAGAACCGGACCCAGGCGCTGGAGCGGGCGCGCCGCGCCCTGGACGAGATGGTGGTCGAGGGCATGGCCACGGTGCTGCCCTTCCACCGCGCCATCGTGCGCGACCCGGCGTTCACCGGCACCTCCGCCGAGGAGTTCGCCGTGCACACCCGGTGGATCGAGACCGAGTTCGACAACACGATCCCGCCGTTCTCCGACGGCGCCGAGGCCGGCGCGGAGCCGGCCAGGCAGACCGTGGTGGTCGAGGTCGGCGGCCGGCGGCTGGAGGTGTCGCTGCCCGCCGAGTTCGCGGTCGCCCCGACCGGCGGCCGCGGCGCGGCCGGCGCGACCAGGGCCAAGCCGCGCGGCCGGGCCGGCGGCAAGGGCACCGCCACGGCCTCGGGTGACGCCGTGGCCGCCCCCATGCAGGGCACCATCGTCAAGGTCGCGGTCGAGGACGGCCAGCAGGTCGAGGTCGGCGACCTGGTGGTGGTGCTGGAGGCGATGAAGATGGAGAACCCGGTGACCGCGCACAAGGCCGGCACCGTGACCGGGTTGACCGCGGCCACCGGCGCGACGGTCAGCCAGGGCACGGTGATCTGCGAGATCAAGGACTGACCCCCGACCGGCCGGATCGGGTCGCGCTGGCCGTGGTCGCCGCCGCGACCCGGGCCGGTGGCGCGGCCCGGCCCGTACCATCGCATCGTGAGTGATGTGCCGTCGCCGCACACCCGGATCGGTGACCAGGAGCGCGAGCACGCCGTCCAGGCGCTGGGTGAGCACCTGAGCGCCGGGCGGCTCACCGTCGACGAGTACGGGGAGCGCTCGGCCAGCGCGGCCGTGGCGCGCACCCGGGGTGACCTGCTGTCGCTGTTCGCGGACCTGCCCGAGCCGCGCCCGCACTTCGCGGTGCCGCCGGCCACGTCGGCGGCCGCGCGCCCGGTCCGCGCCCGCTCCCCCCTGCCGGTGCTGCCGCTGGTCGCGGGCGCGGTGCTGGTGATCGTCGCGCTCGCGGTGCTCAGGCTCCCGGTCCCGCTGATCGTGCTGGCCGTCGTGCTGGTCAGCGTGGCCGGCCGGAACTTCGGCTCGGGCGCCACCCGCCACCGCGGTCGCCGGGGCCGAGGCCGCCGCGACGGCCGGGGCCGGGGCAGCACGTCCGGGGGTGGAACCGATGACTGAGGCCGACGCCCTGCCCGCAACCGCCGCACTCGCGGACAGCCCGGTCGCGGACAACGCCGTCGTGGACAGCCCGGTCGCGGACAACGCCGTCGCGGACAACGGCGTCGCGGACAGCCCGGTCGGGGACACCGTCCTGCTGGTGCTGTCCGATCGGGACGACGCCCGGCAGGTGGCCGAGGACCTGGTGGCGCGCGGCTGGCGGCCCGGCACCGTCCACCGCGACATGCTGGCCGGCGAGGACGACGCCGAGGACGTCGACTGGGTGGTGGAGCTGGCCACCGCGCCGGACGGCCGGCCGGCGTCGGCGTTGCGGTCCTGGTTGGACGAACTGGCCGACCGGTACGACGGCTTCACCAGCGACCTGTCCTGATCGCAAGATCGGGTGACTTGGCCGGGAACGGCCGATCCACGCGCGTGTCGCCGGACCGGTTGGTTCGCGACGCCACCCGGGGGCCGGTCCACGCGTTCGGCTGTGACAGGGGGTGAGCCCGGTTCGCCAGTGGTGCCGAATGGTCCAGACCGCTGACCGCAATGGGTGGTCGCCGGTTCTCCACCGCAGTCGGCGACGCGATTACCAGGCGACTTGGCTTCGCTACCGTACGCGGCATGCGCAACCACCGGCGAAGCGTCACCGGTACGGCGGCCCTGCTGTTCCCCGCCATGGTCCTGCTGCTCGGTTGCAGCACGTCCACCGCGACCACGGCGCAGCAGTCCGAGTCCATGGCGCCGGCCACCCCGACCACCACGCCGCGCCCGTCCCTGCCGCCCCGGCCCAGCGACATCCCGCTGGACCGACTCGACCCGTGCAAGATCCTCACCAAGGACCAGCGCGTCACCCTCAACCTGGACGGCCAGCCGGCCGGCTACGTGGACAGCAGCCTCGGCGAGGCCAAGGCCTGCACGATCCGCGGCACCGGCAGCGGCAACGTCGCCCGGCTGGCGCTGGTCACCGTGCAGGGCGTGGATGTCTGGCTGGACGAGAACGCCCAGGTGGACGCGCGGGAGGCGATGGTGGGCGAGTACCCCGCGCTGGTGGTCCGCACCCCGGGGATGGAGACCGCGTGCAACGTCGAAGTGGACGTTGCCGAGGGCCAGTTCCTCGACGTGCTGTTCCGCGACGGCGGCAATGCCACGCCCACGCCACGTGATCAGCTCTGTCTCGGCGCGCAGCGCGTCGCCGAGGCCGCAGTGTCAAGTCTCACCACCAAAAAATGACCCACACGGGCGGATGTCACGCTAACCACTCCCCCTCGTCACGGTCGGTGGCTAGAGTGTCGAGCGGCGTTCGTCCTCGGGAGGTCAGTCATGCCCTTTCAGACTCCCAGCGGTATTGGTGGAACCGGTCAGGTTCCCGATTCGACCGGCACTCGTTCGCAGAGCCTGCGGGTCGATCCCACCGCCATTCCCAACCTGCGCAAGACCTTTTCGTCGGCTCTGACCAAACTCGACAAGGAGATCGAGTTGGCCATCACCGAGATCAGGGTCCGACCGTGGGCGGGCGACCCGGTCAGCTCCGAGGCGGCCGAGCGGTTCAACGAGCGCTCGATCGACTCGGGTGACTCCGCCCTGTCCGCCCTGGAGGGCTACCAGCGGCAGCTCAAGTCCGCCATGGACGCGCTCACCGAGGTCGAGTACCAGTACCGCACCGTCGAGGGTGACAACACCGGCACGTTCAACAAGCAGGGCGGCTGCTGATCCCCGCTCGTGACGTGCTCGCCGGTGTGCACCGTTGTTCCGGCGGGAGCCGAAACCCAGCCCGTAATCGCCCGTAGTCGAAGGGGCAACCACTATGACCGGCGGACACCGTTGGCGCGGATACACGCACGAGGAGCTGTACGAGCAGCTGCACGCCGGGCCTGGTCCGTCGGCCTCGCACATCTCCACAGAGCGGTGGAACCGGATGTCGTCCACGCTGGCCGAGATCACCGCCGAACTGCAGGCCGGGGTGGCCAGCGCGGGAGCGACCTGGGAGGGCGCGGCGGCCGACGCCGCCACCGCCGGGATCACCCCGCTGGCCCGGTGGGCCGAGGACGCCCAGGCCGGTGCCAACGTCATGCGCACGTCCACCGAGCTGCAGGCCGACTTCGTGAGCAAGGCCAGGGCGGACATGCCGCCGCCGGTGGCGGTCACCGCTGAGCAGCCCGGCTCGCTGACCAGCATGGTCACCCACCTGTTCGGCGGGCAGACCGACTACGAGCGGCAGGAGGCGGCGCGCAACGCGGCCGAGGAGCGGGCCTTCGAGGTCATGCAGACCTACGAGTCCAGCACCACGTCCAATGTGGCCACGCTCGGCCAGTTCCAGCCGCCGCCCGAGGTGGTGGTCAAGTCCGCGCCCACGCCAGCGCCGAGCACCGAGTCCGCTCCGCTGCCCGGCCCGGTCCTGCACGTGCCGTCCCCACTGGACCGGCAGTCCTCCGCCGGCAACCGGCGCGGCGGCCTGGGCACCAGCGGCCCGGACCGGGCGGTGGCGCCCGGCGTGAAGCACCCGGCCGCGTCCGTGCGCAGCGCCCGACCCGGCCCGACCGGGCCCGGCGGCCCGGCCCGACCCACTGGCCAGCCCACCGGTCAGCCCGGTGGCCAGCCGAGCCAGCCCAGCGGCGCCAGCCAGGGCGGCACCGGCGGCAGCACCGCCCCGTCGCTGAGCGAGCCGGCCGAGTCGGCGTCGGGCCGCGGCGGAGCCGGTTCGCCGCAACAGCAGGTCAACATCCCCAGCCAGGGGCGGGGCCCGTTCAGCGGGATCCTCAGCCGGCTGGCTGGTGAGCCGCTGCCCACGCCGGCACACGCGCCGGCACCGCCCGCACCGGCCGACGCGGCGAACCCCAGGCCGGAGCCGGCGCCCGCGCCCGCGCCCGAACCCGCCACCGCCCCGGCACCGGCGCCCCCGGCCGCACCGGTCTCGGACGCCACCGCCACGAGTTCGGCGGCACCGTCCATTCCGACCCAGGTGTCGGCCGTGGTCGTGCACCACACCGATCGGGTCGGTCCTGATTCCGGAAACCAGTACTCGGCGAGTACCTTCGGTCCGCAGGCAGGCAACCAGCGCCGTCCGCACGGGACGGGCCCCGGTGCGGGGCGCGACCCGTTCGGCCTGTTCGGCGCCAGGGGGCGCTACCGCGAGGAGGAGGACGCCGAGCACGTCGGGCTGGACTTCCTCGTGGAGACCGAAGACGTCTTCGGCGGTGGCGACCGGGTTTCCTCGCCGGTGATAGGCGGGAGCCTGTGACCGGCGGCCGTGGCCGGATCAGTGAGCAGTGACCAGAAAGAGCCATTCCAGCGATGACAGTGTTCGGTTTGGACCTCGGCCTCAGCGACGTTCGGGAGCCGGTCACCATTTCGGCTCTTGAGTTCGACGTGCTGTGGGAGCACCTGCGGCTGGACGTGATGCCGCTGGTGTTGAAGGTTCCCTCGCCGGGCAAGACCCACCAGGAACGCGCCGAGCTGACCAGGCGGGTGTGGGCTGATCTGGAACGCCGCGGGCTGGGCCGGCCGGTGTCGCTGGACCCGGTGCTGGAAGACCTGCTGCACCTGCTCAACCGGCCGCAGCAGGAGGTGGACGGCCGGGTCTGGCTGGGGCGCAGCATCCGGGTGTTAGCCGCCGCCAAGGGCCAGTCCGCGGTGCTCGCGGTGTTGGACAACGACCAGCTCACCCTGCGCCCCGCCTCCAGCGAGGGCCTGCCCCGCGAGGCGCTGTCCGTGCTGCCCTCGGCGCCCGCCGGCACCGGGCACTCGGTCACCCTGCCCAGCGCCGACCTGGACGCCGCCGCGGCCACCGCGACCACCCCCGAGGAACTGGAGACGGCGCTGCGCGGCCGTGGCGTGCGCGAGGACGACGCCCGCACGCTGGCCAGGATGATCGAGGACGCCGGCAACCGAGGCCAGTTCGGCGCGGCCGCCCGCGACCGGTACGGCCGCCGGGTGCGGGCGGACCGGGTGGTGTCGTTCTTCGACACGCCCCGGGGCCGGTATGTGCAGATGCGGCGCGCCAACGCCGGTACCGAGCCGTGGAGCACCATGTCCCCGGTTGATCTGCGCCGCCTCGACCAGCACCTCTCCGAACTTCTCGCCGACGCCGTGCGCGCCACCACCTGACCATTCCGCGAGTCGACTTTGCAAACCCCGCGAGTTGACTTTTCACGCAGGCCCAAATGGGTGAGCCCGTCGCCGCGCGCCTTCTGTCACACCCCACACAACCAGCCACAACAGCAATTTTCCGACATGCCGCCACAATCGGCACACCCTTTGTCAAGGCAGTCACCCATGTGAGTTATGGAGTTATCCACAGGCACGCGCGTTATCCACAGGAAAAACAATGCTGCTGTTGTCGGATGCCGTGATTGCGCATCCTCGATGGCATGACGACGCTTCCCGATGGTTTTCACGGCGCCCACCGACGTGACGAAATCGAGGCACTGCTCGGCCGGCACGCGATTCGCAAGGCCGTTGAGGAGGGCCGGCTGGTGGCCTTTTCCCGCATTGTCCTGGTGGACCGACGACGACTGCTGGACCTGCCCACCCGGGCGGCCGCAGCCCTGCTGCACGCCGGCCCCAGAGCCGTGCTGACCAGCCACACCGCCGCCCTGTTGTACGGCTGTTCGGCGGCGGACCCCGGCTCCATCCACGTCATGGTCGGCTACGACCAGCACCTCCCGTCCCGACCAGGGCTGACCGTGCACTACGGCCAGTACCAGGAGAGCGACGTGGTGGAGCTGTCCGAACTCCGGGTGCTCGGCCTGGACGCGGTGATCGCGCAACTGCTGTGCACGACCTCCCGATCAACCGCGTTGGCCTGTGCCGACCAGGCCCTGGGTTCGGTCGCGCCGCACCTGCGGGGCGAGTTGCGCGCCGAGATCGACCACCAGCTCACCGTTCGCGCGGATCCTCGTGGCCGCCGCCGGGGGCGGTTCCTGCTCGACCTGGCCACCGGCCTGCCCGAGTCGCCGTGGGAGAGCCGGCTGCTGCTCAAGGTGGTGGACGAGGGCTTTCCCGTGCCCACACCGCAACACGAGGTGCGCGACCTCAACGGGCGCACGCTGTACCGGCTGGACTTCGCCTGGCCAGCGGTTCGGATCGCCCTGGAGTACGACGGGTATGCCGCGCACGCCGGCCGGCAGGAGCGGGATCGGGCGCGCGACGCCGATCTGGGGCGGCGCGGGTGGACCGTGATCCGGGTGACCCACGAGGACCTGCGCAACCCGACGTGGTTGTTCGAACGGCTGCGCATGGCCTTCGCCGGGCAGTGGGGGGTGGTGGCGGCATGAGCACCGCGGTGCTGTCGCGCCCCGGCGGTGCGCCCCAACCCGCTGGTTTTCGTGCCAGCGTGGACGGACCGGCCGAGTGCGCAGGGGCGGCCCTCGGGCGACGGGCTTCGAGTTGGGCGCTGGTATCCCGCTGCCTGGCTCGGGCGCGATCCCGAGTGGCTGCTCGGGCCCGGTGCGGGGCGGATCGGGGCTCAGGCTCGGCCCGCGGCGATCCGTCACCTGCTCAGGGCGGGTTCGGGCGGTTCAGGATCGGGTTGGGGTCGATCTGAGGCGGCCGGGGCGCGCTGGCCGTGGACCCGGTCGGATTCGAGTCCGGTCCAGGTGGGACGGACCAGGTCGGGGTTCGGGGCTCGGTCCAGCAGGGACGGCGCGGGGCGGGTCGTTCTGGCCCCGGGTCGTTCTGGCCCCGGGCCGGGTTGGTCCGGGCTGCGTCGGATTGGGTTGGGCTGCGCCGGGTTGGGCTGCGCCCGGTTGGGTTGGACTGCGTCGGGGTGGACTGCGCTGGGCTGGGTTACGCCGGGTTGGCGCGAACCGGGCCGGGTGGGGTTCGGCGTGGGGTCGGGCGGATCACGAGCCGATGCTGCGACACGGTCGGGTGCGCAGGTCGGCGACGTAGTCGTCGGGGGCGCCGGCGGCTTCGGCGGCATCGGCGACGACCCCGAGGTAGCGGGCCGACGGCAGGCCACCCTCGTAGGCGTCCAGCACGTACAGCCAGGCGACCACAGAGCCCTCCAGGGTCTGCACCCGCAACTTGATCTTCTTGTACAGCCCGAGCGCGCCTTCCCAGCGGTCCAGCCGCGACTCGTCGGCCGGGCTCACGTCGTAGAGGACCGTGAAGACCTGTGAGGTCGGGTCCTCGACAATCGTGGCCAACGCGCCTTCCCAACCCAGGTCCTCACCACCGAAGGTCAGGCGCCAGCCGTCGAGCCAGCCGGTTCCCGCCATCGGCGAGAACGGGGCTCGCTCCATCATTTGGCCCGGATCCATATTGGACCCGTACGCGGCGTAGAGCGGCACGAGGACAGGGTAGCGACCGGGTGAACGGCCGTCCGGCCACGCCTGGGCGTTGGGGCGCGGCTGTGCCACCGAGCAGGGCGAAAACTGGAACGCGTACGGTTGGCGCGCGGGCACCGTCGGGACCGCGAGCACAGGAGGAGGATGTGGTGACCCGGATCGTGATCATGGGCGGCGGCCCAGCGGGATGGGAGTCGGCACTGGTCGCGGCCCAGCACGGCGCTGACGTGACGATCGTGGAACGCGACGGGATCGGTGGAGCGTGCGTGCTCTACGACTGCGTGCCCTCGAAGACGTTCATCGCGTCGGCGGGCGCTCGGTCGGCCTTTCACCGCTCCGGTGAGTTGGGCATCCGCACCGACACCTCGGACGCGTCGGTTGACCTCTCCGTGGTGCACAGCCGGGTGAAGGGCTTGGCCCTGGCCCAGTCGGCCGACACCAGGGCGCGGCTGGAGCGGGCCGGCGTCCGGCTGATCACCGGCCACGCCAGGTTCTGCGACGAGTCTCCCGGGCTGGCCCAGCACCGCATCTCGGTGACCACACCCGACGGTGGCCATGAGACGTTGCCCGCCGACGTGGTGCTCATCGCCACCGGCGCCACACCCCGGGTCGTGCCCGGTGCGGAGCCGGACGGCGAGCGCATCCTGAACTGGCGGCAGATCTACGACCTGCCCGAGCTGCCCTCCCACCTGGTGGTGATCGGTTCCGGGGTGACCGGCGCCGAGTTCGCCTCGGCGTACACGGAGATGGGCGTGAAGGTCACCGTGGTGTCCAGCCGGGACCGGGTGCTGCCGCACGAGGACGCGGACGCGGCCGCGGTGCTGGAGGACGTGTTCGCCGAGCGCGGCACGACCGTGGTCAAGTACGGCCGGGCCGAGCGGGTCGAGCGGCTGCCCGACGGCGTGCTGGTGCGTCTGCAGGACGGCCGCACCATCGAGGCCAGCCACGCCCTGATGACGGTCGGCTCGGTGCCCAACACCGCCGACATCGGCCTGGAGACCGTGGGCATCGAGACCGGTCCTGGCGGGTTCATCCCGGTCGACCGGGTGTCCAGGACATCGGTGTCCGGGGTGTACGCGGCGGGCGACTGCACCGGCGTGCTGATGCTCGCCTCGGTCGCCGGCATGCAGGGCCGGATCGCCATGTGGCACGCGCTCGGCGAGGGCGTGAACCCGATCCGGCTGAAGACCGTGGCCTCCAACGTGTTCACCAACCCCGAGATCGCCAACGTGGGGATCAGCCAGCAGGCCATCGACTCCGGGGAGGTGCCGGCGCGGACGATCATGCTGCCGCTGGCCACCAATGCCCGGTCCAAGATGGAGGGGCTGCGGCGCGGCTTTGTGAAGCTGTTCTGCCGCCCGGCCACCGGTGTGGTCATCGGCGGTGTGGTGGTGGCGCCCACGGCGAGTGAGCTGATCCTGCCGATCGCCCTGGCCGTGCAGAACCAGCTCACCGTCGAGCACTTGGCGCACACGTTCTCGGTGTACCCGTCGCTGTCCGGCACGATCACCGAGGCCGGCCGGCAGCTGATGCGCCACGACGACCTGGACTGACCCGCTCAACCCCAACCTCGGTGCCGACACGCGCGCCAGCGGTCGGGCCGGGCCTTGAGCGGATCGGCCCGGCCCGGCCGTGGGCACAACGCCCCGGTCGGGCTGTGTGCGGTGAGCGGGGAGAGGAGGAGCAGGGCGCGCCAACGAGCTGGGTGCGGCCCGTGCGGGGTCCAGCCCGAGGTTGACTCAGCCCGAGGTTGACTCAGCTCGTGGTGGGGTCAGCCCCTGCTTGGTCCACCCCCTGCTTGGTCCAGCCGCTGGTTGGTCCACCCCTGGTGGCTTCAGCCCTGGTGGGTTCAGCTCGTGGTTGGTCCACCCCTGGGTTCAGCCCCTGGTTGGTCCACCCCTGGTGGGTCCATCTCTGGTGGGGTCAGCTCGTGGTGGGGTCAGCCCCTGGCGGGTCAGAACACCACGTCGGCTAGTCGGTCGACCTGGTCCGGGTCGGCGGACCAGCAGTAGAGCATCACCTCGTCCGCGCCGATGTCGGTGAAGCCGGTGATCGCGGCACGCACCTGCTCGGGTGTGGTGAGCATGGCGTCGGCCACCTGGTCGGGGTTGTCGAAGAACTGGTAGTAGGCCCGGATGTTCTTCCGGGCCTCGTCGACCACGGTGTCCGGGCCGAGGACGGCGTTGGCCTGGGCGACCAGGCGCGGCCGGCCGCTGCGCCCGTGTTCCTGCCAGGAGCGCTCAACCGCGCGGAACAGCCCGTCCATCCCCTCCGGTGGCGCGCCAGCGCCGAGGAAGCCGTCACCCCACCTGGCCACCCGCTCGACGGTCGCGGCGACGAAGCCGCCGAACAGCACCTCGGGACCACCGGACCGGGCCGGGGCGGGGCCGATCGGCCCGACGTTCTCGGCGTGGGGTTCGCCGGCCCAGATCCGCCGCAGCTGCGCCATCTGCTCGTCGAGCCGGCGCCCGCGCTGGCGGGGGTCGACGCCAGCGGCGTGGAAGTCGTCATCGCGTGCGCCAACGCCGATGCCCAGGGTGAACCGGCCGCCGGACAGCCGGTCGAGGGTGGCGGCCTGCTTGGCCAGCAGGGCGGTCTCGCGCACGGGCGCGATCAGGACTTCGGTCTGCACCCGGATGCGCGTGGTGGCTCCGACGATCGCCCCCAGGGCGACCAGGGGTTCGGGGTTGTCGTAGACGAGCCGGTCGAGCAGCGCGAGCGTGCTGAACCGGCTCGCGTCGGCGCGCCGCGCCCAGGTGACCAGCGCGGTGGGATCAGCGGTGGGAAGGCCAAGGCCGATCTTCATGGCGGATGCACTCCTCAGCAGGTGGCACGGGCCGCTCCGGCGCACCGCGAGACCTGCCTGGCTCAGCTCGTCCTCTGCTCGCGGAGCGTGGTCAACCCGCTGTTCTGGGTAGTCATTCCGGTCCGTTCCATCATCGCGCTGATCAGCCGAAGTGACACCGGTCGGACAGCGGATGGCAGCGGTGAGCCGGTGCGCTGGGTGCACGCCGGTCGGCCGAGTGTCCACGCGCACCGCCACACGGCCGAGTCGGGCGCGACCAGACGACGCAGAAGCGCACTGTGGGTAGTTGTGCGCAGTGCCCGTTCAGGGGTGGTACCTGCCTACCAATGGCGGTACATCCCGGCCCGAAAAGATTGAAAGGCTCGCGTAGGTCGGAGGCAACGACACAACTGACGAGGTGACCAGTGAAGGGACTCGACTACTCCACCGGTCCGCCCTCGGCCGCCGCGGTCCGAGCCGCGGGTTACGAGTTCGTGGTCCGGTACGTCTCCAGGCCCGGCAACCCCAAGAACATCACGGCTCGCGAGTTCGCCGACATGACCAACAACGGGGTGGCCGTGGCGCTGGTGTTCGAGACCACGGCCAACCGGGCGCTGTCCGGCTACGCCGGCGGACAGGCCGACGCGCAATCAGCAGCGGACCAGGCGGCCGGGGTGGGCATGCCCGGCAGCCGACCGATCTACTTCGCCGTGGACTTCGACGCCCAGCCCAACCAGTTCGGGACGATCGACGACTACCTGCGCGGCGCCGCGTCCGTGGTCGGCATCGACCGCGTCGGGGTGTACGGCAGCTTCTCGGTGGTCGGGCACTGCCTGGACGTGGGCACGGCCCGCTACGCCTGGCAGACCGCGGCCTGGTCCGGTGGCCAGGCCGACCTGCGGGCCCACCTGTTCCAACGCAGGGGCACCGTGTACGTCGGCGGGATCGCCTGCGACGTCAACGACTCCAACGCCAGCGACTTCGGCCAGTGGCCATACGAGGAGGATGACATGCCCCTGTCCGATGAGGACGTGAACCGGATCGCCGACGCGTCCGCGCGCGCCCTGCTCAACTTCAACTGCGGCATCCCCGAGTACCTGCGCCGGCCCGGTGACGGCGAGACCGCGCGCTTCGAGGACCTGACGCTGCACACCAACCGCGGCGTGTTCACCGTCTACGACATGGTGGTCGCCTACCGGACGGCGTTCGAACAGTTGGCGGACGCGGTCGCCAAGGACAAGGAGATCGACGCGGCAGCCATCAAGCAGGCGGTGACCGACGCGATCAAGGAGAACGTCCTCCAGGTGGACCTGGCGATCCGCGGCAAGCAGGACGAAGCCACACAGTAGGCCACCGCAGGGCCACGGCAGGGTCACCGCTGGGCCCCGCACGGGCACCACCGGCCATCGCGCGCCGCCGCACGGGACGGGACCGCCGGCGCGCCAGCGCACCAGCCACCCCGCGGCTACCCCCGGCGACACGCCGCGGCGGCCCCTGATCGGGCTCGTTGATCAGGGGCCGCCGCGGGTCAGCGTGGGGTCACCGGGTCCTGGTCGGCCGGCCGGCGGCCGGGAGCCGACCGGCCGCCGCGGATCTCAGTCGACCCAGTCGAGCGTCTTGGTGACCGCCTTCTTCCACATGCGGTACTGCTCCTGCCGGGTTTCCTCGGCCATCTGCGGGTCCCACTGCTTGTCCTGCGCCCAGTTGCGCCGGATGTCCTCCTCACCCGACCAGAACCCGGTGGCCAGGCCGGCCGCGTAGGCCGCACCCAGCGAGGTGGTCTCGCTGACCACCGGCCGGATCACCGGCACGCCCAGGATGTCGGCCTGGAACTGCATGAGCAGTTCGTTGACGACCATGCCGCCGTCGACCTTGAGCGTCTTCAGCGGCACCCCGGAGTCGGCGTTCATGGCCTCGATGACCTCGCGGGACTGGAACGCGGTGGCCTCCAGCACGGCCCGGCACAGGTGCCCCTTGTTCACGAACCTGGTCAGGCCGAGGATCGCGCCGCGCGCGTCCGACCGCCAGTAGGGCGCGAACAGCCCGGAGAAGGCGGGCACGAAGTAGCAGCCGCCGTTGTCCTCCACGGTGCGCGCGTGCTTCTCGATCTCGGCGGCCGTGGTGATCATGCCGAGGTTGTCGCGCAGCCACTGCACCAGCGAACCGGTGACCGCGATGGAGCCCTCCAGCGCGTACACCGGGGCGTTGTCACCGATCTTGTAGCAGACCGTGGTGAGCAGCCCGTTCTCGCTCATCACCTTGTCGGTGCCGGTGTTGAGCAGCACGAAGTTGCCGGTGCCGTAGGTGTTCTTGGCCTCGCCCGGGCTCAGGCAGGCCTGACCGAACATGGCGGCCTGCTGGTCACCGAGGATGCCGGCGATCGGCACCCCGGCCAGGCTGCCCCGCTCCCGGGTGTGGCCGTACACCTCGGAGGAGGACCGGATCTCCGGCAGCATGGACAGCGGGATGCCCATGTCGGCGCAGATGTCCTCGTCCCAGCTCAGCGTGTCGAGGTCCATCAGCAGGGTGCGGGAGGCGTTGGTGGGGTCGGTGATGTGCAGCCCGCCCTCGGGGCCGCCGGTCATGTTCCAGATCACCCAGGTGTCCATGGTGCCGAACAGCAGCTCGCCGGCCTCGGCCCTGGCGCGGGCGCCCTCGACGTTGTCCAGGATCCAGCGCACCTTCGGCCCGGAGAAGTAGGTGGCCAGCGGCAGGCCGGTGCGGTCGCGGTAGCGCTCCTGCCCGCCGCCGAGCTGGCCCAGCTCCTGGCAGATCTGGTCGGTGCGGGTGTCCTGCCAGACGATCGCGTTGTAGATCGGCTGGCCGGTGGCGCGGTCCCACACCACCGCGGTCTCCCGCTGGTTGGTGATGCCCACCGCCACGATGTCGCGCACGTGCAGGTCGGCCTTGGCCAGCGCGCCCGCGGTCACCTCCCGGGTGTTGCGCCAGATCTCCAGGGCGTCGTGCTCGACCCACCCCGCCCTGGGGAAGATCTGCTCGTGTTCCATCTGGTCCGCCGCGACGGCGTGGCCGGAGTGGTCGAAGATCATGCACCGGGTGGAGGTGGTGCCCTGGTCGATCGCGGCCACGTACTGGGTCATGCTGCTCTGTCCTCTCTGCTGGGCTGGCGGCTGGCGCCACGGTTCGGGCTGGTGCTCTCCGCGGGCGCGGACGGGCTCACTGGGCGGGCAGGGCCAGGTAGAGCAGGCCGGCCAGGGTGCCGCCGATGAGCGGACCGACCACCGGAACCCACGAGTAGGCCCAGTCCGCGTCGCCCTTGCCCCGGATCGGCATCAGGAACGCGTAGGCGATCCTGGGCCCGAGGTCGCGGGCCGGGTTGATGGCGTAACCGGTGGGGCCGCCCAGCGAGGTGCCGATCACCAGCACCACGAACGCGACCGCCGCGTAGCCCAGGGCGCCGTTGCCGAACTGCGGGATGCCGTCGGTCCCCGCCTTGTAGCCGGGGCTGAACAGGATGAAGGCGAGCAGGACGAACGTGCCGATGATCTCGGAGACCAGGTTCCAGGCGTATCCCCGGATCTGGGGAGCCGTGGAGAAGACGCCGAGGGTGTTCTGCGGGGCGTCGTGCCGGTCGAACTGCAGCTTGTAGGTGGCCCAGCAGAGCATGGCCCCGATGATCGCCCCGATCAGCTGCGCGACCACGTACACCGGCACCAGGCCCCAGCTGACCTTGCCGGCGACGGCCAGTCCCAGGGTCACCGCCGGGTTGAGGTGGGCGCCGGTGGGCGCGGCCAGGCTCGCTCCGGTGAACACGGCGAAACCCCAGCCCACGTTGATGAACAGGGGGCCGCCGCCGTGTCCGTTGGTGTTGCGGAGCAGGTGGTTGGCCACCACGCCGGTGCCCAGCAGGATGAGCACGGCGGTGCCGAGCACCTCCCAGACGAAGATCTCCCCAGGACTCATGATGCTGATCTCCTCGGCTTGTCCCACTAGTGCGCCGGAGGGCATCGAGCCTGGGTACGGCCTCGTCGCCCACCCCGGAGTGATCGGGAACGGTACTGCGCCATTCGACCAGATGTCCACGGTTGTCGCAGGTCGGAAATGCCCCTCGACCAGCGGCACCCGCGCTGGTGCCCGCCCGGGGTGATCTCGATCTCAGTGCCGCGGGCGCGGGCGGTGCCGGCCGGGCTCGGCCGCGACCCGCCGGGCGTGGCCGACCGGGGTGGCGGGCACGACAACCCGCGACAAGATGCACCCGATGTCAAACATGCGATGCTGGACGGGTGTCGCGGCCGGGGGTACGCACGGGCCGCGCCGGGTGGCAACCAACGGGTAACGTCGCCGAGCACCGAGCGCACGCCGAGGACGGGAGGACAGGTGGCTGACGGGAGTCTGGCGCGAATGGGTCCGGAGCATCGTGAGGAGGCCTGGCAGCGCCTTGGCTCGGACACCTTCGACCTGGTGGTGATCGGTGGTGGCGTGGTGGGCGCTGGCACCGCGCTCGACGCGGCCACCCGGGGACTGCGGGTCGCCCTGGTCGAGGCGCGTGACCTGGCCTCCGGCACGTCGAGCCGGTCCAGCAAGCTGTTCCACGGCGGCCTGCGCTACCTGGAGCAACTGGAGTTCAGCCTGGTCCGGGAGGCGCTGCGGGAGCGGGAGCTGATGCTCACCAAGATCGCGCCGCACCTGGTCAAGCCGGTGAGCTTCCTGTACCCGCTGACCCACCGGTTCTGGGAGCGCCCCTACACCGCGGCCGGTCTGCTGCTCTACGACACGATGGGCGGCGCCCGGTCCGTTCCCGGCCAGAAGCACCTGACCAGGGCCGGTGCCCTGCGCATGGTGCCGGCGTTGAAGCGGGACGCGCTGATCGGCGCGATCCGCTACTACGACGCCCAGGCCGACGACGCCAGGCACACCCTGACCGTGGCCCGCACCGCGGCGCACTACGGCGCGGTGGTGCGCACCTCCACCCAGGTGGTCGACTTCCTGCGGGAGGCCGACCGGGTCAGCGGGGTGCGCGTGCGCGACGTGGAGGACGGCAGGGAGACCGAGGTCAACGCCCAGGCGGTGATCAACTGCACCGGGGTGTGGACCGACGAGCTGCAGCGGCTGTCCGGCAGCCGGGGGCGGTTCCGGGTGCGGGCCAGCAAGGGCGTGCACATCGTGGTGCCCAGGGACCGGATCGTGGCCGAGACCGGGCTGATCCTGCGCACCGAGAAGTCGGTGCTGTTCGTGATCCCGTGGCGCAACCACTGGATCGTCGGCACCACCGACACCGACTGGAACCTGGACCTGGCCCACCCGGCCGCCACCCGCAGCGACATCGACTACCTGCTGGAACACGTCAACCAGGTGCTGGCCACCCCGCTGACGCACGACGACATCGAGGGCGTGTACGCGGGTCTGCGGCCGCTGCTGGCCGGGGAGAGCGAGGAGACCTCCAAGCTGTCCCGGGAACACGCGGTGGCGCGGGTCGCCCCGGGCCTGGTGGCCATCGCCGGCGGCAAGTACACCACCTACCGGGTGATGGCCGCGGACGCGGTGGACGCGGCGGCGGTGGACCTGTCCGGCCGGTTGCAGCCGTCGATCACCGACCGGGTGCCGCTGCTGGGCGCGGACGGCTACTACGCGCTGGTGAACCAGACCGACCAGCTGGCCAGCCGCTACGGCCTGCACCCCTACCGGGTCCGCCACCTGCTCGACCGGTACGGCTCGCTCGTGCACGACGTGCTCGCGATGGCCGAGGGCCGACCGGAGCTGCTGCGCCCGCTCCCGGCCGCACCCGACTACCTGCGGGTGGAGGTGGTCTACGCGGCCAGCCACGAGGGCGCTCTGCACCTGGAGGACGTGCTGACCCGGCGCACCCGCATCTCCATCGAGTACCCGCACCGGGGGGTGGACTGCGCCGAGGCCGCGGCCCGGCTGATGGGTGAGGTGCTCGGCTGGGACGACGCCACCATCGCCCACGAGGTCGAGGTGTACCAGGCGCGGGTGCAGGCCGAGCGCGAGTCGCAGGACCAGCCCGACGACCAGGCCGCGGACGCCAGCCGCGCCGCCGCGCCCGAGGCCCGCCCCAACGTCTCGGAACCGGTGCGCTGACCGGCTGCCCGGCAGCGGGCCCAGCGGCGACACGACAACGGGCGGACCACCCGAGGTGGGGTGGTCCGCCCGTTGGTGTCCGGCCAGTTCGGTCCGGTCGGCTGGTTCGGCCGGGTCGGTCGGCTGGGCCAGCGCGGTCGGTCGGGCCGGCGCGCTCCGGCCAGTTCGATCCGGCCAGTTCCGCCAGGCCGGTCGGTCCGGTCAGTTCGGCCAGGCCGGTCGGTCAGGCCAGGGCGGCCAGGGCGGCGTGCACCAGCACCCGCACCCCCACCGGCAGGGCCCGCTCGTCCAGGTCGAACGTGGGCTGGTGCAGGTCCTTCTTCTCACCGTGGCCGGGCCACACGCCCAGGCGGGCGAACGAGCCGGGCACGTGCTCCAGGTACCAGCCGAAGTCCTCGCCGCCCGAGGACTGCTCGGTGCCGGCCAGGGCGTCCTCGCCCAGCGCGGCCTCGATGCCGGCGCGCAGCATGAACGTGCTCTCCCGCTCGTTGACCACGGGCGGCACGCCACGCCGGTGCTGCAGGTCGTAGCCCACGCCGGTGGGCGCGAGCAGCGCGTGCACCAGCTCGCGGACCAGCGGCTCCAGCTCGGTCCACACCTGCCGGTCGCCGGTGCGCAGGGTGCCGCGCAGCACGCCGTCGCGGGGCACCGCGTTGGGCGCCTCGCCCGCGTGCACCGCGCCCCACACCAGCACCGTGCCCGAGCGCGGGTCCACGCGGCGGGACAGCAGCGCGGGCAGGCCGGTGATCACCGTGCCCAGCGCGTGCACCAGGTCGGCGGTCAGGTGCGGCCGGGAGGTGTGCCCGCCCGGCGAGGTGAGCCGCAGTTCCAGCAGGTCGCTGGCTGAGGTGATGGCGCCGATCCGGGTGCCGACCCGGCCGACCTGCAGGCGCGGCGCGCAGTGCAGGCCGAAGATCCGGTCCACGCCGTCCAGCCCGCCCGCGGCCAGCACGTCCAGCGCGCCGCCCGGCATGACCTCCTCGGCCGGCTGGAAGATCAACCGCACCCGGCCGGGCAGTTCGGTGGCGGAGGCCAGGGCCAGGCCGGCGCCCAGCAGCGCGGTGGTGTGCGCGTCGTGCCCGCAGGCGTGGCTGACCTGGTCCACGGTGGACGCGAACGGCAGCCCGGTGTCCTCGGGCAGCGGCAGCGCGTCGATGTCGGCGCGCAGCGCCACGCACCGGTGCCCGCTGCCCACGTCGCAGATCAGGCCGGTGCCGCCGGGCAGCACCCTGGGCTTGAGCCCGACCTCGGTCAGCAGCCGGCTGATCAGCTCGGTGGTGCCGTACTCCTTGCGGGACAGCTCCGGGTGGGCGTGGATGTGCCGGCGCCACGCGATGACGTCGGGCAGGTTCGCCGCCAGCCAGGCGTCCAGCCAGGCGGGGCCACGTCCAGCACCAAGATCTTCCACACTAGACATGCTGACCCCCCGCTCGGTGACCAGCACCTCGGGGTGATCGGCGTTGTGGTGATCCGCACTGGTGGGCCGTTGCCCCGGCTCCGCCAGGTGCTCGGCGACTCTGCTGGTCGCGCGGCTGTCGGGTAGTTCGGGTCGGGAGTCGAGGACTGTCACGCCGCACCCCCCTGGCCAGCCGCGCGTCCGGCCACGCCCGCGAGCAACCGGGCTCGCTGGCCGTCGTCGGTCGCGGCGGCGATGGTGGTCCAGGCCAGGGCCAGTGCCCCGTCCAGCACGGCGCGGTCGGCGGAGGCCGACGCGCAGGCGGTCGCGAACTCGGTTTGGTGGTTCACCGCGTCTCCGCAGTCGATAGCAATGGTTGGGTGGATCGCGGGCAGGGCGCGGGTGACGTTGCCCATATCGGTACTTCCCGTCTTTCGCTGCCGTTCTTCCTCGGGACTCAGCGGGGACCGGCCAAGCTCGGTGATGACCTGGCGGTAGGTGTCGGCCAGCCAGGAGTCCGGTGACAGCTCGGCGTAGACGGGGGAAACCGGCACGACCTCGTGGGTGCAACCGGTGGCGAGCGCCCCGGCGTGGAAGCAGTCCCGGATTCGGTGTTCCAGGCGCTGCAGGGATTCGGTGGTGGCGGCGCGCAGGTCGAACTGGGCCGTCGTGCTGTCGGGCACGATGTTGGGCGCGGCGCCGCCGTTGGTGACGATGCCGCTGACCATCTGGTCGGGTTCCAGGTGCTGCCTGGCCAGCCCGATCGCGACCTGGGCCACGGTGATGGCGTCGGCCGCGTTCACGCCGAGGTGCGGCGCGGAGGCGGCGTGCGAGGGGCGGCCGCGGTAGTGCACCCGGTAGTCGGCGATGGCCAGGGAACTCGCCGCGCACGTCTCGTCCGGCGCGGGGTGCACCATCATGGCCAGGGCGACGTCGTCGAACACGCCGCGCTCCAGCAGTAGGACCTTGCCGCCGCCGACCTCCTCGGCCGGGGTGCCGATCAGTTTGACGGTGATGCCGAGCCGGTCGGCGATGTCGCGCAGGGCCACGGCCGCGCCGGTGGACGCGGCGGCGATGACGTTGTGGCCGCAGGCGTGGCCGATGCCGGGCAGGGCGTCGTACTCGGCGCACAGCCCCACGACCAGCTCACCCGAGCCGTAGGTGGCGGTGAACGCGGTGTCCAGGCCGCCGACCCCGGGCTCGATCTGGAAACCCGCGCCGCCGAGGAAGTCGGTCAGCGTGGCCACGCTGCGGTGTTCGGCGAAGGCCAGTTCCGGCTCGGCGTGGATGCGGTGGGAGATGTCGACCAGGGCAGCGGAGTACCGCTCGACGGTGGATCGAGAAGCTGTCCTCAAGTCGGTACTCATTTGTGTCCATCCTGCATTACGCTTCGGCCCACAACGCGCCGTTGTGGATCTCAACCGTTCGCCGGTCGCGCCCCTGCGCCGAGCGGCGCAACAGGATTCAGCCTGGCTGAAGTGTCAGCGAAGCGATGTCCGCAGCCGCGGCACTGCGGCGCGTCCGCGGGCGAGTCTCCCCCGGAAGGGGTCGACCACACGACCGAATGACCGGCACCCTATCGGATGCGTCAGCGGCCGGGTCAACCAAATGATGATATGCGGAAAACACCCTGGCAGCGGCCCTGAACGGGCTGGACGCCGCCGGGTGTGCTGAAGTTCGCCCAGGTCAGGGCCGTGATCGCGGAGCAGGCGCCGAGCGGGGCAGGCGCCGAGCGGGCGCCACCCGGGCGGCCGACTGCCCGCGCGTTGCCCGCCGGCCGGTTACTTGCCGGCTGGCCACTCGCCGACTGGCTACTTGCCGGCGCGCTTCTTGCGGACCACCTGGCCGCCGTAGATGACGGCCGCGATCAGCGCCAGGCCCAGCGCGCCCATCCAGGCCGGGCCGGTGCGCTCCTCGGCCGGCGCGGGCTGCTGCTGGTTCTGGTCGGTCAGGTCGGGGCCGGCCGGTGCCGGGGTGTCGGTGTTCTGCTGCTGGTGGTGCGCTGGCAGCTGGGCCGCCAGCACGACGTCGGCCGCGCTGGGCGTGGCCGCGCCGGCCGGCGCGGCGGCGAACGCGGTGACCAGCAGCCCGAACAGCCCGAGCAGCAGCGCCCTGGTCCTGATCGCCATCGTCGCCTCCCTGTCCCGCCCGGCCCGTGGCCCGGCACCGCGTCGCGTCCTCACCGGACCCCGTCCTCGCCGGGGCGGTCCCGCGCACCCCGGCGCGGCACACCCGGCGACCACGACATCCGCCCCGAAAGTTACCTTCCGCGGGCGATCACCGCGACTACCGAGTGTGCCGCATCGAGTACGCGCCATTCCAGTGTCCGATCACCCAGCCCGATCAGCCGGGTACGGGGTGGCCGGCACCGGGTGACCGGTTCAGCGGGCGCCGAACAGGTGCTCCAGGGCCAGCTGGTCCAGCCGCTCGAAGTGCATGCCCCGAGCCGCGGCCTCGGCCACGTCGAACTCCTCGGCGCGCAGGTCGTCCAGGCTCTCGCCGTCGGCCAGGGTGGGCACGGACAGCTCGTCCACCCGGGACGCGGCCAGCGCCTCCTGCACCTCCGGGTCGGCGCGGAACGCGCGGGCCCGCTCGGCCAGGATCAGGTAGTTGCGCATGCAGCCGGCGGCCGACGCCCACACACCCGAGTAGTCCTCGGTGCGGGCCGGCTTGAAGTCGAAGTGCCTCGGCCCGTCGTAGCCGCCGTGCTCCAGCAGGTCGACCAGGAAGAACGCGCTCTTCACATCGCCGTTGCCGAACCGGAAGTCCTGGTCGTAGCGGGGACCGGTCTGGCCGTTGAGGTCGATGTGGAACAGCTTGCCGTGCCACAGCGCCTGGGCGTAGCCGTGCACCACGGACATGCCGGCCATCTGCTCGTGCCCGACCTCGGGGTTGAGGCCGACCATCTCGGAGTGCTCCAGCTCGGAGATGAACGCCAGGGCGTGGCCGATGGTGGGCAGCAGGATGTCGCCGCGCGGCTCGTTGGGCTTGGGCTCCAGGGCGAACCGGATGTTGTAGCCGCGCTCCTTGACGTAGGCGCACAGCACGTTCAGGCCCTCGGCGTAGCGGTCCAGGGCCGCGCGCACGTCCTTGGCCGCCGGCGACTCGGAGCCCTCCCGGCCGCCCCACAGCACGTAGGTGTGCGCGCCCAGCTCGGCGGCCAGGTCCAGGTTGCGCAGGATCTTGCGCAGCGCGAACCGGCGCACGTCCCGGTCGTTGGCGGTCAGCCCGCCGTCCTTGAACACCGGGTGGGCGAACAGGTTGGTGGTGGCCATCGGCACCACCAGGCCGGTCTCGTCCAGTGCCTTGCGGAACGCGGCGATCCGCCGCTCCCGGTCGTCCTCGGCCGCGCCGAACGGGATCAGGTCGTCGTCGTGGAAGGTGACCCCGTACGCGCCGAGTTCGGCCAGCTTGTGCACGGTCTCGACCGGGTCGAGCGGGTCGCGGGTGGCCACCCCGAACGGGTCGACGCCCTGCCACCCGACGGTCCACAGGCCGAAGCTGAACTTGTGTTCCGGGCGGGGCGTGTAGTCATCGGTCACGGTCTGCTCCTCGTGGTGGATGTGGTTTGGTGCCGCCGGGCCGGTGGCCGGTGACTCGGCTGGATCAGGTGTGCGGGGACGGTGTCACTGGCGGGTCATCGCGCGCCCTCCCCCGGCCCGGCACCGGGGCTGTCGCCCGGCGGCACGAGGGTGGGGTCGTCGAAGACGCGTTCGAGCGCGGCGTAGCCACCGCCGCGCACGGCCGCGGTGAACCCGAGGTCGGACAGCACCAGGGCGCAGCCGCCGCGCTCCGGGGCCAGCACCCGGCCGGACAGCTCGGCCAGGGCCGGTTCGACCAGCCACTCGCCCAGCGTCGCGAAGTACCCGCCGAGCACCACGGCTGTCGGGTTGAGCACGTTGACCAGGATCGACGCGCCGACGCCCAGGGCCGAGCCGATCTGCCGCAGCGCGGCCAGGGTGCGCGGGTCACCGGCCTCGGCCCGGCCCTTGACCACGGCCAGCCGGCCCTCCAGGTCCAGGGACGGATCGGTCACCTCGTCGTCCGGGCCGCCCACCGCGCGCAGCAGCGCGGCCAGGCCGACCTGGGTCTCCCAGCAGCCGCGCCGGCCGCAGCCGCAGGGCGTGCCGGTGGGGTCCAGCGGCATGTGGCCGACCTCGCCGGTGAACCCGGTGGCGCCGCGCAGCAGCTGACCGCCGGCGATCACCCCGCCGCCGACGCCGACCTCACCGGTCAGGTAGAGCAGGTCGCCGCTGCCGGCGGCCACCCCGTGCGCGTACTCGGCCAGCGCGGACAGGTTCGCGTCGTTGTGCACGCCCAGCTGGTCGGCGGGCAGGCCCAGCCGGCGGGCCAGTCCCTCGACCACGGGCAGCTCGCGCCAGCCCAGGTTGGGCGCGAACCGGACCACGCCGTTGTCGCTGTCCACCAGCGCGGGCACGGCCGCGGTGATGCCGCTGACCCAGCCGGCCAGCCCGCGCACGTGGGCCAGGCCGTGCTCGGCCAGTTCGGCGAGCCGGTCCAGGGCCCGGTCCTGGCCCAGCGCGACCACGTCGGCGGCGATCCGGCGGTGCTCGACCAGGTTGCCCGGCAGATCGACCACGGCCACGGCCAGGTAGTCGACGTTGACCTCCAGCCCGATGCCGCACACCGCGGCGGGGCGCAGTTCGACCAGGTGCCCCGGCCGGCCGAACTGGTTGGGCACGGCGTCGCCGAGCCGCACCAGCCGGCGCTGCTCCAGCTCGGCGACCAGGCTGGAGGTGGTGGCCTTGTTCAGGCCGGTGAGCCGGGACAGGCCGGCACGGGAGTGCGGGCCGTGCTCGCGCAGCGCGCGCAGGACCAGTGCCAGGTTGGCGCGGCGCAGCCCGGGCTGGTCGCGGGGCGAGTGCCCCCGGTCCCGCGCCGGCAGCTCCCTGGGCGACGACCCGTCCACGCTCACCTCCCGGCCACTTCGTTTATTGGTCCAACAAAGTAGGCGCGGCCGGCGCCCCGGTCAACCCGTCAGCGGGGTTCGTCGGTGCGACTAGATCCCGTGCACCTGGTTGCGGGCCCGCGCGTAGGCCGCGCGCACCGCCTGTCCGGCCTCGGTGTGCGCGGGTTCGCTCCGCTCCGCGCGCAGCGCCCACACCGGCGGCTCGGCCGCCCCGGACAGCGCCCACGCCGCCTGCCTGGCCGCGCCCAGCGCCACGTACTCGGCCGGCTCCGGCACCTCCACCGGCACCCCGAACAGCGTCCCGGCCACCTCCCGCACCGCGGCCGAGCGGGCCGCGCCACCGATCAGCAGCACCCGCCGCACGGTCACGCCGGCGTCCCGCACCGCGGTGATGCCGTCGGCCAGCCCGCACAGCATGCCCTCGACCGCGGCCCTGGCCAGGTTCTCCGGCGTGGCGTTGCCCCGGCGCAGCCCGGTCAGCGTGCCGCTGGCGTCGGGCAGGTCGGGGGTGCGCTCACCGTCCAGGTAGGGCAGCAGCACCAGGCCGCCCGAGCCCGGCTCGGCCCGCCGCGCCAGCTCGTCCAGCCCGGCCAGGTCGGTGCCGAGCATCGTGGCCGTGGTGGTGAGCACCCGGGCGGCGTTGAGCGTGCACACCAGCGGCAGGAACCGGCCGGTGGCGTCGCAGAACCCGGCGACGATGCCGGTCGGGTCGGCGGTGGGCTGCTCGGCCACCGCGAACACCGTGCCCGACGTGCCCAGTGAGACCACCACGTCACCCGGGCCGATGCCCAGGCCGAGGGCCGCGCCCATGTTGTCGCCGGTGCCCGCGCCGAGCAGCACGCCGTCCGGGGTGCGGCCGGCGGACTGGTTGGGGCCGAGCACCTCCGGCAGGTCCGGCCGGCGCCCGCCGAACGACTCGGCCAGCAGGTCGGGCAGCCACTGCCCGGTGGCCGGCGAGAAGTACCCGGTGCCCGAGGCGTCACCCCGGTCGGTGTGCTTGGCCTGCTGGCCGCCCAGCCGCCAGGTCAGCCAGTCGTGCGGCAGCAGCACGCTGGCCACCCGGTCGGCGTTGGCCGGCTCGTGCTCGGCCAGCCAGGCCAGCTTGGTCACGGTGAAGCTGGCCACCGGGACCAGCCCGGTGCGCGTGGCCCAGGCGTCCGCGCCGTCCCGCGCCACCAGTGTCCTGGCCTGCGGCGCCGACCGGGTGTCGTTCCACAGCAGCGCCGGCCGCACCACCGCACCGGCCTGGTCCAGGGTGACCATGCCGTGCTGCTGCCCGGCCACCGCGATCGCCTCGACCGGCCCGGGCGCGGCGGCCCGCGCCTGGCCGATCGCCTCCTGGCAGGCCGACCACCACACGTCCGGATGCACCTCGGTGCCGTCCGGGTGGCCGGCCCTGCCCTCGGCCACCACCTGTCCCGTGTCCGCGTCCACCACCAGCGCCTTGGTCGACTGGGTGGACGAGTCAATACCCATAACCAGTGTCACGGCGCGCATCATGCCTGGCAGTGCCGGGCACGTACAGGGCGTCGACCGCGTCCGGCGGAACACGCCGTCCGGCCCCCGGGCTCCGCGGCGGGCGGGGCGATCAGCACCGGGCAGCCGGATCAGGGGGTGTCCGACAGGCCGGCCACCGATCCCAGTTCGACCAGTTGCGCGCGGCCGTGGCCCACCGACCAGTTGTCCAGCGCGTTCTCGACGAGGGTGACGAACACGTCCTCGGACCGGACGCCGGCCGCGACCAGGTTCTCGGTGATCCGCTGGAACAGGTCGAGTTTCCGCTCCCTCGGCCGGCCGGCGACCAGGGTGATCTGGATGGAGACCACGTCCTGGCGGGCCACGTCCAGGTAGGTCGGGTCGAAGATCAGCTCGTCGGTGGCGTGCGGGGTGACGATCTGGAACCGGTCGGCCGGCGGGATGCCGATGGCGTCGACAAGAGCGCGGTGCACGCCGTCGGCGATGGCACGGCGCTGGGCGGGTGGGCGGGCGGCGGACAGGTCGATGCGCACCAGGGGCATTGGGATCGCTGCCTTTCACGTCGAGCGACAGGTGTTCGACCCAGGTCGACCACAAGAGTGTACAACGGTGATCGAACACCTCGGGGCAACTCCACCCGACCGCCTGGCGTCGACCGGGTGTGCCAAGCGGAGACGAACTCGTCCGACCGCCCGAGAGACCACCGGACGGTTACCGCGATGTGCCAGCGTGACAAAAAAGTGCCTTCTTCTACCGCGCTGACGACTGACACACGATAACGGCGTGCGACATGGATTGTGGATCACTGACCCGGGGCTCTCCCCCGTCCAGATCGTCGAGCAGGTGCGCGCCGCGGCCAGCGTCGGACTGTCCAGTGCGTGGCTGCTGCAGGTGCTGAGTTTCGACGCGCTCACCGCGCTCGCGGTCGCCGGCCGCGAGGTGCCCGGGATCGGCCTGGGCACCGCCGTCGTGCCCACCTTCCCCAGACACCCGCTGGCGCTGGCCAGCCAGGCGCTCACCACCCAGGCCGCCATCGGCAACCGGCTCACCCTGGGCATCGGCCTGAGCCACCGGTCGATCATCGAGGGCAACTTCGGCATCCCCTTCGACCGGCCGGCCCGGCACATGCGCGAGTACCTGTCGGTGCTCGCACCGGCACTGCGCGGCGAGACCGTGGACCACCAGGGCGAGACCCTCGCCGCCTCGGCCACGCTCACCGTCGCGGGCGCCACGCCGCCGTCGCTGGTGGTGGCCGCGCTCGGGCCGGCCATGCTGCGGTTGGCCGGTGAACTGACTGACGGCACGGTGACCGTGTTCACCGGCCCGAACACGCTCGCCGGGCACATCGTGCCGGGCATCACCCGGGCCGCGGCCGCGGCCGGCCGAGCAGCGCCACGCGTGGTGGTCGGGGTGCGGGTGTGCGTCACCGCGGACGCCGCCGCGCGCCAGGCCGAACTGGCCGCGCAGCACTCGGCGATGGGCGACACGCCCCCGAGCTACCGCGCCGTGCTCGACCGGGAGGGCGCGGCCGGACCGGCGGACGTGGCGATCGTCGGCGACGAGTCCACTGTGGAGCGGGAGATCCGCCGCTACGCCGATGCCGGCGCGACCGAGTTCCTGGCGTCTCCGTTCGGCACCGGGGAGGAACAGGCCCGCACCCTCGAACTGGTCGCCGCGCTGGGACAGCCAGGCTGATCCGGCCCCGTTCCCGCGCCCGCACCGTTCTCGGGCCGGCGCTGTGTTCGGGCCGGCACTGTGTTCGGGCCGGCGCTGTGTTCGGGCCGGCATCGCGTTCGGGCCGGCACCATGCTCGGGCCGACCCCGTTCCGGGCTCGGGCAAGCCCGTGCCGATTCCGTCCCATCACCGGAACGACCCATTCCGCGTTCACCCGAACGGCCCTGCCTGAGATGTCGACTCGCGCGCGCTGAACGTGCAACTCGCGGGGTTTGCAACGTCGACTCGCGGGTGCGGAGGGCATGACTCGCGGGGTGAGCTGGGGGAATGATCGGTGGGAGCGGGGTCGCCTGATCGGGTTAGCCCTGGTGCCTGGTTGGCGGGTCAGGGTTTGGTGAAGGCGGACAGGATGTGTTCGGCGGCCAGGGTGGGGGTGAGTTCGCCGGCCTGGACGGCCGCCTCCACCTCGGGGACCACCTCGCGGACGGCGGGGTGGTTGGTCAGGCGGGTCAGCAGCTCCTCGCGGACCATCGCCCAGGTCCAGTCGACCTGTTGGCGGCGACGCTTCTCGGCCAGCTCACCGGTGCCGGCCAGGGTGTCGCGGTGCTGTTCGACCTGCTGCCACACCTCGGCCAGGCCGGTGCCGTGCAGGCCGCTGCACGTCAGCACCTGCGGGGTCCAGGTGGCACCGGCCGTGCGGAGCAGCCGCAGCGCCCCGGACAGTTCGCGGGCGGCCCGCCGCGCGTCCGTCTCATGTGGACCGTCCGCTTTGTTCACCGCGATCACGTCGGCCAGTTCCAGCACGCCCTTCTTGATGCCCTGCAACTGGTCGCCGGTGCGCGCCAGGGTCAGGAACAGCGAGCAGTCGACCATGTTGGCCACGGCGATCTCGGACTGGCCAACGCCGACGGTCTCCACCAGCACCACGTCGTAGCCGGCCGCCTCGACCAGCACGATGGTCTCCCTGGTCGCCTTGGCCACCCCGCCCAGGGTGCCGGCGGTGGGCGAGGGCCGGATGAACGCGGCCGGGTCCACGGCGAGCCGGGCCATCCTGGTCTTGTCACCCAGGATGCTGCCGCCGGTCCGGCTGGACGACGGATCCACCGCGAGCACGGCCACCCGGTGCCCGGCACCGGTCAGCATGGTGCCGAGCGCGTCGATGAACGTGGACTTGCCCACGCCGGGCACGCCGGTGATGCCCACCCGGTGCGCGTTCCCGGCGTGCGGCAGCAGTTCGACCAGCAGTTCCTGGGCCAGTGCGCGGTGGTCCGGCCTGGTCGACTCGACCAGGGTGATCGCCCTGGCCAGGCGGGCGCGGTCACCGGCGAGCACGCCCTTGGCGTACTCGCGGACGTCGATGCGAGGCGGCGGCATGCGTGGTACCCGACCTACCCGACCGACGCACCCGAGCCCGACGAACCCGGGTCCGACGAACCCGGGTCGGCCGTCCCGGCACTGGACGCCCCGGCACCGGGTGCTTCAGAGCCGAGTTCGTCATGGCCCAGCTGGGTGGCCAGGCGGCGCAGCAGGTCCGCGGCGGCGTCGGCGATCACCGTGCCCGGCGGGAAGATGGCCGAGGCGCCGGCCTGCCGCAGCGCGTCGAAGTCCTGCGGCGGGATCACCCCGCCGACCACGACCATCACGTCCTCGCGGCCCAGCGCCACCAGTTCCTCGCGCAGCGCCGGCACCAGGGTGAGGTGCCCGGCGGCCAGCGAGGACACGCCGACGATGTGCACGTCGGCCTCGACCGCCTGCCTGGCCACCTCGGCCGGCGTCTGGAACAGCGGGCCCACGTCCACGTCGAAGCCGAGGTCGGCGAAGGCCGTGGCGATCACCTTCTGGCCGCGGTCGTGGCCGTCCTGGCCCATCTTCGCCACCAGGATGCGCGGCCGGCGGCCCTCCAGCCTGGCGAACGCGTCGACCACCGCCCTGGTTTCGTCCACAGTGGACACCGAGCCCACCTCCTCCCGGTACACCCCGGAAATCGTGCGGATCTGCCCGGAGTGCCGACCCCACGCCCGCTCCAGCGCGTCGGAGATCTCCCCGACCGTGGCCTTGGCCCTGGCCGCGTTGATCGCCAGCGCCAACAGGTTCTGGTCCAGCTCGTGCGATGGCGAGGGGGCCGCCTCGGCGGCCCTGGTCAGCGCGCGCAGCGCGGCCGCCACCGCCTGACCGTCCCGTTCGGACCGCAGCCGCCGCAGCTTCTCGATCTGGCTGGCGCGCACGCCCGCGTTGTCGACCTTGAGCACCTCGATCTGCTCGTCGTTGTCGATGCGGTACTTGTTCACGCCGATCACCGGCTGGCGCCCGGAGTCGATGCGCGCCTGGGTGCGCGCGGCCGCCTCCTCGATGCGCAGCTTGGGGATGCCCGCGTCGATCGCCCTGGCCATGCCGCCGGCCGCCTCGACCTCGCTGATGTGCCGCCACGCCCGGTGCGCCAGGTCGTGGGTGAGCCGCTCCACGAACGCGCTGCCGCCCCACGGGTCGATCACCCGCGTGGTGCCCGACTCCTGTTGCAGCAGCAGCTGGGTGTTGCGAGCGATGCGCGCGGAGAAGTCGGTGGGCAGCGCCAGCGCCTCGTCCAGCGCGTTGGTGTGCAGCGACTGGGTGTGCCCCTGGGTAGCGGCCATGGCCTCCACGCAGGTGCGGGCCACGTTGTTGAACACGTCCTGCGCGGTCAGCGACCAGCCCGAGGTCTGCGAGTGCGTGCGCAGCGACAGCGACTTCGGGTTGCTCGGCCCGAACTGGTTGACCAGCTTGGCCCACAGCAGCCGGGCCGCCCGCAGCTTGGCGACCTCCATGAAGAAGTTCATGCCGATGGCCCAGAAGAACGACAGCCGCGGCGCGAACGAGTCGATGGCCAGCCCCGCGTCCAGCCCGGCCCGGATGTACTCCACGCCGTCGGCCAGGGTGTAGGCCAGCTCCAGGTCGGCGGTGGCCCCGGCCTCCTGCATGTGGTAGCCGGAGATGGAGATCGAGTTGAACTTGGGCATCCGCTGCGAGGTGTAGGCGAAGATGTCGGAGATGATCCGCATCGACGGCCCCGGCGGATAGATGTAGGTGTTGCGGACCATGAACTCCTTGAGGATGTCGTTCTGGATGGTCCCGGCCAGCTTCTCCGGTGGCACCCCCTGTTCCTCGGCGGCCACCACGTACAGCGCGAGCACCGGCAGCACCGCGCCGTTCATGGTCATGGACACGCTCATCCGGTCCAGCGGGATGCCGTCGAACAGCTGGCGCATGTCGTAGATGGAGTCGATGGCCACGCCGGCCATGCCCACGTCCCCGGCGACCCTGGGGTGGTCGGAGTCGTAGCCGCGGTGGGTGGCCAGGTCGAACGCGACCGACAGGCCCTTCTGCCCGGCGGCCAGGTTGCGCCGGTAGAACGCGTTGGACTCCTCGGCCGTGGAGAACCCGGCGTACTGGCGCACGGTCCACGGCTGGGTCACGTACATGGTCGGGTAGGGGCCGCGCAGGAACGGCGCGATGCCCGGGTAACCGTGCGGGAAGTCCAGGCCCTCCAGGTCGGCGGCGGTGTGCACGGGCCGGATCCCGATGCCCTCCGGGGTCTCCCAGACCAGGGCGTCGCTGCCCTTGCCGGTCTGCTCGTGCAGCGCGGCCTGCCACCGGGCGGTGCTGGCCGGCGCGGGCTCACCCAGCTCCACCTGGGTGAAGTCGGGGATCACCGCCGGACCGGGCCCGGTGCCGGCCACCTGCCCGTGTGCGGCAGACGCGGAGTCGGAAACGGTCACGGCGTGGCCTCCAGAGCGTCCAGGGTGCTGGTGAGGATGTCCAGGGCGGGACAGCCCAGGTGGACGAACTCGTCGATGTCCGCGTCGGTGTAGTCGGGCTTGGGCCGGCCGGCCAGCAGCACCCGGTGCGCACCCGCCGCCCTGAGCGCGGCGGCCACCTCAGCGGCCCGCTCGGCGTAGTCGCCGTCGGTGCCGCACAGGCAGGCGATGCGCGCGCCACTGGCCTGGAACGCGGCCACCACCTCGGCGGTGTCCCGGGTGGCGCCGGCCGACGGGGTGGCGATGCCGCCCGCGTTGAACAGGTTGGCCGCGAACCCGGCGCGGGCGTTGTGCCTGGCCACCGGGCCGAGGGTGGCCAGGAAGACGGCTGGCCGGGCGCCATCACCGCGCTCGCCTGGCCTGGCGGCCAGCCGATCCGCGCGGTCGCGCAGGGCCTCCCAGGCCTGGGCGTAGCGCACCCGCGGCAGGCCGCCGGTCGGCTCGGCCGGGGTGGGCGCGGGTGGTCGGATCACCGGTTGTTCGGCCAGGTTGGGGAACTCGCTGACGCCGGTGATCGGGTCGGTGCGGTCGGCCAGGTTGGCCGAGCGGCGCGCCCAGGTCTCGGCCAGCCGGTCGGCGACCAGGCCCGAGGTCAGCGCGGCGGCCAGGCCGCCGGCGCGCTCGATGTCCTGGAACCACGCCCACGCGGTGTGCGCCAGCTCGTCGGTGAGCCGTTCCACGTACCAGGAGCCGCCGGCCGGGTCGATCACCCCGGCCAGCCTGGCCTCGTCCACCAGCACCGCCTGGGTGTTGCGGGCGACGCGGCGGGCGAAGTCGTCGGAGACGCCGATGGCCGAGTCGAACGGCAGCACGGTGATGGCCTCGGCCCCGCCGACGCCGGCCGCGAAGCAGGCGATGGTGGTGCGCAGCATGTTCACCCACGGGTCGCGGCGGGTCATCATGGCCGCCGAGGTGACCGCGTGCTGGGTCTGCGCGCGGGCCGGCTCACCCGCCCCGCACACCTCGGTGACCCGGGCCCACAGCCGGCGGGCCGCGCGCAGCTTGGCGATGGTGAGGAACTGGTCGGTGCTGGCCGCGTAGCGGAACTCCAGCTGGCCGCAGGCCACGTCCACGGGCAGGCCGGCGGTGGTGAGCGCACGCAGGTAGGCCAGGCCGGCCGCGATGGAGCAGCCCAGTTCCTGGGTGTCCGAGCCGCCCGCGTCGTGGTAGGGCAGCGCGTCCACCACCAGGGTGCGCAGCCGGGGGTACCGCGGGGCGCAGCGCACCACCAGGGCGGCGGCCTGCGCCAGGTCCGGCGCGGCGCCGGTGCGGGCGAGCAGCCCGAGCGGGTCGGCGCCGAGGTTGCCGCTGACCTGGCTGGCCGGCACGGCCTGGTCGGTGTGCAGGCGGAGCAGTTCGGCCGCGGCCTCGGCGAACTCCGCGCCCGCGTCCAGCACGACCGGGGCCAGGTCCAGGTGGACGCCGTCCAGCGCGGTGGCCAACTCGGTCACGGGCACGCCGTCGCCCTGGCCCACCCGCAGCCACACCGAGGTGACGCCGCCGGCCAGGTCGGCCAGGACCGCGTCCCGGGTCTGGGCGGGGGTGGTGCCGAGACCGTGGCGCTGGCGCACGTCCCACCCGGTCAGCACCGCGCCCTGCGGCCGGCTGCCCCGCACGAACGGCGGCAGGCCGGGCAGGCCGGGGTCGGGTGCCCGGTCGTCGGCGGTGTACAGCGGCTGGATCGTGATTCCGTCGTAGGTGGTGCTGGTCAGCAGCTGCTCCACCGGTCCGGAGTGCGCCGCGGTGTCCACTCCCGACTTCCGGAGCACCCCCTCGACCAGAGCACGCCAGTCGTTCCTGGTCGCCGTGGGAAATTCGGCGGCCAGTGTCAACTCGCCAGACGACTCCATCATGCCCCGCAATGTTACTTATTAGTAGCTCGGCCGGTTGTGTGAGCTGAGCCGCCGTGAACGATGCAGTTGGTCGAGAAAAACCTATCTACAAATCACCGTAAGCATGACCCCTAAAACCGGACCTATGCCCGTCCTGGTGGGTGCTTGTGAAGAATAGGGGGCGTGGATGTGGACCCCCCTTCACCCGAACGCCTGATCGCGGACCGCTATCGGTTGCAGCGCGTGCTTGGCCGCGGGTCGATGGGCACGGTGTGGGCCGCCTACGACGAGGTGCTGCTCCGCCGCGTGGCCGTCAAGGAGGTGCTGCGTCCACTGGGCATGCCCGAGACCGAGGCCGACGAGCTGCGCGAGCGCACCCTGCGCGAGGCACGCGCCATCGCCACCCTGTCCCACCCCAACGTGGTCACCCTGCACGACGTGGTGCGGCACGAGGGCGAGCCGTACGTGGTCATGGAGCTGGTCCCGTCCTACAGCCTCGGGGAGCTGCTGCGCGCCCAGGGACCGCTGAACACCACCCAGGCCGCCGCGGTGGCCGACGCCGTGGCCGCCGCGCTGGAGGCCGCGCACCGCGCCCGGATCACCCACCGCGACGTCAAGCCGGGCAACGTGCTGGTCGGCGAGGACGGGCGGATCAAGCTCACCGACTTCGGCATCGCCCGCAACATGGCCGAGGCCACCATGACCAGCAGCGGCATGGTGCTGGGTTCGCCCGCCTACATCGCGCCGGAGGTGGCCTCCGGCGACGAGGTCACCCCCGCCGCCGACCTGTGGGGGCTGGGCGCCACCCTGTTCGCCGCGGTCGAGGGCCACCCGCCCTACGACGCGGACGGCGACCCGGTGGAGACCGTCTCCCAGGTGATCCAGGCGCCGGTGCCGAGGCCGACGCGGGCCGGGGAGCTGGAACCGGTGATCACCGCGCTGATGGTCAAGGACCCGGCCGAGCGCCTGCCCCTGGTCGAGGTGCGCAAGCAGATCTACTCGCTGCTGCCCGAGCCGGGTGCCCAGGTCTTCCCACCCACCGGGGAGGTTCGCGGCGGTGAGGGCGGCGGCCGGGCCACCGGCACCGCGGCGCTGCCCGAGCGGCCACGCCGACCGAGGCAGCCGAGCCGGGCCAAGCCGGCCATCGCCCCGGACACGCCCCTGGCCGCGGACCCCGGCCCGCTGCCGTTCGGCCCCGGCGCGGCCGCCTCGTCGGCCCCGCCGTCGTCCCCGCTGCCCGAGGCCGGTTCGCCCGAGGCCGGTTCGCCCGCTGCCGCCGCACCGCTCGCCGCCGACCCAGGGCCGCTGCCGTTCCCGCTGGCCGACACCGCCCCGACAAAGGTGCGCCCGTTCGTCGCGATCAGCACGGACACCAGCACGGGCACCAGCACCGGTCCCGGCACGGACACCAGCACGGATACCAGTACGGGCACCAGCACGGATACCAGCGTCGGCACCGGCACCGGTGTCGCACCGGCCCGGCGCCGGGTGCGCGACACCCTGGTGGTGCTCGTCGCGGTGGTGCTGTTCGTGCTGGCGAGCGTGACCGGATTCGTGCTGGCCAGGACCGTCAGCGGGCAGGCGGTGCTGCCGCCGGCGACGTCCACGGTGAGCCCGCAACCGGCCTCGCCCATGGAGGGGCTGGCGCCGACCACCGCCCAGGCCATCACCGCCATGGGCGAGCAGGGCGGCCGGTTCAGCCTGCACGTGCCGCAGGGCTGGTCGCAGTACGTGGAGCAACGGGCCGGCGACTCGTTACCGCCGAGCACCGTGGTGCACTTCGTCTCGCCCTACGGCGAGGACGAGCTGACCGTGCAGCGCTACCCCAGGTTCTTCCCCACCTACCAGGTCAGCGAGTACCTGGCGGCGGTGAGCGAGCCCTGGCCCGATGGCGGCTACGTGGAGCAGGTCCAGCAGGTCGACAAGACCGCCACGACCGGGCCGGAGCCGGCCCGCACCCTGGTCTACCGGACCGTGGAGCGCGCCCAGCGGTCACCCGCCAGCCGGACCACCGAGCCCGAGCCGACCCAGCGCCGCACCCACTTCCTGCGGGTGCTGCCGGTGGGCAGCGACCTGTGGGTGGTCGGCGTGAGCGTGCCCTCCGACCACGAGGAGAACGGCCAGCGCGAGCTGTTCGCGAAGATCATGCCGACCTTCGCCACCACCGGCTGAGCCCGCCGTCGGGCGCGGGCTCGGCGGGTGACCGGCCGGTGCTGGCTTAGGCTCTGGCTCGTGACCGGTACCAAAGACGACACCGCTGCCATCACCGACACCCGGGAAACCGACACCCTGGCCGCCGCGGCCGCGCGGGCCATCGCCGAGCGCACCGGGGTGGACAAGCACGACGTGGCCGTGGTGCTCGGCTCCGGCTGGGCGCCAGCCGCGGACATCATCGGCACGCCCGAGGCCGAGGTGCCCATGGCCGAACTGCCCGGCTTCCTCGCGCCCAAGGTGCTCGGTCACGGCGGCACCATGCGCTCGGTGCGGGTGGGCGAGACGAGGGTGCTGGTGCTGCTCGGTCGCACCCACCACTACGAGGGCCACGGTGTGCGGCGCGTGGTGCACGGCGTGCGCACGGCCGTGGCGGCCGGCTGCCGCACGGTGATGCTGACCAACGCGGCCGGTGGCCTGCGCGAGGGCATGCGCGTCGGCCAGCCCGTGCTGATCAGCGACCACCTGAACCTGACCGCGACGTCACCGCTGGTCGGCGCGCACTTCGTGGACCTGACCGACCTGTACTCGGCGCGGTTGCGCCAGCTGGCGCAGCGCATCGACCCGAGCCTGGCCGAGGGCGTGTACGCCGGCCTGCCCGGCCCGCACTTCGAGACGCCCGCCGAGATCCGGATGCTGCGCACCCTGGGCGCCGACCTGGTCGGCATGTCCACGGTGCTGGAGGCCATCGCGGCCAGGGCGGCCGGCGCCGAGGTGTTCGGCCTGTCCCTGGTGACCAACCTGGCCGCGGGCATGACCGGGGAGCCGCTCAACCACGAGGAGGTGCTGGCCGCCGGTCGGGACGCGGCCGGCCGCATGGGTGAGCTGCTGCGCGACCTGGCCGGCCAGGCGTGACACCGCTGGGTGGGGTGACCTCGTGACGCTGCGACCTGACCTGCGCGACGCCGCGTTCCGCTGGATCGCCGACGACCCGGACCACGGCACCCGCGCCGAACTCCAGCGGGTGCTGGCCGAGGCCATGGCCGGCAAGCCGACGGCGGTGACCGAGCTGACCGACCGGATGTCCGGCCCGCTCACCTTCGGCACGGCCGGGCTGCGCGGGCCGGTGCGGGCCGGCCCCAACGGCATGAACGTGGCCGTGGTCGTGCGCACCACGGCCGGGCTGGCCGACTGGCTGCGCGCCCGGGGCCACGCCGGCGGGCTGGTGCTGGTGGGCCGGGACGCGCGGCACGGGTCGGAGCGGTTCGCCTCGGCCGCGGCCGGGGTGCTCGCCGCCGCCGGGTTCCAGGTGCGGATGCTGCCCCGGCCGCTGCCCACGCCGGTGCTGGCCCACCTGACCCGCCACCAGCCGGCGGTCGCCGGCATCCAGATCACCGCGTCGCACAACCCGCCCGGCGACAACGGCTACAAGCTCTACCTCGGCGACGGCACCCAGATCGTGCCGCCGGCCGACCGGGAGATCGAGGCGGCGATCAGCGCGGTGGCCTCCGCCATGGCCGTGCCCACCTCGGCCGACTGGGGGCTGGTCGAGGAGCCGCTGATCGAGTCCTACCTGGACCGGGTGGCCGGTCTGCCGCGCGGTGCCGCGCGCGAGCTGCGCGTGGTGCTGACCGCCATGCACGGGGTGGGCGCGGACACGGCCGTGACGGCGCTGCGCCGCGCGGGCTTCACCGACGTGCGGCTGGTGGCCGAGCAGGCCGAGCCCGACCCGGACTTCCCCACCGTGTCATTCCCCAACCCGGAGGAACCGGGCGCGGCCGACCTGCTGCTGGAGCTGGCCGCCGGCACCGAGGCCGACCTGGCGATCGCGCTCGACCCGGACGCGGACCGGTGCGCGCTGGGCGTGCGGGAGCGGGACGGCTCGTGGCGGATGCTGCGCGGTGACGAGACCGGCGTGCTGCTCGGCGAGCACGTGCTGTCCACTCTGGACAGAACGGCGCACCCGGACCCGCTGGTGGCCACCACGATCGTGTCGGCGAGCCAGCTGGAATCCGTGGCGCGCAAGCACAACGTGCGCTACGACGAGACGCTGACCGGGTTCAAGTGGCTGGTCCGGTCCGGTGTGGACGGTGCGGGAACCGGACTGGTCTA
Source organism: Goodfellowiella coeruleoviolacea (assembly GCF_024171785.1). GTDB lineage: Bacteria > Actinomycetota > Actinomycetes > Mycobacteriales > Pseudonocardiaceae > Goodfellowiella > Goodfellowiella coeruleoviolacea. The sequence goes on from NZ_JAMTCK010000005.1 coordinate 44,221, forward strand.
CGCCTACGAGGAGGCGCTCGGGCACTGCGTCGACCCGGACGGGGTGCGCGACAAGGACGGCATCTCCGCGGCCGTGCTCGCCTGCGATCTCGCCGCGGGCCTGAAGGCGGCGGGGCGCAGCCTGCTGGACGCGCTGGACGAGCTGGCCGCCGAGCACGGCGTGCACCTGACCGACCAGGTGTCGGTGCGGGTGACCGAGCTGAGCCAGATCGGCGCGCTGATGGCCCGGCTGCGCGCGCGACCGCCGGCCGAGTTGGCCGGGGTGGCGATCGAGGTGGAAGACCTGCTGCCGCGCACCGACGGGCTGCGGCTGACCGGGCCGGGCGTGCGCGTGGTGGTCCGGCCGTCGGGCACCGAGCCGAAGCTGAAGTCCTACCTGCAGGTGATCGAGCCGGTGGCGGAGCCGGGGTTGACCGCGGCCCGGCGGCGCGCGGGCGAACGGCTGGCCGACCTGCGGTCGGCCGTAACCGAGTTGTTGGCCAACACCACCTGATCGGACCAGTCTTACCCGGGAGTTGTCCACAGGCCAGCGAGGTTGTCCACAGGGCTCTCGCTGGCCTTCCCGTGGCGGGTGGGCGTGGATAGGCTGGTGCCGGGGTCGCCCCCCTGGGAGGGCGGGGGCTGCGCTGCCGCGCCTGTGACCAGCCACAACCGCGGCGGTGGCCGGTCGCCGGCGAACACGTCACCCCACCGCGCTCGGCGGCCGCTCCCGCACCGGTTCCACACCGAACTTGTAGCTCATGAAACGCCAGAACAGCGGCACGGCTTCGGCGCTTGGCCGGAAGATCCGGTCATCGTGGCCGGTGATCGAACGGTGCTCGATGAACACGCCACCCGCGCCCACATAGCCCGACCAGGGCGATCGGACGATGACGACCTCGATGGGCGGCCGCTGCGGCACCGGCCGCGCCGTGACGATCAGGTCGTGCACGGAGGTGAGCGCCGCCAGTCGCTGCTCGCCCCCGCACTCCACCACGCTGTCGACGATGTGCGCCATGTGGCGCAACTCGGGGTGTTGTCCGGCCAACTCGTGGAACCTGGCGACGATGACACCCCAGGCGACCTCGTGGAAGGGGTCGCGCCACGCTCGCGAGTTCATGCGCACGCGACCAGTGTTCCAGCCAACCACCGGGCGGCCCCACCACACCGGAGCCGCACCTGCTCGGTCCACCCGGGCGGGTCGCGCGCTGCCGCACCTCGTGCCCAGCCCGCAACACGCGGACGGCGGAATGGGGAACTCGGGCGGGCCGGGCCAGCCGGAGCCGGCCGGAGTTCCCCGTTCCCGGGTGGTTCACCCGGGTCAGCCCCGCCGGGGGCTCAGGCGGTCATCAGCGTGAACACCAGCGCGAGCACGGCGATGACCAGCGCGACACCGGCCACCAGGTAGGGCCGGATGGTGGGTGCGCTCACCGGCTTGGCCCCGTCCTCGGTGCACGCCGCGACCGCGATCCGGCCGAACGCGTAGCCGAGGCTGGTCAGGCACACGCCCAGACCCATCAGCAACAGGTTCACGCCGATCGCGCTGTGGTCCACCGTCGGCCACACCGACAGGGCGAACAGGGGCAGGCCGACCAGGCCGAACCCCCCGGCGAGCACGAACCCGTAGGTGATTCGCCGGCGTCTGCTTCCGGTCAGCACATTGGGGGGAGCGAGCATGACACCAGTATCCCGGTCCGACGGCACCGGCCATGCCCGCACCGCCCCGGCGATCCTCGGTTGCGGGCCGCGGTCGGGACCGGCAGGCTGCACCCGTGCGGCGACAGCGAGTGGGCGGCGCGGCGAGTGTCCGCGAGCGCGGAGCGGAGCAGGGGCGGAACCGAACGACCGGACAGCCGTGCCCACCCTGCTGATCGTGCACCACACCCCGTCCCCGGCGGTGCGGGAGATGGTCGAGGCGGTGCACGCGGGCGCCACCGCGCCGGAGATCGAGGGCGTGACCGTGGTGGTGCGGCCCGCCCTGGCCGCCACCGCCGTGGACGTGCTCGCCGCCGACGGCTACCTGCTCGGCACGCCGGCCAACCTCGGCTACATGAGCGGCGCCCTCAAGCACATGTTCGACCTGGTCTACTACCCGTGCCTGGACGCGACCAGGGGCCGCCCCTACGGCCTGTTCGTGCACGGCAACCAGGGCGTCGAGGGCGCGGTGCGCGCGGTGGAGGGCATCACCAGGGGCATGGGCTGGGAGAAGGCCGCCGAACCCGCGGTGGTGCTGGGGCAGCCGGGCAAGGCCGACCTCGAAGCGTGCTGGGAGTTGGGTGCCACGCTCGCGGCCGGCCTGATGCCCTGATCCGGTCAGCCCCGCCGGTTGGCTGCTACCGGTTGAGCAGCGGGAGCATCTGCTCGGCGTAGCGGGTGCCGGCCACCGCGTCGGCTGGCACGGCCGCCTCGATCGCGGCGATGTCCTCTTCGGACAGTTCGATGCCGACCGCGGCCACGTTCTCCTCCAGGTAGGTGCGCCGCTTGGTCCCCGGAATCGGCACCACGTCCGCACCCCGGCTCTGCACCCACGCCAACGCCAACTGGCCCGCGCTCACCCCGCGCTGCTCGGCCAACGCCCGCAACGCCGCCACGATCGCCAGGTTGCGCTCCAGGTTGCCCTCGGCGAACCGGGGCATGCTGGTCTGCCGGATGTCGTTCGGGTCGAAGTCGCCGGCGCTGGCGAACCGGCCGGTGAGGAAGCCCCGGCCCAGCGGCGAGTAGGCGACCACGCCGATGCCCAGTTCCCGGCAGGTCGGCAGGATCTCCGCCTCCAGGTCGCGCGTCCACAGCGACCACTCGGTCTGCAGCGCGGTGATCGGGTGCACGGCGTGCGCCCGGCGGATCGTCGCCGCCCCCGCCTCGGACAGCCCCAGGTAGCGGACCTTGCCCTGCGCCACCAGCTCGGCCATCGCCCCGACCGTCTCCTCGATCGGCACGGACGGGTCCACCCGGTGCTGGTAGTACAGGTCGATGTGGTCCACGCCCAACCGCCGCAGCGACGCCTCACACGCCTGCCGCACGTACGCGGCATCACCCCGCACGCCGCGGGTCGTCGGGTCGTCGTCGCGCACGATGCCGAACTTGGTGGCCAGCACCACCTGGTCACGCCGGTCCGCGATGGCCCGACCCACCAGCTCCTCGTTGGCGCCCCTGCCGTACATGTCAGCGGTGTCCAGCAGGGTCACCCCCAGCTCCAGCGCCCGGTGGATGGTGGCGATGGACTCGGTCTCGTCCCCACTGCCGTAGAACTCGCTCATTCCCATGCAGCCCAGGCCCTGGGCGCTGGTGGTCAACGCCCCCAGGCGTCGAGTCGGCAGCGTTGTCATGGTTGCTCGTCTCCCCAGATCAGCTCGAATCCACACTGGACGGTTCAGCGGCCGGTCAGGCGCTCGTTCTCCTCGGTGTAGCGGGTGCCGGCCACCGCGTCGGCTGGCACGGCCGCCTCGATCGCCGCGATGTCCTCTTCGGACAGTTCGATGCCGACCGCGGCCACGTTCTCCTCCAGGTAGGTGCGCCGCTTGGTCCCCGGAATCGGCACCACGTCCGCACCCCGGCTCTGCACCCACGCCAACGCCAACTGGCCCGCGCTCACCCCGCGCTGCTCGGCCAACGCCCGCAACGCCGCCACGATCGCCAGGTTGCGCTCCAGGTTGCCCTCGGCGAACCGGGGCAGGCCGCGGCGCATGTCGTCGGCCGGCATGTCCTTGGTGGACTGGACCTGGCCGGTGAGGAAGCCCCGGCCCAGCGGGGAGAACGGCACGATGCCGATGCCCAGCTCCCGGCAGGTCGGCACGACCTCGGCCTCGATGCCCCTGGTCCACAGGGACCACTCGCTCTGCAGCGCGGTGATCGGGTGCACGGCGTGCGCCCGGCGGATCGTCGCCGCCCCCGCCTCGGACAGCCCCAGGTAGCGGACCTTGCCCTGCGCCACCAGCTCCGCCATCGCCCCGACCGTCTCCTCGATCGGCACCGACGGGTCCACCCGGTGCTGGTAGTACAGGTCGATGTGGTCCACGCCCAACCGCCGCAGCGACGCCTCACACGCCTGCCGCACGTACGCGGCATCACCCCGGACCGGCCGCTGCGTGCCGTGGGCCGCGTCCCCGCTGGGCACGAACGCGAACTTGGTGGCCAGCACCACCTGGTCGCGCCGGTCCGCGATGGCCCGGCCCACCAGCTCCTCGTTCGCGCCGAGCCCGTACACGTCGGCGGTGTCCAGCAGGGTCACCCCCAGCTCCAGCGCCCGGTGGATGGTGGCGATGGACTCGGCGTCGTCGGGCTGGCCGTAGGCGGTGCTCATGCCCATGCAGCCCAGGCCCTGGGCGCTGACCCGCAACTGGCCGAGGTGTCGGGTGGGCAGGGTCATGCGGTCGCCTCCTGAGGCAGGTCGTTGAGCAGGTGGGCGTGCTTGCGCTCGATCTGGTCGTAGTGGTCGATCTTGTAGTCGAGGACGTCGAGGCACTTGGTCAGTTCGGCGACGCGTTCCCGGACCGAGGCGCGGTGCTCGACCAGGATCTGCTTGCGGAGCGCGGCCGTGCCGACGCCGCCGTGCCGCAGCCGGGCGTACTCCCGCATCATCCGGATCGGCATGCCGGTGGTGCGCAGCCTGGTCAGGAACTCCAGCCAGCCCAGGTCGTCCTCGCTGTAGGAACGGCGCCCGCCCGAGTCCCTGGCCGGCGGGTCCACTAGGCCGATGCGCTCGTAGTAGCGCAAGGTGTCAATGGACAGCCCACTGCGGGCCGCCGCCTGCGCGATCGAGAAGTTCACGTGGTCGACCGTAGGAGCTGGAGTACGCTCCAGGTCAACCCGAGTGAGCGGTACCACCTCGACCGAATCGGGTGAATGTCCAGTTCAGGACGGGTTAGCCCGGTTTTTCGGTGGCGAACGCGGCCAGCCGCCCCGCTGCTTCCGGCACTTCCACGTGACCGCGTGCGACCTCGCGCACCAGGGTGAGGGCCGCGTCCTCGTCGGCGTCCACCCACCAGCCGTTGATGTCGCAGAAGGTGACCGCGGCCACCCAGCCCAGCCGCCAGTTGCCCTGCACCAGCGGGCGGGCGCGCACGATCGAGTCCATCAGGGCGGCGGCCTTGAGCCACAGCGTGTCGTAGGCCTCCACGCCCAGCACGGTGGAGCGCGGCCGGTGCGCGGCCGAGTCCAGCAGGCCGAGGTCGCGGATCAGCAGGTCGCCATCGGTTGCCGCGGTGGCCAGGATGAGCAGGTCACCGGCGTCCAGGTAGTTCGTCACGAACGAGTGCGGTCACTTCGGTCGGTGGGCGGGGGTCAGGCTGAGCCGAGTCGGTCGAGCAGGCTCCGGTACCGGGGCAGCACCCGGCTGAGCACCTCGTCGAGCTGTTCCTGCTTGTGCAGCTTGGCCCAGCGCTCGGCCAGGGCGAGCCGCACGATCTCCTGCTTCGAGCGTCCCTCGGCCTCGGCGAGTTCGGCGAGGCGCTCGTTCTCCTCGTCGGTCAAACGCAGTGTCATGGCCACACCGCCACGGTACCAGCGTGATACCACTCCCGACACCGCCTCGGCGACCACCTGCTGGGACGAGCACCTCCGCTGAGGCATCCTTGCCTGGTCAACGCGGGTGCACCGGCCCGCGGACATACAGTAACGCGGTTACCAAACCAGCCCCGCCGAGGTTTCAAGCCAGTGCCACGACCCAAGACACACGACGAGAACCTGCGTGTCCGGCTGCTCGACCGAGCCGGTGAACTGCTCTCCGCCGAGGGACCGGCGGCACTGAGCCTGCGCCGGCTGGCCAGCGAGTGCGACACCTCGACCACCGCGGTGTACTCGCTGTTCGGCGGCAAACCCGGGCTGGTGCGGGAGCTGTACCTGGAGGCGTTCCAGCGCTTCGGCGACCGCCTGTCCGCGGTCCCGGCCACCGACGACCCGGTGGAGGACCTGGTGCAGCTGGGCCTGGCCTACCGGGCCGGCGCACTGTCCGACCCGCACCTGTACGCGGTGCTGTTCAACCAGGTCATCCCGGGTTTCGTGCCCGATCCGGAGGCCGCCACCCAGGTGCGCGGCACGTTCGCGCCGCTGCTGGCCGCGGCCAGCCGGGGCGTGGCCGAGGGCGTGCTGGCCGACCAGCCGCCCCAGGAGATCGCCCTGGCCGCCTGGGCCAACGCGCACGGCCTGGTCAGCCTGGAACTCACCGCGCCGACCCTGCTCGGCTCGGCCGGGGTGGAGCAGATGTACGAGACCGCGCTGCGCGCGCACGTCAACGGCTGGCGCCGGCGCTAGCCCGCCCCAGCCGCACGCTCACACCGCGCCGTACTGCCGGTCGCCGGCGTCGCCCAGCCCGGGCACGATGTAGCCGGAGTCGTTGAGCCGCTCGTCCACGCTCGCGGTCACCAGCCGCACCGGCAGCCCGGACTCCTCCAGGTGCCGGATGCCCTCGGGCGCGGCCAGCGCGCACACCGCGGTCACGTCGGTGGCGCCGCGCTCGGTCAGCAGGGTGATGGTGTGCGCCATGGACCCGCCGGTGGCCAGCATCGGGTCCAGCACCAGCACGGGCCGGTCGGCCACGCTCTCCGGCAGCGACTCCAGGTAGGGCGTGGGCCGCAGCGTGGTCTCGTCGCGGGCCAACCCGACGAACCCCATCTGGGCCTCGGGGATCAGCTTGTGCGCCTGGTCGGCCATGCCCAGGCCGGCGCGCAGCACCGGGACCAGCAGCGGCGGGTTGGCCAGCCGGTAGCCCACGGTCCTGGCCACCGGGGTGTGCACGCGCTCGGTGGTCACCGGCGCACCGCGCATGGCCTCGTAGACCAGCATCACGGTCAGCTCGTGCAGCGCTGCCCGGAAGGTGGCGTTGTCCGCCCGAGCATCGCGCATGGTGGTCAACCGAGCGCGGGCCAGCGGGTGATCGACGACAAGCACGTCCATGAGCAGACACGGTAACCGGTGACAGACCGCGCCGACGGGTGAACCGAACCGGCCTGACCTCGCCCAACCAGCCCACGCCCCGGGCGGCGGTGCCGCTCCCCCGCTCACCGGCTCACGCCGTGCGAGCGGCGCTCCGCCTAACTCGCACCCGGCTCACGCCGTGCCGAACGGGTTGTCGATCACGTACCGCCAGTGGCCGTCCGCGCCCCGCCGGGCCACGTCCGTGGCGGTGCCGGCCACGTGCACGGGCGCGCCGTCCGGGCCGGTCCCCTCGATCACCCAGTCCACGATGAGCAGTGCCAGGTCACCGGCCACGTAGGTGTGCCGGGGCCGCACCTGGATGGGCAGGCCGAGATCCAGCAGCTCCTGGTTGGCCCTGGCCCGCGCCGCGCCGGTGACCGGCTCGCCCGGCCTCGGCACGAGCAGCCCGCCCGGCTCGTACAGCTGGTCCACCACCGCGCCGCGACCGGTGTTGAACGCGCGGGCGAACGCCGCCGGGTGCGCCTCGGCGGCGGTGCTCAGCGCGGCCGGCTGGCTATCGTCACGCTGGTGAGTCGACTGGCGAACGGGCTGGTGAGTGGGCTGGTGAGTGGTCATGACCACAGTGAAGACGGGCCGCGAACGGGTCACCAAACGGAAACCCACGGCCGGTGGGACCCGGAACTGGTGCCCGACGAGCGGGGCCGGACCGCGCGGCCGGAGCCGGACTGCCCGGTCGAGGTGGCCCTGGCCGCCATCGCCGGCCGGTGGACCACGCTGGTGCTGCGCGAGCTGATGCACGGGTCGCGCTCGTTCGGGGAACTCCGCGCCGCCCTGCCCGCGCTCAGCGCCAAGGTGCTCACCGAGCGGCTGCGCGAACTGGCGGCCAGGGGCCTGGTGGACCGGCGGCGGACGGCCGGCTTCCCGGTGCGCACCAGCTACCAGCTCACCCCCGCCGGCCAGCTGCTGCGTCCGCTGCTGGTCGCGCTCTACCAGACCGGCACGGCCCTGCTCGACACTACGATGCCAGGGGCGCGCGGCGCCTGATCCGACCCGGCCTGGCGAGGCGCGCCCTGGTCAACGGCGCACCAGCCACGAGCGAGGGGAACGGCGAATGGTGGACCACGTGCGGATCGGCATCCTCGGCGCGGCCCGGATCGCGCCCACCGCGCTCGTCCGCCCGGCCCGGCGGTCCCGCGAGGCGCGGGTGGTGGCGGTCGCGGCGCGCGATCCCGAGCGGGCCCGCCAGTTCGCCGGCCGGCACGGCATTCCCGTGGTGCACCGGGACTACCAGGCGCTGCTGGACGACCCCAGCATCGACGCGGTCTACAACCCGCTGCCCAACGGCCTGCACGGCCGGTGGACGCTGGCCGCGCTGGCCGCCGGCAAGCACGTGCTGTGCGAGAAGCCGTTCGCCGCCAACGCCGAGGAGGCCCGCACCGTGGCCAGGGCGGCCAGGGACAGCGGGCGGGTGGTGCTGGAGGCGTTCCACTACCGCTACCACCCGTTGGCGCAGCGCATGCGCAACATCGTGGAGAGCGGGGAGCTGGGCATGATCCAGCACGTGGAGGCGTGGATGTGCCTGCCGCTGCCGAGGTTCTCCGACATCCGCTACCGGTTCGACCTGGCCGGCGGCGCGCTGATGGACGCCGGCTGCTACGCCGTGCACCTGGTGCGGCTGCTCGGCGGCGTCCCCGAGGGCGAACCCCAGGTGGTGTCCGCCAGGGCGCGGCGGCACGGCGTGGACGTGGACCGGTTCATGCGCGCGCGGCTGCGGTTCCCGGCCGGGCACACCGGCCAGGTGGTGGCCTCGCTGTGGTCGCCGACCACGCCGCTGCGGATCTCGGCCAAGGTGGTGGGCGACGCGGGCGAGCTGCGGGTGCTCAACCCGGTCGCGCCGCAGTACTTCCACCGGCTGGCCGTGCGCACCGACGACCACCACCGCACCGAGCACTTCGGCCGCCGCTCCAGTTACGCCTACCAGCTGGACGCGTTCACCGCCGCGGTGTTGCGCGGTGCGCCGGTGCTCACCCCGCCCGAGGACGCCATCGCCACCATGAGCGTGGTCGACGACATCTACCGGGCCGCCGGCCTGCCGCTGCGCCAGCCCAGTTGAGGCCGGCGGGGTGGCGGTGCCGGGTGGTCCGATCGGGCGAGGGTCACCCGTTTGGGCCTGCGTGAAGTGTCAACTCGGGGGGTTTGCACAGTCGACTCGCGCGGGGTGGGGGTGGGGGATCACCCCAACGGGTGGGGTTACTGGTCGGGGCGGTCGAAGAACTCGTCGATCGCGCGTTGGGTGTCGGCGCGCGTGGTGCCGGTGATCTCCAGGGAGCGGTCGCCGTCGCGCACCACGATCTTGCGGTCGCGGCCCCGGTTCACCCAGTCCTGCAACACCTTGCCCAACTGCACCAGCACCCGCGAGCTGGCCAGCGCCACGATGATCGTGCTGACCGTGGCCGGGTCGACCGCCTTGGCACCCGGCGGCAGCTCACCCCCTGGCGCGAACTCCACCCGCGCCACGTCCAGCGCGCGCAGTTCGCCGCGCAGCTGCCGGGCCTGCTCGTCCACCTCGCCCGGTTCGCCCAGCACGGTCACGGACACCACCGGAGCAGTCACCATGTCCCCTCCCCTGAAGCGGCTGAACCGCAACACTATCGGTCCCGCGACCACGGTGGGCGACCATATGATCACGGCTGTGCCCCCGTTGGTGGGGTGCGGGAGCCGGGGGGTGCCATGGCCGGAGAGCGGCGCGCGCTGCTGATCGCCACGGGCACCTACACCGACGCCGCCTTCGCCGGGCTGCGCGCGCCCCAGGCCGACGTGGCCGCGCTCGCCGGGGTGCTGCGCGACCCCGAGATCGGCGGCTACGCCGTGGACGTGCTCACCGACCAGCCCTCCCACCAGGTCCGGGTGCGGCTCAACGAGCTGTTCACCACCGCCGGCCGCGACGACCTCGTGCTGGTCTACGTGTCCGGCCACGGCGTCAAGGACGAGACCGGCCAGCTGCACCTGGCCACCACCGACACCCAGCGCGCCCTGCTGGCCTCCACCGGGGTGCCGGCCGCGTTCGTCCGCGACCTGATCGACCACAGCCCGGCCCGCCGGGTCGTGGTGTGGCTGGACTGCTGCTACGCCGGCGCGTTCCCGGCCGGCGTGGTGCCCAAGGCCGAGGGCAGCGTGGACGTGCTGTCCCAACTGGACGCCCGCGCCGGCCGGGGCTGCGCGGTGATGACCGCGTCCACCGCCATCCAGTACGCGTTCGAGCGCGGCACGGCCGGCGTGACCGGCACGGCCGCGCCGTCGGTGTTCACCGGCGCGATCGTCGAGGGCCTGCGCACCGGCGCGGCCGATCTGGACGCCGACGGCGAGATCAACGCCGCCGAGCTGTACGCGTACGTCTACGACGAGGTCAAGGCCACCACCCCGGAGCAGACGCCGACCCGCAACGACCAGGTCACCGGCGAGCTGTACATCGCCCGCAGCAACCGAGGCCCGCGCCTGGACCCGGAGCTGCCCTCGGTGATCAGGCACGGCCTGCGCAGCGGCCTGAAGCACATGCAACTCGGCGCCGTCCGCACCCTGGCCGAACTGGCCGACGCCGGTGACGAACGCGCCCGCGCCACCCTGCGCCTGCTGCGCGACGGCCCGGACCCGTTCCTGGCCGGTGCGGCCGGCACGGCGCTCACCCCGCCCCCGACACCAGAACCAGAACCAGAACCGAGGCCGAGACCGAGACAGGAACCGGCACCGACACCGGAGCCGGACCCGAAGCCGGCCCCGAAGCCGACGACGGCGCAGCAGGACCGCACCAGCACCAGCACTGCCACCACGGCACCGGCTGGGCCGGGCACGACAGCACGGCCCGGCAAGGCCACCCCGGTCCGGCCGAGCCACGCCGCCGCCGCGCGGGAGACCTGGTCCACACCGCGACCGCCGGTGGACATGTCCCAGCTGCCCAGGGGCCTCGGCAACACCCCGCCCCGCACGATGGCGTGGTGGGGCCTGGTCTCGACCGCGCTGGGGCTGGCCACCACGGGCTGGTTCACCGGGCTGCTCCCACACCCGGACGCCCCGTCGCCGCTCACCTGGGCGGTTCCGGCCGGACTGGTCGTGCTCGACCTCGTCGTGCTCGGGTGGCTGGTGGCCATCGTGCGCCGGGACGCCGCCGACACCAGCACCACCCTGGTCCGGGACGCGGTCGCGGTCCGGGCGGTCGCGTTCACCCCGCGCGGCGAGCGCCTGGTCCACGCCGGTCCCCCCACGGTGACCTGCCGGAGCACGGTGCGGTGGCACGAGAAGCCGAGGCAGATCAGCGTGGCCGACGGGGTGGCCGACCAGATCGCGGTCAGCCCGACCGGCGGTCTGCTGGCCACCGTGCACCAGGACGGGGCGGTCGGGATCGTGCGCTGGGTCGACGGCACCATGGTCAACCTCCTGGCCGCGCCGCGGACCAGGGTGCGGTCCGCGGCGTTCAGCCCGGACGGCAGCCTGCTGGTCGGCGGCCTCGACCACGGCGGCATCACGATCTGGCGCACCGAGCTGTGGGGGTCCACGACGGGGCCCCGCGGCCACCGCCACGCCGTCACCAGCCTGGCCTTCCACCCCACCAAGCCGCTGCTGGCCAGCTGCGGCGAGGACAACACCGTCGCGATCTGGAACACCGGGGACTGGTCGCCGCGGGCCACCCTCACCAGCGACGTCCCCCCGACCCATGTCGTCGCGTTCAGTCCGGACGGCGAGTGGCTGGTGACCGGGAGCGGGGTGGGCAGCATCGAGGTCTGGGACACCTTGGCCTGGCGGAAGAAGAAGGAGGAGCGCTGGCTGATGAGCGCCCACCGCGGCCGGATCACCGCCCTGGCCGTCCACCCCACGCGCAACCTGTTGGCCAGCTGCGGCGAGGACAACACCGTCACCCTGTGGGACACCGGAACCTGGCGGCGGGTCAGGACCTACACCGGGCACCGGGCAGCGGTCCGGTCGGTGGCGTTCAGCCCGGACGGGCGGGTGCTGGCCAGTGGTGGCGACGACCGCACGGTCAAGCTGTGGCGGATCTGGGACTGACGCCGGCCGAGTCGGGCCGGCGCGCGCTGCTGGTGGCCACCGGCCGCTACACCGATCCCACGTTCGCCAGCCTGCGCGCGCCCGAGGCCGACGTGGCCGCGCTGGCCGAGGTGCTCGCCGACCCCGCCATCGGTGGCTTCGGCGTGGACGTGCTGCTGGACCGGCCGTCGCACGAGATCCGGGTGCTGGTCAACCGGTTCTTCGGGGACGCGGGGCGCGACGAGCTGGTCCTGTTCTACGTGTCCGGGCACGGCGTCAAGGACGAGGCCGGCGAGCTGCACTTCGCCACCACCGACACCGACCGCCGGCTGCTGGCCTCCACCAGCGTGTCCGCCGAGTTCGTGCGGCGGCTGATCGACCAGAGCGCCGCCCGCGCCGTGGTGGTGTGGCTGGACTGCTGCTTCGCCGGCGCGTTCCCACCGGGGCAGGTGGCCAGGGCGGCCGGCTCGGTGGACGTGCTCAGCCAGCTGACCGCCGGGTCCGGTCGGGGCTGCGCGGTGATGACCGCGTCCACCGCCGTGCAGTACGCGTTCGAGCACGACACCGCCGAGGTGGCCGGGGTGGCCCAGCCGTCGGTGTTCACCGAGGCGGTCGTGCGGGGCCTGCGCACCGGCGCGGCCGACCTCGACGCGGACGGCGTCATCGACGCCAGGGAGCTGTACGACTACGTCCACGACCAGGTCAGGGCCGCCACCCCGCAGCAGACCCCGACCCGCAACGAGCAGGTCACCGGCGAGCTGCACATCGCGCACAGCCCCCGGGGTCCGCGGCTGGACCCCCGGCTGCCCCCGGCCATCCGGCAGGCGCTGCGCAGTGGTTTCCCGCACTTCCGGCTGGCCGCCGTCGCCGCCGTGGCCGACCTGGCCCGCCAGGGCGACCAGCTCGCCACGCACACCCTGCGCCAGCTCAGCACCGGCGCCGACCAGGAGCTGGCCCGGGCCGCGGCCGACGCCCTGCGCACCGAGGCACCGCCGCCACCGCCAGCGCCGGCACCACCCGCCGCCCAGCCGGAGCCGGTGCCGGCGCCGCCCGTCGCCACCGGCGGGTCGACCCCGGGCCGCGCCGCCAGCGCCGGTGGGATGCGCCTGCCGCGTGGCGTGAGCCGGGTGCGGCCAGCCGCGTCGGCGGTCAAGACCGGCGAGTTCCTGCTGGTGGTGCTGTTGGTCGGGCTGCTGTGGTGGCTGACCGCGCACGCCGACCTGGTCCGCTCGCCGGGTGGGGTGCTGGTCACCGCCGTGGTGATCCCGGTGGTCCTGCTGGCCGTCATCATCGACCTGGTCCGGTTCCAGCAGCGGCTCGCCGCCGACCAGAGCGTCATCCTGGTCCGGGCGCGCGCCTCGGCCGTGGCGTTCAGCCCGGACGGCGGCTTGTTCAGCTACGCCGAGGGCGGCGGGGTGACGAGCTGGCGGACCGGGCCGTGGCGCGTTGTCGGCACCGTACGGGCCGGCGCGCACTCCCGGCCGGACCGGCGCGACCGGGTCACCCGGCTGGCGTTCGGCCCGGACAGCGCGCTGCTGGCCGCGGTGACCGCACGCGGCGCGGTCACCGTGTGGGAGACCGCGACCTGGCGGCGGGTGGGTGTGGCCGGCGACGACCGGGGTTCCGGTGCCGCGCTGGCGTTCAGCCCGGACGGCACCAGCCTGGCCGGGGTGGGCCCGGACCAGACGATCGTGCTCTGGTCCACGGCGACCGGTCGAGGCGCGCCGTGGACCGGCACCGCCCTGCCCGGCCACCACGCCCCGATCACGTCCCTGGCGTTCCACCCGAGCACCCAGCAGACCCCCGGCAGCGCGGACCTGGTCAGCGCCGATCTGGTCAGCGCAGACCGGTCCGGCACCATCCGGTGCTGGCGGCTGGACCAGCGGCGGCCCGTCCGGCAGGGGCGGGCGGCCGACGTGGCCGTGCACGACGTGGCGGTCAGCCCGGACGGCACCTGGCTGGCCACCGCGGCCGCGGACGGCACCGTGTGCGTGCGGGACACCGCGACGCTCACCGCGGTCTGGGCCCGCGCCGCCGGTGGCGCGCCCGCCACCTCGGTGGTGTTCAGCCCGGACGGCGCGCTGCTGGCCAGCGCGGGCGCCGACGCGGACATCCGCGTCCGGGACGCCGCGACCGGCCACCTCATCACCACGTTGACCGGGCACCGCGGGCCGGTCAACGCGCTGGCGTTCAGCCCGGACGGGGCGGTGCTGGCCAGTTCCGGCGCCGACCGCACGGTCCGGCTCTGGTCCACCGCCGGTCTGGACCACCGCCCGCGACAGGGGTGAGGCGAGTACCGCCGAGTCCACCGCCCCGGCTTCCGCACCGCTCTACACTTCTGCGCGTGAGCGAGCAGCCGGGTCCCGTTGACCCCAGCCAGTTCCGCGCCTCCGACCAGGACCGGGAACGCGTGGCCCAGGCACTGCACCAGGCCATGGGCGAGGGCCGGCTGACCCTGGCCGAACTGGACGACCGGCTGCAGCGGGTCTACCAGGCCAAGACCTTCGCCGAGCTGGCGCCGCTCACCAGCGACCTGCCCGGCCACCAGCTCGCCGTGCCGCACCCGGCCGCGGTCCAGCCGGTGGCCGGCGCCGCCCCGCTGCCCGCCAGCGCGCGGGTCGGCGGCACCCCGGGACCGTCCACGTCGATCGCGGTGATGTCCGGCGCGAGCCGCAAGGGCGAGTGGGTGGTGCCGGTCACGCACACGGCCGTGGCGGTGATGGGGGGCGTCGAGATCGACCTGACCCACGCGCGGTTCGAGGAGTCCGAGGTCACCATCAACGTGTTCGCGTTCTGGGGCGGGGTGGAGATCACCGTGCCCGAGGACGTGGCCGTGCGGGTCGACGGGGTCGGCTTCATGGGTGCCTTCGAGGACAACACGATGCGGCGGGGCGGCCAGCCGGCCCCGCCCGGCGCGCCGACCGTGCGGGTCACCGGCCTGGCCATGATGGCCGGCGTCGAGGTGCGCCGGCCCCGCCGCAAGAAGGTCAGGGGCGGCGGGGACCGCGGGCAGATCGAGGAGTAACCGCTCATCCGCCCGCATACACTCGGGCGCATGGCCGCACCGTCGACAACGTCGTCAGCCGCGTCGCCGGACACCCCCGGCACCGGCCCACTCCCCCCGGCACTCACCGATGCCGTGCGCGACGAGGCATCGCTGCGCAGGTTCCTGTTCGGGCTGCCCGGCGTCGACCAGGTGGGCGTGGAACAGCGCGCCGCCGGTCTGGCCACCCGCAGCATCAAGAAGGCGGCCAAGCTCTGGGCGATCGACACCGCGATCAGCATGGTCGACCTGACCACGCTGGAGGGCGCGGACACCCCCGGCAAGGTGCGCTCGCTGTGCGCGAAGGCCCGCCGCCCCGACCCGGACTACCCGGACGTGCCCCGGGTGGCCGCCGTGTGCGTGTACCCCGACCTGGTGGAGACCGCCGTCGCCGAGCTGGCCGGCACCGGGGTGGGGGTGGCCAGCGTGGCCACGGCCTTCCCGTCCGGTCGGGCCAACCGGCGGGTGAAGCTGGCCGACACCGAGCTGGCCGTGCGGGCCGGCGCCACCGAGGTGGACATGGTGATCGACCGGGGGGCGTTCCTGTCCGGCCGCTACGGCCAGGTGTTCGAGGAGATCCAGGCGGTCAAGGCGGCCTGCGTCCGCGAGCACGGCCCGGACGCGCACCTGAAGGTGATCCTGGAGACCGGCGAGCTGGCCACCTACGACAACGTGCGCCGGGCGTCCTGGCTGGCGCTGCTGGCCGGCGGTGACTTCATCAAGACCTCCACCGGCAAGGTGTCGCCGGCCGCGACCCTGCCGGTGACCCACGTGATGCTGCAGGCCGTGCACGACTGGCACCGGCTGACCGGGCAGCTGCGCGGGGTCAAGCCCGCCGGCGGCATCCGCACCACCAAGGACGCGGTCCGCTACCTGGTCGCGGTGCACGAGGTGGCCGGGCCGGAGTGGCTGTCCCCGCACCTGTTCCGGTTCGGGGCGTCCAGTTTGCTCAACGACCTGCTGATGCAGCGGCGGACCCAGTTGGAGGGCCACTACAGCGGCCCGGACTACGTGACGGTGGACTGACTCGCAATGACCAACGCCCCTGACGCCAACGACTCCGCGTTGGCCAGCCCCGCCGGCTCGGCCGGCTCGACGGGTGCCACCGGTGCCCCCGGTTCGTCACCGTGGGAGTACGCCCCGGCGCCGGAGTCCCGGGACATCGCCGGCCTCAAGCCGAACTACTGGATGCTGGTGGACGGCCAGTTCGTCGAGGGCACCGGCGAGCCGCTGAAGACGGTGAACCCGGCCACCGAGGAGGTGCTCGCCGAGGTGTCCACGGCCGGACCGGCCGATGTGGACAAGGCGGTCAAGGCGGCCCGGCGCGCCTACGAGCGGGTGTGGGGCAGGATGCCCGGCGCCGAGCGGGCCAAGTACATCTTCCGGATCGCCCGGCTGATCCAGGAGCGCGCCCGCGAGCTGGCCGTGCTGGAGACCCTGGACAACGGCAAGCCGATCCGCGAGTCGCGGGACGTGGACGTGCCCACGGCCGCCGCGCACTTCTTCTACCACGCCGGCTGGGCCGACAAGCTCGGCTACGCCGGGTACGGGCCGGACCCGCGCCCGCTGGGCGTGGCCGGCCAGGTGATCCCGTGGAACTTCCCGCTGCTGATGGCGGCCTGGAAGATCGCGCCCGCGCTGGCCTGCGGCAACACCGTGGTGCTCAAGCCGGCGGAGACCACGCCGCTGACCGCGCTGGTGCTCGGCGAGATCTGCCAGCAGGCCGACCTGCCGCCGGGCGTGGTCAACATCCTGCCCGGCGCCGGTGACGTGGGCGCGGAGCTGGTCAACCACCCCGGCGTGAACAAGGTGGCGTTCACCGGCTCCACCGAGGTCGGCAAGCTGATCCAGCGCTCGGTGGCCGGCACCGGCAAGAAGCTCACCCTGGAGCTGGGCGGCAAGGCCGCCAACATCGTGTTCGACGACGCGCCGCTGGACCAGGCCGTCGAGGGCATCGTGAACGGCATCTTCTTCAACCAGGGGCACGTCTGCTGCGCGGGCTCCCGGCTGCTGGTGCAGGAGTCCGTGGCCGAGGAGCTGCTGGACAAGCTGCACCGCCGGGTGGCCACGCTGCGACTGGGCGACCCGCTGGACAAGAACACCGACATCGGCGCGATCAACTCGGCCGAGCAGCTGGCCAAGATCACCGAGCTGGCCGCGTCGGGCGAGGCCGAGGGCGCGCGGCGGTGGAGCAGCCCGTGCGCGTTGCCGGACAAGGGTTTCTTCTTCGCGCCCACGGTGTTCTCCGACGTGCACCAGGCCATGCGCATCGCCCGCGAGGAGATCTTCGGGCCGGTGCTGTCGGTGCTCACCTTCCGCACCCCGGACGAGGCCGTGGCCAAGGCCAACAACACGCCCTACGGGCTGTCCGCGGGCGTGTGGACCGACAAGGGCTCGCGCATCCTGTGGCTGGCGCAGCGGATGCGGGCCGGCGTGGTGTGGGCGAACACGTTCAACCGCTTCGATCCCTCCGCCCCGTTCGGCGGCTACCAGGAGTCGGGCTTCGGCCGGGAGGGCGGCCGGACCGGGTTGGAGGCGTACCTCGATGTCTGAACGGATCTCCGTGGCCAAGACCTACAAGCTCTACGTCGGTGGGGCCTTCCCCCGCTCCGAGTCGGGCCGGGTCTACCCGGTGGCCGACAGCAGGGGCACGTTCCTGGCCAACGCCGCGCTGGCCTCCCGCAAGGACGCCCGCGACGCGGTCGTCGCGGCCCGCAAGGCGTTCGCCGGCTGGTCGGCGGCCACCGCCTACAACCGGGGCCAGGTGCTCTACCGGGTCGCCGAGCTGCTGGAGGGGCGGCGCGAGCAGTTCGTGGCCGAGGTGAGCGCGGCCGAGGGCGCCCAGACCAGGCGCGCCCAGTCCATTGTGGACGCCGCGATCGACCGCTGGGTGTGGTACGCGGGCTGGACCGACAAGCTGGCCGCGGTGCTCGGCTCGGCCAACCCGGTGGCCGGCCCCTACTTCTGCTTCACCACCCCCGAGCCGACCGGCGTGGTCGCGGTGCTGGCCCCGCAGCGCTCGTCCCTGCTGGGTCTGGTCAGCGCGGTCGCCCCGGTGATCGCCACCGGCAACACCTGCGTGGTGGTGGCCAGCCAGGACCGCCCGCTGCCGGCGATCACCCTGTCCGAGGTGCTGGCCACCTCCGACGTGCCTGGCGGCGTGGTCAACGTGCTCACCGGCCGCACCGCCGAACTGGCGCCGTGGCTGGCCGCGCACGCCGACGTGAACGCGCTGGACCTGACCGGCGCGCCCGAGGCCCAGCGCGTCGAGCTGGAACGCGCCGCCGCCGGCACGGTCAAGCGCGTGCTGCGCACCCCCACCACCGAGCCCGACTGGTCGGCCCAGCCCGACCTGGGCCGGCTGCGCGCCTTCGTGGAGGCCAAGACCGTCTGGCACCCCGTGGGCGTGTGATCCCGGCCTGCCGCCCCCTGGCCAGGACTGGTTGGTCAGGGCTGGTCGGCCAGGGCTGGCCGGTCAGCGGGTGAGCCGGTCGCGCTTGAGGACCGTGAGGAAGCGGGCCAGCCCGGCCCTGGCGAAGGTCAGGACCGGGCCGGCCGGGTTCTTGGAGTCGCGCACGGCGACCGCGTCGGCGGTGAAGGCGAGCTGCACGCAGTTGCCGGTTCCCGTGCTGTGGCTGCTGGTTCGCCACAGCCCCGCCGGGGATGTGGGGGTCATGGCAGTTCCTTGATCACGTGGCGGATGAGGTCGAGGGAGTCCCTCGGGGACAGCGCCTGGCTCTGCACCGAGGCGATCGCGTGCAGGTAGCTGCGGATCACGCCGTCGCGCTCGTGCACCGTCCACGAGGTCACCCCGTCGACGTAGACGGCCTGCGGGTCGCTCTCGTCGGGCCACTGGATGATCACGAACGAGTCGCCGAGCGCGGCGTGCGCGTCCGCGGTGAACGGCACGACCCGCACGGTGACGTCGTGCTCCTCGGTCACCCGGGTGATGTGCCGCAGCTGGTCGCGCAGCGTGTCCGGGCCGCCGACCTGCTGGTGGACGGCCGCCTCGCCGAGGAACGCGGTCAGCCGCAGCCCCTCGGCGAGCCGTTTCTGGCGGCGCATCCGCAGCTCCAGGTAGCGGTCCACGTCGGACACCCGGATGTGCGGTGCGGCCGCGGTGATGACCCGCTCGGCGTAGTCGCGGGTCTGCAGCAGACCGGGCACCAGGTGGCCCTCGTAGGTGCGGATCCAGGAGGCGTCCGCCTCCAGCTCGATCAACAGCTGCACGGCCTCGGACAGGATGTCCCCGTAGTCCTGCCACCAGCCGGGTTCCTCGGCCTTGCGGCGCAGCTCGTCCAGCTGGGCGACGGCATCGGCCGGGATCGCCAATTCCGCGACGATTCGGTCCAGTACCCGGGGCGACGGTTTCGCCTTTCCGGTTTCGATCTTCGACCAGGTGGCCTGGTGGATGCCGATCCGTGCGGCCAACTCGGTGCCGGAAAGGCCGCTGCGCTGCCGGTAGTGGCCCAGTCTGCTGCCCAGCCGACGGCTCCGCACGGTCGGTCGCATCATTCCCCCTTGCGTGTCCAGCACACTTCCCAGCGGCGCACTGTCACCCATTCGACGAATTCCATGCCAGGCATTGCGCCTGGCATTATGCCTGACATGGTCACGGTTACCGGGACCATTGGCACACGGTAAAACCTCCTGGTCGAGCACGAATCATTCACAGCACCGCGCACAGACGGGTGCGGGTGGATTTCCGACCTGGCTCGACCGCACCAACCCAGTCAACCGATTCCACGTCGGTCGGCACGGCAGCGGGGAGCGACCAATGTGGTGGAACCTGCAACGGCCCGCCCGGGACAGGGCAACCCAGGGCAGGGCAACCCGGGACAGGGCAACCCGGGGCGGGACGGCGCGAGCTGGGGTCGCCGCCGGGGTGTGGCCGCCCGGCCGCCGCCCGGCAGACCCGCGAACAGCGCGCTGACGGGGGCCGGCCCGTGAACGCGAGCGCGCGGGTCGAGTGGCTGATGTCGAGCTACGACGCCACCTGGCACGCCTTTCCCGCCGGCCAGCTCACCGACCGGGCACGCACGTTCTACGAGGCGCTGTGCGGCCACAGCGTGCCGAGCGGCCACGTCGAGCACACGGCGCCGCGCGCTTACTGCCCGACCTGCCTGGTCCACTACGGCACCCGGCTGCCCGACGAGCAGCGCTGGCAGTCCAGCACCTGACCAGCGGCGCGGCCCCACCCGCCCGGCCGCGCCAGGGGTTGCGCTCAGTTGGTGCGCCAGTCCAGTCGGCCCTCCACGGTGACGTTGGGGTGGCAGTAGTTGACGGTGGTGCGGTACTCCAGCGCGGTGGCCACCTCGTCGAGCATGACCGTCAGGCTCGGCCACTCCGGTTTGCGCAGCGCGCCCTCCTCGTGGTCGTGCTCCTTGACGCAGCCGTGCAGTTCGCCCGGTCTCAGATCCACGACGAGGTCGTTGCCGCAGCCGTCGAACGCGATGGGCACGAACGCCGGGTGCCAGCTCCACGCCATCGATCCGGCCTCCGGCTCGGCCTCCACCGCGCCCCAGTTGTCTCTGGTGATCTTCATCCACATTCGTCTTGCGTCCAGCGCGTCGGCCGCGCTGTACGGGGTGTAGAACGGCGGCAGCACTTCCGCGAACGCGCGGTCCCGGGTTCCGCCGCACAGCGTCCACCAGGTGCGCAGGTCCACCGGGAGTTCGAATCCCAGTTCCTGTTGCAGGGCAACGATGTCCTGCTCGGCTGAACCCGCGATCAGTGGTGCGTAGGTTACCGGGGCGTGATCTGCCAACCACTGCACGATCCGTCCCCAGTGCTCGGCAACGTCCACGACTAGATGATCGAGTAAGACCGTTGGAATCGGTACCGCTCAACGGAGCATGATGTGGTACGCCGGTACAGGACTATTCGCGGCATACCCGGTTATGAACCAATGACTTCACGATATTTCCTTGTCATTACGTAATATTTCCGGCTTCGGCCGGTTTCGTCCGACGTCTGTCCCGACCGGGTGGTCCCGCGACCGGAAACCGCGTCCGGCCACGGCACGGCCCGCCGCGCCACCCGGCCGGCACCGTCATTCCAACCGAGCGCGGATAGGCCGGGACCCGACCTCCGGTGCTCGCGCGCGCAACCGTTACCCGTACCCTCTTGCTCCGGCATATCCGTAGGCCGCGCAAAGGCATGGCCTGACCGGGAGGTCAGATGGCTCAGGACATCGTCCCGATCGAGCTCGGACTGACCCAGGGTGACCTCGTCACGCTGTGGGCACCGCGGTGGCGGGAGGAAGGCGAGGAGTGGGAGGCGTTCCTCGGCAACGAGGACGACCTGTACGCCTTCCCGGACGCGCCCCACCTGGCCGCGTTCGTCCGCACCGCCGAGGAGCACGACCTCATCGACCACCCGGCCTGGTCGGTGGTGCCGGGGCTGTCGGTCACCGACCTGATGCCCGACGTCGACCACCAGTTCGACCTGGTCGGCGTGCCCGAGCTGGTCGCGGAGGACCCGGACACCTGGGTGATCGGCGAACTCGCCGACATCGTCGCGATCGTGCGCTCGCTGGCCGACGTGTGCGACCTGGAGAAGGTGCACGAGGTGCTGGACTCGGCCGCCGGGTTCGACCTGCTGCCGCAGGGCACCCTGCCGTTCACCGGTCGCGAGGGCGCGGAGCTGTGGACCGACCTGGCCAAGGTCGTGGCCGAGCGCTGGGACGAGGTGCTCGACGCGCTCGACGCCGTGGTGACCACGCCCGAGGTCGACGCCGCCGCACTGGACGCCGCCCAGGAGGAGTTCGAGGCGGCCGAGCTGGACAAGTCCGATGAGGACGGTGCCGAGGACGGCGCGGACGCCGACGAGGTCGAGGAGCCGACCGGGTTCTGGGCCGAGGTCGGCATCGACCCGATCAAGATCATCACCACCGAGGGCGAGCTGTACACGCTGCGCTGCTACCTGGACGACGCGCCGGTGTTCCTCGGCGCCAAGGGCCGCATCGACACGTTCACCTCGCCCCGGGCGCTGGGCCGCTACCTGGTCGACGCCGGCGACCCGGAGACCAACGACCTGGCCGCCGTGTCCACCTGGTCGGAGGTCATGCTCAAGGCCACCGACGGTGACCTGGACATCGAGGTGAGCGCGGACAACACCTACGTGCTCACCGGGCTCGCCGACGACATCGCCGAGGGCCCCGAGGCGATCGACCCCAGCCAGCTCGAACTGGCGGTGGAGCTGCTGGAGGACGCCGGCGACTGGGCCGACGACGACAGCGTGCGCGACGCGCTGAACCCGTCGGAGAGCCTGGGCTGGCTGGTGTCCTACGTGCTGCGGCCCGACCCGAACCGGCTGGCGCCGAGCCCGCCGTTCGACGCCGAGGTCGCCGCGTGGCGCGCGCTGGTCGCCTCGGTCGAGGCGCGCCTGCGCACCCACTGACTGACCGGCCGCCACCCGGTCCGCACCTGCCCGGCCGTCCCGCGTCCAGCGCGCGGGGCGGCCGGTTTCGCGTGTCGCAGCGCTCACCTGGGCGCGGACCTGACGATTTCACCCCGGAGGGGAACCTCGGGCACGTAAGTTCGCTCTGAGTGGGGGACACGAACACCGGAGGGCCCAATGACTGCCAAGGGGTTTTCAGTCGATCCCGCCGCACTGTCGGCGTACGCGAGCAAGACCGGTCAACTGGCCGAGGACGTGAACGAGGTCGGGTCCTCGGGCCTGTCCGGTGTCCAGTCGGTGCCGGCGGACTGCCTCGGTGACGTCGGGCAGGAAGCCGGGTTCTCCGCCGCGCTCGCCGAACTGGGCACCACGCTGGCCAGGACCATCGCCGACGTGGCGACCGCGACCGAGGGACTGGCCTCGGCCGTGGGCAAGGCCGCCCAGGACTACCAGGTCCAGGACGCCGGCACCGCGCAGGGCTTCGCCGGCGTGAACGCGTGAACGCGTGAGCGCGTGAGCCAGCGCCGTTTTCCCCGTTGTTTTCCCGTCACCAACCGCTATCCGCCAACCGGGCCGGTCGCGCCCTGGGGCAGCTGAGGGGGGCACACAATGCTCGACGTCGGTTCAGTAGTCCAGGCGTTCGCCGCGCCCATGATCGAACACCGGCAGAAGCTCACACCGAACGGTGGCGCCGCGCAGAGCGCCCAGGACGCCCTGACCAAGGCGGCGGAAGGGCTGACCAAGCTGGCCGAGAGCCACCGCAGCGCCTCGGACGCGCTGGCCGGCCAGTGGGAGGGGGACCGCGCCGACGCGTTCGCCCAGCGGTGGCCGAAGCTGCAGACCGCGCTGACCGACACGGCCGAGCAGGCCAGCAAGGGCGGCAGCGCGGTCGGCACCGCGCTGAGCACCGTCCAGGACGGCAAGGCCAAGGTCGAGCAGCTCATCGACGAGTACACCAAGAAGGCCACGGCCGTGCTCAAGGCGGCCAGCGCGGTCGGTGGCATCGGCGGGGTGGGCGCGCTGCTGATGGGCGTGGTCATCGTCAAGTCGATCGCCTCGGACTACGCGGGCAAGTCCGCTGAGGTGCTGACCGGCGTGCGCGACGAGCTGTCCGACGCGGCCGGCAAGCTCAAGTCGCTGCCGTCCGCGCCCAAGCTGGACGGCGTGACCGACTCGCTCGGCAGCGACAGGACGGCCACCCCCAAGCCGTCCAAGCGGCCGGAGGAACCGAAGAAGCCCAGCGGTGACGCGACCTCGCCCAGCGGCCACCGCGGTGGCGGCGGAGGCGGCGGCGGTTCGTCCACCTCGCCCAGCGGCCACGGCGGCGGCGGTGGCGGTGGTGGCGGCGGCAACGGCAGCGGCGGTGACGGCAGCCCGCCGGTGATGACCCCGCCGTCGTCGAAGTTCGGCAGCGGCACCGACATCACCCTGCCGCAGGGGCTGGGCACGGTGAAGGCGCCCAACGAGCGGGCCGCCAAGGCGGTGCGAGCGGCGCTGACCCAGCTCGGCGTGCCCTACAAGTGGGGCGGCACCACCCCGGGCAAGGGCCTGGACTGCAGCGGCCTGACCCAGTGGGCCTACAAGCAGGGCGGGGTGCAGCTGCCCCGGCTGGCCCAGGAACAGGGCAAGGGCAAGAAGGTCTCCCGCGGCGACCTGCAGCCCGGCGACCTGATCGTCTGGTCCGGGCACGTGGCCATGTACGTGGGTGAGGGCAAGATGATCGAGGCGCCCAAGACCGGTGACGTCGTCAAGATCACCAACCTGCGCACCAGCAACGGCGGCCAGTCGTTCTACGGCTTCTACCGGCCCACCGCGTGAGAACCGGATGGGAATCGCGTTGCGAGCACAGGATTCCGGTCGCCCCGGCGGGCTGACCGCACAGAGGAGCTGAGTGTCCACAATGGATGAGATCGTCGACGCGCGGCGGATCAACGCGGAGGTCGCCGCGAACCAGCAGCGGCTGCGCGCGGCCGTGGCCCGGCCCGGCGCCCTGGGCGCGCGGGCGACCAGCGGGGACGGCACCGTGGTGGTGGAGGCCGGCCCCGGCGGGGCGCTGCGCTCGGTGACCCTGTCCCCGGAGGCGCTGCGGCAGGGCGGGCAGCGGCTGGCGCAGACCGTGCTGGCCGTGGCCAACCAGGCCAGCGCCAAGGCCAACCAGCGCACCCAGTACGCGATGCGCGCGGCCGTGGGTGCGGACGCGGCCGGCGAGTTGGACCGGCTCGGGCTCGGTTTCGACCCCCGGCTGGCCGAGGACGAGGACGCCGAGACCGCCCGGCGGGGTTGGTGAGCCGTGCCGGCGACAATGGGCCACCGCCCGACCGGTGGCGGCAGCGACCGAACGAAGGCAGGCATGACCAGGGGGAGGCAGTCGTGACCGAGCCGCGCAGCATCGCGGAACTGGTGACCGACGTCCAGGACGCGGCCGACCGCAGCAACGGGCTGGAACAGCGGCTCGCCGCCGTCGTCGGCCGGGCCAGCAGCCCCGACGGGGCGATCCGGGTCGGCGCGAACGTGCACGGCGCCCTGGTCGAGCTGACCATCGCCGACCAGGCCCTGCGCATGGGCGCCGACCTGCTGGGGCTCACCATCACCCGGCTGGCCGGGGAAGCCACCCAGGCGGCCACCGTGGCCGCGCTCGACCTGCTGGCCCCGGCGGCCGGGGACGCGCTCACCATCGAGTTGGCCAAACTGGCCGGCCTGGGCCACCTGGTGCAGGAGGAACCGGGCGAGGAGGAACCGGAGACGCCAGCCACCGCACCGACCACCGGGCCGGCCTCGGGCGGCCCGACCACCGGGTGGGCGCCGGGCACCGGCCAACGCGGCGCGGCCGCCGCGACCCCGTCAGCCCGACCGACCCGCCGCCCCAGGCCGGTCGAGGACGACGACGAACCGGAGTTCGGTTCGATCCTGCGGTCGGACCGCTGGTAGCCGCTCCCCACTCACCAGCGCGTGCCGGTGGCCGGACGCGCTGGTCGGGTGCCGCCCCGGTGCGGCCGGTCGGGTGGCGGCTCGTCACCCGGCCGGTGTCATCGCGCCCGGCTGGTCGCACAGACATCGGGCGCACGCGTCGATGACCACGCGCAGGGCGGGCCGCTCGTCCCGTGCCCGCCAGACAACGGCCAACTCGCTGGGGGTGAGCCCGGCGACGGGTCGGCACACGATGTCGTCCCGCTGGTAGATCTCCGCGTTGCCCGAGGAGAGCAGCACCAGGCCCAGCCCGGAGCCGACGGCTTCGAGGGACTCCTCCGCGGTTTCGGCCTCAGCCACCACCCGCGCCGGCGCCGGGCGCTGATCATTTCCCAGCCAGAACTCGCGGAGCTGTCCCGCCGTGCGCGGGAGCGCGATGAACGGCTCGTCGGCCAGTTCGTCCAGGGGGACGACCTCCTGCGCGGCGAGCCGGTGTCCGACGGGCAGAGCGACCCACCGCTCCTCGGTGGCCACGACCCGCCACGAGAACTCGCGGTTGTCCGGCATCGGCAGCCAGGCGATGGCCACATCAACGTCACCGCTGGCGAGTCCGACCGTGGGGTCGCTCCACGAGACCTGCCGGAACAGCAGTTTCCACCCCGGCAGCAGGGTGGCCATCCGGGCCGTGACCCCGGCGGTGAGACCGCGGCCGATCCTGGTGTGGAAACCGACCGTCACGGTCATCCGCCCCGCCGTGACCACGTGGGAGATTTCGCACTGCGCGGCCTCCCACTGCTGGATGATCAGCCGGGCCTGCGGCAGCAGCGCCGCGCCCGCCGCGGTCAACGCGACGGAGCGGTGGTCCCGGTCGAACAGCGTGACCCGCAGGAGGGTCTCCAACTGGCGGATCTGCTTGCTCAACGACGGCTGGGCGATGAACAGCCGGCTGGCCGCCCTGGTGAAGCTCAGCTCCTCCGCCACCGCGACGAAGTAGCGCAGGTCCCGGACATGGACATCCATAGTCGCAGGCTATAGCCGCATGTCTTGGACGGCTGCTGCTGAGCGGCCACACGATGGGACGGGAGCATCGACCACAGGAGGGCATCGGGGATGGAACTGGGAGTCTCGGGGCTGAACGCCAAGGCCACGCTGGGCCCGGCCGAGACGGTCAGGTTGGCGCGACTGGCCGAGGACCTCGGCTACGCGTCGTGGTGGGCGGGCGAGCACGTGGTGCTGCCCAGCCCCCGGGTGGCGGCATCGCCGATGGAGCCGACGGATCCGATCCTCGACCCACTGGTGCACCTGTCCTATGTCGCGGCCGTCACCCAGCGACTGGAACTCGGCACCGGGATCGTGATCCTGCCGCAGCGCAACCCGCTCGTCCTCGCCAAGCAGGTGGCGAGCCTGGACGTGCTCAGCCGGGGCCGGCTGCTGCTCGGCGTCGGTGCCGGATACCTCGAACCCGAGCTGCGTGCGCTCGGTGTGCCCATGTCCGAGCGGGGCAGCCGCACCGACGAGTACCTCGATGCGATGACCGCGCTGTGGACCGATCCGGCTCCCGCGTACGAGGGCCGTTTCGTCGCCTTCCGCGACATCGACGCGCACCCGCGGCCGACCCGGCCGCGCATCGTGATCGGTGGGCACAGCCCGGCCGCGTTCCGCCGCGCCATCGCCAGGGGCCACGGCTGGTTCGGCAACGGCACCCTCGATGACCTGCCCCGACACCTCGCCGGACTGCGGCGGGCCGCGAGCGAGGTCGAGCGCCCGGACCGGCTGGGCCGGCTGGAGATCAACTACCTGCCGCTCGACCCGGTGGAAGTGGCTCCCCGCTCCGCCGAGCGCTACGCCGAACTCGGGGTGGACCGCCTGGTGGTCTATCCGCTGCCGCTCGAGGACCCGTCGGATGTCGCCCGGTTCCTGGAGCGCCACGCCACCCTGCCGCGCTGACACCACCCGCGCGCTGGCCCCACTCGCACTGGCACCGTTCCACCCCCAAAGAACTGAACACTTGCACGGCTTCCAATACAGCCGTATAGCATGTTGAACATGCGACCAGTATCCGACGATGATCTGACGGCGCGCGCCCGCATCCGCGATGTCGCGATGGCGCTGTTCGCCGAGCAGGGCGTCAAGGCCACCACGATCCGGGCGATCGCCGACGCGGCCGGCGTGTCACCCGGCTTGGTGCAGCACCACTTCGGCAGCAAGGAGGAACTGCGCCAGGCGTGCGACGAGCACGTCCTCAGCTACATCCGCGAGCAGGTCACCGAGGGCATCACCGACCACAACCTGGAGCGGCCGGAGTTCGTCGAGGCCGTCCGCCGGACCGCGCCGCCACTGATGAAGTACCTCGGCCGGGCGCTCGTGGACGGCTCGCCCGCCGCCGCCGCCATGTTCGACGAACTCGTCAGCGTGACAGCGGCCAACCTGGCCCGCGGCGACCACTCCGATGCCGACCACCGCGCCCGCGCCACCGTGCTGACGGCGATGAAGCTGGGCATCACCGTGCTGCACGAGCACGTCTCCCGCGCCCTGGGCACCGACCTCTACGGCCCGCAGGGCGCGCTGCGCGTCGGCCAGGCCCAGCTCGACCTGATCAGGCCCGAATTCGTCGGCCTCGAACTGCACGAGCGGGCGCGGACCGGCCTGGACAAGTTCGGGGAACAGCGGTGAGCGCCGCGGTGCGGGTGGACGGCCTGGTCAAGACCTTCGGCCGGACCAGGGCGCTGGACGGGCTCGACCTCACCGTCACCGCGGGCGAGGTGCACGGCTTCCTCGGCCCCAACGGCGCGGGCAAGACCACCACGATCCGCGTCCTGCTCGGCCAGGTGCGCGCCGACGGCGGTCGGGTCGAGTTGCTCGGCGGCGACCCCTGGCAGGACGCCGTCGAGTTGCACCGCAGGCTGGCCTACGTGCCCGGCGACGTCACGCTGTGGCCGTCGCTGACCGGCGGCGAGGTCATCGACCTGCTGGGCCGGCTGCGCGGTGGCCTCGACCCCGGGCGCCGCGCCGAACTGCTGGAGCGCTTCGAACTCGACCCGCGCAAGAAGTGCCGCACCTACTCCAAGGGCAACCGGCAGAAGGTGGCGCTGGTGGCCGCGTTCGCCTCCGACGTGGAGCTGCTGGTGCTCGACGAGCCGACCTCGGGCCTGGACCCGTTGATGGAGACGCTGTTCAACGAGTGCGTCCTTGAGGAGAAGCGCCGGGGCCGCACCGTGCTGCTGTCCAGCCACATCCTGTCCGAGGTGGAGGCGCTGTGCGACCGGGTCAGCATCATCCGCGCCGGCCGCACCGTCGAATCCGGCAGCCTGGCCGACCTGCGCCAGCTCACCCGCACCACGGTGCGCGCCGAGCTGATCGGGCCGGCGCCCCAGCTGGCCGCGCTGCCCGGGGTGCACGACCTCGCCGTGTCCGACGGCCGGCTGAGCTGCCAGGTGGACGGCGACGCGCTCACGCCGGTGCTCGCCGAACTGGCCAGGGTCGGCGTGCGCGCGCTCACCACCCAGCCGCCAACGCTGGAGGAGCTGTTCCTCCGCCACTACACGGGAGCCACCAGATGACCGGCACCGCCACGCTGATCCGGCTCATCGTGCGCCGGGATCGCGTGCCGCTCCTGGTGTGGATCGCGATCAGCGCCGTGCTGCCGGCCGGCATCGCCTCCGGCACCACCGCCCTGTACCCCGACCAGGCGGCCCGCGACGCCTTCGCGACGGAATCGCTGGGCAGCCCCGCGCAGCTGGCCACCCGCGGCCCCATCTACGCCGCGAGCGTCGGCGGGCTGACCGCGTGGACGCTCGGGTCCTCCCTCGCGCTGATCGGCGGGCTGATCAGCATCCTGCTGGTGATCAGGCACACCAGGGGTGAGGAGGAGACCGGCCGACGCGAACTGCTCTCCGCCGGTGTCGTCGGCCGGCACGCCCCGCTGGCCGCCGCACTCGCGGTCGTGTGCACCGCCAACCTGCTGCTGGGCCTGCTGGCGGTACCCGCGCTGGTCGCCAGCGGGCTGCCCGCGGGCTCCTCCCTGCTGTTCGGCCTCTCCACCGCGGCGGGCGGCTGGGCGTTCGCGGCCGTGGCCGCGGTCACCGCGCAGCTCACCGCCGCGTCGGGTCCGGCCCGAGGCATCGCCATCGCCACCGGCGGCCTGCTGTACGCGCTGCGTTCGCTGGCCGACACCGGCGGCGCCGCCTGGCTGGCGTGGTTGTCGCCGTTCGGCTGGGTCCGGCTGACCAAGCCGTACGCCGGCGACCGGTGGTGGGTGCTGGGCCTGGTCGCGGTGTTCGTCGCCGCCCTGACCGCGGCGGCGTTCCGGTTGTCCACCCGACGGGACGTGGCCGGCGGCCTGGTGCCGACCCGCCCTGGACCGGACACCGGGGCGCTGTCCGGCGCGTTCGGCCTGGCCGCTCGGCTGCACCGGGGCGCGCTCGTGGGTTTCACCACCGGTTTCGGCCTGATGGGCGCGCTGCTCGGGGTGGCGGCGCGCGGGCTGGACGCCCAGTTGGACACGCCGCGGTTCCGGGAGCTGGCCACCACCATCGCCGGTGCCGACGCCCGCGTCTCGGACGTGTTCTTCACGTTCGTGATGTACGTGCTCAGCCAGCTCGTCGCCGCGGCCGCGCTGGTGTCGGCGCTGCGGGCCCGCGGCGAGGAGGCGGTGGGCCGCGCCGAGCTGCTGCTGTCCACTCCGGTCGGCCGGCTGCGTTGGGGGCTGAGCCACCTGGTGTTCGCCCTGGTGAGCCCGGTGCTGCTGCTGACCGTGCTGGGCGCGGCGGCGGGACTCGGCTACGACGGGGACATCGCCCGCGTCACCGCGGCCACGCTCGCCCACCTCCCCGCCGTCTGGACCGTGGTCGGGATCGCCGCGCTGCTGTTCGGCGTGCTGCCCCGGGCCGCGGTCGCCGTGAGCTGGACGGCACTCGGCCTGTTCCTGCTCGTGGACCTGCTCGCGGAGTTCAAGCTGGCCAGCGGGTTCGTCCTGGCCCTGTCGCCGTTCACGCACGTGCCGGCGGTGCTGTTGGGCGGTGCCTCGGCACCGGTGGCGCCGCTGCTGTGGCTGACCGCGGTGGCGGGCACCCTGACGGCGGTGGGGCTGGTCTTGCTGCGCCGCCGCGACCTGGCACCGGCCACCTGACGCCGCTCCGGGGCCCGACCGCAGCGCCGGGTCCCGGTCACTCCGGTCGGGCCGAACGGCACCAGCGGCCCGCGTATGTCCAACGGCCCCCAGGGCAATCCCCCACCCTTCCCGGGGGGACGGCCCCTGGCCAGTCTACCGTCCACCACCTGCGGAAACAGTCGGTCGAGCGGTGCCTGTGGACAACTCAGGGGCCTGTGGACAACTCCGGACCCGATCGCGTGAAATCCGCGGTCAGGCCATCAGGGCGGCGTACCCTGGCTTGATCACGTCGTTGATCAGGGCCAGTCGCTCGTCAAACCCGATGAACGCCGACTTCATCGCGTTCACCGTGAACCACTGCAGGTCGGCCCAGTCGTAGCCGAACGCCTCCACCAGCGCGGCGAACTCGCTGGTCATGGTGCAGTGGCTCATCAGCCGGTTGTCGGTGTTCACGGTGACCCGGAACCGCAGCCTGGTGAGCAGCCCGATCGGGTGCTCGGCGATCGAGGGAGCCGCGCCGGTCTGCAGGTTCGACGTGGGGCACATCTCCAGGGGAATCCGGCGGTCCCGCACGTAGTTGGCCAACCGGCCCAACTGCACGCTGCCGTCGTCGGACACTTTGATGTCGTCGGTGATGCGCACGCCGTGGCCGAGCCGCTCGGCCCCGCAGTGCTGGATGGCCTCCCAGATCGACGGCAGGCCGAACGCCTCACCGGCGTGGATGGTGAAGTGCGCGTTCTGCTGGCGCAGGTACTCGAAGGCGTCCAGGTTGCGGGTGGGCGGGTAGCCGGCCTCGGGGCCGGCGATGTCGAACCCGACCACGCCGGCGTCGCGGTAGCGCACGGCGAGTTCGGCGATCTCCAGGGACCGGGCGTTCTGCCGCATCGCGCACAGCAGCGTGCCGATCCGGATGCGGTGGCCGGCCTCGGCCGCGCGGGCCTCCCCCTGGCGGAAGCCCTCCTGCACGGCGGTGACCACGCGGTCCAGCGACAGTCCCCGCTCCTGGAACAGTTCGGGCGCGTAGCGCACCTCGGCGTAGACCACGCCGTCGGCGGCCAGGTCCTCGGCGCACTCGGCGGCCACCCTGATCAGCGCGGCCTCGTCCTGCATCACGCCGCAGGTGTGCGCGAAGGTCTCCAGGTACAGCTCCAGCGAACCGGAGTCGGCGGCGTCCCGGAACCAGGTGGCCAGTTCGTCGGCGTCGGTGCTGGGCAGGTCCTGGTAGCCGGACTCGCGCGCCAGATCGATCACGGTCTGTGGCCGAAGCCCGCCATCCAAGTGGTCATGCAGCAGCACCTTGGGGGCGGTGCGGATGGCATCAGGTGTCATCGGCTTGGGCATGGCACCACGGTATACCTGGCAAGATCCACCCCACTCACCGCGCAACGATCTTGTACGCTAGAATTACCGATTCGGTCGCCTGGACCAAAAACCACCCTGATGTCGGTATTCACGTCGAGGGCAATCCATTAATCGCCACTCTGCGCAATCGCGATGACCTGTTCACCTCACTCAGATGGCGGATGGACTACCGGTATGCCCGCTGAACAGACCCCGACCTGCTATCAAATAGCCGCACCCGAACTCGGCCATTTGGCCGAGCTGTGACCACAACGCCATCAATTTGGGACGGGGGGTGGTACTGGGCACGCCACGGAAGTGGTTAGGCTCCGGAAGTCTCCCCTCCCCTTGGACGAAGGCTCGCCGTGAACGAGAACAACAACACCCACTCCACGATGTCCTTCGATCGGATGCGCAACATGCTGGTGCGCGCCGCCGAGATCCGTGAGAGCGAGCAGCAGCAGATCTTCGACGCGCTGGACGAGATTCACGCGCGAATGGCTCCGCTGGAGTCGTTGGGCTCA
Source organism: Goodfellowiella coeruleoviolacea (assembly GCF_024171785.1). Lineage (GTDB taxonomy): Bacteria > Actinomycetota > Actinomycetes > Mycobacteriales > Pseudonocardiaceae > Goodfellowiella > Goodfellowiella coeruleoviolacea. The sequence continues at coordinate 76,436 of NZ_JAMTCK010000005.1, forward strand.
GTTCGCAAACGCCTGTCCGAACTGCCGGACCGCACCGAGGTCAGCGTTCTCGCCGAGCGGCTGGACGAGACACTGACCAAGCTGGAGGCGCAGGACAACGCGATCGGCGAGCTGAACCGCGCCGTTGACGGCCTGGTCGACAAGCTGGCCAAGCCGTTCGCGCAGCTCGACGGCAGGCTCGACGGGGTCGCCGGCCGCTTCGAGGGCGTGGCCGGTCGGATGGATGGGCTGGAGGACAAGCTCGCCCACATCCACAAGCGGCTCGACGACCTGGACCAGCACCTGGACAAGCAGGACGGGAAGATCGAGGTGCTGCCCGGCGCCGTGCAGGGCCCGCTGCGCGAGCGGCTGGACGCGCTGGAGACCGCGGTGCGCAGCCGCATCGACGAGTTCGACGAGGGCGTGCACGAGCACCTGGACGGCACCCGGGAGGCACTGGCCCGGTCGCTGGGCGACTCGTCCACCGCGCTGAACACCCGGCTGGACGAGGTCCGCGACAACGTCACCACGACCTCGGAGTCGTTGCAGGCGGCGCTGTCCCAGACCCGCGAGGCCGTGACCGGCAAGCTGGCCGAGACCCGCGAGGCGGTCAACGGCAAGCTCGCCGAGACCCGCGACGCCCTGCACGCGGCCCTGGAGGAGACCCGCGACCGGGTCGACAGCACCGACCGGTTGGAGGCGCTGGCCAAGCGCCTGGAGCAGGTGACGTCCCGGCTGGACCAGATGGCCAACCGGCTGGACACCGTCGAGAACGACTTCACCGCCCGCATCGGCGAACTCAGCACCGCGGTCGAGCAGGGCCTGCACAAGGTCGAGGGCACCGTGTCCAACCGCCCGGACGCCGAGTCGCTGTCCTCGCTGATCCGCCGCAGCAACGAGGAGTCCGAGCAGCGCATCGGCGGCCAGCTCGACGAGGCCATGGCCACCTTCGCCGAGTTGATCCTGGGCGGCGGTTCGCCGACCCCGCCCGCGCCGCCCACCGCGCTGCCCCGGCCGCAGCGCCGCGCCAGGGGCAAGGGCGGCCCCAAGGCCGTGAACAAGGACATGGACCTCGACGGCGACGAACTCACCGCCGAAGGCGCCTGACGCACTCGCACTGGCACCGCCGAGTCCGTCCGGCTCGGCCACGGCCGCGCTGACCGTCCTCGACGCGGGGGCGCGTTCCTCGTCCGGAACGCGCCCCCGCTGTCGTTTCCGGCCCCGCTGTCGTTTCCAGCCCCGCTGTCATTTCCGGCCCCGCTGTCGTTTCCGACCCTGCTGTCGTTTCCGGCCTCGCCGCTGGTTCCGGCCCGCTGGTTCCGGTCCCGCCCGCTTGTTGCCGGCCTTGCTTTCCGGCGCCGCGGTCAGCGCCGGCCGGTCGGGCTGGCGCCGCCGGCCCGGTACCAGGCCAGGGTGCGGGTGATGGCCTCCTCGTGCGGGGTGACCGGCAGCGGGCCGAAGGTGCGCTCGAACGCGCTGTGGTCGGCGATCCACGGCCGGGTGCGCTGGTGGGCCAGTTCCCCGGCGCCGCGGACGGTCCGGTCGACCAGCCCGAGCACCGCGGTGGTGAACTGCGGCAGGCGCAGCGCGCGCCGCCCCGGACGACCGGCCAGGCGCGCGGCCGTGGCCACGAACTCGCGCCCGGTCAGGGTGGGGGCGGCCGGGGTGATCCACACCCGGCCGTCGGCGCGGTCGTCGTCGCCGAGCACGATCTGGGCGCGCGCGGTGTCGCCCAGGAAGGGCAGGGTGTGCGGCACGTCCAGGTCGCCCAGCCACATCGGGATCCCGCCCTTGGCCAGCGGGGCCAGCACGGTGATCCCGTGCAGCGACTTGAGCCCGCCCGGCCCGTAGTAGTCGCTGGACCGGCCGAGCGCCACCCGGACCCGGCCGGCGCGGTGGGCGTCGAGCAGCCGCCGGCCCAGTTCGGCGCGCAGCCGCTCCTTGGGGCCGACCGGCCGCTCCGGGGTGTCCTCGGTGATCGGTCCGGACACCGGCCCGTACGCGTAGAGGTTGTCGGCCAGGACCAGCTTGGCGCCGGCCGCCTCGGCGCCGGCCAGGCTGTTGGTCACGATCGTCGGCAGCATCCGGACCCAGTCCGGGTAGGGCGGGTTGGCCGTCAGGTGCACCACGGTGGCGCCAGCGCAGGCGGCGATGGCCGCGTCCCGGTCCATCAGGTCGGCCCGGTGGCTGTCCGCCCCGTCCGGCGTGCCACGACCGGAGCGGGTGACCGCCCGCACCGGCCGGCCCTCGGCCACGAGCTGGCGAGCGATCTCGTGCCCGATCCCGCTTCCCGCGCCCAGCACCACGATCCGCTCAGCCATCACATCTCCCCAGAAGGTCTCACGCTTGTTAGAAGGTGTAACAGAAGCATGAGCCTGTTACTCTGCCGTTGTCAAGCGGCAGTGGCGAGACAGCAGCGCGGCTGGGCAGCAGCAGCGGCAGACAGCAGAGCAGGAGGTGTGCCCGGATGACCGGACCCGCCAGGAGCCGTCGGCAGCGCTACCGGGACCAGACCCGGGAGGAGGCCAAGCAACTGGCCATGACCCAGCTGGCCGAACTCGGGCCGACCGGCGTGTCGGTCAACGCCATCGCCAAGCGCATGGGGCTCACCGGACCGGCGCTGTACCGCTACTTCGCCAGCCGGGACGACCTGCTCACCGAGTTGATCAGGGACGCGTACCGGGACCTCGCCGAGAGCCTGGAGGCCGCGGGGCGCGCCAGCCAGCGCCGCCAGCCGGCCGCCCGGGTGCGTGCGGTGACCGCCGCGTTCCGGGAGTGGGCGCTGGCCGCGCCGCACCGCTACCTCCTGCTGTTCGGCACGCCCGTGCCCGGCTACGCGGCCCCACCGGACACGGTCGAGGCCGCCAACCGGTCCATGGTCGCGATCCTGGACGCGTTCAGCGCGCTGCCCACACCGCCGGCACCGGCCGAAGCCGGCCCGGCCGAGGCAACTGATCGGGCCGATGCGGCTGATCCGCTGGACCGGCAGTTGGCCGACCTCGCCCGCCGGCGCGACCTGGCGGTCACGCCGGAACAGTTCCGGCGGGGCCTGCTCGCCTGGACCAGGCTGCACGGCGTGCTCAGCCTGGAGGTGCAGAACCAGTTCGCCCCGATGGGCGTCGACCCGGCACTGGTGTACCGGGCCGAGGTGGAGACGCTGATCGCTGGCGGCTGACCAGCGATCAGGTCACGTGGTGTTCTTCGACGGTGCAGTCAGGTCCGGGGAAGATCAGGCTCTCGTGGCCGTCGGGGAACCGGACCAGGAACGGCGGCTCGCCGCGCTCCCCCCGGACCTCGATGATCTCCGCCTGCTGTTCGTGCGTTGAAATGGTGCGGCTGTGCACCCGGAGCATGTCGCCAACTGATGCTCGCATCTCGACCACCTCCGCTAGCACCAGGTTAGGACGGCGGCCCCGACTTCGCTGGGTGCGCGACCAGGCCGGAATCCAGGGCGGAAACCAGGCCGGAAACCAGGACGCGGGGCAGCGCGGGGCGCGGCAGCCCGGGGTCAGGAGCAGGCCCTGGCCAGCGCCTCCACCTGCTCGGCCTTCTGCTCCACCCAGCGCAGCCCGGACTCCGCGTCGAGGTCGGCCAGGCTGACCTTCTCCAGGCTGGTGGCCAGGTCGGTCACGGCCGTGCGCACGGCCTCGTCCGCGGTCTGCGCGCTCAGCGCGGTCAGCTCCTCGGCGGCTTTGTGCGCCTGGTCGACGGCCTGTTCCGGGCTGCCGAGATCGGGCGCGAACCCGGCGAGCCGCAGCGCCTCCGTGCACACCCCCGCCCGGTCGGTCACCGAGGCGACCACGTCACCCGCGTTGGACACGCTGTCGGCGACCTGCTCCACCTCGGCGCAGCCGGTCAGCACCAGTGCCGAGGACACCCCCAGGCCGAGCAGGACGGTGGACACCGGGCGGGGGAACAGCGGGCGAGGTCGGATCCGTCGCATGGCAACTCCGTTCGTCGGGGATTCCCTCCCACGGAACAGGACATACCCGACACTACCCACGGTCGCCGCCGGCCAACCGGAAACCGACCGGGCCAGCACGCCCCACCGATCGGCCCGGCGCCCCACGGCCGCCCGGTCCCGGCACCGCCGCCTAGGCTGGCCCGGATGGGACAGGACAGCGTCAACAACAGCGCGGCGGCCGACAGCGCGGTGGTCGTGGAGCGGGTGACCGGCCGCTGCGGCGAACTCGTGCTGCGCCGGGTCGTCTCCGGTGCGGCGGCGGACCGGGTCGACTACGAGGTCATCGCCAACGGGATGTTCCTGATGGACACCCGCAACGGCGAGTCGGAACGGCTGCTGGTGCGCGCCGCCGCCGATGCCATGCCCGCGCCCGGCCGGCTGCTGATCGGCGGGCTCGGCGTTGGCTTCTCCCTGCGCGAGGCCCTGGACCACCCGGCGACCAGCGAGGTCGTCGTGGTGGAGCGGGAGGCCGCGGTCATCGCGTGGAACCGGGGCCCGCTGCGCGACCGGCACGGCGACGCCGTGGCCGACCCCAGGGTGCGGGTGGTCGAGGCCGACCTGCTCGACTGGCTGCGCACCGGCGACGGCGGCGACTTCGACGCGATCTGCCTGGACATCGACAACGGTCCGGAGTGGACGGTCTCACCGGAGAACGCCGAACTCTACCGACCGTCCGGACTGGACCTGGTCGCCGACCGGCTCAGCGCGCGCGGCGTGCTCAGCGTGTGGAGCGCGGGCGCCAGCACCGCCTTCGAGGACCGGCTGCGCGCCCGGTTCGCCCGGGTCCGCACGCTGCCCGTGCCGGTACCCCGCGGCGAACCCGACGTGGTCTGGCTGGCTACTCCGTGACCTTCGGGTGAGCGGTGCTCGCCGCGACCACCCACACGATCCGACTGGTGGGGTTGGCCGCCTCCGAGGTCGCGAACCGCACTTCCCAGCCGCCCGGTGGCCAGGCGGAGCCACCCGGTCACCGTGTTTGGCTGGCACTCACGACTTCATCGGACTGGCGACTGGTCCGAAGTCCTCGGTCACCGGTGCGGAGAGCTGCCTGGACAGCTCGGGGTCGGCGTGGACCACGGCTGTGTTCCGCCATTCCCGGATTGTCGTGGCCAGCAACGACCACTGTCCCAGCTCGGCGGATGCCCGGAACCCGCGCACGAGGTCGTGGACGAACTGCGCGCGTTCCTCTGCCGGCAGGACACCAGCCCACGGGAACTCGTCGAGCAGCGCTTCCGCCGTGGCCTCGGCGGGAAGGTGGGCGAGCAGGCCGCGCAGGGCTCGGCCAGCGACGATAGCTCCCTCCTCCGCGCCAGCCAGCCGATCCTCCCTGGTGAGCAGCAGGGCGGCGCCGTCGCGGCGGCGCACTCGCACGTCTCCCCGGTCGGCGAGGGCGGCGACCCCCTTGGGGTCACGCTGTAGTTCGCTCCACTGCACTTCGGTAGCAGCCATACCTCAATTCTGAACTTTTTCAGAACTCACGGCAAGTGCTATCGGCGACAAGGCGGCTCCTGAAGTCGTGGACCACGCGCCGCAGCGGACGTCTCAGGTCACCGCCAGGGCAGGAGGGACACGCCGAACAGGAACGGGAGCGCGCCGGCCTGTTGCAGGGCCGCCGCGGACAGCCAGATCGCCAGCACGGTCAGGCCGGGGCCGATGATCGTCATCTCCACCTTGCCGCCGGTCTGCATCCGCATGGGCTTGGGCGGGGCGACCGGGTACCAGGTCTTGCCCCCGATCGGCACCGGCCAGAGCATGGGGCAGCCCTGTTCGGTGATGGCGTCACCCAGGTAGTGGGCGACGCAGCCGAGACCGACCGCGATTCCCATGGCGGCGGCCTGCATGTCGTCGCCTCGGTCGATCCAGCGCAGACACAGCACGGTGAGGATGAAGGACACGACCGTGATCAGCAGGGCGTCGCGTTTCGGGTGCCACTCGTGCATCAGGCCGCGCACGGCCAGGCCGCTGAAGAAGAACATCACGGCGGGCAGCGCCCAGTGCTGGCTGGTCTGCACGACCGCGGTGGTGAGCACGGTGACGACCAGCGCGAACACCAGGGTGTGGGTCAGCCCCCGGTGCCCGCCGTCGCGTTTGGGGTCACGTTTGGTCCTGGTTGTCCGGTACACGAAGCCGCTGAGCGCGTTCACCCCGTTGGAGAGCCCCTGGGTGACCGGCCCGAACGTGCGGGAGACCGTGGACTGGGGGTGGTCCAGGTCGGGCAGCAGCGCCGCCCCGCTGCACATGACCGCGCCGATGATCCAGGTTTCCGGCTCCAGCTGGCCGATCGGGTGGCTGGAGGCCAGTGCGGTGACCGCGGCCCAGGTCAGTAATCCGCTCATGGCGTGGGTTGGCCCGGTCGACACGCTGTCCCCCTTGAACGTCTGCCTGGGCGTGCAGGCTAGATCGCCGCGCGTGCCTTCCGGATGACGCAGCGCCCTGCGGGAGCGGTGATACCCGCCACACCTGGTGCCGGTGGTAGTCGAGGGCAGATCCGGGGCCCCGCCCAGCTAGCAGTACGCTTGTACCGTTTGCGCGGTCGAATAACGCGAGAGGAGCCTCGCCACATGGCCAAGATCAAGGTTCAGGGCACGGTCGTCGAACTCGACGGCGACGAGATGACCCGGATCATCTGGAAGTTCATCAAGGACAAGCTGATCCACCCGTACCTGGACGTCAACCTGGACTACTACGACCTGGGCATCGAGCACCGGGACGCCACCGACGACCAGGTCACCGTGGACGCGGCCAACGCCATCAAGCAGCACGGCGTCGGCGTCAAGTGCGCCACCATCACGCCGGACGAGGCCCGGGTCGAGGAGTTCGGCCTGAAGAAGATGTGGCGCAGCCCGAACGGCACCATCCGCAACATCCTGGGCGGCGTGATCTTCCGCGAGCCCATCGTGATCTCGAACATCCCTCGGCTGGTGCCCGGCTGGACCAAGCCGATCGTGGTCGGCCGGCACGCGCACGGTGACCAGTACAAGGCCACCGACTTCAAGGTGCCCGGCCCCGGCACGCTGACCGTCACCTACACGCCGGAGGACGGCAGCGAGCCGATGCAGTTCGAGGTCGCCCAGTTCCCCGAGGGCGGCGGCGTGGCCATGGCCATGTACAACTACCGCAAGTCCATCGAGGACTTCGCCCGCGCTTCGTTCCGCTACGGCCTGGAGCGCAACTACCCGGTGTACATGTCCACCAAGAACACCATCCTCAAGGCCTACGACGGGATGTTCAAGGACGTCTTCGCCGAGATCTTCGAGAAGGAGTTCAAGGCCGACTTCGACGCCAAGGGCCTGACCTACGAGCACCGGCTGATCGACGACATGGTCGCGGCCTCGCTGAAGTGGGAGGGCGGCTACGTCTGGGCCTGCAAGAACTACGACGGTGACGTGCAGTCCGACACCGTGGCGCAGGGCTTCGGCTCGCTGGGCCTGATGACCTCGGTGCTGATGACCCCGGACGGCAAGGTCGAGGCCGAGGCCGCGCACGGCACGGTCACCCGGCACTACCGCCAGCACCAGCAGGGCAAGCCCACCTCGACCAACCCGATCGCGTCGATCTACGCCTGGACCCGCGGTCTGGCCCACCGGGGCAGGCTGGACAGCACCCCCGAGGTGGTCGGCTTCGCCAACACCCTGGAGCAGGTCGTCATCGAGACCGTGGAGAGCGGCAAGATGACCAAGGACCTGGCGCTGCTGATCGGCAAGGACCAGCCGTGGCAGACCACCGAGGAGTTCCTGGCCACCCTGGACGAGAACCTGGCCAAGAAGATCGCCTCCGCCTGATCCGGCGCGCTACCCGGTTGACCTCGACCGGGTAGCCGCGTCCGGCACGCACCGAACCCGGTCACGCGCATCGTGGCCGGGTTCGCTGTTCCCCGGGCCGGCCACCCGTCGGTCCGCTCACTCCGCTACCCCACCCGACCTGCGGTTATGGTTAGCTTCCCTGGTGTTCACCATCGCCACGGTCAACGTCAACGGCCTGCGCGCCGCCGCCAAGAAGGGCTTTTCCGAGTGGCTGGCGGCCACCGACGCGGACGTGGTCTGCCTGCAGGAGACCAGGGCCGAGCCCGGTCAGCTGCCCGACCAGGTGCGCGAGCCGGACGGCTGGCACGCCGTGCACGTGCACTCCGAGGTCAAGGGCCGCAACGGGGTGTCCATCCTGTCCCGCACCGCCCCGGACGGCATGCGGGTGGGCTTCGGCGAGGCCGAGTTCGACGGCAGCGGCCGGTACGTGGAGATCGACCTGCCCGGCCTGGTGGTGGCCAGCCTCTACCTGCCCAGCGGTGACGTGGACACGCCCCGCCAGGACGAGAAGGAGCGGTTCATGGCCGCGTTCCTGCCCTACCTGGTCGAGTTGCGCGACAAGGCCGCGGCCAGTGGCCGCGAGGTGGTGGTGTGCGGTGACTGGAACATCGCGCACCGCGAGGTGGACCTGAAGAACTGGCGCAACAACCAGAAGTCGGCCGGCTTCCTGCCGTCGGAGCGGGCCTGGCTGAGCCGGGTGTTCGACGAGGCCGGCTACGTGGACGTGGTGCGCCGCCTGCACCCGGACGGCCCCGGCCCCTACTCGTGGTGGTCCTACCGGGGCCGCGCCTTCGACAACGACACGGGTTGGCGCATCGACTACCACGTCACCACCCCGGGCCTGGCCGACCGGGCGCACACCGCCGTGGTGGAACGCGCCGCCAGCCACGCCGAACGCTGGTCCGACCACGCCCCGGTCACCGTCACCTACGACTGGCCGGCGGCCGGAGATCAGGCACAATCGTGACCGGGAGGTGAGCCCGTGCACGAGATCATCGCGGCCAAGCTGCCGCAGGTGAGGGAGTTGTGCCGTGCCTTGGGCGTCCGCCGCCTCGATGTGTTCGGATCCGCGGTCGAGGGCTCGTTCGATGTCGCTTCCAGCGACGTGGATGTTCTCGTGGAGTTCGACGTCCAGCCGGGCTTCGACTACTTCGGCAGCTACTTCGGCTTGAAGGAAGGGCTGGAACGGATCTTCGAGCGGCCGGTGGACCTGGTGACCACCTCCAGCATCCGCAATCCCCACTTCCGCCGGCGCGTGCTGGACACCAGGGAACAGGTGTATGCGGCCTGACCCGAGCACTTACCTGTGGGACGCATTGCGGGCCGCTGAGCTGATAAGTCGGTTCAGCGCGGGCAAATCGTTCACGGACTACGAAGCGGACGCGATGTTGCGGTCGGCGGTTGAGCGGCAGTTCGAGATCATCGGCGAAGCCCTCAACCAACTTCGCAAGGTCGACGTCAAGCTCGCGTCTGCCGTTCCGGAAGTGAACCGAATTGTCGCTCCGCAACATCCTGATCCACGGATACGCGTCGGTTGACGATGCTCTGGTGTGGCAAACACTCACCGACAAGCTGCCTGTTTTGACGCAGGTACTTCGACGGCTCCTCGACCAGGCGAACGAGTGAGGTCCCGAGCAGGTCGTGCGCACCGACACCACGACCCACTTCGTTCGCACCGCGGGCACGGGCGAATCGGACGGCGGCAACTGTTCCAGGATCTGGACACCCAGCACCGGTGTCCGGCGGTCGTGACAGGCGTGCGCGTACCGTGCGTCAGCGGGTTTGACCGACCTTCCCAGGTCGCTCACCAGCGCGGACACAGAACGTCACGGCGGCGCGATCAGGTGACGTCCGATGTCGCCCCCAGGCGTCAGGGCTTGATCGAACATCGATAGTCTGCGGCAGCGACGTCAGCCGCGTTGGGGCAAAACCCACCATCGGGTGTGCCGGATTGGGTAACTTCGCGGCCGGCACATGACCGCAGTTCCAGACCGATATCGACACCGATGCTCACCCGGGACTTGGTTCAGGAGGCCCAGCAGTGCTCAGGCAGGTCGCGCGCACCAGCGCTCACCTCGCTACTGCCGTAGGGATGACGTTGCTCCTCGTGTCGGCCGGTGCCGCCACGGCGTTAGCCGACAGCGACCTGGCGCAGGAGGCCGCGACCGTGGAGAGCCGGATCTCCGGGAACCTGGCCGGGCCGGTGGGCCTGGTCGCGGTGCTGCTCGGGCTGGGCGGTCTGGTGCTCGGGCTGGTGCGCCACCGGCGCGCGGCCCAGGTCGAGGCGATGGCCGCCGCCGCGGCCGCCACGCCCGTGGCCGAGGCCGCGACCACCGTGGCCGAACAGCTGGCCGGCGACAGCGCGGCGCCCGCCACCCGGGCGGCCTGAGCCTGGCCCCCATCCCCACTCGCACCGATCATCGGTACCGCCGCGGTCGTGACCTGCTCGGCCGCGCGCTCGCTCCGCTCCTCGGGCCGGACGGCCCTGCGGTGCTCACCCGCTGTCGCCTCGCGACCGGGTGACGCCCACTGCGGGTCGGCGTCGGCGGGTTTGCGAGAATTCGGGGCGTGGCAGCCGAGCAGACCGGGGCGGACAACACCGCGGCAGTGACCAACAGCCAAGCAGCGGACACCGGGGCGGACACCACCGCCACCACGCGCAGGCCACGGGTGCTGTCCGGCATCCAGCCGACCGCCGGTTCCTTCCACCTCGGCAACTACCTCGGCGCGCTGCGCCAGTGGGTCGCCATGCAGGACACCCACGACGCGTTCTACTGCGTGGTCGACCTGCACGCCATCACCGTGCCGCAGGACCCCAAGCAGCTGCGGGAGAACACCCGGGCCTCCGCGGCCCAACTGCTCGCGCTCGGCGTCGACCCGCGGCGCTCCGCCCTGTTCGTGCAGAGCCACGTGCCGGAGCACCCCCAGCTCAGCTGGGTGCTGGAGTGCCTGACCGGGTTCGGCGAGGCCAGCCGGATGACCCAGTTCAAGGACAAGTCGGCCAGGCAGGAGGCGGACCGGGTCGGCGTCGGGCTGTTCACCTACCCGATCCTGCAGGCCGCGGACATCCTGCTGTACCAGGCCGAGCAGGTTCCGGTCGGCGAGGACCAGCGGCAGCACCTGGAGCTGACCCGCGACCTGGCGCAGCGGTTCAACAGCCGGTTCGGCCGCACCTTCCGGCTGCCCGAGGCCTACATCCCCAAGGACACCGCCAAGGTCTACGACCTGCAGGACCCGAACGCCAAGATGAGCAAGTCGGTGCCGACGGGCGTGATCGAGCTGCTGGAGGACCCCAAGCGCTCGGCCAAGAAGATCCGGTCCGCGGTCACCGACACCGGCCGGGAGATCGTCTACGACCCGGAGAACAAGGCGGGCGTGAGCAACCTGCTCAGCATCTACTCGGCACTGGCCAACCGGTCCATCGCCGAGCTGGAGCAGGACTACGTCGGCCGCGGCTACGGCGACCTGAAGAAGGACCTCGCCGAGGTGTTCACCGAGTTCGTCACCCCGATCCAGCAGCGCGTGCGGTCCTATTTGGACGACCGGGCCGAGCTGGACCGGCTGCTCGCCCAGGGCGCGCAGCGCGCCCGCGAGGTCGCCGCCACCACCCTGGCCCGGGTGTACGACCGGATCGGCTTCCTGCCACCGGTGGCCTGACCGCGGCGGTTTCCGCTCGGACCCGCCCCTGGTCGCGGTCGTCCTGGGACAATGTCCACTTGTGACGGCCACTGACCGGTCCAGTGTCGATCCGCCAGCCGACTCCTCGCTCGCGGGCAGAGTGGCCGCGCTGCGGCGTCGCAACCCCTGGCTGGACCACCTGTTCCGGGCGGCTGAGCGGTACAGCGAGCGGTACGGGGACCACTACGCGGCGGCCATCACCTACTTCAGCCTGCTCTCGCTGGTGCCGCTGCTGATGGTGCTGTTCGCGGTCGCCGGGTCGGTGCTGGCCAGTCAGCCGGCCCTGCTCGCCCAGCTGCGCGACGAGATCAGCACGGCCGTGCCGGGCGCGCTCGGCGACGAGATCGGCCGGACCGTGAACGCCGCGCTGGAGTCCAGGGGCACGGTGGGGCTGCTCGGTCTGCTCGCCGCCGTCTACTCCGGACTCGGCTGGATGAGCAACCTGCGCGACGCGCTGACCGCCCAGTGGGGACACGCCAAGCAGCAGCTTCCCGTGCTGCGCAAGGCGGGCCGGGACCTGCTCGCCCTGGTCGGTCTCGGGTCGGCCCTGCTCGTCTCGTTCGGACTGACCGCGATCGGCACCGGTCTGGGCAGCCTGCTGCTGCGCTGGGCCGGTCTGGCCGACGCCGGGTGGGCGCCGGCGCTGCTGTGGGTCGCGGCCCTGGTGCTGTCGCTGGCGGCCAACTGGCTGGTGTTCCTGTGGGTGCTGGCCAAGCTGCCGAGGGAACCGGTGACCTGGCGCAGTGCCGCGCGCGGCGCGGTGGCCGCCTCGCTCGGCTTCGAGCTGCTCAAGCAGTTGGGCAACATCTACCTGCGCAGCGTGCTCGGCTCGCTGGCCGGCGCCACGTTCGGCCCGATCATCGGGGTGCTGGTGTTCGCCAACCTGGTGGCCCGGTTCCTGTTGTTCGTCACCGCGTGGACGGCGACCGCGCGGGAGAACGCCCGACTGGACCAGACCAGCGCCGCGCCGACCACCGTGCTGCGCCCGGTGGTCCAGGTGCGCACCGGGCCACGACCGAGCACGGCGCTCGGCCTGCTGGGGCTGGGTGCGCTCGCCGGGCTGGTGCTCGGCCGGGCCCGGGCCGCCGGGCGCGCCGGCCGCCGCCGCGGGCCCGGCGACCCGTAGCGGTCGGCCGGTTCCGGGTTCGTCAGGCGAGTCAAGGGATTTCCCGGCAATTGGCCCTGGCGTTACGTCCACATGCGCGCAAGGCTGTTCACGTTTGTTCAGCCGGGAGTGGTACAAGCACTCGCGACTGGACCACGAGCGGTGCGCTCCGGTCGACTTCCGCCGGTGGCCCACTGCCGCACCCACACCACCGGCGGCAGCCCTGGCACACCCACGCCGAGCGGGGTGGCGTTGCCACCCCCAGCTGTCCGCCGGCGGACAGTGCCCGCCCCGACCGAGAAGCAGAGGAGGCTTCGTGGACCCATTGGGCGCGAATCCGATGAAGGATGTCGACCCGGAGCAGTGGCTCCGCGACATCACCGCGCGGATGTCCGATCTCCAGCAGAAGGCGGAAGAACTGCAGGCGAACTTCGCCACCGCCGGGGCGACGGTGTCGTCCAAGGACAATCACGTCACCGTGACCATCGCGCCGACCGGGGCGCTGCAGAACCTGCGGCTCGGCCCCAACGCCACCACCACCATGAGCCCGCAGCAGCTCGCCGCGACCATCATGGAGACGGTGCACAAGGCCCAGCGCAGGGCCGCCGGCAACGTGGTGACCGCGTTCGAGCCACTGGGCGTCGGCACCCAGACCATGGACCTGGTCACCAGTTATCTGCCGCCCGAGCAGGACGAGGACCAGGAGCGCTGGGAACGGGACAACGACGCCTACGCCGTCGAGGACACCCCGGACCGGGCCGGGACACCACCCACGCCGCCGCAGCGCCCGTACGGCCATCCTGGAGCACCGCAGCACCCCTACGGCCAGCCGGCGCCGTACCAGCAGCCGTACCCGTACGGCGGCCAGCCTCCGGCGCCACAGCCACCGCAGCACCCGTACGGCCAGCCGGGGGCCGTGCCGCCGCAGCCGGGCGCCACCGGCCCGGCACTGCCGCCGTTCCCGCCCGGTCGGCCACCCCAGCAGATCCGTCCCACCCGGCCGGCCCGGCCCCCGGTGGCGGACGACGAGGACGACGAGGACCTGCCGTGGTGAGGCGGCGGGTCACCACCACACCCAGCGACCACTTCCTGACGTGGGAGAAGGAGATCCATGCCCGACGGTTTTGAGGTCACGCCAGAGGAGATCGAGAAGTTCGCGGAGAACCTGCAGGCGCTGTCCGAACACATGGAGCGGAGCAGCGAGGTGCTCAACGCGGTGCGCTTCGACCCGCTGGTGTTCGGCATCTTCGGCCAGTTCTTCCGCATCGGCGCGGAGATGCACGTGAACAAGGCCAAGGACCAGCTGAAGAACAGCGCGGCGAAGATCGCCAGCGCGCGGGAACTCGCCCTGCAGACCGCCCAGACCTACCGCGACACGGACCAGAGCAACGCCGACACGTTCAACAAGGGGTGACCGGTGGCTGACACCGAGGAGAAGAAGCCCGAAGGCCCCAAGGTGTTCTCCTTCACACCTGGCTTCGGCGAGGGCACCGAGCTGGCGGACAAGTTCTCCGGCGCCGGGATCGCGGACACCGTCTACGGCCTGGTCAAATCCATTGGGGAACACAACACGGCCGGCATGGCCGCCTACGGCGTCGGTCTGGCCTTCGACGTGGCCGGCATGCTGTTGAACCCGCTGGGCAGCCTGCTGGCCGCGGGTGTCGGGTGGCTGATCGACCACCTGTTCTTCCTGCGTGAGCCGCTGGACCTGCTGATGGGTGATCCCAGCGCGGTCAAGCAGAACACCGACATGATCAAGGAGGACGCGGAGAAGTACAACGAGGTCGCCACGGCGCACACCGAGGCGCTCAAGGCCCTGGAGAAGTGGACCGGCAAGGCCGCCGAGGCGTTCAAGGCGAGCATGACCCAGCTCACCGACGAGATCCTGGCGATCGGTGAGGCGGTCAAGGGCGCCGCGCAGATGATGAACACCATGGGCGGCTGCGTGGCTGGTTTCCGGTCGCTCATCCGCGACATCATCGCCGCGCTCCTGGGCAACCTGATCGCTGGCGCGCTGATCGCGGCCGGGCTCGCGCCGATCACCCTCGGCGCGTCGATCGTGGCCTACGTCGGCGTCGCGGTGGCCTCGGCCGTGGCCACCATGGGCAAGATCGTGCCGATGTTGTCCAAGCTCAGCTCGATGCTGTCGGCCAACAAGACCGCGCTGGCCCAGCTCGACGACATGGTGCACACCGTCGGCGTCAACCTGGGTCGGTTCGACAAGCCGGGCGGTGGTGGCGCCGCCGGCACCACCACCTCCAGCGCCGCCGGTGCCGGCGGCAAGATCCACACGCCACCGACCACGGGCAGCAACTCCGCCGGCACCTCAGCCTCGGGCGCGGGCAGCAGCGCCGCGGGCGCCGGCGGCAAGATCCACACGCCACCGACCACCGGCACCAACTCCGCCGGCACCACCACCTCCAGTGCCGGCACCAGCACCGCCGGCGCCGGCGGAAAGATCAACACCCCGCCCACCACCGG
>NZ_JAMTCK010000005.1:91590-478942 GCF_024171785.1 Goodfellowiella coeruleoviolacea
GGCAAGATCAACACGCCACCCACCACCGGCAGCAACGCCGCGCCGCCCACCCCCACCGCGGGTACGGCCACGGGCGGTGGCGCACCGATCACCCCGCCGCCCACCACGCGCGGCCCGGCTACGACGCCGGGCACGGGTGCTGGCGGCAGCAACGCCGCGGGTGCCGGCGGGAAGGTCAACACCCCGCCCACCACGGGCAGCAACACCGCCGGCTCCACCACGTCCGGCGCCACCACCAGCACCGCCGGTGCCGGCGGCAAGGTCAACACCCCGCCCACCACCGGCACCAACTCCACCAGCACCACCACCTCCGGCACCACCACCGGCACCGCCGGTGGATCCGGTGCCGGGGCGGCCAGTCCGCCCCCCTCGGTGGGTGGCGGCAACACCGGCTCCGGTGGCGCGAGCGGCGGTGCGCACAGCACCGGCAACAGCGGCTCCGGGTCTGGTGCCGGCGGCAACGCGGGCACCGGCAACAGCGGCTCCGGGTCCGCTGCCGGCGGCAACGCGGGCACCAACACCGGCAGTGCCGGTAACGGCGCGGGCAGCGCCGGCTCGGGTGCGGGCAACGCGGGCAAGACCTGGAAGGAGCGGTGGGACGACTTCAAGACCGCCCTCAAGGACCTCGAGAAGGCGCCGCACCAGAAGATGGTCGACAAGCTCGTGAACAAGTTCGGCTGGACCCCGGAGCGGGCCGAGGACTTCGCCCGCTGGGTGAAGAACTTCGAGGGCGTTGCCGCGCCCGGCGGGACGATCAAGATCGGCGGGCGCGAGGTGCCCACCGGTAATGTCATGCACGAGGTGCACGAGATCTGGAAGGAGATCTCGGCCACCCAGAACGAGCACAAGAAGGACGACGGCAAGTTCATGACCGACCTGAAGGACTACCGCGACCAGCAGCAGAGCAAGGTCTGATCGGACCGCGCGCACCAGGCCGACGGCCGCTCCCGGGAGTCCTCGGGGGCGGCCGTCCGCGTCGGTGCGGCTCAGCCGCGGCCGAGCGCGGTGAGCACCCGGCACATCCGGTCCACCGCGGCCACCACGGTCCGCTGCTCCCAGGCGGTGAAGCAGAGCCGGAAGTAGCCGGGCCACGCGCAGGACAGGGTGGTGCCGGGCAGCAGCTTCACGTCGGCACGGGCCAGCAGGTGCTCGGCCAGCCGCTCCTCCGGGGTCGGCCGCAGCGTGGGGTCACCGAACAGCAGCGCGTTCGCCGGGGTGATCTCGGGCGGCTCGTCCGCCGGCAGGAACTCGCGCAGGTCCAGCCAGACGAACTGGGCGGTGTTGGCGTCCTCCCCGCGCACGTACCGGATGCCGTAGCCGTCCAGCACCTCGGCGACCGCGCGGAACGAGTCGGTCAGGTCCGCCTGGTAGCTCTCGACCGCGGTGTCCCAGAAGTCGCCGCCGTCGGCCGTGAGCAGGGTGGTGATGGCGAACTGCTTGAGCGAGTCGAACGGCGTGAACCAGGCCAGCGACCGGATCGACTTCGCCGTGCCCCTGGTGCCCAGCATGGCCTGGCGCACGTGCGGCGAGCGGGAGATGACGAAGCCGGTGCGGAACCCGGACAGGCCGAAGTCCTTGGCGAAGCCCCACACCACGTGCACCCGCTCCGGCGCCCGCTGGGTGGCGTTGAGGGCCAGTGCGCTGACGAACGGCGGCAGCGCGCCGAGCAGCTGCGAGTGGCAGTAGATCTCGTCGGACACGATGTGCATGTCCGTTTCGGACAGTGCCCAGTGGTAGACGGATTCGAGCAGGCCCTCGTCGTAGTTCACGCCCAGCGGGTTGTGCGGGTTGGTCAGCACCAGCAGCTTGGGCCGGTTGTGCCGGTCAAGGCGGTAGTAGGCGCGCTGGATGTCGGCCAGGGTCAGCCGGAAGTTCTCCGCGCCGGCGTGTTCCAGGTGGACCGGCACGCACCGCAGCTTGGGCACCTGCTCGAAGGACCAGTAGAAGCCCTGCCAGAACGGTGCCGGCAGCAGCACCGGACTGCGTCGGGGCACCGGCACCCTGGGCCGAGCCGAGCGTTGCGTCGGCACCACCACCGGCTTGTCCCGCAGCGGCTCCTGCAGGGCCAGCGCGACGCACTCCAGCGCCGAGGCCACACCCGCCGTGCCGAACACGTCGTCCGCGCGCACGGTCGCGCCCAGCGAGTCGGTCAGCCGCTCGGCCACCAGGCCGCGCAGCCCGCCCTCGCTGTCCGTGCCGTAACTGGTCGCGTACCGCATGGCGCTGGTCGGCAGCGCGTTCAGCTCGTCGAACACGTACTCGCGCAACTGGCCGGCCAGCAGCACGTTCTCGGCGACGGACAGGTCCGTGGGCGCGGGCAGCCGGCGCGCGCGGAGCAGTTCCCGGTAGAGCACCGAGCGCTGCTCCTCGTCGGCGGTCCTGGCAAGCAGGTCCTGCTGGGCCGCGGTCAGGTTGGCGACCGAGTGCTTCGGCTCGATCACGTCCAGTTGCCCGGTCATGTCCGCTCCTCGGCTCTGCCGGTGGCGTCCGCCTGTGCGCCCCAGTGTTGGCGGGCCGGTGGGCCGAGGACAACGGCGTGTGGCCGGAGCGTGCGCGGGCCGTACGGGGATCTCCCCCACCGGGGTGGGTACTACCCCGCCGCCGTGGGGGAGGTGGAAGGGATCACGGCCGGTTGCCGGCGGCGGCGCGGGCCGCCCTGGCCGCGCGGGCCCGGCGCTTGCGCAGGTACATCAGCAGGGCGACCACCAGGAACACGCCGGCGGCCACGGTCAGCGGCATGCCCACGTTGCCGAACGCCACCGACATCTGGTCGGGGGCGGGCTGGCCGGCGGCCTGCTGGGCGGCGTCGCGGGTGCCGTCGGACTGGGCGGCGTTGGTGGCGGTCGGGGCCTCGTCGACCAGCACGCCCACCGCCGGCATGTTCGCAGTGCTCAGCTCGAAGCCGTAGTCGAGCAGCCGGCTGGCCTGCACGTGCATCTGGACCTTGGCGGGGTCGCCGCGCAGCAGCACCACCAGCAGGCGGCGGCCGTCCTTCTCGGCCGCGCCCACGAACGTGCTGCCGGCGTCGTCGGTGGCACCGGACTTGCCGCCCAGCGCGCCGTCGTAGCTGGCCAGCAGCTTGTTGTCGTTGACGACCCGGACGGTCTTGCCGCTCTTGCCCGGCAGCGTGATCCGCTCGGTGGCCAGTGCCTCCTTGAACTTCGGGTTGGCCATGGCGGTGCGGAAGATCAGCCCGGAGTCGTAGGCCGAGGTGACCATGCCCGGACCGTCCAGTCCGGACGGTGTGGCCACCCGGGTGTCCAGCGCGCCGAGTTCCTTGGCCATCGCGTTCATCTTGCGCACCGCGTCGGTGGTGCCGCCCAGCTGGCGGGCCAGGGCGTGGGCCACGTCGTTGCCGGAGTCCATCAGCAGTGCCTGCAGCAGCTGCTCCACGGTGTAGCCGACGCCCGCCACCAGGCCGGTCTTCGAGCCCTCCTGGTTGGCGTCCTCGGCCGTGGCGGTGACCGTGGCCGCCAGGTTCAGCTCCTTGAGCACCACGTTGGCCAGCAGCACCTTGACCAGGGCGGCCGGCCGCTGCCGGCCGTGCGGGTCGGTGGTGGCCAGCACGTCGCCGCTGTCCAGGTCGGCGATCAGCCAGGAGGCGGCCGAGATGCCGTCCGGCGGCTGCTGGGCGTTGGGGGGCAGGACGAGACCGCACTGGCCCATCCGGTCACCCCCGACGGGTGTGGCGGGCACGGGCAGCGGCGTTGGCGTGGCCGCGCCGGGTGCCGGCTTCTCCGAGGTGTCCACCGGCGGGGGCGGCGTTTCCCGCCACTGGCAGGTGGAGTTGTCGACCGGGGCGGTGTCCCCGCCCGCCGTCCCGGTGGCCGAGCCGCTGGCGGAGCCGCTGGAGGAGGTCGGCTGGACCGATGACGACGGCGCGGCCGCCAGTGGCCGGAGGGGGGCCGCTGTGCCGGTTGGCGCGACGAGCACGGCAGCGGTCACCAGGGCGCTGAAGGAGAGGACCAGGGCAACAACGGGCCGGCGGGCTTTGTCAGGCACGGAATCCAGGCTAGCCACCCCGGTTGAGTGACGAACACCCACCACGGCGGATACTCACTGTTGTGAAGCTTTCCCGTGGAGCATCGCTGTTTCTGCTCGCGTTCGCGGTGTGGTCGTGGATCATCTGGCCGACGTTCCTCCGCAACATCTGGAACGACCCCAGGTCCTGGGACAACGGCCCCACCGGCTTCTTCACCGTGCACCTCGTTCTGGTGATCGTCTCGCTGGTGCTGGGCACCACGATCGGGGTGTTGGGGTGGCGCGGATTCGCGGCGAGCCGACGTAAGTAGACGCACTACATATTGGGAGAATGCTCGGGCGAGCTACCGGCCGCGCTCCTGACCACCACACCAAGGAGGCTTCACCCGTGGAATTCGTCCGGCTACTGCTGGTGTTCCTGCACCTGCTCGGCATGTCCCTGCTGGTGGCCATGTTCTTCGTGCAGCGCCGGGCCGGCGCGGACGCGCCGCTGAACAAGGGCTGGCTGCACGGCTCCGCGCTGCAACTGCTCACCGGCGCGGCGCTGTACGGGCTGATGCCGTTGACCCACGCCGACTACAACCACGCGAAACTCGGCGTGAAGATGGTGGTGCTCATCGTGATCGGCGTGCTGGCCGTCGCCAACGTCAACCGCAAGCGCATTCCCACCTGGCTGGCGCCCACCATGCTCGGCCTGGTCGTGCTCAACGTCGGGTTGGCCGTGTTCTGGCGGTGAGCCGCACCGCCGCCGGGCACCCCGGTCGGGGACGCACCACCCGGTGAACCCCGGCTGGCGCGGTGCCCGGTAACGGATCTTGATCCCCTGACGATCAACCGACCGTGCGAGCCCGGCGCACCCGGATCGGGAACCGGTGTCGCACGGTCACTTCGCGGCGGCTGGGCAGGGCAGCCGGCCGCGGAGGCAGCGGCTCACCCGGCACCGCCGGGTGAGGGCTGGAACAAGCGGAAGGGGCGCCAGGCCGACCAGCCTGACGCCCCTTCTCGTGTCACCGTTGTCGCCGTGTCGCCGCGGCCGTCGGCTCAGGTGCGGCGGAACAGCAGCGCCCGCTTGACCTCCTGGATGGCCTTGGTGACCTGGATGCCCCTGGGGCAGGCGTCCGTGCAGTTGAACGTGGTCCGGCAGCGCCACACCCCGTCCACGTCGTTGAGGATGTCCAGCCGCTCCTCGGCGCCCTCGTCGCGGCTGTCGAAGATGAACCGGTGCGCGTTGACGATGGCGGCCGGGCCGAAGTAGGAGCCCTCGGTCCAGTACACCGGGCACGACGTGGTGCAGCAGGCGCACAGGATGCACTTGGTGGTGTCGTCGAACCGGGCCCGGTCGGCCTGCGACTGCAACCGCTCCCGGGTGGGCTCGTTGCCGTAGGCGATCAGGTACGGCTTGACCGCCCGGAACGCCTCGAAGAACGGCTCCATGTCGACCAGCAGGTCCTTGTGCACCGGCAGGCCCTTGATGGGCTCGATGGTGACCGTGGTCTGCTTGCCGTCCCCGGCGAACAGGTCCTTCATCAGCACCTTGCACGCCAGCCGGTTCACGCCGTTGATCTTCATGGCGTCCGAGCCGCAGATGCCGTGCGCGCAGGAGCGGCGGAAGGTGAGCGTGCCGTCCAGGTACCACTTCACGTAGTGCAGCAGGTTGAGCACCCGGTCGGTGGGCAGCGCCGGCACCTCGAAGGACTGCCAGTACGGCTCCGGGTCGACCTCCGGGTTGAACCGGCGGATCTTCACCGTGACGGCCACGGCGCCCTCGGGCACCGGCGGCGTCGTGCCGCGCGAGCCCGACGTGGTCTGATCAGTGGGGCTGGTGGTGGACGCGGTCATCAGTACTTGCGCTCCATCGGCTGGTACCGGGTAAAGGTCACGGGCTTGTAGTCCAGCCGGATGTCGGCGGTCAGCCCCTCGCCCTGCTTGTAGGCCATGGTGTGCCGCATGAAGTTGGTGTCGTCCCGGTTGGGGTAGTCCTCGCGGGCGTGCCCGCCGCGGGACTCCTTGCGGGCCAGCGCGCCGACCACCAGGATCTCGGCCAACTCCAGCAGGAAGCCCAACTCGACCGCTTCGAGCAGGTCGGTGTTGAACCGCTTGCCCTTGTCCTGCACGGTGATGTGGGCGTAGCGCTCCTTGAGCGCCTGCACGTCGTGCAGCGCCTGCTTGAGGGTCTCCTCGGTGCGGTACACCGAGGCGTTGGCGTCCATCGTGGCCTGCAGCTCGGTGCGGATGTCGGCCACCCGCTCCTGGCCGTGCTCGGACAGCAGCAGCGCCAGCTGGTCCTCGACCAGCTTGGCCGGGGCCTCCGGCAGGTCCACGAAGTCGTGGTTGGCGGCGAACTCGGCGGCGGCGATGCCGGCGCGACGGCCGAACACGTTGATGTCCAGCAGCGAGTTGGTGCCCAGCCGGTTGGCGCCGTGCACGGACACGCACGCGCACTCACCGGCTGCGTACAGGCCGGGGACCACGTTCTCGTTGTCCCGCAACACTTCCGCGTGCACGTTGGTGGGGATGCCGCCCATGGCGTAGTGCGCGGTCGGGTAGACCGGCACCGGCTCCTTGACCGGGTCGACCGCCAGGTAGGTGCGGGCGAACTCGGTGATGTCCGGCAGCTTGGTCTCCAGCACCTCGGCGCCCAGGTGCGTGCAGTCCAGCAGCACGTAGTCCTTGTTCGGGCCGGCGCCCCGACCCTCCAGCACCTCCAGCGCCATGGACCGGGCCACGATGTCGCGCGGCGCCAGGTCCTTGATGGTGGGGGCGTAGCGCTCCATGAACCGCTCACCCGAGGCGTTGCGCAGGATGGCGCCCTCACCGCGGGCGCCCTCGGTGAGCAGGATGCCCAGGCCGGCCAGGCCGGTCGGGTGGAACTGGTAGAACTCCATGTCCTCCAGGGGCAGGCCCTTGCGGAAGACCACGCCCATGCCGTCACCGGTGAGGGTGTGCGCGTTGGACGTGGTCTTGAAGACCTTGCCGAAACCGCCGGTGGCGAACACCACGGCCTTGGCCTGGAACACGTGCAGCTCGCCGGTGGCCAGCTCGTAGGCGATGGCGCCGGTGCAGACCGGGCCCTCGTCCGTCTCGGTGAGACAGATGTCGAGCACGTAGAACTCGTTGAAGAACTCGATCCCGTGCTTGACGCAGTTCTGGTACAGCGTCTGCAGGATCATGTGGCCGGTGCGGTCGGCCGCGTAGCAGGCCCGGCGCACGGCCGCCTCACCGTGGTTGCGGGTGTGGCCGCCGAACCGCCGCTGGTCGATCTTGCCCTCGGGGGTCCGGTTGAACGGCAGCCCCATCTTCTCCAGGTCGAGGACGGCGTCGATGGCCTCCTTCGCCATGATCTCGGCGGCGTCCTGGTCGACCAGGTAGTCACCGCCCTTGATCGTGTCGAAGGTGTGCCACTCCCAGTTGTCCTCCTCGACGTTGGCCAGTGCGGCGCACATGCCGCCCTGTGCCGCGCCGGTGTGGGAGCGGGTGGGGTAGAGCTTGGTGAGCACGGCGGTCCGGGCGCGCTGCCCGGCCTCGATGGCCGCGCGCATGCCGGCGCCGCCCGCGCCGACGATCACGACGTCGTACTTGTGGAACTGCATTGCGGCTTCTTCTCCCTGGCCCGCACGGTCGGGTTCGTGGTGGTGGCGTCAGTCCCCGATGTTCGGGTCAAAGGTGAAGATCACGAACGTGCCGACCGCGAGGATCAGCACCATGGACGTGTACAGCAGCATCTTCAGCCAGAACCGGGTGGCGTCCTTGCGGGCGTAGTCGTTGATGACCGTGCGCAGGCCGTTGGTGCCGTGGATCTCGGCCAGCCACAGCATCGCCAGATCCCACAGCTGCCAGAACGGACTGGCCCAGCGACCGGCGACGAATCCGAAGTTGATCCGGTGCACCCCGTCGTCGAGGATGTTCATGATGAGCAGGTGGCCGAGCACCAGCACGACCAGCAGCAGGCCGGACAGCCGCATGAACAGCCAGCTGTACAGCTCGAAGTTGCTGCGCCGCGCGGCCGGCCGGCCCGAGGACCGGGGCTTGTCAATGGTGAGCGGCTGCTCCGTCGTCAACGCCATCTCAGTTGCCCCCGAACAAGTCCGTGATGGTGCGCTGCAGCATGAAGTAGGCGCCGGGGATCATCACCACGAGCCAGACGCCGACGATGGTCCAGAACATGCCGCGCTGGTACTTGGTGCCCTTGGACCAGAAGTCCACCAGCATCACGCGGACGCCGTTGAGCGCGTGGTAGAGCACCGCGCCGACGAGCCCGACCTCCATCAGGTTCACGACCGGGTTCTTGTACAGCTCGATGGCGCGGTCGTAGGCGTTGGGCGACACCCGCACCAGTGCGGTGTCCAGCACGTGGACGAACAGGAAGAAGAACGTCGCCACACCGGTGATCCGGTGCAGCACCCACGACCACATACCCAGGTCGCCTCGGTAGAGCCTCCCGCCGCCGCGAGAACTGCCCGCCCGCTCGGTTACATCCGCCGTCGCGGCGGAGGTGCTGGCCATGGTGAACGGCCTCCAACGTCACTGGTGGACTGTTGCCCGTCAATACTCTGTACGGGACCTTGACTCACCGGATGCTAGCCCCGCGTGCTCCAGTCGACCCAATAGCCGCCCCGCTCTGTGATCGATGGAACACGGCTGTACACGTTTGGGTGGAATCCGCCGCGCTCCGGCTCACGCCTGGTGGGGCCGGTCCTGGTGGCTGGCCTCGCGCAGCGCGGCCCGGCACAGCTGGTCGGCGGCCCTGGTGGTCTCGGGCAGCCGGTAGCGCGGGCACAGCCGCAGCACCTCGGCGCAGGCCCGGTCCAGGTCGATGCGGTGCCCCACGGACACGTACACCGGTTTGACCCCCGACCGGGTGCGCAGCGCCCGCCCCACCTCGCGCCCGCCGTCGTCGGTCAGCGGCGCGTGGTCACCCCGGTTCGGGCCGGGCGGCGGGTGGGCGGTCATCGGTGTCTTGGCCACGCCCGCGGTGGGCAGCCCGGTGACCAGCCCCAGGTGGCAGGCCAGGCCGAAGCGGCGCGGGTGGGCCAGGCCCTGCCCGTCGGCCAGCAGCAGGTCCGGGGTGACCGACAGCCGCTCCAGCGCGCCGAGCAGCGGCGGCAGCTCCCGGAACGCGAAAAGCCCTGGCACGTAGGGGAAAGCCGGCGCGGCCAGCGCGGTGGCCGAGTCGACGACGGCCAGGCTGGCCACGTCCAGCACCACCACGGCGGCGACCAGCAGGTCGCCCTCCTCGGCGTAGGCCACGTCCAGTCCGGCGGCGGTGGTCACGGTCAGTCCGTCCGGTGTGGTCGGATCGACCAGCGGGGCCAGTTCCCGTTGCAGCGCCTCGGCCCGCTCAACCGATTCAGGCCACTCGTGGGGCACGCTCACCCGCACGCGTCACCGCTCCTGGTCCGCGGGGTCCATTGGTCCACTCTCCTCGATGCGGGCCCGTGCCGTTGGGTGGCTGACGGCCAATGTAGTCACCGGGTTTCGGGTTGACCGGGCAACCCGTGGGTAACCCGGGGACACGCTGCGGTTACTCCGCGCTGTGCGCGCTGGGTTGCCGGGCCAACGATTAGGTCACGCGCGGGCCGGTCGATGTGAGCGGCCCCGGTCCACCAGGTACGGTTCGCGACTCAGAACCTCGACAACGCCCAACGGACCTGGTCGCAGGGTCGAGCATCGGCAGGGTCGGGACGTGCTTCTCACCGAGCAGAGAGGGAGATGAGCCGTGCGTCGTCGCATGCGTGGGCTCGTGGTCACGGCGGTCGCGCTGACCAGCGCGCTGTCCCTGGCCTCCTGTGCCAGGGACACCGGCACCCAGAACAACGGAGCCGGCAACACCGGCAACAAGACGGGCTGCACGCTCGCGCCCAAGCCGCCGGCCGCCTCCACCACCGCGTCCAGCTCCGCGCAGGACGAGCAGGTGGACGGCAGCAAGCTGAAGGTCGGCCTGGCCTACGACATCGGCGGTCGGGGTGACGCGTCGTTCAACGACGCCGCCGCGGCCGGTCTGGACATGGCCATCAGCAAGCTGGGCGTCAGCAAGGACAACACCAAGGAGCTGACCGCCAGCCCGCAGGAGTCCGAGGACGCCAAGCAGACCCGGCTGCGCCAGCTGGCCAGCGAGGGCTACAGCCCGATCATCACGGTCGGCTTCGCCTACAGCGACGCGCTCAAGGCGGTGGCCCCGCAGTTCCCGGACACCAAGTTCGCGATCGTGGACGCGACCGTGGACGGCGCGCCCAACGTGACCCCGCTGATCTTCGCCGAGGAGCAGGGCTCGTTCCTGGCCGGCGTCGCCGCCGCCTACAAGAGCAAGAGCTGCCACATCGGCTTCGTCGGCGGCGTGGAGACCCCGCTGATCAAGAAGTTCGAGGCCGGCTACATCCAGGGCGCCAAGGCCGCGGCCCCGGACATCAAGATCGAGAGCAAGTACCTGACCCCGGCCGGCGACAACAGCGGCTTCCAGGACCCGCCCAAGGGCAACGTGGTCGCCAAGGGCGAGATCGACGCCGGCGCCGACGTGCTCTACCACGCCTCCGGCGCCTCGGGCAAGGGCGTGTTCGAGGCGGCCAAGACCGCCAACGCGCTGGCCATCGGCGTGGACTCGGACCAGTACAACCAGGCCACCGTGGCCGACTTCAAGGACGTCATCATGACGTCGATGATCAAGCGGGTGGACGTGGCCGTGTACGACTACGTCAAGGCCGTGGCCAAGGGTGACGTGTCCACCCTGCCGAAGGTGTTCGACCTCAAGTCGGACGGCGTGGGCTACTCCACCTCCGGCGGCAAGGTCGACGACATCAAGGACGTGCTCGACGGCTACAAGGGCCAGATCGTCGACGGCAAGATCACCGTCAAGGACACGCCGGGCAACTGACGCGTCGAGGCGAGGAGCCCCATGAGCGGGTGAGCACGCGGGCCCGGGCAGCCACAACCACTGCCCGGGCCCGTCGCCTGCTTGCGGGACAGGTGACAGCCGCAACAGCAAGGAGCCGCAAGGATGAGCAGTTCCGCCGCGCCAGTGGCGGCCGGAGCGGGCGAGGCGCCACCCGCCGTCGTGCTCTCCGGGATCACCAAACGCTTCCCCGGAGTGGTCGCCAACAGCGACGTGCACCTGACCGTGCGGCACGCCGAGGTGCACGCGCTGTGCGGGGAGAACGGCGCCGGCAAGTCCACCCTGATGAAGATCCTCTACGGGATGCAGCACCCGGACGAGGGCACCATCGAGGTGAACGGCGCGCCGGTCCGCTTCCGCTCCCCCACCGACGCGATCAGGGCCGGCATCGGCATGGTGCACCAGCACTTCATGCTCGCCGACAACCTGACCGTGCTGGAGAACGTGGTGCTGGGCGCCGAGCGCCTGCACGGCATCGGCGCGCGGGCCCGGCGCCGGCTGGTCGAGCTGGCCGAGCGCACCGGCATGCGGGTGGAGCCGGACGCGCTGGTCGAACGCCTCGGCGTGGCCGACCGGCAGCGGGTGGAGATCCTCAAGGTCCTCTACCGGGGCGCGCGCATCATCATTCTGGACGAACCCACCGCGGTGCTGGTGCCGCAGGAGGTCGACGAGCTGTTCGACACCCTGCGCGGCATGCGCGAGCAGGGGTACACGTTCCTGTTCATCTCGCACAAGCTGGACGAGGTGCGGGCGATCGCGGACAGCGTCACGGTGATCCGGCGCGGCACCACGGTGGGCACGGCCGACCCGAAGTCGGTCAGCTCCCGGCAGCTGGCCGAGATGATGGTCGGTTCCGCCCTGCCCAGCCCGGAGACCAGGGAGTCCACCGTCACCGACCAGGTGGTGCTGCGGGTCGAGGGGCTGTCCCTGCTGGCCGAGGACGGCTCGGGACGGGCCGTGCTGGACGGCATCGACCTGGTGGTGCGCTCCGGTGAGGTGCTGGGCATCGCCGGCGTGGAGGGCAACGGCCAGACCGAGCTGGTCGAGACGGTCATGGGCATGCGCCACGCCAGCTCCGGCCGGGTGTGGCTGACCGGCCGGGACGGCACCACCCGCGAGCTGACCAACCTGACCACGCTGCACCGCCGCGAGGCCGGCATCGGGTACGTGCCCGAGGACCGGCACCGGCACGGGCTGCTGCTCACCCAGCCGCTGTGGCTGAACCGGGTGCTGGGCCACCAGACCCGGCCGCCGGTCTCCCGTGGACAGTGGCTGGACCTGGCCGGGGCCAAACAGGACACCCGGCGCATCGTCGAGGAGTTCGACGTGCGCACGCCCGGCATCGACGTGGCCGCCGCCGCCCTGTCCGGGGGCAACCAGCAGAAGCTGGTGGTGGGTCGGGAGCTGTCCGCCGACCCGGCGCTGCTGATCGCCTCGCACCCCACCCGGGGGGTGGACGTGGGCGCGCAGGCGCTGATCTGGGACCAGATCCGGGCGGCCCGCGCCGGCGGGCTGGCCGTGCTGCTGATCTCGGCCGACCTGGACGAGCTGATCGGCCTGTCCGACACCATCAAGGTGATGTTCCGGGGCCGGCTGGTCGCCGACGCCGACCCGGCCTCGGTCACCCCCGAGGAACTGGGCTCGGCCATGACCGGGGCCACCACCGACGTCCCGACCGGGGCGCACGGCGGGTCCACATCGGACGGACCGGGCACCGGTTCGTCCACAGCAGACAGCGAAGTGGCAGACAGCGAGGGAGGTGAGCGCGGATGAACGTGGTGCGGGGCAAACTGCTGCCACCGGTGCTGGCCATCGTGTTCGCGGCGCTGCTGTGCTCGATCGCGCTGCTGGTCTCCGGCGGCAACCCGGCCAGCGCGCTCACCGCGATGGTCGCGCAGGTCGGCGAGGGCACCACCGCGGTGGACATCGTCAACAGCGCGTCCGTGTACTACCTGGCCGGCCTGGCCGTGGCCATCGGCTTCCAGATGAACCTGTTCAACATCGGGGTGGAGGGCCAGTACCGGGTCGGCGCGGTGGTGGCGGCCATCGTCGGCGGCGCGATCAGCCTGCCGGCCGGGCTGCACGCGGCCGTGATCATCGTGGTGGCCGCGCTGGCCGGTGCCGCCTACGCGGCGATCCCGGCGATCCTCAAGGTGACCAGGGGCGTCAACGAGGTCATCGCCACGATCATGCTCAACGCCATCGCCGCGGGCGTGGTGGCGTTCCTGATCAGCCAGGACGCGTTCGGCGTGCTGCGCGGCAACAACATCGGCACCGCCGAGATCGCCGAGACCGGCTGGGTGCCCGGCATCTCGTTCGGGTCGAACGGCACGGTGTTCGGTCTGGTGCTGCTGGCCGCAGCGGTGGGCGTGGGCTACTGGGTGATGATGAACCGCTCCCGGTTCGGCTTCGAGCTGCGCGCCTCGGGCGAGTCGGCCACCGCGGCCTCGGCCGGCGGGGTCAACGCCAAGCGCATGGTGCTGGTGGCCATGCTGCTGTCCGGTGCGATGGCCGGGTTGGTCACCATGCCCGAGCTGCTCGGCCGCGACCACACCTACCTGATCACCTCGCCGACCGGCTACGGGTTCACCGGCATCGCCGTGGCCCTGCTCGGCCGCAACCACCCCGGCGGGGTCGCCCTGGGCGCGCTGCTGTGGGCGTTTCTGGACAAGTCCGCGCTGGCCCTGGACAACGTGGGCGTGCCAAAGGAGATCGTGACGATCATGCAGGGCACCATCGTGCTCTCGGTCGTGGTGGCCTACGAGATCGTGCGCCGCCTGGAACTGGCCGCCGAGCAGCGCCGGGTGGGCCGGCAGAACTCCGGCAACGGCGGGGCGCCCGGCCAGCCGGCCGGCGCGAGCGCGGGGGGTGTGTGAGTGGCCGCGACGACCACCTCGGGCGGGGAGAACCCCTCGGCCGCCCCGATGACCAGGACGCTCACCCCGCCCCGGCGCCGGCTGCCCGGCTGGGCGACCGGGATGCTGTGGGTGGCGGTCGCGGTGACCGTGCTGTCCACCACCGCCTACCTGACCAACATCCCGCAGCTGACCTCGTCCAGCACCACGCAGACCGCGGTGCGGCTGGCCCTGCCGATCCTGCTCGCCGGCCTGGGCGGGCTGTGGGCGGAACGCGCCGGCGTGGTCAACATCGGCCTCGAAGGCATGATGATCTTCGGCACCTGGGGGGCCGCCTGGGGCGGCTACTACTGGGGGCCGTGGGTGGGGCTGCTGGCCGCGGCCGTGTTCGGCGCGCTCGGCGGGCTGATCCACGCGCTGGCCACGGTGACCTTCGGGGTGAACCACATCGTGTCCGGTGTGGCGATGAACCTGCTCGGCGCCGGCGTGACCAAGTACCTGTCCACGCTGATCTTCCAGCCGCTGTCGCACAACCCGAGGGAATCGCCCCCGGTGCCCAAGTTCGAGACCTACTCGGCGGCCGGCCTGTCCGACTGGCTGGCCCAGTTGGAGGCGACCCAGCGGGTGGGCATCGCGGACGTGGCCGGCATCCTGCGCGGGCTGGTCACCGGCGTGTCCCCGCTGACCATGCTGGGCATCCTGCTGGTGCCCGTCACCTACCTGGTGCTCTGGCGCACCCGGTTCGGCCTGCGGCTGCGCTCGTGCGGGGAGAACCCGGTGGCCACCGAGTCGCTGGGGGTCAACGTGTACCTGCACAAGTACCTGGCGGTGGTGGCGTCGGGCGCGCTGGCCGGCATCGGTGGCGCGACCCTGGTGCTCAACCCCGGGCAGGCCGGGTTCCTGGAGAACCAGACCAACGGCCGCGGCTACATCGGTCTGGCCGCGATGATCTTCGGCAACTGGCGGCCCGGTGGGCTGCTGGGTGGCGCGGCCCTGTTCGGCTACTCCGACGGCCTGCAGCTGAGCAGCGGCGGCCAGACGGTGCTGGCCCTGGTCTACGGGGTGGTGCTGCTGCTGGGCGTGCTCGTGCTGGTGCAGCTGTTCCGGCGCCGCTGGCTGGCGGCCGGGGTGAGCCTGGTGGCCGCGGCCCTGCTGTACACGCTGTACTGGACCGTGGACGAGCTGCCCAGCGAGCTGACCACCTACCTGCCGCACTTCCTCACCCTGGTGGTGCTGGCGGTGGCGTCGCAGCGGCTGCGGCCACCCGCGGCCGACGGTGTGGTCTACCGCCGCGGCGAAGGCGACTGAGGCCAACGCGGCTGAGGCGAATGCGACTGGGTTGACACGGCGCCCACCCGGCTGATCCCGGGTGGGTCGCGCGAGGATGGAGGGTCGGAGCACATGACGCTGGCTGGTGACGTGGTCGACTGGGCGGTGCTGCGCGCCGAGGCGGTGCAGGCTGCCCAGCTCGCCTACTGCCCCTACTCGGGGCTGCGGGTGGGCGCGGCGGCCGTGTGCGACGACGGCCGGATCGTGACCGGCTGCAACGTGGAGAACGCCGCGTACGGGGTGGGCCTGTGCGCGGAGTGCACCATGGCCGGCCAGCTGCGGCTGACCGGCGGCGGCCGGTTCGTGGCGGTGGCCTGCCGCAGCGGGCGCGGTGAACTGCTCATGCCGTGCGGGCGCTGCCGGCAGCTGCTCTACGAGCTGGGCGGGCCGGACTGCCTGGTGGACACCCCCACCGGCATCCTGCCCATGCGGCACGTGCTGCCCGACGCGTTCGGCCCGGCCAACCTGCCCGGGGGTGGCGCGTGAGCGCCACCTTCAGCGCCATCGACGTGATCCGGGCCAAGCGGGACGGCCGGGTGCTCACCGACGCGCAGATCGACTGGGTGATCGACGCCTACACCCGGGGTGTGGTGGCCGACGAGCAGATGGCCGCGCTGGCCATGGCCGTCTACCTGAACGGCATGACCGCGGCGGAGACGGCCAGGTGGACGCGGGCGATGGTGGCCTCGGGCGAGCGGCTGGCCCTGGCCACCGACCGGCCCACGGTGGACAAGCACTCCACCGGCGGGGTGGGCGACAAGATCACCCTGCCGCTGGCGCCGCTGGTGGCGGCGTGTGGCGCGGCCGTGCCGCAGCTGTCCGGCCGGGGGCTGGGCCACACCGGCGGCACCCTGGACAAGCTGGAGTCCATCCCGGGGTTCCGGGCCAGCCTGTCGCTGGCCGAGATCAGCCGGCAGCTGGACGAGGTCGGCGCGGTGGTGTGCGCGGCGACCCCGACGCTGGCGCCGGCCGACCGCAAGCTGTACGCGTTGCGCGATGTCACCGGCACGGTGGAGTCGATCCCGCTGATCGCCAGCTCGATCATGAGCAAGAAGATCGCCGAGGGCGCGGACGCGCTGGTGCTGGACGTCAAGGTCGGCTCGGGCGCGTTCATGAAGAACTACGACAGCGCCCACCAGCTGGCCCGCGCCCTGGTGGACATCGGTGCCGACCACGGGCTGCGCGTGAGCGCCCTGCTGACCGACATGGACACCCCGCTGGGCCGGGCGGTCGGCAACGCCGTGGAGGTGGCCGAGGCCGTGGACGTGCTGCGCGGCGGCGGCCCGGCCGACGTGGTGGAGCTGACCGTGGCGCTGGCCGAGGAGATGGTGGCCCTGGCCGGGCTGTCCGCCGACCCCAGGGCGGTGCTGGCCTCGGGCGCGGCCTACGAGACGTGGTGCCGGATGATCCGCGCGCAGGGCGGTGACCCGGACGCGCCGCTGCCGAAGGCCGCGCACACGCACGTGGTCGAGGCGCCCGCCGACGGTGTGCTGACCGGCCTGGACGCGTACGCGGTGGGTGTGGCCGCCTGGCGGCTGGGGGCCGGCCGGGCCCGCAAGGAGGACCCGGTGTCGGCCGCGGCCGGCGTGCTGTGCCTGGCCAAGCCGGGTGAGCCCGTGGTGGCCGGCCAGCCGCTGCTGGAGCTGCACACCGACCGTCCGGACACCGTCCCGGCCGCGCTGGCGGCCCTGGCCGACGCCGTCACCGTCTCCGACCACGCGGTGGACGCAGCGGCGCGCCCGCTGCTGCTGACCACCCTCCACTCCCCCGAGTGACCCCAAGTGAGTGACCCCCATGTGAGTGACCGCCCCTCAGCCACCCCGCTGACCAGCCCCAACGCCTGATCATCCCCGTCCCCACCCCCGCGAGTCGACGTTGCAAACCCCCCGAGTCGCACCCTCACGCACCGCCATCCGAGTGATGCCCAGGCGCCCGCCCCAACCCGCCGCACCCGAAAACACCTCTCGGTAGTTGGAAAACCGCTCGCCATCCGCCACTCGGGTGACGATCCTGGGCGCCATGCTCATCAGGGACGCGACCACCGCTGACTGGCCCGCGATCTGGCCGTTCTTCCGGCAGATCGTCGCCGCCGGCGAGTCGTACAGCGTGGACCCGGACATCACCGAGGACGAGGCCCGCTCCATGTGGTTCCCGAAACCGCCGGGCGGCACGGTCGTCGCCGTGGACGCGGACGGGACGGTCGTGGGCACCGCCAAGGTGCAGCCCAACCACGGCGGGCCGGCCGCGCACGTGGCCAACGCCAGCTTCATGGTCGATCCGGCCCACGCCGGCCGGGGCATCGGCCGGGCGCTCGGCCAGCACATCATCGACAAGGCCCGCGCGGCCGGTTTCCGCGCGATGCAGTTCAACGCCGTGGTGGAGACCAACACCCGCGCGGTGGCGCTGTGGCGGTCACTGGGCTTCGAGGTGCTGGCCACCGTGCCCGAGGCCTACCACCACCGGGTGCACGGCGATGTCGGGCTGCACATCATGCACCGGCGGCTCTGACCTGGGCGGAAGCCCCCGTCCGGTACGCCTGCGGGCTGATGCCGTTGGCCCGCTTGAACGCGGTGCTCAACGCGAACGCGCTGCCGTAGCCGACCTGCCTGGCGATCGCGTCGAGCGTGGCGTCGGTGCCGCGCAGCAGGTCGGCGGCCAGGGCCAGCCGCCACCCGGCGAGGTAGGTCATGGGCGGCTCGCCCACCAGCGCGGTGAACCGGCGGGCCAGGGACGCCCGGGACACCCCGGTCCGCGCGGCCAGGCTGGCCACCGTCCACGGGTGGGCCGGGTTGTCCTGCAACAGCCGCAGCGCCCGGCCGACCACGGGATCGCCCTGGGCCCGGTACCAGGCCGGGGCCTCGGCGTCGGGCCGGGCGAACCAGGCCCGCAGCACGGCGATCAGCAGCAGGTCGAGCAGCCGGTCCAGGACGACCTCCTGACCGGGCTGCTCCTTGCCGATTTCCGCGCTGACCAGCGGCATCAGCGGGCAGTCCCACACGTCCTCGGTCACCACGAGCAGCGGCGGCAGCGCGTCGAGCAACCGCTGGCTGATCTCGCCGCGCAACTGGTAGGTGCCGGTGATCAGCACGTCCGAGCCGGTCAGGCCGCTGCCCCAGGTGCGGACGCCCAGGTCGGTCAACTCGCGCAGGCCCTGCCCGTCCGGTGCCGAGCAGACCCCGCCGGGGTTGATCACCGCCTGGGGCTCGGTGGCCGGGTCGTCGGCGACCGTGTACGGGTCGGGCCCGCGCACCACCGCCACGTCACCGACGCGCAGCCGCACCGCCGCTCCGTCGGCCGGGATGATCCAGGCCGTGCCGCGCACCATCGTCACCAGGGTCAGCGGTGCCTCGTCCTGGACGCGCAGCGACCACGGCGGTTCCAGGATCGAGCGGAGCAGGAACGCGCCCCGGGCCCGCGGCCCGTCGAGCAGACCCGCCAGTACGTCCATGCCGGCAGCCTAGACGCGCGCGCATGCGGTTGAGCCGCGCGACCATGTCCGAGCCGGGCACGACCGGATTGACTGGCCGCATGACCGCACTGATCGAGACGACACGCACCGCGACGCTGGTCGCGGCGACCCTGGCCGCCGGCCTGCTCGCCGGCCTGTTCTACGCGTTCACCTGTGCGGTCATGCCCGGCCTGCGCGGGTCGGCCGACCGGACGTTCGTCGACGGGATGCAGCGGATCAACGCGGCCATCCTCAACCCGTGGTTCATGCTCAGCTTCCTGGGCGTGCTGGTGTTGACGGCCGCGGCTGCGGTGCTCCAGTTCTCCGGCGGCACGCGGGCGGTGCTGGTGTGGGTGGTGGCCGCGCTGGTGCTGGCCGTGGCCACGCTGGTGATCACCGGTGTGGTGAACGTGCCGCTCAACAACGCGCTCGCGGCGGCCGGGCCGGTGGACGCGATCGCCGACCTGGCCGAGGTGCGCGCGCGGTTCGAGGCGGCGTGGGTGCGGTGGAACCTGGTGCGCACGGTGACGTCCACGGGGGCGTTCGGCTGCCTGGTGTGGGCCCTGGTGCTGCACGGCCGGTTGGCGCCGCACGCGTGAACCCCTGGCCGGGGTGACCCGGCGGAGCGCGGCCCCGGGTGGCGACACGGACTCGACGAGCCCGGCGTGGCGGTTGTCCCGCGGAGCGCGGCCCCCGGGTGGCGACACGAACGGGTGTATCGCCACCCGGATGGCGGTGCGTGAACGTGCAACTCGGGGGGTTTGCAACGTCGACTCGCGGGTTTTGTCCCCCGGACAGCCGTCACACGGGTGGATGGCTGGTCGCGCGGGCGATGCGATCGGCCAGCTGGCGCGAGTAGGCGATCAGCTCCGCGGGGCCCTCGATGGTGTAGGGCACGCCGACCATGGCGAGCACGATCGCCAGCCACTCCCACGAGTCCGGCGCGGTCACGTACCGGCAGGTGTGCTCGTCGACCGCCTCCAGCGTTCCGGCCTGCGGGATGAGCCGCGCGGAGACCACCTCCACCGGCGCGGCGAACCTGACCACGCCCTGCCGGCGGGTGATCGGGTACCGCGCGCTGTCCTGCACGAAGCTCACCGCGCCCGACTCGGGCAGCTCCCGGGGCGCGAACGTGGTGCCAGGCACGGTGAGGCCGCTGATCCGGTCCAGCCGGAAGGTGCGCCAGTCCGCGCGGTCCCGGTCCCAGCCGAGCAGGTACCAGCGCCGGCCGAACAGCACCTGGCGGTACGGCTCGACCCGCCGCTCGCTGCGCTGCCCGGTCCGGCTGGTGTAGTCGAACCGCACGTGCTGGTGGCTGTGCGCGGCCGTGCCCAGCAGGCGCAGCGTGCGCAGGTCGAGGCCCTGCTCGGGGCGGGACCCGGTCTCGATGGAGGCGGCTACCGCCCGGACCCGGTGCCGCAACCGGCCGGGCAGCACCTGTTCGAGCTTGCGCAGGGCGTTGTCCGCCGCCCCGGTGTCCCCGTCGGCGTGCGTCAACGCCGCGAACCGCAGCCCGACCACGGTGGCCACCGCCTCGTCGTCGGTGAGCAGCAGCGGCGGCATGGCCTGGCCGGCGACCAGCTGGTAGCTCCCGCCGGGCCCGCGCGCGGAGGCCACCGGGTAACCCAGGTCGCGCAGTCGGTCCAGGTCGCGGCGCAGGGTCCGGGCGGACACGCCGAGCCGGGCGGCCAGGTCCGCGGCCGGCCACCGCCGGCCGGTCTGCAACAGCGACAACAGTTCCAGCATCCGGGCGCTCGGGCTGCTCACCGCCCCCACTGTGCCGCACCGCACGGCCCACCCGGACAGCCGGACCGGCAGTTGTGGTCAGGATCTGACCACAACGCGACCTAGCGTCGGGCTCATGACCGCAGCACACCAGCACATCCGGATCACCGGTGCCCGGCAGCACAACCTGAAGAACCTCAGCCTGACCGTGCCCCGCCGGGCGATCACCGCCTTCACCGGCGTGTCCGGCTCGGGCAAGACGTCACTGGCGTTCGACACCATCGCCGCCGAGGCGCAGCACCAGCTCAACGAGACGTTCCCGCCGTTCGTGCGCAACCGGCTGCCCGACTACGGCCGGCCCGACGTGGACCTGGTCGAGGGGCTGTCCGCGGTCGTGCTGGTCAACCAGCGCCGCCTCGGTGGCAACACCCGCTCCACGGTCGGCACCATCACCGACACCTACACGCTGCTGCGACTGCTGTTCTCCCGCGTTGGCACGCCGCGGCTGGGCGAGTCCACCCGGTTCTCGTTCAACGACCCCGCCGGCATGTGCCCGCGCTGCGCCGGCATCGGCCGGGTGGTCACCCCCGACGTGGACGCGTTCGTCGACCTGGACCGCTCCCTGGAGCGGGGCGCGGTCCAGCTGCCCGGCTTCAGCCCGGGCCAGTACTGGTACCGGCAGTACGCGGACAGCGGCCTGTTCGACCCGACCACGCCGCTGCGCACGTGGAGCGCGGACGCACGGGCGGCGCTGCTGCACGGTGGTGCGGCAGCCACCCGGCTCGGGCGCGCCGTGCCCAAGGACTACCACGGCCTGCTGGACCACTTCACCCGCATCTACCTGCACACCGAAGGCGAGGTGTCCGAGCGCAAACAGGCCGTGGTGGACCGGTTCACCGTGTCGGTGCGCTGCCCGGACTGCGGCGGCCAGCGCCTCAACGAGGCGGCCCGCTCGGTGCGGGTGGCCGGCCGCACCATCACCGAGTTCACCGCACTGGAGATCAGCGACCTGGTGGACGTGGTGCGCGGCATCGACCACCCCGAGGCCGGCCCGGTGGTGGACAGCCTGGCCGACCGGCTGACCGCGTTCGTGGACATCGGCCTGGGCTACCTGACCCTGGACCGCGCCACCAGCAGCCTGTCCGGCGGCGAGTCGCAGCGGATCAAACTCGTGCGGCACCTGGGCAGCAGCCTCACCGAGATGCTCTACGTCTTCGACGAGCCGTCGGTCGGGCTGCACCCGGCCGACGTGGAGCGGCTGGCCACGCTGCTGCGGCGACTGCGCGACAAGGGCAACACCGTGCTCGTGGTCGAACACGACCCCGACGTGGTGGCCGTGGCCGACCACGTGATCGACCTGGGGCCGGGTGCCGGTGAGGACGGCGGCCAGATCGTGTTCCAGGGCAGTGTCGCCGACCTGGCGGCCACGGACACCCGCACCGGCCGCGCACTGCACGCCCGGCTGCCGCTGCGCACCGAGCCGCGAACGCCGCGCGGTGGCCTCGCCGTCACCGGCGCCGACCGGCACAACCTGCGCGGCGTGGACGTCACCGTGCCCACCGGCGTGCTCACCGTGATCACCGGTGTGGCGGGCTCGGGCAAGAGCAGCCTGGTCGGGGTGCTGCTGGAGCAGCACCCGGGCGGCACGGTCATCGACCAGAGCGCGGTGACCACCAACCGGCGGTCCAACACCGCCACCTACACCGGCATCGCCGACACCATCCGCCGCCGCTTCGCCAAGGCCAACAACGTCAGCCCGGCGCTGTTCAGCGCGAACTCCGCGGGCGCCTGCCCGGACTGCGGCGGCCTGGGCGTCACCTACACCGACCTGGCGTTCCTGGAGGGCTTCACCTCGGTCTGCGGCACGTGCCGGGGCCGGCGGTTCACCGACGAGGTGCTCCGGCACACCCTGGACGGCCGGTCCATCGCCGACGTGCTGGACCTGACCGTGGCCGAGGCGCGCTCGGTGTTCCGCGACGCCAGGATCGCCCCGGTGCTGGCCGTGCTCGCCGAGGTCGGCCTGGCCTACCTCACCCTCGGGCAGCCGCTGAACACGCTGTCCGGCGGCGAGTGCCAGCGGCTCAAGCTGGCCACCGAACTGCACCGCTCGCCGGACAACGCGCTCTACGTGCTCGACGAGCCCACCACCGGCCTGCACCCCTCGGACGTTGGCCGGCTGGTGGAGATCTTCGACCGGCTGGTGGACGCCGGCAACACCGTGGTGGTCGTGGAGCACAACCTCGACGTGATCCGCCGCGCCGACTGGGTGATCGACCTCGGCCCCGGCGCGGGCCACCACGGTGGGCGGGTGCTGCACAGCGGCCCACCCGCCCACCTGGCGCGCAACGCGCACTCGCTCACCGGGGAACACCTGCGCCGGTCGCTCGCCGCCGCCCCGGTCCACACCGGACAGTCCGGTTCCGGCGCTCACCCAACTCCGGCCAGGTGATCCGCACCGCTCCGGCGCTCACCGGCCTGAAACGACAAGCCCCGAACCCCGGGCCCGAAACGCCAGGCCGGAACGCCGGACCCGAACGCCAGGCCGGAACGACAGCCCGAATGACAGCCCCGAACGCCGGGCCCGAAGGCCGGCCCAGACCAACAGGCCCAAGCACCAGGCCCAAGCACCAGACCCGAACGCCAGGCCCAAGCACCGGACCGAAACGCCGGGCCGAAACAACAGCCCGAACGGCAGCCCCCGCCCTCCCAGGGGGGCGTCCCCTGGACCAGCCTATCCACGCAGCTCAGCGGCGTACAGCGGGCTGTGATGGGCTGTGGACAGTTTGCCGCGCCTGTGGACAACACATCAGCAACAGGGTGACGGCCACCAGCAGCGCGCTCACCCACAGTGGCGCGCGGAAGTCCAGGCCGGCGCTGATCGCCACCCCGCCGAGCCACGGGCCGAGCGCCGCGCCCACGTTCATCGCGGCGGTGGCGAACCCGCCGGCCAGCCGGGGCGCACCGGTCGCCACGTAGAGCACCCGGGTGATCAGGGTGGACCCGACCGCGAACGACAGGGTGCCCTGGACGAACACCAGCACCACCAGGGCCACCGGGTTGCCGGCCGTCAGCGCGAACACCACCCAGCCGGTCAGCAGGGCCAGCCCGCCGACCACCAGGAACCGGGTGGGCCGCGTGTCGGCGAGCCGGCCGCCCAGGTTCACGCCGGCGAACGAACCCAGCCCGAACAGCGCCAGCAGCGCGGGCAGCCAGTCGGCCGCGAGGCCGGTGACCTCGGTGGCCAGCGGCGCGAGATAGGTGAACGTGCCGAACGTGGCACCGTTGACCAGCGCGCCCAACAGCAGCGTCAGCACCAGGCGCGCATCGCGCAGCGCGGCCAGTTCCCGGCGGGCACCCACACCGGCGGTGTCGGACGCACCGGCGGTGTCGGAAGCGCCGGCGGTGTCGGAAGCGCCGGGAGGCTCGGCCGGGACCGAGCGCAGGATCGCGACCACGGCCGGCACCGACACCAGGGCCACCGCCCAGAACGCCGAGCGCCACCCCCACCACTGGCCGAGCAGGGCGCCGGCGGGCACACCGGCAACGCACGCGATGGTGGTGCCGCCCAGCAGCACGGCCGTGGCCCTGCCCTTGGCGTTCGGCGCGACCAGGCTGGCCGCCGTGGTCAGCGCCACCGCCAGGAACCCGGCATTGGCCAGCGCCGCCACCACCCGGGTGGCCAGCAGCAGGGGGAAGCTGGTGGTGACCGCGCCGAGCACGTGCACCAGCAGGAAGGTGACCAGGAAGCCCAGCAGGGCGCGGCGACGTGACCAGCGCAGGCTCACGACCGCCGCCAGTGGCGCGCCAACCACCATTCCCACGGCGAACGCCGAGGTCAGCGCGCCCGCGGCCGGGATGGACACGGACAGGTCGGCGGCGATGTCCGGCACCAGGCCGGACAGCATGAACTCGGATGTCCCCTGCGCGAAGACCGCCAGTCCGAGCAGGTAGAGAGCAAAGGGCACAGCACAACTCCGCAACCACGTCGTGGATTGACAGGGCAGCGGTTGGCCGCGGCGGCGCCCACCCCGATCAGGAAGGCACCGGTTGGCACGAGCCCACGCGACCACCGCCGGCAGCGACCCGCCGGCGTCCCGCTCGGGACGCGCGGTCAGGTCGAACACAACCCGCGGAAACGGTGATCCGGTGGCAGGGGACGCGCGGCCGCACACCCCTTCGGCAACGGGGCGGGGCAGGGCGAACGGAGCGAGCAGCCACCGGATGACCGGTGGCTAGCGTCTGGACGCCTCGGGGCTGGACACGCGCGCAGGGTAGCCAGCGCGACGGGCTCACGTCCACCCGGTTGCCGGCCGGGACCGCGCCCGGCCAGCCAGCGGGTGAGCGGGTCGGCCCAACCCAGGATGGTCGACCCGACCCAGGATGGTCAGCCCAACCCAGGATGGTCAGCCCAGGATGGTGGCGATGAGTTCGTCGCCCAGGGCCGGGGTGGCCGCGGCAACACCGGACCAGCGGCGGGTCAGGTCCGGGTCGAACTCCAGCGGCCGGCCGTGCACGTCGAGCAGCACCCCGCCGGCGGCGGGCACGGTGACCATGGCCGCGGCCAGGTCCACGATCCGGTGGGTGTCCGAACCGGGGTCGGCGAACGCGTCCACCGAGCCCTCGGCGACCAGTGCCGTCTCCAGGCAGGTGGTGGACAGGATGCGCACCCGGCTGGCGCGCGCGGCCACCCGCAGCCACGCGGCCATGCTGTTGTCCTTGGGGCGCAACAGGCACACGGCCGCGCCGGTCAGGCTGGTCCGGCCGCTGGTGCGGTAGGGGGCGGGCTCGCCGGCCCTGGCCCACCAGGAGCGGCCGGTGTCCAGCCACACGGTCAGCGCCTCACTGGCCACCCCGTCCTCGGTGACCACGCCCGCGAAGCAGCTCAGCGGCACGCCCGCGGCGGCGTTGGCCGAGCCGTCCATGGGGTCGACGACCAGGGTGACGGCCGAGCCGTGGTCGAGGAACCCGGCCTCCTCGCTGAGCAGGTTCACGCCGTTGCGCTGGGCCGCCTCGGCGATCGCGTCCTCCACCAGGGCGTCCACCCGCATGGTGGGGGTGTTGTCCGCGCCCTGGGCGATCTCCTCGGCCAGTTCGGCCCGGCTGAGCTGGTGTCGGGCGGCCCGGTAGGCGGTGGCCGCGGCGCGCGCGGCCTCGGCCAGTGCCGGGTGGGTGTTCGGGGGCAGGACGGGTTCGGCCACCGGCCAGTTGATCCGCGCCGGGTCGAGGTGATCGGAGTTCGCGGGCTGCACGGTCGTTGTCTCTCCCTCTGCTGGGCACACCTACCTGATCAGCCAGCACGGTACGCACCAGCCGGGTGCGGCGCAGGCGGCCGCGCGCCGCGAAACCCGCGGCGGTGGGCAAACCGCTTCGTCCACCGGTCACATCCGCCCATCGGTCACACCCGCCGGCCGGCATCCGTCACACCGGTGACGGACCACCTGGGCCTGGCCACCGCCGGGCGGCCCGGGTGACCCACTCAGCTCGGGTGACCCACTCAGCTCGGGCGGCCCCCGCGGTCCACCCGGCCCGGGCGGGGAACTGACGGGGAACGGGCCGCCCGGGCCGGGTGTCAGCAGGTCCAGCGCCGCGCGTCCAGGTCCAGGGTCTTGCGGATGGAGCTGAGGTTGAGCCGCCTGCTGCGCGGGCAGAACTCGGTCGGTTCCAGGTCGTACTCGATGTGGAACACGGCCTTGCCCTCGGCCACGAACGGGGCGAGCAGGTCGCACTCGTCGTACTCGGCGCACTGCTCGTTGACGGCGAAGTCGAAGACCGAGACCAGGTCGGGGATCTGCTTGAGGTCGTTCTTCAACCCGATGGACAGGCCCCGCTCGTGCGCCAGGTCGGCCAGCATCCGGTTGTAGGCCAGCTGGTCGGCCGCGGTCAGCGGGAAACCGGTGTCGTGGTTGTAGCCGTCGACCAGGTCGGTGTCCACCGCGTCGAAGCCCTTGGCGCGGCAGGTGTCGAACCGGGCGGCGAGCAGCGGGCGGAGCAGGTCGCGCTGGCGGATGTCCAGCCACCGCTCCCCCGGCCAGCCGTTGGCGTTGCCCTGCACGCGGGTGGGGAACGCGGCCCTGTCGGGGCGGAAGTCCTCGCTGGCCCCGGCGTTGACGTAGCAGATCACCCGGCGTCCCCTGGCGTGCAGCGCGCGCACGTCCTCGGCGCTGGCCCCGACCCCGTCGACCTCGTAGACCTGCGCGTCCACGCTCGGGTCGACCGGGCCGTCCAACTGGATCTGCCAGGTGGTGCCGGGCGCGGGCACCCAGCGGGCCGGTGCGGCGGGTGGCTCGGGCGGGGTGCCTGGCCGGTCCGAGCCGGTGGGCGACTCGGTGCCGCCGGTGCTGGTGGGGCTGGTCGGCCCCGGTGCGGGACTGGACGGTGCTGGGCTGGGCGGTGCGGGACCGGTGGACCGGGTCGGGCCGACGGGTGGGTCGGGCGGGGTCGGCGGCACCGGCTCGTCGCCGCCACCGCACCCGGTGAGCACCCCGCCGACCAGCGCCACCAACACCACCAACGCGGCCAGTGGTGCGGCCAGCGCCGGCGGTGACGTCGGCGCCACCAGCGGTGCACGTCCTCGGCGGCCGCTCATCGCCCACCCCGCGACGCGTGGCGCTGGTGCTCGGCCAGCCAGGCGGGCAGCCCGTCCCACGGGTTGTCCCCGCCGCGCTCGGTCAGGTACACGTGGTCGGCGCCGCGCTCGGCGGCCAGCCCCAGCGCCTCGGGCATCCGCTCCGGTGGAACCCCGTGCACCAGGTGGTACACCGGCGCCCTGCCCAGTGTCCACTGTGGCCACACCGTGTCCTGGTAGGCCGAGAACGACCCCTCGAACACGCCGAGCAGGTCGGCGTGTTCGGCGTAGCAGGGGTCCGGGCGGGCCCCGTGGTGGAAGACCACCTGCTCGGCGCCGAGCAGCCGGGCCGACTCGGCCAGTGCCGCGTAGTGGGCCACCTGACCGAAGTCGGTGCTGACCCGGTCGAAGAACACCGCGCTCACCCCGTACCAGTTCTGGTACCGGCGCAGGTCGAGGCAGGTGAGCGCGCGGGGCCGCTGGCCGTAGGCGGTGTCCACGTAGCCGAGCACGCCGCTGCCGGCCGCGCGCAGCCGCTCCAGCAGCGGCAGGAACGCGGGGTCGGGCCGGTGGCCGGGTCCGTTGGCGATGTTGAGCACCACCAGCCGCACCAGTCCGGTGGGCACGGCCAGCAGCGCCCAGTCCTCGCCGGCCAGCGCCGGGTGGAAGTAGGCGGGCACGATCAGTCCGTTGTGGACGGTGGCGTGGACGGTGCGGGTGTTCATGGCAGCGACCGCCAGTGGTCCCACACCGACCGGGGCAGCTCGATCCGCGGTGTCCAGCCCACCTCGTCGCGGATCGCCCTGATGTC
This sequence comes from Goodfellowiella coeruleoviolacea, assembly GCF_024171785.1. Classification (GTDB taxonomy): domain Bacteria; phylum Actinomycetota; class Actinomycetes; order Mycobacteriales; family Pseudonocardiaceae; genus Goodfellowiella; species Goodfellowiella coeruleoviolacea. Next base: position 119,191 of record NZ_JAMTCK010000005.1, read on the forward strand.
CGCCTGCTGCCAGGGCACCTGGGCGGAGCGGGGCGAGCCCGCGTCCGGTTCCTCGACCACATCGCCCGTGTAGCCCGCGGCCATGGCGAACAGCGTGGCCAGTTCCCTGGCGGTCACCGCGCGGCCGCCGGCCACGTTGAGCACGGGCGCGGGCAGCACCGGGGCGGCGAGCACCGCGGCCACGGCCCTGGCCACGTCCCTGGCGTCGACGAAGTCCCTGGCCGCGTCGAGCGGTCCGAGCCGCACCTGGTCGCCGTCGGCCACGGCCTTGGCGACCTGCTCGGCGATCCGGCCGGGCAGGCCGGTGACCGGCGCGCCCGGCCCGACCGGGTTGAACACCCGCAGCACCACGACGGCCAGGCCGACGGTCCTGGCCACCTCCATGATCCGGGTGGCGGCCAGCTTGGCCACGCCGTAGCCGCCGACCGGCCGGGGCCTGGCGTCCTCCCGGACCGGCTCCCCGACCGGTACCCGGCCGTACTCGGCGGCCGAGCCCAGGTGCACCAGCCGGGCGCCGGGCGCGGCCGCCATCACCGCCCGGACCAGGGTGGCGGCGCCGGTGACGTGGCTGGCCGCGAGCACCTCGGCGTCGCCGGAGGTGGCGCCCGCGCAGTTCACCACCGCGTCCGGTGCGAGGTGGCCGATGGTCCTGGCCAGCCGTTCGGGGTCGTCGCCGGCCAGGTCGAGTTGGACGTGCCGGGTGGCCGCGGCGCGCGGGTCGGCGTGCCCAGGCGGCCCCGGGGACCGGGTGGCGGTGACCACCTCGGTCCCCTCGACGCCGCTGAGCAGCTCCAGCACGTGCCGGCCGAGAAAGCCGGTGGCACCGATGAGCAGCACGCGCATGCCGTTGTCAGGCCCCCTTCAGCAGTCGTGGTCGGACCCGGTCGAACTCGGCGTTGGCGCGGTCGTAGTCGTCCGGCCGGCCGATGTCCAGCCAGTAGCCGCCGAACGCGTACTCCTCGGGCGGCACCGGCTGGCCGAGCATGTCGGTCATCAACTCGTCGAAGCCCAGCGGCAGCCCGGGCGGGTAGGGCGCGAGCGCGGACTTGCTGATGGCGTAGACGCCCATGCTGACCCGGTAGTTCAGCGTCGGCTTCTCGGTGAAGTCGATCACCCGGCCGTCCCGGGTGGCCAGCACCCCGAAGTCGACCTTGACCTCGCGCTGGTAGGTGGCCACGGTGATCGGCGGTCTCATCCGCTCGTGGCGCTCCAGCAGTTCCCGGTAGTTCAGGTCGGTGAGCACGTCACCGTTCATCACCAGGAAGTGCTCGGGCAGCCGGTCCAGGATGCGCAGCACCGGGCCGATGGTGCCCAGCGGGGCCTCCTCGGTGGCGTAGTCGATGTCCAGTCCCCACCGGCCGCCGTCGCCGACGTAGGAGCGGATCAGGTCGCCGAGGTAGCCGATGGCCAGGGTGGCCCGGTCGAAACCGTGCTGGGCCAGCTGGTTCAGCACGATGTCCAGGATGGAGAACTCGTCGCCGATCGGCATCAGCGGCTTGGGGAGCCTGGTTGTGTACGGCCGGAGCCTGGTGCCTTTTCCACCGGCCAGAATGATCGCGTGCACGACAGCCTCCGCAGTGGGTGCTCGAAGTGGTGGTGGTCTCGCTGCTACTGGTGGTACTGCCCGGGGCGGTAGCGGGCGAGGTTGGTGGGGTCGAGGAACCAGTCGATGGTCTGGGCCAGTCCCTCGTCCCTGGTGTGCCGGGGCTGCCAGCCGGTGCGCTCGCGCAGCTTGCTCGCGTCGCACACCAGCCGCAGCACCTCGGAGTCCTTGGGCCGGATGCGCTGCGGGTCCTGGGTGATGTCCACGTCGACGTCCATCAGCCGGGCGATGTCGTGGGCGAGGTCGCCGATGGCGACCTCGGTCCCGGTGCCCGCGTTGAACAGTTCACCGAGCACGGCCGAGGCCGGCGCGGTGCCCACGGTGAGGAACGCCTCGACCGTGTCGGCCACGAACAGGAAGTCCCTGGTCGGGTCGAGCGCGCCGAGCTGGATCCTGGTCTGCCCGGCGGCGAGCTGGCTGACCACGGTCGGGATCACCGCCCTGGCCGACTGCCGGGGGCCGAAGGTGTTGAACGGCCGCAGCGTCACCGCGGGCACGCCGAAGCTGAGGTGGTAGGACTCCACCAGCTTGTCCGCGCCGAGCTTGCTGGCGGCGTAGGGCGACTGCGCCTGCAGCGGGTGCGACTCGGCGATGGGCACGGTGCGCGCGGTGCCGTAGGTCTCGCTGGTGGAGGTGTGCACCAGCCGCGGGGTGCGCAGTTCGCGCACGGCCTCCAGCACGGTGAGCGTGCCGAGCACGTTGGTGTCCACATAGGAGCGTGGGGCGCGGTAGGAGTAGGGGATCGCGATCAGCGCCGCCAGGTGGTAGACGACCTCGGCGTCGGTCACCAGTTCCCGCACCGACCCGGGGTCGCGCACGTCCCCGAGCACCACCTCGACCTGGTCCAGCACGTCCGGTTCCAGCGAGTCCAGCCAGCCCCACGAGCCGATCGAGTTGTACAGGGCCATGGCCCGGACCCGGTGGCCCTGCCGGACCAGCCGCTCCACCAGGTGGGAACCGATGAAGCCGTCCGCTCCCGTCACGGCGACGAGATTCGTCATGGGTGTGCTCCTTGTTGTCCTGTTGCCGGCGGGGCCCCGGTGGGTGTGCCACCGCCGATGCCTGGGTGGGGTGACGCCGGAGACGCCGGTGGGGTGACGCGGGTGGTGCGGGTGGTGCGGGTGGCTCGCGCCGGGCGGGTCAGTGGTGTCGGGCGGGATCGGCCAGGGCGACCAGGGCGTGCGTGGCCAGCACCGCCAGCAGGGCGAGGCTCACCGCGCACTGACCGACCACCAGGTCGAGCAGGCCGGTGCCGACCAGCGCGATCTCGGTCAGCAGCGCCAGCGCGCAGGTGCCCAGCGCGACCAGGGGGAACCCGCAGGTCTGCAGCATCAGGCTGAGCATCAGCGCCGCACCGAGCGCCAGGTAGGCCACGCAGCACAGCAGGGCCGTCCACAGTGGATCGGCGTACCCGGTCGGGATGGCGATGGCCAGGGCGGCCAGCACCAGCACGGCGGTGCTGGCCAGGTAGCGGCCGACGGTGCCGGCGAGCGTCCGCCTGGCGCCGCTGGCGAACCCGCGCAGCCCGTGGCTGCCGCGCAGCAGGTCGTAGATCCTGGCCCGGTACCGGTAGAGCAGCCACTCCGCCGGCCCCATGCTCAACGACAGCGGCAGCACCACCATCGCGGCGAACGGCGCGGTGCCGATCACCGAGGGGAAGGCCACCAGTCCGGCGACGGTCAGCCCGTAGCCGGCGTGCGGCAGCGCGTTGGCCAGCTCCCGCCCGCTCACCTGCGGCCGGCCATCCCACCGCGCGCCCTGTTCCGGCTGCGGCGACCAGCACAGCGCCAGTTCCAGGACCAGCACCACCGAGGTCGCCAGCGCCGGCACGGCCAGCGGGAACAGCCAGGCCGGGCGGTCGAGCACCAGGAAGGCGGCGGAGGCCAGCACGGCCGGCGCCAGCGAGATCAGCAGCCAGCGTTCCCCGCCCTGCACCAACAGCACGGTGGCCGCCATCAGGTAGGCGCCCTGCCCGATGGCGAACAGCAGCGCGGACCAGGACTCGGTGATGCTGCCGACCAGCGTGACCGTCACCGTCAACGCCGCCGACACCGCCAGCACCGCGGCGAGCATGCCGCCGCGCAGCAGCGCGACCAGGCCGGGCGCGTTGGGTTGGCTCATCCGGGCGTAGCCGAGGTAGGCCAGGCCCTGGCTGAGCGACCACGCCAGCAGCACCGAGACCATGACCAGGGTGAACCCGGTGCGCCCGGCGATCAGCGGCGCGGCGGCCGTGTAGCACAGCGCGGGCAGGCCGAACAGCAGGCCCCGCACCAGGTGCGTGGCCGGTCTGGCCTGCCACGGGTTGGGCGGGGCGGCGCGGTCGGTCGGTGCCGACGGGGTGTGCTGGCGCAGGTGCTCGGCCAGGTCGAAGACGTTGGGCAGGCCGTAGCGGGCGCGCACGGCCTGGTCGGTCAGTCCGTCGGCCTCCAGTCCGGCGGCGATCTCCAGCACGTCCACGGCGTTGGCGCTCAGCGCGGCCTGCCGCTGGCCCAGCTCCGCCAGCGGGTCGGCGGCCCGGGTGGGGCCCGAGGCGCCGGTGCGCGGCTGGTGCGCGGGCAGTGCGGCGCCGCCGGTGTCCGGCAGCGTGTCCGGCACCTCGAACTTCACGCCGAACCGGAGGTTGTCGGCCGTGGCCCGCAGTTCGGGCACGGCCCCGGCGCTCACCGGGCGCCGCCGTGCTGCCCGGCCAACATGGCGTAGATCTGCTCGAACGTGCCCACCGCCCGGTCCACGGTGAAGTACTCCAGCGCGCGTTCCCGCGCGGCCTTGCCCAGCTGTCTGCGCAACTCGTTGTCGCGCAACAGGACCAGGAACGCCTCGGCCATGGCTTCTGGGTCGCGCGGCGGCACGACCAGTCCGGTCTCGCCCACGGCCTCACTCACCCCGCCAACGTCGGTGGCCACGCACGCGCGGCCACAGGTCATCGCCTCGATCACGCTGTACGGGAAGCCCTCGGAGATGCTGGACAGGGCGACCACGTGCCCTGCCGCGTAGGCGTCCCTGATCAGCTCGATCCGGCCTTCGAAGGTGGCGGCGCCGCCGATGCCCAGTCGGTTGGCCAGCTCCCGGCACCGGTCGAGGTAGTGCTGGCCGCCCTTGGGCGCCGAGCCGAACATCCGCAGTCGTGCCTCGGGAATCTGCTGGTGCACCAGGACGAACGCGCGCAGCAGCGTTTCCAGGTCCTTGATCGGGTCGATCCGGCCGACCCAGCTGATGGTGGGCAGCTCGGGTTCGTGCTCCAGCGGCGGGAAGTCGGCCGGGGACACTCCGTTGTAGACGGTCCGGATGATCTGGTTGTCCGCGCCGAGCCGTTCCTCCCAGCGCTGGTTGTACACGTTGCCGGGGGTGATGGACGCGGCCTCGCGGTAGGCCAGCGCGCACAGGTTGCGCAGGAACGCCAGGTGCATCAGCTTCACCGGCCAGCGGTAGGCGGTGTCGTTGCGGTACGACAGGTAGCGCTCACGCAGGTAGATGCCGTGTTCGGTGAGCAGGACGGGTGTGCCGTGCGCCCACTTGGCGGCCAGCGCCGGCAGCACGGCCAGCCCGTTGGCCACGCAGTGCGCGACATCGGCCCGGACGGGTGGGTGGTTCAGCGGCCGCAGCGAGTGGCCGATCAGCCGCAGCACGGTGAGCGCGTCCAACACGGTCATGTCCTTGGCGCCGTGGGGTGTGCCCGGTCCGGCCGGCTCCCCGCCGGCCCCCTGCCCGCTGGCTAATCGGCCGCCAGGAACTTCGCCGCCGGGCACTTCGCCACCGGGCAGGTCAACCCCGGGCAGGTCAACCCCGGGCTGGGCCGCGCTGGGCTGTGCAGCGCTGGCCGGGCCCGCCCCCGCGGGGACCGCACCAGCTGGACCAGCGCCAGCCGCACCGGGGCTGGCCGGGCCGGGGCCGGCCGGGCCGGGGTGCTGGGCGGCGGTGCCGCGCCACGACGCCGCCTGGTCGCGGTGCCGGGCCGCGCGCGCCTGCCACGCGTCCAGCAGCGCGCGCACCACGTCGGCGCCGCGCAGGCTGGCGTCCAGGTCCTCGTCCTGCGCGTAGTCGAACAGCGCGCGCAGCACCGCGCCGAACCGGGCGACCACACTCCCCTCGGGTGCCACCGCGGCGGACTCGCTAGCACGGTTTCCGCCAACCGCCCGCCCGTTCACCCGATCGGGACGAGGTTGTCCACAGGCGTCCGAGTTGTCCACAGGCCGCGCCGGAACCCTGTTCTCCGCCGCGGGCGCCGATAGGCTGGACCCGGGGTCGCCCCCCTGGGAAGGGTGGGGGTGTGGGGTCGACCGGAACGACGGACGCCCCGCCGCCCCGGTCGCCACCTGGTCGGGATCGGCCAGCAGCACGTCGAACAGCTGCCTGGCCAGCACCTGGAACCGCTGGCGGGCCGCCCGGCCGGGCCGGCGGCGGCGCTGGCTCTCGTCCCACAGCGGCACCGCCACCACCGAGCACACGTTGGCGGGCAGTTCCCAGGTCACCCGCTCGGCGGCCCCGCCGACCAGGGCGACCACCTCGAACTGGTGCGTGCCCATCCCCCGGACCAGCTGGTCGCACCACACGCTCACGCCACCGAAGCTGTGCGGGTAGGTGCCCTCGGTCATCAGTGCTATCCGCATGCGCCCCTCACCCGACTGCCGCGGCTGGCCACGCCGACGCGGCCGGCAGGGTCAGCACCAGCTCGTTCTGCCCGGCGGGAATCGCCTCGAACGAGGACCGCTCCCCCGCGTAGGCCGCGCCGAAGGCGGTGGCGCCCTGCTGGGTGCCGGTGGGCGCGGTCATGGGCACGGCCAGCCCGGCCGGGGCCTGCACGGTGACCGTGTCGCCGCGCACGTACCCGCTGACCTGGCCGGCGTTCACCGCGGCCCGCCACGCGTCCTGGTCGGCCAGCACCGCGCCCGCGTCGGCGAGCCTGGGGTTGACCAGTGGCGTGTTGGCCGCGAACACCCCTCGGTACGCGGACAGCACCGCCTCCAGCACCGGGTAGATCAGCCGGTCCTCGGCGAGGTTGGCCTGGTGCACGTAGTGCGGGCGCGGGTCGTTGGCCAGCGCGAAGCCCAGCGTCGTGGTGACGATGGTGGGCAGGATGTGGGACTGGAAACCGGTGTTCAGGTCCAGCGGCTTGATGCAGGTCGTGGTGTCCGGGTGGTCCTCGCAGATGCCGCTGCCGCCGTCCGCGCGCGAGGTGTAGATCCAGTTGTACTCGTCGACCTCCTCCCGCACGGTGGCCACGTTGTAGAACACGTTGATCGGGTGGCGGGGCACCGCGGTGGCCGCGCCGATCTGCCTGGCGCCGGTCTCCCTGGACGCGTCCAGCCCCACCCAGCGCAGGCCGTTCTGGGTCAGCGCGGCCACGAAGTTCGGGTTGTCGTCGGGCTGCTGCGGCAGGATCCTGGTGCCGGAGTGCTCACCGGACACCAGTTCGTCGCGCCGCACGGCCAGGCCGTGCTGGTCGGCCCAGGCCAGGTTCTTGGTGATCTCCTCGGTGATCTGGGCCTGGCTGACGTACTGGGTCCGCCCGGTGGCCGGATCGGTCTTGCAGCGCCACGGGATCACGGTGAAGTCCTGCACGCAGCCGAGGAACTCGTGCGAGTAGGTGTGGTTGACCCAGCGGAACTCGTCCTGCGCGGCGAGCAGGGCCGTGGTCAGCGGGTCGCTGCCGTTCAGCTCGGTGGCCAGGTCGCTGCCCTCGGCGTTGTAGAGGAAGTCGAACTGGTAGTCGTTGGCCCGCTGCCAGTCGACCGCGTGGGTCACGTCCGCCACGCTCATCCGGATCGGCGTGGTGTCGGGCACGCCGGCCGGGCAGTCGCCCGAACCCGGGGTGCAGTCGCCCGGGATGCTCCACCGGCCGTCGCCCACGAAGATGTCGTCCACGTGCACCGACAGGTAGTTCCGGTACTGGCCCAGGTGGATTCCCCTGGTCATCCAGGTGACCACGCCGTGCGCCAGGTAGCGGGCCTGCGCCTGGTAGCCGTTGGCGCTGAAGGTGAGCACCAGCTGTTCCCGGCCGTCGGAGGTGTGGTGCACGCCGGCCAGCACACCCGTGGCCGTCCCGCCCGGCGCGGTGGCGGTGACCAGCGGGTCGAAGCTGCCGACGTAGGGGTTGTTGACCACCGGGTCGGCCAGGTAGCCGTAGGTCTCGGTGATGGCCGGGTCGGCGTCCTGGACGGTGAACCCGCCGCGCAGGTAGTTGAACGGCCCGGCGGTGGCGGCGCTGGTCAGGCTGGCGGAGGCGCCGTCGAGCGGACCGCTGTAGCTCGGCGGGGTCAGGCCGACCGCCGCGCTGGGGTAGGAGTAGGCCAGGACCTGGCGGATGTGGAAGCTCTTCTCGTAGGCCTGCAGGGCCAGCCGCTCGTCCGACTGCAGGCCGGACGGCGCGTCGTTGGGCACGACCACGGCCTGGAACCTGCCGCGCGGTTCGCCGTTCACCTGGTCGGCGAGGAAGTCGGCGGTGACGTGCGTCCGGTCGGCCCTGGTGAGGTCGATCTCGGTGGCGGGCACGCCTTCGAGGTCCAGCTGCCGGCGGATGGCCGCCACCGACGGGCCGCCGTCGGAGATCACCAGCACCCGCAGGTCAACGCGTTTGGCGGGGTCCTCGGCCGCAGCCGAACCGGGCATGGCCGACATACTCGTCAGCGCGAGAAGGGCCGCCACGGCGGCGCGGGTAACAACTGTGTATTGACCTCTTGATCTCACGCCACACTCCGTCCGCGCGCCAGAAATGCGCAGCTACTGGCCCAGCTCAATCATTTGAGTCCTGGGGGTTGTGTCTCCAAACACCAACATCGCCGCGCGCAGAAAAGCGTTACCACCAATTTTCCGTAGCTCACCTCGTGAAACACACTACGACGTATGGCGTGTCGAATTAACCCGAACGGCCCTGTATTTCGCCAGATCACGAACCTAACGTCGCTGGTCAACCTGTTGCACCTACAATCAGTTACCGCGAACACAGCGAGCGATCAACTTATGCCGGGCCACTCCGGAACCCGGAGAGCAGCGCACAATTTAATATGTTGAGGGGCAAACAACTCTTCTCGGGCAACTCTTCTCCGTGCTATAGTCCCTCCCTTTGATCAACAGTCCACCCCTGGCCCCCGGGAAATAAAAAGTGGCCACCGCCGGCCACTCCCGCCGCAAGTCTTCGCCAGGAATGAACTCTTTTCGGACATCCCCGCGCCGCACCAGGCGGAAAACGGATATGCAGAAGCGGCGGGGAGGCCACCACCCGGCCGCGCGGTGAGGCGTCACGCGGTCAACACCTGTTGCCGCAACCGCGGCACCGCCACACCACCACACCGCCGCACCGCCACACCGCGGCACCGCCACACCGCCGCACCACGGCACCGCACCGCGCGGCGTCGCGGCCCGGCCGAGCCGGTGAGTCGTCCGAAGTGGACGCAGCACCGCGCACACCGTGCCAGTCACGCCACAGGGCGTCCGCCATCGGCGGGTACCGTCGGGCAACTGCCGCGCGGGCGCAACAACAACCTGGGGAGGCCTGGTGACCGCGACACAACTCGCCGACGACCTGCTGGAGATCAGCTTCGACGCGGAGCCGCTCACCGCCACGCTGTACGGCGTCCGCGACCGGGACGACCGCCTGACCGACCACAGCGAGGCGGCCGCGCGGGCACTGCGCGCCCGGCTGGCGGACGTGGCCGCCAGGGCCGCCGCGCTCGACGGGACCGGGCTCGACCTGGAGGACCGGATCACCCGCGCCGTGGTGATCCAGCAGGCCCAGGCCATGCAGGACCACCTGGCCGCACGCGCGGTCGAGTACACCGTGGTGGACTCGATGTTCGCGCCCGTCGGCGAACTGCTCAGCCTGCTGCCCAGGGTGGGCCTGGCCGAGCCCGAACACGCCAGGGCCTACCTGGCCCGGCTGGGCGCCATCCCCGAGGTGCTCGCCACCCTGCGCCAGCGCCACCGGGTCGGCATCGCGGCCAACCGGGTGGCGGTCCGGCCACTGGTCGAGGCCACCGTGGCCTATCTGGACCGCTACCTGGCCGAGCCGGCCAATGACCCGCTGCGGGTGCCAACGCCCGCCTACGGCGACGCTGGCGGGCCGGACGGGGCCGCTGGCGGGCCCTCCGCCGCCGAGTTCACCGCCGAACGGGACCGGCTGCTCACCGAGGCGGTGTACCCGGCGTTCGCCGAGTACCGCGACTTCCTGCGCACCGAGGTGGCGCCGCCGGCCCGGCCGGCCGACCGGCCCGGCCTGTGCTGGCTGCCCGACGGCGACACCGCCTACGCCGGGCTGGTCCGCGCGCACACCACCACCGAGCGCAGCGCCGAGGAGCTGCACCAGACCGGGCTGGACCTGATCGACGCGCTGGCCGAGGAGTACCGGGAACTCGGCGCGAAGGTGTTCGGCACCACCGACCTGGCCGAGATCTTCCGGCGGCTGCGCGAGGACCCGGCACTGCGCTGGACCAGCCGGGAGGAACTGCTCGACGGCGCCAGGCAGGCCATCGCCAGGGCCGAGCGGGCGGCGCCGGCCTGGTTCGGCCGGCTGCCCAGCCAGCGCTGCGTGGTGGAGCCGGTGCCCTCGGTGGAGGAGGCGGGCGCGGTGACCGCCTACTACATGCCGCCGGCCATGGACGGCACCCGGCCGGGCACCTACTTCGCCAACACCTACCTGCCCGAGGAGCGCTACCGCTACATCGCCGAGGCGATCGCCTTCCACGAGGCCGTGCCCGGGCACCACTTCCAGATCAGCCTGGCCCAGGAGCAGTCCGGCCTGCCCATGCTGCGCCGCATCGCGCCGGTCACCGCCTACATCGAGGGCTGGGCGCTGTACACCGAGCGGCTGGCCGACGAGATGGGGCTGTACTCCGACGACCTGTCCAGGCTGGGCATGCTCGTCGAGGACTCGATGCGGGCCGGCCGGCTGGTGGTGGACACCGGGCTGCACGCCAAGGGCTGGTCGCGGCAGCGGGCCGTGGACTACCTGAGCCAGCACACGGCCATGGCGCCGCTGGAGATCAGGGCCGAGGTGGACCGCTACATCTCCGCGCCGGGCCAGGCGCTGTCCTACATGGTCGGCCGGCTGGAGATCCAGCGGCTGCGCGCGCACGCCGAGCGGGCACTCGGGTCGCGCTTCGACATCCGCGCGTTCCACGACACCGTGCTGGGGCACGGGCCGCTGCCGCTGGCCGTGCTGGCCGAGGTGGTGGACGCCTGGATCGCCGAGCACTGAGTTCACCGGCGGCACCCGGGCCGCCGACCGCCGCGGCCGGCCGCTGTGGTCCTGACCACAGCGGCCGCGCGATCACCGCTCGGGTGCCACCCGTCCCGGGCACCGGCGCCCCTGACGACACGGGCGGTAACCACCGCTGACGCTCGACCACGCCCCGCACCGACCTGCCACACAGCGGTGCGGGGCGGCATAACCGCAGGTCGGTCCGGGTGTGGCCGGACCTGAGTGCCCCCGGTCGGATTTGAACCGACACTGTGACCCTTTTAAGGGGCCTGCCTCTGCCGATTGGGCTACGGGGGCAGCGGGCAGCCTAGAACTTCCTTAACGTTTAGTGGAGTGTGTTTACGGCAACTCGCCCACATGGCCCAGTGGGATGGGCCGTTGGAGTCACATGGGTAAAGGACCAATGGCGGTCAACCCAAGGACAATCTCGTGATGCGGATCACAGCCCAGGGCTTCCTCGACCAGCTCGTCACGCAGCGCCGCGGTGAACCCCACGCCCAGTCCCATGGCGGTGGCGATCAGGTACGCGGTCTGCGACAGGTGCCCCACGTCCATCTGCACCACGCGGTAGGCCCTGGCGGTGTCGTAGCGCCAGCGGGTCCGGTCCAGCACCCCGGTGTAGACCAGCAGCGCCGGCGCCGCGCCCACCCAATCCTGGTCGCCGGCCGCGGCCACCACCCGCTCGCGGTCCCAGGCGGGCCCCAGCGGCTCCAGCGCGTGGCCCAGGCCGTCGTAGTGGTACCACCCCGGTCCAACCCCCTCAACATCACTGGCATGCACGTACAGCTCGACCGGATGCCGGCCCCCGCCCGACGGCGAGGTCTTGAACACCGTGCCGGATCGACCGATGGCGGGTCGACTCGGGGACACCCCGCCCAGCAGCCGCAGCAGGTGGGCCAGCTCGGCCACGGGCAGCGGGCCGGCCGCGAACGCCCGGTCGGTGCGCCGCCGCAGCAGCACGTCCAGCAGCCCCTGAGCGGCCCAGTCCGGCCGTTGCGGCAGCGCGGGCAGGGGCAGCGGCGCCGGGCCGTGCTCGGTGGCGCGGCGGCGGAACGGCGGCGGCGCGGCCTCGCCCCCGCTGAGCCTGGCCTCCAGGGCGGCGTCGTGCTCGTCGGCGTCCTGGTAGGGCGTGTCCCGCAGGGTGCGGCTGGCGAAGTGGTAGTGGCGGGCGCCGGCACCCCAGGACGACCACGCGGCCAGCAGGCCCCGTTCCGCGCGGTGCTCGGCCGAGTCCTCGGCGATCAGCACGCGGGCGTCGAGCAGTTCGTCGATCAGCGAGCGGATCGTGGCCCGCTCCGGCCCGCCCAGCGGCGCCAACAGCTCGTCCACGTCGGTGAACCGGGCGAAGCGGCGGCAGAGCAGTTCGGCGGTCTCGGTCAGCTGGAACTGGCGGTGGCGCAGGTAGTCGTCCCAGACCAGGTCGCCGTCCCGGTAGAACAGGGCGGCGTGCTCAGCGACCTTGATCCGCACCCGCCAGCTCCCGGAATCGGGCGGCCACCCAGTCGTGCACCGCGTCGGACACCTCGTGGGACTCGGCCCGGTGCTCGAACCACCGCCAGTCGCAGGACACGTTGACTTCCAGGAACACGTACTCGTCGCCGGTCACCAGCAGGTCGAACGCGGCGACCTGCAACTTCCAGTAGCGGGCCAGCGCCAGCAGGGGCTGCGCCAGCTCGGCGGGCACCTCGGTGCGGGTGACGTGCACCGACTCCGGGTCCACCCACAGCTGCGCCGGGTCCAGCTTGTCCACCTGGTAGGCGATCAGCCGCTCGCCGACCACGAACACCCGCAGCTCGGTGTCGGCGGGCACGTACTGCTGCACGATCACCGGCGCCGGCTCCGGGGTGTCCGCGGAGCGGCTGGTGTCCAGCGGGCGGGGGAACAGGCCGTGCTGCACGCCCGAGCGCGGCTCCAGCAGGTGCCGGCCGGCGGTCTTCACGATGCACTGGCCGCCACCCGGCCTGGTGCGGCCGGGGCGGGTGGTCACCGAGGTGCGCGGCACCCGCAGGCCGAACGCGGCGGCGTCGCTGAGCTGGGTCAGCCGGTCCAGGTGGGCGGTGGCGCGCGGCGGGTTCACGTGCGCCCAGTCGGAGCGGTTGGTCAGCCAGCTGGCCACCGCGCCCCACTGGTCCAGGGCGTAGGCGCCGGTGAGGGTGCCCGGGTCGACCGGCAGCGCGGCCAGCTCGAAGTGCCGGCGCCACACCAGCAGCGGGCGCAGCAGCCAGCGGTCCAGTTCGACCAGGGGGGTGTCGGTGTAGACGGTCAGCGCCAGGTCCAGGCACCGGTCCACGTCCAGGCGGGCCATCCGGATGCCGCGCTCGGCCAGCGCGATGGACAGCTCGTTCATCTCCATGTCCGCCGAGCGGGCCAGCACCAGCACGCACGGCTCCGGGCTGCCGTCACCCTCGGTGACCATGCCCAGTCGGTGCACCTGTTCCTGGAAGTCCAGACAGGTGATGGGCGAGCGGAAGCGGTATTCCTGCCCCTGCAGCAGCAGCGGTGCCGGCGCTGGGGCGGGTGTCGGAGGAGCCGGACTGGCGGGTGGCCGCAGCGCGACGGTCGCCGCAGCGGACGGGGGATTCTCGTCCGGACGCCCCCGTCCGGGACCGGGCATGCTCAGTCGTCCTTCTTACTGCGGAAGACCTTCTGAGCCTTGGCATACTCTGCGGCGTACTCGGCGAGCGCTCGGTCCTCGATCTCGCCACGGCGAAGCTGGGCAGCCAGCTCCTCGATCGACATCGCAGTCACCTCTCTCCCCACCTGAGCATCACACGTTCAGGCGACACACAAGCAGTAGTCTTCGGCTCACCTTACGCAATGTCAAGACAGCCGGGCGACTACTTAGCCCATTTGGGGGATCAAGTTCCACGAACGTTAACTTCGGGCCGTAAACAGCCGCATGATCATTACACCGATCAGCGGGCGTACGTCACCCAATTGGCGTAGCCGGCTCTACCGAGCCGGCCGCGCCCGCCACGACTCGCCCAATGGGCCCGTCAGCTGTTCGCCGCGCGGACGAAATCCGCCTTCGGGTCGTTGATCTGGCCCAGCGACACCACCTCGCGGCGCAGGAACAGCGCCATGGTCCAGTCGATGAGCACCCGCAACTTGCGGTTGAACGTGGGCATCATGCTGACGTGGTAGCTGCGGTGCATGAACCACGCGGCCACGCCCTTGACCTTGATGCCGTACACGTCGGCGACACCCTTGTACAGGCCCAGTCCGGCGACCGAGCCGAGGTACTTGTGGAAGTACTGCTTGGGCTCGCGACCCCGCAGCACCGCGATGATGTTCTTGGCCAGCAGCTTGGCCTGCCGCACCGCGTGCTGCGCGTTGGGCACGCAGGTCGCGTTCGGGTCCTCCTGGGTCCGGGACAGGTCGGGCACGGCCGAGCAGTCGCCCGCGGCCCACGCGTCCGCGACCCCCTCCACCTGCATGGTCGCCGTGCAGCGCACCCGGCCGCGCTCGTCCAGCGGCAGGTCGGTGTTCTTGAGCATCGGGTTGGCCTTCACGCCGGCCGTCCAGATCACCGTGTCCGCGTCGAACTCGGTGCCGTCGTCCAGGATGAAGTGGCCGCCCTCCATGGTCTTGACCCGCGTGTCCAGGAAGACCTTGATGCCGCGCTTCTCCAGCTGCTTGACCGTGTAGACGCCCATCTTGGCGCTCACCTCGGGCATGACCCGGCCGGTGGCCTCGATCAGCACCCAGTTCAGGTCCTCGGGCTTGAGGTTCTCGTAGTACCGCAGCGCGTAGCGGGTCATGTCCTCCAGCTCGGCCAGCGTCTCGATGCCCGCGAAACCGCCGCCGATGACCACGAAGCTGAGCAGCTTGCGGCGCTGCTCCGGGTCGAGCGTGCTGGCGGCCTTGTCCAGCCGGTCGAGCACGTGGTTGCGCAGGAAGATCGCCTCGCCGATGGTCTTCACCGCGATGCCCTGCTCGGCCAGCCCCGGGATCGGCAGCGTGCGCGCGATCGAGCCGGGGGCCACCACCAGGACGTCGTAGTCGACCTGCTCGACGTGCCCGTCCAGCGCCTCGACGGTCAGCGACTTGTTGGCGTGCTTGATGTTGGTCACCCGGCCGGTGAGCACGTGGCAGCGCTTGAGCACGCGCCGCAGCGGCACGACCACGTGCCTCGGCTCGATCGAACCGGCCGCCGCCTCGGGCAGGAACGGCTGGTAGGTCATGTGGGGCTGCGGATCGATGACCGTCACCGATGCCTCACGGGACCGCAGCTTGGACTGGAGTCCAAGAGCGGTGTACATGCCGACGTACCCACCGCCGACGATCACGATCCGAGTGGGTTTCGTCTTCACAGCAGCCATACACACATGGTCGCACCGCGCAACCCCCTCTTGCGCGTCAAGAGAGCCCGGTGTGACCATGGTCGCCAGTGATACCCACCACTATCGCTGTCGCCGGACGGCGGAACGTCCGCTTTGGCGAGTTCCCCGCACCGCGCGCCAAGCCCGTTGTGACGCCCCGACCAGCGCAATCACCCGCCCGAGTACAGGATGCACACACAGGGCGATCCTCTGCTCCCACAGGGTGATCACCGGGTGGGGACCACGGCGACGGAGATCACGCCGCGCTGGCCCGCCGGCCGATCACCCCCGCGGTGTCGACCAGGGCGGCCGCGGTCGTGCCCCAGAGCACCAGCGCGCCGCCGAACCCGGGCACCGCCCACCACGCCCAGTCCAGTCCGGCCGCACCGCCCAGCACGGCGGCGAGCCCGGCCACCGCGCACAGCAGCACGGCCAGCAGCAGGAACCGCCGCGACCCGAAGATGCCGACGAACGGCACGAAGTGCAGGCCGACGACGAGCAGCACCCAGGCCGGCACCGCCTGGGGCAGCGCGAACACCCCGGTGAGCACCCGCGCGCCCGCCATGATCGCGACCACCATGACCAGCACGGCCAGCCCGTAGCGCCGGCCGAACGGGCTCCGCTCCCGCCCACCGCCGGCCGGCAGCCCGGCACCGAGGCGGCCGATGCGGACCAGCCAGCCGACCAGCGCCAGCGTCACCACCACGCCCGCCACGACCAGGGCGGTGGCCGCGCCGGGCACCGACGGCGCCGCGGAGAACCACCACCCCGCGCCGAAGCCCACGCCGATCAGCGACGTGACCACCAGCGTGGCCAGGTGTCCCTTGGTGAAGTGCTCGTCCGCCATCGTGCCGTCCCGTCCCCAGTGTCTGTCGCGCCGCCGTCCGCCGCCGTCGTCCCACCGGCTGGTGGCGTCACGACGACCTGGGCTTTCACCGGAGATCCTAGGCAGGGCGGCGGGGTGTCCACAGAGTCCGTCCACACCGGACACTTGACCTCAAGTTATCTGGAGGTATCAGACTCCCCGGCATGACCTCGAACCCAGCGGAGCACCCGGTGCTCACCGACACCAGCACCGACCACGAGCAGGACATCGCCGCGATCCGGCAGATCATCGCCGACGTGGAGAAGGCCTTCAACACCAACGACCCCGACCTGATGGTGGCGCACTTCGCCCGGGACGCCGCCGTGGTCAACGCCGTGGGCGCGCGCATGTCCGACTGGGACACCCTGGTGCAGGCCAACCGCGCCGGCCTGGCCGGTTTCCTCCGCGACCAGTACGTGCGCTACGAGGTCGCCGACATCAGGTTCGTGCGGCCCGACGTGGCCCTGGCCCACAAGACCGCCAGGGCCACCACCGCCGACGGCGAGCTGATCGACGCCGAACCGTCGATGATCGCCCTCTACGTGCTGGTCAGGGAGCAGGGCCGGTGGTGGGTGGTGGCCAGGCAGAACACCCTGATCCCGACCGCGTGACCCGGCTGGCCGCTCACTCCAGCCAGAACCCGGTGCGCCGCCGCCACACGTCCAGCAGGTCCGCGTCCCCCAGGACCTCGATGCTGGCGGCGGGCCGCCGGTAGACGAACAGCAGCAGGTCGGCGACCGGGCCGCGCGCGGCGGCCGCGGCCCGCTCGTGGCCGCGCCGCCAGGCCGGGGCCGCGCCGGTGAGGTCGACCAGCCACTCCGCCACCAGCTCCGGTGCGGTGTCGGTGGCGTGCAGGTGCAGGGTCCGACCGGGACCGAGCAGTTCGGGCTGGCCGGCCCCGGTCCCGAACGCCTCCGGCGAGGTGCCGAAGTGCATCCACTCGTCCAGCGCGTCCACCGCGACCTCCGGCGCGACCGCGAACTCCGCGCCGGCGGCCAGGGCCGCGTCCGCCCGGTGCACGACCGTCTCGTGGGTCATCCGCCGCGCCCAGAACAGCACCGTCTCGTCCGGTCCCGGCGACCACACCGGTAGATCCGGGCCGGCCTGGCGCAGCGTGTCGGCCAGCCGCGCGGCCCCCTCGGCCAGCCAGCCGTCCAGCTCGACCCCGTCCTCGTCGAGGTAGCCGGCGAGGTCGTTGACCCGCGCGTCGGAAACCTCCTCGCCGGCCCTGGTCCGGACGACCGTCTCGGCCCAGCGGTGCGCCTCGCCCAGGTGGCGCAGCAACTGGCCCAGGTTCCAGCCCGGGCAGGACGGCACCGGGCCGCGCATGTCCGCCCCCCGGACGTGGTCCCGCAGCAGATCGGTCTGCGCCACGATTTCCGCGCAGCAGCGGTCAAAACCCAGCGCGCTCATGCCGTCACCGTACTGACCGGCCAGCGGGCCGCCGAACGGTTTTCCCGCCGGCGGACGCACCGGAACGGCGGCCGTGCTGCTACTCGCGCACCGACACCACCGCGTGCCCGAAGCGAACGCGAAGGACGGCCCGGTCAGCGCGCCGGGTCGGGTGCCGCGGCGTGAACCCGACCGGTGGCGGTGTCGACGTGCAGCACGCCGGGTCCTTCGGGCAGGGGGGTTTCCAGGTAGCGGCTGCGCAGGCCGTCGGATTCATGGCCCGACTCCCGCGCGCTGACCACCGCCTGGCGTTCGGCTTCCTCGCGGGAAATGCGCCTGCCACCCTCAAGCACCACCACGTGGTGCAGGTGGACGACTCGGCCGTCCGCGGGATCGTAGAGCGCCACCACGTGCGTGAGCGCCACACTCGGGGCGTTTCCAGCGCCTGCCGACTCCATTCTCACTCCCCCCGGAGGCCGACGCTCGGCCAGTAGAACAGGTTCATCAACCAGTGAACCAGTACGCACTCGACTTCCACGGTCAGATCGATGCCGGTCACCCCGTTCTTCGCGACGACATTCCTACCCGACGAGGCGGGGAAGTTGAGTTCACCCGTGCTGCCGTCCGGGTTGGTGAACTGCACGCGCGTGAGGGCCGTGGTGGCGTTGGCGTATCCCTCGCACTGCCGGTAGGTGACAAAACGCGACAGGGAAACCTCCACAATGGTGTTTCGCGGCGGCTGCTCCACGTGGAAGGTCATCGACGTCACGCGGCCAGCAGGACCTGACACATTCCCCAGGAAGGTTTGCATGCCATCCACGGGCATCGCCTCCGCTCAGCGGCGAATGGGATTCGGACATCCCGCTGTGACTGTAACCCGGGTTTTCCAACTCCAGGTCGCGATTTCCACTTCTGGGTGATGCCAGCGGTGATGACGCGGACACGTGCTCCGGATTGGCGTTCCAGTAGTCCACGATCTCGACGTTCTCCGGCCCGGCGTCCGGCCACGGGAAACAGGTGCGCCACTGCTGATCGATCCGGGTGCTGTGCTGCCCTGTTCGCTCCCCCTGGCACCGCTCCAGCCGGTTGCCCGGTGGGACGCGCAGGTCATGGTCTCCTCGGCGTCAAGAATCGCCAGCGGTGACCGTCCAGTGCGGTTCGAGGTCGACGAGGTGTCCGGTGATGGACTCCAGGTCGGCGGACGGTACCGCCCGGTCCCGCAGGCTGGGAAACAGTTCTGCCTGGTACCGGGCGTGCTCGGCAGCCGAGACCCACTTGGTCAGGACGAGGAACTCCTGGCAGCCGCGCTGTCCGAACAAGCCTGCCAGGCAGCCGGGCGCCGCGCTCATTCCTGGGTTCCACACGGTTTTCTGCACCTGCGCAAAATGGTCGACCCGGTCTGGTTTCACCACGCAGTGGGCGAGTCGGAGGACGCCCGACCCTGAGGTGCCGGCAAGGCTCTGCCCGAAGTCCGCACGCCGTTCGAAAAGCCGGACGTCGATTTTGGACCAGGTCCCGACCTGCCGTTGCGCCAGAGCGTCGTGAGCCCCACTCATGAAGTGCTCGTACGCGTCCTGATCGACCCAGAACGAGAAGATGTGCGCCACCTGGGAACCGTCGTGGCTCCAACCTCCGAGTTGCCCCAGGAAACCGGGCAGTCCGGCCAGGTCCGCCCACTCCTGCTGGCCACGGTCGAAACCCGCGCTGTCGGCGACATCGCACCGAATCCACTTCACTAGCACGTGTCCACCGTAGCCAGGCGCTTGCGGTCCACCGCGTTCAGGAAAGTCCCGCCGCGTCCTCCGCCCGCACCGGCAGACCTGCCGCGGTGGCGGACGTGAACCGCATGGCAACGATGTTGAAAGTGTCGTCGTTCAGGCCGCTGTCGGCGACCAGGAGGTCACCAGTCTCCGCGACGGCGGCACCGGCCCTGCTCCGATGCAGGCGACAGGCCTGCCGCCCACCTCCACAAGCATGTAAAATGCATGCATGGTGGCGTTGCAGATTCGGAACGTTCCCGAGCACGTGCGGGCCGCACTGGTCGAGCGCGCGCGAGTACGAGGTCAGTCGTTGCAGGCTTTCCTGCTCGCCCTCGTGGAGGCGGAAGCCCAACGGTCAACCAATCGCGCTGTCCTGGCCCGGTTCTCGGGTCGCACCGACGGCAGCCGGTCGGCCGGAGGCGAGACCGCGAACGAGTTGCGTGCCCTGCGTGAACAGCGCGACCAGGCGTTGGACGGGCACTGATGCTGGTGGTGGACGCCTCCGCGCTGGCTGAGGCACTGTTGGAGGACGGTCCCAGCGGGGATGACGCGCGCGACGTGCTCTGGGCCGACGACCGGTGGGCCGCTCCGCACCACCTCGTGGTGGAGTTGCTCTCCGTGATCCGAGGACGGCTGCTCGGCCGGAAGATCACCCTGGAACGGGCCGACGAGGCGGTGGCCGCACTGTCCGAGCTGACCATCGACAAGGTCGATCCCACTCCGCTCGTGCCACGGATCTGGGAACTGTGCGGCAACATGACCGCCTACGACGCCGCGTACGTCGCCGCCGCCGAATCCCAGAACTGCCCGTTGGTGACCGGCGACGCCCGGTTGGCGCGGGCTCGCGGGGTGCGTTGCGAGATCCGTCTGACCGGTGGGCGTTGACGTTCCACCGCACCACCCACCGATCACGCTGGCGGCTCCTCCTCGACCACCGGCAGGCCGGCGGCGGTGGCGGCACGGCGCAGCACATCCCGCAGCATCGGCGGGGTCAGCCGGCCGGTGAAGGTGTTCTGCTGACTCACGTGGTAGCAGCCGAACAGGTGCAGTTCGCCGGTGCCCTCGGCGGCGGACAGGGTCACCTCGACGCCGTGGCCGAACTTCGGCGCGGGTCGGGGCACCCGCCAGCCGGCGGCGGACAGCACCGGCAGCAGCGCCTGCCAGCCGAAGCCGCCGAGCACCAGGATCGCGCGCAGGGTGGGCCGCAGCAGCTCCAGTTCCCTGGCCAGCCACGGGCGGCAGTTGTCCCGTTCGGACGGCAGGGGCTTGTTCTCCGGCGGGGCGCAGCGCACCGGCGCGGTGATCCGGGTGCCGAACAGGCGCAGGCCGTCGTCGGCGCGGTGGCCGTGCGGCTGGGAGGCCAGGCCGACCGCGTGCATGGCGGCGAACAGCACCTCGCCGGACCGGTCGCCGGTGAACATCCGGCCGGTGCGGTTGGCGCCGTGCGCGGCCGGGGCCAGGCCGACGATCGCCAGGGCCGCGTCGTGCGGGCCGAACCCCGGCACCGGCCGGCCCCAGTACGTCTCGTCGCGGAACGCGGCCCGCTTGACCCTGGCCACCTCCTCCCGCCAGGCCACCAGCCGGGGGCAGCGCCGGCACGTCGGCACCAGTTCGTCCAGTTCGACCAGGTCGCGCACGCGATCAGCGGGGTGGGCCACGCCAGCGGATTCTTCCGGCCCCGGCGCGGATCGGCAGCTTAGGGTGTGCAGCCATGGCAACGAGGAACACGAAGGACCGGGCGACGTCGGCGTCGGCCGAGGCGGAGGCCGCCGACCGGAACACCGCCGAGGCACCCGGCCGGGCGGCCGGCGACCACGGCCCCGAGGACGACCTGGTCAGCACCAGGCACACGCTGACCGTCAAGCGGCGCAAGCTCGCCTACACCGCCACCACCGGTCGGCTGGTGCTGCGCGAGGAGGTGCACACCGACGGCGCGTTCGACGGGCACCTGCCCAAGGCCGAGGTGTTCCTGACCGCCTACACCCTGGACGGCGCCGATCCCACCCAGCGCCCGGTGACCTTCGCGTTCAACGGCGGCCCCGGCTCGGCCAGCGTGTGGCTGCACCTGGGGCTGCTCGGGCCGCGCCGGGTGCTCTCCGGCGACGTCGGCGAGCTGGTGCCGCCGCCGTACGGGCTGGCCGACAACCCCGAGACCCTGTTAGTCCACAGTGACCTGGTGTTCATCGACCCGGTGTCCACCGGGTACTCGCGCGCGGTGACCGGCGGGAAACCCGACGCGTACCACGGTTTCCAGGGCGACATCGAGTCGATCGCCGAGATCATCCGGTTGTGGACCTCACGCAACGGCCGGTGGCTCTCGCCGAAGTTCCTGGCCGGCGAGTCCTACGGCACGCTGCGCGCCGCCGCCCTGGCCGAGCACCTGCAGTCCCGCTACGGCCTGTACCCCAACGGGATCATGCTGATCTCGGCGGTGCTGGACTACATCACCAACGACTTCAACGAGGGCAACGACCTGCCCTACCCCCTGCACGTGCCCACCTACGCGGCCATCGCGCACCACCACGGCCGGCACGGCGACCGGCCGCTGGCCGACGTGCTCGCCGAGGCCGAGGAGTTCGCGATCGGGGACTACCCGTGGGCGCTGGCGCGCGGGCACCGGCTGACCGCGCGGGAGCGGTCCGCCACCGTGGCCCGGCTGGCCGCGCTGACCGGGCTGTCCGAGGACTACGTGGACCGGGTCAACCTGCGCATCGAGCACATCCGGTTCTTCACCGAGCTGCTGCGGGACCGCCGCCAGGTGGTGGGCCGGCTGGACGGCCGGTTCGTGGGCTGGGACCCGGACGCGGGCCGCGAGCACTTCGCGGCCGACCCGTCCCTGTCCGCCCTCACCGGCGCGTACACGGCCGCGTTCAACCACTACGTGCGGGCCGAGCTGAACTACCACAACGACCTGCCCTACGAGGTGATCACCCGCCGGGTGCGGCCGTGGTCGTTCCGCGAGTTCGAGGGCGCGCACGTGACCGTGGCCGACAAGCTGGCCGCGGCCATGCGGGCCAACCCGCACCTGAAGGTGCACGTGTCCTCCGGCTACCACGACGGCGCCACCCCGTACTTCGCCACCGAGCACACCCTGGCCCACCTGGCCATCCCCGAGGTGCTGCGCGACAACATCGAGACGGCGTACTACCCGGCCGGCCACATGATGTACGTGCACGAGCCCAGCCGGCTGCGGCAGTCCGCCGACCTGGCCGGCTTCGTGCGCGCCAACACGAACCGCTGACCGGGGGCCGGTGGTCGGGAACCGGCGGGCCGGTCGCTGGCGCGGGTGGTGCCCCGGGTGGTCCACGGCACCCGGTGGCACCGGTTTCCCGCGCCGCGACCGGCCGTTCCCCTGGTGGAGCCGCAGTTCGAGCACGGGACGCGCTCGGCTACGGCGGGCCCGAACTCCCGGTCACCCGGTGGGCGGGAGCGCGGGCGCTGATCACCACGCGACCGGCAGCGCGCGCAGCCCGTACACCACGCTGAAGGCGCGGAAGTCCAGCTCGTCGGTGACCACCCGCAGGTCGGGGAAGCGGCGCAGCAGCGCGGGGAACGCCGTGCGCATCTCCATCCTGGCCAGTGGCGCGCCCAGGCAGTGGTGCACGCCGTGCCCGAAGGCCAGGTGGTTGGCCAGGCCCCGGGTGATGTCCAGCCGCTCGGGGTCCTCGGCCAGCGCGGGGTCGCGGTTGGCCGCGGCCAGCGTGCACACCACCAGTTCGCCCGCGCCAATGGTCTGCCCGGCGATCTCCACCTCGGTGGTGGTCACCTTCATCGTGCCGGTGTGCACGATGGACAGCCAGCGCAGCAGTTCCTCCACGGCCGCGTCGATCCGCTCGGGTTCGGCGCGCAGCAGCCCGACCTGGTCGGGGTGGCGCAGCAGGGCCAGGGTGCCCAGGCTGAGCATGTTGGACGTGGTCTCGTGGCCGGCGATGAGCAGCAGGTTGGCGATGCCGACCAGTTCGTCGGTGCTCAGGTCGGCACCGTGCTCGCGCACCAGCATGCCCAGCAGGTCCTCGCCCGGGTCGGCCTTGGCCCTGGCGACCAGTTCGCCCATGTAGGCGCGGAACTCCCGCTGGAGTTCGGCCCGCTGGTCCAGTGGCAGCGACACGTCCAGCACCCGGCTGGACCGGTGCTGGAAGTCGGCCCGGTCGGCGTAGGGCACGCCCAGCAGCTCGCAGATCACCAGCGACGGGATGGGCAGCGCGAAGTCGGCCACCAGGTCGGCGGGTGGCCCCGTGCGCTGCATCGCGTCCAGGTGGTCGGTCACGATCTCGTGCACCCTCGGTTCCAGCCGGCGCATCCGGCGCACGGTGAACTCCGGGGTGAGCATCCGCCGCAGCCGGGTGTGGTCGGGCGGGTCGAACGCGAGCATCTGGCCCGCGCGCAGCCGCTTGTTCTCCTCCTCGCTCAGCCCCGGGCTGCGCAGCAGGCCCAGGTCCTGGGCGCGCTGGTTGCTGAACAGGTCGGGATTGCCGAACACGAACCGGACGTCGGCGAACCGGCTGACCAGCCAGGCCGGCACGCCGAAGGCCGTGGTCACCTTGCGGATTCCCGGGCCGTCCCGCAGTTCGGCCAACTCCGGGATCGGGTTGAACTCGTCGCGCCGCATGTACAGCGGCAACACCGGTGTCTCGGTCACCTGGGCCTCCTGATGCCCCCGTTGGTCGTCCCCCAGAAGCGTTGTCCCCGCAGCGGAAACGATAGATGGCTATCAAAGGTTCCGGCCCGCGCGGGGCGGGGCGCGCGAGGCCGGCTCGGACACCGGGCGGTGTGCCCCCGCACGACCTACGATCACGTGCTCGACCGGTTGACCGGTCAGCCGCACCAGGACACCCGGCAGTGCCCACCGAAATGAGGTTGTCGTGTCCGTCGACGACGTCCTGCCCGCCCTGGAACAGGAACTGGCCGCGATGTGGCGGCGGGCCAGGGCCGCGGGCCGGGCGGCCGCGCGCGAGCTGCACCCCCGGCTCGACCCCACGGCCTACCCGCTGGTCCTGCTGCTGTTCGAGGCCGGCCCGCTGCGCATGTCCGACCTGGCGGCCGGCCTGCTGCTGGACAAGTCCACGGTGACCAGGCAGGTCGACGCGGCCGCGCGGCTCGGCCTGGTGGAGCGCACCACCGACCCCGGTGACGCCAGGGCGCGGCTGGTGGCGCTCACCCCGGCCGGCCGCGACCGGCTCACCGCCCTGTTGACCGAGCGGCGGACGCACTGGCGCGCCGCGCTGGCCAGCTGGGACCGCGACGAGGTGGTCGCGCTGACCCGGCTGCTGCACAAGCTCGGCAACACCGGCATCGGCTGAGCACAGCCCCGCGGGACAAAAGGTTGCTTGGGGCAACCAACCGATATATGGTTGCAAGTATCAACCGATTGGGTGTTGGCCGCGCGCACGCCACCACTCGGCACCTGAACCACGACCCGGTTCCGGCCCAGCCGAGTCACCCCGACACGCCACTCGTCACCCACCACTCGCCCCAAGGAGACCACCAGTGGTCACGCCTGCCCAGGCGTCGCGACGTGCCTCGCGCCCCACCGACCTGCCACCCGCCGAAGCCGGCGGCCAGATGACCCACCGCCAGACCCTGGAAGCGCTTTCCGGGCTGCTGCTGGCGATGTTCACCGCGTTCCTGTCGTCCACGATCGTCGCCAACGCGCTACCGACGATCATCCCCGAGCTGCACGGCACGCAGAACCAGTACACCTGGGTGGTCACCGCCACCCTGCTGGCCTCCACCGCCAGCACCCCGATCTGGGGCAAGCTCTCCGACCTGGTCAGCAAGAAGCTGCTGGTGCAGATCGCCATCACGGTGTTCACCGTCGGCTCGGTGCTGGCCGGCTTCTCCCAGTCGGTCGACCAGCTGATCATCTGGCGGTCGCTGCAGGGCCTGGGCCTGGGCGGGTTGCAGTCGCTGGTGGTGATCGTGATCGCGGCCATGACCAGCCCGAGGGAACGCGGTCGCTACAGCGGCCCGATCGCCGCGGTCATGTCCGTGGCCACCGTGGCCGGTCCGCTGCTCGGCGGGCTGATCGTGGACACCGACTGGCTCGGCTGGCGCTGGTGCTTCTTCGCCTGCGTGCCGCTCGCGGTGATCTCGCTGGTCGTCATGCAGCTGACGCTGAAGCTGCCGGTCATCCGGCGCGAGGTCAGCATCGACTACCTGGGCGCGGCGCTGATCGCCGGCGGCGTGTGCGACCTGCTGATCTGGGTGACCCTGGCCGGCAAGCAGTTCGCCTGGGGCTCGTCCACCTCGCTGCTGCTGGTCGCGCTGGGCGTGGTGCTGCTGGCCGCCGCGGTCATCACCGAGACCAGGGTGAAGGACCCGATCATCCCGCTGCGGCTGTTCCGCGACCGCACCACGGCCCTGGCCACCGTCGCCAGCATCGCGGTGGGCACGGCGCTGTTCGGCGGCTCGGTCTTCCTCGGCCAGTACTTCCAGATCGCCCGCGGCTACTCGCCCACCGCCGCCGGCCTGCTCACCCTGCCGATGATCGTCGGCTCGATGGTGTCCTCCACCGTGTCCGGGTCGCTGATCACCCGGTGGGGCAAGTGGAAGGTGTTCCTGGTCGTCGGGTCCATCTGCATGCTGGCCGGCTTCGCCCTGCTCGGCACCATCGACCACAACACCAACATGGTGCTGCTCGGCGCGTTCCTGCTGGTCCTCGGCATCGGCATGGGCATGACCATGCAGAACCTGGTGCTGGCCGTGCAGAACACCGTGGCCCCCACCGACCTGGGCACCGCCAGCTCCACCGTGGCGTTCTTCCGCTCGCTGGGCGGCAGCATCGGCGTGTCCGTGCTCGGCGCCGTGCTGGCCACCCGGGTCAGCGACCTCACCCTCAGCGGCCTGACCGCCGCGGGCGTGCCGCTGCCGGCGGGCGGCGGCTCCGGTTCCGCCGAGATCGGCATCAGCAACCTCAACCAGCTGCCCGGACCGATCGCCGACGTGGTGCGCGGCGCCTACGGCGACGCCACCGCGCTGATCTTCCTGATCTCCGCCGCCCTGTCGATCATCACGGTGCTCGCGGTCCTGGTCATCAGGGAGGTCCCGCTGCGCACCCAGAACGCCATGCAGCAGCAGGCCCAGCCCGAGAAGGCCGACGCCACCGCCGAGTCCTGACCGAGTCCTGACCGCCCCGCCCGACCCGATCCCGCCAGACCCCGCCTGCCCTGGGAACGCCGCCGTTCCCGGGGCACCGGCCTGTTCTCACCCGAATGGCCCTGCCTGAGATGTCGACTCGCGGGGTTTGCACAGTCAACTCGCGGGGTTTGCCGGGCCCGGCGGTCTTGCAACCTTTCCTCGCCGGCCGTCCGTAGGTACCGCCGAACACCGGCGAGGAGGACGTGTTGAAAGCTGAGGAAGACGAGCGGTTCCGAGAGTTCGCCCGCGCCCGGACACTGGCGCTGCGCCGCACGGCGTACCTGCTCTGCCACGACTGGCACCTCGCCGAGGACCTGGTGCAGACCGCGCTGCTCAAGCTCTACCGGGTGTGGCGGAGGCTGCACGGCAGCGAGGTCATCGACAACTACGCGCGACGGGTGTTGCTGCGCTGCTGGCTGGACGAGCAGCGCCGGCCGTGGCGCCGCCGGGAACGCCGGGACGGGGTGGTGCCGGACCTGGGTGACGGCCGGCTCGACCCGGCGGACCGCCCAGCGCCGGGCTGGCTGTCCGACCTGCTGGTGCGCGCGCTCCAGGAGTTGCCGGCGCGGCAGCGGGCCGCCGTGGTGCTGCGCCACTGCGCCGACCTGTCGATCGCGGACACCGCCGCCGCGCTGCACTGCTCGGAGGGGACCGTCAAGAGCCAGTGCGCCCGCGGGCTGGCCACCCTCCGCGGGGTTGTCACCAGGTGGGAAGCCGAGGAATGCCACGGAGTCGTCGGGAGGAACGCGTGATGGACGAGAACGAGATCAGCGCCGGCCTGCGCGGCCTCACGCTGCCAGAACCAGCGTTGGGCTTCGATCCGGACGAGGTCGCCACCCGTGCGGCCAAGCGGCTGCGCGGTCGCCGGGCGGCCCTGGGCACCGGGCTCGCCGTGCTCGCTCTGGGAGTCGCGTCGGTCGCGGTTGTCGGCAACAGCACCGGCGCCGACCAGCACGCCCCCGCCGGGTCGGGACAGGCACCAGCCGGGCAGCCGACCGGCCTGTCGACCTCGGCGTCACCGACCACCGCCACCCCGCTGGAGCGCAACCAGGCCCACCTGCGCGAGGTGCTGCCCACGGTGCTCCCCGAGGCCACCGACATCAGCGTCGGCGCGTTCGACGATGGCTATGGGGGTGTTTTCACCAGCGTGGTGACCTTCACCGACTCCGCCGGGCCGGGCACGTTCAACGTGACGGTCACCACCGCCGCGGGGGGTGCTGAGCACATGACCCCGCTGGCCGAACGCTGCGGTCCCAACGAGGCCGACCAGGGTGAGGGCGGGCTCAAACCGAACCGCCGGCCCGACGGTTCACCGCTGCGGTGCGACAAGATCCCGCAGCCCGGCGGTGGCACCCTGGTGCTCAAGGAAACCGCCGAGGGTGCCCCGGCTGCCCCGATTCGGGTCAACGCCCTGCACGCCAGCTACTACCGGCCTGACGGCAGCGTCGTCAACATCTGGAACGGCGACAGCACGCCACCCCCCAACCCCGTTTCCCGCGCCAGAATCGCGTTGACCGAACAGCAGTTGACCGCGGTGGCCACCGATCCCCAGCTCCGCCTGCCGTAGTCGGCGGCCGGCGGGGCAACAGCGGGCCCAACGGGCGCGGTGCGCTCAGCGGGCTCACCCCGCGGCTGGCGCGCCCTGCGGCTCCTCCCCCTCCGCCCCGGCGGCCTCGCCGGCCGGGTCGCCCGCCGCCTCGGGGTCGTCGAGGTCGTCCGGGTCGTCCAGGTCGGTGTCCTCGGGCACGGCGGTGAGCTGGACGTGGTCGCTGACGGCCTGCTGCACGATGTCGGTGATCTGGGCGACGGTCAGGTTCTCGTTCGCGGCCAGGGCGGCCACGGCGGCGGTGAGCGCGCTGATCTCCGCCCTGGCGTGGCGGAGTTCGGCGCGCAGTGACAGCAGGTGGCCCAGGGCGTTGTCCACGTCCCCGGCCGGGCGGCCGTCCAGCGAGAGGGCGGCCTGCTCCTGGCGGTGCACCTCGCGCAGCATGTCCACGGCGGTCAGCTGGCGGGGCTCCTCGCCGAAGGTGATGGTCTCCCAGCCGGGGAACACGCCGACCTGGCGGCCGGGGTAGCCGGCGAGCTGTTCCCGCACGTCGCGCAGCAACTCGCGATCCTCATCGGTGAACATGTCGTCCTCCTCCTCGCACGGCCACTGGCCGAAGTCGCTGGCGTTGGAGTCGTTGACGTCGCAGGCGATCCCGCCGACGTGCACGGTGCCCAGGCGCTGGAACAGGTGCGCCCGCAGGTCGGCCCGGCCACCGGACCAGGCCGCGGTCTGCCAGGCGTAGCGGGCCGTGCCCACGTCCAGGCAGTGCCCGACCACCGAGAAGCTGCCGTACACCCCCACCCGCGCCGCGCCCAGCACGGACGCGGCACCGCGCAGGTAGTCGTCGATGGCGCCGAACTGCCCCGGCTGGGCGTCGAAGTCCACGGCGAAGTAGATCGGCCGGCTGCCGGGCATGCCCACCGCGGCCGCCTGGTCCGCCGCGGACCGGGCGTCGGCCTGGCCGCCGGCGTAGCCGGACAGCGCCCGGTTGGCCGTGGTCTCGAACACCAGTGCCACGGCCACCCCGTTGTTGACCATGTCGGCGAACTCGCGCGCGGTGATGTTCTTGGGGTTGCCCGGGGTGGACACGTACCGGAGCACGAACCCGTAGCCCGCCGCGCGGACCGCGGCGCCCGACGGCGGCCCGGTGGAGTAGTCGAGTCCTCGCACCGCACTCCTCCCTCCAGACTGCCTCCCTTCGGGGGCCCACCACATTCTGCGAGCGAGCCGGTGCCGATCCGGGTCGCACGCGCGGGGACTCCCCCGGTTCCGTGACGCCCGCGCGCGGACTTCCCCCGATTGTTCCGCCGTTCGGCGGGTACCCACTGGCCCATGTCGAGCAGTTGGTGTCTTGCCGCGGCGGCCAGTCCCGCCGACCTGGTCGCGGCCCGCACCCAGATGGGGTTCTCCCTGGGCTGGCACATCGTGATCGCCTGCTTCGGGGTGGGCATGCCGGCGATCACCGTGCTCGCCGAGTGGCGGGCCATCCGCACGGGTGACGGCGTGCACGAACTGCTCGCGCACCGCTGGGCCAAGGCGATGGGGGTGCTGTTCGCGGTGGGCGCGGTGTCCGGCACCATCCTCAGCTTCGAGATGGGCGTGCTGTGGCCGGGCCTGATGGAGACCTACGGGCAGGTGATCGGGCTGCCGTTCACCCTGGAGGGGTTCGCCTTCTTCATCGAGGCGATCTTCGTGGGCATCTACCTCTACTCGTGGGACCGGCTGTCCCCCCGGGCGCACCTGCTCACCGGCCTGCCGGTCTGCGTGGCGGGGGTGGCCTCGGCGTTCTTCGTGGTGACCGCGAACGCGTGGATGAACCAGCCGCGCGGGTTCGACCTGGACAACGGCACCCTCATCCAGGTCAGCCCGTGGGCGGCGATGTTCAACCCGGCCACCCCGCCCCAGACGGTGCACATGGTCCTGGCCGCGTTCATGGTGACCGGCTTCGGCATGGCCGCGGTCTACGCGGTGGGCCTGCTGCGCGGCCGGCGGGACCGCTACCACCGGGTCGGGTTCCTGCTGCCGTTCACGGTCGCGGCGGTGGTCACCCCGGTGCAGATCGGCGTGGGCGACTGGGCGGCGAAGTTCCTGGCCACCAACCAGCCGGTCAAGCTGGCCGCGATCGAGGGCGTGCGGCAGACCGGCACGCACGTGCCGCTGCACCTGGGCGGCGTCTACCAGGACGGTGAGCTGCGCTACGCGCTGGAGATCCCGAGTGGACTGTCCATTCTGGCGCACTGGGATCCGGCCGCGCTGATCCACGGGCTGGCCGAGGTGCCGCCGGACCAGCGGCCCCCGGTCAACGTGGTGCACTGGGCGTTCCAGGTGATGGTGGTGATCGGGTTCGGCCTGCTGCTGCTCGGCCTGTGGCTGCTGCTGGCGTGGTGGCGGCGGCACCGCGAGCCACCCCGGTCCCGGCTGTTCTGGTACGCGTGCGTGCTGGCCGGGATCGCCGCGCCGGTGGCGGTGGAGGCGGGCTGGATCACCACCGAGGTGGGCCGCCAGCCCTGGATCGTGTGGGGTCACCTGCGCACCGCCGACGCGGTCACCCCGGTGCCCAACCTGTCCGTGGGCCTGGCCGTGGTGGTCGTGGTGTACGCGGTGCTCACCGCGGCCACGGTGTACGTGCTGCGCCGGCTGGCCAGGGCGCCGCAGGAGGCGGACGCGCGACCGGAGCCGGTCCGGCCATGACCGCCGCCGAGCTGCTGATCAGCGTGATGTGGCTGGGGCTGACCGCCTACGTGCTGCTGGCCGGCGCGGACTTCGGCGGCGGCTGCTGGGACCTGCTGGCCGGTGGCACCCGGCGCGGCGCGGCGCAGCGGGCCCTCATCGAGGAGTCGATCGGCCCGGTGTGGGAGGCCAACCACGTGTGGCTGATCTTCGTGATCGTGTTGTGCTGGACCGGGTTTCCCGGCGCGTTCGCGGCGGTCGCGTCCACGATGTACATCCCGCTGACGCTGGCCGCGCTGGGCATCATCGCCAGGGGCGCGGCGTTCGCGTTCCGCAAGGCCACCACCGAGCTGGTGTTCCGCCGCGCCTACGGGGCCGCGTTCGCGCTGTCCTCGGTGCTCACCCCGTTCTTCCTGGGCACGGTGGCCGGCGGCATCGCCTCGGGTCGGGTGCCGCCGGGCATCGCCTCGGGCGGGATCGTGCGCAGCTGGCTGAACCCCACCTCGCTGCTGGGCGGGGCACTGGCCGTGGCGCTGGCCGCCTACCTGGCCGCGGTCTACCTGTGCCAGGACGCCCGCCGCGCCGGCTCGACCGCACTGGCCGAGGCGTTCCGCCGGCGCGCCCTGGCCACCGCCGTGGTCACCGGTGTGCTGGCCGCCTGCGGCATCGCCATCCTGCACGCGGACGCGCCCGTGCTGTTCCACGGCCTGACCGGCCGCGGCCTGCCCGTGGTGGTCGTCTCCGCGCTCGCCGGGCTCGCGTCCCTGGTGCTGTTGCTGCTGCGCCACTACCTGGCCACCCGGGTCACCGCGGCGATCGCGGTGGCCGCGCTGCTGTGGGGCTGGGCGGTGGCGCAGTACCCGCTGGTGCTGCTGCCCGACCTGACCATCGAGGCCGCCGCGGCCACCCCCGAGGTGCTGCGGGTGACCCTGGTGGTCACCGCCGTGGGCGCGGTCCTGCTGGTGCCGTCGCTGGTCTGGCTGTTCGCCCTGTTCCAGCGGCCGAGGTCGGCGGCGGGCGAGCGGGCCGCCCAGCACCCTGGCGGCCGCTGACCGGGCGGGCCGCCCCTACCGCTCCACGGCCAGGCGCACGCCGAGCCCGATGAACAGGCCACCGGTGGCCACGTCGACCCGGCGGCGGGCCGCGTGCCGGCGGCGCAGCCAGCCGCCGATCCGCCCGGCCAGCACCCCCACCGCGCCGTCCACCAGGAACTCCAGCACGATGAGGACCGCGCCGAGGATCGCGAACTGCAGCCACACCTGCCCCAGCTCCGGGTTGATGAACTGCGGCAGGAACGCGATGGTGAAGGTGACCATCTTCGGGTTCAGCAGGTTGGTGGCCAGCCCGGTGAGGTAGGCGCGCCGGCCGGACACCCTGCCGCTCTCGGCCGGCAGGGCCGCGTCAACGCCCCCGCGCCGCCGGATCATCTGCACGCCCAGGTAGATCAGGTAGCCGGCACCGACGATCCGGACCACGGTGAAGGCGACCGGCACCGCCTCGAACAGGGCGGCCAGCCCCGCGGCGGCCACGGCCACGTGCACGGCCTCGCTGGTGGCCACCCCGGCGGTGGCGAGCAGGCCGGCGCGTGGGCCGCCGCGCATACCGCAGCCCAGGATGAACAGCATGTCCGGTCCTGGCGTGATCATGGCGATGGTCGTGGTCACCAGGAAGGCCACGAGCAGGTGCGGGTCGATCGGCATGGCCGGATCGTGGCACGGCGGCACCGTGCCCCGCCGCCCTTTTCCCGCCGGGCGGACAGCCGAGGTCAATTCAGGTCAAGAAGTGACCGGAGTGGGGCATAGCGTGGTCCGCACCAGCCCGGAGCAGGACCACCACGAAGGCGGACACCATGAGCGACACCGCGACCCTCCCCCCGTCGGCCACCCGCGACCTCACCGGGGAGCGCGCCGACCTGCTGGCCGAGCTGGCCAACGCCAGGCACTTCCTGCGCTTCACCACCCGCGACCTCACCGACGAGCAGGCCGGCCGGCGCACCACCGTCAGCGAGCTGTGCCTTGGCGGCCTGGTCAAGCACGTCACCTCGGTGGAGCGGAACTGGGCGAACTTCATCGTGGCCGGCCCGGCCGCCCTGGGCGGCGACTTCACCGACATGACCGAGGAGGACTGGGCGCGGCGCGCCGACGAGTTCCGGATGCTGCCCGGCGAGACCCTGGCCGGGGTGCTGGCCGACTACGCCGAGACGGCCCGCCGCACCGACGAGCTGGTGGCCGGCCTGCCCGACCTGAACGCCACCCAGCCGCTGCCCAAGGCGCCGTGGTTCGAGGGCGACGCGCGCTGGTCGGCCCGGCGGGTGCTGCTCCACATCATCGCCGAGACCGCCCAGCACGCCGGCCACGCCGACATCATCCGGGAGAGCCTGGACGGCGCCAAGAGCATGGGCTGACCAGCGCGACCGACCCCGCCCGGACAGCCGAACACCCCCGCACCGGCGAACCGGGCGGGGGTGCTGTCGCCGTCGGGACGGCTCAGCCCAGCGGGCTCACCGCCCCGCGTAGGTGAGGTTGCGGCCGTCGCTCGGGTCGAAGACCTGGACCTTGTCGTTGTCGAACCAGATCTTCGCGGTGGCGCCCTCGGCCACCGACGAGGCCGCGGACAGCCGGGTGACCAGCTCGATGCCGCTGGCCGTCACCTCGGCCGACCCCGCGTCCGCGGCCAGCTCGGCCAGCTCCTCGCTGGCGGCCTGTTCGCCGTGCAGGGAGAAGTAGGCGTACTTGTCGGCGCCCATCGACTCCAGCACGTCCACCTGGCCCTCGAACACCACGCCCCGGTCCCGGGTGGGCTCGTCCAGCAGGTGGGCGTCCTCGAAGTGCTCCGGCCGCACGCCCATGATGACCTCGCGCGGCGCGTTGGCCTTGGCCAGCAGCCCCGCGATCCGGCCGGTCAGCGGCACGTCGCCGAGCACGGTGCGCAGCGTGTCGTTCTCGATGGTGCCCGGCACGAAGTTCATCGACGGCGAGCCGATGAACCCGGCCACGAACAGGTTGGCCGGGTGGTCGTAGAGCGCCTGCGGCGCGCCGACCTGCTGCACCACGCCACCGCGCATCACCACCACCCGGTCGCCGAGGGTCATCGCCTCGGTCTGGTCGTGGGTGACGTAGATGGTGGTGGTGCCCAGCTGCTTCTGCAGCCGCGACACCGAGGTGCGCATCTGCACCCGCAGCTTGGCGTCCAGATTGGACAGTGGCTCGTCCATCAGGAACGCCTTGGGGTTGCGCACGATCGCACGCCCCATGGCCACCCGCTGCCGCTGTCCACCGGACAGGTTGGACGGTTTGCGGTCCAGGTGCTGGGTCAGGTCGAGGATCTTGGCCGCCTCGGTGACCTTCTTCTCCACCGTGGCGTTGTCCACTTTGGCCAGTCGCAGCGGGAAGGCCATGTTCTCCCGCACGGTCATGTGCGGGTAGAGCGCGTAGGACTGGAACACCATGGCGATGTCCCGGTCCTTGGGGGCCTGCTCGTTCATCCGCTTGCCGCCGATGCGCAGCTCCCCGCTGGTGATGTCCTCCAGCCCGGCGATCATGTTGAGCGTGGTGGACTTGCCGCAGCCCGACGGGCCGACCAGGATGATGAACTCGCCGTCGGCGATCTCGATGTCCACCTCGGAGACGGCCAGCGCGCCGTCCGGGTATCGCTTGGTCACCTTGTCCAGGACGATCTCAGCCATCTTCCCTACCCCTTGACGGCGCCCGACGTCAGCCCCGCCACGATGCGACGCTGGAAGAACAACACGAACACGATGATCGGGATGGTGATCACCACGGCCGCCGCGGAGATCGTCCCGGTGGGGTCCTCGAACTGGGAGGCCCCGGTGAAGAACGACAGCGCCGCCGGCACGGTCCTCGACGCCTCGGTCGAGGTGAGCGAGATGGCGAACAGGAAGTCGTTCCAGCAGAAGATGAACACCAGGATCGCCGTGGTGAACACGCCCGGCGCGGCCAGCGGCGCGATCACCCGGCGGAACGCCTGCCCCGGCGTGGCACCGTCCATCTTGGCCGCCTTCTCCAGCTCCCACGGGATCTCCCGGAAGAACGCGGAGAGCGTGTAGATGGCCAGCGGCAGCGAGAACGTGATGTAGGGCAGGATCAGCCCGGGCCAGGTGTTGAACAGGCCCAGCGACCGCTCGATCTCGAACAGCGGCGAGACCAGCGCGACCTGCGGGAACATCGCGATGAGCAGGGACACCCCGACCAGCACCCGCTTGCCGGGGAAGTCCAGCCTGGCGATGGCGTAGGCGGCCATGGTGCCCAGCACCACGGCGATGGCCGTGGCGATCAGCGCGATGCCGATGGAGTTGGCCAGCGCCCGCACGAACTCCGGTGTCTGGAAGATCAGCCGGTAGTTCTCCAGCGTCCACGCGCGCGGGATGAAGTTGCCGTCGTTGAGGGTTTCCGGTGTCTTGAACGACAGCGACAGGATCCACAGCACCGGCACCAGCGCGTAGACCACGACCACGATGTCCAACAGCGTCCAGCGGATCTTGCGGCCGGTGCTGTCGGTACCGGCGATGACCGCCATCAGCGCCTCCCCCCTTGGTCACTGCCGGGTGCGGCCGTGCCGAACACCTTCACGAACACGAACGCGATGATCGCGACCGTGATGAAGATCAGCACCGACATGGTCGAGCCAACGCCCAGGTTCAGGCCCTTGATCAGGTTGTTGTAGGTCTGCATGGACACCGACGCGGTGTCCTGCGCGCCACTGGTCAGCACGAAGATGTTGTCGAAGATGCGGAACGCGTCCAGCGTGCGGAACAGCAGCGCCACCAGGATCGCCGGCTTCATCACCGGCACCATCACCCTGGTGAACCGCTGCCAGGCGCTCGCCCCGTCCATGGCCGCGGCCTTGAGCAGGTCGTCCGGCACCAGGGCCAGTCCGGCCATCAGCAGCAGCGCCATGAACGGCGTGGTCTTCCACACCTCGGCCGACACGATGATGGCCAGCGCGGGCAGCCGCTCGGTGAGCAGCGCGGTGTCCGGGCCGACCAGGTTGGCCAGGTAACCGGTGCCCGGGGTCCAGGCGTAGTACCAGCTGAACGCGGCGACCACGGTGACGATGCCGTACGGGATCAGCGCGACCGTGCGGACCAGGCCGCGGCCGACGATGGTGCGGTGCATGATCAGTGCCAGCGCCATGCCCAGCACCAGTTCGAGCACCACCGACACCACGGTCAACAGCGCGGTCACGCCGAACGCGGTCCACCAGTACGGGCTGCTCAGCACGGTGATGTAGTTGTCGAGGCCGACGAACTCGCGCTGGTCGGGGAAGCGCAGGTCGAACCGCTGCAACGACAGCCACACCGAGTAGATGATCGGCCAGCCGGTGACCGCGATCATCACCAGCGCGGCCGGCGCGCACAGCAGCAGGCCCAGTCGGCGCTCGGCCTTCTTGCCCTCGCTGAGCACCGGCTTGGCCCGTCTCGCCGAGCCGGTCGAACCGGCCGAGCCGCCGCGCACCCCGCGCGCGGTGGCGCTGGCGCCGGCCACGTTCTCGGCGGACAACTGGGAAGCCTCACTCACGGGACGACCCCCTTGGACTCGATGGCGTCCTGCAACTCGCGGCGCAGCCGCTCGGCGGTGGCCTGCGGGTCGATCGCGCCGGGTGGGGACAGCACCTTCGACATGATGGTGGAGGCGCTCTGGTAGGCCGGGGTGAGCGGACGCACCGCCGGGTCCTTCAGCTCCTCCAGGATCATGTCCCGCATCGGGTACGCCTCGGCCATCTCCGGCTCGGCGTAGACCGACTCGATGGTGGGCGGCACCCCGTCGTTGATGGCGGAGAACTTCTGGCTCTCCGCGCTGCGCAGGCACAGCGCGGTCTCGAACGCCTCGTCCTGGTGCTGGGAGTAGGAGCTGACCGCCAGGTCGTAGCCGCCGATGGTGGCCTTGCCCGGCACGTCCGGGGTCACCCCGGGAATGCGCGCCCACTTGAAGTGCGGCGCCAGCTCCGGGTTGCCCTTCTGCATGGCCGCGTACACGAACGGCCAGTTCAGCTCGAAGGCCGCGGCGCCGGCCTCGAACCCGCGCTGCACCTCACCCTCCTTGGAGTTGGTCAGCGACGGGCTGGCCACCCCCGAGGTGGCGAAGTCCCGGAGAACCCGGAGCCCCTCGACCGCTCCGGCGTCCATCACCGCCCGACCGCCGTCCTCGGACAGGATCTGGCCGCCGGCCGAGGCCACGATGGTGTTGTAGAGCACCACCAGTCCCTCGTACTGCGCGCCGGTCGCCAACACCTGGCTGGGCTTGCCGGCATCCTTGAGCTGCTTGGCCGCGGCCAGCATCTCGTCCCAGGTGCGCGGCGGCTGCTGCACCAGGTCGTCCCGGTACCACAGCAGCTGCACGTTGGTGTTCTTGGGCGCCGCGTAGAGCTTGTCCTTCCAGCGGGCGGTCTCCAGTGGACCGGCCAGGGTGCCGCGCTCGGCCTCAGCCTTGTTCTCCCCAGTCCACTCGGTGACCCAGCCGGCCTCGGCGAACTCCGACACCCAGGTCACGTCAAGACCGAGCACGTCCATCTCGGTGTCGCCGGCGGCCAGCCGGCGCACCATCTGCTCCCGCTGCCCGTCAGCGTCCCTGGGCAGGGTGTTCAGCACGATCCGGTAGCGACCAGCCGCCTTGGCGTTGCACTGGTCGACGACCTTCTGGAAGTTCTGCTCCGGTGCGTAGTACACGTTGATCGTCGTCACGCCGCCGCCACCGGACCCGCACGCCGCCACAGCGGGCGCGAGGGCCAGTGCGGCGGTGAACGTGGCGACGGCTCGGCGACGTGAGGTCCGACCGCGCCCCGTGCGGGTGGCACCCCTCATCGGCTCTGCCTCCTTCCGTCCTTGTCACGAGAGGAGCCAGATCCGTCCGGTCGACCCAGTTGACTTGTTCGGCAACCCGCCCATCGGCCGGCCCCCAGCACCTCATCGTGCCCCGGCCCCCATGCGCCAGTGCACAGGCCGGCCCGGGTGCGTAGAACCTAGGCCCGGTGATCATCGTCCGCAACCGGTTCGGACAACGATTCCGAACCAATCGGGCCAACCGATCAGCCGCGACAACCGGGGCGGCTACTACCCCCGCCCCCGGCGGGTGAAACCAGCCGGGGGCGGGGTGGTGTCACTGGTTCTCGCCGCTGGGGCGGGGCCGCATGGCCAGCTTGGCCAGCATGTCCCGGCCGCGTTCGGCGGAGCGGGGCTGGCAGAGCACGTCGTAGCGGGCGGCCACCAGCTGGCTGGCCGACTGGAAGTCGCGGCGGCCCCTGGTCGAGCCGTAGCCGACCGCGGCGAACACCACGCCGAAGATGATGCCGGTGACCAGGGCCACGATGATCGCCGGGCCGAACCCGGCGGTGGGGTTGAACAGGCTCAGCAGCACCCCCACGAACAGACCGAACCAGGCGCCGGACAGCCCGCCGGTGGTCAGCACCCGGCCCCAGGACAGCCGGCCGGTGACGCGCTCGACCAGCATCAGGTCAACGCCGACGATGGTGACCTCCTCGACCGGGAAGTCGCTGTCGGCGAGGTGGTCCACGGCGCGCTGGGCCTCCTCGTAGGTGCTGTAGGAGCCGATCGGCCAGCCAGAGGGTGGGGTGGGCATGCGGGGTGGCATTCCGGACTGGTTGCGGCCGGAGAACGGACTCGTCACCGTGGATCACCTCTATCACTGGCGGTTGCGTCCATCCTGCCAACAGCGGCCAAACAGTGCGAACAGGACGCGCCCACGTGGGAGTACCCGCCTGGGCGCGGCCCCACACCCGCTCAGCCGCGCGAGCGGTACTCGCGCAGCAGCCCCCGGCTGATGATGGTCTTCTGGATCTCGCTGGTGCCCTCGCCGATGAGCAGGAACGGCGCCTCGCGCATCAGCCGCTCGATCTCGTACTCCGTGGAGTAGCCGTAGCCGCCGTGGATGCGGAACGCCTCCTGGGTCACCTCCACGCAGTACTCGGAGGCCAGCAGCTTGGCCATGCCCGCGGCCACGTCGTTGCGGGTGCCGGAGTCCTTGAGCCGGGCGGCGTTGACCATCATCAGGTGCGCGGCCTCCACCTTGGTGGCCATCTCGGCGAGCTTGAACGCCACGGCCTGGTGCTCGGCGATGGGCTTGCCGAAGGTGCGGCGCTGCTGGGCGTACTCGGCGGCCAGTTCGAAGGCGCGGATGGCGATCCCGCAGGCGCGCGCGGCCACGTTGACCCGGCCCACCTCGACACCGTCCATCATGAACTGGAAGCCCTTTCCCGGGGCGTGGCCGAGGACCGCGTCGGCGCCGGTCCGGTAGCCGTCGAACACCAGCTCGGTGGTGTCCACGCCCTTGTAGCCCATCTTCGCGATCCTGCCGGGGATGGTCAGGCCGGGCGCGACCTCGCCGTAGCCCTCGGGCTTCTCGACCAGGAACGCGGTCAGGTTGTCGTGCGCCCGCTCGGCGCCCTCGTCGGTGCGCACCAGCACGGCGACGAGGTTGGCGGTGCCGCCGTTGGTCAGCCACATCTTCTGGCCGTCGATGACGTAGTCGTCGCCGTCGCGGCGGGCCCTGGTGCGGATGGCCGCCACGTCCGAGCCCAGTTCGGGTTCGGACATGGAGAACGCGCCGCGCACCTCGCCCGTGGCCATCCTGGGCAGGAAGTGCCGGCGCTGCTCGGGCGTGCCGTGCTTGCCGATCATGTGCGCCACGATGAAGTGCGTGTTGATCACGCCGGACACGCTCATCCAGCCCCGGGCGATCTCCTCGACCACCAGCGCGTAGGTGAGCAGCGACTCGCCGAGGCCGCCGTACTCCTCGGCGATGGTCAACCCGAACAGGCCCATCTCGCGCATGCCCGCGACGATGTCGGCCGGGTAGGTGTCGCCGTGTTCCAGGGCCTGGGCGTGCGGGATGATCTCCTTGTCCACGAACGCGCGCACCGTGGCCAGGATCTCCCGCTGGACGTCGGTGAGATCGGCGGTCTGGGCGAGTCGGGCCATCGCGCTCTCCCTCGGGCTAGCAGCCACCGGCTAGAAGTTGCCGACTAGAAGTTACCGACGAGTATCGCGGGGTTGGCCGGGCGTGGCGGGGAAAGTGCGCTCCGCCACGCCGCTGGACCGAAACAGATGGTCACCACCCGGTCACCCGGTGGGCGGTGTCCACCTTTCCCCGCGCGCCATCCCGGCCGCCCGGCCCTTGCCCGCGATGACCAGCGCCATCTTCCGGGACGCCTCGTCGATCATCTCGTCACCGAGCATGGCCGCGCCCCGCTTGCCGCCCGCCGCCGAGGTGAACCACGCGTAGGCGTCCAGGATGTTCTCGGCGTGGTCGTAGTCGGCCTGGGTGGGGCTGAACACCTCGTTGCACGCGTCGATCTGGCCGGGGTGCAGGCACCACTTGCCGTCGAAGCCCAGCGCGGCACTGCGGCCGGCCACCCGGCGGAACCCGTCCACGTCGCGGATCTGCAGGTAGGGGCCGTCGATGGCCTGCACGTCCACGGCGCGCGCGGCCATCAGGATGCGCATCAGGATGTAGTGGTAGGCGTCGCCAACGTCGTAGCCGGGCGGCTGCTCGCCGACCACAAGCGACTTCATGTTGATGCTGGCCATGAAGTCCGCCGGGCCGAACACGATGGTCTCCAGCCGGGGCGAGGCCGAGGCGATGGCGTCCACGTTCACCAGGCCCCTGGCGTTCTCGATCTGCGCCTCGATGCCGATCCGGCCGACCTCGTAGCCCATGGTCTTCTCGATCTGGGTGAGGGTGAGGTCCAGCCAGGCCACCTGCTCGGCGGTCTGCACCTTGGGCAGCATGACGCAGTCCAGGTTGGCGCCGGCGCCCTCGACCACCTCGACCACGTCCCGGTAGGTCCACTCGGTGGTCAGGTCGTTCACCCGCACCACCCGGGTCTTGCCGTCCCAGCCGCCCTCGTTGAGCGCGGCCACGATGGTCTTGCGCGCCTCGGGCTTGGCCAGTGGCGCGCACGCGTCCTCCAGGTCCAGGAAGACCTGGTCGGCCGCGAGCCCGCGGGCCTTGTCGATCATCTTCGGGCTGGAACCGGGAACGGCGAGACACGAGCGCCGGGGACGATGCCGGTCGACCACGAGATACCTCCCTGTACCAAGGGCCCCTGTGCCAGGGGCCTGCGCCAAGGGTCCCGGGCCGGCCACCCGTCGTCGACCGACCCCGGCTACCCGTGGGTAACCCCAGTGTGGCGAATGTTGGCATGTCACGCGGACTACCGCTATCGCCTGAGTCGGTCCTCACATCCGTGGCAGGCTGACGCCGTGACAGTCCCGCCACCGCACCAGGACCCGGCGCACCAGCCCGAAAACCAGGGCCGGACGAGCGACAACGGCACCGCGAGCCCGGCCGAGGCCCGCCCGGACCCCCAGCGGGCGCGCGCCGTGCTCGACGCCGCGCTGCGCAAGGCCGTGGCCGTCTGGGTGACCGTGCCGGACCACCGGCCCCGCCTGGTGTGGGCGGTGTGGCGCGACGGCCGGCTGTGGCTGGCGACCGGGGGAGGCGAGCAGCACGTGCCCGGCCTGGCCGACGGCGTGGCCGCGACCCTGACCGTGCGCTCCCCCAGCACGCGTTCACACCTGCTGGACGCGCCCGTGGTGGCCCACCTGCTCCCGCCCGGCACACCCGAGCACGCCGAGGCGCGGGCGGCACTCGTCGAGGCGCGGCTGAACGCGCCCACGCCCCGGGGCACGACCGCCCCCGGGATGTCCGTACCTGGTGATCCGGCCGGCCGCGAACCCGGCTGGGCCGAGGTGTATCGGTTGGAGTTGACGTGATCGAGGTTCCCAGGCAGTTCGCCGCTGAGATCGTGGCCAGAGAGGGGGCAGCCGGGCAGCAGTGGCTGGACCGGTTGCCCGACCTGGCGGAGCGATACTGCACACGGTGGGAGTTGACCGCCGACGGCGAGCCGTTACACGGCATCGTCGCGCTGGTGCTGCCGGTTCGCATGGCCGACGGCACACCGGCCATGCTCAAGCTGTCCTGGCGGGACGCGGAGACCGAGCACGAGGCCATGGCACTGGCCCTGTGGAACGGCCGAGGGGCGGTCCGCCTGCTGGCCAACGACAGCGAGGAAGGCACCCTGCTGTTGGAGCGGCTGGAGCCGGACTCCCTGCTCGAAGCCGAGATCGAGGAGGCGGTGTCGGTGGCCGGCGCCATGCTGCGCCGCCTGGCCGTGCCCGCCCCACCCGGCCCCCGCTCGCTCACCGAACTGGCGCAGCGCTGGCGCGGCGAACTGCCGGCGGAGGACGCCGAACTGGGCCACCCCATCCCCGGCCGACTGCTGGCCGCGGCCGTGGCCTTCTGCGACGAACTCGGCCCCACCGCGGGCAAGTGGCTGGTCAACGAGGACATGCACTTCGCAAACGTGCTGCGCGGCCACCGCGAGCCCTGGCTGGTGATCGACCCCAAGGTGGTCGTCGGCGACCCCGAGTTCGGGCTGATCCCCCTGCTGTGGAACAGGTTCAAGGAGATGGACGGCCGCGCCGGCCTGCTCGCCCGGTTCACCGCGCTGGTCGAGGCCGGCGACCTGGACAAGGACCTGGCCAGGGCGTGGACCGTGGTGCGCGGCGTCGACAACTGGCTGTGGTCGCTGAAGAACCGGATGACCGACGCCGCCGACGTGTGCGCGGCGATCGTGCGCGGCCTGGTGCCCTGACCCGAGCACACCCCAGCACCGGCCGACGGCTGACCCGAATTGTGCGTTCGCGCCCCAGGAACGCACAATTCGCCGGACCCCAGCCCCTGACCGTCCACAGTAGAGCGTGCACCCCGAGCACGGATCACTGCCACACTGGACCGGTGCCGGCCAACACACCCACCATCCTGGCGACCTCCATGGGCTTCAACCGCGCGCGCACCCCCTGGCACCCCGGCCCGGTCTTCCGCTACGCCTTCGACCTGGCTGGTGGCCCAGCACACCCCAGGCTGTGCTTCGTCAGCACCGGCACCGGTGACCGCCAGGCCAGCATCGACAACTGCTACGCCGCCTTCGCCGACACCGGTGTGCGCGTCTGTCACCTGGCATTGTTCGAGGAACCGAACGTGCCTGACGTGTCCGCGCGCCTGCACGAGCAGGACGTGATCTGGGTGGACCGGGGCAGCGTGGTCAACCTGCTGGCCGTGTGGCGGGCACACGGGTTGCCGGAGATCCTGCGCTCCTGTTGGCAAGCGGGCATCGTGCTGGCCGGCGAGTCGGCCGGCTCACTGTGCTGGCACACCCACGCGGTGACCGACTCCTACGGTGGTGTCCGGGGTGTCGCCGACGGCCTGGGTTTCCTGCCCCACGGCAACGCTGTGCACTACGACGACGGCGACCAGCGGACCGCGTTCCACCACCTCATCGCCAACGGTCACCGGGACGGCTACGCCACCGACACCGGAGCCGGCCTGCACTACGAAGGCACCACCCTGGTCGCCGCGATCGCCGACCGTCCCCGTGCCGGCGCCTACCGCGTCACCCGTTCCCCAACAGGCGGGGTGCACGAGGAACCCCTGGACGTGGTGCGGTTGAAACGAGACAAAGGGGCCTAGCGAGCACTGGTAGCGTCGGGCCATGGGACTGGTCGACCGCGCCGCCGCCCTCGCCGAACACCTCGTGGCTCCCCTCGGCCGCCGCTGGACGCACGTGCGGGCCGTGGCCGCCCGAGCCACGGATCTCGCCCCAGCGGTGGCCCCCGACGACCGCGACACTCTGATCGCCGCCGCCTGGCTGCACGACATCGGCTACTCGCCGGAGATCGGCCACACCCGCTTCCACCCGCTCGACGGCGGGCGCCACCTCCGGGCCAACGACTGGCCGGCGACCATCGTCAACCTCGTGGCCCACCACTCCGGCGCGCGCTTCGAGGCGGCCGAACGCGGCCTGTCAGCGGAACTGGCCGAGTTCCCGTTCCAGGACACGCCCCTGCTCGACGCCCTGGCAGCGGCCGACCTGACCACCGGCCCCGACGGCCAACCACTCACGTTCGACGAACGAATGGACGAGATCCTCACCCGATACCCGCCCGACGACCCGGTCCACCGCACCTGGCTCAAGGCCCGCCCGGTGCTGCGCGAGGCGGTGACCCGCACGGAACATCGCCTGACCGGCACTCTCGGGTAGCGTGCGTGGACGTGGGTGAGCAGGAGGCCGTTGCGCTGACTCGGTGGACGATCCACGGCGAACGCCTCGTGGACGACACCCGTCGGTTGAGGCTGAGCGTTGCGAGCGTGGAACTGCCGGACGGTGTCACCTTCGAGCAGTACGTCCTGCGCATGCCCAGAGCGGCCATGACCGTCGTCCTGGACGACGCGCAGGACAACGTGCTGATGATCTGGCGCCACCGGTTCGTCGTGGACCGGTGGACGTGGGAGCTTCCCGGTGGTTACGTCGACCCGAACGAGGACCCAGCCAGCACCGCCGCCCGTGAGGTCGAGGAGGAGACCGGATGGCGGCCACGCGACATCGCGCCACTGACCACCTTCCAGCCCCTCACCGGCACCGCCGACTTCGAGAACCTGATCTACCTCGCCAGGGGCGCGGACGACACGGGCAAGCCGGCGGACATCAACGAAACGGAACGGGTGTCCTGGATTCCGCTGTCCTCGGTGCGGGACCTGATCAGCCAAGGAAAGATCATCGGCGCCGCCGCACAGATCGGCCTGCTGACCGTACTCGCTTTCCGCTAGCCTCATCCCGCACCGCGCTCCCCGTTCTTCCGGATCTCAGGGCACCCGGATCTGGCCGGAAGCCGTGAGCACCGCGTGGCCGCCGACGACCACCCGCTGCGCGCGCCCAGCCGACGCGACCACCACGCAGTCCAAAGTAGACGGACGGCCCATTTCCCTGCCCTGGCTGATCCGGAAGCCGGTCTCCTCGTCCGCCGGCACCAGACCCCGGTCCACCAGCCACACCCCCAGCGCCAGCGCGGCCGACCCGGTGGCCGCGTCCTCGCCGCCCGACACCCGGAACATCCGCATCCTGGCGTGCCGCTCCGCCGGGTCGAACGACACCAGCACCAGACCGCGCCCCACGACCTGGCCCTGGATCTCGTCCGCGTTGGGCACGGCGCGGGCCAGCGCGTCCGGCCGCACCGCCAGGAAGGTGAAGTGCATGCCGCACCCGACCACGCCGGCGGGCAGCGTCGTGTCCACATCGGACGGTGTGAGACCGGCGGCCGGTGCCAGCTCGGTGGCGTTCAGGCGCTCGCCGACCACCGGGGTGTCGCCGGTCAGCCACGCGGCGCCATCCTTGATCCGCACCGGGAACAGGCCGGCATGGGCCTGCTGCACCACGTCACCGGTGGGCAGCCGGCCCCGCGCCGACAGCAGCAGCGCCGTGCCCACGCTGGGCAGGCCGGCGAAGGGCAGTTCGGTCACGGGCGTGAAGATCCGGACGCGGTAGTCGGCACCGGCGACCGTGGGCGGCAGCGGGAACGCGGTCTCGGACAGGTTGAACTGGGCGGCGATGGCCTGCAACTGCGCGTCGCTGAGCCCGTCGGCGCCGTGCACCACGGCGAGGGGGTTGCCGGCGAACGGAGTCG
This sequence comes from Goodfellowiella coeruleoviolacea, assembly GCF_024171785.1. Lineage (GTDB taxonomy): Bacteria > Actinomycetota > Actinomycetes > Mycobacteriales > Pseudonocardiaceae > Goodfellowiella > Goodfellowiella coeruleoviolacea. Next base: position 164,179 of record NZ_JAMTCK010000005.1, read on the forward strand.
CGGTGAACACGTCCAGCACGTCGTAGTCGAGCGTCTTCCCGGTCAGGCGCATGGCCGAAAGCTAACGGCGGGTTCGCCACCGCCCCCGAGCAGGGTCGCCCGTTCGGGTAGCGGGCGGCTGGGCGCGTGGTTGGTTAGCCTGGCAGGGTGGCCACCACGACCAGGGTTTTCGCTGCTCAGCTGGGTGGGCTACCGGTGTTCGGCCCGGATGGCGAGTCCATTGGCAAGGTGCGCGACCTTGTCGCGGGGCTGCGGATCGACCGGCAGCCGCCCCGCGTCCTTGGCATGATCGTGGAGCTGGTCGCGCACCGCCGGATCTTCGTGCCCATGCTGCGGGTGACCTCGATCGAGCCCACCGCGATCACCCTGGCCACCGGCTCGGTCAACCTGCGGCGCTTCCACCAGCGGCCCAACGAGGTGCTGGTGGTCGGCCAGCTGCTGGACGCCAGGGTGACGGTGGCGGCCGCGGACGCGCCCGCCGTGGTGGTGGACGCGGCCATGGAGCCGACCAGGACCAGGGACTGGGTGTTGTCCAGGGTGGCCGTGCAGGAGCGCACCGGCCGGCTGGGCCGGCGCGGGCCGGTGCAGGTGCTGCGCTGGGAGGAGATCCGCGGGCTGCGCGCGGCCGAGCTGTCCGGCCAGCCGCAGGGCGCCCAGCAGCTGTTGGCCGTGTTCGACACCATGCGCCCGGCCGACGTCGCCGCCGCCCTGCGCGACCTGCCGACCAAGCGCCGCTACGAGGTGGCGGACGCACTCGACGACGAGCGGCTGGCCGACGTGATCGAGGAGCTGCCGGACGAGGCCCGCAAGGACCTGATCGCCTACCTGGACGACGAGCGCGCCGCCGACATCCTGGAGGCGATGGACCCGGACGACGCCGCCGACCTGCTGGCCGAACTGCCGGAGTTCGACAAGAACCGGCTGCTCGGGCTGATGGAACCGGAGGAGTCCGCACCGGTGCGGCGGCTGCTGGCGTACTCGGCCAACACCGCCGGTGGGCTGATGACCCCCGAACCGGTGGTGCTGACCCCGGACGCGCTGATCTCCGAGGCGCTGGCCAGGGTGCGCCACCCCGACCTGACCCCGGCGCTGGCCAGCATGGTGTTCGTGTGCCGGCCGCCCTCGGCCACCCCGACCGGGCGCTACCTGGGCTGCGTGCACATCCAGCGGCTGCTCCGGGAGCCGCCGTCGGACCTGGTCGCCGGGGCGTTGGACACGGACCTGGCCACCCTGCGCCCGGACGCCACCCTGGCCGAGGTGACCCGCTACTTCGCCGCCTACAACCTGGTGTGCGGGCCGGTGCTGGACGACGAGGACCACCTGCTGGGCGCGATCACCGTGGACGACCTGCTGGACCACCTGCTGCCGCCGAACTGGCGGGAGAGCGGGCCGCGCGAGGACGGCCAGCCGGGTGTCGGCCGCCCCGCCGACGCCCGCCTGTTCCGGCCGAGCCGGCGCCGGGCGGGCCCTGGGGACGCCGGGGTGGACCGGACCACCGGGAGGGAAGGCCCCGATGCCTGAACTGCAACCGCGTCGGCGGCTGGACCAGCCCCGCGCACCCCGGCGACTGGCTTTCGAGCTGGACCCCGAGGCGTTCGGCCGGTTCTCCGAGCGGCTGGCCCGGTTCATGGGCACCGGGGCCTTCCTGTTCTGGCAGACGGTGTTCGTGGTGAGCTGGATCGGCCTGAACCTGCTCGCCGTGTCACTGGCCTGGGACCCCTACCCGTTCATCCTGCTCAACCTGGCCTTCTCCACCCAGGCCGCCTATGCCGCGCCGCTGATCCTGCTCGCGCAGAACCGGCAGGACGACCGCGACCGGATCGCGTTGGAGGAGGACCGCGCCAGGGCCGCGCAGACCAAGGCGGACACCGAGTTCCTCGCCCGCGAACTGGCCGCGCTGCGGCTGGCCGTCGGCGAGGTGGTGACCCGCGACTACCTGCGCGGGGAACTGGACCGGCTGCGCGCGGACCTGGCCGCCGGCACCGTCCAGGACCGCGACCGCGACCGCGACCGGGACCGGGGCGGCCGGCCCAGGCCGAGCTGATCCGCGCCCGGACCAGCCGGGGCCCGGCTCAGGCGCCCCGGCTCAGGCGCCGCCGCGGGGGCGGGTCAGGTCGGTCGACGTGGTCTCGTGCACGGTCGCTGTTCGGTCCAGGCCCTCGGCCGCGCTGCTGGACAGGCGGTCGCAGGTGTGGCCGAGGGTGTTCAGCTCGTCGGGCTCCAGCGGCGCGACGAAGTACCTGACCACCCCGGCCAGGTGTGTCTGCGCCGCTGTGTGCAGCCGGTCCGCTCCGGCCTGGGTCAGCACCGCGACGACGCCTCTGCCGTCGCCGTCGGCGCGTTCCCTGGTGACCAGACCAGCCCGTTCCAGCCTGTCCACCAGCCGGGTCACCCCGGAGCGGGACAGCAGGACGGCCTCGGCCAGCTCTGTCATCCGGAGTCGACGACCGGGTGACTCCTCCAGCTGGACGAGCACGTCGTAGGCGGCAAGGGACAGGCGCTGCTCCGCGATCAGCTCGGCTTCCAGGTTCCGAGTAACCCGAGCGTGCGCACGCAGGAATGATCGCCACACCACGAGCTCGGTTCGGGTGGGCAACCGGGCACTACCCGTTTCCGGCACAAGGCACAATGTTACGGAACGCGTTTGGTTGGTCGCACAGCGCCCCCAACTGAGCCCCACCGGGACATGTGACCGGCCAGTAGCGAATGGGCCGACCGATTCGCCGTAGCATGGCTACGGGAGTCGGTTCGGCTCCCGTGAACCGTCGCAGTCCACGAAGGTCGGTGCTCGATCCCGTGACCACTTTGTCGTCCACGCCCACCGCCGACGCGGTGCAGGCCGCGCTGTCCACCGTGCACGACCCCGAGATCCGCCGGCCGATCACCGAGCTGAAGATGGTCAAGGACGTGACCATCTCGCCGGAGGGCGTGGTGGACGTCGCCGTGTACCTGACCGTGGCCGGCTGTCCGCTGCGCGACAAGATCACCCGGGACGTCACCGAGGCGGTCGGCAAGGTCGACGGGGTCAGCCAGGTGCGGGTGACCCTGGACGTGATGAGCGACGCGCAGCGCACCGAGCTGCGCCGCTCGCTGCGCGGCGACGCGGCCGAGCCGCGCATCCCGTTCGCCGAGCCCGGCTCGCTGACCAGGGTGTACTGCGTGGCCTCGGGCAAGGGCGGGGTCGGCAAGTCCAGCGTGACGGTGAACCTGGCCGCGGCCATGGCCGCCAGGGGCCTGTCGGTCGGCGTGGTCGACGCGGACATCTACGGGCACTCGGTGCCCCGGATGCTGGGCGCGGTGGGCAAGCCCACCCAGGTCGAGAAGATGATCATGCCGCCGCAGGCGCACGGCGTGAAGGTCATCTCGATCGGCATGTTCACCCCGGGCAACACCCCGGTGGTGTGGCGCGGCCCCATGCTGCACCGGGCCCTGCAGCAGTTCCTCGCCGACGTGTTCTGGGGCGATCTGGACGTGCTCCTGCTCGACCTGCCGCCGGGCACCGGTGACGTGGCCATCTCCGTGGCGCAGCTGATCCCCAACGCCGAGATCCTGGTGGTCACCACCCCGCAGCAGGCCGCGGCCGAGGTGGCCGAGCGGGCCGGCGCGATCGCCCTGCAGACCAGGCAGCGGGTGGTCGGCGTGGTGGAGAACATGTCCTGGCTGGAGATGCCGGACGGCACCCGGATGGAGATCTTCGGCTCGGGCGGCGGCCAGACCGTGGCCGACTCGCTGACCACGATCGTCGGCTCGGACGTGCCGCTGCTCGGCCAGGTGCCGCTGGACACGCGGCTGCGCGAGGCCGGCGACGCGGGCACGCCGCTGGTCGTGGCCGACCCCGACGCGCCCGCCTCGGCCGTGCTCACCAGCATCGCCGGCAAGCTGTCCACCCGTTCGCGCGGCCTGGCCGGCCGGTTGCTGTCGGTCAGCCCCGCCGGCCGCTGACCCGACCCGGGGAGATCACCACCCACCGGTGATCTCCCCGTACTCCGTTCGCGCGAGTCATGCGTTCGCGCACCCCGTGTTCCGCGTTCACGCACCCCTGATCAGGCGACACCTCACCCACACGTGTCGCCCCGATCAGGTGACGGATCACTGTGCGCGCAGGACCCGCGCGCCGCGCGCCACCAGCACGGCCAGGCCGGCCAGCGCGCCCACCGCCACCCACACCACCAGGGCCGGCCACACGTACAGCACGTGCAGGAAGGTCCCGGCCCGGTTGGCGAACACCGCGCCCACCAGCTCCGGCAGGAACACCAGGCACACCGCGGGCAGCGCCACCGGCACCAGCCGCACCACCACCCACCACCGGGCCGCGTGCGCACGCCGCTGGGCCCACCGCCGCGACCGCGCCACACCCAGCACCCCCAGCCCGGCCGCGGCCAGCGTCAACGCCGCCAGCACCCAGTCCGCCTGGACACCGGAGGGCCGGCGCACCTGCGGGGTCTGGCCCTGGGTCAGCGCCACCAGGCCCTCGGTGATCACCGCGGGGTCGTCCTCGACGGACAGCCCGGTGGTGGCGACCACGGCGATGCCGTAGCCGCTGTCCGGCAGCAGGGTCTGCTGCGCGGTGTAGCTGAACCACTGGCCGGTGTGCGAGATCCGCGCCGGCTGCTGCTCCGGCCGGCTGCGCTCCCAGCCCATGCCGTAGTGGTCGGACACCCCCGACGGGGTGTGCATCAGCTCGACGCCCTCGGCGGACACCACCCGCCGGCCGCTCGCGCTCTGCCCGCCGTTGTTCTGCGTGATCAGCCACTGGGCCAGGTCACGGGCGGTGGTGAGCACCCCGTGGCTGCCGTTGGTGAACCAGTCCACCTCGGGCACGGCCACGGGCAGGCCGTAGATCCGCACGTAGCCGTGGGTGGTGTCGGCGGCGTCCGGCGCCGAGTTCACCGTGGTGCTGTCGGTCATGCCCAGCGGCGTGAACACGTGCTCGCGCAGGTAGTCGCCGAACGGCTGCCCGCCGGCCACCTCGACCAGGCGCGCGGCCACCTCGTAGTTGGGGTTGTGGTAGTGGTACTCGGTGCCGGGCGCGCTGGCCAGCTCCGCCTCGTGCAGTCGGGTCACGGCCGAGGCCAGCGAGTCCGGTTGGGCGCGGCGCAGGTCCGGGAAGGCGCTGTCGGCCATGCCCGAGGTCTGGTTGAGCAGCTGGCGCACGGTGATCGCGTCGCCGCGCGGATCGGCCAGCCGGAAGTCGTCGAGATAGGTCCGCACCGGCGCGTCCAGGTCCACCCGGTGCGCCTCGACCAGCTGCAGCACGGCCAGCGCGGTCATGGACTTGCTCACCGAGGCGATCGGCACCCGCGTGGTGGCGCTCAGCGCGGCCCCGCTGGAGTCGTGGCCGTAGCCGGCGACGTGCACCACCTCGGTGCCCCGGGTGATCGCCACCACCGCGCCGGGCAGCCCGGTCTGGTCCAGGTAGTCGGCCATGAACCGGTCCACCTCGGCCGGGTTCAGCGCGGCTGGCGCCGGCGCTCCGGCCGACGCGGCCGGCGGCGGTGCCAGCAGCACCGCCAACGGCACGGCCAGCAGCACCACCAGCGCGGCGGCCAGCCGGCGCAGGGCCGCCCCAACCCCGACCGCCGCACCTGCCGCACCCGTCAGACCTGCTGGACGGCCGGCCGCCCTGGATTCCCGGCGGTTGGTCATCGCTCCTCCACATCACCCGCGACTGCTGTCGGGCGGTGAAGGTATTCGGGGAGAAACGCCAGGTCAGGGCACGAACGTCAGCAACCACCCCTGACTTTCGACAGAGATCGCGACCGCGGGGCGGTGCCGGTCAGGTGGCGTCGGGGTCGATCGGCGGCCGCTCGCCGGGCAGCAGCGGCCGCTCCGGCGGCTTGGGCGCGCTGGCCGGCGGAGTGCTCGCCGGCGGGGTGCTGGCCGAGAAGCCGTTGGTCATGCCGGTGCCGTTGGCCGGGGGGATGTCGTCCAGGTCGCTCAGCAGGTGCTTGGTGACCGCGCGGCGCGGGTCGAAGTTGCGCAGCCCGCGCAGCTCCTCCAGGGGCTTGCGCAGCTCGTCGAACTCCGGGCCGATCTCGTTGCGGATCTGCTCGCGGGCGCCCGTGGCGTACTCGCGGATCTGGCGGACCGTGCGGCCGAGCCAGGCGGCCGCGCTCGGCAGCCGCTCCGGCCCCAGGATGAACAGGCCGGCCACGATGATGATGAGGATCTCGGCCCACCCGATGTTCTCGAACACGCTGCGGCACCTCCACGCTGGCCAGCTGTGCCAGGGTATCTCGCCAACAGCCCGATCAGGCAGGGGTGGGCGTCCGACTTGTCCCACTCACCCGAATCCGCCTCGGGCAGCCTCGGCCGTGACGCCTGGGGCGGCCTCAGTCCGAGCCCAGGGTGACCGGAATCTCCATCTGCCGGCCGTCCCGCACCAGCACCACCGGGACCTTCTCGCCCGGCTGGTGGGAGCGCACCGCCACGATCAGCTCGGCCGCGTCGCGCACCTGGCGGTCCCCCACCTTGATGATCACGTCGCCCTCGGCGATCCCGGCCCTGGCCCCGGCGCCGCCCTCCTGGACGTTCTGCACCTGGGCGCCGGCCGCGGTCTCCGCCGACACCGACCGGGCGTTGACCCCCAGGTCGGCGTGCTTGACCTGACCGCCCTGGATGAGCGCCTGGGCGATCCGCCTGGCGTCGTTGACCGGGATGGCGAAGCCGAGGCCGACCGAGTTGCCGGTCTCGCTGACGATCGACGAGTTGATGCCGACCAGCGCGCCGGTGGAGTCGACCAGCGCGCCGCCCGAGTTGCCCGGGTTGATGGCCGCGTCGGTCTGGATCGCGTCGTAGGTGACCTGCTCGCCACCGCCCTCACCGGCCGCGGTGACCGGGCGGTGCAGTGCGCTGACAATGCCCTCGGTGACGGTGTTGGCCAGGGTCAGCGGCGAGCCGACCGCGATCACCGTGTCACCGACCTTGAGGTTGTTCGCGTCGCCGAGCTGGATCACCGTGGGGTTGGTGACCTCCACCTTGATCACGGCGAGGTCGGTCTTGGGGTCGCGGCCCACCACCCGCGACTCGGCGCGGGTGCCGTCGGTGAACACCGAGGTGATCTTGACGGTCTGGTCCGCGTCCACCGCGGACACCACGTGGTTGTTGGTCAGGATGTAGCCGTTGCCGTCGATGACCACGCCCGACCCGCTCTGCGCCGTCTGCGCGCCCACCACCTCGATGGACACCACGCTGGGGGTGACCCGGTCGGCGATCTCGGCGACCGAGCCGACCGGCCGCTCCTTGCCCGGTGCGACCTGCGCGAGGGTGACCTCGGCGTCGGTCAGCGGGTTGCCCGCCCTGGCGATGCCCCAGCCGACCAGGCCGCCGACCGCGCCCACGGCCAGCGCCGCGACCAGGAACAGCACCAGCCCGGACGGCTTGACCCGGCGGCCGAACAACAGCTCGGGCACGCTGAACTGGCGGCCGACCAGCCCCTGTTCCGGTGCCTCCTCGGTCGTCTTCTCCCCCAGCGCGGGCGGGCCGAGCACCGCGCCGGCGGCCGGGTTGCGCCACGGGTCGGCCTGGTCGTGCTCGCTCCACAGGGCCGCCTCGGCGTCCTGCGCCGGGCCGGTCGCACTCGCGCCCGGTGGCCGCTGCAGCAGCACGTCGGGCTGGTCGGTGGGACGGCCGAACGCGGTGGCCAGCGACTCGGGCGGCGGCGGAGCCAGCCGCAGCGGCGCAGCCGCCTGGGACTCGTCGTGCGGGCGGGCGAACGGCCCGGCCACCCCGGCCGGGCGGGCGAACAGCTGGGCCTGGAGCGGGTCCACGACCGGGCGGTCCAGCGGGCGCGGCGCCAGCCTGGGACGACCGCCGTCGCCGCCGGGAACTCCGACCCCGTCCACTCGCGACTGGGCACTGGCTGCGTCCCGCCCCGGCTCAGCAGGGGTCGGGCTGGGCTGGTGGCTCATCGCTCCCCTTGTTCAGCGCCCGCGTGGGGCTCAGGCACAACCGGTACAGGAGAGCCGACGGCGCGGCTCTCCCCGGGAAGACTAAGCCTGCCTGGCCACCGGTGAGATTCCTGTACGCACCGCGGTCCCCCGGGGCCGGGAGCGGCGCGGCGTGCTCAGCGGGCCAGCACCGAGGCCGCTGTGCCGCTGGTGGCCGCCCCGACCAGCTCACCAGCCCGCTCGACGGCCGACTCGGCCGGAATCGGGCTGGTCGTGGTGACCGTGGTCACGGCAGCGGCCGGGTTGACCGCGTTCGGCGTGTCGTAGGGCCGCACCCCGGGAAAGCCCTGGCTGTCCTGGCCGCCGCCGGCCGCCGGCGCGTTGACCTGGGTGACCGGCGCGTTGGCCACCAGCGGTGGCGTGCTGGGGCGCTGGCCGGAGTCGGTGTCGGCGACGGTGTTGCCGTCCTGCGGCAGCGCCAGGGCGAGGGCGCCAAGCACCAGCCCGGACACCACCACGCTCGCGCCGTGCCGGCCCCGCCGGCCGCGCCGGTGGCCGAGGATGGCCGAGGACGTGCCCAGCGGCTCGGAGTCGCCGAGCAGGCGACCGGAGCCGAAACCCCGCCCCACGCCGAAGCCGCGGCCGGAACCGAACCGCCGCGAGTCACCGCCCCGCGAGTCGTCTCCACCGTGTCCACCGTGCGGGTCAGCGCCGCGGCCGGCACCGCCCCTCGGCGTGCGCACGATCGCCACGAACTGCCCGTCCTCGGTCACGGCCAGGCCGTCCGGGGCGGTGGGCAGGTCCACGTCCTGGGGGATGGACCGCAGCGCGGCCAGCAGACTGGCCGGCACGGATGGCGTCTGCGCCGACCGCACCGCGGCCCGCGCCTGACGCTGCGAGGAAGCCTCGGCAGCGCAGAACGGGCACTTGGCGATGTGCGCTGACGCGCGCTCGTGCGCGGTCGGGGACAGCTCGCCGTCCACGAACGCCACCAGCGCGTCTGGCAGCAGGTGCTGCTCCGGCAGACTCCACCCGCGCGCCTGGGTCATGCGGAATCCTCCCGCGAAAGCTCCCGGCGGCGCTCCAGCGCCGCCCTCAGGGCCTGCCGGCCCCGGTGGATCCTGCTTCTCACGGTACCGAGCTTGACGCCGAGGGTGGCACCGATCTCCTCGTAGGACAGCCCCTCGACGTCGCAGAGCACCACGGCGGCGCGGAACTCCGGCGGCAGCTCGTCCAGGGCGGCCTGCAGATCGGGGTCCAGGTGGGTCTCCGAGTAGACCTGCTCCGGACTCGGGTCGTCACCGGCCAGGCGGTCGGTGTCCTCGGGCAGGCCCTCCATGCGCAGCCGGGACCGGCGGCGGGCCATGTCGAGGAAGAGGTTCGTGGTGATCCGGTGCAGCCAGCCCTCGAAGGTCCCCGGCTTGTAGGAGGCCAGCGAGCGGAAGACCCGGATGAAGGTCTCCTGGGTCAGGTCCTCGGCGTCGTGCTGGTTGCCGGTGAGGCGGTAGGCGAGCCGGTACACCCGGTCCGCATGCTCACGCACGACTTCGTCCCAGGACGGCGGGGTCCACTCGGCCGTCTCGATGGGCGCGACGGTCGTGGCGGTGGCGGCGCTGGTGGCCGGTGACGTCGACTGCGTTCGCATGGGGCGGGTCGGCACCTCCTGCGGGCGGGAACGCCCTTGTTGCATCTTCAACGCGGGTGGGTTCCCGGTTGTTCCCAGACTCAATCCCGTCGAGCGACCACCGTGACGACGGCCACGTTGTCCTCGGTCACCCGACCGGTGAACATCACTGTGCCGGGCCGCCTTATGCGCACGGTGAGAGCTGACTGAGAGCAACCTGAGAAAACCCAGGCTCTCGCCCGGCTCCGCCAGCCGCGCTGGCACACCAGGCTCTCGCCCGGCTTCGCCAGCCGCGCTGTCACATCAGGCTCTCGCCCGGCTTCGCCAGGCGATCCGCGTTCGCTCACGCTCAGCCACACCAGGCTCTCGCCCGGCTTCGCCAGGCGCGCTGTCACATCAGGCTCTCGCCTGGCTTCGCCAGGCGATCCGCGTTCGCTCACGCTCACGCACTGTCGCCTGGGGCTGACTTCACGTCAGGTTCATCTCGATTCCGGGTCAGCGGCGCTAACCTGCAAGCTTGTGACATCGGAACCGTCCACCGCCACCTCTGCCGCGCTCACCGACTACGTCGAGCGCTATCCCTCAGAGGACGAGGTGACGGCCGCGGCCAGGGCGAGGGGCCTGGAACTGGGGTGCGTGCCGATCGGCCCGTCCGGTGGTGCCGCACTGCGCCTGCTGGCCGCGGCGGTGCAGGCCAGGGCCGTGGTGGAGGTGGGCACCGGCGCGGGCGTGAGCGGGCTGTACCTGCTCGGCGGCATGGCCGCGGACGGCGTGCTGACCTCGATCGATGTCGAGCCGGAGCACCAGCGGGCCGCCCGCAGGGCGTTCGCCGAGGCGGCCGTGCCGGTCAGCCGCACCCGGTTGATCATGGGGCACGCCCTGGACGTGCTGCCCCGGCTCACCGACAGCGGCTACGACCTGGTGTTCGTCGACGCGCTCAAGAGCGAGTACCCCAAGTACCTGGAGCAGGGGATCCGGCTGCTGCGCCCCGGCGGGGTGATCGCCTTCGACAACGCGCTGTGGAAGGGCCGGGTGGTCGACCCGGGCAACCGCACCCCGGAGACCACGGCCATCCGCGAGGTCGCCAAGGCGGTGCGCGAGGACGACCGGCTGGTCTCGGTCTTACTCCCGGTCGGCGACGGACTCCTGGTCGCGGCCAAGAAGCGCGCCTAGGCAGACCGGGGGCAGCACTCCCGGGTCGCGATTTCACCCTTCTGAGGAGGGAATGGTTCACCCGCCCGAGGAGTGAACAAGCCGATACCCTGTCGTTATGTCTCACCGGACGATCTTGAGGCCCGCGTCGCCGCCCTGGAGATCCAGGTCCGCGAACTGACCGAGGAGGTCCGCACAGGCCGGCAGGACACGGCCGCCGCCAGGGTGCTCGCCGGCGGAGCCGACCGCGACGTGGCGCAGATCCGCGAGGAGATCCGCGACCTCCGCCAGGCCACCACGGCCAGCTTCAACGCCATGCGCGAGGACCTGACCGAACTCCGCCACCGGGTTGACCGCCTTGAGGTGCTGGTTGACCGCCTCGCGGACAAGGTCGACCGGGGTTTCGCCGAGATGCGCGGCAAGTTCGACGCCTTGGCAGCCGGGCAGCAGCAGATCGTGGGGCTGTTGAACACGCTGATCGCGCAGCAGGGTGGCCAGCCCGACGCGCAGCGGTAGCACGGTTCCTAAGTCAGTTCAGCGACCACCTGTTGTGGCGTGTCCAGCCACAGCAGGTGGTTTCCGTTCGGCCGGACGGTCAGGCCGTAGCGGTCGATGTCCGGGCGGCCGCGGCTGGTCCAGTCGGTGACCAGGCCGGTGAACTCGGCCCACACGTCGGCGGGACCGCCACTGGTCACGGTGACCCGGCCGGCACCGGTCGGGACGGCCCTGGCCCAGGAGTGCCTGGTCGGGTCGTAGAGGTGCACCGGTGAGTCGGGCACACCCCACAGCACGTGGTGGCCCAGGGCCGGGTAGCGCAGCGCGCGCAGGAATGCCACGGCCGGGTTGGCGAACACGCCGGCCGGCAGGGCCACGTCCTGGCGTTGGCCGCCCGCGCCCCGGGCGGCGTCGGCCACCTCGCGCGGCAGCGGCCGGTGTTCGCCGCTGCTCGGGCCGCGCAGGCTCATGAACCCGGCTGACCCGATGAACCGGCCGCACCCGCCGCCGGTCGCGGTCACGGTGAGCACGGCGATGCCGAACGACACGTTGACCACGACCACCCCGCCGACGCGCACCTGGGCCAGCCAGGCCGGTGGCACCCGGGTGACCCCGCAGGTGGCGATGAGCCGGTCGTAGGGCGCGTGCGCGGGCACGCCGGCGGCACCGTCCGCGCACACCACGGTGGGCGCGTAGCCGGCCAGGGCCAGTGCGGCGCTGGCGGTGTCGGCCAGGTCGGCGTCCACCTCCACGGTGGTGACCGCGGTGCTGCCGAGCGCGTGGCTGAGCAGGGCGGCGTTGTACCCGGTGCCGGTGCCGATCTCCAGCACGGTCTGGCCGGGCTGGGCGGCGAGGGCCTCCAGCATGGTGGCCATCAGCGACGGGGTGGTGGACGAACTGGTGGCGGTGGCCCCGGTGAACTGGGTGATCAGGGTCGCGTCCGAGTAGACCGCGGCCAGCGCCCCGGCCCGCCCGCGCGGATCGGCCAGGTCGTGGTGGACGTAGCGGCCGATTCGGTCGGGCACGGCGAAGCGGCTGACGAACAACTCCCTCGGCACCGCGCGGAACGCCGTTGTCCAGCGCGGCGTGGTCAGGCACCCGCTGGCGACCAGTTCGGTGACCAGCCGGCCCCGCAGGGCCGCGGCGTGCTCGACACCGGTGGTCACGAGCTGGCCTCGCCGGTGAGGCAGTCGGCCAGCGCGTGCGTGACCTCGTCCTGGATCGGCGTGAGCCAGGCCCACTGGCCGTTCGGGTTGAGGTCACCCAGGAAGGTCCACTCGCCGTCGGGGGTGACGATCCAGTCCGACGAGGAGTAGACCAGCCCGAGGACGGCCATCATCCGGCGCAGGCCGGCCGCCACCGCGTCGGGCACGGTGATCGGCCGGTAGCTGAGCCGGTCGTGGTCGGCCCGCCAGTCCACTGTGGAGTCTGGCGGTTGGTCGATGCGGGTGGCGAACAGCCGCCCGTCGATTGCGACCACCCGCACCGAGTAGGCGCAGGGCACCCGGGCCTGGAACAGGTGGGCGGTGCGCGCCACGTCGTCGGTGATGTCCTCGGCGCGCACCGTGGTGGCGTACAGGGCGACGAACTCGCCGTTCTCCGTGCGCGGCCCGGCGGTGAGCGGCTTGTAGATCACCCCGGTGCCGGCGTGGTCGCGACAGAAGTCCCTGGCCCGTTCCGGCGAGTTGGTGACCAGGGTCGCCGGAACGGTGAGGCCGCTGGCCGCGGCCACGGCGAGTTGCCGTGGCCGCTGGTCGGCCGAGGCGTTGGCGTGCGGGTGGTTGACCCAGCGCACGTCCAGTGCGCTGAGCAGACCGCCGAAGCCGGCAGCGGCTTCGGCGGCGGCCCATTTCGCCTCGGTCGCGGTCATCCGCTCGTGCACCGCGAATCCAGTGGGTTTCCGGTACCACACGGCACTGATCTCCGCAAGGGAGACCACCCGGTGCGGAGTGCGCAGTTCTCCTGCCCATTCCCGACTGTCTGAATCGATCCGCGCCGTCTCCACCATGCATTCCGGAAAATCGGCGAGGTCGAACCTGACCACCGGAACACCCCGGCGATACAACTCGACAATGACCAAATCGGCCGTCGGATCACCCATGCGGGTTATCACCAGAACGGACGCCATAACGAATTCCAGTCTCCTGGCTCAGTCGGAGGCGTCCTGGTCGGTCACCCAGCGGTGGTCGTAACGGCTGTCGGTTGGCGTGTACGGACCGGTGGGATCGGTGCCCCGCACGGTGTCCGCGAGCGGCGTGCCGTCCGCGGTGCGGGTGATCTGCAGTTCGGGGTCGTAGACCAGGCCATCCACGAGTTCGTGCGCGGTCACCACGCTGACCTGGGTCAGACCCCACGGTCGCACCCCCGGCCCGCTGGGCACGTCCTGGCTGCGATCGCTGGCATCGGCTGGCGGAAAGACGACGGGAACCATCGTGTGCTGAGTTATTGGCACAGTCTCTTCCTTTTTATGCACTCAGTGGTGCACTGACCGCGTTATCGTGCCAACTCCTAACTCTCCGCGCAAGAACCATTACGCACAGCACCCACATCCCGGGAGAACCGGATATGCGTGTTCCGCCGACTCGACCGGATGACCGGAGTTCACGGGCGTGCCGGGCGGGCCGCTATTCCGCGTGCGCGCCCTTGCCCAGCACCACCACACCGCCGCTGCTGACCGTGTAGCGCTCCCGGTCGGCCGCGCTGTCCACACCGATCCGCGCGCCGTCGGCGACCACCACGTTCTTGTCCAGGATGGCCCGGCGCACCACCGCGCCCTTGCCGATGCGCACCCCGGGCAGCAGCACGCTGCCCGCCACCGAGGCGCCCGCCTCCACCACCACGTCCGCGCTGACCACCGACTCGCGCACGGTGCAGCCGGAGATGATCGACCCCGGCCCCACCATCGAGTCGACCGCGCTGCCGCCGGCGATGAACTTGGCCGGTGGCAGCGGCGGCGTGGCCGTGCGGATCGGCCACTCCTGGTTGTAGAGGTTGAAGACCGGGTGCACCGACACCAGGTCCATGTGCGCGTCGTAGTAGGCGTCCAGAGTGCCCACGTCCCGCCAGTAGCCCCGGTCCCGCTCGGTCTCGCCGGGCACCTCGTTGTCGGCGAAGTCGTACACGGCGGCCTCGCCCCGGTCGACCAGCATGGGGATGATGTTGCCGCCCATGTCGTGCTCGGAGTTCGGGTTGGCCGCGTCCGCGTGCAGCGCGTCCAGCAGCGCCTCGGTGGTGAACACGTAGTTGCCCATGGACGCGAAGGTGACGTCGGGATCGTCCGGCACGTGCGGCGGTTCGGCCGGCTTCTCCAGGAACCGGGTGATCTGGCCGGACTCGGTGGAGTCGATGCAGCCGAACGCCTTGGCCTCGGTGCGCGGCACCCGGATGCCGGCCACGGTCACGGCCGCACCGGATTCCTGGTGCGCCGCCACCATCTGCGCCGGGTCCATCCGGTACACGTGGTCGGCGCCGAACACCACGATGTGGTCCGGCCGCTCGTCGTGGACCAGGTTCAGCGACTGGAAGATCGCGTCCGCGCTGCCCGTGTACCACCGGGGGCCGAGCCGCTGCTGCGCCGGCACCGGGGTGATGTACTGGCCGAGCACACTGGACAGTCGCCAGGTGGTGGAGATGTGCCGGTCCAGTGAGTGCGACTTGTACTGGGTGAGCACGCACAGTCGGTGGAACCCGGCGTTCACCAGGTTTGACAGCACGAAGTCGACCAGACGGTAGTTGCCCCCAAACGGCACGGCCGGTTTTGCCCGGTCGGCGGTCAGGGGCCACAGCCGCTTGCCTTCCCCGCCCGCAAGCACGATCCCGAGGACGCGAGGCTGCCCCTTCACGAACTCGACCCTATCCGCGCGGACCCGAACCGGCCACCGTCACAGGCCCTGAGCACCATCGTTTGACACAGCGTTCACCCGACCGCCGCATGAGCGAACACGCCAACCCCGTGCGGTGCCGCTAAATTCGATGTCCGTGCGCATTGGTCTGCTGACACGGGAGTACCCGCCGGAGATCTACGGCGGCGCCGGAGTGCACGTCGAGTTCCTGGTGCCCCGGTTGCGGGAACTGGTCGACGTGGACGTGCACTGCTTCGGCGGCGTTCGCGCCGACGCCCACTCGCACGTGCCCGCGCCCGGCCTTGCGGGGGCCAACGCCGCGCTGAGCACGCTGTCGGTGGACCTGGACATGGCCGCCGCCGTGACCGCGGTGGACCTGGTCCACTCGCACACCTGGTACGCGAACATGGCCGGGCACCTGGCCAAGCTGCTGCACGACGTGCCGCACGTGGTGACCGCGCACTCGCTGGAGCCGCGCCGACCGTGGAAGGCCGAACAGCTGGGCGGCGGCTACCGGATCTCCTCGTGGGTGGAGCGCACCGCGATCGAGGCGGCCGACGCGGTGATCGCGGTCAGCGCGGGCATGCGCGCGGACGTGTTGGACTGCTACCCGAACCTGGACCCGGACCGGGTGCACGTGGTGCGCAACGGCATCGACACCTCGGCCTACCACCCGGTGACCGAGACCGACGCGCTGCTGCGGTTCGGCATCGACCCGGACCGGCCGATCGTGGCGTTCGTCGGCCGGATCACCCGGCAGAAGGGCGTGGCCCACCTGGTGGCCGCCGCCCACCACATCGACCGCGCCGCACAGGTCGTGCTGTGCGCGGGCGCACCGGACACGCCGGAGATCGCCGAGGAGATCACCGCGGCCGTGGCCGACCTGGCCGCGGCCCGGCCCGGGGTGTTCTGGATCCAGCAGATGCTGCAGCCCGCCGAGGTGCGGCAGATCCTCAGTCACGCCACGGTGTTCGTCTGCCCGTCGGTGTACGAGCCGCTGGGCATCGTGAACCTGGAGGCCATGGCGTGCGGCACCGCCGTGGTCGCCTCGGACGTGGGCGGCATCCCCGAGGTGGTCGAGGCCGGCCGCACCGGCCTGCTGGTGCACTTCGACGAGCACGACGTGCTGACCTACCAGCGTGAGCTGGCCGACGCGGTGAACGAACTGCTGGCCGCGCCGGAACGGGCGGCGGTCATGGGCGCGGCCGGGCGGGCGCGGGCCGAGCGGGAGTTCTCCTGGGCGAGCGTGGCCGAGCAGACGGTTGCGGTCTACCGGCGGGTGCTGCACGCGGGCCCGACCGGTTGAGCTGGTTGGTTGGGCCATCTGGTTGGTGCGGGTCGGAGTCGGCGCGGGCCGATCCGGTGGGCTGAGTCGGTGGGCTGAGCCGACTGGTTGAGCCATCTCGTCGGGGTGGCGGATCGGCTGGGTGGGCCTGCCGGTCGGGCGGTGAGGTGCTTCGGCACCGGTTGTTTGTCAAGCGATCGCGCGGGTTGTGGACAACCGGCCAGCCGCGAAAGGGGCCGCGAACCTGAGTTGTCCACAGGGCGCGATCCCGTGCTGTTCCAACACCCCTGGCGCGATTAGGCTGGCGCTGGGGCAGCCCCCCGGAGAGGGTGGGGGTGTGTTTACCAGGGGTGTTTGGTCGGTGACGCAGCTCACAATCACGGACAGGCAACCACAGTAACGCCCTGCCGCCTACTTAGTAGGTAGCGGGCATCCGCGCTGAGCGCTTACTGGGGAGGCACTGTGCCGCTGAAGGTGGCGGACAACGCCGGCTCGCACCCAACCGGGGTTTCGCGGGCCGTCCTGCTCCGGCCATTGGTCGCGCTGGTCGTCGTGGTCGTGTCCGCCGCGGCGCTGGGCGCCTGCGCCGCGGCCAAGAGCGAGCCTCCGGCGGAGCTGACCATCGACGGCCGCCAGATCGTGGACGCGGCGCAGGTGCAGACCGCCGGCGAGCAGGCCATGCAGGCCACGCTGAACTTCGGGTACGTGGCCAAGGCCGGTGACGAGCCGGTGCGCTGCTGGTTCGCCCGGGTGAACCTGGAGTCCGAAGTGGACAGTCGGTTGTGGTGCGGGCCGGTGCAGGTGCCGGGCAGCCCACCGGCGGTGGACTGGGTGCCGGTGCCGATGAAGTCGGTGGAGCACAACGACGTCGCCGTGCGCGTGGAGGCACAGACACCCCAGGTGCCCGCCGTTGGCAACCGGAGCACGCCGGTGGGCCAACTGGTGCGCGCTGACGGGTCCAAGCACAACCCGGCCAGCCCCCAGGGCGAACTCAGTGCCGGCAGCGACTTCCTCGCCGTGCTGCCCGACGACGGCCACCGGAGCAACGCCGACATCGGCCTGGCCGAGGCGTCCGGCATCCGCATCCGCGACGACCTGCTGTCGGTCCGCGCCACCGGCTGGGGCAAGCCGGACTCGTTCCGGCTTGAGGACGGCAGCACCCTGCGCGCCGAGCCCGGCCTGCAACTGCACGTGCTGCGCCTCCACGTGGAGCGGCTGTTCAACATCGACCCCGCTTTCCAGCAGGGGCCGTGGGCGGGCTGGGGGCCGCAGCAGTCCACCCTGTCACTGGACCTGCCCGGCCGGCGCCAGGAGGTGCCGGCCGACCGGCTGCCGGACAACGGGGACGTGTTCCTGATCTACACCGTGCCCACCGACACCTCGACCAACGCCGGGGCCGGCGCCCCCAACGGCAAGTCCGGCGCCACCGGGGAGGGCCTGGTGCTCAACACCGTGGGCGTCAACTCGCTGGAACAGCGGATCGCCGTGCCGTCCGGCGAACACGCCGCCAGCGACCCGAACTCGCTGCGCCGCGCGGCGGGTCCGCCCACCGCGCCGCAGCTGTCCCAGCAGATCACGGTCGGCGAGCACGCGGCCATGCTGCACGTCACCTCGGTCAAGTTCGGCCGGCAGCGGCCGGTGAAGTCGAGTGCCGGCGACTACTCCCTGGCCACCGCGACCGACCCGAACCGCGCGCTGCTGGAGATCGGCCTGCAGGCCCAGGGCGACGACCTGCCGGTCACCCCGGCCGGTCTGCTCACCAAGGACCGGATCAGCGTGTGGCTGCCCGACCAGTCCGAGGCCCGCCAGGTGGGGGTGCGCTACGACGGGGCGCTGTTCCCGGTGGCCGTGGTGGTGGAGGTGCCGGCGGACGTCACCACCGTCACGGTCGGGTTGACCGCGGGCGCGGTGAACCTCACCAGCAGCGGCCGGATCACGCTCAACCCGGTCGGCCAGCCCATGCCGGTGGTGCTGAACTTCTGACCGGGCGGGGGCCGCCGGCCGCGCTCAGGACGCCGCGCTCACCGGGGGCATGGCCGACCCCGTGCCCGTCCGGGCCGCGAACACCCGGGCGAGCAGCACGGACACCGCGGCGAGCAGCAGCCAGGACCCGGACGCGACGACCAGCCCCGGCCAGGCCCAGTGGCCGTAGGCGGCGCTGCCGGCCGTGCCACCGATGCTGCTGCCCACGTAGTACAGGCACATGTACAGCCCGGACGCCTGTCCCTTGGCGTGCGCCGGGGCGCGCGCCCCGACCCAGCCGCTGGCCACCGCGTGCGCGGCGAAGAAGCCACCGGTGCACAGCACCACGCCCAGCACCACGGTGGGCAGCAGGTCGGGCAGGGTGATCAGCACCCCCAGCACGGCCACGCCCAGCCCGGCCAGCAGCACCCGCACCCGGCCCACCCGACCGGCCAGCCGGCCGGCGTAGGCCGAACACACGCCGCCGACCGTGTAGGCGAGCACCACCAGGGACGCCAGTGACGCGGGCAGCGACAGCGGCGGGCTGGTCAGCCGGAAGCCGATCACGTTGTACAGCGCGACGAACGCGCCCATGGCCAGTGCGCCCACGGCGTACTGGGTGAGCAGCACCGGGTCGGCCACGGCGGCGCGCAGACCGGCCAGCACGCCCGGCCGGCCCCGGTCTGTCCCGCCGGCACCACCGGCACGACCAACACCACCGGCACGACCAACACCGCCGGCACGACCGGCACCACCGGCGGGGGCGGCACCACCGGCGGGGGCGGCACCACCGGCGGGAGCGGCACCTCCGGCGGAGGCGGCGTGGTTGACACCGGCGGCAGCGCCTGTCCGGCTCGCGCTGCCGGCCCGAGCGGTCCTGTGGTGCGCGGTCGGCGGAAGCTGCCAGATGACCACGGCCGCGCACGCGCAGCCGAACACCCCGACCAGCGCCAGTGAACCGGGCCAGCCCAGCCAGTCGCTGGTGAACCCGGCGAGCAGCCGGCCGGACATGCCGCCGACGCTGTTGCCGGCCACGAACGCGCCGATGGCCGCGCCGGCCCCGGCCGAACCGACCTCCTCGGCCAGGTAGGCCATGCCGACCGCGGGCATGCCGGCGATGGCCACGCCCTGCACCACGCGCAGCGCCACCAGCGCGGGAAACGACGGGGCCAGCGGCAGCAGCACCCCGATGAGCGCGGCCAGGACCACGGAGCAGAACAGCACCGGTCGCCGGCCGGTGAACTCGGACAGCACCGCGACGGGCAGCACGGCGACGGCCAGCGCGCCGGTGGCCGCGCTCACCGCGAGCGAGGCGCTGGCCGGGTCGAGGCCGTAGCTCGCGGCCAGGTGGGGCAGCACTGACTGCGGTGCGTAGAGCAGGGCGAACACGGTCAGCCCGGCGGCGCACATGGCCACGGTGACCCGGCGCAGCCGGCGCGCGTCCGAGGGGCGGTCGCGATCCGCGTTCTCGCTGGTGGTGCCGGTGCTGCTGAGGGACACACCAGTCACGCTAAGCCTGGCTAACTAATGCGTCCAATACAGTTCTGTGCGATAACTCATCCACTGGTGAATGAAAGAACGGGCTGGTGCTTCCATGGCCGGTGAACAGGCCGACGAACTGGCCGCGGCCCTCGCGCCCCGCCTCGCCCTGCTGCGCGCGCTCGCCACCGAACAGCACCTCACCCGGGTCGCCGACCAGCTGGGCGTGCCCCAGCCCACGGTCAGCCGCTGGCTGGCCGCGATCAGCGAGCAGCTCGGCGCGCCCGTGGTGGTCCGCTCCGGTCGGGGCATCCGGCTGACCCGGGCGGGAGAGCTGCTGGCCGAGGCGGCAGCCGGGTCACTGGGGGCGTTGACCGCCGGCTGCCGGCGCGCCGTGCAGGAGGCGCACCCCGAGCGGGGACAGGTGGTGCTCGGGTTCCTGCACATGCTGGGCCGCTCACTCGTGCCGGAACTGGTGCGCGGGTTCCGCGCCCGTCACCCCGGGGTGCGTTTCGGCCTGGTGCAGGCGGCCCGGCAGGAGGTGCTGGCGCGGCTCGCGGCCGGCCGGGTGGACCTGGCCTTTGTCGCCCCGCTGCCGGTGGACCAGCCGGAGTTCGGCTACCGGCGGGTCAGCGAGCAGGAGCTGCTGGTGAACATGCCGGAGTCGCACCGGTTCGCCGGCCGGCGCCGGGTGCGCCTGGCCGAGCTGGCCGACGAGGAGTTCATCGGCATGGAGCACGGCACGGGCCTGCGCCAGATCACCGACGAGCTGTGCGCGGACGCCGGTTTCACGCCGCGGATGGCCTTCGAGGGCCAGGAGACGGAGACGGTGCGGGCACTGGTCGCGGCCGGTCTGGGCGTGGCACTGCTGCCACCGGCCGAGACCGGACCGCCGCCCGGCGTGGTGGAGCTGCCGGTGACCCCGAGGGCGAGCCGCACCATCGGACTGGTGTGGGTGGCGGATCAGCCGGTGGCGCCAGCCGTGGCCGCCTTTCGCGAATTCACCCTAATGAAGTAAGACCTGAGCGCGGTCTGTTACGTGTAGTAGGAGACCATTCCCCGCTCTTACCTCTGACGGGTGAACATTGCCCGCCAACATCCACGAAGGGAGTTTGCGTGACAGCGAGCAAACGCGGTGCCCGATTATCCCTGGCCCTGGTCCTGGCGCTGGCCACCGCCCTCACCCCGGTGGCCAGCGCCACGGCGGCGCCCGCCGAGTCCAGCCCGCTCGACCCGGCCGCGGTCGGCGCGTCCGTGCGCTACCTGGTCAGCACCTACGGGGTGACCGAGCAGGAGGCGCTGCGCCGGCTGCGGCTCCAGCGCGACGCCGCCGCCCTGGACGCCCAACTGCGCCAGGAGGCTGCCGGCCAGTACGGCGGCATGTGGCTGGACCAGGACAACGGCGGCGTGCTGGTGGTGGCGACCACCTCGGGGGACACCACGATCGCGCCCCGGCTGGACCGGATGGCCGACCGCGCCCACATCACCACTCGCCCGGTCCAGCACTCGCTGGCCGAGCTGACCGCCACCAGGGACCAGATCGCCGGCCGCGTGGCCGCCGGCCCGGACGGGATCTACCTGCCCGAGGTCAGCGAGACCGAGAACCGCGTCGTGGTCTGGGAACGCTCCTGGCTGGCGAGCACGCGCACGGCCGTGGCCAGCATCGCCGACGACACCACCAGGTCGGTCGCCACCATCCGCCCCCTGGCCGAGCCAAAACCCTTGGCGGACAACGAATCCGCCACCACCGCCGCGGTCAGCGCCGGCGTGGACGTGGGTTTCTGCCACCCGCTCTACTGCACCGGCCACGGCCCCATGCGCGGTGGGCTGCGCCTGGACATGAAGCGCGATGACGGCACCTGGGGTGGTTGCACCAGCGGTTTCAACCTGCGCTCGACCGGCGGCGGTTTTCCCGGCCAGGCCTGGGTGTTGACCGCCGGGCACTGCATGAAGACCAAGACCAACAACACGCCCACCCAGCACAACGGCGTGGACGTGCTGAAACAGCACGGCATCGAGAAGGCCGCCTACCCCTACGACTACGCCGCACTGCCCTATGTGGACAGTTCGGCGGCCGAGACCTGGCTGGGCCAGCGGGACAAGCACAACCTGGTGCTCACCTACTGCCCCAAGGGTGCCGCGGAACCCACGTGCGGTGGCAAGCAGTCCTCGGTCGACCAGTCGATCACCGGGGTGAGCGCGCTGGCCGACGTCAAGGCCGGCTGGGTGGTGTGCGCGAGCGGGTCCGGTTCCTCCGCCGCCTACTACCCGGACTCGGTGGACAGCGGGGCGGGCGACGGCTACCAGCTGGGCGTGCACTGCGGCCAGGTGCTGTCCACCGACGTGGGCATCAACACCAACGTCTGCGCGCGGGCGGGTGACAGTGGTGGGCCGCTGTTCAGCCAGGTCAACCAGACCGCGCTCGGCATCCTCAACGGCGGCCAGCAGTCGCGCACCGGTCCGTGCGCACCCGGGGAGCTGAACAACTACGCGCCGATCGACACCGTCCTCACCGATCTGAGCGAGCGCGTGGCCAGCCAGGGCTCCACCTTCGCGGTCATCACCACGCCCAACGGCTGATCACCCGGGTCTCGTCGCCCCCCGAGGCGTTGCCGCTCAGGTGCCGAACCAGCCGGCCACGTCCAGCCGGAAGTGGTCGGCTGGCACCGCGGTGCGCAGCGCGTCCTCCAGGTCCCGCAGCCGTTGCACGCCGAGGGTGTCGGCCCAGCGCGCCCGCAGGTCCTCGAAGATCGCGGCCGACCGGCGCAGCGCGTCCACGCCCAACGGGGTGAGCCGGACCAGCTTGCGCCGCGCGTCGGCCGCGTCGTCCACGCGCTCGACGTAGCCGAGCCCCACCAGCCGGTCCACGGTCTTGCCGGCGGCCTGCTTGGACACGCCCAGGCGCCGGCCCAGTTCGCTGGCGGTCACCCCGGTGCGGCCGATGGCCTGCATGGCGAACCCGTGGGCGGGCCGCATGTCCGGGTGGCCCTGCCTAACCAGTTCGGCGTGCAGCTGGTCGATGAGCGCGCGAAATCCCGCGAACAGCAACAGCGGCAGCTCGAACCCGTAGGCGTCGCGCTGCCCGTCCCGGGCGCCCGCCAGCTCAGCCATTGCCCGAACCACGCGGGGATCGACCGTTGCCAAAATCGACAACCTGGTTTACCTTCTGATCGTCAACCACGTTGACGAGTTTAGTGCTCGTCCGCCTCGTCCACCCCCGCCAGGCAGAGGAAACCCATGACCGAGACCCTGTTCGTCGACCACACCGTCGAGTCCGCCCCACCGGCCGCGCGCCGGAGCATGGAGCTGACCGTCAAGCGCCTCGGCTACCTGCCCGCGGCAGTGGCCCGGCTGGCCACCTCACCCCACCTGCTCGACGGCTTCCTCAAGATCAGCGGCCTGTTCGAGACCAGCACGCTGGACCCGCTCGCCCGCGAAGTCCTCGTCCTGACCATCGCCACCCGCAACCGCTGCCACGTCTGCGTTGCCATGCACACCGCCACCCTGACCCGGCTGGGCGCCGATCCCGACCTCATCACCGCGCTGCGCACCGGCAAACCCCTTGCCGACCAACGACTTGAGGCGATCCGACTGTTTACTGTGGACGTTCTGGCCACCGCGGGAGCGGTCTCCCCCGAGTCGATGCGGGCGTTCCTGGCGCACGGCTACACCCCGCAGCACGCCCTCGAAGTGGTGCTGGGCATCGGCGCCTACACCATGTCGACCCTGGCCAACCGGATGATCGAGGCGCCACTGGACCCGGCGCTGGAGCCGTTCGCCTGGACCGCGGCGGATTCCGCCTGACCTCGCCACTGACCGGGTCCAATCAGGCAGTGTTCGGGTGAACTTCGAACAAAGGTCGGCCCCGCCCCCTGCCCCACACCGCCGCGTCGCGCGAATCTTTCCGTGGCGACGCAGTGCGGCGACACCGGTGCCGGTGCCGGCGCCGGTGGGAACGGCGGTGACTCGATGGGAAACCTGCCCCTGACAGCGACGAGAACCTCACCCCGGACAACACGAGAACGTCCCATGCCCTACGACTGGTGGGTGTCCGCGCACGACTCGGTCACCCACGCGTTCCCGATCTTCCGCGACGCCAGTGCCGAGTTCCACCAGGCCGCGTGCGCGCACGCGGTGCCCCCGGAACTGCTGGTTCGGGAACGTGGCGCCGACTACTGCCTGAGCTGCCTGACCATCGCCGGCAGCCACCTCCGGGAAACGCCGTAGCCCGCTCCACCGGCCGGCGCTTCCGGCCCGGCGACCGGGTTCTCCCCGCCCGGTCGCCGGGCCACTGAACCAGTTGCGGGTCGCCGGCGCCCGGGGCCGGTGCGGGTTGCCGGCGCGCGGGGCCGGTGCGGGCCCGTATAGCACAACCTGAGACCACCAGCCCGAGCTTCACCCGATCGAGTACGCGGTTGTCCACAGCCCGCCGAGTTGTGCACAGTGGACAGCCGAGGGGGTGTTTTCGCAGGTGGGGGGCGGTAGACTGGCCTAGGGCCGCCCCCGGGAGGGTGGGGGATGGGCACCCCCACGCGGACAGCGTTCACCCCACCGGTTTCCGCCACCGGGCCAGCGCCACACGCGACTGGCCGACGGCGAGCACCGACGAGCACCGCCGAGCACACCTGACGGGCGCTCCCCGCGTGCGGGCCGTCAGCGCGCGTACGAGGCGACCAGTTCGACCAGGGTGCGGGCGGCGAATCCGGTGGCGCCCGGCGTCACCTCGTCGTAGGGCTGCTCGGCCCGGGCGGGGCCGGCGATGTCCAGGTGCGCCCAGGGCAGGCCGGCGGTGAACTCGCGGAGGAACAGCGCGGCGGTGATGCCACCCGGACCCGGCGGGCACTGCCGCAGGTCGGCGATCTCGCTGCGCACGGCCTCGGCGTGCTCGTCGAGCAGGGGCATGCGCCACCACCGCTCGCCCACGGCCGCGCCGGCGGCGGCGACGCGGCCGGCCAACTCGTCCGAGCTGGCGAACAGGCCGCCGGTGCGCAGGCCGAGGCCGACCTTCATGGCACCGGTCAGCGTGGCCACGTCCACCAGCACGTCCGCCTTGAGCTGGCGGGTGGCGTAGGCCAGCGCGTCGGCCAGCACCATCCGTCCCTCCGCGTCGGTGTTGGTCACCTCGGTGGTCTGCCCGCCGTAGTGGCGCACCACGTCCCCGGGGCGGAAGGCCGAGCCGGACACGTGGTTCTCGGCGCACGGCACCAGGCCGGTCACCCGCACCGGCAGCCTGAGTTCGGCCACGGCGCGCAGCGCGGCGATCACGGCGGCGCCACCGGACATGTCCGTGCGCATCAGGTGCATGCCGTCGGCCGGCTTGATCGAGATGCCGCCGGTGTCAAAGGTGATGCCCTTGCCGACCAGCACCAGGTGCGGGGCTTTCGCGCTGCCCCGGGGCCGCCAGGTCAGCTCCAGCAGCCGGGGCGGCCGCGCCGAGCCGCCACCGACCGCGAGCACGCCGCCGAAGCCCTGTTCGGCCAGCCAGGTCTCGTCGCGCACGGTCACGGCCAGGCCGGCGGTCCGGCCGGCCACCTCGGCGCCGGTGCTGGCCAGCCAGTCCGGGTCCTTGACGTTCGACGGGGTGTTGGCCAGGTCCCTGGCCAGTCCGGTGGCCCTTGCCCAGCTGGCGGCCTGTCGCACGGCCGTGTCCACCTGGGCTGGATCGGTTCCGTCGCCGGTCACCAGGTGCAGGGTGCGCAGTCGGGGCGGGCGGGCCTTGCCGGTGACCGCGTACCGGTAGTCGCCCAGCATGGCGCCCAGCACCAGCCCGGTCACCTGGTCGGCGGTCAGGCCGGCGGGCAGCAGCACCTGGGCGGCCCTGGCCGCGCTCCGGCCGGCCCGCTGGTCGGCCTCGGCGCGCGCGTCGAACGCCCTGACCAGGGCGGCTGCCGCGGCCCGCCAGTCGGCCGGCTCGCCAGCGCCGACGCCAACCACCCAGTGCCGGGTGCCGGGCACCGGGTAGGTCTCGCCGGTCTTGCCGGTCACCTCGTCAGCGATCGGAAGCTGCGCGGGCAGCCGGTCCGCGCCCGGGCCGAGGCTGGCCCGGCCGGCCCCGTCCGCGGACCGCTCGCCGGGCTGGGCCGCCACGACCAGCGGCACGCCCCGTCGCGGTGCTGACGCCACCTCGACGTCCGGGAGCTGGCTCGGCACGGTCGGCACTGGGGTGCGCACTGGCGGTGACCTCCTTGGCTGCTGCCCTGGTGTGCTCCGGCGCGAACACAATGGTGCGGCCGAAGGGGTTGCGCGACACTGACAAATGGCGCTGGGTTTGCCGTCGCGGCCGACCCGCCCGGGATATCCACAACGGACAGTCGGGGATTTCGGGTGGTGGCGTGAACGGTTGGTCCGGTGAACGCTTATGCGAAAACGCGGAGCCCCGGCTCCACCGCAGGGCAGGCCGGGGCTTCGGTGGTGCTAGCCGGACGGGCCGACTCTGACCGGTGGTGTCCGAACAGCAGCAGCCTCAGCCGGCAGCAGCCTTCAGCGCGTCGCCCAAGGCGCTGGCCTCCTCCGCCGACATCTCGACAACGAGTCGCCCCCCACCTTCGAGCGGAACGCGCATCACGATGCCGCGCCCCTCCTTGGTGACCTCAAGGGGACCGTCGCCGGTCCGCGGCTTCATGGCCGCCATAGCGTGCTCCCTCCGTCAACTTCCCCGCCCGGCACGCCCCGCAGCCTGCCGGTTCTGCTGGCCATTCTCCCCCATTCAGACTCATCAGCGAAACCGAACCGATCTTTTCGCCCGTTTGTCGATCTTGTTCCGCCGCAGATCAGGGCAGGAATTGGGGCTGGGCAAGGGCTTGCGCCGGATAAGAGGTCCGTCACCATCTCGTGACCATGGCGCCCGTTCGGCTGGCGCACAGCACACTGTCATGTGCTGGTCGTCACCGTGGATGACTGCCAGACTCGACGGTCGTGCGAGCTCGTTCGGCGCTGTTCGACGTCTACGGTGGACACCTGCGTCAGCGGGGTGGGGCCGCGACCATCGCCGCCCTGGTCCGGTTGCTGGAGCCGCTGGGGTTCACCTCACCCGCGGTGCGCACCGCGGTGTCCAGAACCGTGCGCCAGGGCTGGCTGCGCCCGGTGCGGCTGCCGGCCGGTCCGGGGTACGCGCTCACCGCGCGGGCCGAGCGCCGGCTGGACGAGGCCGCCGCCCGCATCTACCGCACGCGTCCGTCCACCTGGGACGGCCAGTGGCACGTGGTGCTCCTGGCCGCGCCGCCCGCGCGGGACGAGCGCGAGCGGATCGCCTCCTCGCTGCGGTTGCTCGGTTACGGCCCGCTCACCGCGACGACCTGGGTGGCGCCCCGCCCGTCCACCGAACTGGCCGACCTGCTCGACGCCGAACAGGTCGCGGCCCACACGTTCCTGGCGCAGCATGAGGGAGACGACGTGGAACTGGCCGCGCGCGCGTGGGATCTGGACACGCTGGCCCGGGACTACTCGGACTTCGTGGCCGAGTGGCGGCCGGTGATGTCCGCTGTGGACGGCTCGGCCGCCGCGCCGGCGTTCGCCGCGTCCCAGCGGCTGTTGCACGCCTGGCGGAAGTTCCTGTTCCGCGATCCCGGTCTGCCCGCGCGGCTGCTGCCGCCGGACTGGCCCGGTCTGGTGGCGGCGGAGTTCTTCGACCGGGAGACGAGCCGCCTCGCCCCGGCGGTCACCAGGTTCGTGACCGAATGCCTGTCCGGGGACTGACGCGCGGCGCGCCGGCGGAGTGGTGCATCCGTGGTTTCCCGAATCCCGAACCCACCGGACAACACGGATCACCTGGCGCAGCCAGGTGGGAGTTCATGGCCAACACGGATCACCTGGCGCCAGCCAGGTGAGAGTCCAGAACAAACACGACTCACCTGGCGCAGCCAGGTGGGAGTCACAACAACACAGGAGTGGTGCGGCAATGGCGCAGGAACCCACGACCCGACCGGCCGACGACGGGGACGACCGGGGCGGTCAGCAGGCCCGGGACGAGCAGCCGGTGCTGCTGGTCGAGGACGTCGCCGGGGTCAGGGTGCTCACCCTCAACCGTCCGGACGCCTACAACTCGCTGACCTACCAGCTCAAGGAGGACCTGCTGGCGGCGCTGCGCGACACCGCAGCCGACGAGCAGGTGCGGGCCGTGGTGCTCACCGGCACCGGCCGGTCCTTCTGCGCGGGACAGGACCTGCGTGAGCACGTCGAGCTGTTACGCACCGGCGACCCGGCGCCGCTGCGCACCGTGGACGAGCACTACAACCCGCTGGTCCGGGTGGTCACCGGAATGCCGAAGCCGGTGATCGCCGCGGTGAACGGCACCGCGGCCGGTGCGGGCGCGGCCCTCGCCTACGCGTGCGACCTGCGGGTGGCCGCCGAGTCGGCCAAGTTCGTGATGGCCTTCGCCGGGGTCGGGCTGACCGCGGACACCGGTGCGTCGTGGACCCTGCCCAGGCTGGTCGGGTACGGCCGGGCCATGGAGATGATGATGCTGGGCGCGCCGGTGACCGCGGCCGAGGCGCTGCGGGTGGGCCTGGTCAACCGGGTGGTGGCCGACGCGGAGCTGTCGGACGCGGCGCTGGCCCTGGCCACGCGGCTGGCCGCCGGTCCGACCACCGCCTACGCCAAGATCAAGGAAGCCATGCTGGCGGCGAGCACGGCCTCGCTGGAGCAGGCACTGGCCGTGGAGGCGCGCACCCAGGTGGAGGCCGGCGCCACCGCGGACCACCGCGAGGCTGTGGAGGCGTTCGTGGCCAAGCGCAAACCCGAGTTCGTGGGGCACTGACGTGCGTGAGCACGTCCACCGGGCAGCGCACGCGCCTGCGGGCCTGGGGCGTGCCGGCGGTGCTGGGGCGGGTGGCCGGCCGGGCGTGGCTCAGCTGGCCCGCCAGCAGCCCGCCACGTGGTCGTCGACCATGCCCGTGGCCTGCATGAGCGCGTAGCAGGTGGTGGGGCCGACAAAGGTGAACCCGCGGCGCTTCAGCTCCTTGGCCATGGCCGTGGACTCCGGGGTGACCGCGGGCACGTCGGCCATGGTGGCCGGGCGTGGGGCCGGGGTGGCCGGCGCGAACGACCAGAGCAGCTCGTCCAGGGGCTGGTCCAGCTCGGTCACGGCCCTGGCGTTGCGGATCACCGCGTTGATCTTGGCGCGGTTGCGGACGATCGCCGGGTCGGCCAGCAGCCTGGCCACGTCCTGCTCGCCGAACTCGGCCACCTTGGCCGGTTCGAACGCGGCGAACGCGCGGCGGAACCCCTCCCGCTTGCGCAGGATGGTCAGCCAGGACAGGCCGGACTGGAACGCCTCCAGGCACAGCCGCTCGAACAGCTCGGGCTCGCCGCGCAGCGGCACGCCCCACTCCTGGTCGTGGTAGGCGGCGTAGTCCTCGGTGGTGTTGCCCCAGGTGCACCGGAAGCGGCCGTCCGCGCCGAGCAGGGTGTCCGTCACTGGTGGTCCTCCTGGTCTAACGGGCGTTGCCGGCCTGTGCCTCGGCCAGGGCCTCGAACCGACGCAGGCACAGCCGCACGCCCGCGGCGAGCGCGGGCCGCAGCAGCCGCCAGCCCAGTTCACCGAGCCGGCCAAGCGGCAGGTCGAGCAGTTCGGTCCAGCTGACCACGCAGGTGTTGTCCTGGCTGCCCGGTCGCACCTGGAACACGCCGGTGCCGCGCACCAGCCGGCCGGTGTGCCGGACCTGGCACCGCAGCGGCGGCCGCCACTCGGTGATGTCCATGGTGTCGACGAAGCCTACGTCACCCACCCCGGTGAAGGCGACGACCTGGGAGCCCGCGCTCGCCCCGTCCCCGCGGACCACCCACACCCGGGTGCCCACCATCCACTCGCGCTGGCGGGACCAGTCCACCAGCAGCGACCAGGCCAGCTCCGCGGGCACCCGCACGCGCCGGGTGACGGTCAGCTCAGCCATGACTGGCCTGCTCGTGCTCGACCCGCGGGTGGCCGGTGTGCTCGTCGCCGGCCTGGGCCAGGCGCTGCTCCAACTCGTCGACCCGGGCCCGCAGCTCCCCCAGTTCGGTGCCCAGCCGGTCCAGCGCCCAGTCCACCTCGGACATCTTGTAGCCCCGGAACACCTGCTGGAAGCGCAGCGCGCGCACGTCGTCCGGGGTGACGTCCTCGGCGGGCAGCCGGGTGGGCGAGGCCCCGGGCGGCAGCGGCGGCAGCTCCTCACCCCGGCCGAACACCACCGAGGCGAGCAGGAAGACCACGGCCGCCACGAGCAGCATGAGGACGAGGTAGATCAGCGCGGTGGTCACGGCACGATCGTGGCACGACCCGGCCGGGGTGCGCAGCGCCGGTGGCGGTTACCCGCCGACCGGGTGCCGGGCCCGGCGACGACCGGGTTGCCTGCCGGGGTCAGCCGCTGGCCACGTCCAGGCAGCGCCGGGTCTGCACGACCAGCCAGGCCACCACGACCACCGCGCCCGGCCCGGCCGCCGCGGCCACGCCGGCCGACACGACCGGCACCGGCTGCGCCGGCTCGACCAGGTCCCGCAGTGCGGTGGCGACCACCAGGGTGAGCACGCAGAACACGTAGGTGCCCAGGGCGCCCACGGTGAACGCGCCGACCAGCCGGCCAACCACCACGCTGCTCATCCCGGTCCGGTACAGCCACCTGCTGCCCACCAGCACCGCCACCACGCCCAGCGCGATCGCCGCCGCGGTCATGTCACCGGCCTGCGCGGCCACCAGGTACCAGCCCGGCGCCGGA
Source organism: Goodfellowiella coeruleoviolacea (assembly GCF_024171785.1). Lineage (GTDB taxonomy): Bacteria > Actinomycetota > Actinomycetes > Mycobacteriales > Pseudonocardiaceae > Goodfellowiella > Goodfellowiella coeruleoviolacea. The sequence goes on from NZ_JAMTCK010000005.1 coordinate 194,598, forward strand.
GCGTCCGTGCCGGACCTGGCCGTGCTCCACACGAACCGGTCGACCAGCCACACCAGGTCGCCCAGGGCGATGACCAGCAGCAGCACCCGCAGGGTGCGCACGGCGTGCGCCACGGCCAGCTCACCCTGGTACTCCCTGGCCACCACGGCCACCGGGCCGAAGTCGGCGACCGCGCGCCGCTGGGCGGCCGGCTCGCTCAGGCCGGCGGCCTGGTAGCCCTCGGCCGCGTCCACCAGCCCGTCCCTGGCCTCGCTGAGCAGGTCGGCCCGGACCGGCGCGGGTCCGCGCAGCCGGCTGCCCAGCTCGCTGAGGTAGCCGTCGATCACGCTCGGACGGGCCATGTCCCCCCGCCGAGAACGCCCTCGATGGCCGAGGTGAACTCCCGCCACGCCATGCGCTCCTGGGCGAGCGCGCGCTGGCCGGCTCTGGTCAACCGGTAGGTCCGCCGCTGCCGTCCGGACACCGTGCTCCACTCGCTGTGCACGTACCCGGCGTGTTCCAGGCGGCGCAGCGCCGGGTAGACCGTGCCGGTGGGCAGGTCGAGCGCACCGCCGCTGCGGACCTGCAACGCTTCGATGATGGCGTAACCGTGGAGCTGGCAGCCGTCCAGAGTGGCGAGCAACAGTCCGTCGAGATGGCCCCGCAGCACGTCCGACTTCACGCGAGGCGAGTCTACGGATGCGAGAAGTGTTCGTCACCACATGTCCGCCAGGTGCGACATCGGCCACCTGACCACGCCGGGCCGCGGAACGACTGACGGTGACACCGCGGTGGCGAACGGGTTGACCGACTGGGCCGTTCAGGTACTCGCCCACGGAAACCAGTCCGGGACTGGGAACCGGGCGCCGACACTGTGACGCCACCGACTGGTTCTTCCGCCCGCCACTCGGCCGCTTCCCGCGCCGCTGCTTCCCGCGCCGTCTCGTGCTGCGGAGGTCATCCCGATGAACGCACCACTTCCCCCTGGCCCACCCGCGAACCAGCCCTCGTTCCCGCCTCCGCCGCCGGCCTCGCCCACCCCGCCGGTGGACGAGGCCACCCGGCTGTTGGCCGCCGCGGCCCACGGCAACGAGCGGTTCGCCGACGCCGTGCTGGCCGAGTTCCTGACCGAGCCGAGGCGCGCGGTCCCGCCCTCGCCCGGGGTGCACGCCGCCGCCGTGCTGGCCGAGGCCCTGGCCGTGCGCGGCCGGCGGGTGCTGCGCGACCTGGTCGCGCTCGCGCTGTTCGTCGTGATCCTGGTGCTCGGCTGGCCGCTGTCGCTGTTCTGGCCGGTCCTGGTGGGCAGTTGGGTGCTGGTGCGCAGCATGGTCCGCTCCCGGCTGCGGCAGCTGGGCAGGAGCAAGCTGTCCGCTGGCGCGTGGCTGGCCGTGGTGCTGGGCGCGGGAGCGGTGACCGCCATGGGCTTCGGCCTGCTCAACCTCGTGCTCACCGGCGGCGAGTCGGTCAGCGGGTCCAGCGGCTACGACCCGTACGACCCGTATGACCCCTACGACCCGTACGGCGGGAGCGAGCTGGACGGGTTCGGTTCGCTGGGCCTGCTGTTCGCGATCCTGGCGATGCTCGCCCTGCTGGTGCTGCTGGCCGCGGACCAGCTGCTGGTGCGCCAGGCGCTCACCGCCTGGGTGGGCCGCACCGGCACCGGCCAGCCGGGTGAGCCGCCGGCGGCGGTGGGCACGAGCTGGCTGCCCGGCGGTCCCGGCGCGACCGGGCCGTACCAGGCGCGGTTGGCGCAGATCCGGCACAGCACCGAGCACGGCAACCTGATCGTGCACGACGGCTACAACGCGTTCGTCGGCTTTGGACAGTTGATGCACTCCTGGTCGCTGGCCATCCCCCTGCGCCGGGTCGGCCCGCCCGCCGACGTGGCCGCGCAGCCTGGTGAGAGCGGGAGCGGCACACCCCCGGGTGAGAGCTGGAACAGTGCCGCCGCCCCGATCCAGTTGGACGTCAACGAGATCCACCAGGCGGTCACCAGCGAGGTGTTGCGGCTGCGCGACTCGCAGAGCCTGTCGCCGGGGTTCCGGCTGCGCGAGCTGACCGCGCGGGAACAGGTCATCGTGTCCTCGGCGGCGCTGCTGCGGCACCGCGACAGCGACCCGCTGGCCGCCGCGATCCTGCCGGACCTGTCCTGGCCGCCACGCACCCAGCTGACCGAGCGCGAGGTGCGGGAGATCGCCGGCGGCGCCCGCGAGTGGATCCGCTCCTACCGCTGCTACCGGGTGGACAGCTGGGACCGGGACCTGGTGGTGTCCGCCTTCCTGCACATCGGCTGCGGGGACGGCACGCTCTACCTGGAGTGGAACTCCTTCCAGCTCAACCCGATCGGCCCGCACCAGCGCATCCAGCTGTGGGACCTGGTCGGGCCGGGCCGGTCGCTGTGGATGGCACTGGTCAAGACGATCGGCCTGCCCGCGTCGCTGGCGGCGCGGACCCGCACGCTGGCCACCCTGCTGGCCGAGCGGGTGCAGTGGGGGCAGCAGCGCACCACACCGGACGTGTACGGGGCGCGGCGCAGCATCCGGGAGATCGCGGCCGGCGTCGAACCGGACACCTACTTCCAGGACGTGGACGGGGTCCGCTACCTCAAGCTGCTGGAGCAGCGCACGCTCACCGCGGTCCAGCACTTCCTGCAGCGGTCCGGGTTGTCCGTGGACGAATTCGAGCGGCAGAGCAACCAGGTCATCAACAACACCGTCATCAACGGGGGGCAGTTCACCGGCACCAACGTGATCGGGCAGGGCAACGACGTCTCAGCGGACGGGAACCTGACAGGCCAGATCCCCAACCGGGGCAACAACACCAGGGGCAGCGGCAACCACAACAGAACGGATCAGCCATGAGCGGCGAGCGCAACCAGGTCAGCATCAGCGGCGGCCAGTTCAACGGGGTCACCACGGTCGGACAGCACAACCGGGTCAGGGTGGACAGCTCGCAGGTGGGCGGCGCGGCCGGGCCGGACCTGGCCGCCGAGCTGGCGGCCCTGCGCGAACTGGTGCACGCGCTGCGGGAGGAGCTGGCCAGCGGCCCGGCCGAGGCCAACCGCGGCCGGGCCCAGGAGCGCGCCGACGACCTCGCCGACGAGCTGGCCGAGGACGAGCCGGACAGCGGCCGGGTCAGCCGCACCTGGGCGCGGCTGCTGGAGCTGCTCAACGGCCTGAGCGTGGGCGCCGACGTGGTCCGCAAGATCGGCGCCTCGATCACCTCGCTGTTCCCCGAGTGACCCGCCGGGTCGCCCGTCGCGTCGCCCGCCGGGTCGGCGCGTCGGGTCACCCGCTGGATCACCCGCTGGATCAGCCGCGCAGCCGGGTCAGCAGGTCGCTGGCCCGGCCGGCGAACGTGGCGTCGCCGGTGCGCACGGCGCGTTCCAGGTGAGCCACGGCCCGCTCGGTGTCACCGTCCTGGCTGGCCAGCTCACCGAGCCGGTAGGCGGCCTCGGCGACGTACTCGGGATTGGCGCTGGTGGAGTCGAGCACCCGCTGGTAGAACTCGCGCGTCTGGTCCCGGTCGCCGACCCAGTAGTGCAGTTCGCCGAGGTGCGCCAGGGCCAGGTCGCGCTGGAACCGGTCGCCGGAGTCGAGCACCCACTGGTACCAGTGCCGCGCCTCGGCCACGGCAGCACTGTCCAGGCGCTCGCCCTGCCGCGTCAGCTGACGCACGCGGTCCTTGGCGTCGGCGCCCAGCATCATCGCGGCCATGGCGGCGGTGCCCCGGTCCGGGTCCTCCACCAGTTCCCGGTAGCGGCGGCGCGCCTCGGCGTGGTCGCCGGACAGGTTCGCCACGTTCGCCAGGTGCAGCCGGCACAGGCCGACCACGAACCCGTCGTTGTCCAGCCGGGTGCCCACCTCGATGCCGCGTTGGAAGTTCTCCCTGGCCGCCGGGAGTTCACCCCGGTCCTCGTGCAGCTTGCCGAGCGCGTACAGCGCGTGCACGGCGAAGGGGTCGGCCACCCGGCCAGCCCGCTGGTAGGCGGCGATGGCCGCGGCGGTGTCGCCCAGCTCGGCGTGCGTCTCGCCCAGGTAGTAGTTGGCCCTGGCGGAGTGGACGCGATCGCTGGTGTCGGCGACCAGCTCCCAGGCGAGCACGGCCTCGGCGAGACGACCGCTCCGCTTCAGGTCGGAGCCGAGTTCACAGCAGTGCTTCGGGTCCACAGTGGACGGTAACAGGTCCTGGGCGGCGTCGACCTCGCCCCGGCCGAGGAGCAGCACGGCGAGGTCGACGGCGGCCTGCTCACGCACCCGGGGGAAGTCGGCGAGCGCCCGCCGGTACAGCTCGACCGCCTGGTCGAGGTCACCGCCCAGGTAGCAGCGGCGGGCGATCTCCAGCACCCCGCCGCCCCAGTGGCCGTCGAGGCGGAAGCGGATCTTCTCCCGTGCGGCCAACTCGCCCTCCAGGTCACCCTGGTGCTCGCAGACCCTGGCCAACTGGTCCAGCACCTGGTGGGTCAGGGACGCCTCCCGAAAACCGAGATCGGCCAGCACCATGAGGGCGGGTCGGGTGGTGGGTGAGTCCGCGTCCAGCCGCGAGACCGCCGACATGCATCGCGTCGAGGCCTCGTGCAGCGATTCCTTGTCCCACCGGCCGAGCCGGTCGAACGCCCGCCGCATGGTGTCGACGTCCCCGTCGACCAGTGCCCGCACGGCCAGCGCGGCCACCCCGAACCGGGGGTCTGACTCGGGAATCCGCGCCAGCACCCGCGCACCCTCGGCCAGCTCGTCCTGGTAGGTGATCAGGTTCTCGGCCACCAGCCAGGCGAGCGGGCCGACCGCCTCGGCCGGCAGGTCGGCGGTCAGCCACTCCGCGGCCAGCTCGTAGCGCTCCTCCGCCATGTCACCGTCCGCCGGTGAGGAGGCGAGCAGGCCCGCCGCGGCGCGGGGCAGCAACGCCCGGTGGTTCGCGTCGAGAGCGGACTGGAAGACCCACTGGGCGTCGCCGGACCGGTAGAGGTCGGCGTTGGTGGCCTCGCCCAGCCGGATCGCCGCCCACGCCAGCACGGGGCTCGCCTGGTTGTGGGCGCGTTCGAGCGCGTCGGCCGCGCGCTCGGTCTTGTCCCAGTTGGCCGGGTCGGTGGCGATCAGGTAGGCGGCGTAGCCGGCGGCCAGCCCGTTCTCGGACTCGCTGGCGCGCTCCAGCAACTCGTTCGCCGGCGCGTCGGGCTCGCCGTCGCGGAGCAGGTCGCCGAGCAGGGCCGCGAACACGTCGGCGAGCGGATTCTGGCTGTGCGCGAGGGTTTCCAGGTCGGCGCGCGCGTCCTGGTCGCGGATCAGGTAGCTGGCGAGCGCGTCGACCACGGCGTCGGCGCCGGTGCCACCGGCGTCGGTGACGGCGACGGTGTCGAGCACGGCCAGGGCGACGGCGGCGCGCGGGCCGTGGGTGAAGTCGTCGGTGGCGGCGGTCTCGGCCAGCAGCTCGCGGGCGGGGGTGTGCTCGCCGTGCCGCAGTTCGATGCCGGCGAGCAGGACCGCCGCCTGGTGCGCGGCGTGCCGCCAGTCGCCGGCCGCGGCGGCACGCAGCTGGGCGCGGGCCGCGTCCACGTCCCCGGCCCGGTAGCTGGCCAGTCCGGGCCGGACCGGGGCCAGCCACACCGCTGGCGCGTCCGGATCGGCCAGCGGCAGCAGCGCCAGCTCGACCGGGTCGGGCGCACCGGCGGCGGTGTCGGCGGGCACGGCGAGGCGGTCCGCGCCCTCGTCGTCGCCGTACCGGCGCAGCAGGTCGGCCAGGGCCGCGGCGGCCGACAGCCGGAACCAGGGGTGGCCCGAGTCGACCACCGCCCGGTAGGCGTCCACCGCCGTGACCCGATGGCCCTCGGCGGCGGCGAGCCGCCCCAGCTCCAGCTGGGCGGCCAGGCTGAAGTGCGGGTGCTCACTACGGGCCAGCGCGGCCAGGTCGTGGCCGGGCAGGTCGCGGTCCCAGAGGTGCGGCAGCCCCGCGTCCTCACCGGCGGCGATCCGGGACAGGCTGGCGCGCAGGCCGGCGAACGCGCGCACGTCGTGCCGCCAGCTCATCCGCAGCGCCCGCTGGTGCGCCTGGACCGCGTCGGTGAACTCGCCCAGCTCGTGCTGGGCCAGGCCCACGCAGTTCAGTGCCACGCCGAGCAGGTCGAGGTGCCCGGCGGCGAGCACCTCGTCGTGCGCGGCGCGCGCGGCGGCCAGTGCCCCCGCGTGGTCCGCGGCCCGCATCCGCTCGGCGAACTCCGCGAACGCCGCCCGGTGCTCCCGGTGGCCGCTGTCCGTCCCCGACGTGCCGTGCGCCAACGCCCTGCCTCCTGCTCACTCCGGCTGTCCGTTGCCGCAGGACGGTAGGCGATCACCCCGACAGCCGGCCGCGGCGCGGCTCAGCCGGCGTAGACGTCCTCCACGTAGCGGCCCTCGGTGAACAGCCCGCGCAGCCACTCGGCGGCGGCGTCCCGGTCCGCGCCGGGGGTGTGCCGCAGGTACACGTCCTGGAACGCGTCCCGCACGCCCGGGGCCATGCGCGTGCCGTCGCCGCACACGTAGACCTTGGCTCCGGCGCCCAGCAGCGCCCACACCTCGTCGGCCTCGGCGGCCAGGCGGTGCTGGACGAAGCGCTGGCCGGCCACGGGCGCGGCGCTGAACGCCGGGCGCAGCGACACCGCGCCGGCCGACTCGGCCGCGCGCAGCTCGTCGGCGTGCAGGTAGTCGGCGTCGGGGGCGTCGCAGCCGAAGTAGCACAGCGCCGGGGCCAGTGCGGCGCCCCCGGCCAGCCGGGCGGCCCGGTCGGCGATGGCGCCGCGGAACGGGGCCAGGCCGGTGCCGGCGGCGATCATGATGACCGGCGTGTCCGCGTCGTGGACCATGCGGAACGCCTCCCGGCACGGCTGCACCCGGGCGAGCACGGTGTCGCCGGGGCGCAGGGCGGCCAGGTAGCCGGAGCCGGTGCCGCGGAACTCGCCCCGCCCGGAGCGGGCCGGCGCGGCCAGCAGGGACACCATCAGGTCCAGGTGGCGCGGGTCGGCCTCGGGCGAGGACGAGATCGAGTAGTGCCGGATCCGCATGGGCGGCAGCAGGTCCAGCAGCACCGGCCAGGTCAGGGTCTCGCGCAGCGCCGGGTGGTCCTCGACGAGGTCCAGCAGGCTGCGGTGGTCGGCGGCACGCGCCTCGGCGTCCTCGGCCAGGGCGCGCAGCGCGGCCCGCTCCGGCGGGCACGGGTTGGCCTCGGCCAGCACGGCCAGCTGCGCGGCGGTGGGCCGGTCCTGCAACTCGACGTGGTGGGTGAGCAGGTCGCGGACGGTGACCGGGCGGTCGACGGCCAGCGCGTCCCGGCGCGCCCTGGTCGGCACGATGCTGAGCACCGTGTCCAGGTCGGCGCGCAGCAGCCGCGCGGCCCGCGCCACCAGCGCCGGGTCGTTGGCGGGCAGCACGGCCAGGTGGTCGCCGGTGCGGTAGGTCACGCCGTCGGGCAGGGCCAGCCGGACGAACCGCTTGACGCGCGGGTGGTCGGGGTGGGTGAGGGTGTCGACCTCGGTCACGGTCAGCGCGGTCAGCTCGTGCCGGGCCGCGGCGGCGGCCAGCGGGCCGCCGGTGACCTCGGTGACGGTGTAGCCGGGGCCGCCGGTGGTGTCCGGCCCGGTCGCGCCGACCGAGTCGGGGTCGCCGTAGCGCTCCAGCAGGCTGGCGCGCAGCGCCACGGTGAACGTGGTGACCGCGGCGTCCAGCTCCCCGGAGGCGTCGGCCTCGGCGCGGTCCAGCAGCCTGGTCCCGCCGAGCGCGGCCAGCCGCTCGTCGATCAGCGTGGGCACCCGCTGGTAGGTGGCCGACCAGTTGCGGTCGCCCACGCCGAGCACGGCGTAGGGCACGCCGGCGGCCGCGCCGGGCTCGGCGTCGGCCAGCCACCGCACGAACGCGGCGGCGTCGTCGGTGGGCAGGCCGTTGTAGGAGGCGGCGACCACCACCACCGGCCGGTCGGTGGGCAGGGCGCCGGCGTGCGCGTCCAGCGGCGCCAGGCTGGCGGCGCAGCCCAGGTCGGTGGCGGCGGCGACCAGGTCGGCGGCGAACTGGCGGCAGGTGCCGTAGTTGGAGCCGTGCAGCACCAGCAGCCCGGTGCCCGGCCGGACCCGGGTGGGCAGGCCGTCGGCCGGGGTGGCGGTGGGCGCGGCGGCCTCGGCGCGGGCGGCCACGGTCACCGCCCGGTCGGCGCTGGTGCGGCGGCGCAGGGTGAGGGTGAACCCGTCGGGCTTGATGGTCAGCGTCTGCTTGAGCCGCAACTGGTAGTCGGCGTGGTCGAGCAGCCGGTAGCGGTGCACCAGCAGGCCCAGCAGCATGGTGGCCTCGTGCAGGGCGAACTGCCGGCCGATGCAGGCGCGTTCGCCCGTGCCGAACGGCTTGAACGCGTGCGGCGAGCGGGCCGCCTCCAGCTCGGGGGCGAACCGGTCCGGGTCGAACAGCTCGGGGTTGTCGCCCCACACCGGGTCGCGGTGCAGCACCGGCACCAGCACCGAGATCGGCTGGCCGGCCCGCACCGGCACGCGGCCACCCAGCAGGGTGTCCTGCCGGGCCTGGCGGGCGAACACCGGCGCGGTCGGCCACAGCCGCAGCGCCTCGTTGAGCACCTGGCGGGTGTAGCGCAGCCGGCCGACGTCCTCGAAGGTCGGCTCGGGGTCGTCGGCCTCACCCCACAGCTGGTCCACCTCGCGGCGCACCTCCCGCAGCGCGGTCGGGTGCTTGGTCAGGTAGTGCAGGGCGAAGGACAGCGCGCCCGAGGTGGTCTCGTGGCCGGCGATCAGGAAGGTGATCACCTGGTTGCGGATGTTGGCCGCGTCCAGGGTGGTGCCGTCCACCGGGTGCGGCGCGTTGAGCATCAGCCCGAGCAGGTCCTCGGCCTCGGTGTCGCCACCGCCGGTGGCGGTGTCGCTGCGGCGCGCGGCGATCACCTCGTCGACCACGGACGCCAGGTAGTCGGCGTCGGCGCGGAACGCGGCGTCGGCCTCGGTGTGGTCGGCGTCGGGCCGGCGGAACAGCTTGCGCATGGACCAGTCCAGGCAGCGCACCATGGCGCTGACGAACGGGTGCGGCTCGTCGCGCTCGAAGGAGCCGAAGTCGAAGCCGAACCCGGCCAGGCCGATGGTGTCCAGGGTCATCCTGGTCATGTCGTCGGGCACGTCCACCGGGGTGCCGGCGGCGGCGTGCCGGTCCCACGCGGCGATCAGCCGGCGGGCCACCCGCACCATCACCGGGTGGTAGGTGCGCATCGAACCCAGGGCGAACGCCGGCATCAGGATGTCGTGCGCCTTGGCCCAGTTGGGCTCCTCGTTGTAGGCGGTGAACAGGCCGTCGCCGGCGAACCCGCGCACGTTCTCCAGCGCCGGTCCGATGACCTTGCAGAAGCGCTGCTCGTCGGCCAGGTCGGTGACCAGGTCGAGGTCACCGACCACGAGCAGGTCCTGGCCGAAGCGCCGCTGCACGAACACCGGGCCGTGCGCGCGGGCCAGCGCCATCGTGTCCAGCACGGGCGCGGCGTTCGGGGCCCGGTCGGAGACGTCGATCACGGGCACGCCGCCGTGGGTCGCGGCCAACGGGGGCAGGGTCTCGGTCATCGGGGCGGTCGCCTTCCGTGCACGCTGTGACTACTGGGGCACCGCCGGGTGAGGGCGGCTCCTCCACCATCACCCGCGCTGCTCGACTCCCGCCGACCCACTGCTACAGAATCGTGTAGTGCGGACCGGGGATTTGGACTTGCGCGACGGACGGTGCCCACGGGAGCGCGCCATGATCAAGGACATCGAGCAGATCAACCACCACCTGCGCATGGACTGCGCCGAGCCGACCTGGCAGGACAAGGCGGTGGCCTGGCGCAACCGGGCGCTGCTGCTGCTGGACCACCTGCCGATGCCGGTGGCCGCCTGCGAACCGGACGGCACGATCCTGTTCGTGAACCCGGCCATGGCCAGTGAGTGGTCCGCGCTGCCCGGTCAGCTCGCCGGGCGCAACGCCCTGGACCTGTTCCGCCCGGTGCTGGCCGAGGACCTGCGCTCGATCGTGGACGCGATCCGGCTGGGCCGGCGCTCCCGGTACCCGATCAGCGTGTCCTGGACCACGCCGGCCGGGGCGGAGCGGTGCGGTGAACTCACCGTCGACCTGATCAGCGAGACCAGCGCGGACCACCCGCACCTGTTGCTGCTGCTGCGCGTGGCCGCCGAGCCGGCGGAGCCGGCCGCCGCGCCGCCCGGGCCGAGGGTGTCGGTCAGCCCGGTGGAGGCGCGGGTGCTGGCCCTGGCCGCCGGCGGCGCCACCACCGCGCAGATCGCCAGGGCGGTGGAGCTGACCGTGGACGGGGTCAACTACCACCTGGGCCGGCTGTCCCGGCGGTGGGGCGTGGCCAACCGGGCGGCGCTGGTGGCGCGCGCCTACGTGCACGGGGTGCTGGCGCCCGGGGTGTGGCCGCCGGAGCCGGCCTAGCTAGGGCGCGCGGGTGGCCAGCCGCTCGCGCACCAGGACCTCCCGCATGGGTGGCCGGTCGGCCAGCAGCACCTCGGTCACGTCCGGCAGCCACTCCCCGGCGACCTGGGTGAACTGGGTGAACTCCGAGGTGTGCTGGGGCCAGCCGGAGCGGTTGAGCGCGGTGCCCAGGATCTGGCGGGCCATCACGCCCAGCTGGCGCAGCGACCGGTTGCGGTGCTTGCGCACCCCCAGGTTGACCTGGGCGAGCCCGGCCAGCCCGTGGTGCTGGTGGGCATCCAGCAGCAGGCCGATCTCCACGCCGTAGCCGGCGGCGAACGGCACCGACTCCAGGAAGTCCCGGCGGGCCGCGTACTCCCCGCCCAGCGGCTGGATCACCCCGGACAGCTCCGGCCGCAGCGCGGCCAGCAGCGGGCGGGCCATCAGCTCGGTGACCCGGCCGCCGCCGGTGTCCGCCTCGGTGCTCTCCAGCCGCAGCGGACGCCGGTAGAAGCCCTTGACCAGCACCGGGTCGGGCAGGGTCAGCAGCGGGCCGAGCAGCGCGGGCACGAACCCGGGTTCCGGCTCGACCAGGTCGGAGTCGAGGAACACCAGCAGGTCGCCGTCGGTGGCGGCGAGCGAGCGCCACAGCACCTCGCCCTTGCCCGGTCGGGGCGCCCAGTCGGCGAGCACGTCCGAGCGGCGCACCACGCGCGCGCCCGCCCGCGCCGCCACCGCCGCGGTGTCGTCGGTCGACCCGGAGTCCACCACGACCAGCTCGTCCACGAGCACCCCGAGCAGCGGCCGCACCGCGGCGACGACCCCACCGACCGTGCGCTCCTCGTCCAGTGCCGGCAGCACCACGCTGACCGTGCGGCTGCCCTTGGCGCGCACCAGCTCCTCGACCGTCCACTCCGGACTCTGCCAGGTCCGCTCGGCCAGCCAGGCGGCCACCTCCGGGCGCCTCACGCCAGTGCCCGCAGCACTCGGGCCGGCGGGCGGGTGCCGGCGATGCTGGCGACCATCTCCACGGTGTGCCTGGTCTGGCGCACCTGGTGGGCGCGGAAGACCCGGGCGCCGGTCCAGGCCGCCACCGAGGTCGCCGCGAGCGTCCCGGTCACCCGGTCGGCCACGTCCACGTCCAGCGTCTCCCCCACGAAGTCCTTGTTGGACAGCGCCATCAGCACCGGCCACCCGGTGGCGACCAGCTCGTCCAGCCGGCGCAGCAGTTCCAGGCCGTGCCAGGTGTTCTTGCCGAAGTCGTGGGTGGGGTCGATCAGCACGCCCTCCACCGGCACCCCCAGCTCGACCATGCGCTCGGCCCTGGCCACCAGTTCGGCGCGCACCGCATCGACCACGTCCGGGTAGCGGACCCGGTGCGGGTCGGTGCGCGGGGCCAGGCCGCCGGTGTGCGAGCACACGATGCCCACGCCGAACTCGGCGGCCACCTCGGCGAGCCGGGGGTCGGCGCCGGCCCACGTGTCGTTGAGCAGGTCGGCACCGGCCCGGCACACCTGCCGGCCCACCTCGTGCCGCCAGGTGTCCACGCTGATCACCAGGTCGGGGTGGCGTTCGCGCACCGCGGCCACGAACGGCACCACGCGGCGGGCCTCCTCGGCGGCGTCCACCACCTCGCCGTGCCCGCCGGCGCGCACCCCGCCGATGTCCACGATGTCGGCGCCCTCGGCCACGGCCCGGTCCACCGCGGCCATGGCGGCCTCGTCGGCGAAGGTGGCGCCCCGGTCGTAGAAGGAGTCCCTGGTGCGGTTGACGATCGCCATGACCAGTGGGCGGTCCTGGGGCACGGTCCGCTGGCCGAACCTGAGCACCCCACCGGGGGCGGCCCGGTGCTCGCCAGAACGCGGTTCTCTCACGAGAACCGATCGTGCCACGAGCCGCTGATCACCCGGCGGCGCAGGCGTCCAGCGCCTCGGCCACGTCGGTGGTCACGGTCAGCGCGGCCATCGAGGCGTGCGACAGGAACCCGCGCTCGCGCATCTGGTCGACCCAGGCGAGCAGGCCCTGGTAGTGGCCGTCCACGTCGAGCAGCACCACCGGCTTGGTGTGCATGGCCAGGTAGCGGGCGGTCCACACCTCGAACAGCTCCTCGCAGGTGCCCAGGCCGCCCGGCAGCGCGAGGAAGGCGCTGGCGTGCGCCTCCATCAGCGCCTTGCGCTCCCGCATGGTCTCCACCACCAGCAGTTCGTCCGCGTCGTGGTCGGCGACCTCGCGGTCGACCAGCTCGCGCGGGATGACGCCGGTGGTGCGGGCGCCGCCGGCCCTGGCGTGCCTGGCCACCTCGCCCATCATGGACGTCCGGCCGCCACCCCAGACCAGCGACCAGCCCCGCTCGGCGATGGCCGTGCCCACCGACGCGGCCAGGTCCAGGTAACTCTGCGGAACCGAGGCGTGTGATCCGCAGTAGACACAGACGGTGAAATGCATTTTCCGCTCCTATCACATGTGATCATCTGGCCGCCGACCCGGTCCGCCGACGCCCCGGTCTCACCCAGGGTCAGCGGTCCGGCACCACCGGGGGACGCCCGAATCCTCCCCACGGGGTGATCATCACCGAGCGCAGCCGGTGAATTCAATTTCCCATGATCATCTGCGTAACCCCATTCGGGGGGCCCACCCGGTTCCGATCAGCGTTAATTCCGTGGGTTACCCGAATGCACCCACTCGGGAAAATTTCGTTGACCGACGGTGACCGCTCATTAGCGGCACACCGCGCGCACACCGCCGGAAACCCTGGTTAACCTCGTCTTCGTCCGGGCCACGCTGGCGGCGAGATACACAGAGACACATCCCCCGTTGCCACCGCAGGGCACCGGTCGCGAGTTCAACAAATGTCACGTGATGGGAGACATTAGATGTTGAAGAAGGCTTTCACGGTCGCCGCGGCGGTCGCTGGTCTGTCCCTTGTCGGCGCCCCGGCCTTCGCCCAGGGTGCGGACATCTCAGAGGGCACGTTCAGTGAGCAGAACGACAACATCACCGTCGCCTTCGTTACGAACACCGTGGTGACCAACAACACCAACGTCGGTGAGGGCAACAACCTCGGCACCGCCAACGCCAGCAACAACACCGACGACTCCTTCAACACCGCCGGCATCGGCAACGACGGCGGTGTCGACACCGACGTCGTCACCTTTGGCGAGTGGGCCAAGTGATCGTGCGTTTGTGAGCCCGACGTCCGACAACGGTGCGGGGATGCCGAGAGGATCGCACCGGCATCCCCGCACCAACCATTCACCGCACGTTCAGTGCGTTTCCTCCCAGGCGCGGTAGGCGTCCTCGACCAAACCGACCGCCTCGTCGACGTCGTCGGTCAGGTGCAACAGGGCCATGTCCCTTTCGCTGAGCTTCCCGCCGGCATGCGCGGCGTCCCGGAGCCAGTTGTAAAGTCCCTCCCAGTAGGACCGCCCGAAAAGCACCACGGGAAACTTGGTGACCTTCTTGGTCTGCACCAGGGTCAGTGACTCGAACAACTCGTCCAGCGTGCCGAATCCACCGGGTAGGCAGATGAACGCCTGCGCGTACTTGATGAACATCGTCTTGCGCGCGAAGAAGTAGCGGAAGTTCATCCCCAGGTCCACCCAGGGATTCAGGCCCTGCTCGAAGGGCAGTTCGATGCCCAGGCCCACGGACAGGCCGCCGGCCTCCGAGCAGCCCCGGTTGACCGCTTCCATCGCGCCCGGCCCGCCGCCCGTGATCACCGCGAACCCGGCCTCGGCCAACGCGGCACCCAGCCGCTGGCCCACGGCGTACTCCGGGTGGTCACGGGCGGTCCGGGCGGAGCCGAACACGGTCACCGCCCTGGGCAGCTCGGCCAGCGCGCCGAACCCCTCGACGAACTCGGCCTGGATGCGCAGCACCCGCCACGGGTCGGTGTGCACCCAGTCGGACGGGCCCCGCGAGTCCAGCAGCCGCTGGTCGGTGGTGGTCGTCTCGACCCGCCGGGAGCGGCGCAGCACCACCGGCCCGCGCTGCTTCTCCCGGGGGCGCTCGTCCACCCCCTGGTGGTTCGCGCCGGGGGCCGCCCCAGCGCCGGCGAGGTTGTCAGCAGACCCGGAAGAGCCAGAAGAGCCAGAAGAGGACGCCGTCACCCCGGCGAGTCTAGTGATCGCCGGTGTCCGCTCCGGTGGCCGAATCCGTCACGAACCTGGTCAGCACCTCGGCGCAGCGGCGGATCTGCCCGGCGGGCACGTTCTCCTCCTTGGTGTGCGCCAGGGTCGGGTCACCGGGCCCGAAGTTGACCGCGGGCAGGCCCAGCGCGGCGAACCGGGCCACGTCCGTCCAGCCCAGCTTGGCCACGGGCGCCCCACCCGCCGCCGCGACCAGCTCGGCCGCGGCCGGCGCGGTCAGCCCGGGCAGCGCGCCCGCCGCGTGGTCGGTCACGGTCAGCGCGAACCCGTCGAACACCTCGCGCAGGTGCGCCTCGGCCTGGGCCGGCGTCCGGTCCGGCGCGAACCGGTAGTTCACCGCCAGCACGGCCTCGTCCGGCACCACGTTGCCGGCCACCCCGCCGCCGACCCGCACCGCCTGCAGGCCCTCCCGGTACCGGCAGCCGTCGATGTCCACCTGCCTGGGCTGGTAGTCGGTCAACCGGCGCAGCGCCTCGCCCAGCGCGTGGATCGCGTTCACGCCCATCCAGGCCCGCGCGGTGTGCGCGCGCCGGCCCTCGGTGCGCACCTCCACCCGCATGGTGCCCTGGCAGCCCGCCTCGATCACGCCGTTGGACGGCTCGCACACCACGGCCAGGTCGCCGGCCAGCCACTCCGGCAGCTCCCGCTCGACGCGGCCGAGGCCGTTGCGCGCGGCCTCGACCTCCTCGCAGTCGTAGAACACGAAGGTCAGGTCGTGCCGGGGTGCCAGCACGGTGGCGGCCAGCGAGAGCATCACCGCCACGCCGCCCTTCATGTCCACGGTGCCGCAGCCGTGCAGCACCTCGGTGTCCCCGCCGCCGGTGCGGACCAGCGGCAGGTTGCCGTTGATCGGCACGGTGTCCAGGTGGCCGGCCAGCACCACCCGGGACGGCCGGCCCAGCCCGGTGCGGGCCAGCACGGTGTTGCCGGAGCGGGCCAGCTCCAGGTGCGGCGCCTGCCGGGCGAGGGCCTGGTGCACGGCGTCGGCCAGCTCGGCCTCCGATCCGGACACACTGGGCACGTTCACCAGGTCGGCGGTCAGGTCAACGGGATCCGCGGTGAGGTCCAACAGCACGGTCACCGACGGTACCTGGCGCTGTCACACCCCGGTGCCCTTGGCTAACGTGTGCTGGGTGAGCAGCGCAGATGTTGACCCGACCGACGACACCGCCGCCGAGCCGGCCACCGGCGCCTCCGCCGCGGGCCTGGCCACCGTCGCCGCCGACGGCACGGTGCTGGACACCTGGTTCCCCGCTCCCGCCCTGACCGACTCGGCCGAGCCGGGCACCAGCCGGCTCAGCGCCGAGCAGGCCGCCGAGGCACTGGGTGAGGCCGCCGCCCGGCTGCTCGGCCCGGACCCCGACCGCGGCGTCGAGGTGGTGGCGGTGCGCACCGGCATCGCCCGGCTGACCGACGCCCCCCGCGACGCGCACGACGTGTACCTGCGGCTGCACCTGCTGTCCAGCCGGCTGGTCCGGCCGCGCCAGGCCAACCTGGACGGCATCTTCGGGCTGCTCGCCAACGTGGTGTGGACCAACCACGGCCCGTGCCCGGTGGAGGGCTTCGAGACGACCCGGCTGCGGCTGCGCGCCCGCGGCCCGGTGACCGTGTACGGCGTGGACAAGTTCCCCAGGATGGTCGACTACGTGGTGCCCAGCGGGGTGCGCATCGGCGACGCCGACCGGGTCCGCCTCGGCGCGCACCTGGCCGCCGGCACCACCGTGATGCACGAGGGCTTCGTCAACTACAACGCGGGCACGCTCGGCGCGTCCATGGTGGAGGGCCGGATCTCGGCCGGTGTGGTGGTCGGCGACGGCTCCGACGTCGGCGGCGGCGCGTCCATCATGGGCACCCTGTCCGGCGGTGGCCGCGAGGTGATCACCCTGGGCGAGCGCTGCCTGGTCGGCGCGAACGCCGGCATCGGCATCTCGCTGGGCGACGACTGCGTGGTGGAGGCCGGCCTCTACGTCACCGCAGGCACCAAGGTCACCCTCCCGGCCGGCGCGGACCAGCTGGCGGACTCGGCCGGGGGCACGGGCAACCGGGTGGTCAAGGCCAAGGACCTGTCCGGCGCGTCCGGCCTGCTGTTCCGCCGCAACTCCACCACCGGCGCGGTCGAGGCGGTCCCCCGTTCCGCCGACGCCAGGGTGGAACTCAACCTCGCCCTGCACGCCAACGACTGACCGCGGCCCGGTAGCGGGGCCGGACCAGCACACCGGCCCCGTCGCACCCACACGTTTCAAGCCCACGTGAGAGCAACGTGCTCCACGTAATAAACTGTGGAGTATGACAAAGCGGAACATCACCCTTCAACTCGATGAAGAGGTGATTCAGCAGGCCAAGGTCCTCGCCGCGCGCCGGGGCACCTCGATCAGCGGTCTGCTTGCCCGGCAACTGACCGAACTGACGGCTGCTGACGAGCGCTACCAGCGGGCAAGAGCGCATGCTCTGCGGTCAATGGATGAGGCCATCGAGCGTGGTGGGATCTCATGGCGACGTGAGGACCTCTACGAACGGTGACCGGACTGCCACGAGTCTTCGTCGACACCAACATCCTCGTCTACGCCGAGGACAAGACCAACCAGGCACATCACCAGACAGCAAAGGCGCTACTGCGTGAACTGTGGGACACCGGTACCGGCGCGTTGAGCACGCAGGTGCTCCAGGAGTTCTACGCCGTGGTCACCCGGAAACTGCGACCGCCCCTGCCAAGGGCTGAGGCCCGGAGATTGGTGGCGGACTACAGCGAGTGGTGTGTCGTGGACACCGACGCACTGCTGATCATCTCGGCCAGCCGACTCGAGGAGGACCACACGCTCGCTTTCTGGGACGCGCTGGTGGTCGAAGCGGCCCTGCGGGCCGGGGCGACCGAACTGCTGTCCGAGGACCTGCAGCACGGTCGCCGGTTCGGCCCGCTGGTCGTGCGCAACCCGTTTCGATGAACCGGGTCAGGGAACCAGGTCAGCCGGCGGTCAGCCGGTGGGCGGCGGCGGCGACGCGGTCGTCGGTGGCGGTGAGGCCGATGCGGACGTGCCGGGTGCCGGTGGGGCCGTAGAAGGTGCCGGGCGCGACCAGGATGCCCCGGTCGGCCAGCCAGCCCACCGTGTCCCAGGCGTCCTCACCCCGGGTGGCCCACAGGTACAGGCCGGCCTCGGAGTGGTCCACGGTGAACCCGGCGGCCAGCAGGGCCGCGCGCAGCACCTCGCGGCGGGCCGCGTACCTGGCGCGCTGCTCGGCGACCAGGCTGTCGTTGGACAGCGCCTCGGTCATGGCCGCCTGCACCGGTCTGGGCACGATCATGCCGGCGTGCTTGCGCACCTGCAGCAGCCCGGCGACCAGCTCGGGGTCACCGGTGACGAAACCGGCGCGGTAGCCGGCGAGGTTGGCCGACTTGGACAGCGAGTGCACGGCCAGCAGCCCGTCCAGCCGGCCCTGGTTGACCGAGGGGTGCAGGATCGACACCGGCTCGGTGTCCCAGCCCAGGTTCAGGTAGCACTCGTCGGAGGCCACGATGGCGCCGCGGTCCCGCGCCCAGTCCACCACCTTGCGCAGGTGTTCGACGGGCAGCACCTGGCCGGTGGGGTTGGCCGGCGAGTTCAGCCAGATCAGCGCCGGCCGCTGCGGGCCGAGGCTGACCAGCCCGTTGGCCCGCACCGGCGTGGCCCCGGCCAGCCGCACCCCCACCTCGTAGGTGGGGTAGGCCAACTCGGGGATGACGACCAGGTCGCCGGCGCCGATGCCGAGCAGCGTGGGCAGCCAGCCGACCAGCTCCTTGGAGCCGATGGTGGGCAGCACCGCGTCCGGGTCCAGCCCGGTCACGCCGTGCCTGCGGTGCAGCGCGGCCACGGCCGCCTCGCGCAGCGCGGGCGTGCCGTGCGTGGCCGGGTAGCCAGGCTGGTCGGCCACGGCGGTCAGCGCGGCCTGGACGGCGGCGGGAACGGGATCCACCGGCGTGCCGATGGACAGGTCGACCACGCCGTCGGGGTGCGAGCGCGCCCGAGCGGCGTGGTCGGCCAGCGAGTCCCAGGGGAAGTCGGGAAGCTGGGGTCCGCGGTGGATGGTGGTCACTCTCCCCGCGGTTCCAGGTCGCGCACCATCTTCGGGTCGGCGCTCACCTTGCCGACCTTGGCGGCGCCACCCGGGGAGCCCAACTCCTCGAAGAAGTCGGCGTTGGCCTTGGTGTAGTCCTTCCACTGCTCGGGCACGTCGTCCTCGTAGTAGATGGCCTCAACCGGGCAGACGGGTTCGCAAGCACCGCAGTCAACGCACTCGTCCGGGTGGATGTACAGCATCCGGTCGCCCTCGTAGATGCAGTCGACCGGGCACTCCTCGATGCATGCCTTGTCGAGCACGTCCACGCAGGGCTCGGCGATCACATAGGTCACTGCGCTCTCCTGCTTCTCTTTCCGGTCCGCCGCGCCGGCGGGGGGTCGCGCGGCCCGCGACAGTATGTCCCGGCCACCACCCTGCAGCGAAGGGCGGTACCCGGGACACGGTTTTCCTAGTGGGACACATCACAGCTTTCCTGTGGGGCACAGCACAGCGGCGCCAGGGGCCCCCAGACGTGTGCACCCGCTTGCCAGGATAGGCCCCGTGGACAGCGGCACGGCGTTGGAGTACCGGTGCGCGGACGCCTGGCCGGCCCTGGTCGACCAGCCCCTCGGACAGTGGCGGCTGCGGGCCGCCGGCGGCTTCACCGGACGCGCCAACGGCGCGCTGGCCCTGGGCGATCCGGGCATGCCCGTGGCGGCGGCGCTGGTCAGCGCGGTGGAGTTCGCCCGGGCGCAGCGCATCGAGCCGCTGGCGCACGTGATCGCCGGCTCGGCGACCGAGCGGCGGATCGCCGAGGCGGGCTGGGTTGTGGCCACGCGGGCGGCCGGCGCCGAGTCCGCGGTGCTCGTCGGCGAGTTGACCGAACTGGCCAAGCGTGCCCGATCGACCGGCCAGGTCGGCCCGGACGACCCGGCGGGGCGCGCCGGGGTGCGCGCCGGGGTGCACGCCGACGCCCCGCCCGGCTGGTGGCCGCTGGTGGTGGACACGGCAACGCCCACCCCGGCGCAGCGGCACGTGCTGACCACCGGCCGGGTCGGCTACGGGCTGCTGGAGATCGACGGGCACGCCGTGGGCGCGGTGCGCGGCGCGCTGGTGGACGGCTACCTGCACGTGGCCCGGCTGGCGGTGCGGCCGGAGCACCGGCGCCAGGGGCTGGCCCGGCGGCTGCTGGCCGCGCTGGCCGGCTGGGCGCGCGAGCGCGGCGCCACGCACTACGTCCTCCAGGTCACCCCGGACAACGCGCCGGCCGTGCGGCTGTACGAGTCGCTGGGCGCGGCCGAGCACCACCGCTACCGGTACTGGGTGCCGCGCTGAGCGGAACCAGGTCCGCTGGGTGCCGCGCTGAGCGGAACCAGGTCCGGCGGGTGATCGCGCTCGGGCAGGATGAGGCGCATGGCCGTGACCTTCCAGCAGGTGTCCCGGGTGCGCGGGCTGTTCCTCGGGCTCGCCCTGGGCGACGCCCTGTCCGTGGCCAGGCAGGCCGAGGCGGCCGACGGCGAGCTGCGCGGCACCAGCACCAGCCAGCTGGCCTGCTACACGGTGGAGGGCGCGATCCGCGCGCTGCACCGGTTCTCCCACCGGGGCATCGGCCACCCGTCGGCGATGGGCTGGGCCGCCTACTCGCGCTGGGCGGTGGGCCGGGGCTTCGCCGTGCCGGGTGGCCAGGACGGCCCGGCGGGGTGGCTGGCCTCGGTGCCCGCGCTCACCGAGAACTGGGGCAGCGCGCCGGCGACCGTGCACGCCCTGGCCGGTGGACGCATGGGCGGCCAGCGGGAGCCGGTCAACAGCAGCCGAGGCCACCACGGGTTCAACCGGGTGCTGCCGCTGGCCGGGATGGCCAGCGGTCCCGACGACGACCTGCCCCGCGAGTGGGCCGCCGACTTCGCCGCGCTGACCCACGGCGACCCGCTGGTCTGGCGGGCCGCCCGGGTGGCCGTGGCCGTGCTGACCCGGCTGGTCTGGGGCGGCGAGGGCAAGCGGGACGGCGCGCTGCGGCTGCCCGAGCCGGCCGACGCCGAACTGCTGGCCCGGGTGAACGAGGTGGTGGCGCTGGCCGGCCGGGAGCCGGGCAACCGCGCCCGGCTGGCCGAGCTGGCGCCGGACGGCACGGCGGTGTCCGCGCTGCTCGGCGGGGTGTACGCGGCCAGCTCCCACCAGCAGCCGGAGCGGGTGGCCGACGCGCTGCGGTTCGCGCTGCACGCGCCGTGGCGGGACGCGGTGGCCCCGATGACCGGGGCGATGCTGGGCGCACTGCACGGGGTGGCCGCGCTGCCCATGCGATGGCTGAGCCGGCTGCGCCTGGGCTGGGTGCTGGATCTGCTGGCCGGCGACCTGCTGGCGCAGCTGGTGCTCACGCCCGGCGGCGGCGAGTACCAGCCGGTGCTGTCGGCCGACTGGTCCACCCGCTACCCGCCCGGCTGACCCCACCACCCGCACGGCCGGTCGCCACCACCCGGCCGGCCGAACCACCAGCGATGTCGACCCCACCCGACATCCGCCCAGCTCATCCCGCGAGTCGTGGGTTCGGACAGCGCGAGTCGCACGTTCCAGCAGGGCCAGGTGGGTGACACCGACCGCCACCCATCCGAGTGAGCGCTACCGCACCGGGCTGGGCAGGGCACGGCGTTCGGCGCGGATCCACTTCAGCGCGGCCCGGCGCGCCCGGCGCAGCGCCGAGCGCTCGCCCAGGTAGCCGCCGAGCACCCCGGCGACCGGCAGCATGCCCAGTGCCTCGTGGTAGAACCGGCCGCGCGGGCGCTTGTCGAGTTCGCCCTCCAGCGCCCACAGCGCCCGGCCCAGCCGCCACACGGTCCGGCCCAGCGCGGCCAGCGTGGCCCGGCCGTGCGCGCGCCGGGACGCGGTCAGCTCCTCGGTCAGCTCGGCCGCCCGCCTGGCCTCCGCGCCCACCCCGTCCGGCCCATCCAGCTCGCTCGTGGTGCCCTGGCCGCCGGCGGCCAGCTCCGGGCTGATCCGGCGGCCGAACAGCACCCACGCCAGCAGCCGCACCCGGTCGGCCGGCGCGGTGCAGCCGTACTCGCCGGCGATCGCGCACAGCAGCAGGCCCTGGCCGGCCGCGCCCACCACGGGCCGCACCGGCAGCCGCGCGGCCAGTGCCCCGCCCAGGTTGGGCACGCTGGCCACCAGCGCGGTGAGCCGGCCCACCCGGTTGATCCACCAGTCGGTGCGCTCCGCCGGGTCCATGGCCGCCCAGCGCGCCGTGCCCGGCGCGCGCACCGCGACCAGCCGCCGCGCCAACCGGGCCCACCGCCCGCGCCGCCGAACCGGCGCGCGCTCGGCCACGGCCGGCAGCGCCCGGCGGCGCAGCCGCACCGGGCCGGCCTCCCGCACCGCGTCCAGCACCGGCCCGGTGGCGCGCACGAACGGCCGCAGCACCGCGACCACCTGCCGGTCGGTTATCGCCTCAGCCACCAGCGCTCCCCAGGACGACGACCGCTGTCCCCCCTGGTCTACCGCACGCCGCCGGGTGCCGCACGACAGGCGGCCGGCGGGCTGGTCAGCTGACGGGCTTGCCGATGATGCTGCCGAGGGCGATCGCCCCGGGCAGCGCGCCCAGCCCGAGCAGCAGCAGGGTCCGCCAGTCGTCGAGCAGCACCACGTCCCCGCCGGGGCCGCCGATGCCGAACACCAGCAGGGTCAGCAGCCAGGCCAGCAGGGGCGCGCCGGCCACCGAGAACTTCGGCCGCAGCCGCGCCGCGGTCAGCACCAGCCACGGCGTGCTGACCAGCGCGACCAGCGCGGTGACCGGCAGCGGCGCGTCCCCGGCCTCGGGCAGCAGGTGGCCGTCCAGGCGCAGCGGCAGGAAGAACAGCTCCAGCAGGGCCAGCACCACGGCGTCCAGCACCAGCAGCGCCAGCAGCAGCCGGTCGTCGCGGCTCACCGCGCCGCACCCCGCTCGGTCACCTGCTCGCCCCCGGTCAGGCCGAGGCCGCCGAACAGGTCCGCGGCCGCGCCCTCGGCCGCGCCGCGGGCCAGCACGTAGCACTCGGCGTCGACGATGGGCTGGGCGATGTTGTTGGACAGGGCGTAGGCGGTGGCGCCGGTGTCGTTGCGCCACACGCTCACCTGGGTGGCGTGCGCGCGCAGCGCGCTGAGCTTGGCCGGGATGTGCTCGGCGATGTCGACCACGGTGGTGATCTCCGCGTCGGGGGTCACCGGCAGCTCGCCCGGCTCGGGCAGGCGGAACGGCAGGTCGGGCACGTCCCGCAGGGCGTCGATGCCGGCGTGCACGGCCCGCTCGGCGGTGACCGCGTGGAACACCCGGACCACGTCGGGTGACTCGGCCGCGGCCGCCATGGTGATGTCGTGGGCGCGGATGTGGTCGGGGTGGCCGTAGCCGCCGTTGGCGTCGTAGCTGACCACCACCTGGGGGCGCACCTCGCGGATGACCGCGGCCAGCGCCTCGGCCTGCTCGTCCAGTGAGCCGCGGACGAACGCCCTGGGGTGGTCGTTGGTGGGGGTGCCGGCCATGCCGGAGTCGCGCCACCGGCCGACGCCACCGAGGAAGCGGTGGTCGGTCACGCCCAGCGCGGCACAGGCCGAGCGCAGTTCGCCGAGCCGGTACCCGCCGAGCTGGTCGGCCGCGTCGGAGGCGAGTTCCCGCAGGCCGGGCGGGATGACCTCGCCCTCCTCACCGAGGGTGCAGGTGACCACGGTGACGTGCACGCCACGCGCGGCGTAGCGGGCGATGGTGCCGCCGGTCCACAGACTTTCGTCGTCGGGGTGGGCGTGGACCAGGAGCAACCTGGGTGGTGCAGTCAGCGTCACCGGATCAGCGTAGATGCCGGGCAGCGCGGGCGACACGGCCACCGCCCGGGCCTGGCCGGGCCCGGGAGAACACCCCGGGAGAACGCCCCGGCAGCGCCCCCGGGACACGCTCCGGGAGAACGCGAAGCGGCCCACCCCGCACCGGGAGTGGGCCGCTCGACGTGGGCGCTCGCCGCCTCACACCACCGCGCGCTCCTCGGCGAAGTGGCACGCGGACAGGGTGGCGCCGCGCTGGATCAGCTTGGGCTCCTCGGTGGCGCAGATGTCCTGCGCCTTCCAGCAGCGGGTGCGGAACCGGCAGCCCGAGGGCGGGTTGACCGGGCTGGGCACGTCACCGGAGAGCACGATCCGCTGCCGCTGCCGTTCCTGCTTGGGGTCGGGCACCGGCACCGCGGACAGCAGCGCCTGGGTGTACGGGTGGCTGGGCCGCTCGTAGATGTCCTGGCTGGACCCGATCTCCATGATCTTGCCCAGGTACATCACGGCCACCCGGTCGGAGATGTGCCGCACCACCGACAGGTCGTGCGCCACGAACAGGTAGGCCAGGCCGAGCCGCTCCTGCAGTTCCTCCAGCAGGTTCACCACACCCGCCTGCACCGAGACGTCCAGCGCGGACACCGGCTCGTCCAGCACGATCAGCTTGGGCTCCAGGGCGAGCGCCCTGGCGATGCCGATGCGCTGGCGCTGCCCGCCGGAGAACTCGTGCGGGTAGCGGTTGCGGTGCTCGGGGTTGAGGCCGACCAGCTCCAGCAGGTTGTTGACCCGGCTCTGGATGTCCTTCTCGGCCGTGCCGTGGATGCGGAACGGCTCGGACACGATGTCGTTGACCTGCCAGCGCGGGTTCAGCGACGCGTAGGGGTCCTGGAACACGATCTGCATGTCCCGGCGGACCGGGCGCAGCTGCTTGGCGTTGAGCTTGGTCAGCTCGCGCCCCTCGAACCGCACCGAGCCCGAGGTGGGCTTGTGCAGCTGGAGGATGGCCCGGCCGGTGGTGGACTTGCCGCAGCCGGACTCGCCGACCAGGCCGAGGGTCTCCCCGGCGGCCAGGTCGAAGCTCACGCCCGAGACGGCGTGCACCTGGCCGACGGTGCGCGGGATGATCCCGCCGCCCCGCACGGGGAACGTCTTGACCAGGTCGGTGACCCGGAGCAGCGGCTCGTTCCCCGGCTGCTGCCCGGCGGCGGAGGCGGCCGGGGTGGTGGCGGGCGTGTCGGTCGGAGTGGTCATGAGCTGGACGTCTCCTGAGTCTTCGCGGCCTGCGCACCGGCGTCACCGGCGTCGGTGGCCACACCGGCGGTCGGCTGGGCCAATCCCGCGTCCCCGATCTCTTCGGTGATCGGCACGTCGGGGTTGGCGGTGACCAGCTCGGCCGGGTTCTCGATGACGCCGATCTCCTCGTGGGCGAACAGCGCCTGCGGCTGGGCCAGGGTGGCCAGGTGCTCGGAGCGGATGCACCGAGCCAGGTGGACTGCGCCCGCGCTGTCGGGCACGACGCGCAGCTCGGGCTCGCCGTTACGGCACTCCGGCACCGCCAGCGGGCAGCGCGGCGAGAACGCGCACCCGGTGGGCAGGTTGACCAGCGAGGGCGGCGCGCCCTTGATCGGGGTGAGCCGCTTGCCCAGGGTGGCCGGGTTGGGCACCGAGCCGAGCAGGCCGACCGTGTAGGGCATCCGCGGCGCCTCGAAGACCTGCTGCACGCCGCCGGACTCGACCACGGTGCCGCCGTACATCACCTGCACCCGGTCCACCATGCCGGCCACCACACCCAGGTCGTGGGTGATCATGACCACGGCCGCGTCGGTCTCGTCGCGGATGCGCAGCAGCGTGTCCAGGATCTGCGCCTGCACGGTCACGTCCAGCGCGGTGGTCGGCTCGTCGGCGATGATCAGCTCGGGGTCGTTGATGATCGCCATGGCGATGACCACGCGCTGGCGCATGCCGCCGGAGAACTCGTGCGGGTACTGCTTGGCCCGCCGGTCCGGCTGGGGGATGCCGACCATCTCCAGTGCCTCGACGGCCTTGGCCCAGGCGGCCTTCTTGGACACGTCGTGGTGCGCCCGGTAGGCCTCGGACAGCTGCCAGCCCACGGTGTAGACCGGGTTCAGCGAGGTCATCGGGTCCTGGAAGATCATGGCGATGGAGTTGTTGCGGTAGGGCTGCAGCTGCTTGTAGCTGAGCCCCACCAGCTCCTCGCCCCGGAACTTGATCGACCCGGTGATCTTGGCGGTCTTGGGCAGCAGGCCCATCACGGCCATGGACGACACCGACTTGCCCGAGCCGGACTCGCCCACGATGCCCAGCACCTCGCGCGGGCGCAGCGAGTAGCTGACGTCGCGCACGGCGTGGACGCTGCCGTCCTCGGTGGGGAAGGTGACGGACAGGTTCTCGACCTTCAGCAGTTCCGCTGTCGCCTCGGTCATCATGCACGCACCTTCGTCTGCCTGGGGTCGAACGCGTCCCGCAGACCGTCACCGATGAAGTTGATCGCCAGCGAGATCAACACGATCACCAGGAACGGTCCCCAGAACAACCACGGACGGGTGATCAGCTGGGTGTAGTTCTCCTGGACGACCACGCCCAGCGAGGTGTCCGGCAACTGCACGCCCAGCCCGATGAACGACAGCGCGGCCTCGGCCAGCACGGCCGTGGCGCAGGACAGCGTGGCGTTCACCGTGATGCTGCCGATCATGTTGGGCACCAGGTGCCTGAAGATGATCTGCGGCGTGCTCGCGCCGAGCGCCCTGGCCGCCTCCACGAACTCCCGCTGGGACAGCGACAGGGTCTCGCCGCGGGTGATCCGGGCGATGGACATCCAGCCGAACAGGGCCAGCACGATCGCCACCGTGGTCCAACTGCCGGACAGGCCCTTGACCAGGATCGCGGCCACCGCGATCTGCGGCACGATCATCAGCAGGTCCACGACGCGCATCAGCACGGTCTCGGTGGCGCCGCGCAGGTAGCCGGCGACCGAGCCGAACACCACGCCGATGAGGGTGGACACCACGGCCACGATCAGCGCGATCTGCAGCGAGTACTGGGTGCCGCGCATCAGCAGGGCGAGCATGTCCTTGCCCACCTGGGTGGTGCCGAGCAGGTGCTCGCCGCTGGGCCGCAGGTACGGGCCGCTGGAGGTGTCGTCGTAGGAGTACGACATGAACAGCGGGCCGATGAAGGCGATCAGCACCAGCAGCACCAGCACGCCCACGCTGGCCATGGCCAGCTTGTGCCGCAGGAACCGGCGCAGCACGATCTGACCCTGGGTGCGCGCCTTGGCGTCGAACTCGTGGCGGGACTCGTTGACCGCGCCCTCCTCCGGGGCGGCGTTGATCAGTGTGGACATGTCAGCCAAGGCGAATCCTCGGGTCCAGGACCCCGTAGAGCAGGTCGGCTACCAGGTTGAAGACAACGACCAGGGTGGCGGTGACGACCAGCCAGCCCATCAGCATGTTCGGGTCGAACTGGCGCACGGCGTTGACCAGCAGCTTGCCCATGCCGTTCCAGCCGAACACGGTCTCGGTGATGATCGCGCCGGTGAGCACGGAACCGGCGTTGAACGAGAACAGCGTGACGACCGGGATGAGCGCGTTGCGGAAGGCGTGCCGGAAGGTCACCCGCGCCGAGGAGATGCCCTTGGCCCGCGCGGTGCGCACGTAGTCGGAGTGCAGCGTCTCCAGCATGGAGGAGCGCTGGAACCGGCTGTAGGCGGCGAAGCTGATCAGCATCAGGCTCACCGTCGGCAGCAGGAACGTGCCGGTGTACTTGAAGATGACCTCGCCGACGTTGCCGCTGAAGCCGCCACTCGGCGGGCCCGCGGTCGTCAGCCACCGGTCCATGCCCATCGAGGTGAGCACGTTGTTGAGCTGGATGCCGTAGTCCTTGAGCACGACGGCCACGCAGAACACCGGCATGGAGAACATCAGGAACGCCACACTCGTCGCGGCGTAGTCGAAGATCGAGTACTGCTTGACCGCGGCCAGCACGCCGACGGCCATGCCCAGCACGAGCGCGAGGATCTCGGCGCCGACCACCAGGCGCAGGGTCACGAAGAACGAGTCGGTGACCACGGTGTAGACGTCGGCACGGGCCTGTCCCAGGGCGACGCTGGTGCCCCAGTCGCCCTGCACGAAGTTGGTCACCCAGTGCCAGTACCTGACCAGGACGGGCTGGTCCAGGCCGAGCGCGACGGACAGGTTGTGCACGTCCTCCTCGGTGACCCCGGGCTTCGCGCGCAGTTCGGCGAGCGGGTCACCGGCACTGGCGACCATGATGAACGCCAGGAACGTGCCGACCACCAAGATGGGTATGGAGATCAGCACGCGGCGGATGGTGTAGCGAATCACGGATGCTCCTCGTTGGAACCAGCGGCGCGAGCGTGGCACCGCCAGGTTCGGCGACCGTGGCGACGGTACGCCCGATCCCCCAGGGCTGCCCACGTGGGCTGGGACTCAGGCGGGGTGCGCCCGAGTCCCAGCTCACGTGCGGCCGGTCGGCCCCGGCGGTCGGGTCAGGCGCGCAGCCGTTCCCCGCCGCCGGGCCTTACCTCACCGGTCAGGACGTCTTCTGCCACTCGGCGGCGTTCCACAGAGCACCGTAGTAGCCCTGGAAGTACACCCGGTCCACGTTCTTGAAGGCCCACATGTTCGGGGGCAGGAACAGCGGGAACGTGGCGTACTTCTCGGCCAGCGCCTTGTCGACGGCCTGGTAGAACGGCTTGGCCGCGGCCAGGTCGGTCTGCGCGACGGCCTTCTTGAAGTTCTCGTCCACGGTCGGGTCGGACAGACCCTGCCAGTTCTGGCCACCACCGGTGGTGTAGATCGACTGCTGCGAGGACTTGAACGGCAGCGAGGTCCAGGCGAACAGGGCCACGTCGTAGTCGCCCTGGCTGACCCGGGTGTCCAGGAAGTTCGGGTCGGTGTCGTCGACGACCTCGATGCCGGCGGCCTTGCACTGGCCCTGGATCAGCTCGACGGTCTGCTTGCGGCGCGGGATGTCGGTGTGGCTGATCCGGAACGACAGCTTCTTGCCGTCCTTGGCGTAGATGCCGTCAGCGCCCAGCGTCCAGCCGTCCGCCTCCAGCGTCTTCTTGGCGTCGTCGGCCTTGCCGGTCAGCTTGTCGCTGTAGTTGTCGACAAAGCCGTCCTCGCTGGGGAAGAACACGATGCTGTTGAACGGCTTGGCGTCCTCCTGCACCGGGGCGACCAGCTTCTGCACGATCTCCTGGCGGTTGATGCACTGGCCGAACGCCTTGCGCACCGCGTCCTGGGCGAGCAGCGGGTTCTTGAAGTTCAGGTCCAGGTGCTCGAAGGCCAGACCGGCGGCGGCGCCGTACTTGACGCCCTCCGCGGCCAGGCCGCGCAGCCGGTCCGCGGCGTTGCCGTCGGGCTGGGCCGAGGCCATCACCTGGGTCTCACCGTTCTGCAGCGCCTGCGCCTGGGCGGTCGGGTCGCTGATCGCCTTGACGGTGATGGAGTCGGGGCCGCCCGGGTTGCCCTTCCACTTCGGGTTGCGCACCAGCTTGACCGACTGGTTCTGCACCCAGCTGTCCAGCATGTACGGACCCGAGGCCGGCATCAGCGCCTTGTCGAACCCGTTCCACTTGGTGTTCCAGAACTCGGCGATCTTGGTCAGCTCCTCCGGGGAGCTGTCCCGGTTGAGCTTGGTGATGTCGGCGATGCCGGTCTGCTCCTCGGCGATGTGCGCGGGGAGCACGTCCAGCGAGCTGCCGAACAGGCTCGGGTAGTCCGCGAACGGCTCGTCGAACGTGGTCACCAGGGTGGTGTCGTTCTCGCAGGTCGGCTGCTTGATCATCTCGTAGCCGGTGGTGCCCGCGGACAGGAAGTAGGTGCCGTCGCCGCCGGCCTTCTTGATGCCGGCGTTGGCCAGCCAGGTGAAGTAGAAGTCCTTGCAGTTGAACGGCTTGCCGTCGGACCACTCCAGACCCGGCTTCATCTTCCAGGTCACGGTCTGCGGCGACTTGCTGGTGACCTCCACCGACTCCATGATGTCGGTGTTGAGCAGCACCTTGTTGTTGCCGTCGATCAGGTAGGCGCCGGCGAGGACGCTCACCAGGGGGATCGCGTTGTAGGTGTTGTTCGCGTCCGCGGCCTGGTTGTTGTAGGCGGTGTACGGGTTGTCCGTGGTCACCGTGATGTCGCCGGCCGGGTCGACCTTGGGCACGCTGATGTTGGTGCCGTTCTCGCCCTTGGCCGCCGCCATGCTGGCGATGTCGGCACTGTCACCCTGATTGGTGCCGTTGTCGCCGCCGCCGCCGCACGCGCTCAACACCAGCGAGGCGCCTGTGAACAGCGCCAGCGCTGACAGCGCTTTGGTTCTCCTCATCGGTAAGTGCCCTCCTAGCACAGGGTTGACGCACCCATTGTGACCAGCGTCCAACCCGCGATCACTGGCGTGGCCGATCGCCCCGAGCACACGCCGTTGCAGCACGGTAGGAAGCGGTACCCGGACCGGTCACTGCGTCGCCCCCGATCGTGACCAAAGGGTGACACGGCGGTGGCGGGCCGCAACGTAGCGGTTACCGGCCGGGAGAGTTCGTTAACCGGACGGTAAGAATACTGTCAATGCCGCCTCCGTCTCACCATGTGGAATCGCAAGTAGTGACCGCCTGGGGTAGGTGACCACGTCAATGCGTCCCCCGGACGGAGGAAGCGCTTTACGGAGAGTAGTACGCGGCGTTAGCGGCCCTGACGTCGCCACTGCGTGGCCGTGCTGAACACCCCGGCCAGCGGCGCGCCCTCGGACACCCCGGAGACCTCGTCGGGCAGTACCGCGAGGGTGTCCGCCACCTGGAACAGCGGGATGGCCACGAACTGCTGCCACAGCGCCGGTTCCAGCTCGGCGAGCACGTCGGCCAGGGGCCGCTGGCCGGTCAGCGCGGCGTCGATGGCGGGTTGCAGCGCGCGGTCGCAGAAGCCGGCCAGGTTGGCCGGGACCGCGGTGGTGCCGTCCGGCAGCGCGCTGGCGCAGCCGAACGTGTCGGCCAGCGTCGCGGCCGGGTCGCCGTTGTCCAGCCGGGGCACCACCGCGATGTCCACGGCGTCCGCGTCGCCGGTCCGGGACGGCGGCTCGGTGCCGGCGTCACCGGTGGGCCGGGCCGGGGTGCTGGACGGCGCCACCTCCGGGGCCTGCTCGCCCTGCAGCTGCTCGTAGAGCTGCTTGCCGGGCGGCGTGCGCAGCTCCACCTGGATGCCGGCCTGGGTGAGCTGGCGCTGCACCTGGCCGGCGATGGACACGTACTGCGCGGATTCGGCGGGCGCGGCCACCACCAGCTTCAGCGGCGTGTCCTGGCGCGTCCAGGTGTCGTCCTGCCTGGTGAACCCCGACTCGCCGAGCAGCTGCTCGGTGCGCGCCGGATCGGGCGCGGCCGGCGGCGCCCCGGCCGGCAGGGTGGCCGCGTACCCGGGCCGGGACGGCAGCAGCACCTGGGCGTCCGCGCGCAGCTGGGCGGACGGCCCGCTGCCGGTGCCCACCGCGATCAGCGCGTCCCGGTCCAGCGCGGCGGCCACGGCCGCGCGCACCCGCACGTCGGCCAGGCGCGGGCTGGCCGGCCGCAGCAGCAGCTGGGCCACCTCGGGCCGGGGCACGGTGGCGGTGGTCGGCGGCGTGGCCGGCCGGGTGCTGGTGGGCGCGCCGCTGGACGGGCCGGCGGGATCGGTACCGGCGGGATCAGCGCCAGCGGGGTCGGTGCCGGTCGCCCCGGTGCCGGTGGGACCCGTGCCGGTGGTGCCGGTGGGGCTGGTGGGCCCGGCCGGGCCGGAACTGCTCGCGGTGGTGGACTGGGCGGCGGTGGTCAGGTCGGCCAGCAGCCGGGTGGTGATGGCGTCGGCGCGCAGCACGGCCACCTGGTTGTCCCCGGTGCCCAGCGCGGTCACCACCTCGGGCTGGCTGGCCCGGCGCAGGGTGACCCGCTCCGGCACGACCGCCCGGCCCCAGTACCGGTCGTTGCGCTCCAGCACGATCTCGCCCCGGCCGCGGTCCAGCGTGCGCACGGCGAACGGCCCGCCCACGGCGGGGAACCCGTCGGCCAGCGCGTTGGCCCACCCGCCGGGCGCGTCCTTGAGCAGGTGCGCCGGCAGCAGGTTGGCGAACAGCGAGCGCCACCCCGGGTAGGGCTTGGCGAAGGTGACCACCACGATCTTGCCGCCCTCGCGCGAGCTGATGTCGGAGATCAGCCGGTAGCCGGCCGGGTCGACGGTGCCCGGCTCGGCGCGCATGCGCTGCCACAGGTAGACGAAGTCCTCGGCGGCGATGGGCGCGCTGTCCGACCAGGTCGCCTCGCGCTTGATCGCGTAGGTGACGGTGAACGGCTCGGCCGAACTCACCTCGGCCGAGTCCATCAGCGACCGGTCCAGCACCGGGTTGCCGTCGCTGCCCGGCCGGAACACCGAGGGCAGCAGCAGCGAGGACAGCGCGGTGGTGACCGTGGACTCGTCGGCCAGGGTGTGCGGGTTGTAGCCACCGCTGACCTGGTCGACGCCCACCACCACCTCGTTGAGGCTCTCCTGTTTGGGCGGCGGCGATGACGTGGTCGGCGCCGGGGTGACCAGCGGTGGCGGCGGGGTGTTGGTGCAGCCGGCGAGCACGCCGAGGCCCAGGACGAGCAGCAGTGCGAGCACGCGGCGCCCCCGTGCCGCGGTGGCCTCCCCGGACCAGGACATGGCCACCTCCCAGTCCTTCGGCGTCATCACTACCCGTCGTCGGAGTCTCACTGTGGGCGGTCCATCCTCGCCGCAACCGTGCCGGCCGCGCACACCACCCCCCGGGCGGGGCGGCCGGCACCACCCCCGCTCCGGCACCGCCGGTCCGGCCCCGTCCCCCGTTCTCTTGGACGTTCCACCCGGCCGTTGGTTCCGGTCAACCGCGCGCGCTCCGCCCGAACAGGGGGCGCGACGCGCGGCGGCACGGGCCGGGGCCCGGCGGGTCAGGCGGCTGGTCAGGCCGGGCGGGTGGCCGGGTCAGGCCCGAGCGGGACGGCGGGCCCAGCCCGGGCGGGTCAGCCCAGGCGGGTCAGCCCCGGCCGGTCAGCCCAGGCGGGTCAGCCCAGGTGGGCCAGCCCAGGCAGGTCGGCTCGGTGATCGGCTCGGCCGGTCAGGCGCGGTCGCGCGCCTTGGCCCTGGCCCGCTCCCTGGCCCGCTGCGAGCCCTCCAGCACGGTCTTGCGCACCCGGACCACATCGGGGGCCACCTCGACGCACTCGTCGGCGGCGCAGAACTCCAGCGCCTCCTCCAGCCCCAGCTTGCGCGGCCGGGCCAGCCGCTCCAGTTCGTCGGCGGTGGACGAGCGGACGTTGGTGAGCTTCTTCTCCCGGCAGACGTTCACGTCCAGGTCCTCGGCCCTGGGGTTCTCGCCGACCACCATGCCCTCGTAGACGTCGGCGCCGGGCTCGACGAAGAACGTGCCCCGGTCGGCCAGCTGCATCATGGCGTAGGCGGTCACCGTGCCGGTGCGGTCGGCCACCAGCGAACCGCTGTGCCTGGTGCGCAGCTCACCCACCCACGGCTGGTAGCCGTCGAACACGTGGTGGGCGATGCCGGTGCCCCTGGTCTCGGTGAGGAACTCGGTGCGGAAGCCGATCAGGCCGCGCGAGGGCACCACGTAGTCCAGCTTCACCCGGCCGGTGCCGTGTCCGCTCATGCTCTCCATCCGGCCCTTGCGGCCGGCCAGCAGCTGGGTGATGGCGCCGAGGTGCTCCTCGGGCGCGTCCACGGTCAGCCGCTCGAACGGCTCGCACAGCTTGCCGTCGATGGTCCTGGTCACCACCTGCGGCTTGCCCACGGTGAGTTCGAAGCCCTCCCGGCGCATGGTCTCCACCAGCACGGCCAGTGCCAGCTCGCCCCGGCCCTGCACCTCCCAGGCGTCCGGCCGCTCGGTGGGCAGCACCCGCACGCTCACGTTGCCGACCAGCTCGGCGTCCAGCCGGGCCTTGAGCAGGCGCGCGGTCAGCTTGGTGCCGCCGCCCCGGCCGGACAGCGGCGAGGTGTTCACCCCGATGGTCATGGAGATCGCCGGCTCGTCCACGGTGATCCTGGGCAGCGGCTGCGGGTCGTCCGGGTCGGCCAGGGTGTCGCCGATGGTGATGTCCGGGATGCCGGCGATGGCCACCAGGTCACCGGCGTGCGCGCGCTCGGTGGGCACCCGGTCCAGCGCCTCGGTGATCAGCAGCTCGGTGATGCGCACCCGCTCGGCCGAGCCGTCCTCGCGGCACCAGGCCACGGTCTGGCCCTTGCGCAGGGTGCCGGCGTGGATCCGGCACAGCGCGATCCGGCCCAGGAAGCTGGACGCGTCCAGGTTGGTGACCAGCGCGCGCAGCGGCGCGTCCGGGTCGGCGGTGGGCGGCGGCACGTGCGCGAGCAGCGTGTCGAACAGCGGGGTGAGGTCGGGCGAGTCGGGCAGGTCGCCGTCGGCGGGCTGGGTCAGGCTGGCCCGGCCGGCCCTGGCCGAGGCGTAGACCACGGGCAGGTCGAGCACGGCGTCCAGGTCGATCGCGGCGCCCTCCGCGCCGTCCTCGCCGCCGAGGTCGCTGGCCAGGTCCAACAGCAGGTCGTGGGTCTCCTCGACGACCTCGGAGATCCGGGCGTCCGGCCGGTCGACCTTGTTCACCACCAGCACCACGGGCAGGCCGGCGGCCAGGGTCTTGCGCAGCACGAACCTGGTCTGCGGCAGCGGGCCCTCGCTGGCGTCGACCAGCAGCAGCACGCCGTCCACCATGGACAGCCCGCGCTCCACCTCACCGCCGAAGTCGGCGTGGCCCGGGGTGTCCACCACGTTGATGGTCACCGGGCCGTCCGGGGTCTCCCGGCGCACCGCGGTGTTCTTCGCGAGGATGGTGATGCCCTTCTCGCGCTCCAGCTCGCCGGAGTCGAGCACCCGGTCGACCGGCTCGGCGCGGGCGGAGAAGGCGCCGGACTGCCGCAGCATGGCGTCGACGAGCGTGGTCTTGCCGTGGTCGACGTGCGCGACGATCGCGACGTTGCGCAGGTCGGCGCGCAACTGACTGGGGCGCAGCGGACGTGGCGCTTCGATGCTTGTGGGCACGCGAGGGCTCCCGATTGCTGTTCGGTGGGGTACGGCCAGCGGCGACGGCACTCGCGGCCGTCCTCAAGGTTACCCTGCCGACACACCGTGATCGACGTCACTGAACAGTCCGGGTAGCCGCGACTTTCGCCCCGGACACCGGGCACCGTGGCCGGTGGGCGCACGGAGAAAGCGCGGGTAAACACGTGTTGACCTGAGCACGCGTCCGACCGACCGTTTCAGGCCGGGTATTTGTCGCCCCATGCACAGGTAAAGAAAAACGAAAAGCGGAAGGTCAAAAAGAACGTCAGGACCGGCGCCGGTCACATTACGAATGCGCGACATCGAGGTCGCGGAATGGACAGTTAACACCGTTGGCAAAACAACCGCCGGGGCAGCCCCGAGGGCTGACGGAGAAAGAAATGGAGATCGCGGCCGCGATTCGATCACGCGCCGGCACGGCGTGCCGGCCGCAACTGCTGGCTGGGCTGGCTCGATCGGTTCTGGTCGGGTGTCGGGTCGGGTGGCGACACCCGGTCGACGAGCAGTTCGCGACGCGCGGCGCCGGGTGGACGCCGTGGCCGCCGCCGGCGGCACCGGGGTCGGGTTCGCACTCGCCGTCGTTCTCGCCACCAGCTGGCGGCGGTGTGCTGTCAGGTGGTCCGCACCGCCCTCAGCTGGCCGCCAGCATCTCGTTCACCCTGGACAGCTCGGGTGCGGTCATGGTGACCTGGAACGAGACCACGTCGTAGCGGGCCATGTGGCGAATGGCGAACGGGTCGGTCGCCAGCAACGCGTCGAGCTTGCCGCGCGGCATCGTTCTGGCCAGGATGACCCCGCCGACGCGCGGCTGCTGCCGCCCCGACGCGAGGAAGTGGCCGGCCTCGTACTGACGGTTCAACCAGTCGAGGTGATCCGGCAGGACGTAGTCAATTTCGTCCAGTGGCTTCGTGTAGGTGAGCAGCACGATGTACATAGCCCGATGGTAGACCCGCACCCGGCCGCCAAACACATGACAATGCGTTCTATGCGCCGTCTTTACGCGGTCAAAATGGCCACTCTTGGCAACCGCGAGGACGATGGGTAACCAACAAGGCGGTAGTGCGCGCCGACCGGCTGATCGATAAGCCGGGGCGACCGGACCGGCCGTGATCTCAATCGATTCAGCAGAGCCGACAGCAGGGGGACATCTACCACAATGGGGCGATCTTCCGTATTGCCCCATTTGCCACCAATGGCGTGAAGTGCGGTTTGTGTGAAAGTCCCGACGCGGCCGGCCAGGACCGCGTGTTCTCCCGTCCGGGTCCCGGTCCGCCGGCCAGTGCCGCGGATCCGGGGTGGCCGGGCGGGCGCGGGGTCGCCGGTGGTGGTCAGGGTGCGGCAGCGGTGAGCAGTCGGCGCAGCGCGGGCACCAGGGCGCGGTCGGCGGGCAGCCAGTCCAGCGCGGCCAGCTCGGCCGGGTCCACCCAGCGCAGCGCCCGGTGTTCGACCGCGGTCGGCTCGGCGTCCGGGTCGGCGAGGGTGGCCGCGTACACCCGCAGCAGCAGGTCCGCGGTCAGCGGCAGGTCCGGGCCGAGCGGCTGGTCGACGCGCACGGCCACGCCGAGTTCCTCGGCGCACTCGCGCACCACGGCCTTGGCGTCGGTCTCCCCCGGTTCCACCCGTCCGCCGGGCAGCTCCCACCGGCCGGCCGCCTCGGCCGGGTAGGCCCGCTGCTGGGCGAGCAGGCGGCCGTCGCGCACGATCGCCGCGCCAACCACCACCCGCCCCCGGGCCAGCCGCTCGGCCCGACAACGCACGGCAACGGCCCTGGCCGCCAACAGCCGCAGCACCCGCCGGCGCACCAGCACCACGTCCAGCACCCGGCCCAGCGCGCCGCCCGGGGACGTCCAGTCCACCGTGTCCCGCACCAGGGTGCCGCCGCCGGTGGGGGTCAGCGCGGTGCGCGCCTCGCCGGCCGGCAGCAGCCCGGCCACCAGCCGCCAGGTGATGCCCGACTCGGTCACCGCCACCACCCGGGCGGTCACCGGCACGGCCAGCCACCGCCCCGCGCGCCCCGCGCGACCCGCGCGCTGGCCGCTGGCCGTGGCGCCCACGCCGGCCGCCGGTGCCTTCCCGCCGGCCGCCGGGGCGTTCACGCCGGCAGCTGGAGCATTCGCGCTGGCAGCTGGGTGGTTCGCACTGGCAGCTGGGTGGTTCGCGCTGGCAGCTGGGTGGTTCGCGCCGGTAGCTGCGGCGTTCGCGCCGGCTCTGGCGCCGCCGAGAAGGGGGACCGACAGGCACAGCTCGTCCCCGACCGCGAGCACCGTGCCGTCCCCCCGCCGCACCCTGGCAGTCATACCGGCGCGGGCAGCGGCCGCCCGGAGGAGTCCGACATCGAGCAGGGCAGCGGCAACGGTTCTGACCGGGGCGTCAGCCAACGTGGTGGCATGCAGGACAGGCACCGCCCGATCGTGCCGCACCGCCCCAGCCGTCAGTCCACCGTGTCGGCGTCCACCGTGTTGTCCAGCTGTCCGGGCCCACCCCGCCAGGGGCGGCTGTGTCTGGGCCACTGGTGGGCTGGGCCACTGGAGTGTGGCCCGCTGGTGTGTGGGGCGGTGTGCCTGGGGCCCCGGCTGGGGCGGTGTGTCCGGGCCACCGGGTGCTGGCGGCTGGTGGGGCGCGGTGGTCGCGGGGGTGGGGCCGGCGCTTGTACCACAGAAGCCGGGGCCGGTGTGGACGATCCCCCGATCGAGGATGGGGTTGTCCACAGCGCACCGGGTTGTCCACAGGCACTGCTCGGCCGGCTGTTTTCGCAGGTGGGGGCGGATAGACTGGCCCTGGGGCCGCCCCCGGGAGGGTGGGGGGTGCGCGGGTTCGCGTCGCTGGCCACACCCCGCACCGGCGGTCGGGTGCCGGTTGGGGGGGCGGTCAGCGCACGGCTGGCCAGCGGGCCTCCACGCGGGCGCCGCCCTCGGGTGAGGCGGCCGCCCACACCCGTCCGCCTCGCCGCCGCACCGTGGCCGCGACCAGGGCGAGGCCCAGGCCGAAACCGCCGCTGCCGCGTCCCCGGTCCGCCTCGACCCGGTAGAACCGGTCGAACACGCGTTCCCGGTGTTCGGCGGGGATGCCGTGCCCGTCGTCGTCCACCAGCAGCCGCACCTCCCGGCCCGCCGGCAGCACCGACACCCGGATCAGCGCCCGGGCGTAGCGCGCGGCATTGCGCAGCAGGTTGTCCACGACCAGGTCGACCTCGGCCTGCGGCGCCCACACCAGGCAGGCGTTCAGCGGCGCGTCGAGCCGCACCGGCGGGCCGGCGTCGGCCATCCGGTCGATCGCGGCCTGCGCGACCAGCACCACGTCGACCGGCTGCCCAGCCACCACCTGGCCGGACACCACCCGGTTGGCGCCGGCCGGCCCCGCCACCAGCGGGCGACCAGTCGGCTGGCCGGGGTCCAGGCCGGGGCGCGCCGCACCGGGAACCAGTTCCTCCGCGTCCGAGCGGGACAGGGTGAGCAGCGCGTCGAGCAGGTCGGACAGGCGTTCGGACTCCTCCGCCACGGCCTGCAGCACCTCCTGCGCGAACTCCGGGTCGGGGTGCATCACCGCCACCTCGGCCTGGGCCCGCACCGACGCGACCGGCGAGCGCAGTTCGTGCGCGGCGTCCCCGGTGAACCTGCGCAGCCGCTCGGTGGCCTCGTCGCGCCTGGCCAGCAGGGCGTTCAACGCCTCGGCCAGCGCGCGCAGCTCGTCCTTGGCCTCGGGCACGGGCAGCCGCCGCCCGGCGGGCAGCTCACCCGCTGCCGCGCGCATCCGCTCCACCGGCCGTAGTGCCGACCGGGCGGCCAGCCAGGTGGCCGTGCCCACGAACGCCGCGCCGACCAGCGCGGCCACCGCCAGCCAGCGGGTGACCTGGCCGACCGCGGGCACGTATCCGACCAGGGCCATGCCGGCCACCACCAGCCTGGGCAGGCCGGTCGGGTCGTACACCACCTGGCCAAGCCACCGGTGCGGCGGGTCGCCGGTCAGCTGGAGCACCTTGTCGCCCGCCTTGAGCTGGCGCACCTCGCCGGGGCTCAGCTCGACCGGGTCGCCGCCGTCGGCCGGCGCGCCGGCGGTGTCCAGCACGCGCAACTGGATGCCCTGGCCCTCGCGGTCGACCGGCCGGCCCTGGGCGACCTGGGTCGAGGCCCTGGTCAGTGCGGTGCCCAGCTCGCCGTCCACCGCGTCCACGAAGATCGCGCCGCCGAAGCTGGCGACCGCGCTGGTCAACGCCAGCAGGCAGGCCAGGGTGACGCCGGTGGCCGCCACCGTGATGCGGTAGCGGAGGCTGCGCCGCAGCCACCACGCCCGCAGCCGGCGGGGTCCACCGATCACCGGTGCCCGGCCCTGGGTGCCCCGCCGGTCCTGGGTGCTCCGCCGGTCCTGGGTGTCCCGCCGGCCATGGCCGCGTCCAGCTCGGCGGTGGACGCCAGGTAGCCGTGGCCGCGGATGGTGCGCACCACCTCGCCGGCACCCACCGCGTCCAGTTTGCGCCGCAGGTAGCCGACGTAGACCTCGACCGCGTTGCGGGTGGCCGCCTGCTCGTCGCCCCACACCGCGCGCAGCAGCTCGTCCTTGGTGACCACCGACCCCGCGCGCCCGGCCAGCGTGCTGAGCACGGCGAACTCCCTCGGGCTGAGCTGGATCGCGGTCTCGCCCCAGCTCACCTGGCGCCTGGCCCGGTCCACGGTCAGCTCGCCGAGCCGCAGCTGCTGGTCGGCGGCCAGGGTGGGGTTGCGCCGCAGCACCGCCCGCACCTGCGCGACCAGCACCACGAACGAGAACGGCTTGACCAGGTAGCCGTCGGCGCCCAGGTCCAGCCCGTCGGCCTGGTCCACCTCGCCGTCCTTGGCCGAGACCATGAGCACGGGGGTGCGCACGCCCTCGGCCCGCAACCGCTCCAGCACCCGGTAGCCGGACAGCCCCGGCAGCATCACGTCCAGCAGCACGACGTCGAACGCACCGGTCAGGCCCAGGCGCAGCGCGCTGGGGCCGTCACCGGTGACCACGACGTCCATCCCCTCGGCGGTGAGCCCGCGCTGCAGTGCCCTGCGCACGCCGGTCTCGTCGTCCACAACCAGTACCCGTGGCCTCACGCCGCACAGCATGACCCCAACCCCGGCACCGGGGTGGATCAGCTCTCAGCGGACTCTCAGCTCCGGCGTCAGCTGAGGGTCGTTCTCAGCGTGATCTCAGTTAGTGCCCGGCAGGGTCTTCGGTGTCGGCCAACATGGGGTTGGCTGACGGCGGTGAGGAGGGGACACAACATGAGCAAGCGGACAACGGTGGCGTTCGCCACGGCTGGCGCGGTCGCCGGGGTGGTCGGGCTCGGCGTGTTGGCCATGCCCGCCGGCGCCGGGCCGAACCCGACGCTTCCCGAGATCAGCGCGGAACAGCTGGTCGAGTCGGTGTTCAAGGCCAGCCCGGCGGCGCTGGGCGGAACCGTGCAGGTGGAGAACAACCTGGGGCTGCCGAGCGGCCTGCCCAACATGCCCGCAGCGCTGTCCGGGGACAGCCGCGGCCAGGTGTGGACCGACGGGCAGGGTCGGGTCCGGGTGTCGCTGCCCAGTTCCGGCGGTGAGCTGAGCTACGTCAACGACGGCAGCACCAGCTGGCTGTGGGACTCGGCCGACCGCAGCGTCCGCAAGAGCGACAACGGCGCGGCGCGTGCCAGGCACGACCTGCCCGAGCTGGCCGA
The DNA here is from genome assembly GCF_024171785.1 of Goodfellowiella coeruleoviolacea. Taxonomy (GTDB): domain Bacteria; phylum Actinomycetota; class Actinomycetes; order Mycobacteriales; family Pseudonocardiaceae; genus Goodfellowiella; species Goodfellowiella coeruleoviolacea. Next base: position 234,725 of record NZ_JAMTCK010000005.1, read on the forward strand.
CGCCGAGCACCAGGCCGAGCTGGCCAACCCGGTGAGCGCGGCCAAGCAGGTGGTCAGCGCGGTGCAGGAGTACAGCACGGTGGCGGTGGACGGCACGGCCACGGTGGCTGGCCGGTCCGCCTACGAGGTGGTGCTCACGCCCAAGCCGACCGAGCGCACCCTGCTGCGCGAGGTGCGGGTGGCGGTCGACGCCGAGCTGCGGCTGCCGCTGCGGTTCTCGGTGCTGGCCAACGGCACCGACCAGCCGGTGCTGCAGGTCGGGTTCAGCGAGCTGACCGTGGGCCAGCAGGACCCGGGCCTGTTCCAGTTCAGCGTGCCGGCCGGGGCCACGGTCACCGAGGAGGGCGCCGAACAGGACCAGCAGGACCAGCAGAAGCAGCAGGAGCAGCAGCGGCGGCACGAGCAGGCGCCGTTCCAGGCCTTCGGCTCGGGCTGGGACACCGTGCTCGCCGGCCGGATGCCCGCCGAGGCGCTCAGCGGCTCGCCGGACGCCCAGGACGCGGACGCCCAGGACGCGGACGGCCGGGATGCGGACGGCCGGGATGCGGACGCCCGGGGACAGAGCCCGGCCGCGCTGCTCAAGCAGGTCGGCAAGCAGGTCAGCGGCGAGTGGGGCCAGGGCGTGCTGGTGAGCACCGCGGTGGCCAACGCGCTGATCACCGACGACGGCCGGGTGGCCGTGGGCGCGGTGCCCGAGCAGGTGCTCGTCGAGACGATCGGGCAGCTCAAGTGACCACCGCGAGCACAGCACGCGTCGGGGTGGAGTCGGTTGCCGCCGGCTCCGCCCCGGCGTGGGCCGCCCGGACCACCGGGCTGCGCAAGGTCTACGGCTCGACCGTGGCCGTGGACCGGGTCGACCTGGCGGTGCCGCACGGCGCCGTGCTGGGCATGCTGGGGCCGAACGGGTCGGGCAAGACCACCACGATCCGGATGCTGCTCGGGCTGGTGACGCCCACCGAGGGTGCGGTCGAGCTGCTCGGCCAGCCGCTGCCCGGTGGTGCCGAGCGGGCCCTGCCGCACGTGGGCGCGCTGGTCGAGGGGCCGGGCTTCCACCCGTTCCTGTCCGGCCGGGAGAACCTGCGCCGCGCCGCCTCGGCCGAGCCGCTGCTGGCCACCGGCTCCATCAGGAGCGCGGTGCAGACGGCGCTGGACCGGGTCGGCCTGGCCGGTGCCGCCGACCGCCGCTACCGGGGCTACTCACTGGGCATGAAGCAGCGGCTGGGCCTGGCCGCCGCGCTGCTGGTGCCGCGCAAGCTGATCGTGCTGGACGAGCCGACCAACGGGTTGGACCCGGCGGGCACGCGGGAGATCCGGCAGGTGATCGCCGACCTGCACGCGGCCGGCACCACCGTGGTGGTGTCCTCGCACCTGCTCGCCGAGGTCGAGGCGACCTGCACGCACGTGGCCGTGCTGCGCCGGGGCACGGTGGTGGCGCAGGGCGCGCTGGCCGACCTGTTGCAGGCGGGCACGCCGGCGCTGCTGGTGTCCACCCCGCAGGTGACCGAGGCGCTCAACGCGCTGCGCGCCGCCCGCGTCTCGGCCCGCCAGGTCGCCGACGGGGTCCGGGTGGAGCTGATCGGCACCACCGCGCCGGCCGTGCTCGCCACCCTGGTGCACGCCGGGGTCGAGGTGCACGAGGCGCGCCGGCACCGCGACGGCCTGGAGGACGTGTTCGCCCGGCTGACCGAGTCGGAGACCACGGACAGGTCCACTGTGGACACTGTTGAGGAGGAGCAGCGATGACCGCCCCCACGGCCGCGAACACGGCCACCGACGTGAGTGCGGGCCCGGGCGCGGGGGTGGCGGACGCCACCGGTGCCGTGGTCGACGGGCGGCTGCGCGCGCCGCTGGGCCGGCTGCTCGGCTCGGAGCTGCGCTGGATGCTGCGCCGGCCCCGCACGCTGATCGCGCTCGGGCTGCTGGCCCTGGTGCCGGTGGTGATGGGCCTGGCCATGTCGCTGGCGCTCGGGGTCGGCATCGGCAGCGGGGACGGCGGGCCCGGCCCGGGCAACGCGCTGATCGGGCTGTTGTCCGGCAACGGGCTGGTGCTGCCGGTCTTCGTGCTGACGATGGCCCTCAACCTGCTGCTGCCGCTGGTCTCGTCGATGTGGGCGGCGGACGCGCTGGCCGGTGAGGCGAGCGTGGGCACGCTGCGCGGGCTGCTGCTGGCGCCGGTCGGCCGGGTGCGGCTGCTGGCGGTGAAGGCGTTCGGCGTCGCCACCGTGATCCTGTTCGCGGTGCTGCTGATGACGCTGGTCGCGGTCGTGTCCGGGATGGTGTTTCTCGGCGGCACCAGCCTGCTCACCCTGTCCGGCACCACCCTGCCGCTGGGGTCGGCGCTGGGCCGGCTCGCGCTGGCCGCGGCCTGGGTGACCGTGCAGCTGTGGGCGGTGGCCGCGGTGGCGCTGGCCATCTCGGCGTGCACCGACCACCCGCTGGTGGTGATGGCCGCGACCATGGCCGGCCTGATCACGTTCGCCGTGGTGTCCTCGCTGTCCTCGCTGCCCGCCCTGGAGTGGGTGCAGCCGTACCTGCTGTCCACCGGGTGGGAGTCGGTCGTGGACGTGATGCGCGACCCGCTGGTCACCGACGGGTTGCTGACCAGCACCCTGAAGGCCGGCTGCTACCTGGTGATCGGCCTGTCCCTGGCGCTGCTGCGGGTCACCACCCGCGACAACTGACCACGGGCTGACCAGCCCCGCTCCGGCCGGCCAGGGCAGCGCGCTCAGGGGGTGCGCACCGCCCTGGCCAATCCCACCCGTTCGAGTGATCCCCCTTACCCCATTCCCGCGAGTCGGGCGTTCGCGCAGCGCGTGTTGCACGTTCACGCAGGCCCATGTGGGCGATCCACCACCCACACGACGGTCCCCCAACCAGGGATGTCGTCACAGGCGCCACCCGTGTGTCCGATTCGCGCGGCGTCCCCACGGCACGCGCAGCACCTGGAGGTCACCGTGGCGTTTCCCGCGAACCCGCGGACACCCGCCGCCCCTCGGCAGCCCACCCCTCGACAGTCCGTCACCACACCGGCCGCCACCGCCCCGGCCGCCACCACACCAGCCGCCATCGCACCGCACGCCACCGCGGCCCGCCCCCGGTGGTGGCGGTACTGGCCCGGCTGGGCGCCACCCGCCGCCGCGGCCTGGGGTGTGCTGCACGCGGCCCTCCAGCTCGGCTGGGTGGCGACGGGCACCACCGTGCCGTGGACCGCGCACACGCCCTACCCGCCGGCCGTTCAACTGCTCCTCGCCGGTCTGGCCGTGCTGGCCGCGACCGCGGCGCTGGCCAGCACCCGGCAGTGGGGCCGGCCGGGCCGCACGGCGGTGGCCTCGGTGCTGGTCGTCGCGCTCCCGGTGTTCGGATCGGGCATGGTCGGCCTGCCGGTGCACCTCGTCCCGCTGGCCACCGGCGCCGGTCTGGAGAGCGCCACCGGACTGGCCCAGGTGCTCTCGCACACGGTCGGCACCGGGCTGCTGGCCCTGGTGGCCGTGGCCCACCGACGGCGGCTGCGCGGCAGGTGCCCGCGCTGCGGGCTGGCGCACCCGGACGGCACCGGCACCGGCCCGCTCGTGCACCCGGCCGCCGCCACCGCGCCGGCCCGCACCCGGGTGGCCGTCTACCTGCTCATGTGCGGACTGCTGCCGTGGGCGGGCGTCAAGACGGTCTGGACGCTGGGCGGCGACGCACTGGGCGTCACCGCCGAGGCGTGGCACGCGGCCAACGCGGACGCGGCGGGCCTGGGGCGGGCGCTCGCCTCGGTGGGGATCGACGTGACCGTGCTGGCCGCGCTGCTCGTGGTCGTCCTGCTGCTGGGCCTGACGCACCGGTGGGGCCAGGTGTTCCCCCGCTGGACCCTCGTGCTGGCCGGCCGGCGGGTGCCCCGGCTGCTGCCGTTGCTGCCGGCCTGGCTGACCGCGGTGGGGCTGTCCGCGTACGGGGCCTTCCTGGTGGTCCTCGCGCCGCTCAGCGCCGTGGGCGTGCTGCCCCGCCTGCCCCCCGCGGCGCCGTTCACCACCGCCTCGGGCATGACCTGGATGGTGGAGTTCGGCGGGCTGGCGTTCGCCGGCCTGGGGTTCGGGCTGGTCGTGGCCGCCCGCTCCTACGCCGTCCGCACCCGCCCCCGCTGCGCCACCACCACCGCGCCCGCCACCACCGCGCCTGCCCCCACCGCGCCTGCCCCCACGGCACCGGGCGCACCGAACCAGGGCGGATCGTCCCCTATCGGGTGAACACCCGTACTCCTTTCCCGCGAGTCGGGGGTTCGCGCAGCGCGTGTTGCACGTTCACGCAGGCCCGTGTGAGTGACTCGCCACCCACGCGACGGTCCCCCACACGTGCAGAACCCGCTCAGTCCACCCGGCCGGCCCGCAACCGGTCGCGCACCTCCATCAGGGCGAAGCCGAGCAGGTTCTGGCCCTGCCACGCCTCGGGCTCACCGGCCCGCTCGTCACCGGCGGCCAGGCCGATGCCCCAGATCCGGTCCAGCGGTGACGCCTCCACCAGCACCCGGTCGCCGGTGCCGAGCAGGAACGCGCGCAGCTCGGCGTGCTGGCCGAACTTGGCCAGGTTGCCGGCGACCACGATCTCGAACCGCCGGTCCACCCACCGCTGCTCGACGAACCCGCGCACCTGCCGGCCCAGTGCCTTGGCCTCGCCCGGGTGCGCGGCCCGGCGGATGCGCGCCGCCGTCTCGGTGTCGCCGAACAGCTCGGCCTTGGCCGCCATCATGTGGTGCTCGGCCGACGGGTAGGTGTGGCCGCCCACGGTGAACTCCGCCGGCCACCACTGGCTCAGGCAGCTCGCGCCCACGTCCCGCCCTGGCTGGTGCCCCCAGAAGAACACGTACTTCGGCCGCACCCCGGCCCGGATCACCGCCAGCAGGTCGGCGACCGCGCGCACCTCGCCCACCGCGCTCGTCATGCCCCTGTTCTAGCAACCGACGCCGCGATCGGCAGCTGGATTACCCCGCGATCGGCGGCTGGTTCACGCCGGCAGCACGGCCACCCCGTCCGCGTCCAGGACCAGCCGCACCCGCTGGCCGGGCGCTGGCGCGTCCACCACCGGCGCCACCGCGTCCACAGTGGACGGAACGGAAGGGGCGTCCACATCGGACAGCCGCACCAGCAGGCGGACGTGGTCGCGCCGGTGCACCCGCTGCACCACCTCACCGCGCACCGGACCGGCCTCGGCCAGCCGCAGCGCCGTGGCGCGCAATCCCAGCCGCACCGGCCCGTCCGGCACACCAGCACCGACCTCCACCGCACCGAGCGCGCTGTCGGCCACGCCGGCACGCACCCGCGCGGGCAGCAGCGCGGCGCAGCCCAGGAACGCGGCCACGTCCGCGTCGGCCGGCCGGCGCCACACCCGCTCGGGCGGACCCACCTGGCGGATCCGGCCGCGCTGCATCACCGCGACCCGGTCGGCCAGGGTGAACGCCTCGTCGTGGTCGTGCGTCACCACCAGCGCCGTGGTGCTGGTCTCACGCAGCAGCCGGGCCAGGTCGACGGCCAGCTGCTCACGCAGTGCCCGGTCCAAAGCGGACAGTGGCTCGTCCAGCAGCAGCAGCCGTGGCCGCGGCGCCAACGCCCTGGCCAGCGCCACCCGCTGCTGCTCACCGCCGGACAGCTCGGTGACCCGCCGCCGCTCGTAGCCGGCCAGGCCCACCAGCTCCAGCAGCTCACCCACCCGCCGGGCCCGGTCCGCGGCCGGCTCGCGCCGCATCCGCAGTCCGAACGCGACATTGCCGGCCACGTCCCGGTGCGGGAACAGCTGCCCGTCCTGGAACACCAGCCCGAAGCCGCGCCGGTGCACCGGCACCCCGGCCAGGTCGACACCGTCCCAGTCGACCCGGCCCCCGGCCGGCCGCTCCAGCCCGGCCACCGCGCGCAGCAGCGTGGACTTGCCGCACCCGGACGGGCCGAGCAGCGCCACCACCTCGCCGTCGGTCACCGACAGGTCCACTTCGGACACCGCGGTCACCGACCCGTACCGCACGCTCACGCCACGCAGTTCCAACGACATCGGCTCAGAACTCCCCCACCGCGCCGGCGCCGCGTGGCACCCGCAACCGCTCGACCAACACCACCGCGGCCGCGGTCACCAGCATCAGCAGGGTGCACGCGGCATAGGCCATCTGGCTGTTCAGCTCACCGGGTCGACTGATCAGCCGACCGATCGCCACCGGGAGGGTGGGCGCGTCCGGGCGCGCCAGGAAGCTGGTCGCGCCGAACTCGCCCAGCGCCACCACGTAGCCGAACCCGGCGGCGGCCAGCAGGGTGCGGCCGGCCATGGGCAGGTCCACCTCCCGCCACACCCGCCACGGGCCGGCGCCCAGGGTGGCCGCGGCCTGGCGCAGCCGCACGTCCACGGCGCGCAGCACCGGCAGCACCATCCGCACCACCAGCGGTGTGATCACCAGCGCCTGGGCCAGCGGCACCAGCACCGGTGAGGTGCGCAGGTCACCGGGCAGCGCGTCCATGGTCACCAGGTAGCCGAAACCCACGGTCACCGCGGAGATGCCCAGCGGCAGCATCAGCACGGTGTCCATGGCGTCGGCCAGGCCGGCCCTGGCCCGCGAGCGGCCCAGCGTCACCAGCACCACGGCCGACCACACGCCCAGCACCAGCGCCAGCGCGGTGGCGTCGGTGGCGGCGCGCAGCGAGTTCACCGCGGCGTCCACACCGGACACCGCGAGGGTGTTCTGGTGGCCGCGGCCGGCCAGCGCGCGGTAGCCGGCCAGGGTCCAGCCGTGCGCGCCGGACAGTGAGCGCACCACCAGCCCGGCCACCGGCACCAGCAGCGCGACCACCACCGCGAACGCCGCCGCCACCACCGTCCACTCGGCACCGACCGGCCGCCGCGCGGTCTCCGTCCGGCCGCGCAGCCGCAGCGCGGTCTCCCGCCGCCGCCGGGCCAGCACGCCCACCCCGAGCGCGGCCAGCACCGCCGCGAACTGCAGCAGGGACAGGGCGGCCGCGCCGGACAGGTCGAACAGCTCCACGGTGCGCAGGTAGATCTCGGTCTCCAGGGTGCGGTAGCGGGCACCGCCGAGCATCAGCACCACCCCGAAACTGGTGGCGCAGAACAGGAACACCACGGCCGCGGCCGACCCGATCGCCGGGGCCAGCGCGGGCAGCACCACCGAGGTGAACGCCCGCCAGCGGGTGGCGCCCAGCGCGCGGGCCGCGTCCTCGGCGCGCCGGTCGGTGTGCGCCCACAGCCCGCCCACGGTCCTGGCCACCACGGCCACGTTGAAGAACGCGTTGGCCAGCACGATGCCCAGCACGCCGCCGTCCGGCCACAGCGCGCGGAACGCCAGCCCCACCACCACGGTGGGCAGCACGAACGGCACCATCACCAGCACCCGCACCAGCCCGACCCCGGGCACGGCGCAGCGGGCCAGCAGGAACGCCACGGGCAGCCCGGCGAGCAGCGCCACCAGCGTGGCCGCGGCGGCCTGGCCGACGGTGAACGCCACCAGCCGCCAGGTCTGGCCGGCGCCCAGCGCGGTGAGCACGCCGCCGTCGCGCACGCCCAGCCCGAGGATGGCCAGCACCGGCCAGGCGAAGAACACCCCGAGGAAGGCCAGCGGCGGCAGCGCGGCCAGCGCCAGCCACCAGCCGCCGCGCCGGGTCGTCCCCGCGCGCCCGGCGCGCCCGGTCAGCCCTGCATCAGGGTGCGCCACCGCGCCACCCACCGCTCGCGGTTGGCCTGCACCTGGCTGCCGGGCAGGGTGGTCGACGACCGCGGCTGCGGCGCGGCCTTGGCCCACGACTCGGGCAGGGCCACGCCCTCCCGCGCCGGGTAGACGTACATCGACTCGGGCACGGTGGCCTGGAACTTCTCCGACAGCAGGAAGTCCACGACCTTGCCGGCGTCCTCGGCGTGCTTGCTGCCGGCGAGCACGCCCGCGTACTCGACCTGCTGGTAGCAGGTGTCGAGCAGGGCCTTGGTGCGCGGGTTGCCGGCGTCGTCGAGTTCCGCGGCCGGCGAGGACGCGTAGGAGACCACCAGGGGCCGCGCGCCGTGCCCGGCCGAGCCGGAGAAGTCCTGGTTGTAGGACTCCTCCCAGCCGGCGTCGACCTTGACCCCGTTGGCCTTCAGCTTCGTCCAGTAGTCGACCCAGCCGTTCTCGCCGGTGCTGGCGATGGTGCCGAGCAGGAACGCCAGCCCGGGTGAGGAGGTCGCCGGGTCCTGCACCACCAGCAGGTCCCGGTAGCGGGGGTCGGTCAGGTCGGCGAAGCTGGTCGGCTCGGGCACGCCGTGCTCGGTGAACCAGCGGCTGTCCGCGTTCACGCACACGTCGCCCGCGTCCACCGCGGTGAGCCGGTGGGTGTCGTCCACGGCGTAGCGCTGCGGCCCCTTGTCCGCCTCCGGACTGGTGTACGGCTGGAACACGCCCTGCTCCAGCGCGCGGGACGCGAACGTGGAGTCCACGCCGAAGGCCACGTCGCCGATCGGGTTGTCCTTGGTGAGCACCAGCTTGTTGGTCAGCGCGCCCGCGTCGCCGCTCTGCTGCACCTCGATGTGGATGCCGGTGTCGCGCTGGAACTCGTCCAGCAGGGCCTGGTCGGCCTGGAACGAGTCGTGGGTGACCAGGGTGACCGTGCGGGTGCCGGCCGCCTCGCTCTGCTGGGCGCCGCCGCCGGCCAGCGAACAGCCGGCGAGCAGGACGAGGCTGGCGGCCAGCGCGCCGGTCGCGACCACGCGCGTGGTGCTCCTGCTGACTTTGCTGCTGCCGGAAACGGCGGACACAACCCCTCCTGGTGACGTGGTCGCGCGCGCGTTCCGTCACCGTGGCCTCCCTGCGCGGGCATTACCCCGATCAGGTGTGGACGGTCGAAGGCCGCACGCGCCTTCCTCTCAGCCCAGCGCACCGGGCTCCCGTGGCGAACGCCGAGCTTACGCCCTCACTCCCGGTGTCCGCGCTTGCGCGCGTCGCTCGCGCGCACCAGCGATCAGGACCACCATGGACGCATGGCCGAACTGCTGACCGACGATCAGATCAACACCGCCCTCGGCACGTTGCCGGAATGGCGCAGCGAGGGCACGGCGCTGGTGCGTGTCGCGGAGCTGGCCAGCTTTGCGCAGGCCATCCAGGTGGTGAACCGGGTGGCCGAGGTCGCCGAGAACGACAACCACCACCCGGACATCACCATCAGCTGGCGCACCCTGACCTTCCGGTGCAGTACCCACTCGGCGGGCGGGGTGACCTCGGCGGACGTCTCCCTCGCCGAGGAGATCGACAACGTGCTGGACGTGATCTCCGGCACGTGACCGCCAGCCGCCCGGGCGGGGGTCATCAGCCCCCGGCCGGGCTGGCCTGGTTCGCGGCCGACCCGGCCGGCGCCCCGGCCGGGGAGAGCACGCCGGCGCCCACCGGACCCCGCCGGGCGAGGGCGACCGTGACCAGGGTGAGCAGGCCGCAGGCCGGGTAGACCCAGCCCAGCGCCGACTCGTACCAGGGCCGCGGGATGACCCAGATGGACTCCTGCATGATCAGCAGCAGCGAGATCAGGAAGCTGCCGACCGCGGCCAGCCACAGCACCGCGGTGACCGCGCGCAGCACCGGCGCGCCCGCGCCGCCGTAGAGCAGCCACACCAGCGCCGGCAGCATCCACACCCAGTGGTGGCTCCACGAGATCGGCGACACCAGCAGCCCGAACACCTGCACGGACAGGATGGCGGCGAGCTGGTCGCCGGCCCGCAGCGCCGCGCGCAGCGCGAACCCGAGCAGCACCGCGGCCGCGGCGACGGCGACCAGCCACACCGGGCCCGTGCCCACGTCGTGGCCGAGCGTGCGGGACAGCGCGCCGCGCAGCGACTGGTTGATGGCCGACCCCACCGGGCCGACCCGGCTGGCGTCGGTGCCCACCTCGAACCAGAAGGTGTTGGCCTGGCCCGGGTTGACCAGGTAGCCAAGGCCCACGGTGGCCAGGAACACGCCCACCGACCAGGCCGCCGCCGCGAAGCGCCGCCTGGCCAGCAGGTACAGCCCGGAGACGGCCGGGGTGAGCTTGACGCCGGCGGTCAGGCCGATGCCCAGGCCGGACACCCACGGCCGGGCACTGGCCATGCTGGCCAGCAGGATCGCGGCCAGCAGCAGGTTGATCTGCCCGTAGTTGAGCGTGGTGCGCACCGGCTCGGTCCAGATCGCCAGCGCGGTCCACAGCATCGCCCGCCGCCGCCACACCTGCTCGTCCACAGTGGACTCCCGGTCGGGGAGACCGCGGCCGGCGGACCCGCCGGCGGGGCCCAGGCGCGCGGCGGCCAACCGGGTCGCCGCGCGCACCAGCCACCACAGGCAGGCCAGCGACAGCAGCTGCCAGAACCAGCGCGCCACCGCCCAGGACACCCAGGACAGCGGGACGAACACCAGCGCGGCGAACGGCGGGTAGGTGAACGGCAGGGCGAACTGGTCGGAGAACTCGCTCAGCCGCCAGTCGTAGAGGTGGTCGGTGAACAGCTGCGGCGCGCCGCCGCGGTAGACCCGCAGGTCGATCATGGTCATCTTGGCCTGCAGGGCCACCATCAGCAGGTGCCCGGCCATGGACGCGGCCATCAGCCACGGGGCCAGGGCAAGGACGCGAGCCTCGACGGCACGCAGGTTCACGCGCACTCCTTAACTCGAAACCGGCCGGGCACTCGGCCCCGGCCGCACGGCCCCGGCCCGCGCGGCGTCACTCGGGTGGGCGGCAACGGCACCCACCGTACCCACCACCGCATTCGGAACTCCATCGCAGGCCACCGCCTCGGGGTTAGCCGATTTCCCCGATTTTGTGAACTATCCGACTTCGGGAGCACATCGTGGGTACTCGAACGTCATGACAGGTGGGAGCCCGCATCGCCGCGGTCCGCCAGCTGTGCGGCCCTGATCACACCTCCCGGCCAGCCCACTGGCCGGAAACCCAGTTATGGCGGCTCTGCCCTGGCCGCGCCAGGTGAGCCGCCCACAACGACCGAAAAGGGGGACAAGTGAAGACCGTCCATGCCCCGACCACGGGGCGCACCATCCGGCACCGGCTCCGGTCCGTGATCGCGATCGCCGGCACACTGGTGGTGTTGTTGCTGACCGGTTCCGCGTTCGCCCATGCCGCGCCCGCCGAGACAACGCATCAGGCCAGCGTGGCGGCGTCCCACTCGAACTGGGACATCGTCGTCGGCGGCATGGCCGCCATGGCCATGCTCGCCACGGCTGGCGCCGTGCTCTGGGCCGCCGCCAAGGGCCGGCACGCCGAGCCGTAAGGCGTAAACCACGAGCGATCCGGCCACCCTCCACAGTGGCCAGTCGGGCGGTCCGCCCGTCATCCAGTTCCCACCCGGGCGGACCGCCCACCACCTCATCCCGGCTCTGCCATGCGGCGTCGCCGATCCAGGCAGCGTGATCAGCGAGGGCACCCGGGTCTCCCCGGGCCGCCCCCGCTGTCATCTGCCAGCCACCAGCGTCAGCCGGACTGGCGGGCGCGGTGGTTGTCGTACTTGCGGACGGCGAAGTCGTGGGCCTCGGCGAGCAGCGGCCTGATGTCCGCCATGGTCGCCTCGCTCGGGTTCACCACGCTCACCCAGTGCTGGCCGGCGTAGATCGGGTGCGGCGTCAGCCTGTCCCGCTCCGCGTAGTCGAAGCCGGTGTCGAACACGCCGTGCTCGTCGGGGTGCTTGGGCGCGGCACCGAACAACGCCGTGTAGGTGGCCCTGGTCAGGCCGATGTTCAACCGGTAGGCGCCGGGCTCGCTCAGGTTCGAGACGCTGTCGTAGGTGTCACCGGTCACGATCGTCGCGAACGGCATCTGGCGCTCGGGCGGCAGATCGCTCTCGGGGTCGTAGAGGAAGAACGTGTCGCCGTTGGCCTCCAGCGTCCTGATCCCGGCAAAGGTCTCGCGGATGTAGCGCGTGATCTGGTCGGCGTCCACGCCAGTCGTCCCTTCGGGGTCGGAAAACCTACCCTTCAATCGTTTCATTGAACTACCCAGTGAGACTTCCTCAGAAGAGCAGCTGGATGGGACTGGCGCATCAGCCGAAAACCATCAAACCGCAGGTAAGGTGGGTGAGTACGGTCGAGCGGCCGCTCAGCAGGGCTGGAGCGCCGGGAGCCGGTCCGCGAAGAACGCCGCCGGTGGGACGGCCAGCATGCGGCGGAACTCGGCGGTCATGTGCGACTGGTCGTAGTAGCCGGTGGTGGTGGCGAGTTCCGCCAGGCGCGTGGCGTGGGTGCGGCCGGCGGTGAGCGCGTGGCGGAGGCGGGTGATGCGGGCGAACGCCTTGGGCGACAGCCCGGAGCCCTCGGTGAACAGGTCGCGCAGGTGGCGTTCGCTGACGGCCAGAGCCCGCGCGAGGTCGGGCAGGCGCGCCGGCCGCTGGGCGGACAGCGCCGTGGCCGCGGTGCGGACGAGCCGGGCCTGGGTCAGGTTCTCCGCCGGCTGCGTGCTGAGGCGGGTGCGCACGGCCGCCTCCAGGTGCGCGCGGATCAGGCCGGGGTCGCCGTCGAGACCGGCCAGCCGCCGCTCCAGCCGGGCTCCGGCGGCACCCCACAGGTCGGCCAGCGGTGTCACCCGGTCCACCAGCGCGCGGACCGGCACCCCGAGCAGGGGCGCGGCGGCGCCGGGCCGCAGCCGGGCCCGCAGGCAGACGGGCAGGCGCTTGCCGGTGTGGTAGGACGCCCGGGTGCGCGGGCCGACCACCAGCAGGTCGGTGCGGCCGGCCGCCGTGGTGCGGAACACCAGCGCCGTGGCGGTGTCCGGCAGGTGCACGACCCGCTCGCCGGTGGTGCCGCTCAGGTCGTGGATCTCGGCAATCACCGCTGTGGGCTCCCCACGGTCCCGATCGCACGCCAGTGGCGTGCCGATTCTTCCTAGAGCTGGTGCTGGGCGCGCTGCCAGCCTGGCCCCCATGATCCTCATCACGGGTGCCACCGGCACCATCGGGAGTGACGTGGTCCGGCTGCTCGCGGCCAGCGGCGAGCAGGTGCGGGCGATGGTGCGGACCCCGGCGAAGGCCGCGACCCTGCCCGCCGGGGTCGAGGTCGTGCGGGCGGACTTCACCGACCCCACGTCGCTGGTGACCGCGGCCGAGGGCGCCACCACGGTGTTCCTGCTGACCGCACCGGGCCCGCAGGTGGCGCGGCACGACACCGCGATGCTCACGGCGGCGCGGTCGGCCGGCGTGCGCAAGGTGGTCAAGCTCTCGGCGATCGGCACCGGCGACACCTCCGCCGCCGAGGTCGGGAACTGGCACCTCCCGGGCGAGCAGGCCGTCCGCTCCAGCGGCCTGGCCTGGACGGTGCTGCGGCCCTCCAGCTTCGCGTCCAACGCCCTGCGCTGGGCCGACGCGATCCGCGCCGGCGCACCCGTCCCGAACCCGACGGGAACCGGCGCCCAGGGCGTCATCGACCCCCGGGACGTGGCCGAGGTGGCGGCGCGGGCCCTGACCTCAGCCGACCACGACGGGCACGTGCACACCCTGACCGGTCCGGAACTGCTGAGCGTGCCCGACATGGCCGCACAGCTGGGTCGGGTCCTCGGCCGCGCCATCGACACCGTTGACCTGCCGCTGGAGCGCTACCGCGAGCAACTGGTCGCGGCCGGGCTGGCCCCCGCCTTCGTCGAGACCGCCGTCAGCGGGGCACGCCTGGTCGCGCGGGGCGGCAACGCCGTCGTGACCGGTGATGTCGAGCGCGTGCTGGGCCGGCCGGCCCGCACCTTCGCCGCCTGGGCGCAGGACCACCGCGCCGCCTTCACCGGCTGACGCACGTCAGCGCTGGACCCGGGCACGGGCCAGCGGAGCAGGGCGCCATAGGAACTCCCTATGGCGCCCACTGGTATTTCGTCTTTGCTTCTCGCGCATTTCCGGACGTACCGTGAAACAGCGCTCGACGAGATGATTACCGCGATTTATCCGCAGCTTGACGCGCTGCGCACGTCGTTGTTTCTTCCGTCGGGCGGACGAACGGAATTGGCGTCAACGGCATTTCGGAAACGCCGGTTCCGAGCACGAAGAACTCATCAGTTCGCGCGAGAGGACAGAGGAATCCTGACATGGGTGAGTACAGCGGCAAGAACGTGGTGATCACGGGTGGCGGCAGCGGAATCGGGTTCGGGATCGCCCAACTGCTGGTGGACCGGGGCGCGCGCGTGCTGATCACCGGTCGTTCCCAGGCCACGCTCGACGCCGCGCGGGAGCGGCTCGGCGAGAGCGCGGTGACCGTCCGGGGTGACGTGGCCGCACTGTCCGATCTGGACGCGCTGGCCGACCGGGCGCGGGGCGAATTCGGCACGCTGCACGCCCTGTTCGTCAACGCCGGCATCGTCCGCAACGTGCCCTTCGAGTCGATGACCGAGCAGGTGTACGACGAACTGTTCGAGATCAACGTCAAGGGCGCCTACTTCACCGTGCAGAAGCTCGCCCCGCTGTTGAGCACGAATGCGGGCATCGTCCTCACCACCTCGGTCGCCAACGTCATCGGCATGCCGGCGATCAGTGCCTACGCGGCCGGCAAGGCGGCGCTGCGCTCGATGGCCCGCAGCCTCGCCCGCGAGCTGCTTCCGCGCGGGATCCGGGTCAACGCGGTCAGCCCCGGTCCCGTGGAGACGGGAATCCTGGCGAACGCGATGACCGAGGAGGCCGCCGAGCAGCTCAGGACGCAGCTGGCCGCGGACAACCCGATGGGGCGCTTCGGCACCCCCGAGGAGGTCGCCAGGGCGGCCGCGTTCCTCGCCTTCGACGCCACCTACACCACCGGCGCCGAGCTGGCCGTGGACGGCGGCGTCAGCCAGCTCTGACGCCAGCGGCGGGCGGGATCGGCTGGGAGAACACCGGCGCGCCGTCCGGACGCCCGCGCGGGGACGGCGTCTCGCACCAGGTCTGCTGACGCAGCAGGTCGAGCAGGGCCGTCTCCGCCGGGCCGGCACCGGGCCGGATCGCGGCGACGACGGGTTGGGACACGGCCGGGAACACCGGGCGCACGAGGTGGCAGTGACCGTGCGGCACCGCGGAGACCGGGACGAGCGTCACCCCCAGCCCGTGGGCGGCCCAGCGCACCGCCGTCGCCGTCTGGGACACCCGGGCGACCGTGGTCGGCGCCAGCCCGTTGTCCCGCAGCACGTCCCGCAGCACGCCGTCGAGCGCGCTGTCGCGGTCGAACCGCACCCACGGCTCCCCCGCCAGGTCGCCCAGCTCGACCCGGTCCGCGGCGAGCAGCCGGTGCCCCTCACCCAGCACCACGACGAACTCCTCGGCGCCGAGGCGGTGGCCCTCGTACGGGCCTTCCTCGCACAGCGTGGCCATCAGGGCGAGATCCAGCACGCCCTGGCGCGCCAGCCGCTCCAGCTCGGCGACGTTCGGCTCCTCGAAGACGGTGACCTCCAGCCGGGGGAAGCGGCGGCGCAGCGCGGCCAGCGCGTCCGGCAGCTGCCGCGCGCCCAGGCCCATCTGCGCCGTCACCACCAGCTCGCCCACCAGCTCGTCGGCACCGGCCCGCGCCGTGGCCCGCGCCCGCCGCCACGCGCTCACCGCGACCTCCGCCTCCCGCAGGAACGCGCGGCCGACCACGGTGGGCACCAGTCCGGTCGGCGTGCGGGCGAACAGCGTCACGCCGAGTTCCCGCTCCAGGCTGCGGATCTGCTGGGACACCGACGGCTGCGCGACGTGCAGCCGCTCCGCCGCCGCCGTCACCGAACCCTCCTCGGCGACGGCCAGGGCGTACTCGTACTGGCGAAGGCTCATCGGCTCCCGTCCCCTCCCTCGTTCGGGGGTTACAACACGGGAGGCGCGGCGTTTACTCCCCGTTCAGCATCGGTCACCCGCAGGCGATCGCACCGGCTGGGGCTCAGACGTTGAACCTGAACTCGACGACGTCGCCGTCGGCCATCACGTAGTCCTTGCCCTCCATGCGCACCTTGCCGGCGGCGCGGGCGGCGGCCATGGAGCCGGCCTCGACCAGGTCGGTGAAGGAAACCACCTCGGCCTTGATGAAGCCGCGCTCGAAGTCGGTGTGGATCACGCCGGCCGCCTGCGGGGCGGTGGCGCCCTGCGGGATGGTCCAGGCGCGGGACTCCTTGGGGCCGGCGGTCAGGTAGGTCTGCAGACCGAGGGTGTGGAACCCGGCCCTGGCCAGCGCGTGCAGGCCGGGCTCGGGCTGGCCGATGGACTCCAGCAGTTCCCTGGCCGACTCCTCGTCCAGCTCCAGCAGTTCCGCCTCGACCTTGGCGTCCAGGAACACCGCGTCGCCCGGGGCGACCAGCTCGCGCAGTTCCGCGCGCCGGGTCTCGTCGCTGAGCACGCCCTCGTCCGCGTTGAACACGTACAGGAACGGCTTGGTGGTCAACAGGTTCAGCTCGCGCAGCAGCGACGTGTCCACTTCGGACTGTGCGTGGAACAGGGTGCGTCCGCCGTCCAGCACGCCCCTGGCGGCCTGGGCGGCCTCCAGCGCGGGCCGCTTGTCCTTCTGCGTGCGGGCTTCCTTCTCCAGTCTGGGCAGCGCGCGGTCCAGGGTCTGCAGGTCGGCCAGGATCAGTTCGGTGTGGATGGTCTCGATGTCGTCGGCCGGGTTGACCGCGCCCTCCACGTGCACCACGTCCGGGTCGTCGAAGACCCGCACCACCTGGCAGATGGCGTTGGCCTCGCGGATGTTGGCCAGGAACTTGTTGCCCAGCCCCGCACCCTCGGAGGCGCCCCTGACGATGCCGGCGATGTCCACGAAGGACACCGTGGCGGGCACGATCCGCTCGGAGTTGAAGATCTCGGCCAGTTTGGCCAGCCGGTCGTCGGGCAGCGGCACCACGCCGACGTTGGGCTCGATGGTGGCGAACGGGTAGTTCGCCGCGAGCACGTCATTGCGGGTCAGCGCGTTGAACAGGGTCGACTTGCCGACGTTGGGCAGTCCGACGATGCCGAGGGTCAGGCTCACAGTCGGCCAGTGTAGGCGGGGCGCCGGGGTGGGCGTGTCCGCCCGCTGGAGCGCCCGCTGGACCGCCCGTCCCGGCCGGCACGGTCACGTCCGATTTCCGCCAGCCGAGCCGCTGGGCGGGTGGCAGCATCGAACCCGTGACAGGGCACATCCAGGTCCGGGAGCGGACCAGCTGGCTGGACCCGGGCCGCGCCTACCGGGCGGTGGCGGCCCGGGACTCCCGGTTCGACGGCACCTTCATCATGGCGGTGCGCACCACCGGCATCTACTGCCGACCGTCCTGCCCGGCGGTCACGCCCAAGCGCGCCAACGTGCGGTTCTTCCACACCGCCGCGGCCGCGCAGGCGGCGGGTTTCCGGGCGTGCCGCCGCTGCCTGCCCGACGCCGTGCCCGGCTCGCCCGAGTGGAACCTGCGGGCCGACCTGGCGGCCAGGGCGATGCGGTTGATCTCCGACGGCGTGGTGGAGCGGGACGGCGTGCCCGGCCTGGCCCGGCAGCTGGGCTACTCGCAGCGGCACCTGACCAGGGTGCTGACCACCGAGCTGGGCGCCGGTCCGCTGGCGCTGGCCAGGGCGCACCGGGCGCACTCGGCGCGGCTGCTCATCGAGACCACCGACCTGCCGGTCAGCGACATCGCCTTCGCCGCCGGGTTCTCCAGCGTGCGGCAGTTCAACGACACGATCCGCGCGGTGTTCGCGGCCAGCCCGTCGGAGCTGCGGCAGGCCGCGCGCCGGCGCGCCAGGACCGACCCGGCGCCGGGCCGGCCCGGCCAGATCGCGCTGCGCCTGCCGTTCCGGCCGCCGCTGGACGCCGAGGGCGTGCTGGCGTTCCTGGCCGCGCGGGCGGTGCCCGGCGTGGAGGAGGTCGACCGGGCCGAGGGCGGCTACGGCCGCACCCTGCGGCTGGCGCACGGCACGGCCACGGCGTGGCTGCGGCCCGCCGCCGACGCGGTGCACTGCGTGCTGCGCCTGACCGACCTGCGCGACCTGGGCAGTGCGGTGACCCGGCTGCGCCGGCTGTTCGACCTGGACGCCGACCCGTGCGCGGTGGACGAGGTGCTGGCCGCCGACCCGGCGCTGGCCGCGTCGGTGGCGGCCACCCCGGGCATCCGGGTGCCGGGCAGCGTGGACGGGGCCGAACTGCTGGTGCGGGCGGTGCTGGGCCAGCAGGTGTCGGTGGCCGCGGCGCGCACCGCGACCAGTGCGCTGGTCACCGCGCTCGGTGACCGGCTCGATGTTGCCGACGCCGGGCTGACCAGGCTCTTCCCCACCCCGGAGGTGATCGCCGAGCACGGCGCCAGCGTGCTGTCCGGGCCGGCGCGGCGGACCGAGGCGGTGCTGGCGGTCAGCCGGGCACTGGCCGAGGGCACACTGGACCCGCACGTGGGGCGGGACGCCGACGAGCTGCGCGCCGAACTGGAGGCCTTCCCCGGGGTGGGGCCGTGGACGGCGCGGTACGTGGTCATGCGCCTGCTCGGCGCGCCGGACGTGTTGCTGACCAGTGACGGGGCGCTGCGCCGGGGCGCGGCCCACCTGGGCCTGCCGCCCAGCCCCGACGAGCTGGCTAGGCGGGCCCGCGCCTGGCAGCCGTGGCGCTCGTACGCCGGAATGCACCTGTGGCGGGCCTCCGCCGCGGTGCCCACCAACTCAAGGAGAACAGCGTGACCAGCAACACGGCAGATGTGTCCACTATGGACACGCCGATCGGACCGTTCACCGCCGTGGTCGACGCCGACGGCGCGGTGCTGGCCAGTGGCTGGACCGGCCAGGTCGACCAGCTGCTGCCGCTCATCTCCCCCGCGCTGCGGCCCGCCCAGACCCGGGTGCGCCCGGAGCTGGGCGCGGTGACCGACGCGGTGCGCGCCTACCACGAGGGCGAACTGTCCGCCGTGGACGAGATCGAGGTGCGGCAGCGCTCCGGCGAGTTCCGCGAGTGGGCGTGGACGGTGCTGCGCGGGGTGCCGGCGGGCAAGCCGGTCAGCTACGCCGACTACGCCACCCTGGCCGGCCGGCCCAGCGCGGTGCGGGCCGCGGCCGCCGCCTGCGCGCGGAACGCGGCCGCCCTGTTCGTGCCGTGCCACCGGGTGGTGCGCACCGGCGGCGGGCTGGGCGGGTTCCGCTGGGGCGTGGCCACCAAGCAGTGGCTGCTCACCCACGAGGAGCGCTGACCGGGCGCGTCCCGCGGCCACCCGGTGACGCACCCGCGCGTGCCGGCGTCGGCTCGCCGCGGTGGACCACGACCACCGCGGCGAGGCTGACGGCCAGGCCCACCGCGGTGCGCGGGCCGAACGGCTCGTCGAACACGGCCGCGCCCCAGACCGCGGTGACCGGCGCCATCAGGAACATCAGGGTGTTCACCCGGGTGACCCCGAAGCGCCGGAGCACCAGCCAGTACAGGCCGTAGCCACCGAGGGTGGACAGGGCCACCAGCCAGGCGACCGCGACCCAGAACGCGGGCTCGGCCGGCGGCCGGGCGGCCCCGGTCGCCCCGGCGAGGCCGGTGAACGCCACGGCGCTGGTGACGCAGTGGATGGTCAGGGCCACCAGCGGGTCGACCGGGGTGGCCGAGCGGCGGTCCAGGAAGGTGGCCGCCACCAGCGCGAGCATGCCGGCGAACGGCACCAGGAACGCCCACCAGGCCACCTCGGGGCCGGCGGTGGCGTCAGCGGCGGTGACCAGGGCGACCCCGGCCACGCCGAGCCCCAGGCCGAGCCACTGGCGACCCGACACGGCCTGACCCAGCAGTGGGCCGGCCAGCGCGCCGGCGACCAGGGGTTGGACCCCGTCGATCAGGGCGGTGGTGCCGGTGGACACGCCCCACTGGATCGCCAGGTAGACGGTGAGCAGGTAACCGCTCTGCGAGAGCAGGCCGATCACCGCCTGCCTGGCCACGGCGCGCGCGGTCAGCCCGCGCCACGCGGCCGAGCGAACGAGGGCGATCACCAGCAGCGCCACCGCCAGCGGCAGGAACCGCCACATCAGCAGGGTGAGCGCGGACGCGCTGCCCGCGCCGAGCTTGGCGCCGATGAAACCGGAACTCCAGCACAGCACGAACGCGGCGGAGAGCACGAGGTTCACATCTACCCCCAGATAAACAGATCGGTATACCTGGCTCCGGTCACCGACTATACAGATCGGTATACCCTGGTGTGGTGGACGTGACCCTCCCGCCGTCGCCGACCGCCGGTCTCCCCCGGATCACCATGACTCCGGGCGCGCGTCGGGTGCTGGCCGCCGCCGGTCGGCTGTTCTACGCGCGCGGCATCAACGCGGTCGGGGTGGACCTGATCGCCGCCGAGGCCGGGGTCACCAAGAAGACGCTCTACGACCGGTTCGGCGCCAAGGACCAGATCGTGCTGGAGTACCTGGCCGACCGGGACGAGCGCTGGCGCGCGTTCCTCGCCGAACGGCTGGCCGCCGCACCGGACACGCCGATCGCCCGGGTGCTCGCCGTGTTCGACGCGTCAGCGGCCTGGATGAGCGAGCACAGCCCTCGGGGCTGCGGTGTGGTCAACGCGCACGCCGAGATCAGCGACCCGTCCCACCCGGCCTATCCGCTGATCACCGGCCAGAAGGCGTGGACGCTCGCCCTGTTCACCACCCTGGCGCAGGCGGTCGACCCGGAGCGGGCCGAGGAGTTGGGCCGGTCCCTGGTGCTGCTGCACGAGGGCGCACTGGTCGCCCACGGCATGCACGTCTTCCCCGACCCGCTCGGCCACGCCCGCGCCCAGGCCGCCGCACTGCTCGGCTAGCCGGTGGTGAGCCGTGGTGCGGCGCGACTCAGCCCGCCACTCCCGCCGTCCGGCACGCGCCGCGCGGTCCGGGCGGCGGCTCACCGCCCTGGTCAGGCGGTGGCGGCCAGCCCGGCCAGGTGCGCGTTGAGCGCCTTCCAGGCCCGCCAGGCCCGGGTCACCCCGAACTGGGCGTTGAACCGCAGCACCGCGCGCACGTCCGCCTCGGACGCACCCCCGCCCAGCGCCCGGTTGACGTGCGCCTGGAACGTCTCCTCCAGCGTCTGGTAGTGCACGTCGACGCTCATGGTCGCGAACGCGCGTTCGCGGACGGTGAGCGTGCCGGGACCGCTCACCGCACGCATCCTCGACTGCAGCTCGAAGTGCTCGGTGAAGTGCGCGTCCAGCTCCACCAGCTGGGCCCGGATCGGGGCCGGCAGCGGGCTCGGCGCGGCGTCCGGCCCGGTCTCCAGCAGCTCGACCGGCAGGGGCTCGGCCTCCGGAGCGGCGATCCCGAGCGCGGCCTCGATCTCGACGAGCCGCTCGACGGCGGCCAGCGCGGCCGGGTACCCGCTGTCGTAGGAGATCAGGCGCAGCAGCGCCCGGATGTCAGCGGTGGACACGCCGCGGGCCAGGCCCGCGCGCACGTGCAGTTCGAACGGCAGCCCAAGGCTGGGCTGGCAGACGTCCGCCACCACGCACAGGAACACCTTCTCCCGGTCGGTCAGCTCGGCAACGGCCCAGGCGTGCCGGACGGTGGCGCCGGCCATCTGGCCGAAGACCGGGTCGAGCGCGCTCACCCGGTCGTGGTTGGCACGCGACACCGCGTCCGCGTCGGCACTGGTCGTCATGGTCACGGAAATCCCTCCGAACATCTGTAGCGCTACGGTCGTAGCGTTACAGGTGACGCTATAGCCGTAGCACTACAGCTGTCCAGTTAAAATGGGCGGACCATGAACGACGACATCCCGGCCGCCGGTCCCGCACCCCGGCGGCGGCGCAACGCGCGCGGCGAAGGTGACCGGCTGCGCGACGAGATCATTTCCGCCGCCCAGCGGATGCTCGACGAACTCGGCGACGACGAGGCCCTGTCCCTGCGCGCGGTCGCGCGCGCGGTCTCCATCGCCGCCACCTCGGTCTACCTGCACTTCCCCGACCGCGACGCGCTGGTGCTGGCGGTCATGCGGCGCTGCCACGAGGACCTGGTGCGCGTGGGCGACGCGGCCGACGCCGAGGCCGCCGAGCGGGGTCCGGTGGCCCAGTTGCGGGCGCGCATCCTCGCGCAGGCCGGCTGGGCGAGGGAGCACCCCGGCCTGTACAAGGTGCTGCACGAGAGCAAGGTCCACCGCCGGCTCGGCATGCCGTTCAAGGAGGCGCTGGTGGCGCGCACCGTGACCGCGGTGCGGCGGTGCGTGGACGCGGGCCTGGCCCCGCCCGACGACCCGACCACGGTCGCGATCGACCTGCGCACCGCGGTGAACGGCATGCTGTCGCAGCGCATCAACGAGCCGGACCTGCCGTGGTCCCCGGCCGCCGAGCAGATCGACCGGTTCCTCACCAAACTCGTCGGCGTCACGCTGCCCGACGACGGCTGACCGCTAACCGCTGGTGAGCTGGAGGGTGGAGCCGGTGCGGGACTTGCGCACCCGCAGCCGCACCGGGATCCGCTGCCGCAGCTCCTCCACGTGCGAGACCAGACCCACCACCCGACCGCCGGCGCGCAGCTCGTCCAGGGTGTCCATCACCACGTCCAGGGTGTCCGCGTCCAGCGTGCCGAAGCCCTCGTCCACGAACAGCGTGTCCAGCAGCGCCCCGCCGGTCTCGGCGGCCACCACGTCGGCCAGGCCCAGCGCCAGCGACAGCGACGCCAGGAACGACTCGCCCCCGGACAGCGTCTTGGCCGGGCGGACGCGGCCCGAGTAGTCGTCGAGCACGTCCAGGCCGAGCCCGCCCCGGGTGCCGCGCGGCCCGGCCTCCACCGAGTGCACGAACGAGTACCGGCCCTGGCTCATCCGGCCCAGCCGCTGGCTGGCCGCCTCGGCCACCTCCTCCAGCCGGGACGCCAGCACGTAGGAGCGCAGCGACATCCGCTCGGCGTTCTGGCCCTTGCCGATCACCACGTCGGTCAACGCGTCCAGCTCGGCGTGGGCGGCCTCGATCGGCGCCAGCTCGGCCCAGGCCGCGCGCAACCGGTCGGCCAGCGCCGCCACCTCGCGTTCCCGCCGCCGCGCGCCCTCCAGCCCGGCCACGGCCACGTCGGCGACGTTGCGGGCGGTGGCGACCGCGGCGGTGGCCAGTTCCAGGTCCACCACCTGGTCGGGGTCCACGCCGGCCAGCTCCGGTTCGGCCAGCACCCGCCTGGCCGTGGCCTCGCGCACGTCGGCGTCGCGGATCTGGGTGGCCAGCTTGT
This sequence comes from Goodfellowiella coeruleoviolacea, assembly GCF_024171785.1. Classification (GTDB taxonomy): domain Bacteria; phylum Actinomycetota; class Actinomycetes; order Mycobacteriales; family Pseudonocardiaceae; genus Goodfellowiella; species Goodfellowiella coeruleoviolacea. The sequence goes on from NZ_JAMTCK010000005.1 coordinate 257,765, forward strand.
CGCGCACCGAGTCGGGCCGGGCCGCGGCCAGTGCCTCGGCCACGTCGGTGAACCCGGCCTCGGCCACCACCTCGGCCAGGGCCTGCTCCTGCTCGGCGTGGCGCCGCCGCGCCAGCTCCCGGTCGGCGCGGGTCTCGGCCAGCCGCTCCCACGCGGCGACCAGGTCCAGCAGGTGCGCGCGCCGGCTGGCCACGTCCGGGTGGCCGGCCCTGGCCTGGTCCAGCAGCTGCTCCCGCTCGGCGGCGCGGGCGCGCAGGGTGTCCCGCTCGGTGCGGGCCGAGGCCGCGTCCTGGTCGACGCCGCGCCGCTGGCCGGCCAGGGTCTCGCCGCGCGCGGTCAGCTCGGCGAGCAGCCGGGTCAGCTCGTCGCGGCGGGCCGCCGAGGCGGCGGCGCGCTCGTGTTCGGCGACCGCGGCGGCCAGTGCCGTCCGCAGGTCGTGCTCGGTGCGGCCGGCCAGCCGGGCCAGCAGGGTCTCCTGCCGCTGGCTGGCCTGGTGCAGGGCCTGGGCCGCGGCATCGCGGCGCTGCTGGGCGGTGGCCTCGGCGCGTTCGGCGGTGCGCTCGGCCGCCTCACTGACCGCCTCGGCCCCGGCCTGGGCGGGCGCGGGGTGCTCGGCCGACCCGCACACCGGGCACGGCGCGCCGGCGGAGAGCGTGCCGGCCAGCTCCGCCGCCATCCCGGCCAGCCGCCGCTGCCGCAGGTCGAGCAGGTTCTCCCGGGCCTGCTGGTGGGCGTCGACGCTGGCGTGGTGCGCGGTCTCGGCCTCGGCCAGCGCCCGCTGGGCGGCGGGCAGCGCCTGCGCGTCGGCCAGTGCCTCGGCCAGCTCGGCGCGGCGGGCGGCCAGCCCGTCGAGCACGGCGCCGGCCCGGTCCGCCTCGGCCAGCTCCCGCCGGGTCCGCTCGACCCGCTCGGCCAGTTCGGCGGCGGCCGCGTCCAGGGCGGTGGCCCGCTCGGCCAGCTGCCGCTCGGCGCGGTCCAGTTCGCCGATCCGGGCCCGGTCGCGGTGCTGCTGGGTCTCCTCGGTGACCAGCCGGGCCAGCTCGCCGGCCTGTTCCCGGGCCTGGCCGGCGCGCTCCCGCAGCCGCGCCACCACGTCGTCCGCGGTGTCACCGGCACCGGCCGCGACCAGGTCGCGCCGGGCGGCGGCCTCGATCTGCTCGGCCCGCCGCAGCTGGTCGGCGGCCTGCCGGACGGCCGCGTCCGCCGCCACCACGGGCGCGGCGGCCTGCGCCGCGGCCAGTTCCTCCTGCCAGGCGGCCCGCTGGTCGGCGCGCTCGGCCAGCTCGGCCAGCTCGGTGCGGGCCGAGCGCACCCGGTTGACCCGTTCGGCCAGCGCGCGCAACCGGGCCAGCTCGGTCTCGGCGCGGTCCCGGTCGGCCTCGGCCCGCTGGTGCTCGGCCTCGGCGGCCCGGGTGGCCTGCTGCCGCCGTCGCACCAGCTCGGCCAGCCACCGCTCGTCGGCGGGCCGGTCCGGTTCCAGGTTCTCCGGCGGCTCCTCGCCGGCGGCCTGCGCCACCCGGGCGACCAGCTCCCGCACGCCCTGGCTGGCCGCGTCCACGGCCCGCTTGTGCTCGGTGCGCCGCTCCCGGAACCACTGCTCCACACTGCCGAAGTGCTCGGTGCCGAACAGCCGTTCCAGCAGTTTCTCCCGCTCGGCGGTGTCCGCGCGCAGGAACCGGGCGAACTCGCCCTGCGGCAGCAGCACCACCTGGAAGAACTGCTCCTTGCTCATGCCCAGCAGCCGCCCGACCGTGCGGGCGACCTCGTCGATGCGGGTCAACGGCTCGCGGCTGTACCCGCTGGGCGGCGTGGACAGCCAGTCCAGGCTGGCCCTGGCCTGCTGCTTGGTGGTGCCGCCGCCGCGCTTCTTCGGCCGCAGGTACTCGGGGCTGCGCACGATGCGCAGCCGGTGGCCCTGCACGGTCAGCTCCACCGCCACCTCGGTGCCCACCTCCGGTGGCGCGTAGTCGCAGCGCAGCCGCTTGGCCTCCTCCCGCGCCCCGGGCACCGCGCCGAACAGGGCGAACGCCACCGCGTCCAGCAGCGTGGTCTTGCCCGCGCCGGTGTCGCCGTGCAGCAGGAACAGGCCGTCCGCGCCCAACGCGTCGAAGTCGACGACCTCGCGCTTGGGATAGGGGCCGAACGCGGTCAGCTCCAGCCGGTGCAGCCTCACACCAGCACCTCCGCCCGGTGCACCGCGGCCAGTGCCTGGCCGAGCAGGGCCCGCTCGCCCTCGGTGGGCTCGCTGCCCCGGCAGTCGCTGACGAACCCGCAGGCCACCTCGTGGTCGGTCCGGCCGCGCACGGCCTGGGCGAAGCGCAGCGGCCGGCCGGCCCGCCCCCCGTCCGGCTGCCACTCCAGGTGCACGGCGTGCGGGAACCGGCGCTGCAACCGGCGCAGCCCGTCCAGGGGCCGCACCGGGTCGGTCAGCACCACCGACAGGAAGTGGTCGGTCAGCGGCTCGTGCGCCGGGTCGGTGAGCAGGTCGTCCAGCCGCCCGGTCAGCCGGCTCAGTGCTCGGGGCACCGGCAGTTCCCGGCTCTCCACCCCGGCCAGTCCGCCCTCGTCCAGCTCCACCAGCCACACCGACTTGCGGTGCGCGCGCTCGGAGAACGAGTAGGCGATCGGGCTGCCCGAGTAGCGCAGGTGCTCGGCCAGGGTCTGCGGGCCGTGCAGGTGGCCGAGGGCCACGTAGTCCACGCCGTCGAACACGCTGCCCGGCACGTGGTCCAGCCCGCCGACGGTGATGGCCCGCTCCGACTCGCAGCCCTGCCCGCCGGTGACGAACGCGTGCGCCAGCACCATCGAGCGCACGCCCTCGCCCCGGCCGGCCAGGTCCGCGCGGATCCGGTTCATCGCCTCGGCGAGCACCCCGGCGTGCCCCTTGGCCTGCGGGGCGGCCAGCGCGCGCCGGGCCGGCTCCGGTTCGAGGAAGGGAATGCCGTAGAGGGCGACCGGCCCGTGCCGGTCGGTGAGCAGCACCGGGCGGTGCAGGTCGGTGACGGCGGTGCGCACGTGCAGCCCACCCGCCTCGGTGAACTCGCCGAACACCCCGAGCCGGGGGGCCGAGTCGTGGTTGCCGGGGGTGAGCACGATGCGCGCGCCGGCCTCGCGGACGCGGCGCAGCACTCTGGCGCAGGTCTGCACGGCCTCGCCGGAGGGGACCGCCCGGTCGTAGAGGTCGCCGGCGATCACCACCACGTCCACCTGTTCGTCGCTGACCAGGTCGGCGAGCCCGCCGAGCACCTGCTCCTGCGCGTCGAGCAGATCCCGGCCGTGGAAGGTGCGGCCCACGTGCCAGTCCGAGGTGTGCAGCACTCGCATGGTGCCAAGCTAGTGGCGGCCCCGATCGGCACCGCATCGCGGGTGTTGTCACTCGATCAGGTGAAGAAATCGTCGGCCGCGGTTCCCCCGGGCGGTTTCTGTCGGTGGTGCTCGGTTGACTGCGGGCATGCCAGGTCAACTCGTCGCTCGAGCACGCGGTGGGCTCCGCGCACGCCGCGTGCGGCCCGCGCCGGTCCGGTTCGGCCGGTCCCGTCCCGCCCGCGCGGGCCCCTCGGCCGGCCAGCCGACCGTAGGTTGGGGTGGCACGGACACGAGGCGAGGGAGGGAGCGGACGTGGCCTCAGTGGTGATCAGCACGGCGGCCGTCGCGGTGGCCCTGTTGCTGGCCGGGGCGGTGCTGCTGCTGTGGCGGCTCTACCAGGACAGCGTGCGGCGGGCCGACGCCGCGCACGCGGCCGTGCAGCAGGAGCGGCAGCGGTTCGACGCCCAGCAGGCCGCGCTGCGCCGCTACGAGGTGGCGTTCGCGTCCATCTCCGGCCGGGGCGAACTGGGTGAGCAGGTGCTCGTGGAGACCGCGCGGATGCTGGGGCTGCGCGAGGGCCTGCACTTCACCGTGCAGACCGACCTGGCCGGGGGCGGCGCGGCAAAACCCGACTTGCTGCTGGTGGTCGGCGGCGACCGGCGGGTGCCGGTGGACGCCAAGATGAGCATGGCCTGCTGGGTGGAGGCGGTGGAAACGGACGACCCGGCCGAACGGCTGGACGCGCTGCGCGTGCACGTGCGCAACATCCGCTCCCGCGCGGCCGAACTGGCCGGCAAGGGCTACCAGCGGTGGGCCGACGCCATCTACGGCACGATCATGTTCGTGCCCTCGGACGCGGCCGTGGTCGCCGCCCTGGACACCGACCCGGAGCTGCTGCGCTGGCTGCTGGACCGCCGGGTGTTCCTGTGCGGGCCGACCGGGTTCGCCGTGGTCGCCTCGGCCGCGCTGTTCGCCGCCACCGACCGGACCATCGCCGCCGACGTGGAGCAGGTGCGGGCCCAGGCGGCCAGGGCGCACCGCGCGGCCGGCACAGCCGTGGACGCGGTCAACCTGTCCAGCACACACCTGCAGCGCTTCCTGTCGGCGCGCCGCCGCGAACTGGACGCGTTGGAGAGCTTCCGCGCCACGGTGGAGCCGATCACCGACGCCTCGGCCAGCCCGACACCGATCGCCCCGGTGCGCCGGGCGGAGGACCCGTCGGCGGGCTCCACACCCGTGCCGCAGCCGCTCACCCAGGAACTGGCCACCGACTGACCCACCGACTGCCCCACCGGCGGCCCGCCGACCCACCGACCCACCGACCAGTGGCCTGCCGGCTGACTCCAGCGGGCCGCCGGCTGCCCCCAGCGGCGCCCGCCGACTGGTGAACTCCCTACTTCTCCGGTTACAAGGAGCGCAAAAACGGACGAAACACCCTAGTTGATCTCATTGTCCGGTGCGAGTTGCCGATAGCTGACAGGTCACCCACGGCGAACGGTCTACCGTGTGCCCCCGTGACCGCGACGCGCGACCGCCGAGACGACCTTGACGGCGAGCCAACGACCACCACGCCATGGAACGACCGGGCCATTGTCGGCTCCTTCCGGGGGCTGCCCTGGTGGGCCGCGGTCATAGTGGCCCTGCTGCTGTCGGTTGTCTGCGCGTACCTCAACATGCAGAGCCAGAGCATGACCCAGCAGAGCCTCGGTCTGGTCTTCCAGGTCGGGTACTTCCTCGGCTGTCTGCTGGCCGTGCTCGGGGTGCGGCGCCGCAGCCTGTTCGGGCCGATGGTGCAGCCGCCGCTGATCCTCGCGATCACGGTGGTGGTGGCCGTGTTACTCACCAGCGGGCTGCCCTCCGGGGGCATGACCGGCAAGGCGCTGGTGATCGGCACACCGCTGATCAACAGCTTCCCCATCATGGCCATCACCACGGCGGTCACCGTCCTGGTCGGGGTGCTGCGCATGCTCACGCAGCGCGACCCGCACCGGCTGTCCAAGGACGAACGCCAGGCCCTGCGCAGCTCCCGGGACGACGACGACTTGGACGGTCCGGCTGAGCGCCGCGGCTCGGCGCGGGCCAGCGCGACCAGGGCCGGCCGCGCCGACGACGAGCGCCGCCCTGGCAGGCAGAACCGGTCTGGTGCGCCGGCCAAGGGCCGCCCCGCCGCGGACCGCCCCCGCCGTGAGGGCGGCTCGGCCAGCCCGGACCGGGCCCGTGGCCGCCGCCCGCGCCCCCGCGACGAGGACGACTTCTTCGACGACTGATCGCCCAGCCGCGGCGCGCCGACCGGCGATCGCCTGGTGCGCGCGGCCGCGCGGTCACCGCTCCCGGGCCGCCAGGCGGCGCGCCAGCCGCTCGTGCAGCGGGGCGTAGTCGTGCTCGGGGAACCACTCCGGGAACACGTCGAGCATGGCCGTGAGGTTCTCGACCTCGAACTCGCAGTCGTCGCCGACCAGCGCGTCCTCGTCGGCGAACAGGTACTGCCAGCCGTAGGTGCCCCTGGTCACCCGCAGCGCGTCCAGGTAGCCGCGATAGTCCAGGTCCAGCCGCCAGTGACCGCGCTTGACGTGGCTGTACCAGATCTCCGGGTTGCGCACACCGGGCTGGATGCGCAGCGCGCCGTGAAAGCCCGTGCCGCCGTACGCGCTCCCGTCGAACAGGCGGAACTCGGACAGCAACTGGTGCTCCTCCGGTGTGCTCCAGTACCAGCCGTCTCCCGGGCGCACCGGGCTGCCGTTCTCGAACACCGAGCACAGCTCGGAGAGGTAGAACTCGCCGTGCACCTCGGGCCAGCGGGCCTGCTCGGGCCACGGGTCAACGGTCTGCCAGGCGCACCCGAGCATGGAGAACCTGAGGTGGCTGCGCTGGAACGCCGGGTCGAGGCTGACCCCGAACCGCCGCTCGATCTCGGCACACGCCTCGGCCGCGTCGGCCGCCACCAGGGTGACCGGCATGATGCTGTCCTCGAAGACCTCGATCGCCGGGCAGCCGCGCAGCTCGTCCAGCACACCGACCCAGCCGCGCTCGTAGTCGGTGAGTCCGGCCAGTCCGGGCGACCCGATCGTGTCGGCGGTGTCCTCGCTCATGGCCCGGACGCTAACCGGCGCCCCTGACAACCCGGCCGGTCCAGCAACGCGGCCGATCCGGCCCGGCCTCAGCGGCGCCGGTCCACCGGCGTGGTCAGCGAACCGTGCCCGTGCGGTCCTCGCGGCGCCTGCGCAGCTCCTTGGGCAGGGCGAAGGCGATCTTCTCGTTGGCCGTGGTGATCTCCTCGACCTCGCCCCAGCCGCGCTCGGCCAGCCAGGACAGCAGGTCCATCACCAGCACGTCCGGCACGGACGCGCCACTGGTGATGCCGATCGTGCCCACGTCGGTCAGCCAGTCGGGGTCCACCTCGCTGGCGTAGTCGATCAGGTGGGCGGCGCGGGCGCCGGCCTGCAGGGCCACCTCGACCAGCCGCTTGGAGTTGGACGAGTTGCGCGAGCCGACCACCAGCACCAGGTCGCACTCGGGGGCCATGGCCTTCACCGCGACCTGGCGGTTCTGCGTGGCGTAGCAGATGTCGTCGCTGGGCGGGTCCTGGAGCAGCGGGAACCTGTTCCGCAGCTGCTCGACCCGCTCCATGGTCTCGTCCACGCTCAGCGTGGTCTGGGACAGCCAGATCACCTTGCTCGGGTCGCGCACGCTGACCTTGTCCACGTCCTCGGGGCCGTCGACGAGCTGGATGTGCTCGGGTGCCTCCCCGGCGGTGCCCTCGACCTCCTCGTGCCCCTCGTGGCCGATCAGCAGGATGTCGTAGTCGTCCCGGGCGAACCGCTTGGCCTCCTGGTGCACCTTGGTGACTAAGGGACAGGTGGCGTCGATGGTGCGGAGGTTGCGCTCGGCGGCCTGCCGGTGCACCTCCGGGGAGACCCCGTGCGCGGAGAACACCACGAGCGCGCCCTCGGGCACCTCGTCGGTCTCGTCCACGAAGATCGCCCCGCGCTCGGACAGGGTCTGCACCACGTGCCGGTTGTGCACGATCTCCTTGCGCACGTACACCGGGGCACCGTAGGTCTCCAGTGCCCTCTCCACCGTCACCACGGCGCGGTCCACGCCGGCGCAGTACCCCCGGGGTTTAGCCAGCAGCACCCGCCGGGGACGGGTGGTCTCGGTGTCGGCGGCGGGGCGGCTCGTCTCAGCGGCTGTCCGCTCCTGGCCCGGCAGTTCATCCAGGTCCAGCGAGGAGATGCGGGCGGTCATGCGTCCAGCGTACGGGCGACGGATTGGCGTCACTCGACACCGCCCGGTCAGCTGGGTCACGTCCGGCCGCCAGTTCACGGAGTGGGCAGGAGGCCACTGACTGGGGCAGGCTAGGGACCATGAAGCCACTGCCACTGCCGGTGCGCGTCGCCGCCGGTCTCGCGGTCGCCGCCGTGGAACGCGCTCGCCAGCTTCCGCAGCAGCTCGCCGGGCTGCCCGTGACGGTGGTCAGCGAGGCTCTCCAGTTGTCCATGCGGCTCCAGCAGCAGGTCACCGAGCTGGCCATCAAGGGCGACGACCTGCTCTCCGCGCTGCGGCCGGCCGAGGAGGCGCCGGCGTGGGCGACCTTCGACGAGGACGAACCAGCCGACCAGGATGAGCCGGCCAGCCCCTCCCGGGCCGCCGCGGGTGCGCGGCGCGGTGTGACATTCGCTACCGAGGCCGACAACCTCGGTGCGCCCGACACCGCCCCGGACCCGTGGGCGGTGGAGGAGCAGGCCCTGGCCGACGCGGAGCGGGTCGCGGAGGAGTCCGAGGACGCCGCGCGGGACGCCGACGCGGCTCCCGCCGCGGACCAGGCCCCGTCTTCCGGTGCGGACCAGACCCCGGCCGAGGACGGTCCCGCCGCCCTGCCCAACTACACGGCGCTGTCCCTGCCCCAGGTGCGTGCCCGGATGCGCGGCCTGTCAGCGGACGAGCTGGAACAACTGCTGGCCTTTGAGCGCTCCCACGCGGCTCGCCCCGCCTTCGTCGGCATGCTGACCAGGCGCATCGCCACAGTGCGTGCCCAGTCGTGAACACCGGACCGACATCCCCGGAGCAGCCGTGGCCGGTGCGCACGGTGGCCAGGAAGATCGCCGACTGGATCAACCGGCTGGGCGCGGTGTGGGTGGAGGGCCAGGTCACCCAGGTCTCGGCCCGGCCGGGCACCGCCACCGCGTTCATCACCCTGCGCGACCCGTCCGCGGACATGTCCATGACGCTGACCTGCCCGATCGGGCTGGTCCGCGGCCAGCAGCCGGGCGTGGTCGAGGGCAACCGGGTGATCGTCCACGGCAAGCCCACCTTCTACCCAGGGCGCGGCACGCTCAGCCTGCGCGTGGACGAGATCCGCGCGGTGGGCATCGGCGAACTGCTGGCCCGGATCGAGCGGCTGCGGCGGCTGCTGGCCGCCGAGGGCCTGTTCGCGCCCGAGCGCAAGCGCCGGCTGCCGTTCCTGCCCAACCGGATCGGCCTGATCACCGGGCGGGCCTCGGCGGCCGAGCGGGACGTGCTGACCAACGCCAGAGCCCGCTGGCCGGCGGCCCGCTTTCGGGTGATCAACGTGGCGGTGCAGGGCGTCACCGCGGTGCCCCAGATCCGCACCGCGCTGTCCACCCTGGACGCTGACCCGTCGGTCGAGGTGATCGTGCTGGCCAGGGGCGGCGGCAGCGTGGAGGACCTGCTCCCGTTCTCCGACGAGGCGCTGTGCCGCGCGGTGGCCGCCTGCCGCACCCCGGTGGTCAGCGCGATCGGCCACGAGCCCGACACACCGCTCCTCGATCACGTCGCTGACCTGCGCTGTTCAACCCCGACCGACGCCGGCAAACGGGTTGTCCCGGACGTCGCCGAGGAGACCGCGCGGCTGCGCCAACTGCGTGATCGAGGCCGCCGCGCCCTGCACGGATGGGTGGATCGGGAGCGCCGGCTGCTGGACTCGCTGCGCAGCCGACCGGCCCTGGCCGACCCTCTCGGCCCGCTGCGGCGGCGCGCCGAGGACATCCACGCGTTGCGCGATCGGGCCCGTCGGGCCGTTTCCGCGGCTCTGGCCGTGGAACAGAACGGGTTGACCGCCACGAAAGCACGCTTGACGACCTTGGGACCGGCGGCCACTCTGGCTCGGGGATACGCCGTGGTGCAACGAATAGATCCGGCTGGAGCCGTTGACGTGCTCCGATCGGTGTCTGACGCGCCAGCCGGCACGCTGCTGCGTGTTCGACTGACCGACGGAGCGGTGCACGCGGTGGTGTCCGACGACGGAGCAGATCTCGGGGACAACAACCCAATGGCAAGCGGAGGCAGTGGTGGCGTACCTGGCGCGTGAACCCACATTCCTCCCGTTGACGGTGACCGCCACCCGGGAGGTGGCGCAGCGGGGCAAGCCCGACAAGGCGGCCTCGGTGTGGCCGACCGCCACGGCGTCCGCCGCGCCCGCCCCGTCCGCCTCATCCGCACCGGTGGGCACATCCGCACCGGCGGGCTCGGCCGGCTCAACCGCGCCAGCCGGGTCGGCGGGGCCGACCGGATCGGCCCCGACCGCCGGGGCGACCACGTCGGCCGCGGGCGTGCACGACACCGACGCGCGCACCGTGCACGAGAAGGCCGAGGCCGCCAACACCGCTGCCGCGCACTGCTGGACCGCGCTGCTGGCCGGGTGCGACGGGCCGGGCCGGTGGGAACTGGTCGACCGGTTGCGGGAGCTGTCCGAGGCCACCTCGGCCTATGCCGGCACCCGGTGGTGGTTGACTGACGGGGCGGTGCACCGGAGGCGGGTCGCCGAGGCCGAGGGGCGCATCGAGGAAGCGATCCGCGAAGGTGACGGTGCCGAGTTCGCCGAGGCGTTCGCCGGCTACGACCAGGCCGTGGCCACCGCGGTGGTCTGCGTGCACAGCCGATTGGGGAGTTCGACCACGTGAACGACAACCAGCTGGCCGGGCTGGCCGGGGCGGCGGCCTCGGCGCGGTCCGCCGACGCCCAGGACCTGCCGCCCGGCTCGGCCGGCCAGCCCGAACTGGGCTACGAGCAGGCCAGGGACGAACTGGTCGAGGTGGTGCGGCGGCTGGAGGCCGGCGGGCTGTCCCTGGAGGACTCGCTGGCCCTGTGGGAGCGCGGCGAACTGCTGACCCGGATCTGCGAGCGGCACCTGGCCGGCGCGCGCGAGCGCGTTGACGCCGCACTGGCCGTGGTCGAGGAGGACGTGGCCGACACCGCGCAGGAGTAGCGCGCGGGACTCAGCACTCCCGGGCTCAGGGCTCCCGGGCTCAGGGCACCTGGACTCAGGGCACCGGAGCGCGGCACGACGGCGACCACGCTGCCGAACCGGCCAGCCGGGCCGACATCCCCCGGTTGCCCAGCACCAGGCCACACCTGCGGAAAGGTCCCCTCGTGGGGGGTCCCCCGAAAATCACGTTACCGCTGGGGTCTGACAGTTTCGCGGGCCGACCAGCACGGCCCGCCCGGACCGCCCCCCCCCCCCCCCCCCCCCCCCCCCCCCCCCCCCCCCCCCCCCCCCCCCCCCGGCCGGACCGCCCCGGCCGTTCCTACCCCTCCCGGTGCTACCCACGGCAGGGGGCTGGGTAGCCGGTCACGCCGGACACAGACTCGTGGGCGCGGCGCGCCACTGGGCCGCCGCACACCCGGGAGAAGGGCGAACGTCCACGTGAAGATCATTGTTGTTGGCGCGTCCGGCACGATCGGCACCGCGGTGGTGGCCGCGCTGGCGGCCAACCACGAGGTGGTGCGGGCCGGGCGGCGCGGGCCGGTGCGGGTCGACATGGCCGATGCGGCCTCCCTCGACGCGCTGTTCGCCTCGGTGTCCGACGTCGACGCGGTCATCTGCTGCGCCGGCAGCGGGCGGCTGGCGCCGCTGACCACCGACTCGGACGAGGACTACACGCACGGCCTGCACAGCAAGCTGCTGGGCCAGGTGCACCTGGTGCGCCGGGCCGTCCGGCACCTGCGTGACGGCGGGTCCGTCACGCTCACCAGCGGCACGTTCACGCGCCCCACCCCGGGCAGCGCGTTCGGCGCGCTGGTCAACACCGGGCTGGAGGCCTTCGTGCGGGCCGCGGCCACGGAACTGCCCCGGGGCCTGCGGGTGAACGCGGTCAGCCCGGGCTGGGTGCGGGAAACCCTGGAGGGGATGGGCCTGGACGGCGCCGACGGCACCCCGGCCGCCGAGGTGGCCCGCGCCTTCGTGCACGCGGTGGAGTCACCGGCGGTGCGGGGGCAGGTGCTCCGGCCGGGCAGCGCTAGCCGCTGATCGAGGGCAGCGTGGGCGCCCGCTGCACGGCGGCGGCCACGGTCCGCACCTCGTCCTGGTCGCCGTTGCCGGTGATGAGCAGCCGCACCCCGGCGAGGTCGGTCACCCAGGACCGCTCGTCCTGCCGGCCCGGGTACTCGGTCCACACCTGTCCGTCGACCTCCATGGTCGGGCCGGCGCTTGGCTGCGCGTCCGCGGCCAGGTCGGCCTCCAGCCGGACCAGGTCGACCACCTCGGCCGAGGACTGGGCCAGCCGCAGGTAGCGGCCCTGCGCGGTGAGCCAGCCGACCTGCACGGAGGTGGCGCCGGCGGCCGTGGTGACGGTGTCCGAGGAGTTGGCCCGCCAGCCGGCCGGCAACTGGGGTTCGCGCACCGGGAAGTCGACCAGGCCGGCCGCCCGGTGCAGGGCCACGTCCTGGTCCACGGTGGGTCCGGCGGCGCTGTCCACCGACGGGCCGCCCGGGCTGAACGAGCACCCCCGGCTGATCCCGCCGAGCACCACCACCAACACGCCCAGCACCACCAGGGAGAGCACCATGTCCCGCAGGCCCCGGCCGGCCGGGCGCCGACCCGCTCCGGCGGGCTGGGCACCGGCGGTCCGCCCGGCGGCTGGCTCGTTGGCTGGTGTGTCTCCCACCCGCCCATGGTATTTCGCGGCTCTGGACCGATCTTGTGCTCCCCCGCCCGGTGACGTGGGCCACCCGGGGCGCCGCGAGCCCGGTGAGCACCGGCCTGATCTGCGAGGATGCCGGCAACGACGCGGCGCTGCGCGTGGCCTTGCCGGCCGGCGCGCGGGGTCGGGTGCGCGCTGATCCGCCGCGCACCGGGCCGGTGCGCCGGTCACGTGATTCTGCCGAACGTGCGAGGAGGCGTCATGCCCAGTTCGAGCCCGTCCAGCAGTGCGTCCGATTCCCGTCCCGCCCCGGCTGGTCCGGCGGGCGCGGGGGCCGAACGTCGGCGCGAGGCCCCGGATCGCAACCTCGCGCTGGAACTCGTCCGGGTGACCGAGGCGGCGGCCATGGCGGCCGGCCGGTGGGTCGGCCGGGGCGACAAGAACGGCGGCGACGGCGCGGCCGTGGACGCCATGCGCCAGCTCGTCGGCACGGTGTCCATGCGCGGCGTGGTGGTCATCGGGGAGGGCGAGAAGGACGAGGCCCCGATGCTCTACAACGGCGAGCGGGTGGGCAACGGCGACGGCCCCGAGTGCGACGTGGCCGTGGACCCGATCGACGGCACCACGCTGATGAGCAAGGGCATGCCCAACGCGCTGGCCGTGCTGGCCGTGGCCGAGCGGGGCGCCATGTTCGACCCGTCGGCCGTGTTCTACATGGAGAAGCTGGCGGTCGGCCCGGAGGCGGCGGACGTCATCGACATCACCGCGCCGGTCGCCGAGAACATCCGCCGGGTGGCCAAGGCCAAGCACACCGACGTGTCCGACGTGACCGTGTGCGTGCTGGACCGGCCGAGGCACGCCGAACTGGTGGAGCAGATCCGGGCGGCCGGGGCGCGCATCCACTTCATCTCCGACGGTGACGTGGCCGGCGCGATCTCGGCCGCGCGTCCCGGCACCGGCGTGGACCTGCTGATCGGCATCGGCGGCACGCCGGAGGGGATCATCGCGGCCAGCGCGCTGAAGTGCATGGGCGGGGCGATCCAGGCGAAGCTGTGGCCCAAGGACGACGACGAGCGGCAGAAGGCCATCGACGCCGGCCACGACCTGGACCGGGTGCTGACCACCGACGACCTGGTGCGCGGCGACAACGTGTTCTTCTGCGCGACCGGCATCACCGACGGCGACCTGCTGCGCGGCGTGCACTACCGGTCGGGCGGCTGCACCACCCAGTCGATCGTGATGCGGTCCAAGTCCGGCACGGTGCGGATGATCGACGGGTTCCACCGGCTGACCAAGCTGCGCCAGTACGCGTCGGTGGACTTCGACCGCTGGTCCGGCGACGGGCACGAGGACCCGCTGCCGCCCCTGCCGTAGTCGGCGGTCCCCGAGTTGGCCCCATCAGCGGGCCCCGAGCCGCACTCGCGGGCCGGGGCCCGGACCGGGGCCCGGGCCGGGGTCGGCGCGCCGGCTGGTCAGCCGTTGTCGCTGGAGTGGCCGGGGAACAGGTGGGCCTCGGGGTTGAGTGCCACGGCGATGTTGTTGACGGCCGTGGCCGCCTCGCCGAAGCCGGTGGCGATGAGCTTGACCTTGCCCGGGTAGGCGGCCACGTCACCGGCCGCGTACACGCGCTCGCGCGCGGTGCGCATGGTGGTGTCCACCCGCACGGCGCGCCGGTCCAGTTCCAGGCCCCAGGACTCGATCGGCCCGAGGTCGGCGGTGAAGCCGAGCGCGGCCACCACGGTCTGCGCCGGCAGCACCTTGCGGTCGCCGGCGCGGGTGGTGATCTCCACCTCGCGCAGTTCGGGGTCGCCGCGCAGCTCGGTGACCTCGGCGTCGGTGATCAGCTGCACGCCGAGTTCCCGCACCTGGCGGACGGTCGCGGGGTGGGCGCGGAAGGTGGCCCTGCGGTGCACCAGGGTGACGCTGGCGGCGATGGAGTGCAGCGCCAGCGCCCAGTCGAACGCGGAGTCGCCGCCGCCGACGATCACCACGTGCTGGTCCTGGTGCACCTGCAGCGAGGGCACGAAGTGCACCATGCCCCGGCCCAGCCAGCCCTCGCCGGCGGGCAGCGGGCGGGGCCGGAACTCGCCGATGCCGGCGGTGATCAGCACGGCGCCGGCCCGGACCGCGCTGCCGTCGGCCAATCCGACCAGCACGCGGTCGCCGACCGTGGTCAGCGTGCGGGCCTGGCGGCCGAGCAGGTAGGTGGGCTGCCACCGGTCGGCCTGCTCGACCAGCGCGGCCACCAGGTCGCGGCCGCGCACCGCGGGGAACCCGGCCACGTCGTAGATCATCTTCTCCGGGTACATCGCGGCGACCTGGCCACCCGGCTCGGGCAGCGAGTCGACCAGGGCCACCGACAGGTCCCGGAATCCCGCGTAGTACGCGGCGAACAGGCCGGTCGGCCCGGCCCCCACGATGAGCAGGTCGACGTCCAGGACGTCGGTCAGGGTCGTCTCCAGCGCTTCGAGTTCCCGGTCGACGAGCTGGCCGAGAGGCTCTTCGGACGATGCGGTCACCGAGTGGCCCGCCTTTCTGCCTGTGGTGGACGGCAGTGTTCGCCAACACAGTCGACCCTAGGCGTTTCAGATCACGGTGCCTAGTTTCAGGACCGGGGCCACACTCGGGTCATGGGAGAACAGGAGTACCGCGTCGAGCACGACACCATGGGTGAGGTCCGGGTGCCGGCCAGCGCGCTGTGGCGGGCCCAGACCCAACGCGCGGTGGAGAACTTCCCGATCTCCGGGCGGGGCCTGGAGCGGCAGCAGATCCGCGCGCTCGGGCTGCTCAAGGGCGCCGCTGCCCGGGTGAACGCCCGGCTGGGGGTGTTGGACGGCGAGCTGGCCGAGGCCATCGCCGCCGCGGCCGACGAGGTGGCCGCCGGTGAGCACGACGCGCACTTCCCGGTCGACGTGTTCCAGACCGGGTCGGGGACCTCGTCGAACATGAACGCCAACGAGGTGATCGCCACCCTGGCCAGCCGGCGGCTGGGCCGGGACGTGCACCCCAACGACCACGTGAACGCCTCCCAGTCGTCCAACGACACCTTCCCGACGGCGCTGCGGGTCGCGGCCACCGAGGCGGTGCTCACCGACGTGCTGCCGGCGCTGGAGCACCTGGCCGACACCCTGGAGCGGCGCGCGCGGGAGTGGGCGGACGTGGTGAAGTCGGGCCGCACCCACCTGATGGACGCGGTGCCGGTGACCCTGGGCCAGGAGGCGGGCGCGTGGGCCGCGCAGGTCCGCTTCGGCGTGGAGCGGCTGCGGGACAGCCTGCCCCGGCTGGGCGAGCTGGCCATCGGCGGCACCGCGGTCGGCTCGGGCCTGAACGCTCCGGACGGGTTCGGCGCCGCCGTCGCCGCGGAGCTGGCCGAGGTCACCGGGCTGCCGCTGACCGAGGCGCGCGACCACTTCGAGGCGCAGGCCAGCCAGGACGGTGCGGTGGAGATGTCCGGCCAGCTGCGCACCGTGGCCGTGTCGCTGTTCAAGATCGCCAACGACCTGCGCTGGCTGGGGTCGGGGCCGCGCACCGGCCTGGCCGAGCTGGCCCTGCCCGACCTGCAACCGGGGTCGTCGATCATGCCGGGCAAGGTGAACCCGGTGATCTCCGAGGCCACCATGATGGTGGTGGCCCAGGTGATCGGCAACGACGCGGCCGTGGCCTTCGCCGGCACCCAGGGCAACTTCCAGCTCAACGTGATGCTGCCGGTGATCGCCCGCAACCTGCTGGAGTCGGCGCGGCTGCTGGCGGCGGTGGCCCGGCTGCTGGCCGACAAGGTCGTGGCCGGGGCGACGGCCCAGGTGGACCGGGCGCGCGAGTACGCGGAGTCCTCGCCGTCGATCGTCACCCCGCTCAACCGCTACCTGGGTTACGAGGAGGCGGCCAGCATCGCCAAGCAGGCGCTGGCCGAGCGCCGGACCATCCGCGAGGTGGTGCTGGAGCGCGGCCACGTGGACGCCGGCCGGATCACCGCCGAGCAGTTGGACCAGGCGCTGGACGTGCTGCGGATGGCGCGCGGCGGCCGGTAGCCGGCCCGGTAGTAGGCCCGGTAGCCGGCCCGGGGGCGGGCTGGGCGGGGCGCAGGCCGAGGGCGCAGCCGAGCGCCACCGCGCCCACGCCCAGCGCCGCCACCCCGGTCCACTGCTGCGCGCCCAGCAGGACCGCGGTGACCAGGCCGCCCACCGGCATCATCCCGACCAGCACACCGGCCCGGCCGGCGCCGAGGTCGGACACGGCCCGGTACCACAGGCCGAACGCGACCGCGGTGACCAGCACCCCGAGCACGGCCAGGGCGGCGGCCTGCCGCGCGTCCGGCAGCCGCCAGGCCGCGGTGGCACCGACCAGGCCGCCACCGTCCACGACGCCACCGACCAGGGTGCCGGCCACGCCCGCGCCGACCGCGGCCAGCAGGCAGGACCACACCGACACCGCCAGCGCGCCGAGCCGGGCGACCACCCCCACCGCGAACAGGGTGAACGAGGCTTCGCACGCCATGGTGAGCAGGGCGAGCACCAGGCCGGGGCCGTGCCACGAGCCGCCACCGGACAGCACCACCACGCCGGTCACCACCAGCAGCGCGCCCAGCACCACCCGCCCGGCCGGTCGGCGGCGGGCCAGCAGCGGGCCGGCCACGGCCAGCACCAGCGGGCTGCCGCCGAGCACCGCGGCGACGAACCCGGGCTCGGCGTAGCGCTGGGCGTACAGGGCGCAGGCGTTGAAGCCGAGCATGCCGACGCCGACCACGGCGGTGAGCGCGAGCAGGTCCCGCCGGCTGGGCCGGGCCAGGCCGCGCCCGGTGAGCCGCAGCCAGCCCAGCAGCAGCAGACCGCCCACGGCGTAGCGGATGGCCAGTCCCGGCAGCAGCGGGTAGTCGTCGAGCAGGCCGGTGACCGGCACGGACCCGCCGACCAGCAGACAGCCCAGCGCGCCAGCGGCGACCGCGACCCCAGCCGAACCCGACGTGGTGGACGGCTGACCGGACCGTCGAACGGGGAGTTCTGTCACGCGGCCAGCCTGGCCGGCAGGTGGACCAGAATTAAGCTCCACTTCGATGGCACGAGAATGGTCCACTTTGCGGGAACTGCTGCTGCCGGCCGTGGCCGGCGCCAGTCGGGGTCGCCGTGGCCGGGTGTTGGAGGCGGAACTGCGCGCGGCGATCCGCGCCGGCCGGTTGCCCCCGGCCACCCGGCTGCCCGCCACCCGCGACCTGGCCGGCCAGCTCGGCCTGGCCCGGGGCACGGTCACCGCGGCCTACGCGCAGCTGATCGCCGAGGGCTACCTGGTGGCCAGGCACGGCTCGGGCACCCGGGTGGCCGAGGCCGCGACGGTGGGCGGGCCGGTGGCGAGCGGGACGGTGGCGAGCGGGCCGGTGGCCGGGGACCCGGCGGCTGGGCCGGCGGCCGGGGGCGTGGGCGTGCCCGGTGCGGCCGACGCGGTCCTGGCCACGCCGGCCCCGGCGCGCCCGAGGTGGCGGTTCGACCTGCGCACCGGCCTGCCCGCGCTGGGCGCGTTCCCCCGGGCCGACTGGGTGGCGGCGACCAGGGCGGGCCTGGCCGGGTTGTCCAGCGAGGCCCTGGGCTATCCCGACCCGGCCGGCCTGCCCGAACTGCGCCGCGAACTGGTCGGCTACCTGGGCCGGGTGCGCGCGGTGGCGGCCACCCCCGGGCGGGTGGTGATCACCAACGGGTCCACCGAGGGACTGGCCCTGGTGGCCCGGGTGCTGCGCGCCGCCGGGCACCGGGTGGTGGCCGTGGAGCACCCGAGCCACCCCGGCCAGCGGGAACTGCTGCGCGTGCACGGGCTGACCCCGGTGCCCGTGCCGGTGGACGAGGACGGCATCGACGTGACCGCGCTGGCCGCGACCGGCGCCAGGGCCGTGGTGGTGACCTCGGCGCACCAGTTCCCGCTGGGTGTGGTGCTGGCCCCGCACCGCAGGCACGCGCTGCTGGCCTGGGCCAGGAACCGGGACGCGGTGGTCGTCGAGGACGACTACGACGCCGAGCACCGCTACGACCGGCCGGCGCTGGGCGCGGTGCAGGCGCTGGCCCCGGAGCGGGTGGTCTACCTGGGCAGCGTCAGCAAGGTGCTGGCGCCGGCGCTGCGGATCGGCTGGCTGGTGGCGCCGGCCCGGCTGGCCGCGGACCTGGTGGAGTTGAAGCGCCTGAACGACCTGGGCTGCGGCACGCTGCCGCAGGCGGCGTTCGCCCACCTGCTGCGGGCCGGCGGCTACGACCGGCACCTGCGTCGCACCCGGGCGCTGTACCGGCGGCGCCGCGACGCGCTGGTGGCCGCGCTGGCCGAGCACCTGCCGCACTGGCACCCGGTCGGGGTGGCCGCCGGCCTGCACGTGGTGGTCCGGCTGCCGGACGGCACGGACGACACGGCCCTGCGGGAGCGGCTGGCGCGGCACGGCATCCACGCGCCCGCGCTGGCCGACTTCGCGCCCGCCCCGGTCGCGGCGCCGTTTCCCGGGCTGGTGCTCGGTTACACCGCGCTCTCCCCCGACCGGCTGCGCGCCGCGGTCGCCGAGATCGCCCGGCTCGCTCGGGGCGGGTGAGCCGGACCGGCCCGGCGCCGGCGGGTGGGTGTCGGTGCCCGGGTGCACCATGACCGTGTGCTGCTCTCCGAGGTGGTGACCACGTCAACCGCGGTGGCCGCCACGCGGTCCCGGTTGGCCAAGGTGGCGGCCCTGGCCGACCTGCTCCGCCACGCGGCCGCGTCCCCGAGCCCCGCCGAGTCGAGCCCGGCCAGTGGTGAGGGCCTGACCACCGCGGATCGGCTGACGCAGTCAGGCGAGAGCCGAAACACCACGGATCGGCTGACGCAGTCAGGCGAGAGCGGAAACAGTGCCGATCAGCTGACCGGCACAGTGCTGGCCGTGGTGTCCTTCCTGGTGGGGCGGCCGAGGCAGGGTCGGATCGGCGCGGGCTGGCGCACCCTGGTCGGGCTGGACGACGTGCCGCCGGCCGGCACCCCCGCGTTGACCGTGGAGCGGGTGGACGCCGTGCTGGGCGAGGTGGCCGCCGCGTCCGGTCGGGGCGCTGCCGCGCGCCGGGCCGAGGCGCTGCGCGGCCTGCTGGCCGCTGCCACCGCACCCGAACAGGACTTCCTGCGCCGGCTGCTGGCGGGTGAGCTGCGCCAGGGCGCGCTGGAGGGCGTGATGCTGGACGCGGTGGCCAGCGCGGCCGGGGTGCCGGTGGACGCGGTGCGCCGGGCGTTCATGCTGTCCGGCCAGTTGCCGGAGACGGCGGCGGCGGCGTTGACCGGTGGCGCGGCAGCACTGGCCGGGTTCCGGCTCGCCGTGGGTCGGCCGGTGCGGCCGATGCTGGCGTCCCCGGCCCAGTCCCTGCCGGACGCGTTGACCGAGCTGGGCGAGTGCGTGGTCGAGTACAAGCTGGACGGGGCCCGCATCCAGGTGCACCGGGACGGTGACGTGGTGCGGGTGTTCACCCGCAGCCTGCGCGACATCACCAGGAACGTGCCGGAACTGGTGGAGGTGGTCCGCGCGCTGCCGTGCCGGTCGGTGGTGTTGGACGGGGAGACCCTGGCGCTGCGCCCGGACGGCCGGCCGCGACCGTTCCAGGAGACGATGAGCCGGTTCGGCAGCGAGGTGGCCCGGGCCAGGGACAACCCCACCACATCAGCGGACACCGACACATCAGCGGACACCACCACATCAGCGGGCAGCGCCGACGAGGCCGCGGCGAGCACCGACCCCAACACCGCGTTGCTGCTGCACCCGTACTTCTTCGACTGCCTCAGCCTGGACGGGGTGGACCTGCTGGACCTGCCGCTGCGTGAGCGGCTGGCCGCGCTGGAGCGGGTGGCCGGGCGGTTCCGGGTGCCCTCGGCGCTGGGCACCGGCCCGGAGCTGGCCGCCGAGATCCTGGACGCCGCACTGGCCGCCGGGCACGAGGGCGTGGTGGTCAAGTCCCTGGCCGCGCCGTACGCGGCGGGCCGGCGGGGCCGGGCCTGGCAGAAGGTGAAGCCGGAGCACACCCTGGACCTGGTGGTGCTGGCGGCCGAGTGGGGGCACGGCCGGCGCTCCGGCTACCTGTCCAACCTGCACCTGGGCGCGCGGGACCCGGACGGCGGGCCGCCGATCATGGTGGGCAAGACCTTCAAGGGCCTCACCGACGAGCTGCTGGCCTGGCAGACCTCGGTGTTCCCCACACTGCGCACCCGGGCCACGGACTGGCTGGTGGAACTGCGGCCGGAACTGGTGGTGGAGATCGAACTCGACGGGGTGCAGGTGAGCCCGCGCTACCCGGGTGGGGTGGCCCTGCGGTTCGCCCGGGTGCTGCGCTACCGGCCGGACAAGAACGCCGACGAGGCGGACACCATCGACGCGGTGCGTGCGCTGCTGCCCGGCGCGGCCGAGGGCGCCGGCCCGTGACGCCGACGCCGGTGGTGCCGGTGGTGCCGGTGGTGGGCGGATCGGCTGCCGCGGTCAGGCGAGCGCCCGACCGGCAGGGCCGAACCACCCGCGTCTGGCGGGTTCTGCGAGTACGCTCGTTGTCTCGTGCGGTTCCTCAACGAGCAGCGCCCCAGCCATGACCTGACCTACGACGACGTCTTCCTGGTGCCCCGCCGGTCCGGTGTCGAGTCCCGGTCCGACGTCGATCTGTCCACTTCGGACGGAATGGGCACGACGATCCCGCTGGTGGTGGCCAACATGACGGCGGTGGCCGGTCGACGGATGGCCGAGACCGTGGCCCGCCGGGGCGGCCTGGTGGTGTTGCCCCAGGACGTCGCGCCCGAGGCGGTCGCCGAGATCGTGGCCTGGGTCAAGCAGCGCCACGTCCTCTGGGACACCCCGCTGGTGCTGCGCGCCGGCGACTCGGTGGCCGACGCGTTGAACCTGCTGCCCAAGCGGGCGCACGGCGCGGTGGTCGTGGTCGACGACAACGGCCGGCCCACCGGGGTGGTGGACGAGGCCGCCTGCACGGGCGTGGACCGGTTCACCCGCGTCGGCGAGGTCGCCGACCCCCACCTGGTCACCCTGCCGCTGGACACGCCGGCCAGGGAGGTCTTCGAGCACCTGCACGGGCGGACCGCGCGGATCGCCGTGGGCGTGACTGAGGCGGGTGTGCTCGCCGGGGTGTTGACCGAGGTGGGGGCGCTGCGGGCGGAGATCTACCAGCCGGCGACGGACGCGGCCGGGCGGCTGCGGGTGGCCGCGGCCATCGGCGTGAACGGGGACGTGGCCGCCAAGGCGAGGGCGGTGCTGGACGCCGGGGTGGACGCGCTGGTCGTGGACACCGCGCACGGCCACCAGGAGAAGATGATCTCGGCGTTGCGCGCGGTGCGCTCGGCCGGGCCGGACGTGCCGGTGATCGCCGGCAACGTGGTGACCGCCGAGGGCGTGCGGGACCTGGTCGAGGCCGGTGCGGACGTGCTCAAGGTCGGGGTGGGCCCGGGCGCCATGTGCACCACCCGGATGATGACCGGGGTGGGGCGGCCGCAGTTCTCGGCGGTGCTGGAGTGCGCCACCGAGGCCCGCCGGCTGGGCCGGCACGTGTGGGCCGACGGCGGGGTGCGCCACCCGAGGGACGTGGCGCTGGCCCTGGCGGCCGGCGCGGCCAGCGTGATGATCGGCTCGTGGTTCGCCGGCACCTACGAGTCGCCCGGTGATCTGCGGCGCGACGAGAACGGCCGGCCGTACAAGGAGTCGTTCGGCATGGCCTCCAAGCGCGCGGTGACCGCGCGGACCAGGACGGACAGCGCGTTCGACCGGGCCCGCAAGGCCCTGTTCGAGGAGGGCATCTCCACGTCCCGGATGCTGCTGGACCCGCTGCGGCCCGGGGTCGAGGACCTGATCGACGTGATCTGCTCCGGGGTGCGGTCGGCCTGCACGTACGCGGGTGCCCGGACGCTGGAGGAGTTCCACGAGCGCGCGCTGCTGGGCATCCAGTCGGCCGCTGGCTTCGCCGAGGGACGGCCCCTGCCCGCGGGCTGGTGACCACTGGGGCGAGCCGGACCTAGCACAACTTCGGCTCGCCCCACCAACGATCACCCGATCGTGCACGGGGTTGTCCACAGGTCCCGCGGTTGTCCACAGGCGTGCGCAACGGACCGGTCCACGCGGGGGTGGACGGATAGGCTGGTCCAGGGGACGCCCCCCTGGGAGGGCGGGGGCTGGCCTTCTTCAGCCGCTGACCCCCGCAACCCGCTGGTCACCCCGGCGAGCAGGCGTCCGCCCCACCTTCGACGCGGCTGCCGGCGGCTGCCCTGCCGCACCTCCGGCGCGGCTCCCGACGCCCGCACCGCCGTACCTCCGACGCGCGGCTCCCGACAGCTGCCCCGCCCACCCAGACCCCGCCCCCAGCCCCGGCCCGCCCAGACCCGGCGTGCCCAGCCCCGCACACCCGAGCAAACCACGAGCAAAAACAGTTGAGTCTCCAGCGACTGGAAGGTTGAGGCTGCCCTCGTGACCGACCACCCCGAGCTGTTCACCATCGGGCAGCTCGCCCGCACCACCGGCCTGTCGGTGCGCACCGTCCGCTTCTGGTCGGACAGCGGTCTGGTTCCGCCGACAACCCGCTCCGACAGCGGCTACCGGCTCTACGACGCCACCGCCGTGGCCCGGCTGGACCTGGTGCGCACCCTGCGCGAACTGGGTCTCGACCTGGACACGGTGCGGCAGGTGCTGTGCCGGCGGGTGACCGTGGCCGAGGTGGCCGAGGCACACGCGGCCGCCCTGGACGCCGAGATCCGCACGCTCACGCTGCGGCGCGCGGTGCTGCGGGCGGTCGCGCAGCACGGCAGCAGCCAGGAGGAGATGCGGCTCATGCACCAGCTCGCCCAGATGTCCGCGCAGCAGCGGCAACACATCATCGACGAGTTCGTCGACCAGACCTTCGCCGGCATCGACGCGGACGCGCCAGGCGCCCACATCGGGCAGGCGATGCGCCAGCTGCCGGCGCGACTACCCGACGATCCCACGGTGGAGCAGGTGAACGCGTGGGTGGAGTTGGCCGAACTCGTGGCCGACCCCGATTTCCGGCGGCGCGTCCGCGAGATGGCGGTGGCCGGGGCGCGCGGTGCCGACCAGATCGAGGCGCAGCCGTTGGACCTGTCCCAGGTTCCGGCGCTGGTCGGCCCGGCCGTGGCCGAGGGCACCGCGCCGGACTCAGCCGCCGGCCAGGCCGTGCTGGCGCGGTTGCTGACCGGGGAGCGGACCGCGGCCGAGCGGCACGCGCTCGCCGACGAGCTGGCGACGTTCACCGACCGGCGGGTGGAGCGGTACTGGGAACTGTTGGGCGTGCTCAACGGGTGGCCCCGACGCGAACCCAGCGTGCCCACCTACGAGTGGCTCATCGCGGCCCTACGCGCCTGACCGCCCAGCACCGGTGGCCGCCTGAACCAGCCGGAACCAACCTGCACCAGGCGGTGGCCGCCGCGGCCACGATCCACCGCGGCGGCCACCGGATCACCCCGGGGATCCCGGGCGCACCGGCCGGCTCAGCCGGGGTAGCCCTCCAGCATCTCGGTGACCAGCGCGGCGATCGGCGACCGCTCCGAGCGGGTCAGGGTGACGTGCGCGAACAGCGGGTGGCCCTTGAGCTTCTCGATCACCGCGGCGACGCCGTCGTGCCGGCCGACGCGCAGGTTGTCCCGCTGCGCCACGTCGTGGGTGAGCACCACGCGTGAGCCCATGCCCAGCCGGGACAGCACGGTCAGCAGCACGTTGCGCTCCAGCGACTGGGCCTCGTCCACGATCACGAACGAGTCGTGCAGGGACCGCCCTCGGATGTGGGTCAGCGGCAGCACCTCCAGCATGCCCCGGTCCAGCACCTCGTCGATGACGTCCTTGCTGACCAGCGCGCCGAGGGTGTCGAACACCGCCTGCGCCCACGGCTGCATCTTCTCGTTCTCCGAACCGGGCAGGTAGCCGAGGTCCTGCCCGCCCACCGCGTAGACCGGCCGGAACACCACGACCTTGCGGTGCTGGCGGCGCTCCATCACCGCTTCCAGCCCGGCGCACAGCGCCAGCGCGGACTTGCCGGTGCCGGCCCGGCCGCCCAGCGAGACGATGCCGACCTCGGCGTCCAGCAGCAGGTCCAGCGCGACCCGCTGCTCGGCGGAGCGGCCGTGCAGGCCGAACACCTCCCGGTCGCCGCGCACCAGCCGCACCTGCTTGTCCGGGGTGACGCGGCCGAGCGCGCTGGCCGTGCCGGCCAGCAGCCGCAGCCCGGTGTGGCAGGGCAGGTCCCTGGCCTCGTCCAGGTCGACCACGCCGTCCTTGTAGAGCGCGTCCACGACCGGTTGGCCGACCTCGACGTCGGTCATGCCGGTCCAGCCAGAGGGAGTCACGTCCTGGGCCCGGTACTCGTCGGCGTCCAGTCCCACCGCAGCGGCCTTGACCCGCAGCGGCATGTCCTTGGTGACTAAGGTCACTGCCTTGCCCTCGGCGGCGAGGTTGAGGGCGCAGGCCAGGATCCGGGCGTCGTTGGAGTCGGTGCGGAAGCCGGGTGGCAGCACCTCGGGGTCGGTGTGGTTGAGCTCGACGTGCACGGTGCCCTCGGCGTCGCCGAGCGGGACCGGGGCGTCCAACCGACCGTGGCGTACCCGCAGGTCATCGAGCAGGCGCAGCGCCTCTCGGGCGAACCAGCCGAGTTCCGGGTGGTGGCGCTTGGCCTCCAGTTCGCTGATCACCACGAGCGGGAGCACCACGGCGTGCTCGGCGAAGCGGGTGATCGCCCAAGGGTCCGACAGCAGCACCGAGGTGTCCACCACGTAGGTGCGGGTGGGTGGCACTCCCCGACGCCGGGACGAGCTGCGGGTTGAGCTTGAGGACCGGCTCATGGGACGTCGTGCGGTCACGGCAACTCCCTCACGGCCGCGGCGCCCGCGACCGCTCCTCGCTGGGCCAGGCACACCACCCGTGGTTGGCCTGCCGGCTCACGTCGTCACCGACGTCGAGTCCACAGGCCACGAGGGCCGGGCGCCGGCCCCCGCGCGTTCGCCGTGGACGGTGCGCGACCGTCCGGACAACACCAGCTGCGACCAAGGGCCTCCCGGGGCGGGCCGCATAGGTCACGACCCACCACCAACGGACGCTACCTGCGATTGAGCCGGATCGGCAGGGAGCCACACAGGTGATTCACCACCTCGTCACAACACCGCTAGCCAGGCGACACCGTCCTACTAACGGTGATATCAGTCACAGCGGAAGATCACCCTGGTGGTTCCTTGACCGCGCGGGACACCAGGAACTGGGCAGCGCCCCGCCAACCGTTACCCCGCGGCCCGGGTGACCGAACGCGGGCGCGCGGCAGCGGCGGGATCGGCCGGGACCCCGCTCGGCGACGGCGGCGGGTGAGCGCGCGACAAAGCCGTACCGCGATGTGACCACCACCGCTACTACCACAGCCAACAACGATGAGCAGAATTTGTAAAAGGTAAGCACCAGAACAGGCGACATTAAACAATCGGGGCGTCACACAATGGGGGCAGAAGCGCCCTTCACCACTCCGCCACCCGGTACGTTTTCTTCGCGAGGGCCCCACCCGACCCGGAGCCCCGGTAAGTCTCCGGGCACCCACTGGGGAAACCCCGAAACAGAGGAGAGTGCGAAAGTGCTGAAGAAGGCAGGCATTGTGGCCGCCGCCGCGGCTAGCCTGATGATGTTCGGCGCCCCGGCGTTCGCCGCCCCGGCTGGTCCCCCGGCGACCACCACGAGCGCGATCGCTGACGACGACTGGTCGGCCGCGTCCGGTATCGACACCGAAGAGGCCGAGCAGAACGGCCTGCTCAACCTGAACGACACCGAGATTCTCGACAACGTCAACCTGTGCGAGATCATCCCGATCATCGAGGTCGAGATCCCGATCGGGGACGGCGCCCAGGGCACCAACTGCCAGGTTGCCAACGCCGAGGAGAACCAGGGCGTCAACAGCTCCAACAGCGAAGACCCCAAGTGAGTGGCTTAGCCGTTCGCTTGGCTGAACCCCTGTACGGAAGGGCGGTGGCCCGGACTGAGTTCCGCGCCACCGCCCTTCCTTTTCCCTTTTCCGCCGCGGCCACCGCGTGCGCGAGCGGCGCGCGGCGAGCGGGTGATGACGTGGGTGCCGGTTGATCAGCGCCGAACACGGTGCGTCATGCGGTCACCCCTGGCAACCGGGGCCTCGGGACGGTGAAGCCTGATCGGGTAGCCCGGGGAAACAGCGAAATCGGTGCACGATTATGGGCGGAACCGGTAGCTGTTGAACTACCAGAACAGGCGACATAGACAATCAGGGCGTCACACAATAGTGGCAGAACCGGCATTGATGCGTCGGTCAGCCGGTACGTTCTTTCTCCGAGGGCCCCACTGGTCCCGGAGCCCCGGTAAGCCTCCGGACACCCGCTGGGGAAACCCCGCTAAACAGAGGAGAGTGTGAAAGTGCTGAAGAAGGCAGGCATTGTGGCCGCCGCCGCGGCTAGCCTGATGATGTTCGGCGCCCCGGCGTTCGCTGCCCCGGCTGGTCCCCCGGCGACCACCCATTCCGGCACCGGCGGCCAGTCCTCGGCGGCGTCCGGCATCGACACCGATGAGGTCGACCAGAACGCTCTGGTCAACCTCAACGACACGCAGATTCTCGACAACCTCAACATCTGCGAGATCATCCCGATCATCGAGGTCGAGATCCCGATCGGGGACGGCGCCCAGGGCACCAACTGCCAGGTTGCCGACGCCCAGGAGAACCAGGGCGTCAGCAGCGCCAACAGCGAAGACCCCAAGTGAGTGGCTTAGCCGTTCGCTTGGCTGAACCCCTGCACGAAAGGGCGGTGGCCCGGACTGAGTTCCGCGCCACCGCCCTTGCCTTGTCCCTCCGTTGCTGAGGAAACGGCCGGCCCGGGCCACTGCCACCGGAGCAGGCGGTGGCGATGCGCGCGGCCGGTCCGGCTGCTGCTCGACACCGACGCCGGACAGCAGCACCAGCGACGACCCCGGAACCCACCGCCGCAGCCGGCCGGTACGTCGTTCGCTCCGGGCCTCACCCGTTCCGGAGCCCCGGTAACCCCGCCGGGCGAACAACTGGGGAAACCCCGGGAAACCCCGTTGACCAAGGAGAGTGTGAAAGTGCTGAAGAAGGCAGGCTTCGTGGCCGCCACCGCTGCTGGCCTGATGGTGTTCGGCGCCCCGGCGTTCGCCGCCCCAGCCGGTCCCCCCGCGACCAGTGGCACGGCCGGCGTCGACCAGTCAGCGGCGTCCAGCGTCGACACCGACGAGAACGACCTCACCGGTCTGCTGATCCTCGAAGACGACGACGTGCTGGACAACGACATCCTCTGCGCCATCTTTCCCAACATCGCCATTACCAGCACGACCTGCGTCGTCCAGAACAACACGGACAACCAGAACACCACCAGCTCCACCGGGGACGAGCCGAAGTGAGTGGATCGGCCGATCCCGGCACGGCCTGACCGAAGGGGCCGGTGGCCCGGACGAGTTCCACGCCACCGGCCCCTCGCGGTCCCGCGATCACCCGCGGCGGTGCTCAGGAGCCGAACCGGCGGTGGCGGATCGCGTAGTCGCGCAGCGCGCGCAGGAAGTCGGTGCGGCGGAACTCCGGCCAGTACGCCTCGCAGAACCAGAACTCCGAGTGCACCGACTGCCAGAGCATGAACCCGGACAGCCGCTGCTCACCCGAGGTGCGGATGACCAGGTCGGGATCGGGCTGGCCGGAGGTGTACAGGTGCTCGGCGATGTGGTCCACGTCCAGCACCTCGGCCAGTTCCTCGATGGTGGCGCCGGCCTCGGCGTGCTGGAGCAGCAGTTTGCGCACGGCGTCGGCGATCTCCTGCCGGCCGCCGTAGCCGATGGCCACGTTGACCTGCATGCCCGTGCGGTTCCTGGTGCGCAGCGTGGCCGCGGAGATCCGCGCCGCGGTCTCGGTGGGCAGCACGTCCAGCGCGCCCACGTGCCGCAGCCGCCACGGGTTGCCCGGCTCGGCCAGCTCGTCGGTGATGTCGCAGATGATCTCCAGCAGCTGGCTCAGTTCCTCCGGCGGCCGGTTGACCAGGTTGTCGGTGGACAGCAGCCACACCGTGACGACCTCGACCCCGGCCTCCCGGCACCAGCCGAGCATCTCCACCAACTGGCGGGCGCCGGCCCGGTGGCCGTCGGCCACGTCGGCGAAGCCCGCTTCCCTGGCCCACCGCCGGTTGCCGTCCATGATCAGCCCGACGTGTCGAGGCCGCTGCAACCCGTCGAGCTGCCGGCTCAGCCGCCGCTCATAGGCCTTGTAGACCAGCCTTTTCACCTGTGCGCGAAGCCCCACGTCCAGACAGCGTACGCCCAGTGGCCAAGCTCACTGGTCACCCCCGCGCGGCCGGGCGAACCCGCTGGTGGACCGGGGTCCAGTCGGGTCAGGGCAGGTCAGGGCCTGGAGCACGAGCCAGGACAGCGAACCTACGGTCGAGTAACCTCGGTCGGGTGACCACCGCGTCAACGACCCTCGACCCACGCTCAGCACCGCTGGTCAAGCCGCGGCTGCGCGGGTGGCTGCACTTCTGGTCCTTCATCGCGTCCGTGGCCGCCGGGGCGGTGCTGGTCGCCGTGGCCGCGGCCACCGTCTCGACCACGGCCGCCGTGGCCACCTCGGTCTACGCGGCCACCGTGCTCGGCCTGTTCGGCGTGAGCGCCCTCTACCACCGGCACAACTGGGTCAGCACCAGGGCACGCGCCTGGATGAAACGCCTCGACCACTCGATGATCTTCGTGTTCATCGCCGGCACCTACACGCCGTTCTCCCTGCTGGCCATGCCCAGGGACACCGGAACCGTGGTGCTGTGGGTGGTGTGGGGCGGCGCCCTGGCCGGGGTGGCGCTGAAGCTGGCCTGGCCGCACGCGCCGCGCTGGCTGGGCGTGCCGATCTACGTGGCGCTCGGCTGGGTGGCCGTGTTCGTGCTGCCCGACCTGCTGCACCACGCGGGCCTGGCCGCCCTGGTCCTGCTGCTGGCCGGCGGCGTGCTGTACACGCTGGGCGCGGTCTGCTACGCCAGCCGCTGGCCCGACCCGTGGCCGAAGACATTCGGATACCACGAGTTCTTCCACGCGGCCACGGTGCTCGCCGCGATCTGCCACTACATCGCGATCTGGCTGACCCTCTACCACGCCTAGGGGGTGCTGGCTAACCCCTCGCGACCGACAGCGCGGCCCGCAGCGCGGCGGCGGTGTCGACCGGGCGGTCGCACACGTAGCCCCGGCACACGTACGCGGCGGCCCGGCCGGCCAGCAGCGGACGGCCGGCCAGCAGCGGGGCGTTCGCGCCGTCCGGCTCACCGGCCAGCACCACCGCGCCACCGGGGGCGGCGGCCAGCGCGGTCGCGTGCAGCTCGGCGCGCGCCGGGTCGTCGGTCCCGCCCACCACGGCCACCTGCACCGGGCCGTGCGCCAGCGCCTCGGCCACGCTCAGCCACATGCCGGCGAAGCGCGGGGCGCGCGCGGCCAGCACCCCGGCCCTGGCCAGGGCGAACTCCGCGTGCTCCCGGTAGCGGGCGGCCCGGTCGGCGCCGGCCAGCGCGGACGCGGTGAGCAGGGCGTCGGCCAGCGCGGACGCCCCGGCCGGGGTGGCGTTGTCGGTGGGGTCGGCCGGCCGGCCCACCAGCTGCTCGGCGTCGTCGGCGGTGTCGTGGAACAGCCCGGACACCTCGGGGTCGGCGAACCGGGCCAGGGCCACGTCCAGCAGGTCACCGGCGGCGACCAGCCGGTCGGCCCGGCCGGTGGCCTGGTGCAGGGCCAGCAGCCCGGCGGCCAGGCAGGCGTAGTCCTCCAGCACGCCCGCGGCGCTGCCCGCGCGACCGTCCCGGGAGGCCCGCAGCAGCCGGCCGGCCACCAGGTGGGTGGTCAGCAGCAGGTCGGCGGCCCGCTCGGCGGCGGCCACCCAGTCGGGGCGGCCCAGCGCGGTGCCCGCCTCGGCCAGCGCGCGGATCGCCAGGCCGTTCCAGGCGGTGACCACCTTGTCGTCCCTGGCCGGCTGGGGCCGGCGGGAGCGGGCGTCCAGCAGCGCGGCCCGCACCCGCGACCAGCGCGCCGGATCGTCGGGTGCCGCCGGCATCCGCAGGGTGGACGTGCCGTGCTCGAAGCTGCCCTGCTCGGTCACGCCCAGCAGGTCCGCGGCCCACGCGCCGTCGTCCGGCCCGAGCACCTCGCGCAGCTGCGCGGGCGTCCACACGTAGGTCAGGCCCTCGACGCCCTCGGTGTCCGCGTCCAGGGACGCGGCAAAGCCCCCCTGGGCGGTGCCCAGGTCGCGCAGCAGGAACTCGGCGGTGTCCTCGGCCACCGCGCGCAACCGCGGCCGGCCGGTCACCCGCCAGGCGTGCGTGTACGCGGACAGCAGCAGGGCGTTGTCGTAGAGCATCTTCTCGAAGTGCGGCACCACCCAGCCGGCGTCCACGCTGTAGCGGGCGAACCCGCCGGCCAGCTGGTCGTGGATGCCGCCGGCGGCCATCGCCTCGGCCGTGCCGACCACCAGGGACAGCGCCTCGGCCGAGCCGGTGCGCTCGTGGTGGCGCAGCAGGAACTCCAGCACCATGGCCGGCGGGAACTTGGGGGCGCCGCCGAACCCACCGTGGTCGCGGTCGTACTCGCCGAGCAGCGTGGTCACCGCGCCGGCCAGCACGTCCTCGGTCACCGCGGCCTCGGGCAGCGGCGCGGTCTGCGCGCGCAGCCGCTCGGCGATCTCGCCGGCGGCCTGGCGGACCTGCTCGCCCCGGGTGGTCCAGGCGTCCACCACCGCGGTCAGCAGCTGGCGGAACGACGGCAGCGCCGGGTGCGGGCGGGGCGGGTAGTAGGTGCCGCAGTGGAACGGCTCACCGGTGGGGGTGAGGAAGCAGGTCATCGGCCAGCCGCCCTGCCCGGTCATGGCCTGGGTGGCGGCCATGTACACCGCGTCCACGTCCGGCCGCTCCTCGCGGTCGACCTTGACGTTGACGAAGTGCCGGTTCATCAGCTCGGCCACCTCGGGGTCCGCGAAGGACTCGTGGGCCATCACGTGGCACCAGTGGCAGGCGGCGTAGCCGACCGACAGCAGCACGGGCACGTTCCGCGCCGCCGCCTCGGCGAACGCCTCGGCGCACCACGGCCACCAGTCGACCGGGTTGTCCGCGTGCTGGAGCAGATACGGGCTGGCAGCGCCCTGGAGTCGGTTCATCACCCCTCCTCGCCTCGGCCGGGCAGCCCGGACGCGGGCTAGGGCTTGCCCTTGCCGCTCTTGCCACCCCTGGTGGCCTTGCCGGCCGACTTGGCCGACCCGGCGGCCGGCTTGGCCGCGGGCGCGGTCGTGGCCACGTCCGCCTTCGCCGCCCCGGCGGCGGAGCCGGGCTCGGCCGCCGTGTCAAAGGTGGCCGGCAGCCGCTTGAGGTGCTTGGTCATGGACCGCACCAGGAAGGCCACGGCCACGAAGAACAGGATCAACACGACCAGGGCGACCGGCGAGGACTTGCCGAAGTCCTCGCCCTGGCCACCCGGGTCGTTCTGGCTCTGCGCGAGCACCAGTGCCGCGGTGTGCGGCACTGGCTGCGCCAACTCGACCGGCAGGCTGATCACGCCCGCACCTTCTCCCGGATACCAGCGAACAGGTCGTCCTCCGGCAGCGTGCTGTCCACCAGGGAACGGGCCAGTTCGTACTCCTCGAACGGCCAGATCTCCCGCTGCAGGTCCAGCGGCACCGCGAACCACCGGCTGTTCGGGTCGATCTGGGTCTCGTGCGCCTTCAGCGCCTCGTCCCTGACCTCGAAGTAGTCGGCGCACTCGACCTTGGTGGTGATGCGCTCGGCCATGTCCGGCCGGTCCGCGCCCCAGTTGGCCAACCACTCCTGGTAGGGCGACTCCAGGCCGCGCTTGATCATCGCGTCGTGGAACGCCTGCATCTTGGCGCGGTTGAACCCGTGCGAGTAGTAGAGCTTGAGCGGCTGCCACGGCTCACCCGTGCCGGGGAAGCGGTCCGGGTCGGCGGCGGCCTCGAACGCGGCCACCGACACCTCGTGGCAGCGGATGTGGTCGGGGTGCGGGTAGCCGCCGTTCTCGTCGTAGGTGACGATCACGTGCGGCTTGAACTCGCGCACCACGCGCACCAGCGCCTCGGTGGACTCCTCCAGCGGCACCAGGGCGAAGCAGCCCTCGGGCAGCGGCGGCAGCGGGTCGCCCTCGGGCAGGCCGGAGTCCACGAAGCCCAGCCAGCGGTGCTGGATGCCGAGGATCTTGGCGGCCCTGGCCATCTCGGCCCGGCGCACCTCGGGCAGGTTCGCCAGCACCTCGGGCCGGCCCTCCAGCGCGGGGTTGAGGATGCTGCCAGCCTCGCCCCCGGTGCAGGTCACCACCATGACCTCGTGGCCCTCGGCGACGTAGCGGGCCATGGTGGCCGCGCCCTTGCTCGACTCGTCGTCCGGGTGTGCGTGTACTGCCATCAGGCGCAGCTTCTCGGCCATGACCGCCGGGGTCCTCCTCGAACTCGGTTGACCGCCCCACCGTGGAAGGCCATCAGGGCCCCAGGGATACTTAACGTGGGCGTCGACCCCCATTGTTCCCGCCGGACGATTGATTCCTGTCGGGTGGTACCCAGTCCACCTGAGCCGGCGGGCGGTGTCCAGGTCCCAGCGTCCACGTCTCAGGGTCCACGTCCCAGGGTCCACGTCCCAGGGTCCACGGCCCCGGTGCAGGTGAGGAGGTGCCAGACGTGACCACGCAGCGGCCAGCCGGCCGGTACGGCTCACGCGGCCGGTCCACCACGGCGCCGAAGTGGACCAGGTGGGTGCTGCTCGGTGGGGTGCTGGTGCTCGGTGTGGTGGTGGCCGTGGTCGGCTACACCAAGTTCGGGCCCAAGCCCATCGAGGCCGACCACACCTCGTTCGAGGTGGTCGACGACAACTCGGTGCGCGTCGCCTTCGAGGTGACCAGGGATCAGCCGGACCAGGCCGCGGTGTGCGTGATCGACGCCCGCGCCCAGGACGGCGACGAGAGCGGACGCAAGGAGGTGTTGGTCCCCCCGGGAAATGTCACAACGCAGCTGACGACAGTACTCCACACGTCCAAACGGGCGGTGTTGGGCGAGGTCTTCGGCTGCTCATACCAGGTCCCCGCCTACCTGTCCACGGACTAGCGGCCAAGCGGGTGATCTGCGGGTTTTCTGCGGTATAGGGGCTCCACAGGGGCCTCCATACCGTTGTGAACGTGTTACCCTCGCCATGCAGCACGGTCCCTGGCGGGCCGTGTTTTTCCGTTCCGGGCCGCTGCGCCCGGAAGCTACCCGACCCACATACGTGGGCCTGGAGTGAGGACGAGGAGTTGGTGACCGTGAGCGATACCCAGGTGACCTGGCTGACCCAGGAGGCCTACGACCGGCTCAAGACCGAGTTGGACGAGCTTATCGAGAATCGCCCGGTCATCGCTGCGGAGATCAACGCGCGCCGGGAAGAGGGTGACCTGCGGGAGAACGGCGGCTACCACGCCGCCCGCGAGGAGCAGGGCAAGCAGGAGGCGCGCATCCGCCAGCTCCAGGAGCTGCTGCGGGCCGCCAAGGTCGGCGAGCCCCCGGCCAACGACGGCGTGGCCGCGCCCGGCATGGTGCTCACCGTCCGCTACGACGGTGACGACGAGCCCGAGGAGTTCCTGCTGGCCACCCGCGAGGAGGGCGCGCACGGGCCGGTCGAGGTCTACTCGCCGAACTCCCCGCTGGGCAAGGCGCTGCTGGGCGCCAAGGAGGGCGAGACCCGCGAGTACGAGCTGCCCAACGGCAGCACCATGAAGGTGACGCTGCTCAAGGCCGTCCCGTACAACGCTGCCGCCTGAGTCCGCGGCGGAGCCGATCCAGCCCCGCCAGTCCGGGGCACCACACCTGATGTCCGTGGCCGGGAGCGTGCGCACACGCGCGCCCCGGCCACGGGTCTATCCGCCGGTGCCGTGCCGGTCCGGCCCGCTCCGCGAGCGCAGGCCGGCCGCGCGTTCCAGCAGCGGGCGCACCCTGGGCGGCACCGGCGTGGACAGGGCGATGGACGTGGACGTGCGCTGCACCCCGGTCGTGCCGACCACCTCGTCGATCACCCGCTGCAGGTCGTCGTTGGACCGGGCCACCATGCGCACCAGCAGGTCACCCCGGCCGGTGGTGGCGTGCACCTCGCACACCTCGTCGATGGCGGCCAGCTGCTCGGCGACCTCGCGCCGCCGGCCCTGGGCGATCTCCAGGATGGCGAACGCGGTCAGGCCGTAGCCCATCGCGGCCAGGTCCAGTTCGGGTGGGAACCCGTGCAGCACGCCGCGCCGCACCAGCCGGTCCAGCCGCGCCTGCACCGTGCCCCTGGCCACGCCCAGCCGCCGGGAGCACTCCAGCACGCCCAGCCTCGGCTCGTCGGTGAGCAGCAGGAGCAGTCGGGCGTCCAGGGCGTCCACCTCGTCCGACCGGCCCGGCTCCCCGGGCGGCCGCCCGTCAGCGTCAGCCACGTCACACCTCCTGGGCAGATTGTCCAGGTCTGTCAACGATCCGGGCTCGACACCGGGCAGTCTGCACAGCCGGCGAAGCGGCTGTTGCTCATCCTGTCCAGCCGGTTCCATGCTGGCCGCACCGCATCCGCCAGCCGCGCGCCCACCCCGGCGCGGCCAGCGAACCAGGAGGCAGCGATGACCGACACCGTGGCCGGCAACCACCTCGACGACGTCAGCTACGACCAGCTCAGGAAACTGGTGGGGCTGGTGGATCACGACGAGTCCAGCGACCCGTTCCCGGTCAAGGCGCTCGACGCGGTGGTGTTCGCGGTCGGCAACGCCACCCAGACCGCGTGGTTCTACCAGGTCGCCTTCGGCATGCGGCTGGTCGCCTACTCCGGTCCGGAGAACGGCAACCGCGACCACAAGTCGTTCGTGCTGACCTCCGGCTCGGCCCGGTTCGTGATCAACGGCGGGGTGGCCCCGGACAGCCCGCTGCTGGACCACCACCGCCGGCACGGCGACGGCGTCACCGACCTGGCGCTGGAAGTGGCCGACGTGGACAAGTGCGTGGCCCACGCCAGGGCCCAGGGCGCCACCGTGCTGGAGGAACCGCACGACGTCAGCGACGAGCACGGCACCGTGCGTCTGGCCGCGATCGCCACCTACGGCGAGACCAGGCACAGCCTGGTGGACCGGTCCCGCTACCACGGGCCGTACCTGCCCGGCTACGTGGCGAAGCAGAGCGCGGTGGCCCGCCCGGAGGGCGCGCCCAAGCGGCTGTTCCAGGCGATCGACCACTGCGTGGGCAACGTCGAACTGGGCAAGATGGACTACTGGGTGGACTGGTACCACCGGGTGATGGGCTTCGTGAACATGGCGGAGTTCGTCGGCGACGCCATCACCACGGAGTACTCGGCGCTGATGAGCAAGGTGGTGTCCAACGGCAACCACCGGGTGAAGTTCCCGCTCAACGAGCCGGCGGTGGGCCGCAAGAAGTCGCAGATCGACGAGTACCTGGAGTTCTACACCGGCCCCGGCTGCCAGCACATCGCCCTGGCCACCAACGACATCGTGGCCACGGTCAAGGCCATGCGCGCGGCCGGCGTGGAGTTCCTGGACACCCCCGACTCCTACTACGACGACCCCGAGCTGCGGGCCCGGATCGGCGAGGTGCGGGTGCCCCTGGAGGTGCTGCGGGAGCACCGCATCCTGGTGGACCGCGACGAGGACGGCTACCTGCTGCAGATCTTCAGCGCGCCCATCGGTGACCGGCCGACCGTGTTCTACGAGCTGATCGAGCGGCACGGCTCGCTCGGCTTCGGCAAGGGCAACT
Source organism: Goodfellowiella coeruleoviolacea (assembly GCF_024171785.1). Lineage (GTDB taxonomy): Bacteria > Actinomycetota > Actinomycetes > Mycobacteriales > Pseudonocardiaceae > Goodfellowiella > Goodfellowiella coeruleoviolacea. The sequence continues at coordinate 293,694 of NZ_JAMTCK010000005.1, forward strand.
TCAAGGCCCTGTTCGAGGCCATCGAGCGGGAGCAGGCCCGCCGGGGCAACCTGTGACCCGGTGACGACCGACCGGTAGCGGGGTGGCGCTCAGCCCTCCGGGGCCAGCACCGGGTAGCCGGCGGCGCGCAGCTCGGCGATGAGCTGCGCGCAGTGCTCCGATCCCCTGGTCTCCAGGTTGAGCGCCACCTCGGCCTCGCCCAGCGCGAGCCGGCCCGAGGTCCGGGAGTGCTCCACGCCCACCACGTTCGCGCCCAGCGAGCCGATCAGGCTGAGCAGTTCGGCGAGCGTGCCCGGCCGGTCGGGCACGCGCAGCCGCAGCGACACGTAGCGGCCGGCCGCGGTCATGCCGTGCTGGATGATCTGCAACAACAGCAGCGGGTCGACGTTGCCGCCGGACAGCAGCGCCACCACCGGGCCGGGAAAGCGCCAGCTGTGCTGGAGCAGCGCGGCCACCGGCGCGGCGCCGGCCGGTTCCGCCACGGTCTTGGCCCGCTCCAACAGCAGCAGCACCGCCCGGGACAGCGACTCCTCGCTGACCGTGACCACCTCGTCGACCAGGTCGGCGACGTGGGCGTAGGTGACCAGGCCCGGCTCGGCCACGGCGATCCCGTCGGCCATCGTCTGCACCCGCTCCACGTGCACCGGGTGGCCGGCGGCCAGCGACGGCGGGAACGCCGCGGCGTGCTCGGCCTGCACCGCCACCACCCGCACGTCCGGCCGCACCCCGCGCACGGCCGCGGCCACCCCGCTGACCAGGCCGCCGCCCCCGGCGGCCACCAGGATGGTCCGCACGTCCGGCACCTGTTCCAGGATCTCCAGCCCGACCGTGCCCTGCCCGGCGATCACGTGCGGGTGGTCGAACGGGTGGATGAACACCGCGCCGGTCTCCTCGGCGAACTCCCTGGCCCTGGCCAGGGTCTGGGCCAGCGCGTCCCCGTGCAGGTGCACGTCGGCGCCGTAGCTGCGGGTGGCGGCCAGCTTGGGCAGCGGCGCCCTGGTCGGCATGAACACGGTGGCCTTGGTGTTGAGCAGCGACGCGGCCAGGGCCACGCCCTGCGCGTGGTTGCCGGCGCTGGCCGCGACCACCCCGCGCGCCCGGTCGTGCTCGCTGAGCCCGTGGATGCGGGTGTAGGCGCCCCGGATCTTGAACGAGCCGGTGCGTTGCAGGTTCTCGCACTTGAGGTGGACGTCCGTGCCGGTGATCTGGCGCAGCACGTTGGACGCCAACACGGGCGTGTCCTTGATCACCCCGCGCAGCAGTTCGCGCGCGGCGCGGATCTCATCGACACTGACCAGCTCCATGTCAGCAGATCCTGCCAGTCGGCGGAACCGGCGCGCGGCGGTGGCGGACCCGGGTACCCTCACAGTGGTGATCTCGGGACCGTCCGCGAGTGCGCGTCGACGGCCGTCAGGTGATGTGGGCAGACTTGGGTGTGGCCAACCGGTCTCGGGTGTGGGCATTCTTGGGTGTGGGCAGTCTTGGAGGTGGCATGGCGCTCGTGGCACGAATCGCCGCGGTGCTCCCGATCGCTGGAGCGGTCACCGCGGCGGTCGCCCTGACCGGCGCCGCCGTCTTCACCGTGGCCAAGGCGGGATGCGCTGACCCGGGCCACTACGTGCGGCACGACAACGGCGTGGTCGAACTCGTCGGCGGCTGCACCGACCAGCAGCACCTGCCGGTCCCGTCGGGGCGCCCCCAGGACCGGAGCACCAAGGACCGCGGCCCGGACGACGGCTCGAACGCCAACACCGCCGGAGCCGGGCAGTACCGCCCCTGAACCCCAGGTTTCTGAGTCCCCGGGGTCGCGGGGCGGCCTGCCCAACCCAACCGGTTGCGCGGCGCCAGGCTCAGGCCTGGTCGAGGGCGGCCAGCAGGTCGGCCACCAGGTCCTCGCCGTCCTCGATGCCCACGGACACGCGAACGAGGTCGTCCGGCACCTCCAGCAGCGAGCCGGCCGTGCTGGCGTGCGTCATCTTCCCGGGGTGCTCGATCAGCGACTCCACCCCGCCCAGCGACTCGGCCAGGGTGAACAGCGTGGTGTTCGCGCACACGCGCAGCGCGGCCTCGGCGCCGCCGTGCACGGTGAACGACACCATGCCGCCGAACCGGCGCATCTGCTTGGCGGCCACCTCGTGGCCGGGGTGCTCGGCCAGCCCCGGGTAGAGCACCATGCCCACCTTGGGGTGGTGGGTCAGGGCCTGCACGATCCGCTCGGCGTTGTCCGAGTGGCGTTCCATCCGCACGCCCAGCGTCTTGATGCCGCGCAGGGTGAGCCACGCGTCGAACGGCCCGGGCACCGCGCCGGCCGCGTTCTGCAGGAACGCGACGCGCTCGGCGAACTCGCCGTCCGAGGTGATCACCGCGCCACCGACCACGTCGGAGTGGCCGCCGAGGTACTTGGTGGTCGAGTGCACCACCACGTCGGCGCCCAGCTCCAGCGGGGTCTGCAGGTAGGGGGACGCGAACGTGTTGTCCACCACCAGCTTCGCGCCGGCCGAGTGCGCGACCTCGGCCAGCTGCGCGATGTCGGCGATGTTGAGCAGCGGGTTGGTGGGCGTCTCGCACCACAACACCTTGGTGTTGGGCCGAACCGCCGCCCGGACAGCGTCCACATCGGACACTGCGACCGGGGTGTGCTCCACACCCCACTGGCTGAGCACCTTGTCGATCAGCCGGAAGGTGCCGCCGTAGGCGTCGTTGGGGATGATCACGTGGTCGCCGGGCCGGCACAGCGACCGCAGCACCACGTCGGTGGCGGCCATGCCGGAGGCGAACGCGCGCGCGTGCTGGCCGCCCTCCAGCGCGGCCAGGCACTCCTCCAGCGCGGTGCGGGTCGGGTTCCCGGTCCGGGAGTACTCGTAGCCGCCGCGCAGCCCACCGACCCCGTCCTGGGCGTAGGTGGAGGTGGCGTGGATGGGCACGATCACCGATCCGGTGTGCGGATCGGGCTCCTGCCCGATGTGGATCGCCCTGGTCTGGAAGCCGTAGCGGGCGGGGCGTTCGGTCATGGAGACCAAGCCTACGTCGTGGCCGGGGCGCCCGCGAAAACGATCAGCCCCGGCTCGGGGACACCGAACCGGGGCTGGTTGATCGAGGTCTGCGCGGGCGGTCAGGCCCGCTGCCCGCTCACCACTGCTGCTGCGGCGGCTGGCCGGGCTGACCGGGCTGGCCGGGCTGGGCCCCCGGCTGACCGGGCTGGCCGCCCGGCTGGCCGTACCCACCGGGCTGCTGCTGGCCGAAGCCGGGACCGCCCGGCTGCTGACCGAACCCGGGGCCACCGGGCTGGCCGGGCTGGCCTGGCTGGCCGAACCCACCGGGCTGGCCGGGCTGACCGAAGCCGCCCGGCTGCTGGCCGAACCCGGGGCCACCGGGCTGCTGGCCGAAACCAGGACCGCCGGGCTGCTGGCCGAAGCCGGGGCCGCCGGGCTGCTGGCCCGGGTAGCCACCCGGTGCGCCTGGCCCACCCGGCTGCTGCTGTCCGAAGCCACCAGGCTGGCCGGGGTACCCGCCAGGACCCCCGAACCCACCGGGACCAGCCGAGCCGGCCCGGCCCGCCGTGATGAACTGCTTGGTCTGCGGCAGCAGTGCGAGCACCGAACCGGCGATGCCGAGGATCAGGGTGACCCAGAAGTACCAGCCGAAGCCGAAACCGAGCTCGCCGACCTCAGTCATCATCAACACCAGTCCGATGATGAACAGCGCTGTACCCGCCGCCGGAACGAACGTGCCGACCTTTTGCCTGAGGACGAGCAGGACACCACCCACGGCGAGCACCACCGTGCTGATCAGCAGCAACACGTAGTAGAAGCCGAACGGGCCGGGCACGTCGAACACCGTCACGGTCATACCGGGAAAGACCTCGGTCGACATGTTGACCAAAAGCATGATCAGCCCGAGCAGACCGCCCAGCACGGAGGCTCCCGCTCCGGCGAACACGAAGGCCTGGCCGTTGCCGGCGGCACTCGGCGCACCGCTCGCCTGGCCGTAGGGCTGGCCGAACTGCTGCGGTCCACCGGGACCACCCTGGCCGCCGCCCCAGCCGGGCTGACCTGGCTGGCCGTGCTGACCGGGCGCACCCCACTGCTGCTGCGGCCCACCCGGGCCGCCGGGCGCGCCAGGGCCACCGGGCCACGCGCCGGGCTGACCGGGCTGCTGGCCGGGGAAGCCGGGCTGGCCGGGTGCCTGCGCCGGGAAGCCGCCCGAGGCGGCCCCGGGCTGCTGGCCGAACTGCGGCTGGCCGCCGAACTGGCCGGGCTGCTGGCCGGGCTGCTGGCCGGGCCGCACGACCTGGGTGCGGCCCGCGTCCTCGTCACCACCGGCACCGGCGCCGGCCGCGGCGACCTGACCGGGCCGGACCACCTGCGTCCGGCCGGCGTCCTCGTCACCGCCAGCCGCACCGGCCGGGGGCTGCTGTCCGGGCCGGACCACCTGGGTGCGACCGGCGTCCTCGTCGCCGCCGGCCAGGCCGGTCGGCGGCTGCTGGCCGGGGCGCACGACCTGGGTGCGGCCGTCCTCGTCGCCCCCGGCCGGGGGCTGCACCACCTGGGTGGCGCCGGCCGCGGCGTCGGCCGGCGGGGTGGCTGGGGCCGCCGCGCCCGGCTGCTGGCCGGGTGCCGACGGTGCCGCGCTGTCCGGGCTCGCACCGGCCTGCGCCTGGTGGTCCGCTGCCTCTGGGGGCTGACTCTGGTCTGCGGCCGGCTGTGCTGGTGCCGCCGGCTGCTCCTGCTGCGGCTGACCGCCCGTTCCCTGGTTGTCCTGGGGCGGTTGCGGAGCGCTCATCGGGTTTCCAACCCCCTTGGCATGGGCCGTTGGTTTGCTACTTCGACGTAGCCCACGCTAGCGGATCGTCCACACCGTACGGGTCGGCGTCCGGGAAACCGGCACCTCAGCGACCGGCGAGGAAACTCAGGATGTCCTGCCTGGTGACCACGCCGGCGGGCTTGCCGCCCTCCAGCACCAGCGCGCCGTCCGCAGTGGACAGAGCGGTCATGGCGACCCCGACGGGCTCGCCAGCGCCGATCGTGGGCAGCGGCGGGGACATGTGCTTCTCCACCCGGTCGGCGAGCTGCGCGGCGCCGGTGAACAACGCGTCGAGCAGGTCCCGCTCGTTGACCGCGCCGGCCACCTCGGCGGCCATCAGCGGGGGTTCCGCGTTGACCACGGGCATCTGCGAGACCTGGAACTCGCGCAGCACGGCCACGGCCTCGGACACCGTCTCGTTGGGATGGACGTGCACCAGCTGCGGCAGCGTGCCGTCCTTGCGGCGCAGCACGTCGCCCACGGTGGCGCCGGTGGAGTCCGGCGGCAGGAACCCGAACGCGGCCATCCAGGAGTCGTTGAACACCTTGGACAGGTAGCCGCGGCCGCCGTCGGGCAGCAGCACCACGATCACGTCGTCCGGTCCGCACCGCTTGGCCAGCTCCAGCGTGGCGGCCACGGCCATCCCGCAGGAGCCGCCGACCAGCAGCCCCTCCTCCCTGGCCAGCCGCCGGGTGATCTCGAAGGAGCGCGCGTCGGAGACGGCGATGATCTCGTCGCAGATGGTCCGGCTGTAGGTGTCCGGCCAGAAGTCCTCGCCGACGCCCTCGACCAGGTAGGGCCGGCCGGTGCCGCCGGAGTACACCGAGCCCTCCGGGTCGGCGCCGATGATCTTGACCCGGCCCTCGGACGCCTCCTTGAGGTAGCGGCCGGTGCCGGAGATGGTGCCGCCGGTGCCGACGCCGGCCACGAAGTGGGTGATCCGGCCCTCGGTCTGCCGCCACAGCTCCGGACCGGTGGAGTGGTAGTGGCTGGCCGGGTTCTCCGGGTTGGCGTACTGGTTGGGCTTCCACGCCCCCGGGATCTCGCGGACCAGCCGGTCGGAGACGTTGTAGTAGGAGTCGGGGTGCTCGGGCGGCACCGCGGTGGGGCACACCACCACCTGCGCGCCGTACGCCTTGAGCACGTTGCGCTTGTCCTCGCTGACCTTGTCCGGGCAGACGAACACGCACTTGTAGCCCTTGCGCTGGGCCACCATGGCCAGGCCCACCCCGGTGTTGCCCGAGGTCGGCTCGACGATCGTGCCGCCGGGGCGCAACTCGCCCGACCGCTCGGCCGCCTCGATCATGCGCAGCGCGATCCGGTCCTTCACGCTGCCACCTGGATTGAGGTACTCGACCTTGGCCAGCACCAGCGGGGACAGCCCCTCGGTCACCGAGTTCAGCCGCACCAGCGGGGTGTTGCCGACCAGGTCGACGACGTGCTCGACGTACTCCACCGGGTTCATCCTTTCCCATGCGTTGGGACGAAGCGTAACTGGCGGTTCGCCCGGGCGTCCGAACCGCCCCGCCTGGTCAGGCGCGCTCACCTCGGGAATCAAGCGGGGGCGCCGGACCGACGATCTACATTCAAGGCCGATGTAACGGCGTGGTTGGCACAACGTGCACAGGGAGGAGCGGCAGGTGGTCGGACTGCGCGCGTTCCGCACGGCGGCGGTGACCGTCGGGGCGCTTGGGGGACTGTCCGGAGCGGTGTACGGCCTGCTCACCGAACAGTCGCGGCGAGCACGGCTGGTGATCGGTGTTCCCGAGGCGCCGCCGCTGCGCGCGGACGGGGTGTACCTGCCGGACGGCACCGGTCCACTCGGCGCTGACCAGGCACAACACCCTCGTCCGCTGCGGTTCGCGGTGATCGGTGACTCGTCGGCGGCCGGGCTGGGGGTGGACACCGAGAGTGAGCTGCCCGCGGTGCTGCTGGCCATCGGGCTGGCCGAGGAGGCGGAGCGGCCGGTGGCGTTGACCACGTTCGCCATCAGCGGCTCGACCACCACGGACCTGCCGGCCCAGGTGGACCTGGCGCTCGCCGATCCGCCGGACGTGGCCCTGGTGATCATCGGCGCCAACGACGTGACCACGCAGCTGTCCATCCGGCTGTCCGCGGCGATCCTGGGCACCGAGGTGGCGCGGCTGGTCAAGGCCGGCGTGGGTGTGGTCGTGGGCACCTGCCCCGACCTGGGCGCGATCCGGCCCATCCCGCAGCCGCTGCGCTCGATCGCCCGCTCCTGGAGCCTGGCGCTGGCCAGGGCGCAGCGCCGGGCGGTGGACCGGGTCGGCGCCAGCGCCGTGCCCCTGGCCGACCTGCTCTCCCCCGAGTTCCTGGCCCGGCCGGCCGAGCTGTTCAGCGCGGACCGGTTCCACCCGAACGCGGCCGGGTACGCGGCGGCCGCGGACGTGCTGCTGGCGCCGCTGTGCAGCGCGGCCGGCGTGTGGAGCGGCGGGCCCATGCCCACGCTGCCCCGGCGGTCGGCCACGGCCGAGGCGCGCCGACCCACCTCCCGGCTGGTGGCCTGGGTGAACCGCAAGGGCCGCCGCCCGGAGCCGCCGACCAGTCGCGCCCGCTAGGGGTTCCTTGACCGGTTCGGGTCGCTACTCTTCGGTAACAAGCTGCGGCAAGACAAAGGAGTTTCCCGATGCCCGAGGCCGTGATCGTCGCCGCCACCCGGTCCCCGATCGGGCGCGCCGGCAAGGGCTCGCTCGTGGACATCCGTCCGGACGAGCTGGCCGCCCAGGTCATCCGCGCCGCGCTGGCCAAGGTGCCCCAGCTCGACCCGCACGACATCGAGGACCTGATGCTCGGCTGCGGTCTGCCCGGCGGTGAGCAGGGGTTCAACATGGCCAGGGTGGTCGCGGTGCTGCTCGGCCACGACGACCTGCCCGGCACCACGGTGACCCGCTACTGCGCGTCCAGCCTGCAGACCACCCGGATGGCACTGCACGCGATCCGGGCCGGCGAGGGTGACGTGTTCATCAGCGCCGGGGTGGAGACCGTGTCCCGCTACGCCAAGGGCAACTCGGACAGCTGGCCGGACACGCACAACCCGGTGTTCGCCGAGGCCGAGCAGCGCAGCGCCGCCGCGGCCGAGCAGGGCGCCGACGAGTGGCACGACCCGCGCGAGGACGGGCAGGTGCCCGACATCTACCTCGCCATGGGCCAGACCGCGGAGAACCTGGCGCTGGTCAAGGGCGTCTCCCGGGAGGAGATGGACCACTTCGGCGTGCGGTCGCAGAACCTGGCGGAGAAGGCCATCGCCGACGGCTTCTGGGCCCGCGAGATCACCCCGGTGACCCTGCCGGACGGCCGGGTCGTGGACACCGACGACGGCCCGAGGCCGGGTGTGACCTACGAGAAGACCTCGCAGCTCAAGCCGGTGTTCCGGCCCAACGGCCGGGTGACCGCCGGCAACTGCTGCCCGCTCAACGACGGCGCCGCCGCCCTGGTGGTGATGAGCGACGTGAAGGCGCGCGAGCTGGGCATCACCCCGCTGGCCCGGATCGTGTCCACGGGGGTGTCCGCGCTGTCCCCGGAGATCATGGGGCTGGGCCCGGTGGAGGCGTCCCGCCAGGCGCTGGCGCGGGCCGGCATGAGCATCAACGACATCGACCTGGTGGAGATCAACGAGGCGTTCGCCGCCCAGGTCATCCCGTCCTACCAGGAGCTGGGCATCGACCTGGACCGGCTCAACGTCAACGGCGGCGCCATCGCCGTCGGCCACCCGTTCGGCATGACCGGCGCGCGCATCACCACCACGCTGATCAACTCGCTGCAGTGGCACGACAAGCAGTTCGGCCTGGAGACCATGTGCGTTGGCGGTGGCCAGGGCATGGCCATGATCCTTGAACGCCTGAGCTGAGCCCTTTCCGTTGCCCGACTGGTCGGGGTGCCCACGCACCGAGCGCCCCGACCAGTCGGCCGGTGCTGGTGGCGCGCCTTCAGGCGGCCGACCCGACCGGCAGGTACTCGCTCTCGTAGAACCAGATGACCTCTTCCTCGGCCAGCGCGATACCGGTGTCGAACTGGTTGTCCTCGTAGAGTTCGACCAGGAAGCCCAGGTACTTGCCGTCCCCGCACTTCCTCTCCCGGAGCAGGTCGAGCGTCCACGGCCGCAGCCGCCGCGCCAGCTCCTCGGTGGACCACGTCCGCGCGTCGACCTCTTCGAGCTTGAGCGTCTCGTACCACTCGTACGCGTTACCGATGCCATGCGCCCGCGCGAACACGAACCCGCACTTCATGTCGGCCACCTCCATGTCAAGTTGGGTTTTGTAAAGCTTACGAACGACAACCTGACACGGCCATGCCCGAGAAGGGTGAATGCTTCGCCCACTCGTCCTTCACCCAAACTGGTAGCGACATCGGGTAGAAGGGACGACCGTGGCCAACTCCGCCCCAGCTGAGCCGCCCATGTTGAGCCCCACCGTGGGCCGCCGCTGGCTCGCCCAGGAACTTCGTCGCCTTCGCGAGGCAGCCGGGTACAAACAAGCTGACGTCGCCAAACGCCTCCGCTGCAACTCGACCAGGATCGCCCACCTGGAGAGCATGCGCACGCTGCCGAGCGGCCCGGACCTGGAAGTCGTCCTGCCCTACTTCGGGGTGCCGAAGGAGCGGGTGGAGTGGTACCTCCAAGTCTGCGACCTGTCCCGCAAGAAGGGCTGGTGGGACGGCAACCAGGCGATCCCGAAGTGGTTCTCCTTCTACGTCGGCCTGGAATGGGGTGCGAGTGAGATCCACTCCTGGGACACCAGCCTGGTTCAGGGTCTGCTGCAGACTCGTGGATACGCCGAGGTCATCATCCGCGACGGGGCCACAGTTCCCGAAGAGGTCATCCAGGAGCAGGTCCAGACTCGACTGCGCAGGCAGGAAGCGTTGCAGCGCAAGGAGAATCCGCTCACGCTACACGCGATCATGGATGAGGCCGCCCTGCGTCGAAGGGTGGGCAACGCCGAGATCATGCGCGAGCAGCTGCAGCACTTGGTGACGCTGAACAGCCACCCTCGGATCACCATCCAGGTGATGCCGTTCGAGGCAGGGCAACACCGTGGCCAACTCGGTTCATTCAAGTGGTTGGGCTTTCCCCAGGACGGCGATGACGGACTGGTCTACCTGGAGAACCAGCACGGCGGGCTGTACCTGGAGGAACCCGAAGAACTGGCGACCTTCGCGGCTGACTTCGCCGAACTGCGGAAGCGCGCCCTGTCCCCCAAGGCATCCGTCGCCCTGATCGCGAAGATAGTGAAGGAACTCAGCGAATGACCCCAGAGCACACTCGTCCCGTCGTGTGGCGCAAGAGCAGCCACAGCGGCCAGGGGGGCGGCGATTGCGTCGAGGTGGCACTCACAGCGGACACATCCCGTGTCCGCGACTCCAAGAACCCTGACGGTCCCCACCTCACCTTCCCCACCGCCGCGTGGCACACGTTCCTCACCACACTCCGCTGATCCACCAGTGACGCCAGGAGCAGCCCGATGACAGACCCCGAATCCCACACCGCCTGGCGCACGAGCAGCCACAGCGGACCGAACGGCGGAGAGTGCGTCGAGGTCGCGCGGACGCCGGACACGACCGGCGTCCGCGACTCCAAGAACCCCGACGGCCCCCACCTCACCTTCCCCACCACCGCCTGGCAGGCGTTCCTCACCACACTCCGCTGATCCCGGTCCCGGTCGAGGTGGAACCGGACGGCGGTGGGGTGCGTCGGCTGGAATGAGGCGGCCAGTCGGGGGCGCCAGTTTGGAGGCAACGTCATGACCGGTTTCCGCAGGCGGTGGGATCGACCAGGAGCCGTCCGGTTCGGACTGTGCACTGTGGTCGGCGCGCTGGCGGTGGGCGGTGCGCTGACCGGGTGTTCCGCGTCGGACCAGCCGAGCAGCGGGGCGGCGACCAGCACCGGGGGGTCGTCCTCGGCAGCGGTGGCCAGCACGTCGGGCACTGGTGCGGCGACGACCGGTGGGACGTCCACGGCCGGGTCGACCACGCCGGGTTCTGGTGCTCCTGACCGGGCGGGCAGCGGCGAGACCGGCACCGCGGGCGGCGCCAACGTGCTCGGCCCGGACGGGTTGGGCGCGCTGCGGCTGGGCATGGCCGAGGACCAGGCCAGCGCCACCGGGCTGATCCGGGTGCAGGGTGAGGCCACCAGCCAGTGCTCGAACGCGGTGCTGGTCGGCCAGCCGACCGACCAGCGGACGGCGGAGAACTTCGTGGCGATCTCGGCGAAGCTCGGGGTGGCCATCATCTCGGTGACCGACCCGGCGGTGCGCACGCCCGAGGGGATCGGCCTCGGCTCCACCCTGGACCAGGTGAAGGCCGCCTACCCGGGCAGCGCGTCGGCGTTCGACGACCCGAGCTTCGCCGACCAGCGGCGGACCAACATCCCGGTGCCGGGCAGCACGCACGGCGCGGTGTACCGGGTGCAGGCCAGCGGTGACACCGTCGACTCGCTCGCCCTGCAACTGTCCGATCAGGACTGCACCGAGTGAGGTGAGGCGAACGGCGGAGGGGCGCCCGACCGGGAGTGGTCGGGCGCCCCTCGCGCGTCAACGGCCAGCAGCCGCCGGGCTCACTCGCGGAAGTAGCTCAGCAGGCGCAGGATCTCCAGGTACAGCCAGACCAGGGTGGTCATCAGGCCGAACGCGGCCCACCAGGCCCACTTGGCCGGCAGGCCCATGCGGATCATCTCGTTGGCCGACTCGAAGTCGAGCAGGAAGTTGAACGCGGCGAGGCCGATCACCACCAGGCTGAACACGATGGCCAGGCCGCCGCCGTCGCGCAGGCCCATGTTCAGGCCGAACATGCCGACCACGAAGTTGGCCAGCATCAGCACGGCAGCGCCGACCGTGGCGCCGATGATCCACTTGGTCAGCCTCGGCGTGACCCGGATCGCACCGGTCTTGTACACCACCAGCATGGCCGCGAACACGCCGAACGTGCCGAGGATGGCCTGCCAGGCGATGCCCGGGTAGATCATGTCGAACACGCCGGTGATCGCGCCGAGGAACACACCCTCGGCCGCGGCGTAGGTCAGGGTCAGCGGACCGCTCGGGGTGCGCTTGAAGATGATGATCAGCGACGTGACCAGGCCCACGATCAGCCCGGGCAGGGTCAGCGCGAACGGCGAGACCGTGTGGCCGAGCACGAGGATCGCGGACAGGACACCGGTCACCAGGGTGACGCCGAGGGTGAAGGCGGTCTTGGTGACGACGTCGTCGATGGTGATGGGCCGCTCGGCGGCCGTGGGCGGCGCCTGCTGGTAGCCGCCGTAGCCCACGGTTTGCTGCGGCGACCCGAAGCCTGCGTAGCCGCCGTAACCGGCCGAGGGCAGGTTACGGAACGCTGGGTTGCTGGTGGTGCGCACCTCATCCTCCTGGAGCGTGCTGAGGCCGTCACGGGATTCAACGGCCCAACACGCCGTAGGGTTCCCGTCGGGTAAAAGTGACTTTACCCCGGCTTTTGACCAAGCACGCAGATTTGCCACCCCCGGGCCGGGTAACGGTGCTGGTCACCGTGTTGCGACAGACGGTCACCAGGGGGTGCGGCCATCCGGGCCAGCGTTGGGCCACTCGCGCCAGAACTGTGGCGTTTGCGCCGGTCAGCAGGCACCCAGGGTGCTAGTGCCGTTCCTTCCCTTGGGGGCTTGTCCGGACACTTCCCGCCAGCGAAGCTCGCCACGGGTGCTGGCTTCAGGCACCGCCGGTCGCGGGTGCGTGGTGACCGGCGGGTTTCGGCGTTCATCGGGGGAACGCCAGACCGAGCCAGCCAGTAGCCGCCGTCAGGCAAGACGCACTGAATTGAGGAGTCACAACTCATGCGGTTGAGACGACTGGTCGCTGGCGCGGCGGGCACGGCGGTGTTGGCGGGATCCGCCCTGCTCAGCCTGCCCGGCACGGCGGGCGCCGCGTTCGCGACCGGACACGGCTACGAGACCGAGGCCCAGCCCTACCTGAACTACCCCAAGGACAAGCCGGACTGGCTCGGTTCCTACGTCTGGAACAACCAGCAGGTGTGGTGCGTGCAGTTCGCCTACAAGGAGCCCGACACCGACGAGGAGTACCGGGACGGCGACGAGCTGCGCACCAAGTGGGGCGACGCGCTCTCCCCCGAGGTCGCCGCCGACATCTCCTACCTGCTGCTGCGCTACACCAACACGCAGTCCGACGACGAGGCGGCCGCGCTGGCCCACCTGCTGCACAGCTGGACGGCGGGCAGCACCGACCCGGCCAAGCTGGACCCGAACCTCGGCTTCCGGGAGATCGCCTACAACGAGCAGTTCCACTTCGAGCGCCTGCCGGACAGCGCCAAGCAGGCGGTGGAGCGGCTGCGCGCGGACGCCACGGCCAACCACGGCCCGTGGACCGCGACGCTGACCGCGCCGAAGGAGCCGCAGCTCATCGGTGAGCAGGACGAGTGGACCGTCCAGGTCCGCAACGCGGCGAACAAGGGCCTGGCCGGCGTGCCGGTCACGCTGGAGCTGACCGACGCGGAGTTCGCCGAGGGCGGCGCCACCTCGGGCACGGTGACCACGCCCGCGGACGGTGGGCCGCTGACCGTGGCGATCGTGCCGACCGGGCCCAACCCGAGTGTGGTCGCCACCCTGGACAGCCCGGCGGACAAGCCGGTGGTGCACGTGCCCAGCACCGACGGTGAGACCCAGCGCATGGTCACCACCGGCGGCGAGAAGAAGATCACGGTGCGCGACGTCACCACCGCCCGCACCAAGCCCGGCCAGGTCAAGGTGGCCAAGACCGACGCCGAGACCAGCGAGGCGATCGCCGAGGTGGCGCTGCGGGTCACCGCGGCGGACAAGACCAGCCCGGCGATCAAGCAGGACGACACCCCGCTGCTCGGCGAGGACGGCAAGCCACTGGTGGTGCGGACCGGTGCGGACGGCACCGCGGCCGTGCCCGAGCTGAAGACCCCGCAGGAGATCTGCCTGGTCGAGGTCGCGCCGGCCGAGGGCTACGAGGAGTTCTACGACGCCAGCGCGCCCCCGTCGGTGTGCGGCACGGTCAACCCGGGCGACACCCTGGCGTTGGCGTTGACGAACAAGCCCAACAAGCCCACCGTGCCGAGCACCATCCCGGCCGGCACCGACTCGACCGATCTGCCGGTGGCCACGGCCGCGGTGATCACCAGGGTCGAGCCGGGCGGGCTGGTCGCGCTGGGCGCCCTGGGGCTGCTCGGCTCGGCGACGGCGGGTCTGCTGGTGCGGTCCAGACTGCGGAGCAGGCGTTGACAACCAGACCGTCCACCGGGCGCGCCCGGGCACCGCGGCACTGGCCGCACCGTGCCCGGGCCGCCCAGTTCGCGGTGCTGACGGCCGTGCTCGCGTTCGCCGCGGGCACGGCCGTGCTGTTGCCCACCCGCACCGAGCACATCGCCGGCACGGCGCTGGCGCTGCCCGGCACGGAACAGCCCGACGTGCTGGGCGACAGCCTCAGCGGCGGCCAGGTGACCGACTCGCCCGGTGGCGGCGCCACCCCGGCGGCCCCGCCGGACGGCCAGCAGCAGGGCCAGCCGGCACCCCAGCAGCAGGCCGGGCAGCCGCAGCACCAGCCGGCCCAGCAGCAGGGCGGCCAGCGGCCGGGCACCATCCGGCTGCCCCAGGGCGGCACGGCCAAGCTGGTGCGCCAGGAGGTGGGCGCGGACGGCACCCTGCCGGTGCCCGACGGGGTGGGCAAGGCCACCTGGTGGGGCGTGGGGCTGGACGCGAAGAAGGGCGCCACGGTCTTCGCCGGGCACGTGAACTGGAAGGGCGTCACCGGGCCGTTCGCCGAGCTGTGGGACGCCGAGGCGGGCACCCCGGTCTCGGTCATCGACGAGCAGGGCCACGAGTACCAGTTCGTCGTCTCCGAGATCATCACCCTGCACAAGGACGAGCTGCCCAGCCGCGCGGTCGAGCTGTTCGGCCCGCGCGGCCCGCACCGCGTGGTGCTGGTCACCTGCGGTGGCCGGTGGGTGGGCGGTCAGCTCGGCTACGACGAGAACCGCGTGGTCATCGCGACCCCGCGAAGTTGACGGCAACCTGGCGCGGCGCTGAGTCGTCCTGTTCCTGAGGTAGGGCAACCAAGGAACGGGAGATCATGACTCAGCGCCGCGGCCCCTTCTCGGGCTCGAAGAACATGTGGGCCTGGCTGTCCACCGCGACCGCTCTGGCGTTGGTCCTGGTGCTGCTCACCGTGTTGGGCGGCACCGAATCCGACACCGACCCGGTGACGCTGAGCAGCACGCCCAGTCCCGGCCCCTGGCAGCCGGTGGCCACGGCGGGCACCAGCGCCACCCCCGAGTCCACGCCCGTGGTGCCGCCGGCCGACCCGGCCACCGCGCCGAGCTGGATGCGCAAGCTCAACCCGGGTGAGAAGCCCCCGCAGTTCGTGCTGTTCTCCTTTGACGGCGCGGGTTCCACCGCACACTGGGCGCGGGTGCTGCCGCTGGCCAAGCGGTCGGGCGCGCACGTGACCGCGCTGCTGTCCGGGATCTACCTGCTGGAGAACTCGCGCAAGAACGAGTACACCGGTCCCGGTCATCCCCGGGGCTCCGCCGAGATCACCTTCGGCGGCACCCGACAGGAAGTGGTCAACCGGATCGGCTACTTCAACCAGGCCATCGCGGACGGACACGAGATCGGCACCCACTACAACGGGCACTTCTGCCAGGGCGCGGAACCCAGTGTGGGCTTCTGGTCCACACAGGACTGGAACTCGGAGATGGACCAGTTCAACAAGTTCGTGGAGGTCGGCAGGCAGCTGGGGCTGCGGCTGGACCCGACCACCATCCGGGGTGGCCGGACGCCGTGCCTGGAGCACAAGCAGGACCAGCTGTTCCCGGCGATGCTGCAACACGGCCTGGTCTACGACACCAGCCAGGTCACCCTCGGCGTGCAGTGGCCCAAGGTGAAGCAGGGCGTGTGGGAGTTCGCCATGCCCGAGGTGCGCATCCCGGCGCTGAACAGCAAGGTCGTGATGATGGACTTCAACCTCTGGTACGCGCTCAACGGCGCCCAGGAGCAGCCGGAGCGCAAGGCCGAGTTCAGCCAGATCACCCTGGACACCTACCGCTCGGTCTACAACGAGACGTTCAACGGCAACCGCGCGCCGCTGGTCATCGGCAACCACTTCAACGAGTGGGCGGGTGGCGCGTTCGGTGACGCGGTCGAGCGGTTCATGGGCGAGGTGTGCGTCAAGACCGACACGGTGTGCGCGACCTACACCGAGGTCATGCAGTGGATGCAGCTGCAGGACCCGGCCGTGCTCCAGGAGTTCCGGAACATGCCCGCGGCCATGAACTGAGTCCGTCCAGCGCGCGTCACCAGCCGTTGGGCGGGGCCAGCGCGCCGCCGAAGTCGCCGGCGCGCAGTCCCGTGGTGGGCACCACGAAGTCGGCCTGGTCGAGAACCCAGCAGGAGCCACCCACCGGTCGGTGCCGGCTGCCCCAGTGCCGTCAGGATCGGTGCGCGCAGGAGCGGGGCCGTCAGGAACGCGTCAAGATCCGTTGCCGGAGCGGTCGGGGCGGCCTAGGGTCAGCGTATGAACAAAAAACCGAATTGTTCATACGGACACAGGGAGGTGGGTTCGTGCCGGCAGGCTTCACCCAGCAGGAGCGACAGCGGATCACCGAGCAGCTGCTGGCGGCCGGCGAGCGGCTGTTCACCACGCAGGGCCTGCGCAAGACCGCGCTGGAGGAGTTGACCAGTGCCGCTGGCATCGCCAAGAGCAGCTTCTACGCGTTCTTCGACAGCAAGGAGGCGCTGTACCTGGAGTTGATGCTGCGCCAGGCGCCCGAACTCCAGGCGCGCCTGCTGCGGGCCCTGGGCGAGGCCGCCAGCACGGCCGACGCCCTCCGCGGGTTCCTGCGCGGCGCCATCGACGTGCTGCACACCAACCCGTTCTACCGCCGGCTGGTGACCCACCCCGACGAGCTGGCGGCGGTCAGCCGGCGCCTGCCGCCAGAGCGGCTGGCCGAGGTCAACCAGCCGATCACCACGCCGATCACCGAGTTCCTGACCGCGGCCCAGCAGCGCGGCGAGCTGCCCGGGACTGATCCGGCCGTGCTGCTCGGGGTGTTGCGGGCGGTGCTGCTGCTGCCGCTGCACGCCGACCAGTTCGACCCGGCCGACTACCCGGCGGTGGTCGACCTGCTCATCGACACCGTGGCCATCGGCCTGACCAGCGCCGAGAACCTGACCAACGAAGGGGAACCAGGGTTATGACCAGCACGCGGGACACCGACCCGGTGATCGAGGTGGCGGGGTTGACGTTCACCTACCCGGGCGGGGTGGCGCAGGCCGTGCGCGGAATGGACTTCACCGTGGGGCGGGGCGAGGTCTTCGGGTTCCTCGGGCCCAGCGGCGCCGGCAAGTCCACCACGCAGAAGATCCTGATCGGCCTGCTCACCGGGCACGGCGGACGCGTCGCCGTGTGGGGGCGGGAGCCGGCTGACTGGGGATCGGACTACTACCAGCGGGTGGGCGTGTCCTTCGAGCTGCCCAACCACTACCAGAAGCTGACCGCGCTGGAGAACCTGCGCTTCTTCGCGTCCCTGTACGACCGGCCCACCGCCGACCCCATGGAGCTGCTGGACTCGGTCGGCCTGGCCGAGCACGCCAACACCAGGGTGGGCCGGTTCTCCAAGGGCATGCGGATGCGGCTGGTGTTCGTGCGCGCCCTGCTGCACCACCCCGACCTGTTGTTCCTGGACGAACCCACGTCCGGCCTGGACCCGACCAACGCCCGGCGGGTCAAGGACATCGTGCTGGCGCTGAAGGCACGCGGCACCACCGTCTTCCTCACCACCCACGACATGGCCACCGCGGACGAGCTGTGCGACCGGGTCGCGTTCGTGGTGGACGGCCGGATCGCCGCACTCGACTCCCCGCAGGAACTGCGGATCGCGCAGAGCCGCCGGCAGGTGCGGGTGGAGTACCGGGACGCCGGCGGCCAACTGGTCGGCCAGGACTTCGCCCTGGACGGGCTGGCCGACGACGCCGGATTCCACCAGGTGCTGCGCAGCCGACGGGTGGAGACCCTGCACAGCGGTGAGGCCACCCTGGACGACGTGTTCGTCCGCACCACCGGGCAGGTGCTCCGGTGAGCGCCAGCCATCCGGGCCGGCTGGGCGTGCTGCTCCGGCTGGAGCTGCTCACCCAGCTGCGGTACCGGTTCCCGCACGCGGCCGTGTTCTCCGGACTGCTCTGGCTGGCCATGCTGCTGCCGATGCCGTCGGTCACCCGCCGCGTCGTCGAGCCGTACGTCATGCTCGGTGACCTGGCCGTCGTCGGCTACTTCTTCGTGTCCGGCTCGGTGTTCTTCGAGAAGGGCGAGGGCACGCTGCACGCGCTGGTGGCCACCCCGCTGCGCTTTGCCGAGTACCTGGCCAGCAAGCTGGCCGTGCTGACCGCGCTGTCGGTGTCGCTGGCGGTGCTGGTCGCCACGATCTCCGCTGGCACCCACTACCACCTGGGTTACCTGCTGCTCGGCGCGGTGCTGGGCACACTGCTGATGTTGCTGGTCAGCTTTGTCACCGCACTGCCGTTCCAGTCGATCAGCGACTGGTACCTGCCGGCGATGCTGCCGCTGGCGCTGCTCACCGCCCCGGTGCTGCACTTCTCCGGGCTGTGGCCGTCCTGGCTGCTCTACCTGGTGCCCACCCAGGGCCCGCTGGCGTTCCTCGGCGCGGCCTTCGGCCAGCGCTCGATGCCGTGGTGGGAGCTGGTCTACGGCATCGCCTACCCACTGGTGTTCCTGACCGCGCTGGCCTGGCTGGCCGGCCGGATGTTCGACCGGCACGTGGTCGGTCGCCGGGGAGGTGCCTGACATGGCCGGTGCCCTGCGCGCCTTCGGCCGCAACGACCTGCGCGGCATCGGGCGGGAGCCGCTGATGTTCGGGCTGCTGCTGGCGCCGGCCGGGTGGATCGCCCTGGTCCGGTTCGGCACGCCCGCGGCCGGTGACCTGCTGGCCGACCGGTACGGCGTCGACCTGACCCGGTACCACCCACTGATCCTGACCGCGTTCCTGCTGCTCACCAGCCCCATCGTGGTGGGCGCGCTGGTGTCGTTCCTGGTGTTGGACGAGCGCGACGCCGGCACGCTGACCGCGCTGCGGGTCAGCCCGGTGCCGCTGCGGTCCTTCGTGGTCTACCGCGCCGGCCTGGCCCTGGTGCTCACGGCGGTCTACACGGTGGTCACCATCGGCGCCAGCGGGCTGTTCCCGGCACAGCGGTGGCCGGAACTGGTGGCGATCGGACTGGCAACCGGCCCGTCCGGACTGCTGGTCATCCTGGTGCTGCTGGCCTTCGCCGGCAACAAGGTGGAGGGGCTGGCCGTGGTGCGGGCGCTGGGCATCCTGGTGGCCGGGCTGCCGCTGATCCCCTACTTCCTGGACAGCGCCTGGCAGTGGTGGTTCGGCCTGATCCCCACGTTCTGGCCGGCCAAGGCGTTCTGGCTGGTCTGCGCGGGCGGCACGTGGTGGCCGGTGGCGCTGGTGGGCGTGCTGCACAACCTGGCGCTGGCCTACCCGCTGTACCGGCGGTTCGCGCGACGGGTGTGAGCCTGGCCGACCGGCGCGGCCCGGTCCACCGGCTCGGCCTGTTCGGGCAGGGGCGGAGTGCCGGACGCGCGGTCGTGGCGCTGCTGGGCGGCGAGGATGTCGCCCATCCGCAGCCGGATCCAGTCCACCAGGCCGGTCAGCCGCTCGGCCACCTCCCGGCCGATGGCGGTGAGTTCGTAGGAGACCTGGGGTGGCCTGGTCGGCTCGACCACGCGGTCGAGCAGGCCGTCCCTGGTGAGCACGCGCAGGGTCTGCGACAGCATCTTCTCGCTGATGCCGCCGATCCGGTCGCGCAGCACGTGGAAGCGCAGCGGCCCGTCCCACAGCGCGGCCAGCACCAGCGTGCCCCACCGGCTGGTCACGTGGTTGAGCACGGCGCGGCCCGGACAGTCCGTGTTGAACGGGTCACTCATCGGGTCGAGGGGAGACGGCGTCACCTGGTGTCCAACGTCCACACCTGGAGCTTACCCAGAGGTATGGGCTTACTTTTTGAAAGCCCAGGCCCTAGGTTCACCGGCATGACAGCTGACAACGTGGTGCTGGTGACCGGCGCGACCGGCAACGTGGGCCGGCAGGTGGTGTCCCAACTGGTGGCGGCGGGCGTTCCGGTGCGCGCGCTGACCCGCGACCCGGACTCGGCCGGCCTGCCCGCCGGCGTGGACGTGGTGCGCGGGGTGCAGTCCGATCCGGCCGCGCTGGCCGCGCACCTGGCCGGCGTGGACCGGGTGTTCCTGATGTGGCCGTCCGAGCGCACCGAGACCGCCGCCGACGTGGTGGCCGCGCTCGCCGGGCAGGTCAGGCGGGTCGTGCTGCTGTCCTCGGGCGCGGTGCGGGACGGCGTGCCCCCCGCCGAGCAGACCCACCCGATCGGTCGGCGGCACGCCGAACTGGAGGCGCCGATCGAGCGCTCCGGTCTGGAGTGGACGTTCCTGCGCCCGCTGGCGTTCGCCACCAACACCCTGTGGTGGGCGCCGGAGATCCGCGCCGGCGCGGTGCGGGGCACCCACGGCGACGCCCGGATGACGCTGATCCACGAGCACGACATCGCGGCGGTGGCCGTGCGGGCACTGGTCGAGGACACCCACGTCGGCCAGAAGTACCTGCTCACCGGGCCGGACCTGGTGAGCCTGCGCGACCAGGTGCGGATCATCGGCGAGGCGCTGGGCCGGCGGGTGGACTGGGTGGATCTCAGCCCGGCGGACGCGCGCGAGCAGATGTTCCCCGGGCTGCCCCGGCCGCTGGTGTCGCTGCTGGTCGACGGCTACGCCGGCATGGTCGACAACCCGTGGCCGGGCACGGACACCGTGGCACGGGTCACCGGCACCCCGGCGCGCACGTTCCGCGAGTGGGTGGCCGACCACGTCGACGACTTCCGCTGACCGGCCGCGGCGGC
This sequence comes from Goodfellowiella coeruleoviolacea, assembly GCF_024171785.1. Lineage (GTDB taxonomy): Bacteria > Actinomycetota > Actinomycetes > Mycobacteriales > Pseudonocardiaceae > Goodfellowiella > Goodfellowiella coeruleoviolacea. The sequence continues at coordinate 314,440 of NZ_JAMTCK010000005.1, forward strand.
CGGCGTGAAAGGCTCGGCGGGTGGACCCGAACAGTGAGCGCGGAGTCGAGCAGTCCGATCCCCATGCGCGAACACCACCGCCGGACGTGGACCAGCCCGGCGAGGTGACGGTGGGCGAGGACTTCTCCGACGCGGTGCTGGCCGGCAGCCGGTGGGAACGCCGGTCGTTCGAGCACTGCGACTTCACCGAGGCCGACCTGCGCGGCCTGCGCACCCGGGGCTGCACCTTCACCAACTGCGACTTCACCCGCGCTGACCTGGGCGATTCCCAGCACGAGCTGACCGCGTTCCGCTCGTGCACGTTCTACCGGACCACGCTGTCCGGCAGCCGGTTCACCGGCGCCAGCCTGCTCGGGTCCACGTTCGTCGAGTGCCGGCTGCGACCGGTGACCCTGCGCGAAACCGATCTCACCCTGGTCGGCCTGAGCGGGGTGGACCTGCGCGAACTCAGCCTGACCGGGCTGCGGCTGCGCGAGGCCAACCTCACCGACGCCGACCTGCGCGGCAGCGACCTGCGGGAAGCCGACCTGTTCGGGGCGCGGCTGCTCGGCGCGAAACTGGCCGACGCCGACCTGCGCGGCGCCCGGATCGACGCCAACGGCCTGGTGCAGGCCAAGCTCGCCGGCGCCCGGGTCGACCTGGACACGGCCGTGGCCTTTGCCGCGGCGCACGGCCTGGTCGTGGACTGACACCGGCGCTGCGGGGCCACGCGGTTCGCCGGTGGCCCCGCAGCGGCGGTCAGCCCGAGACGGGCGGGTGGTCGGCGGGCAGCTCGGTCAGCGCGCCCTCGGCCAACAGGTCCTCGATGGACTTGGGCAGCAGGTACGCGGTGCCGCCGCCGGGCTGGTCGAACCAGGGCACGGCCACCCCGGTCAGCACCTCCAGCGGCCGACGCAGCTTGTACAGCCGGTACGGGCGGTTCACCCACGACGGCACCAGGGAGCGCTGCTCGAACAGGGTGCCGGCCAGGTAGGTGAGGTTGCCGTCGGGCTGGCCGAACCGGTCGACCTCGGCGCCCGCGGGCAGCTCCACCATCCGCTTGTGCCGGAACAGGGTCAGCGGCGGCTCACCCGGCAGCGGCTGGATCGGCCAGCTGGCCTGCTTGGACTTGCCGCCCTCGCCGCCGGACGGGCGGCCGCCACCTGCCCGGGTCGACCTGTTGGCCGCGCCCGCCCCGGCCTGGCGTGCCTCGACCGGCTCGGCCGGCCGGGCCTTGGCCGGGTCACCAGCGCGGGCACCAGCCGCTTCGGCCGGTCGGGGCGCGGGCTTCGGCGCTGGCTCGGTCGGCCGGGCCACCGGCGGTGGCGTGGCCGGCTTCATCAGCAGGGTGGCGTCGGCGGCCGGTTCGGCCGGCCGAGCCGGCGGGGGCGTGCCCGGCTTGCCCGGGCCGGGGCGCCGGGGCAGCGCCTCGGTGGGCCCGACGCCCGGATCCTCGCGCCGGCCAACGGGCTCGTCGGGGCGCGGGTCCGCGGCATCGCGCCGCCCCACCGGCTCACCGTCGTGCCCGCCCACCGGCTCGGGGTCGCGCCCACCCACCGGCTCGGCCGGGCGCGGTCGGACCGGGCCGGCCGCCACCGGCATGGGCATGGTGGTCGCGGGCGCGGCCGGCCGCTGGTCGGCCTCACCGCCCGGGTGCTGGTCACCCCGGTGCTGGTCACTCCGGTGCTGGTCGGGTGCTGCCTGGTCAGCCGGCCGGTGCTCGACGGGCCGGTGCTCGACGGGCTGGGGGTGGGCACCGCCCCGGCCGCGCGGCACGGTCAGGATCAGCTTGCCGATCAGGTACGCGGCCGCGTCGTCGATCCGGTCGAAGCCGACCGGGTTGACCGGCTCCGGCTCGTACCAGGCGACCTCCCACCGGTTTCCGGCCGCGCGCAGGCACCAGGTCCCCTCGGCCGGCTCCCCGAACCGGTAGGCGGCCGGCGGCACCTCCAACTCGTCCAGCACCCGACGCAGGTTGAACAGCTCGCGTTCCTCGTCCACCCCGCGCGGGCGGGGGCGCGGCTCCGGTTCGGCCGCCGGCCGGGCGACCGCGTCCGGCTCACCGCCCGGTTCCGCCGGTCCCCCGGCGTACCGGTCGGCCTCGAACCGGTCGGCGTCGGTGAAGCGGTCCGCCTCGAACCGCTCGTCCGCCGGCTGCCCGGCCGCGAATTCCCCGGCGTCGAACTTCTCGGCGGCGCGGGTGCCACCGTCGAAATCCTGCGCGTCGAATTCGTTCGCCCTGAACTCGTCGGCGCCGAATTCCTCGGAATCGAATTCTTCGGCGTCGAACTTCTCGGCACCGAATTCCTTCTCGGCGAACTCGGCCGGTTCGAACTCCTTGGCGGAAAAACCGTCCGAACCGAATTCCGGCTCGTCGAACGACTCGGCGCCGAAGCGCTGCGCCGCCGCCGGCTCCCGATCCGGGCGCCCCCGGTCGCGCGGCTCCCGCCCACCCGGTTCCCGGTCGAATCCGTGCTGGTCAGCCTGGTCCCGGTCGAACAACTCGCGTTCGAAGGACTCCGGATCGAACGGCTCCTGGTCAAACCGTTCCTGGTCGAATGCCTTGCGGTCGACCGATTCCGGCTCGACAAACTCGCGGTCGACCGCGCGCGGCCCGGCCGACTCGTGACTGGCCAGCTCGTACTCGGCCGGTTCCGGCTCGATCTGCGACCGCCGGACCGAGCCGTGTCGAGCCGGCGGTTCGGGCGTGCGCTGGTCGGTCCCGGCGTAATCAGCGAGTTCGTAGTCGACCAGTTCCGACTCCAGGTCGGGCAGGATCAACTGCTGGGTGACGCCCTCGGTGTCGTGGTCGTCCCGCCGGTCCCGCTCGTGCTCCCGGTCCCGGCCGTGGTCCCGGTCCCGGCCGTGGTCGTGGTCGTGGTCCACCAGGTCGTGGTCCACCAGGTCGCGCTCGGCGAGGTCCCGGTCCCGGCCAGCGCGGTCGTCCTGGTGGTCCCGGTGGTCCCGGTCCCGGTCGTCCCGAGCGCGGTCGTCGTGGTCCTGGTCGCCGTAGCCCCGGTCGTCGTAGTTCCCGTCGTCGTAGTCCCGGTCGTCCCGGCCGCGGCGGTCCCGGTCGTCGCCGTCGTAGTCCACCGGCGCGTCCGGGATCCGCTCCAGGGTCCAGTCGGTGAGCGCCTGGGCGTTGTCCACGTCGAGCCGGTCGTCCTGGTCGGCGTCGTCGTCGGCGATCCGGCCCGCGTCGTCAGCGCGCCGGGGGTCCTCCCCGTGGTGCGGGTCGTGGCGCGGGTCCGCACCGTGGTGCGCGTCCTCCCGCCGGTCCTCGGCCGTCTCGGTGGGGTCGGGCACCGCCGGCATGTTGATCTCGGTCGGCGTGCTGGCCAGCGCGTCGGTCTCCCCCGGGGGAACGAACGCGGCGCGCGGCGGCACGGCCGTGGTGCGCTCGAAGTCCGGCTCGAACCGCTCCCGGGCGGGCGGTGGTGGCGCCACCGGCGGCTCGGCCACGTCGAGGATCGGCTCTCCCCGGTCGACCTCGCTCCGCCCCGGCCAGTCCTGGTCCGCCCGGCGGTCCCGGTCCCGCTCACGGTCCCGGTCCCGGTCCGACCGGACCCGGTCCGAGCGGTCCGGGCGGTCCGACCGGTCCGGTGCTGGTCCGTCCTGGCCGGGCACCTCCCGATCCTCGGCGACCGGGTCCAGCGCGTCGTGGTCCCGGGCCGGGGCGTCGCGGGTGTCCCGGTCCGGGCGCTCCGGCACGGCACGCGGTTCCGGACCGGCGCCGGGGACGCCCGCCGGGGGCACGAACGCGTCGGCCGGCGGCTCGGCCGGTGCTGGCTGGGCCTCGTCGTACTGCTGCGGGGTGAACAGGTCCACCGGGGGACTGGGCTCGCGGAACGCGCGCTGGTCGTACCGGCGCTTGCGGTGGTCCGGCCCCCGGTCAGCGCCCGCCTGCCTGGGGTCGGCGCCGGCCCGGCCGGCCGGCTCGGCCCGCCGGGACTCCTCCCGCTGTTCCAGCGCGGCCAGGTCGACCACGGCCGTGGCGCCCGCGTCCGCCGGCGGCCGGCCCGACACCCGGGTGGTGGGCGGCGGGTCGAGCAGCTCCGGGTCGGGCGCGGCCAGCAACTCGGTGGCCGAGCCGGCGGCCGGCTCGGGCCCGCCGCCGTACTGCGGCAGCTCGTCCAGTGGCCTGGGCAGCGGGGTGGCCCGGGGCGCGGGTGGCCGGCCGAGGCTGACCGCCGCGGCCATCCGCACCTCCTCGTCCACCTCGGGCAGCCGGAAGTCGTGCGCCCGGACGTGCTCGACCAGGTCCAGCTCGGGCGGCACGCCGTAGCGGCGCAGGTAGAAACCGACGGCCGCGGGCCAGATCCAGGTGCCGTCGGTCTGGAAGGCCACCGGCACCAGCTCGGGGTTGTCCGGGGCGAGCAGGTCGGGGTCGTAGCCGCGACCGGCCATCACCACCGGTGCCTCGTCCAGGTAGCGCAGCAGCGCGTCGTAGTCGCGGTCCGGCACCGGCGGGCGGTTCACCGTGGGGCGCCCGCTCATCCCGGCGCCGTCGAAGACCCGGGCGTTGCGGAACACCGGCGGCTGGTTGCGCTCGGCCGGGCGCGGTGCCGGGTCCGGCCGGTACGGGTCGGGCCGCGGCGCGTCGTGTCGTTGCGGCTCGCTCCTGGTGCTGGCGAGCCGGTGTCGCAGCCACTCCGGGACGTTGTCCTCGGTACGCGGGAAGAACCGCAGCTCATCGCCGTACGCCTGGGGCGGCGGCGGGGACTGCCAGTGCGGCTCCTCCCGGTCGAACTCCAGGTTGTAGCTGGAGGGGCGGTCGAGTTGGTAGCGCGCGTTGAACCAGGACCCGCGCCCCTCCCGGTACATGCCGGCGCGCAGCCTGGCGAACAGCGACGCGGCCTCCTGCGGAGCGGTCCAGCCGTGCACCGAGCCGTCCTCCAGCTGCACCTCGGCGGACAGCTCGAAGTAACGCCCGGTCGCCCGGTACTCGGCCATGACGCGGTGCCAGTCCTCGGGAGCCGCGCGCATCAGGGTCAAGCCGATCTGCTTGACCAGGGCGTCCTGCTCTGTCGGATTCAGCGGAGTGGGCTGAGACACGGGGAACATCTTCTCTCGCCGGGGACCGGGCGGACATGCCCACCCATCTGGCTAGCAGATCACATCACTCCTACCGGAACTCACCCAACAGCGAAAGCGCGAGCCGCGATCGAGCTTTCATGATCCGCTATTCATCTGTTCGGGCGACACCCTTTCACACCTTTGGTCAACACGGCATTCGGTCGAGCCGAACCGGACACAAAGCCCAACGCGACGCCTCCCGGTGACGGTCCGTCCGGTTCGTCGCACGCGGCGTGCTGCCGGAGGATGGGTGCACGTGACCCCAAGCACCGCCGCGTCGCGTCAGCCGGCACCCCCTGTCCGACCCACCGGCCACCCCGACCACGGCACCAGCCCGGCCCAGCGGGTGGTCGGCGCCGGCCTGGCCGCGCTGGGCGGGCTCGCCATCGCCGTGCAGGGGCGGATCAACGGCCAGCTCGGCGCGAGCCTGCACGACGGCATGGTGGCCGCGCTGATCTCCTTCGGCGTCGGCCTGGTGCTGCTGCTGGCCACCGTGCCCACCACGGCCGCTGGCCGGCGCGGCCTCGCCCGGCTGCTGGCCGCGCTGCGCGCCGGGCGGCTGCGCTGGTGGCAGTGCCTCGGCGGGATGTGCGGCGCCTACCTGGTGACCACGCAGGGGCTGACCGTGTCGCTGCTGGGTGTGGCCGTGTTCACCGTGGCCGTGGTGGGCGGGCAGGTGATCAGCAGCCTGGCCGTGGACCGCGCCGGCTTCGGCCCGGCCGGCCCGCAGCCGCTGACCCGGCCCCGGGTGATCGGCGCGGTGCTGGGGCTGGTCGCGGTGGTGGTCGCGGTGTCCGACGAGTTCGGCCACCCCGACCAGCTGTGGTGGGCGGCGCTGCCCGCGCTGGCCGGCCTCGGCCTGGCCTGGCAGCAGGCGGTCAACGGGCGGGTGCGGGTCGCCTCGGACCACACCATGGTCGCCACCCTGGTGAACTTCACCACCGGCACGGCGGCGCTGCTGCTGGTGTGCGCGGTGGACGTGCTGGTGCGGGGCTGGCCGACCAGCGCGCCGCAGCAGTGGTGGCTGTACGTGGGCGGCACCCTGGGCATCGTGGCCATCGGCACGGCCGTGGTGGCGGTGCGGCTGATCGGCGTGCTGCTGCTCGGGCTCACCTCGGTGGCCGGTCAGCTGCTCGGCGCCGTGCTGCTGGACCTGGTCGCACCCACCGACGGGGGCCGGATCAGCGCGGCGGGCGTGGCCGGAACGGTGGTCACGCTGATCGCCGCGGCCGTGGCGGCCCTGCCCAGCCGTCGACGGCGCTCGGCGAGCCGCGGTGCGTCGGCGTGAGGGGATGCCCGTCCGGGGGATCGGCGCCAGCGGGGATCGGCGCGGAGGGGAACCGCGCCAGCGGGGATCGGCGCCAGCGGGGATCGGCGCCAGCGGGGATCGGAGCGGAGGGGAACCGCGCCAGAGGGGAACAGCGCGGAGGGGAACCGGCTCTGAGAAGATTGACACCGTGAGCGCGACGATCCTCGACGGCAAGGCCACCCGCGACGCCATCTACGCCGACCTGCGCGAGCGGGTCGCCGCACTGGCCGACCAGGGCGTGGTGCCCGGACTGGGAACCGTGCTGGTCGGGGACGATCCCGGCTCGCGCGCCTACGTCAAGGGCAAGCACTCCGACTGCGCCAAGGTCGGCATCACCTCGATCCGCCGGGACCTGCCGGCGGACATCTCCGAGGCCGACCTGCTCGCCGTGATCGACGAACTCAACGAGAACCCGGAGTGCACCGGCTACATCGTGCAGCTGCCGCTGCCCGGCCACATCAACACCGGCCGCGTGCTGGAGCGGGTCGCCCCGGACAAGGACGCCGACGGCCTGCACCCGACCAACCTGGGCCGCCTGGTGCTGGGTGAGCCGGCGCCGCTGCCGTGCACCCCACGCGGGATCGTGGAGCTGCTGCGCCGCTTCGACGTGCCGATCGCCGGCGCCAACGTGACCGTGGTCGGCCGGGGCGTGACCGTGGGCCGCCCGCTCGGCCTGCTGTTCACCCGGCGGGAGGAGAACGCCACGGTGACGCTGTGCCACACCGGCACCACCGACCTGGCCGCCGAGGTGCGCCGGGCCGACATCGTGGTGGCCGCCGCCGGCAAGGCCGGGCTGATCACCCCGGACATGGTCAAGCCGGGCGCGGCCGTGCTGGACGTGGGCATCACCCGCACCGAACAGGGCCTGTCCGGCGACGTGCACCCCGAGGTGCGCGAGGTCGCCGGTTTCCTCGCCCCCATCCCCGGCGGGGTCGGCCCGATGACCAGGGCGATGCTGCTGACCAACGTGGTCGAAGCCGCCGAGCGCGCCCAGGCGGCGCTGGCCGAGTGACCGGGTGGGGCGCAGTGTCGATCACGAACACCTCGTCGGCCGCTGTCGCCGCACCGCACACGAGCGCGAAGGGTGGTGGCAACGGCATGCCCGACCAGCGGCGCGGCCGGTCCGCCGTGGTGCTGCACCTGCCGTTCGCGGTGGTGCTGGTGCTGGTGGCGATCGGGATCGTGCGGCTCGCCCAGTACTACTGGCGCGAGGGCACGGTGCTGATCGGCCTCGCCCTGCTGGTCGCCGCCGCCCTGCGCGCGCTGCTGGCCAACGAGCAGGCCGGCCTGCTGGCGATCCGCAGTCGCAGCGTTGACGTGCTGCTGTACTCGGCGTTCGGGGTGGCGGTGATGGCGGTGGCGCTGACCATCACCGGCGGCCCGTTCGGCTGAGCCGGCCGGGTCCGCGCCACGCTCAGCGGAAGTCCCGGGACGACGAGGGAACCCGCAGGTCGAGGTGTTGCAGCCGGTCGGCGTTGAGGTTGATCACGTCACCGGCCCGCTCCACGACGCCCCGCACCAGCAGCGCCGGACTGGACCGGGCCACCCGCCGGTACCGCGCCCACAGGCCCGGTGAGCAGGCCACGTTGACCATGCCGGTCTCGTCCTCGATGTTCAGGAAGGTCACCCCGCCCGCGGTTTCCGGCCGCTGGCGGTGCGTGACCGCGCCGCCAACCAGCACCCGCGTCCCGTGCTCGACCTCGGTGAGCCGGGCGGCCGGCAGCGCGCCGAGCGCGGTCAGCCGCTCCCGGATGAACTGGGTGGGGAAGCTGTCCGGGGACAGCCCGGTGGCCCACACGTCGGCCACGGCCAGTTCCACCTCGTCCATGCCGGGCAGGGTGGGGGCGCTGCCGCCCACCGCGGTGCCCGGCAGCCGGTCCGGCCGCTCCCCGGCCACCGCGCCGGCCGCCCACAGCGCCTGCCTGCGGTCCAGGCCGAAGCTCGCGAACGCGCCCGCCGTGGCCAGCGCCTCGACCTGGGGCGTGGTCAGCCGGACCCGCCGCGCCACGTCCGCCATGTCCCGGTACGGGCCGCCGCGCTGGCGCTCGGCCACCAGCTCCTCGGCCAGCCGCTGCCCGATGGTGCGCACCGCGCCCAGCCCCAGCCGCACCGCCAGCACCCCGTCCGGGTCCACTGTGGATTCTTCGGTGGCGGATTCTCCGGTGGCACCCGGTGCCGGCACTCGCTCCAGCGTGGCGTGCGGCAGGCTGGCGTTGATGTCCGGCCCCAGCACCGGCACCCCGTGCCGCCGGGCGTCCGCCACCAGCGACTGCGGCGAGTAGAAGCCCATGGGCTGGGCGCGCAGCAGCGCCGCGCAGAACGCCGCCGGGTGGTAGTGCTTGAACCAGGCGCTGGCGAACACCAGCAGGGCGAAGCTCAGCGCGTGGCTCTCCGGGAACCCGAAGTTGGCGAAGGCCGTCAGCTTCTCGTAGATCCGGCTGGCCAGCTCCGTGCCGATCCCCTGCCGCGCCGCCCCGTCGTAGAAGCGCTGCCGCAGCCGCTCCATGCGCGCGCTGGACCGCTTGGCCCCCATGGCCCGGCGCAGCTCGTCGGCCTCACCCGCGCTGAACCCGGCCACGTCCACGGCGATCTGCATCAGCTGTTCCTGGAACAGCGGCACGCCCAGGGTTTTCGCCAACGCCGGCCGCAGCAGGTCGTGCTCGAAGGTGACCGGCTCCTCGCCGTTGCGCCGGCGGATGTAGGGGTGCACCGAGCCGCCCTGGATCGGGCCGGGCCGGATCAGCGCCACCTCGACGGCGAGGTCGTAGAACGTGGCCGGTTTGAGCCGGGGCAGGGTGGCCATCTGGGCCCGGCTCTCCACCTGGAACACCCCGACCACGTCGGCCCGTTGCAGCATCGCGTAGACGTTCTCGTCGGCCAGGTTCAACTCGCCCAGGTCCACGCTGACGCCCTCGTGCTCGCGCACCAGGTCGATCGCGTAGTGCAGGGCGGAGAGCATGCCGAGGCCGAGCAGGTCGAACTTGACCAGGCCCACCGCGGCGCAGTCGTCCCGGTCCCACTGCAACACCGACCGGTTGGCCATCCGCGCCCACTCCACCGGGCACACCTCGCTCACCGGCTGGTCGCAGATCACCATCCCACCGGAGTGGATGCCCAGGTGGCGGGGAAACCCCAGCACCTCGTCGGCCAGGTCCAGCACGGCGGGCGGGATCGGGTCGTCGCACTCCTCGGCGACCGCCCGCACCGACCCCCACCGGTCGATCTGCCGGCTCCAGGCGTCCTGCTGCCCCGGGGAGTGGCCCAGCGCCTTGGCCATGTCCCGCACGGCCGAGCGAGCCCGGTAGGTGATCACGTTGGCCACCTGGGCGGCCCGGTCCCGGCCGTACTTGGCGTAGACGTACTGGATGGCCTCCTCCCGCCGGTCGGACTCGATGTCCAGGTCGATGTCGGGTGGGCCGTCCCTGGCCGGGGTCAGGAAGCGCTCGAACAGCAGACCCCAGCGCACCGCGTCGACGTTGGTGATGCCCAGCGCGTAGCAGACCGCCGAGTTGGCGGCCGAGCCCCGCCCCTGGCAGAGGATGCCGTTGGCCCGGCAGAACCGCACGATGTCCCACACGACCAGGAAGTAGCCGGGAAAGCCGAGCTGTTCGACCACGGCCAGCTCCCGTTCGACCTGCGCGTAGGCGGCCGGGTTCTCCTGGGCCGAGCCGAACCGGGCGGGCGCCGCCGCGTACACCAGTTCCCGCAGGAAGCTGTCCTCGGTGTGCCCGGCGGGAACGTCGAACGGCGGCAGTTTCGGGGCGACCAGCTTCAGGTCGAACGCGCACCGCGCACCGAGTTCCGCGGCGCGTTGCACCGCACCGGGGTAGCGGGCGAACAACTCGGCCATCTCCGCGCCGGACCGCAGGTGCGAGGTGGGCGCCGGGGGCAGCCAGCCGTCCATCTCGTCCAGCCCGCGCTGGGCGCGCACCGCGGCCAGCGCCGCGGCCAGCCGGCCCCGGCCCGGGGTGGCGTAGTGCGCCCCGGTGGTGGCGACCGTGGCCAGCCCGAGTTCGGCCGCCAGGCCGGCGAGCACGTCGTTGTGCAGGCTGTCGTCGGGCAGCCCGTGGTCGGTCAGCTCGACGAACACCCCGTCCCGGCCGAACAGGTCGACCAGCCTGCGCAGTTCGGTTCTGGCCGCGTCCGGTCCACCGCGCACGAGCGCGCGCCGCACCGCGCCCTTGCGGCACCCGGTGAGCGCCAGGCAGTGCCCACTGGTCTCCGCGGCGAGCCGCTCCAGGTCGTAGCAGGGCCGGCCCTTCTCCGCCCTCGGCTGGCCGCCCTGGCCGCGCTGGCCCTCCTGGCCGTTCTGGCCGATCTGCCCGCTGCCCCGGTGGTCACCGAGGTGGCCCGCGGTGACGGCCCGGCACAGCCGCCGGTACCCCTCCGGCCCGGTGGCCAGCAGCAACAGGTGTTCGCCCACCGGGTCGGGCACACCGTTCTGCGGGCTGGGCAGGCCGAGGCTCAGCTCGGTGCCGAACACCGTGGGCATGCCCAGCTCCCTGGCCGCCTCGGCGAACCGCACCGCCCCGTACATGCCGTCGTGGTCGGTGATGGCCACCGCGTCCAGGCCGAGTCGAACAGCTTCCTCGACCAGTTCCTCCGGATGACTCGCGCCGTCCAGGAAACTGAAGTTGGAGTGGCAGTGCAGTTCCGCGTACGGCACCCGCCGCTGTGCCGCACCAGCCCGGGCCCGTCTGGCCTGCCTGGCCTGTTCGGCCAACTGGACCTGCTCGACCGCCCCAGCCCGCTCGACCAGCCCAGCCTGGTCAGCCAGCCCAGTCTGCTCGGCCTGCCAGGGCTGTGCTGTCCGCCAGGCTTGCCCTACCGGCCAGGTCGGGCCGTCCCGCTGCTCCGCCCGGTTGGCGTGCCCAGCCCGCCCGGTGCCGCCAGAACGGTCCCTGCCAGAACAGTCACCGCCAGAACTGGCGCCGCTGGAACTGGAGTGGCCGGAACTGGAGTGGCCGGAACTGTCGCTGCCGGGGCGGGCGCGACCGGCGTTGGCACGACCAGGTCTGCCGCCACCATCACCGGCCCGAGAAGCGTCACCGGCCCGGGACACGTCACCGGCCTGGGACGCGTCACCGGCCCGGGAAGCATCATCGATCCGGTCGGCATTACCGGTCCGGGAGGTGGTGATCGGGGGCCGCCCGGACAGCACTCGCTCCAGGTCGGCCCACCGCTGATGCGGGTTGTGCCAGCTCATCCATCCACCGGGGCGTCGTCGAGCGGGCGGCGCGGGGCGGGGACCACCACCTGCAGGCCAGACCACGACCACGCGGCCGGGCGGCCCGTGAACCGGGAACGCGGTGCTGCCCCTTGCCCCTGTCCGGGTGTCCGCTCCTGCTCAGGTGTTCGTTCCCGCCCGGGTGTCAGCTCCTGCCTGGCTCCCGGATCCCGCCGCCGTTCCCAGGCCCGCTCCTGTTCCCAGCCCCGCTCCCGACCACAGGCCTGTCCCTGCCCTCGGTCGGACTCCTGACCGCCGGACTGTTCCTGGCGCTGGTGCTGTTCCTGGCCCTGGTGCTGTTCCTGGCCGAACCAGGAGTACCCGGTCCACCGGATGCGGACGGTGTTCTCCGGGTCGTCCCAGGAGTTCTCGAACGCGACCATGTCAGTCGTACACCCCTTCCACCACCCACCGCTGGCCTTCCCTGGCCAGCAGCACGGCGATCTGGACCTGCTGCCCGTCTCGCTGCCCGTCGTCGAGCACCACCTGCAACCGGGCTCGGCGGCGGCTGGTGTCCGGGTCCCACCAGCGCTCCACAACCGGCCACGGGCCGGCCCACCCCAGCACCGGCCTGCCCGGTGCCGAGCCCAGCTCCACCCACCGGGGAACCCCGGTGAGCTGGTGCCGTCCAGTGACCCCGAGTTCCGTGCCCACGGCGTCGAGCACTCTCGCCCGCACCGGCTCGGTCAACACGGTGGCGGGCGAGGGCGGGGGCAGGCGGCCGGGCCACGGCGGGACGGCGGCCGACCCGGGCCCGCGCCGGGCCGCGTCAGCCGCCTCGTCCGCGCCCCCGTCGCCCCAGGGCACCAGCCGCACCTGGTCGGCTGGACCGCGCCCGCCACCCAGCGTGGCGGTGAGCACCCCGTCCGGGCCGAGCAACCCCTGCACCCGGACCAGGGCCCGCCCGGCGCGTTCGGTGGCCTCGCCCTGCTCCTGTCCTTCGCCGTGCCACAGCCCGAGTTGCAGGGCGGAGGCGTCCACCACCTCCTCGGGCACCAGCCGCAGGAAGCTGATCCCCGCGCTGGGGCGCGGTTTCACCACGGCGTTCCGCGTGGTGTTCCCGGTGCGGCGCGGCACGCTGGAGCCGCGCAGCCACCCGTCGAGCTGCCAGCGCACCCGGTCGGCGATGCCCTGCGGGGTCAGTGGTTCAGCGCAGCGCCAGACCCGGGTCAGCTCCTCACCGCGCTCGGTGGTGGCCTGAATGCCCAGCCTGGTGCAGGCCAACCCGCGGTGGACCAGGCCGGTGTACAGCCGGTCGGCGAGGGCCCGCGCGGCAAAGGCCGCCGCGTCCACCCGGTCGACCGGGGGATCGAGTTCCTCGGCCACGGCCAGTTCCGGCGGTACCCGGCGGCGCGCTGGCGGGCGTTCCTCCAGCCCTCGGGCCAGCCGGTGGGCCATCACCGCGGGTCCGCCGAACCGGGACGCGACATCCCGTTCGGGCACCCTGGCGAAGGCGCCCAGCGTCCGCAGTCCCAGCCGCCGCAACAGGTCGACCAGCTCGGCGCGGCTCCCCCTGCCCGACCCCCTGCCCGATCCGCCGACCGGTCCACCGCCGGGTCCGCGCCCGGCCCCACCACCGGCACCGGGCAACGCCCCATCGCTGACGTACTCACCACCGGGCAGGTCAAGTTCGCCGATGTCGAGATCAGCCAGGAACGCCGGGCTGCCACCGGCCGGCACCACCAGGCCGCGCCGCGCCGCCAGGGTGGCCGCGTACAGGCCATCCGCCACCCCGACCTGGCACTCGACGCCGGCCACGGCCGCGACGTGGTCGATCAGCCGTTCCGCAGCGGCCTCCTCACCACCGAAGTAGCTGGCCGGCCCCTGTGCGGGCACCGCGACCACCCCGGGGCGCACCACCTCGATGCCAGGCGCCAGCTCCTCCACGGCCGAAGCGACCGGCTCGAACAGCCGGGCATCCCTGGCCTGGTCGTCCTCGAACACCACCAGCTCGGGGCAGCGCGCCTGGGCGTCCCGTCGTCGAGCACCCCGCCGCACCCCCTCCGCCCTGGCCACGGCAGAGCAGGCGACCACCCGGTTGGCCGCGACCACCGCGGCGGGCTTGTGCGGCGGCAGCCCAGCAACCGCGCTGGCCGCCACCACCGGCCAGTCCGGGCACCACACCACCAGGGTGCGCACCGGCGTGGCCACCCGGCGGCGGTGGCCGGTGTCCACCGGCCCCGCGACCCCAGCCAGGGCAGCCGAACCTGGCGAGCCAGCCGCACCGAGCCAACCAGCCCGTTCCGGCGAACCAGCCGATTCCGGCGGTCGCGGTGGTGCCGGCTCTGGCTGTGCCGCGGCAGCAGGCACCACCAGCGGCGGCACATCCCGCAGCGGGCCGATCTCCAGCAGCACGGCACCCAGCAGCACAGCCCCCAGTGGTGGCGGCTTGGCCCCACCACTCTGGGCTTCACCACTCTGGGCCCCACCACTCTGGGCCTCACCACCCGAGACGCCACCGCCCTGGACCCCACCACCCGGGGCGCTACCGCTGGGGGCACCGCCACCTGAGGCACCAGCACCCGAGCGGTTGGCCGCAGGTGACCGGCTGATCGTCGCCACCGATCTGCCGAGCCCCGCAGGCGTGCCAGGTGCCCAAGCCGTGCTTGGATCGCCCGATTCTCCAGGCGTACCAGGCTTGCTGAGCCCGCGACCGACCCCACCGGCCTCGGAGGTGTCTTCGCTGCTCATCCGGCCTCCACCGGCTGCACGCCCGACCAGTCCTGGCCGCCCGACCAGTCCTGCCTGGTCGGCCAGCCGGGCGCCGAACCACGCGCTCGACCGGGACCGCCTGGCTCACTGGCCAGGCCGGCCGAGCGACCAGTGCGCTCCGGTGCGATGCCAACGGCTCCCGCGTCCGAAGGCAGCATCAGGTTCACGCGCACAGGTCGCACTGCCGCCCCGCGTCCCCGCGCCTGCGCTACGACCTCTCGATGCCGCAGGCGGCCGTGCCCTTCACCAAGTCCAGACCACCTCCCACCGATGCATGCGATTTCCACGTCCGCGCCGGGCCACGGGCCGAACGGCAGGAGCACGGCTCGCCGTTGCCGTGCTCGTGCCGACAGCCGCCGCGCCAGGCTCGGGCTGACCTGGGGAGTGCCCGTCCGGCCGCTCCGGGCGTCCCGACCCGAAACCCCGAGCCGGTCGGCCTCCGGTACAGCCACCACCACCAGGTCGATCCCGTCGAGCAACGCGGCAACAACCGAGGTCAGCTCCCTGCCTGGATGCGGTACCAGTGCGAGCCGGCGTGTCACCACACCGATCTCGCTCGCAGCGAGCAGACCAAGATCCGGGAGGCCCACCACAGCACCCCACGAACCCTCGGTCGTCGCTCTGGCCAGCAGGGCGAACAGCAGCGATGTCGATCCGCGCACCGACACCGTGCTGCCTCGCCGCAGGCCACCCCAGGGCAACAGGTCTGCCAGGCCCGCGTGCACTGGCAGCACCTGCCCCGTGGTCTGGTCGGCCGGAGCAGCGGTCAGCCCGCTGGCCGTGCCCACCCCGTTGAGCGCGACCAGCGAAGCCGTGACCACTCCGGACAACGAACCGCCCTCCCACAACAAGCTCCCCGCTCACGCGGGAACGACACAGCACGCCGTGGGAAGTCGGCAGGCAGAGTGCCCGGTACCCCAGAACCAGGCACTCTGTCGTTCGAACGCCTGTTCGAACGATGGGGGAATCGTATCGCGAGCCCCGCTGTGGTTGTCAATCCCAGCTTCGCCCAGTCACCCGATCCAGTGACTGGGCGGCCCGCTGATACCCAGAACAGGCCTGGTCAAACCAAGGAAGGTGAACGATCCGAGGAAGCCAGCCACCCCGAGGACGTCGGCCGACCAGGAAGACGTTGACCGCCTGGAAGACGTTGACCGCCGCGGAGCACGCCAGCCCGGGCCGGAACCGGCCAGGGACACTCTCACCCGGCCGCTCAACGGCGTGGACGTGCTGATCGGGCGGAAACCGCGATCGGGAGGAACACCGACCCGGTCCGGGCCGGCGGTGGGGCGCCCAGCACGGGACGCCCCACCGGAAAACCTCGGCAGGACCACCGGCACCAGCCAGGAGGCCGGTGCCCGAGCCCGCCCTAGTGGGCGAAGTGCCTGGTACCGGTCAGGTAGACGGGCACACCCGCGGCCTCGGCCGCGGCGATGACCTCGGCGTCCCGCACCGAGCCGCCCGGCTGGACCACCGCGCGCACCCCGGCTTCGAGCAGCACCTCAAGGCCGTCCGGGAACGGGAAGAACGCGTCCGAGGCGGCCACCGAGCCGAGCGCCCGCTCGCCCGCCCGGGTCACCGCGAGGCGTGCCGCGTCGACCCGGTTCACCTGGCCCATGCCGACGCCCACCGTGGCACCCTCGTTGGCGAGCAGGATGGCGTTGGACTTCACCGCCCGGCAGGCCCGCCAGGCGAACACCAGATCGGCCATGGTCCGCTCGTCCACGGCCGAGCCGCAGGCCAACGTCCACTGTGCTGGGTCGTCGCCAGGGGCCTCGATGGTGTCCCTGGACTGCACCAGCAGACCACCGGAGATCTGCCGCGTCTCGATGCCACCCCGCTCGGGCGGCTCGGCGACCAGGATGCGGACGTTCTTCTTGCGGGTGAGCACGTCCACGGCTCCGTCCGCATAGGACGGTGCGACCACGACCTCGGTGAAGATCTCCGCGACCTGCTCGGCCATTTCCACGGTGACCTCGCGGTTGGCCGCGATCACCCCGCCGAACGCGCTCACCGGGTCGCAGGCGTGCGCCTTGCGGTGCGCCTCGGCGATCGCCGCCGAACCCTCCACGGTGGACGTGGCGATGCCACAGGGGTTGGCGTGCTTGATGATGGCGACACACGGCGCCGTGTGGTCGTGCGCCGCCCGCCACGCGGCGTCCGCGTCGACGTAGTTGTTGTACGACATCTCCTTGCCGTGCAACTGCCGCGCGGTGGCCAGCCCGGCGCGCGCGGAGTCGGCCACGTACAGCGCCGCCCGCTGGTGCGGGTTCTCGCCGTAGCGCAGCACGGACGAGCGCTGCCAGCTGGCCCCGAGCCACGTCGGGAACTGGGCCTGCTCCTCCTCCTGGGCGAACGTCCCGCCCAGCCACGAGGCCACCACCACGTCGTAGGAGGCGGTGTGCCGGAACGCCGCCACCGCCAGCCGCTGCCGGTCGGCCAGGGTGAACCCGCCGGAGCGCACCTGGTCCAGCACCCACGAGTAGCTGGCCGGGTCCACCACCACGGCCACGCTGGCGTGGTTCTTGGCCGCCGCCCGCACCATGGCCGGGCCGCCGATGTCGATCTGCTCGACGCACTCCTCCGGGCCCGCGCCCGAGGCCACGGTCTGGGCGAACGGGTAGAGGTTCACCACCAGCAGGTCGAACGGGGCCACGTCCAGCTCGCGCAGCTGGGCGAGGTGCTCGGGCCGGCGGGTGTCGGCCAGCAGCCCCGCGTGCACCCGGGGGTGCAGCGTCTTGACCCGGCCGTCCAGGCACTCGGGAAAGCCGGTCAGCTCCTCCACCGGGGTCACCGGCACGCCCGCGTCGGCGATCGTCCGCGCGGTGCCCCCGGTGGAGACGATCTCGACACCGGCCGCGTGCAGCCCGGTGGCCAGGTCCAGCAGACCCGCCTTGTCCGAGACGCCGATCAGGGCACGGCGCACCGGCCGGCGCTCCTGCCCAGCAGCACCGGGCTCGGCAGAGCCGGTCGCAGACGAATCGGGCACAGTGGTCACGGAATGGTCACCTTTCGTCCGTTCACGGTGCAGCCCTCCTGGGCCAGCCTGGCGACCACGTCGACGAGCAGCCGCCGTTCCACCGTCTTGATCCGTTCGTGCAGGCCGTCGACGTCGTCGTCGGGTGCCACCGGCACGGCCTGCTGGGCCAGGATCGGCCCGGTGTCCACCCCCGCGTCCACCAGGTGCACGGTGGCACCGGTGACCTTGACGCCGTACTCGACGGCGTCCCGCACCGCGTGCGCTCCCGGGAAGGCGGGCAGCAACGCGGGGTGGGTGTTCAGTGTCCGGCCGCCGAACCTGGCCACGAACGCCGCGCCGAGGATCTTCATGAACCCGGCGGAGACCACCAGGTCAGGCCGGTGTTCGGCGACCGCCTCGGTGAGCGCCACGTCCCACGCGGCGCGGTCGGGGTGGTCGCGGAGCCGGACCACGAAACCGGGCACGTTCGCCTGCCTGGCGCGGTCCAGGCCCGCGATACCGCCGCGGTCGGCACCGACCGCCACCACCCGGGCCGGGTATCCGGGCTGCGCGGCAGCGTCCAACAGGGCCTGTAACAAGGTGCCCGAACCGGAGACGAGCACAACCACCCTGGCCGGCACGGGAAAGCGGACCTGGCGGGCGGCGGGGTCTACTGTGGACTCTGCGGGACTCAGCCTGATCTCCTGGGCGTGATCTCCTGGTGGAGCCGTGCAAAGGACCTTGAGCCACGACCGGCACCCCTGGCCAGATCGTGACTCCTGGCCAGCCTAGGCGTTGGGCAATCGATCTCTCCGCTCAGGGCCGGTCTGACCGGCCGGCGGCGTCCGGGCCGGTTCCCGGCTGGCCCAGCCCATCGCCGGCCGGTCCCCTGGTTTCCCCGCTGTCCTCGCCCGCGCCGGCTGTTTCCACCGCCTGGTCCGGGACCGCCACACCCGTTCCGACACCGTCCGTTCCGGCGCCACCCGCTCCGGCGCCCTCAGCTTCAGCGCCACCTGCTTCAGCGCCACCTGCTTCGGCGCCACCTGCTTCGGCGCCACCTGCTTCGGCACTGTCCGCTTCGGTGTCATCAGCTTCGGCACCGACCACATCCGCGTCGGCGTCCGCGACCGGATCACCCCCGGGGGCCGGCGCTGGATCCGCGGCCGGGTCCGGTGCGGAGTCCACCGACGCGGTTTCCGCGCCGTCCAGCTCGGTGGCAACGGTGTCCGCGGTCGCGGTAGCAGCCGCGTTGGCCGGTCGTGCCACCGGTGCGGGTGGCGCGGCGAACCACGCCACCACCGCACCGGGCAGCGCGATCCAACCCAGGGTCAGCACGGCGAACAGCCCGGCCGGCACCCGCACCGGGTCGAACGGGCCGTTGGCCAGCGCGCCACCGGCCAGCGCGGCCAACACCAGGCAGCCGACCGCCGCCGTGAGCCCGGCCACCAGCACGGCCCGCACCCGGGCGGCCGGCCTGGCCGCCACCAGCCGACACGCCCAGCCCACCAGCACGCCAACGGCACCGGGCAGCACCAGCACCAGCGGCAGCCACCACGAGGACTGCTCGGGCAGGGCCGCGAACAGCGGGACCGACGGCAGCGGCCCACCGGTGAACTCGACCGGCCCGACCGACACCTGCCCGACCGACATCCCGGAACCGACCACAAAGGACGTTGCGGCCACGACCGCGTTGGGCAGATAGCCCAGGCACAGCAACCACATCCCGAACGCACCGCCCACACCCGCGCCGGCGGCGCCGAACAGCGCGCTGGTCGTCGGCCAGGAGATCGTCAGCCCGACGGCGAGCGCGGCGGCGCCCACCCCGAGCAGCGCGGTGATCGCCAGCACCCCGGCGCGGATCCCCCGTGCGGTCACCGGGTCCAGCCAGCCGCGCACCGCCCGGGCCAGACCACAGCGGCGGGCGATGCCCAGCGTGGCCGCCGCCCCGGCCACGGCCGCGCAGCCGAAGAACGCGACGGCCGGCGGGGTGCGCACCGGGCCGCCCGAGGTCACCAGCGACAGCACGCAGCCGACCACGGCGTGCGCCCCCGCCATGGCCGCCACCACGGGCCAGGCCTGCCCGGGCCGGCGCAGCCGCAGTTGGGTGGCCGCACCCAGGGACGTGCCGGCCACCAGGGCCATCAGCAGTGCCGTTGGCAGCAGCGGCAACACCCCGAGCTGACCGCCGGGCAGGCCCAGCGGCACGTGGTAGGCGGCCAGCCACGCCGGTATCGCGCCGAGCAGGATCCCGGCGAGGGAGAACCGGTCGGCCGCCGCCGTGCCGCTCACCACCGCGAGCAGCACGACCGCCCCGACATAGCCGAGGACCAGCGAACCAGCCACGGCCATGGCGAGCACCCTGGCCTGCTGGCCCGGTGGGTGCGCTGGTCGACGCGCGGGATCGGCGGTCCCGTGCGGAACTGACGGGAACACGGGCACTTCCCCACTGTGTCAGCAGGATTGAGCCATCCGAGTGAGGCACGCCGCTAAGAGCTTTGCTCTTTGTGATCCTGCGACCGGTCCGCTCCACCGCCGCCGGCTGGCCGAACTGACCGGTCCAACGGGGAGAAGGCCCCGGAAACACGACTCGGGGTGGCACCGGTCACCAGGAACCGGTGCCACCCCGAGGTGTGGAACGCGCGGGAAACGCCTCAGCTGTTGGGCTGGGTGGGGCTGGCGAAGCCGCCCGGCGGCGTGCCCGGCCCCTGGCCGGACTGGCCGTACTGCCCCGGCTGGGCACCCTGCTGGCCAGGCTGCGGCACCTGCCCGAACTGGCCAGGCTGCGGCATGAACGAGGTCGGCGCCGGGGCCTGCTGCCCGGCAGCGCCGAACTGTCCGGTGGACTGCGGCCCCGGCTGGCCGCCCTGCTGCTGCGCCTGACCATGCTGCTGCGGCTGGCCGAACTGGCCCGGCTGCGGGAAGCCACCCGAACCCGGGTTCCAGCTGCCCGGCTGCCCGTACATGCCGGCCGGCTTGGGCTGGATCTTGATCACTCCGGCGTCGGCGAGCAGCATGGCCACCGCGCCGAGCAGCTGCAGGATGGCGGCGATCAGGATGACCACCACGATGGACGGGGTCTCCCCCGGCCAGGACACCACGATCTGCAGCATGCCCAGCCCGCCGAGCACGCTGAGCACGGCCCCGATCTGCAGCGAGGCCGGCCCCTTGGGCAGTACCGACAGCGCGGCGAACAGCCCGCCGGCGAGCAGCAGGTACTGCGGGAGGCTCTTGCCACCGCCAGCCTCGTCAGCGAATCCACAGAAGTAGCTCACCAGGGCGAGTACGGCCACCCCGAGCCCGATCAACTGCGCGAGGTTCATCCCGCCCAGTGGGGCCGGCGTACCGGCATGTTGTTGCTGGGGCGCGCCGTATGGCACGGACATCGCGAGGTCTCCTCCTCCACCGTGGGAGCAACACGTGGTTCAGCTGCCGAACGCTAGCCGATCCACTCCCAAAGACGCACACCGGATCGGATTGGTTCCGCCCGCTTCCGGTCACCGGCTGTGAACACACCAGGGCATCACACGAGCCGGGCCGGGCACCCCGATACAGGCGTGCCCGGCCCGGTCAACGCTGATCAGCTGGTCAGCGCGGATGCGCGTGCTCAGCCGAGCGAGCGCATGATCTCGCGCATCAGCTCCGCGGTCTCGCTCGGCGTCTTGCCGACCTTGACCCCGGCGGCCTCAAGGGCTTCCTTCTTGGCCGCGGCCGTGCCGGACGAGCCGGACACGATCGCGCCGGCGTGCCCCATGGTCTTGCCCTCCGGCGCGGTGAACCCGGCCACGTAGCCCACCACCGGCTTGGTGATGTGCTCGGTGATGTAGGCCGCGGCCCGCTCCTCGGCGTCGCCACCGATCTCACCGATCATCACGATCGCGGCGGTGTCCGGGTCGTCCTGGAACGCCTGCAGCGCGTCGATGTGGGTGGTGCCGATGACCGGGTCGCCACCGATGCCCACGCAGGTGGAGAAGCCGAAGTCACGCAGCTCGTACATCATCTGGTAGGTCAGCGTGCCCGACTTGGACACCAGGCCGATCTTGCCGGGGCCGGTGATGTTGGCCGGGATGATGCCGGCGTTGGACTGACCGGGCGAGATCACACCGGGGCAGTTCGGGCCGATGATCCGGGTCTTGTTGCCGGTGGCCACGGCGTGCGCCCAGAACGCGGCCGAGTCGTGCACCGGGATGCCCTCGGTGATGACCACGGCCAGGCCGATGCCCGCGTCAATGGCCTCGATCACGGCGGACTTGGCGAACGCCGGCGGCACGAAGATCACGGTGACGTCGGCACCGGTGGTCTCCATGGCCTCGGCCACCGTGCCGAACACCGGTACCTCGATGCCGTCGAAGTCGACCTTCTGGCCGGCCTTGCGCGGGTTGACCCCACCGACGATGTTGGTGCCCGAGGCCAGCATCCGCTTGGTGTGCTTCATGCCCTCGGAGCCGGTCATGCCCTGGACGATGACCTTGCTGTTCTTGGTCAGGAAAATAGCCATCCTTGGCTCACACCCCTGCCGCGGCGAGTTCGGCGGCCTTGTCGGCCGCGTTGTCCATGGTGTCCACAACGGTCACCAGCGGGTGGTTGGCGTCGGCCAGGATCCGCCGGCCCTCTTCGACGTTGTTGCCGTCCAACCGCACGACCAGCGGCTTGGTCGCCTCGTCACCGAGGATCTCCAGCGCCTTGACGATGCCGTTGGCCACCGCGTCGCACGCGGTGATGCCGCCGAAGACGTTGACGAACACCGACCGCACGTCCGGGTCGTTGAGGATGATGTCCAGCCCGTTGGCCATCACCTCGGCGGAGGCACCGCCACCGATGTCCAGGAAGTTGGCCGGCTTGACACCGTTGTGCCGCTCGCCCGCGTAGGCCACGACGTCCAGAGTGGACATGACCAGGCCGGCGCCGTTGCCGATGATCCCGACCTGGCCGTCCAGCTTGACGTAGTTGAGGCCCTTGGCCTTGGCCTTGGCCTCCAGCGGGTCCTCGGCCTGGATGTCGACCAGGTCGGCGTGCTCGGGGTGGCGGAAGGCGGCGTTGTCGTCCAGGGTGACCTTGCCGTCCAGCGCGATGATCTTGTCCTGCGGGTCCCGCACCAGCGGGTTGACCTCGACCAGGGTGGCGTCCTCGGCCACGAAGGTCTCCCACAGCTTGACGATCACCTCGGCGACCTGGTCGCGCACCTCGGCCGGGAAGTTGGCGGCCTCGACGATCTCCTTGGCCTTGGCCTCGTCCACGCCCTTGATCGCGTCCACCGGCACCTTGGCCAGCGCCTCGGGCTTGGTGGCCGCGACCTCCTCGATGTCCATCCCGCCCTCGACGGAGGCCATCGCCAGGAAGGTGCGGTTGGCCCGGTCCAGCAGGAAGGAGAAGTAGTACTCCTCGGCGATGTCCGAGGCGGGCGTCACCAGCACGCGGCGAACGACGTGCCCCTTGATGTCCAACCCGAGGATGGCGTTCGCCTTGGTCTGGGTCTCGTCCGGGTTCTCGGCCAGCTTCACGCCGCCGGCCTTGCCGCGGCCACCGGTCTTGACCTGGGCCTTGACCACGACGGTCTGGCCCAGCTGCTCGGCGATGGCACGGGCGTCCGCGGGGTTGTCAGCCACGGATCCCGGCAGCACCGGAACACCGTGGGCGGCGAAGAGGTCCTTCGCCTGGTACTCGTACAGGTCCACTCGACTCTCCATGCGACGTCGGTGTCGGACAACGGCCGCGTCCCCGTCAGGGTTTTGTTCTTCGGCTTCCGGCGCTCCAGGCAGTTGCCTGGGGTCCCGGGTCGCGTCCCGCGACAGCGCAGACGGCTCACCGCGGTGAGGCGGATCGCCCGCTGTGCTGACACAGGTGGGTGGTCGCCCGTGTTCGTACCAGGCAACACCTGGAACGTCGGTCGCGCCATGCGTGGCACTGATCGGGGACGGCCGACGCAGACCCTATCGACCTGCGCGGACCAGCGGGGGCCAACGCCCGGTGAAGTCCATCACCGTGCGCGACAACACGTTGCCGACCTGGCCGCCCGTGATCCGCACCGGTACCGCCGCACTGCCACGTCCGCCGAGAAAACCCCTGGTCAGGGCGTCTGCGCCGGCTCCGCGTCGGGCTGTGCGGTCCGCTCCTGGTGCTGACCGGCCGAACCGGGCACGTTGGCCCGGACCCAGTCGACGATCTCCTGGGTGGGCGCGCCCGGGGTGAACACCCTGGCCACCCCGATCTCGGCGAGCCGGGGCAGGTCCTCGTCGGGGATGATCCCGCCGCCGAACACCACCACGTCCTCGGCGCCCTGCTCGGCGAGCAGCTCGACCACCCTGGCGAACAGGGTCATGTGCGCGCCGGAGAGCACGGACAGGCCGACCGCGTCGGCGTCCTCCTGGATGGCGGTGTCCACGATCTGTTCGGGTGTCTGGTGCAGGCCGGTGTAGATGACCTCCATGCCGGCGTCCCGCAACGCCCTGGCCACCACCTTGGCTCCCCGGTCGTGCCCGTCCAGCCCCGGCTTGGCCACCACGACCCGGATGCGACCGCTCATCGAACCTCCTGGCTGCGGAAAGTGCCCCCGCGATCGCAGGGTAGCCACCCGTCGGCCACCGAGTATGCCGGTCGGGCCGGGTGAGCACGAGAGGCCGCCGGACCGAGTGCGCCACGGTCCCCCCTCCCGCACCATCACCAGATCGTGTGACTACCGCCGCTATCGAACACATGTTTGACTGATCAGGCCGGCGGTGGCCAGTCATCACCAGCGCGAACCCGGGTCGCGCGGTGGGTCTGCCAGCCCCGGTCATGGGCCGGCCCCAGATCGCCGCGGTGGAAATGAGAGAGGGGAGAGAGGGGAGTGAGCAGGATGATCGTGTTGTAGTGCCTCCTGGTGTGCCCGCCGCCGGGGTGACCGACCTCGCGCCCGCCGCGCTCGGACGCGGCGCCGGTCACCCGGTTGCCCGCGTCAACCGGTGTTGCTCCGGCGGGACCCCGCTGCCC
Source organism: Goodfellowiella coeruleoviolacea (assembly GCF_024171785.1). Taxonomy (GTDB): domain Bacteria; phylum Actinomycetota; class Actinomycetes; order Mycobacteriales; family Pseudonocardiaceae; genus Goodfellowiella; species Goodfellowiella coeruleoviolacea. Next base: position 338,668 of record NZ_JAMTCK010000005.1, read on the forward strand.
CAGACCCCACTGACCGAGACCCCACTGACCGGGGCGCACGGACCAGGGCTCGTGGGCCGGGTCTGCTCGGGGCGGTGAGGTGGCGAGTACCCCGTTGCTCGTCCCCCTCCCCTGTCCCCCTCCCCCGTCCCCCGCGCCGGCGGAACCGGCGTCAGGCCCGGGCCTGGCGGCGGGCCGCCTGCCCCACCAGCAGCGCGGTCACCAGCAGCGCGACCAGGCAGGCCACGGCCAGCCAGGTGCCGGGCCCGGCCGACGGGTTCGCCGTCCTGCCGCCGGTCAGGGGCAGATCCAGCAGGCGCACACCCACCACGCCCGCCGCGCCGAGCAGCAGGGCCACCCCACGGGCCGGCCGGGACCGCAGTGCCAACCCGGTGGCCGCCACCACCGCGACCAGTCCGATCAACAGACCCCAGGAGGTGATCCGGAAGTCCGTCCACAGACCGGCCGCCACGTAGCCGGACGCCCGCAGCGTGGGCAGACCGAAGGTGCCGACGGCGAACAGCGCGGCGGCACCGGCCACGGCGAGCACGGCCTCCCGCTGGCGCGGTGCGCCGTGCTCGGTCTCCTCCCGCTCCACGCTGCCGGCCAGCCCCGCGCAGCAGGCCGAGACCAGGGCCAGGACCAGCGCGAGCACGGTGAACCACAGGCCGGGGCCTGGCGTGATGACCCCACCGACGCGGTCCAGGTTGATGATCGGGGTCGGCAGGGTCATGGTCGCGGTGATCACCGTGTCCAGCACACCGGCGGCCACCAGCGGCACGGTGGCCAGCGACACCACCAGGGCCGGTCGCACCGCGGCCGCCGTCCTGGGCACCAGCACCAGCACGCTCAGCAGGCCAACGAGCAGGCCGGCCGGCACCAGCGGCCGCTCCACGTAGTTGGTCAGCTGCGGCGCGCCGGCGGGCATGGTGAGCAGGCCGGCGAACGCCCCGACCAGGGCGGCCACCGCCGCGAGCACACCGAACGCGCCCGCGACCGTGTGCAGTCTGGTCAGGCCGGGCAGGGACACGTCAGCCACGGGTGGCGCCAGCCCGACCGACGCTCGTGCGGCGTCCGCCTGCCTGGCTGGGCCGTGCTGGTCAGGCTGGTCAGACAGGCCGGTTGGGTCGAACCGCGTGGTGGTGCGGTTCTCCCGGCCGGACTGGCCGGCCAGGTCGACGCGGTGCGCTTGGTCGACCCGGGTGAACGGGGTGTGCTGGGTGAACGGGGTGTGCTGGGTGGTCCTGTCCGGTTGGCTGGCCTCGGGCAGCCGCCGGGACAGGTCGGCCAGGATCAGCCCGGCCAACAGCGCGACCACCGGGCCCCACGAGGGTCGCAGCGCGTCGACGAACAGCCCGGCGGCCACGGGCGGTGCGGAGACGGCCACGATCCCGATCGCCGTGCCGAGCAGGCCGCCCCGGGCAACGGACTGGTCGGCGGCGGTGGCTGCCAGCACAGCGCCCAGCACGGCGGCCACGGCCACCAGGAGTCCGCCGACCAGCACCAGGGCTGGCGAGTCCAGTGGCGCGTCGCCGAGCAGGTAGGGGTTGGTCGAGGTGAACGGGGCACCGAGCAGCCCCACCGCCGCGAACAGGCCGACGAACAGCGCTCCGGCCAGCACGTTCCGCCGGCCGCTGGGCAGGGCAGGGCCTTCTTCCTGCCGTGACCTGGCCACCCGGTCGACCGTGCCGGGACCGGTCGCGATCGCGGTGGCGCCGAGGGCCAGCAGCCCGGCCACGGCCACGGCCACGTGGCCGGCCACCAACAGCCACAGGCCGATGGAGGGCGGCAGCGGCACCAGCGTGGTCGGGGTGAACAGTTCTGGCCGAGACGCCCTGGTGGAGTCAACAGCCACCTGGAGATCGGCCAGCGCCCGGCCGGGCGCGACCAGCGCGACCGCGGCGAGCACGCCCGCGCTCACCCTGGGCTGGCCGCTGGCCCTGAACGCGAGCGCCGCCAGCACCGGCAGCACGGCGAGCGCGATCAGCAGCGGTGCCCAGGCGAACGACGGCCCGGTCCCGTCCGGTCCGCTGCCGGCCGCGCCGACCACGCCGGCCAGTGGGCCCGCGGCCGACAGCAGCGCGCCCACCCCGGCCACGCCCAGTGCCGTGCGCAACCGTTCCGCGGCCGCTTCCGGGAAGTCGGCCAGTTCGCTGGTCAGCACACCCGGTGCGGCGGGCGACCCGGACGGGGTGGATCGACCGGCCGGCGCCGACGGATCAGCCGCGGCCTGGCCAACCGAAGCTGCGGCCGGGGCCGCTCCGGCCTGGCGTACCGCCGGGGCCACCGGCCGGGCCGCCCCGCTGGTGTCCGCCGCAGCCACACCCGCGGCCTGGTCCGCCGTGCCCGAGTCCGCCGTCAGAAAGTCGTGCGGATCCGCAGCCGCCGACGTCCGGGCTGCCGGAGAGGGGGCCGCTGGCCGAGGCTGATCGCTGGCGCCTGAGGTGTCCGTCCCGGCAGTGGTGGTGTGATCAGCGGCCTCGGCATCGCCCGAGATCGCCTCCGCCCGCTCCGGCCCGACCCCGATCTCCACCGGGCTGGCATCGTCCTGCGCAGCACTCACGGGATCGACATCCACCGCGTCGGCATCCCCAGGGTCGGCATCCCCAGGGTCGACATCTCCAGGGTCGACATCTCCAGGGTCGGCATCCCCGAGGTCGAGGGCGGCAGCTCCGGGAGCGGCATCGGCTGGGGGAGCGCCAGCTGGGCCAGCGGCAACCGGGACAACCGCGCCCGCCGCGTCGGTTGGGGGTGCCGCATCGGTTGGGGGTGCCGCAGCCTGTTCCGGGCCCGGGGAGTTCGTGCTGGTCGGGGCCGGGCTGGCGGTGGTGGGGCCGGCCGTGCTGTGCGGACCGGTTGTGTCGGGCAGGTTCGCGTCCTCGATCGAACGGCTGCGCTCACTCATCGGACCCGACGCTAGCAAGTTCGCCGCCATGATCCATCCGCCTGCCCGAGCGACACGCGCGGCGCCGATTGCGGTGTTTCTGCTGCGGCGTTTCGGCGCCCTTTCCGCGCCACCCGGCGGCGGGCGACCGCCGGAACAGCCGCAGCAGCCGGTCACATGCCCGGAATGGCCGCCGAACGCTACTCGGTCGACGTAACCAAGTACCGCGTCGGTTTGTTCGCCACCGGGCCGGTGAACGCGGTGAACGCCGCCGGCTCGACAGCGGCAGGCCCGACAAGGCAGGTGGATCACGCCCCCAACGCCTACCGTTTGTCCATGGGCAACGGCGGCCTGTTCTGGCTCACCAACGCACTCCGCCTTGGTGCCGGGGAATCCCGACCCGAGCGAACCAACAGCACCGCGTCGGGCGAGCCGGAACGCGCCGAATCCGGGGATCCGATCCCACGCCAGCCGGAGCCGCCGGCGCCCCCGGAACCGGACAGCGGCGCACCGGACCACGCGCCGGTCGAGCAGTCGGGGCCGGCGCCCGCCGAACCGGTCGGCGGCGTCCCCGGGGTGGTCGGTGACGCCCGCGCCGCACTGCGTGCCCTGGCGTCGGCGGGCGGCCTGCGCGGGCTGGTCGTGGAGGCGGCCTGGCTCGCCGCGCACGCCGTGCTCTACCCGTGGGGCATGGCCACCAAGCAGTTCCAGCGCTCAGAGCCGTACGGCCACTACCGGACCGACCACCTGCCGCCGGCACAGCGCGGTCTGGTGGTGTCGGCGATGGCGGCGGCGGGCACGCCGGTCGTGCTGGTGCACGGCATCGCCGACAACAGGTCCACCTTCACCGTGCTCTCCAGCGCGCTGCGGCGCCGAGGGTTCGGCGTGGTGCACCCGGTGAACTACAGCGTGCTCACCGCGTTGACCGGTGATGTCCGCGCGGCCGCCGCGCTGCTGGCCAGCCAGGTGGAGCGGGTGTGCGAGCAGACCGGCGCCGACCACGTGCACCTGGTCGGTCACTCGCTGGGCGGGTTGATCGCCCGCTACTACGTGCAGCGCCTCGGCGGTGACCAGCGGACGCACACGCTGATCACACTGGGCACGCCGCACAGCGGAACGCTCACCGCCTACCTGCTGCCCACCCCGCTGCTGCGGCAGCTACGCCCGGGGTCCGCGCTGTTCACCGAGCTGGACCAGCCGGCGAGCGGGTGCCAAACCCGGTTCGTGGCGGTGTGGAGCGAGATGGACCAGGTCGTCATCCCCCAGGGCAACGCCCGGCTCCGGCATCCTGATCTGGTGGTCGAGGAACACCAGATACGTGATTCCGGTCACCTCTCGCTCCCGGTCGATCCCCGCACTGTGCGCTTGATCGTGACCGCGCTCACCCGTTCCGGCGATAACCCTCTCCCTTCTGTAGTGCCTGTACGTGGCCACTCTTCCGAGGATCCGAACACGTAGCGTCGAACTCGCCGTCCTAAACCTCGTTCCTGCCGTCCATTCGGCAGAAATTCCCCGTAGGGGTTTGCCCTGAGGGGTCGCCCTTGGTTACTGTCCCCCGGTCCGTTGTCACGGTCCGGTCACAGGCAGGACATCGAGTCGGTTACCCCGACCGGCTCACCGGGTTCCCCCGCCCGACGTCCGCCCGGACTCCCCGAAGACGGAAGGGCAGGCATTGGCTCGACACCGCTCCCCCGGCGGCCAAGGACCTTCCCCGGTGCTGGCAGAGGCCGAGGAAGTAGCCTCCAAACGCACTCGGGGCGCACACCGCCTTCCACCGCCGCCGTCCGCGTTGCGCGGGCGGGTCGTGGTCGCGGCCGTTGCGGTCGGCGCCTTTGCGGCGGCCGGCGCCGGCCAGACACTCCACTCCGCGGCCGCATCGCCCACCCGTGACGAGGTCACTCCGCTGGCCAACGGTCAGGAGGCGGCTGCCGCGTTCGGCGTCGGCGGCAACACGCCGATCAGCCCCGAGGTGCTTCCGGTCGCCAAGACGGTCGACACCTCCAGCGAGGTCGACAAGCTGACCAAGAGCAACCGGATCAGCGAGCAGCGCGCCGCGGCCGAGGCCGAGGCCAAGCGCCCCAAGTTCGCGTGTCCGGCCGCCGGCACGTTCACCTCCGGCTACGGTGGCCGGTGGGGAACGATGCACTACGGCGTGGACATCGCCAACCGCATCGGCACCCCGATCGTGGCCGCGGCCGACGGCGAGGTGATCAGCGCGGGCCCGGCCAGCGGCTTCGGCCTGTGGGTGCGCGTCCAGCTCGCCGACGGCACGATCAACGTCTACGGGCACGTCGACTCGTACTCGGTGAAGGTGGGCCAGCAGGTCAGGGCCGGCCAGCAGATCGCCAGGATGGGCAACCGCGGCTTCTCCACCGGCCCGCACCTGCACTTCGAGGTGTGGAACCCGGACGGCAAGAAGATCAACCCGCTGCCGTGGCTGAACGAGCGGGGCATCGCGCTTTGAGCGCTCTGAGCGCTCCGAGAGCCTGACCACGCCCGCCGCCGGCCCGACCAGGCCGGCGGACACCGGCACCGGGCCTGGGGCCCGGTCCGCCCGCACCACCGGCGTGCCGGCGCGCTGTCGTGCCGCTACTGGCGTTCGCCGGCCACGCCAGCGCCGCCGCCAGTTCTGCCAGGTGAGCCGCCTGGTCCCCCGTGACCAGGCGGCGGCCGCCGCTCTCCCGAAGCGGACAGCCCAATCTCTCCCCGCCACACCAAGCTCCCCTGCCCGGGCCTGCACAGCCCTGTCCTGTGCTTGGTGTGATGGAACACCAGGGCACCGACAATTCTGTCCGGCCCCGGCGTTCCCTCCCCGTGGTGACGCTGGCCCCGAAGGTCGCCGTCCCCGAATAACGACGACCCCTTCCACCGTCTCCACCAGGCAAGACGTCCGGGCGACCAGCCAGGTTGCGCCGAATTAGGTCTCAAAACGGTGAACGATCTCCTCGGCCGCCCGCCTCGGGTCGCGCGCCGCGGCCGCGGTTGCCCGGGCACCCGGCCGCACGGCGGAACGCGGGCCGGTGCCGGGGTTGGCCGCGCCGGGCTACAGCTTCACCATCGGCACGCCGCCGATGAGCATCAGGCGGATCTTGCCGGCGGAACCGAAGTCGATGGTGGCGGTCGCCTTGGGGCCGGTGCCCTCCGTGGCGGTCACCGTGCCCAGGCCGTACTTGTCGTGGTTGACCCGGTCACCCACCTCCAGCTTGAGCGCCGGCTCCTTCTGCCAGCCCTTGAACGGCGTGGAGCGCATGCCCCCGGCGGCCAGACCGGCCTGGGCCGAGTCCGCGCCGGTCGACGAGAACCCGCCGGACCGCCGCCAGGTGGAGGCCACGCTCGGCGCCGACTTCGCGCTCGGCCGCTCAACGCGCCGCCAGTGCACGAGGTCCTCGGGGATCTCGTCGAGGAACCGGGAGGCCGGGTTGGTCATGGGCTGGCCCCACGCGGAGCGCATCAGCGCCCGGGACAGGTACAGCCGGCGCTGCGCCCGGGTGATGCCCACGTAGGCGAGCCGGCGCTCCTCGGCCAGTTCGACCGGGTCGCTCAGGGCCCGTAGGTGCGGGAACACCCCGTCCTCCCAGCCGGTGCAGAAGACCACGGGGAACTCCAGCCCCTTGGCCGTGTGCAGGGTCATCAGGGTGACCACGCCGTCGCCGTCCGGGTCGGCCAGCGCGTCGGTGTCCGCGACCAGCGAGACCCGCTCCAGGAACGCGGCCAGCGAGCCCGGTTCCGGCTCACCGGTGTCCTCCTGGTCGCCGGCGGCCGGCTGGGCCGGCGCCTCGGTCTGGGTGAACTCCCTGGCCACGGTGAGCAGCTCGTCCAGGTTCTCCAGCCGGGAGGCGTCCTGCGGGTCGTCGCTGGCCTCCAGTTCGGCCCGGTAGCCGGTGCGGTCGAGCACCGCGTCCAGCACCTCGGCCACGTCCGAGGTGTCCACCATGGCCCGCAGCTCGTCGAGCAGGTCCACGAACCCGGCGATGGCCCGCTGCGAGCGGGGGTTGAGCAGGGCGACCCGACCGGCGGCCGCGTCGCGCAGGGCGGCGGCGAAGCCGATCCGCTCCCGATCCGCGTGGGCGGACACGCACGCCTCGGCGCGCTCGCCAATGCCCCGCTTGGGCACGTTCAGCACGCGCCGCAGGCTCACCGTGTCGTCCGGGTTGGCCAGGACCCGCAGGTAGGCCAGGGCGTCGCGGACCTCGCGGCGCTCGTAGAACCGGACGCCGCCGATCACCCGGTAGGGCAACCCCAACCGGATGAAGATCTCCTCGAACACCCGGGACTGGTTGTTGGTCCGGTAGAACACCGCGATGTCGCTGTTGGCCGCTTCACCGGCGTCGACCAGCCGGTCGATCTCGGCGGCCACGAACGCGGCCTCGTCGTGCTCGTTGTCCGCGACGTAGCCGACGATCTTCTCGCCGTCCCCGGCGTCGGTCCACAGCCGCTTGTCCCGGCGCCCGGTGTTGCGGGCGATGACCGCGTTGGCCGCGGACAGGATGGTCTGGGTGGACCGGTAGTTCTGCTCCAGCAGGATGGTGCGCGCCTGCGGGTAGTCCCGCTCGAACTCCTCGATGTTGCGGATGGTCGCGCCGCGGAACGCGTAGATGGACTGGTCGGCGTCGCCGACCACGCACAGCTCGGCCGGGGGCACCTCGCTCTCGGTGTCCGTCCCGACCAGCTCCCTGACCAGCATGTACTGCGCGTGGTTGGTGTCCTGGTACTCGTCGACGAGCACGTGCCGGAACCGCCGCCGGTAGTGCTCGGCCACGTCGGGGAACGCCTGGAGCAGTTCGACCGTGCGCATGATCAGGTCGTCGAAGTCCATGGCGTTGGCCTGGGTCAGCCGCTGCTGGTAGGTGGCGTAGACCTCGGCGACCCGGCGCTCCAGGTCGTTGCCGGCGCGCTCGGCCGCGGTGTCGGCGTCGACCAGCTCGTTCTTCAGGTTGGAGATGTGCACGGCGAGGGTGCGCGCCGGGTAGCGCTTGGGGTCCAGGTCGAGGTCCCTGGCCACCAGGGTGATCAGCCGGCGCGTGTCGTCGCTGTCGTAGATGGAGAAGCTCGACGACATCCCCAGGGTCTTGGCCTCGCGGCGGAGCAGGCGCACGCACATGGAGTGGAACGTGGACACCCACATGGCGTTGGCCCGCGCCCCCACCAGGTCGACCACCCGCTCCTTCATCTCGGCGGCGGCCTTGTTGGTGAACGTGATGGCCATGATCTGCCCGGGGTGCACCCCGCGCGCGGCGAGCAGGTAGGCGATCCGCCTGGTCAGCACGCGGGTCTTGCCCGAACCGGCGCCGGCGACCACGAGCAGCGGAGCGTCGGCGTGCTCCACGGCCTGGCGCTGGGCCGGGTTGAGGTCGTCGAGCGACACCGCGGCGTGCTGGGGTGCTCGGGTGGAGTCGGCGCGCGAATGCAGATCGAACAAGGCGTCCATCGGTACATCACGGTACCCGCCGGGTGCATCCGGGCAGCCGCCAGCAACCGAGACCTCCCATCACCCGTTCTGGCGGCGCGAACGGGTGATGAGTGCACACTGGTGGTGAGTCTGGTCCCGCTCTGGTCGACGCAACGGGCGATGCTGTGCCAGAATCGTTGCCGTGCTACCGCCTTTCTCTTACTTTTTCTACGGGACCCGGACTCCGGCTCCCGTGGACGTGTAGCACCAACGCCAAGCCACTGCGAAGCCCCGGAGTCCTCGGACCCGGGGCTTCGTCGCTTCGGGGCGGGGACGGGGCAAGAGAGTTGAAGGGTCACCGATGAGTGCTGTGCGGCAGACCAGTTCTCCCGAGTCGGAGAGCCCCACGGCACCGGTCTCGTCCTCCGGGCAGGAGGCCCAGACCGGTGCGACCCCCACGGACATCACCGAACTGCGCAAGGAGATCGACTACCTGGACAGCGAGATCCTCCGGCTGGTGAAGCGCCGGGTCGAGGTGTCCAAGACCATCGGGGCCGCGCGAATGGCTGCGGGCGGCCCCAAGATCGTGCACAGCCGGGAGATGGACGTGCTCGCCCGCTACCGGGAACTCGGTCCGGACGGCCGCGAGATGGCCATGGCGCTGCTGCGCCTCGGCCGGGGCCGACTGGGTCGCTGACCGCAGAAGACCTGCCGGGAAGACCCGGACCGGAGGACGCGGACGCTGGCGGATGCGTGGGCAGCGCGGCCCGCGCACCGGCCGGGCCCGGGTGGCCGGGCACGTCGGCCGCGGCGCCCTGGCGAGCCCGCCCAGTGGATACCAGTGAGCACCAGCGCACGAGCCGGTATCAGGGTTGGCTCAGGGCGATCACGGATTCCCCCATCAGCCGTGGTGCAGGCACACTGGTGGCATGGGAACGGTCATCAACCTGGTCGCCGTGATCGTGGCACTGGCGGGTCTGGTCGCCGCGCTCGCGCACGACGGCTACCTGGCGCTGCTCAACTCGGCCGCCACCAAGCGCGCCGGTGGCCAGCCGATCGCGCAGTACGTGCGCAGCCGCTGGGTGGTGGCCGGGGTGACCACGGCCGGGGCACTGCTGGGCCTGCTGCTCACCAACGGTGACGGGTTCACCGACGTGCTGGGCCTGCTGGTCGGCGGCGGCAGCGGGGTGGTGGCCACCCGCGCCCTGCAGAGCACCCGGGAGCGGTTCCGCAGCGACCGCTGACGGGCCGTCCGGCCACGCGGCGCCGGTCGGGTTCGGCGCCGGAGAAGCACAGCCGACCCCGCGGGGCGGTGAACCGCGCCGGCCGCCTACCGTGGCCGACGTGACCAAGCACACGCCTGACGACCCGATGTCGGCCCACCCGGTGCGGCGTGCCCTTGTGGTGTGCGCGCACCCCGATGACGTTGACTTTGGCGCGGCCGGCACGGTGGCCGCCTGGACCTCGGCCGGCATCGAGGTGGCGTACTGCCTGTGCACCTCGGGCGAGGCCACCGGCGAGCTGGACGAGGACCGGGCCGGGGTGGCGCGCCTGCGCGAGGAGGAACAGCGCGCCGCGGCCGCCGAGGTGGGCGTCACCGACCTGACCTTCCTGCGCTACCCCGACGGCCGGCTCACCCCCTCGCTGGAGCTGCGTCGGGACATCTCCCGGGTGATCCGCAGGTTCCGGCCCCAGCGCGTGCTCACCTGGTCCCCGGAGATCAACTGGGACCACATCGTCACCTCGCACCCCGACCACCGGGCCGCCGGCAGCGCCACCCTGGCCGCGGTGTACCCGGACGCGCGCAACCCGCACGCCCACCCCGAGCTACTGGCCGAGGGGCTCGACCCGTGGACGGTGCGCGAGCTGTGGGTGGCCGACGGCCCCTCGTTCCTGCGCTCGCACGCGGTGGACGTGACCGACACCTTCGACCGCAAGCTCGCGGCCTTACGCGCGCACCGCTCGCAGATCAAGGCGTACGACCGGGTGGCTGACGAACTGCGCACCCACCTGCGGCGGGTCGCGGAGAGTCACGGCCTGCCCGCCGGCCGGCTGGCTGAGGCGTTCCAGGTGGTGAACACGGCCTGACCCGGTTGCCCGCGCCGGCCAGGACGAAAAGGGTCTTGTCAACACCGCGCGGTGACAGCGGGGCGGCTTCACCGGGCCGAGGGCCCGGGGAGCGGGCCGCGCGCGGCACCGAGCGGTCCCACGCGGGGAGTCAGAAGGGTCGTGAGGCGCATGGCCGGCACGAGGCGCCCGAACCACTGGGGACCACCACCGGGTGATGACGCGCGGCCGGGTCGGTCACCGCGAACGGCGGCGTCCACCGCGCCGAGGACGGCGGCGCCCGCGCCCGACCCGCTGGTCGACAGCGACGCGTGCGGGCTGCGCAAGTTCAACCTGGGGCTGGTGCCCGCCTCGGTGACCCCGCCGCCGAGCTGGCGCAGGGCCGCCTGGTTCGCGGTGCTGGCCTCGTTCGCCGCCCTGGTCGGGCTGACCCTGGCCGCGGTGGAGTACGTCGCCCCGCCCGACCGGGACCGGCCGCTCACCCCGCCGGGCTACCCGGCGAACGTGCTGATGCTGCCCGACGTGGCCGGTGGGACGGCCGACCGGACCACCCGCGACCCGGGCGCGGCCGGGGTGGCCGGCGGCCCCACGCTGACCGGGGCGGCCTCGCTGGCGGCCGAGCCGCGCGCGGCCACCACCACCGGGGCACCGCCGGCCGCGCCCAGCGCGGTGTCCACCACGCCCCGCCGGCCCAGCTCGGCCAAGCCGGAACTCACCGGGCAGCCCGTCCCACCGAGCCCCACCGGGGCCGCGCCGAGCCCGCCGGTGATCGTTCCGGTGCCGCCCAGCGGTCCGGCGGCCGCGCCCCTGGTGGACGCGGAGGAGTTGGTCCGCCAGACCGTGCAGTTCTACGACCTGGTGGCCGGGCGATCCGACCGGGTCCTCAACATGCTCAGCAATGCGTTCCGGGGCCAGGGCCGACCATTGTTGCGGCAGCGCTACGGTGAGGTGCGGGAAATCACGATCGAGCAAATCACGGTCGATCCCTATCAGGCGGTCACGGTCAGCACCCTGCGGCTGACCTGGTGGGATGGCAGTGTCTCGATCGCGCGGCGGGCACTTGACTTCTCGTCGGGCAAAAATCCGCGGATCAACGGCGAACGGTTGATTTCCGGCGATTAACGGCAGTCCTTGATCAGGTGGAACAAAGGGCGATCTTTCATCGCCACCCGTTCGACTGGTCCTTTTCCACCGCTGAACGCCACAACCGGGTGGACAGCCGGCTTCGACTGGCGGGCACCCACCCTGTCACGGTACGAGTTCATATGAACACTGTAGGTACCGGAGGCGGCCGTGGAGCATGCGACGACAGGTCATCGGCACTCTCGCGCCGGGTCGATCACCGTGGCCGAGCTGCTCAGGAAGCAGCCGGTGCCGATCCGCATCCCCTCCTGCGAGGAGGCCGACACCGACGGGTTCGTGCACGAACTCCTCGGCCCACCGCACCAGCGGGCGATCCGCCCCGGCAAGGCCCGCACCGTGGCCAAGCTGGCCGGGATCGCCACCGGCGCCCTAGTGCTGTGCGCGTCGGTGACCGTGGCCTCGCTGACCACCCGCAACCGGCCGGCCGTGGACATCTCGGCCAGGTTGACCAGGCCGGCCGAGATCACCGGGGCGAACGCGCTGCTGCCCGGCTTCCTCAACCAACACCTGGGCGCACCCGCCCCGACCGGCTCCGCCGCGGCCAACGCCAACGCCCGGCCCGGTGGCCCGGCCGCGACCAGGGCGCCCGAGGCGGGCGGCACGGCCGAGGCCACCCCCCTGTCCAGCGTGCAGATGGCCGCGGACGCCGAACCGACCGACCTGGTGCGCGAGTTCTACCGCCTGCTCGACGACCGGCCGCGCGACGCGCTCGCGCTGATCGACACCAGGTCGCTGACTCTCGACCCGGTCGAGTTCGTCCAGTCCTGGAGCGCGGTGCGGGACATCGACGTGGCCCGGTTGGAGAACCGCGAGAACGGGACGGTGCACGCGGTGGTGACCCTGCGCCAGCGGGACGGGCACTGGCTGCGGCTGGAGGAGCTGTTCCACACCACGAACCTGCCCTCGCTGCGGATCAGCGACGCCACCGTGCTCTCCGCGGAACGACACTGATCACACCGCCGATTACCCCGTTCAGAGCAGCGAGACTAGGCCATTCGGTCGAAATTTCCAGCGTCCTTCCGCCGAACCGATGACGAACAAGGTCACGATCCGGTATCTCATTGTCGACGATTCGGCGCGAACCAGTGTGTGCTCGGCAGGAAGGTGATTCGCGGTGCTCGACGAGGCAAACCGGTCCCAGCACCGTGGCCCCGCCACCCAGGTCACGGTCGCGGACCTGCTCGCCAGGCACGGCCGTGGTCTCGGCGACGCCACCACCCGCCGCATCCCCCGCCGGCACGCCCGTCCGGACGAGTCGGACACGGTCGTCCTCGACTCCCGCCCGCTGCACGCGCGGCGGTCCCCCCTCCGCCCGGTCGGCCACGACCTCGCGCCCGCCCCGGTCGAGCGCCGCCTGGTCGGCCACCACCCGCTCGCGGCCAGCCCGGTCCAGGCCAGCCCGGTCCAGACGAGCCCGGTCCAGGCCAGCCCGGTCCAGGACGGTCCCGCCGAGGCCAGCACGGTCTCGTTCCGCCCGGTCCGGCCCGAATCGGACGTCCCGGCGGCCGCGTCCTCGACACGGCCGGTCGAGTCCGCGGACCGGGACGACGACCAGGAGCTGTACGTCGGCGAGCTGCTCAGCCGCGAGGGCCGGGGCGGCCGGACCGACCGCAACGCGTTCACCCTGAGCCGGGTGCTCGCCATGGCCGCCGGCGCTGTCGTGCTGTGCGGGGCGGTCGGCTTCAGCGCCACCCAGCTGATGGGCACATCCGAGAGCCAGCAGCCGCCCGCCTCGGTGCAGTTCGACGCCAGGATGGTGGACGGCGCGATCGCGCCCGACGAGGTCAACCGGGTCGCCGAGACCGGAGCCGCCGGACCGGCCGCCGGCGGGGTGAACACCCTGGACGCGGCCACCGACGCCAGCACGGCCGGCACCGCACCCACCTCGAACAGCCACCGCTGACGCCGCTGACCCCGCTCGCGGCCCGCCCGGTCCCGGTCCGGCCGCCCTGCTGGGCAGCCCGTCCACAGCCGGCCGCACAGCGGCGGTTTGGCCGATTTCGACGCCACCGACCAGGGCGTACGGTTTGTCCCCGGGGATCGCCGCCACCGCCGCCCTGAGGGCTGGGGGTGGGTGGTGACCACCCGGCCGCGACCGGACGGCTACCGTTTGGGGTGACGTGGCGGCCTGGAGTCGACGGCCGCGGCCAGCGGCCATGATCGGCAACGCTGAGGTACTCGTCGATCAGGGCTGGACCAGCAGGGCTAAGGTGACCAGGATCGTCGCATGTGACAGCGGTGAGCCACGCGCCCACGGCACCGCCGGGTCGCCTTTACTTGATGGAGGTTGGCCCTAATCTTGTGCCGTGAAGCTCGCGGACGGACCACTCGTCACCGCGGCCACGCAAACGAGACCACCACGCGCCAGCGCGGTGGTCGGATGAGCTACCCGGCGCGGTGCCGAGCAAGCGCGCGAGATGGATGGTGCGATCAGGCCGCCGTGCACTGCTTCGAGGCGGAGCCCAACCCATGAGCAGCAGAACAAGGAGCTGGAGCGTGAGCGACAGGCGGCTCACCCAGTCGGAGCGCGCCGCGGGCGGCACGCAGCTCACCGGCACGGCCCTGGTCCCACCGTCGGCTGAGCCGACCGGAGCCCGATCATCGGCACTGCCGGCGGGAACCGGATCGTCGGCCCTGCCGGCGGGAACCGGATCACCCGCGGTGCTGGCACCGACCGCACCACCGGCCTGGTCGACGCCGACCGCCGGCAGTGGCCGCAAGGAGGCTGCGTGAGTTACGAGGGCTTTCTGGTCGCTGGCCGGTACCGGCTGACCGACCGCATCGGCAGTGGCGCCATGGGCGTGGTGTGGCAGGCCCAGGACGAGCGGCTCGCCCGGGTCGTGGCGGTCAAGCAGTTGCTGCTCCAGCCCGGTCTGACCGCGGCCGAGCGCAACGAGGCCATCGAGCGGGCGATGCGGGAGGGCCGGATCGCCGCCAAGCTCCACCACCCCAACGCCATCACCGTGTTCGACGTGGTGGAGGAGGACGGCGCGCCCTGCCTGGTGATGGAGTACCTGCCCTCGCGCAGCCTGGCCGACGTGATGGTCGAGCGGGGGCTGATGCCGCACGGCGAGGTGGCCTGGATCGGCTCGCAGGTGGCCGCCGCGCTGGCCGCGGCGCACGCGGCCGGCATCGTGCACCGCGACATCAAGCCGGGCAACGTGCTGCTCGGTGACAACGGCACGGTCAAGATCACCGACTTCGGCATCTCCCGCGCCAAGGACGACATCACCGTCACCAAGACCGGGATGATCGCCGGCACCCCCGCCTACCTGGCGCCCGAAGTGGCCAGGGGCAAGGACCCGGCACCCCCGTCGGACGTGTTCTCCCTGGGGTCCATGCTCTACGCGGCGATCGAGGGCGAGCCGCCGTTCGGGCTCAGCGACAACACCCTCGGCGTGCTGCACGCGGTCGCCGCCGGCAAGATCAACCCGCCGCAGCAGTCCGGCCCGCTGGTGGACGTGGTCGTGCACATGCTCGCGCCGCAGCCCGAGGACCGGCCGTCCATGGCCAGGGCCCGGCAGCTGCTGGAGGCGGTGGCCGCCGGCCGCACCCCCACCCTGCCCGGCGTGCCGCCGGCACCGGTGGCGGACGCGGCGGCCACCTCACTGGTGGACGGCGACCGGACCCGCGTGGTGGCCGGCGGACCGCCCAGCGTGCCGCGGGCCGCCGCGGTCTCCCCGGCGACCGTGACCAGCCGGGCCGCCACCCAGCCACCAGCCACCGCCAGTCGTCGGCCGCTGCTGGTCGCGGTGATCGCGCTGGTGGTGCTGATCGGCGTGGGCGGGCTGCTGATGGCCAACGGCGTGTTCAACCAGCGTGAGGCCACCAACGGTGGCGGCACCACCAACGTGGGCAACCCCGGCACCAGCACCCACACGGCGGAGTCCCCGAGCGCCACCGAGGAGAGCCAGCCCGACCAGCGCGACTCGTCAAAGCAGCACTCCAAGGTCGAGGGAACCAACACCAAGGGCGAAACGAGTTCGGTCACGCCGACGATGTCCCAGTCAACGGCGTCCGTCCCGCCCGTGAGCGGCACGAACACGCCATCGTCGGATCGGTCGAGCCCGCCGCCCAGCAGGTCCTCCAGCAGCAGCACGCCGCCTGACGACAACACCTCGCCGGCTGACGACCCGTCCAAGGCAGGCTCGTAGGCTGGTGCCCGGGCGCCCGGTTCGGCGGTCCGACGCTCGATCTTGTCCACTTCAGCAGTACGGGGAGAGCCGCTTTGAGTGACGACGGCCGTCTGGTCGCAGGCCGTTACCGGTTGGGCCAACGCATCGGTAGCGGTGCCATGGGGGTCGTCTGGCAGGCCCACGACGAACGGCTGCATCGGACCGTGGCGGTCAAGCAACTGCTGTTGCAGCCCGGGCTGAGCGAGGCCGAGGCCGAGGAGGCCAGACAGCGGTCCATGCGGGAGGGCCGGATCGCCGCCAGACTGCAGCACCCGCACGCGATCGCCGTCTACGACGTGGCCGAGGCCGACGGCCAGCCGTGGCTGATCATGGAGTACCTGCCGTCCAAGAGCCTGTCCACCGTGCTGGCCGAGCGGGGCTCGCTGCCGCCCCGCGAGGTGGCCAGGATCGGCACGCAGGTGGCCGCCGCGCTCGCCGCGGCGCACAACGCCGGCATCGTGCACCGCGACATCAAGCCGGGCAACGTGCTGCTCGGCGACGACGGCACGGTCAAGATCACGGACTTCGGCATCTCCCGCGCCACCGGCGACGTCACCGTGACCGCGACCGGGATGCTCGCGGGCACGCCCGCCTACCTCGCCCCGGAGATCGCCAAGGGCTACGACCCTGGCCCGCCCTCGGACGTGTTCTCCCTCGGCTCCACCCTGTACGCGGCGGTCGAGGGCATGCCGCCGTTCGGCCTGAACGAGAACACCATCGCGCTGCTGCACACCGTGGCGTCCGGTCAGATCACCCCGCCCCGGCAGGCCGGTCCGCTGACCGCGCTGCTGATGCGGCTGCTGCGACCCGAGCCCAACGACCGGCCCACCATGGCCCAGGCGCGCGAGGCACTGGCCGCGATCGCGTCCGGGCGCAGCGTTCCCGACGCCGGCATGGGCTCCGGGCCGGTCCCGGTGTCACCGCCGCCCCGGCAGAGCCCGGCCCGGCCGGGCGGGGCCGCCGGCACCCCGGCCACCCCCGGCTCGACCCGGCTGGACTCCCGGCCGATGGGTGCCACACCGCCACCCGGCCGGCCCTCGGCCGGCCCGGCCCGGCCCGCCGGGGCCACCGCGGCCGGCTCGACCAAGCCGAACCGGCGGTCCGCCCTGATCACCGTGGTGGCCATCCTGGCCGCGGCGATCATCGGGATACTGGTGGCCAACGCGCTCAACGGCAGCGACAGCAACCAGCAGAACGCGGGCTCCGGTGGTTCCAGCCAGGTGACCACTGGCGCGGCCGTGCCGCCCAGCCAGGCCAGCTCGTCGAGCCAGACCCCGTCGCAGTCCTCCGCCAGTTCGCCGTCCACGCCCACGTCCTCCCCGTCGAGCAGTTCGTCGTCCTCGACACCGTCGTCGCCGCCACCCGCGGCGGGTGCGCCCACCGAGCCGCAGTTGCAGGCCGCCGTGCAGAACTACTTCAGCCTGGTCACCCAGAACCACGAGGCCGCCTACCAGCTGCTGTCGCCCAGGTTCCAGGCTGACCCCGACCACTCCTATGCCAAGTTCGAGGCCTGGTGGAACCAGGTTGACCGGGTCGAGCTGGGTGAACTCAAGGTCAAGGGCAACAACCAGGTGTCGGGCAGGATCAACTACGTCATGAAGTCCGGCACCACGTCCCGGGAGAACAAGACCTGGACCCTGGTGCCCAACGCCACCGGTGACACCCTGCTGATCGACTCCGAGCGCTAGCTCCCAGTCCAGTCCTGCCCCTGGTCCTCGCCGGACAGCACGAACTGGCCGGCCGGCCAACCAATCCGGGGGTGGGAACCCCGGGCCTGGTCAGTGGGCCGCCGCTGCCTCGCGCAGCCCGGCCACCAGCGCGGCCACGGCCGGGCTGGTCGCGGTGTCCTCCAGGGTCGCCGCGTGGATGGTGCGCACCGGTTCGGGCCGGCGCAGCCGGCGCACCACCACCCCGGGATGGGGCGCGCCCAGGCCCAACTGCGGCACCGGGGCGATGCCCAGGCCGGCCGCGACAAACCCCTGGGCGGTGGGGTAGTCGCCGCAGCGCACCGCGAAGTTCGGGTTGAAACCGGCCGCCGCGCAGGCGTCGATGATCAGTTGTCGGCACGGGCAGTCCACGATCTCGGTGTCCACCCACTGCTGGTCAGCCAGGTCGGCGAGGTCGAGCACGCGTTTGCGGGCCAGCTCGTGCCCCCTGGGCAGCACCACGCGGTAGGGGTCGTCGAGCAGGTGCACCAGACTGGTCGGCGACGCCTGGTGCCCCTGGCCGTCCACGGTGATCGCCACGTCCACGCGGCCGGCCAGCAGCTCGTTGATCGGGTCCACCGGCTCGGTGAGCAGGAGTTCGAGCTGCACCTTGGGGTATTCGGCGCGGAAACGCGCCACCGCCGGGGGCACCAGCGCGGCACCGGCCGTAGCGAAGTAGCCGACCCGGAGCCGGCCGGTGTGTCCGGCGCGCAGGTCGGCCAGTTCCTGCTCGGCGGTGACCAGCTTGTCGATGATCACGCCGGCGTGCTCGGTGAGCAACCGGCCGGCCGCGGTGGGGCGGATTCCCCGACCCACCCGCTCCAGCAGCGGGATTCGGGTTTCCCGTTCCAGGGCGGCGATCTGCTGGGAGATCGCGGACGGCGTGTAGCCAAGGTTGGCGGCGGCGGCCGTGATCGAGCCGCTGGTCACCACGGCGCGCAGCACCTGCATGCGACGGACGTCCAGCACGACCCGACTGTACAGATCCCGACCGCACCAGCGTCCCCGACTGTGCAGATTCACTGAAAGGTCATGCAGAACATTTCACTTGTCCTGCTGTTTTTCAGCCTGCAGAGTGAATCGCGAAGCAAGGAGGGTGTGGTGAACAGACCAGGCACACTGGTCCGGATGGGCGTACTGGCCCTGCTGTGGGGATCGAGCTTCCTGTGGATCAAACTCGCCCTCGGCGGGTTCTCCCCGGTACAGATCGCCCTGGTCAGGCTGGCTCTCGGGGCGGCGGTGCTGGTCGCGCTGACCTACTCGCGGAGCCATCCGCTGCCCCGGGACGGCCGGGTGTGGGCGCACATGGTGGTGGCCGCGCTCTTCGGCAACGCCGTGCCGTTCGTGCTCTTCGGCATCGGCGAGCAGCAGGTGAGTTCGGGCGTGGCCGGTGTGCTCAACGCCACCACCCCGCTGTGGGCGCTGCTGCTGGGCCTGGTGGTCAACCACGAACGGCGGATCCAGCCGGTGCGACTGCTCGGCCTGCTGCTGGGCTTCGCCGGCACCCTGTTGATCTTCGCGCCGTGGCAGGAAGCCGGCCTGACCAGCTGGGGGGCGTTGGCCTGCCTGGGCGCGGCGGGCAGCTACGCGGTCAGCTACGCCTACATCGGCCGCCACCTCACCGGCCGGGGTCTGGCGCCGACCGCGCTGTCCGCGACGCAGCTGGTCACCGCCACCGGGCTGACCGCGCTGGCCGTGCCGGTGGCCGGCACCCAGCACGTGCACCTGAGCCTGGCCGCGGTGCTCGCGGTGGTCGTGCTCGGCGTGTTCGGCACCGGGCTGGCGTTCGTGATCAACTACCGGTTGATCGCCGACGAGGGCGCCACCAACGCCACCACCGTGGGATACCTGCTGCCGGTGGTGTCCGTGCTGCTCGGCGCGGTGGCCCTGGACGAGCAGCTGAACCTGCGGGTGGTCGCCGGCATGCTGGTCGTCCTGGTGGGTGTGGCCCTGACCAGGCGGCAGCCCCGCCGCCCGGCCGCGGATGTTCCGGCGTCGGCCGCGCCGGTGCCCGCTTCGGCGGCGCGTTCGGACTAGTCGAGGCCGGCGGCGGCTCCGCCGGTTGTTGTAGGGTGGCCACATGCGTTGACCTTGACCCCGCGCACGGGGTCCGCCCCCAGCTCCTTCGCACGCACTCGACCTTTTTCGTCAGGCAACGAAGGAGCATTTCACGTGCACGACCGCACGTTCGAACACCACCGCGGATTCACCGTTCCCGCTGCTTTCGCCGCCGCGCACAGCACGGTCGACGGGGTTGACTGGCAGGCCTGGATCGCCGCGCTGCCCGAACTCGCCACCGACTTCCTGGACCGCTGGCGGCTCCGGTTGGACGGCCCGCCGGCCCACGGTCAGGTCTCGCTGGTGCTGCCCGTGGTCCGCGCTGACGGCACGCCCGCCGCGCTCAAGTTGCAGCCGGTCACCGAGGAACACGCCACCGAGCCCGTTGGCCTGCGGGTCTGGAACGGCAACGGCGTGGTCCGCCTGCTCGACCACGACGTGGAGTCCGGCACGATGCTGCTGGAGCGGCTGGACGCGGCCCGTTCGCTGTCCAGCGTCGCGGACGACATGGCGGCCACGCAGATCCTGGCCGAACTGCTCGCCCGGTTGGTCGCCGTGCCGGCCCCGGCTGGCCTGCGCACCCTGGCCGACATCGCCGCCGCCATGCTCGACGAGGTGCCCAGGGCGCTGCCCGCCCTGGCCGACCCGGCCGACCGCGCGCTGCTGCGCACGTGGGCCTCGGCCGTCCGCGAGCTGCTGCCCGAACCCGGCGACCGGCTGCTGCACTGGGACCTGCACTTCGACAACGTGCTGGCCACCCTCCCGGGTAGCGACCGAGGACCGTGGCTGGCCATCGACCCGAAGCCGCTGGCCGGCGACCCCGGGTTCGACCTGTGGCCGGCCCTGGACAACCGCTGGGACGACGTGGTGGCGAGCGGGAACGTGGCGGCGGCGGTGCGTCGCCGCTTCGACCTGCTGACCGAGGTCGTCGGCATCGACCGGGAGCGGGCGGTCGGCTGGACGCTCGGGCGGCTGCTGCAGAACGCGCTGTGGGACGTCGAGGACGGCGAGACCGCCCTGCCGCCGGCTCAGGTCGCCATTGCCGAGGCCCTGCTGGCGCGGTGACGCCGAGTCCCCGGCTGGATCGCCCACCGGGGTTGCCCGGTGGGCTCGCGGTGGCCCGGTGGCTGGCGGTCCTCGCCCGGGCGGGCTGGCAGCACCCGCGGGGTGCGGGCCGGCTAGCGGGGCGACCACGCGGGTAGCACACCGCGGTCGCTCGCGGGGGTAAACCGCGAAATCGGGGCGGCCCTGTGGATGACCAGCGGGTTGTCCACAGGGCCGCGCCGCTGGCCTGTTCCCGGGGGGTGGGCGGCGATAGGCTGGCTTCGGGGTCGCCCCCCAGGGAAGGGCGGGGGAAGGTGCCTGGGCCGGCCGCCGCCTGCTCCCCGCGCGAAGCCTCGGGGAACTCGCTGCCGCACGCGAAAGACCCCGCCAGCGCCGACCACGCCACGCCGGTGGCTTGCGCCGCCGAACCGACCTGAACCGCTTCGGTCCGGCCAGCGCCCGGACGCCGACCTCCCGGCAAGCCGTCATGCGCAACATGCCGGACAGCGGTTCGTCAGGGCAACTCCGCGGTGAGCAACCGCAAGCCGTGCTCGAACAGCTCGGTCAGATCCATTCCCGTCAAGCGGTCCTGGGTCTCGGCGAGGTGAGGGTATTCGCCGTGCCGGATCGCCTGGCGCAGGCTGTCGATCTCAGCGGACAGTTCCGGGCTCGGCTGGCTCGCCGCTTGTTCCTCCAGGACATGACCCGTCGTGAAGTGCAGGAGCAAGTGCGCTGTCCTGGTCGCCGCGGAGGCATCGAGCCCAGCCTCCCGCAAGGCGCTGCCGAGGGCTTCGGCGAATCCCAGGGTGTTCGGCCCAGTGGCATGGGTGCCCGCGTACACCCGCGCCCCGTCGCGATAGGACAGAAGAGCGGCGCGCAGGCTCTTCATCAGCGCCCACACCCGTTCGCGCGGCTGGGTCACTCCCTCCGCCGCGTCACGACAGCCCTCCAGCATCGCCTCGGCCATGGCGGTCAGCAGAGCCCGCTTCGTCGGGAAGTAGCCGTACAGCGTGCCCACCTGGACCCCGACCGCCGTGGCCAGTTTCCTCATGGTGAGCGCGTCCAGCCCGATGTCACCGAGCAGGCGGAGCGCGGTGGCGGTGACCTGGGCCCGGTCGGCGGCCTGGGGCCGGCCACGGGGACGGCGTTCTCGGGGTGGGTTCGCGGTCATGTCCTGCGGAGCCTATCAGCGGATTTGACCACCGGATGGGCGCTCTGCATACTGACGAAGCATTAAATGAACGATGTTCGGAAAATTAGGGAGGTGGCCGTGGACACCGATGTGGTGATCAGCGGCGCGGGCCCGACGGGCCTGTTGCTCGCCGCTGAACTGGCGCTGGCGGGCGTGCGCGTGCGGGTACTTGAACGGCGGCAGCGGCGGCACCAACAGTCCCGTGCCCTGACACTGCACCCCCGGAGCATCGAGATCCTCGACCTCAGGGGCATCGCCGAGCGGTTCCTGGCCCTGGGCCACACCGTCCCGGGCTGGCATTTCGCGGGCCTGCCGAAGCACCTCGACTTCTCAGTCCTGGACACCCGGCACGGCTACACGCTGTTCCTGGAGCAAGCCCGTACCGAGAGGCTGCTGGAGGAACGCGCGCGAGAACTGGGCGTCGAGGTCTGCTACGGGCACGAAGTCGTGTCTCTGGCACAGGACGACGACGGCGTCACCGTCACGGGAACAGCTCCGGGCGGGGAGTTCCACCTCCGCGCGGCGTACCTCGTGGGCTGCGACGGCGGCCGGAGCACGGTGCGGGCGTGCGCGGGCATCGGCTTCCCGGGCACGGACGGCACGATGAGCGCGATGCTCGGCGACTTCGCTGTCGTCGACAAGGAAGCCATCGCCGCCGCCGGACGGACTCCGGTCCTGATCACCCCGCTGACCGGCGGGCTGACCCGCTTCGTCCTCGCCGACGCGGAGAGGATGCGGGTGCCCGCGACGGAGCCGGTCACCTTCGCGGAGTTCAGGGACGCGCTGGTCCGCCTGGCCGGCACGTCCTTCGGGATCGCGGAGCCGAAATGGTTGTCCCGCTTCGGGAACGCGACACGACTGACGGAGAAGTACCGCGACAGAAGAATCTTCTTGGCGGGCGATGCCGCGCACATCCACTTCCCGGCGGCGGGCCAGGGCCTCAACACCGGGCTGCAGGACGCGATGAACCTGGGGTGGAAACTCGCCGCCGACATCAACGGCTGGGCACCGCCCGGCCTGCTCGACACGTACCACTCGGAGCGATTCCCGGTGGGCCAGCTGGTCACCGACAACACCCAGGCGCAGACCCTGCTGCTGGAACTCACCCTGGTGCCCGAATACAGCCGGCCGGTGAGCGCGCTGCGAGCGATGATGGACTCCCTGCTCGACATCCCCGACGTGAACACCCGACTGGCCGGGCAGGTGTCCGCGCTGGCGACGTGCTACCCCGCGCCTGGCGAGGATCCGCTGGTCGGCACCCGCATGCCGGACATCGCGCTGGGTTCGCCCGGCCTCCGGGTCTCGACACTGCTGCACGCCGGCACGTTCGGCTACATCGACTTCTCCGGAGCCGGTGCCGCGCAGGTCGCCGAGGGCTGGACGGGCCGGATCACCGTGGCCGCCGGCGGTGATCGGTCCTGGGCCGACGACGTCAGCGAGGTGCTGGTACGACCGGACGGCCACATCGCCTGGGTTCGCCGCGAGAACTCCCCGCCGGATGCCGCCACCCGACAGGCACGGCTCGCGGCCTGGGCTGGCACTCCTGCGCAGCCGGCGGTGCGGCGATGAGTTCTCCCGAGTACCTGACTCCCGCCGGCCTGCACCACGTTCCGGGAGCCTTCACGCCGGCCGTACTCGTTCGCGGCGCGGATCTGCTCTTCGTGTCCGGCCAGGTGGCGTGGGCCGAGAACGGCGCGCTGACCGGCGAGGACCACGTGACCCAGATGCGCCGGATCGCGCACAACCTCGACGTCGTGCTGGCCACCGCCGGGTGCGGACGCGAACACGTCATCAAGGAAACCGTCTACGTCGTGGGCTACCGGCCCGAGCTGATTCCCGGGCTCTTCGAACCCCTGCGCCGTGGGGTGCCGGTGGCACCGGCCAGCACGCTCGTCGGGGTGTCGGCGCTGTTCGATCCTGGCGCCCTGGTGGAGGTCGACGTCGTCGCGAGGGTTCCGGCCCCATGAGCCGGTACCTCCTGGTGCACGGTTCGTGGTGCGGCGGCTGGGTGTGGGACCGGATCGCCACCCGGTTGCGCGAGCGCGGACACACGGTCATCACCCCCACTCTCACCGGCCCCGGGGAAACGGAAATCGCGGAGCCCGGCCTGATGCACCACATCCACGAGGTCACGCGACTGCTCGAAGACCAGACGATCCTGGTGGGGCACAGCTACGGAGGCATGGTCGTGGCGGGAGCCGCGGGCGTGCGTCCGCGATGCGTACTCCGCACGGTCTACCTCGACGCTTTTCTGCCCTCTCCCGGTGAATCCGCTTTCGATCTGCTGCCGGTGATCCGCGGCCCGTTCACCGATGCGGCCCTGGGAGCGGGCGGCAGAACGGTGCCACCGTTCGGACTCGATCGCCTCGGCTTCACCGATCCCGACCTGGTTGCCCGGCTACGGCCGATCAGCATGGCCACGCACGAAGAACCCCTGCCGTGGAGCACGGGTGGTGGCGATCAGCCTCCCGTTCGTTACGTGCGGTGCGGCGATCGGTCGCCGTTCTCCCCCATGGCCGTCCGCGCCCGGGAGCGTGGCGCGGAGTGCCTGACCATCGCGACAGGTCACGCGGGACTGTGGAGCACACCCGACGAGGTGTGCGCGGCCATCACCAACGACATGGGGGAAACGACATGACCGTTGAACTCGAACGGGCGATCACCGAGCAGGCATGGACCAACCCGCGGTTCCGGGAACTCCTGCGCACCGACCCGAAGGGGGCTCTGGCCGAACTCGGCGTTGCAGTACCGGACGGGATCGAGGTGGACGTCCGGATCCAAGACCGCGACACCCTCTACTACCTGGTTCCCCCGCTCCGCACCGGCACACCGGCGCGCGGCGGTGTCAACCAGATCGACCTGTGGAGAAGCGCGGACATGTTCTGCTGGATCCTGCCCGAAAAGCTGAAGGTGTCGCTGCTGGCGATGCGCCGCGCCTTCCGCGAGGCCGCCGAGGTGCGCGATGACACCTGAGGAGTTCACCGAGGAGCATTTCCGGCTGCTCACCACTGATCGGCACGTGCGCGACGAGTTCGTGGCAGATCCCGAGGCGGCGCTGGAACGCCACTTCGGCTATCTGCCGGCCGGCGACTACCGCGTCGAGAGCGTTGACGAGCGGCCCGACCTCATCATCATCCTCATCCCCGCTCCTCCGGACGGTGCCGACGGGAACGACGCTGTGCTCGGCGACGTCAGCGAACGCGTCTTCGACCTGCTCCACACCGAGGTGGGCATCGGCGGGTACCTCATCCCCGACGTGCGCCTGACGTGGGTCTTGCGCGACCTGCGCTCGAACTGGCTCCGCCTTGCCTCGGAGCGAGCGGGCACCGATCAGTAGTGCGCACGACGCTCACATGTCCGGGAGTCGCCGGGATCGGGTCGCCGGCGCCCGGAGTGGGCTGACAAGCCTGCCCCGCCCGTCCCGCGTCCGGGGAAGGGCGGGGCGCGCCGGGGCGGGAACGCACCACCAGCACCCCGCCGACACCCGCGTTCACCTGCGGCGCCACCCGGGCTAGCCGGCGGTCGGGCCGGAGCCGCGACCACGGTCAGCGCTGCTGCCGGGCGCCGCGCGGTCAGACCAGCCGGCGGTCGGACGCCCAGCGGGACAGCTCGTAGCGGTTGGACAGCTGGGTCTTGCGCAGCACGCTGGACACGTGGGTCTCCACGGTCTTGACCGAGATGAACAGCTCCGAGGCGATCTCCTTGTAGGCGTAGCCGCGGGCCAGCAACCGCAGCACGTCCCGCTCCCTCGGCGTGAGCAGGTCCAGGTCCGGGTCGTTGATGGGCGCGGCGCCCGGCCGGTCGGCGAACGCGTCCAGCACGAAGCCGGCCAGCCGCGGCGAGAACACCGCATCCCCCTCGGCGACCCGGCACACCGCCCTGGCCAGTTCCTGGCTGGAGATGGTCTTGGTGACGTAGCCGCGCGCACCGGCCCGGATCACCGCGATGACGTCCTCGGCCGCGTCCGACACGGACAGGGCCAGGAACACCACGTCGGGGTGCTCCGGCCGGACCCGGCGCAGCACCTCGGCGCCGCCGCCGTCGGGCATGTGCACGTCGAGCAGCACCACGTCGGGACGCAGGTGGCCGATGCCGGCCACCGCCTCGCCCACCGAACCGGCCTCGCCCACCACCTCGACCTGGTCGGTGACCGTGTCCAGTTCCGCCCGCACCCCGGCCCGGAACAGCGCGTGGTCGTCGACCAGGAAAACCCGTACCGGCTGCTGCCGCGCGGTCGCGGCCGCGCCCTCGGTTGCCGTCACGCCCGTGCCTCCTTGGTGCTTCTCCTCGGCATGCCCAACTGCACCTCGGTGCCCTCCCCGGGCGCGGTGCGCAACCGGACGTCACCGCCGTGCCGCTCCATCCTGCCCTGGATGGAGTCGGCCAGCCCATGCCGGTCCGCGGACACCGCGTTGGGGTCGAACCCCTTGCCCCGGTCCCGCACGAACACCTCCACCCGCTCCGGCTCCACCTCCGCGTACACGCTGACCTCGGCCACCCCCGCGTGCTTCGCCGCGTTCACCACGGCCTCCCTGGCCGCCTGCACCAGGGCGACCAGCTGGTCGTCCAGGGGGCAGTCGCCCACCACCACCTGCTGGACGCGGATGGCGAAGATGTCCTCGACCTCGCCGCAGGCGGTGGCCACGGCCGCGGCCAACGTGGTCCGCGCCTGGTCGGTGGCGCCCGCCAGGTCGGCCGGCGCGTCGGCGGACACCTGGTTGCCCTTGCCGTAGCCGGACGGCCCGTACAGCCAGTTGCGCAGCTCCCGCTCCTGGCCGCGGGCCAGCCGCCGCACCTCGCGGGCGGACTCCGCCTGCTTCTGGATCAGCGCGAGCGTCTGCAGCACCGAGTCGTGCAGGTGCGCGGCGATCTCGGCGCGCTCCTCGGTGCGGATGCGGGCCCGGCGCTCCTCGCTGAGGTCCCGGGACAGCCGCACCCACCACGGCACGGTCAGCACGGCCACCCCGACCAGGGTGGCGAACACCGCCAGCAGCACGAACTGCAGCTGGTTGAGGCTGGGCGTGTTCACCAGGAAGATCACCAGGCCGGTGGTGACCAGCACCGCGCCGGCCAGCACCCGGACCAGGGCGTTGCGGCCGCCCTCGCCGAGGACCACGCCGAGCCAGCCGGTGCGCGCCCCGTCCCGCCAGCGCCGGCGCTGCGCCTCGTCGGCCTCCCGCCACACCACGGCGGCGCCGACCAGCACCACGCCCAGCGGACCGGCCAGCCAGCCGCCGACCGAGCCCTGCAGCAGCCCGGCCACCACGGCGAGGCCCAGGCCCAGCGCGACCAGGCCGACCGCCTGCTGGCGCTCCTTGGCGGTCTGCTCCCGGACCGGCACGCGCGCCGACTCCTGCGGCACGAACATCCACAGCAGCCCGTAGGCGACCACGCCCAGCCCGGCGAACGCGGCGAGCAGCGCGAACGCCACGCGCACCCAGAACACCTCGACGCCGAGGTGGTCGGCCAGCCCACCGGCGACCCCGGCCACCGCCTTGCTGGAGCGGCGGCGGCGCATCCGGGGTGGCTCGGGCAGCACGGGGGCGCGGTTCGGCTCCGCCTGGCTGACTGGATCCACCTGCGAACTCACCCTGGAATGGTCACACGTCGCGGGCGCGCGCGGGATCAGGGACAGCCCCGATCCATCCCCGAGACCTTTCCGGGCAGGTTCAGGGGGGTACCTGATGTGCCGGGCACCCCCGAACCCGCATGCTCGTCCTCGTGAGCGGGAAGAACCGTGGTGAGCACACCGTGCAGGACACGGCCAGAGACTTCTGGGCGACCCGGCCGCGCCGGACCAGGCGCGGCCGCAAGATCGCCGGTGTCGCCGCCGGCATCGGCCAGCGGTACGCCATCGATCCGGTCATCGTCCGGGTCGGATTCGTGATCGCCACCCTGTACGGCGGGGTCGGCGTCGTGCTGTACCTGTTGGGCTGGCTGCTGCTGCCCGACGAGACCGACGAGGTGTCGCCGGCCGAGGGCCTGCTCGGGCGCGGTCGCAGCGGCATGTCCACGCTGTTCACCCTGGCGCTGTGCGCGATGCTGTTCCCGGCGCTGGGGTTCCTGTTCACCGCCGGGTTCCTGCCGCTGAACGGGATACTGTCGGTGCTGGTCGCGCTGGGCGTGCTCTACCTGCTGCACCGCAACCGGGGGCAGCTGGCCGCAGCCGCGACGAGCACGACGAGCACGACGACCGCGAGCGGCGCTGACGCGGCCGGCACCGGCCCCCAGCCCGCCGACCGGCCGGGGGGCGTGGCGGCTACCACCACCGGCACCGCACCGGACGCCGCGGACGCGGCCACCACACCGGTGCCCGGTCCGCCGGCGTGGGACCCGCTGGGCGCGGCCCCGTTCGCCTGGGACCTGCCCGAGCCCACCCCGCAGCCGACCGAGCAGCCCGCCGAGACGCGGCGCCGGCCCCGGGTCGGCGTGTTCACCCTGGGCGCGGTCCTGGTGGTGGGGGGTGCGCTGGCCAGCGTGAGCCCGCTGCTGGGCGGCTGGCTCTCCCCGGAGCACGTGATCGGCGTGCTGCTGAGCGTGGTCGGCCTGGGCATGGTGGGGGGTGCGTTCCTGCGCACCGGCCGCGGCCTGATCTGGCTGGCCGCGCCGCTGGCCGTGGCCGGGCTGGTGCTGGCCCACTCCCACGACGACGACGGCCCGCGCTGGAGCGGGGCCGGCGACCTGAAACTCACCCCGGCCGCCATCGCCAACGTCGACTCGGTGTACCGGCGCTCGGTCGGCGACATCCAACTGGACCTGCGTCAGCTGCCCGCCGAGGGCACGGTGCACACCAGGGCCATCACCGACGTGGGCGACGTGGAGATCTGGGTACCGGAGAACGCGGACGTCGAAGTGACCTGTGCCAGCTCCCTGGGCGACGTGTCCTGCCTGAACAATGCCCAGGACGGCGTGGACGCGTCGGTCCGGGTGGACGACGTCGGGCCGGACGGCCCCGGCGGGTTGAAGATCGTGCTGGAAGCCCGGACCAGCACCGGAAGCGTGGAGGTGCGTCGTGACAACTGAGCCTGGCTTCTCGCCGCCCGGCGGCGGGCACGACGGGCCCGACCAGTCAGCCGGGCACCCGGAGCGGGCCCGCCAGGTCGACCTGGTGCTGCTGCTCGCCGGCCTGCTCAGCCTGCTGGTGTCCGCCTACCTGCTCGCCGACGGCGCGGGCTGGCTGCCCGTGGTCGACCCCCGCTGGCTGCTGGCCGGCGGGGCCGTGGGGGTCGGCGTGCTGCTGCTGGCCAACTCGCTGCGGTCCGGGCGCCACCGCTGACCCGACCCGCTCGTCGTCCCGCTCGACCGCGCGGCGGCGCCGGACACCACCACCCGGTGTCCGGCGCCGCCGCTGTCGTTGTTCGGTTGTCGTTCTCGCTCGTCGCGTCCGACCGTGGTCGTCACGCTGCCCGGTCGCCGGACGCGGTCGGGCCGCTCACTCCCACTCGATGGTGCCCGGCGGCTTGCTGGTCACGTCCAGCACCACGCGGTTGACCTCGGCGACCTCGTTGGTGATCCGGGTGGAGATGCGTTCCAGCACGTCGTAGGGCAGCCGCGTCCAGTCGGCGGTCATGGCGTCCTCGCTGGACACCGGGCGCAGCACCACGGGGTGGCCGTAGGTGCGGCCGTCGCCCTGCACGCCCACGCTGCGCACGTCGGCCAGCAGCACCACCGGGCACTGCCAGATGTCCCGGTCCAGGCCGGCCGCGGTCAGCTCCTCGCGGGCGATGGCGTCGGCCGCGCGCAGCACCTCCAGCCGCTGCGCGGTGACCTCACCGATGATCCGGATGCCCAGACCGGGGCCGGGGAACGGCTGGCGGTGCACGATCGTCTCGGGCAGGCCCAGCTCGGTGCCGACCCGGCGCACCTCGTCCTTGAACAGCGCGCGCAGCGGCTCCACCAGCTCGAAGTCCAGGTCCTCCGGCAGGCCGCCGACGTTGTGGTGGCTCTTGATGTTGGCCGCGCCGGTGCCGCCACCGGACTCCACCACGTCCGGGTAGAGCGTGCCCTGCACCAGGTAGTCGTAGTGCTGGCCGTGTTCACCGGCCTCGGCCTGCAGGTCGCGGGCGGCCTGCTCGAAGACCCGGATGAACTCCCGGCCGATGATCTTGCGCTTCTCCTCCGGATCGGTGACCCCGGCCAGCGCGGACAGGAACCGCTCCCGCGCGTCCACGGTGACCAGCCGGACCCCGGTGGCCGCGACGAAGTCCCGCTCCACCTGGGCGCGCTCCCCGGCCCGCAGCAGGCCGTGGTCGACGAACACGCAGGTCAGCCGGTCACCGATGGCGCGCTGCACGAGCGCGCCGGCCACCGCCGAGTCCACCCCGCCGGACAGCGCGCAGATGGCGTGGCCGTCGCCGATCTGCTCGCGGATCCTGGCCACCTGCTCGTCCACGATCGACGCCGTCGTCCACTGCGGACGGATGCCGGCGACCTCGTGCAGGAAGCGGCGGAGCACCTCCTGGCCGTAGGGCGAGTGGGCGACCTCCGGGTGGTACTGCACGCCCGCGTAGCGGCGCTTGGTGTCCTCGAACGCGGCCACCGGCGCGCCCTCGCTGGTCGCGGTGACCTCGAAGCCGTCCGGGGCCTTGGTCACGCAGTCACCGTGGCTCATCCACACCGGGTGGTGGCCGGGCAGGTCCTCGTGCAGCAGGCCGCCGGCGCCGTGCACGTTCAGTTCGGTGCGGCCGAACTCGCGGGTGCCGGTGTGCTCGACCGTGCCGCCCAGCGCCGAGGCCATGGCCTGGAAGCCGTAGCAGATGCCGAACACCGGCACGTCGGCGTCGAACAGGGCCGGGTCGACGGCTGGTGCGCCGTCCGCGTACACGCTGGCCGGGCCGCCGGAGAGCACGATGGCCGCAGGGTTGTGTTCGAGGAGTTCGGCCACGCTCGCGGTGTGCGGCACCACCTCGGAGTACACCTGCGCCTCGCGGACCCTCCTGGCGATCAGCTGGGCGTACTGGGCGCCGTAGTCCACGACGAGCACGGGACGCGCGGTCGAGCTGGCTGGCTCCCTGCTTTCTGGCACGGGGGGTGGACCTCCTCCGACATCGGGCTGTCCCCGTCATCGTCCCAGGTGACGGCGGTCGCAGGCCGGGCACCCCCGGTCGCGCGCCGCACCGGGCCCGGCTGCTCGGTCCGCCGGCCGGACCAGCACCACCGGATGCCGTGCGGGGACACCGCTCCTCTGCTTCCAGGGTGCCACCGCCGCCGGTGCCGAGTGGGGCGCGCGGGAATACGGTGGAGGCATGGATGCGATCACTCCGCAGCCCCGACCCTGTTGGATCGCTGGCCGGCCCGAACAGGGCGCGGGGGAACTCACCGTCACCCACCCCTACGACGGCACCGAGGTCGCCTCGGTGGCCGTGCCCGGCCCGGACCAGGTGGAGCGGGCTGTCGCGGCCGCCGCCGAGGTGGCCGCGAGCTTCCGGCGCACCCCGGCCCACGTGCGCGCGGCAGCGCTGGAGCACGTGTCACGTGCCCTGGCCGAGCGGGCCGAGGAGATCGCCGAAACCATCACCGCCGAGAACGGCAAGCCGCTGAAGTGGGCCAACGTCGAGGTGAACCGGGCGGTCGCCACCTTCCGGTTCGCCGCCGAGGAGGCCAGGCGGTTCTCCGGCGAGTTGCAGCGGCTGGACACCGACCAGGGCGGCACCGGCCGGATGGCGGTGATCCGGCAGGTCAGCCGGGGCCCGGTGCTGGCCATCGCCCCGTTCAACTTCCCGCTGAACCTGGTCGCTCACAAGGTCGCCCCGGCGCTGGCGGTCGGCTCGCCGGTGGTGGTCAAGCCGGCGTCCAGCACGCCGCTGTCCGCGCTGCTGCTGGGTGAGCTGCTGGCCGAGACCGACCTGCCCGAGGGCGCGTTCTCGGTGCTGCCGGTGCGCGGCAGCCAGATGAACGCGCTGGTCACCGACGAGCGGCTGCCGGTCATCTCGTTCACCGGCTCGACCGGCGTCGGCTGGTCGCTGATGGACTCCGCACCGCGCAAGCACGTGCTGATGGAGCTGGGCAGCAACAGCGCGGCCATCGTGTGCCCGGACTGGACCGACGTGGACACGGCGGCCAGCCGGATCGCCACGTTCGGCAACTACCAGGCCGGCCAGTCCTGCATCGCGGTGCAGCGGGTGATCGTGCACCGGGACGTGGCGGACAAGTTCGTGCCCGCGCTGGTCAACGCCGTGCAGGGGCTGCGAACCGGTGACCCGCACGACCCCGAGGTCGAGGTGGGCCCGCTCATCGACGAGGACAACGCGCGGCGCGTGGAGCAGTGGATCACCGAGGCGGTGTCGGCGGGGGCGCGGGTGCTGACCGGGGGCGCCCGCACCGGGACCAGCGTGCAGCCGACCGTGCTCACCGACGTGCCGGCCGACGCCAAGGTGCGCGGCCAGGAGGTGTTCGGCCCGGTGCTGGTGGTGTCCGTGGTGGACAGCGTGGACGAGGCGTTCGCCGAGGCCAACGACACCGAGTACGGGCTGCAGGCCGGCGTGTTCACCCGGGACGTGCGGGTGGCGTTCCGGGCCGCGGCCGAGCTGGAGGTCGGCGGGGTGATCATCGGCGACGTGCCGTCCTACCGGGCCGACCAGATGCCCTACGGCGGGGTCAAGGGCTCCGGCACCGGCCGGGAGGGCGTGCGCTCGGCCATGGCCGACTTCACCGAGCAGCGGACCATGGTGCTCACCGGCATCGACCTGTAGCGCCCGCCGGGCCGTGGGGCCGGCCCACCCCGGCCGGCCCTTCCCGGACCTGTCGTCCCACCCCGGGTCCGGCCCCGGCCGGCCCCGGCCTGACCTGGCCTGTCCGGCCCCGGCCTGACCTGGCCTGTCCTGTCCCGGCCTGCCCTGCCCCGGGACGTCGCGCCCGTCCCCCGTGCCGGCCGGCCGCCGGGCTCGCCCGCCTGGTCAGGCCAGGCCCTGGGCGAACGCGAACACCCGGTCCGGGTCGTAACTGCCGGCCACCCGGCGCAGCCGGTCCAGGTTGCCGCCGTAGTAGGCGGTGGCCCAGTCGGGCAGGTCCGGGTCGATGTAGTTGACGTAGCCGGCGCCGCCGACCAGCGCGCCCAGGCCGTCGCGCACCTCGCGCATGGCGCTGGTGGCCCGCTGCGGGCCGATCGCGTCGGTCACCTCGGCGTAGACCTGCACCGAGGCCAGCGCGGACCGGTGCGGGAACGCGGTGTCGGCCGCGCCGACCCGGCTGACCGCACCGCCCAGGCTGTCCAGCAGCACGTCCAGGTCGGTGTGCCCGGTGACCAGGTCGACCAGCTGGTCCGGGTCGGCCAGCGGCTGGTCGAGCACGCTTGAGGACGCGGCGAACGACTCCCGCTCCAGCTGTCCACCGCCCTCGCCGCTGGGGTGGCAGGCGTCCACCGACCGCTGCGCGCAGCCGGCGAAGTAGCGCATGGCGTTCAGGTAGGACAGCTGGTTGCTGAACCGGGCGCTGGGCGTGGTGCCCGCCGCGCGCACCAGGGCGTCCAGGTGCGGGGCGAGCGCGCCGGTCGACCCGACGAAGCAGCCGCCGACCCGACAGGTGGGCGGGCTGCCCGAGGTGATCACGCAGTTGGTCCACAGCTCGTCGGGTGCCTCGGCGCACCAGTCCTGCCAGGCGCCCAGCACCTGCGCCACCGATCCGGCGGGGAAGCGCAGGGAGAACACGGTCAGGTCGGGCGCGGGCGCGGTGCGGAAGGTGAACGAGGTCACCACCCCGAAGTTGCCGCCACCCCCACCGCGCAGCGCCCAGAACAGCTCCGGCTCACTGGTCGCGCTGACCGTGCGCGCGCTCGCGTCCGCGGTCACCACCTCGGCCTCGGTCAACTGGTCGCAGGTCAGCCCGTACTTGCGGGTGAGCACGCCGATGCCGCCGCCGAGGGTGAGGCCGGCGACGCCGACACTGGGGCAGCTGCCGGCCGGCAGGCACCGCCCGGCCTTGGCCAGCGCCTGGTAGACGTCGATCAGCCGGGCGCCGGCACCGACCACCGCGGTGCCGTCGGCGCGCACCTCGACGCCGGCCAGCCCGCGCAGGTCCACCACGAGCCCGGCGTCGGGCGTGGAGTAGCCGGCGTAGCTGTGCCCGCCGGAGCGGGCCGCGATCGGCACGCGGGTGGCCGCGGCCTCGGCCACGCACGCCTGCACGTCCGCCACCCGCTGGCAGCGGGCCACGGCCGCGGGCCGGCGCTGGTCGAACAGCGGGTTGTAGCAGCGCTTGGCCGCGTCGTAGCCGCGGTCGCCGGGTAACAGCAGCTCACCGGCGAGCCGGCCGCGCAGGCCGGCCCAGTCCGGTGGCCTGGTCGAGGCGGCCGTGCTGGCCGGCGGGGTCGCGGGGGTGGCACCGCCGGTCGTGGCGGTCGGGCCGCCGGGCGGTTGGGCGCGGTCGGAGCAGCCGGCGAGCGTGCCGGCGCCGGCCACGCCCAGCACCCCCAGTGCGCCGGCCCCCAGCCCGCGCAGCACCGTCCTCCTGGTCACCACCACGCCGAACCTCCCTTGCCCGTCCTGCTCCCACTAGACGCGCGAGCGGGGGCGGAGGTGGCCTGCCAGTCAGCCGGTCGGGCGGTCGGTGCTCGATCGGTCGGCGTCGAGGCCTGCCACCTGGCCTGCCACCTGGTCTTGGTC
This sequence comes from Goodfellowiella coeruleoviolacea, assembly GCF_024171785.1. Taxonomy (GTDB): domain Bacteria; phylum Actinomycetota; class Actinomycetes; order Mycobacteriales; family Pseudonocardiaceae; genus Goodfellowiella; species Goodfellowiella coeruleoviolacea. Next base: position 372,904 of record NZ_JAMTCK010000005.1, read on the forward strand.
TGCCACCTGGCCGTCCACCCGCTCCGCCGCCCGGCCGACCGGATGCCCTGCCGCTGCCTGGTCCGCCGCCCTGGCCACCGCCAGCGCGAACCCTTCGAGCATGGCGTTCAGGGCGTACTCGAACCGCGCCTGCTCGTCGAACGCCCCTTCCTTCTTCATTGCCCGGGAGATCAGCGGAAACACCTCCTCGTCCAGATCGACCAGCATCGCGTTCGGCGTGAACGCGGCGGCCTCGTGCCCCGGCACCTTCCTGGCCTCGATGAGCACGTGACCGAGCACGAACGTGGTCACCGAGTTGAGGATGTCCAGCGCCTGCCTGGCGGTCAGCCCGGCGCGGACCAGCCGCCGCAGCCCGAGTTCCACGGTGGTCAGGGCCGAGGTGGTGGGCATCGGCCTGGTCGCCATCAGCGGTAACACCGCGGGATGCCGCAGCAGGACCTGCCGGTAGTCCACCGCGAACTGGCGGACCCAGTCCGGCCAGCTGCTGTGCTGCGGCGGCGGCTCGGGGGTCACCATGCCCAGCACCAGTTCCACCAGGCCGTCCAGCAGCGCGTCCTTGTTGGGGACGTAGTGGTAGAGCGACATCGCCTCAACGCCCAGCGCGGCGCCCAGCTTGCGCATGGACAGCCCGGCGAGGCCGTCGGAGTCCACCAGCGCCAACGCCGCGTCGAGCACGCGTTCCCTGGTCAGCCCGACTCTCGGCCGGGACCTGCGTCGGTTGACCATGAACACATCCTTGACGCGCTTACGTCGTAAGAGCAACCTCCCCGGCCGGGATTGTTGACGGCGTCAGGCGGCCGCGGTGGTGCCTGCGGCCCGGCGGGTGGGCCTACGTCGAGGTCAGGCGCAGCGCCGCGGGCGCGTGGTCGGGCACGGCCGGCCGCTTCGGCGCGACCGGCGCCACCCGGCGGTAGCCGCTCGACTGCGCCGGCCGCGGGTCGGCCTCGCCCTTGTTCGGCCAGAGGGCGAAGGCGCGCTCGGCCTGGGCCGCGATGGTCAGCGACGGGTTGACCCCCAGGTTCGCCGAGACCGCCGCACCGTCCACGATGGACAGGCCCGGGTAGTGGTGCACCCGGTGGTAGGGGTCGATCACCCCGTGGTCGGCGTCCTCGGCGATGGCGCAGCCCCCGATGAAGTGCGCGGTCAGCGGGATGTCGAACAGCTCGCCCCAGGAGCCGCCGGCGACCCCGCCGATCCGCTCGGCAGTGCGCAGGTTGGCCTGGTAGCCGGCGGGAATGAAGGTGGGGTTGGGCTCGCCGTGGCCCTGCCGGGAGCTGAGCCTGGCCCGGCCGAACCGGTCCCGCCGCAGGAACGTGGTGATCGAGTTGTCCAGGCTCTGCATCACCAGCAGGATCATGGTCCGCTCGCTCCACCGGCGCACCGACATCAGCCGCGCCGTGGTCACCGGGTGCCTGACCGCGTAGTCCAGGAACTGCCGCCACCTCGGCACGCTGGCCGAGCCGTCCGTGGCCAGGGTCTGCAACAGGCCCATCAGGTTGCTGCCCCTGCCGAAGCGCACCGGCTCGATGTGGGTGTCCGGGGTGGGGTGGAACGACGAGGTGATGGCCACGCCCTGGGTGAAGTCGCGCTCCGGGTCCACCGACAGCCGGCCGCTGCCCACGATGGCCTCGGAGTTGGTCCTGGTCAGCTCGCCGAGCCGGGGCGAGAGCCGGGGCAGCAGACCCTGGTCCCGCATCCGGTGCAGCAGCTGCTGGGTGCCCCAGGTGCCCGCGGCGAGCACGACCTGGCCGGCGGTGATGGTGCGCCGGTGCCGGCCGGGCAGCGGCCCGGTGCGCTCGGTGCCCACCAGCCAGCTGCCGTCGGCGCGCTGGGCCAGCCTGGTCACGGTGGTCAGCGGCAGCACCTGCGCCCCGTGCCGCTCCGCCAGGTAGAGGTAGTTCTTGACCAGCGTGTTCTTCGCCCCGACCCGGCAGCCGGACATGCACGCGCCGCACTCGGTGCACCCGGTGCGCGCCGGGCCGACGCCCCCGAAGTACGGGTCGGCCGCCCGCTGTCCCGGCTGGCCGAAGAACACCCCGACCGGCGTGGGGTGGTAGGTCTCGGGCACGCCCATGTCCTCGGCCACGCCCCGCATCACCACGTCCGCGGGGGTGGTGGTCGGGTTGGTCACCACCCCGAGCATCCGGCTGGCCTGGTCGTAGAACGGGGCCAGCTCGCTCTCCCAGTCGGTGATGTGCGCCCACTGGCGGTCGGTGTAGAAGGCCCGCAGCGGCCGGTAGAGGGTGTTGGCGTAGACCAGGGATCCGCCGCCCACCCCGGCCCCGGCCAACACCATGACGTTGCGCAGCAGGTGGATGCGCTGGATGCCGTAGCAGCCCAGGCGGGGCGCCCACAGGTAGCGGCGCAGGTCCCAGGAGGTCCTGGCGAACTCGTGGTCGGCGAACCGCCGACCCGCCTCGACCACCGCGACCCGGTAGCCCTTCTCGGTCAACCGCAGGGCGGCGACGCTGCCGCCGAAGCCGGAACCCACGACCACCACGTCGTAGTCCAGGCCATTCGAACAGTTGTTACTGGCGAGTCGGTAGGCCATGGGGCGAGGTTAGGGCGCCACCGCCGGTGCCACCAGCCCCCAATGCAGTGGTGGTGTGTCCGCCGCCGGTCACCGGCTCACGTCAGTGCGCAGCACCCCGTAGAGCACGATGTCCCGCCGCTGCCCGCCACGCAGCTGGGCGCCGCGCAGCACGCCTTCGCGCTGGAACCCGGCCCGTTCCAGGGCGCGCTGCTCGGCCACGTTGGCCACGTCCGTGCTGGCCTCGATCCGGTCCACGGCCGTGGTGGCGAACAGGTGCTCGACCAGCAGTCGCTGCGCCAGCGTGCCCACGCCCCGCCCGCGTGCCGCCGGCAGCAGGTCGATGCCGATGTTCCAGGCCTGGCAGGCCGCGCTCGGCCCGTGCAGCACGGGGATCCAGCCCACGTCGCCGAGCAGCTCACCGCTGGCCTGGTCGACCACCACCAGCTGCCCCCTGGGCGGCAGGTAGGGCAGCGGCCGGGAGTCCACGTCGACCTGGAACGCACCGTCCCCGGCCTGGTCGAGCACGCCCTGGTCGCCCGCTGCCGGTTCGGCCAGCACGACACCGTCCCGACCGGCCACCACACGCCGGTCCCCCGCACGCGAGCGCACGCCTGTCCTCCCCCTCGGTGTGTGGTCCGCAGTGCGGCCGGCGGCGCTGGTCAGCCGCGGATGGTCAGCCCGACCTTCTGGAACTCCTTGAGGTCGGAGTAGCCGGTCTTGGCCATGGCCCGGCGCAGCGAGCCGAACAGGTTGGTGACGCCGCGCGGGTCGGTGGCCGGCCCGAACAGCAGGGTGCGCAGGTCCACCTCCTGGTCGATGCCGGCGGACACGTGGCTGCGTGGCACCGAGGGGTGGGCGGCCGAGGCGGTCCAGTACAGGCCCTGGCCGGGCGCCTCGGTGGCGGCGGCCAGCGGCTCACCCAGCATCACCGCGTCCGCCCCGCAGGCAATGGCCTTGGCGATGTCACCGCTGGTCAGCATGCCGCCGTCGGCGAGCACGTGCACGTAGCGACCACCGGTCTCGTCCAGGTAGTCCCGCCGGGCCGCGGCCGCGTCGGCAATGGCGGTGGCCATCGGCACGCCAATGCCCAGCACGGCGTCGGTGCTGGTCACACCGGGCGCGTAGCCGTAGCCGACGATCACGCCGGCGGCCCCGGTGCGCATCAGGTGCATGGCGGTGCGGTAGTCGCCCACCCCACCGGCGATCACCGGCACGTCCAGGTCCGCGATGAACCGCTTGAGGTTGAGCGGCTCGCCGTTCCTGGCCACGTGCTCGGCCGAGATGATGGTGCCCTGCACGACCAGGATCTCCACGCCGGCGGCCAGCAGGTCGGGGGTGAGTTCGGCGGCGTGCTGCGGGCTGACCCGCACCGCCACGGTCACACCGGACTCGCGGACCTGCCGGATCGCCTCGGTGATCAGGTCCATCCGCACCGGCGCGGCGTGCAGCTCCTGCAGCAGGCGCACCGGGCCGGCCAGGTCCTCGCCGCTCTCCGCGCTCTCCTCCACGGCCTGCACCAGCCGGAACAGCACCTCGTCCACGTCGGCGTGGCGGGCCCACAGCCCTTCGGCGTTGAGCACGCCCAGGCCACCGAGTTCGCCCACGGCCACCGCGGTGCGCGGCGACACGATCGCGTCCGTGGGGTGGGTGACCAGCGGGATCTCAAACCGGTATGCGTCGATCTGCCAGGCCGTGGACACGTCCTTGGAGGACCGGGTCCGCCGAGACGGGATGATCTCCACGTCGTCCAGCTCGTAGGCCCGCCGAGCGGTCCGACCAATGCCGATCTCGACCAGATCCCGCACGTGAAGTCCTTTCTTGCTGACTGCTTGCTGGCGCTGTTTCCCCACCCACCTGGGCACCCGTCCACCTGGGCACCCGTCCAGCCGGGCGCGCCACCACCCGACAACCACCCGACCAGCAGCACCCCAGCCCCGTACCGCGCCTCATCCACCCCGCCGAAGTCCAGCCCCCACCCTCCCGGGGGGCGAGCCCCTGGCCAGCCTATCCGCCGCGGCCTGGGACAACACCGGGCCGGGGGAAGTTGTGCACAACCGGCGGGGCTGTGGACAACTCCCCTCACCAACGGGTGAATTCGGGGCGGAGCGCGCCCACGTGTGCTAGCGGGTCGTGTAGTTGGGCGCCTCGACCGTCATGGTGATGTCGTGCGGGTGGCTCTCCTTCAGGCCGGCCGCGGTGATCCGCACCAGCTGGGCCTGCTGCAGCTCGGCGATGGTCCGCGAGCCGGTGTAGCCCATGCCCGACCGCAACCCGCCGACCAGCTGGTCCACCACCTGCGACAGCGGCCCGCGGAACGGAACCCGCCCCTCGATGCCCTCCGGAACCAGCTTGTCCTCGGAGAACACGTCGTCCTGGAAGTAGCGGTCCTTGGAGAACGACTTGGCCTCGCCGCGCGAGCGCATCGCGCCCAGCGACCCCATGCCCCGGTAGGTCTTGAACTGCTTGCCGTTCACCAGGATCAGCTCACCGGGCGCCTCGGCCGTGCCGGCCAGCAGGCTGCCCAGCATCACCGCGCTCGCCCCCGCGGCCACCGCCTTGGCGATGTCACCGGAGTACTGGATGCCACCGTCGGCGATCACCGGCACCCCGGCCGGCCGACACGCCTGGTCAGCCTCGTACACCGCGCTGATCTGCGGCACACCCACGCCGGCGATGACGCGCGTGGTGCAGATCGAACCCGGGCCCACCCCGACCTTGACGCCGTCCGCGCCCGCGTCGACCAGCGCCTGGGCGCCCGCGCGGGTGGCCACGTTGCCGCCGACCACGTCGACCGAGTCGCCCAGTTCCTTCTTCAACCGGGCCACCATCTCCACCACGTTGCGCTGGTGCCCGTGCGCGGTGTCCACCATCAGCACGTCCACGCCGGCGTCCACCAGGGCCATGGCCCTGGCAACGGCGTCCGCGCCAACGCCCACCGCGGCCCCGCACAGCAGCCGGCCGTCCCGGTCCTTGGTGGCCAGCGGGTACTGCTCGGTCTTGACGAAGTCCTTGACGGTGATCAGCCCACGCAGCTTGCCGGCGCCGTCCACGATCGGCAACTTCTCGACCTTGTGCCGGCGCAGCAGGCCCAGCGCGGCCTCAGCCGACACCCCGACCTGGGCGGTGACCAGCGGCCCCTTGGTCATCACTTCCTTGACCTGCCGGGTGTGGTCCACCTCGAAGCGCATGTCGCGGTTGGTGATGATGCCCACCAGGGTGCCGTCGGTGTCGGTGACCGGCACCCCGGAGATGCGGAACCGCGCGCACAGCGCGTCCACGTCGGCCAGGGTGTCCTCGGGCGAGCAGGTCACCGGGTCGGTGACCATGCCGGCCTCGGACCGCTTCACCGTCTCCACCTGCCCGGCCTGCACGTCGATCGGCAGGTTGCGCTGGAGAACGCCGATGCCACCCTGGCGGGCCATGGCGATGGCCATCCGGGCCTCGGTCACCGTGTCCATGGCGGCCGAGACCAGCGGAATCCGCAACGCGACGTTGCGGGACAGCCTGGTCGACGTGTCCACGCTGCTGGGCACGACGTCCGACTCGGCCGGCAACAGCAGAACGTCATCGAAGGTCAGGCCGAGCATCGCGAACTTGGGTGGGATTCCGTCAGCGTTGTGCTCGCTGGTCATGACTGGTGGTGGACCTTCCTTTGACGCTGTTCGCACCGCCCGCGCCGTGGGGTTTCCGCAGGCGGTGGCCTCGAACCCATGGTATCTGGACCTGGCGGGGCACCCGCCGGGTACCGTGCGGGATCGTGCCGCACGAAGCGTTGCCCCCAGACCCCTTCGCGGGTGACCCGGACGACCCCGCACGGGAGTTGGGCGAGCCCGACGAGGACCCGTTCCAGCCGCTGGGCGAGGACGAACGGACGGAACTCCTCGACGACCTCAGCGACCTGGCCGTTTATCAGACGTTGTTGGAGCCGCGAGGCATCCGCGGCATCGTGGTCGACTGCGGGGAGTGTGAGGAGCCGCACTACCACGACTGGGCCCTGCTGCGTGCCAGCCTGGAACAGCTGCTCGCCGACGGGCGGATGCGCCCGCACGAGCCGGCCTTCGACCCCGACCCGGCCAGGTACGTCAGCTGGGAGTACTGCCGGGGTTTCGTGGACGGGGTAACAGCGACCGAAAGCGCGCGCTGATCGGGCTGCCCGGGCAGCGGGTGCGGGCCGCGCCAGCGGGAATTCGATTCGCCGGGCGGCGTGCGAAAAACCGAGGTGGGTGAACGAAAAAACCGAGGAGCCAGCCGCTCGTTGCTGGCGGGCTCCTCGGTGGCGATGGCGGTGGCGGCTGTCGATATCGGCGACCGGCCACGGTGGTGCTGAATCGCGCGGGCCTGACGATTGGCGCTGACCGATGTGTGTTGTCAGTCGATTCTCGAACTCATCCCCAGGAATTGACCGGGCCAGAACCAACTGCCGCTCAGTTGTTGCTCTCGCTCTGCGTTCCGTTGCCGTTGTTGGAGGATTCCGGACGCTGCCCACCCGGGGTGGTCACACCGGTGTCGATCGGCGGGTTCGGTTCTTCCCGCGTGCTGCTCGGGGACGAGACTGACGAGCTGCTCTCCTGCGCCGGCGGCGGGGGGCTCGACGGAACGGGCGGTGAGGTGGGGTCGAGGGTGCTGCTGGGCGGTGCGCTGGGGCTGTGGCTGGGCGACGGCACCGACTGCGTGCTGGACTGGCTGCTGGTGCTGGTCAGGTCGGGCAGCACTGGCGCGTCGGGAAGCTGCTGGACCAGGGACTCATGTCTGGCGACCAGGTCGGCCTGGCCGTCATCTCTGGACACCGACGGCAGGGTGTCCCCGGCCCGGTCCAGCGCGGTCCTGGCGTCGGCGATCCGTCCCTCGCGCAGTGCCGTGCCCGCACTGTCCAACTCGGTCTGCACGGATGCCGCGGCCTCGACCGAGCGGGCGTGCTCGGAGTACAGCACCTGGGCCACCGCCCACAGCGCGTCACCGGGCCGCGCGTCCCTGGCGGCCAACCCGACACCGGTGAAGGTGATCACCAGGACAGCGGCGGCGGCGGCGAACGGGACCAGGAACCGGTGCCGGTTGCGGACCGGCTTGCGCGCCGCCATCAGCGTGGCCAGAGCGGTGTCCGTGTCGACGAGTTCACCGATCCGCTCGCTGTCGACGTCCCGCCGCCAGGCCAGCAACAGGCTGTTGAGTTCCTGGTCGGCGAGGTTCTCGGCGGCCTCGGGCTCGCTGCCGCCCAGGGCGTTCAACAGGATGTCGTCCGCGCGGATGGCCGCGACGTCGTCCGGCTGGGGCGTCTCGGCATCCACCGGACCCGGCTCGGTGGGCCGGTTCTCGCCAGCGGCCTCGCCCGGTGCCGCGCTCGCCGCCAGGTCGCCGCCTGCGTCGCCCCGCTCCCCAGGGGCCTGTCCGGTTTTCTGAGGGACCTGGTCGGTCAAGTCCTGTCCAGTCACGTTCTGCCCAGTCAACGGGTCGCCCGAGGTGAGTGCGGCTTCCTTCGACTCGCTGCGCACGATCTCCTCATCGCCGTTGGCGTGTTGCTCGGCCACTCAGACCACCTCCTCCGCTGCCAGCGTCTTGCGGAGCCGGGCCAGCGCACGGTGCTGTGCCACCCGGACCGCACCGGGAGTCGAGCCCACCGCCTCGGCGGTTTCCTCGGCCGACAACCCGACCACCACCCTGAGCAGCAAGATCTCTCGCTGCTTCTCGGGCAGGATGCGCAGGAGCTTCGCCATCCGCTCAGACAACTCGCCCTGCATGGCCCGCTGTTCTGGGCCGGCTTCGGTTTCGGGAGCGTCCGGAACCTCGGGAACCGGCTCGGAGCGGTTCCGCGCCGCCGACCGATGTGCGTCGGCGACCTTGTGCGCGGCGATGCCGTACACAAAGGCCAAAAACGGCCGTCCCTGGTCGCGGTAGCTGGGCAGCGCCGTGAGCACCGCGAGACACACCTCCTGGGCCACGTCGTCCGCCGAAGCGAAGGACCGCTCCTGCCTCCCGACACGGGCACGGCAGTACCGCACCACCAAGGGACGGATCGACGCCAGCAGGCGCTCCACCGCCCGGCGATCGCCTTCGACAGCAGCGCCTACTTCGGCGTCCAGTCCGTCCCCCAAGTTGGTCATCGCAGACAACAGCCCTGGTGTTACTGGTAGGCGTACCGACAACGAACGGCATGGGAGGCCCACATCGCCCATACCGGTGACGGTAACCGTACCGGTCGACGTGATCCCTCCGGGCCGGTGGGGCAAGACAGGGGTTTGCGCGCCTCGGTGCTATGTGTCCCCACCCAGCGCAACACGCCCATCCCCCTTCGGCTCACCAGCCCCACTCCGCCCGGCTTCGCTCCGCCGTCGTCGTCCCTCGACGCTCGCTCCTCGCTTCGAGGCTCGCGCGTCCCCGGCCCACGTTCCGTGCACGAACAGCGGCCCAGCGGCCGTGTTTTCACGGACGTAACCCAGCATCCAGTCCGACGCGCGCTCGGCCAGCAGCCATTCGGCCCAGTGCCGCCCCGGTCGCAACAGGCCAACCGTCCCAGCGCCGACTGGGCCGGTCGGACACGGGTGACCGCGTCCGGGGGAAGTGCCCGAGCAGACAGCAGCCGCGGATCCAACACCAACCAGGTCAGCCCCGACCAAGTTCAGCACCGACCGACTCAGCACCGGCAGAAGCCGACACCGGCAGAAGCCGGCACCGGCGGCACCGACGGACCCGGCACCGACGGCAGGCACGTGGCAACGGAATCGAGCCCGAGCGGTACAGCCCGGCTCAGACACCAGCCCGGTTCAGACACCGACCGCGGCTACCGGCCCAGCCGGCACTGCCCGGCTGACCACAACCTGGACAACTCCAGACGCACAACCGTGTCTAGCCCGACGACTGGCTTTCGTCGGGCTAGACACGGTTGTTGCCGGACGGGTTCAGGATGGGACTCCTGAGACGGCGTGGTGGGGTTTCAGGACACGAGGCCACGGCGGAAGCCGTGGGCGACCGCCTGGGCGCGGTCCCGTACCCCGAGCTTGCGGAACAGGCGACGCGCGTGCGTCTTGACTGTGTCCTCGGACAGGTAGAGCTCACGCCCGATCTGTCCGTTGCTCTTGCCCTGGCTCATGCCGCGCAACACCTGGAGTTCACGCTCGGTCAGCTGAACTCCAGGATCTGACGGCTGTCGGGGCGCCGGCACCGAGGTGCTGGCCAAGGTGTGCGCGAGGGCGGCGACCAGTTCGGGACGCGAGGCGTCCCAACGCAGGTAACCGCGGGCTCCGCCAGCTATGGCGGCCGCGATGCTGCCGGCGTCGTCGGGTGCGCCGAACACGATCACGTTCGCTTGCGGGTTTGCTGAGACGAGCCGGCGGGTCGCTTCCACCCCGGTCGGGACGGCGCGCTGGGTACCAACCAGTACGACGTCGACCGGCTGCCGGGAGAAGCGGGCCAACAGCTCGTCACCGTGCGCTACGCAGTCGATGCGACTCACCCCGGGGACAGCCGACATCACACGGGTGAGACCCTCCCGCACACTGCGCCGGTCGTCGCAAATCAGGACCGTCGTCACGGGGACTCCTTCCTGCAGCCGAGTGACGTTCCACATCCCCTATCGGACGCTTGAGCCCCAACCTTGACACGATCTGGTGCTTTATCCGTCAAGAACTTCGCCCAGCCGGCCGCATTCGGGGGTTCCCCGGAATGGAGCAGTGCCGACGGCACCCACGGGGAAGCCGCCGCAATCCGCCGGCCAATCGGGTCGGCGGCACGTAATACGCAGCTCAGAGCGTTGTTAGCCCAGTCGAGAAGTTCCGCCGACTCATCCGGGGCATGTTGCGCGAGCACCAACGCTGCCGGCCAAACGAGCGAAAGCAGCCCCAGATCCACGGTGTGATTTAACACACACCCGAGTAGCGCAATGCACGTGGGCAACCGAGCGATGGCGCTCCCTGCCGCGTCCTCATCCCGGCCGACCACGGTGCTACCGGCCACCACCTCGCCGATCCCGGACTCGGCCTGGCCGGCCACCGCCAGGGCCGTGCCCAGCACGAGATCGGACTTGAGCACGTGACGGGCAGCGCCGGCCGTTCGCGCCAGCCGACCAGCGGCCTCGGCCAGCGGAACAGCCGCCTCGGCCCGGCCGGCGGCCAGTTCGATCTCGGCGCCAACCCATCCGGCGCGCACCTGTCCACGCCAGTCCGCCGGCTGCGGCAGTGGCGGTGGCCCGGTTTCTCCCGCTCCACCGCGCCGACCCGGCCGACCTCGCCGCTCCGGTTGCCGCTCCAGCCCCAGTTCCCGTTCGGCCGCGGCGAGCAACCGCCTGGCCTCGTCGACCCGACCCAATCCGACCGCGTCCGCGGCCAACCCCAGCAGCGCGTCCACCCGGGCGGCCGACTCGGTCACCCCGGCGGCCTCGGCCAGCACCAACTCCTCGACCGACCTGGTCACCCCTGGTCGTCCGAGCTGGGCCAGATGGGTCAGTGCTTCGGCGTCCAATCGGCGCGCGGCCACATGCCCACCGAGTTGCCGGCGGTGCGCGGCCAGTGTGCTCGCGGCGAGGGAGGCCAGCACGGGGTCGCGGACCGCGCGCAGCGGGCCGAGCAGGGTGGCCGCGGCGGCGTACCGGCCCTGCGCGCCGAGCACGACCCCGGCCAGCCACCGGCGGGTTGGGCGATCAGCGGGCGATATCGCGCTGACGTCCGCCCCGGGCAGGTCTCCGAAGGCGGCGCGGACCAGGCTGGCGTCGTCGATCACCACGTCATCCTGGCCAACCGCCCGGACGCTCCGCGTGAACTGCACCCCCACCCACCACAACCATTGTGATTCCCCCCACATTCTCGGTTCGGTCTCCCGCGATCCCCCCTCGCCACCGCGCGAGTCGACACCTCCGCGCCCGCGAGTTGCACCCTCGCGCACCGCGAGTTGACCGTTCAGCGTGCGCGAGTTGACACCTCACGCACCGCCATTCAGGTGAACGAGAACTGAAAAGCCCAGGCAGGAGCGGTGATCGGTCGTTCCACCCGGCAGCCGGGTTATCCACAGGGCAGCGAGTTATCCACAGCCACTGATCGAGGTCCTGATTTCTCCGGCTGCCGTCGATAGGCTGGAGCGGGGCTCGCCCCCCGGGAGGGTGGGGGGCTGCCCTGGGGGAGTTGCCTCGCCTGGCGCGGGTCGGCGCCGTGGTGGGGCGAGTCGGGTGTGGGTCGTGGTTTCCGCTGGTCGCGGGGCGGATGGGGGCGGTGGGGCCCGGGGCCGCGGTGGCGGTCAGGGGTTGTCGTCGGCGACCGCCTGTTCGACCAGGGTGGCCGCTTCGGCCAGGTCGGTGATCCGGTGCACCGACGGCGGGGCGGTCGTGTGCTCCCAGCCCGGCCCGCCCACGAACACCCTGGCCGGCTGCCTGGTCCTGGGCAGCGCGTCGAGCACGTCCGGGTCGGCGTGCCTGGGCAGCTGCGCCCACAGCACCACGGCGGCCGGCGCGGTTCGGCGGACCGCCGCGATCAGCGCGCGCGCCGGCAGGGCCGCGCCGAACTGCCTGGTCGCGATGCCCCGGGTGGCCAGCACCGCGGCCAGCGGGTAGAGCGGCAGGCTGTGCCGTTCCTCGGGCATGCCGGCCAACAGCACGGGGCGTGGGTTGCGCGGCTGGGTGACCAGCGGGGTCGCCCGCACCATGACGGCCACCACGCACTCGGTGAGCAGGTGCGTCGCCTCAACGCCGGCACCGGAGATCTCCCAGCGCTCGGTCAGGGCCCGCGACACCGGCTGGACCAGGTTCTCCCACGTGCTGATCAGCCCGTGCTCAGCCACCTCCTCGGCCAACAGCTGCTGCGCCGTGGTCGAGTCCAGGGCCAGCACCGCGCGCCCCAGCCCCCTGGCCCGCCGGCCGGCCCCTGGCATGCGCAGGCCACGGCCACCGGTGTTGGCTGGTGTGCCCACCCCCGACTCGAACACACCGCTGAGCAACACCGGGTGGTCATGGGCGCCGTCGGTCCGGGTGGGGGGCTGGTCCGCGGCGGCGCTCACCCGATCGGGGTCCCCCGGTCGTGCCGCGAAAAGTCGGTCTCCTGGGGATGGCTGGTCACCGGACGCGGGACCGGCAAGGGCGTATCTGGCGGCCTCAGCCGGGGAGGCGCCACGCAGCAGAGCCCGCTGCATGGTCTCCAACCGGGCGATGTCCTGCGGTCCGTACCGACGGTGTCGCCCACTCGTGTGATTGCTGGGCCCGAGTCCGTAGCGCCGGTCCCAGGTGCGCAGGGTCGCTGGAGCCACCCCGAGGCGTCTGGCCACGGCGGCCACGGTCAGCCTGGGCTCCCCGCCCGCGTCGTCGCTGTCCGTGAGGACGATCTCGGTGGGGTGTGACCGGTGTTCCCTCTCGGGGCTCGTGTGACTACCGGCCGACGTGGAATCCGGTGTCGTCATCACGTGGACATCGTGGGTTCACCTCATCCGGGAGGCAAGTGGACGGCGAGGCGACCACGGACGGTTGACCCCCTACCCATCGGCTGAATTGGCCAACTTCCCCAGGTTGAGGTCTTGAACAACCTTTGAAGCGGTTTTACCGTGAAGCTCCGTTAAGCCGAATGGAGCAAGCCACTGACGCAGTCCACATGACATCGCCCACGCGATGAGGAGGCAGTCTCGATGGCAGACACCCGGAGACTCCCTGGACCAAACGCCGACATCTGGGACTGGCAGCTTCGTGGTTCCTGCCGTGGGATGGACAGCGCGTTCTTCTTCCATCCCGACGGTGAACGAGGCCCCGCGCGGGCCAGGAGGGAAGCACGGGCCAAGGCGGTTTGTCAGACCTGCCCCGTACTGGAGATGTGCCGCAAGCACGCACTGACCGTGCAGGAGCCCTACGGCATCTGGGGCGGGCTGTCCGAATCCGAACGCGACGCCATCATCAAGTCGCGCAAGCGCGAGCTGCTGCTCGCGCAGGGCTCGTGACCAGGCCGAACCTGTCAGCACGCGATCCGACGAGACAACAGAATGACCACAACCGAATGCACGCCTGACCCGCCCAGCCGCACCTCTCGGCCTGACCGGCCGCGACGCGTGCCGGACACCGGTTCAGGACGACACGAGCCACCTGTTCAGGGGCCATCTCGCGGGAGAGGCGGCACTCCGAGGAAGAAGTGCCGCCTCTCGCCCTAGCAGCGGACCCCCGCAGCCGGCCAGCGCCGCGACCGCGCGGCCCGGGGCTGCCCGGGGTCGGTGCCGATCAGAAACCGCCGGGGCCGTGGCCGTGCCCGTGCCCGTGACCAGCGGCAGCCGGCTCCTCTTCCTTCTTCTCCACCACAGCGCTCTCGGTGGTGAGCACCATCCGCGCGATGGACGCGGCGTTGGCCACGGCCGAGCGGGTGACCTTCACCGGGTCGACCACGCCGGCCTCGATCAGGTCGCCGTAGGTGAGGCTGGCGGCGTTGAAGCCGTTGCCCCACTCCTGCTCCTGCACCTTGGCCACCACGACCGGGCCCTCCAGGCCGGCGTTCGCCGCGATCCAGTGCAGCGGCGCGGTCAGCGCCTCGCGCACCAGGGCCACGCCGGTGGCCTCGTCGCCGCTCAGGCCGAGCCCGCTGGCCAGCTCCTTGGCCGCGTGCACCAGGGCGGAACCGCCACCGGGCACGATGCCCTCCTCGACCGCGGCCTTGGTCGCCGCGACCGCGTCCTCGATGCGGTGCTTGCGCTCCTTCATCTCGGTCTCGGTGGCCGCGCCGACCTTGATCACGGCGACGCCGCCGGACAGCTTGGCCAGCCGCTCCTGCAGCTTCTCGCGGTCCCAGTCGGAGTCGGTGGTCTCGATCTCCTTGCGCAGCTGCTCGGCGCGCCCGGCGATGTCGGCCGCGGAGCCGCCGCCGTCGACGATGGTGGTGTTGTCCTTGGTGACCACCACGCGCCGGGCGGAGCCCAGCACGTCCAGGCCGGCCTCGGACAGCTTCAGGCCGACCTCGGACGAGATCACCTGGGCGCCGGTGACCACGGCCAGGTCGTCCAGGAACGCCTTGCGCCGGTCGCCGAAGAACGGAGCCTTGACCGCCACCGTCTTCAGGGTCTTGCGCAGGGCGTTGACCACCAGGGTGGACAGGGCCTCACCCTCGACGTCCTCGGCGATGATGACCAGCGGCTTGCCCGCCTCGGCCACCTTCTCCAGCAGCGGGAGCAGCTCGGCCAGCGCCGAGATCTTCTCCCGGTGCAGCAGGACGTACGGGTTCTCGAAGACGACCTCCTGCGCCTCCTGGTCGGTGGCGAAGTGCGCCGACAGGAAGCCCTTGTCGAACTGGACGCCCTCGGTGATCACCAGCTCGGTGGCCAGCGTGGAGGACTCCTCGACGGTGATCACGCCGTCCTCGCCGACCTTCTCGATGGCCTCACCGAGCAGGGCGCCGATGGACTCGTCGCGCGAGGCGACGGTGCCGACCTGGGCGATGTTGTCCCGGCCCTTGACCGGTGTGGCCTTGGCGCGCAGCACCTCGACCACCGCGTCGGCGGCGGCCTGCACGCCCCGGCCCAGCGCGGTGGGGTTGGCCCCGGCGGCCACGTTGCGCAGGCCCACCCGGACCATGGCCTGGGCCAGCACGGTCGCCGTGGTGGTGCCGTCACCGGCCACGTCGTTGGTCTTGGTGGCCACGTTCTTGGCCAGCTGCGCGCCCAGGTTCTCGAACGGGTCGGCCAGGTCGATCTCGCGGGCGATGGTGACACCGTCGTTGGTGACGGTGGGGCCACCGAACTTCTTGTCCAGCACGACGTGCCGGCCACGCGGGCCGAGCGTGACCTTCACCGCGTCCGCGAGCTTGTTGACGCCGCGTTCCATCGCCCGACGAGCGTCCTCGTCGAAACTAATCTGCTTTGCCATTGCCTACCTTCCATGAAGCAAAACGCCCCGGGACCCCGGATCGTGGGGCCGCCGGGGCGTCTGGCGTAGACGAGGAAGCGTCGTCAGTTGACGACGGCCAGCACGTCGCGGGCGGAGAGGATCAGGTACTCCTCACCGTTGTACTTGACCTCGGTGCCGCCGTACTTGGAGTAGATGACGACGTCCCCAACCGCGACGTCCACCGGGATGCGGTTGCCCTTGTCGTCGATCCGGCCCGGGCCCACGGCCAGAACCTTGCCCTCCTGGGGCTTCTCCTTGGCGGTGTCCGGGATGACGATGCCGGACGCGGTCGTCGTCTCAGCCTCGCTCGCCTGGACGAGGATCTTGTCCTCAAGCGGCTTGATGTTCACGCTCACCGGGGTGACCTCCACGGGTCGTCGAAAGCGTTGGCAGGTACCTAGTTGCGTTCCGGCTCCTGCCACCCCGCCGTCGCGGGTGCCGGGGCGGTGCTGGTGCCGTGCGATTGGCACTCTACCCATGAGAGTGCCAACGATTCAACGAGGGGTACACCAAACGTGGTCTTCGGGCGGAGATCACCACCGCGCCCGGCGGACACCGAGGTCACGGCCGGTATTCACCCGCCAGCACCAGGGTTGTCGACCGGATGCGGAACCTGGAGGTGCCAGTGGCCGAGCACCGCAAATCACTCGAACGGATGAACCGGCGGCCCGGCGGTGTCGTACCCGGCAACTACCGTCCGGCCCGTGACTGAGCACCAGGAACTGCACCGCACCAGCATCGACCGCGTGGAACAGCTGGTCGTGACCGAACTCGACGGCCGACCGCACGTGGTCATCGCCGGCGCCTGGCAGACCAGCGTCTGGCTCTGGGACCCGAGCGGCCCGGGCGACCGGCCGGACGAACTCCCACTGCGCGGCGCCGCCAGCTACACCATCGCCCAGCTGGCCACCGCCCAGCTCGACGGCCGGCCGGTCGTGGTCACCGGCGGCGACCGGCACGACGCCAGCGAGACCGACACCGGCGACATGGGTGGCAACGTCCGCGTGTGGGACCTGGCCAGCGGCACGATGCTCGGCCAGCCCCTGACCGGGCACTGGGCCGGCATCTGGTCACTGGCCACGGCCGTGGTCGACGGCCGGCCGGTCGCCGTCAGCGGCGGCGAGGACGGCCAGGTGATCGCCTGGGACCTGGCCAGGGGCGAGCAGCTGTGGGCGGAGGGGATGCACAGCGACGGCATCTGTGGCCTGACCACCGCCCGGGTGGATGGCCGGCCGACAGCGGTCAGCGGCGGCCACGACTCGACGATCCACCAGTGGGACCTGGCCGACGGCTGGAAGCCGGGCGAGATCGCCACCGACGCGGACGCGGCGATCCGGGCCGTCGCCGTGACCCGGCTCGACGGGCGGGACGTCGTGGTGAGCACCGGCGACGACAGCGAGATCAGCCTGTGGGACCTGGCGAGCCGGGAGGCGGTCGGCGACCCGCTGAGCGGCCACGAGGACCGGATCTTCGCGATGGCGGTCGGCGTGCTCGGCGGCAGGCCGGTGGCGGTCACCGGAAGCGAGGACACCACAGCCCGCGTGTGGGACCTGGCCAGCGGCGAACAGCTCGGCGCGCCGCTGCGGCACGGGTCCACGGTGCAGTCCGTGGCGATCACCGAGATCGACGGGCGGACGGTCGCGGTCACCAGCGAGCAGGCCGGCCACGTCCGGGTGTGGGCCCTGGGCGACTGATCACCGGTCGAGCGCCGCCAGCCAGCAACGCGGGATCAGCCCCGGACTGGTTCCCGCGTTGCCGTTGCGGCGATCAGGTCCGGTCGAACGCGCCGGCCTTGCCCGCCGTCAGAAAGGCCGACCACTTCCTCGGCGAGAACATCAGCGCCGGGCCGGCCGTGTCCTTCGAATCCCGGACACCAACCACCGACACCCCACCGAAGCCGATTTCCACGCAATTCGCCTTGTCTGGATGGGTATAGCTGCTCTTACGCCAGACAAGACGGAACCGCTCTTCCTGGTCCATGTGCCCCTCCTCAACCCTAACGACGTTTGCTCATGTACTCGAAAAATTCCGCAGTACCCTCCGAGCCCTCCGCGGTACGAGACATCTTCTTGAAGAGCAGCTTATATTGCTCTACGTCGTTTGGGCTTTCCAGGAACAACACGCTGTTATCCATCTCCTGGTAGACCACAGCGCCATCCTCTGGATCAGCGAAGGTCAATACAGCAAAGGAAGCACCCATACCGAAGTAGGCACCTTCCTCATAGCTGACGTACTGAATGGTGACATTGGGCAGCTCGGCCATCTTGGCGATGTGGGCGAACTGGTCCTGAATCACCTGCTTCCCGCCCACCTGGCGGTTGAACACCGCCTCGTCCACGATCGCATGCAACCGCAACGGGTTGTCTGGATCGGTCAGTCGCTTCTGCCGCTCCATGCGGAGGCGCACCTTCTGCTCGATGCGTTCGGGATCGGTGACAGAGCCGATCATCATCAGGGCACGGGCGTAACTGGGAGTCTGCAGCAACCCGGGTATCATGAGCGGCTCGTAGTTGAGTATTTCGACGGCTTCAGCCTCAAGCGCGAGGTAATGCGCGAAGATCTTCGGCATGCTCCCCGTCGCGCGTTCCCAGTAACCCTGGTGTTTGGCCTCCTTGGCCAGGTCGAGCAGGGATTCACGTTCCCCGTTGGGCACCCCGTAGAAGTCGAGCATGTCTCGCACGTCCCGAGTGAGCACGGGGACCTTACCCGTTTCGATTCGGCTGATTTTCGCGTCCGAACACTCCAGGTACTCGGCCACGTCGTCGAGTCGCTTGCCAGCCGCCTCGCGCAACCGGCGCAGTTCCTGTCCCAAACGGCGACGGCGCAGGACAGGACTGCCGATTGGCCCCATGACGTACCTCCAGAAGTCGGAATGTGACCACACCATTCCGCACTTCAGCCAGGCGTAAAAGGCTCCAGCTCCGCATTCACCAGATCGTGTAGCTAGCGGCGCAATTGCACGAGCTAGAGCAGCACGGTGTCCACGGGCAGGCCCGGGGTGGCGCCGAAGTCGGGCGGCGAGGGCTCGGCGCCGGCGGCGACCAGGTGGGCGCCCAGGGCGGCGATCATCGCGCCGTTGTCCGTGCACAGCCGGGGGCGCGGCACGCGCAGGCTGATGCCGGCCGCCGCACAGCGCTCGGCGGCCAGACCGGACAGCCGGGAGTTGGCCGCCACACCACCGGAGATGACCATGGTGTCCACGCCCAGCTCGGTGGCGGCGCGCACGGCCTTGGCGGTGAGCACGTCGGCCACGGCCTCCTGGAACGACGCGGCCACGTCCGGCACGGGCACCGGCTCGCCGTCCCGCTCCCTGGCCTCCACCCAGCGCGCCACCGCCGTCTTCAACCCGGAGAAGGAGAAGTCGAACCTGGCGTCGCGCGGGCCGGTCAGGCCGCGCGGGAACGCGATGGCGTTCGGGTCGCCCTGCTTGGCCATCTTGTCGATGGGCGGGCCGCCCGGGTAGGGCAGGTCCAGCACGCGGGCGACCTTGTCGTAGGCCTCGCCGGCGGCGTCGTCGATGGTGGAGCCGATCTCGGTGATCTTGCCGGCGATGTCCTCCACCAGCAGCAGCTGGGTGTGCCCGCCGGAGACCAGCAGCGCCAGGCACGGCTGGGGCAGCGGCCCGTGCTGCAGGGTGTCCGCGGCCACGTGCCCGGCCAGGTGGTTGACCCCGTACAGCGGTCGGTCCACGGCCGCCGCGTACGCCTTGGCCGCGGACACGCCGACCAGCAGCGCGCCGGCCAGGCCGGGGCCGGCGGTGACCGCGAACGCGTCCACGTCGGTCAGGGCGATGCCGGCGGCGTGCAGGGCCCGGCCCATGGTCGGCACCATGGCCTCCAGGTGCGCGCGGCTGGCCACCTCGGGCACCACCCCGCCGAACCGGGCGTGCTGCTCCACGCTGGAGGCCACCTCGTCGGCGAGCAGCTCAAGGCCGCCGTCCGCGCCGAGCCGGACGATGCCGACGCCGGTCTCGTCGCAGGAACTCTCAATGCCCAGAATGATCTTGTCAGTCACGGTGGCTCTCGGTGATCCGCGCGGGACGGGCCATGGTGTAGGCGTCCGCGCCAGAGGGTTGGTAGTAGCGGCGGCGCAGCCCCACCCGGTCGAAGCCGTGCGCCTGGTAGAGGCTGATCGCCGGGTCGTTGTCGGTGCGCACCTCCAGGTATACCGGGGCGTGCACCTCGTCGGCCCTGGTCAGCAGGGCCCGCAGCAGGGTGCGGCCCACGCCGGCGCGCTGCCAGGCCGGGTCGACGGCCAGGGTGTGCACCTCGGCCTCGACCTCGGGCGGCCGGCCCACCACGGCCAGGCCGGCGTAGCCGACCAGCTGCCCGTCGGGCAGGTACGCGCCCACGTAGTGGTTGCCCGGCTGGTCCAGTTCGGCGTGGAACGCGGCGGAACTCCACGGGTCGTCGCCGGGGAACAGCTCCCGCTCCAGCTCGACGCAGCGCGGGATGTCCGACCGGCGCAGCGGCGCGATGGTCACGGTGGCGGTGCGCTGCGGGCTCATACCCGGGTCACCCGCTTGCGTGCGCCCGGCTCGACCGCGTCGGGTCTGCGCAGGTAGAGCGGGGTCAGCGGGCCGGGCTGGGCGCCGGAGCGCAGGTCGGCGGCGGCCACCGCGACCAGTGCGGCCGGCGTGGGGTGGTCGGGGGCGAGCACCGGCAGGCCGAGCACGTCGGCGTAGCGGCGCGCGCCCTCGCCGGCCGCCCGGGTCACGCCCAGCTCGGCCAGCCGGCCGGCCACCTCGGCGGGGGCCTGCACGTGCGGGCCGTCCAGCCGGCGGCCGGCCGGGTCGTAGGCGGCCCAGTACACCTCGCGGCGCCGGGCGTCGGTGGCCACCAGCAGCGGCTGGTCGCCCGGGTCGGCGTCCAGCGCGTCCAGGGCGATGGCGTCCAGCGTCACCACCGGGTACACCGGCCTGTCCAGGGCCTGACCGAGGGCGGCGGCGGTGACCATGCCGGCGCGCAGGCCGGTGAACGGGCCGGGGCCGGCGCCGCACACCACCGCGTCCAGGTCGGCCAGCCTCCGGCCGGCCTCGGCGAGCGCGTCGCGCACGTGCGGCATGAGCAGTTCACCGTGCGCCTTGGCGTCCCGGGTGACCCGGGTGGCGAGGGTGCGCGGCGGACCGGTCTCGGCCAGGGTGACCACCCCGGCGGTGACCGCGGGAGTTGCCGTGTCGACGGCGAGCACAAGCACGGTAGTCAAGCCTACGAGGTTCGCGGACCGATGTGACGACCGATGCGTGGTAATGCTGTGAATGGGATGGACTTAACGTCCACGTCAAGGTGAAGGCTGGCGGGCGAGGAGGTCAGATGCGCATCGGAGAGCTTGCCGAACGTGCCGGAACCAGCACCAGGGCACTGCGCTACTACGAGTCGCAGGGCCTGCTCAGCGCGCAGCGGTCGGCCAACGGCCACCGGTTCTACGACGAGGACGCGCTGCGGGTGGTGCGGGAGATCCGGACGCTGCAGAGCATCGGGTTCGCCCTGGAGGAGACCCGCCCGTTCGTGGAGTGCCTGCGGGCCGGCAACGAGACCGGTGACGTGTGCCCCGACTCGGTCGCGGTCTACCGCCGCAAGCTGGCCGAGGTGGAGGCCTACATCGGCCGGCTGGAAGGCGTCCGGGGCCACCTGCGCCACCGGTTGACCGAACTCGTGGCGCCGGCGCCGCTGTGCGAGACCACCGTCCACCTCACCGAGAGGCGCCAACCGTGTCACGGGACACCAAGAGTCGGGTGATCGAGGTCACCGACGCGACCTTCGCCGAGGTCGTGCTGAACAGCGACAAGCCGGTACTGGTCGACTTCTGGGCGACCTGGTGCCCGCCGTGCCGGATGATCGCGCCGGTGGTCGCCCAGATCGCCGAGGAGTACGCGGACCGGCTCACCGTGGTCGAGATCGACGTGGACGCCAACCCGGTCACGGCCCGCGACTGCAACATCATGGCCATGCCGACGTTGCAGGTCTACCAGCGGGGCCAGCTGGTCCAGTCGGTGGTGGGCGCGCGCCCCAAGGCCGGCCTGGTCAGCCTGTTCGAGCCCTACCTCTGATCCGCCGGGCCGCCCGGGGCGGTTCAGTCCCCGGGCTCCTCGGCCGGGTTCCAGCTGAGCAGCCGCACCTTGCTGACCGTGCGCACGTGCCGGCGCATGGCCGCGGCCGCGGCCCTGGCGTCGCCGGTCCTGATCGCGTCGGCGATGCGTTCGTGCTGGTCCAGGGAGCGGCCGGGCCGACCGGGCTGGCGCAGTGACTCCTGGCGGCTCTCGGCGATCTGCTCGGCGATGGACCGCATGAACTCGGCGAGCAGCGGGTTGTGCGCGGCCTGGGTCACGGCCGCGTGGAACCGGCGGTCGCCCTCGATGCCCAACCCGCCGCTGTCGATCTCCGCGCGCATGGCGGCCAGCGCGCGGTCGATGGCCAGGACGTCGTCGTCGGTGCGGCGCAGCGCGGCCAGTTCGGCGATCTTGGTCTCCAGGGCTTCCCGCGCCTCCAGCACGTCGGGCAGCCGCTGTCGCCGGGCCACCAGTTCGGCGACCGGTTCCCCGTCCAGCCGGTCGTGCCGCAGGTAGCTGCCGCCGCCGTGGCGGGTGTCCACCAGGCCCTGCACCTCCAGCACCACGATCGCCTGCTTGATCGAGGCGCGGCTGACGCCGAGCCGCTCGGCCAGTTCCCGCTCGGGCGGCAGCCGGTCGCCGGCGCGCAGGCCGGCGTCCGCGGCATAGGCCCGGATCCGCTCCACGACCTGCTCGTACAGGCGCGGGCGGGCCACCGGGCGAAGCGCGTCCGCCACGTCTGTCCTGACCTTTCCTCACCGGCCGCTGGTCGGCCCTCGGGTGCGTTCGAGGGTAGCCCGTTGCCGTGGCCGCGGTCCGGAACACGGCTGGCGGCGCCGTCCGCACCGAGTGTGACCAGGACTACGCGTTCCGCTCACCAATGTGACCGGGCGACGAAGATCGAATTGGTACGGTTGTCCGGTAACTCAAGGTGTGATCGCGCAAGCACAGCGTGTCGGGGGGAACCGACCATGCCGGATCGTGGAGCACGCCTGGACGAGGCCATCCGCGCCTTCCAGGAACAGGCCAACCAGGCCGCCCAGCTCAAGGACAAGATCGCCGAACTGCGCGGGCACGCGCGCAACGCCGACGGCTCGGTCACGGTGACCGTGGCACCGTCGGGCGCGGTGCTGGGCCTGCAACTGTCGCCGGCCGCCATGCGCCGCTCGCACACGCAGTTGCAGCAGGAGATCCTGACCGCCATCCGCCAGGCCACCCAGCAGGCGGCGGGTGCGCTGCAGGCCACGGTGGAACCGGTCCTCGGCGACCGGGCCGCGCGGTTCAGCGAGGCGTTCAACGCCCACTCCCCCGCCGTCACCCCGATCGGCCCGAGCGCGCCGCCGCCGGCCAGCGCCCTGCCCACGCCGCACCCCCCGGACGCCCAGCCCGGGCCGTTACCACCGCAGCCGACACCGCCCGCACCACAGCGGACACCCCGGCCACGACCGGATGCGCCAGCCACTGTGGACGACGACTACTTCGGCGGTTCGGTCCTGACCTGAGATCGCGGGAATCGAGGGGGGAACACCATGACCGGCTACCAGGTGGCCGCGGCGGGGCTGCTGGCCTACGGCAGGGGCTCGCGGGACGCGGCCGACAACTTCGGCCAGCTGGCCAGCCTGCTGGAGCAGGCCCGGGTCAGCGACGACTGCTTCGGCCCGATCGGTGAACTGCTGGCGTTCACGTACTTCGACAGCCTCCAGGAGTGCCAGGACCTGGCCAACGCGGCCAAGGCGTTCCTGGAGGACGTGGCCGAGCGGGTCACCGAGACCGCCAGGACCTACCAGGACAACGACGCCCAGATCGAGGTCGCCTTCGACACGCTCGACGACGGCGGCAGCGGCCCCGGCAGCTTCGCCGACCTGGTCACCGCCGGCCACGACGAGCGCAAGAGCGACTTCGAGCAGGCCGCGAGCTACGGCAGTTCCTGGGCGAGCACCGCGGGGGACGTGGCGCGGGCGAGCAGTCCACCGGACATCGCCATCGCCGCGGTGAACACGCGCCTCGAACAGCTCCAGCTGATCACCAGTCCAGGACAGTCGCTGATCGACAACGGGCTGGGTTTCCTGATCGCCCTCGCGATCAGCCCGATCGTGGAAACGATCCTGGAACCCGCGATCGGCGACCCGGAGCAGATGCGCAGCACCGCCAAGGGCTGGGAGAAGGTCGCCGAGTGGCTGGAGAGCACCGGCGAGCACGAGACGGGCAGGGCCCAGGCCACCAGCGAGCTGTGGCAGGGCGAGGCCGGCGACGCGTTCCGCCAGCAGCTGGCCGAGTTCGGTGCCGGCGCGACCGCGTTCGCCAGTGAGATCCGGGGACTCCAGCAGACCCTGGAGATCGCCGCCGACCTGTTCGACGCGTTCGTCGAGATCTGCGTGGACACCCTGCAGGAGCTGGTGATGGGCCTGATCATCGAGTGGCTCGCCGCCCTGGCCGCCTCCTGGATCACCGCCGGTGCCTCCGTGGGTGCCGCCACCGCGGCGACCACCAGCCAGGTCGCGATCGTCGGCGGCCGGCTCGGGGCGAAGGCCGCCCAACTGCTCGGCAGGCTCATGCCGTTGATCAGGCGGCTTGAGGATCTGCTGCAGAAGCTGCGCAGCGGCCCGTTGAAGCAGGTCGTGGAACGGGCACAGGACCTGCGTGACAACGGCGGCTGGCTGCAGAAGAAGGTTGTGGGAGCGGCGGACAAGAACCCGTTGTTCAAGATCACCACGTCCGCCGAGCCGACAGTGGTGAAGAAAGCAGGTCTCGACGGCAGGATGGAGGATGTTGTCGTTCAGGCCACGAGAACCACCAACAAGTCCGCCGCGGCCTTTGGCATCCAGAACGGCGAGTCAGCACTCGCCGCCGAAGTAGCCAAGGTCGGCTTGGGAATTGCTGGCTTGAGTGGAACGACCGACCCACTGACCGCTGGCTTTCGAGGCGTTCTGGAAAACGTTCCCGGCACCGTCATCGAGCAGGCCGTGCGGCACGGTTACGACCAGGCGCAAGATCCGTCCACAAAGCAGGAGCGACGGGAGGCCACCGATCGTGGTTTCCAGTACGAGTGAGGCGTGATGGATTTCTCCGATGGACTCGGACCGGCGTTGAACGCCAGACTTCAGTTGTGTCGGCCGGACGAGCATTTTTTCTGGGCAGCCAGTTGCGACCTGTTCTACTACGACTTTCCCGGACAGGACGCATTTGGTAAGCCACTGGAGAACCCACTCGCCAAAGGTGTGCGCGCGGTCGGCAGAGGCGTGGGAAATTTCCTCGCCACGGGCCTCGAAGTAGTGCTGCTCGATGGCGGCTCTGACGAGAGTTACCAAAAGAAGCCGCCGCCACCCCCTGATCATCTGGTGTTCGGGTCGGGCTTGGGCTGTCTTGCTCACCAAACCGTCGCACGGATCGGCCTCGAACCGGGCCAGCCCGACGTTGTCCTGTGGATGCTGACTTCTGCCAGACTCGCGATGTTCCGCACCCGCCGCGCACCCGAACCCGAGCCGGACCAGAAACCGGAGAACCGTTCATTGCTGAGCAAGGCAATCGGGTTCGGCAAAGGTGTAGTGGATTTCGGCAAGGAAGTCGTCGAAGTCTTCGCCGACAATCGGGAGAAATATGGCGGCAACGTCGAGGGCGAGCCGGTCCGGATGACCGCCTACGTCCCGGTCCACGAGTTTCCACGCGAACAGATCGCCGCTGTCGGGGTCATTTCCCGCCAACTGGAGAACGGTGACGAGTTCTGCCTCCGGGTGTCTCTCGCAGACGGTTCCGGCGTGGACTTCCGGCTCTTCAGCAATGATCCAGCTGTGGCCGCCCGGGCCACCGAGCTGACGAACGGCATGTGATGACCGCCAAGTACCTGGATCGCGATGACGCGATCATCGAAACCGAACTGGCCAAGTACTGGCTGCAACCCGGTGAACGGCTGCTGCTCGGCACGATGCCGTTGAACGGTTACGTGGGCGCACGGATCGACAGCGAGTTGCACATCCCTTACCAGTCGGCGACAGAACTCCCCGCGCACGCCTTGGGACGCTGCCGGTGGCCACTGCCCTCCGAAGCCCTCAGGGAAACCCCTCGCCTCGACGAGGACTGGGTAGAGGATCCGACGCTGGCCTACTGGGTGGACGCGCCACACCCGAACACCGACGCGGTGCGCATGGCCGACCACTTCGCCCACACCAGGGGAACCGCACGGCTGGTGCTCAGCGACCAGCGCACGGCCGTGATCTACCCAGCGAGGTTGTTCGATCCGAAAGATTTCCAGCCGGCAGAGCCGATGCGGACCTTCTACGAACTTCCCCCCTCACGGGTCGCGGGCCTGAGCGCGCCGTTCGTCGGCCGCAGCATTCCACCGCGGCGGGTGATCCGGCTCGACTTCACCGACGGGTCCACGATCATGCTCCGCGATCCGCACTCCGGTGGTCGGGTCGACCGGGCGCTGCGCCGCCTGTCCGGTCAGCAACGGGACTGACCAGCCACCCCCACTGCCGGTCCGGAGTCTTGACAGGGGCGCTCCCCGATCCGCAAAGTGGCTGAGCCAATTGGCCACTGTGGTGGCGGTCACGCATCCGCCGCCAGCGCCGTCGAGGAGGACGCGATGCGCCGGGAGCCGCCATGTCAGCGCAGTTGATCTCGATCCTGGCGCTGGTCGCCGTGTTCGCCGTGGCCACGCTGATGTCGGTGAACATGGGCGCGCTCGCGTTCGCGGCCGCGTTCCTGGTCGGCACCCTGGCCGGCGGGATGTCCACCGACGACGTGCTGGCCGGCTTCCCCGGCGACATCTTCGTGGTGCTGGTCGGCGTGACCTACCTGTTCGCCATCGCCAGGGCCAACGGCACGATCGACTGGCTGGTCGGCTCGGCCGTGCGCGCGGTCGGCGGCCGGCTCGCGGTGATCCCGTGGATCATGTTCGCGGTCACCGCCGCGTTGACCGCGATCGGCGCGGTCAGCCCGGCCGCGGTGGCCATCGTCGCGCCGATCGCGCTGGGCTGCGCCGCCCGCTACGGCATCAACCCGCTGCTGATGGGCGTGCTGGTGGTGCACGGCGCGCAGGCCGGCGGGTTCTCCCCGATCAGCGTCTACGGCACGATCGTGAACACCGTGGTGGCCCGCAACAACCTGCCGGGCAACCCCGTGGTGCTGTTCCTGGCCAGCCTCGCGGTCAACCTGGTGATCGCGGTGGTCGTGTTCGTGCTGTTCGGCGGCACCAAACTGGCCAGGATCGCCCCGGGCGAGGTGGCCGAGGACGAGCCGGAACGCCTCGGCGCGCCGGGCGCGGCCACCGCCGCCGAGCTGGACCAGCTGGGCCGACCGGACCAGCCCGGGCTCAACCCCCACCGGGTGCTCACCCTGCTCGGCCTGGTCGCGCTGACCGTGTGCACCCTGGTGTTCGACCTGGACGTGGGCCTGGTGGCGATCACCATCGCGGTGCTGCTCGGCCTGGCCTCGCCCGGCACGCACAAGACCGCGATCAACCAGATCACCTGGCCCACCGTGCTGCTGATCTGCGGCGTGCTCACCTACGTCGGCGTGCTGGAGAAACTGGGCACCATCGACTACGTGGGCAACGCGGTGAGCCAGATCGGCGCGCCCATGCTGGCCGCGCTGGTGCTCTGCTACATCGGCGCGATCGTGTCCGCGTTCGCGTCCTCGGTCGGCCTGCTCGGCGCGACCATCCCGCTGGCCGTGCCGTTCCTGGCGCAGGGCGCGGTCGGGCCGGTCGGCGTGATCGCGGCACTGGCCGTGGCCGCCACCGTGGTCGACGTCAGCCCGTTCTCGACCAACGGCGCGATCGTGCTGGCCAACGCCCGCACCAGTGACCGCGACCGGTTCTTCCGGCAGCTGCTCACCTACGGTGGCGTCATCGCGGCGGCGGCGCCCCTGCTGGTCTGGCTGGTGTTCGTGCTGCCCAACCTCGGCTGAGCGGCGTCACGCAGTGACGTGGCTCGCAAACAGGCTGTGACGACCCGACGAGTCCGAGAAGGTGGATTCATGCCAGAACCCCTGTTCCCCGCCCTGGCCGAGGCATCGGCGCGGGAGGCGATCCGGTTCGACGACCAGGTGCTGACCTACCGCGACCTGGCCGGGGTGGCCGGTCGGGTCGCCACGCGCGTGGCCGGGGCCGCCCGCGTGGCGGTGTGGGCGACCAACACCCCGCACACCTGCGTGGCCGTCCTCGGCGCCCTGCTGGCCGGGGTCGCGGCCGTGCCGGTCAACCCGAAGATCGGGGAACGGGAACTCGCCCACATCGTCGCCGACAGCGAGCCCGCCCTGGTGCTGGCCGAACCCGGCGTCGCCCTGCCCTCGGGGCTGGCCGGGCTGCCGAGGGTGGACGTGGACCTGGCCGCGCCGGCCGGCCCGCCCCCGCCGCCGGCCGCCGAACCCGACCCGGAGACGCCCGCGTTCGTCGTCTACACCTCGGGCACCACCGGCCCGCCCAAGGGCGTGGTGCTGCCGCGCCGGGCCATCACCAGCAACCTGGACGCGCTGGCCACCGCGTGGGAGTGGACCGAGCACGACGTGCTCGTGCACGGCCTGCCCCTGTTCCACGTGCACGGGCTGATCATCGGGATCCTCGGGCCGCTGCGGCGCGGCGGGTCCGTGCGCCACGTGGGCCGGTTCTCCTCGGCGGCCGTGGCCAGGGAACTCGCCGGGCCGGCCACGATGATGTTCGGCGTCCCCACCATGTACCACCGGCTGGTCGCCGACGCCGAGGCCGACCCGGAGATCGCGGCGGCCGTGGGCCGGGCCCGGCTGCTGGTGTCCGGCTCGGCCGCGCTGCCCGCCACCGACCACGAGCGCATCGCCAGGGTCACCGGCCAGCGGGTGGTGGAGCGCTACGGCATGACCGAGACGCTGATGAACGTGTCCGTGCGCGCCTCGGGCGACCGCCGGCCGGGCACGGTGGGCCTGCCCCTGGACGGGGTCCAGGTGCGGCTCGTCGACGACGCCGGCCAGACCATCGAGGCCAGCGACGACGAGACCGTCGGCGAGATCGTGGTGCGCGGCCCCAACCTGTTCCTCGGCTACCTCAACCGGCCGGACGCCACGGCCGAGGCCATGCGCGACGGCTGGTTCCGCACCGGTGACATGGCCACCCGCGCGCCAGACGGCTACCTGCGCATCGTCGGCCGCCGGGCCACCGACCTGATCAAGAGCGGCGGCTACAAGATCGGCGCCGGCGAGATCGAGAACGCGCTGCTGGACCACCCCGGGGTGGCCGAGGTGGCGGTGACCGGTGAACCAGACCCGGACCTGGGGGAGCGGATCGTGGCCTGGGTGGTGGCCGCCGGCGAGCAGCCCCCGGCCGAGCAGGACCTGGTCGACCACGTGGCGCGACTGCTCGCCCCGCACAAGCGGCCCAGGGTGGTGCGGTTCCGCGACGCGCTGCCCCGCAACGACATGGGCAAGGTCATGAAGCGGGCCCTGACATGACCAGCACGCACCGGACCACACCCGGCGCCAGGGCCTGGATCGAGGCACTGGCCAGCGACTTCGTCGAGCTGGCCGGGTACGCGGCCTGGCCGGCCGGGTACGCCGGCCCGCTGGACTGGCCCGGCTACGCCGAGCAGCTCGAACGCGCCAGCGAGCGGTCCGGGCAGACCGAGTCGGTGGTGTGCGGGCAGGCCACGGTCGGCGGGGTGCCGGCCGTGCTGATCGCCTTCGACTTCCGGTTCCTGGGCGGTTCCGTCGGCCAGCAGACCGGGGAACGCATCGAGCGGGCGTTCAGCGTGGCCCGCCGCGCGCGGCAGCCGGTGGTGTCGCTGATCGCCACGGGCGGCAGCCGCATGCAGGAGGGCATGCGCTCGCTGCGCCAGCTCACCCGGCTCGCCCGGGAGTGCCAGCTGACCAGGGCGGCGGGCGTGCCGCACGTGGCCGTGCTGGGCAATCCGACCACCGGTGGGCTGTGGGCCGCGCTGGGCGCCGGCGCCGACGTGGTGCTGGCGCTGGCCGACGCCGAGGTGGGGTTCGCCGGCCGGCGGGTGCGCTCGCCCGCCGACGTCGACCACCCGGCGTTCACCAGCGAGGACCACTGGGCCAGCGGCCAGGTCGACCAGGTGGTCACCGAGTCGGAGCTGCCCTCGGTCCTGTCCCGCTGGCTGGACCTGCTGCGACCGGCCGACCAGCACGCCCTGCCGGAGCCGGCCGACGTGCCCAGGGCGCTGGGCCGCACCGAGCTGCCCCCGGACGGCTGGACCGCGGTGCGCTGGGCGCGCGACCCCGACCGGCCGCGCGCACCCGCCTACCTCGACGACTACTTCCAGACCAGGGTCGCGTTGAGCGGCGACCGGGTCGGCGGGGTCGACCCGGGCATGTGGTGCGGGATCGGCCGGCGCGACGGCCGGGCGATCGCCTACGCCGCGCAGACCGGCACCGCCAACACCCCGGCCGGGTTCCGCACCGCCGCCCGGCTGATCCAGCTCGCCGACCGGTTCACCCTGCCGGTGTTGACGCTGGTGGACACGCCGGGCGCGGACAACAGCGGCGCCGCCGAGCGGGCCGGGCTCGGGCCGGCGCTGGCCGAGCTGTTCGGCGCGGTGGCGGGTGCCCGGGTGCCCATCACCACCCTGGTGATCGGCGAGGGCGGCTCCGGGGGCGCGTTGGCCCTGGCCCACCCGGACCGCACCTGGATCACCCCGGACGGCTACTTCTCGGTGATCGCGCCCGAGGCGAGCGCGGCCATCCTCAAACGCGGCCCCGACCAGGTGGCGGCCACCGCCGACCAGTTGCGGCTGCGCCCGCAGGACCTGGTCGAACTGGGCGTGGTCCGGGGCATCAGCCGCGGGTGACCTGGCTCCAGTCGCGGTCGGCCAGGCTGCCGTGCGGCTCCAGGTGGGCCACGCGCACGTCGTCGGCGCGCCGGTCCAGCCGGACCAGCAGGTGGTCCTCGGACAGCCGCTCGGCCACGCCCTCGCCCCACTCCACGACCACCACCGCGGTCACCAGTTCGGTGTCCAGGTCCAGGTCGTCCAGTTCGTCGAGCTGGCCGCCGAGCCGGTAGGCGTCCACGTGCACCAGGGGCACGCCGCGCCCGCCCGGTGCTGGCGCGTGCTCCCTGGCCAGCACGAACGTGGGTGAGCTGACCCGGCCGGTCACGCCGAGACCGGCGGCGATGCCGCGCGTCATGGCGGTCTTGCCCGCCCCCAGCGGCCCGGACAGCAACACCAGGTCACCGGCGGTGAGCAGGCCGCCGAGCCGACGGCCGAACTCCTCGGTGTCGGTCACCTCGGGCAGCTCGACCCGGTAGTCGGAACGGCTGCTCATGCTTGCTGCTGACACGCTTGTCCGTCCTCGTCTTTCGTCGTGTCCGACCCGTCGACTCCAGTGTCCCCCTCGGGCGCGCACCGGCGGATCAGCGCCACCAGGTGCTCGGTGACGGTGTCCGCCTGTTCCAGCATGACCAGGTGCCCGGCGCCGGCCACCCGCACCAGGGTGGCCTCGGGCAGCTGCTCGGCCATGGTCTCCGAGTGCGAGAACGGGGTCAGCCGGTCGGCGTCGCCGCCCAGCACCAGCAGCTCACAGCGGCGCAGCTCGGCCAGGGCGAGCAGCCGGTCGTGCGTGCCCAGGGTCTCCAGGAAGTCGGTGAGCACCCGCACCGAGGTGCTGTCGATCATGTCGTCCACCAGGTCGACCAGGGCCGGGTCGACCGAGCGGTCCCCGAAGGCCAGCCGCCGCACCAGCGACCAGGCGAGCTGCCCGCCGGCCCGACGGGCGCCCTCCACCAGCACCGGTTGCAGGCTGGCCAGCCGGCCCAGCGCCAGCGGCACGGGGTTGCGCCGGGACAGCACCATCCTGGGCAGCCCGGACCCGCCGACCTGGCCGGCCGAGGTGCCGATGAACGCCACCCCGCGCACCCGGTCGTCGAACAGGTCGGGGCGCTGCTCGGCCAGCGCCATGATGGTCATGCCGCCCATGGAGTGGCCGACGAGCACCAGCGGACCGGTGGGCGCCACCGCGCGCAGCACAGCGTCCAGGTCCCTGGCCAGCTGCTCGATCGTGCTCGACTCGGCGCTGGCCCGGCCGGACCGGCCGTGTCCGCGCAGGTCGAACAGCACCTGCCGGACCCGGGGGCCGGTCAGCTCGGCCAGGGACGCGCGCTGGAACCCCCAGCAGCGCCGGTCCAGGGCGAACCCGTGCACCAGCACCACGGTCAGCTCGGCGGCACCGCCGTCGCGCGGGTCCACCTCCTCGACCGACAGCGGCAGCCCGTCGTCCGCGGCCACCGTGCTCTCCCGGCTGGGCGGCAGAGCCGGTCGCCGTCCGAAGTCGGTGTCGTCGGCCTGGCGCCGGCGCGCCGCGCCCCGGGCGCTGTGCGCGGCGACCCCGACGGCCGCGCCGGTCACGGCCGCGCCGAGCACGCCACCGGCCCAGCTGACCGCCTTCCACACGGGTCTCACCAGGTCACCGCCGGCGCCGACGGGTCACCGGGGGACTCCGGCCAGGCTGGGGGCCGGCGCGGGCAGGTGGCGGCGGCGCAGGCGCGGCCGGCACATGCCGGTGACGATCTCGTAGTCGATGGTGCCGATCAGGTCGGCCCACTCCCTGGCGGTGGGTTCGCCCTGGTCACCAGGGCCGAACAGGATCACCTCGTCGCCGGGGGACACCGGGTCGTCACCGCAGTCGACCACGATCTGGTCCATGCACACCCGGCCGGCCACCAGCCGCCGCCGGCCGCCCAGCCACACCTGCATCCGGCCGGACAGCGAGCGCGGCACCCCGTCCGCGTAGCCGACCGGCACCAGGGCCAGGGTGGTGTCCCGGCGGGTGGTCCAGGTGTGGCCGTAGGACACGCCCTCACCGGCGGGCACCCGCTTGGTGAACGCCACCGAGGACCGGAAGGTCATGGCCGGCCGCAGGTCGGCCGGCTGCGGTGTCGGGTTCAGCCCGTAGACGGCGATGCCCGGCCGGACCAGGTCGAAGTGCAGGTCGGGACGGGTCAGGGTGGCGGCCGAGTTGGCCAGGTGGCGCAGTGGCCGCAGCCCCGCGGCGCGGGCCACCCGGTAGGCCTCGACGAACCGCTCGGCCTGCGCGTCGATCGACGGGTGGCCCGGCTCGTCCGCGCAGGCCAGGTGGGACCAGATGGCCACCACCCGCACCTCGGGCGTGCGCGCGGCGGCGTCGACCAGCCGGGCCCACTGGTCCGGCGGGCAGCCGTTGCGGCTCAGCCCGGTGTCGATCTTGAGGTGCACCCGGGCCGGCCGGCCGGCCTGCTTGGCCGCGGCGCGCACCTCGGCCAGGGTGTCCAGGCTGGCCACGGACAGGTCCACGTCGGCGGCGATACCGGCCGCGTAGTCGGTGCCGGGCAGGTCCAGCCAGCTCAGGGTGGGTGCGGTGAGGCCGGCCGCGCGCAGGGTCAGGGCCTCGTCCAGCGAGCAGGAGCCCAGCCAGGTGGCGCCGGCGGCCAGCGCGGTGCTGGCCACCTCGACCGCGCCGTGGCCGTAGCCGTCCGCTTTGACCACCACCATGGTGGCCGCTCCCGACTGCCCGGCGAGGCCGGCGAGCGAGGTCACGTTGTGTGCCACGGCCCCGAGGTCGATCAACGCCTCGGCCCGCGGAAGGTTCCCAGCTGCCATAACGCCGTTCATGGTGCCACGACCGCCGGGCGGCGGGGTCAGGCAGCGTGCGGACCGGGAGCCGAATCCCACACCCCGCGCCGGCCGGGCGGCACCGCCACGCCACCGTCACCGGATCGTGTGACTACCCCACCTGTCGAACACATGTTTGACTAGCGGTGGAACGGGATCGCGTCCGCACCCGGCGAAGGCCAAGCCGGTGCGCGCCGGTCCCCGCCCCACTCCTGGCCAGGTGTGGTCGACCGCGCTCGACGAATCACGACACGACGAACAGGACTCGACAGTCTGAGGAGGGATGCCCATGTCAGGTAGCCGCCTGACGTGACCTGCGCTGGCGCCTCCCGCGGCCGCGAGGCCGCGGTGGTGGAGCCGTAGCGGTGGTGGAGCCGCGGTGGTTGGAGCCTCAGCGGTGGAGCCGCGGTGGAGAAGCCTCAACCGCGGAGCCGTGGGCGCGGACTCACGGACACGGACGTCACGGGCACGGGCGTCACGGGCACGGCACCGGACTGCGCGGGACCGGCGGCTCGATCGGGTATAGCTCCTCCGGACGACCCGACCGGGCCCTCATCCCGCGCTGACGCTGCCATCCCCTGCCGCAGGTGTCCACCGCGCTACCGCGCCGGCACCCGCCGCCGCGCCGACACCCGCTGCCATGCTGACACCGGCTGCCGTGCTGGCACCCGCTGCCATGCTGGCACCCGCTGCCGCGCCGACACCCGCTGCCGTGCTGGCACCCGCTGCCATGCTGGCACCCGCTGCCATGCTGGCACCCGCTGCCGCGCGCACCGCCCTGATCGCGTCCGGGACCGCGTCCAGCAGGGCTGACGCGCCAATGGGGGCGTTGCGGGCGGCCAGCTCGGCGGCCAGCCCGTGCACCAGGCAGGCGCTGCCAGCGGCCAGCCACGGGTCCATGCCGGCGGCGAGCAGCGAGCCGATCAGCCCGGTGAGTACGTCACCCGAACCCGCCGTGGCCGGCCACGCCGAGCCGGCCCGGTCCACCAGCACCCGGCCGTCCGGCGCGGCCACCACCGTGCTGTGCCCCTTGAGCAGCACGACCGCGTCGAACTGGCTGGCTGCCCGGGTGGCCGCGGCGACCCGGTCCGGGCCCACCTCACCGGCCAGCCTGGCGAACTCCCGGTCGTGCGGGGTGAGCACCACGGGTGTGTCCGGCTCGCGGGCGTCCCACAGGCCGGGGTTGGTGGCCAGCAGGGTGATCGCGTCGGCGTCCACGCAGACCGGCACACCCGCGCCGAGCACGTGGGTCAGCGCCTCGGTCCCAGCCTTGCCGGTGCCCAACCCGGGGCCCACCACCCACGCCTGCACGCGGCCGGCGTCGGCGACCGCCCCCGTGGTCACCGTCTCCGGCCAGCGGGCCCGCACCGCGTCGGCGGCCTGGCCGGCGTAGCGGACCATGCCGGAGGTGGCGTGCACGGCGGCACCGGTGGCCAACACGGCCGCACCAGGGAAGGCGGCGGAACCAGCGGCGATGCCGGTGACCCCCTGGGTGTACTTGTCGTCGTCCGGGCCGGGCACCGGCCAGGCGGCGCCGACCTCGGCGGGCTCCAGCAGCACCAGGTCCGGCTCGCCCAGTTCGGGCCCCAGCCCGATGTCGACCACGCGCACCACGCCGCTGCACGTGGCACCGGCCGCCAGCACGTGGCCGGGCTTGCGGCAGCCGAACGTGACGGTCACCGCCGCCCGCACAGCCGGGCCGGTCACCGCACCGGTGTCCGGGTCGACGCCGCTGGGCAGGTCCACGGCCACCACCGGCGCGGTGATCCGGTCGACCAGGGCCGCCGCGTCCGGCCGCAGCGGGCCGCGCGCGGACAGGCCGACAATGCCGTCCACCACCAGGTCGGCGGCGGCCACCACCGCGCCGGCGGCGGCACCGGTCACGGTGCGCCCGCCGGCCCGCCGCAGTGCGGCCAGCCCGGCGGGGTGGGCGCGGTTCGGGGCCAGCAGCACGGCGGTGACGGCCACGCCACGGCGGCGCAGGAACGCGCCCGCCCACAGCGCGTCACCACCGTTGTTGCCGGCGCCGACC
Source organism: Goodfellowiella coeruleoviolacea (assembly GCF_024171785.1). GTDB lineage: Bacteria > Actinomycetota > Actinomycetes > Mycobacteriales > Pseudonocardiaceae > Goodfellowiella > Goodfellowiella coeruleoviolacea. Next base: position 407,914 of record NZ_JAMTCK010000005.1, read on the forward strand.
AGCAGCGCCACCCGACGCCCGGCCACGCCGCCGGTGTGCCGCGCCAGCAGCCCGGCCACCTCCGTGGCCACCCCGAAGGCGGCCCGGCGCATCAGCGTGCCGGCCGGCACCACGGCCATCACCCGCTCCTCGGCCGACCGCACGTGGTCCACCGTCCACACGCCCTGCACCGCGCCTACCTCCCGACCGTTGCTGTCTTCGTTGTGCCCGATGCGCCGCCCGGGTTCGACCACGCGGTTCCACCCCCGGTCAGCGCCCTGCTTCTTGTTGGCTCCCGCCTGGCTCCGCCAGCCAACCTGTGTCCATCCCGGCTCCTGCCTGGCTCCACCAGCCGACCTGTCCTTCCAGGCTCCCGCCTGGCTTCACGCCAGGCGACCTGTGTCCATCCAGGCTCCCGCCTGGCTCCGCCAGGCGATCCGCGCTCGCCACCCGGGCGCGGTGTTGCTCCCCCACCGTCACCCCCGCTCAGCCACCACGATCGCGGCGGCCAGGTCGGCGTCGTGGGTGAGTGACACGTGCCAGGTCAGCACGCCCTGGCTGGCGGCGGCCTCGGCGAGCACACCGGCCAGGCGCAGCTGGGGCCGTCCGCCCGGGCCGGTGACCACCTCGCAGTCGCGCAGCCGGTAGCCCGGGGGCGCGCCCATGGCCTTGACCGCCGCTTCCTTGGCCGCGAACCGGGCGGCCAGTGACGCGGCCGAGCGGGGCGACCCACCCGTGGTGAGTCGCTCCTGCTCGCTGAACACCCGGGCAGCCAGTCCCGGGGTGCGGTCCAGGACGGCCGCGAACCGCCGGACGCCGACCAGGTCGGTGCCGATACCCACGATCACCCAGCAAGGGTGCCATTCGCGGACCATGAACGTGCGCCAGCGAGCCCACCGGCTACCCGACGGTGACGGTTCCGTGTCCACCGCCGTCGCGCCAGCCAGCCCGTCCTGCCCGGCGGCCCGTCCTACCCGCTGGCGCGCTCACCCGCGTGCGCTCACCCGCGCCCGCGTGCCGGCCGGCGCCCGCTCGCCGGTGCTCACTCCACGGTGACGGACTTGGCCAGGTTGCGCGGCTTGTCCACGTCGTAGCCCCGGCTGCGGGCGATCTCCGCGGCCAGCACCTGCATCGGCACGGTGGCGACCAGCGGCTGCAACAGGGTCGGCACCGAGGGGATCTCGATCAGGTGGTCGGCGATGGGCCGCACCGTCTCGTCGCCCTCCTCGGCGATCACGATGGTGCGCGCGCCCCTGGCCTGGATCTCGCTGATGTTGGACAGCAGCTTGGCGTGCAGCACGGCCCTGCCCTTGGGGGAGGGCATCACCACCACGACCGGCAGGCCCGGCTCGATCAGCGCGATCGGGCCGTGCTTGAGTTCACCGGCGGCGAAGCCCTCGGCGTGCATGTAGGCCAGTTCCTTGAGCTTGAGGGCGCCCTCCAGGGCGACCGGGTAGCCCACGTGCCGGCCCAGGAACAGCACCGCCTTGGACTCGGCCAGCTCCCGACCGATCTCCCGCACCTGGTCCACAGTGGACAGCACCTGCTCCACCGCGGCGGGCATGGCCGACAGCGCCTCGAACTCGCGGGCCACCTCGTCCGGGTACTTGGTGCCCCTTGCCTGCGCCAGTGCCAGGCCGACCAGGTAGTTGGCGGCGACCTGGGCGAGGAAGGTCTTGGTCGCGGCGACCCCGATCTCCGGGCCGGCGTGGGTGTAGAGCACGGCGTCGGACTCGCGCGGGATCTGCGCGCCGTTGGTGTTGCAGATCGCCAGCACCCTGGCCTTCTGCTCACGGGCGTGGCGCACCGCCTCCAGGGTGTCGGCGGTCTCCCCGGACTGGGAGATCGCCACCACCAGGGTGTCGCGGTCCAGCACCGGGTCGCGGTAGCGGAACTCGCTGGCCAGTTCGGCCTCGACGGGCAGCCGGGTCCAGTGCTCGATCGCGTACTTGGCGACCAGGCCGGAGTGGTAGGCGGTGCCGCAGGCGACCACGAACACCTTGTCCACGTCCCGCAGGTCCTGGTCGGACATGCGCTGCTCGTCCAGCACGATCCGGCCGTCGACGAAGTGCCCGCGCAGCGTGTTGGCCAGCGCCTCGGGCTGCTCCTCGATCTCCTTGAGCATGAAGTAGTCGTGGCCGCCCTTCTCCGCGGCCGACAGGTCCCAGTTGACCTCGAACGGCCGGCCCTCGGCCGGCTCCCCCGCGAAGTCGGTGACCTGGTAGCCCTCGGCGGTGATGGTCACGACCTGGTCCTGGCCGAGTTCCACGGCGTGGCGGGTGTGCTCGATGAACGCGGCCACGTCGGAGGCCAGGAAGGTCTCGCCGTCGCCCACGCCGACCACCAGCGGGGAGGACCGGCGCGCGGCCACGATCCGGCCCGGCTCGCTGGCGTGCGTGACGACCAGCGTGAACGCGCCCTCCAGGCGCCGGCACACGGCCTGGACGCTGGCGGTCAGGTCGCCCCGGGTGGCGGACCCGTCCACGCCGTCGAAGGCCCTGGCGACCAGGTGCGCCACGCTCTCGGTGTCGGTGTCGCTGGCCATCTCCACGCCGGCCGCCTCCAGTTCGGCGCGCAGCGAGGCGAAGTTCTCGATGATGCCGTTGTGCACCACGGCCAGCTGGCCGGTGACGTCCCGGTGGGGGTGGGAGTTGCGGTCGATGGGCGCGCCGTGCGTGGCCCACCTGGTGTGTCCCATGCCGGAGGTGCCGGCGAAGCGGTCCCGGCCCACCTCGTCGAGCCGGGCCTCCAGGTTGGCCAGTCGACCCGCCTTGCGCTCCACGGTCAGCCCGCCAGCGCCGTCCAGCACGGCGACGCCGGCCGAGTCATAGCCCCGGTATTCCAGTTTTCTCAGCCCGTCGAGGACGACCTCAAGCGCCGGCCGGTGTCCCACGTATCCCACGATTCCGCACACACAGGACAGCGTAGCTAGACCACAGACATCACTCGAAAGTGTGGACCGAGCGCGTTTTAGCTGGTCAGCGGGGCCATCACGGACATTTTGGTTTAGACCACAACCGATCGGCGGCGCGCCGGAGCCAGCCGGCGGTTCTCCCCCGGTCTGCCGAGGTCGCCCCGGTCACGATCGACTACCGTCTCCAGCCGTGACACGGACGGCCAAGCAGGCGCTCGACGAGCTCAGCCGGCCAGGTCCGCACGAGGTGCTGCGCGGTGACCTGGCCCTGGTCGGCATGCCCGGCCTGGTGTTCACCCCTCGGTCGGGGCGGGGACTGCCCGCCGTGGCCTTCGGGCATGGTTGGTTGCAGCCGGTGCTCCGGTACCGGGGCCTGCTCCGCCACCTGGCCAGTTGGGGGATCGTGGCGGTGGCGCCCGCGACCCAGACCGGCCCGCTGCCCTCCCACCGGCTGTTCGCCGCGGACCTGTCCACCGCGCTGGACATCTGCACCGGGGTGCGGCTCGGCGACGGGGACATCACCGTGTCCGGTGACCGGCTGGCGGTTGCCGGGCACTCCACCGGCGGCGGCTCCGCCGTGCTCGCGGCCAGCCAGGACGACCGGGTGCGCGCCGTGGTCACCCTGGCGGTGGCGGAAACCCACCCCTCCGCGGTGCGGGCCGCCACCCAGTGCGACATGCCCGGCCTGCACCTGGCCGCCGGCCAGGACCGGGTGGCCCCGTCCGTGGGCCACGCCGAGGCCGTTGCCACCGCCTGGGCCGGCCCGGTCCAGTTGCGCAGCCTGGCCAAGGCCAGCCACCTCGGGTTCACCGAGAGCTGGCACTGGAGCGACCTGCTGCTGGACGGCAAGCCGGAGCGCGCGACCCAACGGTTGGGCCGGGCCCTGATGACCGGGTTCCTGCTGCGCGTCCTCACCAGGAACCGGGGCTACGACGCGCTGCTGGAGAGCGACGCGCGCGGCGCCGCCCTGACCTACCAGCGGACTCCCCGCACCCCGCGCGGCGCCACCTCGGCCAGCCGCCGCTGACCCTGCTGCCGCGGCGCCCCTGTCCCGGCGGCCAGCGCGCCGTCGCCCGGCCGCCCGCCGCCAGGTGGCGATCACCGCCACCGCGCCGGCACGCCGGACAGCGGGCACGATGGCCGGGTGGCCGAACGCGAGGCAGCCGTTCCAGCGCCCTTCTCCGGTCGCAGCGCGTGGGTGCGCAACCTGCAGACGCCGCTGCGCGCGTTCCTGCGCACCTCGGCCAGCAGCGCGACCGTGCTGCTCACCGCGACGCTGGCCGCGCTCGCCTGGGCCAACCTCGCGCCGGCCCACTACGAGTCCTTCTGGCAGACCGACCTGTCGATCAGGCTGGGCGACTGGAGCCTGTCCGAACACCTGCGCTACTGGGTGAACAGCGGCCTGATGACGCTGTTCTTCTTCGTGGTCGGGCTTGAGGCGCGCCGCGAGTTCGACATGGGCGAGTTGCGCGAGCGGCGCCGGGTCACCCTGCCGCTGCTCGCCGGGATCAGCGGCATGCTCGTGCCGGTCCTGGTCTACCTCGCGGTCAACCGCGGCCATCCCTCCGCGCACGGCTGGGGTGTGGCGATGTCGACGGACACCGCGTTCGCCCTCGGCCTGCTCACCCTGGTCGGCTCGCGCTTCCCGCAGCGGTTGCGCGCCTTCATCCTGACCGTGGCCGTGGTGGACGACTTCGTCGCGCTCGCCGTGATCGCGATTGTCTACAGTGGACACGTCGCCCTGCCCGCGCTCCTGGTGGCGCTCGCGGTGTTCGCCGCGACCCTGCTGGCGCGGGCCGGTGGGGTGCGGTACGGGCCGGTGTACGCGGTGCTCGGCGTGGCCGCGTGGGTCGCGCTGGCCGAGTCCGGGGTGGACCCGATCGTCATCGGCCTGGCCATGGGGTTGCTGACCTACGCCTATCCGGCCGCGCGCGGTGACCTCGAACGCGCCAGTGACCTGTTCGTGTCGTTCCGCGAGCAGCCCACGCCGGAGCTGGAGCGGCTGGCGCGGCTCGGGCTCACCTCGGCGATCTCCCCCAACGAACGGCTGCAGAAGCTGTTCCACCCGTGGACCAGCTACGTGATCGTGCCGCTGTTCGCGCTGGCCAACGCCGGCATCGCGATCAACCCCGACCTGCTCGCCCGCGCGGCCAGCTCACCGATCACGCTGGGCGTCCTGTTCAGCTACCTGCTGGGCAAGCCGATCGGCATCATCGGCGCGTCCTGGCTGGCCAGCCGGGTGAGCCGGGGCCGGGTGCGGCCCCCGGTCGGCTGGGCCGCGGTCACCGCCGGCGGCACCATCGCCGGCATCGGCTTCACCGTGTCGCTGCTCATCGCGACCCTCGCCTTCCAGGGCGAACAGCTCGACGAGGCCAAGATCGGCATTCTCGCGGCGGTGCTCTGCGCGTGCCTGGCCACCGGGGTGGTGGCCCTGGTGACCGCGCTGCTGCCGCCGCGCCTGCGCACCAGGGCGCTGCTCGGCACGTCCGAATCCGTCATCGACCTCGCCGCGCCGGTCGACCCCGAACGCGACCACGTACGCGGGCCACTGGACGCGCCGATCACCCTGGTCGAGTACGGCGACTTCGAGTGCCCGTACTGCGGCCAGGGTGAACAGGTCGTCCGCGACCTGCTGGCCGACTTCGGGGATGTTCGCTACGTCTGGCGCCACCTGCCGCTCAACGACGTCCACCCCGCCGCCCAACTGGCCGCGGAGGCCGCGGAGGCCGCCGCCGAACAGGGCGCCTTCTGGGCGATGCACGACCACCTGTTCGACCACCAGGACAAGCTGGGCATGGCCGACCTGATCCGGCACGCCGAACACCTGGGCCTGGACGTCGAGCGGTTCCGCCGGTCCCTGCGCCTGCGCACCGGTGCCGCCAGAATCGCGGAGGACGTGGACTCGGCCGACCTGAGCGGCGTGTCCGGAACGCCGACGTTCTTCATCAACGGGCGACGCCACCACGGCGCGTACGACATCGCCGCCCTGTCGTCAGCGGTGCGGGTCGCCCGGGCCCGCGCGACGATCCACCCCGAGCCCTAGCCGTCAGGGGGTCAGCAGACGACGGTCCGGTCGTAGGTGCCCCACGTCAACTTCCACTCGCGGCTCTGCCCGCTGCGCAGCGTGTTGCACCCGGTGTCGCGACCCCCCTTGACGATGATCTTGATGCGCATCGTCTTCCCGCACTCGTTCCTGACCCAGACGTACTGGGCATCAGCCTGGTTGTCGACGACCCGCGCGATGCACGCCGGCGCGGTTCCCCCCGCCGCCCGCTCCGCAGCGGTGGACGCGGTGGACACGGTGGACGCGGTGGCACCGCCCACACCGAGCAGGCCACCCGCGGCGATCATGCCGGCGGCGAGCACGCCAACCCTCCGCAGCCAGACCAAGAGCTTCATCTCTCCCCCTATCATTGACGACGCACTGTTCGGTGTTCCGAGGAAAGCGACTTCTGACAGCCGCCGTGCTCAGGGGCTGCCAGGAGCCAGAGGAGCAACCTCTCGCTCCAGTACAGCGTCCGCACACGCGCGTGTCGTCAGCAGTGGGTGCACTGTTCTGCGCACTGAGCGCACTACGGCCCCGCAGATTCGGGGGAATCTGCGGTTTCCAGCGGAGCATCACGAGGGGGAAACCATGCGGAAGATGTTCGACAGCAGCGACGTGCCTGTTCACGAGCGCGTGGCAGGCTGGCTGGACGCCACCGAGTCAGCATTGGTGGCCAATGAGTTCCACATCGCAACACCATCATTGTTCGCCGCGCGAATCGATGCCATGTCATTGGGGACTTCGCAGATCACGGCCAGCTCGTACACGGCTTTCACCGCCCGCCGGACGCCCAGGCTGATTCGACGGGCAGATCCGGAGCAATACCACCTGTCCCTCGTCCGGGCAGGACGACTGGGGTTCGAGCAGAACCGCACGCGGATTCTCCTGCACCCCGGTGAACTGGTGTTCTACGACACCTCGTGCCCCTCGGCGGCGCCGTCTCGACCGCTGTCAACGCGACCTGGCCGACCCGAGCCTGCACCACCTGTCCATCGCCGCGATCGCCGCGCGCTGGGGCTTCGCCCGGCCCGCCGACTTCAGCCGCGCCTTCCGGCGCGCGACGGGCATGTCACCTGGCGAGTACCGGCGCGCGCACCGCGGTCGCGGCGAGCCGTCGCCGTAGCTCCCCACGCCTCTCACCAGCGTGGGGAGCGGACCTACCGGGAGCAGGACGGCTAGCTCAGCCAGCTCTGCCCGGACATGTCCTCGTCGTCGTCCTCGATCGGCCGCCGACGCGGTGGCGCCTGCCTTGGCGGCAGCGGTGCGGGTGGGGCGGCGGCCGGCTGCGGGGGGAAGCCGGGCTGCGGGGCGGCCTGGGGCGCGGCCCAGCCGCCGGTCTGCGGCTGGTGGCTGACCGGCGGCGGCACGGCATGCCCTGGGTCGTCGTCCTCGGTGGCGAAGCTCAGCTCGTTGCCGTCGCCCTGCGCCGGTTTCGCCCACGGGTTGCTGGCCCGCTTCGGCTGCTCCTTCTGCTGGTCCAGCTGTGCGAGCTGGCCCTTGATCTCCTCGCGCTGTCTGGCGAACTTCTCGGTGTTCTCCCGCAGCTGCGCGGCGATCCGCTGCTGTTCGGCTCGCAGGTTGCCGGTGATCTCCTCACCGCGGCGACGCGTCTGCGCGAGGTTCTGGTCGAACAACGCCTGGACCCTCGGGTCCACCTGGATCACGCTCATCATTCACCGTCCCGGGCCGACACGGACGACGTCACCTGTCCTCACCCAGCACGCCGTCCAGTTTGCCGCTGCTGTCGAACTTGCCGTGGCTGGCGGGCACGTCATCGAACAGGCTGCCCGTGGTGCGCCACTGGCTGGCACCGCGCTCCTGGTCGCCGCCGCCGCCACCGCCGCCGTGCGCGCCACCGCCCATGCCCATGCCACCCATCATCGGCATGCCACCGCCCATGGCGGAGCCGCTGGTCTGCTGCGGCTGACCGTGGCTGTCCTGCATGGACGCCAGGCCCGGTCCGCTGACCTCGCCGGCCTGCTGCGCGGAGGTGTCCGCCAAGCCGGGGCTGTCGCCGTGGCCGCCGCCGATCTCCTGGTGGCCGAGCATTCCGGAGGACGACACGTCAGCACCGGCCGGTCCCCAGATGCCCCCCTGGCCACTGCTGCCGCCGAAGCCGGCCGACTGCATGCTGGTGCTGTCCGCGGCCGGGCCAACGCCCAGGTCGCCACCGCGGTGCCAGGCCCCGCTGTCGTTGAACGCCGGCATGGTGTGCACACCACCGTCAGCCGCACCGCCGCCGGCGAAACCACCGCCGAAACCAGCACCAGCACCGCCGGCGAACCCAGCACCGCCGGCGAAACCACCAGCGGCGGCACCACCGGCGAAACCACCGTCCGCGGCGCCGCCACCCAGGCCACCGGGGACAAAACCACCGCCGATCGCGCCGCCGGCACCACCGCCGTGCGCGGCGCCCGCCTCCAGCGTGGTCCAGCCGCTCTGCTGCGTGGGCTCCGGCGGCGACCACCCACCCGACGCCACGTCACCGAACACGGCCGAGCCAGCGCTGGCCGAGCCCACGACCGAGCCGACGCCGGTCCCGACGGCGTGGCCGGCGCTGGCCACGCTGCCCTCCATGGTGTGCACCCCACCGACAGCCCCCGGGCCGATCCGCTGCTCCATGGTCTGGGCCTCGGTGCTCCGCCACTCCATGGTGTGCGCGCCGGCCAGTCCACCGGCAGCGCCCGACCGGCCGTCGGCGCCGAAGTCGGAGTGGTAGGTCTTGGCCGCCGCCCCGTCGCCGTTGTCCACGCTCAGCGTGATCTGGCCGGTCTTCGGGTCGAGCTGGGCGGTGATCGTGGTGTTGCCGTCGTGGATCACGGCCCGGCCGTCCGGGCCGGCCTGCACCGGGATGGCGCCATCGGCACCGCCCTGCCCCACGCCGCCCAACCCAGAACTTCCCAGGCCAGCACCACCCAGGCCAGCGCCACCCAGACCGGCGCCGGTCAGCCCGGTCGGCTGGCCAACACCCGGCTGGCCGAGACCAGGCTGACCGACACCAGGCTGGCCAACACCAGGCTGGCCAACACCAGGCTGGCCAACACCAGGCTGGCCGAGCCCGGCCTGCCCAGTGCCTACGCCGAGGCCGCCCGCCCCGAGAGCACCCGAGCCACCAGCACCAACGCCACCGGGGCCAACGCCACCCGCGCCGGTACCAGCTCCGCCCTGGCCGGTGCCGAAGTCGATGTCGTAGGTCTTCGGCTGCCCGTCCGGGCCGGTGATCTGCAGCTTGGCGTGACCCTGCTGGTCCGGCCGGTCGACCGTGATCTCGTTGTCGCCGTCCTTGACACTGAACGACTCGCGGGTCTGGTCACCCAGCAGGCCGTCGGGCCGGCCGTCACCGTTGGTGTCCAGGTCGGGCTGGCCGTCACCGTCCTTGTCCTGCATGGAGTTCTGCAGGTCCTGCTGGGCCTTCTGCAGTTCCTCCTGGGCCTTCTTCTGCTGTTCGGCGATCTCGCCCTGGTCGATGCCACCGGTACCGCTACCGCCGCCGGTGTCCCCGCCCCCGGTGCCACCACCGGGCACGCCGGAGGACCCACCGCCCGGCATGCCGGAGGAACTGCCCCCGGGCATGCCCGTCGAGCCACCCGGGCCGCCCTTGTCGCCGCCCTGCTGGTTGCCACCCTGCTGGCCGGTGCCCTGCTGGCCGGTGAACGGCGGCGGGTCACCGACCTCGCCCAGTGCCTTGTCCTTCACCTGCTGGTCCAACGTGGACAGCAGGGTGTCGTAGTCGGTCTGGACGCCCTGCTGCACGGTGGTGCAGTAGCCGTCGAAGGACTGCTTCTTGCTGTCGAACTCACCGCAGAACGCCTGGAGCTTGGCCTTGGCCTCGTCCATGATGTTCTTCTTGATCTGCTCGGCGGCGTCCTTGGCCCCGGTGATACCGCCGATGATGCCGCCGATGGCGCCGCCGAGGATGAACCCCTTGATCTCGTTCCAGACGACGCTGCTGATGCTGGAGAACCAGTCGCCCGCGTCCAGGTCACCCGGCAGGATCGCGCCGGCCGCCTTGCGGATGTTGTCCCGCACCTCGTCGACCGTCTGGTCGCCGCACTTCTCCGAGTACAGGTCGTGGACCTGCTGGGCGAACTCCTTGACCTTGGTCTGGATGCCGCCCACCGCGGCCGTGATCGTGCCCGGCGCCTGCTTGGTGTCCTGCACCATGCCGCCGGCCGCGCCGAGGAACTTGCCGTTGTAGGCGTTGCCCGCCTCGGCCGCGTCACCGGTCCACCCGCTCAGCGTGGAGAAGGACCGCCCCAGCTCGTTGTGGGCGGTGTCCATCTTGCCGGTGGCGTCGTTGATCTTGTTGGCGTCGTCGCGGAACGCGCCGAAGTCGATGCCGCGGACCTCGTCGTAGTTGCGGTAGATGTCGTTGTTGAGGTCGGGCGCCTGGCCGTTGCCGCCGATCACCTTGCTGGCCTGGGCGTAGAGCGGGATGAACTTCTCGAAGAAGCGCAGCCCTGGCGCGCCCGCGTCGAGCAGTTCGTCCGAGGTCTTGAAGTCGCCGTTCTCGTTCAGGGTCTGCTGGGTGCGGCCCAGCTCGCTCTGCTCGTTGGCGCGGGCGACCGCCTGGTCGGCCTCGTCGTCGGACATGGCGAAGTTGCTCTGCGACACCGCGTCGTGGGCCAGGCTGGTGGGCACGCTGGTGCCCAGGGTGAGGATGGCGGCCGCGGTGTCCAGCGCGCCCCAGTCGCTGGGCAGGTCAACGCCGTTGGCCTCGGCGTACCGCTTGACGTCCTCCTCCGATCCGCCCGACGAGTAGAGCGCGCGGACCAGTTCCTTCTTGGTGTCGCCGGGAACGTTCGGGTCGTCCAGCAGCCGCTTGATCTCGTTCTGGTCAGCCACCGTCGGTCCCCTTGAACGCGTTGGCGTTGTCGCTCTCCTGCTGCTCGTAGGTGCTGGCCACGTCCTTGAGCCGGAGCGCCACGTTGTTGGCTTCCTTGCCGAACGCCTCGATGTTGGCCTTCAACCGGTCGAACACCGCCCGGTACTTGCCCTCGAACCCCTGGAAATGCCGGCCAACCTGGCCCGCGCCGACCGCTGGGTCGACGGAACTCCGCAGGTCGATGAGATCACCACCGTGCGTCTCGTACTGCCCGGCCACCGTGGTGAGATCGCCGGGCTGGACGCCGTAGCCAGCCATTGTTTCCTACCCCTCCCCGTGTCCCGCTCTCCGACGCTGCCAGGGCGTGGCGGGTTCCCGGGCCAGACTGTGTTCCAGGTCCAGACTGTCAGGTTTACCCGACGCCCACCCCCACCTCGACGGGGTCGGTTGCCTTTGTGAAGCCACGCGGTCAGCGAAACGGGCCGGCACCCGGATGCTGGTCAGCACCCGTGTTCCGACCCGTGACCGCCGGTGCGCGTCCGCGCGGGGTGACTCAGACCACCGAGGACACCACACCGGCCAGGCGGCGCGCGGCCGACTCGGCCACCTCGTGGGTGGCGGCCTCCACCATGACCCGGACCAGCTGCTCGGTGCCGGAGGGGCGCAGCAGCACCCGGCCGGCCTCACCCAGTTCGGCCTGGACCGCGGCGACCGCCTCGCTCACGGCGTTGTCCCTGGCCACCGCGGTCTTGTCGGCGACCCGCACGTTCACCAGCACCTGCGGCAGCCGGCGCATCACCGAGGCCAGCTCGGCCAGCGGCTGCCCGGCCTGGACCACCCGGGCCATCAGGCGCAGCGCGGTGAGCAGGCCGTCACCGGTGGTGGCGTAGCTGGGCAGCACCACGTGCCCGGACTGCTCCCCGCCCAGCGAGTAGCCGCCGGAGCGCAGCTCCTCCAGCACGTAGCGGTCGCCGACCTTGGTGGTGCGCACCCGCACGCCCTGCTCGCGCATGGCCAGGTGCAGGCCGAGGTTGCTCATCACCGTGGCCACCAGGGTGTTCTCGGCCAGCTCCCCGGACTCCTTGAGCGCCAGCGCGAGCACGGCCATGATCTGGTCGCCGTCCACCTCGGCACCGGTGGCGTCCACGGCCAGGCACCGGTCGGCGTCCCCGTCGTGGGCGATGCCCAGGTCGGCGTGGTGCTCGCGGACGGCGGCGCGCAGCACGTCCACGTGGGTGGAGCCGCAGCCGTCGTTGATGTTCAGCCCGTCCGGGGTGGCGTGGATGGCGATCACCTCGGCGCCGGCCCGGCGGTAGGCCTCGGGCGCGGCGGCCGAGGCCGCCCCGTTGGCGCAGTCGACCACCACGCGCAGGCCGTCCAGCCGCTGCGGGGTGGCGGCCAGCAGGTGGTCGGTGTAGCGGTGCACCGCGTCGGTGATGTCGCGGACCCGGCCCACGCCCGCGCCGGTCGGCCGGACCGCGTCCTCGCGCAGCCGCTCGGCGATCTCGTCCTCGACCGCGTCGGCCAGCTTGTGCCCGCCCCGGGCGAACAGCTTCACGCCGTTGTCCGGCATGGGGTTGTGCGAGGCGGAGATCATCACGCCGAGGTCGGCGGAGAGTTCACCGACCAGGTGGGCCACCCCGGGCGTGGGCAGCACGCCCACGCGCAGCACGTCCGCGCCGGCCGAGGTGAGCCCGGCGGTCACGGCCGCCTCCAGCATCTCCCCACTGGCGCGCGGATCTCGGCCGACCACGGCGACCGGCCGGTGGGTCCGGTCGTGTTCGCCGAGCACCCGGGCCGCCGCGCTCGCGACGGACAGGGCCAGTTCTGGCGTGAGGTCGGAATTGGCTAGGCCGCGCACCCCGTCGGTGCCAAAGAGGCGAGCCATGGTCGATGCAACCTCCACAGTGGACCGCTATCAACCGGAAACACTGCCAGCCCCGGCGGCCGGCAGCGACACGATCACGCTCCGGCGCGGGCACAGTCCCGACCGGAGGAACAGCAGCAGGAACGAACAGAACCGCTTGAGCACGCAATAACGGGGTGGAGAAAGCACTGCGGGAGCAGCCGCTCCCATGGAAACGTCCAAAGGAGAACGGCTGCTCCCGCAGTGTGAGTTGCCGGAAACCCGCGAGCCGGGGCTGTCGGGCCAGCGCTCGTCGTGGCGGTCGGAGCCGCCTCAGCGCTTGCTGTACTGAGGCGCCTTGCGAGCCTTCTTCAGACCGTACTTCTTGCGCTCCTTGACCCGGGGGTCGCGGGTCAGGAAGCCGGCGCGCTTGAGCGCGGGACGGTCGTCGGAGTCCACCTCGATGAGGGCACGGGCGATGGCCAACCGCAGCGCGCCGGCCTGACCCGTGGTACCGCCACCCTTGAGGTTGGCGATGATGTCGAAGCTCTCCTGCTTCTCGATGGTCACCAGGGGCTCGCGGATGAGCTGCTGGTGCACCTTGTTCGGGAAGTACTGCTCCAGCGTCTTCCCGTTCAGCTTGAAGTTGCCGGAACCGGGCACCAGCCGCACGCGGACCACGGCCTCCTTGCGGCGGCCGACGGTCTGCACCAGGCGCTGGTCCGCCGGGTCGGCGTACTGCACGGCCTCGACGTACTCGGGCTCGGGAGTGGTCGTCTCAGGAGTGGTCACGGGGACTTCCTCGGTGTACTCGTCGCTCACTGGGCGATCTTGCGGATCTCGTACGGCTGCGGCTGCTGGGCCGTGTGCGGGTGCTCAGGGCCGGCGTAGACCTTGAGCTTCTTGCCCATGGCCCGGCCGAGGCGGTTCTTGGGCAGCATGCCCTTGATGGTCTTCTCGACCAACCGCTCGGGGAACTTGTCCAGCATCTCGCCGAACGACCGCTTGCGCAGGCCACCGGGGTGGCCGCTGTGGCGGTACACGAACTCCTGGTCGCGCTTGCTCCCAGTGAGGGCCACCTTGTCGGCATTGACGATGACGACGAAGTCACCGGTGTCGACATGCGGGGCGTAGGTTGGCTTGTGCTTGCCACGCAGCAGCGTTGCGACCTGCGTGGCGAGCCGGCCGAGCACCACGTCCTCGGCGTCGATCACGTGCCAGGCGCGGGTCACCTCGCCGGCCTTCGGGCTGTACGTGCGCACGGGTCTACCTCGTCGTCACTTGCGTCTGGGGTGTCGTTGCGGCGGCCACTCCTGCCAGTCCCCGTCGCTGCCGGCCCTCCAGGTCGGAGCTTGTGGACCGGAATCAGTCGAGACAGGTATGCCACGACAGGCACCGCACAACAAGCTAAGAGAGTACCCGGAGGGGGACAGCAGGGTCAAAACGGGGCCAAGTCACCCGGCCGGGGGCCGCCACCCAGCCTAACGGGTGACCTGACTCGGGTCTGCGGCGGCCGGCTGACCAGGAGGGACGCCGACCAGGCCGGACACCGGGCAGCCGGCACCCGGCCCGGGCAGCGGCCCGCGCCCGGACACGCACGTGGGCCCCGAGTCGCCCCGGGGCCCACGAAACAACCACCGCGATGTCACACCGGCGAGCCGGCCAGTTCAGCTCCAGCGGCCCTGGTTGGCCCGCTCAGCCTGCTCGTAGGCCTCGTTGGCCTGCTGCACGGCGGTACCGATGGAGGCCAGCACCTGCTGGATGTCGGCGGCCGAGGTGTCCCACTTCTGCTGCGCCTCCTGGTAGGCGCCGGAGGCGGAACCTTCCCACTGGGCCAGGACCGGCTGCAGGCGGCTCTTCAGGTCGTCCAGCTGCTGCTGCACCTTCTGGGCCGCGCTGGAGATGTTGCCCGCGGCCTCGCCGATGACCGCGAAGTCAACCTTGATCTGGTCGCTCATTTTCTCCCCTTGTGAAAGAAGTCAAGAAGTGTGGAAGCAAGAAAGAAAAAACTTTGGGAAAGAAAGCGGGCTCAGCCGCCCAGCCGCGAGGTGATGGAGGACATCGCCTGGGACTGCTCCTCCTCCTGCTGGATGTAGGTCTGGGCCGACCCCTGCATCTGCTCGGAGATCGACTGCAGCGCCTCGCTCAGCTTGCGGGCGTCGTCGTTGAACCGCTCCATCAGCTGGTGGAAGGCGGTCGCGGCGGAGCCGACCCACGCGCCCTCCAGGCTGCTCAGCTGACCGGACAGCGAGGTCAGGATCCCGTTGGTCTCCTGGTTCACGTTGTCGATGTCCTTGGCGGCCTGCAGCATCACGTCGCTACCGGTTGCGTAACCAGCCATTGGGTGTGACCCCCTTCATCGGGTGTTCGTCGTACGTCTTGCTTCGTACGCCTCTTGTGATGGAGACAGTGCCATGTTCGGTTCCACGCTGTCTCCGATTCTTCTCAAGTAGTTGCTCGCGTTAACGCTGGCGGCGGGAACCGGGGCTAGGAAAGGATTCGCTCTTGCGAAAAGTCCTCGTCATCGTCGTCCGGGTAGGACTGTCGCCCACCGGACGCCCGACGTCTGCCACGGCCGTCCGACACCACGTCATCGCGTTGCCACCGGCTTGATCCTTGCCTACCGGTGTCCTGCCCCGACTCCGACCCCGGCTGTGCCCCTGGTTTGGCCGGGTCGGCCAGCAGTTCCTCGCCCTCGGGCAGCTGGTCCACGGGCAACCGCTGGTCCTGGCGGAACCCGGTGGCCGCGCGCCGCAGCGCCGGCCCGGTCAACTCGTCCCGCCGCGGGGTGACCCGCCTGCCCCGGACCCGGTCGGCCAGTTCCCGGTTGTCGTTGCGGAACGCGGCGCTGACCGCGGACGCCTCGGCCGCGGCGCGGCGGCCCCTGGTCAGTGCCGCGTCCACTTCGGACCGGAAGCGGGCGAAGGCGTCACTGGTCGCGTGTGCTGGCCCGGTCATGGCCTGTTCCCTTCCGCAGCTCGGCTCCGACAGCGTCCACCGGGCACCGGTGCCCGGACAACGCGCCTCAGCCGGTGATGTCCAAAGTGCGCACGATCTCCTCGCAGGCCGACCGCACCTGGTTCTGCCCGGCTTCGCTGTACTGGCAGCCGACGCTGACCTGGGTCCTGCCCTCGAACAGCACGTACCAGTCGACCGTCGCCCCGTCGAGGCTCTCCTGGTAGTGGCTGACATTCTTCCCGGCGAAATCCTGTTCCGCGGTGAAACCGGAGAACCGCGGCCCGGCCTGGGCCACCACCTGGCGCAGTTCGTCCACGGCCCGCTGCCGGTTGGCCGTGCTGTCGTAGCCGAGCAGGTACTCCTGCACCGCGACCAGGTCCCGCTCGGTGCGCGGCTGGTCCGGTTTCAGCTGGACCTTCCGCTCCTCGGGGGAACCACCGGACTGGCTCCACCCGCCCGGCAAGGTGAAGATGTACTCGTACTGGGCGATCTGCCGCCCGGACGGCTGGGTGGCCGAGGTGCCCGGTTGCGCCGTGCCCCCCGGCGTGGTCGCGTCACCGCGCGGCCAGAACACCAGGGCGGCGCCCACCACCGCGGCCAGGGCCACCACCCCACCCACCACCAGCCAGGGCGTGCTGGACCGACCGGGCCGCACCGGAGCCGGACCGGCGGACCGCTGCCCGGCGGGCAGGGGTCCGGTGCCGGGAAAGGCCGGGCCACCCGGTCCGGCGAATCCCGACGGCACCGCGTGGGTGGGCGGGGGCAGCGTGCCCGCCGCCGGGAACTGGCTGCCCAGCGGGCTCACCGCCGGTCCGCCCACCGGGGTGGCCGGGGGAAACGCCGGCCCGGGAAACGCCGGGTGGCCGGCGGCCGGCCCGGGTGGGCCACCCGGTCGGTGGGCGGCGGGCGGGGCGGCCACCGGCGGGCCGGACCGGGCCGCGACCACGTTGCCGGTGCGGTCCGGGTCCAGGCTGACCGCGCGCAGCGCTCCCCTGGCCACCACGGTCTCGGGCTGGTCGATGCTGGTCGGCACCACCCCGGTGCGCTCGTGCACCAGCCGGGCCACCAGCGGGATCCGGCTGGACCCGCCGACCAGGAACACCCCGGCCAGCTGGTCCGGCCGCAGGCCCGCCTCGCGCACGGTGTCCACCACCAGCTCGGCCGCCCGGCCCAGCGGCTCGGCGATCAGCCCCTCCAGGTCGGCCCTGGTGACGTGGGCGTCGGGAAACGGCGGCGGCAGCGGCACGTCCGTGTAGGTGTGCCGGGACAGCGTCTCCTTGGCCCCCCTGATGTCCTGCCACAGCACCCGGCGGCGCCGCCGGTCGGCGATCTCCCGGCCGGCCACCAGCTCCTGCCACCCGTCCGGGTCCTCCCGGCCCACCAGCGAACCCACGTGCTGGAGCAGGGCGTGGTCGATGTCGGTGCCGCCGAAGGTGGGATCGCCCTTGGTGGCCAGCACCTGGAACCCCGGCCGGCCCGAACCGGGTGCGCCGCCGTCGCCGCGGCGCACCACGCTGGCGTCCACGGTGCCGCCGCCCAGGTCGAGCACGGCCAGCGCGGCCCCCGGGGCACCGGCCCCGGACGCGGCCCCGGCCGGGGCGAACATGGCGGCGTGGTACACGGCGGCGGCCACCGGTTCCGGCACCAGCACCAGTTCGTGCGCCAGGCCGTGGCCGGCCTGGCGGAGCACCCGGGTGCGGACCGCGCCCCAGTCCGCCGGGTGGGTGAGCACCAGCAGGTCCACGGCCGCGCCGCCGGCCAGCCGCCGGGCCTCGCCCACGGCCCGGGTGAGCACCGCGCGCACCACGTCCACCACGTGCACCACGGAGTCGCCCAGCAGCAGCTCACCCTCGTCCACCCGCCGCTTGGGGTGCGGCTCGTAGCGGGCCGGGTCCACCGCCGCCTGCCGCTCGGCCTCCTGTCCGACGAACAGCGTGCCGTCGGCGGCGGCGAACACCGAGGACGGCACCAGCGGCTGCCCGTCGAACACCACGACCTGGGGCTCGCGGCCCTGGATGGACACCGCGGCACACGTGCTCGACGTGCCGAAGTCCACGGCGACGTGCAGGCTCATCAGCGACCCCCCGGGTCGGGCAGGTCCGGGTCGGGCATCGACCTGGCTGGCGGCAATGCTCTGCTCCCCCTCCCCCGGACACGTCTGACAACAGCCCGGCGGGGCGCGTCCGGGCAGCACCATGCTTACCCGAACGCGCCCCGCCGGTCACACCGCCTGGCACCCGGTCCCGCTACCGCACGGTCCCGGCTCCCGTCCGTCGCCCCTGGTCCACGTCGCTCACTCCGCCTGCAGCCACGCGGTGTGGATGAGCTGCTGGCCGGCCTTGCGGCTGATCAGCGTGCCCCGGCCGGGCGGCTGGGCGCTGGGCTTGACGTTGCCAAGCAGCACACCCTCGTCCTTGCTGCCGCTCATGATCAGACCCGGGGCGGCGATCTCCCGCATCTTGCCCAGGATCGGGTCGTACATGGCCCGGGACGCGCCACCCATCCGGCGGGCGGTGATCACGTGCAGACCCACGTCCTTGGCCTGCGGCAGGAACTCGGCCAGCGGCTGCAGCGGGTTGGCCCCCTGCGGCGCCACCAGGTCGTAGTCGTCGACCACGATGAACAGCTCCGGGCCCTTCCACCAGGACCGGTTGCGCAGCTGCTCCTGGGTGACGTCCGGGCCGGGCAGCCGGCCCGCCATGGACGACCGCACGTCCTTGATCATGTCGCCCAGCTGGGCGGAGGACACCGCGTAGCTGAGCAGGTGGTCGGTCTCGATGTAGCCGAGCATGGTGCGGCGGTAGTCCACCAGCATGATCAGCGCCTCGCTGGAGGTGTACCGCTGCATGATGCCCCGGATGATCACCCGCAGCAGGTTGGTCTTGCCGGACTCGCCGTCGGCGAAGGCCATGAAGTGCGGCTCGGCGTCGAAGTCCAGGTAGACCGGGGCCAGCTCGTCCTCGTTGACGCCGATCGGCACCAGCCTGGTGCCCTGCGGGTACTGCTGCGCCGACGCGGCGACCAGCTGGTCGAACGGCAGCAGCTCGGGCAGCAGCCGCACCGGCGGGGCCACCGGGCCGCGCCAGGCGCCGGTCACCTTGTGGATCAGGTCCTGCACGCCGGCGGCCACGTTGGACGCGTCCGAGGACGCGTCGATGCGCGGCAGCGCGGTGAGGAAGTGCAGCTTCTCCTTGGTCAGCCCGCGGCCGGGCCGGCCCTGCGGCACGTTCACCGCGACCTTGCGGTCGATGTCGGACTCGCTGGGGTCACCCAGCCGCAGCTCGAACCGGGTGCCCAGCAGGTCCTTGACCGCCGGCCGGATCTCCGCCCACCGGTTGGCCGCGATGATCACGTGCACGCCGTAGGCCAGACCCTGCGCCGCCAGGTTCACCACCTGCGGCTCCAGCGCCTCGAACTCCTGCCGGAAGTTCATCCAGCCGTCCACGATGAGGAACACGTCCCCGAACGGGTCGTCCTTGATCTCCCCGCGCCGCTTGCGGTTGCGGAACTCGACCATGGAGTCGATGCCGTGCTGGCGGAACCGGCCCTCGCGCTCGCTGATCAGCGTGGTCAGCTCGGCCACCATCCGGCGCGCCTTGTCCGGGTCGAGCCGGCCGGCGAAGCCACCCACGTGCGGCAGCGCCTCGAACGGCGCGAGCGTGCCACCACCCAGGTCCAGGCAGTAGAACTGCACCTCGGTCGGGGTGTGGGTGAGCGCCATGGACGCCACGATGGTCCGCAGCAGCATGGACTTGCCGGACTGCGGGCCGCCCACCACGGCGCCGTGGCCCATCGCACCGGAGAAGTCGGCCCACAGCAGGTCGCGCCGCTGCTCGAAGGGCCGGTCCACCACGCCGAGCGGCACCTGCAGCTTGCCGTTGCCGAAGAACCCGGCCGGGGAGATGCCCCGGTCCTCGGTGGGCGCCAGCGGCGGCAGCAGCGTGTCCAGTGAGGGCGGCTCGTCCAGCGGCGGCAGCCACACCTCGTGCGCTGGCGGGCCCTGGCCGACCAGCCGGCCGACGATGACCTCCAGCACGCTGGGCTCGTTGCTCTCCTCCTTGGGCTTCTCCTTGGGCTGCTCGACCGGCTTCTCCGGCTCCTTGGGGATCTCGATGTAGTCGGGCACGAACAGCCGGGGCCGCTTGTCGCCGCGCACCGGCGCGGCCGGGCCGGCCACCTGCATGCCGGCCGGCCGGTAGGGGCCGGACACGTACAGGGCCTTGAACCGCACCATCGAGCTGGTGTCGAACTTCAGGTAGCCCGAACCGGGGATGGGCGGCAGCTCGTAGGCGTCGGGCACACCGATGGCCGCGCGGGACTCGGCCGCGGAGAAGGTCTTCAGACCGATCCGGTAGGACAGGAAGGTGTCCAGACCGCGCAGCTTGCCCTCTTCCAGTCGCTGCGAGGCGAGCAGCATGTGGATCTGCAGCGACCGGCCGACCCGACCGATCTGCAGGAAGATGTCGATGAAGTCCGGCTTGGCCGTGAGCATCTCGGAGAACTCGTCGATGCAGATGAACAGCGCCGGCAGCGGGTCCAGGTCGGCCCCGTTCTCCCTGGCCTTCTCGTAGTCCCAGACGTTCTTGTAGTTGCCCTTGGCCAGCACCTCCTGGCGGCGGGCCACCTCACCGGCGATGGCGTCCTTCATCCGGTCGACCAGGGTCAGGTCACCGGCCAGGTTGGTGATGGTGGCGGCCACGTGCGGGGCCTTGTCCAGCCCCAGGAACGTCGCACCACCCTTGAAGTCCACCAGGATCATGTTCAGCGTGGCCGAGGAGTGCGTGGCCAGCATGCCCAGCACCAGGGTGCGCAGGAACTCCGACTTACCGGAACCGGTCGCGCCGATGCACAGGCCGTGCGGGCCCATGCCCTCCATGGCCGCTTCCTTGATGTCCAGCACCACGGGCTGGCCCTGCTCGCCGATGCCGAACGGCACGCTGTAGCGGTCCCGGATCGGCCGGGGCCGCCAGGCCTGCTGGATGTCGAAGGTCATCGGGTCGCCGGGGATGCCGAGCCACTCCAGCAGCGGCGGGTTGGAGCCGGGGCCCAGCGCGTTCTGGTCCTCGCCGCCCACGTCCTGGGTGCTGCCGATCCGGTACGGCGAGATCTTGCGGGCCAGCGCCTCGACCTCGACCAGGCTCAGCGAGTCGGGCTTGCCGAACCACTCGATGCCGCTGGCGCTGCGCGCGCCCAGCTTGTCGCCCTCCACGACCAGGCGCAGC
This sequence comes from Goodfellowiella coeruleoviolacea, assembly GCF_024171785.1. GTDB lineage: Bacteria > Actinomycetota > Actinomycetes > Mycobacteriales > Pseudonocardiaceae > Goodfellowiella > Goodfellowiella coeruleoviolacea. The sequence continues at coordinate 428,704 of NZ_JAMTCK010000005.1, forward strand.
CCGCGCCGCGCGGTCAGGTTGCCCAGCGAGTCGGACAGGTCGAACAGGGTGACGCCGACCAGGCCCTCTTCGAGCAGGATCTGCTCTTCCCTGGTCACGTCGCCGTCGTCGATGACGATCAGGATGTGCGGCTGGTCGGTCAGCGGCGGCGCGTTGCGGGTGAACCGCTGCCGGTTCTGCAGCTCCTCGGCCAGCATCTGCTCGATCTCGGCGAGCGAGCCGGCCATCATCCGCATCTGGCCGATGCCGTCGACCAGGGTGGGGTGCTGCACGTGCGGCAGCCACTTGGCCCACTCCCACTCGGCCTTGGTGCGGCCGGCCGTGACCACGGCGATCAGCAGGTCGTCCGGGCTGTGGAAGGTGGCCATCTGGGCGATCATCGCCCTGGCCAGGCCGCGCGTCTGCGCCTTGTCGTCGCCGAGCAGGCCGACCGCGGCGAACCCGCGCAGCGCCACGGACAGCGGCAGGTCGGGCACGAGCGAGTGGGCCCGCACGAACCGGCGCAGCGCCAGCGTGGCGATGGGCTCCAGCTCCTCGACCGGACCGGTCTGCGGCGGCACCAGCCGGGTGGTCAGCCGCTGCGAGCCGGTGCCGACCCGGATGTGGCAGAAGTCCGGGTCGGACTGCCTGCGCTCCCACATCCGCCTGGTGGTGGCCACCGACCAGAGGATCTGCGGCTCGGGGTGCACCCACTCGCGCTCGGCGCGCTGCTCGTTGGCCGCCTCCCGGGCGCGGTCCCGCATCTGACCGAGGTACCGCAGGTAGTCCTTGCGGTCCTCGTTCATCTCGGCCTTCTTCTGGCCCTTGCCGCTGCCCATCCCGCCACCGACCATCATGCCGATGGTGGAGATCATCATCATGCCGGGCATGACCATGGCGGCGGGGCTGCGGCCGCCGCTGTAGAACATCACGACCATCATTCCGGCGGACGCGACGATCATCGCCACCGGCATGATCTTCATCAGGATGTTGCCTGGGATGACCCTGGGCACCTCGGGTGGCGGTTCGAGGTGGACCTCTCCGCCCGGCGGGCGAGGGGCAGCAAGGCGCGGCAATCGCTTGAACTGCAGCGTGCTCACCGAACAGGCACCTCTTCAACTCGACTGGACAACCGTGTACCGGACGGAGCCGGGGAACACCCGAAGCCCGGGCTGACCCACGTTCCGACGACCAGATTCGGCGGCCCATCCTGCACCCCGACGACGACGTGCCGACTGACGGGCGGGAAAACCCGATCGACGTGTTCGCCGGAATCGGCAGTGCTGCCGCACCCGGTGCGGCCATACTAGGGGCGCTCGCCAGCCGAGCGGGCCGGTTCGGGCAAGACCGTGGCCATTACTTCGCGGCTCAGCGCCTGGGCCGCGGCCGGCTCACCCGTGGCACCGGCCACGGATGCGGTGGTCTTCCCGCCGGCCGACTGGTCGCGCGACCCGGCCGCGCAATAGGGTCGGCTCGCGCTCGGCCGGGCGGGCCGACAGTCGAAAACCGCACAACGAAGCGATCACGATCGATCATGACTTAGGGGGCGCTGGTGGCGACCGGTACGACGGTGTTCAGCCGGGTGACGGTGGTGGCGCCGCGAACGCGCATCGACGTCGCACTGCCTGCCGACGTCGCAGTGGCCGACCTGCTGCCGATGCTGCTGGAGATGGCCAGGGAGGCCACTCCGGACGGTGGCGTGCGGCACGGCGGGTGGTGTCTGGCCAAGTTGGGCGACGCCCCGCTCGACCCCGGCCGGACGCTGGCCTCGCTCGGTGTTGTCGACGGCGACCTGCTGCAACTGCGCCGCCGCTCGGAGAACCCACCGCCACCGCTGTACGACGACGTGGTGGACGCGATCGCCGAGTCCACTCCGGACAGCTTCCGGCCGTGGACCAAGGAGACGGCCCGGCGGATCGGCCACATCGCCGGGGGCATCGCCCTGGTCACCGCGGCCATCGCGGTGCTGCTGGGCGGCCCGCTCGGCGGCGGCAGCGGCCTGGCCGCGGCGATCGCCGCCGGGGTGACCGCGGTGGCGGCCGTGGCCGGCGGCGCGGTGATCACCAGGGCGTACGGCGCCAGGGACACCGGGGTGCTGGTGGCCGCGGCCGGTGGCCTGCCGATGGCGTTCGTCAGCGGCCTCTACATCGTTCCCGGCGCGGTCGGCGACGCCAACATCCTGCTGGCCAGCACCCTGGTGCTGATCGTGGCCGCCGCGTCGATCCTGCTGATCGGCGAGGGCGTGACCACGTTCGTGGCCGCCGCGACCGGCGCGGTCCTCAGTGGACTGGCGTTCCTGGTCGGCACGCTGCTGGAGACCCCGCTGCCCGGCCTGGCCGCCGGCACCGCGGCGGTGGCGCTGGCCGGCATCTCGGTGCTGCCCAGGATCACCCTGCAGCTGGCCAGGCTGCCGCTGCCCACCGTGCCCGGCAGCGCCGAGGACCTCAAGGAGGACACCGGCTTCCCCGAGTACGCGGTGATCGAGCGGCGCACCGGCCTTGCCCACGAGTACATGACCGGCATGATCACCGGCGCGGGCGTGATCGCCGCGCTGGGCGCGATCATCGCCGCCACGGACGCCACCCTGTTCGGGCCGATCTTCGCGGTGGTCGTGGCGCTGGTGCTGCTGCTGCGCGGCCGCAGCTACGCCAACGGCAGCCAGGCGATCGCCCTGCTGGCCACGGGCATGCTCGCCGCCGGCGGCGTGCTGATCGGCTGGATCGTGCAGGCGGTGGCGTTCGACCGGCTGCTGTACGTGTTCGGCACGCTGGTGCTGGCCGGGGCCGCCGCGCTGGTGCTCGGGGTGATCTTCCCGAACCAGAAGTTCTCGCCGGTGCTGCGCCGGACCGTGGACGTGCTGGAGGCCATCCTGATCGCGGCGGTGCTGCCGCTCGCGCTGGCCGTGCTGGACCTGTACTCGGCCATGCGCGGGGTCATCCCGGTGTGACGGGCTCCGGCGTCGGAATGTTCGGGCGAGGATTAAGGACACCGAGAATGCGCGTTGCTGGCAAGGCCGGGCGGGCCGTGGTGGCCGCGGCGACCGCCCTGCTGCTGACCGCCCCGACCGTCCCGGCCTGGGCCGAGCCGACCACGATCGGTCCAGCGCCCGAGCCGAACGCGAGCCAGCGGCCGCCGAGCGCCCAGCCGTCGGCGATCGGCGGTCCGTTCAGGAACACCGAGGGCTGCATCGCCTCCGCGACCACGGAGAACCTGCCCAAGGAGCCGTGGGGCCAGCAGCAGCTGCAGATCGAGGAGGCCCAGCGGTTCGCCACCGGCAAGGGCCAGAAGGTCGCGGTGATCGACACCGGGGTGAACCAGCACCCGCTGTTCAAGAACCCGATCACCGACCTGGGTGACTACATCGAGGGCAAGAGCGCGGTCGACAGCGACTGCGACGGCCACGGCACCGAGGTGGCCGGCATCATCGCCGCCCAGGCCGACCCGACCGGCGCGAACGGGTTCATGGGGGTGGCTCCGGACGTCCAGCTCATGGCCATCCGCCAGGGCAGTTCCAAGTTCCAGAACGAGGCCACCAAGGCGCCGCCGGGCAACCTGGACACGCTGGCCAGGGCCGTGGTGTGGGCGGCGGACCACGACGCCGACGTGATCAACATGTCGGTGACCGCGTGCCAGCCCCCGGACAAGACCGGTGGCGAGAGCGACAAGGCCCTGCGGGCCGCGATCCGCTACGCGGTGGACGTCAAGGACGTCGTGGTGGTCACCTCGGCGGGCAACACCAGCGACCAGGCGCAGGCCAACGACACCAACTGCGTGCAGAACGACAACCCCGACCCGAACGTGGTGACCAAGGTGGCGGTGCCACCGTGGTTCTCCGACGACGTGCTCGCGGTGGCCGCCATGGCCAAGGACGGCACGCCGGCGAACTTCACCGTGTGGGGGCCGTGGGTGAACATCGCCGCGCCCGGCACGGAGATCGTCTCGGTCAACCCGGCCCCGGGGTCGACCGGCCTGGCCAACGCCAACATCGAGGGGAGCCAGCAGCGGCCCATCGAGGGCACCAGCTTCGCCTCGCCGTACGTGGCCGGGGTGGCCGCACTGGTCCGGGAGCGCTTCCCCGAGCTGAACGCGCGCCAGGTGATGGAGCGGCTGAAGGCCACCGCCAAGCACCCGGGCAACCCCGAGGGCCGGGACAAGAAGGTCGGCTACGGCATGGTCAACCCGATCGCCGCGCTGACCGCGGTGCTCCCGGCCGAGCAGTCCAGCTTCCAGTCGGCCGACCCCAAGCCGATCCTCAACCCGGCGGTGCCGCCGCCGGCCAAGGACTGGACGCCGATGATCGTGGCGCTGGGCGGTACCGGCGCCGGCGTGACCCTGCTGCTGTTGACCCTGTTCATCGTGCACACGGTCAACCGCACCCGGAACCGCAGGGCCAGAGCCAACACCTGAGCCGACGCGACAGTGGCCGGGGTGATCACCACGATCACCCCGGCCACTTCTGTCTCACCCGGTCAGCCGGCGGGTTTACCCGCTGGTTGCCAGCGGTCCGCTGGCGGCTGAGCCGGTCAGTCCTCGTCCTCGCCGAGCACGGGCGGAGCGGTGGCCTCGGGCTCGCCGAAGATCTCCTCGGGGTCGACGGTGAGCCGCTGGCGGGCCTTGTGCTCCTCCTCGCCCTGCTGGCCGCCGGCCATGCCGCCCATCATCGGCATCATGCCGCCGCCCATCATCCCGCCGGCGCCGGGTTTGGCCGCCGCGGCGGCAGCGGCCGCCGCGGACCGCCCGCCCGCCTTCTCCTCCACCGGACGCGGCTCCTGCGGTGTGGTCGCCGAGTACGAGCCGGGCTGCAGCGGCTGCTCCGGCTGCGGGCCGGGCGCGGCCAGCGAGCCGGTGCCGACCGAGCCGCCGCCGATGCCGGCGCCGCCGATGCCCGCCGTGCCCGCTGAACTCGTGCCGCTCGCCCCGGTCGCGGCCGGTTTCTCCGGTTCCTGCTCCTTGAGCGGTTCGGCCGGGGTGGCGTCCGGGTCGGTGAACGTCCAGTTCTGGTCGGGAAACCGGTGTTCCATGCCGGTGTCGGCGAACAGCTGCTCGCCCTGCACCCCGTCGCACAGCCGGACGAACGCCTCCAGCACGTCCCGGACGGCCTCGAACAGCTCCTTGGTCGGCCGGTTCATCTCGTCCAGGTACTGCCGGGCGCGCTCCTCGCCGAGCAGCGGCAGCATCACCGCCTCGGACAGCAGCTCGGCGGCCTCGGCGAGCACCTGGGCGAGGTCGCGCACCAGCTGGCTGAGTCCGCTGGCGGTCTGGTCCAGTGCGTCGGCCATCGCCGTCATGGCGTCGGACATGTCCTGCCCGGCCAGCCCGACCTGGCGCATGTGCTCCAGGAACGAGTCGGCGTCCGCGCCCTGCCAGGCGGCGTCCAGACCGCCGAGCGGCTGGGTGAGCTGTGCGGTCACGGCCTCGGCCGCCTGACCGGCCCGGCGCCAGCGCTCGGCCTCGTCGTGCATGTCGCTCCAGCTGCCGACCACCGGGGCGAAGTACTCCTCCACCGGGTCGGACACGCCGAGTTCCCGGGTCAGCTGGGTCAGGTAGTCGAGGTGCCCGGCCACGTCCCTGGCCACGTCACCGCTGTCCAGCCGGGCGATGAGCGGCTCGGCCACCGCGGGCCGCACCGCCGCCGATCCAGCCACGAGGGACTGCCCGGCAGGCGGCCCACCGTCCACAGCGGACCCGCCGACCAGTGGCTCGCCCACCGGTGGCCGCCCGGTCAGCGGCTCCTCGCCCAGCCGCTGGTCGACCAGGGACCTGTCGTCGGGAAACGGCCGGCCGTCGAACCGCTGCCCGGCCAGGGACTCGTTGCCGATCACCGCCTGGCCGAGCACGGACTGACCGACCACCGGCTGACCGACCACCGGCTGGTCGAGCACCGAGTCGGCACCCACCGAGTCAGCACCGAACAACCGGTCGGCCACGGACCGGGGAGTCTGATCGGGGTTGGCCTGGGATCTCATGACGCCCTCCTACCTCGCCCTGATCAGCGGTGGTCAGACTTGGCGATGACAGCGGCGCTGTCCTGGTCGTGGCCCTGGTAATGGGTGACCACGTCACGCAGACCGGTGGCCGCCGCGGCCAGCACCTCGCTGGCCCGGTCGAGCTGCTCGCGCAGCACCTGCGCGGCTCGCTGGTAGGCGGCGCCGGACTGGATGGACCGGCCCAGCTCGCCGAAGCTGTCCGCGGTCAGCGGTGTCTCGTTGAGCGCGCCACGGGCGCTGTTGAGTTCCTCGGCCGCGTCGTCGACCCGGTCGGCGTAGTCCAGCAGCCAGTCCGGGTCGATCTCGACCCGGCCGGTGGAGGTGCGGGGCGCCGCCGTCGCCGGCCGGACCGGCTGGCCGCGCAGGACACCGCTCGTCCCGCTCATCGGCGAGTTCACCACTCGTCCTCCTCACGCCAACCGCTGTGTCCGGTCTGACGGTGGCCGCCCCCACATGGTTCCGGACGAACTACCCGAAAACCAGCGACGCCGCCCAGCGGATGCCCACTGGGCGGCGCGCGCCGCTGGTCGCTCCGACCGCTGGTTGCCCGACCGCTAGTTGCCCTGACCGCCCGGCTGGACGCTCGGGTAGGTGCCGTTGAGGTCGGCCGAGGACACGCCGTCGTAGCTCATCTGCGCGTCGTTGCGGTTGAGCTGCGCGCCCGAGGGCAGCAGCCGCACGATCGACTCGGGCGCCGGCACGTAGTCCTTGCCCAGGCCGAGTGCGGTGGCCGTGGTCGGGTCCGGGACGCCGTACTTCACGCCCCGCTCGGAGATCAGCTGGATCGGGCCGGTCTTGAAGTCCTCGGGCGAGGCCGCGCTGCGCACCACACCGCTCTTGCCCGGCGGCATGTAGAACTCGTCGACCACCTCGCCGGTGGCGCCGGTCTGGTTGAGCTTGACCGTGGTCTGCCCGGTCGGCACCGGAACCCGGCTGCCGTAGGTGACCGAGGTCTTCTCGGTGCTCTCGTCGCTGGCCGTCCAGGACAGGCAGGTCACCGGGTGCTGCGCGGCCTCCAGGATCTCCGGCACCATGTCCGGGAAGTCCCGCACGTCGACCTGCTTGTCGCTGGGCGCGGTCGGCGCCTGGTTGAACTCCTCGACGTTGACCTTCTTGAAGTCGTTCTCGTCGTTGGAGAACTTGATCAGGTCGGCGACCGCCCTGGTGACCTCCTGCAGGCCGTCCTTCAGCACGAGGTGGTAGCTGGCCGTGCCGGCCCGGCTGACCTCGACCACGTCCCCGACCTTGATGCCGGAGCCGGACAGGTAGCTGGCGGCGCTGCCCTTGCCGGCCACGTCCGGCGCGCTGATCTTCTTGCCCTCGGGGATCGCGCTGAGCAGGCCCGCGGTGACCGCCCTGGGCGTCTTGCCGCTGAGCTTGAACGCGGCGGCCACGCCCGCGTCGGTCAGGTCGATCTCGGCCCGCAGCGCCGAGGCGTTGGTCTGGTTGGCGTTCTTGGGGCGCTTGTAGACCAGGTAGGTCTTGTTGGTCGGGGCCTTGACCAGCAGCGCGGTGTTGTCGGCCAGTTCCTGCCCGGCGGTGCCGCCGGCCAGGCCGGCCAGCACGGTGGTGGTCACGCCGCCAACGCTGGTCGGGTCCCTGCGGTCCCGGTCCAGGGTGACGTTGTCACACACCATCCAGTCCGAGCCGATCCGCTGTTCCGGCTTCTCCGGCAGGGACTGCGGCGCGTCGATGATGCCGGTGAGCCGGTCCTTGCTGACCGTGCCCAACGCGGCCTCGTCAACGACCGTGGCCTGGGCGGCCTGGTCGCTGACCGGCGCACCCGCCGCGGCCTCGCTGCCGGCCGCGCCCTGCGCCGCGCCCCGGTCCGGGTTCTGCTGCGCCAGCAGGTACAGCCGGGCGGACGCCAGGTTGGTCATGGGGATCAGACGCTTGGGGTCCTGGCGCATCACGTACACCGCGCCCGTCTGCTTGCTGATCACGATGCCCGAGTCGGGGAGTTTCGGCGCGGGCGAGAAGAGCCCCCACACGACGAACCCCAGCAAGCCAAGGCAGGCGAGGATCACGCCGACACCTGTGGCACGCGAGTGAGTGCGCATCGGATCGTGCAGCATCACAGCGTCGCGTCGAACCAGTGCGGACTGCATGCGACGCAGGACGAAGCGATATGCCTGGACCTGTGACTTGGTGGTAGGTGTTGATGCCATTCTCGGCCTGCTGCTCTCCCAGTCGCGGTACGGTTCGGCAGGATAGCCGCACAAGGGGGGCTCCCGGGGCTGGTTCCGCAAGACCCGTTCCACCCCTCTTCCACGCAGCATCCTCCACGCCCACCCGAGGAGCACCAACCACCGAGGGGAAGAGACCGAACAGATGGCCGTGACCACACCACCTCCGGCGCCGCCAAGGCCGGGCCCGCCGGGTGGCGCTCCCGTGGGGCCGCCGGGGAGGCCGGTCGGTGGCCCACCACAGCAGGCACCGCGGCGGGTCAGTGTGAACGCCCGCCGCAGAACGATCGGCGCGAGCCTGGGCGCGCTTCCGGTCGCGAACCTGGTCGTCATCGAGGTTGGCCTCGCCATCGCCCTGGTGCTGCTGGCGACCAGCCCGTCGATGCGCTACGTCGGCGCCGGCGTCCTGGTCGTGGCGCTGATCCTGGCGTTCACGCGGTCCCGGGGCCGCTGGCTGACCCAGTGGATCGCGCTGACCACCCAGTACACCTTCCGCTCGCACGGCAGGGTGGCCGACCGCAGCGAGCCCACCGAGGTCAAGCCGCCGTCGGAGGAGGAGTCCTCGGTCATCGGGCCGGACGACTCCCGGGTCGCGCTGCTCCGCCTGGTCGTGCCCGACCTGGTGGTGGCCCAGACCATGGACCACGAGCGGCGCCCGGTCGGCCTGGCCTGGCACGAGGGCAGCTGGACCGCGGTGCTGCTGGTCGACCCGGCGCCCCCGCTGATCACCCCGGTGGGCAGCGCGCCGAACCTGCCGCTGGGCGCGCTCGCCCCCTGTCTTGAGGACCGGGGCGTGGTGCTGGACGCCATCCAGGTCATCTGGCACTGCTACCCGGGCAGCGCCGCGCTGCCGCCGTCGGCGCCGGCGCTGGCCTCGTACATGGAGGTGCTCGGCCCGCTGCCGGCCGCGGCCCGGCGCACCACGTGGATCGCGGTGCGGCTGGACCCGAAGCGCTGCCCCGCGGCCATCCGCGAGCGCGGCGGCGGCGTCGTCGGCGCGCACCGGGCGATGATCGGCGCGCTGTCGCGCATCCGCAACGCCCTGGACACCCGGGGCGTGCCGATCCGCCCGCTGGACCCGGACGAGCTGCTGCGGGCCGGGATCTCCGCGGCCGAGCTGACCTCGGTGGCCGGCCGCAACACCCGGGTCAGCCTGCGGGAGCGGTGGAGCGGGGTCACCGCCGGCGGTGTCGGCCACGCCAGCTACGCGATCACCGGCTGGCCGCACAAGGGCATGACCAACAACCTGAACGCGCTCACCGGGGTGCGGGCGCTGTCCTCCACCCTGGCCATGTCCATCTCCCCGGGCGCGGAGGAGGGCCAGGTCGGGCTGCGCAGCATGGTCCGGGTGAGCGCGCGCACGCCCAGTGAGCTGGAGCGGGCTGACACGCGGCTGCTCGCGCTCGGCAACGAGCTGGGCATCACGCTCACGCCGCTGCGCGGCCTGCAGCTGTCCGGGCTGGCCGCGACGATGCCGTTCGGGGGTGCGGTGTGAGCGCCACCAGTCGGCTGGCCGACAACCAGGGCAAGGCCGCGGGCATCGCGCCGGAGTTCCTGATCTCGCCCGAGGTGCTGGACTCGATCAGCCCCTCGGGTGATCGGGGCGGCATGGTGCTGGGCTCGGGCATGCAGGGTGAGCCGCTGACCATCTCGGTGCTGCGGCCGGCGCCCACCAGGGTCGCGGTGATCGGCGGGCTGTACCTGGCCCGCCAGGTGGCGCTGCGGGCCATGGCCACCGGCGCGTGGATCGTGATCGGCACCGGTCGGCCGGCGGCCTGGCAGATGATCGCCAGGGCCGCGGGCGAGGGACCGGACGGGCGCCCCTCACCGCTGGTGCAGCTGCGTCGGCTGAGCCCGGTGGAGCTGCCCCGGCCGTCCGAGGACGGGCCGCTGCTGGTGGTGCACGACGGTGGGCACGTGCCGCAGGAGCTGTTCCCGCCGCGCTCGCCCTGGCAGACCACCATGTACGTGCTGCCCTACCTGCACCCGCAGGCCGGCGGCCTGGTCAACACGGCCGACCTGGTGCTGCTGCAGCGGCTGCCGATCGGCCAGGCCCAGTTGGCCGGCCGGATCTGGCGGCTGCCGCCGCCCATGGTCCAGCAGCTGACCACGCTGAAGGACGACCAGGTGATCGCGCTGGGCCGCAACCTGTGGCGGCCGCTGCGGTTGATCACCACCCCGGGCGAGCAGCAGATCCTGGGCCCGGTCCGGCGGGGTGACTGACCGCCGGCCACCGAGGTGGTCGAACCGGGTGGTCATCCCTGAATCAGCCGGTCACCGATCCGCCGGGTACACCTGACCCGAATTCCCGGATCGGGACGCCGGATTCACCCGGGGCCCGTAAGTACCGCTTACGGGCCCCGGTCTTTTTCGGTCTTTTTCCCTCATCACCTGGTGGCCGACAACGACCGTGTCCACCCGACCGGCGGCGCGTCGACTACGCCTGGTAGCCGTATTCATGCCGCTGAACAGGCGCTTCCAGCCCTGCCGAAGAAAACTGTGGACAAGCAACCAGGTGATTCCGTTACCGTTTCTTGCCCTTCCGCTGTTCTGGCATAACTCTGGAAGGCAGTTCGCGCGAACCCCGTATTTCTCCTGGCGCTGGCAGCGGAACACCCCCGGCGGATCCCCTCGGGGCTCGGCTGTCCTGCGCGCCCCTGCACTGAGGAGATTCCGCGATGGGAGAAGTTCGTGCCCCCCGGTCCGCTGGCTGGCCCCGACGAACGACCTGGCTCGGTCTGACCGCGGCAGCGGCCGCCTGCGTACTCACCAGCACGGTGGCCACACCGGTGTCCGCGGCGGCCGAGGGCGACGTCCTCGGCACCGGCACCATCACCGCGATTCCAGGCAGTTACCTGGTCGTGTTGAAGAACGACGACGGCCTGCTCAGCGGCGGCACCCCGCTCGACCAGGCCGTGAGCCTGCTCGCCGAGTCACTGGGTGACCAGTACGGCGCCCAGGTCAGGCGCACGTACCACTCGGCGCTGACAGGTTTCTCGGCCTGGACGTCGGACACGGCCGCGCGGCGACTGGCCGCCGACCCCCGGGTGAAGTTCGTGGCGCAGAACCAGATGCTGACCGTCCAGGACGTGGGCTCGTGGGGCCTTGACCGGGTCGACCAGCGGACGCTGCCGTTGGACGCCGCCTACGTGCCGGCGAACAGCGGTGCCGGGGTCAACGCCTACGTCATCGACACCGGCATCCGGGTCGACCACCAGAGCTTCGGTGGCCGGGCGGTCAGCGAGTACGACGCGGTGGACAACGACACGAACGCCGACGACTGCCACGGCCACGGCACGCACGTGGCCGGCACGATCGGCGGCAACGAGTGGGGTGTGGCGCGCTCGGTGCGGCTGCACGCCGTGCGCGTGCTCGACTGCGACGGCTCGGGCACCACCGAGGAGGTGGTCGACGGCATCGACTGGGTCACCGAGCACGCCCAGCTGCCCGCGGTGGCCAACCTGAGCCTGGGCGGCGGCGCCGACCCGGCGCTGGACGAGGCGGTCCGCGGGTCGATCAACGCGGGCGTGGTCTACTCGGTGGCGGCCGGCAACGGCGACATCTTCGGTTTCCCGCAGAACGCGTGCGCTGCCTCACCGGCCCGGGTGACCGAGGCGATCACGGTCAGCGCGACCAACCGGTCGGACATGCGGGCGATGTGGGCGAACTACGGCCCGTGCGTGGACGTGTTCGCGCCGGGCGTGGACATCACCTCGGCGTGGATCGACAGCGACACCGACTCGACCACGCTCAGCGGCACGTCCATGGCGGCACCGCACGCGACCGGAGCAGCCGCGATCTACCTGTCGGAGCACCCAACGGCCACCCCGGCCGAGGTGTCCGCCGAACTGGCCGCGGCGGCCACGCCCAACGTGGTCGGCAACGCCGGTCTCGGCAGCCTCAACCGACTGCTCTACGTGGGCCCTCAGGCCTGATCAGCACGACACCGCGGCAGCCGTGGTGGGCACGCCGCGCTGGCGTGCCCACCGTGCCGTCCGCACGCCCCGCACCCCCCGCGCCAGCCCACACATCCCCCGGCAAAGCCCCGCCAAGCCAGCCCCCGCCCTCCCTGGGGGGCGACCCCTTGGCCAGCCTACCCAGCCCCCACCTGCGGAAACAGTCCTGCGGCGTCGCCTGTGGACAACCCCTGTGCCTGTGGACAACTGTCGCCACGATCGGGTGAATCTGGCTCCACCGACGCGACCCGCTGGGACAATCCTGCGCCGCAGGGCGAACGCCACACCGGTCGCCCCAGCACGCCGTCGGGCCACCCAGACGGGTGATCAGCTCACCGGGACAGCGTCCGCACGTTCCGGGTGATCGCCGCCCGGTCGGCCAACTCGTCCACCCCCGGGTAGTCGACCCGCACCAGGGTCAACCCGTGCGCCGGAGCCACGGTGATCGTGCTGGTCCGCTCCGTCGCGCTGAGCAGCGACGCCGGCCACTCCACCGGCTTGCGCCCCTCGCCCACCGCCAGCAGCGCGCCCACCAGGCTGCGCACCATCGAGTGGCAGAACGCGTCCGCGGACACGTGCGCCACCAGCACCCCGTCCGCGCCCCGCACCCAGTCCAGCCGCTGCAGCTCCCGGATGGTGGTGGCACCGTCGCGCCGCCGGCAGAACCCGACGAAGTCGTGCTCGCCGAGCAGCAGCGCGGACGCCTGGTTCATCGCGGTCTCGTCCAGCGCGGCGGGCCAGGCCAGGGTGTCCAGCCGGCGCAGCGGGTGCGCGCCGAACGCCGCGTCGGTCACCCGGTACTCGTAGTGCCGGCACAGGGCCGAGAAGCGCGCGTCGAACTCACCGGGCACCCGCTCAACACCGAACACCCGCACATCCGCTGGCAGCACCCGGGCCAGCCGCCGGACCAGCGTGGCCGGCGGGTGCTCGGCCAGCACCCGCTCGGGCAGGTCGGTGTGCGCCACCTGGCCGGTGGCGTGCACCCCGGCGTCAGTCCGACCGGCGACGGTCAGCCGCACGTCCTCCCGCAGGACCAGCGACAGCGTGTCCTCCAGCACCCCGCACACCGTGCGGCGGCTGGGCTGTCGGGCCCACCCGGAGAAGTCCGTGCCGTCGTAGCCGATGTCCAACCGAACGCGGACGAGCCCGCCGTCCCGGTGCGGGACGGCGGGCTCGCCAACAGCACGAGTTGTCAGGACTCGTCCTTCTTGTCCTCGGCCTTCTCGGCCAGGTCGGCCTCGACGGTCTCCACCGAACCCTCGGCCTGCTCCTGAGCGGAAGCGGCCTCGGTGGTCTTCGGCGCCTCGGCGTCGGTGTCCTCGGCAGCGGCCTCAGCAGCCTGCGCCGGGGCCTCGGCCTTCTTCTCGTCCTTGGCGAAGCGGGTCTTGCGCGCCGCCTCGGCCTCGGCCGTCACGGTCTTCTCCGTGATCAGCTCGATGACGGCCATCGGAGCGTTGTCGCCCTTGCGCGGCAGCGTCTTGATGATCCGCGTGTACCCGCCGTTGCGGTCCACGAAGAACGGGCCGATCTCGGCCAGCAGCTTGTGCACGACGTCCTTGTCGCGGATCACCTTCATGATCTCGCGACGGTTGTGCAGGTCGCCGCGCTTGGCCTTGCTGATCAGCCGCTCAGCGTAGGGACGCAGCCGCTTGGCCTTGGCCTGGGTCGTGGTGATCCGACCGTGCTCGAACAGCGCGGTGGCCAGGTTGGCCAGCATGAGCCGCTCGTGGGCCGGCGAGCCCCCGAGACGGGGTCCCTTGGTAGGGGTGGGCATCGATTGCTCCTCTTGCGATTCTCAGCTCCGGCCCGTCTCCAACGTCCACTGCGGACGTCCGGTGTGGACGTCCACAGTGAACCGCGGAGAACCTCAGAGCTGCTCAGTCTCTGCGTAGTCCTGGCCGTCGTCGTGGTTGTCCGCAACGCTCTCGGACCAGCCCTCGGCCGGGTAGTCCGACGCCGCAGCCGACGGGTCGAATCCGGGCGGGCTGTCCTTCAGCGCCAGGCCGAGGCCGACGAGCTTCATCTTGACCTCGTCGATCGACTTGGCGCCGAAGTTGCGGATGTCCAGCAGGTCGGCCTCGCTGCGCGAGACGAGCTCGCCGACCGTGTGGATGCCCTCCCGCTTGAGGCAGTTGTAGGAGCGCACGGTGAGGTCGAGGTCCTCGATCGGCATGGCGAAGGCGGCGATGGTGTCCGCCTCGGCCGGCGAAGGCCCGATCTCGATGCCCTCCGCGTCCACGTTCAGCTCGCGGGCCAGGCCGAACAGCTCAACCAGCGTCTTGCCGGCCGACGCGACCGCGTCCCTGGGCGTGATCGACGGCTTGGTCTCCACGTCCAGGATCAGCTTGTCGAAGTCGGTCCGCTGCTCGACACGGGTGGCCTCGACCTTGTAGGTCACCTTCAGCACCGGCGAGTAGATCGAGTCGACCGGGATCCGGCCGATCTCGGCGCCGGCCTGCTTGTTCTGCACGGCGGGGACGTAGCCGCGGCCGCGCTCGACGACCAGCTCGATCTCCAGCTTGCCCTTGCCGTTCAGCGTGGCGATGTGCAGATCCGGGTTGTGCACGGTGACGCCGGCCGGCGGCACGATGTCACCCGCGGTGACCGCACCCGGCCCCTGCTTGCGCAGGTACATGGTCACCGGCTCGTCCTCCTCGGAGCTGACCACCAGCTCCTTGAGGTTCAGGATGATGTCGGTGACGTCTTCCTTCACCCCGGGGACGGTGGTGAACTCGTGCAGCACGCCGTCGATGCGGATGCTGGTCACGGCCGCACCCGGGATCGAGGACAGCAGCGTGCGCCGCAGCGAGTTGCCGAGGGTGTAGCCGAAGCCCGGCTCCAACGGCTCGATCACGAACCGCGAGCGGGTCTCGTTGACGGACTCCTCGACGAGCGAGGGTCGCTGTGAGATAAGCACTGTCTTTCTTTCCTTTCCTGCCGGCGCCCGCCATATGACGCCGAAAGGGTGGCGAGCCCGGCGCCGTCCACCGGTGGAACGCGACCGTCCCGGGTGGACTCGTCCGGGCACTGCGGCGACACACCCTGCGTGCCACCACGCTGAACCGGTGACCGGGGCGGCCACCAGCGGTGGCCGCCCCGGTGCGGGTCACTTCGAGTAGAACTCGACGATCAGCTGCTCCTGGACGGGCGTGTCGATCTGCGCCCGCTCCGGGAGCTGGTGCACGAGCACCCGCAGCGTCGACGGCACGACCTGCAGCCAGGCCGGCACCGGACGGTCGCCGAAGGTCTCCTTGGCGACCACGAACGGCAGCGTCGGCAGCGACTTCGGCCGCACGTCGATGATGTCGAACTTGGACACCTGGTAGCTGGGGATGTTCACCTTCTGGCCGTTGACCAGGAAGTGGCCGTGGCTGACCAGCTGGCGGGCCTGCCGCCGGGTGCGGGCCAGGCCGGCGCGGTACACCACGTTGTCCAGCCGGGCCTCCAGCAGCTGGAGCAGGTTCTCGCCGGTCTTGCCCTGACGACGAACAGCCTCGTCGTAGTAGCGGCGGAACTGCTTCTCCAGGACGCCGTAGGTGAAGCGGGCCTTCTGCTTCTCCTGCAGCTGCAGCAGGTACTCGCTCTCCTTGACCCGGCCGCGGCCGTGCTGGCCGGGCGGGTAGGGGCGACGCTCGAACGCCTGGTCACCGCCGACGAGGTCGACCTTGAGCCGGCGCGACTTGCGCGTAACAGGGCCGGTGTAACGAGCCATCTGTGCTTACTCCTCCCCGTGCCTCAGACCCGGCGCCGCTTGGGCGGGCGGCAGCCGTTGTGGGGCTGCGGGGTCACGTCCTGGATGGTGCCGACCTCGAGGCCGGCGGCCTGCAGCGAGCGGATCGCGGTCTCCCGGCCGGAACCGGGGCCCTTCACGAACACGTCAACACGACGCATGCCGTGCTCGGCGGCCTTGCGGGCGGCGTTCTCAGCGGCCATCTGCGCGGCGAACGGCGTGGACTTGCGCGAGCCCTTGAAGCCCACGTGCCCGGCGGAGGCCCAGCTGATCACGTTGCCGGTCGGGTCCGTGATGGACACGATCGTGTTGTTGAACGTGCTCTTGATGTGCGCGTGACCGTGCGAGACGTTCTTCTTCTCCTTGCGCCGGACCTTCTTGACCCCGGCGCCAGCACGACTCTTGGGTGGCATGTCTTCAGTGATCTCCTAGCTAGCGCGAGGTCTTACTTCCGCCCGGCCTTCTTCTTGCCGGCGACCGTCTTCTTCGGGCCCTTGCGGGTGCGCGCGTTGGTCTTGGTCCGCTGGCCACGCACCGGCAGGTTGCGGCGGTGCCGCAGACCCTCGTAGCAGCCGATCTCGACCTTGCGGCGGATGTCGGCCTGCACCTCGCGGCGGAGGTCACCCTCGACCTTGAAGTTGTTCTCGATGTAGTCGCGCAGCTTGACGAGGTCGTCGTCGCTGAGATCCCTGACGCGCAGGTCCGGGCTGATGCCCGTCGCGGTCAGCAGCTCCTTGGAGCGGGTACGGCCGATGCCGTAGATGTAGGTCAGCGCGATCTCCATCCGCTTTTCGCGGGGGAGGTCAACGCCAGCGAGTCGTGCCATAGTGGCGGTTGCTCCTCACTGTCTGTCTCCAGGTCTTCTCCTCGCCCATCCCGGGACCGACTCGCTTGTCGCCGTTCCTGGCGCTCTCGCGCCAGGACGTCCCGGCCCCGGCCTGGAGCCCGGGGGTGAACCGAGCGGCACGCATCGCATGTCCCTCGGCAGGTACGAAGAGGCTTCTGGTTGTGGTCATCGTGAACCGCGACAAGCGCGGTGACACTGCGACCATCCCCGCGCGGATGGCGGGGATGGTCAGCCCTGGCGCTGCTTGTGGCGCAGGTTCTCGCAGATCACCATGACCCGGCCGTGACGCCGGATCACCTTGCACTTGTCGCAGATCTTCTTGACGCTCGGCTGGACCTTCACGGTCGTGCTCTCCTGCTCGGCCGCGTGCCCGGTGACACTGTCCCGGACACCGTGGAGGTCACTTGTAGCGGTAGACGATGCGGCCGCGGGACAGGTCGTAGGGCGACAGCTCCACGACAACCCGGTCCTCTGGCAGGATGCGGATGTAGTGCTGTCGCATCTTGCCGCTGATGTGCGCCAGGACCTTGTGACCGTTCTCCAGCTCGACGCGGAACATCGCGTTGGGTAGCGGCTCGATCACACGGCCTTCGACTTCAATGGCCCCGTCCTTCTTGCCCATGTCCTCCGCGTTTCGTGACGGTGTTGGTTCTCCTGCACCGGGCGCCTGATCTGCGGGCGCTCGGCCGGGCACACGCCACCTCGACTCCGAGGGCCCACCAACACGGGAACGCGGCAGTTCAGCAGCACAGCGTGTCGCTCCTGCTACCACGGGCACGACGGAACCGGCGTGACGAGTACGCCGATGTGACAGTCTACGTGCTGCTGTGCTATTGCCCAAATCCGGGGGTGCCCCACGCCCACTCGCAGCGGATCCGGGGCCCGCGGGCCCCGGATGAGCCGGTGGATCGCGGACTCAGCTCAGTCCTCGTCCAGGGCGGTGAGGATCCACGGCCCGTCCTCGGTCACCGCGACGCTGTGCTCCCAGTGCGCGGCGCGCGAGCCGTCCTCGGTGATGACCGTCCAGCCGTCGTCCAGCTCCACGGTCTGGTCGCCGCCCAGCGTCAGCATGGGCTCCACGGCCAGGGCCATGCCCGCCTTCAGCTTGGGCCCCTTGCCCGGCTTGCCGTAATTGGGCAGGAACGGCTCCATGTGCATCTGGGTGCCGATGCCGTGCCCGCCGTAGTCGGCCACGATGCCGTAGTCGATGCCGTTGGCCTCGCCGGCCGCCACGGCCGCGGACTCCACCGCGAACGAGATGTCGGTCAGCCGACCGCCCACCCGAATCGCCTCGATGCCGGCGAACATGGCCTTGCGGCACGCCTCGGACAGGGCCGCGTCGGCCGGGCTGATCTGCCCGACGCCGATGGTGACGGCCGAGTCGCCGTGCCAGCCGTCCAGGATGGCCCCGCAGTCCACGGACAGCAGGTCACCCTCGGCGAGCACCTGGGAACGCGCGGGGATGCCGTGCACGACCTGCTCGTTGACCGAGGCGCAGATGCTGGCCGGGAAGCCGTGGTAGCCCTTGAACGAGGGGATGGCCCCGGAGTCCCGGATGTTCTGCTCGGCCAGCTCGTCCAGCTCGGCGGTGCTCACCCCGGGCTTGGCGTGCTCGGTCACCAGCGCCAGGGTGCGGGCCACCACCAGGCCGGCGGCCCGCATGGCCTCCAGCTCGCCACGGCTCTTGATCTCGATCTTGCGATTGCTTGCCAACACGTCTCTCAGTCGTTCGACCAGGCCACGGCCTGTCGGGGACACGTCACGAAACGCCGCGGTCGCGCAGGGCGGTCAGCGCGCGCTCGGTGACCTCCTCCACGTCACCGACGGCGTCGATGGTGAGCAGGATGTCCCGGTAGTAGTCCAGCAACGGTGCGGTCTCCGAGCGGTAGATCTGCTGCCGCCGCCGGATGACCTCCTCGGTGTCGTCGGTGCGGCCCCTGGCCAGCAGCCGTTCGACCACCACGTCCTCGTCCACGGCGAACTCCAGGACGGCGTCCAGCGCCTGCCCCTTCTCGGCGAGGATCTTGCCCAGCACGTCGGCCTGGGCCACGTTGCGCGGGAACCCGTCGAGCAGGCAACCAGGCTCGGCGTCGGGCTCGCGGAGCCGCTGGCGGACCATCTCGTTGGTCACCGCGTCCGGCACCAGCTCGCCCGCGTCCAGGTAGCGCTGTGCTTCCTTGCCCAGGTCAGTCTGCTGCGCCACGTTCGCCCGGAACAGGTCGCCGGTCGAGATGTGCGGGATGCTGAGCTTCGTGCTCAACACGGCCGCCTGGGTACCCTTGCCCGCTCCTGGCGGGCCAATGAGGACGAGTCGCACTACCGGAGGAACCCTTCGTAATTGCGCTGCATCAGCTGGCTCTCGATCTGCTTCACCGTGTCAAGGCCGACACCGACCATGATCAGCACCGCGGTGCCGCCGAACGGGAAGTTCTGGTTCTGCCCCTGACCGGTGATGTCCAGGAACAGATTCGGCAGGATCGCGATGATGCCGAGGTAGATCGAGCCCGGAAGGGTGATCCGACCCAGGACGAAGCGCAGGTACTCGGCGGTGGGGCGACCGGGGCGGATGCCCGGGATGAACCCGCCGAACTTCTTCATCTCGTCAGCACGCTCGTCCGGGTTGAACGTGATGCTCACGTAGAAGTACGTGAAGAAGATGATGAGCAGGAAGTACAGCGAGATGTGCACCCAGCTCGACTGGCTCACCAGGTACTGCGCCACCCACTGCTGCCACCCCGAGGGCTCGGAGGTGGTGCTGGTGGTCAGCCGGGAGATCAGGTCGGGCAGGTAGAGCAGCGAGGACGCGAAGATGACCGGGATGACGCCGGCCTGGTTCACCTTCAGCGGCAGGTAGGTCGAGGTGCCGCCGTACATGCGGCGACCGATCATGCGCTTGGCGTACTGCACCGGCACGCGGCGCTGGCCCTGCTCCACGAAGACGACGCTGCAGATGATGGCCAGGCCGAACACGCAGACCACGAAGAAGACCAGGCCGCCCTGACTGTTCAGGATGTTGCCGCCCTCGGCCGGGATGCGGGCCGCGATGCCGGTGAAGATCAGCAGCGACATGCCGTTGCCGATGCCGCGCTCGGTGATCAGCTCGCCCAGCCACATGATGACCGAGGTGCCCGCGGTCATCGTGATCACGACGACGATCAGGTTGAACACGCTCTGGTCCGGGATCACCGGGTCGGTGCAGCCGGCGAACAGCTGTCCGCGCACGGCCAGCGCCACGATGCCGGTGGCCTGGAGGATGGCCAGGGCGATGGTCAGGTAGCGGGTGTACTGGGTCAGCTTGGCCTGACCCGACTGCCCCTCCTTGCGCAGCTGCTCGAACCGGGGAATCACCACGGTGAGCAGCTGGATGATGATGCTGGAGGTGATGTAGGGCATGATGCCCAGCGCGAAGACCGACAGCTGGAGCAGCGCGCCACCGCTGAACAGGTTGATCAGCGAGTAAATACCCTGCTGGTCAACCTGGTCGTAGCACTTCTGCACGTTCACGTAGGACACGCCCGGCGAAGGCAGCGTGGTACCGAAGCGGTACAGCACCAGGATGCCGAGTGTGAACAGGATCTTGCGACGCAGGTCCGGCGTCGCAAGAGCCGAGCGGAAGGCGCCGAGCACGCGAGACCTCCTGAGCGTCGCCGACCCCACGGAGGCCGGCGTCCTGCGGGTACCGGACTGGAACCGGCACTGGCCTTACCACCGACGTTTGCCGGTGGCTCTGTTGGTTCTTCGGGTGGGTGCCCGAAACGTACCCGGCACAGCCGGGTACAGCCAGCGACTCTAACAGCAGTGCGCCACTCTGCCGTAGTCGCCGGTGATCCGAAGTTCGCCTAGCCACTTCGCGCTATCCGACAGGTAGCCCGAACGGCGGCAGCAACATCACCCAATAGTCCGAGAAACCGCAGTATAAGCCGGCCCCAGCCCGATGCGCACCCGCAGCGACACCCGACCGCACTACCCCCGACCGGGTGAAGCCAGGCCTTCAGCCCTCAGCAGAATCCGCCGACGCGGCCCGCACCGCCGCCATCTCCGCCAGCGCCCGGTCGAGCAGGTCCCGACAGCGCCGCGCCGCCGCCTCGGACATCCCCAGGGTCACGTCCACCGCCCCACCGAAGGTGACGTCGGCGAACTCCCCGCCGTCCTCGATCTTGTACTTGATCCACTCCGCGTCGACCGCCCCGATCCACATCCCGCCCACCGTCACCGGCTGCCCCTGACTCATCCCCACGGTTTCCTCCCATCACTCCGGATCGAAACTGACGACGCCGAAGCTATCTTACGTATGTAACTTCCACAGCTAACCGAAAGAGTGAATGCCGGTACGTAGCCAAGGTGGAACACTGGGTGCGGCTTTCGGGTGACTGGTGGGAGGTTCGACGTGGGCGGCAAGCAGGCACCGAAGATCGAGCACGTGCAGGTGGCGGCAACCCTGCGCCGAATGCGCGAGGAGGCCGGTATCAGCCGTGAGCGCGCGGCGGACATGCTCGCCTGCACGGTCTCGAAGATCAGCGACCTGGAGACCGGACGCTCCAAACCGAAGCCGGTCGAGTTGGAGAAGCTGCTCAACGAGTACGGGGTCGCCCCGGAGGAACAGGCTGACCTGATCGAGTTCGCCAGGACCTCACGAGGCAGGCGTCCGCGTGGCCCCTTCAGCGCTCCTGCCCTGCCAGGGCACCATCGACGAGCCGCTGACCTGGAGGCGCAGGCGACATCGATCGTCTTCTACTCGTCGGAGATCATTCCCGGCATCCTCCAGGTCCGGCCGTACGCCGAGGCGATGGTCAGCTGGGGCAAGGAAGGCCGGTCCGACGAGGTGAGCAACCTGGTGACCACGCGGATGCAGCGCGCCGCGGCCCTTTCCCGCACCAACCGTGCTCCGCTGCGCTACTGGTGCGTTCTGGGCGAGGCAGCGCTGTGGACCAACATCGGCGGGCCAAAGGTCATGTGCGAGCAGCTCGCGCACCTGATCCAGCTCAACCTCACCATGGAGAACGTGGTCATCCAGATCCTGCCACTGGGCTCGGGCCCACACGCCTTCCTCGGCATCACGGCGACCCTCTACCAGCTACCTGACCCCGCCCCGGACATCCTCATGATGGACACCCATTCCCGAATGGTCTTCCAGGATCGATCGTCAGATGTCGAACTGGCCAAACACCACCTTGAGCTGATCAAAGCCAAGGCTCTCGGGCGCGAGGACAGCACCGAGTTCATGCAGCAACGCCACCAGGAACTGCAAGTAGGGTGACCTCATGCCGCTGAAGACGAACGAGTGGTTCACCCCGCGCCGCAGCTACAACGGCACGCACTGCGTGGAAACCAAGTTCACGTCGGACGCGGTGTACGTGCGGAACAACCAGCGGCCCGAGGCCGGCACCGCCGTCTTCACCCACGAGGAGTGGGCGGTCTTCGTCGCGAGCGTCAAGGACGGCGACTACGACGTCTGAGCCCTGGCCGTCCGAGCCTGGCGGGACGGCTGGTGAGCCCGCTGGCCGCCCACCGCCGGCATGGACGGCTCGTCGGGCCGGTCAGTGCTGGGGTGCCTCAGCGGCGGGGCTGGTGGCCGACTGGGCCTGTTCCTTCAGGCGTTCCAGGTCTTCCAGGTAGCGGAACAGGTCCTCGTCGGTGTCCAGGCAGGACGGGTCGGGCAGCGCGGGCTGCTTGGTGTTCTCGTCCTTCTCGACCCGCCACTCCGGCTTGCAGAACCACCGCTTCTCCGTGGCGTCGTCGGTCATCGTGTGCAGGACGACCTTGCCGTAGTCGGTGACGGTGAACTCGATCTCGTCGCCCTCGACGATCCGCAGGGCCTGGCGGATCGGGGCCGGCAGCATCAGCTGGCCGCCGTGCCCCAGTTTGGCCCGGTACTGCGCTGCCATGGTCACGCCCCCTTGCCGGGCTGATACAGCCGAAAAAGATCTCCTACTGGGGGCTTCGGCATGAACGACAGAACCTTGACTACCCGATCGGGTAAACGTTCCAGAAAAGAACACGACGGCCGACAGGGGTGTCCCAGCCGGCCGCCTGCGGTCACGTCATGGCGGACCAGGGTCGAAAATCGAGTGATCACCGACCCTACGCCAAACGACGTGCGGGCTTCCCCGCTGTCGTTCCGGGCCGTACTCCCAGGTTGCCCGTCCGTCGGGGGCCCACGTCATCTCATAGACACCAGGAGCGCTCTGCACGCGCTTCACTCGAAGCCCAGGACGAAACCGGCCCGCGTCCAGATCGGGTACGAACTCCTGTTTCACCACTCGCTCGAAGCGCTCCCTGAGCTGAGGAGACAGCTTGTGGTAGTCACGCTGAAAGCGTGGTGTCGTCTCGAAGGTTGGCACGTCCTACTGCTCACTGCCCCGCTTGAGATAGTCGAACATCTCGTCAACGTTCTCGTGAAACGTCACGTCGCCGGCCGCGATCTGTTCGCTGGCCTCCCGCTCGCCCGCCTGCCATTCGGGTGTCCAGAACCAGCGCTGGTCAGCCGGGATGGTCGTCAGTCCGCGCAGCAGCACGTCACCAGAGTCAGTGATGGTGAACTCGACCTCGTCATCCTCGGTCACGTGCAACGCCTGCCGAACGGGGCCAGGCAACGTCAGCTGTCCCTTGTTCCGCAGCTTTGCCCGGTGCTGGCTCGCCATGGTGATCACGCCTCCTTGCCTCCCCTCCAGTATGAGTCCGAAAATCTCACTTTCCAACTGTCGGCGAGTGAAGCAGTCACCTTGCTCACCTGATTGAGCGAAAAGCGTCCAGACAGAACACGACGGCCGGCAGGGGGTGTCCCTGCCGGCCGTCGTGGTGTTCGGTTGTGCTCAGGTCACAGCGTGGTGGTGGTGCCACCCGCCGCGGCGATCTTCTCGGCCGCGCTGCCCGAGAAGGCGTGCGCGGTGACGTCCAGCTTGACGCCGCCGAGGTCGCCGTTGCCGAGGACCTTGACCAGCTGGCCCTTGCGGACCGCGCCGGCCTCGACCAGCTGCTCCGGGGCGATGGCGCCGCCCTGGGGGAACAGCCGGGCCAGGTCACCGACGTTCACGACCTGGTACTCGGTGCGGAAGCGGTTCTTGAAGCCCTTCAGCTTCGGGAGCCGCATGTGGATCGGCATCTGGCCGCCCTCGAAGCCCGCCGGCACGTTCTTCCGGGCCTTGCTGCCCTTGGTACCGCGGCCGGCGGTCTTGCCCTTGGAGCCCTCACCGCGACCCACGCGGGTCTTCTCGGTCTTGGCGCCGGGGGCAGGACGCAGGTGGTGGATCTTGATGGTCACGTCAGTCGACCTCCTCGACAGCCACCAGGTGGCGGACGGTGTGGATCAGGCCGCGGACCTGGGGGGTGTCCTCGCGCACCACAGCCTGGCGGATCTTGCGCAGGCCAAGGGTGCGCAACGAGTCACGCTGGTTCTTCTTGGTGCCGATGGTGCTCTTGACCTGGGTCACCTTGAGCTGTGCCATGGTCGTCACACCCCCTGCCCAGCGCGCGCCCGCAGCATGCCGGCGGGGGCCACGTCCTCCAGCGGCAGACCGCGGCGAGCGGCCACCTCCTCGGGACGCTGCAGCGACTTCAGCGCCGTCACCGTGGCGTGCACGATGTTGATGGCGTTGTCGCTGCCGAGCGACTTGCTCAGCACGTCCTGGACACCGGCGCACTCCAGCACGGCGCGCACCGGGCCACCGGCGATCACACCGGTACCGGCGCTGGCCGGGCGGAGCAGCACCACACCAGCGGCCTCCTCACCCTGGATCGGGTGCGGGATGGTGCCGGCGATCAGAGGCACGCGGAAGAAGTTCTTCTTCGCCTCCTCAACGCCCTTGGCGATGGCGGCCGGCACCTCCTTGGCCTTGCCGTAGCCAACGCCGACCATCCCGTCGCCGTCGCCGACGACCACCAGCGCGGTGAAACTGAACCGGCGGCCACCCTTGACGACCTTGGAGACGCGGTTGATCGCGACAACCTTCTCGAGATGCGGGGTCTTCTCCTGGGCCGCCCCGCCGCGGCCACCGTCCCGGCGGTCGCGGCGTTCGCCGCGCTCCCCGCCGTCACGACGCGTGCGTCCTGGCATCAGGCGTCCCTCTCGTTCGTCTTCGTGCTGTACATCGCGTACATGTCTCTCAGAACTCCAGCCCCGCCTCGCGTGCCGCATCGGCCAACGCGGCGACTCGGCCGTGGTAGTCGTAACCGCCCCGGTCGAAGACGGCCTTGGCAATGCCGGCCTGCTTCGCCCGGGCGGCGACCAGCTCGCCGACCTTGGCGGCGCGTGCCTTCTTGTCCCCGTCCAGCGCCCGCACGTCCGCCTCCAGGCTGGAGGCCGACGCGATGGTGTGCCCGGCCAGGTCGTCGACCA
Organism: Goodfellowiella coeruleoviolacea; assembly: GCF_024171785.1. Lineage (GTDB taxonomy): Bacteria > Actinomycetota > Actinomycetes > Mycobacteriales > Pseudonocardiaceae > Goodfellowiella > Goodfellowiella coeruleoviolacea. Next base: position 453,724 of record NZ_JAMTCK010000005.1, read on the forward strand.
GCTGCGCCACGATGTGCCGCGAGGACCGGTTGACCACCAGGCGGGGACGCTCCGGGGTTCCGCTGACCTTCTTGCGGATCCGGAAGTGACGACGTGCACGGGCGATGCGACGCGTGGTGGAGACGTCCTTGCCGACCGTGCGGCGCTTGGTAGCGGTAGCAGTGGACTCGCTCATGCTCACTTACCCGTCTTCCCGACCTTGCGGCGGATCTTCTCGCCCGCGTAGCGCACGCCCTTGCCCTTGTACGGGTCCGGCTTGCGCAACTTGCGGATGTTGGCCGCGACCTCGCCAACCCGCTGCTTGTCGATGCCGACGACGGAGAACCGGGTGGGGGTCTCCACGACGAAGGTGATGCCCTCCGGCGGAACGACCTTCACCGGGTGGCTGTAGCCGAGCGCGAACTCCAGGTCGGAACCCTTGAGCTGCACGCGGTAGCCGACCCCGTGGATCTCCATCTTCTTCTCGTAGCCCTCGGTCACCCCGACGACCATGTTGTGCACCAGGGTGCGGGACAGCCCGTGCAGAGCCCGGTTGCGGCGCTCGTCGTCCGGGCGCTTCACCTCAAGGGCGCCGTCCTCGGCCCGCTCGATGGTGATCGGCTCCGCGAGGGTGTGCGCCAGGGTGCCCTTGGGCCCCTTGACGCTGACGGTCTGGCCGTCGATGTTGACGTCGACCCCGGAAGGAACGGAGATCGGCAGCTTTCCAATGCGCGACATGCCCTAATCCCCCTTCCTCACCACACGTAGGCGAGGACTTCCCCGCCCACACCCTGCTTGCTGGCCTGCTTGTCAGTGAGCAGCCCGGACGACGTCGAGATGATCGCCACCCCAAGGCCGCCGAGCACCTTCGGCAGGTTGGTCGACTTCGCGTACACCCGAAGACCGGGCTTGGACACGCGCCGCAGACCCGCGATGCTGCGCTCGCGGTTCGGCCCGTACTTCAGCTCCACGACCAGGTTCTTGCTGACATCGCCCTCTTCGCTGCGGAAACCAGCGATGTAACCCTCGCGCTGGAGGATCTGGGCGATGTTGGCCTTCAACTTGGAGTGCGGCATCACGACCTCGTCGTGGTATGCCGAGTTCGCATTCCGCAGACGCGTCAACATGTCTGCGATGGGATCGGTCATCGTCATGGTGACCTAACAACCTTTCTCGCCCCGGTTCCACCCGGATCCTCGAGGTCCTGTCCTCTGATCTGCCGGGCGGCCTGTGGCGAAGTGGGGGTCAGCAGGGTGGGGCTGGCCGGGGTGCGTCAGCCGGTGGACTGGTGGGTCACCAGCTGGACTTGCTCACTCCGGGCAGCTCACCGCGGTGTGCCATCTCACGCAGGCACACCCGGCACAGGCCGAACTTGCGGAACACCGAGTGCGGGCGTCCGCACCGCTGGCAGCGGGTGTAGGCCCGCACCTTGAACTTCGGCTTGCGCGCGGCCTTCTCGATCAGCGCCTTCTTGGCCATGCTTCGTTCTCCTTAGGACCACCGCTGGTCGGTGGTCACTGCTCCTTGAACGGGAAGCCGAGCAGCTTGAGCAGCGTACGGCCTTCCTCGTCGTTGGTGGCGGTGGTGACCACGGTGATGTCCATGCCGCGCGGGCGGTCGATCGAGTCCGGGTTGATCTCGTGGAACATCGACTGCTCGTTCAGGCCGAACGTGTAGTTGCCGTTGCCGTCGAACTGCTTGCCCGACAGGCCGCGGAAGTCGCGGATACGGGGCAGCGCGATGGTCAGCAGCCGGTCCAGGAACTCCCACATGCGGTCGCCGCGCAGCGTGACGCGCGCGCCGATCGGCATGCCCTCGCGCAGCTTGAACTGCGCGATGGACTTGCGGGCCCGCCGCACCTCGGGGCGCTGGCCGGTGATGACCGACAGGTCGCGCACGGCGCCCTCGATCAGCTTGCTGTCGCGAGCGGCGTCGCCGACGCCCATGTTCACGACAACCTTGACCACGCCGGGCACCTGCATGGGGTTGGCGTAGCTGTACTGCTTCTTCAGCGCGTCGACGATTTCCTCGCGGTAGCGGGTCTTCAGCCGAGGCACGATCTTCTCGGTGCTCTCCACGGTGGTCATGCTCAGATGTCCTTACCGTTGCGGCGGGACACCCGGACCCGGCGCCCCTCGTCGTTCGTGCGGTACCCAACCCTGGCCGGCTTGCCATCGGAGTCGACGACCATCACGTTGCTCACGTGGATCGGCGCCTCCTGCGTGACGATGCCGCCGGACTGCGCGCCCCGCTGGGTCTGGGTGACCCGCGTGTGCTTCTTGATCCGGTTGACACCCTCGACCAGGACCCGCTGCTTGTCCGGGTACGCCTGGATCACCTTGCCCTTGGCGCCCTTGTCCTTGCCGGCGATGACGACGACCGTGTCGCCCTTCTTCACCTTCATCACAACACCTCCGGCGCGAGCGAGATGATCTTCATGAACTTCTTGTCGCGCAGCTCCCGGCCGACCGGGCCGAAGATGCGGGTGCCGCGCGGCTCGTTGTCGTTCTTGATGAGCACTGCGGCGTTCTCGTCGAACCGGATGTAGGAACCGTCAGGACGGCGGCGCTCCTTGGCGGTGCGCACGACGACGGCCTTGACCACGTCGCCCTTTTTCACGCCGGCACCGGGGATCGCGTCCTTGACGGTGGCGACGATGATGTCGCCGATTCCCGCGTAGCGCCGCCCCGAACCACCGAGCACCCGGATGCAGAGGATTTCCTTCGCACCGGTGTTGTCGGCGACGCGCAGCCGCGACTCCTGCTGGATCACTTCAACTCCTGACCCTTGCTGGCACGCCAGATTTCCGACCTGACGCGCGCGGTCGTTTGGTGGGAGATTCGGGTCGCCCGGTGTCCGGTGGCACGGTGTCCCGCGCCAGCCGTGTCCCGTGTGGACGGTTCACGGCGCACCGTTCCACCGGGCGGCCCCGGCCTCTCCAACTACTTGGCCTTCTCCAGGATCTCCACCAGCCGCCAGCGCTTGGTCGCCGACAGCGGACGGGTCTCCATCAGCAGTACGCGGTCGCCGACGCCAGCGGTGTTCTGGTCGTCGTGCGCCTTCACCTTGGTGGTGGTGCGCAGGACCTTGCCGTACAGCGAGTGCTTCTTGCGGTCCTCAAGCTCGACCACGATCGTCTTGTCCATCTTGTCGGACACGACGTAGCCCTCGCGGACCTTGCGGTAGTTACGCGTGGTGGCGTTCTGGCTCTCGCTCACGCCGCACCCTCCCCACTAGGAACCTGATCGGGGGACACGGACAAACCGAGCTCCCGCTCACGCATCACGGTGTAGATCCGGGCGATGTCGTGCCGGACCGTGCGCAGTCGCCGGTTGTTGTCGAGCTGACCGGTGGCCATCTGGAACCGGAGGTTGAACAGCTCCTCCTTGGCCTCCTTCAGGCGCAGCACCAGCTCCTCGTCGGTGAGCTCACGCAGCTCTGCCGCGGTGGTACCCGCCGCCATCAGAAGTCACCACCCTCACGCGTGACGATCCGGCACTTCATCGGGAGCTTGTGGATCGCCCGGCGAAGCGCCTCCCGAGCCACGGCCTCGTTCGGGAAGCTCATCTCGAACAGCACCCGGCCCGGCTTGACGTTGGCCACCCAGTACTCCGGCGAACCCTTACCGGAACCCATGCGGGTCTCGGCCGGCTTCTTGGTGAGCGGGCGGTCCGGGAAAATGTTGATCCAGACCTTGCCGCCACGGCGGATGTGCCTGGTGATGGCGATACGAGCGGACTCGATCTGCCGGTTGGTCACGTAAGCCGGCTCCAGAGCCTGGATGCCGAGCTCACCGAAGGTGACCCGGGTACCGCCCTTGGCAGCACCGGACCGCTGCGGCGAGTGCTGCTTGCGGTGCTTGACCTTGCGCGGGATGAGCACTACTCAGCCCTCCGTCTTCTCTGCGGCGGCCGGCGTGCTGACCGCCGGTGCGCTGTCCACCGCCGCGTCGCTCACACTCTGGTCGGACTGGCCCTCAGCGGCCGCCCGGCCGGCGTCGGTGCTCGCCGGGGTGGTCCCGGAGGAACCCGACCGGCGAGGCCGGCTCGGCCGCTCGCGGCGCGGCGGACGGGACTCCGCGGTGGTCTCCCGCTCGCGCTTGGCGCTCAGGCCACCGACCACGTCGCCCTTGTAGATCCACACCTTGACGCCGATGCGACCGAAGGTGGTGCGAGCCTCGAAGAAGCCGTAGTCGATGTCCGCGCGCAGCGTGTGCAGCGGCACGCGGCCGTCGCGGTAGTGCTCGGAGCGGGACATCTCAGCCCCACCCAGGCGGCCACCGCACTGCACCCGGATGCCCTTGACCTGCGGGGAACGCATGGCCGACTGGATGGCCTTGCGCATCGCGCGGCGGAAGGAGACCCGGTTGGACAGCTGCTCGGCCACGCCCTGGGCGACCAGCTGCGCGTCCGACTCGGCGTTCTTGACCTCGAGGATGTTCAGCTGGACCTGCTTGGCGGTCAGCTTCTCCAGCTCGCCGCGGATCCGGTCGGCCTCGGCGCCACGGCGGCCGATGACGATGCCCGGACGGGCGGTGTGGATGTCGACGCGGACCCGGTCGCGGGTGCGCTCGATCTCCACCTTGGAGATGCCGGCACGCTCCATGCCCTTGGAGAGCATGCGGCGGATCTTGACGTCCTCCGCCACGTACTCGGCGTACTGCTTGTCCGCGTACCAGCGGGACTTCCAGTCGGTGGTGATCCCCAGCCGGAAGCCGTGCGGGTTGATCTTCTGACCCACTACCGGGCACTCCCCTTCGACTTGCTCTGGCGACCCTTGCCGCCCTTGCGGTCGTCCGCCGGCCTGGACTCAACCTCAACGGTGATGTGGCTGGTCCGCTTGTTGATCCGGTACGCACGACCCTGGGCACGCGGCCGGAATCGCTTGAGCGTCGGCCCCTCGTCCACGTACGCCGCGCTCACCCACAGGGTGTCGGGGTCGAGGGAGAGGTTGTTCTCGGCGTTGGCCACGGCGCTGGCGAGCACCTTCGCCACCGGACCGCTGGCGGCCTGCGGCGCGAACTGGAGCACGGCCAGGGCCTCGCTGGCGCTACGGCCCCTGATGAGCTCGACCACCCGCCGCGCCTTCATCGGCGTGGTGCGGACGTAGCGAGCCCGAGCCACAGCGCGCGGAAGCTGTTCCGCGGTCGCGGCGTTGTTGCGGGCGTTCATCGCTGCTACCCCTTGACTCTTCCTAGTTCGTCACCCGCTCAGCGGCGGCGCGACTTCCGGTCTTCCTTGACGTGGCCCTTGAAGGTGCGGGTCGGGGCGAACTCGCCCAGCTTGTGCCCGACCATCGCCTCGGTGACGAACACCGGGACGTGCTTGCGGCCGTCGTGCACCGCGAAGGTGTGGCCCAGCATGTCCGGGATGATCGTCGACCGGCGGGACCAGGTCTTGATCACGGTCTTCTTGCCCGACTCGTTGAGGGCGTCCACCTTCTTGAGCAGGTGGTCGTCCACGAAGGGGCCCTTCTTGAGGCTACGCGGCATCCTTCACTCCCTCCCTGCTCAGCGCTTCTTACCGGCGCGGCGACGCCGGACGATGAGCCGGTCACTTTCCTTGCGGCGGCGGGTACGACCCTCGGGCTTACCAGCCGGGTTCACCGGGTGGCGACCACCGGAGGTCTTGCCCTCACCACCACCGTGCGGGTGGTCCACCGGGTTCATGGCCACACCGCGGACGGTCGGGCGCTTGCCCTTCCACCGCATGCGGCCGGCCTTGCCCCAGTTGATGTTGGCGTGCTCGGAGTTGCCGACCGAGCCCACCGTGGCGCGGCAGCGCACGTCCACGTTGCGGATCTCGCCCGAGGGCATCCGCAGCTGGGCGAACGCGCCCTCCTTGGCCACCAGCTGCACGCTGGCACCGGCCGAGCGGGCGATCTTGGCGCCACCACCGGGCCGCAGCTCGATCGCGTGCACCACGGTGCCCAGCGGGATGTTGCGCAGCGGCAGGTTGTTGCCCGGCTTGATGTCCGCCTTGGGGCCGTTCTCCACCTGGTCGCCCTGGCGCAGCTTGTCCGGGGCGAGGATGTAGCGCTTCTCGCCGTCGGCGTAGTGCAGCAGCGCGATGCGCGCGGTGCGGTTCGGGTCGTACTCGATGTGCGCGACCTTGGCCGGCACGCCGTCCTTGTCCACCCGGCGGAAGTCGATCAGGCGGTAGGCGCGCTTGTGCCCGCCGCCCTTGTGCCGCGTGGTGATCTTGCCGTGCGCGTTGCGGCCGCCACGGCCGTGCAGCGGGCGAACCAGCGACTTCTCCGGCGTCGACCGAGTGATCTCGGCGAAGTCGGACACGCTCGCGCCACGACGTCCCGGCGTCGTCGGCTTGTACTTGCGAATGCCCATCTCTTAAGCAGTCCTCGTCCTGTCAGCAGTCCTGCCGGCGCCGTCAGGCGGCCGGGCCGCCGAAGATCTCGATCGGCTTGCTTTCCGGCGACAGCGTGACGACGGCGCGCTTGGTGTCCTTGCGCTTGCCGTAGCCGGTCCTGGTCCGCTTCCGCTTGCCCTGGCGGTTGATCGTGTTCACGCTCACGACCTTCACGCCGAAGACCTTCTCGACCGCGATCTTGATCTCGGTCTTGTTCGCGCCCGGGGACACCAGGAAGGTGTACTTGTGCTCTTCGAGCAGCCCGTAGGACTTCTCGGAGATCACGGGCGCGAGCAGGATGTCGCGCGGGTCGGGGATCACTTGTCACCCTCCTCAGCGGCCACCGAGGACTTGGCCTTCGCCTTGGCGGCGATCGGGCCGGCCAGGAACAGCTCCAGGGCGTCCTTGGTGAACACCACGTCGTCGTTGACCAGCACGTCGTAGGTGTTGAGCTGGTCCGGGCCGAGCACGTGCACCGAGTCCAGGTTGCGCAGGCTCAGCCAGGCGAGCTCGTCGGTCCGGCTCACCACGGCCAGCACTCGCCTGGCCTGGCTGACGTGCCCGAGCGTCTTCTTGGCCTGCTTGGTGGACGGCGCCTCGCCGGTGACGACACCGGTGACCACGTGGATCTGGTTGGCGCGCGCCCGGTCGGACAGCGCTCCGCGCAGCGCGGCGGCCTTCATCTTCTTGGGGGTCCGCTGCGTGTAGTCGCGCGGCGTGGGCCCGTGCACCGTGCCACCGCCGGTGAACTGCGGGGCGCGGGTCGAACCCTGGCGGGCCCGGCCGGTGCCCTTCTGCCGGTACGGCTTCTTGCCGCCACCGGAGACCTCACCGCGGGTCTTGGTGTCGTGGGTGCCCTGGCGGGCCGCGGCCTGCTGGGCCACCACGACCTGGTGCATCAGCGCGATGTTCGCCTGGACGTCGAAGACCTCGGCGGGCAGCTCGACGGTGCCGTCGGTGGTGCCCTCGGGGGTGTAGACGTCAACGGTGCGGACCGTGGTGCCCACGGCGGTGATCTCCTCGGCGTTCGCCTGAGTGTTCTCGCTCATCACGCACCACCCTTCGCGGCGCTACGAACGAACACCAGGCCGTTCTTCGGGCCGGGGACGGCGCCCTTGATGAGCAGCAGCCCGGCCTCGGCGTCAACCCGGTGCACGGTCAGGTTCTGCGTGGTCACGCGCTCGTGGCCCATGCGGCCGGCCATGCGCACGCCCTTGAACACGCGGCCGGGCGTGGCGCAGCCGCCGATCGAGCCAGGCGAGCGGTGCTTGCGCTGGGTGCCGTGGCTGGCGCTGAGGCCCTTGAAGCCGTGCCGCTTCATGACACCGGCGGTGCCCTTGCCCTTGCTGGTGCCGGTCACGTCCACCACCGCGCCGGCCTCGAACACCTCGGCGGTGATCTCCTGGCCGACCTCGTACTCGCTGGCGTCCGTGGTCCGCAGCTCGGCCAGGTGGCGCCGGGGCGTCACACCCGCCTTGCTGAAGTGCCCGGTCACCGGCTTGTTGACCTTGCGGGGGTCGATGGCCCCGTAGGCCAACTGAACGGCCGCGTAGCCGTCTTTCTCCTCGGTGCGGACCTGGGTGACCACGTTCGGCTCGGCCCTGACGACGGTCACCGGCACGATGCGGTTGTTGTCGTCGAAGACCTGGGTCATGCCGAGTTTGGTGCCCAGAATCCCCTTGATCTGCCTGTCAGACATGGGTCTCGTTACTCTCCGCCGCTGAAGTCGACGCTCGATGACGCGCCCAACGCTTACTGGATGTTGACGTCGACGCTTGCCGGCAGGTCGATGCGCATGAGCGCGTCCACCGTCTTCGGCGTCGGGTCGAGGATGTCGATCAGACGCTTGTGCGTGCGCATCTCGAAGTGCTCGCGCGAGTCCTTGTACTTGTGCGGCGAGCGGATGACGCAGTAAACGTTCTTCTCGGTGGGCAGCGGCACCGGCCCAACGACCCGGGCGCCGGTGCGCGTCACGGTCTCGACGATCTTCCGCGCTGAAGCATCAATCGCCTCGTGGTCGTAGGCCTTGAGCCGAATGCGGATCTTCTGTCCCGCCATGATGGCTTGCCGTTCCTCTTCTCGCCGTTATGGAGCCCGGCCGCACCGCTGTGGAGCCCGGCCGTAGAGACCGGGGAGTACTGCTCCCGCTCCCCTATTCACAAGTCAATAGTCAGGTGGTGCTGCGGTATCCGGTCCACGCGGTCGGGCGTGTCGCCGCCGCTTCGCATACCGGTCCCATTGACTTTTGTCTTTGGGATGGGCCTTCCGACCCCGGTCCTGGTGTGGCCCTGTTCCGGTCCGCCAAGACCCCCCGGGTCATGCCCACACGGGTACGACCCAAGGTATGTCATTGTCTCGGCCAGACCGGGGTCCGACGGACCCCAGGACGCCGACCACTCGTGCCGGGGCGGTCGGTCGGTACTACACGGGGAACTCCCCGTACGAACACCGCACCGACCGCCCCATGACGAGCAACCCGTTCAGCATGCCACACCCTGGCGTGGCCGGCCAAATCGGGGTCCGCTGGTGCGGCCCGGATAACAACTCCGATGTCACCCGGACCAGGGCCGGCCGGCGAGCACGGGGCTCACCGGCCGGCACCCAATCACTTGTTGATCTTCAGCACGTGGCCGGCGCCGACGGTGCGGCCACCCTCACGGATAGCGAACCGCAGGCCCTCGTCCATCGCGACCGGCTGGATGAGCTGCACCGACATGGTGGTGTTGTCACCCGGCATGACCATCTCGGTGCCCTCGGGCAGGGTCACCACACCGGTCACGTCGGTCGTGCGGAAGTAGAACTGCGGCCGGTAGTTGTTGAAGAACGGCGTGTGCCGGCCACCCTCGTCCTTGGACAGGATGTAGACCTGCGCCTCGAACTCGGTGTGCGGGGTGGTGGTGCCCGGCTTCACGACGACCTGGCCGCGCTCCACGTCCTCGCGCTTGATGCCGCGCAGCAGCAGACCGACGTTGTCACCGGCCTGGCCCTGGTCGAGCAGCTTGCGGAACATCTCAACGCCGGTGACGGTGGTCTTCATCGACTTCTCCTTGATGCCGACGATCTCCACCTCCTCGTTGACGTTGATGACGCCACGCTCGATGCGGCCGGTCACCACGGTGCCACGACCGGTGATGGTGAACACGTCCTCGATCGGCATCAGGAACGGCTTCTCGATCTCACGCACCGGGTCCGGCACGTTCTCGTCCACCGCGTCCAGCAGGTCGAGCACGGACTGCGTCCACTCCGGGTCGCCCTCCAGGGCCTTCAGGCCGGAGACCTTGACCACCGGAGCGTCGTCGCCCGGGAAGTCCTGGGACGACAGCAGCTCACGAACCTCCAGCTCGACGAGCTCCAGGATCTCCTCGTCGTCCACCATGTCGGCCTTGTTCAGGGCCACCACGATGTAGGGCACGCCGACCTGCTTGGCCAGCAGCACGTGCTCGCGGGTCTGCGGCATCGGGCCGTCGGTGGCGGCCACCACCAGGATGGCGCCGTCCATCTGCGCCGCACCGGTGATCATGTTCTTGATGTAGTCGGCGTGACCAGGAGCGTCGACGTGCGCGTAGTGGCGCTTCTCCGTCTGGTACTCGACGTGCGAGATGTTGATCGTGATCCCGCGCTGCTTCTCTTCCGGAGCCTTGTCGATCTCGTCGAAGGCCGAGGCCTTGTTCAGGTCCGGGTACTTGTCGTGCAGGACCTTGGTGATCGCCGCGGTCAGAGTGGTCTTGCCGTGGTCGACGTGACCAATCGTGCCGATGTTGACGTGCGGCTTGGTCCGCTCGAACTTCGCCTTCGCCACTGGATTGTCCTCCTGGACTTCTTTACTTTCCGCTGGGCCGTCAAACCGGTCTCGGCCCAGCGACTCGTCAGGGTCGGTTGTGCGGACCCCGGGGAGTGTCCCCCCGGAGAGCCCGCACTAGTGTGCGGTGCTCCGGTTAGGGGTCACTCCCCCGTCGCCTTCGCGATGCTCACTGCCTGGCTCCGAGTTCACTCGCCCGTGGCCTTGGCAATGATCTCCTTCGCGACGTTCGTCGGAACCTCCGCGTAGGAGTCGAACTGCATGGAGTAGTTCGCCCGGCCCTGGGTCTTGGACCGCAGGTCACCGACGTAGCCGAACATCTCCGACAGCGGCACCAGCGCCTTGACGACGCGGGCCCCACTGCGCTCCTCCATCGCCTGGATCTGCCCGCGACGGGAGTTGAGGTCACCGATGACGTCACCCATGTAGTCCTCGGGCGTGGTCACCTCGACCGCCATCATCGGTTCGAGCAGCACCGGGTTGGCCTTGCGCGCCGCCTCCTTGAGTGCCATGGAGCCGGCGATCTTGAAGGCCATCTCGGAGGAGTCGACCTCGTGGTAGGCACCGTCGAGCAGGGTCACCTTCAGGCCGACCAGCGGGTAGCCGGCGAGCACGCCGTACTGCATGGCGTCCTGGGCGCCCGCGTCCACCGACGGGATGTACTCCCTGGGCACGCGGCCACCGGTGACCTTGTTCTCGAACTCGTAGAACGCACCGTCGGCGGTCTTCTCCAGCGGCGACAGGGCGATGATCACCCGCGCGAACTGGCCGGAACCACCGGTCTGCTTCTTGTGCGTGTACTCGAACTTCTCCACCGTGCGGCGGATGGTCTCCCGGTAGGCGACCTGCGGCTTGCCGATGTTCGCCTCGACCTTGAAGTCGGACTTCATCCGGTTGACCAGCACCTCGAGGTGGAGTTCGCCCATGCCCTCGATGATCGTCTGGCCGGTCTCCTCGTCCTGGCTGACCCGGAAGGTCGGGTCCTCCTCGGCGAGCTTCTGGATGGCCGTGCTCAGCTTCTCCTGGTCGGCCTTGGTCTTCGGCTCAACCGCGACCTTGATGACCGGCTCGGGGAAGGTCATCGACTCCAGCACGATCGGCGCCTGCGGGTCGCTCAGGGTGTCACCGGTGGTGGTGTCCTTGAGGCCGATGCACGCGTAGATGTGGCCGGCGCGCGCCTCCTCGACCGGGTTCTCCTTGTTGGAGTGCATCTGGAAGAGCTTCCCGATGCGCTCCTTGCGGTCCTTGGTCGAGTTGATGACCTGGGTGCCCGACACGATCCGACCCGAGTAGACCCGGATGTAGGTCAGCTTCCCGAAGAACGGGTGGGTCATGATCTTGAACGCCAGCGCCGAGAACGGCTCGTCCACGCTGGGCTTGCGGAAGGCCGGCGTCTCGCCGTCCTGCAGCGTGCCCTCGACCTGCGGGATGTCCAGCGGCGACGGCAGGTAGTCGATCACCGCGTCGAGCATGGGCTGCACGCCCTTGTTCTTGAACGCGGAGCCGCACAGCACCGGGTAGGCCTCCCGGTTGACCGTGACCTTGCGGATGCCCGCCTTGATCTGCTCGACGGACAGCTCCTCGCCGGCGAGGTACAGCTCCATGAGCTCGTCGTCGGACTCGGCGATCGTCTCGATGAGCTTCTCGCGGTACTCCGCGGCCTTGTCAGCGAGGTCGGCCGGGATCTCCTCGACGACGTAGTCCTCGCCCTTCTGCACCTCACCGCGCCAGACCAGCGCCCGGTTCTCGACCAGGTCGATGCACCCGATGAAGTCGTTCTCCGCGCCGATGGGCAGCTGGATCACCAGCGGCTTGGCGTTGAGCCGCTCCTCGATGGTGCGGACGGTGAAGTAGAAGTCCGCGCCCAGCTTGTCCATCTTGTTGACGAAGCAGATGCGCGGGACGTTGTACTTGGTCGCCTGCCGCCAAACCTGCTCAGACTGCGGTTCGACACCTTCCTTGCCGTCGAACACAGCGACCGCGCCGTCGAGAACCCGCAGGTTGCGCTCCACCTCGACGGTGAAGTCGACGTGGCCAGGCGTATCGATGAGGTTGATCTGGTGGTCGTCCCAGAAGCAGGTGGTCGCGGCGGAGGTGATGGTGATGCCGCGCTTCTGCTCCTCCTCCATCCAGTCCATCGTCGCGGCGCCGTCGTGCACCTCGCCGATCTTGTAGTTGATCCCCGTGTAGAAGAGGATCCGCTCGGTCGTGGTGGTCTTGCCCGCGTCGATGTGGGCCATGATCCCGATGTTGCGGACCTTGGCCAGATCTGTCAGCACGTCGCGTGCCACGAGTGTCGTCCCCTGTCTTGAGCAGCAAATTCGCGCTCACTAGGGCTGGCGTTGCACCGGTCGGGCAGACCGGTGGTCGATCACCAGCGGTAGTGGGCGAAGGCCTTGTTCGACTCGGCCATCTTGTGCGTGTCCTCGCGGCGCTTCACGCTCGCCCCGAGACCGTTGCTCGCATCGAGCAGCTCGTTCATCAGACGCTCGACCATGGTCTTCTCCCGGCGCTGCCGCGAGAAGTTGACCAGCCAGCGGAGTGCGAGCGTGGTCGAGCGGCCCGGCCGCACCTCGACCGGGACCTGGTAGGTGGCGCCACCAACCCGGCGGCTGCGCACCTCCAGGGTCGGCTTCACGTTGTCCAGCGCGCGCTTGAGCGTGACCACCGGGTCGGTGCCGGTCTTCTCGCGGGCACCTTCCAGGGCGCCGTAGACGATCCGCTCGGCGACCGAGCGCTTGCCGTCGACCAGCACCTTGTTGATCAGCTGAGTGACCAGCGGGGAGCTGTAAACCGGATCGGAGATCAGCGGCCGCTTCGGGGCCGGTCCCTTGCGGGGCATCAGCTCTTCTCCTTCTTCGCACCGTAACGGCTGCGAGCCTGCTTGCGGTTCTTCACACCCTGGGTGTCGAGCGAACCGCGGATGATCTTGTAGCGGACGCCAGGGAGGTCCTTCACACGGCCGCCACGGACGAGCACCATCGAGTGCTCCTGCAGGTTGTGGCCCTCACCCGGAATGTACGCCGTGACCTCAATCCCACTGGTGAGCTTCACACGCGCGACCTTGCGCAGGGCGGAGTTCGGCTTCTTGGGAGTGGTGGTGTAGACGCGGGTGCACACGCCGCGCCGCTGCGGGCTCCCCTTGAGAGCCGCGCTCTTGGTCTTGACGACCTTGTCCTGGCGGCCCTTGCGGACCAGCTGCTGGATCGTTGGCATAGACCGGCTTTCTTCGCGTTCGCGTCTCGTCCGTGCGAGCTCTGTGTACTTGGTGTCTGTCTGGGTCTGTTTCTGGCGCGTCCCCGTATCCCGAGGTCGGGCGTGTCGGCCCAGCCTCAGACCCGTGAGCGACAGACCGTGTAGTCCTGTGGCGTCCCACTGGGATTCAAGAGGACTACCGCGCACCCCCGGTAACAGCCGTCTTAAGTCAAATTTGACATCTGTCAACTTGACATCAGAACAACCGCCACCGCTCACGGGCACGCGGAGCGGCCCGACATAGGTCGGGCACAAGTAGCAAAGATACCTGGCTCCGCCCGTACGGGTCAAAACGGGGGGGCCCACGTCACCTGCGATCCAGCTCTGTTGTCGCTGGCTCGCCAGGCCGCCGGGCTACCTCTCCCCACCATGCCCGCCAACACGCCAACCCGCCACCCAAAACCACCCGAACGGGGGAGAGAAGACCGCACACACCGCCGTGGAGGACGCAGCCGCGCGTGCCTCCACCGGCGCCGTGCCCGATGCGGTCCCGTCGGTGTGGCTGGCGTGCGCACGCGACCCGGAGTTGGCCGCGGCCGCGCCCCTGGACCACGCCATGGCCCGCCGGCGGTCTGGCCCCTCCTGTGGTGACCCCAGCAGGCGTCAGGCCGTCCAGAAAACGGGACGGGCCCCGGGCGCTGGGGTGCGCTCGGGGCCCGCCACGGGTGAGTGACTCGACGTCAGCGGTAGTCGCGGCCGAAGTCGTAGTCGTCCAGCGGCACCGCCGCGCCAGTGCCCGTGCCGAACACGTCCGGCGTGTAGTAGCCGTCGTCGTAGGACGGGATGGCGTAGGCCGCGGCCCGCGCCTCCTCGGTCGGCTGGACCTGGATGTTGCGGTACCGGTTGATGCCCGTACCAGCCGGGATCAACTTACCGATGATCACGTTCTCCTTCAGGCCGATCAGCTTGTCGCTCCGGCCGTTGATCGCGGCATCGGTGAGGACTCGCGTGGTCTCCTGGAAGGAGGCGGCCGACAGCCACGAGTCCGTGGCCAGCGACGCCTTGGTGATACCCATCAGCACCGGGCGACCGGAGGCCGGCTCGCCGCCCTCGGCGACGACCCGCCGGTTCTGCGACTCGAACTCCGCCCGCTCGACCAGCGAGCCGGGCAGGAACTCGGTCGAGCCCGAGTCGATGATCGTGACCCGGCGCAGCATCTGCCGGACGATCACCTCGATGTGCTTGTCGTGGATGGCCACACCCTGGGAGCGGTAGACCTTCTGGACCTCCTCCACCAGGTGCAGCTGGGCCTCGCGCGGGCCCATCACGCGCAGCACCTCGTGCGGGTCGGGCGTGCCCTCCAGCAGCAGCTGCCCCACGGAGACGTGGTCGCCGTCGGCCAGCGGCCCGTTCGGGGTGTTGGCCAGCCGCTGCCGCTTGGACAGCTTGTCGAAGACGATCTCCTCGCTCCCGTCGTCCGGGATGAGGGTGATCTTCCAGAACCGCTCGCCGTCCTCGATGCGCACCCGGCCGTCGACGTCCGCGATCGGCGCCTTGCCCTTGGGCACCCGGGCCTCGAACAGCTCGGCCACGCGCGGCAGACCCTTGGTGATGTCGTCACCGGCGACACCACCCTGGTGGAAGGTACGCATGGTCAGCTGGGTACCCGGCTCACCGATGGACTGGGCGGCCACGATGCCGACGGCCTCGCCGACGTCCACCAGCTTGCCGCTGGCCATCGACCGGCCGTAGCACTGGGCGCACACGCCCACGGCCGACTCGCAGGTCAGCACGCTGCGCACCTTGACGCTGGTGACACCCAGGCTGGCCAGCTTTTCGATGGCCGGGTCACCCAGGTCGTCGCCCCGGTTGAGCAGCACGTTGCCGTCGGCGTCGGCCACGTCCTCGGCGAGGGTGCGGGCGTAGACGCTGGTCTTGACGTGCTCGTCCAGGCTGTAGCGACCGTCGACCGCGTCGGCGACCTTCATGGTCACGCCGCGGTTGGTGCCGCAGTCGATCTCGCGGACGATGACGTCCTGGGAGACGTCCACCAGACGACGGGTCAGGTAACCCGAGTCGGCGGTCCGCATGGCGGTGTCGGCCAGACCCTTGCGGGCACCGTGCGTGGAGATGAAGTACTCCACCACGGTCAGGCCCTCGCGGAAGTTCGCCTTGATCGGGCGGGGGATGTACTCACCCTTCGGGTTCGACACCAGACCACGCATACCGGCCAGCTGCACGACCTGGGTCATGTTTCCAGCCGCACCGGACTTCACGATGGTCGGGATCGGGTTGTCCTCGGGGAAGTTCGCCTCCATCGCCGCGGCGACCTCGTCCTTGGCCTGGTTCCAGACGTTGACGAGTTCGCTGTTGCGCTCCGCGTAGGACAGCTGGCCGCGCTGGTAGCGCTTCTCCACCACGTCGGCCTGCTTCTCGTACCGGTCGAGGATCTCCTGCTTGTTCTCCGGCACGACCACGTCGGAGATGGCGATGGTGACCCCGGACCGGGTGGCCCAGTAGAAGCCGGCGTCCTTGAGCTTGTCCAGCGTGCGGGCCACGGTGACCATCGGGTACCGCTCGGCCAGGTCGTTCACCACGTCCGACTGCCGCTTCTTGGGCATCGGCTCGTTGATGTACGGGTAGTCCGCGGGCAGCAGCTCGTTGAACAGCACCCGGCCCAGCGTGGTCTCGGCCAGCCACGCCTGACCCGGCTCCCAGCCCTCGGGCTCCTGGCCGCGCGGTGGCATCCGGTCGGTGATCCGGATCTTGACCGGCGCCTGCAGGTCGATCACGTGCCGGTCGAAGGCCATGATCGCCTCGGCCGGCGAGGAGAACGCCCGCCCGGCGCCCTTGCCGTCGGCCTTGAGCCTGGTCAGGTGGAACAGCCCGGTGACCATGTCCAGACGCGGCATGGCCAGCGGCCGGCCGGAGGCCGGCGACAGGATGTTGTTGCTGGACAGCATCAGGATGCGGGCCTCGGCCTGCGCCTCGGCCGACAGCGGCAGGTGCACCGCCATCTGGTCACCGTCGAAGTCCGCGTTGAACGCCTCGCAGACCAGCGGGTGCAGCTGGATGGCCTTGCCCTCGACCAGCTGCGGCTCGAAGGCCTGGATGCCCAGCCGGTGCAGGGTCGGCGCCCGGTTCAGCAGCACGGGGTGCTCGGTGATGACCTCTTCCAGCACGTCCCACACCTGCGGGCGCTGGCGCTCCACCATCCGCTTGGCGGACTTGATGTTCTGCGCGTGGTTGAGGTCCACCAGCCGCTTCATCACGAACGGCTTGAACAGCTCCAGCGCCATCTGCTTGGGCAGACCGCACTGGTGCAGCTTCAGCTGCGGGCCGACCACGATGACCGAACGGCCGGAGTAGTCGACGCGCTTGCCCAGCAGGTTCTGGCGGAACCGGCCCTGCTTGCCCTTGAGCAGGTCGGACAGGGACTTCAGCGGCCGGTTGCCCGGGCCGGTGACCGGACGCCCGCGGCGGCCGTTGTCGAACAGCGCGTCCACGGCCTCCTGGAGCATCCGCTTCTCGTTGTTGACGATGATCTCGGGCGCGCCGAGGTCGATCAGTCGCTTGAGGCGGTTGTTCCGGTTGATCACGCGGCGGTACAGGTCGTTCAGGTCGGAGGTGGCGAACCGGCCACCGTCGAGCTGGACCATGGGCCGCAGGTCCGGCGGGATCACCGGGATGCAGTCCAGCACCATGCCCTGCGGGCTGTTGCCGGTGGCCTGGAACGGGGCCACCACCTTCAGCCGCTTGAGGGCGCGCAGCTTCTTCTGCCCCTTGCCGGTGCGGATCGTCTCGCGCAGGGACTCGGCCTCGGCGTTGACGTCGTAGTCGGCCAGCAGCCGCTGGATGGACTCCGCGCCCATGGCACCGGTGAAGTACTCGCCGTAGCGGTCGTACAGCTCCCGGTACAGCAGCTCGTCGGCGATGAGCTGCTTGGGCTCCAGCTTGGTGAAGGTGCTCCAGATCTCGTCGAGCTTGTCCAGCTCCCGCTGGGCGCGGTCGCGGATCTGGCGCATCTCGCGCTCGCCGCTCTCCTTGACCTTGCGGCGCACGTCGCTCTTGGCGCCCTCGGCCTCCAGCTCGGCGAGGTCGGCCTCCAGCTTCTGGGCCCGCGCCTCGATGTCGGCGTCGCGCTTGTTCTCCACGCGCTTGCGCTCGACCTGCATCTCGTTCTCGAGGGTGGGCAGGTCGGTGTGCCGCAGCTCGGTGTTGACCGAGGTGATCACGTAGGCGGCGAAGTAGATGATCTTTTCCAGATCCTTCGGCGCCAGGTCGAGCAGGTAGCCCAGCCGGCTGGGCACACCCTTGAAGTACCAGATGTGGGTGACCGGGGCGGCCAGTTCGATGTGGCCCATCCGCTCACGGCGCACCTTGGCGCGGGTCACCTCGACGCCACAGCGCTCACAGATGATGCCCTTGAAGCGGACGCGCTTGTACTTGCCGCAGTAGCACTCCCAGTCCCGGGTGGGACCGAAGATCTTCTCGCAGAACAAGCCGTCCTTCTCCGGCTTGAGCGTGCGGTAGTTGATCGTCTCGGGCTTCTTGACCTCGCCGTACGACCACTGGCGGATGTCGTCGGCCGTGGCGAGGCCGATGCGAAGCTCGTCGAAGAAGTTGACGTCGAGCACGTCGGTTCTTCTCCCCTGATAGTTGGTTCAGGCCTGGAGGGGTCGAGCCGGGCGGGTCGGCGGCGCTGGGCCGCGCCCCCGCCCGGCGGCGAGGTCAGTTCACGACGTCGTCAACAGAGGGTGCCTCGTCTCGGGACAGGTTGATGCCGAGGTTGGCCGCGGCGCGCTCCAGGTCCTCGTCGTCACCGTCACGCATTTCGATGGCCGCACCGTCGCTGGAGAGCACCTCGACGTTCAGGCACAGCGACTGCAGCTCCTTGAGCAACACCTTGAAGGACTCCGGGATGCCCGGCTCCGGGATGTTCTCGCCCTTGACGATCGCCTCGTACACCTTGACGCGGCCGAGGACGTCGTCGGACTTGATGGTGAGCAGCTCCTGGAGGGTGTAGGCGGCGCCGTAGGCCTGCATGGCCCAGCACTCCATCTCACCGAACCGCTGACCACCGAACTGCGCCTTACCACCCAGCGGCTGCTGGGTGATCATCGAGTACGGGCCGGTGGAGCGGGCGTGGATCTTGTCGTCCACCAGGTGCAGCAGCTTCAGGATGTACATGTAGCCGACCGCGACCGGGTAGGGGTACGGCTCACCGCTGCGCCCGTCGAACAGCTGCGCCTTGCCGTCCGAGCCGACCATGCGCTCGCCGTCCCGGTTGGGCAGGGTCGAGCCGAGCAGGCCGGTGATCTCGTCCTCGCGGGCACCGTCGAACACCGGCGTGGCCGTGTTCGTGCCCGGCTCGACGTGGTACAGCTCCTCGGGCAGCTTGCTGGCCCACTCCGGGTTGCCCTCGATGCTCCAGCCCTGCTTGGCGATCCACCCGAGGTGGGTCTCCAGCACCTGGCCGATGTTCATTCGACGCGGCACGCCGTGGGTGTTCAGCACGATGTCGACCGGGGTGCCGTCCGGCAGGAACGGCATGTCCTCGACCGGCAGGATCTTGCCGATGACGCCCTTGTTGCCGTGGCGGCCGGCGAGCTTGTCACCGTCCTGGATCTTGCGCTTCTGCGCCACGTAGACCCGGACCAGCTCGTTCACGCCGGGGGGCAGCTCGTCGTCGTCCTCGCGGCTGAACACGCGGATGCCGATGACCTTGCCGTTCTCGCCGTGCGGGACCTTCAGCGAGGTGTCGCGGACCTCCCGGGCCTTCTCACCGAAGATGGCGCGCAGCAGGCGCTCCTCCGGGGTCAGCTCGGTCTCACCCTTCGGGGTGACCTTGCCGACCAGGATGTCGCCGTCGCGGACCTCGGCACCGATCCGGATGATGCCGCGCTCGTCGAGGTCGGCGAGCACGTCCTCGGAGACGTTCGGGATGTCCCGGGTGATCTCCTCGGCGCCGAGCTTGGTGTCCCGGGCGTCGATCTCGTGCTCCTCGATGTGGATCGAGGTGAGCACGTCGTCCTGCACCAGGCGCTGGGACAGGATGATCGCGTCCTCGTAGTTGTGGCCCTCCCACGGCATGATCGCGACCAGCAGGTTCTTGCCGAGCGCCATCTCGCCGTTCTGCGTGCACGGGCCGTCGGCGATGACCTGGCCGACCTCGATCCGGTCGCCCTCGTTGACGATCGGCTTCTGGTTGATGCAGGTGCCCTGGTTGGACCGGCGGAACTTGTGCATCCCGTAGGTCTGCCGGGTGCCGTCGTCGGCCATGATCGTGACGTAGTCGGCGGACAGCTCCTCGACCACGCCGGCCTTCTTGGCCACCACCACGTCACCGGCGTCGACCGCGGCGCGCAGCTCCATGCCCGTGCCGACCAGCGGCGACTCGCTGCGCAGCAGCGGCACGGCCTGGCGCTGCATGTTCGCGCCCATCAGGGCGCGGTTGGCGTCGTCGTGCTCCAGGAACGGGATCATGGCCGTGGCCACGGAGACCATCTGGCGCGGCGAGACGTCGATGTAGTCGACATCCTTCGGCGCGATCTGCTCGATCTCGCCGCCCTTCTTGCGGACCAGCACGCGGTCCTCGAGGAAGTTGCCGTCCTCGTCGATGGGCGTGTTGGCCTGCGCCTTGACGTAGCGGTCCTCCTCGTCCGCGGTCAGGTAGTCGATCTGGTCGGTGACCCGGCCGTCGATGACCTTGCGGTACGGGGTCTCGATGAACCCGAACGGGTTCACCCTGGCGTAGGAGGACAGCGAGCCGATCAGACCGATGTTCGGGCCTTCCGGCGTCTCGATCGGGCACATCCGGCCGTAGTGCGAGGGGTGCACGTCGCGGACGTCCATGCTGGCGCGCTCACGGGAGATACCACCCGGGCCGAGCGCGTTCAGGCGGCGCTTGTGCGTCAGCCCGGCGATCGGGTTGGTCTGGTCCATGAACTGCGACAGCTGGGAGGTTCCGAAGAACTCCTTGATCGCGGCGACCACGGGGCGGATGTTGATCAGGGTCTGCGGCGTGATGGCCTCGACGTCCTGGGTGGTCATCCGCTCCCGGACGACCCGCTCCATCCTGGACAGGCCGACCCGGATCTGGTTCTGGATCAGCTCGCCGACGGTGCGGATGCGGCGGTTGCCGAAGTGGTCGATGTCGTCCACCTCGACCGGGATGACGGCGGGCTGGCCGTCCGGGCCCAGCTCACCGTTGCGCACGGCCATCGAGGTCTCGCCGGCGTGCAGCCGGACCAGGTACTCGATGGTGGTGACGATGTCGTCCTCGGTGAGCACGCCCTGGTTGATCGGGACGTTCAGGCCGAGCTTCTTGTTGGCCTTGTAGCGGCCGACCTTGGCCAGGTCGTAGCGCTTGTCCTTGAAGAACAGCGTCTCCAGCAGGGCCTGCGCGCTCTCCTTGGTCGGGGGCTCGCCGGGGCGCAGCTTCCGGTAGATGTCGAGCAGGGCCTCGTCCGTGCCGGCCGTGTGGTCCTTCTCCAGGGTGGCCAGCAGCGTCTCGCTGAACGAGAACCGCTCGCGGATCTGCTCCGCCGTCCAGCCGAGGGCCTTCAGCAGCACGGTGACCGGCTGACGACGCTTGCGGTCAATGCGGACACCTACGGTGTCGCGCTTGTCGACGTCGAACTCGAGCCAGGCACCCCGGCTCGGGATGATCTTGACGCTGAAGACGTCCTTGTCCGTGGTCTTGTCGACCGCCTGGTCGAAGTAGACCCCTGGGGACCGCACGAGCTGGGACACCACAACCCGCTCCGTGCCGTTGATGATGAAGGTCCCCTTGTCCGTCATCATCGGGAAGTCACCCATGAACACCGTCTGGCTCTTGATCTCGCCAGTGGTGTGGTTGGTGAACTCGGCGGTGACGAACAACGGTGCCGCGTACGTCATGTCCTTGTCCTTGCACTCCTCGACGGAGGCCTTCACCTCGTCGAAACGAGGGTCGGAGAAGGACAGGGACATGGAGCCGGAGAAGTCCTCGATCGGCGAGATCTCGTTGAGGACCTCTTCGAGGCCGCCAACGGGATTCTCATCGCCGGCATCGACGCGACGCTGGAACCAACTCTCGTCGCCGGTGAGCCATTCGAACGACTGAATCTGCAGGTCGAGCAGGTTGGGCGCCTTGAGCGGCTCGCGGATCTTCGCGAACGAGACCCGCTTGGGCGCTCCGGGGATCCCCGACGTGGAGTTGGTCGCAGCAGTGGCCGTGGTCGCGCGGGAGACTGCCAAGATGCGTCCTTCCAGGGACTCAAGCGAGCTAGCGCTGCCAATAGCGTGCGCTAGCACGGCTGTCAAGGGTGCGGTGGTGCCCAAAATCGTAGCTCTCGGCGAAGGGCATACGAAAGGAGGGCAGCGCAAAGGGGCAGTCTAGCCACCAACACGGCAGCTGTCGAGAGGGCCCGGCAAGAACCGGTCACATCCGCACCGACAGAGTGACCTGCGCGGGCCCGTGAGTCAAGACGCCACGCTGCGATCACCCCGTCGGCGGAACCGGTTCTCACTCGACGTGACCGTCCTGACCAGCCGAAACACAGACAGTTCACATTGTGAGTGCACACGACGACACCCAGTGGTGATCAGCAACAGCAGTGCGCAGTCGCGCCAATCACCCCAAACTGTGACTCTGGTCACATCGGCTAAACTGGTCTTTTCGGACACCAACTCGGCGAAAACCGGTCGCCACAAGTATTCGATCCGACGCGTCATGTTACCGGCCGCCGGCCGGGGGTGAGGACGCAGGTGTGCCCGACCCGGCGGCCCCGTCCTGTTGCGGTGCGGAGCCGTTCGGCTGCGCTGCGCTGCTCTGCTGTGCGGCGCTGGTCTGCTGTTGGGCGCCGCTCTGTTGCTGGGCGTTGTTCTGCTGGCCGAGCATGTCGAAGCCGGCGATCCGCCAGCGCCCGTCGACGCGCTCGGCGCGCACGCTGAACATCGACCCGCTGGCACTGGACTCGTTCTTGTCCGCCCTGGTGGCGATCTGGTCCAGGAACACCAGGACCACGGCCCGGTCCCCCTCCAGCGCCTTGACCCCGGTGGTCACCACGCGGGCCGAGAGCACCAGTTTCTGCGTGGCGGCGTTCTGCTTCACCTGGGCGAACAACTGGTTGTACTCGTCGATGGCCTGGCCGGTCAGATAGGTCCTGGCGTTCTGCTCGGCCTCGTCGGTCCGGTCGTAGGAGAACGACAGCACCTTCTCCAGCGCCTCGGTGACCTGGCCGCTGACCTCGGTGGTGCGCCCGGTGTCCACCAGCGCCTGGTTGGTGGCGGCGTTGCTGCTGGCCAGCCCGACCTGCTCGGCCCGGAACCAGATTGCCAGGCCGGTGCAGACCAGCAGCGCGGCGAGGGCGACCGGCAGCGCCAGCCGTTGTCGTGCCGACCGGCCGCCCCCGGTCCGCTCCCGCGCGCGGTCACCCTCGGCGGTGGACTCCTGGTCGGTGGTGGACTCCTGGTCGGCGGTGGAGCCGGCCTCGGCCGCTGGGTCGGTCCCGGTCCGGTCGGCCTCGGCTGAGCCCTCCGGCCCCCCGACGGCACCAGTGGCCTCGCCGGCGCCGTCCGCCTCGCCGGCATCGTCGCTGCCAGCGGCCCGCCCAGTGTCGGCGGCCCGCCCGGTGTCGGCGGCACCTGCCTCCCCCGGGGCATCGCCTGCCGCACCGGCCTCTGCCGCCTCGGCAGCCGCTGGGGTGTCCACAGGCGCGGTGGTCGCACCGGCGTCAGCGCGCGGGCTGGCGACGGTCGGCCGCTCGGCCGCCGCAACCGCCTCAACCGCCTCGGCCGATTCGGTCCCCCTGGCTGGTTCGGCCGGCCTGGCTGGTTCGACCAGTGGGGTTGGACCAACCGGTGCGGCCGGTTCGGGCGCCTGGGCCGCTGCTGCCGGCCGCGTGCCCTCGGCGGTGCGGTTGCGCGTGCGCGTGCCGGCGACCTTGGGACGGCGCGGCTGCGGGGTTGGGCGGCGACGGGTGGGTGGCACGGTGTGAGTCCCTTCGGCCTTGGCTGCGCGTTGCGGTCCGGACGGGCTCAGACCGCGCCGGTGTCGATCTTGGCGATGGCGCTGAGCTTCCACCCGCCGTCGGTGCGGGTCAGCTCGGCCTGGAGCCGCTGTCGGTCGACGTAGGGCTCCCCGCCGTCCGGTGTCACCACGGTCTGCACCGCGGCCATCACCTTGGCCTTGCCGGCCCGGTCGTCCAGTTCGACCACGGAGGCGTCGAGCACCTCGGCCTTGGTGGTGCGCTTGGTGTCCTCGAACAGCTTCTTGTTCTGGTCCCGCATCGTCGCGGTCTCGTCGTGCAGCGGGCCGGTGGAGGAGTCCAGCCAGAGGGCGAACGCGTCGTCGGGCTTGCGGAAGTCGAAGGTGTTGAAGTTGACGATGCCCTGCTGGCCGACGCGCAGCACCTCGTCCCTGGTCTGGGCGTAGCGCAGCGAGTCGTTGGTTGCGGTTGTCCACCACAGCACCCCGAACACCGCCATCAGCACGAACGCCACCGCGGCGAGCAGCGCGACCACCCGCGGTGCGATGTCGCGGGCTGAGCGGTCGGCACCGGCCAGGCGGGCCAGGCCGGCGGGGAGGCGCAACAGCGACCGGTTCGCCATGATCTCTCCAGGGGGGTAGTCGTTGCCGCCGCGCGGTCATCCGGGTAACCCGAGCAGTTGCCCCAGGCTGGTGGCCCCGCCCCGGCTGGCCGGCGCGGGTGTGCTCTGCTGGCCGGTCGGGCCCTGCGGTGTCCCACCCTGCGGCGCCGAGCCCTGGGCTGTCCCGCCCGGTGTCGTCGCGTCCCGGGTGGTGCTGACCGGGCCGGGCTGACCGCCGTAGGGCGCGTTCTGGGCGCCCCGCACGGTGCTGTTGCTGCCCCGGCCCAGCGCGCAGTACGCCTGGGTGTTGGGCGGGGCCGGGCTGGTGTCCGTGCCAGCACGGATGGTGGTCCGCTCGTAGCCCTGGGTGCAGGGCAACGGGTCGAACACGTTCAGGGCCAGGCCGAAGTGGGCGGTGCCGTCGTCGGGCGCCACGGTGAAGCCACCCACCAGCACCGCCGGATAGGTGACCAGCACCTGCTCGACGCCGTCCAGCCTGGGCAGCACCACGGTCGCGGTGGTGAGCAGGTTGGCCGCGAGCACGCCCAGGTTGCGCCCGCTGTCGGCGAGCAGGCCGCTCAGCTGCGCGGCGGCCGGTGGCGCGGCCGAGATCAGCCGGCGCAGGTCGCTGTCCGAGTTCTTCAGCTGCTCGGTGAGCAGCCGCAGGTCGCCGCTGAACGACCGGATGGCGTCGGCCTGGTCGTTCTGGGTGGCCAGCACGGTGTGCCCGTCGGTGAGCAGGCCGGTGGTCTGCGGCAGGTGCGCGCTGGCCGTGCCGGTGACGTCCCTGGTCGCGTCCAGCAGCACCGCCAGATCCGGGCCGGTGCCGCTGAACGCGGTGTCCAGCTCGTCCACCACCGTGCGCAGCGCGTCCGCCGGCACCGACGCGGCCAGCGCGTCCACGTCGGCCAGCAGCGTCTCCACCGGCAGCGGCGTGCGGGTGTCGGCCTGCTCGATCACCGCGCCCTCGGCCAGGAACGGCCCGCCGTCACGGCGCGGCCGCAGGTCCACGTACTGCTCGCCCACGGCCGACCGGTTGGCCACCACCGCCTCGACGTCGTCGGGGATGGCCGGCGCCGAGGAGTCGATGGCCAGGTCCACCTCCACCCCGTGCTCGGTCAGCCGCAGCGGCCCCACCCGGCCCACCCCCACCCCGCGGTAGGTGACCTCGGCGTCGCTGAAGATCCCACCCGAGTCGGCCAACCGCACCCGCACCACGTACCCGCCGCCGCCCCACACCCGGTCCAGCCCCGCGTACCGCGCGCTGACATAGCTGATGCCCAGCAGCGCGACCACCACGAACACC
>NZ_JAMTCK010000006.1 GCF_024171785.1 Goodfellowiella coeruleoviolacea
TCGTGCAGCGCCTGCCCGTTGCCACCCAGGTTCGCCGCGCCCGTGCGCAGCAGCTCCGACAGCGCCCCGTCCGCGTTGGCCCCACCCGGCCCCAACGCGGTCGCCAACCCGTCCAGACTGGCGTACAACTGGTCCAACTCCACCGGCGTGGCCGTGCGCTCCCTCGGGATCACCGCGTTGTCCCCCAACCGCGGCCCACCCACGTACACCGGCGCCAACTGCACGTACCGGTCACTGACCACGCTCGGCGCCACCACCACCGCCCGCGCCTGCTCCGGCACGGCCACCGCCCGGTCCACCGACAAACCCACCCGCACCCGCTCCCCCTCGGGCACCACCTCGTCCACCGAGCCCACGCGCACGCCCAACACCCGCACGTCCGACCCCACGTACACCCCCACCGCCGAGGAGAAGTACGCGGTGATCCGCCGACTGTTCGCGCCCCGGAACACCCACCACAGGGCCCCGGCCACGACCAGGACCAGCACGCAGGCCAGCGCGAGCACCCTGCTGAGGTCCTGACCGACCCTGGTCCTGCTCATCGGGTCCCCTTCCCGGCGCCGGGCGGCAGGCAGCCTTCCTCGTTGAGGCTGATCGCGCCGAGGTTCACCGACGGGGGCAGCAGGCCGCAGATGTAGACGTCGAACCAGCGGCCGTTGCCCAGGGTGTTGGCGAACAGCCGGTAGAAGGGGGCGAGGTCGGCGATGCCTCGGTTGAGGTTGTCCTGGTTGCGCCGCAGCACGTCGGTGACCTCGTCCAGCTGTTCCAGGGCCGGCGCCAGCTGCGCGCTGTTGTCCGCGACCAGGCCGGACAGCTCGGTGGACAGGTTCTGGGTGCCGGTCAGCAGTGCGCTGATCGCGTCGCGCCGGGTGCGCACCTCGTCGAGCAGCCGGTTGCCGTCGGCGAGCAGCTGTTCGAACTGGGCGTCGCGGTCGGCCAGGGTGCCGCTGAGCTGGCGGGTGTTGGCGAGCAGGGCGGCCAGCTGATCGTCGCGGGAGGCGATGGTCTGGGACAGGGCGGACAACCCGTCCAGGGCCCCCTTCACCTCGTCGGAGGTACCGGCGAAGGTCTGGGACAGCACGGTGAAGCTGTCGGCGAGCTGCTTGGTGTCGATCTGTCCGACCGTGGCGGCCAGCCCGTTGAACGCCTCCTGCACGTCGTAGGGGGCGATGGTGCGGTCTCTGGGGATGGGCGCGGCCGGGTCCAGCGGCTGGCTGCCCTGGGGGTCCACTGCGAGGTACTTCTGCCCCAGCAGGGTCTTGATCTTGATGGCCGCGGTGGTCCGGTCGCCGATCCAGGCGTCGGTGACCCGGAAGGTCACCCGCACGTGGTCGCCGGCCAGGCCGACACCGGTCACCTTGCCGACCTTCACCCCGGCCACCCGCACCTCGTTGCCCGGGCTCAGGCCGGCGGCCTCGGAGAACTCCGCGGTGTAGGTGGTGCCGCCACCGATGATCGGCAGGTCGTCGGTGTTGACCGCGGCCAGCACGAGCAGACCCAGCACGGTCAGGCCGACAACCCCGGTGGTGATCGGGTCGCGCCGCGCCCGGCGCCGCGACCGCTCGGGGGCGAACAGCGTCATGACCGGCACCTCGACTGGGTCACGGGCAACGGGGTGAGCGTCACCGGTTGGCTGATGATCGGCGAGACGGCCACGCTGCCGCCCGCCTCGCACAGGAAGAAGTTGAACCACGAGCCGTAGGTGGCGGTTCGGGTGATCGTCTCCACCTTGCCGGGCAGGTGTCGCAGCACGCCGTCCACCACGGCCTCGCTGTCGGCCAGGTTCCGCGACACCTCGCCCAGCGCGGCGATGTCGTCCTTGAGCGGCTGGCGGCCCTGTTCCAGCAGGCCGGCTGTGGTGTCGGTCAGACCGGCCAGCGCGGCCACCGCGTCGCCGATCGGCTCCCGGTCGGCGGCCAGCCCGGACACCAGCTGCTGCACCGTGCTGATCAGCGCGGAGAGCTGCTCGGTGTGCCCGTTGACGGTGTCCAGCACGGCGTTGAGGTTGGTGATGACCTCGCCGATCACCTGGTCCTTGCCGGCCAGGGTGGCGGTGAGCGAGGCGGTGTGCGCGAGCAGGCTGTCCACCGTGCCGCCCTCGCCCTGCAGCACCTGGATGATCTCGTGGGAGAGCGTGTTCACGTCGTCCGGGGACAGCGCCTGGAACAGCGGCCGGAAGCCGTCGAACAGCACGGTCAGGTCCAGCGCCGGTCTGGTGTGCTCCAGCGGGATCACGCCGCCGGGCGGCAGCACCGCGTTGACCGGGCCGGGCTCGCCCTGTTCCAGGGCGATGTAGCGCTGGCCGACCAGGTTGCGGTACTTGATGGTGGCGGTCACCGAGGCGGGCAGGGTGCGGTCGCCGTCGACGGAGAACTCCACCTCGGCCTGTCTGCGGTCGGCCACGCTGACGCGTTCCACCTGGCCCACGCGCACGCCGGCGATGCGCACGTCGTCGCCCTCGTTGAGCAGGGTGGCGTCGGAGAACCTGGCCCGGTAGGTGACCGAGTCGCGCAGGTCCACGTTGGCGATGGTGACCGCCAGCGCCGCGGTGGCCAGCACGGTGACCACCGCGAAGACGACCAGCTTGACCAGTGGTCCGGCGATGCTGGTCGCTCCCCGGTGTTCGCGGCTCATGGGGTCACCTCCGTGTCGTGCTCGTCGCCGACCATCAAGCCACGGATGTCGACACCACCGACGACGTTCACCCGATCGAGCGCGGAGTTATCCACAGGCACGCTGGTTATCCACAGATCGAATCGCCGCCCTGGCCTTTCTGACCAGGGCCGATAGGCTGGAGCAGGGCTCGCCCCCCGGTGGTGGGTGGGGGCTGGGCAGGCGGGTTCACGACCAACCGAACGCGATCGGGCGGTGGTGCTGGTCCCGATCACTTCAGGGTCACCTCCGCTCCCCGGTACAGCGGGCCGACCAGCAGGCTGCTCCAGCCCGGCACCTGCTGCGGGGACACGCCCAGCTGCGGCGCCAACAGGCTGGCCAGGAAGCCGCGCTCCTGCGGGGAGTTGGGCAGGCCGAGGCCGCTGCCAGCACCCACCGCGGCCGCGGACGGGCTGGTGGCGTCGGCGCTTCCCGCGGTCCCGAGCACCGAGCCGCCGGTGCTCGTGCCGGCCGGCGGCGGGGTGGAGCCGTCCCTGATCGGCCCGTCCGGCGGGTACTGGGGTGCGGGGTACTCGTCGTAGCAGCGCGGTCCGCGCTTGTCGCGGTACTCGGGTTCGTCCTGGTTGGGCCGGTACTTGCCACGGTTGACGGTGATCTCCAGGGTGACGTGCAGGCCCGGCTCGTCGGTGCCGGCGCCGAACGCCTTGTCCATCACCGGCTTGAAGTCGGTCAACCCCTTGAGCAGGCACGGGTACTCGGGCGCGTACTCGGCCAGCAGCTCCAGCGTGGGCCGGCTGGCCTCGGTCAACCTGATCAGGTTGTCCTTGTTGGCCCGCAGGAACCCGGTCAGGTCCTGCGCGGCCGTGGTCACCCCGCCGTACAGCGCCTCCAGGTTGGCGCGCTGCTCGGCGATGGTCCGGCTGGTCACGGTGGCGTCGTCCAGCGCCTGGATCAAATCGGGCGCGGCGGTCTGGTAGGTGTCGGCCAGGGTGGCCAGCTCCCGCAGGTCCGCCTCCAGGGTGGGCAGGTGCGGGTTGAACTCCGCCAGGTAGGAGTTCAACCGCACCAGGGTGTCCCCCAGGTCCTCGCCGCGGCCCTGCAACGCCTGGGACACCGCGGTCAGCGTGCTGGCCAGCTTCTGCGGCTGCACCGCCTGCAGCATCGGCATCAGGTCGCTGAGCACCCGTTCCAGTTCGATCGCGCTGCTGGAGCGGTCCTGGTCGATCACGTCACCGGCGGCCAGGTGCTCGGCCGCCGGCCGCTCGGGCAGCACCAGGTTCACGTACCGCTCGCCGAACAGGGTCTTGGGCAGCAGCCGCGCCGACACGTTCTTCGGCAGCAGGCCCACCTTGTCCGGCTGCAGCGCCAGTTCCAGCTCGGCGCCGTCACCCCGGGTGCGGATCTGCCTGACCTCGCCCACGATCAGCCCGCGCGCCTTCACGTCCGAGGCCGCCTGCAACTGGTTGCCCACGTGGTCGGTGCGCAGCAGCACCGACACCACCGGGGTGAACACCTTCTGGTAGACGGCCACGGACGTGGCCACCAGCAGGGCGATCACCACCACGAACACCAGCCCGAGCAGCCGCAGCCGCACCCTGGCCATGGCGCCACGACCGCTCATCGCCACCACCTCACCGAGTCCAGCTCACCCGCGGCCCTCATCCGGCCACCCGCACGGTCGTGGTGGCGCCCCAGATGGCCAGGCTGAGGAAGAAGTCCAGCAGGCTCGTGGTGACGATCGCCGTGCGCACCGCGCGGCCCACGGCCACCCCCACCCCGGCCGGGCCGCCGCTGGCGCGGTAGCCGTAGTAGCAGTGCACCAGGATGATCACCACGGAGAACGCCAGCACCTTGCCGAACGACCACAGCACGTCCACCGGCGCCAGGAACTGGTTGAAGTAGTGGTCGTAGGTGCCCGGCGACTGGCCGTACAGCCAGATCGTGATCATCCGGGACGCCAGGTACGAGGTGAGCAGGCCGATCACGTACAGCGGGACGATCGCCACGAACCCGGCGATGATCCTGGTGGTCACCAGGAACGGCAGGCTCGGCACGCCCATCACCTCCAGGGCGTCGATCTCCTCGGAGATGCGCATCGCGCCCAGCTGCGCGGTGAACCCCGACCCGACCGTCGCCGACATGGCCAGGCCCGCCACCAGCGGGGCGATCTCCCTGGTGTTGAAGTAGGCCGAGACGAACCCGGCGAACGCCGACGTGCCGATCTGGTTGAGCGCGGAGAAGCCCTGCAGGCCGACCACGGTGCCGGTGAACACCGACATGCCGATCATCACCCCGACGGTGCCGCCGATCACGGCCAGCGCACCGCTGCCGAAGCTCACCTCGGCCAGCAGCCGGACGGTCTCGCGCAGGTAGCGGCGCAGCGCCCGGGGCACCCAGGCCAGCGCGCGCAGGTAGAAGGAGAGCTGGTCGCCGAAGTTCTCCAGCACGTCCAGCGGCCGCCGCGCGGCCCGGCGCACGCGTTCGGGGACAACTGCCATGCTCAGCTCACCTTCGGCGGGACGACCTGCAGGTAGATCGCGGTGAGGACGAAGTTCACCAGGAACAGCAACAGGAACGTGATAACCACGGACTGGTTGACCGCGTCGCCGACGCCCTTGGGGCCGGGTGCGGGGTTCAGGCCGCGGTAGGCGGCGACGATGCCGGCGATGAACCCGAACAGGAGCGCCTTGATCTCGCTGATCCACAGGTCGGGCAGCTGGGCCAGGGCGGAGAAGCTGGCCAGGTAGGCACCGGGCGTGCCGCCCTGCATGACCACGTTGAAGAAGTACCCGCCGAGCACGCCGACCACGCTGACCATGCCGTTGAGCAGCAGGCCGACCAGCATGGCGGCCAGCACCCTGGGCACCACCAGCCGCTGCACCGGCGAGACGCCGAGCACCCGCATGGCGTCGATCTCCTCGCGGATGGTGCGCGAGCCGAGGTCGGCGCAGATCGCCGAGCCGCCCGCGCCGGCGATGAGCAGGGCGGTCACGATCGGGCTGGCCTGCTGGATGATCGCGAGCACGCTGGCCGCGCCGGTGAACGACTGGGCGCCGATCTGCTTGGTCAGCGAACCGAGTTGCAGCGCGATCACCGCGCCGAACGGGATGGACACCAGCGCGGTGGGCAGGATGGTGACGCTGGCGATGAACCAGCACTGCTGGATGAACTCGCGCACCTGGAAGGGGCGCTTGAACGTGGCCCGGCCCACGTCGATGCCCAACGCGAACAGCCGGCCGGTCTCCCGCAGGGCGGCGGCTCCCGGAAACGACGGCGTCGGCGAACTCATGCGGACCGCCCTCCCCGCTGGTTCCCGCCGCCCCTGCCGAACCGCCACCGCCCGCGGCGCCGCACCGGCCGCTGGTCGGACGGGTCCGGGCCGGCGGCACCGGGTGGGGCGGGGAGGTGGCCGTGCCGGGGCTGCCACTCCGGCACGACAGCCGACACCGGTTGGGCCGCGGGTGCCACCGGGGCGCCCACCCCGGCCAGCATCCCGTACCGGGCGCGGTCCTCGTCGGTGAGGCTGTCCAGCACGCCCTGGCGCGCCGCGGCCGGCAGGGCGTGCAGGTCGCGCATCACCCGGTCCTTGCGGCGCAGCGCGCCCTGCCGCCGGGGCAGGCCCGGGGTGGGTTCGAGCTGCGGCACGATCCCGCGCACATCCTCGTCCGGCGGGCCGGACTGGTGACCGGCCAGTTCGGCGGCCACCGCGGCCTGGTCCTTCTCCTCGCTCATCCCGATCGGCCCGACGCGCCGGCCGTTGATGAACTGGACCACCACGGGGTTGTCGCTGGTCAGCAGCATCTCGCGGGGACCGAACATGACCAGTTCACGGCGGAAGAGCATGCCGAGGTTGTCCGGCACGGTCCTGGCCACGGTGATGTTGTGGGTGACGATCAGGATGGTGGCGTCGATCTGCGCGTTGAGGTCGATGAGCAGCTGGCTCAGGTTGGCGGTGCGCACCGGGTCCAGGCCGGAGTCCGGCTCGTCGCACAGGATGATCTCCGGGTCCAGCACCAGGGCCCTGGCCAGGCCGGCGCGTTTGCGCATGCCGCCGGAGATCTCGCCGGGCAGCTTGCGCTCGGCCCCGACCAGCTCGACCATCTCCATCTTCTCCAGCACGATGCGCCGGATCTCCGCCTCGGTCTTGCGGGTGTGCTCGCGCAGCGGGAAGGCCACGTTGTCGAACAGGTTCATGGAGCCGAACAGCGCGCCGTCCTGGAACAGCACCCCGAACAGCTTGCGGATCTCGTAGAGCTTGCTCTCCGAGCACCGGCACAGGTCGACGCCGTTGATCAGGATCTTGCCCCGCTCCGGCGTGAGCAGGCCGACCAGCGACTTCAGGAAGACCGACTTGCCGGTGCCCGACGGCCCGAGCAGCACGCTGATCTCACCGGCCGGCAGGGTCAGCGAGACGTCCCGCCAGATGGCCTGGCTGCCGAAGGACTTGCTCAGGCCCTCGACAACCACCTCGACGCCCATCGCCCCTCCCGAACCCGCCGCACCGTTGCTGGCACGCGTCCCCAGACTTCGCGTCCGCACTGTGCAACGAGCACCGCGCGAGCAAGTTACTCATGAGTCGGTAACGTCCGGTCTGTCCGTCCTCATCGGACGGTCAGCGCGGCGGAACCGGGCGGGCACGGGGGCACGGGGCATGGCCGCGGGGGGCATGGCCGCGGGGGACGGCCGGCGGCGAGCCGGCCGGAAAAGCATTCGGGGCGGGCACCCGCGAGGGATGCCCGCCCCGGAACGGCGGTGCCGTGGTGGCGTGTCAGGCGACACGCCGCGAGATCACTTGAGGGTGATCTTGGCGCCGGCGGCCTCCAGCTTCTCCTTGGCGGCGTCGGCCTGCTCCTTGGAGACCTTCTCCAGGATCGCCTTGGGCGCGCTCTCGACCAGCTCCTTGGCCTCCTTCAGGCCCAGGCCGGAGACGACCTCGCGGACGACCTTGATGACCTGGATCTTCTTGTCGCCGGCCGAGTCGAGGACGACGTCGAACTCGTCCTGCTCCTCAGCGGCCTCGGCCGGAGCGGCACCCGGGGCGGCGGCCGCGACGGCGACCGGAGCAGCGGCGGTGACCTCGAAGGTCTCCTCGAACTCCTTCAGGAAAGCGGACAGCTCCAGCAGCGTCATTTCCTTGAACGCGTCGAGCAGCTCTTCGGTGCTGAGCTTCGCCATGGTGGCGGTTCCTTCCTCACTGCGCCCCCGCGGGAGCATCCGCTGGGGCAAGTCCTACTTGCTACGGGGTGGGTCAGCTCTCGTCGGCGGGGGCTTCGCCGCCCGCCCGCTTCTCCTGCAGGGCGGCGGCCAACCGGGCGACCTTGGTGGCCGGCGCGGCGAACAGGCCGGCAGCCTTGGACAGGTTGCCCTTCATCGCGCCCGCCAGCTTGGCGAGCAGCACCTCACGGCTGTCCAGGTCAGCGATCTTGCTGACCTCGTCAACCGAGAGCGGACGGCCATCCATGTAGCCGCCCTTGATGATCAGGGCCTGGTTGTCCTTGGCGAAGTCACGCAGCGCCTTGGCAGCGTCCACCGGCTCGCCCTCGACGAAGGCGATGGCGGTGGGGCCGGTGAGCAGGTCTTCCAGACCCTGCACGCCGGCGTCCTCGGCGGCACGCTTGACCAGCGTGTTCTTCGCGACCCGGTAGGTGGCGCCAGCCCCGAGAGCGCGACGCAGCGTGCTGAGCTGCGCCATGGTGAGTCCGCGGTACTCGGTGACGACAGCGGCCGAGCTGGCGCGGAACTTGTCCGCGATCTCCGCAACCGCAGCCACCTTGTCGGGCTTCGCCATGGTCGCCTCCTCTCTGGCTGATAGCGCGTGACACGTCACGCCGGACGTGACCACGCGGGGCACACGGGATCTGGTCGGCCGAACGGCCCGAAACAGGCCCGGAAACGACAAACGCCCCGGCGCAGGCGGCACGGGGCGTACAACAGAACGGCGGACACGCGCGAGGGCGTGTCAACCAGCCTCGTCCTCCTACGCAGGCCGCCCGCGTCGCGGGACCTTCGCTCCCCGGGGCCGCCACCTCGCGGTGTGAGCACAGGGGAAGACCAGCGGTCTCTGGTGGAACCGGAACGAGGATACGTCAGGACAACTCGGACAGCCAAATCACCCCGCGCACCCGGCATGATGTCAGGCGTGGGCGAGAACGAGCAGCCAGCGGACGCCAGGCTCGACCCGGACCAACTCCGCCGGTTCCAGGAGTTCCAGCAGTTCCAGCAGTTCCTGCGCTTCCAGGAGGCGCAGCAGCAGAACGACGCGGCCGCCGCCAGCACACCGGGCGCCGCCGGCGGCCCACCGGCCCTGCCCGCACCACCCGGGGCCAGTCCGGCAGCCGGAACGGTCCCCGGCTCGGCCTCGCTCCCGGTGCCCGCACCCGGCACAGCCCCCGGGCCGGGCGCGGCCCCGGTGCCCGTGATCGACCAGGGCCGGTGGCCGCCCCAGCCGCCGTCCGGACCGCCCCACCCGCCCGGCTCCCCCCGCACCCCGCTGTGGCGGCGCGTCCTGCGGCTGCGGCTGGTCCGTCGGCTGATCCGGCTGGCGGTCACCGTGCTGGTGGTGCTGCTCCTGCTGAACTGGGCCTACCAGTACTACTTCGGCGAGGAACCCGAGGAGGCGGCCGGCGGCGGGCGCACCGAGACCAACCAGCTGCTGCCGACCAAGCCGAGCGAGACCGTGCGCATGCTCTACGACCACATCGCGCAGGGGCTGCCCGACGACGCGTGCGCGCTGTTCACCGACGCCACCAAGCAGACCTTCGCCACCGATCTCGGCGCGCCCGACTGCCCGCAGGCCATGCGCCAGCTCAGCGCCGCGGTGCAGCGCAAGTCCAGCTATGCCGAGCCGGTGTTCCGCAACGACACGACCAAGGTCCCGGCCGGCACCACCACCGAGATCAGCTCGTGCGCCGACCTGGTCGTGCAGGGCGGCCAGCGCCTCGGCCGGTTCACGCTGACCAGGCAGGACAACGGCGGGTGGATCATCTCCGGGCACGAGAACGAGCCGGCCGACTGCGTGGGCGGCTGATCCGGACGCGCGCGGACCCCGGAAGACGCCGGAGGGGCGATCCCAGCGATGTGGGATCGCCCCTCCGGGCACACGAACGCAAGCGGGACGCTCAGGAAGCGGAAGCAACCTCGTCGCTGAGCAGGTTGCGGGTGCGGTTCGGGTCCACCGGGATGCCCGGGCCCATGGTGGTGCTGACGGTGATCTTCTTCAGGTAACGACCCTTGGCCGCGGACGGCTTGGCCCGCAGGATCTCGTCCAGCGCCGCGGCGTAGTTCTCCACCAGCTTCTCCGGCTCGAACGACACCTTGCCGATGACCAGGTGCAGGTTGGCCTGCTTGTCCACCCGGAAGCTGATCTTGCCGCCCTTGATGTCCGCGACGGCCTTGCTCACCGCCGGGGTCACCGTGCCGGTCTTCGGGTTCGGCATCAGGCTGCGCGGGCCCAGGATGCGGGCGATGCGGCCCACCTTGGCCATCTGGTCCGGGGTGGCGATGGCGGCGTCGAAGTCGAGCCAGCCACCCTGGATGCGCTCGATCAGGTCGTCGCTGCCCACCGCGTCGGCGCCGGCGGCCTCGGCCTCGGCGGCCTTGTCACCGACGGCGAACACGACCACCCGGGCGGTCTTGCCGGTGCCGTGCGGCAGGTTGACCGTGCCACGCACCATCTGGTCGGACTTGCGGGGGTCGACGCCAAGCCGGATGGCGACCTCGACGGTGGCGTTCAGCTTGATCTTGGAGGTCTCCTTGGCCAGCCGGACGGCCTCCAGCGGCGAGTAGAGCCGCTCGCGGTCCACCAGCTCGGCGGCCTGGCGGTATGCCTTGCTGCGCTTCATTGGCTGTTCCTTCGGTATCGGTTGCCGTCGACGACGGCACAACCACCCGGGGGCGGGTGCGCGTCACGGCGGGAGGATCAGTAGTGGTTCGGGCCAGCGCTGGGCCCTCCCACTCGCGGGTCGCGACCAGGGCGGCTCGGCCGGTCAGGAGGAGCAGACCGAGCGACGCGATCGCGGTCCACGGATCAGGCTGGGACGATCAGGCCTCGACCGTGATGCCCATGGAGCGGGCGGTGCCGGCGATGATCTTCGCCGCCTGGTCGATGTCGTTGGCGTTGAGGTCGGCCATCTTGGTCTGGGCGATCTCGCGCACCTGGTCCATGGTCACCTTGGCGACCTTGGTGCGGTGCGGCTCGCCACTGCCCTTGTCCACGCCAGCGGCCTTGAGCAGCAGCTTCGCCGCGGGCGGGGTCTTGAGCTTGAAGTCGAACGACCGGTCCTCGTACACGGAGATCTCGACCGGCACCACGGTGCCACGCTGCGACTCGGTCGCGGCGTTGTAGGCCTTGCAGAACTCCATGATGTTGACGCCGTGCTGACCGAGCGCCGGACCCACCGGCGGCGCCGGGTTGGCCTGGCCAGCCGTGATCTGCAGCTTGATGATCGCTGCGAGCTTCTTCTTCTTGGGTGGCATTGTGCTTCCTGTGTGTTCCGCTCGTGGCGGCACCCGACAGGCGGGTGTCGCCCGTGTCCGCGCGGCCGACCTTGCGGCACGCCGCGTGGCCGCCGACCCCTCGGGTCGGTCAGATCTTGGAGACCTGGGTGAACGACAGCTCGACCGGCGTCTCCCGGCCGAAGATCGACACCAGGACCTTCAGCTTCTGGCCGTCCGCGTTGACCTCGCTGATCGTCGCGGGCAGCGTGGCGAACGGCCCGTCCATGACGGTGACCGACTCGCCGACCTCGAAGTCCACCTCGACCGTTGGCTTGGCCACCGCGCTCGGTGCCGCCTTGCCCGCGGCCGGCTTCTCCCGCTCGGCCTGCGGCAGCAGGAACTTCAGCACCTCGTCGATGCTCAGCGGCGACGGCTTGGAGGTGGCGCCGACGAACCCGGTGACCCCCGGGGTGTTGCGCACCGCGCTCCACGAGGCGTCGTTGAGTTCCATCCGGACCAGGATGTAACCGGGGAGGACCTTGCGCTGCACCTGCTTGCGCTGGCCGTTCTTGATCTCGGTGACTTCCTCGGTCGGCACCTCGACCTGGAAGATGTACTCCTCCATGTCCAGGGTCTGGATCCGGGTTTCGAGGTTAGTCTTGACCTTGTTCTCGTAGCCGGCGTAGGAGTGCACGACGTACCACTCGCCGGGGGCCCTGGCCAGGGCCGCACGCATCTCGGCTGCCGGGTCGTGCACCTCGTCAGCCTCGTCCTCGTCAACCTCGGCGACGGCCCCCTCGGTCGCCTCGTCCTCGTCCTCGTCCTGCTCCGAGTCCGCGTCCGACTCCCGCGGCTGATCCTGCGTGTCCTCCGGCTCGATCTCGTTGGCGGTCTCGCCAACCGACCCGACGCGCTCGGAGTCGCCCTCGTTGCCGGTGGCGAGCACCCGCTCGTCGGAAAGGCCGGTCAGCTCCTGGCCGCCCTCGTGGGAGGTCACTGTTGGTCTCGCTTCCTCTCGTGCATTGCATGTCCCGCCAGACTGCTCGGGACCGTCGGCGACCGAGGCCGGTTCAGCCGAAGAGCCAGAGCACGCCCCTGTTGAAGGCGATGTCCAGCCCTGCCACCAAGGCCACCATAAAGGCCACGAAGACCAGCACGACCACGGTGTAGGTCACCAGCTGCTTGCGTGTCGGCCAGATCACCTTGCGCAGCTCTGCGACAACCTCGCGGAAGAAGCGGAACAGGCGTCCGAACAGCGACCGCTTCTTGTCCTGCTGGTCCCGCGACCGCGTCGGCCGACCCTTTTTCACCGCCTCAGCGGACTTGGACTCTCCCGAGTCCTTGGTCTTGGCGGGCCTGGCCGCGCGAGCACCCTTGGCCGCCTCGACGGTCTGCGCCGCCGAGTCAGCACCGGCAGTGGACCGCGCGGAGGCACGGCGTTCCCGCCGCGCGGCGGCGGTGACCGGACGAGCTGAGCTGTCGCGCTCCCCAGCTCGCTCCTGCTCGCGGTCCTCGCTCACAGACCCTCCTCGCTGACGTACGTCGGACGCCACTCGCGGAGTGTTGTGTCAGATGGTGAGCTCGCACGCTTGCTCATGCCATCCTCCGCTCACCGTCCGCATCGACGCAGGGGCGACAGGACTTGAACCTGCAACCTGCGGTTTTGGAGACCGCTGCTCTGCCAATTGAGCTACGCCCCTTCACCAGCCACCGTGTACCCACGGCCATCGGTGTCCACGGCCATCATATTTGATGCCCGCGGGCTCCTGGCTGGGAGCGTCTTCCACCCTCCCCACGTGGCCCGTGGGGCAAGCTGTCAGACGTTCCAAGTTCGGAAGTGTACGGCACGACCGCCCCAACATCGCAACCGCGCAGGTCAGCCCGGTAGTTCGCGGTCTGGAACCGCGGTCGCGGGCGCCCTGGGCCGGGGGCGGCGGCACCGGTGGGATCTGTCACGATGAGGGCCATGGCTACGTCCGAGACAGCCCCCGTGAGCAGCACTTCTGCCCGTCCGCGCGTGTCCAGGCGGATCGGCGGCATCGCCGAGTCGGCGACCCTGGCGGTGGACGCGAAGGCCAAGGCGCTCAAGGCCGCCGGCCGGCCGGTGATCGGCTTCGGGGCCGGCGAGCCGGACTTCCCCACGCCGGCGCCGATCGTGGCGGCCGCGCAGCAGGCCTGCGCCGACCCGCGCAACCACCGGTACACGCCGGCCGCGGGCCTGCCCGAGCTGCGCGAGGCCATCGCCGCCAAGACCGCCAGGGACTCCGGCTACCAGGTCGGCGCCGGTCAGGTGCTGGTCACCAACGGCGGCAAGCAGGCCGTCTACCAGGCGTTCGCCACCCTGCTCGACCCCGGTGACGAGGTGCTGCTGCCGGCCGCCTACTGGACCACCTACCCGGAGGCCATCGCCCTGGCCGGTGGCGTCGCCGTGCCGGTCACCGCCGACGAGAGCGCCAACTACCTGGTCAGCGTCGAGCAGCTGGAGGCGGCGCGCACCCCGCGCACCAAGGTGCTGCTGTTCTGCTCGCCGTCCAACCCGACCGGCGCGGTCTACCCGCGCGAGCAGGTCGAGCGGATCGGCCGGTGGGCGCTGGAGCACGGCATCTGGGTGATCACCGACGAGATCTACGAGCACCTGGTCTACGACGGCGTCCGGGCGGAGTCCATGCCGGTGGTCGTGCCCGAGCTGGCCGACACCTGCGTGGTGCTCAACGGCGTGGCCAAGACCTACGCCATGACCGGCTGGCGGGTGGGCTGGATGATCGGCCCGAACGACGTGATCAAGGCCGCCACCAACCTGCAGTCGCACCTGTGCTCGAACGTGTCCAACGTCGCGCAGCGCGCCGCCCTGGCCGCAGTGTCCGGCCCGCTGGACGCGGTGCTGGAGATGCGCGCGGCCTTCGACCGGCGCCGCCGCACGATGGTCGAGCTGCTGTCGGCCATCCCCGGCGTGGACTGCCCGGTGCCGCAGGGCGCGTTCTACGCCTACCCCTCGGTCAAGAACCTGCTCGGCAAGCAGATCCGCGGTGAGCGGCCGCGGACCTCGGTCGAGCTGGCCGCGCTGCTGCTGGAGCACGCCGAGGTCGCGGTGGTGCCCGGGGAGGCCTTCGGCACCCCCGGCTACCTGCGCCTGTCCTACGCGCTCGGCGACGAGGACCTGGTGACCGGCCTGACCAGGATGGGTGACCTGCTGCGCGAGGCCAGCTGAACCCGGCCGGCCAGCGGCCCTACGCGGTGAGCCGCTGGCCGAGCCACGACCTGGCCACGGTGGTGTCCGCGTAGGAGATCGCGGCCGCGCCGCACACCAGGGTGGGGTCGGCGGTGGCCCAGTTGCTGGCCACGCCGACCAGCTCCCAGCGGCCCGAGGCGCCGCGCACCAGCGCCGGCCCGCCGGAGTCGCCCTGGCAGATGGACTCGCCCCCGGGGCTGTCCACGCACACCTCGACGGCGCCGTTGAAGCTCGCGTCCTGCCTGGCGCAGACCTTGTCCGCCAGCACCTGGCTGTCCAGCTCCTTGAGGTGCTGGACGGTGGGCGGGTTGGGGCAGACGAACTCGCTGCACTCCCGGCCCCAGCCGGGCAGCCGGACGCGCGCGCCCACCGCCACCGCGTCCGCGATCGGCACCGGGGCCAGCGCCACCGGCCGGTCCAGCCGGAGCAGCGCGAGGTCGTTCCAGTAGTTGGGGATGCCCACGTCCGGGCTGAACTCCGGGTGCAGCACCACCTCGCGCACCGCCCGCACCTCACCGCCGGCGTCCCGGTCCGCGCTGCCCGCCCGGATCTCGAACGCGCCCGGCTGCCAGCCGTCCACGCAGTGCGCCGCGGTGAGCACCCACTGCTGGTGCACCAGGGCGCCGCCGCACTGGAACCACGGCTGGTGGGGCATGCGCACCGACGCCATGAACGGGTACGGCTCGGTGGCGGGCCGGCCGCCGACGATCGCGCCGGCACCACCCGCGCCGGCGAGCACGACCAGCACCGCGAGCAGCACGGTCGACACCAGAAAACGTGGGCGCATGACGTCCTCCCCCGGCCGTTCGGGCACCGTGTTCGAATTCTGTTCGGGCTCTGTTCCGGTCACGTCGGACAACTCAGACGGACCTGCGACGCACCAGCCAGAACGTTAGCGCGACACAGCCCGCGGCGAGCGCCACGAAGATCCCCGCCTCGATGAGCTGAAACACCCAGAAACGGTCGCCCGGGTGGTAGTCGACCATTTCCCGGAAACCGGCCCGCGCCAGCAGTTCCTCCTGTTCGGAACCAAAACTGGTGGTGCTGGTGACGCCCGCCCTGGACAGCGCTTCCCACATGCCGAACTCGTTTCCGTCGCGATCCAGGTAAACGAAATCCGTCGCCCATCCGCCACTCTGCGAGTAGTAGGAGTCGGCGTCGACGCGCAGCGTCGGCAGGTAGTTCGGCCGCACCCAGATCGCCAGCGGCAGGAACACCGCGAGGAATCCGACCAGGGCACTGCCCATGCCCAGCACCACGCGCCTGGTCAGGGTGCCGGCCAGCACGCCGAGGGCGAACGCGAACAGGCAGGCCGAGGGAAAGGACAGCACTCCCTGGTCGAACACGTCGAACCAGTCGTACAGCGTCACGGCGCCGGTGGTGGCCGGGGTGAACCACCACCGGTAGACCGCGGCGAACACCGCGCCGAGCAGCGTGACCGCGCTGCCGAGCAGGAGAACCTTCGAGGTCAGCCAGTGGCGCGGGGTGATCGCCTGGGTCCAGGCGTAGCGGAAGGTGCGCTGTTCCAGTTCCCGGCTCACCAGCGGGGCGCCGAGGAACACGCCGACCAGTGCCGGCAGAACCGGGAGCAGGGTCTGCCGCAGATTGCGGTCGGTGGAGATCACGCCGGCCCATTCCGGGCAGGTCAGTGGAGTTCCGACAAAACATTTCTGCACCGCCTCCAGGGACAGCGACCCGCGCATCGCGGCGCCACTCAGCAGATATCCGCCAGCCAGGCCGAGAAACACGACCGCGAGGCTGGCCAGGGTGAGGCGGTGTTGCCGCCAGGTCATCCAGAACACGCGATGACTCCATTCAGGGAACAACGAATGCCGCTGTCGGCTCGACCCGGGAAGAACCGCGGTGTCGTCAACCGGACCGGCGGCGTGACAAATCGGTCCCGCGACTCGCGCCGGGACCAGCGAGAAAGAGGATGATGGCGAACACGGCCCATTCCAGCGCAACCGCCACGGGTGCGCCGGGCCAACCGGTCGACTTCTACCCGATCCGGGGAGGGCCACGCGGGGATTCACCGGCCCGCGACCGGTCGTCGGGATGTTCGGGCGGGGATCAGCCCAGCACGGCGGGGTGTTTCCCGCCGCCGGTGGTGTCGGCCGCGCTGGCCAGGTAGTGCATGACCAGCTCTTCCAGGTTCACCCGCCGGGCGTGCCAGGCAGGGTCGGCGGCCGGCGGTGCGCCGCGGACGAGCAGGGAGACCTGGTCGCCGGCGCGCTCCTGGTGCACCACCCGGCAGGTGCCGACCGGTGCGCGGTCGGCGGTGGCCGCCGGGCCGGTCAGCAGCCGATGGCCGTCGAGCAGGTCGTCGATGTCCCCGGCGAGCCGGACCTCGCCGTGGTCCAGGACCACCAGGTGGTCGCAGAGCCGCTCCAGTTCGGAGACGACGTGCGAGGAGAGCACGATCGTGCAGTCCCGGTCGGCCTTGGCCGCCATCAGGGTGGCCATCAGATCGCGGCGGGCCACCGGGTCGAGGCTGGCCACCGGCTCGTCCAGGATGAGCAGGTCGGGCCGCCTGGCCAGGGCGGCGGCCACGGCCACCTGGGCCCGCTGTCCACCGGAGAGCCGACCGACCTTGCTGGTCAGCGGGATGTTCAACTCGTGCAGCCGGTCCACCGCGTCCTGCTCGTGCCAGCGCGGGTTGAGCAGCCGACCCGCCTTCAACACCTCGTGCACCCTGAAGTTGCGGTAGAGGGTGTGCTCCTGGTCGATGTAGGCCACCCGGTCCAGCGCGCGGTTCGGCCCGACCCGCTCGCCCAGCAGGTCCAACTCCCCCGTGGTGGGCCTGTCCAGGCCCACCAGCAGGTTCATCAGCGTCGACTTGCCGGCGCCGTTCGGGCCGACCAGGCCGACCACCCGGCCCGCTGGAACGCGCAGCGTGCAGTCGCGCAGCGCCCACTTCTGGCCGTAGCGCTTGCCGAGGCGGGTGGCCGCGATCGCGGTCTCGGTCATGTGCTCCCCTCAGGACGGAATTCGTGCAGCGCGGTGGCCACCATCGCGGCGATGCCGTCGGCGTCCATACCGGCCTGGTAGGCGCTGGCCAACCAGCTGTCCAGGGCGGTCCGCAGTTCGGCCTGGCGCTCCACGGGCAGCCCGGCCAGTTCGCGTTCGACGAACGTGCCCTGTCCCGGGCGGCCCTTGGCCAGGCCCTTGTGTTCCAGTTCGCGGTAGGCCTTCAGGACCGTGTTGGGGTTGATGACCAGGCGTTTCGCCACTTCCTTGACCGTGGGCAGGCGGTCGCCCACGCGCAGCTGCCCCAGCCGCAGCGCGTGTTCGACCTGGTGCACCAGTTGCAGGTAGGGCGGAACCCCGGAGCCGGTCTCAACCCGGAACTCGATCAAGCGCGCTCCTCAAACTCTAATTACCTATGACCATAGGT
This sequence comes from Goodfellowiella coeruleoviolacea, assembly GCF_024171785.1. Lineage (GTDB taxonomy): Bacteria > Actinomycetota > Actinomycetes > Mycobacteriales > Pseudonocardiaceae > Goodfellowiella > Goodfellowiella coeruleoviolacea. The sequence goes on from NZ_JAMTCK010000006.1 coordinate 17,673, forward strand.
TAATGGACTAAGCCGGTCAACCCGAGGCATGCCGGCCCGGACAGTCCACCAAAAGGGACACGCAGCGCAGACAGAAGACCCCGGCAGGCAGGGCCATTCGGGTGATCGATTACGCCGATCCGGCGTAAAGAGGTAGATCAAGAAGACACAAGGTGATCACTGAGAGTTAACAAATCGCCTAAAGTTGGCCGATCCGGTCACTTTTTTACGCTAATCTCACGCCCTCGGCCCGGGAGGGGCTGAGTCAACACAGGCGACGCGAAAGCGAGTGAATCTCCCCAATGTCCGCACCGCAGATGCCAGGCATGCCGCCGCAGGCTGGTTACGCACCCCAGGTCCAGCTCCCGCAGCAGCCGAAGAACGGCCTGGGCACCGCCGGGTTCGTCCTCGGCCTGGTCGGTTTGGTTCTGAGCGTCATCCCGTTCATCAACGTGGTCGCCTGGCCGCTGGTGATCGTCGGTCTGGTCCTGTCGATCGTCGGCATCGTCCGCGTCAACAAGGGGCAGGCGAACAACAAGGGCCTGTCCATCGCCGGCGCCATCCTGTCCGTGCTCGGTCTGGTCGGCTGCATCTGGTGGACCGTGGTCATCGGCCAGGCGGTCAGCGAGTTGCAGGACCAGCTCGAGCAGGTGACCGTCACCAACGAACGGTGACGCCGCGAAAGAGTGGAGAAATGAGCCAACCGCCCGGAAAGCGGGAAATCAGGTCATCATGCCTGCGCACGGGCGGCTCCTCGGTCTCGGTGGTGGACCGCGGGCCCGGTGGCTGAACGGGTGACGCCGAGGAAAGAGGGTTGGCAGAAGAACACGGGCGGGGCTGGTTCGGCGTGTGCGCGTCGAACCAGCCCCGCCCGGCTGTGTGTCAGCGGTGCTCAGTACTACTCGGGATCGGTGCTCAGGGCAGGCGGACCGTGGCCACGGCCTTGCCCAGCACGGTCTGGCCGTCGAACCTGGCGGTGATCGTCACCCGCGCGGTGCCGTCCTCGCCGACGGCGGTGACCTTGCCGGTCAGCTCGACCAGCGCGCCCTGCTCGTCGTCGGGCACCACCACGGGCCGGGTGAAGCGCACCCCGTACTCCAGCACCGAGCCGGGCCCGGCCCAGTCGGTGACCAGCCGGCCGCCCAGCGCCATGGTGAGCATGCCGTGCGCGATCACGTTGGGCAGTCCGACCTCGCGGGCGAACCGCTCGTTCCAGTGAATGGGGTTGAAGTCCAGCGAGGCGCCGGCGTAGCGGACCAGGTCCGCCCTGGTGAGCTGGACCCGCAGCGGGGGCAGCTCGTCACCCACGTTGACCCGCTGTGCGGTGTCCACCGACGGACCGGTCAGCTCACTCACGCCCCTGCCTCCTGTTCTGCTGCTGCCGCGGCCGTGCCCCTGGCGACCAGGGTGGCGCGCAGGGTGGACACCGGTTCGCCGTCGGCCGTGGTGATCTCGGCCCGCACCGACAGGAAGTCGTTCCCGGCCCTGGCCATGATGTTGTCCACGTGGGCGACGGTGACCAGTTCGTCGCCGGCCTGGATCGGGCGGTGGTGCACGAACGTCTGGTCGCCGTGCACGACGCGGCTGAAGTCCAGCCCCAGTTCCGGGTCGCCGGTGATCACGTTCATCGCCCGCAGGTTGACGATGGCGGCGAAGGTGGGCGGGGCCACCACGTCGTGGTAGCCGGCGGCCCTGGCCGCTGCCGGGTCGTGGTGCACCGGATTGGTGTCGCCGATCGCCTCGGCGAACTCGCGGATCTTCTCCCGGCCCACGGTGTAGGTCAGCGGTGGGTACTCACGTCCGATGAACGACTGGTCCAGTGCCACCGGAGCAGGCTACCCAAGACGGCCCGCCCGGAAAGCGACGAGGCCACCTCCCCGGGTGGGAAGGTGGCCTCGTCGAGCCCTGGTGGACCCGCTGGTTCAGCGGGTTTCCTTGTGCGTCCGGTGCGTGCCGCAGTTCGGGCAGAACTTCTTCATCTCCAGACGATCCGGGTCGTTGCGCCGGTTCTTCTTGGTGATGTAGTTGCGGTGCTTGCACTCCTCGCACGCCAGCGTGATCTTGGGTCGCACATCGGTGGCAGCCACGAGAGATGCTCCTCTCAGACGGTTTCGATCCACGCCAACAGATCCCGCCGGCGTTTGAGGATCCCGGGGCTTGCCCCCGGCTGGGGTTTGGTCCACCCCCCTGACCAACGTGGTCACGCTGGCGTTGGGGGGTCCGGGGGGCGGAGCCCCTCCGGCTGGGGCCTGGGGGCTGGGCCCCCAGAAGGCACTGCGAAGCGAGCCAGGCTCACGTGTGTGAGCACAGCTCACCAACTCGCGTAGCGGTGGCCGGACTTGAACCGGCGACACAGCGATTATGAGCCGCTTGCTCTACCGACTGAGCTACACCGCCTCACATGACTCAGCCGTGGTGTCCTGCTTGCGGGAGCACCACGGCTGGATCATCGAGCCCCAATACGGAATCGAACCGTAGACCTTCTCCTTACCATGGAGACGCTCTGCCGACTGAGCTATTGGGGCCTGCTCTCGTTCAAGCGAGGATGACTCTACACAACGATCCGCCCGGTTGTGAAATCGGGGTCCGGCAAAACCCCAGGATCAGTGCACCAGCGTGAGCACCGTCTCATTCCGCCCGCCCTGCATCCGCACGGTTCTGGCCTGCAACCAGGCCTCCAGCCGGTCCTCGGACAGCGGCCGGGAGATCAGGTAGCCCTGGGCGACGTCGCAGCCCATGGCCACCAGCTGGTCGCGGGCGGCGTCCTCCTCCACGCCCTCGGCCACCACGGTGAGCCCCAGCGAGTGCCCCAGCTCCACGATGGAGCGCACCACGGCCATGTCGCCGAGGTCGGTGCCCATGCCGAAGACGAAGCTCTTGTCGATCTTCACCTCGTCCACCGGCAGCTGGCGCAGGTAGGCCAGGGAGGAGTACCCGGTGCCGAAGTCGTCCACGGCCAGCACCACGCCCAGCGCGTGCAGCCGGCGCAGCACCGGCAGGGCGCGCTCCGGGTCGGACATCACCCCGGACTCGGTCAGCTCGAAGGTGAGCAGCGCGGGTGGCACGTCGTAGCGGCGCAGCGCCTCGGCCACCCGGTCGGGGAAGTCCTCGTCGGCCAGGTTGCGCACGGACAGGTTGACCGCCACGGACATCCGCAGGCCCCGGTCCATCCAGGCGCGCACCCGCTCCAGGGCGCACTCCATGACGAACGTGGTCAGCGCGTCGACCAGGCCGGTGGCCTCCACCGCGGGCACGAACTCGTCCGGGTCCAGCCGGCCGAACTCGGGGTGGCGCCAGCGCACCAGCGCCTCGGCCCCGACCACCTGCCGGCTGGGCAGCGCCACCTTGGGCTGGTAGTGCACGGAGACCTGGCCGTTCTCCAGCGCCTGCCGGAACTGGGTGACCAGCTGGAACCGGCGCAGGAAGATCTGGCCCATGCTGGGCACGTAGGCGCGGACCGGGTCGCTGGTCTTGGTGGCCCGGACGGCCACGTCCGCGCGCTGCAGCAGCCCGTCCGCGTCCGGCTCCTCGGTCTCGGCCTCCAGCGCGGTGGTGGGCACGTAGCCGATGACCGCGCTGGCCTCCACGGTCAGCCGGTCCACCGGGTAGGGCACGGACAGCTCGGCGCGCAGTTTCTCGGCGATCTCGTGGGCCTGTTCGGGCTGGCAGTCGACCAGCAGCGCGGCGAACGAGCCGCCCTCCAGCCGGGCCAGCAGCACGTCCCGGCCCAGCCCGTCGCGCAGCCGGCGGCCGGCGGCCACCACCATCCGGTCGCCCCAGGCGTGGCCGAGCGCGTCGCTGACCGTGGACAGCACGTCCAGGTCGATGCGCAGCACCACCGCCCGCGCGTGCTGGCGCAGCAGCTCGCCGGCGGACTCGCGGAAGCCGGGTCGGTTCAGCAGGCCGGTCAGCGGGTCGTGGTAGGCGTCGTGGCGCAGCCTGGCCAGCAGCCGCCGGTTGTCCACGGCGGTGGCCAGATGGCTGGCCAGGGTGCGGAGCAGCTGGATGTCGGCCTTGCCGAAGCCGCGCCACCGGCTGAGCCGGTCGTGCGCCTCGACCACGCCGAGCAGCTGGGTGGCGCCGCGCAGCGGCACGACCAGCGCCTCGCCCGCCTGGCGGCGGGCCAGTGCCTCGCGCACCTCCTCGGGCGCGTCCGCGGCCCGGAAGTACCGGACGTCGCTGCCGGGCAGCTGGAGCACCGGGTCCTCGCGCAGGGCCCGGCCGTCGGCCCGGCGCATCTCCTCGGGCAGGTCCGCGCCGGCCACGATGGTGTGCGGGTAGGGCTGGGCCTCGACGCGCAGCCGCAGCACCACCCGGTTGGCGTTGAGCTGTTCCCGGATCCGGTCGGCGATCGACTGCCACTCGTCGTCGCACTCGATGTCGTCGCCGTCCTCGCCGGCGGTGGCCTCCTGACCGGACTGGCCGGACTGGCCGCGCAGGCCGGCGCGGGGTGCGGCGGCCTGCTGGCCGGAGCGGGCCACCCGCAGGCTGACGTCACTGAGCGCCTCCAGGTCGCGCTGCTCGCGCAGCAGCCCGGAGTAGGCCACGTACAGCGCGATCAGGCCGCAGAAGGCCACCACCACCAGGGCCCAGCCCCAGGTCGTGGTCACCACCACCTGGTAGCCGACCAGGCCGACGGCGGTGTTGAGCAGGCCGACCACCAGGGTGCTCAGCACCAGCCGGGCGGCGGCGGTGACCCGCATGCGCTGGCCCATCAGGTGCAGGGCGACCAGGCCGAGCAGGATCGCGACCAGGGGCACGGCCAGTGCGCCGGCGAAGGCGCCGGCCCAGGGCGCGCCGGTCGGCCCGTTCATCCGGTTGACCAGTTCGGCGACGGTGAAGGCGACCGAGATCTCCACGAACATCAGGCCGGCGTTGTAGACGGCCCGGTTCAGCACGCGCCGGCCGAGCAGGGTGCCCAGCCCGGCGAGGACGTGCGCGACCAGCATCACCTCGAACGGCGCGGTGAGCAGCCCGATCACCAGGGGGATCTCGGTGAAGGAGATGGTCCACCCGGTGCCGCCGCGCACGTCGAGGTTGATGGCGAGTTGTTCGGCCAGCACGTAGCCGACCAGCAGCAGCGGGGTGACCCACAGCAGGTGCGCGCCGGAGTGGAACGGGAGCCAGCCGGACACCGCGGCGGCGGCGACCAGCCCGACGGCCAGCAGCGCTGTCGCGAACAGGGTGAAGGCTCGGCCGTTACCCGTCGCCGCCGGTGCGGAATGTGGCTCGGGCTCCGAAATGTCCGGATCGACCACCCGGCGGTCGGACATCAACCCTCCTCGTCAGCCTGCTGCGGCTCGTGTGCTCACCGTGTTGGTGTTCGGCGCTGCTCGGGGGTCAGCGCGAACACGACCTGTGACGTCGGGTGATCACCAGGGCGACGGACCGTCGCGAATCCCGCCGGCGGTCACCCGGCCCACGGTGGTTCCGGGGTCGTACTTCTGCGCGACTGAGGGGTCCCGAGCAGCAACCAGGACCCCTCTAAGTCGGTCAATGTACCTCGATTGGTGGCAAAAAAGTGAGGATGTTGAGGTGAGAAACACTCGGCGTGACGACGATTAACCCCAGGTATGGCAAATAGTCAGGCTTCCGTTCTGGACAGTAACCGAGCCGTGCCCGCGAGTCCGCTCGTCTGCCACGAAGAGTAACGCCGATTAGCCCGCCCTCCACGCTGGGTCGCAGTGCTAATTACTCCGTTTTGCCTTACCGCAACACCACCGGGCAGCGCAACCCCTGCCGCCCATCTGTCGTGGTGGGGCCTGGTGTCCGCCACCACCCTCGGCGTCGCAACCGTCTGCCGCCGACTGGCATCCAAGCGGTTGTCAGTCAGCCAGAGCCTTCAGCAAACCGATGTCATCTTCAGCAGCGCTGAGCAACTGGTCGACTAGTCAGACCAGTGACGCATAGACAGACAAGATCATGCGTTCGTGACGGTATCGCCACACAAATCAGTGGCGATTATTGAAAGACCTAAAAACGCCTTATGCACTGGGCGCTCCGCTCAGTGGAGCGATCCGCTCAGCGCCGGCTGCGTCACGCCGGTCCGCAGGGCCAGTTCCCGTTCCAGTTCGTCGCGCACCTCGACCAGGCATTCCCTGGCCGCGTGCGCCGCCACGTGCTGCGCGGCCCCACTGCCCGCGGCATCCCTGACCAGCGCCCACAGCGTGGTTTCCAGTGCCCCGCCGGCCCGCTCGGCCAGCGCGGCCCTGAGCACGCCCTGCGCCGGGAACGGATGGCTGGCAATCGTCTCCACGGATCGCCGGAGTTGATCGATGACCACCCCGTCGAGCACGAGTGGATCACCACTGCTGGTCAGTCGGTCGATTCTGGCCAGCAGGTCGACCTCGGCCAGTTCGGCCGCGCCCAGCGGCCCGTGCGCCAGCACGGCGGCCAGACCGCGGTCCAGCTCGCCGACCGCGTCGAGCAGTTCCCGGATCCGCGCGCGTTCGGTGCGCAGGGACACCGACTCCGGGGACGGCGCCGCCGGGTCGGGCCGGTTGCGGTGCGCGCATGTGGCCAGCACACCGCAGGCCATGCCGATCACCAGGGCGAGGAGCAGCAGCCAGAACTCGCTCATTCCCCCAGCATGCGGACAACCGGGGCCCTGCCCAGGGTGGCCACGGCGCGAGGGGCTTCCGGTCGCCAGCCGGTCGTCCGAGTTCGGCCGGGGTGAATCCGCGGCGCCGATCGGCGTGGCGGATCGGACCGGACCAGTGCGGTGGCGCAGTGTGAACGCAGGTACTCCGGGTGTGACTCGCGCCTCTTCTTCCCAGGAGTACACCGCGCACCGGGGAGCCGGCGATGACCAGCACCAGGACAGTCCTGCTCACGCACCGCGCCCGAGCCATGCTCCGCGCCGTCGCCGAGGGAAGGGGGGAGATGAGCGGCGGGTGCGAGCCCGACCTGTACGTGGACGGGCTGTCCTGCTGCGACCAGGTCACCGCGCACGAGCTGGCCCACGCCGGGCTGGTCAGACCCGTCCGGCCGACCGGCATCGACGAGCGGACGACCGCCGAACTCACCAGCGCCGGCATCACCGCGCTGATCGGGTGAGCCCGGGTGCGCGACGCGGTCGCACCACGGCGTGCCCCACGGAATCGAACGCGTGTTCGACATGGGGTATGCTGTGGGTGAGGCCGACACGCCGGGGAGAGGAAGCCCCGGCGCGTCGGCCTCGTTCTTCTTCCCGCACTACCGCTGCTCGTCCAGCACGAGCGGGTGGGCGTCGGGCGGCGGCTCGCCAAAGGTGCGGATCACGTCCCTGGGCGCGGCGCGCTCCCGGGTCGCGGTCACCCGGGCGATGCGGTCGAGCCGGAACCAGCGGCCGGCCCGCCGACTGCGACACCACGCGAGCAGGTACCAGTTTCCCCTGGTCAAGGCCACGGCCATGGGCTCGACCGCCCGCTTGCTGGAGTGCGCGCCGCCGGCGTCGGTGTAGTCAAGCACCACGACCACGCCCGCGCGCAGCGCCTCGTCGAGCACCCGGGCGATCGCCGGCCTGGTCGGCGGCACCGCGTGGTGGACCCACAGCCGGCGGCCCAGTTCCCCGGCCAGCTCCCGCTCCCTGGCCGGCATGGCCGCCAGGACCTTGGCCAACGCGCTGCGCCCGTCCGGACCGAACGGCAGTTCCGGCAGCGCGGCCAGCGCCAGGGCCACCGCGGTCGCCTCGGCCGCGGTCACGTTGAGCGGCGGCAGGCTCACCGCGGTGTCCAGCACGTAGCCGCCACCGGGCCCGGCCTGCGCCCAGATCGGCACGCCGGCCTGCTGCAACGCGGTCACGTCGCGCTTGACCGTGCGCGCGGACACCTCGAACCGCCGGGCCAGCCAGTCGCTGGTGCGCCCGCGCCCGCCGGCCGAGCGCAGTTCCTCGGCGATGGCGTACAGCCGTTCGGTCCGGTTCACCCGACCCCTTCCCCAGCACTCGTGACCCAGGTCACAACAATCGGCCAAAACTGGTGACAGGACGGTGTCACCAGGAGCGTTCGACAGTAGTGCCATGACAACGACGGAACACCGCCCCTCCCACTTCATCACCACCGCTGACCAGCGTCGGATCGCCGTGGACGTGCACGGCCCCGCCGATGCCCCGGTGGTCCTGCTCCTCTCGGCCGCACCCGGGTCGCGGCGGTTCGACCCGAACCCCTCGGTCACCGCCTCGGCCGGGGTGCGCCTGGTCACGCTGGACCGGCCCGGCTACGGCGGCTCCGACCCGATGCCCGCCGGGCAGCCGCTCACCGTCACCAGCGCCGCTGACGACGCGGCCCTGGTGCTGGAGCAGTTGGGCGTGACCGAGGCGGGCGTGGCCGGCTGGTCGGCCGGCGGCCGGGTGGCGCTGGCCCTGGCCGCGCGCCGGCCCGAGCTGGTCACCTCGGTGGCGGTGCTGGCCACCCCCGCGCCGGACGAGGAGGTGCCGTGGATCGGCGAGCCGCAGCGGGGCATGCTCGCCGAGCTGCGCCGCGACCTGGCCGGGGCGCCCGCCGTGCTGGCCGAGATGCTGGCCCCGATGACCGCGGACCCGGCCGCCGCCGTCGAGCAGGTCTGCGGTGGCCCGGCCGACGACGCCGTGCTCGCCGAGCCCGGGGTGCGCGCCGGCCTGGTGGACATGCTCAGCGAGGCGTTCCGCCAGGGCGCGGTGGGCCTGGCCGCCGACCTGGCGTCCTACACCCTGCACGACTGGGGGTTCGACCCGCGCGCGGTGGGCGCGCCGGTGCGGTGCTGGTACGGCGCCCAGGACAGCATCGTCAGCCCGGCGCACGGGGCGTGGTGGGCCGAGCAGGTCGCGGACGGCAGCGTCACCGCGGTCGACGGGGTCGGCCACCTGGTCATCCACCGGGTCTGGGCCGACGTGCTCGCCCACCTCACCGCCCAGCGGTGAGCACCACCGACCACGCCTGACCCGGCTCCGCTGGCTGCGCCCCGGCTCGGCGCCGCCAGCGGGCCAGGCCCGCGCGCGTGGAGCGCACGTGCGGGTGGTCGGGCCCGAGCAGCCGCAGCCGATCCGCCAGCAGCCGCTCCAGCTCCGCGTTCGCGCCCGCCGGATCACCGACCACCCCGCATGCTGTTCAGCACCGCCGCGGCGTCACCGCCGGACAGCGGGGACACGGGTGCTGGCTCACCAGTTCCTGAGCACCGGGAAGTGGCTGCGCCAAGCCGAGTCGACATTCGGCTCAGGCCCTGCCCAGACCTCCCGGCACGGCGCTCCCTCCCGATGCGGCTCACGGGGGAGGTACCCGTCGTACAGGGATCTCCCGCTGAAGCGACTGTCGAGCAGCTGAGCGCACTGCGTGGTGGGATCAACCGTTGCCGGATCGACGGCGCGGTGGGTATCGCCTTCCAGGGAGAAGGCCGTGTTGCGCAGGTAGTCGATGCCGCTGGCGACGATCAGCTCGCCGTCCAGCCACAGCGCGGCGTACTCGTGACCGAGGACTCCGCCAAAACGCGCAGTCGCGGACGAGCACCACGGGCGCGGCCAGGCTGAGCAGGGAGCCCAGTCGGAAATCCGTGTCGTCGACCACCGGGAACCACCCTGTCGAACAGCGCGAACACGCTGTCGTCCAAGCCGAACACGCAGTCGAGATCGAAGCCCACTGCCACAGGGTGTCAGACGGGGGTGGAATCGAGCGGGAAAACAGCAGAGCCCCTGACCTGTTGTTCCAGGTCAGGGGCTCTGCTGCCACTGATGTGGCGGGTGAAGGATTCGAACCTTCGTAGGCGAAGCCGACGGATTTACAGTCCGCTCCCTTTGGCCGCTCGGGCAACCCGCCGTGCACCCCGTCTTGGTGGGTGCGGAGGAAAGAATACATACCCCTGTCGAGGGGGGTGCAACCGGGGGGCTCCAGTAGCATCCGTGGGGCTACCCAACCTGTGACGCGGAGGTGCTAGGCACGTGGCGGACCCGTCTTTCGACGTGGTGAGCAAGGTCGATCGCCAGGAGGTCGACAACGCGCTGAACCAGGCTGCCAAGGAGCTGGGCAGCCGGTTCGACTTCCGGGGCACCGGGGCCCAGGTGGCCTGGGCCGGCGAAGAGGCGATCACCCTGCAGGCCGAGACGGAGGAACGCTGCAAGGCGGCCATCGAGGTCTTCCGCGAGAAGCTGGTCAAGCGCGGGGTGTCGCTCAAGGCGTTCGACGTGGACGAGCCGGTGCTGTCCGGCAAGATCTACAAGGCGACCGGCAAGCTGGTCCAGGGCATCGCCGCGGACAAGGCCAAGCAGATCGCCAAGGCCATCCGCGACGAGGGCCCCAAGGGCGTGCAGGCGCAGATCCAGGGCGACCAGCTGCGGGTGTCGGGCAAGAAGAAGGACCACCTCCAGGAGGTGATCGCGCTGCTGAAGGACAAGGACTTCGGCATCGCCCTGCAGTTCACCAACTACCGGTAACCAGGCGAGGGGGCGGCGCGGTGAAGGGGATCATCCTGGCCGGCGGCAGTGGCACCCGGCTGCATCCGATCACGCAGGCGGTGTCCAAGCAGCTGCTGCCGGTGTTCGACAAGCCGATGGTCTACTACCCGCTGTCGGTGCTGATGCTGGCCGGCATCCGCGAGGTGCAGGTCATCTCCACCCCCACCGACCTGCCCCAGTTCCGCCGGCTGCTGGGCGACGGCAGCCACCTGGGCATGCGGCTGAGCTACGCGGCGCAGCCGCAGCCCAACGGGTTGGCCGAGGCGTTCATCATCGGCGCGGACTTCATCGGTGACGACGACGTCGCGCTGGTGCTCGGCGACAACATCTTCTACGGCCAGGGCTTCTCCCGGCTGTTGCAGCAGCAGGTGGCCACGCTCGACGGCTGCACGCTGTTCGGCTACCCGGTCAAGGACCCGGAGCGCTACGGCGTCGGCGAGGTGGACGAGCACGGCCGGCTGGTCTCCATCGAGGAGAAGCCGGCCGCCCCGCGCTCGAACAAGGCGATCACCGGCCTGTACCTGTACGACAACCAGGTGGTGGAGATCGCCAGGCAGCTCACCCCGTCGCCGCGGGGCGAGCTGGAGATCACCGACGTGAACCTCACCTACCTGCGCGAGGGCCGTGCCCAACTGGTGGACCTGGGCCGCGGGTTCGCCTGGCTGGACACGGGCACGCACGACTCGCTGCTGGAGGCCGGCCAGTTCGTGCAGGTGCTGGAGCACCGCCAGGGCGTGCGGATCGCCTGCCTGGAGGAGATCGCGCTGCGGATGGGCTACATCACGGCCGACGAGTGCCTGGCCCTGGGCCGCAAGCTGGCCAAGTCCGGCTACGGCCAGTACGTGATGACCGTGGCCCGCTCGGCCGGCGCCACCGAGTAGCGCCAGCCACCGAACGCCCCCGGGCGGTTCTCACCACTCCAGGGGCCGACCGGCCAGTTCCTCCAGCCGCCGGATGCGGTCGGCGATCGGCGGGTGGGTGGAGAACATCCGCGCCAGCTGCTCGCCCGACTGGAACGGGTTGGCGATCATCAGGTGCGACTGGGCCGCCACCGCGGGTTCCGGCGCCAGCGGCGCCACCCTGGTGCCGTACTCCAGTTTGCGCAGGGCCGAGGCCAGCGCCAGCGGGTCCCCGGTGAGGTCGGCGCCGGAGGCGTCCGCCTGGTACTCCCGTGACCGGCTCACCGCCATCTGCACGATGCCGGCCGCGACCGGCCCCAGGATGGCGATCAGCAGCATGGCGAACGGGTTGGGCCGCTCGTCGTCGTGGCCCCCGAACAGCCCGGCGAACATCGCCACGTTGGCCAGGGAACTGACCACGCTGGCCAGCGCGCCGGCCACGCAGGAGATCAGGATGTCCCGGTTGTACACGTGCGACAGTTCGTGGCCGAGCACCGCGCGCAGTTCGCGTTCGTTGAGCAGTTCCAGGATGCCGGTGGTGCAGCACACCGCGGCGTTGCGCGGGTTGCGGCCGGTGGCGAACGCGTTGGGCGCCTGGGTGGGGCTGATGTAGAGCTGCGGCATCGGCTGGCGGGCCTTGGTGGCCAGCTCGCGCACGATGCGGTACATGGCCGGTTGTTCGGCCTGGGACACGGGCCGCGCGCGCATCGCGCGCAGCGCCAGCTTGTCGGAGTTGAAGTAGGCGTAGGCGTTCACGCCCAGTGCCAGCACCAGGCCGATGACCAACGCGGTCCGCCCGAAGAACGAGCTGACCACGACGATCAACGCGCTCATGGCGCCGAGCAACAGCGCGGTCTTCAACCCGTTGTAGTGCTTGTGCACGCCAGTAGCCTCCGGGTCGTTACGTCCTTTCCCTGAACGCTCCTGGCCTGCGCGAAGTTCCGGAACCGCCACGTGTCGCACGAGACACACCCGCTTCCGGGGCGGGCTCGGCGGCCGGGTCGAGCGGGGGTGGCGGCGGCACCTGACCGATCCACTCGGCCAGCTGGTCCCGCTCCTGCACCAGCTCGGCGACGGCCCCGTCACCCTCGGGCGTGCCGGTGCCCGGGTAGCCGAACTCGGGCGCCCAGTGCAGTGCGTCGAACGGGCAGACCTCCACGCAGATCCCGCAGTAGAGGCACTGGCCGTAGTCGATGGCGAACCGGTCGAGCACGTTGCGGCTGCGGGCGCGGCCCGGCCGGCCGGACGCGGCGGCACCGGGCGGTGGCTGCTCGACCTCGGTGTGCGAGTCGATGTGGATGCACCAGTCCGGGCACTCGCGGGCGCACAGCATGCACACCGTGCAGTTCGCCTCCAGCAGCGCGATCACGCCCCTGGACCGGGCCGGCAGTTGCTCCGGCGAACTACTCATCGTGTGCGTTCTCCTGCTCGTCGTTGTCGCGTCGCGGTCCCCAGGACGGGTCGGGCACCCCGGGCGGGGCCATCCGGCGGCGGCTGGGCGCCGCACTCCCCTGGTTCTCGCCTGGTTCCAGCCGCCCCGGCCACGGCCGGGCGACCCGGGCGGCCAGCACGAAGTCCTTGCGCAGCGGGTGGCCGGCGAACGAGTCGGGCAGCAGCAGCCGGGCCGGCGCCGGCTGGTCGGCCAGCACGATGCCGAACATCTCCGCGGCCTCCCGCTCGTGCCAGGCGGCGCCCGCCCACACCTCGGCCACGCTGGGCAGCGGCTGACCGTCGGCCAGCTCGGTGCGTAACAACAGCCCGCGCGCGCCGGTCGGGGCCACAACGTGCAGCAGCACGGTGAACCGCTCACCGCTGGCGCCGGGCCGGCCGGCGTCCTCCACCCCGAGCCAGTCGAACAGCACACAGCCCAGCGCGTCCCTGGCCGCCCGGGCCGCCGCCCGCCAGTGCTGGACCGGCACCCGCACGCCGGTCTGCCCGTAGGCGGTGGCCGCGGTGGTGTCGGGCACCACCTCGACCAGCCGCTCGGCCAGTTCGGCCGTGCCCGGGCTCACGAGGACACCAGCCGGTGCAGCGCGGCCAGGCCGGACAGCAGCGCCTCCGGGCGGGGCGGGCAGCCGGGCACGGCCACGTGCACGGGCAGCACCTGGTCGATGCCCTTGGTGACGCTGTAGGAGTCCCAGTAGGGGCCGCCGGTGTTGCTGCACGCCCCCACCGACAGCACGTACTTGGGTTCGGGCATGTCGTCGTAGGCGGCGCGCACCGCGGGCAGCATCACGTCGGTGACCGTGCCGGACACCACCAGCACGTGCGCCTGCCCGGCGTCGCCGCCGGTCACCGGCCGCACGCCCAGCCCGGCCAGGTCCTCGGCGCTGTCCTCGCGGCCCGTCAACGCGGCCATCACCTCGACACCGCAGCAGGCGAGCCCCAGGTCGAGCACGGTGACGTGGTAGGTGGTGCCCCAGTCCAGCGTGAACTGCCGCTGGTCGAGCGAGGATGCTGCGGTCACATCCAGCCAGCGTAAACGGTGCGACTCCACTCAGCTCACCCGTCCGAGCCCTCCCCCGGGGCGGGGTGGTCCGCACCGGGTGTGGCGGCTTGGTGCAGGTGCACTTCCCTGGTCTGGATCACGGTCCCGTAGACGGTGCCGCTCACCTCGTTGTGCACCCCGGGTGGGCCTGTGCTGTCCACGGGTGGGGCGTTCTGCCGATTGGTCGTCATCGTGGCTTTCAGACGTTCGGCCATGATCTCGGCGAGTTTGTAGGAGAACGTCACCGAGAACACGAGCACGCCGACCACCAGGGAGAACGCCACTCCCAAGAGGATCAGCCCGACCGGATCCTGGGCAGCTTCAGCTAGGGACCGCGGTAATCGCAAAAAGGTTGATCAGCACCTGCGTCCGCGTCACCAGCCCATTGCCTCCCCAGGCCACTTGGTCCGGTCGCCCAGGCTACTCAGTTCGCTCACGTGACGGAAGTAGCCGCGTTCAACCGGCCGCGGCGGTCAGGCGCGCGTTCACAACCGTTGCCGGCTCTTTCGGATTGGCCCGGTCCGCGAGACTCTGGACTCGTCGGGAGGGGGCACATGGCACGGCCTGAACAGCGTGGTGAACAGGTGGAGGTTCCGGATCTCGTCGGTCTGGGCGTGCGGGTGGCCCGCCAGGTCGGCCATGACACCGGTCTGGTGGTCACCTCGGCTGATCTGGACGGTCCGCCGCTGGGAGCACTGACCTGGCCGGGCACCTGGGTGGTGACCGACCAGCGCCCAGCGCCAGGGCAACTGGTCACCCGGGGAACCGTGGTGACCATCTCCTTCCAGGAGCAGCCACCCGACAACGGATCGGGAGACCGGGAACCGCGCCGTCCGCTGCCCAGACCGGACACGGCCAGCGCCAGCCGCGGGGTTGACGAGGATCCCCAGTAGGCAACACGGGTGCGTCCTCCCGCCAGAACCGGTCCTCCGTCAAGCTCCGCCCTGGCCCGTCCGTGAGCGGTGGACGGTCAGCTCGCGGGTTTCGCGGCCGGGGCGTTCGACGGGTTCATCACGGCCAGCATGGGCTGCCAGGGGGTGCCGTCGAAGATCAGCGTGATCGAGGTGATGCCGGTGTCGTCGAGGCGGAAGTGCTCGGCGGTGCGCTGGGTGCCGACCGGCGTGGCGGTGTGCACGTCGTAGACGAGAGTGGCCTCGCGCTCGCCGTACAGCTCACTGATCATGTCGACGCCGGTGACGACTCGGAGGAAGCCGGCGAGCCCGGCCAGGTGGCCGGCGGGGTCATCGGAACTCATCAGCGGGCTGCGGAAGCGGAACCGCTCGCCGAGTTGGGCGTCATGCTGTCGCCCCCTGGTCTTTGCTCCCTCGCCGGGAGGCTTTTCTGTCCCGTAACTGTCCCGGGAACACTGACAGGCTCTGCCGAATGGTGCCGGACAGTGACGGATGAGCGAAGTGCCACGATCAATGGTTAGTGCTGGTCAGAGCGCATACAGCCACGCTGACCAGCACCTCGCGACAACTACCGGTGGTTCTCCCCGATCAGTCCCGCAGCTCCATCGTGCAGCACTTGGGGCCGCCGCCGGACTTGCGGATCTCGGAGATGTCGACCGGGATCGGGTCGAAGCCGCGGTCGGCGAGCTGGGCGGCCAGGTTGGTGGCTTCCACGGGCAGGACCACGTGGTGGCCGTCGGAGACGGCGTTGAGGCCAAGGCAGGCGGCGTCGGCCTCGGTGGCGATCACCGCGTCGGGGAACAGGCGCTGGAGCACACGCCGCGAGCCAGGGGAGAACGCCTCCGGGTAGTAGGCGACCAGGGGACGGGCGGCGCGGTCGTCCAGGACGAACAGGGCCACGTCCAGGTGGTAGTAGCGCGGGTCGACCAGCTGGAGGGAGATCACCGGCACGCCCAGGGCCTCCTGGGCCTCGGCGTGCGCGGCCGGGTCGGTGCGGAAGCCGGTGCCGGCCAGCAGCACCGTGCCGGTCCACACCAGGTCGCCCTCGGCCTCGTTGGTCCTGGTCGGCATGATCACGTCGCGGTAGCCGTGCTCGACGAACCAGCGGCGGTAGAACTCGGCCTCGGGCGCGCGCTCGGTGGAGCGGAAGCGGGCGCCGAGCACCCGGCCGCCGATCACGGTGCCGGCGTTGGCGGCGAACACCATGTCGGGCAGGTCGGGCTGGGGGTCGATCAGCTCCACCGTGTGGCCGAGCCGCTCGTAGGTGTCGCGCAGCTCGGTCCACTGGGCCACGGCCCGCTCGGTGTCCACCGGCTGGCTCGGGTCCATCCAGGGGTTGATGGCGTACCGCACGGTGAAGTGCGTCGGCCGGCACATCAGGTAGCGCCGCTGGGTGGGCACCCGCACCGGCGCGGCTGGTGCGACGAGGCTGACCGCACTGTCGAGAGCGATCGGCTCGTCACCGGAGCCGAGGACGGAGGCTGTGGTCATGTCATGAATGTAAGTACGCAACTGACCAACGAACAATGTCGTAGCGTTGCGGATTCTCATGCAGAATGTTGCGTGTGGACACGATCGACCATCGAATCATTTCATGCCTGGTGAGCAACGCCCGGTCGAGTTACGCCGAGATCGGCGCGGCCGTGGGCCTGTCCGCCCCGGCGGTCAAGCGCCGGGTGGACCGGCTACTGGACACCGGCGTGCTGCAGGGCTTCACCGCGGTGGTCGACCCCGAGGCGCTGGGCTGGGGCACCGAGGCGTTCGTGGAGGTGCACTGCCGGGGCAACGTGGCACCCGGGGAGATCAAGGCCAACCTGGAGCCACTGCCCGAGGTGGTGGCCGCCTACACGGTCTCGGGCGCGGCCGACGCGATCGTGCACCTGCGCGCGTCCGACATCCACCACCTGGAGACCGCGCTGGAGCGGCTGCGCTCGGTGGAGATCATCGACCGGACCGTCTCCACCGTGGTGCTGTCCCGGCTGCTGGAGCGGCCGCCCGCGCCCGACCAGCAGGCCTGAGCCCGGTGCCACGGAGTTGTTCCGGGCAGCTGCGACGCCGCGACCACCCGGCCACCGCGAGATCAGCCCGCCGCGTGGCCAGCAGGGACAGCTCTCACCCGATCCCGGTAGCCGTCGAGGCCACGGACAGGACCAGCGCGCCCAGCGCGCCCACGGCGCCGTAGCGCCGCAGCTCGCGCCGGTCGTCGTGGTGGCGCACGTGCAGTGCGGTGGCCCCGGCGAAGGCCAGCCCGCCGGCGATGAACCACGGCCCCCACAGGTAGCAGTACCAACGAGTCAACGCGGCCAGGTCTGGCTCCACGGCGATGGCACCAGCCTCGACCAGCGCACCGCGGACGACGAAGAGGCCGCCGTGCCACGTGAGCAGGACCGCAGCGCCACCACCGCACAACACCAGGAATCGGCTGATCCGCGCGCCCCACGACCGGGTCAGGCCGATGCCGACCAGTGCCCCGAAGAGCTTCAGCAAGCCGGTTACCACCAGGACGGTCAGGAACCACGGCACTCCGTCGCGGGCGAGTTCCACCAGCGTTGGCGACACCGTCGACCGCGCGCCGACGGTGTTGCCCGTCGCCCAGACGAAACTGGGTATCGCGAACAGGACCCCCCACGCCGCAGCGGCGTATCCGGGCCAGCTGCCCAGGTGGAGGCGGGCTGCCCGGCGCGGGACGGGACGCACCGCCCCGTCCGGGGAACGCATGACTGACACGACTGGATCGTGCGCCGAACCGCGCCGGCACGCCCCATCAACACGCGTGACCCGCCGCCGCCTGAGAGCTACCTCTCGATCGCCCGGGCCGCGCACGGTCCGACGGGCCCGGAGCCGGCCCGCGGGGCTGAGCCGCCGGCCGGCGACCGTGACAGGATGCGGCCATGGCCACCGCTGAGATCCGCGTCGACCGCCGCGACCACGTCGCCGTGCTCACCGTGCACGACCCGGACCGCCGCAACGCGCTGACCCTGTCCCTGTCCGCCGACCTGGCCTCGGCCGTGGCCGAGTGCGAGCAGGACGAGGACGTGCACGCGGTGGTGGTCACCGGCACGCCGCCGGCCTTCTGCGCCGGCGCCGACCTGACCGCGCTGGGCGAGGCGCGCGAGGCCGGGCTGCGCCAGATCTACGCGGGCTTCCTGGCCCTGGCGCACTGCACTCTGCCCACCATCGCGGCGGTGGGCGGGTCGGCGGTGGGCGCCGGGCTGAACCTGGCGCTGGCCTGCGACGTGCGGCTGGCCAACCAGCACGCCCGGTTCGACAGCAGGTTCCTCCAGCTGGGCATCCACCCCGGGGGCGGGATGACCTGGATGCTGCCCAGGGCGACCGGCCAGCAGACCACCGCGGCGATGGCGCTGTTCGGGCAGGTCGTGGACGCGGCCACGGCGCACCGGGTGGGGCTGGTCTGGCAGCTGGTCGACGGGGAGCACGACGCGCTGGTCGACGCCGCCGTGGAGCTGGCCGGGCCGGCCGCCCGCGCCCCGCGCGAGCTGGTGCTGGCCACCAAGCGGACCATGCGCACCACGGCCGTGCTGGACGAGCACGCGGCCGCGGTCGAGGCCGAGCTGGCGGCCCAGCTGGTCTCGATGGAGAGCCCGGCCTTCACCGAGCGGCTGGCGGCGATGAAGGAGCGGATCAGCCGGCGCTGACCCGCGCGGCCGGCACCGACGTCCTGGGGCGGGCGGCACCAAGGGGCCGTCCCCGGGGTGCGTCGGTGTGACCTGAGACGCCTTAATCGATCCAGGTGTGAGGGTGTCCTTACCGTGGATACCGACGTGTCGATCCATCAACAACGTGTCACCACACCGCCGCCGCCTTGTGTCCCACACCGAGGGATCTCGGCTCGGCCGAGCGATGCGGCGACTACCCTCACGAAGGAGTGGACCAGGGTGTCACGGGCTGGGGTCAGGCAACCTGCGTGTCCGTCCGACCCGGGGACGCTGGACCTCACGAGCGGTCCGGATCGCACGTAGGAACCTGCTTCCGCGAACACCCCTGCTTCCACCAGCAACACAGCCAACCACGAAAAGAGGGATCGGCGACCGATGAGCGTGAGTGTGGGTAACGGCGCCTCCCCGACAGGCTCCGGGGTCCGCAGGCTGGATCGGGTCGTTATCCGGTTCGCCGGTGACTCCGGTGACGGCATGCAGCTCACAGGTGACCGGTTCACCTCGGAGGCAGCTGCGTTCGGCAACGACCTGGCGACGTTGCCCAACTTCCCCGCGGAGATCCGCGCGCCGCAGGGGACCCTGCCGGGTGTTTCCAGCTTCCAGTTGCACTTCGCCGACTACGACATCCTGACGCCAGGTGACCGGCCGGACGTGCTGGTGGCGATGAACCCGGCCGCGCTCAAGGCCAACATCGGCGACCTGCCGGCCGGCGGCACCCTGATCGTCAACACCGACGAGTTCACCAAGCGGAACCTGACCAAGGTCGGCTACGACACCAACCCGCTTGAGGACGAGTCGCTGGCCGCCTACCAGGTGCACCAGGTGGCCATGGCGACGCTGACCAAGGGCGCGCTGGAGGAGACCGGGCTGTCCAAGAAGGACGCGGAGCGGGCGAAGAACATGTTCGCCCTTGGCCTGCTGTCCTGGATGTACAACCGGCCGACCGAGGGCACCGAGCGGTTCCTGCGGGAGAAGTTCGCCCGCAAGCCCGACATCGCCGAGGCCAACGTGCTGGCCTTCCGCGCCGGCTGGAACTACGGCGAGACCACCGAGGCGTTCGCGGTCACCTACGAGGTGTCCCCGGCCAAGCTGGCGCCGGGCACCTACCGGCAGATCACCGGCAACACCGCGCTGGCCTACGGCATCGTCGCGGCCGGCCAGCTGTCCGAGCTGCCCGTGCTGCTGGGCACCTACCCGATCACGCCGGCCTCGGACATCCTGCACGAGCTGGCCAAGCACAAGAACTTCAACGTGCTCACGCTCCAGGCCGAGGACGAGATCGCCGGCATCGGCGCGGCCCTGGGCGCGTCCTTCGGCGGCGCGCTCGGCGTGACCTCCACCTCCGGCCCGGGCATCGCCCTGAAGTCGGAGACCATCGGCCTGGCCGTGATGACCGAGCTGCCCCTGGTGGTGCTGGACATCCAGCGCGGCGGCCCGTCCACCGGCCTGCCCACCAAGACCGAGCAGGCCGACCTGCTGCAGGCGATGTTCGGCCGCAACGGCGAGGCGCCGGTGCCGATCGTGGCCCCGCAGTCGCCGGCGGACTGCTTCGACGCCGCGCTGGAGGCCGCCCGGATCGCGCTGACCTACCGCACGCCGGTGCTGCTGCTCTCCGACGGCTACATCGCCAACGGCTCCGAGCCGTGGCTGATCCCGGACGTGGACACCCTGCCCGACCTGCGGGTGTCCTTCGCCACCGAGCCCAACGCCCCGGACGGGTCCGGTGAGTTCTGGCCGTACCTGCGCGACCCGGAGACGCTGGCCCGCCCGTGGGCGGTGCCGGGCACGCCCGGGTTGCAGCACCGGATCGGCGGGCTGGAGAAGTCCGACGGCAAGGGCGGCATCTCCTACGACCCGGAGAACCACGACCGGATGGTGCGGCTGCGCCAGGCCAAGGTGGACGGCATCAGCGTGCCCGACCTGACCGTGGACGACCCGTCCGGTGCGGCCAAGGTCCTGGTGCTGGGCTGGGGGTCCACGTTCGGCCCGGTGGGCGCGGCCTGCCGGCGGGTGCGCAAGAACGGCATGGCCATCGCCCAGGCCCACCTGCGCCACCTCAACCCGTTCCCGGCCAACCTCGGCGAGGTGCTGGCCCGCTACGAGCGCGTGGTGGTGCCGGAGATGAACCTGGGGCAGCTCGCCCTGCTGGTCCGGGCGAAGTACCTGGTGGACGCGATCAGCTACACCAAGGTCGCCGGCCTGCCGTTCAAGGCCGAGGAGCTTGAGGGCGTGTTCACCGACATCGTGCGAGGAGTCACCGCATGACCACCATCGATCTGGGCCTACCCGGGCTGGGCGGCCTGGCCGGGGTGCCCACCAGCGACGAGAAGCAGTCCGCCAAGGACTACAAGTCCGACCAGGAGGTGCGCTGGTGCCCCGGGTGTGGTGACTACGCGGTGCTCGCCGCCGTCCAGGGCTTCATGCCGCAGCTGGGCCTGCGCCGGGAGAACATCGTGTTCGTCTCCGGCATCGGCTGCTCCAGCCGCTTCCCGTACTACATGAACACCTACGGGATGCACTCCATCCACGGCCGGGCCCCGGCCATCGCCACCGGTCTGGCCACGGCGCGGCCGGACCTGTCGGTGTGGGTGGTGACCGGGGACGGCGACGCGCTGTCCATCGGCGGCAATCACCTGATCCACTCGCTGCGCCGCAACGTGAACCTGAAGATCCTGCTGTTCAACAACCGGATCTACGGGTTGACCAAGGGCCAGTACTCGCCGACCAGCGAGACCGGCAAGGTCACCAAGTCCACGCCGATGGGCTCGCTGGACAACCCGTTCAACCCGGTGTCGCTGGCGCTGGGCGCCGAGGCCACGTTCGTGGCCAGGGCGCTGGACTCGGACCGCAAGCAGCTGACCGACGTGCTGCGGGCCGCGGCCGAGCACCGGGGCACCGCCCTGGTGGAGATCTACCAGAACTGCCCGATCTTCAACGACGGCGCGTTCGACGTGCTCAAGGAGCCGGGTGAGCGGGAGCGGCGGCTGGTCCCGCTGCGCCACGGCGAGCCGATTCGGTTCGGCGCGAACGGCGAGTACGGCGTGGTGCGCGACGCCGAGGGCGGCCTGAGCGTCGCCGAGATCACCGAGGCCAACGCCGGCTCGGTGGTGGTGCACGACGCCACCCGCGAGGACCCGTCCTACGCGTTCGCCCTGTCCCGGCTGGGTGGCCAGGACCTGGCGCACACGGTCACCGGGGTGTTCCGCTCGGTGCAGCGGCCCACCTACGACGACCTGGCCCGCGCCCAGGTGGAGCAGGCCAAGGCCAGCAAGCGGGCCGACCTGCGGTCGCTGCTGCACGGCAACGACACCTGGACGGTCATCGGCTGACCTGTCGCCCCGGGGCCCGTTCCGGCTGGTTGATCCGGCCGGGGCGGGCCCCGTGCGCTGTCCGGGCGCGGTCAGGACGCCGGCCGGAAGCCCGCCCGCTCGGCGTCGTTGACCGTGCGGAACCAGACGTCCGCCCGGGTCTCCCCGAACCCGGCCGCGTCCTCGGTGTAGTAGCGCCGGCCGGTCAGCGTGGCCTTCACCCGGAAGTCCGGCCCGGGTGCGGCACCGTCCAGTTTGGGCAGCATCGAGCCGGGCCCGAACGGCGCGCGCGGGGCGAACTCGCTGCCCCGCCGCCTGGTCGGCGTGCCGCTGGCGGGCAGGATGCCGGCCCCGGCCGAGGACGAGCGGGACTGGTCCGCGCCGGCCGGCCGGCCCGGTTCCGCGGGCTTGCTGGTCCGGCCGCCCGGGAAGTTCCCGCCGGCCCGGCGCTGCGGCAGTTCGGGCCGCTCGCCGCGGCCGGCCTCGGGCGCCAGCTTGGGCACGAACGGCTGGCCGCCCGCCTGGTCACCGGTCAGGGACTGACCGGCGTCGCGCTCGGCCGGCGCCGGAGCGGGCTTGGCCGGCGCCGGAGTGGCCTTGGCGGCGGCCGGAGTGGCCTTGGCCGACCGCGGCCGGGCCGGCGGCGGAGTGGACTTGGCTGCACCTGGCTTGGCTGCACCTGGCTGGGCGGCACCGGGCTGGCCGACACCGGGCTGGACCGAACCTGACGGGGCGGAACCTGACGGGGCGGAACCCGGCTGCACCGGCCCCTGGTGGGCTGGCCCCTGCTGGGCTGGACCCTGCTGGGGGGCGCTGGGCTGGGGCGCCGGCGGCGCGGCCGGGGGCATCGCCTTGGGCCGGACCGGCTCCGGGTCGACCACCGGCTCGAACAGCGACCGGGACCGCCTGGCCTCGGACTCGGGCGTGGCCGGCGGACGCTGGGTGGGCACCCGGTGGCCCGGAGGCGGCTGGGCCGGGCCGGGGCGGAGCGGCGGCTGCGGCAGGTTCAGCGCGTGCGTGCTCTCCGGCGCGATCGGTGGCTGGCCCCGGTCCTGGTCGGCCGAGGGGTCGGGCCACAGCGCCGAACCGGCCTCGTCCGGCTGCGCGCCGCCCCGGTCGACGTGCCGCTCGGCGTCGTCCCAGAAGTCGGCCAGGTCGCGCAGGGAACCGGCCCTGCTGGACACGTCCCTGGCCGGTTCCTCGGATAAGTCACCGCCGTGCCGGGCGCCCCCGCCGGGCGAGCCGCCGTCCCGGGAACCACTGTCCCGAGAGCCGCTGTCCCGAGAGCCGCTGTCCCGAGAGCCGCTGTCCCGGGAACCACTGTCCCAGGTGGCGCGGCCGGTGGGTCCGGCGCGCAGGCCGCCCTCGCGGTGGCCGCCGTCCCGGTAGCCCGCGCCGCGGTCGTCCTCGTCCCAGTCGGGTTGACTGCGCGACCCGCTGTCCGGGGTCCTCGTTCGGCCGTCCTGCTCGGCGGTGTGGTCTGCGGCGGGCGCGTTCGGGTCGGGCCAGCGCCGCCCCGGCTGGGCGCCGCCACCGTCGGGCACGCCTTCCAGCAGCGACTCGCCCGACGTCCGGGCCGGTCCTCGGCCGGCCGGCTCCAGCAGCGGCGTGGTCGTGCCCGCGTCGAGCACGGGCAGTTCCGGCGGGGCGGTGGGCGCCGACTCCGGCACGGTGGGGCGGGCCGGTGGCACGTCGGACAGCGGAGTGGCGGACCGGGGCGTGGCGGACCGGGGCGTGGCGGACCGGGGCTCGTGGGACAGGGACTCGTTGGACAGCGGGCCGTCGGGCAGCTCCTCGCTGGTCACGGGCAGCACCGTGGTCTGCTCCACCGGCACCTCCGGCTCGGACTCGTCGCCCAGGCTCGGTGGCGGGGCCGGCGCCTCCGCCGGGATCGCCCCGAGCACGGTGGTCGTCTCCGTGGCCGACGCACCCGCGCGCTCCTGGCCGGCCGCGACGGGCGCGTCCTCGATCAGGCCGTGCCGGCCACCCGAGGGCCGGTCGGGTTCAGCCGAAGGGCGACCGGGCTCGCCGGAGAGCCGGTCAGCGGGACTCGGGGTGCGCTCGGGCCGCTCGGGCCGGTCGAGTTCGTCCGGGCCGGCGGACAGGCCGCCGTTGCGCGGCACCATGGTGGTGACCCCGGCCGGGGTGGACGGCGGCTCGTTGGCCCAGTCGGGCTGCCCCAGCACGTCGTCGACCAGCGCCGGGCGGTCGAACTCCGCCTCGGCGCCCCACTCCTGGTAGCGGGTGCCCGACGCGGTCCTGGCCCCCGGCGCACCCGGCGTCGGCGCACCCGACACCGGCGCATCCGGCACCAAAGCACCCGATGCCGGTGCCTCCGGTGCCGGTGCCGGTGCCGCCTTCACCGTCGCCGGCGACGCTGGTGCCTCGGCCGAGGCGCTCCGGGCCCGTGCTCTGGCCTCGGTCAGCTCCTCGGTGAGTTCCCGGTTGCGTCTGCTCACGGGGCGAACCAGGAAAGCCCAGGTCAGCAGCACGCCAAGGACAAAGGCGAGCACGCTCCACAGCCAGACCTGCCAGAAGAGCGACACCACGGGAAGTCCCTCCCACCGACCGCCGGGTACCGCCCGCGGTCTTCTTTCTTGAGTCCCGTACACCCGCCGACCGCTGGCCAGGCGGGCACCCCGACACGCTCCGCCCGAATCACCACCGGGCATGGCCGGCCGTGGCCGCCACCCCAGCACCGTCGGGCAGGTCTCTCAGCACGGACTATCACCCGGTGAGGGGTTGACATCAAACCGGCAGTGCACCGATTCGATTTCAGCCCCCTCCATCCTCCACCCGAGCGGGGGGAGAATACCCCGTTTGGGCTAGCAGGCTCGCGACAAAGTCATCCGGCTCCGGCATACCCTAGGTCGCGTGCCGTCACCGACGAACCCACCCTCGGCGGTGGCGGAGCGTACCCGCTCGGACCAGCCCGCCGGCAGATCGGGTGTCCTGCTCGGGACCGGCTGCTATCTGCTCTGGGGCCTGTTCCCGCTGTTCTGGCCGCTGCTCGCGCCGGCGGGCCCGGTGGAGGTGCTGGCGCACCGGCTGCTGTGGACCCTGGCGCTGATGCTGGTCGTGGCGACCGTGCTGGGCCGCTGGCGGGTCCTGCGCCGGCTGCCCGCCCGGGGCTGGGGCATGGTCGCGATCTCGGCCGTGCTGATCACCATCAACTGGGGCGTCTACATCTACGCGGTCAACAGCGGCCACGTGGTGGAGGGCGCGCTCGGCTACTTCATCAACCCGCTGGTCAGCATCGTGCTGGGTGTGGTGGTGCTGCGCGAGCGGCTGCGCCGGCCGCAGCTGCTCGCCCTGGTCATCGCCGCGGTCGCGGTGCTGGTGCTGGCCCTGGACTACGGGCGCGTCCCGGTCATCGCGCTGTCCCTGGCCGGCTCGTTCGGCCTGTACGGGCTGCTGAAGAAGACCGTGCCGCTGGACCCGGCCAGCAGCCTCACCGCGGAGAGCCTGGTGATCGGGCCGCTGGCCGTGGCCTACCTGGTCTGGCTCGGCACGACCGGCGCCGGCACGTTCACCACCGAGGGGGCCGGCCACGTCCTGCTGCTGGCGGCCACCGGCCCGATCACGGCCGTGCCGCTGCTGCTGTTCGGCGCGGCGGCCAAGCGGGTGCCGCTGGTGACCCTGGGCATGCTCCAGTACCTGACCCCGGTGTTGCAGTTCGTCCTCGGGGTGTTCGTCAACCACGAGCCCATGCCGGTGTCCCGCTGGCTGGGCTTCGGTCTGGTGTGGACGGCCCTGGTGGTGTTCACCGCCGGCACCTACCTCCGCCGACCCCGCCGGGACACCACCCTGCCCACCGCGGGTGGGGACGCGACCGGCGCGGAGCGCTGACCGCCCGGCGCCGGTCCCCGGCGTTCCGCGTCAGGTGGTGCGCTCGACCACGAAGTCGGTGAGCTTCTCCAGCGACTCCCGCGCCGGGCACGACGGCAGCACGGCCAGCTCGGCCCGCGCCCGCTCCGCGTAGTCCGCCAGCGTGGCCCTGGCCGTGACCATGCCCGACGAGTCGCGCAGCAGCCCCAGTGCCTCGGCGACCAGGGCGTCGTCGGTCACCGGGCCGGCCAGCAGCACCCGCAGCCGGTCGGCGGTCGGGCCGTCCTGGGCCAGCGCGTGCAGCACCGGCAGGGTGCGGATGCCCTCGCGCAGGTCGGTGCCGGGGGTCTTGCCCGACTCCTCGGACGCCGAGGCGATGTCGATGATGTCGTCGGAGATCTGGAACGCCGCGCCGATGACCGCGCCGAACCGCTCCAGCGCGGCCACGTGGTCCTCCTTGGCGCCGGAGAACATGCCGCCGAACCGGGCCGAGGTGGCGATCAGCGATCCGGTCTTGCCGGCGATCACCTGGAGGTAGTGCTCGACCGGGTCCTCGTCACCCGCCGGGCCGGTGGTCTCCCGCATCTGCCCGGTGACCAGCTCGGCGAAGGTCCGCGACATGATCCGGCCCGCGTCCGTGCCCAGGTCGGCGACCAGCGCCGAGGCGTGCGCGAACAGGTAGT
The DNA here is from genome assembly GCF_024171785.1 of Goodfellowiella coeruleoviolacea. Lineage (GTDB taxonomy): Bacteria > Actinomycetota > Actinomycetes > Mycobacteriales > Pseudonocardiaceae > Goodfellowiella > Goodfellowiella coeruleoviolacea. Next base: position 43,848 of record NZ_JAMTCK010000006.1, read on the forward strand.
CGCCGGTGAGGATGGCGACGGTGTTGTTCCACCGGGCGTTGGCGCTGGCCGCGCCGCGCCGCATGGTGGCCTCGTCCATCACGTCGTCGTGGTAGAGGGTGGCCAGGTGGATCAGCTCCACCACGGCCGCCGCCTTGACCACGTCCTCGCCGATGCCGTCGGTGCCGAACTGGGCGGACAACAGGGTGAGCAACGCCCGGAACCGCTTGCCGCCCGCCTCGACCAGGTGCAGCGCTGTCTCGGTGACGAAGGGGAAGTCACTCCGCACCGCGCTGTGTAGCAGTTCCTCCACCCTCGCCATCTCGTCGAGGATCGCCTCGGCGAGGGCCGGGTCGGCGAACTCGATTCCCGCCCCGGCCGGCCCGGCCTGTCCGCTTGTCGTCACGGTGGGCAGCCTACGTAGTTGAGAACGCGAAACCGCCGGCACCCGCCCAATCGAGGACGAAGGCCGGCCACACGCCGAGCACGAACGTGATGACCGTGCCCAGGGTGATCGCCACCATGGTGAACGAGCCGGGCACGCTCACCGTGGGCCCCTCCGGCGAGGGCTCGCTGAAGTACATCAGCACCACCACCCGCAGGTAGAAGAACGCGGCCACCGCGCTGGCCAGCAGGGCGACCACCACCAGCGGGGCCATGCCGTCCTTGAGCGCGGCCGAGAACACCACGAACTTGCCGATGAACCCGCTGGTCAGCGGAATCCCGGCGAGGGCGAGCAGCAGGAAGGTGAACACCCCGGCCACCAGCGGCGAGCGCTTGGCCAGCCCGGCCCACTGGGACAGGTGGGTGGCCTCGCCGTCGGCCGTGCGCACCAGGCTGACCACGCCGAACGCGGCGACCGTGGTGAACCCGTAGGCCAGCAGGTAGAACAGGGTGCCGGACAGGCCCTCACCGGTCAGCGCGATCGAGCCGACCAGCAGGAACCCGGCGTGCGCCACGGACGAGTAGGCGATCATCCGCTTGATGTCGGTCTGGGTCAGGCCGAGCACCGCGCCGATGATCATGGACACGATGGCCACGCCCCACAGCACGCCCCGCCACTCCCAGCTGGTGGCCTGGAACGCGCCGGTGAGCACGCGCAGGATGCCGCCGAACGCGGCCACCTTGGTGCAGGCGGCCATGAACGCGGTGACCGGGGTGGGCGCACCCTGGTACACGTCGGGCGTCCAGGCGTGGAACGGACCGACAGACGCCTTGAACAGCAGTCCGACCACGAGCAGGCCGAGTCCGGCGTAGAGCAGGGTGTCCGACCGGTTGGTGCCGGCCGCGGCCTCGGCGATGTCGCGCAGCCGCACCGAGTTGGCGTACCCGTAGAGCAGGGCCACGCCGTACAGGAAGAACGCCGACGCGAACGCGCCGAGCAGGAAGTACTTGACCGCCGCCTCCTGGGACAGCAGCCGGCGCCGCCGGGCCAGCCCGCACATCAGGTACAGCGGCAGGCTGAGCACCTCCAGCGCGATGAACATGGTCAGCAGGTTGTTCGACGCGCAGAACACCATCATGCCGCCGAGCGCGAACAGCGTCAGCGGGAAGACCTCGGTCTGCATGCCCAGCCGGGCCGCCTGGGCCCGGTCCTGGATGGTGCCCGGCCGGACGGCCGCGTGCGACACGAACGCCCCGCCCGGCTCCACCGACCGGTCCGCGATCAGCAGCACCGCGCCGAAGGCCAGCACCAGCAGGGTGCCCCAGAGGAACAGGGCGGGCCGGTCCACCGACAGCACCCCGGCCAGGGTGACCACGCCCTGCTGCGGGTTGTCCCGCAGGTAGACGACCAGCGCCAGGCCGGCGCCCACCAGGGTGAGCAGGGTCAGCGCCACCTGCCAGGACCAGCGCTGGTAGCGGGGCAGGAACGCCTCGAACAACACGCCGACGCAGGCCGCGCCCAGCACGATCAGCATCGGCAGGATGGCCGCGTAGTCGATCTCCGGGGCCTGGATCGGGGTCACCTGGGCCAGGAATCCGCCCAGGGACGTGTGCGCAGCTTCGAGAACCGTCACCTTGAGTTGCCTTCCTGCACGGTGACCGGGTCGCTCAACCCGACCTCGCTCATCGTCGCGTTGACCGACGGGGTGATCACGTCAAGCACGGGCTTCGGGTAGAAGCCGAGCACCAGCACCAGCGCCACCAGCGGGGCCAGCACCGCGACCTCGCGCCGGGACAGGTCGGACACGGACGCGCGGGCGGTGTCCGAGTCCGGGTTGACCGCGGCGCCCGGCCCACCGGCCAGGCCGACCAGCGCGTTGCCGCGCACCGGGCCCTGCATGATCTGCTGGTACACCCACAGCACGTACAGCGCGGCCAGCACCATGCCGAACGCGGCCAGCACCGTGTACACCGGCGCGTTCGGGAACGAGCCGATCAGCACCAGGAACTCGCTGACGAACGAGTTGGTGCCGGGCAGCGCCAGCGAGGACAGCCCGGCCACCAGGAACAGCCCGCCCAGCACCGGGGTCAGCTTGGCCATGCCGCCGTAGTCGCTGATGGTCCGCGACCCGCCCCTGGCCATCACCATGGCGATGACCAGGAACAGCATCCCGGTGGAGATGCCGTGGTTGACCATGTAGAGCACGGCGCCGGCCTGCGCCTGGCTGCTGAACGCGAACACGCCCAGCGCGATGAACCCGAAGTGGGCGATGGAGGTGTAGGCCACGAACCGCTTCAGGTCGCTCTGCGCGACCGCGAGCAGCGAGCCGTAGAGCACACCGGCCACGGACAGCACCAGCACCAGCGGGGCCAGCTCCTGGCTGGCCACCGGGAACAGCGGCAGGCAGTAGCGCAGGAACCCGAACGTGCCGATCTTGTCGAGCACGCCGACCAGCAGCACGCCCGCGCCGACCGGCGCCTCGGCACCGGCGTCCGGCAGCCAGGTGTGCAGCGGCACCAGCGGCGCCTTGATGGCGAAGGCCACGAAGAAGCCGAGGAACAGCCAGATCTGCGTGCTGGCCGGGGCGTCCTTGACGACGGTGACCAGGGTGGCCCAGTCGAAGGTGCCGGTGCCCAGCCGCTCGGCGCCGACCACGTACACGCCGATCACCGACGCCAGCATGATCAACCCGCCGAGCAGCGAGTACAGGAAGAACTTCACGGCCGCGTACTGCCGGCGCGGCCCGCCGAACCGGCCGATGAGGAAGTACATCGGCACCAGCACGGCCTCGAAGAACACGTAGAACAGGAACACGTCGGTGGCCGCGAACACGCCCACCATGCCGGCTTCCATCAGCAGCAGCAGCGCGAAGAACCCGGCGGCGGTGCGGCCCTCGGGCAGCTTCTCCGCCCACGAGCCGCCGATCACGATCGGCACCAGCACCGCGATCAGCGCCAGCATCACCAGGGCGATGCCGTCCACGCCCAGGGAGAACCGCACCCCCAGCGGGGGGATCCAGTCCGCCGAGAAGGTCAGCTGGAGCCGGGCGCCCGCCGGGTCGTAGCCGACCCACGTCGCGATCGCCACCACCAGCTCGACCAGGGAGAAGCCCAGCGCGGTCAGCTTGGCGGCGCGCTCGGCCCGCCCGCCCCGGCCGAGCACGGCCACCACCAGGCCGCCGACCAGCGGCACCAGCAGCAGGACGAGCAGCAGCACCGAACCCGACTGGTTCATGCGAACCTCACCACCAACAGAGCGGCCACCACGAGGACCGAACCTCCCAGCATGCTCAGCGCGTACGAGCGCACGAACCCGGTCTGCAACCGGCGCATCCGGCCCGAGCCGCCGCCCAGCAGCGCCGCCGTGCCGTTCACCAGCCCGTCGACGCCCTTGTTGTCCACGAACACCAGCGCCCTGGCCAGCCAGGCGCCCGGCCGGGCGAACAGGGCCTCGTTGATGGCGTTGGCGTACAGGTCGGCGCGGGCCGCGCGGACCGGCAGGGCCACCCGGACCGGCCGGGTCACCGGCACCGGCTTGCGGCCGACCAGCAGCCACGCCGCGGCCACGCCCGCAGCCACCAGCAGGATGGTCAGCACCGGCACCAACGCGTGCGGCAGCACGCCGTGCTCACTGGCCTCCAGCGCGCCCAGCGACGGCTCCAGCCAGGTCACCAGGTTGTCGCCGAGGGCGAAGAACGCGCCCGCGCCCACCGAACCGATCGCCAGCACGATCATCGGCACGGTCATCACGCTGGGCGACTCGTGCGGGTGGTAGGCCCGGCCGTCCGCCGAGGTCAGCTTCTCCCAGCGCTTCTCGCCGAAGAAGGTGAGCAGCACCAGCCGGGTCATGTAGAACGCGGTCAGGCCGGCGCCGAGCAGCGCGGCCCCGCCGAACACCCAGCCGCGCCAGCCCTCCTGGCCGAACGCCGCCTCGATGATGGCGTCCTTGGAGAAGTAGCCGGACAGCCCGGGGAAGCCGATGATCGCCAGGTAGCCGATGATGAAGGTGACCGCGGTGACCGGCATGTACCGGAACAGCCCGCCGAAGCGGCGGATGTCGGTCTCGTCGTTCATGCCGTGCATCACCGAGCCGGCGCCCAGGAACAGCCCGGCCTTGAAGAAGCCGTGGGTGAGCAGGTGCATGATGCCCAGGGCGTAGCCGGCCGGGCCGAGGCCGACCGCCAGGATCATGTAGCCGATCTGGCTGACCGTGGAGTAGGCCAGCACCTTCTTGATGTCGTCGTAGGCGCAGCCGATCACGCACCCGATCAGCAGGGTGAGCGCACCGATGACGGTGACCACCAGCCGGCCGTCCGGGCTCAGGTCGTAGATCGGGTTGGACCGGGCGACCAGGTACACGCCGGCGGTGACCATGGTGGCCGCGTGGATCAGCGCGGACACCGGGGTGGGGCCCTCCATGGCGTCGGGCAACCACGCCTGCAGCGGGAACTGGCCGGACTTGCCGCACGCGCCGAGCAACAGCAGCAGGGTGATCGCCAGCAGGGTGCCCGAGGACAGCTCGCCGGCCCGGGCGAACACCTCGGTGTACTGGGTGGTGCCCAGGTCGCGGAACAGCAGGAAGATCGCGATGGCCAGGCCGACGTCGCCGACCCGGTTCATCAGGAACGCCTTCTTGGCCGCGGTGGCCGCGGCCGGCCGGTGCTGCCAGAACGCGATCAGCAGGTAGGAGGCGACACCCACGCCCTCCCAGCCGAAGTACAGCGTCACGAAGCTGTTGCCCAGCACCAGCACCAGCATGGCCGCGACGAACAGGTTGAGGTAGGCGAAGAACTTGCGCCGGTCGGCGTCGTGGGACATGTAGCCGACCGAGTAGATGTGGATCAGCGCGCCCACCCCGGTGACCAGCAGCACGAAGGTCAGCGACAGCGGGTCCAGCCGCAGGCCGAAGTCGACCTGCAGCGCGTTCACCGGGATCCAGGAGAACACGTCCAGTTCCCGGACCCGCCGCTGCGGATCGAGGTCGGTGGTGTCGAAGAACAGCAGCGTCCCGTAGAGGAAGGACAGCACCACGGTCGCGCAGCCGAGCAGGTGGCCCCAGGCGTTGGTGCGCTTCCCGCCGATCAGCAGGACCGCCGCGCCCAGCGCGGGCAGCGCGATCAGCAGCCACGCGAAGCGCGCCACCCCACCCGCCGCGCCCACCTGCGCCGCCTCCGCGAGCGTGGCCTGTGCCGCCGCGAGGTTGGTCATTCCCGTCACGCCAACGCCCCTTAGTACTTGAGCAGGTTGGAGTCGTCGACCGAGGCCGAGCGACGCGTCCGGAAGATGGACATGATGATCGCGAGGCCCACCACCACCTCGGCGGCGGCGACCACCATCACGAAGAACGCCATCACCTGGCCGTCCAGGCCACCGTTGATCCGCGCGAAGGTCACCAGGGTGAGGTTCACCGCGTTGAGCATCAGCTCGACGCACATGAACACCACGATGGCGTTGCGCCGGATCAGCACGCCGACCGCGCCGATGGTGAACAGCAGCGCGGACAGCAGCAGGTAGTAGGTCGGGGTCATGACTCTCCCTCCGCGGCCGAGGCGCCGGCGGTGGCGCTCGCCCCTGGCGGGGCGGTCGCGGTGCCGGCCGGGCCGCGCAGCGCGCGCGGGTCCGGCCCGGCGACCCGGCCGGACACCTCGGCGAGGTCCTCGGCCAGCTGCTCGGCCGCGGTGGCCTCGATGATCTCGGACAGCGACTCCGGCGCCACCGAACCGTCCTGCAGCAGCGCGGGCGTGGCCACGGAGTTGGCCGTGGCGAACACGCCGGGGCCGGGCAGCGGCGAGGGCCGGGCGTGCTCGCCGCGGAACCGGGCCACCACGGTCTCCCGCTGGGTGCGGCGCTTGCGGTCGTGCCCGGTGAACGCCAGCACCATGGCGCCCAGCGCGGCGGTGATCAGCAGCGCCGAGGTCAGCTCGAACGGGAACAGGTAGTCGGTGAACAGCGAACGCCCGATGTTGCTGACGTTGCCGCCGCCGGTGGTGTTCACCTGGTTCAGCCCGGCCGGGGTGACCTGGGTGAGCGAGCGCGCCACCGCGGCCACCACCAGCACGCCGAAGCCGAGACCGAACACGGACGCGGCCAGCCGCTGCCCGCGCAGCACCTCCACCACCGAGTCCGAGCTGTCCCGGCCGACCAGCATCAGCACGAACAGGAACAGCATCATGACCGCGCCGGTGTACACGATGATCTGCACGAACCCCAGGAACGGGGCCTGCTGCACCATGTAGAGCACGCCGAGGCTGAGCATGGACATGGCCAGCCACAGCGCGGAGTGCACGGCGTTGCGGGCGAACAGCATGCCCAGTCCGCCGGCCAGGGCGAGCGGACCGAGGATCCAGAACGCCACGGCCTCGCCGGTGGTCACGGTGTCGGCCGCACCGGTCGCGGCCTGGGCCAGCACCAGGCCGGTCATCGCCCCGCCTCCTCGGTGCCGGTCTCCACGATCCGGCCCTCGGGCACCCCGGCCCGGCGGGCCAGCTCGGGGCCGTGCACGTAGTAGTCCTGCTCGTTCTCGCCCAGCCGCATCGGGTGCGGCGGGGCCTCCATGCCGGGCAGCAGCGGCGCCAGCAGCTGCTCCTTGGTGTAGATCAGCCGCCGCCGGTCGTCGTCGGCCAGCTCGAACTCGTTGGTCATGGTCAGCGAGCGGGTCGGGCACGCCTCGATGCACAGGCCGCAGCCGATGCAGCGCAGGTAGTTGATCTGGTAGTCCTTGCCGTAGCGCTCGCCGGGCGAGTAGCGCTCCTCGTCGGTGTTGTCACCGCCCTCGACGAAGATCGCGTCGGCCGGGCAGGCCCACGCGCACAGCTCGCAGCCCACGCACTTCTCCAGCCCGTCCGGATGCCGGTTGAGCTGGTGGCGGCCGTGGTACCGGGGCGCGGTGACCTTCTTGACCTCGGGGTACTCCTCGGTGGCCACCTTCTTGAACATGGTGGACAGGGTCACCCCGAAGCCCTTGAGGGGATCAAGCATTCCCATCGCCAGCCTCCTTCCCGGACGCGGTCACGGCCTCACGTGGTTGCTCGGCCCGCGCGCGCACGGTGCGGCGCTGCCGTGGCGGGGTGGGCACGGTCAGGTCCAGCGGCGGCAGCGGGTAGCCGCTGCCGGCCAACGGCACCTGGGGTTCCTCGTCGGCGACCTGCCGGCCGGGCAGCAGCAGGCTGCCGAGCACCAGCACGGCCACGGCCACGCCGATGATGACGATCCGCTGGCCGCTGGTGACGCCCTCGGCGTTGCGCAGCACGCGCAGCGCGGTCACCGCCACGATCCACACCAGGTTCAGCGGGACCAGGACCTTCCAGCCGAACTTCATGAACTGGTCGTAGCGCAGCCGGGGCAGCGCGGCGCGGGCCCAGATGAACCCGAAGATCAGCAGCGCGGTCTTGAGCCCGAACCACAGCAGCGGCCAGTAGCCGGAGCTGAGCGCGTTGTCGGCGATCGCCGACAGCGGCCACGGCACCGCGCCGCCGCCGAGGAACAGCGTGGTGGCGAACGCCGAGACCACGACCATGTTGGCGTACTCGGCGAGGAAGAACATCAGGAACTTCAGCGAGGTGTACTCGGTGTGGAAGCCACCGACCAGCTCGGACTCGGCCTCGGGCAGGTCGAACGGGGCCCGGTTGGTCTCACCGACCATGGAGATCAGGTAGATGACGAAGCTGATCGGCAGGATCCAGGCGAACCAGCCGCCCGACTGCGCGGCGGCGATGTCCGCGGTGGACAGCGACCCGGCGAACAGCACCACGCCCACGATGGACAGGCCCATGGCGATCTCGTAGGAGATCACCTGCGCGGCCGAGCGCAGCGCGCCGAGCAGCGGGTAGGGCGAGCCGGACGACCAGCCGGCCAGCACGATGCTGTAGACGCCCACCGACGAGCAGGCCAGCACCACCAGCACGCCGACCGGCAGGTCGACCACCTGCAGCGCGGTCTGCACCCCGAACATGGTGACCTCGCCGCCGAACGGCATCACCGCCATGGCCAGGAACGGGGGGATGCCGCCGATGATCGGCGCCATGATGTAGACCCACTTGTCCGCCCTGGCCGGCCGGATGTCCTCCTTGAGGCTCAGCTTCAGCGCGTCCGCGATGGACTGGAGCATGCCGAACGGGCCGGCCCGGTTGGGGCCGGGCCGGTTCTGCAACCGGCCGAGCACCCGGCGTTCCGCCCACACCAGCAGGGCCAGGGTCAGCATCACCACGATGAACAGCACGACGACCTTGATCAGGGTCAGCCAGAGCGGGTCGTCGGCGAGCAGTTCGGCGTTGCTGAGCCGCTGCTGCGCCTGCGCGAGCACGGCAGTGGTGGTCATGCGTTACCTCCGAGCGTCGCCTCAGTCGCCCCGGGTGGGGTCGGCCCTGATGAGGTCGGGCCGGCCGGGGCCAGCGCCACCAGCGAGCCGTGGCCGGCGGCCAGGTCGCGGCGCACCGAGCAGGTCCCGGAGTTGCCTGGCAGCCACACCACTCCGTCGGGCAGGTCGGTCAGCTCCACCGGCAGGGTCACCGAGCCGTGCCCGGTGGACACCCGCACCGGCTGGCCCTGCTCGACGCCGAACCGGGCGGCGGTGGCCGAGGACAGCCGGGCCACCGCGGGCTTGGCCGTGCCGGCCAGCGCGGGCTCGCCGTCCTGCAGCGACCCGTTGTCCAGCAGCAGCCGCCAGCTGGCCAGCACCAGCTCCCACTCCAGGGGCTGCGGCGTGGGCGGGGCGAGCACGGTGGGCCGGCCGGCGATCCGCGGCACCGGCGCCAGCCGGGCCAAATCACCGGCGGCGGCGGCCGGGGTCTGGGTGAACAGGTCGGCGTCCATCTCCACGGCCAGGGTGTCCAGCACCCGGCAGTCGGACAGCGCGCCGGTGCCCTCCAGGGTGGTGCGGAACTCGCGGCGGCGGCCCTCCCAGTTCAGGTAGCTGCCGGACTTCTCCACGGCGGGCGCGATCGGCAGCACCACGTCGGCGTGCTCGGTGACCACGCTCTCCCGCAGCTCCAGGCTGACCACGAAGCCCGCCCGGTCCAGCGCCTTGAGCGCCAGCGCCGGGTCGGGCAGGTCGGCCGGGTCGACGCCGCCCACCACCAGGCCGGACAGCTCGCCGTCCGCGGCGGCGGCCAGGATCGCGCTGGTGTCCCGGCCCGGGTCGGCCGGCAGGCTGCCCGGTTCCAGGCCCCAGGCCGCCTCCACCTCGGCGCGCGCCCTGGCGTCGCTGACCAGCCGGCCGCCGGGCAGCAGGATGGGGGTGGCGCCGGCGTCCAGCGCGCCCCGCTCGCCGGCGCGCCTCGGGATCCAGGCGACCTTGGCGCCGGTGCGCTCGGCCAGCCGCAGCACGGCCGAGTGCAGGCCGATCACCTCGGCGGCGCGCTCGCCGACCAGGATCACCGCGCCGGGCGTGGACAGCGCCTCGGTCACGTCGGCGGCGTGGCTGGGCAGCGCGTCCAGTGCGGCCGGCTCCCCGCCGGGCAGGCAGGCCAGCAGGCTGGCGAAGGTCTTCTCCACGCTGGGCGTGGTCCACTGGCCCAGGTGGAACACCCTGGTCTTCCCGGCGCGGGCGGCCTTGCGCAGCCGCAGGAAGACGATGGGCGACTCCTCCTCGGCCTCGAAGGCCACGCACAGCACGGCCGGCGCGGCCTGCAGGTCGGCGTAGCTGACCCCGCCGTTGTCGGGGCCGGTGCCGACCACGGTGGAGGCCAGGAAGTCCATCTCCTCCATGGAGTGCGCCCTGGCCCGGAAGTCGATGTCGTTGGTGCGCAGCGCCACCCGGGCGAACTTGGCGTAGGCGTAGGCGTCCTCGACGGTGAGCCGGCCGCCGGTGAGCACGCCCACGCCCTGGGCGTCGCGCGCCCTGGTCAGGCCCTCGGCCGCCACCCGCAGCGCCTCGGTCCACGAGGTCTCGCGCAGCTGCCCGGTCTCGGCGTCGCGCACCCTGGGCCGCAGCAGCCGGTCGGCCGCGGTGGCGTAGGTGAACGCGAACCGGCCCTTGTCGCAGTTCCACTCCTCGTTGACCGCGGTGTCCTCGGCGGCCAGCCGGCGCATCACCCTGCCGCGCCGCCAGTCGGTGCGCTGGGCGCAGCCGGACGCGCAGTGCTCGCACACGCCCGGGGTGGACACCAGGTCGAACGGGCGGGACCGGAACCGGTAGGCGGCGCTGGTCAGCGCGCCCACCGGGCAGATCTGGATGGTGTTGCCGGAGAAGTAGCTCTGCTTGGGGTGGTCGACCACGCCGTCCAGCTCGGCCGTGTTGGGCGTGCCGATCTGCTGTTCGGCGCCGCGCTCCAGCAGCTCGATGAACGGGTCGCCGGCGATCTGCTTGGCGAACCGGGTGCACCGCTGGCAGAGCACGCAGCGCTCCCGGTCCAGCAGCACCTGGCTGGTGATCTGGATGGGCTTGGCGAAGGTGCGCTTGGTGTCGCGGAACCGGGAGTCGGTGCGGCCGTGCCGCATGGCCTGGTTCTGCAGCGGGCACTCGCCGCCCTTGTCGCAGATGGGGCAGTCCAGCGGGTGGTTGATGAGCAGCAGCTCCATCACGCCCTGCTGGGCCTTGTCCGCCACGGGCGAGGTGAGCTGGGTGCGCACCACCATGCCGTCGGCCACGGTCATGGTGCAGGACGCCTGCGGCTTGGGCATGGGCCGGCCGCCCATCTCCACCTCGACCAGGCACTGCCGGCAGGCGCCGGCCGGGTCGAGCAGGGGGTGGTCGCAGAACCGGGGCACCACGATGCCCAGCCGCTCGGCCGTGCGGATCAGCAGCTCGCCCTTGGGCGCCACCACCTCGACGCCGTCGATGGTGAGCTTGACGTGGCCCTCGGGGACCACCAGCTCACCGCTGTTCGCGCTGCTCTTCTCAGGGGCAACAGTCATTGGTTCGCTCCCGCGAGTACCGGTCGCTGCTCGGCCTGCTGGGCCCGGTCGGCCAGGTTGGCCCGGTTGGTCTCGCACAGTTCCAGGAACTCGTGCCGGAAGTACTTGATGCCGCTGACGATCGGGCTGACCGCGCCGTCACCGAGCGCGCAGAACGAGCGGCCGAAGATGTTGTCGCAGACGTCCAGCAGCGTGTCGATGTCCTCGGGCCGGCCCTCGCCGCGCACCATCCGCTCCAGGATCTGCGCCAGCCAGTAGGTGCCCTCCCGGCACGGCGTGCACTTGCCGCAGGACTCGTGCTCGTAGAACTGCGTCCACTTCATCACCGCCCACGGCACGGACACCGTCTCGTTGAAGATCTGCAACGCGGTGGTGCCCAGCATGGACCCGGCCTGCGCCGCGCCCTCGAAGTCCAGCGGCACGTCCAGGTGCTCGGCGGTGAACAGCGGGGTGGACGAGCCGCCCGGCGTCCAGAACTTCAGCGGGATGCCGTCCTTCATGCCGCCGGCCAGCTCCAGCAGGTCGCGCAGGGTGCTGCCCATCGGCGCCTCGTACTGGCCGGGGCGGGTGACGTGCCCGGACAGCGAGTAGATCTTCGGGCCGGGCGACTTGTCCCGGCCCATGGACCGGAACCAGTCGGACCCGCCGTTGACGATGTAGGGCACGCTGGCGATGGTCTCGACGTTGTTGACCACGGTGGGCGAGGCGTACAGGCCGGCGGTGGCCGGGAACGGCGGCTTGAGCCGGGGCTGGCCGCGCTTGCCCTCCAGCGAGTCCAGCAGCGCGGTCTCCTCGCCGCAGATGTAGGCGCCGGCGCCGGCGTGCACCACCACGTCCAGGTCGAACCCGCTGTCCAGGATGTTCTTACCGAGGTAGCCGGCCTGGTAGGCCTCGCGCACGGCCGCGTTGAGCCGGCGGATGCAGTGCAGCACCTCGCCGCGCACGTAGATGGCGGCGAAGTTGGCGCGGATCGCGTAGGCGGTGATGATGATGCCCTCGATCAGCGAGTGCGGGTCGGCCATCATCAGCGGCACGTCCTTGCACGTGCCCGGCTCGCCCTCGTCGGCGTTGATCACCAGGTAGTGCGGCTTGCCGTCGTTCTGCGGGATGAAGCCCCACTTCATGCCGGTGGGGAAGCCGGCGCCGCCGCGCCCGCGCAGCCCGGAGTCCTTGACCAGCTGGATCAGCTGGTCGGGGTGGGCCGCCAGGGCGGTGCGCAGCGCGGTGTAGCCCTCCAGCTGCTCGTAGGTGCGCAGCGTCCAGGACTTCGGCGAGAGCCACCGCTTGGTCAGCACCGGGGTGAGGGCGGCGGTCTGTTCGGTTGCGGCCATCAGTGCCTTCCCCTCACTTCTTCTCCGGGACCGGCGGCAGCTGCGCGTCGTCGGGCATGGGCGGTGCGGTCCAGCCGCGCTCGGCGGCCAGCCGGGCGCCGCGCACGGTCTCGTCCGCGGCGGACGGGCCGTCCAGGTCGGCTTCGCGGCCCTCGAAGAAACCGGCCAGCTGGAGTTCGGCCTGGCGGAAGTCGGTCAGCGGCGCGCCCCGGGTGGGTGCCGGCCGCTCACCCCGCTGCAGCGCCTTGACCAGCTCCAGCGCGGACTCGGGCGTCTGGTTGTCGAAGAACTCGTAGTTGACCTGCAGCACCGGGGCCAGGTCGCAGGCGGCCAGGCACTCGGCGTGCTCCAGGGTGATCGAGCCGGGCTGGCCGGGCTCGCCCGAGGTCTCCTCGTGGCCCAGCGGCCGGCCGTCGCTGCCCAGGTGCTCGCGCAGCCTGGCGTAGATGGCGTCGCCGCCCAGGGCCGCGCACAGCGTGTTGGTGCACACGCTGACCAGGTGCTCGCCGCAGGGCCGGCGCTTGTACATGGTGTAGAAGGTGGCCACCGCGCTGACCTCGGCGGTGGACAGGCCCAGCTGGGCGGCGCAGAACGCCACCCCGGCCTGGCTGACGTGGCCCTCCACCGACTGCACCAGGTGCAGCATGGGCAGCAGCGCCGACCGGGACCTCGGGTACCGGGCGATGATCTGCTGGGCCTTGTCGATGGTGTCCTGGTCGAACCTGGTCAGGTCGGCCGCGGTGGTGTCGGTGCCCTGACCGACCCCCATCTCGTCTACTTTGGACGCTTCGGTCATCGGTCCACCCCACCCATCACCGGGTCGATCGAGGCCACTGCCGCGATGAGGTCGGCGATCAGGCCGCCCTCGGCCATCGCGGGCATCGACTGGAGGTTCACGAAGCTGGGCTCCCTGACGTGCACCCGCAGCGGCCGGGTGCCGCCGTCGGAGACGAGGTGGTAGCCGAGTTCCCCGCGCGGCGACTCGACCGGCACGTAGACCTGGCCGGGCGGCACGGAGAAGCCCTCGGTGACCAGTTTGAAGTGGTGGATCAACGACTCCATGGACTGGCCCATGATCTTGCGGACGTGCTCCAGGGAGTTGCCCATGCCGTCCGGGCCGATGGTCAGCTTGGCCGGCCAGGCGATCTTGGCGTCCTCGACCATGACCGGGCCGGGCTCCAGCATGTCCAGCAGCTGGCGGACGATCCGCAGCGACTGGTGCATCTCCTCCACCCGCAGCAGGTAGCGGGCGAAGCAGTCGGCCTCGGTGGCGGTGGGCACGTCGAAGTCGACCTCGTCGTAGGCCAGGTACGGCTCGACCTTGCGCAGGTCCCAGGCCAGGCCGGCGGAGCGCAGCACCGGGCCGGTGACGCCCAGCGCCAGGCAGGCGTCCAGCGGCAGGTAGCCCACGTCCTTGAGCCGGTTGCGCCAGATGGGCTGGCCGGTGAACAGCTTGTCGTAGAGCGGCAGCCGCTCGTCCATGACCTTGATGAAGTCGCGGATCCGCTGCTCGTAGCCCTCGGGCAGGTCCTGGGCCACCCCGCCGGGCCGGATGAACGCGTGGTTCATCCGCAGGCCGGTGATGAACTCCAGCAGGTGCAGCACTTCCTCGCGCTCGCGGAACCCGATGGCCGCGGCCGTGGTGGAGCCCAGCTCCATGCCGCCGGTGGCCAGGAACACGATGTGCGAGCTGATCCGGTTGAGTTCCAGCAGCAGCATCCGGATCAGCTGGGCCCGCCTCGGCGCGGTGACGCCGAGCAGCTTCTCCACGGCCAGGCAGTAGCCGGCCTCGTTGGACAGCGGCGCCAGGTAGTCCATCCGCGTCACGAACGTGACGCCCTGGGTCCAGGTGCGGTACTCGCAGTTCTTCTCGATGCCGGTGTGCAGGTAGCCGATGACCGAGCGGGCCTGGGTGACGGTCTCCCCCTCCAGCTCGACCACCAGGCGCAGCACGCCGTGGGTGGACGGGTGCTGCGGCCCGAGGTTGATCACCACGCGCTCGTCGTGGCTGATGTCGTCGAGCACGTCGTCCCAGTCGCCGCCGGTGACCGTGTAGACCGGCCCCTCGGTGGTCTCCCGGACGCCCGCGTACGAGTCGGCCTGCTCCTGGCCGGCCTGCTCCTGGCCGGCCTGCTCCTGGCCGGCCTGTTCCTCGCTGGCCAGGCCGCCGGGGCCGGTGTCGGTGCCGGTGGTGACGTCGGACAACCGGGTCTCGGACAGGTTGTCGGTGCTCATGAGTACGACCTCCGCTGGTCGGGCGGTGGGATCTCGGCGCCCTTGTACTCGACCGGGATGCCGCCCAGCGGGTAGTCCTTGCGCTGGGGGTGGCCGTCCCAGTCGTCCGGCATGAGGATGCGGGTCAGCGCGGGGTGGCCGTCGTAGACGATCCCGAACATGTCCCACGCCTCCCGCTCCTGCCAGTCGGCCGTGGGGTACACCTCGACGACGCTGGGCACGTGCGGGTCGTCGATGTCGAGGGCGACCTCCAGCCGGATCCGCCGGCGGTAGGTCATCGAGGTCAGGTGGTAGACCGAGTGCAGCCGCTGCGGCACGTCCACGCCGTAGTCCACGCCCGACACGGAGCTGCACAGCTCGAAGCGCAGCGCCGGGTTGTCGCGCAGCGTGCGGCACACCGCCACCAGGTGTTCCCGCCGCAGGTAGAAGGTGATCTCGCCGCGGTCGACGGTGACCTGCTGGACGGTGTCGGCCGGCAGGCCCTGCTCGTGCAGCGCGCCCAGCAGCGCGTCGGCCACCTCGTCGAACCAGCCGCCGTAGGGCCGCTCGGCCGGCGGCGGCGAGTACGCGGGCAGCCGCAGGCCGCCGAACCCGGAGGTGTCGCCGCTGCCGGACACGTTGAACATGCCCCGCCTGGCCCTGCCGGCCACCAGCGGCTGGCCCGCCCTGGCCTGCGCCGGCTCGGTGCCGTTGTCGCGCCTGGGCTCCACGCCGGCCGGCCGGTCCACACTGGACTGCGGTTCGCCCGGCTGGGGCTTGCTGGCGCCGGAGGTGTTGGTCGGCTCGCTCATCGCGCTCACTTCCCCGCGCCGCGTGGCGCGTAGCGGACCGAGGACGGGATCAGCTCGGTGCGCTCGCCGCGCTCGGCCTTCAGCGCCGCCCTGGCCGGGCCCAGCGGCTCGTCCATGACCTTGGCGTGCAGCTTGAGGATGGCGTCGAGCAGCATCTCCGGGCGGGGCGGGCAGCCGGGCAGGTAGATGTCCACCGGCACCACGTGGTCGACGCCCTGCACGATCGCGTAGTTGTTGAACATGCCGCCCGAGGAGGCGCACACGCCCATCGACAGCACCCAGCGCGGCTCCGGCATCTGGTCGTAGATCTGCCGCAGCACCGGGGCCATCTTGTTGCTGACCCGGCCGGCCACGATCATCAGGTCGGCCTGCCGGGGCGTGGCGCTGAACCGCTCCATGCCGAACCGGGCGATGTCGTACCGGGAGCCGCCGGTCGTCATCATCTCGATCGCGCAGCAGGCCAGACCGAAGGTCGCCGGCCACATGGAGGTCTTGCGACTCCAGTTGACCAGCTTCTCCACCGTGGTCAGCAGGATGCCGTTGGGAAGCTTCTCTTCCAGACCCATGGCTATCGCCTTCCCTGCACCGTGTCCTCGGCGCCTAGTTCCAGTCCAGGCCGCCGCGCCGCCACACGTAGGCGTAGGCGAAGCCGACGGTCGCGATGAACAGCGCGATCTCCACCAGGCCGAACAGGCCCAGCGCGTCCGCGGTGACCGCGAACGGGTAGAGGAACACCATCTCGATGTCGAACAGGATGAACAGCATCGCCGTCAGGTAGTACGCGACCGGGGTTCGGCCGCCGCCCACGATGGGCTGCGGCGACGGCTCGATGCCGCACTCGTACGAGTCGAGCTTCGCCCGGTTGTACCGACGCGGTCCGATGAGCGGCGCGACGAGCACCGAGACCGCGGAAAAGGCCGTGGCGAGCACGAACATCAGCACGAGGGGGACGTAGGGATCAAGCACGGTTCCGCCGTCCTTTCCTCTCCACACGGCCAACCGGCCGCGATCCGGTCGCACCCTAAGGGGTGTTCTTCACTCGTCGGTTTGTTAGGCCGACCTAACTAACCGCTTTTGCCCGGCGACCAACCAATTCGCCGAACAAAATGCGCTTGTGAAACAGTTCACAAGCCATACCGAGACGTTGTGAACCGTTTCACATGGCACGCCCTCAGTGTAAAACCCCTGCCAAGTACCCCCAAGGCACCCCACACAGCCCTGTTGACCTGGGAAAAGACCGGCGAAGCCCAACCCGGTCAGGGCCGTCCGGAGCAACAGGACTGTGACGAACGTCCTACTCCACCCGTGTCAGGGGCCACACATGATCACGCACACGCGTCATCACCACGGAAAACACCAGAAACGAAACCGCCGCGTTTCGCCGGACCAAGAACGACATCCCGGCCGGTGTTTACCGTGTGTTACTTAGATTCCCAATGCATTCACCCGTTTGCCAATTCAGGCGCTGGGTGCCAACTTCGTCGCCGACGTGATCAGGCGGTCCATCAGGTCGCCGTCGCGCACGTCGTAGAGCCCGGCCAGCAGCTTGAGCACCAGCCGCATCAGCGTGGTGCGCGGCAGCCCGTAGCGGGTGGCCGTGCGCATCACCACCGGGTTGCCGATCAGCCGGCTGAAGATGTTGCCCAGCCGGTAGTAGCTGCCCAGCGCCGCGCGCAGCGCCGCGGGGTAGCCGGCCAGCGCCCGCTCCCTGGCCGGCCCGTCCGGGCGGGCCAGCGCCTGCACCACGCACTCGGCGGCCAGCCGCGCCGACTCCATGGCGTAACCGATGCCCTCGCCGTTGAACGGGTTCACCATGCCGCCGGCATCGCCCACCAGCAGCAGCCCGTCCCGGTAGTGCGGGGTGCGGTTGAAGCCCATCGGCAGGGCGGCCCCGCCGATCCGGCCCAGCGCGTTGTCCTCCCGGAAACCCCACTCCTCGGGCGTGCCGTCCAGCCAGGACCGCAGCAGCGCGCGGTAGTCGGTCGAGCCGAACGCCTTGGACGTGGACAGGATGCCAAGGCCCACGTTGACCGTGCCGTCGCCCATCCCGAAGATCCAGCCGTAGCCGGGCAGCAGCACCGGGTTGGCCGGGTCGCTGCGGTCCCACAGCTCCAGGTGTGACTCCAGGTAGTCGTCGTGCGTGCGCGGACTGGTGTAGTAGCGCCGCACGGCCACGCCCATCGGGCGGTCGTCGCGCTTGTCGATGCCCACCGACAGCGCCAGCCGCGCGGACACCCCGTCGCAGCCCAGCACCAGGGGCGCGCGGAAGCTCACCGGCGTGCGCTCCGCGCCGCCGCGCGCGGTCACCCCCACCACCCGGCCGGTGCGCTCGTCGGTGATCGCGCCGACCACGGTGGTGTGCTCGCGCAGCCGGGCGCCGGCCTTCACCGCGGTGCGGGCCAGCAGCTCGTCGAAGTCCTGCCGGGGCCGGACCACCCCGTAGGGCGGGAAGGTGGCCAGCTCCGGCCAGTCCAGTTCCATCCGCACACCACCGCCGACCACGCGCAGGCCCCGGTTGTGCAGCCAGCCCGCCTCCGGCCGGGTGTCGATGCCCAGGTCGATCAGCTGCTTGACGCCGCGCGGGGTCAGGCCGTCGCCGCACACCTTCTCGCGCGGGAACACGCCCTTCTCCAGCAGCAGCACGTCCAGCCCGGCCCTGGCCAGGTAGGTCGCGGCCGTGGACCCGGCCGGCCCGGCCCCCACCACGATCACGTCCGCGTCCTGGTCGCTGCTCCGCCGGCTGGTCGTGCTCATCCGCGCTCCCCTGGGTTGCGAGGTAGGTGTTGAGTTGTGCCGAGTCTGCCGAGTCTAGGAGTGGATCACGCGCGGGGCCGGTGACCTCGGCTCAGCGCACGCCCGCGCCGAGCGCCCGGACCGGCTTGACCGCCCGGTGGATCGCGGCGAACCCGAAGGTCAGGTTCATCCAGGCGACGTCGTCCCAGCCGGACTCGGCGATCAGCTCGCCCAGCTCGCGCTGGCTCCACCAGTCCCGGATGGACTCGGTCAGGTACACGTAGGCGTCGGGGTTGGAGGAGACCTTGCTGGCGACCACCGGCAGCGCGCGCAGCAGCACGTTGGTGTAGAGCGCGCGGAACGGCCGCCAGGTGGGCGTGGACAGCTCGCAGATGACCAGCCGGCCACCCGGCTTGACCACCCGGGCCATCTCCCGCAGCGCGACCACCGTGCTCTGGAAGTTGCGCAGCCCGAAGGACACCGTGACCGCGTCGAACGACTCGTCGGCGAAGGGCAGCCGCAGCGCGTCCGCCGCCACCATGGGCACGCCCCGGCGGTTGCGTCGCCGCCGTCCCTGCCGCAGCATGCCCAGGGAGAAGTCGGCGGCCACGCACCAGGCGCCCGACGCGGCGAACTCGACCGTGGACACGCCGGTGCCGGCGGCCAGGTCCAGCACCCGCTCGCCCGGCCGCAGGTCGAGCACCCGGCGGGTCATCTCCCGCCAACGCCGATCAAAACCCAGCGTCATCACCGAGTTCGTCCGGTCGTAGCCCCTGGCCACACCGTCGAACATCTCGGCAACTTCGTGGGGGTCCTTGTCCAGGCCGGCACGTGACATGGCCGCAGCCTATGCCTCCACCCCCGGCGAGGTCACGGGGAGTGACATCGCTCGAACACCTTTGCGACCAAGGAGTGAACGACCCACTCCATCGGCGACCACGCCCGACTGCCCCGAACGGCCTACCCGGCTGGTCCGATGTGATCGTTCCCGCCCGGTCCGTCAACCCCGTTCGGCCGCTCGCGCACACTCTTGACCTGGTTATCGTCCAGCCGTCACCTGCCGGTCGCGTCGCGGTCACCAGCTGAGGTGACGCTTGTGCGGCATGACCCCCGCGCTGTCCTCCCGCACCGTTCGACCCGCACCACCGGGTCTGCTGTCGCTGGCCCTGGAGGTGGCCGGCCGACTGGCCAACGACGCGGCCGACGTCATCACGGCCACGGCAGGACGTGGCGGCAAACCCGACACCGGCGACTCGCCGTTCGACTGGGTGACCGACACCGCCCGCACCCTGGAGCTGCACACCCGCCGGGTGCTGGTCAGCGAGTTCCCCGGCATCCCGGTGGTCTGCGAGAACGCCCGGTTCCCGGACACCGCCTTCGAGCCGTCCCCGGCCGGGCAGCCCGTCGGGCCCGGGGCCGAGCCGGAGTCCGAGTCCGAGTCGGCCGCGGCCTACCGCTGGCTGGTCGACCCGGTGGACGGCACCACCAACTACGTGGCCGGCATGCCGTGGTGCGCCTACAGCCTGGCCCTGGTCGACCAGTGGGGGCCGGTGGTCGGCGTGGTGGCCGACCCGTACCGGGCGCAGATCTACGCGGCCGCGCGCGGCCGGGGCATGCGGGCCAACGGCACGCCGGTCCGGCTGACCGACCGGGGCACCGCCGACGGGGCGATCGTGTGCACCGAGCTGGGCCGCAGCGGGTCGTGGCCGGGGCTGGGCACGTTCATCGGCACGGCCGCGGGCGCGCGCACCACCGTGCGGGTGCTCGGTTCGGCCGCGCTGTCCGTGGCCCAGGTGGCGCTGGGCCACGCCGTGGCCGCGGTGCTGCACGACTACCGCGAGTGGGACGTGGCCGGCGCGCTGGCCCTGGCCGCGGAGTCCGGCGCGGTGGTGCTGGACCGGAGCGGCCACCCCGCGCCGCTGCCCGTGGACGGGCTGCTGGTGGCCGCGCCCAGTGCCGCGCGGGACGTGCTCGACTGGTGGCGCTCGGCGACCGGGTGAGGGCTGGACCCGGCCCTGTCCACCCCAGTCCTGTCCACCCCGGCCCTGTCACCCACATGGCCCTGCCTGAAATGTCAACTCGGGGGGTTTGCAAAGTCGACTCGCGCGGGGTGGGGGGAGTTTTGATCACGCGTCGTAGTCGATGGTGACGTGGTCGGTGCGGGGCAGGGCCTGGCAGGTCAGCACGAAACCGGCGTCGAGTTCCCGCTGGTCCAGCGCGTAGTTGCGGCGCATGCGCACCTCGCCGGCCAGCACCCGGGCGCGGCAGGTGCCGCACACCCCGCCCTTGCAGGCGAACGGCAGGTCGGCGCGCACCCGCTGGGCCGCGTCCAGGATCGGGGTGTCCCTGGGCAGCCGGAGCACGGTCTCCCGGCCGTCCAGCCGCACGGTCACCGTGCTCACCGGCCCGGCCGCACCGGATCCGCCGGCCGCCCCGTCCTCGGCCGGGCGCGCCGGCTCCGGTGGCGGCTCGTCCACGTAGAACAGCTCCTGGTGCACCGCCTCCGCCGGCACCCCGCGCTCGGCCAGCACCCGCTGGGCGTCGCGGACCAGCCCCAGCGGCCCGCACAGCCACCACTGGTCGATCTCGTCGGCCGGCACCACGGTGGCGAACAGCCGGCGCAGCCGGTCGGCGTCGAGCCGGCCGGAGAACAGCTCCACGTCCCTGGGCTCCCGGGACAGCACGTGCACCAGCTGGGTGCGCGCCGGGTGGGCGTCCTTGAGGTCGGCCAGCTCCTCGGCGAACATCACCGTGTCGCTGCGCCGGTTGCCGTAGAGCACCGTGACCGTGCTGTCCGGGTGGCCGGCCAGCACGGTGGCGGCCATGGACAGCACCGGCGTGATGCCCGACCCGGCCGCGACGAACCCGTGGTGGGCCGGGATGGCCGGGTCCGGGGTGAACCCGCCCAGCGGCGGCAGCACGTCCAGCACGTCACCGGGCCGCACGCCGGCCAGCAGCCGCTCGGAGAACAGGCCGCCGGCCACCCGGCGCACCCCGATCCGGGGCGGCTGGCCCTCGGGCGCGCAGATCGAGTACGAGCGCCGCTCCTCCCGGCCGGCCACGTCCTGGCGCAGGGTCAGGTACTGGCCGGCGCGGAACGCGAACGTCTCGGCCAGCTCCGGCGGCACCGCGAAGGTGACCGCGACCGCGTCCACGCACAGCTGGTCCACCCGGGCCACGGTGAGCGGGTGGAAGGCGGCTCGACGGGAGGTGTTGCTGGGCGCCACCGCGACTGTCATGCCTAGATTTCCTTGAGGTGCTCGAAGGGTTCTCGGCAGTCCGCGCAGCGGCGCAGCGCCTTGCACGCGGTCGCGCCGAACCGGGACAGCTCGGTGGTGCGGGGCGATCCGCACCGGGGGCAGCGCACCACCGCCGAGGGCGGCGCCAGGTTCAGCGGCACCGGACCGGCCGGCCGGGGGCCGACGCGCCCTGGCGGGGCGATGCCGTGCTCGGCCAGGGCCCGCCGGCCCCGCTCGCTGATCCAGTCCGTGGTCCACGGCGGGTGCAGCACGACCCGCACGTCAACATCGCGGTAGCCGGCGCGCACCAGGCTGGCCCGCAGGTCCGCGCGCATCTCGTCCAGGGCCGGGCAGCCCGAGTAGGTCGGCGTGATGGTCACCGCCACCCGGCCGTCACCGGTCACCCGCACGTCGCGCAGCACACCCAGGTCGGCCAGGGTGAGCACGGGCAGCTCCGGGTCGCGCACCTGCCCGGCGACCCGCCACACATCGTCCACAGTGGACTCCGGGGCGGGCTGCCCCGCCGGCTGACCCGCCAGCCCCTCGGGCCGTCCCGCGGTCACCATCTCGCCCCCGGCATGGCGCGGGCCAGGTGCTGCAACTCCGCCAGCAGGTAGCCCATGGCCTCGGTGTGCACGCCGTCCCGGCCGAGCCGCCCCGCCGGCCCCGGCAGGCCCGGCAGCGCCGGCCGACTCAGCCCGGCCCGGTCCAGCACCACGTCCAGCACACCGTCCACTTCGGACCTCAACTCGGCCGGGTCGACCGCGATCCCCTGCCCGGCAAGGCGTTGCTCGACCTCGTGCGGGGTGAACAGCTCGTCCACGAACGGCCACACCCGGTCCAGCCCGGCGCGCATGCGCGCGTGCGAGTGCTCGGTGCCGTCGCCGAGCCGCAGCGTCCACTGGGCGGCGTGGTCCCGGTGGTAGGCCAGCTCCTTGACGCCCTTGGCGGCCACGGCGGCCAGCACCGGATCGGCACTGCCGGCGGCGAGCCGGGAGAACAGCGCCAGCCGCCACGACGAGAACACCAGCAGCCGGGCGATGGTGGTGGCGAAGTCCCCGCCGGGGCCCGGCCCGCAGTCGATCTCGGCCAGTCGGACGTTGCGGAACTCGTGCTCGTCCCGGAAGTAGGCCAGCGCGTCCTCGTCGCGTCCGGCCCCCTCGACCTCACCCGCCCTGGTCAGCAGCAGTCGGGCCTGGCCGAGCAGGTCGAGGGCGATGTTGGCCATGGCCACGTCCTCTTCCAGCTCGGGCGCGCGCGAGCACCACTCGGCCAGCCGCTGGCTGAGCACCAGGGCGTCGTCACCGAGCATCAGGCAGTAGGCCGCCAGGTCCGCCCGGTCCACGCCGGCGGGCACCGCTCTGTCCACTCCGGACAGCGGGTCGTGGAACCCGGTGCCGAACGCCCACCGGCCGTCCTCGTCGGTCTGCTCCCCCAGTACCGCGTAGACGCTGCCGTCCTGGTTGTCCATCGCCTCGCCTCCGCCGTCCTCACAGGTGGGGCACATCATCGGGAATGGCGTAGAAGGTGGGGTGCCGGTACACCTTGTCGCCGGCCGGCGCGAAGAACGGGTCCTTCTCGTCCGGGCTGGACGCGGTGATGGCCTCGGCCGGCACCACCCAGATGCTCACGCCCTCGTTGCGCCTGGTGTACAGGTCGCGGGCGTTGCGCAGGGCCATGTCCGCGTCGGGCGCGTGCAGCGAGCCCACGTGCACGTGGTTGAGGCCGCGCTTGCCCCGGACGAACACCTCGTAGAGCGGCCAGCCCCGGGCCGGCGCGCCAGTGCCACCACCGTCACCACTCATGCCACACCTGCCCGTTCCCGCTGTTCCCGCGCTGCTGCCGGGGTCTGCGCTCGTGCTGCTGCCCTGGCCGCCTGCTTGGCCGCGTACGCGGACGCCGCCTCGCGCACCCAGGCGCCGTCCTCGTGGGCCCTGCGCCGGTGGGCCAGGCGCTGCGCGTTGCACGGCCCGTTGCCGGCGAGCACCTGCTTGAACTCGGCCCAGTCCGGCGTGCCGAAGTCGTAGTGGCCGCGTTCCGGGTTCCACCGCAGCTCCGGGTCGGGCAGGGTGACGCCGAGCTTCTCGGCCTGCGGCACGGTCATGTCCACGAACTTCTGCCGCAGCTCGTCGTTGGTGTCCCGCTTGATCCGCCACGCCATGGACTGGGCGGTGTTGGGCGAGTCGGCGTCGGGCGGGCCGAACATCATCAGCGCCGGCCACCACCACCGGTCGGTCGCCTCCTGCACCATGCGGCGCTGCTGCTCGGTGCCGGACATCATGGTCAGCAGCAGCTCGTAGCCCTGGCGCTGGTGGAACGACTCCTCCTTGCAGATCCGGATCATCGCCCGGGCGTAGGGGCCGTAGGAGGTGCGGCACAGCGGCACCTGGTTGCAGATGGCCGCGCCGTCCACCAGCCAGCCGATCACGCCCACGTCGGCGAAGGTGAGCGTGGGGTAGTTGAAGATCGACGAGTAGCGCTGCCGGCCCTCGATGAGCTTGCGGGTCAGGTCCGCGCGGTCGGCGCCCAGCGTCTCGGTGGCCGCGTACAGGTAGAGGCCGTGCCCGGCCTCGTCCTGGACCTTGGCCAGCAGGATGGCCTTGCGGCGCAGGCTGGGCGCCCGGCTGATCCAGTTGCCCTCCGGCTGCATGCCGATGATCTCGGAGTGCGCGTGCTGGGCGATCTGCCGGATCAGCGTGCGGCGGTACGCGTCGGGCATCCAGTCCCTGGGCTCGATGCGGTGGTCCGCGGCGATGGTCCGGGCGAACCGCTGTTCCAACGCGGCCAACGCGTGCTGGTCCTGCTGGTCGTGCCGGCCCTGCTGGCCCCGCTGGTCCCGCTGGTCCTGCGGGGAAATTCCCTGATCAGAAGGGTTCTGCTCGGTCAACGCCCACCTCCATCGGCCGGCTCCACCGAGACCGATGTTACACGTGAACGGCGTTTGCGGAGAGAACTGTCACATCGCGATCAAGGGGTCTGGGCAGCCCTGGCCGTCCTGGGCATGCCGGGCCGGCGCAGCCACCACAGCAGCGCGCCAGCCACCAGCCACACGCCCAGCAGGGTGGTGCCCACCGGCAGCAGGGCGAGCGCGGCCGTGCGGCCGGCCACCCTGGCCAGTTCGGGGTTGTCCGCGTCGTACTCGATGCGGACCATCTGCCCCTCTTCCAGCCCGCGCGGGTAGAGCACGCCCTGTGACGGTCGGTACTCGACCCCCTCCGGGCTGGTGAACCGGATCACCGTGCGGTTGAACGTCACCGACTCGACCACGGCCGTGGTGCGCGTGAGGTGGTTGTTGATGGCGATGTCGTCCCACCAGCAGGCGGTGAGGACCACCCCGCCTTCCAGGGTCACCAGCATCGCGATGACCAGCAGCACCCAGCTGGCCACCCGCCGTCCCCGGCCCGGTCCCCGCCCTGGTTCCCGTCCGGCTCGCCCGGTGGGCCGGCAGGCCTCGGCAGCCGCCGCACCGGTCCGAGGCGTCCCGGGGTCGGACCCGACCAGCCCGGCCTCGACCAGCACTGCGTCATCCGCCACAAACCGGAGTCTACGGGCGGAGCCGTCGCGCGCTTCTCAGGCCGCTGCTCCTACCCTCGCAGGGTGGCAACCACCATCCCCGCCGTCCAGTTGAGCGTGCGTACCCGCCCGGTGCGGGTCAACCACCTGCTCGACCAGTTACCGGCCCCGGATGGGGCGCTGGCCTGGGTCAGGGAGGGTGACGGGCTGGTCGGCTGGGGTGAGCTGGCCCGGTTCGAGATCTCCGGCCCGGACCGGTTCGCCGAGGCCGAGCGGTGGTGGCGGGAGTTCGTCGCCGACCTGGACGTGCGGGACGACGTCGGGTTGCCCGGCACCGGTCCGGTGGCATTCGTCAGCATGTCGTTCGCGGACGGCCCCAGCCCGTCCGTGCTGGTGGTCCCCAGGGTCGTGGTCGGCAGACGCGGCGGCACCTGCTGGATCACCGAACTCGGCGGCGCGCTGGAGCCGACCACGCCGCTGCCGGTGCGCCGGCCGGTGGACGTGCGCTACACCGATGGCGAGCTGTCCGTGTCCGGCTACCGCGCGGCCGTGCGCACGGCGGTGCGCCGGATGCGGGCCGGGGAGCTGGCCAAGATCGTGCTCGCCCACGACCTGGTGGCCACCGCGGCGGAGCCGATCGACCCGAGGTTCCTGCTGTCCGGGCTGGCCGCGAAGTACCCGAGCTGCTGGGCGTACGCGGTGGACGGGCTGGTCGGGGCCACACCCGAACTGCTGCTGCGCAAGACCGGCGCGACCGTGACCTCCCGCCTGCTGGCCGGCACGATCTGGCCGGGCTCGGCCGGTGAGGCGGACCACGAACTGGCGGCGACCCTGCTCGGTTCCGCCAAGGACCAGCGCGAACACGCCTACGCGATCGGCTCGCTCGCCGACGCGCTGCGGCCGTTCTGCTCGACCCTGTCGGTGCCGGCCCAGCCGGGTGTGCTGCGCCTGCCCAATGTGTCGCACCTGGTCAGCGACGTCTCCGGGCGGCTGGCCGACGACTTCTCCCTGTTCCAGCTGGCCGAGGCGGTGCACCCCACCGCGGCGGTGGGCGGCACCCCCACGAACGTGGCGGTGCCGCTGATCAGCGAGCTGGAGGGGATGGACCGGGGGCGTTACGCCGGCCCGGTCGGCTGGATCGGCGGTGACGGCGACGGCGAGTTCGGGGTGGCCCTGCGCTGCGCCCAGGTGACCGGGCCGGTGGCCCGCCTGTTCGCCGGCTGCGGCGTGGTCGCGGATTCCGACCCGGACCGCGAGGTGCGCGAGGCCGAGGCCAAACTGGTCCCGATCCGCCAGGCCCTGGAAGGCGCCGACCGGGCCTGACCCACGGGGACGCGCTGCTCAGCCGTGGTCGCCCCGGGCAAGGGCGTCCGCGGGCAAACCGCTGAGGCAGCGGTGGTCGTTGCCGCAGTCCTGCCACACCAGCTTCATCGGCAGCATCGTGCCGTAGCGGTTCAACGCCTGGGCCGCTGACTCGTGCACCCCGAAGATCGTCCGCCTGGTCAGCGGGTCACGCCGGAAGATCACCGCCTCCTGGTCGTCGTCGTGGGTGATCTCCATGCCGATGGCGAAGATCTGGTTCTCGTCCTCGGCGCTGACCAGCCAGAAGTGCCGCGTTCGCACGATGTGCCTCCACTCGTGGTCAAGGGATGCGAGTGCTCCGCGAACAGATGATCCGAATGGGAAAACCACGAGTGGGCCGCGTGGGAGTGGGATTCCCACTTGTGGGTTTCCCAGTCGCGCGATTCCCACTGCGATCATGGCGGAGCGGTCAGCAGCATTCGGGGGTGAATCCGTGACCAAGCCTCATCCACCATTCCGTCGCCGCCGGCTGGGGCGTCGACTGCGGCTCATGCGTGAACAGGCGAAGTTCACGTTGGACGAAGCGGCAGCTCGGTTGGACAAGACGCGCAGTGCCCTGCAACGCATCGAGGCTGGCGAGACCAGGGCCGACGTGCACCTGGTGCGTTCGATGATGGACCTGTACGACCAGTACGACCCCGACCTGCTCGATCAGGCCAGGTACGCACTGAAACCCGGATGGTGGGTGGCTTACGGGATGAAGGACCAGGGCTACGTCGCCCTGGAGAGCGAGGCGCATCTGGCTCGGGAGGTGACGCTGCTCAATCTGCCCGGCCTCCTGCAGATTGAGTCGTACATGCGGGAGCTGTTCAACTCCCACTGGCTGCAGCGCAGCCCGCAGGAGATTCAAACGGAGATAACGATCCGCTTGCTCCGGCAACGCCGACTGACTGACGAGGACAACCCGTTGTCCCTGGAGTGTGTGATCAACGAAGCAGCACTGCGCCGGGCGGTCGGCGGCCCCACGGTGATGCGAGAGCAGTTGCGGCACCTGATCGAGGTAGCGAGCCTCCCCACGGTCACCCTGCAAGTGCTGCCTGATTCCGCCGAAGCGCACGCGATCATCAACGGGACTTTCCTCCTACTGGCCTTTCCCGAGCCCGACGATCAGGAGATGCTCTACATCGAATACCCAACCGCAGCCCTGCACATCGAGGACGACGACCAGATCCAGGAAGCCAAGGTCGCCTACGAGCACCTTCGCCACCAGGCGTTGGACCTGAAGGACTCGGTGTCATTCATCAGACAGGTGCTCACCGACTGGGATGGGGCCGAGTGAAGAAGGGAATCAGAGTGTCCACTATGGATAGTTCTGGGTACGTGTGGCGGAAGAGCAGCCGCAGCAACGGGGGCAACAAGGGGGCCTGCGTCGAGGTGGCCGTTGTGGGGCCGGCGGTTGCGGTCCGCGACTCCAAGAACCCGGGGGCTGGCGTGCTCGCCTTCCCAGCCGCCCAGTGGTCGGCCTTCCTCCACTCCGTGCGCGCGTGACCGGGTGGCGACGGCGATGTGCGGGTAGCCGCTTGACGCGTGCGCGTGTACCACGGGTTTCGTCCACTCCCCCGAATTTCACCTGATCGTGCATCGGGTTATCCACACCCCTCGGGGTTGTCCACAGCGCACCCCTGGAGTGATGTTTTCGCAGGTGGGGGCGGATAGACTGGCCCTGGGGCCGCCCCCGGGAGGGTGGGGGGTTGCCTGGCGTCGCTGCCGGCAACGGAACCGGTACCGGACGTTGACGTGGCTGGTGGTGGGGATGCGAGTAGGCCTGCCTGCGGGTAGGCCGTGGCAGGCGGCAGGTGCCGGCGCCGCCTCTGGCCCAGCACGGCCGCCGGTGATCTCGAAGCCCCTCACCAACACCGGGCAGGCGCGGCGCCGATCGCCGGTCCCTGCTCAGCCTGCCGCCACACGAATCCTGAACCTCCGCGTGAATCCTGAACCGCCGCGTGAATCCTGAACCGCCGCATGAATCCTGAGCCACCACACAAAGCCTGAACCTCACACGGGACCGGAGGCACCGCGTGAACCCTGAACCGCCGCACAAATCCTGATCCGGCTCTCAGAATGGTGGCGCACCGGTGGCGTCAGCCAACACGGCCGAACCGATTCCCAGTACCGGTTCTGGTGCGCGGGAATACTGGCGGCCGGTCGGGCTGATCCACTGGACCGTGCCGTCGTCAAGGCGTTTGGACTGCCACCGGCCACCGTGTTTCACCCTGTGGTGGTGACGGCACAGGGTGGTGAGGTTCTCGGCTGAGGTGTCGCCCCGTGGAAATGGCACGTGGTGGTCGATATCCGATTTCCTGGCGGCGCGCAGGCAGCCGGGGAACCGGCACGTCTTGTCCCGGGTGCGGACGAAATCAGCCAGCGCGGCCGGCGGCCGGTAGGTGTTGCGGCCGTGGTCGAGCAGGGCGCCGGTGACCGGGTCGGTGAGCAGTCGCCGCCAGGTGCCCTCGGCGGCGATCTCCCGGGCCACGCTGGCCGGGATCTCGCCGTACCCGGCCAGTTCGCCGGGCCGGTTGTCCAGGCCGAGCAGCGTGGTCGCGGCAACGGTGACCTGGATGCGCGCCTGAACGCCGGACTCGCCCAGGCACAGGTCCACGAACGCGTCGGCTCGCCGCTGGTCAGCGGTGCGGTCGTCCCCCGGGGTGCGGGCCTGGCCGGCGGCGGCGCAGATGCGGTCGTGGACGGCGAGCGCGAGGTGTGCGGGCAGGTAGGCGTGCAGTTCGGCCATCCCGTGATCGGCGTGGTGGAACTGGACGTTCCGGTCCTGGACGCACTGCTGGTGACGCCGCTCGGCGCCCTCGGGGTCGATGCGGTGCACCAGCCGCCGGATGTGCTGGCGGGTGGTGGCGTCGTTCTGGTCCGGCGCCACCGCCAGGATCGCGGCCTCGATCCGCCCGGTCTGCTCGGCGGTCAGCGGCAGGGTGAGTTCGGCGAGCGCCCTGGCCTTGTAGAGGGAGATTCGTCCTTGCTGAAGTGCGGCCAGGGTGGCCGGTAGTCGGGTGGCCAGGTCGACGGCCAGCGAGAGTTGGGCATTGGCGTGGTAATGGGTCCACTGGGTGGCCAGGGCGAGTTCAGCCGCGGCGAATTCGGGTTGTTCGTGCGCGCGGTGGTATTCCGCCACGGCCTGCATGAGCAGACCGTGCAGCACGTTGATAATCGCCTGGTACTCGACAATCGCGTCGAGTTGTGCGGCTGAATCCCCCCGACCGGACATATTTCCAGTTTAGGTACGCCATCCCCAGCACTTCATCACCCGAACAGGTGTTCTATCGGGCGGTATGAGACACCCACGGCATCCCTGGCGGAGCGCCGAAAGCCCAACCGGCCGCCCTGGGACGCCGCTACGCCGGGCAGTAGGCGGTGACGAACAGGGAGATCAGCGAGTCGTTGGATGGTTTGCCCTGGTACGGGTTGTAGGTCAGGGTGAACTGGCGGCCGCTGTCCGCGCGGGTGGCGTAGGTGAGGTAGCCGAGCAGTTCACCACCGTGGCCGTACACGCTGGTGCCGCACGGCAGGTCGAAGCGCTGCAGACCGAGGCCGTAGCGGAACATCGTGCCGGTCTCGACGGTGTCCTTCATGGCCGCGAGGGACGCCGGGCTGGTGAGCCGGCCGCCGAGCAGGGCGGCGAAGAAGCGGTTGAGGTCGGCGGTCGTGGAGATCATCTCGCCGGCGGCCCAGTCCAGCGAGGGGTTCATCTCGGTGGCGTCCACCCAGCCCTGCCCGGCGACCTCGACGTAGCCGTGCGTGTGCGGCTCGGGCAGGCGCGGGTTGGTGCCGGGCACGCTGGTCTGGGTCAGGCGCAGCGGACGCAGCACGCGACGCGCGATCTCCTCGCCGTAGCCGTGGCCGGTCAACCGCTCGATGAGCAGGCCGGCGACGATGTAGTTGGTGTTGGAGTAGTGCCAGCCCGCACCGGGCGCGAAGTACGGCTCGTGGGCGAAGGCCACGTCGAGCAGTTCTCGCGGCTGGTAGGTGCGGAACCGCTCGGCACCGCGCCAGCGGTTGGTGGAGTAGCCGGCCTCGTGGGCGTAGTCGTACAGCCCGCTGGTGTGGTTCAGGATCTGCCGGACGGTGATGTGCTGGCCGTCCGGCACCACGCCGGGCAGGTGCCGGTCGATGGGGTCGTCCAGGGCGAGCCGGCGCTCGTCGACCAGTTGCAGCACCACGGTCGCCACGAACGTCTTGGTGACGCTGCCGATCCGGAAGTAGCCGGCGGGATCGGCCGACCGGCCGGAGGCGAGGTCGCGCACGCCGGCCGCGCCGGACCACCGCGCGGGGCCGTCCTGGACGCGGGCCAGCGCGGCCGAGGCCGAACCGGTGGCGACCAGGTCGGCGATGCCGGCCTGGAGCCCCGCCACGGGCAGTGCGCTGGCCGCGGCGGCGGTGCCACCGGTCGCGGCCAGCCCGGCGGCGGTGCCACCGGGTGCGGCCAGCGCGGCCGCGGTGCCGGTGGACACGGCCAGCGCGGTCACCACCGTCAGGGCCGCGGCGACAAGACCGGTGCGAAGAGTTTTCGTTGGCATGCGAGGAAAACTAGAAAACCCGGTGACCCGCGACCAGGTGGCCGACCGCAGCGTTGACTGCGGCCGGCCATCGCGTTCCACTGTGGAAAACCACACCCGGTGTTGTCGCACCGGCCGACATCGACGTGGTCGCGGAGTTCGAGCGGTGGTGCCAGCGCTCGCCGGCGACTCAGCGTGCTGCCCCGGCACCCGGCGATCGCCGGAGCAGCAGCGGCAGCAGGGCGAGCGCCGCGAGCGCCAGCGCGAGGTTGCCGATGAGGGTCACGGTGAACGCCGTCGTGGTGCTCGCCGCCGCGTGGGCGGTGGACGCCTGCGGGTCCAGGGTGCTGAAGAAGACGAGCCCGAGCGCGGTGACGCCCAGTGACATCCCCACCTGGCCGGCGGTCTCCAGCACACCGCCCGCGGCTCCGGCGGCCGTGGCGGGAACACCGTTCAGCACGGCCCCGAACAGCGGGCTGACGCCGAGGCCCTGGCCGAAGCCGACGACCGCCAGAGCGGGCAGCAGGGCGGTCGCGCTCAGCCCAGCCCCGGCGGCCCAGGCGGTGCCGAGCAGGGCCAGGGTGCCGGCGGCGTTGACGGCGTAGCCGAGCGTGAGGACGTGGTGCCCGAGGCGGGCCTGCAGCCTCGGACCCAGCAGCGAGGCCGCCGAGAAGGCCACGGCCAGTGGCGCGAAGGCGAGGCCGGCCGCCAGCGGCTGGTAGCCGAGCCCGTCCTGCAGTTGCAGGGTGAGCACGAAGAACAGGCCCGCGTTGCCGGCGAAGAACGCCAGCGCGATGGCGTTGCCCGCGGAGAAGGCGCGCCGGCGGAACAGCGCGGGGTCGACCAGCGGATTGCCCCCGAGGGCGGCCACCCGCCGCTCCCAGGCCCAGAAGGCCGCGAACACCGGTCCGGCGGCGGCCAGCGCGATCCAGGCCCAGGCCGGCCACCCCGCGTGCTGGCCCTGCACGAGCGGCACCGTCAGCAGCAGGAGCGCTCCGCTGAGCAGGCCGACCCCGGTCAGGTCGAGGCCGGTGCGGTGCCCGCCGCCGGCCACGCGGCTGCCTGGCAGCACCCGGCCGGCACCGACCAGGGCGAGCAGTCCGATCGGCACGTTCACGAGGAAGACGTTCCGCCAGCCGAGACCGAACAGGTCGAGGTGGATCAGCAGGCCACCCAACACCTGCCCGGCGATCGACGCCAGCCCGATCGTGGCGCCGAACACCGCGAGCGCCCTGGCCCGGACGTGGCCGCTGAACGCGGTCTGCAGCACGGCCAGCACCTGCGGGTAGAACAGCGCCGCCCCGACTGCCTGCACGGCGCGGAACGCGATGAGCGGCACCGGGCCCGAAGCCAGCCCGGCGGCCAGGGAGGCGAGGGTGAAGACGCCGATGCCGGCGAGGAACAGCCGCCTGGCCCCGAACAGGTCACCCAGTCGACCGCCGGTGACCAGCAGCAGCCCGTACACCAGCACGTAGCCGCTGACCGCCAGTTCGATCTGGGCGGAGGTGGCGTTCAGGTCGGCCCGCACCGAGGGCACGGCCACGTTCACGATGAACCCGTCCATGATCGCCATGAACGTGCCGACCATCATCACCAGCAGCAACCACAGGTCGCGTCGGGACAGCCGCTCCGCCTCCGCCGGCGCACCCCGCCGAGGGGCCGGGACCGTTCGCGGGGCCGTCGTCCCGGCCCTCGCTGCCCCGCCGGCCCGCGCCTGCGTCACCACGCTCATCTCGTCCTCTCCTCCGTCGCTCGTTCGCCTGTCGCCGCAACGATCGAACGCGGCGCCACCTCGAACAACACCGAAGCGGACAAGGGTCGATAATCAAGGCTTATGGATCGGGTCCGGGTGTTGGAACGGCACGAACTGGAGGCGTTCCTGGTGCTGGCCGAGGAACTGCACTTCGGCCGCACCGCCGAGCGGCTGCGGCTGTCCCAGGCCCGGGTCAGCCAGACGATCAGCAGGCTGGAGCGCCGGATCGGCGCGCCGCTGTTCGAGCGCACCAGCCGCCGGGTCGCGCTCACCCCGCTGGGCGTCCAACTGCGTGACGACCTCGAACCGCTCCACCGGGAAATGGGCGAGGCGGTGGCCAGGGCGGTGGCCGCCGCGCGCGGGGTGGCGGGCGTGCTGCGCGTGGGGTTCCTCGGCGCGGGTGCCGGCGAGCTGACCTCGGCCGTTCTGGACGCCTTCCGGACCGCCAACCCGGGCTGCGAGATCCAGATGCGCGAGACGCACTTCGCGGACCCGCTGGGGCCGCTGCGCGCGGGCGAGGTGGACGTGCTGGTGACCCGGCTGCCGGTGCGGGAACCGGACCTGACCGTCGGTCCGGTGGTGCTGTCGGAGCCGAGGGTGCTCGCGGTGCCGGCGCGCCACCGGTTCGCCCGGCGCCAGCAGGTGTCGCTCGAGGACCTGGCGCGCGAGACCGTCTTCGGTGTCACGGGACCGGCGCCGGACTACTGGTGGGACTTCCACGTGCCCCGGTTCACGCCCAGTGGCAGGCCGGTGCGGCGTGGGCAGGACGTGGCCACCTTCCAGGAGTTGTTGGCGCTGGTCGCGGCGGGTCAGGGGGTTTCACCGGTGGCCGCCTCGGTCGAGCGCTACTACGCCCGGCCCGACATCGCGTTCGTCCCGTTCGACGACGCCCCGGCCACCGACGTCGCGGTGGTCTGGCGCACCGCGGGGGCCACCGCCCGTGTCCGCGCCTTCGCCCAGGCGGCCGGCGAGGCCGTCGCGGCCAACGGAGGGCCAGCGCGGTTCTGAGCCGCCTCCCGGCCGGATCGTCCGGCTGGCCGACGAGAAACCGGAGTGGTGGCTGGTTCGCCCCTGGTTCCTCCCCGGCCAGCCGGTGTCAACTCCTCGCCGGTGGTCAGCCGCCCGAGCGGGCGAGCAGGGCGTGGGTTTCCCGCAGCGTGGCAAAGGACTTCGGCTCGGCCACCGTGGCGCGCGCGGGGGCCGAGGACACGCCGACGGCGGCGCTGTCGGCCGGCTTGCCCTTGGTGAACAGCCAGGTCTGGAACAGGTCGTACAGCGGCTTGCCGGAGATCTTCTCGGCCAGCGCCACGAACTGCTCGATGGTGCCGTTGCCGTACCGGTGCTCGGCCACCCAGGTGCGGATGATGGTGAAGAACGCCTCGTCGCCCACGGCGTTGCGCAGCGCCTGCAGGGTCAGCGCGCCCCGGTCGTAGACGGCGTCGTCGAACTGGTTCTCCGGGCCCGGGTCACCGGGCAGCACCTGCCAGAACTCGTGGTCGGCCGGGTAGTAGTCGTAGATGTAGTCGGCCAGCTGCTGGGCGGTGCCCTCGCCCTCGGCCTCCGACCACAGCCACTCCGCGTAGGAGGCGAAGCCCTCGTTCAGCCAGATGTCCCGCCAGCCGTGCACCGACACCGAGTCGCCGAACCACTGGTGCGCGTTCTCGTGCACCACCACCGAGGTGTTGGAGCCGCGCAGGAAGAACCGGTCCGAGTAGACCGGGCGGGTCTGCGTCTCCAGGGCGAAGCCCAGGCCGGTGGACACCACCCCGCCCTGCGCCTCGAACGGGTAGGCGCCGAACTGGTCGCTGAGGAAGTCCAGGATCTCGGGCGTCCGCTGCACGCTGGCCTTGGCCGCGTCCGTGCTGGCGCCCAGGTCGGCGCCGTAGGCGGTGAGGAACGGCTGGCCGTTGGGCGCGGTGCCGGAGTGGATGTCGTACTTGCCGACCACCAGGAAGGCCAGGTAGGTGGCCTGCGGCTGGGTGCTGCGCCAGCTCCACCTGGTCCAGCCGGCGATGTCCTTGCTGGTGCGCACCAGGGTGCCGTTGGACAGCGCGGACACGTCGTCGGGCACGGCCACGGACACGTCGTAGGTGGCCTTGTCCAGCGGGTGGTTGTTGCTGGGGAACCACCAGGGCGCGCTGTTGGGCTCGTCCACGGCGAGGGCGCCGTCGGCGGTGCGCACCCACGAGGTGTACCCGTCGTGCTCCACAGTGGACGGAACGTCGGCGTAGCGCACGACCACGGTCACGTCGGTGTTCTTGGCCAGGCTGGCGGCCGGCCGCACCACGAGTTCGCCGTCGGCCTGGCTGAACTGGGCCGGCGCGTTGTTGACCCGCACGGAGGAGACCTTGAGCAGGAAGTCCAGGTTGAAGCTGGACAGGTCCTGGGTGGTCCTGGCCAGGATCGTGGTGGTTCCGGCGAGCTGGTCGGTGGCCGGCTGGTAGGTGAGCCGGATGTCGTAGTGCGCCACGTCGTAGCCGCCGTTGCCGGCACCCGGGTAGTAGGGGTCACCGATGCTGTCGGCACCGGGCTGGCCCACCGCCGCGCCGGCGGTACCCGCGAACAGGGTGAGGGCGCAGGCGGCGCCGAGGACGCCGAGCCCAGCTCTGGCAAACCTGGATCTGGCTGACATGCACTGAACCTCCGTGTCAGGCGGTGCGACAGGCGGAACGTATCCACATCGCAGTCATTCCACTACCCCCTGTGTCGACTTCCTGCCACTCGGGATCCCGGGATTTTTCACGTTGACGCGGGGGCGGGAAGCGGCCTAGTCGAGTGGTCCAGCCGCACGGCCCGGGGATCAGCGGCGCAGCGCCGTCGCCACGTCGGCCAGGACCTCGGCGTGCTGGGCGCGCAGGGTGCCCCGGTCGGTGCGCACCTCGACCACGCGCAGGCCGGGCTGGGGCCGCAGTGCGGCGTGGAACTCGGCGGCGGTGGTGACCAGCGTGTGCGGCACGCCGTAGCCCGCGCACAGCAGGGCCAGGTCCGTGCCGTGCGGGGTGCCGAAGACGCGTTCGAACCCGGCCGCCTCGTGCTCGGGGGCGCCCTGCTCCAGCAGCGAGAAGATGCCGCCGCCGTTGTCGTTGAGCACCACGATCGCCAGGTCCGGCCGCTGTTCCTGCGGGCCGATCAGCAGGCCGTTGATGTCGTGCAGGAACGTCAGGTCGCCGAGCAGCGCGTAGCCCGGCCCGGCCGGTCTGTCCACAGTGGCCGTCGCCAGCCTGGTGCCCAGGGCCACGCCCACCGAGGTGGACACGCTGCCGTCGATGCCGGCTACCCCTCGGTTGGCGTAGACCAGCAGGTCGTCCCGCCGGTCGGCCACCAGGTCGACGTCGCGCACCGGGTTGGACGAGCCCAGGAACAGCACGGCGCGCTCGGGTAAGGCGTCCACCAGGTCCCTGGCGACGCGCAGCCCGGTCGGCCACGGGTGGCTGGCCAGCAGCGCGTCCAGCACGCCGCCGGCCTCCTCGTCGGCCCGCCGCCAGTCCGGCAGCCAGTTCGGGTCCACGAGTCGGGTGAAATCCGGGTCGGTCAGCGGCTCGCCGGTCTCGCCGGAGCAGAACACGTCGTCCGGGCCGAAGTGGGCGACCACGGTGGACGCCACGTGCTGCGGGTCGGTCCAGTCGCCGGCCGGGTCGCCGACCACCAGCACCACCCCGGTGGTCTTCAGCAGCCGCTGCACCCCCCTGGTGAGGGTGGGGCGGCCGACCACCACGACCGCGTCCGGGCGCAGCCGCTCGGGCAGCTGCCCGGAGTTGAGCAGCAGCGACCCGTAGCGCAGCACCTCCTTGGCGCCGGTCGAGCCGGTCATCCCGGTCGGCTCCACGATCACCGGCCAGCCGGCGCGTTCGGCCACCCGCACGGCCTGTCCGGCCGCCCGCCAGTCGCCGTCGCCGATCACCACGACCGTGCGCGACCACAGGGGTAACGGCGGTGCGGCCCCGCCGGCCGGCCCGCGCACCGTCCACGTGGGACTGATCCGGGTCCAGCCGAGGCCGTCGGGCCGGCCGTCCAGCGGCTCCGGCCAGTCGTCGTCGCCGTCGGGCACCAGCGGCTCGCGGAACGGCAGGTTGAGGTGCACCGGCTGGTTGGCGTCGGCCCTGGCCACCGCGCGGCAGACCAGCCCGCGCCAGATGGCGTTCTGCCCGCCGCGGCGCTCGGCCACGGGGAACTCCACGGTGTCGGCCGCCGCGCCGAACACGCCCCGCTGGTCCACGGTCTGGTTGGCGCCGGTGCCGTACAGCTCGACCGGCCGGTCGGCGGTCAGCACCAGCAGCGCCACCCCGGCGTGGTGCGCCTCCAGCACGGCGGGGTGCAGGTTGGCCACGGCCGTGCCCGAGGTGCAGACCACGGCGGCGAACCCGGACCGGCCGGGGTGGGCGCCGCGCGGGGAGTGCTGGGCCAGGCCCTTGGCCAGGCCGAGGGCCAGGAAGCCGGCGCTGCGCTCGTCCACCCGCACGTGCAGGGTGAGCCGCTCCCGCACGGCCGCCTCGTACAGCGCGAACGCCAGCGGGGCGTTGCGCGAGCCGGGGCAGAGCACCACGTTCCGCACGTTGTTGCGGACGAGTTCGTCAACGATGACCCGGGCCTGCGCCGTGGCGGGATTCATCACCCGTCACCCAGCTGAGCGACAGGACGACCGGCCCATAGTGGGACACATGCCCTCAAAGCCACCCTCCTATCCTCGCAGGCGTGACCGAGTCAACCGAGACCCACTCGCCGACCGGCTCGCCAGAGCCTAGTAATGGTCCTGTCTCCGAGCTGTTCGATCCTGCCGCGTGGCAGGAGGTGCCGGGGTTCGACTTCACCGACATCACCTACCACCGCGCGGTCGAGCACGGCACGGTGCGCATCGCCTTCAACCGGCCCGAGGTCCGCAACGCGTTCCGGCCGCACACCGTGGACGAGCTGTACCGCGCGCTGGACCACGCACGGATGAGCCCGACTGTCGGATGCGTCCTGCTCACCGGCAACGGACCGTCCGCAAAGGACGGCGGGTGGGCCTTCTGCTCCGGCGGTGACCAGCGTATCCGTGGTCGGGACGGGTACCAGTACGCGTCCGGTGAGACGTCGGACACCATCGATCCCGCGCGGGCCGGTCGGTTGCACATCCTGGAGTGTCAGCGACTCATCCGGTTCATGCCCAAGGTGGTCATCGCGGTGGTGCCCGGCTGGGCCGCCGGCGGTGGGCACAGCCTGCACGTGACCTGCGACCTCACCCTGGCCAGCGCCGAGCACGCGCGGTTCAAGCAGACCGACGCGGACGTGGGCAGCTTCGACGGCGGGTACGGCTCGGCCTACCTGGCCAGGCAGGTCGGCCAGAAGTTCGCCAGGGAGATCTTCTTCCTGGGCCGCCCCTACACCGCCGAGCAGGCCCGCGAGATGGGCATGGTCAACGCGGTGGTGCCGCACGCGGAGCTGGAGTCGACCGCGTTGCAGTGGGCCAAGGAGATCAACGGCAAGTCGCCGACGGCGATCCGGATGCTCAAGTACGCGTTCAACCTGATCGACGACGGCCTGGTCGGCCAGCAGCTGTTCGCCGGTGAGACGACCCGGCTGGCCTACATGACCGACGAGGCGGTCGAGGGCCGGGACGCGTTCCTGGAGAAGCGCAGCCCGGACTGGTCCCGATTCCCGCACTACTTCTGATGGGCGGCGCGATGAACCCCACCGACGCGGGCTCGCCCCGGCGGCTCGAACCGGTGCCGGTGCCGCTCGGCCCGGCCGTGCTCGACCTGCTGCCCGCGTTGCGCCGCGCGCTCGACGGCGTGGGGCCAGCGCTGCTGCCGGTGCCAGCCGACGACCAGCGGGAGGCCGGGGCGCTGGCCGCCGCCGTGGCCGCGCCCGGTGTGCTGCGCGCCGGCGAGGACAGCGCGGCCGACCCGACCGCCGTGGTGATCGCCACGTCCGGCTCCACCGGCGCGCCCAAGGGCGTGCTGCTGTCCGGCGCGGCCCTGCGCGCCTCGGCCGAGGCCACGCACGCGCGCCTGGGCGGGGTCGGGCGGTGGTTGCTGGCCCTGCCGGCCAGGCACGTCGCCGGGCTGCAGGTGCTGGTGCGTTCGCTGCTGGCCGGCCTGGAGCCGGGGGTGCTCGACCTGACGACCGGGTTCCGGCCGGCGGCGTTCGCGACCGCGGCCGAGCCGGTGCTGGCCAGCCCGGGCCGGCACTACACCGCGCTGGTGCCCACCCAGCTGTCCAGGCTGGTCGCGGGCGAGGGCCCGGGGCTGGCCGCGCTGCGCGCGTTCGACGCGGTGCTGCTGGGCGGTGCGGCCACCCCGCCGTCCCTGCTGGCCACGGCCGCGGCCGCGGGCGTGCGGGTGGTCACCACCTACGGGATGAGCGAGACCGCCGGCGGGTGCGTCTACGACGGGGTGCCGCTGGCCGGGGCGCGGGTGCGGCTGACCCCGCTGACCGGACAGGACGGGCCGGACGGGCCGGCTCAGCGGGACACGCCGGACGGGCAGGCCGGCACCGGCCGGATCGACCTGGCCGGGCCGATGCTGGCCAGGGGCTACCGGCGGGCCGGGGACCCCGGGACCGGGGGCGGGGCCTTTGCCGAGGACGGCTGGTTCCGCACCGGGGACGTGGGCCGCTGGCTGCCGGACGGCCGGCTGGAGGTGGTCGGCCGGCTCGACGACATGATCAACACCGGTGGGGTGAAGGTGCCGCCGCTGCTGGTGGAACGGGTGTTGGTGGCCCAGCCCGGGGTGCTGGAGGCGTGCGTGACCGGGGTGGCCGACCCGGAGTGGGGCCAGGCCGTGGTGGCCGCGGTGGTGCCCGCCGACCCGGCGCGCCCGCCGGCCGAGCGCGACCTGCTGGACGCGGTGCGCGCCCAGGTGGGGCGGGCCGCGGTGCCCAGGCGGCTGCGGTTCGTGGCCGAGCTGCCCGTGCTCGGGCCGGGCAAGGTGGACCGGGCCGCGGTGCGGGCCGGGTTCGCGGCCGAGCACTGATCCCACCTGCCCTGACACCACCCGATCGAGTTAGGGATCACATCACCCGTTCGGGTTCTGCTCGGGCTAACCCGACGCTGGTCGAACTAGCCCAACCGGCCGAGCAGCGGTACGCATAAGGTCAGAATTTTCCACCAAACAAAGCCGATTCGTTGACAAGTAACCGTCGCAGCGATTGGCTCCACCTCGCCTTGGGAGACGCGGCCCCGCTGCGGCGCCACGGCCGCACCGCGTGCCCAGACGAGGAGGCCGACCTTGTCCTCAGCTCCTGCCGGTAACAGACGGTTACTCGCCCGCACCCTGCCGGTGCTCGCCGCGGCCGCCGTCAGCCTGGCCACCTTCGCCAGCCCGGCGGCCGGCGCCGCCGAGCAGTCCGCCACCTGGCGCCCGGACCTGTCCACGGTGACCGACGACGACAGCAACGTGGTCACCACCGGCGGCACCGTCCGCCTGGACAACCTGGCCGTCTCCCCGGCCAGCGCCCGCACCGACCAGCGGTTCGGCATGCTCGTGGCCGACACCCACCAGCTGAGCCAGCCCGCCAACACGGTCTCGGCCGCGGTGGACGCCACGGTGCCGGCCGGCTCGCAGCTGGCCGTGGAGGTGCGCGGCCAGCGCGCGGACGGCCAGTGGTCGGAGTGGACCGAGGCCACCGCGGACAGCCCGGCCGTGCTGCCCTACAGCACCACCTCCGTGCAGGCCAGGCTGTCGCTGACCGCGCCGAACGCCGCGGCCAGCCCCCAGGTGCGCGGCCTGTCGCTGACCGCGAGCACCACCGAGGCGGCACCCACCGCGCGGCTGGCCGCCGCCTCGGCCGGCAACACCTACCGGATCTACGCCACCCGGGAGGGCCTGGTCGGCGGCACCACCGCCAACGGCCACGTGATCACCAGCCGGGACCACTTCGTGGCCCTGCCCTCCCGACGCGGCCTGTCCAGCAAGGGCACCGGCACCTACAGCGTGCGGCTGTGCACCACCGGCACCTCGGTCCGCTGCGAGTGGGCGCCGGTGTGGGACGTGGGGCCGTGGAACATCGCCGACGACTACTGGAACCCCTCCGACGTCCGGCAGATGTGGCAGGACCTGCCCCAGGGCAAGCCCGAGGCGCAGGCCGCCTACCAGGACAACTACAACAACGGCTACGACGACGGGCTCAGCCAGCGCAACCGCAAGCCGACCAACCCGGCCGGCATCGACCTGGCCGACGGCACCTTCTGGGACGGGCTCAAGCTCAGCGACAACTCGTGGCTGAACGTCACCTACCTGTGGACCGGCACCGGCCCGGCCGGCACCATCAAGACCGCGGGTGACCCGGTGAACGTGCGCAGCGCGCCCAAGCTCTCGGCCACCCAGGTCGGCCTCGGCGCCAACTACGCGCAGGTGCGGGTGGAGTGCCAGACCACCGGCGACACCGTCACCGGCAGCGGCGGCACCTCCAACGTCTGGTACCGGATCAACACCAACATGTACGTGTCCAAGGTGTACGTGACCGGCGTCTCAGGCGCGGCAACCTGTTGATCGGTCTGTGAGGCAATCCCCCAGCCTGGTGAAAAAGGCGGTGTGGCCATGTCGCAGGATGTAGGCATGGCCACAGTCGCCCAGTGGATCGAGGGAGCCCGTCCCCGCACCCTGCCCAACTCGATCTCACCGGTTCTCGTGGGTGCGGGTGCGGCCCGCGCCATCGGTCAGTTCGTCTGGTGGCAGGCGGTGGTCGCCCTGGTCGTGGCGCTGGCGCTGCAGGTCGGTGTGAACTACGCCAACGACTACTCCGACGGCATCCGCGGCACCGACGCCAACCGGGTGGGGCCGTTCCGGCTGGTCGGCTCGGGCGCGGCCCGGCCGAAGGCGGTGCTGGCCGCGGCCGTGGCCTGCCTGGGCGTGGCCGCCCTGGCCGGCCTGGTGCTGGTGGCCGCGACCGGGCTGTGGTGGCTGCTGCTGGTCGGCGCCGCGTGCATCGCCGCGGCCTGGTACTACACCGGCGGCAAGCGGCCCTACGGCTACTCCGGCTTCGGCGAGGTCGCCGTGTTCGTGTTCTTCGGGCTGATCGGCGTGCTCGGCACGCTGTACGTGCAGTCCGGCCGGATCACCCTGGTGGGCGTGGCCGGGGCGGTCGGGGTCGGCGTGTTCTCCTCGGCCGTGCTGGTGGCCAACAACCTGCGGGACATCCCCACCGACCGGGAGACCGGCAAGCGCACCCTGGCGGTGCTGCTGGGGGACCGCAACACCCGGGTGCTGTACTGCGCGCTGGTGGCCGTGCCGTTCGTGATCACCCTGCTGTGCGCGCCGGGCAACCCCTGGGTGCTGGTCGGTCTGCTCGCCCTGGTCCCGGTGATCCCCTCGGTGCGCACGGTGGCCGGTGGCACCACCGGGCGCGCCCTGATCCCGGTGCTGCGGGACACCGGCCTGGGCATGCTGGCCTGGTCCGCGATCACCGCCGTGGCCCTGGCCCTGGCCTGAGCCGCCCCTGCCCAGGCCCTGACCGGCCGCCCCGCGGGTTCAGGCCCCAGGGTTCAGCCCCGGGGGTTCAGCGCAGGATGGAGCCGCCGCCCTCGTCCTCGCCGTGGTGGCCGCGCTCGGCCGCCTCCCTGGCCTCGATCACCTGGTCGAGGGTGTAGCCCTGCTCGAACTGCTCGTAGATGGCGCGCATCTGGCCGAGCTGCTTCTCCACGGTGGCGCGCACGTCCGGATCGTCGAAGGCCCGCCCCTCCAGCACGTCCTTCCAGTTCAGGTCGCCCCGCTCGACCTTCTTCTGCATCTCGCGCAGCTCCCGCGGGGCGTCCGGCTTGCGGGCCGCGTCCTGGATCTGCTGGATGTCGGCCTCGGTGGCCGCGCTGGGCGCCGGCTGGAGCTTGATCTTCTCCAGCTCCTTGAGCAGGTCCCTGGCCTTGCCCATGGACGCGTCCAGCTGGGCCTCGGCCTCGCGGATCCGCGGGGTCTTCCAGCTGTCGTCGCGGAACGGCGCAGTGGGTCCGGTCACGTCGTCACCCTCGGTCTCTCGTCGGTTCAGCGGTTCTGCCACCAGTTGGTGACCCGGTCCCGGACCCGGCCGGCGTCCTCACGCAGGTCACCGGCGAGGCCGCGCATGTTGTCCCTGGTCTCGCGCAGGTCCTGGACGCCCTGCTCGCCCACCACGCCCCGGGTCGCGGCCGCGCCGGCGTCGCGCACCGCGCCGCCCGGGTCCTGGCGGAAACCGTCCACGCCGTCCCGCGCGCTGGTCCAGCCCTGGCTGATGCCGTCCCGCAGGTCACCGGCGTAGCTGGGCATGTTGCGCGCGTGCTCGACGCCGCTGCGGGCCATGTCCGCGGTCTGGCGGACCTGGTCCACGTGCTGGCCGATGTGCTCCTGGTACAGGTCCTGCCCGTAGCTGGTCACCCCGTCGCGGGCGGCGCCGAGCGCACCGCTGGCGCCGTCCCGGACCCCCTGCCTGGCCGCGTCCCAGGCGGAGCCGTCGCGCAGCGAGTCCACCGCGTTGCGCGCGCCGGCCCTGGCGTTGTCCAGCGCGTTGTGCGCGCCGTCCCGGGCGGCGTCCCACGCCTGCCCGGGCGCGTCCCTGATCCGCTGCTTCTGCTCGTCCCAGTTCTCGCGGGTCTCGTTCCACCCGTCCTTGAGGTCCTTGGGCAGGTCCTTGGACCGGTTGTAGACGTCGCGGGCGTCCCCGCTGGCTTCCCTGGCGTTGGCGGCGATGTCGGTGGCGTCGTCCTTGATCCCCTGGACGTTGTCCTTGATGTTGCCGACCTCGTCGGAGATGCCCGTGGCGATGTCCACGACGTCGCCGATGCTGCGGGCGTCCTTGAGCTTGGCGAGCTGGCCGCCGATGTTCTGCACCGACTCCCACAGCGCCTTGCAGCGCTCGATGATGTCCTTGACCGCGTCGATGATCGACATGATCTTCTGGTAGAGCTGGTAGGCGTCCCAGACCAGCTGGGCGGCGCGGATCCAGCCGGCCGCCGGGATCCAGATCTTGGCGATCGCGTCGATCAGCTTGTTCACCAGGGTCTTGAGCAGGTCGAGCGCCTTGGCGCACAGCCGCTGCGACCCCTCGGCCACGCTGTTGAACCCCTTGGCGATCAGCTTGGCGACCTGGCCCTCGACGAACAGCCCG
The DNA here is from genome assembly GCF_024171785.1 of Goodfellowiella coeruleoviolacea. GTDB lineage: Bacteria > Actinomycetota > Actinomycetes > Mycobacteriales > Pseudonocardiaceae > Goodfellowiella > Goodfellowiella coeruleoviolacea. Next base: position 87,579 of record NZ_JAMTCK010000006.1, read on the forward strand.
GCCCGCCACCCGGCCTGCACGTACAGCTCGTGCTTGACCGCGGCGGCGCCGTCCCAGTTCTGCCGGACGGCGTTGACGTTGCTCACCAGGGTGTCGGCCAGCGTGCTCATGGCCTCGCCGACCTTGTCCCAGCTCTCCCCGTCCTGGGCGATCTTCCGGAAATCACCGGTGATCGGCATGATCACCTTTTCGACGATGCTCTCGCCGGTGACCTTGGTGAAGATCCAGTCCACCGCGGCGACCTGCCAGCCGGCCTCCTGGACCATCTGCTGGATGTCCGCACCGCTGGGCTCCTCGGGCGGCGACAGCACCTCGGTGATGGCGCCCCCGTCGTCGTAGTCACCCATCAGACCCTCTTCTCCAAACCGTCCATGATCTTGGTGAACGTGTCCTGGATCTTGGCGTCCTGCTCGGAATAGTGGGCGGCGGTGTCCTTGATGCCCTGGGCGGTGCTGTCCAGTTTGTCCTCGACGATGTCCAGCGTTTCGTTGAACAGGGACCGCACCAGGTCGACGCCGGGCTGGAGAACCATCAGCAGGCCGGTGAAACCGGACTTGTCGCACGCGTGGTCCTGGACGTAGCCGCGGATCTCGCCGACTCTGCCCTTCAGGTTCTCGAAGTTGTCGGCGTAGGCGTTCAGTTCCTCGATCGCCACGTTGATATCGGGCAAAACGCTCCCCTTACCACGATCGTGCTGATATTCGTCCCGGAATTCCGGCGGAACCGGCCAGTGAGACGACGCCCCTCGTTCCCGGGTTCCCGGCGGAACCAGAGATGAGTACTTGTACGCAGCAAAGCGGAACCAGCGCCAGGAATGCCGTCAACCGGACACAGTGGACGGTTCGGTGCGTGGTCCACTCAGGACCGACGCCCGGACCTCCGGACCGCGCCGGCGACCAGGGTGACGATCAGCGCCACCACCAGCGGAGCGATGATGGTGGCGAAGCGCTCGACGTTGGCACCTGTCGCCGTGGCGTCGCGCTGCGCCTGGATGTTCTCCGCGCCGTAGTAGATCTTCAGCCGCACGCGCTTGTCGGCGAAGCAGGCCAGCCGCCCCGGCCCGGGCTGGTCCGGGTGCATCTCGACGGCCACGCCGGAGAACGTGTTCAGGTACTTGGGCGCGTCCTGCAGGGGCAGGTCCTTGTTGCTGTCGGAGACGAACACGCACCGGACCGTGCCCGCGGCCCTGCTGTCGTCCTTCTCGATCTTGGCCGGTCCGCCGGGCCACGGCACACCGTCCGGCATGGACAGACCGGTGAGCCGGCGCAGGTCGTAGTTGGTCGACGTGTAGGTGGTCTCGTCCGCCGAGGTCACCACGAAGTAGGTCACCAGCTGGTAGCCCAGGATGCCGAGGCTGGCCAGCACGGCGACACCCCACAGCACGACCTTCCACAGGCTCTTCGGCTTTCCCGACATGCTTCCCCCCCTCGACAGGGCCCCGACGGCGGGACAGTCTGCCAGCCCGCGGCCGCGCTCGGGTCCACTACGAACAAACGGACCCCGAAACGATGGCCCTGGTCACCAGGCCCGGCGGCGCAGCACCTGGCGCAGGCCCTCGTCCTCGTTCTCGTCCCAGGAGCGCGGCTCGGGCCGCCGGTCGCGGGCGGCGGTCGCGGTCGCGGCGTCGTCCACACCGGACGGTGGACCGCCGCGGCACACCTCGCCGAACCTCGCCCGGTCGCGCGCCATGGCCGCGCGCACCCCGGCGTCGGCGCCGGCCCGGCCGGTGAGCACGTCCCGCCAGCTCAACTCGCCCCTGGCCACGCGGGCGGCCAGCGCCCTGGTCTCGGCGGACGCCTCGGGCGAGCGGGCCCAGCGCGAGACCCGCCGGATGTCCTCAGTGGACGGCTCGGCGGTGGGGCGGCTCAGCTGCTCGGCCGCGCGCATGTCCTGCTCGGTGGCGCGCACGGCCCGACCCAGTGCCGCCTCGGCCGCCAGCACCTCGGCGCTCTTCCACGACTCGTCGGCCGCCACGCCGCACCGCCGCCCCTCCTAGCCTGCCCGGCCCGCGCCGACCGGGTCGGCGACCCACTCGGCGCTGTCCAGGAAACGGTCCAGAACGTGGTGACAGGGTGCCAGGTCGATCCCCTCACCGGCCACCCACTCGTCGTCGTAGTAGGTGTGCGCGTACCGCTCGCCGCCGTCGCAGAGCAGGGTGACCACACTGCCCCGCTGACCGGCCGCGACCAACTCGGCCACGATCTGGAAGGCGCCCCACAGGTTGGTGCCGGTGGACCCGCCGACCCGGCGGCCGAGCACGTGCTCGACGTGCCGGATGGTGGCGATGGACGCGGCGTCGGGCACCTTGATCATCCGGTCGATCACCTGCCCGACGAAGGACGGCTCCACCCGGGGCCGGCCGATGCCCTCGATCCGCGACCCGCCCGTCGCGGTCAGCTCCGGCGCCTGGTCCCGCCAGGCCGCGAAGAACACCGAGCGCTCCGGGTCGACCACGGCCAGCCGGGTGCGCAGCCGGCGGTAGCGGATGTAGCGGCCGATGGTGGCGCTGGTGCCGCCGGTGCCGGCGCCGACCACGATCCACTCCGGGACCGGGTGCGGCTCCAGCGCCAGCTGCTCGAAGATCGACTCGGCGATGTTGTTGTTGCCCCGCCAGTCCGTGGCCCGCTCGGCGTGGGTGAACTGGTCCATGAAGTGGCCGCCCAGCTCGTGGGCCAGCCGCCGCGACTCGTCGTAGATGGCGTCGGCCCGGTCCACGAAGTGGCAGCGCCCACCCTGCCGCTCGATCAGCTCGATCTTGGCGCGGCTGGTCGAGCGGGGCACCACCGCGATGAACGGCAGGCCGAGCAGCTGGGCGAAGTACGCCTCGGACACGGCCGTCGACCCGGAGGACGCCTCGATCACCGGGGTGCCCCTGGTGACCCAGCCGTTGCAGATCGCGTAGAGGAACAGCGACCGGGCGAGCCGGTGCTTGAGCGAGCCGGTCGGGTGGGTGGACTCGTCCTTCAGGTAGAGGTCGACACCCCAGTCGGCGGGTAGGGGGAACCGCAGCAGGTGGGTGTCGGCGCTGCGGTTGGCGTCCGCCTCGATGACGCGGACCGCCTCGCAGACCCAGTCCCTGGTCGTCTCACTGCACCTGTCCACGGCGTTCACGCCGGCACTGTAACCGGCGGCGCCGGGCTACTCCCCGCGCAGTTGGGCGCGCAGCGCCTGGCGCACCACGGCGCGTTCGGCCAGCCCGGTGGCCACCCGGGTGCGCAGGCCGCGCAGCAGCACCAGGGACAGCGGCGCCATCACCACGATCGCCACGGCCAGCCCCACCACCAGGGGCACCTGGAACAGGGCGAGCACCGCGGCGAGCGCGGCGATCAGCCCGAACCTGGCCAGCGCGTACACGGTGATGTCCAGCCCGAGCCGGCCGGCCCTGGTCGCGGTGGGCACCTCGGCCCCAGCGACACCGGCCCCAGCGGCGATGGCCCCTGGGACACCGGCCCCTGGGACACCGGTCTCAGCGGCGCTGGCTCCTGCGGCGTTGGCTTCTGCGGCACTGGCTTCTGCGACGCTGGCCCCGAGGACGTCGGCCTTGGCCTGGTCAGCTGGGTTCCCGTCCGCCTGTCCACCTGTGGGTCGCACGCTCCCAGGTTACTCGCCCGGTTCTGGTTCACCCGGTACCGCCGGCGCCGGCACCTCCCCGGTGTTGGGGCGCCCCTCGAACCGGGTGGACAGCACCACGGTGGTCCTGGTCCTGGCCACCCCGGCGATGCGCCGCAGCCGCCCGAGGGTGCGCTCCAGCTCGTCCACGGTGGCCACCCGGACCTTGACCACGAACGCCTCGTCGCCGGCGACCGCGTAGCAGGACTCCACCTCGGACAGCCGGCCCAGTTCGTCGGCCACCTCGTCGTCGTCAGCGGTGTCGGTCGGCTGGATGCCGATCAGCGCGGTCACACCGAGACCGACCAGGCTCGGCTCGACCATGGCGTGGTAACCGGTGATCACGCCGGTCGATTCGAGCTTGCCGACCCGCTCGTGCACGGCCGAGGCCGACAGCCCCACCTTTCGCCCCAGATCGGCGTACGTTGCCCTGCCGTTGACCCGCAGCGCCGCGATGATCTGGCGATCGAGAGCATCCACCCGGCACAGCTTAGGCCCGCACGACCGATGTCCGAACCGGGCGGTTCGTCCCTTACTCCCCCTTTACTATCAGCCAAGCGTTCGAGTACCTGACGGGTGAGATGCGACGATGCGACCGGTACGCCGGATCCCCGCTGGCGCTCGACAGGCGAAGGAGGACGAGAGTGACCGCCATCGTGCAGAGCACCCGTCAGCACAGCAACGAGCGACTTCTCACTCCCGGTGAGGTCGCGACCCTGTTCCGGGTCGACCCCAAGACCGTCACCCGCTGGGCGACCGCCGGCCGAATCGGGTCGATCCGCACTCCCGGAGGCCACCGCCGGTTCCGCGAGTCCGAGGTCAAGGCGCTGCTGTCCGAACTCACCACCGAGGCGACGGAACCCGTCCGCCACTGAACACCCTCCGCACACTGGCAGCGGTGAACTGACGCTGTCGTTCCGCTGTCAGTGTGCAAGGCCGTGCCCGACAGGATGGCCTCACCCGCTCTTTCCCCGCTGGGGGTTAACCTCAGGGGTGCGGGAACCTGAGGAGGTGGCGGCCATGTTGTACGTGTTGGCGGCGATTGGTGCGCTCACCGTGGCCATACTGCTCTGGCGAGCGTTTGGCCCGGAACGCCTTGGCGTGGCCACCCGGCCCACCATCGCACCGGACGACGACCCCGAGTTCCTGCGCCGGCTGGGTGAGCAGACCCGGCGGCGCGACGACGACGAGACCTGAGCGCAGCCCCCGCCCTCCCAGGGGGGCGACCCCGGGTCCAGCCTATCGGCGCTCCCCCGTGCACAACAGGCCGTGGCCCGCACCTGTGGACAACCGCGGTGCCTGTGGACAACTCGGGGGTTTCGGCCATACCTCGGTTGACAACGCCGTCCTCGGTTGCCAACGCCGTCCTCGGTTGACGACCCGGCCCCCGCTGGCGGCTAGCGCAGGCGCACCTCGGCGAGCATGGCCGCGACCAGCACCGCCAGCAGCGTCCCCAACTGGGCCAGACCACTACCGGCCGCGCCGACCACCGTGGTGGCCAACGCCAGCAGCGGAGCCGCCACCCGGACCACCGTCGGCCGCAGCCCCAGGATCCACCGCAGCAGCAGGTTCCCCAGCAGGTACAGCGCGGCACCGCCACCCACGGCCAGGGCAGCCGACAGGTACAGGTGCTCACCGGGGTGCGCCACCGCCTTCTTCACCCCGGCGGCGAACACGATCAGGCCGGCGAGCAGCAGCAGGAACGTGTGGCCGTAGCCGGTGAGGGCCGCCCAGGAGCGCTGACGGGGCTCGATGCGCGCCATGCCCTCCTCGAAGCGGTGGTTGTCAGTGAAGTAGAACCACCACAGCGCCGCGAGCACACCCAGGGCCAGCACCGACACACTGACCAGACCGAGGTCGACGGGCAGATCGGTGGCGCCCACCCCGATGGCGATGACGGTCTCCCCCAGGGCGATGATCAACACCAGCCCGTGCCGCTCCACGAAGTGTCCTGGCGCGACGGTGAATCCGGCCGCCCGATGCACCAGCGGATGCAGCCACAGCACCAGCGGGGCGGCGACCCACAACACCCAGTGGAGCGGGCCGTCCACCAGGGCGGCGGCCACGATGAGCAGGGCGGCGGCCAGGTTCCACGGTGCCAACTGGAGCAGGCCGCGCCAGACCGTGGTCGTCCCGTTGGCCAGGAACAGCGCGATGTGCACCAGGGTGACCACCAGGTAGGCCAGCCCGAACGCCAGCCCGCTGTCCCCGAACGCGCCCGGCACGGCCAGCGCGGCGACCAGGAAACCGGCCATGCCCAGCACGAGCAGCGCCTGGCTGCGCGCCCGCACCGGCGGCACCGCGTTGGTGGACCACGCGTACCCGCCGTACATCCACCACAGCACGGCCAGCAGCAGCGTCATCCTGGCCAGGCCGACCAGGTCGAACTGGTCGACCAGCACCGTGTTCAGCCAGCCCACGGTGTAGACGAACACCAGGTCGAAGAACAGCTCGATGGTGCTGACGCCGGTGTTGGCCGGGTCGCGGGTCGCCGAGCGCGCGGGGGTGGCGCTCGCCCGCTGGGTGGAGACGTCCATCAGTGTTGCCTGACGCCCCTCAGCTGGGGAAGTCGGCCGCGACCGTGGCGGCCAGTTCCAGCAGCGCCAGCCTGGTCTCCGGGGCGAGCTGGTCCAGCTCGATCTCCGCGCCCTCCTCCAGGTGCGGGTCGAACGGGATCCGGCACACCGCCCGGCAGCGCGCGCCGAAGTGCGCGGCCAGCTTGGTCAAGTCCACTTTGCCCGCGGTCGGCCGCACCGAGTTGATCACCGCGACCGACTTGGCCACCAGGTCTCGGTAGCCGTGCGCGTCCAGCCAGTCCAGGGTGGCCGCGGCGCTCTGCGCGCCGTCCACCGATCCGGACGAGACGATCACCAGCGAGTCGGCCAGGTCCAGCACGCCGCGCATGGCCGAGTGCATCAGCCCGGTGCCGCAGTCGGTCAGCACGATGTTGTAGAAGTGCTCCAGCAGCGCGACGGTCTTGCGGTAGTCCTCCTCGCTGAACGCCTCGGACACCGCCGGGTCCTGCTCGCTGGCCAGCACCTCCAACCGGCTGGGGCCCAGCGAGGTGTAGGACCGGACGTCGCTGTACTTGGTGATCCGGTTGGCGTCGCGCAGCAGGTGCCGCACGGTGGCCGTGGTCTCCCGGGGGATCTTCATGCTCAGCGTGCCCCGGTCGGGGTTGGCGTCCACCGCGATCACCCGGTCACCGCGCAGCGACGAGAACGTCGAGCCCAGGGTCGTGGTGGTCGTGGTCTTGCCGACCCCGCCCTTGAGGCTGAGCATGGCGATCTTGTAGCACCCGCGCAGCGGCTGGTTGATCCGCATGATCAGCTCGCGCCGGCGCAGGTCGCCCGGGCTCTCGCCGAGGTTGACCATGCCGCCGCTGACCTTGTAGAGGGTGCGCCGCCACCCGGACTGCGGTGGCCGCTTGGCCTGCTTGATCAGCCGCTGCGAGGTGACCTCCTGCGCGGAGGTGTTCCGGCCCTGCTGCGGCGCCGGCTGCTGCTGCGGCGCGTACTGCGGCTGCTGCGGGTACTGCTGCGGGCCGCCGCCGGGCACCGGCCCACCCGGGTAGCCGGCCCCGTACACCTGCTGGTGCGGTCCGGACGGCGCCGGGTCCACGTGGTACCCGCCCGCGCCCGGATCCGCCGAGTACGGACCGGACGGTCCACCGCCGACCGAGTACGGGCCGGACTGGCCGCCACCGACCGAGTAGGGACCGGACGCGCCACCGCTCACCGCGTACGGGTCGGCCGGCTGCGGTGTGCCGCTGACCGAGTAGGGGCCCGACGCCCCGCCGCCCACCGAGTACGGGCCGGACGCGCCACCGCTCACCGGTTCCATGTGGATGGTGGGCGGATCCTGGTGGCGTCCGGCGGCGTCCGGTGTGGCCGCCCCGGTCTCCACCGGGTACGGCCCGGACTGGCTGGGGTTGGCGCTCTGGCCGGGCACACCGTGGCTGTGCGAGTCCGCCCCGCCGGACGGCTGCCACGACACGTTGTGCCGCCGCTCAGGCTCCTCGTAGCGACCAGTCACCGCTGGGGTCCTCCCTGAGCAGACGCGGATCGATCGAGACCTCCCCGACCACGGCCGACGGTAGTCATCCTAGGCGGCGGGGTCGATCCGGGGTGGCCATATCACGAAGGCTTTCGCCGGGCCTTTCCCCGCCGTTACCGAAATCCCCGACGGCGGTGCGGCGTCACACCCCCGCGTAGGAGTGCAGGCCGGTGGTCACCAGGTTGACGAAGAACAGGTTGAACACGGTCATGGCGAATCCGACCACGTTGATCCAGGCGGCGCGGTTGCCCCGCCAGCCGGCGGTGGCGCGCGCGTGCAGGTAGGCCGCGTACACCACCCAGGCGACGAACGCGACGATCTCCTTGGGGTCCCAGCCCCAGAACCGGCCCCACGCGGACTCGGCCCAGATCGCGCCGCAGAAGATGCCGAAGGTGTACACCGGGAAGGCGATGATCGTGGTGCGGTAGGCCAGCCGGTCGAGCAGGTCGGCCTCGGGCAGCCGGGCGGCCAGCTTCACGAACCGGCCCGGGTCGCGCTCGTTGGCCTTCCTGGCCAGGTACAGCAGGCTGGCCACGCCCGGCACCAGCAGCACACCGGACCCGCTGGCCGCGGCGGACACGTGCACCACCAGCCAGTAGGACTGCAGCGAGGGCTGCACCGGCGCGGCCGTGGTGTAGAGGGCGGTGCCGCCGATGAACATCAGCACCACCACGGGCAGCAGCGTGAACGCGCTCAGCCGGCGGATCGGGAACTTGCGCATCAGCGCCAGCCAGGTGCCCACGGCCACGAAGCAGACCACGGACATGTACTCGTACATGTTGCCCCAGGGCGCCCGGCCGGCGGCGAATCCGCGCAACACGATCGAGCCCAGGTGCAGCAGCGCGCCGAGCACGATCAACGCCGCGCCCATCCGGCCGAACCGCTCGGGCCGGGAGCGCTGCGGCGTGCTCACGACGCCGGGGGTGATGCGGGGCCGGTCCTGATCGGACTGATCGGACTGATCGGTCTGGTCGGCCTGGACGACACTGCTGCCGCCGGCGCCGGCGCCGACCAGCGCGGCGGCCCTGGCGGTCCGCCCGGCCGCGGCGGCGCGCGCCGTCCGGCCGAACGCCTGCTCGACGAGCAGGAAGATCATGGCGAGCAGGTAGACGGCGACCGCGCTGCCGTAGGACCAGTCGCTGAACGTCGAGAGCGATTCGTCGACCGGCATCAGCTCTCCCTTCCGGCCCGCGCCGCGCGCAGCAGCTCGTCGGCCACCTTGGTGAATTCCTCGCCGTAGCCAGCCTGGTCGGTGCGGGCGAGGCCACCGACCTCGACCACGGTACGACCCGACCCGCCCGATCCGCCGGCCGGGGTGACGCGCACCCAGATCCGGCGGCGCTTGACGACCAGGGACGTGACCAGCCCCAGCAGCATCAGCACCGCGAACACCAGCACCCAGTTCTGCGTGGGGTCGTGGGACACCTGCAGCGACACCCACTGCTCGACGTTGTCGAAGCGGACCCGGGTGCCGTCGTCGAGGGTGATCTCCTCGCCCAGCGCCAGGTTCTTCCTGGCCACCTTCTGCAGCCGGCCACTGTCCACCATGGACTGGTCAATGGAGTAGATGGACTGGCCGCGGCCGGAGTCGCTGCCCAGGTCGCCCCGGTAGATGTCCACGGCGACGGCCGGGTCGCGCAGTTCCGGGAACGAGGAGCTGAGCACGGTGCCGTCGTAGACGGCGGTGGGCGCGAACAGGCCGGTGATGGCGAGTTGGGACTTGCGCCGCTGCTCGGGGTCTGGCGTGTCGGGCGGGTCGAACTTGGTCGCGCCGCTGGAGAGCAGGGTGATCGGGTCGGCCTGCTCCCACTGGATCACGTTGCTGCGCTGGGTGCCGTCCGGGTAGGTGACGGTGAACCGGGGGGCGTAGCCGTGGCTGAGCAGGTAGACCCGGTCCCCGGCGGTGCGCAGCGGCGAGTTGACCCGCAGGTCGTAGGGCCGCCAGGTGCCGGTGCTCAGGTCCGCCCCGGCCTGGTACTGGATGTCGGCCTGGTAGCTGGTGGGCTGGCCGGTGGGCAGGTACTGGGCGGTGAAGCCGTTCACCTTGACGCAGAACGGGCTGAGCTGGGTGCCGTCCACGCTCAGGCCGGGCACGAAGTAGTCGTAGTTGGCCACGCCCGAGTTGCAGAACTCGCTGTTCTCGCCGCCGTTGGCGAGCACGATCACGTGGCCCTCGTACTTGTAGATGCCGCCGAGCGCGAAGGCCACCAGGATGCCGAGCAGTCCGAAGTGGAACACCAGGTTGCCGGTCTCGCGCAGGAAGCCGCGCTCGGCGCTGATGCTGCGGGCCCCGTCCTCCTCGGTGTGCTCGGCCACGCGCCAGCCGCGCAGCCGCGTCCTGGCCGCGGTCAGCACCGCGTCCGCCGAGGCGTCCACAGTGGACTGCCGGTGGTGCGGGAGCCGGGCGAGGTTGCGCGGGGTGAGCACCGGCTTGGCCCGCAACTGCCTGGCGTACTCCACGGTGCGCGGCAGCAGGCAGCCGATCAGCGAGGTGAACAGCAGGATGTAGATGGCGGAGAACCAGACGCTGGAGTAGACGTCGTAGAACTGCAGCCGGTCCAGCAGTCGGCCCCACCAGCCGTGGTCGGCGATGTACTGGTCGGTCTTGGCCGAGTTGAGCGAGCGCTGCGGCAGCAGCGCGCCCGGCATGGCGCCCAGGGCGAGCAGGAACAGCAGGGTGAGCGCGGTGCGCATGGCGGTCAGGCCGCGCCAGGTGTTGCGCAGGAAGGCGAGCAGCGCGCCGAACCGGGACGGGCTGTGCTGGGCGCTCGGTCGCGTGCTCTGGTCGGTGCTCATCTACAGCGGTACCCCCACGCCGTTGATCAGGGCGGTTTGCAGCCAGCGGACGAGCATCCCCCACACGCCGGTGACCAGCAGCGTGCCGACCACCAGCAGCAGGACCCCGCCGAAGATCTGCATGCCGCGCACGTGCGCGCGCAGCCAGCCGGTGACCCGCAGCGCCCACCGGGAGCCGAGGGCGATCAGCACGAACGGCAGGCCGAGGCCCAGGCAGTAGGCCAGGGCCAGCACCAGGCCGCGCAGCGCGGCCGGGCCGATCTCGGTGCCGGCGGCCAGGGACATCACCCCGGACAGGGTGGGGCCCAGGCAGGGTGTCCAGCCCAGGCCGAAGACCGCGCCGAGCAGGGGCGCGCCCACCAGGCCGGCCCTGGGCACCCGGTGCATCCGCAGGTCGCGCTGGAACACCGGGATCAGCCCGATGAAGACCAGGCCCATGGCGATGGTGACCACCCCGCCGACGCGCTGGAGCAGCGGGGTGTTGAGGTACAGCACGTCGGTCAGGCCGAGCACGCCGACCGTGCCGGCGACGAAGACCGCGGTGAACCCGAGCACGAACAGCCCGGCCGCGCCGGCCACCCGGCCCCGGCCGGTGCCGCGCCGCCGCTCCGCGGTGCTGACGGCGGGGGCCTCGGCGCCCACCAGGCCGGCCAGGTAGGCGAGGTAACCGGGGACCAGCGGCATCACGCAGGGGGACGCGAAGGAGACCGTCCCTGCGAGTAACGCCAATCCGGTGGCCAGCAGCAGCGGCCCCGAGATGGCGTACTGGGTGATGGGGTCCACGGGTACTGAGGGTAGGTACCGCGTTCGGGCGGGCGAGCACCGGCATACCCCAGGAGCGCCGTGGCTCACAACCCGCGACCGCCCTGAGCCGGCGCGGCGGGGTGCCACACACATACCACCCGATCAGCCCGCAGCCGGTGATTTCGCGTTCGCAACCGCGCGAGTCGACTGTGCAAACCCCGCGAGTCGGGCGTTCAGCGTGCGCGAGTCGGGCGTTCGGCGTGCGCGAGTCGGGCGTTCCAGCAGGCCCGTTCGGGTGACCGGCGCGCGGGGCGGCCCGCTTGCACCCCCCAAGCGGGGTGACAAACACTGACATCTGTCATGCGAGGCAGGAGGAGAGGAGCACCACATGGAGACGCGTCGTCTTGGCGCCACCGGGCCGGAGGTGCCCGCGCTGGGCCTGGGCTGCATGGGCATGTCGGACCTGTACGGGCCGGCGGACGAGCAGGAGGGCATCGCCACCGTCCGCGCCGCGCTGGACGCCGGCGTCACCCTGCTCGACACCGGCGACTTCTACGGGATGGGCCACAACGAGCTGCTGATCCGCGAGGCGCTGCGCGGCCGGGACCGGGAGCGGGTGGTGCTCAGCGTGAAGTTCGGGGCGCTGCGCGGCCCGGACGGCGAGTGGCTGGGGCAGGACGGGCGGCCGGCGGCGGTGCGCAACGCCCTCGCCTACACGCTGCGCCGGCTGGGCACCGACCACGTGGACATCTACCGGCCGGCGCGGCTGGACCCGGCCGTGCCGATCGAGGACACCGTGGGCGCCATCGCCGACCTGGTGCGGGCCGGGTACGTGCGGCACATCGGCCTGTCCGAGGTGGACGCGGCGTCCGTGCGCCGCGCCAACGCCGTCCACCCCGTCGTCGACCTGCAGATCGAGTACTCGCTGCTGACCAGGGACATCGAGGCGGAGATCCTGCCGACCTGCCGGGAGCTGGGCGTCGGCATCACCGCCTACGGCGTGCTGTCCCGGGGCCTGCTGTCCGGGCACTGGTCACCGGAGCGGCGCCTGACCGAGGGCGACTACCGCGGCATCACCCCGCGTTTCCAGGGCGAGAACCTCGCGCGCAACCTGGAGCTGGTCGAGTCGCTGCGCGGCATCGCCGAGGCACGCGGCGCCACCACCGCCCAGGTGGCGATCGCCTGGGTGCTGTCCCGGGGCGAGGACATCGTGCCGCTGGTGGGCGCGCGCCGCCGGGACCGGCTGGCCGAGTCGCTGGCAGCCGCCGACCTGCGGCTGGCCCCGGAGGAGCTGGCCGCGATCGAGCGGGCGGTGCCGGCCGGCGCCGCCGCGGGCGCGCGCTACCCGCAGGACGCCTAGCCGTCGCCGGTTCCCCCGGGCGGAGCGGCGGTGACCAGCGTGGTCTGCTCGGACCAGGCCACCAGCAGCCGCAGCGCGGTCTGCGCGGGTGAGCCCTCGGCCACGGTGTGCGCGATCAGCGCCTGGTCCGGGTCGTCCGGGAAGCGCAGCGTCTCGTAGCCCAGCTCCAGCTCGCCGACCACCGGGTGCCGGTAGCGGTAGCGGCCGTGGGTCTTGTCCTTGACCTGGTGTTCCGCCCACACCTCGCGGAACTCCGGGCTGGCCGAGGACAGCTCGGCGACCAGGGTCGCGGTGCTCGGATCGCCCGGGTGGCGGCCGGCGTCCAGCCGCAGGTAGGCCACCACGTCACTGGCCTTGCCGCGCCAGTCCGCGTACAGCGCGCGCATGCCCTCGTCCAGGAACACCAGCCGGGCCAGGTTGCGCTCGCGCGGCGGCAGCGCGCCGAAGTCCGTGATCAGCGCGGCGGCCAGCCGGTTCCAGGCCAGCACGTCGGTGTTGCGGCCGACGATGTAGGCGGGCACCTCGCCGACCGAGTCCAGCAGCCGGCGCAGCCCGGGCCGCACCCGCTGCGGCTCGGGCGCGCTGTCCGCGCGGTCCGGGCCCGGCCACGGGCGGGCCAGCCGGTACAGGTGCTGGCGCTCGGCGTCGGACAGGCGCAGCGCGCGGGCCACCGCGTCCAGCACCGCCGCGGAGAAGTGCAGGGTGCGGCCCTGTTCCAGGCGCACGTAGTGGTCGACGCTCACGCCGGCCAGCCGGGCCAGCTCCTCGCGGCGCAGCCCGGGAACCCGCCGGGCCCCGCCGTAGTCGGGCAGCCCCAGCTCCTCCGGCCGCAGCCGGGCCCGCCGGGACCTGAGGAACTCGCCCAGTTCGGCGCGTCGATCCAGTGCCATGCGCCCAGTATCCGTGGCCGCTGACCGGCCCTGCCTGGTCATGCCGTGCCCAGGCACGCGCTGGCACTGGGTGGACCGGTCGCCCGCCGGCAGGGTTGTGCTCACCGAACGAACCACCCACTCGGCAGGAGCAACGAGAATGACCACGACGAACCTGACCACCCGGCAGCTGGGCACCACCGGCATGGCGATCTCCACCACCGGGCTGGGTGCCTGGGCCATGGGCGGCAGCGACTGGCAGTACGCCTGGGGTCCGCAGGACGACGCCGACTCGATAGCCACCATCCGGCACGCGGTCGCGGCCGGCGTGAACTGGATCGACACCGCCGCCGCCTACGGGCTGGGCCACTCCGAGGAGGTGGTCGGCAAGGCCGTCGCCGGCCTGCCCGAGGCGGACCGCCCCTACCTGTTCACCAAGCTCGGCCTGGTCTGGGCGGACCCGAACCAGCGGAACGTGCCGCCGCGCAAGCTGATGAGCCCGGCCAGTGTGCGGCGGGAGCTGGAGGACTCGCTGCGCCGGCTGGGCGTGGACCACATCGACCTGTACCAGGTGCACTACCCCGGTGACGGCCAGCTGCTGATCTGGGGCGGCGAGGACACCGCGCCGCCGGTGGGCGCCACCCCGCTGGAGGAGTACTGGCAGACCATGGCCGACCTGAAGCGGGCGGGCAAGGTGCGCGCCATCGGCCTGTCCAACCACGGGGTGGCCGAGCTGGAGCGGGCCGAGCGGGTCGCCCACGTGGACGCCATCCAGCCGCCGTTCTCCGCGCTGGACCGCGGCGCCGCCGCCGAGATCGCCTGGAGTGCCGCGCACGACACCGGGGTGATCGTCTACCAGCCCATGCAGTCCGGCCTGCTCACCGGCGCCGTGGACGCGGCACGGGTGGCCGCGCTGCCGGCGGGCGACTGGCGGCGCGGCCACCCCGACTTCACCACGAACCTGGCGCGCAACCTGGTGGTCACCGACGCGCTGCGCGCGGTGGCGCGCCGGCACGACACCACCGTGCCGGCCGTGGCGGTCGCCTGGACGCTGGCCTGGCCCGGCGTGACCGGCGCGATCGTCGGCGCCCGCCACCCGGGGCAGGTCGACGGCTGGACGCCGGGCGCCGGCCTGGTGCTGACCGACGCCGACCTGGCCGACATCGCCGCCGCCATCACCACCTCCGGCGCGGGCACCGGCCCGACCCGCCCCTGACCCGTTCGTCACCCACCCCGACCAGCGAGGAGACCGCCATGTCCTTGACCGTCATCGCCGAGTGCCTGGCCACCCCGGGCCAGGAGGACCGGCTGCGCACCGCCCTGGAGGCGATGATCGAGCCGTCCCTGGACGAGCCCGGCTGCCTGGCCTACCGCCCCTACGCCGACCCCAACCAGCCGGCCCGGATGGTGGTGGTGGAGCGGTGGACCGGCGCCGCCGCCCTGGCCGACCACTTCGCCACCCCGCACTTCGCCCACGTCAGCGAGGTGTTGGCGGGCATCCTGGCCGAGCCGATGACCATCCAGAAGCTCGTCGCGGCTCCCCCCGAGCAGTGAGGAACCGAACCGTGCGGAACCGAACCGCGCGGAACCGGGCAGCGCGGGGTCCGGCATTACCCGGCGGGTAATCGACAGCTGGCCGACCGGCCAGCAGGATTGCGGCAACACGGCGGCCACCAGCGACAACGCGGTGGTCGCCGCCCCACTCGGCACGCCCGTCAGGAGGAACCATGACCGCCTACGTGATCGCGCACCTGCAGCAGGGGGAGCCGCACCCGGAGGTGTTCGAGTACATGGAGCGCGTCCAGGGCACCTTCGCCCCGTTCGGCGGCCGGTTCATCGTGCACGGCGGCGCCACCCCGCACGTGTGGGAGGGGACGTGGACCGGGGACCTGGTGATGGTCGCCTTCCCGGACATGGCCGCGGCCCGCGCCTGGTACGACTCGCCGGCCTACCAGGAGATCAAGCCACTGCGCACCCGGCACCTCCCCGGCTCGCTCATCCTGCTCGACGGGGTCGGTCCGGACTACGACGCCGCGGCCACGGCCGCCGCCATGCGCGCGCGGCACGCCGCTGCCGCCGCGGACCGGTAGGGCGCGGCGCGCCCGACCCGGGGCCGTGTGGTCGGATAGCGGGTGAACCAGTAGTCAGCAGGAAAGCAGGACCACATGGCAGCCGAGCTGCAGATCGAGGACATCAAGGTCGGCGAGGGCGCCGAGGCCAAGTCCGGCGACACCGTGCGCGTGCACTACGTGGGCACGCTCACCGACGGCAAGAAGTTCGACTCGTCCCGCGACCGCGGCGAGGCGTTCGAGTTCCCGCTCGGTGCCGGTCACGTGATCAAGGGCTGGGACCAGGGCGTGGCCGGGATGCGCGTGGGCGGCCTGCGCAAGCTGACCGTGCCGTCCCACCTCGGCTACGGCGACCGCGGTTTCCCCGGCGTGATCCCGGGTGGCGCCACCCTGGTCTTCGAGGTGGAGCTGCTCGGCGTCGGCTGAGCGCGACCCGCGGAACATCCCGGTGGGGTCGGCGGTGCCGGTCCCACCGGACCCGCCACCAGCGGTTCCGGTCAGAACCGGTACTCGGGCAGGGCGGCGTCCTTGGCCAGGGAGTTGCTGCTGGCGATCAGCGCCCACCTGCCCAGCCGGGATGACAGCACGGTGTTGCGCAGCCGCAGCCGGGTGGCGGTGGGCGGCGCGAGGAACTGGCCGGGGTTGGCCCCGCGCTGCCACCGGCCGGCGTAGCCGCGCATGCGCCGCTCGTAGGCGGCGAACGCGGTGCGGTGCGCGCCCCGAGCGGCGGCGAGCTCACCGGCCAGCACGTACGCGCCGACAATCCCCGTGCCCACGCCCATGCCGCCGAGGGTGACGCCCCACGCGGCGTCGCCGAGCAGGGCGACCCGGCCACTGGTCCAGGCCGGCGCGGTGACCCGGCTGATCGAGTCGAAGTACAGCTCGTCGGCCTCGCGCAGGGTGGCCAGCAGGTGCGGCACGTGCCAGCCCATGCCCTGGCAGGCGTCGGCGACCAGCTTCTTCTGCTGGTCGATGTCGTGCCAGTCGTAGTCCAGTCGCGGTGCGGCGAACACGACCTGCGTGCCGGCCCGCCCTGGGGTGCGCTGGTCAGCGGCGACGCTGGCCATCCGGCCCGGCTCGGTGTACACCCGGGCCGTGGCGGTGGCGCGCAACCGCTGGTCGTCGGGCAGGTCCCAGCCGGCCAGGTAGAACCCGAGGTGCTGGACGAACCGCGCCTCCGGGCCGAAGACCAGGCGGCGCACGGTGGAGTGCATCCCGTCCGCGCCGATCACCAGGTCGACCGTGCGGGAGGCGGACCTGGCGAAGTCCACCCGCACGCCGTCGGCCTGCTCGCGCAGCCCGGTGACGGTGTCGCCGAACAGGTACTCGGCCCGGTCGGCGCTGTGCTCGTGCAGCACCCGGGACAGGTCGCGGCGGTGCACCTCGATGTCGCCGCCGGCGAACTCGGCGGGCAGCCCGAAGATCTCCCGGTCGTGCTCGTCCACGAAGCTCATGGCGCCGCCGCGGGTCTGCAGGCCGCGCAGTTCGTCGAGCACGCCCATCCTGGCCAGCACGCCCAGGTGGGTGGGGCCGCGGAAGTCCACGGCGAACCCGCTGGTGCGCGGCGCGGGCGCGACCTCGACCACGGTGGTCTCGGCGCCGTAGCGGGTCAGCCAGCAGGCCAGGGCCGGTCCGGCCACGCCAGCACCGGAGATCAGGACGCGGACGCCGTGCAGTGGGGAAGTGCTCATCGATGCCTGCCTCGGGGCGAGAGGGGTGCGAACCGGACCGAAACTGTGTCCGACGGATACGGTGTACCATAGACACAGTTCCGTGGTTTCGACAAGACCCCAGGTCAGCGTCAAGTCAGGAGGTCAGATGGCGACCAGCGGCGACAGTCAGGCGAACGCCGTGGCACTGCTCTGGGAGCAGCCGGGCGCCCCGCGCCGCGGTCCTCGTCCCACGTTGACCCTGGACGCGATCGCGCGCGCCGGCATCGCGATCGCCGACGCCGACGGGCTGGCCGCGGTCACCATGCAGCGGGTGGCCGCCGCACTGGACGTCACCAAGATGGCGCTGTACCGGTACGTGCCGGGCAAGGACGAACTGGTCGCGCTGATGACCGACACCGCCCTCGGCGAGCCGCCCCGCCCCGGCGAGTTCTCCCCCGGCGACTGGCGCGCCCAACTGGACGGGCTGGCCCACTGGCTGTTCGAGCAGTTCTGGGCGCACCCGTGGGCACTGGAGGCCACGGTCGGTGCCAGGGCCATCGGTCCCAACGAACTCACCTGGCTGGAGCACGTGGTGGCCGCGCTCGCCGGCAGCGGCCTGCGCGGCGGCGAAGTGCTCGACGTGGCCGCCACCCTGGCCGGCCACGTGCGCACCGTCGCCCAGCAGGGCCGGGCCCTGGCCGGTGACGGCGGTGCCGAACAGCACCTGGGGCTGGCCTACACCGCACTGGTGTCCGGCCGCGAGGACCGGTTCCCGGCGCTGGCGGCGCTGCTGGCCGACGCGACCGAGCACGCCGACGGGCAGGACCAGGCCCTCGACTTCGGGCTGAACCGCATCCTGGACGGCATCGCCCTGCTCATCGACGCCCGCACCCAGCAGCCGCCCGCCCAACAGGGCTGATCAGCGGCCCGACGCTCAGCACAACCTGCCGGAGAACCGGGGCGGTCGCACCACCAGCGGCTTGGTCAACTCGGGCGCGAGCCGGCAGCAACCGGGGGCCGGCATCGGCAGGTGCGGCGCGCGCAGGTCTCCCGGCGGGGCGAGCTGGAACACCGCCCGCAGCGCCCACAGCGTGGCGCTGCCGTACCACCAGACCACCTGCTCGGGCCGGAACACGTCGGTGTGCTCGTCGGTGGGCGTGCGGAAGGCGATGGTCAGCCACTCGCCCCGGATCAACACCACGTCCGCGCACTCCGAGCACGGGTACTGGTACACCGCCCCGATCGCCCTGGGCTGCTCCCTGCCGCCGAAGTAGTAGAGCGTCCACTTCCGCGACACCAGCAGCGCCAGTTCCTCGTCAACATCGCGCGAGTCCATCGATCGCCACCCCTCTCATCGGGATCACCACCGACAATAGAAGGGGTATGTACCCCGTTAAATAACACGATTGGGTACATCGGCCCTGGTGATGGCCATCGCTACGCTCACGCCATGCCAGGGACACCAACACGCTGGAAGAAGCGACTCGGCGCGTACCTGGAGCACCTGCGCACCCGCGCGGGCAGGTCGACGGCGGAGGCGGGCAAGCTGATCGGTGTCGCCGGGCCGACCATCAGCCGCTACGAGACTGGGCACGTCCGTCCAAAGCGGACATCCGTCGAGCAGTTGCTGAAGTTCTACGGGGCGACCGACGACGAAGCCGCCGAAGCCCTGGCCCTGTGGGATGACGCCGGCACCACGACAACCCGCGTCCGGCTACCCGTGGACGCCTCCAACGACCTCAGATCCCTGGTCCGCGCCGAGCGAGAGGCGGAACTCATCCGGACCCTGGCGCCATCGATCGTGCCCGGTCTCCTACAAACCGAGGGTTACATCCGAGCGTTGAACGCTGCCGCTCACCTGTTCCTCCACCCGGCGGCGAAGGTGGACGGGTACGTGACCGCACGGCTGGCTCGCCAGAAGATCCTCATGAGCCCCGCCGCACCACGACTCCACGTCCTCATGGACGAAGCAGCCGTCCGGCGCGTGGTCGGCGGCCCAGACGTCATGCGAGAACAACTTGGCCACCTGCTGGCCATGGGAGCCCGTTCCAACATCACGATCCAGGTCATTCCCTACGCTGCGGGTGCCTACGGGACCATGTCGGGTCCGTGTCTGATCATCAACTACCCCGATCCTCAGGACCCGCCTGGCGTCTATCTCGAATACATGGCAGGTGGACGCTGGGTGGAGAACCAGGTCGACCTTTCGCGCATCATCTCCATGTTCGCCGAGATCAGCGCGGCAGCTCTGCCATCAGGAGCCTCGGCGGACCTGATCCTCGACCAACTGAAACAACTGGAGGGGCACCGATGACCGAAAACAGGTGGCGCACGAGCAGCTACAGCGGTGGCGGCGCCAACGAGTGCGTGGAACTCGACCGGCGGCCGGAGCGCACCGCGATCCGGGACAGCAAGAACCCGGGCGCCGGCACATTACTCTTCCCCGACACCGCGTTCCACGCGTTCCTGTCCGCCCTTAAGGCGGGCCTGCCCAGTCCGCTCCGCTGAACGCCGGCCAGGTTCTCGCTCGCCCCGCCTCGATCACCCGAACGGCCCTGCCTGAGCTGTCAACTCGCGGGGTTTGCAAAGTCAACTCGCGCGGGAGGGGTGGGGAACGCTAGTGACCGGGGGCTGGGCGGTGGCCCCTGCCCCTCGGCCGCTCGGGCATGGCGCGGGTGTCGCGGGGCGGCAGGATGGGTTCCTGGCTCTCGGGCTGGCCGGCCGCGATGCGCTGGCCCCTGGCCAGTTCCGCGTCGAGTTCGGCGCCGAGCAGGATGGCGATGTTGGTGATCCACAGCCAGACCAGGAACACGATCACGCCGGCCAGTGACCCGTAGGTCTTGTTGTAGGAGCCGAAGTTGGCCGCGTAGAAGGCGAACCCGGCCGACGCCAGCACCCAGACCACGAGGGCCAGCACACTGCCCGGGCTCAGCCAGCGGAAACCCGGGTGCCGGACGTTGGGCGCGGCCCAGTACAGCAGCGCGAACGCCAGGCTGATCAGGATCGCGATCACCGGCCACTTGGCGATCTGCCACACCAGCACGGCGGTGGAGCCCAGGCCGAGCAGGTCGCCGAGCCGGTGCGCGATCGAGCCGGTGGCGACCACGCCCACCGTGCACAGCGCCAGCAGCACCACCAGCACCAGGGTGAGCACCACCCGCAGCGGCACGGTCTTCCAGACCGGGCGGCCCTCCTCGGTGTCGTAGACCGCGTTGGCCGCCCGGCTGAACGCGCCGACGTAGCCCGAGGCCGTCCACAGCGCGCCGAGCAGGCCGATGATGGCCAGCGGCCCGGCCAGCCCCTGCGAGCGCTGCAACTCCTGGAGGGCGTTGACCAGGATCTGCTTGCCCTGGCCGGGCACCATCTGGTTGATGTTGTCGATCAGGGTCTGGGTGGCCGACTGCCCGAGCATGCCCAGCACGGCGGTGAGCACGAGCAGGCCCGGGAACACCGACAGCACCGCGTAGTAGGTCAGGGCGGCGGCCCAGTCGGTCAGGTTGTCCCGCTTGAACTCCCGCACGGTGCGTTTGAGCACCAGCCACCAGGAGCGCTTGGACAGTTCCGTCGGTCCCTCGGGTGCCGCCACCCGCACCACCTCCCGCACGCACGTTCCGGCACGCCCGGGGTACCCGGTGGCGCGGGTGTCACACCAGCGCGGTGTCGTCGCCCGCTCAGGACTCGGCGGCGATCTCCTTGACCACCGGCTCCAGGTCGCTGGCCAGCAGCCCGGTCAGGAAGACCGCGGCCACCCGGTGCTGGCGGTCCAGGACGATGGTGGACGGCACGGCGTTGCGCGGGTAGCCGTTCAGCGCCAGCAGCGACCGGCCGGACGGGTCGAAGATCGACGGGTAGGTCAGGTTGTTGTTGCGCACGAAGTCCTCGGCCGCGCTGCGGGTGTCCTTCAGGTCGATGCCGAGGAAGGCCACGCCCGAGTCCTTGGTGTTGGTGTAGACCTGCTCCAGCTCGCTGGCCTCGGCCCGGCACGGCGGGCACCAGGTGCCCCACACGTTGATCACCACGACCTGGTTGGCGAAGTCCGAGACCTTGATCTGCTTGCCCGCCTCCAGCAGGCTCTCCCCGGTCAGGTCGGGCGAGGCCTGCCGGTCGGCCACGGCGTAGCGGATCGTGGTCTGCCCGCCCGGCGCCACGAAGGTGAACTCGTTGTTCGTGGCCACGGCGTCGTCCCCGGTGGAGCAGCCGACCAGGGCCAGCAGCACCGCGGCGAGCAGGCCGGCGAGCACGCGACCGCGTCGCACCCCCCCGGGCCGGGCTGGGCTGGCGGGGCTGGCACTCATGCGCCGGTCACCTTCGGGTCGGTGGCGCCGGCCGGTTCGGTGTAGACCAGCCGCACTAGCCGCTCGTCCTCGAACACCAGGCTGGTCAGCGAGGCCAGCGAGCACTCCCGCCGCCGGGGGTCGTGCCACATCCGCCGGCCCTCCAGGAACCGCCGCAGCGTCCAGATCGGCAGCTGGTGGGACACGCACACCGCCTCCCGGCCGGTGGCCGCCTGCCTGGCCCGGTGCACCGCGCCGAGCATCCGGTGGGCGATCATCAGGTACGGCTCGCCCCAGGACGGCAGGAACGGGTTGCGCAGCTTGGGCCAGTGCGCCGGCGAGCGCAGCGCGCCGTCGCCGACCGACACCCGCTGGCCCTCGAACTGGTTGTCCGCCTCGATCAGCCGCTCGTCGGTGGCCAGGTCGAGCCGGTGCGAGTCGGCGATGGGCAGGGCGGTCTGCTGGGCCCGCTCCAGCGGGGAGGCGACCACGTGCGCGATGTTGTGGTCGGCCAGATGCTGGGCGACCGTTAACGCCTGCCGCTCGCCCCGCTCGGACAGCTTGAACCCGGGCAGCCGGCCGTACAGGATGCCCTCGGGGTTGTGCACCTCACCGTGCCGCAGCAGGTGAACCACGGTCCTGGTCACTCAACGTCCTCCGAAACCGCGTAGCCGCCGGTCGGGTCGGGTGGCGGCACGGCCGCGGCGGCGGCAGCGGCGGCCGCGGGCAGCGCGCTGGCGATGCGGTCGAACGTCTCCTCGTCCATGGCGGCGTTGACGAACCACGCCTCGAACGCGCTCGGCGGCCCGTACACGCCGCGCTCAAGCAGCGCGTGGAAGAACGGCGGGAACCGCCAGGTCTGGCTGGCCTGCGCACCGGTGAAGTCGCGCACCGGGGTGTCGGTGAAGAACACGCTGACCAGGTTGCCGGCGTACTGCACCCGGTGCGGCACGCCCGCCGCGGTGAGCGCGTCGGTGAACAGCGCGCCCAGCCGGGTGGCGTTGCGGTCCAGCGCCCGGTACACGTCGGTGTCGGCGGCGCGCAGCGTGGCCAGGCCGGCGGCCACCGCCACCGGGTTCCCGGACAGGGTGCCGGCCTGGTAGACCGGCCCGGCCGGGGCCAGCTTGGCCATGATCTCGGCGCGGCCGCCGAACGCCGCCGCGGGCAGCCCGCCGGACATGACCTTGCCGAACGTGTACAGGTCGCCGGCGACCCGGTCCAGCCCGTACCAGCCGGCGGAGGAAACCCGGAACCCGGTCAGCACCTCGTCGATGATCAGCAGGGCGCCGTGGGCGTGGCACAGCTCGCGCAGGGCGGCGTTGAAACCCTCGACCGGGGCGACCGCGCCCATGTTGCAGGCGGCGCCCTCGGTGATCACGCAGGCGATGTCCTCCGGGTCGGCGGCGAAGGCGGCGCGCACCGCGTCCAGGTCGTTGTAGGGCAGCACGATGGTGTCGGCGGCCTGCGCGCCGGTCACGCCCGGCGAGGTGGGCAGGCCGAAGGTGGCCACGCCGGAGCCGGCCTGGGCCAGCAGCGCGTCCACGTGCCCGTGGTAGCAGCCGGCGAACTTGATCACCCGGCGGCGGCCGGTGTAGCCGCGGGCCAGCCGGACGGCGCTCATGGTGGCCTCGGTGCCGGAGTTGACCAGCCGCACCTGCTCGACCGGCTCGACCCGGTTGATGATCTCCTCGGCCAGCTCGATCTCACCCCGGGTGGGCGTGCCGAAGGACAGCCCGCCGCCGGCGGCCTCGCGCACGGCCGCGACCACGTCCGGGTGGGCGTGCCCGAGGATCATCGGGCCCCACGAGCTGACCAGGTCCACGTACCGGTTGCCGTCGGCGTCCCACAGGTAGGGGCCCTGCCCCCGGACCATGAAGCGGGGGGTGCCGCCCACCGCGTGGAAGGCTCGCACCGGGGAGTTCACCCCGCCCGGAGTGGTCCGGACCGCGCGTTCGAACAGGGCCTTCGACTCGGCCACGTGTGCCGGCTCCGCGTTGGCTGTCACGACTGCCAGTCTCACATGTCGGGTCGGCGTGGCCGACCGGGGTCACCCGGCGCTGCCCCGCAGGGCCAGCAGCAGCTGGCGCAGCGCGTCCAGCACGAGCACGGCCGCCACCGTGACCAGGCCGATGGCCGTGGCCAGCCAGTTGCCGAAGTAGCGGGTGGCGACCAGGGGCGCGGCACCGTCGAAGGGGAACTCGTAGCGGACGATCCCCTGGCGCCAGCACCACACCGCGGCCAGCACGAGCAGCACGGCCAGCAGCACCTCGACCCCGGCCACCACCGCCCGCACCGGCTGGTGCAGCCGCGCGCCGCGGCGCCCGGCCGGCGCCCCGGAGCCAACCTCGGGTGGCTGGGTGGTCCGCTGCGGTTCAGTCACGGTTGGCTAGCGTCTCACAGGCCGCTGACCCACCCGCACTATCAGGCGTTGTCACTGGTGGTGGTGGCGAGCAGCCGGGTGAGCGCGGCGCGCAGGCCGGCCAGGTCCCTGGCCCAGGCCAGCACCACCACACCGGTGTCCAGCCGGACGGGCAGGCCGGTGGTGCCGCGCGGCGGGGTCCAGCCGCCGCCGAGCACCGCGGCACCGGCGGGCAGGCCCACGTCGGTCACCGCGGCGATCCGCGCCACCGGCAGTACCTCCCGGCCCTGGCGCAGCGTGAACGGGGTGAGTTCCACCGAGCAGACCCGCCGCCGGGCCTGCACCCACACGGCCGCGGCCACGGCCAGCGCCAGCCCGGTGAGCAGCCAGACCACCGGGTGGCCGCCGCCGGTCGCCGCCTCGGCACCCAGCCCCACCAGGGCGAAGGCCGGGCCCCACAGCACCGGCCACCAGCTGGCCCCGCGCTCGGCGAACAGCACCGGGGCGGGCTCGTCAGGCGCGACCACGGGCCGTCCCGCTCGGGCGCGCGACCGTGGTGTCCGGCGCGGTCCACGCGGCCACGCCCCGGCTCCACGCGCACGCCACCCCGGCCGCGATCAACAGCACGACCAGCAGGTTCTGCACGGACAAGCCGTTGGTCAGGACCAGCAGCAGGTGCAGCGCGCCCACCACGGTCAGCGCGATCCTGGCCCAGCGCCGGCGCCGGTGCAGCAGCAGGGCGAACCCGGCGTAGGCGCCGCCGAACAGCACGGCGATGGCGGTGTTGGTGAGCAGCAGCCCCTGGGTGACCTGGTCGACCTGGTCGGCGGGCACGATGGCGCTGCTGGCCACCAGCTGGCGCACCCGGTCCCGCAGCAGCCACAGGTAGCCCACGTTGACCAGGCCGAACACCGCCAGGGCCAGCCACACGCCCACGGTGACGCGCACGATCGCGGGCGGTCGCGCCGGTTGCTCGCTCATCCGCCCTGCCTCTGCCGTCTGACCAGGTTGAAGTAGTCGTTGGCCGGCTTGAGGTACAGCAGCACCACGGCGACCACGGCCGCGAGCACCCCGATCAGTCCGACGACGTCGATGGTGCCCTGGGCCAGGCTGAGCAGGCTGAGCACGGTCAACACGGTCAGCACGATCCGCGCCCAGTTGCGGCCGGCCCGCATCTTGACCGCGAACAGCACGTACAGCAGGCCGATCACCACGTAGATGACCACCGAGACGCCCAGGGTGAGGTTGACCGTGGCCTGGAGCTGCTGCTCGGTGAGGCTGGTGGCCCCCGGCTGCTGGCGCAGCAGCGCCAGCATCTCGTCGCGCTGGGTGAGCACGAGCAGGCCACCGAGCACGGTCAGCACCGCGCTGGCGATCCAGATCCAGAAGGAGACCTGGACCGGGGTGGGTGGCGCGGGCGCGGCCAGCCGGTCCTGCCCCGGCGGCACGGCCGGCGCCTGGTCCCAGCGCTGGCCGTACTGGCCGGGTGGCGGCACGGGCGGGGGGTTGCCGACGCCCTCCGGGGGCGGCGGGGCCGGCGGGAAGCCGCCCGGCGGCTGGTCCCGGTGCTCGTGGGGCTCCTGGTTCGGCCCTGGTGGGGTGGTCACCCTTAGAAACGGTAGAACCGCCCATTCGGGCTGTCCACCGCACCGACGGGCTACTCCTCGGTGCGGCCGTGCTGCCGCAGGTACCTCCGGTGTTCCCCATCCGCGTCAGCCGGTTCGTGGTAGCGGCGGGACAGCAGTCCCCTCCGCTCGTCACCCCTTGAGGAACTCGGTGCGCAGCAGCCGCCGCTGGCGGTCCCGTTCGGCCGCGCACCGGGTGAGGTGGCGGTGCGCCGGCGGCAGGTACATCAGCACCAGCACGGCCAGGTCGGGGACCAGGCTGACCAGGCCGAGCGGTGCGCGGGAGCCGACCGAGGAGAGCAGGTTGAGCACGATCAGCAGGGTCAGCACGAACCGCGCCCAGGCGTGCCCGGCCCGCAGGCCGAGCGCGGGCAGCACGAGCAGCACGTCGACCACGCACACCGCCACGGCGAGGGCCACCCAGAAGGCCACCACGGAGGACATCACCAGGATCGGCACGATCACGAACGCCGTGAACCACGGCACCGGCACCACGCCGAGCTGCATCACGGTGCGGGCGTCCACCAGCAGCAGCACGGAGCGGACCAGCACGGTGGCGATCCAGATCCAGCACGCGAGCCGGAGCTGGACCGGCGGTCTCAGCGGGCCGGCCGGCTCGGGGAGCTGGTCGGCGGCCGAGCCGGACGTGGGTGAACGACTCACAAGCCCGCATGGTACGGATCACCGCCCGCGCGTCGGCCGGCTCAGACGTACTTCATGTACCGGAAGTGGGCGTTGGCCGAGGACAGGTACATCAGCACGACGGTGGCGAGGTCGGTGGCCAGGCCGGCCCAGCCGGTCGCGCCCCGCAGCAGCGGCTCGACCGCGGCGTCGACCGCGTTGAGCGCCACCAGCACGGTCAGCACGATCCGCGCCCAGTTGCGGCCGGCCTTCATCTGGAACCCGAAGAACGCCCACAGCCCACCGAACACCAGCCCGGTGACCACGGTGACGGTCTGCTCCCGGGCCTGTTCGCCCAGCAGCGAGGCACCGGGGCCGCCGAGCCAGTCGGCGGTGTCGGGCGGCAGCACCAGGGCGAGCACGGTGGTGAGCACGCTCAGCACGATCCCGGCCAGCCAGCACCAGAACGCGGCCATCACCGTGGTGGGCGGTCCCGGTAAGGACTGGGTCTGCGCGGTGCCCACCGGCGCCATCGGCGCCACCCACGGCATCGGCTGGGGGGCCTGGAACTGGGGAAACTGCTGGGGAAGCGGCTGGGGGAACTGCGGGGGAAACGGCTGGGGGCCCGGGTACTGGGCCTCGGGTCTCAGCGGCGCCGGTGGCGGCACCACCGGCGGGTGCTCCGGGTCCGGGGCTGGCCCCGGCTGCTGCGGGTCGGTCACGGAGTGGACGGTACCGATCACCCCCGACCCGGAACACCACCGAGCGGTCGGCTACGGCAGGTGGGGCCGCAGCGGCGGCGGCGGGCTGGGCCGCCTGGGCCGGCGGCGCGCGGTGAAGTACGCGGCGGCCGCGGGCACGAACATCAACACCATCGCGGTCACGTCCACGGCCAGGTCGACCAGGCTGAGCGCGGTGTTCACCGGCGACAGGGTCAGCCCGAACGCGGCCGGGATCCCCGAGGCGATCGCGATCAGCCCGCCCAGTCCGACCAGCGCGCCGAACCCGGCCAGCACGGTCAGCAGCACCCGCGCCCAGTTCACGCCGCGCGCCATCCGGTTGGCCAGGCTGGTGTAGAGCGCGAACAGCGCCACGGCCAGCAGCAGGCCGGTGAACACCTGCCCGGTGGCCAGCTGGTCCAGCTCGTCCTGGGACGCGTCCGGCACGACCCCGCGCAGGTCGTTGATCAGCCGGGGGCGGTCGGCCAGCTCGACCACGGTGCGGCCGGCGCCGAACGCGGCACTGGCGATCCACAGCCAGCGGGCCACGGCCACCGGCCGGGGCGGTGGCGGCACGGCCGGCTTGCCGCCGCCCTGGTCGGCCGGCTGGTCCGGATGGGGGGTGGGCTGGTTCAGCGCGCTCACTCCCGTTCGAACCAGCGGGCCGCCTCAACCGCCCAGTAGGTCAACACCATGTCCGCGCCGGCGCGGACGATGCCGGTGAGCGTCTCGGTGATGGCGCGCTGCCGGTCGATCCACCCGTGGGCGGCGGCCGCCTCGATCATCGCGTACTCACCGGAGATCTGGTACGCGCCGACCGGCACCTCGGAGATCTCGGCCACCGAGCGCAGCACGTCCAGGTAGGGCAGGGCCGGCTTGACCATCACCAGGTCCGCGCCCTCGGCCAGGTCCAGCTGGACCTCGCGCAGCGCCTCCCGGGCGTTGGCCGGGTCCTGCTGGTAGGTCTTGCGGTCGCCGGTCAGCGAGGACCGCACGGCCTCGCGGAACGGCCCGTAGAACGCCGAGGAGTACTTGACCGCGTAGGCGAACAGCACGGTGTCGGTGTGCCCGGCCCCGTCCAGGGCGGCGCGCAGCGCGCCGATCTGGCCGTCCATCATGCCGCTGGGGCCGAGCACGTGCGCGCCGGCGTCGGCCTGGGCGATGGCCATCTCCTCGTAGAGGCGCAGGGTGGCGTCGTTGTCCACCGAGCCGTCCTCGGCGAGCACCCCGCAGTGGCCGTGGTCGGTGAACTCGTCCAGGCAGGTGTCGGCCATCAGCACGGTGGCGTCGCCCAGTTCGGCGCGCAGGTCGCGCAGGGCCACGTTGAGCACGCCGTTCGGGTCCACCGCACCGGACCCGGTGGCGTCCTTGTGCTCGGGCACGCCGAACAGCATCAGCCCGCCGACCCCGGCCTCGACCGCCTCGACCGCGGCCTTGCGCAGCGAGTCCCTGGTGTGTTGGACAACCCCGGGCATGGACGCGATCGGCGTGGGCTCGCTCGCGCCCTCCCTGACGAACATCGGCAGGATGAGCTGCCTCGGTCGCACGCTGGTCTCGCTGACCAGCCGGCGCAGCGCGGCGGTGCGCCGCAGTCGACGGGGTCGGTGTGCCGGGAACACGGGGTTGTCCTCCTACCAGGGCCTTGCTGGGTTACCGGGGTCGCACCGGGTCAGGACCGGCGCAACCGCTTGGTCTTGCGCGGCGGTGGCAGCGCGCCCTCGGCCCGCAGCCGGGCGGCGTGCTCGGCGAGCGCGTCCACCAGGTCGGGCACCCGGGCCACCTCCGGCTGCACGTCCACCCGCAGGCCGAACTCGCGGGCGGTGTCCGCGGTCTGCGGGCCGATGCAGGCCACCAGGGTGCGGGTGTGCGGCTTGCCGGCGATGCCGACCAGGTTGCGCACGGTCGAGGACGAGGTGAAGCACACCGCGTCGAACCCGCCCGACTTGATCATCTCGCGGGTCTCGGCGGGCGGCGGCGCGGCCCGCACCGTGCGGTAGGCGGTCACGTCGTCGATCTCCCAGCCGCGCTCGCGCAGCCCGGCCGCGAGTGTCTCGGTGGCGATGTCGGCGCGCGGCAGCAGCACCCGGTCCACCGGGTCGAGGATGTCGTCGTGCGGCGGGAAGTCGGCGAGCAGGCCCTCGCTGGACTGCTCACCCGAGGGCACCAGCTCGGGCACGATCCCGAAGGAGCGCACCTTGGCGGCGGTGGCCTCGCCGACGCAGGCGATCTTCACGCCGGAGAACGCCCTGGCGTCCAGGCCGAACTCGCGGAACTTCTCCCACACCGCGCGCACCGCGTTGGTGGAGGTGAACACCACCCACTGGTAGCGGCCGTCGACCAGGCCCTTGACCGAGCGCTCCATCTGCGCGGGGCTGCGCGGCGGCTCCACCGAGATGGTGGGCACCTCCACCGGGATGGCGCCGTGGCTGCGCAGCCGGTTGCTCATGGCACCGGCCTGCTCCTTGGTGCGCGGCACCAGCACCCGCCACCCGTACAGGGCGCGCGACTCCCACCAGGACAGCTTCTGCCGCTCGGCCACGGCCGCGCCCACGGTGACCACCAGCGGGCCGCCCAGGTCGCCGGCGTCGGCGGCCAGCGAGGCCAGGGTGGTGTCCACGGTGCGCTGGCTGAAGCTGGTGCCGTCCACGGTGACCGCGACCGGCGTCTGCGGCGCCAGGCCGTGCTCCACCAGCGAGGACGCCGCCTCGGCCAGGTGGCCGCCGGTGGCGTGCAGCACCAGGGTGCCCGGCGCGGCGGCCACGCCGGCCCAGTCCACGGTGCCGCGGACGTCGACCTCGGTGTGCACCGAGCCGAGGGCGACCCCGGCGTAGGCGGGCACGGCGGTGCCGGCGGGCACCCCGGGTATCACGTCGAAGGCGACCGGGCCGCGGGCGACCGCGTTGGTCTCCTTGACCACGGCGTCCAGGGTCAGCGGGTCACCGGCGACCAGGCGGACCACGTCGCGGCCGTTGCGGGCCTCGTTGATCAGGTCCTTGGCCACGTCGGCCGGCTCGCCGACGGCTGGCCGGACCTCGACCCCCTCGGGCAGGGTCGACACCACCTCGGCGGGCACGTCCGGGTCGGTGACCACGAGTTCGGCCCTGGTGAGCAACTCGTGGGCCCGGACGGTGAGCAGCCCGGCATCGCCGGGGCCGGAGCCCACGAAGGCGATGCGTCCGGGGGTCTTGCGTGCGCGGGTCATCAGGGCACTCCCCATCAACTTACGCCTCGGGACCGCTGAGCACCGCGGCCCCGAGGTCGAGCAGCTCGGCGGCGACCGTCCGGCCGAGCTGATCTGCTGCGGTCACGTCACCGGTGGCCGACGCGCGCAGAATCTCGTTCTGCGGCGTCGCCGCGACCCCGCGCAACGACAACCGGAGGACCACGCGTCCGTCCGTTGTGCCGTCGTCGACGAGGTCCTCCACCACTTCAGCCAGTGCGCCAACGGGCGCGCTGCAACCCGCTTCGAGCGCTGCCAGCATGGCGCGCTCGGCGGCGACCGCCGCGCGACTGGCCTGGTCGTCCAAAGTGGACTGAAGAAGATGCTCGGTGTCCACGTCGTCAACGCGGCACTCGATGGCGAGCGCGCCCTGCGCGGGCGCGGGCAGCATCTGGATCGGGTCGAGTGCTTCGGTGATGACGTCGAGTCGGCCGAGGCGGGCGAGCCCGGCGCGGGCCAGCACGACGGCGTCCAGCTCGCCGTCGGTGACCTTGCGCAGCCGGGTGTCCACGTTGCCGCGCAACGGAACCACCTCCAGGCCAAGGCCGAGCGCCTTGAGCTGGGCCGCCCTGCGCGGCGAGCCGGTGCCGACGGTCGCGCCGACCGGCAGCTCGCCCAGGGTCAGTCCGTCCCTGGCCACCAGCGCGTCCCTCGGGTCCTCGCGCGCCGGCACGGCGGCCAGCGACAGCCGGGGGTCGGCCGCGGTCGGCAGGTCCTTGAAGGAGTGCACGGCGATGTCCACCTCGCGGGTGGCTAGCGCCTCGCGCAGGGCCGAGGTGAACACGCCGACACCGATCTCGGCGATCGGCGCGGCCGAGCGGTCGCCTGGCGTGGACACCGTGACGATCTCCACGCTGGCGCCGGCCCGTTCCAGCGCGTCCGCCACGGCACCGGTCTGGGCCAGTGCGAGCGCGCTGCCCCTGGTGCCGATCCTGAGGGTCCGGTTCACCTGTTCTCACCGTCCATAGTGGACTGTCCAGTGTCGATGGCTTGGCTGGCGTCGGCCGCGGCGACCACCTCGGCGGCGGTGGTCAGGCCGGCGGCCGTCTTGAGGTCGCTCACCGCGGCGGTGGTCTGCGGGGTCAGCCCGAACAGCTCGCGCAGTGCCTCGGCGTAGTCGGAGCCCGCCGGCGTCGCGGCCAGCTGCTTGACCCGCACGGTCGGGGTGTGCAGCAGCTTGTCCACCACCCGGCGCACGGTCTTGGCCACCTCGCCGCGCACGGCCGGCTCCAGGTGCGGCAGCCGGGAGTCCAGCCGCAGCAGCTCGGCGTCGACCACCTCGGCCGCCCGGCGGCGCAGCGCGGTGACCGTGGGCGTCACCTCGGCCGAGCGCTGCCTGGCCAGGTAGCCGCGCACCTCCTCGGCGATGATCCGGCCGGCGAGTTGCACCCGCGCGCCACCGGCGGTGCCGCTCAGCCTGCGCTGCAGCGTGGCCAGGTCCACCACGCGCACCCCGGGCAGGTCCTCGGCGGCCGGGTCGACGTCCTTGGGCAGGCCCAGGTCGCACACCACCAGCGGCGCGGCCGCGGCGTCCCGGCCAGCCAGCCCCTCGGCCAGCAGGTCGGCGGAGATCACCACGTCGGTGGCGCCGGTGCAGGCGATCAGCACGTCGGCGGCGGCGATGTGGCCGGCCAGCGCGTCCAGGCCGACCGAGGACGCGGACACGCCCTCGGCGCGCAGCGACGCGGCCAGCCGGGCGCCGTTGTCGGGCGTGCGGTTGGCGACCACCACCTCGCCGATGCCGGCGCGGCGCAGGTGCGCGGCGGCCAGCCCGCCCATGGAGCCGGCGCCCACCACCAGGGCGCGGCGGCCGGCCAGGCCGCCGGGCAGCACCTCGCGGGCGTCGTCCAGCGCCTCGGTCACCACGGACGCGCCGAACTGGTCGATGTCGGTCTCGGCGTGCACCCGCTTGCCGACCCGCAGCGCCTGCTGCACCAGCTCGTGCAGGGTGCGGCCGACCGTGCCGGCGTTGTCGGCGGCGCCGTAGGCGGTGCGCAGCTGGCCGAGGATCTGGGCCTCGCCGACCACCATCGAGTCCAGCCCGGCGGCCACCGAGAACAGGTGCTCGACGGCACCCGCCGCGTAGTGCACGTAGAGGTGCTCGTAGAGTTCGCCAGCGTCGGTGCCGGCCTGCCTGGCCAGCACGTCGGAGATGTCGGTCAGGCCGCCGTGGAAGGTCTCGACCAGCGCGTAGACCTCGACCCGGTTGCAGGTGGACAGCGCCATGACCTCGGCGACGTTGTCACACCGGAGCAGCTCGTGCAGCACCTTGTCCAGCTCGGTCGGTGCGATCGCGGTGCGCTCCAGCGTCCGCACCGGCGCGGTGCGGTGGGACAGGCCGACCACGAGAACACTCATCCGGCCACCTCGCCGGCGCCACGCTCGCTCCGCTGCCTCACGGGCGAATCACCATCCCGTCCACGTTGTCTGCGGTGGGCATGCCAGCCCCGGTCCTCGCGCCGCCCGCGGCCTGCTCGGCGGTGGACTCATCCGCCCTGCGGGCGACGTGGAAGGACAGGATCTGCATCTCAACCGCCAGGTCGACCTTGCGCACCTCGACGTTGTCCGGAACCTGGAGCACGACGGGTGCGAAGTTCAGGATGCACTGCACGCCCGCCGATACCAAACGGTCGCAGACCGCCTGAGCCGCCGGCGGCGGCGTGGCAATGACTCCTATGGTCACGTCGCGCTCCGCGCAGACCCGGGGAATGTCGTCGATGTGGTCGACCGGGATACCGCCGACCGGCACGCCCATCAGGTCCGGGTCCACGTCGAACAGCGCGGCAACCGGGAATCCCCGCCCGGGGAACCCTCCGTAGTTGGCCAACGCGTGGCCAAGATTACCTATTCCGACGACCGCGACGCTGTGCTTGCGGGTCAGCCCGAGAATGCGCTCGATGTGGCCCACGAGCACCTCGACGTCGTAACCGACGCCACGGGTGCCGTAGGACCCGACGTAGGACAGGTCCTTGCGCAACTTGGCCGAGTTCACCCCGGCGGCGACCGACAGCTCCTCGCTGGAGATCGTGGTCACACCCTGCTCGACCAGGCCGGACAGCACGCGCAGGTAGACCGCGAGCCGGGCCACCGCCGCCTCGGGGATCGCCCTGGCCCGCTCCCGGACCGCCGGCTCGTCGGTGACCTGCTGGTTGGGGACGACGCCTGGACCAGGCGGGGGAGTGGTCACGCCCTCGTCCCCCTGCCCCGGTTGTGCCACCACGCTGGTTCTCCCTCACCGAACACGATCCGCACTGATCCGCCGGGTTGCGCTCCGGGTGTGCCGCACCGGGGGGTCCCGGTGGGGTTTTCCGTGGCCTGGCGGCGTGACACGAACACCGTAACCGCTTGTGAACGCATGCACAAAGTCGCGCGTTAACACGGTAAGCTGTTCGGCCGCTCGAATGCGGCGCTGGTCACAGCGGGTGGTCGGGTGCGGCGGGGCGGCCCGGGAGCGGTGGCCCCCTCAGTCGGCCAGTGCGGCGCGCAGCCGGCTCTCCTCCACCGACCAGTACCCGTGCTCCACGTCGTCGACCAGGATCACCGGCACGCGGTCGCCGTACTCGGCGCGCAGCTCGGCGTCGGCGTCCACGTCCTGGCTGCTCCAGGCCACGCCCAGCTCGCCGCAGATCCGGCGGATGTCGGCCTCGGCCTGCGCGCAGGCGTGGCACTCGGCGCGGGTCAGCAGGGTGACGTGGTGGGGCACACCGGCATCATGCCAAACCCCGGCGCGCGCCCGGCGCGTCGGCCGGCGGCTGGCCCCGTTCAGCTGGCCCGTTCAGCTGGCCCCGTTCAGCTGGCCCCGTTGAGCTGACGCAGCCGGACCCGGGCCAGCTTGCCGGTGGGCGAGTGCGGCAGCGCGGTGACGAACTCCACCACCGAGGGCACCTTGAACTTGGCCAGCCGCGCGGCGCAGAACTCGATGACCCGCTCGCCGGTCAGCTCCGCGCCGGGCGCCCGGACCAGCACGGCCTTGACGGTCTCGCCGGTGCGCGGGTGCGGCACGCCCACCACGGCCGCCTCGGCCACCCCGGGCAGCTCGGCCAGGACCCGCTCGACCTCGTGCGGGTAGACGTTGAACCCGTTGACGATGATCAGGTCACCGACCCGGTCGACCAGGTGCAGGTCGCCGTCGGCGTCCAGGTAGCCCACGTCACCGGTGCGGAACCAGCCCTCGGCGTCCGGCCCGTGCGCGCCGTCCGGCCAGTACCCGCTGAACAGGTTCGCGCCCCTGGCCGCGACCAGTCCGGTGCCGACCTGCTCGGCCAGCTCGTCGTCGTCGGCGGCCTCGAACGGCCGGCCGTCCGAGTCGACCAGGCGCAGCTCCACCCCGGGCAGCGGCCGGCCCACCGACCCGGCCTTGGGGTAGCCGCCGACCAGCGTGGAGGTGAGCACCGGCCCGGTCTCGGTCAGCCCGTAGCCCTCGTGGATGGGCAGGCCCACCGCCTGCCACATCCGGGTCAGGCAGGCCGGGTCCAGTGGCGCGGCGCCCGAGGTGAACAGCCGGACCGTGGCCAGGGCCTCGCGCAGCCGCTGCTGCGGCTGGTCCAGCAGCGCCTGGTACATCGGCGGCACCCCGACCACCGTGCTGACCCGGTACCGCTCCACCACCTCCAGCGCGGCCTCGGCGTCGAAGCGCTCCATCAGCACGGCGGTGGCCCCGGCCGCGGCCACCTGCAGCAGGCCCGGCCCCAGCCCGTAGACGTGGAACAGCGGCAGCGCCAGCAGCACCCGGTCGGCGGCGGTGACCGGGGCGGGCCGCAGCGCCGCGCACTGGGCGGCGTTGGCCAGCAGCGCGCGGTGGGACAGCATGGCGCCTCGGGGCCGCCCGGACGTGCCCGAGGTGTAGCCGAGCACGGCCAGGTCCTCGCCGCCCCGCACCGCCGCCACCGGCTCGCCCGGCCCGGCCGCGGTGGTGGCGGCGGTCAGGTCGGGCGGGTCCACGGCGGTGGCGCCGGGCACCCCATCCGGTCCGATGAGCAGCCGCAGGCCGCTGTCCGCGACGATGTGCGCGAGTTCCGCCGGCGGCAGGCCGGGCCCCAGCGGCACCACCACACCGCCGGCGCGCAGCACCCCGAACACGGCCACGCAGAACTCCGCCCCGGTGGGCAGCCGCACGCCGACCCGGTCACCCGGGGCCACCCCCAGCTCGACCAGCCGGCGCGCCTCGGCGTCCACGGCCGCGTCCACCTGGCCCCAGGTGCGGGACTCGCCGGTGGCCGCGGTGATCAGCGCGGCGTGCGCCCGGCCACGCGCGGCGGCGGAACGTACCAGATCAGCCACGTTGCGGCTGGTTGAGCCAGCGGTTCGGGGCATGCGGCCTCCTCCACGGGAGCGATCAGATCGCAGTGTGTCACGAAGTGGCCGACATCACGTAGCGAGTTGGCTCACGTTCCGTGTTCACCGCCTCGGACGGCTACCTACTACGCAGTAACCGGCCGTATGCTGCCGCCACGGCGACTCTGTCGGAGGTGTCACAGGCCGATGACCGCCCGCCAGCGCACCAGCAGCCCCGTGAGCCAGGCCCAGCACTGGGACCAGCCGGCCTGGCTGCCCGAGCCGGCAACCCCCGACCGGCTGGCCGCACCCGAGCCGCCCCCTGTCCCCGCCCCGGATGCCGCCTGGGAGCTGGTGCGGGCCGCCCAGCGGGGGGACACCGCCGCCTTCGGCGAGCTGTACGACCAGTACGTGGACGTGGTCTACCGGTACGTGCTGTTCCGGGTCGGCGACCGCAGCCTGGCCGAGGACGTGACCAGCGAGACCTTCCTGCGGGCGCTGCGCCGCATCGGCTCGGTCAGCTACCAGGGCCGCGACGTGGGCGCCTGGTTCGTCACCATCGCCCGCAACATCGTGCTGGACCACGTCAAGTCCAGCCGCTACCGGCTGGAGGTCACCACCCCGGAGCTGGCCGACAGCCGCGAGGTCGCGGCCGGCCCCGAGCAGGAGGTGATGACCGAGGTCACCAACGCCGAGCTGCTGCGCTGCGTCGGCCAGCTCGGCGAGGACCAGCGCGAGTGCATCGTGCTGCGCTTCCTGCAGGGCCTGTCGGTGGCCGAGACCGCCCGGCTGATGGGGCGCAACGAGGGCGCGGTCAAGGCGCTGCAGCACCGCGCGGTGCGCCGGCTCGCCCAGCTGTTACCCGGCTGGCTCCGCTAGCCGCCCCCTCGGGGCAACCGCCGTAACCCCCTCCGGCCACACTCGTTGCTCGGTGCAGAGCTTAGGGGACGGTGCCGGGACCGTGAGCAGACGCGACAACCCAACGGGCCAACACGGACAACGCGAGCGCCCCGCCCGCGCGGCCGAGCCACCCCCGCCCGGGGTCGCCCCGGCCGGCGAACAGGCCGTGATCGCGCTGCTGCGGGCGGCCGGCGCGCACCGCCTGACCACACCCGCCCAGCGGGCCCGGATCCGGGACGCGGTGCTGGCCCGCCTGGCCGGCCACGACAGCGCGGCCGCCAACACCCCACCCGCCGACACGCCCACCGACACCGGGGCGCCGGCTGCGCGCCGGCACCCCGACAAGATCACCCCGGCCGGCCGCTGACCAGTGCTCCACCCCCTTTTTCCGGCCTGTTCACGGTGCTGTTCGGCGACTGGGCGCGGACCGGATCGCTACCCTGGGGCCGTGCGGAAAAGGTGGAGCGGGAGGCGCTGGGGTGTCACGAGAGCGTGACGTGACCGACAACGCGGACCACCGGGCGCTGCTGCCCGGGGAGAGCGCGAGTGACGCCGAGCGCGAACGGCTGGCGGCACTGGCCGGACAGGCGTCCGCGCTGGCCGCCGCGACCACGGGGGCGGAGACCGTGGGCGCGGGTCAGGACGTGGTGCGCGCGGCCGACGAGGACCAGGCGACCGATCTCACCGCAGCCGCGTTCTTCGACGTGGACAACACGATGATGATGGGCGCGTCCATCTTCCACTTCGCCCGGGGGCTGGCCGCGCGCAAGTACTTCAGCACCTCCGACCTGGCCGGTTTCGCCTGGCGGCAGCTGAAGTTCCGGATCGGCGGCCGGGAGAACCCGGACAGCGTGCGGGCCAGCCGGGAACAGGCGCTGTCCTTCGTGGCGGGTCGCAGCGTCGCCGAGCTGGTCAGCCTGGGCGAGGAGATCTACGACGAGCTGATGGCCGACCGCATCTGGGCGGGCACCCGGGCGCTGGCCCAGACGCACCTGGACGCGGGCCGGCGGGTGTGGCTGGTGACCGCCACCCCGGTGGAGCTGGCCGAGATCATCGCCAGGCGGCTGGGGCTGACCGGCGCGCTGGGCACGGTGGCCGAGAGCAGGGACGGCATCTACACCGGGCGGCTGGTCGGCGACCTGCTGCACGGCAAGGCCAAGGCGCACGCGGTGCGCGCGCTGGCCGCGCAGGAAGGGCTGGACCTGCGGCGCTGCACGGCCTACTCGGACTCGGTGAACGACCTGCCCATGCTGTCCGTGGTCGGCACGGCCGTGGCGGTGAACCCGGACGCGGGCCTGCGCGAGGTGGCCCGGCGGCGGGGCTGGGAGATCCGCGACTTCCGCACCGGGCGCAAGGCCGCCCGGATCGGCGTGCACTCGGTGCTCGGCGCGAGCGCGCTGGCCGGCGTGATCGCCGCCGGCCTGGCCTACCGCCGGCGGGACCGCGAGGACCGCGCCCCGGCCGAGCGCGGCCGGCTGCGCGCGCTGGGCGGCCGGTGGGTGCCGGCCGCGTGGGGCTCGGCGGCCTGGGGGCCGGACGCCTGGGGTCCGGAGGCCCGGGGCACGGACACCCGGGGACCGGACACCCGGGGCACTAATACCCGGGGACCGCACGCGCTGGGGCCGGCGCCCGCACCCGCGGCGCAGGCGCCCCGCTCGACCCGCTGACCCCGCACCGGCCCCGGCAGCGGACAGCCGGCAGCCGGCAGCCGGCTCAGGCCGGCGGGAACGGCTGCCCGGGCGCGCCCTGCTGCGGATACTGCTGTCCCTGCGGCGGCTGGGGCTGTCCCTGCGGGGGCTGCGGCTGTCCCTGCGGCGGCTGACCCTGCTGGGCCTGGCCGGGCTGCTGCGGCGGCATGCCGTACGGCTGCTGCTGCGGCGGCTGCGCGTGCGGCTGGTGGCCGGTGTCCGGCACCAGGTACACGGCCGTGCCGTAGGCGGCGATCTCGGTGGTGCCCGGCATGATGTCGCCGCTCTCGAAGCGCATGGCCAGCACGGCGTTGGCACCCATGGACGCGGCGCTCTCCCGCAGCCGGCCCAGTGCCTCGTAGCGGGAGTCGGACAGCATCTTGGTGTAGCCCCGCATCTCGCCGCCGACCAGGCTCTTGAAGCCAGCGCCGATGTCGGAGAAGGCGTTGCGGCTGCGCACGGTCAGGCCGAAGACCTCGCCGAACACGTGCGCCACGCGGAAGCCCGGCACCTCGTTCATGGTGGACAACAGGACGGGTGGTGGCTGCTGCGGGTAGGCCATGGCCCGATCGTAGCCAGCGGGACAGCCCCGAAAGGGGACGGGTGACTACCCGAGGAACACGTTCCGTCGCTGGGTGAGCAGGCGGTAGAGGGTCTGCTGGATGGTTTCCCGCACCTGGTCGGTCAGGTTGAACACCAGCATGGGGTCGTCGGCCGCGCCCTCGCCGAACCCGTCGGTCGGGATGGGCTCGCCGAACTCGATGTACCACTTGGACGGCAGTGGCACCGCGCCCAGCGGCCCGAGCAGCGGGAAGGTCGGGGTCACCGGGAAGTACGGCAGCCCGAGCAGCCGGGCCAGCGCCTTGATGTCGCCGATCTTGGGGTAGATCTCCTCCGCGCCCACGATCGCGCACGGCACGATCGGCGCGCCGGTGCGCAGCGCCGCGGACACGAATCCGCCCCGGCCGAACCGCTGCAGCTTGTACCGGTCCCGGAACGGCTTGCCCACGCCCTTGAAGCCCTCCGGCCACACCCCGACCAGCTCGCCCGAGCGCAGCAGCCGCTCGGCGTCCGGGTGGCAGGCCAGGGTCTGCCCGCTCTTGCGCGCCAGCACACCCACCACGGGCAGCCGGAACACCAGGTCGGCGCCGAGCATCCGCAGGTAGCGGTGGGCCGGGTGCTCGGCGTGCACGCCGTAGGCGGTCATCAGCGCGTCCAGCGGCAGCGTGCCGGAGTGGTTGGCCACCACCAGTGCCCCGCCCTGGCTGGGCAGGTTGTGCACGCCGATCACGTCGACCCGGAACCAGTTCTCGTACAGCGGCCGCAGCGCCGGCAGCAGCACGTTGTCGGTCAGGTCGGGGTCGAACCCGAACTCGTCCACCTGGTACTCGCCGGCCAGTCGCCGCCGCACGAACGCCAGCGCACCGGCCAGGGCGCGCTCCCACCCGGGTGTGCCCGGCTCGTCCCCGGCCACCGACCGCGGCCGCTCCGCTTCGGGGTGTTCCGCTTCGGGGCGCTCCGGTTCGGGGTGCGCTGGCTCGGAGTGCCCCCGCTCTGGGCTCGGGGCTGTTCCGCCTTCGGGTTCGGTCCCGCTCGACTCGTCGGGGGTGGCCGGTCCGAGGCCGGGCAGCGGGATCACGCGCGCGTCGGGCACAGCGTCCGTCCTCCTCACCTGGCGCGCCGCGCGGTCAGCGGGCGCGCAGTTTTCCGGCAACGTCAAGGATTCCCCGCTCCACGGCGCTCACCCGGTCCGGATCGACCAGGGGCCGCAGGCCGCGCCCGGTCACGTAGTCGTCGAACGCCTGCTGGGTGGTCCACCGCGGAGTGAACCCGAACTCCTGTTTGAGCAGCGTGGTGTCCACGATCCGACCGAAGTGGAGGAACCGCAGCTGGTCCGGGGGGAAGTCGACCAGCCCGGCCGAGCGGACCAGCCTGGCGACCGCGGGCACCGCCACCGGTGGCACCGGCAGCGCGATCCGCCCGGCCCGGCGAATGGCCTGGGACAGCATGAGCACGCCGTCCGCGCCCACGTTGTAGGTGCCGGGCAGGTGGTGGCGGGCCGCCCGCTCCAGCACGGCCAGCGCGTCCTCGGAGTGCAGCAGCTGCACCCTGGCGTCGTAGCCCACCATCACCGGCACGACCGGCATGGCGAAGTACCTGGTCAGCACGGTGTCGATGCGGGGGCCGACGAAGTTGGTGAACCGCAGCGTGGTGACCGCGACGTCCGGGCGGCGCCGGCTGAACCCGCGCACGTAGCCCTCGACCTCGACGGCGTCCTTGGCGTAGCCGCTGGACGGCAGGTCCTTGGGCCCCATGTCCTCGGTGAACACCGCGGGATCGCGGGAGGAGGCGCCGTAGACGGCGCTGGTGGACTTCACCACCAGCCGGCGCACGGTCGGCGCCTGCTGGCAGGCGGCCAGCAACTGCATGGTGCCGATGACGTTCATCTCCTTCATCGCCGCCCGGCCCGAGGAGCCCTGCGGGGTGGCGGTGATGGAGGCGTGCACCACGGTGTCCACCGACGTGCTCGCGATGATCTTGGCGATCAGCGGGTTGCGGATGTCGGCGCGGACGAACTCGGCCCGGCCCATGCGGCGCTGCAGGTCGCGGGAGGGCGGCACGGTGTCCACACCGAGAACCCGGTCGATGGCCGGGTCGGCCGCGAGCCGGGCGGCCAGGTGACCGCCGAGGAAGCGACTCACTCCGGTGACGAGAACCACCTTGGGCGCCATCCGACCCCCCGCGCGCGTGTAGTGGGACCACCGCCGGTGCGGTCGACCCGCGGCCACGGTGGAAGGCCCGGAGTGTTGGCGCAGGTCAGCCTGGCGGTGACAACGTCAAGCAAACCACGACCGGTCCCGAGCCGCAGCCCGTGGTGGGCCGCGGTCGCGGGACCGGTGCGTTGTGCCGAGGTCGGTCGACCGACCCTTACTTGCCCTGCTTGCGACGCGCGTGGCGGGTCTTCCGCAGCAGCTTGCGGTGCTTCTTCTTAGACATGCGCTTGCGGCGCTTCTTGATGACCGAGCCCATGCGGGATCCCTCGCTGTCGTCGTTGGTCGTTCACGCTTTCCATGCGCCGGCGCCACACCGCGTCCTCGAAACCCGAGCGCGGGCAGGCACCAGCCACGAACGGCCCTTCACCTTACCTGGGCTGTTCAGGGTGTTCCGGACGGGGGCGGCGCGGGCGAGGGACGGCCACCGGACCGGACACCGCGACAACGACCCGGACAGGCCGCTGCCGAGGCGCCGGTCAGGCTGACGACCCCGGCGGCGGCACCGCCGCTCAGCCCGCGTTGAAGTAGGCGTTGTGCAGGTAGTCGTGAACGGCTTTCTCGGGCACCCGGAACGACTTGCCCACCCGCACAGCGGGTAGCTCACCCGAGTGAACCAACCGGTAAACGGTCATCTTGGAGACACGCATCATGGCGGCCACCTCCGCGACGGTGAGGAACTGCACCTGTGCGAGGCCGGGTTGATCGTTCTCCTTCTTCTGCGTCGGCATGCGTCACCGAGTCCTTCGACACGTGTCGCGCCGTCGGCTTCCCCACCGACGGTATCGACACGCACGTGCTTCTCCGAGGGTAGCGGGACAGGTGGGACCCCTGCGACGGTGATGACGGCCTGATGCACCCAACGGAGGCAGTGGGCCACTCGTTAGAGCGGGGTGAGCCAGGCACAGGGCGTGACTAGTCGTCCTGGTGGGCCCGGCCCAGTTCCTCCGAACGGTCCCGCGCCGCCTCGATCGCGGCGAGCATGGCCGCGCGCACGCCGTGCCGCTCCAACTCGCGGATGGCCATGATGGTGGTGCCGGCCGGCGAGGTGACCGCCTCGCGCAGGGTCACCGGGTGCTCGCCGCTCTCGGCCAGCATGGTGGCCGCGCCCACCGCGGACTGGATGATCAGCTCGGTGGCCAGCGCGCGCGGGATGCCCAGCAGGATGCCCGCGTCGATCATGGCCTCGACCAGGTAGAAGAAGTACGCGGGCCCGGAGCCGGACAGCGCGGTCACCGCGTCCTGCTGCGCCTCGGGCACCCGGGCGACCCGGCCGACGCTGGACAGCAGCCGCTCGACCAGCGCCAGGTGCTCGTCGGTGGCGTGCCGGCCCGCCGAGATCGCGCTCATGGCCGCGCCCACCACCATGGGGGTGTTGGGCATCACCCGGACCACCGGCGTGCCCTCGGCCAGCCGGCGCTCGAACAGGCTGGTTGGCAGCCCGGCGCAGAGCGAGACCACCAGCGTCCGCCGGTCGACCACCGGGGCCAGTTCGTCCAGCAGCGGCTCGATGTCCTGCGGCTTGACCGCCACCACCAGCACGTCGGCCCGCGTGGCCGCCCCGGCCACGTCCGCCTCGACCACGCCGTACCGCTTCACCAGTTCGCTGGCCCGCTCCGCGGACCGCTCGGTGAACAGCAGCTCCTCCGGGTCGTGGCCCGCCTGCACCAGACCGGACAGCAGGGCCTCACCGATCTTGCCAGCACCCAGGACGGCGATCGTGGTCATGCCCTTCAGGGTGCCATGACCCGGCCAGCCCCCGCCCTCCCAGGGGGGCGACCCCGGGTCCAGCCTATCCACCCCCACCCCGCGCGGACGGGGTGCTGGCGTCGCCTGTGGACAACCACCCGGGGTGTGGACAACTCGGGCCGATCAGCGTTCACCCGGTTGGCGAGTGGCCGGTTCACGTGGTAGTGGACGCGGGGGCCGAACCCCCTGCCCACACACCGGGTAAGCGGTTTCCCGGTCCGCGTCAGCCGCGTCAGCCCGCCGGCGTCAGGGCGAGCTGCCGCGCCTGGCAGACCAGCCGCCCGGCCGCGTCCACGACCAGCGCGTCCTGGTCGAACCACTGGCCGTTCACCGACCGGCAGCTCGCCTCGACCCGCAGCCAGCCCGGCACCGGGTTGGCCCGCAGCAACGCGGTCAGCTGCACCGTCGGCGACCAGCCGAACCGGCCGAGGTGGAAGGTGACCGGCACGGAGATGTCCCCGGCCAGCAGGGCGAAGTACGCGTCAGCCCGGTCCACTCGCGGTCGGGCCCACAGCCGCAGGCGCAGCGAGTCACCGATCC
The DNA here is from genome assembly GCF_024171785.1 of Goodfellowiella coeruleoviolacea. GTDB lineage: Bacteria > Actinomycetota > Actinomycetes > Mycobacteriales > Pseudonocardiaceae > Goodfellowiella > Goodfellowiella coeruleoviolacea. The sequence goes on from NZ_JAMTCK010000006.1 coordinate 130,474, forward strand.
GTCCGTGCAGGAACCCCACGTCCGCCGGGTCCACCCGCACGTCGCACGGGCCGAGCAGGTTCATGACCTCGGCGACCGGGGTCGCGGACATGTCAACGGCATTGGCTGGCGGCTCGACCGGCATGCTCGGCAGGTCGGTGTAGGCCGGCTGTTCGTGCGGCAGCCGCCCCACCGTGACCGACGCCTCCACGCAGGACCGTCCGCGCTGTTCCAGCTGCACGGCCACCATGCTCGCGGTCCGACCCGACTTGCGGAGTTCCGTGCGCAGCAGCACCGGTCCGACCTCGGGCGCGCGCAGGAACTGGGCGCTCACCGCGAGCGGGTCCGGGGCGAGGGCCTCGCCGTCCCGCCCGGCCGGCAGGACGTTCACCGCCTGGATCGCCGCGCGGGCCAATAACGCCATCAGGAACCCGCCGTGGGGTTTTCCGGCGATGGTCCACTCCGCAGGCAGCGACGTGGTGAACGTCCCGTCGCCGAGCGGGCGGACCGAGGTGGCCAACTGGAAGGGCTGGGCGCCGTGCTGGCCCTGGCGGGCCGGGGGTGTGGAATGTGCTGTCATGGACGACTGACCAATGCTCGCAGGAGAAACGTGGTGTTGGCGGGCCGTTCGGCCAGCCGGCGCAGCAGGTGGCCGTACCACTGCTCGCCGTAGGGCAGGTGCACCCGCACCTGGTGGCCGGCACTGGCCAGCCGGTGCTGCTCGGCGGGGCACAGCCCGTGGCGGAACTGGTGCTCGTAGCTGTCCGGTCGGCGGCCGTGCCACCGCGCCCGCTCGACGGTGATCCGCACGAGCCGGGGGTCGTGCGTGGCGAACACCGGATGACCGCCGCCGGCGAGCAGAACGTTGGCGCACCGCACGAAGTTCACGGCCACGCCGTGCGCCGGCCCACCCCCGTCGCTCAACCGCACCCGGGCGCCCGCGGCGGCCAGTGCCCGGCAGTCGTCGAGGGTGCGGTCCAGACCAGCCCGCAGGGTGGTGCCCACCCACGGCCACCGCTGGCGCAGTTCGGCGAGCACGGCCAAACCGGTGTCGGTGTCCTCGGCGACGTCCACGTCCAGGGTCACGCCGCTGCCGTACCGCGCGGCGGCCGCGCACAACCGGGCGGCGTTGTCCGCGACCAGCCCCCACCCGAGTGCCGCCCCCAGCGCGGACAGTCGCGGGCTGATCTCGGCGTGCCCGGCCAAACCCTTGGCGGACAAGCGGTCCAACAGGTTCAGGTGCTCCTGGACGACCCGCTCGGCCGAGGCGCGGCTGCCGGCGCCGGACCGGTCGGCACCGTGCTCACCGAGGTGGGACAGGGTGACGGTGAACCCGGCCGCGATCAGCTGACCGGCGATGGTGACCGCGTCGGCGGCACCCTCCCCGGCCAGGAACCGGGGCACCAGTTCCTCGCGCACCAGTGGACTGGACGCCAACCGCTGCACGGCGTCCCTGCCAGCCACGGCGAGGACCAGTGCGTGCAACGGTTTCACGGGAGTGACTGTACGGGCCGACGGGTGCGGCCAACACGGTTACCCCGGGGAAGTTGATCAATGCCCAGGTCGGCTCGGGCGGCCGGACAGCGCGCCGACCGCCCGCCGGCTACCGGCCGGGGCGCAGGTGCAGGCGGGCGAACAGCAGGGCTTCGGCCAGCATCTCGGCCCGTTCGTCCGCTCCCCTGGCCCGCCGGGTGTTGACCTCCAGCACGACCTGGCCGGCGAACCCGTCACGCACCAGTGCCTCGCACACCTGCGCGCACGGCTGGTTTCCCCGACCCGGCACCAGGTGCTCGTCCTTGGCCGCGCCCGAGCCGTCGGCCAGGTGCACGTGGGTGAGGCCGCCGCCCATCCGCTTGGCCAGTTCCAGCGCGTCCACGCCAGCGGCGGCCGTGTGCGACAGGTCCAGGGTGTAGTGGGCGAAGCCGACGTCGGTCGGGTCGATGGACGGCCGGAACGCGGACACCCGCACCGCCCGGTCCCGGCCCAGCGGCCGCACCGGGAACATGTTCTCCACCGCCACCTCGACGTCGCCGTCCGCCTCCAGCTCCCCGACCAGGTCGGCGAACCCCTCGGCGTAGCGGCGCTGCCAGCGGAACGGCGGGTGCACCACCACCGTGCGCGCCGACAGCTGCCGCGCCACCACCACGCTGCGCCGCAACCGGTCGACCGGGTCCGGCGACCACACCCGCTGCGTGATCAGCAGACACGGCGAGTGCACCGCCAGCACGGGCACGCCGTACCGCTGCGCCAACCGGTCCAGCGCGCCGACGTCCTGGCTGATCGGGTCGGCCCACACCATCACCTCGACGCCGTCGTAGCCCAGCTCGGCCGCCAGCTGGAAGGCGTGCGCGGCCGGGCGCGGCCACACCGACGCGGTGGACAGGCCGATGGGCACGGTCGGGTTGCTGTCCACCACCTACTGGCCCACCAACAGCAGTGCGGCCGGGGAGACCGTGACGATCAGCCCCACGAACACGGTGAGCACGATGGTCTGCACGTCGTCGCTGCGCCGGATCTTGCGGACCACGATCACCAGGCACACCACCACGGCCAGGGCCGCGACCAGGGCGGCGGCCGGCAGGGTGCGCCACAGCCACTGGAAGACCAGCCACAGCCCGGCACCGCCGACCACGCCGGCCGCGAGCTGGCCGATCATCGCCAGCCACTCCTTGACCGGGGAACGGGCCGCGCTCGCCTCGGCGTCCTCGTCCTCGACGTCTCCGACGTCCTCGGTGACCCCGGCGTCGGCGTCGATGTCGGGGTCGACAGCGCCACTGTCCGGTTCGGCGCCGGGCCCGCGGTCAGCGGTCTGGTGCCCGCCGAACCCCGCGTCGCCGAACCCCGGGCCGCCAGCCCCCGGGCCGTCGAACCCGGTGCCGGCCGGCGTGTCGTGGTCCGGGTAGTCGGCGAAGTCCTCGCCGGTGTCGGGCCCGGCCGGCTCGTCCGCGACAAGGGGCGTGCCGTGCGCCTGGGTGAGTTCCTGGTCGTCGACTTCCAGCCCCAGCTGGTGCGGACCGGTGAACCAGTCGTCACTGGTCACCTCCTGCGGCCGGGCCGGAGGCACGGGCGGGCGCTGGCCCAGCCCGGCGGGTGGCTCGCCACGGCGCGCCAGGCCGACCGGCGGATCCTCGGGCCCGTAGGCGTCATCGCGGTCGTCGACGACCGGGATCTGTTCGGTGACCGGATCCGGCCGCACCGGATCCGACCGCACCGGGTTCGGCCGGGGCGGGAAGTCCTGGATCGGCGGCACCTGCGTGGTGTCCGCGGCCGGGTCGATCGGCGGCGGCCCCAGCCGCCGGCTCGGCTCGGACCGCTCCGGCGGAACCGGGGCGGCCGGCTGGAAGTAGCCGGTCGGCGGGCCCGCCGGCGGCCCGGCCGGCGGAACCCGGGTCGACCCTGGTCGGGGACTGCCGTACGGCGCGCCCGGGGGCTGCTGCGCCGGGCCTGGCTCGTCCTCGGGTGCGGGCAGGTAGCGGCCGGACAGGCCACCACCCACCGGGCCGGTGCCCGTGGGCGGGCCCGCCACCGGCGGTCCGGGCACCGGGCGGCCCGGCCCCGGCGGCGCCTCGCTGATCGGCTCGTGCACACCCGGCTCGTCGCGCACCGGCAGGAACCGTCCGGTGTCGGAGACCACCCGGTCGATGATGGCCTGCGGTGCGGTGTCGGTCGCATCGTCCGCGCGCCGGCGTCGACGACGCGGCTTGGCCGGGTCCGAGCCGCCGCCGTGCTGGGCGAGCAGCTCCGCCACGGTGCGCTGGGTGCGCTCCGACCCGTCGTCTCGACTCATCACTTCCACCGTGCCCCGTGCCGGCCCGCCTGGCCCTGCCAGACGAACCGTGCCAGTCCAGCTCCCGCCTGGCCCTGCCAGACGACCTGTGCCAACTCAGCTCCCGCCTGGCCCTGCCAGACGATCCGCGCCACAACCCGGTTGTCTCGGCCCGTGGTGTCCTGGGCCATGCGGGACCCCCTTCCCGTTCGCTCGCTCGGCTCCGCGCTCGGTCCGCTCCTCGGTCGGTGTCGCTCAGGCCCTCGCCCGCGCCGCCGACCAGGCGACCTGCGCCGTTCCAGCTCTCGACCGGCTGCGCCAGTCAAACTGCGTTGCTCCAGCTCCCGACCAGCCACGCCGGCCGAACCGCGTCGCTCCAGCTCCTGCCCAACCCATCGGCCAGACAAACCGCGTCGTTCCAGCTCCCGACCGGCTACGCCGGCCGAACTGCGTTGCTCCAGCTCCCGACCGGCTACGCCGGCCGAACTGCGTTGCTCCAGCTCCCGACCGGCTACGCCGGTCGAACTGCGTCGTTCCAGCTCCCGACCGGCTACGCCGGTCGATCCGCGATCGCTGCCATCTCGCTGTGGTCGAATGTCAGCCCGACCAATCAGTGTGGTCTGCCGCGTCAGTCTGGTCCAGCCGCGCAAGGATGACACCCTCCCGTAGTGCCCACGGGCAGATCTCCAACTGCCTGAGTGACATCGCCCGCATCGCGGCCTCGGCCACCAGTGCCCCGGCCACCAGCTGGTGCGCTCGACTCGCACTGACCCCCTCCAACTCGGCCAGGTCCGCGGCGGACATCCGGGTGATGAAGGCGATCAGCTGCCGCAGGCCGCTGTCGGTGAGCACCCGGGTGGCCCGGGGGCCGGCCGACGACGGCGCCGCACCGGTGAGCCTGGCCAGCGTACGAAACGTCTTGGACGTGGCCACCGAACGGTCCGGCCGGCCCGCCGCCCGCACCTGCTCGGCCACGGGCGCGAGCTGGTCGTCCAGCCACTCGGCGGTCTCGGTGACCGCCTGCTTGGTCGGCGGGTCGCTGACCAGGCGGGTCCTGGTCAGCCGGCCGGCGCCCAGCGGCAGGGAACAAGCCAGGTCCGGGTCCTCGTCGCGACCGAGGGCGATCTCCAGTGAGCCGCCGCCGATGTCGAGCAGCAGCAGGCGCCCCGCCGACCACCCGTACCAGCGGCGGGCCGCCAGGAACGTGTGCCTGGCCTCGTCCTCGCCGGAGAGCACCCGCAGCCGCACCCCGGTCTCCTCGCGCACCCGGTCCAGCACGGCGCCGGCGTTGGTCGCCTCGCGCACCGCCGAGGTGGCGAACCCCATCAGCTCGTCGCAGCCCAGCCTGGTCGCGGCGGCCGAGGCCGAGGCGACGGCACGGACCAGCCGGTCGGCGCCGGACGAGGTCAGCCGCCCGTCGCCGTCGATCTGCTCGGCCAGGCGCAGCACGGACTTCTCCGACCGCATCGGCGTCGGGTGGGCACCCCGATGCGCGTCCACCACCAGCAGGTGGACGGTGTTCGACCCCACGTCAAGCACCCCTAGGCGCACGCCGTGAACGGTACCCGTCCGGACTGAGTGTCCGGGGTCACTGTACCGGCCGCACCCGGCTGGTCGCGGCGCGTCAGGCCTCGAACTTGTAGCCCAGCCCGCGCACGGTCACCAGGTGCTTGGGCAGCGACGGGTCCGGCTCGATCTTCGACCGCAGCCGCTTGACGTGCACGTCCAGCGTCTTGGTGTCGCCGACGTAGTCCGCGCCCCACACCCGGTCGATCAGCTGCCCCCTGGTCAGCACCCGCCCCACGTTGCGCAGCAGGTACTCCAGCAGGTCGAACTCCTTGAGCGGCAGGCTCACGTCCTGGCCGGCCACGGACACCACGTGCCGCTCCACGTCCATCCGCACCGGGCCCGCGGCCAGCACCTGCGGGGCCAGTTCCTCGGCCTCGCCACCGCGCCGCAGCACCGCCCTGATCCGGGCGATCAGCTCGCGCGCCGAGTACGGCTTGGTCACGTAGTCGTCGGCACCCAGTTCCAGGCCGACCACCTTGTCGATCTCGCTGTCCCGCGCCGTCACCATGATCACCGGAACGGTCGAGCGCTGGCGCAGCGCCTTGCACACGTCGGTGCCGCTCATGCCGGGCAGCATCAGGTCGAGCAGGACGATGTCGGCGCCGTTGTGGTCGAACTCCTCCAGCGCCTGCTGGCCGTCGGTGGCCACCGCTGTGGTGAACCCCTCCTTGCGCAGCAGGAAAGCCAGCGGGTCGGCGAAGGACTCCTCGTCCTCGACGATGAGCACCCTGGTCACGGTGTTCCTCCCTGATCAGTGCGGTAACCGGCACCGCGTGTCACCCCGGGGCCACCGCCGTGGCCGAGTTGTGCGTGCCCCACCAGCGCGGCCACACCGGTCGGGGCCACGCCGGTCGGGGCCGGTCCGGACTGGGCTGGTCCGGCGGGGGCTGGTCCGACGGGGGCTGGTCCGACGGGGTCTGCGCCGTCGTCGACGACGGTGAGCGGCGGCACCGCCTCCGGTGCCGTGGCCGTCGGGCCCTGGCCGTCCTGGCCGCGGTGGGTGGGCAGGCACACGGTGAACGTGGACCCGGTGCCCGGCTCGCTCCACAACCGCACCTGGCCGCCGTGGTTGGCCACCACGTGCTTGACGATGGCCAGCCCCAGCCCGGTGCCGCCGGTGGCCCGCGAGCGCGCCTTGTCCACCCGGTAGAACCGCTCGAACACGCGCTGCTGCTGGTCCTTGGCGATGCCGATGCCCCGGTCGGTCACGGAGATCTCCACGAAGCCGTCGACCTCGCGCCGACTGATCGAGACCGGGCTGCCCGCCGGCGAGTACGCCACGGCGTTGTCCAGCAGGTTGCTCAGCGCGGTGATCAGCAGCGGCTGGTCCCCCTCGACCACCAGGCCGCTGGGGCCGTCGGTGGAGATCTCGATGCCGGCCGACTCCGCGGCCAGCCGGGACCGGCCCAGCGCCTCGCTGATCACGGTGTCCACCTCGACCGCGGCCAGCTCGGGCAGCTTCTCCGCGCCCTGCAGCCGGGACAGCGCGATCAGCTCGGTGACCAGGGTGCCGAGCCGGGTGGCCTCGTGCAGGATCTTGCTGCTGAACCGGCGCACCTCGACCGGGTCGTCTGAGGCGTCCAGCACGGCCTCGGCCAGCAGCGCCAGCGCGCCCACCGGGGTCTTCAGCTCGTGGCTGACGTTGGCCACGAAGTCCCGGCGGATGGCCTCCAGCCGCACCGCGTCGGACTCGTCGGCCGCGTCGACCACGGTGAAGCCCTCGGTGAGCGGACGCACCTCGGCCTGCACGGCCTCGGGCGTCCGTCCCCGGCCGGTCTCCATCGGCGCCAGGTCCACCTGCACTGGTTCGCCGCTGGCCCGGACCATCTCGGCGGCCTTGCGCGCCCTGGGGTCGGGCTGGTTGTTGCGCACCACGCCCAGCTCGTCGGCGCGCGGGTTGTGCAGCACCACGTCGCCGAACCTGTTCAGCACCGCGATCCCGTTGTGCGAGGTGTGCACCACGCGCTGGACGAGGTCGGCGACGGTGAGGACGGACGAGCGGCGAGCGGATCGTCGCGCTGAGTAGTGGCCAACGAGAAAGCCAACAGCCGCGCCGACCAGCCCGACGGCGATCGACAGGGCGAAGTAGCCCGCTGCGGTCACGGCCGCATGGTATGCGGGGAATAACCCCTGCCGGCTACCCCTCGGGCGGCAACCGTGATGGCAGTGACACCACAACCGGGCAATTGCCACGTGACGTTACCCAGCCGGTCATTGTGTGTTCACCCAAATGCATGATCCGCGAACCACCGGTTGGTCTCCCGGTGGACAGCGGTCCGACACCGGCTGGTCGCGGCCGGTTAGCCGAGCGGCGCCAACTCCGCCCGGTCACGCTCGGTGAGCACGATGCCGGCGGCGGCCACGTTCTCCGCCAGGTGGTCCGGTGCCGCCGTGCCCGGGATGGCCAGCGTGGTGGGGGTCTGGTCGAGCAGCCACGCCAGCGCGATCTGCGCGACGCTGGCGCCGTGCCGGTCGGCCACGGCCACCACCCTGGGGTCGTTGATCAGCTCGTGCCCGCCGAGCGGGAAGAACGGCACGTAGGCGATGCCCTGCTCGGCGCAGGCCGCCACCAGTTCGGGGTGGTCGCGGTGGGCCAGGTTGAAGTAGTTCTGCACGGCCGCCACCGGCGCGATCCGCTGGGCCTCGGCGAACTGGGCCGGGTTGACGTTGCTGACGCCCAGGTGGCGGATCAGGCCCTGCTCACGCAGGCCGGCCAGCACCTCGAAGCGCTCGGCCAGCGACTCGTCGCTGAACTCCAGGCCGCCGACCCGCAGGTAGACCAGGTCGAGCCGGTCCAGCCCCAGCTGGTCCAGGTTGCGTTCGACCTGGGCGGGCAGTTCGGCCGCGCTGGCCTCGCGCTGCCAGTTGCCGTCCGGACCGCGCGCCGGACCGACCTTGGTGGCGATCACCAGGTCGTCGGCGTACGGGTGCAGGGCCTCCCGGATCAGGTCGTTGGCGAACAGCTGTTCGCAGAAGTAGAAGTCGGCGGTGTCGATGTGGTTGACACCCAGTTCGACGGCCCTGGCCAGCACGGCCAGCGCGGTGTCCCGGTCGCCGGCCGGCCCGGTCCAGGACCGCCCGGGCAGCCGCATGGCGCCGAAGCCCACCCGGGCCACCCGCAGGTCACCGCCCAGCAGGTGGAAGCCGGCGGCAGCGGCGGGGGTGGTGGACGCGGTGCTGTTCGTCGCAGCGCTGTTCGTCGCAGCGCTGTTCGTCGCAGCGCTGTTCGTCGCAGCGCTGTTCGTCGCGGTGCTGTTCGTCGCGGTGCTGTTCGTCGCGGTGCTGTTCGTCGCGGTCATGGGGCCCAGCCTGGCGAGCGCCCCCGGCCGGCGCCGCCGACTGGCAGCATGCTGCCAATCCTTGTCCACCGCCGCGCGGCGGGCGGACACTCGACCGCGATGGACACCACCGACCAGGTCGTGGTGGTGCACGGCGAGCGGGAGCTGCACGAGCGCACCGCCCACCTGCTGGCCACCGCCACCGAGGAGATCTGCTGCGCCGCCAACACCCTGTACACGTGGCGGCGCGGCCACGCCGTGCCGGACACGACCCGTGCCGGGCAGCGGCCGGCGGGCGCGCCCCGGGTGCGCAAGCTGTTCCGCGCCGGCATGCTGCTCGACCCGTCCGAGGCGCAGCACGTGCACCAGGTCAGCAAGCAGGGCGTGGCCGTGCGCATCGGCGTGGACGAGCTGAACGAGACGATCATCATCGACCGGCGGGTGGCCATCCTGGCCGGTGACACGGCCAGGGGGGCACGCGGCTACAGCGTGGTGTTCCTGCCCGAGGTGGTGCAGGCGGTGCGCACGCTGTTCGACGCGGCCTGGCGCGCCGCCACCGACCTGGACGTGGTCGACCGGAGCCTGGCCGAGCTGCGCCCGCTGGCCCCGCGCATCCTGGAGCTGCTCGCCTCGGGCTGCAAGGACGAGACCGCGGCCCGCCGGCTGGGCCTGTCCCTGCGCACCTACCGGCGCCGGGTGGCCGAACTCATGGCCACGCTCGGTGCCGACTCCCGCTTCCAGGCCGGTGTGCGCGCCCACGAACTGGGCCTGATCTGACCGGCCGGCCACCCGGATCGCACCGGGCGGCCGGCGGCCGTGGGCTCAGCGGCCCTGGTTGGCCACGGCCTGGATGGCGTCCTTGGCCGCCTCCGGGTCCAGGTAGACCCCGCCCGGGGTGACCGGCTCCAGGTTGTCGGTGAGGTCGTAGCGCAGCGGGATGCCGGTGGGGATGTTCAGCTTGGCGATCGCCTCGTCGGAGACCCCGTCCAGGTGCTTGACCAGCGCGCGCAGCGAGTTGCCGTGCGCGGCGACCAGCACGGTGCGACCGGCCCGCAGGTCCGGCACGATGGCCGACTCCCAGTAGGGCAGCAGCCGGGCCACCACGTCCTTGAGGCACTCGGTCAGCGGCGCGTGCGGGCCGAGGTCGGCGTAGCGCGGGTCGGTGTCCTGGCTGAACTCGCTACCCGGCTCGATCGGCGGCGGCGGGGTGTCGTAGGAGCGGCGCCAGAGCATGAACTGCTCCTCGCCGTAGGTCTCCAGGGTCTGCTTCTTGTTCTTGCCCTGCAGCGCGCCGTAGTGGCGCTCGTTGAGCCGCCAGTCCCGGCGCACCGGGATCCAGTGCCGGTCGGCCACGTCCAGGGCGATGTTCGCGGTCGAGATGGCCCGGCGCAGCAGTGAGGTGTGCAGCACGTCCGGCAGCAGGCCCGCGTCCCGCAGCAGCTCGCCGCCCCGCCGCGCCTCGGCTTCCCCCTTGGCCGACAGCGGCACGTCCACCCAGCCGGTGAACAGGTTCTCGGCATTCCACACGCTCTCGCCGTGGCGGAGCAGCACCAGAGTTCCGACAGCACCCATGCGTCCAGCCTGCCAGAGCTGACCAGCCCGAAGTCAGCCACCCCGACCCGCCACGGGCCAGCACGGCAGAGGTACAGGTCCGATCACCGCCAGCGTGGGGCGGTGCGCGCGGTCAGGCTGGGGGCGTGACAGCGACACCACCCAGCACAGCGACACCAGCCGACACAGCAACGTCCCCCGACGCGGTGGCATCCCCCGACGCAGCGACACCGTCCAGCGCGGCGGTGGCAGCACCCGCCGGGTCGGCCGGGGACGGCCTGGCCGTGCTCAGGGGCATGTACGCGGCCGAGGCGCGGTACCTGGCGGCGGGCGGGCCGGGGGTGGCCGACTTCGCGCCGCTCGCGCCGTTCTTCGCGCCGGACGTGGTGCTGCACCAGGCGGACGGGCTGCCCTACGGCGGGACGTGGCGCGGGCACGCGGGGATGGAGCGGTTCTTCGTGGCGATGAGCCAGGCGTGGGAGTCGTTCGAGATCGGGGAACAGCGGTTCCTGGTGGACGGGCCGGACATCGCGGTGCTGACCCAGGTGCGGGCCACGGCCAGGGCGACCGGCCGCGTCCTGGAGTTCCCGATCCTGCAGCGGGTGGTGGTGGCCGACGGCCGGATCACCGAGGTGTGGCCGTTCTACTGGGACACCGCCGCGATCGCGCAGGCCTGCGCCGACCAGGGCTGACGACCGACCAGGGCTACCGCGCGCGCAGGTCCTTGCGGAGGATCTTGCCCGAGGCGGACTTGGGGATGGCGTCGACGAACTCCACCACCCGGACCTTCTTGTGCGGGGCGACCCGCTCGGCGACGAAGGACATCACCGCGGCGGCGTCCAGGTCGGTGGCGCCGGCCTGCCTGACCACGAACGCCTTGGGCACCTCCTCGCCGTCGCCGTCGCGCACCCCGACCACGGCCGCGTCGGCGATGCGCGGGTGGGTGAGCAGCAGCGCCTCCAGCTCGGCCGGGGGCACCTGGTAGCCCTTGTACTTGATCAGCTCCTTCACCCTGTCCACAATGGACACACAGCCGTTCTCGTCCACGGTGGCCACGTCGCCGGTGTGCAGGAAGCCCTCGGCGTCCAGGGTGGCGCTGGTCGCCTCCGGGTTGTTCAGGTAGCCCTTCATCACGTTGGGGCCCCGGCACCACAGCTCGCCGCGCTCGCCGACGCCGACCTCCGCGCCGGTGACCGGGTCGACGATCTTGCACTCCATGTTCGGCAGGGTCAGCCCGACCGTGTCCAGCGAGATGTCGTCGCGGTCGTCCGGGATGGCGTGGCTGACCGGGCTCATCTCGGTCATGCCGTAGCCCTGCCGCACGGCGCAGCCCAGCCGGGCGCGCACGGCCGCGGCCAGTTCGGCGTCCAGCGGCGCGGCGCCGGAGAAGAGCACCTCCACCGAGGACAGGTCGTACTCGTCGACCACGGGGTGCTTGGCCAGGGCGACCGCGATCGGCGGGGCGATGTAGATCCGGTTGATCCGGTGCGCGGCGACGGTCGCGCAGAACTGGGCCAACTCGAAGCGGGGCAGGGTCACCACGGTCGCGCCGATGGCCAGCAGGTGGTTCATCACCACGGTCATGCCGTAGATGTGGAAGAACGGCAGCACGGCGAGCACCCGGGTGCGCGCCGGGTCCAGGCTCATCAGCGCCTGGCTCTGCACGATGTTGGCCACCAGGTTGCGGTGGGTCAGCATGACGCCCTTGGCCCGCCCGGTGGTGCCCGAGGAGTAGGGCAGCACGGCGATGTCCTCGACCGGGTCCACCCGCACCTCGGGCACGGGCGCGGTGGTGGCCAGCAGGTCGGCCAGCGCGCGGTGGCCCTCGGCCCGGTCGAGCACCAGCACCTCCTCGACGCCGGCCGCCTGGGCGGCCGCGTCGGCGCGCTCCACCAGTGCCGACACCGTGAACAGCAGCCGCGCCTTGGCGTCGATGAGCTGGGTGGCCACCTCGTCGGCGGTGTAGAGGGCGTTGACCGTGGTGACGGTGGCGCCGGCGCGCAGCACCCCGTGGAAGACCACGGCGTAGGCGGGGGTGTTGGGGCTGAACAGGCCCACCACGTCACCGCGGCCGATGCCCAGCTCGGCCAGTGCGGCGGCGAGCCGGTCCACCTGCCCGGCCAGTTCGGCGAAGGTGAGCGCGCGACCGGTCACCCCGTCGATCAGCGCGGGCTTGTCGGCGTGGTCGCGGATGTTCGCGTAGAGGTAGTCGGGCAGTGCCACCTCCGGCACCTCGACGTCCGGGAACGGGCTGCGGAAGACCATCGGAACCCCCTTGTTCACCTGCCGTGCCAGCACCGACCTGAGCCGCTCACCCCGACACGGCGATCGTGATGCAGGCCACAGACTAGCGTCAAGGGAGCCACGCTCCGCTACCGGCAGCTACCCCACAGTTAATTAACACGGCTAAGAACACACGAATGGAGCAGCGGCGAAACCTTGTGGGCACCTCGTCGCTTCTGCCAAGTTGACAGGGCTCACCGCGAACCGGCTCCCACGCACTCCCCGGGTCGCGACGAGCAGCCATCGTGGTCCGTCTCCCCCCCCTGGCGGATCGCGCCCGCTCGGTTCCCCGGGACCCCCCGCCGGTGGAACCGCCGCAGCGGGGACCTGACGCGGGGCGGCTCGACGCACGACTCCCCCTCTCTCCCGAGCCGCCTCGCGCCCCCGCTGGTCTAGTCCACCCGGGGCCGGCCCGGGCGTTCTCCGCGCAGCACACCCGCCAGGACCGTGGTCACCACCCGGTGCAGGGCCGCGCGTTCCGGCGCGGTGCCCGTCCGGTCGGCGTGCAGCAGGTGCCCGGTCCCGATCAGGGTGGCCGCGAGCGTGTCGACCTCGGCGTCCGCCGCGATCCGGCCCAGGTCCCGTTCGGCGGTGAGGTAGCCGGCGACCATGACGCACGCCTCGGTGAGCACCGGGACACCGGCCGGCCAGGCCTGGCGCAGCCGGGCGCGCAGCTCGTCCCGGAAGGTGACCAGGGGGACGATCGCGACCGCGACCGAGGAGAACACGGCCACCAGCGCGTCGGTGAGGTTGCCGACGACCGTGCCCGTCCCCGCGGCCTCGCGCAGGGCGGCGGCCTGCGGGTCCATCCGGTCGACGCGGTCCAGCACGAACTCGGCGAGGAAACCGTCGAAGTCGGTGAAGTGCCGGTGCAGCACGCCCTTGGCGCACCCCGCCTCGGTGGTGACCGCCCGGCTGGTCAGCCCGCTCGGCCCGTCCCGGAGCAGCACCCGCTCGGCCGCGCCGAACAGCTGCTCGCGCACATCCCGGAGGTGGACGCCTGTCGGCACCGGACACCCCTGCCTCTCCTGGTCGGTTCCCCGCCCGACTGTACAAGTGGGCAAGTGCCCACTACGGTGGGCGCATGCCCACTTCAGCGGAGCCCACCCCACCCACCCCCCGTGAGCCGCACCAGGCCCGGGAGATGGCCGAGTCGTTCGGCGTGGACGCCGAGCGCTACGACCGCACCCGGCCCCGCTACCCGGACGCCCTGGTCGAGCGGATCGTCGCGGCCAGCCCCGGGCCGGACGTGCTCGACGTCGGCACCGGCACCGGCATCGCGGCCAGGCAGTTCCAGGCGGCCGGCTGCCGGGTGCTCGGCGTCGAGCCGGACCCGAGGATGGCCGCGTTCGCGCGGCGCGCCGGGACCGAGGTGGCGGTCAGCACGTTCGAGGCCTGGGACCCGGCCGGGCACACCTGCGACGCGGTCATCGCCGGGCAGACCTGGCACTGGGTGGACCCGGTGGCCGGCGCGGCCAAGGCGGCCCAGGTGCTGCGGCCCGGCGGCCGGCTGGCCGTGTTCTGGAACGCGTTCCAGGCCCCGCCCGAGCTGGCCGAGGCCGTTGTCGAGGTCTACCGGCGGGTGCTGCCCGACTCGCTCGGTGCCCAGGCCGCCGCGATGAGGGACCAGGACCCCTACGGCGCCATGTGCGACAAGGCGGCCGACGGGATGCGGCGGGCGGGCGCGTTCGGCGCGCCGGAGCGGTGGCGGTTCGACTGGGAGCTGTCCTACACCCGGGACGAGTGGCTGGACCTGCTGCCCACCCAGGGCATCCACACCCGGCTGCCCCCGGACACCCTGGCGGAGCTGCTGGCGGGCATGGGGGCGGCGGTGGACGCGCTGGGCGGTGCCTTCACCGCGCACTACACCACCGTGGTGGTCACCGCGGCCCGGACACCTGACCCGGCCTGATCCCACCGCGCCCGCGGCCCCGCCACCCGAGGCCCCCACCGCCCGAGGCCGCGCCCTCAGTCGGCCGCCGTGCCCGCCGGGTCCACCGTGCCGGCCGGGGCCAGCGCGGCCCTGGCCCGGCCAGCGGCGCGGCGGCGGCGGTGGCGCACCAGCCACAGCACCACGGCCACCGGCACCCCGAACACCAGCAGGAACGGCAGCACCGCGCCCAGCCCGACCAGCAGCCCGCCGAGCACGGCCGTCAGCGCGCGCCAGCCGCCGGCCAGCGCGTCGACGAACCCGGTGGACTCCTCGGCCGGCTCGCCAGCGGGCGAGGTGGCGCTGATGGTCAGCGTGACCGTGGACAGGGCCACCTGGTCGGCCAGGCCGGCGCGGCGCCGCCGCAGCGACTCCAGTTCGCCCTGCCGCCGGGTCAGCTCGTTCTCCACCTGGGTGATCTCACCGATGGTCTTGGCCTGCTGGAACAGCGCCAGCACCCGGTCGACGCTGGCCTGCTGCGCGCTGATCAGGCCGTCCAGGTCGGCGACCTGGCCGGTGACGTCCTGGCTGGTCTGGCGCACCCACTCGACCTGGCCGAGCCGGCCGAACTCGTCCAGCACCGCGTCCAGCCGGTCCGGCGGCACCCGCAGGGTCAGCCGCACCTGGGCCGGGGCGGACTCCTCCTCGGCGAGGTGGCCGCCGGCCGCGGTCACCGCGTCCCTGGCCCGCCTGGCCACCTGGGCGGGGTCGGTGCTGGTCAGGTTGACCTCGGCGGTGCGCACCACCGCGCGGCCGGCACTCGGGTCGGCGGCGGTGCCGGGCTGGCCGGTGTCCGGGGTGGCGGTGCCGGCTCTGTTCTGGTCGCCGCCGGCCTGGCTGTCGGCCTTGCCCTCGCCCGGGCTGTTGGTGGCGACGCCGGGAACGGGCTGCTCGGCCACGGAGGCCGTTTCCCCGGCCCCCGCCGAGCAGCCCGACACCAGGCCGAGCACGCCCAGCGCGGCCAACGCCACGAGTGTGGTCCTGCGCACGCGAGTCCCCCTCCGTCACGTGGTCTGGTCAGGTGTGTGACGGAGCACGCGCCCAGCCGCGTTGCGCTGACCCACCAACTTCGGGCGATCGTCCATCATGTGGGACATTTCTTCTCATCATCTGGGCGGATCGGTTACGCTCCCGCGGGTCGTTCCCGCTGACGAGGCAAGGCGGCCGCAGGAGGAGGTAAGGCAGTGGTCGAAGCAGAGGCCCTTGCGACGCCCTGGCAGGTCCGGTTCCGGGCGGGCGGCAACGAGAGCGTCGCCGACACGCACAAAGCCGGTGTCGGCGGTTCGGCGGGCATGCGACCGCACGAACTGCTGGAGGCCGCCCTGGCCACGTGCATGACCATCTCGGCGCGGATGGCACTGGCCGATCTCGGCGTCACCGACGCCGAGGTGGGTGTGCGGGTGCACCTGGAACGCGAGGAGTCGACCACGCGGTTCCGCTACGACCTCCTGCTCGCCCCGGAACTCGAGGCCCACCGCGCCGCGATCGTGGCGCGCGTCGAGTGCTCACCGGTGCGCTCCACCCTGAGCAAGGCGCTGGTGTTCGAACCCGCCTGACCCGCTGCTACTCGGTGATGAGGTGCTGGAACGCCCGCAGGTTGTGCAGGGGCTCGCCGCGGGAGACCCGCCAGTCCCACTCCCGGCGGATCGCGTCGGCGAACCCGATCTCCAGCAGGGTGTTGAAGTCGTTGTCGGCCGCGTCGAGCACCTGGCCGAGCAGCCGGTCCAGCTCGTCCGGGGTGACCGCGTGCAGGCCGACGCGGCCGACCAGGTAGATGTCGCCGGCGGCGTCCAGCGTGTAGTGCACGCCGTAGAGCTTGGCGTTGCGCCGCAACAGGAACTGGTAGACGTCCTGGTGCGCCTGGTCGGGCCGGCGGCAGACGAACGCCTCCACCAGCAGCGCGTGCGCGCCGAGGACCAGCCAGCAGTTGGTCTGCAGCTTCTTGCTGCCCGGCAGGGTCACGAAGTACTGGCCCACGTCCTCGCGCTGGTAGGTCAGCTCACGATCGTCCAAAGTGGACGAGATGATCCGGTCGAGTTCGGCCAGCCGCTCCCGCACGCCGGCACCTCCTCACTGGTTGCCCACTGCTCCGCCCCGCGCTGCCGGTCCCTATTGTGCGGACCGCAGGCTCGCCGTGAACGCGCCCGCGGCCTCGGCGTACCCGGTCAGCAGTGCCGCGGCCGTGCGGTCCCAGGAGAAGCCCCTGGCGTGGCCGGGCGCGTTCGCCGCCAACTGCGCGCGGTAGCCCGGCCGCAGCGCCACCCGCTCCAGCGCCCTCGCCCAGTCCACCGGGTGGTGACCGCGCACCAGCAGCCCGGAGGAGCCGTCGGCCACGGCCACCGGCAACCCGCCCACCCTGGCCGCCACCACCGGCGTGCCGCACGCCTGGGCCTCCAGTGCCACCAGGCCGAACGACTCGTTGTGGCTGGGCACGGCCACCACGTCGGCGGCCCGGTAGACGCGGGCCAGATCCGGCCCCGGCTGCGGCGGCAGGAAGCGCACCACGTCGCCGACGCCCAACGCGGCCACCAGCGCGCGCAGCGCCTCGGGCTGGTCCAGGCCGTTGCCCGACGGCCCGCCGACCACCAGCACCACCAGGCGCTCGCGCAGCTCCGGCTGGCGGGCCAGCATCTCGGCGGCGGCCCGCACCAGCACGTCCGGCGCCTTGAGCGGCTGGATCCGGCCGACGAAGGCCAGCACCACGGCGTGCGGCGGCAGGCCCAGTTCGGCCCGGGCCGCGGCCTGGTCGCCCGGGGTGAACCGGTCCACGTCCACGCCCGGCGGCACGATCAGCACCTTGGCCGGGTCGGCCTGGTAGAGCTGGATCAGCTCGTCGGCCTCCACCCGGGTGTTGGCCACCAGCCGGTCGGCCTCGGCCACCACCTGCTCCTCGCCGATCACCCGGCTGCGCGGCTCGGGCCGGTCGCCGTCGGCCAGCGCGGCGTTCTTGACCTTGGCCAGGGTGTGCGCGGTGTGCACCAGCGGCACCCCCCAGCGGTCCCTGGCCAGCCAGCCGACCTGCCCGGACAGCCAGTAGTGCGAGTGCACCACGTCGTAGTGGCCCGGCTCCTGCCTGGCCTCGGCGCGTAACACCCCGGCGGTGAACGCGCACAGCTGCGCGGGCAGCTCGGTGCGGCCCAGCCGCTCGAACGGCCCGGCCGCCACGTGCCGGACGGTCACCCCGGGGGCGAGTTCCACGCTGGGCGGCAGGTCCGAGGAGGTGGCCCTGGTGAACACCTCCACGGCCACGCCCCGCTCGGCCATCCGGGTGGCGGTCTGCACGATGTAGACGTTCATGCCGCCGGCGTCGCCGGTGCCCGGCTGCTCCAGCGGGGAGGTGTGCACGGACAGCACCGCGACCCGGCGCAGCCGGTGGGCGGCCTGGCTCGGGATGCCGTCCCGGCTCGTCGCGGTGTGCAGGGACCGGTCGGGTCCTGGCTGGTCGTCGGCGGTGCGGGTCGGGCGGATCGACAGCTGGGTGGCGTGGTCGGTCACGGCAGTGTCCCCACTCGGTCCAGGCACTCGGCGGTGAAGTCGGCGAGCGCGGCGGTGAACTCCTCAGGCCGTTCGACGAAGGGCAGGTGGCCCACGCCGGTGAACCAGTGGGCCCGCGCGCCCGGCACCTGGCTCAGCGCGTACCGGCCGGCGGCCGGGTCCACCACGGTGTCCTCGGTGCCGTGCAGCACCAGGGTGGGCACGTCCACGGCGGCCAGCACCTCGGCGCTGTCCACCTGCCTGGTGACCAGGGCGGCGCGCACCGCCGGCGGCACCCGCAGCGCGGCGGCCAGCAGCCGCTGCACGTCGGCGCCGGGCAGTGGACTCGCCGACATCCCGGTGACCAGCTCCAGCAGCGCGGGCACGGCCACGGCCGGGTCCTCGGCCCGCGCGGGCGGCCCGGCGCGGCGCATGCTCGGGCCGATCCAGCCGCCCTGCCGGCCCCGGCCCATCTCGGTGAGCGCGCCCACCAGCGCCAGCCCGGCCACGCCGGACGTGCCGTGGACGCGCAGGTGGTCGGTGAGCACCAGGCCGCCGTAGGACCAGCCGACCAGCACGCTGGGCCGGCCGAGCCAGGCCAGCACCGCGGCCACGTCCGCCGCCCAGTCGGCCGAGTCCGCGTAGCCGGTGGCGGCGTCCGGCACGTCCGAGTCGCCGTGGCCGCGCAGGTCCACGGCCACCACCCGGTAGCGGTCGGTCAGCCGCGGGTCGGCGAGCAGGCCCCGCCACACGTCACCGGACTGGGCCCAGCCGTGCACCAGCACCAGCCCGGGCGCGTCGGCCGGCCCGGCCCAGCGCAGTGCCAGCCGGGTGCCGTCGGCCGAGGTCACGGTCGTGCGCTCGACCCGCGCCGGCGCGGCGGGCGCCGGTCCCCCGGCTGGGCTGTGCGCTGTCGGGCGCGCCTGTGCTCGGTCCACCGATGACCACCTCACTGGACGTTGGCCTGACTCCACCGCCCAACCCAACGCCGCCGGTCATCGAATGCTTCCGCTCGGTGGGCCCGGTGTCCTGGAACACCCGGGGCCGGTCCCGGACACACCACCACGCTCGGCCCTGGCCGCGGCGGGTGCGGGCGCGGCCAGCCGTCCGGTTCCCCGATCGAACGACCGCTGCTGGAACCCGCCGTAGCCTCTGGCCATGACACTCGCTCACGACGTGGCCGGCGCGGGGCCGGTCGTGGTGTTGCTGCACTCGTCGGTCGGCGACCGCCGCATGTGGAACGCCCAGGTCGATCCGCTGGTGGCCGCCGGGTACCAGGTGGTGCGCTGCGACTTCCGCGGCTACGGCGACACCCCGCCGGCCGAGGTGCACCGGGACGCCGAGGACGTGCGGGACCTGCTCGACGACCTGGGCGTGGCCTCCGCCGCGGTGGTCGGCGCGTCCCTGGGCGGGCGGATCGCCCACGAGGTGGCCGCGCGCTGGCCCGACCGGGTCGACGCGCTCGCGTTGCTGTGCCCCGGCATGCGCGCCGCCCCGACCACCCCGGACATCGTCGAGTTCAGCCAGCGGGAGGAGGCGCTGCTCGCGGCCGGCGAACTCGACGAGGTCGCCGAGCTGTACCTGGACCTGTTCCTCGGCCCGGACGCCGACGAGCACACCCGCGCGGCCCTGCGCGCCATGCGCCGGCACTCCCTGGCGGTGCAACGCGCCTTCGGCGCGGCGCCGACCCAGCCGGGGGCGCCGGTGGACCTGGCCCGCGTCACCGCGCCCACCCTGATCCTGTCCGGCGCCCACGACCTGCGGTACTTCCGGGACATCGCCGCCGTCCTGGCCGAGCGCATCCCGCACGCCCGGCACGTTGCCCTGCCCTGGGCCGGGCACCTGCCCGCCGTGGAGCGACCGGCCGAGATCACCGCCCTGCTCGTGGAGTTCCTGGCCGAGGCGCGAGCGGCCCGACCGCAGACCGGGGCACCCGCGCTCGGCTAGCAGCCGCTCAGCCGAGCTTGTCGCGGAAGAACGAGACGATCTCGGCGGCGGCGATCCGCCGCTGCTCGTCCTCGGTCAGCTGCCGGACCGGCGCGGTGTCCGCGGTGTGGCACTGGCCGGTGGCCGGGTCGCGCAGGCCCTCGGCGTCGTCCGCGGCCAGCACCTGGCCGCTGTCCGGCGACCACTGGGTGTTGAAGAAGTTGTGGTTGGCGCCGGGGATGGTGACCGAGGAGATGTCCGGGTTGCGGCCCCGGGCGTCGGCCAGGTAGCCGGTGCCGGCCGTGCCCGTGTCCCCGTCGCAGCTGCCCAGCACCACCTTGAACGGCACGGTGGTGACCAGGTCGTCGCTGATGTCGTCCTCGGGGTAGTGGAAGTAGACCGGGGCCAGCGGCAGCACCGCCCGCACCCGCACCCCGCTCGGCCACTCGGCGCGGTGCTTGTCGGACGCCTGCCACATCACGGCCTTGCCGCCGCGCGAGTGCCCCAGGGTGCCGACCCTGGTCAGGTCCACCCGGCCGCGGAAGTCGACCCGCCTGGGCCGGCCGGTGTCCGGGTCGGTGAACCGGCCGGCCAGCTCACCGGTGCCGGTGCTGACCAGCTGCTGCCACATGGCCAGGTGCTTGTTGACCAACTCGGCGCGGGCCGCGTAGGCGTTCATGCCCGGCATCGACGCGTTGACCGCGTTGGCGCTGATCGAGACCACCACGAACCCGTGGCCGGCGAGCTGTTCGCCCAGGTAGTCGTAGCCCCGGTAGCTGGGCAGCGCGGGCACGCCCGGCGCGCACGGCCAGCCGCCCAGGGCGGCCGAGGCCCGCTCCACCAGCTCGTCGTCCCCGGTGGCCAGGCCGGTCCGGTAGTCGGCCTCGGCCGCGCGGTCCGCGCACGTCCACCAGCTGCCGTGCAGCTGCACGACCAGCGGGTGGGCGGTGCGGCCCAGGTTCGTCGGGTAGTGCACCACCGCGGCGAGTTCCATCGGCTCGGGCAGCGACGGCGAGGTGAACACCTGGTCACCGAGGTTGTAGACCACCCTGGCGACCCGGTTCCGGCCCTGCTCGACCGCGGCGGTGGTGCTGGTCGCCGGTTCGGCGATGCCGGCCGGGGCCAGCAGCGGCTGCGCCAGCAGCGCCGCCACCACCCCGGCCGTCACCCCGAGCCGGACGCGGGTCCTGTTTCCTGGCATGGGTTTCCCCTCGACGCTCGACAACGGTCACCTGCTATACCGCCGAGCCCGACTCCGGGTTGCACGGCTCAACCAGCGGTCCAGCACCCAGCGCAGCTCGCCGAGGTCGCTGCTGAGCACCACGTCGAAGCAGTTGTCACCGGTGTTGTCGACCATCCGCCCGAACTCCAGCACGTACCAGCTGTAGCGCCCGTGGGTGGGCAGCTCGGCGGCCGCGCCAGCCTCCTGGCCCGGGCGCTCGCCAGGCCGCGCCTGGTGCGTCGCGTCCTGGGCTTCCGGCCGCAGCACGCCGAGCCGGTGCCGCCACGCCGCGGCCTCGGCGTGCTCGCCCCAGTGCAGCGCCTCGGCCAGGTGGAACACGGCCGCGGCGTCGGCGGGGTCGAGGTGGGCGGCCCGGCGGGCGGCGGCGGTCAGCCGCGCCAGCACGTCCCGGCCGGTCGTGTCGGCGTCGTCCAGCGGCGGCCGCTCACGCGGCTGCTCGCCCAGGTGCCAGGTCAGCTCGCTGTGGTGGGCGTCGGCCAGCAGCACGGCCGCGGCCACGTCGGTCGGGTTCCTGCTCACCACCTCGTCCAGCAGCCGGACCGCCTCGGCCTGCCGCCGGTCGAGCAGCGCCTGCCAGGCCTCCTCCGGGTCGTCAGCGCCGGCGGCCACGTCCCCGGCGCCGGGCAGCGCCCACGGGCCGGCCGCGCGCACGGTGGCGACCTGCCGCAACAGCAGCGAGGCCAGCAGCCTGGCGGCCACCGCGTCATCCGGCCGCAGCTCCAGTGCCCGCCGCAGCCAGGGTTCGGCCGCGCACACGTCGTCCTCGCCGATCTCCGCACCGGGCGGCCAGGTCCAGTCCAGGCAGCCCAGCCGGCCCAGGGTCGACGCCGCACCGGCATGCCCGTGTTCGGCCGCCGCCAGTAACAGCTCCCCGGCCTCGCCGACGCGCCCCCGCGCCAGCAACTGGCCGGCCCGGTCCACCCCGGCCTGGAGATCCTCGTCGTTGATCATGCGCGGAATCTACTGACCGGCGACGGTCAGTCGGCCGTGCTCGCCGGCGGGGTGGGCAGCACCCGGCCGAGCCGGCGTGCTCGACCGCGCAGGTTGCGCAGGTTGCGCTCCTCGGGTGTGGCGGCTGTCCGCCGCGGTGGACCGAGGCGGTAGGCGGTGTCGGCGGCCTCGATCGCGGCCAGGTCGTCGCGGCTCATGCCGTGGCCGGTGAACCGGGCCACCGCCGTGAGCCCCTTGGCCTTGCGGTGCCGGTAGTCGGTGAAGTCGAGGTCGTCCAGCAGGGCGGCCAGCTCGGGCCCGCCCAGCTCCTGCCACGGCCCCGGCTCGAACGCGGCCACCAGTGCGCCGTCCCTGGCGAACGACAGCCGGCTCACCGCGTTGACGTTCCAGAACACGCTGGCCGCGCGGCCGTTGCGGGACAGCGCCGCCAGCACCGCCCGATCACTGCCCCGGAACCCGTTGTTCTCCACCGCGAGCACCGCGCCACCGGTGTCGCGCACGGCCACGGCGTCGCTCATGTCCGCGAGCACCTCCGCCAGGGACACCGGCGCGTCCGGGTCAGCACCGAAGGCGCGGAGCACCTCGGCCGCGGTCAGCCCGGTGACCACGGTGATGGTGGCCGCCTCGCTGAGCCAGCTGTCCGCGATCCACCGGTGCTCGGCGTGCGGCGGCACCACCACGGGCGGCTCGGGTTCGCCGCGCAACCGGTGGCCGAGCCGGTCGGTGCGCTTGCGCACGACCTCGGGCGCGGGCGGCGCCGCCCACACCACCAGGTGGTAGCTCTCCCGGTCGTCGCCGTCCCGGCCGTTGGCGTGCACCCGCACCCGGTAGTCGCCCGGCCACGGCGGTGTCTCCGCCCGCCAGAGCGCGGGGTGCGGCGGAGCGGAACCGGGCAGCAACGCCCCGCCGCGCGACGCTGTCCAGCTCACCTCCACGACCTCGTCCCAGCTCCGGTCGTCGATGTGCGGATCGTCGGCGGTGGGCGGGTGGTCGAGCACGTCCAGCAGCACCTGGACGTGCCCGTCGGCCACCCCGGTGCGGACCGCCACACCACCCTCGAACACCGCGACCAGCCCGTTGCCGGAGAAGTCGACCGTGTCCGGCGGCGGCCCCTCGGCCAGCGCGAACCAGTGGTCGCTGACCGGGGTCGCGCCCGAGGACCGCTGTGGGTAGCGGTATTCGGCGCGGCGCTTGGCCAGCACGGCCTCGGCGTAGCTGGCCGGCATGGGCCGGCGCGACAGCAGCAGTGCGGCGGCGCCGAGCGCCAGGCCCACCACCGCCGCGCTGGGCTCGACCAGCGGAATCGGGTCGGCCACGGCGCGCAGCACCGCGGTGGCGACCAGCACGGCCAGCGCCAGGTGCGCGGCGCCGTGCCGGGCGGCGACCACCTCCTCACCCCGGACCGCGTCCGCGCTGACGTCGGGGTCGGTGCCGATGTCGAGCTGGGCGGCGACGGCGGGGTGCGCGGCCACCGCGTCGACCAGGTCGGCCACCAGGTCGGCGCAGCCGGGCCGGAGGCGGTCGGCCAGCGCCGCCGCCCTGGCCGCCTCGCTCTGCCCGTTCGAACTCGCCACCGCGATGTTGCGCGGGCCGGGCGGGGGCGCCAGGGACGCGGCCAGCCCCGGTGGAACGTCCACGCTGAGCTGGTCGACGGTGATCTCCAGCGCGCCGAGCAGGCGTTCGGCCAGCAGCGCGCCCACCGAGTGCAGCGCGGTCACCACCCGCGACTCCGGCGGCAGGTGCGCGGGCCGGCGCACCGCCGCCGGCTCGGCCGCGCCGCGCCGGCCGAGCACCGCGGCGGGCGCGAGCGGAACGCGCGCCACCACCACCGGCATGGCCTCGGCCACCACCGCGGCGAGCGCGTCGACCTCAGCCGCGGAAAGACCCCCTGGACCGCCCATGTCCCGATGATCGCAGCCCGCACCGACAAGAACGGGGCCGCGCGGGTGGGCCCCTGGTCCGCCACTAACCCCCTACCGGTCAACGGTTGCCAAAAATACGAAAGTACGTAAACATACGTACTGATCTTGCCGGGCGGCGCGCCCGCACACGACCGCCGTGTCGGGGTCCGCCCGCACTCCAACCAACAAGCCTGGGAAAGGGCGTACACCCATGTCCGCTCGGCAACCGGCCGGTGGTGCGCGTCGGCGACAGCGCCGGCACCACCGGCTCAGCCTGGTCCTCCTGCTCCTCCTGGTCGGCGTGGTCGCGCTACCGGCCGGCGCGCTCACCGCGTCGGCCGCGCCCGACGCCTCCACCGCCCCGGCCTGCGTCCGGCCCGAGGTGCCGCACAGCCGCGGCTACGACGCCGCGACCAAGCACGACCGGGCCTTCAACCAGCGGTTCCGGCACTGCTTCCTGACCGTGGACGGGGTGCAGATGCACTACGTCATCGGCGGCACCGGACCGCAGACCACGGTGCTGCTGCACGGCTGGCCGGAGAGCTGGTACGAGTTCCACGGCGTGCTGCCCGAGCTGCTGCCCGGCCGCACGGTCATCGCCATCGACCTGCCCGGCATGGGCGACTCCACCGGCCAGGTCCCCTCGTTCACCAAGACCACGCTGGCGCGCTACGTCCACGGGCTGCTCGACCAGATCGGCAGGCAGCGGGACGTGCGGGTGGTCGCGCACGACTTCGGGGTCGGCGTGGCCTACGCGCTGGCCGCCCAGTACCGCGAGCAGGTGGCCGGCCTGTTCCTGATGGACTTCCCGCTGGTCGGCAAGGCACTGAGCTTCGCGCAGGTGCAGCCGCTGTCCTGGCACTTCTCCTTCAACGTGCAGAACCCGCTGGCGGAGGACCTGGTGACGGGCCGGGAGAAGACCTTCCTGACCTACTTCTTCGAGCACAGCCAGATCGGCGACGCCGCCGCGGCCACCGCCACCTCGGCGCAACCGGTGCCGGCCAGCTCGATCGCCGAGTACACCAGGGTGTACTCGCGCCCGCAGGTGCTGCACGCCGGGTTCGAGCTGTACCGGACCTGGGCGCAGGACGAGGCCGAGAACACCCGCCTGCAGGCGGCGCCGCTGACCATCCCGGTGCGGCTGCTCACCCAGGACGGCTTCAGCGGTCTGATGCTGCCCGCGGTGCGCGCCGCCGCACCCCTGGCGACCGGCGCGGAGGTGGCCGGCGCCAGCCACTGGATGGTGGAGGAACACCCCGAGCGGGTGATCGCCGAGATCAACGCCTTCTACCCGACGCGCTGACCTCGCCTCGGCACGGGAGAACAGCACCCCGGGAAACAGCACCGCCGGCCGTTGACGTGGTCAACGGCCGGCGGGCACCGGGGTGGTTGGTTCAGGTGGGAGCGTGCGCTGCCGGCCGCACCGGGCCGGTGTTACCGGGCCGGTCGCACCGGGCCGGTCTCACAGGGCCGACTTGGCCAGCCACTGGTCCCAGGTGAGCAGCCAGTCGAACACGTCCGAGGTGGTGGGCATGTTCGCCTTGGAGCCGGTGATCTCCACCGGGTCACCGATCAACGCGCTGTCGAAGTAGTCCTTGGCGTCGTGCTCCAACAGGTTGGCGCAGCCGTGCGAGGTGTTGCGCCGGCCGATGTTGGCCGCGTTGTCGTTGTTCTCGTGGATGAACTCGCCGTGGTTGGAGATGCGCACGGCCCACTTCTTCATCACGTTGGTGTACCCGTACTTCGGGTTGCTGAAGTCGCCGACCTCCTCCTTCTCCATCACCACGAGCGTGCCGTTGGGCGTGTTCAGGTCGGGGTTGTTGTCGTCGCCGTAGCTGGCCGGGTAGCTCTTGACCAGGACGCCGTCCCGGTAGACGTCCATCTTGTGGCTGGGCGTGTTCATCTTCACGACCTGGTTGCGGCCGATGGAGAACTCGGTGGTCAGGTCGGCCTTGCCGTAGGCGCCGCCGCCCAGGGGCACGCCGTAGAGGTTGGCGGCCACGCTGACCTTGGTGTTGGCCGGCCAGTACTCCCTGGGCCGCCAGTGCACCTCGTTGGCCTTGACCCACGCCCAGGCGCCCTCCACCTCGGGGGTGGTCCGCACGGACAGCGCCTTCTGGACGGCCGCCTTGTCCTGCACCGCCTCGTCAAAGGTGATCTTGATGGGCATGGCCACGCCCACGGTCTTGCCGTCGGTGGGGTTGACCGTGGCCCGGACCACCTTGCCCGGCGCGATCGTGGTGAAGCTGCCGGTCGACTCGACCTTCTTGCCGTCGGTGCCGGTAGCCCTGCCGGTGTACTTGTAGGTCTTGCCGTAGCCGAGGTCCTCGGCCGTGGTCCAGGTCCGGCCGTCCGCCGACAGCTCGCCCTTGACCTCCTTGCTGTCCTGGTTGGTCAGCACGACCTCGTCGAACTTGCCCTCCGCGACGGTCAGCGTCACCGGCTCGGCCACGGAGACGTCCTTGGCGCCGTCCGCGGCGCTGGCGGTGATCTTGGCGACCGGGGGCGCCTCACTGGTCACCGTCGCCGTGCCGCCCGCCGCCGCACCGCCGCCGCCGGACGAGCAGCCCGCGATGAGCGCCACCCCGGCGAGCAGCGCGGTGACTAAGCGCAGTGGCCGAGCCGCACCGCTTCCTGACCGGACGTGCCGATCACGCACTGTCGACCTCCCCATGTAGCCACACATCCCCATAATCCCCGTATCGGTTGTCCCCTGTTAGGACGTCTCAGCTGGGTACTCGGTTGGTTCCCCAGCGGCAGTGACCCTGGTCATACCCACTCTGGGTCAACTCGCATCGCCCGACGAGCGAAGGCAGGATCGCACCGTGACCAGCGATCGTCCTACCGCAGTTGTTACCGGAGCCAGCGCGGGCATTGGTGAGGCCACCGCGCGCCGGCTCGCCGCCGAGGGGTTCCACGTCGTGCTCGGCGCCCGCCGGGTGGATCGACTCCACGGTATCGCGAGTGAGATCAACGGCACCGCACTCCAACTGGATGTCACCGACCCGGCGTCGGTGACCGCGTTCTGCGACCAGATCCCGGACGCCCGGGTGCTGGTGAACAACGCGGGCGGCGCCAAGGGTCTGGAGTCGGTGGTCGACGCCGACGAGGAGCACTGGCGGTGGATGTGGGAGGCCAACGTGCTCGGCACCCTGCGGGTGACCAAGGCGCTGCTGCCCAAGCTGATCGCCTCGGGTGACGGGCACGTGGTGACGGTGACCTCGATCGCGGCCGTCGAGGTCTACGACGGCGGCGCCGGCTACACCTCGGCCAAGCACGCCGAGTCGGCCATGCACCGCACCCTGCGCGGCGAGCACCTGGGCCAGCCGGTGCGGTTCACCGAGGTGCTGCCCGGCATGGTGGAGACCGAGTTCTCCCTGGTGCGCTTCGCCGGCGACGCCGATCGCGCGGCCGGCGTCTACCAGGGGCTGACCCCGCTGACCGCGGATGACGTGGCCGACGTGATCGCGTTCGCGGTGACCCGGCCGTCGCACGTGAACCTGGACAGCATCGTGCTCAAGCCGCGCGCCCAGGCCTCGGCCACCCGCGCGCACCGCGGCTGACCCGGGGCTCGCCGGGCAGCCGCGGCCGCGCGCGTCAGTTGGCCACCAGCAGGTCCACGTCCAGCGCGTCCAGCACCTTGGCGATGGGGTTGGCGAACCCGGCGGTGCCCGTGGTGGTGCCGCCGAAGTACAGCCCCACCACCCGGTTGCCGTCGTCGACCACGGCCGCGCCCGAGTCGCCGTGGTCGGCGAACCGGTTCCCGGGGCGGGCCTGCACCCGGATCTGGTCACGCAGGGTGCGCACGCCCAGGCCGTTGCCGAAGTCCAGGGACAGGGTGGCGTCCACCGACGAGACCGTGCCGGTGGTCAGCGCGGTGGTCCGGCCGCGCTTGCGCACCGCCGAGCCCACCACCGCGGTGGCCGCGCCGGCCACCATGCCCACGTCCACGATGGACGACTCGACCCGCCACGCCGGGTCGACCAGCACGGCCGCCCCGTCCACCCCCGCCGAGAGCGCGGCCCTGGCCAGGGTGCCCACCACGTCGCCGGGCCGCCCGCCGTCGGCCCGGGAGGGGTGCGCCATCTGGTCGCCCACCGCCCAGGCGTCGTCCACGCAGGCGACGTGGAAGTTGGTCAACCCCATCACCTGGCCGTAGCCGGTCCGGTCGGTGACCAGGGCGCCCAGCGTGCCCACGATCACGTAGTCGCCCAACTGGGGCGCGTCCGGCGGCACCAGCCGGATGGCCCGGCACGGGCCCATGCTGATCCCGCCCACCACCACGCGGTGCCGTTCGGCCCCGCGCACCTCGGCGCACGCCGGGAACCCCGGCGGCCCGTCATCGGCCAGCAGCGCACGGTGGAGCACGATGTCTTCCTCGATCACGTCGGTGGGCACACCGTCCACCGACGCCGGAATCAGCTGCGCCGCGGGTAGCTCGATCGCCGAACGTTTTGCTCGCACCGAAACAACGATCGCGAGACGGCCGGTCCGTCTACCGGACGTGACCTTCTCGGCTATGTCAACGCCCACCACTCCCGGCAGGGCCAGGAAGTCGTCCTCCACACGCCGCTTCGCCGGCCGGATCTTCGCACGCCGGATCTCACTCCGGTTGGTCATGGTGACCTCCTCGACCTGACGAAGTCCCCACCTCCATAAAACACGTCAGGTAAGGCAGTCGTCACATGGAGTCACCCGTTTAGCCGTTCATCCGTCCGGGGTAATTATGGTTACGGAAAATGAACGACGAGGTTCACAGCGCGCAGCCGACCAGAACCGGCTCCGGTCGCAGCTCCACGCCGAACGCCGAACGCACCCCGTCCCGCACCTCACGGGCCAGGGTGAGCAGGTCCTCGGCGCACGCACCGCCGCGGTTGGTCAGCGCCAGGGTGTGCTTGCCGGACAGCGCCACCCGGCCGCCCGGCCCCTGGTGCCCCCGGGTGAACCCGGCTCGCTCGATCAGCCACGCGGCGGACAACTTGTGGTGACCGTCCGCAGCCGGGTAGCTGGGCACCGCCACACCCTCACCCAGTTGGCCCTGAATCCTGGCCAGGACCAGCGGAAACGTGTCCGCGTCCAGGACCGGGTTGGTGAAGAAGGAGCCGGCGCTCCAGGTGTCGTGGTCGGCCGGGTCGAGCACCATGCCCTTGCCCCGGCGCAGCTCCAGCACGGCCTGCCTGGCCGCCTCGGCCGGCACCCGCTCGTCCGCGCCGACACCGAGCACCCTGGCCAGCTCGGCGTAGCGGATCGGCGCCGACTCGCCACCGCTGGTCAGCCGGAACCGGGCGCGCAGCACCACGGCCGAGTCCGTGCCCTTGAGCACGCTGGTGCGGTAGCCGAGGCCGAGTTCGGCGGCGGCCACCCGGCGCACCTGGCCGCTGCGCCGGTCCAGCAGGTCCACCGAGGTGAGCAGGTCGGCGATCTCCACCCCGTAGGCGCCCACGTTCTGCACGGGCGTGGCCCCGACCAGGCCGGGCACCCCGGACAGGCACTCCAGTCCGCCCAGCCCCTGGTCCA
This sequence comes from Goodfellowiella coeruleoviolacea, assembly GCF_024171785.1. Classification (GTDB taxonomy): domain Bacteria; phylum Actinomycetota; class Actinomycetes; order Mycobacteriales; family Pseudonocardiaceae; genus Goodfellowiella; species Goodfellowiella coeruleoviolacea. The sequence continues at coordinate 159,842 of NZ_JAMTCK010000006.1, forward strand.
CGGCGTCGGCCACGACCGAGTCCCAGTCCTCGCCGGCCTCCACGGTCAGCTCCACCAGGCCGTCGCCGATCGAGTCGACCCGCCGCCCGGTGGTGGCCACCCGGACCACCAGACCGGCGAAGCCGGCGTCGCCGACCACCACGTTGGAGCCGCCGCCCAGCAGCAGCAGCGGCTCACCGGCGGTGTCCGCGGCGCGCACCGCGTCGATGAGTTCGGTCGCGCTGGTGGCCGGCAGGAACCGCGCGGCCGGCCCGCCCAGTCGCAGCGTGGTGTGCGCCGCGAGGGACACGGCGGACTGTGCCTGGGGGACACTGGACAGCGGGGTGGTCACGGTTGCTAACGGTAACCTGCCTGACATGGCACGCCGCGTTGAGCACCGCACCGTCTCGTCCTTCTCGGCCGGCCAGGTGCACGGGGCCCTGGTCGACCCCGAGTACCTGCGGGACCGGCTGGCCGTGCTCGGCGGCACCCAGGCCGGCGTGGTCGAGCACCGGCACACCGACGGGGTGCTGCGCTTCCAGCTGCGGCAGGGCGTGGCCGCGGCCAAGCTGCCGTCGGTGGCGCGCCGCTTCCTCGGCGGCGGCGACCTGATCCTCACCCGGGAGGAGACCTGGACGGCCGGCGCCGGCGAGTACGTGGGCGAGGTCACGGTGAGCATGCCCCGGGTGCCCGGCCGGTTCAGCGGCCGGATGCGCCTGGCCGACCTGGCCGCCCCGGCCGGCGGCTGCGAGCTGGTCCTGCACGGCGAGGCCAGCGTGGCCGTGCCACTGGTCGGCGGCAAGCTCGAACAGCTGGTCGCGGAGCAGGTCAGCACGTTGCTCACGGCCGAGTCCGAGTTCACCGACCAGTGGCTGAGCCGGCGGCGCGGCTGACCCGGATCCGCACTCCCCGATTGCCCGTGACTCCCCGATTCCCCACGCACATGGAACGACACAGCTGATGGCCGGCCGCACCCCCCGCCTGGCCGCCGGCCGGGCCCGCGCGCTCGGCCTGCCCACCAGGGGCACCACCAACCCCAACCGGCTGCGCCGGGTGGACCGCTGGCTGCTGGGCAGCACCGCGGTGCGCGCCGCCCTGCGCTCGGCGGCCGACCCGCTCGTGGTCGACCTCGGCTACGGCTCGTCCCCGGTGACCACCGTGGAGCTGGCGACGCGGCTGCGCGCGGCCCACCCGGACGTGCGCGTGCTCGGCCTGGAACTGGACGCCGACCGGGTCGCGGCGGCGGCGGACGCGGCTGACCCGCCCCGGCTGGAGTTCCGCCGGGGCGGGTTCGAACTGGCCGGCGCCCGGCCGGTGCTGCTGCGCGCGTTCAACGTGCTGCGCCAGTACACCGAGGCGGACGCGGCCAGCGCGTGGCAGACCATGCTGGGCCGGCTCGCCCCTGGCGGGCTGCTCATCGAGGGCACCTGCGACGAGATCGGCCGGCGCTGCTGCTGGGTGACGTTGAACCGGCAGGGCCCCACCGCGCTGACCCTGGCCTGCCGGCCCGCCGACCTGGACCAGCCCTCCGACCTGGCCGAGCGGCTGCCCAAGGCGCTGATCCACCGCAACGTGCCCGGCGAGCGGGTGCACGAGCTGTTCCGCGACCTGGACGCCTGCTGGGCCGCTGCCGCGCCGTTCGCGCCGTTCGGGCCGAGGGCGCGCTGGGTGGAGGCGGTGCGGCTGCTCGCCGCGCGCGACTGGCCGGTGCTGGACGACCGACGGCGGTGGCGGCTGGGCGAGCTGACCCTGTCCTGGTCGGCGGTGGCGCCGGCCGACCCGGCCGGCGCGGCCGCGACCGCCGGCAGCGCGACCGCGTAGCGGGAGCGGGCTTCCCGATCAGCACCGGACGCCTACGCTGCATCGGGTGAAGCACGAGGACTTCGTCGAACAGGTCAGCACCCACTCCGACGCCCTGCGGGCGGCCGCCGTCGCGGCGGGGCCGGACGCCCCGGTGCCCACCTGTCCTGGGTGGACGGTGCGGCAGCTGGTGGAGCACATCGGCGTGGTGCACGGCTGGGTGGCGCAGGCCACCACCACCCCGGTCGACGGGCCACCGCCCGGCCGGCCCACCCCGCCCCAGGACTGGGCCGACCTGCTGGCCTGGTGGGACGAACTGCGCGCGGAACTGCTGCGCAACCTGGCCGAGGTGCGGCCGTGCTGGATGCGCTTCCCCATGCTGGCGGCCAGCACCGCCGGTTGGGCGCGGCGGCAGGCGCACGAGACCGCCATCCACCGGCTGGACGCGGAGCACGCCGCGGCCGCCGCCCCCCACCAGCAGGCCAGCACCGTGCCCACGCTGGTGTTCGACCCGGAGTTCGCCGCGGACGGCATCGACGAGCTGCTCAGCCTCCAGCCGGTCCTGAGCAAGCACTGGGAGTCCTGGACCGACACCGGGCGGGTGCTGGTGCACGCGGCCGACGCGGGCCGGCTGTGGGTGGTGCGGCTGCGCCCCGGCCAGCCGCCGGAGGTCGGCGAGACGCGGGACGCGGTCGGCGAGGTCGACGCCACCGTGGCCGGCACCGCCGACGCCGTCTACCGGGCGCTGTGGAAGCGGCCGAGCACCGCGCTGGTCAGCGGGCAGCCCGCGGTGGCCGCGGCGCTGCGCGGGCTGTGACCGGCGCCGCTGTTCCCCCGACCGGCTCGCGGGTCTGGTTTTCGCAGGTCGGCGCGGACCTGCGAGACTGCGAGCCGTGGCACCGCCTGAACGTCGTTACCTGATCACCTTCGGCTGTCCGGACCGGACCGGCATCGTCGCCAGGATCGCCTCGTTCCTGGCCGATGCCGGCGGCTGGATCGTCGAGGCCGCCTACCACACCGACCCGGACACCGGCTGGTTCTTCACCCGCCAGGAGGTGCGCGCGGACTCGCTGCCGTTCGGGGTCGAGGAGCTGCGCGAGCGGTTCACCGCGATCGCCGCGGAGTTCGGCGAGAACACCAGTTGGCGGATCACCGACACCGGGGAGCGGCGGCGCGTGGTGATCCTGGTGTCCAAGGCCGCGCACTGCCTGTACGACCTGCTCGGCCGGGTCGCCTCCGGGGAACTGGACGTGGACGTGTCCGCCGTGATCGGCAACCACGCCGAGCTGGGCGGCATCACCAGGGCGCACGGCATTCCCTTCCACCACGTGCCGTTCCCGGCCGGCGACGCCGAGGGCAAGCGGGCGGCGTTCGCCCGGGTCCGCGAACTGGTCGCGGCGCACGACCCGCACGCGGTGGTGCTGGCCAGGTTCATGCAGGTGCTGCCGCCCGAGCTGTGCGCGGAGTGGGCCGGGCGGGCGCTGAACATCCACCACAGCTTCCTGCCGTCGTTCGTGGGCGCGCGCCCCTACCACCAGGCGCACCGCCGTGGCGTGAAGCTGGTCGGGGCGACCTGCCACTACGTCACCGCGGACCTGGACGCCGGGCCGATCATCGAGCAGGACGTGATCCGGGTCGACCACGGCGACTCCATCCAGGACATCGTCCGCAAGGGCGGCGACATCGAGAAGGTCGTGCTGGCCAGGGGCCTGCGCTGGCACCTGGAGGACCGGGTGCTGGTGCACGGCAACCGCACGGTGGTCTTCTGACGGTCGGCCCACCCGGTGGCGACGGACCGGGTAGGCGACGGACCGGGTGACGGCTGACCGGGTGACGGCTGACCGGGTGGCGGCTGACCGGGTGGCCGCGGCGCGGCTTGGCGGTCCCCCGGCCGGGGCTCAGCCGACGGGCCGGCCCAGGCCGTCCAGCACCTGGGCGTTGGGCAGGGCGGCGAGCAGGTCACCGGGCACCAGCAGCTTGCTGCCGCGCACCCCCGACCCGATCACCAGTTCCGGCGCCTCGGCCACGGCCGGGTCGATCAGCAGCGGCCAGTCCGCGGGCAGCCCGATCGGGGTGATCCCGCCGTAGGCCATGCCGGTCAGCTCCACGGCCTGGTCCATCGGCGCGAACGACGCCTTGCGCACGTCCAGGTGCCTGCGCACCACGCCGTTGACGTCGGCGCGGGTGGTGGCCAGCACCAGGCACGCGGCGAACCGCTGCTCGCCGCCGCGCTTGCCGGCCACCACCACGCAGTTGGCCGAGGCGGCCAGCGGTGAGCCGTAGGTCTCGCAGAACGCGGCGGTGTCGGCCAGCTCCGGATCGATCTCGACGACGCCGCAGCGCTGGGCGTCGGCCTCGGCCAGGGCGGCCAGGCCCTTGGCGACCGGGTCGGCCAGCAGCTCGGTCCGGTCGACGGCCCGCGCGACGGTCAGGGTTCCGGCGATAGTCCATGTCGTCACGCAGCCAAGGTTAGTGCGGGCCACGGCACCACCCGGCGCACCGGACGGCACCGGTATCGCCGCCGGTCAGCTGGTTGCTGCCGTCGGCTGGTCGCTGGTGTGAGCTTGGTTGCGGGAGGTTCAGCCGCGCGGGGCGTACATGATGAGCGCGACGCCGGCCAGGCAGATCAGGGCGCCGATCACGTCGAACCGGTCGGGCCGGTAGCCGTCGGCGATCACGCCCCAGGCCAGCGACCCGGCGATGAACACGCCACCGTAGGCGGCCAGGATGCGCCCGAACTGCGCGTCGGGTTGCAGCGTGGCCACGAACCCGTACAGGCCCAGCGCGATCACCCCGGCGCCGATCCACAGCCAGCCCCGGTGTTCCCGGACGCCCTGCCAGACCAGCCAGGCACCACCGATCTCGGCGACGGCGGCCAGCACGAACAGCACGATCGAACGCAGGACGAGCACGAACACCCCTTCCGGGGCCGCGCCCCCACCCCCACCACCGACTCCGGGCCCGGCTGGCGGGTTGACCGCGGTCCGCGTGGCCCCTGGGCAGTCCCCCACCCTCCCGGGGGGCGTCCCCTGACCAGCCTATCCACCTCACCCCGAAAAACCAGGCCCACTGCCGCACCCTGTGGACAACTCGCCGGCTGTGGATAACTCCGCACACGATCGGGCGAATCTGGTCAACCGGTCTTGACGTCGCCCGCCCACGAGGCATGCCCGCCCGCCACGTCACCTGCGGCCGGCACCTCAGGTTCGGCCGGTGCCGTCCGCCCGGCCAGCGGCTCGTGCCCGCCGAGGAAGTCGGTCAGCAGCGCGCGCACCTGACGGCGGTGGGTGAGCAGCGGCGCCGCCGACGGCAGCTGTGCGAGCCGGCCGGCGGGCAGGGCGGCGGCCACGGCGCCGGCCACCCCGGCCGGGTGCAGCGGGTCGTCGGTGGCCGCCACGACCAGCACCGGAACCCGCACCCGGGCCAGCGCCGCCCGCTCGGCCGGGCCGGACAGCGGAGTCTGGTCGGGCAGCGCGCGCAGGGCCGCGCCCAACCGCAGCAGCGCGGCCACCCGGTCCCGCACGTAGTTGCCCACCTCGATGCCGTCCGGCAGGTCCGCGGCCACCAGGTCGGCCAGTGCGGCCGGGTCGTTGGCCTCGACCGCGTCCGCCAGGCGCTCGTAGTGCCACATCGCGGGCGGCTCGCGCAGCCGGTCCAGGGTGGCCGGCAGCAGCAGCGCGACCCGCTCGAACCGGTCGGGCTGGCCGGCCAGCAGCGCGGTCAGCGCGCCAGCGCCGAGCGAGACCCCGATCGCCGAGGTCGCGCCGACCCGGTCGGCGATCTCGGCCACGTCCCGGGCCACCCGGGGATAGGTCCAGTAGCCGGCCGGCGCGGGCGGGGCGGTGGCGTGTCCGGGCAGCGTGACCACCACCCGGGTGCCGGGCAGGCCGGAGGCGGGCAGCCGGGCCTCGCCCTCGGTGGCGCCGAGCCCCGGAACGACCAGGGTGACCGGTGTGCCCCGGCCGTGCGCCCGCCACTGGGCGCCGCTGGGCAGTTGGTTCACCACGGGCGGTTCACCAGCGGGGCCCGCGCTGGACCTCGATCAGCTTGGGGCGCACGTCGACGATGTAGACCAGGACGGCGACCAGACCGGCGATCCAGAACATCATGCCGACGCCGCCGGGGCTGAACAGGAACAGCGCGGCCGTGCCGCCCGCCGTGATGCCCAGCCAGGCCGGCTTGGTCATCCGGTCGGCCGCGGTGAACGCGTCCGCCCGCTGGGCCAGGGCGTGCGCGAACGCGAAGACGCCCACCGGCAGGGCCGCCCACCAGATGACCATCAGAATCCACCAGTCAAGTGGGTACACGGCCACCAGCCTACGTGCGCGGCGAGCCGGGCAGGGCAGGCGAGGGGCGAAGTTCGTCCCCACCGCACCTGCCCGGCCGGCCGGGGCACCCTCGGGTCACCGGGTGTTCTTGTCGGTGTCGCCGGGACCGGTGGACTTGCTCGGCGCGGTCCGGTTGGCGGCCTTGCGGGTGGCGCCTCGGGTCTTGCTGGCGACCTCGGCGCCGGCCCGCTCCACGGTCTCGGCGACCCGCTCGGTCGCGGTGTCGATGCCGTCCGCGACCTGCTCGCCAGCGGCCCTGGTGCGCCGGGTGACCTTGCCGAGCACGTCGTCGGCCAGGTCCCTGGCCTCGCCGGCGGCGGTCTCGGCGCGCTGCCTGCCCGCGTCCACGGCGTCGCCGACCTGCTTGATGGCCTGCTGCACCTGGGGCTGGGCGCGCAGCCGGTCCAGGGTTTCCTCGCCGTGCTCGGCCAGGTACTGGTAGAGCTGGACGGCCGACTGGGTGTAGGCGTCGGCGAGCTTGCGCAGTTCGGCCGGGTCCAGCTTCTCGCGCAGCCCGCCCAGGTCGGTGGGCAGCTCGTCAACGGCGGCCTTGGCCGCGTCGGCCCGCTCGGCCAGTCGGCTCTTGGCCTTGGTCAGCACCTCGGCGATGGCCTTGGCGGCCAGGTCGCCGGCGCCGAGCGCGGCCAGCAGCGGGGTGCGGGCCACGGCCAGGGCCTGTTCGCTGAGCTTGCGGACGTCGTCGGTGGTGGGCAGGTTCGGCATGGGTTCACTCCTCGGTGGTGGTGGTCCGCCCGGCGGGCGCCGCACTGTCCGGTTCGGACAGACCTGGTCCGTCCTGTGTGGACTTCTCGGCCGCGTTCTCCCGCCGGAAGGACTGGTACACGTCGAGCAGCACCTGCTTCTGCCGCTCGGTGAGTTCCTGGTCGGCCAGGACCGCGTCGACGACGGCGCCGCCGACGCGCTGCTCCAGGATTCCGGCCTGCACGTACAGCGCCTCGGCCGAGATGCGCAGTCCCTTGGCGATCTGCTGCAGGATCTCCGCGCTCGGCTTGCGCAACCCCCGCTCGATCTGGCTCAGGTAGGGGTTGGACACGCCGGCCAGCTTGGCCAGTTGCCGCAGCGAGATCTTGGCGGTGTTGCGCTGCTGACGGATGTACTCGCCGATGTCGCGGCCGAGGTCGGCCACGGCGTCGATGGCCCGGCCGGCCGGGCCGGTCTCGGTCTTGTCCGCCCTGTCCGCCTGCTTGCCCATCACCGGCCCGCTCCCCGCGTGTCCTGTTCGCTCGCACCACCGACCGTACGCCCCAGTGCTAGCTACAGCAAGCGCAGTGCTTGCACGCGACCATGAACCGCGTCACAGCCCGGCGGACCAGCGGCACCACCGGTCCCACCCCGTGCGACAACCCCGCCAACCCGGCGAGAATCCTTGCGGCACAACGGTTTTCTCGATCGGCTACCGACCATCCCCGGGCGCCTCGACCACCAGCGCGACCGAACGGATCACCCCACCAGCTCAGCCCACCAGTTCAGCCGAACAGCTCCTCCAGGAAGCTCCGGATGCCGCGCCTGGGTCGACGCCGCTGCTGACCGTGCTCGCCGGGCTGCTCGTGGCCGTACTCCGGCCGGTAGGGCGGTGGCGTCGCAAAGGTGTGCTGTCCGTGGTCGGCGTAGTACTGCTGCTCAGCCCGCAGGATCTGCTCCAGCTCACCCCAGTCCAGGAAGACCCCTCGGCAGTGGTCGCACTGTTCGAGGTGGATGCCCTTGCGGTCATACGTCCGCATGAGGTGCTGGCACTTCGGGCAGATCACAGCAGCGAGCCTACAAAGGAGCGGATCGGCGACGCACCTCCTCGGCGGGCGGGACCACGCCGGAAGTCCCCCGCCGCACTCACCCCGCACGTCCACGCGGACACGCTGCGTGCTGCCCGACTCGGCCGGCGCGCCCGGGTTCGGCCATCATGCGTTCATGTCGCGAAGACCCCAGCTGGCCGTGGTGATCGGCAGTGCGCTGGCCGTGGTGCTCGCGCTCGCCGGTCTGCTGGTGGCCACCCCGAGGATCCCGCCGGCCACCTGGCTGTCCGCGGTGACCGCGGGTTTCCTGCTGCTGCTGGCCCTGGTGGACCCGTGGCTGCGGCGCAGCCGCGCGGCCCGGTTGAGCACGCCCGCGCGGCTGGACGCGGCGGCCGACGCGCTGGCCGCCGCGCTGCTGGCGCACTGGCGGGCCGAACTGCTCGCCAGGGGCCTGACCGACCCGGCGGTGATCCGGCTGGCCTGGCGGGTGCTCGGCGAGGACACCGGCCCGGGCGGGGCGCTGGCGGACCAGCCGCTGCTCGGGCCGCTGGACACCCGGTCGGCCAGTCCGGGCATGGCCGTGGACTCCGGCCCGCCGATCATCCGGGCCACCGCCGTGGCCAGGGCGTTCGAACGGCTGCCCAGTCGGCGGCTGGTGATCACCGGCGCGGCCGGCGCCGGCAAGAGCACGCTGGCCGCGCTGCTCGCGCTCGGCCTGCTGCACCGGGGCGGCAAACCCGTGCCGGTGCTGCTGCCGCTGGCCGGGTGGGACCCGCGCCGGGAGGACCTGCGCGCGGTGCTGACCCGCCGGCTCTACGAGGACCACCCGGCGCTGCGCAACACCGAACTGCACGGCCGCTACGCCGCCGACCTGCTGGTGCAGCACCGGTTGGTGCTGCCGATCCTGGACGACTTCGACGAGCTGCCGGCCGAGCTGCACGCCGAGGCGCTGCGCCGGATCAACCAGGCGTTCCCCGCGTCCACGCCGCTGGTGCTGACCTGCCGGAGCGCGGCATACGCGCGGCTGGCCGAGCGGGCGCGGCCCGACGGGGTGGCCGGGGCCGCCGGGGCCGGCGGGGTGGACGGCGCGTCCGTGGTGGAGCTGTGCCCGGTCGCCGCCGAGGAGGTCGTGGACTACCTGCGCGGCACCGCCGAACCGGCCACCGCGGCCTGGTGGGAGCCGGTGTTCCTGCGGGTGCGCCACGAGCCGGACGGGCCACTGGCCAGGGCGCTGGCCACGCCGCTGATGCTGTGGCTGGCCAGCAGCGGCCACGGCGCCGGCCGGGCCAAGCCGATCGAGCTGCTGGACCGGGAACGCCTGCCCGACCGGGCCGCGATCGAGCAGCGCCTGGTGGACGCCATGCTGGCCGCGGCCCTGCCCGACCAGGCCCATCCCGGCCTGCCCGAGATCAGCCAGCTGTGGCCGCGCCGGCCGGCCCTGCGCTGGCTGGGTTTTCTGGCCACCCGGCTGCGCGAGCGGGGCACCAGGGAGTTCGCCTGGTGGGAGCTGCGGCACGCGGTGTCCCGGGTCTGGCTGGCGCTGCTGGCCGCGCTCGCCCTGGGGGTGCTGGCCGGGCTGGCCATGGCCTGGCTGGTGGCCTCGGCGGGGTCGCCGACCCTGGCCAGGGTGACCGGGCTGGGCGTGGGTGTCGCCGTGGCCGTGGGCACGGTGAGCAAGCAGAACTCGGCGCACCAGGGCCGGTCGGCCACGCCGGGCGCCGGGCTGGGGCGCAGCCTGGTCGGCACCAGCGCGGTGCTGGGCGCGGTGGCCGGCCTGGTCCTCGGTGGGCTGTACGGGGTGGTGCCGGGGCTGCTGGCCGGCCTGGCCGTGGCCGTCGGTGCCGCCCTGCACTACGCGCTGGCCAGTTCGACCCGGCTGGCCCGACCGACCAGCCCGCTGGCCACGCTGGCCAGTGACCGGGCCGCGCTGTGGGCGGGCTGCCTGGTGGGCGCGCTGGTGTTGGGGCTGGCCTCGGCGCTGTCCTTCGCGCCCCGCGACCCCGGCATGGTCGGGTTGAGCATCGTCGCCGGGTTCGTGCTGGGTTTTGCCGCGTCCGTGCTGTCGCTGCGCTGGTGGTGGTACACGGTGGCCAGGACGTGGCTGGCCACGCGCGGGCGGCTGCCCTGGCAGCTGCAGACCTTCCTGGACGACGCGCACCGGCTCGGCGTGTTCACCCAGTCCGGGGCCCGCTACCAGTTCCGGCACGCGCTGCTCCGGGACCGGCTGGCCGAGGGTGTGCTGACCGCCGACGCGCTGGCCACCGCGTCCGACCCGGACGAGGAGCCGGACGGGGGGTCGGACGGGGCCGACGCCGACGGCCGGGCCGTCACCGGGGGCACCGCGCTCGACCCGGCGCCGGGGCGGGGCGGTCAACCGGCCGGTGCGGCTGGCGACGCCCTGGACGTCCTCGGCCCCAACGGGTTACTCGGGAGCCAGGGCGGCCCGGACCCAGTCGGCCATGGGAATGCCGAGCCGTAGGCACTCGTTGGCCAGCTGCACGGTGAACATCAGGCTGGCCGACAGCAGGAAGTGCAGCTCGTGCTGGGTGGCCTCGCGCAGCGCGATGTCCACCAGTTCGTCGGCGGTGCGCGGGTCGCCGTAGCCCTCGGCCAGCATGGTCCGCACCACGGTGCGCAGCGGCGGCGGCAGTTCGTCGATGCCCAGGGTGCGGCGCTGGCCCTCGCTGCCGGTCTCGATGCGGAACGGCAGCTCGTTGTCCAGGTCCGGGTTGCGCTCCCGGCCGTAGGCCATCCGGGCGCCGGCCAGGGCGGCGCACTCGCGCACGGTGACCGAGGCGAGCAGGCGGAACTCCTGCTCCGGCTCGGTGGCGGGTTTCAGGTACTGGGCGACTGTCTCGGGAATCCGGTCGGCCTCGTCCCTGGCGATCAGGCCCAGCACCGCGCTGGCCAGGCCGATGATCCGCTGCTGACGCTCAAGGTCTCCGTCGAACTCCACCCACCCACTCTCCACCAAGATCGTTCCGCTGCCGCGCGCAGGGCGACCATCACCGCGATCGATGGCCGCGACCATGACGCGGGGCCGGCCACCACGCTCGGTGACCGGCCCCGCCCCGCCCTCGCCGCTGGTCGGCTACTCGGCCCGCAGTCCCTCGGCCGTGGTGGCGCGGCGCAGCGACGGCAGCGTCAACGCGGTCACCACCAGCACCGCCACCCCGGTCGCCGCGCTGAACAGACCGATGCCCGCCCAGTCGAACGACACCGGCTCGCTCAGGATGCGCAGCAGCAGCGCGCCCAGTCCCATGCCGCTGGCCACCGCCAGCACCACGGCCACCAGCGCCGGCACCGAGTTCTGCCACAGCAGTGACAACGCCAGCGTGCGCCGGGGCACGCCGGACGCGGCCAGCACCGCCAGCGGCCGGCGTCGCTCCCGGACCTGCTCCAACGCCAACACCAGCAGGCTCGCCGACGCCACCAGCAGGGTCAGCAGCGAACCGGCCAGCAGCGCACCGCGTACGGCCAGGTAGATCTGCTGGTCGTCGGTGAGTTCGGGGCCGCGCTCCACGTAGGCGCTGGCCTGCCAGCCCAGGGGGGCCAGCGCGTTGCGCACGTCCTCCACCGCGTCCGCGCGCAGCCCGGTCATGGTCACGTCGATGTCCACGTTGTAGGGCGTGAAGGTGAGCCCGGCCAGCGCGGCCGGCGTGGCCAGCACCAGGGTGGCCGACCCGTTCTGCCCGGGTGGCGGGTCGACCCGGCGGGCGTTGGCCGGCATCGTCCACTCCGAACGCCGAATCGCGGTGCCGTTGTGCCAGTCCACGAAGCGCAGCCGGGTGCCGGGCTCGGGCACGACCGGCGCGGCCTGCTGCCCGTCGGGCGTGCTGCCGCTCTCCCCGACGAGGTAGAACACGTCGCCGTCCCGGCAGTCGCCGATCGGGCCCTGTTCCGCCAGCGCCCGGCACGAGCCGGCCAGCACGGTGATGAAGTTGCTCCCGTCGCCGCCGCTCTCGTCACTGCTCTCGTCGCCGCCGTTCCCGGTGCCGCTGTTCCCGGTGCCGCTGTTCCCCTTGCCGCCGTTCCCGGTGTCCTCGATCTCGACCGTGGTCTCGCGGGTCACCTCGGTGGCGGCCACCCCGTTGACCGACCGCAACTGCTCGGCGATGGCGTCGGCCCGCTCCGCGGCCGGGCCGGACAGGTTGGCGGAGATCAGGGAGGTGTTGTCCGGGTTGGGCTGCCTGCTGGCCCAGCCCGAGTCACCGGTGCGGTCCTCGGCCACCAGCAGCATGGTCTGCATGGTGATGGCGCCGGCCAGCACCACGGCCACGCCGCCCACCACCCGGGCGGGCGTGCCGCTGTCCAGCTGCAGCCGGCGCACCGCCAACTGCAGGGACGGCCGGTTCGGGCTCCAGCGCACCACCACGCGCTCCACCAGCCACGGCAGCAGCAGCGGAATCGCCAGCAGCAGCAGGACAACGCCGCTGATCAGCCCGACCTCGTCGCGGCTGTTGTCGGACGTGTACAGCAGCAGGGCCACGCCCAGCGCCGGCGCGATCAGCCGCCACCACAGCCGGCGCCGCACCGGCCTGGCCAGCCGCACCACGCCCAGTGGCTCCACCACGGTGCGCCGCATGGCGAACAGCGCGGTCAGCACCGCCATGACCGGCACCAGCACCGCGATCAGCACCACCAGTGGCCAGGTGGGGGTGGCGTCGGAGGGGAAGAAGCTGTACTCCATCAGCTCGACCTCGCCGACGAACTGCCTGGCCACGAGGAACACGGCGGCGCCGAGCACCAGCCCGCCCAGGGCGCCGGCCAGGGTCTCGCCGGCGGCGATCAGCCGGACCCGCCCGGCCGCGGCGCCGATCAGCCGCAGCGCGGCCAGCCGCCGGTCCCGTTGCGCCCCGGCCAGCCGGGTGCAGATGCCGACGAACACCAGCACCGGGAACAGCAGCACCACCACGCCGACCACCAGCAGCATCCACAGCACCAGCGGTAGCGTCCTGCTCTGTTCGGCGACGCCGAACTGGTAGACCGGCCGGGTGTCCCAGTCCTCGACGTCCAGGGTGTCGGTGCCGGCGTAGAAGAACAGCTCGCGCGGGCCGGACAGGCCCTGGTCGGCGATGGTGCCGATCACGTGCGGGAACCTGGGTCGCAGCAGTTCCCCCTCGGGGGAGGCCAGCAACTCGGCCAGGGCCGGGGACACGACCGTCTCGCCCGGACCGGGCAGCGTGCTCACCCCCGGGGGCAGCGGCGCGGTGGGGCCGCCGGGCTGCACGTACCTGCCGGAGATGTAGGTGCCCCGGTAGCTGGTGCCGTCCCTGCGGACGAACAGGGGGTCGTTCGGCGGAGCGGGCGTGTCCGCCGTCGTCCCGGCCGCCTCGCCGCTCCGCGTGACCGTCGTCACCTCGTCGAAGGCCCTGGCGTGGGTGCGGGCCTCCCGCTGGTCCAGGGCGGTCACCACCGACGCGGCGGCCAGCAGCAGGGCCACGCCCACGCCGATGCCGACCGCGGTCAACACCAGCCGGACCCAGGCGGTGCGACCACCCCCGGCGGACAGCCGGATCCCCAACACCAGGTCGCCGAGCACGCGGCTCACCCCGGCACGCCGACCGGTCACCGGCCCGCTCTCCCGTCCCGTCCGGTCCGGTGCGCTCACACTCACCGGGCCAGCTCCACTTCGCGGGACTTGCCGTCGCGGACCACGACCTCCCGGTCGGAGTAGGCGGCGACCCTGGCCTCGTGGGTGACCAGCACGATCGCCGCGTTGGTCTGCTTGGCCGAGCTGACCAGCAGGTCCATCACGCGTTCCCCGTTGAGCGAGTCCAGCGCGCCGGTGGGCTCGTCGGCGAACACCACCTTGGGCCCGGTGACCAGGGCCCTGGCCACGGCCACCCGCTGGCCCTGGCCGCCGGAGGTCTCGCCGGGCCGCTTGCCGGCGACGCCGGTCACCTCCAGCCGGTCCAGCCACTCGGTGGCCCTGCGCTCGGCCTCCCGGCGGCGCACCCCGCCGAGGCGCAGCGGCAGGGCCACGTTCTCCAGGCAGGTCAGCTCGGGCACGAGCTGGCCGAACTGGAAGACGAACCCGAACTCGGTGCGGCGCAGTTCGCTGCGCTGCCCGTCGGACAGCTCGGTGAGGTCGCTGCCCTGGTAGAGGACCCGGCCGGAGTCCGGCTTGAGGATGCCGGCCAGGCAGTGCAGCAGCGTGGACTTGCCCGACCCGGACGGGCCCATCACCGCGACCACCTCACCGGCCCGCACGTGCAGGCCGGCGCCGTCCAGTGCCGGGGTGGGGCCGAAGGACTTGCGCAGGTTGATGCCGGCCAGCAGGGGCTGGCCGACCGCGTCGCTGGTCACGAGATCTCCTTGGCGAGTTGGCCGAGCCGGGCGGTGGTCAGTTCCAGCCAGCGCAGATCGGCCTCCAGGTGGAACAGGGCGTGGTCGCAGATGAGCTGGTCGGTCAGGTCACCGGTGGCCTTGCGCCTGGTCAGCTCGCGCATCACGCGCAGGTGGGCGGCGCGCTGGGTGTCCAGCACCTCGTGCGCGTCGCGGCCGGACATCAACGCCAGCACGACCTTGCTGTACAGGGTGTTCTGCAGGTAGGGCTCGGGCTTCTCCGGCGTGCTCAGCCAGGTGGCCACGTCGGTGACGCCGGCCGCGGTGATGGCGTAGCGCTTGCGATCCGGCCCTCCCCCGGCCTCCACCCCGCTGACCTCGACCAGACCGTTCTTCAGCAGCCGGGACAGGGTCGCGTAGACCTGCCCGTAGTGCAGGGGCCGGTCCTTGCCGAAGCGTTCGTCGTAGGCCCGCTTGAGGTCGTAGCCGTGTCTGGGCTCGCCCTCCAGCAGACCGAGCAAAGTGTGACCGATCGACATGCGGCCACTGTACAGTTCGCGTATACCTACCGTCTATACATGGTGTGTATACCTGGACGGGAAGCACCTGACCTGCGGATTCGGTGCGACGAGGCCATCACGGGCGAGAACACCGGGTGGTGCGCGAACAGGAGGGGACATGCGACAGATCGCGGCTTTCGTGGCGGCGGCGGCACTGCTCGGGGTGGCCACCGGCGTCTTCCTGGCCACGGGCACGTTCGACCGGATCGACGGCTGGATCAACGTCGTCGGCCAGCGCGTCACCGCGGCCGCCGCCGACGCCCTGCCCGACCTGCCGGCCCCGGCCACGCTGGTGGCCTGGGGCCGGCAGAACCTGGCCGAGGCGGCGCAGGACTGGTTCACCAGGCAGTAACCGGCCGCGCCGACCACATCACCCCCTCGGGGCGGTCAGACGCACAGGCAGAACGGGTGCCCCGCCGGGTCGGCGAACACCCGGAACTCCTTGTGGCTGTCGTCGAGCAGCCGCGCCCCGGCCGAGACGGCGAACTCGTGGGCCGCGTCCATGTCGTCCACGTACAGGTCGAGGTGCAGCATCTGCGGCCGGGTCTGGTCCGGCCAGGTCGGCGGCTGGTAGTCGGCCGAGCGCTGGAAGGACAGCCGGTGCGCGCCGTCGGCGTCGTCCAGCATCACCCAGTCGCCGTCGTCCTCGGGATCCTCCCGCGTCCGCCAGCCCAGCAGCCTGGCGTAGAAGGAGGCCAGCTCCCTCGGGTCCGGGCAGTCCAACACCACCGAGCCGAAGCGAATGGTTCCGGCTCCAGTGGGCATCCCCATCACAACCACTCCCCTCACGTGGCCACGCCACGTCCGCAGTGCGATAACCGGCAAAACAATTTTGTGGGTTACCTTTCGGCGCGGCAACCCGGACGCCACTTACAGTGGAGGGGTGACTGGTCTGGCTGCCGGTGCTAGCACCGGGCAGGAAACCGGCTGGGACCGCGAGATCTACTCGCAGGATCGAGCCGTAGACACCGAGCACGATGTCGAGCTGCTGCTCGCCTTCCTCAACACCCGAGATGTCGAGACGGGCACCGACGTGCTGGACGACGAGGCCGCGTGGCGGGCCTGGGTCGCCGAGCGGGGCCTGGGCAGAAGCGGTGACCCGCGCCACGCCCGTGAGGTGCGCAACGCCCTGCGGGTGGCCGTCGGTGACCGCGAGGAGCAACACGGATCGGCCGGCGTGGTCGGGATGATTCAGATAGAACTGAGCCAGGGGGTGCCCACACTGGCGGCGACCGACGCCCTGAGCGGGGTGCTCGCCGCCGCCACCCGGCTCGCGGTACTCGGTTACTGGGAGCGGTTCAAGATCTGTCCGGCGCACGACTGCCGCTGGGCGTTCTTCGACCGGTCCCGCAACCGCTCCCGCACGTGGTGCTCCATGCAGGTGTGCGGCAACCGGGAGAAGGCCCGCAACTGGCGGGAACGCGCCAGGGGCGGCGCCCTCACCGTCTAGCACCCGCGCCGACCGGCGGGAACTCCCGCTGGCGGCAACACGAAGTCAACAAGTAGTCGATCAACAAGTCCGAACACCCGCGCCCGGTGGGGGACGGCACCCGCGTCCCCCACCGGCGTGCAACCCGGGCACGCCACCACCCGTCCCGCCCGGCCGGCTCTCCCGCGCCGCGCCCAGGTCAGAACAGCACCTGCGCGGCGGCGTAGATGACCAGCCCGGCGAGCGCGCCGACCACGGTGCCGTTGATCCGGATGAACTGCAGGTCCCGACCGACCTGCAACTCGATCTTGCGGGAGGTCTCGGTGGCGTCCCACCGCTCCACCGTGTCGGTGATCAGCGCGGTGATCTCGCCGCGGTAGTTGCGCACCACGTGCGCTGCGGCGCCCTCCAGCCAGCCGTCCACCTTGCCGCGCAGCCCGTCGTCGCTGATCAGCCGGCCGCCCAGGCTGGCGAGCCCGTCGCGCACCCGCAGCCGCAGCTCACTGGACGGGTCCTCGGCCGCGTCCAGCAGCATCTTCTTGGCGGTGCTCCACGCCGAGCCGATCACGTTGCGCACCTCGGGGTGCGCCAGCACCTGGTGCTTGACCTGCTCGGCGCGTTCCATGGTGGCCGGATCGTGCTGCAGGTCCTCGGCGAACTCGCTGAGGAACCGGTCCACGGCCAGCCGCATCGGGTGGTTCACGTCGGTCTTGACGGCCCAGGCGAAGGACAGCACCTCGTGGTAGACCTTGTCGGCCAGCAGCGAATCCACGAACCGGGGTGACCAGGACGGCGCCCGGTCGGAGACCACCCGGCTGACGGTCGCCTGGTTGTCCCGCACCCACTCGTAGGCCCGGTCGACCAGCAGGTCGACCAGCTTGTGGTGGGAGCCGTCGGCCAGCACCTGGGCCAGCAGCTTGCCCAGTGGCGGCCCCCACTGCTGGGCCACCAGCCGGCGCACCACGGCCTGCTCCAGCACGGCCTGCACGTCCTCGTCGCGCAGCACGGTGACCGCGCCCCTGGCCACGGTGGCCAGCTCGGAGGTGACCCGGTCGGCGTTGCCCGGCTGGCTCAGCCACGTGCCGAGGCGGCCGGCGATGTCGGCCCGCCGCAGCTTGTCCCGCACCACCGGCTCGGCCAGGAAGTTCGTGCCGACGAACTCGCCGAGGCTGCTGCCCAGCGCGTTCTTGCGGGTGGGGATGATCGCGGTGTGCGGGATGGGCAGTCCCAGCGGCCGGCGGAACAGCGCGGTCACCGCGAACCAGTCGGCCAGCGCGCCGACCATGCCGGCCTCGGCCGCGGCGCGCAGATAACCGACCCAGCCGGGCGCGCCCCGGGCCTCCTGCCAGCGGGTGATCAGGAAGATCACCGTCGCGCCGACCAGGAAGGCGGCGGCGACCAGCTTCATCCGCCGCAGGTCCCGCCGTTTGGTCTGTTCGGCCACGGTCACTTGCTCCACCACCCCATTGTCCGTGAGGATCGGTGGCCGTGCGTGAACCTGCTCTCGTGCCCCGCCTCCGGCCCTTCGCCGCGACGATCTTCGCGGAGATGACGGCACTGGCCCAGCGCGTCGGCGCGGTCAACCTGGGGCAGGGTTTCCCGGACACCGACGGTCCGGCCGCCATGCTGGCCGCGGCCAGGCAGGCCATCGCCGACGGGGTGAACCAGTACCCGCCCGGCCCCGGCAACCCGGACCTGCGCCAGGCGATCGCCGAGCACCGCGCCCGTTACGGCACCCACTACGACCCGGACACCGAGGTGCTGGTCACGGCCGGCGCCACCGAGGCCATCGCGGCCACCCTGCTGGGCCTGGTCGAGGCGGGCGAGGACGTGGTGCTGATCGAGCCCTACTACGACTCCTACGCCGCGGCCGTGGCCATGACCGGGGCCCGCCGCCGGGTGGTGTCGCTGGTCGAGGACCCGGAGACCGGCCGGTTCGGCCTGGACGTGGCGGCGCTGCGGGCGGCGATCGGCCCGAACACCAGGGCGGTTCTGCTCAACTCGCCGCACAACCCCACCGGGACCGTGTTCACCCGCGCCGAACTGGCCGCGGTGGCCGAGCTGTGCGTGGCGCACGACCTGATCGCCATCACCGACGAGGTCTACGAGCACCTGACCTTCGACGGGGCCGAACACGTTCCGCTGGCCACCCTGCCCGGCATGGCCGAGCGCACGGTGACGATCTCCGGTGCCGGCAAGACGTTCAACTGCACCGGGTGGAAGATCGGCTGGGCGTGCGGCACGGCCGAGCTGGTGGCCGCGGCGCGGGCCGCCAAGCAGTTCCTGACCTTCGTCAACGGCGCCCCGTTCCAGCCGGCCGTGGCCACCGCGCTGCGCCACGAACTGGGCTGGGTGGAGCAGCTGCGCGGCGAGTTGGCCCGCAAGCGCGACCGGCTGTCGGCCGGGCTGGCCGAGGCGGGGTTCGCGGTGCGGCCCTGCGCCGGCACCTACTTCGTGTGCGCGGACACCCGGCCGCTCGGCTTCGCCGACGGCGCTGAGCTGTGCTGGCAGCTTCCCGAGCGGATCGGCGTGGCCGCGGTGCCGGTGCAGGTGTTCACCGACCACCCCGAGCGGTGGCGGCACCTGATCCGGTTCGCGTTCTGCAAGCGTGACGACGTGCTCGACGAGGCCATCCAGCGGCTGCACAAGCTCGCCGAGGGCGCCTGACCATTCACACCCCAACTGACCGCACCCGTCGCACGCCCAATTCCCCACATCCGGGGACAGCACGCCGCCCGTTTTCCACCCCCACCACCGGCCCACTGCGCAACAACCACCGAACCGGCGATCGAGAATTCACGCCGATATCGGCGGAACAGCTCCCACCCGCGGTCAGAACAACACCACGCGACTCGACAACTGGCGCCGGCGGTCGGTATGCCGATCCCGGGCTTTCCTCCCCGTCAATCCGGCCCCGCCACCCGCCAGCTCACCTGATCGCCTGATCACCTAGTCGCCTGATCACCTGGTCGCCTGGTCGTCGCCGAACCACCCCGGTCACCCCACAACTCCCGGTCCACGCAACCGTTTACGCTGGTCAAGCACTAGTGTGCAGGACGTGCTGGCGCAGCACCCGGTCGACCGAGGCAGCCAACGCGAGTTCCGCCGCCGCGAACTCGTCCTGCTCGTGACTTCGACAGAACTCGGCTATCGCGCGCAACTTCTCCTGGCGCGCCGCCGCTATTCTGCGCTCGCATTCAACAATGGTTTCCAGGAGCACGTCCAGCTTTTCCTGACTCGACACGCCTCAATACTAGGACACCGCCACCGCGTTTTCATCGCTCGATCGTGTGTTCTCCACTCGCCACCACCCGACCAGCCTCCACCCGTGCACACACCAGAACGGTGGCCACGATCTTGGAATGGTCGGGAACAGCAACGACACATCGGCACTTCTCGTTCATTCCCGTCAACCGGAAATCAAAACCCGAAAAACGGACTCCGCCAGGAACAACCGGAATCCATTCGCCACGAACACCGCCCGACCCCGGCGCCCCGAACCACCCCACCGCCCCGGCTGATCAACCTGCTGACCTGCACAAACACCCCCGCCCTCCCAGGGGGGCGTCCCCTGGACCAGCCTATCCACCCCCACCCTACAAACCACCCCCCAACGCCGGCCTGTGGACAGATCGCCGCCCCTGTGGACAACCCTGCCTCCAATCGGGTGAACTGATACCGCGTTCCGCGCCACTCCCACCGCACCACTCCCACCGCACCACTTCCGCCGCACCCGCACGAATCCACCCGCGCGAATCCACCCGACCAACCCCACCCAGCACCGCCGCCCCCCAGCAGAGCCACCACCCAGCAGAGCCGCCAGCAAAACCGCCGGCAAAACCGCCGGCAGAGCCCCTGGCCCCGCCATCCGTCACCCGCTGCCAAAGCACACGAACCCGAGCTGCCCGTGCGCTGCCTGCGCCTCGGCCAACGCGGCAGCCGGTGCCAGCCCGGCCCGCAGCCCCCGGTGCAGCGCCAGCATCACGTCGGTGGCGCGGTCATCCGGCACCGGCAGCAGGCTGGCCACCAGCGTGCTCACGCCCTGCCGCAGCAGCACCGACGCCAGCCCGCACAGTTCGTCGGGCTGGTCCGCACCGCCCGGCCCCCCACCGGTCCCTGGCTCAGGACCGCCGCCCCAGCCGCCGACCAACCCGGTGTCGCAGCCGGACAGCACCACCAGCTTCGGTGGCCGGGCGAGCCGCTCCAGGTCGTAGCCGTACAGCGGCCCGTCGGCCAGACACAGGTGGGAGAACAGCGGCTGGTCACCGCGGAACCGGCCGTGCGCCGCGAGGTGCACGACAGCGCGGTTGGCCATGCCGGCCAGCACCGCCCCGGTGGTCGCCGCCGACCCGACCAGCAACACCCCACCGTGCTGTCGGCGCAGCGCGCCCACCTCGCGCTCCGCACCCGGCAACCCCGGTCCAGCCGCCCACAACGCACCCGAAGCCGCCGCGGACCGGGCGGCGCGGCGGGCCCGCAGCCAGCACCGCGCCGACGGCGCCACCGAGACCGGCCGGCCCGAGCAGGACGGCAGCACCGACCACGGCAACGCGTGCAGGGCACCGGCCGGGAGCACCACCAGGCTCCGGTCCCCCAGCAGCGACCGCACCGGCCGCAGCAGCAGGTCGTCCAGCCGCGCGGCCGCGTGGCCGACGGCCCTGCCCGCCCGCGCCGTGCGCTGACCCGCCAGCACGGTCATGGCGAACCGCAACGCCTCGATCTCGGCCACCACCGGGGCGAGGGGGCCGAGCCGGCGCAGCCGCACCCGGCCGTCGGCCACGACCACCACCAGCAGCCGCCCCTGGTGCACGAGGTAGTCGAGGAACACGGCGTCGCCCAGTTCGGCGAACAGCTCGGCGGGCCGCAGGGGCTGGTCGGCCGCCGGACCGGCGGGCGCGGCCACCGCCAGCCGGCGCACGGCGCGCTCCTCCTCGGCCGCGCCGCGCCGCACGGCCAGGCGCAACCGCACCAGCGCGTCGGCCAACTCGGGGTCGCGGGGCGGCAGCACGGCCGGTCTGGTGAGCAGGCTGTCCCGGCACTGCTCGGCCCAGGCCAGCACGGTGCGCGCCCGCCCGGTGGCCAGCGCGTGCGCCATGCCCAGCCGCGCGAGCTGCGCCACCGGCCAGTTCACGCTGACCCGCAGCTCGCTGGATCCCAGGGCGGCGCGCTGCCTGGCCACCAGGACGAGCCCGGCGCGGCACGCGGCGAGTGCGGCACGCCGGTCACCTCGGGCGGTGGCCAGCAGCGCCGAAGCCAGCCACGCCATGGCGCGCAACTGGGCGAGGCCGCTGTCCCGGTGGCCGGCCACCAGGCCCAGCAGGTCCCCGGCCAGCCCGGCCGCGCCCTGCTGGGCGGCCACCCGCGCGGCGGCCAGCCGCAGTTCGGCCGCGGCCACCGGCCAACCGGACCGGTCGCAGGCCGCGGCGGCGTGCCGGGCCAGCCGCAGCACCCCGGCCGAGGTCTCGCCGCCGGCCAGCCGGGCGCGCACGCGCAGCGCCACGGCCAGCGGCACCCAGTTCGCCCGGTGGTGCTGGCGCAGCAGGCTGACCGCCACGGCCGAGGCGCGCGCCGCCGTGTCGACGTCCCCCTGGTGCAGGGCGCACCTGCCCAGCATCAGCAGGGCCTCGGCCAGCCGGGTGTGCCTGGCCGCCGCCCGCAGTTGGCTGACCGCGTGCCCGAGCACGCTCCGGGCCTCGGTGAGCAGGCCGGCGGCCAGCAGCGCCTCGGCCCAGTCCACCAGTGCCTCGGGTCGCCTGGTGGGGCACACCCCTTCCCGGGCGGCCCGCTCGTAGAGGGCCAGCGCGGTGGGCAGCCGGCCGGCCAGTCCGGCGACGAACCCGATGTTGTGCAGGCACATGGCGGCGCGGCCGGTCTCGCCCAGCCGGAGCAGCAGCCGCCTGGCCGTGCGGAGGTCGGCTTCGGCCGCAGCCAGCCGGCGCGCGTAGGCCCGACCAACCCCCCTGCCGATCAGGGCGTTGGCCAGCCAGTGCGGGTCGGCGTGCCGGCGCAGGGCCCGCACGGCCGATGACAGTTCGGGCAGCGCGCGGTCCAACCGACCGGCCTCGCACAGGGCCAGGCCGCGCAGGCAGCGGCTGCGGGCCAGCTCCCGGCCAGCAAGTCCGGGCTCGGCCAGGTCGAGTTGGCGCAGGCTCTCCGCGACCGCGCCCCGGTCCAGCTCGATCCAGGCGAGCGTCAGCCGACACCCGGCCACCAGGTCGGGTCGACCGGCGGCGGCTGCCAGGTGGATGGCCTGGTGCAACCGGGGCAGGGCAAGTTCGCCCCGACCCAGCTCGATCTGCGCGAGCGCGCTGGCCTGCCTGGTCAGCACCGCGGCCTCACTCCACTCGCGCAGCCCGCCACCGCCATCGGCGGCGACCGCGTCGAGCCGGTGCAGCAGCCCGGTGGCGTCGGCAAACACCTGCTCCGGTGCCCTGCTCGCCCGCTCCACCAGCAGCCGGGCGGCGGCCCTGGCCTCGGCCGCGCGCGGCACACCAGCCAGCGCGGTCGGCGCGCGCACCAGACCGGTGGGGGCGGTCGCGCCACGCGTGCCGGTCACGAGACGAACCAGTCGGTGGCCGCGGCGGTCGCGCCCGGCTGGTGCAGCAGGAAGCTCACCGGCCCCACGGGAACGCCGGACAGCCGAAACCGCCCGACCTCGTCGACCGGGGCGCGCAGCCGTCCCCTGGGCCACCGCACCACCACCGCGCTGGCCGGTCGCACCGGCCCGACCAGGCCCAGCACCGCGCGTCGGCCGCGCACGGCCGGGCCGAGCCACACGTCCAGCCGGACCACGTCGGCGAGCGTGAACCCCAGGATGCGCGCGGTCGGGCGGGTGCCGCGCAGCAGCAACCCGCCGCCGCACCCGGCATCGGCGTCCGCCGGGGAATCCGCGTCAGGTGGGCAAGAACCGTCGCGTCCGGGTTCGACCGCCTGGTCCGGGTCCCCCGCGGAGTCGGCGCACAGGGTGAACCGGTCGACGTCGGACTGGCCGGCGACCAGGGGCAGGGCCGCGGTCGCGTCGGCGACCACCTGGGCCGGGGCCGGGTCGCGCGCCTCGAACAGGCCGGCCACCTCGGCCAGCAGGGCCAGGTCCGTGTCGTGCCAGCGCTGCCTCACCCGGCCGCCTCCTCAAGCACGCCGGCCGCGAGCACCTTGCGCCGCAGTTCGGCCAGGCAGCGGGTTCTGGTGGGGCCGAGGCTGCCGACGGGCATGCCGATCGCCCTGGCGATCTGCGGATAGGTCAGTTCGGGGGCGAAGGCCAGGTAGCGCAGGATCTGCTGACAGCGTTCGGGCAGGCCGACGAAGGCCCGCCACAGCGCACCGGCCCGGTCCGCGGCCACGGCGTGGTCCTCGGGACCCGGACCGGGATCGCGCTCCGCGCCGGTCGGGGACGGGGTCCACCACCGCGGTGGCGTTTCCCGGCCGCGCACGGCCGCCACCCGCAGCGCCTCCCGGCGCGCGGTGGTGGCCAGCCACGCGGCGAGCCTGGCCGAATCGCGCAGCGCGCCCAGGTTCTCGGCCAGGATCAGCCAGGTGGTCTGGCTGACGTCGGCGGCGTCGGCCGGCTCCAGCCGAACCGACCGCGCCACTGTCCACACCAGACCCGCGTACCGGTCCACCAGCGCGCGCCACGCGTCCTGGTCGCCGTTTCTGGCCAGGTCCACCAGTTCCGCCGTGTCCCGTTCCGGCACCCGTCGCTCCTTCCTCTGCCGTGCGTGGGTGGCGACACGGGTTGGAAGGAGGTCACGGCCGCGCTGTTCCCCAATACCCCCGAACGAGTGGCACCCTCCGCTGCCGCGGACGGCGTGACACCGTCCACTGCCGCAGACGGCACCGAGCGGGTCAGCGCCGAGCGCCTCAGCGCGGCACGGGTCAGCGCGGCACCGGGTGGCGTTCGCAGGCCGCCGCCCTGGCCCGCGCCGGGTCCAGCCCGCTGTGGCGCAGCGCGGCCACCTCGGCGGCGACCCTGGGGGCGGCGAAGGACGTGCCGCTCCACCTGGCGAAGCCGTACGACCTGGTCTCGGTGCCCGGCGCGGTGTCGTTGCGGGCCGGGCGGAGCCGGACGTAGCTGCTCACCACGTCCACGCCCACGGCGGCGGCGTCCACCCAGGGGCCGTGGTTGGAGAACGCGGCCAGCCGCCCGTCCGGGTGGGTCGCGGCCACCGCCAGCACCTCGGGCAGGGCGGCCGGCCAGAACGGCCGGGATGTGGCGCCGTTGCCGGCGGCGGCCACCACCACGGCGTCGTCGAACAGCGCGATCTCCCGGCGCAGCAGCGGCGGGCAGGTGTTGTCGCTGGTGTGGCAGCCGGCGGTGAGCACCAGCACGTCGAGGGGCATCCGCTGGGCCGAGGCGGTCCGCCTGATCCGGCGCAGGCCGGCGGCCACGGTCAGGTCGTCGGTGAGGCCGAACGAGGACAGCACGCGCTGGTGGCGCAGGGTCGCGCCGGGCGCGTGTTGCAGCACCACACCGGCGACGAAGGTGCCGTGGCCGGCCTGCCGGTCCTGCCCTGGGCTGCCGTCCCCGTCGAGCACCTCGGGGGAGAGTCCCCACTCGGCCAGCCAGCTGCGCCTGGCGAACCACGGGTGCGGGTCCAGGCCGGTGTCCAGCACGGCCACGCTCACCGGCGGGTGCCAGGTCAGCTCCGGCGGTGCCGGCACCGGAGCGGTCCGGTCGGCCTCGGCGCCGGTGCCGACCATGAGCGGGGTGCCGACCATCAGGGGTGTGCCGATCATCAGCGGCGCGCCGATGTGCACGTGGTTGGCCGCCACCGGGATGTGCTGGCCGACGTCCTGCGCGATGTGCACGCACCGGTCGCGTTCGCTGGCCCGCAGGTGGATCCTGGCCAGGTTCAGCTCCTCGGTCGGCTCAACCCGCTCGATCCACCGGCCCAGCCGGTCCACGACGTGGCCGAGGCCGTCCGGGGTGACCACCAGCTCCCCCGCCCGGACCAGACACTCCCCCGGCCCGCCGGCGTCGTGCAGCAACAGGTCGGTCCAGTGCGCCCGCCACTCCTCGACCAGCTCAGCCAGGGAGACGTGGCGCTCACTCTCCGTTGATTGATTGTCCACGATGGACACCTTGCCGCACACACACAGTGTCCAAAATGGATTTGTCGAGTGATCACCCGGACCAGTGAACGCGACAGACCGTGTCCGCCGGTTCCCTTACCACTCCACGCGGCGGCGGCAAGTCGCCTTTATGGGTGGTTCACTCCGGGGGAGTTCGTAAAACGGGTCATAGGTGCTAGACATATGCACGTCGTCGACGCGCGGCACGCCGCGTCGCCGGTTACGAACGGTGGTGATAGCCGTGACCCCGACGGGTGCGGTGGGTCGCGTTGGCGCACGCGTGCGCGTCCTCGCGCTGCGCGTGCTTGCCGTCGCCGGGTTCACCACGATCGCCTGGCTGGCTGCCAGCGCCGCGGCGTCAGCGGCGACCGCCGACAGCGCGGCGCTCGCCACCGCGCCCAGCCCGCTCCCCGCCGTCTCCGCCCAACCGGCCGGCTCCGCACCAGCGACGCCAACGACCGCCGCTGGTTCACCGGCCCAGCGGACCGAGGACACCGCCGCCGACGCGAACAGCGCGCCCGCGGCGCCCGTTGCTGGTTCCGGCTCGACCCGGATCGATCAGCAGCCGCCCACCCTCCCCCAGCCCGGCCTGACCCGGTCTGCCGTGCCCCGCTCTGACGCGCCCCCCTCTGACGCGTCCCAGTCGGTCCCGACCGGCCCGAACCCCCAGGCGCCGGCGCTGTCCTGCCTGGCCGCCGCGAGCGACTGGCTGAGGTCGACCGCGGCCAACGTGGTGGACACGGTCGGTCTGCCGGTTCCCGCTCCCACCGCTCCGGTCCCGCACCCGGGCCCGCTGCCCGGCGATCACCCCGGCCCCGGCCTGGGCCTGCTGCCCGGCACGGGCTCCGACTCCGACCAGGACGCCTTCCCCGCCCCCGGGACCGGGCTGCCCGACACCGGTGCGCTCCACCCGGTCCCGTGGCCGGAGCCGGGTGACGCCACCGCACCGCCCGACACCGACATTGACATCGACACCGGTGCCAACCCCGGGGGCGAGGACCTGCCCCAGAACAGCGCGCTGACCCCGGCCGTGCCCGGGGTGTCGGCCACCGCGGCCACCGCGGCCGGGTCGGCCGGGACCGCCGCCAGCAAGGTGGCGACCAAGGAGCGCACCACCGGCACGGCACCGGCAACCGGCGTCAAGCCGCCCCTGCCGGACGCGCCGCACACCCCGTCGGTCCCGCAGCCCCCGCAGCAGCCGGCCGCACCCGGTGCCACCCTGCACCCGGGCGAGCCCTCCGCCGGGGCCAGGGGCGGCGCCCCCGGCTCGCTGCCGACGCACGCGGCCCTGTGGCCGCCGCTCGGCTTAACCTCCAGCCCGTCCGCCGAGCACCAGCCGGTGGACCGCGGTCCGGGGTTGCCCACCACCACCCCCGACTGACCTGCCCAGCGCCAGGTTCGCGGTGCGTCGTGCCGCGGGCACGGCCCGGTCGCCGGTGGCGGCGCCACAGCGCGTTTCCGACCCCGTGATCAGCGGCTGACCAGCGAACCTGTCCGCTCCTGCCGGAGTTCGCGCCGGTGAGCCGGGTCACCGTGCCGTTGGCGCGCTCCCGCCTCAGCGCTCAACCCGCTCATCTGGTTCTCCACCCACCCGACTTCCCGACCTGACCACCGCGCCCGGTCAGGTCGGGGTCGCCCGGTGCCGCGTTGCCCCCGCGGTGCTCGGGCCGCCCGAGGTGGTTGCCGTCTGGTCCGGCACATCGAGGGGCTGTATCGGACCAGATCCCCTGCGCGACCGCCGCCGGCCGGGGGCTTCCGCTGACCACGGAGGCCCCCGGCCGACAGGGCACACCGCGCCGCAGTTCCCGCCCCCAGCCGCACGCCGCCGGCCTCACATCGCCGGCCTCACCCCACCGACTTCACGTCGCCGGCCTCACGTCGCCGGAACGACCCCGTCCTCGCAGTCCTGGCCACCCCGCACGGCAGCGCCGACCCCACAGCCGCCGGCCCGTCCCGCGTCCGCCCCGCACACCGATGCCGAGGCGAGGCCGAGCCGGCGCACCGCGTCCCGCAGCACGTCCTCGGCCAGCACGAACGGCAGCCGCAACCACCGCTCCAGCCCGCCGTGGGCGCTGAACCGGGATCCTGGCGCCAACCGGAGACCGTGGTTCTGCGCGGACACCGCGATCCGGGTGCTCACCGGTGCCGGCAGGTGGCACCAGAGGTTGAGACCGCCGGAGGGCAGCCGGAAGGACCACTCGGGCAGGGTCGCCCGCAGCTCCTCGGCGAGCACGTCCCGCAGCCGCGCCAGCTCCCGCCGCCTCGGCGGCAGCAGGCGGTCGCTGTCGGCCAGCAACTGGGCGAGCACGACCTGCTCGAACACGGGCGAGCCCAGGTCGATCGCCGGGCGCACCGACACCAGCCGGTTGACCATCTCCCTCGGCGCCCGCAGCCAGCCCAGCCGCAGACCGCCCCAGTAGGCCTTGCTCGCCGAGCCGATGGTGATCACCACGTCCTCGGCGAACGAGGCCACCGGTGGCGGACCGTCCAGCGGGTCGCCCTCCAGGTCGATCTCCACGTACGTCTCGTCGACCATGGCCAGGGTCCTGGTCCTGGTCAGCGCGGCGGTCAGGCGCTGCCGCCCCTCGGCGTCCAGCCGCAGCCCGGTGGGGTTGTGGAAGTCGACGATGAAGTAGGCGAGCCTGGGCGCCGCCTGCCGCAGGGCCGCCTCCACACCGTCCAGGTCCCACCCGTCCTCGGTGAGCGCGACCGGAACGGGAATGGCGTGCGCGGCGCGGATCGAATCCAGGATGTTGCAGTAGGTCGGGGACTCGACCAGCACCCGGTCGCCCGGTGAGACCAGCAGTTGCAGGGCGAGCGCGAACGCGTGCTGGGCGCCGTTGGTGACCAGGATCTGGTCGGCGGTGGTCGGCAGGCCACGCGCCACGTACCGGTCGGCGATGCGCTGCCGCAGCTCGGGGATGCCGTACTCGTAGTAGCCGTGCTCGGCCAGTTCCCCGGCGACGCGCGGGGTGGCCGCCTCGATGGCCGCGGCAACGCCGGGCATGGCGAACGGCGCCGCCCTGGCCAGGTCGATCATGCCGTGGCCGACCATGGGGGTGTCGCCGCCTCGGCTGCCGGTGCCCCTGGGCAGGGCGACCCAGGAGCCGGCCCCGCGCCTGCTGGCCACCAGCCCGTCCGCGCGCAGCTGTTCGAGGGCGGCGGTGACCATGGTCCGGCTGACCCCGAGCGCCTCGGTCAGCTCCCGTTCGGCTGGGAGCCGGGTGCCGGGCGGCAACCGACCGTCCAACACCAGCATCCGGATGCCCGCGGCGAGGTCGGCCGAGCCCTGCCGGGCGCCGCGGCGGCGCCAGTGGCCGAGTGACTGGGACAGGCGGCGGGCGGACATCCGGGCAGCCAGCGGTGGAACCTCGCTACTCATGTGGCCAATTATTTAGTATTGGCTATCGAAGTACAGCCACTTGCCGTCAATGATGGCCACATGGCCACTGTTGAGCTGCATCCACTACCGGTGACCGTCCAGCCAGGGCGCCGTCTGGTCCGATTAGCCGTGGGGTTGGCCCTGTACGGGATGAGCATGGGCCTGCAGGTGCGCGGCGCGCTCGGCCTGAACCCGTGGGACGTGCTGCACCAGGGACTGACCCAGCTCACCGGCATGAGCTTCGGCCTGATCACCATGATCACCGGCGCGGTGGTGCTGCTGTGCTGGATTCCGCTCCGCCAGCGGCCCGGTGTGGGCACGGTGGCCAACGTGGTCGTCATCGGGGTGTCGGTGGACGCGACCCTGGCCGTGCTGGCCACCCCGGAGTCGCTGCTGGCCCGCATCGTCCTGATGGTCGCCGGCATCGTGCTCAACGGGGTGGCCGCCGCCCTCTACATCGGGGCGCGGCTGGGCCCGGGCCCCCGGGACGGCCTGATGACCGGACTGTCCCGGCGCACCGGCTGGTCGCTGCGGCTGACCCGCACCGGAATCGAGTTGACCGTGCTGGTGATCGGCTGGCTGCTGGGTGGCACGGTCGGTGTGGGCACGGTGCTCTACGCGATCAGCATCGGCCCGTTGACCCAGGCGTTCCTGCCCTTCCTGGTGTGGCGGCCGACCGCGCCCGAGGTGGCCGCGCCCGCGTCGTGACCTGCTCGCCCAGTCGCGGGTGCCTTGTCGGGGTGGCCAACTAGGGTCGGTGCCATGCCGAGCATCGAGGTCGCCGAGCAGGCCGGGGTGGGGCTGGACGGGCTCGCCCGGCCGACCGAGGACCGCGTGGTGGTGCTGCCGCACGCGGTGGTGCTGCTCGACGGTGCCACCGCCACCCGCCCCGACGCGCGCAGCGGCGGCTGGTACGCGCAGCAGCTCTCCCTGGCGATCGGCCAGCGGCTGGCCGCCGCACCAGCGGCGAACCTGGTCGACCTGCTGGCCGACGCCATCGCGGCGGTCGCCGCGGAACACGGCCTGACCCCGGGGGACTCGCCGTCGAGCACGGTGGCGATCGCCCGGTGGACCGAGCACGGGGTGGACGCGCTGGTGCTGGCGGACAGCCCGGTCGTGGCGTTCACCCGGGACGGGGCGGCCCTGCCCCTGGTCGACGAGCGGCTGGCCCTGCTGCCCCGGCCGGGTGGCTACCGGGCCCGGTTGCGCGGTGGCGGGGGCTACGGCGGTGATCACGCGGCCGCGGTGCGCGAGTCCGCCGAGCGGGTGGGCGCGCTGCGCAACCGGCCCGGCGGTTTCTGGGTGGCCGAGGCCGATCCGGCTGCCGCGCGCCACGCGGTGACCGCGAGCTGGCCCCGCGCCGAGCTGACCGCGGTGCTGCTGGCCAGCGACGGGGTGTCCTGCGGGGTGGACGACTACGGCGTGTTCCCGGACTGGACGGCCGTGCGGAACCTGGCCGCCGACCAGGGTGCGCAAGCGGTGCTGGACCGGGTGCGAGCCGCCGAACTGAGCGACCCCACCGGCCAGCGCTGGCCCCGCCCGAAGGTCCACGACGACCAGGCCCTGGCCCTGGTCAACTTCGCCGAGTAGGTCAACCCACTCACCCGATCGGGACGCGAGTTATCCACACCGGCCGCGGTTATCCACAGCCCACCAGCTAACCGTGATCCACACCACGCCCCACGGATAGGCTGGAGCCGGGGTCGCCCCCCTGGGAGGGCGGGGGCTGCGCTCAGGTCGGAATGTGACGAAGGTCATCTGCCCTCATCAGCTCGGGCACTGAGCGGCCTTGCGCGCCGATTGGGTTGGGCGCGGGGTGCTGGCGGGGCGGGCCGGCGGCGAGCGCCCGCAGAGACGACAAAACCCGCCGGGGGAACCGACGGGCTTCGGGTGGGTGGATCTGCACTTCGTTGAAGACTGTGGCCAGGGCCGGGGTCGAACCGGCGACCTTCCGCTTTTCAGGCGGACGCTCGTACCGACTGAGCTACCTGGCCTCAAGCGCCCGACCTTACTGGTCGGGCGCTACCTGCGACCCTGACGGGACTCGAACCCGCGACCTCCGCCGTGACAGGGCGGCGCGCTAACCAACTGCGCCACAGGGCCTTGCGGCCTTTGTTGCCGTGCCCCCAACGGGATTCGAACCCGCGCTGCCGCCTTGAAAGGGCGGAGTCCTAGGCCGCTAGACGATGGGGGCTTGGTCCTTGGACCGGCCCTCCAACGGCTGCCCGTTGGAAGCATCGAAAGCATAGGACACGAACCCCTGATCCTCCAAAACGGGGGTCCTCAAAGCTTCTGACCTGCGGTTTTGTCGAGCACTTCGGGGCTGCGGGGCGGCCAGCCGGCCCTTCGACCCGATCAACCCAGCCCCGCGCACCCCGCGGCCGACCCCCGCGCCGACGCGCTCGTCAGCCCGCCGCAGAGCCGTCAGCCACCGCCGGAGGTGGCATTCGCGGTCCACCGCAACGCCCCAAGATCCCGTTCTGACCAGCCAATACGACGAATGACAGACGGCGCGCCCTGACCTCGCGCGCTCGGATCGATCGCGGCAGACACGGTCGGCACCGGTGCGGTGAACGGGCTGCGCGGGCCGGATCAACCGGACGTGGTGACGTTGGTCACGTGGCGACGTCGCCGGCGCAGGGCGTGATGTCGCGCCATTCCGGGGCGGCCACCCCGCACAGCAGGTAGCGCCAGATCTCCCGCATGCGCGTGCCGCCGTCCAGCTCCCGGTCGGGGGTGTCGGCGAGGGCCTGCACGCCGGCGGCGGCAGCGCAGATCACCCTGGCGGCCTCAACCGGGTCGACCCAGTGCTGCAACTGCCCCAGGCGCTGTGCGTCCACCAGCAGGCCGGCCAGCACGCGTTCCCAGGTCGACCACCCGGCCGACGGCGCGGCGCCGACCAACTCCGACTCGGCGGCCAGGCGGGTGCCGGCCCGCACCACGGCGTCGCGGGTGAGCAACCAGATCATCTCGTCGACGAACCCGATCAGGGTGCGCAGCGGGTCGAGCCCGCGATCGCGCCAGCGCTGGTAAACCGAGGGCAATACGTCGTCCCGGGCCTGGATCAGGGTGACCGCGAGGCTTTCCTTTGACCGGAAGTGGAAGTAGAAAGCGCCTTTGGTCACTCCGCTGCGGGACAGGATCGAACTCAACGACGCGCCGGCGTACCCACAGCGGTCAAACTCCTCGGCGGCGGCGAGGAGGATCGCGTTCCTGGTCGCTTGCGCCCGGCGCTGCTGGGACATCGCGGCTCCGGCTCGTGGGTCGGGGCAGGGCGGCGTCTCTAGCCCTCCCCAATTCGAGCCACCGCGCGCACTGGAAGTTGATCACCAGCACTACGAGAAGTTACCCCGTCACCCGTGTGGTGTACAGCCACCACCCGTACGCCGCAATTTAGTAAGAATTATCGCAACTGACGGTTGACAAACGGCGAAATGTTGCCGCGAAAGAGACCGATCGGTATGTTTTCCGTTGATGGCTCCTGTGCAGGCGCGCTTCGGGGGGTGCGCGTCTCGGGGGAGCCACACCAGGTGGGGCGTGCGACGTCGGGGCGCCCCACGCTCGGAGCGGGTGGGGGCCATGATCATGTCGATCTGGCAACCCCACCGCTCCGGACGGGCCACTCGACCCGTCCGGCCGGCCACGACGAACCGACGTCGCCTACCGCTGGACCGCTGGCGGGCCGTCCTCCGCGGGCGCCAACCCGAGCATGTCCAGCAGCAGCCGGCAGTCGTCGGCGTCCTGCGCTCCCCGGGCCACGGCGATGCGTGCCCGGTGAACCTGGTCGTCCGAGACGCGCGAGGGCTCCCCGGTGCGCTGGGCCGGCACCGTGGGTGAGTGCCGGATGGTGAAATCGTCCTGTTGCCACAAGAACTTGCGAACTTCTAGGGACCCGCTCATGGCTGCCTCCCCGACTTGAGGTTCGGGGCGAGGCTAAGCGCCGTCCCAACACCCCCGCAGCCCCCCGGAGAGTGATTCACCAGACACTTTCGGTGACGATCAGTAGTGTTGGGCCGCGACAGGCCACTGTGGATCATCCATTCGATCAACCTCATGCGGGCATGTTTCCCACTCAGGGAGATCATCAACCCGACCGGACGGGCCGTGTTCGGGCCGAGTTCGGCTCCGCGGCGCCCCGGGCCGGCGGGCTCCGGTTGCTCACCCGCGGGCCGGTGCGGTGATCACCGCGGACCCGGCTGCGCAGCCACCACGGCGAGCCAACGATCGGGTGACCTTGACGTGTCCCGTGTCGGGCATCCGGATGATTTTTCCGGCGAACCCACTCCCCATGTTCGCGTGCACGTGCAACAATCCGAGTTGCTGACACACCCCCGGTCAGCGCCTGTGGAGATCCCCTCCGGCCCCCGCGTTCCTCCCCCTGGCGCGGGGGCCTCTCCATGTGCGCGGCACGCGGTGACGCCGGGCGGCAGCTGATCAGCCGCCGTCGCCGGCTTGTGGCAAGCACCACAATGTGCACTGCCTCGCAACCCAACCGTTATCGTTGCCGGGTGCCTCTTGGATTAGGACGATCGAAAGCCGCCGCGAAGGTCGCCGCCAAGTCCGACCGGCAGGGCCGGGACGCGGGCAGCCGGCAGGGCCAGGCTCCCGACCGGGAACTGGATTCCTACCTTGCGGCGCTCGCCCCGGACAGCGACCTGGAGACCACGGGGTCCGGCAGCCGGTTCGGCAACGCGCAGGTCTACCAGCTGCGGTTGTCCCTGATCGCCAACGAGCAGCTGCGTGAGCTGGCCGCGGAGCGGCAGACCTCCCCCCAGGCGCTGGCCACCGAGTGGGTCATGCAGCGGTTGCAGCAGGAGAGCGAGCAGCACCAGAACCGCCGGCACGACGGCTACGGCGACTACTGACGCCCGCACGGCACTACAGCGGCCGCTGACACCGGCACCGCGCTGCAGCGACCTGCTGACGCCGGCACGAGGGCCAAGGCGGCCGGGGCGCCAGTTCGAGGGTGGCGGCGGCCGCTGAACGTCGGCTGCGGGCGCGCGGGCTCACCGGTGGGGCGTTGAGCGGTGGCGTTGCCGCGATGCCCGGTGCCGGGCTGGGGCTTGACCAACCACTGGAGCTGGTCGACCGGAGCGGCCGGAACAGGTAGCGCAGCCGGACGGCCGAAGCGGGCGGCAGAACCGAACACACGGGCCAGACAGAGCGGGGCCCCCGTCCGATCGGACGGGGGCCCCGCTGCTGTGCTTGAACTACCGAAGCCTCAGGTGGCTCAGATGGTCCGGACGTTCTGGGCCTGCGGGCCCTTGGTGCCCTGGCCGACCTCGAACTCGACCCGCTGGTTCTCCTCCAGCGAGCGGAAGCCCTGACCCTGAATCTCCGAGTAGTGGACGAAGACGTCAGCGCCGCCGTTGTCCTGGGCGATGAAGCCGAAGCCCTTCTCGGAGTTGAACCACTTGACAGTGCCCTGTGCCATGTACCTGCCTCCATACGCAGGATCAGCTTGGGGCTGCACCGTGCAGCCCCGGCCGCTCCCGGGCGGCTCCCCCGCCAACTTCAGCGAAAGACACAACGCCCGCTTCTTGTTCCGCGAGCGTGTAAAGCACGAACACAGAAATCCACGGCCTGCGTGCACAAGCGTAACGCCTTTGGGAGCTGGCGGCTAGCACATCCGCCTGTCCGCGTGAGTCGTTCGACACCTCGCCCTGATCGCGTGGCGCCTATCACCCTATGTGGCCCTCTGAACACACCGTCTGGGCCCTGAATACCACCCGAACGGCCGCTGGACAACCGGCATCGTCGTCACCGTACGCCTTCCATCCCCAGCAGTGCGCGAAAAAATTGTGATAGCAATCACTTAGGCTGTTGCCAACGAAGCGGGGCGCCCCGACGTCGATCACTACGTCGGGTGGCGCGAAGGGGGCAACAAGAGTGTTACGTGGTTCGGGGAAGGCACGCGGCTGGGTGGCTGGGGCGGTTCTGGGGATCCTCGCCCTCACGGCACCCGCGTTGACGGCGTGCACCAGTGCGGGCGCCGCGGATGTGCGGGGCTCCACTGTGACCCAGTCGACAACGTCGGAGCAGCCCAAGCCAGCGGCCAGGATCACCGCTGAGCCGGCGGGCGGTGCGACCGACGTGAGCCCGGCCGGACCCATCCGGGTCAGCGTGGCCGACGGCTCGATCTCCGAGGTGCGGTTGACCAACTCGGAGGGCAAGGAGGTGGCCGGCGAGCTGTCCGCGGACAAGCTCACCTGGACGGCCAAGGAGGCGCTCGGCTACGGCAAGACCTACACCTGGTCGGGCAAGGCGGTCGGCGCGGACGGCAAGGACGCCGAGATCGGTGGCTCGTTCTCCACGGTCAAGCCGGCCCGCCAGATCAGCGGCAGCCTGAACGTGGGTGACGACAAGACCTACGGCGTGGCCATGCCGATCGCGGTGACCTTCAGCTCACCGGTCAAGGACAAGGCCGCGGTGCAGAAGGCGCTGAGCGTGGAGACGTCGGTGCCGACCGAGGGCGCCTGGGCGTGGCTGGACGACAAGTCGGTGCACTGGCGGCCCAAGGAGTACTGGAAGCCGGGCACGTCGGTGACGGTCCGGGCCATGCTCTACGGGGTCCCGCACGGCGACGGCGCGTACGGCAAGCAGGACGTCACCGCCACGTTCACCATCGGCCGCTCGCAGATCGTGACCGCGAACGTGCAGACCCACCGGATGGTGGTGACCCGGGACGGCCAGCAGGTCTGGGACTTCCCGGCCAGCTACGGCCTGGACAGCGACCCCGGTCGGGTGACCAGGGGCGGCACCCACGTGGTGATGTCCAAGCACGACACGTATCCGATGACCAACCCCCGGTACAACTACGCCAACGTGGTGGTGCCGTGGGCGGTGCGCATCTCCAACAACGGCGAGTTCATCCACGGCTACCAGGGCTCCATCAACGACCAGGGCAGGCGCAACGTCTCGCACGGCTGCGCGAACCTGTCCCCGGCCAACGCCAAGCTCTACTTCGACTCGGTGTTGACCGGCGACCCGGTCGAGGTGGTGGGGTCGACCATCCCACTGTCCACGGTGGACGGTGACTACTACGACTGGGCGCTGGACTGGAACACCTGGCTGGGCAAGTCCGCCCTGCAGCAGTAGGCCGGACAGGAACGCCACAGGGCCGCCCGGGTCAACCGACCGGGCGGCCCTGTGCTGTTCGGGGGGTCGGGCGCTGGCTGGGAGTCAGGCGCCGACCGGGGGTTGGGCGTCGTGCGTGGCCCGGCGCGGTCAGTCCCGGGGCAGCCGCCGGGGCGAGGGGGTGGCCTGTGGGCCCAGTCGCGCGATGGCGCGTGGCACGTGTCCGGCCGGCCGGCGCCAGCGGATCGAGCCGGGCACCAGCAGCGCGGTGCGGCGCACGGCGCGCAGCATGGCGCGCGCCACCGGCCCGGGGTAGGGGCGGCGGCCGTAGTGCTGGATGGCCCAGTCGGGCAGCACCGAGTAGGCCAGGTGGCCGGCCAGCACCTGGTAGACGGGCACACCGAGGCGCAGCGGCCCGGTGAGCGGCGGCCGGTGCAGGAACTCGTAGACCACGTCGGCGTCGGCGCCGCGGCGCAGCTGGGGCCGGACGGCGGCGAAGTACTCGGCCATCTCGGCCCGGCTGCCGGGCACCTCGTCGGCGTGCAGCCCGACCAGGGTGGCGGAGGTGCGCTGTTCGTCCAGGTAGCGGTCGGCCTGGGCGGGGGTCAGCGGGTAGCCGGCCAGCCGCAGCACGGTGAGGAAGGTGCTCACCTCGGCGCAGTGCACCCACAGCAGCAGTTCGGGGTCGTCGATGCGGAACGTGGCGCCGGTGTCCGGGTCCCGGCCGCGCAGCGACCGGTGCACCGCGCGCACCTTGGCCGCGCCCGCCGCCACCTCGGGCCGGGTGGCGTAGGTGGCCAGGCTGACGAAGCTCGCGGTGCGGGCGAGCCGGCCGATCGGGTCCTGGCGGAAGTTGGAGTGCTGGATCACGCCCGCGGCGGCCAGTGGGTGCAGGGCCTGCAGGTAGAGGCTGCAGATGCCGGCGATCCACATGGCCGGGTCGGCGTGCAGCTGCCAGCTCACCGAGTCCGGGCCGAGCAGCCCGGTGTCGACCGCGCCGGCCCCGGTCGGGCCGGTGCGGGTGTCGGTGTCCTTGACGGTCATCCGGCTCCTCAACGTGCGCTGGACCACCCTGGGTCACGGCCGGCCAGCCCGAGCACGCGGTGCAGCAGTGGTGCCGTGGCGGCCACCGGCACCTCGGGCCCGAACGCGCCGAGGGCGCGGCCCTGCTCGGCCAGGCCGGCGACCGCCCGGTGGGCGGCCTGAGCCACATCGTCCTCGCAGCGGAAATCCCCGTCCACACCCACTGCCACGGCCAGGTCCCAGCCGTGCACCACCAGTTCGGCGAGCACCATGGAGCCGACCACGCCGGCGGGCAGTTCGAGGCCGCCCATGTTCGCCGTGCCGGTCCAGGCGCCCGGCGCGGACCAGGCCCGCACCAGGTCGGGCAGGGCGTGCTCGGTCAACCGCCGCCGCCAGTCCCCCTGGACGAGGTCCTGGTCGCGTTCGGCGGCGGCGTCGCGGTGGACCGGCTGGCCGGTGCCGGCGCCGGTCAGCGCGGGCGCCCAGAACAGCAGGTGGTTGAGCAGGCCGCGGACGTCGAGGGCGGTGCACGGGGTCGGCAGGTCCAGTTGGTCGTCGCCGATGGCCTGGATGACGGCCACGGCGTTCGCGCCGGCCGCGGCGAGCACCGGGCCGTGTCCGGTCGGGGAGTGCTCGGTCGGGGAGTGCTCGGGCGCGACGGCTGTACCGGCTCCGCCGGCTGGGCCGGTCTGCTGGGTCGTTTCGCTGGTTGTCGTCGGCTGGCTGGCGTCCACCGCGGTTCCTCCTCGTCCTCGCCTGGGTGGCCCGGTGCCGCTGGCGCTGGCCGGGCCGGTGGCAGGCTAGTCGGGCGGTGCGGCGCGGTATTGAACAAACGCGACAGGCTGGCGGTGGCCCCGGGTGGTGGCCCCGGGTGGTGGCCCCGGGCGGTGGCGCCGGGGAGCAGCCCCGGGAGCGGACCCCGGGAACTGTCAGGAACGGTGGCTACCCTGCGGCGGGTGATCGGCTCGACCCGCGGCATCCTGCACCCGCGCCTGGCGGGGGCGAAGTTCCAGCTGTCACGCCACCTGCCCGCGCCCGCGCTGGCCGCCTTCGTGGCGCACTACTGGATGGTGCGCTGGGACCTGCGCGGTGGCGAGCCGCACCAGCAGCGGCTGCTCACCCATCCCGTGGTGCAGGTGGTGTTCGGTGACGGCCCGCCCCGGGTGGTGGGCGTGGTCCGGGGCGGGTTCAGCCGGCGGTTGACCGACCGCGGCCTGGCGGTGGGGGTGCGGTTCCGGCCGGGCGGGTTCCGGCCGTTCCTGCGGGCCCCGGTCAGCACGATCACCGACCGGACGCTGGACCTGGCCGAGGTTTTCCCGGTGGACGGGGCGATCCTGCAGGCGGCCGTGCTGTCGGCGGGCGCGGACGCGGCCGTGGCCCGGGTGCTGGACGAGTTCCTGCTGCTGTCGCCGCCCGAGCCGGATCCGGTGGTGGACCTGGTGGCCGAGGTGGTCGACCTGGCCGCCCGCGACCAGGGGATCGTCCGGGTGGACGCGCTGGCCGGGCGGTTCGACGTCAGCGTGCGGCGGCTGCAGCGGTTGTTCGCCGAGTACGTGGGGGTGAGCCCGAAGTGGGTGATCCGGCGGTGTCGGCTGCACGAGGCCGCGGAGCGGGCCGCCCGCGGTGATGACGTGGATTGGTCGGGGCTCGCCGCCGAGCTGGGCTACGCCGACCAGGCACATCTGGTGCGGGACTTCACCGAGGCGGTGGGTGTGCCGCCCGGGAGGTATGCCAGGGACGCGTCGGCCTGACGGTTAACCCACCGGTAACAATGACTTTGTGTAACACGCTCGTGTCGGGCCTCACCCACGCATTCATCACACGACGTATCCACTGGTGACAGGGCGTGGAGTGATCAACTGGGAGATCACCACCCGGCCGACCGGTCCCGCTACTCCGAACGCGTTACCTCCCGATCGGGTGAATCGCAGGATTTTTTGGCCACACAGGGTTTGAACTCGCCGGTATGTAAACGATTTCAGGCGCGCCGTCCCAACCCGGATTCATAGGAATGGCGGATTGGCACTGCCCCACTCGCTATGGGGGAATAGCTCTCGGTCATAACGTCGCAGACCGACTCGACCCCGATCTCGACAACGGTCAGCGGCAGAACCTGGGGAGGGGTTCGGCAAATGGATTCCCGCTACGAGGCGTACTGCTTCGCGGACCGGCTCTTCTACGAGGTGCCCCGTCACCTCGACAATGACGAGGGGTCGTTGTCCAGCGCGGTGCCGTCGATGCCGGAATCCTCCTGGACCGAGCACGACCTGGGCGGCTGGCGCGTTTACCTGCCGCCCGCCGGTGATCTCTCCGGGCG
Source organism: Goodfellowiella coeruleoviolacea (assembly GCF_024171785.1). Taxonomy (GTDB): domain Bacteria; phylum Actinomycetota; class Actinomycetes; order Mycobacteriales; family Pseudonocardiaceae; genus Goodfellowiella; species Goodfellowiella coeruleoviolacea. The sequence continues at coordinate 198,845 of NZ_JAMTCK010000006.1, forward strand.
GCGACAGGGCTGGAAGATCCACGTGTCCGGCACGCCGGACAATGCCCGCCGGCTGATCGCGAAGGTCGGCGAATACTGTCTGGCCCGGCACATCCCATTCAAGGTCCTGCGCACCGAGAAGATCCTGCTCGCCCGGAACTCGAAATACGCGTCCCGCGCCGCCAGCGGCAAACTGATCACCATTTACCCGGCCAGCGACAGCGATTTGGAACGCATTCTGTCCGATCTGGATGAAACCCTGTCCGGCGAGCCGGGCCCCTACATCCTCAGCGACCTCCGATATGGCGCCGGGCCGCTTTACGTGCGTTATGGCGGCTTTGTCGAGCGGTGGACCGCGAACGAGCACGGCGAGCAGGTGACCGCCATCGAACGGCCGGACGGCGTGCTCGTCCCGGACGAACGCCGCCCCGGCTTCCACGTGCCCGACTGGGTCACGCTGCCCGAGTTCCTGTCACCACACGTAGCCGCCCGCCGCAGCGGCAGCGCGGCGGACATGCCCTACCAGGTGACCAGCGCCATCCACTTCTCCAACGGCGGCGGCGTCTACCTCGCCACCCGGCGCTCGGACGGGCAGCCCGCGGTGCTCAAGGAGGCCCGCCCGTACGCCGGGCTGGACGCGGACGGCACCGACGCGGTGACCAGGCTGGACTGGGAGCACCAGGCCCTGCTCCGGCTGGACGGGGTGCCCGGGGTGCCCCGGGTCCTCGACCGGTTCACCGTGTGGGAGCACCACTTCCTGGCCCTCAGCAAGCTGCCCGGCATCCCGCTGGGCAACTGGCTGGCCCACAACTACCCGCTCACCCAGCCGGCCGCGACCGACGCGGAGCTGGCCGCCTACACCGAGCGGGCGCTGCGCGTGGCCGAGGGCATCGGCCGGGTGGTCAGCGCGGTGCACGAGCGCGGTCTGGTCTTCGGCGACCTGCACAACCGCAACGTGCTGGTCGACGAGCACGACCGGGTGGGGCTGGTGGACTTCGAGCTGGCCTTCCCGGTGGAGACGGGCCGGCGGCCCGCGCTGGGCGCGCCCGGGTTCGCCGCGCCTCCCGACCGGCACGGCTTCGCCATCGACCACTACGCGCTGGCCGCGCTGCGGCTGTGGCTGTTCCTGCCGATGAACCCGCTGCTGCCGCTGGCCCCGGACAAGCTGCCCACCTACCTGCGGTTCGTGCGGGAGCGCTGCGCGCTGCCGGACGACTACCTCGCCCAGGTCGAACAGGTCCTGCGGCCGACACCGACCGGGTCGCCGGGGCCTGGGTCGTCGGGGGCCGGGTCGCCGGGTGCTGGGGCAACCGGGGTGGGGGCGGCCGGGGTGGGGGGCGGCGCCGGGTGGCCGGTGGCGCAGACCGCGGCGGTGCCGAACCGGACCGAGGTGGACTGGTCCGGGGCGCGCAAGTCCATGGTCGAGGCGATCCTGGCCAGCGCCACCCCGGAGCGCGGCGACCGGCTGTTCCCCGGTGACATCGAGCAGTTCTCCTCGGGCGGCACCACCCTGGGCTACGGCGCGGCCGGGGTGCTGCACGCGCTGGCCGTGACCGGTGCCGGGCGCTACCCGGAGCACGAGAACTGGCTGGTCCAGGCGGTGCGCACGACACCGCCCCGGCGGCCGGGCCTGTACGACGGCGCGTTCGGCGTGGCCGCGGTGCTCGCCGACCTCGGCCACCACGAGCCGGCCGGCGCCCTGGTCGACGAGTTCACCCCGCTGGTGGCGGACGTGCGCGACCACGGCCTGCACGGCGGACTCGCCGGCATCGGCCTGGCCCTGACCCGGCTGGCCGACGTCTGGCAGCGGCCGGAGCACCTGGACCAGGCACTGGCCGTCGGCGACCGGCTGGGTGGCGCGCTGGCCGGTGCGGCCGGCCCGGGCGCGTCGGCCAGGGCCGGGCTGATGCACGGCTGGTCCGGTCCGGCGCTGCTGTTCGTCCACCTGTTCCGGCGCACCGGCGACCGCGCCTGGCTGGACCTGGCCGACCGGGCGCTGCTGCGGGAACTCCAGGAGTGCGAGCGCCGCGACGACGGCCGGCTCCAGGTGCGCGACGGGACCGTGCGCAGCCTGCCCTACCTGGAGGTGGGCAGCGCGGGCATCGCCGTGGTGGCCGAGGAGCTGGCCGAGCACGCCCCGGACGCGGCCAGCGCGGCCGAGCTGCCGGCGCTGCGCCGCGCCCTGCTGGCCGAGTACGTCGCCCAGTCCGGGCTGTGGCTGGGCCGGGCCGGGCTGATCAGCGCGCTCGCGCTGAGCCTGCGCCGCCACCCCGACCCCGAGGGTGAGCGTGGCCTGGCCACGCACCTGGCCCGACTGGGCCTGCACGCGGTCGACTTCCGGGGCGAGCTGGCCTTCCCCGGCAACCAACTGCTGCGGCTGTCCATGGACCTGGCCACCGGAACCGCCGGGGTGCTGCTGGCCGTCTCGGCCGCGGTGGACGACCGCGTTCCCCCACTGCCGTTCCTCGGCGAACGGCACGTCCCCGCCGACGCCCCCGTGGCGTCGGCCCCCTGAACCGACCGGCTGGGCGACCGACCGGGCGGAACCACCGAAAAACACCGATCAAGGAGGAACCATGGAGTTCGTGCTGGAGCTGCAGGAGCTGGACGCCCCCGAGCTGGACCTGCGGGGTGGCGGCGGCGGTGGCAGCCAGGCCAGCCTCCTGCTGTGCGGCGACAGCAGCGTGAGCCTGGTCACCTGCCAGGACTGAGCCGTCCCGGCTGGTCCGGCGCGTCGCGCGTGGCGCGCCTGAACAGCTGAACAACGGGGTGCGGGAGCGGCACAGGCGAGGTGTGCCGCTCCCGCACCAGTTCGCATCATCCGCCTGAGGCCGGCCGGAGCAACAGACGTGATCACTGGTTGGGACCGATCGTCCAGCGGGCACCCGGGTGACCGGCTGTTGTGGGGCGCCGCCCGGCACGCCCCGGGGTGGCCGGTGCTGGTGGCCGTGGCCGGTGGCACCGCCACCGCGGCCGGGCTGCTGCTGCCCGACGCGATGGCCAGCGGCGTGGACGCCGCGCTGGCCGGGGTCACCGCGACCGGCGAACTGGGGTGGCTGGCGGTGGTCGCGCTGGCCGTGGTCCTCGGTGACGTGCTCGGCGTGCTGGCCAGGGCCCGCGCCACCAGCACCGCGACCGCGTGGCTGCGGACCAGCCTGATCCAGCACCTGTTGCGGCTCGGCCCGTTCGGCCGGTTCCCCGAGGGGGACGCGGTCAGCCGGCTCACCGGTGACTGCGCGCAGGCCGGCGGGATCGCCACCGTGGCCGTGCAGCTGGTGACCTCCGCGCTCACCTCGGTGGGCGCGATCGTCGCGCTGGCGCTGCTGGACTGGCGGCTGGCCGTGGTGTTCGCCGCGAGCGTGCCGGTCGCGGCGCGGCTGGCCCGTGGCCACCTGCGGCGCACCGCCGACCAGGTGGCCGGCTACCAGCGGTTGTCCGGTGAGCTGGCCGCCCGGCTGGTGGAGGCGGTGCGCGGGCTGCGCACGATCACCGCGGCCGGCGTGGCCGAGCAGGAGGCGCGGCGGGTGCTGCGGCCGCTGCCCGACCTGCACGCGGCCGGCGCGGGCATGTGGCACGCGCAGGCCGGGATGATCTGGCGGGCCGCGCTGCTGCTGCCCACCGTGGAACTGGCCGTGCTCACCGCGGCCGGTTTCGGCCTGCTGGCCGGCCGGCTCACCGCCGGCGAGGTGTTGGCCGCGCTCGGCTACGTGGCGCTGGGCATGAGCCTGGTGCGCGCCACTCCCCTGCTGACCAGCCTGGCCAGGGCGCGGGTCAGCGCGGACCGGCTGGCCGAGGTGCTGGACAGCGCGCCGCCGGCCACCGGCGCGGCGCGGCTGCCGGCCGGGCCCGGCCGGCTTGAGCTGCGCGGGGTTGGGGTGGCCGACGTGCTGCACGAGGTGGACCTGGTGGTGCCGGCGGGCGCGCACGTGGCCGTGGTGGGGGTGTCCGGGTCGGGCAAGTCCACGCTGGCCGCGGTGGCCGGGGGGCTGCGCACGCCGGACCGGGGCGGCGTGCTGCTCGACGGGGTGGCGCTGGCCGAACTGGACCCGGCGGAGCTGCGCGCGGCCGTGGGCTACGCCTTCGACCAGCCGGCGCTGCTGGGTGCGACCGTGGCCGACGCGGTCGGCTACGGCCTGCCGGTGGACCTGGACGGGGTGCGGGCGGCCGGGGCGGCCGCGCAGGTGGCGCCGGCCGTGGCGCTGCTGCCGGAGGGCTGGCACACCCCGCTGGAGCGGGCGCCGCTGTCCGGTGGTGAGGCGCAGCGGCTGGGCCTGGCCAGGGCGATCTACCGGCGGCCCCGCGTGCTGGTCATGGACGACGCCACGGCCAGCCTGGACACGGTCACCGAGGCCAGGGTGCGCTCGGCGATCAGCTCGGTGCTGGCCGGCCGCACCCGGCTGGTCATCACCCACCGGGTCAGCTCGGCGGCCGAGGCGGACCTGGTGGTGTGGTTGGCGGACGGGCGCATCCGCGCTGTCGGTCCACATCGGACGCTGTGGGACGACCCGGGGTACCGGGCGGTGTTCACCGAGGCCCCCGGATGAGGGAGCCCAGCGCGGATCGGCTGACGCGGTCGGGCGAGAGCCAGACGAGACCCAGCGGAGCGAGCGCGGAGCCGGGTGTTCCCGCGCTGACCGGGCGCTGGTACCTGCGCACGCTGGGCGCGCAGTGGCGGAGCGTGCTCGCGTTGCTGGGCTGGTCGGTGTTGGAGAGCGTGCCGGCGCTGGTCTCGGGCCGGCTGGTGGCGTTGGCCGTGGACCGGGGGTTCGCCGCTGGTGCGGTGTGGACGGGGCTGGGCTGGCTGGCCCTGTTCGGCGCGCTGTCCGTGCTGGGCGCGCTCGGGTCGCGACTGGTCTTCCACAGCCTGGGCGGTGTGCTGGAGCCGCTGCGGGACGCGCTGGTCACCGCGGTGGTGCGGGCGTCGCTGCACGGTGGTGACGCCCGGTGGCGGCCGGCGGACACCAGGGTGGTCGCCCTGGTCACCCGGCACGTGGAGGTGGTCAGGGATGTGACCGCCGGGCTGTTGGTGCAGTCCCGGTCGCTGCTGGTGGTGACCGTGGCCGCGCTGGTCGGCATGGTGGGTGTGGCGGCCGGGCTGGCCGGGCTGGTGCTGGTGCCGGTGGTGGTGACGGCCGTGCTCTACGCGGTGCTGCTGCGCGCGCTGGTGCGCCGGCAGCGGGCCCTGGTGCTGGCCGAGGAGACCACGGCGGGCGCGGCCGGTGCGGTGCTGGCCGGTCTGCGGGACGTGGTGGCCTGCGGCGCCGAGCCGGTCGCCGAGGCCGTGGTGCGCCAGGAGATCAGCGGGCAGGCCGCGGCTGCCGCGCGGCTGGGTGACGCCAACGCGGTGCGCACGCTGGTGGTGGCGCTCGGTGGGTTGGCGCCGCTGCTGCTGGTGCTGGCGGTCGCCCCGGGGATGGTCGCTGACGGGCGGCTGTCGGTGGGGGCCGTGCTGGGTGTGGTCGTCTACCTCACCGGCAGTGTGCAGCCGGCGCTGCGCGGGCTGGCCGAGACCACGGGCGCGGCCGTGCTGCGGCTGGCGGTGACCCTGCGCCGGCTGGCGGAGGTGCCCGCGGCGGGCGGTGCGGACGAGCGGCGTTGCGGGCGCGGTGGCGAGCCGGGGCGGCGGCGCGGTCCGGTCGGGGGCGGTCGTCCTGCCGGACCGTCCGGGGGTGATCTGGTGGTGCGCGGGCTGACCTTCGGGTGGGGTGCGCGGGCTGAGCCGGTGGTGCGGGATCTGGACCTGACCGTGCCGTGGGGTGAGCACTTGGCCGTGGTGGGGCCGAGCGGCATCGGCAAGTCCACGCTGGCCAGCCTGGTCACCGGGCTGCTGCCGGCCGAGCGGGGCGAGGTGCTGCTGGGTGGGGTCGCGGTGACCTCGATCGACCCGGCGGTGCGGCACCGGGCGGTGATGCTGATCCCGCAGGAGGCGTACGTGTTCACCGGCACCGTGCGGGAGAACCTGGCGCTGTTCGCCGGCCCAGGACTGTCCGATGTGGAGGATGCGGGTCACCCGGCGGGATTTTCGTTGCTGGACAACGATGTCCTGCTGTCAGGTGGGCCCGCCGAGGGGCTGTCCTCGTTCGACGGGTTGTTGCTGGCCGCGGCGCGCGCGGTGGGCGCGGCCGGGTTGGTGGCCCGGCTCGGCGGGTTGGACGGGATGGTGGTTCCTGGCGAGCTGTCCTCGGGCGAGGCCCAGCTGATCGCGCTGGCCAGGGTGTACGCGTCCCCGGCCGGGGTGGTCGTGCTGGACGAGGCGACCTCGCGGCTGGACCCGGCGGCCGAGGCCGTGGCCGAGCGGGCGTTCGCGCGGCGCGGCGGGACGCTGGTGGTGATCGCGCACCGGCTCAGCTCGGCGGTGCGCGCGGACCGCGTGCTGGTCATGGACGGCGGCCCACCCGTGGTCGGCCGGCACGAGGAGTTGCTGGCGACCTCGCCCACCTACGCGGAGTTGATGCGCGCCTGGGCACCGGGCGAGGACTTATACCGCAGCAGCAGGTAGCCGCGGACACGTTCACCCGTTCGGGATGCTGTTTATTCGCCGGTTGCTAGGCGACCAGTTCCCGCACAATTCATGTCACTGGCAGCCGCCGCCGCAGTACGCTGTGCACCATGGCTGTTGAAGTACGGATGGCTGGACTCCGCGCGAGTTACGTCGCACATCGCGACGCCGCCGACCGCCTGGCCGGAGATAATTCCGGATACTTGCTGCTTTTTTACGCGGTCGAATGCGGACTGAAATCCGCTTGGCTCAAGCGACAGGGACTACGCGGCACCAGCGACCTTCCTGCTCACCTACGCAGCCACAATCTGCGTGAACTGGCCAAGGCTCTCAGACTCGGCGCCGAGGACATGGTGCTGTTCCGGGACTGCACCCTGCACGCAAGCCGACCAGAGAAAGTGCGACACGACGAGTTGCACCAGGTTTGGCGCTACGGCGCACGCCTCGAAAGCAATGATCAGAAAAAAGCAGTAGCAGGTTTGACGAGGCTCGTGGAATGGTGTCGATCGGAGTTGGGAGCATGAGTCAGGACACGTTCATCCAACCACCAAGACTCTACACGTGGGTCGATATCGACGAATATTTCCGCGACCTCTCAGCTTCCCGTGGGTGGCCGGAGTGGCTTCTTGAGGTCAGCGCGTACTGGGACTCGGTCGAGTTCACGCTCGCGCGCTCCGTGGACGACGAAGAGGTGTGGCGCTGGATGCGCCTGCAACTCGGACCGCTCACAGTCGATCCTCACCGGGAACTCATCCTGCTTGAATCCGTTGATGCGGATCGCGGCCTCCCCGTGGTGCTCAAGTTGGCCGACGCCGTCGATGCCAACGCGACGCCGCAGCGGCGGCCTGAGTGGAATGAGCGCCACATCATCCGTGCTCTTGGCGAACCACTCCCTGCTCCACAGCAGGAGACATTCCCGCATGACGTGGCCATCGCCGCATTTCACTCGTTCAAGGGTGGCAGCGGGCGAACCGTCCACTGCGTCGCGTTGGCCCGGGAGATCGCTGCTCAGCCTGGGCGTCGAGTGCTCCTCGTGGACGCGGACCTGGAGGCTCCCGGCATCACCTGGATGGTCCACGAGCAGGGCATTCGGATCGAGTTCTCCTTCGAGGACTTCATCGCGTTGCTGCACGGCTCGTCTGACGGGAACATCACCGAAGCGATCGCGCTGGCCCGCAAGTTCCTGGTCAACCAGGAACTGGACGGCGTCTTCGTGTTGCCCGCACGCCGGAATCCCCGCAGGTTGAACCCTCCCCGAATCCAACCGCTGGATCTACTGACGCAGAGCCGTTCACCGTATTTCCTCACCGAATCCCTCGCCGAACTCGGCCACTCACTCGGCGTGGGCAGCGTCCTGATCGATCTGCGCGCGGGCGCCAGCGAACTGAGCGCCCCCATGATGCTCGATCCCAGAGCCCATCGGGTCTTCGCGACAACCATTAACCACCAGTCCGTGCAGGGCACCGTGCAACTGCTCCGTGAACTAGCGCGGCGGGCTCCGGGGCGGCGCGAGCACGACCCAGTGCCCACGGTCCTCATCACCCAGTTCCACACCCGCAACCACGGGGAGCAGGTGGCAAAGGCAGCCAGCGAACTCGGCAAAGCGGTCGCCGAGGCGGCTCGCCTCAGCGATTCGACTGGGCAGGGGATTGAGGAGGACGTCACCAGCGAACTACTCGCCAGCGATCCACTCACCAGCCCGTTCAACCTGAGCCTGCTCGCGCTCCCTGCGTCGTGGAACGAAGTCGGCGAAGAGATCGAGAACGCCGATCTGCGGAACGTAGTTCGCGATCTAGCTGACCAACTGCGTCCTGTTCCGAAGGGCACTCAGGAAGACCACCAGGATGACGGCGAAGAAGAACTCGACCTCGACGAGCTTCGGCGCATGTTGGCGCACGGCGCGAATCAACTGAAGTACGCCGAGACAGCCAGTGAAGAAAGCGACTTCCTGCGCACGGACTCCTTGGTGAACCTGGTGTCCGCCCACCGAACGGACGCCCCGATCGAGGTCGTGGTCGGTGCCAAGGGATCCGGTAAGACCTTCACGTACCTGACCATGTGCCGACGAGAGTCGTGGAGCCAGTTCGCCGATGCCCTGGGGGTGGCCGGCGTGGAACTGTCCGCCCCGTTGGTCCCGGTCTTCTGGTCGCGCAACCTGCGCGACTCCGCAGAGTCGGTGCAGGCTGTACAGCGCAAGTCCGCACGGGAACTCAGCGGCGCCGAACCCAGGGACAGCCTGCAACTGATTCAGGAGAACCTCAAACGAGATCTCACTGAACCGGAGTGGCGACGCCTCTGGCTACGGTGCCTTGCCGGGGCAGCCGGACTGGACTCCACCGAGGAAAGCGTCGAGGACGACCTCGTCAAGTTCGCGAGCGAACACCAGGCGGTGTTCGTCGTGGACGGTTTGGAGGACCTGTTCCAGGACTTCAACTCCGACCGCCGGGAGCAGCAGGCGCTACGTGCCCTGCTGACCGGCTGTCCAGAGTGGCTGCGGGCACTGCGCAACCGCCCGCTCGGGCTTGTCATCTTTGTCCGACGTGACCTGGTGCAGAACTCTGTCCGGCAGAACAGCGGTCAGTTCTTCGCGAAGTACCAGAACTACGAGCTGCGCTGGAATCGGACCGAGGCACTGCGGCTCGTCGCCTGGGTTGGCAACCAAACTCGCGCCCTACCACTACCGGACGGTATGGACGTCCAGTCCGCGTCGGAAGCCGCTCTCACCAAGCATCTTCTCAAGCTGTGGGGAGAACGCCTTGGATCTGTCCGGTCCAAGGAGGCACGTTCTCAGGAGTGGTTTCTCGCCGCTCTTTCTGACTTCAACCAACAGATTCAGGCGCGTGACATCGTCTGGTTCCTCGCCGAGGCTGCCTCGCTTTCGGCAAGCGAAGGAGGGGCGGCCTCGCGAAGCTACGCTGATCGTCTGCTGATCCCCCTGGCCATGCGCCGAGCACTGCCTGCCTGCAGTTCAGCGAAGATCAGCGAGATCGAGAAGGAGAACCCTCAGGTAGGCGCACTCTTCCACCGACTGCAGAGAGTGAACGAAGATGCCAAGAAAGTGCCATTCGACCCGGAAGTCGTGCGCCTGTCCCTCGAAGACATCGCACTGTTGATCACGAATGGCGTTGTCTTCCAGGACGAGAAGGGATGCTGGATGCCGGAGATCTACCGGCAGGGGCTGGGATTCCGGGCGGGGGGACGCCCGCGCGTGCTGGGTGTCGCAAAGCTCGTACGCCGTCGCAACGATTTCGAGTAGCCGCCGTTCACCCCGCAACCCACAGTGCTGGCCGCCTGTCCGTTTTGGTCAGGCGGCCAGCACTGTCAGTTCGGGTCACGCCGCCGGCTTGCGGAGCACCTCCACCAGGCTGGTGAAGCTGTCGTCGGCGTGGCCGGCCGCCACGCCCTGCCTGAACAGCGCGGCCACCGCCGCGGGCAGGCTGGGGTCGATGCCGGCGGCTTCGCTGGTGTGCACGACGTGCTCGATGCTGGCCACGCCCATGGCGAGCTTGTCCACGTCACCGGGGTGTTCGCCGGCGGCGATGCGCTTGCTGTAGAAGTCGATGAAGTAGGGCATGCCGGTCATGACGTTCGTGGTGTAGGGCGCCAGGTCCGTCGCGGAGATGCCGTGGGCTGCGGCCACGGTCACGGTGTGCAGGAAGGCGGTCATGGTGGTCCAGAACAGGTCCATCGTCAGCTGGTAGTACAGCGCCGCCAGGCCGGGGTCCTCGCCCCGGTAGTCGGTGCCGGTCAGCACCCGCAGGGTGTCCTGGTGGGCCTCGAACACCGCCCGCGGTCCGCTGTAGAAGGTGGACGACTCGGGCGTGCCGATCAGGGGCGGCGGCACCTGCACGCCGCCGGTCAGGTACTGGGCGCCGTGTTCGGCCGCCCAGGCGGCACCGGCCCTGGCCCGTTCGGGCGTGTCCGAGCTGAGGTTGACCAGGACCCGGCCGGCCAGGGCGTCGGCCGCCGGTTCGAGGATGGCGTACATGGCGTCGTAGTCGGTCAGGCTCAGCACCACCAGTTCGTTGGCGGCCAGTGCCTCGGCGACCGTGGCCGCCCGGGTGGCGCCCCTGGCGACCAGGGCGTCGGCCTTGCTGGCGGTGCGGTTCCACACGGTCACCGGGTGGCCCTGGTCCAGGAACGCGGCCACCATGGCCTGCCCCATCGGGCCGAGGCCGATCACGGTCACTGCTCGCTTGCTCACGAATTCCCCTCGGTGTCACGGGTCCTCGGCCGGCACCGCACGACCGCCAGTCCACTGCGGATAGATAGGGACACGGGCGCCGGGCCGACCTCTCTAAAACGAACGCTCTATCTAGCCACACGCTAACACAGCCACTAGAACGAACGCTCTATCCGGTAGGCTCGGGGCGGTGAGCACCAGGTCAGGGCACGTTCCAGCGGGAGCAGCGGAGGCAGCGGGACCAGCCGAAGCAGCAGGACGATCGGCTTCGGCGGCGGCACCGGAGGCCGTGGGCACCAGGGACCGGATCGTCCAGGTGGCCAGCCGGCTGCTCCAGCGCCAGGGCTACGAGGGCACCCCGATCAAGCAGATCGCCACACAGGCCAAGGCCACCCTCGGCTCGGTCTACCACTTCTTCCCCGGCGGCAAGCAGGAAGTGGCCGCCGCGGCCATCCGGCACGGCGACCAGGAGTTCGCCGAGTTGCTGCACACCGGGCTGAACAGCACCGACGACCTCGCCGACGCGCTCGTCGCGGTCACCCGGCTGCTCGCCGAGGCCCTGCGCGAGTCCGACTGGATCGACGGCTGCCCGGTCACCACCACCGCGCTGGAGACCGTCGGGCAGCAGTCCGACATCCAGCAGGCCTGCGCCGAGGCCCTGCGGCACTGGCAGGACCTGGTGGCCGACCGGTTCCGCCGAGGCGGCATCACCGAGCCGGACGCCACAGAACTGGCCGGCACCGTGGTGAACACGTTGGAGGGCGCGGAAATGGCCGCCCAGGTGACCAGGAGCGAAACCCCGCTGCTGGTCGCGGGCAAGCACCTGGCCCGACTGGTCAGCTCCTACCCGGGGGCGCGCCACCGCCACGGTTGAGCCGGACGCCACCCCGCTGGCCGGCCGCACCGCCGCCCACCGGCACACCTACCTCGGTGGCCTGGCCTTACCCGGAAGTGCGTTCTTCCGGTGCGCACCGGGGCGCACTAGCGTCGGCCGGCGTCGGCCGGGTCACGCCGTTCCCACCGGCCGGCGAGCGGCACGGCAACGCAGTCGACCGGGAGGAATCCGAACCATGACCCAGACACGTCAGGTCGCGTTGGTCACCGGGGCCAGCCGGGGCATTGGCGCGGCCACGGCGCGCGAGTTGGGCCGCCGCGGCTACCACGTGCTGGTGAACTACCGCAGCAGCGCGGCCGCGGCCGAGGCGGTGGTGGCCGACATCGAGGCGGCCGGCGGCAGCGCGCGCGCCGTGCGCGCGGACGTGTGCGTCGAGCAGGAGGTGGCCGGTCTGGTGGACACGGCCCTCGCCGCGCACGGCCGGCTGGATGTGCTGGTGTGCAACGCCAACGTGGCCGATCCGCCGTTCGCGCCGATGGCCGCGCTGCCCTGGGCGGACTTCATCGCCAAGGTCGGCAACGAACTGGCCGGCGTGTACTTCGTAACCCAGCGGGCCTTGGCGGCCATGCGGGAGCGGCGGGCCGGCCGGATCGTCTACATCTCCAGCACCGCGGCCGACAACGTGGGCGGCAGCATCGCGCACTCCACGGCCAAGGCCGCGCTCAACACGTTCGCCCACCACCTCGCGGCCGAGGCGGGCCGGCACGGGATCACGGTGAACTGCGTGGCCCCGGACGCCACCGACACGGACGCCGCCGCCGGTTTCCTCAGCCCGGCCATGCGCGCGCACCTGGACAGCCACTCGGTGCTGGGCCGCATGCTCACCCCGGAGGACATCGCCCGGGTGGTCGGCTCGGTGGTGGACCCCGGCTTCGCCGGGGTGACCGGTGCGGTGGTCCGGGTGGACGGCGGGCGGTCGGTGCTGGAGTCGGCCAGGCCTCGGCTGTCCCAGGACCAGCCGGCGCCGGAACTGCCACCGGCCCCCGGTGAGAATTAGTTACACAAACCATCGACTTCAGCGGTTGTCCGTAACATCTTCGGGCGTGAACGCGCCCAGGGACATGGCGGTCCGCGATCAGATCCTGCGCGTGGCAGCGCGGCTGCTGGCGGAGTCGGGCGGCGAGTCGCTGTCCATCCGCGCGGTCTGCTCCGCCGCCGGCGTCGGTGTCCCCACCCTGCACCACTACTTCCGGGACCGGCAGGGCCTGCTGGACGCGGTGGTCGCGCACGGCTTCGAGCAGTACCTGACCACCAAGCAGGCGGTGGTCACGACCGAGGACGCCGTGGCTGACCTGCGCCGCTACTGGGACAACCACGTGGCCTTCGGCCTGGCCCACCCCACGCTCTACCGGCTGATGTACGGGTCGGCGTATCCCAGTCGCCGCCCGGCCGCCGCCGACGAGGTGTACCGGCTCCTGCTGCGCGCGCTGCACCGGGCCGCGCGGTCCCGGCGGCTGCGGGTGCCGCCGGACACCGCCGCCCAGCTGATCTCCGCGGCCGCGGTGGGGGTCACCCTGACCCTGATCCGCAAGACGGGCCAGAACGGCACCGGTGACCTGGCCGACCGGGCCTGGGCCGCGGTGCTCGCCGCGATCGGCACGGCCGCCGAGCCAGGGCCGGGTCAGCCGGCGGCCGGGGCGGCACCGGCCGCGCAGGCCGTGGCCCTGCTCGCGGCGCTGGACAGCCAGCCGAGTTCGGTGTTGAGCCCGACCGAGAACGCGCTGCTGCACGAGTGGCTGACCCGGCTGGCCAGCGCGGCCGTGACGCACTCCGGTTGACCGGGGCGGGCGCCGGTCGGCGCGTTCACGCCGGTCCGGCCGGTGCCCCGGTGCCGGTCGGGTCCGGTTCCGGTGCCTGCCCACCGTCGGACTGCCCGCCGTCGGACTGTCCACTGTGGCCGGTTGGGGTGGCTGGCCCGGCCGCCGGGGCCGAGCACACCTCGATCGGGACACCCGGTTCCCGGGTGATGACGGTCTCGGGCTGGGACAGGTCCTCGCCGCCGGGTGGCGCGGTGCGCACGACGCGCAGGTACAGGGCCACGCCGTCGGTGCCGCGCACCACGGTGTCGGTGCGCCCGTGGCCGCCGCCCGGCACCTCGTAGCCGGCCACCGCCTCGATGCCCGGGTGTCCGGACTCGGCCAGGACCTGGTGCAGCCACTGCCTGAACCGTTCGACGCGCACGGTCACAGCACCGCCGGCGGGATCTGGTAGCGGGGCACCTGGCCGACGCCCCGACCGGACACCTGGCCGACCATCAGGTAGGCGCAGGCGCCGCTGGCGAAGTCGACGCGCAGCCGGGTGTGGTTGTCCGGGTGCTCCTGGCTGGGGATCAGCCGCACCGCGGTGATCTCCGGGTGGTCGGCCGCGACGATCAGCCGGACCAGCAACTCGTCTAGCTCGCGCACGCGCACGGCGGCCATCGTGCCAGACACGAAGAGTGATATGCGAACACGGTCCGTGATTAACTTCCTGGTGTTGTTGCGATGTGCAATTGCATGACCACCCGCCGATCACCGCCACGGCCTCCCTGTCTTTCGGCAGAGGCGCCCACCGGCCGGCCCGGGATAGCGTCGGCCAGTGGGACGAACAGGGTCTGGGCTGGTCAGGGCAGGGCTGACCAGGATCTGGTCGGGCTGGCGCGCCGCGCTGGTCGACCTGGCGGTCTGGCTGGTCACCGCGGTCGCGGTGCTGGTCCGCCACGAGCCGGCACCGGGGTGGCTGCTGGCGGGCGAACTCACGGCCGCCGCCGGGGTGGTGCTGCTGGCCCGGGGTTGGCCGCTGCCGGGCCTGGCCGCCGGCACGGTGCTGGCGGTCGTGGACGTCAGCTGCGCCCCGGTTCTGGTGCTGGCCGGCTACCTGACCGGCCGGCGGCTGCCCGGCAGTCGCGCCGCACTGGTGACCCTGGCCGCGCTCGGTGTGGCCGCCAGCGCGCTGGCACCGGTGCTGGCCGGCAGCGCCTGGGCGTGGCTGGACGGGGCGCTGCTGCTGTTGTTCGCCGGCGTGGTGCCGTGGCTGGCCGGCCGCTACCGCCGCCAGCGCCAGGACCTGGTGCACGCTGGGTGGGAGCAGGCCGAGCTGCTGGAGCGGGCCCAGCAGAGCATCGCCGCCCAGGCGCGCCTGCGGGAGCGCGCCCGGATCGCCCAGGACATGCACGACTCGCTGGGCCACGAGCTGAGCCTGATCGCGCTGCGCGCCGGCGCGCTGGAGGTGGCGCCCGAGCACGCCGAGTGCTGCCGGGCCGCTGCCGGGGAGCTGCGGGTCAGCGCGACCAGGGCGACCGAGCGGCTGCGCGAGATCATCGGTGTGCTGCGCGAACCCGACGCCGCCGGGGCCGAGAACGCGCCCCGGCAGCCGGGCGGGGAGAGCATCGCCGAGCTGGTGGCCAGGGCCCGGGCCTCGGGCATGGTCGTCGACCTGCGCGAGCACCACGCCGATCCAGCGCCTGATTCAGGGGCCGGTCCGGCCGCCGCCGACGCGGTGCCGCTGCTGGTGGACCGCGCCGCCCACCGGGTGGTGCAGGAGGCGCTGACCAACGCGACCAAGCACGCGCCCGGCGCGCCGGTCACCGTGCTGCTGACCCGCTCGGCCGAGCACACCGAGGTGCGGGTGAGCAACCCGGCCCCGCCGCGCGTCGGCCCGCTGCCCGGCCTGCCCGGCGGCCAGCGCGGCCTGATCGGCCTGCGGGAACGGGTCCGGCTGGTGGGTGGCAGCTTCCAGGCGGGCCCCACCGCCGACGGCCAGGGCGGCCCCGGGTTCGCGGTGGCCGCCTGGCTGCCGCACCACCCGAGCCACCCGGTCGCGCCCGCCGGTGCGCAAGCCACCGACACCGGAGCCGCCGACAGCGGAGCCATCGACACCGGAGCCGCCGACAGCGGGTCCGACGGGGCCGGGTCGGTCAGGACCGGAGCCGTCGGGGCCGGGTCCGGCGGGGGAACCGAGTCGGGCCAGCACCTGGCGCGCTCCCGTCAGCGGGTGCGGCGCAGCCTGATCGCGCTGGTGGCCGCGCCCGCGGCCGTGCTGGCCGCGATCGCCGGGCTCACCACCGTCATCCTGGTCGCCGACCGGATGGCCTCCCGGCTGGCACCCGACGACTACGCCCGGATCAGCGTCGGCCAGCAGCGCGCCGCGATCGCGCCGCTGCTGCCGGCCGAGCAGCGCACCGAGCGGCCCCCGGTGCTGGAGCCGCCCGTGCCGGCCGACGCGACCTGCGAGTACTACGGCACCAGCGGCAACCCGTTCGACCTGCCCTCGGACGTGTACCGGCTGTGCTTCACCGGGGACGTGCTGGTGGCCAAGGACCTGGTGCCCGGCGACGGGCCCCCGCTCCAGCAGCCCGCGCGCGGTGGTCCCACCGACTCGGGCTAGGCCTCGCGGGCCGTCTCGGCCGGCTCCTGGTCGGCCTCGCCGGGGGTGGCCACACCGGCGCCGGCACCGGCGCTCGCCGCCGCCGCGCCAGCACCGGCCGCGGACTCCGGTTCGGCCGCGGCCGGTGCGTCCGGTGCCGGCTCGGCCGAGGACTCGCCCTCGGGCTCGGCTTCGGCCTCGGGCTCGGGTTCCGGCACCAGGTGGGCGGTGCGCGGCTCGGTGCCCAGCCGGGGCAGGAAGGTGGCCAGCTGCTCCCACCGCCACCGCCCCACGGTGAGCGCGTCCGCCTTGTGCCGCAGGCCCGTCTCCAGCACCGCCAGTGCCTCCTTGGGGTTCATCGCGGGCAGGCCGATCTGGTCCAGCGCCTCCCGCACGGCCCGTTCCCTGGCCAGGTGGCCGATCTCGTCGATGGCGCTCCACGCCACCGCCAGCGCGGGCCGGCCGGCCTGCCGACGGGCCCGGACCAGCGCCTCCAGGAACAGGTTCCCGGCCACGTAGGCCGACTGGCGCACGTGGCCGATGGTCGCGGTGGCCGACGAGAACACCACGAACAGGTCGAGGTCGCGGTCCCTGGTCAGCTCGTCCAGCACCAGGCCGCCGCCCATCTTGGGGGCCAGCGCGGTGCGGAACCGCTCGTCGTCCAGTTCGGACAGCAGGTCGTCGTCCAGCGCCATGCCCGCGTGCACCACCCCGCGCACCCGGCACGGCGGGCCGTCACCGGCCTGCCCGGACTCGATGGCCTCGACGACCCGGCGCATGGCCACCGGGTCGGTCACGTCCGCGGCGTGCGCGGTGACCCGCATGCCCTGGCCGGCCAGTGCCGCCACGGTCACCTCGGCCTCGGGGCTGGCCATGCCGCGCCGGCTGACCAGGGCCAGGGTGCGGGCGCCCCGGTCGGCGAGCCAGCCGGCGGTGGCCGCGCCCAGCCCGCCGAGACCGCCCACCACCAGGTAGGCGCCGGCCGGGTCGAGCACCACCGGCTCACCGCGCCGCACGATCGGCGTCGGCTCGCCCAGGGTGACCACGACCTTGCCGAGGTGCCGGCCCTGCCGCAGCAGCTGGAACGCCTCCTCGACCTGGGTGGCCGGCAGGGTGCGGCGCGGCAGCGGCCGGTAGGCGCCGGCCTGGACCTGCCGCACCACCTCGGCGAACTGGGCGTGCCCGCGCTCGTCGGCCTGGCCGCTGGCGATGGCCTGGTCCAGGGCCACGCCGAACAGCGCCACGTTGTTGCGCAGCGGGCGCAGCAGCAGCCGCTGGTTGGTGTGCATGTCGTGGCCGCTCAGCTCGATGAACCGGCCGTGCGGACGGAGCAGCTCCAGGCCGCGCGGGATGGCCTCGCCGGACAGCGAGTTGAGCACCACGTCCACGCCCTTGCCGTCGGTGAGTTCCAGCACCTCCTCGGCGAAGCTGAGGCTGCGCGAGTTGAGCACGTGCGGCACCCCCAGCAGCCGCACCAGCTCCCGCTTCTCCTCGGTGCCCGCCGTGGCGATCACCGTGGCGCCGAGGTGCTGGGCGTACTGCACGGCGGCCAGCCCGATGCCGCCGGCCGCGCCGTGCACCAGCAGCACGTCCTCGGCGGTGAGCCGGGCCAGTCGGGTCAGGCTGTGGTGCACCACGGCGAACGCCACCGGCAGGGTGGCGCCGTCGGTGAAGGTCAGCGGCTCGGGCAGGTGGCCGACCAGCCCGGCCTTGGCCACCACGCGGGCCGCCAGCGAGCCGGGGGCCAGCGCGAACACCCGGTCGCCCGGGGCGAACCCGGTGACCTCCGAGCCGACCTCGGTCACCACGCCGGCGCACTCCAGGCCGGGCCGGTTGGTCGCGCCGGCGTAGCCCTCGTCCAGCGCTTCGGCGTGCAGCACGTCCCGCTGGTTCAGGCCGGCGGCCCGCACCGCGATGGCCACCTCGTCCGGGCCGGGCGCCACCGACCGGGTCTCCTGCCAGGCCAGCCGGTAGGCGGGGCCCCGGTCGCGGACGGCCAGCGCGTAGTTGAGCGAGCCGGCGTTGGGGAACACGGCCGGGTCGAGGATGTCGGGCTGGCGGGGCACCACCCGCGGCACGAACCGGCCGCTGCCGGTGAGCACCAGCTCGTCCTCGTCGTCGGGGTCGAGCAGTTCCCAGGTGATCCGCCAGGCGTCCAGGGTGACGCTGCCGGTGCGGTGCAGCGACACCCGCTTCACGCCCAGTTCGGGCTGTTCGTTGGCCAGGGAACGGGCCACCCCCCAGGTGGCGGCGTCCTCCGGGGCCAGCGCCCGCTCCGGGCCGAACGTGGTCTCCGGCAGCGCCCCGCACGGCCGGGTCACCAGCCACAGCCGGGCCCGCACCCCCGGCCGCAACCGGCGGCAGGCGGCGGCGATGGCGCTGACCACCATGGCCCGGTGCGCGCCCAGCCGCACGGTCTCGGCCGGGCCGTCCAGCCGGGTGCGGCCCAGCACCAGCACGATGTTGGCGGAGCTGGCCTCGGCCGGGATCTTCTCCAGCCAGTCGTCGGGTTCGGCGGAGGTCCAGATGCGCCGGGTCTCGGCGCTGCCGGCCTCGGCGAGCAGGCTGGCCACCTCGGTGACCAGGGCGGCTTCCCCGGCGGGTTCGGCGGCCACGATCCAGCAGCAGCCGGGTTCGGCCGGGGGCAGCCCGGGCAGGTCGGCGGGTTCGGCCGGGTTGCGGGCCACCAGCAGCGAGAACTGGTCCCGGTGGGGTTCCTCGTCCGCGCCGAGCCGGGTGACGTCGGTGAACCCGCACTCGCGCAGCAGCTCCAGCCAGGCGGCCGGGCCCAGCAGCGGCGAGTGCGGCCGCAGCGCGGTGTCGGCGCACTCCCAGAAGTCCTCGGTGAGCCCGAACACCGGGGCCAGCAGCGCGGTGTCGTGCGACTCCACCGCGAGCAGCTGGCCGCCCGGGGCGAGCAGCCCGCGCAGCCGGGTCAGGCAGGCCCGCACGTCCTGACTGGCGTGCACCGCGTTGCCGGCGATGATCAGGTCGAACTCGTCGCTGGCGAAGCCCTGCTCGGCCGGGTCGCCGTCCAGGTCGAACCACTCGTAGCTGACGAAGTCGTAGTCGCCGAACCGCTCGGCCGCCCAGCTCAGGAACGTCTCGGACACGTCGGTGCACACGTACTGGGTCTTGTCCGCGGGCAGCAGCGGCAGCAGCACGGCGGTGGTGCCGCCGGTGCCGGCGCCCACCTCCAGCACCCGCAGCGACCGGTCCGGCGGCCAGGCCGTGACCAGGGTGCGCACCAGTTCGGCGAGCAGCCGGTGGTGCAGGCTCAGCGGCGCGCACGCCTCAGCGAAGTGCTCCAGCGGGTGGTGGCCGCCGTCGGTGTCCGGGAACAGCACGGTGAGCGGGTCGCGCTGGCCGGTGCACACCTCGGCCAGGTGCCGGCAGCAGCGCTGGTAGAGCACGAGTTCCGCGGTGTGGTTGGGGAACTCTCGCAGCAGCGCGGCGAACCGGGGCTGCGGATCCGGCTCGCCGACCAGCCGCCACCGGGACCGGCCGGCCGCGCTGGCCAGGCCGTGCTCCACCACCAGCGGCAGCAGCGCCTCCACCAGCCGGGTGTAGCCGGGCAGCAGGCCGACCGCGACGAGTTCGCCGACGCCGAACGGCTCCCGGTCCGGCAGCACCCAGTCGATCTCCTGGGCCACCAGGTGCGCGACCAGGCCGCGCAGCCCGGTGCGGAACTCCGCGTACCGGGACTCCCGCTGCCAGGCGGCGGTGAGTTGGCCGAGCCGGGCCGCGCAGGTGCGCACCAGGTCCGGGGCGACCGGGCCGTCGTCGGCGGCGGGCACCCGGTTGCGGGGCGCCGCGCGCAGCACGGTGACGTGCTGCTCGACCGGGCTGTCCGGGTGGGCGCCGGCCTGCTGGTCGTACCGCCGCAGCCGGCACCCGCGCAGTTCCACCGCGACGACCCCGTTCTCGTCGGTGACGGTCACGTCCACGACGGCCTGGTGCTCGTCGGCGGAGCGGACCCGGGCGTGCGCGTACCCCTCGGCGGCCGGCCGCCGCCACGCCCGCACCTGCTCGACGAACACGGGCAGCCCTGGTTTGCCGCCCAGCGCGGTCAGCACCGGCAGCACCGCCTGGATCGCGCCGTCCACCACGGTCGGGTGGGCCTGGTAGCGCTCGGCGTCGGCGGTGCACGCGTAGCGGGCCAGCGCCTCCTCCCGGCCCCACCACACCTCGCGCAGCACCTGGAAGGCCGGGCCGTAGGCCAGGCCGACGCGGGCCGCGTGCTGGTAGTGCTGCTCACCGGACAGCGGGTGCGGCAGCCGGGCGCGGTGCGCGGCCACGTCCAGCGCGGCCGGCGGCCTGGCCAGCAGCCGACGCACCCGGCCGCGCGCGCACACCTGCCAGTCCGGGGAGGTGCCGGTGCGGCTGGCGATGCGCACCACGCCGTCCTCGTCGCAGACCGAGGTCTGCAACCGCACGTCCAGCGCGTCGTCGTCGCAGCGCACCACCACGGTGGCGGGCATGTCCAGGTCGGTCACCTCGACCGGGGCGTCCAGCGCGCGCCAGCCCGCGGCCAGCGCCATCTCCACGCACGCCGCCGCCGGGACCACCACGCTGCCGGCGATGCGGTGGTCGGCCAGCCACGGCACCCTGGCCGGTTCCAGCGGGGTCCGCCACAGCGGGTCCAGCGCCTCCAGCCGCTCGCCGAGCAGCGGGTGGTCGCCGGCCGTGCCCCACCAGTCGGGTTCGCCGTTCCAGTGCCGCTCCCGCTGCCACGGGTAGGCCGGCAGGTCCACCACCCGGCCGGGCTGCGGGAAGTGGCGTTCCCAGTCCATGGCGGCGCCCGCGGCCAGCAGGGCCGCGACCGAGGTCAGCATGGCCGCCGGCCCGCCGGTGCCGCGCCGCAGCGTGGGCACGACCGCGACCGGGCCGCCGCTGGCCGTGCGGGTGCGGCGCAGGTAGCTGGCCAGGATCGGGTGCGGGCCGATCTCCACGAAGATGTCGAAGCCGCGCGCGGCCAGCGCCCGCACCGCCCGGTCGAACAGCACGGGCTGGCGGGTGTTGCGCCACCAGTAGTCGGCGTCCAGGCTGGCGCCGGTGACCATCTCACCGGTCACCGCGGAGGCCATCGGGATGGCCGGCCGACCCGGGGTGAGCCCGGCCAGCGCGGCGCGCAGCGGCCGCTCGACCGGGGCCATGGCGCGGCCGTGCAGCGGGTAGTTCAGGTCCAGCCGGCGGAAGAACACGCCCCGCGCGGTCAGCCGCTCGCCCAGTTCGGCCAGGGCCGCGTCGTGGCCGACCAGGGTCACGTCCTGGTCGCTGTTGACCGCGGCGATCTCCAACCGGCCCGGGTAGCGGGCCAGCACCTCCTCGGCCTCGGCCACGGACAGGCCCACCGCGGCCATCCGGCCCCGCCCGGCCGTGTCGGCCTGGGCCCGACCGCACTCGGCGACCACCCGCACGGCACTGTCCAGGTCCAGTGCGCCGGCCACGTGCGCGGCCGCCACCTCGCCGATGCCGTGGCCCACCACCGCGTCCGGTCGGATGCCCCACGCGGCCAGGCAGTTCACCAGGGCCAGCTGCACCGCGAACAGGGTGGGCTGGCCCACCTCGGCCAGGGCCAGCCGGGACGCGGCGGGCGCGGCGCGCAGTTCCTCGGCCACCCACCAGCCCAGCCGGCGCCGCACGAACAGGTCGACGGCCTCGACGGTGGCGCGGAACGCCGGGTCCGCGGCGAACAGGTCGGCGCCCATACCGGCCCACTGGGCGCCGCTGCCGGTGAACACGAACGCCACCCGGCTGCCCAGCCGCGCGGTGTCCACGGCCGCGCCCGGCACGGGCTGCCCGGCGCCCAGGGCGGCCAGCCGGTCGGCGGCCTCGGCCGGGCTGCCGGCCAGCACCACGGCCCGGTGCGGGTGTTGGCCGCGCCGCTGGCTGGCGGTGTAGCAGAAGTCGGCGAACTGCTCCGGCGGGGTGTGGCCGAGGCGGCGGCGGAACCGCTCGGTCAGCTCGCCCAGCGCGGACTCGGAGCGGGCGGACACCATCAGCGGGAGGGGCCGCAGCCGGGGTGGCGACGGCTCGGGCGCGGGCCTTGGGGGCGGCTCGGCCAGGATCACGTGGGCGTTGGCGCCGCTGAAGCCGAACGAGTTCACGCCCACCACGGCGCGGCGGCCGGGCTCCACCCGCTGCGGGCGCAGCGCCGGCACCAGCCCGGTGCCGGCGAAGTCGATCTCCGGGTTGAGCGGGGTGGCGTGCAGGGACGCCGGGATCTCCCGCTCGCGCGCCACCAGGACCGCCTTGAGCAGGCCGACCAGCCCGGACGCGGCCTCCAGGTGGCCGAGGTTGGTCTTGACCGAGCCGATCGGCAGTGCCGCGGCCACGGTGCGCTGCTTGCCGATGGCCCGGCCGATGGCCTCGCACTCGATGGCGTCGCCGACCCGGCTGCCGGTGCCGTGCGCCTCCAGGTAGACCAGTTCGTCCGGGTCCACGTCGAACCGCTCGTACACCGAGCGCAGCAGCGACTCCTGGGCCTGCACGCTGGGCAGGGCCGGTCCGGGGGTGCGGCCGTCGCTGTTGATGCCGGTGCCCAGCACCACAGCGTGCACGCGGTCGCCGCTGGCCAGCGCGTCGGCCAGGCGCTTGAGCACCACCACGGCGCCGCCCTCGGCGCGGGCGTACCCGTCGGCCTCGGCGGAGAACGCGCGGCAGCGGCCGGTCGGCGACAGCACCGACGCCTTGGCCAGTGCCACGAAGTCCTTGGGGTTGAGCAGCAGGTGGACGCCGCCGACCAGGGCGAGGTCGATCTCGCCGGAGCGCAGCGCCTCGCACGCCTGGTGGCAGGCGACCAGCGCGGACGAGCACGCGGTGTTCACCGCCATGCTGGGGCCGCGCAGGTCGAACAGCCGGGAGATCCGGTTGGCCGTGTTCGACGTGGTGTTGCCGGACACCGTGTAGGCGTCCACAGTGTCCACTTTGGACTGCTGGAGTTGGCCGTAGCTGGCGGTGGCCACGCCCACGTACACGCCGGTGTCCGAGCCGGCCAACCCGGCCGGGTCGATCGCGGCGTCGTCCATGCCCTCCACGGCCAGCTCCAGCAGCAGCCGCTGCTGCGGGTCCATCCGGCTGGCCTCGCGCGGCGAGATGCCGAAGTAGCCGGCGTCGAACCCGGCGACGTCGTCGAGGAAGCCGCCGGCGAAGGTGTAGGTCTTGCCCGGCCGTCTCGGGTTGAGGTCGAGGAACGCGGTCTTGTCGAACCGGTCCGGGGGCGCCTCGGTGACCAGGTCCCGCCCGGCCGACAGCGCCGAGTGCAGGTCCGCCAGGTTCGCGATACCGCCGGGCAGTCGGCACGCCGTGCCGACGATGGCGATGACATCCTTCACGCACAGCTCCTCGGGCGACCGGGCGCCGCGGCCCCGGCCAACAGGTAGTCGAGCCCGTTCCGACCGCCCGGGCAGCGGGCCGCGCGAATGCGGGCCGCACGGATGCCGACCACGCGGGCGCGGGGCGGGCCGGAAAAGCCGGTGGCGCCGGTGACGGCCACATTCACGGGCACACAGCTCCATTGATCCTCAGGGAAACAGGCGACAACGACAGTCCCAGACCACCAGCGCCGGAGTAAAACGAGTCCTCACACAATTGAGCGACGTTCCCCCGAGCTTCACCCAATGGAGTGAGAATTCACCTTTCCCTTCCCAACTCCACGTTCCCGCAGGTCAGACGGTGTGCCACCACTCAACGCGACACGCCCCGCCAGCACGCGTCGCGGAATCCTGACGTCACCGCGGAATCGCGCCGACACCGCGAATCCGCGACCGAATGCCCACCAATCCCCACCCACTCACCACCCGGGATCGGCCACTCCGGCGGCGATGGTGACGGTGGTGGTGCGGCGGGTGCTCACCGCTTTCCGCCAACAGGCCTCGCCTCGACTGGTCGGATCAACGACCAGGCATGGTGCACCGCAGGCCGTTCTGCTGCGCGGCATCCGCCATGCGGTCGTCGTAGGTGATCAGCAGGTCGACATCGAGCAGCATCGCGGACGCGACGTGAATGGCATCGAGCGAACGCAACCGGTTCGGGTTGAGCCGTTGGCTGAGGCTGACGACCTCGTCGCCGACCGGGTACTCGGCCACGCCGGACATCGCGTCGTCGACGAAGTCCGCCGCGGTCGCGTAACCCGAGCCGAACCGGGCTCGGATGGCCCAGCTCACCTCGATCCACGCCAACTGGGATGACAGCAGAACAGCGCGCTCGTCGACGTGGCCCCGAAGCACCACCCGCAGCTTCTCGGACTCCGGCTCGTCGATGACCCGCTTGAGCAGCGCGCTGCTGTCCAGGTAGACGCGCATCAGATGCGGTCGTCGCGATCGAGCAGGTCGAGACTGCTCTCGCCGGACCGCAGGCGCAGCCGTGGCCGCACATCCCGGAACGGGACACGTGGTGACGCGACCTTGCCCCGGGCGATCAGCGGATCGACATCACCAGCCTGACCGGGGATCAGCCCGAGGTACTTCCCGATCGCCTCGCGCAGGATGTCCTGCTGCGAACGCCCGGTGCGCTGCGCTTCAGCGCGCAACGCGGCCTCTGCCTCAGCGCCCAGCCGCAAGTTCATGGCCACAGACCGATGGTACCGATCAGGTACCGAGTTCGGTACCAGTTGGCCGAGAACGAGGAAGTGTTGACGCCGTTGCGGTACCGGTTCGCCGCCCATCACTTGACGTTCTCGTCTCGCAGGAACGTGACCTGTCGCGTGTGACAGGGCAGAGCGAGGAACGCTCCGCAGTCCGCGTAGGCGGTAGGGAGTCCGGTCAGATCGAGCTGCTTTTCCATGATCTGTCGTGCCCGTTCGCCGAACTGGACGATGACCCCGTACGCGATTTCGTCCTGACGGCCAGCAGCGAGTGGCTCAACATCGAGGTGTCCGTCAGAACCTGGCACGGTGACGGCCTCGACACCTTCCTGGCCTCACTCGCAGCGGACTTCCGCGGCTGGAGGAAGCCGGACCTGGCGGTCGCTGGAAGGTGACCTGACACTCCCAGCGGAGCACTCAGGGCGCCGCGTCCATCTGACCTGGGGGACTCCACGACCGGATGCCGGATGACGCGTGGCACTTCCAGTTGACCACCGAGCATGCCCCGGGAGAGGACGTGCGCAACCTCGCCCACGCGATGGGTTCTTTTCTGCACCCCGAACAGGCAGGCTGAGCAACGAAGCAGCTGCTCTTCTGGAAGACAGTTCCTCGAACGCCTCTGGTCCCGACCGGAGCGGCTTGGTCAGCGCCACCGCGCCGACGGGTTGGACGCCGGATGCGACAGCGGGCCATCCCAACCAGCGCCCAACACGATCTTCAAGTGATCGTCTTCACCGACCAACCGGCATGTTGACTTTGGTGGGTCGCCAGGGGATCGAACCCTGAACCCGCGGATTAAAAGTCCGCTGCTCTGCCAGTTGAGCTAGCGACCCCCGCTCGTAGGGTAGCGGATCGGTGCCGGTGGGTGGACCGGGTTATGCGGAGCGTCTATGCACTTTTCGGGGTTGGTCGGTTGCCTGGTGTGGCTGGTCGGCCTCGGCGGTGGCACGCATGCGGGCGCGCAGCGGCAGCAGGAACCACAGGAAACCGAACAGCAGCCCGGTCAGCGCGCCGACGACCAGGGCGGGGCCGAAGCCGACCACCACGTCGACGAGCAGCAGCACCGCCCCGGTCATGGCCAGCGCCAGGCAGCCGAGCCCGAGCAGGGCGAACCGGTTGGACCGGTCCACGATCTCGTCGCGCCGGCCGAGGCGGAACAGCAGTCGGTGCCAGGCGGCCGGGGAGGTGAGCAGGGCGGTGGCCGCCGCCGCCAGCACCACGGTGGACAGGTGCACGATCCGCTCGAACGCGGTGGCCCGGAGGAACCGGTCGGTGAAGGCCACCGACAGCAGGAAGCCGAACAGGATCTGCACACCGGCCTGGGCCACCCGCAGCTCCTGGAGCAGCTCGCTGACGTTGCGCGCTAATCGCTGTTGCTCGGACTCTTCTGGCCGGCTCATCTCGCCCCTCCTCGTCACGCGAGCCACGACATGCCCCTCGGTGGTGCTGACCACCGCCGTGGGATACCGGAATACCCGGATCGGAGGGGTTCGACGCGGAACCGGCCCAGCAGATCGGCCCAGCAGATCGGCCCAGCAGATCGGCCCAGCAGATCGGCCCAGGTGATCGGCACAGGGGATGCGCACCGGGGATCCGCGCGTAGCGCCCGGGGTTCACGCGCTCGGTGCGACACGCCGTCCCGATCAGGTGAGAAAGCGGGTCGCGCCGAGTTTCGCCGCACGCGCACCGCGGCACCGGGTTACAGATGGTGCATGAACCGACTACACCG
This sequence comes from Goodfellowiella coeruleoviolacea, assembly GCF_024171785.1. Lineage (GTDB taxonomy): Bacteria > Actinomycetota > Actinomycetes > Mycobacteriales > Pseudonocardiaceae > Goodfellowiella > Goodfellowiella coeruleoviolacea. The sequence goes on from NZ_JAMTCK010000006.1 coordinate 225,061, forward strand.
TGTTTCGCTCGCTGTCCTTGCCACGTCCGCGGTCATGGCCGCCCTGACCGGGTCCGCGCTCGCCGCGCCCGCACCGCCCTTCGACCCCTTCGGCACGAGCACCGGCGTGGAGCAGGCCCAGTACGTGCTCGGCCTGGCCAGTTCGCTGGCGCCGCCGGACGAGGACGACGAGGAGGAGGGCGGTCAGTGGGGCGGGGCCGGCGACAACGACCACCAGGCCGGTGACAACGACCACGAGGCCGACGAGGACGCGCCGGGTGACGAGTTCAACGGCGGCTACGGCGGCGGTGACCAGGAGGACGGTGACCAGGAGGACGCCGACGGCCTGAGCTACGGCGAGCCGGGCTACGGCGGCCAGGACGACGAGGAACTGAGCAGCGACGAGAACGCACCCGGCGAGGCGGGTGAGGCGGAGTCCGGCGACGCCGACCACGTCAGCACCCTGCCGGCCACCGGCTCCGGGTCCACCGCCCAGCCGGCCAGCGACGCGGTCTACGTGTCCGCCCCGTTCCAGCAGTACGCGGAGGGCGTTGACGCGGTGACCTACTCCCCGGAGCTGGTGCCGGTCGGCAGCCAGGCCAAGGTCACCTCGCGCAGGACCGCCGAGGGCACCACCGTGGTGACGCTGACGGTCAAGGGGCTGGCACCCAACCGCGACTACGGCGCCCACGTGCACGTCAACAGCTGCGGCAAGTCCGCGAACGACGCGGGCGCGCACTACCAGCACCAGAAGGACCCGGTGCAGCCGTCGACCGACCCGAACTACGCCAACGCCGACAACGAGGTCTGGCTGGACTTCACCACCGACGCCAAGGGCGCGGCCACGGTCCAGGTGGAGGCCCCCTGGCAGTTCCAGGACCCGAGGCCGAAGTCAGTGATGATCCACTCCGAGCGCACCAGCGCCGAGGCTGGCGCGGCCGGCTCCGCCGGTGAGCGGCTGGCCTGCGTCAACGTCCCGTTCTGACCGAACTTCCGATGTCAACCGGTAGATGACGGCCAGGGAACACGCGCGGCACCCGGGTGGTGCGGTGGACGCTGAGGGCGGCGTCCCGCGCGGTCGTGAGCACCCCGTGCCCTCCGGACCGGCCCCGCGCCGGTCCGCCGGCGGTGCTCACCCCGGCCAGGCCGTGCACGAGCGACAGCGGTCGGACAACCACGAGCGACCGCGGTCGGACGACGAGTGGCACCTGCTTGCCAACGGCGTCGGCGAGCGTGCGCGGGTCGGTCGGAGCGCCGGGGTGTCACCGGGGCCACCGCCGCTGCCGGCCCACGCACCCGCGCGCGTCCCGCACAATGGGGTGCGTGCAGGTGACCCCAACTCTCCGGATCGGCCCCCACCAGGTTGACCCTCCCGTGGTGCTCGCCCCCATGGCCGGCATCACCAACGTGGCCTTCCGCCGGCTCTGCCGGCAGTACGGGGCCGGCCTGTACGTGTGCGAGATGATCACCTCGCGGGCGCTGGTGGAGCGGGACGCCACCACCATGCACATGATCACCTTCGACCCGACGGAGCACCCCAGGTCGATGCAGCTCTACGGGGTCGACCCGGTGACCATGGGCAAGGCCGTGCAGATGGTCGTCGACGAGAACCTCGCCGACCACGTGGACATGAACTTCGGTTGCCCGGTGCCCAAGGTGACCCGCAAGGGCGGCGGCTCGGCCCTGCCCTACAAGCGGCGGCTGTTCGCCGAGATCGTGCGCGCGGCCGTGCGGGCGGCCGAGCCCGCCGGCATTCCGGTGACGGTGAAGTTCCGGGTGGGCATCGACGACGAGCACATCACCTACCTGGACGCCGGCCGGATCGCCGAGGCCGAGGGCGCGGCGGCGGTGGCGCTGCACGCCCGCACCGCGGCGCAGCGCTACTCCGGCAAGGCCGACTGGTCGGCGATCGCCCGGCTCAAGGAGGCGGTGGCCAGCATCCCGGTGCTGGGCAACGGGGACATCTTCAGCGCGGACGACGCGCTGCGCATGGTCGCCGAGACCGGCTGTGACGGCGTGGTGGTCGGCCGGGGCTGCCTGGGGCGGCCGTGGCTGTTCCGGGACCTGCAGGCCGCCTTCGCCGGGACACCCGTGCCGGCCGGTCCCCGGCTGGGCGAGGTGGCCAGGGTGCTGCGCCGCCACGCGGAGCTGCTCGTCGAGCACTACGGCGAGCAGAAGGCCCTGCGCGACCTGCGCAAGCACATGGCCTGGTACCTGATGGGCTTTCCGGTCGGCTCGCAGCTGCGCCAGCGGTTCGGCCTGGTGTCCAGCCTGGCCGAGCTGGACGACCTGCTGGGCGCGCTGGACCCGGACGTGCCGTTCCCCAGCGACGCCGAGGGGCCGAGGGGCCGGCAGGGCTCGCCGGCCAAGGTGGTGCTGCCCGAGGGCTGGCTGGACGACCCGGACGACGCGAGCGTGCCGGCCGGCGCCGAAGTGATGCACTCGGGTGGCTGACGCCGAGGGCTTACCCCGGCCCCGGGGTGCGCTCCGGCGCGGTGTCGCCGCGGTGCTCGCGGTGCTGGCGGCGGCCGTCCCGCTCACCGGCTGCGCGGCCGAGGTGGTGCCGGGCCGGGCGGGCCCGGTGCGGCTGGACGAGGCCGGCCGCCAGCTGCTGGCCGGCTACTTCGACGAGATCAACCAGGCCGGCGACCAGGGCGCTGGCCAACAGCACGCGGCGTTCCGCCGGCGGCAGCACCCGGACTACCAGAACCAGCTCTGCGATCTCGGTGACCTCACCCTGCGGCTGGAGCCGACGCTGTCCACGCTGCGCCCGGACGCCGGGTGGACACCCCCGGACAGCGCGGGGCGGCCCAGCGGTGAACGGCCGCGCGGCGCCGTGTACGTGGTGGCGGTCACGGTGACCGTGCGGCGGGAGGGTGTGCCGGTCGGCAGCCAGATCGGCTCGCAGCGGCTGGTGCTGCTCGATGGCACCGCGTACGGTTTCGCCCCCTGTTTGAGCGGTTAGTCGGGTGGGCAGGGGCCAGCCAAATGCGGACAAACAGCCAAGTTTGATCACTGTGCGTCACTAGATTGGAGCAGTACGGAGTCAACCAGACGGGCGAAATCCGGCACTCCGTTGTCTTGCTGGCTCAAGCGCCGCCTCTAACCAGACGACACCACGGACGTAGGGAGGTGAGTGCGGTGGCCGTACTGCGACGCGACGTCGCCGAGTCAGATCCAACGCAGCAACGGGACGTCGAGGCGGTCCCTCAGCCGCCAGCCGTCGGCCACTGTGTCGGCGTCCACGCGCCGCACGGCGACTGCCCGACCGACAGCGCGGGCCTGGTGCAGTTGCACGAGTCCATCGCCGCCCTGCTGGCCTCGCGCGGCCAGTGGCGCCAGGCCTACCAGCACCTGCGCTCCGCCCTGGACCTGATGTACGCGGACAAGGACGAGCAGCCCCAGGTGCCCGAGCAGTTGCGGCGCGAGGTCGACCGGCTGCGCAAGGAGCACGCCGAGGCCCGGGAGCAGAGCATCCGCGACAGCCTGACCTCCAGCTACAACCGCCGCTACCTGGACCAGCGGCTGGTGTCCCTGGTCACCGAGCAGGCCAGCACCCGCAACGGCCTGGCCGTGGCCCTGGTGGACCTCGACTGGTTCAAGCAGGTCAACGACAACTTCGGGCACCTGGTCGGGGACCGGGTGCTGCAACGGGTGGTGGAGCTGCTCCAGGACGGCCTGCCCGAGGAGGCGTTCTGCGCCCGGTTCGGCGGCGAGGAGTTCGTCCTGGTGCTGCCCGGCATCGACGCGTCGACCGCGGTGGCCGTGGCCGAGGCGGCCCGGGCCCGGGTGCAGCGCCACCACTGGTCGAAGATCGTGCCCGGCCTCCAGGTGACCATCAGCATCGGGCTCGCCTACGAACCACCGCGCTCGGGCGCGCCGGCCCGCCCCGACGTGGGCGCCGAGCAGCAGTTGCTCACCGCGGACAGCCTCCTCTACACGGCCAAGCAGTCCGGCCGCAACGCGGTCGCGTACCGGGAGAACGGCCGGGTACGCCTGGCTGGAGCAGCTTCTGGTCGACGGGCCGTTGCCGAACCGAGGGCTGTCGGTTACTACTGAGCCATCTTGTTCCACCATTTGGAGGAATCCAGTGCGCAGAACTGCGTACTGAGCGTGTACGTGTGACCAGACAATGTCGTCAGATGAGGCGTGCGTCCGTACTATCGCGTGCGCGACTGACGCGCCCGGGTCGTGCAACCAATGTGTCCCGGCTGTCGTCAACTCGTGATGACAAACCAGTACTTCAGACCTGAAGGGAGCCCGGGTGCCCGACGAACCCCGACGTGGCGGCACCGGTTCCCGAGGTTCCGGCGGCCCTGACCCCAGGGACGGCGCGCAGGATCAACCCACCGGCCGCCGCCGGCGGCGCTCGGTGGAGTCGGGCGGGCTCAGCGTGTCCGACCTGGTGGAAAGGCACACCAGGTCGAACCTGCCCCGGCCCACTCCGCCGGGCGGCCGCCGCGCGGCCGGATCGAGCCACGGACTTGACGCTGGCACGGCACAACCGCCCCAGCGTCCCGACCAACCACTGCCACCGCCACCGCCACAGCCCTCGGGCCGAAGATCACGAGCTGAGGAGCCGCCACCGCCCCCGATGCCGCCGACCGGCGAGACAACGGGCCGGCGGGCCGCGCCCCCCGGTGTGCCGGGTTTCACCCCGCGCGCGGAGAGCACCGGCCGACGCGCCAGGCGGGAAGCCGACCACGAGGCAACCGGGCACCAGCAAGTGCCCGGACTGCCCCCGCACGCCGTCGATCCGGCGCCGCGTGCCGGCGAGACCAGTCGACACGGCCTGCCGTCCCGGGTGGACCGGGCCGAGGCCACCGGCCGCCGCGCGCGTCCCGAGCCGCCGCGCACCGAGCCGCCGCGCACCGAGCTGCCGCGCACCGAGCTGCTGCCGCCACCGCCCGGGTTGGCCGAACCGCCGGCCGCACCGCCGCCGGCCGAGCCCACCGGGCGTCGGGCCCGGCGCGCCCGGCCCGAGGTGCCGGCCAGGCCGGAGGAACCGCCGTTCGACGTGGCACGGCACGAGCCCAGGCACGACTCGCTGCGGCTGAACCAGCCCACGGCCGACCAACTCCGAGGCGACCAGCCCCGGGTCGATCAGCCCCGCGTTGATCAGCCCCGCGTTGACCAGCCCCGACCCGACCAGCCCAGGCGGAGCCGGGCCCGCGCCGAGCAGTTCCAGCCGGACCAGGCCACCGGCAGTCGGCCGCTGCCCAGGCTGGGCGAGCCCACCGGCCGGCGCGCCGCGCCCCCGCCTCCGGAGCCGCCCGGCCCGGCCGGACCGGCGGCGCCGCTGGGACCGGCCGGACCGACCCAGGCCGGTGGACTGCCCCAGCGCGGCCCGCAGCCGCGCCCCGGCGAGCCGACCGGTCGGCAGCCGCGTCCCCGGGTGGGACCGCCGACCCCGAACGAGACCTCGCAGCCCGGCCGCCCGGAGATGTCCAGCCGAGCGGACCTGCCCCGCCCGGAGATGTCCAGCCGGGCCGATCTACCCCGCCCGGAGATGTCCAGCCGGGCCGACCTGCCCCGGCCGGAGCTGCCCGGCCAGCAGATCTCCGCCCGGTTGTCGGTGCCACCCGCCGCGCCCGGCCGGCCCGACGCGAGCACCCGGGTCCGCCCGGACGCCAGCACCCATGTGATGCCGCCAGCACCGCCGACAGCGGGCCCGCCCGCACCGCCCGGCCCCCCGGCCGTTCCGGGCGCCGCAGGTCCGGCAGCGGGCGGCTCAGCCCCGGGAGAACCTCCCACCCGCGGCCCCTCGGCCCGCCCGCGCCGGCCCGAGCCGGAGCGGCGGGAGGACGTGGACCCGTCCAGCCTCACCACCGAGATGGAACCCATCGGTGAGGAGGTCAAGAAGCGCCGCGAGGTCGACCACACGCTGGCGCGGTTCTCCGCGGTGCACGACGAGCTGGCCGAGGAGGAGCGGCAGCGCCGCACCCGGCTGCAGAAGTACATGCCGTGGCGCAAGTTCGACGAGGACGACGAACTCGACCCCGACGCCCTGCCGCCGGTCAGCGACGAGGACGACGAGGACGACGACAACGACCCCTCGCGCGGCAAGAAGACCAGGCGCTGGAAGCTGTTCAAGGCGTTCCGGGCGACCGCGATCGTGGTGGCCGCGCTGGTCTTCGTGTCCACCGGGTTCGCCTGGGGCGCCAAGGTGTGGGTCGACGGCAAGTTCCGCGAGGTGGCCGCGCTCGACCAGAACTCCGCGGCGATCCAGGACAAGGACGCCCAGTACGGCGACGAGAACTTCCTGCTGGTCGGCTCGGACACGCGGGCGAACGCCAGTCCCGAGGACAACGTCGGCACCGTGGAGAACGAGCCGGGGGCCCGCTCGGACACCGTGATGATCGCCCACGTGCCGGCCGACCGGAAGCGGGTCATCGTGGTGTCGCTGCCCAGGGACCTGCTGGTCGAGCGGCCGGACTGCGAGAAGTGGAACCCGGACACCGGCCAGTACACCGGCGAGACCGTCGCGGGCGCCAAGGACGTCAAGTCCAACACCGCCTACTCGAACGGCGGCCCGCGCTGCGTGACCAAGCTCGTCCAGCAGCTGACCGGCCTGGCCATCAACCACTTCATCAGCATCGACTTCCAGGGGTTCAAGGCGATGGTCGACGCCGTGGACGGGGTCGACGTGTGCGTGCCGGGGCCGATGGAGGACAAGGAACTCGGCTGGATCTTCCGCGAGGGCGGCAAGCACAAGATCACCGGTGACCAGGCCCTGTCCTACGTACGGGCGCGCAAGGTCGTCGGTCAGGCGATGACCGAGTACGAGCGCATCGAACGCCAGCAGGGCTTCATCCGGTCGCTGCTGAACAAGACCGTGTCCAACCAGGTGCTGCTGGACCCGGTCAAGCTCAACAACTTCATCAACGCCTTCGCCAACGCCACCTACGGCGAGAACATCGGCGTCGACCAGTTGCTCACCCTGGCCCAGTCCCTGCAGGGCCTGGACCCCGGCAAGGTCACCTTCGTCACCGTGCCGCACCGCACCGTGGAGGGCCCCAAGGGCGACAACACCGACAACAGGGAGCTGCTGGAGGCCGACGAGGCCGACGCCCTGTTCAAGGCGATCCGCCAGGGCACCCCGCTGCCCGACGAGGAGAACGGCTCCGCCTCCACCGGGTCCGGCACCAGCCAGCAGGTCGACAACGGCGAGCTGCGCGGCCGGGTGATCGATCCCAAGGGCATCAAGGTCCAGCTGTTCAACGGCGGCGCCCAGGGCGGGCTCGGCAACTCCACCCGGACCAGGCTGCAGGAGCTGGGTTTCGAGGTGGTGCGGCTGGAGAACGCCAAGCAGAACACGCCGGACACGGTGGTGAAGTACGGGGCCGGACACGAGGACCAGGCCCGCACCGTGGCCGCGGCGCTCCCCGGCGCGCAGATGAAGCAGGACCCGAGCATGGGCGGGGCGATCGCCATCACCATCGGCTCCAACTTCGACGGCACCGTGCAGGCACCGCAGCAGACCTCGGGTGGGGGCGCGCTGGCGCAGCCGGCCGGCGACAACCAGAACCTGTGTGCCTGAGCAGCAAGAACACCGCGTTTCGTTGTTCTGGGTTCACTCCGGGTTCACCCGCAAATCCCGCCATCGCCCCCGGCTGCCCGTAGTCTGGTGCCATGCGTGAGGCGTACCAGGACAAACTCGACCAGCTTGCCAACCAACTCGCGGACATGTCCGCGCTCGTGGCTACGGCGATGGAACGGGCGACCAAAGCGCTGCTGACGGCCGATCTCTCCCTGGCGGAGCAGGTGATCAGCGGTGACGCGGAGGTGGACGACGCCCGCGCCACGGTCGAGGAGCAGGCGTACGCGCTGCTGGCGTTGCAGGCGCCGGTGGCCACCGACCTGCGCACCGTGCTCGCCGTGATCCACGCGGCGGAGAGCGTCGAGCGCATGGGTGACCTGGCGCTGCACGTGGCCAAGACGGCCCGCCGCCGGCACCCGCACCCGGTGCTGGCCGAGGAGGTGCGCGGCTACTTCGCGGACATGGGCCGGATCGCGGTGCACCTGGCGCGTGAGGTCGAGGGCGTGATCCGCACCCAGGACGTGAAGCGGGCCCGCGCGCTGGAGGAGACCGACGACGAGCTGGACGACCTGCACCGCCACCTGTTCTCGGTGATCATGGACAAGGCGTGGCCGCACGGGGTGGCGAGCGCGGTGGACGTGACCCTGCTCGGCCGGTTCTACGAGCGGTTCGGCGACCACGCGGTGTCCGTGGCCAAGCGGACGATCTTCGTGGTCACCGGCCAGATGCCCGGCTACGGCGGCAGCCTCGGCGGCGAACTCTGAGCGGTCGCCCAGCAGATCCACTGTGGACGGACGGCGGGCGACACCGCGTCCACAGTGGACTTCGTGGGCCTACCGCTGGTGCAGCGCGGTGAGGTGCTGGTTCAGCTGGGCGGCGATCCTGGGGTTGTCCGCCGGGGCGATGGTGACCCAGTTGTGCCCGTCGCGCTGGCGCTGGCTCTGCATCAGGTAGCGGCCCGCGTCCGTGTCGAACCAGGCGACCTCCGGTGACCTGGCCGTCCGGCCGCCGCGGTCGCGCAGGTACGCGGCGAACTGGCCGGCCCTGATCCTGGGCCGCTCCATGATCACCTGGGCCGCGCGCAACTGCTGCTCCTGGCTGGTCCGCGGGGCCGCCACCGCGGTCTGGAACATGCCGCCGACCTCGTCGTCGGCGCGGGGCGGCGCCGGTGCGGCGGCCGCCGAGGAGAGCGTGACCGACTGACCGGGCCCCGGCCGGTTCGGCGGGACCAGGTCCACGACCGCGCGCAGCAGCGAACCGCGGCGCAGCAGGTCCACCCGCATCGACTGCTCGTCAATGGTGGCGAGCACGGCGAACTCGCCGGCGGCCGCGCCCCTGGCGCACAGCCTGCGCTCGGTCCGCTGGTCCAGCGCGGCGACCGCGGACAGCGCGAACTCGAACCGGACCAGCACCGACAGCGCGTCCTCGACCTCGGGCAGCGGCCGCCCCCGGTGTGCCAGTCCCCTGGCCTCCAGGTCGCGCAGCACCGCGCCGCGAATCGCCCGCCGCTCGTCGTGCGTGCGGCCGTGGTAGGGGAACTCCAGGGGGAACGGCCGCGCCCCCAACTTGAGATCCCGCCACAGCACGTCGACCGCGGCCAGCGACAGCGTGAACGTGTTCATCCCGGGTTTTCCAGCCCCCTCGAAGAAGTCGCTAAGCGCCGATGACCGGCGGCGCCACCCTGGTGCCGTCGCCGAAGATGTCCTCGGTCTCGATCAGGTACGACGCGGCCTTGTGCTCCTTGTCCTCCTCGCCCTGACCACCCCGGCCGCCGGCACCCATCCCACCGGCCCCGGCCATCCCGGCGGCGCCACGCGCGCCAGCCGCCCCAGCACCGGCCGGCCCGAACCCGCCGCGCCCCGCGCCCGCACCCTCCTGCGCGCCCAGCGCCGCGGCCGACCCGCCCGGCCCGAACCCGGCCCCACCCGGCCCGAAGCCGGCACCACCAGGCCCGAAGCCCCGCCCCGCCGCACCAGCCGCGCCGGGCCCGAACCCACCGCCGGCCCCCGGCAGCCGAGAACCACCCACGCCACCAACACCACCGGCACCACCAACACCACCGGGCAGCCGCCCCGCCCCTGGCCCACCAGGCCCACCAAACCCACCCCGGCCACCACCGGGCAACCCGACACCACCACCCCGGTTGTTGCCACCGAACCCGCCGCCACCCCGGTTGTTCCCACCACCGGCGCCGCCACCCCAGCCGCCACCGATGGGCCCGACCGGGCCAACCCCACCGGCGCCACCGGAATCACCGTACCCGCCGGTGCTCCCACCGCCCCCGACATTGCCGATGCCACCCATCCGACCACCACCACCCGTGCCGCCGCCACCGCTGAAGCCCTGCGTGCCCGTGCCGACACCGCTACCCACCCCGGCCAGCCCGCTGCTGCTCACGCCGCTGCCACCCAGGCTGCGGTTGCCACTGCTGGTGCTGCCGACCCCGGTGTTGGTCACCCCGTACTCACCGGTACCGGTGGTGCCCACACTGGAGGTGCTGCTCGACGTGCTGGAACTCGACGTGCCGTCCAGACTCGGCGGCGGCGCGAACGCCGGCATGGCACTACCCGCCTCCTGGAAGCTGCTCGACATGGTCGTCATGACCTGCGCGGCCTGCTCGTGCGCCTGCTGCTTCTCGTCGAACTTCTGCTCGATCTGGCTGACCGTGTCCGCCAGCGTGAACGGGTTCGGGTTCGACATGAGCATGCTCAACGCCTGCCCCATGTCGAAGTCCACCGGCTCCGGCATGGCGTTCTGCGCCCGCTCCACCGCCTCCTGCTGCGCGGAGACCCGGCTCCCCATCAACTGCGCCGACGCCCCAGCCGACCCCACCCACGGCCCCAGGCTCGACATGAAGTTCCGCGCGGCCTCCGCCGCCTCACCCTGCCACCCATCCGCACTCGCGTTCACCGCACTCGAAATAACGTCCTGCAAGCTGACCAATCGATTGCCAACGGTGTTCCAAAGACGGCCAACTTCGTCGGTTACCCCAACATCGACGTTGTCAGTGACCATCTGCTTCATCGCTGGATGGTCATATCCCATGTAGTCGGTGCCCTCGAACTGAGCGGGCTGCCGGTATTCATTGACCTGCTGCTCAAGCTGTCGCTGCTGGTCCTGCTGATACTGCTGGGCCGCTCGCTGCGACTTGATGAAGTCATCAAGGCTGCCGAAGAACCCCTGCTCCTGACGGGCTCGTTCATACTCGGCACGATAGTTGGCCTCCATGTCTCCGTCATAGGTCTGGTAGTGCGGGTTAGACCTAGGCGGACCGTAGCCTCCGCTACCTCGTCCGTACTGCGAGTAAGGTGCCCCCTGGTTAGTCACAACTTCCCCTTCTATGCCCTAGGAAGCTTCGGCTCGACAAAGCCAGCGGCCTTGTTGGCAATCTCACATGCCTGCTGATAGGAATCGTCGTGAAACACTCCAACATCCACCCTGAGATCCTCGGAGACCTCTACCGAGACGAAACACTCGCCCTCGCCAGTACTTTGCTCAACCCGCCGAGCATCTCGCCCGTTCACCGTAGTTTCATACGCACGCCCACTACCGACATCTATTTTGTCAAGACCACCAGAAACGAGACCAACAGACAGTTGGTATTCACCAGAAACTCGCCATCGACAGTTAGGTATACCCGCAGTGCTCGTGGAACTTCCCGCTGACGAGAAGCCCAACTGGTTCGCTTCGCCCTGAGTTAGCAGCCCACAGGGATCACCGACGGAATCCAGTGGATTCTTGGCTGACGTCCCCGCATTGGATGAACTCCTGGTCGTGGAACCACCACTCTTAGTAGTAGCACTAGTGGAACTACCTTCGGAAGACGCCCCCCCTGACCCAACCGGAGAGCAGGAACTGGTCAACACTACGAGCGCTGCGAAAGCAAACGCGATTACCGGCCGGCGCACTACTCTTCCCATCCTCCGCACAGATAAATTCCGGAATCAACCATTGAATGCTCGCTGGTTGCTTGCCTCGACGTTCTCATAGTTGGCCATTGCCTGCTTGATAGCAGCTTCAGCCTCATCGAGTACCCCGTCGAGCTGTTGCAGCGCCTCAAGGAATGACTGCCCGTCCGAGTCAGCAGCAACCTTCTGGTTGTATGCCGTAATCACTCGAGCATCGGGGCTAGTACCCAGCCTCACGGCCTGTTTGAGATACTCAACGTCTTGCCGAGAGTCCATCACAGCGTCTTTCATCTGGTTGATGGCGTTCAGCAGGGCCTGGCCGCCTTCGGCGCTGACCGCGAAGCCGCCGGAGCTGGCCAACGCGGTCAGGCTCTTCATGTTCCTGCTCATGGCGTCCATGTTGGCCACGCTGTTGACCGCGCCACCCACGCCGTCTGCCACGTACATCGCGCTAACCCCCTGAACGGTATGGCCACAGGCAGTCAGCACAGTACCGGGCAAAGGACGCATACGTCCCCACTTTGGAGGGACACCACCGGCCTGGCCCAATCCCTCGAACGCATCTCCCAGGAGAACCAACAGGACGGGCGCCAATCGTCCACTGTGGATGCACCCCACGAGATCCGGTGTGGACGGTTGGCGCCCGTTGTCTTGGTGGGCGAGCGGGCTGGGCGGTGCCGGGTGCCCCGGTTACCAGGACTTCACAATGTCCTTGATCAGGGCGGTGGAGCGGGTTCTGGACAGGGCGTTGGCGGTCAGCTCGTCGAAGGCCGACCGGTAGCGCGCCACATCGTCGGCTGACTCCAGGAACAGGGCGCCGCTCAGGTGCTCCACGTAGACGAAGCTCTCGCCGTCGCGGTCGGCGAAGTCGAGCAGGCTGAACGCGGTGGACATGGCCGGGTGCGCGCCAGCGCCGAACGGGAGCACCCGCACCACGATGTGGTCGTGCCTGGCCAGGCTGGCGAGCCACGTCAGCTGCTCGCGCATCACCTCGGGGGTGCCGACCACGCGGCGCAGGGCGGCCTCGTTCACGATCGCCAGCAGCCGCACCGCGTCGTCGCCGTCGAGCAACCGCTGCCGCTCCCGGTGCAGGTCCACCTGGCGGTCGACGTCCTCCTCGGCCCACCTGGGCACCTCGGAGCGCAGCAGGGCCCGCTGGTAGTCCTCGGTCCGCAGCAGGCCGGGCACGCGTTCGTTCTCGTACACCCGCAGCGTGCTGGCCGCCGACTCGTAGCCGACGAACTGCTGGAACCACGGGTTGACCGTGTCCCGGTAGCGCAGCCACCAGCCGCGTTCCCTGGCCGCGACGGCCAGGGCGACCAGCTGGTCGCGGCGCTCGCCGGTGACGCCGTAGTGCTCCAGCATCGCCTTGAGGTCGGGCACGCTGATCGCCACCCGGCCGGCTTCCACCTGGCTGATCTTCGCCGGGGAACACGTGAGCACCGTGGCCACCTCGTGCAGGGTGACCTGGGCCGCCTGGCGCGCCTCGCGCAGTGCGAGGGCGAGGCGGCGGCGCGTCACGGCGGGACTGCTTCTTCTGCCCATGCCGGACACCTTCCCGCAGGAAACCGGGAGACAGAAGAAAGATCACACGATCGAGTAATTTCACGAACTGAATTTCAAGTTCTTGTGCGGCGGAACCGAAATTCAGGACGGCGAGCGTCAGATCGTGCTGTTGACGGGTGTTGACGGGAAAGGCGGCGCGGTCGCCCGGCGGTGTGGTCGGGCGACCGCGAGCCGGTGGGATCAGCCGAAGCGGCCGGAGATGTAGTCCTCGGTGGCCTTCTGGGTGGGGTTGGAGAAGATCTTCTCGGTGTCGTCGATCTCCACCAGGCGGCCGGGCTGGCCCACGCCGGCGAGGTTGAAGAACGCCGTCTGGTCGCTCACCCGCGCGGCCTGCTGCATGTTGTGGGTGACGATGACGATCGTGTAGTCCTTCTTCAGCTCGGTGATCAGGTCCTCGATCGCCAGGGTGGAGATCGGGTCCAGCGCCGAGCACGGCTCGTCCATCAGCAGCACGTCCGGCCGCACCGCGATCGCCCTGGCGATGCACAGCCGCTGCTGCTGGCCGCCGGACAGGCCGCCGCCGGGGCGGTTGAGCCGGTCCTTGACCTCGTTCCACAGGTTGGCGCCGCGCAGCGCCCGCTCGGCCACCTCGTCCAGCTGGGACTTGTTGCGCACGCCGGCCAGCTTCAGGCCGGCGACCACGTTGTCCCGGATGGACATGGTGGGGAACGGGTTGGGCCGCTGGAAGACCATGCCGATGGTGCGCCGCACCTGCACCGGGTCCACCGCGGACGCGTAGATGTTCTGGCCGTCGAGCAGCACGTCGCCCTCGACACGCGCCCCGGGGATCACCTCGTGCATCCGGTTCAGCGACCGCAGCACGGTGGACTTGCCGCACCCGGACGGACCGATGAACGCCGTCACGCTCCGCGGCGGGACGGACAGCGTGACCCCGTCAACGGCGTGGAACTTGCCGTAGTAGATGTTGAGGTCCTTGACGTCGATGCGCTTTGCCATCGCTGATTACCGCTCGCTCACTCGATCGTTCGCTGGCATGGGTTCGGCTACTTCTTCTTGGGCGCGACCAGCCGGGACAGCAGGGTGGCGGCCAGGTTGAACAGGGCGATGATGATGACCAGGGTCAGTGCCGCGCCCCAGATCCGGTCGGTGCCGATCGGCGACGGGTTGCTCACCCGCTCGCTGTTCATCAGCAGCGGCAGCGACGCCATCTCCCCGCTGAACAGGTCGTAGTTGATGTACCCGCTGTAGCCGACCAGGACGAGCACGGGCGCGGTCTCGCCCATCACCCTGGCCAGGGCCAGCATGATGCCGGTGAGGATGCCGGACAGCGCGGTGGGGATGACGATCTTGACGATCGTCTTCCACTTGGGGATGCCCAGCGCGTAGGACGCCTCGCGCAGCTCGTCGGGCACCAGGCGGAGCATGTCCTCGCTGGAGCGCACCACCACGGGCAGCATCAGCAGCACCAGGGCGAGGGAGACCGCGAACCCGCTGCGGTTGAAGCCGAGCGTGGTGATCCACATCGCGTAGATGAACAGCGCGGCCACGATCGACGGCACGCCGGAGAGGATGTCCACCATGAACGTGGTGGCCTTGGCCAGTCGGCCCCGGCCGTACTCGACCAGGTAGATCGCGACCAGCAGGCCGATGGGCACGGCGATCACCGCGCACATCAGGCTCTGCACCAGGCTGCCGTAGATGGCGTGGTAGACGCCGCCGCCCACGTCGTCGCCGAGCAGGCCGCCCAGCGACTGCTGCCACCAGTCGGCGTTGGCCACCATGTGCGCGCCCCTGGCCAGCACGCTGACCAGCACCCACACCAGCGGGATCACCGCGACCAGGAAGGCCAGCCACACCAGGGCGGTGGCGATGCCGTTCTTGACCCGCCGCCCGGTGCTCAGGTGCTGGAAGGCTGGCGGCGTCGCCGGCTGGTTGACGTCGAGCGTCGCCGTGGTCATCGGTACTCCTTCTTGCCGGACACGATCGCCCTGCCGGCGAAGTTGACCAGGAAGGTCAGCAGGAACAGCACCAGGCCGGCGGTGATGTAGGCACCGACCGACCGGGGGTCGTTGAACTCCGAGGACGCCGAGGCGATCTTGGAGGCGAAGGTGGCGCCGCCGTCGAAGATGCTGCCGCCGAAGGTCGTGCTCGGCGCGAGCAGGATGATGGTCAGCGCGATGGTCTCGCCGAGGGCCCGGCCGAGCCCGAGCATGGACGCGCTGATGTAGCCGGCCTTGCCGAACGGCAGCACCGTGGTCCTGATGACCTCCCAGCGGGTGGCGCCGAGGGCGAGCGCGCCCTCGATCTGGGCCACCGGGGTGCGCTGGAAGACCTCCCTGGTCAGGGAGGTGATGATGGGCAGCAGCATGATGCCGAGCACCACGCCGGCGGTGAAGATGGTGCCGCCGATCTCCGAGGAGACGTTGCCGTCGGCGAAGATCGGGATGAAGCCCAGCGTGTCGTTGAGCCAGCTGGCGATCGGGGCCAGCTGCGGGGCCAGCACGTACAGGCCCCACAGGCCGAAGATGATCGAGGGCACGGCCGCGAGCAGGTCCACCGCGTAGGCGAACGGGCGGGCCAGCTTCGGGGGCGCGTACTGGGTGAGGAACAGGGCGATGCCCAGGGAGACCGGCATGGCGATCACCAGGGCGACCACCGAGGTGGCGACGGTGACCAGCAGCAGGTCCAGGATGCCGAACCGGAGGTTGGCCGGGTCGTTGGTGGACCACTCCCTGCTGGTCAGGAAGTTGACCTGGTCGAGGCCGATCGAGGGAATGGCCTGCACCAGCAGGAACAGGCCGATCAGCCCGATCAGCACGACGACGAGGACACCGGAGCCCGTGGTCAGACCACGGAATATCCGGTCGCCCGGGCGGACCTTGGTCTTGTTTCCGGTTACCGGTTGCGCGGAAATCGGACCCTCCGGTGTGGTGTCGGCGGACGGCACACGCCCGCCGACGCCCGTGTTGCCTGAATCAACACTGGCGCCGGCGGGCGTGGGTGTCGCACTGGACTCACTCATCGCGTGTGGTGTTCAGCGTCGCGAAGGACGACCCCTGCTCAGGCGATGGCCTGGATGGCGGTGAGCAGCTTGTCCTGGAACGCCTTGGGCAGCGGGGCGTAGCCCTTGTCGGCGAGCCGGGCCTGGCCGTCGGTGGCCGCCACGGTCAGGAACGCCTTGACCGCCTTGGCGGTGTCCGGCTCGTAGCCCTTGGAGCAGACGATCTCGTAGGTGGCCAGGATCAGCGGGTAGGCGCCGGGGGTGTTGCTGGCGTAGAGCGCGTCCAGGTCCAGCACCAGGTCGTTGCCCTCGCCCTTGACCTTGGCGTTGTCAATGGCCTTGCCGACCGAGTCGCTGGTCAGCTCGACCGCGCCGGAGCCGTTGTCCAGCTTGGCCACGGAGATGTTCTTGGCGTAGGACCACTCCACGTAGGTGATGCCGCCGTCGACCGCCTGGACCGCGGAGGCGACCCCGTTGGACTTCTCCGCGCCGTTGCCGACACCGCCGTGGAAGGACTTGCCCGCGCCCTGGGTCCACGCGCCGTTGGACGCGGCGGCCAGGTACTTCTGGAAGTTGTCGGTGGTGCCGGACTCGTCCGAGCGGAAGACGACCTGGATGTCCTTGTCCGGCAGGTTGGCGCCGCTGTTCAGCGCCTTGATCGCCGGGTCGTTCCACTTCTTGATGGACCCGTTGAAGATCTTGGCGGTGGTCTCGCCGTTGAGCACGAGGTTGCTGACGCCGTCGAGCTTGTAGGCGATGGCGATCGGGCCGAACACCATCGGCAGGTTCCACGCCGGGTTGCCCTTGCAGCGCTCGGCCGCGGCGCTGACCTCACCCTTGTCCGCGCTCAGCGCCGAGTCCGAGCCGCCGAAGTCGACCTGGCCGCCGTTGAACTGCTTGACGCCGTTGCCGGACCCGGAGGCGTTGTAGTTCACCTGCGCGCCCGCGCACTTCTGGCCGTAGGCCTGGGCGAACAGGTCGATGGCGCCCTTCTGGGCCGAGGAGCCCTCGGCGGACAGCGGGTTCTTGCCGCCGCAGTCCACCGGAGTCGACGAGGACGACGCCGAGTTGGCGCTGCCACCGGGCGGGGTCGGGTCGCCGCCGCAGCCAGCCAGTAGGAGGGCGCCCGCCGCCACGATGCCGAGGGCGGCGCCGTGCCGCTTGAAGTTCACCTGGATCCTCCAACTCGGGTCTTCGTCCGTGTTCGCGACTGGAGAGGCCGCGCACCACCGAAAGTTAGGCAGCCCGGGTGGACATGCGACCGTATAGAGATGAACGCCGGGTGAACAGAACACGGAAAGTGACTATCCACACCGCCCGTGGGGTGAGCCCGTGGCCCGGTCGTGACCTGGATGTTTGCTGTGCGTGATGATTCGCCCTGGGGCGGCCATCACAGCGCGTATTGCACGTCCGCGTCCCACAGGGTGAAGCCCATCCGCTCGTAGACGTGCACCGCCGGCGCGTTGTCCGCCTCCACGTACAACATCACCTGGCGGATGCCCTGCTCGCGCAGGTGGTGCAGGCCGGCGAGGGTCAGCGCGGTGCCCAGGCCCCCGCCCTGCGCGTCCGGGTCCACCCCCACCACGTAGACCTCACCCATGGCCCCGTCCCCGGCGGTGCCGGCCGGCGCCGGGTGGACCTTGGTCCAGTGGAAGCCGCGCAGCCGGTCCTGCTCGTCCACGGCGAGCAGGAAGCCCGCCGGGTCGAACCAGGTCTCCCGCTGGCGCTCGCGCAGGTCCGCCTCGCTCATCGCGCCCTGCTCCGGGTGCCAGGAGAACGCCCGGTGGTTGACGGCCACCACGGCGGCCTCGTCCTGGCCGGGCACGAACGCGCGCAGCCGGACGCCCTCGGGCAGCCGCGCCCCGGGCAGGTCGCCGACCAGGTCCCTGCGCATCCGGCGCAGCTCCCGCACCCGGCGGAAGCCGAACCGCCGGGCCAGGCCGGCCGCGCCGGGGTGGTCGCCGTGCGCCCACACCCGCAGGGTGTCACCGTTCTCGCCGGCCCCGGGCTGCGCCGGCCGCGCGCCGGCCCGCTCGGTCAGCGCCGTGACCAGGGCGGCGCCAATGCCCTGGCGGCGCAGGTCCGGCCGGACCGCGAGTTCGGCGACCTGGCGGCCCGCGCTGTCGCCGGCCCGGTCCAGTTGGGCGTAGGCGGCCAGCCGGCCCTGGTGCACCGCCAGCAGGTGGGCCGCGTCCGCCGCGCCGGTGCGCAACCGGATCAGGCCCTGCTCACCGACCGGGGCGACGCCGTCCGCCCGCTCGGTCTCGGACAGCAGGTCGACCACGGCCGCTCGGTCGGCGGCGGGCAGCTCGTCATACCAGGTCAGCTCGGACACGCCACGACCGTACCCCGGCGGGCTGGGCCGGGCGGCCCAGCGTGGAGCTGGGGTGGGAGCGGTGCGGGGCCGGGGCGGTCACCGGCCTGCCTCCGGGACCGGCGTGGTCAGCGCCTGGCGGGCAGCTCGAAGGTCACGGCGGGCTGGTCCTCGGCGAACACGGGCAGGTCCTCGACGGTCCGGAAGGCACCGGGCCGGGGCGGCCGGACGAACTTGTAGCCGACGTTGCGCACCGTGCCGATCATCTGCTCGTGCTCGGGGCCGAGCTTGGCGCGCAGCCGCCGCACGTGCACGTCCACCGTGCGGGTGCCGCCGAAGAAGTCGTAGCCCCACACCTCCTGGAGCAGCTGCGCCCGGGTGAACACCCGGCCGGCGTGCTGGGCCAGGTACTTGAGCAGCTCGAACTCCTTGTAGGTGAGGTCGAGCGGCCGGCCGCGCAGCCGCGCGGTGTAGGTGGCCTCGTCGATGACCAGGTCGCCCAGCTGCAGGCTGCCGTCGCCGCCCTGGTTGGCGGCGGCCCGCCGGGAGCGCACCAGCCGCAGCCGCGCGTCCACCTCGGCCGGGCCGGCCGTGGGCAGCAGGATCTCGTCCACGCCCCAGTCGGCGGAGACCGCGACCAGGCCGCCCTCGGTGAGCACGGCGATCACCGGCACGTCGACGCCGCCGGTGTCCAGCAGCCGGCACAGGCTGCGCGCGCCGGCGAGATCAACCCGGGCGTCGACCAGTACCACGTCGTGCGGACCGGCTTCGAGCAGCGCGGACACCTCGGGGCGCAGCGCGCGCACATCGTGGGGAAGCAGGGACAGCGCCGGCAGCACGGCCTCTGGCTCAGGGTCGTTGGTGAGCAACAAAAGATCGACGCCCATGTTCGAGTCCCTCCTCGTTCCATCGGACTCTCGACCGCCCAGAGGCGGCGCCGACGGCGTACCGTGACCGGGCCCCGTTGCCTGCGGATGTCCGGGAGAATACCGGTGTTTACCCTGAAATTCCCAGGTCACAACGTCAGCGTCACATCTGTTTCAGCAAGTGTTACCCGTGTTACGTGCATGTCACACGACGGCGTGCGACTGCGCGGTGTGCTCGTGGACGGCACCACGAGCCGGTCACGCGCGGTGACCGAGCGGACGCGGACCGGCGGTGACCTCGCCCTGGTGGCCTGCCACGGCTTCACCAACCACGTGGCCAAACCCGCGGTCCGCCGGGTGCTGACCCGGCTGGCCAGGCGCGTTCCCGTGGTGGCGCTCGACTTCCGCGGGCACGGCCGCTCGGCCGGCCGCTCCACGGTCGGCGCGGACGAGGTGCACGACGTGGCCGCCGCCATCGAGCTGGCGCACCGGCTGGGCTACCCGAGGGTGGCCACGATCGGCTTCTCCCTGGGCGCCTCGGTGGTGTTGCGGCACGCGGCACTGCACCAGCCTCGACCCGCCGAGGACACCGGGCAACCCGACGGCCGGCGCCCGGTCGCGGTGGTGGCGGTGAGCAGCCCGTCCCGCTGGTGGGTGCGGGAGACACCGGCCATGCGCCGGGTGCACTGGCTGCTGGAGCAGCCGCACGGCCGGGCGGTGGCGCGGGCGCTGGGCGTGCGGCTGGGCGCGCCGTGGGCCGAGGTGCCGCCCAGCCCGATCGAGGTGGTGCACCGGATCGCGCCGACCCCGCTGCTGCTCGTCCACGGCGAGCAGGACCACTACTTCCCGCCGGACCACGCGGTCGCGCTGCACCGCGCCGCCGGCGGCGGCGCCGAGCTGTGGCTGGAGCCGGGCGCCCGGCATTCGGAGACGGCCATGACACCGGACCTGGTAGACCGGATAGCGGACTGGGTGGTCAACGCGGCCGGCCCGGCAGGTGTTGACCGGCGGTCGCAGCGGGCTGTGCCCGGTGCGACCCGGGCGAGGGAGGACGATTCATGACAGCGCCGACCAGCGGGCCGATCAGGCCGGCGAGTGCGGACCGCCCGGCCCGCCGGCCCCGGCGGCGGGGCCGCACCCTGGTCATCGTGCTGGTGATCCTGGTCGGTGTGCTGGTCGCGGCCGACTTCGGGCTGGCCGCGGCGGCCGAGTACCAGGTGGCCCAGCGGATGCGCACCCAGCTCCAGCTCAGCGACGACCCGTCGGTGCGGATCAACGGCTTCCCGTTCACCACCCAGGCGCTGTCCGGCGACTACCGGGACATCGAGATCAAGGCCAACGGCGTGTCCGTGCAGGAGCTGCACGACGTGGAGGTGCAGGCGAACCTCTACCACGTCCGCATCCCGCTGTCCGACCTGCTCGCCGGTGACGTCAGCGCCGGAAAGATCGACGAGGTCAAGGGCAGGGTGAAGATCCAGGCCAGCGACATCGCGCGGATGATCAACGAGAAGCTGCCGATCACCGACTTCACCATCGGCCCGGACGACCGCCCCGCCCCCACCACCGAGACGCCCGAGACGCCGGCCCCGCCGGTGGACAACAGCACGGCCACGATCAAGCTGACCGCGACCGTCTCGTTCGCCGGCCGGCAGGACAAGCTCACCGCCTACGCCACGGTGTCGCTGCGCGACGGCGGGCTGAAGATCATCCCGGCCGAGATCGAGTTCGGTGACACGTCCCTGGGCGCGCTCCCGCAGTTCCAGCAGCTCGCCTCGGACGCGTTGAAGTTCGAGGACCTCTACCCCGGGGTGCTGCCCTTCGACATCACCCCGACCGCGATCAAGGCGGAGAGCGGCGCGCTGGTGGTCGAGGGCACGCTCACCAACGTCCCGCTGGACGGCGGCAGCACCAGGTGACCTCGGGGCGGCACCGGGAGAGCGGGGGCGGGTCATGACCGGACGCGGTGGAGGCGGACGATGACCGGGTCGGCCGGCGGCGCCGGCCCGTGGGTGTTACTGGCCGCGCTGGCCCTGGCCGTCGCCCTGGGTGTGCTGCTGCGCGCCAGGGACGGCCGGATCAGCACCCGAGCCGCGGCCGACCGGGACAGACGGGAGGACGACGTGTCCAGCGACAGCACGACGCCAGCGGCGGCGCGGCGGTTACCCGCGGCCGTGCGGGAGGCGATCGCGCCGGGTGGGGCGCCCCAGGCCGAGCCGGTCACCCTGGTGCAGCTGTCCACCACGTTCTGCGCGCCGTGCCGGCACACCCGGGTGCTGCTGGCCGACCTGGCCGCGCGCACCACCGGCCTGCGCCACGTCGACCTGGACATCACCAACCGGCCCGAGGTGGCCACCGACCTGGGCGTGCTGCGCACCCCGACCACCCTGGCGCTGGACCGGCACGGCGTCGAACTGCTGCGGTTCAGCGGCGTGCCCCGGCGGGAGGCCCTGCTCGACGCCCTGCGTCCGCACCTGCCCGAGACGTCCAGCTGACCCGCACGTTCACCTGATCGGCCCTGTTCCACGTACTGGACGACCCTCCCGATGGCCCAGTCGAGGCGGTAGTCTGCGCGGTGTGCACACGTTGCTGACCAAGCGCCGCGCGGTTGACCTGTGCCGCGTTGACAGCAGCCTGTGTCGGTCGACGCGCTGACCGGGCGGTAACCCGGCTGCCCCTGCCGCGCACGGCAGTTCTTCCCGCCCGCGCGCGGGCACGCCACCTGCCGCCCCTGACGGACTTGAGAAGTGTCCAACGTCAGGAGGTCGTCGTGTCGCCAGACTCACCCGTTGATCCTCGAGGCCCGCGGTTCTCCGCCTGGATCACCACCGCCGTGCTCGCCGTTGTGCTGGTGACCGGCTGGTGGCGGTTACTGGCCGCGCAGACCGTGCTGTTCGCGATGTGCGCCTTCATCAGCCTCAAGCTCAACCCGTGGGGACACGTCTACCGGCGCGTGGTGCAGCCCAGGCTGCGCCCGACGACCGAACGCGAGCCGGCGGCGCCGCTGCGCTTCGCCCAGGGTGTCGGCTTCGTGTTCGCGCTGATCGGCACGGTCGGCTACGCGGCCGGTCTGCCCGTGGTCGGCATGGTGGCCACGGCCGGTGCCCTGGTCGCCGCGTTTCTCAACGCCGCGTTCGGCCTGTGCCTCGGCTGCCAGATGTACCTGCTGATCCGCAGGTACGCGCCAGCGCCGGGCAGGTGAGCGCCGGTCGGCCCGGGCAGCAGGGCGCCGGTCACCGACGAAGCGTCCATCGCAGACAGAAGAAGAACCACGAGATACAGGAGCCGCTTGATGAGCCGTGAGAACGTACTGGTCTCGGCCGAGTGGGTCGAGCAGAACCTGGAGACGCCAGGGGTGGTGTTCGTCGAGGTCGACGAGGACACCACCGCGTACGACGCCGGCCACATCCCCGGGGCGGTGAAGATCGACTGGAAGAACGAGCTGCAGGACCCGGTGCGGCGTGACTTCGTCGACCGGGCCGGCTTCGAGAAGCTGCTGTCGGCCAAGGGCATCGCCAACGGCGACAACGTGATCCTGTACGGCGGCAACAACAACTGGTTCGCCGCCTACGCCTACTGGTACTTCAAGCTCTACGGGCACGACCAGGTCAAGCTGCTCGACGGCGGCCGCAAGAAGTGGGAGCTGGACGGCCGCCCGCTCAGCACCGAGCCGGTGGAGCGGGCCGCCACCAGCTACACCGCCAAGGAGCAGGACGCCTCGATCCGCGCGTTCCGCGACGAGGTGGTCGCCGCCATCGGCACCAAGAACCTGGTGGACGTGCGTTCCCCGGACGAGTTCGCCGGCAAGCTGCTGGCACCGGCCCACCTGCCGCAGGAGGCGGCGCAGCGGGCCGGGCACATCCCGTCCGCGGTGAACGTGCCGTGGAGCAAGGCGGCCAACGAGGACGGCACCTTCAAGTCCAACGAGGAACTGCGCGCGCTGTACGCGGAGGCCGGCCTGGACGAGGGGAAGTCCACCATCGCCTACTGCCGGATCGGTGAGCGCTCCTCGCACACCTGGTTCGCCCTGCACGAGCTGCTCGGCTACGAGGACGTGAAGAACTACGACGGCTCGTGGACCGAGTACGGCTCGCTGGTCGGCGTGCCGGTCGAACTCGGCTCGGGCAAGGAGTCCTGACCACACCAGCACGGACCAGCGACCCACCGCGGGCGGCAGCCGCTGGTGGCAGCCGCTGGCGGGCGACGACCGGAACGAGGAGAAGGCATGGATGGATGCGGAGCGCCTGAGCAGGGTGTGCCCCTGCCGGCCGGCGTGAACCTGGACGAGCAGACCGTGCTGGCCGGCAAGGTGCTGGCCGGCGGAACCCCGGTGGGCGGCGCGTTCGTCCGGCTGCTCGACTCGTCCGGGGAGTTCACCGCCGAGGTGGTGTCCTCGGCCGAGGGTGACTTCCGGTTCTTCGCCGCACCCGGCGGGTGGACCGTGCGCGCGCTGCACCGGCAGGGCAACGGGCAGGCCGAGGTCACCGCGGCCGGGCCCGGACTGCACACGGTCGAGGTGGCCGTGGCCTGACCGCCACCCGCGTCGAGGTGGCCGTGGCCCGATCAGCACCACCTCGGCCGCGGTCGGCGTCGGCCGTCGTCGGCCGGCGTCGGCTTGGTCGCGGGGCCTGGGCGAGTGGCACGCCCAGGCCCCGACCGCTGTCCTGACCGCTGTTCCGGCCGCTGTTCCCGGCCGGTGTCGGGGCGGCCACGGCGTGATCCAACGCTCGTCCCGCCGTCGGCGCGGCGGGCTGGGTGGCCGGTTATCCTCAGCGGGTGGAGCACTTCGCTGAGTACGTCTTTACGACCCTGATGATCGTCGTCGTGATCGGCGTGGTCTGGTTCGCCGGTTACGTTCTCTACCGGCTCTACAGCGACCAGCGCTGACCAGTCGCCGTTGCCCGACTGGCGCTGCTGACCACCACCTCCCGATCGCGAGACGCCGAGCATGAGCGAGCCCAACAACACCGCCAAGCCAGAGCCGGGCAGTGGGGACGAGGCCCTGCGGGTCGCCGCCGAGCGCGCCGAGCACACCCGTGCCCGCAACCTGCCGCAGTTCGACGACATGCCCATCCCCGCGGACACGGCCAACCTCCGGCTGGGTCCGGAACTGCACGAGCGCTGCCTGGCGCTGCTGCCCCTGGTCGGCGTGTGGCGCGGCGAGGGTGAGGTCACCTACCCGTCCCTGGACCGCGACTACCGCTACGGCCAGCAGATCACCTTCGCCCACGACGGGCGGCCGTTCCTGTACTACGAGGCCCGGTCGTGGCTGCTGGACGAGTCCGGCGGGGTGATCCGGCCGGCGGCCAGGGAGGTCGGCTGGTGGCGTCCGCAGGAGGACGACACCATCGAGCTGCTGCTGACCCACGCCACCGGCATCGTGGAGATCTTCTACGGCCGGCCGCGCAGCCAGACGTCGTGGGAGCTGGCCACCGACATCGTGATGCGTACGGCCACGGCCAAGGAGGTCAACGCGGCCCAGCGGCTGTACGGCCTGGTCGACGGCGGCGACCTGGCCTACGTGGAGGAACGCGCCATGGTCGGCCAGTCCATGCAGCCGCACACCTCGGCCCGCCTGCGCCGCGTGGTGGGCTGACGCCGGGCGAGCTGACGCCGGGCGAGTTGACCTCGGGTGAGCTTGACCTCGGGTGAGCTTGACCTCGGGTGAGCTTGACCTCGGGTGAGCTGACACCGGGACGCGCCGGAGCCGCCGGACGGATGCGGCCGGGCGAGCGGGGCGGCGGAGTGTATCCCGGTTCACGCGTGACGCCGGCACGATCAGCCGATCGGGGCGGCAGTTGTGCACAGGTCCCGCGGTTGTCCACAGCCCGCGCCGCGCTGATCGCCGGGCGGTGGTGGGGTGGATAGGCTGGACCCGGGGTCGCCCCCCTGGGAGGGCGGGGGTGTGGGGTGTCGGCGCGGTGCGCACCCCGCTTCACCCCTGTGGGTGGCGTGCGCCGACGGGGAGTGATCGCGCGGGACGGTTGTGCGCGCCCACCCCGGGGTCGACCGGGGCAGGCGCTCGCACTCACCGCACCAGCGGCTCAGTACTCCGACTCGTAGAAGGCGTTCAGCTCGGTGTGCAGGGCGGTGGCGTCGGTCAGCGGCTCGCCGTCCAGGGTGTGCACCCGGGTGATCTTGCGGACGCTGGAGACCAGGAACACGCCGTCGGCCGCGCGCAGGTCGGCCACGCGCAGCGGCTCCACCTTGGTGACCCAGCCGGCGCGTTCGGCGCCGCGGAACAGCGCGGCCTGGGTGGTGCCGGGCAGGATGCCCAGGGTCGCCGGCGGGGTGCGCAGGGTTCCCTCGGTCACCGCGACCACCGTGGACGTGGGGCCCTCCAGCACCAGGCCGTCCGAGGTGGTGAACACGACCTCGGCCGCGCCGCGGCGCTCCGCCTCGCGCAGCGCCGCCATGTTCACCGCGTACGACAGCGACTTCGCGCCCAGCAGCAGCCACGGCGCCCGCTCGGCCAGACCGGGTTCGATACCCCGTTCCAGGGTGATCGCGGCGATGCCCTCGACGCGCTGGCGCAGCACCTTCTCGCCGATGTCCATGCCCAGGGCGAACGCGGTGGGCGTGCCGTCACCGCCCTCCACACCCCGGGTGAGGACGAGCTTCAGCGCGAATTCGTCGCCGCCCGTCCAGTTGTCCAGCACGACCTGGATGGCCTGCCGCCACGCCGCGTGGTCCGGCTCGGGCAGGTCGAGCATGGCCGCCGACCTGGACAGCCGGTCGAGGTGGGCATCCACCTCCCTGGGCCACCCGTTGACCACCAGGATCGTCTCGAAGACCCCGTCACCGCGCATCAGTCCGAGGTCGTCGACCCGCAGCAGCGGACTGTCCGGATCGGCCAGGGTTCCATCGAGCAGAGCGAGAACGCGCATGCGGCGAGGGTACTCACGGGCCCGGGCGGACAGCCCCTCGGCGGGGTGACAGGGCGCCTACGATCGAAGGGGTGGGAACCGTGGGTGAGAACCGGCTGGACGAGGCGCCGGAGGAGCGCGCCGGACTGCGCAGGACCCTGCACGAGCGCGGCATGCGGATGACGCCGCAGCGCCAACTGGTGCTCGACGCGGTCCGGGAACTCCAGCACTCCACCCCGGAACAGGTGTGCCAGTACGTCCAGCGCACCGCCCCCACGGTGAACATCACCACCATCTACCGCACCCTGGACCTGCTGGAGCGCCTCGGCCTGGTCCGGCACACCCACCTGGGGCACGGCGCGCCCACCTACTCGGTGGACGACCACGAGCACGTGCACCTGGTCTGCCACCGCTGCGGCCGGGTGGACGAGGTGCCGTGCGAGCTGTTGGACGGCCTGGCCGGAACACTGCGGACGCGCCGGGGGTTCCAGTTGGACGCGAGCCACCTCGCGCTGTCCGGCACCTGCCGGGCCTGCTCCCCGCCCCGGGAGGACGTTTCCGACCCCCGGCCAGGGAGCAGTGCGGACGCGGCGCGATGACCCCGTGAGGAGCGGACCACAGTGCGCAACCCAGCGACCGATCCGGTCGACCCAGCCGAGCCGACC
Source organism: Goodfellowiella coeruleoviolacea (assembly GCF_024171785.1). Taxonomy (GTDB): domain Bacteria; phylum Actinomycetota; class Actinomycetes; order Mycobacteriales; family Pseudonocardiaceae; genus Goodfellowiella; species Goodfellowiella coeruleoviolacea. The sequence continues at coordinate 251,724 of NZ_JAMTCK010000006.1, forward strand.
GGGACAGCGGCGGTGACCGAGGCGGCGGCCTCCCCCTCCACCTCCCCCACCCTCAGCCTGCCGGGCGCGGTGCCGCCGCCGGACGCCTCGGCCGACCGGCCGGCCGTGGACGCGGGCGTGCCGTGGCACTTCGGCGACCCGTTCGCCGAGCAGCGGGCCGCGGCCCGGTCGGTGGCCGTGTTCGACCGGTCCAACCGGGGGGTGCTGGCCGTGCCCGGCGCCGACCGGTTCTCCTGGCTGCACTCGCTGACCAGCCAGGACTTCACCGGGCTCGGTGTGGGACGGGGCAGCGAGGCCCTGGTGCTGGACGCCCAGGGGCGGATCGAGCACCACCTGGCGGTGGCCAGTGCGGACGAGGTGGTGTGGCTGGACGTGGAGCCGGGCACGGCCGGCGCGCTGCTGTCCTACCTGGACTCGATGCGGTTCTGGTCCCAGGTGGAGCCGAGGGACGCCACCGCGGAACTGGCGGTGCTGTCCCTGGTGGGCCCGGACACCGACCGGACGCTGGAGCGGGCCGGCTGGCCGGTGCCGGCCGCCCCGCACGGGGTGGCGGCCCGGGCCGGGGGCGGCCTCGCCCGGCGGGTGGACTGGCCGGGCGAGCACGCGGTCGACCTGCTGGTGCCCCGGGGTGAGCTGCTCGCCACCTGGCGGGCGCTGACCGAGGCCGGCGCGCGGCCGGCGGGCAGCTGGGCGTTCGAGGCGCTGCGGGTGGAGGCGCTGCGGCCGAGGCTGGGCGTGGACACCGACGAGCGGACCATCCCGCACGAGGTGAACCTGATCGGCCCGGCGGTGCACCTGAACAAGGGGTGCTACCGGGGGCAGGAGACCGTGGCCAAGGTGCACAACGTGGGCCGGCCGCCGCGCCGGATGGTGCTGCTGCACCTGGACGGCTCGGCCGAGGTGCAGCCGGAGACCGGGGACCCGGTGCTGCTCGGCGAGAAGGTCGTCGGCCGGGTCGGCACGGTGGTCCGCCACCACGAGTTGGGCACGGTGGCGCTGGCGCTGCTCAAGCGGTCCGCGCCGGTGGACGTGGAGCTGGTGGCCGGGGTGGACGACCGGGCGGTGCAGGCGGCCGTGGACCCGGACTCGATTCCCCCGGAAGGGGTGGCTCCCGGTCGGGAGGCCGTTCGGCAGCTGCGTGGCTGACCGGCGCTGACCAGCGTGGACCAGCCGGCGGCCGGACCCGGGGCGGTGGGCTGGGGCATTCGGGTGGTCGCGCGAAACGGCACGCTCGTGCCAGGATCGCGGCCATGTCCTCGCCCACGTCTCCGTCCGGCCCGGTGGGCCCGCGCAGTTCAGGAACCCTGATCACCGTCGCCCCGACCGGGGCCGAGCACCGCAAGTCCGACGTGCCCAACCTGCCGGTCACCCTGGCCGAGCTGGTCAGCACGGCCCAGGACTGCGAGCGGGTCGGCGCGGGCATGATCCACGTGCACATCCGGGACGCGGCCGCCCAACCCACCCTGGACCTGGGGCTGCTGACCGAGACGGTGGCGGCGCTGCGGGCCGAGACCAACCTGGTGGTGCAGTTGTCCACGGGTGGGGCGGTCACCGACCCGGAGTCGGACCGGCTGCGCGTGCTGGACGCCCTGCCGGACTCGGCGTCCTGCACCATGGGCACGGTCAACTTCGGTGACGACGTGTTCATGAACCGCTGGGAGTTCATCGTCGAGCTGCACCAGCGCATGCGGGACCGGGGCATCGTGCCCGAGTACGAGATCTTCGACCTGGGTCAGCTGGCCTCGCTGCACCGGCTGCTGGACAAGCACGGCCTGCCGGCCGGCGGGCACGTGCACGTGGACCTGGTGATGGGTGTGCCTGGCGGGATGCCCGGGGACGTGCAGACCCTGGTGGCGGCGCTGCGGCTGCTGCCGGAGGGCGCGTCGTTCTCGGCGACCGGCATCGGCCGGACCTCGCTGCCGGTGATGCTGGCGGCCCTGTCCGCCGGCGGCCACCTGCGGGTGGGCATGGAGGACACGCTCTCCTACGCCAAGGGCGAGCCGGTGCGGGACAACGCGCAACTGGTGGCCAGGGCGGCCGGGCTGGCGCGCATCGCGCAGCGGCCGCCGCTGTCGGCCGACGAGGTGCGGGCGCTGCTCGGGGCAGCGCGCCCCGAGCCAGTGGCCTAGTCGGGGTCGTCTGTTCGGGTAATCGCCGGTGGACAGCACTGGCTCGGTACAGCGGGAGAGGCAGGCAAGTGGTGGCGGCGGGACCGGATGTACCTCAGGATGGTCATGTGATCGAGGTGCGCCCGGGCGGGCGCCGTCGCATCGACCGGGTGCTCGCGCCGGACTACACGACCGGCGTCGAGCAGCGGCCGCTGGCTGACGTGCGCGCGCTGCGGGACGAAGCGGCCCAGGAGGAGACCGACCTGTCCTACCTGCGGCGGCTGCTGCACGCCCGGATCGACATCGTGCGGGCCGAGCAGCAGCGCCGGTCCGACGGCGGGTCCGCGTCCGTGGTGGACCAGCTGGTGACGATCCTGTCGGTGAACGCGGTGGGCCCGGCCACTGGTTCGGGCCGGTACCAGACGCTGCAGCCGTCGCGGGCCGAGGCGCACCGCCGGCACGTGGAGGCGCTGGTGTCCGACGTGGACCTGTCCAACGTCGCCTCGCTGACCGATCAGGAGCTGGCCACGGCACTGGCCGCGTTCGTGGCCGAGGAGGCGTCGGTGTCCCAGCGGCGCCGGGAGGTGCAGGCGGTGGTCGACCGGCTCAACGCCGAGATCGGCAGCCGCTACCAGGCGGGGCAGGCGTCCGTGGACGACCTGTTGTCGGCCGCGCGCCAGCCGTCCTCGGGTGGCGTCGTCGAGGGCGCCTCGGACGGCGGCGACGTCACGGACGGCGGCACCGTCACCGGCGGCGGCACCGTCGCGGGCGGCCCGCCGGAGCCCCGGTCCGACGGCGGTGGCGCGGGCAGCGGTGGCGCGGCCGGCTGACTGAGTCGGCCCACCCGGCCCAGCCGGCCCACCCGGGTCGGCCGGATCAGTTGGTCCAGTCGGCCCGGCCGGCCGGTCAGGTCGGCCCTTTTTCAGCTCGGTTGGCCCGACCGGCCCGGGGTCGTCACCGGATCGGGAGTCACACGTTCCGGTGATGCGCGCGGTCAGCCGTGCCGCTCGCGGAAGGCCAGTTCGCCCCAGAACTCGCGCAGCCGCTCGTAGCGGCCGGCGACCTCCTCGGCGTTGCCCGACTCCAGTCCGGTCAGGATCGCGTGCACGTCCTGGGCCGAGGTGTCCTCGACCAGTTCGGTGTCGCCGATCAGCTGGACCAGGCCGCCGTAGTCGAGTTCCACGGCCGAGTGCGGGTGGAAGTGCTCCAGCCACCGGCCGGTGTCCTGCAGCACCTTGGCCGGGCCGTCCTCGCCGATGGTGGTGCGCACCACGGCCAGCGCCCTGGCCAGTCGGCGGCGCGCGTCGGCCATGGCGATCCGCCAGCACACCTGCCGTTCCGGGTCGTCGCGCGGCGCCAGCACCACGTGCCGGCTGTCCGGGTCGACCAGGGAGAACCACGGCAGCGGCACGGTCCAGGTCGTGGAGATCACGTGCACGGCGCTGCTCGGCAGCTCCGCCATGACCGAGGTGGCCCTGGCGCGCACCGCGTCCGGGCCGAGCGGCAGGGCCGCCGCCCGCAGTGGCGCCGACGCGGTGGCCAGGAAGCCGACCAGGGCCGCGGCCGAGCGGGCGCGCAGGTCCAGTGGGCAGATCAGCGGGCCGGGGCCGACCGAGGCGGCCGGGTTGGTCGGCACCTCGGCCGGGTCCAGCACCAGGACGTCCACGGGGGCGTTGTCCTCGGCGGCGCCGTCGGCGTCCTCACCGGGCAGCAGCCGCACGGGCGTGGCCACCTGTGAGCGCAGCCACAGTTCGCGTTCCCGCTCGCTGGCCTCGGACCGGTTCAGCGGTCCCCGTCGTACCGCCTGGCGCACCCGTTCGGCGAACGGTTCGTCAAACGAGGACAACGGTTCGTACACCCTGAGGTAGGCGACGAACGGTCGAGGCACGGCTCCATGGTCGCATGGGCCAGGTCGGTGACACCAAGCGGTGGTAATCACCCGGTCCCACCGGATGCCGCGTCGCGAGGAACCCCATCGGCACGGTACGGTAGTTACTAGGAATCAGTTGTCGAGACGAGCGGGGCCGCCGTTCCCCCGGCCGCCCCGTCCCTGTGCGAGGGGGTCGAGCCATGGGGCGCGGCCGAGCGAAGGCCAAGCAGGCGAAGGTGGCCCGAGAGCTCAAGTACAGAACTCCTCACACGGACTGGGAGGCCCTCCAGCGCGAGCTGTCGGGTGCCAAGTCCGTTGTCGGTCGGCAGGACGATGACCGACACGATGACCCGTATGACGACGGGTACGACGACTACCACCGCTGACGCACGTCTGACCGCGCGGGTTGGGGTGTCCCGGGGCATCCGGGGTGGCTCAGCCCACCGCGGTACCGCGCCACGGCCGCTGGGAAGCACCCGGGGCGATGTCGGACGTGACCTCGCGTTCAGCGGCGGTGCGTATCCGCCACACACGGGTCGCTGAGTAGCTCTCTACTGGTGAGCACGAGGTCGACCTACGAGCACGAGTCGGCGGGGTCCGCCGACGCCCGGCCGGGCGCGGATCGGTGGGTGACCGCCGACCGCGCCCTCCGGGGTGACACCGGCACCGGCACCGGCACCGGTATCGCGGTGCGGGGCGCGGGGTTGACCCACCGAGCACACTCGACACGTGGAGTCACCAGATCGCGTGGTGTTTGCACGCTGCGTGTCTGAAATCGGCTTCCTCTCCGTACGATCCAGCTTGCCGAGCGGAACACCCACAGCCGTGGAGTGACCATGAGCAAGCTGTCGCGCCGCACGTTCCTCACCGTTCCCGCCGGCCTGGCCGTGACAACCGGGCTGATCCGGGCGGCGGCCCCGGCCTCGGCGGCACCCCGATCGCCGGCCGGCGGCACCGAGGTGGCCGTGCTGGGCGGTGGCGTGGCCGGGCTGTCCGCCGCGCACGAGCTGGCCGAGCGGGGCTTCCAGGTGACCGTGTACGAGCGGCGCGCGCTGGGCGGCAAGGCCCGCAGCATGCCGGTTCCCGGCACCGGCCAGGGCGGACGCCAGGACCTGCCCGGCGAGCACGGCTTCCGGTTCTTCCCCGGCTTCTACCTCAACCTGCCGGACACCCTGCGGCGGATTCCGTTCCCCGGCAACGCCAACGGCGTGTTCGACAACCTGGTGGCCGCCGACACCGAGCTGATCACCCGCACCGGCGGCCGGGCCGACCTGCCGCTGCCGGTGCGCCTGGACCCGCCGGCCGTGCTCGACCCGGACACGCTGGTGAAGCTGGTGCGGGGGCTGCTGGAGACCGCGCTGCACCTGCCCGCCCCCGAGGCGGCGTTCTTCGCCAACCGGGTGCTGGTGTACCTGACCAGCTGCGACGCCCGCCGGCTCGGCCAGTGGGAGCAGACCAGCTGGTGGGACTTCGTCCAGGCGGAGCGGATGTCCGAGGACTACCAGCGGCTGCTGGCCATCGGGCTGACCCGCAACCTGACCGCCATGCGCGCGGAGACGGCCAGCACGCACACGGTGGGCCGGATCCTGGAGGCGTTCCTGTTCACCGCGCTGGGCCGGGACGACTACGGCGCGGTGGACCGGCTGCTCAACGGCCCCACCAACGAGGTGTGGATCGACCCGTGGGTGCGCCACCTGACCGACCTGGGGGTGCGCTTGCGGGTCGGCTGGACGGTCACCGGGCTGGACTACTCGGCCGGCCGGATCGCCGCGGCCACGGCCACCGACGAGCACGGCGGCCAGCAGCGGATCAACGCCGACTGGTTCGTGTGCGCGGTGCCGATCGAGCGGGCGGTGCCGCTGTGGAACGCCGACCTGCTCGCCGCCGACCCCGCGCTGGCCCGGGCGCGCGAGCTGCGCACCGAGTGGATGGTGGGCCTGCAGTTCTACCTGCGCCAGCCCACGCCGGTCACCCGAGGCCACGCCGTGCACGTGGACTCGCCGTGGGCGCTGACCTCGATCGGCCAGGCCCAGTTCTGGCCGCGCCACGACTTCGCCCGCGACTTCGGTGACGGGTCGGTGCGGGACTGCCTCTCGGTGATCATCTCGAACTGGACGGCGCCGGGCGTGCTGTTCGGCAAGCCGGCGCTGGAGTGCACCCCCGAGGAGATCCGCGGCGAGGTGTGGGCGCAGCTGAAGGCCGCACTGGAGGACACCGGCGAGCCCGTGCTGCCGGACGACGCGCTGCACAGCTGGTTCCTGGATCCGGGGGTGACCGGCCTTGGCGGGCCGGACCCGCACAACGACGACCCGCTGCTGGTGCACCCGGTGGGCACCTGGACGAGGCGGCCGGCCGCGGTGACCGCGATACCCAACCTCTTCCTGGCCGCCGACTACGTGCGCACGGACGTGGACCTGGCCACCATGGAGGGCGCGAACGAGGCGGCCAGGGCGGCGGTGAACGGCATCCTGGACGCGGCCGGGTCGACCGCGCCGCGCTGCCAGGTGCGCACGCTGTACCAGGCGCCGGAGTTCGCGCCGCTGCGCGCCGAGGACGAGGTCAACTACCGGCTGGGGCTGCCCAACGTGTTCGACCCGGTGCCGGCGTGAGCCGGGGGCACCGGACCGTCCAGCAGACCTACCCCGGGAAGTGAACTGGCCGGCTCCCCCGTGCTGGGGGAGCCGGCCAGGACGTTGGCGGCCGATGCGGCGGTCGCCTCTCGGCGAGTGGCACGACGCGGCTCCAGCCGAACGGTATTCCGCGAAGGCGTTGAATGAGGCCCGGGGGACACGGACCGCACCGACCGAGCTGTTCAACGCGGGTCCGGCGCGCGGTGTTCCCACCCGGACAGAATGTGACTCAGGTCACTTCTGGTCGGTGGGTGGGGCCGAAACCGGGTCACCGGCTGGCGTTCTCCCTGGTCCGCTCCTCGTCGATGCTGCCGGACCGGTCGGTGCCGGCCGGGTCGGTGCCGGCCGGGTCGGTGTCGCCAGCCGCGGGGGCGGTGGCGCCGGGGCGGCCGGGCAGCAGGCGGCGCAGCACCGGCCACAGCAGCAGCGCCAGCACCACCACGTACACCGCGATGGAGAACGGCGTGTTCACCAGCCCGGTCAGCGAGCCGTCGCTGAGCTGCAGCGCCCGCCGCATCTGCTGCTCGGCCGCGGGGCCCAGGATCACCGCGATGATCGCCGGCAGCACCGGCAGCCCGAACCGCCGCATGGCGAACCCGAGCAGCCCGATCACGAACAGCAGCAGCAGGTCCAGCACCTGACCGCTCACCGCGTACGCGCCCACGCTGGCGAAGAACAGGATGCCCGCGTACAGGTAGGGCCGGGGGATCCGCAGCAGCCGCGCCCACACCGGCGCCAGCGGCAGGTTCAACACCAGCAGCAGCACCGTGCCCACGAACAGGCTGGCGATCAGGCCCCACACCAGGCCCGGCTCCCGCTCGAACAGCAGCGGACCGGGCTGGATGCCGTACTGCTGGAACGCGGCCAGCATCACCGCGGCCACCGCCGTGGTTGGCAGGCCCAGGGTCAGCATGGACACCAGGGTGCCGGCGGCCGACGCGCTGGCCGTGGCCTCCGGGCCGGCCACGCCCTCGATCGCGCCCTTGCCGAACTCCTGGCGGTGCTTGGACAGCCGCTTCTCCGTCACGTACGACAGGAAGGTGGGGATCTCCGCGCCGCCCGCCGGGATCGCCCCGAACGGGAACCCGATCAGCGGCCCGCGCAGCCACGGCTTCCACGCCCGCCGCAGGTCCTCGCGGCCCAGCCAGGGCCGGCCCACCGGGATCGGCTTGGTCTGGCCGTGCCGCAGGTGCGCGGCCACCCACAGGGACTCGCCCACGGCGAACAGGCCGACCGCCACGATCACCACGTCGATGCCGTCGGCCAGGTGCAGCGAGCCGAAGGTGAGCCGCTGCTGGCCGGTCATCTCGTCCAGGCCGATCAGGCCGATGGTCAACCCGATCAGCAGCGACGCGAACCCGCGCACCCGGGACTTGCCCAGCACCGAGGTCACCGCGATGAACGCCAGCACCATGATGGCGAAGTAGTCGGGGGCGCCGATGTCCACGGCCAGGCTGGCCACCGTGGGCGCGAGCACCACCAGCAGGATGGTGCCGATGAGCCCGCCGACGAAGTGGCCGATGGCCGCGGCGGCCAGCGCCTGCGCGCCCCGCCCCTTGCGGGCCATGGGGTTGCCCTCGATGGCGGTGACCACCGCCGCGGTCTCCCCCGGCGTGTTCAGCAGGATCGACGTGGTGGACCCACCGAACATGCCGCCGTAGTAGATGCCGGCGAACATGATGAACGCGCTGGTCGGGGCGAGCGCGTAGGTGACGGGCAGCAGCAGGGCCACGGCCATGGCCGGGCCGATGCCGGGCAGCACGCCGATGGCGGTGCCGAGCAGCACGCCGATGGCCGCGTAGAGCAGGTTCGCCGGGGTGAGCGCGGTGCCGAAGCCCTCCCAGAGCAGGTTGAGGGTATCCACTTACAGCACTCCCATCAGCGGACCGCCGGGCAGGCTCACCCCGAGCAGGTTGTTGAACACCAGGAAGGTCAGGATCGACAGGCCGGCGGCGACCAGCGGGTCGCGCACGTAGTTGCGGCTGCCCAGGGCGTAGGCGGCGCCCCAGAACAGGATCGCGCCGGACAGCGGGAAGCCCACCACGCCGATCAGCGCGGCGTTGGCCAGGAACGCCCCGGCCAGCAGCAGCACCGTGCGCCAGTCGCTGGGTTCGCTCAGGTCGATGTCCTCGCCGCCCTCGATCTCGCCGTGACCGCCCCGCAGCACGTCGCGGGCCAGCAGCAGCGACACGACCAGCAGCAGGCCGCCGACCAGGACCGGCACGGCCTGCGGGCCGACCGGGCCGCGCTGGGCGAAGTCGGTGTGGATGGTGATCGCGTCGAACAGGACCAGCAGGCCCAGGCCGAACAGCAGCACGCACACGCCCAGCTCGGACCGGCCGCGCAGCCACCGCGGCGGCCCGCCGCCGGCCGCCGCCGGGGTGTCGGCGCTCACGCCGGTGCCCGGCTCGGTGCCCGGGTCGGTCGGTGTGGTCCCGCTCGTGCCGCTCGTGTTCGTGCTCATGCCAACCCCAGATCGGACAGGACCGAGGCCACCCGGTCGTTCTCGGCGCTCAGGAAGGACGCGAACTCGTCGCCGCCGGCGAACGCGTCGCTCCACCCGTTCTTGGCGAGCGCCTCCTTCCACTGCGCGCTGTCGTGCAGGTCGGCGATCAGCTTGACCAGCCGGTCCCGCTCCGCCGGGGTGAGCCCGGGCGGGGCGACGATGCCGCGCCAGTTGCTGAACTTCACGTCCACGCCGGCCTCGGACAGGGTGGGCGCGTCCACACCCTCGATCCGGTTGGCGCTGGTCGCGGCCAGCACCCGCAGTTCACCGGCCTGGATCTGGTCGCGGTACTCGCCGATGCCGGACACGCCGAAGGCGACCTTGCCGCCGAGCACGGCGGCCAGCAGCTCGCCGCCACCGTCGTAGGGCACGTAGTTCACGCTCTTCGGCGCCAGCCCGACGGCCTTGGCCATCAGCATGGGCGCGAGGTGGTCGGGGCCACCCGGGGAGGAGCCGCCGCCCACCGGCACCGCGCCGGGGTTGGCCTTCCACGCCTCCACCAGCTGGCCCAGCGACTGGTAGGGCGAGTCCTTGGCCACCACCACGATGTCGGGTTCCTCGATCAGCTTGGCGATCGGCGTGGTGTCCTGCAGCGAGGACGGGGACTTGTTGGTGTAGACGCTGCCGACCACGCCAAGCCCCATGGACATCAGCAGCCGGCCGTCACCGCGTTCGCTGACGATCCGGCCGAGCCCGACCGTGCCGCCAGCGCCGGGGAGGTTGAACACCTCGACGTTGCTGGTGAGCTTGGCGTCGTCCATGGCCTTGGCCGCGGTTCGGGCGGTGATGTCGTAGCCGCCGCCCGGCTGGTTGGGCACCAGGATGCGCAGGTTGCCGATCTGCGCCTGGTCCTCGGTGCCGGTGCCGGAGGTGACCAGGGGCGGCACGAGGAGCACGGCGAGCAACGCGCCGAGCACAGCGAGCCAGTTCCGCAGCCGCACTGTGATTCCTGCCTCTCCGTCGAAGTGGGAACCGTGAGGTGGGTCATGTTGCCTCCGCGTTAAGCGGCTGTCCCGGTTGCGCGCGTATCGAACGTTGTGGTCATTGTGGTCACACCGCGTGATGGGCCAGGCTGACCAGGGCGTACGCCGGTTCGGCCGGTCGTGACGCACACTGGTCGGCGGTGCGCGCCCCACCGGTCGGGTGGTGGCGGCGGCAGGACGAGGTGCGGGGAGGTGTGTGGTGGGCGGTCGGGGGTCGCTGGCCCGCCAGCTGCTCGGCTGGCAACTGGTGATCGTGTTCGCCCTGCTGGCCTCGGTCGCGCTGGTGATGGTCGTGCAGTCCAACACCAGCTTCCGGGACACCCAGGGCCGGCAGATGCTGTCGGTGGCCGAGGACGTGGCCGCCACCCCGGGCGTGCGGGCCAGCCTGGCCGACCCGCTCCAGCGCTACGCGCTGCCCACGTTCGCCGAGAGCGCGCGCAGCCTGTCCGGGGCCAGCTACGTGGTGATCATGCTGCCCGACCGCACCGTGCTGACCTCGCCGGACCCCGACCAGATCGGCGAGCGCCTGCCGCTGGGCGAGAGCACGGTGACCCGGGGCCGGACCTGGGTGGGCGTGGTGGACGAGCTGGGCGGCTCGATCGCCGCGCACGTGCCGGTGATCGGCGACAACGGCCGGGTGATCGGCATGGTGGCCGCCGGCAAGGAGGCGCCCACGTTCTTCGCGGGCGCGGTCAGCTCGGCCGGGGACGCACTGGCGCTGCTGGGCATCGCCACCGTGCTGGGCGTGGCCGGGTCGGTGCTGCTGGCCCGGCGGGTCAAGCGGCAGACGCTGGGCCTGGAGCCCAGCGAGATCACCGGCCTGATCGAGCACCGGGAGGCGCTGCTGCACGGCATCCGGGAGGGCGTGGTCGGCCTGGACCGGCAGCACCGCATCACCCTGGTCAACGACCAGGCGCGCACCCTGCTCAGCCTGCCGGACGACTGCGTCGGCCGGGGCGTGCGCGACCTCGACCTGAACGACCGGCTGGTGGACGTGCTCACCGGCCAGGTGACCGGCGACAACCAGATCGTGCTGCGCCGGGGCCGGGTGCTGGTGATGAACCGGATGCCGATCGGCGCGCTGGGCGCGGTGGTGACGCTGCGCGACCGCACCGAGCTGATCGCGCTGCGCCACGAACTGGACAACACCCGCAACACCACGGACACGCTGCGCGCGCAGGCGCACGAGTTCACCAACCGGCTGCACATCATCGCCGGCCTGATCGAGCTGGGCGAGTTCGACGAGGTGCGCGGCTACGTGCACCGGATCAGCCACGTCCAGGACCAGTGGCACGCCGAGGTCAGCGCGAAGATCGCCGACCCGGCGGTGGCCGCGCTGCTCATCGCCAAGGCCAGCCTGGCCAGCGAGCACGGGGTGGGCCTGCGGCTGGCCGAGGACAGCCGGCTGGCCGAGGTGGACGAGCGGCTGTCCGCCGACCTGGTCACCGTGGTGGGCAACCTGGTGGACAACGCGCTGGACGCGCTGGTGCCGGCCGGCCGGGACGGCCAGCACGGCTGGATCCGGGTGGCGGTGCGGCAGACCGACGACGCGGTGTGCGTGGAGGTCCGCGACTCCGGGCCGGGGGTGGCGCCGGACATCGTCGAGGAGGTGTTCCGGCACGGCTTCACCACCAAGGCGGCCGAGCACGGCGGCCCCCGGGGTCTGGGTCTCGCCCTGACCAGGCAGACGTGTGTGCGCCGGCACGGCTCGGTGGACGTGCGCAACGACGGGGGCGCGGTGTTCACCGCCCGGCTGCCGCTGGCCGTGGAGGCGGGCAGGTGATCAGGGTGCTGGTGGTCGACGACGACTTCATGGTGGCCAAGGTGCACAGCGCCTACGTGGCCAAGACGCCGGGCTTCGAGGTCGTGGGCACCGTGCACACCGGCACCGACGCGCTGCGCGCCGTGCGCGAGCTGCGCCCGGACCTGGTGCTGCTGGACATCTACCTGCCGGACGTGGACGGCCTGACCGTGTTGCGCCGGCTGCGCGGCGGCGAGTCCGGGGACGTGGACGTCATCGTGATCACCGCGGCCAGGGACGTGGACACCATTCGGGCGGCCATGCGCGGCGGCGTGCTGCACTACCTGATCAAGCCGTTCGAGTACGGCGCGCTCTACGACCAGTTGCAGCACTTCGCCGCCCTGCACGAGCGGCTGGACCGGCTCTCCAGCGCCGGTCAGGCCGACGTGGACCAGGTGTTCGGCGGGCGGCCCCGGGGCACGGCCGCGCTGCCCAAGGGGCTGACCGAGCAGACCGCCGACCTGGTCGCGCGGGTGCTGCGGGAACGCACCGCCGGCGCCGACTCGGCCGACCTGTCGGCCAGTGAGTGCGCCGCCGCCACCGAGCTGTCCCGGGTGAGCGCGCGCCGCTACCTGGAGCACTTCGTGGCCACCGGCAAGGCGGACGTGCGGCTGCGCTACGGCGGCGCGGGCCGGCCGGAGCGCCGCTACCGCTGGCACGCCGGCTGACCCGGGTGGGTGGCCGGCCGGTCAGTCCTCGGGGTGGCCGCGCCGGCCGCGCTTGACCTGGGCGCGTTGGCGTTTGGCGGTCAGCCGCCGCTCCTGGGAGCCCCGGCTGGGCTTGGTGGGCCGGCGCTTGGCCGGGGGCGGCGCCGCGGCGGCGCGCAGCAGGTCGGCCAGGCGGGTGCGGGCGGCCTGCCGGTTGCGCAGCTGGTACCGGTGTTCGCTGGCGGCGACCGTGAGCACCCCGTCGACCAGGCGGTTGGCCAGCCGGGCCAGCATCCTGGGGCGCAGCCAGTCCGGCACGGCCGGCGAGCGGGCCAGGTCGAAGGACAGCTCCACCCGGCTGTCCGCGGTGTTCACCGACTGCCCGCCCGGCCCGGACGAGCGGGAGAAGCGTTCCCGCAGCTCGCCCGCTGGTATCACCAGCGCGCTGGTCACCACCAGATCCTCGGCCACGCCCCCAGCATGCCTGATCCGTCCGGCGGTGCGCGCCCGATTTCCGGCCGCCCCGGCGGTCACCGGGGCACCGAGAGCCCGGGCAGCAGCGCGATCCGGGCCTGGTCCTCCAGGGTCAGCGGCGGCTTCGGCCGGCCCGGGTTGCGCTGACCGGCCCGCAACTGGCTGTCGGCGACGTTCGCGGTGGTGACCGAGATGCGCGTGCCGTCCGCGCGCTCGCTGATCACCTGCTGCCGGACCAGCTTGTCCGGTCCCTCCTCCACGATGGCCAGCACGGGCTGGCCGTCCACGACGAGCGCCGGGTGGCAGGTCCGGTTACCGGACGGCCCGACCAGTTTCAGCAGGTCGTTGCAGTCCAGCGGCTCCATCCCGGGCGGACCGGCCAGCACCTGCACGATCAGCGCACCCACCCCGCTCTCGTCCCCGAGGTCGACCGCGGCGTGGTAGTAGCCCTGGTTGGTGGAGCTGAAGGTGATCAGCGGCGTGGTGCTGATGTCCGCCGGCGGGACGGACGTCGTGGTCCGCACCGCGCTGGACGGCGTCGAGGTCCCCGCCACCGGCGGCGCCGCCGAGAACACCGGGGGCTCGCTGGTCTGGCCACGCGAGGGCGCGGACGCCGGAATCGACTCGCTGCTGGTGCGCACCTGACCCGACGACGGCGACGACGGCACACCCGGCGAGCCGTCGCGCAGCCGCAGGGCCGGCGCCAGGACGTGGGTCAGCCGCTTGGCGACCACGTCGTCGGGCAGTGCCCGGTCGCCCGTGCCGGTCTTGATCGGCACGATCGGGCTGACCGTGGTCGGCCAGGGCCGTTTGAGCTGCTCGTCGTCCAAGGGGAACCGCGTGTACACGGTCAGCGGGGTGGCCACCGCCGGGCTGGGCGCGGGGGGCTGGCCCGACTGGGAGCTGGTCTGCCCGTTGCCCGACACCACCTCGCCCTGCAGGGCGAGGTGCCCGGCGCCGCTCAGTGCCGCCGCGCCGACCACCACCGTCACCACGGCGGCGGCCACCCCACCGGCCAGGACCGTGCGCCGGGCGCGCAGCCGGCGTTGGCCGCGCCGCAGCACCTCGTCCCGGTTCACCCCCAGCGGCGGCTCGCCGGCCAGTGCCTGGCCGAGCAGCCGCTTGAACTCGTCGTCGCCCACCTCGTCGGCCGGAACACGGCCGAAATCGGGCTTGTCCGAGGTCATCGCACCTCCCCCACACTCGTCGGAGCAACGGTCAACAGCTTGCGCAGCGCGGCGATCCCCTTGGCCGCCTGGCTCTTCACCGTGCCCTCCCCACAGCCCAGCGCCCTGGCGGTGTCCGCGACCGACATGTCCTCCCAGTAGCGCAGCACGATCACGGCCCGCTGGCCAGGCGGCAGCAGCGCCAGTGCCCGCCGCACGTCCACCGAGTCGGCCACGCCGCCCACCCCGGCCGACACCGCGGCGTCCTCGGGCACGAACGCCACCACGGTCTCCCGGCGGCGGAACGCCCGGCGGGACTCGTCGATGGCGGTGCGCACCAGCACCTTGCGCGCGTAGGCGTCGACGTTGCCGTCCTTGCGCAGCCGCGGCCAGGCCACGTAGATCTTGGCCAGCGCGGTCTGCACCAGGTCCTCGGCCCGGTGCCAGTCCCCGCACAGCAGGTAGGCGGTGCGGCGCAGCACGGCCGTGCGCGCGTCCACGTACTCGCCGAACTCCCGGTCCCGGCTGCTGGCCGGGGTGCGGCTGGCGCGGAGTCCGGGCGAGGTCCTGGCGCGGGCGCCGGTGCGGGCTCCGTCACTCACCTGGCCACCCCCTCTCTCGTCTCAGCACACCAGTACGGGGCCGGCGGCCGGCGGGGTTGTCCCCGACCGAGGAAAAGATCTAGAAAGTTCGTCACGAGTCCGCGCGGACAGCTGGGCCGTGGTCCGCGGTGCACCGCCGAACGCAGCAGAAACGAGAAGTATGACCAGCTCGGCTGATCTTCCTGGGCGCTGGGTGGGGATGGGCATCTGGCGCGCGCTGGCGCCGTCGCCGCACCTGCTCGGCCAGGTCGCGTTCGATCCGGCCCGGCAGACCCCGGTGCTGCTGGCCCGGGGTGCTGGGCTGCGGCAGCACGAGCTGTGGGCGTGGGACGGCCAGCGGTTCCAGCTCGACGTGGCCGACCTGTTCCCCCACCAGCCACCCGGCACCGTCCAATGCCTGATGTCCACAGTGGACCCCGCTGGTGACCGGCTGCTGGTGTTCGGCCGCACCGAGGACGGCGTGGTCGAGGCATCGGGTGCGCGGGCCGTGCTGCGACCCCGGACGCGCAGGGCCGACCGGGCGTCGTGGCAGCGGGTGACCAGTGCTGTGGTGCTCGGCGACACCGTGCTGTTCGTCGGCCGCGACGGGGCCGTGTTCACCCGCGACGGCCAGCGGCTGGTCGTGGCGCACCGGGCCCTGCCGGACCTGGCCGACGAGGCCGACGAGCTGCGTTCCGTGGTGGTCGATCCCGAACGCGGGGTGCTCACCGCGGCCAGCACGGCCGGCCGGTTGCACACGTTCACCCTGGATGACGGGTGGCACCAGGTCGGCGACGCCCGCGCCTGGGGCGTGAGCCTGGCCTGGGACCCGATCGCCCGCCGGGTGGTGGTGTTGTCCGGCCCGCCCGGTGAGGACCGGTGGACCGGCGCGCCCAGCGCCGGGATGTGGCTGCGCGGCTGGCCGGCTGACGCGGAGCCCGGCACGCCGCCGCCGCTGGAGACCAGGGCGCCGTTCGGTTGGCACCAGCCACTCGTGTTCGACCGGGCCCGGCGCCAGTGGCTGCTGCTGGCCTCGGCCGACGAGGTGTGGGTGAGTCCGTCCGGTGCGGCGTGGACCCGGCTGGACCAGCCCCACCGGCTGGAGAACTACTACCACGCGCACTTCACCTGGACGGCGGGCGGACCGCTGCGGGCGTCGATGAGCCACCACTGGGGGCCGACCATGACCCTGGTCGGGGACCGGTGGCTGGCTGGCTCCTACCCCTCCGGCGAGACCATCTGGCAGCACCACAACGTGGCGGCGGCCGTGCCCGACGGACTGGTGCGCCTGGACCCCGACGGTGCCCTGCACCACCTGCCCGCCGAGGGCGAGTGCCAGCGGTTGACCGCACCCTGGGGTGGGTTGGCCGGTCTCAACACGCTCGCGCGGCCGCACGCGGTGCTGTGCCACGACCCCGCCGCCGACCGGCTGGTCCTCTGGGCCGGTGGCGACGGGGCGGGCTGGGTGTTCCGGGACGGCGCGTGGACCGCGCTGCCGCCGGGGCCGCCGGCCGGCCGGGGCCTGCTGTGCGGGACCGAACGCGGCACCTACCTGCTGGTCGCCGGTGAACTCTGGCTGCTCACCCCCGACGACGCGTGGGCACCGGTCGGATCCGCCCCGGACTGGCCCGCCCACGTGGTGTTCACCAGCGGCGGGGCCCTGTGGTCGGTGTCCGACCGGCAGGTGGCGCGCTGGTCGGCCGGCCGGTTCGAGCCGCTGCTGGAGCTGCCCGAACCGGTGTCGCTGACCCAGGAGGCCGACCGGGTGAGCACGAGCTTCGTGCCCAGTGTCGTCGCCTACGACCCGCTCGGCGACCGGCTGGTCGTGCACGGGCCGAGCGGGGTGTGGGAGCTGTCCGTGTCCGGTCTCGCCGCGGCTGACGCCGTGCTGCCGGAACCGGTCGGGCCGGCCGTGCCAGCCGCGGCAGCGCCACCCGCACCCGTGGGCCCCAGCTGCTACCTGCTGGAGTTCTCCGTCGCGCCGGGCGGTGCCCGGCACGCCTGGATCTACGCGCACGGCACCCTGGCCGATGCGGTGGACAGCCTGCACGCGGCGCTGTCCTGCCCCGACCCGGACGAACGGGAGCTGCTGGCGTCCCTGGTGCGGGGCGGCACCCTGCACCTGTGGGTGGTGCGGGGCGGCACGCTCACCGAGGGCGTCGACCTGCACCCGTTCCTGGTTCGCGAAGCCGGCGACACCGGCGACACCGCCAGCGTCCGGCCACCCCGGGTGGATCTGGCCGCGCTGGCCGGGGTGGTGCCCGAGTTGACCGGCCCGACCCTCGCCAGCGACGGCTACCTGGTGGTCTCCTGGACCGGCCCCCGACCCGACCCGGACACGTTCAGCTACCTGCGGGACGGCATCCCGCTGCGCGCCGGCTTCAACGACCTGGAGAGCTGACCGCCTGACCCGTCGCGACGACGGGCGGCTCCGCGCCCGCCGGCAGGTGTTCAGGACGCGGCAGCCGCACTCAACGCGGGCCCGCTGTGGTTGCTCGGCCGGTCCTGCGAACACCCCCCGCCCTCCCAGGGGGCGTCCCCTGGACCAGCCTATCGCCGCTGCTCAACGAACCAAAGCGCCAACCAGAGCCTGTGGATAACTCACCCGCGCCGATGGATGACTCCGCCACGGCGACCGCCATTCACCGAACAGCGGGACCACGACACCCCGACACCGCAGCAGGACCGCGACCGCAGCACCGCGAGCCCGCCCCGGCCCCACCCCGCGGCGGAGCCGGGGCAGGGCCGGTCAGAAGCGCGGGTGGGTGCCGCGCAGTTCGGCGCGCGGGGCGTCGGCGTCCTCGGCGCGGGTGACCTCGCCGAGCACCCACGCGGGCACGTGCCTGGCGGTGAGCACGGCCAGGGCCCGGTCCACCTCGTCGGGCGAGACCACGGCGACCATGCCGACGCCCATGTTGAACGTCTTCTCCATCTCGGCGCGGTCCACCCGGCCGCGCTGGGCGATCAGCGCGAACACCGGGGCGGGCGTCCAGCTGCCCCGGTCCAGCGACGCGGTCACGCCGGCCGGCAGCACCCGGGCCAGGTTGGCGGCCAGGCCACCACCGGTGATGTGGGCGAACGTGCGCACCTCGGCCTCGGCGGCCAGGGCCAGGCAGTCCTTGGCGTAGATGCGGGTGGGTTCGAGCAGTTCCTCGCCGAGGGTGCGGCCGAACTCCTCGACGTGCCCGGACAGCGGCATCCGGGCGATCTCCAGCAGCACGTGCCTGGCCAGCGAGTAGCCGTTGGAGTGCAGGCCGGAGGAGGCCATGCCGATGACCACGTCACCGGGCCGCACCCGGTCCGGGCCGAGCACGGCGTCGGCCTCGACCACGCCGATGCCGGTGGCCGACAGGTCGTAGGCGCCGTCGGACATCAGCCCGGGGTGTTCGGCGGTCTCCCCGCCGAGCAGGGCGCAGCCGGCCCGCACGCAGCCCTCGGCGATGCCCTTGACCAGTTCGGCGATCCGGTCCGGGATGACCTTGCCGACCGCGATGTAGTCCTGCAGCAGCAGCGGCTCGGCCCCGCACACCACCAGGTCGTCCACGACCATGGCGACCAGGTCGATGCCCACGGTGTCGTGCACGTCCAGCGCCTGGGCCACGGCGATCTTGGTGCCGACGCCGTCGGTGGACGCGGCCAGCACCGGCTCCTTCCAGCGGCCCAGCTTGAGCTTGAACAGCCCGGCGAACCCGCCGATGCCGCCGAGCACCTCCGGCCGCCCGGCCTTGGCCGCCCACGGCTTGAGCTTCTCGACGGCCTCGTCCCCGGCGGCGATGTCAACGCCGGCGGCGGCGTAGGTGGCACTCACCGGGGTGGTGCGGTCCGCGGCTCGGTCGACCACGGGCTTCGGACTGTCCATCTGGGTGCTCACGGCAGGTCTCCATCGAGGAGCTGGTCGGTTGTCTGGTCACGCTGAGTCTGGCACTCGCGGCCGGGCGTCATCAGCGGGTGTCGCGGTCGGCCGGTGCGGGTCGCGGTCAGCTCGGGTTGTGAACGCGGTGCGGTGCGGCCCCGCGCTGTCACGGCCGGCTCAGTGCGTCCGCCGCACCGTACCCGTTGGCGTGCACCGGCGCGGCCGACCCGGCCACCCCCTTCTCGATGCCCTCCAGCAGGTGCTTGCCGATCCGGGCCTCGTCGGGCAGGGCGATCGGGTACTTGCCGTCGAAGCACGCCGAGCACAGCCGGGTCCTGGGCTGCTCGCTCGCGGCGACCAGGGCCTCCAGCGACACGTAGCCCAGCGAGTCCGCGCCGATCGAGCGGCGCACCCCGTCCAGGTCGAGGCCGTTGGCGATCAGCTCGGCGCGCGAGGCGAAGTCGATGCCGTAGAAGCAGGGCCAGCGCACCGGCGGGGACGCGATGCGCACGTGCACCTCGACCGCGCCGGCCTCGCGCAGCATCCGCACCAGGGCCCGCTGGGTGTTGCCGCGCACGATGGAGTCGTCCACCACCACCAGGCGCTTGCCCCGGATGACCTCGCGCAGCGGGTTGAGCTTGAGCCGGATGCCCAACTGCCGGATGGTCTGCGAGGGCTGGATGAAGGTGCGGCCCACGTAGGCGTTCTTGACCAGGCCCGAGCCGTAGGGGATGCCGGACGCCTGGGCGTAGCCGATGGCGGCCGGCGTGCCGGACTCGGGCACCGGGATGACCAGGTCGGCCTCGGCCGGGTGCTCGGCGGCCAGCCGGCGGCCGATGTCCACCCGGGTGGCGTGCACGGACCGGCCGGCGATGGTGGTGTCCGGCCTGGCCAGGTAGACGTACTCGAACACGCAGCCCTTGGGTTCGGGGTTGGCGAACCGGGACGAGCGCAGGCCCTCCTCGTCGATGGCGATCAGCTCGCCGGGCTCGACCTCGCGGACGAACGACGCGCCCACGATGTCCAGGGCCGCGGTTTCGCTGGCCACCACCCAGCCGCGCTCCAGCCGGCCCAGCACCAGCGGGCGCACCCCGTGCGGGTCGCGCGCCGCGTACAGCGTGGACTCGTCGGAGAACACCAGGCAGAACGCGCCGCGCACGGTGGGCAGCAGTTCCAGGGCGGCCTGCTCGATGCCGGTGTCGGCCGCGGCGGCGGCCAGCAGCCCGCAGATCAGGTCGGAGTCGGTGGTGGCGCCACCGCGGGTGTCCACCGCGCCGGCGGCCGTGGCCCGCTCCAGCAGTTCGGCGGTGTTCACCAGGTTGCCGTTGTGGCCCAGGGCCAGGCCGCTGCCCGCGGCCGTGGTGCGGAACGTGGGCTGGGCGTTCTCCCAGGTGGGCGAGCCGGTGGTGGAGTAGCGGCAGTGCCCGACGGCGACGTGGCCGTGCAGCGAGGACAGCACCTGCTCGTCGAAGACCTGGCTGACCAGCCCGAGGTCCTTGAACACCACGACCTGGCTGCCGTCGGCCACCGAGATGCCCGCGGCTTCCTGACCTCGGTGTTGCAGGGCGTACAGCCCGTAGTAGGTGAGCTTGGCGACCTCCTCGCCCGGCGCCCACACCCCGAAGACACCGCACTCCTCGCGCGGCTCTGGTTCGGGGGTTTCGGGTGCGGAGGGATGTCCGGCTGCTGACTGGTCGGTCTGGTCGGTGACCACCGAGTGCTCCCTGGATGACGGAGTCGGACTACACCTCAGTGTAAGGCGCACCAGGTGGCCGCCACGCCAGCAAGCCATTGCCACACGTGACCAAGCCCACCCCCGATGCCGGCCGAACCGGGGAAATCCGCCCTGATCACCGGCATCGCGGTGGCCGCCGCCGCGCGCACGAGCGGTCACCGTGCGCAGTCCTCGCGGCCCGGGTGCCGGCCGGTTGGTCCGGTCGGCTGTCGGTGCGCGTCCGTATGGTCGCCGCCGTCCGTTCCCAGTCCCCGCAGCAGGAGGCGGCGTTGCCGAAGCGACCAGACGAGAACAGGTTCACGATCCCCACTACCTGGCGCACCCACATCCACCCGTTCCGCGGCAGCGTCACCGCCAGCCGCGTCCGGGTCGACGACACCGCGGTCACGGCGCTGCGGGAGCGTGCCGACGAGTTCCGGCTCGCCCTGGAGCGCACCACCGGCGCGCCCGACCTGCTGGACGCGGCCCGCGCCTGGCTGCGCGGCGAGGCGTCCCCGCTGGGCGCGGCCGTGGTCACCAAGCTGGCCAGGCGGCTGGCGGCGCGCCGGGGCGCGGCCAAGTTCGACCCGCCGGCGTTCGCCGACCTGTGGGTGGCCGCGCACGGCATCGCGTTCGCCGCCGAGGCCGCGGTCGACCTCGCCCAAATCGAGGTCGACGAGAACGGCACCGCCGGGTACGTGGTGGCGCGCGCCGACCCCGAGGACTGGGACGAGGCGCTCTCCTACGGGGGCCTGGCGCCCGTGGTGCACCGGGTGCGCGCGCTGCTGGCCGCCGCCGACGACACGGACTACCAGGCGGCCGCCACCGTGCTGGCCGGCCGGCGCGAGCACGACGTGGAACGGGTGATCGGCGCGTACCTGGTGCCGACCGAGACGGCCTGGGTGGACGAGGCGCTCGCTACCGCCGAGCCCGACGAGGACGACACCGAGCGGATGCGGCTGGTGCTCTGCTCGGTGCGCTCGGTCGAGCAGCTGCACCGCGTCAGCCACCACGAGCGGGCGCTGTGGAGTCTCACCTTCCGCGACACCATGTACACGGTGGCCGAGCGGGTCGGTCCGGCGATCGCACCGCTGCTGGCCGCGCAGTGGCCCCGCGAGCGCCGCGACGCCAACAAGAAGTGCGTCCTGGCGGTGCTCGCCGCGCTGCCGACCGACGAGGCGTTCGAGCTGCTGGTGGCGTGCCTGGACCAGCCGCACGTCAACGCCGCCGTGCGGGACGCGGCCACGCGGTACCCGGCGCGGGCGTTGCGGGTGCTCGCCTCGGCCGCCTCGGGCTCGACCTCGGTCGCCCCGCTGGCCGCCCGGCTGCTGCACGAGCACGCCGCCGCCCACCCGGACCTGGTGGCCGCCCTGCCGCCCGAGACGCGCGCCGCGCTCGACGGGGCCGAGCAGCCCGCCGACCGGGTCGCCGAGGCAGCACTGGACGAGCTGCCCGCGCTGCTGGTCAACCCGCCGTGGGCGGCCAAGCGCACCGTGGTCCGGCGGCCGGTGGTCAAGGGGCTGGAGCCGTCGGTCGAACCGGCGGTGGTCTGGGCGAAAGGCGAGCGCCGCAAGTGGGCGGACACCAGGGTCGACCACTACCGCGGGGACATCCCCGAGGACGCGGCCGACCCGTACTGGGCGCGGTACCGGGACCTGGCCGACGGCACCCACCAGCACGAGCTGCCGAGGAACCTGTTCCTGTTCGGGCCGGAGGACGTGGCGCGACCGCTGCTGCGCACCTGGCAGCCGCCGCAGGGGAACAGCTACGCGTGGATGCGGGTGATCGTGGCCCGGTTCGAACTGGACGCGCTGCCCGCCGCGCTCGCCCTGGCCCGGCCGCGCCCGGCCGAGCGGGGCGAGCTGCTGCACCCGTTCGCCACCGTGGAGGTGGCCGAGCTGATGGCCGACTGGCTGCGGCTCAAGGCGCTGCGATCGGTGGCCGAGCCCTGGTTCCACCGGCACGCCGCGGTCGCCGCCCGCGCGCTGGTGCCGGCGGCCGTGGGCAGGGCGGGCAAGCCGCGCGGCAACGCCGAGGGCGCGCTGCGGTTCATCGCCACCACCCCCAACGGCGTCGACACGATCATCGCGGCCGCGCGCCACTACGGGGACGCCGCCCTCGCCGCGATCCAGTCGTTGTTGGACCGGGTGTCCTCGGCCGAGGAGCGGGTCACCGCACCCAAGCCGCCGGCCTGGCTGGACGTGCACCGGCTGCCCCAGGTGCTGCTGCGGGACCGCGAGCGCGCCCTGCCGCTGTCCGCGGTCGAGCACCTCACCACGCTGCTCAACCTGTCCACATGGGACAGTCCGTTCCCCGGTCTCGACGCGGTCGTCGACAGCTGCGACCGGGCTTCGCTCACCGGGTTCGCCTGGGCGCTGTTCGACCAGTCCGCGCGGGAGTTCCGGTTCCACGGTTACCGGGGCGACTGGGTGCTGCCGGCGCTCGGGCGGTTCGGCGACGACGACACGGTGCGCCGGCTCGCCCCGGTCATCCGCGCCTGGCACAAGAAGGACAACCGGAAGGCGGCCGTGGCCGGCCTGGACGTGCTCGCCGCCATCGGCACGGACGCGGCGCTGGTGCAGTTGAACTCGATCGCGCAGAGCCCGGCCACCCGGTCCCTGGGCTACGAAGCCCAGCGGCGGCTCAACACGCTCGCCCGCGTCCGGGGGCTGCGCCCGGACCAGCTCGCCGACCAGCTCGTGCCCGACTTCGGGCTGGACGAGCGCGGCAGCCTCACCCTGGACTACGGCCCCCGCCGGTTCACCGTGGGCTTCGACGACCAGCTCAAGCCGTTCGTCACCGACCAGACCGGCAAGCGGCTCAAGGACCTGCCCAAACCCGGTGCCCGCGACGACGCCGACCTCGCCCCCGCGGCCCACGCGCGGTTCGCCGAGTTGAAGAAGGACGTGCGCACGGTGGCGGCCAACCAGATCCGCCGCCTGGAACAGGCCATGATCAGTCAGCGGCGCTGGGAGCTGGCCGAGTTCCAGCGCCTGTTCGTCCACCACCCGCTGCTCTGGCACATCGCCCGGCGCCTGCTGTGGCGGGCCGACACCGGGGTGGTCTTCCGCGTCTGCGAGGACCGCACCTTCGCCGACGCCGACGACACCACCACGGTGCTGCCGGAGACGACCCGGGTGAGCGTCGCCCACCCCGTCCACCTCGGCGAGGAGGCCGCGGCCTGGGCCGAGGTGTTCGCCGACTACGAGATCCTGCAACCCTTCCCGCAGCTGCACCGGCCCGTGCACCGGCTCACCGGGGAGGAGCGCACCAGCGCCGAGCTGACCCGCTTCCACGGCACCACCGTGCCCACCACCAGGGTGCTCGGTCTGCAGCGGCGCGGCTGGTCGCTGGTGTCCCACGGCGGCGGTGTGGACACGTACCTGTGCCGTCCGGCGCGGGGCAACCGGAAGGTGGTGATCGTGCTGGACCCGGGCGTGGAGCGCGGGGCTCCGCTGTCCGACCCGGAGCAGCGCGTCGTCCGGGTGGCGTTAACCGACGCGCAACGCGGCGCGGTCAACGGCCGGTTCGGTGAACTGGACGCGGTGCTCGTGTCCGAGGTGCTCACCGACCTCACCACGCTGACCGCGCCGGAGGCCTAGCGGCACCGGCGAACCCGCCCCAAGTGTCCACTGTGGACAGACGAAACCTGGTGCTGGGCGGGTGGACGCGACAGGGGCGCGCCCCGGTCCGTCGGAAACTGTCGGACCGGCTGCGTAGGGTGCGCCGCACAGCCAAGTGAGGAGGCGGCATGCGGCAGCCGGACGAGGACGCCTTCGTCCTCCCCGACCAGTGGCGCGACCAGATCCACGTGTGGCGGGGCGGCGACGTGCCGCCGAGCGCGGTCCCGGCCGAGGACGCGCCCCTCGCCGGCATCCGGGCCCGGCTGCCCGAGATCCGGGCCGCGCTGCCGCACGCCACCGGCGACCCCGGCCTGATCAACGCGGCAGCCGCCTACCTGGCCGGCGCGGCCGACCCGGTGGGCGCGGCCGTGGTCGCCACGATCTACGAGGAGCTGCCCGACCACAGCTACGACGTGGACACCACGGCCGCCTTCGCCCACCTGTGGGCCGCCGAGCACGGCCTGGCGTTCGCGGCCGCGGCCGCCGTGGAACTGGGCGGCGTCCTCGTCCAGGACCCCACCCACGGTCGAGGCACGCCCATCGCGTACCGGGTCACCGCGCCCGACGCCGACACCCACCCCAACCAGCTGCTCGGCTCCGGGTTCGGCAAGTACATCCTGCGCCGGACGCGGACCCTGCTGGCGCTCGCCGCCGAGCCGGACCACCGGGCCGCGCTCGCCGCCCTGGCCGAGCGCCGCCACGACGACATGCGCCGCATCCTCGCCGCCTACCTGGCGCCCACCGAGGCGGACTGGGTGGCCGAGGCCGTGGCCGCGGCGCCGCGGACCGAGGTCCGGTCGGACCCGAGGCTGTTCCTGCTGCTCCTCTCGCTCACCTCGCTCGACCAGCTCGCCCACCTGCACGCCGGGTGGGACCTGTGGCTGCTGACCTTCCAGGAGCCGCTGTGCACGGTGGCCGCGCGGCTCGGCCCGGCCATCGCGCCGGTCGTGGCCGACCTGCTGGACCGCGAGGACCACGACAACCACCGCAAGGGCATCCTGGCCGTGCTCGGCGCGCTGCCCACGGACGAGGCGTTCGACCTGCTGGTGGCGCGGCTGGACACCCCGCACGTGCACGCGGCCGTGATCGCGGCCGGCCAGCGGTTCCCGGCGCGGGCACTGCGGCGGCTCGCCGCGGCGGCCGCGGGCGCGCTGCCCGGCGGCGACGCCGCCCGCCTGGCCCCGCTGGCCGCCCGGCTGCTGCGCGGCCACGTGACCGCCCACCCCGACCTGGCCGCCGCCCTGCGGCCCGAGGTGCCGGATGAGCACCGGGCCGCGCTCGACGCCGCGACGGGGGACACCGACGCGGTGACCGACGCGCCGCTGGAGACCCTGCCCGAACCACTGGTTCGTCCACTGTGGACACAGGAGCGCCCGGTCGTCCAGCCGGTCACGGTCAGGGGCCTGACCGCGCCCACCGAGCGCGCCGTGCACTGGGCCGACGGCGAGCAGCAGCGGTGGGCCGCCACCAGAACCGACTACGGGCAGGAGCACACCAGGCACCTGAACCGGGCGGCGTGGCAGGCCAGGGCCACCGCCCTGCGCGAGGGCACCCTGCACCCCTACGACCACCCCGGGTTCGTCCTGGACGCCCCGGAGGACCTGGTGCGACCACTGCTGGCGACCTGGCGGCCGAAGGTGTTCTGGCGGCACGACACCGCGGCCTGGCTGAAGCTGGTGGCCGCGCGCTTCGGCGCCGACGCGCTGCCCGCCGTGCTGCTGGTGGCCCGGTCCCAGCCGGCGGCCAGCGGCGAGGTGCTGCTGCCGTTCGTCAGCGCCGAGGTGGCCGAGCTGATGGCCGACTGGCTGGTGCGGGTGCGCTCGGCCCGGTCGGTGGCCCGGGCCTGGCTGCGGCGCCACCGCACCGCCGCGGTGCTCGCCCTGGTGCCGCCGGCCCTGGGCAGGGCCGGCAAGCGGCGGCGCGCCGCCGAGGCGGCCCTGCGCCACCTCGCCGCCACCGGCAGCCCCGCCGAGGTGGTGGAGCTGGCCCGCCAGCACGGCGACCAGGCCGCCGCCGGCGTCGAGTCGATCCTGGCCGCGGATCCGCTGGCGGACCTGCCCCCCACCATGCCCGAGGTCGGCTCGTGGCTGGACGTGTACCGGCTGCCCCGGGTGTTGTTGCGGGACCGCCGCCACGCCCTGCCGGCCAGCGCGGTCGAGCACCTGGTCACCATGCTGGCGCTGTCCTGGCCGCACGGCCGCTACGCCGGCATCGACGTGGTGCGGGAGGTCTGCGACCCGGAGTCGCTGGCCGAGTTCGTCTGGGCGCTGTACGAGCAGTCCAGGGCGGACTACTACGTCGACGCCAAGGAGGACTGGGGCCTGCCCGCGCTCGGCTGGCTCGGCAACGACGACACGGTGCGCCGGCTCGCCCCGCTGATCCGGTCCTGGCCCGGCGACGGCCAGCACGTCCAAGCCGTGATCGGGCTGGACGTGCTGGTCGCGATCGGCACCGACACGGCGCTGGCGCACCTGAACTCCATCGCCACCACGGTGAAGTTCAAGGGCCTGCGTGCCAAGGCGCAGGAGAGGATCGCCGAACTGGCCGACGAGCGCGGGCTGAGCCCCGAGCAGCTGGCCGACCGGCTGGTGCCGGACTTCGGGCTGGACGAGCGCGGCAGCCTCACCCTGGACTACGGCCCCCGCCGGTTCACCGTGGGCTTCGACGACCAGCTCAAGCCGTTCGTCACCGACCAGACCGGCAAGCGGCTCAGGGCCCTGCCCAAGCCCGGCGTGCGCGACGACCCGGACCTGGCCCCGGCCGCGCACCAGCGGTTCACCGCGCTGAAGAAGGACGTGCGGACGGTGTCCGCCGACCAGATCCGCCGACTGGAACGGGCCATGGTGGCCCAGCGCCGGTGGAGCCTGGCCGAGTTCCACGACCTGGTCGTGACCCACCCGCTGGTCTGGCACATCGCCCGGCGGCTGGTGTGGGTCGCCGACAGCGGGGTGTCGTTCCGGCTCGCCGAGGACCGCACCCTGGCCGACGTCCACGACGACACCCTGGTGCTGCCGGCCGGGGCCCAGGTCGGCATCGCCCACCCGGTGCACCTCGCGGACACGGTCCCGGCGTGGCGCGAGGTGTTCGCCGACTACGCGATCCTGCAGCCGTTCCCGCAGCTGGAGCGGCCCGTGCACGCGCTGACCGACCAGGAGCGCGCCAGCACCGAGCTGACCCGCTTCCACGACCGCACCACGTCGACCTTCACCGTGCTCGGCCTGGAGCGGCGTGGGTGGGAACGCGCCGCCGTCAAGGACGACGGCCTGGAGTGCTGGATCTCCCGGCCGCTGCCGGACAACCGCGCCCTGGTGGTCAACCTGTCCCCGGGCATCGCGGTCGGCGCGGTGGACTACTACCCGGAGCAGCGCGTCGAGCGGGTCTGGCTGCACGACCAGCCGGGCACACCGGAGTTCCCCACACCCACCACGGCGTTCGGGGTGCTCGACCCGGTCACCGCGTCCGAGGTGCTGGCCGATCTGCACACGCTGACCACCACGGCCGGTTCGTAGCCCGGGGCGCGCGGACGGCCGGCGCGCCCAGCCGGCAAGCACCACCAGTCCGATGTGGACGGTCAGTCCGGTCGGCCCGGCCCGCCGCCGGGCCGATCAACCCCGTGGTCCGGTCACGCCGCCCGCCCGTCCAGTCGCAGCGCCCAGCGGACCTTGTCCTGGCCGGTGGCGGGCAGCTCGTCGCGACGCCACAGTCCGTAGTAGACGGAGGTCGCCGGGCCGGTCACCTCGGCGTCGGCCGGTTCGCCCGGCTCGGCCGCGCGCACCTCGGCGGCCACCCCGGGCACGAACCGCACGTGCCAGGCGGCCGGCGCGTCCGTGCACCGCACCACGGCCGTGCCGCCGGCCTCGGGCGCCACGTCCGTGGCGTACTTGATGGCCAGCAGGGTGCCCAGCACCTCGTCGATGCCGTCCACGGCCTGGTCGGTGTCGGTGGGCACCAGGGTGCGCAGTGCCGCCTGCGCGTCCCAGCGCCGCAGGTTCATCCGGTGCGCCAGCCGCCGGTGCCACACCCACGCCTGGTCGGGGCTGGCCGGCGAGGGCGTCCACACCGGGGAGTCCGCTGGTGTGGCGGCCAGTGCGGCGCCGGTCGCGGCCAGTTGCGCGTCCAGGTAGGCCACGGGATCAGCGCCGGCCACCCGTGCGGGCGGGGGCAGTTGCAGCAGGCTGCCGGTGCGCAGGTAGTCCCCGGCCAGCTCCAGGAACGCGGCCACGTCCACGACCAGTTCGGCGAAGGTCCACCCCGGACAGGACGGCACCCCGGTCTCCAGGTCGGCCTGGTCCACCGCCTCCCGGAACAGGGCCGCCTGCCGGGTGAACACCTCGATCCACCGCTGGCTGTCCCATCCCACTGGCCCCACGTGCCCTGCCACCGTGCCTCCCCGACGTTGCTGTCCGTCGTCGGTGCAGCCCGCCGACGGCCGTGTTTCGGTTACTGTCGCACCCACCGCGGACGCGGCTGACCGCCCACCCGGCTCCGCTCCGGCCCGTCGCGCGCTGGCTCGACCCGGGCCTGGTCCCGTCCTGTCCCGCCCAGTCCGGCCCGCTTCCCGGGGTCGCCCCGATTCTCGGGCATCACCCCGACAACCGATCCGCTGGATCGATCCTGGTTCGCACCGTCGGCCGCTGCCCACGGCCGCCCGCCGCGGGGTTGTCCTGTTCCGCGTGATTCGCCGTGATCGCCCACACCGGGTGCGCCGCTGCTGGCACCATCCGCCGCACAGCACCAACCAGCGCCCAGTTGACCGCGCCGCGCCGGCGTCCGGCGGACCGCACCGGCAGCGGCGGACCAGCCTCCGCCGGCACCGGCACGGTGGGCGGAACCGACGTGCTCCCGGTTGCGTCGCATCCGCACGATCTGGGGTTGATCGGATTGACCGCCGCCTGGGACGTCGGTTGATCATCGGCTTGCGGGAAGGAACACCATGGCCTCCTTCGAAGTTGAACCAGCGTCCCTGCGGGAGGGGTCGAAGCAGTTCGCCTCCGCCTCGGACACGATCGGCACGGCGGCCGGGACGGTCGACTCGGTGCGGTTGGCGGACGGCGCCCTGGGCGAGGTGGCCGCGGCGGCCGAGTTCACCCGGGCGCTGTCGGGTTTCACCAGCCTGCACGCACGTGACCTGAAGGCCGGCGCGGGCTGGGTGGCCGACACCGGCACCGGGCTCGCCGAGAACGCCGAGGCGTACGAGCGCCAGGACGGCGACTCCGCCGACAAGCTCGACGCCATCTGGGGCACGGGATGACCACGCCAGCGGGCGGTCGCACGCACCGCACCCGCACGCCCCACACTTGGGCGCCCCACATCCGGGCGGCCCGCACCCGGGCGGCCCGCACCCGGACGGCCGCCGCCAACTCAGCCGGCCCGGCCCACCCGGCCAGGCCAGCACAACACCCGGGTCACGACCCCGACCAGCGGAAACCCCACCACCCCTGGCACCAGCCCCAGCCCACCGCCGCCGAGCCGGCCGCGCACCGACGAACGCCCCAGCACCGGGCGCGAACGCGGTGGTCACCGCACCAGGAACCGAACCCCCAGGAACCGAACCCCCAGTGGCTGAACCGCCAGTGGCCAAACCCCCAGGGGCCAGGCCGCCAGGGGTCAAACCGCCCCCAGACCAGCCCCCACCCTTCCCAGGGGGGCGACCCCGGCTCCAGCCTATCCGTCCCACCCGCCACCGACACCACGCCGATCACATCTGTGGATAACTCCCCTGCCTGTGCACAACTCGTCCTCAATCGGGCGAATCTCGTCTCTGGAGTGGCGCGATGAGCTACACCGACCCCGAAATCCCCTACGGCAAGCTCGCCGCCGGTGACGCCGGCCAGATCGCTGCCGCTGCCCAGCCCCTCACCGACGCGACGAACGCGCTCAGGACCGCGCACGACACCATCAAGCAGGGCACCGCAACCGCCCGGTCCACCTGGACCGGCGCGGCGTCGGACGCCTTCGCCCAGCGCGCCGAGCTGAACGCCACCGCCACCAGCCAGGCCGGGGAGCGGCTGACCACGGGCAGCCAGGTCATCCAGGCCACGGCCAAGGCGTACACGCAGCTGCGCGGCGGCGCCGACCAGGCCATCGAGGTGTGGCGGTCCCGCTCACCCATGCTGGACGAGCAGCAGCTCACCGAACTCGCCAACAAGGTCAACAGCAACCTGGAGGCCCTGCGGGAGAGCTACGAGCAGGCACTGCGCGCCTACGCCGCCCAGCTGGCCAGCATCCAGGGCGCCTACGGCGAGGCCGCCAAGTCCCCGGGCAGTGGCCTCACCACCCTGTCGTCCACCCCCGGCGGGGACGCCACCTCGCTGTCCGGGGTGACGATCCCGGAGATCGGCTCCTCCCCGCAGGAGGTGGCCAAGTGGTGGGACTCGCTCACCCCCGAGCAGCAGAAGCAGTTGCAGGACACCCAGTTCCAGCAGCTCGGCCAGTTGCGGGGGCTGCCCTCCGACGTGCTCAGTGACGCCAACGAGAAGCGCCTCAAGGACGACGACAAGCGGTTCGACCAGCAGGTCAAGGACCTGGACAAGCGGATCGCGGCCAGGGCCGCGGAACTGGGCCTGCCCGCCAACGCCACCCAGCAGGACCTGCGCAACACCAACGACAAGGCGTTGGCCGCGCTGCTGGACGAACGCCAGGACGCCGCGAATAAGCTGGAGAACACCAGGCAGGCGGCGGACAAACTGGCACAGGCCAACACCCAGTCCCAGCAGGCGTTCGGCGAGCCGGCCAGGCTGCTGGCCTGGAACCCGGCCGGCCCCGGCGGTGACGCGCAGCTGGCGATCGCGTTCGGCGACCCGGACACCGCCAAGAACCTCGCGGTCACCGTACCCGGCACCGGCACCACCGTCGGCAACCTCCCCCTCGACCAGGCCATCAACCTGCGCCAGCAGATGGGCGCCAAGGGCAACGCCACCATCCAGTGGCTCGGCTACGACGCGCCGAGCTGGTCACCGGACCAGGTGGGCAGCCCGGCCCAGGCCGAGGCGGGCGGCAAGAACCTGGTCGACGACGTGGCCGGCTACCGGGCCGCGGCCGAGGCCGCCGGCAACCGGCAGCACCTCACCGTGGTCGGGCACAGCTACGGCAGCACCACCGTCGGCTACGCCGGCATGAACGGGCTGGCCGCCGACGACATCGCGTTCGTGGGCTCGCCCGGGGTGGGCGCGTCCAACGTCAAC
The DNA here is from genome assembly GCF_024171785.1 of Goodfellowiella coeruleoviolacea. Taxonomy (GTDB): domain Bacteria; phylum Actinomycetota; class Actinomycetes; order Mycobacteriales; family Pseudonocardiaceae; genus Goodfellowiella; species Goodfellowiella coeruleoviolacea. The sequence continues at coordinate 282,864 of NZ_JAMTCK010000006.1, forward strand.
CAGCTCTCGCCCGGCGCCGGCCACGTGTACGCGGGGGCCACCGAGCACGACCCGGTGGTGCAGGGCACCAGCTCGGACTGGTTCACCAAGGACGGCTCGTCCACCGGCCCGTACGACAAGTCCTTCGGCGCCACGGTGTTCGGCACCACCGACTCCGCCAACGTCGCCAACGCGCACTCGGAGTACTACCGGGAGGGCTCCGAGTCGCTGCAGAACCTGGCCAGGATCGCCACCGGGCACGGCGGCGAGGTCACCGCGCAGCGCTGGCAGGACAGCCCCCTGCCGCCGGAGCTGCCCACCTCGGACGTGCCGGTCATCGGCCCGGCGGTGGACAAGGCGGGCAACATGGCCAAGGAGACCGCGGACATCGTCGAGGACGTGGCCGGCGGCACCAAGCAGGTCATCGGCGACATCGGCCGGGGCGACTGGGGTGCGGCCGGGGACCACGCGGCCAGCACCGGCCGGGAACTGGCCAACGACGCCCTCGACGTCACCATCGGCAACCTGGGTGACGCGGTCGAGGGCGGCAGGGACCTGGTCGAGGGCGCGGTCAGCGGCGGCAAGAAGGTGCTCGACGCGCTGAACCCGTTCTGATCCCGCCCCCGCTGACCGCGCTGGCGTTCCTAGTGCACGGTCCGGCAGTCGGTCACCTCGGGCTCGTCCACCAGCCCGGTGACCGGCTGCCTGATCTCCCGCACCCGGCAGTCCAGTTCGGTGTCCACCACGGCCGACGCCGGTGCCTCGCCCCGGTCCACCGTGTAGCGGCCGTCGACGAACCAGCGGGAGCCCTCCGGCCGCTGCTCGAACTGGGTGAGCGCGGTGACCTCCATCCGGTTGTCGTCGATCAGGGCCGTCACCCGGATCCTGGCCCGGCCGTCGGCGAGCACCTCGCCGAGCGTCCCGTCCCCGCCGCACGCCACCACCAGCGGGCCGAGCCCCACACCCAGTCCCAGGCACAGCGCGGCCGGCGCCAGTCGGCGGCGTGGCCGCGCGCTCACCCGTCCAGCCCGATCCGCAGCAGCGGCAGCAGCTCGCCCAGGTCGGCGCGGCTGCCCGACGCGCTCACCCGGTCCTGCGCCACCGCGTCCGTCCACTCCAGACGGCCGGTGGCGAGTTCCAGCCAGGTGCGCGGATCGGTCTCGACCACGTTGGGCGGGGTGCCCCTGGTGTGCCGGGGTCCGGCGACGCACTGCACCGCGGCGAACGGCGGCACCCGCACCTCCACGCTGCGGCCGGGCGCGTCCTGGGCCAGGGTGCGCAGGCTGAGCCGGACGGCGGCGGCCAGGGTGGCCCGGTCCGGCTGTTGCTGACCGGGATCGGCCAGCCAGGGCAGCACCGCCGTCACCGCGGCCCGCAGTTCGTGGGGATCAACCGTCTGTCGCGGCACCGGCCCAGGATAGGCCGCCCGCGCCAGCCAGCTCAGCCGAACAGGGCCCGCCGCCAACGGGAAGAAGCGCCACCGCCAACGGGAAGAAGCGCCACCGTCAGCGGAACAGCGCGCTGTAGCCGTTGAGCGCGGGCTGCCCGCCCAGGTGCGCGTAGAGCACGGTGGCGTCCCGGTCGATCTCCCCGCTGCTGACCAGGTCGATCAGTCCGGCCATGGACTTGCCCTCGTAGACCGGGTCGGTGATCATCCCCTCGGTGCGGGCGGCCAGCCGCATGGCCGCCAGGGTGGCCTCGTCCGGGATGCCGTAGGTGCCGGCGTGGTAGCGCTCGTCCAGCACGATCTCCGCGTCGGCCAGCTCCCGCCGCACGCCGACGAGTGCCGCGGTGGCCCGGGCGATCCGGGCGATCTGCTCCCTGGTCCGCGCCGGGGTGGCCGAGCCGTCGATCCCGATGACCCGCCTGGGCCGCGCGGTGCGCCCGTCCTGCTCGGCCAGTTCGGCCAGCGCCGCGAACCCGGCGACCATGCCGGCCTGGGTGCTGCCGGTGACCGAGCAGACCACGATGGTGTCGAAGTGGACGCCGAGCTGGTGTTCCTGCTCGGCGACCTCGAACGCCCAGTTGGCGAAGCCGAGCCCGCCGAGCCGGTGGTCACTGGCCCCGGCCGGGATCGGGTAGGGCTTGCCGCCGGCCGCCTCGATCTCGGCCACCACGCGCGCCCAGCTCTCCCGGACGCCGATGTCGAACCCGGCCTCGACCAGCCGCACGTCCGCGCCGGCCAGGCGGGACAGCAGGATGTTGCCGACCCGGTCGTAAACCGGGTCCGGCCAGTCCACCCAGCTCTCCTGCACCAGCACGCAGCGCAGACCGGCCCGCGCGGCCACCGCCGCCACCTGCCGGGTGTGGTTGGACTGGACCCCGCCGATGGACACCAGGGTGTCGCAGCCCTGGGCCAGCGCGTCCGCGACCAGGTACTCCAGCTTGCGGGTCTTGTTGCCGCCGAAGGCGATGCCGGAGTTGCAGTCCTCCCGCTTGGCCCACACCTGGGCGCCGCCGAGGTGCTGGGTCAACCGGTCCAGCCGGTGCACCGGGGACGGGCCGAACAACAGCGGATACCGCTCGAACTGGGTGAGGACGGACACGGCGCAACCTCCAGGACCTCGCGGGAAGATCCAGGAGAGCACACCCGGCGGGTTCCCGACCAGGTCACCGGCGAACCGGCCCGACCTCACCGAGGTCCCAGAACAGCCCGGCCATGATGCGCAGCGACTGCCTGGCCACGGAGCCGAGCAGGTGCTCGTCGGGCGCGTGCTGCGCGCACGCCGGGTAGGAGTGCGGCAGCCAGATGGTGGGCAGGCCCAACTCGTCGGCGAACGCGTCGTTGGGGATGGTGCCGCCGAGGTTGGGCAGCAGCGCCGGCGCCGCACCGGTCGTCCGCGCCACCGACTCCACCGCCCAGCGCACCCACCGGTTGTCCGGGTCGGTGCGGGTGGCCGGCATGCTCCGCCCCACCGCCACCTCGACCGTGGGGAAACCGCGGGCGTCCAGGTGTTCGCGCAGCACCCGGCCCAACTCGGTCACGTCGGTGCCGACGACGTAGCGGAGCTGGCAGTGCGCGTGCGCCGCACCGGGGATCGCGTTGATCGGCGTGTCCGGGTTGCCCGCGGCCAGCGACAGCACCTCCAGGGTGTTCCAGCCGACCAGCCGCTCCGCCGGGCTCAGCCCCGGTTCACCCCAGTCCTCGTCGATGACGGGGTCGTCCGGCCCGCCACCGACGCTCAGCTCGGCCAGCGCCCGCCGGACGTTGTCCGGAATGGACGGTGGCCGCAGCCCGGGCACCAGGATGCGGCCGTGCGCGTCGACCAGGCTGGCCAGTGCCGAGGCCAGCACGGTGGCGGGGTTGCGCAGCAGCCCACCCCAGTTGCCGGAGTGGTGGGCGCCGTCGCGCAGCCGCAGCCGCAGGGTGAACAGGACGGAGCCGCGCGACCCCAGGAACAGCGTGGGCCGCTCGGCCGCCAGGCGCGGGCCGTCCGACGCGACCAGCAGGTCGGCGGCGAGTTCGTCGCGCAGGTCGGCGCAGACCTGGCGCAGCCCGGGTGAGCCCGCCTCCTCCCCGGTCTCCACCAGCACCGCGAGGTTGAACCCCAGCCGCCCGTTCCTGGCGCGCAGCACCTGTTCCAGCGCGGCCAGGTTGATGGTGTGCTGCCCCTTGTTGTCCGCGGTGCCCCGCCCGTACCAGCGGTCCTGCTCCACCACCACCCGCCACGGGTGCAGCCCGGCCCGCCACCGCCGCTCCTCACCGAGCACCACGTCGGCGTGGCCGTAGGTGAGCACGGTGGGCAGCCGGTCGTCCTCGTGCCGGCGGGCGACGAGCAGCGGTCCCCGACCGGCCACCGGATTGTCCACGATCCGCGCGGTGCACCCCAGCCGCGCCACCGCCGGCACCAGTTCCTCGTCCAGGTAGGCGCGCAGCTCCGGCAGCCGCTCCGGGTCCTGGCTCTCGGTGCGGTAGGCGACCCGACGACTCAGCTCGGCCAGGAACGCCCCGGAGTCGAAGTACTCGGCCGCGTACCGCACCGCGTCGGCCCGTGACACGCCCGCCCTCACCTGTCGAACCGCCCTGCCTCGACCGCCACCAGAAACCCCACGAACACCACGTCCCCGAAGGTCAACACCGCTCTCCCCGGCTCGTCGATCGTCACCCTGATCATTCCCCCCGGAACACGACGAACGCCCCGACCGGGGATCGACTCCCCGGCCGGGGCGCTGCCGCCGAGCCGGTGTGTGTGCGGGTGGCTCAGCCCTGGGCGAGCCGAACCGCGTCGCCCAGTAACTCCTCCACCTGGTGCGCGAGCCGCCTCGGGTCGGCCGGGCTGAACGTGCTCCACGGTGGCGATCCCGGTGAGGATCGACGTTGTTGCAGGTAGCGGCCTTCCTCGGTGTCGAAGAACGCCACCACCCGGTCGGGCCGGTGCCGTTTGCCGTAGCGGTCCCTGGCCGCCGCGCCGAAGTTGCCGGTGCGGATCAGCCCGGTCAGCATCTTCACCAGCGTGCTGGCGTCGTCCTGGCGGACGCCCTGCGCGCGCAGGGCCTTCTCCAGGCTCTCCGGGCTGCCGTCAGCGGAGCGCACGGCCGCGTCCAGGTCGCCGCTGGGCAGCGTCACCGAGTGCCCGGAGCCGGCCGGGTGCGCGGGCAGTTGCCGCAGCACCGCGTGGTGCAGGCCGCTGCCGGACGTCCGCTGCAGGCTGATCTGGTCCTCGCTGAGGGTGGCGACCGCCCCCGCGTCGCCGTTGGCCACGGCCAGCACCCGCACGCTGCGCCCGACCCAGATCCGGCCGTCCACCTCGCGCTCCGGGCGCGCCAGCAGCCGCACCAGGTGGTCGAGTTCGGGGTCCAGGTCGACGGTGCGCCCCAGACCCCGGCTCTCCATCGAGTGCCACGCCTGGCGCACCAGGTCAGCGCGTTCCTGATGGGTCTTGCCCGGCGAGGGCACCTTGATCACCAGCGGCATCGACCCCAGGTCCAGGTGCTCCCAGAGCACGTCGAACTCCAGGGCCGACAGGGTGATCGGCGGGCGCTCGGCCGGGCCACCGAACAGCGTCACGGCTAGTTGGTCTCGCCGATGACCGGCGGAGCGACCAGCCGCTCGTCGCCGAACACGTCCTCGGTCTCGACCAGGTAGTCGGCTGCCTTGTGCTCCAGGTCCTCCTCGCCGTTGGCGTTGCCTCGGCCACCGGCCGCACCCGCGCCGGCACCGGCGGCGCCACCCCGGCCGGCCGCACCCGCCGCGGCCACACCCCGGTTGGCGTGCGGCTCGTCACCGAACGCGCCGATGCCGGCGGCGGCCCCGGCGCGGCCGAGGCCGGCGTTGCCGGCGCCGCCCTTGCGCGCCGCGATCTCCTCGGCGCTGAGCCCACCCGTGCCCAGGCCACCGGAGCCGAGCCCACCGGAGCCGGGCCCGCCGAGCAGGCTGCCCTTGGCGCTGGCGAACGGGTTGACGCCGGTCTTGCCGGCGCCGAAGCCGCCAGGACCACCGGCGCCGCCGCGCCCGCCGCCGAGCCCGGGCAGCGTGCCGGGACGGTTCAGCGGGTTGTTGGTGTTGCCGTAGAACGAGCCGCCGCCGGTCAACGGCAGGTTGGGGTTGTTGACCGGGTTGTTCGGCAGCGTGATCTTGTTGTTGTTCAGGTTCGGGTTGGTCAGGTTCGGCAGCGTGGTCGCGCCGGACAGGTGGGTGTTGGGCGGCGTGACGACCGAGCCGCCCTGCGGGGTCGGGACGCCGGACACCCCGCCGCCACCACCGGACAGCGCCGAGGGAACCCCGCTGCCGCTGACCGAGGGCGCCGAGTGGGCGTAGCTGGAGTGGGTGCCGACGCTGTTCGACGAGTAGTTCGACGAGCTGCTGTCCGGCCCGACCACGCTGGAGTTGTCGTTGCGCACCGGTGCCGGCGTGTCGATGACGACCTTCGGCGGCTCCACGAACTCACCCAGCGTGCTGCTGTTCCACTCGCTGTTGGACGAGTAGGTGTTCATGACCGCGATGGCCTTCTGCTGCGCCTCGTTCTGCGCGGACTCCTGGGCCTCGTGGTCGGCCTGCTGCGCCACGACGTGCGCGATGCCCAGCCCGCCGCCCATCGCCCCCAGGACCATGTCCATGGTGGACGGCGCCTCGGTGGTCACCTGGACCGGCTCGGGCATCTCCTTGCGCGCGGTCGAGATGTAGTCGGCCTGCAGCTCAGCCGAACTCTTCATCACGTCGGAGCCGGTCTGCGCGTCCTGGGCCCACTGCGTCAACGGGGACAGCGCGGCCTGCGCCGAGTCGGCCGCGTCACCTTCCCAGCTCGCGTTGAGCTTCTCCAGCCCACTCTGCAGCTCGGAGTCGATCTGGGCCAGGGTTTCCGCCATCTTCCCCCAGCCGTCCTGCAGGGGAACCAGGGCCTGCGGCCCCTGACCAGCGTGAATCCAGTTGTACAGCTGCTCGTGTGTGTGACCCTGCCAACGAAGGTCGCTCATGCGCGCCGCCCCCTAGGAGTGACATGTCCGGCGAGGTGAGAAAGTCTTGTGATCACGGAAAAGGCTGGTGCTCGGTCAGGAGTTGTGGTACTTGCCCCAGAGCGCGGTGTTGTCGCCTTCGATGGCGCGGTACTGCTCCTCCAAGCCCCTGAGGGCGTCGGCCGCGTCCTTCAACTGCTGGCGGTAGCCGATCAGCGCCTGCATGGCGGAGTCGCTGGCGGACCCGAACATGCTCTCGTTGAACTTCTTCTGGGTCTCCGCGCTCACCGGGTCGCCGGCCCACTCACTACTGATCGCCGCGTTCTGTCCGAGAAGCTCAAGCTGCTCGTTGAGCTTGTCCAGCGCTGACTCGAAGAGCTTCCGAGTTTCGGGGATGGCAGAGGGATCGACCTGCAGCTTCTGCTGCTTGCCCGCGTAGCTCGGCGGCACGCTCCCCACGCCTGCGCCAACGCCCTCGTTGATGAACACGGCACACCCTCCAAGATGTTCTGTGCCTGCCCCTGTTTACATTCGGAACGACTGTAGCTCTGACGCCGGACGGCCAGGGCTGGTTCCCACCTCAGATGAGCAGTTCTACGTGGTTTTGTTATAGCTCTCACCGTTGGGCGAGGCCAGCGGCCGATCACCGGTTGACGAGCGCTCCCATCGCGCTCTCCGCCAGTTGGGGAACCTTCTGGCACAACTCGTCCTGGGGCGCGTCGAAGGACGTCATGTTGACCAGGAGAGCCTGGGCGTCGGCAACGTCCACGACGATGGCGCATCCGGGCACGCCGTTGGTCGGCTTGCGCAGTTCCGCGGGGAAGCCCGCGATCTCGGTCTTCGTCCCAGGAGCACCGAGTTGGCCGATCCCCTTGGCCAGCAGGGCGACGGACGCGTTCGCGGTGCCGCTCGTCCCAGCGGTCACGCCGCACGTCGGCGCGTTGTCCTGGTCGGGGTTCGTGGATGCCTTGGGCTCGCGGTCCGAACCGGTCACCGTCTTGAACTCCGGGGTGACCAGCGAGCAGGGGTCGACGCCGGTCAGGTCGATGTTCTTGGGCCGGGACACGCTCGACTTGCCGCTGGTCGGCGTGGACTTGCCCGACGACGACGTCGAACCCGACGACTTGGTCGTGCCCGAGGACGCCGTCGACGTCGAGCCGCCCTCGGCTGAGGGGGTACCGCCCGTTCCACTCGAACAACCGGCGATGACCAGGGCCGGCACCGCGACGGTGGCAAGGCTGATCGCAAGACGCTGCCAGGGGCTCCGCATGGAGGTCAACGTACCGAATGCCCGCGCACCGCGAGGAGCGAATCAGCGACGTGACAACCCGGTCCACCAGGTGCTCCGGTCGGAGCCGGCGACGGGCGCGGTTGACGTTGCGCGGTGGTGGCGGCAGCGTTGCGGGGTATCCGTCGAGGTCAGCGCGATCTTCACACGATCGGGCTGTGTGTGGTTACCCCTGTGTGAACTGGACACGTCACCCGGTGGGGGAGCGCCGACTGCCTCTAGCCTCGCGCCGGACCCGGATCAATGGGAGGAAACGGTAATGAGAGCAGCGACCGTGGTGCCTGGCAGACCTGAGCTGGCCGATGTCACCGACCTGGCCGAACCCGTTGCCGCCCCAGGCGAGTTGCTGGTGGACGGACTGCTGGTCGGGGCGTGCGGCACGGACGTGGAGATCGTCAAGGAGGGCTTCGGCGAGTTGCCGCCCGGACGGGACCGGATGGTGCTGTTCCACGAGTCCCTCGGCCGGGTGCGGTCGGCGCCGGCGGGCAGCGGGTTCGTCGCGGGCGACCTGGTGGCCGGGGTGGTGCGCCGGCCCGATCCGGAACCGTGTGCGGCCTGCGCCGCCGACCAGTGGGACTTCTGCCGCAACGGCCGGTACACCGAGCGCGGCATCAAGGAACTGGACGGCTACGGCGCCCAGCGGTGGACGATCGAGCCGAAGTACGCGATCCGGATCGACCCGGCACTGGGTGAACTCGGGGTGCTCACCGAGCCGGCGTCGACCGTGGCCAAGGCGTGGGAACAGGCCGAGCTGGTCGGCCGACGCGGGTACTTCGCCCCGCGCACCGCGCTGGTCACCGGCGCGGGGTCGATGGGGCTGCTCGCGGCCCTGTTCGGGGTGCAGCGCGGGCTGGCCGTGCACGTGCTGGACCGGGTCAGCACCGGGCCCAAGCCGGATCTGGTCCGCATGCTCGGCGCCAGCTACCACCAGGACCTGGACACGGTGCCCGAGCCGGACGTGGTGATCGAGTGCACGGGCGCGGCCTCGCTGGTGTTCGACCTGCTGCGGCGCACCGCGCGCAACTCGGTGACCGTGCTGATCGGCCTGTCCGGGTCGACCGCGAACCTGCCCGTGCCGGCCGGGGTGATCAACGACCGCACGGTGTTGGCCAACAACGCTGTTGTCGGCTGTGTCAACGGCAGTCTGGCCAACTACCGGCAGGGCAGCCAGGCGCTGGCCGCGGCGGATCCGCGGTGGCTGCGGCAGCTGATCACCCGGCGGGTGCCGCTGGCGGACTGGCCTGACTCGCTGCGGCGCGAGCCCGACGACGTCAAGGTCGTCGTCGACCTGACCTGACCTGACCCGGGGGCCGACGCCGTCGGGTCGCGTCGGTCCCGGGCCCGGGGCCCGGCCTCGGGAAAGCGGACCTGGTGGGCTGCCGGCGGACCGGTTGGTCCGCCGGGTGCTCGCGCCGAGGCGGTGGCGGCGGTGCACGTGGGTGGCCCGTCACAGCTGGGAGCCGTTGACCGCTGCCCTGTCCAGCGGTACCCCCGATCGGGTGCGCGGTTGTCCACAGGCCACCGGGTTATCCACAGCCGCACGCGCAGACCTGTCCCCTCGGCGCTGGTCTGGGTAGGCTGGAGCGGGGTCGCCCCCCAGGGAGGGTGGGGGTGTGACCTGGGGAAACAGCACGAGAACGCGCGCCCCAGGGTGTCCACAGTGGACGTGCGCGCGGGGGTCAGAGCTGGTCGCGCAGCAGGCGTTCCACGGCGTCGGGGGGGCCGGGGCGGGCGAAGAACCAGCCCTGGCCGGCGTCGCAGCCGATCGTGCGCAGCCGTTCCGCCTGCGCCGGGGTTTCCACGCCCTCGGCGGTCACGGTCAGTCCGAGCGCGTGCGCCAGCGAGACCAGGGTGGACACGATCTGCTCGTCCACCGGGTCGGCGCCCTCCTCGGCGCGCAGCCCCTCCATGAACGACCCGGCCACCTTCAGCTCGTGCACCGGCAGGTGGCGCAGGTAGGCCAGGTTGGAGTAGCCGGTGCCGAAGTCGTCGATGGCGATCCGCACGCCCATGTCCGACAGCGCGCGCAGCGCCTCCAGCGGCTCGTCCGCCGTGCCCATGATCGCGCTCTCGGTCAGCTCCAGCTGGAGGTGGTGCGGGGACAGGCCCACCTCGTCCAGGATCCGCCGCACGTCCGAGACCAGGTCCGGGTCGCGGGACTGGCGGACCGCGAGGTTGACGCTGACGAACGGCGCGTGCTTGCCGAACTCGTCCAGCCAGCGCCTGGCCTGCTGGCAGGCGGTGCGCAGCACCCACCGGCCGAGCGCCACGATCAGCCCGGTCTCCTCGGCCAGTTCGATGAACCGGTCCGGGGCCAGCCGCCCGAACTCCGGGTGCTGCCAGCGCACCAGGGCCTCCACGCCCAGCACGGTGCCGTCGTGCAGGCCGACCAGCGGCTGGTAGTCCACGTAGAACTCGTCGCGTTCCAGTGCCGCGGGCATGGTCGCGGACAGCGTGAACCTGGCGACCTCGCGCGCGTTGCGCTCCGGGTCGTACAGCGCCCACCGGCTCTTGCCGTCGGCCTTGGCCCAGTACAGGGTGATGTCCGCGTCGCGCATCAGGTCGGCGGCGGTGGTGCCGACCACGGCCCGCTCCACGATGCCGATGCTGGCCGAGACGGACAGTTCGTGGCCGCCGATCCGGACCGGCTGGCGGAACTCGGCCAGCACGCGGTCGGCGACGGTGATGACGTCCTCGGTGCCGGTCGTGTCCTCGACCAGGATGACGAACTCGTCACCGCCCATCCTGGCGACCATCCGGCCGTTGCCGTCCACCGACTCCTTGAGCCGCCGGCCCACCTCGACCAGCAGCAGGTCCCCGGTTTCGTGGCCGAGGCTGTCGTTGATCATCTTGAAGCCGTCCAGGTCCAGGTAGCACAGGCCCAGCCTGGTGTGCTTCTCCTTGCTGCTGAAGGCCCGGTTGAGGCGTTCGAGGAACAGCGCCCGGTTGGGCAGTTCGGTCAGCGGGTCGTGCAGTGCCTGGTAGCGCAGCCGGTTCTGCAGCAGGTGCCGGTCGGTCACGTCCTCGACCATGGCGACCTGGTACTGCGGTTCGCCGTGCTCGTCGCGCACCAGCGACAGCGTGAGGTTGGTCCACACCTGTTCGCCGCTGCGGGTGTAGAAGCGCTTCTCGGACCGGTAGTGGTCGCACTCGCCGCGCACCAGCTGCTCGTAGAGCCGCCACACGCTGGCCGCGTCCTCGGGGTGCATCAGCTCGCGCACGTTGCGGGACTTCATCTCCTCGGCGGTGAACCCGAGGATCTCCTGGAACGCCTGGTTGACGTCGAGGATCCGGCCGCCAAGGTCGGCCATGCCGATGCCGATGGCGGCTTCGGTGAACATCGCCCGGAACCGCGCCTCGCTCGCGCGCAGCCTGGCCTCGGCCCCGTCGCGCGCGTCCAGCACGGCGGCCCGGATCGCCTCCTGCTCGGCCAGGGTGCGCTCGCGCAGCGCCCGGGCGTACCCGGCGCTCACCGCGCCCTGCAGCGCGGCCAGCCGGGAGCGGGTCACCTCGTCCTCGGGCAGTCCCAGGATGGACAGCAGGTCGTCGCCGAGCAGCTGGACGGTGCGGCCCAGGGTGTCGGTGCCGGTGAAGTGCGCCTCCACCAGCCGGGTGCCGATCTCGTAGCCCGGTTCGGTGCGGAACGGCGTGGCTCGCAGGGTGTCGACCAGGACTTCGGTGAGCGCCTCCAGGTGCTGCCGGACCTCGGCTCTGGTCATGGGCACGTAGCTGCTGCCCATGACGGTGCTCGCCCACACGCGCGCGAACGCCGCCACGTTCGCCCGCACCATCGGTTCGCTGCCGGCTCTGGCCGTGGGCACGCGCTGTCCCACCTGCTCGGTCATATCCGCCGACCGACCGCCACGTAGCCCCGGCTCAGCTCGGGGCGCTCGGGCACGTCCTCCAGCGCGTCGGGTCGCCACAGCGGCAGGTAGACCAGGCCGGGGCTGACCAGTTCGAAGCCCTCGAACAGGGCGCTGACCTGCGCGCGGGTGCGCATGGTGACCGGGTCGGAGTCGCGTCGGTACATCTGGGTGACTCGCGGTCCCTGGTCGAAGTCGTGGTCGTTGGTGGCGTGCGAGATCATCAGGTAACTTCCCGGGGCCATCCGCTCCCGATACTGGCTGACCAGCCCCTGTGGATCGGCGGAATCGGGCACGAAGTGCAGTACGGCCGACATCAGGACGCCCAGTGGGCGGTCCAGGTCCAGTAATCGGCGGGTCTCGGGGGCGGCGAAGATGGCCGCCGGGTCGCGCACGTCCGCGCCGATGACCGCGGCGTTGGGGTTGTCGGCGAGCAGGGCCCTGCTGTGCGCCACCGCGACCGGCTCGTTGTCCACGTAGACCACGCGGGCGGCCGGGTCGACCCGCTGGGCGACCTCGTGCACGTTGCCCACGGTCGGGATGCCCGAGCCCAGGTCGAGGAACTGGCGGATGCCCTGGTCGAGCAGGAACCACACCGCGCGGTGCAGTGCGGCGCGGTAGGTGCGCATCACCTGGGCGATGTCCGGCATGACCGCCATCGCCCGGTGGGCGAACTCGCGGTCCGCGGCGAAGTTGTGCGCCCCACCGAGGTAGTAGTCGTACACCCGGGCCGCGCTCGGCCGGTTCAGATCCACCTCGCCTGGCGCCCAAGTCGGGCGTTCCACCACTGCACCTCTCGTCGCTGGAACGGATCCCCGAACGGGACATCCGGAGCATACGGCGGTTGGTCCGAGCCGTCGAACCTCATGGCTTGCGACCCACCGCCGCGTAACCCGGGTAGTGCCTGGCGATGTCGTCGACGTCGTCGGGCGAATCGGGCCGCCACAGCGGGATCCGCACCGCCCCGGGCTCGACCAGGTCGAACCCGGTGAACAGGCGGGCGAACCGGGCCCGGTCGCGATAGGTCATCGGGGTGACCGCGCTGTCGTAGATGTCCCGGGCCCTGGCCCACTCCGGCTGTTCCTCGCCCGCCTCGAAACCGGCGTGGGTGATCACCAGGAAGCTGCCCGACGGCAACCGGTCCCGGTAGCCGGCCACGATGCCGACCGGGTCGTCGGTGTCCGGCACGAAGTGCAGCACCGCGATCAGCAGCACGGCCACCGGCTGTTCGAGGTCGAGCAGGGTCGTGACCTCCGCCGAGTCCAGCACCGAGGCCGGGTCGGCGGCGTCGGCGCGCAGCACCGCCACCCGGTCGTCACCGGCCAGGATGGAGCGGCCGTGCGCCACGGCCACCGGGTCGCTGTCCACGTAGACCACCCGGGACCGCGCGGCCGCGCGGTGCGCGATCTCGTGCACGTTGCCCGCGGTGGGGATGCCCGAGCCCAGGTCGAGGAACTGGCGCACACCCTGGTCGACCAGGTAGCGCACGGCCCGGCCGAGGAACGCCCGGTTGCGCCGCAGCACGTCGGGCAGTTGCGGCATCACCGCGACAACGCGCTCGGCGGCGTCCCGGTCCACCGCGAAGTTGTGCGCACCGCCCAGGAAGTAGTCGTACACCCGGGCGATGCTGGGTCGACTCAGGTCGACCTCGCCGGGCGCCCACGTCGGTCGCTCCACCGCGCTCCCCCCTGCCCGGTCCGGCTGGCTGGCGGCCGGACCACGTCCTCCCCCGCCCATCATGGACCACCGCCCCGACGGACCCGGCCCGGTGACCGGGTCGTGGTTCGCCCGATCGGCGAACGGCCTGGTCGCGGCCGGGGCCGCCGGACATCACGCCCTGGTCGAGAAATCACTCCGTCGGTGGACAGCAATCCGTGCCCTGCCAGGCGTGTCGCTCACTGCTTCCCCATGGTCACGACGTGCGATCAGTCGCGGTGGGAGTGAACATTCAGTCCGAACGGCTCATCAACTCGGTCGACCACCGTCTCGGCACGACACCTCCGGCCACCGGCGCACCGGCCGGCCCGGGCCCACTCACCGTGCTGCCCTCCGACACGATTGGGGAGATCCGTGACCGCTCACCGTCGCCAGCGCCCGTGGACCACTCGACTCTGCGTGGCAACCCTCGCAACACTGTCCCTGGTCACCAGCACCGCCGTGACCGCGCAGGGCAGCGGCGGCCACGTCGGCGGCACCCCGGCCGGCGGGCTGCCCAACGAGCCGATGCCGGCGCTGGCCAGCGAGGCCGACCACCCGGCCGGCTCGCAGATCGCCAAGCACGAGGGGGTCTCGGGCGCACCGCCGGCGCCGGGCACGCCCGGCGGGTCAACCGACCGCGGGAGCCGGGAACGGGTGCACGGCATTGACGTGAGCAGCCACCAGGGCAACGTCAACTGGACCACGGTGGCCGCCAAGGGCGCGCGGTTCGCCTACGTCAAGGCCACCGAGGGCACCGGCTACAAGAACCCCTACTTCGTGCAGCAGTACGAGGGTTCCTACTACGCCGGGCTGGTGCACGGCGCCTACCACTTCGCCCTGCCGGACCGCTCCGACGGCGGGACCCAGGCCGACTTCTTCGTGGACCACGGCGGCGGCTGGTCGCCGGACGGCCGGACCCTGCCGCCGGCGCTGGACATCGAGTACAACCCGTACGGCGACATCTGCTACGGCATGGACGACGAGGAGATGGCGGACTGGATCAGGGAGTTCAGCGACCAGGTGCACGAGCGGACCGGGCGCTGGCCGACGATCTACACCAGCACGAACTGGTGGAACCAGTGCGTGGGCGGCAGCGGTCGGTTCGGCACGACCAACCCGCTGTGGATCGCCCGGTACGCCTCGTCGGTGGGCGCGCTGCCGTTCGACTGGGAGTTCCACACCATCTGGCAGTACGCCAACGCCGGCGCGGTGCCCGGCGACCAGAACTACTTCAACGGGTCCTACGACCGGCTGATCGCCCTCGCCAACGGCTGAGACCGGCTGGTCGGGCATTGCGCGCTCCCCGCGACCGGTGATCTTGGTCCGGGTTGTCCGCTTTACTCCGTCCTCGTGACTAATTCACGAAAACTCTGGTCAATCGGTTAGCCGATCGATAACACTTCCGGGTCAGGTGGTCACCTCCAGTGATCATCTCCCTGCAGGATTGTCGAAAGGGTTCACCATGAGACCGTCCATCCGCGTGAACTTAGGCCGCCGATTCGGTGCTCTTGTTGGCCTGTGCGCGGCCGCTCTGGTGGTGGGCGCACTGCCCCCGGCCAGCGCCGCACCCACCGACACCGCCGCCAGCGACATCGCCAGCACCGGCACCGCCAGCACCGGCACCGCCGCGACCGCCGAGGGACAGGCGGGGCCGCTGGTCATCGCCGAGGCGGAGAACCACAGCCTGGGCTCGCAGATCCGCAAGCACGAGGCGGTCACGCCCAACGCCAGGCCCGCCGACGTGGGCACCCTGGCCACCGTTCCCGGCATGGACGTCAGCAGCCACCAGGGCAACGTCAACTGGGCCGGCGCGTGGAACAACGGCGCGAGGTTCGCCTACGTCAAGGCCACCGAGGGCACCGGCTACACCAACCCGTACTTCGCCCAGCAGTACAACGGCTCCTACAACGTGGGCATGATCCGCGGCGCCTACCACTTCGCCCTGCCAGGCAACTCCAGCGGCGCCGCCCAGGCCAACTACTTCCTGGCCAACGGGGGCCGCTGGTCCAAGGACGGCAAGACCCTGCCCGGCGCGCTGGACATGGAGTACAACCCCTACGGCGCCACCTGCTACGGGCTGAGCAAGGCGGCCATGGTGTCCTGGATCAAGGCGTTCAGCGACACCTACCGCGCGGCCACCGGCGTCTACCCGGTGATCTACACCTCGACCAGCTGGTGGACCACGTGCGTGGGCACCTCCGGCGACTTCAGCAGCACCAACCCGCTGTGGGTGGCCCGGTACGCGTCCAGCGTGGGCACCCTGCCCTACAACTGGGGCTACCACACCATCTGGCAGTACGCCGACTCCGGCACCTTCCCGGGTGACCAGAACAGCTTCAACGGCGCCTACGACCGCCTGCAGGCACTCGCCAACGGCTGATCCCCCACCCCTGCCCCGACTCCTGGCGCGCACCGGTGGCCGAGCGGCCGCCGGTGCACCCGCCACCAGCCTCTCCCCCAAACCACCAGGTGCGGCGCAGCCCACCGGGGCGGAACCCGCTGGGCAGAACTCACCGGGCAGAACTCACCGGCAGAACTCACTGGGCAGGGCCCAGCGAACAGAAGCGGGAGACCATGACAGACGACCGTTCGACCGCCGGCGGACCGGACGAGGCCGGCGCCTGGAACCGGCGCCACCTGCTCCGGCTCGGCGGTGGGCTCGCCCTGGGCACGGCCGTGGGCGGCGCGCTCGGGCTCGGCCAGGGCACGGCAGCCGCGGCCAGCCCGGCGGCCCCGACCGCGCCAGTCACGAACACGGCGGCCCCGAACACGGCGGCCCCGACCGCGGCCGCACTGCCTGGCGTGCCGGTCAGCAAGCGCTTCGACCTGACCGAGCCGTCCCACGACCTGTTCCGCCACGCGACCCTGCACGACGACACCGTCCAGCAGTCCTTCTGCTACGACATCGTCAACAAGCGGCTGTTCGTGGCGCAGCGGCAGAACAGCACCGACTGGGTCAACGGCCAGCTGTGCGTCACCGAGCTGGACTTCGACGGCAACTACCGCGGCTACATGCACCTGAACGGGTTCGGCCACGGGGTGTCCATCGCCGCCCAGCCGGTCGGCTCCACCACCTACCTGTGGACCGAGGTGGACATCGACGCGGAGTCCGAGCGGGGCGTGCGGCTGGCCCGGTTCGCCTGGCAGAGCGGGAAGACGCTGAGCAACACCTCGTCGGCGTTGACCAAGCACAAGCCGGTCCCCGAGGGCACGGCGATGACCGCCGCGATCGACCCGGTGTTCAACCGGATGGCGGTGCGCTACGCGGTCGCCGGCGGCGGCCACCGGTACGCGATCTTCAACCTGGCCGAGGTGGCCGCCGGCAACTACGCCAACCGCCTGGCCGACTTCGCCCAGCCGCCCGGGCCGGGCGTGTCCTTCCAGGGCTACACGCTCTACGGCTCGTACGTGTACCAGCTGCGCGGCCAGTCCTACGACGAGGCCCCCGAGGGCAACACCCACGTGTCCAGTGTGGACGTGAACACCGGTGCGGAAGTGCAGAGCTTCCGCACCGGGGCCGGCTCCACGCTGACCTTCCGCGAGCCCGAGGGCATGGCTGTCTACCGCACCTCGGCGGGTGAGGTCCGGCTGTTCCTCGGCTTCGCCTCGGGGGCGGCCGGCGACCGCCGCAGCAACCTGTTCTACAAGAACGTGCTGGTCTGACGGCTGGGCCGAGGCTGGTCGGACTCGTCGGACTCGTCGGGCTGGCCGGGCTCGTCGAGCAGCAGGAAGTCGACCACGAAGCAGGCGAGGTCACCGCCGGCCGTGCGGCCGATCCAGGTCGGGTAGACACCGTCACCGTCGCCGGTCTTGAACATCACGGCGTCGCGGCCGTCCTCGTCCTCGGTGGACTCCATCAGCCCACCGAAGCCCAGGTCGGCCGTGGCGTCCGCGATGAACTCGTCGAGCGTGCCGGACTCGGACAGCTCGCGCAGGTACCGCGCGTCGATCAGGCTCGCCTCGCCGCCGTCCACCGGGAAGCCGAAGAAACCGGTCTCGCTCAGGTCAGCGGGGTCCTGGCCGGGCAGCAGCGCCAGGGTCCAGGAGACGGCCGGCTCGTCGCGGATGACCAGCTGCACCGCGACGGACACCGGCCGCTCCGGGTCACCGCGGTCGAGCACCACCGGGTGGAGCAGCACGGGGTAGCGACCCGGCGGCGCGGTCTCGGTGAACCCGACCGGCTCCCACCGCCACGCCGAGGCGACCAGTTCCCCGGACGGCAGCGACAGTTCGGCACGCAGTGGTTCGGCGACGGTGGCCGGCCCGCACACGGTGGTGACGCGGGCGCCGGGAACCAGGAGCCGGGTGAAGTCCGGCGGTGTCATCGACATGCCGACAGTCAACCGACCCGCACCGACAACGACCACGAGGCCCGGGTGGTGCGCCGGCCCCGGCCCGGTCCAGGGCGGGGCCGGCGCACCGGCGGGTCAGTCGAACAGCGCGGGCAGCGTGCCCTCCCAGGCCTCGCGCAGCTCGTCGAGGCCGAACGTGGCCACGCCCTGGATCTCCAGGGCCCGCGAGGCCGGGTCCACCACGCCGATCTTGCGCCACGGCAGGCCGCGCGCGGTGCACATGTCGGTGAACCGCGGCTCCTCGGTGCGCGGCACCGCGACCAGCACCCGGCCGGCCGACTCGGCGAACAGCTGGACGAACGGGTCGGCGTCCGGGTCGAGCACGATCCTGGCGCCGGTCTCGCCGACCAGCGCGGACTCCACCAGCGCCTGGGCCAGACCGCCCTCGGACAGGTCGTGCGCGGCCGACACCATGCCGTCCCGGGAGCCGGCCACCAGCACCTCGGCGAGCAGCTTCTCCCTGGCCAGGTCCACCCGAGGCGGCTGGCCGCCGAGGTGGTTGTGCACCACGTGCGCCCACTCCGAGCCGCCGAACTCGTCGCGGGTCTCGCCCAGCAGCAGCAGGGTCTCGCCGGCCTCGGCACCGATGCCCATCGGGATGCGCCGCCGCACGTCGTCGATCACGCCGAGCACACCCACCACCGGGGTGGGCAGGATCGCGGTGTCCCCGGTCTGGTTGTAGAAGCTGACGTTGCCGCCGGTGACCGGGATGCCCAGCTCGCGGCAGCCGTCGGCCAGGCCGCGCACGGCCTGCTCGAACTGCCACATCACGCCGGGGTCCTCGGGCGAGCCGAAGTTCAGGCAGTCGGTCACCGCGACCGGGGTGGCCCCGCTGACCGCCACGTTCCGGTAGGCCTCGGCCAGGGCCAGCTGCGCCCCGGTGTACGGGTCGAGCCGGCAGTAGCGGCCGTTGGCGTCGGTGGCCAGCGCCACCCCGCGCCCGGTCTCCTCGTCGATGCGGATCATGCCGGTGTCGGCGGGCTGGGCCAGCACGGTGCCGCCCCGCACGTACCGGTCGTACTGCTGGGTCACCCAGCGCCGGGACGCCAGGTTGGGCGAGGCGACCAGCCGCAGCAGGGTGTCCCGCAGCTCGTCGGGCGTGCTCGGCCTGGGCAGCGTCTCCGGGCCGTTGGCCAGCAGCGCGTCCTGGTCGGCCGGCCGGCTGATCGGCCGGTGGTAGACCGGCCCCTCGTGCGCCACGGTGCGCGGCGGCACGTCCACCACGACCTGGTCGTGCCAGGTGATGACCAGCCGGTCGCCCTCGGTGACCTCACCGATCTCGGTGGCGGTCACGTCCCACTTGGCGCAGACCGCCAGGAACGCGGCCACGTCGGCGGGGCGCACCACCGCGCACATCCGCTCCTGCGACTCGCTGGACAGGATCTCGGCCGGGGTCATGCCGGTGGCGCGCAGCGGCACCCGGTCCAGCCACACCCGCATGCCGCCGTCACCGGCGCTGGCCAGCTCACTGGTGGCGCAGGCCAGTCCGGCGCCACCGAGGTCCTGGATGCCCACGACCAGGCCCTGGCCGAACAGCTCCAGGCAGCACTCGATCAGCACCTTCTCGGTGAACGGGTCGCCGACCTGGACGCTGGGCAGCTTCTTGCGCCCGGTCCCGCCCTCCTCGCCGGCGAAGGTGTCGCTGGCCAGCACGGACACGCCGCCGATGCCGTCCAGGCCGGTGCGCGCGCCGAACAGGATGATCTTGTTGCCCACGCCCGAGGCGTGCGCCAGGTGCAGGTCCTCCACCCGCATCGCGCCCACGCACAACGCGTTGACCAGCGGGTTTCCCGCGTAGGTCGGGTCGAAGACCACTTCACCGCCGACGTTGGGCAGGCCCAGGCAGTTGCCGTAGCCGCCGACCCCGGCCACCACGCCGGGCAGCACCCGCCGGGTGTCCGGCGCGTCGGCCGGACCGAACCGCAGCGAGTCCAGCACCGCCAGCGGGCGGGCGCCCATGGCCAGGATGTCCCGGACGATGCCGCCGACGCCGGTGGCCGCGCCCTGGTAGGGCTCCACGTAGGACGGGTGGTTGTGGCTCTCCGCCTTGAAGGTGACGGCCCAGCCGTCGCCGATGTCGACCACGCCGGCGTTCTCGCCGATGCCGGCGAGCATCCTGGCGCGCATCTCGTCGGTGGTGGTCTCGCCGAAGTAGCGCAGGTGCACCTTGGAGGACTTGTAGGAGCAGTGCTCGCTCCACATCACCGAGTACATGGCCAGCTCGGCCTCGGTGGGCCGGCGGCCCAGGATCTCCCTGATCCGCTGGTACTCGTCGTCCTTGAGGCCCAGCTCGCGGTAGGGCTGCGGGTGCTCCGGGGTGGCCAGGGCCTGCTCCACCGTGTCGGCCGGGTGGGGGGCGGTGGTGGTCATGCCGGCACCTCCGTCGCCGTCGCCCCGGTGCCGGGGGCGGCGCCGAGGATGGTGTCCAGCACGGACAGGAACATGCCCAGCCCGTCGTCGGTCGGCCCGGTCAGCCCGTCGATGGCGTGCTCGGGGTGCGGCATCAGCCCCACCACCCGGCCGCGCGCGTCGGTGACGCCGGCGATGTCGTTGAGCGAGCCGTTCGGGTTGCCGCCGACGTAGCGCATCACCACGCGGCCCTCGCCCTCCAGCTCGGCCAGGGTCGACCGGTCGGCCATGTAGCCGCCCTCCCCGGACTTCAGCGGCACCAGGATCTCGGCGCCCGGCTCGTAGCGGGTGGTCCACGCGCTGCTGGTGTTCTCCACCCGCAGCCACTGGTCCCGGCAGACGAAGTGCAGGCCGGAGTTGCGCACCAGCGCACCCGGCAGCAGCCCGGCCTCGCAGAGGATCTGGAAGCCGTTGCAGATGCCCAGCACCGGCATACCCTTGCCGGCCGCCTCGATCACCAGCCCCATCACCGGCGCGAACCGGGCGATGGCGCCGGCCCGGAGGTAGTCGCCGTAGGAGAAGCCGCCGGGCACCACCACGGCGTCCACGCCGCGCAGGTCGGCGTCACCGTGCCAGAGCGGCACGGCCTCGGCGTCGGCGCGGCGCACCGCGCGGGCGGCGTCCACGTCGTCCAGGGTTCCGGGGAAGGTGATCACCCCGATCCGGGCGGTCACGGCTCCACCCGCCGGATCACCCAGTCCTCGATGACGGGGTTGGCCAGGAAGGTTTCCGCGATCTTGGCGAGCGTGGCGTCGTCGACGGAGTCGTCGACCTCCAGCTCGAAGTGCTTGCCCTGACGCACGCTGGCGATTCCCTCGAAGCCGAGACGGGGTAGCGCGTTGGCTACCGCCTGTCCCTGGGGATCGAGGATCTCGGGCTTGGGCATGACGTCGACGACGACTCGGGCCACGACAGGATGCTCCCGGTTTGCAGGTCGGCGGTACCCCAGGAGCCTACCTGGCCAATCGGTGTGACCGTCGTCGCGTGGTCCGGTGACCCGCCCGGCCCACCCCGCGCACGCTGCGCGTTCACCCCGCCCCGACCGAACGCCGGGATCGCCAGCCGTGCCGCCTGGCCGGTCCAGGTCCGGTGGTTCGTTCAGCGCGGTGCGTCCCGGCCCGACCGGGAGCGGGGTCCTGCAAACGCTTTCCGGCGGCGGCTCAGGACGCGCGGTAGGGACGGGCCCCCGGGAAGAGCAGGGCGTCCGCCCGACCGTCGGACCCGTCTTCCCCGTACGGTCGCGCCCCCGGGAAATCGAGCACGTCCACCTGCGACCGCGCCACCCCGTAGGGGCGGGCGCCGGGGAACCCGGACGAGTCAGCGGCGGCGGGCGTGGCCAGCACCACGGGTGTGGCCAGCAGTGTGACTGCGAGCAACGCGATTCTCCCCATTTGATCACCTCACGACACCAGCAGGGTCATCACAATCAGTGATTGTGCGGTCGGCGGGGTGTGACTGTCACGCCGCCATTGGAAGGTTTTCGCTCATCAGCGGCGCGTGATGAGCAGCCCTGGGTAGTCCTGGCCACCCAATGGGCGACTGTTGCACACCCCCTTCGGGGTTACGGACAACCGACTCCGATCTCGCACGCGCGTAGTCTTTCCCCGGCAGACCAACTGTTCTCCACCACCCCAGGAGAGTCCAATGCAGATAGTCCATTTCGGACATGCGTGCGTGCTGCTCGACACCGGCTCGGCCCGGCTGCTGGTCGATCCGGGCGTGTTCTCCACGGACTTCGAGGGTGTGCGGGACCTGGACGCCATCCTGATCACCCACCAGCACTTCGACCACCTGGACGGCGACCGGCTGCCCGCCCTGGTCGCGGCGAACCCGGACGCCCGGTTGATCGTGGACCCGGGGTCGGCGCGGCAGGTCAGCGACCTGGGGCTGACCGCGGAGACCGCGCGCCCCGGCGACCGGCTGACCGTGGGCGGCAGCACCGTTGACGTGCTGGGCGGTGACCACGCCGTCATCCACCGGGACCTCCCGCAGATCCCCAACGTGGGCTACTACGTGGACGGTGGCGCCTTCTACCACCCCGGGGACTCGTTCTTCGTGCCCGCCGAGCCGGTGGACGTGCTGGCCCTGCCCACGGGCGCGCCGTGGCTCAAGGCCGGCGAGGCAGTGGACTACCTGCGGGCCGTCGCCCCCAGGGTGGCCGTGCCGATCCACGAGGCGGTGCTGGCCAACCCGGCCATGCACCACGGCCTGTTCGAGAACCTCGCCCCCGAGGGCACCCAGGTCCGGGTGCTGCCGCGCGGCGAAACCGTCGAGGTCTGACCGGTCCTGAACACGGCTAGCGGGGACACCGCTGCGCGTGGCGGGACGTGCGTGGGAAGCGGGTGAGTGTAGCCGCCCATCCCCGGATCTCTGCCAGGTTCACCCGGTCGAGGCCGCAGTTGTCCACACCCACCGGGGTTGTCCACAGTCGCGGCCGACACCGGGTACCCGCGCGGTGTGCCCGGATAGGCTGGCGCAGGGCTCGCCCCCCGGTGGTGGGTGGGGGCTGGGCACCGGCCGGAGTGGACAGCCGAAGTGGACGGTCCAGCACGGCTGGGCCGGGTGTTTCCGCTGGTCGGCGGTGGTGTCCGCAGGCGGCCCGTGATCTGGTCGCGGCTGTCGGCCCGTGATCTGGTCGCGGCTGTCGGCCCGTGGTTCGGCCGGCGCCGGCAACCCCGCGTCGGCAACCCCTGATCCGGCCGGCGCCCGGCAGCCCGTGGTTCGGCCGGGATCGTCCGCTCGTGGCCGGGGCCGAGGGGCGTCGCGGCCTGGCCGGCGCCGTCAGCCGGTGGCCTGGTCGGGTTCTGGTCGGCGCTGCCGGCCGGCGGTCACGGCCAGTCGGCGAAGCTGCGGCCGGTGATCCGCTCGTAGGCCTCGACGTAGCGGTCGCGGGTGGCCGCCACCACGTCGGCGGGCAGGGCCGGCGGTTGTTCGCCCGAGGAGCGGTCCCAACCGGACGCCGGTGCGGTCAGCCAGTCCCGCACGTACTGCTTGTCGAACGAGGGCTGCACCCGGCCGGGCTGGTAGCCCTGGGCCGGCCAGTACCGGGACGAGTCCGGGGTCAGCACCTCGTCGGCGAGCACCAGCTCACCCGAGGTGTCCACACCGAACTCGAACTTGGTGTCCGCCAGCAGCACACCCCGCTGCCTGGCGTAGTCCCTGGCCCGGCCGTAGACGGTGAGCGTCGTGTCCCGCAGCTGCTCGGCCCGCCGCTGCCCCACGGTGGCGGCGACCGCGGCGAACGTGACGTTCTCGTCGTGCTCGCCGATGGCCGCCTTGGTCGCCGGCGTGAAGATCGGTTCGTCCAGTTCGGACGCCTCGGTCAGCCCGGGCGGCAGCTCCACCCCGCACACCGCGCCGGTGCGCCGGTAGTCGGCCAGGCCCGACCCGGTCAGGTAGCCGCGCGCCACGCACTCCACCGGCAGCATGTCCAGCCGCCGCACCAGCAGCGCCCGGCCCCGCACCTCGGCCGGGATCCGCGGGTCGTCGTGCGCGACCAGGTGGTTGGGCACCAGGTCGGCGAGCAGTTCGAACCAGAACACGCTCATCGCGGTCAGCACCCGGCCCTTGTCCGGGATCTCGGTGTCCAGCACGTGGTCGTAGGCGGAGATCCGGTCGGAGGCCACCAACAGCAGGTGCTGGTCGTCCACGGCGTACAGCTGACGCACCTTGCCCGCGGCGACCTGCTGGTAATCGGAGAGGCTGGACACGACGCGCAGCCTACGTCCTGCCCGGCGCGGGCCGCACCAACACCACCGCTGGTCATCCCGGCGGCCGGTCGGGTGCCGCGCCCGACCGGTAGGACCAGCCGCGCCAGGTGCGCACGGCGATCCAGATCACCGGTCCGGCCGGTGGGGTGTCCCGGTACTGCGGGTACTTCTGGCACAGCCAGCGCACCGGGTCGGCCCGGTCCCGCTCGTCGGTGAGCACCCGGGCCCTGCCGTCCGCGCGCACCCACCACAGCCGCGTCCAGTCCTCGTCGTCGTACTCGTCGACCAGCAGCGACACCCGCGCGTTCGCGGCGATGTCGCGCAACCGCCGCAGCGCGGTGGTCCGCTTGGGCTTGTGGTCGACCGCGGTCACCACCACCTCGCCGGCGACCGCGAAGGTGACCGGCACCAGGTGCGGCGCGCCGCCCGCGTCCACCGTGGCCAGTCCGGCCACGCGCGCGCGGGAGAACCGGGCCCTGGCCTCGACCGCGTCCATGGTCACCCCGTCACTGTCGCCCAGCACCGTGACCTGGGCAACGCCGGGCCCCGCCGGGTGCTCCCACACAGTGAGCGGCCACAACGGCTGAGGCAGGATGCGGCCATGCGCAGAAACTCCGTGCTGCTCAGTTCCGCCGTCGCGCTGGCCGCCGCGTTAGGCGCGGCCGCGTGCACGCCCATGGACCAGCCGTCCACCGGCTCATCCTCGACCGGCTCCCCCTCGGCCGGTGCCACCACCGGCGCCGCCGGCACGGCCGCCGCCAACACCGCGGCCGACTGCACCAAGGACAAGCTCACCACGCTCAGCCCGGGCAAGCTCACCTTCGGCACCGACCAGCCGGCCTACCAGCCCTGGTACGTGGATGACGACCCGAGCAACGGCAAGGGCTTCGAGTCGGCCGTGGCCTACGCGGTCGCCGAGAAGCTCGGCTACGCCAAGGCGGACGTGGCGTGGACGCGGGTGCCGTTCACCGCGGCCATCCAGCCGGGCGCCAAGACCTACGACGCCGACCTGAACCAGTTCTCCATCACCGACGAGCGCAAGCAGGCCGTGGACTTCTCCACGCCGTACTACGAGGTCGCCCAGGTGGTGATCGCGCCGAAGTCCTCGCCGGCCGCCCAGGTGAAGTCCCTGGCCGAGCTGAAGTCGGTCAAGCTCGGCGCGCAGGTGGGCACCACCAGCTACACCGCGGCCAGCCAGCTCGCGCCCACCCAGGACGTGGCCGTCTACAACACCAACGACGACGCCAAGGCCGCGCTGGCCAACAACCAGATCCAGGCCCTGGTGGTGGACCTGCCCACCGCGTTCTTCATGACCTCGACCGAGCTGCGGGACGCCACGATCGTCGGCCAGATCCCGGCCACCGCCGGCGCGGCCACCGAGCAGTTCGGGATCGTGCTGGACAAGGGCAGCCCGCTCACCCGGTGCGTGTCCGCGGCCGTGGACGAGCTGCGCGCGGACGGCAGCCTGGAGCGGATCCAGCAGGAGTGGCTGACCCAGGCCGGCAACGTGCCGGAGCTGAAGTGACCCAGCTCGACCAGCCCCAGCCTGCCGGTGGGGACGGCCCCGTCGGCAGGCCGGAGCGCGGGCCGGGGCCACGACGGCCGGTCGGGCCGGCGGAGGTCAGCGCGGTGCAGCGGGAGCGGCTGGCGTTCCGCCGCTCCCGGTCGCGCCGGTCCACCGCGGTCGCGCTGGTGTCCACCCTGGTCTTCGCGGCCGTGGCGTGGTTCGGCGTGACCAGCGCGCCCGGCTGGCCCCGGGTCCGGCAGTCGTTCTTCAGCCTGGACGCGGCCGTCAGGGCACTGCCGGCCGTGCTGGAGGGGCTCTGGCTCAACGTGCGGGTGCTGGTGGTGTGCGAGGCGCTGATCCTGGTGCTGGGCGTGCTGATCGCCGCGCTGCGCACGCTGCGCGGGCCGGTGTGGTTTCCGGTGCGCGCGCTGGCCACCGGCTACGTCGACCTGTTCCGCGGCCTGCCGCTGATCATCTGCCTGTACCTGATCGGTTTCGGTCTGCCCGGGCTGCGCCTGACCGGCATCCCGAACGATCCGGTGCTGCTCGGCGGCATCGCCCTGGTGCTGGTCTACTCCGCGTACGTGGCCGAGGTGTTCCGGGCCGGCATCGAGTCGGTGCACCCCTCGCAGTTGGCCGCGGCCCGCTCGCTCGGGCTGAACCACCGCCGGACCATGCGCATCGTGGTGCTGCCGCAGGCGGTGCGCCGGGTGCTGCCCGCGCTGCTCAACGACTTCGTCGCGTTGCAGAAGGACTGCGGGCTGATCTCGGTGCTGGGCGCGGTGGACGCGGTGCGCGCCGCGCAGATCGCCTCGGCGACCTCCTACAACTTCACCCCGTACGTGCTGGCCGGCCTGTTGTTCGTGCTGCTGGCGGTGCCGTCGGCCCGCCTGGCCGACTGGGCCGCCCGGCGACTGGCCCGCAGACAAGGACTGGCATGACGACCAACGCGGACGTGTCGACCGCGGCGAGCGTGCTGAGCGTGCGCAACCTGGTCAAGCGCTACGCCGGGCAGCCCGTGCTGTCCGGCATCGACCTGGACGTGGCCGAGCACGAGGTGGTGGTGCTGATCGGCGCGTCCGGTTCGGGCAAGTCGACGCTGCTGCGCTGCGTGAACCTGTTGGAGGAGCTGGACGACGGCCAGGTGTTCCTGGACGGCGTGGACATCTCCGACCCCCGGGTGGACGCGGACGTGGCGCGGCGCGCCATGGGCGTGGTGTTCCAGGCGTTCAACCTGTTCCCGCACCTGTCCGTGGTGGACAACGTGACCCTGGCGCCGCGCGTGGTGCACGGGGTGTCCCGGGAACTGGCCGAGGCGCGCGCCCTGGAGCTGCTGGACCGGGTCGGCCTCGCCAACCGGGCCAGGTCCTATCCGGACCGGTTGTCCGGCGGCCAGCAGCAGCGGGTGGCGATCGTGCGGGCGCTGGCCTACGACCCGAGGCTGCTGCTGTTCGACGAGATCACCAGCGCGCTGGACCCGGAGCTGGTCGGCGAGGTGCTGGCGCTGGTCCGGGAACTGGCCGGCCAGGGCCGCACCATTCTGATGGCCACCCACGAGATGGGTTTCGCCAGGCAGGTCGCTGACCGGGTGTGCTTTCTGGACGGTGGGGTGCTGGTGGAGTCGGGCCCGCCGGAGCAGGTGCTCGGCGACCCCGTGCACGAGCGCACCCGCCAGTTCCTGCGCCGCATCATCGACGCCGGCCGGCTGTAGGTTCCCCGTTCTGGTCAGGACTGCCTCGTCCTGACCAGAAAAGCCGTCCACCGGTCGGTGGGCAACACCAGCACGGGCCCGGCCCGGCCTGGTTCGTGGGGTCCGGCACGTCCACGCGCCCGACAGCCCGCGCCGCCTCTCAGTGCGCCCAGCGGTGCACGTCGATCTTGTCGCCCACGGCGATCTCGCCGGGCTGGAGCACGGCGGCCTTCATCCCGAAGCTCACCCCGCCGTCGGGTTCCCTGCGGTAGTCGGCCAGGGTGCGGATGGGTTCCGGCCCGGCCTTGCGGCCGGTGGCCTGGTCCACGGTGGGCACGGCGCAGCGGATGCACACCTTGGCGTAGCCGAGGGTCACGTCGCCCACGGTCATCTCGCGGACCCGGTCCTCGGTGCGCGGCACGGTCCAGCCGGCGACGACCACGTTGGGCCGGAACCGGTTGACCGGCACGGGCGCGGCACCCCTGGCCACGATCCGCTCGTTCAGTTCGTCCAGTGAGGCCTGGGAGGCGATCAGCAGGGCGTGGCCGTCGGCGAACCCGGTCTTGCCCGGTGTTTCCCCGCTGGTGTCCCGGTCGTGCTCGGGCGGCACCCGCACCAGCCGGCACGGCTGGCCGAGCACGTCGCTCGCCCACGCGGCCACGTCGTCGCCCTGGTCGACGCCAACGCCGTGCCAGGTGAACACGGACACGGCGCGGCGCGGCCCGTCGGTGGTCGGCTCCAGCACGAACTCGCTGGTGCCTGGCGCGGCCAGGGTCAGCCGGCCGCCGTCGTCGGCCAGGGTCGGCCGGACCGTCGCCATGGCGGCGACCTTGCGCTGGCTGAGGAACACGCCGTCCGAGTCGACCAGCATGAACGAGCGGTCGCCGACCAGACCGGTTGCGGTCACCCGGTGGCGGGTGACGGACGTCCCGGCGCACCCCTTGACCGGGTAGTAGACCAGTGAGTGCACCACGCCCAGCGGTTGTTCCATGGCACCAACGTAACCGGTCACGGGGGTCGTCCGCGCCATCCAACCGGCACCGCCGGGGCGCGGGCCGACGCGCGGCCGGTGCTCGGGTTGTGCCCGGGTGATCAACCCCATCCGCTGGTGCGGCGGGCAACCCGTGGGCCGGGATGGGCGTGCTTACTGCCACAAGGCCCGCACGGGCACACAGCTTCGAGCTTGGAGTTGATCGCAGATGAGTGTTTCCCCCACCGCGGCGAAGCAGCGGACGCCCGCCGCGCGGGCGCTTCGCCGGGCCGGAACCGTGGCGGCCGCCGCCCTGTTCACCACGCTGGCCGGCGCGGGCGCGCTCGCTTCGGCCGCGCCCGCCGCTCCGGGCCTGCCAGCCGCGGCGGGTGCGGCGGCTGCCGCCCGGCCGGCCGCGACCGCCAGTGGTGAACTGCCCACCTGGGCGGAGCTGTACGCGCAGCAGGAGCGCAACCGCCTGCACACCGAGGCGATCTGGCCGACCCTGGTGCCGACCGCGCGGCACCTGGACCTGTCCGACTTCGGCGACGACCGGGTCGGCCAGTTCGGCGGCGCCAGCTACCTGAGCGGCAACGTCGGCTTCACCGACGCGGCCGGCCAGCAGGAGGTCTACCTCCAGGTGTCCGGGCCGCACCGGGACGGCCTGACTGCGGAGCGGATCTGCCAGCCGGACAACCCGGCCAACACGCCGACCAGGTGCGAGGTGCGCCACCTGCCGGACGGGTCCGCCGTTGCGGTGGCCGAGCGGGACAGCGACGTGGGCCAGGACCTGCCCGCCACCACCAGGACCGCCACGCACATCCGGGCCGACGGCACCCGGGTGCTCGCGACGGCCCGCAACTACCTGCCGATCCCGGGGGACGGCAGCCCGGACGGCGCGGTGCGCAGCAGCATCCCGCTGACCGCCGACCAGTTGGTCGCCCTGGTCAGCGACCCCGCCTACCAGGTCTGACCACTCCGCTGGGGGTTGCCTGGTGGGCTGGGGCACGGGTCATCCCCCGGCCCACCAGGCACCGGCCGCTGGGGTCACAGCACCTGCGACAGGAAGGTGCGCAGCCTGGGGCTTTCCGGCTGCTCGAAGACCTGCTCGGGTGGTCCCGCCTCGACCACCCGACCCCGGTCCATGAACGCGACCGTGTCCGAGACCTGGCGGGCGAAGCCCATCTCGTGGGTGACCACGAGCATGGTCATGCCGCGCTCGCCGAGTTCGGCCATCAGCCCGAGCACGCCCTTGACCAGTTCGGGGTCCAGGGCGCTGGTGACCTCGTCGAACAGCATCACCTCCGGGTCCATGGCCAGTGCGCGGGCGATCGCCACCCGCTGCTGCTGGCCGCCGGAGAGCTGCGCCGGCCGGTAGGGGGCCTTGTCGGCCAGGCCGACCTCGGCCAGCCAGGTGCGGGCGGTCTCCTCGGCGCGGTCCCTGGCCAGCTTCCTGACCTTGCGCAGCGGCAGCGTGATGTTGTCCAGCACGGTTCGGTGCGGGAACAGGTTGAAGTGCTGGAACACCATGCCGACGCGCTGGCGCAGGGCGTCCGGGTCGGTGGCGATCACGCTCTCGCCGGCCAGCAGCACGTCCCCGGAGTCGGGCTCCTGCAACCGGTTCACGCAGCGCAGCAGGGTGGACTTGCCCGAGCCGGACGGGCCGATCACGCACGCGGTCTGGCCCCGCTCCACGCGCAGGTCCACGCCGCGCAGCACCTCGCTGGTGCCGAAGGACACCCGCAGGTCGCGCACTTCCACGCTGACCGAGGTGAACGTGGCGCCGTCGCGCGGCGGGCCCTGGGTGGCCGAACTGGTCATGCCGGCTCCTTCGCCACGGTGAGGTTGAGCTTGGCCAACGCGTCCGGCCCGCCCCGACCGTCGGGGTCACCGGGTCCGTCGGGGCCGTCGGGGTCGTTCGGGGCCGCGACCCGCCGGCCGCTGCGCAGCCGCCGGTCGATGTGGTTGACCAGGTGGGTCAGTGGCACGGTGATCACCAGGTAGCAGATGCCGGTGGCGACCAGCGGGGACAGGTTGCCGGTGGTGGCCGCCTCGTCCTGGCCGATCCGGAACAGCTCGCGCTGGCTGGCCAGCAGGCCCAGGAAGTAGACCAGGCTGGATTCCTTGATCAGCGCGATGAACTGGTTGACCAGCGCGGGCAGCACCCGGCGCACGCCCTGCGGGAT
Source organism: Goodfellowiella coeruleoviolacea (assembly GCF_024171785.1). Classification (GTDB taxonomy): domain Bacteria; phylum Actinomycetota; class Actinomycetes; order Mycobacteriales; family Pseudonocardiaceae; genus Goodfellowiella; species Goodfellowiella coeruleoviolacea. The sequence goes on from NZ_JAMTCK010000006.1 coordinate 312,909, forward strand.
CACCACCAGGCGCATGCCGCCGGCGTAGCTCATGCCCAGTGCCCGGCTGGCCTCCAACTGGCCCCGGTCCACGCTCTGGATGCCGGACCGGAAGATCTCGCCGATGTAGGCGGCGGCGATCAGCCCGAGCGCGAGGATGCCCAGCGGGTAGGGGTTGTAGCCGAACAGCGGCCGGGTCACCTGGGCCAGTCCCTGCCCGACCAGCAGGATGGTCAGGATGGCCGGCAGGCCGCGGAAGACGTCGATGTAGACGCGGGCGGGAAAGCGCAGCCACCGGCTGCGGGACAGGCCCATGACGGCCAGCCCCATGCCGAGCACGGTGCCCAGCACGGCCGAGGACAACGCGAGGACCAGCGTGTTCCACAGCCCGGTGCCCAGCAGGTCGGGCAGGACCGCCCGGATGTAGTCCCAGTCGAAGAACGTCCGCGCCAGCGTGGTCAGCACGTCCACGGCGGGCAGCCTCCTGTCGTCGTCCGATTCGGATGTCCGAAGTGGACGGTGCTCACGAGTTGGTCACCGGCAGGCCGGCGCCGCCCTTCTTCAGCTCGTCGGGCAGCGGCTGGTTCGGGTAGAACCGGGTGTAGAGCTGCTCCAGGGTGCCGTCCTTGATCGCCTCGGCCAGGCCGTGGTTCAGCTTGTCCAGCAGCGCGGTGTTGCCCTTGCGGACCGCGTACGCCGACGGGGTGTCCTTGGTCTCGACGGTGAACGCGTGCTCCAGCGCGATGTCCGGGTTCTGGTCGATGTACTTCTGCCCGATCTCCTTGGGCACCACCCAGCCGTCCACGCCGCCGTTGCGCAGCGCCGCGAACCCCTCGTTGTAGCCGGGGAACCGGACGACCTCGGCGCCCGGCACCTTGGAGCTGGCGAAGTCGTCCTGGATGGACGCCTGCACCACGCCGAGCCGCTTGCCCGCGTAGCCGCCCACCTCGGCCGAGCCGGCGCCGGTTCGGGTGATGATCGAGGTGAACCCGGTGCTGTAGCCGTTGCTGAAGTCGACGGTCTTCTTCCTGGCCGCCGTGCTGGAGATCGACGAGCTGCCCACGTCGAACTGGCCGTTGTTGACCTGGGAGAGCAGCGAGGAGAACTCGGTGCCGACGAACTCGGTCTTCAGCCCCTCCTTGGCGGCGATGACCTTGAGCAGTTCGTTGTCGTACCCGGTGAACTCGCCGTCCTGCTGGTAGATGGCTGGCGGCGCGTCGGTGAGGGTGCCGATGCGCAGCACGCCCTCCTGCTGCGTGCCCGACGAGTTCGCCGCTGGCGTCCCCGTCCCGCACGCCGCCATCACGCAGGCCGCCAGACCGGATGTGGCGAGGGCCAACGCACGCAGCAGTGTCTTTCGCATTGCTCTTCCTTGCTCAACGGGATCGCCGGCGTGGCACACGGGGGCGGGTGCCCACGTGGTCACGCACGGGAGCGGGGCAGATCAGCCGCCGCCTCGCGCAGACTAGAAAAATCCCAGCACGCGTGCGCGTGCTCCCAGATGGCGGGAACTGCGGAGCGTGATGAACCAGCCACTGACCGGCTGCTGCTCGGCTGCTGCTCGGCTGCTCAGCCGTTGGCGCGGCTTCGACGCAGGCGGGGCGCGAGACGGCAACGGGTGGAGTGAGCGCGGGAGTCTAGCGCGAGCTGCCCCGGCGGGCCGCTTTTTCCTGCTTGTGGGGGCCGAGTTGTCCACAACCCCCGCAGTTGTCCACAACTTGCCGCCGCAAGATCTTTTTCGGGTGGGGTGTGGGTAGGCTGGAGCCGGGGTCGCCCCCCTGGGAAGGGTGGGGGCCTGCCCCAGGCCGGAATCCCCGCCCTGACCAGCACTTTCCCGCAACCCTTTCCCGTCAACGCCCTCCCGCCAACCCTTTCCCGTCCGCGCTTCCCGTCCGTGCTTCCCGCGCTGATCAGTGCTTTCCCGTCAGCCCGTTCTCGACCAGCGCTGCCACGGCTGGTGCGGCGGCCAGGCCGTCCTCGTACCCGAGCACGGCGGCGATGCCCCGCACGTCCGGGTCGAACGGGTCGGCGCCGAACCCGGCGCGGCTCCGCTCGGATGGCTCGACCACCACGGCGCGGTCCAGCACCGCCCGGTGCTCCGCGGTCGTGTACGCCGGTGGATCCGGCATCGGCTGGAGCACGACCACGCGGTCGGCGGCAGCGGCGAGATCGGCGTTGGTGAGCGAGAACGTGCCGCCGTCGAGGTGGTCGACGCCGTTGACCCGCGCCACCGGCCACAGTCCGGGAACGGCGCAGCTGGCGGTGAGCGCGTCCACCAGGCCGACACCGGAGTCCCGGGTGAAGACGGTGCGGCTGCCGTCGGCCCGCACGGCGGTGATGCCGAACCGGCCGTCCGGCCAGGTGTCCGCCGCCACCCGACCGGCGATCGCGGCGCGGCGTCGGGCCGGGTCGGTTCCGGAGCGCTGCCGGGACAGCTCCGCCAGCCGCGCGGCCTTCACCGCGAGGGGCTCGTCGCTGTCGTGGATGGCCAGCACGTCCGGCAGCACGTCGGCGAGGGCCACCGCCGGGACGAGTTCGTCGTTGCGGCGCGTCTTGCGCACCCTGTCGTACTCGACGCCCGCCGAGCCGGCCTGCAGCACGACGGCCGCCACGGCGGCACCGGCGGACGTGCCGATCACCTGGTCGACGGCGGCCAACCGGAGCGTCCCGCACTCCTCGAGCGCGGCGAGCGCCCCGGTGGTCCAGCCGATGCCGGCGAGCCCGCCGCCGCCGAGCACCACGGCCACTGATTCCTTCGGCATGAGCATCCTCCTGCGTGGTCGTCCCTCGGGCGGTCCACCCCCGGCCCGGCGCTCCCCCTGTTCTCCGGGAGAACACCGAGGCCGGCCAGGTGAACCGCCGGTCGAAGCGGCCACACGCTAAGCCCTGCCACCGGTGTGAAGGTCAACCCGAGGGACGCCGGGCCCGGGTGCGGCGGGACACACCGGCACTCCGTTCAGAGGATCGGCTCCGGCACGTACCCGGCCGCCGCCGGGTAGTCGGCCAGCAGCCGCTCGACCCGCGCCACCACGGCCTCGACCTGCGCGCCGGCCGTGCCGGTGAACGACAGCCGGTCGGCCAGCAGCGCGTCCAGCTCGGCCCGGTCCAGGGGCAGCCGCTCGTCGTCGGCCAGCCGGGCCATCAGGTCGTTGCCGGCCGCGCCCTGCTCGCGCATGGCCAGGGCCACGGCCACCGCGTTCTCCTTGATGGCCTCGTGCGCGGTCTCCCGGCCCACCCCGGCCCGCACCGCCGCCATCAGCACCTTGGTGGTGGCCAGGAACGGCAGGTACCGGTCGAGTTCGCGGGCCACCACCGCCGGGTAGGCGCCGAACTCGTCCAGCACGGTCAGCAGGGTCTCGAACAGCCCGTCCAGCGCGAAGAACGCGTCCGGCAGCGCCACCCGGCGCACCACCGAGCAGGACACGTCACCCTCGTTCCACTGGTCACCGGCGAGTTCGCCGACCATGGACAGGTAGCCGCGCAGCACCACGGCCAGGCCGTTGACCCGCTCGCAGGAGCGGGTGTTCATCTTGTGCGGCATGGCGCTGGACCCCACCTGGCCCGGCTTGAAGCCCTCGGTCACCAGCTCGTTGCCGGCCATCAGCCGGATGGTGAGGGCCAGGCTGGACGGGGCGGCGGCCAACTGCACCAGGGCGGACACCACGTCGAAGTCCAGCGACCTCGGGTAGACCTGGCCGACGCTGGTGAGCACCCGCTCGAACCCGAGGTGCGCGGCGACGCGGCGCTCCAGTTCGGCCAGCCGGTCGGTGTCCCCGTCGAGCAGGTCGAGCATGTCCTGGGCGGTGCCCACCGGGCCCTTGACGCCGCGCAACGGGTAGCGGCCGATCAGGTCGGTGAGCCGGTCGAAGGCCACCAGCAGCTCGTCGGCGGCGGTGGCGAACCGCTTGCCCAGGGTGGTGGCCTGCGCGGCCACGTTGTGCGAGCGGCCCGCCATCACCAGGTCGGTGTGCTGCGCGGCCAGCCGGGCCAGGCGGGCCAGCACGGCGACGGCCCGGTCCCGCACGTGCTCCAGCGAGCGCAGGACCTGCAGCTGCTCGACGTTCTCGGTGAGGTCGCGCGAGGTCATGCCCTTGTGCACGTGCTCGTGCCCGGCCAGCGCGTTGAACTCCTCGATGCGGGCCTTCACGTCGTGCCGGGTGACCTGTTCCCGCTCGGCGATCGAGTCGAGGTCGACCTGGTCGATCACCCGCTCGTAGTCGGCGATCACCCCGTCGGGCACGGCGACGCCCAGTTCGGCCTGAGCCCGCAGCACGGCCAGCCACAGCTGGCGTTCCAGCACGACCTTGTGCTCGGCGGACCACAGGGTGGCCAGGTCAACGGAGGCGTAGCGGGCGGCCAGCACGTTGGGGATGCGGGGCTTGGATGTCACGTCCACGCAGCGTAACGGCTGTGGTGCGACATCGCCGACATGGTGGGCGCGCGGGCCGGCACCGGGGTGTCCGCGCGTCACAGCACCAGGCCCGGGTCGGTGACCAGGGCGATCAGCTGGTCGGTGGTGAGGGCCACCTCGGCCCGCAGCGGCTCGTTGCGGCTGAGCCCATCGGCGGTGGTGGCGGCGGCGGGATCGCCGCCGGGGTCGTAGTCGAACGCGGAGATCCGCACCCCACTGCCGTCGGTCCGGACCAGCGCCACGGTCCGCCGGTGCGGCCGGCCCCCGTCGAACTCGCTCTCGGCGACGCTCAGCACGCCACCGTCGTCCAGCGGACCTATGGACACGCACCTGGCGTCGGTGCCGATGCCGCCGCAGTCCCCCTCGTCCTCCCAGGAAGCCCAACCCGGCGCACTGATCTCGACGGCCACGGCGGTGGGGCCAACCGCGTCGCTGAACCGCAGTAGGCCGACCAGCCGCGCCGCAGTGTCGCCGCCGTTGTCCGGTGTCTCGGCACCGACCCGGTTGTCCCACGGTCCCACGCTGATCACCGTGCTGTCCCGGACCACGGTGGGGAACACCTGGGTCAGGTGGGCACTCAGCCCCACGCCCCGCGCACGCAGTTCCGGCAGCGATGAGGTGACCCGCGTGATGCTGGCGAAGCTTGGGAAGGTGGTGGTCGCGCTCGCCGGCGACGACGTGGCCGCGGCCGGGGGACTCGCCGGTGTGGTCGAGGTGGCCAGGACCGGTGCGGCGGCCTGCGTGGCCGGGCCGGGCGGGCCGAGCCGGTTGCCGACGACCACGCCCACCGCGGTCACCGCCACCAGCGCGGTGGCCAGGGTCGCGCCCACCAGGCTCCACCGCCGGTGCCGGGCGTGGCGGGCCCTGGCGATCAGCTCGTCCGGGTCGACGGACAGCGGTGGTTCGTCGCGCGTGAGGTCGCGCAGGGCCTCGGCGAATTCCTGTTCGCTCACCACGGGACACCTTCTAGCACGGCACTCGCGTCCAGTCGCGCGATGTGCGCGCGCAGCCGCGCGAGGCCCTTGGCGGACTGGCTCTTCACGGTTCCCTCGGCGCAGCCGAGTGCGGCGGCGGTCTCCGCCACCGACAGCTCGTCGTAGTAGCGGAGCACCAGCACGGCCCGCTGCCCGGGTGGCAGGCTCAGCAGGGCCCTGCGCACCAGGTCCCGGCGCCAGCCGCGCTGGGCGTCCTGTTGCGGGTCGGCGTCGGCGTCGGCCACGTCGGGGAGTTCACCGTCGCGCCGCTCGGAGCGCCGCCAGGGTCGGCGTTTCTCGTCCAGCCAGGTGCGCAGCAGCACCGTGCGGACGTAGGACCGGGCGAGTTCCGGCTCGGTGATCCGCGACCACGCCTGGTAGACCTTGACCAGGGTGGCCTGCATCAGGTCCTCGGCCAGGTGCCAGTCCCCGCAGAGCAGGTAGGCGCTGCGTCGCAGCGCTGCCGCGTTGGCAAGGGTGAACCGCCGAAACTCGTCCGCGTCGGTCCGGCGCATCCCGTCTCCTTCCACTGCCCCCTCCTGCACGACGCGGGCGGGCGGCGGAGGTTGCCCGGTGGTCGCGGGTTTTCCGCGGCGCGCGGGCCAGGCGGTCAGGTCAGGGCTTCCCGCAGAACGCGCCGGGCCGCGCCCCTGGGGTCGGGGTGGATCTCCACCAGCGCGTTCACCACGGTGCCGTCGACCAGCGCGATGATCCGCTCCACCTGCGCGGTGTCCATCTCCCGGCCGGAGCGGGCGAAGATCTCCAGCAGCAGGGCCTGCAGGTCCGCGCCGAGCTGGCGCATGAGCGGACGCAGGTAGGGGCGGCGTGGGGTGGCCACCAGCCGCTCGTAGCGCAGCAGCACGGCCTCGGCGTCGCGGTCCCGGGACTCGGGGCCGAGCAGCAGGTCGAGGGCGAGGTCGACCAGGGCGTCCACGCCGCGCGGCAGCGTGGTCAGCTCCTCCAGCTTGGCGCGGCCGTGGGCCAGTTCGGCGCGGCCGTGGTGTTCGGCGGCGGCCTCGATCAGCTCGTCGAGCGAGTCGAAGTAGTAGGTGGTCGAGGCCAGCGGCAGGCCGGCGCGTTCGGCGACCGCGCGGTGGCGGATCGCGTCGAACCCGCCTTCGACGAGCAGCGCGGCGGCGGCTTCGACCAGGGCCTGGCGTCGGCGTTCGCCTTTGGGCGTGCTTGCGGCGGTCATGACGTGCGATGGTGCCACCTGGCCGGTCGGGTGTCCGGCACCGCCCGCGTCGCTCCCGGTCGGCCACGCCCCCGGTGCGGGTGCCCGGCGCGGGTGGGGGCGGTCAGTACCGGCCGGCCAGCTGGCTGGCCACCCGGTCGATCCGGTCGGCGAACGGCGCGCTGGTCGAGCCCGCCTGTGGCTGGCTGACCACGGTCAACTGGCCGCCGCTGCCGGTGTGCACGGTGGCGCGCGCGCTGCCGTTGGTCGAGGGCAGCTCCGGGGTGCGCGGCGCGGTCGCGTCGGCGGTGGCCGGCACCACCACGACGGACACCACTCCGGTGGTGCCGCCGTCCCGGACCAGGTAGCTGGCGGCGCGGGCACCGGCCGGGCAGCTGCCGGCGACCGGCGCGGGAACGGTGGCGGGATCGACCGGGAGCTCGTTGGCGAGGGCGACAGCGAGCTCCCGGTCTACCTGCCCGCACCCCGTGGGGGTGCTGCCAGCCGAGCGGCTGGCGCTCCCGGTGTTCTCATCCCCCTGCTTGGACGAGGACTCCGGGATGCTCTTGGGTGGCGGTCCGGACCTTCTGTTCTCCAGGGTGCCATCTGAATCGGTGTTTTGGGGGGCTGGAGCGTTGAGCGGTCCCAGCTCGGCGGTGGTGGTCGACCGGCCGGCTGACGACTGGTCCTCGGCCACGGTCATCGTGCTGGTGGCGGTGTGCTGGCGGGCGGTCAGGCCGTAGCCGACCACGCCCACGCCCAGCAGCGCCAGCACGACCGCGCCCGACCCGACCAGCACGCGGGTCCGCTGGCGGGCGGTGGCCCGACGCGCGGCGGCGGCCACGTCGTGCTCGTCAAAGGACGCCGGGGGCGTGTCGCGCACCGCGTCGCGGAACAGCTCCGCGAGGTCGTGCTCGTCCACCTACCTCACCTCCCTGACGCCGGCACCGGGGCCGATCGTGTTCATGTCGCTGGCCGCAGGTCGTCCAGTGTGTCGCCGAGCGCGTCCCGCAGGGCCGCCAGCCCCCGGGCCGTCTGGCTCTTCACCGTGCCCTCCGAGCACCGCAGCGCCTCGGCGGTGCCGGCGACGTCCAGGCCCTCCAGGAACCTGAGCACGAGCACCGCCCGCTGTCGCTTCGGCACCCGGCGCAGCCCCTGGAGCAGGGCGTCGCGGGTGGCCACGGCGTCGCCGATCTCGCCGTCGCCGGCCGGTGCCTCGGGCAGTTCCTCCACGAAGCGCTCCCGCCGCCACGGCCGCCGGGACTCGTCGATCACCGCGCGCACCAGGGTGCGCCGCACGTACGCGTCCAGGGCGCCCTTGTCCCTGATCTTGCGCCACCTCCGGTGCAACGCGACGAACGCGGTCTGGGCCAGGTCGTCCGCCCGGTGCCAGTCTCCGCAGAGCAGGAACGCCGTTCTCCGCACGGCGTCCCGCCGGGCCACGAAGTACTCCGCGAACTCCTGCTCGTCGCGCTGGTCCACGCGGACTCTCTCCGCTCCTTTTGTGCCTACACGTCTGCGGACGGAATGTCCGGCCTCCACGGTTGCACGTCCCGCCGGGGAGATTCCGGTCACCCCCGCCGCGGCGCGACCGGGCCGGCCACCTGGGTGGGCGCGGCCTGCCTGGGGCAGCCTGCCCGGTCTGGTCAGCCCGGTCTGGTCAGCCCGGTCTGGTCAGCCCGGTCTGGTGCTGGCCGGTTCGGTGCGGGCGCCCCGCGCCCTCGGCGGTGTGCGCCGCCCTGGTCCTCGCCTCAGTCGCCCCACGGTTGTCAATCTTGCTCGCCGCGGCCGGCCCGTTCCAGTGGCGGGTGGCCGGCGCTGGCGGAGCACACCGGCACGGGTCGGCGCGGGGACCGGACCGCGCGGGGCGCGGCCGGGCAGCCGTGGTGTTGGCGGCCGGGCTGTGGTGTCATGCCATTCCGTGAGCGGACACCCTGTCATCGACCTCCGGTCGGACACGATCACCACCCCGGACGAGCGCATGCGCCAGGCCATGGCCGCCGCCGAGGTGGGCGACGACGTGCTCGACCACGACCCCACCATGCGCGCGCTGGAGGAGCGGGTCGCCGACCTGCTCGGCGTGCCGGCCGCGCTGTGGGTGCCCAGCGGGTCGATGGGCAACCTGATCGCCCTGATGCTGCACCTGCGGCGGGGTGACCGGTTCCTGGCGCCGCGCGGCGCGCACGTGCTCGGCGCGGAGCTGGGCACGGCGGCGTGGCTGGCCGGGGGCATGCCCGAGGCGCTGGACTGGGACGCCGGCCCCGGCCGGGTGTCGGCGGCGGCCGTGCGGGCGGCGATCGGGCCCGGTGCGGCCGGCCCGTACTACGCGCTGCGCACCACCCTGCTGTGCGTGGAGAACACGCACAACGCGGCCGGCGGCAGCGTGGTCCCGCCGGCCGAGCACGCCGAGGTGGTGGCCGCGGCCAGGGCCGGTGGCCTGCGCGTGCACCTGGACGGCGCGCGGCTGTGGAACGCCGCCGTGGCCCTGGGCCGGCCGCCGGCCGCGCTGGCCGAGGGCGTGGACACCGTGCAGGTGTGCCTGAGCAAGGGCCTGGGCGCGCCGGTCGGGTCGGTGGTGGCGGGCAGCGCCGAGTTCGTGGTCGAGGCCAGGCGGGTGCGCAAGATGCTCGGCGGCGGGGTCCGGCAGGGCGGCGTGCTGGCCGCGGCCGGGCTGGTGGCGCTGGACCGGATCGACGAGTTGGCCGAGGACCACGCGAACGCCGCGGCGCTGGCCGCCGGCCTGGCCGAGCTGGGCTGGGACGTGCGCGCGCCGCAGACCAACATCGTGCTGGCGGCCGTGCCCGACCTGGCCGGCACCCTGGCCGAGCTGGACCGGCTGGGGGTGGCCGCCGGGCCGATGGCCGGGCAGGTGCGGTTCGTCACCCACCGGGACGTGACCAAGGCCGACATCGCCGAGGTGCTGCGGCGGCTGGCCACCGCGGAGAGCCGGGCCGAGACCCGCCAGACCGGTTGAGCCGGCCGCCCCGGCGCCCAACCGACCCGACCCGTCCACAACGGCAGATTGGACCGGCAGTGAGCAACAGCGTGCGCTGGATCGTGTTCGACTACGGCGAGGTGATCAGCCGGGCGACCAAGGCGCTGCCCGAACTGGCCGCCCTGCTCGCGGCGGGCGCGGATCAGGTGGCGAAGCCAGCTGAGAGCCTCGGCACTGCGGATCAGCTGGCGAAGCCAGCTGAGAGTGTCGACACGGTTGACAACACGGAGGCGTTCGCGGCGGCCTACTGGGCCGAGCGGGACAGCTACGACCGGGGTCGGCCCGCCCTGGACTACTGGCGGGCGGTGGGCGCCCGGCTGGGTGTCGAGGTGAGCGAGTCGGTCGCGGCGGCGCTGACCGACGCCGACGTGGCCGGCTGGCTGCACACCGACCCGGCCGCCCTGGACCTGCTGGCCGATCTGGAGGCCGCCGGCGTGCCGCTGGCGCTGTTGTCCAACGCGCCGTCGGAGTTCGGCCGGGCCGCCGAGCGGGAGCCGTGGGCCCGGTACTTCCGGCACCTGGTGTTCTCCGGTGACCTGGGCATGGCCAAGCCGGACGCGCGGATCTGGGTGGAGCTGACCGACCGGCTGGGTGTGCCGCCCGGGGAGTGCCTGTTCCTGGACGACCGGCAGGTCAACGTGGACGGCGCGATCCGGGCCGGGCTGCTGGCCGAGCGCTGGAGTTCGGCGGTGGCGATCCGCGCCCGCCTGGTCGAACTCGGTCTGCTCGGCTGAGTGCCACCGCCGGGCGCCCCGCTGGCCGGGCGCCCGGTCGCGCACCGGCGCTCCCGGTCAGCGGATGGACTTGCGCCCGCTGTTCTTGATGGCGCCGTAGGCGGCCGTGCCCAGGAACAGCACCACGCCGATGACCGCCAGCCAGAACAGGCCCTTGACCACGGCGCCGAGCACGCTCAGCGCCAGCCAGGCCACCAGCAGCACCCCGATGATCCGCCACATGCCGTTCTCCCCGGTCCCGTGCTCCCGTCACGCGGGAGCGGCCCGACTTCGACCGCTCGCGCGAGACTCTTGGTCACTAAAACGATCAGCCCGGCCGGAGAGTTCCCCGGCCGGTGCTGGCTCGCCTCGGCGGATCACCGCGGCGGGGATCAGTAGCCCTGGTAGGCGCCGCCGTGGGCCATCGACTTCAGGCCCGGGTGGTTGGCGAAGCCGCCGTAGCGGGCGAACGTGTACCGGACCCCGGCGATGATGTTGTCCACCGGGTTCCAGATGTCGTTGTGCCCGGGCAGCTTGTAGGACTGGAACGTCGGGTCGATGCACTGCATCAGGCCCTTGGACGGGGTGCCCTTGGCCGCGTTGGAGTCCCAGTTGTTGATCGCGTGCGGGTTGCCGCCGGACTCCTTCTGGATGATCGTCCAGATGTCCTTGATGTTGGCGTCGGTGACCGGCACGCCGTTGGCCTGGAGGATCTTGATGGCCTCCTTGATCCACTCCTCGACGTTGCCTGGCACCGGGCCGGACGGCGGGCCACCGCTGGGCCCGAGGCCGCCCCCGCCTCCGCCGCCACCACCGCCACCGGTGCCGCCGCCACCACCGCCGCCGTAGCCACCGCCGCCGTAGCCACCGGAGCCGGAACCGGAACCGCCCGACCCGCCAGCGCCACCCGAGCCGCCAGCGCCCTGGGCGCCGGTCTGGCCGGAGCCGGCGTGCGTGCCCTGCGTCGAGGTGGCGTCGCTGGGCGGGGTGCCCTTCCAGTCGATCGGCTTGCCGTTGCCCGGGGTGAACGCCTGCGTGCCCGGGTCCTCCAGGGTGGAGAACTTGGGGTTGACCGCCTCACCCCGCCCGCCCAGGGCGCTGGCCGCGGCGTTCACGGCCTGGTCGGCCTCGTCGACCTTGGGCTTGGCGTCGGCCGCCGCCTCCGCGCACATCGCGGTGATCATCGCGATCTTGGCGGCCTCGGCCGCCGGGTCGGTGCTGGGCTGCTGCTGGAGCTGGCGGACCCGGCTGAGCAGGTCCTCGCAGATCCGGTTGACCGAGGTCTTGGCCGACTCCAGGGCGTCGGCCGCCTTGTCCAGGTCGCCGGCCGCGGCGGCCAGCGCCTCCTGGGTGGACGCGCCGGCCTGGCCGAACTTGCCCATGTAGGCGACGAACCCGTCGGCCGAGGCGCCCTCCCAGGCGCCGTCGAGCTGGTTGACCGACTGGTTGACGGTGTTCGTCGAGTTGCCGCAGGACTCCGCCGCCTCCTTCCACCTGGCCGCGATCTCCCGCACGCCGTCCGGCTGGGCGCTGTCCACCTGGTCGGCGAGCGCGGCCAGGGCCTGCCCCCCGGGCAGCGCGGCTACCTCGTCCTTCGCACTCATGCCCCCACCTCACCGGCTCGGGACGGCCGCGCCCACGCCGCGACCGCGCTGACTGGTTTCCTCGTCGACTCTTCTCGCGTCGACTTTTGCCGCGTCGACTCTTCTCGCGTCGACTCGCTCATGTTGCCCACCTCGCTCGTGCCGCCCTGACCTGCTGACCGCGATCACACGGCGGTGAGCGAGTTGGTGTTGGCCTGCTCGGTGTCGGCCACGGTCTGCTCCACCGCGTCCAGCGCCCGCTCCACCTTGCCGAGCACGGACTCGGCCGCGGCGAACTCCGCGCCCATGGTCGAGTTGAACGAGTCGACCGCCCCGGACAACCCGGCCGAGCTGGGCAGCTTGCCGAAGATGTCACCGCTGCCGCCCTGGCCGGAGAACCCGTCCCCGATCCCACCGAACTGGCCCGCCTGGCTGCTGACCGTGCTCCGGCACTGCTCCATCGCCTCGGCGTTGTACTTCACGACTGCCACTGCCGCATCCCCCTTTGCCAACGACCCGCGTCAACGCGGTTGCTCCACGCGTGGGACGCGGAACCGAACCACGCGGTTCCCGCCCGCCAGCACTCTAGGCCGGGCGGGAAACCCGTGGTCCGGCGTTCACCGGGAGTCACCCGGCCTGCGCAGTCCCCCCGCTGCGGTCTCCCCCTGCGCCATCACACCCGGGCGGTCAGCACCTGGGCGCTCACCCCCGCGTGCTCACCTCGGCGAGCAGCGCGCCGACCCGCTGGACCAGCAGTCGCTGGTCGGCCGGCTCCACCGTGGTCCTGGGCCGGCCACTGGCCGAGGGCACCTGCTCGACCAGGTAGCGACCGGCGGCGGTGTCGTAGCAGCTGACCACCCGGCAGGCCCGGCGGCGGACACCGGCCGGGGTCCTGGCGGCGGCGCCGAACTGGCCGTGCAGCACCGCGCCGGCGGCCATGCTGGCCAGTGCCTCGGCCTGGTCGGCGGGCACGCCCCGGCCGAGCAGCTGCTCGGTCAGCGCCACCAGCGAGTCGCTGCCCAGCACCGCGTCGACCTCGCCGAACGGGATGGTCACGGCCCGACCGGGACCGGGGTGCCCGGCGGGCAGCAGGCCGACCACGGCCTCGGCCAGCCCGTCCACCGGCACCTCCCGCACGGTCAGGGTGCCGGCCCGCAGCACGGCCAGCACGCCGGCGGCCGGCGCCACCCCGGTGGAGACCCTGGCCGCGGCCATGGCCCGCACCGCGCCGCTGCCCATGCCGATGCGGGCGTCGATCACGTTCTCGGCGCGCGCCAGCAGGCAGAGGTGGTCGACCAGCCACGGGGCCAGGTCCTCGCCCCTGGCCAGGCCGCGCTCGCGCAACTCGGTCCACGCCGCGTCGAGCACCAGTGCGCGTTCCTCCGGCTGCGTTCCCTCGCTCGGCACATGCAGCACGATCGGCATGGCCCCCAGGTTGAGATGTTCCCAGGCAACTTCGTATGCGGTCGCACTGAGTTCCGCCGCTCTGTGCTCAACGGTCAACGGCCGTCACTCCATTCGCCGTGGGCAACGCGCGTCCGCGCGTACGGTCGAAAGAGAGTGACGCCGACCGGCTCGCGCCGGTTCCCCGCGCGCGAGAAGTGTTCTGGTTATTTGTTGCTGTGCCTGACCAGGCACTTTGTCAGAATTTTTTGAGATTCCGGGCCCGTGGCCCGGTTCACCGGCCGCGCGGGGAGCCGCATTGGCCGGCGCGCCTCACCCGCTGTTTCCGCCGTGCTCGCCCTCGGTATTCGCGGTTTTCACCCGCTGATTTTCGCGAAAAAGATTCATATTTCGTCGAGGAGTTCCCACACGCAGCTGGCCAACCGCTGGTTGTCCGCTGGCGTGATGGTGCTCCACCGCCGGCCGTCCGTGCTGGGCCGGATCTGGTGCAGGTAGCGCCCGGCCGGCGTGTCGTGGAAGGCGATCACCCGGTCGGCGCGCTCCGGCGGCCCCTGCCGTCCGGCCCGCTGCGCCCCGAACTGGCCCTTGGTGCCCATCCCGCTGACCATCCCGGCCAGCGTCTGCGCCTCGCTGAGCGGCACCCCCCGCCGCGCCAGCGCGGTGATCAGCAACTCCGGGTCGTCCCCGACCTCGGCCGCGGCCTGCTGCAGCTCGTCGGTGGGCAGGCTGACCGAGCGCCCGCCGCCGGCCGGCATGTCGCCGGCCACCGACACCGCCGCCTCGGCCAGCGCACTCGCCCTGGTGTCGATCAGCCACACCTCGTCGCGGTCCACCACCGCCAGCATCGCGTCGTTCCCGGCCGCCCCGGCCAGCGCGGAGATCTTGCGGTCCGCCCAGACCCAGCAGTCCACGCTGACCGCGGGGTGCGCCAGCACCGCCAGCCGGTCGGCCAGCTCCGGCACGACCCGTCCGGACCTGGCCAGCCCACGCCCCTCCAGCGACTCCCACGCCCCGCCGACGAGCGCGGCCCGCTCGGTGTGGGTGATGCCGGGACTGGGCACGTCCAACGCCACATGCCGGTTCGGAAGGCGCTCGCTCTCCCACACCACGTCGAACTCAAGCGTGGAGAGCACCACGCTGCCGGTGGAGGTCACCCTGCCTACTTGTCCTTCATGTCGTCGTCGCCGAGCACCGACGGCGCCACCAGCCGGCCATCCCCGAACACGTCGTCGGAGTCGATGCCGTACTTGCGCACGTGCTCCTCGTCCTCTTCCGGCTTGCCGCCCCGCCCCGCGGCCGCGGCCGGCTGCATCAACGACGACCCGGCCTTGCCGCCCCGGCCGGCCTGCGCCGAGTTCCGGTTGAGCGGGTGCTCCTCCTCCATCGCCCCGGCCGCGCCACCCGCGGCCCGGTTCGCCGCGGCCCGCCCCTCGGGCGTGTTCGGGTAGCCGCCGATGCCCGGGGTCCGACCACTTCGGCCGCCCCCCACGACCTGGCCGCCCCGCGCGCCGGCCGCTGCCGCGCCCAGCCCGGCGCCGGCCGCCACCCCGAAGCCCATGCCCAGGCCGAAGTTGCCGGTCGGCTTGGCCGTCGTGCCGAAGTTGGCGGCGGCCGGAGCCTGGTTGGCACCCCCACCCGGGGTGAGCGTGCCGCTGTAGCTGCCGGGCAGCTGCCCCGGCGTTCCGGTGTTGCCACCGCCACCGGGCAGCGCGCCGGGCGTGGGCACGGGCGAGCCGCTGCCACCCCCGGGGACCCCGGCCACGCCACTTCCGCCGGCACCACCGCCGGAGAACCCGGCACCACCGCCGACACCGGCGCTGGCGACCCCGGTGACCTGCCCGGTCGAACCGTGCACCCCGCTCAGCGACGTGCTGTCCGCGGCCGGGCTGACCTGCAGGTCGAACGCGGGCGGCTGCTCCAGCCCCTGGTAGCGGTGCAACGCCTCGCGGCTGGCGCTGGTGTACTGGTCCAGCGAGTCGATGGCCTGCTGGCGCGCCGCCTTGGTCCGCTCGACCTCCCTGGCGTGGTCGGTGGTGTAGCCGAACAGGCTGGCGCCCTTGTCCACCCAGCTCTTCTCGGTGTCCCCGCGCAGCTGCTCCGAGTCGGGCAGGCTGTACTTGGTGTGGCTGTAGGCGGCGCTCTGCTGCTGGACCGACTTGGACGACATGGTCACCTTGGTGTCCGCGTCCGCGCCGTACTCCGCCGAGCCGAGCATGATCGACTGCGCCATGTCCGACGCGCCGCTCTCCCACTCCACCCCGATCGCGGCCAGCTGCTCGCGCAGCACCCGGTCGGTGTCGGCCAGGCTGTTGGCGATGTTGCGCAGCGCGTCGCCGGCCCGCTCCAGCCCCTCCACCCCGGAGCCCTGCCCGAACCGGTCCACAAGATCGGCGAGCGCGGCGTTGTCATACCCCTGAAAACGGTGGTCCCTGATCTCCGGGTGCCCACTCAGGTACATAACTCCCCCTCACTTGCCCGTCTGCAACGTCGCCATGACCATCTCGGCCGCCTGGAGCGACTTGGGACACAGCTCCGGGCTCCTGAGGCCCGTCTGCGTGTACTGGACCTCAATTGACTGGTTTTCGGCGACATCCACGGCCACCACGCAGTCCGCCTGAGTGCCTCGGAGCGTGAACTTCGCCGCCGGAAAGCCCGCCACATCGATCGATTCGACGTCCACGTTCCGCTTGGACCAGGCCGAGATGTTCTCGTTGATGTTGGCGGACACGCGGTACTGGTAGAAGGGTTCGCTGGAACCGTGCGAGTAGCGGCAGCTCGGGATTTGGTAGCCCTCCATCTTGTATGGCGCCTTGTCGATGCCGAGTTCCCTCTGCTGAACATCGGTCAGCAAACTGCAGGTGTCGACTGAGGTAACGGGAAGATCCTTGGGACGGGGTCTGCTCAACTCCGTCGTACTGGTAGTCGTTGTGGAACCCGAACGGCCAGCGCTCGTGCTCTCACCTCCGGCCACAGCCTGCCCGTCCTCGGTGGTGGAACAGCCCGCCAGGGAAATCATGGCCAACGCGGCAATGGCCGCACTCAGTCGTGCACGATCACGCACTACCCGCTCCGAATGAACCGGTGATGTCTTCCTCGGTGTACCCGTACTGCTTGGCGGCTTCCCGCATCTGAGCGCACAGCTTGTCCAGGCTGTCGATGTACTGCTGGACTCGCTTCGCGTAGGAATCATCGGCCTGGGCCAGACGGGAGTTCCACGCGGCGGCCACCTCGGAACTGACGATGTCACCGCCAGGTGCGTCGATTATCAGGTCGCGGCTGGCCGCGTCAAACGTGGTTCGCAGCGACTCGACCTGCTCGTTGATGATCTTGCCGGCCTGGAGGACGTTGTCCGGGTTGACCTTGACCGTTTTTCCCGAACCGGTGGTGGGGATCTGGTCGGCCAGCGCGGTGGCCAGGCGGGCGGCGGCGGCGGGAGCGGCCAACGGGTTGGCCACGGCCATGGCCGTGAGGGACTGGATTACCTGTTCCGGCTGCTCGGACGCCACGACGATTACCCCCTGCTGCGTCACGGTCACGGGTCGGTCTCGACTCGCAGGCTACCAACGACGGTGTGAGCCGTACCTGAGTTTGGACGAAGAGACCAGAGGTCCGGTTCCCTCCGGTCTCGACCCGTTGTCCGTCAGCCCAGCGGTGGGGTGCTGATGTCGCCCTGGACCGCGCGCAGCGCGATGTCGGTGCGGTGGTGCGACCCGGTCAGGTGCACGCCCTTGACCCGCCGGTACACCTCGTCGCGGGCGGCGGCCAGGTCGGGGCCGGTGCCGACCACGGACAGCACGCGCCCGCCCGCGGAGACCACGGCGCCGTCCTCGCGGCGGCGGGTGCCGGCGTGCAGCACGCCCTCGGCCTCGCTGCCGGTGATCACGTCACCGACCCGGGGCCGGCCCGGGTAGCCCTCGGCGGCGATCACCACGGTCACGGCGGCGCCCTCGGCCCACTCCAGCGGCGGCTGGTCGGCCAGGGTGCCGGTGGCGGCGGCCAGCAGCAGGGTGGACAGGGACGAGCGCAGCAGCGCGAGCACGGCCTGGGTCTCGGGGTCGCCGAACCGGCAGTTGAACTCGATCACGGACGGGCCGTTGGAGGTCAGCGCGAGGCCGGCGTAGAGCAGGCCGGAGAACGGGGTGCCCCGCCTGGCCATCTCGTCGACCACCGGCTGCACGATCCGCGCCACCACCTGCTCGGCCAAATCGGGCGGGGCCCACGGCAGCGGGGTGTAGGCGCCCATGCCGCCGGTGTTGGGGCCGGCGTCGCCGTCGCCGACCCGCTTGAAGTCCTGCGCGGGCAGCAGCGGCACCACGGTCTTGCCGTCGACCAGGCAGAACAGCGAGGCTTCCGGCCCGTCCAGGAAGGACTCCAGCAGCACCGGGTGGCCGCCGTCGAGCAGGGTCATGGCGTGGGCGCGCGCCGCGGCCAGGTCGCTGGTGACCACCACGCCCTTGCCGGCGGCCAGGCCGTCGTCCTTGACCACGAAGGTGGGACCGAACCTGCGCAGCGCCGCGTCCAGCCTGGCCGGGTTGTCCACCACCTCGGCGTGGGCGGTGGGCACGCCGGCGGCCCGCATCACGTCCTTGGCGAACGCCTTGGACCCCTCGATGCGGGCGGCCTGCTTGGACGGCCCGAAGCAGGCGATCCCGGCCTCGCGCACGGCGTCGGCGACCCCGGCGACCAGCGGGGCCTCCGGGCCGACCACGACCAGGTCGGCCCGCCACTGCGTGGCCAGCCCCACCACCGAGGCCGGATCGGTCACGTCAACCCCGTAGGACTCGGCCAGCGCGGCGGTACCGGCATTGCCGGGCGCACACGCCAGCGCGGTGACCTCGGGGTCCCGCGACAACGCGAGGACAAGGGCATGCTCCCGGGCACCTGACCCGACTACCAGGACACGCACGGTGAAGGAGCCTAGTTGGCACTGGCCCGAGACCGCGAACCACGTGCTCCGAACGGCGCACGGCCAGGTCAGCCGGCCGGGTGGTCAGGTGGGCCGCGCCCGGGCTGGACCCGTCCTGCACCGCCCCGCGCCAGCACGGGGGGGATTAGTTGCACCAACAATGATTGATTCCGGTCAGGGCGGGCACTCCCCGGTCGGGCAGCCGACGGCAGGTGGGACGGCAGGTGATGGCGCGTGCACGCGATGCACATCGTGGCGCTGCTGGTCGGCTCGCTCGCGGTCAGCGCGGTGGCGCGCAGCCGGGACTGGCCGGCGCCGCTGCTGCTGGTCGCGGTCGGCGTCGCGGTCTCGTTCGTCCCGGGCGTGCCGCGCATCGAACTCGACCCCGAACTGCTGCTCACCGTGGTGCTGCCGCCGCTGCTCTACTCCGCCGCGCTGGACAGCTCCTACCTGAGCTTCCGCGCCAGCGTGCGGCCGATCCTCAGCCTGGGCGTCGGCCTGGTCCTGGTCACCGCGTTCGCCGTGGCCCTGGTGGCCAGCCTGCTCATGCCCACCCTGCCGTTCGCCGCGGCCCTGGTGCTCGGCGCGGTGGTCGCCCCGCCGGACGCGGTGTCCGCCGCCGCCATCGGCCGCAAGCTCAACCTGCCCCGCCGGCTGATGACCGTGCTGTCCGGGGAGAGCCTGGTCAACGACGCCACCGCGCTGACCCTCTACCGGGTGGGGATCACCGCGGTGGTCAGCGCGGGCAGCTCGTTCGGGCTGGGCCTGCGGGTGTTCGCGCTGGCCACGGTGGTGGGCGTGGTCGTGGGCCTGGTCATCGGCCTGGTGGTGCACGCGGTCCGGGTGCGGCTGAGCGACCCGACCATGGAGTCGGTGCTCGGCCTGGTGGTGCCGTTCTCCGCCTACCTGCTGGCCGAGGAGCTGTCCGGCTCGGGCGTGCTTGCGGTGGTGGCCGCCGGCCTGTACCTGGGCCACCACTCGCCCAAGGCCGGGTTCTCCATGCGGTTGCAGGAGCAGTCGGTGTGGAACGCCACCGACCTGCTGCTGGAAGCGCTGGTGTTCGGCCTGATCGGGTTGCAGACCCGGTGGGTGATCGAGCGGCTGCCCGAGTTCGGCGAGCCGACCTGGCAGCTGCTGCTGGTCGCGGGCGCCGTGCTGGTCACGGTGATCGCGGTGCGGGCGCTGTGGGTGCACCTGGCGCGCCTGCTGCCCGTCCGGATGCTGTCCAGCGAGTCCGACGCCCGGCACTGGCCGTGGGGCAGCGTGGGGGTGCTCTCCTGGGCCGGCATGCGCGGCGTGGTCACCCTGGCCGCGGCCACCGGTATCCCGTTCGAGACCGAGTCGGGCGCGCCGTTCCCGGCCCGGGGGCCGATCCAGTTCTTCGCGGTGGTGGTCACCATCGGCACCCTGCTGCTGCAGGGCACCACGCTGCCCTGGCTGATCCGGGTGCTGCACGTGGCCGACCCGCACGAGGCCGAGCGCGACCAGCGGGCCGAGGTCGCGGCCAGGCGGGCCACGGCCAAGGCGGCGCTGGCCCGGCTGGACCAGGTGCTGGCCAAGCACAGCGCGCACGTGCCCGAGCAGGCCGCCAAGCACATCGCCGCGCAACTGCACGAGCTGGTCGAACTCAACGCCAGGGCGGCGGTGGACCGGCTGGAGCTGGACCCGGACGACCCCAAGCGGCGCAAGCACCGGGCGTTCCGCCGGATGCGCCAGGAGCTGCTGGCCGCGCAGCGCGCCGCCCTGATCGACGAGCGCGACTCCGGCCGGCTCGACGACGAGGTCATGCGCAAGGTGCTGCACGAACTGGACCTGACCGAGGCCGCGGTGTCCGGCACCGGCCAGCGCCGGCTGTGACGCGGGCGCCGGCACCGGCGCGCCGGCCAGCCCGAGAGCACCGGCCGGCCCGGTTCAGCGGCCGGCCCAGTCCAGCGACCGATCGGTTCAGCGACCAGCTGGGTTCAGCGGCCGGTCAGGTCGTGGCGCACGATGGTCTGGTCCCGGCCGGGGCCCACGCCGATCGCGGAGATCCGCGCCCCGGACAGCTCCTCCAGCCGGTCCACGTAGGCGCGCGCGTTGGCCGGCAGCTCCTCGTAGCTGCGGCACTGGCTGATGTCCTCCCACCAGCCGGGCAGCTCCTCGTAGACGGGGATGGCGTGGTGCACGTCGGTCTGGGTCATCGGCATGTCGTGCACCCGGGTGCCGTCCACGTCGTAGGCCACGCACACCGGCACCTTCTCCAGCCCGGACAGCACGTCCAGCTTGGTCAGGAAGTAGTCGGTGATGCCGTTGACCCGGCTGGCGTAGCGGGCGATCACCGCGTCGAACCAGCCGGTGCGGCGCGGCCGGCGGGTGTTCACGCCGATCTCGCCGCCGGTCTTGCGCAGGTACTCGCCGGACGCGTCGTGCAGCTCCGTCGGGAACGGGCCGGAGCCCACCCGCGTGGTGTACGCCTTGAGGATGCCGATCACCGTGGTGATCCGGGTCGGGCCGATGCCGGACCCGGCGCTGGCCCCGCCGGCGGTCGGGTTGGACGAGGTGACGAACGGGTAGGTGCCGTGGTCGACGTCCAGCAGCGTGCCCTGGGAGCCCTCCAGCAGCACGGTCTCGCCGCGCTCCAGGGCCTGGTTGAGCAGCAGCCGGGTGTCGGCGATCCGGTGCGCGAAGTGGCTGCCCTGCGCCAGCACGGTGTCCACCACCTCGTTGGCCGAGAGCGCCTTGCGGTTGTAGACCTTGACCAGCACCTGGTTCTTGAAGTCCAGCGCGGCCTCGACCTTCTGCCGCAGGATCTTCTCGTCGAGCAGGTCCTGGGCGCGCACCCCGACCCGGGCGACCTTGTCCTGGTAGCAGGGGCCGATGCCGCGGCCGGTGGTGCCGATCTTGGCCTTGCCGAGGTAGCGCTCGGTCACTTTGTCGATGGCGACGTGGTACGGCATGATCAGGTGCGCGTCGGCGGAGAGCAGCAGCCGCGAGGTGTCCACGCCGCGCTCCTCCAGCCCGGCCAGCTCACCCAGCAGCGCACCCGGATCCACCACCACACCGTTGCCGATGACGTTGGTCACTCCCTCGGTGAGGATGCCCGACGGGATGAGCTTGAGGGCGAAGTCCTGGCCGTCGGGCAGCACCACGGTGTGCCCGGCGTTGTTGCCGCCCTGGTAGCGGACGACCCACTGGACGTGCTCACCGAGCAGGTCGGTGGCCTTGCCCTTGCCTTCGTCGCCCCACTGCGCCCCGATCAACACGATGGCCGGCATGTGAAACTCCCAGGTGATTCGACGGACGGGCAAATGCCGGTGCACGAGGGTAGACCAGGAGCTGATGGTGCGCGGAATCGTGTTGGCCTGCGGAAACACCGCGATCGACAATCAGTTGCCGTCGGTTGCGCACAGTGACGAGTTCGCGGTGCGGCAACTGCCCGCCCGACCGGGCAAGGCCGAGGTCGATCCGGTGCTGGCGGAGCTGGCCGGGGGCCGGCTGGTGGTCTGGGGCACCGACGCGGACCTGGCCGCGGTGGCGCTGCGGCTGCTGCGCACCGAGCGGCTGGGCGAGGTGGCCGTGGGTTACGTGCCGGCGGAGCCGGACTCGGCCGTGGCCGGCCTGTGGGGGCTGCCGGACCGGCCGGAGCAGGTGTGGCGGCTCGCCCTGGCGGGGGAGCCCGATCCGGTACCGCTGATCCGGGACGACGTGGGCGGGGTGCTCCTCGGTCGGGGCGTGCTCGCGCCCGTGCGGGGCGTCGGCTACTGCGACGACGAACTCGTGCTGCGCGGCCAGGCCAGCCGGATCGAGGTGACCCCGGACCCGGCGGGTGGCGCCGGCCTGGTCGTCCGGGTGGTGCGGCGGCGCCTGCTGGTCCAGCGCGCCACCAGCACGCCCGGCCGCGCGTTCCAGCTCGGCTGCCTGCCGGTCACCCCGATCAGCGACGGCGTGCGGCACCCCCGGCTGGTGAACCGGTGGACCTGGTACCGGCACACCGAGGACCTGCGGCTGGTCCGCGGCCTGGTGTGACAGAACGGATTTACCCGACCGAGTTACGTCAAATTCACCCGAGCGGGCACCGAATCGGATTTTGTCCACACGATTGGGCACAGCACGTCAGCGAATCGTCACTCAGACGAATTGCGATCAGTGCGCGCCGCACTGAAAGTCGTCTCGCCAACGTTTTTCCGACAACGGTGGAGTGACGATGGTTCTGCACAGAATTCGCGCCGGCCGGGCCCTCCGCGCACCGGTCGGCCTGCTCACCGCGCTGGCCGCCGCGCTGGCCGCCGGGGCCGGTCCGGTCGCACCGGCCGGTGCCGCCGCGCCCGCCCCGCCCGGCATCACCAGCACGGCCTCGGCCCGGTCGGAACTGGGCGCGCTGTCCGTGGCCGCGGACGGCTCCATGGCCGGCTACAGCCGAGAGCTGTTCCCGCACTGGCACACCGTGTCCGGCGGCTGCACCACCCGTCAGGAAGTGCTGAAACGCGACGGCGAGCAGGTGGCAACCGACGGGGCGTGCACGGTGGTGTCCGGCACCTGGCGCAGCCCCTACGACGGCGCGACCTGGACCGACCCCAGCGATCTCGACATCGACCACGTGGTGCCGCTGGCCGCGGCGTGGCGCTCGGGCGCGGCGCGGTGGACCACCGAGCGGCGCGAGGCGTTCGCCAACGACCTGTCCGGCCCGCAGCTGATCGCCGTCACCGACACGGTGAACCAGGCAAAGGGTGACCAGACACCCGACCAGTGGAAGCCACCGCTTAACACGTACTGGTGCACGTACGCCAAAATGTGGGTGCACGTGAAGTTCACCTGGTCGCTGACGGTGAACCCCACGGAGAAATCCACCCTGGAAAACATGCTCGGTAGGTGTTGATCAATGCGTGAGTACTCCTCTCCGTTCCACGCCGGGCCCGGCGGGGTGATGACCGACGAGGTCGGCGTCATCACCGGCGACCTGGAACTGCGCACGGTGGTCACCGGGGACGGGGTGCTCGTGGCCAAGGTCCGCTACGCCGGCGCCGACGAGTGGTACCGGCTGCGCGGTGGGTCCTGCCGGCTGGCCGACCAGCGGGACCACGCCGCCGTGCACTCCCTGCTGCAGAACGTGCTCAACCGCCCCGCCGGCTGACCGCTCGCGGGTGAGCAAGGCCCGTCCGCGCCAACCCGCTCGGCTCAGTCCGGCTGCTGGCGGGACAGCGGCGGCAGCGCGGCGGTGGCCTCGCTCCGGCTCAGCCCGGTGGCCTGGAGCAGGTCCACGGCGATCGACCGGACCTGGGCCAGCACCACCCGCATGGAGAAGCCGCCGCTGCCCAGGTGGTGGGTGGTGGCCAGGCGGGCCGCGTCCCGGACGGCGGCGCGCGCCTGGTGGGGTTCGCCGCCCACGGCCAGCTCGGTGCGCAGCAGGTCCACCGCGTCGGCGTAGCGGCGCAGCACGTCCGGCAGGATCTCCGGCACCTCCTCGCCGTCGCGCAGCGCGGCCAGCGCCCGCCTGGCCAGCACCCGGGTGTTGCGCAGCGCGTAGTCCACCGGCACGGCCGCGGCCTGGTAGCCGCCCAGTTCGTGCCGCCGCCGCCAGCGGATCGGCGCGATCGAGGCGATCTCGCTGCCGGTCTGCAGCGCCGACCGGAACTCCTCCACGGTGCTCTGGCTGCTGCGCACCCTGGCCAGCACACCGGCGGCGGCCACCGCGTCGTGCTCGGCGACCGCGTCGGCCACCCCGCGCAGTGCCGTGGTCAGCTCGCCGAGCACCGCCTTGGCCTGCCGGTGCGCCACGGTCAGCGGGTTGGCCGGCAGCAGGGCGGCGACCGCCAGCCCCACCAACCCGCCGACCAGCGCGTCCACCATCCGGTTGAGCCCCGCGGCCGAGCTGGGCGGCAGCAGCGTGGCCACCAGCACGGCCGAGGACGCCGACTGGAGCGCGATCACCGTGCCGCCGTCCAGCAGCACGGCCGCGGACATGGCCAGCGCCACGGCCAGGGCCACCTGCCACGGCCCGGTGCCGATCGCCGAGATGAGCACGTCGCCCACGCCGATGCCCAGGGACACGCCCACGATCAGCTCGACCACCCGGCGCAGCCGCTGGCCCAGTGAGATGCCCAGCGAGACCACCGCGGCGATCGGCGCGAAGAACGCCTGGCTGTGCCCGATCACGTCGTGCGCGAGCAGCCAGGCCAGCCCCGCGGCCAGCGCGGCCTGCGCGATCGGCAGCGCGGTCCGCTGCCAACGCCGCAACCGACCGGCCAACACCTCACCCAGTGCGTTCACGCGCTGAATTCTCACCCGGATAGCGCCGGACCAAACCTGGTCGAGTGAGCGAACTCCCGGTTCAGGCTCGATTCAGTGGTGTCCCGACGCGGTGGTGCCCCGACGCGGTGGTGTTCAGTCCGGCTCAGGCGCTGCCAAGGCCGGTGGCGGTCACCGCCTCGGGGTCGCTGTCGGCCAGGAACTGCGCGCAGCGCCGCTGCTCGTCCACCTCGCCGATCTGCTCGGCCGCCCTGGCCAGCGCGGCCAGCGCGCGCAGGAAGCCCTGGTTGGGCCGGTGCGCCCAGGGGATGGGGCCGTGTCCCTTCCAGCCGGCCCGGCGCAGCTGGTCCAGGCCGCGGTGGTAGCCGGT
Organism: Goodfellowiella coeruleoviolacea; assembly: GCF_024171785.1. GTDB lineage: Bacteria > Actinomycetota > Actinomycetes > Mycobacteriales > Pseudonocardiaceae > Goodfellowiella > Goodfellowiella coeruleoviolacea. The sequence goes on from NZ_JAMTCK010000006.1 coordinate 337,643, forward strand.
GCGGGCGAAGGCGTAGCCGGTGACCGGGTCGCCGTCGCGCAGCGCGCGCTCGGCCAGGGCCGCCCACGCCTCGCTGAAGTCGGGGTGCGCGCGCACGACCTCGGCCGGGTCGGTGCCGCCGGCCAGGGCGGCCTGCGCGTCGGGCCGCTCCGGCAGCCGGGTCGGTTCGGGGCCGAGCAGGTTGGAATCCAGTGCCATGGCGCCATCGTGCCCGACCCGCCCGCGGGCCCGGACAACCGCCCACCGGCCCGCCGACGGCCGCTCCGGGCGGGCTGCTTTCCCGCTCACCTGGGCCGACCCGGATGATGTAGCGGTGCGTACGGGGGTTGCGGCGCGCCTCGCGCGGTTCGGAGACCAATACTGGGAGCGTGGCCTGCCCGGCAGGGACACGCCGGCGGGCCTGGCGGTCGGGTTGTACCGGCTGTGGCTGGCCGCGTTCGCGTTCAAGCTGCTCGGCTCCACCTGGGACGTGTCCTGGCACTTCCGGTGGCTGCGCGACGACCTGGCGCCACCGCACCTGGTGAACACCGTGGGCACGGTCATCGCCATCGCCCTGGTGCTGTTCCACACCTACACCGGCTACGGCGCCGACCGCACCACGCTGCGGCTGATGCAGTGGGGCATGGGCGTGTTCGTGCTGGCCGCGCCGCTGGACGTGATCAACCACCGGGTCAACGGGCTGGATCTGACCGCGTGGAGCCCGTCGCACGCCCTGCTCTACGTCGGCACCGGGATCATGATCGCCGGGGTGATCCGGGGCTGGGTGCTGCACCACCCGCGCGGCGGCCGCGCCTACCCGCTGGGCCTGCTGGTGCTGTGGTGCCTGTTCCTGGAGGGGGTGTGGTTCGCCGAGCAGCAGCAGGAGTACGGCGTGCTGGAGCTGGCCTCGTGGGAGCGCGGCCAGCCCTACGCCGAACCGATCCTGCTGCAGTTCGCCGCGGACCAGATCGGCCGGCCGGTGGACCGGGCCGCGGTCACCCACTTCGCCATGCCGATCCCGGACTGGGTGTACCTGGGCTGGGCGGTGGCCGCGGCCGGGCTGGTGCTGGTGCTGGCCCGCCGGATGACCGGGCTGCGCTGGGCGGCCACCGCGGTGATCAGCGGTTACGTGGCCTACCGGTGCCTGGTCTGGCCGCTGCTGGTTGGCGCGGCGTTCCCGCCCTCGGTGGTGCCGCTGTTCGCGGTGCTGCTGGGGGTGGCCGTGGACGTGGCGTTCCTGCTCCGGCTACCCGCCCCGGTCACCGCGCTGGTGGGCGCGCTGCTGGTGAGCGCGGCCGGCTACGGCGGCTTCTGGGTGCAGAGCCAACTGCTGGGCGGCCCACCGGTCGACTACCGCTGGCTGCCCGCGGCGTTCGCGCTGCTGGCCGTGTTGTGGCTGGTCGCGGACCGGGTGGTGGCGCGGCGCGGCTGGGCGGCGCTGCGGCCGGCCCGGCCCGAGGCGCCCCAGCCCGGCCCGGCCGCCACCGCCGCCTGACCGGGAACCGCCGCCTGACCGGAACCGTCCAGCGACCGCCCGGAAACGGGCAGTGCCCCTGGACAGCGGGTCGCTGCCAGGGGCACTGGTCCGGTGCCTGTCGGCCGTCAGCCGGCGATCATGCGGCCGGCCGACTTCAGGTGCTCGCACGCCTGGGTGACCCGGGCGGCCATGCTCTGCTCGGCGGCCTTGAGGTAGCTGCGCGGGTCGTAGGCCTTCTTGTTGCCGACCTCGCCGTCGATCTTGAGCACGCCGTCGTAGTTGCTGAACATGTGGCCGGCGACGGGCCGGGTGAACGCGTACTGGGTGTCGGTGTCGATGTTCATCTTCACCACGCCGTAGGAGACCGCCTCGTGGATCTCCTCCAGCAGCGAGCCGGAGCCGCCGTGGAACACCAGCTCGAAGGGCTTGCTGCCGGCCGGCAGGCCCAGCTTCTCGGCGACCACGTCCTGGCCCTGCTTGAGCACCTCGGGGCGCAGCTTGACGTTGCCCGGCTTGTACACGCCGTGCACGTTGCCGAAGGTCGCGGCGAGCAGGTACCGGCCCCGCTCCCCGGAACCCAGCGCCTCCAGGGTCTTCAGGTAGTCCTCGCCGGTGGTGTACAGCTTCTCGTTGATCTCGTTGGCGACGCCGTCCTCCTCGCCGCCGACCACGCCGATCTCCACCTCCAGGATGATCTTCGCCTTGGCGGCCTGCTCCAGCAGTTCCGCGGCGATCCGGAGGTTCTCGTCGATCGGCACGGCCGAGCCGTCCCACATGTGCGACTGGAACAGCGGGTTCTCGCCCCGGGCGACCCGGTCCTGGCTGATGGCCAGCAGCGGGCGGACGAAGCCGTCCAGCTTGTCCTTGGGGCAGTGGTCGGTGTGCAGGGCGATGTTGACCGGGTACTTCTCGGCGACCACCTTGGCGAACTCGGCCAGGGCGACAGCGCCGGTGACCATGTCCTTGACCTTGGTGCCGGAGAGGAACTCGGCACCGCCGGTCGAGACCTGGATGATCCCGTCGCTCTCGGCCTCGGCGAAGCCGCGCAGGGCCGCGTTGAGCGTCTCCGACGAGGTCACGTTGATCGCGGGGTAGGCGAACTCGTTCGCCTTGGCGCGGTCAAGCATCTCGGCGTAGACCTCGGGGGTGGCGATGGGCATCGGTCGTCCTCCTCAGGTGCCCGCAAGACTGGCGCACGGCCGTGTCCGAACCATCCTACGAGGCGGGGAGTCACCCCGGTCACACGGCGGCGGCGGTGTTCCCCCACACCAACCACACCAGGCACAACACCGAAAGCCCGGCCGCCGAGGACCGGCCGTGCCGCTCCCTCGGGCAGGTGATTTACCGGTTTCCCGATCACTCGCCGCACCGACCCGGGCGCGGGCGCACACTGGAGTCATGGCGATCGCACGTTGGAACGGTGAAGTCCTGGCCGAGAGCGAGCACACCGTGGTGGTGGAGGGCAACCACTACTTCCCACCGGACTCGGTGCGCATGCCGCTGCTGCGCCCGTCCGACACGCACACCACCTGCCCCTGGAAGGGTGAGGCCAGCTACTACACCGTGCACGTGAACGGCGCGGAGAACACCGACGCCGCCTGGTACTACCCGGACCCCAAGCCGGCCGCCGCCGAGATCAAGAACCACGTGGCCTTCTGGCGGGGTGTGGAGATCACCGACTGAGCCGCGGCGGGGTCCGGGCACGCGTCCTGGGGATCAGGTGAACAACGCGTTGGCGATCCGCCGCAGCGGCGCCAGCGCGTTGCCGTCCTCGGTCAGCACCTGGATGGCCACGTGGTCGGCGCCGGCCTGGTGGTGCTCGCTGATCCGGGCCAGCACGGCCGCCTCGTCGCCCCAGGCGACCAGGCCGTCGATCAGCCGGTCGCTGCCGCCGTCGGCGAAGTCCTCGTCGGTGTAGCCGAGCCGGCGGAAGTTGTTGGTGTAGTTGGTCAGCGCCAGGTACATGGCCACGCCGGCGCGGGCGATCGCCCGTGCCCGGTCCGGGTCGGTCTCCAGCACCACCTTCTGCTCCGGTGCCAGCAGCGGCTCCGGGCCGAGCACGGTCCTGGCCCGGTGGGTGTGCTCCGGGTTCACCAGGTAGGGGTGGGCGCCGGCGGTGCGCTGGCTGGCCAGGTGCAGCACCTTGGGCCCGAGCGCCGCGAGCACCCGGTGGTCGGCTGGCACCGGCGGGTCGGCCGCGTCCAGCGTGTCCAGGTAGTTCACCAGCTTGTCGTAGGGGCGGGTGTACTCGGCGGTCGCCTGCGGGTGGCCGGCGCCGATGCCGAGCAGGAACCGGTTGGGGTGGTTGGCGACGACCCGGTTGTAGGAGGCGGCCACCACGTCGGCGGCGTCCTGCCACACGTTGACGATGCCCGTGGCCACCGGCATCGCCTTGGTCGCCGCCAGCAGCTCCGCCACCTGCCGCAGGTCACCGCTGGGCGAGCCGCCCAGCCAGAACGCGCCGTAGCCCAGCTCCTCCAGCTCGGCCACGGCCTCCTGACCGGCGGAACCACCCCAGTGCGGACCAGTCGCCCACACCCCGACCCTGCCCACGTCCACAGCCATTTCGTCTCCCTTCGAACAACACTGGCGCACCGGACAACACCGCGTCCCCGGTTTTTGCTCCCGGCTCCCGACCCCTGATCCTGGCCCCGTCACCGCACCCACCGGCAGCGCCGCACCCCCGCCCGTTCCGGATTCCCGCAACCAGCCGCGGCGAACCCGGGAGCACCGCACCTCGGTGCCCGAGGCGATCCCCGTTCCCCCATCGAACTTCTGTTCGATTCCGGCTATCCTCGGGTACCTCGGACAGCACACCGGGCCCGGTGCCGCCACGGGCTTTCCAGCCGCCTCGACCACCCGATCGGAGCCGTCACCATGACCGAGATCGCCCAGCGCTACCGCAGGTGCGCCGATGTCGTCGAACGCACGATCGCGGGCGTGCGGGACGACCAGTGGGCCAACCCGTCGCCGTGCGCGGCGTGGACCGCGCGGGACGTGGTCGGCCACCTCCTCGACATGCACGGGCACGTGCTGCGGCCAGCGGGCCGCACGCTCCACCCCGAACCGGCCGTGCGGGACGACCCGCTGGGGGCCTTCCGGCTGGCCCGCGCCGAGGTGGCGGCCGTGCTCGACGATCCAGAACTGGCCGGCACCGAGTGCGACACCCCCGCCGGCCGGATGACGGTCGAGCGGCAGATCGACGGGGTCCTCACCAACGACCTCGTGCTGCACGGCTGGGACCTGGCCCGCGCCACCGGGCAGGACGACACCATGCCACCCGAGGACGTCGCCCGGCTCTGGGCGGCCAACGCGGCCGTGCCGGCCGAGCTGATGGCCAAGTACCGGACACCGGGCGCGTTCGGCCCGGGCGTGGAGGTGTTCGGCCCGGAGGTCCCGGTCGCCGAGGACGCGCCGCTCCAGGACCGGCTGCTCGGCTTCATCGGGCGCGACCCGAACTGGACCCCGCCCGGCCAACTCCCCGACCAACTCCCCGCCTGACGACCGCGGAACCCGCCACAATCCCGGATGTTGATCCCGGTCACGCCGTCCCCGCGGAGTGCACCGGGCCGGGAGTAGTTTCGCCGTATGGCGAAACTAGGCAGTACCGATCTGGACGTCTTCCCCCTCAACCTCGGCGGCAACGTCTTCGGCTGGACAGCCGACGAGCAGACCTCCTTCGCCGTGCTCGACACCTACGCCGAAGCCGGCGGCAACTTCATCGACACCGCCGACGCCTACTCGGCCTGGGTCCCCGGCAACTCCGGCGGCGAATCCGAGACCGTGCTCGGCAACTGGATGGCCGCCCGGGGCAACCGCGACCACATCGTGATCGCCACCAAGGTCGGCCGGTGGCCCCAGCGCCCCGGCCTGAGCGCCGCCAACATCAAGGCCGCCGCCGAGGACTCCCTGCGCCGACTGCGCACCGACCACATCGACCTGTACTACGCCCACAGCGACGACCCCGACACCCCACTGGAAGAAACCCTCGCCGCGTTCGACGAACTCGTCCGCGCCGGCAAGGTCCGCCACATCGCCGCGTCCAACTACACCGCCGACCGACTGGCCCAGGCCCTGGCCATCGCCGACCGCGACGGCCTCACCCGCTACGCCGCCATCCAACCGCACTACAACCTGGTCGAACGCGAGCACTTCGAAGGCCCACTGGCCGACCTGGTCGCCAAGGAAGGCCTGGCCACCCTGCCCTACTACGCCCTGGCCAAGGGCTTCCTGACCGGCAAGTACCGGCCGGGAAGCTCCACTGTGGACAGCCCGAGGGCGGAGGGCGCCACGGCCTACCTGAACGAGCGCGGCCTGCGCGTGCTCACCGTGCTGGACGAGATCGCCGCCGACCACCACACCACGGTCGCCGCGGTCGCCCTGGCCTGGCTGCGCGCCCAGCCCACGGTGGTGGCCCCCATCGCCAGCGCCCGCTCCATCGACCAGCTCACCGACCTGCTGCCGGTGGCCGAGCTGACCCTGACCGACACCGAGGTGGCCCGGCTGACCGCGGCCGGCTGAGCCCACCGCCCCAGCCCCGTCCCGGACCGGACCGGCGTTTGCTGAACTTGCCAGTAGCTTACCGCCGGTAGGGTTCGATACCGTGATGTCTCGGGTACTCAGCGTGGAGATCCGAGCACCGGGGAGGTCGCGATGGGTGGACGCGGGGCCACGGCCCTCGCCGGCAAGGTCGTGCTGGTCACCGGGGCGGCCCGGGGCATCGGCGCCGACCTCGCGCAGCGGCTGGCCCGGCAGGGCGCCAAGCTGGCCCTGGTCGGCCTGGAGGGCGCGCAACTGGACCGGGTCGCCGCGCTGTGCGGGCCGGCGGCCAGGGCGTGGGAGGCCGACGTCACCGACTGGGCCGCGCTGGAGCGGGTGGTCAGCGCCGCGGCCGAGCACTTCGGCGGGATCGACGTGGTGGTCGCCAACGCCGGCATCGCGGCCACCGGCCTGGTCCGGTCGGTGGACCCGGCCGCGTTCGAGCGCACTGTCGAGGTCAACCTGCTCGGCGTGTGGCGCACGGTGCGCACCTGCCTGCCGCACCTGATCGCCAGCAGGGGCTACTGCCTGGTGGTGTCCTCGCTGGCCGCCATCCAGCACGCGCCGGGCATGGCCGCCTACGCGGCCAGCAAGGCCGGGTGCGAGGCGTTCGCCGACTGCCTGCGCACCGAGGTCAGGCACCTGGGGGTGGCCGTGGGCGTCGGCTACTTCTCCTGGATCGCCACGGACATGGTCACCGCCGCCGACCAGCACCCGGTGTTCGGCTCGGCGCGCCGCCGGCTGCCCGGTCCGGCCGGCCGCACCTACCCGGTGGGCATGGTCGGCGAGGCCCTGGTGCGGGCGATCAGCCGGCGGGCGCGCGCCGTGCACGTGCCCGGCTGGGTGGGCGGCGTCAAGCTGCTGCGCGGCGCGCTGGCCGGGCTGGTCGACCTGGTGGCCGCGCGCGGTGTCCCGGCCATGGACCGGGCGGCCGTGGCCGACGTGTCCGCGCGCGGCGCCGAGGCGTCCTCCCGCCCGGTCGGACCGGGCGGGGCCGCCGCGAGCTGAGGCGTTCGCGACCGGTTGCTTTTCGCGACCTAATCGTTAGCCCGGCCGGTGGGTGGCCGGGTGCTGGTCCGAACGGCCCCGGCCGCGCGTCAGCCGATCGCCGCCAACCAGCTGCCGAGGACCAGGTTCCACTCCCGGATCTCGGTGCGCGCGACAACGTTGGCCGCCGTGTACGGGTCGGCCGCCAGCAGGGCGCGCAGCTCCGCCTCGTCAGCGGTCTCGTAGACCAGCAGCGCACCGGTGTCATCCGCCCACGGCCCGGACAGCAGGAGTTTCCCCTGCTCAACCAGGCCACCCAGGTACTCGCGGTGGGCCGGCCGCACGGCCAGCCGCTCCGCGGTGTTCTCGCCGAACTCCAACAGCACCGCATAGCGGGCCATCTGTCTCCTCCTCGCACACGCCGGACGGCAACGCCGCTGACGCTACTGCGCGGCGGCCCCAGGTCCGTGGATTCCCAGCATCGGAGACGGGGCGGGGGCGGCCGTTCGGCCGCCGTCGGCGCCGCCGTTCGGCCCAACAGCGGCGTGCCGTCCACACGATCCACGCGCCGGCCCGTTGGGTACGGTCATCACTGTGGTGGGGCAGCAGTGGAACACGGGTAGTGGCGTCGGACAGAGCGTGGAGAACACGCTCACCCAACTCCGCGCGCTCGACGGCAAGCCGCCGGCCCCCACCGGCCCGCTGACCCTGGAGGACCTGTACCGGCAGCACCGGATGCGGCTGGTCCGCCTGGCCCTGCTGCTGGTGGACGAGCCGGCCACGGCCGAGGACGTGGTGCAGGAGGCGTTCACCGGTCTGCACCGCAACTGGAGCGGGCTGCGGGACGCCCAGGCCGCGCTCGGCTACCTGCGCACCGCCGTGGTGAACGGCTCGCGCAGCGTGCTGCGGCGCCGCAAGACCGCCCGCGACTACACGCCACCGCACGTGGTGAACGCCCGGTCGGCCGAGAGCCTGGCCATGCTCACCGCGGAGCACCAGGCCGTGGTCGCCGCGCTGACCAAGCTGCCGCCGCGCCAGCGCGAGGTCCTGGTGCTGCGCTACTACGGCGACCTGTCCGAGGCGGAGATCGCCGAGGCCACCGGCATCTCCAAGGGCACGGTGAAGTCAACGGCCAGCCGGGCGCTGGACGCGTTGCAGAAGATCATGGCGGGCCGCTGAGCCACGAACCGGTTGTCGGCTAGCGTCGCGATCGTGAGCAAGGACCCGGAACGGCTGCTGGCCGAGGCACTCCGAGCGCAGGCCGCTGGCATGTGCATGCCGGCGGCGGCCGGCATGGGCGGGCTGCTGTCGCGTGCCGCGTCGGAACCGCCGGGCACCACGGCTCGGGCCGGGGCTGACCCGACCGGTGCCACCGACGCCGAGTTCGACGCCGACACCGACACCGACACCGACGCCGACGCCGATGCCGGCACGGATACCGGCACGGGTGCCGCTGGTTCCGGCGGGGTCGCGACGTCTGATCCGGTGTCTTCCGGTCTCGGGTCCGCCGGGGAGGCGGCCGGTGATCCCGTCGAGCCCGAGGACGCCGAGGCCCCCGAGGACGTCGGCGAGTCCGAGGAATCCGGCCCGGGTCCCTCGGCCGCCTCGGCCGGGCCGGCCAGCACCGGCGGTTCGGGGACGGTGCCCACCGGGCCGGTGGCGGGCGGGGCGCCGGCCGGCGGGCTGGAGCCGCTCGGCGACGCGGACTACCCGGCCGGCGGCGTGGCCCCGTCCGTGGCCGAGCTGGCGAGCTTCGGCTACGGGCTGCTGTCCGGTCACGGCGGCCACGATGACGACGACGGGCTCACCCCGCCGCAGGCCCCTCCGCCACCGGCCCCGACCGCCGAGGCCGGGCCCGCCGCCGGTCTCGGGCCCCGGCTGAGCGCGGTCTGGCTCCTGGCGCTGGCCGTCCTGCTCGGGCTGGCCGCCGGAACCGTGGCCGGACTGATCACGCTGCTCTGATCGGACGAACAATTCCGCACCGGCACAACCGAAAACACCGCTGGTGACAGCCGGAATCACCGGCCGTGACCGCATGTGGTGAACGCGGTTGCCCAAAGGCCGTTAACAGGTGTGCCCTGTACCTTGGTCCGCGTGACGGTCGCGTTCACCACTTCCACACTTGCCTCGATCATGCCGAGTTGGCTCAGCGCGGAAGGCATTCTGCGCGGACTCGGCCCCTACGTGCTGCTGGGCCTGGCGCTCATCGTGTTCGCCGAGTGCGGCCTGCTCGTCGGCTTCTTCCTGCCTGGCGACTCCCTGCTGTTCACCGCGGGGCTGTTCGTGGCCAACGGCTACATCTCGACGCCGCTGTGGCTGGTGGCGGCCGTGCTGACGCTGTGCGCGTTCGCCGGCAACGTCGCGGGTTACTGGATCGGCTACAAGGCCGGGCCCTCGCTGTTCAGCAAGCCCGACTCGAAGTTGTTCAAGAAGGAGTACGTCGACAAGACGCACGAATTCTTTGACAAGTACGGTTCGCGTGCCATCGTCATGGCGCGGTTCGTGCCCATTGTGCGGACGTTCATCACCGCTATGGCCGGTGTCGGCCGGATGGACCCGAAGAAGTACTTCACCTACTCGGCCGTGGGTGGCCTGGCCTGGGCCGCGGGCGTGACCGTGCTGGGCTACTTCCTGGGGCAGATCGAGTTCGTGCGCGGCAACGTCGAGATGATCCTGGTGCTCATCGTGCTCGTCTCGGTCATCCCGATCGTGTTCGAGGTGCTGCGCTCCCGCAAGGAGAAGAAGGTGGCCGCCGCCCGGACCGACAACCTGGTGGAGAACGCGAACGAGGTCACCCAGCGGATCGACCGCGTGCAGCCCTGACCGCCCCGGGCGCTCTCCCCCGCACCACCCGCGCGACCGGATCGGCTGTGCCCAACGCCCGGCTGGCCCCACCAGGCCAGCCGGGCGTTCTGCTGCGCGCGGCCGGTTCAGGCCGCGGCGGACGTGGTCACGGGGTGCGCCGCGACCGGGCGCCTGCCGACCCGCCGGCGCCGGTCGAGCAGGCCGGAGAGCACGGTGACCGCGAGGCCGGCCGCGGCCAGGGCGGCACCGACCCAGTTGGGCGCGGTGTAGCCGAGCCCGGCGTCGATGGCCAGTCCACCGAGGAACGAGCCACCGGCGTTGCCCAGGTTGAACGCGGCGATGTTGGCGGCCGAGGCCAGTGCCGGGGCGCCGGCGGCCTGCTCCATCACCCGGGTCTGCAGCGGCGGCACCGTGGCGAAGCCGGCGGCGCCGAACACCAGCAGGGTGATCGCGGCGAGCACGGCCGAGTGCGCGGTGAACACGAACACCACCAGCACACCGGTGAGCACCGCCAGGATCACGGCCAGGCTGGGCATCAGCCGCCGGTCGGCCAGCCGGCCGCCGAGCAGGTTGCCGGCGAACAGGCCGACCCCGAACAGCACCAGCAGCCAGGTCACCGCGCCGCTGGAGAAGCCGGCGACCTCGGTCATCATCGGCGCGACGTAGCTGAACGAGGCGAACACGCCGCCGAAGCCGAGCGTGGTCATGGCCAGGGCGAGCCACACCTGCGGGCGGCGGAACACGGCCAGTTCCCGGCGCAGGCCGCCGCTGCGGTCCAGGGGCTGGGCCGGCACCAGGGTGAGGATGCCGACCAGGCTGACCACGCCGAGCGCGGTGACCGCCCAGAACGTGGAGCGCCAGCCCAGGTGTTGGCCGAGCGCGGTGCCCATGGGCACGCCGAGCACGTTGGCGACGGTGAGGCCGGTGAACATCAGGGCGATGGCCCTGGCCTGCTTGTCGGCGGCGACCAGGCTGGTGGCCACGACCGAGCCGACGCCGAAGAACGCGCCGTGCGACAGGGCGGCCACGATCCGGCCGGCCATCAGCAGGCCGTAGCCGGGGGCCAGCGCGGACAGCAGGTTGCCGGCGATGAACAGGGCGACCAGCGCGACCAGCATGGTCTTGCGGGGCAGGCGGGAGCCCAGTGCGGTGAGCAGGGGCGCGCCCACCACCACACCCAGGGCGTAACCGGAGATCAGCAGGCCCGCGGTGGGGATGGACACGCTCAGGTCGGTGGCGACCTCGGGCAACAGGCCCATGATCACGAATTCGGTGGTGCCGATGCCGAACGCGCTGATCGCCAGCGCGATGAGGGCCAGAGGCATGAGGGTGCTCCGAGTACTGTAGTGGTAGGCGTGCACAACAACAGGCGTCCGATTTATTTGCACACGCCGCATATTGCAGACGCCCACTAGTGCAGCACGCAACGAACGCGCGTGCAATCCCGGGAGGTATGAGTCGTGCCACTACCCGACAACGCCGTCGAGGCGCGCGCCCAGGGCTGGCGGACCCTGGCGGCCCTGCACGCGCGGATCGAGGACCGCCTGGAGCGCGCGCTGCGCACCAACCACGAGCTGAGCGTGAGCGAGTACTCCGTGCTGGACGTGCTCTCCCGCCAGGCCGGCTGGCACATGCGGATGCAGCAGCTGGCGAACGCGGTCGTGCTCAGCCAGAGCGCCACGACCAGACTGGTCGCCCGGCTGGAGAAGCAGGGGTGGCTGTCGCGCTACCTGTGCGAGGACGACCGCAGGGGCATCTACACCGAGGTCACCGAACAGGGCCGCGCCCTGCTCGCCGCGGCCAGGCCCACGCACGACACCGCCCTGCGCGAAGCCCTGGCCGACGCCGCCGAGCTGCCCGAACTGGCCCCGCTGGTGGCGGCGGTCACCCAGCTCACCGCCCAGCCGGTCACCCCGGCCTGAGCACGAGCGCCACCCCGGACCGGCCGAACACAACGGCACACCTGGCCGTCACACCTGGTCGGTGCCGCCGTGGGAGGTGGCACCGGGGGAGGTGGCGCTGTGGGAGGTGGCGCTGTGGGAGGTGGCGCGGGCCAGACCGGTCTGGTAGGCGATGACCACGAGTTGCGCGCGGTCGCGTGCCCCCAGCTTGGTCATGGCGCGCTGCACGTGGGCGCGGACGGTGAACGGGCTCAGGTACAGCTGATCAGCGATCTCCCGGTTGGACAGGCCGGTCGCGACCAGCGCGACCATCTCGCGTTCGCGCGGGGTGAGCGCGGCGAGTCGTTCGGGGTGGCGTGGTGCGGGGTCGTCCGGCGTGGCGAGGAACCGGGCTACCAGGGAGCGGGTCGCGGCCGGGGACAGCAGGGTCTCGCCGTCGGCGATCGTGCGCACGGCGTTCAGCAGGTCCCGGGCCTCGATCCCCTTGCCGATGAAGCCGCTGGCCCCCGCGCGCAGGGCCTGTGCGATGTACTCGTCGGTCTCGTAGGTGGTGAGGATCAGCACGCGGGTGGCCCGCAGCTCCGGATCGGCGCAGATCTCCGAGGTGGCGGTGAGGCCGTCCACGTCGGGCATCCGGATGTCCATGATCACCACGTCCGGGCGCAGCTGGCGGGTCAGGGCCACCGCCTGTCTGCCGTTGCCCGCCTCGCCGACCACGCTGATGTCGTCGGCGCTGTCCAGGAGGGTGCGGAAAGCACCGCGCAGCAGCGCCTGGTCGTCGACCAGGAGAACCCGGAGCGCCGTCACGGCGCTTCCGTGGTCGCCGCGCCGGTGTTCTGCCCGTCGTGTGGTGCGCGCTGGATCATCCGCCCTCACTGGTGGTCGCTCCGTCAGTTCTCCTGGCCGTGTTCTCGGCGGCGGGAAGAGGCAGGCGGGCGGCGACGACGAAGCCCCCCTGGGCGCGCGCGCCCGCGGTGAGGGTTCCGCCGACCGCGGTAGCCCGTTCACGCAGTCCGATCAGGCCGTAGCCGGGTGGCCGCTCCGGCTGCGTGCGGGAGCCCCCGCCGTCGTCGGTGACGGTGACGGCCACGTGGTCGCGGTGCCAGGCGAGGCGCACCTGGGCGCTACCGGTGGGGGCGTGCTTGGTCACGTTGGTCAGGGCCTCCTGGATGATGCGGTAGGCGGTGAGGTCCACCGCCGGCGGTAGCGGCCTGGCCGTGCCGTCCTCGTGCATCGACACCGCCAGGCCCGCGCGGCGGAAGGACTCCAGCAGCGCGGGGACCTGCGCCAGCTCGGGCGCCGGGCCGGTGGGTTCGGCTGCGTCGTCGGGCTGGCGCAGCAGACCGACCGTGGCCCGCAGCTCGTCGAGGGCGTTGCGGGTGGTCCTGACCAGTTCCGCCAGGCTCGTGCGGGTCTGCTCCGGGTTGCTGTCGAAGAAGTGGGCGGCGACGGTGGCCTGCGCGTTGGCCAGGGTGATCTGGTGGGCCACCAGGTCGTGCAGTTCGCGGGCGATGCGGACCCGTTCCTCGGCCACCTTCTGGCGCGCCTGCCTGTCCCGGCTTTCCTCGGCCCGGCGGGCCCGCTCCTCCACGACCGCCAGGTAGGCCCGCCGGTGCCGCGTCGAGCGACCGAACGCGGCGGCCACGAGCGGTGACGCGGCCACGACCACCAGCCTGCTCGCGTCCTCCCATGAGAAGTCGGCCTCGACGAAGGGGAGCAGGGCGACCAGCAGCACGACCGACGGGACCAGGACCGCGACCGCCACCCACCGGTCGCGGCGCACGGCCAGCGAGTAGGCGCTGATGACGGCGGGGGCCACGATGAGCGGGTTCGGCAGCAGGCCCAGTGGCGCGACGAGCACGCCGCACACGGCGGTGGCCATCGTGGTGGCCACGGGCGCGCGGTGCCGCGCCAGGAGCATCGCCGACGACACCGCGGCGATGAGGTAGGCCGGCGGCAGCGGCGGCGCCACCGTGCCGTCGACGTGCAGCACACCCCCGAGCAGGCAGATCAGGAACGCCGCCGCGACGACCGCTGCCTCCCGCCGCCACCTGCCCGGTGGCGGGAGCGGACTACCCCTGTTCGCCACGGCGGGCGAGGCGGGCCGGTGGCGGCCACGGGACTGCCGTGTGCCGCTGCCTGATCGCGGGATGCCTGATCACGGGCTGCCTGATCGCGGAGCGGGGGACGGGCCGGTGTCCTGCCTCGTCCTCGACGTCCAGCCACCGCACCACGCGATCAGGTTAGCGGGACGGCCACCCCGGGCGCGGGCCACCGCGCGCGGATAGTGCGTCCGCACCAGGAGCGGGCCGGCCTGGTCCGGGCGCACCAGGCGAAGACGGTCTCGGCGAACGATGTGCGGCACCGGGGTGGACGACAGGGTTGGCAGCTGACACGTCCGGCACCGGGTCGGACGGCCAAGCGGCGGGAAGGCGCGCCGACGAACACCGGGCGCGACACCGGGCGCGACACCGGTGCGCACAGCCGGTTCCGCGCCCGCCGCGCGACCACAGGAAGAACGCCCATGACCACAACGCTGGCTCCCCCGGTCGGCATCGGGAAGGCCGCCATCGGGGCCCTCGGCCTGCTGGCCGTTGCCACCGGCGCGCTGGAGTCGGTGGTGACGCCGACGCTCCCGCTCCTGCAACGCGAACTGGACATGAGTCCGGCCGACGGGGCGCTGCTGAGCATCGTGCTGCTCATCACCGGCGCGCTCGTCACCCCGATCGCGGGCAGGTTCGGCGATCGCCACGGCGGAAAACGAGTGCTGATCGGGTTGATGGCGGTGGTCTGCACCGGTGGTCTGGTGTCCGCCGCCGCACCGAACCTGCCGGTGCTGCTGGCCGGCCAGGTGCTGCAGGGAGCGATGGTGGGCGCCCTGCCGCTGTCGTTCATCGTGGTGCGCAAGCACCTCCCCGAGGGCGACTCGAAGGTGGCCATCGGGGTGGTCAGCGGGCTGTTCGTGGGTGGCGGGATGGCGGGAACGCTCATGGCCGGGCCCGTGGCCGAAGAGCTGTCCCGGCACTGGATGTTCGCGCTGCCGACGATCGCGGTCGTCGTGGCCACCGTCCTGGTGAACTGGCTGGTGCCGCACGATCCCCCGGACCGGTCGGACAACGCCGGGGTCGACTGGCCCGGTCTGGTTCTCCTGAGCGGGACGCTGATCACGCTCATGCTCGTGCTCTCGCTGGCCGCCCGCGTCGCCGCGCGGCCACTCGTGCTCGGCGCCCTCGTCGTGCTCCTGGCCGCCTTCGCGGCCGGGTGGGTGGCCGTGGCGCGCCGGGCCGCCGCGCCGATGATCGATCCGCGCATGCTGGCCCGGCCCTCGGTGTGGAGGTCGTGCGTGCTGACGTTCCTGATCTCCGCCGGCACCTCGGTGGCGGCCTTCCTCGTCCCGCAGCTGTTCGCGGTCACCGCCGCCGTCGACTACGGGTTCGGGGCCACCGCCACCGAGATCGGCTTCTTCCTGCTGCCCGGTGCCGTGGCCGCGGCACTGGCCGGGCCGATCGGGGGGATCGGCGTGCGGCGGCTCGGTTCTCGTGCCGTGGTCAGCGTCGGGGTCGTCATCCTGGTCGTCGCCCTGATCGCCGTGGCGGCCGCGCACTCCGAGGTCTGGCACCTCGTCCTCGGCAAGGCGCTGATCGCGCTGGCCAACGGCCTGTGCTTGACGGCGATGATGACCGGCGTCGCCACGTCCGCCGCCCCGAACCAGACCGGCATCGCCAGCAGCCTGGTCCTGGTGACCCGCGTGGTCGGCTACGCCGTGGGCGCGCAGCTCAGCGGCGCGCTCCTCGCCGCCGGGACCCCTTCCGGCTCAGACGTGCCCGCCGAGTCGGCCTTTGTCACCGGCTTCGTCATCGCCGGCGCCGTCACGGCGCTGTCCCTGTTCGTCACCCGCACCATGAGCAAGGGAGTCGCGGAATGACCCGCACCGACCAGCTGACGGGTGTCCGTGCGACGCCGAGGCGCACGGTCCTGATATCCGGGGCCAGCATCGCGGGCCCAGCGCTCGCGTACTGGCTGACCCGCCGCGGACACGCGGTCACGGTCGTCGAGCGGGCGGGCGCGGTGCGCAGCGGTGGCTATCCCGTCGACGTGCGCGGCACCGCGTTGGAGGTCGTCCGGCGGATGGGGATCCTGCCCCGGCTGCGGGACGCGCACATCGACCTCCGCCGGCTGACCTTCCTCGACGGCGACGGCGGCGAGGTGGCCTCGGTCCGCCCGCACGCCGTCACCGGCGGCGCCGAGGGACGGGACCTGGAGGTGCGGCGCGGCGACCTGACCGACGCCCTGCACGCGGCGGTCCGGGACGACGTGGAGTTCCTGTTCAACGACTCCATCGCCGCCCTCGACCAGTCCGGCGACCGGGTCGACGTCACCTTCCGGGGAGGCGTCGAACGCACGTTCGACCTGGTGTTCGGCGCGGACGGGGTGCACTCGCGCACCCGGGAGCTGGTGTTCGGCCCCGAGGAGCGGTTCCACCGCTACCTCGGTTACTGCTTCGCCGTGTTCACCACGCGCAACACCTTCGGGCTCGCCAACGAGGCCGTCATGTGGAACACCCCGGGCCGGGCCGCGGCGCTCTACGCCGTGGGCGACGCCGACGTGCACGCCTTCCTGACCTTCGCCGCACCGCAACCGCCGTTCGACGCGTTCGCGGATCCGCGAGCCCACCGGGATCTCGTCGCCGCGGTCTTCGCCGACGCGGGATGGGAGGTCCCCGGCGTGCTGGCCGCCATGCGCGAGGCGGACGACGTGTTCTTCGACGGCGTCAGCCAGATCCGCATGCCCCGCTGGTCCAGCGGCAGGGTCGCGCTGGTGGGCGACGCCGCGTACGCGCCCTCGTTCCTCACCGGACAGGGCACCAGCCTCGCGCTCGTCGGCGCGTACATGCTCGCCGCCTCCCTGGCCGGCCGGGACCACACCGCGGGCTTCGCCGCCTACGAGCACGACACGCGTGAGTTCGTGGCCGTGAACCAGGCGCTGGTCGGCGCGGGCGGCGCCACCCTGTTCCCGACCACCGCCCACGCCCTGGAGCAGCGCAACGACCGGCTGCGCCAGCTCAGCGCCATGCCCTCGGCGGCGCCACGACCGGCCCACTCGGCCCTCACCCTGCCCGAGTTCCCGCCCGTGAGGTGAGCCAGGCGCCGGTGCCGGGGCCTCGGGCCAGCACCAGGTCATCAGGACATGCTGAACATCGACCCGGGGTTGAACAGGTTGTCCGGGTCCAGGGCGGCCTTGATGCCGCGGTGCACGCGCAGGCCCACCGGGCCGATCTCCCTGGCCAGCCACTCCTGCTTGATCTTGCCGACCCCGTGCTCACCGGTGATGGTGCCGCCCAGGCGCAGCCCCAGCGCCAGGATGTCGCCGAACGCCGTGCGGGCGCGGGCGAACTCCCGCTCGGAGGTGGGGTCGTAGACGATCGTGGGGTGCATGTTGCCGTCGCCGGCGTGGCCGACCACGGCGATGCGCAGGCCGCACTCCCGGCTGATCCGCTCGCAGCCGCTGATCAGCTCGGCGATCCTGGTGCGCGGCACGCACACGTCGTCGGTCAGCCAGGCGCCGTACACCTCCAGCGCGGTGAGCACGGACCGGCGCGCGGCCAGCAGCATGCGCCCCTCGGCCAGGTCGTCGGTGGCGTGCACCAGGTTGGCGCCGCTGTCCCGGCAGACCTGTTCGATCACGGCCAGCTCCCGTCGGCCGGCGTCGCCGCCGCTGTCGGACTGGCAGATCAGCAGCGCGGCACAGCCCGGTTCGGCGCCCAGTTCGGTGTTCAGGTGCTGCTCGACCGCGCTGATCGAGGTCTGGTCCATGATCTCCATCAGCGACGGCACCACGCCCTCGCGCACGATGGTGGCCACGGCGGCGCCGGCCGCGGCCGTGGAGTCGAACGCGGCCACCAGGGTGGCCGGGGCCTGGGGCAGCGGCCGCAGCGCCAGGGTGGCCCTGGTGATCACGCCGAGGGTGCCCTCGCTGCCGATGAACAGCTTGGTGAGGTCGTAGCCGGCCACGCCCTTGACCGTGCGCCGGCCGGTGCGCAGCAGTTCGCCGTCGGCCAGCACCACCTCAAGCCCCAGCACGGAGTCGGTGGTCACCCCGTACTTCACGCAGCACAGGCCGCCGGCGTTGGTGGACAGGTTGCCGCCGATGGTGCACCAGTCGTAGCTGGACGGGTCGGGCGGGTAGAACAGGCCGCGCTTCTCCACGGCCGCGCGCAGGTCGAGGTTGACCACCCCGGGCTCGACCACGGCCAGCCGGTTGTCCGCATCCACCTCGATGATCTGGTTCATCCTGGTGGTGACCAGCACGACGCACCCGGCCACGGCGTTGGCCGCGCCGGACAGCCCGCTGCCGGCGCCCCTGGGCACGATCGGCACGCCCGCCGCCGCACACGCCCGCACCACGGCCCGCACCTGCTCGGTGCTGCTGGGCAGGACAACGGCCACCGGCGTGGCGGACGGGGCCAGCGGCATCATGTCCCGGCTGTAGCTGGCGGTGACCTCGGTGTCGGTCAGCACGCCGTCCGCACCCACCGCCGCGCGCAGCGCGGCCACCAACGCGTCATCGGGCTGAGCTGTGTGCGTCGTCGTCACGGATCCACGCTAGCCGCGTGAACGCCGCGGCACGAGGTACCCGACAAGGCGGGCCACCCTAGCCGCACTACCCCGAACGCCGTAGTGATCTGGGACAGAGTTCACAGCGCGGTGGCTTGCAGAAGGCGGCCCCGTGGATACATGCTTGTGCTAGTCAACTAGTTGTACAGGTCAAATAAGACATTCACACGGAAGACCATCATGGCGGACAACTTTCAGACGCCGGTCGGTCCGACGCCTTCAGCCAGCGCTTCCGCTGCGCCCACCGAGGAACGCGAACTCGCCATCGCCGACCAGCTCGGCCGCGAGTTGGTCCGGTTCGTGCGGCTGATCCACCGGGTCAAGGCACACCTGGCCGGCGCGCACAAGGACGGGATCGAGCGTTCCAGCTACGCGCTGCTCGCCTGTCTGGTCCAGGAGGGACCGCAGCGCACCACGGCACTCGCCGAACTGGTGCACTCCGACCCCTCCACGGTGAGCAGACAGGTCAGCGGGCTCGTCCAGCACGGGCTGGTCGAGCGGCAGGCCGATCCGGTGGACGGCAGGGCGTGCCGGCTCGCCGCGACACCCCAGGGACTGCGGGTGTTCGACGAGAACCGCAGGGCGCGCAACAAGCAACTGGCCCAGCTGATGGCCTGGTGGCCGGAGGCGGACCGCACCCAACTGGTCGCGCTGTTGGACCGGTTGAACAGCGACCTGGAGAGCAGCGCCATGGTCGAGAAGACGTTACGCACGAGCACAGCCAAGGGGGAGAGCCGATGACACGCTCTACCGTCGACAGTCCGGCGGCGGCACCGCCACCACGAGCGTCGGAGCAGAGCGCGCCAGGCGGCCTGACCCATCGCCAGATCCTCACCATCCTCAGCGGCCTGATGCTGGGCATGTTCCTGGCCGCGCTGGACCAGACCATCGTCGGCACCGCGATCCGCACCATCGCCGACGACCTCAACGGGTTGAGCCTGCAGGCCTGGGCCACCACGGCCTACCTGATCACCTCGACGATCACCACCCCGCTGTACGGCAAGCTGTCCGACATCTACGGGCGCAAGCCGTTCTTCATCTCGGCCATCACCATCTTCGTGATCGGCTCGCTGGCCTGCACGTTCTCCCAGTCGATGTACGAGCTGGCCGCGTTCCGCGCGCTGCAGGGGCTGGGTGCCGGCGGTCTGATGTCGCTGGCGCTGACCATCGTGGCCGACATCGTGCCGCCCCGGCAGCGGGCCAAGTACCAGGGCTACTTCCTGGCCGTGTTCGGCACCTCCAGCGTGCTCGGCCCGGTGGTCGGCGGCTTCTTCGCCGGCCAGTCGGAGATCATCGGCATCACGGGCTGGCGCTGGGTGTTCCTGGTCAACGTGCCGATCGGGGTCGTCGCGCTGTTCGTGGTGGCCAAGGTGCTGAACGTGCCGCACCAGCGGCGGGACCACCGGATCGACTGGTGGGGCGCGCTCACCCTGACCGTCGGCCTGGTGCCGCTGCTGATCGTGGCCGAGCAGGGCCGCGAGTGGGGCTGGGACAGCAACCGCTCGGTGATCTGCTACGCCATCGGCGCCGTGGGCGTGCTGGCCTTCGTGTTCGTCGAGTTCCTGATGAAGGACGAGGCGCTGATCCCGCTGCGGCTGTTCCGCAACGGCGTGTTCAGCATGGTGATCGTCCTCGGCGTGGTGATCGGCCTCGGCATGTTCGGCGGGATCACGATGATCCCGCAGTACCTGCAGATCGTGAAGGGCGAGTCGCCGACCGCGGCCGGCCTGCTGATGCTGCCGATGATGGTCGGCATGATGACCGCGTCCATCACCTCCGGTCAGATCACCTCGCGCACCGGCCGCTACAAGATCTTCCCGATCATCGGCACCGCGCTGATGGTGTGCGGTCTGCTGCTGTTCCACAACGTCACCGTGGACACCCCGCTGTGGCAGACCATGCTGTGCATGGTGGTGTTCGGCCTGGGCCTGGGCAGCTGCATGCAGACCCTGACCGTGGCCGCGCAGAACGCGGTGCCGTTCCGCGACATGGGTGTGGCCACCGCGTCCACCACGTTCTTCCGGCAGATGGGCGGCACGCTCGGCGTGGCCGTGTTCCTGTCCATCCTGTTCAGCACGGTGGGCGACCGGATCAGGGACGCGTTCCAGAGCGTCGTGCCCACGCCCGAGTTCCAGGCGGCGCTGCGCGACCCGGCGGTGCTGCGCGACCCGGTGAACAAGCCGGTGCTGGACATGCTCCAGTCCGGTGGTGGCGGCTCGGACGCCGGCGGCGTGCTGCAGGACTCCTCGTTCCTCCAGCAGATCGACAGCCGGCTGGCCAGGCCGTTCCTGGTCGGGTTCGCCGACTCGATCGACACCGTGTTCCTGGCCGGGGCGGCCGTGGCCGTCGTGGCCTTCGTACTCAGCCTGTTCCTCAAGGAGATTCCCCTGCGCACGCACAGTGGCGTGCAGGCGGCCATGATGGAGGGCGCTGAGGCGCTGGCGCCCACCGAGGGCGCCGAGGCGCCGGCCGCCCAGCCCGCCAGCACCACCCCGTCGGTTCCCACCGCCCAGGCGGCGGCCAGCCGGGCCGAGGCCGGCGCGGACAGCCCGGCCGGGTCCGGCCGGATGGCGCCGTTCACCGGTGACCTGCAGCAGCCAGCCCAGCCAGCGCCCGAGCTGGTCGGCGCCGGCCGGCACGCCGCCCCCAACCACCTCCGGTCCGAGGCCAACCACAGCCGCAACGGCCACTCCCTGGCCGCGCAGGACGTGCTGCGCGCCGCCGCGCCCACCGGGGCGGCCACCCCGGCCACCCCGGCCGAGCCGGGCGGCCAGTCGGTGCACGGTTCGGTGCGCCGGCAGGACGGCATCCCGGTGCCTGGCGCGGTGCTCACCCTGATCGACCAGGTCGGCCGGCAGGTGGGCCGGGGCAGCGCCGGCAACGACGGCGGCTTCACGCTGACCGCCCCGGCCGCGGGCAGCTACGTGCTGATCGCCTCGGCCCCCGGCCACCAGCCGCAGGCGTCCAGCCTGCTGGTGGGCGGCGGCCCGACCACGGTGGACGTGATCCTGGCCGGCTCCAGCGGCCTGTACGGCGCGGTGCGCCGGGCCGGCGGCGAGCAGGACGGGCAGGCCGACCCGATCGCCGGCGCCACGGTCACGCTGGCCGACGCGCACGGCGAGGTGGTGGGCGCGCAGGCCACCACCGCCGAGGGCGACTTCCGGTTCACCGAGCTGGGCGCGGGCTTCTACACGCTGGTGGTCAACGCCGAGGGCTACCGACCGGCCGCGGCCACCGTGGTGGTGCCGGAGACCGGTGACGTCCGCAAGGACGTGGAACTGGTCGGCGGGGCCCGGCTGTCCGGTGTCGCGCACACCGACGGCGGCCTGACCGTGGCGGACGCCCGGATCACCGTGATCGACGCCAACGGCAACGTGGTCGGCGTGACCAGGACCGACAGCGCCGGGCAGTACGTGATCAGCGATCTGCCCGAGGGTGAGTACACCGTGATCGCGAGCGGATACCCTCCAGCGGCCAGCCAGTTGCGCATCGCAGCCGGCGAGCACGGTCAGCACGATGTCCGGCTCGGTTATGAGGAGGAGGCGTGACCGCTGAGGGGTTGCGGGCACAGGTCCGCACCGGTGACGGGTGGGCCGTGCAGCACGCGGTGCTCACCGTCACCGACCTGCGCGGCCAGCAGGTCGCCCGGGTCGAGGCCGACGCCGACGGGGTGACCGCGACCGAGCCGCTGCCGGCCGGCACCTACACGGCGATCCTGACGGCGGCCGGGTTCGAGCCCACCGCCCGCACCGCCGTGGTGCCCGCCGGTGGCGGCGTGTCACTGGGTGTGGTCACGCTGTCCCGCAGCGGCGGCAACCCGCCGCCGCCCGCGGGCACCTGGACCATCGACCCGGCGCACTCGTCGATCACGGTCACCGCCCAGCACCTGGGCCTGTCCAGCGTGAAGGGCAGGTTCACCGAGTTCGGCGGCCAGATCGAGGTGGGCCAGCCGGCGGAGCACTCCGGGGTGCGCGCGGCCATCCAGGCGGCCAGCGTGGACACCGGCAACAAGATGCGCGACGACCACCTGCGCAGCGCCGACTTCCTGGACGTCGACCAGTACCCGACGATCGACTTCGTCAGCACCGGGTTGACCCAGCAGGGGCCGGACCGGTACTCGCTCAGCGGGGACCTCACCCTGCACGGGGTGACCAAGCCGGTCGTGCTGGACCTGTCCTACCTGGGCACCGGCCCGGACCCGTGGGGCGGCACCAGGGCGGCGTTCCACGCGGAGACCCGGCTGCACCGCAACGACTTCGCCATCAACTACAACGCGATCGTGCGGGCCGGCATCGCCGCCGTCGGCACCACGCTCAAGGTTGAACTGGACATCCAGGCCGTGCAGGGCGACGCCCTGCCCGAGGCCTGACCCAGTTCAGCGGTTTGCCCCAGCCGGCACGGTGACCCAGCCGGCGGCGAGCCGCCGGAGGACGTGCGCACGGCCCCGGGACCAGCACCGCGGTCCCGGGGCCGCTGGCTGTCCGGACCGCGCGCCGGCCGGCCCGCCGGCATCGTGTCGGTGCCCGACAAGAACAAATCCGAACAGTTCAACCAGTCGCGTAAAAGATTTAAACTATCGCACACAGAGCTAACTGGCCCGAATTTTTTCTCGCGAATTCCAGCGCTCGCGTTGGGCACAATGGCCCAATTGCCCTAGACTCGTCGTCGTGACGTCACACCGGTAGGCAGTCGGATCCAAAACAATCAAGAGAGCAAAGATCCGGAAATGATCGCTGCCTGCTGATCCGTACAGATGCAGACCTCAACGAGGAGGAAAGCAAATGAACACGTCACGTCGAGTGGTGCGCATGGCCGCCGCGGCTGGGATCACCGCACTGGCGCTGACCGGTGTGGGCGGTGCCCTGGGCACCGGCGTGGCCAGCGCCGGCGGGAACGACTGCGGCTACCACCACAGCTGGTACGACGACTGCTGGGACGGCGGCTGGTGGGACGACTGCGACGGCCACGGCCGGCATCACCACGACCGCTACGGGCACCGTGACCACGGCGGCCACGGCCACCACGGTGGGCACGGCGGCCACGGCCACGGCGGGCACGGCGGCCACGGCGGTCACGGCCGGTGAGCCCAGGTGCTGCTGAGCACCTGGTCACCAGCGCAGCACTCGCCGCTGACCAGCGGCACCGATCGCTGACCAGTGGTACCCGAGTAGTCAGAAGTCACTAGTCAAGTAGTCAGAAGTCCATCTGTCTGGACAAGGGCATTCGCCGGGCCACGGCGGATGCCCACTTTTCTGCCCACCCGCCGGGCCAGGAGCCGGCCCGGCGGGCTAGGGCCGGGCCGGCAGGTCGGCCAGCCAGGCCCGGGGCCCGATCCGGCGCACCCGCACCGCGGCCACCTGGTTCGCCGCCCGAACCAGCTCGGGCAGCACGCCCGGCCCGGGCACGCCGCGCCGCCGGGCCACCCCGTGGACGAGCGCGCCGTGCCACACATCCCCCGCGCCGAGGGTGTCCCTGGCGGTCACCGCCGGCACCGGACAGCAGCCGCTGACCAGTTCGGCACCTGTCGGCCCGGGCCGGCGACACGACCAGCGGACCGGTGCGGGGCCGCCCGTCCGGGTGACAACGGGAATCCCGATCCGGTGCAGGGCCGCCTCGGTGGCCGGCCCGTCCGGGTGCTCCGGCAGCCGGAAGCCCTCGGCGCACGCGCACACGTCCACCAGCGGCAGCAGCTCGGTCAGCACCGGTTTCCAGCTGCCCGCGTCCAGCACGACCGGGACGCCGAGGGCGCGGGCGGCCGAGGCGACGGCCACGGCCAGCGCCGGGTGGTGGCCGTCGAGCAGCACCGCGTCCGCCCCGGCCAGCTGGTCGGCCAGGCCGGCCAGGACTGGCGCGGGCAGGTCGACGCCGGCGGCGTTGGGCGAGACCACGCTGCGCTCGCCGTCGCGTTCCCGCACGGCGACCGCGCTGACCGGCGGCGGATCAGCCCGCTCGGGCAGCACGTCCACCACCTCGACGCGGTGCCGGGTCAAATCGGCGCGGGCCAGCTCGGCCAGCGGGTGGCGGCCGAGCACGGTGAGCAGCCTGGCGTGGCCGCCGAGCGCGGCCACGGTGACCGCGGCGTTGCTGGCCGGGCCGCCCGCGGCCACGGCCATGCCGGTGGACTGGGTCTTGCCGCCCGGGCCGGGCAGCTCGGCCACCCGCTGCACCAGGTCGACCGTGCACAGCCCGGCCAGCACCACGCGGGGTGCGCGCGTGGCGTCGGCCGGCTCGTCGTGGTTGGACACGAACGCGTAGCCTCGCCCACGCCCGCCAGCGCCGCAAGCTCCCGCGCGCGAAATGCCCGTCCGCCGCACGGGACGAACGCACCGGAAAACCAGCGGGGCGAAAACACCACCTTTTTACCGCGCGCAGTCGACCGCGAACGGGCAGCCCACCAACATTCGGGCCGAAGCTAAACAGTTTCCGGTCCGAAATCGGGTTTCGCCGCGCCCGGTTCAGCGGCGGTGCAGTGGGCGGGGAAAATCACCGCTGCGCTCCAGTTGGGCGGCCGCCTCCATCACCATCCAGCCGCCCAGTTGCACGGACAGGTCGCGTTCCGGCAGTTCCGCCCGGGCGCCCAGGGTGCCGGGGGTCAGGGCCGGCTGGTTGAAGTCCGGGCCGAACAGCGGGCCACCCGGCGCCACGGTCCGGTTCTTCCACAGTGCCTCGGCCGAGTTGTAGACCAGCTCGGCGGCCCGGCTGGCCAGCGCGGTCCGGTCCGGGGCCAGGGACACCAGCATGATCGCCGCCTGGGTCAGGTAGCGGGCCAGGATGCCGGCGAACAGCCCGCCGTCCCCGCCGCCCTGACCGCGCAGCACCCCGCCGATGGTGGTCAGGTGGGTGGCGACCGCGGTGACGGTGCGTTCGGCCCGGTCCAGCCACTGCGGGGTGCCGTGCACCCGGGCCAGCTCCATGCAGGCGCCGAGGAACACGCCCTGGCAGTAGGTGTAGACGGTGCGTTCGACCTCGCGCACCTCACCGGACTCGGTGACGTGCAGCCCGTCGAAGATCAGGCCGGTCTCCCGGTCGAGCAGGTGCTGCTCCATCCAGTCGACGATGGCCTCGGCGCGGCGCAGGTCGGTGGGGTCCCCGCCGTCGGCGGCGAGCCGGGTGAACAGGATGGCCGTGGGCCCGTTGGCCGGCGCGTTCTTGAAGTCGTCGTCGCGGCGCCACCAGATGCCGCCCCCGCCGTGGTCGGACCAGGCGTCGCGCAACTGGGCGACGATCACGTTGAGCGCGTCCGGGCGGCGCAGCCCGATCTCCTTGCCCGCCCTGGCCAGCGCCAGCCCCAGCCAGGCCATGTCGTCGTAGTACTCGTTGGTCCAGCTGCCCAGGTTGCGCAGCCGGATCGAACGGGTCAGGTTGGCGATCCTGGTCCACCTGGTCTGGGTCGGCGCCCGCATCTGCGCGTCCACCAGGCAGTCCAGCAGCTGGGCCTGCCACCAGTAGCTCCACCGCAGGCGCAGCCGGTCGGTCAGCCCCGGCGGCCACCTGGTCAGCCCGAGCGTGGTCGTGGGCAGTCCCCACATCCTGCGGAGGTGCCTGGTCTCGATACCGCGCTCGGCCACCCGGGCCCTGGCTGCCAACAACCTGGAGCTGGCACCTGGGTTGTGGGGAACCTCCGCACCTGGCTTCTGGTCGGTCACGGGCACATGGTGCGCACTAGATCGTTCTCACGCTCGTTGAATCACCAGGCCGTGTCGAGATCGGCGTGCTGACGCACCCAGGCGTGCATCACGATGCCGGCCGCGACCCCCGCGTTGATCGACCGGGTCGACCCGAACTGGGCGATGGAGACCACCACGGCCGCGCCCTGGCGGGCCTGCTCGGTCAGCCCGGGTCCCTCCTGGCCGAACAGCAGCAGGCAGCGGGCCGGCAGCGGGGTGCGCTCGATCGGCCGGGACCCCGGTGTGTTGTCCACGGCCACCACGGTCAGGTCCTCGGCCGCGGCGTAGTCCAGCAGTGCGGTCACGTCCGGGTGGTGCAGCACGTGCTGGTAGCGGTCGGTGACCATGGCGCCGCGCCGGTTCCACCGCCGCCGGCCCACGATGTGCACGGCCTTGGCCGCGAACGCGTTGGCGGTGCGCACCACCGTGCCGATGTTGTGGTCGTGCTGGAAGTTCTCGATGGCGACGTGGAAGTCGTGCCGCCGCCGGTCCAGGTCGGCCACCACGGCCTCGCGCCGCCAGTACCGGTAGGCGTCCACCACGTTGCGGCGGTCGCCGCCGGCCAGCAGTTCCGGGTCGTAGCGCTCGTCCGTGGGCCACGGGCCTTCCCACGGTCCGACGCCGACCGGTTCAGCTGGCCCCCACTCCGTGGGACCGACTGGCTCCTCGGTCACCACGCCTCCTGAGGTAGAGGCCGATCCAGGAGGTGAGCACGAGCGCGGCCACCACGACCTGGACGACCCGCCCGTACTGCTCCGGGTACCACACGCCGTCGATGTAGGTGTCGATGAACCCGCTGGGCCCCAGCTCGGGCAGGCCCGCCTGGCGGCGGAACAGGTTCTCCAGCGAGGTCAGCGGGCAGGCCACCGGGAAGGTGATCACCAGCAGCCCCCAGGCGGCCAGCGCCAGGTGCGCGTAGAACAGACCGCGCCAGCGCCAGGCGAGGAACCCGCCGAACACGATGAACCCGAGCACGGCGAAGTGCACCGCTGTCGTGATCACGACCAGCGACTGTGCGATCATGGTGACCTCCCCAGGCCAGAATATGCCGACCCGAGAGGGTTGTGCGGGCCATGTCTGTCGAAAACCTCACTCTGTTCGCCGCACGCGGGCAGCGCGTCGCGCGCACTTCAGCGGTGTTCCAGGGCGCTGGCCGCCCCACCGGCCGCGGCTGTCACCGGGTTCCGGCGGGTCGGGCCGGGCGGGGGTGCCGGGGTTCGCGCACCACCCGACCCGGCCGGTGTCGGTGGTTGCGGCGCTGGTCAGCGCCGGGTGGGGCAAGGGCGGGTGGCAGAGCCATCCGCCCGGCTCGCGCCGTTCCCTGACCGAACGACGACTTCGGTGCACGCCCTACCGCTCGGCGAGTCCGATGTCGGCGAGGTCCAGCAGGTGGCGGTAGGGCAGCCCGGCGGCCTCGATGGCCTCCCTGGCCCCGGTGTCCCGGTCCACCACCGTGGCCACCCCGACCACGTGGGCGCCGGCCTCGCGCAGCGCCTCCACCGCGGTGAGCACACTGCCCCCGGTGGTGGAGGTGTCCTCCACGGCCAGCACCGGCTGCCCGGCGACCTCGATCCCCTCGATGCGCCGCTGCAGGCCGTGCTGCTTGGTGGACTTGCGGACCACGAACGCGTCCAGCACCTGGCCCTCGGCCGCGGCGGCGTGCATCATCGCGCAGGCCACCGGGTCCGCGCCGAGGGTCAGCCCACCGGCCGCGACATAGTCCCAGTCGGCGGTGAGCTGCCGCAGCAGCCGGCCGATCAGTGGCGCCGCCGAGTGGTGCAGCGTGGCCCGCCGCAGGTCCACGTAGTAGTCGGCCTCGGCTCCGGAGGACAACACCACGCGACCGCGCACCACGGCCAACTCGCTCACCAGACGGGCAAGCTCCGCCTTGGCGGCGGCATCGACAACGACTACGTCTCGCACAAGTCGCCAGCCTCTCATACCCGCCGACACCCGCTCACGCCCGCTGACCGGCGCGAACCCGACGTCCGCCGGCTGGGCGACGGCCACCAGCGACGGCCGCTGACACCGGCTGGAGGCGGCTGAAGACGACTGCCGCGGATGACAGCTGCGGCGGCGCGGCACACGGGATCAGGTGACGTCGACGGGCGTGCCCCCGGTGATGCGGACCAGTTCGGCGAAACTCACAACCGCCCCAACCAACCGCTCCAGCCGGCCGCCCCACCGACCGCTCCAGCCGGCCATTCCCGCCAACCACTTCAGCCAACCACTCCAGCCCCCACCCTCTCCGGGGGGACGGCCCCTGGCCAGCCTATCGAGAACCGGCGGGCAGAACCGGTCACCGGAGAAGTTTTCCGAACCTGTGGACAACTCCGGCGGGCTGTGGACAACTCGGGCGGCGATCCGGCCGGTTCAGGTACGATCGCGCGCCGTCGCGAACTTGGCGGTGATCCGGCGCAGCAGCGGCCTCGGCAGCACCCGGATCAACCCCATCAGCAGCTTGTACTGCATGCCCGGCACCGACACCACACGTCCCCGCCGCAGGTCGGCCAGGCACTCGTGGACCACCTGGGTGGCGTCCAGCCACAGCGGCGCCGGCAGCGCGCTCATGTCCAGCTTGGCGCGCTGGTGGAACTCGGTGCGGACGAACCCGGGGCACAGCGCCAGCACCCGCACCCCCTGGTCGGCGACGGCACTGGCCAGGCCCTCGGAGAACGAGACCACCCACGCCTTGCTGGGGTTGTAGGTCGAGCCGCCACCGGGGACGAACGCGGCCACGCTGGCGACGTTGATCACCGCGCCGTGTCCCCGCTCCAGCATGCCCGGCAACACCGCCCAGGTCAGCCGCAGCACGCTGGTCACGTTGATGTCCAACTGGGCCTGGAGCGACCTGACACCGGTGGACCACACCTGCCCGGACAGGCCGATCCCGGCGTTGTTGACCAGCAGGTCGACCGGTCGGTCCGACGCCCTCAGCCGAACTTCCACCTGGAGACGCTGCTCGGCGTCGGCCAGGTCGGCGCGCAGCACCTCCACATCCACCCCGTGTCGGTCACGCAGCTCCGCGGCAAGCGCGTGCAGGCGGGTCAGATCGCGGGCGACGAGCACCATGTCGTACCCCTCGGCGGCCAGGCGCCGGGCGAAGGCGGCGCCGAGTCCTGCGGTGGGTCCGGTGACGAGCGCGGTTGGCATGGCGCAAACGCTACTGCCGCCGCTCACTGCGAGGAGCGGTAGACCTCGCCCTCGGTGTCGGTGTCGCTCTCGGCGTGGAACGGGTCGACCACGTCGGCCAGTTCACCCAGGTCGCGCAGCAGCCGTTCGAGCCGGGCGGGGCTGGAGTTCGGCGGCGCCGCGGCCACCACCCAGTCGTCCTCCAGCCAGACCACGGTGACGTCGCCGCCGATCTCCTCGGCCGCCTCGACCAGGTCGGGGGTGATCAGCCGGCGCGCCTCGGCCAGGTCGGAGACGAACGCGTAGCGCTGGCCCACCGGGCCGAGCAGGTCGGGCATCTGGTCCCGCTGGAAGGGCACGCTGGGCAACCACAGTTCGACGATGACCGGCAGCTCCCGGCGGCAGCGCACGCCGGCCACCACGGAGTTGACCTTGCCGTTGTTCTCGTGGTCGAACACGTAGACCTGGCGGCGGCCGTCCGCGGTGAACGTGGAGCCGGCCACCACGTCCTTGGCCACCCCGGTGCCGTAGTAGGCGATCGCGCCACCGTTCCAGCGGGTGGGCAGGACGTGGTCGGTCTCCTCGAACTGCCACCCGCGCAGCGCGGCCCACCGCCGCCGCTCGCGGTTCCGAGCGGATCTCTGCGCCCGATCCGTGGCGAGCAGGATGAACCCCGCCACCCCAGCGATCGCGGCAACGGTGAAGAAGACCCACGCCGGTATGCCCACGCATCGAGGGTAGCCGGGTGAACCGTCCCGGCGAAGATCAAGAACGGGCTTGTTCGCACGAACAGATCAAGCTGTTACCTCCCCGGCACCGGTGGAGTCACGGCCAGTGCACGACAACCACGCTCCGGTGATCTCCCCGGTGGCGTAGCCACCACCGCGATCGCCGGCCCACCGCTGGTTTTCCCTGGTGGGACCGATGCGGTGGGCCGGCATGGGGATCCGGCGGGGAGGGCTGGCGGGTGGGCCGGGCGCTTCCCGGCCCACCCGGGGTTTCCGGCCGGCTCGGCGGGCCGGCCGGGCAGCCCGGCCAGGTGGGGGGTCAGGCCTTGCCGACGATCAGCCCGGAGCTGTCGTCGACGACGTCCACCCGGACCGTGTCGCCGTCCCGGATCTCCCCGGCGAGCAACTCCTTGGCCAGCTGGTCGCCGATGGCGGTCTGCACCTGCCGGCGCAGCGGGCGCGCCCCGTAGACCGGGTCGAAACCGGTGAGCGCCAGCCATTCCCGGGCCGCCGGGGTGACGTCGAGGTGCAGCCGCCGCGCGGCCAGCCGCCGGGCCAGCCTGTCCACCTGAATGTCCACAATGGACGTGAGTTCCTCGGTGGTCAGCGCGTGGAAGACCACCACGTCGTCGAGGCGGTTGAGGAACTCCGGCTTGAAGTGCCCGCGCACCACGGCCATGACCGCGTCCTTGCGCTGCTCGTCGCCCATGGTGATGTCGGCGGTGAGCTGCGAGCCGAGGTTGGAGGTCAGCACCAGGATGGTGTTGCGGAAGTCGACGGTGCGCCCCTGGCCGTCGGTCAGCCGGCCGTCGTCGAGCACCTGCAACAGCACGTCGAAGACGTCCGGGTGGGCCTTTTCCACCTCGTCGAGCAGCACCACCGCGTACGGCCGGCGCCGCACCGCCTCGGTCAGCTGGCCGCCCTGGTCGTAGCCGACGTACCCGGGCGGCGCCCCGACCAGCCTGGCCACCGAGTGCTTCTCGGCGTACTCGCTCATGTCGATGCGGATCATCGCCCGCTCGTCGTCGAACAGGAACTCGGCCAGCGCCTTGGCCAGCTCGGTCTTGCCGACCCCGGTGGGCCCGAGGAACAGGAAGGACCCGGTGGGCCGGTCCGGGTCGGCGACGCCGGCGCGCGCCCGGCGCACCGCGTCGGAGACCGCGCGCACGGCCTCGTCCTGGCCGACCACCCGCTGGCCGAGGGTGTCCTCCATGCGCAGCAGCTTGGCGGTCTCGCCCTCCAGCAGCCGCCCGGCCGGGATGCCGGTCCACGCGCTGACCACGTCGGCCACGTCGTCCGGGCCGACCTCCTCCTTGAGCATCACCTCACGGTCCTGTGTGGACTGCGTGGCCGCGTCGAGTTCCTTCTCCAGCGCGGGAATCCGGCCGTAGCGCAGTTCGGCTGCGCGACCGAGGTCGCCGTCGCGCTCGGCCCGGTCGGACTCGCCGCGCAGCTGCTCCAGCTGTTCCTTGAGGGCGCGGACCTTGTCGATCGAGCCCTTCTCGTTCTGCCAGCGGGCGGTCAGCCCGGACAGTTCCTCGCGCTTCTCCGCGAGTTCGGCGCGCAGCGCGGCCAGCCGCTCCCGCGAGGCGGGGTCGCTCTCCTTGGCCAGCGCCATCTCCTCGATCTCCAGCCGCCGCACGGCCCGCTCGACCTCGTCGATCTCCACCGGGCGCGAGTCGATCTCCATGCGCAGCCGCGACGCCGCCTCGTCGACCAGGTCGATCGCCTTGTCCGGCAGGAAGCGCGCGGTGATGTAACGGTCGGACAGCGACGCCGCGGCGACCAGCGCGGTGTCGGTGATGCGCACGCCGTGGTGCACCTCGTAGCGCTCCTTGAGCCCGCGCAGGATGCCGATGGTGTCCTCGACGCTCGGTTCGCCCACCAGCACCTGCTGGAACCGCCGCTCCAGGGCCGGGTCCTTCTCGATGTGCTCGCGGTACTCGTCCAGCGTGGTCGCGCCGACCATGCGCAGTTCGCCCCTGGCCAGCATGGGCTTGATCATGTTGCCCGCGTCCATGGCGCTCTCCCCGGTGGCGCCGGCGCCGACGATGGTGTGCAGCTCGTCGATGAACGTGATCACCTGGCCGGCCGAGTCGGTGATCTCCTTGAGCACCGCCTTGAGCCGTTCCTCGAACTCGCCCCGGTACTTGGCGCCGGCCACCATCGACCCCAGGTCCAGCGCCACGACCCGCTTGCCGCGCAACGACTCCGGCACGTCGCCGGCCACGATGCGCTGGGCAAGGCCCTCGACGATGGCGGTCTTGCCCACGCCCGGCTCGCCGATGAGCACCGGGTTGTTCTTGGTGCGGCGGGACAGCACCTGCACCACGCGGCGGATCTCGGCGTCCCGGCCGATCACCGGGTCCAGCGCGCCGCCCCTGGCCCGCTCGGTCAGGTCGACGCCGTACTTCTGCAGCGCCTGGTAGGTGTCCTCGGGGTCGGGGGTTGTGACCCGGGCCGAGCCGCGGACCTTGGTGAACGCCTCGCGCAGTGCCTCGGCGGTGGCGCCGTGCCGGCGCAGCAGGTCGGCGACGGTCCCGCCGTGGCTGGCCAGCCCGACCAGCAGGTGCTCGGTGGAGACGTACTCGTCACCGATCTCGCTGGCCAGCTGCTGGGCCGAGGCGAGCACCCGCCCGGTCTCGCGGGAGAACTGCGGCGCGGACACGGTGGCGCCGGAGGCCGCGGGCAGCGCCCTGACGAGCTGGTCGAGTTCCTTGCGCACCTGGCCCGGGTCCGCGCCGACGGCCGAGAGCAGCGGCGCGGCCAGGCCCTCGGTCTGCGCGAGCAGCGCCCCGAGCAGGTGTTCCGGCCGCACGTCCGGGTGGCCGGCCACCGTGGCGGCCTGCACCGCCGAGGAAACCGCCTGCTGAGTCTTGGTGGTCGGGTTGAAAGCGTCCATCCTTCACCTCATCGCACGTCGTCGCGGCCGGCAGGCACCGCGCTCGCCCGCACACGCCTGGCAGTCACCAAGAACAACGTCAGAAAAGTTGAGCGTGTTCCGCTCAACCTAGCGCAACCCCGTGATGGCCGTCACACAGTTCACCGCATGTGGTGATCCACCCCCACCGAGCCGCCTGGGACGACGGCCCCGCCCGACCGGCACGGCCCCGGCACGCGAGCGGGGCGCGACACCGCCGCGTCACCCACATGGCCCTGCGTGAACGTGCAACTCGCGGGGTTTGCAAAGACAGCTCGCGGGAGGGGCGGGTCAGGAGTTCTGGTTGACGTCGGCTGGTTGGCAGCCGGCCACGTCGACCAGGGCCGGCTTGCCGGCCGGGGTGCTCATCCGCAGCTCACAGGTGAGGTGGCTGCCCGCGACCGGCGCGGGCTCGGCCTCGTCCCCGGCCAGCACGGCCACGCTGGTCTCCAGCACGGTGCCCGCCGGCACCTGCTGGCTGGACCCGGCCGAGGTCACGGTCACCGGGTGCAGCGTGCGCAGTCGCAGGGTGCCGTCCTCCCCTGCGGCGTCGACCAGCACCGCGACCTGCTGCTGGGGGCGCAGCGCGGGACCGGGCAGCGACTGCAGCGCCCGCATGGCCACCACACCGGCGGCGGCCAGGACGGCCAGCAGCCCGGCCAGCGCCAGCACGTCCCGCGTCGTACGACTCACGCCGTCCACTATGCGACAGATGGCGTAGTGCGGCTCAACCGAACAGGCCCATCACTACCCCCGCTCAGGGTATGCCCGCCACGGAGAGTGCCGACCTGTTCACGGTCGTGGTGGCCTCGGCCGGGTGGTCGGCGGCGCTGTCCGAGCCAGCTGAGCCGGTCGAGCCGGCTGAGCCGGCTGAGCCGGTCGAGCCGCGCGGCCTGGGGACGCGCGCACCGCGCGCAGCCCGGCCAGCAGCTCCGACCAGCCGCGCTGGTCGCGGCGGAACGCGGGAACCACCACCCAGCCCAGCCCCACGAACATCAGGGCCAGCCCGTCCAGCGCCAGGGTCGGCAGGAGCAGCGGCGGCCACAGCGACACCGCGACCAACGACGGCAACGCCAGCACCACCAGGCCCACCGGTCCCAACGCCTCGTGCAGTGCGATGCGGGCCAGTCCGGCGCGGTCACCGTCAACCCGCCGCAACTGGAACCGCAGCAGCCACCCGCCCGGGGTCCAGCCGCCGGTCAGCGCGGGCATCAACACCCGGAACAGCACCAGGACCAGCAGGGTGGACAGCGCGTCGTCCTCGGACACCAGCTCACCCAGCAGCGTGGCCAGCAGCACGTCGGCCAGCAGGGCGAAGCACTTGCGCGGCACGCCCACCGCGTTCGGCAGCGCCTTGACGTGGGTCAGCGGCCGCAGTCGCGGCACGAACACGCACACGGGCGCGACCAGCCAGCCCAGCACCGCCCCCAGGGTGTTCGCCATCAGGTCGTCCACGTCGAAGATCCGGTAGGCGCACTCGTACATGCCGAAGTTGCCGGTCAACTGGGTGATCTCCACCAGCAGCGAGGCGGTGAACCCGGCGGCCGCCGCCCAGCCCAGCCCTCGGCCGAACGCCCGCCGCAGGAACACGCCCAGCGGCGCGAACAGCACGACGTTGAACGCCACCTGGAGCACGGCGTTGGAGGTCAGCACGGCCACCACCCCCGACCGGCCGTGCTTGGCCAGTTCGGTGTTCAGGTCGCTGATCCACTGCAGCGGCCACGGCTGCACGGTCTGCTGGCCGTGGCAGACCGTGGCCGGATCCGGGAAGGGCAGGAACACCAGGGCCGCGGTGACGATCCCGTAGGCCATCAGGGCGTAGAGCACCAGCGACCGGCGCGGCTCGACCCGCCCGTAGCGCAGGTAGTGCACCCCGATGACGGGCAGCACCAGGGCGAAGCCAACACCGAGGAAGGTGATCAGGCCGGTGCGGATGTTGTCCAGGTATGCGGTGGCCATCTCGGGTTTCCCGATTCTCCAACTCACGCGGGCAGGGCAGAACAGGGCAGGGCAGGGCGGCGCGCCGGGCCGGGCGGTCAGCCGGCCCGCGCGGTGGGTTTCCCGGGCGGTGTGCGGTAGCGGTGAGCGCGGGCGGTCAGGGGGCGCGCTGGCCGATGGGCAGTTCGACGTGCACCTGCCAGCCGCCGCCGGTCGCGGCGCCGGCGTCGAACCGGCCACCCAGCAGGGCGGCCCGCTCCCGCATGCCGACCAGGCCGTAGCCGCCGGACCCGCCGGCCGGGTCGTGCTGCTGGCCGCGGCCGTTGTCGGTGATCCGCAGGTCGACCTTGCCGTCCCGGGCGGTCACCACCACGTCGACCCGGGTGGCGCCGACCGCGTGCTTGCCGGAGTTGGTCAGCGACTCCTGCACGATGCGCAGCACCGACCGGCTCAGCTCCCTGGGCACCGGCTCGGCCAGGTCCACGGTCAGCTCGGCCGGCTGTCCCGCGCCGCGCGCCCGCTCGACGGTGGCCCGCAGGTCGGCGGCCAGATCGTCGTGGGGCGCTGGCGCGTCCTCGCCCGGCGCGGCGGGTTCGGTACCGCGCAGGGTGCCGACCAGCCGGCGCATCGCGGCCAGCGCCTCGGTGCCGCTGGTGGCGATCACCGGCAGCACCTCACCGGCGGCCGCCGGGTTCACCTCGGCGATGGCCTGCGCGCCCTGGGCGTGCACCACGATCCCGGTGACGTAGTGCGCGACCACGTCGTGCAGCTCCCTGGCCAGGGCCATCCGCTCGTCCTGCTGCGCCTTGGCCACCTCGGCGGCCACGGCGCGCGCCCGGTCCCGGTCCCTGGCGCGGAAGTACAGGCCGGTGCCCAGCGAGACCACCAGCAGCGCGCCGCCGTTCAGCAGCTCCGAGAGGTCGAACCCGGCGTAGGCGCCGGAGAACTCGGCGGGCACGAACCGGTCGAAGTAGCTGGGCCGGAACGCGCACACCACACCCACCCCGACGACCACCGCGACCACCCCGAACACCGCGCGCCAGGCCGACTCCTGGCGCACCAGGATGGCGACCAGCGCCATCAGCGCGCCCAGCTCGGTGGGGGTCAGCCCCCACAGGCTGTCCACCACCGGGGCGTTCATCACCCGGCACAGCGCGGTCGAGACGACCAGGGCCGCCCCCGCCGACAGGCTCGCGTCGAACGGGCGGCGCGGGGACAGCACGGCCAGCGCGGAGACGACCAGGACACCGGGCAGCACCCACAGGCGT
This sequence comes from Goodfellowiella coeruleoviolacea, assembly GCF_024171785.1. Taxonomy (GTDB): domain Bacteria; phylum Actinomycetota; class Actinomycetes; order Mycobacteriales; family Pseudonocardiaceae; genus Goodfellowiella; species Goodfellowiella coeruleoviolacea. The sequence goes on from NZ_JAMTCK010000006.1 coordinate 373,598, forward strand.
TCGGCGTGCAGCGCCGTCGGCCAGGTCATCAGCTCGACCCCGAGCAGGACCAGCAGCGCCAACACGAGTGGCCACTGCCGCCGGCCCAGGGCCCGCCAACCCAGGTAGGTGCTGTTCACGGCTGAAGACAGTAGGCGGCGCCGCTGGCCGGCGCGTCGGCGTTGGGTCGCGGGCCGGGTCCGACCTCGGTCTGGTCGCGGGTCAACCACAGGGCTGACCCGCGACCCGGGCGGACCGGCCCTGCGGGCGATGCCCGATGACGTGCCGGTGACCGACTCTGGTGTGGCCAACGCACCGAGCACCGGCCACCGCGGTCGGGGCCACCGAACCGAGGAGGGACACCGTGATCGACACCGTGCTGAGCTGGGTCGGCGCACTGCCGGGGTTGGGCCTGATCGTGCTGATGGCGCTGGGCGGGCCGCTCGCCGAGTCGGGCCTGTGCGAGGCCGCGCCGGTGGACTGACCGGTCGTGGCCGCGCACAGCGGTTGCGCCGGTCCTGGGTCCGGTGGGCCGATCAGCCAACCCGCTCGAACATCAGGTCGTGGCTGGTCCGCTCCTCTTCCTGGGCGCGGCGTTCGAACTTGGTCACCGGACGCCAGTCCGGCCGAGGCGCCCAGTCGGCGTAGCGGTTGCGCAGCAGCGGCTCGGCCGAGCACACCGCCAGCATCTGCTCGGCGTAGTTCTCCCAGTCCGTGGCCAGGTGCAGCAGCCCGCCCGGGGCCAGCCTGGACGCGACCAGCGCGATGAACCCCGGCTGCACCAGCCGGCGCTTGTGGTGCCGCTTCTTGGGCCACGGGTCGGGGAAGAAGATCCGCACCCCGGCCAGGGTGGCCGGCGGCACGTGCTCGGTGAGCAGGGTGACCGCGTCGCCGCGCAGCAGCCGCAGGTTGCGCAGCCCGAGCTGTTCGGCGCGCAGCAGCAGCTGGGCCAGTCCCGGCTTGTAGACCTCCACGGCCAGGTAGTTGACCTCGGGTTCGGCCGAGGCCAGCGCCGCCGTGGTCTCCCCCATCCCCGACCCGATCTCCAACAGCACCGGGGCGGACCGCCCGAACCAGCCGTCCAGGTCCAGCGGACCGGCGGGCAGTTCCGTGACCTCCCGGCCGAGCTGGGCCCAGTGCCGGTCCCAGGCGCGCTGCTGGCCGACGGTCATGCGCTCGCCGCGCTGGACGTAACTGACTACCGTGCGGTGATGTGGTGGACGTTGGTCGGTCGGGTTCACGGGTGTCGAGCCTGCCATCCGAGGTGACGTCACCGACCGCCGGGCATGCCCGGTGACCTCCGGTGTCCGGGGGCGGTCGGGGTGGACTCCCCCACCTTCTCATCCGGTTCGCGGCCCCGCCCACCAGGTGCCGATCCGCGGAACAGCACCCCGACTCCGCCCGCGCCCAGCGGGTCAGACCGCGTCGATCAGGGCGGTCAGCCGGCGCATCAGCTCGATGGTCAACTGGCGTTGGTCGGGTTCGATCTCCTGGAAGGCGCGCAGCTGTTCGGCGCGCAGCTGGTCGTGGTGCGCGGTGAGCAGGGCGCTGCCGTGTTCGGTCAGGCTGACGCTCACCCGGCGCTCGTCCGCGGTGGACCGGGTGCGGGTGACGATGCCGTCGCGCTCCAGCTGCTTGAGCATGCGGGTGGCGGTGGGCACGGCCACGCCGGCCTGGTCGGCGAGCTGGCTCACGCTCAGCTCGGCGTGCTCGGCCAGTGCCGCCAGGAGCAGCACCTGGGACAGGGACAGCGCGGGCTGACTCCGGCCGGCCAGCCGGCCCCGGCTGCGCCTGGCCGCGGTGAACAGCGCGTCGGCGGCTTGGGCGAACGCCGCGAACTGCGGGTCGGCGGTGGACGGCGTCCGCTCGCCCACCGGATCACTTGACTTTGCTGCCACGGCTCCTAACCTAACCTTTGTTAGCTAGCTAAAGGTTAGCTTTGAAAGGGGTTCCCGTGGCACACCGCATCGACACCCCCAGCGCCAGCAGCTCCAGCGCCGACACCCCCAGCGCCGACACCCCGAGGGCCAACACGCATCGCGTGGACACCCACAGCCACGTCGTCCCGCCCGACTACCGCGCCCACCTGCTCGACGCCGGTTGGGCGGCCGGCGGGCTTCCTATTCCGCAGTGGACGGAATCCGAGGCGCTGGCGGTGATGGACGATCAGGGCATCCAGACCGCGGTGCTGTCCGTGTCCACCCCGGGTGTCCACTTCGGAGACGACGCCGAGGCGCGGACATGGGCCAGGCGGGTCAACGAGTTCGCCGCCGAGCGCAGGGCCGGGCGGCCGGACCGGTTCGGCTTCTTCGCCACGCTCCCCCTGCCCGATGTGGACGGTGCACTGGCCGAGGCCGCCCACGCACTGGACGAACTGGACGCTGACGGCGTGGTGCTGCTGGCCAACAGCAACGGCCGCTACCTGGGTGATCCCGAGTTCGAGCCGCTCATGGCCGAGCTGGGCCGGCGCGGCGCCGTGGTGTTCGTCCACCCGGGAGCGCTGCCCGGGGGGTCCGGTCCGGGGGTGCCGGACTACGTCGTGGACTTCCTGCTGGACACCACCAGGGCGGCGGTGAACCTGGCCAGGACGCACACGCTCAGCCGGCACCCCGACCTGAAGGTGATCCTGTCGCACGGCGGTGGTTTCGTGCCCTACGCCGCCTTCCGGATCGCGGCCACGCTCAGCATGGCCGGCGGGCACTCACCCGAGGACACCCTCGCCGAACTGCGCAGGTTCTACTTTGACACGGCGCTGACCGCCAGCCCGGTCAGCCTGCCCAGCCTGCTGGCCTTCGCCGCGCCGGACCACGTGCTCTACGGCAGCGACTGGCCCTACGCGCCCACCGCGGCGGTCGAGTTCTTCACCGGGCAGCTGGACGCCCACGACCTGGACGCCGAAACCCGGCAGGCGATCGAGCGCGGCACGGCCGAGCAGCTGTTCCCCCGGCTGGCCTCGGCCGGCTGAGGCGCCCGGTCGGCGGCACCGGCCGCGCACGGCCGGGCGGGCGCCCCTGAGCTGGTGAACACCGTCAGCGGATGCCACCCGTCAGTCGGGCTGGTCGACGGCCTCCACCTCGTCGAGTCTGGCGCCGAGTTCGGCCACGCCGTCCAGCCAGCGCGGGGTGGGCGCGATCTCGCCCAGGTGGGCCGGGACGATCTCGACCCAGCCGTCGTGCGCGTCGGTCAGTTGCACGGTGGTGGGGGCCATCGGCCCGGTGAGCCCGCTCTCCGAGGGGACGAACTCCCAGTAGCCGTCCTCGCCGTAGCCGGTGCCCGGCACGTACACCCAGCCGGGGCGGATCGCGAGCAGGCCGTTGACCTGGTCCTCCACCGCGAAGCCGGCGGCGCGCGAGGCCAGCCGGCCGGAGTCGAGCGCCCGCACCCACCACGGGGCGCGCGCTCTGGCGTCCACCCTGAGCACCGCCCGGTACAGCGCGCGGACCTGGTCCTCGTGCGCCTGGTGGATCCAGGCGCGGCGGGTGTCGGCGGGGCAGGTGGCCAGTCCGATGTCACCGGACGGTTCCAGGGCGCGGGACCACTCCAGGCCCACAATCGGTTCCACCCGCACCCAGTCTTTTCGTTGTGGCGGCACCGACAGCGGAGAGTCGGTTGCCAGGTTCGGATCGAGCACCGTCATGGTTCACCTCCATACGGGTTCCAGACGGCGGATGTGACGTCGATCTGAACGTCCAGCACACCGAACCACGGCGCTGTGCTGGGGCCGAACGCTCGTGTCAGGTTCGATATGAGCGCTTTCCGCCGGTAATGTCATGCCGCTGTGCCGGAGTTCACGTCTCCTTCACGCATCTCTTACGCCATCCGCACTAACGGGTGAGGAAGTAACAAACTCTCGACGCATTTTGTTGTGCGCTGCCCCACACCGTTTTCGGTGACCAGAGCGCGCACACGAGGAGTCCGGGCCACCCCCCGAAACGGTGGCCCGGACTCGATTCCCCCGCGGTTGGACCGGGCTGCTCCCCGGTCGTCTCAAGTGGACGGTCAGGCGTCCCGGCGGTTCGCCACCACCAGTCCCGCGACCAACACCGCGATGGTGGCGGCCGCGAAGTAGGCCATCGATCCCCACGGGCTCAACGGCGGGGCCGGCATCGCCGACATTCCATCCGACACCGCCGAACCGTCAGCCGGATTTCCGGTGAGGAACCGCTCGGCGTTCACGAACGGCATCCAGTCGTGGATGTCGTTGCCCACCCGGGGAATCAACTGAACCAGCTCTTCCACCAGCATCGGGAACAACAGCAGCACCGAGAGCGCGCCCGCGCTGTGCCGGATCAGCAGGCCGACCCCGACCGAGGCGACCGCCCCGAACGCGAACACCAGGCCGACCCCGGCCACGTTGCGCCACTGCTGCTCGGTGTGCAGCGCCAGGTCCACGTCCGGCTGCAACACCGTGGCCACGCCCCACGACCCGAACGCCGCGATCTCGCCGATCAGTCCGGCGAGCACGGTCACCAGCACGGTCTTGGCCAGCAACGCGGCCGTGCGGTTGGGCACCGCCTGGAACGTGGCGCGGATGGTGCCGAAGCGGTACTCGGTGGTGATCGCCAGCGCGGCCATCACCATCATGACCATCAGCCCGAACTGGTAGCCGGCCTGGGTGGCCGACACGGTGAGGTAGTCGGCCGGGGCGTTCAGGCTCAGCAGCCCGGCGAAGCCCACGGTCAGCCCGAGCGCCAGCAGCACGCACAGCCACGGCGAGCGGGTGGAGAACAACTTGATGCGTTCGACAGCGAGCAGAGTCATCGGTTCACCTACCTGCCGACACGAGCCGCTGGTCGGTGCCGGCGACGATCTCGTTCAGTCCGTTGCCCAGTTCGGTGCGGTACTCCACGGAGTCCCCGGTCAGCTGCATGAACGCCTGCTCCAGCGAGCCGCGCTGCGGGCTCAGCTCGTGCAGCACCACCCCGGCCGCACCGGCGATCTCGCCGATCTGCTCGCTGGTGGCCTCGGCCACGACCAGTGCGCCGTCGTCCTCGCGCACGGCGTGCCCCCGCTGCTCGATCAGCACGCGCAGCCGGTCCAACTGCGGGCTGCGCACCCGCACGGTGTTCTCCGTGGCCCGCTCGACGAACTCGGCGGTGCTGGACTGGGCGATCAGCCGGCCCCGGCCGATGACCACCAGGTCCTGGGCGGTGAGCGCCATCTCGGAGAGCAGGTGGCTGGACACCAGCACGGTGCGCCCCTCGGCCGCGAGCCCCTGCATGAACTGCCTGATCCACAGGATGCCCTCGGGGTCGAGGCCGTTGACCGGTTCGTCGAACAGCAGCACCTTGGGGTCGCCGAGCAGGGCGGCGGCAATGCCCAGCCGCTGCGCCATGCCCAGGGAGAACCCGCCGGCGCGGCGGCCGGCCACCTTGGTCAGGCCGACCTGGTCGAGCACCTCGGCCACCCGGCGTTCGGGCAGCCGGTTGGACTTGGCCAGCCAGCGCAGGTGGGCGCGCGCCGACCGGTTGGGGTGCACCCACTTGGCGTCCAGCAGCGCGCCCACCGTGGTGAGCGGCCGGCGCAGGTCCCGGTACGGCGTGCCGTCGATGAGCACCTGCCCCGCGGTGGGCCGGTCCAGCCCCAGGATCATCCGCATGGTGGTGGACTTGCCAGCGCCGTTGGGCCCGAGGAATCCGGTGACCCGCCCGGGTTTGACCGTGAACGAGAGGTTGTCCACGGCCACCGTCCTGCCGTAGTGCTTGGTGAGGCCCACTGCCTCGATCATCGTCGCTCCTCGTCCCCTGACTGCTCGCAGCCGTGTCACCGCGCCACACCACAGTGCCCGTGGTCGTGTCGTGGGCACATCGGCCCGTGGTCTACGGTCACGGCCCCCCTGCGGGACTACGGTCGCTCATCCCCGGGGATGACCAGATCCGTGATCCCCCTGACCTCACCCCTGATTTCCCCACCACACCCGCGCGAGTCGACTTTGCAAACCCCCCGAGTTGACATCTCACGCAGGCCCGTTCGGGTGAACCCACCCCCGACACACCCCGTGCCCCGGTCTCACTCGTGTGGGTGTTGAGACACCTGGGTGGCGGTGCGCGAACGTGCAACACGCGCTGCGCGAAGTCCCGACTCGCGGGAATGGGGGATGGGTGATCACCCCGTGGTGAGGCGTTTGGCGAGTGGTGGTTACGCCACGAGTAGGTATTTGCGGGGTGGCACGTCACCTGTTCCGAGACTGGTCGTTGCCGGAAGCAGGCGCCAGCAACGAGGCCGGCGCACCGCACGACGGAGGTCCGATGGGTGGACTGACCGACACACCGGCGCGGCGCTGGCCGCTGCGGGGCATCGCCGCACTGGCCGCCGTGATCGGCCTGGGCGTGGCCGGCTCCGGACTGGCGCTGGCCGAACCCGCACCGACCACACGCGACACCGCACCGACCACACGCGACACGGCAGCCGCCGCACCCGACACGACAGGGGCCGCAGCGGACGCGGCAGCCGCCGCGAGCGGGCCGGCGCAGTACAACTTCCTGGCGGCGGCGGCCTACTCGCTGCTGCACCCGACCGCGTCCCCGCCCGGGGCCAACGACTGGTCCTGCCGGCCCTCGGCCCGCCACCCCAACCCGGTGGTGCTGGTGCACGGCACCGCCGAGAACGCCTACGACAACTGGGCCGGCCTGTCCGGCAAGCTCGCCGCCGACGGCTACTGCGTGTTCGCCCCCAACCTCGGCGGCGCCGCGGGCAGCCCGCTCCAGGGCCTCGGGCCGATCGCGGAGTCCGCCAGGCAGCTCGGCGAGTTCGTCACCAGGGTGCTCGCCAGCACCGGAGCGTCCAAAGTGGACATCGTCGGCCACTCGCAGGGCGGCATGATGCCCCGCTACTACATCAGGAACCTGGGCGGCTCATCCACAGTGGACAAACTGGTTGCGCTGGCGCCGTCCAACCACGGCACCGACTTCAACAAGCTGCTGACCGCGATCACCGCGATCCCCGGCGGCTCGGACATCCTCGGCCTGGTCTGCACGTCCTGTGTGGAGCAGGAGGCGTCCTCGGCGTTCATCACCCGGCTCAACGCCGGCGGCGAGACCCACCCCTCGGTCCGCTACACGGTGATCGCCACCAGGACCGACGAGGTGGTCACCCCCTACACGTCCAGTTTCCTGGCGGCCGGCGGCAACGTGGTGAACACCACCCTGCAACAGCACTGCCTGCTCGACCTGACCGAGCACCTGGGCATCTCCTACAACCCGATCGCGATCCGGCTGGTGCGCAACGCGCTGGACCCGAGCACCGCGCGCACCCCCGGCTGCCTGGGCTGACCCGGCCCCGAACACCAACCGCACCGGTGGGCACGGGGTCACCGCGCCCAGCCCACCGCTGGCCGGCCCGACCCGGCCCCGGCGCACCCGCCCCGGCACCGCGGACCGCACTGGTCAGGCGTCGCCGGGGCGGACCAGGCCGGTCTCGTAGGCCAGCACCACGGCCTGCACCCGGTCGCGCAGGTCGAGCTTGGCCAGGATGCGGCCGACGTGGGTCTTGACCGTGGCCTCGGACAGGAACAGCTTCCTGGCGATCTCGGTGTTGGACAGGCCCTTGGCGATCAGCACCAGCACCTCGCGCTCGCGCTCGGTGAGCGCGTCCAGCACGCTGGCGTCGCGCAGCTCGCCGCCGGCCGAGCCGAGGAACCGGCCGAGCAGCCGCTTGGTCACGCTGGGCGAGACCACGGCGTCCCCACTGGCCACCGAGCGCAGCGCGGACACCAGGTCGTTGGGGGGCGTGTCCTTGAGCAGGAACCCGCTGGCCCCGTTGCGCAGCGCGGACAGCGCGTACTCGTCCATGTCGAAGGTGGTCATCACCAGGACCTTGGCCGTGCCGGCCTCGGTGATCCGCCGGGTGGCCTCGACCCCGTCGAGCACGGGCATGCGCACGTCCATGAGCACCACGTCGGGCCGGATCCGGGCGGCCAGCTCGACCGCGTCCAGGCCGTTGCCGGCCTCGCCGACCACCTCGATGTCCGGCTGCGCGTCGAGCACCATGCGGAACCCCATCCGCATCAGCTCCTGGTCGTCCACCAGCTGCACTCGGATCACGGCGGTCAGCTTAAACGCCGCTGTTCACCGCTTCGGGCGCCACTCACCAGCGGGAGGTCACACACCGTCGGCGAGCGGCAGGGTGGCGCGCACCCGCCAGCCGCCGCCCGGCCGGGGGCCGGCGGTGAGGGTGCCGCCGAACACGCTGGCGCGTTCCCGCATGCCGATCAGCCCGTTGCCGCCGGACACCGCCACCACCTCGCGGGGCTTGCCGTAGCCGTCGTCGGCGACCTCCAGCTCCACCCGGTCGTCCTCGCGCGCCACCCGCACCACGGCGCGCGCGCCCACGCCCGCGTGCTTGAGCGTGTTGGTCAGCGCCTCCTGCACGATCCGGTAGAGGCCAAGGCCCACCGCGGCGGGCAGCCGGTCCAGGTCGCCCCGGGTCTCCAGTTCGACGGGCAGCCCCACCGTCCTGATCTTCTCGACCAGTTCGACCAGGGCGCGCGCGTCCGGCTGGGGGGCGAGCGCGCCGCCGGGCTCCTGCTCGCTGCGCAGCACGCCCAGCAGCCGGCGCAGCTCCCCCAGGGCCTCCCGGCCGGTCTCGCCGATGGTCTTCACCGCGGCCTCGGCCAGCTGCGGGTTGGTCCGGATCGCGTACCCGGCGCCGTCGGCCTGCACGATGATCACGCTGACCGCGTGCGCCACCACGTCGTGCAGTTCCCGGGCGATCCGGGCACGCTCGTCGGCCACGGCCAGCCTGGCCTGCTGGTCGCGTTCGGTCTCCAGCATCCGCACCCGCTGCTCCACCTCGGCGTGGTAGGCGCGGCGCGCGCCCACGAACCCGCCAAGCAACCAGCAGAACGCCAGCACCGTGCCGCCGGTGAACACCAGGACCACCGGGATGCCGGCCAGGCCCGCCCCGACCAGCCCGATGGTCAGCGCGAGCGCGTACAGCCAGGCCTGCGCCGGCCTGCCGAAGGCGACCAGCGTGTACAGGGCGATGCCCAGGGCGAGGTCGCCGACGCGCACCTGCGCGTGGTTGTTGTAAGTACCGGCGAGCGCGAACACGGTGAGCAGTTGCAGGGTGGCGCCGGCCAGCACCAGGTAGGCGGTCAGGAAGGGCTGCTGCCGGCGGAACGGCAGCGGCCCGACCAGCAGCAGGCCGATCAGCGCGTACGGCAGCCAGTACTTCTCCGAACCCAGGGAGAGGGGAAAGTCGAGCAGCAGGAGGCACCCGGCGATCAGGGTGTCCCCGAAGACCGGGTGCGCACGCATCCACAGGCTCAGCCGCCGCACGCCGTCGAGGGTAGGTAGTCCGGCCCGGCGTCGGCGTCGGGCTGGAGGTTGACTCCGTGTACGACCTCGGGGCTACCCGTGCCGCGTCCCCCCACGCGTGACTGACATCTCCGCTGGTGCGCGCCCGGACGTGGGCGGCGTCTCACCCGTTCGGTGGCCTGGGTCACCGGTTCGGCCGGCGGGTACGGGTGTCCCCGGCGCTGGGCCGCGCATGGCACGATTCGACTCACCGTGGCGGCGGCTCGCCGGGACAGCGCAGGGGGTGAGGGTGACGACTGGGTCCGAGCAGCATCTGGCCGGCCCGCTGTCGGCGGCCGTGGCCAACCTGTGCCACCGGCTCCGGCCCCAGGTCTCGCCGGCGACGGCCCACGGCTTCGCCGAGGTGACCCGCAGGCTGGCCGCCCCACTCCAGGTCGCGGTGGCCGGGCGGATCAAGTCGGGCAAGTCCACGCTGGTCAACGCGCTGATCGGGCGCCGGGTCGCGCCCACCGACGTGGGCGAGTGCACCCGGCTGGTCACCCGGTTCCAGTACGGCACGGTGGACCGGGTCGAGGTGGTCTTCCGGTCCGGCCGCAAGCAGGTGCTGCCGTTCGACGCCAACGGCATGATCCCGGCCTCGCTGGGGGTGGACATCGCCGAGGTGTCCCACCTGGAGGCGTTCCTGACCAACGCGGTGCTGCGTGATCTCACCGTGATCGACACGCCGGGCCTTGGCTCGCTGGACACCGCGTCGGTGGCCAGGACCGAGCAGGTGCTCGGCGTGAGCCCGCCGCCGGCCGCGGACGCCGCGCCGGTCGGTGACGAACTCGACCCGGTGTCGCGCAGCGCGGTGGCCGGCGCCGAGGCCGTGCTCTACGTGCTCACCCAGGGCGCGCGCGCCGACGACCAGCAGGCGCTGGCCGCGTTCACCGCGGCGACCGCGCGCCGCGACGCGGGTCCGGTCAACGCGATCGCCGTGCTCAACAAGGTGGACACCATCCCGCCGGAGTCGGTGCCCGGCTCGGACGGCGACGTGTGGCGGGCCGCCCTGCTGATGGCCGACAAGCAGGCGCAGAACCTCAGGCCCAGGGTGGCCGCGGTGCTGCCGGTGATCGGCCTGCTCGCGGAGACCGCCGAGACCGGCGGGTTCACCTCGGCCGACGCGGACGCGCTGCGGCAGCTGGCCGAGCTGGACGAGGCCACGGTCGACACCCTGCTGATGTCCGCGGACATCTTCACCAGCTGGGACTGCCCGGTGCCGGCCGGCACCCGGATGCGCCTGCTGGAGCGACTGGACCTGTACGGGATCGGCCGGGCGGTGAGCGCGCTGCGGGCCGAGCCGGCGCTCTCGGCCGGGGCGCTGCGCCGCATCCTGCTGGACCGCTCCGGGCTGGCCGGGGTGCGGGGCCGGCTGGACGCCCTGTTCCGGGCCAGGGCCGACGGGATCAAGGCGGCGGCGGCGCTCGCGTCGGTCACCGCGCTGGCGCACGCCTCGGGTGATCCTGCCGAGCGGCAGCGGGTGCACGACGCCATCGAGGTGCTGCTGGCCAGGCCCGAGGCGCACCAGCTGCGGCTGTTGGAGGCGTTGACGCTGGTGGCGTCGGGTGCGGTGGCCATGCCCGAGGACCTGGTGAACGAGGTGCTTGCGGTGGGTGGCAGCGCTGACATCGCCGAGCAGTTGCAGATGCCCGGCCGCCCCCAGGCGGAGCTGGCCGGCTACGCCCTGGAGCGGGCCAACTGGTGGCGCTCGTTCGCCTCGTTCGGCGCCACCCCGGCACAGAGCCGGGTGGCGCACGTGGTGCACCGGGCGTACTTCCTGATGTGGCAGCAGCTGCGGACCGCGAGATGACAGCGAGGGAGCATCGCAGGGCCGCCAGGCCCGAGGAGCACACCGAGCGCGGAATCGAGCAGGGCGGTCCTGCCGTGGGAACGGGGTGAGTGCGGTGGCGTCCTGGTTTCGCCGCTCGCGGGGGCGGCAACCCGAACCGAGCCCGCCGGCCCAACTCCCGGTCCCGCACCCGCCGGCCCAGCACCCACCGGCCCAGCCCGCGGCCCCGCCTGCGCCGCCGGCCGCTCCGGGACCGGCGGGAACCGAGCCGGCCGCACCCGCGTCGAACCACGGCGTGGCGCCCATGACGGACTTCTCCTGCCCGACGGCTGACGTCGCGGCCGCGGCCGGGGCCGGCCCCGGCCCTGAGCAACTGCTGGACCAGGCGCTGGCCGAGCGCCGCGCCCTGGTGCAGCTGTGCCTGTACGCGCTGGACCGGGCGCGCAGCTCCGGGGTGGCCGAGCGGATCGAGGACGGCCTGGCCGGCATCGGGGTGGTGGCGGTCCGGCCGGACGGCGAGCGGTTCGATCCGGCCCTGCACGAGGCCGGCGGCACGCTGCTCACGGACGACCCGAGCCTGGACGGGGTGGTCGCGGAGACCGAGGTGGTCGGTTTCGTGGACCGGGGCCGGTCCCTGCGCGCGCCCATCGTCACCGTCTACACCAGCGCCAACCGGGACACCCGGTGACCACCGCGCTGCCCCTGGCCCAACTGGTCCGCCAGACCGGGGACCGGCTGACCGGGTTGCTGCGGGAGGCCGACCCGCAGGCGGCCGAGTGGGTGGCGCAGGTGCGCCAGCAGCGGCCGGACACGCCCACCGTTGTGGTGGTCGGGGAAACCAACCGCGGGAAGAGTTCGCTGGTCAACGCGTTGCTGGCCACGCCTGGACTGTCCCCTGTGGACGCCGAGGTGGCCACGGCCAGCTACCTGGTGCTGCGGCACGGTCCGGAGTGGGCGGCACGGGCCTGCTACCCGGGCCGCGAGCCGGTGCCGTTCCCCGTCACCGAGCTGGTGCACTGGATCTCGGCCAGCCACGAGCTGCCGGCCGGCCAGCTGCCGCCGGGGCACGTGGAGGTGGAGGCACCCAACCCACTGCTGACCCGACTGTCCCTTGTGGACACCCCGGGGGTTGGCGGGCTGGACTCGGTGCACGGCGAGCTGGCCATGCGGGCGGCGGCCGGCGCCACCGCGCTGCTGTTCGTCGTGGACGCCTCCGCCCCGCTGACCCGGGGCGAGCTGGCCTTCCTGCAGCGGGTGGGCGAGCGGGTGGAGACCGTGCTGTTCGCGCTCACCAAGACCGACCACTACCGGGGCTGGCGCCAGGTGCTGGAGGCCGACCAGGCGCTGCTGGCCGAGCACGCGCCCCGGTTCGCCGACGCGCGGTTCCTGCCGGTGTCGGCGCGGATGTTCGAGATGGCCGCCAAGGCGCCCAGCCCGGAGGCGGCGGCCATGCTGCGCGAGCGCTCCGGCGTGGCCGAGTTGCAGACCCTGTTGCAGGAGCAGGTCACCGGCCGGGCGGCGATGCTGGGTGAGGCCAACGTGCTGCGCGCGCTGGACACCGCGCTTGCCGGGCTGGCCGCCCGACTGGAGGGTGAGCGCCGGGCGCTGACCACGGGCGAGGACGAGGCCGCGTCGTTGCGGGCCCGCAAGGAGGAGCTGGCCAGCCAGCGCCGCTCGTCCACCCGGGGCTGGCAGGTGCGGTTGCGCGGCGAGGTGCAGCGGGCCCGGCTGGAGACCAGCCACGAGGTGGGCCGGCACATGCGGGACATGCAGGCCTGGTTCCGGCAGGCCATCGACGCGGCCGACCGGGACGCGCTGGCCGGGCTGCCGCAGCAGGTGGACGCCGCCCTGCACCTGGTGTCCGGCCAGGTCAGCGCCGGCCTGACCGAGCGGCTGGGCCGGGTCGCCGAGGCCGGGCTGGCCGACCTGTTCTCCGCCGAGGAGCTGGCGGTGATCCGGTCCCAGTTCGCCAGGGCCGGCCAACCGCCGATCGTGCTGCGGCCCCCGGAGCGGCGGCCGGCCACGGCCGAGGACAAGCTGCTGGTGTTCATGGGTCTGTCCGGCGGCATGGGGCTGGGCCGGATCGCCACGCTGCCGCTGGCCGGGCTGGGGGTGGCCGCGCTGAACCCGATCGTGCTGCCGGTCACCATCGTGCTGGGGCTGGGCGCGGGCTGGTGGATGGCGCGCACCCGCAAGCACAGCGCGGACAAGCAGCACATGAAGCAGTGGCTCAGCGACGCCATCGCCGACGCCAGGTCCACTCTGGACCAACTGGTGTCCGAGCAGCTCATCGACGCCGAGCAGCAGCTGATGCTGGCGTTGGACGAGGCGCTGGGCAAGCGCATCGAGGCGATCGAGGCCGAGCTGCGCGAGGTGGACCGGGCCATGAAGATGGAGGCGGGCGAGCGCAACCGCGAGGCGCAGAGCGTGGTCAAGCGGCTGGCCGAGGTCAGGTCCGGTCGGGAGAAGATCGACCAGCTGCTCGGCCGCATCCGGGGCGTGCGCGACCGGGCCTGAGCCCGCCGGCCGCCCTGTTCCGGCTGGTGATCGTTTCCGGTGTGGGTTCCGTCGCGGAACCCGACGGGCCTACCGTGAGTCCAACCGGAGCTTGCGAGACGAGTTGGGACAAGGGGTGCTAGCGGTGTACATCGACGAGAGCGGCGGCGCGGACACGGACATCAAGGTCACGGTCGACGGCGAGGAGTACACCGCCCAGGAGAACTACGACCTGGATGACGACGGGGTCAACGAGAGCGCGGTGGTGGAGACCGACGACGGCGGGCACCTCGCGTTCAGCGACACCGACGGCGACGGCGACGCCGACCTGATGACCGAGTTCGACGAGAACGGCGACCTGGTCAGCCAGGCCCGCTTCGACGCCGAGTCCGGTGAGTGGGTGACCGTGGACGCCTCCTCGGACCCGACCGCCCAGGACGCCGACGCCCAGGGCACGACCGGCGGCGCCGGCCAGGGCATGACCGTGGACACCGGGGACGGCCCGCAGCAGGTGGGCCCGGCCACCGAGGACAGCGACGGCGACGGCGTGGCCGACACCGCGGTGGTGCGCGACGACGACGGCGACGTGTGGCTGTTCACCGACGTGGACGGGGACGGGCAGGCGGACAGCGCCATCGAGATGACCAGGGACGGCCAGGTCACCACCAGCCAGCACACCGGTGACGGCGACTGGACCGTGGTCGAGCAGGGGCACATCGACGAGCAGGGCAAGTACGTGACGGACAGCACGGGCGGGCGGTCCAGCGACGAGATCGGCTGGGACGACGAGACCACCTCGGCCGGGCAGTCCAGCAGCGGTGGGGCCACGTTCGGCGGCGTGGTGCGCATCGACTCGGCCACCGGCCAGTGGATCAGCCCGAACTGAGCCCGCCCCGGCGCGTGGTGCGCGCCACGCCCGAGCCGGCCCCGTCACGGTTACCCGTGGCGGGGCCGTTTTGTTTATGTCACCCCGTTTTACCCCCGATCGGGTGGAGGTGAACGGCTCGGCAGCTGTGGGTAAACGGGTGCTGAATCGATTACCGAATCGTTCCTGTGAGAGAAGCTACACGTTTCGGGTCGGCGTTCAATGTTTAACCCCGCTAACCTCGGGCCATCCCTTTTTCACGGCACGCCCGTCCAGCCGGGCGGGCTCAGCCATTTTTCGAGGACGTCGCCGTCCCGCAGCGGAACCAGCGGCGTCTGGTGCGGGCCAGTGGCGCTCAGTCAGGAGACGAGATGACGGCAGTGACCATTCCGGGTCTCGATCAGGCACCCACCAACCACCAACGCCTCCTGTCCTGGGTGCGCGAGGTGGCCGAGTTGACAACCCCGGATCAGGTCGTCTGGGTGGACGGCTCCGACGAGGAATGGGAGCGCTTGACGTCCAGGTTGGTGGCGGCTGGGACTTTTGTCCGACTGGCGAAGAAACCGAACTCCTTCTGGGCCGCCTCCGACCCGGACGACGTCGCCAGGGTCGAGGAGCGCACCTTCATCTGCTCGCAGGACCCCGCCGACGCCGGGCCGACCAACAACTGGATGGCGCCGGACGAGATGAAGGCGGTGATGACCGAGCTGTACCGGGGCTGCATGCGTGGACGGACCATGTACGTGATTCCGTTCTGCATGGGTCCGCTGGAGGCGGAGGACCCCAAACTCGGCGTGGAGATCACCGACTCGGAATACGTGGTCGTCTCCATGCGGGTGATGACCAGGATGGGCAGCAAGGCACTGGCCAAGTTCGGTGAGGACGCGGATTTCGTGCCGTGCCTGCACTCGGTGGGCAAACCGCTGGAGCCCGGCGAGAAAGACGTGCCGTGGCCGTGCAACCAGACCAAGTACATCACGCACTTCCCCGAGGAGCGGACGATCTGGAGCTACGGGTCCGGCTACGGCGGAAACGCGTTGCTGGGCAAGAAGTGCTTCTCGCTGCGAATCGCCTCGGTGATCGCCCGTGATGAGGGCTGGCTCGCCGAGCACATGCTCATCCTCAAGCTCATCTCGCCGGAGAAGAAGGTCTACTACATTGCCGCCGCATTTCCGTCGGCATGCGGGAAGACAAATCTCGCCATGTTGCAGCCCACCATTCCGGGCTGGCAGGTGGAAACGCTGGGCGACGACATCGCGTGGATGCGGTTCGGTGCGGACGGCCGGCTGTACGCGGTGAATCCGGAATTCGGTTTCTTCGGTGTCGCGCCGGGCACCAACTGGCAGACCAACCCGAACGCGATGCGCACCATCGAGCGGGGCAACTCGGTGTTCACCAACGTCGGCCTGACCGACGACGGCGACATCTGGTGGGAGGGCATGGAGGACCAGCCCGAGCACCTGACCTCGTGGAAGCAGCGGGACTGGACCCCGGCCGACGGGGAGAACGGGGTGCCGGCGGCCCACCCGAACTCGCGGTACTGCACGCCGATGGCCCAGTGCCCGGTGCTGGCCCCCGAGTGGGACGACCCCCAGGGCGTGCCGATCTCGGCGATCTTCTTCGGCGGGCGGCGGGCCACCACGATCCCGCTGGTCACCGAGTCCCGGGACTGGCAGCACGGGGTGTTCATGGGCGCCACGCTGTCCAGCGAGAAGACCGCCGCCGCGGCCGGCACCGTGGGCGAGGTGCGGCGCGACCCGATGGCCATGCTGCCGTTCATCGGCTACCACGCGGGTGACTACTTCAACCACTGGACCACGCTGGGCAAGAACGCCGACGCGACCAAGCTGCCCAGGATCTTCTACGTCAACTGGTTCCGGCGCGGCGAGGACAAGCGCTTCCTGTGGCCGGGCTTCGGGGAGAACTCGCGCGTGCTGAAGTGGGCCATCGAGCGCATCGAGGGCAAGGCGGGCGCCCTGGACACGCCGGTCGGCTGGGTGCCCAGGGCCGAGGACCTCGACCTGTCCGGTCTGGACGCGTCCACCGAGGACATCGCGGCCGCGCTGGCGGTGGACGCCGAGGAGTGGAAGGCCGAACTGCCGCTGATCGAGGAGTGGTTCGACAAGATCGGCGACAAGCTGCCCACGTCCCTGCGGGACGAACTGGAGGCACTGCGCCAGCGGCTGGGCTGAGCGGGCTCGTCCTGTCGCCCCTTCCGCCCGGCCGCGCCCGGGTCCGGTGGTCAGCGTCGCCCACCGGACCCCCCTCAGCCGAGCTTGCCCCAGATCGGGTGCGGGCTGACCTTGACCCGCGGCCCTGGCTGGTTGTTCCACTCGGCGTTGCGGATCGCGCGCAGCGCTTCCTTGCGGGTCTGGGTGTCCAGCCGGTCGATGAACAGCACGCCGTCCAGGTGGTCGGTCTCGTGCTGCAGGCACCGGGCCAGCAGGCCGGTGCCGACGACCTGCACCGGGTCGCCGTGCATGGTGTAGCCCTTGGCGACCACGTTCAACCGCCGCTTGGTGTCGTAGTAGAGCCCGGGGATGGACAGGCACCCCTCGGGGCCGTCCTGCTCCTCCTCGTCCGGGAAGTCGAGCACCGGGTTGACCAGGTGGCCTTCCACGTCGTTCACGTGGAAGGTGAACACCCGCAGGCTCACCCCGATCTGCGGGGCGGCCAGGCCGGCGCCGCGCTCGTCGTGCAGGGTGTCGCGCAGGTCCTTGACCAGCTTGTGCAGTTCCCGGTCGAAGGTGGTGACCTCGGCGGCCGGGGTGGTCAGCACCGGGTCTCCGAACAGGCGGACCGGCTGGACGGTCATCGGGTTCCCCACTTCCTTCGCCACGGCCGGTCCCTGCCGCCCTCGCGGCCGGAACGGGTGGCGTGCCGTGATCTTGCTGAACGCTTTGCAAAATAGCAGACTTTGCAAAGTCGATGCGGACGGTGTCACCGGCCAGCGGCTTTGGCGGCGGCTGCCCGACCGCCGGCGCGCTCCCGGCGGTCGGCTGCCACGCACGGTGCTCCGGCCGGACCGGAGCCGCAGGGCGACCAGGTCCACTTCGTCGGGGACGCCCCCACCAGCGACAACACCAGCGCGCGCGACCGGCGCGACCGCTGCTGGCGGCCCCTTCGCCCCACACGCCCAGCCCCCACCCACCACCGGGGGGCGAGCCCTGCGCCAGCCTATCCGCGCACGCGGTGCGGGTGCCCGGCATTGGGCCCGGTTGTGGACAACTCCGCGGGCTGTGGACAACCCGGGCCCCGACCGGGTGATGTTGGGTGGAATCCGGCGGGAAGCGCCTAAAATCCGCCGCCCTGGCACGCGTCCCGCCCTGGTCCACCCAGGAGGGCAGCAGCGCCGCTCGCGCCGCCAGCACCCGAGCGAGTTGTGATCGGCGCCACAGCGCAACGGTGACATGCGGTTGTCGCGCAGCCGCGCCAAGCTGACCGCGTGACACACAAAACCCCTGGTAGCAGCCTTCCGCACAGCGAGTTCAGCGATGCCGCTCCCGGCGCGGCCGTGATGGGCGCGGCCACCACCGGCATTGCCGAGGCAGCCGAAACCCGTGCGTTCAACGAGCAACTGGAGCGCCAACTGGCCGAGCGAGTCCCGCTGCACGTGCTCAACGACGCGGTCGCGGCCAGAACCTGGTGGCGGCAGGGCATCGGCGGCAACTCCGGCCCGGTCGAGCTGGCCGAGGGCAGCTGGCGCGCTGTGCCCGGCCCGGACCGGGAGGTCCCGGTGCGCGTGTTCACCCCGCCCGAGGTGCGCGGGGTCTTCCTGCACATCCACGGCGGCGGCTTCACCTTCGGCTCGGCCGGCGAGCAGGACCCGCGGCTGTGGCGGCTGGCGCAGCGCGCCCGGGTGGCGGTGGTGAGCGTCGAGTACCGGCTCGCGCCCGAACACCCCTACCCGGCCGCGCACGACGACTGCGAACAGGTCGCCCGCTGGCTGGTGGCCAACGCCGAGGCCGAGTTCGGCACCGACCGGCTGGTCATCGGGGGCGAGTCGGCCGGCGCCAACCTGTCCGCGGCCACCCTGCTGCGGCTGCGCGACCGGCACGACGCGGCCGGCGCGTTCCTGGCCGCGCAACTGGTCTTCGGCTCCTACGACCTGTCCATGACGCCCAGCCAACGCCTGTGGGGTGAGCGCAACCTGCTGCTGTCCACGCCGACGCTGGCCTGGTTCCGGGAGAACTACACCCCCGGGTGGTCCGCCGAGGACCGCCGCGACCCGGCCCTCTCCCCGCTGTACGCCAACCTCACCGGGCTGCCGCCGGCGCGGTTCGTGGTCGGCACCAACGACCCGGTGCTGGACGACTCGCTGTTCATGGCCGCCCGGTGGCAGGCCGCCGGCAACGCCGCCACGCTCGACGTGGTCGCTGAGGCGCCGCACGGGTTCCCCCTGTTCCCGATCACCGTGGCAGAACAGGAGCTGGTCCGGCAGGAGCGGTTCGTGGCCGCGGCGGTCGCCTAGTAGATCGCTCAACCGGGCGGTGCCGGCCACCCGATCGGGTGGTGTGCAATAAGGTTTTCGCTTGCCATGACCCGAACTGACCGGCTGTACGCGCTCGTCGAGGAACTCCGATCGGCGGCACCCCGACCACGGACCGTCGCGCAGCTCGCCGCGCGCTTCGAGGTGTCCTCCCGCACCATCCAACGCGACCTGCAGGCGCTGATGCACGCCGGTGTCCCGTTGCGCGCGGCGGCCGGTCGAACCGGCGGCTGGTTCGTCGATCCGGTCATGACCCTGCCCCCGATCAACTTCACCGCCACCGAGATCACCGCCATCGCCGTGGCACTGGCCGCCGCCGAGAGCGCCGCACCGTTCTCGGCGGCGGCGCGGAGCGCCATGCAGAAGCTGACCGCGGCGATCGCGGCCGGCTCGGTGGCACCAGCCCGGGACCTGGCCCGCCGCATCCAGGTCGTGCCCGCGCCGCTGCCCGACGAGATCCTGTCCACTGTGGAGCGGGCCATTGCCGAGCGTCAGGTGGTGTGGCTGCGGTACGGCGACGCCGCGGGTGAGGAGACCGAGCGCGAGGTCGAACCGGCCGGCCTGCTGACCGCGCGCGGCAGTTGGTACCTGATCGGCTGGTGCCGGCTCCGCCAGGCCGGCCGGGGCTTCCGGCTGGACCGGATCAGGGCCGCACGCCTCACCGGTGAACCGGCGCCCGCCCACGAACTGGCCGATCTCGCCGCGGTGTTGCCGGAGGAGACCAAACCGGCTGACGTGTTGGACGCCCTGACCCGCCCGGAGCAGTGACCACCCGGGACCGCACCAGCGTCCGTCCACCTGTGGATAACTCCGTGCCCCGATAGGGACCCTGGGGACCAGCGACAACGCCACTTGTCCACAGCCTGTGGATAAATCTGTGCACAGGTTGTGGAAAAGCGCTTGCGGAGAGCGAAGGAACCCGGGACCGTGGAAGCGCGTCCAAGTAGTGGCGCCGATCACAGGACCGGTGCCGTGGCAGCGCAGGGGGAGGTGTGCTGTGGGCGTCGCAGGGGTGGCGATGATGTTTCTGGCCCTGGCCGCCGTGGTGATGGTGCTCGTTGTTCCGAGCAAGCAGGAGCAGGAGTCCACCGCGGACACGCCGGAGGCGTCGTCGGGTGAGTCCGACGAGGTGTCCGGCTGCACCACGGTGCTACCGGGGTGAACCTGGCCGACGAGGCCGCCGGACGGGTGATGACCGACCTGGCCAGCCGGACCGGTGGCTGGGGCCGGGGCGCGCGGTGACCGCGCGAACCCGGTCCACTGTGGAGTGATCAGCACGCGGGGTCCGCGCGTCGCTGCTCGGCTGTTCCTGGTCGTGGTGGGTGGCTGGTCGCCGGTGCCCGGTTCCGGCCGGGCCGTGGCGGGCGGCCGGAACCAGGCCGAGGTCAGCCGGGCAGCGGCGCCGTGCCAATGCCCCGCATGGTGCCCGTGACCAGGCGGACGGCCTCGGCGTAGCAGGTGATGTTGGTGAAGCCCTCGGCCCAGCTCATCGCGTTGGGCATGCGCCAGGTGGTCCACACGTCCTGCCGGCCGCTCGCCCCGAGGTAGGCCGTCATCGCCCGGTCGCAGTGCTCGCGCGCGGCGTTGTTCATCGCCTCGGCGCTGGGGACCGGGTCGGTGGGCTTACCGAGGGGCAGCACGCTGGGCAGGGCCTCACCGAGGTGCGGCTGGTCGCAGCCGGTCATGGTCAGCTGCGCGTCCTTGGACGGCGACCCGGCCGAGCAGCGCTGGAACGCGTTGAACTTGCCGTCGGCCAGCGCGTTGCGCAGCGATCCGGTGCGGCGCACGGGCTGGCCGTCCGAGCCCACCTCGATCACCGAGCAGAGCAGCCAGCGGTCGCTGTCGCGCCAGCCCCGCTGGCTCGGCCAGAACGCCCAGACCTGCAGCCGGGTGGCGTCCGCGTCCTGACCGCCCAGGTAGTCGGTGAGCGCGGCGCGGCACGGCGGCACCGCGGCCGAGCGCAGGACCTCCTCGCCGGGATACTCGGCGGGCAGGTCAGCCGGCAACTGGCCGCTGCTGATGCTCTCCGCCTCGTGCGCCTGGGCGCAGTCGAGTGGCACGAACTCGGCGGAGTTGAAGCACTGCCCGGGCGTGGGCAGACCACTGGCCCCGGTCAGCCCGGGCGGAGCCGGCACGCGGTTGCCCGGTGCCCGCTGACCGGCGGCCGACTGGTCGGCCTGGTCCGGGTTGTCCGACCGGTCCGCCTGGCCGGCCTGACCTGCCTGGTCAGCGCCGGACTTCAGGGCGGGCGCCGCAAGGGGTGTTCCCGCGACAGTCGACTGCGTGCACGCGGTCAGCGTTGCCACGGCGGACAGCGCGACAACCGCCAGGGTCAGCCGCGGACGCCGCGAGCCGCTCATGTCCCCACCTCGTCGGCACAGCTCAGCTGAGCTGTGCCAGCGCCCGCGAAAGCACCGTCCCGGGCGACGGGGGCGCGGCCGTTCTCCGCGGCGCCGCCGGTGCTGGTGGGCAGGCCGGCTCGGGCGGGGCCGCGACCGTTGCCGGGCCTGCCGGTTCTCCCGGTCCTGCCGGTTTCTCCGGGCCTACCACTGTTGCCGGGCCTGCCGGATTCCGCGACAACTCCGAACCAGAGCAGGTGGACGCGCGTGGTCCGGTGGTGAATGCACGCGGGCCGCCGGAGGATGCCACAACGTGGCTGGCGCGCCCGTTTTCCACCCGATCGTGGCGCGAGTTGTCCACAGCCACCCGAGTTGTCCACAGCTTCCGCCATCCCCCTGGTTTTCCAGGCCAGCGCCGATAGGCTGGAGCAGGGCACGCCCCCCGGTGGTGGGTGGGGGCTGGGATTGGGCTGGTGGAAGAGCTGTTCGCGACTGCGGTGTGGTCGCGGTGCGGTGGTGTCGGATGGTGCTGGTCGCTGCCTGGCCGCGGTCGTGGTGCACTGCCGGCGGACGCGTGGTTTGGCAGGCTCGTTCACGGGGTACCCCCTCCTGTTGCCCCGGTGATGGGCTGGTCCCGCCCCCGCACGGTACCCCCGAGGCGTACACCAAAACAGGTGAGTTAGTACCTCCACCAGTGGTGTTTATGCGTCTACCAGTAGTAGCCCGCGTTTCTTCACCACGACTCACGCCACTCTTGTGGTGGTGTCGTGCCCTTCCACATCGGCGCCACGTGTCACTCCGTGGTCGCTCAGCTCGCGCTTTGCCGGCCTACTGACCGGTTGCCGATTTCGCCACTCGGGTTCACCAACCCGCAACCGCGCGCCGTCGAGAAAGGCGGCCACGGATTCGCTCGAATTCTCGGCAAAAGCTGACCACGACTCGTGCGGCGGGCGCGCATTGACCTTTCCCAGTGTTGGCGAGTCGCCGCCGGGCGGCGCTCAGCCACCGGCCGGCCGACTCGCGCCGGGACTCGACGCCGCGCGGAACCGGATGCGCTGGCCCGGTCGGGCCTGGGCGGCACGGTCGATGTCCGCGTCGACCACCACGGCGATCACCGGGTACCCGCCGGTCAGCGGGTGGTCGGCGAGGAACAGGGTGGGCTGGCCGGACGGTGGCACCTGGAGCGCGCCGCGCACCATGCCCTCGCTGGGCAGTTCCCCGGTCCGAGCGCGGGCCAGCGCCGGTCCGGACAGCCGCATGCCCACCCGGTCCATCTCCGAGGTCACCAGGTAGGGCTCGGTCACCAGGTGTTCCCTGGCCTCGGCGGTGAACCAGTCGTCGCGCGGGCCGAACAGCACGCGCAGCCACACCTCGTCGCCACCGGGCCCGGGCACCGGGGCGAAGTCGATGGCGGGCAGCGGGTTGGCGGCGACACCGACCGGCAGGACCGCGCCCGCGCTGAGCCGGTCCGGTCCGATGTTCGCCAGCGTGTCCGTGGACCGGGAGCCCAGCACCGGGGGCACGGTGATGCCGCCCCGCACCGCCAGGTACGAGCGCAGTCCGCTGGCCGGCGGGTCCAGCCACAGCTCCTCGCCGGGCCGCAGGTGGAAGACCGCGTTGACCGCACGGGCTCGGGCACGACCGTCCGGTGCCGTGGTGCGCAGCGGACACGGCGCGCCGGTCACCGCCACCACCAGGTGGCCGATCGCCCGGACCCCCAGGCCGCCGAAGGTCACCTCGATGCCCGCGGCCGCCACCGGGTTGCCCACCAACCGGTTGGCCAGCGCCAGCGCCCCCCGGTCGGCCGCACCACCGTGTCCGACGCCCAGCGACGCCTGGCCGGGCCGCCCCAGGTCCTGCAGGACCGCGAGCATGCCGGTGGCCAGCACGCGCAGGCCCCGCTGCGGCGCGTCGCAAGCCGGAGCCGCGGCGCAAGCCGAAGCCGCGGCGCTGGCCGGCACCGGACCAGCGGGCGCTGTGCCCTCGGGGTGTGCGGGGCCCGCGGGGTGCGCGGTGCTGTCGGCGGGTCCGGGCATGTCAGGTGGCCTCCACAAAGCGCACGCGCACCCCGGGGCGGAGCAGCGCGGGGGGTTGTCGGTCGGTGTCCCACAGCACGGCGTCGGTGTGGCCGATGAGCTGCCAGCCACCGGGCGTGGCGACCGGGTAGACCCCGGTGAACCGGTCGGCCAGGGCCACCGAGCCGGCCGGCACCCGCACCCGTGAGGTGGTCCGCCTTGGCACCCGCAGCCGGTCGTCACCGCCGACCAGGTAGCCGAAGCCGGGGGCGAAACCGCAGAAGGCGACCCGCCACAGCGTGCCGGTGTGCGCGGCGACCACCTCGCGCTCGGTCAGTCCGGTGAGCGCGGCGACCTCGGCCAGGTCGGGCCCCTGGTAGTGGACGCTGATCCGCACGGTCTCGGCCTGGGCGTCGGCCTGCTGCCTGGGCAGGTAGCGGACCTCGCGCAGGGCCTGGGCCAGCCTGGCCAGATCAGCGCTGGGCACGGCCTTGACCAGCAGCGTGGTGGAGGCCGGCACCAGGTCCAGCACCCCGGCGGGCGGGTTGGCGCGCAGGCTGTCGTAGAGCCCGAGCACGGCCCGCAGGTCGGGCAGTTCGACCAGCAGGGCGTGGCTCCCGCAGGGCAGCACCCGCATGTCGGGGGCTGCTGGGCGCCCGGCGTCGGACGGCTGATCGGGGTGGGTCATGTGGGCAGTCCTGGTGGGTCGGGGGCGAACGCCGGTGCTGGCCCGCCCGCGGCGGCCGGCGCGTCCCGGGTCGCGCGGGCCGTGGTCACGGCGCTGGGGCTGACCCCGGACATCCGGTCCGCGGTGGTGCGTGCCCGGCTGGGCCGGTCATCGGTGGTGGTGTGCCCGGCCGCGACCAGGTTGACACAGCCGCCGGTGGGACCGGCCTGGTCACGCGGGACCGCGCCGGACCGGGCGCGGGGTCGCGCGCCGCGATCGGCGGTGACGTCCACGACTCACCTCCGTGGTCGAGTACAGCAGCCAATGTAGGGATCGTTGAACAATCCTTCAATACTGCCCCGGTTCACCGCTGTTGTTGATCGTTGCTGGCCACCGCGGTCCACCGCGTCGAAGATGGGAACCTGCCGAAGATGGGAAGCTGTTGACAGGCTCACCGGCTCGCCCCGGTGGGCGCAGCAACACGGCTCCCACCGGGCCGCACCCGGTGATCCGCTTTCACCTGGAGTGGCGATGACGACCGCGCGGACGGACGACTGGTTGGGTTCCCTGGCCAGGGGCAGGGTGGACCTGGGCCGGTCCAGCACGGCCGAACGGGTCGCCAGGCTGCTGCGCGCCCGGGTGCTGGAGGGCGACCTGGCCCCCGGCCTGCGGTTGTCCGAGGAGGCGATCGGCGGGGCGCTCAGCGTCTCCCGCAACACGCTGCGCGAGGCGTTCCGGCTGCTCACCCAGGACCGCCTGCTGGTGCACGAGTACAGCAGGGGGGTGTTCGTCCGGATCCCCACCGAGCAGGACGTCAAAGACCTCTACCAGGCTCGGCGGATCATCGAGTGCGGAGCGCTGCGCGCCTGGCCGACGGCGGCCGACGCGGCGCGCGCGGCCGTGCGCGCCGCCGTGGACGAGGGCAGGCAGGCGGCCGAGCAGCAGCGCTGGGTCCAGTTGGGCACCGCCAACATGCGCTTCCACGAGGCCGTGGCCGGGCTGGCCGGCAGCGAGCGGGTGAACGAGGCGGTTGACCGGCTGCTCGCCGAGTTGCGGCTGGTCTTCCACGTGATGGGCGATCCGAGGCGGTTCCACGAGCGGTACCTGCCGTGGAACGAGGAGATCCTGGGCCTGCTCACCAGCGGGGCGGTCGACCGGGCCGAGCGGGCCATGGCCGAGTACCTGAACGCGGCCGAGGAACAGATAGTGACCGCCTACCGGGACGGCCGGGTGGTCGTGGCCTACGGTGCGGGCCAGCCCTGAGCCGAGATCCGATGTCATGACGCGGGGTAGCGCGGCGTAATGCCCGAAAAGCGGCTATTTCTCCCATATGTTGGGAAAATCAGTCACGATTTGAGCACCGCATCCGACGTTAACCGTCACGATACGGTGACGTAGTCCCACCGTCGGCCTAACATCCCGGACACGCCCCGTTATCAGGGGCCGCCCCACGGGCCGTCGGAGGACAACTCTCATGCCGTCAGCTCCACCGCGTCAGGCCGACAGCGGCGCCCGCCGCTCCGGCCTGCGCTGGAACGCCTGGAACCTGCTGTTGCTGGTTCCCCTGCTCATGCTCATCACCTCGTGGTTCAACCTCGACCAGCCGCGGCTGCTCGGGATGCCGTTCTTCTACTGGTACCAGTTCGCCTTCGTCCCGGTCGGCGTGATCTGCGTCGGTCTGGTCTACCTGAAGACCAGGGACGAACCCGTGCGCACCGACCAGCCCGACCGGCTCGGCGTTGACGACCTCGACGAGGGGGGCAAGGCGTGAACGGCGGCCTGGAGTGGGTCGAGCTGACCGTGTTCGCGGCCCTGTTCGTCCTGGTGACCGTGCTGGGTTTTGTCGCGGCCAGGTGGAAGGCCGGCAACACCCTGGACCACCTCGACGAGTGGGGGCTGGGCGGGCGCAAGTTCGGCTCCTGGATCACCTGGTTCCTGGTGGGCGGTGACCTGTACACGGCGTACACGTTCGTGGCCGTGCCCGCCCTGGTCTTCGGCGCCGGCGCGCTCGGTTTCTACGCGCTGCCCTACACCGTGGTGCTCTACCCGATCGTGTTCCTGCCGCTGGTGCGGATGTGGTCGGTGTCCCGGGTGCACGGCTACGTCACCCCGGCCGACTTCGTCCGGGGCCGTTACGGCTCGCGGATCCTGGCCCTGCTGATCGCGCTCACCGGCATCGTCGCCACCATGCCCTACATCGCGCTGCAGCTGGTGGGCCTGGAGGCGGTGCTGCGCACCATGGGCCTCAACGGCAGCGGCCTGCTCGGCCACCTGCCGCTGTTCATCGCGTTCCTCATCCTCGCGCTGTACACCTACCAGTCGGGCCTGCGCGCGCCCGCGTTGATCGCGTTCGTCAAGGACGCGCTCATCTACGTGGTGATCCTGGTGGCCGTGTTCTACCTGCCGGCCAAGTTCGGCGGCTGGAGTTCGATCTTCGACCGGTCCGCCGAGCTGCTGGCCCAGCCGGGCGCGAACGGCAACCCCAAGGGCTCCATCGTGCTCAGCGCGACCAACCAGCTGCAGTACGCCACGCTGGCGCTGGGCTCGGCACTGGCGCTGTTCCTCTACCCGCACTCGCTGACCGGGATCCTGGCCTCCAAGGGCCGCCGGGTGATCAAGCGCAACATGGTCGCGCTGCCCGCGTACTCGCTGCTGCTGGGCCTGCTGGCGCTGCTCGGCTACGTGGCGCTGGTGGCCGGGGTCAAGCCGATCACCAACGAGGCGACCGGCAGGGCCGACTCCAACACGATCGTGCCGGAGCTGTTCAACCAGCAGTTCCCGTCCTGGTTCGCCGGCATCGCCTTCGCCGCCATCGGCATCGGCGCGCTGGTGCCGGCCGCGATCATGTCGATCGCCGCGGCCAACCTGTGGACGCGCAACATCTACAAGGAGTACCTGAAGAAGGACGCCTCCCCGGCGCAGGAGGCCAAGCAGGCCAAGCTGGCCTCGCTGGTGGTCAAGTTCGGCGCGGTCGCCTTCATCGTGTTCGTGGACCCGCAGTTCTCCATCGACCTGCAGCTGATCGGTGGGGTGATGATCCTGCAGACGCTGCCCGCGGTGGCGATCGCCCTCTACACCAGGTGGTTCCACGTCTGGGGCCTGGTGGCCGGCTGGGTCGTGGGCATGGGCTGGGGCCTGTACCTGCTCTACACGATCCCCAACCCGGCGGCGAACAAGGCGCACTTCGGTGGTTCCGCGCTGACCCTGGACAAGATCTCGCTGTTCGGCTGGCACCCATTCGCCGGCTCCAGCACCCAGATCTACGTGGGCGCGGTCGCCGTGGTGGCGAACCTGGTGGTGGCGGTGGTTGTCACGCTGATCGCCCGGCGGGCCAGGGTGTTCAACGGCACCGACCAGACCGACCCGGACGACTACCACGTGGACGAGAACAGCGACCGACTCAAGCCGGTGGCCAGCCACTGACACGGGCGTGGGACACGGCTCGGCCCCGGCGAGCGGGAGGTTCGCCGGGGCCGAGCCGTTTTTTGTTCCCCCTGTGCTGCGGCGGCCGGGTTGGGGAGCCGCCGCGGGTCTCACGCCGGGGAGCTGGCCACCCGTGGTCGGTGGCCGGTCAGATCACCGAAGGTTGTTGAGCTGCGCCTGTGCGATGGCCATGAGCTCGTGGCGCATGGCCGGCGTGGCCGCGCTGTCGATCGCACGAGCCACGGCCTTGCGGTTGCGGGCGTTGGCACGGCGAGCGCGAATCCTCGCAGCGATGTTCATCGGGTCTGCCATCCCTCTCACAATGAGTTTTTTGTGTGCCTCAAGTATGCGCCGCCAACCCTGATGATCGCACCCGATTATCCGGTGATCTCCCGCACAAGCCGATGATTCATCGGCAGTCAATGGGCTTCGCCCCCAAGTCGTCCTGTCCCGTTGCGTCCGGTGCGTGCCCCGGGTTGGCTTGGCCGCGTGGCTGAAGTGGTGACCAGGGGAGTGGGCAGGGTCGAGCGCGCCCCCGACCGGGCCGGCCTGTCCGTGTCCTACTCGGCGCCGGCCGCCAGCCGCGGCGCGGCCATCGCCGAGTTGTCCCGTCGGGTGACGCCCGTGGAGGAGTCGCTGACCGCCGTGGGCGTCCAGGTGCGGGCCAGACGCCTGTCGGTGAACGCGGCCTGGGAGAACGGCCGGCAGGTCGGCTGCCGCGCCGAGCAGTACTACGAGTTGCGCGTGGACGGGCTGACGCTGCTGGAGGAGGTGCTCGGGCAGCTGATCGCGGCCGAGCCGGCCACCCTGCACGGCCCGTTCTGGGAACTGGCCGACACCACCGAGGCCGTGCGCGAGGCCCAGCGGCACGCGGTGGTCGACGCCCGCCGCCGCGCGGCCGGCTACGCCGAGGCGCTGGCCGCCCGCCTGGGGCCGCTGCTGCGGCTGACCGACGGCGACGCGGCCGAGGTGGCCGTGGGCTACGGCAGTGCCATGCCGGTTCCGGGCGGTGCCGGTGCGTGGGAGAGCGTGCGCGACATCCGCGAACTCAACCTGGCGCCGCAGCCCGTCACCGTCTCGGCCACCTGCACGGCCACCTGGACCCTGCTGGACTGACCCCGCTGGACTGACCCCGCCGAGGAACCCGACGGAACCCGGCCGACGGAACCGGGCCCACGGAACCCACCCGACGGAACCGGGCCGACGGACCCGGCCAACCGCACCCGGCCGACCGCGCGGCACCGCTCGGCCGCGGCGACGACCGGCGACGACCACCGGACAACCCCGAGACGGCGAGGCCCCTTGCCGAGACCACCGCGCGGGGCGGGGCCGGCGAACCACAACGCCCGATGGACCCACCCCCGCCCTCCCAGGGGGGCGACCCCAGGTCCAGCCTACCCACGCCCCCCGCGCGGGACGCGCGGTCGACGGAGACTGTGGACAACCCGGGCGGCTGTGCACAACCACGTCGCTGAACCGGGTGACCTGCTTGACCGGCCGGGGCATGCGCGCTACCCGCCGAGCCGCACAGCGCGTCAGCGTTCCAGGATCGCGGTCACGCCCTGCCCGCCGGCCGCGCAGATGGAGATCAGGCCCCGGCCGGAGCCGCGCTCGGCGAGCAGCTTGGCCAGTGTGGCCACGATCCGCGCGCCCGTGGCCGCGAACGGGTGCCCCACGGCCAGCGACGAGCCGGCAACGTTGAGCTTGGTCCGGTCGATCGGGCCGAGCGGCTGGTCGAGGCCGAGCCGGTCGCGGCAGAAGTCCGGGTCCGCCCAGGCCCGCAGGGTGGCCAGCACCTGGGCGGCGAACGCCTCGTGGATCTCGTAGAAGTCGAAGTCGGCCAGGCCGAGCCCGGCCCGCGCCAGCATCCTGGGCACGGCGTAGGCGGGTGCCATCAGCAGGCCCTCCTGGTAGCCGTCCGGCCCGGGGCGCACGTGGTCCACGGCCGCGGTCTCGCTGAACGTCAGGTGGGCCAGCACCGGCAGGCCCCGGCTGGCGGCCCAGTCGTCGCTGGCCAGCAGCACGGCCGAGGCGCCGTCGGACAACGGCGTGGAGTTGCCGGCCGTCATGGTGGCGTCCGGGCCGTGGCCGAAGACCGGCCGCAGCCGGGCCAGCGCGGCCACGCTGGTGTCCGGCCGCAGGTTGTGGTCCCTGGTCAACCCGAGGAAGGGGGTGACCAGGTCGTCGAAGAAGCCGCGGTCGTAGGCGGCGGCCAGGTTGTGGTGGCTGGCCACCGCAAGTTCGTCCTGCTCGGTGCGGCCGATGCCCCACTGCCGGGCGGTGCGGGCGGCGTGCTCGCCCATGGACAGCCCGGTGCGCGGCTCGGCGTTGCGGGGCTGCTCGGGCACCAGGTGGCGGGGCCGCAACCGGGCCAGTTGGCGCAGCTTGGCCACGACGCCCCTGGCCCGGTTGGCGTCGAGCAGCACCCGGCGCAGGTCGTCGTTGAGGGCCAGGGGCGCGTCGCTGGTGGTGTCCACGCCACCGGCGATGCCCGCGTCGATCTGGCCGAGCGCGATCTTGTTGGCCACGCCGAGCACGGCCTGCAGGCCGGTGCCGCACGCCTGCTGGATGTCGTGCGCTGGCGTGTCCGGGGCCAGCCCGCTGCCCAGCACGCACTCGCGGACCAGGTTGAAGTCCCGGCTGTGCTTGAGCACCGCGCCGGCGACCACCTCACCCAACCGCTCGCCGGCCAGGTCGAACCGCCGCACCAGGCCGTCCAGCACCGCGGTGAACATCTCCTGGTTGGACACGTGCGCGTAGGGGCCGTTGGACCGGGCGAACGGAATGCGGTTGCCGCCGACCACGGCCACACGGCGAACACCTGGCACGGTTGCCCCGGTCATGTCGCCCTCCTCCTGAACCTCACGACACCATCGACAATAACCTACTTCTCAGTAGACTTACCAGCGAGTAGGGAGGCGTGGATGACCGATCGATACCAGCGTTTCGCCACCTCCGGGCTGGGCCGCCGGGTGGTGCACGCCCTTGGCCTGCCCAATCCGCACCCGCTGCGCCGCCACCGGCCCGGCCAGCCGGTCCTGACCGGACCGGTGCTGGTCGGCGGCGCGCCCGGCGGTCGGCTCGGCGAGCCGGTCGGCGCGGTGCTCAGCGCCCTGCCCGCGGACGTCCACACCGCGGCCGAGCCGGGCCGCCGGTACGGCGCACTGGTCTTCGACGCCACCGGCATCACCCGCGGCGACCAGCTGCGCGAGCTGCACGCCTTCTTCCACCCGGTGATCCGCGCGCTGGCCGACTGCGGCCGGGTGCTGGTGCTGGCCAGTCCACCCGAGCAGGCCGGGGACACCGCCGAGCACATCGCCCAACGCGCGCTGGAGGGGTTCACCCGCTCGGTGGGCAAGGAGCTGCGGCGGGGTGCCACGGTCCAGCTCGTCCGGGTCGCCGCCGGGGCCGAGCAGGGCATCGAGTCCACCCTGCGGTTCCTGCTGTCCGCGAAATCGGCCTACGTCTCCGGGCAGGTGATCCGGATCGGCGCGGGCGCGGTGGCCCCGCCGGACGACTGGGAGCGTCCGCTGGCCGGCCGGGTCGCCCTGGTGACCGGCGCGTCCCGGGGCATCGGCGCGGCCATCGCCGAGGTCCTCGCCCGGGACGGCGCGCACGTGCTGGGCCTGGACGTGCCGGCCCAGCGGGCCGAACTGTCCACTGTGGTCAATCGGTTGGGTGGCAGCGCCCTGCTGCTGGACATCACCGCGGAGGACGCGCCGCGCCAGCTGGTCGACCACCTCGACAACCACGCGGGCGGCCGGCCGCACCCCGGGGTGGACATCGTGGTGCACAACGCCGGCATCACCCGGGACCGCACGCTCGGCCGGCTGGACGCCGCCGGGTGGGACGCGGTGCTCGCGGTCAACCTCACCAGCCAGGAGCGGATCAACGCGGCCCTGCTCGCCGGGAACACCCTGCGCGAGCGCGGCCGGATCATCGGGGTGTCCTCGATCGCCGGGATCGCCGGCAACGCCGGGCAGACCAACTACGCCACCAGCAAGGCCGGGGTGATCGGCATGGTGACCGCGCTCGCGCCCCGGCTGGCCGAGCGCCGCGCCACGATCAACGCGGTGGCGCCGGGCTTCATCGAGACCGCCATGACCGCGGCCGTGCCGCTGTTCTTCCGGGAGGCGGGCCGGCGGTTGAACAGCATGGCCCAGGGCGGCCTGCCGGTCGACGTGGCCGAGACCGTGGCCTGGTTCGCGCACCCGGCCTCGGGTGGGGTGACCGGCAACGTGGTCCGGGTCTGCGGGCAGAGCCTGCTCGGCGCGTGAGCCCGGCCCGACCTGGCGGAGAGGACCAGCCATGACCGCGGACAACGGCACCACCACGGACAACAGCACCACCACCCGCGTCCTGCGCACCACCCCGAGCCTGGCGCTGCTCTACCCCAGGGCGGTGCTGACCGGTTTCGCCCGGCGGGGTCAGCGGCTGCCGGACACCGAGTACGTCCGGCGCGACCTGCTGGTCGACCAGCGCCACCTGGCCCGCTACGCCGAGGTGTGCGGGTTCGCGGTGGCCGGCCGGCTGCCGGTGACCTACCCGCACCTGCTGGCCTTTCCCGTGCAGATCAAGCTGATGAGCGCGCGGACCTTCCCGTTCGCCCTGGCCGGGCTGGTGCACGTGGCCAACCGCGTCACCCAGCACCGGCCGCTGCGGGTGGCCGAGCCGCTGACCCTGTCGGTGCGGGCGGACAACCTGCGGCCGCACCGCCGGGGCCGCCAGTTCGACGTGCTCACCGAGTGCGCGGTGGCCGGGCAGGTGGTGTGGCGCGAGGTCAGCACCTACCTGAAACGCGAGCGCGTCCCCGGGCGGGCCGCGCCACCCGCACCGGACCAGGCACCCGCACCCGGGCCGGACCCGACCGGCCACGGCACCGAGGAGGTGGTCGGCACCTGGCGGGTGGCCGGGGACGCCGGCCGGCGGTACGCGGCGGTCTCCGGTGACCGCAACCCGATCCACCTGCACCCGGTGACCGCGCGGCTGTTCGGATTCCCCCGGGCCATCGCGCACGGCATGTGGACCACGGCCCGCTGCCTGGCCGCGCTCCAGGACAGCCTGCCCGACGCCTGCACCGTGGACGTGCGGTTCGCCCGCCCGGTGCTGCTGCCCGCCACCGTGACCCTGTCCCGCTGGTCAGGGGACAACCACCGGGAGGACCACCGGGACGGCCCCGGGGACGGCCGTGACAACGGCCGTGGTGAAAGCCGAGGCGAGCACCCGGACCGCGGCTGGGGTTTCGCGCTGCGCCAGGCCGGTACGGCCACACCGCACCTGCTCGGGCGGGTCAGCCCGGTCGGCCCGGTCGGTCCCGGCTAGCGCCGCCGGTCAGTCCTCGCCAGTGCTCCTGTGCGCGGGCGGGTGCCACACGCGGCCCTCGACCAGGTCGCCGAAGCCCATCCACATCATGTTCATCAGCCGGGCCGCGGTGGCGCCGGCCGACTCCTCGGCGTGGTCCAGCCACCAGTCGGCCAGCGACTCGCCGGCGCCGACCAGTGCGGCGGCCATGCTGTCGGTGTCCCGCTGGGTGTAGGCGGCGCCCTGGTTGCTGGCGCAGCGCACGAGCAGCGCCGCGACCAGGGTGATCGCCCTGCGCCGCATCTCGGCCAGTTCCTCCCCGAACGGGCCGCCCTGGGAGCTGGCCTGGCGGTGCAGCACCCGCCAGCTGTCCCGGTGCTCGCTGACGAAGCCGAAGAACGCCCGCAGCCCGCTCCACAGCTGGACGTCCGGCGCGTCGGCCGGGTCCACGCCGCTGGCGATGGTCTCCATCAGCCGGGTGGCCTCGCGGCGGATGCAGGTGGCGAACAGTTCGTCCTTGGAGCCGAGGTAGGCGTAGAGCATGGGTTTGGAGATCCCGGCCACCTCGGAGATCTCGTCCATGGACGCCGCGTGGAAGCCGTGTCGGGAGAACACGGCCACGGCCGCGTCCAGGATCTGCCGTTCCCGCACCGCGCGGGGCAGCCGTTTGGCCCGGGGCCGTCTCGGTGGCGCGGCGTGCGCCGCTGGCGGGTCGGCGGTGGTGTCGTCCCTGCTCGTGTCCCCTCCCAGGTCTGTCAGCTCTGCTGTTCGCGCGTGTGCGTGCCCGACGGACCGCGTGTCGGTGTGCATGGCACCCCCTGAAGGCTGAGGTCAGATTATCCACAGCAGCTTGCAAGCCTACCTACTCGCCAGTAGATTTACTCGTCAGTAGGTATGGAGGTGCTGCCATGACCAACATCGATCTCAGCCCCGACGCCGTTGCGCGCTTGAGCCCCGACGAGTTGATCACCACGTTGCGCCGGCTCGACCCGGCCTCGGACGCGGCCAGGCAACTCGACATCGACGTGGTGGCCAGGGCCATCGACCCCAAGAAGCTGAGCCGCGAGCAGTTCGTCGACCTGCTGGCCGTGCTCGGCGACCTGGCCGACGCCGGGGCCGCGGTGAACCTGAGCCAGCTGGACCCGCAGAACTTCGCCCGGCTGATCGCCCGCGCCGGCAAGGACCAGATCGAGGCCGTGACCAGTCAGCCGGTGCTGCGGGAACGCATCCTCGACGAGGTGTTCCGCCGGATGGAGGTGCACTTCCGGGCCGACCGCGCCGGGTCCACCAAGGCGGTGGTGCACTGGCGGATCAGCGGTGCGGCCACCGACGACGGCTACGACCGCTACGAGACCGTCATCGAGAACGAGACGTGCGCGGTCAGCAAGAACGGTTCCCGCGAACCCCGCGCCACCGTCACCCTGACCCCGGTCGACTTCCTCAAGCTGGTCACCGGCAACGCGTCCGCGCCCGTGCTGTTCATGACCGGCAAGCTCAAGGTCGCCGGCGACCTGGCCTTCGCCGCCGGGCTGACCAACCTGTTCACCATCCCCAAGGCCTAGCCCACAGGCCCAGTCCCCCCAATGCCCAGTCCCCCGAGGCACAGTCCCACCGAGGCACAGTCCCCCCACGGCGCGGTCGCCGAGGCGCGGCCGCCCGAGCCACGCCGAGCGGGCTGCCGCCAACCAAGGAGCGAGAGAACACCATGGCCGGCTTCTCCCTGGAACTGAACGAGGACCAGACAGACCTGCGCGACTGGGTGCACGGGTTCGCCGAGGACGTCATCCGCCCCGCCGCCGCCGAGTGGGACGAGCGCGAGGAAACCCCCTGGCCGGTCATCAAGGAGGCGGCCAAGCTCGGGGTCTACGGCTTCGAGTCGCTGGCCACCTGGTTCTCCGACCCCACCGGCCTGTCCCTGCCGATCGCCACCGAGGAGCTGTTCTGGGGCGACGCCGGCATCGGCCTCGCCCTGATGGGCACCGGACTGGCCGTGGCCGGCATCTTCGCCGCCGGTGAACCCGAGCAGCTGGTCGAGTGGGTGCCGGCCTGCTTCGGCGACGAGGACGACCCCAAGCTGGCCGCGTTCTGCGCGTCCGAGCCGCAGGCCGGCTCGGACGTGGCCGGCTACCGCACCAGGGCCCGCTACGACGAGGCCACCGACGAGTGGGTGATCAACGGCCAGAAGGCGTGGGCCACCAACGGCGGCATCGCCAACGTGCACGTGGTGACCGCCGTGGTCGACCCGGAACTGGGCGCGCGCGGCCAGGCCGGGTTCATCGTCCCGCCGGGAACCCCGGGCGTGCACAGCACCCGCAAGATCCGCAAGCACGGCCTGCGCGCCTCGCACACCGCCGACGTGTTCTTCGACGACGTGCGCGTGCCCGGCCGCTGCGTGCTGGGCGGGCGGGAACGCCTGGCGGCGCGGCTGGCCAGGGCCAGGGAGGGCCAGCGCGCCGGCGGCCAGGCCGCCATGGCCACCTTCGAGACCACCCGGCCCACCGTGGGCGCCATGGCCGTGGGCGTGGCCCGCGCCGCCTACGAGTACGCGCTGGACTACGCCAAGCAGCGCGAGGCGTTCGGCCGGCCCATCGTCGAACACCAGTCGATCGCCTTCGACCTGGCCAACATGCGGATGGAGATCGACGCGGCCCGTCTGCTGGTGTGGCGGGCGGCCTGGATGGGCCGCAGCGACGTCCCGTTCACCGCGGGCGAGGGCTCCATGTCCAAGCTCAAGGCCGGCGAGGTCGCGGTCTGGGCGACCGAACGCGCCATCCACATCCTCGGCGGCGCCGGCTACACCCGCGAACACCCGGTGGAGCGGATGCACCGCGACGCCAAGATCTTCACCATCTTCGAGGGCACCAGCGAGATCCAGCGCCTGGTGATCTCCCGGGCGATCTCCGGCAGGCACATCCGCTAGGCGTGATCCGCCCGACGTGATCCGCCCGGCGTAATCCGCTCGGCCACGCCGCCGCCGCACCGGCACAATCGCGGCGGCGGCCCTGGCGCGCGCCCGACGACCGGGCGTGCGCACCCGAGGAGGAGTGTGGACATGGCACGACGGGTGCATCCCCCGTTCGATCCCGAGGTGGCCAAGGCGCTGCCGGCGGTCAACGCGGTGCTGCCGCCGTCGATCACCCCGGACCTGATCGGACGGCTGCGCGAGGTCACCTCGGCCGGCCACAGCAGCGGCCTGGCCGAGCTGCGCGAGCACGTGCACGCCGAGGAGCTGACCGCTCCCGGGCCGGACGGCACCGAGGTGCCGCTGCTGGTGCTGCGCCCCAAGGACACCGGCCACCCCGGGGGAACCGACCCGGCCGGCCCGCTGCCCGGCCTGTACTTCATCCACGGCGGCGGCATGGTCGCCGGCAGCAACTACACCGGCCTGGACTGGGTGCTGGCGTGGATGGCGGCGATCCCCCTGGTGGCGGTCAGCGTGGACTACCGCCTCGCCCCGGAGCACCCGCACCCCGCGCCGGTCGAGGACTGCTACGCCGGGCTGGTCTGGGTCGGCGAGCACCTGGCCGAGCTGGGCATCGACCCCGACCGGTTGGTGGTCGCCGGGGGCAGCGCGGGCGGCGGGCTCGCCGCGGCCACCGCCCTGCTGGCCAGGGACCGGGTCGGCCCGCGCCTGCGCGGGCAACTGCTGGTGTGCCCGATGCTCGACGACCGCGCCAGCACCCCGTCCAGCACCGAACTCGTCGGCGAGGGCGTGTGGGACAGCATCTCCAACGCCACCGGCTGGTCGGCCCTGCTCGGCGCCGCCGCGGGTGGTCCGGACGTCTCCCCGTACGCGGCGCCGGCCCGCGCCACCGACCTGTCCGGGCTGCCCCCGGCCTTTGTCGAGGCCGGTTCGGTGGAGACCTACCGCGACGAGGCCGTCGCCTACGCCTCCCGGCTGTGGCAGGCCGGCGGCCAGGCCGAGCTGCACATCTGGGCCGGCGGCTGCCACAACTTCGACGGCGTGGTGCCGCACACCCCGCTGGCCCGCGAGGCCCGCGCCAGCCGGATCAACTGGCTGCGCCGTGTCCTGGCCGCCTGACCGCCGAACACCCCGAGCCACCGGCAGTTGTGGCGCTCAACACACGGCATGCGATGATCTGGCGATTGCCCAGCACGGGTGGTGTGCGCCGGATTTCGGCGGTGTACACGAAAGCACCGGGCCGGCGATACGGATGACGTGAACTGTGGTGTGCGCCCACCACAGCTCACTCGCGGTGCCCGGTCCCCCTCCCCCTTGTGGGCCGGGCGCCGCGTCTCGTCGGGCGCCGCGTCTCGTCGGGCACCGCGTCTCGTCCCGGGCACCGGGCACGTGGCTGACGCACTCGCACGTGCCCGGTCCTCCCCAGTTGTTCAGTAGGTGTTCAGTAGGTGATGGCCAGGGCCGGGTCGGCGAGCAGCGCGCCCACGTCGGCCAGGAACCGCGAGCCCTGCTGGCCGTCCACCACGCGGTGGTCGAAGCTCAGCGCGAGCTGGCAGACCTTGCGCGGCACCACCTGGCCGTCCACCACCCACGGCATGTCGCGGATCGCGCCGAGGGCCAGGATCGCCGACTCACTGGGGCTGGCGATGATCGGCGTGCCGGTGTCCACGCCGAACACCCCGATGTTGGTGATGGTGATGGTGCCGTTCGCCATGTCCCCCGGGGTGGTGCGCCCGGCCCGCGCGGTGGTGGCCAGTTCCTCGATCGAGCGGGCCAGTTCGGCCAGGGACAGCTGGTCGGCGTCGCGGACCTTGGGCACGATCAGGCCCCTCGGCGTGGCCGCGGCGATGCCCAGGTGCACGTAGTCCTTGTAGACGATCTCGCCAGCGGCCTCGTCCCAGGTGGCGTTCACGTCCGGGGTGCGGCGCACCGCGAGGCAGACCGCCCTGGCCGCGAAGGCCAGCGGGGTCAGCTTCACGTCGCGGAACTCCGGGTGGTTCTTCAGCCTGGCCCGCAGCTCCATCATCGGGGTCACGTCCACCGTCAGGAACTCGGTGACGTGCGGCGCGGTGAACGCGCTGTCCGCGGTGGCCTGCGCCGTCGCCTTGCGCACGCCCTTGATCGGCACCCGCCGTTCCCGGGTGGCGGCGTCGTAGCCGGGCGCGCCCTGGACCGCGCCCGAGGTCGGCTCGCCGGCCCGCTGCACGTCCTCCCGGGTGATCACGCCGCCCGGCCCGGAGCCGGCCAGCGCGTGCAGGTCCACGCCCAGGTCCTTGGCCAGCTTGCGCACGGGCGGCTTGGCCAGCGGGACCAGGCCGGGCCCACCGGCCGGCGCGGCCGGGGCCGGCGCCGGTGCGGGGGTCGGGGCCGGTGGTGCGACCGGCGGCGGTGGTGGTGCCACCCGAGCCGGCGGGGCCACCGGCGCCGCGGTCGCGGTCGCGGCGGCCGGCACCGCTGCCGGCGCCGCCGCTGGCGCGGGTGCGTCCTTGCGGGGCCGCCGCCGGGTGGCGGACGACGACTTGGGCCCGTAGCCGACCAGGTTGGGCAGGACCTGCTCGGCGCCGGCCTGCTGGCCGGCCTCGGTGGTGGTGCCGTTGACCGCGAAACCGGCGGCCGTGCCGTTGGCGGCGGCACCGGCCGGGGCGGCGGCGCCGCCCGGGTCCACGTCGATGTTGATGATCGGCGTGCCGACCTCGACGGTCTGCCCGACCTCGGCGAGCAGTTCGGTGACCACGCCCGCGTACGGGCAGGGCAGCTCCACCGCGGCCTTGGCGGTCTCGATCTCCACGATGATCTGGTTCACCGTGACGGTGTCACCCGGGGCCACGTGCCAGGTGAGGATCTCCGCCTCGGTCAGCCCCTCACCGACGTCGGGCAGGGGGAAGTGCTTGATCTGCGGCATGTGAAGCCCCCTCACCAGGCCAGCGAACGGTCAACGGCGTGCAGCACCCGGTCCAGGTCCGGGAGGAAGTCGTCTTCCAGCTTGCTCGGTGGGTAGGGCGTGTCGAAGCCGGTGACCCGCAGGACCGGGGCCTCCAGCGAGTAGAAGCACTCCTGTTGCACGCGGGTGGCGATCTCCGCGGTCAGCGACGACTCGCGCGGCGCCTCGCTCACCGCGATCAGCCGCCCGGTCTTGCGCACCGACGCGAACACCGGGTCGAGGTCCAGCGGCGACAGCGTGCGCAGGTCGATGACCTCCAGGTCGATGCCGTCCTCGGCGGCGGCGGTGGCCGCGTCCAGGCAGGTGCGCACCATCGGGCCGTAGCAGACGAGGGTGGCCGACGAGCCCTGGCGCAGCACCCGCGAGCTGAACAGCGGCTGCGGCGGGACGCTGAGGTCGACCTCCTGGGCGCGCTCGTGGTAGCGCCGCTTGGGCTCGAAGAAGATCACCGGGTCGTCGCACTCGATGGCCTGCTGGATCATCCAGTACGCGTCCAGCGGGTTGGAGCAGGACACCACGCGCAGCCCGGCGGTGTGGGCGAAGTACGACTCGGGTGACTCGGAGTGGTGCTCGACCGCGCCGATGCCGCCGCCGAACGGGATCCGGATCACCACCGGCATCTTCACCCTGCCCTGGCTGCGGAAGTGCAGCTTGGCGAGCTGGCTGACGATCTGGTCGAACGCGGGGAACACGAACCCGTCGAACTGGATCTCGCACACCGGCCGGAAGCCGCGGATGGCCAGGCCGACGGCGGTGCCGACGATGCCGGACTCGGCCAGCGGGGTGTCCAGCACGCGCTGTTCGCCGAAGTCCTTCTGCAGGCCGTCGGTGATCCGGTAGACGCCGCCGAGCTTGCCGACGTCCTCACCCATCACCAGCACCTTGGGGTCGGCCTCCATGGCCGCGCGCAACCCCATGTTCAGGCCCTTGGCCATGGTCAGTTTCTGCGTCGCGGACGCTGTCTTCACCGTGCGGTCCATCGCAGGAGCCACCATCAGTGCTCACCACCCTGTGCACCAGTCGAGGCGTCGGCGAAACCGTGCAGGTAGTCCAGGAACTCGTCGCGCTGCGCGGCGAGCACCGGGTGCTCGTCCGCGTAGACCTCGGAGAAGATCCGGCCGGGCGGCGGGTCGGGCATGTTCACGCAGAACTCCCGGAACCCGGCGGCGAGTTCGTCGGACTCGGCCTGCACCTCGTCGAAGAACGCCTGGTCGGCCCACTGCTGCTTGACCAGGTGCACCCGGACCCGCTCGATCGGGTCCTTGAGCTTCCACGCCTCCAGCTCGTCGGCGAGCCGGTAGCGGGTGGGGTCGTCGGAGGTGGTGTGCGCGTCCATCCGGTAGGTGAACGCCTCGATGAGCACGGGGCCGTTGCCGGTGCGGCACTGGTCCAGCGCCCACCTGCTGACCGCGAGGGTGGCCAGCACGTCGTTGCCGTCCACCCGGATGCCGGGGAAGCCGTAGCCGCGGGCGCGCTGGTAGAGGGGGAGGCGGCTCTGCCGTTCGGTGGGCTCGGAGATGGCCCACTGGTTGTTCTGGCAGAAGAACACCACGGGCGCGTCGTACACGGCGGCCCACACGCAGCCCTCGTGCACGTCGCCCTGGCTGGTGGCGCCGTCGCCGAAGAACACCATGGTGGCTTCGCCGTCCTGGTCGCCGACCTTGCCCTCGAAGCGCTGGCCCATGGCGTAGCCGGTGGCGTTGAGCACCTGGTTGCCGATGACGATGACGTAGAGCTGGAACCGGTGCTCGTAGGGGTCCCAGGTGCCGTGGTCGGTGCCGCGGAAGATGCCGAGCAGGTCGGTCGGCTTGACCCCGCGGCACCAGGCCACGCCGTGTTCCCGGTAGCTGGGGAAGGCCATGTCGCGGTCGGTCAGCGCGCGGCCCGCGCCGATCTGCGCGGCTTCCTGGCCGAGCAGCGGCACCCAGATGCCGAGCTGCCCCTGCCGCTGGAGGGCGTTGCCTTCGCGGTCAAACCGCCTGACCAGAACCATGTCGCGGTACAGCCCGCGCAGTTGTTCGGCCGTGATGTCGATGTCGAAGTCCGGGTGGTGCACCCGCTCCCCTTCCGGGGTCAGCAGTTGCACCAGCTCGGCACCGCCTTCGCTTGTTGCTCGCAAGCCCGCGATCACCTGTTCCGCTGTTGGTGTGCCAGCGGTAGCGGCAGGCGCACCATCCGGGTGCGGTCGCGTCCACTGCTCGGGGGACGACATAGCGCCTTCTCCTCTGTCAAGGCCGTTCCAGCCGCTTGTGACGGTCCGGAAACGGCGACGCCGCCGGCTACCGCCGCCCAGGTAGGAGCGAGCAGCAACCGTCAGCGCTGACGGTTCTCGCCACCATCCTGGCATGGTCCCGGTCACCTTAGTCAGGTCCAGCCTTGGTTTTCATCCCCTGAACATGCCCCTGAGCTGGGAAAACAATAGGAAGAGCGACCGTAGGGAGTCCGATCTTCGGGACCGCTAGCACTCACTCGGGCGGGCCGTTTTCGCATTCGCACACGCTCCGCGGACCCGTTCCGGCACCCCGGAACGGTGGGATGGCGACCGGATCGGCTGTGGTCAAACACACACGGTCAACGGCGGTGACAGCCGGTCATGGCGTCCGGGACGTGGGACGGCAGCGGCGGTTGGCGCCCTCGGGGGAACCTAGGATCGGGCCATGGACCGACCTGTGCTGCGTGAGACCGTCCGCCGTCTGTGGGATCACGACATCCTGCCGAGCCTGTCCGACCTGGTGGCCGTGCCCGCGGTGTCCCCGGTCTTCGACCCGCAGTGGGAGCGGACCGGCTTCCTGGACGCCGCCGTCGAGCACATGCGCGCCTGGCTGACAGGCCGCGATCTGCCCAACGCCAGCGTCGAGGTCGTGCGGCTGCCCGGTCGCAGCCCGGTCCTGGTGGTCGACGTGCCGGCCAGCGCGGGCGCCGAGGACGCCGGCACCGTGCTGCTCTACGGCCACCTGGACAAGCAGCCCCCGGTCGGCGGCTGGTCCGAGGGCCTGGGGCCGTGGAGCCCGGTGCTGTGCGAGGAGGACGGCGTCCGCAAGCTCTACGGCCGGGGCGCGGCCGACGACGGCTACGCCGGGTTCGCGGCGAGCGCGGCCATCGAGGCGGTGCGCGCGGCCGGTGGCCGGCACGCCCGGTGCGTGCTGCTGCTGGAGACCGGTGAGGAGTCCGGCAGCCCCGACCTGCCCGCCTACCTGGAGCACCTGCGCGCGACGCTGGGCGAGGTGTCCCTGGTCGTCTGCCTGGACGCCGGCGGCAACGACTACCAGCGGATGTGGCTGACCACGTCGCTGCGCGGCCTGGTGCAGGTGCGGCTGACCGTGCGGGTGCTGGAGGTCGGCCAGCACTCCGGCATCGCCAGCGGCCTGGTGCCCAGCTCGTTCCGGATCGTCCGGCAGCTGCTGGACCGGCTGGAGGACGCGGGCACCGGCGAGGTCCGGCTGGCCGAGATGCACACGGACGTGCCCGCCGACCGGCTCGCCGAGATCCGCGACGCCGTGGCCACCGCGCCCGGTTCGATGACCAACTGGCCGGTGGTGCCCGGGGTGTCCCTGGTCGCCACCGACGAGGTCGAGCTGGCCCTGAACAACGCCTGGCGGCCCACCCTGTCGGTGATCGGCGCGGACGGCCTGCCCAGCCCGGAGAACGCCGGCAACGTGCTGCGCCCGTTCACCACGCTGTGCCTGAGCTTCCGGCTGCCGCCCACGGTGGACGCGGACCGGGCGCTGGAGGCGGTGCGCACCGCGCTCACCACGGACGTGCCCTACGGCGCGCAGGTGGAGATCAGCCACACCGAGACCGGCGCCGGCTGGAACGCCCCGACGCTGGCGCCCTGGCTGCGCGCCGCCCTGGACCAGGCCGGCGACGAGGTGTTCGGCGCGCCGTGGCGGGCCAGCGGGCTGGGCGGGTCCATCCCGTTCATGGGCCTGCTGCACGAGGCCTACCCGAAGGCCCAGTTCGTGGTGACCGGCGTGCTCGGCCCGGACAGCAACGCGCACGTGCCGGACGAGTGGCTGCACGTCGACTACGCGGTCCAGGTCACCGAGGCGGTGGCCCGCATCCTCGACGCCCACGCCGGGGCCGGCGCCACGGCCTGACCGGCCACCCCCGCCCGGCCGGCGCTCACCCGGCTGGCCGGGCGGGACTCACGCGACCGGCCGCGCCGGGTTCGTGGCGGTGGGCAGCTGCCGGAAGAACGCGCTCAGCTCGGCCACCTGCGCGGGGTGGAAGGCCCGCTTGGGCAGCGTGGCGATGGTCCGCCTGGTCTGGTGGAGCACGAAGAACTCCGGCGTCTCCTCGACCTTGTGGAAGCCCCGCCAGTTGTACTCGGCCTTGTCCAGGTCGGTTTCCACCCGGTAGCTGTGCTCGGTGATCAGCACGTGGGTGGGGCGGATGAACCTGGCGGCCATCCTGCGGATGACCAGCCCGGGCACGAGTTCCAGCGCCACGGCGCCCGCGACCGCCACCGCCAGGCAGACGACGACCACCTGGTACCGCTCGAAGAGCGCGACGCTCAGCGCCGTGAGCACGACGAGCAGGCCGCAGGCCGACCAGACCAGCACCCGGGCAGGGCGGAGGGTGCGGCGCACGCCCCGGCTGATCTCCTTGCGGTCCGGTTGGTAGGTGGTGGTCACGTACATGCTGGTGTCTCCGGTCGGCCGTGGGGGCCTGGTCGGCACGCCTGGCGCGGGCAGCTCGGCCCCGAGGGGCGGCCCGGTCGTCGCGGCCCCGTCCCTCGGCACCCGCCGCCCGGAGCCGTGGTGATCAGTCGCCCCCGACAAGGTGCGATCATTGTCAATGGCCTGGGCGGAAAATCCAACCAATGGGCTAATTGCTGGTGTTGGCAGCCCTGGGGCGGCCCTGAGCTGGGCCGATCAACGCGGCGTCACCCGTTTGGGCCTGCGTGAGATGTCAACTCGCAGGGTTTGCAACGTCGACTCGCGCTGCCTGAACGTGCAACTCGCGGGGTTTGCAACGTCGACTCGCGGGTTTGCTTGTGGGAATTGATCGCGGGTGGAGTGCACATCCGG
This sequence comes from Goodfellowiella coeruleoviolacea, assembly GCF_024171785.1. GTDB lineage: Bacteria > Actinomycetota > Actinomycetes > Mycobacteriales > Pseudonocardiaceae > Goodfellowiella > Goodfellowiella coeruleoviolacea. The sequence continues at coordinate 417,151 of NZ_JAMTCK010000006.1, forward strand.
GGTGCGGCGGGGCGTTTTCCGGTCCGGCAACCACTGGGCTGCGAAGGGAGCGATGGTGCGTGATGGGTTCGACCAGTTCGTCGCCGAGCGATTAGACCGGCTGCTGGGCTACGCCACCGCCCTGGCCTGCGATCCCCACCTGGCGCAGGACATCGTGCAGGAGGTGCTGGTGCGCGCGCAGGTGCGCTGGGCGCGGATCGGCGCCATGGCCGCGCCCGACCTGTACGTGCGGCGGATGATCACCAACGAGTACCTGTCCTGGCGGCGCCGGCGGGCCCGCCGGGACGTCGCCGCGGAGCACCGCACGCTCGACGCGCTCGGCACCCCCACCGCCGATCCGGCCGACCGGTGCGCCGAGCGGGACGCCATGCGGGCCCGCATCGCGGTGCTGCCGCGCAAGCAGCGGGCCGCGCTCGTGCTGCGCTACTACGAGGACCGCAGTGACGCGGACATCGCCGCCGTCCTCGGCTGCACCGCCGCCACCGTGCGCAGCCACATCTCCCGCGCGCTCCGCACCCTGCGCGCGGCCGACACCGCCGTGGGAACGCCACGGCTGCGGGAGGCGATCACATGAGCTTCGACCCCACCGAACACCTCGTCCGGGAGGCGCTGGCCGAGGAGGCCGCCCGGGCCGTCGACCCCCAACTCGTCCGGGACGAGCTGCACCGGCGCGGGCGGCACGCCACGAGCTGGTGGCGCCGCGGCCCGGTCCTGGTGGCCACGGCGGTCACGGCCGTCGCCGCCGCGGCACTCGGCGTTGTCGCCCTGCCCCGGCTGGGGGTGGCGCACAGTGGCGCGGTGGCCGGCGCGGACGGGTCAGCGGTGAACCAGAACATCCTGCTGGCCGGGTTCGACGAGTTCGGCCTCACCGACTCGATCATGCTGGCGCACCTGGGCGCGGACGGATCGGCCTCGGTCGTGTCCCTGCCCCGCGACTCGTGGGTGACCGTGCCCGGCCACGGCATGGCCAAGCTGAACTCCGTCTACCGCCGCGCCCGGGAGGACGCGCTGGCCCAGGGGCGGGACGAGACGGCCGCCGCCCAGGCCGGCACGGGCAAGCTGATCGAGACCGTGCGGGACCTCACCGGGGTGGGCGTCGACCACTACGCCCTGGTCGACATGGCCGGCTTCGACCGGCTGAGCACCGCGGTGGGCGGGGTCGCGGTGTGCGAGCGGACCGTGGTCGTGGACCCGGGCTCCGGCCAGGTCGTCTCGGGTGGCCGCCAGGAGCTGTCCGGGCCGGCGGCCCTGGAGTTCCTCCGGCAGCGCCGCGACCTGCCCCGGGGTGACCTGGACCGGATCGCCCGGTTGCAGGCGTTCACCGGTGCGCTGGTGCGCAAGCTGGTGACCGGGACGGTCCTGACCGACGAGCAGAGCCGCACCGCCCTGCTGACGGCGGTCCGGGACAGCGTGCGCGTGGACCCCGGCTGGGACCTGATCGGGTTCGCCGAGCAGGTGCGCGGCCTCCGGGTGGACTCGCTGCGCATGGCCACCATCCCGGTCGGCGACCAGAGCCTGGTGGTGCCGGATGGCGGCCATGCCGTCGAGGTCGTGCCCGACCAGGTGCGCTCGTTCGTCCAGGCGTTCACCACCGGTACCGGCAGCACCGCGGGAACCGGCAACACCGCCGGCACCAGTGGCACCGCCGACCCCGGTGGCAGCACCCCGTCCGGTGGCAACACCGCACCCGGCAACACCGCACCCGGGGACACCGCCGCGCCCGGCACCACCGAGTACGTGCCCTGCGCGAACTGACCGCCCGCGAACCGACCACATCGGACAGATCGGACGCCGAAAACGGTTGGCGCACCAGGGAGAACCGGAACCGGCCGGCAACCGCGGGGGCACTCCTCGCGGCACCGGCCGGTCACGGCGGGCGGAACCCGGGCGCGCGGCCCGCCTTCGGGGTCAGCCGGCCAGTGCCCGAACGGCGGCGGCCAGCCGGGTGATGCCGGTGTCGATCTGCTCGGGCGACAGGCCCGCGAAGGCCAGCCGGACCGCGTTGTGGCCGCCGTCGAGCAGGAAGTCGGTGCCGTTGACGAAGGCCACGCCGTGCTCGCGCGCGACCGGGGCGAGCCGGTCGACCAGCACGCCCTCGGGCAGTTCGACCCACATGAAGTAGCCGCCCTGCGGCGGGGTGAACCGCGCCTCGGGCAGCTCCCGGCGCAGCGCGGCGACCAGGGCGTCGCGCCGCTCGCGCAGGGCCGTCCGCACCACGCTGATCGACCGGTCGAGCAGGCCGGAGCGGCAGTACTCGTTGACGATCGACTGGGACACCATGTTCGGCGAGATGTAGGTGTTGGTGGCCAGCTTGATGACCTCCGCCAGCACCTTCTTCGGGCCGACCAGGTAGCCGCAGCGCAGGCCGGGCGCGACCGTCTTGGAGAACGACGACGCGTAGACCACGGTGTCGGCGGTGTCCTGGGACAGCATGGTGGGCAGCGGCTCGCCCTCGAACCGGATCGACACGTAGGGGTCGTCCTCGAACACGACGAAGCCGTGCTCGGCGGCGAGCGCCAGCAGCTGGGTGCGCTTGGCCGCGCTGAGCGTGTAGCCGGCCGGGTTCTGGAAGTTGGGGATGATGTGCGCCAGCGCGGGCCGCACCCCACCGTCCACCAGGGACCGCAGCGCGGCCACGTCGACGCCGTCGGTCTCCAGGTCGACCGCGTGCACGGTGGCGCCGCGCTGCCGCAGGCTGAGCAGGGTGCGGTCGTAGGTGGGGGCCTCGACCACCACGTCGTCGCCTGGCCGCACCAGCGTCTGGAACAGGAAGGCGTCGGCCTGCATGGACCCGTTGGTCACCAGCACCTGGTCCACGTCCACGCCGTGCTGCTCCGCGATCCACTCGCGCAGCGGCAGGTAGCCGCCGGCCGTGCCGTAGCCGAACGTGCCGGCCGGGTCGGTGCTGAACGCTTTCTGCGTCGCCTCGGCCAGCCCTTGGGTGTCGATGATGTCCAGCGACGGGGCGCCGCGGGTGAACGGGATCAACGCATCCGGGGTCATGGGCGCGAGCGTATAACCAGCACCGCCGGCCGGGCCCGCGAGTTGTGCCGGCCCGCGGTGCCCCCTCGGTTCACCAGCTCAGCGCCCCCGGGGTTCAGCGGCTCAGGCTGGTCTCGTGCCGCATGTGCGCCAGCTTCTCGGGGTGCGCACGGCGTAGAGCCCGGTGATCAGGCCGCCCTCGACGCGCACCGCCACCACGGTGTCGATCTCCCCGTCCCGCCGCAGCACCAGCGCCGGGTGGCCGTTGACCTGCGCCGGCCGCAGGGCCGCCGCGGCGATCCGGGCCAGCACCGGGGCCACGCTCGCCGCCAGACACCGGACCCGCCCGGTCTGTGACACCGCCCGGGCTGTGCCACCGCCCGGTCCGGTCGCGCGAGTGGTCGGCCCGCGTGTGGTGGCCGTCACCGGTCCCGTGCTGTCACACGGCGCGCGCCGCCGGCATCTGGTGGTCGTCGCGCGGCGCCGCCGCGGACCAGCCCACCCGACACCACCACGTGAGGACAGTGCCATGACTTCCCGGTTCAACCTGTTCGACAACGAACTCGGCGGCAAGTTCGCCAAACGGTTCGGCAACGCCAGCCTGGTGATCATCCAGTCGGCGCTGCCGAAGTCCACTCAGGAACTGGTGCAGTTGCGCGTCAGCCAGATCAACGGCTGTGGCTGGTGCGCCGACGTCCACACCAAGGACGCCGCCGCCGCCGGTGAGACCGCGGTGCGGCTCAACCTGGTCGCCACCTGGCGTGAGTCCACTGTGTTCACCAACGCCGAGCGGGCCGCGCTGGCGCTCGCCGAGGAGGGCACCCGGCTCGCCGACGCCCACCCCGGCGTGTCCGACCAGACCTGGGCCCGGGTGCGCGAGCACTACACCGACGACCAGATCGCCGCGCTGGTCGCGCTGGTCGCCCAGATCAACGCGGCCAACCGGCTCGCCGTGATCACGCGCCAGCAGGGCGGCTCCTACCAGCCCGGCATGTTCGCCACCGCCACGGCGAACTGATCACGGGCGGATCCCGGCCCGGCCCAGGACCACCCCGGTCCGGGGCCGGGTCGCGGCCCGCCGCCGCGGGTACGGTGTGCGGCCGTGTCCCAATCCACCACCCAGTCCACCACCAGGGCTGCCTACGACGCCGTCGTCACCGTCTACGCGGAACTCGTCCGCGACTTCCTCGCGGACCTGCCGCTGGAACGCGCGATGCTGGCCGCGTTCGCCGAACTCGTGCGGACCCACGACGCCGGACCCGTCGCCGACCTCGGTTGCGGCCCCGGCCAGCTGACCGCGCACCTGCACGACCTCGGGCTCACCACCTTCGGGGTGGACCTGTCCCCCGCGATGATCGCCCGGGCCCGCCAGGACCACCCGCACCTGCGGTTCGACGAGGGCACGATGACCGCGCTGGAGATCGGCGATGGGGTGCTCGGCGGCATCCTCGCGCACTTCTCCACCATCCACACCCCGCCGGCGGAACTGCCGGTGGTGTTCGCCGAGTTCCACCGGGTGCTCGCGCCAGGCGGCCACCTGCTGCTCGGGTTCTTCGCCGGCGACGACCCGCGGCCGCAGGAGTTCGACCACAAGGTCACGCTCGCCTACCGGTGGTCGCCGGACAGCCTCGCGGAGCTGTTGCGGCAGGCCGGGTTCGTCGAGGTGGGCCGGTTGCGGCGGGAGCCGCGCGAGGGCGAGCGGCAGTTCCACCAGGCGCACCTGCTGATGCGCAAGCCGCCCCAGGGCTGACCAACGCCTGCGGCCGGTGTGGGCGGGCGCTACGCCCGCGCCGACCGGTGCGCGGTGCCGGCGAGCTGGGCGAACGAGCGGACCAGCGGGTTCTCCCGCGCGCTCGCCCAGGCGACGACGAGGCGACTCGGCGGCATGTCGGTGAGGGGTGCCACGGTCAGCCCGTCGGGCAGGGCGTGGCTGAGCGGCGCGATCCCGACCATGCCGTTCCACAGCACGGCTTGCAGGCACTCGGTGACCGTGCGCACCACCGGGCCGGCGGGCCGTTCCCCGACCGGTGCCGCCCCGTTCCAGTAGGCGCGCCAGATCGGGTCGGTGCCGTCCGGCAGCTGGAACCAGGGCCGGTCGGCGAGGTCGGCCAGCCGCAGGGGACCGCGGTTGGCGAGCGGGTCGTCGGTGCGCAGCACCGCCCCGACCCGCTCGGAGCGCAGCACGCGCGTGCTGATCCCGGTGTCGTCAAAGGGAGTTCGGGTGAGCGCCACGTCGACCAGCCCGGCGCGCAGCCCGGTGGTGGGGTCGGTGAAGTCGGCCTCGCGGAAGCGGATCGCCACCTCGGGGTGGCGGCGGCGGAACGCCGCGGCCACGCTGGTGCCGAGTTCCCGGCCGGTGTCGGCGAGCGTGCCGACGGTGAGCGTGGCCGCCCCGGCCGCCGCGGTCACCCGCGCGCGGGCCCGCTCCGCCTGTTCCAGCAGGGCGGTGGCCTCCGCGTACAGGGTCTGCCCGGCGGCGGTCAGCGCCACGCCCGCGGCCGACCGGTGCAGCAGCACCACACCCAGGTCGGTTTCCAGCTGCTTGATGGCCCGGCTCAGCGGCGGCTGCGTCATGTGCAGCCGGGCGGCCGCGCGCCCGTAGTGGCGTTCCTCGGCCACGGCGACGAAGTAGTGCAGCAACCGGAACTCCACGACCAGCGACGATACCCGTGCGGCATCGGGTTGCCCGGATGGGTGTTGGACGCCGGCCGGGCGGCGGCGTGACAGTCGGGACATGGATTTCGCACCACTCACGCACGATCCGGTCGTCGACGTCAACCGGGCCGAGGAACTCGACCGCGACCTGGTGGTGATCCCCGACGGCGGCGTGGGCCTCGTGCCCAACGTCGGCGTGATCGGCGGCAGCCACTCGGTGCTGGTCGTCGAGACCGGGTTGGGGCCGCGCAACGCCGAGCGGCTGCTCACCTTCGCCACCGAGTACGCCAGGGGCCGCAGGCTGTACCTGACCACGACGCACTTCCACCCCGAGCACGCGTTCGGCGCGCAGGTCTTCGCGGGCGCGGCCACCTACCTGGTCAACCGCGCGCAGGCCGAGGACCTCGCCGGCAGGGGGCCGGGCTACCTGGAGATGTTCCGCGGGCTGGGCGCGCCGGTCGCGCGGGCGCTGGACGGTGTCGAACTGGTCGCGCCGGACGTGGTCTACGCCGAGCACCACGACCTGGACCTGGGCGGCCGGGTGGTGCGCCTGCGCGCCACGGGACGCGCGCACAGCAGGGGCGACCAGGTGGTGCTGGTGCCCGACGCCGGTGTCCTGTTCACCGGTGACCTGGTCGAGGCCGGCCAGTTCTCGATCTTCCCGTGGTTCCCGCCGCACGACGTGGACGTCTCCGGGCTGGGGTGGATCGAGGTGATGCACCGCCTGATCGCCACCGACCCGAGGGTGGTGGTGCCCGGCCACGGCGCCGTCGCCGGCCCCGGGGTGCTCGCCGACGTCCGCGACTACCTCGAACTGCTGCTCGACGAGACGTGGGCGCGGCGGGACTCGGCGATGAGCGAGGAGACGATCGCCGCCGAGGTCGAGGCGCTGATGGTGCAGCGGCACCCGGAGTGGACCGGGCGGGACTGGATCAGCAGGGGCGTCGGCTGCTTCTGTGCGGAGCACGGCTGACCCGCCGGGCCCCCGGCCGCACCGCCCGTGCCGGGACCTGCCGCGTCCCGGCCACCGGTGCGCGGGTCACGAGCGGGCGGGTGCCGAGTGGTGGCGCTTGCCCATGACGTAGGTGGCGGCCACGGCGCGCTCGTCGCCGAGGGTCATCAGCGCGAACAGCCGCTCCTGGAAGCTGGTGGCGACCTCGGTGCGGCGGGCCAGCACCGGGGTGGCGGCCCAGTCCAGCACGACGAAGTCGGCTTCCTTGCCCGGTTGGAAGTTGCCGATCTGCTGGTCCAGTTGCAGCGTCCGCGCGCCGCCCAGGGTGGCCAGGTAGAAGCCGCGCGCCGCGGACAGCCGTTTTCCTTGCAGCGCCTGGACTTTGTACGCCTCGTTCAGGGTCTGCAGTAGCGAGTAGCTGGTGCCGCCGCCGATGTCGGTGCCCAGCCCGACCTGCACGCGGGCGCCGCGCGCCTCGGCCAGCTGGAACAGGCCGCTGCCCAGGAACAGGTTGGACGTGGGGCAGTGCGCGATGGACGAGTGGGTGGCGGCCAGCCGGGTGCGGTCCTGGTCGTCGATGTGCACGCAGTGCGCGAACACCGAGCGCGGCCCGAGCAGGCCGAACCGGTCGTAGACGTCGATGTAGGAGCGGGCGTTGAACATCGTGCGCACCAGGTCGACCTCGGCGCGGTTCTCGGCGGCGTGCGTCTGCAGCCACAGGTCGGGCCGCTCCTGGCGCAGCTGGCCGACCATCTGCAGCAGCTGCTCGGTGGAGGTGGGTGCGAACCGGGGCGTGATGCTGTAGCCGAGCCGGCCCCGGCCGTGCCAGCGCGCGATCAGGTCCAGGGTCTGCTCCCTGGCCTGCGCCACGCTGAGGTCGCGCAGGTGGCTGGGCGCGTGGGGTTCGCGGTCCATCAGCACCTTGCCGCACAGCACGCGCAGGTTGCGCCGCTCGGCCTCGGCGAAGAACGCGTCCACCGAGTTGGCGTGCACGGTGGGGAACACGCTGGCGGTGGTGGTGCCGGCGGCCAGCATCCGGTCCAGGAAGAAGCTGGCCATCAGCTCGGCGTGCCGGGGCTGGTCGAACCGGGACTCGGCCGGGTAGACGTACTTGTCCAGCCACTGCGGCAGCTGCTCGCCGTAGCTGGCGATCACGTCGACCTGGCTGTAGTGCGCGTGGGTGTCCACGAAACCGGGCAGCACCAGCTGGCCGCGGTGGTCGATCACCTTGGCGTCGGCGGTGTGCTGGTCGGACAGCCGCTGCACCGGCCCCAGCCACACCACCTTGCCGTTCTCGATGACCAGCGCGCCGTCCTCGAACAGCTCCCACGCCTGCTCGGCCGGCGGGTCACCGGGATCGTCCAGGAAGTGCAGCAGGCACCCGTACACCACGGTGCGGTCGCAGCCGCTCGGGTCGGCGGCGTCGGCGTCCGGGTCGGCCGCGCGGTCGGTGGGCTGCCGGGGGCTGGCGTTGGCAGTGGCCATGGAGGTCATCAGATCAGCCGTGGCGGCCAGGCCGAGGCCGGCCAGGAAGTGCCTGCGTCCCACTGCGGAGAGCGTAGCCAAGCGGTTACCAGGAGTCACGGCGCCAGTATCGAGGCGAATTCGATCTTGTGCCGGGCAACGCCACACCTGGGCGCCCTGATTCACCTGACCGGTGCCGATCAGCCGGCACGGCCCGGCCGGCGGTGCCGATCAGCCGGCACGGCCCGGCCGGCGGTGCCGATCAGCCGGCACGGCCCGGCCGGCGGTGCCGATCAGCCGGCCGCGTCCGGTCCGGGCGTGCCGATCAGCGCGGCGATGCCGTCGAGCAGCCGGCCGAGGCCGAACTCGAACAGGCCGTCGAGGTTGTAGTCGACCTCGTTGCGGGTGAACAGGCCGACCAGCGACGGCACCGTGCCCGCACTGGCCATCGCGGACAGCACCGCGTCGCCGTTGGCCTCCATCCACTCCGCGTCCCGCATGCCGGTGTCCCGTTCGGACTCGGTCTGCGTCGCCAGGTTCACCGCAACGCCCCGCACGTAGTTGAACACCGTGATGTAGGCGTAGGTGATGGTGGCCGCGTCGAGACCGACCCCGGTCAGGGCGCGGACCAGCCACTCCCCGTGCAGCATCATGTTGGGCAGCAGCTGCGGCTTGCCCACCGAGATCACCTGCGCCAGCCACGGGTGCCGCTGGTACAGCTCCCACTCCAGCCGCGCGGCCAGTTCCAGTTGCGCGCGCCAGCCCGCCGGGCGGTGCTCCGGCAGCCGGGCCTCGCCGAACGCGGTGTCGGCCAGCAGCAGCACCAGTTCGTCCTTTCCGGACACGTGCCGGTACAGCGACATGGTGGCCGCGCCCAGTTCGGTGGCGACCCGCCGCATGGACAGCGCGGCCAGCCCCTCGGCGTCGGCCAGACCGAGGGCCGCGTGCACGATCCGGTCCCTGGACAGCTCGCCCTCGGGGGCACGCGGCTGCCGCCGGGCCGCCGGCGCGCGGTGGCACGCGGGGTCGGCCACCACGGTGCCGACCCCGGACACGGCCCGCACCAGCCCCTCCTGGCGCAGGGTGGCCAGCACCTTGGTGGCGGTGGCGATGGCCACGCCCCACTCCTGGGTGATCCGCCGCGCCGAGGGCACCCGGTCGCCCGGCCGCAGCTCGCCGTCGCTGATCCGGCGCCGGATCTCACCGGCGATCCGCAGGTAGGGCGGTTCGCCCCGCTCGTCGACCCGGTTCACGTCGCCTCCCCGTCCCGCCACCAGCACACCCCAGTACTAGTACACCAGCCTGGCCGGAAACGCGAGCGGCACGACTCGGGCGTGCCCCCGCCCGCCCCGGTCACCAACGAGGTTTCCGATTGCTTTCCCGGGACATCCACCTGGGGCGGGCTCGCCGCGACAATGCCGGCGAACTAGTACAGTTGACGATGTACGCAGTATTTGTACGGTGTACTCATGTCCGACACCGCGTCCCCGCCCGCCGCACTGCCCACCACCAGGACCTGCCCGTTCGACCCGCCCGCCGAACTCGCCCGGCTGCGGGCGGAGCAGCCGGTCAGCCGCCTGGTCTTCGCCGACGGCTCGGCCGGCTGGCTGGTCACCGACCACGCGCTGGCCCGCCAGGTGCTGGCCGATCCCCGGTTCAGCTCGCGCGGCGACCTGCTGCGCTCCCCGCTGCGCCAGCGCGAGCCGGAGCCACCCGTGCCCGGGATGTTCATCTTCATGGACCCGCCCGAGCACCACCGCTACCGCAAGCTGCTCACCGGCCAGTTCACCGTGCGCCGGATGAACCAGCTCGAAGCGGAGGTCAGCCGGATCGTCGAGGAGCGGCTGGACGCGATGGAACAGCACGGCCCGCCGGTCGACCTGGTGGACGTGTTCGCGCTGCCGGTCGCCACCCAGCTGATCTGCCAGCCGCTCGGCGTGCCCTACGAGCAGCACGAGACCTTCGAGCGGCAGGCGAGCGCCATGCTCAGCCTGGCCGCCGGCCCGGCGGCGGACGCGGCCGGCGAGGCCATGTTCGGCTTCCTGCACGGGCTGGCGGCCAGCCGGCGGGCCGCCCCGGCCGACGACCTGATCAGCGACCTGGTCACCAGGGGCGGACCGGACGGCACCGGCCTGGATGCCGCTGGGGTGGACGGCACTGGGCTGGATGCCGCTGGGCTGGACGGCACCGGGTTGGATGACACCGGGTTGGATGACACCGAGGTGGCCGGCATCGCCATGATGCTGCTCGTCGCCGGCCACGAGACCACGGCCAACATGCTCGGCCTCGGCACGTTCGCGCTGCTGCGCCACCCCGCCCAGCTGGCCGCGCTGCGCGCCGATCCCGGGTTGGCCGGCGGCGCGGTCGAGGAGCTGCTGCGCCACCTGAGCATCGTCCAGTACGAGATGAACCGGACCGCGCTGGCGGACGTCGAGCTGGGCGGCCAGCTGATCAGGGCCGGCGAGGCGGTGTGCGTGTCGCTGCCCGCGGCCAACCGCGACCCGAACCGGTTCGAGCGCCCCGACGAACTGGACATCACCCGCTCGGCACGGGGCCACCTGGCCTTCGGGCACGGCGTGCACCAGTGCCTCGGCCAGCAGCTGGCCCGCGTCGAGCTGCGCGTCGGCTTCACCGCGCTGTTCCGCCGGTTCCCCGCGCTGCGCCTGGCCGTGCCGGCCGAGGAGGTGCCGCTGCGCGTGGACCGGGGCATCTACGGCGTGTACCGGCTGCCGGTCAGCTGGTGAGCGGTTCCACCGCCGTGGTCACCGCTCCGCCGAGGTGGGTCCCACCACCGGCAGGGCCCGCGGCGACAGGCCCAGTGACCTGACCAGGTCGAGCATTTCCGCGCGGTAGAGCTTGTCCGACCGTTCGAGCTGGGGGCCGAGGTGGCCGTTGACCTCCAGGCTGATCAGCCCGTGCATCCGCCCCCACACCCGCAGGGCCAGGCCGAACACACCCGGGTCCAGGCCGGGCAGTGCCTCCTGGACCACCGCAGCCGAGGTGGCCGCGAAGTCCGACCACTCGTGCGCGTGCTCGGCCTGACCGTCCCGGACGTGCGGCCAGGCGGCGGCCACCAGTTCGGTGAGCCCGACGCAGGCGCGCTTGGCCGCCGCCGAGAACGAGCCGGCCTGCACGGTGGCGGCCACGTCCCCGTAGATCAGCCGGAACCCCGTCGGGTTGGCCAGCGCCCACTCGCGCAGGGCCAGCCCCCAGGCCGCGATCCGGCCGCCGGTGTCGTCGGCGGGCACGGCGTCCCGCGCGGCCTCCACCCGGTCCAGCACGGACGCGTACACGTCGTTGATCAGCTCGCGCAGCAGCGCGTCCCGGGTGGCGAAGTAGCCGTAGACCGCGCTGCCGCTCATGCCCATCTCCCGGGCGATGGCCCGCAGCGAGATGGCGTCCGGACCGCCCTCGGCCAGCAGCCGCAGCGCCGTCTCCTTGATCTCGGCGGTGGTTCGCGCCCGCAGCCGGGCCCGTCTGCGCTGCGTGTGCTCGTCCACCCTTGACACCTTACAGGGTTCGATTAGAGTGCACTGCTGTGAATTCTGCACGCCGTATAGAAAACGAGCGGCGCACGAGCGAGGGGGCGGCGACCATGACCAGGACCGTGTTGTTCGACGAGGTGGGCGGGCCGGAGGTGCTGCGCGTCGTGGACGTGCCCGTGGCCGATCCCGGCCCGGGCGAGGTGCTGGTGCGCGTCGAGGCCATCGGCCTGAACCGGGCCGAGGCGCTGTTCCGCTCGGGCGGCTACTACTACCCGGCGACCCTGCCCAACTCCCGGCTCGGCAGTGAGGCCGCGGGCGTGGTCGAGGCGGTCGGCCCCGGCGTGACCGACCACCGGCCCGGCGACACCGTGAGCGTGCTGGCGGTGTCCGGGTCCATGTCCGACCGCGGCGTGTACGCCGAGCGGATCGTGGTGTCCGCCAACGACCTGCTGCACCGGCCCGCCGAGGTGGACGCGGTCACCGGCGCGGCCGTGTGGCTGTCCTACCTCACCGCGTACGGCGCACTGGTCGAGGTCGGCCGGATGGCGCCCGGCGACCACGTGCTGATCACCGCCGCGTCCAGCGCGGCCGGCGTGGCCGCCATCCAGATGGCCAACCACGTGGGTGCCGTGCCCATCGCCGTCACCCGCACCGACGCCAAGCGGGACCGGCTGCTGGCGGCCGGTGCCGCGCACGTGCTCACCACGGCCGAGGGCGACCTGCCCGAGCGGGTCCGCGAACTCACCGACGGCCAGGGTGCCCGGCTGGTGTTCGACCCGGTGGCCGGCCCCGGCCTGGCCGAACTGGCCACCACCGTGGCGCGCGGCGGCATGCTGATCGTCTACGGCTGGCTGGACACCCGGCCCGCGCCCCTGCCGTTGAACTGGCCGCTGCACATCGTCGGCTACGGCCTCAACCTGCTGCTGGAGGACGAGGGGCAGCGCCGCCGCGGTGAGGCGTTCATCAACGCGGGCCTGCGCGCCGGCACGCTGGCCCCGATCGTGGACCGCACGTTCGACCTGGTCGACATCGTCGAGGCGCACCGCTACCTGGAGGCCAATAACCAGCTCGGCAAGATCGTGGTGACCGTCCAGCACTGACCCGACCCACGCGCCCAGGCCGCACGCGGCTGACCGCCGCCGACCCCCGGCCCCCGGTCAGCCCGTCGGACTCAGTCCCGCCACGGCCAGCCGGAACAGCCGGTCGGCCTGGGCGCCGGGATCGGGGTGGTGCTCGGTGGCCAGCACGATGCCGACGATCAGCGTGATCAGGTCCGCGACACTGACGTCCGGGGCCACCGCGCCGTCCCGCGCGGCGCGGCGCAGCAGCGGGCCGCCCGCCTCCTCCAGCGCCGCCGAGCAGCTGTTCTCGTACAGCGAGTCGCCCTCGGCGGGCTCGTAGGCCAGTGCCTCGGCCAGCCCCCGGGCGGCGACGCAGTAGGCGACGACCTCGCCCAGCCACTCCAGCAGCGCGGCCCGGCTGTCGCCCGTGCCGGTCAGCTCGCGAGCGCGGGCGCACAGCGCCTCGATCCGCTTGTGCGAGACCGCCGCCAACAGCGCCTGGCGGGTGGGGAAGTGCCGGCGCACGGTCGCCGAGCCCACCCCGGCGACGCGGGCGATCTGCTCCAGGGAGGCGCCAGCGCCGTGGGCCGCGACCTCGTCCTCGGCCACGGCCAGGATGCGCGCGTAGTTGCGCCTGGCGTCGGCGCGCTGGTGGTCGGACACGGCGTCACCTCCGAGGTTGCTAAGTGGCGAACCCCGCCATATCGTAGCGGCAACCAAAACGGCGGGCCCCGCCGTTTAGCGTCCTCGCCGGACATGACCGAGGCGGAAGCCCTGGCCGCCGGCATGCCGGCGATGGGCGCCTCGCACGAGTGGCTGAACGTGGTCGGTCAGCCGGCCCGCCCGGAGTTCGCGCGGGACCTCGGCATCCCGCTCACCAGCTTCGCGCAGTGGGCGCGGGAGCACCTGCGCGCCGCCGCCTGACCCACCCCGGTCTCGTTCGGCCCACCAGGCGGGCCGCTGGTCGTTGACAAGCCGGAACAACGGTGAGCCAACGGTTCCGGCCCGGCCAGGACAGCTACGGCCAGCGGGGTGCGGCCAGTTCGAGTCGCCGGAGCCGGTTCGGGTCGGCGACGAGTTCGTACTCGGTGATCCGCTCACCCTCGACCGCGACGGTGCGGGCGAGCACCAGCTGACCGCGCGGCGCGACCACGATCCCCACCACCCCGTTGACCAGCGCCAGCTCCGCGAACCCCGCGCTCTGTCCACAGAGGACGATCTCCTCGGCGACGCTGCGCGCCCCGCTCGCCGAGACCGTCACGTTCCTCGGTGACTAGCGGTTCCCACCGGCGCGGTTCACCTGGAGCACCACCGTTCCGGGGTCTTCCTGACCGAAGAGGACGACGTGCGGGCGTACCAGACCGCGGAAGCCGAGGTTCGCGCCCTGGCTGTGAACCCACAGGAGTCAGACGACTTCATAGCCAAGTTGGTCTGATCGAATGGAGACAAGCTGCCCGCGTCAACCCGCTGGAAGAAGTCCAGCCGGAGCGGACAGGAGTCGAGTTGCGTCGAACTGGCACACACGATGACCGCCGGGCGTGACTCGAAGAACCCCGAAGGACCGGTGCTGACCTTCAGCCAGACCGAACTGACCAGGTTCCGCCACGCGGTGAAGGCCGGCCGCCTCAACGGCTGACCACCGGCAGTCCAGCACGTTCGCGAACCCCTGAACGGGCGATGAGGTGGTCGGGGGTTGGGGGTTGGGGCTGGTCGTCCTGGTGTCGTCGAGCATGGTCGCAGATGCCGGGGCGTGGCCGCCGCGCGCTGGCGAGAATCCGTTGCAATGTGGCAATCCAGCCAGTTCCGGCCCGGCCTGGGGATGCTTAGCGTCGGGTTCTCCAGTCAGTTGAGGAGAACCATGTCCGTCATCGCGCCGATCCTGATCGGCATCGTCTACGCCTTCGTCAACTCGTTCATCCCGGACAAGCACCGCCGGCCGTTCAACGCCGTCTTCGTCGGTGGCGCGGGCGCGGCCTACCTCAGCAGCGGCGGGGTGGGTCCGTGGGAAGCCGCGTTCACGGTCGCCGCGACCGTGGTCGCCTACATCGGCCTGAAGTCGTGGACGTTCATCGGCATCGCCTGGCTGATGCACACCGCCTGGGACGTCGTCCACCACATCAAGGGCACGCCGATCCTGCCGTTCGCCCACGACTCCTCGTTCGGCTGCGCGATCTGCGACCCGGTGATCGCCATCTGGTGCTTCGCCGGTGGCCCGAACCTGTTCGCGCTGATCCGCGCCCGCTTCTCGCGGCGCGCGGCCACCAGCGACCAACCCGCCGCCTGAACCCGGGCGCCCGCGTCAGGGGCGGAGCACCTGGCGGACGCGGTCGCGCAGCCAGCGGTGCACGCGGTCCGCGTCGTTGCGGGGGTGCCAGGCCATGCCGATCGCCAGTGGTGGGAGGTCCAGGGGCAGCTCGAACATGCGCAGCCCCAACGCCTTCACCGTGGCACTGCCGAGGCTGGCCGAGGCCAGGCAGACCACGTCCATGTCGCGGGCCATCAGCAGGGACGCCGACAGGCTCGGCATGGTGGCCACGACCCGCCGTTGCAGGCCCAGCTCGGCCAGGCGGTCGTCGATGGGGCCGTGCGACCGGCCCCGTCTGGACACCACCACGTGATCGGCCGCCGCGAGCCGCCGGGGTGTCACCCGGCCCCTGGCCAGCGGGTGTTCCGGCCGCACCACGCCGACCATCCGATCGGTGAGCAGCTGTTCCACGCGGGCCTCCTGCTCGACGTGGCCGATCACGCCGATCTCCAGGTCCACCCGCCCGTCCCGCAGCGCGCTGGTGCCCTCCAGGCTCTCCGACAGGAACCGCAGCGTCACCCCGGGCGCCTCGGCCCGCACGGCCGCGATCAGCCTGGTGCCGGCGACGGCGACCAGGCCGTCGTTGGCCTGCACGGCGAACGAGCGGGTGACCGTGGCCGGGTCGAGGTCGCCGGCCGGGGTGAGCACCGCGTGGGCCCGCTCGACCAGCGCGCGCACTTCGGCGCGCAGTTCCAGGGCGCGTGGGGTGGGCACGAGGTGGCGGCCGGCGCGCACCAGGACCGGGTCGCCGAGCACCCGCCGGATGCGGGCGAGGGTGCGGCTCATGGCGGGCGCGGAGGTGTGCAGCCGGTCGGCCGCGGCTGTGACGCTGTTCTCCGCCAACAGCGCGTCCAGTGCCACCAACAGGTTCATGTCCAGCGATTCCACCCGCCGATTATCACAGGTGGAACGAGTCATTACCGAGCTTGCACTGGAGTTAATCGGCTCCACTCCCTAGCGTCGGAATCACCGAGCACCCCTCGGGACGTCAACGCTCAGGAGGATTTTGTGATGACCACGGGAACGGGAGCACTCACGGGAACGGTGCTCGCGGTGGTGAGCCAGGGCGACTGCGCACTCGGGTTCCACGACCTGGACACGGGTGAGCGGCTGGACGTGGTCGAGGTGACCGCGGAGCCGCACGAGATGTGCTTCGACCCGAAGCGGCGGCTGCTCTACGTCAGTCACACGTACCACTCGGGCTGGTACGCGGGCAACACCGGCCGGGGCACCGTGCTCTCGGTGGTGGACGCGGACCGGCGAAAAGTCGTTGACCTGATTGACCTTTCGCCCGAGCACGGGCCGCACGGCCTGTACTACGACGGCGATCGGGGCCTGCTGTACGTGAGCGTGGAGGACAACGGGACGCACTCCGGCGCCGTGCTGGTCATCGACCCCGAACGCCGGACGGTGCTGAAGCGGATCGACGTGGACGCGTACGGGCCGCACTGGTTCGCGGTCACGCCGGACGGCGCCAAGTGCTACACCGCCAACAAGGAAGCGCCGTTCGTGTCCGTTGTGGACATCGCGGCGGGCAGGCTGGTCACCAAGGTCGCGGTGCCGGGCAGCGAGGGCATCGCGGTCGCACCGGACGGGCGGCACGTCTTCGTCGCCGGGCCGGCGAACGTGCCGGGCGCGCCAGCCGGGGAACCCGGGGTCCGCGTGATCGACACGGCCACCGACACCGTGGTCCACACCATTCCCGCGCAACACCGGTTGGCCGGCGTGCACGTCACGTCAACCGGCACGCTGCTGGTCGGCGAGGCCAGGCTGGACATGGTGGACGGTGAGTTCGTGGTGCACGACGGTTCCCTGCTGGTCCACTCGGCCAGCACGTTCGAGCCGCTGGCCAGCGTCCCGATCGGCCGGACTCCGTTGACCATCGGCTCGTCGCCGGACGGGACGGTCGGTTACGTGGCGAACAGCGGTTCGGGCACGGTGACCGTGGTCGACCTGACCACCTTCCAGGTGATCAAAGAACTCGCCACCGGAGCCGGCGCGCACGGGCTCGCCCACATCGGCGCGGCGGACTGAGTCCCGGCCCGACCCGCGGTCGGCATTGCGGTCCGCGGCCGGGAAGGCGCGGCGGTACTCGGTCGGCGACACGCCCACGTGCAGCGTGAAGTGCCGGCGCAGGTTGGCCGCGCTGCCCAGCCCACTGCGCTCGCCGACCTGCTCGATCGGCAGGTTCGTCGTCTCCAGCAGCAGCTGCGCCCGGGCCAGCCGCTGGTTGAGCAGCCACTGCAACGGCGTGGTCCCGGTGGCGGCGAGCAGCCGGCGGTGGAACGTGCGGGCGCTCATCCCGGCCCGGCGGGCCAGATCCGTCACGGTGAGCGGCTGGTCCAGGCATTCCCGAGCCCACTCCAGCACCGGAGCCAGGCTGTCGTCGTCATCGACCGGCACGGACAGGTCCACGAACTGGGCCTGTCCGCCGGGCCGGTGCGCGGGCACCACCATGCGCCGGGCCAACTGGTTGGCCAGGTGCGCGCCCAGGTCGCGGCGCACCAGGTGCAGGCACAGGTCGAGTCCGGCGCTGACGCCGGCGCTGGTGAGCACGTCGCCGTCGTCCACGTAGAGCACCGAGTCGTCCACCCGCACCGCCGGGTACCGGCTGGCCAGGATGCCGGCGTGCATCCAGTGGCAGGTGGCGCGGCGGCCGTCCAGGATGCCGGCGGCGGCCAGGGCGAACGCGCCGTTGCACAGCGACACCATGCGCGCGCCGGCGGCACTGGCCGCACGCAGCGCGGCGATCAGCTCGGGCGGCAGTTCCCGATCGCCCTCGACGCAGGCGTTCGGCACGGACGGCACGATCACGGTGTCCGCTGTGGACAGTTCGGCCAGGCTGTGGGTGGTGCGCAGGCCGAAGCCGAAACCGACCTGGGTGGGCGCGCCGTCCGGCTCCGCCACGCACAGCCGCAGGTCGTACCAGGGGTCGGCCAGGTCGGGCTGGGGCGTGCCGAACACCGCGCAGACGATGCTCAGCTCGTAGAGGTCCCACGGGTGGATGTCGGCGGTGATGGCGACCGCGACGGAGCCAGGGCGCATGACCGCGACCCTACGTGGGTCGGCAGGAATTTTGCGAATGTGGTCAGTCCTGCCACTGGTCGCGGTTCCGGCGCGGTGCGAGGGTCGTGGTACGGCCATCCGGGACACCGGATCAGCGCCGTTCAGCCGATCAGGCACGACCAACTGGAGCAGGACATGAACGAGCACGGTTCCGCCGACGCCGCCCGCACCCCGGTGTCCGTCATCGGCCTCGGCGCCATGGGATCGGCGCTGGCCGGCGCGTTCCTGGCGCGCGGCCACGCCACCACCGTGTGGAACCGGTCAGCGGCCAGGGCCGACAGCCTGGTGGCCAAGGGCGCGACCAGGGCGGCGACCGTGGCCGACGCGGTGGCGGCCAGCGAGCTGGTGGTGGTGTGCGTGCTGGACTACGCCGCCGCGCGCGAGCAGCTGGAGCCGGTGGCCGAGACGCTGGCCGGGCGGGTGCTGGTCAACCTGTGCTCGGGCTCGCCCGAGCAGGCCAGGGAGATGGCCGAGTGGGCGGCCGGGCACGGCGCCGAGTACCTGGACGGCGCGATCATGACGACCCCGCCGGGGGTGGGCGGCCAGGACATGATGTTCCTCTACGGCGGGTCGGCGGCGGCGTTCGCCGCGCACCGGGACACCCTGGCCGCGCTGGGCGACCCGATCAACCTGGGCACCGACCCCGGTCTGGCGTGCCTGTACGACACGGCCCTGCTCGGCCTGATGTGGTCCACGCTGACCGGGTGGCTGCACGGGGTGGCGGTGGCCGGGGCCGACGGGGTGGCCGCGACCGCGTACACGCCGATCGCGCTGCGCTGGATGACCGCGATCGCCGGGTTCATGACCACCTACGCGCCCCAGGTCGACCAGGGCAGCTACCCGGGTGACGACGCCAGCCTGGACGTGCACGTGGCGGCCATCCAGCACCTGGTGCACGCCAGCGAGGCGCGGGGTGTGGACCGGAGCCTGCCCGAACTGCTGCTGTCGATGATCGAGCGGGCCGCCGCCGACGGGCACAACCAGGACAGCTACGCCCGGCTGATCGACGTGCTGCGGCCGGCGGCCTCGGCCTGAGAGCCAGGGGCGAACGTCCCAACTCAACCGTCCTGTCCCGACTGTCCTGTCTTGACTGTCCACAAGGTACTGAGGAACGCGAGGACATCCCGCGATGACACTCTCCTGGCCCGAGCTGGTCACCTCGGCCGCGGCGGTGAGCACCGACGTGCTGGTCAAGGGCGCCGACCAGGACTGGGTCCGCCCGGCGGGCGGCCTGGACTGGTCCTGCCGCGCCACGCTGGACCACCTCGCCCTGGGCGTGCTCGGCTACGCCGGCCTGCTCATCGCCCGGCCCGTCGACCGCTACATCACCCTGTTCGGCTCACTGGACCCGCAGGCGCCGATCCCGGCGTGCCTGGAGGGCATCCGGATCGCGGCCACCCTGCTGGCCAGCACCGTGCGCGACGCCGCGCCGGAGACGCGCGCCTGGCACCCGTGGGGGCACTCGGACGGTCCCGGCTTCGCCGCCATGGGCGTGACCGAGCTGCTGATGCACACCCACGACATCGCCGCCACCCTGGGCGTGGCCTGGACACCACCGGACGAGCTGTGCGCGCCCGTGGTTGAGCGGATCTTCCCGGACGCGCCGACCGGACACGCCCCGGCGCAGACCCTGCTGTGGTGCACCGGCCGGACCGCCCTGCCCGGCCTGCCGCGCCGGCGGCAGTGGCAGTGGGACGGCCGGGTGCGCTGATTCCCCGTCGAACACAGCAGAAACCCGGCGGGGGCAGTGCGCGCCCCGCCGGGTTTCCGGTGCCCTCAGGTCACCTCAGCCGATCAGAACGCGGCCTCGGGCAGGTCCATCAGGGCGTTGTCGGTCAGCTCGGTGGCCTTGCGCCGGCCGGCCAGCTCGGGCAGCACGGTCTTGGCGAAGAACGACGCCACCGCCACCTTGCCCTCGTAGAAGACGCGGTCCTTGTCGGACACCTCGCCGCCGAGCGCGGCCAGGGCGATCTCGGCCTGGCGCAGCAGCAGCCAGCCGACCAGCAGGTCGCCCGCGCTCATCAGCAGCCGCACGGTGTTCTGGCCGACCTTGTAGATGTTGCGCGCGTCCTCCTGGCTGGCGGTCAGGAAGCCGATCATCGCGCCGAGCATGCCCTGGAAGTCCTCCAGCGCGCTCTTGAGCAGGGCGCGCTCCTCCTTGAGCCGGCCGTTGCCGCCCTCGGACTCCAGGAACTTCTGGATCTCGCCGGCCACGTGGGTCAGGGCCTGGCCGTTGTTGCGGACGATCTTGCGGAAGAAGAAGTCCAGCGACTGGATGGCCGTGGTGCCCTCGTACAGCGAGTCGATCTTCGAGTCGCGGATGTACTGCTCGATCGGGTAGTCCTGCAGGAAGCCGGAGCCGCCCAGGGTCTGCAGGGACTGGGCCAGCTGCTCGTAGGCCCGCTCCGAGCCGACGCCCTTGACGATGGGCAGCAGCAGGTCGTTGACGGCCTCGGCCAGCTCGGTGTTCTCGCCGCCGAGCAGGATCTGGTCCTGGAAGGTGGCGGTGTACAGGTAGACCGCGCGCAGGCCCTCGGCGTAGGCCTTCTGCAGCATCAGGCTGCGCCGCACGTCCGGGTGGTGGGTGATGGTGACCCGGGGCGCGGTCTTGTCGGTCATCCTGGTCATGTCCGCGCCCTGCACCCGCTCCTTGGCGTACTCCAGCGCGTTGAGGTAGCCGCTGGACAGGGTGGCGATGGCCTTGGTGCCGACCATCATCCGGGCGTGCTCGATGACCTCGAACATCTGCGCGATGCCGTTGTGCACGTCGCCGAGCAGCCAGCCCTTGGCCGGGACGCCGTGCTGGCCGAAGGTCACCTCGCAGGTGCTGGACGCCTTCAGGCCCATCTTGTGTTCGAGGTTGGTGACGAACACGCCGTTGCGCTCGCCCGGCTCACCGGTCTGCGGGTCGAAGTGGAACTTCGGCACCAGGAACAGGCTCAGGCCCTTGGTGCCCGGCTTGGCCTCGATGCCCGGGCCCTCGGGCCGGGCCAGCACCAGGTGCATGATGTTCTCGGTCATGTCCTGGTCGCCGCAGGTGATGAACCGCTTCACGCCGTCCAGGTGCCAGCTGCCGTCCTCCTGGAGCACCGCCTTGGTCCGGCCGGCGCCCACGTCGGAGCCGGCGTCCGGCTCGGTCAGCACCATGGTGCTGCCCCAGGCGCGGTCGATCATCAGCTGGGCCCAGTGCTTCTGCTGCTCGTTGCCGTTGCGGTAGACGACCGTGGCCATGCTGGGGCCGCTCATGTACATGAACACCGGCGGGTTGGCGCCGAGCATCAGCTCGGCCGCGGCCCACTTCACCGTGGACGGGATGCCGAAGCCGCCCAGCTCGTTGGTCAGGCTCAGCCGGTACCACTCGCCGTCCCACACCGCCTGGTAGGAGCGCTTGATCGACTCGGGCAAGGTGACCGTGTGCGTCTTCGGGTCGAAGGTCGGCGGGTTGCGGTCGCCGTCGGTGAAGGAGTCGGCCAGCGGACCGACCGCCAGGTTGTTCAGCTCGCTGAGCACACCGCGCACGGTGTCCTCGTCGCTCTGCTCGAACGGCCCGGTGCCGAGGGTCTCCTGGACCTTGAACACCTCGAAGAGGTTGAACTCCAGGTCCCGGATGTTGCTCTTGTAGTGGCCCATCTCGTCGCTCACCCCTGAAACGCGTGCGCTGTCTGCGCTGGTCCCCGGCAGGGCTGTCCCCTACTGGCCGGTAACAACAGGGTATTACCTGGCAGTAACCTCAGCAAGGGCAGGCCCCGGCGAGCGACGAGGATCATGCGATCGGTGCGCGGTTCATCCCCTGCCCGGGGGAGGCGGGCGAGGCGCGCGCTCAGACGGCGGCGCGGCTCATCGTGATCATCCGGATGCCCAGGCCGACCAGCACCGCGCCGGTCAGCCCGTCGATCACCGCGCGCACCCGGGGGCGGGCCAGCAGCAGCCGCGCCGTGCCGACGACCAGCACCATCAGGCTGTACCAGACGGCGCTGATCAGCATCTGGGTGCCGGCCAGCGTGGCGGTGTCCAGCAGCGCGTTGCCGTCGGCCGGCAGGAACTGCGGGAACAGCGCCAGGTAGAGGGCGGCGGCCTTGGGGTTGGTCGCGTTGGTGAGCAGGCCGGCCCGGTAGGAGCTGGCCAGACCGCGCCGCCGGCCGGTCCCCCCAACCCTGACCGGTTCAGCAGGTCCTGGCGTGGCGGCGGCCGACGGGGCGACGTAGTTGCGCCGGGCGCGGCGCAGTGACTGCACGCCCAGCCAGCACAGGTAGACCGCGCCGGCCACCTTGAGCACCACGAAGGCGATCTCGGAGGTGCGCACCAGCGCGGTCAGCCCGAGCACCGAGGCCAGCGCCCAGCCCACCTGACCGCTGACGTTGCCGGCCACCGTGACCAGGCCGGCGGACCGGCCGCCGCGCAGCGTCTGGTCGATGATCACGGCGAGACTGGGACCCGGTGCCACCACCACGAGCACGCAGGTCAGGACGAACGCGCCAGTTACCACACCCATGCGCGGAGTCTGACTAGTTGACCAAGTGTCTGACCAGCTATTTGTGAGTCTGATCCCTTGCGGGGTCGGCCGGGAATACTGGATCAGCCGGCGGTGGCCGAGCCCCCGCCGATGGAGCGCAGCGCGGTCACCGACTGCGCCGGCACCTGCTCGGGCACGCGCGCCCACTCCCGGTTGGCCTCGGCGTGCTCCTCGCCGTGCGCGGTGAGCAGCCCGGACCGGAACGCCAGGGCCACGGCGTGCGTGCGGTCCCTGGCGCGCAGCTTGCGCAGGATGCCCTTGACGTGGGTGCGCACGGTCTCCACGGACACGAACAGCGCCTTGCCGATGGCCTGGTTCTCCATGCCGTCGGCGATGAGTTGCAGCACCTCGAACTCGCGGCGGGACAGGCTGGGCGCGCCCGAGGTCGAGCGCGGTGCGGCCGTGCTCCTGGCCAGCGGGGCCAGTGCCGGGTCCAGGTAGCCGCGCTCGGCGTGGGTGCGGCGGATCGCCTCGACGATCTGCCCGGGCTCGGCGCGGTGCCGCACCAGCCCGTGCACGCCAACGCCCAGCGCGCGCCCGATGAACTGGGCGCTCCGCTGCGGCTCGTTGACCAGGCACAGCACGGTGAGGTGCTGGTCGCCGCTGACCAGCACCTGGGCCAGTTGACATCTGGGGTCCAGGGACGAGTCGATCAGCACCACGTCGGGCCGGTACCGCTGATGCAGCAGCATGGCCGCGTGCAGGTGGCCGGTGGAGCCGATCCAGCGCAGTCCCGGTGTTCTGAGCACCAGCGCGGACATGCCCTCTCGGAACAGGGGAACCGGGTCAACCAGGGCCACGCTCAGGTTGCTCTGCACCGTGCGGGTGCCGTCGCTGTGGCCCGCCGGACCGTTCTGGCTGGGAACACGGGGGTTGACGCCGGGGGTTGTGCCGCCTCGCATCCGTCCTCCGATCTCTCGCACTGCCTGCCGGGAGGGCCGAGGTCCTTCGTCCTCCTGTCGAGTGAGGAGAGGAGCGCCGTCCAAAAAATCGCGGTATTACCCCCGATTGGGGGATTTACGTGTGTTCCAAGTAACAGTTACACGCCTGAGCGGCCACCACAACCCCTGAGTTCACATATGTGACCAAGAGTCACAACTATGACTCAGTTCACGAGGCGGGTCTTCCCTCGCCGGTCACGGGCTCGTTAGACCTACGTCACAGACCCGTGCGGACGCCGAGGCGCACGCGGGTGGAGCCTGCCGCGCGGCGGCCCCGCCCGACACCGCCGCTCGTCGCCTCCGGTGCCCTGCGGGCGCACCTGTGCGCCAACCTGGGAGGTCTCATGGGCGCCCTCGACTGGATCGTCGTCGGTGGGTACTTCTTCGTGATGGTGGCGATCGGCGTCTGGTCCCGCGGGCGGATCAAGAACGTCATCGACTACTTCACCGCGGGCGGCAAGATGCCGTGGTGGCTGTCCGGCATCTCGCACCACATGTCCGGCTACAGCGCGGTGATGTTCGTGGCCTTCGCCGGTGAGGCCTACCGGCTGGGCCTGACCGTGTACATCTGGTGGGCGCTGACCATCGGCGTGGGCATCGGCGTCGGCTCCTGGCTGTTCGCGGCCAGGTGGAACCGGCTGCGCGCCAAGTACGACGTGGCCTCCCCGCTGGAGTACCTGGCCAGGCGCTACAACGTGCCGTCACAGCAGGTGATGGCCTGGGCCGGCTCGGTGCTCAAGGTGGTCGACATCGCGTCCAAGTGGGCGGCGGTGGCCGTGCTGCTGCAGGGCTTCGCCGGCATCCCGGTCACCGTGGGCATCATCATCATCGGCGGCGTCACCATGATCTACTCGGTGATCGGCGGGCTGTGGGCGGACGCGCTCACCGACTTCGGGCAGTTCATCATCCAGGCGCTGGCCGGCATCGTCATGTTCGGCGCGGTGATCAACTACTTCGGCGGGATCAGCTGGCTGTGGGAGATCTGGGGACAGCTGCCGCCCGACCACAGCCGGCCGCTCAACGGCCCCTACACGCTGACCTTCTTCATGGCGCTGTTCGTGATCAAGACGCTGGAGTACAACGGCGGCATGTGGAACCTGGCGCAGCGCTACATGGCCGCGCCCAGCGGCAGCCTGGCCCGCCGCTCGGCCGCGCTGTCCAGCGTGCTGTGGCTGGTGTGGCCGCTGGTGCTGTTCTTCCCGATGTGGGCGGCGCCGCTGATCGTGCCCGGCCTGGACAAGGCCGACGACGCGTACGTGGCCATGGGCGAGGCCATGCTGCCCGCCGGCATGATCGGCCTGGTGCTGGCCGGGTTCTTCTCGCACACCATGGCCATGGTCTCCTCGGACGCCAACGTGATCTCCGCGGTGATCACGCGCGACATGCTGCCCAGGATCTGGAAGGGCGCGGCCCGGTTCTCCGAGAAGGCCAAGCTCCAGGCGGCCCGGATCACCACGTTCGTGTTCATCGGGGTCAGCATGCTGATCGCGATCACCTCTGGCGGCCAGGGCTTCGTGCTCAAGGTCGTGGTCGACCTGACCGCGGCCACGGTCGGCCCGATCGCCATCCCGCTGATCCTCGGCCTGCTGCCGTGGTTCAAGCGCTCCGGCTCGCTCGCCGCGACCACCTCGGTGCTGGTCGGGCTGGCCGTGTGGGCCGGGCTCTACATCGCCCAGAACACCGGCGGTGACATCAGCAAGGGCCTGCTGGTCTCTGCGCCGGTGCTGGTGTCGCTGGTCGTCTACGTCGGCATCGGCCTGATCAGGCCGGAGCGCAGCGCCGACCGGGACGCCCTGGTCGACTCGCTGAACAGCGACGACGGCGACGCCGTGCCCGAGAAGGGCAAGCCGGACGCGCTGTCCCCGGCCTGACCGCCGAACTGGTCCAGCAGGGGCGGGGGCGTTTCCCAGACACGGGGGACGCCCCCGCCCGCTGTCAGGGGTGCCGCCCGGGTGTCACGAGCCCGGCACGATCTCGGCCAGCGGCACGGCGAACACGATCCGCTTGTCGATCACGTTGCCGTTCTCGTCCAGGTAGTGCTCGGTGGCGGTCCACAGCTTGCCCGCGCTGATCGAGCCGCCCGTGCCGCTGTGCTCGTGGTACAGGTCCTCGCCGCCGATCGCCCAGCTCCACCGCGAGATCGCCGTGCCGCCCACCCGGCCCGCGTACATGAAGCTGTGCTTGCTGGCCGAACTGCGCCCCTGGTAGTAGGCGCCGTTCCAGGTCTGCACGCCCTGCACGTTGGACTTGGGGCTGGTCACCGCGTCGTAGGGCACGGCCTTGCCGCTGGTCAGCGTCAACAGCCTGGTGTCGGCCGCCACCGGGTAGCGGACCACCCGGCCGCCGGCCACGTTCGGGTTGGCGGTGTCCACGTTCGCCCGGTACTCGCCCACCACCAGGGTGTCCGGCGTGGTGCTGCGGTCCAGGGTCAGCGAGGCGTAGCAGAGCGCCGTGGTGGTCGGCACGCACCCGCCGCTGTTGGCCGGGGTGTTCACCTGCCTGTACACGCCGATCTGCGGCAGCACGTAGGAGAAGCCGTGGCCGTAGTAGGTGCCGCCGTGCAGGCCGACCCAGCTCTGCTGGCTGGCGTCCACCCAGAGGAACTTGGACATGTCGAACACCCGGATGCCCACCGAGGTGTCCGTGACGAACAGGTACTTGCCCAGCCAGGCGATGCCGCCGGCGTGGATGCCCACGGCCTTGAAGTTCGGCGTGCTCGTCCTGGTCGGCTCCACCAGCAGCACGTGCCGGTACTTGCCGGTGGTCCGGTCCACCAGGGACACGCGCGCGCCCTTGTCGTAGGAGGTGCCCGCGTTGGTGGCGGAGTAGTGCCAGGACACCACCATGGCGCGGTCGGTGTCCCACAGCCCGTCGTCGTCCGCGTCCGAGCTGCCGGTCACGCCCTGCGGCGCCCAGTTGTTGTTGGCGCTGTCGTCGTCCTCCCAGCAGAACCGGTCCACCGAGTGCAGCAGCGCGTCGTCGGGCAGCGGGATGTCGGTGCGGGCGTAGTACTCCGGCTGGGCCCCCCGCCGGCTGGTGTTGCAGTCGTTGGTGGACCGGTTGGCCGTGGTGAGCACCGTGTGCACGGTGTCGGCGCCGATCTTGTTGGCCAGCGCGTTGGCGTAGCTGGTGAGGCCGAAGTCGGCGGTCATGGTGAAGTCGGTGCCGCTGCGCGCGGTGATCTGGGACAGCCGGGGGTCGTCCGCGGCCAGGGCGGTGCCGGTGGTCGGGACGAGCGCGGTGGCCGCGACGGCCAGGCCGGCCAGCGCGGTCCGGATGGGACGTAGTCGCATAGCTGCGGGTATATCCAGTGGTCAGCGGCTGGGATAGCGGCATTTGGACGATTTATCACCAAAACAACACCATTTTTCGTTAACTTCTCACCTTGAGTCCCGGTCGGGAAATGCCGTGGACCGGGCCGGCACCGCCCCGCTTTGCTGAGCCGCATGAGCGACTCACCCTGGGGACCGCCCCTCGACGCCCGACCGGTGCTGCGCGACACCCACCAGCGGCTGCTCGCCCTGCTCGCGGACCTGTCACCGACCCAGTGGAACGCGCCGACCGCCTGCGCCGGCTGGACCGTCCGCGACATCGCCAACCACCTGCTCGGCAACGTCCTCGGCCGGCTGTCCCGCGACCGGGACCAGCACCAGCCGCTGGCACCCCGGCCGGGCGAGGAGTTCACCGCGTTCCTGCACCGGATCAACGACGAGTGGGTGCGCGCCGCCGTCCGGCTGTCCCCGCGCGTGCTCGTCGCACTGCTCGCCTCGGCGGGCGCCGAGCTGTGCGCGCACTGGGACGGCCTCGACCTGGCCGCGCTCGGCGGCAGCGTGTCCTGGGCCGGGCCGGAGCCCGCACCGGTGTGGCTGGACGTGGCCAGGGAGTACACCGAGTGCTGGGTGCACCAGCAGCAGATCCGCGAGGCGGTGGGCGCGCCCCGGCTCGACGAGCCCGAGTTCCGCGCACCGGTCGTGGACACGTTCATGCGCGGCCTGCCGCACAGCCTGCGCGCGGTGCCCGCCGCTGCCGGCACGACCGTGGTGTTCACCGTCACCGGGGACAGCGGCGGCTCCTGGACGGCCACCCGCCAGGACGCGCGGTGGACCCTGCGGCGCGGTGGCGTGGCAGCACCGGACGCCACCCTGGCCACGGACGCGGACACGTTCTGGCGCCTGTGCACCCGCAACCTCGCACCGGCCGACGCGGACCTGCGCACCAGCGGCGACCCCGCGCTCACCGCTGCGGCCGGCCGACTCGTGTCGATCATCATCTGAGCAGGCCGTAGCGTCTGTGCGGCGGCCGGCTCGCCCAGCCGGGGCTCGCTCAGCCGGCGGCCGGAACGGAAAGGAACGGGTGGCCAGTGGGGTCGAAAGCGCTGACGGTGACCACGCGCAACGCCAACTTCCAGCAGTGGCAGGCGCTGCTGACCAACCGCACCAAGCGCCAGCGGCTGGGCGAGTTCGTGGTCCAGGGCGTGCGGCCGATCAGCATGGCCGTCGCGCACGGCTGGCAGGTGCGCACCCTGATCCAGCCGATCGACCAGCGGCTGTCCGGGTGGGCGCGGGACGTGCTGCACCAGCACCCGGACGCCACCCGGGTGCACATGGCCCCGGACCTGCTGCGCGAACTCGGCGCCAAGGACGAGCAGACCCCGGAGCTGCTGGCCGTGGTCGCCACTCGCCCGGACGAGCTGACCCGCATCCCCGTCCGGCCGGACTTCCTCGGCCTGGTGTTCGACCGACCGACCAGCCCGGGCAACATCGGCACCATCGTCCGCTCGGCCGACGCCTTCGGCGCGTCCGGCGTCGTGGTCACCGGCCACGCCGCCGACGTCTACGACCCCAAGGCGGTGCGGGCCAGCACCGGATCGCTGTTCGCCCTGCCCACGGTCCGCGAGTCCGCGCCGAGGGCCGTGGTCGACTGGCTGCGCGCCACCCAGGCCCCGAACCACCCCGTCCGGGTGATCGGCACGGACGAGACCGGCGAGCTGGACATCGCCGACTGCGACCTGACCGGCCCGGTCCTGCTGGTGATCGGCAACGAGACCAGCGGCATGAGCGCGGCCTGGCGGGACGCGTGCGACCAGGTCGTCCGCATCCCCATCGGCGGCAGCGCCAGCTCCCTCAACGCCGCGGCCGCCGCCACCGTCCTGCTCTACGAGACCGCCCGCCAACGCCGCCCCACCCACTGACCCGGCCGCCGCACGTCCCACTTTCGGGTGCACCCGCCCGCGGACCCTGGCTTTCGAACACCTGTTCTCCTACCGTGGGATTCGCCTTCGGTGCGCCGTGTTACCGCTCCGGAGACAGGCCCCGTGTGACGAGAGTGAGGTGCCATGCCGTCCGGTGTGATCCCAGTCAGGCCGCGGTCGTGCGCGCTCGGCGGCGGCTCGGCCGTGTCTCCTACCCTGGCCGTGTCTCCTACCCTGGCTGTGTCTCCTACCCTGGCCGGGGTGAGCACATGGGACGACGACGAGCGGGCCGCACTCGTGGCGCTGCTGCGGGCGCGTCCCCAGGGCATGAGCTGGTCGCGCATCACCGCCGAGGTCGCCGACCTGGGCAGCGCCCGGGCGCTGTTCGACCGGTACTGCCCGCCGGCCCTGTTCGGTGTCGGCGACGCCGGGACAGACCTGGCGGCCGAGTTCGACACCGCCCGCCGGGACGTCGCCGCGTGGCGCACGGCTGACTTCCGCTTCCTCACCTTCGCCGACGCGGACTACCCCGCCCGGCTGCGCGAGGTGCACGAGATGCCGCCGGTCCTGTTCACCAGGGGACGGCTGGTCGACGCGGACCGGGCCGTCTCGGTCGTCGGTTCCAGGAGCGCACCGGCATCGGCCCTCGACGTGGCCGCGACAATCGCCACCGCGTTGAGCGAACGCGGCCTCACCGTCCTGTCCGGACTCGCCGAGGGGATCGACACCGCCGCGCACACAGCGGCCCTGGCTGCCGGCGGCCGAACAGTCGCCGTGATCGGTACCGGCATCCGCCGCGCCTATCCGGCGAGCAACCGCGCGCTGCAGGACCGCATCGCCGGGGACGGGCTGGTCATCTCGCAGTTCTGGCCGGACGCCGCGCCCACCAGGCAGTCGTTCCCCCTGCGCAACGCCACCATGAGCGGCTACGGGCTGGCCACGATCGTCGTCGCGGCCAGCGAGTTGAGCGGCGCCCGCATCCAGGCCAGGGCCGCGGTGGCGCACGGCCGGCCGGTCATCCTGATGGAGGCGGTGGCCGCCGGCACGAACTGGGGCCAGGCACTGCTCGGCCAGCCAGACGTGTTCGTGGCGCGTGACCCGGCTGAAGCCGTGAAACACGTCGAGGGCGTCCTCGCCGACGAGCAGCAGATCGCCGCACTGCTCTCGCCGCCCCGTGAATGACCACCGGAGCCGCCCGCAGGTCATCCGGCACGAACTCACCCGCCGCGTCGGTGGCTTCTTCCGCAACACCCGGCACCTGCCCGGGCAGACGTGCACGACCTGCGCGGTGCCCACCGGTGGTGGTGCGTTCTGCCCGCAGTGCGCCGGCCGCCGAACCAGATTCGGCGACCGCCTGGCCGACCTGGTCGTGCTGCTGACCTACGTGCGTGGCTGGGCCGCTGGCAGCGTGTCCACCAGTCCGCCCACACCGTGCGCGCCTACAAGCGCACGCCACCCGTGCGCAGGTGTGCCAACGACCTCGAACTGATGGTCATGGCGGCCACGGAACTGCACGGGCGGTGCATGGTCGAGGCGGTGGGCCAGGAATGGACCGCGGTGACGTTCGTGCCCTCGGCGACCCGTGGCGGACCGGACCACCCCGTCGCCGCACTGGCCCGTCAGGTGGCCGGTCTCGGGCCCGCCAACCGGTTGCTGTTGGCCCCGGGCCCAGGCATCGCGGCCAAGCGAGTCGTGCGCGCCGACCGGTTCGTGGTGCCGGCGAAGTACCGGGCGCGAACACGTGACGGCCACGTTCTGCTCGTCGACGACACCTGGGTGTCCGGCGGCAACATCCAGTCGGCCGCCGTCGCGTTGCACGACGCTGGCGCGGCCCGGGTCACCGCACTGTGCGTTGGTCGCTGGTGCGACAACGGGTGGACCGCACACCGCGCGCTGCTGGACAGCTGCACCGACCCCTACGACCCGTTCGTCTGCCCGGTACCGTCCGGCACCTGCCGGTTGCTGTCGGAATGACCGTCCGCCGCCCCACCCACTGACCCGGCCGCCGGTCCCGGTGGGGCCAAAAACTTCCCACTCCAGTGGGGAGCCTCTGTGTGCGCTGTCAGGAATCGGTGATGTACTCCCCGTACCGCCGACCCGTTGTCGCACAGCCGAGGAGACCCGCTGGTGGCCGTACCCACGTTGTCGAGGCGCCTGCTCATGTTGGTGATGACCGCACTGGTGCTGGCCGCGACGGCGGCGGGATGTGTGTCCACGGCCGACGCGGGCGCCCCCGGCCAGCCGAACGGGGACGCCGCCGCGACCAACTGGACCGCGGCCTGGGGCAGCGCCATGCAGTTCCCCATCCCCCTCGACCAGACACCGGCCAGTGCCTGGTCGCAGCAGGGGTTCGCCGACCACACCCTGCGCCAGACCATCCGGCTCAGCACCGGTGGTTCGAGCGTGCGCGTCCACCTGTCCAACCAGTACGGCACCCAGCCGCTGAAGGTGGCTGGCGCGGCGATCGCCAGGACGGGTGACGGTGCGGTGGTGTGGCCGGACAGCCAGCAGCGGCTGGCCTTCGCCGGATCCGCGTCGGTGGTGATCCCACCCGGCCAGGAGGTGGTCAGCGACGCGGTCAAGCTGACCACGGCGCCGCTGGAACGGCTCAGCGTGACCACGCACTTCGCCGAGCCGACCGGGCCGACCACCTTCCACCGGTCGGCCACGGCCACGTCCTACCGCGCCGCCGGTGACCACCTGACCGATCCCGCCGCGGACGCCTTCACCGAGACCGCGGACTCCTGGTTCTACCTGAGCGGGGTGGACGTGGCCGGTGGTGCCAGCCGGGCGCGGAGCACGGTGGTGCTGTTCGGTGACTCGCTGGTGGACGGCGTCGGCTCGACGGTGAACTCGGACAGCCGGCTGTCCGACGACCTGGCCGAACGCCTGGTCGCCGCGCAGCAGCCGCTGAGCGTGGTCAACACCGGCATCGGCGGCAACAAGCTGCTCAGCGACGCCACCTGCGGGGGCGAGAAAGCGCTTGCCCGGTTCGAGCGGGACGTGCTGGACCGCCCCGGCGTGCGCACGGTGCTCGTCCACCTCGGCGGCAACGACATCGGCACCCCGCAGATGGACGACGGGTGCATCCGGCCCAACCCGCGGGTGACCGGCCAGCAGCTCATCGAGGGCTACCAGGAGTTGGTGCGCGCGGCGCACGCACGCGGGGTGAAGATCATCGGCGCCACCATCCTGCCGCTCAAGGGCGCGAAGTTCCCGTTCTGGGACGAGAACGCGGAGCGGACCAGGGAGGAGGTCAACACCTGGATCCGCACCAGCGGGGCGTTCGACGCGGTCGTGGACATCGCCCAGGTGCTGGCCAACCCCACCGATCCGGCCGCCCCACGCCCCGGTTACGTGTTCGTGGACGGGTTGCACCCCAACGACACCGGCTACCACGCGATCGCCGCCGCCATCGACCTCACCACCCTCTGACCACACCGGAAACCGGTCAGCCGCGACCGCCTGACGGGATGATTTCGGGCTGACAGATCAATTTCCGATGACCACAACGCCACAGTCTGTCCACCGCGGACAGGGCCGTCAGCATCGCCTGGGATGCTGCCCGCGTGAACTCTGTCGATCACCAGATCCTGCTGTCGTGGCAACGGATCGACACCTGGCTGCGCTCCCACAGCGATGGCCAACCGGCCCACCTCATGTCCCCCGCGGCCCAGGCGGACATCGACGCGGTGGCACGGGAACTGGGCCTGCCACTGCCATCGGACCTGGTCTCGCTCTGGCAGCTGGAGAACGTGAGCGCCGACTACTGGCTGCCGCCCCAGGGTGGCGCCGCCCTGATCGAACCCGCCGCGGCCCTGCGCGACCGCGCGATCTGGCTCAACGCCGCCGCCGACGAGGACCCGGACGACCCGAACCTGTTCCCCCCGGGCCTGCTGCCCATCGCGTCCAACGGCGGCGGCGACAACCTGGTCATCGAACTCCGCCCGAACCAGCACCACGGCGCGATCTTCCTGTGGGACCACGAGAACTGGGGCCTGCGCGTCCCCCTGTGGCCCGACGTGGCCACCATGCTCGACGACGTCGCCCAGGCCATGGAGTCCGGCAAACCCGCCCTCCTCGACCACGCCGCCCAGGGCGGCGACGAACCCCCGTGCGTCCCCCTGGTCAACGACTGGAACGAGTTCGAAGGCTGGGTGGTCCACCGCGACTGACCCCGTCCAGCGAGATAGCTACCAGCACCCGGACGTGACGCACCCAACCAACCGGCTCACCCTTCTCAGCACACGTTCTCCCGCACTAACCACGGCTAAACCCTGCGCCGGCCTCTTGGCGAGCCTTATTGTCAGTGCGACGTGACAGCATGCAGCCATGAGCTATAGCGCAGTAGTTCGAGGGGCGAGTTGCTGTGAGCGACGTAGCGCCGGGCTACGCACAACCCTCTCTGGTCACTACATGAGCGTAAGCAGGTCGTTCCGTGGGCTCCTCTCCTAGCGGGGCTGGTCAAGCCACTACTGGGGGCAACAGCGGCGGTAACTCTTCTGTCGTCCTGGACCAGCGCTGCACACACAGCATGCGGAGGAACGTACTCGCCAACATCATGTCGCAACTGCTCGCCAGCGACACTGTTGGGCGATAGCGCAGTTACTCTCTCGTTCCATCATCCTTCACGGGAAAGGTACAGTTGACTCCACAAGAGGCTTGCCAACAGATACGTAGCCTAAGATGCGGCTGTACACACTGCTTCTACTGTGACATACCAATTGGCCGTCACGACCATGACCATTTCCCGATCCCGAGGTCAGCAAAGGGGACACAAACAGTCCCCGCTTGCCCGGACTGTCACGATTTGAAGGATCGATACCAGCTCGTCAAATGGCCGATTGATGCGTACCTTGAGGCACTTAAAGGCCTCTTTAACAACCCGCCCGAAGGCGACCCGAATAAGGGCTTCGCGAAGACAGACCTAGCAAACTGGCTGACTTCCGATCCACGATTTAGCGATGAAGCTATTATTGACAGGTGGGGTTCCCTTCCTCCCCTTAGTCGCATTCTGTACGGCAAGCTTCGTTCCCTCCAGGAGGAGGGGCAATACAGGAAGAGCCAGGCGCAGAGCACAGGTACTCCTGATCCCGTTCCAGCCCTGCCCGCCCTTGCTGCACTCGCCTGGAATAGCGTTCACACTGAGGGCGATGACGTGGCAAGCTGGGCGTCGCCAAACACTACTAACGCCAACAAGGGATAATTTGGAGCGGTAGAGCAGGCGCTGCTGCCGCCGCACTACCCGGTATTGCCGTAGGTGGCAGCGCCGAGCCGACGCTCAGGTGTAATAAGGCGTCGGCCGGCGCTCGAACCCGTGCTCGATTCGCAGCCTGATGGACGGGTGGATGTTGAGCCCGTCAAGCGCGTCGCGGTCGACCCAGCAGACCTCGCTCGACTCACTGCTGGTGGTCAGCTCACCGCCAACAGGCCTGGCCCGAAAGCAGATGGAGAATTCCTGCCGGACCTCGCCGTCGTCATACGCGATGACATGAGCCGGATTCGAGTAAAGACCGATCAGCCCGACAACCTCGATATCTACCCCGGTTTCTTCCTTCACTTCGCGCACGGCGGTCTGCGACAGGGTCTCGCCAGGTTCCTGGCCACCACCTGGTATGGCGTACCGATCGTTGTCGGTACGCCGGATCATCAGCAGCCGGTCGCGGTCGTCAAGAACGAAAGCACTCACCGCGGGCTTAACGCTGTTGGCCTGCGGAGCACCGGGATCATGGAAGAAATCCTCACGAGCCATGCCAGCTCCTAAAAGGTGGCCGGATTCGACAGTCGCCAGACGGATTCGAAGCTCTCCGCGTACGTCTCGAACAGATCACCAGCGGACAGGTTTCGGAGGTGCAATGCCGGCGCGTGCGCCCCTTGGCAGCCATACACGTGGGTGTTGACGATCATCTCGTCGTCAAACCTGAACATCGAGTTGTACAGCGTTGTCTTGTGAAAACGCATGTCCACTCCGGCAACATCCACCAAGGGCCGGTAGAAGGCCAGCGCGTTGCGGATCCGAGCGCCCAGCGTCCCCTTCCCCAGCCCTTCCTCGTCACTGCGCCTGGCCACTTCCCGGCTTGCCGGATCGCCGAACAGCAGCCTGATCCGGGCCCCGTTCCTGCCCTTCTCCGCAAGGTCCTTGATGAATGTCGGGCGCTCGACCAGGAACAGAGCGGCATGCGCCAACACCTCGACCCGTTCCGCGGCCTGACCGATCAGGCGGTCCCAGACCTCGGCCGGGATGGAGTGGCGATGCGGGTAAACCTTGACCACTTCGGATTCGGCGGCTTCCGCCTTGCGTTGTGGAGCGGCAGCGTCAGGCCAGAGGTAGTTCTCCGACTCGCGCACGAGCGATGCGATCGCGTAGCGGTGCTTTGGGTACGGCGTGCGGTTCTTGGTGATCCACCGTTCCACTGTCTTGGGATCCACCCCGGCCGCCCGGGCCACGTGCGCCAGGTCCAAACCGTTGCGCAGCAGGGCATCTCGTAGCCGTTCATTCGGCACGCCAACCCCCTTCGCACGCCTGGGGACGTCTTCACGGTATCAGGACGTCCGCAGACGTCCTGCGGTGTGGTGCTCCTGTCCTGGGGTTTCGCCGAGAGTTGATCAGGTGGATCGCACCGGGCACCGGCCACGACCGACACCAGGCCGCACTGCTCCTGCTCGCCCGGCGATCACCAACGGCACCGACGAACTCAACGCGGCGGGTGCGCCGCAGAAGGACGGGGAGTGATGGGGTTCAACGTGACCTGCACGCCGGGTCGTGACGCGGCAGCCGGGATGGTGCACATCACCGAGGAGCTTCCCGCGCTGGTGGTCTACCTCGACCCGGTCAACGTGGCGATCCAGATCCCGCCACAGCCCGGCGGCGCTGCTTCGCTCGCCAGGTTCTGCCGCGAGTTGGCGCGTGAGTCGCTGAAGCTGGCCGAGTACCTGCTCGGCCACGACGACGGCCGGCACGCCCTGGGCGGGCAGCCCGACGAGCAGCCCGCCGGCTCACCCGACCGCCAACAGCAGTGACCTGGTGACCACCGGGCGGGCGACCCCGACTGCCGCCCGCCCCGTGCCTCTTCACCGGCTCAAGGACCTGATGGTTCGGATGCAGCACGACGAAAGGTGGGCGACGCTGATCCACCAGCGAATGGCCGGCGTTGCCGGCGGCGAGGTCGCGCTGGGGAACACGAAGGCCCAGGTCTGGAGTGGACACCCCGTGACCTGGGCCTTTGTGAGTTGGAGCGGATGACGGGAATCGAACCCGCGTTCTCAGCTTGGGAAGCTGATGTTCTACCATTGAACTACATCCGCAAGGTGTGGATGAGACTACACGATGCCGGACCCGCCGCGCAGCCACCCCCTCCTTCATGACTTAGGGTGAGGCATGTGCTTCTGAGTGACCGGGATCTGCGTGGTGAGGTCGAGGCTGGGCGGCTGGTGATCGACCCGTTCGACCCGGCCATGCTGCAGCCTTCCAGCATTGACGTGCGGTTGGACCGCTTCTTCCGCGTGTTCGACAACAGCAAGTACACGCACATCGACCCCTCGCAGCAGCAGGACGAGCTGACCTCGCTGGTGGAGAAGGACGGCGAAGAGGCGTTCGTGCTGCACCCCGGCGAGTTCGTGCTCGGGTCGACCTACGAGACGGTGGCGCTGCCGGACGACCTGGCCGGTCGGCTGGAGGGCAAGTCGTCGCTGGGTCGGCTGGGGCTGCTCACGCACTCCACGGCCGGGTTCATCGACCCCGGGTTCACCGGGCACATCACGTTGGAGCTGTCCAACGTGGCCAACCTGCCGATCACGCTGTGGCCGGGGATGAAGATCGGCCAGCTGTGCCTGTTCCGGCTGTCCAGCGCGGCCGAGCACCCGTACGGGTCGGAGCGGGCCGGGTCGCGGTACCAGGGGCAGCGCGGGCCCACGCCGTCGCGCGCCCACCTGAACTTCCACCGGATCGACACCCGGCGCTGACCAGCGGCGGCCACGGCCGTCACTGGTTGAGGACGTGGCCGTAGCGGGCCAGCACCCGGGCGCGCAGTTGCGGGTCGTTGCGGGGGACGGGCTCCAGGAAGATCTCGTCCAGTTCGGGGAACTGGGCGCGCAGTTCCCCGTCCACGCGCACGCACGCGCGTTCCAGGTCGGCCGCGCTCAGCTGGTCGTTGAAGTCCAGGCGCGCGCACAGCAGCACCCGGTCGGTGCCGGTGAGCATGGTAAGCAGGTCCACGACCTGGTCCACCTCGGGCACGGCGGCCAGGCGCGTGTGCAGGGCGCGCACCAGGCCGCGGTCGGCCTGGCGGCCGACGAGCAGGCCCAGGTTGGTGCGGCCGAGGATGAACGCGACGCACGCCAGCAGCACACCGATGGCGATCGAGGCGATCCCGTCCCACAGCGACGACTCGGTGAACTGGTGCAGGCCGATGCCGGCGAACGCCAGGAGCAGGCCGATCAGCGCGGCGGTGTCCTCCAGGAACACGGTCTTCACGGTGGGGTCGTCGGACAGGCGCAGGAACCGCATGATCGACCAGCCCTCGGCGGCGGCCTCGCGGCGCACCTGGCGGACCGCCTGGGCCCAGGACACCGACTCCAGGGCGAACGACAGCCCCAGCACCACGTAGGCAACGCCAGGGCTGGTCTGTTCCACGGGCTCGCCGAACACCGCGCGGAAGCCCTCGACGAACGCGAACAGCGAACCCGAGGCGAAGATCGACACCGCGGCCAGCAGCGACCAGAAGTAGCGCTCCTTGCCGTAGCCGAACGGGTGGCGCCGGTCGGCGGGCCGGCCGGAGCGGCGCAGTGCGGTGAGCAGCAGGGCCTCGGTGAGGGTGTCGGCCACCGAGTGGCCGGACTCGGCGAGCATGGCGGCGGAACCGCTGATCACCCCGGCGATGCCCTTCATGATCGCGATCGCCAGGTTGACGGCCAGCGCGATCACCACGGTCAGCGTGCTCTCGCCACCCGAACCCGCTTCCGGGCGAGCCGTGGGTGGGGGTTGGGTCGCCATCTGACATCCACCTCCCTGGCTGTGCCGCGCGCTGGATCAACCGTAGGGCGCCGGGCCGGCTCGTGCTCACCGTTGCGGCCCTGACCTGCTGTTTCTGCGGGAACGGCCGACCTGATCTAGGGTCGGCGGGGTCGGGAGGAGTGCGGGGCGATGGAATTTCTGATCAAGGTGTTGATCACCGCGGTGGCCGTGTGGGTGGCCACCGTGGTTCCCGGGATCGACCTCGTCGACGCCTCACCGGCCGCGCGGATCGGCACCCTGGTGCTGGTCGCGCTGGTGTTCGGCCTGGTCAACGCGGTGATCAAGCCCGTGGTCAAGCTGGTCGGCTGCCTGTTCTACCTGCTCACACTCGGCCTGTTCGGGCTGGTGGTGAACGGGCTGATGTTCTGGCTGGCCGGGTGGATCTCGGCGGAGCTGGGCCTGCCGTTCCAGGTCACCGGGTTCTGGCCGGCGTTCTGGGGCGCGATCATCGTGGCGCTGGTGAGCTTCGCGCTCAACCTCGCCTTTGACCGCACCCGCCTGGTCACCCGGCGGTAATTCGGTTGACCGGCGATGGCCGGCGTTGATTCCCTCTGCGCTGTCATGCTCCACAGCTGATCTCGTGCCAGTTCGGCCCGCGTCCGAGGCGCCCCGCCCGGCGGGCCCCGCCGCCGTGGCTCGCGGCCGGCACCCGAGGTCAGCTGAAACCCCGTTCCTGGGATTTCCCGCGCCTCGGTGTGCGGCGGCCGCGCTGGGTCGTCCAGCGGCTGAGTGAGCTGTCGAGCCGGTCACCCCACATCGCGGAGTCGAGGAGTACATCCATGGCTGATCCCGTTGTCGACTTCCTGCTGGCCAACCAGCACACCCTGACCACGCTCGACCCGGACGCGCCCCTGGACGACCTGGAGCCGCTGCGCGAGATCGTCGGCACCGCCCGGGTGGTCGCCATCGGCGAGAACAACCACCACGTCACCGAGTTCTACCGGCTGCGGCACCGGGTGCTGCGGTTCCTGGTGGAACGGCTCGGGTTCAGCTGTTACGCGCTGGAGTCCGGGTTCACCGAGGGGCACCTGGTGGACGACTGGGTGCGCGGCGGGCCCGGTGCCGTGGCCGACATCGCCGAGCAGGGCATCACCTGGACCGTCGGCAACACCACGGCCATGCACGACACGCTGACCTGGCTGCGGTCCGCCCGGGCCACCCACCCGGTGGAGTTCGCCGGGCTGGACATCCCCGCCTCGGGCGGCTCGCCGCACCCGGCGCTGCACGCGGTGGCCGAGTTCCTGCGCGGGGCCGACCCGCACGCGGTGGCGTTCGTCGACGCCGCGCTCGCGGCCACGGCCGGCTACGCCGCCCCCAACGGGGACCTGGCCACGGGCAGGTACACCCAGCTCAGCCCGGCCGAGCGGGACGCGGCCACGGCGGCGCTGGGCCGGCTGGCCGCCCACCTGGACGCGCTGCGGCCCGGCTACCTGGCGCGCGGCCAGGACCCCGGGGCGGTGGCCCGGGCCCGCCAGCACGCCCGGGCCGCCTGGTACACCGACCACTACCTGCGGGAGGTCGCCTCGGCCACGGCCGGCGCGGGCGACTGGGAGGCCAGCGCGCGGGACGTGTTCATGGCCGAGACGGTCACCCGGCTGCTGGACCGGCACGAGCGGGTGGTGGTGGGGGTGCACAACGGGCACGCCCAGCGCACGCCGTTCACCCCGATGCCGGCGATCGCGCTCCAGTCCGTGGGCTGCCACCTGGCCGAACGGCTCGGTGCGGACTACCGGGTGATCGGGGTGACCGGGCTCGGCGGCACGACCGCGGGGTTGCGGGTGAACCCGGACCGCCCGCTGGGCATCGAGGTGTACGCGGAGCCGCTGGCCGAGCCCGAGCCGGGCAGCCTGGAGGCGGCGTTCGCCGCGGCCGGCATCCGATCCGCCCTGGTCGACCTGCGGGGGTTGCGCGGGCGGGCGGCGGGGCCGAGCACCCTGCGGCACGCCACCATGTTCGCGCCCACCCCGGTGGCCGAGGCCTTCGACGCCGTGGTCTGCCTGCCCGAGCTGCACGTGACCGAGTACGCCGACCAGGGCTGAGCAGCCGCGGATCGGCCGGTCGCGCTGGTGTCGGGTCCGGACAACGCGAGAGCCCCGACTGGCGGGGCGGCCGGCCGGGGCTCTCGCGGGTGCCGGGATCAGTTCCGCGTGGACTTGTCCTGGTCGGGCAGGGGGGTGCCGGTGGGCGCGGCGTCGGTGGGGGTGTCCGCGCTGTCGCCGGCGGCGCCGGTCTGGCCGCGCTTGACCGCGGCCAGCAGCATCTGGGACACGTCCACGACCTCGATGTTCTCGTTGGCCTTCTGCTCGTTCTGCCTGGCGGTGACGCCGTCGGTGAGCATCACTCGGCAGAACGGGCAGCCGGTGGCGATCTTGGTGGGCGCGGTGCCCAGTGCCTCGTCCACCCGCTCCAGGTTGATCCGCTTGCCGATGCGCTCCTCCATCCACATGCGCGCGCCACCCGCGCCGCAGCACATGGACCGGTCGGCGTGGCGGGGCATCTCGCGCAGGGTGGCACCGGTGGCGCCGACCAGTTCGCGCGGCGCCTCGTAGACCTTGTTGTGCCGGCCGAGGTAGCACGGGTCGTGGTAGGTGACGTCCTCGGCGACCGCGGCGACCGGCACCAGGCGCCGCTCCCGCACCAGCCGGTTCAGCAGCTGGGTGTGGTGCACCACCTCGAAGTCGCCGCCGAGCTGCGGGTACTCGTTGGCCAGGCTGTTGAAGCAGTGCGCGCAGGTGGCCACGATCTTGCGCTTGGCGCGCTCGCGGCCCTCGAACACGGAGTTGAGCACCTCGACGTTCTGCTGCGCCAGCATCTGGAACAGGAACTCGTTGCCGGCGCGGCGGGCCGGGTCACCGGTGCAGGTCTCCTCCGGGCCGAGCACCACGTACTTGACGTCGGCGATGTGCAGCAGTTCGGCCACGGCCCTGGTGGTCTTCTTGGCGCGGTCCTCGAACGCGCCGGCGCAGCCGACCCAGAACAGGTACTCGGTGTCCGGCGCCAGCTCGCCGTCGAAGACCGGGACCTCGAAGTCCAGGCCCTCGGTCCAGGCCAGCCGGTCCCTGGCGTTCTGGCCCCACGGGTTGCCCTTGTTCTCCAGGTTCTTGAACATGCCGCCGAGTTCGCTGGGGAAGTTCGACTCGATCAGCACCTGGTAGCGCCGCATGTCCACGATGTGGTCGACGTGCTCGATGTCCACCGGGCACTGCTCCACGCACGCGCCGCAGGTGGTGCACGACCACAGCACCTCGGGGTCGATCACGCCCAGCTCGTCGGCGCCGCCGATCAGCGGGCGGCCGGCCTCGGCCAGCGCCAGCACGTCGATCTTGGCCAGCCTGGCCTCGGCGTCGTCACCGGTGATGCCCACCTCGTCGCCGGCCATGTCCTTGCGGCCGCCGGCCAGCAGGTAGGGGGCCTTGGCGTAGGCGTGGTCGCGCAGCGAGGTGATCACCAGCTTGGGCGAGAGCGGCTTGCCGGTGTTCCAGGCCGGGCACTGCGACTGGCAGCGGCCGCACTCGGTGCAGGTGGTGAAGTCCAGCCAGCCCTTCCAGGAGAAGTCCTCGACCTTGCCGGCGCCGAAGACGTCCTTCTCCGGGTCGGCCTCCTCGAAGTCGAGCGGCTTGCCCTCGCTCATCATCGGCTTGGCCGCGCCGAGCGCCACGCCGCCGTCGGCCTCGCGCTTGAAGTAGATGTTGACGAACGCGGTGAACCGGTGCCAGGCCACGCCCATGGTGATGTTGCTGGAGATCACCATGACCCAGATCATCCCGCTGAGGATCTTGACCGCGGCGAACACGGACACGGCCGCGGTGCTCGACGGCAGCCAGGACGCGATCAGGTGGGTCAGCGGGGCGGCCCAGACCGGGGTGTGCAGCAGGCCGGCGGCCTCCTTGACGGCGCGGATGCCGACCACGCCGACGCCCTCGATGAGGACCACGGCCTCCACGAAGTAGGCCTGCCAGAAGTTGGAGCCGGCGAACCGGGACTGGCGGTCGCCGCGCCGGGGGTGGTTGCGCTGGCGGATGGCGATCAGCACCAGTATGCCGACGATCGTGCCCCAGCCGAGGATCTCCACGAACAGGTTCCACAGCGACCAGGGGCCCAGGATCGGCAGCTCGTAGGCGGGGTTGAACACCTCGCCGTAGGCCTCGACCACGGCCAGGATCAGGCCGAGGAAGCCGACCATGACGAACCAGTGGGCCACGCCGACCGTGCTCCACTTGAGCATCCTGGTGTGGCCGAGAAACTCCTTGACCACGGTGGCGACGCGCGCGCCGAACGGCCCGTTGCGGGTCGGGTCGGGTTGCCCGAGACGAATCGTGCGCACCATCCGCGTCACTGTCGTCACCAGCATCGCCACCGCGACGACCGTGACGACCACGCAGATCAGGCCGAGCACGATCTGCAATGCACCCATCCTCGCGGCCTTCCTGTCCGGAACCTGTTGTGCGGGAGATTACGCCCTATTACTCACCAGTAACCACCTTTGCGTGGCCTGTGTCGCACCTGACACCGCACGCCCCGCAACAGCCCAGTGTCACCCATCC
This sequence comes from Goodfellowiella coeruleoviolacea, assembly GCF_024171785.1. Lineage (GTDB taxonomy): Bacteria > Actinomycetota > Actinomycetes > Mycobacteriales > Pseudonocardiaceae > Goodfellowiella > Goodfellowiella coeruleoviolacea. The sequence goes on from NZ_JAMTCK010000006.1 coordinate 459,323, forward strand.
GCCGACCGGTCGAACCACGCGGATTGAATCTGGGACGCTCGTTCAACTAGTTTGGTGGGACAAACGTTCAGCTTTCTGGGGGCTGGGCGTGGTCACGAGGGGGATGACATGGGCTCGCTCGCCGCGGTGTTCGGCCTGTCCCTGCTGGACAGCCTGAATCCGTCCGCCCTGCTGGTCACGGTGTTCCTGCTGGTCCGAGGGGGCGGGGCCGTCCGGGTGGGGACGTACGTGGCGGCCATCTTCAGCACCTACCTGCTGCTCGGCGTGCTGCTCATGTCCGGGATGACCACGCTGGCCGCGCTGACCGACCACCCGGTGGTGGACCGGGTCGGCCACGCGCTGATGGCCGTCGGCGGGCTGGCCATGCTGGGCTACGCCCTGTTCGCCCCGAGCGAGCCGGCCCGCCCGGCCCGGCGCCGGCTGCCAGCGGCGAACCTGGCGCTGCCCGCGGTCTTCGCCCTGGGGGTGACCATCACGCTGGTCGAGTTCGTCACCGCGCTGCCCTACCTCGGCGCGCTGGGCATCCTCACCGCCGGCGGTTTCGCGGTGGCCGTGTGGCTGCCCGTGCTGATCGGCTACAACCTGGTCTTCGTGCTGCCCCCGGTGCTGCTGCTGGTGCTCTGGCGGGTGGCGGGACACCGGGTGCGCCCCCGGTTCGAGGGGTACCTGGACAAGCAGCGGGATCGGGGCCGCACGCTGCTGCTGTGGGGGCTGGGCCTGGTGGGGTTCTTCCTGGCCAGGCAGGGCATCTTCTACTACCTGGTGCTCTTCGGCGTGGTGCGCCCGTGACCGGTGCGCACCGGGCGGGTCCGGGTGGGGAGCCGAACGAGACGGGTGGAGGCAGCGTGGCGGACAGCGCGAGTAGGGCGGACAGCGCGAGCAAGGCGAGCAGCGCGGGCGAAGCAGGCACGGCCCGGGCGGACACGGACCGGGCCGGCCGGGTGGACGGCCGGCGGGCCAAGGGCGAGCGCCGGCGGCAGGCCATCATCGAGGCCACCCTGCGGGTGATCGAGCGGGACGGCGTCGCCGGGGTCACCCACCGCAGCGTGGCCCGTGAGGCCGGGGTGCCGACCACGGCCACCACCTACTACTTCGCCAGCCTGGACGAGCTGCTGACCGCCACGCTCACCTGGTCGGCCGACGCACTGGCCACCGAGATCACCGGGCTGATCAGCCGGGCCCTGGCCACCGGGGACAGCGGTGCCGGTGACGCGGCCGAGCTGCTGGCCGCCGCGGTCGGCCGCAACCGAGGCCGCAGCCTGGCCGAGTACGAGCTGTACCTGTTGGCCGCGCGCCGACCCGAGCTGCGGCCGGCCGCGCGCCGCTGGATCAACGTGCTCGCGGAGACCCTCGGCCCGCACAGCGACGACCCGGTGGCCCTGCGGGCCCTGCTCGCCGCCGTGGACGGGCTGGTGTTGCAGGGCCTGATCGCGGACGAGCCGCCCACGGCCGAGTCGATCCGGCCGGTGCTGTCCTACCTGATCCGCCCGGCCGAGCACCTGGCCGCGGCCCAGGCCCGGCGCACCCGCCGGACCGGACCGCCCGGCGGCGCCGATCAGGCCGGGTCGTCCCGCCAGGAGGACACCTCGGCGGAGCCGAGCACCGGCCAGAGCGGTCCGGTGGCGTAGTCCCCGCCGATGTCCTGCCACCAGTTCAGCTGTTCCCTGGTGGCGATGCCGTCGGTGACCACCGCGATGTTCAGCTCCCGCACCAGCGGCACCAGCGCCGCCACCGCCTTGGCCACCGCCGAGTCACCCGTCCTCGGGATCACGGCCGGCAGCTGCCTGCTGAACTTGACCGCCTCCACGCCCAGTTCGGCGGCCTGGTCGATGTCGGACGGGTCGAAGTCGTACAGACAGGTGCGGATGCCCATGCTGGCCAGCGTCCGCAGGTTGTCCTCGGGCACGCCGTCGCGGTGGCCGAGCACGGACGCGGGCATGCCAAGCGACACCCGGTCGGTGGGCATGCCGGTGCCCTCGAACGCGCGCATCACCGCGGCCACCAGGTCCTGGTCCTGGGCCTGCTGGGCGGTCAGGTCCACGCCGAGCCACGGCGCGTTCTCGCCGAACCGCCGCCACCACCCGGCCGCCTGCTCGCACGCGGTGTGCAGCGCCCAGCCGCCCAGGTCCCGGCTCAACGCGGTCAGCTCGGCCAGTTCGAGGCACTCGGTGTGGTGCAGTTCGCCGTGCTCGGCGTGGTCCCAGCGCACCACCACCTGCAGACCGATCGGCCGGGTCGTGCCGTCCATCCGCAGCACCGGCTGGTAGCAGGTGCTGATCTCGCCGTTCTCGAACGCGCCGGCCATGCCGGCGGCCAGGGCGTAGCGCTGCTGGTCGGCCCGGTCCAGGTCGGCGTCGTAGGTGGCCCACTGGCGCTTGCCGGTCGTCTTGGCCAGCCGCAGGGTGGCGTCGGCCTGGCGGAGCAGTTCCGCGGAACTCACCCCGCGCGCCGGCCGGCGCACCGCGCCCGCGCTGACCGACACGGCCACCCCCACCTTGTCGCTCACCGCGCCCTGGTGGGCGCCGGGTCGGCCGGCGTCCAGGTAGGTCGGCTCGGCGAGCTGCTGGTTGATCCGGTCGACCAGGGTGCCCACGTCCGGCGTGTCCGGTCCGTTCTCGATCAGGATGGCGAACTCGTCCGGGCCGACCCGGAAGACCATGGCGTTCTCGTCGGCCACGCTCTCCCGCAGGTGCTGGGCGACGATCTTGAGCAGCTGGTCGCCGCTGGCGTAGCCGAGGCCTTGGTTGATCAGGCCGAACCCGTCCACGTCCACCAGCAGCAGGGTGATCTCCCCGGTCTGGCCGGCGCGGCCGAGCACGGCGGCGAGCTTGGAGTCGGCGTTCTGCCGGTTGCCCAGGCCGGTGAGCATGTCGTGCAACGACTGGTAGCTCAGCCGCTTGTGCAGGGCCTGCTGGTCGGTCAGGTCGACGACCACGGTCACGAAGTGCTGCACGCTGCCGTCCTCGGCGCGCACCAGCAACAGCACCACGTCCACCCACACCCGGTCGTCGTGGTTGCCGATCAGCTCGCGCTGCAGCCGCTTGCTCGGCATGTCGGCGAGCAGCATCTCCTGGAAGCACGCGCGCAGGAAGGCCAGGTCGTCGGGGTGGAACAGGTCGGCCCACCCGGTCCTGGCGACCTGCTCGGGACTGTGCCCGAGGATCTCCGCGATGGCCGGGTTGGCCTCGACGAAGTGCCCGTCGGCGTCGGACACGGCCATGCCCATGGGCGAGGAGTCGAACAGCGCGCGGAACCGGGCCTCGCTGGTCCGCAGCAGGTGTTCGCTCCTGTTCTTGGCCCTGATCAGCGCGTCCTTGGCCACCTCCTGCTGGGCGAAGGTGCGCTCCCGGCGGGCTTCGGCGTAGCCGGCGGCCAGCGCGCCGAGCACGGCGAACACCCGGGCCGACAGGTCCGGCACGGCGGCCAGTTCGGGCAGGGCGAGCAGGCCCGGGCCGAGCACGGACACGGTCCGCCGCAGGCTGCCCGGGTTGCTCAGGTTGACCTCGATCAGGCGCTCGCCGACCGCGGCGGCGGTCCGCTCCAGCTCAGCGTCGTCCGGGCCGTGGTCGAGCAGGGCCGGCACCAGCTGGTCGACCAGGCCGCGCAGGTGCGCGTGGAACCGGTCCCAGGACAGCAGGACGTAGCTGGTGCCGGCCACGGCCGACGCCCAGGCCTGCGCCAGCTCGTCGCGCGGGTCGCCGCCAGCGTCAGGCACGGCCGGCCCCACCGGTTCCCGGGCACCCCGCTGCTCGTTCGGGTGCGGATCCACCGGGTGTAGCGGTCATCAGCGCTCCCTCCTCCCCCACGGAAATCCCCTGACCCTACTGGGCGTTGACCTCCCCCGAACGGCCCACGTGGTCACTGTGAGCAGATAGTTGTTCTGCTCCGCGTGTCCATCCCGACCGGCGGCAGCCGATCAGAGGTAGGCCGATGCGGGGATGTTCACCGACCGTTCCGGGTTATCGGCAGGCACAAAGTGCATCTGCAGAGTGTGCGCGTTCGAACACGCCTCGCCAAGAGGCAGCTCGCCGCGGACCAGCGCGGCAACTGGACCGGTCGGCCGGCGCAGGAGGCGGCACCGGGGAAACCCGGAGGCCGGCTCAGGGTCCGTCCCGGATGGCCGAGGCGCCCGCGCTGCCTAGCATCGGCACTGATCAGATTCAGGTCGTTCAACCAACCCCCGGGGGACGCTGTGGAGTTTCGGCGAGCATCCAGTACCGGCCTGGGCGTGGCCGCCGCAGCCGCCGCCCTGTTCAGCCTGTCCGCGTGCGGCTCGATGACGGGCATCGGCGACACCGACTTCTCCGACGGGGCCTCGGTCAGCGATCGGGTGAGCGCGGTGCGGTTGGACACCCGCAGTGGCGACGTGCGGGTCGTGGCCCGGGAGGGCGCGACCACCAGGGTGAACTGGACCCTGCACTACTTCGGCGAGCGCCCCGAGCAGCCGCCGTTCCAGGTGGACAACGGCACCCTGGTGCTGAGCGGCTGCCCGGAGACGGCGGACCGGTGCTCGGCGGACTACGACGTGGTGGTGCCCGCCGGCACCCCGGTCACCGGCTCGACCAACTCCGGCAAGGTGTCCCTGGAGCAGGTGGCCGAGGTCGAGCTGACCACGTCCTCCGGTGACGTGACCGTGCGCGGTGTCGCCGGCGACGTCGGGCTGCGGACCAACTCCGGCGCGGTGATCGTCAGCGACGTGGCCGGCGCGGTGCGGCTGGAGTCGAACTCCGGCCGGGTGGAGTTGTCCGAACTGCACCAGGGCATGACCGTGCGGACGGGCTCGGGGGACGTGGCGGCCAGCGCGATCGGCGGCGGCCGGGTCGACCTCGACGTGCGGTCGGGCGACGCCACCGTGGCGCTGGTCGACCGGCAGGACGTGACGGCCAAGGTGACCTCGGGCGACCTCACCCTCACCGTGCCGGCCGGGGCCTACCAGGTGAACTCCCAGACGGACAGCGGGGACGCCGAGATCGGCGTGACCCAGGACCCGACCGCGGACCACCGGCTGGACCTGACCGCCAGGAGCGGCCGGCTGTCCGTCGGACAGGGCTAGTCGCCCCGTCCCGGTGCGCGCCCGTCTCGGCCGGACCTCGCCCCAGGCCGAGGCGGGCGTTTTGGCGTTGGTCACCCCCGGGAGCGCCCGGCCGCGCCCCCGCGTTGTCACTGGAGAGGTTTCCGCTGTTCAGCGCGGCTTTCCTCGCTGGGTGAGCCACCCCTTCGAAGGAATCTGGGCGGCCCGGGAACAACAGGCCGGCCACTGTCGTTGGACTGGCAGGAAGCTTGAGCGAAGCGGACTCAAGTCTGGGTTGACGATCCGGGCCCGGTCCGCCCAAACTTGAGTCGAGGCCGCTCAACATGCGGCACGTACCACAACGGGAGGATTCCATGGCGCGAGCGGTCGGCATCGACCTGGGGACGACTAACTCCGTCGTCGCTGTCCTTGAGGGCGGTGAGCCGACGGTGATCGCCAACTCGGAGGGTTCCCGCACGACTCCCTCGGTCGTGGCCTTCGCCAAGAACGGCGAGGTCCTGGTGGGCCAGTCGGCCAAGAACCAGGCCGTGACCAACGTGGACCGCACCATCCGGTCGGTCAAACGCCACATCGGCACCACCTGGACCACCAGCGAGATCGACGGCAAGAAGTACACCCCGCAGGAGATCTCCGCGCGCGTGCTCATGAAGCTCAAGCGCGACGCCGAGGCCTACCTCGGTGAAGAGATCACCGACGCGGTGATCAC
>NZ_JAMTCK010000007.1:0-325738 GCF_024171785.1 Goodfellowiella coeruleoviolacea
CGCACGTGCGGCTACCGAGAGGGGTATCGACCCTGACCGGATCTCCTTGACCGTGACATTGCGGGCTGCCCGCCACTCGCTGGTCCTCGCCCGCACGGCAGGCGGGGGCGAGGGCTTGGCCGGTGCCGTACCCGCGGGGATCCGCCACGCGATGCTGAACCCGCGCGAACTCGGCCCGAAGCATCGCCGATCACGGATTCTGCCCCGGCGCGTCAAACGGCCAGTCTCGCCCTTTGCCTACAACAAGACCAGACACGACGAATCCTTGTCCCGGGTGAGGATCAGCTACAGCATCACCCCGCCAACACCCGACTTGACACCTGGCTCAACGACCTAACTTCCCGGCATTGCTTTGCAAACACTGCGAGTTGACACTTCGCGCAGGCCCGTTCGGGTGAACAGGGGGTGCCGCCGGGGCCGGACGGGTGCGGGTCAGGTCGCGGTCGCGCCCGGCCGGTGGCTCACTCCGCGTGCGACAGCTCCCACAGGTGCAGGCTGGTCCGGTCCCTGGTGAGCGTGCCCCACCGGCCCCGGCCGGCCGACAGGGGCGAGCCCGCGATCGGGAACGGGTAGGCGACCTGGCCGCGCAGGGTCATCGTGCGCGGGTCGACGAGCCAGTGGCGGGGCGTCTCCGCGTAATCCTCGGTGCCGACCACGGCGGTGTCGTCGTGCGGGAACGCGGCCTCGTAGGCCCAGCGGGCGCGGTCGTCGGTCGCCGGCGGCGGCACGGCCGCCTCGTCCAGCTGCCGCAGTTCCGCGCCGTCGGCTGCCCGGTGCAGGTAGAGGGTCCACTGCCCGGGGTCGGTGGTCAGGAAGTGCTCGCCGGACGGGCTCACGGCGAGGAACACCTCCTCGACGAACCGCTGGACCGTGAGTTCCGCGCCGTCCCAGTGCCCCCACAGCACGGGGGAGTTCTCGTCCCCCTCGCCGACGGTCAGTCCCATGTGGGCCGGGTCCGGGTGGGGGAAGTGCGCCGAGCCCGAGCCCACCGTCATGGTCGCGGCCCGGCCCAGCACCGTGCCGTCGGCGGGGTCGATGACCAGCCACTCCTCCTGGACGTCGTCCCCCACGTGGCCGCGCACGTGGGCCCACAGGAGCGCGCCGTCCGGGGAGAACGCCGCCGAGCCGCTGTCCGCGCGCGCGTGGTGGTCGTCGTCGGCGTACTCGGCGAACGAGGCGTGCGCCTCGGCGCACACGGCCGCGGACCAGCAGCCGTGCCGGACCTCCCAGCGCACCGCGCCGGTCGGTTCCACCGCGCGCAGGGCGTGCACGCCGGCGAACACGGCGAGATCAGCCCCGGGGGAGACGGTCACCGAGCCGTACCGGCGGGGCCAGGGCGCGGGAAAGCGCACCTCGGGCGCGGCCCCGTCCAGGTCGCGGACGACCAGTTCGGTGTCCCCGCGCTGCACCAGCAGCGTGCGCCCCGGCCAGCCCAGCACCTGGGGGCCGTCCGAGGTCGCGGGGTCGAGCGGCGCGGCGACGGTGGCCACCAGACGGGCGGCGAACCGGGCGGAACTGCTGTGGACGGCGTCGTTCGGCACGGGCGACATCCTGTCACGCGTGCCGGAGGCGGATTGATCTCACAGTGGCCGGCGCTTTATTGCCATTCTTTCGCAACAGTCCTTATTGTCCCCGGTCGTGCGCCAACGACCCGTTCCGCTGCCCGCGGTCCTGCTGCTCGCCGCCTCGGTCGCGGCCGGCTGCACCACGCCGACCACGCCCACCGCGGACGGCGGCCCGGCCGGAACCTCGATCACCATCGGCGACGGGTCCGAGCCGGACACGCTGAACCCGCTGCTGGGCTTCGGCGAGGACGGGGTGTCCAAGCTCTACGACGGGCTGGTCGAGCACAACGCCGACCGCAGCCTGCGGCCGGCGCTGGCCAGCGGCCTGCCAACGGCCACACCGGACGGTCGCAGTTGGACGGTGGGCCTGCGCACCGGCGTGAAGTTCAGCGACGGCACCGACTTCGACGCCCAGGACGTGGTCGCCACCTACCGGGCGCTGCGCGACCCGGCCTACGCCTCGTCGCTGACCTCGGACTACGCCATGATCTCGGACGTGGTCGCACTGGACGCGAACACCGTCCGGTTCGACCTGTCCCACCCGTACGCGCCGTTCCCGCACAAGCTCGTGCTCGGCATCGTGCCCAGCGAGAAGCTGGCCCAGCCGGGGCCGCTGGAGGCCAACCCGCTCAACACCGAGCCGGTGGGCACCGGCCCGTACCGGCTCGCCGAGTGGCGGCGCGGCGAGCGGCTGGTGCTGGAGGCCAACCCCGACTACTTCGGCGGCGCGCCCGCGGTCACCAAGGTCACGGTGGTGTTCGCCACCGACGACAACACCAGGGCGCAGCGGATGAGCGGCGGCGAGTTCGACGCCACCGTGCTGCCGCCCACCCTGGCCGCCACCTTCGCCGACACCGACGACGTCACGGTCATCACCCACCACAGCGCCGACTACCGCACCATCGCGCTGCCCACGCACCACCCGGTCACCGGCGACGCCGCGGTCCGGCTCGCGCTCAACCACGCGGTCAACCGGCAGGGCATGATCGACGCCTACCTCGGCGGCAAGGGCGTGCCCGCGTACACGCCGATCCCGCCGGTGCTGCCCGAGTTCGTGGAGCCGGCCGCCACCTTCTCCTACGACCGGGAGCAGGCCGAGCGCATCCTCGACCAGGCCGGCTGGGTGAAGGGGGCCGACGGGGTGCGCGCCCGCGACGGCGTGCCGGCCCGGTTCACCCTGATGTACGCGGCCGGTGACGCCGTGCGCAAGGACCTGGCCACCGCGTTCGCCTCGGACGCCAGGGCGGTCGGCATCGAGGTCAGCCTGGAGGGCCTGGGCTGGGAGGCCATCGACCCGAGGCTGGGCCAGGACGCGGTGGTGCTGGCCGGCGGCCGGCCGTTCGACCCGGACCTCACCGCCTACCCGCTGCTGCACTCCTCGTACGCGGCCAACGGCTACAACAACCCCGGTTCGTACGCCAACCCCGAGGTCGACGCCGCCCTGGACGCCGGAAGGCACACCACCGACCCCGGCCAGCGCGCGGTCGCCTACAAGCAGTTCCAGCGCGCCTACACCGCCGACCCGGGCATGGTGTTCCTGGCCTTCCTCGACCACACCTACGTGCTGCGCGACCGGTGGCAGGGCTACCAGGAGGTGGTCGACCCGCACACCCACGGCCTGACCTGGGGGCCGTGGTGGAACCTGCCGTCCTGGACCCCCATCTCGTGAGCGCCGGCACCGCCTCCCGCGGCCGGGGCAGGGCCGTGCTCGGCCTGGTCGGCCGGCGCCTGGCGCTGGCCGTCCCGGTGTTCGGGCTGGTCTCGGTCGGGGTGTTCGCGCTCGGCGCGATCTCCCCGTTCGACCCGGTCTACCAGTACTACGGCAGCCGGATCTTCACCGCGGACGAGGCCGACGTGGCCCGGGTGCGGGCCGAACTGGGGCTGGACGACGGCCTGCTGGCGCAGTTCGGCCGGTGGGCCGGCGGCCTGCTCTCCGGGGACCTGGGCACCAGCCGGTCCCTGCGCCAGCCGGTCGCCCAGGTGCTGGCCGAGCGGCTGCCGTGGACGCTGCTGCTGGTGTGCGCCGGGCTGGCCGTGGCCGTGCTGCTGGCCCTGGTGTTCGGGGTGTGGGCGGCGTGGCGGCAGGGCGGCTGGCTGGACCGGGTGGTCACCGCGGTCGGCCACGGCCTGGAGGGGGTGCCGCCGTTCGTGCTGGCCCTGGGCGCGATCGCGGTGTTCGCGCTGGGCCTGCGCTGGCTGCCGGTGGCCGGGCTGACCGACGCCGGGGCCGCGGCCAGCCCCGGCCAGGTGGCCAGGCACCTGGTGCTGCCCGCGCTGGTGCTGGGCGTGTCCCAGTCGCCGTGGCTGGTGCTGCACGTGCGCCAGTCCCTGCTGACCGCGCTGGCCGAGGACCACGTGACCGGGGCGCGCGCCCGGGGCCTGGCCGAGCACGTGGTGGTGCTGCGGCACGCCCTGCCCACCGCGCTGCTGCCGTTCGTCACCGTGCTCGGCGCGCGCGTGCCGGAACTGGTCACCGGCGCGGTGCTGGTGGAGGAGGTCTTCTCCTGGCCGGGCGTGGCCGCCGCGGTGGTGCGGGCCGCGCTGGCCGTGGACTTCCCGCTGCTGGCCGCGCTGACCCTGCTGGCCACGGCGGCCGTGCTGCTCGGCTCGCTGCTGGCGGACGTGGCCACCGCGCTGCTCGACCCGAGGGTGGCCACGGATGGCTGACCCCGTGCCGGAGACCACCGACACCGACAACACCGACACCGACACCGACATCGGGGGCGGGTGGCACTCGGCCGCGCGCCGCCGCGCGGGCACGCCCCGGCGCGCGGCCGCCGCGGCCGGCCGGGCCCGGCTGCGCGGCGGCGTGAGCCTGGTACTGCTTGGCCTGCTCGCGCTGGTCGCGCTGCTGGTGCCCTGGCTGGGTGACGCGGCCGGGCAGCAGGTCGACTACGCGGCGGTGCTGCGGCCGCCCAGCCCGGCCCACCCGTTCGGCACCGACGGCTCCGGCCACGACCTGTTCGTGCGCGCCAGCGCGGGCCTGCGGGTCTCGCTGCTGGTGGCCACGGCCTGCGCGCTGGCCTCGACCGTGCTCGGCGCGGCCGTGGGCGCGCTGGCCGGCGCGGTGGGCGGCTGGCTGGACCGGCTGCTGATGCGCCTGGTGGACACCGTCAACGCCGTGCCGCACCTGCTGCTGGGCATCGTGATCGTGGCGCTGTTCCGGGGCAGCCTCGGCGCGGTGGTGGTGTCCATCGCCGCCACGCACTGGACCACGGTGGCCCGGATCGTGCGCGCCGAGGTGCTGTCGCTGCGCTCCCGGCCGTTTCTGGACGCGGCCATCTCCGGCGGGTCGTCCCGGGCCAGGGTGCTGCGCCGGCACCTGCTGCCGGCGGTGGTGCCGCAGGCCGCGCTGTCCGCGGTGCTGCTGCTGCCGCACGCGGTGTGGCACGAGACCGCGCTCAGCTTCCTCGGCCTCGGCCTGCCGCCGCACCTGCCCAGCCTGGGCAACATCCTGGGGGAGAGCCGGCGCGCGGTGCTGCTGGGCGCCTGGTGGGTGGTGGCGCTGCCGTCCGCGCTGCTGGTGCTGGCCACCCTGGCCACCTCCGGCCTGGCCGCGGGCTGGCGGGACCGGCTGGTGCCCCGGCGGCGATCGGAGCTGGCCCTGTGAGCGACCAGACCGTGAGCGACCAGACCGTGCACGACCAGGCGGTGGGCGGCCAGGCGGCTCCGCTGCTGACCGTCGAGGCCATGTCGGTGCGGTTCACCCTCGGCCGGCCCGCGGCGCGGCGGGTGTTCGCGCGGCGCGCGGCAGGCCGGGGCGAGGTGCACGCGGTCACCGACGTCAGCTTCGCGTTGCGGCCCGGGCAGGTGCTTGCCCTGGTCGGGGAGAGCGGGTGCGGCAAGTCCGTGCTGGCCTCGGCGCTGCTGGGCCTGCTGCCGGCCAACGCGCGGCTGCGCGGCCGGGCCGTGCTCGCCGACCCGGCTGGCGCGCCCGTGGAACTGCTCGGCGCGCCCGAACCGGTGCTGGCCGGCCGGGTGCGCGGCCGGCTGGTCGGCCTGGTGCCGCAGTCCGCGGCCACCCACCTCACGCCGGTGCGCACGGCCGGCGCCCAACTGGTGGAGGCGGTGCGGGCACTGCGGCCGGCGGTGGCCGAGCCGCGCGCGCTGGCCGAGGCGCTGGCCGACCGGGTGGGCCTGCCGCGCCAGGCCCTGGACAGCTACCCGCACGAGCTGTCCGGCGGCACGGTGCAGCGGGTGGCCGTGGCCATGGCGCTGGCCGGCGACCCGCCGGTGGTGCTGGCCGACGAGCCCACCACCGGGCTGGACCGGCCACTGGTCGACCGCACCGTGGACATGCTCGCCGAACTCGCCGACCAGGGGAGGGCAGTGCTGCTGATCACCCACGACCTGGCCGCGGCCAAACGGGTGGCCACCCACGTGGCCGTGATGTACGCCAGCCGGCTGGTGGAGATCGCCCCGGCCGGGCAGCTGTTCACCGAGCCGTGGCACCCCTACACCGGCATGCTGCTGGACGCCCTGCCGGACGGCGCGTTCACCCCGATCCCCGGCCACCCGCCGGAGCTGACCGCGCTGCCGTCGGGCTGCGCGTTCTGCCGGCGCTGCCCGGACGTGCCCGGGTACGCGCCGTGCACCGACGACCCCGGCCTCATCCGAGTTGGCGACCGCTGGGTCGCCGCCCACCCGCCGTGCTGAGCGCGACCGGGATCGTGGCCGGCTACCGGCGGGGCCGGCCGGTGCTGGACGGCGTCGACCTGGGCGTGGCCCCGGGCGAGGTGGTCGGCCTGGCCGGGCCGAGCGGCTGCGGCAAGTCCACCCTGGCCCGGGTGGTCAGCCTGCTGCACCGGCCGTGGGCGGGCCGGGTCAGCGTGGACGGCACCGTGGTGACCCGGTTCCGCCACGCCGCGCCGGCCAGCCTGCGCACCCGGGTCGGCGTGGTGTTCCAGCAGCCCCGGCTGTCCGTGGACCCGCGGTTCACGCTGCGCGCGGTGGTCGCCGAACCGCTGCTGGCGGCGGGCGCGGACCGGGCCACCGCGGCCGAGACCGTGGCCGAGCTGGCCGACCGGGTCGGGCTGACCGGGGAGCTGCTGTCCCGCCGGCCGCACGAGGTCAGCGACGGGCAGTTGCAGCGCGCCTGCCTGGCCAGGGCGCTGGCGCCGCGGCCGGGCTACCTGGTCTGCGACGAGATGACCGCGATGCTGGACGCCTCCACCACCGCGGCCCTGGTCCGGGTGGTGCTCGACCACGTGCGCGACACCGGCGCCGGGGTGCTGGCGATCAGCCACGACGAGAGCCTGCTCGCGGTCTGGGCGGACCGGGTCAGCCGCCTCGGGGGAGCCGGCCGACCCGGTGCCGGGGGTGGTCAGCAGGAGCCGCCGATGACGCGCGGCACGCAGTCGGCGTAGCTGAGCAGCAGGTCGACCGCGCCGTCGTTGCGCGCGGTCTGCGCGGCGATCACGGTGTCGCGCGGGTAGAACCCGTTCAGGCCGCTGCCGCTGCTCGGGTACATCTCGAAGGTGTAGCTCCAGATCTTGTGCTGGCCCCACATCCAGTCGTTGACGTCGCCGTCGGTGATGTAGAGGTCACTGCTCTGCATGGGCGTGTAGCCGTTGCTGCCGGCCATCTGCTCGCCCAGCGCGGCGAACGCCCTGGCCTGGTCGGCGGTCAGGCCGGGAGCGGTGTCGTTGTAGGTGTAGCCGTAGGGCCACAGCACCAGCTCGGAGTAGGTGTGGAAGTCGATGTGCGCGGTGATCTGCTGCTTGCCGCCGACCACGCGGGAGTTCACGAAGTCGCGCACCCGCTGGGTCTCCGGCGCGGAGAACGCGGACGCGCCCCGGTAGGTCTCACTGCCGGTGCTGCCGCTGGACCCGCCGCAGCAGCCCCACTGGTAGCCCCAGTTGCGGTTCAGGTCGGTGCCCGCCGACGAGCTGCCCGAGTTCGGCTGCCGGTTCTTGCGCCAGCCGCGCAGCGTGCCTGCGGCGATGTCGTACTCGGCGCCGTCCGGGTTGACCGTGGGCACCACCCAGATCTCCCGGCTGTCCACAAGGGACTTGATCGCCGCGTTGCCGGCGTAGTTGTCGGTCAGCCGGTTGACGATGCGCAGGCACATCTCCACGGTGAGGTGCTCGCGGGCGTGCTGGTTGCAGGTGAACAGCACCTCGGGCTTGCTCTGGTCGGTGCCGGGGTTGTTGCTGATCTTGACCAGCGGCAGGCTCCGGCCCTCGTAGGAGTTGCCGATGCTGGACACCCGGACCAGGTTGGGGTGGTCGGTGGCGGCCTTCTGCAACTCCGCGGTCAGCTCGGCGTAGTTGTGGTAGCCGGTGTAGCCGGACGGGAAGTCCGCCGTGCCCACCGGGCCGGCCTTGGTGCCGGCGTCCCGGGTGAGCGCGTCGAGCTGCTCCTGGGTGCTGCCCAGCGAGGTCATGGTGAACCCGGCCCGGTGCAGCTGCTTGGCCTGCTCCTCGGTGGCGATCAGGGTCATCTGGTCACCGCGCACGCTGAGCACGTCAACACCGGTGTTCGCCACCCTGGTGCGGTCCTGCGGGGTCGCCGCGGTCACCTGGTAGGTGGTCGAGTCCGTGCTCGCCGATTCCGTGGTGGTCGCGGTCGGGTCCGCGTTGGCGGCCACCACGGGGGTGAGCGCCGCCAGCGTGATCCCGGCCACCAAGGCGACGAGCCTGCGACGGGTTGTCGACATTGGGCCTCCGATGGTCGACGGAGAGTGAGACCTACGGCATGTTACGGATGCCGTGCGTAGTTGACCGGCTACTCCGCAACACGTGCCATGGAGCGTGACTCCGCGCCCTGCCCGGGGAAAGGACCGTTTGTCGCCTTCCCGGGGGACGGTCGGGGTGACTGTTAACAGTTGCGCCGGGTCGCCGGCGGCGCGGCCCGCCCGGTGTGTCCGTTGTGGCCGGCGGCGCACGCCGTACCCTGGGGTGCGTAGCTCGCCAGCCGTCGGACGAACCGAGGAAGTCCATGCTCAGCCGCATTGACCTGCGTGGTCGTGTCCCCGCCCCGGTGGAACTGCGTGCGGTCCTGCCCCGCGCCGAGGTCGATGTGGACGCGGTGCTGCATCGGGTTCGCCCGATCGTGGACGACGTGGCCGCGCGCGGGGTGGCCGCCGTGCTGGACGCCACCGAGCGGCTGGACCGGATCCGGCCGGAGCGGGTGCGGGTGCCCGTCGAGGAGCTGACCGCCGCACTGGCCGGGTTGGACCCGAGCGTGCGCGCGGCGCTGGAGGAGACCATCGCCAGGGCCCGCGCGGTGCACGCCGACCAGCGCCGGGTGGACGTGACCACCCGGGTGGTGCCCGGTGGCACGGTCACCGAGCGCTGGGTGCCGGTGGCCAGGGTCGGCCTGTACGCGCCGGGCGGGCTGGCCGTCTACCCGTCCAGCGTGGTGATGAACGTGGTCCCGGCGCAGACCGCCGGGGTGGAGTCGCTGGTGGTGTGCTCGCCGCCGCAGGCGGAGCACGGCGGCCGGCCGCACCCGACGATCCTGGCCGCCTGCGCGCTGCTGGGCGTCACCGAGGTGTGGGCGGTGGGCGGTGCCCAGGCCGTGGCGCTGCTCAGCTACGGCGGCACCGACACCGACGGCGCCGAACTGGCCCCGGTCGACCTGATCACCGGCCCGGGCAACATCTACGTCACCGCGGCCAAGCGGCTGCTGCGCGGCCTGGTGGGCATCGACTCCGAGGCCGGCCCCACCGAGATCGCCATCCTGGCCGACGACACCGCCGACGCCAGGCACGTAGCCGCCGACCTGATCAGCCAGGCCGAGCACGACACCCTGGCGGCCAGCGTGCTGGTGACCACCTCCGAGGAGCTGGCCGACGCGGTCGACGCCGAGCTGGCCAGGCAGGTCGAGGCCACCAAGCACACCGAGCGGATCAGCACGGCGTTGCGCGGCAAGCAGTCCGGCTGCGTGCTGGTGTCCACTGTGGACGACGGGCTGCGGGTGGTGGACGCCTACGCCGCCGAGCACCTGGAGATCCAGACCGCCGACGCGCGGGCCGTGGCCGCCCGGGTGCGCAACGCCGGCGCGGTGTTCGTCGGCGCGTACTCCCCGGTGTCGCTGGGCGACTACTGCGCCGGCTCCAACCACGTGCTGCCCACCGGCGGCTGCGCCCGGCACTCCTCGGGCCTGTCCGTGCAGACCTTCCTGCGCGGCATCCACGTCATCGACTACGACGAGCGGGCCCTGCGCGAGGTCGCCGACAAGGTGGTGGCGCTGGCCACCGCCGAGGACCTGCCCGCGCACGGCCAGGCCGTGACCGCGCGGTTCGACCAGACCCCACTCGACGAGAAGTGAGACGGAGCACCGTGACCGAGGTGATCGGCGGCCAGGTCGACCTGGCGGACCTGCCGCTGCGCGAGGACCTGCGCGGCCGGAGCCCGTACGGCGCGCCCCAGCTGGACGTGCCGGTTCGGCTCAACACCAACGAGAACCCCTACCCGCCGCCGCCCGAACTCGTGGCCGACGTGGCGCGGGCGGTGGCGGCCGAGGCCGCCGCGCTGCACCGCTACCCGGACCGGGACGCACTGGCGTTGCGCGCCGACCTGGCCGCCTACCTGACCCGCGCCACCGGCGTGGCGCTGGCGGTGGCCAACGTGTGGGCGGCCAACGGGTCCAACGAGGTGCTCCAGCAGATCCTGCAGGCCTTCGGCGGCCCGGACCGCACCGCGCTGGGCTTCGAGCCGTCCTACTCGATGCACCCGATCATCGCCTCGGGCACCCGCACCCGGTGGCTGCCCGCGCCGCGGCGCGCCGACTTCTCGCTGGACGCGGCCGAGGCCGCGCGCGTGGTGGCCGAGGCACGGCCCGACGTGGTGTTCGTGACCAGCCCCAACAACCCCACCGGCCAGTCGCTGCCACCCGAGGAGCTGCGCGCCCTGCTGGCGGCGGCGCCCGGGATCGTGGTGGTGGACGAGGCGTACGCGGAGTTCTCCGCCCAGCCCAGCGCGGTGCGGCTGCTGGCGGAGTTCCCGGAGAAGCTGATCGTCAGCCGCACCATGAGCAAGGCGTTCGCCTTCGCCGGTGGCCGGCTCGGTTACCTGGCGGCGGCGCCGGCCGTGGTGGACGCGCTGCAGCTGGTCCGGCTGCCCTACCACCTGTCCCGCATCACCCAGGCCGCGGCCAGGGCGGCGCTGCGGCACGCGGACGCCACCCTGGCATCGGTGGCGGCGCTGGCCGCCGAGCGCGACCGGGTGGCCGCCGAACTGGCCGGGCTCGGCTTCGAGGTGGTGCCCAGCGACGCGAACTTCGTGCTGTTCGGCCGGTTCGCGGACACGCCGGCGACCTGGCGGTCCTATCTGGACGCCGGCGTGCTGATCAGGGACGTGGGCATCGCCGGCCACCTGCGGGTGAGCATCGGCACGCCCGAGGAGAACGACGCGTTTCTCGCGGCCAGCAAGGAGGTAGCGCAGTGAACCGGGTCGCCACGGTGGAGCGGACCACCAGGGAGTCCTCGGTGTTCGTCGAACTCGACCTCGACGGTGCCGGCAAGGTGGACATCAACACCGGGGTGCCCTTCTACGACCACATGCTCACCGCCTTCGGCGTGCACGGCGCGCTGGACCTGGTGGTGCGGGCCACGGGGGACGTGGAGATCGACGCGCACCACACGGTGGAGGACATCGCGATCGTGCTCGGCCAGGCGATCCGGCAGGCGCTGGGCGACAAGGCCGGCATCCGCCGCTTCGGCGACGCGTGGATCCCGATGGACGAGACCCTGGCGCACGCCGCCGTGGACGTGTCGGGTCGGCCGTACTGCGTGCACGTGGGCGAGCCCGAGGCGTTCCACACCTTCACCATCGGCAACAACTACCCGTTCGTGCTCAACCGGCACGTGTTCGACTCGCTGGCCTTCCATGCCCAGATCGCCCTGCACGTGCGGGTGATCCACGGCCGGGACCCGCACCACATCGCCGAGGCGCAGTACAAGGCGATCGCCAGGGCGCTGCGCGCGGCCGTGGAGCCGGACCCGAGGCTGTCCGGGGTGCCCTCGACCAAGGGCGTGCTGTAGCCGCCCGCGCGTGGGGCGCTGGCAGCGGGAGAGGAAAGACGTGAGCAAGGATCTCATCTGGATCGCCCTGATGGCGCTGGCCGGCTTCCTGATCGGCGGTGCCTACAGCATGTGGAAGACGGCCAAGCCGCTCGCGGTGCTGCTGGGCGTTGGCGCCCTGCTCGCCGGCGCGGGCGCGGTCGCCTGGATGTTCTAGCACCGGCGCGGGCCGGGACCGGCGAGTCCGGCGTGGACCGTCGGTAGTGGACGTTCACCGACCACTGGCCGTTTCCGAGGCGGAAATTCACTGCCTCGACCAAAGAACAGAGCTGACCGCGACACAGGGCGCTGGTGCCGGGAGTACGCGAACGAGGTCACTGCGGTAATCGGCCAGTTCGCGAAAACCGTAACCAGGGGTTGGCTATTCCGACCTGGTGTGGGTTCATTCGTCGATCTCGTCCCAGAACGCGTGAACCTGCACTGGTCCTGGCAGGTCAACGCGTGCGGCGGAACCGCCGCCCGCGCTGGGGTTCGCGCAGGCCCGCGAGCACGGTGCGGCCTCTCAGTTCTTCGCGTTCATATTGTCCCCACCGATTTTCGCGCACCGCGTCCCGCGGCAAAGTTCACGCATACATCGAACTTGTTGAGTTTTCGTCACTCACTCGGTTGGCGCTCATCGGCGTTCAGGTGAACACCCGCGGAAAACTATTGCTGCTCGCCATTTCCCGCCTGCACGATGCGACCGTAGCTGTCCGGCTATCGAATGCGAGGAGGCTGTGATGGACGAACAGACGACGGTGGAGTACGTGCCGCCCATGCTGGCCGAGGTCGGCCAGTTCAGCGCGGACACCCTCGGCGCTTTCTACGGCGACGACGAGACCGGCGGAACGTTCTGAGTCTGTGACGCGCTCCGGGTTCGTGGTCCTGCCGGACACCGCCGCGACCGCGGCGGTCCGGGTGATGCTGCCGTGGCCAGCCCCGCAGGTGTTCTCACACGCCTCGGGGCGGCCGTGGCTGGTGGGTGACCGGCCCCTGGATTCGGTCGCCGTGGTGACGGCCGGCCCGGTGCGGATGGCGGTGATCGGGGTCTGCCCGGTCACCGCCCAGCAGTTCCGCCAGTTGGTCGCCCGGGTGCGGACCCTCGCCGACGTGGACGCGCTGGCCGCCGCACTGCCGGGCACGGCGCACGTCGTGGCCAGCATCGACGGCCAGACCCGGGTGCAGGGCAGCGTGACCGGACTGCGGCGGGTGTTCCACACCCGGATCCACGGGGTGCCCGTCGCGGCCGACCGCGCCGAGGTGCTCGCGGCCATGACCGGCGCCGCCGTGGACGAGCAGGCCCTGGCCACGAGAATGGCCTGCGGGCACATCCTGCCCGCCCCCCTGGCCGAACAGCCCCTGTGGCGCGGCATCACCGCGCTGCCACCGGACTGCTGCCTGATCGTCGGCCACGACCAGGCGCACACCCGACGGTGGTGGCGGCCGCCCGCCCCGGTGCGGGGGCTGGCCGAAGGCGCCCGCGCCGTGCGGGCGGCGTTGACCGACGCGATGCGGCACCGCGGTCCCGCCGCCGGGCGGCTCAGCGCTGATCTCTCCGGCGGGATGGACTCCACCAGCCTGTGCTTCCTGGCCGCCCAGCACACTCCCACCCTGCTGACCTACTGCCACGCCGCGGCCGGAGCCGGCGACGACGACGCCGTGTTCGCCGCGCGCGCCCGCCGCGCCCTGCCCCGGGCCGAGCACCTGGTGGTCGCCCCGGACGAGCTGCCGCCGTTGTTCGCCGACCCCACCCGGGTGGTCGACACCGAAGAACCCTGCCCCTACTTCCGCGCCGTCGCCCGGCACCGCCACCTCGCTGGTCTGCTGACCGAACGGGGGGCGCGCCGGCACCTGGCCGGGCACGGCGGCGACGAGTTGTTCACCAACGCGCTGCACGGCTACCTGCACCGGTTGCTGTGGCGGCGCCCGGTCACCGCGGTGCGCCACGTGCGTGGGTACCGGGCGCTGCGCCGGTGGCCGTGGCAGGCCACCCTGGTCGGGCTGGCGCGTGCGGGCAGTGTGGCCTCGTGGTGGCGCGCTCAAGCCGATCACCTCACCCACCCCCGCGACGCTCGGCGGCTGCCGCTGCTCGGGTGGGGGCTGATGGCGCTGCACGCCCAGCCGTGGATCACTCCCGCCGCCGCCGATCTGGCTCGGCAGGCGCTGCACGCCACCGCCGAGCACGCCCAGCCCCTGGCCGACGATCCCGGCCAACACCAGCTGCTGCTCCTGCTGCGCACCAACGCCTCCCACTACCGGCTCGTGGCCCGGGTGTTCAGCGACGCCGGCGTCCAGTTGGACATGCCCTACTTCGACGACCGCGTCGCCGACGCCGTCCTCGCCGTGCGCCCGGAGGAGCGGGCCTCACCCTGGCGGTACAAGCCACTGCTGGCCGAGGCGATGCGCGGCATCGTGCCCGAGACGCTGCTCGGCCGGACCACCAAGGGCGAGTTCAGCCAGGACAGCCGGACCGGGTTTCACGCCAACCGCGGCGCGATCCTCGCGCTGTTCGCCGACTCGGTGCTGGCCGGGCGCGGCCTGCTCGACCGCGACGCGCTGCGGGCCTGCCTGGCCACCCCGCAGCCCGACACCGTCATGCGGCAGAACCTGGAAGTCCTGATCAACTGTGAGACCTGGCTGCGTGCCGCACTCCGGTCCACCACCCCACCCCCGGGGAGAACTGATGCCGCTGCGCCTGCACCCTGACGTGACCATCACCGACACCGCCGACGGCACGGTGCTGCTGCACGGGCGCACCGGCCGCTACTACCAGCTCAACCCCACCGGGGCGGCCGTGCTGCACCGGCTGGTCGCCGGCGAGGAACCGGACCGCATCGCCCACCGGCTGGCCGAGCACCACCGCATCGACCCCGACCAGGCCCACCGGGACGTCACCGCCGTGCTGACGCAGCTGCTCGCGGCCACCCTGGTGGTGCGGTCATGAGCGTCCCGATGGCGGTGTCGCCTCGGGATCGGCTCCCCCTGTGGCGGCGTGGCCTGCCACTGGCCGCCGTCGCCCTGGCACGACTGCTGACCACGCTGCGCCCGGCCCGGCTGCGCCGGGTGCTGGAGTTCGTCCGGGGCGGCGCCGCCCCGGCCACCGCGGCGCAGGCGTTGCTCGCGCGGCGGGCGGTGGTGGCGGTGAGCCTGCGCTGCGCGGGGCAGGGCTGCCTGCAACGCTCGATCGCCACCGCGCTGCTGTGCCGGCTCCGGGGAGTCTGGCCCACCTGGTGCACCGGCGTGCGCACCGATCCGTTCGCCGCCCACGCCTGGGTCGAGGTCGACGGCCAGCCCGTCGGCGAACCGCATCCGAAAGGTCACTACGCGCCCCTGCTGACCATCCCACCAGTACCCCGCGACGCGGGCCAGGTCGGGCCGGCACGCCGCAGCTGATTGCTGGCACTGGCCATCCGGCGCGGGCCGTTCGGCCCGTCCCGGTCCCGGCTCCGCTCACTCCGGTCGGTACAGGCGCAGGAACGCGCGCACGCCGTGGGTGATGAGCCTGGTCACCTCCGACTCCGGCAGGGCGATCGCGCCGTAGAACGAGCGCTGGTGCGCGATGTCGATGAACGTCAGCAGGGTGAGGTAGTTGGCGGCCTCGTGCTCGTCGTCGATGGCGAGCAGGCCCTGGTCGGCGATCCGGCGCAGGTAGCCGGCCAGGTGCCGGTTCGAGCCGCGGGGGCCGGCCTCCTGCCAGGCCTCCAGCACCGGCCGGGGAATGCGGCCCGCCTCCGCGTGGATCGCCCGGACCAGGGCGAAGTGGTCCGCGGCCGAGGCCACCGCGGCGGCCCGGTCGACGCTGAAGGCGATCAGGTCCTCCTCCAGGTCGACGATCTTGCGCAGGTGCCGGTCCATCAGCGCGGCGATGGTCTGGGTGACCTCGACAGCGCCCTCCAGCGCGGTGGACTGGAACAGGTCCGCCTTGTCGTCGAAGTGGTTGTAGATGGTGCGCTTGGACACGCCGGCCTCGGCCGCGATCGCGTCCACGCTGGCCCGGGAGTAGCCGTCCCGGCCGAACACCAGCCGCGCCGCCTGGATGATCGCCCTGCGCTTCTCCGGCATGCCGGCCACGGCTGCCCCACCTCTCCTCGTCTGCCCGATGTGCACTGCCCGGTGCAGTGTACTACCAGCGCAGATCCTGAATGGTAAACCAGTCGGTGTTGCGGCAACACTGGTTGGTGTAGTTAGCTCTGCGGCACCGAACCACTCGCTGTCGAGGAGCGCTCATGACCGACCTGCGCACCGCCTCCGCTGATTCGCCGACGCGAACACCGTCCGCCCGGCCACCCGCGCGGGCACTGCCCGGCCCGTGGCTCGCCCTGCTCGCCGCGCCGGTCGCGCTGGGCACCACCGGGCCGACCGTGGTCCTGCCCCGGATCGCCGCCGACCTGGAAATCCCCGTGGCGGCGGCCACCTGGCTGGGCACCGCCTACGGCTGGGGCGTCGCCGTGGGCACCCCGCTGCTGGCCGGGCTGCTCCGGCTGCGCGGCATCCGCGCCGCCCTGCTGCTCGGCGCGGCCCTGGTCGGCGCCGGCACCCTGCTGCTGGTGCTGGCCCCCACCCTGCCGCTGCTGCTGGCCGGTCGGGTGGTGCAGGCGCTGGGTGCGGCCGGGCTGATCACCGCGGCGATGAACCTGGCCGGCTCGACCCGGCGAATGGGGCTGATCACCGCGGCCATCTCCGCGGCGGGCGCGGTGGGGCCGCTGGCCGGCACGCTGATCGGCGCCGCGGGGACCTGGCGCCCCGTGCTGGCCCTGGCCGCGCTCACGCTGCTGGCGGTGCCCGCCGCGCTGCGGGTGGCGCCCGCCGCGGCCAGCGCCCCGGTCAGTGAGTTCGACCTGCCGGGTGCCGGGTTGGTGCTGGTGCTGGCCACCGCCCTGGTCCTGGTGCCCAGAGCGGCGCTGCCCTCGGCGGCCGTGGCGGTGCTGGCCGCGGTCGCGCTGGCCCGGCACGTGCGGCGCCGCCCGGAGGGGTTCGTGCCGCTGGACGTGCTGCGCTCGCGGTCGTTCACGGGCTGCTGCGCGCTGGCGCTGGCCCTGGCCACGTCCTACTTCGCGATCCTCTACGCGGTGCCGAGGCTGCTCGCCGACCGCGGCTGGAGCGCGGGGAGCGTCGGTGTCGGCCAGTTGGCCGTGCTCCTGCTGGGCGCGTTGCTGGTGTGGGTGCTCACCTCGGTCCGGCTGGCGCGCCCGGTCGTGCTCGGCGTGCTGACCGGACTCGGGGTGCTGGCCCTGGGGCTGGTGCTCACGCCGTGGCCGGTGCCGGTGCTCGCCTCGGCCGGCGTGGCGGTGGTGTCCGCGTCCGGCACCCAGGCGACGCTGTCCGTGCTGGCCCCGGCGGCGGTGCCGGACCGGCACCGGCCGGTGGCCATCGGCCTGTTCAACCTCTGCTACCAGCTCGGCGGTGCCTTCGGCCCGGCACTGGTGGCACTGCTGCTGGCCTGACCCGGGCCGTTTCGGACCTCACCCGCCCGGGTACCAGCCTGACCTGCGGTGAAGAACGTGGGAGGTAGGCATGTCCGAGCGGCGGCGGAACAACCACAACGACGACAGCCACGGTCACGGCGAGATGCCCTCGGACGTCCGCGAGCCGCTGTCCGTGTTCGACCGGTTCGCCACCAAGGCCAGCGACTTCGTGTCCCGCGCCTGGTTCTTCCTGATGTGCGTGCTGATGGTGGTGCTGTGGGCGCCGTCGTACTTCGTGCTGCAGGAGGTGGACACCTGGCAGCTGATCATCAACACGGTCACCACGATCGTCACGTTCCTGCTGGTGGCGCTGTTGCAGAACACCCAGAAGCGGGCGGACGACGCCACCCAGCACAAGCTCAACGCGATCGCCGACGGCCTGGCCGACCTGATGCGCCGCACCGCCGCCCAGTACCCCGAACTGGACCAGGACCTGCGGGAGCTGCGCGACGCCGTGGGCCTGGAGGACCGGGAGAGCGCGTCCTGACCGCGGCGCCGGTCAGCAGCCGCCCTCGCCGGCCGGGGTGAGCAGGGAGGCGCCCGGGCCGCGCTGGCCGTACTGGTCGTCCGGGTTCTGCAGCGCGCACACCGACAGCGACAGGCAGCCGCAGCCGATGCACGAGGTCAGCCGGGTCCGCAGCCGGGTGAGCGCGTCGATGCGGGCGTCCAGTTCGGCCTGCCACCGCTTGGACAGCCGGGCCCAGTCCGACCGCGTGGGGTTGCGGTTGTCCGGCAGCGTGGCCAGGGCGGCGCGGATGTCCTCCAGGCTCAGGCCCACCCGCTGGGCCGCGCGGATGAACGCCAGCCGGCGCAGCACCGCCCTGGAGTAGCGCCGCTGGTTGCCACTGGTGCGCTCGGAGCTGATCAGCCCGCGCTCCTCGTAGAAGCGCAGCGCGGTGTGCGGCACCCCGCTGCGCTCGACCACCTGCCCGATGGTCAACTGGGTCGGCAGTTTGGACACGCCGGCAAGCCTAGCCTTGACCTCCACATAGGTCGAGGTTGCACCGTGTTGTCATGACCACGGCGACACAGTTCGGCTACGCGGACCTCCCGCGCCTGCTCGCCCGCCTCGGCGGTGACGAGAAGCACGACCGCACCGCACTGTCCACACTGGACGTTCTCTGGGTGCTCTACGACCGGGTGCTCGCCGTGCGGCCCGACCGGCTGGACGATCCGGAGCGGGACCGGTTCCTGCTGTCCAAGGGGCACAGTCCCAAGGCCTACTACGCGGTGCTGGCGGCCAAGGGGTTCCTGCGGCCCGAGCAGCTGGACGGCTGGACCGGGTTCGCCTCCGCGCTGGGCGGCCACCCGGACCGCACCCTGATCCCGGCGGCCGAGATCGCCAGCGGCTCCCTGGGGCACGGGCTGCCGCTGGGCGTGGGCACCGCCCTGGGGCTGCGCGCCCAGCACCGCCGCGGCCCCCGGGTCGTGGTGCTGGTCGGCGACGGCGAACTGGACGAGGGCAGCAACCACGAGGCCATCGCCCTGGCCGGCCGGCTCGGCCTGGACCGGCTCACCGTCGTGGTGGTGGACAACAGCTCGGCCACGCACGGCTGGCCGGGCGGCATCGCCACCCGGTTCGTGGTGGAGGACTGGGCCACCCGGACCGTGCCCGGCCACGACCACGACGCCCTGCACGAGGCGTTGACCAGCGAGCACCCCGGCCGGCCACTGGCCGTGGTCGCCACCACCGAGCCGGCGAGGAGGTCGGCGTGAGCGGCGCGACGGGCACCGGGACCACCATGCGCGAGGCGTTCGTGGCCACCGCCGGGCACCTGCTGGACGAGGACCCCAGGGTCGCCGTGGTGCTCGCCGCCATCTCCGCCGACGTGTTCGCCGACGCGGCCCGCCGCCACCCGGACCGGGTCATCGACGTGGGCATCCGGGAACAGCTGCTGGTGGGCGTGGCCGGCGGGATGGCGCTGACCGGCATGCGCCCGATCGCGCACACCTACGCGCCATTCCTCGTCGAGCGGCCCTTCGAGCAGGTCAAGCTGGACCTGGGGCACCAGGGCGTTGGCGCGGTCCTGGTCAGCGTGGGCGCGTCCTACGACTGGGCGGCCGGCGGGCGCACCCACCACGCGCCCGGTGACGTGGCCCTGCTGGACACCCTGCCCGGGTGGACCGTGCACGTGCCGGGTCACCCGGACGAGGTGGTCGACCTGCTGCGCCGGGCGGCGCGCACCGACGACCGCGTCTACCTGCGCCTGACCAACGACGGCAACGCCCGCGCGCACCCGGTCGGCGCCGGCTTCCAGGTGCTGCGCACCGGCCGGCGGGCCGTGGTGGTGGCGGTTGGGCCGGTGCTGGACCGGGTGCTGGCGGCCACCGCGCGGCTGGACGTGACCGTGCTGTACGCGTCCACGGTGCGGCCCTTCGACGCGGTCGGGCTGCGCGCGGCCGTGCTCGCCGCCGACCGGGCCGACGTGGTGCTGGTGGAGCCCTACCTGGCCGGCACCTCCACGCACGCGGTGGCCGAGGCGCTGGCCGACGTGCCGCACCGGGTCCGGGCCCTGGGCGTGCGCCGGGACGTGGAGCTGCGCGGTTACGGCGAGCCCGCCGACCACGACGCCGCCCACGGCCTGGACGTCGCCGGCATCGCCGCCCGCATCCACGCGTTCACCAGGGCCTGAACACCCGCCCCGCCACCCATCACTCGATCGAGCGGTTTTATCTAGGGGGGCTTTATATTGAAACTAAATCCCCCCTAGAGTAGTTTGGTGGTGTTCAAACCCATGAAGCGGGCTAAGGTGGTCGCCGCCCTGATCGCGCACGGATGTGAGTCATTGCGCAACGTGGGGGTCATGAGGTGTATATCTGCCCGTGCGGTCAGCACCGGGCTCCGGTTCCGAACCATCGTCTTGTCACAGCTGGAGTGGTGTGGAGTATCAGCAAGCTGATGGGCTGCCTGCCCGAAAGGTGGTTGCAGTGAGGACCTATCGCGCGACAGCTCACCGCGAGGACAAGTGGTGGGTTGTCCACGTCGACGGCGTCGGTGCGACTCAGGGAAGGTCAACTGCGGAAGCTCAGCGGATGGCGACCGATCTGGTCGCTGTGATGGAGCAGGTGCCGATCGAGGAAGTGCTCGTGCAGATCGAGTTTGAACTCCCCGGTTCGCTGGGAGAGGAAATCAAGCGAGCGCGGCAGGAGGCTCAGGCTGCTGAGCAAGCACAGCGAAACGCCGCGGAGAAGGTGCGACGTGTGGTGACTCACCTGCTTGGCAGCGGATTGTCCAAGCAGGACGCCGCCCGGATTCTGGGGGTCTCCCCGCAACGGATCAGTCAGCTTGTGAAGTCCGGGTGATCGGTAGGGTCGGTGCGCGGTGTGCGACGGCGCCGACCCTGCCCCTCGTGCGGATGGCGGCGAGGCTGGCGCGCTGGTCAGCGGCGTTCTCCGGGGGAGATGGCCTACCCTGGGGTGGTGCCTCGTGTCGTCGTGTTGGACTACGGATCAGGAAACCTGCGCTCCGCCGAACGCGCGCTGCGCCGGGTGGGTGCCGACGTCGAGGTCACCTCGGACCATCGTGCCGCCCTGGCCGCCGACGGCCTGGTGGTGCCCGGTGTGGGCGCGTTCGCGGCCTGCATGACCGGGCTGCGCGCGGTGCGCGGCGACCGCATCATCGGCGAGCGGCTGGCCGGCGGCCGGCCGGTGCTTGGCATCTGCGTGGGCATGCAGATCCTGTTCGAGCGCGGCATCGAGCACGGGCTGGAAACGGCGGGCTGCGGGGAGTGGCCGGGCACGGTGGAGCGGCTGACCGCGCCGGTCGTGCCGCACATGGGCTGGAACACGGTGCGCGCGCCCGAGGGCTCGCTGCTGTTCGCCGGCATGGCCGAGGACACCCGGTTCTACTTCGTGCACTCCTACGCCGTGCAGCGCTGGGAACTGGTCACCGAACCGCCGTTCACCCCGCCGCTGGTGACCTGGGCCACCCACGGCGGTGACTTCGTGGCCGCCGCGGAGAACGGCCCGCTGTGCGCCACCCAGTTCCACCCGGAGAAGTCCGGTGACGCCGGGGCGCAGCTGTTGGAGAACTGGACCAAGTCGCTGGTGTCCTGAACGACCGGCCGGCCCGGTCCGCTCGGGCCGGACCCCGGCCTGCCGGTACGGCGGCGCCAGCCTGCCCCTATGGTGGAATCGTGACGTTCACCCTGCTCCCGGCCGTTGACGTGGCCGAAGGAAAGGCAGTCCGGCTCGTGCAAGGCGAGGCCGGTACGGAAACCTCCTATGGCGACCCGTTGGCCGCCGCGCTCGCCTGGCAACAGGGCGGTGCCGAGTGGGTGCACCTGGTCGACCTCGACGCGGCGTTCGGCCGCGGCTCCAACGCGGAGCTGTTGGCCAGGGTGGTCAACGAGCTTGACGTGAAGGTCGAGCTGTCCGGGGGCATTCGCGACGACGAGTCGCTGGCGGCGGCGCTGGCCACCAACTGCGCCCGGATCAACCTGGGCACGGCCGCGCTGGAGCACCCGGAGTGGTGCGCCAAGGTCATCGCCGAGCACGGCGACCGGATCGCCGTCGGCCTGGACGTGCGCATCACCGAGCAGGGCCACCGGCTGGCCGCGCGCGGCTGGACCAGTGACGGCGGCGACCTGTGGCGGGTGCTGGACCGGCTGGAGGCTGACGGCTGCGCCCGGTACGTGGTGACCGACGTGAGCCGGGACGGCACCCTGACCGGCCCGAACGTCGCACTGCTGCAGGAGATCTGCGCGCGCACCGACGCCCCGGTGATCGCCTCCGGTGGAGTGTCCAGTGTGGACGATCTGAAGGCGTTGGCGGCGCTGAGCCAGGACGGCGTGGAGGGCGCGATCGTCGGCAAGGCGTTGTACGCCGGTGCTTTCACGCTCCCGGAGGCGCTGGCCGCGGTCGCCGGCTGACCCCGCAGGCGCGGTCGGTGCCGGCCGGACCGGCCGACCGGTAAGCGTTTCCTCCGCAGGACTTCGGCGCACCGTCCCCGCAGCGGGGCGGTGCGCCGCGCTGTGTGCGCCACCCGCCGGGCGCCTGCTCCCATCTGGTGGGACAACCGGGAACGCCGGTGTGTGGCTTCCGCCACGTCCGATCGGACGATCCCAGTCCAGTATGGAGGGACATAACCGGCGGCTGGCGGGTGAAAAGATGATCTTCTGCCATTCGCCGGGAACGCGGCCGACCGATCGGTATCCTGGCCTCTCCTCAATCCTGATCCACAGGGGTGTGCGGTGGAAACGTGGCCAACGCGCCTGCCCAAGGGCGTTGACATCAATCAGCCGAGCGCGGCCCGTGTCTATGACTACTACCTGGGCGGAGCGTGCAACTTCGCCGCCGACCGCGACCTGGCCAGGCGGGCGGCCGAGGCCGTTCCCTGGGTCCGCGACCTCGCCAGGGCCAACCGGAGTTTTCTCGGCCGGGTCGTGCGCTTCATGGTCGAGTCGGGGATCAGGCAGTTCCTTGACATCGGCTCGGGTGTGCCCACCCTGGGCAACGTGCACGAGATTGCCCAGTCGGTCGATCCGTCCTGCCGGGTGGTCTACGTTGACAACGAACCGGTGGCGGTGGCGCACAGCGAGCTGCTGCTGGAGGGCAACGAGTTGGCCACCGTGGTGCAGGGCGACCTGCGCGACCCGGACGGGGTGCTCGGCGATGCCAGGACCACCGCGCTGCTCGACTTCGACGAGCCGATCGGCCTGCTCATGGTGGCGCTGCTGCACTTCCTGCGCGACGACGAGGACCCGGCCGGCATCATCGAGCGGTACCGGCGGCGGCTGGCGCCCGGCAGCTTCTTCGCCCTCTCCCACGGCACCGCCGACGTGTTCCCGGAACGGATGGGTGAGCTGGTGGAGTTCTACCGGTCAAGCAGCAACCCGGTGACCCTGCGGGGCAAGGCGGAGGTGGAGCGGTTGTTCACCGGATTCGATCTGGTCGAGCCCGGACTGGTCTGGACGGCGCAGTGGCGGCCGGAGTTCCCCGAGAACGTGGGCGAACACCCTGAGCGGTGCGCCGTCTACGCGGGAGTCGGGGTGAAGGCCGCCGGCGCGGTCGCGTCCAGTCCCGCCGAGAGCCGAACAACATGAGCGAGCCGGCGCACGACGATCCCGGCCCCAGCGCGGCGTGGCGGTCCGGCGAGGAACTCACCGCGTGGCGCGCGGACCTGGTGCGCGAGTGGGCGCGGGTGATCGCCGCGAGTTCCTCGGTGTCCAGGCCGCGCGGCGAACTGGAGGACCTGGTCGGCGGTTTCGTGGACCGGCTCACCGACGCGATGACCAGCCAGCCGCTGCACATCCAGCCGGCCAGGGACGTGGGCGCGGACCTGGTCGCCGCCGAGGTGGTCGGGGAGCGCAGCCTGCGGGACAGCATCGCGCTGCTGGGCCGGTGGCTGCCCGTGCTGGGCGGCGGCAGCGGCGCGGACTCGGTGAGCCAGCGGGTGGTGGCCGTGCTCGGCGAGCTGGCGGCCAGCTACGCCGAGGCCATGCGCGACCGCACCGTCGAGATCCAGGAGAACCTCAAGCTCGCGCTGGTCAAGGCCAAGGAGGACACCGAGCGCACGCTGCGGGTCAGCCAGGCCCGGTTCGAGGAGGTGTTCAACTCCGTCGCGGTGGGCATGGTGATCAGCGAACTCGACGGGACCATGGGCCGCAGCAACGAGGCCATGACCGAGATCCTCGGCTACTCGCCGCAGGAGATGGTCGGCCGCTCGGTGCACGAGTTGTTCTACATCGAGGACCTGGCCGATCTCACCTACCAGTACGCGGCGCTGCCGCACTCGGGCACCGGCCGGTTCCGCCGGCAGGCCAGGTTGGTGCGCAAGGACGGGGAGACCGCGTGGACCTACCTGTCGGTGTCGCTGCTGACCGACCCCGACGGGGAACCCACCCACATGGTCACCGCGGTCGAGGACGTCAGCGACCTGTACCTGCTCAAGGAGCGCTTCAAGTACCAGACGCTCTACGACACCCTGACCGACCTGCCCAACCGGCAGTTCTTCACCTCCCGCCTGGAGGCCGTGCTGGAACGGCCGCCGGTGGGCACCAGGGTACTGCTGTCCTATGTGGACCTCGAAGGGCTCGCCGCGATCAACACCGCGCTGCACCGGGATGTCGGTGACTACGTCATCCGCACCGTCGCCGGCAAGCTGCGCACGGTCTTCAGCGAGTTCTTCGACGAGCCCGACCTGATGCTGGCCCGGGTCGAGGGCGGGATGTTCGCGCTGCTCGGCCGGTACCGGGACAGCGCGCCGGACCTGGTCGGGCTGGTCAGCAGCGTGCAGGGTGAGCTGGCCGAGCCGATCTACGTCGGCGGGCACGGCGTGATGGTGACCGCCGGCATCGCGCTGGTGGACCGGGCGGCCAACGAGGTCACCGTGGAGGAACTGCTCGCCGCCGCGGACTTGACCCTGCGTCGGGTCAAGCGCAGTGGCAAGGCCCAGTGGGGTCTGTACGACCCGCAGCAGCACATCCAGGACCTCAACCGGGCCAGGGCCTCGGTCACTCTGCCCGGCGCGCTGGAGAGCGGTGAGTTCGACCTGGCCGGCCAGCCCCTGGTGGCGCGGGGACCGGACGGCGAGAACGAGGTCGTCGGCGTGCGCTTCGCCGCCAGCTGGGACAGCCTGGAACACGGGTCGGTCGGCCACGACGAGTGCCTGCGCCTGGCCGAGGAGGTCGGCACCGACCGCCAGCTCGGCGAGTGGCTGATCCGCCGGGCGGGCGAGGAAGCCCAGCGCTGGCACCGGACCTTCGCCTCGGCCGCGCCGTTCGCCCTGGTCTGCCTGACCCAGGGGCACGCGGCCGACCAGGACCTGGTCGCCGTGGTGCGCCGGGTGCTCACCGACACCGGGCTCAGCGGCGACGCCCTGCGGGTGAGCGTGCCGGCCGGCGCGCTGCGCGACGAACTCGGTGAGGCCGCGGACAACGTGGCGGTCCTGGCGGAGCTGGGAATTTCCGTGCTGCTGCACGATTTCGGCGACACCGCGGGCAACATCGCCCTGCTCGACCGCTATCCGATCCGCGGGGTGCTGTTGGCCGAGTCGGTGTGGCGGCCGTTGTGCTCGCCGCAGGAGCACAGCGCGCTGGTGCGCAGGGCGTGCACGGGATTCGTGAAGCTGGTGCGGGAGGCCGGTGCTCAGGCCATTGTGGACGGTGCGGACGCGGTGGCGCACGTGGACCGGTTGCGGGAGTTCGGTGTGGACGTGATCGCGGGTGGATTCACCCCGTTGGCCCGACTGGACGCCGAGATCGACGCGCTCACCCGAGCCGGCCGCCGCCAACCGGCCGAACCGGGCGGCGGCCCCACCGGGTCGGCCTAGCCGCCACCCCGCGCGGGTCGGGTCGGGGCCTCCGGGCGAACCGGGGTCCCCACCGGGAGAAGCAGCAGACCGCCCGGAGCCGCCGGTGGGTCCGCACCACCTCCGTGGCCGCGTCGGCCACCGGGAGTCCGTCAGTCCAGCGTGGTGGTGATCTGGTCCGGTGCCGCGGCCAGGAGCAGCAGGACCCCCGCCATCCCGAGGATCCGGCGCAGCGTGGCGCGGGATCCCCGCTGAGCGTTGCTCACCCGGCGTCGCGAGTGTGGCACGCCGTCCGGATCGCGGTGGGGTCTTCGGGGTTGTCCTGACGTGCCGCCGGCGGCGCCGCGGGCCCAGGTTCCCGGTCGACCCGAGCAGGGCGCGGGCCGTAATGTCCATTGTGGACGGACTGGGGCCCGGGTTGTGGTGTCACACGATCGGGTGTTGCTGGCACCCGGTTGCTGGTGCGCGGAACGCTGGCTGACCAGACTGGCGAAGATCCCCAGCGACCAGGGAGGTTGACGTGGCCACTTACGACACCGAGATCCAGTGGGGCGGTCCGAACGGTCAATGGCAGGCGGACCAGCCGTTGACGCTCTCCATCGTGAACCGGGAGGAGGGCGTCCCGAACAACGGCGCCCCCGCCACCGGTACCACGGTGACCTGGAGCAGCCCCAACGCCGGCAACGGCAGCATCACGTTCTTCGACGAGGGCAGCAGGTTCCAGGGAACCGCCCAGTTCCCCAACGAGGGGCCGGTCGGCTACCGCGGCACGCTCGCGAGCTGACGCCGCCCTTCGCGCTGAACTGACAGAAGCCCCGGACCACCGCAGAGCTGGATCCGGGGCTTCTGGCCGTCCGGGACCGCGGTCACGGGCGTGCCGAGGTGATCCGGTCGATCTCGTTGTCCGACAACGAGATCCCGGCCGCGGCGAGGTTCTCCGCCAGGAACGCCGGCGTCGTGGTGCCCGGCGTGGGCAGCATCACCGGGGAGCGGTGCAGCAGCCAGGCGAGCGCGATCTGGTTGACCGTGGCGCCGTGGGCCGAGGCGATCTCGCCGAGCAGTCGGGAGAGTTCCGGTGACCGGGACAGCGCGCCGCCGGCCAGGGGCAGGTACGGCAGGAAGGCCAGCCCGTTGCGCTCGCACAGCCACAGCACGTCCTCGTCGGCCCGGTGCGCCACGCTGTAGTGGTTCTGCACCGCGCTGATCGGCGCCAGGGCCATGGCCTGGCGCAGCTGGTCGGCGGTGATGGTGTCCAGACCGATGTGCTGGATCTTGCCGGCCGCGCGCAGTTCGAGCAGGGTGCCGAGCTGGTCGGCCAGGCCGACGGCCGGGTCGACGCGGTGCAGCTGGTACAGCGGCAGGCAGTCCAGGCGCAGCCGGCGCAGGCTCGCCTCGCAGGCGGCCCGCAGCTGCTCGGGCCGCCCGGCCAGGTGCCACTGGTCCGGCCCGGTGCGCACCACCCCGCCCTTGGTGGCGATCACCACCTCGGCCGGGTAGGGGTGCAGGGCCGAGGCGATGAGTTCCTCGGAGACCCCGGGCCCGTAGTTGTCCGCGGTGTCGATGAGGGTCACGCCCGCCGCGACCGCCTGGCGCAGCACGGCCACGGCCGTGTCCCGGTCCGCGGGCGGCCCCCAGTAGCCGGGGCCGGTGATCCGGCCGGCGCCGAAGCCGAGCCGGGTGACGGACAAACCGGGGCCGAGGTCGAACGTGGCGCGCACCACCGGATTCCACCACGCGGACCCCGGGCGGGCCCACCCGATCGGGGCGCCACCCGCCGCCGGAGTGGGGCACGGTCTCGCGCGCTGTGCGCGGGAACCCGGGGTGACGTGGCCGGCGTCACTCGGCGGAGCTGGCCTAGGCTCAGGGTATGTCGGTTGCCGTGCGTGTCATCCCCTGCCTGGACGTGGATCGGGGGCGGGTGGTGAAGGGGGTCAACTTCGCCAACCTGGTCGACGCGGGCGACCCGGTCGCCCTGGCGCGCGCCTACGACCGGGAGGGCGCCGACGAGCTGACCTTCCTCGACGTCACCGCGTCCGCATCGGACCGGGAGACCACCTACGACGTGGTGCGGCGCACCGCGGAACAGGTGTTCATCCCGTTGACCGTGGGCGGCGGGGTGCGCTCGACCGACGACGTGGACCGGCTGCTGCGCTCGGGCGCGGACAAGGTGAGCATCAACACCGCCGCCATCGCCCGGCCGGAGCTGCTGCGCGAGGCGTCCGTGCGGTTCGGCGCCCAGTGCGTGGTGCTGTCCGTGGACGCCAGGCGGGTGCCCGAGGGGGAGCGGCCCACCCCGTCCGGCTTCGAGGTCACCACGCACGGCGGCCGGCGCGGCACCGGCATCGACGCGGTGGAGTGGGCGGCCAGGGGCCAGGAGCTGGGCGTCGGCGAGATCCTGCTCAACTCCATGGACGCCGACGGCACCAAGGCCGGCTTCGACCTGGACCTGATCACCCGGGTGCGCGCGGTGGTGGACGTGCCGCTGATCGCCAGCGGCGGGGCCGGCGCGCTCGACCACTTCCCGCCGGCCGTGGCCGCCGGCGCCGACGCCGTGCTCGCCGCCAGCGTGTTCCACTTCGGCCAGCTGCGCATCGGCGAGGTCAAGGACGTGCTCCGCGGCACCGGGGTGGAGGTGCGGTGACCGACGCCGACCCGTCGAAGCGGGCCCGTGCGCGCCGCCCCGTGCCGGTCGAGGTGCGCGCGGCCGCGCTGGTCGCCCTGGCCGGGCCGGCGCTGTTCCTGATCGTGGCCCTGGTGCGGTGGCGCGTGGAGGGCGGTGCCGGCCTGTTCGGGGTGCCCACCGCGTTCGCGGTGGCCGAGTTCGCCGTGGCCGGTGGCCTGCTGGCGGGCCTGCGGCCGGCGCGGGCCACCGGCATGGTGGTGTTCGTCCTGGCCGCCCTGGTGCACCTGATGATCCTGCTGGGCTCGACACCGTGGTGGGCGCGCCTGGTCGCCGCGGTGCTGGCCGCCGCGCACATCTACGCGACCGTGCTGCTCGGCGCCGGGCCCACCCGCGACTACCTGGGAGGCGCACGATGACCAGCCCGCTCGACCCCGCCATCGCCGCGCGCCTCAAGCGCACCCCGGACGGGCTGGTGTGCGCGGTCGCCCAGCAGCACGGCACCGGCGAGGTGCTGATGGTCGCCTGGATGGACGACGAGGCACTGCACCGCACGCTCACCACCCGCCGCGCCACCTACTACTCGCGCAGCCGCCAGCAGCTGTGGATCAAGGGGGAGACCTCCGGCCACACCCAGTACGTGCACGAGGTGCGGCTCGACTGCGACGGGGACACCCTGCTGCTGGTGGTCGACCAGGTGGGCGGCGCCTGCCACACCGGCGACCGCACCTGCTTCGACGCCGCCCAGCTGCTCGCGCCCGAGGCCGACGCCGCCGGCCCGTCCGGGACGAGCGGGGCGAGTGGGGTGAGTGGCTGAGCCGCCGCCGGGCGCGCGGTCTCAGCCGCCGGTCAGGTCGCCGGTGAGGTAGCGCTGCAGGGTGGGGGCCACCGCGGCGACCACGGTGTCGATGTCGGCCGAGGCCATCGGCTCGAACTTGGCCACGTACCGGATCATGCCCAGCCCGATCAGCTGGGTGGCGCACAGCGTGGCCCGGAACTGGCCCTGGTCCGGCCCGGTCACCTCGGCGATCCGGTCGAAGACGCGGTTGAGGAAGACGTCCTTGAGGATGGCGGCGGCGGCCTCGTGGGTGGCCACACTGCGCACCAGCGCCGCGAACCCGCCGCCCTCGCTGCTGTCCCACGTGGTCAGGAAGGCCCGCACGATCCGCTCGCCCAGCCCGGACGGGTTGCCGTCGAACTCGTGGAGCACGCGGCCGATCACCTCCTCGGCGGTGACCGGCAGGTCGAGCACGGCCTCGGCGAACAGCCGCTCCTTGCCGCCGAACCAGTGGTTGACCATGGCCGGGTCGACTCCGGCCCTGGTGGCGATGGTCCGCACGGTCGCCTTGGTGTAGCCCTGCTCACTGAACACCTGCTTGGCCGCGGCCAGCAGCACGCCCCGGGTGTCCTGGCCGGCCGGGCGGCGGCCCCGCCGCCGAGGCGGAACATCCGGCTGCTGCGGCGGTGCTGCCCTGCCGTTGTCCTGCCGCGCTCGCCCGGGCGTCCGTCCGCTCACCCGGCCATCATCGCTGGCCAGGTGGAACGAGTTCAACACCGGCGCGCGTCGGGCCCAGGGCGGTGTCGGTTCGGGCCAGCCCCGCAACTCGCCGTGCTCGATCAACTGGCGAACCGGCACAATGGCGGCCATGGCCAGCGTGAGTGTCGGAGCCGTACCTGTCAGTGCCATGGGGGCGGTCAGCCCGTCGCGGGAGGAGTTCCACGCGTTGGCGGCGGACCGCCGGGTCATCCCGGTGGTGCGCCGGCTGCTCGCGGACGGGGAGACCCCGCTCGGGGTGTACCGCAAGCTCGCCGCGGATCGACCGGGCACCTTCCTGTTCGAGTCCGCGGAAAACGGGGACTCCTGGACACGGTGGTCGTTCGTCGGGGTGCGCAGCCCGGCCGCGCTGACCGCCAGGGGCGGCGAGGCGTACTGGACCGGCGTGCCACCGGTCGGCCTGCCCGACGGCGGCGACCCGCTGGTCGCGCTGCGCGACACGGTCGAGGCGCTGCGCACCGAACCGCTGCCCGGCATGCCCCCGCTGACCGGCGGCATGGTCGGGTTCATCGGCTACGACGCGGTGCGCCGGCTGGAGCGGCTGCCCGAACTGGCCGAGGACGACCTCCAGGTGCCCGAACTGGTCATGCTGCTGGCCACCGACCTGGCCGCGCTGGACCACCACGAGGGCACCATCACCCTGATCGCCAACGCGGTGAACTGGGACGACAGCCCGGAGCGGGTGGACGCCGCCTACGACGACGCCGTCCGCCGGCTCGACGCGATGACCGCCGACCTGCACACCTCGGCCGCGCCGACCGCGGCGGTGTTCTCCCGGCCCCGCCCGGAGTTCAAGCGCTGCCGCACCCCCGAGGAGCACCACGCCGCGGTGGAGGCGGCCAAGGCCGCGATCCGCGCGGGGGAGGCGTTCCAGGTGGTGGTCTCCCAGCGGTTCGAGATGCCCACCACGGCCGACGCCCTGGACATCTACCGGGTGCTGCGCACCACCAACCCCAGCCCGTACATGTACCTGCTGCGGCTGGACGGCTTCGACATCGTCGGCTCCAGCCCGGAGTCGCTGGTCACCGTGCGGGAGGGCCGGGCGACCACCCACCCCATCGCCGGCACCCGCTGGCGCGGCACCGACGCCGAAGAGGACGCGCTGCTGGAGAAGGACCTGCTCGCCGACGCCAAGGAGCGCGCCGAGCACCTGATGCTGGTCGACCTGGGCCGCAACGACCTGGGCAAGGTCTGCGTGCCGGGCACGGTGCGCGTGGTCGACTTCTTCAAGGTCGAGCGCTACAGCCACGTGATGCACATCGTGTCCACGGTCACCGGTGAACTCGCCCCCGGCCGCACCGCGTTCGACGCGGTGGCCGCGTGCTTCCCGGCCGGCACCCTGTCCGGCGCGCCCAAGCCCAGGGCGATGGAGCTGATCGAGGAGCTGGAGCCGACCAGGCGCGGCCTGTACGGCGGGGTGGTCGGCTACCTGGACTTCGCCGGCGACGGCGACACGGCCATCGCCATCCGGACCGCGCTGCTGCGCGACGGCATGGCCTACGTGCAGGCCGGTGGCGGCATCGTGGCCGACTCCGACCCGGTCGCCGAGGACAACGAGACCCTGAACAAGGCCGGTGCGGTGCTGTCCGCCATCGCCATCGCGGAGACGCTGGTGCCGGCCGACCGACTAGACGAGTTTCCCCGTGCCTGAAGCAGACCACCCAGCCGTGCCCGGACCGACGTCGACGCCGAGCGAGCTACCCCGAGCCGATTCACCCGCCGCCGGTTCACCCGCCGCCGATTCACCCGCCGCCGGTTCACCCCGCGGCGACGCGCCACGGGCCCGGCGGCCCGGCGCCCGGCCGATGTGGCTGTTCGTGCTGGCACTGCTGGCCGCCGCCGCCGCGCTGGGTGGCTCGTCCCTGCTGACCTGGACGGCCTACCTGCAGGAGCGGCCGGGTGGCGGCTACACGCTGGTCCGGCACACCGGAGCCGAGGCCAGCCCGGCGCTGGTGCCGCTGGCCCTGGTGTGCCTGGCGGCGATCGCGGCCGTGGTGGCGCTGGCCGGCTGGCTGCGCCGGGTGCTCGGCGCGCTGCTGGTCGCGGCCGGGCTGGGCGCCGCCTGGATCGGCGTGTTCGCCGGGCGGGGCGCGGCCGGTGCTGGCGCGCAGGTGCTGTCCAGCCAGCAGTACCAGGCACAACTGCGGGACTCGGCGCTGACCGGGGTGCTGGGCCGGGGGCTGGTGGTGCTGGCCGCGCTGCTGGTCATCGGCGCCGGCGTGCTGCTGGTGCTGCGCGCCTCGGCCATGCCCCGCCTGGGGTCGAGCTACCAGACACCCGGCGCGGCCCGCGCCGCCCGCAGGGCCAGCGCCGACCCGGACCGGGAACTGTGGAACGCGCTCAGCGAGGGCCACGATCCCACGGTGGGCGAACGGTGAGCCGCACGGAGTCGCCGCGTGCGCACGTTTGCGCACGTCGGCCTGGAAGGGCCTGCCCAAGCAGCGCGGATCGGGTGACCCGGTGCCGCGTGGGTCGCTCGCGCGGGGTTAGCATCCTTGCGGCGGGAAGGGGAGCATGACGTGAGGGAGCTTGCCTGCGAGCAAGGCGACATCGGAGCCCTGGGAACCGGCGTGAGGCCCACCGGACGGGCCGTTCGGACAGCGCCGACGAGCGTCGGTGAGGTGTTCGGATGACTGTTCTCGAAGCGATTCTGGAGGGTGTGCGGGAGGACCTCGCCGAGCGCGAGGCCGCCACTCCGTTTGAGACGATCAAGGAGCAGGCCAGCAAGGTCGCGCCGCCGCTGGACGTGATGGCGGCCCTGCGGGCGCCAGGGGTCGGGGTGATCGCCGAGGTCAAGCGGCGCAGCCCGTCCAAGGGCGCGCTGGCCGAGATCGCCGACCCGGCGGCGCTGGCGGCGCAGTACGAGTCGGCCGGCGCCAGGGTGATCAGCGTGCTGACCGAGCGGCGGCGCTTCGGCGGGTCGCTGGCGGACTTCGACGCGGTGCGCGCGGCGGTGCGGATCCCGTTGCTGCGCAAGGACTTCATCATCAGCCCCTACCAGGTGCACGAGGCCAGGCTGCACGGCGCGGACCTGGTGCTGCTGATCGTGGCGGCACTGGAGCAGAACGCGCTGGTCTCGCTGCTGGACCGGGTGGAGTCGCTGGGGATGACCGCACTGGTGGAGGTGCACACCGCCGAGGAGGCGGACCGGGCGCTGGAGGCCGGCGCGAGCGTGATCGGGATCAACGCCCGCAACCTGCACACGCTGGAGGTGGACCGGGACGTGTTCGGCCGGATCGCGCCCGGGCTGCCGCACGACGTGCTCAAGATCGCCGAGTCCGGGGTGCGCGGGCCGGGCGACCTGATGGCCTACGCCGGGGCCGGCGCGGACGCCGTGCTCGTCGGTGAGGGCCTGGTGACCAGTGGCGACCCGAGGGCCGCGGTGAACCAGTTGGTGACCGCGGGTTCGCACCCGGCCTGCCCTCGGCCCAGCAGGTAGCAACGCGGTCGGCGGGACGACCGCACCGCCGACGAGTCTGGAGAACTGAGATGAGCAGCGGCGACCACGTCGACCAGCACGGACCGGACGCGCGGGGCCACTTCGGCCCGTACGGCGGCCGGTTCATGCCGGAAGCGTTGATGGACGCCCTCGACGAGCTGTCCGCCGAGTACGACAAGGCGCGGGTCGACCCGGCGTTCACCGGGGAACTCGACCGGTTGCTGCGCGACTACGCCGGGCGGCCGTCGCTGCTCACCGAGGCCCCCAGGTTCGCCGAGCACGCCGGTGGCGCGCGCATCCTGCTCAAGCGCGAGGACCTCAACCACACCGGTTCCCACAAGATCAACAACGTGCTGGGGCAGGCCCTGCTCACCAAGCGGATGGGCAAGAAGCGGGTCATCGCCGAGACCGGCGCGGGGCAGCACGGGGTGGCCACGGCCACCGCGTGCGCCCTGCTCGGCCTGGAGTGCGTGGTCTACATGGGCGAGGTGGACACCAAGCGGCAGGCGCTCAACGTGGCCAGGATGCGCCTGCTCGGGGCCGAGGTGATCCCGGTGAAGACCGGGTCGCGCACGCTCAAGGACGCCATCAACGAGGCCCTGCGCGACTGGGTGACCAATGTGGACACCACCCACTACCTGCTGGGCACCGCGGCCGGCCCGCACCCGTTCCCGCTGCTCGTGCGCAACCTGCACCGGGTGATCGGGGTGGAGGCCCGGCAGCAGTGCCTCGACCTCCTCGGCCGGCTGCCCGACGTGGTGGCCGCGTGCGTCGGCGGCGGCTCCAACGCCATCGGCATCTTCCACGGCTTCATCGACGACCCGGGCGTGCGCCTGGTCGGCCTGGAGCCGGGCGGTGCGGGGCTGGACAGCGGCCGGCACGGCGCCACCCTCACCGCGGGCAGCCCGGGCACGCTGCACGGCGCCCTGTCGTACCTGTTGCAGGACGAGGACGGCCAGACCATCGAGGCGCACTCGATCTCGGCCGGATTGGACTACCCGGGCGTCGGCCCGGAGCACTCCTGGCTCAAGGACACCGGCCGGGCCGAGTACCGCCCGGTCACCGACGCCGAGGCCATGGCGGCGTTCTCACTGCTGTCCCGCACCGAGGGCATCATCCCGGCGATCGAGTCGTCGCACGCCCTGGCCGGCGCCCAGCAGTTGGGCCGGGAACTCGGCCCGGACGCGGTGATCCTGGTCAACCTGTCCGGGCGGGGCGACAAGGACGTGGACACGGCCGCCAAGTGGTTCGGCCTGGTCACCGAGGAGGAGGCCGAATGAGCCGGCTCGCCCGGATGTTCCAGGAGTGCCGGGCCGAGGGGCGTTCCGCGCTGGTCGGGTACCTGCCGGCCGGCTACCCCACGGTGCCCGGTTCCCAGGACCTGCTCACGGTCATGGTGTCGGCCGGCTGCGACCTGGTCGAGGTGGGCGTGCCCTACTCGGACCCGGTGATGGACGGCCCCACCATCCAGGCCGCGGCCGAGCACGCGCTGCGCGCCGGGTTCCGGCTGCGCGACCTGTTCACCGTGGTGGAGTCGGTGGCCACGGCCGGTGGCCGGGCCGTGGTGATGACCTACTGGAACCCGGTGTACCGGTACGGCGTTGACGCCTTCGCCCGCGACCTGGCCGCGGCCGGCGGGCTGGGCGTCATCACCCCCGACCTGGTGCCCGACGAGGCCGACGACTGGCTGGCCGCGGCCGAGCGGCACGCGCTGGACCGGATCTTCCTGGTGGCCCCGTCGTCCACGGACGAGCGCATCGCCCGCACCGCGGGCGCGGCCAGCGGGTTCCTGTATGCCACCTCGGTCATGGGCGTGACCGGTGCCAGGGACGCGGTCAGCCACGCCGCGCCCGAACTGGTGCGGCGGGCCCGCGCGCACACCGACCTGCCCATCGGCGTCGGCCTGGGGGTGCGGTCGCGGGAGCAGGCCGCCGAGGTCGCCGGGTTCGCCGACGCGGTGATCGTGGGCTCGGCCTTTGTCACGGCCGCGGCCACGGGCGAGGCGGCCGTCCGGGAGTTGGCCGGCGAGCTGGCCGAGGGTGTGCGGATCGGGGCGGACTCCGCGTCCCCGGTGGGGTAGCGCAGACCGACCGGTCGCCTGTCTGCCAGGCGAGCCGGTGACTGACGGAGATCGCTCGGGTCGATAGGGTTGCTGCCCTGTCGGCCCGAAGTGATGTCGGAGCACAGCTTGCGCAGTCGAAGACTCTCGCTGTCCGCCGCTGTCGTGGCCGCCGTGGCCGCGCTGTTCGGCACCGTGGTCGACGCCGAGGCGCCGCCACGGCCGGCCCGCTGGTCGCTGCCCCTGCCCTACCAGGGCGAAGCCCGGCAGGTGATCACCGTGGTGGCACCCGAACCGACCGCGACCAGCGCCACGCTGACCGCCTGGCAGCGTGAGCCCACCGGCTGGTCACCCGCGCTGGGCCCGGTCCGCGCGGACGTCGGCACCGACGGGGTCGGTCCGGCCAGCGAGGCGGTCGCCCGCACCCCGGCCGGCGTGTGGCAGCTGACCGAGGCGTTCGGCAGCCTGCCCAGCAACGGCACCCGGCTGCCGTACCGGCGGATCGACACCGCTGACTGGTGGGTCTCGGACACGCGCTCGCCGCACTACAACACCCACGTCCGCTGCGCGCCGGGCACCTGCCCGTTCGACGAGGACAGCGGCGAGAACCTCGGCCGGGTCGGTCCGGCCTACCAGCACGCCGTGGTGCTGGACTACAACCGCGACCCCGTGCTGCCCGGTGCCGGCTCCGCGTTCTTCCTGCACGTCAGCCAGGGCCGCCCCACCGCGGGCTGCGTGGCGGTGCCCGGCGCCGACCTGGACGCCCTGATGCGCTGGCTGGACCCGGCCGCCCAGCCCGTGATCGCCATCGGCGTGGCCGGAACCCCAGGTCCGCGTTCCACGATCGGGTGAAGCTGGCGGCGGTGGCCGGAATCCGCCCCGATCCTGTCGGTGCCCCTCGGGACAGTGGCCGCGTGATCAGTTCACCGATCGCCACACCGTGCCACACTGGCGCTTGCCAGGTGGTTCCGTCCGATCTCGGAGGTGACGTCCCGTGGCCGCTCCACTGGAGTCGGAGTCGGCGGGCTACCTGCTGCCCCGCCACGAGGGAGCCTGGACGATCCAGGATGTGCTCGCTCTGCCGGAGGACCGGACACAGCGGGTCGAACTGGTGGACGGGGCTCTCGTCGTGAGCCCGCGGGGTGCCCTCCTGCACCAGGTTCTCGCGTTCGAACTGGGTGCGACGCTGAAGGCGGCCTGCCCAGCGGGGCTGCGGGCGACTGCGGAGATCGACGTCGAAATGCCCGCTGGTAACTGGCTGATCCCGGACTTCACGGTGATCCGGGACGTCGGCTTCCCGGCTGGGCTGTTTCCCGCGGAGCACGTGGTGCTTGCCGGCGAAGTCGTCTCGCCCAGTTCGCGTAGGCGTGACCGCACGCTCAAGCGACAGCTCTACGCCGAGGCGCGGATTCCGTTCTACCTGGTCGTCGACCTGGGGGAGGAGCCGGTCAGCGCGGTGCTGCTGGAGTTGGACGGTGACGGCTACCGCGAGGTCGTCCGCAGTGAGGCCGGGAAGCTGCTGCTGGACCGGCCGTTCCCGGTCACCCTGGAGCTGACCGTGTAGGCGTCTCGGCGCCACCCGGCCGCATGACGTTGGGGTCTCAGGTTGCGCTGGTGGTGGGGGCGAGCTATGCGCACCCGCTACGGTGGTAGGCGTGTTGTCACTCGCGTCCACTGCCGTGCTCGCCACGATCCCGAGTCCGGACCGGGGGGTCTGGCACCTGGGGCCGATCCCACTCCGGGCCTACGCGGTGTGCATCATCGTCGGCATCGTCGTGGCGATCTGGTGGGGAGAGCGCCGCCTGGTGGCCCGGGGTGGCGAGCCGGGCACGGTCGTCGACATCGCCGTGTTCGCGGT
Organism: Goodfellowiella coeruleoviolacea; assembly: GCF_024171785.1. Classification (GTDB taxonomy): domain Bacteria; phylum Actinomycetota; class Actinomycetes; order Mycobacteriales; family Pseudonocardiaceae; genus Goodfellowiella; species Goodfellowiella coeruleoviolacea. The sequence continues at coordinate 36,819 of NZ_JAMTCK010000007.1, forward strand.
GCCGTTCGGCCTGGTCGGCGGCCGGCTCTACCACGTGGCCACGGACTGGGACAAGTACTTCGGGCCGGGGCGCAACCCGCTGGACGCGCTGGCCGTCTGGAACGGCGGCCTGGGCATCTGGGGCGCGATCGCGCTGGGCGGGGTGGGCGCGTGGCTGGCCTGCCGCCGCAGGGGCATTCCGCTGCCCGCGGTGGCCGACGCGATCGCCCCGGGCATCGTGACCGCGCAGGCCATCGGCCGCCTGGGCAACTACTTCAACCAGGAGCTGTACGGCGCGCCCACCACGGTGCCGTGGGGCCTGGAGATCTACCAGCGGGTCGACCCGGCCACCGGGCTGCCGGACGAGCTGGGCGGGGTGGCCATCAACCACACGCCGGTCGAGATCGTCCACCCCACGTTCCTGTACGAGCTGCTGTGGAACCTGGGCGTCGCCCTGCTGGTGGTCTGGGCCGACCGGCGCTTCCGCCTGGGCCACGGCCGGGCCTTCGCGCTGTACGTGGCCGGCTACACCGCGGGGCGGTTCTGGATCGAGCTGATGCGCCGCGACGAGGCCACCCACGTGTTCGGCGTGCGGATCAACGTGTTCACCGCCGCGCTGGTGTTCCTCGGCGCGGTCGTCTACCTGGTCCTGGCCCGCCAGCGGGGCGAGCGGGAGGACCTGGCCGCGGTGATCAGCGCGCAGCGGGCGGCCGAGGGCGGCTCGCCCAGCGGTCAGCCGGTCCCGGCCGGGGTGACCAGCGCGGCCGGCGCGACTGGCGCGACCGCGGCGGCGGGAACGTCCGGCGAGGCCGGTGGCGGGCAGATCGCCGGGCCGGCCGGGAGCCAGGCCGAGGTGGCCACCCCGACCAGCGAACGGATCAGCGGCGCGGGAGCCGGCGCGGCCGGTGGCGAGAGCGACGGCAAGGACGGCGGGGACGGCAAGGACGGCGCGAAGACCGGCTGAACCCGCCTGACGCGCGATTCTTCTCGGCGCCGGCCAGCACTCCACCAGGTGCGGGCCGGCGCCGATGTCATGTCCGGGGTTGTTGGGCCGGCCGGGCCGCGCGCACCGGGGTGACCGCCGGGCTGCCGTCCGGCGCGGACAACACGGTCACCTGGGCCGCGTAGTGCCGGCCGACCAGGTCGGCGGTGAGCACCTGCGCGGGCGGTCCGGACGCCACCACCCGGCCGGCGTCCACCAGCACCAGCTGGTCGGCGTACTGGCCGGCCAGGGTCAGGTCGTGCAGGGTGCTCACCACGGTGGTGCCGTCGGCCAGCCGGAGCGTGTCGATCAGCTCCAGCAGGGCCTGGGCGTGGCCGATGTCCAGGCCGGTGGTGGGCTCGTCGAGCAGCAGCAGGCCGGCCTGCTGGGCGAGCACCCTGGCCAGCACGGCCCGCTGCCGCTCGCCGCCGGACAGGGTGCGCAGCGGCCGACCGGCCAGCGCGCTCAGGTCCAGCCTGGCCAGCACGTCGGCCACCACGTCCAGGTCGGCGGCGCTCTCCCGGGCCAGTGGGCCCAGGTGCGGGGTGCGGCCGAGCAGCACGTAGTCGGTGACGGTGAGCCCGTCGGGCAGTTCGGGGACCTGCGGGGCGTAGCCGATCAGCCGGGCCCGCTCCCGGACGCCCAGCTGGTCGGCCCGGCGCCCGTCCAGCAGCACCTCGCCGGTGTGCCTTGCCAGTCCGGCCACCGCCTTGAGCAGGGTGGACTTGCCCGCGCCGTTGGGCCCGATCACCGCGAGCCAGCTGCCAGGTGGCACGGCCACCGACACCTGGTCGACCACCCACCGGTCCCGGTAGCCCGCGCTGACCCCGCGCAGTTCGATCGACGTCACTCCGGACCCCTCCGGCTGGTGCGCAACACGAGGACGAAGAACGGCGCGCCGGCGAACGCGGTCACCACACCGATGGGCAGTTCGGCCGGGGCGAACGCGGTTCTGGCCAGCACGTCCGCGGCGATCAGGAAGGCGGCCCCGCCGATCAGCGACAGCGGCAGCACCACCCGGTAGCTGGCGCCGGCCAGCAGCCGGACCAGGTGCGGCACGACAATGCCGACGAAGCCGATCAGGCCGCTCACCGACACCGCCGCGGCCGTGGCCAGGGACGCCGCCGCCAGCACGGCCAGCCGCACCCGGGCCGGCCGCACGCCCACCGACACGGCTTCGGCGTCGCCGAGGGCGAGCACGTCCAGCAGCCGGGCGCAGCCGCACAGCACCACCGAGGCCAGGGCCAGGTAGGGCAGCACCAGCCACACCTCCTGCCAGCCGGTGGTGCTCAGGCCGCCGAGCATCCAGGTGTAGACCTGGCGCAGCGTGTCGGCGTGCAGTTGCTGCACGAACGTCTGGATGGCGGTGAGGAACGCGGCCACGGCCACCCCGGCCAGCAGCAGCGTTGCCGTGCCCCGGCCGGCCGAGCGGCCCAGCAGCCAGGTCAGCGCCACCCCGCTGAGCGCGCCGGCGAACGCGGCCAGCGGTAGCGGACCGACCACCCAGTCCTGCGCGCTGGGCACCAGGGCCACCACCAGGGTGGCGGCCATGCCGGCGCCGGCGGCCGCGCCCAGCAGGTAGGGGTCGGCGAGCGGGTTGCGGAACACCCCCTGGAAGGCGGCGCCCGAGGCGGCCAGTGCCGCGCCGACCAGGCCGCCGAGCAGCACCCGGGGCACCCGCAGCTCCCACAGGATCGCGGCTTCCCGCTCGGACAGCGGCGAGGTGCCGCCGGTGAGCTGGGCCGCCACCTCGGCCAGCACCCGCTGCCAGCCCAGATCGGTCGCGCCGAGCAGCACCGAGCCGACGGCCACCACCAGCAGCACCGCCAGCGCCACGGCGAGGCGGCCGGCGGTCAGCCGGGTGACGTGCGCCGCGGATCGCCTGGCTCTGCCAGGCGAGAGCTGGGACGACGCGGATCGCCTGGCCTTGCCAGGCGAGAGCTGGGACAACACAGTTCGCCTGGCTTCGCCGGGCGGGGGCTGGGACGACGCAGTTCGCCTGTCCTTGCCGGGCGAGAGCTGGGATGGCGGGGTTCGCCTGGCTCTGCCGGGCGGGAGCTGGGACGGTGAGGTTTGGCCGGCTTCGCCGGGCGGGGGCTGGGACGGCGGGGTTTGGCCGGTCTGGTCGGGCTGGGGCTGTGCTGACGCCGATCGGCTGGGGTGGTCAGCCGAGGGTCGAGAAGACACGGACACCTCATCGTTCGCGGGCAGGGATCAGGTGCGCCCGGCCGCGCGCCGCCGCTGGTGTGGTCGGGCGGCGCGCGGCCGGGTGGTGGTCAGCCCTGCTGTGCGGTCCTGGTCACCGCGTCGGACACCGTGCGCACCAGGTCGACCACGCGGGGGCCCCAGCGCGAGGCGATGTCGTCGTTCAGCGCCACCACACCGTTGTCGCGGACGGCGGTCACCGACTGCCAGCCGGGTCGGGCCGCCACGGCAGCGGCGTCCTGGCCGCAGCACTTGGTGTCGGCCAGGAAGACCAGGTCGGGGTTGGCGTTGATGACGTGCTCGGGGGACAGCTGCGGGTAGTCCCCGGTGCCTCCGGCCGCGTCAGCCACGTTGACCAGCCCGAACAGGCCGTAGATCTGGCCGATGAAGGTCCGCGAGGTCGCGCTGTACAGCTGCGGGTCCAACTCGTGGTAGTAGGTCAGCTGCTTGGCCGGCTTGGGCGTGTCCTTGACGATCTTGTCGATGTCCGAGCGCATGGTGCGGACCAGGTCCTCGGCCTCGGTCAGGTGGCCGGTGGCCTTGCCCAGCGCGGTGACCTCGGCGTACAGCTCGTCCAGGTTGTGCGGCGAGGGCAGCAGCAGCACCGGGACCTTGACCTTCTCCAGGCTGGCCACCAGCTGCTCGGTGTCGTTGGAGGCGATGACCAGGTCCGGGTTGTAGCCGGTGATCGCCTCGATGTTGGGGGTGTAGCCGGACAGGTCGGTGCGGGGTGCCTGCTCCGGGTAGTTGGACTGGTTGTCCACGGCCACCACCTGCTCGCCGGCGCCGATGGCGAACAGCGACTCGGTGCTGCTCGGGGCGAGCGAGACGATCCGCTCCGGCCGCCGCTCCACGGTGACGGCGTGGTCGGTGCCTGGCACGGTCACCTGGACCGGGAAGGCGGCGGTCTGGGCGGCGCTGCTGGCCGTCGTGCTGGTGCCGGCGCCGGGAGCGGCGTCCCGTTCCCGGTTGGCGCAGCCGGTCAGGGCGAGCACGCCGGCCAGGGACACCAGGGGCACGGTCACGGCGAGCCGGCGTGCGGTGCGGCGGGCGCCGGAACGGGGTGCGCGGCGGCGGAGGAGGTGGGGTAGCGGCATCGGTCCCTCGGGGCGGATCGGCCGGCGCTGGGGCGGCCTGCCCCGCAGGGCGGGTGAGGACGCGCCACTCCTGCACCGGGAGCGGAAGACGTCAACGCGCGGCGGGCAGGCGTCCTGGCTCGGCCCCGACCAGCCCCGGCGAGGGGTGGGGAACCATCACAGTTGCGGCACAGCGCCGGATTCGCACCGGTCTTCGCTGCCTGCGCGCGGCCGGGTCGGCACGGGCCGACCGGCAACCCGGGACCGTACCAGGTGGGCGGGACGGCATGGAGTGAGTCACAGCCGGGCACGGGCCGAACGGGGGCGACGGCCTGGCGCGAACGGCGGTGTGCGCTCGGCCACCGGGGGATGCGAGTAGTCCGAACGGAGTAGCGACACCGGATGGATGGTGGGTAGGGTTTAGCGGGCGCGGTTATCCCCGCGGTGGCCAAACGCGAGGTCCGAGCGTCGGCGGTAGTGTCGTCAACGGCGCTTCAATCGTTACATTGCAATGACTCATATCACCTTTACGAGGGTGTTTATTCGTTTCGCGACTGTTAAAGTCGCGTCAACACGCGGGCCACCGTCGTCCCGAGCCCCCACAACAGACCGGCTGTCCGACTGAGGACTCACAGCCCGAGGACGACGAGGGAGGTCTGCGCAGTGATCTTCTCCGCCATCCCCAGCCCCCAGGGGCTCTACGACCCCGCTGCTGAGCGTGATGCCTGCGGCGTGGCAATGGTGGCCGACATCAGGGGTCGGCGGTCGCACGGCATCGTGGCCGACGCGTTGACCGCCCTGGCCAACCTCGAACACCGCGGCGCCGCCGGCGCCGAACCCACCAGCGGTGACGGGGCCGGCATCCTGCTCCAACTGCCCGACGCGCTGCTGCGCGCCGAGGTGCCGTTCGACCTGCCCGAGCCGGACGAGGACGGGCAGCACGCCTACGCGGCCGGTGTTGTCTTCTTGCCGGTCGAGGCCGAGCAGCGGGCCAAGGCCGTCGCACTGGTGGAACGCATCGCCACCGAGGAGGACCTGCGGGTGCTCGGCTGGCGCGACGTGCCGGTGGACCCGGACACCGCCGGCGTGGGCCCCACGGCCCGCTCGGTCATGCCGCACTTCACCATGCTGTTCGTCGCCGGCACCCCCGACGCCGACGGCCGGCTGCCGCGCGGCCTCGACCTGGACCGGCTGGCCTTCTGCCTGCGCAAGCGGGTGGAGCGGGAGAGCGTGGTCGCCGGCTGCGGCGCGTACTTCCCGTCACTGTCCGCGCGCACCCTGGTCTACAAGGGCATGCTGACCACCGGGCAGCTGCCGGTGTTCTTCCCCGACCTCACCGACACCCGGCTGGCCAGCGCCATCGCCCTGGTGCACAGCCGGTTCTCCACCAACACCTTCCCGTCCTGGCCGCTGGCCCACCCGTTCCGGTACGTGGCGCACAACGGCGAGATCAACACCATCCGGGGCAACCGCAACCGGATGCGGGCCAGGGAGGCGCTGCTGGACTCCGGGCTCATCCCCGGCGACCTGGCCAGGCTGTTCCCCATCTGCGACCCGGACGGCTCGGACTCGGCCTCCTTCGACGAGGTGCTGGAGCTGTTGCACCTGGGTGGTCGCAGCCTGCCGCACGCGGTGATGATGATGATCCCCGAGGCGTGGGAGAACCACACCTCCATGGACCCCAAGCGGCGGGCGTTCTACCAGTTCCACGCCAGCCTGATGGAGCCGTGGGACGGCCCGGCGTGCGTCACCTTCACCGACGGCACCCTGGTCGGCGCGGTGCTCGACCGCAACGGGCTGCGCCCGGCGCGCTGGTGGCAGACGGCCGACGGCCGGGTGGTGCTGGCCAGTGAGACCGGCGTGCTGGACGTGCCGCCGCAGGACGTGGTGGCCAAGGGCCGCCTGCAGCCGGGCCGGATGTTCCTGGTGGACACCGAGGCCGGCCGGATCGTGGACAACGACGAGGTCAAGTCCGAGCTGGCCGGTGGCGCGCCCTACGACGAGTGGCTGCACGCCGGCCTGCTGCGGCTGGACGAGCTGCCCGACCGGGAACACGTGGTGCAGAGCCACGAGTCGGTGCTGCGCCGCCAGCTCACCTTCGGCTACACCGAGGAGGAGCTGCGCGTCCTGCTCACCCCGATGGCGACCACGGGCGCCGAGCCGCTCGGGTCCATGGGCTCGGACACCCCGGTCGCGGCGCTGTCTCAGCGGTCCCGGTTGCTCTACGACTACTTCGTGCAGAACTTCGCCCAGGTGACCAACCCGCCGCTGGACGCGATCCGTGAGGAGATCGTCACCTCGGTGTCCCGGGTGATGGGCCCCGAGCAGAACCTGCTGGAGCCCGGCCCGGCCTCCTGCCGGCACATCGAGCTGCCGTACCCGGTCATCGACAACGACGAGCTGGCCAAGCTCATCCACATCAACGACGACGGCGACCTGCCCGGCTTCTCCTGCACCGTCCTGTCCGGACTGTATGAAGTGGACGGTGGTGGCCGGGCGCTGGCCGAGGCGATCGAGCGGGTCCGCCGGGAGGCCTCCGAGGCCATCGCCGCGGGCGCGCGCACCCTGGTGCTGTCCGACCGCGACTCCGACCACCGGATGGCGCCCATCCCGTCGCTGCTGCTGGTCTCCGCCGTGCACCACCACCTGGTGCGCACCAAGGAGCGGCTGCGCGTGGCCCTGGTGGTGGAGAGCGGCGACGCCCGCGAGGTGCACCACATCGCGCTGCTGCTCGGCTACGGCGCCGCCGCGGTCAACCCCTACCTGGCGTTCGAAACCATCGAGGACCTGATCGCCCAGGGCGCCATCACCGGCACCGAGGCCCGCAAGGCCGTGCGCAGGTATGTGACCGCGCTGGTCAAGGGCGTGCTGAAGATCATGTCCAAGATGGGCATCTCCACGGTCGGCGCCTACACCGCCGCCCAGGTCTTCGAGGCCGTCGGCCTGTCGCACGACCTGCTCGACGAGTACTTCACCGGCACCGTGTCCAAGCTCGGCGGGGTCGACCTGGACGTGCTCGCCGAGGAGGTCGCCCTGCGGCACCGCCGCGCCTACCCGGACAACCCCACCGACCGCGCGCACCGGCGCCTGGAGGTCGGCGGCGAGTACAGCTACCGCCGCGAGGGCGAACTGCACCTGTTCACCCCGGAGACCGTGTTCCTGCTCCAGCACGCCACCCGGACCAGGCAGGACGAGGTGTACCGGCGCTACACCGCCGAGGTGGAGCGGCTGTCCCGGCAGGGCGGCACCCTGCGCGGCCTGTTCAAGCTGCGCACCGAGGGCCGCACACCCGTGCCGATCGACGAGGTGGAGCCGGTCTCCTCGATCGTCCGGCGGTTCAACACCGGCGCCATGTCCTACGGCTCCATCTCGGCCGAGGCGCACGAGACCCTGGCCATCGCCATGAACCGGCTCGGCGGCCGGTCCAACAGCGGCGAGGGCGGCGAGGAGCGCGAGCGGCTCTACGACGCCGAGCGCCGCTCCGCGGTCAAGCAGGTGGCCAGCGGCCGGTTCGGGGTCACCAGCGAGTACCTGGTCAACGCCACGGACATCCAGATCAAGATGGCCCAGGGCGCCAAGCCGGGCGAGGGCGGCCAGCTGCCCGGCTACAAGGTGTACCCGTGGATCGCGCGCACCCGGCACTCCACGCCGGGCGTCGGCCTGATCTCGCCGCCGCCGCACCACGACATCTACTCCATCGAGGACCTGGCCCAGCTGATCCACGACCTGAAGAACGCCAACGAGCAGGCCAGGGTGCACGTCAAGCTGGTCAGCGAGCTGGGCGTGGGCACGGTCGCGGCCGGTGTGGCCAAGGCGCACGCCGACGTGGTGCTGATCTCCGGCCACGACGGCGGCACCGGCGCCTCGCCGGTGAACTCGCTCAAGCACGCCGGCACGCCGTGGGAGATCGGCCTGGCCGAGACCCAGCAGACGCTGCTGCTCAACGGGTTGCGGGACCGGATCACCGTGCAGGTGGACGGCGCGCTGCGCACCGGCCGGGACGTGGTCGTGGCCGCGCTGCTCGGTGCCGAGGAGTTCGGCTTCGCCACCGCGCCGCTGATCGTGGCCGGCTGCGTGATGATGCGCGTCTGCCACCTGGACACCTGTCCGGTCGGCGTGGCCACCCAGAACCCGGAGCTGCGCAAGCGCTACACCGGCTCGCCGGAGTTCGTGGTGAACTTCTTCGAGTTCATCGCCAACGAGGTGCGCGAACTGTTGGCGCAGTTGGGTTTCCGCAGCATCGACGAGGCGGTCGGCCACGCCGAGCTGCTCAACGTGGACGACGCGGTCGAGCACTGGAAGGCCTCGGGCATGAACCTGGCGCCGGTGTTCGCGGTGCCGGAAACCCCGTACCAGACCGCCAAGCGCAAGGTCCGCGACCAGGAGCACGGGCTGGAGCACGCGCTGGACCGCACGCTCATCCAGCTGGCCGAGGGCGCGCTGGAGGACGCCCACCCGGTGCGGCTGGAACTGCCGGTGCGCAACGTCAACCGGACCGTGGGCACCCTGCTGGGCGCCGAGGTCACCCGCCGCTTCGGTGGCGCCGGCCTGCCCGACGACACCATCCACGTGACCCTGTCCGGGTCGGCCGGCCAGTCGCTGGGCGCGTTCCTGCCCCGCGGCATCACCCTGGACATGGTCGGCGACGCCAACGACTACGTGGGCAAGGGCCTGTCCGGCGGCCGGATCGTGGTCCGCCCGCACCCGGACGCCAACTTCGCGGCCGAGCGGCAGGTGATCGCCGGCAACGTGATCGGCTACGGCGCCACCAGCGGGGAGATCTTCCTGCGCGGGCTGGTGGGCGAGCGGTTCTGCGTGCGCAACTCGGGTGCGCTCGCGGTCGCCGAGGGCGTGGGCGACCACGCCTTCGAGTACATGACCGGCGGCCGGGCCGTGGTGCTCGGCCCGACCGGGCGCAACCTGGCCGCGGGCATGTCCGGTGGCATCGCCTACGTGCTGGACCTCGACCCGGCTTCGGTGAACCAGGACATGGTGGAGCTGCAGCGGCCCAGCGGTGAGGACCTGCGCTGGCTGCGCGAGGTCGTGGAGCGGCACCACCAGCTCACCGGCTCGGCCGTGGCCGCGTCGCTGCTGGGGGACTGGCCACGCCGGTCGGCCGCGTTCACCAAGGTGATGCCCGGCGACTACCAGCGGGTGTTGGAAGCGGTACGGATCGCGCGGGTCGAGGGCCGCGACGAGGACGAGGCGATCATGGAGGCGTCGCGTGGCTGACCCCACCGGTTTTCTCAAGCACACCCGGGCCGAGGCGCCCAAGCGTCCCGTCGCCGAGCGGCTGGGTGACTGGCACGAGGTCTACGCCCCGCTGGACGCGGCCGAGCGGGAGAGTCAGGTGCGCACCCAGGCCACCCGGTGCATGGACTGCGGCATCCCGTTCTGCCACTCCGGCACGGCCGGCTGCCCGCTGGGCAACCTGATCCCGGAGTGGAACGACCTGGTGCGCCGGGGCGACTGGTGGCAGGCCAGCGAGCGGCTGCACGCCACCAACAACTTCCCGGAGTTCACCGGGCGGCTGTGCCCGGCGCCCTGCGAGGCCGCCTGCGTGCTGGCGATCACCCCGGACGCCGGTGGCGCCGTGGCGATCAAGCGGGTCGAGCAGACCATCGCGGACGTGTCCTGGGACAACGGCGCGGTCAAGCCGCGTCCGTCCACCGTGTCCTCCGGCCGCAAGGTGGCGGTGGTCGGTTCCGGCCCCGCCGGCCTGGCCGCGGCCCAGCAGCTCACCAGGGCCGGCCACACCGTGACCGTGTACGAGCGGGACGACCGGCTCGGCGGCCTGCTGCGCTACGGCATCCCCGAGTTCAAGATGGAGAAGGCCGTCCTGGACCGCCGGCTCAACCAGCTGCGCGAGGAGGGCACCAAGTTCGTGACCGGCTGCGAGGTCGGCGGGACCAAGCCCGGTGACCTGTCCGTGGAGCAGCTGCGGGCCAACTACGACGCGGTGATCCTGGCCGTGGGCGCGCTGCGGGGCCGCGACGACCGGGAGACCCCCGGTCGGGAGCTGGCCGGCGTGCACCTGGCCATGGAGCACCTGGTGCCGGCCAACCGGGCCTGCGAGGGCGACGGCCCCAGCCCGATCGACGCGGCCGGCAAGCACGTGGTGATCATCGGCGGTGGCGACACCGGTGCTGACTGCCTGGGCACCGCCCACCGCCAGGGCGCGGCCAGCGTGGTGCAGCTGGACCAGTACCCGCAGCCGCCCAGCCAGCGCGACGCCGAGCGTTCGCCGTGGCCGGTGTGGCCGTGGATCCTGCGCAGCTACCCCGCGCACGAGGAGGGCGGCGAACGCAAGTTCGCGGTCGCCGTGCAGCGGTTCGTGGGTGACGAGAACGGTCACGTCAAGGCGATCGAGCTGCGTCGGGTGCGGGTGGAGAAGGACCCGGCCACCGGGCGGCGCGTGGTGGTGCCGACCTCGGAGGAGATCGAGACGATCCCGGCCGACCTGGTGCTGCTGGCCATCGGCTTCGAGGGGGTCGAGCACATGCCGCTGCTCGACGGCCTGGGCATCGAGCTGACCAGGCGCGGCACCATCTCGTGTGGCTCGGACTGGCAGACCGAGGCGCCCGGGGTGTTCGTCTGCGGTGACGCGCACCGGGGTGCGTCGCTGGTGGTGTGGGCGATCGCCGAGGGCCGTTCGGTGGCTCGCGCGGTGGACGCGTTCCTCACCGGCTCGTCGGACCTGCCCGCCCCGGTGATCCCCAACATGCTGCCCCTCGCGGTGGTCTGAGACCCCGGTGAGACCCCGCTGCCCGGCGCCACAACGAGGTGGCCCGGGCAGCGCCTTTTTCCCGCCCCGCGCCACGATCAGGCATCGTCCTGCGCGGACTGGACCCGCTGCTGGCGCGCGTTGGTGGCGGACCGCGGGTCGTTGGCGTGCTCCAGTTCCTGGACGTAGGCGCTGACGAGTTCGATGAACTCCTCGTGGGTCATGGACACCTCTCGCTCGTCGATGAAGAGGTTCCAGAGATGTGCGCCCTCCTCGTCGATACTCAGGGCGATGGTATTTCCGGAGAAACCCCACTCCGCACGATCCCTGAGCAGCTCGTCGTGGTTGCGCGCCTGGTTGACAGCGTCATCCAGGGTGTCACCCATGTGCTCTTCGAGGAACTGTGCGATCACGAAATACTGATCATCTGAACCATCACCAGCCTCCTCCACTGTGACGCGACCGGCTGCGTTGCGGCCGAAGCGAAAGCGCATCAGTCGCTCCCTTCCTCCTCGATTGTTGGTTCGATCACCGGCCAGACTGTTTTCACGTCATCAAGGGTCGCCTCGTCGAACTGGGTGCCGTCGGCGATGTATCCCTGAATTCGGATGTTCCGGTAGAAACCTTCCCAGAGACGTGGATCAGTCTTTCCGTTGGCCATGACACCGTGGATGCGATTCGCAAAAGCTGCCCTGACCGGCTGAGCGACCTCGGCGCTGCTCCATTGGTCCGGAAAGAACGTGCTGTCTCGTTTGCCGTCGGGCTCACCCCTGGGGTTGGGGCCCCTGACGTCAGCTTCGTAAACACCGTTGGCTCCTTGGTTCCTGATGTTGGCGAGTTCGAAGCCGTCTGGTCCCGTTCCGCGTGGGTAGTGGTGGTGGCCGGTGAGGCGGTTTCCTCGGGGGCGTTTGCGGTTGTAGCCGCCCTGGTAGAGGTGGTGGTGGAGGTCCTGGTGGAGTGGGGTGGGGGCCGGCCAGGGCGGTTTCGGTGGGGATGGGGGTGCCGTGGCGGGTCATGCCGAGGTTGTGGTGCAGGTAGGTCTCGATGTGGTCGTTGATGAGTGTGCAGGTGCGGGTGTTGTCGAGGGCGCGTTCGGCGAGGTCGAGGCAGTGGGCGTGGATTCGTGCCACGTCGAGGGCGTGGGCGATGGTGCCGGTGCAGGCGTGGTGGACAAGGGTGCCGGCTTCGGTGATGAGGTCGGCGACGTGGTTGAGAAGTCCGTTGATGTGGTTGGTTCCGTCGAGTGCGTGGTAGAGCGCGTTGGCGATGTCGCGGAAGGTCGCCACTGGTGATCGCCCCCTGCCGTGCCGGGTGGGTGGGAATGGCACGGCCTTCACGTTCATGCCGGGACGAGTGCCTGCCAAGACACACGATGGGGTGAGATCACGAGGTTCGCTGGCCCGCGGCGGAGTGGTGGTGGTGAGGCAACCGGAGGGGTTCCCCAGGTGTCCTTCTTCGTGATGGACACCCACAGTGCCCGCGTGCGTGCCGTGCGTGAGGCACCTGGCCCAATGGGGAGGCCCGTTGAGGGGACGACGGAGACGGCCGGCTGTCGCGGGCGCGGTTGTCGTGGCGGTGGCGGCGGCGGTGGTACCGGGTGCCGGCGCCTCGGCCGCGCCGGCCGAGCGCGTGGTGTCGGCGTCGGCGCAGGCGGGGCGGTCGGTCACGCTGATCACCGGTGACCGGGTGGTGGTCGGCGGACCGGAGGGGATCAGTGCCCGGCCCGCCACGGGGCGGGAACACGTCAGGTTCTTACGGCAGGCGGGGCCGGACGGCACGCTGGTCATTCCCGAGGACGCGGCCACGCTGGTGGCCAACGGGAGCCTGGACCGGCGGCTGTTCAACGTGACCAGGCTGGTGGAGGTCGGCTACGACGACACCAGCCGTCCGGACCTGCCGCTGATCGTCGGCCACGCGGACGGCCAGGCGCGGTCGGCGGCACTGGGTGCGGCCGCCCAGGTGACGCGTGAGCTGGCCAGCATCGGCGCCACCGCGGTGCGCGCGGACAAGGCGCGCGCCGCCGAGTTCTGGGCGGGGGTGCGCGGCACCGGGGCGACCGCGACGACCATGGCCGCCGGCGTCACGCGGATCTGGCTGGACGGGCCGGTGCGGGCCACCCTGGACCACAGCGTGCCGCAGATCGGGGCGCCGCAGGCGTGGCAGGCCGGGCACACCGGCAGGGGCGCCACGGTCGCCGTGCTGGACACCGGCATCGACACCAGCCACCCGGACCTGGCCGACGCGGTGATCCGGGCCCAGGACTTCACCGGCAGCGAGTCGGGCACGGACGACCGGGTCGGCCACGGCACGCACGTGGCCTCGACGATCACCGGCGGCGGCACGGCCAGCGGCGGCCGGTACCGCGGGGTCGCGCCGGACACCGCGCTGGTCAACGGCAAGGTGCTGGACGACGGTGGCGGCGGCGCCGAGTCGTGGATCATCGCCGGCATGGAGTGGGCCGCGGCGTCGGGCGCCGATGTGGTCAACATGAGCCTGGGCGGCGGCCTTCCCGAGGACGGCACCGACCCGATGTCCCAGGCGCTGAACCGGATCTCCGAACAGACCGGGGCGCTGTTCGTGGTGTCGGCCGGCAACAGCGGTGGCGCGCCGGGCAGCCCGGCCGCGGCGGACCGGGCGCTGACCGTGGGCGCGGTGGACCGGAACGACGCGCTGGCCGAGTTCTCCAGCCGGGGGCCGCGCTGGGTGGACCGGGCGATCAAGCCGGACCTCACCGCGCCGGGCGTGGACATCGTGGCCGCGCGGGCCGCGCACGGGCAGCTCGGTGACCCGGTCGACCAGTCGTACACGCGGTTGTCGGGCACCTCGATGGCCGCGCCGCACGTGGCCGGGGCGGCGGCGATCCTGGCCGGGCAGCACCCGGACTGGACGGCCGAACAGCTCAAGGCCGCGCTGATGGGTGCGGCCAAGCCGATCGGCGGGCAGTCCGTGTTCGAGCAGGGCGCCGGCCGGGTGGACGTGGCGCGCGCGGTGGCGCAGCCGGTGTACGCCACGCCGGCCAGCCTGTCCAACGGCGTCGCCCGGTGGCCGCACGGGGACGACGCCCCGATCGTCCGAACCCTCACCTACCACAACGCCGGCGCGCAGCCGCTCACCCTGGAGCTGGCCGCGGACGTGCGCGACCCGGCCGGCAACCCGGCGCCCGCCGGCATGGTCACCGTGGCACCGAGCCGGGTCACCGTGCCCGCGGGCGGCCAGGCCGAGGTGACGGTCACCACGACGACCACTGTGGACGGTCCGGACGGCGACTACACCGGCCGGATCACCGCGACCGGCGGCCAGGTCTCGATCCCCACGCCGATCGCGGTGACCAGGGAGGTGGAGAGCTACGACGTCACGCTGCACTTCCTGGACCGGGCCGGGAAGGCCACGCCCGAGTACTCGTTCCGCTTCGTCGACGTCGACCACCCGCAGGCGTACCTGTCCTACGACGCCTCCGGCACGGTGGTCGCCCGACTGCCCAAGGGGCGCTTCTACTTCGAGGCGGGTGTGCAGGACCAGGTCGCGGACGGGTGGGAGTACACCAACGTGATCGAGCCCGAGTTCACCGTGACCGGGGACGCCGAGGTCACGGTCGACGCCAGGGCGGGCAAGCCGGTCGGGGTCACCGTGGACCGGGCGAATGCCCGACCGGGATCGTCCTACCTCTCGTACGGCCTGCGAACCAGCTGGGGCGACACCGGCCTCAGCATCATCGGGCGGGACTTCGCCGGGCAGTACACGCGCCCGTCCAGCACGTCCGCGCCGGGCAGGTTCACCTTCGAGATCGGCGCGGTGCTGGCCGAACCGGACGGCAGGGGCGGATTCGCGGGCAGCCCGTACCTGTACCACGTGCGCCAGTCCGAGGACGCCCTGGTGCCCGCGGACCTGGTGCGGCACAGCGCGGACCGGGACCTGGTCCGGGTGCGCTCCGAGCACGCGGCGACCGTGCCCGGCCGGCATGGCGTGCGCGAGGAGATGGTGAGCGCGCCGCTGCCGTTCGGCCTCACCGAGTACTACAGCCCGAATGTCCCGTGGTACAGCACGTTCAGCGAGACCACCGACCCGGACGACTTCGACGCGCGGGAGAGCTACCTGTCCACGGTGCCCGCGCGGACGTTCTCGGCCGGCCGGCCGGTGCTGGAGCGGTGGAACACCGGCGTGTTCGGGCCGGCGTTCCCGCTGGAGCCGGGCTACCCGGCGGACCTGGCCGGGCGGGAGGGCGACACCCTGGGGTTCAACGTCCCGCTGTTCACCGACCAGGCGGCCGACCACGGTGGCGGAGCGCGAACCACCAGCGGGGGCACCGTGCTGTACCGGGACGGCGAGCGGGTCGGCGAGACCGCCTATGCCGGCTACGGCCGCTTCCCGGTGCCGGCGGGGCGGGCGTCGTTCCGGCTGCACACCGAGGCCACCCGCGGTGGTGCGGGGCAGCTGTCCACGTCGGTGCGCGCGGACTGGACGTTCGCCTCGGACACCGTCGCCGGTGCCGAGCCGGCGGCGCTGCCGCTGACCGCGGTGCGGTTCGCCCCGGTGCTGGACGAGCACAACCGGGCGCCGTCGGGCGTGCCGTTCCCGGTGCCGCTGTACCTGCAGCGCAACGGCCAGGACAAGCCGGGCGAGGTGCGTGAACTCGCCGTGTGGGCGTCCTTCGACGACGGCGCGACCTGGACGGCGGTGCCGGTGCGCACGGTCGCCGGGCAGCGGCTGGCGTTCCCGCACCACCCCAGGGGCGCGGGGTACGTGTCGTTGCGGGCCAGTGCGACCGACGCCGAGGGCAACGCGGTGGAGCAGACCATCATCCGGGCCTACGCCCTGAAGTAGGGGCGGGCGAGCAGCTGGGCGGGGCCGTCACCCAGGGGTGGGTGGCGGCCCCGCCGGCCGTCCGGCGGACCAGTGTTTCAGATTTGAAAAACATCCTCTGGATGGCTGCTGTGCTGGAGAGTTTCCTTCTGGAGTTGGCCGAACAGCGGGCCACCGGGCATGTTGTTCAGATTTGAAAGAGTGGTAGCGTGGTGGCGTGGTCGAGCAGTTGAACCAGGCGCAGTTGCGGTGCTGGCGCGCCTACATCGAGACGAGCCTGTGGCTGAACGCCCAACTGGAGGACGACCTGCGGTCGGCCACCGGGCTGAGCATGACCGACTACCAGGTGCTCGTCCTGCTCTCCGAGGCCCCGAGACAGCGGCTGCGCATGGGGGAGTTGGCCAACCGGATGGCGTTCGCGCCCAGCCGGGCCACCTACCAGGTGGACTCCATGGCCAAGCGCGGGCTCGTGGTGCGCGAGAGCTGTCCGGAGGACCGGCGCGGCAGCCAGGCCGTGCTCACCGCCTCCGGGCTGTTGACGCTGCGCGAGGCCGCGCCGCACCACCTGGTCTCGGTCCGGCGGCACTTCGTCGACGCGCTCGACGAGGCGGAACTGGCCTGCCTCACCCGGGCCTTCGAGCGGCTCGGCAAGCGCGGCGGCACGCCCCCGGCCACATCCCAGGACACCCAAGCCTGACAAGGAGACCACCATGCCGGCCATCACCGTGGACGACGTCCTCGTCCTGCCCCGCCTGCCCGAACTCGACCCCGCGACCACCCGGTACCGGGAGGTCCGGCGGCTGACCACCGCGCCGAGCGGCTTCGAGGGCGAGGGATTCCCGGTGCGGCGCGCCTTCGCCGGCGTGCCCCAGCCCGAACTGGACCCGTTCCTGCACCTCGACCAGATGGGCGAGGTGGACTACGCGCCCGGTGAGCCCAAGGGCACCCCGTGGCACCCGCACCGCGGCTTCGAAACCGTCACCTACATGATCGACGGGATCATGGACCACCAGGACTCGAACGGCGGTGGCGGCAGCATCACCAACGGCGACACCCAGTGGATGACCGCCGGGAGCGGGCTGCTGCACATCGAGGCGCCGCCCGAGCACCTGGTGGTCAGCGGCGGCCTGTTCCACGGCCTGCAGCTGTGGGTGAACCTGCCGCGCGCCAAGAAGCTGGCGCCGCCGCGCTACCAGGACATCCGGGGCAGTGCGGCGGCCCTGCTGACCACGCCCGACGGCGGCGCGCTGATCCGGGTGATCGCCGGGGAGGTGGCCGGCCACCGCGGGCCGGGCAGCACGCACACCCCGATCAGCGTGGTGCACGTGAGCCTGGAGCCCGGCGCCCAGCTGGACCTGCCGTGGCGGTCCGACTTCAACGCGCTGGTCTACGTGCTCAGCGGTCGGGGCGGCGTGGGACAGCAGGGCCGTCCGGTGCACACCGGCCAGCTGGCCGTGTACGGCCGCGGTGACGCGCTGCGGGTGCGCGCCGACGCCAGCCAGGACGGCAACGCGCCCCGGCTGGAGCTGTTCGTCATGGGCGGCGAGCCGATCAGGGAGCCGGTCGCGCAGTACGGGCCGTTCGTGATGAACACCCGCGAGGAGCTGATCGAGGCGTTCGAGGACTACCAGGCCGGCCGGCTCGGGGTCGTCCCGGCCGAGCGGGTGCCGCACACCCCCGCGCCGGGGGAGGGCGCCTGAACCGAGCCGGGTCAGCCGGATCGAGGTGGGTCGAGGTGCGCGTGGGCCGGGTGCGGGCCCGCGTGCGCCGGTTGGCGCAGTGCCCGCCGCCGTTCGTCGGCTGTGGGTTCGCGGCCCGGTTCAGCGCGTGCGGAAGCCGGTACACTGGGCAAACCGCCGTGGCGACCGTGTCGGCAACGTGTGGTGTGCAACATGCGGACGGATGCGGTGGGGCGGCTCACGAGGTCGCGGTGTTCGGTGTGGAAACCACAGTGCGTGCGGCGTTTTCAGGTCAGGTCAGGGCAGGAACAGGAAAAGGGTTCAAGCGGTGGCTACAGGCAGCGTTGTCAGGTTCGACAAGACTCGCGGGTTCGGTTTCATCGCCCCGGACGAGGGCGGTGACGACGTCTTCGTGCACGCGTCGGTGCTCAACGACGACGCGCAGTTGATGGTCAGCGGGACGCGGGTGCAGTTCCAGGTCATGGAGGGCGAGCGCGGGCTCAAGGCGTTCGGGGTGCAGATCCTGGAGACCCCGGCCCCGGTGACGCCCCGGGTGGATGTGCGCACGGTGTCCCGCGAGGACGACCTGTGCGACGTGCTCTCCACGGCGGAGTTCGCCCAGAAGATCACCGACGTGCTGATCGAGGTGGCTCCCGCGGTGACCGGCGCGCAGATCGTGCAGGTCCGCCAGCGCCTGGTCAGCTTCGCCCAGTCGCACGGGTGGATCGAGGGCTGAGCCGACAGTCCGCTCGGGTGCGCGGGGCCGGCCGGCCCCGCGCGTAGGCTGCCCGCGTGCGGTTCACGGGTTTCGGCGAGTACGCCGTTGACTTCTTCGACGGGCTGGAAGCGGACAACTCGAAGGCGTACTGGCTGGACCACCGGGACACCTACCAGTCCGACGTGCGCGCGCCCATGGAGGCGCTGCTGGCCGAGCTGGCCGAGGAGTTCGGGCCGGGCAAGGTGTTCCGGCCCTTCCGCGACGTCCGCTTCTCCCACGACAAGTCGCCCTACAAGACGCACTGCGGTGGCGTGGTCGAGCGGGGCCGCGGTGGCGGCGCCTACTACGTGGAGGTCAGCGCGGCCGGCCTGCTGATCGGCGGCGGCTCGTTCGCCATGGCCGCCGACCAGTTGGCCCGCTACCGCACCGCCGTGGCCGACGAGCGGCGCGGTGGCGAACTGGTCCGCCTGCTGGCCGCGCTGACCAGGCGTGGCTGGGAGCTGCGCGGTGACCGGTTGAAGACCCGGCCGCGCGGGGTGGCGGCCGACCACCCCCGGCTCGACCTGCTGCGCCACCGCAGCCTGTACGTGGTGCGCTGCTGGCCGCCGGACGACGCGCTGCACGAGCGGGCGGCGCTGACCCGGGTGCGCGCCGGCTGGCGGCAGGTGCGGGAGTTCAACGAGTGGTGCGCTGACCACGTGGGGCTGAGCGCGCGTCCCTGGTGACCGGGTTGCCCCGGGCGACGACCGCCCCGACCAGGCAGCCGGCCAGGCCCACGGCCGCGCCCACCACGTCGGTGAGCGCGTCGAGCACGTCGCCGTCCCGCCCGATCGGCAGCAGCGACTGGAGCACCTCGGAGCCGGCCGCGTAGCCGAGCAGCAGCACGGCCAGCTGCCAGGTGCGGACGATCCCGGCGGCGTAGCCGGTGATCGCCAGCAGCGCGAACAGACCGGCGTGCACGAGCTTGTCCGTGCCCGGTGGCGCGCTGGGCACACCTGACTCCGGGGTGAACAGCACGACCACACTGAGCAACACCGCGGCTACGAAGGGAATAATTCGAGGGGGCACGCCCAGAATTGTCCCGTCCCGCCGAAGATTACCCGTGGGTACATCCGGATCGGTCCAGCATGCGGCGCTAGGCTGCTAGAACGTGAGCCGACGTGCGAAGATCGTCTGTACCCTCGGGCCAGCCACCTCCACCGAAGAGAAGGTGCGCGACCTGGTAGCCGCCGGCATGGACGTGGCCAGGATGAACTTCAGCCACGGCAGCCATGCCGACCACAAGCAGGTCTACGACCTGGTTCGGGCCGCGGCCCGCGACTCGGGCCGGGCGGTGGGCATCCTGGCCGACCTCCAGGGCCCGAAGATCCGGCTCGGCAGGTTCGCGGCCGGCCCGGTCGAGTGGCGTACCGGTGACGTCGTCCGGGTCACCGTCGAGGAGGTGCCCGGCACCCACGACCGGGTTTCCACCACCTACAAGGGACTGGCCAGGGACGCCAAGGTCGGCGACCGGCTGCTGGTCGACGACGGCAAGGTCGGCCTGGTGGTCACCGACATCGAGGGCCCCGACGTGGTCTGCGAGGTCGTGGAGGGCGGCCCGGTCAGCGACAACAAGGGACTGTCCCTGCCCGGCATGGACGTGTCCGTGCCGGCCATGAGCGAGAAGGACATCGAGGACCTGGAGTTCGCGCTGGGCCTCGGCGTGGACTTCGTGGCGCTGTCCTTCGTGCGCTCGCCCGCCGACATCGACCTGGTGCACCAGGTGATGGACCGGGTCGGCAAGGGCCGCCGGCCGGTCATCGCCAAGCTGGAGAAGCCGGAGGCCGTCGACAACCTGGAGGCCATCGTGCTGGCCTTCGACGGCGTCATGGTCGCCCGCGGTGACCTGGGCGTGGAACTGCCGCTGGAGTACGTGCCGCTGGTGCAGAAGCGGGCCATCCAGATCGCCAGGGAGAACGCCAAGCCGGTGATCGTGGCCACCCAGATGCTCGACTCGATGATCGGCAACTCCCGGCCGACCCGGGCCGAGACCTCGGACGTGGCCAACGCCGTGCTGGACGGCGCCGACGCGCTGATGCTGTCCGGGGAGACCAGCGTCGGGCGCTACGCCATCGAGTCCGTGCAGACCATGAGCAAGATCATCATGGCGGTGGAGGCCGAGTCCACCGTGGTGCCGCCGCTGACCCACGTGCCGCGCACCAAGCGGGGGGTCATCTCCTACGCGGCCAGGGACATCGGCGAGCGGCTGCACGCCAAGGCACTGGTCGCCTTCACCCAGTCGGGCGACACGGTGCGCCGGCTGGCCCGGCTGCACACGCCGCTGCCGCTGCTGGCCTTCACGCCCGAGCAGGAGGTGCGGAGTCAGCTATCTCTCACCTGGGGGACCGAAACGTTCTTGGTGCCTAAGGTGGACTCCACCGACCAGATGGTGCGCCAGGTGGACCAGTCGATGCTGGCCATGGACCACTACCAGGCCGGCGACCTGGTTGTCATCGTCGCTGGCTCGCCGCCCGGGACGGTCGGCTCGACTAACCTCATCCGGGTACACCGTCTGGGTGAAGAAGACCACGCCTGATCTCGGTCCGTGACCCCGGACCGGGGTACGACCGAGGAGGTCACGTGACTGAGGCAGCACGCGCCGCGGCGGCCGACCCCGCCGCCGCGGCTGCGGCGGTCCCCGTGCCGATGACACCCGACGGTGTCGCGTACGGACAGCCGGTGCTCGACCGCCTGGTCGCGCTGCTCGACCTGGAGCGCATCGAGGAGAACATCTTCCGCGGGGTGAGCCCGGCGGAGTCGCCGGTGCGCGTGTTCGGCGGTCAGGTCGCCGGCCAGTCGCTGGTGGCGGCCGGGCGGACGGTGCCGGCCGACCGTCGGGTGCACTCGTTGCACGCCTACTTCATCCGGCCCGGCGACCCCAGCATCCCGATCGTCTACGAGGTGGACCGGATCAGGGACGGCCGCTCGTTCACCACCCGGCGGGTGGTGGCGGTGCAGCGCGGCAAGGCGATCTTCTCGCTGTCCGCGTCGTTCCAGCTGGACCAGCCCGGCATCGACCACGCCGAACCCATGCCCGAGGTGCCCGGCCCGGAGACCCTGCCCACCTACGCCGAGCAGGTGGGCGACTACCGGGAGCGGATCGGCGGCATGTCGGCCGTGCCCCGGCCGATCGACATCCGCTACGTGACCGAGCCGCCCTGGCTGGCCCGGGAGACCGGCCGGCGCGAGGCGCGCAACCAGGTGTGGATGCGGGCCGACGGCAAGCTGCCCGACGACGACCTGCTGCACGTGTGCGTGCTGGCCTACGCCTCGGACCTGACCCTGCTGGACGCGGTGCTGGCCAGGCACGGCGTGTACTGGGGCACCGACAAGGTGCTGGGCGCCAGCCTGGACCACGCCATGTGGTTCCACCGGCCGTTCCGCGCCGACGAGTGGTTCCTCTACGACTGCGCCTCGCCCAGCGCGTCCGGCTCGCGCGGCCTGGCCACCGGCCGGTTCTTCAGCCACGACGGCAGCCTGGTGGCCACGGTCGTGCAGGAGGGCCTGCTGCGCGTGCTGTCCTGACCCGCTGCTGACCGGGCCCCGGGCCGCGGGCCGCGTCGGCGGGCCGGCCGGCCGGGCCGCAGGAAATGCGGACCCGGCCGGGGTCTTGCAGGATCGGGGCATGGAGCGCAGGACTTTCGGCACCACGGACATGGCGATCACGCCCGTCGGGTTCGGCGCGTGGGCGGTCGGCGGCCCCGGCGTGTACGGCTGGGGCCCGCAGGACGACGACGACTCGGTCGCCGCCATCCGCCGGGCCGTCGAACTCGGCGTGAACTGGGTGGACACCGCCCCGGTCTACGGCAGGGGCCACTCCGAGGACGTGGTGGCGCGTGCCCTGGCCGACCTGCCCGAGGCCGACCGGCCCTACGTGTTCACCAAGTGCGGCATGGTGTTCACCTCCGACGATCCCGGGGCGACGCCGGAGTTGGTCGGCCGGCCGGAGAGCATCCGGCGGGAGTGCGAGCAGTCGCTGCGCCGGCTCGGCGTGGACCGGCTCGACCTGCTGCAGATGCACTGGCCGCCCACGGACGGCACCGCCGTCGAGGACTACTGGGGCGCGCTGCTGGAGCTGAAGCGGGAGGGCAAGATCCGCGCGGCCGGGTTGTCCAACCACAGCGCGGACCAGTTGGAGCGGGCCGAGGCGGTCGGGCACGTCGACTCGCTGCAACCGCACTTCTCGGCGATCGCCCGGGACTTCGCCGGCGCGGACCTGGAGTGGTGCCGGCGGCACGACACCGCGGTCATCGGCTACAGCCCGATGGAGTCGGGCCTGCTCACCGGCAAGTACGACCAGGACAGCGTGGCCAAGCTCGACCCGGGGGACTGGCGCAGGCAGAACCCGGAGTTCACCACCAAGCTGCGCGACAACCTGGCCGTGGTGCGCGCCCTGGACGAGGTGGCCCGGCGCCACCAGGTGAGCGTGCCGGCGGCGGCCGTGGCCTGGACCCTGGCCTGGCCGGGCATCACCGGGGCGATCGTGGGCGCGCGGCGGGCCGACCAGGTGGACGACTGGGTGGGCGCCGCGTCGGTGACGCTGGCCACCGAGGACCTGGCGGCCGTGGCCGTCGCCATCGAGGCCAACCAGGTGGGCAGCGGGCCGACCCAGCCGTGATCAGACGGCTCGACGCCGGGCTCAGGTCCAGGTGACCACGAGCCGGTCGCGCTGGCCGAACCGGACCAGGTGGTCGGCCACCACCTCGCGCACCCGGCGCAGCGACTCGCCGTCCGGGGCGCTGACCCGGATGTGCAGCACGCCGGGCGCGCAGCGCAGCTCGGCGCGACCCGCGAAGCTCGCGCTGAAGCGCACCTCGCCCCGGCCGTCCGCCCAGTGCGTCTCGACCCTGTTGGCGAAGTGCCTGACCAGTTGCGAGCCGTACCGCTCCGGCCGGTCGGTGGCCACCGCCGCCTCGCTGACCAGCGCGGTGGCACCGTTCTCCGCGCTCACACCGCCAGCCTAACCGCACGTCAGGGGCGCGGCCACGGCCTGGCGGGCGGGCCGGCGCCGACCATGATTCACCAACCCGCCCGGGTATTCCGGTTGCGGACGTCATGAACCACACCTGGCCCAGTACGTGTCCGGTACTGGCGCCGGGCCCAGAATCGGGCAGGCTGGTGTCCATGGCAGAAAGCACAACCGGCACGGCCCGCATCGCGGTCACCGGCCTGGCGACCATGGGCAGCAACCTGGCGCGGAACCTGGCTCGCAACGGGTTCCGGGTGGCCGTGCACAACCGGACCCCGGCACGCACCAGGGCGCTGGTGGAACAGCACGGCCACGAGGGCGACTTCGTGCCGGCCGAGACGTTGCCGGACCTGGTGGCGGCCCTGCAGCGGCCGCGGCAGATCATCATCATGGTCAAGGCGGGGCAGCCCACCGACGCGGTCATCGACGAACTGGCCGACCTGCTCGAACCCGGCGACATGATCATCGACGGCGGCAACGCGCACTTCGCCGACACCCGCCGCCGCGAGGCCCGGCTGCGCGAGCGCGGCCTGCACTTCGTGGGCGCCGGCATCTCCGGCGGCGAGGAGGGCGCGCTCAACGGGCCGAGCATCATGCCCGGCGGCTCGGCCGAGTCCTACCAGCACCTCGGCCCGGTGCTGGAGACCATCGCCGCCAAGGTGGACGGCCAGCCCTGCTGCGTGCACGTGGGACCGGACGGCGCCGGCCACTTCGTCAAGATGGTGCACAACGGCATCGAGTACGCCGACATGCAGCTGATCGCCGAGTCCTACGACCTGCTGCGGCACGTCGGCGGCCTGGAGCCGGCCGCCATCGGCGAGGTGTTCCGCACCTGGAACTCCGGTGACCTGGAGTCCTACCTGGTGGAGATCACCGCCGAGGTGCTCGGCCACGTCGACGCCGCCACCGGCAAGCCGCTCGTGGACGTCATCGCCGACCAGGCCGAGCAGAAGGGCACCGGCCGGTGGACCGTGCAGGAGGCCCTGGAACTGGGTGTGCCGGTCACCGGGATCGCCGAGGCGGTGTTCGCCCGTTCCCTGTCGGCCAACACCGACCAGCGCGCGGCCGTGCGCGCCGCGTTCCCCGAGGCGGAGCAGGCCGCGGCGAAGGCGCCCGAGGGCCTGGTGGAGGACGTGCGCCACGCGCTGTTCGCCTCCAAGGTGGTCGCCTACGCCCAGGGCTTCGACGAGATCAGGGCGGCCAGCCAGACCTACGGCTGGAACATCGACCTCGGCGCGATGGCCACCATCTGGCGCGGCGGCTGCATCATCCGCGCCCGCTTCCTGGACCGCATCCGGGCCGCCTACGACCGCGACCCCGAGCTGGCCTCGCTGCTGGTCGACGACTACTTCGCCAGCGCGGTGGAGCAGGCGCGGGAGGCGTGGCGGCGAGTGGTGGTGGCCGCGGTGCGGGCGGGCGTGCCCACCCCGGGCTTCTCCTCGGCGCTGGCCTACTACGACGCGCTGCGCGCCGAGCGGCTGCCCGCCGCCCTGGTGCAGGGTCTGCGCGACTACTTCGGCGCGCACACCTACCGCCGGGTGGACCGGGACGGCTCGTTCCACACCCTGTGGTCGGCCGACCGCAGCGAGGTGTCGGCCTGACCGGCTGACCAGCTCCCGCCCCTGACGCGGCCCCCGGCAGCCAACCTGCCGGGGGCCGCGCGCATCCGGACGGGACAACCCGGCCAGCACCGATCCCGAGACGGCCGGGTGGCCGCCAGAATGCTCACGTCCGGAGCTGGTTCCCCGACTTCGCAGGAGTGCAGATGTTCGCTCGCGCACGCGTCCTCGCCATCCCGATCGCGCTGGTCGCCGGGCTTGCCCTGGTGGCGGGCCCGCCCGGCGCGGCGCCACCGGGCGCCCAGGCCACCGCGGCGGTGGCGCTGGCCAAGGACCTGGACAGGATCCTCGGTGACGGCAGGCTCGCCGGTGCCAGCACCGGGCTGGTGGTGCGCGACGCCACGACCGGCGAGGTGCTCTACACCCGGGACAGCGCCCGCCGGCTGGTGCCCGCGTCCAACGCCAAGCTGTTCACCTCGGCCGCGGCCCTGGAGGTCCTCGGCCCGGACCACCGGTTCACCACCAGCCTGCACAGCACCGGCAGCGTGCGGGGCGGTGTGCTCGGCGGTGACCTGTACCTGCGCGGCACCGGTGACCCCACCATGCTGGCCGCCGACTACCGGAACCTGGCCGCCGCCCTGGCCGCCCAGGGCGTGCGCCGGGTGAACGGCGACCTGGTCACCGACGACACCTGGTTCGACAGCGTGCCGTTCCCGCCCGGGTGGGCCTGGGACGACGAGCCGTACTACTACAGCGCGCAGACCTCCGCGCTGACCGTGGCACCGGACACCGACTACGACGCCGGCTCGATCACCGTCGTGGTCACGCCGGGGCAGCCGGGCCAGCCCGCCACCGTGACCTTCGACCCGCCGACCGACTACCTGACCGTGGACAACACCGCGGTCACCGGCCCGGCCGGGTCCGCGAGCACCCTCACCGTGGCCCGCGACCACGGCACCAACACCGTGCGGGTGCGCGGCTCCGTGCCGGCCGGCGGCGCCGCGGTGCGCCAGTGGATCACCGTGGTCAACCCGACCGGCCTGGTCGCCAGCCTGTTCCGCGCCGCACTGGCGGCCGAGGGGATCAAGGTCACCGGCGGCACCCGCAGCGCGGCCACCCCGGCCGGCGCGCGGCAGCTGGCCGCCCACGAGTCCATGCCGCTGAGCCAGCTGCTGGTGCCGTTCCTCAAGCTGAGCAACAACTTGCACGCCGAGGCGCTGGTGAAGGCCATGGGGCGCAAGGAATCCGGCGCCGGCACCTGGAGCGCGGGCCTGGCCGCGGCGAAGTCCCGGCTGGCCGGCCTGGGCGTGGACACCGGTGCGCTGAGCCTGTTCGACGGTTCCGGACTGTCCCGAATGGACAACGTGGCGCCGGACCAGATCGCCGCGCTGCTGGTGGCCGCCAAGGCCAAGCCGTGGTTCGGTGTCTGGTACGACGCGCTGCCGGTGGCCGGGGCCAGCGACCGGATGGTGGGTGGCACGCTGCGCAACCGGATGGCCGGCACACCGGCGGCCAACAACCTGCACGCCAAGACCGGGTCGATGACCGGGGTCACCGGCCTGTCCGGCTACGTCACCGCGGCCAGCGGCCAGACGCTGGCGTTCTCCTTGGTGCAGAACAACTTCAGCGCGGCCTCGCTCAAGGACGTCGAGGACGCGGTGGCCGTGCGGCTGGCCGGCTACCGGGGTGCCGACGACACCTCGGTGGCGGTGTCCGTGCCGGCGCAGCGCGCGGCCGTGCCGGCCGACGAGGCGGCCACCCCGGTGCGGGAGTCGGCGTTGGAGTGCTCCTGGACCAAGTCCTGCTGATCGCTGGTCCGCCCCGGGCACCGGGGCGGTGTGCGGTGAGCCAGGTGTCCCCGGCTCACCGCACACCCGGCGGGGTCAGCCCGCCGTCACCATTCCGTTGACCGAGGTGCCGTTGCCCGGGCTCCCGGTGGCCGGGGTTGCGGTGGCCGGGGTTGCGGTGCTGGCGGGCACCCGCACCGGGCTCAGCTCGCCCCGCTCGGCGTCGACCAGGTACACCCGGGCGGCCGAGATGTCGAAGTACATGCCGACCAGTTTGAGTTCACCCCGCTCCACCGCCCGGCGCACGCTCGGGTAGCTGTGCAGGTTCTCCAGCTGCTGGAGCACGTTGGCCACGCTGAGCCGCTCGACATCGGGCAGGTCGGTGTGGTCGTGCGCGTCGGTGCGGCCGCGGAACCGGTCCAGGCTGGGGGCGGCGTGCCGCAGCCAGGAGCCCAGCCGCGACTCCGGTTCGCTGGACCCGGCGAGCACCGCCTTCATCGCACCGCAGTCGGAGTGTCCACACACGACGATCGTGGGCACCTCCAGCACGTCCACGGCGAACTCGATGGCCGCGCCCACCGACGCGTCCCCCTCCGGGCCGGCCGCGTCGTAGCGGGGCACCAGGTTGCCGATGTTGCGCACGCAGAACAGGTCACCAGGGCCGCTGCTGGTGATCATGTTGGGCACCACGCGGGAATCGGCGCAGGTGAGGAACAGCTGGCCGGGTCGCTGGCCCTGGGCGGCCAGCTCCTCCAGGAACGGACGCACCAGCGGTGCGGCCCGGCGCTGGAACTCGTCCATGCCGCGCAGCATCGCGGCGGGCGTGCGCGGCGCGGTGTGCTGGGCCTGCCAGTGCGACCAGGGCGCGAACCAGCGGGGCAGCGGCGAGGGCGGGGTCTTGCGCCGGCCCAGCCGGTCGGCAACGGCCCGGCTGTACCAGCTGTCGTGCACCTCGTCCACGTCGACGCGACCGCCCAGCCGCTCGTAGCCGGACCGCCAGTCGTCCACCGCCTCGAAGGCCGCGTGGTCCATGAAGTCCACGTGCAGCTCCAGCACCACGTGCTGGCCCAACGGGATCTGGCGCAGTTCCCGGACCAGCCGGCCCACCCGCAGGAACGCCAGCGAACCGCGCACCACCACCCGCCAGTCGGCGTGGTCGTCCTCGTCGCGGTCCACCCGCACCGAGCTGTCGGTCAGCTTCACCAGCGCGCCGAGCACGGTCACGCCGATGCCCAGCAGCACGCCCTCGACCAGGCCGAGCGTGACCACGCCGAGCACGGTCACCACGTAGCTGGCGAACTCGCCGTGGCGCAGCAGTTGGCGCATGTGGCCGCCGTTCACCAGGCGCACGCCGGTCACGAACAGCACGCCGGCCAGCGCGGCCATCGGGATCAGCTCCAGCACGCCGCCGAGCAGCAGCACGAACACCAGGATCCACAGGCCGTGCAGCATGGTCGAGGCCCGGCTGCGGGCGCCGGCCGCGACGTTGGTGGAGCTGCGCACGATCACGCCGGTGATGGGCAGACCGCCCAGCGCGCCGGACACGGTGTTGCCCACCCCCTGGGCCACCAGCTCGCGGTCCAGGTTGGCGCGCGGACCGTTGTGCAGCTTGTCCACGGCGACCGCGGACAGCACCGACTCGACGCTGGCCACCAGGGCCACGGTGACGATGGCGACGGCGATCGAGACCATGCCGCCCTGGGGCAGTTGCGGCAGCACGATGTCGCCGATCGGGTCCTCCGGCAGGTCGACCCGGGCCAGGTCCGGGCCGAACAGGCTGCCCAGCGCGGTGGCGGCGACCACCGCGACCAGCGGCGCCGGCACCACCTTGGCGCGCGGAATCCTGGGCCACGCCAACAGGATCGCCACGGTGGCCGCGCCGATCAGCAACGATCCACTGTGGAGCGAGATGAGGTTGCCGGGGATGGCGGCGAGGTTGGCCAGCACGGAACTGGCGGACGCACCGCCCAGCATCACGTTGAACTGGCCGGCGGCGATGGTGATGCCGATGCCGGCGAGCATGCCGTGCACCACCGAGGGCGACAGCGACAGCGCGAGCCGGCCGACCCGGGTGACCGCGAGCAGGATCTGCAGCAGACCGGCGCCCACGGTGATCGCCGCGGTGGCGGCCCAGCCGAAGTCGGCGATCACGCCGGCCACGATCACGGTGAGCCCGGCGGCCGGACCGCTGACCTGGAGCGGTGCTCCGCTGAGCGCGCCGGCGAGGATGCCGCCGACCACGGCGGCGACCAGGCCGGCGATCAGCGGCGCGCCCGTGGCCGCGGCGATGCCCAGGGAGAGCGGGATGGCGATCAGGAAGACCACGAGCGAGGCGGGCAGGTCGTGCCGGAGCACGCTGTTGAGCCGGCCGCCGCCGGTCTGCTGGCCGCCGGGCGGGGGCCCTGCCGTGGTGTGCTCGCCCGCGTGGCTGCGGGCGGCGGTGGATCGGTTCATCGACCGAGGTTTCCTTTCGGACACATGCACTGGGGGGTGTTGCTGGGGCACGCGCCACGCTCCGGCGGCCGGGATCGCCGGCTGCCCGGACGGGCGGGTGTGGTGCCGACGCCACCCAGGCGCCGAGAACACCGTGCGGCGCGGCGAACGGCCGCGGCGGCACGGGTGTGGTGGAACGCGCCAGTGCGGCGCGGCGGAGGGCTCGCCGCACTGGTGTGGGGGAAGAACTCACCGCGGCGGTGCGGTGTGCGGCCGGCCGGCCAGCGGTGGCCCGACCGGTGGGACGGGTGGCGTCAGCCGAGCCCGGCTGGGTGCGCCGCTTTCGACCGGACGTCGTGGGTGTCGGCCGTGGCCGAGTTGGCCGAGTTGGCCGAGGACCGGGTCAGGCAGCGGCGGGGCTGCTGACTGGTGGTGACGCCGCTGCACAGGCCGCTGAGCGCGGGCCTGGCCTCGACGCGGTGTCGGTTGGCTGCCATCGGGCACCTCCGTGTCGGCACGCTGGGTGTGTCGGCACTGTCGCGGCTGGGGCTGTGGTGGCGGATGAACCGGTGAGCCGGCCGCGTATCTCCATGATGCCGATCACACGAACGCGATGCCTAACTAATCACCCAATTGTGTCAATCCTCACGAATAGGACACTTTGGGTAGCAGCTAGTGACCGTCGCCGGCGTCCGGCCGCCGCAACAGCCATCCGATCAGAGCAGAACCAGGGGGAGCAGTGGCGGGACCGGCCCGGTCGGGGGCGCGATGCCGGCCCCGCCGTGACGCGCCGGACCACGCGGGTGCGCCTCCCGGCGGGAGACGCCTGCCCGGCACGAGCCACACCCGGTGGTGTCGCACCAGGTGTGTGCCAGCAGCCTGCTGGCCGGCCACCGCGGCCGGCAAGCCGTACCACGCGTTCGGGTGGCTGATCCGCGCGCGGGCCGGCCGTGGTCACGGTCCGTGCGCCAGGGGCGGACCTCGGGGATCACCCCGATCGGCTCGGGCCGTTCGACCCTGACGAAAGTCGGGGCGTCCTGACAGACCTGAGGTGGATGTGCGCGCGCCGAGGACGCGGTGGAATGAACCCGGTTCGCCCGCTGGCCAACGGGATCGGCGGGTGTGCGATCTTGGTTGCTTCTGTCCAGTTTGTCCTGTCGCGCGTCGCGCAGTCCCGGCGGCGTCGCCAGTGAAGGGAGTCGCTGTGGCCCTGTTGACCGGTGCCCTCGAGGCATTGGCCGACCTGCCCCCGGCCGTGGTGGTCGTGGCGGCCGGCGCGTTCGCCTTTGGCGAGTGCGCCCTCGGTCTGGGTTTCCTGGTGCCCGGTGAGGCCGCCCTGCTGGTGGTCGCCACCACGGTGACCAGCGCGCCGGCCTTCCTGGTGATGTGGCTGGTGGTCGCGGTCTGCGCGGCGGCCGGCAACTCCGTTGGCTACCTGCTCGGGCGCCGCTACGGGAACCGGTTGCGGGACAGCCGGATCGTGCGCCGGCTGGGCCAGCAGCACTGGGACCGGGCCGGCGACCTGCTGCACCGCACCGGCGGCCGGGCCGTGCTGGTCGGCATGTTCATGCCGGTGGCCCGCACCCTGCTGCCCGCGGCCGCCGGCGCGGCGCGGCTGCCCCTGCGGCGCTACCTGCCCTCGGTGGTGGCGGGCGCGCTGGGCTGGTCCGCGCTGCACATCGGCATCGGCATGGCCGCGGGTGCCTCGGCCAAGTACGTGGAGCAGGCCCTGGGCACGGCCAGTTGGGTGGTGATCGGGGCGATCGCGGTCACCGCCGGGATCGTGCTGCTGGTGCGCCGCCGCCGCGCCCAGCGCCTGGCCGCCCAGCAGGCGGCCGAGCAGACCGACGAGCGCGACCTGGAGGTGGTGCCGTAACCGGCGGTGCCACCGGCCGGTGCGGCGTGGAGGACGTGGGTCGGCCGGCGTTCCGCCGCCGCGGGCTGGATGCCCTTGTCCGTCGGCCGACCCACGTCGTCTAGGTGCCCAGCTGGTCCACTGTGGACACCGGGGTGGTGGTGGGTCCGGTGGCTGGCTGGACAGGACCCAGTCTCGGGCACCGCTCTATAAGAACACTGGAAGTGGACTGCACCAATCTCTACGCTGCCCACACCGGGGTTTGTGCGGGTTGCCGTGCCGGGGCGCCGCCACGGGCTCGGGAACCCGCGACGGACGAAGGGCGGGTCGGTGACGCACCACGTCGGGGAAGCTGTGCGGTTCGAGATTCTCGGCATGCTCAGGGCGGTGCGCGGGTCCGACGAGCACACCGCCGCCGCGGTGGAGTTGGGCACGCCCAAGCAGCGCGCCGTGCTGGCCGTGCTGCTGCTGGCCAGGAACACCCCGGTCAGCCGGGCCCGGATCATCGACGCGGTGTGGGCCGAGGCCGCGCCGCCCAGCGCGGTGAACCTGGTCCAGACCTACATCGCCGGGCTGCGCCGGGCACTGGAGCCGGGCCGGGCCCGCCGCGCCCCCGGCCGGCTGCTGACCTCCACCGCGGACGGCTACCTGCTGCGCGTCGACGCCGGCGCCCTCGACCTGGAGGTGTTCGAGCAGCGCACGGCCCGGGCCACCCGGCTGCGCGACGCCGGTGAGCTGGCCGAGGCGGCCGCCACCCTGGCCGAGGCGCTGCGCATGTGGCGGGCCGACCCGCTGGGCGGGGTGCCCGGGCTGTTCGCCGAGGTGGAGCGGGGCAGGCTGGTCGAGCGACGGCTGGCCGTGCTGGAGGAGTACGCCGAACTGAGCCTCGCCCTGGGCCGGGGCGCCCGCCTGGTGGGCGAGCTGTCCCGGCTGCTCGCCGAGCACCCGCTGCGGGAACGGCTGCACGGGCTGCTGATGCGCGCCCTGCACCAGGCCGGCCGCCCGGCCGAGGCGCTGGCCGCCTACCGCACCGCGCGCGCCGTGCTGGTCGCCGAACTGGGCGTGGAGCCAGGACCGGAACTGCGCCGGCTGCACCAGGTCATCCTGGCCGGCGGTGCGCCGGAACCGGCGCCGGCGGGCGGCGCGGTGACCGCGGGCGGCGCCGGCACCGACCTGGGCCCCGCCCCGACCCCGGCGCAGCTGCCCCGCGACCCCACCACCTTCCTGGGCCGGGACGGTGAACTGGCCGAGCTGGACGCGCTGCTGGCCGAGGCGCACGGCACCGGCCCGGTGGTGGTGGTCACCGGGCCCGCGGGAGTGGGCAAGACCGCGCTGGCCGTGCACTGGGCGCACCGGGTGCGCGAGCACTTCCCGGACGGCCAGCTGCACGCCGACCTGCACGGCTACCACCCCAACCGGGAGCCGCTGGACGCCGGGGAGGTGCTCGGCCGGTTCCTGCGCGCGCTGGGCGTGCCCCCGGAGGAGGTGCCCGCCGCCACCGAGGAGCGCTCCGCGCTGTACCGGACGGTCAGCGCGGACCGGCGGATGCTCGTGCTGCTGGACAACGCGCGCGGCTCCGAGGAACTGCTGCCGCTGCTGCCCGGGGCGCGGTCCTGCGTGCTGGTGACCAGCCGGCGGCGGCTGGTCGGCCTGGTCGCGCACGCGGACGCCCGCCTGGTGGACCTGGACATGCTCGCGCCCGAGGCGGCCGTGGCCGTGCTCAGCCGGATCGCCGGCGGCGAGCGGGCCCGGGCCGAACCCGGCGAACTGGACCGGCTGGCCCGGCTGTGCGACCGGCTGCCGCTGGCGCTGCGCATCGCCGCCGCCCGGCTGGCCGCCGCGCCCACCCTGCGCGTCGCCGAACTCGTCGCCGAACTGGGCAGCGAGCACGGCCGGCTGGGCGCGCTCGGTCTGGAGGACGGCCAGAGCACGGTGCGCGCCGCGCTGGACGCCTCGCACCGGGCCCTGCCCGCGCCGGCCGCCCGGGTGCTCGCGCTGCTCGGCCTGCACCCCGGGCCCGAGGTCACCGCCTGGCTGGTCGCGGCCACGGCCGAGGTGCCGCTGCCCGAGGCCCAGCGGGCGCTGGACGCGCTGGTCGCCGCGCACCTGCTGGCGGTCGGCGAGCCCGGCCGGTACACCGCGCACGACCTGGTCCGCGCCTACACCAGGGAACTGGCCGGCCAGCTGCCGCCCGAGGCCGCGCACACCGCCACCGAGCGGATGCTCGACTACTACCTGCACTGCGCCGACCTGGCCGACGGGCTGCTGCCGATCGCCCGGGGCGCGGTGCGCGTGGACCCGCGTTGGCCGCCGGCGCACACCCCGCCGCTGCGCACCGGCAGCCAGGCCATGGCCTGGCTGGACGTGGAGCGCGCCAACCTGGTGGCCGCCGCCGAGCACGCCGAGGCGAACGGCTGGCTGACCCACGCCTGGCAGCTGCCCTACACCCTGTCCCGGTTCTTCTGGCTGCGCACCGACCGCAACACCTGGCTGCGCACCCACCAGCTGGCCCTGCGCGCGGCCAGGGAACTCGGCGATCCCGACGCGCAGTTCGTCACCCTGTTCAACCTGGGCGTGGTGCTGCTGCAGTTCCGCCGGTTCGACGAGGCACTGGCCGTGCAGCGGGAAGCCCTGGCGGTCAGCCGCGCCCAGGGCGACGTGGACCGCCAGGCCAGGGCGCTGACCACCATCGCCAACACCCTCCAGGACCTGGGCCGGCACGCCGACTCCGAGGAGCACTACCGGGAGGCCGTGCGGATCAGCCACACCGCCGGCGCCCGCTGGGCCGAGGCCAACGCCAGCCACAACCTCGGCCTGCTGCAGCTGGCCACCCACCGCCCGGAGGCGGCCGAGACCACCCTGCGCGCCGCCCTGCGGATGTACCACGAGGTGGCCGAGCGGTGCGGGGAAGCCAGCTGCCTGACCGACCTGGCCGGCGTGCTGCTGGACCGGGGCCGGCTGGCCGACGCCCTGGTGGTGGCGCGCCAGGCGCTGGGCGTGGCCAGGCAGGCCGCCAGCGCCTACCACCAGGCACTGGCCCACGACCGGGTCGCCGCCGTGCTCGACCGGCAGGGCGCGGCCGGCGCCACCGCGCACTGGCAGCGCGCGCTCGCCCTGTTCTGCGACCTGGACGCGCCCGAGGCCGGCGTGGTGCGTGCCCACCTGGCCCGCGCCAAGGCCGGCCGCTGACCCAGCCGACTCAGCTGACCTGGCTGCCCCGGCTGACCCGGCCGTTTCGGCTGACCCGGCTGCCCCGGCTGACCCGCTGTTCCGGCCGCCCCCCGGCCTCAGCCCCGCGCGATACCGGCGAGCAGCCACCGCAGGCCGCGGCGGAAGCTGTCGAGCAGCCGCCCGGGAGCGCGGCCGCGGCTGACGCCGACCAGGGGCCGGGCCGGCTCGGCATGGATCGGCCCGGATCGTCCCGGTCCCGGGCCGGCCCACGCGGCGGTCGGCGATGCTCCCACACGTCCGGGTGGGGCTGCCGGCAGAATGCACCCCGCAAGCAAGGCCAGAAGGCGGGATCGGATCGTGACGACGTCTATTCATCAGAGGATCGCCGAGGAACTGGGCGTGCGGGAGAGCCAGGTGGCCGCGGCCGTCGACCTGCTCGACGGCGGGGCCACCGTCCCGTTCATCGCCCGCTACCGCAAGGAGGCGACCGGCACGCTCGACGACGCCCAGCTGCGGCAGCTGGAGGACCGGCTGCGCTACCTGCGGGAACTGGAGGAGCGGCGCACCGCGATCCTGGAGTCGATCACCGCGCAGGGCAAGCTGGACGACGCGCTGCGCGCGCAGATCATGGCGGCCGACTCCAAGGCCCGGCTGGAGGACATCTACCTGCCGTTCAAGCCCAAGCGGCGCACCAAGGCGCAGATCGCCAGGGAGGCCGGGCTGGGCCCGCTGGCCGAGACCCTGCTGGCTGACCCGAGCCAGGACCCGCAGACCCTGGCCGCCCAGTACGTCGACGCCGAGCGCGGCGTGGCCGACGTGACCGCCGCGCTGGACGGCGCGCGGTCGATCCTGGTCGAGCAGTTCGCCGAGGACGCCGACCTCATCGGCGAGCTGCGCGAGCGCATGTGGTCCCGCGGCCACCTGGTGGCCAGGGTGCGGGAGGGCAAGGCCGAGGAAGGCGCCAAGTTCGCCGACTACTTCGCCTTCGACGAGCCGTTCACCAGCCTGCCCTCGCACCGCATCCTGGCGATGTTCCGCGGGGAGAAGGAAGAGGTCCTCGACCTCACCCTGGAGCCGGACGAGCCGCAGCGCGCCGAGGACGGCGCGGCACCGGTCCGGCCGACCGGTCCCACCGACTACGAGACGCGCATCGCCGCCCGCTTCGGCATCGCCGACCAGGGCCGGCCGGCCGACCGCTGGCTGCTGGACACCGTGCGCTGGGCCTGGCGCACCCGCATCCTCGTGCACCTGGGCATCGACCTGCGGCTGCGGCTGCGCCAGGCCGCCGAGGACGAGGCGGTGCGGGTGTTCGCCGCCAACCTGCGCGACCTGCTGCTCGCCGCGCCCGCCGGCTCCCGGCCCACCATGGGCCTGGACCCGGGCTTCCGCACCGGCGTGAAGGTCGCGGTGGTGGACGCGACCGGCAAGGTGGTGGCCACCGAGACGATCTACCCGCACCAGCCGCAGCGGCGCTGGGACGAGGCACTGGCCGTGCTGGCCCGGCTGGCCCGCGAGCACCGGGTCGAGCTGATCGCCATCGGCAACGGCACCGCCTCCCGGGAGACCGACAAGCTGGCCGCCGAGCTGATCGCGCGGCAGCCGGAGCTGAAGCTGACCAAGGTCGTGGTGTCCGAGGCCGGCGCGTCGGTGTACTCGGCCTCGGCGTTCGCCTCCCAGGAACTGCCCGACCTGGACGTGTCCCTGCGCGGCGCGGTGTCCATCGCCCGCCGGCTGCAGGACCCGCTGGCCGAACTGGTCAAGATCGACCCCAAGTCCATCGGCGTCGGCCAGTACCAGCACGACGTGTCCGAGACCAAGCTGTCGCGGTCGCTGGACGCCGTGGTGGAGGACTGCGTGAACGCGGTGGGCGTGGACGTCAACACCGCGTCCGCGCCGCTGCTCACCCGGGTCTCCGGCATCACCCAGGGGCTGGCCGAGAACATCGTGCTGCACCGGGACGCGCACGGGCCGTTCCGGTCCCGCAGGGCACTGCGCGACGTGCCCCGGCTGGGGCCCAAGGCGTTCGAGCAGTGCGCCGGCTTCCTGCGCATCCCCGGCGGCGACGACCCGCTGGACAGCTCCAGCGTGCACCCGGAGGCCTACCCGGTGGTGCGCCGGATCATCGAGGCGACCAACACCGACATCCGCGGCCTGATCGGCAACACCCAGGTGCTGCGCGGGCTGCGCCCGGAGCGGTTCGTCGACGACGCGTTCGGCCTGCCCACCGTGACCGACATCCTCAAGGAGCTGGAGAAGCCGGGCCGCGACCCCCGGCCGGCGTTCCAGACCGCGACCTTCGCCGAGGGCGTCGACACGATCAGCGACCTCAAGCCGGGCATGCGGCTGGAGGGCGTGGTCACCAACGTGGCCGCGTTCGGCGCGTTCGTGGACGTGGGCGTGCACCAGGACGGCCTGGTGCACGTGTCGGCCATGTCCCGCAACTTCGTCAAGGACCCGCGCGAGGTGGTCAAGCCCGGCGACATCGTCACGGTGAAGGTGCTGGACGTGGAGGTGCCCCGCAAGCGCATCTCGCTGACCCTGCGCCTGGACGACGAGGTCCCCGCCGGCAACGGCCAGCGCGACGCCGCCGGCGGCTCGCCCCGCCGCGACCGCGACGGCGGCAACCGCCGGGGCAACCAGAACCAGCGCCAGGGCGGCCGGGGCAACCAGCGCCAGGGCGGCGGCAACTCGCTCGGCGGCGGCGGTGCCATGGCCGACGCCCTGCGCCGCGCCGGCCTCGCCCCCCGCAACCCCAACCGCTGATCCCGTCCCCCCGCTCCGCGAGTCGACTGTGCAAACCCCGCGAGTCGACATCTCACGCAGGGCCGTCCGGGTGACGCGGGGCAGGGGAGAAGAGGTGACGGACGGGGTTGGCGTGACCAGCGCACGCCAGCCCCGCCGCTGCCCTGCCGCGTCGCCCGACACCCGCGGAACCAGCTGGGTGGGCGACCATCCGCCGGGACGTCCACCCGGCGCGGCGCACCCACACCGGCACGCCCAGTCGGGCGGTGGGCGCACCACAACCCGCCGCCCACCAGGGCCGCGGTCGGCACCCCTTACCCGCCGCGCCCACCCTCAGCCGGCCCGCCTGCGGGGGTAAGGGGTCGGCGCCGGCAGGACGGGGTGTCCTTCCGATGTCCGGGCCCACCCCTCAGCAGCACTCTCGGTTCCAGCAAGAACAGGGAACCAGAGAGGTGATCGAGATGGTGTGGACGCCGGAAGCGGTGCAGGCCGAGGTGGACTACCGCTGGAACAGGGACGACAACGAGACGTGGCAGCACGTGGCTGAGGCCAGGCGGATGTGGCGGCTGCGGCGGCAGGCGCGGCGCGCCGGGCGTGGGGCTGCTCACCAGGCGGACACGCCCGGGCCGAAGGCCGCCTGAGGTGTGCGAGCATGCCGGGGTGCCACGTCTTGGATCGGGAATTCCACTGGTCGCGCGCGCCGCGGAGCTGGGAGGGCTGCGCGCGGCCCTGGACCGGGCCGACCAGGGGACGGCGGCCGGGGTGCTGGTGTCCGGGGACGCGGGCATCGGCAAGACCCGGCTGGTCGAGGAGTTGGCCGCGCAGGCCAGCGCGGCCGGCGCGCTGGTGCTGACCGGGCGGTGCCTGGACGTCGGCGAGAGCGGCCTGCCCTACCTGCCCTTTGCCGAGGCGCTGGGGCAGTTGCGGGACGAACGGCTGGCCGCGGTGCTGGCCAGGCCGGCACTGGTCCGGCTGCTGCCCGAACTGGCCATCGCCGGCCGGCTGGGGCAGCGGCCGGAGCAGGCCTCGGCGTCCGGGCTGACCTCGGGCATGGACCTGCCCACCGCGCTGGGGCTGCCCCGCACCGAGCAGGACGTGGGGCAGCTGCAGCTGTTCGACGCGGTGTTCGGCCTGCTCGGGGAGTTGGCCGAGCAGAGCTGCGTGGTGCTGCTCATCGAGGACCTGCACTGGGCGGACGCCTCCACCCGGCGGCTGCTGTCGTTCCTGCTGACCCGGTTGCGCACGCAGCGCGTGCTGGTGGTCGCCAGCTACCGCACCGACGACCTGCACCGGCGGCACCCGCTGCGGCCGCTGCTGGCCGAACTGGTGCGGCTGCCGATCGTGGAGCGCCTGGAGTTGGCCCCGCTCAGCCAGGACGACGCGTGCGCCTTTGTCCGGGCCCTGGTCGGCGACGACGTGCCCGACCAGGTCGTGCGGCAGGTGGCCGCCCAGTCCGAGGGCAACGCGTTCTTCGCCGAGGAGCTGATCGCCGCCTACTCCGGCTGCGGCCCGGCCGGTCTGCCGGCGAGCCTGGTCGACGTGCTGCTGGCCCGGGTCGAGCAGTTCGGCCCGGCCGCCGCCCAGGTGGTGCGGGTCGCCTCGGCCGCCGGCCGCCAGGTGGCGCACGCGGACCTGCGCGCCGTGGTGGACCTGGACGAGCTGGCCCTGGACGAGGCGCTGCGCGAGGCGGTGCAGCGCCACGTGCTGGTCGCCGGGGACGACGACGTGTACCGCTTCCGGCACGCCCTGCTGCGCGAGGCGGTCTACGGCGACCTGCTGCCCGGCGAGCGGGTGCGGCTGCACGCCGGCTACGCGCGGATGCTCGCCGCGCGCACCGCCAGCGGCACCGCCCCGCGCGGCACGGCCGCCGCACTGGCCCACCACAGCCTGGAGAGCAACGACCTGGGCCAGGCGCTGGCCGCGTCGGTGCGCGCCGCCGAGGAGGCCAAGGACCTGAGCGCGCCAGCCGAGTACCTGGGCCACCTCGAACAGGCCCTGCGGCTGTGGGACGCGGTGCCCGCCGACCAGCGCCCGTCCGACGTGGACGAACTGGAGCTGCTGCGCCGGGCCTCCTGGGCGGCTGGCACGGCCGGCGACCCGGAGCGCGCCCTGGCCTACGCCCGCTCGGCCGTGGCACTGGCCGACCGGCTCGGTGACCCGGAGGCCGCGGCTGACGCGCGCCAGCGGCTGGTCCAGACGCTGCTGGTGCTGGAGGGCCACGAGGCCGAGGCGAACGAGATCACCGACCAGGCCTGGCAACTGGTCGCGGACCAGCCGCCGAGCCGGACCCGGGCCAGGGTGCTCGCCCTGCAGGCCCGCGTCCTGCGCTACCTGGGTGGACACGAGCAGTCGGTGCGCCGGGCCGAGCAGGCGGTGCGCGACGCCCGTGCCGTGGGCGCGGTGGACGCCGAGGTCGACGCGCTGGTCAC
Source organism: Goodfellowiella coeruleoviolacea (assembly GCF_024171785.1). Lineage (GTDB taxonomy): Bacteria > Actinomycetota > Actinomycetes > Mycobacteriales > Pseudonocardiaceae > Goodfellowiella > Goodfellowiella coeruleoviolacea. The sequence continues at coordinate 75,966 of NZ_JAMTCK010000007.1, forward strand.
CCTGGCGCTGCAGGCCGAGCGCACCGGCGAGGATGAGGACGCCGTGCGCCAGCTGCGCCTGGCCGTGGACCTGGCGGTCGAGGGCGGAGCGCTCGCCGAGGAACTGCGCGCCCGGTACTACCTGGGGCTCAACGCCTACGAAGCGGGCCTGATCGACAAGTCGATCGAGATCATCGACGCGGGGGTGGCCAGGGCCACCGACCTCGGCCTGTCCTGGAGCGGGTTCGGCCTGGAACTGCGGGTGATCCAGGCCATCGCCAAGTACGCCGGTGGCGACTGGGACGGCGCCGAGGCCGCGGCCCAACCCCCGGGTGAGGCGGTGTCCAGCGTGGTGCTGACCAGGCTGGCCGCTGCCGCGCTGTACCCGCTGGTGGGGCGGGGCCGGTTCGCCGAGGCCGAGGAGCTGATCACGCGGCTGCGCGAGAACTGGCAGGTCGACCTGACGATCCCGCTGATCGCCGGCGCCGCGGGCGCGGAGCTGGCCTGCTGGCGCGACGACCCCGACCAGGCGGTCGAGCGGGTCGGGGAGTCGCTGACCTGGGCGCGGCGCATCGGCGGCCCGTGGGTGCTGGCCGGTATCCGGCTGGCCGCGCTGGGCGTGGCCGCGTGCGCCGACCAGGCGGTCCGGGCGGTGCGCCGCCGGGACACCGACGCGCTGGCCGCCGCCGTGGCCGAGGGGCGCCGCCTGCACGAGCACGCCCGGCTGACCGCGGCCAACGGCAGTCCCCGCACCAGCGACCTCGGCCCGGAGGGGGTGGCCTGGCTGGCCAGGGCCGAGGCGGAACTGGCCAGGCTGCTGGCCGTCCACGGCCCGACCCACCAGGACGGGCAGGCGGTGGACGCGGCGCGGCGGTGGGCGGACGCGGTGCGGGCGTTCGACTACGGGGCCCGCTACGAGCAGGCGATCTGCCGGTGGCGGTGGGCCGAGGCGCTGCTGGCCGCGGAGCGCCGGGACGAGGCCGCCGAGCACCTGCGCCAGGCCGCGGCGGTGGCCGCCGAACTGGGGGCGCGCCCGCTGGCCGAGGCGGTCGAGGCGCTGGCCGGGCGGGCCCGGATCGCGCTGCGCGCGGACCAGCCCGTGCCCCGGCAGACCCTCGACCTGTTCACGCCCAGGGAGCGGGCCGTGCTGGAACTGGTCGCGCTGGGGCGCACCAACCGCGAGGTCGGTGAGGAGCTGTACATCAGCGAGAAGACCGTGAGCGTGCACCTGACCCGGGTCATGGCCAAGCTCGGGGCCAGCCGCCGGGCCGAGGCCGTGGCGCTGGCCTACGACCGGGGGCTGCTGGACACCCCGGCCGGCCCGTCCGGGCGGGTCGACGACGGCCCGCCCGGCGGTTAGTCCACTGCGGATGCGTCCACCGTGGTTCGTCCACTGCGGACTCGTCCACTACGGACGCGTGCAGTCCTTCCACTTCACGTGGTAGGTGGTGTTGAGGTCGCCGTCGGTGGAGTCCATGGCGACGAAGCTGGTCTTCTCCGGGTGCAGGGTGCCGGCGTTGGCGCGCAGTTCGGTGTTGATGTTGAAGATGCGCTCCTCACCGCACGGCGAGTAGACCAGCTGCGGGGTCTCCACCTCGTTGGTGGTCTGCCAGTTGTCGTCGTACACGCCGTTGAAGGTGCTCTTCACGTGCGGTGTCTCCGACATTCCCTGGAAGTAGTAGCTCGCTTCGTGGGAGGCGGTGGCGCCCTGTTCCAGGTGCGCGAATCCCCGGTAGTCGGTCTTGTAGATGGCGAAGCTGAACCCACCGGGAACGTGCACCACCAGGGCTATCTGGCAGTTCTTCCTGAAATCCGTTGGCAGCGAGTTCCCGCCGGATCTGGCCAGGTAGTCGCTGTAGGTCACGGTGAAGGCCGTGTTGTCCGGCGACATGGCCACGGACGCGGTGCCGGTCGGGCAGCCCGAGCCGTTGACCGTCACGATGCTGATGACGATTTTGTCGTCGGGCGGGTCGGTGAAGTAGGACCCGTTGCCCACGGCGGTCAGGGGGGAAAGCGCTGTTGACAGGGTGAGCGCCGCTGCGGCGAGAGTGGTAAACATGGTGCCCTTTCGGAGACGATAACGGCTCGAACTGAAATCCCTGAAAATCGTCCGGAAACGAGCCGACGCCTGCCGTACCGGGTAAGCCGGGACAATCGCGTCCCGCGACTCTCGGTGGCTAATCCCCAGCTTTTCCGGATACTAGCTGGCGCACTGCTTCCATTCGAAGTGATAGGTGGACCGGACGCTTCCGTCGGTGGAGTCCATGGTCACGAAGCTGGTCTGGTCCGGGTGCGCGAGACCGGCGTTGACGCGCAGTTCCGTGTTCACGTTGAAAACGGTGTCCTCGCCACAGGGCGCGTAGACCAGTTTGGCCTCGTCCTTCTCGTCGGTGGTCTGCCAGTTGTCGCTGTAGGGGCCGGTGAGCGGGTGGCTGACCGACGACGTCTCGGACACGCCCTGGACGTAGTAGCTGGCCTTCTGCAGGCCGGTCGCCCCACTCGCCAGGTGGGCGAAGCCGCGGTAGTCGGCCTTGCTGACGGCGTAGGTGAAGCCCTGCGGGATGTGCACCAACATGGAGATCTGGCAGTTCTTCCGGAAGTCGGTCGGATCGGAGTTGCCGCCGGCCACGGCCGTGTACTCGCTGTAGGTCACGGTGAAGGCCGTGTTGTCCGGGGCCGGCGCCACGGCCGCGCTGCCCGCGCGGCAGCCCGAACCGTTGACGGTCAGCACGTCGATGACGATTTTCCCGGGGGGCGGCACGTCTGACTGTTCCACCGGAGCAGGCGAGGTGACCAACGCCATCGCGGTACCAACGGCAGCGATCGCGGTAAGCATCTATCTGTCTCCTTAATCAGCCACTGAGGTGGTGCGAATTACGGGTCCAGGGCTCGGCAAAGCCAGTCGCAAAGATTCCGGTTCGCTGGATGCCGGCCGGCCGCGGTGGCGGGCCGGCGTCACCGAAGAGTTGACGGAGCAGCACGGCGACACCTTGATGACGAGGAGGGTGTGGTGGCACTTCTTCTCGTCGCACTCAGCGCAACCAGGTCGGCATTTGCTGAGAACCTCTCGCCTGTGGAACAAGAGCTTGCTGGGCCTTGGGTCGTCCACGTTACCGGCGGGCTACACGCCGGGTAACCGCTGAACGGAGGCAGTTCATTTCTGCGCAACGGATCAGATCGTCGACGTGATTTGTTCAGGATAAGCAAGCAATTCCAGGCCGCGTCTCTGTGGAATACGGACCAATCGGACCGTCGGTGGCCGCGCCTACCATCCGTCGGCATGGAAAAGGGAACCAGTGCCGTCGCGGCGACCCTGCGCGCGGCCGGCGCGCTGCTCGCCGGCTACGCCAGGGACGCGGAGACCTGCGAACGCGAGGACATCGCCGACGACGCCGCCGAGATCCGTCGGCACTACGCCCGGGTGCGCGCGGCCGACCCGGACAACACCACCGCCGCGGTCGGTCTGGCCGTGCTGTCCGCGGCCACCCTGCGGGCCAAGGTGAACGAACTGGGCGAGGAGTGGTGGGAGGACGACGACCCGGCCCCGTTCGCCGAACTCGAACCCGACGAACGCAGCGGCCGGTCCCTGGCGCGCCGGGCGGTGGCCGCGGCCAGGCACGCGCTCGACCTCGACCCGACCAACAACCTGGTGTGGTTCGTGCTCGGCCAGGCACTGGAGTGGCTGGGCGAGCACGCCGGCGCCAGCACCGCCTACCGGGAGGCGCTGCGGCTCGACCCGTTCGACGATCCCGCCCGCCACCGGCTGGCGGCGCTGGACGAGCCCACCCCGCCACCGCCCCGGCCGACCGCCGCCCACCGGCACACCTGCGGCTTCTACCTGGTGCACCTGACCCAGGTGGTCGACCACAGCGGCACCGAGCGGGGCGAGGCCTGGCTGCTCACCGATCCCGCCGAGGTGCGCGCGGCGGTGGACGGCTGGCTGCCGAACCTGGACTCGACCGCCTTCCTCGACGAGACGTTCCAGGTGGAGACCTACGTCCCGGGCCAGCCGATCCAGGTGACCGCGCTGCGTGAGGCCCTGCGCACCACCCCGAACGGCCAGCCCGCCGTGCACTGGCCGGCCGCGGTGTTCCCGTCGACCGTGGGTGAACCGCTGCCCGCCGGCCAGCCCGTCCGCGAACTGGGCAGGACCTACTTCTTCGGCCGCAACGAGCACACCGGATAGCCGGCCCGGACCCGCGGCGCGGTGCGGGTGTCCACCCGGGGGAGGAGACCACGTCCTCCCGTGGGTGGACCCGCCGCCGGGGCTGATCGGCCCACCGGACTGCCCCGGAACTGTCCCGCGAGTGGATGTCCGCGCGTGCTCCGGCTGGCTAGCTTCGGCCGGTCAGCAAAACCGCGTGAAACCGAGTGGAGTGCGCACATGTCCGCAGTGGTGTCCCAACTGGGTACCCGAACCGCCGTGGCCGCCCGCGACCTGGTCAAGGTCTATGGCAAGGGGGACACCGCGGTCCGGGCCCTGGCCGGGGTGAGCGTGAGCTTCGCCGCCGGCGAGTTCACCGCGATCATGGGGCCGTCCGGCTCCGGCAAGTCCACCCTGATGCACTGCCTGGCCGGACTGGACACAGTGGACGGTGGGTCCGTCCACATCGGAGACACCGACATCACCCACCTCGGCGACCGGGAGCTGACCCGGCTGCGCCGCGACCGGATCGGGTTCGTGTTCCAGGCGTTCAACCTGCTGCCCACGCTCACCGCCCGGCAGAACATCCTGCTCGGCCTGGAGTTGGCCGGCCGCAAGGCCGACCAGGCCTGGCTGGACACCATTGTGGACACGCTCGGCCTGCGCGAGCGGCTGGACCACCGGCCCACCGAGCTGTCCGGTGGCCAGCAGCAGCGGGTGGCCTGCGCCAGGGCCCTGGTGGCCCGGCCGGACGTGGTGTTCGCCGACGAGCCCACCGGCAACCTCGACTCCCGCTCCGGCGCCGAGGTGCTGGACTTCCTGCGCATGTCGGTGCGCCGGCTCAACCAGACGGTGATCATGGTGACGCACGACCCGGTCGCCGCCTCCTACGCCGACCGCGTGGTGCTGATCGCCGACGGCGCGCTGGCCGGCGAGATCACCCAGCCCACGGCCGACTCGGTGCTGGCCGCGCTGGCCCACCTGGGGGCGTGATGCTGGCGACGATCCTGGCCGGACTGCGCGCTCGCGCGGCCCGGCTCGTGCTGTCCTCACTGGCGATCGCGCTCGGGGTCGCGTTCGTGACCGGCACGCAGGTGCTCGGCGCCGCCCTGGACGCCAACGCCCGCGACGGGCTGGCCAGGCACGCGCGCAACGTGGACGCGCGGATCACCGTCGACGCGGCGGAGCCGGGCCAGTCCACCCTGGTCAGCCCGGAGACGCTGGCCGCGGTGCGGCGGGCGCCCGAGGTGGCCGCCGCGGACGGGCGCGCCTACCGGGAGGTGCCGCTGCTGGACGGCGCCGGCAAGGCGGTGCCCGCGGTCGCCGTGGCCCTGGAGACCGACCAGCGGCTGCGCACCGCCGACCCCGTGCAGGGCCACCTGCCGACCGGCCCCACCGAGATCGCCATGCAGGACCGGACCGCGGCCACCCGCGGCCTGACCGTGGGCCAGCAGGTCACCCTGCTGGGCACCGACGACCAGCCGCGCACCTTCACCCTGGTCGGCACCTACCAGCAGGCGTTGACCCGCAGCTCCCTCTACACCAGCGACCAGGTGCTGCTGCTGCCCGAGGCCCTGGCGGCCTTCGCCGACCAGCCCGGGTTCACCGAGGTGGTGGCGGTGGCCGCCGCCGGGGTGAGCCAGGAGCAGCTGGTGCGCGCCCTGTCCGCCGTGGCCACCCAGCCCGGCGTCGCGGTGACCACCGGCGCGGCGTACACCCAGCAGCTGCTGGACACCTTCGGCTCGCAGGCCGGCCAGATCACCTACATCCTCACCGGCTTCGCCCTGGTCGCCCTCGTGGTCGCGGCCCTGGTCATCTACAACACGTTCACCATCCTGGTGGCCCAGCGCACCAGGGAACTGGCGCTGCTGCGCTGCGTGGGCGCCGACCGCGGCCAGGTGTTCCGCGCCGTGCTCGCCGAGGCCGTGGCCATGGGGCTCGTCGCCGCGCTGTTCGGTCTCGGCGGCGGGGTGGGCGTGTCCGCGCTGCTCCAGCTGTCGCTGGGGGCCTTCGGCGGGGCGGCCGTGCCGGCGGTCCGCACCCCGGTGTCGCTGACCACGGTGCTGACCGCGCTCGGCGTCGGCGTGCTGGTCACCGTGCTGGCCGCGGTGCTGCCGGCCCGCCGGGCCACCCGGGTGCCACCGGTCGCGGCCATGCGTGGCCAGCCCGACAGCAGCGGCGAGGTCGCCAGGACCAGCGGCTGGCGGGTGGCCGCCGCGCTGCTGCTCGCCCTGGCCGGGGCCGGCGCGCTGGTGCTCGGCGGCCGGATCAACAACGAGACGAGCATCACCGTCACCGGGGCCGGCACCATGCTGGTGCTCTGCGCCGCGGTCACCCTGGGCCCGCTGCTGGTCGGCCCGGTCAACCGGGTGCTCGGCGCCCTGCCCGCGCTGCTGCTGGGCGTCCCGGCGAAGCTGGCCGCAGCCAACGCCGGCCGCAACCCCAGGCGGACCGCGGCGACCATGGCGGCCCTGATGATCGGCGTCACCGTGGTCAGCATGGTGAACGTGGTCGCGACCAGCGCCAAGGCCACCGTGGACGCCGAGATCGACCAGCAGCTGCCCGCCGACTACACGATCACCTCCAGCCTCTACGACCGCGCCCTGCCCACCGCGCTCGCCGACCAGCTGGCCGCACTGGACGAGGTGGCCACGGCCGCGCCGACCAGGACGGGCGACATCCGGGTCGACGGTGCGGCCGAGAACGCGGCCGGGCACCTGTGGCTGATGGGCGTCGGCGACGGCGTGATCGGCACCCTGGTGCGCCCGGAGACCGCGACGGGCCAGCTCGGCTCGCTCGGGCCGGACGAGCTGGCCATCTCCGAGCAGGCGGCCAAGCGGACCGGCCTGGCCGTGGGCAGCACCGTCCCGGCGGTGGCCGTGTCCACCGAGTCCCAGGGCGACGGCCCGCGCCGGGACCTGCGCGTGGTCGCCGTCTACCGGGACGCCAGCGGCCTGGGCGACGCCCTGGTGGGCATGGACACGTTCACCGGACTGCACCCCGAGCAGACCGGCTACGACTCGATCATGGTCAAGCTCGCCGACGGGGTGAGCCCGCAGGCGGGCCGGGCCGCGGTGGAGCGGGTCACCGCGGCCACCCCGATCGCCCGGATCGACAGCGCCGCCGAGACCAAGGCGGAGCTGGGCGGCCAGCTCGACCAGCTCCTGGCCTTCGTCTGGGCACTGGTGGGCCTGGCCGTGGTGATCGCGCTGTTCGGCATCACCAACACGCTCACCCTGTCGGTGCTGGAGCGCACCAGGGAGTCGGCGCTGCTGCGGGCACTCGGCCTGACCAGGGGACAGCTGCGGCTGATGCTGGTGGTCGAGGCGGTCCTGATGGCGCTGATGGGCTCGGTGCTGGGGCTGGTGCTGGGCATCGGCTGCGGCTGGGTGATGACCGAGAGCCTCAGCAGCGCCCAGACCCAGATGCTGTTCACCGTGCCCTACGGCCAGACCGGCGTGCTGCTGCTCGGCGCGGTGGTCGCGGCCGTGCTGTCCTCGGCCCTGCCGGCGCGCCGGGCCGCCCGGTCCTCGGTGGTCGCGGCGATGGCCACGGCCTGACCGCACCCGCCGGCCGCGCGCCCGCCGGCCGGCACCGGGGCCGGGTCGAGCCGCGCCGAACGGCTGACGCCTGACCAGGTGACCTTTCCTGCCGCAAACGTCATGGTCGGCGCGGGACCGCATCTACCAGGTGCGCCGGTTGGCCCGAGCGAGGGCCGGGCCAACCGGCGCACCGCCGGGCCCGATCCGGTCGGCGCCGGCGCCCCGAGCCCGGCGCCCAGTGCCCGGCGTCCAGTGCCCGGCGCCCACTGCCCCGGCGTCCAGTGCCCAGTGCCCGGCCCCGGCCAGCCGGCCAGGGCCCCCCGGGTCAGGCCCTCGGGTCAGGCCGAGGCCCGCCGCACCAGCGTCACCGGCAGCACCTCCCGACGCGGCCGCACCTGGTCACCCCGCACCAGCCGCATCAGGTGGTCGACCATGCGCCGCACCTGCTCGGCCGCGTCCTGGCGCACCGTGGTCAGCGGCGGATCGGTGGTCGGCGCGATCAGCGGGTGGTCGTCGAAGCCGACCACGGCCACGTCCTCGGGCACCCGGCGGCCGGCCCGGCGCAGCGCGGCCAGCGCGCCCACCGCCATCAGGTCGTTGGCCACGAACACCCCGTCCAGGTCGGGCACCCGGGCCAGCAGCGCCCGCATGGCCCGCTCCCCGCCCTCCCGGGTGAACTCGCCGTTCTCGGTCAGCAGCGCGGTGCTGGCCGCGTCCGCGTCGACCGCCTCCCGCCAACCAGCCAGCCGGTCGATCGCGGCCAACTGGTCGGCCGGTCCGGTGATGCTGGCCACCCGGCGGCGGCCCAGCCCGAGCAGGTGCCTGGTGGCGGCCAGGCCACCACCGTGGTTGTCGTTGTCGACCAGGTGCAGCCCGCGCAGCTGGCCCCACGGCCGGCCGGCGAACACCACCGGCAGCGGCAGCCGCCGCACCACCGAGGGCAGCGCGTCGTCCTTGTGCGGGGCGAACGCCAACGCGCCGTCGACGTGCCCGCCGGACAGGAACCGCCGCGCCCGCACCTGGTCCTCGGGCGAGCTGACCAGCAGCAGCACCATCTGGGCGTCGATCTCGGCCAGCGCCCGCGCCGCCGTCCTGATCACCCGGGCGAAGTGCGGGTCGTCGAAGATCCGCGGCTCGGGCTCGGACACCACCACCGCGACCGCGTCGGTGCGCCGGGTGACCAGCGTGCGGGCCGCCTGGTTGGGCTGGTAGCGCAGCTCGCGGACGGCGGCCTCGACCGCGTCCCTGGCCTCCTCGCTGACCCTGGGCGAGCCGTTGAGCACCCGGGACGCCGTGGCCCTGGAGACACCGGCCCTGGCCGCCACGTCCTCCAGCGTGGGCCGGTGGCCGGACTGCGTCGGGTCAGCCACGGGCAACCACTCCTCGACCTCGCCGAACGGGACACCGTCGTCAGTGGACATCCTCGCGCACGGGTGGTGTCGTGGCTGGACGTTGTCGCGACGGCGACCGGCCAGTCTAGGCAATCCCCCAACCACGGGCCGACAACAGGCCCCACCCGGCCGGCGGTGGTCCACGGCCCGCGCGCCGGCACCCCGAGGCCACGGCGCCGCCCCGGCCGCGTCACCGGCTCGGACCAGCCGATTGTGTGGCCGGACGCCAGCCCTTTGGGTGGTGCCAGCGGCCTGATGACCTCGGCACACTGGATCTCCGACCGTCGACGTCGGGGGAGTGGTGATGGCGATGGTGATGGCGATGAGGCCCCGTACCCTGCTCAGGATCTTCCTGGTGGTGACCGCCCTGCTGTTGCCGAGCAGCCTGGTGGGCGTGGCCACCGCCACGACAACAGGCCCGGCCGACCCGGCGGAGGCCGCCCCGACCACCCCGTCCGCCCGCCTCGGCGCCGCCGCCAGCCCGGGCGCGGCCCACCGCGGCCTGACCGGCCCCGCCCTGCTCGGTGCCGCCGGCCCGGTGGTGTGGCACGTCCCGATCACCGCGCCCGGCCAGGTCAGGGACCTGGAGCGAGCCGGCTTCGACGTGGCGCGGTCCACCGACGACAACGCCCTGGTGATCGGTGATCTCGGGGTGGCCGGCCGGCTGCGCGCGCTGGGCTACCGACCGACCGGGTTCGGCGATCTCTACCGGGAACCGGCCACCCCCCGGCGGTCCGCCGCCGCCGGCACCTACTACGGCGGCTACCACACGGTGGCCGCGCACGAGCAGCACCTGGACGACGTCGCCCGCGAACACCCCGACCTGGCGACCGTGCACGACATCGGCGACTCGTGGCTGCGCACCAGGGGCTGGGGCGGGCACGACATCAAGGCCGTGTGCCTGACCAGGAAGGAACAGGGCGACTGCGCGCGCACCCCGGACGCGGCCAAGCCCAGGTTCACGCTGGTGGCGCAGGTGCACGCCAGGGAGATCAGCACCGGCGAGCTGGCCTGGCGGTGGATCGACCACCTGGTCGGCGGCTACGGGACGGACACCGAGGTCACCGACCTGCTGGACAGCACCGAGGTCTGGGTGGTGCCGATCGCCAACCCCGACGGGGTGGACGTGGTGGTCTCCGGCGGCAACCACCCCAGGATGCAGCGCAAGAACCTGGACTCGGACAACGGCACCTGCCCGGCCAGCAACGTCGGCATCGACCTGAACCGCAACTCCAGCTACAAGTGGGGCGGTGCGGGCGGTGAGCCGTGCGCCGAGTCCTACCAGGGGCCCGAACCCCGCTCCGAACCCGAGACCGTCGCCCTGGAGAACCTGTTCACCTCGATCTACCCCAGACAGCGCGGCACCGACGACAGCGACCCAGCACCGGCCGGCGCCCGCGGTGTCATGCTCACCCTGCACAGCTTCGGCGACTACATCATCCTGCCGTGGGGCTGGACCGACCTGACCGCGCCAAACGACGCGCAGCTGCGCGCGCTGGGTGAGCGCATGGCCGCGCACAACGGCTACACCGTGGGCACGAACGCGGAGACGGTCGGCTACGAGACACCCGGCACCACCGACGACTTCACCTACGGCGTGCTCGGCGTGGCCAGCGCGACCTTCGAGATCGGCTCGGCCTGGGGCGAGTGCGGCGGGTTCTTCCCCCGGTACTCCTGTGTGGACAGCGAGTTCTGGCCGGAGAACCGGGGCGCGTTCATGGTGGCCGCCCAGGCGGCCGCGGCGCCCTACGCGCTCGACCGGTCCCACCCCGCGGCCGGCACCCGGTCGGCGGGCGGGAGCGGTGACGACCCGGCGGTGACCCGTGCGGCGGGCTGACCGGGCGCGTCCAGCGGAGCGCGGCCCCGGGATCAGTCGTCGCCGTCGTCCGCTCCTGTCCGGCCGCGCACCACGGCGAGTTCCCGCTGCACCGCGACCAGGCGACGCTCTATGCGACCCAGGTGGTCGTCGGCAGCGGCTTTGGCTGCCACGCGGGCCAACACCAGGCTGGCACCGGACAGGCTGGCCACGATCACCGCGCCGGTCAGGTGCCAGGTGGGTGCCTGCGGCGCACAGGTGAAAACGTCGGTGAACCGGTCTGACGAGCAGGTGACAAAGGGGATGCCGGCTAATGCGATGCTGGCCGCCGCCACACCTCCGAGCAGTGCCATCCCGAAGGTCCGCATCAGTGCGAACGAGGCGTTGGCGACCCCGACCGCGGCAATGAGAAACAGCAGTGGCACTGGTTGAGGAAACGGCCCGAGCGCGGCGCACCCCACCATGAGGGCACCGACGACCGCCTGACCGATGGCGGTGTCCCGCGAAGTACGTGTGGACACGATGTCGGACCTTAACCGCCGGCGAAATCGGTGGGCCCGCCACGTTCGCTTTTTCCGCTTGCGAGACTGATTTCGTTCGCCGCGCGCTCGCGCGGTGGGCGTCGGCTTCGGTGACGGGCGGTCAGGGCGGGAACATGTGCACCCGAACAATTGCGATCCACTACGTGCGTGCCGCGTTGCGGGGCGCACGGCGGACCGGCCGGGACACCTCGGCGGTGCTGGCCGACGCGGGCATCGCCGCCGCGCTGCTGCGCGACGACCGCGCCAGGGTCACCGTGGACCAGTACACCGCGCTGATCCAGGCGTTGTGGGACCTGCTCGACGACGAGTTCATGGGCTTCGGCGCCCGGCGCAGCAAACGCGGCACGTTCCCGATGATGTGTCTGCTCGTGGTGCACTGCCCCGATCTGGCCGCGGCACTGCGGCGGGGCTGGGCCTTCTACGATCTGTTCGACGGCGCGCCCCGGGCGTGCCTGCGCGAGTCGGGTCGGGGAAGCGTCCGGTTCGAATTGGACACCTCCGGATTCGACGATCCGGATCATTTCCTCACCGAGTCGTTACTGCTGTTGTGGCACAGGTTTGCCAGCTGGCTGATCGGCCGGCGGATCCCGTTGCGGTATGTCGACCTCGGCTACCCCGAGCCGGCGCACGGCGCCGAGTACCACCTGATGTTCGGCTGCCCGCTGCGCTTCCGCCAGCCCGGCACCGCGCTGGGCATCGACGCCAGGTTCCTGGCCATGCCGGTGGTGCAGGACGAACTCACCCTGCGCCGGTACCTGCGTCGCTCCCCGGCGGACCTGCTGTCCCGCCGCGACTACGGCGTCGACCTGGCCAGCCAGGTGCGGCGCATCCTGGCCGCCGGCCTGGCCCGCGGCCCCGCGGCCCGGCCGGTGCGGGACAGCGGGTCGGACGGCGACCAGCGCCGGCTGCCCTCGGCCGAGGAGGTGGCCGCCCGGCTGGGGATGAGTGCGCCCACCCTGCGCCGCCGGCTGCTGCACGACGGCATGTCGTTCCGGGCGGTGCGCGAACAGCTGCTCCGCGACGAGGCCGTGGCCAGCCTGGTCAGCGGCCGCGAGTCGGTCGAGCAGTTGGCCCTGCGCCTGGGTTTCTCCGAGGCCAGCGCCTTCCACCGGGCGTTCCGCCGCTGGACCGGCAACAGCCCCGGCGCCTACCGGGCCGGCGGACACCCCAGCACACAGCGACCCGGGTGACCGGTGTCCACCCCGCTCATCGGATGACCTGTCCGCGCAGGATGATCCGTACCGGGTCGCGCAGGACGGTCGGGTCCGCCAACGGGTCGGCGTCGTAGGCGACGACGTCCGCGGGCGCTCCGTCGACCAGACCGGGCAGGCCGAGCCAGGACCGGGCGGTCCAGGACGCCGCGCCCACCGCGGCCTCGACGGGCAGCCCGGCGCGCAGCAGCCACTCGATCTCGCCGACCACCCGGCCGCACGGCTTGCTGTCGGTGCCCGCCAGGACCGTGACACCGGCCTCGTGGGCGGCGCGGGCGGTCGCGAACAGCCCGTCCCAGCCGCTGCGCAGCCACTCCGCGTAACGCTCCGGCGTCGCTGGCGTGATCTTGTCGAGGTTCTGGGCGAACGCGCTGAACGTCGGCACCAGCGCGGTGCCCTGCGCCGCCATCCGCGGCAGCAGCGCGTGGTCGAGGTGCAGCCCGTGTTCGATGCTGTCCGCGCCGGCGAGCACGGCGTTCCGGCCGCCTTCGGTGGTCTGGGTGTGCACGGCGACCCGGCCGCCGATGGCGTGCACCGCGGCCACGGCATCGGTCAGTGCGTCCAGCGGCACGGCAGGCACACCCGGCAGCCAGTCCCCGATGATCTTGCACCAGCCGGCGGACGCACGTGCCTCCGCAACCGCCGCGGTCGCCAGTTCCGCTTCGGTGACGTCCCGGCCGAAACCGGGGAAGAACCTGCCCGGCGTCGCCAACCACCGGCCGCCAGGCACCAGCCGGGGCAGGTCGACGTCGTCGTGCACCCGGGTGGAGTCGCGCTCGGCCGAGCCGGGAGTGCGCACCAGGAGCACGCCCGCGTCCCGGTGCTGGAGCAGCTGCCGGCGGAACAACGCCAGGTCGAACGGATCGCCTGGTGTCTCGAAACCGGGGTGGGTGTGCACATCGACCAGACCGGGCAGCAACCACACCCCGTCAGCCACGATCTCGCCGTCGGCCCGCGCGTCGAGCCGCAGCCGGTCCCCCTCGACCCACAGGGTGCGTTCCACGCGATCCGGCAACACGATCCCGCGAAGCCCCAACGCCATTCGCCACCCCATCCCTCGCGGACGGCGGGATCGCTGGCACATCCGGCGGCCGACCGGGACGGCCGCGAAGCTGGCCGAGCCGACGCGCGGAAGACCACGAACCCGTTGACAGCAACCAGTTTCCGGCCATCCCCCACCCTTCCCGGGGGGCTGCCCCAGCGCCAGCCTAGCCGCGTGCCCGGGGTGGGAACAGCACCGCGGCGAGAGCTGTGGACAACCCCGATTCCGGGCACCTTTCGCGGTGGCCGGTTGTGCACAACTCCGGGCGGTGCCTTGACAAGCCGCCACTTGATCAACCGGTGCGGCGACGAACCGGTGCCTGACAAACCAGTGCTGGGTTTTGCCAACCGAGGCTGGCCGTGCCGCGCGGGACCTGCGCTGACTCGAAGCTCCTACGTTCGTCACGGTGATGCGGGGCACGCGCCGCCGTGGCGACGAGTGACGAGTGACGAGTGACGAGTGACGAGTGGAATGAACCAGCCTGTCCGGAATTTCGGTAGGTGCTGGTCCATCGAAGGTCGGCGTGTCGCGGTGACGCGGGCTTTCTCCGTGATTCTCGGGCAGAACCGTTGTTTGACCTGCCCCAGCCAGCCAGCCGTGCCGCGCTGTCGGGCCAGCGGTGGTAGGGCGCCGGCCACTCGGGGCGGGCCCAGGTGCGGCGCCGACAGGAGACGGGTCCGTCGGCGCCGCACCCGCACAACAGCGGTCTAGAAGCGCTCACCCCGGGCCGCGCGCTCGCGCAGCGAGGCGGGCGGGCGGAAGCGTTCGCCGTAGGTGTCGGCCAGGTAGTCGGCGCGGTCGACGAACTCGGCCAGCCCCACGGAGTTCACGAACTGCACGGTGCCGCCGGTCCACGGCGCGTAGCCCAGGCCGAGGATGCTGCCGACGTTGGCGTCGCTGACCGAGGTCAGCACCCCCTCGTCCAGGCAGCGCAGCGTCTCCAGCGCCTGCGCGTACAGCAGCCGGTCGCGCACGTCCTGCTCGCTGACCCCGGCCTCGGGCCTGGTGAACCGCTCGACCAGGCCCGGCCACAGCCGCTTGGGGCCGTCCGCCGGGTAGTCGTAGAACCCGGCACCGCCGGACCGGCCGGGGCGGCCCAGTTCCGTGACCATCAGCTCCAGCACGTCGAACGCGGGGTGGTCGGTCAGGCCGCGCGGCCCGGTCGAGCCGGCCGAGTCCGGTGCGTCGGCCAGGTCGGCCAGGGTCTGCTGGCGGATCTTCAGCGGCAGGGTCAGCGTGACCTCGTCGCACACCGCCAGCGGTCCGACCGCCATGCCCGCCTTGCGGGCCACGTTCTCCACCAGCGCCGGGTGCACGCCCTCGGCCACCATGGCGATGCCCTCGGTGATGTAGGTGGCGAACGTGCGCGAGGTGTAGAAGCCCCTGGCGTCGTTGACCACGATGGGCGTCTTGCCGATCTGGGTGACGTAGTCGAACGCCCTGGCCAGGGTCGCGTCCGAGGTCCGCTCGCCGCGGATGATCTCCACCAGCGGCATGCGGTGCGCCGGCGAGAAGAAGTGCAGGCCCACGAACCGGTCCGGCGCCGGCACGGCCGCGGCCAGGCCGGTGATCGGCAGGGTGGAGGTGTTGGAGGCGATCACCGCGTCGGGCAGCGCGGTGGCCTCGGCGGCCGACAGCACCCGGCCCTTGAGGTCGCGGTCCTCGAACACCGCCTCGATCACCAGGTCGCAGCCGGCCAGGTCGGCGTCGGAACCGGTGGGGTGGATCCGGGCCAGCACCTCGTCCCGCTGGCGCGCGTCCAGCTTGCCCTGTTCGACGCGGCGGTCCAGCCGGGCCGCGATGCCGTCCTTGCCCTTGGCCGCGACCTGCTCGGACACGTCCTTGAGCACCACGTCGATGCCGGCCTGCGCGCTCACCTGCGCGATGCCGGCGCCCATCATGCCGGCGCCGAGCACGCCCAGTTTCCTGGTCAGCCGGCGCTCCACCCCGGCCGGCCGGGACCGGCCGGACTTCACCTCGTTGAGCTGGAACCAGAACGTGCCGATCATGTTCTTGGCGACCTGGCTGGTGACCAGCTCCCGGAAGTAGCGCCGCTCGATGGCGAGCGCGGTGTCGAAGTCGACCAGGGCGCCCTCCACGGCCGCGCTCAGGATCTTCTCCGGCGCGGGCACGGCACCGCGGGTCTTCTTGTGCAGCACGGCCGGGGCGGCGACGAGCAGCTGCCGGGTGTCGGGGTCGTCGATCCGGAAACCCGGCACGGTGTGGCCCGGCTGGTCCCACGGCTGCACGGCCGCGTCGGGGTGCTCCAGCAGCCACGCGCGGGCCCTGGCCAGCAGGTCGTCGTGGTCGGCGGCCAGCTCGTGCACCAGGCCCGCCCTGAGCGCCTGCGCCGGGCGCAGCTGCCGGCCCTCGGCCAGCAGGGGCAGCGCGGCGGCGACCCCGAGCAGCCGCACCATCCTGGTCACCCCGCCGGCACCGGGCAGCAGGCCGAGGGTCACCTCGGGCAGGCCGATCCGGACGTGGTCGGCGTCCAGGCAGATCCGTCGGTGGCAGGCCAGGGCCAGCTCCCAGCCGCCGCCCAGCGCGGAGCCGTTGAGCGCGGCCACCACGGGCACGCCCAGCTGCTCCAGCCGCCGGAACTGCGCCTTGATCGCGTCCAGCCCGGCCAGGAACTCCTCGACGTTGTCCTCGGTGACCCCGATCAGCACGGTCAGGTCGCCGCCGGCGAAGAACGTCTTCTTCGCCGAGGTGATGATCACGCCGCGGACGCTGTCGCGCTCGCGCTCCAACCGGTCCACGGCCGCGCCCATGGCCGCGCCGTACGCCGCGTTCATCACGTTGGCCGAGCCGGGCATGTCCAGGGTGAGGGTGACGATGCCGTCAGCGCCGTCCAACGCGTAGCGGATGCCCTCGACGGCGTTCTCGGTGGTGCTGCTGCTCATGTCCGTCCTCACACCCGCTCGATGATCGTGGCCACGCCCATGCCGCCACCCACGCACAGGGTGGCCAGGCCGCGCCGCAGGTCCCGCCGCTCCAGCTCGTCCAGCAGCGTGCCGAGGATCATGCAGCCGGTGGCGCCCAGCGGGTGGCCCAACGCGATGGCCCCGCCGTTGACGTTGACCTTCTCGTCCGGCACGCCCAGCTCCCGCTGGAAGCGCAGCACCACCGCGGCGAACGCCTCGTTGACCTCGAACAGGTCGATGTCCTCCACGGTGAGCCCGGCCCGGTCCAGCGCCTTGCGCGCGGACGGGGCCGGCCCGGTGAGCATGATGGTGGGCTCGGTGCCGACCGCGGCGGTGGCCACCACCCGGGCCCTGGGGGTGAGCCCGAGGTCGCGGCCGATCCGCTCGGTGCCGATCAGCATGGCCGCCGCGCCGTCCACGATCTGCGAGGAGTTGCCGGCGGTGTGCACGTGGTTGATCCGCTCCACCACGGGGTAGCGGTCGATGGCCACGGCGTCGAAGCCCAGTTCGCCGGTGAACGCGAAGCTCGGCTTGAGCGCGCCCAGGGTCTGCACGGTGCTCTCCGGGCGGATCGCCTCGTCGTGGTCGAGCACCACGGTGCCGTTGCGGTCCACCACCGGCACCAGCGACCGGTCGAAGTGGCCCTTGTCCCTGGCCAGGGTGGCCCGCTGGTGGGAGCGGGCGGCGAAGGCGTCCACGTCCTCGCGGGTGTAGCCGTCCAGCGTGGCGATCAGGTCGGCGCTCACCCCCTGCGGGACGAAGTGGGTGTGCAGGGCGGTGGCCGGGTCGAGCATCCACGCGCCGCCGTCCGAGCCCATCGGCACCCGGGACATCGACTCGACGCCGCCGGCCACCACCAGGTCCTCGAAACCCGAGGCCACCTTGGCCGCGGCCAGGTTCACCGCTTCGAGCCCGGAGGCGCAGAACCGGTTGAGCTGCACGCCGGCCGTGCGCTGGTCCCAGCCGGACACCAGCACCGCGGTCCTGGCGATGTCCGCGCCCTGCTCGCCGATGGGCGAGACCACGCCGAGCACCACGTCGTCCACGGCCGAGGTGTCCAGGTCGTTGCGGTCGGCCAGCGCGTCGAGCAGGCCGGCGGCCAGGTCGACCGGCTTGACGCTGTGCAGTGATCCGCGTTTGCCCCGGCCCCGGGGCGTGCGGACCGCGTCGAAGATCAACGCCTCACTCACTTCAAGTTCTCCCGACTTGGGGTTCTCCCGGCGGAACTGGCCGCCCGGGGTCGGTTGCTGCTTCCACGGTAGGCCGCCCGCTCGGTCGGCCCCCATGACTGCGGAGATCGTCCTGGGTGACCGTTTCGCTCACCCGGCCACCCCGGCCACCCGGGCTGGCCCGGCGGCCACCGGGCGGGATCGCCGGAGACCGCCCGCCGGCCCGCGCACCGGAGGAGGATGGCCGCATGTCCGACCACAGCACCCGGCGGTCGCCCTGGCTGACCGAGGACCTGGACCTGTTGCGTGAGCTGGCCCGCTCGTTCCTGGCCAGGGAGGTGGCCCCGAACCTGTGGCGGTGGGGCGAGCAGGGGCACGTCGACCGCGACCTGTGGACCAGGGCCGGCGCGGCCGGGCTGCTCTGCCTGAGCATCCCCGAGGAGTACGGCGGCGGGGGCGGCACGTTCGCGCACGAGGCCGTGCTGATCGAGGAACAGGCCAGGATCGGCGACAGCGCGTTCGGCACCAGCGTGCACAGCGGCATCGTCGCGCACTACGTCAACGCGCACGGCACCGAGGAGCAGAAGCGGCGCTGGCTGCCCGGCCTGGCCAGCGGCGAGCTGGTCGGCGCGATCGCCATGACCGAGCCGGGCGCCGGCTCGGACCTGCGGGGCATCAGCACGCGCGCGGTCCGCGACGGCGCGGACTACCGTCTCACCGGCGCGAAGACGTTCATCTCCAACGGCAGCCAGGCCGACCTGGTGATCGTGGTCGCCCGCACCGGGGGTGCGCCGGACGCGCCCGAGCTGTCGCTGCTGGTGGTGGAGACCCGGGAGGCCGAGGGGTTCAGCCGGGGCCGGGTGCTGGACAAGGTCGGGCTCAAGGGCCAGGACACCGCCGAGCTGTTCTTCGACGAGGTCCGGGTGCCCTCGGCGCACCTGCTCGGCGGCCGGCCGGGGCAGGGCTTCGCCCAGCTGATGGACCAGCTGCCGCAGGAGCGGCTGATCATCGCGGTGTCCTCGGTCGCGGCCATGGAGCACGCGCTCGCGCTGACCGTCGAGCACGTCAAGCAGCGCACCGCGTTCGGGCGCGAGCTGATGGCCTTCCAGAACACCCGGTTCACCCTGGCCGAGTGCGCCACGGAAGCGGCGGTGGCCCGCTCCTTCGTGGACGACTGCGTGCTGCGGCACCTGCGCGGCGAGCTGGACGCCACCGGCGCGGCCATGGCCAAGTGGTGGGCCAGCGACCGGCTCTGCCGGGTGGTCGACGAGTGCGTGCAGCTGTTCGGCGGCTACGGGTACATGACGGAGTACCCGATCGCCCGGGCCTGGACCGACGCCCGGGTGCAGCGCATCTACGGTGGCACCAACGAGATCATGAAGGAGATCATCGCCCGGTCGCTGTGAGCGGGGGCGGTGGTGGGCGGGCCGGCAGCGTGCGGGCGGTTCGCCAGAGATGTCGGGGCCGGGCGAGGGAGTGGAACGTCGTGGGGCATGGGCCGCTTGCCGGACTGCGCGTGGTGGAACTGGCCGGGCTGGCGCCCGCACCGTTCGGCTGCATGGTGCTCGCCGATCTCGGCGCGCAGGTGACCAGGGTGGACCGGGTGTCGCAGCCCGGGGACCCGCTGGCCGACCCCACCGACTTCCTGGCCCGCAACCGCCGCTCGATCGGGGTGGACATCAAGCGGCCCGAGGGCGCGGAACTGGTGCTGCGCCTGGTCGAGCGCGCCGACGTGCTGGTGGAGGGGTTCCGGCCGGGGGTGACCGAGCGGCTGGGCATCGGCCCGGCCCAGTGCCTGGCCCGCAACCCCACGCTGATCTACGGCCGGATGACCGGCTGGGGGCAGGACGGGCCGCTGGCCGACCGGGCCGGTCACGACATCAACTACATCGCCCTGGCCGGCGCGCTGGAGCCGATCGGCCGGGCCGGGGCACCGCCGACGCCGCCGCTGAACCTGGTCGGCGACTTCGGCGGCGGCGGGCTGCTGCTGGCCATGGGGCTGCTCGCGGCGCTCTACGAGCGGGACCGCTCCGGTCGCGGCCAGGTGGTGGACGCGGCCATGGTGGACGGTGCCGCCCTGCTGACCACGTTCCTGCACGGCATGCGCTCGGCTGGCGGCTGGTCGCGCCCCCGGGGGGAGAACCTGCTGGACGGCGGCGCGCCGTTCTACGACACCTACCAGGCCGCCGACGGGCGCTACGTCAGCGTCGGCGCGATCGAGGAGAAGTTCTACGCGGAGCTGATCGACGTGCTCGGCCTGCGCCACGAGGACCTGCCCAGCCGGCACGACCCGGCGAACTGGCCGGAGCTGCGGCAGCGCATCGCCGCGGCGGTGCGCACCCGGCCGCGCGACGAGTGGGCGCGGCTGGCCGCCGAGCGGGACGCCTGCCTGGCCCCGGTGCTGGATCCGGGGGAGGCCACCGGCCACCCGCACAACCGCGCGCGGCAGACGTTCGTGGCGGTCGACGGCAAGCTCCAGCCGGCGCCGGCGCCCCGCTTCGACCGCACGCCGGCCGAACACCCGCGGCGGCCGGCCCGCCCCGGCGAGCACACCCGGGAGGTGCTCGCCGAACTCGGGCTGACCGAGGCGGAGATGAACGCCCTGGCCAGCGCGGGTGTGGTGAACCGGTGCGACGAAGGGTGAAAGCCGGCGGCCAGCGCGCGACAGCCGGTGTCGCTGGTGCCTGGTCCGCGCCCCGGTTCGGGCGGTCCAGGTGACCGGACATCCGATGTAACGGACCGGACTCGATTGCGTTCTGTGGTCGTTACCTGCCGTTCTCGCGTTGCTGCTGACTCCGAGCCGTCACCGCCGCCAACACCGAGCTGACCAGGCACGGGGCGTGTGTGGGTGACGGTCCAGCCGCTGTCCAGGTGATGGTGAGTGAACTTCGCCGCTCTCGGCAAGGACTCTGGTCGAGGTTCGTCCGTCCGACGGCGGTAGAAGAGTGCGTTCGGGTGATGTGCACGATCACGAATCGTGAGTAGTACGGCGTGTTTGCTGTTCATCGAACGGGTGATGCGACAGCATGGCGCGGGCGCCGGGCGAGGGGGCACCGGGCGCACCGGCCGCGGTGCGCGGCGCGGGGTGGGGGAGAGGAGTCGGGTGGTGAGCCTCAAGAAGATCGTGACCATCGCCGTGGTCGCGTTGCTGCTCTTCGTGCTGATCCGCGATCCGGAGCAGGCGGCCGGCGCGGTCCAGCAGGTCCTGCTCTGGCTGCGGCAGGGCGCCGAGGCCGTGCTGACCTTCGTGCGGCAGCTGTTCGGCTGAGCCGGCCGGCGGCTGCTCCGGCCGGGTGGTGGTGTCCTGGTTGCCGGGCGGTGGGTCGGCCGTGCTCGCCGTGTCCGGCGGAACACCGACCGGAACGGACGATCACGCAACGTGATGGATACCCCGTTCTGCTGGCCAGAGATTGGACCTTTCGGGTGGATTACCGGGGGTCACACCCTGATAACGGCCCATCTTTCCGGTAAGGGTCTAGCGGTTGTCGGTCCCTGCGAATACGGTGCGCTGCATTGGCTGATCTTCGGCCGACGAGGAGGCATGAATGGTCGAGGATTCCGGGGTCGACGCCCTGCTGCGGCAGTGGACGTCGGAGAGGTCGGATGACGCGGAACTGCGTGAGGCGAACCAGATCAAGGACCAGTGGCTCGCGGAGGCGCCCTCGGTCCAGCCCGGCATCCCCGTGCAGCGGGGCCGGGGCGGTTCGCGCTCGCTGGTGGCGATCGAGACCGCGGATCCCAGGTACGTGGAGGCGATGCGCAAGCGCGCCCCGGGCGTGCCCGACGAGCTGCTCGCCGCCGCCGCGAGCTGGTGGCAGCTGGTCGGTGACGTGACCGAGGCCGAGCAGTGGTGGGACGCGGGGATCAGCCCGCTCGACCAGCGCGCGCTGGACTACCGGGCCGCCGGGCTGACCCCGGCCGACCTGGGGCGCCGGCTCGGACCGATGACGGTTCTCCAGCACCTGCGGCGCGGCAGCGCGGCGGCCTGGTGCGTGGCCCGGCTGCAGCGGCAGCGGCGCGACGGGGTCGCCTGACCAGCCAGCGGGCCCGGGCGACTCACCGGGCCGGTCGGTCCCGGGTCTCCCGGCGGTCGGCCAACAGAATCGTGCGGCAGGCCAGTTGCAGGGCCAGCCGTTCGTCGCGATCGGCCAGGCTCACGTCGAGCAGCCGCTCGACGCGGGCGATGCGGGCGGCAGCGGTGTTGCGGTGGACGCCGAGCACCGCGGCCGTCTCGGTGATCGAGGACTCCGCGTCCAGGTAGACCGCCAGGGTGCGGACCAGGTCACCGGGTTGGTCCCGCAGTGGCGCCAGCAGGGCCCTTGCGGCCGGCTCGAACGTGTCGGTCCGAGTCCAGGCCAGCAGGAGCTGGGCCATGCCCAGCCGGTCCACGTGCAGGAACCGTCCGGTCTCCGGCCGGCCCGCCGCCAGCCGCGCGGCGTCCGCCGCCTCGGCCACGGTCCGCGCGATCCCCTCCGGCCCCTGTCTCGGCCGGCCGATGCCGGTGTGCACGTCCAGGGTCCGGGCCAGTCCCCGGTGCGCAGCTCTGGCCTGTTCAGCCAGTTCCCGCACCTCGGTGGGCCCGGGCTCGTCGGTGACCGTGACCCACGCGGTCCACCCGGCGCCGTCCTCGGCGACCACCGCGGCCAGTCCGGCCGCGCGCAGCGCCGTGCGCACGTCCTCGCGCAGGCCCACCACGTCCACCCCGGGGCTCACCCCGATCCGGATGCCCACGTGCCAGCCGGCCAGCCGCCAACCCGCGTCCGCGGCCCGGCGGCGCAGCTCGGCCGAGGGCTCACCGGTCAACCGCAGCACGTCCCCCAGCAGCGCGGCCCTGGCCCTGGCGTCCCGCTCCAGGTCCAGCCGCCGGGTCAGCAGCCAGTGCCGCACCGCGCCGGCCGCCACCACCAGGGCGTCGGCCGCGGTGTCGGCCCGACTGGTCGCCGCCCCGGCCAGGGCCACCACCAGCCACGCCTGCGGGCTCGGCTGGGTCGGCTGACCCGAGGACTGCTCGGCGGGCACCGGCCGCTCCTCGGGCAGCAGCACCGGGTGCGCCAGCAGCAGCCGGTCCGGCGCGGCGATCCGCTGCGGCACCGGCTCGGCCACCCGCAGCCCGGTCAGCTCCACCGCGCCGCCGGCGATCAGCGTGCCGTGCCGGTCCAGCAGCGCGCTGGGCGCGCCCAGCACCCGGTCCAGCGCGGCCAGCACGGCCGGTGGCGCCAGCAGCCGCCCGCCCAGCGCCCGGTGCACGGCCAGCACCGCGCCGGCGTGGTCGACCGCGGGTGCGGCCAGGAACACCCGGGCGGCCACCACCAGGTCCAGCACGGGCGCGTCCGCGCCCAGCACCACCACACCCAGCCGGTCGGCGAGCAGGCCGGTGGTCCGGCCCAGCCCGCCCGCTGGGGCAGCGGCCAGCAGCAGGCCGCGGCCACCGGTGTCGGCCACCCGGCGCAGCAGCGCGTCCAGCCGCCAGTCGGCCAGCGACACCGGACCGACCAGGGCGAGCAGTTCCCCACCGGCCACCTGGTCGGGCAGGTCCAGGCCGGCGTGCGGGCGCAGCCCGGTCACCAGGGCCGCCGGCGCCAGCCGCCCGGCCAGCACCCGCACCCGCCCGGCCCACTCGGGCAGCGCCAGCAGCGCGGGCAGCGGCACCCCGGCATCGGCGTCCACCACGGCCGTGCTCACCCCTCCCGCACCGGCGCGTCCGGTGCTGTCGTGCCCGGTGCTGTCGTGTCCGGTGCTGGTGGGCCGGCGTCGGACAGCAGCACGGGTGGCTGGGGCAGGCCGAAACCCCGAGGGGACACCAGCGGCAGCCGGTCGGGGCGGGTCCAGAACGCCGGCGCGGGCACCTGCACCACCAGCGCCTCGTCACCCGGGCGCACCCGGTCGCACGGGATCGGCGTCAGCGTGCGGGCGTCGAGCAGGGCGAGCACGTCCGGTGTCGTCCCGACCAGCGCGCCGTCGACCAGGGCCAGCAGGTACTCGGTGCCCATCACCAGGCGCACCACCGCGCCGCCGCCGCGGTCCACGACGGACGCGCTGCCCGGACCGGACGCGCTCGCATGGCACACCTCCACCACCGGGCCCTGGCCGAGCACCCGGCCGCCGATCGCGGCGGCCACGGCCGCGGCGCCGGCCGACTCGGGCAGGGCCAGCACGGCGGCGCCCAGCCGGACGGCCGCGCCCACCGAACCCACCACCGCGCAGTCAGCCAGCTGACCGGCCGGGACCGGCGCCAGCACCAGCACCGCCCAGCCGCCGGTGGTGGCCAGGTAGCCGCGGGCGGTCCGCTCCACCTCGGCCGGGCTGGCGCCATCCACCAGCACCACCCGCCCGCCCGGCTCGACCAGCGCGCACGGGCACACCCGGCGGCCGGCCGCCACCAGGCTGAACTGGTCCAGCCGGGGCAGGCCGCGACCGCAGAGGTCGGCGTCGACCACGGGCAGGCCCAGGGTGGCGCCGGCCACCAGGGCGCTGATCCCGTTGAGCCCGCCGACCTCGATGGACATCAGCGCGGCCGGGGCGGCGCGCTGCCCGGTCCACCGCCCGATCGCCTCGACACCCAGCTCGAACTCGCCGCCGCCGGGCAGCTTCTCGGTGAACACCGCGGTCGCGCCGACCACCCCGAGCGGCACCACCAGCGCGTCGGCCGGCAGGTCGGCCACGGCCGGCACGGGCACCCCGTCGGTGGCGGCGAGCAGGCCGCGCAGCAGCACCGACCCGGTCCGGGTGTCCCCGCCGCCGCCCGAGCCGAGCAGGGCCACCCCGCGTTCCAGTGCGGGGACCTGGTCGGTGCGGATGCGCATGCGCCTCAGCGTGCCACCCGCGCCGCACGCGCACCGGCCCGGGCGCGGCAGGGCGAGGCGCGGCAGGGCGAGGTGCGGCAGGGCGGGGTGCGGGCGAGCGGTGGTCAGGCCGGAACCAGTTCCTCCACCGGGCGGAACGCGTAGGGCAGGCCGAAGGCGGCCGGGCCGAACGTGGCCAGCGCCTGCGGGCTGCGCATCAGCTCCGGGGTGGAGATGCCCACCACGGTCACCCGCTGGCCGTAGCGCAGCGACTCGGTGGTGATCGGCTCGGCCTGCTCCGCGTCGAGCACGCACACCAGGTCCGGCACCACGCACCGCACCTCGCCGTCCACCAGCGCCACCAGGTGCTCGTTCTGGAACACCAGCTCCAGCTGCCCGGTGGCGCCGCCCATCGCGGCGACGCGCGCCCGGCCCCGGGCGAACCCGGCCTCGGTGCGCCGCTCCACGTCCACCACCTTGCCGCGGAACAGCACCCGCAGGTGGCCGTAGAGCGTGTCGGCCAGCACCTCGGCCAGCCGCGCCACCGGGTCGGTGTTGGCCTGCCTGGCCTCGCGGATGGCCCGGCCAACCGACAGCGCCAGGCTCAGCGTGCGCGGGATGGCGGTGCGCCGCACGTCCGCGCCGCTCATCGCGTACTCGGCGATGTGCGCGACCCCGCCCAGCCGCACGGTCACGCCGCGCGCCAGCCACTCCATCCGGGCGTTGTCCGCGCGGGTGTCGATCACCACGGTCTCACCGCCCTCCCCGGCGATGGCCATGGGCGAGCCCGGCACCCCGTACACCGAGAAGGTCTCCATCTGCAGTTCCGGAAAGGCCCGGCCCATGCCGTCCGCGTCCACCACGGGCAGCCCGGTCAACGCCCCGACCAGCAGCGGGATCATCGAGTTGATGCCGCCGCACTCGATGGGCATGGTCGCGTCCGCGGTCCGGTCCAGGTGGTACTCCAGGGCGCGCAGCGCGGCCACCGGCTCGGTGCCGGCGGGCAGCTTCTCGAACACCACGGTCGGCGCGCCCATCTGCGCGGTCGGGATGACCAGGGCGTCGTCCGCGACCTCGGTCGGGTCCAGCACCAGCACCGGGCCGTGCTCGCGGATGGCCTGCCGGACCAGCAGCTGCCCCACGTGCGGGTCACCGCCGCCGCCGGTGCCCAGCAGGGCCGCGCCCCGGGCCAGGTCGGCCAGGTGTTCCTCGGTCAGGGTCCAACTCACGCCGACACCTCCGGGGCGGGGCAGCGAACGGGATCGATGTCGTAGCCGAAGTAGCGCGGCCCGGCCAGGGCCAATCCGCCCGCGCTGTGCCAACGCGGGTCCGCGGGCGCGGCGATCACCGTGACCCGGTGGCCGAACCGCAGCGACTCGGTGGTGACCGCCTCGCCGGACTCGCTGTCCAGCGTGCAGATCAGGTCGGGCACGGAGGCCAGCACCTCGGCCCGCTCGCCGTCCCCGGCCACGCGCTCGGCCACCAGGTGCTCGTTCTGGAACCGGATCAGCAGGCGCGCGCCGCTGTCCCCGCCCAGCCCCTCCAGGGTGGCCTCGCCTCGGGCGAAGCCCTTGCTGGTGCGGCGCAGCACGTCCACCACCTTGCCGGTGAACAGCCGGCGGCCACCCAGCCGGGCCACGGCCGCGGCCACCGGGTCCTGGTGGCGCTCGCGGGCCTGGCCGACCAGCCGGCCCAGCTCGGCGCACAGGCTCAGGGTGTCCGGCACCAGCGCCTGCCTGGCCTGCGCACCGGTCATGGCGAACGCGCTGGTCATGGTCGAGCAGCCCATCTCGACCGTGGCGGTGCGCACCAGCCGCTCGGCCCAGTGGTTGTCCACGGCGTCCACCACCAGGCGGTTGCCCTTCTCGTCGGCCACCGACATGGGCGTCGCCCTGATGTCGTAGAGGGTGGGCAGCACCATCTGGATCTCCGGGAACGCCCGGCCCATGCCGTCGGCGTCCACCAGGGGCAGGCCCAGCTGGGCGGCGGCCACCACCGGGATCAGCGAGTTCACCCCACCGGCCTCGGCGCACGCGATGTGGGTGACCGGCCGGCCCCGGTACTCGGCCAGGGTGGCCACGGACAGCCCGACCTGCTCGATCGACGGCAGCTTCTCCACCATCACGGTGGGCGCGCCCACCATGGCCACGGTGAGCACCTGGGCGTCGTCGGGCAGTTCGGCCAGCGGGGTCAGCCGCACCGGGCCGTGCTCGCGCAGCGCGGCCGAGGCGAGCAGCCGGCCGATGTGCGGGTCGCCACCGCCCCCGGTGCCCAGGATCGCCGCGCCCCTGGCGATGTCGACCAGGTCGTCGCCGGTGATGGACCGTGTCATGTGCTCGTCCCCCTCAGTCCTCGACCTTGAGGTCGCCCACGGCCTTGACCCGCACCCGGGTGGCGTTGCCCGGCAGGTAGGGGATGGGCACCTCGTCGAAGTCCACGATCGTCACGCTGCCCGGCGTGGCCCCGGCCGCCACGGCCCGGTCCACCGCCTCCTGCCTGGCCTCGTCCAGCACGGCCTCGCGCCGGCCCGGCTCCACCGCGAACACCCGGTCCACCTCGCCGCCGACCTGCGCGATGGCCGCGCCGATCGCGTTGGCCACCGCGTAGTGCTCCGGCCGGTGCACCCGGCCGCCGTCGGCCAGCTCGTCGGGCAGCAGGATGGAGCCGCCGCCCACGGCCACCACCGGCAGCGGCTCCGCCGAGGTGCGCATCCGCTCCACCACGTCGGCCACGTCCGCGGCGATCCGGTCCAGTGCCGCGCGCACCAGGCCGCGGTCCAGGTGGGCGACCAGGCCCGGGTCGCCGACCTCGGCGGCGCCCGCGGCCACCGCGATGTCGGTGGCGGTGAGCGTGTCCCCGCCGAACACCAGCGCCCGGCTGGTCAGCTCGTAGCCGACCGAGTCCGGCCCCACGGTCACCGCGTCGGCCTGCCCGCGCACCAGGCTGCCGCCGCCGATGCCGATGCTGAGCACGTCGGGCATGCGGAAGTTGGTGCGCACCCCGGCCACGCTCACCTCGGTGGTGGCCTCGCGCGGGAAACCCCGTTGCAGCACACCGACATCGCTGGTGGTGCCGCCCACGTCGACCACGGCGCAGGTGTCCACACCGGACAGCACGGTGGCGCCGCGCATGGAGTTGGTCGGCCCGGAGGCGAAGGTGGCCACCGGGTAGCGCCGGGCGAAGTCCACGTCCATCAGCGTGCCGTCGTTCTGCGACAGGTACAGCGGCGCGGTGATGCCGGCGCCGGCCACCGACGCGGCCAGGCCGTCCACGATGTGCGCGGCCAGCTCGCGCAGGGCCGCGTTGATCACGGTCGCGTTCTCCCGCTCCAGCAGGCCGATCCGGCCGATCTCGTGCGACAGCGACAGCGCGACCCCGGGCAGCTCGGCGGCGAGCAGCTCGGCGGCCCGCGCCTCGAACTCGGCGTTGACCGGGGAGAACACCGAGGTGATCGCCACGCTGCGGACCCCGTGCGCGGCCATGTCCGCCGCGGCGGCGCGCAGTTCGGCCTCGTCCAGTTCGGCGATGTGCCTGCCGTCGAACTCGTGCCCGCCGTGGCACAGGTAGCTGCGCCCGTTGATCGCGCCGACCAGGTGCTCCGGCCAGTCCACCATGGGCGGCAGCGACGCGGTGGCCGGCAGGCCCAGGCGCACCGCCGCGGTCGGCGCCAGCCGGCGCGCCTCGATCAGCGCGTTGATGAAGTGGGTGGTGCCGATCATCACCGCGTGCACCTGGCCGGGGTCGAAGGCCCGCTGCCGCTGCAGACCGTCCAGAGCGGACACGATGCCGGAGGTGACGTCCGCCGTCGTGCTGGTCTTGACGGCGGCCAGGACGGTGCGTCCCCGCATGAGGACCGCGTCGGTGTTGGTGCCGCCGACGTCGATGCCGATGTGCACGAAGACTCCTCGCTGTTTGCCTTGTGGTGCTTGGTGGGACTGCCGCTCGGTGGCGTGCTCGGGTGTTGCCGGCGGCCGGGGGGCAACCGGCCGCCGGCAACGGTCAGTGGGCCGCGGCCGGCGCGCTGACCGACGTCCGGTCGGGGCCCTCGGTCGGGCTGGTCCCCACGCCGCGCACCAGGCCCAGCTTGCCCGCCACCAGGTACAGCACGAACGCGACGACCAGCGAGTTGATGCTGCCCAGTCCGATGTGGACGAACCGGCCGACCAGCGCGGCGAGCACCCACACCACCAGCGTGGCCGGCACCCAGGTGGGCGCGCTGGCCGGCAGCGCGCCGCTGCTCCTGCCGCGCTCCAGCTCGCCGCGCCACCGGCGGACCAGGAAGTACTCGGCCACCAGCACGCCCACGATCGGCGGGAACGCCACGCCCAGCAGGGTGAGGAAGTCGGTGAAGCTGTCCAGGATGCCCGCCGCGGCCAGCACGCTGCCGGCCACGCCCAGCACGGCGGTGACCACGCCCCGGTTGACCTGGCGGCCGAACACCGTGCCCACGAAGTTGACCACGCCCAGACCGGCCGAGTACAGGTTCCAGTCGTTGATCTTGAGCGTGCCCAGCACGATCACCAGGGTGCCGACCCAGCCCACCGACGAGGTGACGATCGTGGTGACGCTGGCCGAGCCGATCGCGTGCGCGAGCAGCACCCCGGCCAGCCCGATCACGTACTCGCCCAGGGTGACGCCCACCAGGGTCTGCTTGACCACGTCGGCGGTGCTCCGGTTGAACCGGGTCATGTCCGGGCTGATCACCGCGCCCACGATGAACCCGCCGGCCACCAGGGTGGTGCCCTGCACCAGGCTCAGCTGCGGGCCCGGCGCGGCCTGGGTGGCCAGCTCGCCGAGGTCGTGCTTGGTCAGCTCCGCCGTGACCGACCAGGCGACCAGCGCCAGGAACGCCGGCACGGTCAGGTAGGCCGTCCACGCCATCGAGTGGAACCCGCGCACCACGATCGCGGTCACCAGCAGGCCGAACACCAGTGCCCAGCCCCACTCGGGCAGCCCGCCGACCAGGGCGACCAGCCCCTGCGCGGACACCGCCGACTGGATGCCGAACCAGCCGATCAGGCTGATCCCGATGACCAGGCCGATCAGCGCCGACCCGGCCCGGCCGAACCCGGTCCAGCGGGCCAGCATGGACGTGGACAGCCCCTCCCGGACGCCGATCACGCCCAGGAAGATCGCCACCACCTCCAGGATGACCGAGCCGAGGGTGAGGGCCAGCAGCGCGCCGCCGAAGCTCATGCCGAACCCGAGCGTGGCGCCGAGCAGGAACTGGCTGAGCGCGGAGATCTGGCCGAACCGCTGCACCGCGATCGACCACCACGAGTACCGGGCTGCCGAGGGCACCCGGGCAAGCGCGTAGTCGTCAACACCAACGGTGTCCGATGCACCCATGGGGCCTCCCTGAGCAGCGCTTTCGATGCCTGCCGCGTTGTTGACCGGCAACGGTAGGCCGCCCCGCCCTGACCCGTCACTGGGCAGGACGCCCACCCGGGCGCCTCCCACTGGTCACCTCGCACACCCCACCGCGAGTTGACTTTGCAAACCTCGCGAGTCGCACGTTCAGGCAGGGCCGTTCGGGTGACGCCCGGGCCGGGGAAGGCGGGGGAGGTACCGGACGGGGGAGCCGGCGAACCGGGGCGGGGCGACGGGGTGGTCGCGCCGCCGATCCCCGGGTGGCGGCGAGCCGGAGGAGCAACCGGAACGAATGGGACGAACGTCACCCGGACTCGGTACGTAGTCTCACTACTCCCGGGCGCGTGCGGACCGCGGGCCGGTGCTAGCGTCGAGGGGTGCGTGGCGACGTGTTCACCCCCAGGCGAGTGCTGCTGGTTCTGGGGTGCGCGTTGGTGTTCGTGGTCTGCTGTGGCCTGGCCACCTGGCAGTGGCAGCGCTTCACATCGGCCAGCGGGACCATCCAGAACTTCGGCTACGTCCTGCTGTGGCCGCTGTTCGGGGTGTTCCCGACCTTCATGTGGTGGCGGATGGCCCGGCTGAACGCCCAGCACCGGGCCGCCGAGGCGGAGGCGTCCGCCACGACGTCCGCGACCGACCCGGCCGACGCCGCCGGTGCGTCCGGTGGTGCGGAGCCGGGCGCGCGCGAGGACGTCGCCGCCGTGCCCGCACCGCGTGCGGTCGTGCCGGCCACCCGTGCCGTCGCGCACGCCCCCGACATCGAGGACGACGAGGACGAGGAGCTGGCGGCCTACAACCGCTACCTCGCCGAGCTGAACGCCAGGAGTGAACGCCGTGCCGGTTGAGCAAACCTCCGCGCAAACGTCCCGGGTCGAGCTGGCGGCCGGAGTCGCCGGCGCGTTGAGCCGCTTCCGGATCCTGGCCTACGTGGTCGGCGTCGGCCTGCTGACCCTGGTGGCCGCCATGCTCGTCAAGTACCTGGGCGACCAGGCGGTGCTGGTGCAGGTCATCGGCCCGATCCACGGGTTCCTCTACGCGGTGTACCTGATCCTGGCCGTGGACCTGGCCATCAAGGCCCGCTGGTCGATCAAGGGAACCATCCTGGTGCTGCTGGCCGGCACCATCCCGTTCGTGTCGTTCTACGCCGAGCGCAAGGTCACCGACCGGGTGCGCGCCGGCGGCACCCTCTGAATCAGCACCGCACACCGCACACCGCACACTGGCCGCGTTGCCCCGGCGACATCCCGGGGAACGCGGCCAGTGGTGTGAACGGGGCCTGCCGCCCGCCGGCCGCGGCCCGTCGCCCGGATTCCCCGACGCCGGGCGGTGGCGCGTTCCGGGTCACACCCCGGACCTGGGCGGGCTTTGTCGCGGCGGTTCGGGCCAGGTGTTTTGATGCCACCAGATAAGCAGGAGCGAGAGGAACAGGCCCAGCATGCAGTCAGCAGCCAGCCGTCAGACACCGTTGCACGCCGAGCACGAGGCCCTCGGCGCGATGTTCACCGACTTCGCGGGCTGGCGGATGCCGCTGCGCTACGAGAGCGAACTCGCCGAGCACAAGGCCGTCCGGCAGACGGCCGGGCTGTTCGACCTGTCGCACATGGGGGAGATCCGGGTCACCGGGCACGAGGCCGGCGCCGTGCTGGACCACGCCCTGGTCGGCAACGCCTCGGCGATCAAGGTCGGCCGGGCCAGGTACACGATGATCTGCCAGGACGACGGCGGTGTGCTGGACGATTTGATCGTCTACCGCACCGGCGAGCACGAGTACCTGGTGGTGGCCAACGCGGCCAACACCGCCGTGGTGCTGGCCGCGCTGGTGGAGCGCGCGGTGAACCGGGACGCCCTGGTCACCGACGCCTCCGAGGAGTACGCGCTGATCGCGCTGCAGGGACCGGCCTCGGTGGCGATCCTGTCCGGGCTGTGCTCGATCGACCTGGACGGGGTGCGCTACTACGCCTCCTACCCGGCGCAGGTGGCCGGCCAGCCGGTGCTGCTGGCCCGGACCGGCTACACCGGTGAGGACGGCTTCGAGCTGTTCGTCGCGCCGGAGCACGCGGTCGCGGTGTGGCGGGCCCTGCTGGCCGCCGGCAACGCCCACCGGCTGCGGCCCGCCGGCCTTGGCTGCCGGGACACCCTCCGGCTGGAGGCCGGGATGCCGTTGTACGGCAACGAACTCACCACCGAACTCACCCCGTACCACGCCGGCCTGGGCCGGGTGGTGAAGCTGGACAAGCCCGGGGACTTCGTGGGCCGGGCCGCGCTGGCCGAGGTGGCCGAGCGCGGAGTGGACACCGTCCTGGTCGGACTGACCAGCACCGGCCGGCGGGCGCCCCGGCACGGCTACCCGGTGCTGGACGAGCAGGGCGCCACCGTGGGCACGGTCACCAGTGGCGCGCCCTCCCCGACGCTGGGCCATCCGGTGGCCATGGCCTACGTGGCCACGGCGCACGCCGAGCCGGGCACCCGGCTGCTGGTGGACGTGCGGGGCCGGCAGGAGCCGGTCGAGGTGACCACGCTGCCCTTCTACCAGCGGGCGCAGTGACGCCAGCGGTCGCGCCGAATCGTGTGGGTGCGCGCACAAACAGTGGGCGCGCACCGGGCCCGGTGAGCAGGATGAGGGGCTGACGTGGTGACGGGGCCGGTCGGTGCACCGGCCCCGTTTCGTGTTCCGCACCGAAGGGCCAGCCGATGTCCACTGGGGTTCCCACCCTGCCCGAGAACGGTCTGCACGACGTGCTCGCGCTCGCCGCTGACGCGCAGAACCTGCTGTTCCGCGCGGCCCGCACGGCCAACGCGTTCACCGACGAGCCAGTCACCGACGAGCAGCTGCGCGCCGTGCTCGACCTGGCCAAGTGGGGGCCGACGGCGATGAACAGCCAGCCGCTGCGGGTGGTGTTCCTGCGCAGCGCCGAGGCGCGCGGCCGACTGCTGCCGCACATGTTCGGCGGCAACCGGGACAAGACGGCCAAGGCTCCGGTCACCGCGATCCTGGCCGCTGACGGCGAATTCCACGAGCTGCTGCCCACGGTCTTCCCGGCGGTGCCCAACGCCAGGGAGATGTTCGCGGACGACGAGGAGCTGCGGCTGCGCTCCGCCCGGCTGAGCGCGGCCCTGCAGATCGGCTACTTCATCGTGGCGGTGCGCGCGGCCGGCCTGGCCGTCGGGCCGATGACCGGGTTCGACGTCAACGGCGTGCGCGCGGAGTTCTTCGCCGGCACCGGCACGGAACCGCTGGTGGTGGCGAACATCGGGCACGCGGACCACACCGCCACCTACCCGAGGGCTCCGCGCCTGGGCTTCGACGAGGTCGCCACGGTCCTCTGAACCACCGCGACACCGGGACCCGAGGACACGGGACCCGCGCCGGCGCGGGTCCCGTCACGGTGTCACCGGGACCCGCGCCGACGGGCCATCATCCGCAGCACCAGCACGGCCACCACGGTGCCGACCAGGAACGCCGCCGGGCGCCGTCGCACCGCGGCCATGCCCTGCTGGGCCAGGTTGGCCACGGGCGGGGGCATGGCGTTGAGGGTCTGCTCGGTCCTGGCCTGCAACGCGGCCTTGCGCTGGTCCAGCTGCTCCTTGGCGCGCCGGGGCACGTTCATCTTGTGCGCCAACGCTTCCACGGTCTCGCCCAGTTCCTC
The DNA here is from genome assembly GCF_024171785.1 of Goodfellowiella coeruleoviolacea. GTDB lineage: Bacteria > Actinomycetota > Actinomycetes > Mycobacteriales > Pseudonocardiaceae > Goodfellowiella > Goodfellowiella coeruleoviolacea. The sequence goes on from NZ_JAMTCK010000007.1 coordinate 109,525, forward strand.
GCGGGTCAGCGCGGCGTCCGCGCGCAGCTCGGCCATGCGCGGCGAGTCGGACGGGCGGATGTCAGCCTGGTCCGGCGTGATCGGCCGCATGTCCATGGCGTGTTCCCTGGCCTGGGGCGGGACCCCGACCGGGACGTCGTTGGCCCTGCGTTGCGAAGTACTCATCCGTGCGCCCTTTCCTTGAGCATCTGCATGTCCCTGCGCACGTCGGACACGGCCTGTTCGGGCAGTGGCGGCACGGCGCGCCTGGCCGAGGACCGGCCGGCGAGCGCGAACACCCCGGCGATGATCAGGAGGGCGACCCCGACGATGATCGCCGCGACCCACGGGGTGATCGCCGTGGCCAGCAGCATGATCAGGCCGGCGATCACCGCGCCGCCGCCGTAGAGGGCGAGCACGCCGGCGCCGCTGAGCAGGCCGGCGCCCCGGCCGAGCCGCTTGCCCTTCTGCCGCATCTCCAGCGCGGCGATGCGCATCTCGTCGCGGACCAGCCGGGTCAGCTGCTCGGACATGTCGCTGACCAACTGGCCGATCGGGCGGTCCTCCGGCCGGGTCGACGCGTGCCATCGCGTCTCGTGCGTGGTCATGCCGCTCCTCCTTCCACACGTGCGTGAGCACCTGGCCCCAGACTGGTGGCTCCAGCCTCGGCTACCCGGATTCGCGGGGGGCTAACCGGCGACCCGCCGCCCGGGGGAGCGGCGGGATCAGGCGGTCTGGGTGGCGGCGTCGTCGGCGACCGTGGGCAGCGCGCCGTGCCGGCGCAGGTGGTCGGTGCCGTGCGCGAGCACCATGCGGTAGCCGCCCCCGGCGGTGGGCTCCCAGGTGGTGATCGACCCGTTGGCCACCACGTTGGGCAGCGCGATGGCGCGCAGTTCCGGCTCGGGGATCTCCTCCAGCAGGTAGCGCAGCAGGAACACGGTGATCTCGTGCGCGAAGAACAGCACCCGCTGGCCGGCGTGCTCGGTGCGCAGCTCGCTGAGCAGGGTGCGCACGCGCAGGGCCACGTCCGCCCAGGACTCGCCGCCCGGCGGGCGGTAGTAGAACCGGCCCAGGTGCTTCTTGCGGGCCAGTTCCTCGGGGAACCGCTCGGCCACGCCGTGCGAGGTGAGCAGGTCCAGCACGCCGAGTTCCCGGTCGCGCAGGCGCTCGTCGAACACCGGGGAAACCACTCCCTCGCCGAAGGCGGTGGTCAGCGCGATCCGGGCGGTGTCGACCGTGCGCAGGTAGGGCGAGACCACCACCAGGTCGGGCCGGTCCTCGGCGGGCAGCTCGGCGAGCCACCGGCCCACCGCGCGCGCCTGGGACCGGCCCTGCTCGGTCAGGGGCACGTCCGCGTCGCGGTGCGGGCTGCCGGTCCGGGCCAGGCCGGCGGCCTCGGCCTGGTCCATGGCCACGTTGGCGCTGCTCTGCCCGTGTCGGACGATGCCGACCCACCCCAGTGCTGTCACGTCGGCGACGGTACTCCGGTGGGCCGGGCCGGCCGGTCAGCCGAGCCCGGCCGGTCAGCGGCTCAAGACCAACGGGTCAGTGGGACCACTGGCCAGGGGAGCCACCGGGGCAGCGGCTCACCGGGTCAGCGGCTCACCTGGTCAGCACCGCGGCGATCGCGTCGATGCCCCGGTCCAGGTCGGCGCGGCTGATCACCAGCGGCGGCGCCACCCGCAGCGTGGTGTCGTGGGTTTCCTTGCACAGCACGCCCCGCGCCGCCAGCGCCTCGCTGGCCTGCCGGCCGGTGGGGCCGCCCGGGGCGATCTCCACCCCGGCCCACAGGCCGCGGCCGCGCACCTCGGCCACGCCGCTGCCGATCAGCTCGCCCAGCCGGCCGTGCAGGTGGGCGCCCAGTTCCCGGGAGCGCTGCTGGAACTCGCCGGTGGCCAGCAGCCGGATGACGGCCCGGCCGATGGCGCAGGCCAGCGGATTGCCACCGAACGTGGAGCCGTGCTCGCCCGGCCGCAGCACACCGAGCACCGCGCGGCTGCCCACCACGGCCGAGACCGGCATGATGCCGCCGCCCAGGGCCTTGCCCAGGGTGTAGAGGTCGGCGCGGACGCCCTCGTGGTCCAGGGCCAGCAGGTCGCCGGTGCGGGCCAGGCCGGACTGGATCTCGTCGGCGATCAGCAGGATGTTGTGGGCGTCGCAGAGCCGCCGGACCTCGCGCAGGTAGCCGGCCGGGGGCACGACCACGCCGGACTCGCCCTGGATGGGCTCGATCAGCACGGCGGCGGTGCGCTCGGTGATGGCCGAGGCCATGGCCTCGGCGTCGCCGTACTTCACCACGGTGAACCCGGGCGTGTACGGGCCGAAGTGGTTGTGCGCCACGGGATCGGTGGAGAAGGACACGATGGTGGTGGTGCGGCCGTGGAAGTTGGCGCCGGCCACCACGATCTCGGCCGTGCCGTCGGGCACGCCCTTGACCTGGTAGGCCCACTTGCGGGCGACCTTGATCGCGGACTCGACCGCCTCGGCGCCGGAGTTCATCGGCAGCACCATCTCGGTGCCGGTCAGCTCGGCGAGTTCCCGGCAGAACAGGCCCAGCTGGTCGTGGTGGAAGGCCCGGCTGGTCAGGGTCACCCGGCCGAGCTGTTCGGTGGCGGCGGCGATGAGGGCGGGGTGGCGGTGGCCGAAGTTGAGCGCCGAGTACCCGGACAGGAAGTCCAGGTACTCGCGGCCGTCCACATCGGTCACCCGGGCGCCCTCGGCGTGGCTGATCACCACGGGCAGCGGGTGGTAGTTGTGCGTGCTCCACTGCTCGTCGAGGGCGACGAACTCACCCGTGCCGGCGGGAACGTCGGCTGGCTGGCCGGAGGAGTGGGGTGCGGTGACGGTCATACCCAAGGCTAGAACGCGGGCGACGACTGTTTCATCCACTCCTCGTTGCGTATTTCCGCTGATCATTGTGCGAACAAGGGGTTGATCGAGTGATTTGTTGCGTCGAGCGGCTGTCCGGCGGCGGTTTGCCACGGACAGGTTCACCCGGTCGAGTGGCGGTTGTCCGCGCGGGGTCGTGCCGGCCCGGCTCTTGTCAACGCGAGTGGTCCAGGCCAATGTGAGATGCCGGAGCCACTCCGGGCGAGGGCTCCGGGTGTTGGCACAGGCTGATCCGGAAGGTGCGACGGGCATGCGCGCAGGCGTGGGACGACGGCGGTTTCTCGGAGCGATGGGGGTGGGGCTGGGCGTGGCACTGGGCACGGGCGCTTCCGCGTCGGCTGATCCGACCCCGACTGATCCCGCGCCGGCTGGCCCAGCGCCGGCTGGCCCTGGGGCGGCTGGCCCCGCGCCGGCTGGCGCCGGGTCGGCCGATCCGGTGACCAGCGGCCAGGCCGGGGACCAGGATGCGGCCGGCCGGCACCGGCCCGCCCCCACCGGCCGGGTCTACCTGGGCACCTACACCTCCAGCGGCGGCGGGACCGGCATCGGGCTGGGCCGCTACGACCTGACCACCGGGCAGCTCACCGCCACCGGGGTGCTGGCCGGCGTGGCCGACCCGTCGTTTCTGACCTTCGACCGCACCGGCCGGCGGCTGTACGCGGTCAACGAGCAGGCCGCCGGCCGGGTCACCGCCATCGCCGTGGACGAGGCCGGCGCCCCGCGCGTGCTCAACGCGCAGTCCACCGGCGGGGACAGCCCCTGCCACCTGTGCGTTCACCCCAGCGGCAGGTACGTGATCAGCGCCAACTACGGCTCGGGCAGCCTGTCCACGCACCCGGTGCGCGCGGACGGGTCCCTGGGCGCGCGCACCGACCTGGTGCGGCACACCGGTTCCGGCCCGGACCCCGACCGCCAGGCCGGCCCGCACGCCCACATGGTGCTCACCGACCCGGCCGGCCGGTACGTGCTGGCCGTGGACCTGGGCACGGACTCGGTGTACGCCTACGAGCTGAACCTGGGCACCGGCAGGCTGCGGCTGGCCGCCCGCTCGGCCACCCGCCCCGGGGCCGGGCCGAGGCACCTGGCCTTCCACCCCAACGGGCGGTTCGCCTACGTGGCCAACGAACTGGACAGCACCATCGCGGTGGCCGCCTACGCGCCGGCCACCGGTCGGTTGACCTTCGGCCAGACCCAGCCCACCAGCCCCAACGGCGACGCCGGCGTGCGCAACTACCCGGCCGAGGTGCTGGTGTCCGCCGACGGCCGGTTCGTCTACCTGTCCAACCGGGGCCACGACACCATCGCGGTGTTCGCGGTGGAGCAGGGCGGTGCCGCGCTTCGGCTGCTGGCCACTCCACCGGTTGGCGGCAAATTCCCCCGGCACATCAGTTTCGATCCGACCGGCTCGCTGCTGTTCGCCGCAAATCAGAATTCGGGCACGGTCACCAGTTTTCGGGTCGACCGGGCGAGTGGGGCGCTCACCCCGTCAGGTACGCCCCTGGCTGCGCCAACGCCCGTTTGCGTGATCGCCACCTGATTATCGCATTAACTTTTGCCGGAATGTGTCCGTTTCCACGGCCTGCGTGCTAGTTAATTTTTCCCAGGCCGTGTGAAACGGAGGTCCCAATGTTGCGCGTCCGTCAGATGGTTGGCGCTTTTGTGGGAGCGCTCGCCGCCGTGGTGCCCAGTGTCCTGTTGGGTGGGGTGGCCGCGGCGGCGCCAGCCCCGGTCGACTACGTCGCCCTCGGCGACTCCTACGCCTCCGGCACCGGAACCGGTCAGTACGACTCGGGCAGCGGCAACTGCAAGCGCAGCCCGCGCGCCTACGCCGCGCTGTGGAGTTCCACCCACGACGTCAGCTCGTTCGCGTTCGCCGCCTGCTCCGGGGCGACAACCGCGGACGTGCTGGCCAACCAGGTGTCCGCGCTGTCCGCGGCGACCGACCTGGTGACGCTGTCCATCGGCGGCAACGACGCCGGCTTCGGCGAGGTGGTCACCACCTGCACCCTGGGCAGCGACCAGGACTGCGCCACCGCGGTCGCCGACAAGCAGCAGTTCATCAACGCGGAGCTGCCCGCGCTGCTGGACCAGACCTACCGGGCCGTGGACGCGGCGGCGCCCTCGGCGCGGGTGGTGGTGCTGGGCTACCCGAGACTGTTCGAGTCGGGCTCCTGCTTCGGCGGGCTCAGCCAGACCAAGCGGACCACCCTCAACCAGGCCGCCGACCTGCTGAACACGGTCGTCCAGCAGCGGGTGGGCACGGCCGGCTTCGAGTTCCTCGACGTGCGCCCGGCCTTCGCCGGCCACGGGATCTGCGCCAGCTCGGCCTGGATCAACGGGCTGACCTTCCCGCTGGGCGACTCCTACCACCCCAACACCAACGGGCACCGCAACGGCTTCCTGCCCGCGCTGACCAGCCTGATCGGCTGACGGCCGCGCACACCCCGAAAACCCCGAAAACCCCGACCGCACCGACCACGTCGAGACCACCCGCCGCCGCCCACCGCCGCACCTCGGCCGGTGGGCGGCGGCGCGCGACTGCCCCGTCCGGCTGGCTCGTGCGGTGTTCTGCCTGGTGAGCCTGCCTCGGTGGGGGTAAGGAAGATGACATCGCGCGGCCTGCCGTGACAGTGTGTCGCTGATCGTGACCTGGCGTAGCTGGGGCTGTGGTCCAGCGGGCGCCCGAGCAAGCACTGTCCGGAGGAGCGAGATGATCGACGAGTGGCTGACCGCGCTGGTCGCGATGGGTGTGCTGGTGGGCGTGGCAGTGCTGTGGCTGGCCTGGCTGGTGGTGGCCGAGTCCCGGGAGCGGACCAGACACGGCGTGGGCCAGCGGCGGCGCCGGACGCCGTGACCCCGGCCGGGCCCGCGCGCTGGACCGCGGCGCCCCGACCCCCGGTCCGGTCCGGCCGGTAGCGTTGCGGCACGGGCGGGACCCGGGCCGGGCCGGCGGCGGCACGTCGGAGAGAACCGATAACGTGCGGTCAGCGATCGCGTGCCCGGTGCGACCACGGCGTGGCCGGTGGGCGCGTGGCCGGACGCGGCAACCCCTCCCCCCGGTCACACGTCCTCATGCACAGGGCGGAGCGATCCGCCGACGACCCGTACCGACGAACCTCGTACCGACAACGTCGTGCCGACGACCTGAACGCCCGCTGCGACCGGCGACCGCGCAGCTGATCGGGGGACAACATGGTGAACCGGAGTGGGACCGCCGCGGCTGGGTACCACCAGCAGCCAGCCGGCGCGGGGCCGGCCCGACGACGCAGGCGCTCCCGGGGCAAGGTGGTGCTGACCGTCCTGGTGGTGCTGCTGTTGCTGCTGGTCGGCCTGTGGTTCTACGTCGACTCCTCGCTCAAGCGGGTGACCGCGCTGGCGGACTACCCGGACCGGCCGGCCGCCGGCGCGGGCACCAACTGGCTGCTGGTCGGCTCGGACGCCAGGGATGGGCTGTCCGAGGAGGAGAAGGCGGAGCTGGCCACGGGCAGCGCGGCCGGGCACCGCACCGACACGATCATGATCATGCACATCCCGGACGGTTCGGGAAACCCGATCCTGGTCAGCCTGCCCCGCGACTCCTACGTGTCCATCCCGGGACACGACAAGAACAAGATCAACGCCGCGTTCGCGATCGGCGGGCCGCCCCTGCTGGCCCGGACCGTGGAGCAGGCCACCGGGCTGCGCATGGACCACTACGTCGAGATCGGCTTCGGCGGGTTCGCCAACGTGGTCGACGACGTCGGCGGGGTGGAGATGTGCCTGGACGAGCCGATGAAGGACCCCAAGGCCGGCATCGACCTGCCCGCCGGCTGCCAGGAGCTGAACGGCGCGCAGGCGCTCGGCTTCGTGCGCACCAGGGCGTTCCAGTCCGGTGACCTGGAGCGGGTGCAGAACCAGCGCAAGTTCCTGTCCGCGCTGCTGCACAAGGCCACCAGCGCCGCCGTGCTGGCCAACCCGTTCCGCTCGCTGCCGCTGGCCTTCGACCTGAGCGACGCGATCTCGGTGGGCGACGACGACCACCTGCACAACCTGGCCGGGCTGGCCTTCGCCCTCGGCGGCGGGATGGACACCGCGACCGCGCCGGTGGGCGGGTTCGACCAGGTGTCCGGGGCCGGCTCGGTGGTGGTGTGGAACCAGGCCAAGGCCAAGCAGCTGTTCGGCGCGCTGCGGGACGGCACCCCGGTGCCGGCCGACCTGGTGCAGCAACCGGCCGGCTGAGCCGGGCGGCGGCGGGTGCGCGCCACCCGCCGCGGTCGGGGAAGCGCCGGGAGAACGGAGTGAGGGTGGTCGCCCGATCCGAACGGGATCGGTGCGACCACCCTCAACCAACGTCTGGAGGCTGTCCCTCAGTCCTCGTCGACCAGGTTCGTGTCCGCTGTCGACGATTCGGCCGCCCAGGTGGCCGCCGACGCCTTCGGGTGCTCGAACCCCTCGATGATCTGCTCGAACTCACGAATCAGGTCGTCATAGATCGGGGTCGGTGACATGCGGTTCTCCCCCACGGGTGTGCGACAGGAATCCTTCTGCTGTTAACCAGTGTTCGGTTGTACCTCGCAGCCAGCGCCCCTCCTGGCCGGCCCACAGCGTACCGCCATTCGGGTGATGGCGCGCGGCATATCGGGACGAACACGCCGCAGGGTGGTTTTCACGGCTGGTCCGTCCGTGTGGCCACGTCGGCGTCACCGTCCCGGATCAGTCCTTTGTGGACGACCAGAATGTGTTGCGGGCACGGGGTTTTCCCGCGCGGGCACGTCCGCCAGGATGGGGCGCCACACTGGTGGCGGCCGGCCGAGGCGAGCCGAGGCGCGTCACGCTCTGTCGGTGGCATGCGGCAGGCTGCACCCGCCACAGATGACCATGCCTACCGGGAGGGGCATATGACGCAGGAACAACCACCGCGGCGATCGTCGGCCGCGTTATCCGCGGCCGACCTCGACCACCTGCGGGCGGAACTGGCCGAGGGGCGCACGCCCACCGTGTGGTTCACCGCCAAGGCGGTCGGCATGGAGGCCGGCCGGTCGGCCAAGGTGCTCGGGTTCACCGAGCCGGCCGAGGGCGACTTCATCCAGGTCCGCCCGACCGGCTCGCAGGACGAGCTGTCCTTCTCGCCCGCGGAGATGACACTCACCAAGCCGCCGCGCAAGCCCAAGGCCCCGGCCAAACCGGCCGCCCCGGTCGTCGCCGAGCCCTGGATCCCGCCGGCGCCGCCGGAGCCGGTCAGCAAGCCGCGCGCGGACGCGGCCGGCCCGACCGAGTCGGCGGGCAAGCGGCCGGCGCGCGCCGGTTCCGGTGCCCGTCGGGTCGCCAAGCCCAGCGAGGTGACGGTGACGCTGAGTTCCACCGCCGACGGCGAGTGGACGGTGGACGTGGTGACCGGCAAGAAGCGCACGGTCCGGTCCGCGCCGGTGCCGGCCTCGCACGTGGCCCAGGCCGCCAAGGTGCTGCACCCGGACGTGGCCGAGGCCATCCAGGCCGTGCTGGACGCCGCGCGCGAGCAGCAGCTGGCCCGGGTCGAGCAGCTGCGCGCCGAGCTGGAGGCGGCCCAGCGGGCCCTGGAGGAGCTGCCCAGCTAGCGCTGGGAACGCGCCGCCGGGGTGTCGACGATGCCGGCCCGGCGGCGAACCAGTCCCGACCGGTGATCGGCCCCTGCGGCGGTGGTCGATCGACCGGTGATCGGCGCGCGTGCTGCCCGGCCGCGGTCCCGGCGATGCGGTCGGCCGGCTGGACGAAGCACGCCGGTGGGGCGGGAACGGGCCCGGCCGGGCCGGAATTCACCCGAGGCGAGGCCTGTTCCGGGCCTGGCTGGCGAACGAGTGATGGGGCCGTCCCTCACGTGGCGGTATCACTCGTGCCGGTGCCGGAAATACCGTCTGTAGTTGGTTCCGCTGGTTTTCGTTGCGACCACAGGGGAGGACGACATGACGGCAGAGACAACCGCGTCGACCGAGAACGTTCAGCTGAGCGGCTGCGGCTGCTGTTCGACGTGCACCGGGCCCGGGTGCGGCTGCTGCTCCAGCTGCTGAGGCTGACCAGCCGCCCGGGGCGAGACGATCAGAGGGGACCGACTCACGGGGGGCAGACCGTACCGTCCTCTGGTACCTGACCGTCCACCAGGAACCGTTGCACCAGGGTGGTGGTGCACGAGACGCGTGGGAACGCGCCGTGCCCACCGCCCTGCCAACTCACCAGCACCGCCTGGCTCAGGTGCTGCGCGGCCCGTTCGGTGGCCGCGGCCGGCACGACCGGGTCGGCCGCGGTGCTGAGCACCAGGACCGGCGGCGCCCCGGCCAGGTCGGTGTCCGGCAGCGGCTGGGCCGGGACCGGCCACGGCCCGCACAGCACCAGCTGCTGGGCGAAGAGCACCCCGAACAGCGGGTGCTTGGTCTGCCAGTCCTGCGCCAGCTTGCTCACCTGCTCCGGGGGCAGCCGGGACGCGGTGTCGTTGCACCCGGTCACCAGCTCCCCGTCCAGCAGCGGCGGGTCGTCCTGGCTGCTGTCCAGCACCAGCGGCGCCGCCCACGCGGTCAGCGCGTTCCCGGACCCGGTGCGCGCCGCGGCGATCGCCTCGGCCAGCCGCGACCACGCCGACCGGTCCTCCAGGCCGCGCAGGATCGCCCGCAGCGCCGTGCCCGCGGTGAGCGGGACCGCGTCGACGCCGGCGCCGCCGGGCCGGTCGCCGCCGGGGACCCGCTGGCCGCGCAACTGGTCGAGCAGGTCCCGCACGGCCTGCCTCGGATCAGTCCCCAGTGGACAGTTGTGCGCGACGCAGTCGGCGGCGAACGCGTCGAACGCCTGCTCCGCGCCGATCGCCCGGTTCTCGGCCTGGCCGGTGGCGTCCGCGGTCGGGTCCAGCGCGCCGTCCAGCACCACCCGGCCGACCCGGTTGGGGTAGCGGCTGCCGTAGGTGGTCAGCACCCGGGAGCCCTCGCCTCGGCCGATCGCGTTGAGCCGGGACACGCCCAGTGACTCGCGCAGCGTCTCCAGGTCGGCCGCGGCCCGCCAGGTGTCCAGCGCGGCCAGCCGGTCGTCCAGGTCGAGCACGCACTCCTGGCTGGCCTTGCGCGCGGTTTCCAGCAGGCCGGTCACGTCGGTGCTGCCCGGGTCGTAGCCGATGATCTGGTCGCGCACCTCCGGGGAGACGCACCGGGCCGCCTCGGAGTCGCCCGTGCCCCGGCGGTCCATGCCGATCAGCGAGAACGTCTCGAAGAACTGGGCCGGCAACTGGGTGGCCAGCCGGGCCGCGGCCAGCGTGCCCGGCTCGCCGGCCGCGTCGTTGACCAGCACCAGCGGCACCGCGCCGGTGCCGGCCTTGAGCAGGGAGATCCGCAGGCTGCCCCGGCCCGGCCGGCTGGGCGGGTCCAGCACCGCCTGCATGCGGACGCACTCGAAGGTGAGCGTGGTCGCCGCGCCCGCGTCGCCCAGCCGCTCCCGGGTGCTGTCCGCGCAGTCCGACCAGCCCAGCCGGTCGGCGGGGGCCCGGTCCAGCGGTGGGATCTCCGTGGCGCTGGAGGTCGGGCCACCGGGTGACTCGGCGCCGCCGCCGTCGATGGCCACGGGCGGACGGGTGGAGGGGCCGACGCTGCAGGCCGACACCACGGTGAGCAGCGCGGCGCCCACCAGCCCCAGCGGGCCGGCCAGGCGCCGACGCGTGCGGTCGGACCAGCGGGACCGTCGACGTGACGCGGCTGCTTCTGGTTGTTGCATCAAGCTCTCGCATGGGACGGCTGGGTTCTCGGGAAGCCTCGCACGCCCCAGGTGTGGGCACGGTGAGTGGGCCCGGTCCGACCAGCGGCGCTGAAGGCCGAACAGGCCGGCGGCCGGCAGTCGCCGTAGCCGGTCGTCGTGCCTGGTCGTCGTGCTGGAAGACCCGCGATGTGGTGCTATACGCTACCGGCCGGTGTGATCTACCGACCGCTGGCGATCCCCGGCGGTGCCGACCAGGACGGAGCGCGGGTGCCGGACCAGGAAGCCGTGACCAGGGCCATCGCCGCCAACGTGCGCGCGGCCCGGACCGCGCGCCGGTGGAGCCTGGACACGCTGGCCAGCCGCTCCGGGGTGAGCAAGAGCGTGTTGGTGGCCGTGGAGCAGGGCAAGGGCAACCCGTGCATCGGCACGCTCTGGCGGCTCTCCGACGCGTTCGGCACCACCCTGGCCCGGCTGGTCGAGGTCGTGGACGAGCCGCCGCTGCGGGTGGTCGAGCCGGACGAGGGCGTGGCCCTGTGGCAGGGCGCCGACGGCGGTCGGGGCGTGCTGCTGCTGGGCGACACCACGCCCCCGGCCGAACTGTGGGACTGGCGGCTGCGGCCCGGCGAGGAGCATCACAGCGAGCCGCACGCGCCGGGCACCAGGGAGCTGCTGCACCTCATCGAGGGCGCGGTGGAGCTGCGGGTGGCCGGCAGCGTCGGCATGCTGCGCGCGGGTGGTGCCGCGGTGCTGGCCGGCGACCAGCCGCACGGCTACGTGGCCGTGGGCGACGAGCCCTGCCGGTTCACCATGACCGTGCTGGTGCCGCCGCCCCTGCCCGAGTGACCACCACCGGGTGAAACCCGGTCGCACCGGACCAGGCCGGACGGCCCACCGCGCGGCGCGCGGTCCGATCGCCCGCGGTGTGCGCGGCGATCCCCGTTGATCCGATGACGTTGATCTGGTGAGAGGAGCCCGACGTGGTGATGGCGCACGTCGATCGGATGTCGGACGCCCCGGCCGGTGGGGGCGGCCTGGCGGCGATCGCCGGGCGCACCCTCGGCGCGGTGCCGCCGCCGGCGCTGATCCTGGCCGGCATCGTCACCACGCAGGTGGGCGCGGCCGTGGCCAAGCAGTTGTTCGGCCTGGTGGGCGCGTCCGGCGCGGTGGCGTTGCGGCTGGTGTTCGCGGCCCTGGTGCTGCTGGTGGTGTGGCGCCCCTCGCCGCGGCTGAACCGGCGCACGCTCGCCGTGGTGGCCGGCTACGGCGCCGTGCTCGGCGGCATGAACCTGGTGTTCTACCAGGCGGTGGAGCGCATTCCGCTGGGCGCGGCGGTCACCATCGAGTTCCTCGGGCCGCTGGCGGTGGCCGTGCTCGGCTCGCGGCGCTGGCTGGACGGGCTGTGGGCGCTGCTGGCCGGCGGGGGAGTGGTGCTGCTGGCCGGTGGGGGCGGCAGCGGCGGGCTGAACTGGCTCGGCGTGGTGTTCGCCCTGCTGGCCGGGCTGGGCTGGGCCGGCTACATCCTGCTGTCCGCGGCACTGGGCAGCCAGACCAGTGACGGCCGGGGCCTGGCGCTGGCCATGTCCTTCGCCGGTGTGCTGGTCGCGCCGGTGGGCGTGCTCGACGCGGGAACCGCCCTGTTGCAGCCGACCGTGCTGGTCGCGGGCGTGGCCGTGGCCCTGCTGTCCTCGGTGGTGCCCTACTCGCTGGAACTGGAGGCGCTGCGCCGCATGCCGCCCCGGGTGTTCGGCGTGCTGATGAGCCTGGAACCGGCCGTGGCGGCACTGGCCGGGCTGCTCGTGCTGCACGAGCGGCTGGGCGTGCTCCAGTGGCTGGCCATCTGCTGCGTGGTCGCCGCGTCCGTGGGCGCCACCCGCAGCGCGCGGCGCTGACCGCGCCGGGCGCTCACCGGGAGGGGCGCACCTGGCCGCGCAGCACCGCGGCCAGGTCGTAGCGGGCCGGCTCGTCCAGCTGGTCGTAGCGGCAGGAGCGCACCTCCCGGTCCGGCCGCCAGCGCACGAACTGGGCGGTGTGCCGGAACCGGCCCGGATACCCGCCCTCGGTGTGGTCGTAGGCCACCTCGACCACGCGCTCCAGCCGCAGCGGCATCCAGGGCAGCTCGCCGCTGCGCCAGCGGGTGACCGGACCGGGCAGGCGGCGCCCGTCGCCGGCGTCCGGCCCCAGCCAGGGGTGCCGCTCCGGGGCGTCCTCGACGAGTGCGCCGAACTCGTCGGCCAGCGCCCGGCGGGTGGCGGCGGGGAACGCGCCCACCACGCCCACGTGGTGCAGCACGTCGGCGTGGTCGTACAGGCCCAGCAGCAGCGAGCCCACGGCCGTGCCCGGGGTGGTGCCGGTCTGCCAGCGCACCCCGGCCACCACGCAGTCGGCGGTGCGCGCGTGCTTGACCTTCACCATGGTGCGCCGCCCCGGCGTGTAGCCGCCGTGCGCGGGCTTGCCGACCACCCCGTCCAGGCCGGCGCCCTCGAACAGCTCGAACCAGGACCGGGCCAGGGCGATGTCGGTGGTGGCCGGGGTGAGGTGCACCAGTTCGGTGGGGGTGACCGCGTCGAGCAGCGCCTGCCGGCGCGCGGTGGTCGGCTCGTCCAGCACGGCCTGCTCGGCCGTGGCCAACAGGTCGAAGGCGACGTAGTTGGCCGGGGTCCGCTCGGCCAGCGCGCGCACCCGGCTGGCCGCCGGGTGGATGCGCTCGGACAGCGCGTCGAAGTCCAGCCGGCCCTGCCTGGCCACCACCAGCTCCCCGTCCAGCACCACCCGGTCGGGCAGGGCCGCGGGCAGCGCGGCCAGCACCTCGGGGAAGTAGCGGTTGAGCGGCTTGCCGTTGCGCGACTGCAGGGTGATCTCGGCACCGTCGCGGAACACCAGGCAGCGGAACCCGTCCCACTTCGGTTCGAACACCAGCTCCGCGCCGGAGTCGGCGTCCGCGCGGGTGAACAGGTCCGGCACCGAGGTGGCCAGCATCGGCTGGATCGGTGGGCGCAGTGGCGGCGGCACCCCGCCATGGTGCGCCCGCGCCAGGGTTCGTGCCTGGTCAAACCGGGCTGGTGGCGGTGGAACCGGGCTGGTGGCTAGCGGACCCGCTGCCGGCGGGCCGTGTCCAGTTCCAGCCGCACCGCGGTGGGCAGCTGGTCGACGCCCAGTGCCTGCCGGGCCCGCTCCAGCACCCGCGCGTCCAGGGCGTGCCAGACCCGGCGCAGGTCGGTGCCCTCGCGCAGCCACAGCACCAGCCGCAGGGCCGGCCGGTCGCGGCTGCCGACCACCCGGGCCCTGGCCCTGGCCACGCCGTCCACTCGCTCGGCGTCGGCGCGCACCGCGCCGGCCACGGCGGCGGGGGTGACCCGCAGCCGGTCGGTGGGCGAGCGGTCCAGCACGAACGCGGGATGCCGCTCCGGCCGCACCGCGCGGACCAGCACGGCCAGCCCCAGCACCAGCAGCACCAGCCCGACCAGCACGGCCAGCACCCTGGCCAGCGCGGCGTGCCCGGCCAGCCAGGTCATGGCGAGCGGGTCCAGCACCGGCCGGGCGGCCCGGCCGTGGCCGAGCCAGCCGGCACCCACCACCAGGGCGGCCACCCCGGCCAGCAGCCCGAGCAGGCCGACAACCAGGGTCACCGCGCGTTCGACGGCGATCGGCCGCGCCACCGAGGCGGCCGGGGTGGTTCGCGTCGCGCGGGTCATCGCGGCGTCCTGGCCGAGTCGACCACCACGGCGACCCGCGGCGAGCGCGGCATGGGCAGGTCGGCGACGGCCTGCCCGGCCACCTCCCGCACCCGGGAGCGCAGTTGGTCCTCGGTGTCGAACCGGCTGGCCGCGTGCACCCGGACCGTCCGCGCACCGGCCCGCACCCGGGCCCGGTCCACCCCGCCCTCGGCGCGGACCTGGTCGCCGACCAGTCGGGCCAGCGACCGCCGCGAGGTGGTCACGCTGACCTCCGGCGCCGGGCTGTGCAGCCGGATCCCGCGGTGGCGGGCGGTGAGCGCGGCCAGCACCAGCAGCAGGCCGAGCACGGCCACGGCCGCGGCGAGCAGCCGCACCCCCGGGCTGGCCCAGGACAGCGCGGCCAGCCGCGCGCGCCAGGCCGGCCAGGGCACCACCAGCGGCCCCGCGTCCGGCCGCGCCCACGCCCAGGCGGTCTCGCCGGCCAGCGCCAGCCCGACCCCGGCCACGGCCAGGCCGAGCAGCGCGGCCAGACAACGCACCAACACCCGCATGGCCTCACTCCACTCTCGGTCGGGACCGGGGCAGCAGCGCGGACACGGTGACCGACACCGAGCGCACCCGGTGCCCGGTCAGCCGGCGCACCGCCTGGCGCACCCGCTCACCCACCTCGTCGACGGTGGCGCGGATCGGCGCCGGGTACACCAGGGCGAGTTCCACGGCCACGTCCAGATCGGCGCCGTCATCGTCGGCCCTGCCCTCGGTGCCACGGCCCCCCGTGCCACGGCCCTTGGTGCCACGGCCCTCGGTGCCACGGCCCGAGAGCCGGGCCCTGGCACCCGGCACCGCACGGCCGCCGGCCGCCGCCGACCCGCCGGACAGCGTGCCCGGCACCTGGTCGGCGGTGTGCTCGACGATTCGGCGCAGCACGGTGTGGTCGATGCGCAGAGCGCCCCGGTCGGCCGGGTCGGCCGACTCGGCCGCTGACCCGACCGGTGCCGACTTGGCCGGTGCCGACTGGGCCGGTGCCGGTTCAGCCCGTGCCGGTTCAGCCGGCGCCGGCCGGGGTTCCCCTGGTTGGCCCGGCACCCGCCAGGGGCGGGCCGGCCGCGTCCGGCCGGCGTCGTGGCCACGGGACCGACCGGCGTGCCCGGTGCTCACCGGGCACGCCCCCGCCCGATCAGGTCACCCAGGTCGAGTTTGCCGTCCAGGGCGCGGCCGATGCCGAGGCCGATGAGCCCGACCACCAGGGTGATCAGGAACGCGGCAAACCCGCCCGTGGCGGCGAGACCGAGGATGAGACCGGCGAACAACCCGGTCTGGGTTCCGTTCATGGTCAGGCTCCTCACCGAGATTCACCGAGATCCGCTTCGTGGCCGTGGCACGGACCGCTCCACCAGGTCGGCGATGACCACGTCCACCGGCACCGGGCCGGCCACCTCCCGCACCCGGCGCCGCAACTCATCCACCACCCGGGGCACGGGCTGGCCGAAGTAGAGCACCACGGCGATCTCCACCGGGGTGCCGCCGACTCCGGTGCGCACCCCGACCACCCGCCGACCGGGCTGGTAGGAGGTGACCGTGCCGTAGGCGCCGGTGGTCAGCGCGTGCACGGCCGGGTGTCCCAACACCGCGTCGTGCACGCGCTCCGCCAGGCTGGGCGCGCTCACCGGGCGCGCACTCACCTGACCCTCGGCGCAGGTTCGGCCTGCCCGTCGTCCTCGGGCAGGTGGATGTCGTTGACCGCGATGTTCACCTCGATCACCTCAAGCCCGGTGATCCGCTCCACCGCGGTGATCACGTTGCGCCGCACGGCCCTGGCCAGCTCCACGATGCCCACGCCGTACTCGACCACCAGGTCCAGGTCGACCGCGGCCTGCTTCTCGCCGACCTCCACGGACACCCCGGCGGTGCTGGAGGTGCCGGCCCCGGGGATGCGTTCCCGGATCGCGCCGAACGCGCGCGCCATGCCGGCCCCGCCCAGTTCGTGCACGCCCGAGATCTCCCTGGCGGCGATGGCGGCGACCTTCTGCACCACGGCCGACGAGATGGTGGTGCGGCCCTGCGTGGTCTCGTCGGCCAGCCGCGACTGGCGGCTGTCCCCGGCCCGGGGCGCGGGCGCACCGGCCTGCCCGGGCGGGGTGGGGCGCCCGGGCAGGCCGGGCCCCGCCTCACTGAGTTCGATGCCGCTGGAGCCGCCGGGGCCGGCACCAGCGCCGGGGCCAGGTCTGGACGGACTGCTCGACGTCATGCGACCCACTCCTTCCGGTGGACGGACCTCCGCCGTGACACGCACGACGGCGTTGCGTCGCCCAATCCGGGTGCCCGCGTTCGCCCGATCCAGCGCAAACCACCCCCTGTGGAGCTACCCCGGCCGGTGGCCGGCAGCGAACGCCGGGCGTCAGCGGCGGCCGAGTGCCGCCGGTCCCCGGGCAGTCACCCGGCCGCCGGATGACCGATCACCCGGCGGCCACCGGTGGCCCGGGATCACCGGTCGCGCTGGTAGCGCAGCATCAGCGAGCTGTCCGAGTGCAGCACGGACACCAGTCGCAGCCGGAACGGGTCGTGCGGCAGCGGCCCGAACGCGACGCGTGCGGCGTCCCCACCGGCCAGCAGCGGGGACACGGTCAGGCACAGCTCGTCGACCAGGTCCTGGGCGATCAGTCCGCCGAACAGGGTGGGGCCGCCCTCGCAGCACACCCGGCGCAGCCCGCGCCGGTCCAGTTCGGACATGGCGGCCCGCAGGTCGACCCGGTGCTCGCCGACCACCACCACCTCGGCGCCCGCCTCGGTCAGGGCGTCGCGCAGGTCGGCGGGGGCGGCGGCCGGGGTGATCACCAGGGGCGGCACCGAGGTGTCGGTGATCAGGGGGGAGTCCGGCGGGATCGAGCAGCGGTCGGTCACCACGGCGATCCTGGGCACCGGGGACAGGCCGAGCCGGGCGCGGCGCGTGGCGCGGACCTCGGTCGCCTTGACGCCCCGGTAGCCCTCGACCAGCGCGGTGCCCGCCCCGACCAGGACCACGTCGGCCAGGTCCCGGCCGAGCCGGAACACCTTCTTGTCGGCCGGGCTGGACAGGCCGGCCGACCGGCCGTGGACGGTCACCGCCCCGTCGGCGCTGGCCACGAAGTGCGCCTGGACCCAGGGACGCTCCAGCGGCTCGGGGTAGGCGTAGAGCCGCTCCAGCTCGGCGTCGTCCACGGCCGGGCCGGTCGGTCCGGTCAGCCCGGTGCCGTGGCCGTGAGCCTGGTCACCGACATCATCAGCACTCCCGATCCGGGTGACCTCCTTCGGGGTGTTCTCGCTCTCATCACTGCTGGGTTCCGGGGGCAATGGCCACAACCTGTGCACGTTGACCATCCCAGCACGCGGTTAGGCTGCGGGCATGGTGGCCCTACGCCTGTGCGACCGAAACCCACGCGTCGAGGCGGACGAGTTGATCGCCGCCCTGGTCCCGCCGCCCCGGTTCGACCAGGTGCGGTTCGACACGTACCTGCCCAACCCGGACGAGCCCAGCCAGGCTGCGGCGGTGCAGGCCTGCCAGGCCTTCGCCGAGCGGGTGGCGGCCAGGCGCGGTCAGGGCGGCGGCTGGCTGCGTTCGCTGCTGGGGGGCGGCGGCAGCCAGCCCAGCGGGAAGCCCGGGCTGTACCTGGACGGTGGCTTCGGCGTGGGCAAGACCCACCTGCTCGCCTCGATCTGGCACGCGGTGCCCGAACCCAGGGCCTACGGCACCTTCGTCGAGCTGACCCACCTGGTGGGGGCGTTGGGGTTCACCCAGGCGGTGCGGCTGCTGTCCGGGCACCGACTGTTGGCCATCGACGAGTTCGAACTGGACGACCCCGGCGACACCATGCTGATGACCCGGTTGATCAGCGAGCTGACCGCGGCCGGGGTGTTCGTCGCGGCGACCTCCAACACCCTGCCGGACAAGCTCGGCGAGGGCCGGTTCGCGGCCGACAACTTCCTGCGCGAGATCCAGTCGCTGGCCAGCAAGTTCGCCGTGGTGCGGGTGGACGGTCCGGACTACCGGCACCGGGGGCTGCCCGAGGCACCCGAGCCCATGACCGACCAGGAGCTGGCGGCCAGCGCGGCCGGCATCCCGGACGCCAGCCTGGACGACTTCGACGCCCTGTGCGCCCACCTGGCCAAGGTGCACCCGTCCCAGTACGGGCGACTGGTGGCCGGGGTGAGCGCGGTGCACCTGCGCGGGCTGCACGCGGCCCCGGACCAGGACGTGGCCCTGCGCCTGGTGGCGCTGGGCGACCGGCTCTACGACCGGGCGGTGCCGGTGGCGGTGTCCGGGGAGCGCCTGTCGAGCCTGTTCACCGAGGAAATGCTGCGCGGTGGTTATCGGAAGAAATACCTCCGGGCGATATCCCGACTTGTCGCATTGTCCCGGGATATTCCAGGCCGGGAGAAGCTGGAGACGCCGACCGGTTAGGCCGTTCGGGGGTGGTCGGGTCGACCGTTGGCGTAATTGTTTTCGTCGGTAGGCTGTACCGCGATATGACGGGACTTTCAACGACGTTAACGAGGTGACCAATGGAACAACGACCTGTGTGGGCCCCGGCCACCGTTGACCTCAACACGCCGAGCGCGGCCCGCCTGTACGACTATTACCTCGGTGGGAACTACAACTTCGCGGTGGACCGCCAGCTGGCGAACCGGATCTACCAGGCGCTGCCCGAGATGCCCTACCTGGCCAGGGTCAACCGGTCCTTCCTCGGCCGGGCCGTGCGGTTCTGCGTGTCCCAGGGCGTGCGCCAGTTCCTGGACATCGGCTGTGGCCTGCCCACTCTCGGCAGCGTGCACGAGATCGCCCAGCGCGTGGACCCGCGCTGCCGGGTCGCCTACGTGGACAACGAGCCGGTCGCCGTGGCGCACGGGGAACTGCTGCTGGCCGGTAATCCGAATGCGGGAATCGCGCTCGCTGATGTGCGCGATGTCCACGGCGTGCTGAACTCGAAAACCGTGACCCGGCTACTGGACTTCAACGAACCGGTGGCTGTCCTCATGGTCGCGCTGCTGCACTTCATTCCCGACGCGGATCGCCCGGTCGAGATGATCGCGCGTTACCGGGAAGCCATGGCACCGGGGAGTTATCTGGTGTTGTCCCACGTGAGCGATGACGAGTTGCCGGGTGTCTCGCACGCGGCGGAGTTCTACAAGAACAGCCAGAATCCGGTGACCCTGCGCGGGCGGGCTCAGGTGGAGCGGTTGATGGGCGGGTTCGAACTGGTCGACCCGGGCCTGGTGTTCTGCCCGGACTGGCGGCCGGACACGCCCGAGGACACCGACGAGGCGGCCGCGCACCCGCCGTGCTCGTTCTACGCGGGCGTGGGCCGCCGCACCGAGGCGCCGTGACCGGCGACCCGCGACACCCGTGGTCCCCCGCGCCCTGGTTCCCACACCTTGGTCCACCCTGGTCCCCCTGTCCTGGTCCCCCCTGTCCCGGTCCCTCGCGCCCTGGTTCGCCGTGTCCTGGATTCCCCTGGCTGACTCGCCCCGGCCTAGGCCGTCGGAGGAGGTGCGAGCTGACAGCGCGGCGCCGCGTCGGCCGCACCCGATCGGTGGCGCACGGCTGGTGGCGCGTGGCTGACGGTCCTGCGGCTCGATCGGCGATGTGACGGCTGGCGGTTTGGCACCGCCACGGCCCGGTGACCACCGCGTCCCCGCGGTCGGGTGAACGGGGCCAGGCCGCCAGCCCGGCCGGTTCAGCCCCTGCCAGCCCAACCCGCACCGCGCGGCCAGCCACCCCAGCGGGGCCGCCCACCCCAGCGGGGCCAGCCACCCCGGCTCGGCCAGCTCAACCGTGCCCAGTCCAGCCCCCACCCGTCCCGGGGGGCGAGCCCCGCTCCAGCCTATCGGCGCCCACCCCTGCGGCCCAGGGGCGCGGATCGGGCTGTGGACAACCCCGGGGGCTGTGCACAACCGCGCACCCGATCGTGGGAACCGGGCTGGTGGCCGACGCCGGAGTGGTATGGCGGACGGGGTGGCTGGCTGGCGGTCGGCCGGGATGATCTGCGAGGGTGGCGTCTCGTGGGTACCGACGAGATCTCCTTTCCCAGGCTGCAGGCCAAGACACTCCGGTTCACCCTCGGCGCGCCGAGGACCTTCGCCGTGTCCCCGGACGGCGCCCGGGTGCTGTTCCTCCGCTCGCCGTCGAGCACCAGCCGCGAGCACGGCCTGTGGGCGCTGCGGGTGGCCACCGGCGAGGAGACCCAGCTGGTCGACCCGGGCGCGCTGCTCGGCGGGGGTGATGCCGACGACCTGCCGCCCGAGGAACGGGCCCGGCGGGAGCGCACCCGCGAGCAGGCGTCCGGCATCGTCAGCTACGCCACCGACCGCGAGCACCGGGTGGTCGCGTTCGCGTTGTCCGGTGAGCTGTTCGTGGTCGACCCGGAGACCGGCCGGGTGCGGGAACTGCCGACCGAGGGCAAGGTGCTCGATCCCCGGCCGGACCCGACCGGCCAGCGGGTCGGCTACGTCTGCGGCGGCGCGCTGCGCGTGATCGACCTGGCCGGCGGCGAGGACCGGGTGCTGGCCGAGCCGGACGGCGACGAGGTCACCTGGGGGCTGGCCGAGTTCATCGCGGCCGAGGAGATGGGGCGCACCCGGGGCTACTGGTGGGCGCCGGACGGCCAGCGCCTGATCGCGGCCCGGGTGGACAACGCGCCCGTGGCGCGCTGGTACATCGCGGACCCGGCCAACCCGGACCGGCCGGCCACCGAGGTCGCCTACCCGGCGGCCGGCACGGCCAACGCCGCCGTGAGCGCCGCCGTGATCGGGCTGGACGCCAGCCGCAAGGACATCGCCTGGGACCGGGACGCGTTCCCCTACCTGGTCACCGCGCACTGGTCGGCGGGTGGCCCGCCGCTGCTGGTGGTGCAGTCCAGGGACCAGCGCACGCTGCGCGTGCTCACCGTCGACCCGGCCACCGGGCGGACCGAGGTCCTGTGCGAGGAGATCGACCCGCACTGGGTGGAGATCATGCCCGGGGTGCCGGCGTGGACGCCGGACGGCCGGCTGGTGCGGATCTGCGCGCGGGAGGGCGCCTACCGGCTGCTGGTGGACGAACACGAGCTGACCGACGCCACCACCCAGGTGCGCGCGGTGCTGCACGTGGGCGAGTCCGACGTGCTGTTCACCGCGTCCACCGACGACCCCACCCAGGTGCACGTGTTCCGGGCCGACTACGCCAACGGCCTGGTGCACCAGGTGTCCACTGTGGAGGGTGTGCACAGCGCCGCGCGGGGCGGCACCACCACGGTGCTCGTGTCGGCCGGCCCGGACTGGTTCGGCAGCCGGGCCACCGTGCTGTCCGGCGGGAACACCGCCGACGCGGTGACCGTCCGGTCGCACGCGAGCCGGCCGCCGCTGACCCCGAACCTGACCGCGCTGGTCACCACGCCGCGCCGGCTGCGCTCCGCGCTGCTGCTGCCCACCGGACACCAGCCGGGCTCGGCCCGGCTGCCGGTGCTGCTGGACCCCTACGGCGGGCCGCACGCGCAGCGGGTGCTGGCCGCGCGCAACATGTACCTGGCCTCGCAGTGGCTGGCCGACCAGGGCTTCGCCGTGCTGGTCACCGACGGCAGGGGCAGTCCGGGGCGCGGGCCGGACTGGGACCGGGCGATCGCCTTCGACTTCGCCGAGGCCACCCTCACCGACCAGGTGGACGCCCTGCACGCCGCCGCGGAGCAGCACGCCGACCTGGACCTGAGCCGGGTGGCGATTCGCGGCTGGTCGTTCGGCGGCTACCTGGCCGCGCTCGCGGTGCTGCGCCGGCCCGACGTGTTCCACGCCGGCATCGCCGGGGCCCCGGTCACCGACTGGCGGCTGTACGACACCCACTACACCGAGCGCTACCTGGGCCAGCCCGCCGAGCGGGCCGAGGTCTACGAGCGCAACTCGCTGATCGCGGACGCGCCCGCGCTGTCCCGGCCGCTGATGATCATCCACGGGCTGGCCGACGACAACGTGGTGGCCGCGCACACGCTGCGGCTGTCCTCGGCGCTGCTGGCCGCCGGTCGACCACACACCGTGCTGCCGCTGTCCGGCGTCACCCACATGACGCCACAGGAACAGGTCGCCGAGAACCTGCTGCTGCTCCAGGTCGACTTTCTCAGGCAGGCGCTCAACAGTCCCGGTCAGGCGGTGAGCTGAGCGGCCGGAGAAGTGCGTGGCGACCGGGTCGAGCCGATGCCGCGGAATCGATCAGGGGGATCGGACAACGCGTCGGCCCGGCCGGGTGGCACATTGCCCAACTACGCAAGGTGACGGTCTTCTCGATGGTCACCCGACAGCCCGCCGAAGGACCGGTGGAATTTCCCCACGAGGAAAGGCGGACACGGTCGGTCACGGTTGGTTGTGGCAGATCCGCGGGTGCCGCGACCGGCATGTGAAGATGGCCCCCGAAGTGCGCTCCGGGGGCCATCCACCACGTCTGCTGTCCGGCTGATCGACTTCGCCGTCGATATCCGGTGCTTATCCTCAGTGAGGATACGGTGACTTTCGGTGTCGGTCCGCATCATCGGGGTGACCGGACCGCGGCGGAATTCCCCATCCCGCCGGTAAAGCGATCAGATCAGGAGGCGTTCGCTTCCTTGAACTGCATCATGAGGTTCTGCGGAATGCGGCCGCGGTCGGAGATGGCGTGCCCCTGGCTGCGCGCCCAGTCCCGGACGGCCTGGTTGTACGCCTTGTCCCCGCTGCCGTTGCCACTGGCCTTGACCGGGGTCTTCGCCGCCTTGCGCTGCTGCTTGCGGCCACCGACCCGGCGTGCGTGGTCAACGTACTCGCTGAGAATGCCGCGGAGCTTTTCGGCGTTCTCCCTCGACAGGTCGATCGAGTACTCGACCCCGTCGATCGCGAAGCCAACGGTCTCCTCCGCCTGCCCCCCGTCCAGGTCGTCGATAAGCTCGACGACGGTCTGCTGTGCCACGTTTCCTCCGTACGTCCTTTGTTTAGTGTGCCAGGTCCGCGCCATGTTTGGGCCATCTTCTGACACCCCTGAGTTCTACCCTAGTCCACGGCCGGGAATACCCGGTCAACCGAGGGGGCGTGGCAACACCGTTATTCGCCGGACCGGACAATGCTGCCGGCAGTTCTGGTCGGCGCTTCCGGAGTCGATGTTTGTCGGCGGCCGGGCAACATAACGACCATAGTGCGGATATTGGTCAACTCGGTCGAGATGTGAAGGCCGGACAGCGGGCGAACAGGACCGGCGCGCCGGCCGCACGCGTCCCGCTCACGTGGTGAGAAAGCCGTGCAACTCGGCGGCGAGTTCCTCGGGGACCTCCTCGGCGAGGTGGTGGCCGGGGCACGCCACGGCCCGCCCGCGCAGGTCCTCGGCCCACGCCCGCCAGACCCCGAGCACGTCGCCGTACAGGTCGGGCAGGTCGTCGCCGGTGGACCAGAGCACCAGCGTCGGACACGCCACCCGCCGGCCGGCCCGCCGGTCCGCGTCGTCGTGCTCGCGGTCGATGCCCACCCCGGCCCGGTAGTCCTCGCACATCGCGTGCACGGTGGCCGGGTCGTGGATGGCGCGCTGGAAGTCGGCCCACGCCTCGGCACCCATCCGCTCCGGGCCGCTGCCCAGCCAGGTGGGCGAGCCGTGCCCGTACCAGGCGTCCGGGTCGGCGTTGATCACCCGCTCCGGCAGCGGGGCCGGCCGGGACAGGAAGAACCAGTGCCACCACTTCCGCGCGAAGTCCGCGCCGCACCGGGCCAGTGCCTCGCCGATCGGCACGATGTCCAGCGCCACCAGGTGGGTCACGGCCTCGGGGTGGTCCAGCGCGAGCCGGGTGGCCACGTAACCGCCCCGGTCGTGGCCGACCACGGCGAAGCGCTCGTGGCCGAGCGAGCGCATCAGCGACAGGCAGGCCCTGGCCATGGCGCGCTTGGAGTGGGGCTCGTGGTCCGGGGTGCTCGCCGGCTTGCTGGATTCGCCGTAACCGGGCAGGTCCGGGCAGACCACGGTGTGTCCGGCGGCGACCAGCAGCGGCGCCACCCGGTGCCAGGTCGCGTGGGTGCGGGGGTGGCCGTGCAGCAGCAGCACCGGGCTGCCCTGGCCGCCGTGCCGCACCCGCAGCACGGCCTGGCCGACGTCGATGCGGTCGAGCGCGAAGCCTTCGTACATCAACGAAAACCTACCCGAGCACCCCGGTGCTCGCGCGGTTGTCGACCCGGGCCGCCCACTCGGCCGCCTATCCTGGACGGCGATACCCAGGCACCGTATAGGAGCAGGCAGGATGCGGGGATACACCGCCGACAAGGACGACTACCTCAAGCGGTTGCGCCGCATCGAGGGACAGGTGCGCGGCTTGCAGCGCATGATCGAGAACGACGAGTACTGCATTGACGTGCTGACCCAGATCGCCGCCGCCACCAAGGCGCTGCAGGCGGTCTCGCTGGGGCTGATCGACGAGCACCTCAAGCACTGCGTGGCCCAGGCCGTGGCCGAGGGCGGCCCGGTGGCCGAGGAGAAGCTGCGGGAGGCGAGCGCGGCCATCGGGCGGCTGGTCAAGTCCTAGCGCGTCCGCCGTCGGCCGCGGCCAGCGGGTTCGCCGCGCGGCCACGGGCAGTAGCCGCTCCTCCGGTCGGGCGCCGGCCGTTCGTCGCCGGGGTGGCCGAGCGTGCGAGCCGGGGCCGCGACGCTGACGCGGTGCCCGTCACGGGCAGTGGTGGGCGTTGGGCTGATCAGTGGGGATTGCGCGGCCGGGCAGGTGATAGTCCGGTACGCCCGTTGGGCGTGGCTCAGCGGGCGGGGTTCCCTATGTGTCAGGTCCCCGTGCCGGCGCCGCCGGCACCCGTTGCCGGCCGCTGTCGGGCGGTGCCCGGCCGCGGCGGACGGCCAGATGGTGGAGGTGCGCGTGGCTACCGAGAAGGAGCGGCTGGACGCTGTCGAGCCGACCGTGGCCAGCCTGGTGCAGCAGAGCGCCGGGCTCGCCGAGGAGCTGCGGCGGCTGCGGGCCGAACTGACCATGGTGAAGGCGCGCCTGCTGGGCGCGGGCAGCGGCCAGACCGTGGACATGGACGCGGTGGACGGGGAACTCGAACCGGTGGTGGCGGTGCTCCGGCACGCCTGGCAGGTCGAGCAGGCCGTGCTGGCCGACTCGGTGCGCGACGCGCTGCGCCAGCAGGTCGACGAGCTGGCCGGGTTCCGGGAGCGCAACGAGCAGGTGCGGGCCCAGCTGAACACCGCCAAGCTCAGCCGCACCGACCGCGAGGTGCTCGAACACGAGGTGCACCAGCTCACCTGGCGGATCGGCGCGCGCTCCGACGCGGTGCGCCAGGCCAGCGAGCGGCTGGCCAAGGACGACCGGATCCGGGAGGAGCCGGGCCGGCAGGAGGCCATCGCCGCCGGGGACAAGGCCCGGGTGGAGATCGCCGAGCTGGCCAGGCGGCGGGTGGAGCAGGTGCTGGCCCACGACGTGGGCATCCCGATGTGGTTCCGGGTGGCCATGGGCACGCCGCCCTCGCCCGACCCCAGCCAGTGGCTGGCGGTGGCCGGCCGGCTGCTGGCCTACCGGCTGGAGTACGCGGTCACCGACCTGGTCAACCCGCTGGGGCCGAAGCCGGACGCGGACGCCGACTCGGCCGCGTGGGTGCGCCGGCGCGAGGTGTTCGCCGACCTGTCCCAGCAGCTCTACCAGTTCCACCCGGAGCACCAGGGCAAGTAGCGGCGCGCCGCACGGCGGTCCGGCTCACCAGGACGGGTGCGCGGACACGCCGCCGTCCACCACCAGGTCGTGGCCGGTGATCCAGGCCGCCAGCGGCGAGGCCAGGAACACGCAGGCGTTGCCCACGTCCTCGGGCGTGCCCAGCCGGCCCAGCGGAGCGGCGGCGCGCCACCGGGCCACCCCGTCCGGCCAGTCGGCGGCCAGGCCGGGCCGGTCGACCAGGCCGGGGGACACCGTGTTCACCCGGATGCCGTGCCGCCCGTACTCCAGGGCGGCGGCCCGGGCGTGCATGATCACTCCGGCCTTGGCGGTGCTGTAGTGGGCGTGGCCGAACGCGGGCCGGCTGCCCTCGATCGAGGCGATGGAGATGATCGCGCCGCCACCGCCCTGGTCGATCATCCTCCGCGCGGCGGCGGCGGTGAGCTGCACAGCGGTGTCCAGGTTGCTGGCCAGCACCTCGCGCCACTGCGCGGCGGTGAGGTCGACCAGCGGGGTGACCGGCTGGACGCCGGCGTTGTTCACCAGGACGTCGAGCCGGCCGAACGCGGCCACGGCGGCGCCCACCACCACCTCGGCCGCGCGCTCGGCGCGCAGCTCCGCGGCCACGGCCACGGCCCGGCCACCACCCGAGGTGATCTCCTCGACCAGGGCCGCGGCCCGCTCCGGGCTGGCCCGGTGGTGCACGACCACGGCCGCGCCGGCGGCGGCGAACCGGCGGGCGATGCCGGTGCCGATCCCGCCGGAGGCCCCGGTGACCACGGCGACCCGGCCGGACAGGTCCGGCAGTGGCGACGGTGCTTGTGCTGCTGGCGGTGCTGGCGTGTCGGGCATGCGCGCTCCCTGCTGGCCGGTGACCCGGGAACTGTAGGCCGGGCCGGCGGGGACCGGCGGCGCGCCGCCCCCGCCGGCCCGGCTGGTCTCAGCGGGCGCCCACGTGCAGGGCGACCGCGTCACCGGCGCCCACCGTGGCGGTGAACGTCCCGTCCGCGCCCACCGTGTGGGTGGTGCCGGTGCAGCCGCCGCCGGCCACGGGATCACCGTGCTGCACGTCGCAGTAGGTGCCGGCGGGCAGCGAGGTCTGGAACGTCCGGGTGATCGCGCCACCCTCGTGGTTGATCACCACGTAGCCCCGGTCGCCCCGGCCGAAGGCGATGGCGTTGTTGCCGTTGGACCACCAGTTGGTCACCGGGGTGCCGGCGACCGCGTTGCGGAAGCCCACCATGTTGGCGATCTGCCGCCAGCCGTGCTGGCACTTCCAGCCGTCCTGGTAGCAGGCGTTGACCGTGCCGCCGTTGGGCGGGCCGGCGTCGTTGTCGCCGAACTCGTATCCGGAGTGGACGGTGGGCGAGCCGTACGGCCAGGCCAGCAGGTAGACGTTGGCCAGCGTGTAGGTGTTGCCGTACTTGTGGTTGAGGGTGCTGCCGTTGCGCTCGGTGTCCCAGTTGTCCACGAAGGTCCGGGCCCGGTCGCCGGACAGGTAGCCGGCACCCCAGGCCGTGCCCCAGTTGCTCAGGTAGGCCAGCTTCTCGGTGGTGAAGATCCGCTTGAGGTCGTAGGCGCCCTGGAACACGTCCACGTCACCGATGCCGGTGTACTCGGTGGGCTGGACCGCCTCGCCGGCGCCGTAGATGACCTCCTGTGCCCAGAAGATGTTGGGGTTGCTGAGCTTGGCCTTGATGGCGGCCAGGTCGGCGGCGGCGATGTGCTTGGCCGCGTCGATCCGGAAGCCGTCCACGCCGTAGGAGATCAACTTGTTCAGGTAGGCCGCGATGGTGGTGCGGACGTAGTCGCTGCCGGTGTTCAGGTCGGCCAGCCCGACCAGTTCGCAGTTCTGCACGTTGTCACGGTCGCGGTAGTCGGAGATGTTGCCTCGGCAGGAGTGGAAGTCCCAGTCCTGGTAGTAGCCCGGGTAGGTGTACTTGCTGTACCGGGTGCCGCCCGTGCCGGTGCCCGAGCCGGACGTCATGTGGTTGATCACGGCGTCGGCGATCACCTTCACGCCGGCGCCGTGGCAGGTGGCCACCATGGCGCGGAACGCGGCCTCGTCACCGAGGCGGCCGGCGACGGCGTAGCTGACCGGCTGGTAGGAGGTCCACCACTGGGTGCCCTGGATGGTCTCCTGCGGCGGTGAGGTCTGCACGTACCCGTAGCCCTTGGGGCCCAGGGTCTGCGTGCACTCCCTGGCGATCGAGTCGAACCGCCACTGGAACAGGGCGGCGGTGACGTCCTTGGCGCCGGGCGGGGTGGCGGCGGCCCCGGGCGCGGTGGCCAGGCCACCGCCCAGGCAGGCCGCGGCCAACGCGGCCACGAGCGCGCTGGCCGCGCGGGAGCGTCGGGTGCGGGTGCGGGTGCGGGGGCGGTGAACGGCGAAGGCGAACGGCATGGGTACTCCTTTGTCCGGCCGTGCCCTGCGACGCGGGACCCGACGGAAACCACTGGAAACCGCCGGGTCATCCGCTGGGAACTCTTGCGAAAATTAGTTGACTGGACAACCGGTGGTCAACGGCTGGTGGGACGCATCTCCGCGGGCTTTGGACGCAATCCCGGGTAGTCCGTCGGGCGAGAACCGGTGAAAAGATTTGCAGCGATCCGGGGTGGTACGGCGCCGGTGTCAGGCCAGGCCGAGCAGGGCGGCGAGCGTGCCGCCGAGCACCCGGTCGCGCACCTCGCCCGGCGCGACCACGCGCTCCACCGTCGCCCTGGCCAGCACCGGGTCACCGTAGGGGGCGTCCGAGCCGAACAGCGTCCGCTCGGGGATCTCGGCGACCGCCAGCCTGACCGCGAACACCAGGTAGGCGGTGGACAGCTCCAGGTACGCGCTCGGTGTGTCCCGCACCAGTTCGATGGCCTCCATCCAGTTCAGCCCGCCGAGCTGGCTGATCACCAGCGGTGCCTTCGGGTAGCGGCGGGCCAGCCCGGCGAGCGTGCGCAGGTCCGCCGCCGTGGTGGGCGCGAACCCGTGCACCACAACGGGAAGCCCGCCGTGTTCGTGCGCGGCGCGCAGCACCGGTTCGAGGAGGTCGGCCCGGCCGGGCGGCGGGGTCAGCTCGCCGACGCCGCGCAGACCCTGGCCGACCACGTCCCGGTGCACCGCCTCGGCCACCTCGGCGGCGGGCCGGTCCAGGCGCACCGAGCGGAACCCGAGGAAGCGGTCCGGGTGCGCGGCCAGCGCGTCGGTCAGCTCCCGCCAGGCCCGCTGGTAGCCGTCGGCGTCGCCGCGCCCGGCCAGGGCGCTGTCCAGCGCGCCCAGCTCCCGCCGCAGCGCGGCCAGGTCGGTGGCGCGCTCGGGGTGCGGGCGGGTGGGGAACAGCACGGCGCGGTCCACCCCGGCCTCGTCCAGCAGGGCGATGTGCCGGTCCAGCGGGTCGTGCACGTGGCTGTGCGCGTCGATGATCATCATCACTCCTCGTGGGGTGTTCGGGGCGGGGAATGCCCCCGGTGGGAGCGAGTGTTGAACCCTGACACCGTTGGAGGGTCAAGTCGGGTCCACTCGGGAGGGACGATGCTGATCGGCGAGCTGGCGCGGCGGACCGGGACCAGCGAGCGCCTGCTGCGCTACTACGAGCGCGTCGGCCTGCTCGCCCCGTGGCGGCGCGACAACGGCTACCGCGAGTACGACGCGGACGCCGAGCACGTGGTGCGGCGGGTGCGCGCCCTGCTGGCGGCGGGCCTGCCCACCCGGGTGATCCGCCAGGTGCTGCCGTGCGCGTCCGGCGACGGACAGCTGCGGCCCTGCCCGGGTGTGCTGGACACCCTGCACCGACAACTGTCCGAACTGGACGAACAGGCCAGGCGGCTGGACACGGCGCGGCAGGTGCTGCGCGCGGCGATCCGGACGACCGAGCGCCGGCGCGCGCCCGATGCCGAGGCACCGGATCCCGGGGCGGCGGGCGCGCCGCGCTGAGACGAGTGCGTGGTCGGTGGCGCCGACCCCGGGTTCGGCGGCCGGCACCTGAGCGCCGACGTGGAGGGCCTGACCCTCTGCCGCGGCGGTGCCGACGACGAGGGTTACCTGATCGTGTCCAGCCAGGGCGACAGCACCTACGCGGTGGACGAGCGCGCGGACGACAGTGATTACCTCGGCTCGTTCCGCGTCGGCCCCGGTGCCGGCGGCCTGGACGCCACTCTGACAACACCGACAGCCTGTTCGTCACCAACGTCCCGGTTGGCCGGTCCGACCGGGGGCTGCTCCTGGTGCAGGACGTCGCGAAGGCCTTCGACCCGCCCCTGGACGTCGACACCGACCGGCTTCGACCCGCGCCACGACCACGACCGAGTCGGGTGCCCGGTCGGCGGTGACCCCGGACTGTCGGTGCGGGGTGGGAGCATGGCCGGGTGAGCGAACAGTCGACAACGGGCTTTCCCCGGGGCATCGGCGCGCCGGCCACGCGGGCGTTCGTCGCGGCCGGGTACACCGAGCTGCGCCAGCTGGCGGGTGTGCCGGCCGCGGAGCTGGCGCGGCTGCACGGGGTGGGGCCGAAGGCGCTGCGCGTGGTGCGGCAGGCGCTGGAGGAACAGGGCTTGTCCCTCGGGTGAGCCGGGGCAGCGGTCAGCCGGTGCGCGCCGGGCGCAGCCGCAGGGTGCGGATCTGGAACGGCCGCAGGGTCAGGGTCACGCCGTTGTCGCTGACCGCGTGGGGCGGTGCGGCGGGCAGCGGCCGCTCCAGCAGGTCGGTCTCGGTGGCGGCGGCGAGCGGGAACCCCGTGCTCAACCGGGCCCTGGCCCGGCCGCCGCCGGCCTCGTAGAGCCGCACCACCACGTCCCCGGACCGGTCGTCGGCCAGCTTCACCGACTCCACCACCACGGCGTCGTCGCTGATCCGCACCAGCGGCTCGACCGGGGCGCCGCCCGGTGCGGTGCGCTCAGGCAGGTTGATGAAGTAGCCCTCGCGCACGGCGTCGGCGATGTCCGCGCCCGGCACCAGGGCGTAGCGCAACCGGTGGGTGCCCTGGTCGGTCTCGGGGTCGGGGTAGCGGGGCGCGCGCAGCAGGGACAGCCGGACCGTGGTGGTGGTGCCGCCGTCCGGCCGCACCGTCCGGGACACGTCGTGGCCGTAGGTGGAGTCGTTGACCAGGGCCGCGCCCCAGCCGGGCTCGCCCACGTGCAGGAACCGGTGCGCGCAGACCTCGAACTTGGCCGCCTCCCACGAGGTGTTGGTGTGCGTGGGCCGGGACACGTGGCCGAACTGGATCTGGGCGGTGGCCGACTCGGCGCGCACGTCGAGCGGGAAGGCCACCTTGAGGAACTTCTCCCGCTCGTACCAGTCGACCTCGGTGTCCACGTCCAGCCGCTTGGCGCCGGCCCGCAGGGTGAGCACCTGGCGTGCGGTGGACGCGCCGAACGAGCGGACCACCCGCAGCGCCACCAGTTCCGGGTCGTCCTTGACCACCAGGCTGAGTTCGTCCAGTTCGGTCAGGTCCCGCACGGTGTTGCGGTAGAACGGGTCCACGTCCCAGGCGTCCCAGTTGTTGGGCAGGTCCGGGTGCAGTTGCAGCAGGTTCGCTGCGGCCCCCGGCGCGACGGCCTCGCGCTCGGCGGCGATGTCGTACACCGAGGTGACCAGGCCGCGCGCGTCCACCACCACCCGCAGCAGGCCGTTGTCCAGCACGAAACCGCCGTCCTGCTCGCGCACGGCCACCGGGTCACCGGCCGGGCCGGCCACGAAGCCCGCGCCGCCGGCGGGAACCCCGGACCGGGTGTGCGGGGCCGCGTTGAACACCAGCGTGCCCGCGCCGGGCTCGCCGGCCAGCGCCCGCTGCGCTGAGGCGATCAGCGCGCGCAGCTCCTCGGCCAGCTCGGCGTAGGTCTGCCTGGCCTGCCGGTGCACCCAGGCGATGGACGAGCCGGGCAGGATGTCGTGGAACTGGTGCAGCAGCACGGTCTTCCAGATCCGGTCCAGCTCCTGGTAGGGGTAGGCGAAGCCGGTGCGCAGCGCGGCCGTGGCCGCCCACAGCTCGGCCTCGCGCAGCAGGTGCTCGCTGCGCCGGTTGCCCTGCTTGGTCTTGGCCTGGCTGGTGTAGGTGCCCCGGTGCAGCTCCAGGTACAGCTCACCCACCCACACCGGCGGGTTCGGGTAGTCGGCCTGTGCGCGGGCGAAGAACTCGGCGGGTTTCTCGACGCGCACCCGGGGCGAGCCCTCCAGGTCGGCCAGGCGCGCGGCCCTGGCCAGCATCTCCCTGGTGGGGCCGCCACCGCCGTCGCCGAACCCGAACGGCACCAGCGAGTGCCTGGCCACGCCCTTGTCCTGGAAGTTGCGCACGGCGTGGGCCAGCTCCCGGCCGGTGAACTCGGCGTTGTAGGTGTCCACCGGCGGGAAGTGGGTGAACACCCGGGTGCCGTCCAGGCCCTCCCAGGCGAAGGTGTGGTGCGGGAACTTGTTGAACTGGCTCCAGGAGATCTTCTGGGTGAGGAACCAGGTGGACCCGGACAGCGCGACCAGCTGCGGCAGCGCCGCGGAGTAGCCGAACGAGTCGGGCAGCCACACCTCCCGGGTCTCCAGGCCGAACTCGTCGAGGAAGAACCGCTTGCCGTGGACGAACTGCCTGGCCAGCGCCTCGGCGCCGGGCATGTTGGTGTCCGACTCCACCCACATCCCGCCGACCGGCACGAACTGGCCGGCGGCCACCTTCTCCCGCACCCGGGCGTACACCTCGGGCCGGTGCTCCTTGAGCCAGGCCAGCTGCTGGGCCTGGGACATGGCGAACACGAACTCCGGGTGCTCGTCCATCAGCGCGACCACGTTGGCCGCGGTCCTGGCCACCTTGCGGACGGTCTCGCGCAGCGGCCACAGCCACGCCGAGTCGATGTGCGCGTGCCCGACCGCGGACAGCTGGTGCGCGCTGGCGTGCGCGGGCGCGGCCAGCGCCGGGGCCAGCACGGCGCGCGCTGCCGGCGCGCTGCCGCCGATGTCGTCCAGGTCCAGGGTGTCCAGGCAGCGCTCGATCGCCCGCAGGATCTCCCAGCGGCGCGGCGAGTCCACCGACAGCTCGTGCATGAGCTGGCCGAGCACGTCCAGGTCCTGCACCAGTTCCCACACCGGCTCGTCGAACACGGCAAGGTCCATCCGGGCCAGCCGGTACAGCGGGGCGTCGCCGGCGGTCAGCGGGTCGCCCAGGGCGGTGGTCGGCGGCAGGATCAGCGGGTTGGCCGCGGCCTCCACGTGCAGCAGCACCCGCTCGCCGCCGCGCGCCGGCGCGGCGATCCGCACCCAGGTGTTGCGCGGGTTCAGCCCCTTCACCGCCGTGCCGTCCGGCCGGTAGACCAGGCCCTCCGCGGAGAACCCGGACAGGTCCTGAGTGAAGCCCAGGTCGAGCACGGCCTCCACGGTGCGCCCGGCCCACTCGGGTGGCACCGTGCCGGTGACGCGGAACCAGCTGGTGCCCCAGGCCGGCCCCCACGCGTCACCCACCCGGGCGGGCCGGTAGTCGGCGGCCAGGCCGTCGGCCACCGGGACGGGTTCGCCGGGCGCGTGCCACACCGCCACCTCCAGCGGCACCGACTCGGCGTACACGGCGGGGCGGATCCGCTCCCGCAACACCCGGTCCAACCGCTGCTCCACCAGTGTCCTGTCGTCGTGCATGGGGTGGCCCTCCCTGGTCGGCACGCGCCCGCGCGGGCACGCGGGCGAACTGCGGCGGTGGGGTTGGGGATGTCGGGGCGAACACGGGACAAAGCCTCGTCCACTGTGGAGGGACGCGGCGATCGGAGGTGTATACCTGCTCGTCAAGGCATCATGCCAACCGGGGCGGCGTTTGGAAACATCCGCCGGTGGCCGGTTGTGCCCGCCGGAACTGGATCTTTCACCACCTAGGGTGAGCGCTTCCCGCCGGGACCACCCCAGGAGAAACGCGAGGCCAGCAGCGTGCCGTTCACCTTCGCCCATCCGGCGGCCGTGCTGCCGCTGCGCCGGGTGCTGTGGTTTCCCGGCCTGGTCGCCGGCTCGGTCGCGCCGGACATCGCCTACTACCTGCCGCTGCCCGGCGGCCCGGACACCACCCATTCGGTGGTGGGCCTGGTCGGGGCGGACCTGCTGCTCGGTGCGCTGCTGGTGGTGCTCGGCCGGCTGGTGCTCGCCCCACTGCTGGCCCTGGCACCCGCGGGGTGGGGCGCGCGAACAGCACCGCCCGGTCGGTTCACGCGGATCGGCTGGCGCAGCCAGGCGGGAGCCTCAGCGACACCGCGACTCGGCTGGCTGGTCGGGGCCGGGTCGGTGGTGGTGGGCGCGGCCACGCACGCGGTCTGGGACGCGTTCACCCAGACACACGGGGCGGCCGTGCGGCACTGGCCGCTGCTGCGCGTGTCGGTGGTGGGGCCGCACCGGCTGTACAACGTGATCGGGTACGTGTCCTCGCTGGGCGGCCTGCTGGTGCTCGCCGCGGTGGCCGTGGCCTGGTACCGGCGGGCCCCGCGCGAGCACGGCGAGTCGTGGCGCCGGCTGTCGGGGGCGGTGCGCGGCTGGGCGCTCGGGGCGGTCGCGGTGGGCGCGGCCGCAGGCGCCGGTCTGGGTCTCACCGATCCGGTGAGCCAGGTCAGCGCCTACGACTGGGTGCGCCAGCTGCTGCTCGGCGGAGTGCGGGGCGCCGGGCTGGCCGTGGCGCTGCACGTGCTCGCCTGGTACGCCACGAAGATCGGATTGACGCCCACCGCCACACCTGGAACATCCGGAGCTGACGAGATCGCCAACCTCTCGGCCCGCTCCGACGCGTAGAAGTCATCCACCACTTGAATGACAGATTCCTTTACACCCGGAAAACGATCACCGGTCTCGTGCGACACACATTCCAATCGTGGATCTCACCGCCTGTCATGGTCACGTCTCAAAACCAGCGCGGGTCGCTAGCCGACTCCATCACTGGAGGAGCCGGCTAGATCAGGCCACCTCTCGTAGCACAGGCGTCAATACCGCTTCCAGTTCCTGCGGGTTACACCGGGTTTCCTCGCTAAGGAGCACGTGATCACGACGGGCGCGGTGTGCCCAGTGCCCCGCAACCGGAAGAGTGGTGATGTGGAGTGCGAAGGGAGCCGCACCACGCCCCAGGGAACGCTCAAACTCGTCGACGAAGCGGGAAAGCGCTACTCGTTGTTCATGGCTCTGTCTTTGGAAGTTCTTTATGTGGTCGGCTCTGCGCTGTTCAACCCAGAGCGACGCAGTTTCGATTAGTTCTTCGACCATAGGTCGCAGCGTCGGAGTTGGTGCGGCGTTCAACAGCAGCGTGCGTGGCTCATCTGACGCTACCGGAGGCTCAACGGTCAGTAGTTGGTGAAACCAGACGTTCCAGGCCTGGGTCGTGGCCTCACGCTGTTCCGCTTGGTTGCTGGTGGGAACGTTCGGTACCAGCGGTGGTATGGCGAATGCAGAACCGTCTACGAGGCCGAGGGTGTCGCGGACGTACAGGGCGATCCGAAGATTATCTCCCAGTCCTTCCCTTATCGTCCATCTGCCGCTATGATGCATAATTTCACTCCTTCGGAGGGGTGCATCTTGTGCAGAGTGCTCCACTGTGTTCGTTACGGTATCAGTCATGCTCGTGGGGGCGCCAGGCGAGTCGGCACCCCCACGAGCATGAGTTTCCTCAGGTGATTAATTCATCACGACGCTCGGATTTTCCGAGGAATAAATCTTCCTGCTTGCTTCCATCCTAGAAGGATGGTAGTTAGTAGAGATTGGTATCCTGCCAGGGGCCGCCCGAGTAACAGACCTGACCATTGGCCAGAAGTGCCCATCCGCCCGATACTTTCGCCAACGAATACCCGGTTGGGCCGTGGCTGGTTTCCCAGTATGTTTCCCAGTTCCAGTTGTTCACCGGATAGCCCCATGTGCCCACTCCGGTGCCGATGCTGTCGGTGACTGAGACTTCCCAGTAGAACTCGATGGCGGGTGCAGGCCAGACGTCGAAACCGGTGTAGACGTCAGCCTTGCGGTTCCCCTTCGCTGTGTAGTACAGAAAGGAGACCCCGCAGCTACCCCCGACTACCGGTTCGCCGCCAGCTGCGATGACCTGCGGGTCATCCTGGTAGGGCTTGATGCCGTCCTGCTTGATCGGCTGATCGCTGACCTTGACCGAAGTCTGCTTGCCATCCACCAGGACGATCTTGTAGCCGTGCGCGTTGGCGACCTCGATGTTATAACTCTTGGTCACCAAGGCGGCCTGGACTTTCTTCGACTGATCAGCAGGATCCACGGCATCCGCAGTGGCAGTAGCGCCGCTGGATAGCACCAGGCTTGCGATGATAGTTGGGCCTACCAGCGTTCTATTCTTCCATTTGTCAATGAACACTGAATGCCCTCTTCTTGTCGGCTTGAATCGCTGTGTCCAAAAATAAGAGACCAATTAGATGCGGGGTGAAGTATGTGCCACGACTGACTTTGGCTGTATTCCTCGAATCTCTTAGTTGGCCCCTCGGGTGAGACACTAGGGGAAGATGCCGGCAATTCTGGAGCCCTGTTTCCCACTATCACTTCAATGGGTTAGTGGGTCGTAGCTAAGCGTAAGTCCATTTGAAGGGGAGTTTAAATACTAGACCGATTGGGTGTGATTTGTGTCACGGCCATCTGGAGGGCTTTAATCCACCTGGAGCACCGATCTTAGTTGGCTGAACAATATTTGTTCAATTGCTTCCATCGGTTGCTAGGCTGAGTCACCGTGGGGGGAGATGAACTAGTCGATCGACATGCTCGAAGAGCTGAAGTGGAGTTAGCCGGTGCTGTACGGGATCGCTTCCCCGAACCTGTGCTGGCCCAACTGTGGGCCGCCGAGCAACTGCGTCGCGCTGCCGAGAGGCACGTCGGTGAGCTGCTGGAGCAAGCCCACCGGAACCATCGAGTGGGCAATTACACCTGGGAAGAACTTGGCACCGTACTGGGCATGTCACCACAGGGTGCGCGCCAGCGGATGCTGCGCCACCGCGCTACCCGGGATACCTGAGCGTCGATCGCATGGCAGAGCTACAAGTCTGACGCTGTTGAACTGTGCTGGCGTCGGTCAAGGTGCGGTTAGGGACCGAGCTACCACGAGCTCCCGGCGCCAGCACAGTGAAGTAAGCGGATGTCATCCGCGAGCCGGGTGGTCTTTCCGCAGGCGGTCTGGTCGGGATCTGGTGGATTGGGGGGCGCAGGTGTAGGCCTGCGCCCCCCAACGTCATGGCCGAATCACCCTTCACCTCGGCTGGCTGTTGCTGGCTTTACAGCTGGCGTTGGCGCCGGCTGTCGGGGGCGGTGCGCGGCTGGGCGCTCGGGGCGGTCGCGGTGGGCGCGGCCGCAGGCGCCGGTCTGGGTCTCACCGATCCGGTGAGCCAGGTCAGCGCCTACGACTGGGTGCGCCAGCTGCTGCTCGGCGGAGTGCGGGGCGCCGGGCTGGCCGTGGCGCTGCACGTGCTCGCCTGGTGCGCCACGGCCGGGTGGTGGCTCAGGCGTGCGCGGCGTGCGCCTTCCGCATCGAGCCGGCCACCTTCCGGGTCGGGATGCTGATCCGGTTCCACGCGTTGATCACGGCGATCGCCAGGACCAGGGCGGCCAGCTCGTTCTCGGTGAAGTGCTTGGCCGCCTCGTCCCACACCTCGTCGGACACGCCCTCCGGGCTGAGCCGGGTGGCCGCCTCGGTCAGCGCCAGCGCGGCGCGCTCGGCGTCGGTGAAGAACGGGGCGTCCCGCCACGCGGCCACGGTGAACAGCCGCTCGTCGGTCTCGCCGGCGGCCTTGGCGTCGTGCGAGTGCATGTCCACGCAGAACGAGCAGCCGTTCATCTGGCTGGCCCGCAGCTTGACCAGGTGGTAGAGGCTCTTCGGCAGCGGGCTGCTGGCCATGTACTTCTCCAGGCCGAGCATGGCCCGGTACCCGGCGGGCTCCACCCTGGCGATGTCGAGTCGCTCCTGCACGGTCGTCTCCTTCTCACTGTTCGCGAGTCGTCACTGCTCGCGGGTTGTCGCTGTTCGCTGGGTTGTCACTGGTCGCCGGGCTCGCCCAGCGCGCGGACGCGGGCGAGCTTGTCGGGGTTGAGCACCATGTCCACGGCGGTGATCCGGCCCTCGGCCACGGTGACCGCGATCGCGCCGAAAACGCTGCTGTCGCGGCGCCGCATCAGCAGCCCGGACCAGCCGTTGACCAGCACGGGCTGCAGCTGGAAGCCCGTCTTGTGCTGGACGCCGGCCAGGAACCGGGCCACCTTGTCCGCGCCGAGCACGGCGTTGCGCGCCGCCCGGACCAGGCCGCCGCCGTCGCTGCGCAGCACCACGTCCGGGTCGAGCAGGCGCAGCAGTTCGGTCAGGTCGGCGCCCTGGCAGGCGGCGGCGAACGCCTCGGTCACCTCGCGCTGCCTGGCCGGGTCGGCGTCACTGCGCGGCGCGCGTTCCCGCACGTGCCGGCGGGCCCTGGCGGCGAGCTGGCGCACCGCGGCCGGGGTGCGGCCGACCACCTCGGCGATCTCGGTGAAGGGCAGGCCGAACACCTCGTGCAGCACGAACGCGGTGCGCTCGGCCGGGGTCAGCGTCTCCAGCACCACCAGCATGGCCATGCTGACCGACTCGGCCATGCTCACGGTGTCGGCCGGGTCCGGTGCCGTCCGCTCCGCGCTGACCAGCGGTTCGGGCAGCCACGGGCCGACGTAGTTCTCCCGCCGGTGCCGTGCCGAGCGCACCACGTCAAGGGCCAGCCGGGAGGTGGTCACCACCAGCCACCCGGTGACGTCGTCGATCTCGGCGCTCGTGCGGCCCAGCCGCAGCCACGCCTCCTGCACCACGTCCTCGGCCTCACCGAGGTCGCCGATGATGCCGTAGGCGATGCTCACCAGTCGCTGCCGCGCCTGGTGGAACTCCGCCACGACGTCGTCGTCCTGCTGCGCTGAGCTGGTCTCCACCGCGTTCACGCTACGAGGACGGGGCAGCCGGTCGGGGTGTGACACGGGGACGACCGAGCCCACGGGTGGGCTCGGTCACACCCGGTCGGGTGGGTCAGGTGGTGCTGGTGGACGGCGTGGCCGGGGCGGGCTGAGGGTTGGGGCCGGGCAGCACGCGGCGCAGCCCGGGCACGGCGATCAGACCCAGCGCGGACACCACGATCAGGAACGACAGGCCCACGGCCGGCGAGCCGGTCTGGTCGACCAGCACGGCGATGCCCATCGGGCCGAACCCGCCGCCCAGGTTGCCGACCGCGTTGATCGCGGCGATGCCGGCGGCCGCCGCCGCGCCGGTGAGGAACCGGGGGACCAGCGTCCACATCACCGGCTGGGCCGAGTAGCCGCCGATCGAGGCGATGGACAGGCCCACCATCTGCCACCCCGGCGAGGGCGCCAGCACGGCCAGCACGAACCCGGCCACCGACAGCGCCAGCATGGCGGCCAGCCAGGTGAACGGGGTGCCGCGGCGGTTGGCCAGCCGGGGCACGGCGATCAGGCCGGCGCACACGCACAGGTAGGGCACGGCGGAGATCAGGCCGACCGCGGTGCCGGACAGCTGGCCGAACCCGGCGACGATGGTGGGCAGCCAGAACGACAGGCCGTAGGTGGCCAGCGGGAAGCACAGGAAGAACACGGCCATGGCCAGCACCCGCCGGTCGCGCAGCACCGCGAACGGCCGGTGCGGCTGGTCGCCGGCGGCCGCGGCCTCCCTGGCCAGCTCACCGGTCAGCCAGGAGCGCTCGGCCGGGCTCAGCCAGCTGGCCGAGGCCGGGTCGCGGGGCAGCACCCACAGCACCACCGGGGTCATCAGCACCGCGGGCACGCCGGTCACCACGAAGATCCACTGCCAGCCGTCCAGGCCGGCCACCCCGTGCAGGTCGTTGAGCGCGCCCATCAGCGGGTTGCCGATCAGGAACGAGATCGGGCCGGCCAGCATGAACGTGCCGATGGCCGCGGCCCGCGCCCGGCTGGGGAACCACCGGGACAGGTAGTAGATGACACCGGGGAAGAAGCCGGCCTCGGCCGCGCCGAGCAGGAACCGCACCAGGTAGAACTGCCAGGTGTTGCTGACCAGCATGGTGGCGATGGTGACCAGCCCCCAGGTCAGCATGATCCGGGCGATCCAGCGGTGCGCGCCGACGCGGTGCAGCGCCAGGTTGCTCGGCACCTCCAGCAGCGCGTAGGCCACGAAGAAGAAGACCTGGCCGAGGGTGAACGCCGTGGCGGACAGGCCCAGCTCGTCCTGCAGGGTCAGCTTGGCGAAGCCCACGTTGGACCGGTCCACGTAGGCGATCACGTAGAGCAGGCCCAGCAGCGGCAGCAACCGCCAGGTCAGCTTGCGCAGCACGCCGCCGCCGAGGCTGGCGGCCGTGTCGTCGGCGCGGTGGGGGGATGCGGGACCGGTCAACGACGCCTCCTGTGCGGCATGGCGGCACTGCCTGCGGTGGCGGTGCTGGTCTTGTTCGATATTTCGGCTGCTATTCGCAAGCTCGGACAGAGAGTGTGAATGGGCTCACCACACTCGTCAAGACCAACCGGTCTTCGTCTGAAATGCCGAACCGGTTGCGCCGCTGGGCCGGCCGCCGGCTCAGCGGGCGGTCAGCCCGAGGTGGCGGTCCAGCCAGGCGAAGGCCAGCTCCTGGGTGTCCACGGCGAAGCAGTGCCCGGTGGGCACGAACGCGCCGGTGTAGTGCTCCGGCGCGGCGAGGGCGCGGTAGTGGTGGCTGATCCGCCGGTGGGCCCGGCGCATCCCGGCGAGCGGGAACAGCTCGTCGTGCTCGGCGTAGACCACCAGCAGCGGGGCCGGGGCGCGCGCGGCCACCACGTCGGGCCAGTCGCACCGGGTGGTCAGGCCCGGCGGGTAGAGCAGCCAGGTGTGCGCGTCCACGTGGGCGTCGAGCAGGTCGGCGTAGCCCGACACCATGGCGATCACCGCGGTGGCGGTCACACCCGGGTCCAGCGCGCCGAGCAGCGCGGCCCGGGCGCCCCCGCCGGACAGACCGAGCGCGCCGACGCGGTCGGCCGCCACGTCCGGGCGGGCGCGCAGGTAGCGGGCGGCGGCCAGGTCCTCGGCCGCGACCACGCCGGCGAACGAGGTGCCCAGCAGGCCGCAGTACTTGGCCACCACGTGCTCGTGGAACCGGGCCGCGATGTCGTAGTGCGCCACCTCGTCCAGTGGCCGACCGGCCAGTTCGGCCAGGCGCCGCTGGTCATCGGCGTAGCCGACGACCCGGTCGGGCATGTCGGCCAGGGGGAAGCGCCGGCTGCCCCAGCAGAACACGTCGTGGCACAGCACCACGGCGCCGCGCCTGGCCAGTTCGTTGGCCACGGCCCGGCCGCCGTAGAGCCGCCGGCGCAGCGCGCGCACCTGCTCGGCGGCGGCCGCCGGCCCGTCGGCGATCTTCTCCTTGCCGAACCACTTGGCGCCGGCGTGGCAGTGCAGCGCCAGCACCCCGGGCAGCGGGCCGGTGGCCTCGGCCGGGCGCAGCACGAGGGCGCGGGTGCGCGGGCCGAACCCGACCGACCAGGACACCTCCTCGCCGAGCAGGTCGCCGTCGCGCCAGCGCCGCTCGGTGACCACCGCGCGCGGCGCGTCCAGGTCGAGCACGCCGAGCGCGGCCCTGATCCCGGCGACCAGGTCCGGGCCGGGGGAGACGTCGGGGAACAGGCCGTGCCGCGCCGCGGCCAGGTCGACCAGGGGCGAGAACGCGCCCAGGTGGCGGTAGGTCCGCGCCGCCGGCTGGCCCTGTCCGGATACCGCCATGACCGCCCCCGAACCTACCAGGCAAGCGTTTTCCGGCCGCCCAACGTAACGGCGGGTTTCCGGTGCTGTCAATGCGGGAGGACGACTTCACGTCGTCGTTGACACCCAGGAGTGCCGATGCCTACGGTATCGCGGTAAGCGCTTTCCTAATTGCTGGCGCGGACGAGTGAACCACCGGACACGAAGGAGTGACGGTCGTGGCCATCGCCGTGGCGAGGCGGGAGCGGCGAGGGCGGCGCCGGACCGTGTCCCGCTCCCGCACCCCCTATCTGCTGATCGCGCCGTCCGTGCTGCTGATGGTCGGCTTCCTGGTCTACCCGATCGCCAGCGTCTTCTACTACAGCCTGCGGAACTACAACCTGACCCGGCCGTGGGGCAACGGGTTCGCCGGGCTGGAGAACTTCCGCCGGCTGCTGTTCGAGGACCCGTTGTTCTGGCAGAGCCTGGGCTTCACCGCGCAGTGGGTCGTGGTGGAGATCGTGCTGCAACTGGTGCTCGGGCTGGCGCTGGCGCTGCTGGTGAACGAGACCTTCGTGGGCCGGGCCGTGGCCAGGGCGCTGGTGTTCTCGCCGTGGGCGGTCTCCGGCGTGCTCACCACCAGCATCTGGATGCTGCTCTACAACCCGACCACCGGCGTCTTCCGCTACCTGGCCGACGCGGGCATCGGCGAGCACGGCACCTCGGTGCTGGCCGACACCGGCACGGTGTTCCCCGCCGTGGTGCTGGCCGAGCTGTGGCGCGGGGTGCCGTTCTTCGCCATCCTGCTGCTGGCCGACCTGCAGAGCATCCCCAGGGACCTCTACGAGGCCGCGTCGGTGGACGGCGCCAGCCGGCTGCGCCGGTTCTTCCACATCACCCTGCCGCACCTGCGCGACGCGATCGTGCTGTCCACCCTGCTGCGCGCGGTGTGGGAGTTCAACAACGTGGACCTGCTCTACACGCTCACCGCGGGCGGCCCGGCCAACCACACCACCACCCTGCCGCTGTACGTGGCGAGCAAGGCCATCAACGCCAAGGACTTCGGCTACGGCTCGGCGCTGACCACGGTGGCCTTCGTGATCCTGTTGTTCTGCTCGATCCTGTACCTGCGGCTGAGCAAGTTCGGAGGCGACCGC
The DNA here is from genome assembly GCF_024171785.1 of Goodfellowiella coeruleoviolacea. GTDB lineage: Bacteria > Actinomycetota > Actinomycetes > Mycobacteriales > Pseudonocardiaceae > Goodfellowiella > Goodfellowiella coeruleoviolacea. The sequence continues at coordinate 152,199 of NZ_JAMTCK010000007.1, forward strand.
GCATGAACGAGCCACTGGTGATCAGCCGGCCCGCCGAGGCCGAACCGGCGGTGGCCGCGCCGGCCGCGCGCGAGCAGGGCCGGCGGCGCCGGCGCGGCGTGCAGGCGATGAGCCGGCCCAGCCGCTGGCAGATCTACCTGCCGCTGGGCCTGTACCTGGTGTTCACCCTGGTGCCGTTCTACTGGATGGTGGTGTTCGCGGTCCGGCCCACCGGGTCGGACTCCCTGCTGCCCTGGCCGATCACGCTGGAGCACTTCGACACCGTGTGGAACGGCATGGGCTTCGGCCTGTTCTTCCAGAACAGCCTGATGGTCGGCTTGTTCTCGCTGGTCACCACGTCGGTGATCGCCCTGGCCGGCGGTTACGCCCTGGCCCGCTTCCGGTTCCGGGGCAAGCAGGTGTTCATGGTGGCGCTGCTGTGCACCCAGTTCATCCCCGGCGCCATGATGCTCATCCCGCTGTTCGAGATCTTCCGCGACCTGGGCCTGGTGAACACCATCTGGAGCCTGGTCATCGCCGAAACCGTGTTCCAGCTGCCGCTGTCGCTGATCCTGATCAGCGGCTTCGTCAAGAACATCCCGGTGGAGCTGGAGGAGGCGGCCTGGGTGGACGGGTGCTCCCGGCCGCGCGCCTTCTTCGCCGTGCTGCTGCCGCTGCTGCGGCCGGCGCTGGTGGCGGTGGGCTCGTTCGCGTTCATCCACAGCTGGAACAACTTCCTGTTCGCGCTGATGTTCATCAACGAGCAGAACAAGTTCACCATCCCGGTCGGCCTCAGCTACACGCTCGGCGAGTTCAGCGTGGACTTCGGCGCGCTGGCCGCCGGCGGTGTGGTGGCGGCCGTTCCGGTGGTGCTGGTGTTCGCGGTCATCCAGCGCTACCTGGTCACCGGGCTGAGCGCGGGCGCGGTCAAGGGATAGCGCCAACCGGCGGTGGGAGGTAGACGCGTGGGTGCGGTTTCAGTGGTGCTGGTGGGCGCGCACGGTCATGGCCGGGCGCACCTGCGCAACATCCGGCGGCTGGTGCGGCAGGGCGGTGCGCGCCTGGCGGGTGTGTGCGACCTGGTTGCGGTGCCAGCCGACGACCTCGCCGGGCTGGGCGAGCCGGTGCAGTCCAGCGACCTGGACGAGCTGCTGGAGCGCACCCGGCCGGACGTCGCGGTGATCGCCACCCCCATCCAGACCCACGCCGACCTGGCCGTGCGCGCGCTGTCCGCCGGCGCGCACGTGCTGCTGGAGAAGCCGCCCGCGCCGAGGCTGACCGAGTTCGAGCGGATCAGCGCGGCCGCGGCCGAGACCGGGCGCGCCTGCCAGATCGGCTTCCAGAGCCTGGGGTCGCACGCCGTGCCGGCCGTGCGCGCGCTGCTGGCCGAGGGCGCGGTCGGCCGGGTGCGCGGCATCGGCGTGGCCGGCGCGTGGCCGCGCGACGAGGCGTACTTCCGCCGCTCCGCGTGGTCGGGCCGGCGCCGCATCGGCGAGGTGGACGTGGTCGACGGCGCGCTGACCAACCCGTTCGCGCACGCGGTGGCCACGGCACTGGCCGTGGACGGCAGCGAGCGGCGCGGCGAGGTGGGCCGGATCGAGCTGGAGCTGTTCCACGCCAACCCGATCGAGAGCGACGACACCTCGTGCCTGCGGCTGCGCACCAGCCGGGGCACGGTGCTCACGGTGGCGGTGAGCCTGTGCGCGCCGCACCGGGAGGAGCCCTACCTGGTGGTGCACGGCGACGCGGGCCGGATCACCTTCTGGTACACCCTGGACAAGGTCACCGTGCACCGCGCCGGCGCGGCCGGGCACACCACCACGCACGCCCGCACCGACCTGCTGGAGAACCTGATCGACCACGTGCGCACCGGCCGGGACCTGCTCGTGCCACCGGAGCGCACCGGGGCGTTCATGGAGATCCTCGACGCGGTGCGCACCGCACCGGATCCACTGTCCATTCCAGACAGTGAGCAGCTGGTCGGACCGAGCCGGATCGACGCCTACGGCGCGGCCGATGGCGTGCCGCACCGGGTGCTGCCCGGCATCCACCAGCTGGTGGCGGCCAGCGCCGAGCGGTTGGCGCTGTTCAGCGAACTGGACGTGCCCTGGGCCCGGCCCAACGCCCGGTCCGCCGCGCCGGCCGACCTCTCGACCCGCCCGCAGGAGGCACGATGACCAGCCAGGCCAGTGCCAACCCGGCCAGTGCCAGTCCAGCCAGCGCCAACCCGGCCAGTGCCAGTCCGGCCAGCGCCAACCCCGTCGCCGCGACCACCGTCGAGCTGAGCTGCCAGGGCCGCGTGGTCGCCGACTACCAGGTGAACCAGGGCCTGCCGGCCGACGTCTCGCCGCGCCCGTTCCTGTTCCCGGTGCGCACCCTGGCCGGCACCGAGGTCACCGAGCTGATGCCCCCCGACCACCTGCACCACCTCGGCGTCGGGGTGGCCGTGCCCGACGTGGCCGGCCAGAACTTCTGGGGCGGGCGGACGTTCGTGCGCGGCCAGGGCCCCACCCGGCTGGCCAACCACGGGGTGCAGCAGCACGTCAGCTGGTCCGGGCAGGGCGACGACCACGTCATCCAGACGCTGTCCTGGCGCGGTGCGGACGGCCGGGAGCTGCTGCGCGAGCGACGCGCGATCACCGCGCTGCCGGTGGCCGGCGGCCGGTGCTGGGCGCTGGACCTCGGGTTCACCCTGACCAACCCGACGGGGGCGGCCGTGACGATCGGCAGTCCGGCCACCAACGGCCGGCCCGGCGCCGGCTACGGCGGTTTCTTCTGGCGGGCACCGGGTGCCGCCACCAACCGGGCGGTGTTCAGCCCGACCGCGCGCGGCGAGGACGCCGTGCACGGCAGCCGGGCCGCCTGGGTGGCGCTGGCCGGCACCTCGCCCGGGGACCGGCCGTGGACCCTGGTGTTCCTGCCGGGCAACGAGTTGACCGCGCGGGACCGGTGGTTCGTGCGGGACCGCGAGTACCCGGCGGTGGGCTCGGCGCTGGCCTGGGACCAGCGGCTGGCCATCGCCGCCGGCGCCAGCACCACCCGGCGGGTGGTGACCGTGGTGGCCGACGGCCGACTGGGCGCCGGACAGGTGCGCGTGCTGGTGGGCCAGATCCTGGCCGCGGCCGAGATCCCCAGGCTCACCAGGGACGTCCTCGAACGAGCCGTCGAATAGTCGAATCCGCCGATCGGCCGCGCCGCACCTGCCTCGGGCCGCGCGCGATGCGTTGACACGGCTTCGGGCGTGGGCCTACGGTCTGCGGTACCTCGCCCGGTAAGCGCTTTCCCGGCTGTGGGCAACGCCTGCCGAGTTGGAATCTCACTGACGAGACCACGTGGGCCCGGCTGGCCGTCGGCAACGGCCAGCCGGTGCTGGAAGGGACCGGTCGATGGCCAGGCGATCGAGCAGCACCACACCATCCCGCGGCGGGCGCACGGGCGCGGTGGCCGCCGCCGTGCTGGGTCTGCTGGCCGTCGGCGCCGGCACCGGGGTGGCCGCCGCCGGCTCGGGGCCGGTGTGGTCGGTGGGACCGCCCGGCGTCGCCCGGTTCACCTCGGTGCAGGCCGCGGTCGACGCGGTGCCCCCGGGCAACACCCGACCGGTGACCATCACCGTGGCCCCCGGCCGGTACCGGGAACTGGTCACGGTGCCCGCGGACAAGCCGTACATCACCCTGCGCGGCGCCACCGGCGCCGCCCGGGACGTGGTGATCACCTACGACAACTCGGCCGGCACCCGCAAGCCGGACGGCACCACCTACGGCACCTCGGGCAGCGCGTCCGTGCTGATCGAGGCCAACGACTTCCGCGCGGAGCACGTCACCTTCGAGAACGCCTTCGACGAGCAGGCGCACGCCGGTGAGAGCGGCCACCAGGCCGTGGCCCTGCGGCTGACCGGCGACCGCGCGGTGTTCGTCAACACCCGCTTCCTGGGCAACCAGGACACCCTCTACCTGAACAGCCCGAGCACCGGCCAGATCAGCCGCGCCTACCTGCGGGACTGCTACGTCGAGGGCGACGTGGACTTCATCTTCGGCCGGGGCACCGCCGTGTTCGACGGCGGCGAGATCAGAAGCCTCGACCGGGGCAGCACCAGCAACAACGGGTACGTGACCGCGGCCAGCACCGCACTGGCCAACCCGTACGGATTCCTGTTCCACCGCAGCAGGTTCACCAGTGACGCGCCCGCAGGCACCGTCCACCTGGGCCGGCCGTGGCACGCCGGCGGCGACCCGAACGCGGTCGGCCAGGTGGTGGTCCGGGAGTCCGCCCTGGCCGCGCACATCAGGAGCAGCCCGTGGACGGACATGTCCGGGTGGCCGTGGCGGGACGCGCGGTTCTTCGAGTACCGCAACACCGGCCCGGGCGCCACGCCCGCCAGCGACCGCCCGCAGCTGTCCGACGCCCAGGCGCCGGACTACACCGTGCGGCGCTACCTGGCCGGCTCCGACGGGTGGGCGCCGGTCACCCGGTAGCCCCGACGACCGCGTGGCCGATGGCCGGTTGCCGATGGCCGCACGCGCAACAGCACAGCGAAGAAAGGTGGACACCATGGTGGGACCCCGCGGCCGGGGCGCGCGGAGCAGAGCGCTGCTCGGTGCGGTGTGGACGGTCGTGCTCGTCGGCTGCCTCGCGTTGAGCGGGTGCGGCGGCTTCTTCGGCGGCGGGTCGTCCGCCGGCACCGGCAAGACCACGATCACCTTCTGGGACAACAACGGTGGGCCGGACCGGACCCCGTTGTGGGAGCACGTGATCGCCGAGTTCGAGAAGCAGCAGCCCGACATCCACGTCGAGTACGTGGGCATCCCGATCAGCCAGGTGCAGCAGAAGTACGACACCGCCATCGCCGGCGGCGGCCTGCCCGACGTGGGCGGGGTGTCCACCGCCTACCTGGCCGGCATGACCGCGCAGCAGGCGCTGGAGCCCCTGGACGAGCGGCTGTCCACCAGCGGCCTGAACGGCAAGCTGGTCAAGGGCCTGGTCGACTCGATGCGCGCGGCCGGTGGTGACGACAAGCTCTACGCCGTGCCCACCTCGTCCAACAACGGGGTGTTCTGGTACCGCAAGGACTGGTTCGCCGAGGCCGGGCTGGAGCCGCCGCAGACCTGGGACCAGTTCTACGACGTGGTGGGCAAGCTGACCGACAAGACCCGCAACCGCTACGGCTTCACCATCCGCGGCGGCCCCGGCTCGATCCCGCAGGTGCTGGAGGTGATGTACGGCTACTCCGGCATCAGGAGCATCTTCGACGAGCAGGGCAGGGCCACCGTCAACGACCCGCGCAACGTCGAGGCCGTGCAGAAGCTGGTGAGCCTGTACAACACGGCCACGCCCACCGCGGACGTGAACAACGACTACCCCAAGATGGTGGCGCAGTTCGACGGCGGCTCGGTCGCGATCATGCAGCACAACCTGGGCTCCTACCGGAACCACAAGGACAGCCTCGGCGCGGACAACGTCGTGGGCGCGCCGGTCTTCCCCAGCCCGGTCACCACCACCCGCAACGTGCTGTCCAACCCGGTCGACGGCGTCGGCGTGTTCAGGACCAGCAAGAACAAGGACGCCGCCTGGAAGTTCGTGGAGTTCGCGGCCTCGGCCCCGATGAACAGCTACTGGACCGAGAAGGCCGGGGTGCTGCCGGCCAACACCGACGTGTCCAGTGAGAGCTGGGTGCGCGAGGCGCAGCCGCTGCGCGACGCCACCGCCGTGCTCAACGACCCGGCCACCAACGTGGTCCAGCTGCCCTACTACCTGCCGCAGCTCAACCCGATCCTGAAGACCGACATGGAGCCGGTGTTCCAGAAGGTGATGCTGGGCCAGTTGCCCGCCAAGGACTTCCTCGACCAGTTCGCCCAGAAGCTCAACGACGCCCAGGCCGACTGGACCCAGCACTCCGGCGGCCGATAACCCCCGCGCCCGGCCACGGCCCGCGACTCACGCCTTCGCGGCCGCCAGCGTGGAACTGGCGGCCAGCCGGCGCGGCTCGCGCAACGCGGGCGGGTTGTGGTGCTCGTCCAGCGCCCACAGCACCGGGTGGCCGTCCCGCACGAACAGCCGCCCGCCCGGACGCAGCAGACCCGCCACCACCCGCGCCCACCTGGCGATGACCGGCAGCCCCCGCCGCCAGTGCCTCGGCCACGGCGTACTCCGCCCGGGTGGGGCCGGGGGCGGCCGGCCCCACCCGGGGCGCGATGTCAGTACATCGCCAGGGACAGCGGAGCGAAGTAGCCGTTGCGCTGTCCGGCGGCGGTGGGGTGGAACGCGTCGTCCTGCGGCTGCACCAGCGCGTTGATCCACGGGTCGGCCGAGCACACCCCGTGCCCGGCGAAGGCGGCGCGCACGTCCACGAAGGTGAACCCGGCGGCGGCCACCCGGTCGGCGATGACCTCGTCGAGCAGGTCGGCGGCCTCGTTCAGGACGGTCCGCTTGGCCAGGCTCAGGCCGCCCTCACAGGCGTTCAGCTCGAACAGCCTGGGGTAGCCGGGCACGAACACCCGCGCGGCCGGCGCCGCGTCGCTGATCGCCTGGTAGGTCTCGTCCAGCCGCGCGGGCAGCTCGGTGCGGACGAACTGCTTGCTGGACTCCACCGCGCCGACGCAGTCCTGGTCCGTGCCGAGCAGGCAGGCGCCCACCACCCGGCTGAACCCGGCGTCGTTGCCGCCGATGGAGATGGTCACCAGGTCGGCGTACGCGGGCAGCTGCGCGATCTGGGTGTCCAGCACGTCCTGCGTGGTCGCACCGGAGCAGGCGGCGAAGGTGAACGACTCGACCACCCGGCTGTTCGCCCACAGCGCGGGGTGCGCCAGGTCGCTGCGCTTGCACGCGCCGCTGTCCGGGTCGTAACTGCCGGTGCCCACACCGGCGGAGTAGGAGTCGCCCAGCGCGGCGTAGTGGTACGGCGGCGGGGTCGCCTGGGCCGCGCCGGCGAACGCGACCCCCATGGTCACGGCGGCGACGGCACCGATCAGGGCACGTGTGGCGGAGCGTAACGACACGAATGGCCTCCCAGAAAACGGCGAAGCGGACGTTGCTCCCGCATTCATCCGTGTCGCGGGTGATCTTGTCAACCAGGATCCGACCCACCGGACCGCCGCTGCCCGCCTGATGCGCCCCGACGAGATCGCTGGCCACGGTCAGCAGTTGAACGACGAGGCGCTGCCGTTGCTGGGGCAACTGGCCCAGGAAACCCGCCGCCCTGAGCTATACCCGCAGCCCGCACACTGCTGGAACACGTGCCGGACAAGCTGGAACTGATCGCTGCGCTGCTGCGCCGAGCTGGCGTGCACATCGAGGACTACCTCGCCCGGCAAGGTGGGCTGATGCGCGGAAATCCGGGATTTGCCGGCGGGCGCAGCGCAGCGCCTGGCACACGTTCTTCCTGGCTGGAGCGTGGTCGGACGATCTCTGCGGAGCTGATCGCGGAGGTTCAGTGTGCCGGACACAAGATTTCTCAGGACAGGGTGCTGTTCACCGGACGCGACCACACGGGCCGAACCGTGTGGATGGAGAAGGGTGACGACCGAGCCGGTCTCTGGCATACCCTGCGGTCCACCCGCGTGCGCCAATTCGTCGACGTTCAAGGACGCCTACAACCCCGACGATCCCTTGGGCTCCGGATTCGCCTCCCGCAAAGAGCGGAAGGAACTCGATGAGCGGGGCCGAGCCTTGGCTCGTAAGCTCAGGCAGGAGCTTCCCGACGAGGTCGACGTGCTCGTCCAGTCCCTCACTGCTTATGACGCCGAGAAGATGACCAAGTAGCTCCAGGCTGGCGGCGGGGATCGGCCGCGGCGTGGGCCAGCAAAGCTGGCTTCGTGTTTGCGGACTGGTGAGCGGCGGTGGCGGTGGGGCTGTCCTGTGCCGTGGGCCTACTCGATCGGGCTCAGCGTCCAGTCGCCGTCCGAGCGCACCTGCACCACAGCGTCACCCTCGAACGGCACGGTTCCCTCGTAGCCGCCGACCGTGGCGACCGCCATGTCGGTCCGACCGCCGCGAGTCGGGGCCACTTCCACCGCGAAGAAGCCGCCGTGGCCGCCCCGGTTGGTGATCTTCGCCTTCGACGCCTCGCCTGGCACGTAGAAGACGGCGTCACCGTGCCCGGAGATGGTGGGTTCACCGCTGGGAGTGCTGGCGAGCACAACGAGGTCGTCCACGCTCAACGTCCACGAGCTGTCCGCCTTGACCGTGAGGGTGTGCGTCTTGCTGCCCTCGTGCACGTCCAGCCAGGACCGACCGGAGTAGGCACCCATCGTGCTGACCAGGATGCTCTCGAAGCCGTCCGACTGGACAAAGGTGAACCCACTGCACTTCGGGCACTCGAAGGTCAGCAGCATCGGCCCGACTCGCTGCGGGTCGATGCTCACCACGTCGTCGCCCTTGCCGTTGACGACCTGTGCTGGCTGCGCTGCCGGGGTCGTCGTGGTTGTGGTCGTGGTGGTTCTGCTGGTGGTGGTTGCGGTCCGATCCTGCCTGGCTGGCTGCGGGGCCGTGGTCGCGACCGCTGCTGAGCGTCCGGGGAACGTCGTCACAGCGACAACGAGGACGACCACGCCAGCCAGCAGCAGTCCGACCGCCACTCCGCCGACCGCCCACGGCCACGTCTTCCTCCGCGGAGGCGGCGGAGGCGGTGGCCCGTACTGCGGAAAGCCTGGCGTGAACATCCAACCCCCTGGTGTACGCCCCCTGGGGCGAACTGAAGCCCCGTTACTAGTGCGTGGATCGTGACCGAGGCAGTTCCGTTACACGTGACCGGCCGGCAGCCTCCGGCCAGGGCCACTGGTGGCCGGAGGCTGCGCTGTGCCTGGCAGGTGCTCGTCCCACGCGCGCAAGCCGTCCACCCCGAGGAATTCGTGGCTCGCCCCTGGCTCGGCCTACTCGAAGGCCGCTCGGTTGGCGGTGATCCAGTCGGTGAAGGTGTGGGGTGGTCGGCGTGGGTGAGTGTCCCGGGCCGGTGAGCAGGGGAGCGGGGCTGACCCCGCTCTTGCCGCAGCGGGTACGTGGACGAGACCTCAAGCAAACGTCCAATGGACGTGCTCGTGCATTCACTCGCCATTGCCGATCTCGTCAACGGAGATCCGCGGCCAAGGAACTCGGAATAGGGCCGTACCTCTCCTTCAGGCATGGTGCGGAATGCTGCCGTGCGCATCGGTGAGGACTGGCTGTTCGGGTTTCGCGCAGTCGTCGGTTGCTGTGCGATGAGGTACCTCTGACGCCCAGTAGTTGCGTGGGATAGATCACTGTAACGTTACGTTAGTTTCGAAGCGTAACTAATCGGCAAGTTTAGCCAGGTCAAATCGGTTCGGTCGAGGCCGCGATGTGGCCAGAGCGTCACACTGGGTGACTAACCTGTTTGGATCATCGCACAGCGTGGCCTCGTGGTGCAGAGTCTCCCCTCGGCTCTCGGGCAGCCGAAGTGAATGACAATGATGCAAGGGGCGTAATGCTGCGCGATTTCAGAGAACGAAGACGAAGACTGGGAGCAGGACTGATCGCGTCGGTGTTGGCGGTGACGTCGTCGGCGTTGCTCATGACTACCGGGATTCCCACGGCGGTTGCGGCACCGACCGAACCGTCGCAACAGGACAACGTGACAACTGGCCTGGATGAGGAGGGTGCCGCGTCGACAGCGGCGCGGCAACAGGGTGTTCCGGTACCGGTGGCTTCGCAGACCACAGAGGATTCACAGGTACTGGCGAATCCCGATGGCACGTTCAGCCTGGTGACCAGTGCGCAGCCGGTGCGGGTGAAGCAGGGGGACGGCTGGGTTCCGGTCGACCTGACGTTACGTGAACTCGCTGACGGCTCGGTCGGGCCAGTGGCGGCTCCGGTGGATCTGCGACTGTCTGGTGGCGGTGCCGGACAGCCGTTGGCAGTGGTGGGCAGGGACGGTCGAGAGGTTGGTTTGCAGTGGCAGGGCAGCCTGCCCGAGCCCGTGTTGAACGGGCCGACCGCCACCTACCGCGATGTGTTGTCCGATGTGGACTTGGTGGTGCGGGTCAGCGCCACCGGGTTCAGCGAGGTGCTGGTGGTCAAGTCCGCCAAGGCTGCGGCCAACCCCGAGTTGCAGCGAATCACCTTCGGCTCCCACACCAAGGGCGTCACCGTCACCGCCGCGAACAGCGCCCCGGCCGCTCGGGCGGCAGCCGACGAGCCGACACCGTCGGGCGGCCTTCAGGCGGTTGATGACAAGGGCGTGCTGGTCTTCGGTGGGGACGCCTCCCGGATGTGGGACTCCACCGGCCAGACCAGCGAAACCGACCCGCTGGAAGGCCCTGGCGAGAACGGTCGCGCCGCGGCGATGGGCGTGGAGGTCACCGACGCCGCGGTCGCGGTCATTCCGGACCAGGATTTCCTCACCGACACCAGCACCCGGTACCCGGTCTACATCGACCCGGAGTACTGGTGGGCCGGCGGCAAGAACCACCACGTCGTGGTGCAGGACGTCTACCCCGACCAGCGCAACTACGATGCGACCGGGGGCGACCTCAACGAACTCAAGGCCGGGTACTCGACGGAGAACGGCCGGATCGTGTCCCGGTCGTTCGTCGAGATGAACACCGACTACGTGCGGGGCAAGATCATCCACCGGGCGACCCTGCGCAGCACGGTGATCCACTCCTACTCGTGCTCCGGCGGCCCCACCGAGCTGTGGGCGACCAACCCCATCAGCCCGGACACCACGTGGAGAGCCCAGCCGGACTGGGCTTACGTGTTGGGCACGATCACCAGGGCCAACAACGCCCGTTACTGCCCCAGCAACGGCGGGGCCGACGTGGACGTCACCGCGTTCGCGACTCAAGCCGCCAACAACGGATGGACCGGCCTGACCTTTGGGATGAGAGCGCAGAACGAAGGCGATCTGCAGTCGTGGCGGCGCTTCGATCTCAACCCCACGCTGGAGATCGTCTACAACTCGCGGCCCAACGCGCCCACCGAGCTGGGGATGGAGGGCGGCCTGATCCCGTGTGTGCGGGGCGAGAACCGGCCGTACGTGTTCACGAAGACGCCCAGGCTGCGGGCGCGTCTTTCCGACCCGGACGGTGGCATGCTGGACGCTGGCTTCCGCGTGTTCCGCGGCACGGCGGACAACTACACCTGGGACGGCAACGAAACCCACACCGGTGATGTCCCGTCCGGGTCGTTCGCCGAGGTCACCGTTCCCTCGGGGGTGATTCCCGAGGACGGCACCTACACCTGGCACCTGTGGTCGGGTGACTACGAGACCAGCAGCTGGTCCGAGCTGTGCGAGTTCACGATCGACACCACGCCACCCTTCGCGCCAGCGGTGACCTCCACCGACTACCCCTACGACACGCCCGCCGGGGGCGTTGGCATGACGGGAACGTTCGTGTTCTCGGCGAACGGCTCGTCGGATGTTCAGCACTACCTGTACTCGTTCACCGAGGAGCAGGCCGACGACCCACAGACCCGGGTGGATGCCTCAGGGCTCGGCGGTGAGGCCACGATCCGGTGGACTCCATCCAAGGAAGGGCCACAAACGCTGTTCGTCCGATCCGTGGATCGCGCGGGCAACAAATCGGACATCGTCCAATACCTGGTGCGGATCAGATCCACACCACCTGGACCCGTGGGCTACTGGAAGCTCGACGGGGATGGCGCCGACGCTTCTGGCAAGAGCCACCCGCTGACCGCGGCAGGATCGCCAAACCTGACAGCGGAGGGCTACGACGGTCAAGCCGCCGGGTTCGACAGCGCCGACGACGAGTTGCGTGGCGGAACCCTGCTGGACACGACCAAGGGCTTCACCGTGGCGGCGTGGACCAAGCTGGACCGCACCGGTAGTTTCGCCACCGTTCTCAGCCAGGATGGCCAGCGGGCAGCGGGATTCTTCCTGCAGTACTCGGCTGACGACGACCGCTGGGCGTTCGCGATCCCCGAGGGCGACCGCGATGACTCGTCTTCCGCGCGAGCGTTGTCCGCGGCGGCACCTGAGCTGGGCCAGTGGACCCATCTGGTTGGCAGCTACGACGGGGAGAGCGGCGAACTGGCGCTGTACGTCAACGGCGTGCGCGAGGGTAGCGCCACTGCCCGTTCCTGGACTGCGGCCGGCGACTTCGTGATCGGCCGGGGGAAGTGGAACGGCACGGCAGCGGACCAGTTCCCGGGAACGATTGACGAGGTGCGCGCCTACCAGCGGGTGTTGCCCGCTGATGAGGTCGCTCTGGTGGCCAACCAGGGGGTGCTGCGGGCCCACTACGCGCTCAACGAAGGTACCGGAACGCAGACCACGGACGAGGTGACCGGGCAGGCCGCGCAGCTGCGCGGAAGCGCTACCTGGTCGGTGGACCGGTACACAGCCGTGGAATTCACCGGGGAGTTCGGTGATCAGGGTGGGTACGTCTCCGCGCCACGTCCGGCGTTTCGCACCGACCGTTCCTACACGGTGTCAGCGTGGGTGCGTGCGGACGACGTCACGGCGACGGCGCGCACCGCGGTCAGCATCGGCGACCCACGCTTCTCCCCGTTCTTGCTGCAGTATCGGCCCGAGAACAAGCAGTGGGCGCTGCTGGTCTCCTGCGCCCGCGACGATTCCTGTGGCTGGTACGCCCTGAGCGCGGGCAATGCCCAGGCCGGACAATGGGTGCACCTGACCGGGGTGTACGACGCGGTCAGCCACGAGGCGCGGCTCTACGTCAACGGTCAGTTCATGGGCAGAGCGACCGGAGTGACCGGCTGGAACAACGACGGGGAGTTGTTGATCGGCCGTGCCCAGTTCTCGGATTCGGCAACGGATTTTTGGGATGGCGCGGTCGATGACGTCAAGGTCTTCTCCGGGGCGTTGATCGACAACCAGATCAACCAGCTCGCGATCCACTGAACAGTTCGCGCCAGGTGGCTCGCCCAGGAGGTGGGCGGGTCACCTGGCCCTTGTCTTCTTCCCGTCTCACCTGCCAGGCAATCAGGAGTTGTGATGCGGTTACGCCGCAGATTCAGCCGTGCCGTGGTGGTGTCACTCACCGCGGCACTGTGTATCTCGTCCGTGAGCGCCGTAGCAGCGCCACCAGGCATCGACACCTCGGTCAAGCTGCCTCATTTGCAGGAGGAATCCTCGGTGCCGGGGGAAGCCGTGCCGGTGCGGCCGATACCCTCCAACGAGGCCGACGCCAAGGCGTTGTCCGCCCCACCTGCTGTGGCGTGGCCCGCGCATGCCACAGCGGAAACCGATCTACCCGCCGCAGCGGAGGTCGCACCGCGCGCGCAGGCCGAAGCCGGTGAAACCGGCGATTACCACCAGGTTGGTGACCTTCCGGTGGCGGTGGCACTGGCCGGCGAACCGCAGTTGCGACGTTCAGCCGAGGACGGACAGGCCGAGGACAGTGTTCGGGTACGGGTCGAGACCTTCGACCAGGGCCTGGCGAGCAAGGCCGGGCTGGCCGGCCTGCTGCTGCGCGTCTCGGACGCCGGGGGTGTCGCCGGTGATGCGCTGTCGGTTCGGGTGGACTACGCGAAGTTCGCCAACGCCTACGGTGGCGACTACGGGTCGCGGCTCCGGCTGGTGTCCTATCCGGACTGCGTGCTGACGACACCGGAAAAACCGGAGTGCCGTACCCAGACCCCACTGACCGGTACCAACGACGCCACCCATCAGCAGGTGCACGGAAGCGTCACCCTGCCTGAGCAGACCGCCGCGCTGGATGCCCCCGACGCTGGTGTGGTGCTGGGAGTGGCTGCCGCGGCCGGTGGTTCGGGAGGCACCTACAAGGCCACCTCGCTGGCGCCGTCAGGAAGCTGGTCCGCGGGTAGTTCCAGCGGCGACTTCACCTACTCGATCCCGATGCGCCTGCCACCACCGCCGGGCGGCTCAGCGCCCACCGTGTCGCTGGGCTATTCCTCCGGTGGAATCGACGGACGCACCAGCGCCACCAACAACCAGGCCTCCTGGGTGGGAGATGGCTGGGACCTCAGCGCCAGCGGATACGTGGAGCGGCAGTACAAGGGATGCAGCGAGGACACCGGTAACCAGGGAGGTACCAAGACCGGTGACCTGTGCTGGGCCACTGACAACGCGACGATGGTGCTCAACGGCATCTCCACCGAACTGGTCTACAACGCCAGCACCGGCAAATGGCATCCCAAGCGGGACGACGGCTCGCGGATCGAGCGGTTGACCGGGGCGAGCAACGGCGACAACGACGGCGAGTACTGGAAGGTGACCGCCACCGACGGCACCCAGTACTTCCTCGGCCTGAACCGACTGCCAGGGTGGGCCGACGGCAAGCCGGAAACCCGCTCAGCCTGGACAGTTCCCGTGTTCGGCAACAACACCAACGAACCGTGCAACAAGGCGGCCTACGCCGAGTCGTGGTGTCAACAGGCGTGGCGGTGGAACCTGGACTACGTCGTGGATACCCACGGCAACGTCACCACCTACTACTACGACACCGAAACCAACCACTACGGCCGCAACATGAAGGCCAGCAACGGAACGCCCTACATCCGCGGCGGGTACCTGAACCGGATCGAGTACGGGCTGCGCGACAACGACGTGTTCGCGCCAGCGCCGGCGCGGGTGCGTTTCGAAACGGCTGAGCGGTGCTTACCGGACGGTGCGATCACCTGCGATCCCAATCAACTGTCCAAGGACACGGCCAACGCGTGGCCGGACGTGCCCGCGGAGCAGATCTGCGACGCCAACAAGGAATGCACCGACGTCCTCTACCCGTCGTTCTTCACACGGAAGCGGCTGACCCGGATCGTCACCGACATCCGCCGAGATGACGTCACTGACGGCGCGCAGTGGCGAGACGTCGACTCCTGGACGTTGCGCTACCAGTTCCCGCTCACCGGCGACAACCTGTCCCCGTCGCTGTGGCTCGCCGGGATCACGCACACCGGTCACGTCAACGGCACGGTCAGCGATCCGGAGATGGTGTTCTTCGGCAAAGCCATGCCGAACCGGGTGGACGCGGCTGAGGGGCTTCCCCCGATCACCCGCTACCGGGTTGTCGGCGTGCGCAACGAGGCTGGCGGTTACACGGCGATCCGCTACTCCGAAGCCGACTGCCGGCGGGCCGACCGGATGCCGGCCAATCCGGAAACCAACACGCTGCGCTGCTTCCCGATCTGGTGGACTCCTGACGGGGACCTGAAGCCGAGCCTGGACTGGTTCCACAAGTACGTCGTCCTGCAGGTGACCGAAGACGACCGCACCGGCGGCTCCAGCCTGGTCAAAACGGCCTACGAGTACCTGGGCGACGCGGCGTGGCACTACGACCAGAACGACTTCGCCAAGCCGGAGAACCGCACCTGGTCGGAATGGCGTGGCTACGGCACTGTCCGCACCATCAAGGGTGAACCAGGGCAGACTCAGTCGATCACCGAAACCCTGTACCTGCGGGGCATGGACGGCGATAAGAAGCTGCCCAACGGCGAGACCCGCGACGTGTGGGTAGACGACGGCGACGGCGGCAAGATCGAGGACCACGAGCGGCTGCAGGGCTTTGTCCGCGAGACCCGCCAGTACAACGGCAGCACCGTGGTCTCGGCGTCCATCAACGATCCCTGGTTGAAGGGCCCCACCGCCACGCAGGGCGAGGACAACGCGTTCCTGCAGCAGACCGAGGCCGTTCGCGGCCGGACCTTGCTCGCTGACGGCAGCTGGCGACGCACGCAGATCAAGAACGCGTTCACCGACGACGGTTTCACCATCCAGGTCGACGATGCTGGTGACACGGCCGTCACCGGTGACGAGAAGTGCACCCGCACCACCTACGCCCGCAACGAAAGCACCTGGAACCTGTCGAACGCCGCCCAGGTCCGCACCGTCGCGCTGCCGTGCGACGCTGGGCCCGGTGACAACACCACGTTGGTCAGCGACGTGCGCTCCGCCTACGACAACCAGGACGTCGGCGCACCACCGACCCGGGGAGACATTACCCGGGCCGAGCGCTGGGACGGCACCGCCTACCAGGTTGTCTCCCGCGCCACGCACGACGACTACGGCCGCGCCGTGGAAACCTGCGACGCTGCCGGGAACAGGACCACCACCGGTTACAGCCCCGCCTCGGGTTTCCCCACCAGGACGGTGACCACCACCAACCCCAAGGGGCACGTCACCACCAACATCCTGGAACCCGCGTGGGGCGAACCCATCGCCGATGTCGGCCCCAACGGTGAGCGCACCGATCTGGAGTACGACCCACTGGGGCGCCTGGTCAAGGCCTGGGACCTGGACCGTTCCAAGGCTGGCGGCCAGACGCCCACCAAGGAGTACTCCTACGCGCTGTCCACGGACGCCCCGGCGGTGGTGACCACCAGGTCGCTGCGTGAGGACGGCAAGTACAGCACGTCCTACACCCTCTACGACGGCTTGTTCCGCGAACGCCAAACCCAGATTCCCGCCATTGCCGGTGGCCGCGTGCTCACCGACACCTGGTACGACTCGCGCGGGCTGGCGTGGAAGACCAACGCCGCCTACTACAACGCCGCCGATCCCGCGCCGAGTCTGCACGGGGTGCTCGACAATGCGGTTCCCAACCAGACGGTGACCCAGTTCGACGCCCTACAACGCCCCACCGTGGTGACCTACCGCAAGCTGGCCGTGGCGCAGTGGGAGACAACCACCAGCTACGAGGGCGATCGCAGCAACGTCACCCCACCAGCGGGTGGCACCCCCACCACGGTCATCACCGACGCCCAGGGCCAGATCGTGGAGCGCCGCCAGTACCGGGGCAAGACCACCAGCGGTGACTACGACGCCACCCGCTACACCTACACGCCCAACGGCGCGTTGGCCACGATGACCGACAGCGTGGGTAACACCTGGCGCTACGAGTACGACGTCCTCGGCCGCAAGGTCAAGGACACCGACCCGGACAAGGGCGTCACCACCTACACCTACAACAACCTCGACCAACTCACCTCCAGCACCGATGCCCGGGGCAACACCCTGGCCTACAGCTACGACGAACTGGGCCGCAAAACCGGCGAGTACCAGGGCTCGACCACCGGAACCAAGCTGGCCGAGTGGACCTACGACAAGCTGAAGAAGGGGCTGTCCGACGCCGCGACCCGGTTCGTGGACGGACAGGCGTACACCAGGAAGGTCACCTACTACGACAACGCCAACCGGGCGTTGGAAACGCAGGTGGTCATTCCCAGGGTGGAAGGCAAGCTCGGTGGCACCTACATCTTCACCAGCGAGTACAGCCAGAACACCGGTCTGCTCACCCGAACCGTCTCACCGGCGGCGGGCGGACTACCGGCCGAGGGCATCATCCACACGTACAACGAGTTGGGCACCCCGACCAAGACCTACGGCATCGACACCTACGCCAAGGACCACCTGTACTCGAAGTACGGCGAGACGCTGCGGCTGACCCTCGGTGAGGGCAAGGGGTGGTTGACCAACTACTACCAGGAAGGCACCCGGCGGCTGGACCAGTCACTGGTCGACACCGACGCGGTGAACTACCGCCCCGCCGACCGCAGCTACACCTACGACCCGGCGGGCAACATCACCCGGATCGCGGACTCGCCCAAGGGCAGCCCCACCGACGTCCAGTGCTTCAACTACGACTACCTGCGTCGAGTCACCTCGGCGTTCACGCCGGCGTCGGGTGACTGCGCGGCAACCTTGTCAGTGTCCACACTGGGCGGTCCAGCGCCGTACTGGACGGAGTTCACCTACGACCCGACCGGCAACCGGACCTCGGAGGTGAAGCACACCCGGGAGGGCGACACCACCAGGACCTACACTTACCCGGAGCCGGGCAGCCCGCAACCACACACGCTGCGCGGCGTGTCCACCTCCGGCCCCAAGGGCACCTCCCTGGACACGTTCGACTACGACCAGACCGGGAACACGACCAGTCGGACCGTGTCCGGAACGACACAAACCCTGGAATGGGACATCGCCGGCAGGCTGGCCAAGACCACCGAGGCGGATGGAACGTCCTCGTCGAACGTCTACGACGCCGACGGCGGCCTGTTGCTGCGCAAGGATTCCAAGTCCACCACCCTGTACCTGGGCGACATGGAGCTGTACCTCGCCGCCTCCGGTACCCAGGTGACGGGCAAGCGGTACTACTCCCACGCCGGCACCCTTGTCGCGGTGCGCGGATCGGTGTCCGGGCTGACCTTCATGGTCGCCGACCACCAGGGCACCATGTCGCTCACCGTCAACCCGGAAGACTTCTCGTCGCAGCGCCGCTACTTCGACCCGTTCGGCAACCCACGCGGTGCCGCGGCCGAGGCCTGGCCGGATGACAAGGGGTTCGTGGGTGGTATCCAGGAGGCGTCCGGGCTGACCCGACTGGGCGCGCGGAGCTACGACTCGGCAACGGGCCGGTTCCTGTCGGTCGACCCGGTGATCGACACGGCCGACCCGCAGCAGATCAATGGCTTCGCCTACAGCGGCAACAGCCCGGTGACCTTCTCCGACCCGAGCGGGATGTTCGCTGACTGTGGCCCGGATCTGATCCTGTGCGGCGGTTTCCCCCAGGTGCAGCCGCCCAACGAGAAGGACCGCCAGCAGGCGAAGGACTCGTACCGGAGATACCACGACACCGTGGTGGTTCCTTCCCGGCACAATCAGGCGAAGCAGGCGCAGAAGGACTACGAGAACAAGCAGAAGTCGATGGGGCGCGCCATCGAGCAGAGCGGGATGAGTGAGGAGGAGTACAAGAAGGCCCAGCAGATCGCGTCGTCGAAGAAGACGTGGTGGGACGTTCTCAAGGAGAACGCCGGCGACATCATCGGTGACCTCATCGGCTTGAACGACGTGCGTGACTGCTTCACCAAGCTGGATCTGTGGGCCTGTGTTGGGTTGATTCCGTGGGGCAAGGTCTTCAAGCTGGCCAAGAGTGCGTATCGGATCTTCGAAGCGGTGCGGGTGGCGAACAGGTGGGTGGATGAGGTTGCTGAGGCGCGGTCCGCGGTCAACAAGGTGGAAGAGATCGCGACGAGGATCGCGCGTGAGGGTGATGCGTGTCCGAACAGTTTTGTGCCGGGGACGCGAGTGTTGTTGGCGGATGGGTCGAGTAAACCGATCGAGCAAGTGGTTGTTGGTGATGAGGTGTGGGCGTCTGATCCGGTGACGGGTGAGTCGGGGCCGCAGGCGGTGGTGGGCACCATCGTGGGTGGTGGGGTCAAGCACCTGGTGGAGATCACCGTGGATGTGGATGGTGACGCGGGTGGTGTGACCGCGTCGGTGACGGCGACGGAGGGGCATCCGTTCTGGTTGCCGGAGTCGCGTCGGTGGGTGAGTGCGGGTGAGTTGCGGGTGGGCAGCCTGCTGCAGACCTCGGCCGGCACCTGGGTGCAGGTCGTTCAGGTCCAGCAGCGCACCGCCACCCAACGCGCCCACAACCTCACCATCAACACCCTCCACACCTACCATGTCCTCACCGGTGCAACACCAGTCCTCGTCCACAACTGTGGTGATGCCGATGACGACTTGCTTGATTTCGCAGATGAGGCATTGAGCATGAGCCCAGATGTGCGTCCCAATGTTGCTACCAAGGTTACATCTGCTGACGGAGAGCATGTGGCGTTCTCCTACGCGACCGACACGCGTGCGGGCGTGATGCCTCCTCAGACAGCGAGGGCTGTGGCCAATTCTGGGCATCACGGCGGGTGTGGCGAAGTTGGGTGCGCTATCCAATTCGAATCAGCCGGAATTCCTCTAGAGGGAGCTGTGTTTCAGTCAGTTATGATCGGTGGTGGTGCGCGTGGTAACTCTTTCTCTCTCGAAAACCATGGTGGCCTGATTGGACCGTGTCCGGCCTGCCAGCGGTTCCTGCCCCTCATTGGTGGACGTGGGTGAGTTTCGTGCCTATCTCGCCTGAACTAAGTGCCGCACTGCGGAGATTGCGAGAGGTTCGCAGAAAGAAGCCTCAAGGGGATTCTAGCTCAGAGGATTTTGCTGCGTGGCGTGAGAGTATTGCAGATGCGCTGGACTCGTTAGCTATCTTGTTGTTTTACGAAGAAGATCGACGGAGGGCGTCTGAAGAGTCGAAGCTGGCGCGCGCTGAAGCGGCAAAAATTCGCGAGAGATTAAATGAAACGGGTTAACACCTGAATCTATGTGGAACAGATTCCCATTTGTGATGGCATGAATTAGTTGTTCGTTGGGTGATGCAGGCGCCCCTATTGAAGTTGCTCCGAAAGGTTCAACTGGGCAGTGATGGAGTCGCTACTTACGTCGCGCATCCTGCGAACGCAACTGCATGCGCGGCAAGCTCGTCCAGGCTCCCGGTACGTAGAATTTGACGTCCCCTGCTCATGTTTGAAACCTGGTGGCGCTCCTGGCTGGGCTCTAATTCCCGGGCCAAACCATAAGATATTCGGGCCATTAGCGGTGCGTCGAGGTGAACCGCTTCCGCGGATGCCCGAGGCTAGAAATATTGAATGGGTGACCAGTAAGTGACCAGTAACCTTCTGGAACTCCTCCAACTGTGGTGTCTTGAGCATCGGCCACGTTTGGTCAGGACTGGCATCTCTCTCGAATTTGATCCATCTTCGAATCGGTGGCCTAAAAATTGTTCTAACGTGTATTTGGAGAAGGGGGATCGGGGAGGGCTGTTGATATTGTGGGAGACCGGAGAGAGTCAGGTCCAAAGAGTCGACTACGGTTCTGGCTCAGACCCGCATGAAATTTATGTCGAGATTGGCTCTGCGGGTGATCTAGAGGAAGTGATGAGCAGTTTGGTAGCGTGGGTTTCCGGAGAATGATCAGCTCCCTGTAATTTGGTCTAAGTTTGTTTGTTGGCAATATGATTTCCGGGCCCTGCTGAACGCTCGCAGGGTCCGGAATTCTAGGAAAGATGAGGCTGACGATGTACAGCCAGCGATCGAGCGGGTTGCTGTTGGCGACTGATCCGATGACAGGTGAGTCGGGCCCGTAGGCGGATGATCACGGCGAGGGAGGGCGTTCGTTCTGGTTGCCGGAGTCGCGTCGCTGGGCGAGTGCGGGTGAGTTGCGGGTGGGCAGCCTGCTGCAGATCTCGGCAGGCACCTGGGTGCAGGTCGTTCAGGTCCAGCCACGCACCGCGACCCAACGCGCCCACAACCTCACCATCAACACCCTCCACACCTACCACGTACTGGCCTCAGCTAGCGCGGTTCTGGTACACAACTGCCCAGTTAGTGCCGGCGGAGAGAAAGCCGCAAAGCGTGGGAGAGCAGAAGACCTTCAACCACACGCAGAAGCCACAGGTAGTCATACCGTTTTCGAGCGAGACGCCGAGGGCAAGGTTATTCGTTACCAGACTTGGGAGATGAATGAACGGGCTCCAAGTGGCTGGCAGAAGGGGCCGCGGTTCCGAGGAACCGGTGGGCTGCACTCAAATATCGAACCGCCGATCTACTATCCTACAGGTGGTGGTAAGGCAGTTGCAGGTGCGGAGGTCCCGGAGAATATCCCACCAGGATACCTCCCGTAAGGAGTTTCGGTGAGTCAAGGTGTGACTGTCGATCGTATATTGCGCGAATCGTTTCCGCACATTGAGGCCGGCGATCCTGTTTCGTACTTTACTGAAGTTGGAGACGCTGTCCAGGCTCTGATGTATTCCTGGCTATTTTGGCCCAAGCTTTTGGAGATTCATGGAGCAGTATTCCTGGCGCTCCATGGTAATGATGAATCTGACATCAGAGAGCGCCTGTACACCCCTCTGGGGGATATGCATCCAGAGTGGCCGCCATTGTCATGGAACGAGGCTGTGGATAGTTTTAACGTCTTCGAGATTCCGCACCTCTTCCGTCAGGTTAGAGGGCCGATTGAGCTCTTTTCTGCTTCTCATTGGGAGCTGGGCAAGGTATTGGTTCAGATATGGGGAGCTCGGCTTTCTGTTGGTTTCCCCAATCGTCGGTTCTCGGTATGTTTGATCGATGCTGACGATTCGATGGATCTGAGAATTCAAGTATCTCAAGCGTCTCCCGACTTGGTGATTCCTGCCGGATGGGATAATCGACGGCGGAGTATTATTACCAATAAATGATATACCCTTGCCTGAGCTGATGTGCTGCATCGCTCGTTGCTCGCGCTATCGGGTGATGGGCGATGCAGCCTTGAATCTCACTGGTTAATATCGACTGTTAAATATGGTCGATACACCGCGCGTAGAATCTCGTGTCTCATCACAGGATGTTTCAGTTCCCGGCAGAGGTTACCTGGCGCTACCTCTTGATACTGCTGGCGATGGAAGCTGGTCCCAACGCTAGCTGATTACTTGTTTGCTTGACACCGTGTCTGGTGGAGTCCGGGGCGCAGGTAGTGGTCCGCACCATTGTTGGTGGTGGGGTCAAGCACCTGGTGGAGATCACCGTGGATGTGGACGGTGACGCGGGTGGTGCGACCGCGTCGGTGACGGCGACGGAGGGGCATCCGTTCTGGTTGCCGGAGTCGCGTCGCTGGGTGAGCGCGGGTGAGTTGCGGGTGGGCAGCCTGCTGCAGACCTCGGCCGGCACCTGGGTGCAGGTCGTTCAGGTCGCCAAGCGCACCGCCACCCAACGCGCCCACAACCTCACCGTCAACGCCCTCCACACCTACCATGTCCTCACCGGTGCAACGCCAGTACTCGTCCACAACTGTGGCGGGACGGCGACTGTTCGTTGGGACACGGATATGCAGCATGCGACTATCAAAGTAGAGGCCAATGGTATGTCGCTTGAAACTGAGCAGGTCATCCCTGGATGGGATGGTAGGGGTAATCCGAATGGGCTGCACACGACGGCGGATGGTGCTGAGCCGCTGGGAACTAATGTGATCGAGCGATCTTTCGATCTTCCTGACGCGGGTGCAGCAATGAGGGCCCAGCAAGCGTCTATCGGGGCGAATCTCGGTATATATGACGGGCTCCACAACAGTTGTGTCACCTACTGTGTAGGGATTTTACGGGCCGGAGGAGTGGATATACCCCCAGGTGTTCGGGGAGTGGTTGCGCTTAAGAGAACGCTGGGTTAGGTGGTTGCGTTGACTGAGGAGGAACACCACGATGCTGTTCTGGCTGAGATTATTCTGTCGAAAAAGGTTGGAACAGAACATTTTCGACTCGTTGGCGACCTGATCTCCGCTAGAGCACAACTGAGTATGGGTATCCTGGCCAGAGGTGGCCTCTCGCTTGATGAGCTTGCAGATGCCGCTGAAACGGTAATTGAGTTGGAGGATGCTTACAAGGAGGCATGGGCGGATGTGGATTCAGTTTCTGGATTCAATAACGTGACTCCGAAGCTTCCAAGGCTCACGGAGACGCTGGAAAATGCGGTTCGTGGCATACATAAAATCGCCAAGAAATATGGAATCCGCATAGAGTGAAAGCTTTAAGTCTCAGTGACTGTGTAAAGTGGGGATCCGTGTAACTGCGTAACTGGATCGGTGACTGAACACAGTTGGGAGATTTTCTGTAGGGATCGTGCCGAGGCCCCTCCTGAAATCTGCGGGAGGGGCCTCGTGTTGTTGGTGTGGTGTGGGTGGCGAACAGGTGGGTGGATGAGGTTGCCGAGGCGCGGTCCGCGGTCAACAAGGTGGAAGAGATCGCGACGAGGATCGCGCGTGAGGGTGATGCGTGTCCGAACAGTTTTGTGCCGGGGACGCGGGTGTTGTTGGCGGATGGGTCGAGTAAACCGATCGAGCAGGTCGTTGTTGGTGATGAGGTGTGGGCGTCTGATCCGCTGACGGGTGAGTCGGGGCCGCAGGCGGTGGTGGGCACCATCGTGGGTGGCGGGGTCAAGCACCTGGTGGAGATCACCGTGGATGTGGATGGCGACGCGGGTGGTGCGACCGCGTCGGTCACGGCGACGGAGGGGCATCCGTTCTGGTTGCCGGAGTTGCGCCGCTGGGTCACTGCGGACGAGTCGGATTTGTTGATGCTGACGCGGTTTGGCTGGAACGGTTGGATGAAAATCTTTGGGACCGAGGGAGAGATTGGTATGGACATGGCGAATTTGGGGCTTGTGTTGCTCAGGTCCGTGGGGGTTCGAACTGCTTCTGCTGGTCAAGTGATTGAAATCAACCGGATTGCCAAGCAAAACGGGTGGGGAGCTTCCTTCCAAGAATCAGAGTTGTTGCTCAGGCTTGATCCTCGTGACGGTCACGTCCTTGTTCCCCTGAAGGAGGTTGGAGCGTCAAAGGCTGTCCTGAAGGGCTACCGCTGCTACCTCTGGTTCAAAGAGGCGGCAAGCGCCACGCGCACACTGGTCCTGCTGGATGCTGACGTGTCCGAGTTTGCCAAGCTTGACCGTGTTTCTGGATACATGGCTGACAAGCTCATTTTTATGTTGCTTGGGCACGTTCCGTTGGTGTCGATGTCGGAAAGCGCTCCCGGGTTGACGTAGTTCAGCCTGGTTTCAGACCTGTTGCGCAGCCACGACCAGCAGAAGCAGTGGGTTGTTGGCCTGTCAGCGGGAAACGGAACATGGCCGCCGCGACCCGAACCCCGGCAGGGGGCGTGGTCGCGGCGGTGGACACCATGGTCTGTCTGTTGGTCGGCCTACTCGAACGCCGCTCGGTGGGTGCTGACCCAGTCGGTGAAGGTGTGCGGTGGTCGGCCGGTGATCGTGGCGACGGCGGGGGAGATCTCGGCGGGGTGGTTGACGGCGTTGGCGTGGTAGTCGAGCAGGCCGTCGGCCACCAGGGGTGGCACGCCCGCGTCGAGCATGTGCTGTCTGGCGACCTCCGGCGGTAGTTCCTCGAAGCGCACCGGGCGGCCGAGCACGTCGCCGATCAGCCGGGCCTGGTCGGCCTGGGTCAACGGTTCCGGGCCGGTGAGCAGGGGTGCGGCGTTGACCAGTGCGTCCGAGTCGTCGCACAGGGCGCGCACGGCCACGGCGGCGATGTCGCGCTCGTCGATGGGCGCGTGGCTGGCCTGGCCGTACGCCGCGCGTACCACGCCCTCGGCGCGGATCTGGTCGGCCCACTCCAGTGCGTTGGCGGCGAACACGCCGGCGCGCAGCAGTGTCCACTGTAGACCCGTCGACCGCACCTGTTGTTCCAGGGCCAGGTGGTGGGCGCCGATGGGATTTTCCTCGCACAGCACCGAGGACGAGGACAGCAGCACGACCCGGCGGACCCCGTGCGCGGCGGCCCGGGTGAGCAGGGTGGCCGGGCCGTGCGGGAGTGCGGCGGGGTTGAGGAACACCGCGCTGACGCCGGCCAGTGGGTAGGTGTCCGGTTCGGCGCGGACCACGTCCACGCCGGCGGGCAGGCCCGCGGACGCGGGGTCGCGGGTGGTGGCGCGCACGGCGTGGCCGGCGTCGAGCAGGCCCTGGACCACGTGTCGGCCTACCGTGCCGGTGGCTCCGGTTACCAGGATCATCGTCTGGTCTCCCGTCACGCCGACGCGCGGGCTTCGAGGCGGGTGCCACGCCGCACGCCGATGGACATCAGGTCGCTGGGGGCGTCCAGTTCGAGCCGGTGCCAGCGGCCCCGGGGCACCACGAACGCCTCGCCCGCGCCCAGCCGGGTCTCCTGCTCAGGCTCGTCGGCGTGGTCGGGGCGCAGGTACACGCGCACGGCGCCGGCCAGCACGGCCACCACCTCCTCGGTGTTCGGGTGCATCTCCCAGTGGTCGGCGTGCACGTCGGCGTCGGTTTCCACGTGGAAGGCCGCGACCATCCAGTCGTTGGTCTCGTCGCCGGACATCCGGCGCGCTTCGACGTGGACCTGGTTGTCCCGGCGCAGGCGCAGCGCCGAGGCGAACAGGTCAACGGGAGTGAGGGACATGGGTGACTCCTGTCGGCGAGGGTTTCTATACGCGTATAAAAACTTAGCCCGTGCGGTGTCCCGTGTCGATCCCGGGTGGTCGGTCGGGCCGGCGGCGGGTGGCCGATGATGGGGTGGTGCCACCCCCACCCCAGCGCCGCGCCACCGGCCGCCCGCCGCGGATCTCCCGCGCCGACATCGTGGCGGCGGCGCACCGGATCGTCGACGCCGAGGGCGTGGCGCGGCTGACCATGCGCCGGCTGGCCGCGGAGGTCGGCAGCACGCCCATGGCGCTCTACCACCACGTGCGCGACCGCGACGAGCTGCTGGTGCTGCTGCTGGAGGACTACGCGCGCCGGATTCCCCGGCCGGAACTGCCCGAGCAGCCCCGCGAGCGGATCGTGGCCGCCGCGCTGGTGCTGCACGACGTGCTCGCCGAGCGGCCGTGGCTGGTGACCGCGCTGGCCACCGACGACCTGATGGGCGCGACCGCGCTGTGGATCGTGGAGGTCATGGTGGACGCCGCCATGGCGGCCGGGCTCAGCGCGGAGCGGGCCGTGCACGCCTACCGGGCCATCTGGTACTACACGGTCGGCGAGATCACCGTGCGCTCGGCCGCCGGCCGGCAGCGGGCCAGCCGCGACCGACCGTCCTATCGGGACGAGGTGTTCGCCTCGCTCGACCCGGCGGAGCTGCCCCGGTTGGCCGCGCTCGCCGACCGGTGGACCGCACTGACCACAGTGGACACCTACGCGGCCGGCCTGCGCGCCCTGGTGGACGGGCTGCTGCCGGGGAGCTGAGCCGGACGGCGCTCAGGCGGCCCGCGGCGGCGCGCCGGCCAACAGCTCCCGGATCTCGCGCACCGCCACCCGGCCGGCCCGGTTCGCGCCGATCGTGCTGGCCGACGGGCCGTAGCCGACCAGGTGCAGCCGGGGCTCGGCCACCGCGCGGGTGCCGTCCACCCGGATGCCGCCGCCCGGCTCGCGCAGGCCCAGCGGGGCCAGGTGCGCCAGGGCCGGCCGGAACCCGGTCGCCCACAGGATCGCGTCCGCCCGGATCCGCCGGCCGTCCGCCCAGGCCACGCCGGTCGGGGTGATCCGGTCGAACATGGGCAGCCGGCGCGCCACGGCCGCGCGCACCTGCGGGGTGAGGGGCAGGCCGGTGGCGCTGACCACGCTGCCCGGCGGCAGCCCGGCCCGCACCCGCTGGTCCACCACGGCGACCGCGGCGCGGCCCTCCTCCGGGGTGAACCGCTCCCGCAGCCGGGGTGGCCGCCTGGTGACCCAGGTCGTGGTCGCCACCTCGGCGATCTCGCTGAGCAGCTGCACGGCCGAGCTGCCGCCGCCGACCACGACCACGTGCTGGCCGGCGAACTCGGCGTTGCCCCGGTAGTCGGCGGTGTGCAGCTGCCGCCCGGTGAACTCGGCCTGGCCGGGGTAGCGCGGCCAGAACGGCTGGTCCCAGGTGCCGGTGGCGTTGATCACCGCGCGGGCCGCCCAGGTGCCCGCCGAGGTCTGCACCAGCAGTCGGTCGGCCGGGTCGCGCCGCACCGCGCGCACCCGCACCGGCCGGCGCACCGGCAGGTGGAAGTGCTGTTCGTAGGCGGCGAAGTAGGCCGGCACCGCCTCGGCGGCCGGGGTGTCCGGGTCGACCGGGTCCATGGCCAGGCCGGGCAGCGCGTGCACGCCGTGCACGGTGCGCATCCGCAGTGACGGCCACCGGTGCCGCCACGCCCCGCCCGGCCCGTCCTCGTGGTCGAGCACCAGGTAGCCGGTGTGCGGGGCGAAGCCGGCCCGGCCCAGGAAGTGGGCGCTGGACAGGCCGGCCTGGCCAGCGCCGATCACCACCACGTCGATGTCCACGCCCGCGCCAGTCGTGCCCACCTCAGCCGCGTCAGTCACGCCCGGTACAACCACGCCGGCGCGCACCGGCTTCCCCGGCGGACCGCGTGCCGCGCCTCACACCGAGCGGAGGAAGCCCAGCAGCGCCTCGGTGACCTCGGTTGGCCGCTCCTGCTGGGTCCAGTGCCCGGCGCCGGGCAGCAGCACGGCCCGCCGCAGGTTGGGCACGGACGCCGTGGGGCCGGCCAACAGCTGCTGGGCCTGGGGCGAGGACGCGATCCCGTCCCGGTCGCCGACCACGTACAGCGCGGGCGGCCGGACCGGGCTGTCCCGCCACGGGGCGGTCAGCAGCCAGTTGCGGTCGAAGTTGCGGTACCAGTTCAGGCCGCCGGTGAAGCCGGAGTGGCGGAACTGCGCGGTGTAGGTGTCGACGTCGTGCTGGGTGTACCAGGCCGGCAGCGCGGTCGGCTCGGCCAGCACGTCGAGGATGCGCCCGCTGGACGGGATCATCGCGTTCCAGCCGGGGCCGTCGCCGGAGCCGGTGTAGAGCATCCGGCGGAACAGGGTGCGCGGGTCGCTCGCGAGGTCCACATCGGACAGACCGGGTCGCTGGAAGTAGACGATGTAGAAGTGGTCGCCGTAGGTGGCGCGCAGCGACTCGACCGGCAGCAGCGAGCCCGCCGGTTCCGCCCAGCGGTGCGGGACGCTGAGCGCGGCCACCGCGCGCACCCGCTCGGGGCGCAGCAGCGCGGTGTGCCAGGCGACGATGGCGCCCCAGTCGTGGCCCACCACGTACGCCTGTCGCTCGCCCAGCACGTCGATGAGCCCGGTGATGTCGTCGACCAGGTGCTCGATGTCGTAGTCGGTGACCGCACCCGGCCGGTCGGTCCAGCCGTAGCCGCGCTGGTCGGGCACGACCACCCGGAATCCGGCCCGTGCCAGCGCCGGGATCTGGTGCCGCCACGAGTACCAGGTCTCCGGCCACCCGTGCAGCAGCAGCACCAGCGGGCCGGTCCCGGCCTCGACAACGTGCACGCGGATGTTGTTCACCCGGAGGAACCGGTGGCGGGCTGGGGCAGCGGCCGCCGGGCTGGCGGCGCTCGCGGTGGGACTGGCCGTGGTGGCGCCGGCGGCGAGCAGGGCGCCCAGGCTCACGCCGCCCAGCCCGCGCAGGAAACCGCGGCGGGCCAGGCCGGGGCGTGGTGAATCCATGCCAACTCCAGGGATGTGTGGGGAGAGCGGCTTGAGCTGCACCGCGTTTGGGAACTATACGGCGTGAAGTTACGACACGGGGGACGGTACTGCAACGCTGTAAAGTGTCCGGGGTGGGAGACCAGCAGCTGAGCCGCCGGGCCCGCCTGCGGGCGGAGACCTCGGCCGAGATCAAGGCCATCGCGCTCAAACTCATGGCCACGGGTGGGCCGGACGCGATCTCGCTGCGGGCCATCGCCCGGGAGATGGGCATGACGGCCAACGCCATCTACGGCTACTACGCCACCCGCGACGAGCTGGTCACCGTGCTGATCTCCGACGTGTACACCGACCTGGTCAGCGCGGTGGAGGCGGCCCGCGACGCGCTGCCCGACAGCGACGCGGCCGGCCGGCTGCTGGCCTGGGCGCAGACCTTCCGGGAGTGGTCGCTGGCCAACCCCGAGGGCTTCCGGCTCATCTACGGCGACGCCGTGCCCGGCTACCAGCCGCCCCCGGGCGGACCGGCGGCCGACGCCGCGCACCGGGCCTGCGCCGGGCTCACCGGCCTGGTCGCCGCGGCCTGGCCGAGGGCGAGGACCCGCCAGCCGCACGACGGCTACGCGTGGCACGACTTCGATCCCGGCCTGGTCAGCCTGGTCCGCGCGGAGTTCCCGGACCTGCCGCCCGCCGCGGTCGCGCTGGCGCTGCGCGTCTGGGGCCGGCTGCACGGGCTGGTGTCCCTGGAGATCTACGGCCACCTGCGCGGTCAGTACCACGACCCGGCCAGGCTCTACCGGGTCGAGGTGCTCGACCTGATCCACTCGCTGGGCCTCACCCCACCGGAGGCCGCCCGCGCCTGACCGCCCGGCACGGCGGCCGGGGTGAACCCGGGCCCGCCCCGCTGACCGGGTGCGGGTCCGGCGACCGCCGTATCGTGACCGGCCGAGCCCCCAGTCAGCCTCCGCGGAGCGCCCCATGAACGAGACCACCCCGGCCGCACCCGGCCCGACCCGGTCCAGCCGGAACCAGACCGCAGCTGGCCAGTCCGGTGCCGCCGGCACGGACGCCGGCCTGCTCGCGCCGGCCTGGGCGGGCACCCCGGTGGAGCCGGACGTGTCCGACGAGGCGGTGCTGGCCGCCCTGGTGGACGTGGAGATCGCGCTGGCCAGGGCGCAGGCGCGGCTGGGGCTGATCCCGGAGCGGGTGGCCGACAGCATCGCCGCGGCCGTGCTGGCCCGGCCGCTGGACCTGGTCGACCTGGCCCGCCGGGCCCGCGACGGCGCCAACCCGGTGGTGGCCTTCGTCCGGGCGCTCACCGACGCGGTCGCCGCACAGGACCCGGCCGCCGCCGAGTACGTGCACCGCGGCTCGACCAGCCAGGACATCCTCGACTCGGCCATCATGCTGGTCGCCGAGCGGGTGCTGACCCGGCTGGTGGACGACCTGAGCCGGGTCGCGCACGCCCTGGCCCGGCTCGCCGAGCAGCACCGGGACACCGTGCTGGCCGGCCGCACGCTCACCCAGCACGCCGTGCCCACCACCCTGGGGCTCAAGGCGGCCGGCTGGCTGCACCTGGTGCTGGACGCGTTGGCGCGCACCCAGCAGGTGCTGGCCACGGGACTGCCCGCCCAGCTGGGCGGCGCCGCCGGCACGCTGGCCGGCTACGCCGAGTACGCGGCCATCGACCGCGGTCCCGGCGACGGGGAGCTGCCCGAGCACGGCGTCGAGCTGATCGCCCCGTTCGCCGACGCGCTCGGCCTGGCCGAACCCGTGCTGCCCTGGCACACCCTGCGCACCCCCGTCGCCGAGCTGGGCTCGGTGCTCACCCTGGTCACCGGCGCGCTGGGCAAGTTCGCGCTGGACGTGCAGACCATGTCCAGGACCGAGCTGGGCGAGGTGGCCGAGCCGACCGCGGCCGGCCGGGGCGCGTCCTCGGCCATGCCGCAGAAGCGCAACCCGGTGCTGGCCACCCTGGTGGTGACCGCGGCCAGGCAGGTGCCCGCGCACGCCCTGGTGCTGGCGCAGAGCATGCTGGCCGAGGACGAGCGCTCCGCCGGCGCGTGGCACGCCGAGTGGCAGCCGCTGCGCGAGGCCCTGCGGCTGGCCGGTGGGGCCGCGCACACCGCCGCCGAGCTGGCCGAGGGCCTCCAGGTCCACCCGGAGCGGATGCGGGCCAACCTGGCGCTGACCCACGGCGCGATCGTGGCCGAGCGGCTGACCGTGGCGCTGGCCCCGGTGCTGGGCAAGGCCAGGGCCAAGCAGCTGCTCGGCGAGGTCACCTCGGCGGTGGCCCGGTCCGGGGGCGAGCTGGCCGAGGCACTGGGCGGCCACCCGCTGGTGGCCGCGCACCTGTCCGCCGACGCCCTGGCCGACCTGCTCGACCCCGCCCGCTACCTGGGCGCGGCCGGTGAGCTGGTGGACCGGGAACTGCGCCGCTACCGGCAGGCGTTCGGCGCGGCGTGAGCCGGTGGGCCGGCGCCGCCGCGTGTGCCGGTGGCTGGCGCGCTCAGGCCCCGCCCACGGCGGCCAGGCCGGGACGCAGCCGGTCCAGCGCCCACGGGATGCCCAGCACCGAGGGGTAGCGCAGCTGGCTGATGGTCTGCGCGTCCACCACCAGGTACCGGCCCTCGCGCACCGCGGCCAGCCCGCTGACCAGCGGGTTGCTCTCCACGGCCCGGCGCAGCTCGGGCGTGGTGAACGCGATGATCACCAGGTCGGCGTCGAGCTTGTCGTACTGCTCCGGGCTGAGCGAGCCGGTCGGGCTGCCCGCCACCCGGGCCGCGTCGGCCACGCTCGGGCTCAGCCGCAGGCCCAGCTGTTCGATCAGCTTGACCGCGAAGTCGTCCGGGGAGACCAGGGTGAACAGCTGGTTGGGGGTGTTGCCCACGGACGCGGTGAAGGTGCGGCCGGCCAGGCCCGGGTAGGCGTCGCGCACTTCGGTGATCCGCCGCTCGGTGTCGGCGATGAGCTGTTCGGCCTGGGTCGGGCGGCCCAGCGCGGCACCGACCACGCGCACGTGCTGCTGCCAGGTCTGCGCGCCCCACTCGGTCTCGTAGCCGATGGTGGTGGCCAGCTCGGCCAGGTGGGCGTACTCCTCGTCGAGGCCGTGGTCGCCGGTGGCCAGGATGAGGTCGGGCTCCAGCAGGGCGACCTGCTCCACGTCCAGCCCGCTCGTCGCGTTGATCACGCGCATCCCGCTCAGGTCGAACCGGTCGGCCAGCCACGGGAAGTGGCCGTCGGGTGTGCCGCTGTCCTTGGTGACGAACCCGACCGGGACGACGCCCAGACCGAGCACGGCGTCCAGGTCGTCGGCGGAGACACCGACGACCACCACCCGCTGGGGTGCGCGCTCGATGACCGCCTGGCCGAACCGGTGCTCGATGGTGACCGGGAAGCCACCGCTGGTCGCGCTGGTCGCGCTGGTCGGCGTGGGTTCGGCCGGGCGGTCCGGCGCGGGAGCGCAGCCGCCCAGCCCGACCGCGAGCGCTCCCGCCACCAGCCCGACCACCAGCCGCGTCACCTGTCGTCCGAACACGGGCGCCCCTCCCACCAGGAACAAAGGATTGCCTTACCTTACAAGTCGGGCCGGCTGGCCGTGCGTTACCGACCTGCTGTCGGTGACCTGTGATAAGCGTGTGCGCAGCGGTCGGGTCGGTCGCGGACGGGAGACAGGCACCAGATGACCCAGCGGGAGGGGACAGCGCAGCGGGAGCCGTTCCGGCACGCCGTGCTGGAGGCCGTGCTGGAGCGGATCACCTTCGCCAACGAGGAGACCGGCTACACCGTGGCCAAGGTGGACGCCGGCCGGGGCAGCAACGACCTGGTCACCGTGGTCGGCGCGCTGCTGGGCGCGCAGCCGGGCGAGTCGCTGCGGATGCGCGGCCGGTGGGGGTCGCACCCGCAGTACGGCAAGCAGTTCCACGTCGAGGACTACACCACCGTGCTGCCCGCCACGGTCCAGGGCATCCGCCGCTACCTGGGCTCCGGCCTGATCAAGGGCATCGGCCCCCGGCTGGCCGACCGGATCGTGGAGCACTTCGGCGTGGCCGCGCTGGAGGTCATCGAGACCACGCCGGAACGCCTCATCGAAGTGCCCAAGCTGGGGCCCAAGCGCACCAAGCTGATCGCCGCCGCCTGGGAGGAGCAGAAGGCGATCAAGGAGGTGATGGTCTTCCTGCAGGGCGTCGGCGTGTCCACCTCGCTGGCCGTGCGCATCTACAAGCAGTACGGCGACGCCGCCATCGACGTGGTGCGCACCGAGCCGTACCGGCTGGCCGCCGACGTGTGGGGGATCGGCTTCCGCACCGCCGACACCATCGCCAAGGCCGTGGGCATCCCGCACGACAGCCCGCAGCGGATCAAGGCCGGCCTGCAGTTCACCCTGTCCGAGGCCACCGGCGACGGCAACTGCTTCCTGCCCGAGCAGCGGCTGATCGCCGACGCCATCAAGATCCTCCAGGTCGACGCGGGCGCGGTGATCGAGTGCCTGGCCGAGCTGGTCGAGGAGGAGGGCGTGGTCCGCGAGGAGGTGCCCGACCCCGACGGGGACGAGCCGCTGGTGGCGATCTACCTGGTGCCGTTCCACCGCGCCGAGATCTCCGTGGCCAACCAGCTGCTCCGGCTGCTGCACACCGACAGCGACCGGATGCCGGCCTTCGCCGACGTGGACTGGGACCGGGCACTGGCCTGGCTGCGCGGCCGGACGCACGCCGAGCTGGCCCCGGCCCAGGAGGAGGCGGTCAAGCTGGCGCTGACCAGCAAGGTGGCCGTGCTGACCGGCGGCCCCGGGTGCGGCAAGAGCTTCACCGTCCGCTCGATCGTGACGCTGGCGCTGGCCAAACGGGCCAAGGTGGTGCTGGCCGCGCCCACCGGCCGGGCGGCCAAGCGGCTGACCGAGCTGACCGGGCACGAGGCGTCCACCGTGCACCGGCTGCTGGAGCTGCGGCCCGGCGGCGACGCCGCCTACGACCGGGACCGGCCGCTGGACGCCGACCTGGTGGTGGTGGACGAGGCGTCCATGGTGGACCTGCTGCTGGCCAACAAGCTGGTCAAGGCGATCGCGCCGGGCGCGCACCTGCTGCTGGTCGGCGACGTGGACCAGCTGCCCTCGGTGGGCGCCGGCGAGGTGCTGCGCGACCTGCTGGCCAAGGACACGCCCATCCCGCACGTGCGGCTGACCCACGTGTTCCGCCAGGCCCAGGAGTCCGGCGTGGTCAGCAACGCGCACCGGATCAACCAGGGGGAGTACCCGCTGGTCCAGGGCCTGTCCGACTTCTTCCTGTTCGCCGTCGACGACGCCGAGCAGGCCGCGCAGCTCACCGTGGACGTGGTGGCCAGGCGGATCCCGGCGAAGTTCGGCTACGACCCGAGACGCGACGTGCAGGTGCTGGCCCCGATGCACCGGGGCCCGGCCGGCGCGGGCGCGCTCAACGCGCTGCTGCAGGAGGCGCTCACCCCGTCCCGGCCGGACGTGCCGGAACGCCGGTTCGGCGGTCGGGTCTTCCGGGTGGGCGACAAGGTGACCCAGGTCCGCAACAACTACGACAAGGGCGCCAACGGCGTGTTCAACGGCACCCTGGGCGTGGTCACCGCGCTCAACCTGGAGGAGCAGAAGCTGACCGTGCGCACCGACGAGGACGAGGACGTCGACTACGAGTTCAGCGAACTCGACGAACTCACCCACGCCTACGCGGTGACCATCCACCGCTCGCAGGGTAGCGAGTACCCGGTCGTGGTCGTGCCGGTCACCACCAGCGCCTGGATGATGTTGCAGCGCAACCTGCTCTACACGGCCGTGACCAGGGCGAAGAAGCTGGTGGTGCTGGTCGGCTCTAAGCGCGCGATCGGCCAGGCGGTGCGCACGGTCAGCGGGGGACGCCGCTACACGGCACTCGACCACCGGCTCCGCGCGTGATAGCCATGATCGGTGCGGTCGGGCCGCGACCCGCGGCGAGCCGACGAGACGTGCGCGAAGGGTAGGACGGACACATGCCAGCAACACCCGACGACCCGTGGATCCGACGCTTCCACCCGGCCCCGGACAGCGACGTCCGCCTGGTCTGCTTCCCCCACGCCGGCGGCTCGGCCAGCTTCTTCTTCCCGGTGTCCCGGCAGCTGTCGCCCCGGTTGGACGTGCTGGCCCTGCAGTACCCGGGCCGGCAGGACCGGCGCAACGAGCCGCCCATCGACAGCATCGCCGAGCTGGCCGACCAGGCGGCCGAGGCGCTGCGGTCGTGGACGGACAAGCCGCTGGCGTTCTTCGGCCACAGCATGGGCGCGGTGCTGGCCTACGAGGTGGGGCTGCGGCTCCAGCGGAGTGGCACCGACCTGGTCGAGCTGTTCGCCTCCGGCCGGCGCGCCCCGTCGACCGTGCGGGACGAGCGCGTGCACACCCAGCCCGACGAGGGGCTGATCGACGAGATCAAGTCGTTGAGCGGCACGGACGCCAGCCTGCTCGGCAACGAGGAGATCCTGCGGATGATCCTGCCGGCCATCCGCAGCGACTACCGGGCCGTGGAGACCTACGTCCACCAGCCGGGGCAGCGGCTGTCCGCGCCGATCACCGTGCTGGTGGGCGACGCCGACCCCAAGGTCACCCTGGACGAGGCCAGGAAGTGGCAGGAGCACACCACCGGCGCGTTCGACATGAAGGTCTTCGCCGGCGGCCACTTCTACCTGACGCCGCACGCGGCCGAGGTGATCCGGCTGATCGCCGACCGGCTGGACGGCCGGCGCGTGCTGCAGGACACCGGCCGGTCCTGACCGACCGGCGGCTCACCCGGCTGTTCCGCCGGACAGCGGTGTTCGGCGGAACAGGCTCCGGGGGCGGGGGGCCGGAGCCTGTTCCGCCGGGGTGGGTCCGCGCGCAGGCCACCCAGCACTGGCCTGGCGGACCCTGGTCCGGTGCGGCTGGTTCCCGCGGTCCGGTCAGTGGATCAGTGGGCCCGGTGGCTGAGCGCGTCGCGCAGCCGGTCGATCAGGCCGGTGCCGGGGCCGAGGATGAGGTTGGCCGGTGGCCGGTCCGGTGCGCCGGGGTGCGGCCGGGTGGGGGCCATCTTCTTGGCCCGCAACACCTTCTGGCCCAGCTCCTGCAACTCGCTCGGCCCGCACGCGGCGGCCAGCTTGGGCAGCAGGTCGGTCTCCTCGTCCTTGACGTGGTGCCGGATGTCCTTGATCAGCTTGCCCAGCAGGTCGTTGAACCGGGGGTCGGTGGCGTCCAGGCCCTCCAGGTCCTTCATCACCCGCTCGGCCTCGGCGTGCTCGGCGATCTCGTGGTCGGCGATCTCGTCGCCGTTGGGCAGTGCCTTGCGGGCCGCCGGGTACATGTACTGCTCCTCGGCGACCGAGTGCTGGACCAGTTCGGTGATGACGTGGTCGGCCAGGTCGCGCCGGTACTGGGGGTCGCCGCGCCCGCTCTCCAGTTCGGTGAACACCTGCTCCACGTGGCGGTGGTCGGCGGTGATCACGCTGATCAGGTCCTGCTTGTCCGCGGTAGCCGACATGTCGTTCTCCTGACTCGCTGGGTTGGCTGGCTGGTTCTCGGCGTCCGAGCCGTCGCGTGCCCCCGCCGGTTCGGCTCCCACCGAGGTCGGGCTGGGCCGGTCAGACGCCGACCTGTTCGGCCGACGCCCGACCGGAGGTCCTGCTCATCGGGACCGGCTCCGGGCTGTCTGCCGCTTGTTGGCCTTGTCGATGGCCTTGACCAGTTCGTCCTTGGTCATGGCCGACCGCTTGGGGATGTCCAGCTTCTTGGCCACCTCGTAGAGGTGCGCCTTGCTGGCGTTGGCGTCCACGCCCGAGGCGGTGGGGCCGCCGCGGCGGCTGCCCGCGCCCCGCGCGGCCTGCGCGTCGGACGGGCCCCGCTTGCTCTTGGGCTCCCAGTGGTCGCCCACCTTCTCGAAGCTGTGCTTGAGCGCGGCGAAGGCCACCCGGTGCGACCGCTGGCCCTCGCCGTAGGTCTCGACCGCCGAGTCGTGTGCCTTCACCCAGGTGCGCTGCGCCTTCTCCGGGGACCTGCGCAGAGTGGACGGCAGAACTTCCCGACCGGGCATGCTGATCACCTCCAGTCCACTCGGAACACTTCGGTCACTGGTCGCTCACCCGTTGGGGTGCCCGCGCACCCGGAGCTGAAACCCGCCTGGCGGAATCCGTTCCGCGAGCACCGCGCGCGGCCGGATTCGCGGACCCGCCGGACGCCGCTCAGCCGCCGGGCCTGAGCAGGATCTTGACGGCGCCGTCCTGCTTCTTCTGGAAGATCTCGTAGCCGTGCGGGGCCTCGGCCAGCGGCAGCTGGTGGGTGGCGAAGTCCTCGGTGCCCAGCGGGTCGCCGTCGGTGAGCAGCGGCAGGATCTCCGGCACCCAGTGCTTGACGTTGGCCTGCCCCATGCGCAGCTGGATCTGCTTGTCGAACAGCACCATCATCGGCAGCGGGTCGAGCATGCCCCCGTACACGCCGCTCAACGAGATGGTGCCGCCGCGCCGCACCGTGTCCACGGCCGCGTGCAGCACGGCCAGCCGGTCGACGCCGGCCTTCTCGATGAGCTTGGCCGAGACCTGGTGCGGCAGCAGCCCGGCCATCTGCTGGGCGAGCTTGCCGAAGATGTCGCCGTGCGCCTCCATGCCGACCGCGTCGATCACCGCGTCGGTGCCCCGACCGGAGGTGGCGTCCCGGATGGCCGCTGGCACGTCCTGGTGCTCGCGCAGGTCGAAGGTTTCCACGCCGTAGCGGCGGGCCATCGCCAGCCGCTCGTCCACCAGGTCCACGCCGAACACCCGGCCGGCGCCCAGGTGCCTGGCCACCCGGCAGCACATCTGGCCGATCGGGCCGAGCCCGTACACGGTCACCGACCCGTCGGGCGGGATCGCCGCGTAGCGCACCGCCTGCCAGGCCGTGGGCAGCACGTCGGACAGGTAGACGAACCGCTCGTCCGGCGGCCCCTCGGGCACGACGATGGGGCCGAAGTGCGCCTGGGGCACCCGCAGGTACTCGGCCTGCCCGCCGGGCACCTGGCCGTAGAGCTTGGTGTAGCCGAACAGGGCCGCGCCCTTGTCGTGCTCGCGCACCTGGGTGGTCTCGCACTGCGTGTACAGGCCCTGGTCGCAGTAGTAGCAGTGGCCGCAGGAGATGGGGAAGGGCACCACCACCCGGTCACCGGGCTTGATGTTGTCGACCTGGCTGCCGACCTCCTCCACCACGCCCATGGGTTCGTGGCCGAGGATGTCGCCCTCGTCCAGGAACGGCCCCAGCACCTCGTAGAGGTGCAGGTCCGAGCCGCAGATGCCGGACGAGGTGACGCGCACGATCGCGTCGGTGGGTTCGCGGATGATCGGATCGGGGACGGTGTCCACCCGCACGTCTCGTCGGCCGTGGTAGGTGACTGCCTTCATGGGCGCCAAGCTCCCCTCGCTGGTCGCCGGGCCCACGGCCCGGGACGCCAATGGGTTCCTGCCCCCAGCGTTCCCGGCGGGTGAGCCGGGGAAACCGGGCCGCCCGGGTTAGTCCGGACGCGGCACCGGGTACGCCCAGCCGTAGGAGGTGAGACCACATGGCCGACAAGCCGAACCCGATCCAGGTGCAGAAGTTTCTCTCCGACGTGGACTACCCGGCCAGCCGCGACCAGCTGGTGGAGACCGCCAAGAAGCACGGCGCGGACGAGCCGGTGCTGGAGAACCTGCGCAAGATCCCGGACCGGCAGTACGACGGACCCAACGCGGTCAGCCAGGAGTTCGCCAGGGCGTGACACCCCTTCGATGCTCAGGACATGGATCGGGGCCACCGGGAATCCCGGCGGCCCCGACCGTTCGGTCAGCTACCGACCCCGACTACTCGGCCCTGCCCGCAGGCACCCCGACATGGGCGGACAACGCCTCGCGCAGCACCGGGGCCGCCACGTCCGGGCCCAGACAGGCAAGCCCGAGATCGTGACAGGCAGCGAGCACGGCGGCCTGCTCAGGCGAGCACAGGCCGTCCAACACATCCTCGTCCGCGACCACGCACACGAGGTTCTGGTGGGGAGCGGTGGCGATGCGCAGCCCGCGCTCACCCAACCGGTCCCGGAGCATGACCAGTGCCGGGGAATCACCGACGAACAGCGCCGCCGGTGCGTTCTTGGTGTCCCCGACACCGGTCAGCTCCA
Organism: Goodfellowiella coeruleoviolacea; assembly: GCF_024171785.1. Taxonomy (GTDB): domain Bacteria; phylum Actinomycetota; class Actinomycetes; order Mycobacteriales; family Pseudonocardiaceae; genus Goodfellowiella; species Goodfellowiella coeruleoviolacea. The sequence goes on from NZ_JAMTCK010000007.1 coordinate 191,000, forward strand.
TCGGGCCGCCCGGTGCCTCGCCGCCCTGCTCGGCGAGGTGTGGGTCGGCCATAGTCTCAACGAACACCGCGGCCCCTCTCGGACGAGTAGTACCGCTCTGTTACCCGGGGGCCGGCGGATCAAACCAGCGGCGCCGGTGTGGTGTGCGTCACTGTCCGGGTTCGTGGGTGGGGCCGTCGGGTAGGTGGTCGCCACGACGGTTGCGCCGACACGGGCTGGAGTGCGATGCGGCTGATCCGAAGCGACACCGCCACCCCGGGCATCCGCCGGCTGCGCAAGGGACGGGGATTCCACTACCTGAACCCCGACGGCACACCGGTGAGCGATCCCGAGGTGCTGGACCGCGTCCGCCAGCTGGCCATCCCGCCGGCCTGGCGCCGGGTGTGGATCAGCCCGGACGAGCGCGGCCACATCCAGGCGGTCGGCCGCGACGACGCCGGCCGGCGCCAGTACATCTACCACGAGCAGTGGCGCCGCTCCCGCGACGAGGAGAAGTACGACCGGGTGGTGCGGCTGGCCGCCCGGCTGCCCGAGGTGCGCGCCCAGATCGACGCCGACCTGGGCCGCGCCGGCCTCGGCTGCGTGCGCGTGCTCGCCGCCGGCATCCGCATGCTGGACCGGGGGGTGTTCCGGGTCGGCGGCGAGGAGTACGCCGAGGAGCACGGCACCCGAGGCGCGGCCACGCTGTTGCGCGAACACGTGTCCGTGCGCCGGGGCGAGCTGTTCTTCCGGTACCCGGCCAAGGGCGGCATCGAGCGGTCGCTGCGGCTGCGCGACCCGAGGCTGGCCGCGGTGGTGGGGGCGCTGCGCCGGGCCCGCACCGGCAGTGACCGGCTGCTGGTGTACCGCACCCAGGACGGCTGGCGCGAGGTGCGGGCCGAGGACATCAACGCCCGGTTCAAGGAACTGGCCGGCGCCGAGTACAGCGCCAAGGACCTGCGCACGTGGAACGCCACGGTGCTGGCGGCGGTGGCCTTCGCCGGCCACGACACGCCCAGCAGCAAGCGGGGGCTGGCCCGGGTGGAGCGCGAGGTGGTCAGCGAGGTCGCCGACCAGTTGGGCAACACCCCCGCGGTGGCCCGCAGGTCCTATGTGGACCCACGGGTGCTCAGGGCGTTCGCCGCAGGGCGGACCATCCGGCGCACCCTGGCCAGGGCCGGCGAGGAGGGCCTGGCCGGTGAGGAGTCGCGGACCCTGATCGAGCGGGCCGTGGTGCGCCTGCTGTCCCGGCCCACGGGCTGATCGTGCCAGTGCTGGTCGCGCCAGTGCTGGTCGCGCCAGTGCTGGTCGCGCCAGTGCTGGTCGCGCCGGCCCGGTCAGCTGGCGATCAGCGCCTGGGGCGCGGCCTCGGCCAGTCGGGTGCGCAGCCAGGCCAGCTGCTCGTCGGTCTGCGCCTGGCACCAGTCCACCGCGTGCAGGATCTCCGCGTCGTGGATGGTCTGGCCGGCCTGGCGGAGCAGGGTCCAGGTGATCGCCACGAAACTGGCCAGCAGGTACAGGTCCTGCAGGTCGCGGACCAGACCCAGCGGGCCGGAGCGCACCCCGGACAGCGCGGCCAGCGGCGGCCGCTCCGGCTCGTCGGTGGGCTGCTCGCGGTAGCGCCGCACCAGCGGAGCCAGTTCGGCCAGGTGGTCGCAGCACTGGTCGGCGAGCAGGTCGGCCAGCGCGGCCAGGTCCGCCTCGGCGCGGTGGCCGCGGGCGACCTGGCGGAACGACTCCGCCAGGCGCTGCTCGGCGTCGTGCAGCAGACGCAGACAGGTGTTCAGGTACACGGCCGGTCCCCTCCCGCGGCCGTGGCACCGGGCGGACCCACCACCACCCGGCGCGCCGCGCCCAACTCCGGTGCGGGCGCCGGACCCGTGCCGGCCCCGACCCGCCGCACCCGCACCCCGCACACCTTCACCACCGGCTGCTTGGACACCGGGTCCCACCCGGTCGGGACGAGTTCGTTGGCGGCGTGCGTGCGACCACCGTCCAGTGTGGACTCGCTCGCGCGCTGGCCGTAGTGGAACGGCACGAACACGGTGCCCGGCTCGGCCCGCACCACCCTGGCCGGCAGCTCCACCGAGCCCTGCGGCGTGGTCAGCCGCACCACGTCGCCCTCGACCACCCCCAGCCGCCGGGCGTCCACGTCGGACAGCTCCACCCACGGGGCCGGCGCCGCCTCGGCCAGCTGCGGCGCCCGCCCGGTCTTGGTGCGGGTGTGGAAGTGGTAGACGGTGCGGCCGGTGGTCAGCCGCAGCGGGTAGTCCGCGTTCGGGCCGTGCGGCGGCTCGGTGTGGTGCGCGGCGCGCAGCAGGGCGCGGCCGCCCGGGGCCGTGGCCCGGTGCTGCTGCTCGGTGCGCGCGGCGCCGGTGAGCAGTTCGTGGCCGAAGTCCTCGCAGTAGTCGGTGTCGGTGTTGAACACCCCGTCCACGTACAGCCGTTCCGTCCCCTGTGGACGGTCCGGGGTGCACGGCCACTGGATGCCGTGTCGTTCCCGCAGCGCCTGGTAGCTCATGCCGGTGTAGTCGCACGGCCGGCCGGCCGAGCAGCGCTGCCACTCGGCGAACGCCTCGGCCGGCGTGGACCACCAGGGCAGCGGCCGGCCCGAGCGGGTGCGAAAGCCCATCCGCCGCGCGTAGTCCAGCCAGGTGTCCAGGTCGCCGCGGGCCTGCCCGGGCGGGGGCACGGCCTGCTCGGCCAGGTGCACGGTGCGGTCGGTGTTGGTGAACGTGCCGGTCTTCTCGCCCCACAGCGCCGAGGGCAGCACCACGTCGGCCAGTTCGGCGGTCTCGGTGAGGTAGGCGTCGGAGACCACCACGAACACCGTGTCACCGCCCAGGATCCGGCGCACCCGGTCGAGGTCGGGCAGGGACACGGCCGGGTTGGTCCCGGCGATCCACAGCAGCCGCACCGAGCCCTGCTCGGCGTAGCGGAAGATCTGCATGGCGTGGGTGGGCGGCCCGGTGTGCGGGATGGTCTCCTCGGCCACGTCCCACAGCTCGGCCAGTTCGCGCACGTGCCGCGGGTTGGCCCAGTTGCGAAACCCCGGCAGGTCGCCGTTGGCCCCGCACTCCCGGGTGTTCTGGGCGGTGGGCTGGCCGTTCATCTGCAGCACGCCGCAGCCGGGCCGGCCCAGCATGCCGCGCAGCAGGTGCAGGTTGTTCACCTGGCAGGCCGAGGCGGTGGCCTGGTGGGACTGGTAGACGCCCTGCAGCACGGTGGACAGCACGCGCTGGCCGGTGCCGAACACCTCGGCGGCGGCCAGCACGTCCCGCGCGGACACCCCGCAGATGTCGGCGACCCGCCCGGCCGGGTAGTCCGCGACGACCCGGGCCAACTCGTCCAGGCCGAGGGTGTGCGCGGCCACCCAGTCGTGGTCCACCCAGCCCCGGTGCAGCACCTCGCGCAGCAGCCCGTTGAGCAGCGCCAGGTTCGTGCCCGGCCGCACCGGCAGGTGCACGTCGGCGTGCCTGGCCACCTCGGTGCGCCTCGGGTCCACGCACACCAGCCGCGGCCGGTCCGGGCCGGCCAGCCGGTCCAGCACCCGCGCCCACAGCACGGTCTGCGTCTCGGCGGCGTTGTGGCCGTGCAGCACCAGCGTGTCGCAGTGGTCCACGTCCGCGTAGCAGGCGGGTTGGCCGTCGGTGCCGAAGCTCTCCTTGAGCGCGGCGTCCGCGGTGGCCGTGCACAGCCGGGTGTTGCCGTCCATGTGCGGGGTGCCCAACCCGGCCTTGCCGATCACCGAGAGCGTGTAGTACTCCTCCAGCAGCAGCTGGCCCGAGGTGTAGAAGGCGTGCGACAGCGGCCCCCACCGGTCCAGCAGCTCCCGGGAGCGCGCCACCACCCGGTTCATGGCCGTGTCCCAGTCGCACGCCACCAGCTCGCCGCCCTCGGCGCGCACCAGCGGTGTGGTCAGCCGGTCGCGCTGCTGGCCCTGCCAGCCGTACAGCCCCTTGGGGCCCAGTCGACCCCGGTTGACCCGGTCGCCGGCCTGGCCGCGCACGCCCACCACCCGGCCGTCGGCCACGCCGATCCGCAGACCGCACCCGTTGCTGCACAGCACGCACGCCGAGGTCACCCACTGCCGCACCTGGTCGGCGGACACCCCGGCCACCAGGTGCTCGTCCACCCGCGTCGGCCAGTTCCCGCCCGCCGGATACGGGGTGCGCCGGCCCCACGGGTCGGCGACGCGGTCAGGCACCACCGGCTGCTCGCTCACGCGTCCACCCGCGCCCGCACGTCGAAGGTCAACCGGTTCTCGGCCACGTCCACCCGCACGTGCTGGCCGGGCAGCAGCTGGTCCCGCATCAGCAACTGGGCCAGGTGGTTGTCCACCTCGCGCTGGATCACCCGGCGCAGCGGCCGGGCGCCGAACTCCGGCTGGTAGCCGTTCCTGGCGATCCAGTCCACCGCGGCCGGGGTGAACTCCAGGGTGATGCCCTGGTTGTGCAGGCGGCGCCGGCTGCGCTCCAGCAGCAGCTCGGTGATCTGGCGCAGCTGCTGCTCGGAGAGCTTGCGGAACACGATGATCTCGTCGATGCGGTTGAGGAACTCCGGGCGGAACGCCTCCCGCAGCTTCGGCATGATCTTGTCGCGCAGCGGTTTGGTCTCCGCCGACTCCCGGCTGGGGCTGAAGCCGAGCGTGCCACCGCCGGTGATCAGCTCCGAGCCCAGGTTGCTTGTCATGATCAGCACGGTGTTCTTGAAGTCGACGGTGCGGCCCTGGCCGTCGGTGAGCCGGCCGTCGTCGAGCACCTGGAGCAGGGTGTTGAACACGTCCGGGTGGGCCTTCTCCATCTCGTCGAGCAGCAGCACCGAGTACGGGCGGCGGCGCACCGCCTCGGTGAGTTCCCCGGCCTCGCCGTAGCCGACGTAGCCGGGCGGCGCGCCCACCAGCCGGCTCACCGTGTGCCGCTCCTGGAACTCGCTCATGTCCAGCCGCACCATGTGCGTCTCGTCGCCGAACAGCGCCTCGGCCAGCGCCCTGGCCAGTTCGGTCTTGCCCACCCCGGTGGGGCCCAGGAACAGGAAGCTGCCCACCGGCCGGTTCGGGTCACCCAGTCCGGAGCGGGCCCGGCGCACCGCCTCGGCGATCGCGCTGACCGCCTCGTCCTGCCCGATGACCCGCTGGTGCAGGTGCTCCTCCAGGCGCAGCAGGCGGTTCTTCTCCTCCTCGGTGAGCTGGCGCACCGGGATGCCGGTGGCGCGGGAGACCACCTCGGCGATGTCCTCGGCGGTCACCTCCAGCACCTCGCCGTGGTCGTCGTGCCCGCGCCGCGCCCGCTCCAGCCGCTCGCGCAGCTGCGCCGCCCGGTCCCGCAGCTGCGAGGCCCGCTCGTACTGCTCGTCGGCCACGGCCTGGTCCTTGTCCCGGCACAGCTGCTCCAGCTCCTCCTCCAGGCCGAGGATGTCCGCGGCGGGCGCGCGGGTGCGCAGCCGCACCCGGGCACCGGCCTGGTCGATCAGGTCGATGGCCTTGTCCGGCAGGAACCGGTCGGTGAGGTAGCGGTCGGACAGCTCGGCGGCGGCCACCACCGCCTCGTCGGTGAACCGCACCTGGTGGTGCGCCTCGTAGCGGTCGCGCAGGCCGCGCAGGATGGCGATGGTGTCGGGCACGGACGGCTCGGCCACGAACACCGACTGGAACCGGCGGGCCAGTGCCGCGTCCTTCTCGATGTTCTTGCGGAACTCGTCCAGCGTGGTCGCGCCGATCACGTGCAGCTCGCCGCGGGCCAGCGACGGCTTGAGCATGTTGCCGGCGTCCATGCCGCCCTCGGTGCTGCTGCCCGCGCCGACCACGGTGTGCATCTCGTCGATGAACAGGATCAGCTCGTCGCGGTGCTTGCGCACCTCGTCGATGACCTTGCGCATGCGCTCCTCGAAGTCACCCCGGTAGCGCGTGCCCGCCACCAGCGCGGACAGGTCCAGCTGCACCACCCGCTTGTCGGCGAGGGTGTCCGGCACGTCGTGGTCGACGATGCGCTGCGCGATGCCCTCGACCACGGCCGTCTTGCCGACCCCGGCCTCGCCGATCAGCACCGGGTTGTTCTTGGTGCGCCGGGACAGCACCTCCACGGTCTGCTCGATCTCGTCCTCCCGGCCGATCACCGGGTCGAGCTTGCCCTCACTGGCCAGCTGGGTCATGTCCTGGCCGTACTCGTCCAGGGTGGGCGTGGTGCTGGCGCGCTCCGGCCCGGGGCCGGCCGAGGTGCCCCGGCTGACGCCCATGGCGCGCTGCAGGACCTGCGGGGTGACCCGCTCGCCCGCCAGCAGCCGGCCGGCCGGTGACTCCTGGTTGGCCGCCAGCGCCAGCAGCACGTGGTCCGGTCCGATGTAGGTGGTGCCCATGGCGCGGGAGATCTGGTGCGCCTCCAGCAGGGCGCGCTTGGCCACCGGGGTCAGCGTGGGCGGCCCCTGGTGCTCACCGTGCCCGGCCCGCTCGCTGATCCGGCCGGCCAGTGCCTCCGGGTCGGCGCCGGCCCTGGTCAGCAGCTGCCTGGTCGGCTCGGTCTGGGTGGCCGCCCACAGCAGCTGCTCGTCGTCCAGGTCGGCGCGGCCCAGCTCGGCGGTGCGGGTCGCGGCGGTCTCGACCAGCTCGCGGGCCTGGTCGCTCATCAGGCGGGTGATGTCCACCCGCTGCACCGGCTGTCTCGGCTCACCCGCGCCGAAGAACCGAGCGAGGAACTCGTCGAACGGACTCGACCCGAACTGACCTGGGCCGAAGTAGCCGGTCATGGTCACCCTCCTCGTGCCGCGGCTCGGGTTCGACACGCCCACGGCCGGTGCCGAACGCTCACCGCCGCTGGGTTTCCCTGGCGCCCACGTGCACAAACCTGACGCGACCTGCGTGGCCCGGGGTGACTTGACACCGCTGTCGGCGGCGGAGAAGGTCACTGTGTCAACAACCGGGGACAGACGGTAACCGGTTCGGTGGGGCTGGCAGTGCGGCCAGCGGTGCCCGAGGAGGGTTCGGCCCATGCAGACACGCGTCCTCGCGATCCTGGGCACGCTGATCGCGCTCGTCGCCGTCCTGGCACCACCGGCCGCGGCGCAGCCCCGGCCCGGCGGCCCGGTGGGCAGCACCGCGACCTACCACAACAACGCGGCCACCCCGGGCGCTGACCCGTACGTGCGCTACGACGCGGCCAGCGGCTACTACTACGCCTACTCCACCGAGGGCGCCGACCCCGGTTTCCACTTCGCCATCTACCGCTCGCCGGACCTGGCCACCTGGCAACGCCTGCCGGGCGGTGCGCTGCGCGCCGACGACGGCACCCAGTGGGGCCACGACTGGTTCTGGGCGCCGGAGGTCTACCACAACCCGGACACCGGCCTGTACTTCCTGTTCTACGCGGCCAGGATGAACACCAACGTGGCCGAGCACTTCGGGTACGCCGACTTCGAGGAGCCGTGCAAGATCGGCGTGGCCGTGGCCACCTCGCCCGCCGGCCCGTTCACCAACATCGTGAACCAGCCGATCGACTACTTCCCGTACGACCCGGCGTACCACGACGTGAACCTGATCATGGACGCCACCCAGAAGAAGCCACCGGCCACCCTGGCGGAGGGCCAGACCGCGCCGCTGGGCACCTACCTGCCCACCATCGACCCGAACGTGTTCTTCGCCGGCGACGGCCGCGTCTACCTGTACTTCTCCCGCAACGCCTACCGCAACTGGGTGTGGGACCACGAGTTGGGCAAGTACGTCGAGGAGTCCAACATCTACGCGGTCGAACTGACCACGGCGTGGTGGCACGACCCGACCGGCACCACCATGCCGACCATCGCACCGGCCTATGTGGACGCCAACCGCGTCGCGGGTGACGACCACCCGGTGCGGCGCGACGGGTTCACCCCGATCCTCAGCTACGGCGCCGACCCGCAGGACTGGGAGAACGCCCACGTCGACGACTACGCCCGGACCAACGGCGCGAACAAGGACCGGCGGTGGGCGGAGGGCTCCAGCGTCATCGAGTCGACCCGGGTGGTGGGCGGCCGGCGCCAGCCCGTCTACTACCTGACCTACTCGGCCAACAACTACGAGAACGCCTACTACGGCGTGGGCTACGCGGTGGCCGACAGTCCACTCGGGCCGTGGCGCAAGAGCCCGGCCAACCCGATCCTCGCGCAGGACAGCGCCATCGGCATGTACTCCACCGGCCACGGCTCGATCGTGGCCACGCCGGACGGCTCCCAGCTGTACTACGTGCACCACGGCCGGTCCAGCACCACCACCGGCCGCGCCCTGTACACCGAGCGGATGCGGCTGGACGCCGAACACCCCGACCCGTGGGGCAACCCCGCCCTGGTCATCGACCAGTCCACCGCGGACGAACCCGTGCCGGCCGGCGTCGCGCCCTACACCCTGTCCACCGACACCGCCCTGCTGAACGTGGGCGCCTCGGCCGGTGCCACCCTCGGCTGGCGGGTGACCAGCGCCTCCGGCGCCGCCCACGACCTGGCCAACCCGCTCAACCGGGTGGACGCCGTGCTCGACCCGGCGGGCGCGGCCCGGATCGACCGGACCGCCGACGGCGCCGTGCTGCGCGCGGCCGGGCCGCGCGCCGGAGTGGCCGCGCTGACCCTCACCTACCAGCGCCAGTCCGCCAGCGGGCAGTACGGGACCGTGGCCAACCTGACCGCTGCCGGCCGCGATCCGGTGTCGGTCACCCTCCCGGTGGCCGCCTGCACCACCGTGCTCACCGGGCAGCGCCCCGGACCGCTCACCCTCACCTCGGGCGTGACCTGCCTGACCGGCGCCGCGGTCGGCGGCCCGGTGCGGGTCGGCCGCGGCGCCGCCCTGGTGGCCGTGGACAGCGTGATCGCCGGCCCGGTGCACGCCGACCGCGGCCAGGCGCTGTGGCTGTCCGGCGGCCGGGTGGCCGGTGGCGTGGACGTGTCCGGCGCGACCGGCCCGGTGCGGCTGGACCGGGTCAGCGTGGCCGGTCCGGTCAGCGTGTCCGGCGCCACCGGTGGCGTGGTGATCGAGCGCAGCACCCTGCGCGGTCCGCTGGCGTGCACCGGCAACACCCCGCCGCCCACCGACAACGGCCGCCCCAACCAGGTGCGCGGCCCGGCCACCGGCCAGTGCCGGGGCTGGTGAGCCTGGCGGACCCGCTGGATCGGGTCCGCCACCATGACGAACAACCTGGCGGCGGTAGCACGTGACCTGGCTCGGCTGCTGCTGACCGAGCCCAGCGCCGGGTGGACCACCGCGACCCTGCAACTGGAGTTCCGGCGGCGCTCACTGTCCCTGAAGGCGCACACGGACGCGGTCGGCCGGCACGAACTCGCGCTCCGCGACCACCGGGTGCACCGGCTCCGGGTACGACGCGGAGACCGGGCTGCTCGGTCCGTACCGCCACCGTCCACTGGAGATGGTCGTCCAGGACTACCTCGACGGCGCCGCACCTGGCTCGCTCGGCTGGGACGACGGCCCGTTCGACGACGGCGTCGTCTTCGACAGCCACCCGCCGGGCCACGGCTGACCCAGGTCGTCCAGGCCCTGCGCGACGACGACTACGACGAGGAGTACTCGGGCGGCGGCTACCTCGGCGCGTACGTTCGGTTTCCCCGAGGGGGGCGACCTCGGCGAGGTGGTGCTGCACGACTTCGGGGACCGGGACCTGGCGGCCACCGTGGCGGGGCGGGACGACCACCCGTGGATCCGGCGGCTGTACCTCAACGACGCCGTCCACCTGGATCTCACCGCGTTGGCCCCGTTGCGGAACCTGCGGGAACTCAGCGTCAACCGCGCGAAGTCCGTGCTGCCCCGCCTGGCCGACCAGCCGGCACTGGAGTCGGTGTCGATCGACGCGGACCAGGTTGACCTCGACCTGCTCGCCGGTCGGCCGAGCCTGTGGGCGCTCAGGCTCAGCGGCGTCACCGGCCCGGTCAGCACCGGTCCACTTCGGACACTGCCGGCACTGACCAGGCTGGAACTGGCCGGACTGGACGTGGTGGACATCGAACAGGTGGCCGAGCTGCCGGCGCTGCGGGTGCTGGCGCTGGACTGGGACCAGTGGCAGCGGCTGCGCGCCGCGAACGCGGTCCCGCCGGGACTCGCCGCCGCGAGGCTGGACGGGAACACCTCGCTCGCCACCGCGGTCGACTGGGCCACGTGGTTGTCCCAGGCCTGTTCGGCTCGCCCGCCCCAGCTGTCCGCGCTGACCGGGACGGTGTACGCGGACCGGGGCTGACGACTCCACCGCACCGGCGGCCACCGGCGGGACCAGCACGCGGCCGGCCCGGCTCGACCTCGGCCGGACGCCCGCACGCCGATGCCCCCGGTGACCTCGGGCGTGGTGGCCGCCGCGAGCACCGGTCAGCGGACCGTCAGCCCGAGCGCGCGCGACGGCCACGGCCTGGTCCGCGCTGATGACCGCGCCGGCCAGGTCGACGGTGAGCGGGTCGAACGCGGACAGGTCGCTGCCGCGCAGGTCGGCCCGCCCGTACTTGCCGCTGTGCGTCTGCGCGCCGGACAGGTCCACGTCGGCGAAGACGCAGTCCGCGCAGTTGGTGCCGGTGAGGTCGGCTTCGCGCATGCGCACCGCCTGGAAGCTGCTGCCGCGCAGGTCGGCACCGGGCAGCCCGGCGAACGACCAGTCGCCGCCCAGCACCCGCAGCGGACGCAGCGTGCACTGCTGGAACTGGCTGCCCACCAGCTTGCACCCGGTGAACGCGGCGTCGAAGAGGTTGCAGCGCCTGAACACGCAGCCGACGAACGCCGAGTCGGTGTGCCGGGAGGCGTTGAGCCGCACGTTGGTGAAGACGCAGTCGGTGAACACCGCGCCCCGGCTGGTCGCCTCGGTCAGGTCGACGTCCACGAAGGAGCACCGGGTGTAGGCCCGGCCGACGAGTTCCTCCGCGTACCAGTCGACGTGCCGGTACTCCTCGTCCTCGATGGGTGCGTGCTCCCTCGGCGCTGTCACGGACCGAGGCTAGCCGGGCACCCCGACAGGACCGGGCCGCCGACCCGCCGGACCCGCAGCACGGCACCCCGCCAGCACCCGTGACCCCGACGCGGTCCTGGCTAACCGCGCACCGGCCCGGCGCCGTCCCCGCTGCCCGCACCGGTGTTGCCCGCACCGGTGTTGCCCGCACCGGTGGTGTCCGCGCCGGCCCGGTCCGCGTGCCGGCGGGGGCGGACCACCACGAGATCGGCTGGCGCGATCACCCGCCAGATCCCGTTGTCCAGCCGCACCGGCACCCCGTAGCGGTCCGCGAGCGCCGGATCATGCGGCATGACAACACCGATCCGGCCACTGGCCGTGCGCACGTAAGCGCCCGGCTCCATGCTTCCGCGCTTTCCGAGCCGCAGGCCGGGAAGGGGTGCGCTGGGACGCGCGGTGGCGGGTCGGAGCGGGTGCGGTTGCCACGTCCATCGCGCCACCTTCCGCCTGAGGCCAGAACCACCCAGCGGGTACCGGGATACCGTTGATACATCGGCATCCCCGTTGCGTTAACCAACCCCCTGACCGGCGGACGTGCCACCGAGGGCACGCGCGCCCGCGTCGGCGAAAAACGCGTTGACACCGCGCCGAGACTGGCGGGGTGAACGACCAGGTGGTGGTGGATCCGGCCCGGTTGGGGCAGACGGTGTTGGTGGACGGCCGGCGGCTGGCGTGGGCCGAGTGGGGGCCCGGCGACGGCAGGCCGGTGCTGTTCTGCCCGGGCGCGGCGACCAGCCGCTGGCTGGGCTTCGCCGGTGACGTGCTCGACGCGCTGGGCGTGCGGCTGATCTCGGTGGACCGGCCGGGTCTCGGCGGCTCCGATCCGCTGCCCGGCCGGAGCCTGCTGGACTGGGCCGCCGACGTGCGCCAGCTCGCCGAGTCGCGGGAGCTGACCGGACTGGCCGCGGTCGGGCTGTCCCAGGGCGCGCCGTTCGCGCTGGCGTGCGCGGCCACGGGAGTGGTGACCGGGGCCGCGGTGGTGTCCGGCACCGACGAGCTGGCCAACCCCGGCTTCGGCGACGCGCTCCACCCGGACGTGCGCGGCATGGTCGCGGCGGCAGCGGCCGACCCGGTGGCCGCCGAGGCGTCCTTCGCCGCCTTCGGCAGCGCCGAGGTCATGTGGGACCTGATCGTGCGGCACAGCCACGACGTGGACCGGCGGGTGTACACCGAACCGGTGTTCGCGGCGGCCTACCGCCGCGCGCTGGCCGAGGGCTTCGCCCAGGGCCCGGCCGGGTACGCCAGGGACACCCTGCTCGCCAACAGCCCGTGGCCGTTCGACCCGGCCGACATCACCGTCGCGGTCGACCTCTGGTACGGCGCACTGGACACCAGCCTCAGCCACTCGCCCGACCACGGCGGGTTGCTGGCCGCCCGGCTGCCGGACGCCCGCCGGCACGTGCTGCCCGAGGCCGGCGGCGCGCTGCTGTGGACGCACGGCGAGCAGGTCCTGCGCGACCTGCTGTCGGGAGTCGCGAAGGGACGGTCGGCGACCGGGGGAACCGCGTCGGCCGCTCGGTGACCGGATGCGGTCAGTTGGTTGACCTGGCGGGCAGATGGCCCAGGATTGGGCCACAGGTCCGATGAACACCGGCCCACCGTGGTCGGCGGAGTGTGGGCCAGGCCGCCAGGGCGGGGAAGCCCGCCAGGTCCGGCTGCTCGTGACCAGGGTGCGGAAGGGCGGCGTGTCATGGTGATCAACCGCAGGGGATTCCTGGCCGGCACCGCGGGTGGCCTGGCAACCACCGGACTGCTCGCCACGCCGGCACTGGCCGGCCCCGCGGCGTCCTCGGCCCCGGCGGGCGGCGGCCGGATCGACCGCAGGGCCGTGGTGTCCCGGCACGACGTGGTCCGCACGGCCAGCGACCCCCAGGTGCCGGTCCAGGTCGGCAACGGCGGGTTCGCCTTCGGCGCCGACATCACCGGTCTGCAGACGTTCGTCCCGTTCGCCACCATGTCCGACTGGGGCTGGCACAGTGACGCGCTGCCCCCTGGCGAGCGGCCGGAGAACTTCACCGGGGTGGAGTGGGAGACGCACGGGCGGATGGTCCGCTATCCCATGGAGGACCCCGCCCACCCCGAGCTGTCCTCGTGGCTGCGGGCCAACCCGCACCGGATCAACCTCGGCCGCGTCGGCCTGTTGCTGCGCCGCGCGGACGGCAGTGCGGTGACCGAGGCCGACCTGACCGACCGGCACCAGCGGCTCGACCTGTGGACCGGAACGCTGCACAGCGAGTTCACAGTGGACGGTGCACGGGTGAGCGTGCGCACCTGCGTGCACCCGGAACTGGACGCGCTGGCCGTGCGGATCGCCTCCCCGCTGGTGGCCGACGGCCGGCTCGGCGTGTTCCTGGACTTCCCGTACGCCAACGGCAAGGACAAGTTCTCCGCGCCGTACGTGGGGATCTGGGACCAGCCGGAGGCGCACAGCACCGAGCTGCACCGGCGCGGCGAGCACGCCGCCACCATCACCCACCGGCTCGACGACACCGGCTACGCGGTCGGGCTCGCCTGGCGCGCCGACGCCGACGTGTCGCCTGTGGACGGTCAGCCGCACCGGTACCTGGTCACCGCCGGGCGCGGCCAAATCCTCGACCTGACCTGCCTGTTCACCCCCGCGCGGGTGGACGGCGTGCCGTCGGCCGAGCAGGTCGCCGAGGCCAGCGCCCGGCAGTGGCCCCGGTTCTGGAACTCCGGCGGGGTGATCGACCTGTCCGACAGCCGCGACCCGCGCTGGCGCGAACTGGAGCGGCGGATCGTGCTCGGCCAGTACACGATGCTGGTCAACGAGACCGGCGACACCCCGCCGCAGGAGTCCGGCCTGGCCAACAACGGCTGGTACGGCAAGTTCCACCTGGAGATGCTCTTCTGGCACGCGGCGCACCACGCGCTGTGGGACCGGTGGCCCCTGGTCAACCCCATGCTCGACAGCTACCGCCAGCTGCTGCCCTCGGCGCGGGAAACCGCGCGGCAGCAGGGTTACGCGGGCGCGCGCTGGCCCAAGATGATCGACCCGAGTGGACGGACCTCGCCCGGGGAGATCAACGCGCTGCTGATCTGGCAGCAGCCGCACCCGGTCTTCTTCGCCGAACTGGACTACCGCGCGCACCCGACCCGGGCCACCCTGCTGAAGTGGCGGGACGTCATCACCGCCACCGCCGACTTCATGGCCTCCTACGCGTTCGACGAGGGCGGCCGGTACGTGCTCGGCCCGCCGCTGCACGTGGTGTCGGAGAACACCGAACCGAGGACCACGGTCAACCCGGCGTTCGAGCTGTCGTACTGGCGGTTCGGGCTGCGCGTGGCCCAGCAGTGGCGCACCCGGCTGGGCATGGGCCGGGACCGGCGCTGGGACGCGGTGCTGCGCGGCCTGGCGCCGCTGCCCGTGCAGGACGGCCGGTACGTGCTGTACGAGGGCGTGGAGAACATGTGGACCGACTACAACTTCGAGCACCCCGCCCTGTCCGGGCTGTACGGGTGGCTGCCCGGTGACGGTGTCGACCTGCCCACCGTGCGCGCCACCGCCGACAAGATCCACCAGGTGTGGCGCTTCGCCGAGGGCTGGGGCTGGGACTTCCCCATGCTGGCGATGAACGCCGCCCGCCTCGGCGACGGCGAGCGGGCCATCGAGTACCTGCTGCACGAGCAGTTCGAGTTCAAGGACACCGGCCTGCCCACCGGCGGCGCCAAGGTGCCCCTGCCGTACTTCCCGGGCACCGGTGGCCTGCTCTACGCGGTCGCGGCCATGTGCGCCGGGTGGGGCACCGGCGGCCCCGGCCACGCGCCCGGGTTCCCCGCCAACGGCCGCTGGACCGTCCGCTGGGAAGGTCTGCGCCCCGCCATCTGACCCGCCCGGGCCGTTCCCGTCACCCGAGGGGGTTGACCCTCCAGCCGCTGGAAGCCCTAGTGTCGCGACCACCGGCCAGACCGCGCGACCAGTGAGGAACACCATGAGCACCCCGCACGAGGTGGCGGCCAGCACGGCCACCGTGCCGTGCACCGGCTGCGGCGCACAGGTGCCCGACGTCGACGGCCCCACGCACGCCTACCTGTCCGCCTCGCCCGGATGCTGGCAGCGGTACGGCGAAGTCGCCACCAGCCTGCTCGCCGGCGCGGGCGACACCGCGGCGCGCTGGTGCCATGTGGACTGCTACGCCGCCCAACACCCGGGCGGCGCCGAGCACGACCGGAGACAACGCCAGTCGGTCGCGGTCCACCTGACCGCGCTGTGCCTGCTGGTGCACCACGGCGTGCCGGCGAACCGGGTGGCCGCGCTGCGCGGACGGCTCAGCCAGACGGTGCTGCCGCGCCTCGGCCTGGCCGACTGGCCCTACCTGACGCCCCCGACGACACCCGGCACCGTGACCGTGGCGGAGGTCCACGCCGCCCACCAGGACGACCGCGTGGCCGTTGGTGAGCGGTGGCTCGGCGCGGTGTGGTCCGCGTGGAGCGCGCACCACCGGACGGTCCAGGAATGGGCTCAGGCCGCGTTGGGCGGACGTGGATGAGCAGGGCCACCGTCAGCACCTGCCCGGGCTGCGGCCTGTCGCGTCCCGACGCCGGGGGAGTCGGGCCCACCGAGCGCACCGCGTCGGCCGCCTGCGCCGAGCGCTACGGCGAACTGCTCGCCCGTTCCTACGGCATTGCCGAGTACCGGCCGGTGCACCAGATCGTGGTGGACGCCTACGCGGCCCAGCACCCGGGTGGCACCAGCCGGCGGGAGATCCAGCGCGTGGCGCTGTGCCTGATGACGCTGTGCCTGTTCATCGAGGACGGTGCCGATCCGAGGGACGGTCCGGTGCTGCACAAGCGGATGGTGGCGACGCGCCCGGACTTCCACCGGCTGGACCCGCCGGCGCACCGCGGCCGGCTGACCGTGGCGGACGTGCTCGCCGCCGACAGCGCGGCCGAGCACACGCGGCTGGTCTGGGCCTGGGGGCGTGACGTGTGGCAGGCGTGGGCCCCGCACCACGCCACCATCCGCGCCTGGAACAGACTGGCCCTGGGCGCCGGATGACCTCGCGGACGACTGCTGAACGGACCACCTGGTTGTAGTCTCAACAGGTGCAGTTCATGGTCATTACCCACCGGTACAGCGATCGGTTCACCGACGAGGACTACGCGGCCGTCCTGCCCGAGGAGACCGACACGGTCCGCCAGCTCTTCGCCACCGGCGCGGTCCGGCAGATCTGGTCGCGCGGCGACATCAAGGGCGCCTGTTTCCTGGTCGAGGCCGACTCGCCGGCCGACGCCGAAGCCGTGGTGGCCACCCTCCCGCTGGCACAGAAGAAGATGTCCAACTTCCAGATCATCCCGTTGCACCCGTACGTCGGTTTCGGGCCAGCCTGACCGGCGTTTGCTTGATCCCGGCCCGTCAGGGCCGGGCCGCACGGCAGGATGAGCGTGCCCCTGTCGTCGCGGAAGGACCGATGCGCGGTGAGCACGTTCAGCTACGCCGAAGCCGTGAAACTGCTCGGCGCCCGGGAGAGCAAGCTCGTCAACGCCCTGGACAAGATCCTGAGCGGCGCGCTGCTCGGCGGGTCCGCGCTCGACCTGTTCGGCCTGATCGGCTGGTTCGACGCCAAGTCCGACTTCATCCGGCTGTGCCACGAGTTCGTGACCAAGGCGGCGGAGAAGCGCACTGGTCTGTCCCGCTACGACCGCACCCAGCGGCTGCACGCCGCGCACGCCGTCATCGTGCTCACCGCGTTCTTCGAGGCGTTCGACGAACTGGACATCCCGGTCAACTCAAGGGAACTGGAGCTGACCAGGGAACGGCAGGTGGTGCTGGCCAAGGCCGGCCCCTGGCTGTCCGGTCTGGCGAACCTGTCCCTGCCACTGGCGATCCCGGAGCGCTCGCACGAGGAGAACCTGAAGTTCGTCAGGTCCTACTACCAGCGGCTGGCTGAAGAACTGGCCGACCTGGTCAGGGGGCTGGCCGTCTGGGACCGGTTGACCGAGACCGAGCAGGGCCGGCTCGCCGCGGCGTTGGGCGAGACCCTGGCCGAGGTGGCCGGCCGCCGCTACCAGGAACTGCTGGGGCGACTCGCGGTCGACTGCCCCGAGTTCGGCTTCTGGTTGTCGCTGCGGGACGGTCAGGCGACGCGTGGCGCGGTCCGCGAGGTGGACAAGGCCCTGGCGGAGGTGGAGCGGTTACTCGGCTCGCTCGCGCTCGGCAACACCCCGCAGGAGTACCGCGCCGAACTCGCCCGCACCTACCGCGCGGTGCTCAACCACCCGATCATCAACCCGGACGAGGTCCCCGACGGCCTGACCATCCCGCTGCTCGCCGACTGCTACATCGACCCGCGCTTCCAGGCGTGCGAGGTGGACGCGACCTGCACGCCGGCCCAGACTTCCTGGTGGGACAACACTGATGCGCGCGACGACGTGCACCGATTCCTCACCGGGTACCTGACCTCCCCGAAGGCGGTCCGCAAACCCCTGCTCGTGCTGGGTGATCCCGGCTCGGGCAAGTCCGTGCTGACCAAGGTGCTGGCGGCCCGGCTGCCGGCGACCGACTTCATGGTCGTGCGGGTGGAACTGCGCACGGTCCCCACCGAGGCGGACCTGGTCGAGCAGATCGAGCACGGCCTGCGGGCCGCCCTGCACGAGCAGGTTTCCTGGGGTCGGTTGGCCAGAACCGCCCCGCCGGCACTGCCCGTGGTGCTGCTCGACGGGTTCGACGAACTGCTCCAGGCGACGGGTGTCAGCCAGACCGGTTACCTGACCAGGATCGCGCAGTTCCAACGGGAGAGCGTCGACCGGGGGCACCCGGTGGCCGTCGTGGTGACCAGCCGGATCAGCGTGGCCGACCGCGCGACCATCCCGGACGACGCGACCGTGATGCGGCTGCTGCCGTTCGACGAGCAGCAGGTGGCCCGCTGGCTGGAGGCGTGGAACGCGGCGAACGGGAGTTTCTTCGCCGCCAACGGTTTGTCGTCGCTGAGCGTGGAAACCGCCATGACTTATCCCGCCCTGGCGGAACAACCCCTGCTGCTGCTGATGCTCGCGCTCTACGACGCGGACGGCAACGCGTTGCAGCGCAATCGGGACACCATTGGCGAGGCTGAGCTGTACGAGCGCCTGCTCACCAGGTTCGCCCGGCGGGAGGTGGTCAAGGACCAGGTGGACCGCACCGAGGACGCCCTGCGCGAGGACATCAAGGACGAGCTGGAACGGTTGTCCGTGGTGGCGTTCGCGATGTTCAACCGGGGCACCCAGTGGGTCACCGAACACGACCTCGACCAGGACCTGGGCGCGCTGTTGAACGTCCAGCCGGACCGCACCGGCACCCGCACCCCGCTCGGCGCGGGCGAGGCGGTGCTCGGCCGGTTCTTCTTCATCCAGCGCGCCGAAGCGGTGCGGGACGAGAAAACCCTGCGCACGTACGAGTTCCTGCACGCCACGTTCGGCGAGTTCCTGGTGGCCAGGCACATCTGGCGGATCCTGGGCGACATCCTCCAGGTGGAACAGTCAAAGCCACGACGAATGCGAGTTGAAGCACCTGACGACAGCGAACTGCGCGCCCTGCTCTCCTTCGCGCCGCTGTGTTCCCGCACTCCCGTGGTCACGTTCCTGCAGGAGCTGGCGAACGCGACCGCGCCCGAGCGGCGAGACGCCCTCGGTTCACTGGTCGGGCAGCTGTTCCAGCTCGCGGAGCAGCCCCGGCACGAGGACAGGTTCACGCGGTACGAGCCGGTTGAGTTGACACCGTCCACCCGGTCTGCGACCTACCGGGTCAACCTGGTGCTGCTCGCCGTTGTCGTCCGGGGCGAACTGCTGGGCAGCGAGTTGTTCGGCGACGAGTTGTTCGGTGACGCGGATGACGTGGTGGACAGGTGGCGTCGGGAAGCCCTGCACTGGAAGTCGCGGATCGCGCACTGGTGGACCCTGGTGAATCTGCTGCACCTGGAACGCCTGTGGCACGAGGGGCAACGGGACATCCGCCTGCGCATCACCTCCGCGCCGGAGCCGGTGCCGCCGGTCGACGTCGTCTGGGCGACCGGTTTGCACCGCGAGAAGTGGCCTCGCGGGGAACGCATCCACCTGATCACCAGCGACCGGGAGCTGCATTTTCTGTGTGATCGCCACGCTGACCTGCTGCGGCACGAGGTTGAGCCGTTGAGCGATCGGATGCGTGCCGTTGTCCAGGTCGCCGAGGGCAACTGGGTGACGGACAACCATGTGGTTTCTCGGCTGCTGGCCGCCGCGGACGCCGACGAGCGGAGGAGTTGGTACCCGGGAGCGGTGGCGCAGTTGGCGGCGATTCTGGAGTACTGGAACGGCCCGGCTAAGCGGCTGGCGACGTTCGTGGCCGACCTCGTCTGCACTGATCCGGCGGTGGACGAGGGGTTGCTCGAAGAACTGATGACCGGAGCGGGGAGCCTGGTGTGGGCCGGTGTCTGCCGGCGGCTGGGGCTCGGCGGTGATGACATCGTGTTGCTGGACATCCTGGCGCGGCACTGGGACGTGGAACGGGCGCTGGAGTCCATTCCGGACGTGGTGGTGGACGCGTGGCTGCGACTGCACGAACGCGGGCACGTCTTCGCCCCCGCGGCCGGTTGCCCCGACCTGGCTGACGTAATTCGTGGAGTCGATCTGCTCGCACTTGCCGCCACCCGGCCGGATCTGATCAAGCGGGCGCGCACGGCCATGTCGGAACTCGACCAGGAACAGCTGATCTCCTGGCCGTGATCCCGTAGTGCGGTGATCAACCAAGCGGGTGGGGCGTCACCGGTCACGGGTGGGTTTGCCCGTGCGGGGGAGTGGGCAACATGCCGGGAAAGGAGGTGTGGACGTGGACCACTCACGGGCGCCGGTACTGGAGGCGATTCAGCGCTACCGCGAACGCGGACACCTGTCGTTCCTGCCACCCGGCCACAAGCAGGGGCGGGGCACCGATCCACGGGTGCTCGACATCGTCGGCAGGGACGTGTTCGCCTCGGACATCATCCTGATGAACGGCCTGGACGACCGGCAGATGAGCAACGGTGTGCTGGCTGAGGCCGAGGAGCTGATGGCCGACGCCGTGCACGCGGACGAGGCGTTCTTCTCCACCTGCGGTAGCTCACTGTCGGTCAAGAGCGCCATGCTGGCCGTGGCCGGGCCGGGGGAGAAGCTGCTGGTGTCGCGCAACGCGCACAAGTCGGTGGTGTCCGCGCTGATCCTGAGCGGTGTGCAGCCCGTGTGGGTGCACCCGCGCTGGGACGAGCGCCACCACCTGGCCCACCCGCCCGGCCCCGACCAGGTGCGGCAAGCGTTCGCCGACGCGCCCGACGCCAAGGGCATGCTGCTGATCACGCCCACCGACTACGGCGGGTGCGCGGCCATCCGGACCACCGCCGACCTGTGCCACGAGCACGACCGCCCGCTGATCGTGGACGAGGCGTGGGGCGCGCACCTGCCGTTCCACCCCGAACTGCCGACCTGGGCGATGAACGCCGGCGCGGACCTGTGCGTGACCAGCGTGCACAAGATGGGCTGTGGCCTTGAGCAGGGGTCGGTGTTCCACCTGCGGGGCGACCGGGTGGACAGCAAGGTGCTCCAGGCCAGGGCGGCCCTGCTGGACACCACCAGCCCCTCGGCGCTGATGTTCGCCGGGCTGGACGGGTGGCGCCGGCAGATGGTGGAGCACGGCAAGGAACTGCTGGACCGGGCGATCCACCTGGCCGACCAGGTGCGCGACGAGTTGCACGGCGTTGCCGGGCTGCGGGTGATCCCCCGGGACGGGCTGGTCGGGCCGACGCTGGCCGACGACCAGGACCCGCTCAAGGTCATGGTCGATCTCACCGACCTCGGGCGGTCCGGCTACGACGCCAACGAGTGGCTGCGCGAGCACCAGCGTGTGGACATGGGACTGTCCGACCACCGCAGGATGGCCGCGCAGATCACCGTGGCCGACGACGACCAGACCACCGGCCGGCTGGTGGGCGCGCTGCGCGCCCTGGTGGAGCACATCGAGGAGCTGCCGCCGGCCAAGCCGATCGCGCTGCCCGCGCCGGGTGAGCTGGAACTGGAGCAGGTCATGCTGCCCAGGGACGCGTTCTTCGGCCCGGCCGAGCAGGTTCCGGCCGAGCGGGCCGTTGGCCGGATCGCGGCCGAGACGATCAGCCCGTACCCGCCGGGCGTGCCCGCGGTGCTGCCCGGTGAGGTGATCACCGAGGCGGTCGTGGACTACCTGCGCACGGGCAAGGCCGCCGGCATGTTCATCCCGGACGCGGCCGACCCCGAGCTGGCCTCGTTCCGCGTGGTCGCCAGGTAGCCGCCCACCGCACCCCAGCAGGGGTTTCCCGTGCAGACGTTCCTGCCAGCACCCCACTTCGCCGAGTCGGCGCGACTGCTGGACTCGCGCCGGCTCGGCAAGCAGCGCGTCGAGGTGGCCCAGATCCTGCGGGCCGTGGTGTGGCCGAGGTACGGCTGGAAGCACCACCCCGCGGTGAGGATGTGGCGGGGGTTCGTGCCCGCACTGGTCAGCTACGGGGTGGCCGTGTGCGACGAGTGGCGGGCCCGCGGCCACGCCGACGCCATGCGCGGTCAGCTGCTGGACTACACCGGCGGCGTCGAACCCCGGTGGGTGGACTGCCTGCGGGAGGGTCTGCTGCCGCCGTGGCTGGGCAGTCCCGCCCTGCACACCAGCCACCGCTCCGCGTTGCTGCGCAAGCAACCCGAGCACTACCGGCCGCTGTTCGGCGACCTGCCCGACGACCTGCCCTACGTGTGGCCGCGACCGGTGTACCCGTCCTGGCCGCTCCGCCGGCCAGTGCCCGGGCAGGCACTGGAACCAGAGCAGGCCGCGCGACTGGCCGGGGTGGACTCGCTCACCGACCGGGAGTGGGCGGTCGTGCACGACCTGCACGCCGGCCGGGACGCGACCCTGTCCGTGCGCGGCCTGGCCGAGGACCGCAGGACCACCTCACCCGGCCACGCCGTGGCCAGGCAACCGGTCGGCACGGACCCGGTGTCCGCGGCCGCCCTGGCGCGGGACAGCGCGACCGGTGTGGACACAGTGGACGGTTCTGCGCACGATCCGGCCGAGGCGGACAGCGAGCACACCGACATCGACCTGGTGGTCCTGGTGGCGGGGTGGAGCACCCCGGGGCTCACCGCCTGGCGCGGTGGCGCGCCCCGGCTGCCAGCGGAGAGCACCAGTCTGGCCGAGCCCGTTGCCGCCCGGCGCATCGGGCAGCGGGCCGGCACGGTGAGCCGGTCGGTGGCCAGGCCACCCAGCCCGGAGGATCTCGCGGCCATGCGGGCGGAAGCGGATCTGCCGGCGGAGTTCCGGTTCTTCCGGTCTGGGCAGCCGCTGCCCCGTCCGGTGGACCGGTTCGGCCTGGTGGTGCTCGACCGGGTGGCCACCGGCCGTCGCCCCGCGGTGGCCGCCCCGGTGCTCACCATCACCTGACTCACCTGGCTCGTCTGGACAGGTGTGCGGGCCGCCGGCGCGGCGTGCGCCAACGACCCGCTCGTCCCCCTCAACCAGGTCACCGGGCGGCTCAGACCGTGGAGTGCGCGCCGGTGGTCGCGGTCTGGGGCGGGGTGCCGTACAGGCGGGGGTCGCCCGGTGGCAGGACCGGCCGTTCGCCGTGCGCCTCTGGCCGGTCCGCCAGCTCGAACCGCGTGCGCCCGTCCGCGGCCTGACCGGACGCCCACCTGCCCTCGCCAATGGCGTTGCCGTCACTGAACTTGATGACCTTGTTGGCGTACTCCTGGTGCTGCTCCTCCACGGGGAACGCCTCGGGCACCGGGATGCCGCCCAGCCCGTCGGACTCCAGTTCCTCGACCGCGGCCAGCCACTGCATCTGGTGCAGGTGGTCCCTGGCGAGCAGGAACTTCAGCAGGTCCTTCACGCCCCGGTCGTCGGTCATGTTGTACAGCCGCGCCACCTGGAGCCGGCCCTGCATCTCGGCCGTGGCGTTGAGGTGGAAGTCCGCGAGCAGGTTGCCGCTGGAGGTGATGAACGCGGCGCTCCACGGCACCCCGTTGCTGTCGTAGGGGTAGCCCCCGCCCCCGTTGACGATGCTGTGCTGCGGGTTGGAACCGCCGAAGACCGCGGCGAGCATGGGGTTGTCCTGCTGCGCCGCCTCCTGCGCCGACAGCGGCGCCGACTCCAACAGGCGCGCGATCATCGTGCACAGCATCTCGACGTGCGCGAGTTCCTCCGTACCGGTGGACAGCAGCAGGTCCTTGTACTTGCCGGGCAGCCGGCAGTTCCACCCCTGGTAGAGGTACTGCATGGCCACGGTCATCTCGCCCCACTTGCCGCCGAGCACCTCCTGCAGGCGGTTGGCGTACTCGGCGTCCGGGGCTTCCGGCTTGGCTTCGAACTGCAAGTCCTGGGTGTGAACGAACATCAAGACCTCCTGTCGGTGTCGGGCGCGGGGAGTGCGCGCACCCTCACCAGTAGGCGACGACGCGCTGGCCCGGGCGGGCCAGGCTCGGCCCGGACGGGCCGCGGTGACCGGGTTTGACCGTCGAACGCCCGGGTCGGCCGGGTGAACTCCGCGATAACTCCACCGAAGCCGGGTACCAGGAGTGGTGCCGTGGGCCAGACCAGTGCCGAGGGACGGAGTAACCCGCTCATGTCCGACATCCGCCTTGCCGTGGTGGACGCCCAGCCGATCTTCGTGCGGGGGCTGTCCGCGCTGCTGTCCTCGATGAGCCAGGCGCGGGTGCGGGTGATCGCCAGCGCCGACCAGGCCGGTGCCGCCGCCGGGCTGGTGCGCCGCTGCCGGCCCGATCTGGCCCTGGTCGACCTGGGGCTGCCAGCGCCCGGTGGGTTGCGGGCCATCGCCGCCATCCACCGCACCAGCCCGTGCCTGCCCATCGCGGCGATGAGCGCGGACAACGGCACCGACCTCGCGCTGGCGGCGATGTCGGCCGGGGCGAGCGGAATCCTGGTGAAGAGCGCTGCACCCGAGGATCTGCTGCGACCGCTGCTGGCCATGGCCGACGGGTGGGCGGTGGTTCCCCGGCCGGCACTGCACCGGCTGGCCAGCCGCGCCGCGAGTGGCCACGACAGCCGGGTGGCCGGGCTCAGCGACGAGGACCGGCAGCTGTGGCGGCTGCTGGCCCAGGGGCGCAGCACCGCTCAGGTGGCCGCAGCGCTGCACGTGTCCGAGCGGACGGCCAAGCGGCTCACCGCCACCCTGCTGCGCCGGCTGCGGGTGGCCACCAAGGCGGAGGCCGCGGCGCTGGCCGGGCAGGCCGGGCTGCTCGATGAGACGGCGTGAGGGACTGGCGTGCCGCCTCGGGGGTGCGGCCCGTGCCGCCTCGGGGGTGCGGCCGGTGCCGCAGCCGGTGCCGCAGCCGGTTCAGTGGCGGCGGCGCGGCGGGCCGAGCGCGTAGGACGCCGCGGTCACCAGGCCGAAAGCCAGGTGCGGCAGCACGTCGCTGACCCAGTCGGACACGCTCCACGACCTCGGGTCGCTGACGCCGAGCGCGGCCATCGGGGCCGCTGAACCCGCCATGGCCACTCCGGTGGTGACCAGAGCGGCGGTGCGCACCGAGGGGTGCCAGCCCAGCCCGCGGGCGGCCCCGTAGGCCGCGCCCACCGCGACACCGGTCCACAGGCCCATGAGCGCTCCCAGTCCGCTGACCCGGTTGTCCCGCTGCTCCCCGCTGCCGGGCACGGGGATGCCGAACCGCTCGGACAGCCGTTCCACACTGGTGTTGGGGGACGAGCTGGCCGGCCGACCGCGCACGGCCATGTCCAGGTAGGTGACGGCGTTGAGGGCGGTGGTGCCGGCCGCCCCGGCCACGGCCCCGCGGATCAGCGAACGCAGCATGGGCTTGGGGTGCCCCCGGCCGGCGGCGCGAAACCGCGAAACCCGGCGCGGAGTGCTGACCGGTCCAGCCGGACAGGGCGTGACAGCGGGCGAATGGCACCGGGCCGGTCGGGTACCCGGTGGGCATGGCCGGTAGTGCAGCACTCTGCTCGCTCTCGTTCATCGGCACGGCGACCGTGCTGATGCGGCTGGGCGAGTTCACCGTGCTGACCGACCCGAACTTCGTCCGCCAGGGACAGTGGGTCTACCTGGGCAAGGGGCTGTTCTCCCGGCGGCGCACCGATCCCGCGATCGGCATCAGCCAGCTGCCCGAGCTGGACGCGGTGGTGCTCTCGCACCTGCACGGCGACCACTTCGACCGGATGTCCCGCCGGCACCTCGAACCGGACACACCGATCTTCACCACGCCGGAGGCGGCCGAGAAACTGCGGTCCGGTGGGTTCACCGAGGCCGTGCCCATGACCACGTGGAGCGAGCAGCGGCTGACCAGCGGGTCGGCCAGCCTCCGGCTCACCTCGCTGCCTGGTCAGCACGGCTTCGGCCTGGTCGGTCGACTGCTGCCGCCGGTGA
Organism: Goodfellowiella coeruleoviolacea; assembly: GCF_024171785.1. Classification (GTDB taxonomy): domain Bacteria; phylum Actinomycetota; class Actinomycetes; order Mycobacteriales; family Pseudonocardiaceae; genus Goodfellowiella; species Goodfellowiella coeruleoviolacea. The sequence goes on from NZ_JAMTCK010000007.1 coordinate 216,294, forward strand.
TGGGCACCCTGGTGGAGTACCAGGCCGGGCCGGGGCTGCGGCCACTGCGGATCTACCTCACCGGCGACACCCTGGTGTACGACGAGCTGGCCGAGATCGGCCGGCGGTTCCCCGAGATCGATCTGGCCGTGGTGCACCTGGGCGGCACCAGGGTGTTCGGTGCACTGGTCACAATGGACGGTCGGCAGGGCGTTGACCTGCTGCACCTGCTGCGACCCCGGCGTGCGGTGCCGGTGCACTACGACGACTACGGGGTGTTCCGCTCGCCACTGTCCAACTTCGAGTACGAGCTGCGCCGCCGGCCCCCGGCAACACACGTGCGCTACCTGTGGCGCGGGGACACGGTCGACCTACCGGTGTGCTCGGTCAGCGACTCGGGCGAGACCTCCACCTGACGGCACACCCGCTCCGGCGGCGCGGCGTGCGAGGGTGAGCGGTGGCGACGCGGACACCGGTTCGTGGGTGGTCGGCTTGGGAAAAATGATTGAGTAGTGTGGTCCGGTTGGCTGCTGTTCCGACCGCATCCCAGACTTGCCGGCGTTGGCCGCCGGTTGCGTAGTCGCGCACCCTTCTGCCGTCATTTCGCAGAGATTTACTTAGAGGGGTGGGGGAGAATCGTTGGCGGCTACCGGTTGACTGCCGATAATGCGTTCGGGTTCCCGGGAATACTGGCGGCCACTCGGACTGGTCCAGATCACCGTGCCGTCGTCGCGGCGCTTCGACTGCCACCGGCCGCTGTGCTTGACCCGATGATGGTGCCGACACAACGTGGTCAGGTTGTGCGCTGAGGTGTCGCCGTGCGGGAACGGCACGTGGTGGTCGAGGTCTGACTTGTTGGCCGGGCGAAGACAGCCGGGGAACCGGCAGGTCTTGTCCCGGGCCCGGACGAAGTCGGCCAACGCGGCGGGTGGCCGGTAGGTGCGGCGGCCGTAGTCGAGCAGGGTGTCCTTGACCGGGTCGGTGAGCAGGCGCCGCCAGGTGCCCTCCGCGGCGATCTGGCGTGCCACGCTGGCGGGGATGGGCCCGTACCCGGCCAACTCCCCGGGCTGGTTGTCCACGCCGAGCAGGGTGCTGGCCGCCACGGTCACCTGGATCTGTGCCTGGTAGCCGGCCTCGCCCAGGCACAGGTCCACGAACGCGTCGGCGCGTCGCTGGTCGGCGGTGCGCTGGTCGTCGGGCGTGCGGGCCTGGCAGGCGGCGGTGGTGATCCGGTCGTAGACGGCCAAGGCGAGGTGGGCGGGCAGGTAGGCGGACAGTTCGGCCATGCCGTTGTCGCAGGTCCGCAACTGGACAGTGCGGTCCTGGGCACAGTGGCGGTGCCGCCGCTCCGCGCCCTCAGGGTCGATGCGCTGGACGGCTTCGCGGGTGCGGCGGCGCAGGGTGGCGCTGTTCTGCTCGGCCGCCCTGGCCAGGATCTCGGCTTCCACCTGCCGGGCCTGTTCGAGGTCCAGTGGCAGGGTGAGTTCGGAGATCACCCTGGCCTTGTAGGTGTCGATGGTCCCGGCCTGCAATGCCGCCAGGGTGGCCGGCAACCGCGTGGCCAGGTCCGTCGCCAAGGACAACTGCGCGTTGGCGTGGTGTTGGGTCCAGCGTGCGGCCACGGCGAGTTCCGCGGCGGCGAATTCCGGCTGTTCGTGGGTGCGTTTGTATTCGGCGAGGGCCTGTATGCGTAGGCCCTCGATGATGTTGATCATTTTGGTGTACTCGACGATGGTGTCGAGCAGCCCCCCGGTTTCCCCCTGCATATGTCCAGGTTAGGCAGCCCACCCACCCTTTTCATCACTCGAACGGGTGTTCTATCCCTGCGACTTGACGGCAGAAGGGCAACCAGGGATCGACCGGACCTGCATATGCGGAAGTCTTGGCTGCAGTCGGAACAGCAGCCAACGGGACCACACTTATCAATCATTTCCCAACGCGACCCACCCATCCGCCGGCGGCCGACAACGGCAACGGCAACAGCAACAGCAGCGGCAACAGCAACAGCAACAGCAACAGCAACGGAACCTGGTGGTGACGGCCGGGGGCGTGCCCCGGGAACGCCGACGAGCGCCCCGGGGCCACAGTGCCCGTTAGGTCATCGGGCCCGCTGGGCCATCAGGCCTGTTACGGCATGAGTCCTGTTGAGGCCTGTTACGGCATCGGGCCCGTTGCGTCCTCGGGACCGGTAGCTCAGCCGACCCGGTTGACGGCGGACAGCACGGCGTGCACCGACGCGGTCAGCACCGAGGTGTCCTGGCCGGCTCCCCAGCGGACCACCTCGCCCACCCGGCATTCCGCGTAGGCCACTGCCGGGCTGTCCAGGCCACTGCCGGTGGCGTGCTCGGTGTAGTCCAGGATGTCCACGGCGATGCCCGCTCCGGCCAGGGCGGCCACGAACGCGGCCAGCGGGCCGTTGCCCGTGCCCTGCTGGTGCCGAACCACCTCGCCGACCCGCAACTCGCAGCTGAACCGGTGCTCGCCAGGACCGACCTGCTCGGTGGTCCACGCGTCCAGCGACACCCGGCCCTCGCCCAGGCCGGGCGCCAGGTAGGTGGCGCGGAACAGCTCCCACAGGTCCTTGGCGGTGAGTTCCTGGCCGCTGTCGTCGGTGGCGGCCTGCACCACCCGGGAGAAGTCCACGCGCAGCCGACCTGGCAGGTCCAGCCCGTGCTGGGTGCGCAGCAGGTGGGCGATGCCGCCCTTGCCGGACTGGCTGTTCACCCGGATCACCGCCTCGTAACCGCGCCCGACGTCGGCCGGGTCGATCGGCAGGTAGGGCACCGCCCACGGGGCCTGCCCGGCCGGCACGCCCAACCGCGCCGCCTCGCGGTCGTGGTGGGCCATGCCCTTGCTGATCGCGTCCTGGTGCGTGCCGGAGAACGCGGTGTAGACCAGTTCGCCGCCGTAGGGGTGGCGGGGGTGCACCGGCAGCCGGTTGCAGTGCGCCACGGTGTCCCGGACCACGTCGATGTCGGAGAAGTCCACCATCGGGTTCACGCCCTGCGCGTACAGGTTCAGCGCCAGGGTGACCAGGTCAACGTTGCCGGTGCGCTCGCCGTTGCCGAACAGACAGCCCTCCACGCGCTGCGCGCCCGCCAGCACGGCCAGCTCCGCGCAGGCCACCCCGGTGCCCCGGTCGTTGTGCGGGTGCACGGACAGGATCACCGAGTCGCGCCGGGCCAGGTGGCGGTCCATGTACTCGATCTGGTCGGCGTACACGTTGGGCGTGGCGATCTCCACGGTGGCCGGCAGGTTGTGGATCACCGGCCGGTCCGGGCTGGCCTCCCACAGCTCGGTGAGCCCGTCGCAGATCTCCAGCACGAAGTCCGGCTCGGTCTGGTTGAAGACCTCCGGGGAGAACTGGAACCGGATGTCCGCGTCCGGGCGGGCGCTGGCCAACCGGTCCATCCGGGCGGCCGCGTCCCGGATCAGCGCGTGCACCTCGGCGCGGTCGCGGCCCAGCACCACGTCCCGCCACACCGGCGCGGTCGCCGTGTAGAGGTGCACCACGGTGCGCGGCAGGCCGGCGATGGCCGCGAAGGTCCGGTCGATCAGGTCGGCGCGCGCCGGGGTGAACACCACCGTGGTCACGTCGTCGGGCACGGCGTCGCTCTCGGCCAGGTGCCGCACGAAGTCGAAGTCGGTCTGGCTGGCCGACGGGTAGCCGACCTCGATCTCCTTGAAGCCCATGGTCACCAGCAGGTCGAACAGCAGCCGCTTGCGGGGCGTGTCCATGGGCTCGGCCAGTGCCTGGTTGCCGTCCCGCAGGTCCACCGGCACCCACAGCGGGGCCCGCTCGATGCGGCGGGACGGCCAGGTGCGGTCGGTCAGCGGGATCGCCACCCGCTCGTGGGCCGACCGGTAGCGGTGGTGCGGCATGGCGCTGGGGCGCTGCGGGTTCCAGGCGGGGGCGGTCGCCGGCACGGGCGCGTCCGGTGTGCGCAGGGTGGGGAAGCGGTGCCTGGTCACGGCGACCTGGTCGCCGGTGGGGGTGGACATGAGTGGGAGTTCCTCTGCTCGGTCTGCAACGGCGACCGGCAGCACGGCACCCCGCAGCGGGGTGCCGGTCGGATCAGGCCCCGCCGCGGCAGCCGAGGAGCAGGAGTCGGCGCGGCGACATGCGGGGTACGGTAGCCGCGACCAACTCCTCAGACAAGCTGAGAGGTGAAACCGGATGCCGCTGGACGCGCTCCGCCCCAGCCCCCTGGTCGAACAGGCCACCGAGCGCCTGCGGGCCGAGATCACCGAGGGCCACTGGCCGGTCGGCGGCAAGATCCCCGGGGAGACCAGCCTGGCCAAGACCCTCGGCGTGGGCCGGTCCACCGTGCGCGAAGCCGTGCGCGCCCTGGTCGGTGCCGGCCTGCTGCAGTCCCGCCAGGGCGCCGGCGTGTTCGTCATCGCCACCGAACCCACCGAGGACTGGCCCACCCGGTTGCGCCGCGCCGCCATCACCGACGTCTACGAGGTGCGCGCGCTCGTCGAGGTGCAGGCCGCCCGGCTGGCCGCGCGGCGCCGCACCCCGGACGACATCACCGCGATGCAGGCGGCCCTGGCCGCGCGCCGCGCCGCCGACACCGACGACGCCGCCTTCGTCGACGCGGACATCGCCCTGCACGCCGCCGTGGTCGCGGCCGCGCACAACCCGGTGCTCACCGACCTGTTCACCGAGTTCGTCCCGGCCCTGCGCGAGGGCCTGATCGCCCTGGTGGACCTGCTCGACCTGCGCGCCGAGCACCCCCAGCACGGCGATGCGGCGCACGCCGACCTGGTGGCGGCCGTGGCACGCGGGGACGCCGACGCGGCCAGCGACATCCTCGCCGCCGAACTGGACCGCACCCTGGCCCGGCTGACCGCCAGCTGAACCAGCGCCCCGGCCGAACCAGCGACGGCTGCACCAGTGACGGCTGCACCAGCCGGTGGTCACCCGGGTTCTCGTGTGGCCTGGCGGTCACCGGGTACCCGATGTCCACGTCGCCCCCGGCCGGGACCGCCGTGCCGGGGGCGGGGAGCGGGGAAGGGAGACCCGAGAAGGGAGAGCACGCCATGGTGTTCAGGCAGCCGGGCATGAACCGACCCACGGTGCGGACGGCCGGACTGGACTACGACCGCGCGGACGTGGCCTACGTGCTCGGGCTGGGCCCGTGGACCGGCTGGGGCGAGCTGTTGGGCTGGCTGCGCGGTGACGGGGTCAGCGACCCCCGGCTCACCCCGGACCGGCTGCGCCGGCTGTGGCAGGACGCCGAGGCCGCGTGCGGGCAGGGCATGGCCCTGCCGGACGACCCCGACCGGTTGTGGTCGGAGCTGCGCCAGGCCAGGACCAGGCGTGAGCGGTCGTGACAGCAGCGCGACGGACATGACAGGCGCGACGGGCGCCGCGGACAGGGCGGCGCGAGCAACGACAACCTCCGACGACCCGATGAGGGGAGACAACCGGTGAGCACACCTGGTGACCTGGACAGGGGCTGGAACGACGAGGTGGACCGCGAGGAGACCACCACCACGGTGGTGACCGACCTCGGCGAGGAGACCCCGGCCGGTGACGCACTGGACCAGCACCGACCCGCCGACCCCGGCGAAGCCGTCGAACAGGGCGAACTCGGCGGGGCCGGCCGGCGGGCGGCCGTGCCGGAGATGCCGATCGAGGCCAACCCGGCCGACGTGGTCGAACAACTGCGCGCGGTGCCCGAGGACGAGTACGAGCGGGACTGACGGCGGTCCCGCCGGCGCCTCCCTCGGGCGAGTGAGCGGCGCGGTGGGCGTCCCGTACCGGCCGACGGGTCACGGCACTGCGCCGTTTGGGGGTATCGCGCCGGGGTAGTCGGGGAGCGGCGGGTGGTCCGCCGCGCGGCCCGCGTGCCGGGCCCTCGCTCCGGGGAAGGGACGGACAGCAGTGACCGAACACACCCACGGCCGGGTCTACCGGCCCACCGACGGCGGTCTGGTGCGGCCGGCGGCCCTCGCGATCAGCGTGGTCTTCCTGGTGGTCGGGATCCTCGGGTTCATCCCCGGCATCACCACCCACTACGACCTGCTGCGCTTCGCCGGCCACCACTCCGGGGCCATGCTGTTCGGGCTGTTCGAGGTGTCGGTGCTGCACAACATCGTGCACCTGCTGTTCGGGCTGGTCGGCCTGGCCCTGGCCAGGACGGTGACCGGGGCCAGGGCCTTCCTGATCGTCGGCGGGCTGATCTACCTGGTGCTGTGGCTGTACGGGCTGGTCATCGGCAAGGGCACCGCCGCCAACTTCGTGCCGCTCAACACCGCGGACGACTGGCTGCACTTCGTGCTGGGTGTGGTGATGATCCTGCTCGGCTGGCTGGGCGCGACCAGGCACGCCACCACCTGAGTCAGCGGTCCCCGGCCGCGCCCCTGGTCGTGGCCACCCAGTCGCGCACCACGTCGGCGAGCACGGACAGCGGCAGCGGCCCGCCGCCGAGCACCACGTCGTGGAAGTCGCGGAGGTCGAACGCCGAGCCCAGCTCCGCCTCGGCCTGGCCGCGCAGCCGCTGGATCTCCAGCCGGCCCACCATGTACGACAGGGCCTGGCCGGGGCACTCGATGTAGCGGTCGGTCTCGGACTGCACCTCGACCTCGCTCAGCACGGTGTTCGCCCGCAGGTAGTCCACGCACTGCTGGCGGGTCCAGCCCAGCGCGTGCAGCCCGGTGTCCACCACCAGCCGCGCCGCCCGCACCGAGTCCTCGGCCAGCATGCCCAGCCGCATCACGTCGTCGGAGTACAGGCCCATCTCGTCGGCCAGCCGCTCGGTGTACAGCGCCCACCCCTCCTGGTAGGAGGTGACCGGGGCGAGGGTGCGCAGCAGGGGCAGACCGGTCAGCTCCTGGGCGGTGGCGATCTGGAAGTGGTGGCCGGGCACGGCCTCGTGGAAGGCCACCGCCTCGGCGATGAACCGGGTGCGGGTGGTGACCTCGTGGGTGTTGGTGAAGAAGATGCCTGGCCGGCTGCCGTCGGGTGCCGGGTCGATGTAGTAGGCGGGCGCGGCCACCGGCGCGTCCGCGTCCGGCACCGGCCGCACCTCGCAGGCGGCCAGGGGAAGCCGGCGGAACCAGGCGGGCGCGGCGGCGCTCGCCCTGGCCACGGCCGCCCGCGCGACGGCGAGCATCTCCTCGGCGTCCCGCCACAGCAGGGCCGGGTCGGTGCGCAGCCGGTGCCGCACCTGCTCGGCGGTGTCCAGCCCGAACGCCCGGCCGCCGACCTCCCGGTACTCCGCGTCCAGCGCGGCGATCAGGTCCAGGCCGATCCGGTGCAGCTGCTCGGGGGTGTGGTCGGTGGTGGTGTGCTGGCGGGCCAGCGCGGCGTAGTGCGCGGCACCGTCCGGCAGCCAGCACAGGCCGGGCTGCTCGTCCGGGCGGCCCCGGCCGAGCACCTCCTCGGCCAGCACGTCCCGGTAGCCGGCCAGCGCCGGCAGCACCCGCTCGGCCACCAGCCGGGCCCGCTGTTCGGCGCGGTCACCGGTCAGCGGGTGGTGGAGCAGCGGGTTGGGGTCCTGGGCGAGGAACCGGTCCACGTAGGCGATGGCGTTGCGGGCCATCCGGTCCACCGGCAGCCGGCCGGCCGCCAGCCCCGTGCGGTGCCGTTCCGCCAGCGCCGCGTAGTAGTCGGGCACGGCCGCCAGCCTGGTCAGGTGGTCGGTCTCGGCCCGCTGGCCGGTCGGGGTGAGCTGCGGCAGCATCGCCAGCGGGTTGGTTCCGCCCGACTCGAACGCGTCGGCCAGCACGAACTCCACGGTGCGCGCGTCCAGCCGGGCCAGCATCGACTCGGCCTGCTGGCGGACCACCCCCACGGTGACCCGGTCGGGGTCGGCGCAGGCGGCGGCCTGGTCGGCGATGCGCGCGGCCCGCTCCCGCAGCCGGGCCACACCCGCCTCGGACAGGTCGGGCAGTTCGTGGTCGTGGCCGGGGATGCCCACGAACGTGGCGTCCACCGGGCGTTCCACCGCGATGGCGTCGAGCAGGTCGTCGGCGAGTTCGGCGGCACTGGGAGCGGTGGCGCTGGGAGCGGCGGCGCGTGCGGCATCGGTCACCTCCCGCATTGTGGTCCGCCCGGCCCGGCCTTCAAACGGAATTAGCCGAGGTGTCGCCGGTGTGGGCCAACCGGCGCAGCGCCCGCGCGGCGGAACTGCCCGGATCGGCGGTGACGAACACGACCTGCTGGTCGTCCTCGGGGATGACGAGCACGTCGCAGTTGACCCGAACCGGGCCAACCTCGGGATGGGTCAGCGTCTTGACCCGGTGGCCGGGGGCGTGCACCGGGTCGACGTCCCAGAGCGCGACGAACTCCTCGCTGGCGGCCCGCAGTTTGGTCAGCAGCCGGGCCAGTCGCTCGTCCCGGGGGTAGCGCGCGGCGGCGGCCCGCAGCCGGGCCACCACGATCGCGCCGGCCTCGGCGAAGTCGGTGCTGGCCGGCCAGTCGCCGGCCAGGAAGCGCCGCCGGGCCAGGTTCGGTTCGGTCCGCAGGTCGCCCAGCAGGGCCTCGGCCAACGGGTTCCAGGCGATCACCTGGTAGCTGGCGTCGGTGACGATGGCGGCGGTGTCCGGCATCCGGCGCAGCAGGCCGGCCACGTGCGGGCGGACCCGGCGCACCAGCCGCGGCGGTGCGGTCGGGGACGCGCCGGCCAACCGGAACAGGTGGCCGCGCTCGGCCGGGGCCAGCCGCAGCGCGGCCGCGATGGCGTCCAGCACGCGCGGTGACGGGTGCGGGCCCCGGGACTGTTCGAGCCGGGCGTAGTAGTCCACGGACACGGCGGCCAACTGGGCCACCTCCTCGCGGCGCAGCCCAGGCGTGCGGCGTCGTGGACCCGCTGGCAGGCCCACGTCGGCAGGGCGCAGGCGCTCCCGCCGGTCGCGCAGAAACCGGGCCAGCTCCTGTCTGGCCATCGTGTCCACCTCCGGTCGGAGCGTTGCCTGGCGGCGCACAGCCAGGGATCGGTTGTCCCTGGATCGGCCGAGCCGCCGCCGCGAGAGTCGCTGCCGTGAACGATTTCATCGCACTGGTCACCGGCGCCAACAAGGGCATCGGCAAGGAGATCGCCCGTCAGCTCGCGGACGCCGGGTGCACCGTCCACGTCGGGTCCCGCGACCCCGAACGGGGCCGGCGGGCCGCCGCGGAGATCGGCGGCCGCGCCCGGCCGCTGGTGCTCGACGTCACCGACCCCGCCAGCATCGCGGCCGCCGCCCAGCAGGTGGAGCGGCTGGACATCCTGGTCAACAACGCCGGCATCCTGGTCGACGATCGGCCACCGACCGAGGCGGACGTGGACAGCTTCCGCCGCACCTACGAGACGAACCTGTTCGGTGTCATCGCGGTCACCAACGCGTTCCTGCCGGCGCTGCGGGCCTCCCGCAGGCCCCGCGTTGTCAACATCTCCAGCGGAACCGGGTCGTTGGCCTGGAGCACCCGCGGTGAGCATCGGGGGTTCACCGGCACGAGTGCCGCCTACCGCTCGTCCAAAACCGCGCTCAACGCGGTGAGCGTGTACTACGCCCAGGCACTCGCCGAGGACGGTGTCAAGGTGAACGCGCTCGCGCCCGGCCTGCGCCACACCGACCTCAACCCGCGCGCGGCCGCCAGCGACGGCGACCCGGCCGAGGCCGCGGCGGGCGCGGTCCGGCTGGCCCTGCTGCCCGACGACGGGCCGACCGGCGGGTTCTTCTCCTGGGACGGGACCGAGGTGCCGTGGTGATGCGCGGGTCAGGCCGGCTCGGGCAGCCTGACCTCGTCGGGGGTCTTGTCCGGGCGCAGCCCGCGCCAGGCCGAGTGGCGCAGCCGACCCTCGGCGGTGAGCGTGCGGTACTCCACCTCGCCCACCAGCACCGGGTCCACCCAGTGCGCGTAGCGCGCGTGCTCCCTGGGCACCGGCGTGTCGAACGGGCTGCCCGGCCGCTCCAGTTCCCGCAGCCGGGTGCGCAGGTCGCGCAGCACCCGGTCGCTGAACCCGGTGCCCACGTGGCCGACGTAGACCAGCCGACCCGCCTGGTCGTGCGCGCCCAGCAGCAGTGAACCGATGGTGCCGGCGCGGCGGCCCTCGCCCGGCTTCCAGCCGCCCACCACCACCTCCTGGGTGCGCATCAGCGCGGTCTTCACCCAGGCCGCCGAGCGCCGGCCCGGCTCGTAGCGGGAGGCCAGCCGCTTGGCCACCACTCCCTCCAGCCCGTGTTCCCCGGCCACCTCCAGCAGTTGCGCGCCGGAGATGTCCGCGTAGTACTGGGGAACCCAGATCCGGGGTGTGGCGCCGCGCGGCACGAGTTCGTCCAACCGCGCGCGGCGCCGCTGGTAGGGCTGGTCCACCAGGGTCTGACCGTCCAGCCACAGCAGGTCGAACAGGTAGTAGGTGACCGCGACCCGGGTGAGCAGCACCCCGCTGGGCCGCTGCACGTGCATGCGCTGCTGCAACAGGCTGAACCACGGTCGGCCGTCCGGGCCGAGCGCGACGATCTCACCGTCGAGCACGGCCCGGTGGCCGGCGAGCAGGTCACCCAGCACGGCCAGTTCCGGGTAGGAGTGGGTGACGTCGTTGCCGTTGCGGCTGGCCACCCGCACCTCGCCGCCGCCGACCGCGGTCACCGCGCGCACCCCGTCCCACTTGAACTCGAACGCCCAGCCCGCCCCGGTCGGCGTCGGCCCGGCCACGGCCAGCATGGGCAGCACGACCTCGGGCGGCCCAGGGTCGCGTCCGTCATGCCCCACGTCGTCTCCCGCGCTCGTCCCGGCGGTGCACCCGTCCATGCTGGGCGACGCCGTCGGTTCCCGCCGGTCGGGCGTGGACCGCGCGGGTGGGTCGGGCAGGGCGCTGGCGGTGCCCCGATCGTGGGCCGAGTGGACCACGGCGGCGCTCGCCCGAACGGGCGCAGCGGCGGGCACTTCCCTCAGCGTCGGCCAAAAGGTACCCCCGAATGGTTGACCTCCGCCCCGGCCGGTCCCACGATCACCTGGCCCGCCCGGTCCCGCACCGGCCGGGTGGACCGCGGTGGGTTCTCCGACGGAGGTGGCGAGCGTGCTGGTGGCTGTCCGAGCCAGATCAACCGGGTGGATCGCACTGCTGGCGGTGCTCGGCGTGCTGCTCGCCGGCCTGGTGGCCGGTGCCGGGCCGGCCGCCGCCGCAGCGGCGTTCCCGCGCATTGACGCGTCCACAGTGGACTCCTACCGGCTCACCCCTGGGTCGGTGGCCGACACCTACGGCAAGCGGATCGCCGCGCTGGAGCGCAACGCCCAGCTGGCCCCGCGCGGCGTGGCCGACGTGCTCGCCTCGGCCAACCGCACGGCCCGCCCGCTGTGCCACGCCACCTACCTGGCCAGCGCGCTCAACCCCAAGGGGTTCTGCTGGCAGGACGGCGAGGACGACGACGAGAACGTCTGGATCCCGCAGGGCGTCAGCGGCTCCGGCGACGCCAACCCGGCCACCGGCACGGTGGGTGGCCGGCGCGTCGTGGTGGCCGACTGGCACGACGGCAACGACGACTTCATCCGGGTGTCCTTCGTGGACATCACCGACCCGAACCGGATGACCTACCGGCACGTGCTGCTGGTGGAACCCTCCTCGGACACCACTTTCAAGGCGGTCGCCGGGCACGGCCACGGCCTGGCCTGGTCGGGCAACCTGCTGTTCGTGGCCACCAGCGGCAGCCTGATCCGGGTGTTCGACGTGCGCCACCTGTGGGCCGTGGACACCAGCACCGCCCAGGTGGGGCTCGGCTCGGACGGCAAGTACCACGCCCGCTACCACGCCTTTGCCCTGCCGCAGGTCAACGCCTACTGGTACCCGGGTGGGGTCGGCTGCGCCAGCCTCACCGGCGCCCACCCGTGCCTGTCCAGCCTGGCCGTGGACCACACCGGCGACGGCTCGCTGATCACCGTCGAGCACAGCGCCAAGGGCGGCGGCCGGGTCGTGCGCTGGCCGATGGACCCGGGCACCGGGCTGCTCAAGGTCAGTTCCGACCAGTTGGTGCACGCCGTGGAGGGGTTCACCTCGCCGGTGTGGGGGATGCAGGGCGCGGTGGCCCGCGACGGGTACTTCGTGATCACCGGGGTGTGTCCGGAGTACGCGGGGCAGACCGGCGTGGACCGGCCCTCCTGCCTGCACGGCGGGGTCGGCGGGGTGTCCACCTTCCGGCTGGCCGGCCAGGCACCGGTCAACAGCCAGAACCTGTCCTACTGGCCGGCCACCGGCGAGCTGTGGTTGATCAGCGAGCAGCTGCGGGAGCGGGTGACCGTGCGCGTCCCGTTCAACACCCTCACCGGAACGGCCTGAGTTCGCGTTTCGCGTCGGTTCTCCGGTGGTTCTGGGGAAGTTCGGGAAGCGCTGCTGTGGTATATGTCGGCGAGTGATTTCCGGATAACGCGGCGGGTGCCGGTGAATCCGGGAAGTCGTGGCCTGACGTGGTGTACTCCCAGGTAACCAGTGCCGCTGTGGTCGACTCGCAGTAATCGGATTGGTTCGGTTCGGTGAACCGGAGGAAAATTCCTGTCGATTAGGGGACGGGCAGGGGTGAACTAGGGGTTGGTTTCGGGGTGCGCTGATCACTATTATTCATCCCGACCCTGTCGAATTCAGGAATTGTGTCCTCGTGGTCGCGATGTTCGTTTCCCACTGAATGGGAACTCCCGTGAGGGGTAGAGAAGCATGACGGTGTTGACCGCCCAGCCGCACGTCGGCCCCGGTGACAGCGGGCAGGACCACCGGGCCCCCGTGGTCCGGCTGGGGCAGCTGCTGGACCTCAACTCGATCCGGCCGCTCAACCCGGCCGAGGACACCGAGTCCTGGAGCGCCGGTGGGGTGCGGATCGTGCGCGGGCGGATCAACGGCAACGAGGTGATCGCCTACTGCACGGACGGCAGCAGGATGGGCGGCGCGCTCGGCGCCGCCGAGGCGGACCTGATCATCGAGGCCATTGACGCGGCCGTGCGGCACGACTGCCCGGTGATCGGCCTGTGGCACTCCGGTGGGGCGAAGCTGGCCGACGGCGTCGAGTCGATGGACGGGGTCGGCCGGATGTTCGCGGCCATGACCAGGGCCTCGGGCCGGGTGCCGCAGATCTCGGTGGTGCTCGGCCCGGCCGCCGGTGCCGCGGCCTACGGCCCGGCCCTGACCGACCTGGTGATCATGTGCGAGGCCGGCCGGCTGTTCGTGACCGGCCCGGACGTGGTGCGCACGGTCACCGGCGAGCAGATCGACATGGAGGGGCTCGGCGGAACCGACGCGCACGGGCGGCGCTCCGGCGTGGCCCACGTGACCGTGGGCTCCGAGGCCGAGGCCTACCAGCACGCCCGGCGCGTCGTGGACCTGCTGGCCCGGCCCGGCGCGTTCGACCCGGCCGCGGTTGGCACCGGCCGCAACCCCAGGGAGCTGCTGCCCGACTCGCCCAAGCGGGCCTACGACGTGCGCCCACTGGTGCGCGAGCTGGTGGACGGCGACGAGAACGGCGGCGGGTTCGAGGAGATCCAGGCCAGGTGGGCGCCCAACATGGTGGTGGGCTTCGGCCGGCTGGCCGGCCGCAGCATCGGCGTGCTGGCCAACAACCCGCTGCGCAAGGGCGGCTGCCTGGACTCGCTGTCCGCGGAGAAGGCCGCGCGGTTCGTCCGGCTGTGCGACGCGTTCGGGGTGCCGCTGCTGGTCGTGGTGGACGTGCCGGGCTATTTGCCCGGGGTCGGCCAGGAGTGGGGTGGCGTGGTGCGGCGCGGCGCCAAGCTGCTGCACGCCTTCGCCGAGTCGGTGGTGCCCAGGGTCACCCTGGTGACCCGCAAGTCCTACGGCGGCGCCTACATCGCGATGAACTCCCGCTCGCTCGGCGCGACCAAGGTCTACGCCTGGCCGGGAGCGGAGGTCGCGGTGATGGGCGCGGAGGCGGCGGTGAACGTGCTGCACCGCAAGGCGCTGGCGGCAGCGGCCGACCACGAGCGGGACGCGCTGCGCCAGCGGCTGATCGAGGAGCACGAGCGGCAGTCCGGCGGGGTGGGCCGGGCGCTGGCCATGGGCGTGGTCGACGAGGTGATCGACCCGGCGCACACCCGGCAGCGGCTGGCCGAGGCGTTCGCCTCGGCCCCGGCCAACCGGGGCCGGCACGGCAACATCCCGCTGTGACGCGCCGCCCTGGCCCCGGCCGGGGCAGTGGTCAGGCCTGGAAGTAGTCCACGGCGGCGTCGGCGTACTCGCTCTTGGTGATGTAGCCGTCGCCGTCGGCGTCCAGGGTGCCGAACGCCTCCACCGACTCGGCGTCGGAACTGCCGAGGCAGCGTTGCAGCAGGGTGAACTCCTGCCGGTCGAGCCGGCCGTCGCCGTCGTGGTCGGCCAGGTCGAAGATGGTCATGGCGGCGGGCGCGGCCGAGGACAGCACGAACTCCGGGTCGCGCGCGGCGGTCACCCACTCGCGCCGGCTCACGCCCTGGTTGCCGTCGGCGTCGGCGTGCTGCTGGATGGCCTGCCAGATCCGCTCCAGCCGCTGGCGCACCTCCTCGCCGCGGGCGGACTGCGCCGCCACGGCGAACTCGGTGCAGATGCGCTGTGCCAGTGCCGTGAAGTCGGCCTCGACAAGCACGTTGTCGTTGTTGCTGTCCAGCTGGTTGAACAGCTTCTCGTACCCCAGCCGAAACGTCCCTCGGGCCATCGCGCCTCTCCAGTTCCTGGTGAAGATCCCCTGGTGAAGATCGCCCGGTGCAGATCCCCTGGCGAAGATCACTGTGCTCCGCGGCCCATCACAGCAGACCCGGGGAAGGCCAGGCCAACACCGCAACCCGAACGGCCCACAAACTCACCCGTACGACCACATTCGTGTTCCTTGGCGACGCGGAGTGCGGACGGTCCGGCCGCTGGGTGGGGTTCGGGCCGGGACTGACTCGGCAAACGGGTGAACGTCAACGCGGCGCGGTCACTGGTGGTGATGGGCGGGGCCGGTGTGCTCGCGGTGGTCCGGCGGGCCGGTCGGCTGCCGCGCGCTGCGCCGGGTGGACCTTGACGCTGCGTCACCGCCGTTGTTTGAATCGTGCTGCCGCGTCCACCGCGTCCGGCGCCGACCGCGGCCCCGGACGGGTGTTGGGCGAAGAGAGCGCGCTTCCGAGAAGGACCAGTGTCCGCCAGCGTTGCTCACCGCCCGAAGGAGCCCGGTCAGTGACAGACGACAAGACCCGCCCGCGCCCGCCCGTCGCACCGCGACGGCCGCTCCGCAGCACCGCGATCCTCACCCTCACCGCCTCGGTGCTGGCCGCCAGCGCCGTCGGCGTGACCTCGGCGTCGGCCCAGCCCGACCAGGTCCGGGCCGGTGGCGCCACCGCGGGGGCGACCGCGGCCCTCGGCCCGCGCCAGGTGGAGAACCTCGACCGCGGCCTGATCAGCAACCGCGTCGGCGACGCCAACTTCCTCAGCTGGCGGCTGCTGGCCAGCGACCCCGACGGCGTCACGTTCACCGTGTACCGGGACGGCGTCCGGGTGACCGCCGAGCCGGTCGGCGTGACCAACTTCCTCGACCGCGGCGCGCCGGCCGGCGCCACCTACACGGTGCGCGCGGTCACCGGCGGCGTCGAGGCGCTGGCGTCCGCGGCGGCCGTGCCCTTCGCCAGCTACCGGGACGTGCCGCTGCAGGTGCCGTCCGCCGGCAGCGGCTACACCTACTCGGCCAACGACGCCAGCGTCGGCGACCTGGACGGCGACGGCCAGTACGAGTTCGTGGTGAAGTGGGACCCGTCCAACGCCAAGGACAACTCCCAGTCCGGGGTCACCGGCAACGTGTACGTGGACGCCTACAAGCTGAACGGCACCCGGCTCTGGCGCATCGACCTGGGCCGCAACATCCGGGCCGGCGCGCACTACACCCAGTTCCAGGTCTACGACTACGACGGCGACGGCCAGGCCGAGGTCGCCATGAAGACCGCGGACGCCACGGTCGACGGCACCGGCAAGGTCATCGGCAACGCCAGCGCCGACCACCGCAACAGCAGCGGCTACATCCTCAGCGGCCCCGAGTACCTGACCATGTTCAACGGCCGGACCGGCGCCGCGATGTCCACAGTGGACTACGTGCCGGCCAGGGGCACCGTGGCCAACTGGGGGGACAGCTACGGCAACCGGGTGGACCGGTTCCTGGCCGCCACCGCCTACCTGGACGGGTCGCGGCCCAGCCTGATCGAGGCCCGCGGCTACTACACCCGGTCGGTGATCTCGGCGTGGGACTTCCGCAACGGCACGCTGACCCGCCGGTGGACCTTTGACAGCAACAGCTCCACCAACGGCAAGGCCTGGGAGGGGCAGGGCAACCACAACCTGTCCGTGGCCGACGTGGACGACGACGGCAGGGACGAGATCGTCTACGGCGCCATGGCCGTGGACGACAACGGCTACGGCCTGTGGAACACCGGCATGGGCCACGGCGACGCCATGCACGTCGGCGACCTCATCCCCAGCCGGCCCGGGCTGGAGGAGTTCAAGGTGGACGAGGACGCCAGCAAGCCCGGGTCCTGGATGGCCGACGCGCGCACCGGCCAGATCCTCTGGCGGACCGACTCGGGCGGGGACAACGGCCGGGGCGTGTCCGGCGACATCTACGCGGGCAGCGCCGGTGCCGAGTCCTGGTCGGCCCGGGACGGCAGCCTGCGCAACACCTCGGGCGCGGCCATCGGCCGCAAGCCCTCGTCCATCAACTTCCTGGTCTGGTGGGACGGGGACGCCGTGCGCGAGCTGCTCGACGACACCCACATCGACAAGTACGGCACCAGCGGCGACACCCGGCTGCTGACCGGGTCGGGGGTGGCGTCCAACAACGGCACCAAGGCCACGCCCGCGCTGTCCGCCGACATCCTCGGCGACTGGCGGGAGGAGGTGGTGTGGCGCACCTCCAACAGCTCGGCGCTGCGCATCTACAGCACCACCGACGCCACCAGCATCAGCCTGCCCAGCCTGATGCAGGACCCGCAGTACCGGGTGGCGGTCGCCTGGCAGAACACCGCCTACAACCAGCCGCCGCACCCGAGCTACTTCATCGGGGCCGGTATGGCCGCGGTGGCCCGCCCCAACGTGTACGTGCGCTGAGGCCGCGCCGCCCGGGTGTGCCCGCGCCCGTCGCTGGCGCACCCGGGGCGGTGTGGTGACACTGGCGCCATGCGCCTGCTGCTGATCGCCGACACGCACGTGCCGAACCGGGCCAGGGACCTGCCCGCGCCGGTGTGGGCCGAGATCGACCGGGCCGACGTGGTGATCCACGCCGGCGACTGGGTGGCGGTCGACCTGCTCGACGCGATCGAGGCCCGGTGCGACCGGCTGGTCGGTGTGGTGGGCAACAACGACGGGCCGGACCTGGCCGCCCGGCTGCCCGAGGTGGCCAGGGTGGAGCTGGGCGGGGTGCGGTTCGCGGTGGTGCACGAGACCGGGCCGGCCAAGGGCCGGGAACAGCGCTGCGCCAGCCGGTTCCCGGACGTGGACGTGCTGGTGTTCGGGCACAGCCACATCCCCTGGGACAGCGTCGCCGAGACCGGGCTGCGCCTGCTCAACCCCGGCTCGCCCACCGACCGCCGACGCCAGCCGGCCTGCACCTACCTGACCGCCGTGGCCAGCGGTGGCCAGCTGGACCAGGTCACCCTGCACCGGCTGCCGCCCCGGCGGCCCTGAGGCGGGCGGGGACTGACCGGGTGGGGAACTGTCCGGGTGGGGACTGACCGGGCGGGGGACTCTCCTGGCGGGGACTGACCGGTGGGGGACTGTCCGGGTGGGGGACTGGTCAACCCAGTTCGAACCGGTGCACGCCGGGCCCGGCCACGCCCAGCCGCAGCGACCGGCCGGCCGGCTCCGGGAAGACCACCTCGCCGTTCCACCGGGCCACCGCACCCGGCTCGATCGGCCCGAGGGACACCGCGCCGGTGGTGCCCGGCGGGCTCTCCACCTCCACGGCCAGCCGGCGCGCCTGCCTGGCCCAGCGCACCCGCACCGGGCCGTGCGGGGTGGGCACCTCACCCCGGGCCCAGCTCAGGTCACCGAACTGGGGGCACACCAGCCACCGCTGGTAGCCGGGGGCCAGCGCGCGCACCCCCAGCACGTACCGGGACAGCGCGAACGTGGGGCCGGACGCCCACGGGTGGGCCAGGCTGGTGTTGCCGCCGCCACCGTGGTTGATGCCCGGCGTGGCCAGGCCACCGTCCCGCCACAGCACCTCCCACACGGTCATGCCGGGATCGCCGGTCACCATCGGCCCCCAGCCCGACCGGATCAGCCGCAGCGCCTCGGTGGTGCGGCCCTGGTCGGCCAGTGCCCACAC
The DNA here is from genome assembly GCF_024171785.1 of Goodfellowiella coeruleoviolacea. Lineage (GTDB taxonomy): Bacteria > Actinomycetota > Actinomycetes > Mycobacteriales > Pseudonocardiaceae > Goodfellowiella > Goodfellowiella coeruleoviolacea. Next base: position 234,528 of record NZ_JAMTCK010000007.1, read on the forward strand.
CAGCACGCCGTTCATCATCGGACCGATCGTGGGGAACTGGCCGTCCGGCACCGGATCGCCGATCGAACGCGTCCCACCTGGACTGTCCAATCTGGACAGCAGGGTGTCCAGCGCCCGGTCGCCCCGGTCACCGGAGAGCAGCCCGTAGTGCACCGCGCTGGCGTTCGCGTCCAGCACGGTGTGGCCGCGCTGCTCGGCGCTGAGTTCGTACAGCCCGCTGTCCGGGTCGAACAGCAGCGCGTCCAGCGCGGTGGTGACCGCCTCGGCCGCCTCGGTCCACTGGCTGGCCAGCGCGTGCTGGCCCAGTTCGTCGGCCAGCTCGGCGGCACAGCGCAGCGCGTGCGCGTACACCACGTTCTCGTAGCTGGGCGTGCCGCACACCAGGGCGTAGCGCCAGCCCATGCCGTCGCGCTCGTCGGTGCGCAGCAGCCCGTCCGGGCCGGTGCGGCTCTCGTTCCAGGCCAGCTCGGCGCAGATCATCGGCCAGCACTCGGCCACGAACCCCAGATCCGCCGTGTGCCACCAGTAGTCGTGCAGGTTGAGCACCGTGTACAGGGAGTAGGAGGCCGACGGGTAGCGCACGGTCTCGGTGGTCCTCGGCGACAGCCTGGTGCGCGGTGTCGCCGCCGGGTTGGCGTTGGCCGGGACGTAGCCGCTGGCCAGCTGGTGGCTGCCGAGCAGCCGGATGGACTCCCGCACGTGCGCGATGGCCTCGCTGCTGACCAGCAGGGTCCGCCCGGCCACCATGTTGTCGCCCTGCCACACCAGGCGGTCGCGCTTCTGGCCGTCGGTGATCAGCGGCAGCCGGACCGTGCCGGGCGGGTCGAAGGCGGCCAGCTCCTCGGGCGCGGCCAGCGGCATGTTCGCCAGCACCACCGCCGGCGGCCCCGGCTGGGTGACGGTCAGCGCGCGGAACGCCGCGGCGTCGCCCGGCCGGGCGCAGAACCCGACGGTGCCCGCGGCCACCGCGCGCCGCTCGGCCGGGGACAGGTCGAGCGTGGCCAGGTCCACGCTGACCGGCTGGCCGCCGGCCACCGACACGGTGAGCACCGTGCCGCACACCAGGGTGCGGATCTCCTGCCACTGGCCGGGGCACAGCTGCTCGGGCAGGCGCAGCCGGGTCAGCTCCCGGCAGGCGTCGACGTCCACATCGAACTGGATCTCCACGGTCAGCCAGGAGCGGCCGGCGTGCGTGGCCACGCCCAGCAGCAGGCCGGTGCCCGGGCCGCGGCCGCGCACCACCCAGTTCAGCCGGCCCGACTCGACCCTGGCGTGGAACCGGACGTCCACGTCGGTCCAGTGCTCGCCGGTGCGCAGCAGGCCGATCGGGCTGGCGTTGTAGTCGGTCCAGGTGTCGCGCACGTCCAGGGCGCCGTCCAGCACCGCCCAGTAGCCGGCCTGCTCGCCCGGCTCGACCATGTTCAGGTGCAGCGTGTGCACCCCGGCGTACCAGATCCTGTTGAGCAGCTCGTCCGAGCAGAGGAAGTGGCCGGCGTAGGTGTCCGGTGTGCCCAGGTACGGGGTGTACCACACGCCCAGGGCGGCGATGGCCACCTCGTCGCCCGGGGTCTCCACGGACAGCATCTGGTAGCGGAACCCGCCCTGCAGGAAGCGCTGCCGCACCAGGCCGGGACCGCTGACCCGGTAGCGCTCCACCCGTGCCGGGTTGCCGGCCACCCGGGGCTCGGGCACGGTCAGGTCGCCGTCCGGCCCCAGGTAGCGCAGGGACTCGCTGTAGCCGGCGCGCAGCATGGCCTGGCTCGGCCGATCGCCGGCGGCGAAGGAGAACCAGGGGTAGCCGCTCACCTCGACGCCGAAGTCGACCACGGCCCTGGCCGGCTGGTCGGCGGCGGCGCAGCGCAGCACCAGCGGACCGGTTCCGGTGACCACGTCCGCGCACCCGCTCACCTGTCCGGCCGCCACCGTGACCCGCCGGGGCCGCACGTCCCGGTCGCGCGGGGCGGGAACCAGGGCGTGCCAGCGGTCGTCCCACGGGCAGACCGCCAACGGGTCGGTGGTGTGCTGATCCCCAGTCGGTGTGCTCACCGTGTTCTCCTCTGAGCGGCGTGCCCGGAGGAGACCACCTGGCCACGCGTTTTCGCTGACGTCAAGAGAACCCCAGGAATTCGGCCGCCGCCATCGGAAACGGCGAGCACCACCCACAGGGCCCACAGCGTTTTCCGGTCCGCCCGTGGGAGAGTGGGTGACATGAAGCTGACGATCCTCGGCGGTGGCGGTTTTCGGGTTCCCCTGGTCTACCGGGCGCTGCTGGATCGGAACAGGTCCGGTGTGGACGGTGGCGCCGCTGGGGCCGGCCTGGGCGTGCACGAGGTGGTGCTGCACGACATCGACGAGGACCGGATGGCCGCGATCGGGCGGGTGCTCGCCCAACTGGCCGACGGCCGGCCCGACGCGCCCCGGGTGCGCGCCACCACGGACCTGGCCGAGGCGGTGCGCGGGGCCGACTTCGTGTTCTCCGCGATCCGGGTGGGCGGGCTGCGCGGCCGGACCGTGGACGAACGGGTCGCGCTGGCCCAGGGCGTGCTGGGCCAGGAGACCGTGGGCCCCGGCGGCATCTGCTACGCGCTGCGCACCCTGCCGGTCGCGCTCCAGGTGGCGCGCACCGTGCTGGAACAGGCGCCGGACGCGTGGGTCATCAACTTCACCAACCCGGTCGGCGTGGTCACCGAGGCGATGAGCCGGGTGCTCGGCGACCGGGTGATCGGCATCTGCGACTCGCCCCTGGGGCTGTGCCGCCGGGTGGCCAGGGCGCTGGGCGTGGACCCGGAACTGGTGTGGTTCGACTACTTCGGGCTCAACCACCTCGGCTGGCTGCGCGGCGCCCACGTGGGCGGACGCGACCGGCTGCCCGAGCTGTTCACCGACCCGGCCGCGCTGGCCTCCTTCGAGGAGGGCGAGATGTTCGGGCCGTGGCTGTCCTCACTGGGCATGGTCCCCAACGAGTACCTGTACTACTTCTACCGGACCACCGACGCGGTCAACGCGATCAGCACCGCGCCCAACACCCGCGGCGAGTTCCTGCTGGACCAGCAGTCCCGCTTCTACCGGGCGGTGGCCGAGGACCCGGACAACGCCCTGCCGCTGTGGATCCGCTACCGGCAGGAGCGCGAGGTGAGCTACCTGCGCGACGAGCTGGCCGCCGCCGGCGTTGGCGAGCGCAACGCCGCCGACGTCACCGGCGGCGGCTACGAGGGCGTGGCCCTGGACCTGATGGCGGCGATCGCCCACAACGAGCGCAGCGTGCACGTGCTCAACGTGCGCAACCGCTCGGCCCTGCCCGACCTGGACACCGAGGCCGTGGTCGAGGTGCCCTGCCTGGTGGGCGCCAACGGCGCGGTGCCCGTGGCGGTGGGCGCGGTCCCCGAGCACGCGGCCGGCCTGATGCGCACGGTCAAGGCGGTGGAGCGGGCCACCATCGAGGCCGCCACCACGGGCTCGCGCGACGCCGCGCTGCGGGCGATCGCGCTGCACCCGGTGGTGAACTCGTTCCAACTGGCCGAGCGCATCCTGGACGGCTACCTCGCCCACTTCCCCGAACTGGCCCTGCTCGCCCCCCAAACCCCGCGAGTCGACTTTGCAAACCCCGCGAGTTGACACGTCAGGCAGGGCCGTTCGGGTGATCGAACCCACACCGGGACCGCGGCGCCCGGGCTGGTGTTGACGTCGACGACAGGGCCTACCGTGCCCACCACACCCCGGGTCGGCGCCACGCCGACCCCCGCCACCGGGCGCGGTGCCGGCCGCGTCACCCAGCGCGGTGGGCACCGGGTGGGCACCAGGAGAGGACACCGCAGCATGACCAGCACACTGGCCGGTCCGGCCGACCGGGACGCCCTGCTCGACACGGACCGCCGGTTCTTCGCCGCGCTCACCGCCGCCGACCACGACCAGCTCGACCGGATCCTCGCCGAGGACTTCCTGATCGTCGCGGTGGACAGCGGCGCGGTCGCCACCCGTGCGGACCTGCTCGCCCTGGTGCGGTCGGGTGAGGTGGCCTTCCCCGAGGTGCGCTCCTTCCCCGAGGAGGCGGTCGTGCGCCGGGTCGGCGAGGTCGGCGTGGTGGTGGGCCGGACCGCGATGGAGTTCACCGGACCCGCCGGCGCCGCGTTCCACGCGGGCAGCCGCTACACCCACGTCTTCACCCGGTCGGCGGACGACACCGCCTCGGGCTGGCGGCTGCTGTCCGCGCAGGGCACCCAGATCAGGACCGGCGACCAGCCGCAGCCGTAGCCGGGGCCGCAGTCGTAGCAGGGGCCGGGGCCGGGGCCGTTGCCCGCCTCACCGGCCGGGCGGGACCACCCGGAGCCGGCCCGCGCCGGCGTTGGCCAGCACCGCGACCCGGACGGCCAGCGCCGACTGCAGCGGCGTGTACCGGTAGACGCCGGCCGGCGTCCAGCCCACGTCGGTGGTGAACTCGTGGGTGGCCCACTCGGGCGGTGGGGTGCCGTTCGCGGCGGCGTCGGCCAGCGCCGCCGCCCTGGCCGCGGCGAACTTGTCCCTGGCGACGCCGGTCACGTCCGCTGGCCGGCCGTTGAACCAGGACCCGAGGTCCACGAACTGGTAGCCGTGGAAGTTGGCCACGGTGATGTCCGCCGACGCGCCCCGGCCGACGTAGTCGAACGCGTTGTACTCGGACACCAGCTTGGCTTCCACGCCCACGCCGAGGAAGTAGCTCTCCCCGCCCAGGGCCTGGCTGCGCATGGGGTAGTCGGCGTCGTCGACCGCGCCGACGAAGTAGTTGTTGTAACTGTGCACCTGGCCGAACCGGACGCGCGGACTGCGCTGCGCGGTGTTGGCGAACAGGTTGTCGTGCAGGGTGATCCGCAGGTGCCCGCGGTCGCGGTCGCCCTTGCCGTCGCCGGAGCCGATCAGGATCGTCTTCTCGTGGTCCACGAACCGGTTGTGCGACACGGTGACGTAGTCGGTGGCGTCCTCCATGTCGAGCAGGCCGTCGTGCCGCTCCACCGGTCTGCCGTGCGGCCCGGTGGGCGCGGCGGAGTTGGGGAACCGGCCGTCGGTGAACGTGCAGTGGTCGATCCAGACGTTGCGCCCGGTCACGATGGACAGCGCGTCGAACCGGGCGTTCCACGCGCCGTCGCCGTCGCCAGGGTCCCAGCTGGGGAAGTGGTCGACCGGCGCTTCCAGGTGGAGATTGCGGACGATGATGTTCGTGCCGGTGTTGATCGTGAGGTACACGCCGTGCAGTGCCGCGCCGGCCAGGCCGACCAGGGTGGTGTTGCTCGGCACGGTCAGCTGGATCTGCTGCTTCTGGTTGGTCGACCCGGTGGTGCGCAGCGTGCGCATCTGCTTGCACCACGGGTGGTTGGCGTCGCTCCACGCGGCGAAGTCCGGGCCGAAGCAGGCCAGGTACCGGTCCAGGTTCCAGCCGGGCGCGTAGTCCTGCTCGCCGAGCAGCCGCCCGTCGTCGGCCTGGTTGCCCTCGATGGTGCCCCGCACGTGGATCAGCTTGGGCGCGGTGGGGTCGCCGTGGTTGGCCAGCGCGGCCTTGAGTTCGGCGCGCGAACCCACCACGTAGGTGTTCTCCGGCGGCGCGCCCAGTCCGCCGGTGGTGCCGGTGCCGGCGCTGGCCCAGCCGGTGGGCCCGGCCGGACCGCCGACGAACGGGGTGTCGGGGACCGCCAGGGCTGCTGGCGCGGCCGCCAGAGCGGTGACCGCGGCGAGTCCGGTGGCCAGCAGTGCACTCCAACGGCCCACGGGTCCCTCCGGCGCCGGCCTGGCCGGCAGCGGTGCCGGCACTGGTTCGGAAAGCGCTTTCCGCGCTGTCGTCGAAGCTAAGCGGGCTGTCCTCGCCTGTCAAGCGAGACGCCTGGCCGACAGCGGACGCACCGGTGCCGCGCGCGGGGCGGGGCGGTGCCGACAGCCGCGGTGGTGACCGCCGCGGCGCCTCAGCCCTCGACCGGCCAGACCAGCCGCGCCCACACGGTCTTGCCGCCCGAGGCGGACCCGGACACCCCCCAGTCGTCGGCGAGCGCGTCGACGATCACCAGCCCCCGCCCGTGCGGTTCGGTGCTGGGCGCCCGCCGCAGCTCGGGCAGGGTGGGGTTGGTGTCGGCCACGGTGACCAGGGCGGCGCCCGGCCAGGTGGTGATCTCCACGTCGAACGGCACCGTGCCGTGGATCAGGGCGTTGGCGACCAGCTCGGTGATCACCAGCCGGGCGTTCTCCAGTGCGGGCGCGGGCACCGACAGGCCGGCGAGCACCTCGGTCAGCACCTGCCTGGCGCGGCTCGCCGCGTCAGCCTCGGAGCCGAAGGTGAGGTGCGTGGTGGTGGCGTCCGCCGGAGACGCGGGAGCGAGCCTGGTGCTACCCGGTGCGCTGGGTCGGGCCTCGTCCCGGCGCGGCTTCTGCGGGCGCGACATGCTCCCAGCGTCGTCCTCGCCCGCGGCTATCTCGCGGAACACGTTCCGACGTCCCCCTTTGATCTGCGCGATGTCACCAGCTTGAGCCGATACAGGCAATACCGGAAGAGGATGGTCGGAAGGGGCTGGATACGTGGCCGCAACGACACCTCGGCCCTCGGACCACCTGCTGTCACGCCCTGCACCGCGGCATCCTCCTGTTCACCGGTCGAGATCCTGGTTCGCTCGCGTCGAACCTGGGTATGGCCGACCGCGAGCCCCGTCCGAGCGGGCCAGCGGTGAATACCCGGCGCTGCCGCGAACCAAACCGGTGCCGCCGATGGAGTGAAACACCGCCGGCATCCGGTTGGTGCGGAGCCGGTCTGGACAAGAGGACTGGACAACAGCAGCGGTGCGCAGGAGGAGCGGTGGACAGGGGACGTGACACTGGTTCGCGGGCCGGGCTTCCCGCGCGGGGGAACGCCCGGCCCCCGGCTCAGGCGCTCTCGTCGGTGAGCTGGAACAGCGGGAGGAGACCGGTGATGTCCAACACCCGGCGCGCGTGCCGGCTGACGTTGGTCAACGTCATGGTGCCGCCGCGCTCGGTGATGGTGGTGTGCGCGCGGATGAGTGAACTCAGGCACGCCGAGTCGAAGAAGGTCAGATCGGTGAAGTCGACCACCAGGCTGGTGGCACCCTCGTCCAGCAGCCGCTGCACCACCTCGTCGATCTGGGACGCGGTGCCGTGGTCGATCTCCCCGTGCAGGGCGAGCAGGCCCTCGGTGCCGTCCACCCGTCCCACCGCGACCGACGGCGCCTCCAGCGCCTCCGTGCGTTCCTCGTTGGTCATGTCGATATCACTCCGATTCCGTGGTTCGGCGTCGTCCATCCAACCACTGTCCGCGAACATCCGCCCAAGTCCGAGCCGGCTCAGCGGTGGTGCCAGGCGCGCAGCCCCGACCAGCGGGACCGCCCCTGGGTGTCCTATGTTTGCTGAAAGACAAGCAAATCCGAGTCGAGGGTGCGGCACACGCGCCCACGGTCTGAAGCGACGGTAGTCACGGCCCTGACCGGTTTGGAGTGGTTGGAACATGATCATCGCGGCACACGGCGAAGCCGGTGCGCGGCTGCGGGATTTCCTCGACCGTCGTCGGGACGACATTATCGGATCCTGGGTGGAGACCGGGTTCTTCGGTGAGGCCGCCGGCGACGCCGCGGCCGACGTCCGCGCCGACTGTGAGAACGTCCTCACCGCGTTGTCCCACGTGGTGGAAACCGGGAACCTGCACGACCCGGCCGCCGAGCCCTTCCAGGAGATCCGCGCGCTGCTCGGCGGGCTGGCCGCGCAGCAGGCCAGGCAGGGCAACACCGCGGCGCAGATCACCGCCAACCTGACCTGGCTCAAGGAGCCGGTGCTCAGACTGTGGCTGGACGAACAGCCCGAGGGCCAGCAGCGCACCGAGGACGTGCTCGCGCTGAGCGCGGCCCTGGACACGCTGCGCCTGGTGGTGATGGAGACCGCGGTCACCGAGGGCGCCGACATCATCGCCCACCAGCAGCAGCAACTGGCCGAGATGTCCACCCCGATCATCAAGCTGTGGAAGGGCGTGCTCGCGGTGCCGCTCATCGGCACCCTGGACAGCATGCGCAGCCAGGCCGCCACCGAGAGCCTGCTGCAGGCGATCGTGGACCAGCAGGCCCAGGTCGCGATCCTGGACATCACCGGGGTGCCCGCGGTCGACACCATGGTCGCCCAGCACCTGCTCAAGACCGCCATGGCCGCGCGGCTGATGGGGGCGGAGTGCATCATCAGCGGTATCCGGCCGCAGATCGCCCAGACCATGGTGCAGTTGGGCATCGACCTCGGCGAGGTCGCCACCAGAGCGAGCCTGTCCGACGCGCTCGCCTACGCGCTGAACCGGGTCGGGCTCTCGGTCACACCGGCACAGAGGGGTTGAGCACCGGATGCATCAGGTCGGTGAGGTGCCCGTCCTGGACCTGGGCGGGGTGCTGCTGGTCAGCATCCAGGTGGAGTTGCTCGACGACACCGTGCTCGCCCTGCAGCAGGACCTGACCGAGCGGGTGGCCGAGACCGGCGCCCGCGGGGTGATCATCGACATCTCCTCGGTCGATATCGTGGACTCCTTCCTGGCCAGGGCGCTGCGCGACATCGCGGCGGCCACCGAGGTACTGGCCGCGCGCACCGTGCTGGTCGGGATGCGGCCGGCGGTGGCGATCACGCTGGTGGAGCTGGGGCTGACGCTGCCGGGGATGACCACCGCGCTGTCGGTCGAGCGCGGCCTGGAACTGCTGGACACCAGACTGGACGAGAACTACCCGACGAGGCAGGGCTGATGACCACGACCGCGGCTTCCCGGGTCGTGCAGGTGTCCTCGGAGATGGACATCGTGCGGGTGCGTCAGGCTGCCCGCGAAGCAGCGGTCGAGGCTGGCTTCAGCCTGGTGGAGCAGACCAAGCTGGTCACCGCGGCCAGCGAACTGGCCCGCAACACCCTGGTGCACGGGGGCGGCGGTCAGGTCAGCACGGAGCTGACCGTCCAGCAGGGTCGCACGGTCATCCGGATGGTCTTCACCGACTCCGGGCCCGGCATCGCCGACGTGGACCAGGCGCTCGCCGACGGGTTCAGCACCAGGGGCGGCATGGGCCTCGGCCTCGGTGGGGCCAAACGTTTGGTCGACCACTTCGCCATCGAGACCGGGCCGGACCGGGGCACGGTGGTCACCATCAGCTCGGCCGCGCGGCGAGGACGGCGCCGGTGAGACGCGACGACGTCGTGGTGCGCGAACCCAGCCACGTCAGCCGCGCCCGGGTGCTGGCGGCCACCGCCGCGCGCTCGGCCGGGCTGTCCGGCCGCGTGGTCGACCTGGTCGAGCTGGGTACCACCGAACTGGCCAGCAACCTGCTCAAGTACGGCGTGGACGGGCTGCTCGCGGTCCAGGCCGGCCCCGGCCACCTGGACGTGCTGGCCGTGGACCGGGGGCCGGGCATCCGCCGGGTCGCCGACAGCATGCGGGACGGCTACTCCACCGGCGGGACGCTGGGCGCCGGGCTGGGCGCGGTCCGCCGGGCCGCCGACGCCTTCGACGTCTACTCCGCCCAGGGCCGGGGCACCGCGGTGCTGGCCAGGTGGGGCCACAACACCGCGCTGGGCCCCCGGATGAGCCTGGGCACCGCGGTGTTCACCGCGCCGGGCGAGACCGCCTGCGGCGACCGGTGGACCGCGTTCCGGCACGAGCACCTGGTGACCGCGGTGGTCTGCGACGGACTCGGGCACGGGCCGGCCGCGGCCGACGCGGCCGATCGGGCCGTGGCCGAGGCCACCGCCCACGGCGACAACCCGATGCGGCCCGTCTACCTGCTGCGGGCCATGCACCAGCGGCTGGCCGGCAGCAGGGGCGCCACCGTGGGCGTGGCCCAGGTCGACCTGAGGGCCTCGATCCTGCGCTTCGCGGGTATCGGAAATGTGGCGGCGCGGCTGTACCCTCGAACCGGCGACACCCCGGTCCGGCTGGTGTCCACCCCGGGCATCGTGGGTTCCGCCGGCTCGGTCGCCAACGCCGTGGAGACCGTGCGTCCGTGGTCGGAACGAAGCTGGCTGGTCATGCACACAGACGGCGTCACGGAACGCTGGAACACCCGCGACTGGAGTGGGATCTTCCAGCACGACCCGGCCGTGGTCGCGGCCTGGGTGCTCGGCCAGCACGCCCGCTGGCGTGACGACGCGTGCGTGCTGGCGATCGCCGGCAGCCACCCAGCCGGCAGCCACCCCACTGGCAGTCACCCAGCTGGCAGTCACCCCACCGGCGGCACCCCAGGCGGAAGCAGGACGCCGTGAAGGTCTTCCACCGGTCCATCCGCAACGCCGAGGACGCGGAGAGCGCCAGGCGCGAACTGGTGCGGTTGACGCTCGCCCTGCCCATGACCGAGACCACCAGGGCCAGGCTGATCGCGCAGGCCGCCGCGCACCTGCGGTCCCTGGCCCGCAGCGGCGGCGAGCTGTCGGTCCGGCTGGACGGCGACCCGCCCACGCTGGACATCTCCGAGGTGGAGCGGCAACCCAGCGAACTGCTCGACGACGAACTGCTGGCCCCGCTGCTGGAGACCATCGAGCGGCAGCGCGAGGAACTGCGCTGGCACCAGACCGAGCTGGCGCAGACCAACGCCGGCCTGCTGGCCCTGCACGCCGAACTGGAGGAACAGCGCCAGCAGGTGTCCTTCCTGGACGCGGTGACCCGCACCACCTCGGCCTCGCTGGACCGCGCCGAGGTGCTGGACGCGTTCGCCGAGGTGCTGCGCGACCGGGGCTTCGCCGCCCGCAGCGCGGTGTGGCTGCCCACCCCGCAGGGCGGCGGGCTGCACTGCCCGACCCGGCCGGGGGAGAGCCCCGCCGAGGACGTGCGGCAGGTGTTCGTCGGCCGCTCGTCGCGGCGGCGCGGGGACCACCAGCTGCTGGTGCCGCTGGTGGCCGGCCCGCAGGTGCTCGGTGTGCTCGAACTGGGCCGCGACCACGAGCCGTTCAGCGACGACGAGGTGGCGCTGGCCCAGCGGGTGGCCGAGCGGGCCGCGGTGGGGCTGCGCAACGTCCGCGAGTACGAGCGGGAGCGCGAACTCGCCGAGACCCTGCAACAGGCCATGCTGCCGCCCCGGCTGGTCCGCCCCGACCTGGAGATGTGCGCGCGCTACCTGCCGGCCAGCCGGGGTGTGCACGTGGGCGGCGACTGGTTCGACGCGTTCACCCGCACCGACGGCCGGGTGGTGCTCACCGTCGGCGACGTCACCGGCCACGGCGTGGACGCGGCCGTGGTCATGGGCAAGCTGCAGAACACGCTGCGCGCCTACGCCATGGAGGGCCACGGCCCGGCCGACGCCCTGCGCCTGGTGCACGAGCTGCTGCGGCGCTGGGACACCCCGCTGTTCGCCACCGCGGTGACCGTGGAGATCGACCCGGCCGCGCAGGTGCTGCGCTGGGCCAGCGCCGGCCACCTGCCGGTGCTGCTGCGCGAACCCGACGGCCAGGTGCGGGCCCTGCAGGGCGCGCACGCCCCGCTGCTGGGCGTGCCCATGGACATCCCGGCCTTCGAGCACCAGGTCGACCTGGCGCCCGCGACCACGCTGCTGCTCTACACCGACGGCCTGGTCGAACGCCGCAGCAGCGACATCGACTCGGGCGTGCGGCGGCTGGCCGAGGCGTTCTGCCAGGCGCTCGGCCAGGACGCGGAAACCACGGCCCAGCGGCTGCTCGACGCCATGCTCGGCGCCGGCAGCCACGAGGACGACGTCTGCCTGCTGCTCTGCCACTGGATCGGCGAGCGCGACCAGTAGCACCCGGCGCCCCGGCGTGGCGCACGGCACATCGATCAAATCCCCCTCGCCCGGGTTTGGCTCCCCGCCACGGGTGGTACCAGCCCCGCAGGACCGCTGGCGGCCCGGTCAGCCCGGGTCAGGGCAGAGCCGCCGCGTTGGCCGCAGATCGAGGTCGAGAAGAGGGAACAGATGAGCAACGTACGCCGACTGCCCACCCCGTGCACGGAGGAGTGGGACTGGCAGCTGCGGGGTCTGTGCCGAGGCATGAACAGCGCGCTGTTCTTCCACCCCGACAACGCCAGGGGCAACGACCGCAAGCTGCGTGAGGAACGCGCCAAGGCCATCTGCCACGCCTGCCCGGTGCTCGCCCAGTGCCGCCAGCACGCGCTCCAGGTCGAGGAGCCCTACGGGGTGTGGGGCGGGCTCGGCGAACAGGAGCGGCGCGAACTGATCACCCGGCAGCGCCGCCAGCTGCGCATGCCCAGGACCGCCTGAGACCCGTCCCGGCCAGCGCGTTCGGCGGCGCCGCGCGCCTCAACCGTCGGTGATCTGGTCGCGCAGGCGCGCCAGGGTCCGGCTCAGGATGCGTGAGATCTGCATCTGCGACACCCCCACCCGGCTGGCGATCTGGCTCTGCGACATCCCGTGGAAGAACCGCAGCACGACCACGGTGCGCTCGCGTTCCGGCAGCGTGCGCAGCAGCGGCTGCACGGTCTGGCGCAGGTCCACCTGTTCGAGTTCGGGATCCTCCTCGCCCATGGTGGAGCCCAGCGTCTGGGTGGCGTCCTCGTGCAGCAGCTTGTCCAACGAACCACTGCGGTAGGCGTAGGCCGCGCGCAGGCCCTCGCGCACCTGCTCCACCGGCAGGTCGAGGTGGCTGGCCAGCTCGCCCGGGGTGGGCGAGCGCTGCAGGGTGGGGGTGAGTTCGGCGATGGCGGCCTGGATGGCGGCGTAGGTCTCCTTGGTGCGCCGGGGCACCCGCAGCGACCACGCCGAGTCCCGGAAGTGCCTGCGGATCTCGCCGGTGATGGTGGGCACGGCGAAGCCGACGAAGTCCACGCCCCGGTCCGGGTCGAACCGGTCGATCGCGCCGATCAGCCCCACCGTGGCGACCTGCACCAGGTCGTCCAGTGCCTCTCCCCGGTTGGCGAACCGGCGGGCCAGTGTCCTGGCCAGCGGCAGGTACGCGGTGACCAGCTCCGCGCGCAGCTGCGCCCGCCGGGGGTCGTCCTCGGCGAGGCCGGCCAGTTCCGCGAACCGCGGGGCCAGTTCCTCGAAGGTGGGCGCGCTGCCGGTGTGGTCCTCGGTGACGCTCACTCTGTGGCCGCCGATACGGGCTTCTTGGTCAGCTCGATGCTGGCCAGGAAACCAGCGGAGTGACCGGCGGCCTCGGTGACGTTGGTGGTCACCGAGTCGGCCAGGGTGGTCAGCACGTGCCAGGTGAAGGTGTCCTGCGCGATCACCGGGCGCTCGCTGCACGGCACCTCGACGTGCACCCTGATCTCGTCGGTCCGCACGTGGAACAGGCAGCGCAGCACGGCCTTGGGCTCGGCCAGCCGCAGCAGGATGGCGCACGCCTCGTCCACGGCGATGCGGAAGTCCGAGATCGAGTCGAGGTCGAAATCCCGGCCCATCGCGAGGTCCGCGGCGACGTTGCGCAGCACGATGAGGTATTCGGGGGCTGCCTCGACGCGCATTTCAACGGTGCTGGGTCGGTCCATTGACGGAATCCCTACTCGGTCAGCGGTGACCCGGTTGGGGCGGGTCCGGTGGGGCGGCGGTGCCGCCTGCTGCACTCTACCGACCGCGCCACCGGTACCGGGTCCCCCTTTGCCCGTTCCCCCTTCGACAGATTCGACAACACAGCGTCCCGGCCCGTGCGCACAACGTGGTGATGGTCACCGCGGAACGCGTCAGCGCGGGTTGTCATTTCCTTTTTCCTGTACCGATCGGTGGTATTGCCGCCGTTCGGTCCATTGACCGGGGTGGTGTCCTCCTGCACCATTCCAGCGCACTTCTCCACCATCTCGACAACCGGTTTTCCGCACAGTCGAAGCGCTTCGACTAATCACGTCCGGAGGTGGTCCGTCATGCGCGGTGTGGTGTCCCGCACGGCGATTTCGCGCAGCGGGGTTTCGCGCAGCGGGGTTTCGCCCAGGGGGATCTCGCCCAGGGGGATCTCACGCGGTGGCACGTTCCCGGGAAGCGGGCGGGGCGGGCCGCCCCGGCGGGCCCGCCGGTGGTGGCGGGCGCTGGTGGCCGCCCTGGTCGGGCTGGCGCTGATCGCCCCGCCCGCCGCCGCCGAAGGCGCCGCCGGTTACCCGTTCCGCGACCCGGCGCTGCCCCTGGCCGCGCGCGTCAGCGACCTGATCGGCCGGCTCACCACCGCGGAGAAGGTCTCCCTGCTGCACCAGTACCAGCCGGCCATCCCCCGCCTGGGCATCGGCGCGTTCCGCACCGGCACCGAGGCACTGCACGGCGTGGCCTGGCTCGGCCCGGCCACGGTGTTCCCCCAGGCCGTCGGGCTGGGCAGCACCTGGGACCCGGACCTGCTCAAGCAGGTCGGCGCCGTGGTCGGCCGCGAGGCGCGGGGCTACCACGTGCAGAACCCCGGCTACAACGGGCTGAACCTGTGGGCACCGGTGGTGAACCTGCTGCGCGATCCCCGCTGGGGGCGCAACGAGGAGGGCTACGCCGAGGACCCGCTGCTGACCGGCGCGCTGGCCACCGCCTACGGCCACGGCATCCAGGGCGACGACCCCCGCTACCTGCAGGCGGCGCCCACGCTCAAGCACTACCTGGCCTACAACAACGAGGTCCGCCGGGACACCACCTCCTCGTCGGTGCCCCCGCGCATCCTGCACGACTACGACGAGGTGCCGTTCCGCGCCGCCATCTCGGCCGACGCCGCCACCGGCGTGATGCCCTCCTACAACCTGGTCAACGGCCGGCCCAACCACGTCAACCCGGACCTGAACCAGGCCCTGCGCAGCTGGACCGAACAGGACCTGCTGGTGGTCAGCGACGCGGGCGCGCCGGAGAACCTGGTCAAGTCCGAGCACTACTACGACACCCAGGCCGAGGCCAACGCCGCCGCCATCAAGGCCGGCCTGGACAGCTTCACCGTCAACGACCAGAACTCCGCGCCCACGGTCGAGGCCGTGACCAGCGCACTGGACCAGGGGCTGCTCACCGTGGCCGACATCGACCGGGCGGTGCGGCACATCCTGAGCATCCGGTTCCGGCTCGGCGAGTTCGACCCGGCAGGGCACAACCCGTACGCCGCCATCACCCCGGACGTGATCAACGCGCCCGAACACCAGAAGCTGGCCAGGCGGGCCGCGGCCGAGCAGGTCGTGCTGTTGCGCAACGACCGCGACACCCTGCCGCTGTCCGCCGCCACCGACCGCAGGGTCGCGGTGGTCGGCCCGCTGGCGGACACCCTCTACGAGGACTGGTACAGCGGCACCATGCCCTACCGGGTGACGCCGGTGCAGGGCATCAGGGAACGGCTCGGCGCGGGTGGCACGGTGACCGCCAGCGAGGGCGTGGACCGGATCGCGCTCAAGGAGGCCGGCACCGGCCGGTACGTGACCGCCTCCAGCGCGGCGGGCGGCGCGGCGCTCACCGTGTCGGGCACCGAGTCCGGGCCGCAGCAGGCCATGGACGTGTTCGACTGGGGCCAGGACACCGTGACGCTGCGCACGGTGGCCAACGGCAAGTTCCTGTCGCTGGGCGACGGCAAGACCGTGGTCAACAACGCGGCCCAGCCCACCGGCTGGTTCGTCCAGCAGCAGTTCAGCCTCGTCCGCCAGGCCGACGGCAGCTACCTGCTCGGCTACGCCGGCAACGACGCGTTCAACCACGGGTTCGCCGTGGTGGGCGCGGACGGTCGGCTGACCATCGGCGCGACCACGCCCGAGGCCGCCACCCGGTTCACCCTGGAGACCGTCAGCAGCGGGGTGGCCAGCGCGGTGGCCGCGGCCAGGGGAGCGGACGCCGCGGTCGTGGTGGTCGGCAGCATGCCGTTCATCAACGGCCGGGAGGACGACGACCGGCAGACCACGGCGCTGCCCGCCGGCCAGCGGGCGATCATCGACGCGGTGCGCGCCGCCAACCCCAACACGGTCGTGGTGCTGGAGAGCAGCTACCCGTACTCCGGCGACTGGGACACGGGCGACGTCCCGGCGCTGCTGTGGACCAGCCACGCCGGCCAGGAGACCGGGCACGCCCTGGCCGACGTGCTGTTCGGCGACCACAACCCGAGCGGCCGGCTGACCCAGACCTGGTACCGCTCCGACGCCGACCTGCCCGACATCCTCGACTACGACATCGCCAAGTCCGGGCACACCTACCAGTACTTCACCGGTGACCCGCTCTACCCGTTCGGCCACGGCCTGAGCTACACCAGCTTCCGCTACGGCGAGCTGCGGCTGAGCCGGTCGTCGGTGGGCGCGGACGGCCAGGTGGAGGCCAGCGTCACGGTCACCAACACCGGCCGCCGGGCCGGCACCGAGGTGGTGCAGCTGTACACGCACGCGACCGACTCGCGCACCACCCAGCCGCTCAAGAAGCTCGCCGGCTTCCAGCGGGTCCAGCTGGAGCCCGGCCGGTCGACCACGGTCCGGTTCCGGCTGGCAGCGGCCGACCTGGCGTTCTGGGACGTCACCCGGAGCCGGTCGGTGGTGGAGAAGGGCGACTACGAGGTGATGGTGGGCAGCTCGGCCGAGGCCATCGCCAGCACGCGGACGCTGCACGTCAACGGCGAGGTCATCCCGCCGAGGGACCTGGGCCGGCCGACGCGGGCGGAGAACTTCGACGACTACCAGGGCACCACCCTGGTGGACGAGAGCAAGGTCAGCGGCACGGCGGTGGCCGCCGAGGCCGGTTCCTGGATCGCCTTCCACGACGTCAACCTGGGCCGGGGCGCGCGGACCCTCACCGCGTCGCTGGCCAGGGCCGCCGCCGGCAGCGCCGGACTGACCGTGCGGCTGGACGACCCGGTGCGCGGCCGGGTGGTGGGCAGGGCCACCGTGGCCAGCACCGGCGACCGCTACCGGTACACCACGGTGACCGCGGCGCTGTCCGGCGCCAGCGGCCGGCACGACGTGTACCTCGTTTTCGACGCACCGGCCACGATCGCCACATTCCGGCTGACTGGCTGACAACAGCGAGAAAATTGGCAAATCCGACGTTCTGCGTTTTCCCGGCGCTGGCCCGGTGGTGTCCGCACCGCCGGGCCAGCGCTTTCCGCGAGCCGCGATTCGCCCGCTCGGGGAAAGAGAGAGAATGTGCTGAGTCGTTGTTGACGCTGCGGAAGCAACCCGGGGATGTCCCGGCGAGTCCTTTCTTCCGCGGAGTGAGCTGAAGCCGGTTTGGGTCACGCTCTGGGCACGGACAGTGAAGAGAGACACATGGCAAGCGGACGTAGGACGCGGCGCGGACGCGCCGTCGCGGGCAGCCTGAGCGCGCTGGTCGCCCTCACCCTGCTGATCAGCGGGTGCAGCTCGACCGACTCCGGACAGGCCGGCGGTGGCCAGCAGGCCGGCACGTCCTCGGCGGCGGCCCAGGCGCAGGTCACCATCACCCCGGGAGCCGACACGGAAGTCACCCCGAAGACGCCGATCGTGGTCAAGGCCGCCAACGGCACGCTGAGCACGGTCACGGTCACCAGCCCCAAAGGCAACCAGGTCAAGGGCGAACTGTCCGCCGACAAGACCACCTGGACCTCGGCCGAGCCGCTCGGCTATGACAGCACCTACCAGGTCGCGGCCGACGCCGCCGGCAGCGACGGCAAGACCGTGCACCAGACCGGCTCGGTGCGCACCGTCGCCCCCAAGGCGCAGGCGTTCCCCGCGCTGATCCCCGCGCCCAACAGCCAGCCCGACTTCGGCGTCGGCCAGCCGATCGTGGTCCAGTTCGACCAGGACATCACCGACAAGGCGGCGGCGGAGAAGGCCCTGGAGGTCACCGCAACGCCCCAACAGGAGGGCTCCTGGTACTGGATCTCCAAGAAGGAGGTGCACTACCGGCCCAGGGAGTACTGGCAGCCGGGCACCACGATCACGCTGAAGGCCAACGTCTACGGCGTGGACCTGGGCGGTGGCGTGTACGGCAAGACCGACCGCGAGGTCACCTACAAGATCCACGACTCCTGGATCGCCAAGGCCGACGGCGACACCAACCAGATGCAGATCTTCCACAGTGGACAGTTGGTCAAGACCATGCCGATCAGCATGGGCAAGGACGAGACGCCCACCCACCTGGGGCCGCACGTGATCTCGTTCAAGTCGGAGAAGTACACGATGGACTCGTGCACCTACGGCGTCTGCCCGCCCGACCCCAAGGCCTACCGCTCCGAGGAGAACTGGTCGCTGCGCATCTCCAACGACGGCGAGTTCGTGCACGAGAACCCGAACAGCGTCGGCGCTCAGGGCCGCAGCAACGTCTCGCACGGCTGCATCAATCTCAACGCGGAGAACGCCAAGTGGTTCTACCAGAACCTGGGGCTGGGCGACGTGGTCGAGGTGACCAACTCCGGCGGCCAGAAACTGCCCGTCTGGGACCTCTACGGCGACTGGGAACTCAGCTGGGACCAGTGGCAGCAGGGCAGCGCCCTGAAGTGAGACACACCGCCACCCACTGAGGCGGGCGGGGGCCGAGTCCACACCGGACCCGGCCCCCGTTGGCGTTACCGGCCGGGTTTGCCCTTGCCGAACAGTCGCGCGTACAGCTTGTCCACGTCCAGGGTGATGGGGACGGGCGCCGCCGCGATCGTGGCCGGCTCGCCCGGGCCGACCGCGACCCGCTCCACATAGGTGCCGTCAACCAGTTCGAAGCACACCACGGTGGGCGGCTGCCCCTTCTCGGGCTCCACCCGCCAGTAGTACGGCACCCCGGCGTCAGCGTACGCGGCCGGCTTGACCATGCGATCCTGCTTGCGCGTGCTGGGCGAGACGATCTCCACCGCCAACACCAGATCGCTGACCGGAACGGCCACCGCCCCGTCCGGTGGGTTCCGAATCACCGCGATGTCCGGGACGAAACCAAATGTGGGTGCCACCCGCACGCCGATGCCGGTGACGGCACACAGTTCCCGCCGCCCCTGCTGCCACAGCGTCTCGTCGATCAGGTTGCACAGGCGGTCGCCAAAGCGCTGGTGCGCCACGGCGGGGGCTGGGGTCACGCTGAAAGCTCCATCGATCAGTTCGACCCGGAGTCCGTTCGGATCCGGGTCGAGGTCTGCCCACTCGTCCACGGTGTACCGGTCCGGATGCCGCCACGTGGCGCTCGTCATGGCGTCCGCCTCCCTACCTGGGTCTTTCGCCAGTATGGCACCGGGGTGCCGCGCCAGGGCCAGATCGCTCACCACAGCGCGGCCCAGCCGAGTCGGCCCGGGTCGGGCACGGTGCGCGGAGCCAGCCCGAGCGCGATCACCCGGCCAGCCGCCGACCTGCGTTTCTCCCGCCACGACAGCCACCCGCCGATGTTCTCGTCAGGCATCGATTACCCCCTGTTGATCTCGGGTGTTCCGGGCGCACGACCGCGGTCGTGGGTTCACGATTCGCACGGTATCCAGTGCGGGAATGGGAAAGTGGCTCTCGATCGGGTGAATCTCGGTTCTTTCTTGGTAATGCGACAAACTCTGCGTGGCCTTGTTGTTGGTCGCGCAAATCCGCGCACGCGCAACACCGCGGAATTCCGCGTAGTGCATTGTCATGGCCGCCGGTGGGGCACCCTTTTGTCGCATTGTGTTCGACTGGTTCGACTCGTAGCGTGCATAGCCAGACAGCGGGCTGAGAATCCTGCCGACCGGTCGCCGAGCGCTGGCTCGGCGCCGCGGGGCCCGTCGTCCCGTCGCTGGACACGCCCGGGCGGGCCGCGTTCCACCGATTCCCACGGATCTGGCGGGTTCGGGCGTGCCGCACGGAAAGGAACTCCGATGAGTCGGAAGCTGCGGGCCGTGGTGACCGGCCTGGCCGCGCTGCTGCTGGTCGGCGTCTGCGGGCTGCCGGCCAGCGCGGGCACGAGCGCGGTGTGGTCGTCCACGGACAAGTGGGGAACCTGGTCCAACGGCGGCTACACCGTGCGCAACGACGTGTGGGGCAGTGGTGCTGGCCCGCAGACGATCTGGGCCAACTCCTACAGCAACTGGGGGGTGTGGGCGAACCACCCGAACACCGGTGGCGTCAAGGCGTACCCGCACTCGGCCAAGGCGGTCAACAAGAAGATCAGCGCGCTGGGCAGCGCGAGCAGCAGCTTCAACGTCACCGTGCCCGGCGCCGGTGCCTATGCCACCGCCTACGACCTGTGGCTGGAGAACAACGCCTACGAGATCATGTTGTGGGTCAACAAGTACGGCCCGGTCGGGCCGCTGGGGTCCAGGCAGACCACGCTGTCGGTGGGTGGCCACACCTGGGACGTCTACCGCGGCTCCAACGGCGCCAACCAGGTCTTCTCGTTCGTGCGCACCAGCAACACCAACTCCGGCACGGTGGACATCAAGGCGGTGCTGAACTGGCTGCGCGGCCAGGGCTGGTTCGGTGACGTGACCCTGGGCGAGGTCCAGTTCGGTTTCGAGATCACCTCGTCCAACGGTGGCCTGGACTTCGCCAGCAACAGCTACTCGGTCACCGCGTACTGACCGGCGCCGGGCGATTCGGCACGCGGGCGGCGCGCGCCACCACGGTGTCGCCGCGCAGGGCCACCCAGGTCCACTCCGGACGGTATTCGCCCTGGGCGGTCATGGCGGCGTAGCTGTCGCCGAACGCGGCGAAGCCGACCAGGCCGGGATCGGGCAGGGTGTCGAACAGGTGTTGCTCGCCCGCGCGCAGCGCCTCTCCTCGGCGAGGGCGTGCCGGAACGCTAGCAACCCGGCGGCAGCGCCCGCCACGGCTTTTTCCCGCCGGCGGACAGCCGGGCGGTCGAGCGCGCGGCCAGGGTGCTGACCAGGGCCGGGGTGGCCACGGCCAGGCGGCGGGTGGCCGGGACGGCGGCCCGGCTGGCGAACACGTTGTAGCCGGCGCGGGTGATGTGGTCGAGGATCTCGCCGTAGAGGGTGAACGCCGTGGCCACGCACGGCCGGGCCACCGGGTCGAGCATGGCGATGCCCGGTTCGGCGAACCGGTACAGCGCGCGGGCGCGGGCCACCTGGTCGGCCAGGGCACGGCGCACCGGCTGGTCCACCCGGCGGGTGCGCCGGCACCACAGCAGCCGGTCGCGGTCCACCCCGAACGCGGCCAGTTCGTCGGCGGGCAGGTAGATCCGGCCCAGGTCGAGGTCCTCGGCGATGTCGCGGATGAAGTTGGTCAGCTGGAACGCGTTGCCCAGGGCGGCGGCGTGCGGGGCGGCTTCCCGCTGACTGGTCACGGTGCCCAGCACCGGCAGCACCTGGAGCCCGATCACCTCGGCCGAGCCGCGGATGTAGGTGTTCAGCGCGGCGCGGGTGGGGTAGTCGGTGACGGTCAGGTCCATCCGCATGGCCGTGAGGAAGTCGGTGAAGTGGCCGGGGTCGATCCGGTAGCGGCGCGCGGTGTGCACCACGGCCGCGAACAGCGGGTGCGCGCTGCGCCCCTCGGCCAGTCCCCGCCGCAGTTCGTCGCCGATCTGGTCCAGGCGGGCCGCGCGGGCGGCGGCGGTGGCGGGGTCGGGCACACCGGGCGCGGTGTCCACGATGTCGTCGACCCAGCGGGCGAACCCGTAGAGCGCGTGCACGGCCGGGCGCCGGTCGACCGTGAGCAGCCGGGTGGCCAGGAAGTAGGTGCGGCCGTGGCGGGCGTGCAACTGGCGGCAGCGCTGGTAGGACCGCCGCAGCAGGGGATCCCACACCTCTGCCGCGTCAAGCTCCCGCCGGGTCATGCCGCGATCTCCTCGCTCCACCGTGCCGTGCCGAACGGCTCGTCCCGACGACGACCGCACAAACCGCGACGAGCCTAGGAAGCCACGCCAATCCGGTGCAACTTCCCGCGCCCGAGTGTGGCCGGCGCAACCGTGCCCGATCTGGCGGGGAAAATCCGGCGCCGTCCCGGTCTCGGGCAGGGTTCCGGCGATCACCGTGGCTACGCTTTTCCGTTGGTGTCAGGCGGACACCGGGGCAGACGAGGGGAACGGGTGATGGGTGTTCTTGGCAGGATCGCGACGACCGCGGCGGCGACCGGGCTGGCGGTCACCACCGGTGCCGGCGCCGCCGTCGCCGAGTCCGATGCGGACGGTGCCGCGTGCGGGTGCGCCACCGCGCCCCGGTACAGCCTGATCTACATCGACAACACCGAGCGGGACAGCATCCTGGAGATCGACCGGACGCTGAACTGGAACACGGGCGCGGGCAGCGCCGGCAGTGACAACGAGGGCGGCGACTGAACCGACCCGACTGGGCCGACCCGACTGAGCCGACCCGACTCGGCCGGACCGTCCCAGCCGGACTGACCGAGCCGGACTAAGCGAGCCGGACTGACCGGATTGACCGAGCCGGCTGACCGGGCCCGGGCGGACCGGGACCCGGGCCCGGCGCGCTGGTCCGCGGTCCGCGGTCCGCGCGGGGGCGGCTAGGACGCGGCCCGGGGATACGCCCTGCCGAGGACGTGCTGCCGTCCCCAGGCGCCCAGTGGCGCGAGGGCGTCGTTGAGTGAGACACCGAGCGCGGTCAGTGAGTACTCCACGCGCGGCGGCACCTCGTCGTAGGCCTCGCGGTGCACGATGCCGTCGTCCTCCAGCTCCCGCAGGTGGGAGGCGAGCACCTTCTCGGTCACCCCGGGCAGCTCCCGGCGCAGTTCGCCGAAGCGGCACGGCCGCTCGTTGAGCGCCCAGAGGATCAGCACCTTCCACTTGCCGCCGATCACGTCCATCGCCGCGTCGATCCCGCAGACGTACGACCCCGCCCTGGGCACGCTCGCCATGGCTCATCCCTCCTGCCTGCTCGCTTACCCGGGGGTAAGCACCCACTTCGAAGTGCGTACTTGATCACTTCCGGGCTCGGCACAAGCCTAGTTGGCATGGCAGTCAACTCCGCTGAACCACGTTCGCTCGCCCTGCTCGGGCTCGGTGCCATGGGCACCGCGCTGGCCCACGCCTGGCTCGCCGCCGGCTACCAGCTCACCGTGTGGAACCGCACCGCCGCCAGGGCCGAACCGCTCGCCGCCGAGGGCGCGCGGGTGGCGGCCACCGCCGCCGAGGCCGTGGCCTCGGCCGACCTGGTGGTGCTGTGCCTGCTCGACGACGCCTCGGTCGGGGACACCCTGGCCGACGCCGACCTGTCCGGAAAGGACCTGGTCAACCTCACCACCGGCACACCGGACGAGGGCCGGGCCCGCGCCGAGTGGGCGCGGGCGCGCGGCGCCCGGTTCCTGGACGCCGGCATCATGGCGGTGCCGCCGATGATCGGCGTGCCCGGCTCCGGCGGTTACGTGTTCTACAGCGGCTCCCGCGAGGTGTTCGAGGCGCACCGGGACACCCTGGCGGTGCCGGCCGGCACCACCTACGTGGGCGAGGACCCCGGCTACGCCGCCCTGCACGACGTGGCGCTGCTGAGCGGCATGTACGGGATGTTCGCCGGCATCACGCACGCGTTCGCGTTGATCCGCAAGGAGAAGGACATCGACCCCAGGGACTTCGCCCCGCTGCTGGCCAACTGGCTGGTCGCGATGACCATCGGCGTGCACGGCACGGCCGAACAGCTGCACAGCGGCGACTACACCCAGGGCGTGGTGTCCAACCTCGCCATGCAGGTCGCGGGCACGTCAACGCTGCTGGCCACGGCGGAGCAGCAGGGGGTCAGCCCTGAGCTGCTGACCCCCTTCATGGACCTGATGCGCCGCCGGCTCGACCAGGGGCACGGTGACGAGGGCACCACGGGCGTGGTCGACCTGCTGCTGCGCTGACCGGCTGACCGGTCAGTGGTGCAGTTCCGGCTGGCGCTCCGGCGCCGCGGTCGCCGCGTAGCGGCGGGCCAGCCAGGCGCACACCATCAGCTGCATCTGGTGGAACAGCATCAACGGCAGCACGATGAGGCCGACGCTCTGCCCGGCGAACAGCACCGTGGCCATGGGCAGCCCGC
The DNA here is from genome assembly GCF_024171785.1 of Goodfellowiella coeruleoviolacea. Classification (GTDB taxonomy): domain Bacteria; phylum Actinomycetota; class Actinomycetes; order Mycobacteriales; family Pseudonocardiaceae; genus Goodfellowiella; species Goodfellowiella coeruleoviolacea. Next base: position 258,285 of record NZ_JAMTCK010000007.1, read on the forward strand.
TGGCCAGGCTCTTCTTCGAGCCGCAGAACACGATGGCGATCCGGTCCTCCCGGGAGAAGCCCAGCCAGCGGCCGCCCAGCCCGGTGGCGGCCATCACCGCGGCCAGCAGCACGGCGTTGACCAACAGCAGCAACAGCAGGCGGCCGACGGACAGCTGGTGCCAGATGCCGGCCACCATGCCCTCGCTGAACGCGGCGTAGACGGTGAGCACGATGACGCCCCGGTCCAGCAGGCCGAGGACCTTCTTGTGCCGCTGCACCCAGTCGATGATCCACCGGCGGACCAGCTGGCCGAGCAGGAACGGGACCAGCAACTGCACCAGGATGTCCACAACGGACCCGAGGGAGAAGCCGCCCCCGCTGGTCGACAGCAGCAGCGCGACCAGCAACGGGGTGAGCAGCACCCCGACGAGGTTGGAGAACGAGGCGGCGCAGATGGCCGCCGCCACGTTTCCCTTGGCCAGTGAGGTGAACGCGATCGAGGACTGCACCGTGGACGGCAGCGCGCACAGGAACACCAGGCCCACGTAGAGCGGTTCGGTCAGCACACCGGCCGGGACCAGCACCCCGCTGGCCAGGCCGAGCAGTGGGAACAGCACGAACGTGGCGACCAGGATCACCAGGTGCAGCCGCCAGTGCCGCAGCCCCTCCAGGGCGGCCTGCGGGGACAGCCGCGCGCCGTAGAGGAAGAACAGCAGGCCGATGGCGACCTTGGTGACGTAGCCGAGCCCGACCGCGGCGCCGCCGCTGGCGGGCAGCAGCGTGGCCACGCCGATGGCGGCGAACAGCACGAGGATGTAGGGATCAACGCGGAAGCGGGCCAGCGTCGCCGAGATGGAAGGCATCCAGCACCTTTCTCACGAGCGTGACAATCGGTTCGCGGTCGGATGCGTCCCGCTGTCGGGGCCGGCCGACCAACGCCCTCCGGCCGGTCCCACCCGGGTGAGTTCGGTCATCGGCGCTGGTCAACCCGGCCGAGCGTACCCCAGGTGGTCGGTCTGGTCCGTCGTGTGTGGACGAGACGATGACCACCTGGGACACTCGCCGACCCGACAGTCCGGGCCCGTGCGGGGGTGTGCTCAGACCCGCACCGGCTGCCGCCGCGGGTGGTGCCGGCTGATGTTCTTCTCCAGCAGGGCCAGCGACTCGGCCACGCCCACGGCGCCGGGCGTCACCTCGGGCAGCCGCCCGTTGTTCAGCTTGAGCGACATCAGTGCCGAGTCGATCGCGCTCTGCGCGGCGAACAGGCACGGGGTGCTGTAGATGGCCACGTTCACGCCCAGTTCCTCAAGCTCCGGAAGGGACAGTCGGGGCGACTTCCCGCCGGCGATCTGGTTGAACAGCAGCGGTTTGTCGCCGATCACCCGGCGGACCTTGTGGATCCAGTCCACGCTGCGCACCCCGTCGACCAGCACCACGTCGGCGTCGGTGCTGGCCAGTGCCTCGGCCCGGCGCAGGATCTCGCTCTCCTCGGTGGCGTCGGTGCGGGCCACCACGACCAGGTCGCGGCGGGTCTGCAACACCAGGTCGAGTTTTTCCAGGTACTCGGGCAGCGGCAGGATCTGCTTGCCGTCGACGTGGCCGCACCGCCTCGGCCGCTTCTGGTCCTCCAGGATCACGCCGGACGCGCCGATCTGCTCCAGGTGCTCGACCACGTGGCAGGCGACCTCGGGGTCCACGTAGCCGTCGTCGATGTCGACCAGGAGGTGGTGCTCGGGAAAGGCCAGCCGCAGGCGCTGGACGAAGTTCACCATGTCCGGCCAGGCGATGAAGCCGATGTCGGGCAGGCCGTAGTACGAGGCGGCGAAGCCGAAGCCCGACACGAACATCCCGTTGTAGTGCTTGGCCGCGAGCGACGCGGAGAACATGTCGAAGACCCCGATCAGCGGGGTGATCTCCGCGGCGAGGACGTCCTCCCGCAGCGCGTTGCCATAGCTCACAGTTCTCTCCTTGAACCTTGAGTGGTGTCTCGTATGTCTGCCTGCGAGGGGTGTGCCGGCACGCGGGCACCGCCGGGACAGGACGGGGAGTTGGCGCGATACCACGCTGTACCGCCGACACGAACAAAACAGACATAACGCGCTAACGGGATAAAACGTATACGCGTCAACGGATCGTGCCAAGTACCGAATAGGGTGCTCGACGCGGTGATCTCGACTACTGTGCGTGATACTCGGTCGAGATGGCGGTGTTGATCAGGCTACCCCGGAAGTGGCAAATGTTATTGCTGCGTAAAGGATTGTGCTGGTTCCTCGGGAGTGGCGCGGCAGGTCCTGAGTGGACGGCGCAATCTTACCCACCGTAGCTGGATCGATGGGGCCAAACCGCTACTCCGGTTGACACACCGGGCACCACACCGTGGTGCGACCGGCGAGCCGGGTGCGCGCCAGCGGCCCACCACAGCGCGGGCACGCGCCGGTGGGATCGTCGCGGCGGCCGGTCAGCCAGCCCGGCCGGTCCGGCACCCGCCCGGCCGGCACCGCCCTGGCCAGCACCGCGCGCATCTCCCGGTGCAGCCGCCCGAGCCGGGCCCGGTCCAGCGCACCCGTGCCGGTGGCCGGGTGCACCCCGGCGCGCCACAGGATCTCGTCGGCGAGCAGGTTGCCCAGCCCGGCGACCACCGCCTGGTCGGTGAGCACCGCCTTGACCGCGGCGCGCCGCCGGGCCGCCAGCCGGTCGACGAACTCGTCGACGTCCACCGCCGCCGCGTCCGGACCCAGCTCGGCGAGCACCCGGTCCACCTCGTCGTCGGTGTGCGCCAGCCGCAGCCCCTGCAGCTTGCGCATGTCCCGGTAGCGCAGCTCACCGCCGTCGGTGCGCACCAGCACCCGGTCGTGGCGGTGCACCGGCTGGTCCTCCTCGGCCCAGTGCAGGCTGCCGGTCATGCCGAAGTGCAGCAGCAGGGTCGGCCCGTCGGTGTGCGCCAGCAGCCACTTGCCGTGCCGGGCCGGCTCGGTGAACCGGCGGTCGCGCAGCGCCCGGTCCAGGCCGGCCGGGCTCACCCCGTGCAGCACCCCGCTGTCGGTCACCCGGACCTGCCGCACCCGCCGGCCCACCGCGTGCTCGGCCAGCACCCGGCGGTAGCCCTCGACATCCGGCAGTTCCGGCACAGCCCGTCCCATCGACCCCGTGCGTGTCGTCCACAGTGGTCCCCGGGTACCCCCGCGGGGCCCGGCCAACCCGGCCGGGCCCGGTCAGAGCTGGTTGACGTCGGTGATCCGGATGACCGCGGTGCCCGCCTCGTCCGAGGCGGGCAGGTCGACCTCGGCGCTGATGCCCCAGTCGTGGTCACCGGCCGGGTCGTCGAAGATCTGCCGCACGGTCCACCGCTCCGGCTGTGGGTCGATGATGAGCAGGCCGGGGCCGCGTGCGTCCGGGCCGGTGCCGATCTCGTCGTGGACGTCGAAATAGGACTCCAGCGCCTGCTCCCACTGCTCGGCGTCCCACCCGGACTCGGCGTCCAGCTCGCCCAGCTCGTCGTAGCGGCGCTGGGCGGCCAGCTTCACCCGGTGGAACAGGGCGTTGCGGACCAGCACCCGGAACGCCCGGATGTTGCTGGTGACCGCGGGCGGGCGCTCGTCGATCGGGGCGGCGGCCGTCTCCTCGCCCGGGTTGCGCAGCCGCTCCCACTCGTCGAGCAGGCTGGAGTCGACCTGGCGGACCAGCTCGCCCAGCCACTCGATCACATCGTTGAGTTCCTCGGTCTTGGCGTCCTCGGGCACGGTCTGCCGCAGCGCCTTGTACGCGTCGGCCAGGTACCGCAGCACCAGCCCCTCGGACCGGGCCAGCCCGTAGAAGCCCACGTACTCCACGAACGTCATGGCCCGCTCGTACATGTCGCGGACCACCGACTTGGGCGCCAGCTGGTAGTCGGCCACCCAGGGGTGGCCGCGCCGGTAGGTGGTGTACGCGGCCTCCAGCAGCTCGGCCAGCGGCTTGGGGTGGGTGACCGACTCCAGCAGGTCCATCCGCTGGTCGTACTCGATGCCCTCGGCCTTCATCGCGGCCACGGCCTCGCCGCGCGCCTTGAACTGCTGGGCGGACAGCACCTGCTTGGGGTCGTCCAGCGTGGCCTCGATCACCGAGAGCACGTCCAGCGCGTAACTGGGCGACTCCTTGTCCAGCAGCTCGATCGCGGCCAGCGCGAACGGGGACAGCGGCTGGTTGAGCGCGAAGTCGAACTGGAGGTCGACGGTGATGCGCACCCGCCGGCCCTCCTCGTCGGGCTCGTCCAGCCGCTCGACCACCCCGGCGGCCAGCAGCGCCCGGTAGATGGCGATGGCCCGGCGGATCAGCCTGAGCTGGGACTTGCGGTCCTCGTGGTTGTCGGTGAGCAGGTGGCGCATGCCCTCGAACGCGTCGCCCGGCCGGTTGATCACGTTCAGCAGCATCGAGTGGCTGACCTGGAAACTGGAGGTCAACGGCTCGGGCTCGGCCGCGATCAGCCGCTCGTAGGTGGGCTCGCCCCAGGACACGAACCCCTCGGGCGGCTTCTTGCGCACCACCTTGCGCCGCTTCTTGGGGTCGTCACCGGCCTTGGCCAGCGCCCGCTCGTTCTCGACCACGTGCTCGGGCGCCTGCACCACCACGTTGCCCACGGTGTCGTAGCCGGCCCGCCCGGCCCGCCCGGCGATCTGGTGGAACTCCCGGGCCTTGAGGTGCCGGGTGCGCACACCGTCGTACTTGCTCAGCGCGGTGAACACCACCGTGCGGATCGGCACGTTGATGCCAACGCCCAGGGTGTCGGTACCGCAGATGACCTTGAGCAGCCCGGCCTGCGCGAGCAGTTCGACCAGCCGCCGGTACTTGGGCAGCATGCCGGCGTGGTGCACGCCGATGCCGTGCCGGACCAGCCGGGACAGGGTCTTGCCGAACCCGGCGGTGAACCGGAAGTTGCCGATCAGCTCGGCGATGGCGTCCTTCTCGGCCCGGGTGCACACGTTGATGCTCATCAGCGCCTGGGCCCGCTCCAGGGCCGCGGCCTGGGTGAAGTGCACCGCGTAGATCGGGGCCCCGTGCGTGGACAGCAGTTCCTCGATGGTCTCGTGCAGCGGCGTGGTCACGTACCGGAACATCAGCGGCACCGGCCGGTCGGCCGACTTCACCACCGCGGTCGACCGCCCGGTGCGCCGGGTCAGGTCCTTCTCGAAGAAGCTGACATCGCCCAGGGTCGCCGACATCAGCACGAACTGGGTTCTCGGCAGCTCCAGCAGCGGCACCTGCCACGCCCAGCCCCGGTCCGGGTCGGCGTAGAAGTGGAACTCGTCCATGATCACCTGGCCGACGTCGGCGTCGGCGCCGTCGCGCAGCGCGATGTTGGCCAGGATCTCGGCGGTGCAGCAGATGATCGGGGCCGACTCGTTGACGCTGGCGTCACCGGTCATCATGCCCACGTTCTCGGCACCGAAGATCGCGCACAGCGCGAAGAACTTCTCCGACACCAGCGCCTTGATCGGCGCGGTGTAGAAGCTGCGCTGGCCCAGGGCCAGCGCGGTGAAGTGGGCGCCGGTGGCGACCAGGCTCTTGCCCGAGCCGGTGGGTGTGTTGAGGATGACATTCGAGCCGGAGACGATCTCGATCAGCGCCTCCTGCTGGGCAGGGTAGAGCGTCAGGCCCTGGTCGGCGGCCCAGGCGGTGAAGGCGTCGAAGAGACCGTCCGGGTCAGGACTGGTCGGCACGTGGTCGGTGAGCGTCATGGCACCCTGATCGTGCCTGCTCGATGGGTGTTTAGTCCACCCGGACGACTGACCGGGCCCGGCCGGCCGGCGCGGCCGCCCGACCGGCTCAGGCCGACTCGCGGATGATCAGCTCGGTGGGCAGCACCGTCCGCACCGTCCGGGTGCTCTCGGACCGGCCGGTGGCGATCTGTTCGAGCAGGGCCCGCACCAGCTCCCGGCCCATCAGGCTGACCGGCTGGTGCACCGAGGTCAGCGGCGGCTCGGTGTGCGCGGCGGCCTCGGAGTTGTCAAAGCCGATCACGGCCACGTCGTCGGGCACCCGCCGGCCCGCGGCCCGCAGCGCGCGCAGCGCCCCGATGGCCATCGGGTCACTGGCCGCGAACACCGCGTCCAGGTGGGGGTCGCGCTCCAACAGGGTGGCCATCGCGTGCTCACCGCTGGCCAGGCTGAAGTCGCCGGCGGCGACCAGGTCGCGGGGCACCGAGCGCCGGTTGCGCAGTGCCGCGCGGTAACCGGTGAGCCGGTCCACACTGGCCGCCAGGTCGGGCGGACCGCAGATCGCCGCGATCCGGCGCCGCCCCTGCGCGTAGAGGTGGTTGGTGGCGGCCTGGGCACCACCCACGTTGTCGCAGTCGACAAAGGAGATCGGCGAGTCGGCGGACAGCGGGCGCCCGGCCATCATCACCGGCGCGCCGAACTCGACCAGGCGGCGCGGCAGCGGGTCGTCCCCGTGCACCGACACCAGCAGCACGCCGTCCACGTGACCATTTCGGACGTACTGCTCGATCTGGTCGTGCTCCTTGGTGGTCCAGGCCATCACCAGCACCAGCTGCAGGCCCGATCCGGCCAGTTCCTGGCTGACCCCGCGCAGCAGACCGGCGAAGAACGGCTCGGAGAACACCCGCGACTCGGGTTCGGACACCACCAGCGCGATCGAGTCGGCGCGACGGGTGACCAGGCTGCGGGCGGCCAGGTTGGGCACGTAGCCCAGCCGCGCGATGGCGTCCAGCACCGCGGTCTTGGCGCTCTGGCTGACATGCTCCGAGCCGTTGACCACCCGTGAGGCGGTGCCCCGGGACACCCCGGCGGCAGCGGCTACCTCTTCCAGTGTTGGCCGAGGGCGGCCGGCGTCCGACACGAATCGATCATACGGCGAGGACGGGGCCGGGTTGTCGAACACCGCACGTTTTGGTGAACCCCGAGTTCACCGGTCCGGGTTTCATCCACCGCGCAGTGGGCAGCCCTGAGTGGCGAGAGAGAAGGGAGAGTTTCGTGGCGCAGCCGGAGAGCCCCGTCAAGGACAAGAACTACGATCTGGTCAACGTGGTGTCGGACTCCCTCAAGTACGCCTGGCAGATGGAGACCTACATCAAGGACGCCGAGCGGCAGGGCGACGAGGAACTCGTCACCTGGTTCCGCAAGATCCAGGAGAACAACAAGAAAGCGGGCGAGCAGGGCAAGCGCCTGCTGTTGCAGCGGCTGAAGTCCGAGGAGGGCTGAGTCGGGCCGTCCGCAACGGATCCTGCTGACCGAATTCCGCTGGCTGGATCCTGCTGGCCGAAGCCGTACCGGCTGAAGTCGTGCTGACTGAAGTCGTGCCGGCTGAAGTCGTGCCGGCTGAAGTCGTGCCGACTCACGTCGTACCGGCTGGACCAGGATCGCGAACTCCACCGAGGGTGGCGTTTCCCATCACGCGGGGAACGCCACCCTTCGTCGCGTTCAGTGGCGCGTTTCCCGGTGGTGTCGCGGCGGTCCGGCGTGGTGCGGGTACCGGGTCAGCGTCGCGCGGGCGAGGCCGCCGGGTGGGGCGCGAGGGCCACCCCGACCAGCGCGTAGGCCGCGACCATGGCCAGCAGCACGCCGGCGCCGGCCTGCGGGATCAGACACAGGGCCACCGCGGTCAGCAGGAACAGGGTGCCCGCGGTGAGCAGTGCGGCACGTGCCTTGGTGGACATGGCGGCTCTCTCCGGTCTCCGGTCGTTGCGGTCGAACGAACTGGTGGTCCCCGGCGGATGTCGCCGCGACGCGGTCCGGCGTTACCGGTCGGGGTGGGGAAAGTGGTGCCAAAAGATCGGTAACGTCCGTGCGCTGCCCGGCGATCTGATCATCGGGTGCTGATGGAACGAGGGGGCAGCTTGTTCGTTGGGCCATTTTCCGCCATGCGCGTTTTCCGGATGGCGATGTCGGACGAGGCTTTGCCTGGCCGGGCGCGCAGCGTTCGGCCGGCCGTGCCGTGCGCGTCGGCCCGGGGCACCGGCATCGAGCCATGAGCGAACCCATTCGCGGCTGACCGGCTGACTCGCGAATTTATTCGGCTGCGCGGCCGCAGCGGTCACCGGCATGATTCCGGTGACGTTCCCCGCACATTCGTGCGGCGACCTTCCCCGCTGGTTTTCGCGTTCGATCCAGCGGGTGTCGATTTGTGATTCGAACCGCTTCGAAACAAAGGAAAACGTGATGAGGAAACTGGTACGGGCGGCCCTGCTGTCCGTCACGGCGGCCCTGTTCGGTGCGCTCGCCCTGGCCGGACCGGCCCAGGCCGAGCAGGAGGCCAAGGTTCCCGGCAAGCTGGTCAACCTCGGCGCCAAGCTCAAGAGCGGCGAGCTGTCCGCGAGCGCGGTGCTCGGGCCGTTCGTGTTCAGCAACATCGCCAGCGGCGGGTGCCTGGACCAGGACTACAGCGACGGCACCCCGCACACCGCGGTCACCGCGTGGACCTGCAACGGCGGCGCCAACCAGCAGTGGAACCTGGACGTCCGGGAGAGCGACTACTCGGTCGTGCTGACCAACGCCGCCAGCGGCCACTGCCTGGACCAGGACTTCACCGACGGCGTCCCGCACACCAACCTGCTCGCCTGGCCGTGCAACGGCAACGACAACCAGCGGTGGTGGCTGTACGAGGACGCGGACGGCTCGATCTTCGTGGTGAACTTCGCCACCGAGTACGTGCTCGACCAGGACTACACCGACGGCGTCCCGCACAACCGGGTCACGGTGTGGCCCTACAACGGCGGCCTGAACCAGCGCTGGTGGTTCTGAGTTTCCCCGACCCACTGATCCGGTCGGCCCAGCGGCGCCCGGCGCCACCCCGGTCTGACCGCTGACAAGTCCCCATCCCGGCCCCGTCGGAACCTCTCCGGCGGGGCCGTTGTCATGCCGTCGTCGCCTGCGGTTCTCGATCGTTCACGGGGTAGTCCCCCGCCCACCCGGGGGCGACCCCAGGTCCAGCCTATCGGCGCCACCCAATGGAGCCCAGGGCTTCGGCCGGGCCTGTGGACAACTCCTGTCCCTGTGGACAAGTCGGTGCCGCGAGTGGAAGCAACGCCAAGGTCGCCCCGTGATCGCACCCCGCCCGGCGTCCGAGCGGCCGTCCGGTGCTAAGTTCTCTAGTGTCTTAGTTAACTAGCACAATTTCGGGAGGCGGCGTGGTCGAACTCCGGGTTGACCGGGCCAGCGGCCTCCCGGCCTACCGGCAGCTCATGCAACAGGTGCGGGAGGCCCTGCGGCTGGGCTGGCTGCGGCCGGGGGACCGGCTGCCGACCGTGCGCGAGGTCGTGGCCACCAGCGGGGTGAACGCCAACACGGTGCTGAAGGCGTACCGCGAACTGGAGCTGGCCGGGCTGGTCGAGGCGCGGCAGGGCTCGGGCACGTTCGTCAAGGCGTCGCCGGGGGCTGGACCGCGCCAGGCCATGACCGAACTGCGGGAGCAACTGGAGAAGTGGGTGTCCGGCGCGCACGCGGCCGGGCTGGACAACGAGGACATCCAGGCGCTGCTGAGCGCGGTCCTCGCCGACAACAACAGGGGAAGCAGCCAGTGAACCTCAAGCTCGCCGCTGGGTCTGACCCAGCCACGACGGACGGCCGGGACACGGTGTTAACCGTGACCGGGCTCGGCAAGCGCTACCGGGGTGGACGCGACAACACCTGGGCGCTGCGCGACTGCTCCTTCACCCTGCCGGCGGGCAGTGTGACCGCGCTGGTGGGCATGAACGGGGCCGGCAAGACCACCCTGCTGAGCATCCTCGCCGGGTTGCTCACCCCGACCGCCGGACACCTCACCCTGCCCAGCACCGGGCAGGGCGGCGCCGACGGAGCGCGGATCGCTTTTGTCGCCCAGGAGAAACCGCTCTACCGGTACTTCAGCGTCGCCGACATGCTCCAGGTCGGCGCCCGGCTCAACCGCGTGTGGGACCAGGAGCGCGCGCTGCGCTGGCTGCGCCGCTTCGACATTCCGCTCGACCGGGCCTGCGGCCGGCTCTCCGGCGGCCAGCAGGCCCAGGTCAACTTCGCCATCGCCCTGGGCTCCCGGCCTTCCGTGCTGCTGCTCGACGAGCCAGTGTCCACTCTGGACCCGCTGGCCCGCAGCGAGGTCACGGCCGAACTGCTCACCGAGGCCGCCGACACCGGCATGACCGTGCTGCTGTCCACGCACGTGGTCGGCGAACTCGTCGGCGTGGCCGACCACCTGCTCCTGCTCGCCAAGGGCCGGCTGCTGGCCGCCGGCGAGATCGACACCCTGCTGGAGAACCACCTGCACTACGTGGGCCCGCGCGCGGACGTCCCGCCCGGGCCCGGACAGGTGGTGTGGGCCAGCCACACCGACAACCAGTCCGTGTTCCTGGTCCGGCTCCCGGAGACCGGGCCGGTGCCTCCGGTGGACGCGCCGTGGACGACCCGCCCGGTGACGCTGGAGGAGTTCGTCCTCGCCCAGCTGAAGAAGGTGCGCACAGCCGGCGAGGGCGAGGCATGAGCAGCGCCACGCTGGCCACCACCGAATCCGGTGCCCTCCGGCGCGGCGGCGCCCGGTTCGTGGACCTGGTCTGGCTGACCTGGCGCCAGCACCGGCCGCCGTGCTGTCGGTCGTGGTGCCCGCGCTGGCCGGCGTGGTCGCTGATCCGTGGCAGGCGGGAACCGGGGATCTGTTCGTGGCCGGGGGTTTCCAGGACGCGGTCGGCACCGTGTCGACCATGCCGGTGGACTGTGCCGGCAACACCGTGGACCGCGCGTCCTGCCTTGCCGATCACGGCATCGTCGCCCACGTCACCGACTACCAGCCGATCGGCCGGCTGGCCGTGTTCCACCTGATCGAGTTGGGCATCTACCTGGTGCTGACCGCGGTCCTGGCGCTCGTGGCCTGGCACCGGGTCCGCCGGGGCAACACCGTCTGATGTGGACAGTCGAGAGCGACCTGGCGATGTCAGTCCGCCACGCGGCGCACCAGTGCTGCCGAGCCTGGTCCTCCGGCGCGCAGAACAGGAGAGTTGTGTCATGAACGTCAGGGTCGGCGCCCGACGTGGCGCGCCCGTCGGTGACAAGCCCGGACCGGCCGCCGAACTCCGGTCCGGCGCGCACTTCGCGGATCTGGCCTGGCTGGCCTGGCGGCAGCACCGGGTGGTGATCACCACGACCGTGCTGGTCGTCGCGGCGGTGGTGGTCGCCGCGCTGGCACTGGCTACGCAGGCCAACGACCTGGCCGCTCGCTGCGACCAGAACGGGTGCCCGCCGGACTTCGTCGACCAGCGCAAGGCACTGGTCACCCACGCGAGAAGGCTGCTGCTGTACGGGCTTCCGGTGTTGTCCGGGATCGTCGCGGTGTTCTGGGGTGCCCCCCTGGTGTCGCGGGAGTACGAGCAGCGCACGCACCTGCTGGTGTGGCTCCAGGACGTCTCACCTCGGCGGTGGCTGGTGAGCAAGGTGGCGTCGCTGGGTGCGCTCGTGGTGCTGCTCTACGCCGTGTACGGGGTGGCCACCAGCAGTCTGGTCCGGGGACTGAAGGCGATCCGGGAAACCGCTGTCGGCGGTGGCGACGCGATCGAGCTGGTGCTCCAACCGTTCAGCACCACGTTCGAGGCCGCACCGTCGCTCCAGGTCGCCTACGCGCTGTTCGGGTTCGCGCTGGGCGTCGCTGCCGGGGCGGTGGCGCGCCGCACCCTGGTGGCGGTGGCGATCACCCTGGTCGGGTTCGCCGCCGTCCGGTACGTCATCGCCGAGTACCCCCGCGTGCACTTCCTGCCGCCGCTGCGGCGCACCAGGCTGCTGGACGCTCCGGTGGACACACCGCCGGGTGGCTTCTCCGCCAACGTGATCATGGGTGGCGGACACCTCGACGCCGCGGGCAACGAGATCCCGACACCCGCCGCGTGCTTCGACGACACTGGGGCAATAGCCTCCGAGTGCCTGCGCCAGCACGGGGTGGTCAGCGCCTTCTACGACTACCAGCCGGTGGCCAGGGAGGGCACGTTCCAGTTGATCGAGCTGGGCATCTACCTCGTGCTGACAGCGGTGCTGGCGGTCGTGGCCTGGCGTCGTCTCCGGTCGGCCACCGCGTTCTGACCGACCGGTCGCGGCCAGCGGGCCGGCGCCAGGAAGACCTCCGGCGCCGGCCCGCTCGTTGTGCCGGATGGGCTCGGCCGCCGCGGCCGCGGCTCACCCACGCACCGGACCCGCCCTATGCCGACAGCGGGTCGGCGTCCCAGCAGCCGGTGGTGGCCGCCACCTCGGTGCTGAGCGCGTCCAGGGAGATGCCCACCGCGTTGGCCACGGCGAGCACGGTGAAGAAGGCCGGTGTGGGAATCCGGCCGCGCTCGATCTTGCGCAGGGTCTCCGGGGAGATGCCGGCGGCTGAGGCGACCTCCACCATGCTGCGGGCACCCCTGGCCCTGCGCAGTGCCTCGCCGAGGCGTTCGCCGCGTTCCCGGTCCGACTGGCTCAACGGCACCCGTACCATGTCATCGATAGTAATACCGGTATACCTATTGGGTGCGGGTGTGCGCCGGGAACCGCCGTGACCGAGTCGACGTCGCCCGCCGAACCGGGCGCCGTGCGGCCGACCGCGGCGATGCCCCACCACCTGGACCGCACGCGCACCGCGCTGCTGCTTGCGTGCGGCCCGCGTGCCCCGATTTCGTGCGAGCCCCGGGTCAGTCCCCCGCCCACCCGGGGGCGACCCCAGGTTCAGCCTATCCACCCCACCCAGCGAATCCCAGGCCGCCGACACCGGCTGTGGACAACTCGACCGCCCTGTGGATCGCCGGTTGCGCGGATCACGGGACGCGTGCTAGCCGCGCCGGGTGTGGGGCCGGGCCGGGCCCGCCGGACATCTCCCGCGATCCGGCCGACCGGGTGCGCCCGGGTCAGCCCGGGCCGCCGGACGCGTCCCGGCGGGCCAGGTAGGCCCGCCAGTCGCCGATGTCGGTGATGTCGATCAGCTCCGGGCTGGCCACGTACTCCCGGCGCAGCACCGTGGCCAGACAGGGCGTGCCGTCGGCGAGTTCGACGACGCCCAGTTCCAACTCGGGCGGTTCGGCCGGCAGCAGGTGCTCGCCCAGCACCGCGAGGGAGATGTCGTAGACCTCGCCGACCACGCTGCCGCCACCCGTCGGCACCTCGTGCATGGCCGGGAACCGGTCGCCCACCGAGAAGTACCGGTACTTCGGCGCGCTGCTGGCCACCCGCACCAGGGGAGTGCCGCGCAACTGGTGGTGCAGCGGCCCGCCGCGCATGCCGCCGCCGTTCAGGAAGATCAGTGCCATTGTGCCGCTCCCACAACCGTCGGGGCCGCCGGTTGTGCTGGCCGGCCCAGCCAACGACGACCACATTCCACAGTGGACTGTCCGGGTTCAGGTGCCGGTGATGTGCTCCGGGCGAACCGGCACCCGGGTGAGCGCCAGACCGGTGGCCGCGCGGATGGCCGCGACGATCGCCGGGGTGGACGAGATCGTCGGCGGCTCGCCCACCCCGCGCAACCCGTACGGCGCGTGCTCGTCGGCCAGTTCGAGCACGTCGATGCGCATCGGTGGCATGTCGAGCACGGTGGGGATCAGGTAGTCGGTGAACGACGGGTTGCGGATGCGGCCCGCGCTGATCTGGATCTCCTCCATGACGGCCAGCCCGAGCCCCTGGGCGGAGCCGCCCTGGATCTGGCCGAGCACGGCCTGCGGGTTCATGGCCCGGCCCACGTCCTGGGCGCAGGCCAGCTCCACCACCCGCACCAGGCCCAGTTCCGTGTCCACGTCCACCACGGCCCGGTGCGCGGCGAACCCGTACTGCACGTGCGCGTTGCCCTGCCCGGTCACCGGGTCGACCGCCTCGGTGGCCCGGTGCCGCCACTCCGCGGTCCGCTCGACCGCGTCCGCACCGAGCAGCGCGGCCAGGTCCACGGCCGCACCATCGCGTGTGGACAGCACGGCACCGCCGGCCAGCACCAGGTCGGTCGCGGTGGCGCCGAGTTCGGCCGCGGCCATGGCCAGCAGCCGGTCCCGCACGGCGTGGCTGGCCGCGCGCACCGCCCCGCCGGTCATGTAGGTCTGCCGGGACGCCGACGTGGAACCGGCGTCGCCGATGCTGGTGTCCATCGGCAGGACGCTCACCCGGCGCACGCCCAACTCGGTGCGCACGATCTGCTGCAGCACCGTCACCAGGCCCTGGCCGACCTCGCAGGCGGCGGTGTGCACGGTCGCGGCCACCTCGCCGCCGACCGCCTCGACGCGCACCCGCGCGGTGGAGAAGTCGTCAAACCCCTCGGAGAAGCAGATGTTCTTGATGCCCACCCCATAACCGACACCGCGCACCACGCCCTCGCCGTGGGTCGTGTTGGCCACGCCGCCGGGCAGCTGGCGGAGGTCCACCTCGGCGGGGTCCACCGGTGGCGGCAGGGGTTTGGCCGCGACCCGGCGCAGCAGTTCCGCCACGGGCGCGGCCGAGTCGACCACCTGGCCGGTGGGCAGGGTGCTGCCCCGGCGCATGGCGTTGCGCAGGCGGATCTCCACCGGACCCACCCCGACCGCCTCGGCGAGCCGGTCCATCTGGGACTCGTAGGCGAACGCCGCCTGCACCGCGCCGAAGCCCCGCATCGCCCCGCACGGCGGGTTGTTGGTGTAGACGCCCCAGCAGTCCACGGCCACGTTGGGCACCTCGTAGGGGCCCACGCCCAGGGTGGCCGCGTTGGCGACCACGGCGGGCGTGCTGGACGCGTACGCCCCACCGTCCAGGAAGATCTCGGCCCGCACGTAGACCAGCCGGCCGTCCCGGTCGGCGCCGTGCTCGTAGCGCAGGGTGGCCGGATGCCGGTGCACGTGGCCGTAGAACGACTCCTGCCGGTTGTAGACCATCTTCACCGGCCGGCCCGTGTACAGGGCCAGCAGGCACGCGTGCACCTGCATGGACAGGTCCTCGCGGCCACCGAACGCGCCGCCCACCCCGGACAGGGTCAGCCGCACCCGGTCCACCGGCAGGCCCAGGGCGATCGCCACCTGGCGCTGGTCCACGTGCAGCCACTGGGTCGCCACGTACAGGTCGACCCCGCCGTCCGGCGCGGGCACGGCCAGCCCGGACTCCGGGCCGAGGAACGCCTGGTCCTGCATGCCGACCCGGTAGGTGCCGCGCACCACCACCGGTGCGGTCGCGTCCGGGTCACCGCGCCGGATCGGTTGGTGGCGCACGATGTTGCCGCCCGGGTGCAGGAGCGGGGCGGCGCCGGCCACCACCGCCTCGGCGTCCACGACCGGGTCGAGCACCTGGTAGTCCACGGCGATGCGGCGCATGGCGCGGCGCGCGGTCTCCGGGTGGTCGGCGGCCACCAGCGCCACGGGCTCGCCCTGGTAGCGCACCACGTCCTCGGCCAGCACCGGCTGGTCGGGACGTTCCAGGCCGTACCGGTTGGTGCCGGGCACGTCGGTGTGGGTGAGCACCGCGCGCACCCCGGGCACGGTCAACGCGTCGGTGATGTCGATCGACCGGATCAGCGCGTGCGGGTGGGGGCTGCGCAGGGTCACCCCCCAGACCATGTCCTCGTGCCACAGGTCGGAGGCGAAGGCGAACTCGCCGCGGACCTTGAGGGCGGCGTCCGGCCGATGTGGACTGCTGCCGACACCGCCGGGCACCGACGTGGTCAGCTCGGTGGGCACCCGGGCGGGTGCCGACAGCGCGGTGTCGCGGGTGCGGGACGGGTTCGACGGGTTCGACGGGTTCGTCATCGGGCCACCTCCGCCAGTTGGGTGCTGGCCACGCGCAACGCCTCGGCCAGTGTGGACTCGTCCGCGGTGCGCAGCCGGCCGTCGCTGACCACCGTGCGCCCGCCGACCAGCAGCAGCGCCAGCGGTGGTGGCGTGCCCAGCACCAGCGCGGCCACCGGGTCGGCGATGCCGGTGTGCGCCAGGCCGTCCAGCCGCCACACCGCGATGTCGGCGAGCTTTCCCGGCTCCAGCGAACCGATCTCGGCCTGCCGACCCAGACAGCGGGCGCCGCCCGCGGTGGCCAGCCACAGCGCCTCGCGCGCGGTCAGCGCCCGGGGCCCACCGCGTTGGCGCGCCAGCAGCAGGGCCTGGCGCAGTTCCTCGGCCAGGCCACCGGACTCGTTGGAGGCGGCGCCGTCCACGCCGAGTCCCACCGCGACACCCGCATCGAGCAGGTCCCGCACCGGCGCGGTGCCCGCGCCCAGCCGACCGTTCGACGTGGGGCAGTGCGCGGCGCCGGTGCCGGACGCGGCCAGCGCGGCCACGTCCCGGGCGGACAGGTGCACGGTGTGCGCCAGCCACACGTCCTCGCCCAGCCAGCCGAGGCGCCGCGCGAGGTCCACGGGCCTGGCGCCGAACTCGGCCAGGCACCGCTGTTCCTCGTCCAGGGTCTCGGCCAGGTGGGTGTGCAGGCGCACGCCGTGCCGCCGGGCGAGGTCGGCCGCGCCAGCCATCAGCTCCGGGCTCGCGCTGAACGGGGAGCACGGTCCCACGGCGACGCGCACCAGCGCGTCGGGCGCGGGGTCGTGGTGCTCGCGGATGGCCTGTTCGGTGGCCAGCAGTGCCGCCTCGGTGTCCTCGACGATCTCGTCCGGCGGCAGGCCGCCGCGCGAGCGGCCCCGGTCCATGCTGCCGCGCACCGCGTGCAGCCGGACGCCGATCCGCTGGGCGGCGCTGACCACCGCCGCCAACTGGTCGCCGCCGTCGGTGGGGAACACGTAGTGGTGGTCGGCGGCGGTGGTGCAGCCGGTGGTGGCCAGCCGGGCCAGGCCGGCCGAGGCGGCGGCGTGGGTGATGTCCGCGTCGATGTGCCGCCACACCGGGTACAGCTCGACCAGCCACTCGAACAGGGTGCTGTCCGCGGCGAGGCCCCGGCTCGCCCACTGGTAGAGGTGGTGGTGGGTGTTGACCAGGCCGGGCGTGACCAGGCACCCGGACACGTCGACCCGGGTGTGCCCGGCGGGCAGCTCGCCGGCCCGGCCGGCGCCGACGCGGACGATCCGGCCGCCGGCCACCACCACGTGGCCCACGGCGTGCTCGGTGCCGGCACCGTCCACAGTGGCCACGGCGCCGCCGTCGAGCACCACGTGCTCTCGCTGGCTCATCGGGATTCCCCCTCGGCGGCCTCGCCCGGCCGTCCACCGGGATTCCTCCTGCTGGCCGCCAGCCGGACCGCCTCAAGGATCTTCTCGTAACCGGTGCAGCGGCACAGGTTGCCCGCCAGCGCCTCGCGGATCTCCGGATCGGTCGGCCGGTCCACCCGGTTCAGCAGGTCGTGCGCGGCCACCACCAGACCCGGCGTGCAGAAGCCGCACTGCACCGCGCCGGTCTCCACGAACGCCTGCTGCACCGGGTCCAGCTCGGCGCCGTCGGCCAGGCCCTCCACGGTGCGCACCTGGCGGCCCTGCGCCTGGCCAGCCGCCACCAGGCAGGCGCACACCAGCACACCGTCCAGGTACACCGTGCACGAGCCGCACTCGCCCTGCTCGCAGGCGTTCTTGGCGCCGGGCAGCCCCAACCGCTCGCGCAGCAGGTACAGCAGGCTCTCGCCGGGCCACACGTCGTCGGCCTGGCACTGTTCACCGTTGACGGTCACGTTCACCCGCACGATCACTCACCCCCGTGCCCGGCGCGCAGGTAGTCCTGCCACGCCCAGTCCAGTGTGCGCCTGGCCAGCACGGCCAGGGCGTGCCTGCGGTAGGCGGCGCTGCCCCGCACGTCGTCGATGGGTTCCGCCGCCTGGGCAACCAGTTCACCGAACCGCGTGACCACCGAACCGGGCAGCGGGCGCGGCGCGGACCACTGCCCGGTGTCACCCAGTTCCGCACTGAGGAACGCCTCCGCGGCCAGCGCCCGGCGCGGGGTCGGCGCGGCCGAACCCAGTGCGGCGCCGACCCGGCCCTGTTCGGGGTGCAGGGCGAGGGCGACCGAGCACACCGCGATGACCATGGCGTTGCGCGTGCCCACCTTGGCGAACTGCTGCGGCGCCGAGGTGATCGGCAGGTGCACCGCGGCGATCAACTCGTCGGCGGCCAGCGCATTGCGTTTCACCCCAAGGTAGAACTCGCTGGCCGGGATCATCCGCGTGCCGCGCACCGAGACCGCCTCGACCACGGCGTCGGTGGCCAGCAGCACCGGGTGGGTGTCACCGGCGGGTGAGGCCGCGCCCAGGTTTCCGCCGACACTGCCCCGGTTGCGGATCTGCGGGGACCCGACCGTGCGTGCGGCCATGGCCAGACCGGGCAGTCTGGTGCCCAGTTCGTCGATGATCCGGGTGTAGGACACGGTCGCGCCGAGCCGGATGTGTTCCCCCGCAACGGTCCACTCGGACAGCTCGGCCACCCGGTTGAGGTCCAGCAGGGCGCTGGGCCGGCGCTGGTCGAAGTTCAGCTCCACCATCACGTCGGTGCCGCCGGCGATGGGCACCGCTTCTGGTTGTCTCGCCTTGGCCGCCAGCGCTTCAGCCAGGCTGGTCGGACTCAGAAAGTCCATAGTGGACTCCTTGTCGCGTCGGGTGGTTGGCCCCCGGTGCTCCGGTGGTCAACACAGGACGGAAGAAAAACAAAGCCATCGGCGGTACCGAAAACGGCTCGGAGGGTGTGAAATGGACGGCACGCATGACGACCGCGCCGGGCGGCACCGCTCGGCCCCGCCGCCCGGACGACCGGCGGTTGGTTCGGCGACCCACCGGCCTCGGTCATCAGCACACCCCCTCACGCCTGCGGGACCGGGCGACCCGACACCCGGCCCCGCCTGGAACGACCTGACCCGGTTCGGCCCTGCTCGCTCGCCCTGAATCGTTCGGCACCGCCCGCGCACCTCCCCGGTCCAGCGCGTCAGGACCACGGTCTCGCCGATTCAGTAGACAGAGCCGCCAGGGAACCGAGCTAGGGCACGAAAGCATGAATCCGGGACACCAACCCGCCCGGTTTTCGTGGCTTTCGACAACCCCATATCGCGACGTCGCCAGCTGACCCGGTGCGGGCCGGCTGGCCAGAAGGCCGTGGAGGCCGTGATGTTGTTGGTTCGCACCCTGTTGGACATGCCCGAACTGCGGCTGGCCCTGCGGGCCGGCCGAGATCTGGTGGACCGTCCCGTCACCCGGATCTACGGGACGGAACTACTCGACCCCCGCCGCTACCTGTCCGGCGGTGAACTCGTTGTCACCGGCCTGCTCTGGCGGGAAACCCCCGAGGACAGCGACGCGTTCGTGGCCGCGCTGGTGGCCGGCGGCGCCGCCGCGCTGGCCGCCAGCGAGACCGAGGCACGCGCCCTGCCGGACGATCTGGTGCGGGCCTGTGAGCGCCACCGGGTCCCGCTGCTGGAGGTGCCGGTGGACCTGTCCTTCGCCGCCATCACCGACCGCGTGGTGGCGGAACTGGCCGCCGCGCGGGTGGACGCCGCCGGCCACGTGCTCGGCCGGCACCGGCGCCTGCTGTCGGTGATCACCCGGGGCGACGGGTTGGCCGCGCTGGTCAAGGCCGGCGCCACCGAACTGGGCGCGGAGTGCTGGGTGCTCTCCACCGCGGGTGGCGTGGTGGCCGGCGACGGCGCCGAGCTGACCCCGGTCCAGCAGCGCTTCCTGGTGCGCGAGTTCCTCGGCAGCGACCGGCTGCCCAAGACCGTGCGCCCTCCCGGGATGCGCCGGGTGTGCCTGCTGCCGGTGAGCGAGCGCAGCGGCCACCGGGTGGTCAGCTGGCTGCTGGCGGTGGCCAGCCCCGAGGACGGGGCCGGCACGGTCCGCGCCGAACTGGCCGCGGAACTGGCCAGCCTGGTCGGCCTGGAACGGGCCAGGGTGGTGCAGACCAGGCGGGCGGAGAGCCGCACAGCCGGGTCACTGCTGCGCCTGGTGCTCACCAGCGCGGCCAGCCCGGCCGAGGTGGCGGCCCGCGCCGGCGCGGTCGGCCTGGACACCGACGGCCCGCTGCGCGTGCTGGCCGCCACCGCCAGCGGCGGACCCGCCGGCCTGGCCGAGGACGTGGTCACCGAACTGCTGGCGCAGGCGCGGATCCCCGCGGTCACCGGCACACTGGGCAGCCAGACCCTGGCGCTGCTGCCGGCCGGCGAGTGGACCCCGGCCGCCGCCGACCTGGTGCGGGCCGGCCTCGCCGGGCTGGCGCCGGGCCTGGGCACCACCAGGCTGGTGCTGGGCATCAGCTCACCCGCGCCGCTGACCCGGCTGCGCGGCGCCGTGGAGGAGGCCAGCCACGCCCGGCTGCTGGGCGGCCAGCGCGCCCAGCAGATCTGCCTGGTCAGCGGGGAGGAGATCGGGCTGCACCAGTTCCTGCTGTCCGCGCTGCCCGAGGACCTGCGGGCCGCGCTGCGCCGCCGCGTGCTCGGGCCGGCACTGGACTACGACGCCCAGCACCACTCCGATTTGGTCGGCACCCTGCGGATGTTCCTGGACTGCGACGCGTCGTGGACGGTGACCGCGGCCAAGCTGCACGTGCACGTCAACACCCTGCGCTACCGGCTGCGGCGGCTGGAGGAACTGCTGCACGTGAACCTGTCGGACTTCCGCCAACGCGTCGACCTGTTCCTCGCGCTGTTCGCGGAAACCCCGTCCTAGCGGGTGATCCCGTTGTGCCCCAACGAATAGCGCCCCGGCTGCGGCCACACGGTCAGCCCGTGTGGCCCCCGGCCGACCGGAAACCGGCGCAGCAGCGTGCCGGTGCTGATCGAGAACACGTAGATCTCGTCGCGGTCCTGACTGGTCAGCCAGAGCTGGCTGCCGTCGGCGGTGACCGCGCCCGCGTCCGGGCCGCCCCCGTCGGGGATGCGCCAGGTGTCCAGCACGTCCGCGGTGTAGGCGTCCAGCACGCTCACGCTGCCCGCGTCGTGGTTGCTGACGAACATCCGGCTGGCCGACCGCTCCAGGGACACCCCGTGCGCGCCCGCACCCGTGGGCACGAACCGCAGCACCCGCTCGGCCCGGCCGTCGAGCACCCACAGTCCGCCCGCGGCCGAGTCGGCGAGGTAGAACGCCTTGCCGTCCGGGGAAAGCGCGATCTCGCGCAGGGCCACCGGGCCGGCGGTCGCGGGCAGGTCCAGCGTGCGCAGCAGTTCGTGGGTGGCCACGTCCACCACGGCGAGGCGGCCGGCCGAGGCGCAGGTGAACACCACCCGCTGACCGTCCACGCTGAACGCGCCGTGGCTGATGCCGGTGCACGCCGGAATCCGCGTGCGGCCCTGCAACTGCCAGGTCCTGGGGTCGTAGAACAGCAACGTGTCCAGCCGTCGCGCCACCGAGATCGCCGAGCGGCCGTCCGGGGTGAAGTACATGTCGTACGGGGCCAGCACGTCGATCGGGCGGCCCGTGGTGGCCGTGGCCGCCGCGAAGGGCAGCGCCTGGCCGCCGGACTCGTTGAGCGCGTACAGGGTGCGCAGGTCGTAGCCGGGCACCACGTGCCGCACCGCGCCGCCGAGCCGGTGCCTGGCCACCACCGCGAAGCTGGTCGGGTCGATCAGCCACACCTCACCGGAATCCCCGTGCGGCACGTACACCACGGGCCGGTCCCTGGCCACCGACGGCGCGAGCATGTTCGGTCCGGCCGCGTGGTAGACGTTGGCGGCGTTGGTGACCGCCGGCATCCCGGGCAGGATGTCCACGAGCGACCGGGTGCGCGGCGCGGCCGGTGCGGCCGCGGCGGGGGCACCCTCGGCGGCGGAACCGCCCGTGTTCGCGGCCGACTCCTCGCCCGGCGTGCACGCGGGCAGCAGCGTGCCCACGGGCAGCAGCACCAGGCTGAGCGCGGCGGCGAACACGGGCGGCAGACGCATCAGCTCCGACTCCCCATCCCTGGTGCGTGCCGGCGGTTTGCCGCACGGGCACGCGGGACTTCCAGAGACTGCAACGATAGGAGCGCTGGCGCCGACGGCAACCCGACGGACGGGCGGGGGCCGGACGTTCATCCGACTACCCGCGTGATTTCACCGGTTCGAGCGCTGTGCACACGGGACGGCCGGCTCGGCCGGGGGAGCCTGGTCGGGAATGGGGCACTGGCGCGCCCGCGCCTCGTCCACCCGGTCGAACTCCCACACGTCGCTGCTGATCCGCGACTCGTGGTCGAAACCGGCCCAGCGCCCGGTCATCCGCTGGCCCCGCCGGTCGACCACCAACTGCAGCACGCCGTGGTTGACCACGCTCGGCCGACCCTCCACCGGTGCCCGGCGCAGCTGCCAGGTGCCGGTGGCGATCTGGCCGGACAGCTCCAGCTCCACCCGCAGGCTGGACCCGGCCGTCGCTGTGGCCACGCTCTCGCCGGTCAACCGCCGGCCCTCCTGGCGGATCGCCACGTAGTGTTCGTCCACACGGGCCGCGGTGCCCGCCGGGTCGGCGGGGTGGACGTGGCGGCTGTGCCAGATCCCGGTGAAGCCGGGCAGTCCCTCGCCGGGCTTGCCCACCGAGGGCGCGGCACCGCCCAGATCGCCCCGGGACTCCGGCGTCGGCCGGTCGCTGGCCGCGGCCGCCAGGGACAGGCCGGCGCTCACCTTGAGCAGCACGGCCATCCGGCCGCCCGGGTCGGCCGTGGTCTTGGCCCACGCGCTG
Source organism: Goodfellowiella coeruleoviolacea (assembly GCF_024171785.1). Lineage (GTDB taxonomy): Bacteria > Actinomycetota > Actinomycetes > Mycobacteriales > Pseudonocardiaceae > Goodfellowiella > Goodfellowiella coeruleoviolacea. The sequence continues at coordinate 280,744 of NZ_JAMTCK010000007.1, forward strand.
GCCAGCGTGGCGATCTCGTTGACGTCGAGCCGTTCCAGCCGGTCGATCCAGGTGTGCGCCTCGGTCCACGGCTGGCCGGCCGACAGCGGCGGCAGGTGGCCGGGCGCGTCCCCGCCCACGGCCAACTCCGCCAGCCGCTCACCCGGGCGCGGTGGCTGGTAGGCGGCGTCCGCCGAGCGGAAGTCCGCGCAGTCGCAGAGCAGGTCGGCCACGCCGCACTCGTAGAGTTCGGCCAGCCGGGCCAGCACGTCCAGGGACGGCGCGTGCCCGGTGCGGCTGGGCCACAGCTCCCAGTAGGAGAAGTTCTTGAATGTCTTGGGGTTCTGGGGCCAGCGCAGGTTCCACTGCTCCGCGGCCTCGCGCTGGCTCCAGCCGCGCACCAGGCGCAGCGCGACCCGGGCGTTCACCCGGTACCGGTCGCGGAAAACCGCGGCGATGTCAACCCATGTCCGACGTTGGGCGCGCAGTTCGTGTGAGAGTCTTCGTTGCTCCTGACGGATGCTACGAACTGCTGGCACGAGACCATTCCTTCCGGCGATGTCTTGGCCACTGACGGCAGTGCAACCGAGCTTGCCGGATAATTTCCGTCCAGGGTAGACACCCCCGAGCAGACCAAGATCAACACCGGTCCGGTGACACCGCTGCTGAACTGCTCGTTTTTCGATATCCAGGGTTGTGTGCGACGGGTAATTCTCACCCGATGGTGTGGTTGGACAGGGGTTTCCGCACCGGCTGTCGCAACAGAACGTTCCAGGCAACCCGGTTCTTGATCGGACTTCCGGGTGACGCCACGAGCGGCCGGCCCGGCCGCCGGAGCGGCCGGGGTGGGCGACATCAGCTGGCGTAGTCGTAGAAGCCGCGGCCGCTCTTCTTGCCGAGCAGCCCGGCGTCCACCATGCGCAGCAGCAGCGGCGGCGGGGAGTACAGCGGCTCCTTGAACTCCTCGTACATCGACTCGGCGATGGCCTTGGTGGTGTCCAGTCCGATGAGGTCGGCCAGCCGCAACGGCCCCATGGGGTGGGCGCAGCCAAGCACCATGCCGGTGTCGATGTCCGCCGCGGCGGCGAACCCGGACTCCAGCATCCGGATCGCCGACAGCAGGTAGGGGATCAGCAGCGCGTTCACCACGAACCCGGCCCGGTCCTTGGACCGGATGACCTCCTTGCCCAGCACCGCGGTGACGAACTGCTCGGCCTGCTGGTAGGCCTGGTCGCCGGTGAGCAGCGAGGGCACCAGCTCGACCAGTTTGAGCACGGGCACCGGGTTGAAGAAGTGGATGCCGATGACCTGCTCCGGCCGGCTGGTCGCCATGCCCAGCTTCATGATCGGGATCGACGAGGTGTTCGACGCGAGGATCGCGCCGCTGTCCCGGACGATCCGGTCCAGGCTGGCGAACACCTCGGTCTTGACCTGCTCCTGCTCGGCGACGGCCTCCACCACCAACTGCCGGTCGGCGAACTCGGTCAGCTCGGCGGTGAAGCGCAGCCGCTCCAGGGCGGCGTCCCGGTCGGCCGGGGACAGCTTGCCGCTGCGCACCCCCTTGCCCAGCGAGGCGGCGATCCGCCCCTTGGCCAGCTCGGCCGCGTCCTGGTCCACCTCGGCGACCAGCACGTCCAGCCCGGCCCGCGCGCACACTTCGGCGATGCCCGAGCCCATCAGACCGGACCCGACCACGCCGACACGTTGAATCTCGTTCACCCGCTGATCGTCGCAAACCCCACCGGGCCGCGAGCGCGGTTGTCCACCCGCCGGCTCCGGCCCGGCCGGACGGGCGATCAGCCGAACGGGTAGGGGTGCGGGTGCGGGTTGATCTCCCCGGCGCTCCCGGCGCGGTCGGGGTGACCGAGCAGGCGGGGCACGGTGTGCAGCCGGGGCAGCCCGAGCAGCTGCCGGGCGGGGTGCCCGAAGGTCAGCGGCACGGTGCCGGGCACCAGCACCCGCACCCCGGTCAGCCCGGCCGCGCGCAGCTCGTCGCCGGTCTGGTCCACCACGATCACGTCCAGCCCGCTGGCCAGGTAGCGGCCGACCAGCTCGACCAGGTCGTGCGCGATGTCGGAGTGGGCCGGCCACGGCCGGCGCTGGCCCGGCCGGGCCGGGGGGCGGGCCGGCCCCTGCCACAGGAAGTCCAGCCGGCGCAGCGCGTCCGGGTGGCCGTAGAGCAGCCGGTGGTCCTCGGCGGTGCGCACCAGCTCGGGGGCGTCGAGCAGGGCCGCCGCGGCCCGGTGGTCGTGCCGCTGGATCGAACCGGGCAGGGCCGCGCTCAGCTCGCGCACGGCGCGCAGCAGGGCCCGCTCGGGCACCGGGTGGGCACCGGCCGCGCACAGCGCCGCCAGCTGGCTCCTGGACCGGGCCCTGGGCGCGCTCCCGCCGGCCGCGGCCTCGTCCCGCACGGCCAGCACCCAGCAGCTGGGCACGCCCTGCTCCAGGGTCGTGTCGAAGGCGTGCACCCGGTAGCCGAACTCGTGCCGCACCTGTTCGGCCAGCAGCGTGATCCGGCGGTCGCTGACCGCGTCCAGCGCCAGCTGGGGCACGGCCAGCCGCGCGTACCAGGTCAGCAGGAAGGCGTCCCGCTCGGCCACGGTCAGCAGCCCGCGCAGCACCGCCTCGGCCAGGCAGGCGCCCACGGCGCAGCCCACCGCCTCCGGCCCGCCCTGGGCGCCCGTGTCGGGGTACACGCACCCCTCCGGGACCAGCACCGGCTCGCCCCGGCCGAAGGAGTACCCCCACACCCAGGTGGTCGGCTGCGGGGCGGCCGTCGGCGGGCCGACCGGCGCGGCCAGGTCGGCCGGTTCGGCGTCGGGGTCGGCGTCGGCCAGCATGGCCAGCGCGGGCACGAGGTCCAGCACGGCGGTCTCACCGACGTCGACGGCCCGGTCCGCGCCGGCCCGGCCGGCCACCGGTGTCCGGTGCAGCAGGGCGAGGGTGGTCGGGTCGACCGCGTGGTCGGCGATCTCCCGGTAGCTGGCGTACACCTGGGCGCGCCGTCCGCGCGGCCGCGCGCCGGTCAGCCGCTCCAGGGCCCGCAGCAGCGCGGCCAGCCGGGCCGAGCGGAAGTCCCCGGCGGTGCCGTGGCCGAGCAGCCCGCCGCGCCCGTCACCGGCCCGGGGGACGCGGGCCGTGGCGCCGGCCGCGGTCGGGGTCAGCCAGGTGTCCACCCCGGCGACCACCCCGGTCAGCGGGTCCACACAGGTGCGCTGCACCCGGGCGGCCAGCTCGGCCGCTGGCGTGGTGTGGAAGGCCTCCGGGCTGGTCTTGCGCGCCGGCGCGAGCACCACCCTGGCCTGCTCCGGGCCGTCCGGCACGGGCTGGGCGCAGTCGCCGCACAGCGGGTGCGCCACCACCCGGTGCCGGCTGACCAGGCCGGTCTCCGTGGCCAGCCGCAGCAGCGCGGCGCGGGTGCGGGCGGTGCGCGGCGCGGTCAGCAGCCGGGACATCTCGTCGGTGACCAGCGCGGCCACGATCCGCGCGGCGAACGGGTTGACCGCGGCCGGGAAGCGCACCGCCGGGGTGTCGCCGAACCGCGCGCACAGCGCCTGGTGACCGTCCACATCGGCGTGGTTGTCCCGGTGCCGCAGCTCCGCGCAGTTCGGACAGCCGGCCGTGCCGGGCACGGCCGCCGGGCCGATCAGCACCGCACCGCCGCCGACGCGCAGCGGCAGCCAGGGCAGCCCGTGCCGGGCCGCCCACCGGCGGGCCTGTTCGCGCTGCGGCCCGCCGGCGAACCCGGTGACCACCACCAGGGCGTGGCAGCGGATCGGGATGTGGTCGGGTTCGCTGGCGCAGATCCAGGTCACCGCGTCGCCGTGCGGCGGGCGCGGCGCACCGGTGTCGGTGGCGCGGTGCGGGCGCGCCGGGGTCATCTCGCGCAGCGCGGCGGACAGCCAGTCCGCCCCGGTCAACGCGATCACCGGCCGCTCGACCGACCCGTTCGGACTGGCCGCCGGGTGCGGGTCGGGACGCGACAGCAGGTCAGTCATGCAGCAGCACCACCTGAACGAGATACGGCAGCAGCCGCGTCGCCTGGGGGTCGTGGTCCAGCGGCACGGCCACCGGGGTCCACCCGTCCGCGCACAGCGCCGTGGCCATCCGGGACCAGTCGGGCAGGCCGGGGTCGACCGGCAGGCAGCTGGCCGGCGCACCGCCCTCGCCCGCCGAGGTGAGCCAGGCCACCGGAACCGTGGCCGGCGCGCAGTCCGGTTGTCCCTCCACAGTGGACTGCCAGGCCAGCAGGGCCTGGCGCAGCGCGTCCGAGCGCGCCTGGGCCGAAGTGGGTGCCGCGGCGACCACGGCGTGCCGGCCGATCCGCAGCGCACAGGCCGGCACGCCGAGCACGCCGGTGAGATCGCGGGCCGACACCGGCTCGCCCAGCGCCTCCAGCAGCCGGGGCGGCGGGCCGACAGCGGTGCCGCACAAGGGGAACAGGGTCGGGTCCAGCGGCGGCCCCTCGGCCGCGCCGGCCGCGGCCAGCCGGTGCACCAGCAGGTCGACGCAGTGCTGGCGCAGCCCGTCGACCAGGGCGTCGGACCAGCTGAGTCCGGCCGCCGCGCCGGTGGGCGGGCGGTAGGGCACGCGGCAGCCGGTGAGCACCGGGAACGCCAGGCGCGCCGGCACCGCGCGCACCGCACCGGTGACCAGGTCCAGCCCCCAGACCACCGGTCCGTCCACGGTGGGGGTCAACCGGCGCCGGTCCACGCTGAGCGAGCCGTAGCCGGCGAAGGCGGCCAGCACCGCGGCCAGCCGCGCGCTGTCCCGCCCCACGCCGTGGCCGAACACGGCCGGCGCCGGAGCCCAGGCCGGCAGCAGGCCGAACGGGTCGGACAGGGTGGTCCGGCAGACCGCGAGCGGGAACTGGGTGAAGTCCTCCTCGTCGAGGTCGCCGAACAGCCCGGTGCGCGCGTCGACCGCGACCGCCGCCCTGGCCAGCAGTTGCTGCGGGGTCAGCGGCTGACCGCCGGCCAGCGCGGCGAACCGCTCCTGTGCCTGCGCCGCCTCAACGGGTTTCGCCGTGGTGGTCCCGGGATGGGGGAGCACGCGGTGCGCACTGGAGTCCACAGTAGACAGATCAACCCGGACCAGGGTCGGCGGCGCGGCTGGCCCGGCCGGGCGCGGCAGTTCCGGCAGCCCGGTGAGGTGGCGGAACTGCGCCAGGGCCAGGCGGTTGGCCAGCACCGAGGGCACCGGCCCGGTGAGCCGGTCACCCGGTTCGGGGTCGGACCCGCTCGGCGCGGCGGTGGCGGTGGCGGACAGTCCCATCCCGTCCAGCCGGCGCCAGCCGGACAGCGCCAGATCGGCCGGGCCCACCGGGCTGAACCAGGCCTCGGTGCGGGTCACCAGCAACTGCCCCAGCGGCGTCGACGCGCTCGCGCAGCACTCGGCCACCGCGATCAGCTCGCTCGCCTCGCCGACGCAGACCTGCAACACCAGGTCGGCGGCGGCGATCTCGTCGGCCAGCACGGAGTCGTCCTGGCCGGGATCGGACGGTTCGAAGTGGACGATCACCTGCTGCTGCGGGTCGTGCCGGCCGTGGTCGGCGGTCTGGCTGAGCAGGGCGGCGTCCGCCGCGGTGCCCGGCCGGACCCGCACGTGCCGCCAGCCGGAGTTGAGCCCGGCGCGCAACAGCGCCACCAGCACCGGGCCGCCGCCCAGCAGCAGCACCTTGGCCTGCCGGTAGCACTGGAACCGGTGTTCGGCGGAGTCGCGCGCGTACCGGATGAACGCGATCTGGTCGGCGTAGCAACGCTGTTCGTGCCGACTGAGCGTGTGCGCCCGGTCGGACCGGGCGTCGACCACGAACCCGTGCCGGTGCAGCAGCCGCACCAGCCGCTCCACCGTGTCCCGCTTGTCCGGGGTCAGCGGCGCGACGAGTTCGTCCAGCCGGTGCGCGCCGGTCAGGTAGGGCGCGAGCCGGTCCAGCCAGGCGAACGCCTGGGTGCCGGGGATCGTCACCGTGGCCCGGTCGCTGTGCAGGTAAACCCCGTGGGCGCAGGGCACGTAGCGGACGTCCTGCTTGAGTCGCGGGTACATCGGGGCCTCGGTCGCCGGTGTCGGGTCGGTGCGGCGCACTGTCGAGCGCACCGCGGCTCAGGTCGACTCGGGACGGTCCGGTGCCGACTCGGCCGGCCCGGCCGGCCCGGCCGGCGCCGGCACCGGGGGCGCGGCGGCCGGGTCCAGCACCGCCGGGCCCGCGCTCAGCGACTCGACGTCCTCGACGCGCAACTCGATGCTCGCGGTGTCCAGCGACTCGGTGTCGACCGCGAGGTCGTGGGGGGTCATAGCGCCTCCGTGGCGTGGGAGAGCAGGGTGGATCAGGTGCCCCAGTGCTGGCTGTCGGCGCGGCGCGGACGTGACCCTGGCGGGGATGCGGCCTCGGGTGGGCGTGTCCTACCGGCCCGACAAAGCTCGTGATCAGCTTGGCAACCACGGGAAGAAGCCTCAAGACGACTCACCCTGGCGGGAAGTTTGATGCCACTTCAGTTTGGACATGCCGGCCGCCCCGGTTCCGGTGGGTGACGTTCCCGCCGGCCCGGCCGCGACCGGCGATCGCGGTGCCGGGTGAACACCCCGGAGCGGCCGGGCGCTTCGGTGACCCCGGGTGGACCGGGCACGCCGGCCGCCGGCCGGCTACTGGCCAGTCACACCTGTCCGTGCGTCCCCCGGCCGCATGGCTCTGGTCAGGACCGGGCCGGCCACCGATCATGAGACCCGGGTTGCTCGGCGCGGAGACCAACCCGCGACGGGGCTGGCCGCGCCGAGCCGGACGCGGACCAGGGAGGAGCGCGATGGCAGAGTCCACCGGACAGCCGCCGGCCGGGCAGGACGGGACGGGCCAGGACGGCACGGGCCAGGACGGCACAGGCCGGGACTGGTCGGGCCGGATCGACCGGGTGCGGGTGGTCGGCGCCGGGGTGATGGGCCGGGGCATCGCCCAGCTCGTGGCCACCGCCGGCATCCACGTGGAACTCGCCGACGCGGTGCCGGCGGCCGTGGCCGACGCGGTCACCCAGGTCCACGCCGTGCTGGACCGGCTGGTGGCCAAGGGCCGGCTGACCGCCGACCGCGCCGAGCTGGCCAGGTCCCGGCTGCACCCGCTGGCCGATCCGCTGGCACCGGCCCCCGACTGCGACCTGGTGATCGAGGCGGTCCGCGAGGACCTGGACACCAAGCGCGCGCTGTTCGCCGGCCTGGAGCGGGTCTGCCCGGCGCGCACCGCGTTCGCGACCAACACCAGCTCGCTGTCGGTGACCGAGATCGCCTCGGCGCTGACCGACCCCGGCCGGCTGGTGGGCCTGCACTTCTTCAACCCGGTGCCGCTGATGCGCCTGGTCGAGGTGGTCGCCGGCGCCCGCACCGCGCCCGGCCTGCCCGACGTGATGACCGCGCTGGTCCGCCGGCTCGGGCACGAGCCGGTGCGCGCCCCGGACACCCCGGGTTTCCTGGTCAACCACGCCGGCCGGGGCCTGGTCACCGAGGCGCTGCAGCTGCTGGCCGAGGCCGTGGCCGACCCGGCCGACATCGACCGCGTCGCCAGGGACGTGCTCGGCCTGCGGATGGGCCCGTTCGAACTGCTCGACCTCACCGGCCTGGACGTGTCCCACCCGGTGCTGGAGAGCATCTGGAGCGGCTTCTACGCCGAGCCGAGGCTGCGGCCGACCTGGATCACCCGCACCCGGATGCGCGCCGGCCTGCTCGGCCGCAAGACCGGCGCCGGCTTCTACCGCTACGTCGACGGCGTCCGCCAGGACGAGCCCGAGCCGGTGCCGCCGGCCGGCCCGCCGGGCGTCCCGGTGTGGATCGACCCGGCCGAGCCCGCCGCCCGGCGCGCCCTGGCCGAGCTGCTGGGCGGCGCCGGGGTGCGGGTGGTCGAGGCGGAGCGGCCGCCCGCCGACGCGGTCGTCCTGGTGACCCCCTACGGGCGGAGCGCGGCCAGCGCCGCCCTGGCCGCCGGCCTGCCGGTGGACCGGGTGTGCGGGGTGGACCCGCTGGGCGGCTTCGCCGGCCGGCTGACCCTGGCCGTGCCGCCGTCGGTGCACCCGGCGCTGGCCAGGGCGGCACTGGCCGCGCTGGCCGCCACCGGCCGCGCGGTCACCGTGGCCAGGGACGTGCCCGGTTCGATCGCGCAGCGGCTGGCCGCCGCCGTGGTGAACACCGGCTGCTTCCTGGCCGAGCAGCGGCTGGCCCGGCCGGCCGACATCGACACGGCGGTGCGGCTCGGGCTGGGCTACCCGCGCGGGCCGCTGGAGTGGGGCCAGCACCTCGGACCGGACCTGCTCGTGCGCGTGCTCACCGGCCTGCACTCGGCCACCGGCGACCCCCGGTACCGGCCGAGCGCCTGGCTGGTGGAGCGGGCGCGGCTGGGACTGGCCCTCACCGACACCGGCACCGAGCCCGCCGACCTGTTCGCCCCCGCAGACCAGGAGCAGTGATGGATTTCGACCTGACCGAGACCCAGGCCGCCTTCCGGCAGCTGGCCGCGCAGTTCGTCAACGACGAGATCATCCCGCACGTCCGGGAGTGGGACCGGCGCGAGGAGGTGGACCGGGCGATCGTGCCGCGCCTGGGGGAGCTGGGCTTCCTCGGCCTGACCATCGCCGAGTCCTACGGCGGCACCCCGGCGGACATGCTGGACTACGCGCTGGTCACCGAGGAGCTGGGCCGGGGTGACTCGTCGGTGCGCGGCATCGTGTCGGTCTCGCTCGGCCTAGTCGCCAAGACCATCGCCAGCCACGGCACCGAAGCGCAGAAGCAGCGCTGGCTGCCCGAGCTGACCAGCGGCAACGCCCTGGGCTGCTTCGGGCTGACCGAGCCGGAGACCGGGTCGGACGCGGGCTCGCTGCGCACCAGGGCCCGCCGGGACGGCGGGGACTGGGTGCTCACCGGCCAGAAGATGTTCATCACCAACGGCACCTGGGCCGATCTGGCCCTGGTGTTCGCCCGCACCAGCGACGAGGGCGGGCGCGGGATCACCGCGTTCCTGGTGCCCACCGACAGCCCCGGCTTCACCGCCAACCCCATCCACGGCAAGCTCGGCCTGCGCGGCCAGGCCACGGCCGAGCTGGTGCTGGACGGGGTGCGGGTGCCCGACGAGGCCCGGCTGGGCGAGGTGGGCCGAGGGCTGGGCATCGCACTGGGCGCGCTGACCAAGGGCCGGGTGTCCGTGGCGGCCGGTGCGGTGGGCGTGGCCCAGGGCGCGCTGGACGCGGCCGTGCGCTACGCCGGCGAGCGCCACCAGTTCGGCAAGCCGATCGCCAGCCACCAGCTGGTGCAGGAGCTGCTCGCGGACGCGGCGGTGGAGGTCGAGGCGGCCCGGCTGCTGACCTGGCGGGCCGCGGCCATGCTGGACCGGGGAGCACCGACCAGGACGGTGGCCACGGCCGCGTCGATGGCGAAGTACCACGCCAGTGAGACGGCGGTGCGGGTGGCCAACAACGCGCTGCAGGTCTTCGGCGGCTACGGCTACATCGACGAGTACCCGGTCGGCAAGTACCTGCGCGACGCCCGGGTGCTGACCCTCTACGAGGGCACCAGCCAGGTGCAGAAGCTGATCATCGGTCGGGCGCTGACCGGGATCGACGCCCTGAGCGGGAGCTAGGAACCACCAGCAGGGCAGGGCGTTGGCCGGGGCATGGCCAACGCCCTGCTGGGGCGACGGTGGGCCGGATCGGTCAGGAGGTCGGGCCCACCGGGGCGCGGCGGGTCAGCCTGCTCACATGAGTCGGGGCAGGTGCGGCGCCGCGGCTGAGGAGCCCCGTCTGAGCAGCGGTGTTGTCAGGGTCGGGGTGGGCAGGGCGAGCAGTTCCCGGACGCACTCCACCAGGCGGCCGGCGTAGCGCCACACCATGCCGCCGCGCCAGCCCGGCTGGTCGCCGAGCAGTCGGACGGCCAGGCTGTCGTGTACGTCGTACAGGTAGATCGCGTCGGTGTAGGGCCCCACGTGGTGGAAACCCACCAGGCAGAGGGGTTCGCCGTTCTCGTCGGCCAACGGCTGAAAACGCCACCCGGCATCTTTTAACAATTCGAGATTGGCCAGTTCAGGATGTTCCCGAAGGGCCTCGTCGCGCGTTGTCGCTGCCACAGTCCTACCTGCCCCTTGTGCGCAAATCTGGCGGCACTGGCTGGGTTCGGGCGAACCGCCCAACCTAAGGGTGCCACAGCGTGCACATGGTGATCAACTTGCGCACATTGTGCGCATCTCGGCCGTTCATTACGCGTTTCATTCGGCAGGCGGTCATGACGTACACACCTGTTTTTTCCAATTCCATCCGGACGTGTGACGCTTCTGCGCACATAGTGCACAATGATCGGAATCCGGTGTACTGGCGGAAACGCGGGGCGGGAATTTGGTGGTGGATGTGAGCGCGACCGAGCGGGCGACGACCGGAGCGGGGCAGGACGCGGATCGGCCGGGGAGCCGGCCGGGAGCTGGAAACGACGCGGATCGGCCGGGGGTCCGGCCGGGAGCTGGAAACGACGCGGATCGGCCGGGGAACCGGCCGGGAGCTGGAAACGACACAGCCCCTCGGGGGGCCAAGACGCTGGACACCGGGCTGCGCGTGCTGTGGAAGCTGCGCGAGTTCCCGGACGGCATGACCCACGCCGAGCTGAGCCGGGAGCTGGGCATCGAGCGGACCGCGGTCTACCGGATGGTCGGCACCCTGCAGTCCAACCGGCTGGTCACCCGGACCGAGTCGGGCCGCTACCAGCTCGCGCTGGGCGTGCTGGAACTCGCCGCGGCGGTGCGGCCCACCCTGCGCCAGACCCTCGGGCCCCACCTGCGCTCGCTGGCCGAGGCGTGCCAGGCGACCGCGTTCGTCACCGCGCTGGACGGGACCGACGCCGTGGTGGTCGCGGTGACCGAGCCGTCCCGCACCACGACCCACGTGGCCTACCGGCAGGGCGCCCGGCACGCCGCGGACCTGGGCGCCTCCGGCGTGGCCATCCTGGCCGGCCGGCCGCCGCAGCCGGGTGAGCGGGAGGCGATCACCGCGGCCCGCCGCGTCGGCTACTCGGTGACCTCCGGCGAGTTGCAGCCGGGCGCGTGGGGGTTGGCCGCGCCGATCATGCCGCCGGTCGGCCTGCCCGAGGCGAGCGTGGGTGTGGTGGCCATTGGCAGCCGCCAGGAGAGTGAGATCGCGCCACTCGTTCTGGAGACGGCCCGACTGCTCGGTGGTGTCACACAGTGACCAGGCGACTGGCCTCTTGACATGATCAACTGATGGCCTGATGCTGTGCCGGGTCACGTGATCACTCAGCGTCGCTGGTCCGTTGCGCGCTGGCCCGGTCCCGTGCTGGTCCGTCCCGTGCTGGTCCGTCCCGTCGGGAGCGGACCGGCGGCCGGGCCGTCAGCGGTCAGCGCGGAGTCGGGTCACCTGACCGCTGCTCGCGCACTCGCGTCAGACAAGGAGCCGATGTGGCCGCTGTTGTCCTCCCGCACCAGATCCACGGTTCCGGCCCGCACCGGGTGCTGGCGCTGCACGGCTGGTTCGCCGACCGGGGCGCCTACCGGTCGATCTGGCCCTACCTGAACGAAACCGACTTCACCTACGCCTTCGTGGACTTCCGCGGCTACGGCCAGGCCAAGCAGATCCCGGGCGAGTTCACCCTGGCCGAGGCCGCCGGCGACGTGCTCGCGCTCGCCGACGAGCTGGGCTGGGCCGAGTTCTCGTTAGTGGGTCACTCGATGGGCGGCAAGGCCGCCGCCGCGGTGCTGGCCGAGGCGCCGCACCGGGTCCGCAAGATCGTGGGCATCTCCCCGGTCCCCGCCTCCGGGGTGCCCTTCGACGACCAGGCCTGGGCGCTGTTCTCCAGCGCGCCGGAGCAGGCCGGCAGCCGGCGCGCGATCATCGACCTGACCACCGGCAACCGGCTCAGCGGTCGGTGGCTGGACCAGATGGTGGCCGCCTCGTTCGAGGCCGCCGCGGTGGACGCGTTCGCCGCGTACCTGCCGGACTGGGCCAGGCACGACTTCCACGAGCGGATCGTCGGCGACCCCACGCCCGTGTTGGCGATCGCCGGTGAGCACGACCCGGCGCTGAGCGCCGACGCGCTGCGCGCCACCTGGGGGCAGTGGCACCCCAACGCCCGGGTGGAGGTGCTCACCAACGCCGGCCACTACGCCGCGGACGAGGTGCCCGTCGCCCTGGTGAGCCTGGTGGAGAACTTCCTGGCCGAGTAGGCGCGCTGGTCCGGGTGGTGCTGTTCGGCCGGCGCCACCCGGACCGGTGGCTCACCCGGTCACGCGGGGGTGCCCGGGCGGTGTTCGACGGCGGTGCTCAGGTGGCGGCGGTGGCGGTCACCGCGGCCAGGCGGGTCATGGACGCGCGGACCAGCTTGGCGTCCAGCCCGCCGAAGTTGCTCAGCGCCATCAGGTGGGTGGCCCCGAGCCCGGCCAGCTTGGCGATCCGCTTCTCCACCTTGTCGGCGTCGCCGAACAGCACCAGCTCGGCCGCGTCGAGTTCGTCGTAGTCGCGGTGGCTGCGGTGGTAGAGCCGGGTGTCGGTGTACTGCTGGATCGCCGGCCCGACCTCCTCGCGCACGTCGCCGTCGGCCGCGCCCACGTAGGTGTGCAGCGCCACCGCCACATCGCCGGTGCCGGTCAGCCCGACCTCGGTCCGGCCCCGCCGGTAGGCGCCGACGATCTCGGCCAGGTCCTCGATGTTGCTGGCCGACGCGTAGGGGATCAGCATGATGTTCCGCCCCTGCCGGCCCACGTGGTAGGCGGCCTCCGGACGGATCACCGCCACCCACAGCGGCGGCGTGGCCACCGGCGTGATGGCCAGGCGCACCTGGTCCACGTGGTGGTAGTAGCCGTGGAAGGTGACCGGCGCTCCGGTCCAGGCCCGCTCCAGGATCTCCAGGGCCTCGTCAAAGCGCTGCCGCTTCTCCCACGGGCCGATGTTGAACCCGTCGTACTCGTGCTGGAGGTAGCCCGAGCCCACACCCAGGACGAGCCGGCCGCCGCTGAGCTGGTCGAGCATGGCGTACTCCTCGGCCAGCCGCAGCGGGTTGTGGAAGGGCAGCACGGCCACGGCGGGGCCAAGGCCGATGCGCGAGGTCTGCCTGGCCGCGGCGGCCAGCAGCACGGCGGGTGAGCTGACCACCCCGTAGGCGTGGAAGTGGTGCTCGGCGAGGAAGTAGTTGGCGAAGCCCAGTTCCTCCGCGTGGCCGATCTCGTCCAGCAGTTGGTCGTAGAACTGGCCGATGGTGCGGTCGCGGTCGGGGTAGTGGTCGGTGACCGAGAAGATGCTGAACTTCATGGCGAGCCCCATGTCGATGTGTGGTGACGGGTCGGGCTGAGCGGGCTGGTCGGGTGGGCCGGTGGAGGTCAGGCGGTGCCGGGTGGGCCGTCGCCCGGTCGCGCCGGGAGAACCGCCGGGTCGCGCTCGACCACGGTGGGCCACGGCGGCAACGCCGGCAAGGCGACCACAGTTTCCTCCTCGGCACATAGTGCAATGCGCGGGCACTATTTGAACGCCACAGTGCTACGGATGATCACACACTGTCAAGAAGCCACGCTGAGTCAGCATCACCACGATCGGGCGAACTTGCCGTTACCTGGGACAACAGCCTGACCGGCCCGGGAGAAGACTCGGGGCGCCGGCCCGAATCGGCCGACGCCCCGACAACGCGAACTGCTGCTAACCGGCTACATGGCCACCTGATCAATGAGGTACGTCCCGCCTTGGTTGATCACCCGGATGTTGACCCGCTGCTCCTGCTGCTGGGCACCGTCCTTGGGCACTCGCGTGACCCCGACCGACACCGTGGCCGACCCGTCAGCGTTGTGCGAAGCGTTCGCGGACTTCGGCCAGCTGTTCCTGAACGCGGACCAGTACTGCTGGAAGCCGGCCACCCCGCCGAACGACTCCTGCGCTTTCGGCGACAGCAAACCCCAACTCCCAGTCGGGTTGTTGTAGTAGTCGACCACCAACTGGCCCGCCGTGCGGAAATCGGTGACCGGCTCGGACGGGGAACCTTCCCCGCCCGGGTGCGACTGTGGGCTCTGCGGCGGGGGGTTGCTGGCCGTCACCTCGACCTTCTGGGTCTCGGTGACCGTGGTGACCGCGCCGGAGGTGGGCAGGCCGTTGGCGCTGTTGTCGGTGGTGGAGTTCAGGTACTGGAACACCACGACCACGGTGACCACGGCGGCCACCAGCACCACCACCACGACGACCACGAACGGCCGCTTGAACTTGCTGGTCCGGACCACTTCGCGCTGCTCGGCGGGCGGATCTGTCGGTGGCGGGGACAGGTCCACCGAGGTGGGGGTCGGCGGCACCACCACGGGCGTGTCACCGTCGGCGGCCGTGTCGTCCTCGTCGTCCCGGATCACCGGGATCCCCCTGGCCGGGGTCAGCGACGCCGCGATGGGCGCCAGCTTGCCGGCGGCGAGCGCGGTCAGGCCCACGGTGGCCTGCTCCATGGTGGGCCGCTCCTCCGGGTCGGACTGGAGCAGGCTCATCAGCAGGTCGGTCAGTGGGCCGGCCTTCTTCGGCGGCTTGACCTTGCCGGCCGCGGCCGCGTGCAGCAGGGCCAGCGGGTTGTGCTTCAGGCCGAACGGCGGCTCACCCTCCACCGCGTGGTAGAGGGTGGCGCCCAGCGAGAACACGTCCGCCGCGGGCGTGGTGTCCTGGCCCCTGGCCACCTCGGGGGAGAGGTAGGCGGGGGTGCCGGCCAGCCGGCCGGTGTCGGTCACCGTGCCGTCGCCGACCGCCCGGGAGATGCCGAAGTCGGTGATCTTGGCGATGCCCGCCTCGTCAACCAGGATGTTGCCCGGCTTGACGTCGCGGTGCACGATCCCGACCGCGTGCGCGGCGGCCAGTGCCGAGGCCACCTGCCCGCCGATCGCGGCCACCTCCTGCGGCGGCAGGGAGCCCCGCTCGGCGATGATCCGGTCCAGGCCGCGGGCGGCCACGTACTCCAGCACCAGACAGGGGTCGCCGTTGTGCTCGGCGACGTCGAACACGGCCACCGCGTTGGGGTGCTGCAGCCGCGCCGCGATGCGTGCCTCCCGCATCGCCCGGCGTCGGGCGGTCTCGGTCATGGCACCGTCAAGGTCCGGCCGCAGCAGCAGTTGCTTGATGGCCACCACCCGGTGCAGGCGCTCGTCCCGAGCCTGCCAGACAACGCCCATCGCACCGCTGCCTATTCGCTCAAGCAGCCGGTAGTGCTTGGCAATTAGCTGATCTCTTTCGATGGCCGATATCTCCCTGCCTGCGCCACGCCTTCCGCGCGGAGCCGACCTTGCACGGACAGTGCATACCCTACTTGGTGCCCGGGGCACCCAGTTAGGCAGCGATCGGCAGCGGCCCCGGTGATCACCGCCCGGCACGCGCCGGCCACCGGCGGCGACCGCCGAGAACACGACGACCCCGGACGCCGGGGGTCGACGTCCGGGGTCGGTGGTGGTGTGGTGGGGCGGCGGGGGCGGATCGGGCGCGGCGCGCCGGACCGCGGCCCTCGGCTCAGCTGGCCCAGGCGAGCAGCCGCTCGTGGCGGCGCGGCTCGCGCAGCTGGCGCAGCGCGTCCTTCTCCAACTGGCGGATGCGCTCCCGGGTCAGGTTGAGGTGGCTGGCCACCTCCTGCAGGGTGCGGGGCCGGCCGTCGACCAGCCCGTAGCGCAGCGTCATGATCAGCGCCTCGCGCTCGGGCAGCTCGTCGACCACCGCGCGCAGCTCCTCGGCCATGGCCCGGTGCTCGATCATCTCGGCGGCGGAGAACTCGTTGTCGTCGCGCAGCAGATCACCGAGACGGCTGTCGCCCTCGGCGCCCAGCGGCGTGTCCAGGCTGACCACCTCCCGCGACGCCCTGCGCAGCTCGGCCACCCGGTGTGCCGGCATCTTGGCGGCCTCGGCCAGCTCCTCGATGGTCGGCTCGCGCTCCAGCAGCCGCTGCAGCTCGCGGTCGGACCGGTCGATCTTGGAGACCGCCTCCACCACGTGCATGGGCAGCCGGATGGGCCGGGCCTGCTCGGCGATGCCCCGCTCGATGGCCTGGCGGATCCACCACACCGCGTAGGTGGAGAACTTGTAGCCCTTGGCGTAGTCGAACTTCTCCACGGCCCGGATCAACCCCAGGTTGCCCTCCTGGACCACGTCGTGGAAGGGCACCCCGCGCCGGGTGTGCTTCTTGGCCACCGAGATCACCAGCCGCAGGTTGGCCCTGGTCATGTGCTCCTTGGCCCGCCGGCCGTCCCGCTCGACGGCGCGCAGCTCGCCGAGCAGCCGCCCGTCCGGACTCCAGTCGGTCTCGGCCGCCTGGCGCAGCAGCTCGGCCGCGTACACGCCGGCTTCGATCCGCTTGGCGAGGTTGACCTCCTCCTGCGCGGTCAGCAGCGGAGTCGCCCCGATCTGGTCCATGTAGTAACGCATCAGGTCGGGCTCGTCGTGCGTGCCCTGGGGCTGGCTGCGCTTGCCGACGAACGTTCGCCTCGCGGTGGTCAACCTCATCCCTCCCTACCTCAGCGCGGGAAACACACGCTGGTGTCGGCCCACCGCGCCGCGCCGCAGGCGGGCTGGGCAGAGCCGGGTCGCTGATTGCACTGCTTGCACTGCGCCAGGGCGGCACCGGTCCGTGACGGAGGTTCCCGGGACGGGGGGTCGGGGTGCGCGCGGCCACTGGCGACGACTGGCCCGAGGGCCGTACCCCGTTCAACGACTCGGCTGGCCGGATCATTCCGGCCGGGTCACCGCCGGTGGGGTGGCTGTGCCAGGCGAGAGGTGCAACGCCGGGACCGGGCCGGGCTATTCCAGGGGTGGCGGGGCTGTTGCCGGGGGGAGGCGGTTGGGGAAGCGGGCCGGGGCTCAGCCCACCGCCAGGGAGAGATAGACCCGGACCGTGGTGCCGCCCGCGTCACTGTGGATCCGCACCAGGTCGGTGAGCCGGTTCACCAGGATCAGCCCGTACCCGCCGTTGCCGGTGTGCGCCGGGGGGATGCGGCCGGCCAGCGGGTTGGTCAGCCGGCCGGTGTCGTACACCTCGCACACCACGGTGTCGGCCTCCCGCCAGACCCGCAGCCGGCCCCGGCCGGGGCCGTGCGTGATGCTGTTCGTGGCCAGCTCGTTGACCACCAGCACCACGTCGTCCACCCGCTCGGCGCTCAGCCCGGCCGCCACGCTGCGCTCGGCGGCCAGCCGGCGCACCCCGGCCAGGCCGGTGATGTCGAAGTCCAGGCTCGCCGCCGACGGTGGGGCCGCGGCCAGCGGCCGGTTGAACCGCTCGGCCACCAGCACCGGGTCGTCGTAGCTGGCGCTGGTCCACCGGTGCTCGCGGTCGAACAGCACCGGGTGGGTGAG
Source organism: Goodfellowiella coeruleoviolacea (assembly GCF_024171785.1). Taxonomy (GTDB): domain Bacteria; phylum Actinomycetota; class Actinomycetes; order Mycobacteriales; family Pseudonocardiaceae; genus Goodfellowiella; species Goodfellowiella coeruleoviolacea. The sequence goes on from NZ_JAMTCK010000007.1 coordinate 298,035, forward strand.
TTCGGCGTCGGCCAGCACCTCGGGGGTCAGCCTGGTCGCGTCGTAGGGGCACAGGATCGCGGTGGGCCGCCCGGCGAACGCGGCGTTGATCAGTGCCTCGTGCTGCACGCAGGCCGGGTACTCCACGGCGGACCGGCCGGCCCAGATGGGCTCGCCGATGATCCGGACCCGGCTGTCCGGCCGGGTGGCCGCGAAGTCGAGCAGCACGCACGGGATGATCGCGCCCGGGTTGCGGCCGGCCTCGGTCATGTTCAGGAACCGGACCCGGCTGGCGTGCTCGCCCAGGCTGGCCCGCAGCAGCTCGACGTTGGCGGCCGGGACCGACACCAGCACCGGCTCGCCCGCGGCCAGGCCCGCCTCGACAAAGGGCAGGGTGCCCGCGACGAACTCGGCCGCGTCGCGGTACAGCAGGGCCTCGTGCACGAACGGGTCGGGGGCGGGGCTGCTGGCGGTCACTGCACTCATCGTGTTCCCGGGATCTCTCGGGCTGGGGAGTTCGCGGCCGGTGAGCTGCCGGGCGAAGCGAGGTCGGACCTGGACCAGGGTACGTCGACCGGGTGACGGTCCTCGGGCGCCGAGCCGATCCGGGTGTACTCGGTCAGCCAGCCGGTGGCCAGGTAGTCGCCCCGCCAGGTGAACACCGCCGCGCCGGTGGGGCCGCTGCCCTCGGGAAACCGCGCCACGGCCGAGCCGCCGCGCAGCGGGACGAGCGCGTGCTGGCGGCCGGTCCACACGGCCAGCACCGCGCCGGCCGGCCCGGTCGCGGTGACGGCGTGGTCGTCCTGCTGGTCGATGACCACCCCGGTGGCCCGGTCGCGCAGCAGCGCGGCGTAGCCGGCGGCGTCCAGGTGGCAGTGCCGGGGCTGGCCGGTGGCCGACCAGTCCGGGCTGGTCACCCCGCGTGCGGTGGCCGCGGCCCAGAGCGCGGGCACGGCCGTGTCCAGCCACGCCGGGGTGGCCATCTGCTCGCACATCCACAGCAGTCGCCCGGCCCCCCTGGTCGGCTGGCAGCGCCGCCACCTGACTCGTTTGCCCAGGTCAGCGGCTACCACCGCGGCCCAGGGTGGCACCGTGCCGAGCAGGCCCTGGCAGCCGAGCCAGTGCAGGTAGCGGGGCGCCTCCTCCAGCACCGGGTACATGGTGGCGTAGGGCACCCCGCCGATCAGCCGGGCGCGGGCGTGGAACGCGCCCGGGGTGTTGGCCAGCACCAGCAGGGTGGCCCTGGCCAGATCGCCCGGCGCGTAGGAGGCCAGCCCCGCCTCGACGCCCGTGCCTCGGGACTGGTCGGCCAGCGCGCCCAGGCGGCCGTCAACGGCCAGCAGCCGGGTGACCGCGCCCTTGTGCTCCTCCCCGATCGGCGCCTGGACCAGCTTCGGCACCAGCGTGGCGACCAGGGCGATCAGGGTGCGCTCGGCATCGGCGGGCGCACCCGGCAGCGCGGCGTTGGCCAGCGCGGTGCGCAGCCGGTGGCCGATCGTGGTGGACACCATCAGCCGGGCGGTCAGCACGCCCAGCTCGGTGGGGGCGAACCGGGAGCGGCCGTCCTCGTCCTGGCCCACGGTGAGGTAGCCGGCCGCCACCAGGAAGGCGATGGCCTGCCGCAGCGGCGCCAGGCTGCGGTTGCCCTGGTGGTGGGCCAGGGTCCGCACCCACCACTGCTCGGCCTGGTCGGGCGAGTGGATGCGCCGCTGCACCGCCTCGGCCAGCACGTGGTCGGCCAGGCTGGACTGGATCTGCGAGCTGACCGCGTGCCCGGCCACCAGCTTGGCCTGCCAGGCGGCCCGCTCGGTCTCGTCGACGATGAGGAACGCCCAGCCCTCGGCCTCGCCGGTGCCGACCCGGCCGGCCCGGCCGAACATCTGCTGCACGGTGGCCACGTCGATGGAGTTCAACCCCACCTGGGTGTCGCGCACCACCACGGCGCGGGCCGGCAGGTTCACCCCGGCGGCCAGGGTGGAGGTGGCCACCAGCACGTCGATGTCCCTGGCCCGGAACGCCCGCTCGGCCTCCCGCCGGTGGTCCCAGCCCTTGTAGTGCAGGCCGACACCCACCGACCGGCACACCCGGTGCAGCCGGTCCAGGTCGTCGGGGTGCACGCCGTGGATGTCCGCGCCCCGGGCCGCGGCGATGATCAGCGCGGTCCGCCGCACCCCGCGCTTGCTGCCGCAGAACACCAGCACGCTGCCGTGTTCGGCGGCGACCCGGGTGGTGATGGCGCTGGCCAGCCGGGTGCGCGCGGTCTCGACCAGCCCCCAGTCGGTGCTGCTGGCGACCACCGGCAGCTGCCAGGTCAGCCGGCTCGGCCGCCACGCGATGCGCACCAGGCGGGCGCGCAGCCAGGCGGCGATCTGCTCGGCGTTGGAGACCGTCGCGGACAGCCCGACGGTGCGGATGCCCGAGCCCTCGTCGCGCACCCTGGCCAGCAGCGCCTCCAGCACCGGGCCCCTGGTGGCGTCGCCGAGCAGGTGGATCTCGTCCACGATCAGGCAACCCACCTCGGCCAGGGCCTCGCGCAGCGACGAGGCCCGGCAGATGGCCTCGAACTTCTCAGTGGTGGCCACCCACAGGTCGGCCTCGCGCACCCGGTCCACGTCCACGCTGTACTCACCGGACAGCCGCTCCACCCGCAGGCCGCGCTGCCGCCAGGTCTCCAGCTCGCGGTCCAGTTCGTCGGTGAGCGAGCGCTGCGGCACCAGCCAGGCGGCCTTGCGGCCCTGCTCGGTCACGGTGCGCAGCGCGGCGAGCATGCCGATGACCGTCTTGCCGGCGCCGGTGGGCGCCACCACCAGCAGGTTGACCGTCTCGTCCAGCACGTGCGGCACGGCCTGGGCCTGGGCCGGGTTGAGCGTGGGATGGGGCAGGAAGGTGAGCCAGTCGGCCGGCACGAGCCGCTCGGCCGGCACCGGGTGGGCGGGCACCTGGTCGACCGGCTCGTGGGTGTGCCACATCAGGTCGAAGGCGGCCATGGCCGCGGCGGCCGGCGCCCCGGACACCGGGCTGAACTCGCGGGGCACGGGCCGGGCCAGGTGACACTCGGCGGTGCCGACGGTCAACCGGCCGTCCCGGCCCACGCTGCTCACGGTCTCCTGTTCGAGCAGGTGGGGCACGAGTCGCACGGGCACGTCGTCCGCGATCAGCTTCTCCCGCAACACCGCGAACCGCTCGTCGGCGGGCAGCAGCACCCGCACGTCGGCGTCGGCCGGGATGTCGGGCAGCGGGGCGTCCGGATCGGCGATCTTCAACCAGTGCAGCCGCGCCCCGGGCGCACCCGGCTCCACCGCCGCCGGCTCGGCGTGTTCCGGTGGGGGAGGGTGCTGCGGCATCCGTCCCCCCAACCCGGCCCAACCACCTGATCAGCCCTACGCTAGCCCACCGGCGCCGCGGCGGGAGCCGGCGCCACCCCCGCCCGCCAGCGCTGGATCACCCGCTGGCCCACCCGGATCGCCGGGCGCTCCACCCAGCGGTGCAGCACGTCGGCCATGACCAGACCCACCACGGACACGGCGACCGCCTGGGCGGTGCCGTGCTCCTCCACGACCAGCCCGACCACGGCGGCGGCCAGGGTCTGCACCAGGTAGAGCGCGTAGGAGCGCTCACCGATGAAGGCCATCGGCCGGCACGCCAACACCCGCGACACCGGCCCCGGCGCCACGACCGCGACCAGCAGCAGCGCCACCGCGAGCGCGTACATCGGCACCACGCCCTGCCAGCCGTGGCCGATGGCCGCGGCCGCCGGCTTCACGCTGAAGTGCGCCACCACGAACAGCACCGCGACCACGCAGGCGGTCACCGGGTGGGTCAGCGGGCGCAGCGCGGCGAACCCCCTGGGGTGGTGCAGCACCATCGCCAGCATGCAGCCGACCAGCACGGACACGTAGTGCAGCGGGAACTGCGCCCAGTGCGCGTCCACGGTCAGCCAGATGACCAGCAGCAGGACGGTCGACCCGAGGGTGATGCCCATCCGCCGGGCCCACGACCCGGGCGCGGCCACCGAGGTGAGCACGAACAGCAGCGGCCAGACCAGGTAGAACTTCTGCTCCACGCCCAGCGACCAGGAGACCCCGAACGGGCTGCCGCTGGTGTACAGCTCGTTGCCGAACAACAGGTAGAACGGCAGGGCACTGCTCATCCCGCTGCTGGTGAAGGTGCCCTCGCCCAGGGTGACCACCACGGTCACCGCCAACAGCAGGAAGTACACCGGCATGATCCGGAACGCGCGGCGGGTGTAGAAGGCGCGCAGCCACACCCGGCCGGTCCGCTGCTCCTCGCGCAGCGCCAGCGTGGTGATCAGGAAGCCGGACAGCACGAAGAACATCTGCACCCCGATCCAGCCCTGGAGCCCGTCCCAGGCGCGGCCACCGAAGTGGAAGAACACCACCGCCAGGGCGGCCAAGGCGCGCAGCCCGTCCAGCCCGGGAAACCGGCGTGTCGCCAGGTAGTCCGCGTGGGTGAGCGATGTCATAGTGCGCAGCCTCCAGGACGTGGTCGCCCCCGTCAGCGGGTTGACCAGCGGGTAGCTCGGTTCGACAACAGGTGGTTCGGCGGTGTCCCCAGGACAGCCCGTTCTACCGGAAGACGCACGGGCCCGTCCCCGTGTTGCGTGCGAAAGGGCGGCAATCCACATCGAACCGACGCGGGGCCGGTTGACGGTCCCGGTGACAGCGGTGCGGCCGGCACGGGCAGCGGAAAACCTGCCTACCTCGGGCTGGCGGTCCGTCCACCCGCGCCGCAACGCGGGCGCGGACCGGACGGTGCGAGGCGAGCGGACGTCTGCCAGGCTGAGCAACGCATGGGTGGCACAATCGCCGAAAGCCCCCACCACAGGCAAATCCGGCTCGTCCGACCGTTCCGGTTTGATCTCCGCCGACCCGCGGGTAGTCCGGGGAGGACGGAGAGCGGCCACGTGATGGGGTGAGCGCGGATGAGCGGCAACGGAACCGGCGCGAGCGGCATCGAACGGGAGGCGGCCACCTACCGGGGCTCGGCCGACCGTCCACTCGGGGGTTACGTCCTGGTCATGGGCGTGTTCGCGGCACTGGTCAGCGCGGCGGTCGGCCTGGCGGCGGCCACCGGGCGCCGGGCACCGACCCGGTTGCGCCCGCTCGACCTGATCACCCTGGCACTGGGCACGCACAAACTGTCCCGACTGGTCAGCAAGGACGCGGTCACCAGTCCGCTGCGCGCGCCGTTCACCCGCTACCAGGGCACCGGCGGGCCGGCCGAGGTGATGGAGGAGCCGCGCACCAGCAGCCCGCTCCGCCACGCCCTCGGTGAACTGCTCACCTGTCCGTTCTGCCTGGACCTGTGGGTGGCCACCGGATTCGCCGTCGGCATGGTCTTCGCGCCCCGGGTGACCCGGCTGGTCATGGGCACCTTCGGCGCGCTGGCCGGCGCCGACTTCCTGCAACTCGCCTACGCCAGGGTGCAGCAGGCAGCCGAGTAGCCGACCCCGGCGTGGCCACCGCGCCGGTTCGTCCACTGTGGCCGTCGGGCGCGCCGGGACCGTCTGTGTCCACTGTGGAGGAGGGCGGGCATTCCGCGCGGTGGACGGACGCACCGGGGTGTCCACTGTGCTGTGGCAGGGGCCGCCACCAGCACTTACCATGGCGCGGCAACGAGGTTGGGGGCACCCACCCAGGGAAGTGGTCCATGGCCAACACCCCGGTCAGCCAGCGGCGGGACCTGGTACTCGGTGCGGCGCCACTGACTCCGTCGACCGTGGCCCGGATCGCCGACGCGATCACGCCCGTCACCCTCCGCCCGCCGCCCTCGGCATCCCGCCCCTACGCCGCCGCCCCCGTGCCGCCGCCCCCGCCCTGTCCACCGTGCCCGGACGGCGCGGCCGAACCGGTACCGCGACCGGGGGCGCTGACCCCGCCGGAGGTGGTGCGGGCCGTCCTGCTCGTCCGGGCCCAGCGGCTGTGCCTGGCCGCCGGCCGGGTCCGGCCGGAACTGCTCGACCTGCTGCTGGCCTGCCTGAACCACGACATCCTGCCGGCCGTCCCCCGGCCCGGTGCCGGTGCGGCGCCCGCGTCCGGGACGGCCGACTGGCTGGTGGGGCTGCTCGCCGGGCAGGGCCGGGTGTGGCACGGCGACGGCGTCCGGCCGGCCGGGCAGGTGCTGCACGAGCGCGGGCTGCGCGCGTGCGTGCCGGACCCCGGCGAGCGGCGCCTGCTGGCCACCCCCGCCGACGCGACCGAGCCGGGCTACGCGCTGCTGGCCGCGCACCGGGCCGCCGAACTGGCCGCGGTGACCCGGCTGTGCGCGGCGCTGGTCACGGAGACGATTCAGCCGCCGCGCACTGGGTACGTACCCCGCGTGCAGGACCACAGGCACCGATCCGGTGAATTCGTTCCGCCGCCACTCGCGGCCGACCAGGCGGGAGCACGGGAGGTGGCCGCGGCCGCGGCCGGCCCGGCCGACGCGCTGCGCGCCGCCGCGGCCAGCGCCGACCAGTGGCTGGCCGCCCAGCTCACCGCCCCGGACCAGGGCGACGCCCCGGCCAGGGCGGCACCCCGACCCCCGCGCGGCACCCCGGCGCCGACCTGGCCGGACGGCGGGCCGAGGTTGCGCGCGCTGACCCGCGCCGCCCGCCAGGTCGGTGCGCTGCTGGCGGGCTGGGCGGCCCGCGCCGACCAGAACCCGGCCAGCGGCACCCGCACGACCTGCGGCGCGCTGCTGGCCGAGGCGGACAGGTGCGGCACAGCCGACCGGCCCCCGGCCGAGGCGGCGTTCCGGGCGGTCGCCCTGGTCGAGGACGTGGCCGCGATCCAGCTGCTGGTGCTGTGCCAGCTCGGCGCGCCACGCCCGGAGCGGGCGCCGGCAGGGCCTGCGGCCACCGGGCCGGCCCGCCGGCTGGTCGCCGCGCACGCCCTCGGCCACCACCGGGAGCGCACCCTGGCCGAGGCGCTCGATCCCGTCGTCCGACTGATTCGGACTGGTGCCCTGCGTTCCGTGTGCGACAGTGGTGGTGACGTCGCTGTCTGAGCCGGGCCGCACTCCGCGTCCGTCTGGACGGCGCCCGGCTCTCCGACCTCGATATCAGCCACCCCAACTGTTCGCCTGCACGTGATCGGCGTCCGGAAGGGAAGCATCAGTGTCCCGGCAGACTCGTAGTACCCCCGCGGTCTCCGCTGCCACGGCCCAGGGCCTGACCCTGGGCGTGGAGGAGGAGTTCCTGCTGCTCGATCCCACGTCCATGCACCCGCTGCCGATCGGCCGCCAGGTGCTCGCCAGGACCGGCGGTGACGCCGCCGACGGCCCGCGCCTGACCGGCGAGCTGTGGCAGACCCAGGTCGAGTCGATCACCGGCGTGTGCACCGACCTGCGCGGCCTGCGCGCCCACCTGACCGCCGGTCGGGCCAGGCTGGCCGCTGCCGCGCGCGCCGAAGGCGCCCACCTGGTGTCGGTCGGCCAGCCGCTGGTGCGCGACACCGCCCCGATGATCGCCGACAGCGCGCACTACGCCGGCATGCGCGCGCTCTACCACGCCAACCTGACCGAGGACGAGATGTGCGGCACCCACGTGCACGTCGGCGTCCCCGACCGGGAGACCGGCGTGGCCGTGCTGAACTTCCTCACCCCGTGGCTGCCGACCCTGCTGGCGCTGACCACGAACTCGCCCTACCGCCGCGGCTTCGACACCGGCTTCCACAGCTGGCGCATGGTGGCCTACACCGCGCTGCCCGCCGCGGGCATGCCCCCGTGGTTCGCCTCCGCCGCCGACTACGACGCGGACGCGGCCCGGCTGGCCGAGTGCGGGGTGTGGAAGAGCGGCCACGGCGGGCTGCGGGTGGCCCGGCTCTCCGCCCACCTGCCCACCGTGGAGGTCCGGGTCGCCGACGCCTGCGCCACCATCGACGACGCCGTGCTCTACGCCGGACTGGTCCGCGCGCTGGTGCGCACCGCGCTGACCGAACTGCGGGCCGGCCGCACGGCCCAGCCGCTGGACCCGCAGGTCACCGAGGCGGCACTGTGGTCGGCCGCCCGCTTCGGCCTGCACGGACCGGGCATCGACCCGTGGCAGGCCAGGCAGGTGCCCGCGGTCCAGCTGGTCGACGACCTCACCCGGCTGGTCCGGGACGCGCTGACCGAGCTGGGCGACACCGAGGTCATCCACCCGCTGCTCAAGCGGGCCGTGCGGGACGGCACCAGCGCGTCCCAGCAGCGGGCCGCAGCCAGGACGGGTGGCCTGCCGGCCGTGCTGAACCTGCTCACCACCCAGACCCTGGCCGGCGTGCCGGCCGTGCCCGAGCAGGCCAGCACCGCCCTGCAGGGACAGCCCCAGGTGCTGTGAGCCGGAGGCGGACCCGGCAGGCGGGCCCCGCCTAGTAGTCGTCCCTGCCGAAGAACTGCTCCTCCAGCAGGTCGGCCGAGCCGGCGATCAGCGACAGCGGGTCGACGAACTCGTTGATGTCCAGATTCTCCAGCGGCAGGGAGTGCCGGATGACGAGGTGCTCACCCATGACGGCCGCGCCACCGGCCACGGTGCTGCGCCCCACCTCGGCCAGGAACGCGGCCAGGTCGACCCGGCTGACCAGCCCGATCGGCGAGGCGATCTGCACCCACTCGTAGCGGTTGTCGAGCACCTCGCGGGCCAGCACGATCACCTGGCTGCGCTCGTCGTCGAACTCGAACAGCAGCCGGATCTCGTCGGCCTCCTCCTTGATCACCTGGTACTCGGACTTCACGAACGCCACCAGGTCACGCCACGTCGCCATCACGGTCCTTCGCCAAGGTCGGGCCAGCAGTTGTGATCACCGTGCCCGAGCGAACCAGCCGCCCCGGCCGGCCACAAGCCCCGTTCCGCGGGATTCCCGGTCGCCCCACCCCGGCTCGCGCTGCGGGCCGGGGCGTCCTCGGGTAGGACGGTGCACGTGGACGCCGCCGCGGCACTGCGCCAGGTCGCCTTCCAACTGGAGCGAGCCGGTGAACCCACCTACCGGGTTCACGCGTTCCGCCGCGCCGCCAGCACCATCGCCGGCCTGTCCACCGAGGAGCTGCGCGACCGGGTCAACCGGGGCACGCTCACCGACCTGCCCGGCATCGGCCGCAGCACCGGCGAGGTGATCGCCGAGGCGGTGCGGGGCCGACAACCCAGCTACCTGACCCGCCTGCTGGAACGCGCCGAGGCCGGGGCGGTGTCCGGCGGGCAGGCGCTGCGGGCCGCGCTGCGCGGCGACTGCCACACCCACTCCGACTGGTCCGACGGCGGCAGCCCCATCGAGGAGATGGCCGAGGCCGCCCGCGACCTGGGCCACGAGTGGCTGGCGCTCACCGACCACTCGCCGCGGCTGACCATCGCCAACGGCCTGTCCGCCGACCGACTGCGCGCACAGCTGGACGTGGTGGCCCGCTGCAACGCCGAGCTGGCCCCGTTCCGCATCCTCACCGGCATCGAGGTGGACATCCTCGCCGACGGCAGCCTCGACCAGGACCCCGACCTGCTGAGCCGCCTCGACGTGGTGGTGGCGAGCGTGCACTCGCAGCTGCGGATGCCGGCGCCGGCCATGACCCGGCGGATGCGCACCGCCGTGGCCAACCCGGACGTGGACGTGCTCGGCCACTGCACCGGCCGGATCGTCACCGGCCGGCGCCGGCCCGAGTCCACCTTCGACGCCGAGGCCGTGTTCGCGGCGTGCCAGGAGCACGGCGTGGCCGTGGAGATCAACTCCCGGCCGGACCGGCTGGACCCGCCCCGCCGGCTGCTCCGCCTCGCCGCGGACCTCGGCTGCGTGTTCACCGTGGACAGCGACGCGCACGCCCCCGGCCAGCTGGACTGGATCGGCTTCGGCTGCGCCAGGGCCGAGGAGTGCGGGATCACCGCCGAGCGGGTGCTGAACACCCGGGCGCTGGCCGACCTGCTCGACTGGACCGGGCGGCACGGCCCGGCGCGGTGAACCCGGACGGCCGTTGCCCCCGCCGGCCACACCTGCTTTCGTTGGAGGCCCGAACACCCCCCGGTGTTCGGGTGCCCGTTCCAGACCAGGTGACTGCGGCCAGACAGTCGGACCACGCACGGGTGGGTCAGCGCGCCCACCCGGCCGAGGAGATCCGAATGTCGTCGGTACCCGCACCCACCACCCGCCGCCGCGGCCTGCTGCTGATCCTGGGCCTGCTCGCCGGCCTGGGCGTGCTCAGCCCGCCACCCGCCGCCCACGCCGCCGAGCACGGCTCGGTGACCGACCCCAACATCGTGTACGTGGGCCGGTGGGACACCAGCTCCGGCACCGCCTACGTGCCCAACTGGACCGGGGCCTACCTGCTGACCGGGTTCACCGGAACCAGCGTCACGCTGCGGGCCCGCGACGCGGTGAACATCTACGTCAGCATCGACGGCGGCGCGGACGTGTTCTTCGCCGGCGTGAAGGGCGACGTCAACCTCACCCCGACCAGGCTGCCGGCCGGCACCCACTCGCTGCGCGTCGGCTACCGCTCCGGCGACACGGTGTTCCAGGGCCTGCTGCTCGACGCCGGGGCGCAGACGGTGCGCCCGCGGGTGTCCGACAAGCTCGTCGAGTTCGTCGGCGACTCCATCACCGCCGGCTACCTGACCAGCAAGCTCGCCCAGTCCGCCTACGGCTGGGTGCTGGGGGAGAAGCTGGGTGTGCGGCACACCCAGATCGCCCGCGCCGGCTACTGCCTGGTCGCCCAGTCCGGCTGCGTCGGCCAGCGGGACCAGTTCTTCCGGCTGGCCAGCACCGGCACCACACCCTGGGACTTCTCCCGCTACCAGGCCAGCGCGGTGGTGCTCAACCTGGGCACCAACGACATCGGCCACGGCGTCACCGGTGCCACCTTCCAGGCCAACTACACGGCCCTGCTCCGCGACATCCGCGCCAGGTACCCGAGCGCGGCGATCTTCGTGCTGGAAACCCTCAAACAGCGCTACGTCGCGGAGACCCGGGCCGCGGTGGCCGCGGTGACCAACGCCGGCGACCGCGGCGTCCACTACGTCAACACCGAGGGCTGGCTGACCCCGGGCACCGACTACGTCGACGGCGACGGCCACCCCAACGACGCCGGCCACGTCAAGCTCGCCGAACGCCTCGCCCCGATCGTCGCGGCCCGGATCTGACCGCGGCGCCCCAGCACGCTCAGCGCTTGCGGGCGATGGTCACCCCGTCGGCCAGCGTCAGCATGACCAGCTCCACCCGGTCGTCGGCCCGGACGTGCTCGTTGAACCGGCGGACCGCCGCCCCGTTCTCGGACGGGGTGGCGGTCACCACCTCGCCGCCGTAGAGCACGTTGTCCACCACCAGCAGCCCGCCCGACCGCACCCGGGGCACCAGTTCCTCCCAGTACCGGATGTAGTTCTGCTTGTCCGCGTCGATGAAGGCCAGATCGATCGGGGGCTCGTGCGGCAGCGCGCGCAGCGTGTCCTCGGCCGGGGCCACGCGCAGGTCGATCCGGTCGGCCACCCCCGCCTCGGCCCACGCGGTGCGCGCGATGGCCGTCCACTCCTGGGAGATGTCGCAGGTGAGCACGGTGCCGCCGGGCGCGAGACCCCGGGCGAGGCAGAGCGTGCCGTACCCGGTGAAGGCACCGATCTCCACCACGAACCGGGCATCGACCAGCCGGGTGAGCAGGGTGAGCAGCGCACCCAGCTCCGGGGGAATCTGCATCCTCGCCACCTCGTGGGGCAACTCGTTGGTGCACCCGATCAGCCCGCGCGCCACCGGGTCGAGCGGGCTGCCGTGGTCCACGGTGTAGGCGTGCAGCTGCGGGGTGAGCGGGACGCTCTTGAGCCGCAGATCCATCTCGTGCCCTTTCTCCCGTGCGATGCGGGCCCACCGGCCGATCCCCGCCCCCACCGGCCTCAGCCCCGCCAGATCCCCGCCGCGCCAGGCCTCAGCCCCGTCGGTCCCCAGCCCCGCCGGTCCTCAACCCCGCCGGGACGCGGCCACCGGCTGCCGGTCGGCGTGCCGCACCACCCGTTCGGCCAGCTCGGCCAGGTCGGTGCCGGCCTGCTCCTCCACCCGCCGAACCAGCTGGGCGCTGTCCTCGGCCGAGGCGGACACGGCGGGCCCGCCGTAGTACAACCCGTGCGTGGCCAGGTCCACACAGGCCTGGCCGACCCGCCGGACCAGCTGCGCGCGCAGCGTGCGGTGGCACACCGGCCGGCGCCGGACCCGGAAGAACCGGTCGTACATCCGGTGCTCCTCGGCCGAGGGCCGCTGACCCGGCCGCCGGTCGGCCTTGCGCAGCAGCGACTCCCCGTCGGGCACCAGGGCCCTGGCCACCGCCATGTGCACCCGCTGGTTGGCCTTGAACGCGGACATCAGCTCGCGGGCGGCACCGGTAGGGCACTCCCGCCGCACCCGGTGCAGCAGGCTCAGCACCGGCCGGTGGTCGGGCGCCCACTCGCCGCTGAACGCCGGGTGGCAGGACATCATCTCCGGCCGCAGCGAGTCGTGGTACACCCCGGGCGGACAGCTGCCCGAGTACAGCAGCAGCACCGAGTAGACGCCGAACAGCTCGCCCGCCTCGTGACAGGCCGAGGCGGCCTGGTCCGGGTGGTCGAGCGCGCTGGCCATGGCATCGGTCAACAGCCGCCACACCACGAACGTGCTCTGGTGACCGACCAGCCACCGGTAGCGCGCCAGCTCCTGGGTGTCCCGAGGCGGTCGCAGCAGCGCCGGCGGCCCGCTCCCGGCCTGGCTCTGGTCCACCAGGCCCAGGTAGTCGTCAAAGGGCTGCGCGCACGGCCCCGACCCGGAAGCGCAGTCGACGACCGGGCCCGCCGGCTCCGGCAGCCACACCTCGGTCACCGCCCCGTACCTGCTCGGCTGGGGCTCCGACTGACAGCGGTAGCGCGGCTGACCGGTCACGACGCCCTCCCGGAGCCACCGGGGGTCAGCGGTGTTCCGGGCACCGGTCTGGTGTCCGCCCCGATTGCGGAACCGGACACCGCGGCGCGGTCAGCAGACGGCGACACATCAGACGGGGACACGTCAACTGGCATACAAGGCGTCATTGCCCCCTGGTACCCACGGCCGCTCCGGGCATGCCCACCGCTCCGGTCCGGATGCTCACACCTGACCAGCCACCATGACCCAACTCACACCGAGCCCCACCCGCCCCGCCTGGCCAGCACCCGTGCCCCCACACACCAACACCCGAACACAACGAAGGCCCCCGACCGTGCTGGTCAGGGGCCTTCGGATGGTGGGCGATACTGGGATCGAACCAGTGACCTCTTCGGTGTGAACGAAGCGCTCTCCCGCTGAGCTAATCGCCCGGTGTTCTGTTGTTCGCTCCGCTCTCTTGCGGTGCGACGCATACATTACATGATCACCCGCCAGATGCAAAAAACGGGGACCCCAACCACGGCAGGTCGAGCCCGAACCAGCCTGCGACCAGGCCAAACACGTTCAGTGCCCAGAGCGTGGCGAGCACCACCAACCCGGTGAGGGCGAGCACGAGCAGGCGGACGGCGAGGTGTTGGCGGCGCAGCCAGTCGGCCCATCCGTCGTAGTAGCGCTTGGCCGTGCGCAGCACCCGGCCCGCCCAGGCGAACTCGGTGGCCAGGATCGCCAGGCCCGCGAACACCACCAGCCAGCCGGGGCCGGGGTAGGGGATCAGCACCACGCCCAGGAGCAGCACCAGGGTGCCGGCGATGCCCACGCCGATGCGGTAGGTCAGGTTCAGCGTCGGGTTGCGCCGCCAGGCCCACCGGGTGGCCCCCGGGGCTTCGGACTCGGTGGTGTCCCGCGCCTGCCCGTCCGCCGTCGAGGTGCCGGCTCGGTGCGTGGTCTCGCGCTTGGTCATCACTTCCCCTGACTGGTGTTCACGATCTGGTGGTCGCGGTCTGGCGTGCGTGGTCTGGTGTCGCGGCTCGGCGTCGTGGCGGTGGGGCAGGCCCCCCGGAACACCGTTGTAACGTCCCAGCCACCTCGATGGTTGCCGCCCCAGGTCCAGCTCGCGAGCGCGTGCTGCCCGTATTCCACGTCGGGTGTGCTCAACGGAACACGATTTCATGCTGGTCAACGCGGTCGGCGGCAACATACTGGTAGGTGGCGCAGCTCGGCCTGCCGCGGGTGTGGCAGGGGTTGATCCGATTCTTAGAAAGACGCTCAAATTCGCGTAACAGCGGTACCGGGCCGGGGTCGGAGCCACCAAGATAGGTGTCGTCGAGCACGATGAACACGGAACGGAGTGGCATCGTCGCAGTGCGAAGTAATGCTGGCCCGGATGGGTGATGTGCGGCCCTGGGGCGAGCATTCTGGACCACATCGGCGTCACAACTGAAGAGCTTGGCCGCGTCTTGGCCGGGAAGGGAGCAGAAGGGTAGCGACGATGCGCAACGATCACGTGACGCTCCGCTCAACGGCGGTTTTCGACCTGCTGGCACCGCGCACTCCGGCGGTTCCGGTTCAGGTTGAGCTGCGATATGACACAAGGGACCCCTACGCGGTGGTCGCCGCGTTCCGCACCGGGCGCGCCGGCTGGGTCGAGTGGGTGTTTGCCCGCGATCTGCTCGCCGACGGTTTGATCGCCGAAGCTGGCGACGGTGATGTCCGGATCCGCCCCGCGACCGATGACCCCGAGGTGGTCGTCGTGGAGCTGAGTTCCCCGTCCGGTCACGCCATGTTCGAGGCCTCCGCCCAGGAGCTGGCGGACTTCCTCGACCGCACCTACGACGTCGTCGTTCCCGGCAACGAGCACCTGTGGGTCGACATCGACGAGGCACTGTCCCACCTGATCTCCAATGACCTGACCTAAAAGCCCAGGTCAGGGTGCCCGTCGGGGATGAACGGGCACCCCGATTTGATCCCGGCTGCGGGCTTCCTATAGAGTTCCCTTCGCAACGAGGCAGACGAGATCGAAACCCGAAGGCCACAAGCCAACTGGTTCGAAATCTCCAAAGCCGGGAAGCATGCGGACGTAGCGCAGTTGGTAGCGCATCACCTTGCCAAGGTGAGGGTCGCGGGTTCGAGTCCCGTCGTCCGCTCGGCAACGGCCCCTCTGGTCCGGGCCAGGCTCCCAGGGATTAAGCTTGGGAAAGCGGCGGAGTGGCCGAGTGGTTTAGGCAAGGGCCTGCAAAGCCCTGTACGCGGGTTCGATTCCCGCCTCCGCCTCGGGCGATTAGCTCAGTGGGAGAGCGCTACCTTGACACGGTAGAGGTCACTGGTTCAATCCCAGTATCGCCCACCAGTTATAAACACTGGTCAGACAGCCTGCCGACGATCACCGTCGGTGGGCTGTTGATCGTTTTCGGGAGCATTCTGGGAGCAAAAGATCTTGAAGGGCTCCTGGTCGGGGTATGTGTTCTGGGAGCACTCCTCAGTAGTGTTCATCGTCACTTGCTCCCACCGACGCTGTAGACCCGCCAACAGGTCATCAATCATGACCTGTGTCACATGCGAATAAATGCCGCGCACCCCACCCAGTCGGTGCCCCAGCCGCTTCGCCTGTGCCACCTCCGGCACCCCGTCTTCGATCAGCCACGTTTTGTGCGTGTGGCGTAGGTCATGGAAATGCAGGCCCGCCAGAATCGGTCCCCAGCCGCGGCGCGGATCCCCATTCACCCGAGGCACCCACACCCGGTTCCGGAAGTTCGACCGCCGCAACAACCCGCCGTGTACCCCGGTGAAGACGTGATCGTGATCCTGCCGATCCCGGTGTTCGGCCAGCAGTGTGACGAGGAACTCGGGCAAGTGGATCGTCCGGACACTGGCCGGGGTTTTCGGCGGCCCCAACTCCACACGCCCGCCCACCTCGTGCAACGCGCCAGTCTCTGGATCCACCCTGACGGTGCCCCTGGCGAGATCCACGTTCGGCCACCGCAACCCCGCCAGCTCGCCCCACCGCATGCCGGTGTAGGCCGCCGTGGTGATGAGCAGACCATCGGTGGGTTCGCACCGTTCCACGATGCGCACCACCTGCCACGGCCGCGCATGTGGCCGCTCACGGCCTTCTGCGGTGATCCGGAGCTTGCGACAGGGGTTGGCCGGAATGAGACCCTCCTCCACGGCTTCCCCCAACACCATCGACAGCAGGGTGACCACGTCGGCGACGGTGACGTCCGCGAGTGTGCGCCGCAGTGATTTCACCCACGCCTTGACGGTGATCCTGGTGATCTCGTTCAGTGCCAGGTGACCGAACTTGGGCAGGATGTGGTTGCGGAGGTGGAAGTCGTACTTCGCCCAGGCCCCGATGCTGACGTCGTGGGCGTCCGTCCAGACCTTGACCCACTCGCCGAGCAGGGTCTGGCCCGCTCGGGGGTCAACGAAGCGTCCTCGGCGTTGGTCGGACTTGATGTCCTCCGCCCGATTGCGGGCCTCCGTGAGTGACTCGAACCCGCTTTCCGTGGCGATCGTCCGTCTGGCAGCCGCTTTTGGCTGCGTGGCGCTCGTTGTGGCAGCTGGTCCAGCATGTACGTCGTCGCCTTCGTCGCTGACATGTCCCACCAGGCTGGGCGGTGCCGTCGGGCAGCGGTACTGGTGTGGGCCGGACGCGCGGCGCTGGGCACCAGACAGTTCTCGAATGTCGGTGTCTCGTGTGGTGTCACGCCTGACGATGAGTTGCGCACCTGCGCTGGGCCTGCCGCCTGCTGGACACGCGCGCCGACGCGGTCGTCGGAGCGGGGATGTTCGAAGCTGTGGGAAACCTGGCAGGAGTAGTGGGCTTCTCCGCCTTCGACGTTGGCGACCACGACGCCGCGGCGCGGTGCTTCCGCTTGAGCCTCTGGTGTGCTGAGCAGGGTGGCTCGTGGGAGCTTCGCGCCGCCGCACTGGCTGACATGGCGCGCCACGCCATCCACAGGGGCAGGCTGGACGATGCGTTGTCGTTGATCGAGTTCGCCCAGGTTCGCGCTGACCGCCTGACCGCCACGGGACGGACAGTGATCGGTGTGCTCCACGCTCGGCTGTTGGCCATGCTCGGCCGGCATGACGAAGCGCGGGCCGAGGTGGACCGCGCCGACGCCCACTTCGCCGAACGCCAAGCAGCAAGCGATCCCCCTTGGCTGGCGTACTACGACGAGGCTGAACATGCGGGCAGTACCGCGCGGGCGCTGGTTCCCCTTGCTCTGGCGGACAAGCGGCCAGGAGACGCCGCCGAGCGCCTCGCCATGGCGATCCGGTTGCACAGCGACGCCTACCCGCGCTCACGCGCGTTCTCCAGGGCACGACTGGCTACCTTGTACATGACCGTCGGCGACCCGTACGAAGCTGTCGCACTTGGACGGCAGGCCGTCGCCGAGGCCGCCGTGCTGCATTCTCGGCGGATGAACGAGGAACTTCACACGCTGATGCGTGCCAGCGAACGCCATCTGGCCATACCAGAGGTCGCCGACCTTTCCCACTGCCTTGCATCGGCCACGAGCGATGTCTGATGCGGACGCTCACCTGCGCGGCGTGCTGCACCAGGCGGGTGTGAGAGCGGGCGTGCTCACCGCGGACGCGAGGTTGATCCGGCACGGCACGAACGCCCTCTACCAACTACCCGGTGGCGTCATTGCTCGTGTCGGCCCCCCAGGGTCGAGCGTCGTTGCCGGACGGCAGGTTGAGGCGTCGCGCTGGTTGGCTGGGGCCGGTATCCCTGTTGTCCGGGTTATCGACGGTATCGAGCAGCCCACGGTGGTTGAAGGCCGTCCCGTCACGTGGTGGGTGCAGCTTCCCGAACACCGCCCTGCCACCCCTGCGGAACTGGGGGCGGTCCTGAAACGACTGCACGCGCTGGCCGTGCCGAAGTGCCCGGTGCTGTCGACGGTGGATCCGTTCGAAGGACTGACCGAGTCGCTCGACACCGGGGCCTTCCTTGCTGAGGGCGATCGGGCATGGCTTCAATGCCTCGTGGAACGGTTGCGCGGGGAGTACCGGGCGCTGCTGCCAGGGCTGTCGTGGTGTGTGATTCATGGTGATGCGTGGCAGGGCAATGTTGTCGTGCCGCAATGTGGCGAACCGGTGTTGTTGGACCTCGACCACCTGGGAGTCGGCCCACGCGAATGGGACTTGGTGTCCCTGGCGGCGGACTACACCGACTTCGCCCGCCTCGCGCGTGCGGACTACGAGGCTTTCGTGGCCGCTTACGGCGGCTACGACATGACCACCTGGTCCGGCTACCGCACCCTGGCCACGATCAGGGAACTGCGTTGGACCGCGTTCGTTCTCGGCAAAGCCAACGTCAACCAGAAAGCGGTGGACGAGGCTCGACACCGAGTGGCCTGCTTGCGCGGCGAGATCGACCGACCGTGGTCGTGGTTGGCCTTCTGAAGCACGGCGACCGTAGGCAGGGGATGAACACACGGCAGCCCGGCTGCTCGCCTGCCTTCGTGGTCATGTCCGACTTCGACGGGAGGCGCAGCAGGACAGGAGCTGTTGCCCGGTCCAATAGCAGGGAGATCGAGAGCCAGGGCACATTCGCATCGTCACAGGCGCACTGTCAGACCGATGAGCCACGCGTGGTCCAAGGAAACCACTAGCGCTGACGGCCGGTCTGGGCCCCACACTGATGGCCAGCGCGGGGCCCAGGTTCGTCATGTGATGAGACCGAACACTCTCTTCGGCAATCTGGTGCTTCGTCGGTCAACGGTGCATCGTGAGGCTGGCTGGTCGGTTGACCTGATCGCGTCGCCTAGCTCAGGGCATCCACCATGCCGTCCGGTCAGCGCCTCCGTCCCGCAGTTCGTACCACAGGTGGCGCTTCTTGGTTGCCTCCGCACTTCCGGCTGGTGGGGGAGTGTTCCTGGGGTCAGGAAAATCGGCAGCCCGCGGCATGTCGGCCATCAGGTTGCGCACGGTCTCCTCACCCACGTTTGGGTGCAAAGATCGCAACATTCGCTCGATCTCTCCGCGAAAGACCATGTTCTCTCGCCGCAGGCGGGCGGTCGTCTTTTCCGCCTTGCTCTTGTATCGCAGGAGGCCCCATTTCTCGCCCTGGGCCCGTGCCAGCAGTTTCTCCACCAAGTCGACCTCTTGTCGTAACCTCCCGTTCATCGCCATCGCCTCACGCCATGCCCGGGTGAGAGACTGCACGAGCTGGAACACCTCGTCGTCCCGCTCACCACTGAGGCCCGGCACCGCGGGCGGTGGGGCGGGACTGGTGGTCGTCGCGGCGCTCCAGAAACGTGCGGCCCATTCCAGCCCACCGATCATGGTTGAGGTGATCGGCGTGACGCCGGGCTGGTCCCAGTGCGGCCGACGGATCTCTCCCCGGTATCTCTCTTCTGGCTGGTCACGGCCCGTGGCCTGGCAGAACAGGTACGCGGCCTCGGGCAGCGCCTCCTCTCGGCCAGCCGCGACCAACAGATCCCGGATTCTCTCCCACTGGAGGCGCCCTGGAGTGGCCGCCTTGCCCAGGTATCTCGCACAAGCTTTCTGTAGCTGGCCCCGGTTCTTCCCCGCGGCCCAATGCCCCTCCACATTGCCGAAGCGATCGATCAGACTGTCGTAGGTCGTGGTCAACTGACCGAATTTATCCACTAAGGTCACTACCAGGAACAGAATGAGTTTCCGTTGTGGTAGTTCCAGGTCCTTGCAGCTGAAGTCGTCGGTGGACCTGAGTTTGTCCACCACCCTGCCCCCTCGTCGCCGTAGCGGGGTCTCGCTTTCCCGCTCAACCGCGACCACAGTGCTGTGAATAGTGTCACCCAGCACATTCGCTCCTCGTGCGAACCCTGCCCGGGGAAGCTGAACGTCACTCCTCTCGCCGTTCGCTCCCGCCCTTGTCCCGGCAAACACCGAGGTCGATATTGGAGCACAGAGGCGGTCGACCACGATACGCAGGCCAGCCATTCCTTGCTGACCTGCTCAAACTCTTATGGCCGACGAAATTTGCTTTGTCAGGCAACCAATTCGGGTGATGGTTCCATGGTCGTTCGAGTGTGGGCTATGGTGAGAAAAACTACTTCTCGAAAGGTGAAATCACAAGGAAAAGTTCTCTCGCTAATTATGTCTTGTGGTGAAGGCTGTGCTCTACTATATGCAGAGCCTTACGCCGTCCGACGCCACAAAAGGTGGAGCCGGGCGACCTGGTGCAAAACAGGCCGCCCGCCCGACGTGGCTCCCAAGGAATCATGACCGCAACGTCAGCACGGAGACACGCGTGCACACCTTAGATTCGCCGGGCAAGCGCCGTCACGCCCGGAACCCCCTCGGGAACATCCACTACGCACGGAAGGACAAGCCAGCCACCGGCGTGACCGACCGTGCCTCGTGACCACCACGATGACCACCACGGCTGGACCGGATTCCTCAAGTGGGCACTTGGCAGCAGGCAGAGGTTTCGACGCTTTCTGATCATCCTGCTCGTCGTGCTGGCCACCCTTGTCGTGATCGGCTGCCTCTGGGGCCCCACCGTGCCCCTGCTCGGCGCCGGTACCGTCGGAGTCGGCCAGGGCGTGGCGAGCTGGACCAATCGGCTCAAGAAGCGCCAACCCCCAGCAGACCACCACCACGAAGCACCGGACTGCGACACGGACTCCTCCTGACAGGGCCCACCTGACCATTGGCACGATCGAATCCCTGAATCCTGTTTCTACCCGAGGCGACGGGAACGACAGTCCCCAGACATGTCCGGCGGGGTGACACAAGCTTCGCCGGACATGGTCAGGACCGACACGCCCACAGTCGGCCAGACCAACCTCATTGGATGGCAGTTGGGTGCACCGGTGGCACTCTGGCGCCCGATCGGGAACCACGGAGGCCATGGCAGCATGACCAGTGCTTGCCGTAGCGGCCATCGGAAGGGCTGATTTCTTTCACGGTGGTCGTCGAACCTGACTACCCTCCGGCCAGGCAGGACAGGCGCGTTCCCACTGGCAGGAAGACCTAGTGAACTACCGGCGCATGTCGTTCACCAGAGCATGAGTGCGGCACCCGTGAGGCATGAACGCGGCACTGCCCATGCTGACCTGAGGAAACAAGGGCGCGGGCCGGCCGACGGCGTCGCGTGGGCGGTGCCGTTGTTGGTCAGCAGGGCCGACCGCGACCTGGCGCGGGTTGGATCCACGACAGTGGTTGTTGTTCCAGCAGCTGATCCTGGCGTAGTGCAACCGAACGCCGCGGTGGCTCGTACCCTGGCGGCCAGACCGAGGAGCAGGTGCGGCTGTTGTTCCTGCTGTCCAGGTAAGTCCTAAGGTTCCCAGGCATGACTCTTGTGGTGCCCCGGTACGGAGCGGGCACGCTGGCTGATGTCGTTCCGTCCGTGCTGGCTGGCATGGAGGTGCCTGGGATGATCAACGTTCTCGGGCTTCCTCCGGCGTCACGGGTGTGCCTGCTCCTGGTGGACGGCTTGGGCTGGCGGTTGCTTCGATCGCATGAGGCCGAAGCACCGTTCCTGTCCTCGTTGGCAGCCGAAGGTGAACCGATCACGGCGGGGTTTCCGGCGACAACGGCAACCAGCGTCGCCTCGGTCGGCACCGGGCTGCCCTCCGGAGAGCACGGCCTGGTGGCTACTCGTTCACCGCCGGGGATGAACTGCTCAACGTGCTGGGCTGGTACCGGCACGGCCCAGGCCGCCGCCTCGATCTGCGGACTCGAGTTGTTCCCGAGCGACTTCAGCCCCGCCCGACCGCCTTCGAACGGGCCGTGGAGGCGGGTGTCGCCGTGCACGTGCTCGCTCCGCACGAGCACGACGGCAGTGGCCTGACCCGTGCGGTGCTGCGCGGCGGGCGGTTCCGCGGCGTCCACGGGCTGGGCGATCTCACCAGTGGCGTACTCCACGCACTCCACGATCGCGACCGCGTCTTCTGCTACGCCTACCACGCCGACTTGGACGCGCTCGGCCACGTCTACGGGCCCGGCAGCGACCCCTGGCGCTACCAGTTGGCCCACATCGACCAGCTCGCCGCCACCATCGCCGCCGGACTGCCCCAGGGCGGCATGCTCGTGGTCACCGCCGACCACGGCATGGTCACCGTCACCGACGAGGACCGGGTGGACTTCGATACGGAACCCGCGCTTCAGGACGGGGTGCGGATGCTCGGCGGCGAACCCCGGGTTCGACACGTCTACACCGAACCCGGCGCGACGAGCGAGGTGCGACACGCCTGGCACGAGGTCCTCGGCGAGCACGCTCTGGTTCTCCACCGTGACGAGGCCATCCAGGCTGGCTGGTTCGGCCCACACGTCGCTGGTTATGTCCGGCCCCGCATCGGCGACCTCGTGGTCGCGGCCCAGGACAACCTGGCGGTCATCCGTTCGACGGTCGAATCCCGGTTGAGTCGCTTTACCGGGCAGCACGGGTCGCTGACCGCCGAGGAACAGCTCGTCCCCGTGCTGGCACTCGTGAACGCCGACTAAGTCAGGTGTCAGACGCACGTCCTACCGCGGGTGGCAGAGCAGGATGCTGCTTCGGCAGGCTGCGCCACGCACGGGCATGAACACATTCACCTTCGGGGTAGGGCCTTCGTGGCCGCGCGTTCAACGCGAGGTGCTGCAGAGAGCGGCGTCCAGCCGGGGCGAGTTGCTCCAGCAAGGCGGTAGGGATCTCCGACAAAGCGCTTGTCGACGCAACTCGGCCAGGCTTGCATCATGTTTTCGCCGCCGAGCTGAGTTGGCTGGGTCAGCTGTTGCAGTTGAACGGCGCCGCCATCCTGGCCATCGAGACCGAGACCGAACGCATCACCACGGACGTGCTCGACCTCGTTCCACTGGACAAGACGGCGACCAGCACAACCCTCGCGCGGCGACGGCGCCGGGCAGGCTCGGCAGGCACGCGCTGATGGTCTCCCGCCTGCCCATCACGATCCGGCCCGCACACCAGGAGATCGCCGTCTCCTACCTCGCCTGGCTCGCCGCGTTGCATGACATGTCCGTTGAAGACCTCTGGCAGCAGGCCAGCCGCCCGAAGGCCAAAGGCAGTCCCACCCGCCGCCTCGACGGCGACCTGCTCGCCACCCAACCCCGGCACCGGCTCGAACGCGCCATCGTCGAGCCGCGCACGCCGAAACCGGACTGGCTCGCGCTGCGCCATCAACCACAGCGCGGCTGCCGCCGCTGCGACGCCCGCCACCCAGGCGGGCCAGTGTTGCACCTGCTCGGCCACCGCACTTACGTCTGCACCCGCCACCAGGTTTGGATCGGCCCGCCTGACCAGGTCGACCACCCGCAACCGAGCCTGGCCGGGCTGCCCGAAGTCGTCGCCGCGCAACACCGGCACCTGCGGCTGCTGCGCCGCGTCAGCCCGGCCGCCACCTTCGACGCGGTGCTGACGGGCTTCCTGATCTGCGCGCAACGCTGGAACTTCGCCGACCTCGACACTGCGGCCGACAGTGACGCCTGGCACGAGTGGGACCGGCGCGCCGACCTGTTCACTCCACCCGGCGCCGAGTCCGAGACCTTCAGCGCGTCCCGGCTCTTCGCCGCCAGCTACCCGAAGCGGTCGCGGTCGCCGAGCTCGTCGGATCGCTGCGCTGGCGGCGCCCGGCCGCCAGCAGGCCGGACGACCAGCGCGTTCGCCGCCGAGATCGGACGCCGCCTCGGCCAGCACGACTACCGCCCGCTCGCGTTCAAGGACCCGATCGCACGCTGGAGGGAACAGGACTGCTGGCAGTCGCCGAGCCTGCCGCACACCGACACCGCAGCCTCAAGACTTTCGGCGGACCCACGTTCCGCAAGCCCACCACCGGCAGCGACGAGAAGCGCCGCACCAGCGCGTTCTGGTTCAGCCGCCACCACTGCGGCGGCGGCGCGATGCTGCACCACCGCACCCTCACTTCGGTGGTCCCGCGCGACTGATCGATCAAGCGCGAGCTGTTCACCTCGGCGCTCGAAGTCACCACGAACACCGACACGAAACCGCGCAAGCCGGTAGCTGCTCACCGCCAAGGAGATCGCGGCTTCCGCGCCAGCAATGGGTCCGGCCGGAACCAGCGTCATCGTCCTACCTGGACACCGTCGCCGAACCCGTCAGCTGGCCAACACGATCCGGTCCACGAACGCCGGCAGGCACCAGGCCGCGACTTGCTCACGAGCACCGGACCTACAACCGGGCCCTCACCAACCCGCTCCGGCCAGCCCGCGCCATCGAAACCGCCAACTAGCTCCGGGCAACCGAGCCGACGATCGTCCGGGCCTAGTTGTCGGTAGTGGTGTCGGTGCCCGGAGGTACTTGTCGGGGTCGGTCAGGCGGTGCTGGCGCCGCCAGAGAGACCCGGCGGGGCGCGACCGACGCTGACCGAGCGGTTGCAGCTCCGTACGCAGATGAGGGCGGGGAGCGGCGTGTGCCGCTGACCGAGACCTGGTGAGTGCCGTTCGAGGCGTCCGTGATCGCGGTTGCGCCGATTGGCTGAAGCCGGGGTCCGCCCAACGCTCTTGTCGGGGGCGGATGGGATGCTGGCGGAGCCGACCACGGAAGGGAATCCCGACTGATGACCTACCAGCCTGGCGAATTGAACCTGACCTATGACCCGCAGCGGGGATGGTTCAATTTTGTGCTCTACAGCGAAACACCGAAGCTGTGGGGATCTGCGCTCAACGCCACCCAGCAACTGCGCAATTCCAGCCGGTACACGCAGGAATGGATTGGCCGGTTGCAGGACACCGAGCCGACCCCACTTCACATGGCCCTGGTCTCCAATAACGAGGCCCCGCGACTGTGGAGTCCCTGCGTCTTCGACGACCCCGAGTCGCCGTCGGCAATCGCTGGCGACGGCTGCGTGTGTCTGACGACCTTCTACGATCCGCTCACCTGGATGCCGGTGGTAAAACAGCACTACCGCACGGTCAGCGGGAACATCGAGGAATGGACTTACTGGACGTTCTCCCCATTGTCGCTGCCCGAGGGCCAGGTGCTGGAGCGGTTGATCATCGATCAGGACGCTGGCGTCATGTGGCTGCGCAACGACCGCGGGGAGCTGCACTTCCTACCCGAGAAGACAGGCGAGGGCTACAACGTCGGCTATGGCGGCGGTGGGCCCGGGAAGTTCGCCGCGATGATCGAGAAGATCGTGGCCTCCGACGGTCACGATGTCACCCCGGACACGAGCCAGGTGACGGCGAATCGTCATCTGAACGACTGGACGTCCTCGCCCGTGTCGAACCGGACGCGGGAGTTGTCCCTGGCGCAGCTGCGGACCTTGCGGACGACGGGGACCGCACCGGCCTGATCGCTCCTCGGTGACGATCTCCGAGGTGCCGCTGTCGGTCGCGGCTGACATCGTCAACATCGTGGGTATCCCGCCCGAGCCCTCCCGAGTCTTCCCGAGAGTGGTGCTACCAACGTCCTGACCCAGCACAACTAGGTCCGGACAACTCAACAAGCACCCGTCCGGAGCTAGTTGACGAACGACAGGTCACGGCCGCGCGATCCGTCGAGTTCGAGCGGACAGGACACCGTGTGTCCTGTCCGGCCGAACCTTGCGAAGTCCGGACTTACCTTGCGAGGCTGCTGCGAACGTCCGGACTTAGGTTGCGGGCCGTGAGGCGTGGCGGGCGAGCTTGCCCGCCGAGATCAGCAGCACCACGGCCGGCGCGGGGAGCAGGACCAGGTCCGGGACCACGCCCAGCAGCAGGCCTTCCAGCAAGGCGCCTTGAGTTCAGCCGCCTTGACCTGTTGTCCGATCCCCACCGGCCACCCTCTCCCCGGACGAGGGGGTAGTGCCATCACGCATGCTCACGGGCAGTCGGGGGAACGGTCCACGCCGGATGTAGCGCCAGTGCGAGACGAATACGACGATGGTCAGCGCGAGGCTCGTCGTGCCCAAGAACAGAAGCGCTGTCCAGTCGTCGAGCAGGAACGTCCCCGCGAGGATCGCGAAGACCAGGAACGCAGAGCCGGTCAGCACTCCGCGCCAGGTCGACCGCTTGAGGTCGTGCATCCGCTCGCGCTGCTCGTCATCCATCTCGCGATTCCCCACGCACCAACTCTCCCACATGAAACGGAACGCAGGACGATTCTTTGCGCGTCCGGGACGGCGGTCATCGCCGCGGACGGCTTGCCCCGGATTCCGCCAACTAGGTCCGGACAAACGCACGCCAACCTGTCCGGACCTAGTTGGCGAACCGCAGGTCACTCGCGTTGTCCTCGGACAAGTTCAACCGGACGGGACATTTGGGTCGGGCTGGTGAGCCGGCCGGAACGAACCCCGGCACGACGGGTGCCACCAGCGGTCCAGGAGGTGGGTCCGGGCCGGTCAAGGTCAAGGTTCCGGAGTGGGCGACCAAGGAGGAGGTCCGGCAGTTTTGAGCGGTACGTGGAAGGCTCAAACCGGGCGGTCGCCGCGAACGCGCTGTCCAAGACCGGGTGGGTGGCAACCACGA
The DNA here is from genome assembly GCF_024171785.1 of Goodfellowiella coeruleoviolacea. Taxonomy (GTDB): domain Bacteria; phylum Actinomycetota; class Actinomycetes; order Mycobacteriales; family Pseudonocardiaceae; genus Goodfellowiella; species Goodfellowiella coeruleoviolacea. The sequence goes on from NZ_JAMTCK010000007.1 coordinate 324,242, forward strand.
AAAACGGAATGCGTAACGAGGCTGAGAAAGCCGCCTACGCCGAGCGTAAGCGTGCCGAGCAGGCTGGCGCTCCCTATCAGGGGGTGGCTGGCCACGTGCCAGACGCTACCTGGATGGGTAAGGGAGAGCCGTACGAATGGCACGACATCGCCAAACGGGTTAACAGTTCCTTGGTTGGACAGGCAAACGGGTATCCAATAGGATACAAGCCCGCAAAATTTGAGATCGAATATCCTCCGTCGAACTAATCATGCGACGGAGGGAAGTAGTCTCCTCGTCGAGGAGTTCATATTCCATGACCAATCCGGCCGGCAACATCCCGCCATGGCCTGACCTCATCGCGGAGATGGGCTTGTTGCGGCGACGGGTCCACGAGGTCAACGACATCCACCCGTTCACCATTCCCCATTTCGCGGCAACCCAGAATCAGATAGTTGCAGCTGAACGTCGGCTTGGTGACGCCTTGGATCCGCAGCACCGCGACTTCCTCAGCTACGCCAACGGGTGGCCGGAGTTCTATCTCGGCAGCACTCTGCTGAGCACTGAACAACTCGGTCAAGGCCAGACGTGGGAAGAACTCAACCAAACCCTCGACGCCTTCTGCTCGTCCCTCGGTGATCCCAGTGTCATACCCCCACGCAATCAGATATACCCGATCACCTACCCTGAGGAAGGTTCTAGCATCTTCGCCATCTGGAAGGATGGTCCCGTTACCGACGGGGGACATCCCGTCCTCTGGCTTCCTTGGCGGGACTCTGAACCGTATGACAACTTCTTCGAGTTTTTCCGTGTTACCTATCAGGAATACGAGGCGGAACTCGAGCATGGCTAACGGTTCTGAGGAATCGAATGTACTCAACTGTTAAGGAGAGTAACCCCCGCATGTGCGGGGCCGACCACCGCCGGTGACGCACGCGATCGCGGTGGCGGAGCAACCCCGCGGATGCGGGGCCGACGGCTCGAAGCTGACCGCGCAGGGGAGCAACCCCCGCGGGTGCGGGGCCGACGCCTTCGTCCAGTCTGGCGTCTCCCCCCGCCCAGGAGCAACCCCCGTGGGTGCGGGGCCGACGCTGCGGCGCTCAGTCCAGCCAGACGACCTCGGGAGCAACCCCCGCGGGTGCGGGGCCGACGCGACGCCGACAAGCGGCAACGTCGAACCCACCGAGCAACCCCCGCGGGTGCGGGGCCGACTAACGGACGACGTCCCGCTCGGCCGCCTGCCCCGAGCAACCCCCGCGGGTGCGGGGCCGACGCTACCTGGGACACATCAACGGCCCTGGGCTCGGAGCAACCCCCGCGGGTGCGGGGCCGACCCGTTACCGAGGGCACGGCGAACAACCGCAGGGGAGCAACCCCCGCGGGTGCGGGGCCGACTTCTGGCTGAACCGAGTCTTGCGGGTGACCGTGGAGCAACCCCCGCGGGTGCGGGGCCGACGTACCCGTGGCGATCCAGCACGTGGCGCAGCAGGAGCAACCCCCGCGGGTGCGGGGCCGACG
>NZ_JAMTCK010000007.1:325858-338447 GCF_024171785.1 Goodfellowiella coeruleoviolacea
GGAGCAACCCCCGCGGGTGCGGGGCCGACGGAGACCCGGCGTCACCTCCCGACCAGCAGACGGAGCAACCCCCGCGGGTGCGGGGCCGACGTGGCCCACACCTCCACCGGCAGGCGCACCAAGGAGCAACCCCCGCGGGTGCGGGGCCGACCACAGGACGTCGGCAACGAAGCTGAGGTCAGGGGAGCAACCCCCGCGGGTGCGGGGCTGACCCCGGGCGTGGTCCGAGTCCGACCATCTGCGCCGAGCAACCCCCGCGGGTGCGGGGCCGACCCGGTGCGCCCCCTGACCGAGTACGGCCACAGGAGCAACCCCCGCGGGTGCGGGGCCGACGACCTGATCCGCGAGGCCACCGTCAGCGTGACGGAGCAACCCCCGCGGGTGCGGGGCCGACGGCCTGACGTCGTCGGTCATGGATCCTCCCCTGGAGCAACCCCCGCGGGTGCGGGGCCGACGGGACCGGGTGGCGGTGGCTGGACACGCCCAGCGAGCAACCCCCGCGGGTGCGGGGCCGACTCGCGCTGAATACCAAAGCATGCGAATCAACAAGAGCAACCCCCGCGGGTGCGGGGCCGACACTTCCTGACCTGGCGCTTTATCTCACTTGGGTGCTCATTTTGTCCAGGAGCTTCGAGGATGACGTCTTGGGGTTGATGTGGTTCCTGGTTGCCTGTGGGTCGGGTGGAGCTGACTGAGCGGTTCCAGTAAGCCGTCTACGGGCTGCGATGTGCGGTTGGTTCGGCGGGCACGGGGAGATGGGCATGGGCGGCTTCCGTCCTGACGTGCCGGGCTGTCCGAAACTGTCAGGGTCGCTTTATACGCTCCTCGCGCTGAGTGCTGCCAAGACCAAGGGGGGTTGTGTGCAGTTCGAGGACGATCCGCGGATCGAGCGCTGGTTGGGTGTTGTGTGGGGGAAGTCGAAAGAGAAGGCCGGCGGTGTCACGAATCTGTTGATGTCGCACCTGGTGGACACCGCTGCGGTGGGTGAGGTGATCTGGGATCGCTATCTCGCCCCGGCAACACGGGATTTGCTCGATGAGGTCGCAGGCGGCCATGGGCGAGGCCGGAAGCTGTTCGCGTGGCTGTGTGGGATCCACGATTGCGGTAAGGCCACGCCTGCCCATCAGCGTCTCTGGCCTGAAGGCGCGCAAGCCGTCAGGGACGCGGGGCTGACCTGGAATGAGCCCACCGCCGCGCGAAGCCGCTGGCGGCACGACCGCGCGGGTGGCTACTTGCTGCGGCACGCGCTGCGGCAGGCCGGATGGCACCCCGACCAGGTGGCCTGGGTCTGGCCGTTGGTGGCGGGCCACCATGGCCTGTTTCCCTCTGAGGGGCAATTGCCGGAGCCACGCAAAGCCAAGGGACAACTGCGGGGCAACTGCGACTGGCAGCGGGTCCAGCAGGTGGTGATCGAGCTGCTCACTCGTGAACTCGGATTCCCTGACCTGAAAGCAGTGCAGCCGGCGGTGGTGCCGTCGCGGGCTGCGCAGCTGCACCTGAGTGGGCTGGTGGTGATGGCGGACTGGATCGCCAGCGATGAGAACCACTTCACGGGCGTCGACGATCTCTCGCGGGTGAGTATCGAGGCCTCACGCGGTCGTGCCGAGCGCGCGTGGGCCGAGTTGGGTCTGCGTGGTGGTTGGGGTGCCCGCTCCGAGCCTGGGCCAGGGGTGTTCGAGGAGCGCTTCCATGATCCAGCCCGTCAGTCGCAGAAGCTGGTCATCGAGGTTGTCCGGGCGATGACCGACCCCGGTTTGGTGGTGGTTGAGGCCCCGATGGGAGAGGGGAAGACCAAGGCGGCGTTGGTCGCCGCAGAGATCTTGGCCGCTCGGTTCGGCGCCGACGGCGTGTTCGTGGGTATGCCGACCCAAGCCACCAGCGACCCGATCTTCACCCAGGTGCGGACATGGCTTGAGGGGATTGACCCGGCGTTGCCCACGCAGGTGGCGCTGCTGCACGGCAAGCGCATGTTCAACGCCGAGTGGCGGCGGCTGCTGGAGTCCTCCCGAGACGGCTCCCAGGAGCGGTTTGGTGGAGTGGACGAGTTCGGGATGGCGGAAGACGACGACCTGTACGGCGTCACCCCGAACCGGGCGGTGGGGCAGGGGGAACGGCAGGTGCCGGCGGAGTGGTTCTTGGGAGCCAAACGAGGGCTGTTGTGCCCGTTCGTGGTCGGCACCATCGACCAGTTGTTGTTGGCGGCGACACGCACCAAGCACGTGATGCTGCGCATGTCCGGTCTGATGGGCAAGGTCGTGGTGCTGGACGAGGTTCATGCCGCCGACGTCTACATGTCCCGGTTCCTCACCGAAGGCTTGCGGTGGCTGGGACAGGCTCGGGTTCCGGTCGTGCTGCTGTCAGCGACCCTGCCGCCAGCACAGCGGCAGCAGCTCGTTGAGGCCTACCTGGCCGGCGCGGCCTCTCGGGAGGAGTTCACCCTCGACAAGCCCATCCGAGCAGCGGGCTACCCGTGTGTGACGACTGCCTGGATCGACCCGACCAGCCACACGCCGGTGATCACGTCCCGGGACACCACGCCCTGGCGAGCCGACCTGGATGTCGACGTGGAGGTGCTCGCCGAGCGCATCCCCGGCAAGAGGGCCAACCGCGACCAGCGGCGTCAGGCTCAAGAGGCTGCTGACCTTGCCGTGGCGCGACTGCTCAAGCGGCGCCTTCAGGACGGTGGATGCGCGCTGGTGATCCGCAACACCGTGGCTCGGGCCCAGTCGCTCTACGAGCTGCTGCGCCAGCCGGACTGGTTCGGGGAGGACGTCGCGCTGCTGCACGCCCGCCTCGCCACCCAGGAGCGAGCCGACCGCACCGAGCGCTGCCTGAACCTGCTCGGCCCTGCCGCCGGACACGCTGAGCCCGCCGAGACATCCGCACGTGGTAGCTCCGGATCCGAGACCTCCGCAGACGAGACGAAAATCCGACGTCCGCGGCGTTTTGTGCTGGTCGCCACCCAGTTGGCAGAACAATCGTTCGATGTGGACAGTGACTTGCTGGTCACCGATCTGACCACAATCGATCTGCTGCTGCAGCGGATCGGCAGACTGCACCGGCACGACGGCATCGACCGTCCCCCCGGCGTCGACAGGCCACGCGTGGTGGTCACGGGATTCGATCCTGGTGCGGGGGCGGTGCCGGACATCCTGTACGCCAGTGAGGGCATCTACGGCCGTTACCTGTTGCAGCGCTCGGCCGCTGAGGTCCTGCGCGCCGCTGCGGAGTCCACACTGGACGAAAGGAACCCCGACACCGAAGACTGTGCCCCGCACCCGGCTGATCACCAGGCCAGCGCGGGGGAACCGGGGCAGGGGTGGAAGGTTCCCAGTCAGGTGCCTGAGCTGGTGGCTCGGGTCTACGACCCGACCTGTCCGGTGGTGCCGGAGGACTGGCGGGGTGCCGAACAGGCGGCGTGGCAGGAGTGGGAACAACGCCAGCGCACGCGCGCGGAACAGGCTGACACCTACTTGCTGACGCGGTTGGGCGAGCACGAGAACCGGACGTTGGCGGGACTGCACTTCGCTGGCGCATCCGCCGGTGGGACCGAGAAAGCTGTGGAAGCCCTCGTTCGCGATGGTGAGCGCAGCGTCGAGGTGATCCTGGTGGTCCACGACGGGGACCGCTATCGCACGCTGGCTGGGCGGGCGTTGACGCACAACGGCGACGTCGCATCGGAACTGCTTGACGAAGTGCTCGGCGCGACAGTGCGCCTGCCGTCGAAATTCACTGACCTCGCCCTGGAACGCCTGACACCGCTGGCGGGGTGGTACGGGCATCCCTGGCTGCGGCACAGTCTCGCCCTCGTGCTGGACGAAGCTGGGCGTGCCACGGTCGACGGGCAACCCTTCTGCCTGCCCAACGGCACCACCCTGCGCTACGACAAGGAACTCGGCTTGGTGGAGGAGACGACCCCATGACCGATGAGAAATAACCGAGCTGGGTGTGAGGGGCGCCTGGGACTCTTCCCCGCAAGTGCGGGGCCAACACAAAACCCTTGCACCGTCACAAAACACAGCCAAGGGTCACCCCCTCAGCCCGCAACAACTCGTGCGTCGCGGGGCACCCCAACATACCCAACTGGTGACCAGGGGTGACAGGCTGATACTCTTCGTGTCCGCAAAACATAGCCAGTTTGGCCGGGGGGCACATGGTCAACTTAGTGGATGACCCGTGGCTGCTCGCCTATCCCCGCGACAGTGGGGAGGCGACCGAGCACTCGCTACGGGATCTCCTGCTCAACGCGCACGAGTTCGACGATCTCCTCGTGGACTTTCCCACGCAAAAGCCCGCGCTGTTCCGTCAGTTGCTGCTGCCGATCGTGCTCGCCGCGCTCGGCCGCCCCCGAGACACCAGTGAGTGGGCGGCACTCTTCGACCAGGGGAAGTTCGTCGATGACCAGCGCGCCGCGCTGGAACGCTACCTCGACAAGTATCGCCACCGCTTTGAACTGTTCGACGAGACCGACCCGTTCGGCCAGGTCGCGGGCTTGACCGCGGTCAGCGGGGAGACGAAGGGGACAGCGCTGCTGGTGGTGACGGCGGCTACCGGCAACAACGTGCCGCTGTTCTCGGCCAGGTCGGATGCCGACCCGCTGGAGTTGACTCCGCAACAGGCGGCTCGGTGGTTGCTCCACGCCCAGTGCTGGGACACCGCCGCCATCAAGACCGGCGCGGTGAACGACCCGAAAGTCAAGGCGGGAAAGACAACGGGCAACCCCACAGGGCCTCTCGGGCAGCTCGGGGTGGTCATGCCGATCGGTCGCACCCTCTACGACACGATACTGCTGAACCTGCCCAGCGGCCCATCACTGCGCTCCGATGACCGTCCACAATGGACGCGGAGGAACACCAACGGTCGCGTGGAGGAGACCGACTCGGTCGCGTTGCCGGCCTGGCAGACGAGGGCCGCGACCGGGTTGTTGGACCTGTGGACGTGGCAGTCCCGACGCATCCGGCTGCTGCCCGAGCAGACCGATGACGGTGTGCGGGTGTCACGGGTCATCATCGCGGCGGGAGACCGGCTGAGTCAGGTGCCCGACTTCGAGCCGCACACCACGTGGACACTGGAATCCACGGGGCGTGCGGGCGGCAAGTCGGGACGGGGCAAGCAGCGCCAGGTTCTGCCGCGCAGACCTCGCCGGCACCAGCCGGGCAAGGCTGTGTGGCGAGGTCTGGACGCACTGCTGGCGTTGAGCCGCGAAGGCCGTGAGGCCACCGCGAAGGCCCAGGGATTCGAGACCAGCATCCTGCTCGACGAGCTCAACGCGCGACGGGAGGAGATGCCCTCGGACTACCCGTTGCAGATCGAGGTGACCGGCGTGGTCTACGGCACCCAGTCCGCGGTTGTCGAGGACGTGATCGTCGACTCGATTCCCCTGCCACTGGCCGCGCTGGACCTGGATTCGTTGGCCAGGGCCACCATCCTGGAGGTCGTCTCCCAGGCCGAGGACCTGGCCCGCGCGCTGAACAACCTGTCGGCCGACCTGCGCCGTGCGTTGGGGGCCGAGCCGATGCCGTGGGACAAGGGGCAGCGGCCCGGTGATGTGGTCCTGCACGCCCTCGACGATCTGGTCCGGCGGCTGCTGGCCGGGCTGCGCACGGCCGGCGAGGACTTCGACCTGGTCGAACGTGGGCACCTGGCCTGGGAACGCAAGGCTCGCACGGTGGCCCAGCGGGTCGCTGACCGTTTGATGGCAGCTGTTCCCGGCAGTGCGTTCCTCGGCCGCACCATCACGGTCGACCGGCAACAACGCACCTATCGTCTCGCCACCGCTGAAGCTGGATTCCGTCGCCAGCTCGACCGCATCCTGCCGCGTGCCACCGCCGCGAGGGGTGAGCCGGGCGAGGACCCGACTACCGAAGCCTGAGGAACCATGACCGAGAAGACTCCACCGCGCTACTGGTCGCGGTGGATCGGCGATGCTGGGAAGTGGCGGCAGGATGGCCGCATCCCGCCGGGCGAGGACCTGGCGGCGCTGCGCACCGGGCTGAACCGCCCCGCGGGATCGGCGATCGCGCTGGTGCGCTTCTACACCTGCCCCATCGATGACTACCTCGCACGGCGTGGAAAGGTGTCCGACGAGCAGGTCGCCGAGCATGTGGCGCTGTCCTTGTTCGGGTTGCACCAGCAGGGCCACCGCTCTCCGATGCACAAGCCGGGCCTGAGCATCGGGCGAGCGTTGCGGCGCCTGCGGCAGAGCGGCAAGTTCGGTGAAGAAGCGCTCGACCGGCGTGTGACGGCGACCGTGAACACGACGAGTGTGTCCGCGTTCGCCTACCGGTTGCGTGGCCTGGTCGAACAGCTTCGGAGCCAGGCGATCCCGGTGGACTACGACCTGCTGCTGCGGGATGTGCACTACTGGCATCGAAGCGACGGTCGTCAACAGGTGCGCCGTTACTGGGGGCTGGCCTACTTCGACTGGAGTTCCACACCCAAGGAGAACGGTCAGGACGCCTCGCCCTGACCGGCGTCACCCGGCCCCGCGCGTTCCCCACCACATCGCGCGACGCTGTTGTGTCGCCGTGAATTCCTCTTGCTGTCTTTCTTCTGGCGGTTGCCGCCGCCACCTCAACCTTGGAGTTCTGTAGTGGCTTTCCGGCGTTACCTGGACGTTCACATCCTGCAGACCGTGCCTCCGGCCAACCTCAACCGTGATGACCAAGGAAACCCCAAGGAAGCGTATTTCGGTGGGGTGCGCCGTTCCCGGGTGTCTTCCCAGGCTTGGAAGCGGGCGACGCGGATGGCGTTCACCGACCACGGGCTGCCCGTTGCGGAGTCAGGGGTGCGGACCAAGAGGGTCATCGCCAAGCTGGCGGCACTGGTGACCGAGCGCAGCAGCGGGGTGGACGCGGAGACGGCGGGCAGGTTGGCCACCACCGTGCTGTCCACACTGGGCATCAAGGAGGGGAAGAAGACCGGCGACACGGCCTATCTGCTCTTCTACGGGCGGCGGCAACTGGCCGCGGTGGCCGACCTCATCGCACCGCGTGCCGCTGACCTGGCCGCGCTGGAGGACTCGGCGCTGAAGAGCGAGCTCGCCAAGCTGCCGATCGTTCAGACGTTGGGCACCGGTCACCCGGTGGACGTGGCGCTGTTCGGGCGGATGGTCGCCGACGTGCCCGCCCTCAACGTCGACGCCGCCACCCAGGTCGCCCACGCCTTGTCCACGCACGCCACCGAGTTGGAGTTCGACTACTTCACCGCGGTGGACGACGAGAATGAAGCCGAGGAGCTGGGCGCCGGCATGATCGGCGCGATCGGCTTCAACTCGGCCACCCTGTACCGCTACGCCTCCATCGGCCTGCACCAGCTCCTCGACAACCTCGCCGACGCGGAGGCCGCCCGCCGCGCCGTGGAGTTGTTCGTGCGCTCGTTCGTCCGGTCCATGCCCACCGGTTACGGCAACGCCTTCGCCCACCGCACCCTGCCCCACCTGGTGGCGATCAGCGTGCGGGCGGATCAACCGGTGAACCTGGTCTCGGCGTTCGAGAACCCCGTGCCGCCCGGCCAGGGCATCGCCGCCGCCTCCGCACGGCGCCTGGCACGCGAACAGCACACCGCCGTCAGCACGTGGGGCGACCGACCCCTCCACACGGGTCTCTGCCACAGCTTCCCCGACGACAACGAGACCGCCGCCGCACTGGTGGAGGCGTTCGGGCCGGCACGCAGCTTCGCTGACCTGCTCACCGACCTGAACACCTACCTCGCCGATCTCGGGGAGCACGCCTGATGTCCACCCCCGGGTCCAGTCCCTCGGATGGTGTCGGCGCCGAGCCCGCGGTCCTGCTGCTTCGACTGGCCGGGCCGCTGCAGTCCTGGGGTGACCGCAGTGCGTTCAACCGGCGCGACACCCGACCCGAACCCACCAAGTCCGGGATCGTCGGCCTGCTCGCGGCGGCCGACGGGCGAGCGCGGGGCGAGTCACTGACCGACCTGACCGCGCTCCGGCTCGGGGTTCGCGTCGACCGCCCTGGCCGGCTGCTCCGTGACTACCACACCGTCAGCGACTACCGAGGCCGCCCGCTTCCCCAGGCCGGAGTCACAGCCAAGGGGCTGCAGAAGCCGACCTCGCCGCCCAAGCTCACCCACGTGACGACCCGCTTCTACCTGGAGGACGCGGTGTTCGTGGCCGGCCTGGCCGGTCCCCGCGACCTTCTGGAACGCCTGGAAAAAGCGGTGCGCCGGCCGGCGTTCCCCCTGGCGTTGGGTCGCCGCAGCTGCGTTCCCACCCAGCCGCTGTGCCTGGGCTTGCGCGACGGGCCGCTGGAAGCCGCCCTGACAACCGAGCCCTGGCAGGCCCCCGAGCGGGTTCAGCGACGCCGTGACCAACCCCGGGTGGATCTGCGTCGGGTGGATCTGCGTGTGGTGTTGGACGACCCCGACACGGGTGAGGACCGGGTCTACGACGTGCCCACCAGCTTCGACCCCCGCGCCCGTGCCTTCACCTCCCGTCGCATCCGGCATGCCTGGCTGTCGGTACCCACCACGGTTCAGCACAACCGAGCCGCCACCGACCCGGGCGACGCTGATTCAGGCCACGATCCCTTCGCTCTCCTTGGCTGGTAAGCACATGCCCTACCTGTCTCGCATCAGGATCAACCCGCTGCGCGCGGCCAGCCGCACTCTGCTGGCCAACCCCCGCGCCCTGCACGCCGCCGTGCTGAACGCGATCCCCGACCACCCCACCGCCGAGCGCAGCCTCTGGCGTCTGGACGCCGACGACCCGCGACGGCCACACCTGCTCGTCCTCACCCAGTCCCGGCCGGACTGGAACCACCTCGTCGAGCAGGCCGGCTGGCCCGACGCCGACGGCGAGCACGCCGCGGTCGCCGACTACACGCCGCTGCTGACGCGGCTGCGCGCCGGCCACGAATTCGCCTTCCGGCTGACCGCCAACCCCGTGCAGAACACCCCCTCTCCGACCAAACCCACCGTCCTGCAGAAGACCCAGGGTGTTCCCAACCGGGCGCGGTCCTACCGCATCGGCCACCGCACCGCCGCCGCCCAGCTGCGGTGGTTTCTGGCTCGGACCCTCAAGTGGGGATTCGACGTGCCTGAGACCAGCACGGCAACCGCCCCGGTGATCGAGGACCGGCAGCAGCAGGCACCCCATCAGGCTGAGACCATCGATCAGGCAGACCAGGCGCCGCGGGAGGTGCGCATCATCGCGCGGGACCGCCGCAGCTTCAGCAAGGGCGACGGCAAACCGCCCGTGGTGCTGTACACCGCCACCTTCCAGGGCCGGCTCCGCGTGACCGACCCCCACCTGCTCGCCGAGCGACTGCTCAGTGGCATCGGACCGGGCAAGGCCTACGGGTGCGGACTGCTCACCCTCGCCCCGCTGGCGGGCACCACGGCGGGAAGCGGTGGTGCGCGTGGCTGACATCTGGTGGAAGGCCGACCCGCACGACCTGCACCGCCTGGTCGACCGGGTCTCCAGCGTCTACGTCGAACGCAGCCACGTCGACCGAGACGAGAACGCCGTCGTCGTCATCAACAAACGCGAAACCGTTCGCGTGCCCGCGGCGCTGGTCGCCGTCATGCTGCTGGGGCCGGGCACCCGCATCACCCACGGCGCGGTCAACCTGCTCGGTGACTCCGGCACCGCCGTGTGCTGGGTCGGTGAGCAGGGCGTCCGGTTCTATGCCTCCGGTCTGGGGCCCAGCCGCGGGGCCGGGCTGCTCAACCGGCAGGCGTGGCTGGTCAGCCGCCCGAAACACCGCCTCGGGGTCGCTCGTGCGATGTACGGCATGCGGTTTCCCGGCGAGGATGTCTCCGAGATGACCATGCGGCAACTGCGGGGTCGGGAAGGCACCCGGGTCCGCAAGCTGTACCAGGCGCACTCCCGGCGCACCGGTGTTCCCTGGAACGGCCGCGTCTATCGGCCCGGTGACCCCTTCGCCGCGGGCGACGACCTGAACCGGCTGCTCTCCGCGGCCAACGCCGCGCTGTACGGCATCTGCCACGCCGTCATCGTCGGCTTGGGCGCCAGCCCCGGACTCGGCTTCGTGCACACCGGCGCGGCCACCTCCTTCGTGATGGACATCGCCGATTTGTACAAGGCCGAGTACACGATCCCGCTCGCCTTCGACCTGGCCGCCCGGGGGTTGGTCCAGGAACGCGACGCACGCACCGCGTTGCGGGACCGCATCGCGGAGAACCGCCTGCTCGGCACCATCGTGCGTGACGTCAAGACGCTGCTGACGCCCGAGGGAATCGAGGCAGAGGACATCGACCAGGACCTGAACCAGTTGTGGGACGAGGAGACCGGAGCGGTTCCTGGTGGGGTCAACTGGTCCAGTGAGCCCCTGGACGACACGGTCATCTCCCTGATCGACCCGGGGATGGTCGAGCAGTACCTCGCGGTTGTCGGCCCGGAGTTCGACACTCCTGATGATGGAGCGGGGCGACCGTGACCAGCGTGATCGTGCTCATCGCCGCACCAGAAGGGCTTCGAGGGCATCTGACCCGGTGGATGGTGGAGGTCAACGCCGGGGTGTTCGTGGGCAATCCGAGTCGGCGTGTCCGTGACCGGCTGTGGGAGCTGCTGGCCAGTCGGATCGGTGATGGTCAGGCGGTGCTGGTCGAGCCGGCTCGCAACGAGCAGGGCTGGGCGGTCCGCACGGCGGGTCGAGATCGTTGGCATCCGGTCGACTTTGACGGACTGGTACTTTCCGCACGCCTTCGCCGATAAAGCCGCAGCTCAACAAGTGTCGGCCCCGCGCCTGCGGGGGTAGCTCGCCGTGCGGCGGCTCGACTTCTTGCCGGCGAGGGTCGGCCCCGCGCCTGCGGGGGTAGCTCCTCGTCGATCCTGGTCTCCATCGACCGGAACGAGTCGGCCCCGCGCCTGCGGGGGTAGCTCCGCGTCCAGCCCGGAGGTGGTCGGGATCAGGTGGTCGGCCCCGCGCCTGCGGGGGTAGCTCCTCGGCGTACTCCTGCTTGGGCGCGATCTTCCCGTCGGCCCCGCGCCTGCGGGGGTAGCTCCCCCCGACCGGCCAGGCGGGGTAGCCGTGGACCGTCGGCCCCGCGCCTGCGGGGGTAGCTCGACGGACGAGGGCCCTGGCGATGTCGGCACGGCGTCGGCCCCGCGCCTGCGGGGGTAGCTCTCGTTGTGATTCAAGACGCAGAGGCCGGACTGCGTCGGCCCCGCGCCTGTGGGGGTAGCTCGTCGAGGGCATCGAGCTGCGCGGCGGCCAGCGGCTGGTCGGCCCCGCGCACGCGGGGTGTGATCGACCTCCGGGCGGCAATGTCATCCCATGCGAACGAGAATGGGAGTCAACTGAGCGAGAAGTCGAACATACCCAATAGGTTGTTGCAGTAGATATTCAAGTGTCACAATTACTTCAGTGTAGAGTACAAATATTCAGAGCGAATGACTCCTTGCGGGGCGATGCTCCATTGATGATCTTTTGTCAAGTGTGGCTACGACAGCAGTGGACAGAAGTTCGGGTCGCTGAAGCGATGAGGTGGGCGAGTTCCTCGGCAGTGTTCGGGGGTAGGTGCCGGGGCTGTACCTGGGCAAGGAGTAACAACTTGGCCAGCAGCAGGTTATCTCCTTCGGGCTGCTCACGATGCCTGCCTGCGCGATCGCTACCACTGTCCAGCGCTGCACAGTCAACCGGCCGAAATGGGCACGACCCAAGCTGCGGCGCCAGCCGCTCTGCCGCTCACTCCGGATGTCAACGCGCATGATCCAGCGCCGCTACCAGCTGTTCCAATGCAACCGCCACTCCAAGCGCGCTGTCTTGTGTTCTCCATGCGCACTGGTTGAGTGGCCAGACAGGCCTTCAGGAGGTCCACGCCAAACACCGGTGGGGCAGGTCAGTGTCCCGAGGGCCCGACTCTTTGGGTCGACGAGCACATCGAGGAAGTTCGTCTCGCTGGCGAGAGCAACCCCCGAGTGCGGGACTGCCCCCAGTTCACGCGGCCGTAGGGCAGCACGCGCGAGCAATCCCCGCGGGTGCGGGGCCGACCCCGCCGGGATGGTCGAGGCGAGGGCGGTGGCAATCCCCGCGGGTGCGGGGCCGACCTGGTCCTCTCGTCAGGGATGGGTGGGTGTGGGGAGCAACCCCCGCGGGTGCGGGGCCGACTACCGGCCAGACGGCGGCGTGGGCGGTGACATCGAGCAACCCCCGCGGGTGCGGGGCCGACGTGGTGCCTGCCGCAGGAGCACGGGTGTGCAGCGAGCAACCCCCGCGGGTGCGGGGCCGACCAGCGGGAGCGCGGGGACAACGTGCTGATGGAGGAGCAACCCCCGCTGGTGCGGGGCCGACGCCCGATTCGGTGGGCAGCGTGCGGGAGAACTGGAGCAACCCCCGCGGGTGCGGGGCCGACATCGTCTCAACCCGGCTGATCCGCAGGATGTCGGAGCAACCCCCGCGGGTGCGGGGCCGACTCCAGGATGCCCACCGGGGTCCGGTCGTCGGGGGAGCAACCCCCGCGGCTGCGGGGCCGACCAGCGGCCGAGCCGCGAGGAGAGCCGTGGGGCCGAGCAACCCCCGCGGGTGCGGGGCCGACGTCCGGCACCACGCTGAAGTAGCGGCTGCTGGAGAGCAACCCCCGCGGGTGCGGGGCCGACGGGTGA
>NZ_JAMTCK010000007.1:338657-446271 GCF_024171785.1 Goodfellowiella coeruleoviolacea
GAGAGCAACCCCCGCGGGTGCGGGGCCGACGGGTGAAAGAGCCGAGCTGCATGGTGTTCTCCGGAGCAACCCCCGCGGGTGCGGGGCCGACGCCTCGCTGAAGATGGTGGCCAGCTCGGCCTGCGAGCAACCCCCGCGGGTGCGGGGCCGACATGTCATCGGGCCGGGTCAGCACCAGGATCATGAGCAACCCCCGCGGGTGCGGGGCCGACGTCGTTGTCGAACGGCGACGGGAACAGCCTGGCGAGCAACCCCCGCGGGTGCGGGGCCGACAGCCTCGCGGCAGCGAACCGCGATCCACGCCGGGAGCAACCCCCGCGGGTGCGGGGCCGACGTCGCCAGGCCGGCCGCCTCGGCGCGCAGCTCGGAGCAACCCCCGCGGGTGCGGGGCCGACTGCGACGAGTGCGCCAACGGCGCCTGTCGAGTCGAGCAACCCCCGCGGGTGCGGGGCCGACGACGTGCACTTGCTCGTCGGGATGCGCAACCAGGAGCAACCCCCGCGGGTGCGGGGCCGACCCATCCGCGCATTTCCGGCCTGGCGGTATGGCGGAGCAACCCCCGCGGGTGCGGGGCCGACTCTCGGTGGCATCCCCCGTGTTTCGCAGCTCAAGAGCAACCCCCGCGGGTGCAGGGCCGACGACGCGGCCACGCTGGGCGCGGTGCTCGCCGCGGAGCAACCCCCGCGGGTGCGGGGCCGACGAGGTCGGCGGGAGGCTCGGGGCGTACCGATGGGAGCAACCCCCGCGGGTGCGGGGCCGACGTCGACGGCAAGGAGGAGGGCGGCTCCTCCCCGGAGCAACCCCCGCGGGTGCGGGGCCGACGTCGCCCCAGTCACCGCCTGCAAGGTGTTCAGGGAGCAACCCCCGCGGGTGCGGGGCCGACAGGCCAGGCAGCGCCTTCCTCAGCCTCTTCAGGGAGCAACCCCCGCGGGTGCGGGGCCGACCTGCTGTACGGGGGCCGGCACTGCGCGCAGGCGGAGCAACCCCCGCGGGTGCGGGGCCGACCGCACCCTGGACGGAACCGTGATCGAACTCGAAGAGCAACCCCCGCGGGTGCGGGGCCGACGGGTCGGGGAGGCCGGAAGCTGGCCTGTAGCGCGAGCAACCCCCGCGGGTGCGGGGCCGACCGGCCTCACCGCCGAGGAGATCCAGGAGGTCCTGAGCAACCCCCGCGGGTGCGGGGCCGACGTCATCAGCACCGTGTCCGTGCTGATATGCCGCGAGCAACCCCCGCGGGTGCGGGGCCGACCGTACGGGTCGCCGCCACGGATCTTCTCGATGAGAGCAACCCCCGCGGGTGCGGGGCCGACAACAGGCGCCCTTCCCACTTCACGGCTGACGGCGAGCAACCCCCGCGGGTGCGGGGCCGACACTTCCTGACCTGGCGGTTTACCTGGCTTGGTGGCCTGTTTTGTCCATGTGTTTCGGAGGGCGGCAGCGGGAGTGGGGGTTCCTGCGCGGGGCTGAGGGGTAAGGGTCGGTCGGCACTGGGGCAGTCCCAGTAGAGCCGTTCACCCTGCGAGGGCTGCAGTCAGGTGGGGTTTCTGGGAGTGCGGACGTGGTCACGAAGGTCTTCCTGCTGTGTCTCGTCTGGCTGAGCTGTCGGTGCCTCTTTATATGCCGTCGGCACGGATCTAGTGGTCAAGGGGTAAGGGGATGTGTGCGGTTCGGTGAGGGTGAGGACGCACAGGTTACGCGGTGATTGGGTGTGTTGTGGGGGAAGTCGAAGGAGAAAGCTGGTGGTGTCACGAATCTGTTGATGGCGCACCTGGAGGGAAAGGTGATCGGGTGCGTTGTCAGGCTGCAGCGCCACGTGAGGGGTGTGCGGAATCGATGACTGCGGGAAGCCGACCGGGACCTCGACCAACTGTGGGACGGAGAGATCGGCGCGGTTGCGGGTGGGCTCAACTGGTCCAGCGAGTCCTTCGGCGATGCGGCTGTGCCACTGGTTGATCCGGGATGGGGAGTAGCACTTTGCGGTGGTTGGTTGAGGGTTCGAGGCTTAGGGGGAGAGTTGGGCAGTCGTGATCAGCGTGGTCGTGTTGACTGCTGAGTTGGAGGGTTTTGTGGGGGCTTGTGATCGGGTGGATGGTGGGGGCCAACGCTGGTGTGTTCTCGGGCAACCCGAGTCGACGCGTCCGTGATCGGTTGTGGGATCTGCTGGCCAGCCGGTATCCGGTTGCCTTCAAACAGGCTGGTACTTTCCGTGTGTTTTCCGCCGCGAAAGTCCAGCTCAACAGTCAGTCACGCACCTGCGGGGATAGTCCGGGGCTGACTCTCTCGGGGAGCCTGTGAGTGCTCCGGGCTGACGAGGGATGTCCAGAGTCGCCAGCCTGGGAGCAGGGTGGTGGGAGCAGATTGGGAGCGGCGCTTGGGTTTCAACTGCGCTGAACTGCATCCAGGAGCGTTCAATGGAATTGCCCTGACCTGCGGTTTCTTTGTTGTTGCAGGTCAGGGCAATTGGCGAAATTAGCTTGACACGGTAGAGGTCACTGGTTCAATCCCAGTATCGCCCACCAGTTATGCATACTGGTCAGACGGCCTGTTGACGATCATCGTCAGCAGGCCGTTGGTCATTTCTGGGGTGCCCGGATGGAGCGGTTGGTCGTGTGGCACCCCTGCTCGGCGGGCCGGGTTCTGCGAGCTGTTGTTCGTGGCGTTCGCCGCGGCTTGCTCATTCGCGTGGTGGCTCAGCCAACGATTCTCCGATCATGACGTGTGTCACAGGGGAATGGTTGTTGAGTAGTCGTCGGACTGGTGTTCCGGCCCCTCGGACTGCGTGGTGTCAGGAACGTGGTCTTCGAGCTGCCGCGTTTTTGTGAATGTGGTGTAGATCATGGAAATGCGAGCCCGACGGATTCCGTGTCCGGTCACGTCGGGCGTCTCTGGTCACCGGGGCATCTGTGCGTCGCCGGGTGGGTGCGGTCGCGATCCGGCTCGCGGCTGCCCGCAGTGCTAGTTGCTCGCGGGGCGGTGGACCGGTGCCAACGCGCTGGGTGAGGGTGGGCGCGCTCTGGGAACGTGGTGGTTCGGGCGAGTTCGCTATTGACTGGTGTCTCATCGCGTGACAATACTGCCCGTACTGCGGGAGTAGTTACCACTGTATGGAAATCTGCAAGGAGGCAGCATGCGGGCGTCGGTGTTGGGGCTCGGCGAGGCCGGGACGCTCTACGCGGCCGGGCTGGTCGGGCTGGGCTGGACCGTCACGGGCTACGACCCGGCCGACCGCGCCACCCCGCCCGGAGTGACCCGCGCGACCACACCGGAGGCCGCGGTCCGCGACGCCCAGGTCGTGCTGAGCCTGGTCGGCGGCAGGGCCGCCGAGGGCGCCGCCGCCTCGGTCGCCTCGTTCCTGGACCCGGGAGCGGTGTACGTCGACATGAACGCCGCCGCACCCGAGGTGAAGCCCAGGATCGCCGAGCTGGTCGGCGCGGACCGGTGCGCGGACGTCGCCGTGATCGGGTCGGTGCCGGCGCACGGCGCGGCCACCGCGGTGATCATCAGCGGGGGCGGCTCGGCCCGGGCCGCCGACGTCTTCCGGGAGTTGGCGGCGCCGGTCGAGGACATCGGCGGGGAACCCGGTGACGCGTCCAGGCGCAAGCTGCTGCGCAGCACGTTCATGAAGGGCCTCGGCGCGCTGATCGTCGAGTCGTCGACGGCCGGGCGCGCGGCCGGGGCCGAGCAGTGGGTGCGCGCCCAGATCGCCCGGGAACTCGCCGGCGGCGAGGCGGCGCTGGACCGGCTGCACAACGGCACGCTCAAGCACGCCGCACGGCGCGCCGACGAGGCCGCCGCGGCCGCGGCGCTGTTGGACTCGCTCGGGGTGTCCCCGGTGATGACCAGGGCGACCGCGGAAGCGCACCGTCGGCGCGCGGATGCCGCGCTGGCGCCGGCCGAGGACCTGCTGGCCGAGTTCGCGGGGTTGGCCGTGGCCAACCTCGGGGACGCGCGCGACCGGATGGGCATGCTCGACGGCGCGGTGCGCGCCCTGTGGCGGGGAGCGCGGGTGGCGGGGTGGGCCCGCACCGTCTGGGTGCGCAACGGCGACAACCTGGCCCTGCACCGGGCGATCGCCGCCGCCCGGCCGGGCGACGTGCTCGTCGTCAACGGCGGTGGTGACACCAGCCGGGCGCTGATGGGTGAGCTGATGGCCGAACGGGCCAAGCGCCGCGGCGTCCTCGGCATCGTGGTCGACGGGGCCGTGCGGGACGTGGCCGAACTGGAGCGGATGGGCTTTCCCGCCTGGGCGCGCGGGGTGTGCGCCGCCGGGCCCTACAAGAACGGCCCCGGCAAGGTGGACGTCCCGGTCGCGGTCGGCGGTGTCGTCGTCCAGCCCGGTGACCTCGTCGTCGGCGACGACGACGGCGTCATCGTGATCCCGGCGGCCGAGGCGGTCGCCAGCCTGCTCGGTGGCCGCGCCGTGGCGGCCGACGAGGCGCGCCGCCGCGCCGCGATCCTCGCCGGGACCGCGTGATGACCGGGGTGTGGGCGCTGCTCGCGTTCGTGGCGGTGATCATCGTCTGGAACGCGGTGTTCAAGCGCAACATCGGCGAGGCGATGATCCTCGGGTTCGTGGCGGTGTGCGCGTTCGCGGTGGTCGGCGGCACCGAGCACGGCGGATCGGCGTGGTCGGCCATTGGCGATGCCGTGGCCGACGCCCTGCAGGAGGAGGTCACCTTCGCCGGGCTGGCCTTCGTGTTCATGTCCTACCTGCTGTCCAGGACCCCGGTGCTGGACAGGCTGATCGACCTGCTCAACTCGGTGCTCGGACGGCTGCGGGGCGGCCCGGTCTACACGGCCACCGTCGCCGGCGGCATCTTCGGCGCGATCGCGCACGTGGGCGCGGCGGTCACCGCGGCGGTCGGCGCCGTGACGGTGCCGTGGATGAAGCGGTCCGGGGTCAGGCCGGAGCTGGCCGCCACCGTCGTCGCCGGCGGCGCCGGCATGGGCGTGAGCTTCCCGTTCTCCGCGACCATGTTCATCCTCGTCGGCGGGCTCGCCGCCCAGGGGATCATGCAGCCCGACGAGATCGTCGCACCGCTGGCGTTGGCCGGCCTGTGGTGCCTGGGCTACCGGATCGTGCTGGCCTGGTTCCTCGTCCGGCGCAACGGCATCGAACCCGTCGCCGAGCAGGACCGGCTGCCACTGCGGCGCAGCCTGCGGTCGGGCTGGACCTCGCTGCTGCTGTTCCTGCCGATCCTGGTTCCGCTGCTGCTCACGCGCGGTCCGCTCGCCGACGCCCTGGGCGGCTACGCCGGTGTCGGGGAGGAGCTGAAGAAGCCGGTCCGGCTGGCCGACGGCACCGCGCTCGCCGCGCAGCCCTACGCCATGTCGGACGTGATCAGCCTGATCACCTGGATTCCGGTGCTGATGATCGCGCTCGTGCTGTTCCTCGGCCGCCGGCACCTGCCGCGCACCGCGTCGGGCTGGTGGTCCACCCTCGGCAAGGCCGCGCCCTCCTTCGGGGTCATCGGCATCACCATCGTCGCCGCCTTCTCCGCCTCCAACGTCCTGGCCGACCTCGGCCTGGCCAGCCAGCTGGAGGCCGTGCTCGCCAGTCTCGAGGCGTCCAGCTGGATCATGGCCGTCGCGATCGGCGTCATCATCGTGGCGATCGCGATCCCGCTCACCGCCAGCGCGACCATGGCCGCGGTCGGGCCGGTCGCGGTCGCCGCCCTGGTCGGGGCCGGGATCCCGGCGCCCGTCGCCGCGGCGGCGGTGCTGATCTTCGCCTCCACCGAGGGGGCGTCGCCGCCCTCGGGCGCGCCGATCTACGTGGCCGCCGGCATCGCCCAGGTCGATCCGGTCAAGACGTTCCTGCCCCTGCTGAAGTACTACT
The DNA here is from genome assembly GCF_024171785.1 of Goodfellowiella coeruleoviolacea. Classification (GTDB taxonomy): domain Bacteria; phylum Actinomycetota; class Actinomycetes; order Mycobacteriales; family Pseudonocardiaceae; genus Goodfellowiella; species Goodfellowiella coeruleoviolacea. The sequence goes on from NZ_JAMTCK010000007.1 coordinate 344,497, forward strand.
GCCTGCCCATCCTCGCGCTCGGCGTGCTCATCGCCGTCGGCGTGCTCCCCGTCTGACCCCGGTACGCCTCCCGGTACGAGAGAAGCAGCACATGAGTTCAACGCTGAACCGCCCCACGCCCGCCCGGGCCAGGACCGCCCGGATCACCACCTTCCTGTTCGCCCTCACCGTGGTGTTCTTCCTGCTGGCCGGGCTGGTGATCGTCGTCGGACAGATCGCCGCCCTCGTGGCCGGTGACGCCACCGCCGCGCGGCACTGGGCCGGCACCGTCGCCCCGTTCGCGTTCGGCGGTGCCTCCGCCGCCGGCCTGCTGTCCTTCGTCCTCTCCTACCGCCGGCAGGAGCCCGACCATGACTGAGACCGACAACGCCGCCCGCCCGGACGTGCCCTCCTACGCGGCGCTGCTCGAGCACGTCCCGCCCGGCTCCAGCTGGGGGGTCTTCGACCGGGACGCCGAGCGCGGCACGGCCAACTTCGCCGGACCCGCCCAGGTGCTCGACGGCGTCGCCGCGGTCACCCGTGGCGCGGTGTTCAGCCTCGACCACGCCCTGGACGCGTTCGACCCACCGATGGCGCGGGCCCGCTCCGCACCGCGCCACGAACTCCTCGCCGCCCACGACCAGGTCCGCGACGACGTGCTGCACCACTTCTACCCGCAGGCCAGCTCGCAGCTCGACGGGTTGCGGCACCGCCGCGCCTCCGGGCACGGCTTCTACAACGGGGTGCCCGACGACCTCATCCGCGCCGGCCATCCCGCGCTGGGGGTGCAGCGCTGGGCCGAGCAGCCGATCGTCGGCCGCGGCCTGCTCATCGACGTCGAAGGGCTGCTCGCCGCGGCGGGCACCCCGCTGGACCACCGGCAGGGGCCGGCACTGGACGTCGACGTGCTGGACCGGGCCCTGCACGCGCAGGGCGAGCGGGTGCGGCCCGGTGACCTGGTGCTCGTGCACACCGGCTGGGCGCGCTGGTTCCTCGACGCCGATCCCGCGGTGCGCGGTGAGGTGCGCGACGCCCGGCGGGCCACGGGTTTCCGGCAGACCCGCGACCTGCCGGCCTGGCTGTGGGACCACCGGGTGGCGCTCTTCGCCACCGACACCTTCGCCGTGGAGGTGCTGCCCGTGGCCACCGACACCTTCCTGGCCAGCGCGCCCGAGGACGCCGGCATGATGCACCAGGAGCTGATCGCGAAACTCGGCGTGCCCCTCGGTGAGCTGTGGAACCTCACCGACCTCGTCGCGGACAGCCGAACCCACCACCGCTGGGACGCCCTCGTCGTCGTCAAACCCCTCCACCTGGTCGGCGGGGTCGGCTCACCACCCAACGCCACGGCGCTCCGCTGACACCTGGCGGACAACTTCACCACTGTGTGGAAAGATGGGTCGGTCCGTCACCCGCACAACAGGGAGCCGTGGCACATGGCGGAGTCGGCGAAGCCCGCGACCAGCATGCGCTCACTCGAACGAGCCATCGACATCCTCGAGGTCTTCGACGCCAGCCAGCACGCCCTGCGGCTGACCGAGATCGCCCGCCGCGCCGGCCTGCCGATCGCCACCACCCAACGCATCCTCGGTGTCCTCGAAGCCAGGGGCCGCGTCGAGCGCGACGCCAACGGCTACCGGCCGGGCGTCGGGCTGATCTTCGGCGCGCACGCCTACCTGGCCACCAGTCCGCTGCTCAACGCCGCCCGCCCGGTGCTGCAGGACCTCGCCGCCGCCACCGGCCTCACCGCCTCGCTGTTCAAGCGCATCGGCTGGTTCCGCGTCGTCCTCGCCCGCGTCGACGGCGCCACCCCGCTGCGCTACGAACTGCCCATCGGCGAACGCCTTCCGCTGCACCTCGGCGCCGGCAAGGCGCTCGCCGCCCAGATGACCGACGACGAACTCGCCGGGTTCCTCGACCAGCTCGACAGCCACACCCGGGCCGACGGCAGCACGGTCGACCGTGACCAGTTCCTCGCCGAACTCAGCACGATCCGGGAACTCGGCTACTCCCAGGCCCGGGGCGAACGCGAACCCGGCATGGCGTCCGTGGCCGCCCCGGTGCCGGACCCCGCCGGGGCGTCGGCCGCGGTGCAGGTCACCGGCACCTACACCGACGTTCCCGAAGACCGCGTGCCCCAGCTCGGGGTGGAACTCCAGCGCGCGGCCCTGGCCATCGCCCGCCGCACCCCGTGATCCGCGGGCGGTCGCGCGCCGCGGCACCGCTACCCGCGCGACCGGTCACAGGCCCTGGCACTGGCCGGTCACCGGTCCCCGGGTGGTGTTGGCCAGGCCGTTGTTGACCGGGGCCGGCTTGTTGTCCACACAGGACAGCGGGCCGGTGATGCCGGTGGCCGAGACCAGCGGGGCGCGGGTGGTGGCGTTGCCGGTCAGCTCCACCGGCCCGTGGATCTGGCTGTGCTCGATGCTCACCTCACCGGTGGTGCCGACCAGCCGGACCGGGCCGGTCACCCGGGCGCCGGTGAGCACCACGCGGTCCGCGCCGGCCGCGTTGACCGGGCCGGTGATCGAGCCGCCCCGCACGTACAGCGACGCGTCCCGCGCCACCGTGACCGGGCCGGTGATCGCGGCACCGTCCACACAGGTCACCCCGTCGGTCGCGGCCAGTCCGCCGGAGCGCGCGTCGGTGATGGTGGTGTCGCAGGCCGGCTCGGGACTGGCCAGCAACTCCACCTCCGCCAGGGTGGTGGTGGACTGGCCGGTGTTGCCGGTGATGTCCAACCGGTACCAGGAGTAGCGGCCGGGCTGGCTGATCCGGAACGCCCTGGTCTGCTGGCGCCAGCTGAACTTCTGGTCGGCGCGCTGGTCCAGCGTGGTCCAGGTGGTGCCGTCGTAGGAGCCGCGCAGCACCCAGCCGGTGGGGTCGCCGTCGGTCTTGCCGGAGGTGAGCGTGTAGAAGCTGACCGGGTCGGGGTTGGCCGCGTTCAGGTGGTAGCGCACCCACGGTGTCCGGCCGGCCAGGCTGACCTGGGTCTGCGAGGAGTTGTCGAACAGGCCGGCGACGTTGCCGCCGTCGCTGGCACCGGCCTCGCCCCGGCCGGGGCCGGTCAGGTCGGCCATCGGCCGGGCCACGGCGTCGCCGGTGGTGATCGACGGCGGCACGTCGTCCCGGCCGGTGCCCCACGCCGACGGGGTCGGGCCCATGTCGAAGTCGAGCACACCGCCCCGGGCCAGCAACTCGTGCGGCAGCGAGGTCTGCTGGTAGGGCTGGCCGTTGACCTTCAGCCCCCGCACGTAGACGTTGCGCTGGCTGTTGGCGGGCGCGTTGATCACCAGGTCGCGGCCGTTCTCCAGGTGCACGGTGGCCTTGGTGAACAGCGGCGAGCCGATCGCGTAGCTGGCGCTGCCCATGCGCAGCGGGTAGAAGCCCAGCGCGCTGAAGACGTACCACGCGGACAGCTCGCCGTTGTCCTCGTCGCCGCCGTAGCCCTGGCCGATCTCACTGCCCAGGTAGTGGCGGGACAGGATCTCGCGGACCTTCTCCTGCGCCTTCCACGGCTGGCCCGCGTGGTCGTACATGTAGATGATGTGGTGCGCCGGCTGGTTGCTGTGGCCGTACTGTCCCATCCGGACATCCCTGGCCTCGGTCATCTCGTGGATGATCCCGTTGTAGGAGCCGGGGAACCGGGCGGTCTCCGGGGTGCTGAAGAACTCGTCCAGTTTGGCGGCGAGCTTGTCCCGGCCGCCGTAGAGGTTGGCCAGCCCCTGCCCGTCCTGCGGCACGGTGAAGGCCATGTTCCACCCGTTGGTCTCGGTGTAGTCGTGGCCCCACACCCGGGGGTCGTAGTCCTGAGGGGACAGTCGCCAGCCGCCGTCCGGGTTGCGGCCCTGGAAGAAACCGACGTTGGGGTCGAACATGTGCACGTAGTTGAGCGCCCGGTTGCCGAAGTACTCGGCGTTGTCCAGGTACTCCTGGCGGCGCGGGTCGTCCGGCGCGCTGCGCTCGTACAGCGCCCTGGACATGGTGGCGATGCCGAAGTCGTTGATGTAGCCCTCCAGCGCCCACGACATGCCCTCGCCGGTGGCCGTCGAGGTGTAGCCGAGGAAGATCGAGGTGTCCAGGCCCTTGCGGCCCACGCCGATGCTGGGCGGGGTCACCGTGGCGTTCTTGACCGCCGCGTCGTAGGCGGCGCGCACGTCGAAGTTGGTGACCCCCTTGGCGTAGGCGTCGGCGAAGGACACGTCCGAACTGGTGCCGGTCATCAGGTTGGCGTAGCCGGGCGAGGACCACCGGGAGATCCAGCCGCCGTCCCGGTACTGCTGGACGAACCCGTCGATCAGCTCACCGGCCCTGCTCGGCGTCAGCAGCGTGTAGGCCGGCCAGGTGGTGCGGTAGGTGTCCCAGAACCCGTTGTTCACGTAGATCTTGCCGGGCACCACCTTGGCGCCGGTCTGGGTGGGGCTGTCCTTGCCCACCGGTGCTGACACCGGGCTGGCGTAGGAGTGGACCGGACTGGTGGCGGTGCCGGTGTTCTCGAAGCCGGAGTTGGGGTAGAGGAACAGCCGGTACAGGTTGGAGTACAGGGTGACCAGCTGGTCCTCGGTGGCGCCCTCGACCTCGATCACGCCCAGGGTCCGGTCCCACTGCTGGCGGGCCCGGTCGCGCACGCTGTCGAACGTGTCGGTCGGGCCGATCTCCAGTTCCAGGTTCTTCCTGGCCTGGGCCACGCTCAGCAGCGAGGTGGCGATGCGCATGGTGACGACCTTGTCCGCGCCCGGGGTGGCGAAGCTGAGGTAGCCGGCGACGTCGTCGCGCCCGCCGCCGGTGAGCCGGCCGCTGGCGGTCACCGGGCGGTCCACGGTGGCGTAGACGAACAGCCTGGTCGCGCCGGTCGACCCCGCGCTCTTCACGTCGGAGTAGCCGGTGACCACGCCGGCCGCCGGGTCCAGGGTGAGGCCGCCGTCGTTGGTGACGTTGTCGAAGACCACAGTGGACTGATCACCGGTGAAGGTGAACCGGAACACCGCGGCGTGGTCGGTCGGGGTGATCTCGGTGCGCATGCCGTTGTCGAACCGCACGCCGTAGTAGTGCGGCTGGGCGATCTCGTTGTCGTGGCTGAACGGCAGCGCCCGCGCGGCCCGGTCCAGCACGGGCGCGCCGGCCACCGGCATCACCTGGAAGGTCTGCCGGTCGCCCATCCACGGACTGGGCTCGTGACTGGCGGTGAACGCCTGCAGGGTCGGCCGGTTCGCCGCGTTGTTGGCCTTGTGGTACTCGTAGAGCCATCTGGTCGAGCCCGCGTCGGTCATCGGCGACCAGAAGTTGAACCCGTGCGGCACGGCCGTGGCCGGGAAGTTGTTGCCCCGGGAGAAGCTGCCGCTGGAGTGGGTGCCCCTGGTGGTGAGGGCGTACTCGGCGAAGCTGGCGCGGGTGGTCGTGGCCGGGGTGTCGGTGATGCTGATGTCGTCCACCCAGCCGTTGAAGCTGGTCGGTCCGGTGGGGTTGTCGTAGGCGAGCAGGACGCGGGTGATCCGCTTGCCCGCGGCGACCGTGCCGATGGCCGCGCTCAGGTGGTTCCACTGGTTGGTGTACAGCGCCTTGGACGCGCCCTGGCCCCTCGGGGACAACTCGAAGCCGTGCTGGTCGCGCACGCCCAGCTCGCTCAGGTAGCTGCCGTCGGCGAAGGCGAGGTCGACCGAGACGTGGGTGCTCGGGTAGTTCAGGTCGTCGCCGGCCGAGGTGCTGACGAAGTCCGGGAAGACCACATAGGACAGTTGGGTGCGCGGGGTGACCGTGATGTCGACGTCGAAGATCTTGTTGTACGAGTAGCCGCGGCCGGCCGCGGTGTGCGTGCCCTGGTAGCGCAGGGCGCGCAGCCCGGTGAACCCGGCGTGGGCCTTGGCGCTGTAGCCGCCGCCCGGCCCCCGGCTCGGGTGGGTGCGCATGTTGGGCGGGATGGGGTCGGGGTCGGCCTTGGCCAGCTGCACCTCGGCGAGCTGGGTGAGCGGGCCGCCGTTGTTGGCGGTGATCTCCAGCTGGTAGTGGCGGTAGGCCGTGGTGTTGGCGGTCTGGTAGGCCCGGGTCTGGAAGCGCTCGTCGAACCGCTGCCCGGACTGGCGGTCCAGGACCGTCCACTGTTGACCGTCGACCGAGCCGCTCAGCGTCCAGTCCCTGGGGTCGCGTTCGGCGGAGTCGTTGGCCGAGGACAGCGCGTAGCGGGCGACGGCGACCGGGTCGGTCAGGTCGAAGCGCACCCAGCCGGTGCTGGCCCGGACCAGCCACTTGGTGGTGACGCTGCCGTCGACCAGGTTCTCCTTGACCTCACCGGCCTCGGCGTTCTCGCCGTTGGCGGTCACCGTCGCCACGGTGTCGGTCACGTTGCCCGGCAGGCTGATCGAGTCCTCCCCGCTGACCCCGTGCGCGCGGGGCTGGCCGGTGGCGTCGGTGTCGACGGTGTCCAGCCAGTCCGGCTGGGGATCGCCGGCTTCGAAGGAGGAGGAGAAGGAGGTCGCCTCGGCCACGGCCGCTCCTGGTTCGGCGAGCACGGGGGTCCAGCCGGTCACCGCCAGTATGGCCGCCAGCGCACCCGCCAGCGGCAACCGAACCCGCCGGCCGCCCGGAAACCCCGGCCGCCGTCTCCGCAGTCGTGTCATCGTCCGCGCCCCCCACCACGTGTTGGGATACGAAGGGTCGCGGCGGTGTGACCGTGCGTGACCCGGGCTCAGCGAATCGGCACGGCCACCCGGGTGTCAAGACGCCGGCCGGATCCTGTCCCGAAACCTGTCCGCGCTCGGCCGTTTCGGGCACCGCGCCAGCGGTCGTCCCGCCGTGTCAACGGCGTCGCGCTGACCGAGCGGAGCCGGGCGGGCCGTGTCAGCGTAGTGACCATGGTGCGCTTTGGATACACGTTGATGACCGAGCAGGCGAGCCCCCGCGACCTCGTCCGCTACGCCGCCGGCGCCGAACGCAGCGGCTTCGACTTCGAGGTCATCAGCGACCACTACTCGCCGTGGCTGGACACCCAGGGCCACGCCCCCTACGCCTGGAGCGTGCTCGGCGCGGTGACCCAGGTGACCGAGCGGGTCGAGTTGATGACGTACGTGACGTGCCCGCTGATGCGGTACCACCCCGCCGTGGTCGCCCAGAAGGCGGCCACCGTGCAACTGCTCTGCGACGGCCGGTTCACCCTGGGCCTGGGCGCGGGGGAGAACCTCAACGAGCACGTGGTGGGGCGCGGCTGGCCCTCGGTCAACGTGCGGCACGAGATGTTCGTGGAGGCGCTGAAGATCATCTCGGCGCTGTTCGCCGGCGGCTACGTCAACTTCTCCGGCCAGCACTATCGGGTGGACTCGGCCAAGCTGTGGGACCTGCCCGACCAGCGCGTGCCCCTGGCCACCGCCGTGTCCGGCCACCAGGGCATCGAGCACTTCGCCGGCCTGGCCGACGGCATGATCGCCACCGAGCCCAGGGCCGAGCTGTGCCGGGCGTGGGACGACGCCGCCGGCAACGGCCGGTCCCGCAAGATCGGGCAGATCCCGATCTGCTGGGACCCGGACCGGGACGCGGCCGTGCGCCGGGCGCACGACCAGTTCCGCTGGTTCGCGGGCGGGTGGAAGGTGAACGCGGAGCTGCCCGGCCCCACCGGGTTCGCCGCGGCGACGCAGTTCGTCACCGAGTCGGACGTGGCCGAGCACATCCCGTGCGGCCCGGACGTGGACCGGATCGTCGCGGCGGTGGCCCCCTACTGGCAGGCCGGCTTCACCGACGTGGCCCTGGTGCAGGTGGGCGGCGACCACCAGGACGACTTCCTGGACTTCGCCAAGGGACAACTGCTGCCGGCGCTGCGCGAGGCCGCCGGATGAGCCCCGGGCGCGCACCGCTGTGGCGGCCGAGCCGCGGGTGTGCACCGCTGTGGCGGCCGAGCCGCGGGCGTGCACCGCTGCGGCGGCCGAGCCGCCTGGGCACAGCGGTGGGGCGGACGAGCCGGGGTCACTCGTCCGCCCCACCGGGCTTGCGGTTGTTGGGTTGTCGGTGTGCGAGCGTCCTCGGTCAGTGGAGCTGACGCCGGCCGTAGGTGCCCGACGCGATGCTCACGCCGATCGCCGCCAGGACGACCTGGAAGATCAGCTCGATCCAGTCGAACCCGCTCGTCTCGGCGACCCCGACAGCTCTGGCGATCAGCGTCCCGATCAGCGCGGCGATGATACCGATCACGATGGTGAGCCAGATCGGAATCCGCTGCTTGCCCGGGACGACCAGTCGGCCAAGCGCCCCGATGATCAGACCGACGATGATCGCGGTGATGAGGCCTGTGACGGTCATGATGTTCTCCCGTGTGAGTCGAGAACGTGTTCGAGTCTCATCTGCCCGTTCCAGCGCCGGCTGAAACACGATTTTGTCGATGAGTTGCCCAGGACACGTGCCCGCCCGGGCGGAATCCGACGGGTGCGCCCCAGGCGGAGAGCGGTTTCGCCGGCCGGTCAGCCGCGGTGCCGCCGCGTCACCCGACCTCGCCCGCACCCGGCCGCTGGCGTGGGGATCCGGGCTACTCGGCGGCGACCTCGACGAGCACGCGCGCGCCGGGCACGGCACGGCCGCGACCGCCGGTCCGCTCGGCCAGCCAGGTGGCGAAGCCCGCCTCGTCGGCCACCGGCACCAGCACGGTGAACCGGACCGCGGCGGCGTAGTCCACCTCGGCGATCCGGTGGCCGGCCTCGCGCAGCGCGTGCTCCAGCCGGCCGGCCCCGGCGTGGTCGGTGGTCACGGCCATCTCGGTGAACGCCCGCCGGCGCAGCGTGCCCACCCGGTCGATGGTCTCGCTGACCGCCCGGCCGTAGGCGCGCACCAGCCCGCCCGCGCCGAGCTTGACCCCGCCGAAGTAGCGGGTCACCACGACCACGGTGTCGGTCAGCCCGCGCCGGCGCAGCACCTCCAGCATGGGCACGCCCGCGGTGCCGGCCGGCTCGCCGTCGTCGCTGGACCGTTGCAGCTGGGCGTGCTCGCCGATGCGGAACGCGGTGCAGTTGTGCGTGGCGTTCCAGTGCTCGCGCCGCACCCCCGCGATGAACGCCTCGGCCTGCCGCTCGTCGGTCGCCCTGGCCACCGAGCACAGGAACCGGGACCGGTTGATCTCGATCTCGTGCGTCCCCGTGCCCCGGATCACCAGTTGACCCTCGTGCATGCCACTTCCCGTTCGCTGTGTGCCGATACCGCGGCTGCGGTGCCTTGCCCGCCCCCGCGCTGCCCGGCCCGGTGATCTTGATGGCCTGACGCCCGCCCGTGCTCCACGATAGGCGGCAGGCCCTGAACAGCGTGGGAGCGAGGAGAAGCACATGGCAGAGCAGCGGGTTCGCGGTGTCGTCGCCCGGGCCAAGGGCGCCCCCGTGGAGGTCACCACCGTGGTGGTGCCCGACCCCGGCCCTGGCGAGGCGGTGGTGCGGGTGCTGGCCTGCGGGGTCTGCCACACCGACCTGCACTACCGGGAGGGTGGCATCAACGACGAGTTCCCGTTCCTGCTCGGCCACGAGGCCGCCGGTGTTGTCGAGCAGGTCGGCGACGGGGTCGGCGAGGTCGAGCCGGGCGACTTCGTGGTGCTCAACTGGCGGGCGGTGTGCGGGGTGTGCCGGGCCTGCCGGCGCGGCCGGCCCTGGTACTGCTTTGACACGCACAACGCGGCCCAGCCCATGACGCTGACCGACGGCACCCCGCTGACCGCGGCGCTGGGCATCGGCGCGTTCGTGGAGAAGACCCTGGTCCACGCCGGCCAGTGCACCAAGGTGGACCCGGCGGCGCGGCCGGCCGCGGTGGGCCTGCTCGGCTGCGGGGTGATGGCCGGCCTGGGCGCGGCGCTGAACACCGGGAACGTCCGGCGGGGCGACTCGGTGGCGGTGATCGGCTGCGGCGGCGTTGGCAACGCCGCGGTGGCCGGCGCCCGGCTGGCCGGCGCGGCCACGATCATCGCGGTGGACATCGACGGCCGCAAGCTCGACTGGGCCCAGGGCTTCGGCGCCACCCACCTGGTCAACGCCAGCGAGGGCGACCCGGTGGCCGCGATCAAGAACCTGACCGGCGGGTTCGGCGCGGACGTGGTGATCGACGCGGTGGGCCGGCCGGAGACCTGGCAGCAGGCGTTCGAGGCGCGCGACCTGGCCGGCACCCTGGTGCTGGTCGGCGTGCCCACCCCGGAGATGCGGCTGGACGTGCCGCTGCTGCCGTTCTTCAGCCACGGCGGCGCGCTCAAGTCGAGCTGGTACGGCGACTGCCTGCCCAGCCGGGACTTCCCCATGCTGGTGGACCTCTACCTGCAGGGCCGGCTGGACCTGGACCGGTTCGTGTCCGAGGAGATCGCCCTGGACGAGGTGGAGAACGCGTTCGCCAAGATGCACGCGGGCGAGGTGCTGCGCTCGGTCGTGGTGTTCTGAGCGGTTCCCCGGCTCCCGGTGGTCGGTCCTGATCACCGGGAACCGGCGGGTGGAAAGCGCTTCCCGGTCGGGCCTGCCGGCCGGCTCACCCCAGGTGGTCGTTGGCGCCGCTGACCCAGGCGATGTAGCGCTCGGCGGACCGCCGCACCGCGTTCTTGGCATCCGTGACCACCGGACCGCCCACCAGGCTGTACAGGTGGTGGAACTGGTAGGGCTCCAGCCGGTCCACGATCCTGCGCACCAGCCCGGCGGAGAGCGGGATCGCGTTGGGGTAGCTGCGCATGAACGTCACCCACCCGTGGTCGGCCACCGGCATGATGGTGTCCCCGGTGAGCAGGGTGCCCCGGCCACCCGCCCCGGCGGCGACGTGGGCGACCGCGGCGCCGGGGAAGTGCCCGCCCGCCTCGACCAGGGTGACGCCGGGCAGGACCTGTTCGGTGCCGCGCCACTCCCGGATGACCGGGTCCTCCCGCCGCACCCACCGCCGGTCGGCGGCGTGCACCAGCACGGGAACCCGCCCGAACCGGTGGCTCCAGCTGACCTGCGAGCCGTACATGTGCGGGTGGCTGGCCACGACCACCGCGACGCCCCCGAGTTCGCCGATCGCGGCGACCAGCGACTCGTCGAGGTGGTTGGGCGGGTCCCACAGCAGGTTCCCCGCCTCGGTCCGCACCAGGTAGCTCCACTGGCCGATGGCGAACTCCGGCTCCTGGTGGAACCGGTGGATGCCCGGCTCGACCTCCTCGCGCACCAGCTCGCGGGTGGTCGCGGCGAGCTGGTCCAGGGTGGTCCACACCTGGCCGGTCCGCGGAACGTACTGCCGCTCGTCCGCGCAGACGCGGCAGTCCTCGGCGGGCGGCCGCGCGGTGTCCGGGTGCTCGACCCCGCAGGTGCCGCAGATCCAGATCGTCATGCGGTGAGTCTGGGACATCCACCGCGATCGAGGTCAAGGAGCCGACGGCACGGCGGGGCGCGCGGGGGTGTGCGGCGAACCACCCAGGGCGGGACCGGGGACGTAGAGTCCGGCGGATGGGCGTTGACTGGCCGAGGGCCGAGGTGACCACCACCGGGCGGCTGCGCCTGGAGCCGATCACCGCGGCGCACGCGCCGGCCATGTGCGCGGTGCTGGCCGATCCCGCGCTCTACACCGTCATCGGCGGCCAGCCACCGGACCTGGCCAGCCTCACCCGGCGGTACGCCGCGCTGGCCGGACAGCGCTCACCGGACGGGACGCAGGCGTGGCTGAACTGGGCGGTGCTGCTCCGGGCCGGTGGTGCGGCCGTGGGCACGGTGCAGGCCACGGTGGTGGCCGAGGGCGGCCGGCTGGTCGCCGAGCTGGCGTGGATCGTGGGCGTGCGCCACCAGGGCAACGGCTACGCGCGCGAGGCGGCCGGGGCGGTGCGGGGCTGGCTGGCCGCCCGAGGCGTCGACCGGTTCCGGGCGCACATCCACCCCGGGCACGCCGCCAGCGCGCGGGTGGCCGCCGCGATCGGGTTGGCCCCGAGCGAGCAGTGGCAGGACGGGGAACGCCGCTGGGTGGGCTGACCGGGGCAGTGGATAGCATCGGAGGTTGACATCAGCCCACCGCTTCACCGCGCGTGAAGTGAGCACCACCGAGGAGTCGTCGTGTCCGAGCCGCGTCCCCCAGCCGCCGAACCCGCGCCGCGCGTGGTGGTACCGGCTGGCACTACCGCGGGGACCGCGGTGCGCGAGGCCGGGTATCCCACCAAGGGGCCGCTGGCCGTGGTCGTCGTGCGCGACCTGCACGGCAGGCTGCGCGACCTGTCCTGGACGCCGGAGGCCGACACCGAGGTGGAGACGGTCGCCGCGGACACCGAGGACGGCCGCAGCGTGATCCGCCACTCCTGCGCGCACGTGCTCGCGCAGGCGGTGCAGCAGCTGTTCCCCGAGGCCAAGCTGGGCATCGGCCCGCCCATCCGGGACGGCTTCTACTACGACTTCGCCGTGGACCGGCCGTTCACCCCCGAGGACCTGCAGGCGCTGGAGAAGCGCATGAAGCAGATCATCAAGGGCTCGCAGCGGTTCTCCCGGCGGGTGGTCGAGTCGGTGGCGGCGGCCAAGGAGGAACTGGCCGGCGAGCCGTTCAAGCTGGAGCTGGTCGACCTCAAGAGCGAGGTGGACACCGCCGAGGTGATGGAGGTCGGCGGTGGCGAGCTGACCATCTACGACAACCTCGACCCGCGCACGGGCGAGCGGGTGTGGGGCGACCTGTGCCGAGGCCCGCACCTGCCGACCACCAAGCACATCCCGGCCTTCGCCCTGACCAGGGTGGCCGCCGCCTACTGGCGCGGCAACGAGCGCAACCCGCAGCTGCAGCGCGTCTACGGCACCGCGTGGGAGTCGCAGGAGGCGCTGGACAAGCACCTGGAGATGCTGGCCGAGGCCGAGCGGCGGGACCACCGCCGGCTCGGCGCCGAACTGGACCTGTTCAGCTTCCCCGAGGAACTCGGCTCCGGCCTGCCGGTGTTCCACCCCAAGGGCGGCATCATCCGGCGTGAGCTGGAGGCGTACTCGCGGCAGAAGCACGAGGAACACGGCTACGAGTTCGTCAACACCCCGCACCTCACCAAGGGCGCGCTGTTCGAGACCTCCGGGCACCTGCCGCACTACGCGGACAGCATGTTCCCGCCCATGCACTTCGAGGGCACCGACTACTACGTCAAGGCGATGAACTGCCCGATGCACAACCTGATCTTCAGGTCGCGCGGGCGGTCCTACCGGGAGCTGCCACTGCGGCTGTTCGAGTTCGGCAGCGTGTACCGGTACGAGAAGTCCGGTGTGGTGCACGGCCTGACCCGGGTGCGCGGCATGACCCAGGACGACTCGCACATCTACTGCACCAAGGAGCAGATGCAGGAGGAGCTGCGCTCGCTGCTCACCTTCGTGCTCGACCTGCTGCGCGACTACGGGCTCAACGACTTCTACCTCGAACTGTCCACCCGGGACGACTCGCCCAAGTTCATCGGCGAGCCCGAGGAGTGGGCGGAGGCCACCGAGGCGCTGCGGGTGGCCGCGGAGGCCTCCGGCCTGCAACTGGTGCCCGACCCGGGCGGGGCCGCCTACTACGGGCCGAAGATCTCGGTGCAGGCCAAGGACGCCATCGGTCGGACCTGGCAGATGTCCACCATCCAGGTCGACTTCCAGCAGCCCAAGCGGTTCGGGCTGGAGTACCAGGCGGCCGACGGCACGCGGCAGCAGCCGGTGATGATCCACCGCGCGCTGTTCGGGTCCATCGAGCGGTTCTTCGGCGTGCTCACCGAGCACTACGCGGGCGCGTTCCCGGCGTGGCTGGCTCCCGTGCAGGTGGTCGGCATCCCCATCGCCGACGAGCACGTGGCGCACCTGCGGAGCGTGGCCACGCTGCTGCGGCAGCGGGGCGTGCGGGTGGAGGTGGACACCTCGGACGACCGGATGCAGAAGAAGATCCGCACGCACACCACGCAGAAGGTGCCGTTCATGCTGCTGGCCGGCGCCAAGGACGTGGAGAACGACGCGGTGTCCTTCCGGTTCCGGGACGGCACCCAGGTCAACGGGGTCGCGGTGGACCGGGCGGTGGCGGTGCTGACCGACTGGATCCAGCGCCGGGAGAACGAGTCGCCGACCGCCCAGCACCTGCGCGCCGACCTGGCCTGACCCGGCGATGCGGAGGCGGTAGATGAGCGACCAGCCGGAACTGGTGGCACAGCAGGGCGTTGGCGTGCCCGACGCCCTGCAGCGGCTGTGGACACCCCATCGGATGGCCTACATCCAGGGCGAGAACAAGCCGACGGACAGCGCGCAGGACGGCTGCCCGTTCTGCCGGCTGTCCGGCCAACCCGACGCCGACGCGCTCATCCTGGCGCGCGGCGAGCTGGTGTACGCGGTGCTGAACCTGTACCCGTACAACCCGGGGCACCTGATGGTGGTGCCCTACCGGCACGTCGCCGACTACACCGACCTGAGCCCGGCGGAAACCGTGGAGCTGGCCCGGTTCACCCAGCGGGCCATGCGGGTGGTGCGGCACGCGTCCGCGCCGCACGGCTTCAACATCGGGCTGAACCAGGGCGCGGTGGCCGGCGCCGGCATCGCCGCGCACCTGCACCAGCACGTGGTGCCCAGGTGGGGCGGGGACGCCAACTTCATGCCGGTGATCGGGCACACCAAGGTGCTGCCGCAGTTGCTGGCCGAGACCAGGCAGCTGCTCGCCCAGGCGTGGCAGGCGGTCGACTGAGCCGGGTCGGGCAAACACCGAAAACAGCACGGGCGGGGTGTCGCGCGGTACGCCGCGGCACCCCGTCCGACTTCCCGGCACCCGGTTGTCGGCAATACCAAGAATGGCGTGCGCGAGCGCGCTGACCACTCCGGAATCGTTGCCATTTCGGCCTCCGGTGAGCGGGGTGGCCGGGGTGTGCGCGATGGCCGTTCCACGATCGGGGGACCTGCTGGTCCGGTTGCGTCGAGTTCCGCCCCGGTGCCGGTGAAATAGCACGTCGCGGCCGGTTCGAACAGGCTCGTCGCACTGCCGGAAAGGCACTGGAAAAAGGTTAGGCCTGCTCACGACTGCGCGTTATGTTTCCGAATGGCCGAGCGGATGTACCCATTGGACGGCCAGCAACCCCGCCGATGGCCGATCGTATTGACCCGCCATCATGGCTAGGGTTCGATTTATGATCGCCTACGTACTCCCCGAAGCGGAGGCGAAGTCGAATCCCGTCGACGTGCTCCCCGAAGCCGCGGCGAGGTCGGGTTCCAGCGAGGTGCCGCCTGACGTGGTAGCCCGGTCGAGATCGGCCGCCGTGCTCCCGGACCGCAGGGCGAGACCGGGCCCGGCCGCGCGGCCGACCACCGCGGAGTCCGCGTCATGACCGCCCCCGAACGGTTCCGGCTGGCTCGCGAGCGGCTGTCCAGGGAGCTGCGTCGATTACGGTCCGACGCCGAGCTGACCGGCACCGCGGCGGCCAGGGCCGCCGGCATGAGCCAGTCCAAGCTGTCCAAGATCGAGAACGGCATGCTGCTGCCGTCCGTGGCCGATGTGGAGCGCCTGGTCGTCGAGCTGGGCGCGGCCGAGGAGGTCAGGGCCGAGCTGGTGGCGCTGGCCAAGGCCCTGCACACCGAGACCGACAGCCGGCGGGTGGTGCTGCACCGCGGTGCGCACCGCCACCAGCAGGCGGTCGGCCGGATCGAGGCCAAGGCCACGGCCAGCCGCTTCTTCCTGCTCAACCTGGTCCCGGCGCTGCTGCGCAGCGAGGCCTACCAGCGTGCCGTGCTGGCGCTGGTGTCCGAGGACGAGCGGGAGGCGGCGGTCGCCGCGCTCGCGGCCCGGCGGTCCGTGCTGGACGATCCCGGCAAGCAGTTCGTGTTCCTGCTGGCCGAGGGCGCGCTGCGGTGGCGGCTGGGGTCGGCCCAGCTCATGCGCGAGCAGGTCGAGCACATCGCCGGCCACCTGGACCGGCCCAACGTGCGGATCGGGGTGGTGCCCTGGGCCGCCGGGGCCGACGCGGTGGTGCTGCACGGGTTCCACATCTACGACGAGCGGGTGGTGACGGTGAGCCTGCACACCGGCAGCGCCACCATCACCGACCCGGTCGACGTGCGGGAGTACCTGAACCTGTTCGAGAAGCTGGCGTGTCGCGCGGTCTACGGCGACCAGCTCCGGGAGCTGCTGGCCGGCATCGCCGCGGACTACGCCAGCCTGGTCCGGACAGACCTGGTGCCCCCGGGACCCGCCTAGTCCCGGTGTCGCCGCGCCACGGACTGAGCTGGGCGGTTAGGCTTCCGAGGCCATTGGTCCCCTGCGGTAGGTGCAGTCGACAGCCTCATGCTCAACATCTTCGCCCGTGCCTCGGTCTCACGCGTCACCGATCCCATCGGGACGTGGCTGGTTCGCCGTGGGCTCAGCCCGAACGCCATGACGGTGGTCGGCACCGTGGGCACGGTGCTGTCCGCCGTCTGGTTCTTCCCGCGCGACCAGCTGTTCGCGGGCTCGGTGGCGGTCACCGTGTTCGTGCTGTTCGACCTGCTCGACGGGGCCATGGCCAGGGCGCGGGGCAGCGGAACGCCGTTCGGCGCGGTGCTGGACGCCAGCTGTGACCGGATCGCCGACGGGGCGCTGTTCGCCGCGCTCACCTGGTGGGCGCTGGCCGTGGCGCAGGACCGGTCGCTGGCCGCGGCCAGCCTGGTCTGCCTGGTGGCCGCGCAGGTCATCTCCTACGTCAAGGCGCGGGCCGAGGCGTCCGGGCTGGCCGCGGACGGGGGACTGGTGGAGCGCGCCGAGCGGTTCATCATCGCGCTGGTGGGCACCGGGCTGGAGGGCCTGTCCGTGCCGCACGCCGCGACCGTGGCGCTGTGGCTGCTCGCGGCGCTGTCGGTGATCACCGTGGGCCAGCGGCTGGTGGCCGTGTGGCGGGCGGCGAAGGGGGCACAGGGATGACGACCGGGTCGCGGGCGTCGGTCAACGAGGCACTGGCGGCACTGGGCTACCTGGCCGGCTGGCGGCTGACCAGGGCGTTGCCCGAGGGCGTGGCCCACTGGCTGTTCGGCGCGGCCGCCGACCTGGCGGCCCGGCGCGGCGGACCGGGCGCCACCCAGCTGCGGCGCAACCTGGCCCGGGTGGTGCCCCGGGCCGGCGCGGACGAACTGGACGACCTGGTGCGCCAGGCCATGCGGTCCTATGCCCGCTACTGGTGCGAGGCGTTCCGGCTGCGCCCGGCCGACCGGGCCGGGGTGGTCCGCGACGGTGACCGGTTCGTCACCGGGCAGGAGTACCTGGACGCGGCACTGGCCCAGGGCAACGGCGCGGTGCTGGCGCTGCCCCACTCGGGCAACTGGGATCTGGCCGGGGTGTGGCTGGCCGGGCACTGCGGCAGCTTCACCACGGTGGCCGAGCGGCTGCGCCCGGAGGTGCTCTACCGCAGGTTCGTGGCCTACCGGGAGTCGCTGGGCTTCGAGGTGGTGCCGCTGACCGGCGGGGCGCGTCCGGCCGCGTCCGTGCTGGCCGAGCGGCTGCGGGCGAACCAGGTGGTGTGCCTGCTGGCCGACCGGGACCTGACCGACGCGGGCGTGCGCGTGCAGTTCTTCGGCGAGCCGGCCAGGATGCCGGCGGGCGCGGCCTACCTGGCGGCCCGGACCGGGGCCGCGCTGCTGCCGGCCGGGTGCTGGTACACCGAGGACGGCTGGGGCGTGCGCATCCACCCGCCGATCCGGATCGCCGGCATCCGCGGCGTGCCCGCGGCCACCCAGGCGCTGGCCGACGTGTTCGCCGCGGACATCGCCGCCCACCCGGCCGACTGGCACATGCTGCAGCGGGTGTGGGAGGCCGACCTGCCCGAGGCGCCCGGCGGGCGGCCCCGGCGGGCGGCCAGACCCGGCTGGGCCGGCCAGCCCCGCGACGCCGGCCAGCCCGGTGTTGGCCAGCCCGGTGTTGGCCAGCCCGGTGTTGGGCAGCCGCGCCAGGCCAGTGAGGTCGGCCAGCCGGCCGGCCACGGGGAGCCCTCGTGAGGGTCGGCATCGTCTGCCCCTACTCGCTGGAGGTGCCCGGCGGTGTGCAGGCGCACGTGGTCGACCTGGCCAGGGCGCTGCGCGGGCTCGGCCACGAGGTGGAGGTGCTGGCGCCGGCCGCCGAGGAGAGCGAGCTGCCCGAGTTCGTCACCCCGTCCGGCCGCGCGGTCGGCATCCCGTACAACGGCTCGGTGGCCCGGCTGGCCTTCGGGCCGCTGTCCTTCGCCCGGGTGCGCCGGTGGATCCGGGAGCACGAGTTCGACGTGCTGCACCTGCACGAGCCGGTGGCGCCCAGCCTGTCCATGCTCGCCCTGATGGTGGCCGACGGCCCGATCGTGGCGACCTTCCACACGGCCACGCCCCGCTCGCGCGCGCTGGCCGCGTTCCAGGCCGTGCTGCGGCCGTTCCTGGAGAAGATCACCGCGCGGATCGCGGTGTCCGCGCTGGCCCGCCGGGTGCAGGTGGAGCACCTGGGCGGCGACGCCGTGGAGATCCCCAACGGGGTGGACGTGGGGCTGTTCGCCGCCGCCGAGCCACTGCCCGACCACCCGCCGACCGGGTGCACGGTCGGGTTCGTCGGCCGCTACACCGAGCCGCGCAAGGGCATGCCGGTGCTGCTGGACGCGCTGCGCCCGCTGGTCGCGGACCTGCCGGAGCTGCGCCTGCTGGTGGTCGGCCGGGGGGACGAGGACGAGCTGCGCGCCCAGGCCGGGCCGGCGCTGGCCGACCGGCTGGTGCTGCTCGGCCAGGTCGACGACGCCACCAAGGCCAGCGCGCTGCGCAGCGTGGACGTGTACTGCGCGCCCAACACCGGCGGGGAGAGCTTCGGCATCATCCTGACCGAGGCGATGGCCGCGGGCGCGGCCGTGGTCGCCAGCGACCTGGACGCGTTCCGCCGGGTGCTCGACGACGGTCGCGCCGGGGTGCTGACCCCGGTCGGCGACGCCGCCGCGCTGGGCGGGGCGCTGCGCGGCCTGCTCACCGATCCGGCGCGGCGGGCCGAGTACGCCACGCTGGCCACGGCCAGGGTGGCCGCGTTCGACTGGTCGGTGGTCGCCGGCCAGGTGCTGCGGGTCTACGAGACCGCCATGGCGGCCAACCCGCGCAGTGTCCGGGAAGCCGGGGACGTCCCGTCGTGAGCGGGGCCGGGACCGGCCAGGTTGGTGAGGAGGCCGGGTGACGAGCACGACCGTGGTCGCCGCGCTCACCGTGCTGCTGGTGGTCGCGCTGCTGGTCGGACCGTGGCTGCTGGGTGTCGCCACCAGGCTGGACCGGCTGCACGTGCGCACCGACGCGGCCTGGGCCGCGCTGGACGCGATGCTGGCCAGGCGGGCCGTGGTGGTCCGGGCGCTGGCCGCGGCCGGCGTGCTGGACGCCGACCTCGCCGAGCGGCTGCACGAGTTGGCCGACCGCGCCGAGCGGGCTCCCCGCCCCCGGCGCGAGGAGGCCGAGAACGAGCTGACCAGGCTGCTCGGCCAGGTGGACCGGCAGGCCCTGCCCCCGGGGCTGGCCGCCGAGCTGTCCGACGCCGAGCAGCGGGTGATGCTGGCCAGGCGGGTGCACAACGACGCGGTGCGCGACACCACGGCGCTGCGCCGGCGCCGCCCGGTGCGCTGGTTCAAGCTGGCCGGCACCGCCGCCTGCCCGGAGTACTTCGAGATCGCCGAGCCGGCCGCCGAGACCGACCCCGTGGTGTTCACGCCCCGGCCGGCCGCCCGGGTGCTGCTGGTGGACGGCGCCGACCGGGTGCTGCTGTTCGAGGGGCACGACCCGGCCCAGCCCGGCGAGACGTTCTGGTTCACCGTGGGCGGCGGCATCGAACCCGGCGAGCAGCCGCGCGACGCGGCCGTGCGCGAGCTGGCCGAGGAGACCGGGCTGCGCGTGCCACCGGAGGACCTGGTCGGGCCGGTGTGGCGGCGCCGCGCGGTGTTCAGCTTCGACGGCCGGGCCTACGACGCCGAGGAGTGGCTGTTCTTCCTGCGGGTGCCGGGGGAGCTGGCCGTGGACACCTCGGGCTTCACCCAGGTGGAGATCGACACCGTGCGCGGCCACCGCTGGTGGAGCGTGCCCGAGCTGCGCGAGACCACCGACACCGTCTACCCGGCGCAGCTGGACGAGCTGCTGCCCGAGCTGCTGTCCGGCGCGTGGGACGGGCGGATCCGCATCGTGCAGTGAGGCCGGGCCGGGCAGGGCGCGCCGCGGCCGGCCGCCGTGTGGGTGTGCGCGGGCCGGGTGCGTCCCAGGCCGGGTGTGCTCAGGACACGGTGGCGGCCAGCGCCTGCGGCAGCGGCTCGTAGCGGGCGAAGCGCCGGGTGAACGTGGCCGAGCCCGACGTCAGCGAGCGC
This sequence comes from Goodfellowiella coeruleoviolacea, assembly GCF_024171785.1. Lineage (GTDB taxonomy): Bacteria > Actinomycetota > Actinomycetes > Mycobacteriales > Pseudonocardiaceae > Goodfellowiella > Goodfellowiella coeruleoviolacea. The sequence continues at coordinate 364,700 of NZ_JAMTCK010000007.1, forward strand.
AGGTCGATGGCGTAGCGGAGCAGCTCGGTGGCGGGCACCTCGGCGCGCACCACGGTCCAGCCGGGCGCCTCGTCCGGGTCGGTGCCGAGCACCCGGCCGCGCCGGCCGGACAGGTCGCCGAGCACCGTGCCCAGGTGCTCGTCCGGCGCCCGCACGGCCACCTCGTCCAACGGTTCCAGCAGGCTGGTCTGGCCGGTGGCCGCGGCGTCCTTGAGCGCCAGCGCGCCGGCCGTCTGGAAGGCCGCGTCCGAGGAGTCCACGCTGTGCGCCTTGCCGTCCACCAGGGTGACCCGCACGTCCACCACCGGGCAGCCGGGCCGCAGGCCGCGCTCCAGCAGGGCGCGCACGCCCTTCTCCACGCTGGGGATGAACTGGTGCGGGACGGCCCCGCCCACGATCCGGTCGACGAACTCGAAGCCGGCGCCCCGGGGCAGTGGTTCGACCTCGATGTCGCACACGGCGTACTGGCCGTGCCCGCCGGACTGCTTGACGTGCCGGCCGTGCCCCTTGACCCGCGCGGTGAACGTCTCCCGCAGCGGCACCCGGATCGGCTCGGTGTCCACCTCGGCGCCGCCCGCGCGCAGCCGGCTGAGCACCACGTCGGCGTGGGCCTCACCCATGCACCACAGCACCAGCTGGTGGGTTTCCGGGTTGCGCTCCAGCCGCAGCGTGGGATCGCTGGCGACCAGCCGGCCGAGGTTGCGCGCCAGGGTGTCCTCGTCGCTGCGGCTGTGCGCCACCACGGCCACCGGCAGCAGCGGCTCCGGCATGGACCAGGGCCGCACCAGCAGCGGGTCGGCCGGGTCGGACACGGTGTCGCCGGTCTCGGCCGAGCCCAGCTTGGTCACCGCGCACACGTCGCCGGCCACGCAGCAGGGCACCTCGTGCAGGGCCGAGCCGCGCGGCGAGTAGATGTGCGCCACGCGTTCGTCCACGTCGTGGTCGTCGTGGCCGCGCTCGGCCAGACCGTGCCCGGAGACGTGCACCGGGCCCTCCGGGCGCAGCGTCCCGGAGAACACCCGGACCAGGTTCACCCGCCCGACGTAGGAGTCCACCGTGGTGCGCACCACCTCGGCCAGCAGTGGCCCGTCCGGGTCGGCGGCGCGCAGCCCGGTGCGCGGCGCGCCGGCCAGGTCGGTGACGGCCGGCAGCGGTCGCTCCACCGGGGCGGGCACGGCCCTGGCCAGGCCGTCCAACAGCTCGGCCAGGCCGAGGCCGGTGGCCGCGCAGACCGGGATGACCGGGTGGAACGAGCCCCGCGCCACCGCGGTCTCCAGGTCGGCGATGAGCGTGGCCTGGTCGATGTCCTCGCCACTGAGGTAGCGGTCCATCAGGGTCTCGTCCTCGCTCTCCGCGATGATCCCCTCGATCAGCTCGTCGCGGGCCTCGGCCAGCCGGTCCAGCTCGCCCTGGTCGGGGTCGCCCACGCGGGGCGGGTAACCGGCGGAGTAGTCGGCGAACCTGCCGGTGATCAGGCCCACCAGCCCGGTGCGGCCGGTACCGGCCGGCAGGTACAGCGGGAGCACGCCCAGGCCGAACGCCTGCCGGCAGGCGGTGACGGTGGCGGCCAGATCGGCCCGGTGGTGGTCCAGCCGGGTGATCACCACGGCCCTGGGCATGCCCACGGCCGCGCACTCCGCCCACAGCGCCACCGTGGCCGGCTCCACCCCGGCCGAGGCGCTGACCACGAACAGGGCCGCGTCGGCCGCGCGCAGCCCGGCGCGCAGTTCGCCGACGAAGTCCGCGTAACCGGGTGTGTCGATCAGGTTGATCTTCAGGTCGCCGTGCGGCAGCGGTGCCACGGCCATGCCGACCGACCGCTGCTGCCGCACGGCGGCGGGGTCGTGGTCGCAGACGGTGGTGCCCTCGGTGACCGAGCCCGGCTTGCCCAGCACGCCGGTGGCGGCGAGCAGGGCCTCGACCAGGGTGGTCTTGCCCGCGCCGGACGGGCCGACCAGGACCACGTTGCGGATCCTGGCCGGGTCGGTCACGGCGGCCACGTCCGGGTGGCCGTTGTCGGTGTGCTTGTTGCCCATGAGGTGCCTCCCGCACGCGACGGCGTTGTCCTGCGTTGCGGCTCGGTGTGGTCCAGGCTGCCGCCTGGCTCGGCCAGCCGATCCCCGCTCGCTGACGCCCACCTGGTGCAGGAGTGCGGCCCGCCGGTCGGTTCGCCTCGCCACCAGACAGGTCAGCGTGTTCGATGTGTTCGATCTCACACCTGTTGACCGGTGAGGACAAGGGCACCGTCCCACCAGTAACCCATGAGAAGGAAGCTAAGGCGGCGCGCCCGGTTCCGCTCGGTGGCGGCCCGCCGGGGGTGGTCGCGAGGTGGTCGCGGCCGGTGGCGCGAAGGGGCGGCCGCCGGGCTGGCCACCCGGAGAAGTGGCCTGGTGAGAACGCCCCGAATTGGCCTGCCTGACCGGTCCACACCAGACGTACGATGAGGTCGTGGACGTGCGCGAGCCGTCCACGTTCCCATGTCGAGCGTGTCGAAAGGCCCCACCGTGACCACCGCAGAGACCTCCACGGCCACTTCGGACCAGCGTCCCGAGGCACCTGGCGCCACCCCGGTGACCGGCACCGCCCGGGTCAAGCGCGGGATGGCGGAAATGCTCAAGGGCGGCGTGATCATGGACGTGGTCACCCCGGAGCAGGCCAAGATCGCCGAGGACGCCGGCGCGGTCGCGGTGATGGCGCTGGAGCGGGTGCCCGCCGACATCCGCGCGCAGGGCGGCGTGGCCCGGATGAGCGACCCCGACCTGATCGACGGCATCATCGAGGCCGTCTCCATCCCGGTCATGGCCAAGGCCCGGATCGGCCACTTCGTCGAGGCCCAGGTGCTGCAGGCGCTCGGCGTCGACTACATCGACGAGTCCGAGGTGCTCACCCCGGCCGACTACACCAACCACATCGACAAGTGGCAGTTCACCGTGCCGTTCGTGTGCGGGGCCACCAACCTGGGCGAGGCGCTGCGCCGGATCACCGAGGGCGCGGCCATGATCCGGTCCAAGGGCGAGGCCGGCACCGGTGACGTGTCCAACGCGACCACGCACATGCGCAAGATCCGCGCGGAGATCCGCCGGCTGCAGACCATGAGCCACGACGAGCTGTACGTGGCCGCCAAGGAGCTGCAGGCGCCCTACGAGCTGGTGGCCGAGGTCGCCGAGCTGGGCAAGCTGCCGGTGGTGCTGTTCACCGCCGGCGGGATCGCCACCCCGGCCGACGCGGCCATGATGATGCAGCTGGGCGCCGAGGGCGTGTTCGTCGGCTCGGGCATCTTCAAGTCCGGCGACCCGGCCAAGCGCGCCGAGGCCATCGTCAAGGCCACCACCTTCTACGACGACCCGGACGTGATCGCCAAGGTCTCCCGCGGCCTGGGCGAGGCCATGGTCGGCATCAACGTGGACGAGATCCCCGAGCCGCACCGCCTGGCCGAACGCGGCTGGTGACCCCGAGGTCGACAACGCTGCCGGCCCGCCCGGGGACCGCCCCGGCGGGCCAACAGCCTGGTCGGCACGGCTGTTCAGGACAGCGGGTAGAACTCGATCTTGGCGTTGTGCCCGTTGCTGCCCGCGAGTTTCGCGTCGCAGGTGACCAGGGGGAGTCGGAACTGCTCGGCCAGTGCCACGTACAGCGAGTCGAACGCGGCGATCGCGTGACGCAGCTGCCAGGCTGATGCCAGGAACAACTGGTGGTCGAAGCGGGTGACGGGGGCCTTGCGGACCAGGGTGAGCGCGGCGAGTGCCTGTGTGTCGGTCAGTTGGCCGCGGTGGGCCATGCGGCGGAGGACCTTGAGGGCTTCCGCGTCGATGACCGCCGGTGCGATGGCCTCGGACTCGGTGAACCGGTGCAGCAGGGCGTGGTCTGGTCGGCGCGACACGGCGATCTCGATCAGTGCCGAGGCATCGACGACGATGGTCGGACTCACGTCGTCTGGTCCTCGCCGCCCTCGTCTCGGATCTCCCGGAGAGTTCCCACAACGGTGTCCCGGCTGACTCCCCAGTCCCGATCGGTCGCCGCGCGGATCCACTCGGCCATGCTGGGCTTTTCCGCGAGCCGGGCCAGCTCGCGCCGGAGGTAGGCGTTGAGCGAGAGGTGTTCGGCCGAGGCCTTGGTGCGCAGTGCCGTGTACGTGGCGTCGTCCACGTCGCGGATCTGGATGACCTTGCCCATGGGTGCAAATTAGCGCTACTGCACCCATTGTGCATGCTCAGATGTGCTGCATCACCAGAACGGCTGACGTGGCGGGTTCCAGGCCCTGGCAGATGTGCGGCAGGTCGCCGGGGTAGGCCAGGTAGTCGCCGGGGCCCAGCTCGACCGGCTCGTCGGTGGGGCCGGCCAGCACCCGGCCGGTGCTCACGATCAGGTGCTCGACCGTGCCCGGCATGTGCGGGTCGGAGCGCCTCGGCTCGCCCGGCTCCAGGGTGAGCAGGTAGATGTCGCGCCGGGCGTTGGGCGGGCAGGACGCCAGCAGGGTGGCGACGTAGTTGGCCCGCTCCGAGGCGATGCCCAGCCCCTCACCGGCCCTGATCACCTGCACCCGTGGCGCGGGCGGTTCGACCAGCCAGCTGAACGGCACGCCGAGGGCCACGGCCACCGCCCACAGCGTCTCCACGCTCGGGTTGCCGCTGCCGGCCTCCAGTTGGGAGAGGGTGGACTTGGCCACCCCGGCCCGCTTGGCCAGCTCGCTCAGGGACAGGCCGACCCGCTCCCGTTCCCGGCGCAGCGCCGCCGAGATGGCCTGCAGCGGCGCCTGCGCCCTGGGTGGCTGAGCCGCCTGTTGCCGTGCGGCCTGTTCCGGTGCCACCACACTCTCTCCCCTCGTCGCCGCCGGTCGCGATGCCGTTCTCGCGGTCGGCCGGGCTCGCCGTCGTGTTCGGTATGCCGATCGTCATGTTCGGCTTGACGAACGGCCCCCCGGTGTTCACGATATCGGCCATGCGTTCGTTATGGCGAACACTGGATCGCGGTCTGCTGCGCGACGTCGCGCCGATCGCCCTGGCCAGTGGCCTGGTCGGGGCCTCGTTCGGGGCCATCGCCGTGGCCGACGGCAACCCGCTGTGGGTGCCGGTGGCCATGTCGCTGCTGGTGTTCGCGGGCGGCGCGCAGTTCATGGCGGTGGGCGTGGTCGCCGCCGGCGGCACGGCCGTGGCCGCGGTGCTGGCCGCCCTGCTGCTCAACGTGCGGCACCTGCCGTTCGGCCTGGCCGTCGGGCACGCGCTGGGCGGCAGTTGGCCAGCCCGCCTGGTCGGCAGCCACGTGATGACCGACGAGTCCGTGGCCTTCGCCATGGCGCAGACCGACCCCAGGCGGGCCAGGGCCGCGTTCTGGACCTGCGGCCTGGCCCTGTACGTCTGCTGGAACATCGGCGTGGTGCTGGGCGCGCTGGCCGGCTCGGCCGTGGGCGACACCGACGCGCTCGGCATCGACGCGGCCTTTCCCGCCGCGCTGCTCGCGCTGACCCTGCCCGCGCTGCGCGACGCGGTCACCCGGCGCTGCGCGCTGGTCGGCGCGCTGATCGCGGTGGTGGCCACCCCGCTGGTGCCGGCCGGCGTGCCGGTGCTGCTGTCGCTGGCCGGGGTGGCCGCCATGCTGCTGCCGGTGCCCCGGCGCGTCAGCGCCCCGGCGGACCGTCCCGCTGACGGCTCCTCGACCACGGAGGCCCGCTCATGACCCTGGCCGCTGTGCTGGTCCTCGCCCTGGGCACCTACGGCCTGCGGCTGGCCGGTCCGCTGCTGCGCGACCGGGTCCGGCTGTCCGAGCGGGTCACCCGCGTGCTGGCGGTGGCCGCGACCACGCTGCTCACCGCGCTGATCGCCACCGCGGCGCTCACCAGCGGCAGCGGCTACGCCGGCTGGTCGCTGCCGGCCGGCGTGCTGGTCGGTGGCCTGGCGGCGTGGCGCCGCCTGCCGTTCGTCGTGGTGGTGGTGCTCGCCGCGGCCACCACCGCGGTGCTGCGGCTGCTCGGCGCGCCCTGAGTCCGGTCGGCCGGAGCACCGCCGGCCGGGGCGTCAAGGGCTGTCACCACGGGTCATTAATATTTCTAATGGGACGGGCATAACATCGGGATTTGGACTGGAAATAGTTACATCCTGTGACGATCGACACATCAAGCCTTCCCCAAGCAGTGCCTCCGCCGCGGAAACCGCTGACTAGAGTTCCCGCACTCACGGAATGACTCAGGTCACGCTGTGTCACAGCGTCGGGGCGCGGGAGGTTCCGACGCGGCAGCGACTGACGTCACAGGGAAGGACCCATCGAGTGGATTCGCCAATGGGAACCGGGCGGGAGCACCCGCCAGCGGCCGGCACCGCCGACGCACCGCTGGGGGGCGGCAGCGACGTCGACGCCGAGGGCTACCGCAAGGCGCTGGGCAAGCGCCAGGTGCAGATGATCGCCATCGGTGGCGCGATCGGCGTCGGACTGTTCCTCGGCGCCGGCGGCAAACTGGCCGCGGCCGGCCCGTCACTGGTCTTCTCCTACGCGCTGTGCGGACTGGCCGCGTTCTTCGTCATGCGCGCCCTCGGCGAGCTGGTGCTGCACCGGCCCACCGCGGGCAGCTTCGTGTCCTACGCCAGGGAGTTCATCGGCCCCTGGGCCGGGTTCGCCTCCGGCTGGCTGTACTGGCTGAACTGGGCGATGACCGGCATCGCCGAGATCACCGCGGTGGCCATCTACGTGCACCGCTGGCTGCCGGACCTGCCGCAGTGGGTGACCGCGCTGATCGCCCTGGTGGCGCTGCTGGCCATCAACCTGCTCTCGGTGAAGCTGTTCGGCGAGCTGGAGTTCTGGTTCTCGGTCATCAAGGTGCTGGCCATCGTGGTGTTCCTGGTGACCGGCATCGGCCTGCTGATCGGCGGCGCCGACATCGGCGGCCAGCAGGCCGGCGTCGGCAACCTGACCGAGCACCAGGGCCTGTTCCCCGCCGGCCTCGGCGTGACCCTGATCAGCCTGCAGGCCGTGGTGTTCGCCTACTCGGCCATCGAGATGGTGGGCATCGCCGCGGGGGAGACGCAGAACCCGCGCCAGGTGCTGCCCAGGGCCATCAACGGGGTGATCTGGCGGATCGGCGTCTTCTACGTGGGCTCGGTGCTGCTGCTGGCCATGCTGCTGCCGTGGAACGCCTACAGCGGCGCGGAGAGCCCGTTCGTCACGGTGTTCTCCCGCCTGGGCGTGCCCGGCATCGGTGACCTGATGAACGCCGTGGTGCTCACCGCGGCGCTGTCCTCGGTCAACTCCGGGCTGTACTCCACCGGCCGGATCCTGCGCGCCCTGGCCGACAACGGCGAGGCACCCGCGTTCGCCGGCCGGATGAGCAGCCGGCACGTGCCCTACGGCGGCATCCTGTTCACCGCCGTGGCCTACCTGCTCGGCGTGGTGCTCAACTACCTGGTGCCCAAGGAGGCGTTCGACATCGCCACCGCCATCGCCTCGTTCGGGGTGGTGGCCACCTGGGCCACGTTCATCATCTGCCAGATGCGGCTGCGCACCGCCGCCAACCGGGGCGAGCTGACCAGGCCGAGCTACCGGATGCCCGGCGCGCCCTACACCAGCTGGGCCACCCTGGGCTTCCTCGCCCTGGTCGTGGTGCTGATGGGCTTCTCGGACGGGGCCGAGCACGTGGCGTTCATGTTCCTGCCGGTGATCGTGGCGCTGCTGGCGGTCGGCTGGTGGTGGGTGCGCAACCGGCGGCCCTCGGCCCGGACCACCCAGCCGGTGGCCGCGAACACCGGCGACTGACGCGCGCCACGCGCCAGGGCGGGCACGCCCGCGCGGGGACCGGGCCGCCGCGGTACCCGGTCCCCGCTGTTAGCCCGAACGGTGGCTACGCTGGAAAGGCAGGAGTTCACCTGCCAGACCAGGAGGTTGCCGCCCGTGTCCGCTGCCCAGCCCGTCATCGGGGTGCTCGCCCTGCAGGGTGATGTTCGGGAGCACCTGGTCGCGCTCGCCGAGTGCGACGTGCTCGCGCGGCCGGTGCGCCGGGCGGAGGAACTGGCCGAGGTCCACGGGCTGGTGCTGCCCGGCGGCGAGTCGACCACGATGAGCCGGCTGCTGGCGACCTTCGAACTGCTGGACCCGCTGCGGGCCAGGCTGGCCGAGGGAATGCCAGCCTACGGGTCGTGCGCCGGGATGATCCTGCTGGCGAACAAGGTCCTGGACGGCCGTCCCGACCAGCACCAACTGGGTGCCCTGAACGTGGTGGTGCGGCGCAACGCCTTCGGCCGCCAGGTCGACTCCTTCGAGGCGGACCTGGACTTCACCGGCATCGAGGGCGACCCGGTGCACGCCGTGTTCATCCGGGCACCGTGGGTCGAGTCGGCCGACACCGGGGTGGAGGTGCTCGCCACCGTGCCGGACACCCCGGCCGCCGGGGAAGCCGCCGGTAGGATCGTCGCGGTTCGGCAGGGGCCCGTGCTCGCCACCGCGTTCCACCCGGAGTTGACCGGTGACGGGCGGGTGCACCGCCTTTTCGTGCAGACGGTACGAGCGGCCTGACCGAACGCCGGAAGAACACCAGGCGTCGTCGGCTGTTCCGCAGAGTTCTCGGAGGATAGATGAGCGGCCACTCAAAGTGGGCCACCACCAAGCACAAGAAGGCCGCCCTCGACGCCAAGCGCGGCAAGCTGTTCGCCAAGCTGATCAAGAACATCGAGGTCGCGGCCAAGACCGGGGGCGGCGACCCCGAGGGCAACCCCACGCTCTACGACGCGATCCAGAAGGCCAGGAAGAGTTCCGTCCCGCTGGACAACATCGAGCGGGCGCGCAAGCGGGGCGCCGGCGAGGAGGCCGGCGGCGCCGACTGGCAGACGATCATGTACGAGGGCTACGGGCCCAACGGCGTGGCCGTGCTGGTGGAGTGCCTGACCGACAACCGCAACCGGGCCGCCTCCGAGGTGCGCACCGCCATGACCCGCAACGGCGGCTCCATGGCCGACCCGGGCTCGGTCGCCTACCTGTTCAACCGCAAGGGCGTGGTGATCCTGCCCAAGAACGGCCTGTCCGAGGACGACGTGCTGATGGCCGTGCTCGACGCCGGCGCCGAGGAGGTCAACGACCTCGGCGAGAGCTACGAGATCGTCTCCGAGGCCGGTGACCTGGTCGCGGTGCGCACCGCGCTGCAGGACGCCGGCTACGACTACGAGTCGGCCGAGGCCAGCTTCCTGCCCTCGGTGAGCGTCTCCCTGGACGAGGAGCCGGCGCGCAAGGTCTTCAAGCTGATCGACGCGCTGGAGGACTGCGACGACGTGCAGAACGTCTACGCGAACATCGACGTGTCCGACGAGGTCATGGCGGCGATCGGCTAGCCGGCACCGGACACCGCGAGTCACCGGGCGGGCGGCGGAGTTGATCCGCCGCCCGCCGTGTTGTGCGCGGCGGGGCTTGCCGCGGCAGGCAGAATGAGCGCGTGTCGACCCAAGGGATCACCGCCGAGGACGCGGAACTGCGCGCCTGGCTGCTGGACCAGGCCGAGGAGCACGGCCACGCCGTGGTGCAGGTGGCCGGCGACGACCAGGGCGCGCCGTACGCGTTCTCGGTCGGGGCGTGGCGTCGCTTCGGCGTGGCCGAGGCCGTGGTGGTCGGGCTGCCCCCGGTCATGGCCGAGGTGCTGCTCAAGGCGTACGTCACCCGGGCCAGGGAGGGCCGCCGGTTCGTGCCGGGCGAACTGCACCACGACTTCTTCGAGGGCATCCCGATCACCGTGGAGAAGGTGGCCAGGGGCTACTACCCGGAGTTCTTCGGCAGCGCGTTCCTGCTCTACCGCAAGGGCGACTTCCCGGCGGTGCAGATCCTGGTGCCCACCGCCCAGGGCGTCTGGCCGTGGCAGGACGAGGCGCCCGAGGGCTTCTGGGAGTGGCAGCCGGTGCTGACCGAGTCGGGCATGCCGGAGAGCTGGACGCCGGGGGTGACCGGGCCGTGAGCGCGGCGGCTGAGCCGGCCGCGGCGGCTGACCCGGCCGAGGTGGTGATCCGCCGGCTGCGCGCCGAGCACGCCGGCGAGGCGTTGACCGTGCAGCGCGCCGCCTTCGTCGACGAGGCGCGACGCTACCGGACCAGCGAGATCCCGCCGCTGCGCGAGACACTGGCCGAGCTGCGCGCCGACATCGACGACCCGGCGGTGATCCCGCTGGGCGCGTGGCTCGGGTCCCGGCTGGTCGGGTCGGTGCGGGGCCGCGTCAGCGCCGACCGGATGGAACTGGCCCGGCTCGCGGTCGCACCGGACACGCGGGGCCGGGGCATCGCCCGCCAACTGGTGACCGCGCTGCTGGCCGAGGTGCCGGCGCGGGTGCGGGTGGTGTGGCTGGTCGCGGGTGGGGACAGCGAGGCCAACCTGGCGTTCTACCGGCGGGTCGGCTTCCGGCCGGTCGGCGAGCGCTCGGACGTGGCCGGCGTGCGGCTGGTGGTGCTGGAGAAACCGGTGGAACCGGGAAAACCAGTCGACAGCACCCGGGTGGTCGCGGCTGGATAGCCGCATGGGAAACCCGGACCACGACGAGATCCAGCGCATGCTGCGCGCCAACGAGCGCAACTGGGACGCCCGCACGTCCGTGCACGTGGACAGTGAGTTCTACGACCTGGCCGGGGTGCGCGCCGGTGTCGCCGACCTGCCCGACTTCGAGTGGGCGGAACTGGGCGATCTGACCGGCAAGCAGGCCGTCCACCTGCAGTGCCACCTCGGCACGGACACGCTGAGCCTGGCCAGGGCCGGCGCCGAGGTGCTCGGACTGGACATCTCCGCCGAGTCGGTGCGCGCGGCCACCCGGCTCGCCGAGCAGGTCGGCGTGCCCGTGCGCTACGTGCACGCCAACGTCTACGACGCGGTGGTGGCGCTGGACGGGGCCCGCTTCGACCTGGTCTACACCGGCAAGGGCGCCCTGGTCTGGCTGCCCGACCTGGACCGGTGGGCCCGGGTGGTGGCCGACCTGCTGCGGCCCGGCGGCCAGCTCTACCTGGTCGAGTTCCACCCGCTGGTCACCTCGGCCGCCGACGACAGCGAGCCGGGCGCGCCACGGCTGGTCTACGACTTCTTCGGGGGCCGCACGCACCGCTGGGACCAGGAGTTCAGCTACACCGACGGCGCCGCCCTGCCGGCCGACGCCCGGACCACCTTCCAGTGGGAGCACGGCATCGGCGAGGTGGTCACCGCGCTGGCCAGGGCCGGGCTGCGGGTGAGTTCGGTGACCGAGCGGACCAGCACGCCCTGGAAGCGGTGGCCGTGGCTGGTCGAGTCCACCGTGCCGGGATGGTGGACGCTGCCGCCGGACGCGCCCATGCTGCCGCTGACCTACTCGCTGCGCGCCGTGCGCGAGGGCTGAGCGGGCCGGCCTGGGCCCCGAGTGCGTGTCGGTCGCACGGCCGGCCGGGGCGCGCCCGATAAGGTCTCGAACGGATGTTCGTAGGGGGCGAGCCACGAGGTGATGCCGTGCGCGTGCTGGGAGTCGACCCGGGGCTGACCCGGTGCGGGCTCGGGGTGGTTGACGGCGGCCCCGGCCGCACCGTGCGGTGCGTGGCCGTGGACGTGGTGCGCACCCCGGTCGACGCCGACCTGGCGATCCGGCTGCTGCAGGTGGCCGACGCCGTGGAGCAGTGGCTGGACCTGCACCGCCCCGAGGTGGTCGCGGTGGAGCGGGTGTTCAGCCAGTACAACGTGCGCACGGCCATGGGCACGGCACAGGCCGGCGGCGTGGTCGCGCTGTCCGCGGCCCGGCGCGGCATTCCGGTGGTCTTCCACACCCCCAGCGAGGTCAAGGCCGCGGTCACCGGGTCGGGCCGGGCGGACAAGGCCCAGGTCACCACCATGGTCACCCGGCTGCTGCGGCTGGCAGAGGCGCCGCGCCCGGCCGACGCCGCCGACGCCCTGGCACTGGCCATCTGCCACCTGTGGCGGGCGCCCATGCGCTCCCGCCTGGCCGACGCCCAGGCCAGGGCCGCCCAACTGGCCCGCACCCACCGCGCCCGGCTGGCCGCCGGCCAGGAGGCGGCCGGTGCGGCCCGCACCGCCACCCGGTCGGCCCAGCAGCCGGCCCCACCCACCCGGTCCGCCCGGTCCGCCCGCTCCGCTGGGGCGGCCGGCGGTGCGGTGCGGTCGGCGGGAGCGGCGGGGTCCGGCACGGCCGGCCCGGCCGGTGACCCACAATCTGGGGGCCCGGTGACCACACCGGCCCAACCCGGCACAGGAGGTGCTGACCGGTGATCTCATCGCTACGCGGACGCGTGCTGTCCGTCGGGCTCGACCACGCCGTGGTGGAGGTGGGCGGCGTCGGGTTCGCCGTGCAGGCCACCCCGTCCACCCTGGCCACCCTGCGCCGGGGCGAGGAGATCACGCTGGCCACGGCCATGGTGGTGCGCGAGGACTCGCTCACCCTGTTCGGCTTCCCCGACGCCGACGGGCGGGACCTGTTCAACCAGCTGCTGACCGTGTCCGGGATCGGGCCGAGGCTGGCGCTGGCCATGCTGGCCGTGCTGGAGCCGGACAAGCTGCGCACCGCGCTGGCTGGCGGCGAGATCAGCGTGCTCACCCAGGTGCCCGGCATCGGGCGCAAGGGGGCCGAGCGGCTGGTCATCGAGCTGCGCGACAAGGTCGGGCGGCCGGCGGTCACCGACGGCGGACCGGTCGGGCCGGACACCGAGCAGGTGCGCGCCCAGGTCGGCGAGGCCCTGCTCGGCCTGGGCTTCCCGGCCAAGCAGGCCGAGCAGGCGGTGGCCACGGTCCTGGCCGACAGCCCGGGCCTGGACACCTCGGCCGTGCTGCGCCGGGCCCTGGCCCTGCTCGGGCGCAAGCGCTAGGCCCGAGCGGCACAGCGGGCAGCACCGCGGTGACCAGCAGCACCAAGTCAAGCACCAACCCAGTGGACGGATGACCCGGTGACCGACATCCAGGACGAGCCCTACGACCCGGCCGAGTCGGGCGACACGCTGTCGCCGCTGGCCGTGCCCACCGAACGGGACGTCGAGTCCACCCTGCGGCCGCGCAACCTCGCGGAGTTCGTCGGCCAGCCGCGGGTGCGCGAACAGCTGGAGCTGGTGCTGCACGGCGCCATGCGCCGCGGCGACCCGCCCGACCACGTGCTGCTGTCCGGCCCGCCCGGACTGGGCAAGACCAGCCTGGCCATGATCATCGCCGCCGAACTGGGCAGCGCCATCCGGATCACCTCGGGCCCGGCCCTGGAACGGGCCGGTGACCTGGCGGCCATGCTGTCCAACCTGGTCGAGGGCGACGTGCTGTTCATCGACGAGATCCACCGGATCGCCCGCCCGGCCGAGGAGATGCTGTACCTGGCCATGGAGGACTTCCGGGTCGACGTGGTGGTGGGCAAGGGACCCGGCGCCACCAGCATCCCGCTGGAGATCGCGCCGTTCACCCTGGTCGGCGCCACCACCCGGTCGGGGTCGCTGACCGGGCCGCTGCGCGACCGGTTCGGGTTCACCGGGCACATGGAGTTCTACTCGGCCGAGGAGCTGGAGCTGGTGGTGCGCCGTTCGGCCACCATCCTCGGCATCGACCTGCACGGCGACGGCGCCGAGGAGATCGCCAGGCGGTCCCGGGGCACACCGCGGATCGCCAACCGCCTGCTGCGCCGGGTGCGCGACTACGCCGAGGTGCGGGCGGACGGCTCGGTCACCAGGGCGGTGGCCAGGGCCGCGCTGGAGGTCTACGACGTGGACGAGCTGGGCCTGGACCGGCTGGACCGGGCGGTGCTGTCCGCGCTGGTCCGGTCCTTCGGCGGCGGCCCGGTGGGCGTGTCCACGCTGGCGGTGGCCGTGGGCGAGGAACCGACTACGGTGGAAGAGGTATGTGAGCCATATCTTGTTCGGGCTGGCATGCTGGCACGTACGCCGCGTGGCCGGGTGGCGACCGCGGCGGCCTGGGTCCACCTGGGGCTGACCCCGCCGGACGAGGCCGTCGGGGAGGTACCGAGCGGGTCGCAGGACGGGTGAACAGCACCCGGTGCGACCACTGCCACGGCCTCCGGCTCGGGTCCTGACGGGTGGACCTGGCACACTCGAAGACAGGCATCCAGATAAATCGGGCGTTTCGCTGCATTGCCGGCGGCGTCCGCCGAACGGAGAACGATGCAACTCTCGTCCCTGATGTTCCCCCTGCTGCTGGTGTTGGTGGCGGTGCCGCTGTTCCTCAGCGCCCGCAAGCAGAAGCGCGCCATGCAGGACATGCAGCAGATGCAGAACTCGCTGGGCCCCGGCGACCGGGTCATGACCACCTCCGGCCTGTACGGCACCGTGGTGGAGACCGGTGAGGACACCATCGACCTGGAGATCGCCCCCGGCATGGTCACCACGTGGGTGCGCGCCGCGGTCCGGGAGAAGGTGAACCCCACGGTGGATGAGGACACCGAGGAGGAGACCCTCTCCGCCGAGGCCGACGACGACACCACGGCGCTCGACACCGACACCGACTCGGCCGGCACCCCGCAGAGCACCGCGCAGCTCGCCGAGCCGCTGGAGCACAGCAAGAAGAAGTAGGCCGTTCGAGCGGGGATGACGGGGGAGCATCCCGCCCAACGGGGCAGCGCCCGGAGCCGGCAGGACCAGTTGGCTCCGGGCGGTGACGCGTGCCTCACACCATGCGCGGTACGCTGCGCCCTCGCCGCACCGACACAGTGAGGTGAGGGCGTGTTGTCGTGACCCGGACCGGGTCGCGGTGGCGCGCTGACAACCAGACAGACGCTTGAGGAGACGGACGGACCGTGGCACCTCCGGCCGGGCAGATCCGCCCAGGACGTTATCTCGCGGTTTTTGCCCTCATCGTGGTCGTGCTGTACGCGCTGGTGTTCTTCACCGGCGGCGGCAAGGCCACCCCGAAGTTGGGCATCGACCTTCAGGGCGGTACGCGCGTCACGCTGACCGCGCGATCGCCGGACGGCGCCGACCCGTCCAGGGAGTCGCTGAACCAGGCCAGGCAGATCATCGAGACCCGGGTGAACGGGCTCGGGGTCAGTGGCGCCGAAGTGGTGCTCGACGGCAACAACATCGTCATCACCGTTCCCGGTGACCAGGGCGACCAGGCGAAGAGCCTCGGGCAGACCGCCAAGCTCGGGTTCCGCCAGGTGCTCAACGCCACCGCGGCCACGCCGCCGGCATCCGACCAGTCCGGGTCCACCGAGTCGTCGAGCCCGCCGGCCAGCTCCCAGCAGCCCTCGGGCGAGCAGCAGCCCAGCGGGCAGGCGCCCAGCGGGCAGTCACCGAGCACCCAGCCCTCGGACGGCACCTCGCCGCAGGGCGCGGGCGGCTCCGGCGGTGGCGCCCACCAGCAGGCCGACCCGGGTTCGTCCAGCCCGTCGACCCCGTCGTCGACCCCGTCGTCGACCCCGCAGACCTCCAGCGGCGCGCCCACGCCCAGCGCGGACCAGAACGACCAGGTGTCCCAGGAGATCCAGCAGGCCAAGGCGCTGCGGCAGAGCGAGGACCCGAACATCCAGCAGCAGGCGCTGGCCATGCTGACCTGCTCCACCGACCCGGAGCACCCGGACCCGCTGATCGGCAACGACGACCCGAACCTGCCGCTGGTCACCTGCAGCGAGGACGGCACCGCCAAGTACCTGCTGGACAAGGTGTTCCTGGAGGGCAGCGAGATCTCCAACGCCGCCGCCAGCACCAACCCCAACGGCCCGGGCTTCGTGGTCAACCTGACCTTCAAGAGCGCCGGCGCCACCACGTGGGCCGACTTCACCTCGGCCAACGTCGGCCAGCAGGTCGCCGTGGTGCTGGACACCAAGGTCGTGTCCGCACCCCAGATCAACCAGGCCATCCTCGGCGGCAACACCGAGATCAGCGGCAACTTCAACCAGGCCGAGGCGCAGCAGCTGGCCAACGTGCTCAAGTACGGGTCGCTGCCGCTGTCCTTCGCCTCCTCCGAGGCCGAGACGGTGTCGGCGACCCTGGGCCTGGCCTCGCTGGAGGCCGGCCTGATCGCCGGTGGCATCGGCCTGGCCCTGGTCATCGTGTACTGCCTGTTCTACTACCGGCTGCTCGGTGTGCTCACCGTGCTCTCGCTTGGCCTGTCCGGCGTGGTGGTCTACGCGGTGTTGGTGCTGCTCGGCCGGTGGATGGGCTTTACCCTCGACCTGGCGGGTGTCGCCGGTTTCATCATCGCGATCGGTATCACCGCCGACTCGTTCGTGGTGTTCTTCGAACGGATGAAGGACGAGGTCAGGGAGGGCCGGACGTTCCGGTCCGCCGTGCCGAGGGCGTGGGTGCGGGCCCGCCGCACCATCCTGTCCGCGGACATGGTGAGCTTCCTGGCCTCGGCCGTGCTCTACGTGCTCGCGGTCGGCCAGGTGAAGGGCTTCGCGTTCACCCTGGGTATGTCCACCGTGCTGGACCTGGTGGTGGTCTTCCTGGTCACCCACCCGCTGGTCGCGCTGACGGCCCGGTCCAAGACGTTGTCCAGCCCGAAGCTCTCTGGTCTTGGCGCGGTGCGCGCGGCCGGCAACCAGCGCGCGGCCAGCCGGTCGACCGCCGTGAAGGAGGCGTGACGTGTCGAACCCTGACGCACCCACAGCGGGTCAGCCGTCCGGCGACGCGGGCAAGCGGACCGGCCGCAAGGAGAGCGTGTTCCACCGGCTCTACGTGGGCACCGGCGCGTTCGACATCGTCGGCAAGCGCAGGCGCTGGTACATCTTCTTCATCGCGCTGGTGCTGGTCTGCGTCGGCTCGATGGTGTTCCGCGGGTTCAACCTCGGCATCGACTTCGAGGGCGGCACCAAGATCCAGATGCCGGCGGCGGGCGCGACCGGCACGGCCACCGTCGAGCAGGTGACCGACGTCTTCCAGCAGGCCGTGGGCCAGCCGCCGGCCGCGGTGCAGACCGTGGGCAGCGGCGGCTCGGCCAGCGTGCAGATCCGCGCCGAGACGCTGGAGACCAACCAGGTCGCCGACCTGAAGAAGGCGCTGTACGACAGGTTCCAGCCGCTGGGCAGCAACGGCCAGCCCAGCGAGCAGGCGATCAGCGACAGCAAGGTCAGCGCGTCCTGGGGCGGTGAGATCAGCCGGCAGGCGCTGATCGCGCTGATCGTGTTCCTGGTGCTGGTCACCGTCTTCCTCGCGGTCTACTTCGAACGCTGGATGGCGGTGTCGGCGCTGATCGCGCTGGTGCACGACGTGGTGGTCACCGCGGGCATCTACTCGCTGTCCGGGTTCGAGGTCACCCCGGCCACCATCGTCGGCCTGCTGACCATCCTCGGGTTCTCGCTGTACGACACCGTGGTGGTGTTCGACAAGGTCAAGGAGAACACCCGGGGTCTGCTCGGCCTGACCAGGCGCACCTACGGCGAGGCCGCCAACCTGGCGCTCAACCAGACCCTGATGCGGTCGATCAACACCTCGCTGATCGCGCTGCTGCCCGTGCTCGGCCTGCTCATCGTGGGCGTCGGCGTGCTCGGCGTCGGCACCCTGCAGGACCTGGCCCTGGTGCAGCTGACCGGCATGCTCGCCGGCGCGCTGTCCTCGATCTGCCTGGCCACCCCGCTGCTGGTCGACTTCAAGATGCGCGACCCGGCGTTCAAGGCGCAGGCGGCCCGGGTGGCCGCCCGCCGGGTCAACCTGGCCCGCAAGGCCGCGCAGGCGGCCGAGGGCGGTGCCGAGGGCGTGGAGTCCACCGACGACGAGTCGCTGGAGGAGGAGCTGCGCCGGGAGCGGGCCATGGCCGCGGCGGCCAGCGTGCCCGCCCGCACCCCGAGGGCGGCCCGGCCCAGCGGCAAGTCGGCCCGGACCGCCGGTAAGAGGCGGCGATGACGGGGGTGGTGGACCCGAGCGTGGCCGGGCGCGCGGACCTGGTCCGCGCGCTCGACCTGATCCGGGACATCCCCGACTTCCCGCAGCCGGGTGTGCTGTTCAAGGACATCAGCCCGCTGCTGGCCGACGGCGCCGCGGTGCGGGCCGTGGTCGACGCCATGGCCGCGCAGGCCGGTCCCGAGGTGGACCTGGTGGTCGCGCTGGAGGCCAGGGGCTTCCTGCTCGGCGCCGGCGTCGGCTACGCCAGGGGCCTCGGTGTGGTGCCGGTGCGCAAGCCGGGCAAGTTGCCGGCGGTCGCGCACCGCATCGACTTCCAACTGGAGTACGGCACCGCCACCTTCGAGCTGCCGGCCGACGTGCTGTCGCCCGGTGCCCGGGTGCTGGTGGTGGACGACGTGCTGGCCACCGGCGGCACCATGGAGGCCGCCTGTGAGCTGGTCGAACGGGCCGGCGGCACGGTGGTCGGGGTGTCGGTGGTGCTGGAGCTGGCGGCGCTGGGCGGTCGACGGCGTTTGGCTGGGCGGAACGTGCACACACTGCTCACCGTCTGATTGACCACGCTCGGCGCCGGTCCGGACGAGGCCAGGGGTTGGCGGAGTTATCCTCGGGTTCACGGGGAATTCCCCGTGAACCCCAGCCAGTCCGACACCGTCCGGACCGGCGCTGAGCAGGTCGGGAGCGTGGGTGAGCCAGGACACCGAAGCCGCCGCCGGACCACCGGGTCCAGTGGTTCGGCAGCCGTCGGCGACCCGGCGTGTCCGGGCCCGGTTGGCCAGGCGGATCACCGCGCAGCGCGCCGCCCCGGTCAAACAGGTGCTGGAGCCGCTGGCCGCCGTGCACCGCGAGCTGCACCCCAAGGCCGATCTGGCGCTGCTGCAGCGCGCCTACGACGTGGCTGAGGAGAAGCACCGGCTGCAGCGGCGCAAGTCGGGTGACCCCTACATCACCCACCCGCTGGCCGTGGCCACCATCCTGGCCGAGCTGGGCATGGACACCACCACCCTGGTCGCCGCCCTGCTGCACGACACCGTCGAGGACACCGACTACTCGCTGGAGCTGCTCAGCCAGGACTTCGGCGACGAGGTCGCGCACCTGGTCGACGGGGTCACCAAGCTGGACAAGGTCAAGCTGGGCGCCGCCGCCGAGGCCGAGACCATCCGCAAGATGGTCATCGCCATGGCCAAGGACCCCCGGGTGCTGGTCATCAAGCTGGCCGACCGGCTGCACAACATGCGCACCATGCGCTTCCTGCCGCCGGAGAAGCAGGCCCGCAAGGCCAGGGAGACCCTGGAGGTGCTGGCGCCGCTGGCCCACCGGCTGGGCATGGCCACGGTCAAGTGGGAGCTGGAGGACCTGGCCTTCGCCATCCTGCAGCCCAAGAAGTACGACGAGATCGTGCGGCTGGTGGCCAACCGGGCCCCGTCCAGGGACACCTACCTGCGCAAGGTCGTGGCCGAGCTGTCCACGCAGATGAGCGAGGCGCGCATCCAGGCGCAGGTCGCCGGCCGGCCCAAGCACTACTACTCGATCCACCAGAAGATGATCGTGCGGGGCCGCGACTTCGACGACATCCACGACCTGGTGGGCGTGCGCATCCTGGTGGACGAGGTGCGGGACTGCTACGCGGCCATGGGCGTGGTGCACGCGCTGTGGCAGCCCATGCCCGGCCGGTTCAAGGACTACATCGCCCAGCCCCGGTTCGGCGTGTACCAGTCGCTGCACACCACGGTGATCGGCCCCGACGGCAAGCCGTTGGAGGTGCAGATCCGCACGCACGAGATGCACCGCAGGGCCGAGTACGGCATCGCCGCGCACTGGCGCTACAAGGAGACCAAGGGCACGCACGCCGGCAAGGCCGTCGAGGTCGACGAGATGGCCTGGATGCGGCAGCTGCTGGACTGGCAGCGGGAGGCCGCCGACCCGGGCGAGTTCCTGGAGTCGCTGCGCTACGACCTGGCGACCAGGGAGATCTTCGTGTTCACGCCCAAGGGCGACGTGATCACGCTGCCGGCCGGGTCGACCCCGGTGGACTTCGCCTACGCCGTGCACACCGAGGTCGGCCACCGCTGCATCGGCGCGCGGGTGAACGGCCGGCTGGTCGCGCTGGAGCGCAAGCTGGAGAACGGCGAGGTCGTCGAGATCTTCACGTCCAAGGCCGAGGGCGCCGGCCCCAGCCGGGACTGGCTGACCTTCGCCGCCTCGCCCAGGGCGCGCACCAAGATCCGGCACTGGTTCGCCAAGGAGCGCCGCGAGGAGGCCATCGAGGCCGGCAAGGACAGCATCAGCAAGGAGGTCCGCCGGGTCGGGCTGCCGCTGCAGCGGCTGGTGTCCGCCGACTCCATGGCCGCGCTGTCCCGGGAGCTGCGCTACCCCGACGTCAGCTCGCTGTACGCGGCGGTCGGCGAGGGGCACACCTCGGCCAGGCACGTGGTGCAGCGGCTGGTGGCGCTGCTCGGCGGGGTCGAGCACGCCGAGGAGGAGCTGGCCGAGCGGTCCACGCCGTCCACGGTCACCCGCCGCCGCGCCTCGGGCGACGCCGGCGTGGTGGTCAAGGACGCCAGCGACGTGTGGGTGAAGCTGGCCCGCTGCTGCACGCCGGTGCCCGGCGACGACATCCTGGGCTTTGTCACCCGGGGCGGCGGGGTCAGCGTGCACCGCACCGACTGCACCAACGCCGACGCCCTGATGGCCGCGCCCGAGCGGCTGGTGGACGTGGAGTGGGCGCCGTCGGCCTCGTCGGTGTTCCTGGTGGCCATCCAGGTCGAGGCGCTGGACCGGCACCGGCTGCTCTCCGACGTGACCAAGGTGCTGGCCGACGAGAAGGTGAACATCCTGTCCGCGTCGGTGACCACGTCCCGGGACCGGGTCGCGGTCAGCCGCTTCTCCTTCGAGATGGGCGACCCCAAGCACCTGGGCCACGTGCTCAAGGCGGTGCGCAGCGTGGAGGGCGTCTACGACGTCTACCGCGTCACCTCAGCCTCCTGACCAGGCAGGCCGGCTGCCGGGTTCGCGCCGTTGGGGCGGCCACCACCCACCCCCGTGGGTGACCCACCCGCGAGTCGGGCGTTCCGCGCGCGCGAGTCGACATTTCGCGCACCGCCGTTCGGGTGATGGGCCACCCGAACGGGTGGCGGGCTAGGTCGGGTTTCCGGGGTAGCTCATGCCGAGTTCGCGCATGACGAACGCGAGCCACTCGGCCTGCTGGCGGGCGGAGACCTCCGGGTCGAGGCTGCCGTGCCCGACGTCGTCCCACACCCGCAGCAGCACCGGGTGGCCGCTGGTGGTGGCGTGCTGGAGCGCGGCGGTGAAGCGGCGCCCGTGGCGAACCGGGCAGCTGATGTCGGTGGCGCCGAAGATCTGGAACACGGCCGGGTAGGACACGCCGTCGCGCACGTTGTGGCACGGCGAGTACGCGTGGATCGCGGCGGCGTCCTCGGGGTTGTCGGGGGAGCCGTACTCCTGTTCGTAGAACGACCGGATGATCTCCGCGCCCGGGCCGTCGGTCACGGGTTCCAGCACGTCGAGCACTGGTACCTGGGCGACAACGGCACGCCAGAGGTCCGGCTGTTGGGTGATCGCCACCCCGGCGACCAGACCGCCGTTGGAGGCACCGTGGAAGGCCAGCCGGTCCGGCGTGGCGATGCCCCGGGCGATCAGGTCCTCGGCCACCGCGCGCAGGTCATCGAAGGTGTGCTGCTTGGCGCGGCCCCGGCCGGCCTCGTACCAGTCGCGACCGTACTCGCTGCCGCCGCGCAGGCTCGCCTGCACGAATACGCCACCGGCCTGCACGAACGGTGCGTTCTCGGCGAGGAACGCGGGAACCCACGGCAGGTTGAAGCCGCCGTAGGCGTTGACCAGGGTCGGCTGCGGCACGGTGCGGTCCAGATCCGCCCTGGCGACCACGAAGTAGGGCACGCGTGTGCCGTCGGCCGAGGTGGCGAAGGACTGCTCGACGACGATGCCGGGCAGGTCCGCGCCCGCCTCCACCACCTCCAGGGCGGCATTGTCCACGTCGAGTTCGCAGGTGGTGTAGGCCGTGGTGAACGTGCTGGCCGAGAACAGGAACGCGGCCGAGGGCGGGCGCAGCCGGCCAGGGCCCACCAGGCCCAGCGAGGCACTGGCCGGCGGCAGGGGGGCGCGGCCCACCAGGGTGCCGTCCGGCTGGTGGACGCGGATGTCCAGGCTCACGTCGCGCAGCGCGCTGACCACCAGCCGGCCCCGGACGACCTGGACGCCGCGCAGCACCAGGTCGCCGGTGGGAACCAGTTCCCGCCAGGTCGCCGGATCGGTCGAGGTGGCCACGGGAATGGCGACCAGCCGACCGCGTGGCGTGTCCGTGGCGATCGCCACGTAGGTGTCGTCGTCCAGCCAGTCGCCGTGCAGTTCGGCGTCGAACCCCTCCGGCGTGAAGGGCCGCCACCGCCCGGTTCGCTCGTCGCCGATCATGGTGGCGACGTGCTGGTGGGGTGAGGTGACGACGAGGACGTGCCGGCCGTCCGGGGACACCTGGGGGACCAGGCCGGTCACGGTCGCGGGCACGTCGGCGAGGGCGAAGCTGACCGGTGGGCGCTCCGGTGTGCCCGGCGCCACCGGGGCGAACAGCAGTTGGTGTCCGCCGTCGGCGGCGCGGCCGTGCAGGTAGAAGCCGCTGCCGTCGGGCAGCCAGGCCGGCAGCGCGGCGTTGCCCTGCAGCGTGGGCACGGACACGTCCAGCAGGTGGCCGCTGTCCACCTCGACCACCCGGTACACCCCGAACGGGGCGCCGCCCACGGACTCGCTGAAGGCCACCAGTCGGCCGTCCGGCGAGGGCTGGAGGTAGACCAGGGTGCTCGGCCGGCCGTCGCCGCGCTGGGCGGTCAGCCGGGCCGCGTCGATGACGACCCGGCCGGGGTCGTCCCGGTCGTCGGACACCCGGATCGCCTGCCCGGTTCCGGCATCGTCCTGTCCCAGCCAGAACCACCGGCCGCCGACCAGAACCCGCCCGCCGAGCGCGCCGGCGATGAAGTCCCGCAGCGCTGGCTTGATCGCCTCGGCCAGTTCGGCGACGGGGAGGTCCTCGAGCGCGGTGGTCGTGGCGGCGGTCTGCCGCTCCTGCCAGCGCAGCGACTCCTCGGTGTCCGACCGCAGCCAGTCGTAGGGGTCGGTGAAGGTGATGCCGCCAACGGCCCTGGTGACCGGCTGGCGTGGGGTGGGGGTGGGCGACATGGAGTCTCCTTGTCCGGCATTTCAGATGTTAATGTCATCTGAATGATGAGAGTATCTTGTTGATCGCGCGAGGGTGCTGTCAAGGTGGGGGGCGCGGGCGATGGCCGGAAGCTTGTGGATGTTGGCCGTCCGATCACTGGTCCGACCGAGGGGTGCTGGCCGACGCTGAGCCGGTGACTCGACCAACGGACGTGCGTGCCGCCCCGGTGCGGTCGCGTGGGATTCACCGCGCCTGGATCGTGGCCGCGGTGGCATTCGTGGCACTGGTGGGCGCGGCCGGCTTCCGGGCCACCCCCACGGTGTTCTTCGGCCCGCTGCACGCCGAGTTCGGCTGGCCGACCAGCCTGATCGCCTCGGCGGTGTCGATCAACCTGGCCCTGTACGGGCTGACCGCGCCGTTCGCCGCGGCGCTGATGGAGCGCTTCGGCATGCGCCGCGTGGTGGCCGGTGCCCTGGTGCTGGTCGCGGCGGGCAGTGGCCTGACCGTGTTCATGACGGCCAGCTGGCAGCTCGTGCTGTGCTGGGGCGTGCTCATCGGCCTGGCCACCGGCTCGATGGCGCTGGCCTTCGTGGCCACCGTGACCAACCGCTGGTTCGTGCACCGCCGGGGCGTGGTCACCGGTGTGCTGACCGCCGGCGGGTCCACCGGTCAGGTGATCTTCCTACCGCTGCTCGCCGCCCTGGTGGACACGTCCGGGTGGCGGGCGGCGGCACTGACGGTGGCCGGCGCCGCCCTGGTCGTGGTGCCCCTGGTGGTCTGGCTGCTCCGCGACCACCCCAGCGACGTCGGCCTGCGGCCCTACGGCGCCCCGGAGGAGCCGGCCGTGGCCGCGCCGCCCTCGGCACCGGCCAACAACGCCGCCCGCCGCGCGCTGACCGTGCTGGGCCAGGCCGCGCGCACCCGGGCGTTCTGGTTGCTCGCCGCCAGTTTCGCGATCTGCGGGATGAGCACGAACGGGCTGGTGCAGACCCACTTCATCCCGGCCGCCCACGACCACGGCATGCCCGAGACCACCGCGTCGGGTCTGCTCGCCCTGGTCGGCATCTTCGACATCGCGGGCACGGTGCTGTCCGGCTGGCTGACCGACCGGTTCAGCTCGCGCTGGCTGCTGGTCTGGTACTACACGCTGCGCGGCGGCTCACTGCTGTTGCTGCCGCACCTGTTCGCGCCCACCGCCGAGCCGGGCATCTGGGTGTTCATCATCTTCTACGGGCTGGACTGGGTGGCCACCGTGCCGCCCACGGTCGCGCTGTGCCGGCAGGCGTTCGGCGAGGCCGCCCCGATCGTGTTCGGCTGGGTCTTCGCCGCCCACCAGCTCGGCGCCGGCATCGCCGCGGTCGGGGCCGGGGTGATCCGGGACCACTTCGGCGAGTACACCCTGGCGTGGAGCGCGGCGGGCGCGCTGTGCGCGGTCGCGGCGGTGTGCTGTGCCGGGGTCCGGCCCCGCCGCCCGGCCCCGGTCCCGCCGGAGCCGGCGGTGGCCGGGGGCTGACCGGGCTGACCCGAGAACGGCGACGGGGCGGCCACCCGAGTGCTGGGTGGCCGCCCCGTCCGCTGGGTCGCAACCAGAGCTGCTGAGTTTTGCCCTGATCAGTTGAGCACGGTCGCCTGCTGGATGTGCACCGGTGTCTTGGGCGCGCCGTCGCCCTCGGACCGGCTGTTGTCCGACCCGGCCGCGGCCACCTTGTCCAGCACGCCGAGGCCGGCCTGGTCGACCGTGCCGAACACGGCGTAGTTCGGCGGCAGCGTGGAGTCGCCGTAGACCAGGAAGAACTGGCTGCCACCGGAGTTGGGCTGACCGGTGTTGGCCATCGCCACCACCCCGCGCGGGTAGGTCACGGCCTGGCCGGTGGCGTCCGGCTTCAGGTCGGTCGGGTTCTCGTCCGGGATGACGTACCCGGGGCCGCCGCTGCCCTGGCCGGTCGGGTCACCGCACTGCAGCACCTTCAGCACGTCCGAGGTGGTCAGCCGGTGGCACGTGGTGTTGTCGAAGTACTGCTTCTGCGCCAGGTGCACCATGCTCTGCACCGTGCACGGGGCCTTGGCCCGGTCCAGCACCAGTCCGATGTCGCCCTGGTCGGTCTTGAGGGTGACCTGGGTGGTGCCCGAGTTCGGCGTCGGGTCGGGGTCGTCGGGCAGCCCGGCTTCCTTGGCCGCCGGCTCCTGCGGGGTCTCCGCGTACTTGCACGGGCCCTCGGTGGTCTTGCCCGCCGGCGTGGAGCTGGGCGTGGGGCTCGTGGAGTTCGCCGCCGCCGCCGCGTCCTCGCCTCCGGTCCGCGTGACCAGGTAGTAGACGCCGCCAACGACCAACAGGGTCAGCACGATGGTGACGCTCACCCCGATTCGCCTGCGTCGCTTGGCTCGCTCAGCTCGGCGAGTGAGCTGACGCTCCAACTTGCGCTTGGCTGCCTGACGACGCTGTTCGTTGCTCGGCACCTGCTCCCTCCCGGGGGGATTCAGTCAAAGGGGTCGGGGGCGCAGTCTAGGGCCACACGCTGTGAGCAGGGTGTGGCGGTTGTGTGCACAACCTGAGAAAGCCCGGTCCCGCTACCCTTGACGGGCGGCTCACCGCGGTCCGCGTCACGGCTACGCTCGCCCTAACCGGCTGGTCATGGAGGTGTGCCTCGTGCTCGTCGTCGGGTTCCCGACCGGAGCCCTACAGGCCAATTGTTACCTGCTCGCCGCGGGCGAGGGGGAGGCGTGCGTCATCGTCGACCCCGGCCAGGACGCGGTCGACCCGGTGCTGGCGGCAGTGCGCGAACACCGGCTGTCCCCGGTGGCCGTGCTGCTCACCCACGGGCACTTCGACCACGCCTTCTCCGTGGCGCCGATCTGCGACGGCGACGACCTGCCGGCGTGGATCCACCCGGCCGACCGGCCGCTGCTCAGCGATCCGCTTGCCGGCCTCGGCGCGGCCGCGGCCAGCTTCTTCGGTGGCCGGATGAGCATGCGCGAGCCCAGGCAGGTGCGCGAACTGACCGACGGGGCCGTGCTGGACCTGGCCGGGCTGCGGCTGACCGTCGACCACACCCCGGGCCATACCAGCGGGTCGGTGACGTACCGCACCGGCACCGACGAGGGCGGGCAGCTGCTGCTGTCCGGCGACACCCTCTTCGCCGGCTCCATCGGACGCACCGACCTGCCGGGCGGCGACATGACGCAGATGGTGGCGTCGTTGGTCGGCAAGATCCTGCCGCTCGACGACGACACCGTGGTGCTGCCCGGCCACGGACCGACGACGACCATCGGCCGCGAGCGCGCCAGCAACCCGTACCTGCGCCAGGCACGCCAACTGGGCAGTTCTCGGATGAGCACCGGACCAGCCTCGTCAGGCCCGCAGCAAGGACTGTGAACCAACTCCCATGACGACTTTCAGCGCCCCCAAGGGCATTCCCGACTACTTCCCCCCGGCCTCCTCGGCGTTCCTGGCGGTCCGGGAGACCCTGGCCGCCTCGGCCCAACGTGCCGGCTACGGCTACGTGGAGCTGCCGATCTTCGAGGACACCGCGCTGTTCGCCCGAGGTGTCGGCGAGTCCACCGACGTGGTGAGCAAGGAGATGTACACCTTCGCCGACCGCGGCGGCCGCTCGGTGACGTTGCGGCCGGAGGGCACGGCCGGGGTGATGCGCGGGGTCATCGAACACGGCCTGGACCGGGGCCAGCTGCCGGTCAAGCTCTACTACGCCGGCCCGTTCTTCCGCTACGAACGCCCGCAGGCCGGCCGCTACCGGCAGTTGCAGCAGGTCGGCGTGGAGGCGATCGGCGTGGACGACCCGGCGCTGGACGCCGAGGTCATCGCCATCGGCGACGCCGCCTACCGGGCCCTGGGCCTGACCGGCTACCGGCTGGAGCTGACCTCGCTGGGCGATGCCGCCTGCCGGCCGGCCTACCGGGAGAAGCTGCAGTCCTTCCTGCGCGACCTGCCGCTGGACGAGGCGACCAGGCAGCGCGCCGAACTCAACCCGCTGCGGGTGCTCGACGACAAGCGGCCGGAGATGCGCGAGCTGCTCGCGGACGCCCCGCTGATGGTCGACCACCTGTGCCCCGCATGCCGGGAGCACTACGAGCAGGTCAAGGGCTACCTCAACGACCTCGGGGTGAAGTTCACCGAGAACCCGAGGATGGTGCGCGGGCTGGACTACTACACCAAGACCACCTTCGAGTTCGTCCACGACGGGCTGGGCGCGCAGTCCGGTATCGGCGGCGGCGGCCGCTACGACGGGCTCATGGCCGAGCTGGGCGGGCAGCCGCTGTCCGGGGTCGGCTACGGCCTTGGCGTGGACCGCATCCTGCTGGCCTGCCAGGCCGAGGGGCTCACCGTGGGCGACGCGGCGCGCTGCGAGGTGTACTGCGTGCCGCTGGGCGAGGCGGCCAAGGCCCGGCTGGTGGCGCTGGCCGGCCAGCTGCGCCAGGCCGGGGTGCGGGTCGACCTGGCCTACGGCGGCAAGGGCCTCAAGGGCGCGATGAAGGCCGCCGACCGGTCCGGGGCCCGGCTGGCCCTGGTGCTGGGTGAGCGGGACCTGGCCGAGGGCGCGCTGCAGCTCAAGGAACTGGGCAGCGGCGAGCAGCGGTCCGTGCCCCTGGTGGACGCGGTGACCACCGTGCGCGAGGCGGTGGACCTGCTGCGCGCGAACGGCGGCAACCCGAGCGGCGGCAAGGACAGCGCCCGGTGAGCAGCGAGCAGGCCGACGCCGGCAAGTCCGACCGGATCTCGCTCGACCTGCTGGACCTGGCCGCGGTGCGGCGGCGGGCGCGGTCGGTGGCGATCGGCGGCCTGATGGTGGCCGCGGCCTTCGGCGGCATCGCCGGGCTGATCGGCGGCCGGGTCGCCGGCCTGGTCACCGCCGTGGTGGTGGGGCTGCCCCTGGAACTGCTGGCCTGGAGCGAGTCGCGGCGGCGCACCTGGCTGCGCGGCACCCAGGTGTCGGCCAGGGCGTTCGGCACCAGAACCGTCGACCTGCACCGGCTGGACCAGCTCGACCTGCTCGTCAGCGACCTGCGGGGGCAGCGCACGGTCGGGCTGTTCGTCGCGGGCGGCGGCAAGGCCATCAACCTGCCGCTGGCCATCTACGCCGGCACCGGTGGCCGCGAGCTGGGTGTGTTCCCGCTGCGGCGGCTGGCCGACAGCCTGGCGGGCAGCGGTGACACCAGGGGACTGGTGTTCGCCGAGCTGCTGGTGGCCCAGTTGCGCGCCGAGGCGCGGGGCGCGGCCGTGGGCGAGCGCCCGCTGTACAAGCTGGGCTCGCTGGCCCCGGGCGGCCGGCTGGCCCAGAAACTGCGCCCCGACGCGGTGTCCCGGTTCGTGGCCACCCTGGACTGACGGGCCGCCCCGGGTCCTCCACAGTGGACTGAGCACAGTGGACTGAGTACGACTGAACACAGTGGACTGACCGAGACGGGTCAACCGCTGTGGACGCCTCAGCGGCGGTCGTCCCGGTCGGCGGGCGGGTCGTCGGCGAACCAGCCGGTGGCCGGTCGGGGCGGCTGGGGCCGGCGCGGCGGCCGGTTCGCCGGATCGGTGGGCCCGGGCCAGCCCGGTGCGGTGGGGCCGCCCGCCGGCCCCGGTCGGAGCTGCTGGCCGCTGTCCTGGTCGGGGAACCGCGCCGGCCGGTCCCGGTGCGGCGGCCGGTGCTGTCCGGTGCCCTCGGCGGCGCGGTGCCCGGCGGCCGGCGCGCGGCCGGGCGGGGTGCCGGGCTCCTGGCGGAGCCGCGGCCGGGGCTGGTCCGGGTGGTGCTGGCGGGCGGGGTCCTGCGGTGGGCGCCGCGGCTGGTCGGTCCGGGCCGGTGGGTCCGGCACCTGCTGGCGCGGCCGGCTCGGCACGGGCTCGCGGCGGGCCGGTCCCGCCTCGTCGGCACCGCGCTCGTCGGCACCGCGCTCGTTGGCACCGCGCTCGTTGACACCGCGCTCGTCGGTGTCGCGCTCGTCGTTCTCCCGGGTGGCCGGTCGCCGCCCGGACCGGGGCGTGCCGAGGGGCGTGGCCTCGGGTTGGCCGGGCAGCAGCGGCGCGGGCTCCTGGCTGGCCACGACGGCGGCCAGCGCGGTGGTCAGCGGCACGGCCGCGATCAGGCCGATGCTGCCGACCAGGGTGCGGACGATCTCCTGGGCCACGGCCTGCGCGGTGAGGATCTCGCCGAAGCCGCGCCCGGCCACCGCGAACGACAGCAGCACCGGCAGCGCCGCGCCCGCGTACGCCATGACCAGGGTGTTCACCGCCGAGGAGATGTGGTCCCTGCCGATGCGCAGTCCGGCCGCGTACAGCTGTCGCCAGCCCAGGCCCGGGTTGGCCCGGCGCAGCTCCCACACCGCGCTGGTCTGGGTGACGGTCACGTCGTCGAGCACCCCCAGGGCGCCGATCACCACGCCGGCCAGCAGCAGCCCCCGGCTGTCGATGCCGTGGCCGAGCAGGCCGACCAGGTTGGCGGTGTCCTCGTCCAACCCGGTCAGCTGGCTCAGCGCGGCGAAGAGCGCGCCGAGCGCCCCGATCAGCGCCAGGCTGACCAGCGTGCCGAGCACGGCGGTGGACGTGCGCGCGGACACCCCGTGGGTGAGGTACAGCACCAGGAACATGATCAGGCCGGCGCCCACCACGGCCACGGTGAGCGGGTTCGCGCCGGCCAGGATCGCCGGCAGCACGAACAGCAGCAGCACCACGAAGCTGAGCACCAGCGCGCCCAACGCGGCCAGGCCCTGCCAGCGCCCCAGGATCAGCACGGCCACCGCGAACAGCACCGCCAGCAGCAGCATGGGGGTGTCTCGCTGGAAGTCGACCAGCTGGTAGGAGCCCGGTTCGGTCGGATCGCTGCCGGAGTAGGCGAGCACCACCTGGTCGCCCGCGCTGAACCGGGGCGTGCTCGGCTCGACCGGCACGGTCAGCCCGACGGTCCGGCCGGCCGCGTCCCCGTCGCTCATCAGCACGCTGACCAGCACGCAGCTGCCGTCCGAACCGCTCTGGTCCGGCCCTCCGGCCTGATCGGCCTGGCCGGTCTGGCCGCTCTGCCCAGTTGGGTCGGCCTGGTCGCCACCGACGCCGGGGGACGGCTGGACGAGCTGGGGTTCGCCGCTGCAACTGGCCCTGGCCACCGCCGTGACCTCGCCCCGGACCGGCACCTGGTGCAGCCCGAGTTCCGGACCGGTCGGCTGGTCGTGGCCGAACGGGTAGAGCAGCAGCGCGCCCACGGCGGTGGCCAGCACGCACGGCAGCAGCAGCACCAGCAGCAGGGTGCGCACCCGCTTCGAGGCCGGCGCGGCCGGCCCGTGGCCGTGGCCGTGCCCGTGTCCGTGGCTGGAGCCGTGCGGGTGGGCGGGGGAGTCGCTGGGGGACGCCGCACGGCGCCGGGTGGTGGGGCGGCGGTCGTGGTCGCCATCGTGCACGGTGTCATCCCGGGGAACTGGAGGGGCGGGCGCGAGCGTGGCCGGGGGCCGGACTGGCTGCTCACCGTATCCACCGCGGGGTCACCCCCGTCCGGGGGCGTCGCCGCTGTGTGCGGTGCCACGGTCCAGCGGTTGACTGTTGTTCGAACTTCTGTTCGAATCGGGAATATGCGATGGGATGCTCAGCGGGTAGACCAGGAAGACCCCGCCCTGCTGCGACTGCCAGGGCTGGTGCGCACGGTTCGGGCACCCGAGTTCGCGGGTGTGGTGTTCCACGAGGTGCGCGCCCGGTCGGTGCTCAACCAGGTGCCGGGCGGGTCGCGCATGCCGTTCCGCTGGACGGTCAACCCCTACCGGGGCTGCTCGCACGCGTGCACGTACTGCTTCGCCAGGAACACGCACACCTACCTGGACTTCGACGCCGGCCAGGACTTCGACAGCCAGGTCGTGGTCAAGGTGAACGCGCCGGTGGTGCTGGCCGCCCAGGTGCGCTCCCGCCGGTGGCGGCGGGAGCACGTGGCCATGGGCACCAACACCGACCCGTACCAGCGGGCCGAGGGCCGCTACCAGCTGATGCCCGGCATCATTCGGGCGCTCGCCGACAGCGGCACCCCGTTCTCCATCCTCACCAAGGGCACCGTGCTCACCCGCGACCTGCCGCTGCTGGCCGCGGCCTCGGCCAACGTGCCGGTCGGCCTCGCCGTGTCCATCGCCCTGCTCGACCGCGACCTGCAGCGCAGCCTCGAACCGGGTACGCCCAGCCCGCAGGCCCGGCTGGAGCTGGTGCGCCGGATCCGGGCGGCCGGCCTGCCGTGCGGGGTGCTCATCGCGCCGGTGCTGCCCGGGCTCACCGACGCGCCCGAGCAGCTCGACGCCCTGCTCGCCGCCATCGCCGCGGCCGGGGCCACCGGCGCCACGGTCCTGCCGCTGCACCTGCGGCCCGGCGCCAGGGAGTGGTTCGCCGCGTGGCTGCAGCGGGAACGACCGGACCTGGTGCCGGGCTACCGCAGGCTCTACGGCGCGGGCAGCTACGCGGACCGCGGCTACCGGCGGTGGCTGGCCGCCCAGGTGGCGCCGCTGCTGCGCGAGCACGGCCTGGCGCCCCGGGTGAGCCGCGAGGCCACCGGCGTGCCCGGTGACGACGAGGCCACCTGGCCGCACGGCAGCATGCCCTCGGGTGGCCGGGCCGGCCAGATCGACCAGGAGCAGCTCACCCTGCTGTGACCGGCCCTGCTGGAGTTGGTTCTCACCGGCCCAGGTGCAGGGCGCGGAACAGGGTGAGCCACTGGTCCGGTGCGACGAACGCCACGACGGTCCGCGGGTCCAGGTCGGCCCGGTGGAAGGCCGCGCTCACCCGGCCGGCCGGGTACCGGCGACGCAGCGAGGCGTGCAGCGAGCCGCCCACCCCACCGAAGCCGAGCTGGACGAACCGGGCGAAGGCGGCCAGCTGGCCGGGTGGCAGCAGGGCGCTGGGCCGGCGGTCCAGCCGCAGGATCCCCGCGTCGGTGGCCGGCACCGGGTGGAAGCTGGTCCGCGGGATCCGGCCGAGCAGCCGCCAGTGGAAACTCGGCCAGGACGACACGGTCAGCATGCTCCAGCGGCCGTAGTCGCCGCTGCGCTTCCGCGCGTACTCCCACTGGGTGAGCATGGTCGCCGAGGTGAGGGACGGGGCGCGCAGGCACCAGTCCACGATCGCGGCGGTGGCCCCGAACGGGATGTTGCCCACCACGGCGAACGGCTCGGCAGGTGGCCGGGCCAGCAGGAAGTCGCCGCGGACCACCCGCAGCCGGTGCTGGTTCCGGCCCAGCTCCGCCAGCTTCGCCGCCAGCGGGGGGTCGATCTCGTAGGCGATCAGCCCGCGGCAGTGGCGGACCAGGACGCGGGTGAGCGCCCCGTCGCCGGCGCCGACCTCCACGAGCAGGTCCTGGGCGCCGGGGCGGGCGGCGCGCACCAGGGCGGCGATGGCCGCCGGATCGCGCAGGAAGTTCTGGGACAGGCGGCGGCGCGCCTGGTGGCGTCCGCCGCGGGATCGGTGTTCGTCTTCGCGCTGGGCTGGGTGCGGCACGGCCGGTCGTCCTCTCCGGCCGGCCCGACGCGGTCGGACCGGCGGATCGTGGACAGGCGGCACGGGGCACCACGGCGGGCGCGGCGGGCGCGGTCGTGGTCGTGGTCGGCGCGATGAGGGTGGCGCGCCGAGGGTGGCGCGGCGGGACTTCCCAGCCGGCCTCGGCCGGCCACAGTGGACGGATACCGGCCGCTGCCCTCCACGGTGGACCTCGGCCGCCCCCGGTCGTCCACAGTGGACGAATGCGGGCGACGGCGCGGCACCCCGTGGCCTGTCCGAGTTGTCGGGGACTACTCGGTGGCCCGGGGTCGGCAGCAGGCAGGCGCACCCGCACACCCGCTGGGGCGGGGAGGGCAGCGTGATCGGGACGAGCGGGCCGAGACGCACCGCTCGCCGAACGACGTGCTACGGGATCAGGCGCCGAACGCGGTCTTGCCGACCGGGGCCGGACGCCCGTCCCGCAACCTGATCAGCCTGGACCAGCCCCAGGACCGGGGGCCGGCCAGCTTGGTGAAGACAGCGCACACGCTCGACACGGTAGGGGCCGGGCGCGGGCGGCACCAACGCATTTTCCGAGCGCGGGCGCTCAGGCCGACGGGTCCAGCTGCTCGGCCAGGTCGGAGAAGTCCGCCGTGTTCCACCGCTCCGGCCGCAGGGTGATGGCCACGTTGCCGGCCTGCCCCTCGTGGGTGGCGGCCACGTAGGCCGCGGCCAGGTCCGGGCCCAGGTAGCGCTCGGCGAACGCGCGCCGCTGGTCCTCGGTCACCGGGCGGGTGGCCACGACCGGCCCCTCCACGGTCACGTACCGGTAGGGCGCGCCCTCGTCCTGCACGCACAGGCTGAACCGGCCGGCCTCGGCGATCAGGCGCGCCTTGCGCAGCTGGGGCGAGGTCAGCACGGTGAGGTCGCCGCCCGGCTGGTAGTCGTACCAGATCGGCACGGACAGCGGCGCTCGGCCGACCTCGGCCTGCACGCTGAGCACGCCCACCCGGGGCTGCGCCAGGAACGCCTCACGTTCGGCAACGGTCATCTTCCGGGCCACGGTGGCCACCTCATTCCGGTAGGGAGCTGCTAAAGCAAGAACTGTTGTTTTAGCCACCCTAGTCCAGTCGGGAACGTTAAAACATCGGTTATCGCTTTAAGCTGGTCGGGTGATGGGGCAACGACCGGGCGGGCGCAGCGCGCGGGTGCGCGAGGCGGTGCACAACGCCGTGGTCGAACTGCTGGCCGAGGGCGATTCGGACGTGTCGATCGGGGAGATCGCCCGGCGTGCCGGGGTGAACCCGGCGAGCGTCTACCGGCGGTGGGGCAGCCGGGACCGGGTGATCATGGACGCCGCGGTCACCCGGCTGCGCGCCGCCTGGCCCATGCCCGACACCGGTTCGCTGCGCGGCGACCTGCGCGCCTGGGTGGCCGCCGTGGACCAGGCACTGGCCAGCCCGAGGGACGCGGTCCTGCTACGCGCCCTGCTGGCCACCCTGCCGACCACCCCGGAGCAGGGGCGGGAGCGGGCCGGCTACCTGGCGGACCGGGTGGCCGACATCCAGCGCGTGCTCGACCGCGCCGCCGACCGGGGCGAGTGCCGGCTCACCGTCGACGAGGTGCTGGACCGGCTGATCGCGCCGCTGTACGTGCGCGCCCTGTTCGGCGCGACCACGGCCGGGCACGGCCACCGGCTGGTCGACCAGCTGCTCGCCGACCACGGCCAGCCCGGGTGAGGCGGACCCGCGTCGGGTGTGGCTCACCCGGTACGGCGGCCCGGCCCGTCCGGCGGACGCGTGGCGAGCCGGTCCTGCATCCGGGCGTGCCGGAACTGGTAGGCGGAGCCGGCCTGGCGCAGCACCCCCCGCGCGTAGGCGTCCTGCAGGAAGCCCACCAGCCGCCAGGGCAGCCGTCGCCGGACCGCCAGCACGGTGCGGGCCACCAGGAACCACGCCCACGCCGTGCCCATCAGGCCCCGCGCGAGCACCCCCGCGACCCCGCCGGAGATCGCGCCCGGGATGGCCGCGGCCGGACCGAAGACCAGCGTGCACGCCGTGCCCGAGACCAGTCCGCCGGCCACGCCGATCGCCGTGCCCCGCACGGTCGCCACCAGCCGGTCCCTGCGGAGCAGGGACACCGGGCTCACCGGATGGGTGGCCTGGGTGGGCGCGGCCAGCCAGCTCGCCAGTCCGTCCGCCAGCCCGAAGACCAGCCCGTAGGCCAGGCCCACGGCCAGCCCGCTGGTCACCCCGACCACCAGGCCCACGGCCAGCCCACCCACCAGGCCGATGGCCAGGCCCACGGCCACCCCGCCGGCCAGGCCGGTCAGCAGCTCGTCCAGCAGCGGTCGCTGCCGCCGGCGCACCCGGATGTCCAGCCTGGACGGGGTGCCGGGGCCGAGCAGGACGGTGACGCAGCCGGCCAGCAGCCCGAACACCAGCGCGGCGGACAGCCCGCCGACCAGCCCGCCGACGATCCCCGAGGCCAGCCCGCACACGGCCCCGGCGGCCACGCCGACCCACAGGCCGATCACCGCCCTGGGCACGGCCCGGTGCAGCTGCCACCACTCCAGGTCCCGTCCGCTGCCCCGGCACGGCTGCACCGCCAGGAACGCCAGCCAGCGGGCCGCCTGGTCCGGGTCCCACCGCCGGTGCCGGCGCCGGGCGCTGGGCGCGTCGGGCGGTGCCACCGGCTGCGCGCTGAACGCGATGGGAATGACCTGGTCGAGCAGGTGCTGCTCGATGGCCGCGCGGTCGGGGAAGTCGCGCGGTTCGAGCAGCCGGCCCGGATCGGCGTCCCAGCGCGAGTAGACCAGGCCGGCGAGCGAGGCCATCAGCGGCGTGGTCAGCGCGCTGGCCAGTGCGCTGTCCGGCTGCTCGCGGAGGTGCTCGAACACCCGGTTCCACCGCTGTTGCCGGCCGTCGGGCGGGGTGGCCAGCCGGAGGTAGGTCTCCAGGTCGTCGACCCGGACCGGACCCAGCTCGACGACCGCGGCGCCGGTGAGCACGTCGTTGCCGACCACCGTGTCCTGGTACTCCTCGGCGCGGCAGGTCAGCACCAGCCGCTGACCGCCGTGCAGCACCTGGTTGAGTTCCCGCACGGCGGGAAACCGCAGGTTCTCGTCGATCTCGTCCAGCCCGTCCAGGACGTAGACGACCGATCCGTCGCCGGCCAGCTCGGCCAGGGCGGTGGCGCCGTAGGTGCGGTCGTCGCCCAGCCACGGGTAGTCCTCGCCCAGCCGGCGCCGCGCCCAGGCGTAGAAGTTCTCCCCGGTGGGGTTCCAGGTGGACAGCGACAGCAGCACGGGCACCGGGCCGTCCGGCCGGCGCCGGCTCAGCGCGCCGAGCACCAGCAGCACGGCGGCCACGGTCTTGCCGCCGCCCGGCTCACCCAGGATCACCATCCGCCCGGACGGCAGCCGCTCGAAGAAGTCGACCAGCCGGTCGAGGTCGCTGTCCGGGCCTGGCGCGGGCGTGCCCGCCAGCACGGCGGAGCCCAGCGCGGTCCTCGGGTGGTCGGCGACCGGGCGCCTGGTCAGCGTCCAGCGCAGCCGCAGCGGCTGGGGGTCGTGCAGGTTCCTGGACGACGCCTCCGCCGCCCACTGCGCGCGGACCGCCCTGGCCAGGCTGTCCCGCGCCTCGGTCAGCTGCGCGCGGGTGCTGGCGCTGGGCCGGCGGCCCGGACCGGCCCAGACCCAGGTGAGCACGGCCAGCACGCAGCAGCCCACGGTGACCAGGCCGGTCAGCGGCTCGCGCCCGTTCTCGACCCAGACCAGGCCCACGGCCGCGGCCAGCGTGACGGTGATGGCGGCTGCCGCCGCGGTGGACAGGGCCCGCATCAGGCCGGCCAGCGCGGTGACACGTGCGGGGAACGGCTCGCGATCATGCTGGTTCTCTCTGCTCAGCAAGACTTCGGTTGGGCGGCGCAACCACTGTTCAGCCGTATGTGCGTTGCTCCAAAGGCTACCGCCGAAAGTCGCCCATCGTGATCGACAGATCACATTTCGTGATGAAGGGCGCCGGTCGACCAGCGTGGGCGTGCGCCGCTTGACCACCGGGTGATCAGCCAGCACGCTGCGTGGCGCGGGGTGATCAGGAGCCGCCCCGGCGGCGGGAGCGAGGAGGCTGCCCACGTGACCGACCTGGCGAGCGTGCTGGCCGACCTGCGCGCGGAGAGCGCGGAACTGGAATC
The DNA here is from genome assembly GCF_024171785.1 of Goodfellowiella coeruleoviolacea. GTDB lineage: Bacteria > Actinomycetota > Actinomycetes > Mycobacteriales > Pseudonocardiaceae > Goodfellowiella > Goodfellowiella coeruleoviolacea. The sequence continues at coordinate 401,265 of NZ_JAMTCK010000007.1, forward strand.
CCTGGTGGTGGGGCTCGACGCGCCGGGGCTGGCCACCCCCACGCCGGCACCCGGCTGGACCGTCGCCCACCAGCTCAGCCACCTGTGCTGGACCGACCAGCAGGCGGTGTGGGCGGCCACCGACCCGGCCGGCTTCTCCGCGCACTACCAGCACATCAGCCCGGAACAGCTGGGCGAGCGGGTCGAGGCCGGCGCGGCCGAGGGCGTCGGCCGGCCACCGGCCGACCTGCTGGCTGACTGGCGCGCCGGACGCGACGCCCTGGCCGACGCGCTGCGCGCGCTCCCGGCCGACACCCGGGTGGTGTGGTTCGGGCCGGCCATGAGCCCGACCTCCATGGCCACCGCCCGGCTGATGGAGACCTGGGCGCACGGTCAGGACATCGCCGACGCCCTGGGGCGGCGCCGACGGCCCACCGCCCGGTTGCGGCACGTGGCCCACCTCGGCGTCCGCACGTTCGGCCACGCGTTCCGCACGCACGGGCAGCCCGTGCCGGACGAGCCGGTCCGGGTCGAGCTGCGCGGTCCGGACGGCGAGTCGTGGACCTGGGGGCCGACCGAGGCGGCCAACCGGGTCACCGGCCCGGCACTGGACTTCTGCCTGCTGGTCACCCAGCGGCGCCACCGCGACGACCTCGGGGTGCGCGCCCAGGGCGAAATCGCCACCCGGTGGCTGGCCCTGGCCCAGGCGTTCGCCGGACCGCCCGGGCCGGGCCGGACCCCCGGACAGTTCTCCTGACCGCTTTTCCCGGCCGCGTCCGTGAATTCCGGCCGGCCGGTTTCACCGGATTTCCCGTGAATTCCGGGCAGGCCGGAGGAACGACTGCGCGGAAACTGCGGCGATCGCGTCGAAAACCGATGTGGGAATTTCCGCGAACAGCGTGGTGAACCAATCCGCGCGCGGTGCTTCTGATCGCTCGGGGAAATCGCACGCGGAAAACGCGCGGTGGGCGCCGGCGCGCGGAAACAGTGGACTACCGGTGGCGACAGGCGGCGCTGGCCACCCGGAGCAGGTCGATGTGCCGGCGGCGGGAGTGCCGGGACACCAGTGCGCCTCGGGCGCCGGGGCACAGGGCCCGGTCGGTCGGAATGGCCACCGGCTGCTCCTCTCCTGGTGCGCCGGACGCGGCCGGGGCGGGTCCGCGGCCACCACCGATGGAAACCGGCCGACTCCGCCGGGTCAACCAGCGGCGCTGGTCGTCCGGGATGTGGGAGCGGCTTGCGCCGGGTCGGCCGGCCACTCCCAGCGCAGCTCCACGCTGCCCGGCCCGAAGTCCAGGACCACCGCGTGCGCGAACCCGTCCTCGGCCACGGCCACGATGCGGGTGGGCGCCAGCGGCCGCCCGTCCGGGGCGTGCGCCTGGCGCAGGCAGCGCACCGGCAGCGCCGCCGGGGCGAAGCGCACCTCGACCAGGTACTCCCGCACCGGCAGCCGGAACTTGCGGCAGAACGTGTCATCGGGGTGCGGGCCGGGCCGGGTGTGCACCAGCTCGTACTCCACGACGGTGGTCTCGCCCCGGCGCAGCGGGCGGGGGAACAGCAGCTCGGCGGCGAGCAGCCCGAGGGCGGGATCGCTGGTCAGCCGGCCGAGCCGGGCCGAGCGCACCGGCCGCACCTCGGGCAGCCGGTTGGCCGAGGACATCCCGTGGAAGACCAGCACCCACCGGTCCACCGCGTCCCGCTCGGCCCGCAGCACCTGCCTGACCCGGACCGCGCGCAGGCTCCGGTCCGCCCCGATCTCCACCTGGTCGTGCTGGCTGATCCTGGTCAGCGCCGAGTCCGCGGTGGTGTCCAGGCCGGCCACCAGCGCGGCCACCCGCCGGTCCCGCCACAGCGCGGCGACGGGCAGCGCGCGCCCGGTCCGGGTGGCGGTCCTGCCCCGCGGCCGGGGCGGCCCGAGCAGGCTGCCCAGCGTGCCCACGGGCAGGTCGAGCACGTCCTCCAGGTGACGCAGCGCGGCCAGCGACTCCGGCCGCTCCGGCCGCCGCCGGCCGGACTGCCAGTAGCTCAGCGCGGTGACGCTGATGGGCACGCCCCGCTCGTGCAGCCGCCGCTGCAGCCGCTGCAGGCTCAGCCCCCGCGCCCGGATCGCCGCCCGCAGCGCGGCCGCGAACGGTCCGGTGCTGAGCAGGTCGGCCAGTTCGGCGCCGGCCGGCTGGCCCGAGGTGGCCCGCCGGGAATCGGGTGGGGAGCTGCTCCGAGTCGTGGCCGGACGTGACATCTCCACTCCCCGTTCATTCGTGACGCGCTGAACCAGATTACGTCCGCGGTGTTCGCGGTGATACGGCCGAACGGTCCCATCCCGCCGAATTGCGGGCCGGCTGTGCGCGAATCGGTCGAATGGCAACTGGGAAATTCTGACACTTCCGCGACGAGTGCGCCCGTTCGTAATGTCGATGCCGTTGGGAAAGGGCGACGGGGCCCGGGAATTCGGTTCGAGGAGAGCGGGAAACACAGATGCGAAGGACAGGATTGGCGCGCTGGCTCGGCGGTGTGGGCCTGGCCACCCTGGTCACGGCACTGGCCGCGACCGGCACACCGGCGCAGGCCGCACCCGACGCGGCTACCGAGGGCGCGGTGCTCGCGGCCGACTCGGCCACCGCCGTGCCAGGCAGCTACCTGGTGGTGCTCAAGGACTCGGTGCGCGCCCAGGCGGCGACCGCGGCCACGGCCGACGCGCTGGCCGGCCGGTTCGGCGGCCGGGTGGAGCGGGTGTACCAGCACGCGCTGCACGGCTTCTCGGTGACGAACCTGTCGGCGGCGCAGGCCCGCCGGCTGGCCGCCGACCCGGCGGTGGCCTCGGTGGAGCAGAACCAGGTGGTGCGGGTCGACGAGACGCAGACCAACCCGCCGTCCTGGGGGCTGGACCGGGTCGACCAGCAGAACCTGCCGCTGAACAGCCAGTACTCCTACACCACCACCGGTTCCGGCGTGAACGTCTACGTGGTGGACACCGGCGTGCGCGTCAGCCACCAGACCTTCGGCGGCCGCGCCCACTCCGGCTACGACTTCGTCGACAACGACAGCAACGCCGACGACGGCTACGGCCACGGCACGCACGTGGCCGGCACGATCGCCGGCGCCCAGTACGGCGTGGCCAAGGACGCCCAGGTCTGGGCGGTCCGGGTGCTGGACAGCAACGGCAGCGGCACCACCGCCGGGGTGATCGCCGGCGTCGACTGGGTGACCCAGAACGCCCGCAAACCCGCCGTGGCCAACCTGAGCCTGGGCGGCGGCGCGTCCACCACGCTGGACAACGCGGTGCGCTCGTCCATCGCCTCCGGCGTGACCTACGCGATCGCCGCGGGCAACTCCAACGCCAACGCCGGCAACTACTCGCCGGCCAGGGTGACCGAGGCGCTCACCGTGGGCGCCACCACCTCGACCGACGCCAGGGCCAGCTACTCCAACTACGGCGCGGTGGTCGACCTGTTCGCCCCTGGCTCGACCATCACCTCGGCCTGGAACAACAGCGACACCGCCAGCTACACCGGCAACGGCACCTCCTTCGCCGCGCCGCACGTGGCCGGCGCCGCCGCCCGGTACCTGCAGAGCAACCCGGGTGCCACCCCGGCGCAGGTGGGCTCGGCCCTGGTCGGCGCCGCCACCAGCGGCAAGGTGACCAACCCCGGCACGGGCTCGCCGAACAAGCTGCTCTACCTCGCGCCGTGACACCCGCCCGTGACATCCGCCCATGGACACCGCCGCCGCACCTGGCGGCCTGACCAGGTGACCAGCTGATCCGCCGCCGAACCCGGGCTGGCCGTGCCTTCTCGCGCACGGCCAGCCCGGACGCGTGTCCGGGGCGAGCGCCGCCCACGACGGGGGAAACCTGCTGGACAGGGTGTTCGAGGGGTTGGCTAGCCTTTTCGGCGAAGGTCGGCGCGCTGGCGCCGGCCGCTCCACCCGCGACAACCCCGATGAGGAGAGCACACCCGTGATGCGCACGCACGAGGCCGGAACACTCCGGGCCGAGCACGCCGGGCACACCGTCACCCTGACCGGGTGGGTGGCGCGTCGGCGCGATCACGGTGGAGTGATCTTCATCGATCTGCGGGACGCCTCCGGCGTGGTGCAGGTCGTCTTCCGCGAGGGCGAGATGGCCGAGCGCGCCCACCGGCTGCGCGCCGAGTTCTGCCTGCGCGTGGTCGGCGAGGTCGCGGTGCGGCCGCAGGGCAACGAGAACCCGGAGATCCCCACCGGCGAGATCGAGGTGCTGGCCACCGAGCTGGAGGTGCTCAGCGAGTCGGCCCCGCTGCCGTTCCCGCTGGACGAGCACCTGGAGGTGGGCGAGGAGGTCCGGCTCCGGCACCGCTACCTGGACCTGCGCCGCTCCGGCCCGGCCCGGGCGCTGCGGATGCGCAGCGAGGTCAACCGGATCGCCCGCGAGGTGCTGCACGCCCAGCGGTTCGTCGAGGTCGAGACCCCCACCATGACCCGGTCCACGCCCGAGGGCGCGCGCGACTTCCTGGTGCCGGCCCGGTTGCAGCCCGGCTCGTGGTACGCGCTGCCGCAGTCGCCGCAGCTGTTCAAGCAGCTGCTGATGGTCGCCGGCATGGAGCGCTACTACCAGATCGCCCGCTGCTACCGCGACGAGGACTTCCGCGCCGACCGCCAGCCGGAGTTCACCCAGCTCGACATCGAGATGAGCTTCGTCAGCCAGGAGGACGTCATCGCGCTGGGCGAGGACATCCTCACCGCGCTGTGGGGCGAGCTGGCCGGCCACCAGATCCCCCGGCCGTTCCCCCGGATCAGCTACGCGGACGCCATGGCCCGCTACGGCAGCGACAAGCCGGACCTGCGCTTCGACCTGGAACTCACCGACCTCACCGAGTTCTTCAAGGACACCCCGTTCCGGGTGTTCCAGGCGCCGTACGTGGGTGCGGTGGTCATGCCGGGCGGGGCCAGCCAGCCGAGGCGGACGCTGGACGCCTGGCAGGAGTGGGCCAAGCAGCGCGGCTACAAGGGCCTGGCCTACGTGCTGGTCGGCGAGGACGGCACGCTGTCCGGTCCGGTCGCCAAGAACCTGGCCGAGCACGAGCGGGAGGGCCTGGCCAAGGCGGCCGGCGCCCAGCCGGGCGACTGCGTGTTCTTCTCGGCCGGCGAGCCCACCGACGCGCGCACCCTGCTCGGCGCGGTCCGGCTGGAGGTCGGCCGGCGCTGCGGGCTGATCGACGAGTCGGCCTGGTCGTTCGTGTGGGTGGTGGACTTCCCCATGTTCGAGCCGGCCGGCAAGTCCGGTGACGTGCCGACCGGCCACAGCCAGTGGACCGCGCTGCACCACGCGTTCACCTCGCCCACCCCCGAGTGGATCGACCGGTTCCAGGACGACCCGGGCAACGCCCTGGCCTACGCCTACGACATCGTCTGCAACGGCAACGAGATCGGCGGCGGGTCCATCCGTATCCACAACGCGAACGTGCAGCAGCGCGTGTTCGAGGTGATGGGCATCGGGCCGGAGGAGGCCAAGGAGAAGTTCGGCTTCCTGCTGGACGCCTTCCAGTACGGCGCGCCCCCGCACGGCGGCATCGCCTTCGGCTGGGACCGCGTCTGCATGCTGCTGGCCGGCGCGGACTCGCTGCGCGACGTGATCGCCTTCCCCAAGTCCGGTGGCGGCTTCGACCCGCTCACCGGCGCGCCCGCGCCGATCAGCGCGGAGCAGCGCAGGGAGGCCGGCGTGGACGCCAAGCCGGCCGCGGTCAAGGCCAAGTAGGGCCCGACCGGCCGTGCTGCTGCACCTGCGGGTGCTCTGCCCCGCCGAGCAGACCCAGGACGTGCTGGCCCGGCTGGCCGACCAGCCGGGTGTGACGCACCTGGTGCTGCTGCGCGGCGCGGCCGTGCGCCCGGCCGGCGACGTGGTCGAGGCCGACGTGGCCAGGGAGGCCGCGGACGAGGTGCTGGACCGGCTCTGCCAGCTCGACCTGGACCACACCGGCGGGATCACCCTGGAACAGGTGGACACGGCCGTGTCCGACCACGCCGAGCGGGCCGAGCGGGCGGCGCCCGGGGACGGGGCCGACGCGGTGGTGTGGGAGGAACTGCTCGCCCGCACCGGCGACGAGGCCCGGTACACCGCGACCTTCCAGGCGTTCCTGGTGATCGCCTGCCTGCTGGCCGCGGTGGGCGTGGTCACCGACTCCCCGGTGACCATCGTCGGCGCCATGGTCGTGGGGCCGGAGTTCGGGCCGCTGGCCGCGATCGCGGTCGGCCTGGTGCTGCGACGCTGGCGGCTGGTCCGGTCCGCGGCGCTGGCGCTGGCCGTGGGCTTCCCGGTGGCCATGCTGGCCACCGCCGGCGCCACCGTGCTGGCCGAGTGGACCGGGCTGCAGGACCGGGCCGCGCTGGTCAACGGCCACCAGGTCGACTTCGTCTACCAGGTCGGCCCCTACTCGCTGATCGTCGCGCTGCTCGCCGGCGCGGCCGGCATGCTGGCGATGACCTCGGCGAAGTCGGCCGCCCTGGTGGGCGTGTTCATCTCGGTGACCACCGTGCCCGCGGCCGGCTACGCGGTGGTGGCCGCGCTGCTCGGCGAGTGGGGCCGGGCCGGCCAGTCCTTCGCGCAACTGGTCGTCAACCTGGTGGGAATCGTCGCGGCCGGCGTGGTGGCACTGCTGCTGCGCCGCCGCGCCGAGGGCCGGGCGAACCGGCGGGCCAGCCCCGGTACTGCCCGCACCGGCCGCGCCCCGGTCCGGCTGCCCTGACCGTGCGGCTGCCCTGACCGTCCGGCCGACCTGCGGCAGGGGCTGGAACGGGGCGGCGGACGGCGCCGCCGGCCGGTTCCGCCACGAACCCGTTACCAAGCCGTGGTAGTGGATGCTGCCACGCAACGATTACGGTCTCTTGCGCCTTCGCATCCGGTCGGGACACGACTCGCCGTCGCGCCCCGGCGTCACCCAGCAACCGTCGTGCGTCAACCACGGAGAGTAGGGTCGGAGGAGATGAGTGTGGAGATCACCGCCGACCAACCGCTGATCGGGGATGCGGCTGGTCCGGAGGTCATGGAGGCGGTGGCCGCCGCGGAGTCGGTGCTCAGCCGGCGGTACGGCGCGGCCATCCGGTTAGCCGACCCGGAGGAACTCGACGGCACGGGTCGTTCGGTGGTGGTCCGGGTCCGGGTCGCCGCCACCCCGTTCGCCATGCCACGCACCCTGGTGGTCAAGCGGTACCCGCCGGCGGTGGGCGACCGCGACCCGTTCGCCCACGAGGCCGTCAGCCACCAGCTGTTGACCGCGCTGCCCGTGGAGGACCGGCCGGCCCCGGAGATGCTCGCCCACGACGTGGGCAAGCGACTGGTGGTGCTGGAGGACCTGGGCCGGGCGCCCCGGCTGGCCGAGAAGCTGCTGGGCGCCGACGCCAGGGCCGCCGAACGCGGCCTGCTGGCCTGGGCGCGGGCCATGGGCCGGCTGCACGCCACCACCGCCGGCCGGGAGGCCGACTTCGACGCGCTCATGCGCCGGCAGGGCGTGAAGTGCTGCCAGGACCCACTGGCCTCGGACATCGGCGCGGCCCTCGCCCGGCTGCCCGACCTGCTGGCCACCTCCCTGGGCGTGGTCACCAGCGAGGCCGCCGCCACCGCGGCCAGGCAGAGCGGCCGGCGGGTGGAGACCTCCCGGTTCCGCGCGTTCAGCTCGTCCACCTCCTGCCCGGACAACAACCTGGTCACCAGCAGGGGCGTGCGCTTCCTCGACTTCGAGGGCGGCTGCGTGCGCGACGTCGTGTTCGACGCGGCCTGCCTGCGCGTGCCGTTCCCGTCCTGCTGGTGCGCGTTCGCCCTGCCACCCGGCATGTCCGAGGCCATGCTCGCGGCCTGGCGGGCCGAGGTCGGCTCGGTGTGGCCGGAGCTGGACGACGACGCCGTGCTGCTGCCCCGCCTGCTGGACGCCCAGCTGCTGTGGGTGTGGCTGTCCACCTGGCGCGCGCTGCCCCGCATGCTCGACCCGCTCACCGCCGGCGCCCACGACATCCAGGTGCCGCCGCGCAGTGCCGTGCTGGCCGCGCGCTGGTCGCGGCTGCGGGAGAACGCCGCGGCCCTGGGCGTGGGCGAGATCGCCGACCACGCCGACGCCGTGGTGGCCGGGCTGCGCGGCCGGTACGGGTCCGCGGCGATCGAGCTGCCGGTGTACTGGGCCTTCCGCCAGTCGAACTAGGGTGCCGGGTATGGCCATGGCTGACCGCATCCTGCTCGGACCCGGACCGTCCAACCCCTACCCGGAGGCCACCTCGGCGCTGGCCGCGCCGCTGCTCGGCCACCTGGACCCGGAGTTCCTGCGCATCCTCGACCAGACCTGCGAACGCCTGCGCCAGGTGTGGGGCACGGCCAACCGGCGCACCCTGCCGCTGTCCGGCACCGGGTCGATCGGCATGGAGGCCGCCTTCGCCAACCTGGTCCGGCCGGGCCAGCCCGTGGTGGTGGCGGTCAACGGCCTGTTCGGCGAGCGCATGTGCGACGTGGCCGCCCGCTACGGCGCCACCGTGCACCGGGTGGACCACGAGTGGGGCCAGCCCGTGGACGTCGACCGGGTGCTCGCCGCCCACCCGGCGCCGGCCCTGGTCGGCGCGGTGCACGCGGAGACCTCCACCGGGGTGCGCAGCGACATCGCCGCGCTCGGGGCCGCGCTGCGCGCCCGCGACGAGGACACCCTGCTGCTCGCCGACTGCGTGACCTCGCTGGGCGGCATCGAGGTCGCGGTGGACGACTGGGGTGTGGACGTGGCCTACTCGGGCACGCAGAAGTGCCTGGGCGTGGCGCCGGGGCTGGCCCCGTTCACCATCTCCGAGCGGGCCTGGGCGCACCGGGTGGAGCACCCGCCCACCTGGTACCTGGACCTGGGCATGATCGGCGACTACGTGAGCGGCACCGCCTCGGGCGGCCGCACCTACCACCACACCGCGCCGGTGGCCATGATCGCCTCGCTGCACGCGGCGCTGGGCCGCGTCCTCGACGAGGGGCTGGACGCGGTGGTGCGCCGACACCACGCGGCCGGCCAGCGGCTCCAGGACGGCCTGGTCGACCTGGGGCTGGAGCTGTTCGCCGCCGACGGGCACCGGCTGCCCGAGCTGACCACCGTGCGCGTGCCGGACGGGGTGGACTCGGCGCAGGTGCGCGGCCGGCTGCTGACCGAGTACGGCATCGAGATCGGCGCCGGCGCCGGCAAGTACGCCAGTACGGTCTGGCGGATCGGCCTGATGGGCCACAACGCCCGGCTCGACCGCGCCGAACTGGTGCTGGCCGCGCTCCGCCAGGTCCTGCGCCGCTGACCGCCCGCGCTGCCCGCCAGCGCTGCCCGACGGCCTGCGCCCGCTGAGCCAGCGCGGTGGCCGGCGCCTACCTGGCCGCCGCGCCCACCGCGCCCACCGGGGCCAGCGCGGCCAGGTCGAGGCGGGCCCTGGCCGGGTCGGCCCGGCGCATGCCGTTGGCCAGCCCCCGGCGCACCACGGCCGGCTGGTTGCGCCACAGCCGCAGGCCCCGGCGGACGAGCACCGGCACCGGCTTGCGCGCCTCGGCCAGGTCCCTGGTCAGCCGGCGCAGGAAGGTGACGGGCGCGGCCGAGCAGAGCAGGATCGCGTCGGCGAGGACACCGGCCCGCGCGCAGTCGGCCACCAGCAGGTCGGCGAACAGCCCTTCGGCCACGAACACCGGGGCACCGTCCAGTCGCACGGTCCTGCTGCCCACCCGGCGGTCCTCGCCGAGCGCGTACACCGGCGCCTCCACCGTCCCGGTGCTGGCCAGGGTCAGCACCGCGGCCAGGGCGTCCTCGGCGTGCCAGGACTCGGGCCGGTCCCAGTCCACCCGGCCGGCCGGGTCAACGGGCAGCAGCGGATCGCCGGCCTCGCGGTAGAAGTCGTCCAGGCGCAGCACCGGCCAGCCCAGCTGGCGGGCCAGGGTCGACTTGCCACCACCGGACGGGCCGGCGAGCAGCACGACCCGGGCCTGGACGGCGTCGGAACGGGGGATCTCGGGGAGCGAACCGGCGATGGGAGAGGGCACGGGACACAAGTTTCGCATGAGGTGTTGGGGTGTCAGTGGTGGCGGGTAGCGTCGGACGGGTGGATGCCCCACTGGAGGACGACCCGCTGGAGGACACCCTGTTCGATGACGGGCTGTTCGACACGGCACCGGCGCGTGACGACCACCCGGCCCCGACCCGGCCGGCCGCCGGGATGAGCCGGCCTGGCCTGAACCGGCCGCTGGCGGTGCGGATGCGCCCGCGGTCGCTGGACGAGGTGGTCGGGCAGCAGCACCTGCTCGGACCGGGCGCGCCGCTGCGCCGACTGGTCGAGGGCGCCGCGCCCGCGTCCGTGCTGCTCTACGGCCCGCCGGGCACCGGCAAGACCACCCTGGCCACCCTGGTGTCCCAGGCCACCGGGCGGCGGTTCGTGGCGCTGTCCGCGCTGTCGGCCGGGGTCAAGGAGGTGCGCGGGGTCATCGAGGAGGCCCGCCGCCGGCTGGTCCGCGGCGGCGAGGCCACCGTGCTGTTCATCGACGAGGTGCACCGGTTCTCCCGGACCCAGCAGGACGCCCTGCTGGGCGCGGTCGAGGACCGGATCGTGCTGCTGGTCGCGGCCACCACGGAGAACCCGTTCTTCTCCGTGGTCTCCCCGCTGCTGTCCCGGTCGCTGGTGCTGCAGCTGCGCTCGCTGGACGACGCGGACGTGCGCGCGCTGATCCGCAGGGCCGTGGCCGACGAGCGCGGCCTGGACGGCACGGTCACGCTGACCGACGAGGCCGAGGACCACCTGGTCCGGCTGGCCGGTGGCGACGCCAGGCGCGCGTTGACCGCGCTGGAGGCGGCGGCCGAGTCGGCCACCGACACCGGTTCCGGCGTGGTCGACCTGGCCACGGTGGAGCGGACGGTGGACCGGGCCGCGGTCCGCTACGACCGCGCCGGCGACCAGCACTACGACGTGACCAGCGCGTTCATCAAGTCGATCCGGGGATCGGACGTGGACGCCGCACTGCACTACCTGGCCAGGATGATCGAGGCGGGGGAGGACCCGAGGTTCATCGCCCGCCGGCTGGTGGTGCACGCCAGCGAGGACGTGGGCATGGCCGACCCGACCGCGCTGCAGACCGCGGTGGCCGCCTACCACGCGGTGCAGTTCATCGGCATGCCCGAGGGCAGGCTGGCGCTGGCCCAGGCCACCGTGCACCTGGCCACCGCGCCCAAGTCCAACGCGGTGGTCATGGCCATTGACGCGGCACTGGCGGACGTGCGCGGCGGCGCCGCCGGCACGGTGCCGGCCCACCTGCGCGACGGGCACTACGCGGGGGCGAGTCGGCTGGGCAACGCGCGCGGCTACCGCTACCCGCACGACGTGCCCGAAGGGGTGCTCGCCCAGCAGTACCCGCCGAACGAGCTGGTCGGCCGCGACTACTACCAGCCGACCCAGCGCGGCGCGGAACGGGTGCTGGCCGACCGGGTGCCCCGGCTGCGCCGGGTCGTGCGCGGGCAGGATCAGGCGTAGCGGGCGTCACGCCGGCTCGGCCGGTTGGTCGAGCCGGTGGCTGCCGGGGCGCACCCGGGGCAGCTGGCGTTCGGCCCAAACCCGGCTGACCGCCCTCGGCACCGTTTCCCGGACGCGCCGGACTGACTACCCTCCGGATTGGGAGCGCTCCCAAAGAGGGGCGCGCTTCGTCCGTGAGGAGATCAACGATGATGCCTCAGCGAGGAACAGCGGGCCCGCGCACGGCGCTCGCCCGAGGACTCGCCGTCGTCGCGGCCGCACTCGCCGGGTTCGGCCTGGTCACGGCGGGCACCGGTGCCGCGCAGCCCGGAGCGGCCAGCGCGCCGGGCACCGCGGCCGCGGTGGCGGCCTGCGGCTCCGACGGCTTCTGCGACGGGTTCGAGGACCAGACCGGCAGCGCGCCCGGTGGCCGCTGGCAGGTCAGCTACCCGAACTGCCAGGGCAGCGGCACCGCGGTGGTGGACACGAGCACGGCACACGCCGGCAGCAGGTCGATCCGGATCACCGGCACGGCCGGCTACTGCAACCACGTGTTCGTGGGCACCGCGCTGAGCACGGCCAGCAAGGTCCACTACGGACGCTTCTACGTCCGGCACAGCACGCCGCTGCCCAGCGCCCACGTCACCTTCCTGGCCATGCGCGACACCAGCAACAGCAGGGACCTGCGGATGGGCGGCCAGAACCAGGCGCTGCAGTGGAACCGCGAGTCCGACGACGCCACCCTGCCCGAGCAGAGCCCGAACGGCGTCGCGTTGAGCCGGCCGCTGCCGGTGAACACCTGGACGTGCGTGGAGTTCGTGGTCGACGGCAACCAGGGCCAGTTGCGCACCTGGGTCAACGGCGCGGAGGTGGCCGGGCTGGTCGTCGACGGCGTGCCCACCCAGGACGTGGACGGGCAGTGGCTGCGCGGCGCGACCTGGCGGCCGGCCCTGACCGATTTCCGGCTGGGCTGGGAGAGCTACGGCAACGGCGACGACACCCTGTGGTTCGACGACGTGGCCGTGTCCTCGACCCGGATCGGCTGCTGACCGGGCGCCGGCCGGGCACCGCGTCACGGTGATCTTGGGTCGCCCAACCGGATGAACACCCACGCCCATGTGGTGATCCCGCCTGACGGAACCAGGGCCGACGTGGCAGAAACACGGCCTGATCCGCCCAGGCGGGGCGGAGTGCGCAGAAGGGATGCCGTGATGGGTGTCGTCGGAGACTTCATCGTTGTCAAGCCGCCGGAGGAGCCAGACCTGAGCGCGGTCGAGCGGCAGCGACTGGCCGAGGTCGACCACGACGACGCGGCGGAGAACTGAACCCCGCGTCAGGTCACCCCGAACACCGCCCACGTGCCGGCGGGACGCGACCGGACCGCGCCCGCCGGCACCGGCCTACCAGCCGGGAGGAAGCCCCGACCGTGAGTAGCGAACTGCTGCACGCCACCGTCGCCCCGATGCGCGGCACGCTCGACGCCGCGCTCCCCACCACCTTCGGGGCCACCACCCTCGGGACCGGCGCTCTCGGCACCGGCGCCCTCGGACCAGGCGCGCTGGGGCCCGGCGCGCTCGGTGCCGCCGAGCGGGCGGTCCCCCTGGCCGAGGCGCACGCCCTGGGCCTGGCCGCCATGGGCCACCTCGGGCTGCGCCCGCTGCTGCGCGACCTGGGCCGGGACGGCGAGCTGACCGCGTGGACCTGCACGCTGCGCGGACCGGACGGGGTGGTGGCGCCGCAGGCCAGGGGCGCCGGCAAGGGGCACCGGGCCGAGGCCAGGGTCGGCGCCATGTTCGAGGCGCTGGAGCACTTCCTGTCCGGCCCGGCCCGGTTCGACCACGACCAGGTCGAGCTGTGCCCGGCCAGCTGGCTGGCCAGGGGAGAGCTGGCGGCCGAGGCGAGCGCGGTGCTGCTCGCCGAGGGCGGCGAGCAGCCGCTGGCCTGCGCCAGCTACGCCGGACTGCTCGACGGCAGGGAACTGCTGGCCCCGCTGTACCTCTCGCAGCCGTGGTACACCGCGCCGGCCAGCCACCAGCTGCGCGCGCGCTGCGGCGACCACTACGACTACCGGCAGCTGGCCCGCTACTCGGTCAACAGCGGCAGCGCCATCGGCGTCACCGAGGCCGAGGCGGTGGTGCACGCGCTCAACGAGACCATCGAACGCGACGCCTTCTCCCTGCTGCTGGTCCGCGCCTTCCTCACCGCCGGCCAGCGGCTGACCGTGATCGACCCGGGCAGCCTGCCGGCGGGGCTGGCCGCCGAACTCGACCAGGTGCGCCGCCGCGTCGGCACCGAGGTGCACCTGCTCGACATCACCACCGAGCTGGGCGTGCCCACCGTCCTGGCGTACGTGCCGCCCACGGCCGAGCGCCCGCACCTGCGCGGCGCCGGCACCTCGCTGAGCGCGCACCACGCCATGCACCGCGCCATCAGCGAGCTGCTGCAGTACGCGCTGGGCTGCGCCACGCTGCCGCGCCAGGCCGACCCGTTCGCGCACCTGGCCCCGCTGCGCTGGCACGCCGGCCTGCACGCCTGCGGCCGGTTCGACCTCACCGCCCACCTGGCCAGGGCGCGCCGGGTCGCGTTCGTCGAGCGGTTCGCCCCCGAACACCCGCAGGGGCACCTGGACCGGCTCGTGTCGATCCTGACCGGGCACGGGTTCATGCCCTACCTGCGCCGGCTGGCCACGCTGCCCGGCGGGATCACCGCCGTGCACGTGCTGGTGCCCGGGCTGGAGCGGTTCATGGTGATCGCCGACGGGGTGCTGGTGCTGCCCGGTCCCCGGGCCCTGCGGGCGCGCACCGAGTGGCGGCGGCGCACCGTCGGCCGGCCCGAGTCGGTGCCGCGCTGAGCGTGCCCGGACCGCGCCACGCCGGCTCGTCGCTACCGTGGGTAACCGGAATCCGGCGCGCTCTGGTCCGACTGGGCGCGGTAGCCTGACCTCCAATCACAAGACGGCGAATTCGCCAATCACGCAAGGAGGGCCTGTGTCGCCAGGGCAGATCGCCGCGCTGATCGCAGCAGGCGCGTTCGTGCTGCTGGTGCTGTTGCTAGCGATCCCGTTGCTCAAGCTCGGACGGACGCTGGACGAGGCCACCATTGCGATCCGCAAGGCGCACGAGAACAGCGACCCGCTGTTCGACCAGGCCAACTCCACGTTGACCCACGTGAACACCCAGTTGGAGCGGGTCGACGGGATCACGGCCAACGCGCGCGCGGTGACCGGCAACGTCTCCGCGCTCACCTCGCTGTTCACCGCCACCCTGGGTGGTCCGCTGGTGAAGGCGGCGGCGCTGTCCTACGGGGTCAGCAAGGCCGTCCGCCGGCGCCGCAGGGCCGCGGCGGAGAAGGCGGAGCGGACTTCCCGGCGTCGGGGAGGCCGACGGTGAGCCGGCTGTTCTGGTTGGGCGTCGGGGTGGCCGCCGGTGTGGCCATCACCCGCAAGGTGAGCGGGGTGGCCAGGCAGGCCACCCCGGCCGGGGTCGCCGCCAACGTCAGCGACGCCCTGCGCGAGCTGGCCGAGGCGGTGGGCGCGTTCGGCGCTGACGTGCGGGTCGGAATGGCTGAGCGGGAGCGGGAGTTGTACCAGGTCGTGGAGCACCAGACGGGAATCGCCCCGGGTGCTCGGCCGGCGCTCGACCAGGGCGCCGACCGGTGGGGCTACGGGGCGGACAGCCAGACCCCGGCCCGCCTGCCGAGGAACGCGGCAGCCGGGCGGGGCGCCCGCGCGCGAGCTCGCCGGGCGGACGGCTGACCCGCGCGAGGACTTCCGCGAGGACTTCTCGGCACCGCCGCCCGCCGCCCAGACCCCCACACCGACCCCGGTGCCGGCGCGCCGCTGACCTCGGCGCGCCGAGCCCGCTCTCCACGAGGGACCAACCGTGCAGACCCACGAAATTCGCAGGCGCTTCCTGGACCACTTCGAACGTCACGGGCACACCGTGGTGCCGAGCGCGTCGCTGCTGTCCGACGACCCCACGGTGCTGTTCACCATCGCCGGGATGGCCCCGTTCAAGCCCTACTTCCTGGGTGAGGCCCCGCCGCCGTTCCCCAGGGCCACCAGCGTGCAGAAGTGCGTGCGCACCCTGGACATCGACAACGTCGGCCACACCACCCGGCACAACACGTTCTTCCAGATGGCCGGCAACTTCTCGTTCGGCGACTACTTCAAGGACCGGGCCATCGAGCTGGCCTGGGAGCTGATCACCAAGTCCCAGGAGGACGGCGGCTACGGGTTCGACCCCGAGCGCATCTGGGTGACCGTCTACCAGGACGACGACGAGGCGTTCGAACTCTGGCGCAGGATCGCCGGCCTGCCGGAGGAGCGCATCCAGCGCCGCGGCGGCGAGGACAACTACTGGGACATGGGGGTGCCCGGTCCCGGCGGCCCGTGTTCGGAGATCTACTACGACCGTGGTCCCGCGCACGGCGCGGAGGGTGGCCCCGTCGCCGACGAGGACCGCTACCTGGAGATCTGGAACCTGGTGTTCATGCAGGACATCAGGGGTGAGCAGAGCCCCAAGTACGGCCACCCGCCGATCGGGGTCCTGCCGAAGAAGAACATCGACACCGGGCTGGGCGTGGAGCGGGTCGCGTTCCTGCTCCAGGGCGTGGACAACGTCTACGAGACCGACCTGGTCCGCCCGGTGATCAGCAAGGCCGAGCAGCTGTCCGGCCGGCGCTACGGCGCCGACGAGGGCGACGACGTGCGCTTCCGGGTGATCGCCGACCACGCGCGCAGCGGGGTCATGCTGGTCGGTGACGGGGTCACGCCGGGCAACGAGGCCAGGGGCTACGTGCTGCGCCGGCTGCTGCGCCGGATCGTGCGCGCCTCCCGCCTGCTGGGCATCGACCAGCCGGTGCTGCCGGCCTTCGCCGAGGTCGTGCGGGACGCCATGGGGCCGTCCTACCCGGAGCTGGTCCGCGACTTCGACCGGATCGTCTCGGTGGTGCGCACCGAGGAGGAGACCTTCCTGACCACGCTCACCAGCGGGTCGCGCATCTTCGACCTGGCCGCGGCCGAGACCAAGGCGGCCGGGCGCGGCGTGCTGTCCGGGGACAAGGCGTTCCAGCTGCACGACACCTACGGCTTCCCCATCGACCTGACCCTGGAGATGGCGGCCGAGCAGGGGCTCACCGTCGACGAGACCGGGTTCCGCGCGCTCATGGCCGAACAGCGGGCCAGGGCCAAGGCCGACGCGGCCGCCCGCAAGACCGGCCGCGGTGACGTGTCCGCCTACCGGGCGGTGCTGGAGCAGCACGGCCCCACCGAGTTCCTCGGCTACACCGACCTGGAGTCGTCCAGCCGGGTCATCGGGCTGCTGGTGGACGGCGTGCCGGTGGCCTCGGCCAGCGCCGGCACCGACGTCGAGCTGGTGCTGGACCGCACCCCGTTCTACGCGGAGAGCGGTGGCCAGATCGCCGACACCGGCCGACTGGTGGGCTCCGGCGTGGAACTGCACGTGTCCGACGTGCAGAAGCTGGTGCCCGGGCTGTTCGTGCACCGGGCCACCGTGGTGGCCGGCGAGGTCGGCCTGGACACCACCGTGGCAGCCGCGGTGGACGTGGCCCGGCGCAACGCCATCCAGCGGTCGCACTCGGCCACCCACCTGGTCCACGCGGCCGTGCGCGGCGCCTACGGCAAGCGCGCCGCCCAGGCCGGTTCGCTGAACTCGCCCGGCCGGATGCGGTTCGACTTCACCACGCCCGCCCCGGTCTCGGCCGACGTGCTGGCCCAGGTCGAGGAGGAGGTCAACGACTACCTCCAGGACGACGTCGAGGTCACCAGCTACACCACCACCAAGGACAAGGCGCTGGAACTGGGCGCGGTGGCCCTGTTCGGCGAGAAGTACGGCGACCAGGTCCGGGTGGTGGACATGGGCGAGTACTCCCGCGAGCTGTGCGGCGGCACCCACGTCCAGCGGATCGGCCAGCTCGGCGTGGTCAAGCTGGTCGGCGACTCCTCCATCGGCTCGGGCGTGCACCGGGTCGAGGCCCTGGTCGGCATGGACGCGCTGCGCTTCATCAGCAAGGAGCACCTGCTCGTCGGCCAGCTCGCCGACCAGCTCAAGGTGCCGCGCGACGAGATCCCCACCCGGATCTCCAGCGTGCTGGAGCGGCTGCGCTCGGCCGAGCGCGAGCTGGAGCGGCTGCGCGTCGCCCAGCTGCTCTCCTCCGGCGGCCAGCTCGCCGACACCGCCGAGGACGTGCACGGGGTGTCGGTGGTGGCCACGGCCGTGCCCGACGGGGTGCCCGGCAACGACCTGCGGGCGCTGGCCACCGACGTGCGCAACCGGCTGGCCAGCCGGCCGGCCGTGGTGGCGCTGTTCTCCGTGGACGGCCCCAAGGTCAGCTTCGTGGTGGCCACCACCCCGGCCGCGCGCGACCTCGGCCTGGCCGCCGGCCGGCTGGTGCCCGCGTTCGGGCCGGCCGTGGGCGGCCGGGGCGGCGGCAAGCCGGACATGGCCCAGGGTGGCGGCACCGAGCCGGCCGGCGTGCCCGAGGCCGTCGCCGCGCTGCGCCGGGAGATCGAACACGCGGTGACGCAGGCGTGAGCAGGCACGGGTCCGGGGCGGGCGGGCGAGCACCCGACCGCCCCGGGGTCGACGACCCGGGATCGGGGCGCCGGCTCGGGGTCGACGTGGGAGCGGTCCGGGTCGGCGTCGCGCTGAGCGATCCGGCTCCACTGCTGGCCACGCCGCTGGTTACGCTGTCCCGCGACGAACAGGCCAGCCGCGACCTGGACGAGCTGGCCCACCTGGTGGCCGAGCATGAGGTGGTCGAGGTGGTGGTGGGGCTGCCCCGCACGCTGGCTGGCCGACACGGCCCCGCGGCCCAGGCCGCCGAGTCCTACGCCGCCGCACTGGCCGAGCGGATCGCGCCGGTGCCGGTGCGCCTCACCGACGAGCGGCTGACCACGGTGACCGCCAGCCGGGTGCTCGCCCAGCGCGGGGTGCGCGGCCGGCGCCAGCGCGCCGTGGTCGACCAGGCGGCGGCCGTGGAGATCCTGCAGTCGTGGCTGGACGGCCGGGCGCGCCAGCTGGCCCGCCCCTGAGACCGAAGGACGCCCCGTGAACGACGATCTCGGGTTGTTCGCAGACAACAACGCGGACTCCGACGCCGAGTCCGACGACGCCGGCCGGGGCAGAGACACGGCCGACGCCAACCGAGGCGCACGCGGCCTGTTCACCCGGTGGCGGCGCAACCGGCCGGTGCTGCTGGCGGTGGGCCTGGTGGTGCTGCTGGTGGTCGGTGGCGGTGCCTGGTACGGGGCGCAGCAGCTGCTGGGCATCGGCGACTACGCGGACTACCCGGGCAACGGGGACTCCGAGGTGGTCGTGCAGGTCAAGGACGGCGACTCGGTGGGCCAGATCGCCAGCCGGCTCAAGGAGAAGGACGTCGTGGCCAGCGCCAGGGCGTTCGTCGTGGCCAGCGACGCGGACAAGCGGGTGCTCGCCATCCAGCCCGGCTACTACATCATGAAGACCAAGATGTCCGGCGCGTCGGCGGTGACCAGGATCGTCAAGCCGGAGGTCAAGGTCGGCACGCTGGAGATCAAGGGCGGCTACCAGCTGCACGACATCACCCAGCCGGACGGCACGGTCAAGGAGGGCGTGCTCTCCCTGCTGGCCAAGGCGACCTGCGCGGAGCTGAACGGCAAGAGCACCTGCATCCCGGTGGAGCAGATCCGCCAGGCCGCGGAGACCGCGGACCTGGACGCGCTGGGCGTGCCGGACTGGGCCAAGACCGACGTGGCCAACGCCGAGCCCAAGAACCGGCTCGAAGGCCTGATCGTGCGCGGGGTGTACAGCGTGGAGCCGGGCGCCTCCGCCGAGAACGTGATCAAGAGCGTGATCACCGCGTCGGTGGCCAAGCTCCAGGCCGCCGGCCTGCCCAAGGGCGCCGACGCCACCGGCTTCCGCCCCTACGAGGTGCTGATCGTGGCCTCCCTGGCGGAGAAGGAGGGCATCGAGAAGGACTTCGGCAAGGTCGCCAGGGTCGTCTACAACCGGCTGGCCAAGCCCATGTCGCTCGGGCTCGACTCGACCATCAACTACGAGCTGGAACGGCCCACGCTGCTGACCAACGACCAGGACCGGGAACGGTCCGGGCCGTACAACACCTACGACCTGCAGGGCCTGCCGCCGACCCCGATCGGCTCGCCCAGCGACCAGGCGGTCAAGGCCGCCATCCAGCCCGAGGACGGCACCTGGCTGTTCTTCGTCAAGTGCGACAAGGACGGCACGTCCTGCTTCGCCGACACCTACGACCAGCACAACGAGAACCGGCACCTGGCCGAGCAGCGGGGTGCCTACTGATGTCGGCGCGGGCGAGCCAGCCGGAGGCGGCCGACCGGCGCGCGGCCGTGGTGGGCTCCCCGGTGGGCCACTCGCTGTCCCCGGTCCTGCACCACGCCGCCTACCAGGCCCTGGGGCTGACCGGGTGGCGCTACGACCGGCTGGAGTGCGACGCCGGGGGACTGCCCGCCCTGGTGGCCGGCCTGGGGCCGGAGTGGGCCGGGCTGTCCGTGACCATGCCGGGCAAACGCGCGGCACTGGCGCTGGCCAGCGAGGTCACCCCGAGGGCCGCCGTGGTGGGCGCGGCCAACACCCTGGTACCGACCGAACAGGGGTGGCGGGCCGACTGCACCGACGTGGACGGCGTGCTCGGCGCGCTGCGCGTGGCCGGCGGCTACCAGGACCAGCCGGGCGGGCACGGTCTGGTGCTCGGCGCCGGCGGCACCGCGTCGGCCGCGCTGGCGGCCCTGCCGGAACTGGGGCTGTACCAGGCCACGCTCGTGGTGCGCGAGCCGGCCAGGGCGGGCGAGGCCGTGGCCTGCGCGGAGCGGGCCGGCCTCAAGGTGACCGTGCTGCGCTGGGCCGACGTGGACCTCGGCGCGCTGGCCGCGGCCGCCGCGGTGGTGGTGAGCACCGTGCCGGCCGAGGCCACCGCCGACTGCGCCGACCAGCTCGCGCTGGCGCCCTGCCTGCTGGACGTGATCTACCACCCGTGGCCCACCCCGGTGGCGCTGGCCGTGCACCGCCGAGGCGGTCGGCTGGCCACCGGTCTGGACATGCTGCTGCACCAGGCGTTCGGCCAGGTCGAGCAGTTCACCGGGCAGCCGGCCCCCAGGCAGGCCATGCGCCAGGCGCTGCGCGCGGCCACCGGCGGGGCACTGGAACTCCCGGTCGACTGACGACCGTCTGCCCTGCGCTGATCCGCGGTGACCCGCGTCCCCCGGCCGGTCGACCAGGGGACGCGGGTGTGCTCAGCTCTCGTCCAGATCGGTGGAGATGATCTTGACGATCGCCTCCAGCGCGGTTTCCGCGCCGTCGCCGTCAGCGGCCAGCACCACCTCGTCGCCGTGCATGGCGCCCAGCGTCATCAGGTTGAGCACGCTGGCCGCCGGCACCGGCTGGCCGTCCGGCTTGCGGATGGTGATCGTCACCGGCTGTTCGGCCGCGGCCTTGGCCAGCAGCGCGGCCGGCCGCGCGTGCAGTCCGACCCGGCTGGCCACGGTGACCCGTCGTTCGGGCATGTCCCACTCTCCCTGTTCGCTGCGCCGGCCACCTCAGGCGGGGGCGGCGTCCCCGGTCTTGCTGGTCGTTGCCTTGTCCGCGTCGGACTTGTCCGCCGCCGCCCCGCCGTCCTCGGGGGCGGCACCACTGCCGGCGGTGCCCTTGCCGGTGGTGCCCTTGTCGGCGGTCGGCTTGCTGGCCTCGGCCTCGGGCGTGGCGTCGTCCTCGCGGCCCGGCGTCTTCAGGTTCCACTTGGTGATCACCCAGCGGAACAGGAAGTAGTAGACGACCGCGTAGACCAGGCCGATCGGGATGAGCAGCAGCGGGCTGGTGGCGATGCCGAAGTTCAGCAGGTAGTCGATGGCGCCGGCGGAGAACGAGAACCCGTCGTGGATGCCCAGCGCGTTGGTGATGGCGTGCGACGTGCCGGTGAGCAGCGCGTGGATCAGGTACAGCGGCCAGGCCACGAACATGAACGCGAACTCCAGCGGCTCGGTCACGCCGGTGATGAACGCGGTGAGCGCGGCCGAGCCCATGATGCCGCCGACGATCTTCTTCTGCGACGGCCGCGCCGTCTGCCAGATGGCCAGGGCGGCGGCGGGCAGGGCGAACATGAAGATCGGGAAGAACCCGGTCTGGAAGGTGCCCGCGGTGGGGTCGCCGGCCAGGAACCGGTTGATGTCGCCGGTCTTGCCCTCGAACTCGCCGAACTGGAACCACACCACGTTGTTGATGATGTGGTGCAGGCCCAGCGGGATCAGCAACCGGTTGAGCACGCCGTAGAGGAACGCGCCGACGATCGTGCTGCCGGTGACCGCGTCACCGACCGCGGTCAGGCCCTGGTTGAACCAGGGGTAGATCAGGCCGAACACCACGCCGAGCAGCATCAGCACGAACGCGTTGATGATCGGCACAAACCGCCGGCCGCCGAAGAACGCCAGGTAGGGCGGGAGCTTGGTGCGGTGGAAGCGCTGCCACAGCAGGGCGGTCACGATGCCGACGATGATGCCGGCCAACACCCCGTAGGGCCACTTGGTCGGGTTCAGCGCGTTCTTCGGGTCCACCGGGGCGAAGACCTGGACGACCTGGGTGAACACCACGAAGCCCACGGCGGCGGCCAGACCGGTCGAGCCGTCGCCCTTGCGGGCGAAGCCCACGGCCACGCCCACCGCGAACAGCAGCGGAAGCCAGTTGAACAGCGACCCGCCCGCTGCGGCCATGACGGCCGCGACCTTCTTCAGCGGGGCGAACTGGCCGAGCATGTCGTCGGCGCCGAGCCGCATCAGCAGGCCGGCCGCGGGCAGCGCGGCGATGGGCAGCATCAGGCTGCGGCCGAGGCGTTGCGCCACGGCTAGCCCCTTGATGTCTCGACCGCCGGTCGCCGAGGTGGCGCTGGCGCTCATGGGGTACCTCCCTGGGCGGAGTGCGGACCAGAACCCGGGCCGTTCCGGTCCAACTGCATGGTCACCTGGTAGAGATCACCCCGGTACCAGGACGTCATGTCCTCCACCGGCTGTCCGCTGGCGCTGGACGTGCGGTGGAAGACCAGAACCGGGCTGCCCACGCGGATTCGCAGCAGCCGGGCGGTTTCCGCGTCGGCGGCGTCGGCCCACACCGTCTGCCGCCCCTGGTCGAGTTGGACGCCGTAGTGCTCGGCCAGCTGGGTGTACATCGAGCCGGTCAGGTCGTGGTCGAGCAGACCGGGCACGACCCGGGGGTTGTACCAGCCGCGTTCCACGGCCAGCGGCATGCCGTCCGCGCGGCGCAGCCGGAACAGCCAGTACCCGGGTTCGTCCTCGGCCAGCCCCAGGGTGTCGCCGACCGCGGGCGGCGGCGTCTGCTCGCCGCAGGCCAGCACCTCGGTGTCCGGGGTGAGGCCGCGCCTGCGCATGTCGTCGGTGAACGACTCCAGGTAGAGCTGGGTTTCCACCCGCCGCCGCGCGGTGAACGTGCCCTTGCCGGCTGCCCTGATCAGCAGGCCCTCGGCAACGAGCTGGCCGACGGCGGTGCGCACGGTGAGCCGGGAGACCCCGTACCGCTCGGCCAGCTCGCGTTCGGACAGGATCGGCGATCCCGGGGGCAGCTCGCGTTCGGCGAGCCGGCGCAGGATCTCGCGCAGCTGCACGTGCTTGGGCTGGGGCCCGTCCACGATCGGGGAGACGCCAGTGGTCGAGCCGGTGTGGCGCGGCCGTTCTGTCATGACACCTCCTGTTCGCGTGGTCCTCGGGCGGTTGTCCGTGCGTGTGCCGGGTGCTGGTGACCGAGGTGGCCCGTCGTGGCCGCCCAGTGGGGCCTGGCACTCGATCTCAGCCGGCGGGATTGGTACTTTCCGGTCTAGACCAGTTGGTTCGGGGAGGATGCTCCGCCCGGTGAGCGGGTGTCAACCCGCCGTTACGTGTTCGTGCTGGCGCATGGCACGATCCGGCGAACCCCGCGCGCGACTGGCGGCAGGAACGGGGGACCCGGGCACGGGCCCGACCGTGCCCCGACACGGGCAGGAAAGGACACCTGAGGTGGCTGACAACAGGGCGGAGAAGATCCTCGCGGCGATCGGCGGCGCGGACAACGTCGTGGAGATCGAGCCGTGCATCACCCGGCTCCGCTGTGAGCTGGAGGACGGCTCGCTGGTGGACGAGGCCGCGCTCAAGGCCGCCGGCGCGCACGGCGTGATGCGGGCGGGCAAGGCCGTGCAGATCGTGGTCGGCCCGGAGGCCGACACCATCGCCAGCGACATCGAGGACCTGCTGTGACGCCGCTCGCGGTGAACAGCCCGGTCAGCGGGCGGGTGGTGCCGCTGACCGAGGTGCCCGACCAGGTGTTCGCCAACGCCATGGTCGGCCCCGGGCTGGCCGTGGAGCCGGACCGCGCCGCCGGGGCCGCCCTCGCCCCGGTGGACGGCACGGTCGCCGCGCTGCACCCGCACGCGTTCGTGGTGGCCACCGAGGACGGCGCGGCCGTGCTGGTGCACCTGGGCATCGACACGGTCAAGCTCAAGGGCGAGGGCTTCACCCTGCACGTGGTCAAGGGGGAGAAGGTGCGGGCCGGCCAGCCCATCGTGAGCTGGAACCCGGCCGATGTCGAGGCCGCTGGCTACGCGCCGATCTGCCCGGTCGTCGCGCTCGACGCGGTGGCGGAGACCCTCGAACCGCGCCAGGCCGACGGCCCGGTGGGCGCGGGCGAGGTGCTGTTCTCCTGGCGGCGCTGAGTTTCCTGGCAGTGCTGAGTTTCCTGGCGGCGCTGGGGCCGTCCGGCTGAGCGGTCGGGCTGGGGCCACCGGCTCGCCCGGTCGAGTTCTCGCCGGTGTCGCCGCATCCGAAGCCGACCGGCCGGCGCTCACGCTGGTCGGGTTCGGAGCGGTGGCGGGCAGGGCCCCGGGATGCGCCACGCTTGTCACTGGGAAGCGCCACGCTTGTCACTCACTCGGGTGTGGTGTCGAGTGAATGGCGCCTCCCGCCCAACAGGTGCTGGCCAGCGGTTGGGGCGGTGGCCCACGGTGGGGGCATGCGCACCAACGGCACGCTCGCCCTCGGCCCGTCCGCTCCTCGGGACCACGCCGGTCCGGTGGACCTGGCCGCCCTGTTGCCGCCGCCCGGGCACCCGTGGCTGCCGCCCGTGGTGGTCGCCGGCCTGTTCCTGGCCGGGGTGGCCGCCGGCCACGTGGGCGCGCGCCTGCTGGCCCGGCTGCGCCGGGGAACGCGGGTGCCGCCGCCGTGGTGCCAGCTGGCGGTCGGGCTGCTCTGGGCGCTGGTCGCGGCCAGATGGGCCGGTGGCGGCCTGTCCGGCTGGTGGCTGCCGGTTCCGTTGGCCCTGGCCTGGTTCGGGGTGCTGCTGTCCGCGGTCGACCTCATCCACCAGCGGCTGCCCAACGCGCTGACCCTGCCCGCCTACCCGGTGTTCGCCGCGCTGCTCGCGGTGGCCGCCGGCTGGGCCGGCGGCTGGCCGGTGGCGGTGCGCGCGCTGCTGGGCTGCCTGGTGTTCGGCGGCCTGCACCTGCTGGTCCACCTGGTGGCCCCGGCCGCGCTCGGTGCCGGCGACGTGAAGCTGTCCGGATCGCTGGGCGCGGTGCTCGCCGCGCTGTCCTGGTCGGCGCTGCCCGTGGCGGCCGTGGTCGCGGCCGGGCTCACCCTGGTGCTGGGCGGGCTCGCCCGGTTCACGCCGGTCCGTTGGGGCCGTGCCGGCATCCCGCACGGGCCTGGCCTGCTGGCCGCCACCTGGCTGGTGGCCACCTTCTCCGGGGCGGCGCCCGCCGGTGCCGGCCCCGCCCCGGCCCCCGAACTCGTCGCCCACCCGGTGACCCCGGCCGCGCTCCGCGCCGGCCCCGTGCCCCGTGCTAGCCCCGGCTACCAGCCAGAACACCCGAGCCGGCCGTCCGGTCGGGGCGCGTGGTGGCCCGGGTCACCTGATGGCCCCAGCGCGGCCGTGGCGTCCGCCTCATGTTGGCCGTCCAGCCTGTGGGCGGTAGCCGCTGATGGGCCGGGGCGTGGCAGGATCGCGTGGTGCGTTGGATCACCGCTGGGGAGTCACACGGCCCCGCCCTCGTCGCCGTGCTGGAAGGCATGGTGGCCGGCGTCGAAGTCACCACAACCGACCTCACCGAACAGTTGGCCCGTCGTAGGCTGGGGTTCGGGCGCAGTCCCCGGATGGGCTTTGAGACCGACCAGGTGGAGTTCCTCGGCGGTGTGCGGCACGGCCGGACCCAGGGCGGTCCCATCGCGGTCCGGATCGACAACACCGAATGGCCCAAGTGGGAGCAGGTGATGGCCGCCGACCCGGTCGACCCGGCGGAGCTGGCCGGCCTGGCCCGCAACGAACCGCTGACCCGGCCCCGGCCGGGCCACGCCGACCTGCCCGGCATGCTCAAGTACGGCTTTGACGAGGCACGGCCCGTGCTGGAGCGGGCCAGCGCCCGGGAGACCGCGGCGCGGACCGCGCTCGGCACGGTGGCCAGGGCCTTCCTCCGCCAGGCGCTGGGCGTGGAGGTGCTCAGCCACGTGGTGTCCATCGGCGCGGCCGAGGCACCCGACGGACCGCCGCCCCGGCCCGAGGACCTGGCCGCCATCGACGAGAGCCCGGTGCGGGCGTTCGACCCGGCCGGCACCGAGGCCATGGTCGCCGAGGTCGAGCAGGTGAAGAAGGCCGGCGACACCGTGGGCGGGGTCATCGAGGTGCTCGCCTACGGCCTGCCGCCCGGGCTGGGCTCGCACGTGCACTGGGACCGGCGACTGGACGCCCGGCTCGCCGCCGCCCTGATGGGCGTGCAGGCGATGAAGGGCGTGGAGATCGGCGACGGGTTCGCCACGGCGCGGCGCTGGGGCAGCAAGGCGCACGACGAGATCGACCCGGCCGGTGGGGTCAACGGCGTCCGGCGGCGCAGCAACCGGGCCGGCGGGCTGGAGGGCGGCATCACCAACGGCGAGCCGCTGCGCGTGCGGGTGGCCATGAAGCCGATCTCCACCGTGCCCAAGGCACTGGCCACCGTGGACGTGGCCACCGGCGAGCCGGCCGTGGCCATCCACCAGCGCTCGGACGTGTGCGCGGTGCCCCGCGCCGGCGTGGTGCTGGAGTCCGTGGTGGCGCTGGTGCTGGCCGAGACCGCGCTGGAGAAGTTCGGCGGCGACTCGCTGCCGGAGACCAAGCGCAACGCCGAGGCGTACCTGCGTGAACTGGAGGCCCGCTGGTGAGTCCCCGCGTGGTGGTCCTCGGCCCGCCAGGGGCCGGCAAGACCACCGTTGGCCAACTGCTGGCCCAGCGGTTGGGCGTGCCGTTCCGGGATGTCGACGACGACATCGTGGCCCGGGCCGGCAAGGCCATCTCGGACATCTTCACCACCGACGGTGAGCCGGCCTTCCGGGCCATGGAGGAGCAGGCCGTGGCCGACGCGCTGGCCGAGCACACCGGGGTGCTCGCCCTGGGCGGTGGCGCGGTGCTGGCCGAGGCGACCCGCCGGCGGCTGGCCGGCCACACCGTGGTCTTCCTCAACGTCGGCATGGCCGAAGGCGTGCGCCGCACCGGCCTGTCCACGGCACGGCCGCTGCTGGCCGGGGTCAACCCCCGGGCCACGTTCAAGGCGCTGCTCGACGCCCGGCTGCCGCTCTACCGGGAGGTCGCGCTGATCGAGGTGAGCACCGACGACCGCGAGCCGGACCAGGTCGTCGACGCCGTGCTGGCCGCGCTGGCCGGGGTGGCTGAGCAGCAGCCGGCTGGGCAGCAGCCGACAGGACAGCAGCCGACAGGACAGCAGCCGACAGGACAGCGGCCGACATCGTGAGGCGCGGCAGGTGCTGAGCTGGGCGGGGCCGGCGCCGACGTGCGCCCGGGGGCCCCGGGGCGGAAACACAGCGGAACGACGAAAGGCAGGGCGATGA
The DNA here is from genome assembly GCF_024171785.1 of Goodfellowiella coeruleoviolacea. Classification (GTDB taxonomy): domain Bacteria; phylum Actinomycetota; class Actinomycetes; order Mycobacteriales; family Pseudonocardiaceae; genus Goodfellowiella; species Goodfellowiella coeruleoviolacea. The sequence continues at coordinate 428,590 of NZ_JAMTCK010000007.1, forward strand.
GCGAGCCGGCGCGCATCCGAGTGGGTGCCGAACATCCCTACGACGTGGTGGTGGGGCGCGGCCTGCTCGGTGAGTTGGTCGAGACGGTCCGGCACACACCCACGGCCGCGATCGTGCACCAGCCGACGCTGACCGAGACCGCCGAGGCGATCCGGGAGGAGCTGGCCGGCGCGGGCGTGGACGCGCACCGCGTGGAGATCCCCGACGCGGAGAACGGCAAGAACCTGGCCGTCGCCGGGTTCTGCTGGGAGGTGCTGGGCCGGATCGGCCTGGACCGCACCGGCACGGTGATCGGGCTCGGCGGTGGCGCCGTGACCGACCTGGCCGGGTTCGTCGCCGGCACCTGGATGCGCGGGGTGCGCGTGGTGCACGTGCCCACCACCCTGCTCGGCATGGTCGACGCCGCGGTGGGCGGCAAGGCCGGCATCAACACCGACGCGGGCAAGAACCTGGTCGGGGTGTTCCACGAGCCGGCCGCGGTCCTGGTGGACCTGGCCACCCTGGAGACCCTGCCGCGCAACGAGCTGGTCGCGGGCATGGCCGAGGTGGTCAAGTGCGGCTTCATCGCCGACCCGGTGATCCTCGACCTGATCGAGGCCGACCCGGCGGCCGCCCTCGACCCCACCGGTGCGGTCCTGGGCGAACTGGTGCGGCGGGCCATCCAGGTCAAGGCCGACGTGGTGTCCGCGGACCTGCGCGAGTCGTCCCTGCGCGAGGTGCTCAACTACGGGCACACCCTGGGCCACGCCATCGAGCGCCGGGAGCGCTACCGCTGGCGGCACGGCGCCGCCATCAGCGTCGGCCTGGTCTTCGCCGCCGAGCTGGCTCGGCTGGCCGGACGCCTCGACGACGCCACCGCCGACCGGCACGCCAGGGTGCTCGCCGCGCTCGGCCTGCCCACCAGCTACGACCCGGACGCCCTGCCCCAGCTGATGGAGGGCATGCGCACCGACAAGAAGACCCGGGCCGGGGTGCTGCGGTTCGTGGTGCTGGACGGCCTGGCCAAGCCGGGGCGGCTGGAGGGCCCCGACCCGGCGCTGCTCGCCGCGGCGTACTCGGCCGTGGCCGCGGAGTCGCCGAAGTCCGGGAGTGTGCTGCTGTGAGCGCGCACCCCTCGCCGGCCAGGGGCACGGCAGCGCAGCCGGCCGGCTCCTCCGGGCGGATCCTGGTGCTCAACGGACCCAACCTCGGCCGGCTCGGCACCAGGGAGCCGCAGGTCTACGGCGCCACCACGCACGCCGAACTCGTCCAGCTGTGCGTGGAGACCGGCCGTGAGCTGGGCGTCGAGGTCGAGGTGCGGCAGACCGACCACGAGGGCGAGATGCTCGCCTGGCTGCACGAGGCCGCCGACCACGGGCTGCCCGTGGTGCTCAACGCCGCCGCGTGGACGCACTACTCGATCGCCGTGCGGGACGCGTGCGCGCAGCTCACCGCGCCCCTGATCGAACTGCACATCTCCAACACCCACCGGCGTGAGGAGTTCCGCAAGCACAGCTACATCTCGGAGAAGGCCACCGGGGTGATCCTCGGCCTCGGCGTGCGCGGCTACGCCCTGGCCATCCGCTGGCTCGCCGAACAGGCCACACCCGGACCGGCCCAACGACCATGAGCGTGGTGCGGTTGAGCGGCGGCTGCCGGTCCCGTCGGTTCCTGTTCGACGGGACCGATTCCGCCGCGTTCGTGGCCGAGGTCGCCCGAACCTGCGGGTGGTCGCGGCTGCCGCCGAGGCCCAGGGACCAGACCGATGCCGGCGGGATCACCCTCCGCTGGGACGTGGATCGCGAACTCGACCCCGGTCTGCGGGTGACCTACACGGCGAACCCGCTGATCAACGCCTCGCACGTCATGGTCTCGTACCTGGTGGGGGACTGGACCCCGACCACCCGCGACGGGGCGCGACGCCGGGTGGAGAGCACCGCGGCGGTGTTCGCGGCGCACTGGTCGGTGCTGACCTTCGACGCGTTGCTCGCCGCCGTGGACACCGCACACGATCCGGACACCCGGTCGCTCGCGGTGCTGCGGGCCGGGCTTGGCGCGCCCGAAGACGTCGACCAGCGCTTTGTCGACCGGATCGGCGGGTGTGCCGGCAGCGAGGACGACCTCGTCCGCGAACACGCGGTCTGGGCGATGGCCTATGCCGAGTGGGCCGCGTTCCGGCCGACCCTGAGCCGGATGGCGACCGGAGACCCAGCCGACCGCCTGCGCGACATGGCGGCCGCGCCGCTGCGGGCCTTTGACCGCAGCGGCGTGCCCAACCCTGAAACCGACTAGCCGGAACCAGAACAGCCGGAACCAGAACAGTCCGAACCAGCCTGACCGCCGGCCGGAGTTCACCCGCCCGGCTCGTCCTCGGCCCCGCGTCCGGCGGCCTGCCTGGTGGCCAGCAGGCGCCCGAGCAGCAGACCCGCCGCGGCGGGCACCAGCACGAGCAGCGCGGTGAACGCGGCGCCGCCGGTCAGCGCGGGGCCCAGCGCCTCAAGCCCGGTCTGGTCGACCAGGACCGCCCGGGCGATCACCCCGAGCAGCCCGGCCAGGGGACCGGCGATCAGGGCCGCCACGAACCAGTCCATGCTTTGTCCCGGCCGGTTCCGCCGTCCGTCCAGCCCGCCCCAGGCCAGGGCGATGGCCACCACCACGGCCAGCGCGACCGGGCGCAGGGTGGCGCCCAGGTCGGGCTGGCGCACCGCGAGTGCGGCCAGCGCGGTCTGCACGGCGGCGTGTGCCACGGCCATGGCGGACGCGCGAATTACCCACCGGTACATGTGCACAGCTTAGGCAGCCGGCCGCCCGCCGGACACCGGTTCGCCGGCGCTGAACAGGCCGTCCCCCGAACCCGGCCGGGCGGCTCAGCCGGCCGCGGGTGTGCGCGAGATCACCCGTCGGCGACCTCGGCGGAGGTGGGCAACCGAGGTGGGCAACACTGACCAGGAGCGGTGCCGGTAGACTCTGGAGCGGTTTGCGGTCACCGTCGCAGCCGCGGGCCAGCCCGCGGCAACCGCGTCGGGGGCCGCGTCAGGGACACGCTGGAGGGCGACCCGCCAAGACCGCGGGCCTGGCCGGAGGTCGGGCCGCTCGCTCGGGACCGGGCGGCGGCTTCGCGGGAGGGGGATCACGCCAGGCGTACCACGGCCGTGTCCTGCGGCCCGCCGTGTCCGCGGCAGGCAGGCAACCATCCACCGAACGCACGAGACCTGGTAGCAGGCTCGCGTCACCACCACGGGAGAGACCACCACAGTGGCCACCACCAACGACCTGAAGAACGGGCTGGTGTTGAACCTGGACGGCCAGCTTTGGACCGTCGTGTCGTTCCAGCACGTCAAGCCGGGCAAGGGCGGCGCCTTCGTGCGCACCACGCTGAAGCACGTGCTCTCCGGCAAGGTGGTCGACAAGACATTCAACGCCGGGACCAAGGTCGACACCGCCACGGTGGACCGGCGCGAGATGACCTACCTGTACCGCGACGGCAACGACTACGTGTTCATGGACACCGACACCTACGACCAGATCACGGTGCCGGCCGAGACCGTGGCGGACGCGGCCAAGTACATGCTGGAGAACCAGAGCGTGATGGTCGCCACGCACGAGGGCAGCGCGCTGTACGTGGAGCTGCCCGCGTCGGTCGAGCTGGTGATCCAGCACACCGACCCCGGTCTGCAGGGCGACCGCTCCACCGGCGGCACCAAGCCGGCCACCCTGGAGACGGGCGCCGAGATCCAGGTCCCGCTGTTCGTCAGCACCGGCGAGAAGGTCAAGGTCGACACGCGGGACGGACGCTACCTCGGTCGCGTCAACAGCTAGTCAACCCACTCGTGGAACGGATCTGAACATGGGAGCACGCAGCAAGGCGCGCAAGCGTGCGGTCGACGTGCTCTATGAGGCGGACGTGCGCGGTGCGGACGCGGTGACCCTGCTCGCCGAGCGGGTCGGGTCACCCGATGTTCCGCCGGTCAACGACTACACCGTCACCCTGGTCGAGGGGGTGACCGCGCACCAGGCCCGGATCGACGAGCTGATCACCGAGCACGCCGAGGGGTGGACGCTGCAGCGCATGCCCGCGGTGGACCGGGCCGTGCTCCGGGTCGGCCTCTACGAGCTGCTGTGGGCCGGTGACGTGCCGGACGCGGTGGCCATCGACGAGGCCATCGAGCTGGCCAAGGCGCTGTCCACGGACGACTCGCCGCGGTTCGTCAACGGTGTGCTCGGCCGCATCGCGGTCATCGCCGACCAGCTGCGGGCCGTGCTCTGACGCCTGCTCCGGCCGCCGTCGCTGCCGTCAGCGGGCCTCCGGCCGCCGTGGCTCCCGGTCGTGGGGCCACGCCGGCCCACCGGCTGGCCGGCGTGGACCGCGGGCGCGCGCCCTGGCCGCCCAGGACCGGCGCTCACCGCGAATCCTGGTCGTCCCGGGTCAACGCCTGCCGCGGCCACAACGGCACGGCAACACCTGCCACGGGGCCCGTCAGCGCGACTGCCGCGCTGACGGGCCCCGTGGTGTTTCACCTGGTGACTCAGTCCTCCTTGGCTGGACGGGCTTCCGGCGGCAGCACGCCCCAGTCGATCAGCTGCTCGGTCAGCTCGCCCGGTGTCATGTCGTAGATGATCGCGAGGGAACGCAGGTCCTCGGTCCGGATGGACAGCACCTTGCCGTTGTAGTCACCGCGCTGGCTCTGGATGGTCGCGGCGTACCGGGCCAGCGGCCCGACCTTCTCCGCTGGTAGCTGCTGCAACCGTTCCAGGTTGATGACGATCTTTGTGGCTGGTTCGGCTCCAGAGGGCACCCGCCCCTCAGGCAGCAGTTCTGCCACGGGGACCCCGTAGAAGTCCGCGAGTTCCGCCAGCTTCTGCACGGTGACCGCACGGTCGCCGCGCTCGTAGGAGCCAACGACCACGGCTTTCCAGCGGCCGCCGGACTTCTGCTCAACGCCGTGCAGTGACAAACCCTGCTGCTGGCGGATAGCGCGGAGCTTGGCCCCCAGCGCCTTGGCGTAGTCGCCCATGTGGCGGTTCTCCGTTCATTCGCCCCGTCAGCCGGTAGGGGAGTGCCGCGGGGAGGCTTAGATCGATACGCAGAGTAATGGTCGCTCGCTGTCGTCACCAGGTCAAGCTGATCTCACTGCGTCAGCCGGGCGAGAGGTCCGACACCACCCGGAAGATTGACGTTCAGAGCCTGATACCGTGCAGGTCAGCCCGGTAAACGCCGGGTCCAGGCGTCCTTTAAGGACCCGTCCAGTGAGGCGGGGAAGGAGGTCCCTCCGTGGCGCCACGTGAGCGTGGCGCGACGGATCCGGCCGGGGAGCGAGAGCTTCTGACGGCCGGAGACGTCGCGCGCACCGTCGCCCGAATGGCCCATCAAATCATCGAAAAGACCGCTTTGGGCGCACCCAGCGCATCCAAAGTCGTCCTGCTGGGTATCCCTACCCGGGGAGCCCCGCTCGCCCGGCGGCTGGCCGCCCACATCGCCGAGTTCAGTGGCGTGGACGTGCCCACCGGCACCCTCGACGTCACCCTGTACCGGGATGACCTGCGCCGACGCCCGAACCGGCCGCTGGAGACCACCACGCTGCCCGCCGGTGGCGTGGACAATCGTTTGGTCGTGCTCGTCGACGACGTGCTGTTCTCCGGGCGGACCATCCGGGCGGCGCTGGACGCCCTGCGCGACCACGGTCGGCCCAACGCGGTCCAACTGGCCGTGCTGGTCGACCGGGGCCACCGCGAACTGCCCATCAGGGCCGACTACGTCGGCAAGAACGTTCCCACGGCACGCAGCGAGGAGGTCGCGGTCCTGCTCGCCGAGACCGACGGCCGCGACGGCGTGCTGCTGCGCCGAGGGCCGAGTCGCGAGGTGACTTCGTGAGGCACCTGCTCTCCGCCGAAGGGCTCGACCTGGCCGCGGCCACCGCCGTGCTGGACACGGCGGACAGCCTCAAGCAGGCCCTGCTGGGCAGGGAGGTCCGCAAGCTGCCCACCCTGCGCGGCCGGACCGTGGTGACGATGTTCTACGAGAACTCCACCCGCACCCGGGTCTCCTTCGAGGTCGCCGGCAAGTGGATGAGCGCCGATGTGGTCAACGTCTCAGCCAGCGGGTCGTCCGTGGGCAAGGGCGAGTCGCTGCGGGACACCGCGCTGACCCTGTCCGCGGTCGGCGCCGACTGCGTGATCGTCCGCCACCCCGCCTCGGGCGCGGCCCACCGACTGGCCGGGTGGCTGGACGGGACCGGGACCTGCGTGGTCAACGCGGGTGACGGAACTCACGAGCACCCCACCCAGGCCCTGCTGGACGCGGCCACGCTGCGGGACCGGCTCGGCGAGCTGGCCGGCCGCCGGGTGGCCATCGTGGGTGACGTGCTGCACAGCCGGGTGGCCCGGTCCAACGTGCACCTGCTCACCACGCTGGGCGCGGAGGTGGTGCTGGTCGCCCCGCCCACCCTGCTGCCGGTCGGCGTGGACACCTGGCCGGTGACCGTGTCCCACCACCTGGACGCCGAGCTGCCGAGCCTGGACGCGGTGATGCTGCTGCGGGTGCAGGCCGAGCGCATGCACGGCGGGTTCTTCCCGTCGGCCAAGGAGTACTCGCTGGCCTACGGCCTCAACCAGGCCCGGCTGCGGCTGCTGCCCGAGCACGCCGTGGTGCTGCACCCCGGACCCATGCTGCGCGGCATGGAGATCGCCTCGGCCGTGGCCGACTCGCCCAGGGCCGCCATCACCGACCAGGTGCGCAACGGGGTGCACGTGCGCATGGCCGTGCTCTACCACCTGCTCGCCGGAGAGGAGGCCGTCGCGTGACGAGCCAGCAGTCGGAGCGGACCGCCGGGCACAGCCGGGCGGCAGCCGCGACAACCCTGATCACCGGTGTCCGCTGCTACGGCGAGGGCGAACCGGTGAACCTGCTCCTGCGCGACGGCGTCATCGCCGAGATCGGCGCCCAGGTGCGCGACGCCGACGCCGAGGTGCTGGCCGCGGACGGGCTGATCGCCCTGCCCGGTTTCGTGGACCTGCACACCCACCTGCGCGAACCCGGCCGGGAGGACACCGAGACGATCGCCACCGGCTCGGCCGCGGCCGCGCTGGGCGGGTACACGGCGGTGTTCGCCATGGCCAACACCGACCCGGTCGCGGACAACGCCGTGGTCGTGGAGCACGTGTGGCGGCGGGGCCGCGAGGTCGGCCTGGTCGACGTGCACCCGGTGGGCGCGGTCACCGTGGGCCTGGCCGGGCAGAAGCTGGCCGAGCTGGGCACCATGGCCGCCTCCGCCGCGGGCGTGCGGATGTTCTCCGACGACGGCCACTGCGTGGCCGACCCGCTGGTGATGCGCCGGGCGCTGGAGTACAGCAAGGCGCTGGACGTGGTGATCGCCCAGCACGCCGAGGAGCCCCGGCTGACCGTGGGCGCCCAGGCCCACGAGGGGGAGCGGGCCGCCCGGCTCGGCCTGGCCGGGTGGCCGGCCGCGGCCGAGGAGGCGATCGTGGCCAGGGACTGCCTGCTCGCCCAGCACCTGTCCGCCCGGCTGCACGTCTGCCACGTGTCCACCGCGGGCACCGCCGACGTGCTGGCCTGGGCCAAGCAGCGGGCCGGCGGCGCGGGCATCTCCGCCGAGGTCACCCCGCACCACCTGCTGCTCACCGACGAGCGGCTGGCCAGCTACGACCCGGTGAACAAGGTCAACCCGCCGCTGCGCGCCAGCACGGACGTGGCCCGGCTGCGGACCGCGCTGGCCGAGGGCGTGATCGACTGCGTGGCCACCGACCACGCCCCGCACGCCCCCCAGGACAAGGACTGCGAGTGGGCCGCGGCCCGCCCGGGCATGCTCGGCCTGCAGACCGCGCTGTCGGTCGTGGTGCACACGATGGTCCGCTCTGGTTTGCTCGACTGGCGAGGGGTGGCCAGGGTGATGAGCGAACGGCCGGCCGAGATCGCCGGACTGCCCGACCAGGGCCGTCCCATCGCCGTTGGCGAGCCGGCGAACCTGGTGCTGGTGGACCCCGAGGCCACCTGGACCGTGCGCGGCGCCGAGCTGGCCAGCATTGCCGAGAACACCCCGTACGAGGGCATGGACCTGCCCGCGCGTGTGGTCTGCACCGTGCTGCGCGGCCGGGTGACCGCCCATGAGGGAAGGATTCGCCCGTGACCAGGGTGTTGTTGACGTTGGCCGTGGTGGCGTTCTTCGCGCTGTGCGTGTTCGGCATGTGGCGCGGCTGGCGGGCCAGGGCCCGCCGCCAGGCCGCCGTGCTGCCGCCGCTGCCCGCCGCACCGGCCGACCTGACCGCCGCACCGCTGCTGCCCGAGACGACCGGCGTGTACGTGGGCAGCACCACCGCCGGTGACTGGCAGGACCGGATCGCCGTGGGTGATCTCGGGTTCCGCTCGGCCGCCGTGCTCCGGTTGACCGGCGAGGGACTGCTGATCGACCGCACCGGTGCCCAGCCGCTGTGGATCCCGGCCGCCCAGCTGCGCGACGCGCGCACCGACCGGGCCCTGGCCGGCAAGGTGATGAGCCGCGACGGGCTGCTGGTGGTGCGCTGGCAGCTGGGCGACCAGCTGCTGGACACCGGCTTCCGCGGCGACCACAAGGACGTCTACCAGCGATGGGTGGCCCAGCTGCGCTCGTTGGCCGGTATCGAGGAGCAGGAGACCGTGTCGGGAGGGGCGCGAGCATGACCACACACACACCCGCGGTGCTGGTGCTGGAGGACGGCAAGGTCTTCCGCGGCGAGGCCTACGGCGCCGAGGGCAGTGCCCTGGGCGAGGCGGTGTTCGCCACCGGCATGACCGGCTACCAGGAGACCCTGACCGACCCGTCCTACCACCGGCAGATCGTGGTGCAGACCGCGCCGCAGATCGGCAACACCGGCTGGAACGACGAGGACGACGAGTCGGCCCGCATCCAGGTCGCCGGCTACGTGGTGCGCGACCCGGCCCGCATCCCGTCCAACTGGCGGGCCACCCGCTCCCTGGCCGACGCACTGCGCGACCAGCACATCGTCGGCATCTCCGGAGTCGACACCAGGGCGCTGACCAGGCACATCCGCGAACGCGGCGCCATGCGCGCCGGCGTGTTCTCCGGTGCCGCCCTCACCGACGAGCAGCGCATGCTGGAGCAGGTGCTGGCCAGCCCGTCCATGGCGGGCGCCGACCTGGCCGGCGCGGTGACCACACCCGAGCCCTACGTGGTGCCCGCGGTGGGGGAGCGCCGGTTCCGGGTGGCCGCGCTGGACCTGGGCATCAAGTCCAACACGCCGAGGATGATGGCGGCGCGCGGCATCGAGGTGCACGTGCTGCCGGCCGGCGTCAGCGCCGAGGACCTGCTCGCGGTCGAACCGGACGGGGTGTTCCTGTCCAACGGGCCGGGCGACCCGGCCACCGCGGACCACCCGGTGGCGTTGACCAGGGCCGTGCTGGAGCAGCGGATCCCCCTGTTCGGGATCTGCTTCGGCAACCAGATCCTCGGCCGCGCCCTGGGCCTGGGCACCTACAAGATGCGCTACGGGCACCGGGGCATCAACGTGCCGGTGATCGACACCGCGAGCGGGCGGGTCAGCATCACCGCGCACAACCACGGGTTCGCCCTGGCCGGCGAGGCCGGACAGCGCTTCGACTCGCCGTTCGGCCAGGCCCAGGTCAGCCACTACTGCCCCAACGACGGCACCGTCGAGGGCATCCGCTGCCAGGACGTGCCCGCGTTCAGCGTGCAGTACCACCCCGAGGCCGCGGCCGGACCGCACGACGCCGCGCCCCTGTTCGACGAGTTCTGTGACCTGATGGCCGGTTCCACCGGCGGTAACCGGATGAGTGAGGCTGGCTGATGCCCAAGCGGACCGACCTTTCCCATGTGCTGGTGATCGGCTCCGGGCCGATCGTGATCGGCCAGGCGTGCGAGTTCGACTACTCGGGTACCCAGGCCTGCCGCGTGCTGCGCGAGGAGGGCCTGCGGGTCAGCCTGGTCAACTCCAACCCGGCCACCATCATGACCGACCCGGAGTTCGCCGACGCCACCTACATCGAGCCGATCACCCCCGAGTTCGTCGAGAAGGTGATCGCGGCCGAGCGGCCGGACGCCCTGCTGGCCACGCTCGGCGGGCAGACCGCGCTGAACACCGCGGTGGCCCTGCACGAGCGCGGCGTGCTGGAGAAGTACGGCGTGGAGCTGATCGGCGCCGACATCGACGCCATCCAGCGCGGCGAGGACCGGCAGAAGTTCAAGGACATCGTCGCGCAGGTCGGCGGCGAGACACCGCGCAGCCGGGTGTGCCACTCCATGGACGAGGTGCGCGCCACCGTGGACGAACTCGGGCTGCCCGTGGTGATCCGGCCGTCGTTCACCATGGGCGGCCTCGGCTCCGGCATGGCCCACACCGGTGAGGAGCTGGAGCGGCTGGCCTCCACCGGCCTGGCCGAGAGCCCGGTGCACGAGGTGCTGATCGAGGAGAGCGTGCTCGGCTGGAAGGAGTACGAACTCGAACTCATGCGCGACCACCGCGACAACGTGGTGGTGGTGTGCTCGATCGAGAACGTCGACCCGATGGGCGTGCACACCGGCGACTCGGTGACCGTGGCCCCGGCCATGACCCTGACCGACCGCGAGTACCAGCACATGCGCAACGTGGGCATCGCCGTGCTGCGCGCGGTCGGCGTGGACACCGGCGGCTGCAACATCCAGTTCGCCATCAACCCGGAGAACGGCCGGATGGTGGTCATCGAGATGAACCCGAGGGTCTCCCGGTCCTCGGCGCTCGCCTCCAAGGCCACCGGCTTCCCGATCGCCAAGATCGCCGCCAAGCTGGCCATCGGCTACACCCTGGACGAGATCCACAACGACATCACCGGCGAGACCCCGGCCAGCTTCGAGCCGACCCTGGACTACGTGGTCGTGAAGATCCCCAGGTTCGCCTTTGAGAAGTTCCCCGGGGCCGACCCCGCGCTGACCACCACCATGAAGAGCGTGGGCGAGGCCATGGCGCTCGGCCGCAACTTCGTCGAGGCGCTGGGCAAGGCCATGCGCTCGATGGAGACCAAGGCCGCCGGCTTCTGGACCACCCCCGACCCGGCCGGCGCCACCCTGGAGTCCACCCTGGCCCAGCTGCGCACCGGCCACGACGGCCGGCTCTACACGGTGGAACGCGCGCTGCGGCTGGGCGCCAGCGTGGCGCAGGTGGCCGAGGCCTCCGGCGTCGACCCGTGGTTCGTCGACCAGATCGCCTCGCTGGTGCGGCTGCGCGAGGAGATCCTGGCCGAGCCGGTGCTGTCCGAGACGCTGCTGCGCCGGGCCAAGCGGGCCGGGCTGTCCGACCGGCAGATCGCCGCGCTGCGCCCGGAGCTGGCCGGCGAGGACGGCGTGCGCGCGCTGCGGCACCGGCTGGGCGTGCGCCCGGTGTTCAAGACCGTGGACACCTGCGCGGCCGAGTTCGCCGCCCGCACCCCGTACCACTACTCGGCCTACGAGTCCGACCCGGCCGCCGAGTCGGAGGTGACCGAGCAGCGCGACCGGCCCAAGGTGCTGATCCTGGGCTCCGGGCCCAACCGGATCGGCCAGGGCATCGAGTTCGACTACTCGTGCGTGCACGCGGCCATGGCGCTGCGCGCGGCCGGCCTGGAAACCGTCATGGTCAACTGCAACCCGGAGACGGTGTCCACCGACTACGACACCTCCGACCGCCTCTACTTCGAGCCGCTGACCTTCGAGGACGTGCTGGAGGTGGTGCACGCCGAGCAGGCGTCCGGCGAGGTGGCCGGGGTGATCGTGCAGCTGGGCGGGCAGACCCCGCTGGGCCTGGCGCGGCGGCTGGCCGACGCCGGCGTCCCGATCGTGGGCACCCCGCCGGAGGCCATCCACCTGGCCGAGGACCGGGGCTCGTTCGGCGAGGTGCTGGCCGCCGCCGGGCTGCCGGCGCCGCGCTACGGCACGGCCACCTCGTTCGCCGGCGCCAAGCGGGTCGCCGACGAGATCGGCTACCCCGTGCTGGTGCGGCCCTCCTACGTGCTGGGCGGGCGCGGCATGGAGATCGTCTACGACGAGGAGTCGCTGGCCGCCTACATCGCCAGGGCCACCGAGGTCAGCCCGGAACACCCGGTGCTGGTCGACCGGTTCCTCGACGACGCCATCGAGATCGACGTGGACGCGCTGTGCGACGGCACCGAGGTCTTCCTGGGCGGGGTCATGGAGCACATCGAGGAGGCCGGCATCCACTCCGGTGACTCCTCCTGCGCGCTGCCCCCGATCACCCTGGGCCGCACCGACGTGGCCGCGGTGCGCCGCTGCACCGAGGCCATCGCCAAGGGGATCGGCGTGCGCGGCCTGCTCAACGTGCAGTACGCGCTCAAGGACGACGTGCTCTACGTGCTGGAGGCCAACCCCAGGGCCAGCCGGACCGTGCCGTTCGTGTCCAAGGCCACGGCCGTGCCGCTGGCCAAGGCGGCGGCACGGATCATGCTCGGCGCCAGCATCGCCGAGCTGCGCGCCGAAGGCCTGCTGCCAGCCCGCGGCGACGGCGCCGACCTGCCCGAGGACGCCCCGATCGCGGTCAAGGAGGCCGTGCTGCCGTTCCACCGGTTCCGCACGCCCGAGGGGCACGGGGTGGACTCGCTGCTGGGTCCGGAGATGAAGTCCACCGGCGAGGTGATGGGCATCGACACCTCGTTCGGCCAGGCCTTCGCCAAGTCCCAGACCGCCTCCTACGGCTCGCTGCCCACCTCCGGCCGGGTGTTCGTGTCCGTGGCCAACCGGGACAAGCGCTCGGTGGTGTTCCCGGTCAAGCGCCTGGCCGACCTGGGCTTCGAAGTGCTGGCCACCTCCGGCACCGCCGAGGTGCTGCGGCGCAACGGCATCCCGTGCACCGTGGTGCGCAAGCACTTCGAGGGTGACAAGAACATCGTGGACGAGATCCTGGCCGGCACGGTCGACCTGGTGATCAACACACCCTACGGCAACAGCGGTCCCCGCATCGACGGCTACGAGATCCGCACCGCCGCGGTGGCCAGGGACATCCCCTGCGTCACCACCATCCAGGGCGCCGCCGCGGCCGTGCACGGCATCGAGGCCCTGATCAGGGGCGACATCGGGGTCCGGCCGCTGCAGGCGTTGCAGGCCGCGCTGCGGGCCCAGCGGTGAGCCGGGCTGCCGAGGCGGCGCACGCCGAGCAGGGACGCCGCCGGGAGACGGGCCGCCGGGCGAGGAGCCGCCGGGGAGAGGAGACGCCGTGGTGAACCCGCGACCGTTCGGCGCGCGGCTGACCGAGGCGGTCGCCGCCAGGGGACCGCTGTGCGTGGGCATCGACCCGCACCCGGGCCTGCTGCGCGACTGGGGCCTGTCCGTGGACGTGGCCGGGCTGGAACGCTTCGCCATGACCTGCGTGGCCGCCCTGGCCGAGGACATCGCCGTGCTCAAGCCCCAGTCGGCGTTCTTCGAGGCGTTCGGCTCGGCCGGGGTGGCCGTGCTGGAGCGGGTCATCGCCGAGGCCAGGCAGGCCGGGACCGTGGTGCTGCTGGACGCCAAGCGCGGCGACATCGGCTCCACCATGGCCGCCTACGCCTCGGCCTACCTCACCGACGGCTCGCCCCTGGCCGCCGACGCCGTGACGCTGTCGCCCTACCTGGGCTTCGGCTCGCTGGAGCCGGCCCTGACCGCGGCACGGGCCAGCGGGCGCGGCGTGTTCGTGCTCGCGGCGACCTCCAACCCCGAGGCCGGTGAACTGCAGGGCGCGCTCGTGCCGGCCGACCCGCCGGGGCCGGTGGCCGCGCCCACCTCCCCGGGCCGGGCCGGCCCCGCCGGGCGGAGCGTGGCCCAGTCCGTGGTGGCCGCGGCGGCGGCCCGCAACGCCGGGCTGACCCCGCTGGGCGATGTCGGCGTGGTGATCGGCGCGACCCTGGGCCGCAACGGGGGCGACGCCCCCGAGTTCGACCTGACCGGGCTCAACGGGCCGATCCTGGCCCCCGGCTTCGGCGCCCAGGGCGCCACCGTGGCCGATCTGGCCAGGCTGTTCGGCGACAACCTGCGCCACGTGCTGCCCACCTCGTCGCGGGACGTGCTCCGGCACGGCCCGAACGAGGCGGCACTGCGGGACGCCGCGCTGCGCACGCGTGACGAGGTGAGCGCGCTGCGTGAGGGACACGGCTGACATGCCGACGCGACACCGGGCGGGCCGCTGCGGCCGGGCGGCCCACCCGGTGTTCGCGGGTGTCTTCGCGCGTCATTGTGACCTGACACGCCCGCGCCGTCCCGCGTTTTCCGCAGTTTTCGCGCCCGAATCACAGCCGCGGCGCCGGTGCCGTGACGGGAAGCTCACTTTTGCTCGGCGTGTGCGCGGTGAGCTGCGAAGACGCTTCGGAAGTCCGGTTCGTCGCCGAATTCGGCGACACCTGGATGACACCCTATTGACCGCAGGTGATGATCCATACCACACTGCCCGTAGCTGGCACGTCACCGGTGGCGGTGATAAAGCTGTCAGGGAGTATTGGTAGTACTTCCTCTCGCCGCGCACCACGACCGCGCGCAAGTCTTACCCGACCGGGTGGGGCCGTTGTCTCCGACACGGGTCTGCATTGACCGAGGAGGCTTCCCGGACCCACGTTGTACCGAGTCAGATGCGGTCGGTACGGTCGCGGCACCGATCCAGATGGAAACCCACACCACGGAGGAAATCGTGGCCCTTCCCCAGCTGACCGAGGAGCAGCGGGCCGCAGCGCTGGAGAAGGCTGCTGCCGCCCGTCGCGCCCGGGCTGAGCTCAAGGAGCGCCTCAAGCGCGGCGGCACCAGTCTGAAGGACGTGCTGGCCGCTGCGGACAGCGATGAGGTCCTGGGCAAGATGAAGGTGTCCGCGCTGCTTGAGGCTCTGCCCGGCGTCGGTAAGGTCCGTGCGCAGCAGATCATGGAGCGGTTGGAGATCGCTTCGAGCCGTCGACTGCGCGGCCTGGGCGAGCGGCAGCGCAAGGCGCTGCTCACCGAGTTCAGCGGCGAGTGAGTAGGACCGAGCCGGGGTTGGGCGGCGACGCCCGGCCCCGGCTCACCGTGGTGTCCGGCCCATCCGGGGTCGGTAAGTCGAGCGTGCTCGCCGAAGTGCGCCGGCGACGACCCGAGGTGTACTTCAGCGTCTCCGTCACCACCAGGAAGCCCAGGCCTGGCGAGGTGGACGGAGTGCACTACCACTTCGTGGACCCCGAGACCTTCCGGAACCTGGCCGACACCGGTGAGCTGCTGGAACAGGCCGAGTACGCGGGCAACCGCTACGGCACGCCGAGGGGCCCGGTGCAGCGGGCGCTGGACGCGGGCCGGCCGGCCCTGCTGGAGATCGAGCTGCAGGGCGCGCGGCAGGTTCGGGCGCGGATGCCCGAGGCCCAGCTGGTCATGCTGGTGCCGCCGTCCTGGGACGAACTGGTCGCCCGGTTGACCCGCCGGGGCACCGAGGACCCGGCCGTCGTGGCCAGGCGCCTTGAGGTGGCCAGGCAGGAACTGGCGGCCGAGGACGAGTTCGACGCGGTCGTGGTGAACACCGACGTGCTCACCGCCGCCGATGAGTTGGTAGCCTTGGTGGTCGGGCAAGGACCCGGCGCTGCCACGCGGCCAGACCGCGGACCGGTACGTGGCGCGTCGAGGACGAGGCGGGGCTGACGGCTCCGCCGTCGGACCCGCCACCTGATTCTGACGAGCGCAGGAGCGTTGCGAGTGACCACCACCCCCACCGAGCTGGGTGAGCTGACCGGCTCCCCCGAGGGCATCACCAACCCGCCCATCGACGACCTGCTCGCGCAGGTCAGCTCCAAGTACGCCCTGGTGATCTACGCCGCCAAGCGGGCTCGCCAGATCAACGACTACTACGCGCAGCTCGGCGAGGGGCTGCTGGAGTACGTCGGCCCGCTGGTCGAGCCGGGTCCCCGGGAGAAGCCCCTGTCGATCGCCCTGCGTGAGATCCACGCGGGCATGCTCGAACACACCGAGGGCGAGTGAACCTGGGTCAGCCGGTCGGCGCGGCCGACGCCGGACAGCGGCGTGCGGCCGGTGACGTGCTGGCCGATCCCACCCCGAGCAGACCCCGGGTGGTGCTCGGGGTCGGCGGGGGGATCGCCGCGTTCAAGTCGTGCGAGCTGCTGCGTCGGCTGACCGAGTCCGGACACGACGTGACCGTGGTGCCCACCGAGGCGGCACTGCGGTTCATCGGTGCGGCCACGTTCGAGGCACTGTCCGGTCACCCGGTGCGCACCGGCGTGTTCGAGGACGTCCCCGAGGTGCGCCACGTGCGCATCGGGCAGGAGGCCGACCTGATCGTGGTGGCCCCGGCCACCGCCGACCTCATCGCCAGGGCCGCCCACGGCCTGGCCGACGACCTGCTCACCGCCACCCTGTTGACCGCCCGCTGCCCGGTGCTGCTGGTGCCCGCCATGCACACCGAGATGTGGGAGCACCCGGCGACCAGGGACAACGTCGCGCTGCTGCGGTCGCGGGGAGTGGTGGTGGCCGAGCCGGCCAGCGGTCGGCTCACCGGCGTGGACACCGGCAAGGGCCGGATGCCCGAGGCCGTGGAGATCGCCGAACTGGCCCGGCTGCTGCTGGCCAGGCCCGACGCCCTGCCCAGGGACCTGACCGGCACGCGGGTGGTGGTCTCGGCCGGCGGCACCCGCGAGCCCCTCGACCCCGTCCGCTACCTGGGCAACCGCTCCTCCGGCCGGCAGGGTTTCGCGCTGGCCAGGGTCGCCGCCCAGCGCGGTGCCGAGGTCACCCTGGTGGCCGCGCACACCGCCGACCTGGTTCACCCGGCCGGCGTCACCGTGCGGCGGGTGGGCACCGCCGAGGAACTGCGCCAGGCCGTCCACGAGGAGGCCGCCACCGCTGACGTGGTGGTGATGGCCGCCGCCGTGGCCGATTTCCGCCCGGTGGACACCGCGGCGCACAAGATCAAGAAAACCGACCGGGACCCGGACCCGGTCGTGCTGACCCGCAACCCCGACGTGCTGGCGGAGCTGGTGGCCAAGCGCCGCCCCGGCCAGTTGATCGTGGGCTTTGCCGCGGAAACCGGTGACCCAGGCGCTGACGTGCTGGAACACGGCCGTGCCAAGCTCAGGCGCAAGGGCTGCGACCTGCTGGTGGTCAACGCGGTCGGCGAGGGCGGCGCGTTCGAGGGTGAGGACAACGCGGGCTGGCTGCTGGCCGCGGACGGCACCGAGACACCGATCCCGCGGGGGAGCAAGGCCCAGTTGGCCGCCGTGCTGTGGGACGCCGTCCACCTACTGAGCGACTGACCGGGACTGGACCCCGCTCAGTACCCTGCACCTGTAACTGATCCCGAAATTGGGGGTGCCGTGAGCACGCACAACCGTCGCCTTTTCACCAGCGAGTCGGTGACCGAAGGACATCCGGACAAGATCTGCGACGCGATCAGTGACTCGGTGTTGGACGCGTTGCTCGCGGCGGATCCGCGGTCGCGGGTGGCGGTGGAGACGCTGGTGACCACCGGTCAGGTGCACGTGGTCGGTGAGGTGACCACGGATGCGTACGTGGACATCCCCAGCATTGTGCGGGATGTGATCCTGCGGATCGGGTATGACTCGTCGGCCAAGGGGTTTGACGGCAACTCGTGCGGGGTGAACGTGGCCATCGGGTCGCAGTCGCCGGACATCGCGCAGGGGGTGGACGCCGCGTACGAGGCGCGGGTGGACAACGCGATCGATGAGATCGACCGGCAGGGTGCTGGTGACCAGGG
>NZ_JAMTCK010000008.1 GCF_024171785.1 Goodfellowiella coeruleoviolacea
TCCCGGGTGAGGATCAGCTACAGCATCACCCCGCCAACACCCGACTTGACACCTGGCTCAACGACCTAACTTCACGGCATTGCTTTGCAAACCCCCCGAGTTGCACGTTCACGCAGGCCCGTTCGGGTGACATCCGGCGAGCTGGGCACGAACTGGCCACTCTGCGTGGATGTCGGGGTCGTGCCGTTCGGCAGGTAGGTCCTGTGCACGGCGAGCTCGCCGGACCGTGCGGCGGGTGTGGGCAGAAGCCATGCAAAGAAGGAGTTGCAAAGGTGCATTTGTAACTGTAGCTTTGTGCCATGCCGGAACCACGGAAGATCAAGGACCTGGAGGAGTTGAAAGCGCTGGCGCACCCACTGCGCCAGCGCATCCTCCAGCACCTCGGACAGCACGGCCCGGCAACGTCAACCGTGCTGGCCAAGGCGCTGGGGGAGAGCAGCGGCGCGACCAGTTACCACCTGCGCATGCTCGCCAGGCACGGCTTTGTCGAGGAGGTGCCGGAACGAGCTCAGGGGCGCGAACGGTGGTGGCGATCGCCGATCAAGGACCTGCGGTACCCGCTGCGCAGCGAACAGACTCCGGAAATGCGGGCGCTGGTGGACGAACTCAACCGGACGCGGCTGGCCGCTGATGTCGAGACGTTCACCCGGCTGCAACTGGACAGCGACAGCCTGGGCGACTGGTCGGACGCCCTGCCCATCTCCCGCGGCACCATTCGCGTGACCAGGGCGGAGTTGGCCGAGTTCGTCGAGGAGTACGTGCGCCTGCTGATGCGCTACGCACGAACACCGGACGAGGCTCCGGAGGGTGCCCGGGTGATGCGCACCAGGTTCTTCGCCTTTCCCGCGTCGGCCGATCCGCACCCGCGGTCCGATCCGGAGTCCGACCCCGAGTCCGATGTGGAGTTCGACGTGGAGTCCGATTCAGGGTCCGATGTGGGTTCCGAACTGGAGTCCGGCCAGGGATGAGGTCCGGAGTTCGGCCCCGACGCGGGTTCTTCTGATTGCGTTACGCCGCTAGTTCCGTATCGCGAGGCAGTGGCGTTGAGCAGAGCCGTGAGTCGGCGGCTACGCGGCTCACCAACCCCGACTGATGCCCTGACCAGCCACGATCAGGATCCACCGCACCTGGTCGCCGGCAGATCTGTTCGTTGTTGCCCGCCCGAGTCAAGCCCCCACCCTTCCCTGGGGGGCGACCCCGCGACCAGCCTACCCAGCCCCACCCGCGAAAACGAGTCGCGGGGGAAATCTGTGGACAACCCACGCGGCTGTGGATAACTGGCGCACTGATCGGGTGAATTTTCGCCACACCACTGCTGAATCTGCTAAAGGCGCTTCCGCCACGCCCAAGTCAGCGCCTGGGCCCCGAGCTGCCACTCGGAGGCCCAGGCAGGGGAAGCCGTACACCACGCCGATTCCGGCGTGTCCTCATGCGCACGCACCTCCACAGGAAGGAGAGCACCTCGTGCTCCCCGCAGGCAACCCGACACCCCCGACCAGCAGACGCAACCGCGCTCGCCGCGGCCTGGCCCTGGTCGCGTTCACCGCACTCGGCGTGCTCACCACGATCGGCGGGATCGTCCCCGCCGCGGCCACCCCCGCAAACGCCGTCACCACAACCACCACCGCGGCAACCGATACCGGTCCCGGCACCGCGGTCACCACCGAGGACGTAAGTTTCCGCAGTGGCGAGCTGACCCTGCACGGCACCGTGATCAGCCCGGCCGAACCAACCCCCGCCGCCGACAGGCCCGGCCTGGTCATGGTGCACGGGTCGGGACGCGGCTCCCGTGAGAGCTACCGGACCGAGGCGGAGGCGTTCGCCCGTGCCGGCATCGCCACGCTGATCTACGACAAGCGGCCCGGGTACTCCAAGCTGAACCGCGACTACTCGGCGCTGGCCGACGACGCGCTGGCCGCCGTTGCCGCGCTGCGCTCCCAGCACGGTGTCAACCCGGCGCGGGTTGGCCTGTGGGGGCTGAGCGAGGGAGGTTGGGTGGCACCGCTGGCCGCGTCCCGGTCCACCGATGTCGCCTTTGTCGTCACCGTCGGCGCCAACGGGGGCCCACCCGCTCAACAGCAGGCGTGGAACTACGACAACCGGCTGGCCGAGGCGGGGGTGCGCGGGTCACTGCCGAGCACCGTGCGCACCGGCGTGCGGGTGTCCGCCGGTGTCGGCCTGTTCCCCGAGGCGTACTACGACCCGGTGCCCGCGCTGGAGCGGGTGCGCCAACCCGTGCTCGGTCTGTGGGGCGCGCGGGACAAGCTGACGCCGGCCGCCGAGAGCATGCGGATCTTCCAGGACACCTTCGATCGGATCGGCAACACCCACTACACGCTGCGGGTGATCCCGGACGCCGAGCACACCATGCACCGCTCGCCCGACGGCTACACCAAGCTCGACGAGTTCGGCCCCGGATACCTGGACCTGGTCGGCTCCTGGGTCAACCAACTGGACGCCGGGCCACCGCATGCCAGCGTCGACCCCGCCCCGCACCAGGATCGGCTCACGGTTCCGATCACCGCGCTGCGCTGGTACGAGTCCGCGTGGCTGCAGGTGGCCGCGCTGGTCGGGTTGCTGATGGTGTTCCTCAGCTACCCGGTCACCGCACTGGTTCGCCGGCTTGCCGGCCGCCGCACGGTGCCGCTGGCCGCCCGACCGGCGCGTTGGCTGGCCGCGACCGGACTGGCCACCGTTCTCGGTTTCCTCGGCTACGTCGGCTACCTGGTCCTCGGTGGTGGCCAGGCGCTCGGCCCGGTGGTGCTGGGCCGGCCGATCCCGTGGCTGGTGCTGCAACTGTTGAGCGTGGGCGTGCTGGTCGCCACGGCGGCGACGGTGCTGGCCTGGCGGCGGCAGCACCACCACGTAGCCGGTCAGCGGCTCCGCCTCGGCCTGCTGACGGCTGGTGGGGTGGCGCTCCTGCCGTGGGCGCTGTACTGGGGCCTGCTGCTGCCCTAGCCGTGGCGCGAACGGGTGCTGCGCGCACCACGAGTCGCACCCCACCCACCCCCAGCGCGAGTCGACTTTGCAAACCCCGCGAGTTGCACGTTCACGCAGGCCCAAACGGGTGGCCAGGCCACCCAATCGGGTGATGTGTCGCCGGCGGTGACACCGAGTGCCCGGGTGACCCAACGTCACCCGGGCACACCGCCGCCGGCCATCACCTACCCAGCCGCCGCATGCGCGGCCAGCGCCGAGGCAAGCCCGCCCGGCACGGCTGCGGCCGCCGACCAGGGGGCGGCACCAGGGGCACCACGCCGGGCTGGCACCACGCCACGCGGGTCACCTGTCCGCGGTCAACCTGCCCGCCTTGCCCCAACTGTCGGTCGGCACCTCGTGGATCCACACCTGCACGGTGTCCGCGGAAACGCCGTAGCTGTTGACGAACGCGTCGGTGATTCGCCGCACCAGTTCGCGCTTTGCCGCGATGTCGCGGGGGCCCTGCTGAACCGTCACGATTGGCATGTCATCTCCCGTGTGCTGAGGGGTTTCGCTCCTCGCCAAGTCCACAGTGGAAACGCGCGTCGACCAAGGAGCAGTCACTGATCGCTGCGTTCAGCAATCGTGATCGCGACCGGTGCGACGGTGGCGCGGCGCACCTCTGCCACCGACGGCCAATACTGGTGCCGTGGAGCTTCGCCAGCTGAGGTACTTCGTGACCGTCGCCGAGGAACTGCACTTCGCCCGGGCCGCGCAGCGGCTGCACATCGTGCCGGCCGCGGTGAGCCAGCAGATCCGCCGGCTGGAGCGGGAACTCGGGGTCGACCTGTTCGACCGTTCCCCCAGGACAGTGCGACTCACCGAGGCGGGCCAGCTGTTCCTGCCCGAGGCGCGGGCCGTGCTGGCCGCGGCGGGCAGGGCCAGGGCCAAGATCGCCGCGCTGGTGAGCACGCGGTCCACGGTGTTGCGGCTCGGCACGAGCTACGGCCTCGGCGAACACTTGGATCGGGTGCTGGACAAGCTGACCAAGCTCGCGCCACGGGTCGGTGTGGAACTGGTGTCCGGGCCCACCCAGTCCAGACTGGACCAGGTGCGCGCACGCACGCTGGACGCGACCTTCGTTCGCGGTGTCACGGAAAGCGCCGAGCTGCGGCTGATCCCGTTGTGGCAGGACCGGATCACGGTCGCGCTGCCGGCCAGCCATCCACTGGCCGAGGCCGCCGAGGTCGAACTCGCCGACCTGGCGGGCATGTCGGTGCGACTGGTCGACCGGGCCCGCAACGCGCCGCTGCACGACCTGGTGGTGGGCGCCTGCCGGGCGGCCGGCTTCGACCCGGTGTTCGGACCGCCGTTCACCACGTTGCAGGACACCCTGGCCATGGTGGGAGCCAGCAAGGACACCTGGACCGTGCTGTACGAGTCGCAGGCCGGCCGCGTGCCAACACCCCGGGTGGCGTTCCGCGCGACCGCGACCCCGATCAGCATGACCACACTGCTCGCGGTCTCCGAGACCAACCCGCCGTGGTGCCTGGACGCGCTGCTGCGGGCGTGCGATCACGATTCGTGAACGCTGCGCGCGCGAACCGCTTCTTGTTCGGCGCGACGCTCCCGAGTGGACTGGAACCGTTCCGACACGCTCCACCAAGGGAGAACACATGCGTGCGATCACGATCCGCGAGCCCGGTGACCCCGAGGTCCTGGACTGGACCGAGGTGCCCGACCCGCGCCCGGCACCCGGCGAGGTGCTGATCAGGGTGGCGGCGAGCGCGGTGAACCGGGCGGACGTGCTGCAGCGCCAGGGGCTCTACCCGCCACCGCCGGGCGCGAGTGAGATCCTGGGGCTGGAGTGCTCCGGCACCATCGTCGAACTCGGCGCGGACGTCACCGGCTGGCAGGTCGGCGACGAGGTGTGCGCGCTGCTCGCCGGCGGCGGATACGCGGAACTGGTCGCGGTGCCCGCAGCGCAGCTTCTCCCCGTGCCGGACGGAGTCGGCCTGGTCGCCTCCGCCGCGCTGCCCGAAGTCGCCTGCACGGTGTGGGCGACGGTGGTGATGAACGCCGGTCTGCGCGCCGGCGAGGTGTTGCTGGTGCACGGCGGTGCCGGCGGCATCGGCACGCACGCGATCCAGGTGGGCAAGGCGCTCGGCGCGACGGTGGCGGTCACCGCGGGATCGGCGGAGCGGCTGGAGCAGTGCCGGCGGCTCGGCGCGGACATCCTCGTCAACTACCGCGAGCAGGACTTCGTCGCCGAACTCCGCGAGCGGACCGGCGGCGCGGACGTGGTGCTGGACAACATGGGAGCGTCCTATGTAGACCGGAATCTGGACGCACTGGCCACCGGTGGTCGCGTGGTGATCATCGGCTTCCAGGGTGGGCTCGTCGGTGAGCTGAACATCGGCAAGCTCATGGGCAAGCGGGCCAGCATCGCCTCGACCGCGCTGCGGCCCCAGCCCGTGTCGGACAAGGGGCGGATCGTGGCGGCCGTGCGGGAGAACCTGTGGCCGCTCGTCGAACGCGGCCTGGTTCGGCCGATCATCGGCCAGACGGTTCCCCTCCGCGACGCGGCCGAGGCACACCGGCTGGTGGAGCGCGGCGGCGCGTTCGGCAAGGTCGTGCTGACCGCGTAGGCACCTGGCGGGGGCGTGGCTGTCCCGAGTGGGACCGGGGCGGTAGCGGAGGCGCGCCCCTGCGTGCGCCGGGCCGGGTGCGACGGTTGCGGAACCGGTTTTTCACCCGTTCGGACCTGCCTGAGATGTCAACTCGCGGGGTTTGCAAAGTCGACTCGCGCGGGGCGGGGGAGTGTGCGGGTTACTCGTCGGGGAGGACGCCGGGGGTGGTGAGCGCGGCCAGGGCCATCCGGCTGAGCAGTTGGGCCATCTGCTCGCGGTCCAGGTGCGCGCTGTGCGGGGTCGAGTTGATCAGGCCGAACACGCCGTGCGCGGCCGCCCTGGCGGCCGGCTCCGCCACCTGCGGCATGGTCTTGCGGATCGTGTCCACCCACACCTCGACGTACCGGCGCTGCAACGCCCGGACCCGGCGCCGGTCGGGATCGGTGAGGTTGGCCAGGTCTCGCATGTGGACGGTGATCAGCGCGGGGGCGTCCAGCGCGAAGTCCACGTGCCAGCGGATCAGTTCCCGCAGTGCCACCTGCGGATCAGGCGCATTGTCCACTTTGGCCTGTCCGCCGGTTAACAGGTGCTCGCTGATGGCGACGAGCATCTCGCCGAGCATCGCGTCCTTGCTGCGGAAGTGCCGGTAGAGCGCCGGGCCGGAGATGCCAACGGCCGCGCCGATGTCGTCGATGCCCACGCCGTGGAAGCCGTGCCGGGCGAACAGTTCGGCTGCCGCGGTCAGGATCTGCTCCCGCCGCCCGCGCCCGTTGCGACCGGGGCCGCGGTCGAAGGTGCCAGCGGTGGACCCTGATGGTGGGTATGGCAACGCGTGCTGGGGCCTGTCAGGGGACGGCACGTAACGCATCCTAGACGCCGCCGTTAGTCGGCGCTAACATTTGCCTTGTCCAGACGGTTAACGAGCGCTAACGGTGCTCGCTGTGCGAACAGCGGCACCAGTGGGCGGCCTCGGGGAACAGCGACGACGACAACGACGACGGCGACAGGGACCACGCGGAGGGGACCCCATGGACGCTCCTGTGCTGCGCAGCGCGGCCGATCCGACCTCTGAACCGTTCCAGCGCTACACCAAGGAACACAGCGCCCTGGTCGACGAGCTGCGCGCCAAACTGGCCGAGGTGGCCAGGGGCGGCCCGGAGAACGCCCGCCGCCGCCACGTGGAACGCGGCAAACTGCTGCCCCGCGACCGGGTGAACACCCTGCTCGACCCGGGCTCGCCGTTCCTGGAGCTGTCCCCGCTGGCCGCCAACGGCATGTACGACGACCAGGCGCCGGCCGCCGGCATCATCACCGGGGTCGGCCGGATCAGCGGCCGCGAGTGCGTGGTGGTGGCCAACGACGCCACGGTCAAGGGCGGCACCTACTACCCGATGACCGTCAAGAAGCACCTGCGCGCGCAGGAGGTGGCGCTGCACAACCACCTGCCCTGCGTCTACCTGGTCGACTCCGGCGGCGCGTTCCTGCCCATGCAGGACGAGGTGTTCCCGGACCGCGAGCACTTCGGCCGGATCTTCTACAACCAGGCCACCATGTCCGCGCGCGGCATCCCGCAGATCGCCGCCGTGCTCGGCTCGTGCACGGCCGGCGGCGCCTACGTGCCGGCGATGAGCGACGAGACGGTCATCGTGCGTAACCAGGGCACCATCTTCCTGGGCGGGCCGCCCCTGGTGAAGGCCGCGACCGGCGAGGTGGTCAGCGCCGAGGAACTGGGCGGCGGCGACCTGCACGCCCGGACCTCCGGGGTGGTGGACCACCTCGCCGCCGACGACGCGCACGCGTTGCGCATCGTCCGTTCGATCGTCAGCACCCTCGGACCGCGCGTGCCCCGCCCGTGGCAGGTCGAGCCCACCGAGGAGCCGGCGGTCGACCCCGACCAGCTCTACGGCGTGGTGCCCACGGACAGCCGCACCCCCTACGACGTGCGCGAGATCATCGCCCGGATCACCGACGGCAGCCGGTTCGCGGAGTTCAAGAAGGACTACGGCGCCACCCTGGTCACCGGGTTCGCCCGCATCCACGGCCACCCGGTGGGCATCGTGGCCAACAACGGCGTGCTGTTCGGCGAGTCCGCGCTCAAGGGCGCGCACTTCATCGAACTGTGCGACCAGCGCGGCATTCCCCTGGTGTTCCTGCAGAACATCTCCGGCTTCATGGTGGGCAGGGAGTACGAGGCCGGCGGCATCGCCAAGCACGGCGCGAAGATGGTCACCGCCGTGGCGTGCGCGCGGGTGCCCAAGCTGACCGTGGTGGTGGGCGGCTCGTTCGGCGCGGGCAACTACTCGATGTGCGGCCGGGCCTACTCGCCCCGGTTCCTGTGGATGTGGCCCAACGCCCGGATCTCGGTGATGGGTGGCGAGCAGGCCGCCTCGGTGCTGGCCACGGTGCGCCGCGACCAGTTGGCGGCGCGCGGCGAACAGTGGTCCACAGTGGACGAGGAGGCGTTCCGCGAGCCCATCCGCCAGCAGTACGAGGAGCAGGGCAACCCGTACTACTCCACCGCCCGGCTGTGGGACGACGGCGTGATCGACCCGGCCGACACCAGGACCGTGCTCGGGCTGGCCCTGTCGGTCGCGGCCAACGCGCCGCTGGAACCGGTGCGCTACGGCGTCTTCCGGATGTAGCGGCGGACCGCGCAGCCGAAGCGAGGGGCGCGCCAGCAGTGACGTCCAGCAGCGGCTCCAGGTTGGGGCAGGCCAACGGCCACGAGTACCGCGAGAAGGGAAGGACCACCGACATGCCGGCGTCGACGAACCGCGACCACGCCCGTCCCGCCCTGTTCGACAGCGTCCTGGTGGCCAACCGGGGCGAGATCGCCGTGCGGATCACCCGCACCCTGCGGGCCATGGGCATCGGCGCGATCGCGGTGTACAGCGACGCCGACGCCGACGCCCGGCACGTGCGCGAGGCCGACCTGGCCGTGCGCCTCGGCCCGGCCCCGGCCAGGGAGAGCTACCTGCACATCGAACGGGTGGTGGAAGCGGCGCTGGCCACCGGCGCGCAGGCCGTCCACCCCGGCTACGGCTTCCTGGCCGAGAACGCCGCGTTCGCCACCGCCTGCCAGCAGGCCGGGCTGGTGTTCATCGGCCCGCCCGCCTCGGCCATCCAGACCATGGGCGACAAGATCGGCGCGAAACTGACCGTGCAGGCGGCCGGCGTGCCCGTGGTGCCCGGCCGCACCCAGCCCGGAATGTCCGATCAGGACATTCGCGAGGCTGCCGCCGAGATCGGTTTCCCCGTGCTGCTCAAGCCGTCGGCCGGGGGCGGCGGCAAGGGCATGCGCCTGGTGCGCGCGGCGGACGAACTGCCCGCCGCCATCGAGTCGGCGCGGCGCGAGGCGGCCGCCGCGTTCGGCGACGACACCCTGCTGGTGGAACGCTTCGTGCACCGGCCACGGCACATCGAGATCCAGGTGCTGGCCGACCAGCACGGCACCGCCGTGCACCTCGGCGAGCGCGAGTGCAGCCTGCAGCGCCGACACCAGAAGATCATCGAGGAGGCGCCGTCCCCCCTGCTGTCCGGCCGCGGCACCAGCGAGCTGACCAGGCAGCGGATGGGCCAGGCCGCCGTGGACGCGGCCAAGGCCGTGGGCTACGCGGGCGCCGGCACGGTCGAGTTCATCGTGTCCTCGGACGCGCCGGACGACTTCTACTTCATGGAGATGAACACCCGGCTGCAGGTCGAGCACCCGGTCACCGAGCTGATCACCGGCGTGGACCTGGTGGAGCAGCAGGTGCGCATCGCCGCCGGGGAGCGGCTCACCGTCGGCGGCAGCGAGCTGACCGCGCGCGGCCACGCCGTGGAGGCCCGCATCTACGCCGAGGACCCGGCCAGGGGCTTCCTGCCGACTGGCGGGCGGGTGCTGGCCCTGCGCGAGCCCGAGGACCTGGTGCGGGTCGACTCCGGGCTGACCGTGGGCACGGTGGTCAGCAGCGACTACGACCCCATGCTGGCCAAGTACGTGGCGGTCGGCCGCACCCGGGAAGAGGCGCTGCGCACGCTGCGCGCCGCCCTGGGCCGGGCCGTGGTGCTCGGTGTCACCACCAACATCCCGTTCCTGCGCGCGCTGCTGGCCGACCCCGACGTGGTGGCCGGCGACCTGGACACCGGCCTGGTGGAACGCAAACAGGACCAGCTGGTCGGCACCGACCTGCCCGAGGACGTGCTGGTCGCGGCCGGCGTGGAGAAGCTGCTGCTGGCCGAGCCAGCGGGTGGCGTGACCGACCCGTGGGAGCTGCCCGGCGGCTGGCGCCTCGGCGAGCCGGCCTGGTCGGTGCTGCGCGTCGAGGCGGCCGGCCACGACCCGGTGGAGATCCGGGTCCGCGGTCGCGCCGACCGCGCCGAGATCGCGGTGGGCGACGGCACTCCCACCGTCGCGGGTGGACACTGGGCCGACGGTGACCTGGTGGTCACCCAGGGCGGCCGGGTGCGGCGTTACGCCAGGGCCAGGGTGGGCAACGTGCTGTGGCTGGGCGTCGACGGCCGCGGCTGGGCCCTCACCGAGAGCGAACCGCTCGACGCCGCCGCGCACGAGCAGGCCGGGCTCGGCGGTCCGGTCACCAGTCCCATGCCGGGAACCGTGCTGGTGGTCCGGGCGAGCCAGGGCGACGAGGTCAGCGCTGGCCAGCCGCTCGTGGTGGTGGAGGCCATGAAGATGGAGCACACCGTGTCCGCGCCGGTGGACGGCGTGCTCAGCGAGATGTGCGTCCGGGTCGGCCAACAGGTCGCGCTGGACGAGGTACTGGCGGTCGTCGTCCCCCACGAGGAGCGGTGAGATGCGCGGTTTCCAGCTTGACGAGGAATACGAGGCCCTGCGCAAGACGGTGGAGGAGTTCGCTCACGCCGAGGTGGCCCCGGTGATCGGCGACTTCTACGAGCGCGAGGAGTTCCCGTACGACATCGTGGCCAAGATGGGTCGGATGGGCCTGTTCGGGCTGCCGGTGCCCGAGGAGTACGGCGGCATGGGCGGCGACTACTTCGCGCTGTGCCTGGCCCTGGAGGAACTGGCCAAGGTCGACTCGTCCGTGGCGATCACCCTGGAGGCGAGCGTGTCCCTGGCGGCCATGCCGCTCTACCGCTTCGGCACCGAGGAACAGCGGCGGCACTGGCTGCCCGCGCTGTGCCGGGGCGAGCTGTTGGGCGCGTTCGGCCTGACCGAACCCGGTGGCGGTTCGGACGCGGGCGCGCTGCGCACCACGGCCCGACTGGAGGACGGGCACTGGGTGATCAACGGCAGCAAGTCGTTCATCACCAACTCCGGCACCGACATCACCGGCTTCGTCACCGTGGCCGCGATCACCGGCGAACAGCCGGACGGCCGCAAGGAGATCTCCACCATCATCGTTCCCGCCGGCACACCGGGTTTCTCGGTGTCCAAGAAGTACTCCAAGGTCGGCTGGAACGCCTCGGACACCCACGAACTGTCGTTCGTGGACTGCCGGGTGCCCGAGGCGAACCTGCTCGGCGAGCGCGGCCGCGGCTACGCCCAGTTCCTGCAAACCCTGGACGAGGGCCGGATCGCCATCGCCGCCATCGGCGTCGGCCTGGCCCAGGGCTGCGTGGACGAGTGCGTGCGCTACGTCGGCGAACGCGAGGCGTTCGGCCACCGGATCGGCGAGTACCAGGCCATCCAGTTCAAGATCGCCGACATGGAGACCAGGGCGCACACCGCCCGGCTGGCCTACTACCACGCGGCGGCCGGCATGCTGCGCGGCGAGCCGTTCAAGAAGGAGGCGGCCATCGCCAAGCTGGTCTCCTCCGAGGCGGCCATGGACAACGCCAGGCAGGCCACCCAGATCTTCGGCGGCTACGGCTTCATGAACGAGTTCCCGGTGGGCCGCTTCTACCGCGACGCCAAGATCCTGGAGATCGGCGAGGGCACCAGCGAGGTCCAACGCATGCTGATCGCCCGCGAACTCGGCCTCTGACGCCTGCTCCGCCCGCTGACCACGCAGGGGCGGCCGATCCGGTCACCCCTGCCGGTCGAAGGTCCCGTTCCTGGCCCCTGTCAGGAAACCGACAAAGGCCGAGTACCCGATCACCAGGTGCCCGGCCCCCGGCGCCTTGCTGTCCCGGACACCCACCCTGGCCGCACCGAACGCCACCTCCACGCACGCGAGTTTGCCGTTGCTGTGGCTGCTCTTGTTCCAGCGGGCGTGGCTGAAGTCTGGCGCGGTCATGGCTGTGCTCCCTCTACTGCCAGGTGTCCCTGATCTCGGCGATCAGTTTGGCTGACTCCTGCGGGCTGAGCGCAAGGTCGGCCAGGCTCCTGAAGTTCAGGATATATTCGTCAACCTCCTCGGCTTCCTCGACGTAAGTGCCGTCCTTGAGCTGTTCGAGGTACACGGCTTCGGCTCCATCCTCACCAGGAGCGAAGACGACCAAGTGGTAGGCGATGCAAGACCGGGAAACGCGCCCAGCGACGCGGGGAGCACCTGGAGCGTGATGTTCGACAGTTCTGCCCGTGCCAGTAGGTAGTCCAGCTGTTCACGCATCACCTTCGGGCCGCCGATGGGCATCCGAAGCGCTGGCTCGTACGCAGTCAAAAGGAAAGGCGGCAAGCAGCAGGCGATAGCCCAGAGCGGGTTGAGTGAGGAGGAGTACCAGGAGGCCAAGCGGATCGCGGCGTCGAACAAGACGTGGTGGGATGTCATCAAGGAAAACGCTGGTGACATCATCGGTGATCTGATCGGCTACAACGATGTTCGTGACTGCTTCACGAAGCTCGACCTGTGGGCGTGTGCGGGTCTGATCCCGTGGGGTCGGTTGTTCAAGCTGGCGAAGAGTGCGTACAAGATTTTTGAGGCGGTGCGGGCGGCTGATCGGTGGATCGAGACGCTGAACGCCGTGCGTGGTCTGCAGTCCCAGAGAACTGCCCACGGGACTTCTATTAATCCATGACATAATGCATGTATGCCCTCTTGGATGAATTGAAAATCAATTGACGGTAGAGGTCTTAAAGGATCACGTGCGAATTCTGTCGGTGCTACATCGAAGGTGTTGTAGGGGTCTATGGATTCCGAGTTTCTTCCGTCGTGGCTGCCTGACTGGGATGGAATAGAAGTGATTGTCAGGGGTGCTGATCCCGACAGGCTAAAGAGGGTGGTCCGGGAGCTGGTGGGCTCCATACTGACCGAGAGTACGATAGTCCTTGATTCCTTGGAGCCGGACCTGGAAGCTGCCCTGGTTCCCCCGTTAAATACTCTTGCAAGAGTTTACGATGACCAGGCCTCTCTGGAGGAGTTGGTGGTCGCCTCACGTCTTGTTAGAAGGTCAGCGTTGCCGTATCTGGCAGATGCCCCGAACGAAATAAGGTTGCTTATCGAATCGCTTCCCGAGTAGGCTTTCCTGTGCTCTGGATAACTGAGAATTGACACGGTGGCTCTGCTGGATAGTGCTGGGGGACGGTCGCGTGTGCGGTGCGGCACAGTTTCGTGCCGGGCACGCTGAACGTGTGGGAGAGCGGTGATGCTCAGGTCACGTGGGTTGATTACTCGGTGGGTTCTGATCCGATCGAAAAACACCTGATGATGCGGTCCGAATGGGAAGTCGACGACGTGTCGGACGGGCTGGTGGAATGGCTTTTGGGTAAGAGGGAAACCAGTGAGTGGAGGGTTGGATCGAATGATGGTTGAGGATTTCCCGGCGAAGGAAGAGAGCATCATCCGGGAGGTGCTGCTCGAAGGCCTGGATGACTGGGTTCCGGTCGACAGGGTGATCGGGATGGCGCGCGAACTGGCGGAAGAGGATGGCGAGGAGTTCAGGGGGCTCGCCACCAGCGTCCTGGAGTTGGTGCTGCGGCGGGAACTCATGACGGTTGGCGAAATCGGGGAGTCCGGGTTTGAGTCGTGGCTGGCCCCCGCTGACGCGGTCGTTGCGAGCGTTGTGGCGCGGCTCGACGGGGTTGACTGGTTGCCGTTAGGGGGAGCGTGTTGGCTCGCCAACACGTCGGCTGGGGACAGGCTGGCCACTGAATGGCTTGCCGGCTGAGCGTGGTGTTGGTTCGCGCTGATCAAGCACGATGGCTCTGGTGACCAGGGTCAGTACTCGGGGAGAGACCAGAGGGTGTTCGCGATTGAGGTGGCCGCGGGGCGGTGACGGGCGATCCCGGGTAGGGCCTTGGCCGGATCACCGTGGGTGGGTTCAGCGAGTTTTTCCGGAT
Organism: Goodfellowiella coeruleoviolacea; assembly: GCF_024171785.1. Classification (GTDB taxonomy): domain Bacteria; phylum Actinomycetota; class Actinomycetes; order Mycobacteriales; family Pseudonocardiaceae; genus Goodfellowiella; species Goodfellowiella coeruleoviolacea. Next base: position 13,729 of record NZ_JAMTCK010000008.1, read on the forward strand.
GCGCCTGGGGTACTGGGACGCCGCTGCCTACCGTCGCAGTTGGTGTCGGGCCGTCACGGTGCTCGACAGTGACCCGGGCGCGACCTCGTGCCTGGTGACCTCGATGTACGACCCGGCCAGCGCCAACTTCGTCCTGTGTTGGCCGCTCTACCGGAGCGGCGATGCCGTGTACGACGGGACTCGGCCCTGAATCCTGGATCAGTTGTCGACGCCGTTCGATCCGGCCCAGCAGTGGGAAGCGGTGCGTCCACGTGCCACGGTCAGCGAGGACGGGGACCGGATCTCGGAGTGGGCCGCCACCATGGACGACGTGCGGACGCGGTTCTCCGGGCACTGCCCGGGCGGGGCCTGAGGGCTCACCCGATCTTGGGGCGGGCGCGGTCGATGATGGTGGCGGTGTCCACACCGGACGGCAGGGTGCCGAAGGCGTGGCCCCAGTCGCCGGACAGGCGGGACGCGCAGAACGCGTCGGCCACGGCGGGGTGGCCGTAGCGGACCAGCAGGGCGCCCTGCAACACCAGGGCCATGCGCTCGGCCAGCCGCCGCGCCCTGGTCTCGATATCGTCCAGATTGGACAGTTCCAGGCGCAGGTCGGCGGCGGCCTGGTCGAGGCGGCGGTCGGCGCCGGCGGACTCGGCCACCTCGTCGAAGAACGCCTGGAGGGTGTTGGGGTCGCGGCCCATGGCGCGCAGTGCGTCCAGTGCGGCCACGTTGCCCGAACCCTCCCAGATGGACAGCAGCGGCGCCTCGCGGTAGAGGCGGGGCATGCCGGAGTCCTCGATGTAGCCGTTGCCGCCCAGGCACTCCAGCGCCTCGGCCGCGTGGGTGGCGCCGCGCTTGCACACCCAGTACTTGGTCACCGCCAGCGCCAGCCGGCGGAACGCCGCCTCGGCCGAGTCGCCCCTGGCCATCCGGTCGCTGGCGCCGGCAAGGCGGATGCCCACCATGATCGCCGCCTCGGCCTCGACGGCCAGGTCCGCCAGGACGTTGCGCATCAGCGGCTGCTCGGCCAGGTAGGCGCCGAACGCCTTGCGGTGGGTGGCGTGGTGGGTGGCCTGGGTGACGCCGAGGCGCATGCCCGCGGCCGAGCCAAGCACGCAGTCCAGCCGGGTGCAGTTGACCATCTCGATGATGGTGGGCACACCTCGGCCCTCCTCGCCGACCAGCCAGCCCACCGCGCCGTCGTACTCGATCTCGGCGGAGGCGTTGGCGTGGTTGCCGAGCTTGTCCTTGAGCCGCTGCAGCAGCAGGGCGTTGCGGGTGCCGTCGGGCAGCACCCGGGGCACGGCGAAGCAGGACAGCCCGCCCGGGGCGTTGGCCAGGGTGAGGAACAGGTCGGACATGGGCGCCGAGGTGAACCACTTGTGCCCGGTGAGCAGGTAGCCGCCGTCGCCGGTGGGCTGGGCGGTGGTGGTGTTGGCGCGCACGTCCGAGCCGCCCTGCTTCTCGGTCATGGACATGCCGGCGATCAGCCCGCGCTTGCCCTGGGGTGGCCGCAGCCCGAAGTCGTACTCGGGGGCGGCCAGCAGCGGCTCGAAGGTCGCGGCCAGGTCGGGGGAGCGGCGTAGCGCCGGGACGGACGCGTAGGTCATCGACACCGGGCAGCCGTGGCCGGGCTCCAGCTGGCTCCACACGTAGAACTTCGCGGCCCTGGCCACGTGCGCGCCCGGCTGGGACTCCCGCCACGGCGCCGCGTGCAGGCCGTGACGCACGGCCGTGGTCATCAGCTCGTGCCAGGCCGGGTCGAACTCCACCTCGTCGATCCGGTGGCCGTAGCGGTCGTGGGTGTGCAGCACCGGCTTGTGCGCGTTGGCCCGCCTGGCCAGCTCGGCCGCGTGCTCGGTGCCGGCCAGCTGGCCGAGTTGCCGCACGTCGTCAACGGCCCACCCGGCGCCCTCCTGGGCCATGGCCGCCAGCAGCGCCGGGTCGTCGGCCACGTCGTGGCCGACCAGCGGGGGGACCTGGTTGAAGACCTCGTGGGTCGGGCGCAACGCAACCTCCATTGGCGCGTGGGTGGACATCGAGTCAACCGGAGATAAGCTCCAGATGCAAGACTGCGTGGTACCGCAAAACAGGGCCCGTCCGACTGCCCCACCCAAAAGGGGTGCACTGGACAGATCGGGCGACATGGTGGTCGCGTCGGGTGACCCGGGTGATCTCTGGGTCACTTCCGGGGTGCCGACCTGGCCGGTGAGGAATAGCGTCGGTGGACATGGGCGGTGAACCTCAGGTGAGCAGTGGCGAGAACGTGCGGCCGGGCCAGGCGGACCAGGCCCACGACCAGGCCGTGACCAGGCTGCGCGCCCAGTACGCGGCGCTGCCGCCCCGGGCCCCGGTGCGGCTGGCCAAGCCGACATCCAACCTGTTCCGGTTCCGCGCGCCCAGCGACGCGCCCGGGCTGGACGTGTCCCGGTTCAACCGGGTGCTGCGCGTGGACCCCAAGGCCCGCACCGCGGACGTGCAGGGCATGGTCACCTACGAGCAGCTGGTCGACGCCACCCTGCGGCACGGGTTGATGCCGCTGGTCGTGCCGCAGCTCAAGACCATCACCCTGGGCGGTGCCGTGGCCGGGCTGGGCATCGAGTCCAGCTCCTTCCGCAACGGGCTACCCCACGAGTCGGTCCGCGAGATGGAGATCCTCACCGGTGACGGCCGGGTGGTGCTGGCCGGGCCGGACACCGAGCACCACGAGCTGTTCCGCGGCTTCCCCAACTCCTACGGCACCCTGGGCTACGCGCTGCGGCTGCGCATCGACCTGCAACCGGTGCGCCCCTACGTGCGGCTGCGCCACGTGCCGTTCCACACCGCCCAGGACTGCGCCACGGCCATCGCCGAGATCAGCGAGTCGCGCCAGTACCAGGGCCAGCCCGTGGACTTCATCGACGGCACGGTGTTCGGCCGCAACAGCCTGTACCTGACGCTCGGGGACTTCGTGGACATCGCGCCCACGGTGAGCGACTACACCGGCAACCACATCTACTACCGGTCCATTCCGGACAAGAGCACCGACTACCTGCGGGTGCGCGACTATCTGTGGCGCTGGGACACCGACTGGTTCTGGTGCTCGCGCGCGCTGGGCGTGCAGCACCCGGTGGTGCGCCGGCTGTGGCCGAGGCAGTACCTGCGCTCGGACGTCTACCGCCGGCTGGTCGCGATGGACCGGCGCTACCGCCTCAGCGACCGGGTGCGCCGGCTGCGCGGCCTGCCCCCGGCCGAGCCGGTCATCCAGGATGTGGAGATCCCGGTCGAGCGGCTGCCCGAGTTCCTCGACTTCTTCCACCGCGACATCGGCATCAGCCCGATCTGGCTGTGCCCGCTGCGACTGCGCGACGACGGGGGGTGGCCGCTGTACCCGCTGGAGCCGGACACCACCTACGTCAACGTCGGGTTCTGGGCGAACGTGCCGCTGCGCCGGGGCGAGCCCGTGGGCAGCCGCAACCGGGCGATCGAACGCAAGGTGGCCGAGCTGGGCGGGCACAAGTCGCTGTACTCCGACTCCTACTACACCGCCGAGGACTTCTGGCGGCACTACAACGGCGAGGCGTACCGCTCGCTGAAGCAGCACTACGACCCACGGGGACGACTGCCGGACCTGTACGCCAAGTGCGTCCGAGCCCAGTAGCGGGGAGAGCCCACAGCAACGCGGTTTTCTGAAGGGAGAGCAGGGAATGCGGTTGGCAGAGGCGTTCGAGCGGGTGGTGGGGCCTGAGGTCCCGGTCGGCTTCCGCGCCTACGACGGGAGCACAGCCGGCCCGCCGGACGCCGAGGTCACCCTGCACCTGCGCACCCCGGTCGCGGTGTCCCACCTGGTGTCGGCGCCCAACTCGCTGGGCCTGGCACGCGCCTACGTCACCGGCCACCTGGAGGTGGAGGGCGACCTGCACACCGCGCTGTCCCGGCTGTTCGACGTCCGCATCGGACACATCACCGTGGCCGAGCGGCTGGAGATGCTGCGCTCCTTCCTCGGCGCCAAGCTGCTCTACCGGGCGGCGCCACCGCCGCAGGAGGCCCGCCAGCGCGGGCTGCGCCACTCCAGGCGGCGCGACCAGCAGGCCATCTCGCACCACTACGACGTGTCCAACCGGTTCTACGAACTGCTGCTCGGCCCGTCCATGGCCTACACCTGCGCGGTGTACCCCACGGCGGAGTCCACTTTGGAGCAGGCGCAGTTCACCAAGTTCGACCTGGTGGCGCGCAAGCTCGGGCTGCGCGAGGGCATGCGGCTGCTGGACGTGGGCTGCGGCTGGGGCGGCATGGTGATGCACGCCGCCCGCGAGTACGGGGTGCGCGCGCTGGGCGTGACCCTGTCCAGGGCCCAGGCCGAGTGGGCGCAGAAGGCCATCGCCGACGCCGGGCTGGGCGACCTGGCCGAGGTGCGCCACCTGGACTACCGGGACGCGCCGGCGGAGGAGTTCGACGCGATCAGCTCGATCGGCCTGACCGAGCACATCGGCGAGCACAACCTGCCCAGCTACTTCCGGTCGCTCTACGAGCGGCTGCGGCCGGGCGGGCGGCTGCTCAACCACTGCATCACCCGGCCGGACAACCGGATCCCGGCCAAGGCCGGGGCGTTCATCAGCCGGTACGTGTTCCCGGACGGCGAGCTGGTCGGCGTTGGCCGGCTGGTGTCGCTGATGCACGACACCGGGTTCGAGGTGCGGCACGAGGAGAACCTGCGCGAGCACTACGCCATGACGCTGGCCGGGTGGTGCGCCAACCTGGAGGAGAACTGGGAGCAGGCCGTGCGCGAGGTGGGCCTGGCCACCGCCCGGGTGTGGCGGCTGTACCTGGCCGCCTCCCGGGTCGGCTTCGAGCGCAACGTCGTGCAGCTGCACCAGGTGCTCGGGGTGAAGCTGGCCGGCCACGACTCGGGCATGCCGTTGCGCCCCGACTGGGAGCCGGCCCGCCAGCCCACCAGCTGACGTGGTACAGAGGAACTGATGAACAACACCGCCGCGCACCCCTGGAACTGCATCTCCTTCACCACCGACTACGGCCTGGAGGACGGGTTCGTGGCGGCCTGCGCCGGGGTGATCGCCACGATCGCCCCGGCGGCCAGGGTCATCGACATCACCCACGCCGTGCCCGCGCAGGACATCCGGCGCGGCGCGGTCGTGCTGGAGCAGACCGCGCCGTACCTGCCGCCGGCCGTGCACCTGGCCGTCGTCGACCCGGGCGTGGGCACCCAGCGCCGGGGTGTGCTGCTGGTGGCCGGTGACGCGACGGCGGTGCGGGGCCTGCTGGTCGGCCCGGACAACGGTCTGCTGCTGCCCGCGGCCGAGGCCCTCGGCGGGCTGCGTGCCGCCTACGAGCTGGCCGAGCCGCGCTACTGGCTGCCCGAGGTGTCCATGACCTTCCACGGTCGGGACGTGTTCGCCCCGGTCGCCGCGCACCTGGCCACCGGGGTGCCGCCGGAGTCGTTCGGCCCGTCCGTGCCACTGGCCGAGCTGGTGCGGCTGCCCGAGCCGGTCAACCGGGTGGAGCGGGGCGCGGCCGGGCCGGCACTGGTGACCGAGGTGATCGCGGTGGACCGGTTCGGCAACGTGCAGCTGGCCGCGCACCGGGCCGACCTGGCGCGGCTGGACCTCCCGCCGGGCCAGCCGGTGGGCCTGCACAGCGCCGACGCCAGTGCCCCCGGCGAGGCCCGCACGGTGCTGGTCGGCCGCACCTTCGCCGACGTGGCCCCGGGTGAACTGGTGCTCATCGTGGACTCCAGCGACCGCCTGGCCGTGGCCGTCAACGGCGGAGCCGCCGCCGTCCTGCTCGGCGTGCAACCGGGCAGCCTGGTCCGCCTGGACCGGTAGCCAGCGCGGACCGGTCAGGAATCGAGAAGCACAGGTCAGGGCGCCGCTCCTAACCTCATCGGCATGACGTTCACCGAGAGCTTCGGCCGCGGGTACCCGCTGGCGCGGTACGGACGCCGGGCGCTGGCCGAGGACGCCGGCGCCGCTCCCGACGGCACCGGCTCGCCCCGGATCGCGATCGGCGGCGACGCCGGGGGGCGCACGGACCCGGACGGGTTCGCGGGGGAGCCCGCACCGCGGTGAGCCGCGGTGGCGCGCACACATCCGCGTCACGAGCGCGCCACGACCACGTCACAACCCAGGCACGAACCGTCCACAGCGGACTGCCGGTCGACCACACAGGACGAATTTCGCGACCGTCCACACTGGTCAGCGCTGTTCCGGTGCCGGTCAACCGGGTTAGAGTCCGTCCAAGAGATCACCCAGCACGACAACGAGGAAGAAACCTGTCATGGGCAGCACCACGAGCAGCAAGCACGAGGGATTCACGGCCGAGGAGCGGGCCGCGATGAAGGAACACGCCCAGGAGCTGAAGAAGTCAGCGCGCCGCGCCTCGGCCGAGGAGAAGGCGGCGGAGGCGGTGCGGGACGTGCTCGCGAAGATCGCCGCCATGCAGGACTCGGACCGGGTCATGGCCGAGCGGGTCCACGAGATCATCACCACCAACGTCCCGACCCTCGCGCCGAGGCTCTGGTACGGGATGCCCGCCTACGCCCGGGACGGCAAGCTCATCTGCTTCTTCCAGCCCGCGGAGAAGTTCAAGGCGCGCTACGCCACGCTCGGGTTCAGCGACGAGGCGAAGCTGGACGAGGGCTCGATGTGGCCGGCCAGTTACGCGCTGACCGAGGTGACGGACGAGGTGGCGGCGCGCATCGTCGAGCTGGTGAAGCGGGCGCTGGGCTGAGGCCGCGTCCCGAGGCGCGGGCCGTCCCGGCGGCAGCGGGCTGCCCCGGCATCCGACCCGCGTGTTCGCGGACATCGAGGAAAGGGAGTTCCCATGTGCCAACCGGCGATGGCGCGCGCACTCACCGAGGCGCAGCGCCTGAAGGACCTCGCGCGGCTGCGCCGCGTCCGGGACCGGATCGACCGGGACTACGCCCAGCCGCTGGACGTCGAGGCGCTGGCCCGCAGCGTGCACATGTCGGCAGGGCACCTCAGCCGCCAGTTCCGGCTCGCCTACGGTGAATCGCCGTACAGCTACCTGATGACCCGGCGCATCGAGCGCGCCATGGCGCTGCTGCGCCGCGGCGACCTCAGCGTCACCGAGGTCTGCTTCGCGGTCGGCTGCTCGTCGCTGGGCACCTTCAGCACCCGCTTCACCGAACTGGTCGGCATGCCGCCGAGCGCCTACCGGCGGCAGGCGAGCGGGGAAGCGGCGGGAATCCCGTCGTGCGTGGCCAAACAGGTCACCAGGCCGGTGCGGACGCGGCCGGCGCGGGCCGGGCAACCGCAGCCGGCGTGACGGCCACCGGCCGCTGCGCACCCGAGGGCCGCGCCGCGCACCCGGCACGCCGCGCCGGCCCGCGCGGTCAGCGCGGGCCGGTGAAGTGGCGCTCGACGAGTTCGGGTGGACCGGGGTCGGCGAACAGCGGGCCGCTGGCGGTGGTCACGCCCAACTCGGCCAGCAGCGCGGCCTGCTCCTCGGTGCGCACGTCCTCGACGTGCACCTCGAAGCCCAGGGTGCGGCCGATGTCCACGAAGTGCCGGAACGAGCCCAGCACGCAGGCGTTCGCCCCGGAGTCGGTGACCAGGTCCACCGGCAGCGGTCCGGCCATGACCAGGGTGCTGACCGGCAGGCCGGCCAACAGCCGAGGGGTGACCACACCGGGACCGGTCATGGTGAACGACACCCGCACGCCGAGGTCGACCAGGGTGTGCAGGTCCTCAAGGCGCTCCTCGTCCATGGCGTGCAGGCCGCGGTCGCTGAACTCCAGGTGCAGCTGCTCGGCGGGAAGATCGTTGTCCCGCAACACCGCCAGCACCTTGCTGACCAGTTCGGGCTCGCGGCACAGCCGTCTGGTCAGCGCGACCCGTAGCGGGCGGGCGGCCCGGTCGTGGTCGCGGTGCCAGGCACTGGCCTGGGTGACGGCCTCGGTGAGCATCCAGTGGCCCAGCGGCACGATCAGGCCGGTCTCCTCGGCCAGGTCGGCGAAGTCGGCCGGGCCGAGCACGCCCTGCTCGGGGTGGTCCCAGCGCACCACGGTCCCGACCTCGACCACCGTCCGGTCGCGCAGCCGGACGACCGGCTGGTAGGCGAGCCGGAACTGGCCGGTCTCCAGCGCGCCGGGGATGGTGGTGGCCAGCACGAACCGGTCGCGGTCGCGCCGGTCCCGATCCCGGTCGTAGAGCGCCCACTGCGCCTTGCCGGCGGCCTTGGCCCAGCTGACCGTGGTGTCCGCCGCCCGCAACAGGTCGATCGGGTCGGCCCCGCGGCTGATCCGGTCGACGATGCCCACGCTGGTCGACACGGCGACGCCGTGCTCGCCCACGTAGATCGGCTCCGCGAACAGTTCGATCACCTGCTCGACCCTGGCCACCACGGACTGGGTGTCGACCGGGTCGTGGATCAGCACGGCGAACTCGTCCCCGCCGATCCGGGCGACCAGGTCGAGTTCGTCGCCGAACACCGTGCGCAGGTGGCTGGCGACCGCCATCAGCACCCGGTTGCCCACCTCGTGGCCGAAGCCGTCGTTGACGATGCGGAAGCCGTCGATGTCGAACTGGCACAGGGCCAGCCGGTCCGGTCCCTTGGCGCCCAACAGGGATTCGAGCTGGCTGAGGAACTTGGTGCGGTTGGGCAGGCCGGTCAGCACGTCGTGCAGGCTCTGGTGCAGCATCTGGTCCTGCAGCAGCCGGATCTCGTCGAGGTTCTCCACCATGGCGACGAAGTAGTCCGGCTGGCCGCTCTGGTCCCGCACCAGCGAGGTGGCGACCAGGGTGGTGACGGCCTCGCCGTCCTTGCGCACCAACCGCTTCTCGGCCCGGAAGTGGTCCCGGCCGCTGCTCAGCAGGTCGTTGCCGAGCTGGGCCAGCGCGGGCAGGTCGGCCGGGTGCGCCACGTCGCGCACGTGCAGTTGCGCCAACTCCTCGGCGGTGTAGCCGAGCAGGGTGCACATGGCCTCGTTGAAGTCGAAGATCCGCTGGTCCATGGACACCAGCACGATGCTGACCGCCGAGGAGGTGAACACCGCGCGGAACCGGGTCTCGCTGGCGCGCAACGCCCGCTCGGCCTCCCGGGTGGCCATCAGCGCCGCGCTCTTGCTGATCTCCTGCTCGTCCAGGGTGCGCTCGCGCAGCGCCTCGGTGAAGCTGGCGGCCAGGGCGGCGACCGACTGGATGACCCGTCTCGGTAACCGCCAGTCCGGGGCCAGGTTGAGGTGGTCGAGCAGGTGGTTGCCGATCAGCTCGATGGTGCGTTCCAACGTGGCCGCGGACGCCAGGTTGCGGGTGGTCATGTCGGCGCCGACGCGGTGCGCGGGCGCGGTGGAGAACGGCTCGGCGAGCAGGGCGTCGGCCAGTTGGTCGGTGTAGCCGAGCAGCACGTCCTCCAGGTCACCCGGGGGCAGCGCGACCACGGTGGTGGCGTTGACCGCGATGGCCCACTTGCGGGCGAAGGCGAGCCGTCCGGCGGACAGGCTCGCCGCGGGAACAACGCCGGACGGGAGGTCGTCCGGGCGCAGTTCCGCGGCGGCCGAGAGGTAGCTGGTGCGAACGTCGACGTCCTCGTTGCCGTGGGCGGGCGCGGCGTGGTCAGTCATGGCCGGAGCGCTCCACCGGTCGGTCCTGCGCCCGAACCCGGCCGACCGCCACGAACAGCGCGGAGTCCGCCGGGGCGATCGCCCGGTCGCCCGCCTCGGGATGCCACTCCGGCACGTGCACCAGGCCGGGCTCCACCAGGTCCAGGCCGTCCAGCAGCGCGGCCACCTCGGCGCGGGTGCGCGGGTGCACGGGACTGGTGCTGTTCTCGTACATGGCCAGCACCGGTTTGATCGCGCTCGGCGAGCCCTCGGTGGTCACGTGGGACAGGGCCAGGTAGCTGCCGGGCGCCAGGGCGTCGCGGTAGCGGGTGAGCAGCCGGCGCGGCTGCTGGTCCTCGGCCACGAAGTGCAGCAGCGCCACCATGAGCACGGCCACCGGCTCGGTGAGGTCCAGCAGACCGGTGGCGACGGCGTCCGCGATCAGGGTCTCGGGGTCGGTGGCGTCCGCCTGCACGATCGCGGCCCGGTCGTTGTTGGCCAGCATGAGTTCGCCGTGCGCCACGGCCACCGGCTCGTAGTCCGCGTACACCACGCGGTAGTCGGCGCCGGCCTGCTCGGCCACCTCGTGCACGGCGCCGACACTGGGAATGCCCGAACCGATGTCGAGGAACTGCCGGATCCCCGCGTCCAGGCAGTGCAGCACGGCCTTCTTCTGGAAGGTCCGGTTCAGCACGGCGAGTTCCCGCGCGGTGGGCAGTTTGTCGAGCACCTCCCTGGCGAAGGACCGGTCCACCGCGAAGTTGCACCCGCCGCCGAGGAGGTAGTCGTAGACCCGGGCGGCGCTCGGTCTGGACAGGTCCACCTCCTTGAGGGTCCTGCCGGTCGGACGGTTCATGGCGTACCTCGTTTCGGCTGGGGAAACCAACGCTGGGGAAACCAACACCGTGCGGGACGGGGCGCCGGGCTCAGCGGGCCGCGCGGAACGACGACGTGGAGTGGATGACGGGGGACGCGAGCGGCCCGGCGCCGGGCCGGTGGGTGCCGAGGGGCGCGCCAGCCGGCCACTGCGCTGTCCTGGTCACGGTGTGTGTCACGACGAACCTTCCTGGGCTCGGTCGGATTCCACAGGGGTTTGTCCCGGAAACCGCGACCTCCGCTGGTCCTCGGCTGCCGCGGCTGGACGGTGCCGGGGGACGGGCCGGTGCCAGCGCTGGTGTGGACAGCTCGCGCGGGGTTACCCACTGCACGCCCCGAGGGTGATAGTAGCGCTGTGGTTGCGGTGAGTGTACTGCCCATTCTGCATATTCGGGATAGCGGTGTTGCCGGAAACGGCCGACCGCGCTGGTCAACGACGAACGGGTGAACCCATTGGTGCAACCGACCCAGCAGGCTGTTTTGCCTTGTTAACGGAATGGCCGAACAGCTGTCAATCGGCCGGTGAACAGTTGGCCCGAATGGGCGCAGGGGCGGAAGGCCGAGCCGGCCGGGCAAGTACTCTGCGTAACAGTTTTTCGCCCGGCCAGCCGGCCCGCGCGCCGGCGGCGCGGCCCGGTCCGCTCGGGTGGACCGGGCCGTCCGGGCTCAGCGCGCCAGGTCCGCGCGCACCTGCCCGGCCGCCGCCACCAGGTTCCGCAGCGCTGGCTCGACCTGGTCGTAGGACCGGGTCTTCAGCCCGCAGTCCGGGTTGACCCACAGCCGCTCGCCGGGCACCGCGCGCACCGCGGCCCGCAGCAGCTCGGCGATCTCGGCGACGTCCGGCACCCGGGGCGAGTGGATGTCGTACACCCCGGGCCCGACCTGCCTGGCGAACCCGGCCGAGGCCAGGTCGGCCAGCACGGCCATGCCGGAGCGGGCCGCCTCGACGCTGGTCACGTCCGCGTCGATGCCGTCGATCGCGTCCAGCACGTCACCGAACTCGGAGTAGCACATGTGGGTGTGGATCTGCGTGCTGTCCGCGACACCCGAGGTGGCCAGGCGGAACGCCGTCACCGCCCAGTCCAGGTAGTCGCGCCGGTGCCGCTTTCGCGGTGGCAGCAGCTCGCGCAGCGCCGGCTCGTCCACCTGCACGACGCGGATGCCCGCCGCCTCCAGGTCCCGCACCTCGTCGCGGATGGCCAGCGCCACCTGCCGGGCGGTGGTCGCCAGCGGCTGGTCGTCCCGGACGAACGACCAGGCCAGGATGGTCACCGGTCCGGTCAGCATGCCCTTGACCGGCCGAGGTGTCAGCGACTGCGCGAACCCGGCCCAGGACACCGTCATCGGCGCCGGCCGGGACACGTCGCCGAACAGGATCGGCGGGCGCACGCACCGCGACCCGTAGGACTGCACCCAGCCCAGCTCGGTGGTGGCGAACCCGGCCAGCCGCTCGGCGAAGTACTGGACCATGTCGTTGCGCTCCGGCTCGCCGTGCACCAGCACGTCCAGGCCGATCTCCTCCTGCAGCCGCACCACCCGGGTGATCTCGGCCCGCATCCGCTCCCGGTACCCGGCCGGGTCGAGCTGGCCGGCCCGCAGCGCCGCCCTGGCCCGCCGCACCGCGTCGGTCTGCGGGAACGAGCCGATCGTGGTGGTGGGCAGCGCGGGCAGCCGCAGCGCGGCCCGCTGGGCGGCGGCCCGCCGGGGGTAGGGGCCGCGGCGCGCGTCCTCCGGCCGCAGCGCGGCCAGCCTGGCCCGCACCCGGTCATCGCGCAGTCCCGGCGCGCCGGCCCGGTCCTGGCGCGTGGCCCTGACCTCGGCCAGCTCGCCGGCGACCCGGTCCGGGCCGTGCCGCAGCGCCCGGCCGAGCAGCACCACCTCATCCACCTTCTGCCTGGCGAAGGCCAGCCACGACCGCAGCCGGGCGTCCATAGTGGACTCGACGGTCACGTCGTACGGCACGTGCAGCAGCGGGCACGAGGTGCTCACCGCGACCGCGCCGGCCGTGCCGAACAGCGTCGCGCAGGTGGCCAGCGCGGCGTCCAGGTCGGTGCGCCACACGTTGCGGCCGTCCACCACCCCGGCCACCAGCGTCTTGTCCCGCAGCGCCGGCGTGGCCACCAGCCGGTTCAGCCCGGCCCGGCCGGCCACCAGGTCAACGCCCAGCGCCTCGATCCCGGTGCGCGCCAGCGGGTCCAGCGCCTCGCCGAGTTCACCGTAGTAGCCGGCCACCAGCAGCGCCGGCCGCTCGGTGCGGCCGCTCAGCCACGCGTACGCGGTGCGCACCGCGGCGATCTCGGCCGGGGACCGGTCCGCGACCAGCGCCGGTTCGTCCAGCTGCACCCAGGACGCGCCGGCCGCGCGCAGCCGGGCCAGCAGCTCGCCGTAGCAGGCCAGCAGCGGCTCCAGCAGGTCCAGCGGGGTGAACCCGGGGCGGGCGGCGGGCGAGGGCTTGGCCAGCAGCAGGAAGCTCACCGGGCCCAGCAGCACCGGCCGGGTGCGCACCCCGAGCGCGGCGGCCTGCCGGTACTCGGCCACCGGCTTGTCCCCGACCAGCGCGAACCTGGTGTGCTCGGCGAGTTCCGGGACCAGGTGGTGGTAGTTGGTGTCGAACCACTTGGTCAGCTCCAGCGGCGGCACCCCGGCCACGCCCCTGGCCATCGCGAAGTAGGTGTCCAGTTCGGACAGACCGGCCGCGCGGAACCGCTCGGGCACGGCGTCGAACAGCACGGCCGTGTCCAACACCTGGTCGTAGTACGAGAACGTGTTGCCAGGCACCGAGTCCAGGCCCGCGTCGCGCAGCTCCAGCCAGGTCCGCTCGCGCAGCCGGCGCCCGGTGGCGTGCAGCTCGTCCTCGGTGCTCCGGCCGGCCCAGTAGCGCTCCAGCGCGCGCTTGAGTTCGCGGCGCGGACCGATGCGCGGATAGCCCAGCACGGTCGCGCCGATCGGTGGGTGACCGGCTGGGCTGGCGTCGAACGGGTTCTCGTTGTGTGACATCGTTTTCCTTTCCACTCGCCGGCGCTCCCGGGGAACGCCGCCGACCCTGGAAAGGACCAACGCGGATGGCGCGGCACACCGCGAACGCGGTGCCGCGAACCGTCGCGCAGGCCCTCCCGCGAGGCCTCGGACACCGCGCGCCCTCGGGTACCGGTCCGGCCGACTGACGCCTCGGCACGGCACCCGGCACAGCACCCGGCTGGCGCGCGCACCGGTGGCAGGTCTTCGGACTCGCGGGCACCCGTTGGTCGGGCAGACCAACGGACCTACTGGCCGTCGCTTCCCGGACTGGTGCCCAGTCCAGTGCTCAACCACCCGGAAGGGTGGTGACGGCGGTCGTTCCCGCTCACCGCTGCGGGGCAGTCCCGGAGTCGCACCGGGTTCCCTCTTGCCTCACCCGCCGTCCCGGCCTGCGCCGATCCGGTGGGTGAACCACCAGCGGGTGCAGGCTACCCGCCCGCCTCGGCAGTGCCCAGCCGCGCGGCACAGCGCCCACCAGGTGGACGCGATTCCCCGCTGCCACACGGGTTTTCCCGCCCGAGCGCAGCGAGCTGCCCACGCGCCCGGGCGGCCGCGCGGCCGGCGCCGCCCGGCGACGTCACCCCGCGCACCCGCATAGTCCCCGTTTCGGGGTTGGTCCATACCCCGAATGGCCCTTCACGTTGGTGCGGAAACTCAGGCACGCTAAGGGCATCCGGCGTACTCGCAAGTGCCCGCAGCCACACCGGATCTCCGATCACCACGCCACGTCCCCCGTGATCACGAGGTGCTGAACTGATGAGCAGGGGTCTCGACTACTCCACCGGCCCACCCTCGGCCGCCGCGGTGCGGGCGGCGGGCTACGAGTTCGTGGTCCGGTACGTGTCCAGGCCGGGCAACCCCAAGAACATCACGGCACCCGAGTTCGCGGACCTGACCGGCAACGGCGTGGCGGTGGCCCTGGTCTTCGAGACCACGGCCGAGCGGGCACTGTCGGGTTACGCCGGTGGTGCCGCGGATGCCCGGACCGCCGCCGACCAGGCGTCCGGCGTGGGCATGCCCGGCGACCGGCCGATCTACTTCGCGGTTGACTTCGACGCCCAGCCGAACCAGCTCGGTGTCATCGACGACTACCTGCGCGGGGCCGCCTCGGTGATCGGGTCAAGGCGGGTCGGCGTGTACGGCAGCCAGCTGGTGACCAGGCACTGCCTGGACGTGGGATCGACCCACTTCGCCTGGCAGAGCGCGGCCTGGCGGGGCGGGGACGGATCGGCCGGTCCGCCTGACCGACGCGTTCACCTGTTCCAACGGCGCGACACCGTGCAGGTGGACGGGGTCAGCTGTGTGGTCAACGACTCGAACGCCACCGACTTCGGGCAGTGGCCGAAGGGAGCGGGCAGCGTGAGCAAGGACAACGACGCGACGGTCACCGTCGCGGGCAGCGGACCGTCCGGAAAGGACAGACCGGGCGAGGGTGTCGAGGCGACGGCGGTGAGCGGGACAGCGCCACCGGCTCCGGTCGCGGCGGCAGAGCCGGTCCTGGTCGAACTGGCCTCGGCCAACCAGGCGCCGGCCAATCAGCCGCCGGCCACCCAGGCGCCGGCCGAGCCGGCCGCGCGGCACGGCGTGCTCACCGACTACGCGGTGAGCTTCCTGCGCACGGCGGTGCCCTCGCTGTGGGGCGCGGCCGTGGCCTACCTGGTGTCGCTGGGCGTGCTGCCCAGCGGCTGGTCCGAGCAGGTCGAGACGATCAGCACCACCGTGCTGGTGCCGGTGTGCATCTCGGCGGTGTACGCGGTGGCCAGGTGGCTGGAGAACCGGGCCTGGTTCCCCAACTGGGCCAGCCGCATCCTGTTGGGCTCCAAGCGCAAGCCGAACTACTCATCCTGACCAGGGCAGGCGTCAGCGCCTGAGCGGTGCGCCGATCTGGCACGGCACACCACGGTGACGGCGCGACAGCACAGACGTGGAGGCGGGATCGGCGGACCCGGCCTCAACCGCCACCATGGTTCCTGGGTCCATGGTGGACGGCGGTGACGCGCCACGGGAACCGGTGGCCCGTGGCGCGTCACCCGGGGGACCCCCACCCCACTCCGCGCGAGTCGACTTTGCAAACCCCGCGAGTTGCACGTTCACGCAGGGCCATCCGGGTGAACAGGGCCGCCACGGGCGGCACGGCCGCGCCCGGCGGACGCGCGTCACGCGCACCGCGCGCGACAGCCGGCGCCGGCCCGGTGCCGGAGCCGCGCCCGGTGCCGGAGCCGCGCTCGGTGTCGGGCAGGACCGGCAGGGTGGCTGGGCCAAACGGGCACAGTTCACCGCGCGCGAGCGCCCGGACCGCCTGGTGAGCACGCTCGGCGACGCGCCGGGGCGGGCACATGGCCCGGTCAGCGGATCGTGCGCCCACCCGGGAAGGGCCATGCTGGTCCCGGCGGTGATCACCGTTGCCCCGCCGTGTCTGCTCGCCCTGTTCCCGACCAGGGAAAGGACCTCCCCCTGTGGCCCTGCCCTCATCCACCCGCTCGGCGCCGAGCAAGCCGACCGCGGCGCGCCGGAACGAGACCGGGGTGGTGGTCGCCATCGCCGCCACGGTGCTGGCCTACGCGCTGACCCAGACCATGCCGGTGCCCACCGTGAACGTGCTGCGGCAGGCGTTCGACACCAGTGCGGCGGCCACCACCTGGGCGGTGGTCAGCGCGCCCCTGCTGGCGGGCGCGGTGCTCACCCCGGTGATCGGCCGGCTCGGCGACCAGTTCGGCAAGCGCCGGGCGCTGTTGACCGTGCTGGCGGTGTTCCTCGCCGGATCGGTGACGGCACTGGTCTCCTGGGACATCGGCGTGCTGATCGCGGCGCGCGCGGTGCAGGGGGTCAGCCTGGCCGTGATGGCACTGGGGTACGGCATCCTCCGCGAGTCGCTGCCGGCCGACCGGGTTCCGTTCGCCCTCGGCCTGACCGCCGGTGTGCTGGGCGGCGGGGCCGGCGGCGCGCTGGTGGTCGGCGGACTGATCGTGGACCACCTGCCGTGGCGGGCCATGTTCCTGGCCGGCTGCCTGCTGGTGGGCACCGCCCTGGTGCTGGTCGCCCGCTACGTGCCGGAGAGCCGGGTGCGCGCGTCCGGCCGGCCCGACCTGCTCGGCGCCGGTGTGCTCGGCCTGGGCCTGGCGGCCCTGCTGCTGGCGCTCACCCAGGCGCCGGCCTGGGGCTGGACCTCACCGGGCGTGATCGCCCTCGCCGCGGCCGGGACCGTCCTGTTCGGACTGTTCATTGTGGTCGAACGCCGGGTGGCGCAACCACTGGTGGACCCGGAGCTGTTCACCCACCGGCCGATCCTGATGGCCAACCTGGGTGCCCTGCTGCTGGGGATCAGCCAGTACGTGTTCTACCTGCTCGTGCCCACGCTCGCCCAGCTGCCGGCGGCCCCGGACGCCGCCACCGCCACCGGCTTCGCCCTGTCGGTGACCGGCGCCGGCCTGGTGATGCTGCCCGGGTCGGTGGCGACGCTGCCGGCCGGTTCGGTGGCCGGCTGGATGGGCGGCCGGCTCGGGCCGCGCGCCGTGCTGGGCCTCGGCCTGGCCGTGGCCGTGCTCGGCGCCGCGGCCATGGCCCTCGGCCACGACACCGCCTGGCAGGTCGCCGGGTTGTGGGTGGTGTTCAGCATCGGGTCCGGGCTGGCCATGGCCGCGCTGCCCGCCCTGGTCAGCAGTGCGGCACCGGCCGACCGGGTCGCCTCGGCCAACGGGATCAACGTGGTGGCCAGGACCGTGGGCGGCAGCGTCGGCAGCCAGTTGGGCATCGCCGTGCTGGCCTCGCAGACCCTGCCGGGGACCGGCACGGCGGCGGCGTCCGCGTTCGGCCTGAGTTTCTGGATCGCGGCGGGTGCGGCCGCGCTCGGCGTGCTCGCCGCGGGACTGGCCACCTCGCCCGCTGCGGGCTAGCGCTCGGCCGCCAACCGGCGGATGGCCAGCTCGGCGAGCAGGGCCGCGCCCTCGGGCAGCACCGACTCGTCGAAGTCGACGACGGGCGAGTGGTTGTTCGGCGCGGTGGCCGGGTCGAGTCCGGGCGGGCACGCGCCGAGGAAGACGAACGCGCCCGGCACCTCGTTGAGCACCAGCGAGAAGTCCTCGGACGCCTGCCACGGCTGGTCGAGCGGCTGGTAGTGCTGCTCGCCGAAGACCTCCCGCACCGTGCTGGCCGCGAACTCGGCCTCGACGTCGTCGTTGATGGTCATCGGGAACTCGCGGCGGTACTCCACGTCCACCTCGACGCCGTGCGCGGCGGCCACGCCACGGCACACCTCGACCGCGACCTCCTCGATGCGGGCCTGCGCCTGAGGGGAGAACGACCGCACGGTGGCCTCGAACCGGGCGGTGTCCGGGATGATGTTGCGCTGGGTGCCGGCGTGGAAGTTGCCGACGGTGAGCACCACCGGGTCGAACACGTTGATCGCGCGGGTCAGCGCGCTCTCCAGGGCGAGGACCATCTCGCAGGCCACCGGCACCGGGTCCTTGGCCAGGTGCGGCTGCGAGCCGTGCCCACCCCGGCCCCGCACCACCACGTGCAGGCCGTCCGCGGCCGACAGCATGGTGCCGGCGCGGGCCGAGAACACCCCGGAGGCCAGCCCGGCCGAGCGCACGTGCAGCGCGTACGCGGCGACCGGCTTGCTGCCCGAGGCCTCGAACAGGCCCTCGTCGATCATGTGCTGGGCGCCGTTCCAGCCCTCCTCACCCGGCTGGAACATGAACACCACGTCACCGGCCAGCTCGGCGCGCCTGGCCGCGAGCAGCCGGGCCGCGCCGACCAGCATGGCGGTGTGCAGGTCGTGCCCGCAGGCGTGCATGGTGTCGCCGGTGCGGGAGGCGAACGGCAGCCCGGTGTTCTCGCGCATGGGCAGGGCGTCCATGTCCCCGCGCAGCAGCACGGTCGGCCCGGGGCGGCCGCCGCGCAGCACCCCGGTCACCGAGGTCACCGCCGAGCCGGTGCGCACCTCCAGGCCGAGCCCGTCCACGGCCGCCAGCACCCGGTCCCGGGTGCGCGGCAGGTGCAGCCCGACCTCGGGATCGGCGTGCAGCGCGCGGCGCAGCGCAACCAGTTCGTCCCGCAGCGCAGCCGCGTCCTCGCGCACCGTCACGATCGACCCCTCTTCCCGGCGACAGCCCTCGTCCTGCCCGCTGTCCTATCACGCCGACGGGCCGAGGGACCAGGTCAGGCCTGGTCCGGCGCTGGTGCGGGGGGCAGGCCGTAACTGAGCACGTGGTCGCGGACGATCTCGCCGGTGCGCGGGTCCTGGCGGCGGAAGGCGGCCACGATCGGCTCGTGGTCCTCGGCGTTCTCGTGCAGTTCCGCCCGGTACACCCGCAGGGACAGGGTCGTCCACACCTCCACGCCCAGCGACTCCCACACGGCCAGCAGCAGGCGGTTGTCCGAGGCCGCCACGATCGCGCGGTGGAACGCCACGGCGTGCCTGATCTGGGCGGTCACATCGCCGGCCGCCGCGGCCTGGTGCAGCCGCCTGGTGTGTTCCTCCAGCACGCGCACGTCACCGGCGAACACGGGCACGGCCAGGTCGGCGGCGAGTCCTTCGAGCACGGCCCGCACCTGGTAGCTCTCCCGCAGGTCGCGGACGTCGAAGTCGCGGACCCGGGCGCCCTTGTTCGGGGCGGACTCCACCAGCCGCAGCGCCTCCAGCTCGCGCAGCGCCTCGCGCACCGGCGCCTGGCTGACATCGAGTTCGGCGGCCACCCGCCGTTCCACGATGCGTTCCCCCGGCTGCCAGCGCCCGGCGACCAGTCCGTCGAGCAGCACCCGGCGGATCTGCTCGCGCAGCGGGCCCCTGGACAGTGGCGGCAACGGCTCCGGCTCGGTCACCGCGTCATGGTAACCGGCGGCTCCGCATTTGAGTAATGATCGATCATTGCGTAAGTTGGTCGCACGTCAGGAGGAAGGCACCACCATGACCAGGACCACCAGCCGGCCCCGGCGTCGGCGAGAGCAGGACCCCACCCCGTCCGGCACCGAGGACCCCGAGGTGCTGCTCGGCCACTACCGGCGGATGCTGCTGGTGCGGCGGTTCGAGGAGCGGGCCGGCCAGGAGTACACGCGCGCGCGGATCGGCGGCTACTGCCACCTCAACCTCGGTGAGGAGGCCACGGTCGTCGGCCTGATGGCGGCGCTGGAGCCGACGGACTACGTGTTCACCAGCTACCGGGACCACGGCTACGCCCTGGCCAGGGGCGTCGACCCCGGCCGGGTGATGGCCGAGCTGTTCGGCCGCGCCACCGGCGTGTCCAAGGGCTGGGGCGGGTCGATGCACCTGTTCGACGTGGACACCCGGCTGCTCGGCGGCTACGGCATCGTGGGCGGGCAGATCCCGCTGGCCACCGGGGCGGCGCTGGCCGTCGCCTACCGGCAGGGCACCGAGGTGGTGCTGTGCCACATGGGCGACGGCGCCACCAACATCGGCGCGTTCCACGAGTCGCTGAACCTGGCCAGCCTGTGGCGGCTGCCCGTGGTGTACGTGGTGGTGAACAACGAACTCGGCATGGGCACGCCCGTGGAGCGGTCCTCGGCCGAACCCGAACTGCACCGCAGGGCCGCCGCCTACCGGATGACCGGTGAACGCGTCGACGGCAACGACGTGCTCGCCGTGCGCGACGCGGCCCGGCGCGCGGTCGAGCGCGCCCGCCGCGGCGAGCCGACCCTGCTGGAGACGATGAGCGGCCGGCTGCGCGGGCACTCCGTGGTGGACCCGGCGCGCTACCGCACGCCCGCCGAGCGGGACCGGCTGGCGCAGGCCGATCCGGTGGCGCGGCTGCGCGGCCAGCTGCTGGCGGCCGGGGTGCTGACCGAGCAGGCCGCCGAGGCGCTCGACGCCGAGGTCGGGCAGGTGGTCGAGGCGGCAACCGAGTTCGCCGAGCACAGCCCGCACCCCGAGGTCGACACGCTGTTCGACCACACCCACGCCACCCCCGTGCCCGGCGAGACCCGCCGTCTCCCGGCCGACCCGCTGTTCCCCGAAGACCAGTAGGACGAGGACGACCCGTGCCTGTCATCACCTATCGCCAAGCGCTGCGCGACACCCTGCGCGCCGAACTGGCCCGTGACCCGTCGGTGTTCCTCATGGGCGAGGAGATCGGCGTGTTCGAGGGCTCCTACAAGATCACCGCTGGACTGCTCGACGAGTTCGGCGAGCGCCGGGTCCGCGACACCCCCATCGCCGAGGAGGGGTTCGTGGGCGCCGCGGTGGGCGCGGCCATGCTGGGCCTGCGGCCGGTCGTCGAGATCATGACGATCAACTTCTCGCTGCTCGCGCTGGACCAGATCGTCAACCACGCCGCCAAGATCCACGGCATGTTCGGCGGCCAGTGCCGGGTGCCGATGGTCATCCGCACGCCGGGCGGCGGCGGCCAGCAACTGGCCGCGACCCACTCGCAGAACGTGGAGCTGTACTACGCGTTCGTGCCCGGCCTGAAGGTGGTCGCGCCGAGCACGCCCGCCGACGCCAGAGCCCTGCTGCTGGCCGCCATCCGGGACGACGATCCCGTGCTGTTCCTGGAGAACCTCGCCCTGTACAACGTGAAGGGCGAGGTCGACGAGTCCGCCGGGCCGGCGGAGATCGGCCGGGCCGCGGTGGTGCGGCCGGGCACCGACATCACCCTGATCGGATACTCCCGGATGGCCGCGGTGGCGGTCGAGGTCGCCGAGCGGCTGGCCGCCGAGGACGGCGTCGACGCCGAGGTGATCGACCTGCGCAGCCTGCGCCCGCTGGACCGGCGGACCATTGTCGAGTCGGTGCGCCGGACCAACTGCGCGGTCATCGCCGAGGACGACTGGCTGACCTACGGCATCGGCGCGGAGATCGCGGCCACCCTCCAGGAGGGCGCGTTCGACTGGCTGGACGCGCCGGTGCGCCGGGTCGCCGCGGCCGAGGTCCCGTTGCCCTACGCCAAGCCGTTGGAACTGGCCGCGCTGCCCTCGGCGGAGTCACTCGCCACCGCGGTCCGGCAGACTCTCGACGCGGTCGCCCGGCGTCGTTAGGAGGAACAGCGTGACCGAGATCGCCATGCCCAGACTGTCCGACACCATGGAAGAAGGTGTCATCGTCGCGTGGCACAAGCGGGTCGGCGACCACGTCGACCGGGGCGAGGTCCTGGTCGAGATCGAGACCGACAAGGCCGTCATGGAGTTCGAGTCCTACGAGTCGGGGGTGCTGCGGCAGGTCCTCGCCGAGGAGGGCGCGACCGTTGCCATCGGCGCGCCGATCGCGGTGCTCGGCAACGGCTCGCCGGACAGCGGCTCGCCCGACCCGGCCGGCGGGCCCGCGCGGCCAGCTGCGGCCACACCGGAAGCAGAGCCGGTCACTGTGGACAGTGCACAGCGGACCGCGACCGCCCCGGCACCGGTCCCGCCGGCCCAGGCCGCCGACCGGTTCCGGGCCTCGCCCCTGGCCCGCCGGGTGGCCAGGGACCTGGGGGTGGATCTGGCCACCGTGCCCGGCAGCGGTCCGGGCGGCCGGGTCACCAGGGCTGACGTGGTGGCCGCGGCGAGCCGAGCCACCCCGGCCGCCGAACCGACCGGCCCTGCCGAACCCACTGGGCTGGCCGAATCCACTGGGCTGGCCGAACCGGTTGCACCGGAGCGGACCGAGGCACCGGTCGCGCCGCGCGGGGAGCGCGCCGGGGTGGGAGTTCCGGCGCGCCCCGGGCGACAGTGGGACCACCGCCGGCCGGCCGGGGTGCCGGACGAGCCCGAACCGCCCCGGGAGATCCCGCTGACCAGGGTCCGGCGCGTCACCGCGCGCCGGCTGACCGAGAGCATGCGCGAGGCACCGCACTTCTACGTGACGCGCACGGTGGACGTGGGCGAGCTGCTCGCCTTCCGCGCCCAGCTCAACGCCAGGACGGCCGCGGCCGGGGGCACCGGCAAGGTGAGCGTCAACGACCTGGTGCTCAAGGCGTGCGCCACCGCGTTGCGGGCGCATCCCGAGGTGAACGTGTCCTTCGCCGGGGACAAAATCCTTGCCCACCAACGGATTCACCTCGGCATGGCGGTGGCGGCGGAGAACGGGTTGGTGGTCGCGGTGATCCGGGACGCCGACCGCAAGAGCATCACCGAGATCGCGGCGGAATCCCGGGAACTGGCCGGCCGCGCGCGCGAGGGCCGACTCCACGCGGCGGAGATGAGCGGCAGCACGTTCACGGTGAGCAACCTCGGTCCGTTCGGAGTGGACTCGTTCACCGCGGTGATCAACCCACCCGAGGCGGCGATCCTGGCCGTGGGCGCGGTGCGGGAGGTGCCGGTGGTGCGGGACGGCGCACTGGTGGTGGGGCAGACCATGACCGCCACCCTGTCGGTCGATCACCGCGCACTGGACGGCGCCGTGGCCGCCGCGTTCGTCCGGACGCTGGCGGTGCTGCTCGCCGATCCACTCCGGATTGTCGCCTGAGAACGGATGGTCAGCTGAGAACGGATGGTCAGCTGAGAACGGATTGTCGGCTGAGAATAAGGGAAAAGCCGATCGGGAAAGGAAGAAACGGGCGCTCGACCGTCGATAGTGGACAGTAGGGCCGCGCGGTCGGTCCGGGGTCCGCCGGGTTGTGGCCCGCCAGGGTGGCGGCGGGCCACAACCCACTCCGTGGTGCGCGGTCGGATCAGGCCCGGATCTGGCCAACCCGGGCGGCACTCAGGAATCGGTCGATCTCGGTGCAGCCGAAGAGCAGTGCTGGTCCGGCTGGGTTCTTCGAGTCACGCACGGCGGTTCGGCCGGGCAGGTGTGCCAGCTCAACGCAGTTGTTGTTCGGTGCGCTGTGGCTGCTCTTACGCCACCGAGCAATGCTCAGGTCGATCAACGCCTGGTACCCCTTCTTGTTCATTCGGCGTCGAGATCGGCGGCGATCCTCCTGATGAGATCCGCGGACTCGGGCGCGCCCAGTGCTGCGTCGCGCAGGTCCTCGAACGTCCGGGTGTACTGGTGGACTTCCGCCTGATCCTCGACCCACGATCCGCCCCCGAGGTGTTCTCGGTAGACCGTGGTCGGATCCTCTGGATCCGTGAACGACAAGATAGTGAACGCCCCGTGCATTGTGGCGTAGGCCCCTGCGCCGAATGGCAGAATCTGAATTACGATGTTCGAGCGTTTGCCCAGGTCAAGAAGCTTGTATAGCTGTTCGCGCATAACCTCGCGGCCACCGACCACTCGGCGTAACGCAGATTCATCCACGATCGTGTGTAGCTGAACCGGGTTGTCATTCGTGAGGCGCTGCTGTCTGACCTTTCGAGCTTCGACTGCCCGGTTCGCGCTGATTGACGTTGGGAAGTGTTTGGCCGCCGCGTGCAGCGCCCGCGTGTACCGCTCGGTCTGGAGCAGACCCGGCACGAGCAGGATGTCGACCGCCTGGATCAGTCGGGCGTCCGCCTCCAGTTCGACGAAGCTGCGGAACTTCTCGGTCAGCGCGTCGGCGTAGCGCGACCACAGACTCTTCTGCCTGGACTCCTCCCAGGCGCGCAGGATCTGGTGTCGCTGCTGGTCGGTGGCCTGGTAGTAGCCGAGAAGCGCCTCCAGCTCGGCGAGCTTCATGCCCACCTCGCCGTTCTCCATTCGGCTGATCTTGGGCTGTGAACACTTCAGTCGGGCGGCGGCCTCTTCCGAAGTCTTCCCTGCGGCGCTTCGTAGGTCCCGGACCATCTTGCCGACCCGCCGCAACCGGGTGCGCGTGCCTCTCCGCGGTGGCATCGCCATCCTCCTGGTGATCGGGACGGGCGCACTCTACTGGAGTCGCCGCCCCGGACATGTCACACGATAGTGGAATTGAACCAAATGAATATGCAGGTTTAATCTGAACGTGCGCGGTGGGGCAGGGTAGTTCCCCTCCTTGTCTCGCGGTTCTGTCCCACCGTGCGCCAAGCAGCGACGGACCGGAATTCAGCCTGTCCTCCCTTCCGAATCCGGTCCGTCGCTCCAGCTCACCGGCTGGGTGGGGGTGACCGGCCCGCTGAAAGGGCGCTGAATCACAAAGGGAGATGCCGACACTTGGCGTACTTGGCCGAGTGGGGGTGATGCCTTAAGTTTATAGATATTCCGGAAAGAAAGGGTTGGTGCAATGTCCGGAACATTTCGCTGGTGGCCCGTGGACGGGGGCAGACACGCTGTTCCCGGTGAACTTGGGCCCGGCAACGAGGGTGAGACGCTGTGCCGGCACCCGGTGGTCATGGTGGACCGCGAGCCGACCAAGCGGGAGTGGCTGTGGCCCACGTGCCTGGTCTGCTACGAGGCGGCCAGGGCGCGCCGGCACGTGGCACTGGAACCGTCGAACGTCGGGTTGACCCGAGGCAGCGGCTGACGTCATGTACCGACTCTGCCGACCTGGACGAGGCCCGGACGCAGCGGTTGGCTACCGCCGTTCGGGTGCGGTTTGCCGGTCGGCGCCGATCCGGTGCGGGGACTGGCCGTGCCTGATCCTTGTTGCTGCACCAAGCGATTGAACCACCGATGCCGATCTGGATCACGCTTCCGCCGAACGGGGTAGGAACCCGGTTCACCCCGTGTCGCACGCCGCGCCGCCAGCACGGTCCCGCCCGGTACCCGCACCCCGCCTGACCGCGCGCCCGCCCGATCACCCCCCCGCCCGACCGCGACCCCGCCCGACCGCACCGAGGTGGCCCGATGAGCACGGCCGAGGCAATGCCGAACCGACACCGGGTGGCCCGGGCGCTCCGGCTCAGCACGCAGCGCTTCCGCGCGGTGTTCTCCTGCTCGACCATTGGCATCGCCGTGACCGACCTGGACGGTCGCTGGGTGGCGGCCAACACCGCGCTCGACGAGATCCTCGGCCACGACCTCGCCCCCGACCGCGTGCTGGTCGATCTGCTCCACCCCGATGACGCCGACCTGCTCGCCGCCGCCTACCAGCGGGTGGCCAGCGGCCAGGTGAGCCGCTCGCGCGAGCGGTACCGGCTGGTGCGCGCCACCGGTGAACTGGTCTGGGTGGTGCTGACCGTGTCACTGCTGCCCAGCACCGGACACGGGCCGGCCTACCACGTGACCCTGGTCGAGCCCAGGGCGGAACTGGTGCCGCTGCCCGGTGGCCGGTCCGGGGCGCGCTGAGGGTGGTGCACTGAAGGGGGCGCGCTGAGGGTGGCGCGCTGAGGGTTACGCCCCGGTCGCGTCGCCGTCCGGTGCCTCGCCGGCGGTCGGCCGGTGGTCCAGCAGCGGCAACAGCATGGGCCGCTGCTCCGGCGGTAAGTGCCGCGCGTAGTGCTCGTGCAGGCCGCGCCGGGCCAGCCGGGCCGCGGTGTCACCGTCGCCGGCGCGGATCGCCTCGAACACCGCGGTGTGGTGGTGCAGTGCGGCGCGCGCCAGCGCGCGCTGGTCGTCGGCCCCGGCCGGGCTGTCGGCGAGCAGGGTGGCCACCACGTCCCGCACCACCGCCGCGCACACCCGCAGCAGCGCGTTGCCGCTCGCCCTGGTCACCGCGTCGCGGAAGGCCGCCTCGGCGCGGCTGAACCCGGTGGGGCCGCACTCCGGGGTGCCGCGCTCGGCACTCGCGCGCATCGCCGCCAGCGCGGCGGCCAGCTCGGTCAGGTGCTCGTCCGTGCGCAGCCGCGCGGCCAGCAGGTTCGCCGTGCTCTCCAGCACCATCCGGAACTGCACCAGCTCGCCGAGGCTGAGCGCGTCGGTCCGGGCCAGGCGGGTCATGCTCTGCAGCAGCGGTTCGGTGGACGGCGCGAGCACCTCGGGGCCGCGCGGGTCACCGGGGCGGGACCGCACCATGCCGTTGCTCTGCAGCACGCGCAGCGCCTCCCGCACCGACGAGCGGCCCACCCCGAACTGGATCATCAGGTCGCGTTCGCTGGGCAGGTGCTGGCCGGGCCGCAGCTGCCCGGTGAAGATGGCCTCCTCGACCTGTTCGACGATCCGTTCATAGGCCCGGACCGGACTGACCCGCTCGAACCGAACCTCGCGCTGGTCACCGCGAACCTCGTCCGGCAACTCACTACTCCGCTCTTGTTGGCGCCCCTCAGGTAGCGATTCACCCATCTGGCCGGATGCGAACGTACAACCCGTGCCGCCGGAAAGTACAACTCGTGCGTTCGCTCGGGCAAACGGACGTTCTGGGCGGTATGGGCGTGAACAGGGGGTTCGCCGGTACCGCTGCTTGACCACCGGTGGTGGGAGTGCCAGGCTCGGCCACCACGTCCGTCCGGCCTACTGGTCAGACCAGTTCGTCGGACGGAACACCTGCCGGTGGTGGCCAGCGGCACGGGCTGGCACCACCCAGGTCGAGGCGGTAGACAACGGTGGAGGCGACAGCGGAGCGGCGGAACAGCTGAGCGGCAGTGCGGGAGGGTGGGCGCGCGGTGACAGCGAGGGTGCGGCGCGGCGAGCGCCAGCGAACGCGAACCGGCTGGCCGGGCCTGGTGGGGGCCGGGACAACGGCGACCAGGGCAGCGGCGCCGAGGGCAGCGGCGACCAAGGCAGGGGCAGCCAGGGCAGGGGCAGCCGGGTCGGCGGGAACCGGGGCACGCGCGCGATCGGGCGGCCCGCCCCGGCGACGCCGTGTCGCACTGGCCGCGCTGCTGGCCGGCGCGCTGGCCGTGGCGGGCTCGGGGTGTTCGGCCGGGTCGACCGCGACCGCCAGCCGCGGCCCGGACGCGATCAGCATCGGCTTCACCGCTGAACCGGCCAACCTGGACTTCACCCACACCGACGGCGCGGCCATCCCGCAGGCCCTGCTCTACAACGTCTACCAGGGCCTGGTGCGACTGGACCAGCACGGCAAGATCCAGCCGCTGCTGGCCGAGTCGTGGACGCTGAGCCAGGACCGCACCGTGTACGACTTCCACCTGCGGGCCGGCGTGCGGTTCAGCAACGGCGCGCCGTTCACCGCCGAGGACGTCCGGTTCAGCGTCGAGCGGGTGCGCACCGACTGGACCATCTCGCTGAAGTCCGCGATGGACGTGGTGGACCACGTCGAGGTGGTCTCGCCGACCCGCGCCAGGGTGGTGCTGAGCCGGCCGAGCAACAACTGGCTGTTCGCCATGGCCGGCCGCCTCGGCGCGATGTTCAGCCCCACCGGCGTGGCCGACCTGGCCAACACCCCGGTGGGCACCGGCCCCTACCAGGTGGTTCAGCACACCCGGGGCGACTCCATCGTGCTGGCCGCCAACCCCGGCTACTGGGGGCCGCCCCCCACCTACACCACGGTGGTGCTCAAGTACTTCAAGGACGCCACCGCGCTGACCAACGCCCTGCTCAGCAACGGCATCGACGTGATCAGCGCGGTGACAACGCCCGAGCAGGTGCCCCGGCTGGAACACGACACCCGGTTCCAGGTCATCCAGGGCACCACCACCGGCGAGGTGGTGCTGGCGTTCAACAACGCCCGGCCGCCACTGCACGACGTGCGGGTGCGCCAGGCGCTGACCTACGCCATCGACCGCAGGGCGCTGCTGGACGTGGTGTGGGCGGGGCGGGGCACGCTGATCGGCAGCATGGTGCCGCCGACCGACCCCTGGTACGAGGACCTGTCCGGGGCCTACCCGCACGACCCGGACCGGGCCCGCGCGCTGTTGGCCGAGGCCGGCCAGACCGGGCTGACCCTGCGGCTGCGCGTGCCCAACCTGCCGTACGCGGTCTCGGCCGCGCAGGTGGTCAAGTCCGACCTGGGCCGGGTCGGGGTGGGCGTGGACATCGAGCCGCTGGACTTCCCGGCGGTGTGGCTCAAGCAGGTCTTCACCGACCACGACTACGACCTGTCGATCATCCAGCACGTGGAGAACCGGGACATCACCACCTTCGGCAACCCCCGGTACTACTGGGGCTACGACAACCCGGAGGTCGCCAGGCTGCTGGCCGAGGCGGACCAGGGCAGCGAGGCCGAGCAGGTCGAGGACATGCGCCGGGTGGCCCGCACGCTCAGCGACGACGCCGCGGCCGACTGGCTGTTCCTGCTGCCCAACGTGGTCGCCGCCAAGAAGCGGGTCACCGGGCTGGCGGTGAACCAGGTGGGCGACTCGTTCGACCTGACCGCGCTGGGCCGGGCCGCCGGGTAGCCGGAGGGGGATGAGACGTGCTATTCCAGCTGACCAGACGCCTGCTGATCCTGCTGGCCAGCCTGGCCGTGGCGTCGGTGCTGGTGTTCGGGTTCATGGCGGTGCTGCCCGGTGATCCGGCCCAGGTGGCGCTGGGCGTGAACGCCACGCCCGAACTGCTGGCCAGGACCCGCCACGAGTTCGGCCTGGACCGGCCGCTGGTCGTGCGCTACCTCGACTGGATCGGCGGCCTGCTCACCGGCGACTTCGGCCGCTCCTACGTCACCGGTGAGCGCATTGGACCGTCCCTTGTGGACCGTTACGGGGTGACGCTGTGGCTGGTGGGCGCGGGCATGCTGGTGGCCGTGCTGATCGCGGTGCCGGCCGGTGTGCTGGCCGCGGTCCGGCACCGCCGGATCAGCGGCGCGGTGATCTCCGGCCTCAGCCAGCTCGGCGTGGCCGTGCCCGGGTTCTTGGCCGGCATCGTGCTGGTGCAGGTGTTCGCGGTGAGCCTGGGCCTGGTGCCCTCCGGCGGGTGGACGCCACCGGTGGTGGACCCGGTGGAGTTCCTGCTCGGCCTGATCCTGCCCGCGCTGTCGCTGGGCCTGGTGCAGGGCGCGGTGCTGACCCGCTACGTCCGCTCGGCCGTGCTGGACGTGCTGCGCGAGGACTACATCCGCACCGCGCGAGCCAAGGGGCTCACCCCGTTCCGGGCGCTGCTGCGGCACGGGCTGCGCAACGCGGCCGTGCCCGTGGTGACCGTGCTTGGCCTGCAGCTGACCACCCTGCTGGTGGGCGCGGTGGTGGTGGAGCGGGTGTTCGTCATCCCCGGCCTGGGCAGCCTGCTGCTGGACGCGGTCGGCAACCGCGACCTGCTGGTGGTGCAGGACGTGGTGATGGTGCTGGTGCTCACCGTGCTGCTGGTCAACTTCCTGGTCGACGTGCTCTACGCGGTGCTCAACCCCAGACTGAGGCAGGTCGGATGAGCGGTGTCGAGGACATCCCGAGTGGACCGGTGCCCGGGGCGGGCACCCGGGCCGGGCGGCGCGGGGCCAACGCCAGCCTGCTGGTCGGCGGCGCGCTGGTGGCCGCGGTGGTGCTGCTCGCCCTGGTGTCGTTCCTGTGGACGCCGCACGACCCCACCCTGGTGGACGCGCCCAACCGGCTGCGCGGGCCCAGCGCGGCCCACTGGCTGGGCACCGACAGGTTCGGCCGGGACGTGGCCAGCCAGGTCATGGTGGGCGCGCGCACCACGCTGTTCGTCGGCGTGGTCGCGGTGGGGGTGGCCGCGCTGGTCGGCACGCCGCTGGGCGTGCTGGCGGCGATGTCCTCGCGCCGGCTGGGCGAGCTGGTGATGCGCGGCAACGACCTGGTGCTGGCGTTTCCCGCGCTGCTGCTGGCGATCATGTTCGGCGCGGTGTTCGGGGCGGACACGCTGACCGCCATGCTGGCCATCGGCATCGCCACGGCGCCGTCGTTCGCGCGGCTGGCGCGCGGCGGCGCGGTGGAGGTGCTGGGCACCGAGTACGTGCTGGCCGCGCGGGTGGCCGGGCGGCGCCGGCTGGCCATCGCGGTGCGGCACGTGCTGCCCAACATCGCCGGGCTGGTCATCGTGCAGACGTCGGTGTCCTTCGGCATCGCCGTGCTCGCCGAGGCGGCCCTGTCCTTCCTGGGCCTGGGCACCCGGCCGCCCACCCCGTCGTGGGGCCGGATGCTGCAGGAGTCCCAGGAACTGCTCACCGTGTCACCGCGGCTGGCCCTGGTGCCCGGGCTGGCCATCGCCCTGGCCGTGCTCGGGTTCAACCTGCTCGGCGACGGCCTGCGGGACCGGCTGGACCCGCGACTGGAGGCACGCGGATGAGCCGGTCCGAGCCGCGCTCCCCGGTGCTCACCGTCACCGGGCTGACCGTGTCCACTGTGGACACCGAACTGGTGCGCGACGTCAGCCTGCGGGTGGACCGGGGCGAGCGGGTCGGGCTGATCGGCGAGTCCGGCTCGGGCAAGTCGCTGACCGCGTCGGCCGTGCTGGGCCTGCTGCCCGAGGGGGTGCGCGCCACCGGGTCGGTGCGGCTGGCCGGTGTCGACCACGACCTGCTCGGCGCGTCCGAGCGGGCGCTGGCCGCGCTGCGCGGCCGCCGGATGACCCTGGTGTTCCAGGAGCCGATGACCGCGCTCAACCCGGCCATGCGGGTGGTGGACCAGGTCGCCGAGGTGATGCTGGTGCACCGCACCCGGCCGGACCGCCGGTCGGCCAGGGCGGCGGCCGTGGAGCTGCTGGACCGGGTGCGCCTGCCCGACCCGGCCGACACGGCCCGCGCCTACCCGCACCAGCTGTCCGGCGGCCAGCGCCAGCGGGTCGTGCTGGCCATCGCCCTGGCCAACGACCCGGACCTGCTGATCTGCGACGAGCCCACCACCGCGCTGGACGTGACCGTGCAGGCGCGGATGCTGGAGCTGATCCGCGCCGCCACCGCGCGCTCCACCGGACTGCTGTTCATCACCCACGACCTGGCCGTGGTCGCGTCCCTGTGCGATCGGGTGCTGGTGATGTACGGCGGGCGGCTGGTCGAGTCCGGGCCGGTGCACCAGGTGTTCACCGCGCCGCGCCACCCCTACACCCGGGGCCTGCTGGCCGCCTCCGACCTGACCGCCACCGACGAGCGCGGCCGGCTGCGCACCATCCCGGGCAGCGTGCCCGGCGCCGGCCAGTTCCCGGCCGGCTGCGTGTTCCGCACCCGGTGCGACCGGGCCGACCAGGCCTGCGGCCAGCTGCCCGACTGGCGCGGCACACCCGAGCACGGCCACGCCTGCTGGCACCCGACACATCCCGGGGGAGGCGCGCCATGACCGGCGACCAGCCGCTGATCGAGGTCACCGACGTGCACCGGACCTACCGCCGGCCCCGGGTGTCGCTGACCCGGCCCGGCCGGGCGGTGGCCGCGCTGCGCGGAGTGTCCTTCTCGGTCACCGCCGGCCAGCGCTTCGGCATCGTGGGCGAGTCCGGCTCGGGGAAGTCCACCCTGATCAGACTGCTGGCCGGGCTGGACCAGCCCACCGAGGGCACGGTGCGCTTCCGCGGCCAGCGGGTCAGCGGCCGGCCCGAACGCCAGCTGGGTTTCCTGCGCCGCGAACTCCAGGTGGTGTTCCAGGACCCGATGGGCTCGCTGGACCCGCGCATGCGGGTGCGCGACATCATCGCCGAACCCCTTGTCGCGCAAGGACATCCGGACACCGCCGGGCGGGTGGCCGAGCTGCTGGAGGCGGTGGGGCTGCCGCAAGAGGCCGCCGGCCGGTTCCCGCACCAGTTCTCCGGCGGCCAGCGGCAGCGCGTCTCCATCGCCCGCGCGCTGGCGCCCCGGCCCAGCGTGCTGGTGGCCGACGAACCGGTCAGCGCGCTGGACGTGTCGGTGCGCGCGCAGATCCTCAACCTGCTGGCCGACCTGGTCGAGCGGTACGCGCTGACCCTGGTGTTCGTCTCGCACGACCTGTCCGTGGTGCGGCACGTGTGCGACACCGTGGCCGTGCTGCGCGCGGGTGAACTGGTCGAACTCGGCCCGGTCGACCGGGTCTACCGGGCGCCGGAGCACCCCTACACCCGGGAGCTGCTGGCCGCCGTGCCCACCCTGCGCGGCGCGCTGGCCAGGTTCACCACCCGCACCGCCGAGGAGGAGCAGCCTTGACCGCACCGGCCTTCGACCCGCCCCACCCACCCGGCCTGCCGATCGGCGCGGACTGGGTGCCGGTCGAGCACACCGCGACCGTGCGGTTCCCGTTCGACGGCAGTGCCATCGCGGCCGCACCCGTGGGCACGCCGGCGCAGGCCGGGCAGGCGGTGACCGAGGCCGTGGCGGTGGCCAGGGCGGTGGCCGCGCTGCCGTCGCGGGTGCGGCGGGCCGTGCTGACCGGCGTGCACGACGCGCTGGCCGAGCACCGCGCCGAGTTCGAGCGGCTGCTGGTGCTGGAGACCGGCAAACCCCTGGTGGACTGCCAGGTCGAGGTGGCCCGCACCCTGGTGACCTGGTCGGCCGCGGCCGAGGAGGTGGCCAGGCTGCACGGCGAGACCGTGCCGCTGGACCTGCTGCCGTCCGGTGACGGCCTGGTCGGGTTCTGGACCCGCCGGCCGATCGGTGTGGTGGTGGGCATCGCCGGGTTCAACTACCCGCTGCTGCTGGCCTCGCACAAGATCGCCCCGGCCATCGCGGCCGGCTGCCCGGTGGTGTGCAAGCCGGCGCCGCAGACTCCGCTGGCCACGCTGTGGCTGGTGCACCTGGTGCGCGAGGCGGCGCGGGCGGCGGGCGCGCCGGTGGCGCTGGCCCAGCTGGTCACCGGGGACGCCGAGGTGGGCTCGGCCCTGGTCACCGACCGGCGGATCGGCGCGGTGTCGTTCACCGGGTCGGCCGCGGTCGGCCACCGCATCGCCAGGGCCGCCGCGCCCACCAAGACCCTGCTGGAACTCGGCTCCAACGCCGCGCTGGTGGTCGCCGAGGACGCCGACCTGGACGCCGCCGCCGACGCCGTGCTGCGCGGCGGGTTCTACGCCTCCGGGCAGGCGTGCATCTCGGTGCAGCGGGTGCTGGTGGTCGAGGCGGTGCGCGAGGAGTTCGTCAAGCGGGTGCTGGACCGGCTGGACGAGGTGGTCGTCGGCGATCCGCGCGATCCGGCCACCCGGGTGGCCGCGCTCATCGACGAGCGCGCCACCGCGCGGGTGCTGGACTGGGTGGACCAGGCGGTCGCGGCCGGCGCGCGGGTGCTCGCCGGGGGTGGCCAGGTGGGTGGCGCGGTGCGGCCCACCGTGCTGGCGGACGTGCCCGACGCGTCGCCGTGCTGGTCGGAGGAGGTGTTCGGCCCGGTGGTGTGCGTGCGCGGAGTGTCCACTGTGGAGGAGGCGGTCGAGCAGGTGAACGCCTCCCGGTACGGGCTGCACGCCAGCGTCTACACCCGCTCGCTGGCCACCGCCTTCCGCGCGGTGGACGAGTTGGACGTGGGCGGCGTGGTGGTCAACGAGGTACCCGGGTTCCGCTCGGACACCATGCCCTACGGCGGGGTGAAGGACTCCGGCACCGGCCGGGAGGGGCCGCGCTTCGCGGTCGAGGAGCTGACCGTGACCAGGATGGCCGTGATCCGGCCCTAGTGGAGGTGCCTCGATGTCCACTGTGGATTACTCGCGACTGTTCCGGTTGGACGGACGACGGGCGGTGGTGCTCGGCGCCGGCAGCGGGATCGGCCGGGAGTCGGCGCTGGCGCTGGCCGCGCACGGTGCCAGCGTGGTGTGCGGTGACGTGAACGCGGTGGCGGCCGAGGAAACCGCCGCCCTGATCGGCGGAACGGCCACCGCCTACCCGGTCGACGTGCTGGACGCCGACGCCGTGGCCGCGGCCGCGGCCGAGCTGGGCGCGGTGGACGTGCTGGTGCTCACCGCCGCCACCAACGTGCGCAAGCGGCTGCTGGACTACACGCGCGCGGAGTACGAGCGGGTGGTGGCGCTCAACCTCACCGCCAGCTTCGAGGTGGTGCGCGCGTTCGGCGCCGGCATGGTGGCCCGGGGCCGCGGCAGCATCATCGGGTTCTCGTCGATCCGGGGCAGCGTGGTGGAGCCGGGGCAGGGCGTGTACGCGGCCACCAAGGCCGGCCTGGTGCAGCTGCTGCGCACGGCCGCCGCCGAGTTCGGCCCGGCCGGCGTGCGGGTCAACGCGATCGCGCCCGGCGTGGTGGAGACCCCGCTGACCGCGCAGATCAAGGCCAACCCCGAGTGGTACCAGGCCTACGCCGGCAAGGGCGCGCTCGGCCGGTGGGCCCGACCCGACGAGTTGGCCGGCGCCGTGGTGTACCTGGCCTCGGACGCGTCCAGCTTCGTCACCGGTGCGGTGCTGGCCGTGGACGGCGGCTGGACCGCGGTGGACGGCCGCTTCGAGCCGCCGGCCGGCTGAGTCGTGGAGTGCGCAGAGAGGAGCCCGGCGTGACCGAACTGGCCGATCTGACCGCGGTGGAGCTGGTCGCCGAGTACCGCGCCGGCACCCTGTCCCCGGTCGAGGTGACCGAGGCGGTGCTGACCCGGATCGAGGCGGCCGAGCCGGTGCTGCGCGCCACCTACGCGCTGGACCCGGACGCGGCGCTGGCGGCGGCCCGCGCGGCCGAGCGGCGCTGGTCCCGGGGTGCGCCGGCCGGCCCGGTGGACGGCGTGCCGGTCACGGTGAAGGAGAACATCGCCACCCGGGGCACGCCGGTGCCGCTGGGCAGCGCCGCCACCGAGCTGGTGCCGGCCGCCGAGGACGCGCCCGCCGCGGCCCGGCTGCGCGAGTCCGGCGCGGTGCTGCTGGCCAAGACGACCATGCCGGACTACGGCATGCTCTCCTCGGGGCTGTCCAGCTTCCACCCGTTGAGCCGGAACCCGTGGGACACCGGCAGAACACCGGGCGGCTCCAGCTCGGGTGCGGCCGCGGCGGCCGCCGCCGGGTACGGGCCGCTGCACGTGGGCACCGACATCGGCGGCTCGATCCGGCTGCCCGCCGGCTGGTGCGGGCTGGTCGGCCTCAAACCGAGCTTCGGCCGGGTGCCGGTGGACCCGCCCTACCCGGGGCGGGTCGTCGGGCCGATCACCCGAACCGTGGCGGACACCGCCCTGCTCATGGCCGTGCTGTCCACACCGGACGATCGCGACCACCTGAGCCTGCCGCCGGCCGACATCGCCTGGCAGGAGCTGGACATCGACCTGACCGGCCTGCGCGTCGGCCACCTGCCCTCGGCCGGCGTCGGGCTGGACCCCGAACCCGAGGTGGCCGCCGCGGTGGCCGCGGCCGCGCGCGCGTTCGCCTCGGCCGGCGCGGTGGTCGAGCCGGTCGAGCCGTTCCTCACCCGGGAGATGCTGGACGGGCTGGACCGGTTCTGGCGCGTCCGGTTCTGGACGGACCTGGCGCGGATGCCCGACGGGCGGCGGGACCGCGTGCTGCCCTACATCCGCGAGTGGGCCGAGGGTGGCGCGGGGTTGAGCGGCACCGAGGTGTACCAGGGGTTCGCGCAGATGGACGCGATGAGCGTGGCCGCGTTGCGCGCCTGCCAGCCGTTCGACGTCGTGCTCTCACCCGTGTCGCCGGTGCCGGCGTTCCCGGCGG
Source organism: Goodfellowiella coeruleoviolacea (assembly GCF_024171785.1). Lineage (GTDB taxonomy): Bacteria > Actinomycetota > Actinomycetes > Mycobacteriales > Pseudonocardiaceae > Goodfellowiella > Goodfellowiella coeruleoviolacea. Next base: position 49,258 of record NZ_JAMTCK010000008.1, read on the forward strand.
AGGCGGCCTCGCCCACCAACGATCCGGCCCGCCCGTTCGAGCACATCGGGTTCACCGTGGCGCTGAACATGTCCGGCCAGCCCGCGGTGTCGGTCAACTGCGGGTACACGGTGGACGGTCTGCCGATCGGCCTGCAGATCACCGGTCGGCGTTTCGACGACCTGGGCGTGCTGCGCGTGGCCAGCGCCTACGAGCAGCTCCGGCCGCCGCAGCGCCCCTGGCCCAGCCCGTGAACCCCGGGTCGCGGTGGCCTGATCACCCACATGGCCCTGCCTGAACTGTCAACTCGCAGGGTTTGCACAGTCAACTCGCGGGGGAGGGGTGGGGATCAGGCGCCGAAGAGGGTGGCGGCCTCGCGGCCCTTGGCCTGGTTCTCGGTGACCAGGGGGCGCAGGTCGCGCTCGTAGGCCGCGAACGCGGCGCGGTGGTCGCCAGGGTGCGCGGCCAGGTGGGTGGCGAGCAGGTGCGCGCCGATCAGGGCCTGTGAGGTGCCCATGCCGGAGGTGGGGGCGGCGCAGTAGCCGGCGTCGCCCACCAGCGCGACGCGGCCGGACGACCACTGGTCCATCTCGACCTGGCACGACGAGGCGCAGTAGAAGTCCTCGGCGGTGGTCATGGCGTCCAGCAGCCGGGGGATCTCCCAGCCCTGGCCGGCGAACCGGTCGCGGACGATCTCCTGCTGTGCGGCGCGGTCCAACCGGTCCAGCTCCGGTGAGTCGGTGGCGAACGACAGGCTGACCGTCATCCGCTCGACGTCGGCGGCGCTGAACAGGTAGACGGCCCGGCCGGGCGCGGTGCTCAACAGTCCACTGTGGTCCAGTCCGAGGTGGTTGGCCGCGGTGAAGCCGACGCCGGACATGCCCAGGTGCCGCTGGAAGCGCGCGTGCGGCCCGAACACCAGCCGCCGCACCAGCGAGTGCACCCCGTCCGCGCCGATGACCAGGTCGAACTCGCGTGGCCGCGCGTGGTCGAAGCTGACGAGCACACCCGTGTCGTGCTGGTCGATCGCGGCGATCGAGTCGCCGAACACGTACTCGACGTCGTCGCGGGTGATCCGGTGCAGGATGCGGGTCAGGTCGGACTTGGGCACCTCCAGTTCGCCGGCGAACGCCTCGGCGGGCAGCCGCGCGACCTGCTGGCCGTCCGCGTCCAGCACGGTGGTGCCGCGCATCCGCGTCTGGTGCGCGCGCACCTCGGCCAGGATGCCCATCCGCTCCAGCACGTCGAGCGCGTCGCCGCGGAAGTCCACCGCGTACCCGCTCTCGCGCACCACCGCGCTCCGCTCCACCACGGTCACCGCGCACCCCTGGCGGCGCAGCCAGTACGCCAACGCGGGTCCGGCGACGCTCGCACCCGAGATCAGCACCTTCGTGTTCGTCATGGCGCAGACCGTACGCAGCTCTTGTCCAAACGGTCAAGACGATCGCGCAAACCAATCGCGCAAGACGTTCGCCTCAACCAATTGGTCAATCCCTCGGTATGCTGCTCGGCATGGGAAACCGGGAGGACCTGCTGGCCGGCGCGACGCGGTGCCTGATCGAGCGGGGCTGGGCGCGCACCACGGTGCGCGACATCGCGGCGGCGGCCGGCGTCAGCCACGCGGCCATCGGCTACCACTTCGGCTCGCGCGAGGCGCTGCTGACCCAGGCGCTGGTGCTGGCCATGGAGGAACTGAGCGCGGAACTCGACCGGGTCGGCCGGTCCGCGGACCCCGAGCGGCGGTGGGCGGCGCTGATCAGCACGTTCACCTCGCACCGCGCGCTGTGGGTGGCCAACCTGGAGGCCCTGGTGCAGGCCGAGCGCTCACCCGAACTGCGCGAGCACCTCGTCGCCGGGCAACGCCAGGCCCGCGCGGGCAGCGGCGGATCCGTGCCGCTGGCCCTGCTCACCGGGCTGATGATGCAGTGGCTGCTCGACCCGGACCACGCGCCGTCCGCCGCCGACGTGGTGACCGAGTTGCGCGAACTGGCCGAGCGCACCGCGGCAGAACGGCCGATGTGAACGGTTAACCGGTTTGGTTGCCGAGGAAAAGGGGCATTGCAGGCCGCATGCACGAGGCACGGGTGGTCAACCTGCTGGGCGCAACGGCCCTCGCCGTCACCGATCTCCTGGTGGCCGGCGCCAAGACCGCGTCGGGAACCAGCAGCAGCGGCGCTGCCGCACTGGTGCTGCTGCACGAGGAGAACCGGCTCAACGTCACCGAACTGGGCCGGCGGGTGGGCCTGACCCAGTCCGCCGCGGCCCGCATGGTCGACGGACTCGAACAGCGCGGCCTGGTCACCCGCAGGCCCACCGGCAGCCGGTGGGTGTCGGTGCACCTGACCGCGGCCGGCCGCCGGGTCGCCAGGCAGCTGCTCGACTCGCGCAACACCGAGATCGCCGCGCTGGTGGCCCGGCTGTCCCTGGCCGACCAGCGCACCCTGGCCACCATCCTGGAGAAGCTGCTCACCGGCATCCACCACGGCGTGGGCAACTCCGACCGGATCTGCCGGCTGTGCGACCGGGGCAGCTGCCTGCGCGCCGGCGCGTCCTGCCCGGTCGGCCAGTCGCGGCGGCGCCAGGCCGCCCAGGTCGGCGCGCACCACGACGCGCGTGCGGGAGAAGCCGTTGGGTAACGTCCTGGCACTGGCCTCCGCGCTGTGCTTCGGCAGCACCCACTTCCTCAGCGCGCTGCTGTCCCGCCGGATGAACAGCACCGCGGTCGCCCTGCTCGGTCAGCTCGGGGGGACCGCGGCGATCCTCCCGGTCACCCTGGCCGTGCCGGCCGCCTCGGTCGACGTGACCGCGCTCGGCTGGGGCGCGCTGTCCGGGGTCGGCACCGGGATCGGGATCACCTTCCTCTACCGCGGGGTCAGCACCGGCAAGCTCAGCGTGGTGGTGCCGGTCAGCGACGTCGGCGCGGTGGCGCTGCCCGTCCTGGTCGGCGTCGTCCTGCTGGACGAACGGCCCCCGGTGCTGAGCTGGCTGGGCATCGCCGCCGCCGCACCCGCGCTCTGGCTGGTCTCCCGGGCGTCCGGTGAGCCGGGACACCGCGCCGAGCCGGGCCGCTCCGGCGGCACCGCCACCGGCAGCCTGGCCGGGCTGGTCGCCGGGGTGGGCTTCGCCGTGCAGTTCATCGCCCTGGCCAGGGCGGACGAGGCCGCCGGACTCTGGCCGCTGCTGGTCAGCCGGGTGGCGTCGGTGCTGGCCATCGCGCCGGCCGCGCTGGCCACGCGTGCCGCGCTCCGGCCGCGGCCCCGGCTCCTGCTCGGCACGCTGGCCACCGGAACCCTCGGCACGCTGGGGACCCTGCTCTACACGCTGGCCACGCGCGAGCAACTGCTCACCCTGGCCGTGGTGCTCACCGCGCTCTACCCGGCGATCCCGGTCGTCCTCGGGATCACCGCACTGCGCGAGCGGGTCAGCGCGCGCCAGCTCGTCGGACTCGGCCTGGCCGCCGTGGCGATCGCGCTGATCGCCCTGTCCGGCGCCTGAACCCCCGGGGCACGGGCGCCGGGCGTCGGGCGATGCCTGCGCGGCCGTGGGGCGCCAGCCGCCGCGGGGGTGCGGGAACGAGGTCGAGATCACGTCGGGCCGCCGTGCCGTGACCCGGCCCGGGCTTGCGTCGCGACATCGTGGATACGTAATGTCCATGATTGTCGCCCGGCGGTGCGCCGGGACGTGATCCGCTGAGGAGGAACCCGCGGTGCCGCACGACATCATCAACCCCGACACGCTGCACGACCCGGTCGGCTTCGGCTACAGCCACGTGGCCACCACGTCCGGTGAACTCGTCTTCATCGCCGGCCAGTACGCCTCCGACGACACCGGCCAGGTGGTGCCCGGTGACTTCCGGGCGCAGATGACCAGGGCGCTGGAGAACCTGGGCAAGGCGCTCGCCGCGGTGGGGTTGGACTACCAGCACGTGGTCCGCGTCGGCAGCTACGTGGTCGACCACGACGCCGACAAGCTCGCGGTCATCGGCGAACTCATCGGCGGGATCTGGGGTGCCAGGCCGCCGACGCAGACCCTGGTCGGGGTGGCCGCGCTCGCCCTGCCCGGAATGCTCTACGAGATCGACGCCGTGGCTGTGCGGCCCTGATCCTGATCCGGTGCCTTGTGCCGACCACCCCGGGACCCGGAGGTCCACAGTGGACCTTCGGTCCCGGCGGCGGGCGGTGTGGTCACCGGATGTCGAAGGCGTCCCGGTTGCTGGCCAGGAACTCGTCGAAGGTGCGGGGTTCGCGGCCGATCAGGTCGCGAACGCCCGTGGTGGTGATGGCCATGACGCCCGTGGTCGCCTCGGCCATCAGGGCGGTGACCTCGCGGGCCACCTCGGCGGGGAAGCCGTTGCGGGTGAGCGTGTCCGCCATCTCGGCCGGGGGCACGCCGACGTAGCGCACGGTGCGGCCCAGCGCGGCCGAGAGCTTGGCCGCGATCTCGGCCTGGGTGAGCGCCTCCGGCCCGGTCAGGTCGTAGCTCTGGCCGACGCCTCGGTCGCTGGTCAGCACCTCGGCCGCGCACGCGGCGATGTCCACGCAGTCGACGTAGGCGAGCCGGCCGTCGCCGTAGCAGTTCACGATGGTGCCGTCGACGATGGCGCCGCCCGCCGCGCCGGTGATGAAGTTCTGCATGAAGGCGTTGGGGCGCAACACGGTCCACGGCACGCCCGACGCCTTGAGGTGCTGCTCGATCCGCCAGTGCGCGTTCTCACCGAGCTTGCCCTCCGCCCGGGCGCGCCAGACGGACACCTTCACGATCCTGCGCACCCCGGCCGCGCTGGCCGCGTCGATGAGGGTGTTCTGCCACCGGATCATGGGCAGTTCGCCGTTCACCGGCAGGGCGAAGGGCGTGTTGAGCAGCAGCCGGTCCACGCCGTGCAGCGCCGGGGTGATCGAGTCGGGGTCGTCGAAGTCGCCGACCACGAAGTCGCAGCCGAGCGCCCTGCCCTTGGCCTCGTCGCGGACCAGTGCGCGGAACGGCACGCCGTCCCGCTTGAGCTGGGCGACCAGGTGCTGGCCGATGGCGCCGGTGGCGCCGGTAACCAGGATCATCGCTGTCCCTGTCTGTCTGTGTGTGGGGTGGGCGCGAGCGGCGGTGCGCTCGCGCTGGTGCGCTGCCGGCAGTTAAGGTGAGGGGCCCTCAACCAAGATAGGTGAGGGTGCCTCAACTTAGCAAGGGGGTGCGCATGGACTCGGCGACACCGCGGCGGCGCCGGCCGAGGGCGGACGCGCGGCGCAACTACGAGCGCCTGCTCGCCGAGGCCGACGCCGTGTTCCGGGAGCACGGCGTCGACGCCTCACTGGAGCGCATCGCCCGGCAGGCGGGCGTGGCCATCGGCACGCTCTACAAGCACTTCCCCACCCGGCTCGCGCTGATCGCCGCACTGCTGCGGGAGCGCCACGACGCCCTGTTCGCGCGCGGCGACGCGCTGCTGGCCGATGCCAGCCCGGGCGCGGCGCTGGCCACCTGGATCCGGCTGGTGGTCGCGCACGCCGCCACCTACCAGGGGCTGGCCGCGCTGTTCATCGTCGGCCCCGGCCTGAAGGCCGCCGAACTGGCCGAGGACTGCGCGCGGCTGGCCAGCGTCACCGAACAACTCGTCGGCACCGCCCGCGCGGCCGGCGCCTTGCGGCCGGAGGTGACCAGCGCGGACGTGTCCGCCCTGATGAACGCGGCGGCCTGGGTGCACGAGGAGATCTCGGCCGACCAGGCCAACCGGCTGCTGGACCTCGCCGTGGCCGGGATGACGCCCACCGGCACGGCGTTGGGGAGCTGACGCCGGCCGGACCGGACCGGCCGGAAAACCGGTTGCCCGCGCGGGTGGCCGGCCGATAGGCATCCGGGCGTGATGACTGCCGCCACGGTGTTGCGGGTGCTGGAGTTGCTGCGCGCGGCCGACGTGGCCGTCTGGATCGCCGGTGGGTGGGGCATCGACGCCCTGGTCGGCCGGCAGACCAGGACCCACGAGGACCTCGACCTGCTGCACAACGTCGAGCACGAGGACCGGGCGGTGCAGGTGTTGGCGGACAACGGTTTCCGGCTGACCCTGGACCTGCGGCCGGTGCGGTTCGTGCTGACCGGCCCCGGGGCGGCCCAGTTGGACCTGCACCCGCTGGCGTTCGCGCCGGACGGCTCGGCGGTGCAGGCGGCCGACGACGCCGGCGGCACGTTCGACTACCCCGCCGAGTGCTTCGTCACCGGCCGCATCGGCCGGACCGAGGTGCCCTGCGTGTCAACCGCCCAGCAGATCCACTTCCACCAGGGCTACCAGCCCCGGGCGCGGGACCTGCACGACATGGCGCAGCTGCGCGCCGCCTTCGGGGTCAGCACGCACTTCTAGGTGTACTGACCGCGGACACTGATCGATGATGCGCTTGCCTTTGAGTGCGCTCACACCTCTACCGTCCTGGTCATGGAACCGGACGACGCGTTGCGCGAGGCGCTTCGCCTGGCGGTGGATCCGCCAGGCGGGGTCTCGATCGAGGCGTTGCGTGAACTCGCTCGCGATGACGATTCGACCGAGTGGGACATCGCGACGACGGCCGCTCACCTCGGGGTGAATCCCCACACGCTGCGCTACTACGAGCGCATCGGCCTGGTCTGCGTGCCTCGCGATGGTGCGGGGCATCGTCGCTATGACGCGGCCGCGGTTCGCCGCCTCGTGTTCCTGACACGGATGCGGACCTCAGGTATGCCGATCAGCGACCTGCGCCACTACATCGACCTCGTCGACGCGGATCGGGACACGGTCTCTGAACGCATGGACATGATGCTGGAGCACCGCGACACCCTGCGCTCCCAGATCGCCCAGCTCCAACTCGCTCTTGCTGCCACCGAGTACAAGATCGCCACCTATCAGAAAGCCCCTCGACCATGACGAACACCTCCGCTCCCCAACACGACATCGACAGCCCCGAGCAGCTCGCTCGTCGCCGTCACGGACAGTCAGTGCTGTCGCGAATCGACGGACACGCCGGCGAGGCAGTGATCGACTCACTCGCCGACATCAACCCAGCACTCGGGCACCACGTCGCGGCGTTCGGATTCGGCGACATCTATGACCGTCCGGGCTTGGATCCCCGAAGCCGCCAACTCGTCACCCTCGGCTCCTTGATCGCGCTCGGCGGCTGCGAACCACAGCTCAAGGTCCACATCGGTGCAGCACTGAACGTAGGCATCAGCCGGGAAGAGATCACCGAGGTCATCCTGCACGCCGCCTGCTACTGCGGATTCCCACGCGCGGTGAACGCCACCTTCGTGGCGCGCGAGGTCTTCACCGAGCGCGACACCGCTCCCGCCAACTGAACCCAATCCCTCAACCGGGCCAGCAGCCGCACCGGCTGCTGGCCCTTCTCATGCCCGGGGTACAACGCTCATGACACACCCCGACGCCGCTCTGACGCCCAAGCACAGGCTTACCGTCGCTCACCTCGTTGTTGACGACGGCTGGCCCATCAGTGAGGTGGCCACGCGCTTCCACCGGACCGTGGCCGACGGCTGGGCCTACGCCCGTTGCCACCAGTCCGAAGCCGAGCGACGCGCCGCACTCGAAGCATGGCTACACCGCTACAACCAGCACCGGCCTCACACTGCCTGCGAGAACCGGCCACCGATCACGCGATTGACCAACCTCTCCGGCCAGTCCATCTCAGGCGTCCCCAGTTCCTCCACTGTGGACGGATATCGCGGCTGGTTCGGCACTGGCCCCGGGGCATCCCGGGCCCGAGATCTACCGCCCCTGCCGCTGTGACCAGTTGCCGATCACGGTGATCGGTCGCCCCGAACCCGTCCTGGTCACCCACATGGCCCTGCCTGAAGTGTCAACTCGCGGGGTTTGCAAAGTCGACTCGCGGTGGGGTGGGGTGGGGGGTGGGCGCGCAACGGGCCCGGAATCCACAGTGGACGGTCAGGTCGCACCGCGGCCGCCGGGCCCGTTGGTGTTCGGCTCTGGTCGGCTACTTCAGGTAGTCCTTGCCTCGGGTGACCGCGCCGTAGGCGTCCACGATGCCGCTGCCGTAGAAGCCGTTGAACTTCTCGGTGCCCTCACAGGTCGCGTCGAACTCGGCCGGACGACCCACGTTGGCGTAGGACACGGTCGGCGGCACCGGGCAGGCCCGCTTGGTGGCCGTGCCGCGCAGCACCTTCTCCACCTTGTCCGGAGCCATGGTCAGCGTGCCAGGGCGGTCCTTGTCCGCCGTGCCGTACTGGCTGACGATCAGCGCGGCCACCCCGGTGGCGTGCGGCGCGGCCATCGACGTGCCCTGCAGGAACTGGTAGTACCCGCACACGCCGCTGGTGCAGTCCTTCTGCACGCCCAGGGACTGGCCGGCCGGGGTGATGTTGCCGTCCGCGTCGATGGCGCCGTCCTCCAGCGCGATGTTGCGCGGGTAGGTCGACAGGATCAGGTTCTCGTTGGCCAGGTACCAGTCCGTGCCGACGCCGTCGCGGTAGTAGCCGCCCGGCGCGGACACCGTGGCCTGCTCCACCCCGTAGTTGGAGTAGTCGGCCTTGGTGCCCGACGGGCCGAGCGCGGCCACGCTGATCACGTGCTCGCCCTCGGTGGGCAGGTCGAGGCAGTCGGCGTTGTCGATCGGCCGGGCGTAGGTCGCGCCGGCCGGGTAGTCCGGGCTGCTGTAGTCGGTGCGCGGCTTGCCCAGGTCCTCGTGGTTGTTGCCGAGCGCGCCGACCAGGGTGACACCCTTGCGGTGCGCGTAGTTCAGCGCCCGCTGCACCGCGGCGATGGTGGTGCGCTGCTCCAGCTGCGCCTCGGGCGAGTCGGCCGGGTTGGCCGTGCAGTTGTACAGCCACGGGTCGACGTAGAACGACATGTTGATCACGTCGAGCCCGATGTCGGCGCCGTAGGTCAGCGCGTCCACCACCGGCTGGAGGAAGAAGTAGCCGCTGTCCTGGCCGCCCCGGATGTTCACCAGGGTCACGTTCGGCGCCACACCGGAGATGCCGAACCCGTTGGCCGCCGCCGCGATCGTGCCGGCCACGTGCGTGCCGTGGCCGCCGCCGTCGTGGTTGGCCGGGTCGACGCAGCCGCGGAACTCGCACGGGCCGTCCACCACGGCACCGGTCGAGTCGTAGGGGATGTCCACGGTGAAGTTGCGGGACAGCGCCGCGTCGAAGTTCGGCGCGATGTCCGGGTGGGTGCCGTCCACCCCGGTGTCCAGCACGCCCACGGTGACCCGGCGGTCACCGGCCTGCTTGTCCCTGGCCAGGGTGGAGCGCACCATGTTCAGGCCCCACAGCTGGTCGTCCAGCGGGTCCAGGCCGGCGGTGGCCTGCTGGCCGCGCGGGTCCGGCGCCGCCTTCCTGGCGCTGGCCCTGGGCCCGAACTGGTTCTCCTTCTCCACCAGGTCGCGCTGGCGGACCGCCTCCGGGGTGACCCCGGGCTGCTGCGGCGCGGTGCCGATGCTGCGCGCGTGCGTGGCGCCGACGATCGCTTCGGACGCGGCGACCCGCTGCACGAACCCACTGGCCGGCGCGGTCACGGTGAGCGCGCCGATCGCGGTGTTCTCCTTGGTCACGGTGCCGCCGGCGGCCCGGACGGCGGACAGCGCCGCGTCCCGGTTCGCGCCGTCCTCCAACAGCACGGTGTACTCACTGGTCTGGCCGGTCTGCGCGGCCGGGGCGGCGCCAGCACCCGGGGCCACGCCCAGGGTCACCAGCGACGCGGCCAGCGGCAGGGATAACGCCGCGGCCAACGTGCGTCGTGTTCGCATTCTTCGTCTGCCTCCTCGAAGGCCCCTCGCGGACGGTGCTCTCGAACCCGCAGGGAACACTCTGGTTCGAGAACGACCCTGATCATCACGGCCATTTGGCGGCTTTTGGGTTGCCCGCCGGTTTCGTTGGAATCTCGTGACCGTCGGGGTAACGGCGGCCGTCGCGACGACGATGAACACGGGCGCACGGCCCGCATGGCGCGAGAACCCGTGCTGCGGGGCGGTTTCTGGCCCCGGCCGGTCACCCGGCCCGCTGCCCGGCCGCGACCACGTCGTCCGGCCCCCGCGCGGGACCTGCCGAGGAAACCCGAGGCCACCGGCTCTCCGGTGCGATGGGCGGCAGTTGTATTCATTCTACCGAGAGCCGGTGATCGTTGCCGCCGTGCTCGTCCGACTGATCGCCCCTAGGATGGGCGGACTGACCAACCGACGGGCCGAGGAACTGGCGGAAGGGCAGGGTTTGCCGGTGTCCACTTTCGACGCGATCGTGATCGGGCTCGGCGGGATGGGGTCGGCCGCCGCGTACCAGCTGGCCAGGCGGGGACAGCGGGTGCTGGGCCTGGAGCGGTTCGGGCCGCTGCACGACCGGGGGTCCAGTCACGGAGGTTCCCGGATCATCCGGCAGGCGTACTTCGAGGACCCCGCCTACGTGCCGCTGCTGCTGCGGGCCTACGAGCTGTGGGACGAGGTGGAGCGCCGCGCCGACCGCCGCCTGGTCTACCGGACCGGCGGGCTGATGATCGGCGCGCCGGACAGCCGCACCGTCGCCGGCAGCCGCCGCAGCGCCCACCAGTGGGGCCTGGACCACGAACTGCTCGACGCGGCCGAGATCCGCCGCCGGTTTCCCACGCTGCGGCCGGCCGCCACCGAGGTCGCGCTCTACGAGCGGGCGGCGGGCCTGGTGGTGCCCGAGTCCGGGGTGGCCGCCCACCTGCGGCTGGCCAGTCGGGCCGGTGCGGAGCTGCACTACCAGGAGCGGGTGCGCGAGTGGACGGCCGACCCGGCCGGCTCGGGCGTGCGGGTGGTGACCGAGCAGGGGGTGTACCACGCCGGGCAGCTGGTGGTCTGCCCCGGTGCGTGGGCCCCGCGCCTGCTGGCCGATTTGGGGGTGCCGCTGCGCGTGGAGCGGCAGGTGCAGTTCTGGTTCGCCCCGGCCGGTCCGGCCGACGCGTTCGACGCCGAGCGCCACCCCGTCTACGTCTGGGAGACGCCCGACGGCCGGCAGGGCTACGGCGTGCCCCGCCACCCGGAGTCGCCGGACGCGTGCAAGGTGGCCTTCTTCCGCGGTGGCGCGGACTGCGATCCGGACACTGTGGACCGAACCGTGCGGCCCGAGGAGACCGCCGCCATCGCCGACTTCTTCGCCACCCGCGTCCCCGACCTGACCGGGTCCTTTGTGGACGCTCGAACCTGTTTGTACACCAGCACTCCGGACGAGCACTTCGTCATCGACCGCCACCCGGAGCACCCGCAGGTGGTGGTGGCGTGCGGGTTCTCCGGGCACGGCTTCAAGTTCGTGCCGGTGGTCGGCGAGATCCTGGCCGAACTGGTGGTGGACGGCGCCACCCGCCACCCGGTCGGCCTGTTCGCCAGCACCAGGTTCGGCTGATCAGGCCTCGCGCAGGAGCTTCGTGGCGACCTCCAGGGCCACGGCGTTGCGCTGCTCATCGGTGACGTCGAGGTCGAACAGGGCCGGCACGCTGCCGATGACCACCGCGAGCACCGCCAACCGCGCCTCGAACTGCCGCACCAGGGTGTCCTCGGGACCGCTGAGCACCGAGACCATGGTCAGCATGCGGTTGCGCAGCTGGTCGCCGATCGGGTGGGTGTCCAGGAACCGCTGGTTGGTCTGGGAGAACTTGATGAGCGGCCGCCAGCGGGTGCTGAGCAGGTCGGTGATCCGCCGCAGCACCGCCATGCGCGCGTCCTGCGTGCGGGGCTGGGCGCGGGCCCAGTCGAGGAGTTCGTCGATCGAGCGGATCAGGTCCTCGACCACGCCGACCAGGATGTCCTCCTTGGTCTTGTAGTGGTAGTACAGCGCGGGACGGGTGATGCCCAGCCGGTCGGCCACCTCCCGCAGTGAGGTGTTCTCGTAGCCCTGTTCGGCGAACAGTTCCAGTGCGATCTGCTGGATCCGGTCCCTGGTGTCGCTGCGCCGGCCACTCATCGTCGGTTCGTCACTCCTGTTCCGCCCAGCACTTGACCGCGGCCGGCCCGTTCACTTACTTTCGTGTAAGTAAGTCACGTCAGCCGGTCGCCTCTCCGAAGGAGCACAGTATGACCACGGCCAAACACACTTCGCCCAGCTCGCACGGGGTGCCCGAGGTCGGGAACCCGCCCGCCTTCCCGATGACCCGGCGCTGTCCGTTCAGCCCGCCCGAGGAGTACCGGGCGCTGCGCGAGCAGGGGCCGCTGGTCAGGGTGCGGCTGCCCAGCGGACAGCACAGCTGGGTGGTGACCCGGTACGCCGAGGCCAAGCAGGTGCTCACCGACCCGAGGATCAGCACCGACCCCACCCAGCCTGGTTTCCCCACGACCAATCCCGAGTCCTGCGAGGCCGGCCAGCGCCCCGAGGGGCAGTTCATCGACATGGACCCGCCCGAGCACACCGCCTACCGGCGCATGCTGATCTCCGAGTTCAGCGTGCGCCGGATCAACCAGCTGCGCCCGGCCATCCAGCGGGTGGTCGACCAGCGCGTCGACGCCATGCTGGCCGAGGGCGGCCCGCTCGACCTGGTCGAGTGGTTCGGCCTGCCGGTGCCGTCCATCGTGATCTGCGAGCTGCTCGGCGTGCCCTACGCCGACCACGAGTACTTCGAGTCGCGCACCCGCACGTTCGCCCGGCTGACCACCGATCCCGCCGAGGCGAACGCGGCCGTCCGGGAGCTGCGCGGCTACCTCGCCGAGCTGGTCGCCCGAGTGGAGCGCGAACCGAACGACGGGCTGGTCAGCCGGCTGTTCACCGAGCGGGTGGCCACCGGTGAGCTGACCCGCGAGGCCCTGGCCGGCATGGCGTTCCTGCTGCTGCTCGCCGGACACGAGACCACGGCCAACATGATCCCGCTGAGCGTGCTCAGCCTGCTGGAGAACCCGGCGGCGCTGGCCGAGATCCGGGCCGATCCGGGTCTGCTGCCCGGGGCGGTGGAAGAACTGCTGCGTTTCCACTCCGCTGTGGACTGGGTGGCGTTCGACCGGATGGCCGTCGAGGACGTGGAGATCGGCGGGCAGCTGGTGCGCGCGGGTGAGGGCATCTACGTGCTGGGCGCCTCGGCCAACCGCGACGAGCGGGCGTTCGACCGCCCCGACGAGTTCGACATCCACCGCGGCGCCCGGAACCACCTGGCGTTCGGCAACGGCGTGCACCAGTGCCTCGGCCAGAACCTGGCGCGCGCCGAACTGGAGATCGCGCTGCGCACCCTGTTCGAGCGCATGCCCACGCTGCGGCTGGCCCGGCCGGTGGCCGAACTGCCGCTCAAGTCCGACTCGGCCATCTTCGGCCTGGCCGAGCTACCCGTGACCTGGTGACCCGCTCGACAGCGCTGACCAGCGTTTGTGGCGAAGATTCACTCGATCGCGCTACGTTCGGGAAAAGAGCAACATTGCCGAGCGGAGGAGGCGTAATCCGTGCGCACGAGGAGAAGACCCAGCCCGGGCAGAGTCGCCGGCCTGACCCTGGTGTTCGCCGCGAGTGTGGCGGCGGTGGGCGTGACCGCTGTTCCCGCGGCCCTGGCCGCGCCCGCGGCGGCCGTCAGCGTCCCCGCGCCGGCCGGCGCCGAGGACGTCTGTCCGGAGAGCGTGCGGATCACCAGCGGGGCCGTGGACGCCGCCGTCGGCCACCGGGGCGTGGTGATCAGCCTGGAGAACTGTGGTGACCAGCCCTACGCGGTGAACGGCTACCCCGAACTGGCCGTGCTGGACGACCAGCGGGCGCCGATGAACGTCGCCGTCGAGCACGGTTCCGGCTACTACGCCATCGACCCCGGCCCCAGTCCGGTGACCCTGGCGCCGGGCGAGCGCGCGTACGCCATGGTGATGTGGTCCAACATCGTGACCGAGTGGGAGGTCCCCCCGCCCGGCTCCTACCTGGTGGCCGCGCCAGTGCCGGGAGGGCCCGCCACCACCCTGCCCATGCGGATCGACAACGGCACCACCGGCAAGGTGACCGTGACCGCCTGGTCGCTGGACATGCCGTAGTGATCGGGTAACCCCGGTTCTCGTGGATCAGACCGGGGGGACCAGGCCGACCAGGAAGCCGTCCTGGTCGCACGCGGGGCAGGGCCGGCCGTTGTCGATGGTGCGCGGCACGTCACCGATGACCGCCTGCACCGGGTTGGCGATGAAACCCGCACCGCCGCACAGGTGGCAGATGGTGTGCGCCTCCTCGGACACCTCGAACTCGGCGCCCTCGTCCTCGTCGTCCGACTCGCTCATCACGCCCAGCCTACCCGTCGGCACCCGGGTGCGACGCCGGTGCGAGCCGCGTCGCGGTGCGCTTGACGGGTGGTCGGCGCGCGGGTTGGCTGGCCGGACCGGGTAGGCGGGCGGGAGGGGAAGACGGGTGTCCGACGAGCTGATCGTGGAGCGGGACGGGGCCGTGCTCCGGGTGCTGTTCAACCGGCCGGACCAGCGCAACGCCATGACCTTCGCGATGTACGAGGGGCTCACCCGGGCGTGCGAGCTGGCCAACGCGGACGAGGGCATCCGGGTGATGGTGCTGCGCGGTGCCGGTGACGAGGCGTTCGTCGCCGGCACCGACATCGGCCAGTTCCGCGACTTCGCCGACGCCGCCGACGGCATCGCCTACGAGCGCCGGATCACCGCCGTGACGACCACCCTGGAGCGGGTGCGGGTGCCCACGGTGGCGGCGGTGTCCGGGTACTGCGTCGGCGGCGGCATGGTGCTGGCCGCCTGCTGCGACATCCGGATCGCCACCACCACCGCGCGGTTCGGCGTGCCCACCGCCCGCACCCTGGGCAACTGCCTGTCGATGAACACCTACTCGCTGCTGGTGCACCACCTCGGCCCGGCCCGCACCCTGGACCTGCTGCTGCGGGCGCGGCTGCTCACCGCCGAGGACGCGGCCGGCGCCGGGTTCGTGGCCGAGGTGTGCGCGCCCGACGAACTCACCGCCCGGGTCGACGCGCTGGTCGAGCAGCTGAGCCGGCACGCGCCGCTGACCATGTGGGCGGCCAAGGAGGCGGCGTACCGGCTGCGCACCGCCGCGCTGCCGGACGGCGAGGACATCGTGGCGACGGTGATGGGCAGCGCCGACTTCCGCGAGGGAGTGGCCAGCTTCCTGGCCAAGCGCCGTCCACAGTGGACGGGTCGGTAGGTCGGCGCCGCCGCGCGCCCAGCGCGGGCGCGCCAGGCGGGGACTAGACACCCTCGCGGACGCGCGGTGAGGGCGCGGGTGCGGGCCGGCGCTGGACCAGCCAGAGCCACAGGGTGCAGGCGAGGCCGATGACCGAGGCGCCGGTCAGCCACCAGAACGCGGTGTGGAAGGCGGTCTCGGTGCCCGAGGGCAGGTGCTGGGCCAGGACCACCGCGAACAGGGCGCCGCCCACCGCGCCGCCCACCCGGATGGCGATGTTCACCTGGGTGGCGGCGTCGGGGAGCTGGTCGGGGCGCACCGAGGCGTAGGCGGCGGTGGTGATCGGGGTCGCCGCCAGGGCCAGTGCCATGCCGCGCGCCAGGAGCAGCGCCTGCACCACGAGCGCGTCGGTGTCGGTGGGCAGCAGCGCGAACGGCACGGTGGTGGCGATGGTCAGCACGCCGCCCCAGAAGGCCACCACCCCGCCGCCGAAGCGGTCGGTGAGCTGGCCGCCCAGCGGCAGCACGACCGCCGTGCCCAGGCCGAGGGAGATCAGCGACAGGCCGGTGCTGATCACGTCCATGCCCTGGGACAGCTGGAAGTACAGCGGGAACAGCAGCATGGCGCCGAACTGCCCGGCGCCGTTGAACACGGTGGCACCACTGGCCGCCAGGTACACGCGGTTGCGGAACAGGCCGAGGTCCAGCAGCGGGTGCGGGTGGCGCCGGGAGCGCAGGCCGAACGCCAGCAGTCCCGCCACGCCGAGCACCAGGGGCAGCAGCACCGCCGGTGTGGCGATGCTCCCGTGCTCGCCCCAGCTGGTCAGCGCGGACACGGTCAGCGGCAGGCCGAGTCCGATGAGGACGAACCCGGGCCAGTCCAGCGGCGCGGCCGCGCCCAGTTCGCCCCGGGGCACCAGGCGCAGGCCCAGCAGCAGGCCGACGGCGCCGATGGGCAGGTTGACCAGGAACAGCCACTGCCACGGCAGGTTGTGCAGGATCAGCCCGCCGGCGGTGGGGCCGAGGGCCGGGCCGCTGCTCACCGCGATCCCCAGGATGCTCATCACCCGGCCGAGCCGCTGCGGCCCCACGGCCTGACCGAGGATGGTCTGGCCGGCGGGCACCAGCAGGCCGGCGGCCAGCCCCTGGAGCACGCGCAGGCCGATCAGCCAGGTCACGTCCGGCGCCAGCGCGCACAGTCCGGACGCGACGGTGAACGCGGCCAGCGAGCCCAGCCACAGCCGGCCCACGCCCACCCGCCGGCCCAGCCACCCGCAGAGCGGCAGGGACACGGCCAGGGCGATGAGGTAGCCGGTGGCCACCCACTGCGCCAGGTCCAGGGGCGCGCCCAGGTCGGTGCCGATGGTGTCCAGCCCGACGTTGACCAGGGACGCGTCCAGCATGCTGAGGAACGCGCCGATGACGATGACCAGGGCGAGTCGCCACACCCGCCAGGGGATGCGTTCCAGTGGAGCTGACGTCATGACCGTGCCCTTCCCGTGGTGTGCGGCGTGCTCGCCGGGTGGACCGCGGCGAACCGGGCGCTGCCGCGCGATGTCCTGTTCGGACGGTAGAACCTCCAGGAAGGTGGAGGTCAAGAACGTTCGTCGCACTAACGGTGTGATCCAGCTCAACCGCGCTTGACCTCCAGTGGACTGGAGCTTTGACACTGGTCGCGGCGACGCCGGCGGGCGTCGGGTGCGGGCTGAGGTGAGGGGATCGGGATGCGGGCGGTGTGGGTGACCAGGTTCGGCGGCCCCGAGGTACTGGTGCCGGGGGAGGCACCGGAGCCGGTGGCCGGGCCGGGGCAGGTCGTGGTCGGGGTGGCGGTCGCGGGGATCGACTTCGTGCAGACCCAGTTGCGTCGCGGGTTCACCCCGGGGCCGGCGCTGCCGGAGCCGCCCTACCTGCCGGGCGGCGGGGTGGCCGGCGAGGTGCTGGCGATCGGCGCGGGAGTGGCTTCCGGCTGGCTCGGCCGGCGAGTGGCCGCCGGCACCGTGCACGACGTGGGCGCGTACGCCGAGCGGGCGCTGGCGCCGGTGGAGTCGCTGGTGGCGGTGCCGGACGGGCTGGGCCTGCCGGAGGCGGCGGCACTGCGCTACGACGGCAGCACCGCGCTCGGCCTGTTCGACAAGGCCGCCATCCGCGCGGGCGAGTGGGTGCTGGTCGAGGCGGCCGCCGGCGGGGTGGGCAGCCTGCTGGTGCAGTTGGCGCACCAGGCCGGCGCGCGGGTGGTGGGCGCGGCGCGCGGGGTCGAGAAGCTGGCGCTGGCCCGGGAACTGGGCGCCGAGGTGGTGGTCGACTACGCCGAGCCGGACTGGACCGACCAGGTGCTCGCGGCGACCGGCGGGACCGGGCCGGACGTGGTGTTCGACGGTGTCGGCGGCCGGATCGGGCAGGCCGCGCTCGGGATCACCGCGCCGGGCGGCCGGTTCTCCCAGCACGGCGCGGCCAGCGGCACGCCGACCGCGATCGACGCGGAACTGGTGCGGCGGCGCGGGGTGCGGGTGCTGGGCTTCGAGCAGTTGGCCGAGGTGGGGGCGAACCAGAAGCGGCTGGCCGAACGGGTCTTCGCCGCCGCGGCGGCCGGGCGGATCAGGCCGGTGATCGGGCGGACCTTCCCGGTGGAGCGGGCCGCGGACGCGCACGCCGCGATCGAGGCCCGCGCCGTGCTCGGCAAGACCCTGCTGCTGGTGTGAGCCCCGGGGGTGCGTGCGCCCGCACCCCCGGGTTCGTCAGGCCGCCACGGCCCGGGTGCGGTCAGGCCGTCACAGGGTGGCCAGGTGGCGCTTGACGGCCGCGATCGTGGCGGTCACGTCCGGCGTGGCGGTGCTCGGGTCGGGCAGCCACAGCTTCACCTGGTAGGTGTACAGGCCGTCGTGGGTGGCGAAGACCACCGCGTCACCCACGTAGTAGCCCCAGGTGTAGTAGGCCACCTGGAAGACGTCCACACCGTCCACAGTGGTCAGCTTGGTGTAGTGCACCGGGTCGAGGCCGCCCTGGCCGATCCGGCTTTGGGCGTCGGCCAGCAGGCGCGCGGTGTCGCTGTAGTAGGCGGCCTCGGCCTCGTTGCGGTACTTGCCCACCGTCGAGCCGGCTGTGTAGGCCCCGTCGGCGGTCTCGGCCGAGGCCATCAGCTGCTGGTTGGTGTCGTAGGTGATCTCCTGGCTGCTCCACGGGGAGCCGACGTCGGGCAGTTCGGCGGAGGTGAGCAGGACGGAGTGCGGGATGGCGGTGCTCGCGCTGGCGGCCGGGGCGGCCGGGCTGGTGGCGGCGGGCGAGGCGGACGCCCCGGCCGCGCCGCCCAGCAGCAGACCGGTGATCACGGCCGCGCCGGTGGCCGCCAGGGCCAGGCGTCTGGGGGCGGACATGCGCATGGGAACTCCTTCCACTCGGGCAGGACCGTCTAGTCCTTTAAAGTTCAACTGGTTAGATATTTACCTTCTGGAAGCTGTACTTAGCAACTATTCACTGAGAGTGGGTCAGCTCGACACCGCCACCTGGCGGCACGGCCGATGGCCCGACCGGCGATCAGGCCGGCACCACCGGTGGCGAGGCCGGGCCGTGGTGCCGATACCGGTCCGCGCGGGACGGAGGCGAAACCACCCGTTCGAGCGGGCGCGCGGCTTCGAGCGGGCGCGCGGTCAGCCGACCCCGGTGCCCACCTGACCGATGACGCTGTCGCCGTACGCGGCCAGGGTGGCCTCGCGGTCGTCGTGCATCAGGTAGAGGGCGAACTGGTCAACGCCCAGCTCGGCCAGCTCGGCCAGCCGGTCCCGGTGCGCCGAGACCGGCCCGAGCAGGCAGAACCGGTCCACGATGGGGTCCGGCACGAAGTCGGCGGACGGGTTGCCGGCCCGGCCGTGGTGGGCGTAGTCGTAGCCCCGCCGGCCGGCGATGTAGTCGGTCAGCGCGCGCGGCACCGGCCCGTCCTGGCCGTAGCGGGCCACCAGGTCGGCCACGTGGTTGCCGACCATGCCGCCGAACCAGCGCAACTGGTCGCGCTGGTGGGCCAGGTCGGTGCCCACGTAGGCGGGCGCGGCCACGCACACCCGCACCGCCGCCGGGTCCCGTCCGGCGTCCCGGGCCGCCGCCCGCACCGAGGCGATGGTCCACCGGGCGATGTCCGGGTCGGCGGTCTGCAGGATGAACCCGTCGGCCCGCTCGCCGACCAGGCGCAGCGCCCGGGGCCCGTAGGCGGCCATCCACACCTCCAGCCGGCCGTCGCGCACCCACGGGAGGCGCACCGGCGTGCCGTGGTGCACCACCTCCCGGCCCTCGGCCAGCTCCCTGATCACGTGCATGGCCGAGGCCAGGGTGGCCAGGGACGCCGGCGGCCGGCCGATCACCCGGCGCGCCGAGTCGCCCCGGCCGATCCCGCACACCGTGCGGTTGCCGAACATGTCGTTGAGGGTGGCGAACAGCGACGCGGTCACCGACCAGTCGCGGGTGCTCGGGTTGGTCACCATCGGCCCGACCACCATCCGGCTGGTGGCCGCCAGCACCTGCGAGTAGATGACGAACGGCTCCTGCCACAGCACGCACGAGTCGAACGTCCACCCGTGCGAGAAACCCAGTTCCTCGGCCCGGCGCAGGGTCCGGACCACCGCCGAGGCGGGCGGATCGGTCTGCAGCACGACACCGAAGTCCATTGTGGCCTCCCAACCCGGTCGGTCCGTCCGAAGTGGAGTCAGTGCAGGTACTGGCACAGGTCGCGACGCAGGAACCGGCCGTGGCCCGCCGCACCCGTGAACGTGTCATCGGCCAGGACCACCCGGCCCCTGGAGAGCACCGTGTCCACCTTCCCGGTGATCTCCATGCCCTCGTAGGCGGAGTAGTCCACGTTCATGTGGTGGGTGGCGGCCGACAGCGTCTGCGTGGCGGTCGGGTCGTACACCACGATGTCCGCGTCCGAGCCCGGCGCGATGACACCCTTGCGCGGGTACAGGCCGAACATCCGGGCCGGCGTGGTCGAGGCCACCTCCACCCACCGCGCCAGGCTCAGCTCACCGGCGAGCACTCCCTGGTGCAGCAGGTCCATCCGGTGCTCCACGCCCGGCATGCCGTTGGGAATCCGGGAGAAGTCGCCCCGACCCAGTTCCTTCTGCTCGGCGAAGCAGAACGGGCAGTGGTCGGTGGACACCACGGACAGGTCGTTGGTGCGCAGGCCCCGCCACAGCGGCGCCTGGTGCTCCACCGGGCGCAGCGGCGGCGAGCACACGAACTTCGCGCCCTCGAAGCCGGGCCTGGCCAGGTCCTCGATGGACAGGAACAGGTACTGCGGGCAGGTCTCGGCGAACACGTTCTGGCCGGCGTCGCGGGCCTGGCTCACCGCGGCCAGCGCGGGCGCCGAGGACAGGTGCACGATGTAGAGCGGGGCGCCGGTCACCCCGGCCAGCTGGATCGCCCGACCGGTGGCCTCGGCCTCCAGCTCCGGCGGCCGGGTCAGGCCGTGCTCGACCGGTGCGGTGCGGCCCTCGGCCAGTGCCCTGGCCACCAGCTGGTCGATGGCGATGCCGTTCTCCGCGTGCATCATGATCAGCGCGCCGTTGCCGGTGGCCTGGCGCATCGCCCGCAGGATGTCGCCGTCGGTGGCGTACAGCACGCCGGGGTAGGCCATGAACAGCTTGAAGCTGCTCACCCCGGCCGCCACGCAGGCGTCCATCTCCTTGAGGCTGTTGTCGTTGACGTCGGACACGATCATGTGGAAGCCGTAGTCCACCGCGCACTGGCCGTCCGCCTTCGCGTGCCACTCGTCCAGTGTGGACAGCACGCTGGTGCCCTTGGCCTGCACGGCGAAGTCCACGATCGTGGTGGTGCCGCCCCACGCCGCGGCCACCGTGCCGGTGGCGAAGGTGTCCGAGGACGTGGTGCCGCCGAAGGGCATCTCCATGTGCGTGTGCGCGTCCACGCCACCGGGCAGCACGTACCGGCCGGTGGCGTCCACCACCCGGTCGGCCGCGGCCGCCCAGCCGTCGGTCAGGCCGGCGTCCGGCGCGGCCAGGGCGGCGATCCGCTCGCCCTCGACCAGCACGTCGGCCGGTGCCGCCCCGGTGGCGTTGACCACCAGCCCGCCGCGAACCACAGTGCGCATCGCCGCCCGCCTTTCCCACACGCGCGTCCCGACTCGGCCACATTCACTCGATCGTGGTGCCAGTTGTCCACAGGGCCCCGAGTTGTCCACAGCCCCGCTCGCCGCCCTGTCCCGCCCGGGGTGGGGTGGGTAGGCTGGACCTGGGGTCGCCCCCCTGGGAGGGCGGGGGTGTGGGCCAGAGCCGGCGCACCGTCACGGCTGACCGTCACGGCTGACCGTCACGGCTGGAGGAGCTGCCTGTAGCTGTCCGGCCGGCGGTCCCGGTAGAACGCCCACAGGTCGCGCACCTCGGCGAGCACGCCCATGTCCAGCTCGCGCACCACCACCTCGTCGGCGGTGTCCGAGGCGGCCTCGCCGACCAGCTGCCCGCGCGGGTCCACGAAGTAGGACTGGCCGTAGAACTCGTTGTCGCCCAAGGGTTCCACGCCCACCCGGTTGATCGTGCCGACGAAGTACTCGTTGGCCACGGCCGCGGCCGGCTGCTCCAGCCGCCACAGGTACTCCGACAGCCCCCGGCTGGTCGCCGACGGGTTGAACACGATGCGCGCGCCGCCCAACCCCAGCGCCCGCCACCCCTCGGGGAAGTGCCGCTCGTAGCAGATGTACACGCCGATCCGGCCCACCGCCGTGTCGAACACCGGGTAGCCCAGGTTGCCCGGCCGGAAGTAGAACTTCTCCCAGAACCCGCTCACCTGGGGCAGGTGGTTCTTGCGGTGCTTGCCCAGGTACCGGCCGTCCGCGTCGATCACCGCCGCGGTGTTGTAGTAGACGCCCGGCTGTTCCTCCTCGTACACCGGCACGATGAGCACCACACCGTGCCGCTCGGCCACCTCGCGCATCAGCGCCGTGGTGGGACCGTCCGGCACGGCCTCGGTGTAGGAGTAGTAGTCGGTGTCCTGCACCTGGCAGAAGTACGGGCCGTAGAACAGCTCCTGCAGGCACACCACCTGGGCGCCGCGCGAGGCGGCCACGCCGATGGCGTCCACCGCCGCCGCGATCATGGAGTCCTTGTCACCGGTCCAGCGCTGCTGGACGAGTCCGGCCTTGACGATGTCGGCCACGCTTTCTCCCTTCCCCCGAGGACGCGCCGCCACGGGACAGGACGAGGTAGACCAGCAGGGCGCCGAGCAGGCCGGCCACCCACGAGTAGTCGTAGAGCGGTTTCAGCGCGGGAATCAGGCCCTCCGGCGGGAACGGGCCGGCGCCGGGGGCGGAGTGGGCGCCGCCCACGGCGAGGACCGCACCCACGCAGGTGGCCACGACAGCCCGCCAGTTCCAGCCCCCGCGGAACCAGTATCGCCCCGTCTCCGCGTACAGGCTGGGCAGATCCAGCCGGGTGCGGTGGACCAGCCAGTAGCCGCCGATCAGCACCCCGGCCACGGCCGCCAGCACCCCGCCGTAGAAGCCCAGCCAGGCGAAGATGTAGACGCGTGGGTCGGCGATCAGCCGCCACGGCTGGATCAGCACGCCCAGCACCCCGGTGATCAGCCCGCCGACCCGGAAGCTGACCAGTTTCGGCACCGCGTTGGAGAAGTCGTAGGACGGGCTGACCACGTTGGCCGCCAGGTTGGCCGACACCGTGGCCAGCACCACCGCGACCAGCGCGGCGATCACCGCGACCGGGCTGCTGAACCGGCTGGCCAGCCGCACCGGGTCCCAGATGGCCTCGCCGTAGAGCACCACCGTGCCCGAGGTGGTCACGATCGACACGATCGCGATGAACGACATGGTGGTGGGCAGGCCGAGCACCTGGCCGAGCACCTGTTGGCGCTGGCTGCCGCCGAACCTGGTGAAGTCGGGCATGTTCAGCGACAGCGTCGCCCAGAACGCGATCATGCCCATCAGCGACGGCGCGAACACCCGCCAGAACTCCGCGCCCCAGCCCAGCGCGGACGGTTCGGCCAGGATCGGCCCGAACCCGCCGGCCCGCACCACCACCCACACCACCAGCACCAGGAACGCCGCGGTGACCAGGGGCGCGCTCCAGTTCTCGAACCGGCGCACCGCCTCCATGCCGCGCCAGATGATCAGCATCTGGACCAGCCAGAACACCGCGAAGCCCAGCCACAGCGTCCACGGCTGGCCCAGCACGCGGGGCGCGTTCACCCAGCCGGTGCCGGCCAGCTGGCCCACGATCACGTAGATCGCCTGGCCACCCACCCAGGTCTGGATGCCGAACCAGCCGCAGGCGATGAACGCGCGCAGCAGCGCGGCCAGGTTGGCGCCGCGCACCCCGTAGCAGGCGCGGGCGAACACCGGGAAGGGGATGCCGTACTTGGTGCCGGCGTGGCTGTTGAGCAGCATCGGCACCAGCACGATCAGGTTGCCCAGGGTGATGGTCAGCAACGCCTGCAGCCAGTTCATCCCGATCGCCACCAGCCCGGAGGCCAGCAGGTAGCTGGGGATGTTGTGGGCCATGCCCATCCACAGGGCGAAGTAGGTGTAGGTCGACCAGGTGCGGGCCCGCACCGGAACCGGGGCCAGCTCCGGGTTGACGTACCGGCTGCCCACGATCGCGGTGTAGTCGGTCAGCTCCACCCGGCCGTCGGCGTGGGTCAGCTGGCGCGGTGCGGTGCCGGGCCCCATCGCCTCACACCCCGGGCGCGGGCGGGCGATCGCGGTGTGGCAGCATCCCGGCGACCGGCTGCTGGCCCTGGCGCGTGGATTCCATCTCGGCATCCTGGGTCGCGCCCGGTGCCGCGGGGCAGCGTCACACTGTCCACGATTGCCGGATTTCCCGCACACTCCGCCACTTGCGCGAGCACGGGTGCCGGTCTCCGCGCCCGTGGGGTCGCCGCCGCCGGGCCGGCTTGCCCGCGCGTCCACTGCCACGACAGCCACCCGTGACCGGGGGAACCGGACCTGCCGTGGCTGTCCTGAGTGGACATCGGGTCTGTCCTGAGTGGACCCTGTCGCCGATCAGGTGGTGGTGATGTCCAACGCCAGCAGTGCCACGTACAGCGACAGCACCGACTCCGGGTCGTTCAGCGACACGCCGAGCACCCCCTCGATCCGGGCCAGCTGCTGGTAGTAGGCGGTGCGGGACAGGTGCGCCGCCTCGGCAGCCGAGGTCTTGTTCCCGCCGTGCTCGCAGTAGCCGCGCAGCAGCTCCACCAGCCGGGTGCCCTGCCGGGCGTCCCTGGCCAGCAGCGGCCCCAGCTCGCGCTGCACGAACGCGGCCAGCCGGTCGTCGTCGCGCAGCAGGTGCAGCAGGCCGGGCAGGCGCACGTCGGCCAGCCGGTGGAAGGGTGGGTCCGACTGGCCCGACTGGCCCGACTGGCTCGGCTGGCCCGGTCGGTCGGCGCGCCGACCGGTGCGGGCCCGGGCCGCCGCCCCGGCCACGTGGTCGGCCTCGACCAGGCTGCGCCGGGCGTCGGTGACCGCGTCCACCGTGCTGCCCACCCCGACCACCACCGGCACCGACCGGCCACTGCCACCCGACCCGCCGTACCGGACCTGCTCGGCGAGCCGGCGCAGCACCGGGTCCACCTCGCCGGTGGCCGGCAGCGCCAGCAGTGCCCGCACGCTGGTGTCGTCCACCACCCCGACCAGCGCGGGCAGGCTCAGCCGCCGGGCGGCCAGCGCGGTGGCCTCGGCCAGGTCGCGCAGCAGCTCCTGGGTGGCCAGGGCGGGCGCCGGATCCCGGCTGGCCGTGGTGCGCGGCCGCACGGCCACCCCGACCAGTCGGCGCCCGCGCAGTGGCACGCCCAGGGCGGCGGCCCTGGCCACCAGGTCGGCCGGCCCGGCCGGGGCGGCCAGCAGCTCGGTGAGCAGGGTGCGGTGGCTGTGCCGTTCCAGGCTCTCCCGGTCCCGGGTGACCAGCCGGTGCACGGCCAGCGCGGACGCGGCCCGCTCGGCGACCACCACCTGCCGGTGTGCCGGCGGGGTGGGGGAGACCAGCACCAGCCGGCCCCACTCCGCACCGCGCGCGCCCACCGAGGTGACCAGCCAGCCGGCGTCCTCGTGGTAGCCGGTCCGCTCGGGCAGGGCGACCGAGGCGGAGCGGTCCGCCCAGTCGGCCAGCAGCTCGGTGGCGTCGGTGCCGGCCGAGTCGTAGGCGAGCACGTCGTGCCCGAGGGTCTCCAGCACCACGGGCAGGCCGGCGGTGCGGGCCACCTCGCGCAGCACCTGGGCGGGCTCGGCGCAGGCCACGGTGAGCGCGGTGAACGTCTCGTGCACCTGCTCGGCCGCGCGCAGCTCGGCCAGCTGGGCGTTCACGATCAGCGCGGCCACCGCCTCGGTCACCGCCACGAACCGGGTCTCCCTGGGCAGCGCGATCAGCGGCAGCCCGGCCTGCTCGGCGGCGCTGACCAACGGCTCGGGCAGCCCACCCGGCCAGCGCCTGAGCAGCTCGATGACCAGGCCGCTGGCCCCCACCCTGGCCAGCTCGGCCACGTAGCGGGTGAGCCCGGCCGCGTCCTCGGGCAGGGCGATGCCGGTGGTGAGCACCAGTTCGTTGCCGCGCAGCAGGTGCGCGATGTCCGCGATCTCGGCCACGTGCACCCACCGGACCCGGTGGTCCAGTCCGGCCCGGCCGGCCACCACCACCGGCCGGCCCCGCCGCACGGCCGGAAGGACGAGCACGTCAGCGACGGTCGGGTACACCGGTCCTCCTCGGACGACGCGACACGGGGCTGGCCGGAGGGCCGGTACACAACGTAAGCATCCGGGACGAACCGAACACAAGGTGTACAGGTGGCTGACGCCGGTGCGCGCGCTGCCGCCGACTGCGGCTGGTCCGACCGTCTGCCGGGGTGGCGCGCAGGATTGGGCCGTCTGGCGGTAAGTGATCACGTCTCGGGGCCCGATCCTGCCTAGGGCCATTCGTGTGGCCGGACAGACGACACCGACGGAGGGGAACCCCCGAAAGTGCACACGAGCAGAGCGAAGCAGTCGGCGGCGGTAGTGGCTGCCCTGGCGGCGGTCGTGGTCACGACCGGCTGTGCCGCGGTTGGCGGCGGCACGGCCGCAGACGGTGGCGCCGCGGCCCCCGTGACCACCGAGGAGGGCTCGTCCGCCCCGGTCCTGGAGGCTTCGGTGACCGAGGCCGGGTCGGCCACCACCACCTCGACCGTCAACCCCACGGCCGTTCGCAACTCGCTGAGCCGCTGGCCGAGCGTGCAGGACGTGACCACGGACGGCACCGCGCTGGTGGTCAAGACCAGCCTCAGCATCACCGGCACGGCCGAGGCGCTGGCCATCTGTTCCATCGCCAACGCGGCCACGTTCTCGACCGAGGTCAAGTCCGTGTCCGTGCGGGCGAGCACCGGCGAGGTCATCGCCCAGCGGACGCAGAACGACACCGACTGCCGCAACTGACCGCCGCGCGCTCGGCCGAGCCGGGGCCGCCCGGCTGACCTGCCGCACCGCGTCGGCCGGGCCGCCTGGCACACGGCGTCCTGGCACACGGCGTCGGCCGGGCCGACGGACACACCGTCAGCGACGCGAGCGAACCCGACACAACGTGTCCATAGTGGTGGCTGTCCCCAACTCAGCACACTCGACAACCGAGGACAGCCCGTCACGGGCCGCCCGGCCGCGGCCCCGCGACCAGCCACGCCCCAGGAGGACACCATGGCACCCGGAGACCAGCCGGACCAGCACGACCAGCGCGCCACCGACCGCACCCTGCTGGACCGGCACCGGGCCGTGCTGCCCACCTGGCTGGCCCTGTACTACCAGGAGCCGATCGAGGTGGTCAGCGCCTCCGGCCGCCGGGTCACCGACGCCAACGGCACGGTGTACCTGGACTTCTTCGCCGGCATCCTGACCAACGCGATCGGCTACGACATCCCCGAGATCAGCGACGCGATCCGCCGCCAGGTGGACACCGGCGTGCTGCACACCTCCACGCTGTACCTGATCCGCTCCCAGGTGGAGCTGGCCGAGCGGATCGCGGAGCTGTCCGGCATCCCCGACGCCAAGGTGTTCTTCACCAACTCGGGCACCGAGGCCAACGAGACCGCGCTGATGCTGGCCACCCAGTACCGGCGCAGCAACCAGGTGCTGACCCTGCGCAACTCCTACCACGGGCGGGCCTTCGCCACCATCGGCGTCACCGGCAACCGCGGCTGGGCGGCCAGCTCGCTCAGCCCGGTCCGGGTCAGCCACGTGCACGGCGGCTACCGCTACCGCAGCCCGTTCCGCGACCTCTCCGACGCCGACTACATCGCCGCGTGCGTCGCCGACCTGCGCGACGTGCTGGCCACCAGCACGGCCGGGGACGTGGCCTGCCTGATCGCGGAGCCGATCCAGGGCGTCGGCGGGTTCATCGTGCCGCCGGACGGCCTGTTCGGCGCGATGAAGGAGGTGCTCGACGAGCACGGCATCCTGCTGGTCTCCGACGAGGTGCAGACCGGCTGGGGCCGCACCGGTGAGCACTTCTGGGGCATCCAGGCGCACGGCGTGACGCCCGACGCCATGACCTTCGCCAAGGGCCTGGGCAACGGCATGGCCATCGGCGGGGTGGTGGCCAGGGCCGAGGTGATGGACGCGATCACCGCCAACTCCATCTCCACCTTCGGTGGCAACCCGGTGGCCACCACCGCCGCCCGCGCCACCCTGGACTACCTGCTCGACCACGACCTGCAGGCCAACGCCGACCGGCTGGGCCGCCGGCTGCTGGACGGGCTGCGCGCGCTGGTCGACCGGCACCCGGTGGTGGGCGAGGTGCGCGGCAAGGGTCTGATGATCGGCATCGAGCTGGTCGAGCCCGGCACCACCACGCCCAGCCAGGCGGCCGCGGCCAGCCTGCTGGAGCACACCAGGACGCGTGGGCTGCTGGTGGGCAAGGGCGGGATGCGCAACAACGTGATCCGGCTGGCCCCGCCGATGACGCTGACCCAGGAGGAGGCCGACGAGGGCCTGGCCATCCTCACCGAGGCGATCGCCGCGACCGACAAGGAGCTGAGCGCATGAGCGGGCCGGCGCGCATCACCCACCGGATCGGCGGCAAACCGTGGGACGGGCCGGCCGAGCGCGCCGGTGACGTGTTCGACCCGGCCACCGGGGCGCTGACCGGGCGGGTCGACTTCGCCGCACCCGCCGAGGTGGACCTGGCCGTGGCCGCGGCGCGGCGGGCGTTCCCCGCCTGGCGGGACGCGTCGCTGGCCAGGCGGTCGGCCGTGCTGTTCGCGTTCCGCGAGCTGCTGGCCGCGCGCGCCGACGAACTGGCCGCGCTGGTCACCGCCGAGCACGGCAAGGTGCTCGCGGACGCGGCCGGCGAGGTGCGGCGCGGGCTGGACTGCGTGGAGTTCGCCTGCGGTGTGCCGCACCTGCTCAAGGGCGGCTTCAGCGAGAACGCCGCCACCCTGGTCGACGTGTACTCGCTGCGCCAGCCACTGGGCGTGGTCGCGGTGATCTCGCCGTTCAACTTCCCGGCCATGGTGCCGCTGTGGTTCGTGCCGCTCGCGATCGCCTGCGGCAACACCGTGGTGCTCAAGCCCAGCGAGAAGGACCCGTCCGCGGCCAACGCCCTGGCCGAGCTGTTCGCCGAGGCCGGTCTGCCCGACGGGGTGTTCAACGTGGTGCACGGCGACAAGGTCGCGGTTGACGCGATCCTGGACCACGCCGACGTGCGGGCGGTGTCCTTCGTGGGGTCCACGCCGATCGCGCGGTACGTGTACCAGCGGGCCACCGCGGCCGGCAAGCGCGTGCAGGCGCTGGGCGGCGCCAAGAACCACATGGTGGTGCTGCCCGACGCCGACCTGGAGCTGGCCGCGGACGCGGCCGTGTCCGCGGGCTTCGGCTCGGCCGGTGAGCGCTGCATGGCGGTCTCCGCGGTGGTCGCGGTCGACCCGGTCGGCGACGAGCTGGTGGCCAGGATCAAGGAGCGGATGGCCCGGCTGCGCGTTGGCGACGGCCGGCGGCCCGGCTGCGACATGGGGCCGCTGGTGACCGCCGCGCACCGGGACCGCGTGGCGTCCTATGTGGACGCTGGGGTGGCCGAGGGTGCCGAGCTGGTGGTGGACGGTCGGGGCCAGGTCGTGGACGGCGCGGCCGGCGGGTTCTGGTTGGGCCCCACCCTGTTCGACCGGGTCGGCCCGGAGATGTCGGTCTACACCGACGAGATCTTCGGCCCGGTGCTCAGCGTGCTGCGCGCGGCCAGCTACACCGAGGCGGTGGAACTGGTCAACGCCAACCCGTACGGCAACGGCACGGCCGTGTTCACCAACGACGGTGGCGCGGCCCGCCGGTTCCAGCACGAGATCGAGGTCGGCATGGTCGGGATCAACGTGCCGATCCCGGTGCCGGTGGCGCACTACTCGTTCGGCGGCTGGAAGGACTCGCTGTTCGGTGACACCCACGCCTACGGCCCGGACGGCGTGCACTTCTTCACCCGGGCCAAGGTGGTGACCAGCCGGTGGCCCGACCCGGCCCACCGGGGGGTGAACCTGGGCTTCCCGCACGCCACCTGATCGGCGGGTGGGCCCGGCGTGTTCGGTCGCGCAACGCGCCGGGCCATCACCCTTTCGAATACCATCGACCGGGTGAGCGTGACACAGGACTTCCCGGCCGTCCGCACCAAGGCGGTCGCCAACCTGTTCCAGTTGCTGGCCAGGTTCACCCCGTGGGTGGAGCCGGAACTGCTCGGCCTGCGCGCGGTGGTGCGGCCCGGGGACGTCTGCCTGGACGTGGGTGCCGCGCTCGGCTACTACACCGCGGTGCTGGCCGACCTGGTCGGACCGCAGGGCACCGTGCACAGCGTGGAACCACTGCTGTTCGCTCACCCCGCGCTCAGCGCCGTGCTCCGGCCGCGCAGCGGACCCAACATCGTCCGGCACAGCATGGCGTTCGGCCAGGAGCCGGGCAGGACCGTCATGCGGGTGCCGGTGCGCAACGGCGTGCTGGTGACCGGCAGGTCCTTTGTGGACGAGGGCGCGCGGGGGCTGGGCTCCAACGCCGAGTTCGAGGACCACGTCGAGGTCAACGTGCGGGTCGAGACCATCGACCAGTTCGCCGTCCACCGCGGTCTGCACCGGCTCGACTTCGTCAAGGGCGACGTGGAGGGCGCCGAGCTGTCCCTGCTGCACGGCGCGCGCAAGACGATCGAGCGGTTCCGGCCGTCGCTGCTGCTGGAGATCGAGGCGCGGCACACCGAGCGCTACGGCCACTCCGCGGCGGACGTGGCCGACTGGCTGCGCGAGCGCGGGTACCAGATGTCGACCTGGTCGGGCACTGCGTGGCGGCCGGTCGACCGGATCACCACCCGGGC
This sequence comes from Goodfellowiella coeruleoviolacea, assembly GCF_024171785.1. Taxonomy (GTDB): domain Bacteria; phylum Actinomycetota; class Actinomycetes; order Mycobacteriales; family Pseudonocardiaceae; genus Goodfellowiella; species Goodfellowiella coeruleoviolacea. The sequence continues at coordinate 79,586 of NZ_JAMTCK010000008.1, forward strand.
GCGCAACTACCTGTTCACCCATCCCGACCGGCGGCCCTGACCGCCCCGGCCGGGCCCAGCCGTCGAGCGTCGGGCACCGGGACCTGGTGACGGGCTGGAGCTAGGCGACCTTCGCGGCCGGTGGCAGCCGCTCGTCCCCGGCCACCGGCCAGGCCAGCGGGTCATCGCCCAGCTCGGCCAGTTCGGCGACCTGCCACCCGCTCCACGGGGAGATCTGGCCCGGGTCGGCCGCGGCCTCGGCCACGAACCGCCGCCACGGGTACCAGTAGGCGCGGTCCACCTCGGTCGGGTTGGGGTGCGCGACCGTGCCGGTGGCCACCACCGCCCGGTACACCGGGCACACCTCGTGCTCGACCACGCCGTTGGCCATGGTGGCCCGGTAGGTGAAGTCGGGCAGGATCAGCTCGATCCGGTCGGTGGTCAGCCCCAGTTCGTGGCGCAGCCGCCGGGCCACGGCCGCCACCATGGGCTCGTCCGGCGCGGGGTGGCCGCAGCAGGAGTTGGTGCGCACGCCAGGCCAGGTGGTCTTGCTGGCCGCCCGGTGGGTGACCAGCAGCTGGCCGTCCTGGTCGAACACGTAACAGGAGAACGCCAGGTGCAGCGGGGTGGCGCCGGTGTGCACCTCGGCCTTGGGCGCGGTGCCGATGCGCTCGTGCCGGGGGCCGCACAGCACCACCTGCTCGCCGTTCGCTTCCACCAGCTCACCCGCCATGACCACACCCTCTGCGCTCGTCGCCTCGCCGCGAGCCTAACCACCACCACGGCCCGATCGGGCCACCACGGCCCGAACAACCCATCAGGGTGACCTCTTCCAACCCCTGATCGAGCCTCCCCACCCCCGCGAGTCGACTTTGCAAACCTCCCGAGTTGACATCTCACGCAGGCCCGAACGGGTGAATCAGGTACGTGCAAACCTCGGCTGATCACGCACAACCCCAGGTGGCGCCGGTGCCAAGGGCGCGGGACCGGGCAGCCGGGTGGGGTGGCTCCCGCGCGGTGTCGGGAGCCACCCGATCAGGTGGCCGGTGCTTCACTCCAATGGGTGATCACAGCAGGCGGAGTTGCTGGCTGCGGCCACCGCCGCGCGGGCGGGCCGGGTCACTGCCCCGGTCCAGCAGCTCCGGGCCGAGCGCGGCCAGGAACGGCGACGGCCGCACGTCCTGGCGCTGGCCGTTGCGGCTGCGCCGGGCCGGGTGGCTCAGGTACAGGTGGGTCTGCGCCCGGCTCACGCCCACGAAGAACAGCCGCCGCTCCTCGGCCTCGGCCTCGGCGGCCGCCTCGTCGGACGCACCGGGCCAGCGCAGCGGCAGGGTGCCGTCGGCGCAGCCGACCAGGAACACCACCGGGAACTCCAGGCCCTTGGCGGCGTGCAGGGTGAGCAGCGAGATCCGGTCGGCGCGCGGGTCCCAGGTGTCCACCTCGGCCCCGAGCCGCAGCTCGGACAGGAACCCGAGGAACGCCCGCAGCCGCTCGTGCTCGCCGGCCGCGCGGTGCGCGTCGGCCAGCGGGGCGAGCAGGTCGGCGGCCTCCCGCACGGCCGCGACCAGGCCGCGCCCGGCCTCGTCCGGCGTGTCGTCCACAGTGGTCAGTCCAGTGCCTCGGGCGACGGCCTCGCCGGCCTGCTGGGCGGCCCGGTCGACCAGCACGCGCAACGGCGTGTGCTCCACCTCGGACGCGGTCGGCGCCGGCAGGTGGCGCAGCACCTCCCGCACGCCCGGGTGCTCGGCCAGCCGGTCGTGCGACCGCTTCTGGAACGGCAGGCCCTCGCGGGCCAGCGCCGCGGCGATCGGCCTGGCCTGCGCGTCGGTCCGGTACAGCACGGCGATGTCGCTGAAGGACACGCCGTGTGCGAAGCCGTCGGAGTCGACCCGCCCGGAGTCACGCGAGTGGAACGAGGAGCCGCCCAACAGCGTGTCGATCTCGCGCACCACGAACTGCGCCTCGGCCTCTTCGTCCACACAGGACCGGACGTGGATGCGGTCGGCCGAGGGCTGCACGCGCATGGCGTGCAGTTCGCGGCCGGGCACCAGGCTGCTCGGGGCGATGGCGGCCAGCGCGCCAGCCACGATCACCTTGCTGGAGCGGTAGTTCCGGGTCAGGTGCACCAGCCGGGCCGTGGGGAAGTCCTCCTGGAAGCGCAGGAAGAAACCCACGTCGGCGCCGCGGAAGGCGTAGATGGCCTGGTCGGGATCGCCGATGGCGCAGAGGTTCCCGTCCGCCGGGGTGAGCAGGCGCAGCAGCAGGTACTGGAGTTCGTCGACGTCCTGGTACTCGTCAACGCAGATCCAGCGGAACCGGTCGCGGTAGTGCGCCACCAGGTCGGGGTCGGCGGAGAGCAGGGTGACCGGCAACGCGATCAGGTCGTCGAAGTCGACCAGGTCCCGCGCGCGCAGCGCCTGGTCGTAGCGGGCCACCAGGTCGGCGAGGTCGGGGTCGACCGGGCTGGGCGTGCTGGCCGACGACGCCGTGCGCCCCGCCAGCGTGCGCTTGGCCGAGGACACGTCGGCGAGCAGCCGGCGGGCCTGGCGCTCGGTGCCGTCCCCGATCAGCTCACCCAACACGGCCAGCCGCTGCGCGTCGTCGGCCACGCCGAACCGGGCGGAGCGGCCGACCCGGTCGTGCTGCTCGCGCAGGACGCCCAGGCCCAGCGCGTGGAAGGTGGCCACGGTGATGCGCCCCGCGTGCTCGCCAGCCAGCGCGGCCAGCCGCTCGCGCAGCTCCGCGCAGGCGCGGCGGGTGAAGGTGATGGCCAGGCAGTGCTCGGCGGGCACGTCGCGTTCCAGGACCAGGTGCGCCAGCCGGTGGGTCAGGGTGCGGGTCTTGCCGGTGCCGGGACCGGCGACGATGAGCACCTGCCCGGCGGTGAGTTCCGCGGCGGCGCGCTGGTCGGGATCGAGCCCGTCCAGCAGCGAGCCGGTGGGCCGCGCGGTGACCGGCCCGTCCCCGCCGCCGGTGGCGGGTTCCGCACCGTCCCCACTGTCCACAGTGGTCTTCTCCGGGGCGGGTGCGCGAGTGGGCCGCGGGGTGGACTCCCGGGCCGGGCGGGGCGCGGGCACCTCGGCCGGGATGTCGAACAGGCCGGGCGCCTGTGCGCTGGGCGCGCCGATCTCACCGGGCTCGAACAGCGAGATCACCCCGTACTCGCCGTCGTAGCCGGCCTCGCGGCGCACCTCGCCCCGGCGCAGCCGGGAGATCGCCTCGACCAGCAGCGGCGAGCCCGCCCGCTCGATCTCGTCGAGGGGTTTCTCCAGCAGCACGGCCATTTCCGGCCCGACCGCGTTGACCACCTCGTCCACGGCCTGGCGCACGGCCTTGCTCTTCGGTCCCACCCGCAGGATCTCGCCCATGATCTCGGGCAGCGGCACGATGCTGAGGAACTCACCGGCGCTGGCCGGCCGGTCTGTCGCGTTCGGACCGGACACCGCGGTCGGGTCGCGGTCGGCCAGCTCCTCGACGCGGTAGAGCACGCCCACGGTCAACGGCTTGCCGCACTCCGGGCAGCGGCCCTGGAGCTTCCTGGTCTCTTCCGGGCTCAGCCGCACCCCGCACTTGCGGTGCCCGTCGTGGTGGTACTTGCCCTCTTCCGGGAACATGTCCACGGTGCCGACATACCCGGTGCCGCTCGCCAGCGCGTCGCGCACGGCGAAGTAGTCCAGGTCGGTGTCCAGCACGGTGGCGTTGCGGCCCAGCATGGGCGGGGAGTGCGCGTCGGAGTTGCTGACCAGGTGGAACTTGTCCAACTTGGACACCCGCCAGTTCATGGCCGGGTCCGAGGACAGCCCGGTCTCCACGGCGAAGATGTGGTCGGCCAGGTCGGCGTAGCAGTCCTCGACGGCGTCGAAACCGGACTTGGAACCGAGCACGGCGAACCACGGCGTCCACACGTGCGCGGGGATCAGGTAGCCGCCCTCGCCCGAGGACAGGGTGATCTCCAGCAGGTCGCGCGAGTCCAGGCCGAGGATGGGCCGGCCGTCGGAGTGCAGGTTGCCGATCTTCTCCAGCCGGCGGGTGAACTCGGCGGCGGCGTCCAGGTCGGGCACGTAGCACAGGTGGTGCACCTTGCGGGTGCGGTCGCCGCGCTTGTAGATCGTGGATATCTCCACTTCGAGCAGGAAGCGGACCGGTGTGTGGCAGGACGGTGGCAGCGTGCGCAGCACCTCCCTGTCCAGGTCCTCACGCAGCTTGAACAGGCCGGGCTCGGCCGGCACGAGTTTGGTGCGCAGCTCCTCGGCCCACGCGGGGTGGGTGAAGTCGCCGGTGCCGAGCAGGGTGATCCCCTTGCGGCGCGCCCACCAGGACAGGTGTTCCAGGTCGCAGTCGCGGCTGCAGGCCCTGCTGTACTTGGAATGGATGTGGAGGTCCGCGTAGTACCGCACGGCGGCCGATCTTCCCACGCACCACCGACAGTTCCGCCCCTGGTCCGATCACCCGACACCGTCTTTCTTGACTGGTCAGTCTGGATTCGGCTAGTCTTCTTCACGTGGCAAGGACCAAGGAGTTCGACCCGGACGCGGCACTGGACGCGGCCATGGAGTTGTTCTGGGCGCGGGGCTACGAGTCCACCTCAACCGCTGACCTGGTCGAACACCTCGGCATCGCCAGGGCCAGCCTGTACGCCACCTTCGGCAGCAAGCACGAGCTGTACCTGCGGGCCTTCGACAGGTATCTCCAGGCCACCGACAGCAACGTGGTGGGGATGCTGTCCCGGCCGGGGCCGGCGCTGCCCGCGGTGCGCGAGCTGGTGGAGCGCTACGCCCACGAGGCGCTGCGCGACCCGGACCGACGCGGCTGTCTGGTGGTGAACGCGGCGGTGGAGCGGATGGCCACCGATCCGGACACGGCCAGGAAGGTCGAGGCGTCCTGGCGCACGCTGGAGGTGGCGCTCACCTCGGCACTGCTCCGGGCGAGGGCACAGGGTGAACTGCCCGAGGGTGCCGAGCCCGCCGCGCTGGCCCGGTTCCTGCTGGTGTTCCTGCAGGGCATCCGGGTGATGTCCCGGGGCGCCCCGGACGAGGTCCGGCTGCGCGACGCGGTCCGGCAGGCCCTGCGCGTCCTGGACTGATCGACTCCCGCCACGCGCTTCCCCGGTCCCGGTGGGTCCGGGGGCGTCCCCCTGTGCTGCCCTGATAACAGATCGATCGATCTCGAATGGTGGTGATGTGTCGTGCGAGCGCGCCCCGACCAGGCCGTGCCCAGCGTCGCCGGGCCGGCCCCGGCCGCATCGCCCGTGGCGTTCGCGCTGCTGGCCACCGTGCAGATCGTGCTGATCGCCGCCATCACCGTGGTCTCGGTCGCGCTGCCCGCCCTGCGCACCGACCTGGGGCTGACCGACAGCGACACCACCGCGGTCAGCCTGGCCTACGGGCTGTCCTTCGCCGGCCTGCTGCTGCTCGGCGGCCGGCTGGTCGACCTGATCGGCCACCGCACCGCCTTCCTGCTCGGGGTGCTCGGCTTCGCGGTCACCGGTCTGGCCACCGCGCTCGCGCCGGGGCTGGTCACCCTGCTGCTGGCCAGGTTCGCCCAGGGCGCGGCGGCGGCGCTGGCCGCACCCGCGGCCATGGCGCTGCTCACCGCCGTGTTCCCGGACCCGGTTCGGCGGCGCCGGGCCACGGCCGTGTGGGGCGGGCTGGCCAGCGTCGGCGCCACCACCGGCAACGTCGGCTCCGGTCTGCTGCTCACCTGGCTGTCCTGGCGCTGGGCGTTCGTCCTCCCGGCGCTGGCCATGCTCGTGGTCGCCGCGGCCACCCCCCGGTTCGTGCCGGCCGGCCGACCCGCCGCGCCCGCGCGGCTGGACGTGCCCGGCGCGCTGGCGGCCACCGCGGGCCTGACCCTGCTCAGCTACGGCCTGCTGCGCACCGCCGATGAGCCGCTCACCGCGCCGGGCACGGCCCTGCCGGTCCTGGCCGGTCTGGCCGCGCTGACCGGGTTCACGCTCGTCGAACTGCGGTCGATGACCCCGCTGGTGCCGCCCGCGTTCTTCCGGCCGGCGCGGCGCACCGTGGCACTGGTCGCGATCCTGGCCACCGCGGGCGCGATGGCCACCACGTTCCTCGTGCTCTCGCTGCACCTGCAACAGGTGCGCGCACTCAGTCCACTGTGGACGTCGATGGTCTTCCTGCCCTTCGGGGTGGCGCAGATCGGCACCGGGATGGTCACCGCCCGCCTGGTGCACCGGTGCGGCACCGCACCCGTGACGGCGGTCGGCCTGTTCGCCGCCACCGCGGGCACCCTGCTGCTCGGCCTGGCCCTCGGCGCGGGCGGTCCGGTGTGGACCGTGGTGCTCGGGCTGCTGCCGCTGGGCTTCGGGGTGGCCACCGCCTTCGCCGGCGCCGTGGTGGGCGTGGTCGACGGGGTGCCGGACCACCAGGCCGGGCTGGCCGCGGGAGTGGCCAACACCATGATGGAGGCCGGGCCCACCCTGGGCACGGCCGCGTTCCTGGCGCTCGGCGCCGCGGTGCACGCCCAGGCAGCGCCCGAACGGGGAGAACCAGCCGCGACCGTGGCCGGACACGCGGCCAGCTTCACCGCCATGGCCGGCACCCTCCTGGCCGCCGGCCTGCTCACCACCCTGCTCGCCCTCCGCACAGTCGTCCGGCGCCGTGCCACGACGCCGGCCCAACCGTAAGCCCAGCAGTCCCACCCCGCGTTCCAGCACGGGTGACACGAACAGGAGCAACAGCATGTCCGCTCGATTCACCGACCAGGTCGTCCTGATCACCGGTGCTGGTTCTGGCATCGGCCGCGCCACCGCGCTGGCCTTCGCCAGGGAGGGCGCCACCGTGGTGGTGGTCGGTCGGCGCAGGGACGCCCTGGCCGAGACCGTGGACCTGATCAGCCGGGCCGGCGGCACGGCCAGCCTGGTCACCGCCGACGTGACCAGTGCCGAGGACATGGCCGGCGCGGTCGCGGAAACCGTGGCGCGGCACGGCGGTTTGCACATCGCCGTGAACAACGCCGGCACGCTGGCCACCGGCCTGGTGTCCGAAATGGACGAACGGGACTGGAACCTGGTGCTGGCCACCAACCTGACCGGCACCTGGCTGTCCATGAAGTACGAGATCGAGCACATGCGCGCGCACGGCGGCGGCGTCATCGTCAACATCGCGTCGAACGTCGGCGCGCACCACCGGATCCCGGGCACCGGCGCCTACGCCGCGGCCAAGGCCGGGGTGGCCGCGCTGACCAGGACCGCCGCGCTGGAGTACAGCCGCGCGGGAATCCGGATCAACGCGGTCAGCCCCGGGGCGTCCGACACGGAGATGTCCCGGCGCCCCGGGGAATCCGACGCCGACCGCGCGGCACGGCTCGGCGAGACCCTCCCGCTCGGCCGGATCGGCGCGCTGGACGAGGTCGCCGGCACCGTGCTGTGGCTGGCCTCGCCGGACGCCGGGTTCGCCGTGGGCACCGACGTCGTGATCGACGGCGGCGCCTCGGCGTGAGCCCGGCCGGCCTTGGCGGTCAGCGGTGGACCGGGGTCAACCAGTCGCGGTAGCGGTCGTCCCGGCCGTGCACGGCCGCGGTGAAGGCGTCGCGGATCTTCTCGGTGATCGGCCCCGGTCCGCCGATCTCCCGGTCGTCCACCGAGCGCACCGGCACGATCTCGGCCGCGGTGCCGGACATGAAGACCTCGTCGGCGGTGTAGAGGTCGGAGCGCAACAGGTTCGTGGTGTGCACGGGCAGCCCCAGGTCGTCGGCCAGGCGGCGGACGGTGTCCTGGGTGATGCCCTCCAGCGCGCCGGCGCTGGACGGGGGAGTGAACAGCTGCCCGTCGCGCACCAGGAAGATGTTCTCGCCGGTGCACTCGCTGAGGTAGCCGGTGGCCGACAGCAGCACGGCCTCGTCGTAGCCGGCGCGCAGCGCCTCGGCCTTGGCCAGCACCGAGTTCAGGTACGGCCCGGTGGCCTTGGCCGCGGTGGGCACCACGTTGGGATCGTTGCGCCGCCACGAACTGGTCATCAGCCGCGCGCCCTGGCTGGCGTCGCCGAGGTAGGCGCCCCACTCCCAGGTCGCGATGCTCACCTGCACGGGCGTGGTACCGGGGTTGATGCCCATCGAGCCGTAGCCCAGGAACACCAGGTGCCGGATGTAGCAGGAGCTGTGGCCGTTGGCCGCCACCAGGTCCAGGGTGGCGGCGCGCAGCTGCTCGACCGAGTGGGGCAGCGGCAACCCGATGATGTGGGCGCTGCGGGCCAGCCGGGCCAGGTGGTCGTCGAGCCGGAACACGGCCGGGCCGGCGTCGGTGGCGTAGGCCCTGGTGCCCTCCAGCACGCCGGTGCCGTAGTGCAGGGCGTGGGTGAGCACGTGCACGCGCGCCTCGTGCCACGGGACCACGGCACCGTCCATCCAGATCGACTCGGCTTCGGGTAGTGCCATCGGTCCTCCGTTCCCACGATGTGGTGGCCAAAAATCGAACTCAGTTCTGGCCACTTCGACTCAAGTGGCACGGTAGCAAGCGCAGTGGCCGGTCCAATAGTCAGTTCCCGGCCAGTGGGAGGCAGAATGGCCCAATGCAAACCGGCGAGGTGGACCAGTTCGCGGTGCTGATCCGGGACCGGCTGCGAGCCTGGGGCGGGCGCGGCCCGTCCAGCCGCCGGCTGGCCGACGCACTGGACAGCCTGGCCAGAGCGGGCACGCTGGCGCCGGGCTCGCGCCTGCCCTCCGAACGCGACCTGGCCCGCGCGCTCGGGCTGAGCCGGGGAACCGTGGCGGTGGCCTTCAACCTGTTGTGCGAGCAGGGCCTGTTCGAGCGCAGGCACGGCAGCGGCACCTACCTGGCGGCCGGCGCCGAGGACGCCGGCTCACCGGTGGCACGCCTGCTGCGGCCGGGCACGGTCCTGGCCGATCTGTCCACTTCGGTCGTTCCCGACGCGGCCCACCTGCGGCTGCCCGCACTCGACCTGACCGAGCTGCTGCGCGGCGGCCACGGCTACGACGTGATGGGCGATGTCCGGCTGCGCGGGCAGCTGCGCGAACGCCTCGGCGTCGACCCGTTGATCACCAACGGCGCCCAGCAGGGCATCGACCTCATCGCGCGCGCCCTGGTCCGCCGCGGGGACGTGGTGCTGGTCGAGGATCCCACCTATCCCGGGGCGCTGGCCGCGTTCCACCGCGCCGGCGCGCAGCTCGTGCCGGTGACCACCGACGCCGACGGCCTGGACCCGGCCGCGTTCCGTCGCGCCGTCGAGCAGCACCGCCCGGTGCTGGCCTACCTGATGGGCGTGCACAACCCCACCGGCGACGTCATCTCGCCGGACCGGGCCGCCGCGCTCGGCGCGATCGCCAAGGCCGAGGACCTGGTCCTGGTCGAGGACCGCACCCTGGCCGAACTGGTCCACAGTGGAGACACCCCGCCGCCGCTGGCCGATGTCCATCCACATGGGACAGTCACGGTGGGCTCGCTGTCCAAGGTGCTGTGGGGTGGCCTGCGCGTCGGCTGGGTGAGCGCGGCCGAGCCGCTGCTGGCCAGGATCACCGAGGTGAAGCAGGACGCCGACCTGGCGACCAGCACGGTCAGCCAGCGCCTCGCCGCCGCCCTGCTCGACCAGGCCGTGATCGCCGACTGGCGCACCGAACTCGTCCGCCGCCGCGACCAGCTGACCGCGGCGCTGCACCGGCAGCTGCCGGAGTGGACCTGGCGCGCTCCCCGGGGTGGCCTGTCCGTGTGGGTGCGGCTGCCCGGCACCGACACCGACCGGTTCGCCGAGCTGGCCAGGGACCACGGCGTGGCCATCGCCCCCGGCTCCCTGTTCGCCCCCACCGGCCGCCACCGCGACCACGCCCGCCTCAGCTTCGCCCTGTCCCCGGAACTGCTCGACCAGGCCGTCACCAACCTCGCCCACGCCTGGCACGCCCACCACGCCGACCCCGTGCGCACCCACCCCCGCCACCCGACCACCCCGATCTGAGCGGCGTGGAGCGGGGAAGGACCGCGATCTGGGTAGCGCGCCGCGCTCACGGGGACACAATTCACTCTTTCGTGTCGCGTGCTACTCATTCAATCCATTGAGCCTCACTGCTTAATCCATTCGAGTGGTTATCGCTACGGCCCGTGCGGGCAGTGCGGTTGTTGTCAGGGTCCGTCCCTAAAGTCTGCGATGCCCGTCGGGGGAGGGGTGATAGCGACTAGTAGGGGGCTTCAATGTGGGCGCACAGCCCGAGTGAGAAGAACAGCACGTGGCACGCGCTTGTCGACCATCTCTGGTCGACCGCCGCGCTGGCCAGGCAATTCGCCGATCCGTTCGACGCGGGGGACCTCGCCGCGACGCTCGGTCTGTTCCACGACGCCGGTAAAGCGTCATGTGAATGGCAGGAAAAGCTGAAGCGGGTCGCGGGAACCGGCGGCAAGGTCGGCCTCGACCACAAGAAACTGGGTACACAACTTGTGTACGGGCGGGCCAGACTCGCCGCGCTGGCGGTGCTCGGCCACCACGGTGGCCTGAAAAACCGGGCCGAGTTGAAACGCTGTCTGTCCGAGGCGCCCAACCAGGACGCGCTGCGCCGGTTCTTCTCGGTGGTGCCCGAGGCGAGTGCACTGGCCGAGGGCCCGTCCCTGGTGCCGCCGTCCTGGTCAACCGACCCGCTGCTGGCGGAACTCGGTATCCGGATGGTCTTCTCCGCGCTGGTGGACGCCGACCACCTGGACACCGGCGCCCACCGGGCGGGCCTGCCCGGACCGCGTGTCGCCGCGCCGGCCGACATGGCCGACCTGCTGCGCCGGTTCGAGCACAACCGGGTCGCCATGCTGGCGGCACGGGCCAGCGCACCAACAGCCGCACCGGTCGACAAGATCCGCGCCGACCTGTACGACTCGGTGATCCGCCAGGCCGCGGGCAAACCGGGCGTGTTCCGGCTGCCCGCGCCGACCGGCAGCGGCAAGACCATCACCTCGGCCGGGTTCGCCCTGCGCCACGCCGCCGAGCACGGCAAGGCGCGGGTGATCGTCGCGGTCCCGTTCACCACCATCACCGAGCAGAACGCCGGCGTCTACCGGCGCCTGCTCGGCGCGGACGTGGTGCTGGAACACCACTCCAACACGGAACTCGACGCGCGCGGGCTGCGGCTGGCCGCGGAGAACTGGGACGCGCCGTTCGTCGTCACCACCACGGTCCAGCTGTTCGACTCGCTGTTCGGCAACATGCCGGCGCGATCGCGCAAACTGCACCGGCTGGCCAACTCCGTGCTCGTGCTGGACGAGGTGCAGGCGCTGCCCCTGCCGCTGCTGGTGCCCGTCCTCAGTGGACTCCGGCTGCTGGCCGAGCACTTCCACACCACCGTGCTGCTCGCCTCGGCCACCCAGCCCCCGTTCGAGCACCTGGACGTGTGGCGCTCGCTCAGGGTCACGGAGCTGGTGCGGGACCGGGTCGAGCTGTTCAGCCAGCTGCGGCGGGTGCGCTACGAGTGGTGGTTGGACCCCCGGCCCACGCTCGCCGAGGTCGCCGCCGAGATCGCGCGGCAGCCCCAGGCGCTGGCCGTGGTCAACACCGTGGTGCAGGCACGCACGCTGTTCCGGCTGGTCGCCGAACTGCGCCCGGACATCCCCGTGCACCACCTGTCCACCCGGATGTACCCGCTGCACCGCCAGCACGTGCTCACCGAGGTCCGAACCAGGCTCGCCGCGGGTGAACCGGTGCTGCTGGTGTCCACCCAGTTGATCGAGGCGGGCGTGGACGTCGACTTCCCGGTGGTGTTCCGCGCGCTCGCGCCGGCCCAGTCGCTGCAGCAGACCGCCGGCCGGGCCAACCGGGAGGGCAAGCGCCCGGAACCCGGCCGCGTGGTGGTGTTCCACGCCGCCGACACAGCCGTCCCGAGCTTCTACCGCGCCGAGGTCGACAAGACCACCGGCCACTTCGGACCCGGCCGCGACCCGGACGACCCCGACCTGCTCACCGACTACTACCGCAGCCTGTACACCGGCCTGAACCTGGACCAGGCGCAACGGGGCACGGTGATCCAACACAACCGGGCGAGCCAGGACTTCGAGTCGGTGGCCAGGGGCCCGCTGATCGACGCCGGTGCATCCGAGCGGCGCGATCCCCGGCTGGCGTTCCGCATGATCGACGAGGACCCGGTGCCGGTGGTGGTGACCGACCACGTCGACGGCGCGCGCGTCAGGCAACTGCTGGACCAGGTACGCGCAGCCCAGGGACCGCTGGGTGAGGTCTTTCGCGAGCTGCGCCGGTACACCGTGTCCATTCCCCGTGCGGTGGCGGCCGACCCGGCGGTGCGGGCCCTGTGCCGACCGGTCCTCGCCGGTCACCAGGACCTCTGGGAATGGATCGACGACTACGACGAACACGTGGGCATTGACGAAGGCAACCTCGGCAAGGAGACCGTGTGGTGAGTCTGGACCTACCGCGTTCCCCGCAGGGAGCGCCGCCGCTGGCCGTGCAGGTGTGGGGCCACGGCGCGCTGTTCACCCGACCCGAACTCAAGGTCGAGCGGGTGTCCTATCCGGTGATGACCCCGTCCGCCGCGGTCGGGGTGCTGGAGGCCATCTACTGGAAGCCGGAGTTCTCCTGGCAGGTGGTGGCCATCGAAGTGCTGAACGAGATCAGGCAGTTCACCCTGCGCCGCAACGAGACCACCGACCTCGCCCCGCTGGCCGACGCGGCGTCGGGACGTCGACGCATCGACACGGTGGCGAACCGCGTGCAGCGCAACGCCATCTGTCTGCGTGACGTCGCCTACCGCATCCACGCCCACGTCGTGCCCAGAAAGCACGCGTCGAAACCCGAGGCCGCCTACCGGGACCAGTTCCGCCGCCGGGTCACCAGGGGAAGCTGCTTCACCCAGCCGTACCTGGGCACCCGCGAGTTCACCGCCCACTTCGGCGACCCGGACGACCGTCCTCGGTGGAACCACTCCGAGGACCTGGGCATCATGCTGCACTCGGTGAACCACGAGACCTCGCCGCCGTCGTTCACCTGGTTCTTCGCCCAGCTCACAGACGGGGTTCTGTACGTGCGGCCGGAGGACGTCATCACCAGGGGAGTTGCCTGATGCTGGTCAAGCGGCTCGTCGACCACGCGGCCAGCGACCCCACCGCGAAGCCGTTCCACCGCAGCCGCCAGTTCCACTGGCAACTGCGGATCACGCCGGGACAGGTGCCGAGTCTGGAAACCCTGGTCCGCCCCGACGCCAAGGGACGGCCCAGGGGCGCGGACCACGTGGTGCCGGCCGCCGTGCGCACCGTGGGCGTGGCGCCCAACCTCGCCGCCGACGACGTGCAGTACGTGCTGGGCTGGGCGGACGAGACCAGCAAGCCGGAACGGGTGGCCCAGTGCCACGCCGCGTTCGTCGAGCTGGTCGAGCGGTGGGCGGCCAGCCCCGAGGGACAGCACGACCCGATCGCCAGGGAACTGGCCGGCTGCTACCGGTCCGGGCTGCTCAAGCACGTGCCCCAACCCGACGGGTGGACGTCCAAGCAGGGCGTGCTGATCACCGTCGACGAGGTGCCGGCCTACCAGGCGGAATCCGTGGTCCCGTTCTGGACCGCCGAAGTGACCAGGCGCAAGGGTGGTGGAGTCACCGGCCTGTGCCTGGTCTGCGGGAAGACCGGGCCGCTGCTGGACACCGTGCCCGGCAAGGTGCCGTCCCGGCTCGTCCCCGGCGCCACCAACGACGCGGCGCTGATCAGCGTCAACGAGCGGGTTTTCGGCTACGACCTGACCACCCAGCTCGGCTGCTCGCCGATCTGCGTGAGCTGTGGCGAGGCGGTGTCGGCGGGGCTGGTGCGGGTGCTGGACTCACCGCACACCGCCTCCTACGGCGGCCAGGACAGCAGGCTGGCGTGGTGGTTCACCGGGCCGGTCGACAGTGACCCGATGGAGCTGGTGTTCACCGCAGACCCGGACGACGTCAACGCCCTGCTCCGTTCGGTCCACAGTGGAAAGACGGTCGAGGTCGACACCACACCGTTCTGCAGCCTCACGGTTGGCGGCAACGTCGCCCGGGTGATGGTGCGGGGCTGGCTGGAGATGCCACTGGGCACGCTGAAGAAGAACATCGCGGCCTGGTTCGCCGACCACGAGGTCAGCACCCTGCACCCGGAGGAGAACCCCCGCCAGTCGCACGAGAAGCTGGTCCGGGTGACCGGCCGGTGGCTGCGCGCGGAACGGCGGTACGCGTTCATCGGCGCCAAGGGCGCGGACCGGCCCGACCGGATACAACGCGACCTGCTTCAGGCAGCCATCCGCGGCCGGCCACTACCCACGTCCGTGCTGCCGCACCTGCTGCACCGGGTGCGCACCGACGGTCGACTGGACACCGCACGGGCGGCGCTGATTCGGCTTGCGCTCGTGCGATCCCCTCTCACCACGGAGAAACCCATGCCGGAACTCGACCGCGACAACCGGGACGCGGCCTACCTCGCGGGGCGGATCTTCGCCACGCTCGAAGCCATCCAGTACGACGTCTCGGACGGCAAGCTCAACACCACCTACGGCGACCGCTACTTCGCCGGCGCCATCACCAACCCCCGTGCCGCGCTGGTCAACGGCCGCAAGGACGCCAACGCCTGGTTGCGCAAGCTGCGACGCACCAAGAAGGGCGCCTCGATCAACCACGAGAAGCAGCTCGACGAGCTGTTCGGCCTGCTCACCGCGGACAACCCGATCCCGAGTCGGACCAGCATCACCCAACAGTCGATGTTCCTGCTCGGGTACCACCACCAGCGGGCTGACCGCTTCGCCGCGATCCGCGCCAACAAGACCAAGTCCGACCCCAGTGAGGAGAACCCCGAGTGACGCGCCCGCACCTCGACCCGAGCGTCCGGCACGACATCGTCTACCTGTTCGACGTGGTCGACGGAAACCCCAACGGTGACCCGGACACCGGCAACCGGCCGAGGACCGACGACGAGACCAACCAGGGGCTGGTCACCGACGTGGCCCTCAAGCGCAAGATCCGCGACACCCTCGCGCTGGCCGCCGGCGACGACCCCCGGTACGGCATCTTCGTGCAGGCCGGCCACGCGTTGAACCCACGACTGGAAGCCTCCTACCAGGCGACAGGGTTGACCGTGGGCGGCAAGGGCACCATCACCAAGGAGCAGGCCGCGGCCGCCCGCGCCTGGCTCTGCGACCACTACGTGGACATCCGGCTGTTCGGCGCGGTGCTGTCCGTGGGCAAGACCCAGGCGCTCGGGCAGATCCGCGGGCCGATGCAGCTCACCATGGCCCGCAGCATCGACCCGGTGCTCCCGGTCGACCACGCCATCACCCGGGTCACCCAGACCAAGCAGGAGGACATCGACAAGGGCGAGACCACCGAGATGGGCGGCAAGTGGACCGTCCCCTACGGCCTCTACCGGGCCGAGCTGTACTACTCGGCCAGTCGTGGCCGCCAGACCGGTGTGGACGCCAGGGACTTCGAACTGCTCTACCGGAGCCTGGAGATGATGTTCGACCACGACCGGTCCGCCACCCGGGGCAGGCTCGCGCCGCGCGGTCTGTACGTGTTCAGCCACTCCGACGCCTTTGGTGCGGCACCGGCCCACCGGCTCACCGAGCGGGTGCGCGTCACCCGCAGGGAACCGGACCCCGAGCTGTCACCGCGGTCCTTCGCCGACTACGTGGTGTCGGTCGAGGACGACGGGCTGCCGGCGGGTGTCACCCTGACCAAGCTCATCAGCTGAGGAGAACCGTGGACCCCGCCGACGACGACCTCGACCGTCCACGCAGCATCCCGCTGTCCGCGCTCGAACACCACGCGTACTGCGCCCGCCAGGCAGCGCTGATCCACGTCGAGTCGTACTTCGAGTCCAACGTGGACACCGTGCGCGGCGACCTCGCCCACGCCGCCGTCGACCGGGGCGGCGCCGGCGAGGACCGGCGCGGGCAGCGGGTGTGGCACTCCCTGCCGGTGTGGAGCCACGCGCTGGGCCTGCACGGGATCTGTGACGTGGTGCGGTTCGACGCGGACGGCCCGACACCCGTGGAGCACAAGTCGGGGGCCTACCGCCCGGGTGGCCCGGCCGATCTGCAGGTGGCGGGCCAGGTGCTGTGTCTGCGGGAGATGTTCGACGCGCCCGTGCCGGTGGGTGTGGTGTTCTCCAACGGGGATCGCCGCAGGCACGAGGTCGTCGTGGACACGGCGTTGGAACAGCGGGTCGTCAACACCGCCAACGCCCTGCGCGAGCTGCTGGACTCGACTGACCTGCCCGCGCCAGTGCACGACGCCCGGTGCACCCGCTGCTCGCTCCGCCCCGGATGTCTCCCCGAAGTCCCCGCCCAGGTCCTGGGCGGGTTGTTCGCTCCCCGACCACTCGGCGACTGGAATGACTGAACTGCTTCGCACTCTCTACGCGACCACACCCGGCACCAGCCTCCACCTGGACGGCGACGCCATGCGCGTGGTGCACCCCGAGCGGCCTGGCCGACACCTGGTGCCGCTGGTCCGGATCGACCACATCGTGGCGTGGAACGGCGTGGCGCTCTCGGAAGACCTGCGGCACCGGTGCGCGGCGGACGGCCGCTCGGTCACCTGGCTCACCCGCAACGGCCGTTTCCTGTCCCGCTCCAGCGGACCGCAGAACGGCAACCCGTTCGTGCGGCTGGCGCAGTTCCGGGCCTACGAGAACCCGGATCGGCGGCTGGACCTCGCCCGCGCCTTCGTCGCCGGCAAACTGCACAACTACCGGCAGTTGGTCCTGCGCGCCGCCCGCGACTGCTCGGGTGCCCGACAGGCGCGGCTGCGCGAACTGGCCGACCGGCACGCCGACGCGCTCGGGGAGCTGGCACGAACAGCGGATCTGGCCCAGGTGATGGGGGTCGAGGGCCGCGCCGCCCGCAATTTCTTCCAAGGCCTGGACGTGATCGCGCCGGGCGCGGTCGCCGGCCGCACCCGACGGCCACCCACCGATCCGCTGAACTGCCTGCTGTCCTTCGGGTACGGCATGCTGCGGGTGGCCGTGCACGGCGCGTTGGAACACGTCGGCCTGGACCCGTTCCTGGGTTACCTGCACGGCATCCGCCCGGGCAAGCCGGCACTCGCCCTCGACCTGATGGAGGAACTGCGCCCCCTGCTGGTGGACCGGCTCGTGCTGACCCTGTTCAACCGCAAGCAGTTCACCGCCAAGCACACCGAGGAGCTTCCCGGCGGCGCGGTCCAACTCACCGAGGACGGCAGGAAGTTCTTCCTGGAGGAGTGGACAAAAGCCAGGGAACGCCCCTGGCCGCACGCCGGCCTCGGCCGCGACGTGCCAGCGGCCCTGCTGCCGCTGGTGCAGGCTCGGCTGCTGGCCCGGCATCTGCGCGGCGACAGCGACACCTACCTGCCCTGGACGGTCACCTGATGGATCTGCTGATCACCTACGACGTCAACACCACGACGCCCGAGGGACAGCGTCGGCTGCGCCAGGTGGCCAAGACCTGCGAGGGGATCGGCCACCGCGTGCAGAAGTCGGTCTTCGAGGTCGTCTGCGACCAGGTGCAACGCCTTCGCCTGGAAGCACGCCTGCTGGAGATCATCGACGCCGACAACGACTCCGTGCGCATCTACCAGATGAACCACGGCGCGTTCGAACTCGCCAGACACCTGGGCGCCGCCACCGACCCGGACCACCGAGGCCCTCTGATCGTCTAGCGCTTCGGAACCCCAAGCGTGGTACGACACGCCGGGAGGTCCCGAACCCACAGGCGGCGCGTCGTCCCAGTACTTGGGAACAGCCACTCGTGTCGAGGAAGGAGAACACCAGTTTCCCCTGACCAGTCAGGGCAGCGCCGGGCCGCCAGGCCCGGCGAGGATCGCAACCCCGACCACTCCGCCCGTGCCGTGCTCCCGCCCGGGCAGCGCCGGGCCGCCAGGCCCGGCGAGGATCGCAACCACCGGGCGCTGTGGCGGGCCGCGCACCGCGCGTTGGGGCAGCGCCGGGCCGCCAGGCCCGGCGAGGATCGCAACCCCGACCACTCCGCCCGTGCCGTGCTCCCGCCCGGGCAGCGCCGGGCCGCCAGGCCCGGCGAGGATCGCAACTCGGGCCCGACGACGACGAAGACGCGCCCTGGTCGGTGGCAGCGCCGGGCCGCCAGGCCCGGCGAGGATCGCAACCTGCTGGCGACCGTCCAAAGTGCTCCAGAGGACTGGCGGCGCCGGGCCGCCAGGCCCGGCGAGGATCGCAACCTCGACTACGCCCACTCGTCCGGCTTCTTGGAAAAGGCAGCGCCGGGCCGTCGGGCCCGGCGAGGATCGCAAGGTCGTTCACCACGGCAAGGGTGCCAACGGCAAGACGTGGCGCCGGGCCGTCAGGTCCGGTGAGGATGGCAACAACTGGGCCTATGTGCTGGCTGGTGGCTGCCGGCCCAGGGGCGCAACACCTGGGCCGGCAGTGCTGGCAGGGGCGCATGCCGTGGTCGGCGGCGAGGGGCCGAGCACGGTCGGACGTGCCCCGACGTGACCAGGGTGTCCAGCGCGGTCAGCCTTCGGAGCCGGGCGGGTCAGCCTCGGCCGGGGTGGGCTGGCCGTTGGTGAGGGCGGGCGGGCCGTCGGCGAGGTCGGGGGCGCCGAAGTGGTCGCGGACCAGGGCGGCCATGTCCTCGCGGCCGGCGGACTCCAGGAGTCGGGCGAGGTGGTGGCCGAAGAGGGGCTGGGTGGTGGGGTCCGCGCCGGGGAACACCTCCGCGGCGACCGCGGCCAGGTGGTCTTCCCAGGTCTGCTCGGTCTGGTCCAGTTGGTACACCGGGCGGCCGGTGGCGTCCACGCCGGCGGGAACCAGGTGCTGGAACATGGGCTCGACCTCGGTGCCGTTCGCCGCCGCCGACAATTGGGCGAACACGCCGATCAGGCGTGCGGTCTGCTCGACCTGGTCGGGGTGGCGGGACAGCCACCACACCATGGTGCTGGCCGTGCTCGTGAGCACGTCCTGGGTCAGGTAGGCCCGCTGGCTGCGCTCCCACGCCCGCTGGTCCTCCCGGTCCGCCCACTTCCGCCGCAGGTCAAGGTGGTGCTTGACGATCTGGAGTTCCGACGGTGACACGTACAGGCGGACGTTCTCGGCCATTGCCCGCACCTGGTTGGTCGGGTCGGACCAGACCACGCTGAGTTCTGCTTGCAGGCGGGAGCACACGAACTCGTGGTCGGTGAGCAGTGACTGGCTGGTGATGGCCTCGGCGCGCTGCTTGATCAGGTGTTCGGCGACCGCGGCCGGATTGGTGGGTCCGGTGCGGGCGTGGCCCACGCCCACGGCTGTGGCCGACTGCCAGAGCACGTCACAGGAGAACCGGAAGAAACATCCCTCGGTGCTGCTGCGCATCGGCGTGCCGGAGATCGCGAGCCGGTGGATGTCCAGCACGGGTGCGGGTGGCGGCGCGGTGGCCGCTACCGCGACTGTCTGGCCGAAGAACCAACGCCTGACCTGTGGTATCGCCGGCAGCGCCAGCATCGGGACGATCAGGACTGGCTGGGTCACCACCAACAGCACGAGCACGAGCAGGTAACCGGTGATGGCGAGCACCCGGGTGGCGTCGCCCTGCAGCTTCACGACTGGCTGGTTCACCTGACCCCCGCTCCCTGACCGAAGTCGGTGCGCTGACCGGCGGTGCTGGCGGCCCCGGCGAGCGCGTGGGGGATTCCCAGCGCGCGTTCCACCTTGGCCTGCACCTGGGCGGCGACCCGCTCGTAGGCGGTGGTCGCGTCCACGACTCGTCCACTGCGGACGAGTTCGGCCGCCACGGCGTACAGGCGGCTGAGGAACCGGGTCTGGTTGTCGCAGGACTCGACGAGGATGTCGAGCAGCTCGTCCGTCGCGTGTGGACTGTCGGCGGCGCGCAGCCAGTTGCCCAGGTGCTGGGCCGGGTTGAAGCCGTCGGGTTCACCCGCCCACGCGTGCCGCCAGGCCGTGACCAGCAGCGGCCGGGTGTGCCGCTGCCACTGCTGCGGCCGCTGCTCGCGTTCGGCGAGCGCCTGTTCCGGGCCCATCAGCCGGAGGAAGATCTCCACGTCGCGCGGCTGGACCTCAACCGTCTCGTCGGTGAGCGCGGCGGCGAGCCGGGTGAGTTCCCGGTGGCGGAGCCGGTCGTCCTCGGCCAGGTCGACCAGGGCCTGGGCGGCCAACTCCGCGATCCGCGCGTCCCGGTTGCCGGCGAGGTGGTGCAGCCGGGCCAGCGCCTGCTCCGGGTAGGCCGCGCTGAGCACGCCGGCGCAGACCGCGATCACCGGCTCGGCCAGTTCCGGGGAGAGGGTGGGCCGGCGCGACCAGGTGTAGACCAGTTCGCGGAAGCGCCGGCCGGCCGTGGGGTGGGTGACGCCCTTCTCCAGGGCCCGGACCGCCATGTCGGGCAGCCGGTTGTCCCTGGCCTTCGCCCAGTACTCCGCGACTCGCGCCAGGTCGTACACGCAGTCGTGGCGCAGGCACACCGCCGCGTACCGCTCGGCGATCCGCAGCCGGTCCTCCCTGGTCAGCCGGACGCGGGGCAGCCGGGGGACCTGTTCGACCCACCGCCGGGTGAGCACGCGCAGGCCGGGGTAGTCGCGCCAGAAGTGCTGGAGCACCGCGTCGCCGTACTCCAGCCTGGTGAACGAGACCCGGCCGGCCTCGGTCACCGTGGCGCCGACCTCGGCCAGCCGGTCGGCCAGGCCCCGCTGCGCGAGCGGGTGGCCCGGTTCGTCCGCGTCGGACGTGATGACCTGGCGCAGTGCCTCGTCGGCCACGTGCACGGCATCGGCGGACGCGCCCTCCAGCATGGCCGCGGCCACGATCAGGCTGCGCCAGCGTGCGTCCTGGTGCCTGCCGAACAGCTCGGCCAGTTCCGCGCCCCGGTTGGCGTGCACCTCCAGGGCGGTTCGCAGGCAGGCGGCGAGATCACGGTCACCCGTGTGCCGCGCCGTGGCCCAGGCCTCACCCACCAGTTGGGCCAGGCGCTCCACGTCGCCGACCCGCTCGGACCGGCACACCCGCCGCACCTCGGGGGCGTCGAGTTCGGCGTCGTTGACCGGAACGCCGGCCGCCCGCAGGTGCGCGAGCAGCACCTGGGTGCCGTCCGGCCGGCCGATGCGCACCCGGAGCCGGTGGAGGTCGTGGTCGAGCCACTGTTCGCCGCGCTCGGGCAGCACCACGACCAGCTTGCTCCTGGTCGCGGTGACCTGCGCGTGGAATGTCTCCAACTCCCGCTGTACCAGGCGGAACGTGTGCTCGTCCTGTGTGGACAGATCGAGCAGCAGTCGTTCGCCCGGCTGGATCTCGTGCGGGTCGAGCAGCAGCGTGCCGTCCGGGTCCTGCTCGGCGGTCAGCTCGCGCAGGCGCGTGCCGGTGAGGCCGGTGTCGACCAGCAGCATGGTGGCGCTGGTCCGGCGGCCGGCTCCGGCCGGGCCGGCGAGCAGCACCAGGCCGCGCGTGGTGAGCGCGGTGGACGCGGCGTCGTAGTTCTCGGGTCGGACGAACCGCGGGCGGAGCCAGTCGATGCGTTCCGCGGACACCAGCCGCAGGCTGGCGGTGCGCCGGGCCTCCTTGGCGTACTGCAGGAAGACCTGGTACTTGTCCCGGCCCACCTTGTCGCCACTGAACTCGTCGACGGCCCACGACTCGTCGATCTCGGTGTTGATCTGCTGTCCGCTGCCGGTCTGGACGTTACCCTGGCTGCCGGTGTTGACCGGGCCGTGGACCTCGCCGATCTCGCCGATGCCGTGGCTGGTGGGGGAGTCGGCGCTGTCGTCGTCGGGCTGGTCGGACCGGAGGACGGCCTGGGCACCCGCGAGCGGCTCGGTCACTTGTTCCGCCCCCGCTTCGCGCTCGCCCGACCCGGCCGGCCGATGCCGCCGCGCACGTCGGAGCCGGTCACGTTGTTTCCGGAGAAGTCGCCGTTGAACTGCTGCCCGCTGCCGGTCTGGACGTTGCCCTGGGTGCCGGTGTTGACCGGGCCGAGCACCTGGCCGATGTCACCGATGCCGCCCGTGCGGTGGTGGGTGACGTCCCGGGCCTGGCTGGCCAGTCCGGTGACGCCGCTGATCCCCGCGTGGGCCGGGGCCGGGGCGGTGTCGGTCGCCTCGGCGTGCGCGGGGGTCGCGGCTGCCGGTGCGGCGCTGTCCAGGGTGAAGCCCTCGGTGAGCAGGCCGCCGGACGGGCGGGGGACGTGCAGGTACGCGGTGCCCTGGTAGGTCTTCACCTGGACCGGGGCGGGCACGAACTGGCTCTCCGCCAAACCGGTGTAGCCGGCCGCGACGACGTCCTCGTAGGCGCGGGCGGAGAGGATCGCGGCGACCAGCGTGACGTCCGGGTTCGACCGGTCCAGCAGGTCGCGGACGGGCTGGGCGTCGAGCAGGCGGTGCGTCTCGATCCGGGCGTGCCCCTTGCCGTCGCCCACCCGGTTCTGCCCGGAGTCGGTCAGCGGGCCCACGCTGATGCTCACCCGCATGCGCAGCCGCTCGTCGTGCCCGGCGCGGGGCGCCAGCCGGTGGTGGTACTCCAGTTCGCTCTGCAACCCGGCCAGGAACGGGTCGACCAGCAGTGGGAGGTACTCGGCCGGCAGGCCGACGGCGTACCCGTCACCGGTGCTGTCCGGAAAGGTGATCTGCTGCCAGACAAAGCCGCAACCCACCCGCTGGAACGCGTTTTCCAGGATCAGCGGCACGGACTCGCTGAGGCGTTCGTGGTGCACGCCCTTGTTTCCGCTGAAGTCCTTGATGTCCACCACGAGCACCGCCCGGTAGGGCGGCAGCGTGGTGAACGCCGGGGTCGAAGGGGATGGCAGGTCGCCCACGACTGGGTTCCTCCTCGCAAGTACGCGCCGGAAGTCGGCTCGTCGGGATGTGTGGACGCCAGCGTGGCCGCGATCGCGCGGGGAGACTGTCCGCGATCGGACAGGGCGGAAGTGGTCTGGGTCACTCCCGGCGGTGGGTGGTGTCAGGGCACGAGCCCGGCGTGCCGGCGCAGCGCGCTGGGGTCGGCCACCACCAGCCGGGGCCCGGGCGCCAGCACCCCCTCGGCGCGCAGCAGTGAGATGGCCTCGCTGACGGTGCTGCGGGCCAGGCCCAGCGACAGGGCCAGCGTCTCCTGGGTGAACGGGATGCGCCAGGGGTTGGCCAGTTCCGGCCCGGCCAGCGCGACCAGTTCGGCCATCAGCCTTGCCATCCGGTGCAGCGGCTTGAACTGCACCAGTTGGACCCGGTAGGGCACGGTCTCGAAGAGCTTGTACTTGACGTAGTCGGTGAAGGCCGACTGGAGTTCGTTGACCACCAGGAATCTCCGGAACGCGTGCCCGAACAGGAAAACCGCGGTGCACCGGTCGATCGCCTGCACGGTCGCACTGCGGAACTCCGACTCCCTGGACGCCATCTCGCCGATCAGCTCACCGGGGCCGCGCAGTGCCAGCAGCAGTTGCGAGCCGTCGTCCTGCCGGCCGATCACCATGGTCCGGCCGCTGGTGAGCGCGAGCACGAACCCGCCGGCGGCGCCCTGGCGGACCAGCTCCTCGCCGGGGCGGTAAACCCGGGGCACTCCGCTGTCCAACAGCGCCTGCCACGCCGACTCCGGCACCAGCCGGCGAAAACCGCGACGAGCTGACTGCGCTCCCTGGCCGGACACACCCTCCTCATTACCGGATCCGGCCACCGCGGACGAGCCACCACCGCGCTGGTTCGCACGATGGGAGCAGTGGACACCGAATCAGCGGCCGCGGCGCACAGGGCAGCTGCGGCACCATCACCCAACGTCGCCTGGTGCACAGCAACAGGTCGCGGGCTGCCCGGGGTACCGGGCGGCAGTCGCGGGTCCACCTGCCACACCAACCGCATCCCGGATCTTCGACGCGGTGCGCACCCGCTCCAGCCGGTGGTTCATGGTGTCCACCAAGTCCGTGGCGGCCCGGATGTGCTTGGCCCTGCCTATTCTTACCGTGCGTAGCAAATCATCCACGAATGGCGTACCAGGGAGAGGAATCCCATGGTTTTCTCACGGCTGCTGCGGGCGTTCGGAGTCGGCGGCCCGTCAGTCGAGACAGTGCTGGCCGACGCGCACTGCCGGCCGGGTGGCGTGCTCACCGGTGAGGTGCGGCTGGCGGGCGGCGACGCCGACGCCGACATCACGCACATCGCGCTGAGCCTGGTCACCCGGGTGGAGCGGGACGAGCACGGCGGCGAGGGCAGCTCGGGGGTGGAGTTCTTCCGCGCGGTGGTGGCCGGGGCGTTCCGGCTGGCCGCCGGCGAGCACCGCAGCATCCCCTTCCAGTTGGCCGTGCCCTGGGAAACCCCGCTGACCTCGGTGTTCGGCCACCACCTGCACGGCATGAACCTGGGCCTGCGCACCGAGGTGTCCGTGGCCGGCGCGGTCGACCCTGGCGACCTCGACGCGGTCTCGGTCGAGCCGCTGCCCGCGCAGGAGCGCGTGCTGGAGGCGTTCGGCCAGCTCGGTTTCCGGTTCAAGGGCGCCGACCTGGAGCCCGGCCACCTGCACGGCGTGCACCAGGAGCTGCCGTTCTTCCAGGAGATCGAGTTCTTCGCGCCGGGTGAGTACTCCGGCCGGATCAACGAGGTGGAGCTGACCTTCGTGGCCAGCCCGCACGAACTGGTGGTGGTCCTGGAGGCGGACAAGCGCGGCGGCCTGTTCCAGTCCGGCGGCGACGCCATCGGCCGGTTCCACCTCGGCATGGACGAGGCCGGGCACACCGACTGGACCAGGCACGTGCGCGAGTGGCTGGACCGCGTGGTCGGCCTCCGGTTCAGCGGTCACCACGAGCACGGCTACCACGAGCACGGCCACCACGGCTACGACGACCACCACGGCGGCGGCCCTGGCATCGGTGGCGTGGTGGCCGGCGCGGCGCTCGGCCTCGCCGGCGGCTTCGTCGCCGCCGAGGTGATCGACGAGATCGGTGACGCGTTCGAGGGCGACGACGAGGACTACGAGTACGACGAGTGAGTCGCTGACCGCCTGACGCCGAGGGGTGAGCACGGGGACGACCGGTGCTCGCCCCTCCTGCTGAACCGGCCTGACCACGCGGTTCCGCGCTGCTGGCGGGGCGAGGGCAGCCGCTCGCGGGCGCCGGCTGGCCATGCCCGTGGGCTGAGGTGTTCAACCTGCTGTAGCAGCTCAGTCACACTTTGGGGTTCACATCGTCACTCGATCGAGTGACGATCACGGGGATGTTCCCTGCACTCGGGAGGACCCCGTGTTCCACACCCCTGCCCGTTCCCGCCGCCGCTGGGCAAGCCTGCTGGGCGGTGGCCTGGCCGCGGTCGCGCTGTCGCTGAGCCTGACCACGACAGCGCAGGCCACACCGCCGAACATCCCCAGCACCGCGACAGCCCAGTCCGAGCTGAACGCCCTGACCGTGGCCAGCGAGGGCTCGATGACCGGCTACTCGCGCGACCTGTTCCCGCACTGGATCACCATCTCGGGCAGCTGCAACACCCGGGAGACCGTGCTCAAGCGGGACGGCTCCGGCGTGACCACCGACTCGTCCTGCTACCCGACCTCGGGTTCCTGGTACAGCCCCTACGACGGGGAAACCTGGACCTCACCGTCCGATGTGGACATCGACCACATCGTGCCGCTGGCCGAGGCGTGGCGCTCCGGCGCGAGTTCCTGGACCACCAGCAAGCGCCAGTCCTTCGCCAACGACCTGACCCGCCCGCAGCTGATCGCGGTGACCGACAACGTCAACCAGTCCAAGGGCGACCAGGACCCGTCCACCTGGAAGCCGTCCCGCACCGCCTACCACTGCACCTACGCCAAGATGTGGATCCACACCAAGTACTACTGGGACCTGACCCTGCAGTCCGCCGAGAAGTCCGCCCTGCAGACCATGCTCAACACCTGCTGACCACCTGAGGCGGCAGCTGCCCCGGGCCCGGCTGGACCACACCCTGCCCAGCCGGGCCCGTCAGCCGGCCATGGCACGCAGGTAGTCCTGGGTCTCCGGATCCACCGAGTGGACGACCACCCCGCGCATGCCCCGGGTGAGCAGCACCTTGTAGGTGTTGCGGATCAGCGCGTCGAAGTGCACCGGGTCCGCCTTGCGGACGTACGGGTCCTTGGAGTGCTCCCGCCGGGCCACCCACTCGCCATCCCGGCGGACGAAGTCGTTGCCGAAGATCACCCCGGCCCAGTCGTACTCGAAGCCCTGTGCCGTGTAGACGCACCCGACCTGGCCGAAGCCGCGTTCGTCACTGGCCCAGTACAGCGATTCCGGCGCGTCCGGCACCCGTTTGCCCGGCTTGGCGTTCCACGGCCGCGTCCAGTCGCCGATGCGCACGTCGTCCACCAGGGTCTTGACGCCGTCGCGGGTTTCCGGGTCGCTCCACGGCCAGCAGTAGCCGGCCGCGATCCTGGCCGTGCTGCCCTCGTGTGCCCGCTGCTGGGCCAACAACCAGGCCTCCAGCTCAGCCGGGGACTCGGCGCTGCGCACCACGAACTCGTCGTCCTGCCTGGTCACCAGGGTGGACCAGGGCAGCGCCCGCTGTCGGCTGATGCCGAGCAGCCGGGCCACCCAGGCGTCGTAGAACTCGGAGCCGCCACACCGGAACTGCCCGCCCAGGTGCACCACCTCGACCCGGCAGCCGGCCGCCTCCGCCGCCGCCCTGATCTCGGCCAGCGACCCCATCTCGCCCGGTCGCACGATCTGGTTCTCGTCCAGCAGGAACACCGGGACGCGGGCGGCGTCGATCAGCTCCTCGACCTGGCGGCGTGCCCGGGCGCGAGCGGCACCGGAGGTGAACCGGTTGACGCTGGTCTCCCTGATCCGGTGTGCCTCGTCGCAGATGAGCACGTCGAGCCCGAGCGGCTCGGCGTCCATGAAGTTGTTGAAGTACTTGAACATCGCCTGCACGCGTCGGTCCCGCCGGCCGGCGTGCTTGCGCATGGTGCTGGTGAACGCGCTCGACCCGGTGGCGTGGTAGGCGGTGCGGCCCTGCCTGGCCAACTCGCCCAGCAGGCTCAGCGCGATGACGCTCTTGCCCGACCCCGGTCCGCCGAGCACGACGACCGCGGTCTGCACCCGGGACGCGCGCGCCCGTTCCACCGCCCGCATCACCAGGCGGTACGCCACCTGCTGCTCGTCCAGCAGCACGAACTGCTCGCGGTGCTGGATCTCCTTGGCCGCAGCGTTCAGCAGGGGCTTGGACGGCGCGTGGCGCAGGCTGAGGAAGCTGTCCGCCGCGCCGCGGGCGGCGTCCCGGGTGGCCGCGTCGGTGTTGAGCAGTGCCCGTAATCGGCTGATCAGCTCGGCCCTGTTGTCCATTGTGTACAACTGGCCGAACTCGTCCATCCGGTACTGCTGGATGCGCCAGACGCCGTCGCGGTTCGCGTTGTGCAGGTAGGCGAGGCCGTGCACGGATCCGGGGTTGTCGGCCAGTGCCGGCGTGGCGTCCACCAGGTACTCGCAGTACCGCCGCACCTGCTCGACCGGGTGCAGCACCGGCTCTGCGTAGTGAGGGACCTGAACCAGTTCTTCCTCACCGTCGTGCGGCTCGGCCTTGGACCACTGCTTGAGTTCGACCAGCACGTAACTGGGTTCACCGCGGCGCGGATCAACGCCGCACAGCACCACGTCCACGCGCTTCGGGCTGTGCGGGAGCTTGTGTTCGAGCAGCACCTCGACGTGCCCCAGTCCGGCCTCGCACACATCGGTGAGCAGGGCGGGCAGGCTGTGCTGCCACGACCGCACCTCACCCTGGCTGACCCGGGCCTCGTAGCTGATCCGCGCTTGCTCCGCGAGCACGGTGTGTAGCCTGCCAGCCTGGGCCTCGGAGAGCAGATGGGCGGCGCTCTGCCGGACAAGAGGCACTTCTTCCCCCACTTGGGCACGTGGAACACACGTGCGGGTGGGGGCAGCGACGAGGTGTCGGTTGACGTCACGCTCGGTGCCCGTCGGGCCGCAAGGGAAGAGAATAGCGGGCGATCACGGCGCGGTTGGCGGAATATCCGGATTCGGCTGAGCGCGGCGGGGCGGACCCGGCCGGTGGTGGCCGGCTCGGGTCCGCCGGTGTGTGCTGCTGGTGCGGATCAGCTGGTGGTGTCGATGTTGGTCAGGCCCTTGCCGGCGCCGGTGACCGTGTTGTCGTCGTACACCACGTTGGGCTCGTCGTCGCACTTGGACTGGTTGGTCACGTTGATCGCGTAACCGTCGGCGCCGCCCAGGTCGGAGTCGTTGGCGCGGAAGGTGTTGCCGCAGCCGTAGCCGTCCAGCGGGCTGTGCGTCTGGTAGCCGTCGAGCAGGGCGCCGTCACCGCTGAACGTGCCGGTGTTGCCCTCGATCAGGTAGTCGTTGCCCTTGGCGTCGATCCAGGAGTCCGCGGAGTTCTCGCCGGCGATGCCGTCCCCGTCGAAGGTGTTGCCCCTGACGACACCGTCCACGGTGCCTTCCTTGATGTCCACCGCCTCGGCGGCGACACCCGGGCCGATCCTGTTGTTCAGCACCTGGTTGCGGTCGCTGCGGTCGGGGCCGCCGTCCTCACCGTAGGAGTCCCAGTTGCTCTTTGCCGAACCCAGGTAGACGCCCTCGCCGTACTCCGGCTTGACCAGTCCGGTGTTGGTGATGCGGGAGTTCCGGATGATGTTGTCCGAACTGGCGCGCCGGAAGTGCACGCCCTCCTCGTCGATCTCGGACACGGTCACCTTGTCGATGACCACGTGGTTGGAGTTGTCGAGCACGATGCCCTTCTTGGCCTGGCGCACGGTGAACCCGGTGAGCTTCCAGTGCGCCGCGCCGTCGAGGTGCAGGCCGTAGCTGGTGTTGGTCAGCACGGCGTCCGCGCTTCCGGTCAGGGTGATCGGTGCCTTGGCCGTCCCCTTGGCGGTGGCCACGAACTTGCCCTCGTACTCGCCGGACGCCAGCTTGATGGTGTCGCCGGGCTCGGCGTCGGCCAGTGCCTCGACGAGTTCGTCGGCCGTGCTGACCGAGATGACGGCCGCGGTGCCGGGCGCTGCGGCCGCCACCCCGGTGGCGCCGGCGACCACGGCCAGCGCGATGCCGGTCGTGGCCAGGACGGTGGGACGTGACGCACGGATCACAGGTGCCCTCCTCACGAAGTTGGGAGGTACATGGTGACAGATTTTCAAGCCGGCCCACCGGGTTTGGGACCGACGTAACCGCGGCGGGACGAGTCGTCGATGCCCACCAGGTAGCGGATCCGCGGGCCCATGACGTTGTCGTCGCCGACGTGCGCACCGGTCGAGCCGATGGCCAGGCCGATCGCCTTGACCGGGTCGCCGGCGAACTCGTTGCCCTCGATGACGCAGTCCTGCACGTCCTCGAACATGAGGTTCTGCGCCGCCACCAGGGTTTCGCAGAAGTTGTTCCTGATGGTGAAGTCCGACGTGTGGCCGCGGCCGTCGCCCTCGCCGTCGTTGGGCCCCTCGGCCATCAGGCACATGTTGTCGATCCGCTCGCAGCGGTTGCCCTCGATCAGCACGTGCTGACTGGGCGGCGTGTCACTGGCGAAGGTCTGCATGCAGTCGGCGTGGCCGTGCCGGTTGCTGGTGCCGCTGATGGTGTTGTGCAGGATCTTGAGGTGGGTGCCGAAGAACCGCAGCCCGTCGCCGTCACCACCGCGCGGGTCGCTGACCCTGTTGTTGCGCACGGTGATGTTGTCGCCGGTCATGCTGATGCCGGGGGCGGCCGGCCGGTCCACGACGTAGCCGTCCACGATCACGTTGTCCGCCGCGATGGTGATGCCCCCGACGGCTGATCCGTTGCCGGCGTAGGTGATGGGCTGGTCCGGGGTGCCGCCCCTGGTGATGGTCAGGCGCCGGTCGGCGCGCAGGTCGGCGACGCACACCACGTCGCCCGGCTGGGCCGCCTCGGCCAGCTGCTGGGTGGCCGAGTGCCTGGTGCACGTCAGCCCACCGCCGGTCGTTCCCGCTGCCGTGGCCGCGGCTGGTGCGGCGCCGGACAGGGCCGTGCCCGCGGCGGCGACCAGCGCTGCCCCGATCACGACGTGCCGTTGGATTCCCATGGTGCTCCTTGGTGTTGGCGGTTTCTGGTGACTGGGTTGGGAACCGTAGGGGCGCGGCGGCAGGACCGGTCCCCGCAGCGGTGCCACGGGCGCGGGCAATGACCGTGAAACCCCCGTTTTTGTCGGTGGGGACTGCGAAGATGGGACGCGGATCGGCGGTGGGGGAGCCGGCGTACCCGGCTGTTGCCGCGGTTGCCGTCGATCGCTGGGGGCGATTCGGGAGGTGCTGGACCCGTGCGACGTACCGACAACAGCGTTCTCGTCAGCAGGGTGGTGACGCGGCTGCTGACTCCTGCCGTGGTGGTGCTCGGCGTGGCCGGGTGTGCCAGCACCGGTTCCGCGCTCGAACCCACCGGCGCCAGCGCGACAACGGTGACCAGTGCGGCCCCCGTGCTCAGCCACGACGAGTACCAGGCCCGGCTGACCGCGCTGGCGCAGGCGGTGCGGCCGGCGGTGGACCAGGTGCTCGGCGCGGGTTCCGAGCCCGACCTGGTCACCGCGCGGGCCACGCTCGCCGACCTGCTTGCCGACCAGTACGAGGAGCTGTCCGCGGTCCGGCCGCCCGCCGAGGCCGCGGACGCCCACCGCGACCTGCTGTGGGCACTGGACTTCGGCCAGGAACTGAAGCAGGAGGGCAGCGCGCTCGGGGCGGCGGAACCGAACTCCTGCGGGCTGCCGCCGCCGCTGGAGAGCCAGCTCTACGACGTCAAGCACGCGATCTACCTGGCGCTGAACTCCGGGTCGCTGGACAACGCGCGGCAGGGGCTGGCGGCGCTGGGCCTGACCCTCGACGGGGTGCTGCCCCCGGAACCGGCCGCGCCGGCCCTGCCCAGCCGCCGGGCGGACAACGGGCAGATCATCCAGCGGACCGGCAAGGGCGGGAACGGCGAGCTGGAGATCGACAACAACACCGGCGCCGACCACACCATCTCCGTGGTGACCGGGGGGAACCCGTCCGAACCCCAGGTCATGGTCTACGTGCGGGCCAACTCCACAGCCCGGGTGAACCGGATCGCCGGCACCTACCAGGTGTACCTGAAGTCCGGTACCGACTGGGACGCCGAGCGGCGCGGGTTCACCAGGGACTGCGCGTTCGAGAAGTTCGACGAGCCCTTTGACCAGTCATCGGACTGGGAGATCAGCCTGGCCGAGACAACATCCGGCAACGCCGAGAGCAGCGTGGTGCCACCGTTCTGAGGTGGCCGGCGCTGCCCGGAGCACGGGCTGGGCCGGCGCGCCGGGAGCCGGTGCCGTGTCGACGCGGTCGGCTCAGTCCTCGGCCCGGTCGGCCCAGTCCTCGGCCCGGTCGGTTCAGCCCCGGCGCGGTCGGTTCAGTCCTCGGCGTGGTCGAGCAGGCACAGGTCGGCCGGGGTGAGCGTGCTGCTCTGCAGCAGTTCCTGGATCAGGTTGTGGTTCAGCATGTTGCCGATCGGCTCACCGATCTCCTCCCGGGTGAGGCCGGCGACGCCCTGCGCGCTCAGCCTGGCGCGCACCTGCGCGACCAGCCGTTCGACCTTCTTGTCGTCCCAGCCGGTCTCGGGTTGCAGCCTGGCCAGCTGCTTGGCGGTGCCGGCCCAGGTCAACGGCTGGGCGTAGCGCTCGTGCCGCAGGTAGCGCTCGGCAAGGGCGGTCAGGGCGAGCCGTTCCGCGACGTCCAGCCGCCAGACCCTGCGCGGCCAGGTGGGCTCGCCCGGCCGCACGGCGGTCCGGGGTTCGGGGCCGGCGACGAACAGTTCGAGCAGGTGTTCCCGCCTGCCGGAACCGCGCACGAACAACTGCGTGTACCCCTCGGCGAGCGGAACGGGGTCGTCGTCCACGTACAGCAGCCGGGAATCGGGCAGCCGCAACGGCTTGCGGCCCCACGTGCTCACCCACCACTGCCGGCGGTAGTGGATCAGCTGACCGTGCTGGCGGCTGACCTCC
Source organism: Goodfellowiella coeruleoviolacea (assembly GCF_024171785.1). Classification (GTDB taxonomy): domain Bacteria; phylum Actinomycetota; class Actinomycetes; order Mycobacteriales; family Pseudonocardiaceae; genus Goodfellowiella; species Goodfellowiella coeruleoviolacea. The sequence goes on from NZ_JAMTCK010000008.1 coordinate 111,389, forward strand.
CGGTCGTTCTCGCCGAGGCAGAGGTGCACTTCGGGCCGGTTGCGGCCGAACAGGATGGCCTGGCCCTCGCGGGGCCCGGTGGTGACGCCGCCGGCGACGCTGAGCGCGTAGATCGTGCCCGGCGCGGTCGACGCCGGCACACCGTGCGCGAGGCTGGGGTGGCCGGGCCACAGCCGTTGGCCGCCGGGCAGTGGCAGGTTCTCGCACATGTGACCTCCTCGCGGCAAGGCCGGTTTCGCTGGTCAGGCAGCCTGCCAGGGTGGGACGGGACCGGTCCCGGCGCGTGGCGGGCGTCAGCGCGGCGGCAGGTTGGCCGCTGCCGGCTCGGCCAGGCTGGTGGCGAGCTGGCAGAGCTGGTCGGCTGGCTGCGGCCCGGACACCACGACCAGCAGCAGTTCCGCCCTGTCCGAGATCTCCCCGACGTACTCCCGGTGCGGCACGCTGACCTGGCAGGTGTCCGGGCCGTAGCCGTCAGGTTCGACGAACGCGCGGTGCCCGGCCAGTTCGACCGGGCGGCCGTCGGCGGCGGTCAGCGGCGGGTGCCGGTCGAACCGGACGAGCAGGTCGGCCGCGCTGGTGGTGCTGTGCCAGCGGCAGGACCAGTTGGCGAACCCCGGGTCGGGGTCGGTGGCGTCAACACCGGGAAACCGGGACAACCCCTCGTTGTCCAGCAGCGCGCACGCGTCGGCGTTGATCAGCGACGCCGCGGGCATGCCGGGCCGCGGTGGGATCGACTGGCCCTGGGCGAGCTTGGCGACCGCGCTGTCGGTGGCGCTGTCCGCCATGGCGCACAGGTCGGCCGGGCCTTCGCCGAGCTGTCGCGCGAGGACCTGGACGTGGTTGCCGTCGGCGAGCAGCAGGGTCCGCTCGCACGACTCGCCGTTGAGCGGATCGCGCACGACACCGACCCGGCCCACGGTCTGCACCGGACCGGGCGCGGTCTCGTCGCTGTCCGGCGTGCGCAGTTCCACCCTGACGTCGACCTCGCTGTCGCCGGACTGGACGAGGACGTCGCACCGGTCGAAGTTGCCGTACTCGGGGTCCCGCTGCGCGGCACCGAACCGGCTGAGCGCCGCGGCGTCGGTCAGGGCACAGGGGTCGGCCGTGCGGGGGTCACCGACGACGGACAGGTGCTCCGATCGGTCGGTGCCGCTCGCCCAGCCGAACGGGTCGAACCGCCACAGCGCGATGGCCAGCAGGCCGACGGTCACGAGCGCGCCCGCGGTCAGGACCGGCCGGCGGGCCCGCCGCCAGGAGCGGGGTGTGGAGTGCCCGGTGGCGGGTGCGGCGGCGTTGCCGGTGGTGGGAGTGGTGCTGGTGGCGGCGCGGGTGCCGGTGGCCACGGCGTCGAGCAGTTCACGCGCCCGCGCCGCGGTGGGCCGCAGCTCGGGCGGGACGCGCAGCAGCTCGGTGAGCACCGGCGCGAGCGGCGTGTCCCCGGTCGGTTCGGCGACGCGGCCGGTGAGGGTGTTGCGCCAGACCAGCCCCTGGTCGTCAGCGGGACCGAACGGGGTCACGCCCTCCAGCACCCGGAACAGCGTGGCCCCCAGCGAGAAGACGTCAGCGGCCGGATCGGGTGCCGCCCCGTTGGCCACCTCGGGAGCCATGTACCCGGGAGTGCCGACCAGGAAGGCGCCGTTGGTCACCGCGGTCACGTCGCCGTGGATGCGGCGGGAGATGCCGAAGTCGGTCAGCTTGGCGCGGTCGTCAGCGGTGATCACCACGTTGGCGGGCTTGATGTCGCGGTGCACGATGTTCTTGGCGTGCACCGCGGCCAGCCCGCTGGCCAGCTGCGCGCCGTAGCGCGCGATCGCCTCGACGGACAGTTCGCGCTCGGCGGTCAGGTCCGACCCGGGCGCGTATTCCATGACCAACCACCACACGCCGGCCTCGAACACGGTGTCGAACACGGTGATCACGTTGGGGTGGTTGATCGTCGCCAGGTGCGTGGACTCGTGGCGCAGCACGTTGCCCTGTTCGGCGATGTCGTCCTGGTCCGCCGGGGTCAGGACGTGTTTGAGCGCGACGTCACGCCCCAACCGCTCGTCGAACGCGTGCCAGACCACGCCGCTGCCGCCGGAACCGACCTTCTCGATGAGCCGGTAGCGGTCCTTGACCAACTCGCCGGGACGCACGTCGTCCCCTCCTCGGATCCCCACCCGGCCGGGGACGTCGCCCCGGCGATCGTCGTGGGTCGACCCTAGAGCATTCGGCTCAGCCGGTGGGGCCCGTTGCCCGGGTGTGCGTGCGCCTGGCGCTGGCCGGGTGCTGCTCGCTGTGGCACTGCACGCAGGGAACCGGTGGTCGCGTGGTGAGGGCGCGGGTGATCCAGTCCGCGTCCGGCAGCTGTGCCCGGGGGTGTTCCAGGTGCCGGTGGTTCGCGCTGCCGCAGTGGTCCAGTACGTGGTGGAGTACGTCTTCCAGCAACAGGGGCCACCTCTCGTGACGAAGCCGGGGCGGCGGGCGTTCGACCGGGGCGGGTGGACCGCCTGGTCAGGGAGGTCGAGTGCCCGATACTGGGCCGGACGGCTCAGTGCCCTGGTATTACTTCGTCCGCTGAACGGCGGTTCTGATTACTCCGTCGGCGGGAGGGGCGGGCCGCTGTCCCCGCCGCGGGTGCGCGGCCTGCCGACCGGGCCGGTGGCGGTGGCGCCGGACTGGTGGCGTGGGGCTGGCGGCATAGGGTTCGCGGCATGGGTGAGTTCGAAGAGTTGCGGGTCAGACTGGCGGACTTCGCGGCGGCCCGGCAGTGGGAGCCGTGGCACACGCCGCGGAACCTGGCGCTGGCGCTGACCGGCGAGGTCGGTGAGCTGGTGTCCGAACTCCAGTGGCTGACCGACGAGGAGGTCCGCGCCGGGCTGGCCAGCGGGCCGCTGCGCGACCGGGTGGCCGACGAGGTCGCGGACGTGCTGCTCTACCTGGTGAAGTTCGCTGACGCGTGCGGGCTGGACCTGCTGGCCGAGGCGCACGCCAAGATCGACCGCAACGAGGTGCGGTTCCCGCCCGAGCCGGCCGCGCGGCCCGAGGCCGCCGACCCGGCCGACAACGGCGACACCGGCGGCACCGGCTGAGGCACGGGCGGGGTGGTGCGGGCTCGGTGCACGGGTGCGCCCGCACCACCCCGTTGTCCGGCCGGGACGGTCACCACGTCAGCAGTTCGGCCTCGTCGTCGGGCTGGCAGGTCCCGGCATCGGGCGCGGCGCCGTCGGCCGCGTGGCCGGCGTTGTCGTCCGGGACCGGGGTGGTCGGCTGGTCGAGGTCGGGTTGGAAGGGGTTGTGGTGGCACTGCACGCAGACCGGCTCGACCGGTGGGGTCGTGTCCTGCCCGGTCGGGGCGGTGTACGCGGCCACCGGCTCCGGACGGCTGTCGACCGGCTGGCCTGCCTGGTCCACCTGACCTGCCTGGTCCACCTGGCCCGGCTGGTCCACCTGGCCCGGCTGACCTGCCTGGCCCGGCTGGCCTGCCTGGTCCGCCTGGCCTGCCTGGTCCGCCTGGTCGGTCGGCGCCGTCGGGTCGGGGCCGGTGGGTTCGGGCGCGGCAATGCGCAACTGGCTCGTCACGTTCTCTCCTGACTCTGTCTACGTCGCACGTGGCCGGCCGGTGGGCACCTGCCAATCCGGTCACCCCAGAAAAATGAGCGCGCGCGAACACGGCGGCGGGTAATGATTCACGCCGGTTTGCGCATATGCGCCTTTGATCTTCCGGATTTAGGAATGTGCCGCTCGACCGGGAATGTGCCCACGGTGGCCGGATTCGGGGTACCTGGCCCTGGTGGACACGGTGTGAGCTGCGGTTATGCCTGTCGCGGACGGCGCTTCAGGCGGTAGGAAATCCCCAGTGTCGTGTTATTCGCCGTGGCTGTCGTCACAGTGGTAAGCCGGGCTGGTGCCGGTTCCGGCCGCTGTCTGTCATCTGATCGAACATCTCGATCACCCCCACCGCTCACCTTAGCCAAGCAGGGGATGTTCGTGCGGCCGTTTTTCCGAAAATCGGGTCGGCCGAACGCGGCGAAAGCGCCGCCGGAGCGGCGCTTTCGCGTCAACCGGTGCTGACCGGAGGGTCAGGCCGGGCCCCGACCGGCCCAGGTCCAGGCGTAGCCGCCGTCCTCACACGCGCGGCCGCCCTCGCCGAGTTCCAGCGGGCGGAAGGTGTCGACCATGACCGCCAGCTCGTCGAAGAACTCCACGCCGATGCTGCGCTCGTAGGCGCCGGGCTGCGGCCCGTGTGAGTGCCCACCCGGGTGCAGCGAGATCGAGCCCTGCCCGATGCCCGATCCCTTGCGCGCCTCGTAGTTGCCGCCGCAGTAGAACATCACCTCGTCGGAGTCCACATTGGAGTGGTAGTAGGGCACCGGGATGGACAGCGGGTGGTAGTCGACCTTGCGCGGCACGAAGTTGCAGATGACGAAGTTGGCGCCCTCGAAGACCTGGTGCACGGGCGGCGGCTGGTGCACCCGGCCGGTGATCGGCTCGAAGTCGCTGATGTTGAACGTGTACGGGTACAGGCAGCCGTCCCAGCCGACCACGTCGAACGGGTGCGTCGGGTAGGTGTAGCAGGTGCCCACCACACCGTCCCGGCCCCGGTGCTTGACCAGCACGTCCACGTCGGTGCCCTCGACCAGCAGCGGTTCGGCGGGACCGTGCAGGTCGCGTTCGCAGTACGGGGCGTGCTCCAGCAGTTGGCCGTACTTGGACAGGTAGCGCCTGGCCGGGGTGATGTGGCTGTTGGCCTCGATGCAGTACGCGCGCAGCGGTTGCTCGCCCTGCGGGACCCAGCGGTGCGTGGTGGCCCTTGGCAGGATCACGTAGTCGCCCTGGCGCGCGCGGAGCACCCCGAACACGGTCTCCACCAGTGCCTCGCCCGCCTCCACGTACACGCACTCGTCGCCGAGGCCGTTGCGGTACAGCGGCGACGCCTCGCCCGCCACCACGTAGGAGATCCGCACGTCCCCGTTGCCCAGCACCAGGCGCCGGCCGGTGACCACGTCCTCCCGCTTCCAGTCCTCCCCGGGGAACAGCTCGTGCAGCTTGAGGTGGCGGGGCCGCAGCGGGTGGTTGGCCTCGGTGCGCAGGTCGGGCAGTTCCCAGTCGCGGGCGTCCACAATGGCCGATGGGATGTTGCGGTGGTAGAGCAGGGACGAGTCCGCGGCGAAGCCCTCCTCACCCATCAGCTCCTCGTAGTACAGCCCGCCGTCGGGCCGGCGGTGCTGGGTGTGCCGCTTCGGTGGGACCGCACCCACCGATCGGTAGTAGGCCATCGCGATCGTTCCCTTCCTTGCTGGTAGCGGTTGGTCAACCGGTGTCGGTGCGCGCGGCGCCGCTCGTGGCCGCGCCGAGCGCGCGCCGGACCGCCGCGACCAGGGTGTCGGCGGCGGGGTCGGGGAGCACCGCGGCGATGTGCGCGTCCGGCCGGATCAGCCAGACCTCGCCTGGCCGGGCCGCCAGTGCGGTGGTCAGCGCGCCGGTGTGGTCGAGGTCGGCGAGCGCGTGCGCCCGCACCGGTGCCTCGGTGGCGCTGGCCGCGACGCGGGCGATCCCGGCCGGGTCGACGCCGGCGGTGGTGAGCAGCAACAGCCCCGCCCTGGCCAGCTGGCGCAGCCGGGTCGGTGGGGCGGTGGGGGTGCGGCGGACCGGGGCGTCGGGCACCAGGATGCCCGGGCCGGCTGGGGGCGCGCTCGCGCGGGGCGGCCGACCGGCGAACGGGCGGGTGGGATCGGGCGTGGTCAGCGGCGAGTCCACGTACCAGAACGGCTCGGCCAGCCGGCCGGAGTCCACTTCGGACCACGCACTCGGGTCGGTGTGGGCGCGGGCCAGCACGCGCTGCCGGTGCTGCCGCTCGGCCTCGGTGTGGGGCACCAGGAAGCGCATGGTGGCGCCGGTGACGTCGAGGTTCTCCAGTGCCGCAGCGTGCCGCTCCGCGTGGTAGCTGTCCACAAGGGACTCGCCGGCCCAGCCGGCGCGGGCGAAGGCCAGCTTCCAGGCGAGGTTCTCCGCGTCGGCCACGCCCGAGTTCAGCCCTCGGGCGCCGAACGGGGCGACCAGGTGGGCGCAGTCGCCGGCCAGCAGCACCCGGCCCACCCGCATGCGGTCCACCACGCGGGCGTGGAACCGGTAGACCGTCCGCCACACGATCTCGTAGTCACGCTGCCCGATGATGGCCCTGATCCGCTGGTCCAGCACGCCGGAGGCGGCCTCGGCGGCCAGGTCGCAGTCGTCGGGCACCTGCCAGTCGATCCGGAAGGTGGCGTCGGGGCACGGGTGGATCAGCACCTGCCGCCCCGGGTTGAACGCCGGGTCAAAGTAGAACCGGCGTTCGGCGCGCCAGCCGGGCAGGTGGGCGCGGATGTCGCAGATCAGGAACTTCTCGGCGAAGGAGTGTCCGGCGAAGTCGACGCCGAGCAGCCGCCGCACGTCCGTGCCGTGCGCGCCCGCGCAGGCCACCGCGTGGCTGGCGCGCAGCCGCCGGGTGGCGCCGGACGCGCTGGCGCAGGTCAGGGTGACGGCGTCGGCGTGCTGGGTGATGTCGGTGACCCGGTGGTCCCAGCACACCGTGATCAGCGGCTGGGCCGTGACGGCCTCGTCCAGGATCTGCTCGGTGCGGGTCTGGGAGATGTTGACGAAGGGCGGGAAGGGCGAGCTGCCCGGGTCGGGCAGGGTGAGGGCGAACAGCTCCCGGTCGCGGTGGAAGGTGCGGGCGGTGGTCCAGGTGACGCCCTCCTCGGCGATGCGCCGGCCGACCCCGACCGCCTCCCACACGTCCAGCACGTCCCGCTGCTGGCAGATCGACCGGGAGCCGGCCGCCGCACGTCGGGGCCGCTGGTCGAGCAGCACGACCGGCACGCCCCAGCGGGCCAGCAGCAGCGCGGCGGTCTGCCCGACCGGGCCGTTGCCGATCACGGCCACCGGCGGGTCCTCAGCGCGCACGCCTCACCCCTGCAACCGGTCCCAGACCTCGCGGTCGCGCTGCGCGGTCCAGATGGCCGGGCGCTCCACGCCGGACAGCTCGTCCCAGGCGCGGGCCACGTCAAAGGGCAGGCAGTGCTCGAAGATCGGCCAACCGCCGTAGCGGTCCACCAGCGCGGCGTGGCTGGCCTGGAACGCGTCGCGCAGGCCGCCGCCCCGCCGCCGCACCGCGTCCACCTCGCGCAGCAGCACGGTGAGGAAGTGCCGGGTCTGCTCGACCGCGGCGGCGACCTCGTCCCGGCCGCGCACCACCGGCCCGCGCCCGCCGACCAGCACCCGCGCGTCCAGGGCGGCCAGGCGGTCCAGGGTGGTGGTGGACCAGTCGCGGTGGAAGGCGTCCCCGGTGTACAGGGCGGCCTGCGCCTCCACCAGGTCACCGGCGAACAGGACCCGCTGACGGGGCAGCCAGGCCACGAGGTCGCCCTCGGTGTGGCCGCGGCCCGGGTGGCGCAGCACCAACTCGCCCCGGTCGCCGCCGAGGTCGATGCTGAGCTGGGCGTCGAAGGTGAGCGTTGGCCAGGTCAGGCCGGGGATGGACGCCGGCTCCCGGAACAGCCGGGGCATCCGGGCCAGTTCCGACTCCCAGTCCTGCCGGCCGCGCTCGGCGATCAGCGCCCTGGTCCGCTCGTGGGCGATGACCACGTCGGCGTCGAACGCGCTCGCGCCGAGCACGCGCACCGCGTGGTAGTGGCTGAGCACCAGGTAGCGCACGGGCTTGTCGGTGTGCTGGCGCAGCGTGGCCAACCACTGGCGGGCCGCCACCGGCGTGGCCAGCGCCTCGAAGCAGACGAGGAAGTCCTCGCCCTCGATGGCGCCGACGTTGGGGTCACCCTCGGCGGTGAGTGCGTACACCCCGTCGGCGAGCACCTCCAGGGTCTGCTCCTTGGCGGCGAGATCCGCGGACGAGGCAAAGGGTTTCTGGCCCATCTCCGACCGCCTCCACTAGTCAAAGCTTTGACTAATCCCTCCCGTCGAGGGTAATTCAGATCACAGAACAGGAAAAGCGCTGGCGCCCACTTTCCGGAAATTCCCGAGCAGAGCGTTCGATTATCGGACAGGCCTACGCTGGGGCGCATGAGCGGCGAACCAGGTGACGACCGCGAGCAGCTCGACTACCTGTCGTTCGTGGACTACGCGGTGGCCAGGACGGCCCGCGAACTGCCGGACATCGACGCGCTGGCCATGCGTTTCGTGCTCACCCTGCACCGGGCCACCAGCGCACTGGTCTACGACCTGGAGTCCTCGGTGCACCGGCCCCGCGGCCTGACCTGGCCGGGATTCCGCCTGCTGTTCGTGCTGTGGCTGGCCGGCCCCGCCGAGGCCAAGCGGGTGGCCGAGCTGACCGGCATGAGCCGGGCGGCGGTGTCCGCGCTGGTCAAGACCTTGGAGCGGGAGGGACTGGTGTGCCGCCGCCAGGTCGCACACGACCGCAGGTCGGTCCAGTTGGCACTGACCGAGGTGGGCCGCGTCGCCATCGCCGACGCGTTCGCGGCGCACAACGCGCGCGAGCAGGACTGGGTCGGCGTGCTCAGCGAGTCCGAAGTGGTCACCCTGATCGGGTTGCTGGGCAAGCTGATGGCCGGCTCGGCCCGGATCGCCGCCAGGCGGCGCAGCTGAACGCCAGCCTGCGCAGCAGCCGACGCCGGGCGGGATCTGGTGGCCGAGCCGGCGGCTCCGGTTGGTCGCCGAGCCGGCGGCTCCGGTCAGCTCAGCCGCGGTGGTCGCGGAAGAACGCCCGCAGGTCGGCCACGAGCAGGTCGGGTTCCTCCAGCGCGGGGAAGTGCCCGCCCCGGTCGAACTCGGTCCACCGCACGATGTTGTTGTCCCGCTCGGCCAGCCGGCGGATCGGCACGGCGAGGTCGTGCGGGAACACCGCGACCGCGGTCGGCACCGGCGACGGCGGTTCCGGCTCACCCCAGGTTTCCACGCCCTCCTTGTAGTAGCGGGCCGACGAACCGGCCGTGCCGGTGAGCCAGTACAGCATCACGTTGGTGAGCAGCCGGTCCCGGTCGGTGACGAACGCGGGTGTCCCGGTCGAGGCCGAGTCCACCTGGAACACGTCGGCGATCCAGGCCAACTGGGCGACGGGCGAGTCGGTGAGCCCGTAGGCGATCAGCTGCGGCTTGGTGCCCTGGATCGCGGCGTAGCCGCCGAGTTCGTACTCGTACCGGTATCCCTTCTCCACGCTGAGCTTCTCCGCCGGCACGGAGAAGTCGGCGTTGTCCGCGGTGGCACTGGCGGAGAACAGCGACGTGAGGTGCACGCCGGTGACGTGTTCCGGGTTGAGCCGACCCAGTTCCCGGGAGATCAGCGAACCGAAGTCACCGCCGTGCGCGCCGTAGCGGGAGTAGCCGAGCCGGCGCATCAGCTCGGCCCACGCCCCGGCCACCCGGGCGCACGACCAGCCGGTCCGCCGGGTCGGGCCGGACAGCGGAAAGCCCGGACCGGACGGCAGCACCACGTGGAACGCGTCCGCCGGATCACCGCCGTGGGCGCGTGGATCGGCCAGCGGACCGACCACGTCCAAGAACTCCACAATGGACCCTGGCCAGCCGTGGGTGAGCACCAGCGGCAGCGCGTCCGGTTCCGGCGAGCGGATGTGTGCGAAGTGGACGGTGTGGCCGTCGATCTCGGTGGTGAACTGCGGCAGCGCGTTGAGCTTGCGCTCCTGCGCGCGCCAGTCGTAGCGGGTGCGCCAGTACTCGGTCAGCTCGCGCACGCAGCTGACGGGAATGCCGTAGCTCCCGTCGATGCCGGCCGGCTCGTCCGGCCAGCGGGTGTGCTCCAGCCGGCGGGCCAGGTCGTCCAGTGCCGGCTGCGGCATGTCGATGCGGTAGGGCGTGATCGCTGTGTCGTCCACGCGCCGACGGTAGGTGGGATCGAGGTCAGCTCCTGTCCTGCGGACAACGGGTTCCGCTGTCCGCGGGGTCACAGCAGCCGGTACACCGGCCCCCGATAGGGATCGGTGATGACGGCCAGCTCGATCAGGGACAGGTCGCGGGAGTACCTGCCCCAGAGGTAGGCGCCGGAGCAGGTCAGCACGTGGTGGGCGTACCGCGCCTGCGCGTCCCAGCCGGGATGGGCCTCCCGGTGGCCGGGCAGCAGCGTCGGCAGGTGGTGCGCCACCCGAACGCGCAGCCAGGCCAGGGCCGAGCCGACGTCCTCGTGCGCCCCGGCGCGCAGCTGGCCGGGCTTGTGCTGCCACTCCTGGATCAGCAGTGGTGGGACCGGGGCGGCCCGGTCGCGGCGGGCGGCGTCGTGCGCGTCCTTGGGTCGGCCCTGCCACTCGTAGCAGATGTACCTCACCACAGGTCCGCAACGTAGTGCGCGGCCCAGTCCGGCGCGCGCCCAAACGCGGGCGATGACCGTGTGGGGGACGCCGTGTCACGCGGACAGTGGGCGCGACCGGGGCGCCGGCCGGTGGCGCGGCTGGTGGTGCGGCCCAGGAGGCCAGGGGCCGGTGGCCCGGCCCCGGCCGTTCGGCCCGCGCCGCCCGGTGCTACCGCAACCGAGGCAGTAACTGATCACGCACGTAGTCCGCGACCGCGTCGGGTGTGTCGCGGTCGGCGAGGTTCCCCTCGATCACGGTGGTGTCGCGCTCACCCGCGAGTTGCTTGAGCGCACCCCTGGCCTCCGGCCCCACCCCACCGCCGATGATCACCGCGCCGATGTCGCCCCTGTCCAGCAGGGCGAGCGCCTCCTCGTCGGTGGTCACGCCAACCCCGTCGAACCCCTCGGCGCGCAGCACCTCCAGCACGCCGTTCAGCTTCTCCTGCTTGCGGCCCAGCACCAACACCTTCATGGCATGTCCTCCGTTCCCGTCGTCACCGGTACCCACGCTAAAACCTCGACCATGGTGGAGGTCAAGCCCGGGTGTCCGCCTACGGGCGGGGGAGTTCGGTTCTGGTGGAGCGGGAGGGCTGGAGTGTCCGAAAAGGACGTACGCGTCATGCTCGCGAAGGGCGACCGCGGGCGACCGCAGGTTGGTCCATTGAGGACTGTGGTCAACCCGGTGGTGGTCGATCGACTCGTCCGCGCCGCGATCTCCTCCACCACGCGATGCGGATCACCGCCCGCGTCGCGCTCGGCCCGCTGCCCCGTGGCGCGAACCTCATGGCGAGCAGCCCCCGCCCTCCCAGGGGGGCGACCCCTGGACCAGCCTACCCACCCCACCCCGCGGAAAGAACGGTTGCCGAGGCAGCTGTGGACAACCTGGGCAGTTGTGGACAACTGCCGTCCCGATCGGGTGAATCTTGGCGGGTGGCGCGAAAGCTGTGCTAGCCGCTCACGCCGGAGAAACCCCGGGTCGCCGCCATCGAGCCGCCGCCACCACCGAGCCCGCCGGCCGGCACGCGCGCCGGTGCCGCCACGGCGTGCCCGGGCCTCACTCGCGGGTGCGCAGGTACTCGCTGATCAGGTCCTTGATCGCGGAGCGGACGGCGTCCAGCCCCACGCCCTGCTCGGCCAGGGCGCGGCTCGCTGGGCCCCGGGTGTCGTGCAACAGGCCGAGCAGCAGGTGTTCGGTGCCGATGTAGTTGTGCCCGAGTTCGAGCGCCTCGCTCAGGGCCGCGTCCAGGCCGCGGCGGGCCGACGCGCCGACCGGGATGGCCGCTGGCGCGGGTGTGTCTCCCGCGGGCACGCGCTGCTCCACGGCGGCGCGCAGGTCGGCCGCGGCGACGCCCAGCGCGTGCAGTGCCCGGGCCGCCAGGGTCTGCTCGTCGTCGAGGATGGCCAGCAGCAGGTGCTCGGTGCCCAGGCTGTCGTGGCGCAGACGGCGCACGTGCTGCTCGGCCCGCTCCAGCGCGGTCCTGGTGCGCGCGGTCAGCCGGGGGAACGCCCCGGCCTGGGCCAGGTCGGCCAGGGTCAGGCTGGCCCAGCGCGGACCGTAGCGCTGCTGCGCGGCCTGCCGGCTGACGCCGAGGTGCGTGCCGATGTCCGACCACGAGTGGCCCTGGGCGCGGGCCTGCTCGATGCAGTACCCGAGCAGGCGGTCGCCGAGCCGGTTCAGTTCGGTCACCAGGGTCTCGGCGACGCTGACCCGGTCGAGGGCGCTGCCGGACCCGGCACGGCTGTCCACCACGGCGATCAGGTCGGCGAGGTCGGGAAGCTCTGGCACCACTCCAGTGTGGCCGTCAAGGAAAGACTTGACAGTTAAGCACTCGTCAAGGAATAACTTGACGCATGGATGTTTCTTCCTGTTTGGATGCCCTGAACGCGCTCGTGCCGGAGATCCTCAAGCTCACCGGCGCGCCCGGCCTGTCGATCGCGGTGGGCGTCGGCGAGGAGGTGGTGTGGGCCGGCGGATACGGGGTCGCCGACCTGGCGAGCGGCCGGCCGATGACCACCGACGCGGTCGGGCCGACCGGATCGGACTGCAAGCCCTACACCGCCGTGGCCGCCATGCAGCTGGTCGAGCGCGGCCTGATCGGTCTGGACGACCCGGTCAACGACTACCTGGACGCCGACCTGCGGGTGGTCAACCCGCTCGGCGCCCGCGAGATCACCCTGCGCGACCTGCTGATCCACCGCAGCGGCCTGGGCACGAACTTCGGCAACTGCTCGCGCACGCCGCCCGCGCCACTGGGCGAACACCTGCGGCGAGTCTTCCGCGAGGCCCGCAGCGACGCCTACGGCGGGTCGGTGCTGCCGTTCTGGGCTACCCAGGTCGGCGCCCACTACCAGTACAGCAACGTGGGCATCGCGCTCGTCGGCTACCTGGTCGAACTGCTCAACCCGGACCGGGTGTCGTTCTCCGAGTGGGTGCGCCGGCACGTGTTCACGCCGCTGGGCATGACCTCGACCTGCTTCCCGCCGGCCCAGCACCCCGACCACGTGCCCGCTGACATCTACACCCGCCGGTCGACCGGCTACGCCACGCTCGGCGGCTTCCACTTCCGGCTGCCCCAGATCTACGTGGGGGACTACCCGGCGGGCACCGCGCTGACCACCCCGTCCGACCACGCCCGGTTCCTGCTGGCCATGACCGGCGGCGGTGCGCTGGGTGGTGCGCGGGTGCTGCGGCCGGAGACGGTCGCGCGGATGATCACGCCGCAGGCCGGGCGCGGGCCCGACCCGAGCGCGGCCATCGGACTGGTGTGGTCGGTGTTCGACCACGGAACCCCGCAGGGCTACTTCGGCCACGGTGGCGAGTACATGTGGGGCTGGCACAACGTGTCCCGCGCCTGGCCGCACCACCGGGTCTGCGTGACCGCCAACGTCAACCAGTGGGACATGGGCGATCTGGGCAGCTCGGACCGGCCCAGCCACCTGGCTGGCCGACTGGCGCTGCGCGTGGTCACCGCCTGGGTCAACGGCCAGGACCCCCGGCCGCCGCGGGACGCGGCGTCGGCCCAGAGCTACCTGGCCGGTCTGCTGGTCGGTGACCGGCTGACCACGCGCCTGGGCATCACCACCCGTCCTACCGAGGCCGAGATCGCCCGGATCGCCCAGACCGCGGTCGTGGCGTCGGGCACGCCGTGGGACCCAACCGCGTTCCAGGACGCGCTGCGCGAGGGGCACATCACCGGTGACGTGTTCACCGCCAACGCGGAACTCATCCGGCGGGAGATCCCCGACTCGCAGCGCGAACTGGTCGCCAGGCAGCTCGGCGTGCCCGGGTTCGGCCGGCACATCCCCGGCCTGTCCTGACCGCTGGCCGTCCCCGGGCCGCGGCTTCGTCCACTACGGACTGTCCGATGTGGATGTGGATGTGGATGTGGACAGCATGCCGCGGAGCAGTTCGCGAACGGCAGGGGTGGGGTCGAAGCCCGGGTCGGGCACGATGTACTGGTGGGCGAGCAGGCCGTCGAGCAGCGCCATCAGCGTCCAGAAGTGCCGGACCGGTTCGGTCGAGCCCAGTCGGCGCAGCCACTCCGCGCCCCAGGACTGCAGTTCGTCCCGCTTGGTCCGCACCAGCTCGCGCAGTTCGGGGTGGACCGTGGCCTCCACGAAGATCGCCTGCCTGGCCAGGGTGAGGGTGCGCTGCGGGCCGGCCAGCCGGTGCAGCAGGCGGCCCACCGCCTGGGTGAAGCCCTCCAGGTCGACCTCGGTCAACTCCTGGGCCAACCGGTGCCAGGTGTTGTGCTCCTGCTGGCTGATCCGGTCCAGCACGCCGGCCACCAGTGCCTCCCGGGTGCGGAAGTAGTTCGAGGTGGAGCCGAGCGGTAGGCCGGCCTCCGCGTCCACCGCCCGGTGGGTGAGCTGCCTGCTGCCTCGGGTGCCGAGTACCCGGATGGCCGCGTCCAGTGCCTGGTCCTGCCGAGTTTCCACGCGCCGACCCTACCGTGCCAGCCAGTGCTACTACAGATGTAGTACGTTGGCTGGCATGGAAAAACGAGCACTTGTCGTGGGCGGTGGCATCGCCGGCCTCGCCTCGGCCATCGGGCTGAGCCGGGCGGGCTGGCAGGTGAGCGTGCGGGAGCGCGCGGCCGGTCTGTCCACCACGGGCACGGCACTGGGCATCTGGCCGGCGGCGCTGCGCGCGCTGGACCGGCTCGGCATCGGCGACGCCCTGCGCGAGCACGCCGTGCGCCAGCGGCCGGAACTGATCCTGCGGCCCGACGGGCGCCAGGTGGCCACTGTGGACACCGCGAGGCTGGAGCGTCGCCAGGGCGAGGCGGTCTACCTGGTGCGCCGGCCGGACCTGTTGGGCATGCTCCACCGGGCCCTGCCCGACGGTGTGCTGCGCTTCTCCGCGCCGGTCACCGACCCGAACGCGGCCCGGTCCGAGTTCGACCTGGTGATCGGTGCGGACGGCATCCACAGCCGGGTGCGTTCCGAGGTGTTCGGCGCCCGCCACAGCCTCCGGTTCAGCGGCCTGGTCGCGTGGCGCGGGCTGATCGACCCGGCTGCGGGTGATCCGGTGCCGCGCGAGGCGGGGTCGCGCGCACCGGTGCTGGGCGGCCCGGCTCCGGGCAGCGCCGACCTGGTCAGCCCTGACCTGGTCAGCCCTGACCTGGTCAGCCCTGACCTGGGCGGCCCTGACCTGGACAGCCCCGACCTGGACAGCCCGGATCTGGGCGGTGCGGATCTGGGCGGTGCGAGTCCGCGTGGTACCAGCCCGGGCGGTTTCAGCCTGGGCGGTTCTGCGCTGGCTGGTCCGGGGCTGGCTGGTCCGGGACTGGCCGACGTGGTCAGCGGTGGGGAGATCTGGCATCCGGGCATGAAGTTCGGCTACACCCCGCTCGGGGCGGGTCGGGTGAACTGGTACGCGGTGCTGCGCCGGCCCGAGGGGTACCTGCCGCCCCGCGGTGACCTCGCCGAACTGCGGGAGCACTTCGGTGACTGGCCCGACCCGGTCCCGCGCCTCCTGGACCGGCTCGACCCGGCCGAGATCCTGCGGCACCCGCTGCACCACGTGGACCCGCCGCTGCCCAGCTACGTGCGGGGCAACGTGGCACTGCTGGGCGATGCCGCGCACGCCATGCCGCCCGACCTCGGGCGGGGCGCGTGCGAATCCCTGCTCGACGGCCTCACCCTGAGCGAGTGCGTGGCCGCGACCAGCGATGTCAGTGCGGCCCTGCGGGCCTACGACGCCCGGCGGCGCGGTCCCAGTCAGCGGGTCGCGGCCATGTCGGTGCGGGTCGGCCGGATGAGCCTGAGCGGGCGGTTCACCGGCCTGCGCGACCTGGTCACCCGGACGCTGCTGGCGGTGACCACGCCGGGTGGCTGACCGGACCGCCCGTCGGGTTGACCCCGGCTGGGGCCCGCGCTATGTTCGCTGTTGTTCGCTATAAGAACATTCGTTCGCTATATGAACGGAGCGCGCGGTGGCTGAGATCGTCTCGTTGCCCGACGCCGTCGCGGACCTGGTCCACGACGGTGATGTGGTGGCGTTGGAGGGCTTCACGCACCTGATTCCGGTGGCGGCTGGGCAGGAGATCATCCGCCAGCGCCGGCGGGACCTCACCCTGGTGCGGATGACCCCGGACATCGTCTACGACCAGATGATCGGCGCCGGCTGCGCACGCAAGCTGATCTTCTCCTGGGGTGGCAACCCCGGGGTCGGCTCGCTGCACCGGTTCCGCGATGCCGTGCAGCACGCCTGGCCGGTGCCGCTGGAACTGGAGGAGCACAGCCACGCCGGCATGGCCAACCGGTACGTGGCCGGCGCGTCCGGCCTGCCGTTCGCGGTGCTGCGCGGCTACCGGGGCACCGACCTGCCCGCGCACACCGCCACCATCAAGCCGATCACCTGCCCGTTCACCGGGGAGCAGTTGGTGGCCGTGCCCGCGCTCAACCCGGACGTGACGATCGTGCACGCGCAGCGCGCCGATCGGGCCGGCAACGTGCAGATGTGGGGCATCACCGGCGTGCAGAAGGAGGCCGTGCTCGCGGCCAGGCGCAGCCTGGTCACGGTCGAGGAGGTGGTGGCCGAGCTGGAGCCCCGCCCCGGCGCGGTGGTGCTGCCCACCTGGGCGGTGACCAGGGTGGCCGAGGTGCCGCGCGGCGCCCACCCGTCCTACGCGCAGGACTACTACGAGCGCGACAACGACTACTACCAGGCATGGGACCCGATCAGCCGGGACCGGGACGCGTTCACCCGCTGGCTCGACGAGCACGTGTTCGCGGGAGCCGCCAGCCCGCAACCGGCCGTGTCAGCCGGTGGCGGGCCCGGCGCGTCCACACCCACCAACGCGGGGAGCACGTCGTGAGCCAGTCCGCTTCCGTCCCGGCCACGCCGGCCACGCCAGCCACGCCAGCCACGCCGGCCACCCGGCCCGACTCGGCCAGCGCGGCCGCCGCGGCTGAGTCCACCGCCAACTCCACTGTGGCCTGGACGGCCGACGAGATGATGAGCATCGCGGCGGCGCGCGCCCTGCGCGGCGGCATGTCCTGCTTCGTCGGCATCGGCCTGCCCAGCACCGCCGCCAACCTCGCCCGTCGCACGCACGCCCCGGACCTGGTGCTGATCTACGAGTCGGGCTGCCTGGGCGCCAAGCCAGACCGGCTGCCACTGTCCATCGGCGACGGTGTGCTGGCCGAGACGGCCGACGCCGTGGTCAGCGTGCCCGAGGTGTTCAACTACTGGCTCCAGCCCGGACGGATCGACGTGGGGTTCCTGGGCGCGGCCCAGCTGGACCGCTTCGGCAACATCAACACCACCGTGATCGGCAGTGACTACGCCGACCCCGCGGTGCGGCTGCCCGGAGCCGGTGGCGCGCCGGAGATCGCCACGTCGTGCCGGGAGGTGTTCGTGGTGGTGCGGCAGAGCCGGCGCACCTTCGTCGAGCAGGTCGACTTCGTCACGTCCGTCGGCCACGGCCGGGGGCCGGGCGACCGGGCGCGGCTCGGCCTGCCCGGCGCCGGGCCGGTGCTGGTGATCACCGACCTGGGGGTGTTCCGGCCGGACCCGGACACCCGCGAGCTGACCCTCACCGAGTTGCACCCCGGTGTGGAACTCGACCAGGTGCGCGCGGCCACCGGGTGGGAGCTGGCGGTCGCCGCCGACCTCGCCCGCACGCCCGCACCGACCGACCAGGAACTGATCGCGCTGCGCGCGCTGACCAAGGCGGGTTCGTGATGACCGGCAGCTCAGTGGGATCGGACGTGTTCGTGCTGGACGCGGTGCGCACCCCGTTCGGCCGCTACGGCGGGGCGCTGGCCGGCACCCGCCCCGACGACCTGGCCGCGCACGTGCTGCGCGCGCTGGCCGAGCGCACCGGGCTCGATCCGTCCACTGTGGACGAGGTGTACCTGGGTGCGGCCAACCAGGCCGGCGAGGACAACCGAAACGTGGCCAGGATGGCCGCGCTGCTCGCCGGCTGGCCGACCAGCGTGCCGGGCACCACGGTGAACCGGCTGTGCGGGTCCGGGTTGGACGCGGTCATC
This sequence comes from Goodfellowiella coeruleoviolacea, assembly GCF_024171785.1. Classification (GTDB taxonomy): domain Bacteria; phylum Actinomycetota; class Actinomycetes; order Mycobacteriales; family Pseudonocardiaceae; genus Goodfellowiella; species Goodfellowiella coeruleoviolacea. Next base: position 129,182 of record NZ_JAMTCK010000008.1, read on the forward strand.
CAGGCCAGCCGCGCCATCGCGGTCGGTGACGCGTCCCTGGTGGTGGCCGGCGGTGCCGAGTCGATGAGCCGGGCGCCGTGGGTGATGCTCAAGCCGGGCAGGGGTTTCCCGCAGGGGCACGAGACGCTGCACTCCACCACGTTGGGGTGGCGCATGGTCAACCCGGCCATGCCGACGCAGTGGACGGTCTCGCTCGGTGAGAGCACCGAGATGTTGGCCGAGCGCTACCGGATCGGCCGCGCCGAGCAGGACGCGTTCGCGTTGCGCAGTCACGTGAACGCGGCGCGGGCCTGGGACGCCGGCCACTACGACGGGTACGTGGTGCCGGTCCCCGGCGCCGAGCTGACCCGGGACGAGAGCATCCGCGCCGACACCAGTGCCGAGAAGCTGGCCAGGCTCAAGCCGGTGTTCCGTCCGAACGGGACGATCACGGCCGGCAACTCCTCGCCGCTCAACGACGGCGCCTCGGCCGTGCTGCTCGGCGACGCGCGCGCGGCCGAGCGGCTGGGTGTCGCGCCGCTGGCCCGGGTGGCCGGCCGCGGCGCGGCCGGGGTCGACCCGGACGTGTTCGGCATCGGCCCGGTGGCGGCGGCGAACACCGCGCTGGAGCGGGCCGGCATCGGCTGGGACGACCTGTCGGTGGTGGAGCTGAACGAGGCGTTCGCCGCGCAGTCGCTGGCCTGCCTGGCCGACTGGCCGGACCTGAACCCGGAGATCGTCAACCCCAACGGCGGGGCCATCGCCATCGGCCACCCGCTCGGCGCCTCGGGCGGCCGCATCCTCGGCGGCCTGGCCCACGAACTGCGCCGCCGCGGCGGCGGCTGGGGACTGGCGGCCATCTGCATCGGCGTCGGCCAGGGCCTAGCCGTGGTCCTCGAAGCCTAACCCCACGGGGTGATCCCCCTACCCCAATCCCGCGAGTCGACACTTCCGGCAGCGCGTGTTGACATTTCGAGCACCCCCGATCAGGCGATGCGATACCGGATCGGGTGTCACCCAAACGGGCTGACGAGTTACCGGGGTGTACTTCCTGCGCTGGCCCGTCGGGTACCAACCGCGCGCGCGGTTCCGGCGCACCCCAGCGGGCGGGCCGACCAGCAGCTGTCGTGGCGCCGCCCAGACCAGGCGTTCTTCGCGGCCGGGGCGGCGCCACGTCCTGGCGTTCGCGTTCCTGGAGAACGGTCCGGTTGCCGGGTTCGCCCCGGCTGGCCTGTGGTCGAGGCACAGCCACGGCCGCGCAGGTGGTTGACCCTGCCGGGACCGGCTGAGGCGCGGGCAGGGCCGGGGCCGGCCCGACAAGCCGCCGCCGACCAACGGCGCCGTGCGGGCCGTGCGGTGGTGGCGGAGGACGGCTGCGGCGGGGCGGCTGCGACTGAGGACGCCGGCGGTCACATGGGGTTACTGATTACCCGTGTGGGGGACGCCTGATTGGGGATCGGGGTGCTCGGATGGCGGTGCGTGAAATGTCGACACGCGCTGCCCGACGTGTCAACTCGCGCGGGTGGCGGGTGGGAGATCACCCCGTGGGATGAGGGGGAGGCCGTAGTCGGGGGAGGTGGTGGGGGTGGGTGGGGTGGCGGTCAGGACCGCGTCCAGTTGTGCGCGTGAGGCGGCCAGCTCGGCGATCGCGCCGCTGATCCGGTCGCGCTCGGCGAGCAGGTGCGGGATCAGCCCAGGGCAGGCCGGCGCGAGCTTCGCGCCGTCGTCGACCAGGCACGGGAGCACCTCGGCGATGGTGGTGGTGGACAGACCGGCGGCGAGCAGGGTGCGAATCCGCCGCACCACGTCCACATCGGACTCGGTGTACTCGCGGTACCCGCTCGCCCGGCGCACCGGCCGCAGCAGCCCCTGCTGCCCGTAGTAGCGCAGCAACCGGATGCTGACGCCGGTCCGGCGGGACAACTCCCCGATCCGCATGTGTCCTCCGCCACAGTCAATCGAGTCTCACATCAATGGCAGACCCTAGCGTCGCCGGCGTGACACAGCAGCGAACACCAGACACTTCGCCCGTGACGGTTGTCGGGCTCGGCCCGATGGGTGCGGCACTCGCCGAGGCGTTGCTGGCCAACGGCAATCCCACCACCGTCTGGAACCGCACGGCCGGCAAGGCCGATCGGCTCGTCGCCAGGGGAGCCCGCCGCGCGGCCAGCGCGGCCGAGGCGGTCGCGGCGAGCCCGGTGACCATCGTCTGCGTGGCGGACTACCCGGCCATGCACGCGGTCCTGGAACCGGCGAGCGGTGCCCTGGCCGGCCGCACCGTCGTCAACCTGAGTTCGGGCACACCGGAGCAGGCCAGGGACGCGGTCGCCTGGGCCGAGCAACGCGGCGCGCGCTACCTGGACGGGGTGATCATGGTGCCGCCCGAGGCGATCGGCCGGCCCGACACCGTGCTGTTCTACAGTGGACAGTCCGCGTGCTACGACGCGCACCGCGCCACGCTCGACGTCCTCGGCGGGGCCGCCCAGTACCTGGGTGACGACCCCGGCCTCGCCGTGCTGTACAACACCGCGCTGCTCGGCCTGATGTACGCCACCATCAACGGTTTCCTGCACGCCGCCGCCCTGGTCGGCTCGGCCGGCGTCGCCTCGGCCGCGCTCGCCCGGATCGCGGGCGACTGGTTCGTGCCCTCGGTGGTGCTTCCGCTCTGCGCCGGCGTCACCGGGCAGATCGACAGCGGTGACTTCCCCGGTGACGCCGGCGACCTGCGGGCCCACCTGACGGTCATCGACCACATCGTCCGCACCAGTCGGGACCAGGGCATGGCCACCGACGTGCCCGGCGCGCTCCGGGACCTCGTCGAGCGGGCGATCGCCGAGGGGTACGGCGACAAGGGGTACGCGAGCCTGGTCGAGCTGATCAGAACACCGGCGGGGTGACCAGGTCGCGCGCGGGGTGACCGGTCGCGGGACCGGCATCGGGGTCCGGCCGGCCGACTAGACTTGGCCGGCCGGGGCCGTGGTGCGGCGGCCGGGCGGAGTCAGCGGAGCGCGAGGGGAGGGGAGGCGTGGCGGAGATCGACACCGACGGCGCGGAGACGGGCGCGGAGCGGGCAGCGCACCACGTGCAGTCGCTGGCTCGCGGGCTGGCCGTGATCCGGGCGTTCAACGCCGACCACCCCGAACTGACCCTGTCCGACGTGGCCAGGGCCACCGGGCTGACCAGGGCCGCGGCCCGCCGGTTCCTGCTCACCCTGGCCGATCTCGGCTACGTGCGCACCGACGGCAAGCTGTTCTCGCTGACCGCGCGCGTGCTCGAACTGGGGTACGCCTACCTGTCCAGCCTGTCCCTGCCCGAGGTGGCCCAGCCGCACCTGGAGGCGCTGGCCGCCGAGGTGCGCGAGTCCACGTCGGTGTCGGTGCTGGACGGGCCGGACGTGGTGTACGTGGCGCGGGTGCCGGTGTCCCGGATCATGACCGTGGCCATCAACGTGGGCACCCGGTTTCCCGCGCACGCCACCTCCATGGGGCACGTGCTGCTGGCCAGCCTGCCGGCCGCGCAACTGGAGTCCTATTTGGACACCGTGGAGCTGGTGCGGCTGACCGAGCACACGATCACCAGCCGCGGCGCGCTGCGCGAGGAACTGGCGCGCGTGCGCGAGCAGGGCTGGTCCCTGGTGGATCAGGAACTCGACCAGGGGCTGCGCTCGGTGGCCGTGCCGATCCGGGACCGCGCGGGCCGGGTGCTGGCCGCGGTGAACGTGTCCACCCACGCCAGCCGCAACACCCTGGAGTCGATGCGGCGCGACATCCTGCCCGCGCTGCTGGCGACGGCGGGTCGCATCGAGGCCGACCTGGCGGCCGGCGGCACCTCGGTCGGCACGGCCCTCGGCTGACCGAACGACCGACCGGTTCGCACGGCCGATCCACTGTCCACTTCGGACGACGTGCACCGGTGGAGGGCAGCGGTGGAACCGGGTTCCAATCCGTTTCCAATCGGGCCGCAACACCCGTGCGCCACGCTGGGGCGGCACCGAGAACCCGAGCGGCGCCGGACACCACCACCGACCACGTCGGCACCAGCGAGACCAGCACGAGCACCGCCCCACCCGAGCCAGACCGGCAGCCGGAACACCGGGACCGGGTTTCCGGCCGCCCGCTGGTGGCATCCCCAGCACAGGGCGGCGGACAGACGTCGGTACCGCCCGGCCGACGCGAGCGCCCAGCGCATGCCCCCGCGCTGGGCGCCTCGGGCCCGCGTGGGCACGGGCGCGCGGAGTGGAGGCAGGTGGTGGACGTGAGCGGCGCGGGCGCGCGGGAGATCGGGCTGGACCACCTCACCCTGGTGGACGTGTCCCCACCGGAGCTGGTCGCCGTGGCGGACGCCGTCGGCTTCGACTCGGTCGGCCTGCGGGTGCACCCCGCCCGCGCGGGGGAGCAGCGGTGGCCGGTGCGCACCGGCTCGCCCATGCTGCTGGACACCACGGCCAGGCTGCGCGACTCCCGGGTGCGGGTGCACAGCGTGGAGGTGCTGCCATTGGCCGCGCACACCAGGGTGGCCGACTGCGAGTCCGTGCTGGCGACCGGGGCGCGGCTGGGCGCCCGGTTCGTCGGCACGTTCGCCGAGGACCCGGACACCGACCGGCTGGCCGACACCTTTGCCGCGCTCACCGAGCGCGCCCGGGACTACGGCCTGCGGGCCCTGCTCGAACCCATGACCCAGTCCTCGGTCAGCACGGTCGGCCACGCCCAGCGCGTTGTCGCCCGGTCCGCCGGCGGCGGGGTGCTGCTGGACGCGCTGCACCTGGTGCGCGGCGGCTCCTGGGCGGCAGGGCACGTGCTGGACCGGGCCCTGGTGGGCTACGTCCAGCTCAGCGACGGCCGGCTGGACGGGCCGGGCGAGCTGGACGTGCGGCTGCCACTGCCCAGGCGGCAGCCGATCCCGTCGACCGAGGTGGGCGTGGAGAGCGTGGCGGCCCGGCTGCTGCCGGGCGAGGGTGAACTCCCCCTGGCCGAACTGCTGGCTGCGGTCCCGGCGGACACGCTGGTCAGCGTGGAGGCGCCGGCGGTGCGGCGCGTCGCCCTGGTCGGGGCGGTCAACTACGCCAGGTGGGCTCGGCGGGCGGTGGACGCGGTGCTCACCGCGCCGGCCCGAACCTGGGACCGGAGCCGAACCTGACCGGAGCCGAACCTGACCGGAGCCGAACCGAACCTGACCGGACCGGAGCCGAACCGAACCTGACCGGACCGGAGCCGGACCAGGCACCGTCGTCAGGGCGCCTCGGGTGGCGTCCAGGCGGCGATCAGGTCGAGCAGGCCGGGAAAACGGGCTTGCAGGTCGTCAACCCGGACCTGGCTGCGCCGCTCCAGGCCGTACTGCCGCTGCCGCAGCAGCCCGGCCTCGCGCAGCACCCGGAAGTGGTGGGTGAGCGTTGACTTCGGCCGGTCCAGCCCGAACCAGCCGCAGGTGTGGTCGAACGCCTCGGCCTCCAGCAGCAGCGCGCGCACGATGCCGATCCGCAGCGGGTCGCTCAGCGCGCCCAGCACCACGTCCAGGCGCAGGTCGGCGCGGGTGGGTTCGGGCAGCGGCTCGGGCAGGTCCGCCGGGGCGGGGAAGGTCCGGAAGGCCGGTCGAGCGGCGGTGGTCGGCGGCATCGCGGTCGTCTCCCTGTGCGTGGCGCATGTACGACTTGCATCGTACTGGGCCCATGTGTTCGACTGTGGTCGTACAAGCAGTACGAGTTGATTCGTACAGCCCCGGTTGAGGAGAACCCGTGACCACTTCGAGTGCCGTCCGGCCGACGCTGACCGCGCCGGACCCCGCGACCGTCAGCCCGCACCACCCGTCACGCCACTGGATCTGGCTGGCGGCCTGGCCGGTCACCGCCGTGTTCGTGCTGTCCAACGCGCCGACCCCGCTGTACGTGCTCTGGCAGCGCGTCATGGGTTTCTCCGCCGGCACCCTCACGGTGATCTTCGCCAGCTACATCGCCGGCCTGATCGGCGCGCTGCTGGTGGCGGGCGTGGTCGCGGACCGGATCGGCCGCAAGCCCGTGCTGCTGCCCGCGCTGGTCCTCGGCGTGGTCGCGGCCGGGTTGTTCGCCACCGCCACGTCGGTGGCCATGCTCGTCACCGCCAGGGCGTTGACCGGCATCGCCGTCGGCGCGACCGTGTCGGCCGGCATGGCCGCGGTCACCGACGTGGCCGGGCCGGCCCGCAAGCCGCTGGGCGCACTGCTCGCGTCCACCGCCGTGGTGGTCGGCGCCGGGCTGGGGCCGCTGCTCGCCGGCGTGCTCTCCGAGACCACGCCCTGGCCGACCACCGCCGTGTTCCTGCTGGAGATCGTCCTGCTCGGCTCGGCCCTGCTGGTGGTGCTGCGCATGCCGCTGACCAGGCCGGCGCCCAGCGGAGCCCGGGGCGCCTGGGTGCGGGTGCCCTCGGTGCCCTCGGCCAACCGGCAACACCTGGCGGCCGGCATCGCCGTGTTCGCCCCCGCCATCACCGCCACCTCGTTCGTGCTGTCCCTGGGGCCGTCCCTGCTGGCGGAGCTGCTCGGCAGCAGCAACCGGATCGTCGCCGGCGGCACCGCGTTCGTCATGTTCGTGGTGTCCACCGGCGTGCAGTTCGCCCTGCGGCGGCTGACCGTGCGCGGCATGCTGCTCACCGCCGCGCTCACGTCCGTGACCAGCATGCTCACCCTGATCGCGGCCGTGCACACCGCGTCGGTGGTGCTGCTGGTCGGCGCGGCCCTGCTCGCCGGAGCCGGCCAGGGCCTCGGGCAACTCGGCGGGCTGTCCGTGTTGAGCCGGCACGTGCCCGCGCACCGGCTGGCCGAGGCCAACGCCGGCCTGAACACCGGCGGCTACCTGCTGGCCGGCACCCTGCCCATGGCCGCCGGCTACCTCAGCGACGTGGTCGGACTGCCCACCGGCACCACCATCTTCGGCGTGGTGCTGATCCTGGCCGCGCTGTCCGGCGCCGCGTTCGTGCTCACCCGGCGCGTGCTGCGCCCGGCGTGACGGCGCGCGGCGGGTGAGCACCGGACGGGGTGGACGGGCGCAGGGACGGCTGGGTGTCGGCCCCGCGCGGCCGGCCACGTGTCGGCCACGACCGACACGACCCGCCCATAGCGTGTCCAGCATGTCCAGTCCCACTCGTCCGGTCCAGACGCACGCGGGTGTCCGCGCGGTGCTGGCCGACCCGGACTTCACCGTCCCGCCCGTGCCGCCGAGCGACCAGCCAGGTGGGATCGCCTGGCTGCGGGCCAGTGTCGCGCGGTTCAGCTCCGGCCCCGACCACACCAGGCGCCGCGCCCTGGCCAGCACCGCACTGTCCGGTGTGGACGTCGCCGCGCTGCGGCCGGCCGCCGGCGCGCGGACCAGGGCGGTGCTGGCGGCCGCGGGCGGCCAGCCGGTGGAGCTGATCACGGCCGTGGCCCGGGTGGTGCCGGTGGCCACGCTGGCCGACGCGCTCGGGCTGCCCGACGTCAGCGCCGCGGACGTCAGCACGGTGGCCGGGGCGTACCACCCGCACGTGCTGCCCGGGCCGGCGGCGGACGCGGCCGTGGCCCGGCTGGTCCGCGCCTGCGGCGGGACCGCCGACGAGGTCGCGGCCGCCCGGATCGGGCTGCTGGTGCAGGCGTGCGACGCGACCGCGGGCCTGGTCGGCAACGCCGTGCTGGCGATGCTGCGCGGCGAGCTGGCGGACCCGGTGGACGCGATCCTGACCGAGACCCTGCGCCACGACCCCCCGGTGCGGCTGACCCGTCGGGTGGCCGGTGCCCGGGCCCGGACCGGTGGCGGGATCGCCGCCGGCACGCTGGTGGAGCTGGACATCGCCGCGGCGAACCGGGACGGCGCGGTGTTCGCCGACCCCGACCGGTTCGACCCGTCCCGCTCCCACACCGAGCACCTCACCTTCGGTTTCGGCGCCAGGGCGTGCCCCGGCCGGGACCACGCCACAGCCATCGCGGGCGGCATCGTCGAGGCGGTGCGCGGCTGCCGACTGGTCGCCGAGTCCGCCGCCCCCGACCCCTCGGCCAACCCGCTGGTGCCGGCCCAGGTGTGGGTGAGCGCGGCATGACCGGCCAGCATCCGACCGCGTTCCACGCGCTGCACCACGCCGACCAGCCGCTGCTGCTGCCCAACGCCTGGGACCACGCCTCGGCCGCGGCACTGGTCGCGGCCGGCTTCCCGGCGATCGGCACCACCAGCATGGGCGTGGCGCTGGCCCACGGCCTGCCCGACGCCCAGGGCGTGGCCCGCGACCAGACCGTGGCGCTCGCGCGGCTGCTGCGCCCGCTGCCGGTGCCGGTGACCGTGGACATCGAGGCCGGGTTCAGCGACGACCCCGGTGCCGTGGCCGACCTGGCCGAGGAACTGGTCGAACTGGGCGTGGCCGGCGTGAACCTGGAGGACGGCCGCGCCGACGGCGGGCTGGCCGACCCGGACCGGCAGGCCGAGCTGATCCGCGCGGTGAAGGCGCGCGTGCCCGACCTGTTCGTCAACGCCAGGACCGACACGCACTGGCTGGGCGGGGACCGGCCGCCGCCGCTGACCGAGACCCTGGACCGGGCCCACCGCTACGTGGCGGCCGGCGCGGACGGGATCTTCGTGCCCGCGCTGGCCGAGGACACCGACATCGCCGAGGTGGTGGCCGAGGTGGCCGTGCCGGTCAACATCCTGTTCCTGCCGCACCGGCACACCCTGCGCGGACTGGCCGCGCTCGGCGTGCGCCGGGTCAGCACGGGCTCGCTGCTGTTCCGCGCGGCCGTGCACGCCGCGGTCAGCACGGCCGAGGCGATCCGGGACGGCCTGCCCACCGGCGCCGGCGTGCCCGGGTACGCCCGGTTCCAGCAACTCGTCGCCGAGCCGCTGCCCGAGAACCCCGGCGGCCGGTCAGCCGCTGGCTGACCCTCCTCAGTGGACACTCATCGCTCGTGGGCGGCGCGGAAACCGGGCTGGCGCACCAGGTCCACCAGTTCGATCCGGACCCCGGCACGTCACGCACCATGTGAACCTCCTCGCGCTGACGGGACACGCGCAACGCTAGGCACCGCGCGGTGCGGAGGACCGATAGCGGAACTTTGTATCCTCCCTCGGGATCTCGATGGGAGCGGGCATGGATCTGTCGCTGTTGCGCACCTTCCTGGCGGTCTACCGGGCCGGCTCGCTCACCGGTGCCGCCGCGGTCCTCGGCCTGTCCCAGCCCACGGTGACCGCGCAGGTGCGGTCCCTGGAGGTGGCACTGGGGCAGCAGCTGTTCGAGCGGCTGCCCCGAGGAGTCGCGGCCACCTCCGTGGCCGACGAGCTGGCCAGGCAGGTCGCGTCGCATGTGGACGCGCTCACCGCGATCGCCGAGCGCGCGCTGGTGCCCCGCCAGCCGCTGGCCAAACCGGTGCACCTGGCCGGTCCGGCCGAACTGCTCGCCACCCGGGTGCTGCCCGGCATGGCCGACCTGGTGGGGCGGGGCCTGCGGCTGCGGGTCAGCCTGGGGCTGTCCGACGACCTGCTCGCCGGGCTGGCCGCCGGCCGGTTCGACCTGGTCATCTCCACCTTCCGGCCGCGCGGTCGGGCGATCACCGCCACCCCGCTCACCGACGAGGACTTCGTGCTGGTGGCGGCACCGGCCGTGGCCGCCCGGGTCGACGCCGACCGGCTCGCCCGCCAGCCGGCCGCCGCGCTGGCCGGGCTGCCGCTGGTCGCCTACGCCGAGGACCTGCCGATCATCCGCCGCTACTGGCGGACCGTGTTCGGCACCCGGCTGACCGGCAGCGCCGCCGTGGTCGTGCCGGACCTGCGGGCGGTGCTGGCCGCCACCCTGGCCGGCGCCGGCATCACCGTGCTGCCCCGCTACCTGTGTGACCGGGAACTGGCCGAGGGTCGCCTGGTCCGCCTGCTCGACCCGGAGGTGCCGCCGATCAACACGCTGTTCCTGGCCACCCGCACCGGAACCACCGATCTGCCGCACATCGCGGCCGTGCACGCACACCTGCTGCGGCACGCGCCCGAGTGGTGAACCGCGGGCCGGTCCTCAGTGGACGTCACCGTCCTCTGTGGACACCTGGTGGGGCTCACCGGGCCCGTGCCTCGGCACCCGGGGTGACCGCGCGCTGCTCGCGCTGCCTGGCCACCAGGCGCGCGGCCAGCACCACCACCTCGGCTAGGGGCGCGGGAAAACCCACGACCAGGCCGAGACCGATGTCGGCGGGCACGGCCAGCGCGGTGGCCAGCAGCCAGCGCGGCGCACCGGGCTGGCTGGCGGCGCGCTGGCGGGCCGCCGCCGAGGTCCACGGCGTGCGCGACCACGGCTTGGCCACGGACAGCCAGGCCTGGTAGGCGATGGCACTGGCCATCAGGGCCGTGCCCACGGCGAGCGGGACGGTGGGCGCGGCCGTGGTCGCGGCGGTGCCCAGCGCGGCGGAGAGCACGAAGATGCCCAGGTGCAGCTGGACGACCGTGATCGCGAACTTCGCCAGCACCCACCAGTGCCGGAAGAAGCCCCACGGGGTGGCTGAGGCGAGCATGAACCCGGTGAACGCCGACGCGTTGGCCAGCGGCGCCAGCAGGGTGTGGTCGACGTGCTCGGCCATGCCCGTGGCGGCGGCCCGGACCGCGCTGTCGCCGGTGGTCAGGGCGAGGACGAGCAGGCTGGCCATGGCCAGTGCCTGGCCCATCCACCCCACCGAGGTGATGACGTGCAGCCAGAGGGACACCCGTCGCCACCGGCTGGTGCGTTGGTTTGCCATGCCGACAACGCTCGCCGCTCCGGGCGCGCGCCACATCGGTGATGCACCGGAGGACGCCCCTGGGGGCGGTGTCGTCCGATGTTGACACCCTGACGAAAATTTTACACTGACGTTGGTTGGTTCTGGTGAATTGTTGACAATTCATCGAGTCGCGTGGAGGAACCCGTGCGATTACCAGCCCTCGCGCTCACCCCGCTGGTCGCGGTGGGCGCGCTGACCGTGCCGCTGACCGCGGCCTCGGCCGCCCCACCGGAACAACCCGGGAACACCGCCGCCGGCCAGGCCGGCCTGCTGGTTGGCGGCCCCGGCCAGGCGTTCACCGAGCGCCGCACCGAGACCGACGCCGACGGCACCTCCCACGTCCACCTCGACCGCACCTACCGAGGCCTGCCCGTGCTCGGCGGTGACGTGATCGTGCGCCGCGGTCCTGGCGGGACCGCCCCGACCGCCGCCACCGCGCTGACCGCGCCACTGGAACTGGCCACCACACCCCGGCTGGCCGCGGCCAGCGCCGGCCGGATCGCCCTGGACCGGGCCGGCGACCTGGTGGGCCGGCAGGCCTCGGGCGCGCCCAGCCTGGTGGTGGAGGCGCTCGGCGACGACGCCGCGTCCCGGGTGCCCACCCTGGCCTGGGACGTGCTGGTCACCGGCAGCCGGCCGGACGGCACCCCCAGCCGGCTGCACGTGCTGGTCGACGCGACCACCGGCGCGGTCACCACCAGCTACGACGAGGTGCAGGCCGACACCGGCCGCGGCTTCCACTCCGGCGAGGTCGAGCTGACCACGGCCGCCGCGGCGAGCAACCCCGGCCAGCGCGTGCTGCGCGACCCCAGCCGCAACGACGTCGTCACCTACGACTACAGCGGCGGCAACGGCGGGTGGCCGTTCCTGGACTCCGACGGCGTCTGGGGCAACGGGCTGGCCAGCAACAGCCAGACCGCCGCCGTGGACATCCAGTGGGGCACCGCCACCACCTTCGACTTCTACCGCGACACCTTCGGCCACACCCTGCTGGACAACCGGGGCGACCCGCCGTCCAGCTTCCGCGAGCTGTACGCGCGGGCCCACGAGGGCGACAACCTCGCCAACGCCTACTGGGACTCCTACTGCAACTGCATGAGCTTCGGCGACGGCAACACCAGGACGCACGGCTACAACTCGCTGGACGTGGTGGCGCACGAGGCGACCCACGCGGTGATCCACCGCAGCGCGCGGCTGAACTACGCGGGCGAGGCCGGCGGGCTCAACGAGGCGACCGCGGACATCGTCGGCAACCTCGTCGAGTTCTACGCGGCCAACCCCAACGACCCGCCCGACTACCTGGTCGGGGAAAAGGTCTGGAAGGCCGGGCCGCTGCGGTTCATGGACCAGCCAAGCAAGGACGGCAAGTCAGTGGACTGCTGGTCCGCGGGCGTGGGCAACCTCGACGTGCACCGCTCCTCCGGCGTGGGCAACCACGCGTTCTACCTGCTGGCCAACGGCAGCGGCACGTCGACGTGGGGCACCAGCCCGACCTGTGACGGCGCCACCGTGACCGGGATCGGCAGGGACGCCGCCGCGCGGATCTGGTTCCGCGCCCTGACCAGGCACTGGACGTCCACCACCAACTACGCCGAGGCGCGCGCCGGCATGCTGGCCGCCGCCACCGAGCTGTACGGGCAGTGCGGCACCGAGTACCGCGCGGTCCAGGCGGCCTGGTCCGGCGTTGCCGTGCCCGGTGCGGACGCGGCCTGCCCGCTGCCCTAGCCGGCCACCGGGGTGCGCCGGCCGGGACGATCAGCTGATCGGCGCACCCGAGGCGGGGGCGGCCGCTGCCATGCTGGCTTCATGACGAAGCCTTCAGCCGGGCCGAGTGTGCCGAACCGGTGGACCGCCGCCGACATCCCCGACCTGACCGGCCGCACCTTCCTGGTGACCGGCGCCAGCAGCGGCCTGGGACTGGAGACGACCAGGCAGCTGGCCCGGCGCGGCGCGCACGTGATCATGGCGGTGCGCGACGAGGCCAAGGGTCGGGCCGTCGAGCGCGAGCTGCGCGCCGCCCAGCCCGACGCCAACCTGGAGGTGCGCCGGCTCGACCTGGTCGACCTCGACTCGGTGCGCGCGTTCGCCGAGAACCTGGTGCGGGCCGGGCGGAAGGTGGACGTGCTGGTGAACAACGCCGGCATCCTGGCGCCGCCCCGCACGCTCACCCCGCAGGGCCACGAGAGCCAGTTCGGCGTCAACCACCTCGGCCACTTCGCCCTCACCGGCCTGCTGTTCGACCTGCTGCGCGCGGCCGAGCGGCCCCGGGTGGTCACGGTGTCGTCCAACGCGCACAAGTTCGGCCGCATCCACTTCGACGACCTCACCGGGCAGCGGCGCTACTCGCCGATGTTCTTCTACGGCCAGTCCAAGCTGGCGAACGTCCTCTTCGGACTGGAACTGGACCGCCGGGTGCGCGCGGCCGGCCTGCCGCTGCGCAGCGTGCTCGCCCACCCCGGCTACGCGGCCACGCAGATCCACGCGAGTTCGGGCAACCCGGTGCTGCGGGTGCTCATGCGGCTCGGCGGCGGGATGCTGGCGCAGAGCACCGCGATGGGCGCGCTCAACCAGCTCTACGCGGCCACCGACCCGCGCGCCGAGGGCGGCCAGATGATCGGTCCGGGTGGCTGGGGCGAACAACGCGGCTACCCGGCGCTGGTGCGACCCGCCGCCGCCGGCACCGACCCGGTCGCGGCCCGCCGGCTGTGGGAGTTGTCCGAGGAGCTGACCGGCGTGCGCTTCCCGCTGCCCGCCTGCTCCGGCTAGCCGCCGCCGGCGCGGGCGGACGGGACGGGTGCCGCGCCCGCCCAGACCGTCGGTCGTCATGACTGAGATGACGCAAATTTGCGTCATCTCAGTCATGTGGTTAGTCTCTGTGCATGGCCACCGACTGGGAACTCGCCTTCGCCGACGACGCCGGCCGCCTGTTCGCGCGGCAGTACGGTCTGCCCCCCATGACCGGACGGGTGATCGGCTGGCTGCTGCTGTGCGAGCCGGCGCAGCAGACCATCGGCGAGCTGAGCGAGGCTCTCCGGGCCAGCCGCACCGCCGTGACCACCGCGATCAGCACCCTGGAGGACTGGTCCTGGGTGCGCAGGTCGCGCGCGGCCGGCGAGCGGGTCGACCGCGTCTGGCTCGACCCGGACGTCTGGCTGCGGCTGGTCGACAACACGGCCGAGCACACCGCCCTGGGCGAGCTGGCCCGGCGCGGGCTGGACGCGATGAGCGGTGAGTCCGCCGAACGCCGGGCCCGCCTGGCCGAACTGGCCGAGTTCGCCGCGTTCCTCGCCGAGCGGATGCCCGCGCTGGCCGCCGAGTGGCGCGCCCGGCAGGACGCCCTGCGCACCGGCCAGCGCTGACCCCACCCACATCCCGCACCTGACTCGACGGCCGCAGCCGCCGGGTGGCTGACACCTGCCCGAAAACACCCGAAAACACCGGGAAGAGCCCGATCAGGGCCCGGAAGATGGAGACACCGTGCGTTTCGACAGCGCCCACTGGCAGCACCGCCTGGACACCCTGCGCGCCGCCCACCACGTTCCCGGCGCCAGTTTGGCCGTGCTGGTCGACGGCGAGATCCACGAACTGGCCAGCGGGGTGCTGCACCGGGGCACCGGCGTGGCGGCCACCACCGACTCGCTGTTCCTGTCCGGCTCGCTCGCCAAGGTCTACACCGCGACCGTGGTGCTGCAACTGGTCGACCAGGGCCTGCTCGACCTGGACACGCGCGTCGCCGACGTGCTGCCGGAGTTCGGCACCCCCGACCCGGCGGCCACCAGGACGATCACCATCCGCCAGCTGCTCAGCCACACCAGCGGGCTGACCTGCGACTTCACCTACGACTCCGGGCGCGGCGACGACTGCCTCGCCCGGTACGTGCGGGCCGCGGCCGAGGTGGCACTGGACTGCCCGCCAGGCACCGCCCTGTCCTACAGCAGCGTCGGCTACGCCGTGCTGGGCCGGGTGATCGAGGTCGTCACCGGCGGGACCTGGGACCAGGCGGTGCGGGACATGCTGTTCACCCCGCTCGGCCTGACCCACTCGGTGACCCTGCCCGAGCAGGCGCTGCGGTTCCGGGTCGCCATGAGCCACCTGGGCGGACCCGGCCAGGACCCGGAACCCGCGCCCGCCTGGGACCTGATGCCGCGCTCGGCCGGCCCGTACGGGCGGGTCATCACCTCCGCCGGCGACGTCGCCCGGCTGGCCAGGATGCACCTGGACGGCGGGGTCGCGCCGGACGGCACCCGGCTGCTGTCCGAGCAGGCCGTGGCCGCGATGCGGCGCCGCGTGGTGGACAGCCCGGACAAGTGGACCGTGTCCGCCGACGGCTGGGGCCTGGGCTGGACCCTCTACGACTGGGCCGGCGTGCCCGGCTTCGGCCACGACGGCAGCGCCGTGGCCCAGCACTCGTTCCTGCGGGTCGTGCCGCACGCCGGCGTGGCCGTGGTGCTGCTGACCAACGGCGGCGGCGTCAACGGGCTCTACCACGACCTGTTCAGCGAGCTGCTGGGCGAGCTGGCCGGGGTGCGGATGCCCGCGCCGTTCGGTCCGCCGGCGAGCCCGCCGGCCGTGGACGTCACCCCGCTGCTGGGCACCTACCTGCGCGAGGGCGTGGTGACCACGGTCTTCCGCGGCGAGGACGGCGGCACCCGCGTCCGGTACGAGTTCGTCGACGGCATGCGGGACTTCTCCCCGCCGCTGGAGGCCGACCTGATCCCGGTGTCCGACGCGGTGTTCGCCGCCTGCGGCGGTTCCTTCGGCCCGCAGGCCGTGCCGGTGGTGTTCGCCAGCCTCAGCAACGGCACACCGTGTGTCTACATTGGAATGCGCGCGACGCCCAAGACCGCCTGAACGCGCCGCGTGTAGCCCGATTGGTGCCTTGCCGTCCGCGGACCGGCCACGTGATCACCGCTCCTGCTAGCTTCGCGAGAAGCAGTCGAACAGATCGCGCGGAGGAGTTCTGGTGGCCGACGACGGTGGCGACGGGATCAAGGTGCGGTTCGAGGTTCTGGACGGCAGGCTGCGCGGGGTGCGCGGCGACAGCTGGATCGAACGGCTGCACACCGGGTCCCGGTGGACCGAGGGGCCGGTGTACTTCCCCGCCGGCCGGTACCTGCTGTTCAGCGACATCCCCAACGACCGGCTGCTGCGCTGGGACGAGACCACCGGCGTGGTCGGGGTGTTCCAGCAGAACGCCGGCTTTCCCAACGGGCACACCAGGGACTGCCAGGGGCGGCTGATCAGCTGCGAGCACGGCAACCGCCGGGTCACCCGCACCGAGCACGACGGCTCGGTCACCGTGCTCGCCGACAACTGGCAGGGCCACCGGCTCAACAGCCCCAACGACGTGGTGGAGCGCTGCTCGGACGGGTCGATCTGGTTCACCGACCCCACCTACGGCATCGAGAGCGACTACGAGGGCCACCAGGCGGTCAGCGAGATCGGCGCCAGGCAGGTGTACCGGATCGACCCGGTCAGCGGCGAGGTCCGGGCCGTGGCCACCGACTTCCTCCAGCCCAACGGCCTGGCCTTCACCGCCGACGAGACCCAGCTCTACGTGTCCGACAGCGAGGCCAAGCACATCCGGCTGTTCGACGTGGCCGCGGACGGCACGCTCACCGGCGGGGACGTGATCGCCACCTGCACCCAGGGCACGTTCGACGGGCTGCGGGTGGACGACTCCGGCCGGCTGTGGGTGGCGGCCGGCGACGGCCTGCACTGCCTGCACCCGGACGGCAGCCTGCTCGGCAAGCTGCACCTGCCGGAGACCGCGGCCAACCTCACCTTCGGCGGCGGTCAGGGCAACACCCTGTTCATCACGGCCACCAGGTCGCTGTACTCGATCCGGGTCAACTTCGCCGGCGCCCGCTACCCGCGCCGCTGACCACCGCGGCCCCGCGCCGAACCCGTCCACCCACCGGGCGAGCCCGTTCTGTCGTACCCCTGTGGCAAGGTCTCGCTCGGCGGGTAGCAGTTCTCAGTTCGGGAGGGTGCATGGCCAAGTGGAGTGCGGTCGCCGAGTCGGCGCCGGAGTTCGCCGCACGTGTCCGCAAGGCGTTCGAGGCGCACACGTACAAGATCCTCGCGACCTTGCGCGCGGACGGCTCGCCGCGGCTGAGCGGCATCGAGGCCGACTTCGTCGGCGACGACCTGTGGTTCGGGTCGATGCCCCGCGCCATGAAGGCGCGGGACCTGCTGCGCGACCCGCGGTTCGCGCTGCACAGCACACCCGCGATCGACCTGGGGGACGGGCCAGAGGCCAGCCCGGGTGACGCCAAGGTGTCCGGGTCCGCGATCGAGGTCGCCGACCGCGCCGAGATCGTCCCGCTGCTCACCGCGCGCGGCGCCAGCCCGGACGCGTTCCCCGACTCCCACTTCTTCCGCCTCGACATCGACGAGGTCGTGCTGACCAGCATCGACGGCTCGACCATGATCATCGAAGTGTGGCGCCCTGGCCAGGGGGTGCGCCGCCACACCCGCACCTGACCGACCGGCGGCCCGCTGGAGGTCGGCGGTGGTGTCGATCTCCAGCGGGTGTTGGTGACCACGGCCAGGCCAGGACCACCCTGGCCACGCCGTCGAGAGCCAGTGCCAGCACAGCGCATGGAGCGCGCGGTCCTGGCCGATCCTGTCGGCGGGGACGGCGCGGTTGCCACCGTCCACACCGGACCGTCGCAGCACGTACCCCGGCTGGTCGTCGGCGGCGGACGGGAACTGCGCGGCCCGGCGGACAGGCGGGGAATCCCGCCCGCCATCTGAGCGGCCGGGTGAAGCGCGGGCCTGCCGCTGGGCCGGGAACCGCGCTGGGGGCGCCGCTTCGCACCGCTACCCGGCGTTGCCGCCGCCGTCGTCGTCGTGGCTGTCACCGGCGCCGGTGCTGCCCAGCGTCGAGGCACGGGCGACCAGGGTGGGGGTCAGCCGTTCGGACTCCACCCGCTGCCCGGCCAACACCCGCGCCAGCAGGTCCACCGCCCGCCGCCCCATCTCGCGCATGGGGGAGCGCACCGACGTCAGCGGGATCGGCAGTTCGGCCGCCAACGGGGTGTCGTTGAAGCCGACCAGGGCCAGGTCCTCGCCCAGCCGCAGGCCGTGGTCCCGGGCGGCGCCGGCCGCGCCGATGGCGGCGAAGTCGTTGACCGCGAAGATCGCCGACGGGCGCTCGGCCTGGTCGAGCAGCAGTTCGGCCGCCTGCCGGCCGCCGGCGGTGTCGAAGCGGGAGCGCACCACCCGGTGCTCGGGCAGGGGCACGCCCGCCTCGCGGTAGCGGTCCACGAACCCGGCGGTGCGGTCGAGCCCGGTGCTGGCGTGCGGCTCGCCCGCGATCACCGCCACGCGCTCGTGGCCGCGGTCCAGCAGGTGTTCGGCGGCCAGCCGGCCGCCCTGGTAGTCGTCGCAGGTGACCGAGGGGTGGCTGCCGGCCCACCGGCTGACCAGCACGAACCTGACGCCTTGGGCGGCCAGCTCGTCCAGCAGCACCGCGTCGGCGTGCGCGTCGCCGAAGATCAGGCCGTCGACCCGGCGGGCCAGCATCATCTCGGTGCGGTCGCGTTGCTTGTCCGGCTCGTCGCGGGTGTTGGTGACGAACGTGGACAGGCCGTGCTGGCTGGCGGCCTCCTCGATGCCCTCGTAGATGGTGGCCAGCACCAGGTCGGACAGCCGGGGGACGAGCACGCCGATCAGGTTGCTGCGCTGGGTGCGCAGGCTGGTGGCGTGCGGGTTGGGCCGGTAGCCGAGTTCGGTGGCCAGGTCGCGGATGCGCTGCGCGGTCGCGCCGGACGCGGCCCTGGCGCGGTCGCCGGCCGCGCCGTTGAGCACCCTGGACACCGTGGACACGTCCAGTCCGAGCTGGTCGGCGATTGCCCGCAGGGTGACCGGCCGCCGCCTGTTCGCCATCAGACCGTGCCTCCTCACTCACCGAACCCGCACGGTGCGAGCCCCAGCGCGGGATTGTCGCGCACCAGCGCTTGACAGTGCCGGACTCGACGAACCACGATAGCCCAATCGTTTGGCCCAATCGTTTGGGTCGATGTTTGTGAAGGAGGAGCGCGGTGGCGGACGAGCAGCCAGCCAGTCCGGTGCGGGTGGCCGTGGTGCAGTTCGGGCCACAGGTCGGGCTGGCCAACCGGGAGCGCAACGCCGAGCACGCGCTGCGGCTGGCCGGCGCGGCCGTGGCCGACGGCGCCACCCTGGTGGTGCTGCCGGAACTGGCCACCACCGGGTTCGCGTTCACCGACCGCGCCGAGGCCTACGCGCACGCCGAACCCGTGCCCGACGGCCCCACCGTGACCGCCTGGGCGGACTTCGCCCGCCGGCACGGCGTGCACCTGGCCGGCGGCCTGGTCGAGCGGGACGGCGTCCGCCTCTACAACACGGCCGTGCTGGTCGGCCCGGACGGCTACGTCGGCCGCTACCGCAAGGCCCACCTGTGGGACCGGGAAAAGCTCTGGTTCACCCCCGGTGATGTGGGCTTCCCCGTGTTCGACACCACCATCGGCCGGATCGGGATGCTGATCTGCTGGGACATCTGGTTCCCCGAGGTGCCCCGGCTGCTCGCCGCCCAGGGCGCGGACATCATCTGCGCCCCCAGCAACTGGACGTGGACCCCGCCACCCCTGTTCGACCAGTCCGGGCTGTGCATGGCGGCCTACCTGACCATGGGCGCCGCGCACGTCAACAACGTGTTCATCGCGGCGGCCAACCGGACCGGCGCCGAGCGGGACACCCGGTACCTGGGCTGCTCGCTGATCACCGGCACCAACGGCTGGCCACTGGGCCGGGTGGCCGGGCCGGACGAGGAGACCGTGCTGACCGCGGACATCGACCTGGCGGCGGCCAGGAGCGCGCCGATCTGGAGCCGGCACAACGACCTGGTCCGGGACCGGCGCACCGACCTCTACGACAGCATGCTCGGCTACCGGCTGGGCCAGGCCTACCCCCGGTGAGGCAGGCGTGAACCACGGATCCTTCCGCGACCGCACCACCGCCGACCTGCGCGCCGCCGGACTGTCCGCTGTGGACATGGTCGAGCGGGCGCTGGCCGCGATCGACGAGTGCGACCCCGTGCTCAACGCGTTCGTGACGGTGGACGCCGAGGGCGCGCTGGCCGCGGCCAGGCAGGCGGACGCCGAGCGGGCCGCCGGCCACGTCCGCGGCCCGCTGCACGGGATTCCTGTGGCGGTCAAGGACATGATCGCGGTGCGCGGCCTGCCGCACACCCTGGGCTCGGCGCACTTCGCCACCCAGGTGTCCACTCAGGACGCCGAGTGCGTCGCGCGGCTGCGCGCGGCCGGCGCGGTCGTCGTGGGCACCACCACCACGCACGAGTTCGCCTACGGGCCCACCGGTGATGTCTCGGCCACCGGGCCGTCCCGCAACCCGCACGACGTCACCAGGATGTCCGGCGGGTCCAGCGGCGGCAGCGCGGTCGCCGTGGCCGCCGGGCTGGTGCCGCTGGCCCTGGGCACCGACACCGGCGGGTCGGTGCGCATCCCGGCCGCGCTGTGCGGGGTGGTCGGCCTGAAACCCGGGTACGGCACGGTTCCCACGGCCGGCGTGTTCCCGCTGTCCACCACCCTCGACCACGTGGGCGTGCTCGCCAACAGCGCGGCGGACTGCGCGCTGGTCCACCACGTGCTGGCCGGCCGGCCCGCCCCGACCGCCAGCACCCACCGGCCGGTGCGGGTGGGGTGGGTGCGGCCCGACGCGCTGTTCGACACCGACCCCGCCGTCGCCGACCTGGCCAGGGCCGCGGTGGCCGGCCCCGATGTGGTGCTGGGGCCGGCCGAGTTCCCCGAGGCCACCGCCACCCACCTGCGCGAACTGTTCGCGACCATCCAGAACAGCGAGGTGTTCGCCGTGCACGCGGACCGGGTGGCCGAGCACCCCGAGCTGTTCCAGCCCGAGGTGCTGGACCGGCTGCGCGCGGCCGAGAACGTCCTGGGCTGGCAGTACGTGCGGGCGCTGGCCGACCGGGACCGCCAGCGCGCCGAGGTCGACCGGCTGTTCGGTGGCCACGACCTGCTGGCGCTGCCCACCACCCCGGTCACCACCCAGCCGCTCGGCGCCCGGCAGGTCGAGATCAACGGGACCACCAGAGGCGTTCGCGCCGCGCTGCTGTCGTTGACCAGTGTCTGGAACGTGCTGGGCCTGCCCGCGGTGAGCGTGCCGGCCGGTCAGCTCGCCGGCCTGCCGGTGGGCCTGCAACTCGTCGCCCGCCCCGGCCAGGAGGACCTGGTGTGCGCGGTGGCCGACCAACTCCGCCGGCCGAGCGCCCCGCCGTCCGGCACCAGCACAGAAAGGCAGACCAGGTGACCGACTCCCACCAGGTGTTCGAGATCGCCGACTTCCCGCTCGACTCCGGCGACACCCTGGCGCCGGCGCGACTGGCCTACCAGACCTACGGCACGCTCAACGCGGCGAAGTCCAACGCGATCGTCTACCCGACCGCGTTCGCCGACCAGCACCCCGACAACGAGTGGCTGATCGGGCAGGGCCGGGCACTGGACCCGGACAGGTACTTCATCATCGTGCCCAACCTGTTCGGCAACGGCCTGTCCTCCTCGCCGTCGAACACGCCGGCCCCGCACGACCGGGCGCGCTTTCCCCGGGTGAGCTTCGCGGACAACGTGCGCGCCCAGCACCGCCTGGTCACCGAGCACTTCGGCATCGAACGGCTGTGCCTGGTCACCGGCTGGTCGATGGCCGCCTCGCAGACCTACCAGTGGGCGATCAGCTACCCCGACATGGTCGAGCGGGCCCTGCCGTTCTGCGGCGCGCCCCGGGTGTCGCAGCACGCGTTCCTGTTCTTCGAGGGAGTCAAGGCCGCGCTCACCGCGGACGCGGCCTGGCGGGGCGGTGACTACGACACGCCACCCGAGACCGGGCTGCGCGCGTTCGGTCGCGGCTACGCCGCCTGGGGTTTCTCCCAGGCGTTCTACTGGCAGGAGCGCTACCGCGACCTGGGGTTCGACTCGCTGGGCGAGTTCCTCACCGGCTTCTGGGAGCAGAACTTCCTCGGCCGGGACGCCAACGACCTGATCGCCATGCTGTCGACCGGCCAGCACTCCGACCCGGCCGCCACGCCGGCCTTCGGCGGCGACCTGACCAGGGCCCTCGGCGCGATCCGGGCCCGGCTGATCAGCATGCCCGCGGAGAAGGACCTGTACTTCCCGCCCGAGGACGAGCAGTGGGCGGCCACGCACATCCGAGGCGCCGAGGTGCGGGTGATCCCGGGGATCTGGGGCCACCTGGCCGGCCGGGGCATCAACCCCGCCGATGTCGCGGTCATCGACGACACCCTGCGCGAACTGCTGGCCACCCCGGTGGACTGAGCCCCGGCCCGGGGCTGGGCTGGTCCAGCCCCGGGCTGCCGTCCAGAGTGGATGGTGGTCAGAACCGCGCGGTGACGGCGAGTTCGTCGGCCGGGGCGTCCCCGAACACCACGTCCGCCGCGTTGGCCGCGGCCCGCAGGTCGCCGCGCAACTGCCTGGCCAGCCGCAGCGTGTCGTCCGGGCCCACCACGTGCACGGCGGCCAGTTCGGCCCGCATGGACACCTTGGCCTCGGACTTGGCCTTGCGCACCGCGCCGATCAGCGTGGCGGCCAGCGGCAGCAGCGCGTGGTCGGCCCGTGCCGAGGGCACGGCCAGCTCGTCGGCGCGCGGCCACGGTGCACTGTGGACGGACCCGGTGTGCCACCACGACCACACCTCCTCGGTGACGTACGGCAGCACCGGGGCGAACAGCCGGACGAGCACGGACAGCGCGGTGCGCAGGGCAAGGCGGGCCGAGTCCGCGCCGGACTCGCCGTCCTGGCCGTAGGCGCGGCCCTTGACCAGCTCCAGGTAGTCGTCGCAGAACGTCCAGAAGAACCGCTCGGTGCGCTCCAGCGCGGTGGTGTACTCCAGGTCGTCCAGCGCGGCCGTGGCCTGCTCGACCACCTCGGCCAGGCCGGCGATCATCGCCCGGTCCAGCGGCTCGGTGATGGCGGCGGTGCCGGTCGGCTCCGGGAAGGACAGCACGAACTTGCTGGCGTTGAGCAGTTTCGTGGCCAGCCGCCGGCCGATCTTCATCTGGCCGACCTCGAACGCGGTGTCCGTGCCCGGCCGGCCGCTGGCCGCCCAGTAGCGGACCGCGTCCGAGCCGTACTCCACCAGCAGGTCCATCGGCGTGACCACGTTGCCCTTGGACTTGGACATCTTCTTGCGATCCGGGTCGAGGATCCACCCGGACAGCGCGGCGTGCCGCCACGGCAGCGCACCGTTCTCCAGGTGGGCGCGCAGCACGGTGGAGAACAGCCAGGTGCGGATGATGTCGTGACCCTGGGGCCGCAGGTCCATCGGGAAGGTCTGCGCGAACAGCTCGGGATCCCGCTCCCACCCGCAGGCCAGCTGCGGGCTCAGCGACGAGGTCGCCCAGGTGTCCAGCACGTCCGGCTCGCCGACGAACCCGCCGGGCACGCCCCGCTGCGCCTCGGTGTAGCCGGGCGGGGTGTCCGAGGTGGGATCCACCGGCAGCGCGTCCTCGGCGGCGAAGATCGGCCGGTCGTAGTCGGGCTCACCGGCCTGGTCCAACGGGTACCACAGCGGGAACGGCACACCGTAGAAGCGCTGCCTGGACACCAGCCAGTCGGTGTTCAGCCCGCGCACCCAGTCGTCGTAGCGGGCCTTCATGTGCCCGGGGTGCCAGGTCAGTTCCGCGCCCCTGGCCAGCAGCGCGTCCTGCTGGTCCAGGGTGCGGATGAACCACTGCCGGCTGGTGACGATCTCCAGCGGCTTGTCGCCCTTCTCGTAGAACTTGACCGGGCGCACGGTCCGGCGCGGTTCGCCGTCCAGGTCACCGGACTCGCGCAGCATCGCCACCACGCGCTCCCGCGCGGTGTGCGCGGTGGCCCCGGCCAGTCGCGCGTAGGCGGCCCGGCCGGCCGGCGAGGTCACCCCGTCCGGCGGCTCGGGCAGCAGCCGGCCGTCGCGGCCGATGACCGCGCGGGTGGGCAGCTTGAGTTCCCGCCACCACTGGATGTCGACCACGTCGCCGAACGTGCAGCACATGGCGATGCCCGCGCCCTTGTCCGGCTCCACGGCCGGGTGCGCCAGCACCGGCACCTCGACCTCGAACAGGGGAGAGCGCACGGTGTGGCCGAACAGCGGCTGGTAGCGCTCGTCGTCGGGGTGCGCGAGCAGTGCCACGCACGCCGGCAGCAGTTCGGGCCGGGTGGTCTCGATGTGCACCCGCTGGCCGTCACCGGTGTGGAAGGCGATGCGGTGCCAGGCGCCGGCGTGGTCCCGGTCCTCCAGCTCGGCCTGGGCCACGGCCGTGCGGAAGCTCACGTCCCACAGCGTGGGGGCCTGCGCCTGGTAGGCCTGGCCGCGCTCGACCAGCCGCAGGAACGCCAGCTGGGAGACGCGCTGGGCGCGCGGGCCGATGGTGGTGTAGGTGCGCGACCAGTCCACGGACAGCCCGAGGTGGCGCCACAGCTCCTCGAACACCCGCTCGTCCTCGGCGGTCAGCCGGTTGCACAGCTCGACGAAGTTGCGCCGGGACACGTCCTGGACCGGGCGCTGGCCCTTCTTCACCACCGGCTCGGGCGGCTGGAAGTCCGGGTCGTAGGGCAGCGCCGGCTCACAGCGCACCCCGTAGTAGTTCTGCACCCGGCGCTCGGTGGGCAGGCCGTTGTCGTCCCAGCCCATCGGGTAGAACACGTGCTTGCCGCGCATCCGCTGGTAGCGGGCCACGATGTCGGTGTGGGTGTAGCTGAACACGTGGCCGACGTGCAGCGAGCCGCTGACCGTCGGCGGCGGCGTGTCGATGGAGAACACCCGCTCCCGGTCGCCCGGCGGGTCGAAGCGGTACACACCGTCCTGTTCCCACCGCGCTGACCACTTGTTCTCCAAGCCATCCAGCGACGGCCGCGCCGGCACGTTCGCCGCGGTCTCGGACACGGTTCCTGCCACCCCACTCGGTAGTCGTCCCGCCGCGCTCGCGACGGCTCCAGTCACACCGCCGCTCGTGCGGCTCCAGCCACACCGCCGCTCACGCGGCACCGGACACCCTGTCGCGCGCCGCGGCAGCCAGCCAAGGGTAACCGTCCGGCCTCGCCGCCCACCTGGGATTTGCCACCCAACCCGGAACGGTCCGACCCGGACCCGCTCGGCGCGGCCCCGGCTCACGGGGTGGCCAGCACACCCTCCACAGTGGTCAGTCCGACCAGGTCGGGGTCGGCGACGGCGATGCCGGGGGCCAGGCTCAGCGCGTCGGCCAGATCGGTCTCGGCGCCGGCCCGGTCGCCCGCGTGTAACCGGCAGGCGGCGCGGCGCAGCAACAGGTCGGCCCGTTCGGTCCTGTCCTCGTCGGCCACCATGGTCAACGCCACCGTGCAGTCCACTGTGGCCTCGGCGCACCGGCCGGCCCGGTGCCGGGCGAACGCGCGGTGCGCCCGCACCGACGGCGCGTCGGCCAACTCCAGCGCCCGGTCGAAGTGGTCGAGCGACTCCTCGACCTCGCCCTGCTCGAAGGCGAGCACACCCAGGCTGGCCCAGGCGTCGGCCAACCCGTCGTCGTGCCGCAGGGCCAGGGTGAAGTCCGCGCGGGCGCCGTCGAGGTCGCCCGCGTCCTGGGCGAGCAGACCGCGCAGGCACAGCAGGTGCGCGTGGTCGGGGTGCCTGGCCAGGCCGGCGGCGATGTCCTCGGCCGCCCCGGCCGGGTCGCCGAGCTGGTAGCGGGCCGAGGCCCGGTGCACGTGGGCGTCCAGGAAGTCCGGGTCGAGGTCGAGCACCCGGTCGAAGTCGGTGACCGCCTCGGTGAGCCGGCCGCTGTCCAACAGCACCAGGCCCCGGCGGTGGTGCGGTTCCGGGTGGGGCGGGCTGGTCTGGCCGGCCGCGGCGAAGTCGGCGACGGCCTCGGCGGTGCGGCCCTGCCGCCAGTGCAGCTCGCCCCGGTTGAGGTGGTGGTCGGCGTGGTTGGGGTCGACCGCCAGCAGCGCGGTGTACTCGGTGATCGCCTCGTCGGTGCGGCCGGCGCTCGCCAGCAGCCGGGCCCGGTGCTCGCGGAGCACCGCAGCGGGCGCGACCAGGGTGTCCGGCTCGGCCGAGGCGGCCAGGTGGTCGAGCGCCCGGTCGATCCGGCGCAGGGCCGCGTCCACCTCCCCGAGGTGCGCCTCCACCAGGGCCATGGCGGTTTCGGCGCACGTCCGGTCGAACGCCGCCGTGGCCGGGTCACCGCTCAGGCCGGACAGCACGATCGCGGTGTTCGCCCACGCCCTGGCCGCCTCCGGGTCGGTCCGGGCGTGCTGCACGGCCCGCTCGCAGGCTGCGCGCAGGTGCAGGACCGGCAGGGTGGACCGGGCGCAGGCGCGCTCCCACAGCTGCCGGGACTCCTCGGCGCGGCCCAGCGCGCGCAACGCCTCGGTCATGCCCTGGAGGGTCTGCCAGCACTCCCGGGGGTGCGTGTCCCAGTCGAGCAGCGCGGCGCAGCGGCGGGAGTAGTCGAGCAGCGCGTGGAACAGCCCGTGCCGCCGGCAGTGCGCCATGGCCTCGATCAGCACCTCGGGCGCGGTCCCGGTCGGGTCGCTGCCCCGCTCCAGGTGGTGGGGGATGGCGCCGAGGCGCAGCGCCGGCTCGGCCGTGGCGATCAGGGCGGCGGCCCGCTCGTCGTGCAGCCTGGCCCGCTGTTCGGCGGGCAGCTCCTGGTAGGCGGCGCGGTGCCGGGGATCACCGCTCAGGCCGTCGCTGTGAACGTAGCACCGGGCCAGCGCCGTGACGCGGTCGTCGGTGTCGTCCCCGGTCCGGTCGTCCCCGGCCCAGTCCTCGCCGTCCTCGGCGTCGGCGTCGGCGACCGGCCAGGCGGCGTGGTCCACCCGGTCGGCGTGGCTGGCCAGTGCCGCGTCCAGCGGTGCGGCCACGGTGTCGGCGCGGGTGTGCACGAGCACCCGCAGCCGGTGCGGGTCGGCGCGGCGCAGCAGCACGGCCAGCCAGTCGACGTCGGTCTGCTCGGCGCTGTCCACCTCGCGCACCACCAGGGTGCGGCGGAGGTCGAGCGCGGTCAGGTACCCGAGGACGAACTCGGTGAGCCCGTGGGCGACGCGCACCGCCCAGTCGCGTGGGCGCTGCCGGGTCCGGGTGTCCAGCGGCTCCTGGTCGGCCAGGCTCGACCGGCTGGCGGTCAGCACGTCGGCCAGTTCCGGCGCGGCGGTGAGCAGTTCGATGTCGTGGCGCCGCACCAGTTCGGGCAGCCGGGTCAGGGCGTCCGGCACGAGGGCGCGGACCACGGCGCCGGCGGCGGTGAACGGGCCGCGCAACCGGGCGTGCGCGGTCACGTCGGCGAGCGGTTCGGGCTGGCCGGGTTCGGGCTGGTCGGATCTGGGTTGGTCGGGTCTGGGCTGGTCGAGTCTGGGTTCATCGACTCCGGGCAGGCCGGCATCGCCCGCTGGCGCGATGATCCAGCGGTGTCGCATGGGCACGTCGGGCACGGTGCGCTCCCCGTGAGCTGTGGGCTGGCGGTCGGGTCTGGCGGGCTGCTCGCCGGGAGCGCGGCGCGGGCACGCCGACCGTGACGAGCGGATCAGGCTGACGGCGAGGACCGCGGCGGCGTCCCACAGTTGGCCCGTCGGTGCTCGGCCTGCCGGTGCCTGGCCGGCGAGCAGCGTACCGGTCAGCACCGACACCGATCGCCGGAGCGGCGGCGCGGGCCCGGGACAGGTGGCCGGTCCAGGCGATCGGGGAGAACAGCGCCTGACCCGGCCGCTGCCACCGGGCCGGCGCCGCTGGAGCCGTCCCGTGGGCCCGGCGCCGTGGGCCCGGCACCGCACCGGTGTCCGGCCAGCCATCATCCCGCGGCGACCCCGGCCCGCGTGGGGTGTTCACGGAGCCGTCCGCATTGCCCGGTTCGCCCCGCTGGTCAAGGCACCGGCTCCGGTTCACCAGGGGAGCGGGGGAGTCGACCGGACCCGGTCACCCGAGAATGTGCTTGTCGCTACAACTTCAGTGCTGATCAAAGGCAAGCCGCTAGTGCGACCCCCGCTCCAGCAGGTTCTTCGCACCCAGGACCTCGCGCTCGACGTCGGCCGGCAGGGCGCGCCGCAGCAGCGGTTCGGCCAGCCAGCGCAGGACCGGGGCGAAGCCGATCTCGATGGTCCGGACCACCCGCGTGCCCCCGGCGACCGGCTCGCAGACGAAGCTCGCCGCGAAGGTGGACACGCGCCGGACGAACCGGTTGTGCGGCAGCGGCGCGTACCGCACGTCAACCCGCACCCCCGGGGTGAGCCGCATGCGGGAGACCACCTTGGGCGCTGGGCCGGGGATGCCCGGCAGGCGGGAACGGAACTGGAAGTCGGTGACATCACCGCTGCGGCGCACCCAGTCGATCCGGCCGAGCTTGTCGTCGACGAGGGCGTAGCGCTCGGCGTCCATCACCAGCGCCAGGAACTCGTCCGGCGTGCACTGCACGATCTGCTCCACGGTTACCCGAGTCATGGAAAGAAAGTAATCTCTTACTATGGCTAGGACAACACCAGGAGTCACCAGGGGACGCATCCTCGACGAGGCCATCCGCCTCTTCTCCACCCGTGGCTACGACGCGACCTCGGTGGTGGACATCCAGGTGGCGTGCGGGCTCGCCCCCGGATCGGGCGCGCTGTACAAGCACTTCCCGTCCAAGAAGGCGCTGCTGGAACAGGCGGTGCGGCGCAACCTCGAACTCATGGCGAGCCGGCGCGCCGCCGCGGTCACCGACGTGCCGGACGACCCGCGCGCGGCCCTGCGGCTGCTGGCCGGCGTGGTCTGGGAGGTCATGGACAGCGAGCGCGACCTGGTCCGGATCATGATCCGCGAGTTCGCCGGCTTCCCCGAGCTGTTCGAGGAGATGTGGCAGGGCGTGCTGGCCACCCTCTACCGGGAGTGCGCGGCCTGGCTCAGCGGGCTGCGCGACCAGGGGCGGACCCGGGTCACCGACCCGGAGGCCACCGCCGGCGTGCTGGTCGCGTCGCTGACCTACTACCCGATCCTGGACGCGCTGATCGGCCACACCCCGGGTGACCTGGCGCCGGACCGGTTCCTGGCCGCCTGGCTCGACCACGCCGTGGCCACGCTCGGCATCACGGACTGAGCCGGTGCCCGCGCCCGATCAGTGCGGCGTGAGCATCAGGTGGATCTGGCTGGGCGCGAAGATCGTGTCGGTGAGCAGGTGGGCCAGCCCGGTCAACCCGCCGCGCGGGCCCAGCCGGGTGCGGGTGATGGTCAGGTTCCGGGTGGCCAGCGGCAGGGAGCGCTGGTAGACGCGCTCGCGCACGCCGGCGAGCACCTGCTCGTCCGCGGTGGCGAGCTGGCCGCCCAGCACCACCACCGAGGGGTTGAGCAGGCTGACCGCGCCGGCGATCGCCTCGCCCAGCAGCCGGCCGGCCTGCCTGGCCAGCTGCACGGCGGCCGGCTCACCCGCGCGCACCAGCGCGACCACGTGGTCGACGGTGGGCACGTCGAAGCCCTGCGCGGCCAGGTCCCTGGCCAGTGCCCAGCCGCCCGCGTACGCCTCGACGCAGCCGATGTTGCCGCAGCGGCACGCCGGCGGGTCGGTGTCCCCCGGCACGCTGGCCGGCAGGTGGCCGATGTCGCCGGCCGCGCCGTCGGCGCCGCGCAGGATGCGCCCCTCGTTGACGATGCCCGAGCCGACGCCGGTGCCGGCCTTCACCATCAGCAGGTGCTCCACCTCGGGGAAGCAGGCCCGCTGCTCGCCCAGGGCCATCACGTTGACGTCGTTGTCCACCACCACCGGGCAGCCGTAGCGCTCGCTCAGGTGGTCGCCGATGCCGAAGCCGTCCCAGCCGGTCATGATCGGCGGGGACACCGCGCGGCCGGCGTCGAACTCGACCGGGCCGGGCACGCTCATCGCCACCCCGCACACCCGAGGCCCGACCTGCCCGGCGAGTTCGGGTGTGGCGAACACCTCGCGGCGCAGGTCGGCGAAGATCCGGCCGACCAGGTCGAGCACGGGCCCGGGGCCGTCGGCGATGTTGATCGCCGCGGTGCGTTCGAGCAGCACCTCACCGGACAGGTCGCACACGGCGGCGCGCAGCCCGGACGCGCCGGTGTCGCAGACCAGCAGCATGCCGCCGCGGGCGTGGAAGGCGAACTGCTCGGGCCGGCGACCGCCGGTGGACGCGCTCTCCCCGGCCGGCGCGATCAGTCCGCTGTCCAGCAGGGCGGCCAGCCGCTGGGTGACCGTGGACCGGGCCAGGCCGCTCTGGTTCATCACCTCGGCCCTGGTCAGCGCGGCGTTGCGGCGGAAGAGCGCGAGCACGTCGGCGATGCCCTGCCGGCCGCTGTCCACCCCGGAACCGCTGTCCGACCCGGCGCTCGCGCCGGCCTGGCCCGCCTGGCCCGCCTGGCCCGACTGGCCCGGCTGGTTCGACTGGCCCGGCTGGCCCGGCCGGTCGGACGGGGCCGGCGCGGTGGCTGTTCGGCCGGTCCGCCTCCGGCCCGCCTGTCCGGTGCCTGCCGGTGTCGGTCCTGCCGGTGTCGGGCTGTCCGGTGTTGGGCCGTCCGGTGTGGGCGCTGGCTGCATGTCCTCATCCTTCCCAACCGCGATCGTACCGCCAACAACCAGAAGTCCGTCAACTTATGCTTGTCGTCAGTCAAAAGTTGCGCTAGTGTGTGCCACACCCGACCGGCGGGCAGCCATCCCGCGACGTCCGCCCGGTTCAGAGCCATCAGGTAGCAAGGAGGCGACCATGGCTTCCGCTCGCAGCTGGCGCGCGCGCCGGTTCCGGCGTGGAGTGGCAGGGCTGGCGCTCGCCGCGGTGGCGGTGGCCGCGTGCGCCCCGCCCGACCGCAGCGCCGAGGTCGCCGCGATCATCAAGGGGCTGGACAACCCGTTCTTCCAGGCCATGGGCCAGGGCATCGAGGACGGCGCCACCGGCCCGGTCACCGTGCAGGCCGCCCAGTCCACAGCGGACACCACCGGCCAGGCCGACAAGCTCAGCGCCGTGGCCGTGCAGGGCTTCGGCTGCTACATCATCAACCCGATCAGCGGCACCAACCTGGTGCAGTCGCTGAGCCTGATCGCCAAGCAGGGCAAGCCGGTCATCAACATCGACAGCCCGGTCAACGCCGAGGCGGCCCGCCTGGCCGGCGCCACCCTGGCCAGCTACGTGGGCACCGACAACACCCACGCCGGCCAGGTCGCCGGCGACTTCCTGGCCGGCCGGCTGCCGGCCGGCGCCAAGGTCGCGCTGATCGGCGGCACCGCGGGCGACGTGACCAGCCGGGCCCGGCTGGACGGGTTCCGGGCCGCGGTCGACGGCAAGCTCACCGTCAGCCAGACCGTGGACGTCAACGAGTGGAGCCGGTCCGAGGCGCTGACCAGGGCCGAGGAGATCATGCGGGCCAACCCCGACCTGGCCGGCTTCTTCGTGGCCAACGACGACATGGGGCTCGGCGTCAGCCGCGCCGTGCAGAACGCCGGCAAGTCCGACCAGGTGCGGGTGGTCAGCGTGGACGGCGTCGAGGACGGCCTGCGCGCGGTGAAGTCCGGGCAGCTGGCCGCGACCGTGGCGCAGTACCCGTACACCATCGGCGAGATGGGCGTGGAGGCGTGCCGGGCCGCCGCGGCCGGCCACACACTGCCCGCCACGGTCAACGCGCCGGTCGCCCTGGTCACCCAGGACAACGCGGCCGACGCGCTGAGCGCCTTCCCCAAGCCCTTCGAGCAGTACGACGACCCCTACCGGCAGCTGCTCCAGCAGTAGCCAACC
Organism: Goodfellowiella coeruleoviolacea; assembly: GCF_024171785.1. Classification (GTDB taxonomy): domain Bacteria; phylum Actinomycetota; class Actinomycetes; order Mycobacteriales; family Pseudonocardiaceae; genus Goodfellowiella; species Goodfellowiella coeruleoviolacea. Next base: position 160,624 of record NZ_JAMTCK010000008.1, read on the forward strand.
CAGCGAGGGCCAGCTGGTCCGTCCACCATGGACAACCGGCTGGCGCGGGTGGGCAACCGGTGCGAACGGACAGAGGAATCGACATGGCAGAGGCAGTAGCGGTCGGTGCGGACCGCGAGTCACTGGGAGGCCGGCTGCGCGACATCGGCTTCTGGGCGGACTGGGCCGCGGTCATCGGACTGGTCGCGCTGGTCATCGTGTTCGGCCTGGCCAGCCCGAGCTTCCTCACCCTCGGCAACATCCAGGCCATGCTGGTCTCGGCGGCCATCCTGATCGTGCTGGCCGTCGGCCAGACCTTCGTGATCGCCACCTCCGGCATCGACCTGTCCATCGCCTCGATCATGACCTTCGGCGCGGTCGTGCTCGGCCTGCTCTACGCGGCCGGCTGGCCGATCCTGCTGGCCTGCCTGGTCGGGGTGGTCGCGGCCGGGCTGGCCGGGGTCATCAACGGCACCCTGGTCGCCAAGGGCCGCATCCCCGACTTCGTGGTCACCCTCGGCATGTTCTCCGCGGCCTCGGGCGCGGCGCTGATCCTCTCCGACGGCAAGCCCACCCAGGTGGTCGACGGGTTCCTGCTCGCCCTGGCCAGCGGATCGGTCGGCCCGTTCGGCTACTTCATCGTCGTGGCCGCCGTGGTGGTGGTGGTGGCGCACGTCGCCCTGTTCCACACCCGGTTCGGCGTGCACGTGCTGGCCACCGGCGGCAACGCCGAGGGCGCGCGGGCCATGGGCATCCGCACCGGCCGGGTCCGGCTCGCCGTGTACCTGATCTCCGGCGTGCTCGCCGGGGTGGGCGCGATCCTGCTGGTCTCCCGGGTCGGCGCGGCCGAGCCCGCGATCAACACCACCTACCTGCTCAACGCCATCGCCGCGGTGGTGCTGGGCGGGGTGAGCCTGCAGGGCGGGCGGGGCAACATCCTCGGGCCGGTGGTGGGGGCGCTGCTGCTCACCGCGCTGACCAACGGTCTGACCCTGCTCGGCATCTCCCAGTACTACCAGCCACTGGCCGTCGGCGTTGTCGTCGTGATGGCCGCTCTGCTCATGAGGTACCAGCGATGACCCAGCAGTCAGGCACCGCCGTCCTGTCCACCGAGGCCACCGCCGACGCGCTGTTGGTCGCCACGGGGATCAGCAAGTCCTTCGGCAACGTCCGCGCCCTGCAGGACGTGTCGGTATGGCTGCCCCGGGGCCAGATCACCGCGCTCATCGGGGACAACGGCGCGGGCAAGTCCACACTGGTCCGGGTGCTGTCCGGGGTGCACCCGGCCGACGAGGGCAGCCTGACCTTCGACGGCAGCCCGGTGCGGTTCGCCTCGCCCGAGGACGCCCGCACCGCCGGCATCGAGACCGTGCACCAGAACCTCGCGCTGATCGACGACCTCACCGTGTGGCAGAACCTGTTCCTCAACCGGGAACTGGTCCGCGGCTTCGGCCCACTGTCCTTCTTGGACCGCAAGCGCATGCAGGAACAGGCCGAGAAGATGCTGTCCCGGCTGTCGGTGAACGTGCCGCCGATCCGGTCCAAGGTCCGCCGTCTGTCCGGCGGGCAGCGCCAGGCCGTGGCCATCTCCAGGGCCGCCGGGTGGGGTTCCAAGCTGGTCATCATGGACGAGCCAACGGCCGCCCTCGGCGTGCAGGAGACCGCCCGGGTCGAGGAGCTGGTCAAGGGCCTGCGCGCGGACGGCATGACCGTGTTGCTGATCAGCCACAACTTCGACCAGGTGATGCGGCTGGCCGACCAGGTGTGGGTGATGCGCGCCGGCCGGCTGGCCGCCGGGCGGCGCACCCAGGACACCGACGGCGAGGAACTGGTCGGCCTGGTCACCGGAGCCATCACCAGCTGACCCCAGCACCAGCTCACTTACAGGGAGACGGAACAGTGAACAAGATCGGTTTGCACGCGTCGGTGTGGGTCGGCGACTGGAGCGCGGACTCGGCCCGCACGGCGGTCGAGTCGACCGCCAAGGCCGGCTACGACCTGATCGAGATCCCCGCGCTCGACCCCAGCTCCATCGACACGAAGTTGACCAGGCAGCTGCTGGCCGACAACGGTCTGGACGCCGGGTTCTCGCTCGGCCTGCGGTGGGACGCCGACATCTCCAGCACCGACCCGGAGGTGGTCAAGCGCGGTCGCGACCTGCTCGCCGGCGCGCTCACCACCACCGTCGAGGTCGGCGCCGGCTACCTGGGCGGCGTGCTGTTCTCCACCCTCGGCAAGTACCCCGCGCCGCTGGACCCGCGTGGCCGGGAGAACGTGGTCCGCTCACTGGCCAGCCTGGCGGCGGACGCCGCCGACGCCGGCGTCACCATCGGCCTCGAAGTGGTCAACCGCTACGAGAGCAACGTGCTCAACACCGCCGAGCAGGCGGTCGCGCTGATCGAGGACATCGGCGCGGACAACGTGGTGGTGCACCTGGACACCTACCACATGAACATCGAGGAGCAGGACTTCGCCACACCGGTCGAGCGCACCGGCGCCAAGCTCGGCTACGTGCACATCGGCGAGAGCCACCGCGGCTACCTGGGCACCGGCACCATCAACTTCCCGCAGCTGTTCAGCGCGCTGAAGCGGGCCGACTACCAGGGACCGATCACCTTCGAGAGCTTCTCGTCGGCGGTGGTCAACCCCGACCTGTCCAACAACCTCGCGGTGTGGCGCAACCTGTGGAGCGACAGCACCGACCTGGCCACCCACGCCCACAAGTTCATTGTGGACGGTCTGGCCGCGGCCAGCTGACCGCGCCCCGGCGGGCGCACTGGCGGAGAGAAGGGACGTCGTGAGCGACAACGCGTTGCTCGGCATCGACCTGGGCACCAGCGGGGTCAAGGCCGTGGTGCTGGCCGGGAACGGCGGCTTCCTCGGGGAGGCCGACGCCGGCTACCCGGTGCTCACCCAGCAACCGGGCTGGGCCGAGACGCCCCCGGCCGACTGGTGGGCGGCGACCGTGCTCGCCGTGCGCCAGGCCCTGTCCCAGGCCCGCGCCGGCACACCCGGCCTGCGGATCGGCGCCATCGGCGTGGACGGGCAGATGCACGGCCTGGTCCTCACCGACCAGGCCGGCGAGCCAGTGCGCCCAGCCCTGCTCTGGGCCGACCAGCGCGCCCAGCCCCAGGCCCGGCGGTACGCGGCACTGCCCGGACCGACCAGGGCCGCCCTGGCCAACCCGATCAGCCCGGGCATGACCGGCCCGTTGCTGCGCTGGGTCGCCGACCACGAGCCGGACCAGCTGACCAGGGCCCGCTGGGCGCTGCTGCCCAAGGACTGGATCCGCCACCGGCTGACCGGCGTGCTGGCCACCGAACCCTCGGACGCGTCCGCCACCCTGCTCTGGGACGTGCCGGCCAACACCTGGTCAGCCGACGTGCTCGCCGCCCTCGACCTACCCGCCCACCTGCTGCCCGAGGTGCTGGACTCGGCCGCCGCGGCCGGCACCCTCACCCCGGCCGCGGCCGACGAACTCGGCCTGCCCCACGGGATCCCGGTGGCCACCGGTGCCGGCGACACCCCGGCGGCCCTGCTGGCCACCGGGCTCACCCCGGGCGAGGTGCAACTGACCGTGGGCAGCGGCGCCCAACTCGTCGCCGCCACCGACACCGCCACCGGCCACGCCGACCCCGTGGTCCACCTGTACCGCACCGCCGCCAGCCACGGCTGGTACCAGATGGGCGCCGTGCAGAACGCCGGCCTGGCCCTGGACTGGGCCAGACGAGTGCTCAACGCCGACTGGCCCGAGGTCTACGCCGCGTCGGCGGCAGGTGAACCCGGTGCCGGCGGAGTGGTGTTCGTCCCCCACCTGACCGGCGAACGCACCCCCGTGCTGGACGCCTCCGCCACCGCCAGCCTCACCGGCCTGCGCCTGTCCCACGACCGGGCAACCGTGCTCCAGGCCGTGGCCGAAGGCGTCGCGTTCGCCATCCGCCACGCCGCCGACGCCCTCCTCGCCGCCCTGCCCGGCCCGACACCCACGTCGTTCCGCCTGGCCGGCGGCGGCACCCGCGACCCCCACTTCCGCCAACTCCTCGCCGACGTCCTCGGCGTCCCCCTGGAACCCATCCGCGCCCGCAGTGCCTCCGCCGTCGGCGCCGCCACCCTCGCCGCCACCGCAGCCAACCTGCCCACACCCCAAGCCCAACTGGTCCGCGAAGCCCCGATCACCCCGGGCGCCCGCTCCGAGCACTACCGCACAGCCTTCACCCGCTATGCGGAGGCGGTGCACCAGCAGACATCCGCCCGCGAGCAGCGCACCGCCGCCCACTAACCCGCTGGACCCGGCACATCCGTTGCGGGAAGACGGCACGCGGTGGCGACTGCTGAGGCACTGTGAGCGGCAGCCTGCGGAAACGCACTGCCCGTGGGAACGCACTGCACCACGAGCTTCGGGCCCCTGCCACTCGGGCACCAGACGCTGGGCCAGGTTAGGAACCCCAAGCGTTGTACGACACGCCAGCAGGTTCCGAACCCACACCCGGCGTGTCATCCCAGAAGGCGGGACCAACACCGACCAACGCCAGGATGATTAGATAGCCGCCCCTGGCCATCCAGGGCAGCCAGCCCTCATCGCCCCCGCCGGGGATCGCAACCCGGCGCCGGGGGCGCCGATGACCGCCAGCAGGCAGGCGCAGCCAGCCCTCATCGCCCCCGCCGGGGATCGCAACGCCGAGCCGATCGGCGCCTACCTGCCCGACCCGCTCGCAGCCAGCCCTCATCGCCCCCGCCGGGGATCGCAACGCTACGCGGTTGAGTACCACGCTCGCCACGACCGGGCAGCCAGCCCTCATCGCCCCCGCCGGGGATCGCAACTGGAACGCGATCAACCAATCAGGATTCACGCGGAAGCAGCCAGCCCTCATCGCCCCCGCCGGGGATCGCAACGAGCCTTTCTGGCACCGGGCGAGCGCCCGGTTGGCGGCAGCCAGCCCTCATCGCCCCCGCCGGGGATCGCAACAGCAGGGAGAGATCGAGGGTGCGAGCGGGATCCTGCAGCCAGTCCTCATCGCCCCGCCGGGGATCGCAACCGCTTGGCGTACGCCTCACCTGCGGCCTGGGCCGAAGGGCAGCCAGCCCTTATTGCCCCCAAAGGGATCGCAACGAGGTATCGGTCGATGTCGGCCACCCTGATGTGCGGCCAGCCAGCTCATCGCCCCCGGCGGGGATCGCAATCGTGACAACCGCCCAGGTGCAGGTGGCTGTCAGGTCGCAGCCGGCCCTCATCGAGCCCACAGCGTGGTGAACTGCAGCAGCTGTGGTGCGTCTTCGACGCCCCCACGGGGTGTGCAGGGTGGCGGCCGGCCTTCGCGGCTGAACCGGTGCCCGGGGCTCTTGCCGGCCGGGGCAGGGGCGCGCTGGTGAGCGGGACGGGTCCCGGGCGGGTGGCTCTACCGTCACTGGCGTGCCGGCGACGACGCGGAGCGGAACCAGGGGGAGCGTGGTAGCCGGCACGCTGGGGGTGGGCACGGCGGCTCTTCTCAACGCGAGCGGGGAGCCGCCGTGCCGGGGGTTGGCCGGTGATCAGTCGCGGGGCTTGAGCTGTCGGAGGGTGTAGCCGGCGCCGGTGGGGTCCAGCGGCTTGGTGGCCTGCTTGAACAGGTATTCGGCGCGCTCGTAGGACAGCCGGCGGCGACCGGTGTCCGGGCACAGGTCGCCGCCGGCCGGCATGCGGGCTGGGGCTGGGCGGCGGTCGGCGAGGAAGAGCGGGCCCCGGGAACGGCCGGCCAGCAGTTCGGGCAGCAGGTGGGCGGTGCCGGAGCGCCAGGTCACCCAGGTGTTGCCGGTCCGGGCGCGGCGGTCGGCCAGGTCCAGGTGTTCGACGTTCAGGGACAGCACCGCGGTCACCCCAGCCGCCGACTCGTGCAGCAGACGCCACAGGGTGCGTTCGCGCACCGGCAGGTCAACGCGGGAGAACAGCTGGTCGAGCACTGCCGGGTCGATGGGGTGCGCTCGGGGACGGGTTTCGGCGCGGCGGTCGAGGCCGGCGGCGAGATCAACGTCCAACTCCGCCCACGCGGTGAACGAGCGCACGGCTGACCGGTGGCGGTTCCAGGTCGTGGCCGCTGCCGTGCCCCAGGCGGTCGCGAAGACCCGCGCCACCTGGTCGGCGGTCAGGGCGGCCAGCGGCGTCTGCTCACCCAGGGCCAGGCACAGGCGGCGCAGGGTCTGCCGGTACGAGCGGGCGGTGGCCGGGTCCAGCCCGTCGCGGGCCAGGAAGTCCTGGGCGGCCTGGCCGAGGGTGCTGCCGTGAGCGGCGGCAGCGGTGGTGGTGGTGGCGGCGAGTTCGTCCGCGCGGCGGCACAGGAAGGCGCGTTCGGCGGCGTTGCGGGTGAGGGCCGCGGCGCGGTCGAACTCCACGCGTGCCTGGTCGTGCCGGCCGAGGCGGGCCAACAGGTCGCCGCGCACGCTGGGCAGCAGGTGGTAGTCGCGCAGGGTGGGGTCGGCGGTCAGGGCGTCGACCAGGGCGAGCCCGGCCTCGGGGCCGTGCGCCATGCCCACCGCCACCGCGCGGTTGAGCTGCACGATCGGGGTGGGCAGCAGCCGGACCAACGCCTCGTACAGGGTGGCGATCTGCCGCCAGTCGGTGTCCTCGGCGGTGCGCGCCTGCGCGTGGCACACGGCGATGGCGGCCTGGAGCACGTACGGGCCCGGTCGGCCGCCGAGGTCGCGGACCCGCAGCATGGCGGTGAAGCCGCGGCGGATCAGCAGCGGGTCCCAGCGGCCCCGGTTCTGCTCGTGCAACGGCACGGGCTCGCCCGAGGGGCCGGTGCGGGCGGCGGAGCGGGACGCCTGGATCTCCATCAGCGCGACCAGCCCGTGCACCTCGGGTTCGTGCGGCGCGAGTTCGGCCAGCAGGCGGCCGAGGCGCAGCGCCTCCAGGCAGAGGCCGGGACGGATCAGGTCGTCGCCGGCGGTGGCCGAGTAGCCCTCGTTGAAGATCAGGTAGATGACCTCAAGCACGGACGACAGCCGCTCGGCCAGTTCCGCGCCGGCCGGCAGGTCGAACGGCACCCGCTCCTCGGCCAGGGTGCGCTTGGCGGCGGCCATCCGCTGCACAATCCGCTGCTCACCGGTCAGGAACGCGCGCGCGATCTCGGCGGCGGTGAGGCCGCCGAGCAGCCGCAGGGTCAGCGCCACCCGCGCCTCGGTGGGCAGCACCGGGTGGCAGGAGATGAACATCAGCCGCAGCACGTCGTTCTGCTCGGCGTCCGGCTCGGCGGACTGGTCCGGGGCGTCCTGCTGCCGCGTGTCGAGTTCGCGGGCGAGCTGTTCGTGCTTGCGGTCCAGCCGCTGGGCGCGCCGGATGTGGTCGATGGCGCGGCGCTTGGCGGTGGTCATCAGCCACGCGCCGGGGTTGGCCGGCACACCCGATTCCGGCCACTGCTCCAGTGCGGCCACCAGCGCGTCCTGCGCCAGTTCCTCGGCCAGGCCGACGTCGTGCACCAGCCGGGTCAGCCCGGCGACGATCCGGGCCGATTCGAGTTTCCAGACCGCGTCGACCGTGCGGTGGACGTCCGCCACCTGGCTCCTCACCTGGATCGGCAGTGGGGGTGCTCCGGCTGTTGGTGCCGGGACAGGGGAGGCACCGCCCCGGCTGGCGGACAGCGGGGCGGTGCCGTGAAGGGAGCCCGACCAGAGCGCGGTCGGATCAGCGTGGCGCGTGGATCAGGAGGTGAAGACCCGCTGGATCACGCCATCGCCGTCACCGATGATCTGGTAGAAGCGGCGGGTCACCTCGATCGCCTCCTCCTCGGAGCGGACCTCGACCAGCGCGAAGCCGACCACCGCCTCCTTGGCCTCGGTGAACGGCCCGTCGGTCACGGTGACCTCGCCGCCGCGCGCGGTGACCCGCATGCCACCCGGTTCCAGACCGCCGGTGGCCAGCAGCACGCCCGACGCGGTCATCTCCTCGATGAACTTGCCCATCTCCTCGAACAGGTTCTCGTTCGGCGCGGTGTTCGTGGCCGAGGGCTTGGTCATCATCAGGTACCGCATGGGGGTTGTCCTTTGCCTTGTCGCTGACTGCCTGTCGCAGCAGCGTCGCGTGAGTGTATGTGACAGGGAACGGGAGCATTCCCTGTCACATCGGCGGATCGACGTGGTGGCGAGAACCGAGACAGCCGAACCGAGACAGCCGAACCGAGAAGGGCACCGGACATGACCGCCATCCAGCTCCCCGCCGCCACCGCGACCGCCGCCACCGCCACCGCGACCGCCGCCCGCCTCCGCCGCCGCCACTGACGCCCGTCCCCGCCACCACCGGCGCGCACCCCACCGCCACCGCACCCCCGAACGCAGATCCACACCACACACCACACACCACAGAGGACTGATTCACATGGCCACGTTCACCACGGTTGAGGACTACACGGCCGCGCTGCCCGAGGCCCAGCGCGCGATCGCGGACACCCTGCTGCCGCTCATCAACGCGGTGCTGCCCGGGGTCGGCGCGATCTGGCACGGCCACCCGGTGTGGAGCCTGGGCGGCGCGCCGGGCAGGTCCCCGGTCTGCCTGGTCAAGGGCTACCCCGGCTACCTGACCTTCGGGTTCTGGCGCGGACAGGAGATCGCGGACGGCTCCGGCCGGCTCGAACCCGGGGCGCGGGCGATGGCCGGCGTGCGGCTCCGCTCGCCGGCCGACGTCGACGCCGACCTGTTCACCACCTGGCTGCGGGCGGCCCGCGCGCTCGGCTAGCCGGCCGGAACCCCGTGGTGCGGCAGTGCGTTTCCAGCTGCATGGGGCCGGTGGAGACGGTGTTGACGTGGAGCATCCCGGGCGGGGTGCTGGCCGTGGTCGCCGTGGGCGCGGTCGAGTTGCTGCGGCAGAAGCGGCGTCGGCGGGCCGGGACTCCGCTGACCGGAACGTTCGTCAACGAGGTCACCGCGATGTTCTACGGAACCAAGCGGATGGAACTGGACCACCGCGAGTCCATGTCGATGATGCGCGCGGAGGACGCCGACGGCGCCCCGCCGCGGACCACCGTTGACCTGGAGCGCGGCATCGTGGTCCTGCGGCCGGACGCCCCCGGCCGGCCCGACTAGCGCGGTCGCCCGCTGATGATGGCCTCGGTGAGGTCGGCGCCGTGCAGGTTGGCCCCGTGCAGGTCGGCGCCGAGCAGATCCGCCCTGGTCAGGTCGGCGTTGTCCAGGTCGGCGTCGCGCAGGTCGGCCCCGCTGAGATCGGCCTCGCGCAGGTTGGCCATGCTGAGGTCGGCCTCGTGCAGGTCAGCCGCGTGCAGGTCGGCCAGGGCGAAGTCGGCGCCCTGCAGATCGGGAGTCACGTCCTGGTTCTCCTGGCGCCAGACGTTCCACCGGTCGACGTCGCGGCGGAGCAGGCCGACCTGTTCCGCATGGCTGAGCGTTCGCGCGACCATGAGAACCACCTCCCGTCTCACCCGGGGATTCCCCTGACAGCCTGCGGTTATGCCGCTCCACGGCGCAGGCGCGCCGCGGCGCGGCGGCTCGGCGCCCTCAGACCCGCTGGGACTGGGACAGCGGGGCCAGGAAGTCGGCCAGCACGGCGTTGAACTCGGCCGGGCGTTCCAGGTTGGGCAGGTGGGCGGAGTCGGGGATGACCGACAGGGTGGCGTGCGGGATGCGCGCGTGCATGAACTCGGCGTCGCTGACCGGGGTGAACTCGTCGTTCGCGCCGACCACCACGAGCGTGGGCACGGTGATGTGGCCGAGCATGTCGGTGTAGTCGGGGCGCTCGGCCCGTCCGCGCAGTGCGGCGGCGGCGCCGGCCGGGGGAGTGCGGCGCATCATGGTCAGCACGTGGTCGGCGACCTCGGGCAGCGCCCGCACGTTGGCCGGGGACACCATGGTGGTCAGCACGGCCTCGGCGTAGGTGTCCATGCCCTCGCGCAGCAGCCGGTCGGCCATGGCGTTGCGGGACTCCTTGCCGGACTCGGTTTCCGCCTGGGCGAAGGTGTCGGCGAGCACCAGGCCGCGCAGCCGGTGCGGGAACAGCCGGTGGAACTCCAGGGCGATCTGCCCGCCCATGGACAGTCCACTCAGGACGACCTCGGCCACGCCGAGCTGGTCGAGCAGGGCGGCGATGTCCGCGGCGAACGTCGCCAGCGGGGTCGTGCCTGGCACCACCGTGGTCTCGCCGTAGCCGCGCAGGTCCGGGGCGATGACCCGCCAGCCCGCCTGGCTGAAGTGCTCGACCTGGGGGCGCCACATGGTGCGGTCGAACGGGTGGCCGTGGATCAGGACCAGGGCCGGGCCCGCGCCCCGGTCGTCGTAGCCGACGCGGATGTCGTTCAGGGACAGTGTGCTCACGCTGCTCGGTCCTTTCCGTGCTTGACGGCTCGATGCTATGCGGAGCAATATTTCGGTGCAATAAAAACAATGCACTCGGAGCAATCCTCGATGGACGACTACCGGCTGATCGCCGACCGCCTCGCCGCTGACATCGCCGCCGGGCGCCTGCGCGCGGGGGACCGGCTGCCGCCGCAGCGGCGGTTCGCCCGACAGCACGGCATCGCCGCGTCCACCGCCGCGCGCGTGTACGGGGAACTGGTCCGCCGCGGGCTGGCCGTGGGCGAGGTGGGGCGGGGCACGTTCGTGCGCGCGGCCCGGCCACCGGCCGAACCCGCGCTCGCCGAACCCACCACCGCCCGCATCGACCTGGAGCTGAACTTCCCGGTGCTGCCCGACCAGCCGGCGCTGCTGGCCCGGAGCCTGGCCGGGCTGCTCACGCCCGAGGTGCTGGCCGAGGCCCTGCCACCGGTGGGCGTGGCCGGCACGGCCGCGGCCAGGCAGGCGGCCGCCGCACTGCTCGCGCGCGCCGACTGGACCCCGGACGCGGACCGGGTGCTGTTCGCCGGCAACGGGCGGCAGGCCATCGCCGGCACGGTGGCCGCGCTGGTCCCGGTCGGCGAGCGGCTCGGCGTCGAAGCGCTCACCTACCCCGTGGTCAAGGCGGTGGCGGCCCGGCTCGGCGTGGAACTGGTGCCGTTGGCCGTGGACGAGCACGGGCTGGTCCCGGACGCGGTGCGGGCCGCCCACCGCTCCGGCCCGCTGCGCGCGGTCTACCTGCAACCCAGCCTGCACAACCCGCTCGGCACGACCATGCCGGCGCAGCGCCGCGCCGAGGTGGCCGACACCCTGCGGGAGCTGGACCTGCCCGCGGTCGAGGACGGCATCTACGCGTTCCTGCGCGCGGAACTGCCGCCGCTGGCCGCGCTGGCGCCCGAGCACGTCGTGGTGGTGGACAGCCTGTCCAAGCGGCTGGCTCCCGGGCTGACCCTGGGCTTCGCCGTGCCGCCCGCCCACCTGCACGCGCGGGTGGCCGCGGCACTGCGCTCGGGCACGTGGATCGCCGGCCACTTCGCCCTGGCCGCGGCGACGCGGTGGATGAGCGACGGCACCGCCGCCGCCATCCAGCAGGCCAAGCGCGCCGACGCCGCGGCCCGCCAGCACCTCGCCCGCACCCGGCTGGCCGGGTTCACCCTGCGCGCCGACCCGGCCGCCTACCACTGCTGGTGGGAGCTGCCCGAGCCGTGGCGGGCCGAGACCTTCGTGGCGGCCGCGGCCCGCCGGGGCATCGCGGTCACCCCGGCCGCCGCGTTCACCGTGGGGCCGGCCCACGCGCCCAACGCCGTGCGGCTGGCACTGGCCGCGCCGCCGGTCCCGGTGCTCACCGACGCGCTCGACGCGCTGGCCGCGCTGGCCCGCTCCGCGCCCGAGGACACCGGCGTGGAGTGAGCGGCGCTGATCAGAAGCTCGTGCCGCACCAGGGCCGGACCGGCGTGCGGAACAGCTCGTCGGCGCGGGCCAGTGCCGAGGGGTCGGCCGAGGTGATCCGGCCGACGCCGGCCAGCGCGCTCGGGGTCCACTCGCCGAGGTAGAGCATGGCCAGGGTGTCCACGGACAGGCTCAGCTGGGCCGACTCACCCGTGCGGGTCACGCCGTCCGGGCTGATCCGGTAGTGGCCGGTGTTGTTCGGCAACCGGCTGTCGGACACGGCCAGCACCACCGGGTCGGCCCGGCCGTAGCCGCGGCCGGCCAGTGCGGCGGGCACGTCGAGCAGCCGGACGGTGCCGGCCGTCGGCAGGTCCGGGCGCAGGCGGGCCCGGCGGCGGTCGACGCGCAGGCGGACGGCGCGGGTGGCGATGCCGTAGCCGAACCGGCCGTAGCTGGTGGTCTCGGACGCGTGCAGCACGGCGACCGCGTCGCCGCGCCGCGCGCAGTCCCGCAACTGCTCGGTCATCAGGCGGGTCAGCACGCCCCGCCGGGTGTACCCGGGCTGGACGCCCACGGCCTCCACGGCCGCGGCGGGCACGGTGCCGCCGCCCGGCACGGCCAGGGCGCTGGCGAAGGAACTCGTGGTGCCGATCAGCGTGGTCCCGTCGAACGCGCCGAGCTTGCGCTCGGCGGGAAACGTCTCGGCGTCCCGTTCCCACTCCTCGTCGGTGGCCGGGGAGAAGTGCAGGGCGTTGGCCACGACGAGCTGGACGGCCCGTCGCTCGGACTCGGCAACCGGGCGGACCACGAGGTCGCTCATCCGGCCATCCTGCCGAGACCGCCTTGCCGGGCAAGCGAATTTTCCCGCCGCCGCTTACCGTGGAAGCACCGATGGACACGCCACGCACCGCCACGCTTCGAGTGCCCGGCGCCCACCTCCACCACGAGGTGCGCGGCACCGGACCGGTCCTGCTGCTGATTCCCGGCGGCAGTGGTGACGGCGGCCAGTTCTCCGCCGTGGCCGACGCGCTCGCCGACCGGTTCACCGTGGTCACCTACGACCGGCGCGGCTACTCCCGCAGCCCGCTGCACGGGCCGGTCCACGACGACCAGCGGCTGGCCGAGGACCGCGAGGACGTGCACCGCCTGCTCACCCACCTGACCCACCAGCCGGCGCACGTGTTCGGCAGCAGTTCGGGGGCGGTCGTCGCGCTGGACTTCCTGGCCAGGCACCCCACCCAGATCGCGACCGCGGTGGTGCACGAGCCGCCGGTGGTGACGCTGCTGCCCGACGTCACCGACCTGCTGAACCTGCTGGACGAGGTGCACCACACCTACCGCCGCTCCGGCGTCGACCAGGCCCTGCGGCAGTTCACCGGCGCGATCGGCCTGGACGTGCCGTCGGTGGACGAGGCGAGGCTGCCGGCGCCACTGGCCGAGGTGCGCCAGCGGGTGCGCGGCAACCTGCCGTTCTGGCTGGAGCACGAGCTGCGCCAGTACCCGAGGGCCGTGCCCGACGTGGACGCGTTGCACGCCTGGCGGAACCGGCTCGTGCTGGCCGTCGGCCAGGACTCGCGGGAGCAGTTCCCGCACCGGGCCACGACCGCGCTGGCCGACCGGCTGGGCGTGCCCTCGGTGGCTTTCCCCGGCGGGCACCTGGGTTTCGCCACCCGGGCACCCGAGTTCGCCGAACGGCTCGCCACCGTGCTCGGCCGCGGATAGCACCACCGTGCTCGGCCGCGGCCGGTGGCGCGCCCATGCGGTGTCGTCGGCCGGGTGGGTGTTGCCGTGACGATCCGCACCCCCGCGGCGGCGTTGCGCGGCCGGCCACCGGGCCAACCACCGGACGGCCCGCGCGTCCTGTGGGGTGACGACTCGGAGCTGACGGGGCAGTACCGGGTTCGTCGACAACCACTTCCACCCATCAGGGGGACAACCATGTCTCGGAACCTGCTTCGCGCTGTCACGGCCACCGCCGTCGCCGCCACCGCGCTGGTCCTGCTGCCACTGGGCAGCGCGTCCGCCGACCCGGTGCGCACCGCCGCGGCCGACCTCGACGGCGACGGCCGCGCCGACCGGGTGACGCTGTCCCAAGTGGACGATCAGACGCAGTCGCTGACCGTCGTGGTGGGGGACCGGACCGCCACGGCCACCATGCAGTGGTGGGCGCCGGCCACCGGGGTGCAGCCGGTCCGGGTCACCGACCTCGACCGCAACGGCCGCCAGGAACTGATCGTCCTGGAGACCGTGGGCGCCAACACCGACACCTTCAGCATCTGGGAGTACACCACCTCGGGCAGCCTGCGCCGGGTCACCCGGCTCAACGGGGAGCCGGTGCAGCTCTACGAGGGCGGCGGCGTGGCCGCGCACTCCGGCTACGAGTGCGATGACAACCTCGCCCAGCAACGGGTGCTGGTCAAGCTGGACACGCTCCGCGACGACAACGGGGTGACCTACAGCGGCACGCGCACCGGCTACCGGATCACCGGCGGGCTGGCCCGGGTGCTGTGGACCGTGCCGATCAGCCACGTGTCCAGCGACGACCCGGTGACGGCCACCGACCCCGGCACCTGCGCCTGAGCGACACCACCGGCCGTCGGTCCTGGGCGCTACCGGCCGCCGGGCCGCAGGCTGCCGTCCAGCAGACCGGCGAAACCCAGTTCCACCAGGGAATCCACCAGTGCCGCCGTGGTCGACAGGGTGTCGGCGACGGCGGCCAGCTGGCGGAACGCCGCCGCGTAGGCGCGCTGCTCGGCCAGGGACAGCCAGGGCACCGGCAGCCGCGCGGCATCGGTGCCGCCGCCGCGCGCGCCCGGCCGGGGCCGGGGGCCGCCGAACCGGAGCACACCGGCCAGGAAGTCCGGGTCCAGCCGGTCCGGGTCCACCCGGTACCGGGTCAGCCGGGGGCCGAGCGCGGCGGTGTCGGTGACCACCCGGGCCGCACCGGCCTGGGCGGCGACCACGTCACCCGGCCGCACCATCACCAGCTCCGCGCCCGGCCGGGTGCGCGCGGACGCCGGCCTGGCCTCGACCACGTCCCGCGCGGTCAGCACCGGGACCGGCCCGCGCTCGTGCGTGCGCAGCCTGGTCGGCGCCGGGCAGACGCTGACCAGGCCGGCCCTGACCAACTCGGCCACGGTGGTGGTGCCCACCCGGCGCGGCTGGTCCGCCACCACCACATCGGGCAGGGGCAACGCGGTCCGCCGCAGCCGGTCCAGCGCGGTGGTAAAGCCGCGCACCACCTCGTCCCGGCCGGGCGTGGGCCGGTGCTGGGCCGGGCTCAGGTCCACCTGGTCGTCGAGCAGGTCGATGATCCGCACGGAGTGGCCGGGACCGGACAGCGGCGCCTCCGGGTCGCGCTGGAAGCGGCGCCAGATCTCGGCCACGGCCGACAGCGGCGCCAGGTGCCGACCCGCACCGTCCACACCGGACTCGTCCACAGTGGAGCCGTCGGTGGTGGTCTCCACGGTCAGCACGTGCGAGGCCGGCCGTTCCCCCGGCCCGGGGCGGCGCAGCAGCCAGAGGTCGCGGGTGCCGTCGGGCAGGCTGACCACGGCGCGCAGCGCGCCGGCGCGCAGCAGGTTGCCCCGGATGCGCCGGCCGGCCCGGCGGGCGGCGGCGGCCGACGGCATCAGGATCGCCACCAGACCGCCCGGGGCGGTGTGCGCCAGGCAGTGCTGCACCCAGGCCAGTTCCGGTTCGCCCTTGGGCGGCACGCCGTACTCCCAGCGCGCGTCACCGGTCAGCTCGGCGTGCCCCCAGTCGCGGTCGTGGAACGGCGGATCGCACAGCACCGCGTCGGCCAGCTCGTGCGGGAAACCGTCGTGGCGCAGGCTGTCCCCGGCCGCCACCCGCACGCCGGCGGCACCGCCCAGCAGCAGCCGGGCCGAGGCGATCACCGCGCTGGCCGTGTTGATCTCCTGGCCCAGCAGCCGGGCCGAACCGGCCGAGGCCGCCGCGGCGCGCAGCAGCGTCCCGGTGCCGCAGGCCGGGTCCAGCACGGTGCCGCCACCGTCCACCGCGGTCAACTCGGCCAGCTCGGTCAGCTCGGCCATGAGCAGGGCCACCGGATCCGGCGTGGCCGACAGCTGCCGGGACCGGGCCGCCAGGTAGTGCTCGTGCAGCCGCTCGAACGCCGGCCCCGGCCCGTGCTCGCCGGCCAGCTCGGTGAGCAGCCCGGCCAGCTCGTCGTCGACCAGCCGCTCGCCTGCCGCCCCTGGCAGGTGCCCGGCCAGGTCGGCACCGCCGTGCAGGCCGACCAGGAACCGGCCGGCGTCGGCCACCCGCTGGTCCAGCCGCAGGTCGGCGCCGCCGGCGCGCAACCGCTGCCAGACGCGCTCGGTCAGCGACATCGCCCAGGGCTTGCCGTTGCGCCGCGCCCAGTTCTCCACCTCGGCCAACGAGAACCGCGGGCTGGCCGCGGCCCCGGCCACCGGCTGGGGGAAGTCGGCGTGCCGGCGGCGCCAGTTGCTCACGGCGGCGCGCCCCACGTTGGCGAGACGTGCGATGTCGCCGGTGCTCACGGTGGGGTCCTGGCTCACTTCCGCCACAGTAGTTCACGCTGCGTCGCCAATCCACAGCCTGTTTGCTTGTGAACTCAATTCACCAGCTGGTTTACTAGATCAATGACACACTCTGCGTCGATGTGGCTGTCCTACGCGGTCGATTCGGACACCGGTCGGACCCGGCAGCACAACGAGGACTCGGCGTTCGCCAGCCCCCGGCTGATCGCCGTGGCGGACGGCATGGGTGGGCACGCCCACGGCGAGGTGGCCAGCGCGTTCGCCGTGGCCGCCCTGGCCGACCTCGACGACCGCCTCACCGACGCCGACCTGTCAACCCTGGACCTGCCCGAGCTGCTGACCGAAGCCGTGGTGGACGCCTCGCAGCGGATGACCCAGGCCGCCAGGCACCACGCCGACCTGCGCGGGATGGGCAGCACGCTCACCGCCATGCTGTTCGACGGCACCGACTTCACCCTGGCGCACATCGGTGACTCCCGCGGCTACCTGCTGCGCGACGGCGAACTGCGGCAGCTCACCCACGACCACACCCTGGTCCAGGAGATGATCGACGACGGCCGGATGGACCCCGAGCAGGCCGCCGACCACCCGCGCCGCTCCGTGCTCACCCGCGCCCTGCACACCGGCGGCATCACCAAACCCGACCTGTCGACCTACGCGGCCTGTCCCGGGGACCGCTACCTGCTCTGCTCGGACGGGCTGACCGGGGTGGTGGGGCCGGAGCAGCTGCACGAGGTGCTGGCCAACCCGGCCGAGCCCGCCGACCTCGTGCCCTGGCTGATCGACCTGGCCAACGAGGGCGGCGGCCCGGACAACATCACCTGCGCCGTGGTCGACGTGGTCGAGGCCACGGACGCGGCACCGGAGGAACGGACCAGAATCATCGCCGGAGCCGCGGCCACCCAGGAGCTGCCGACCGGCCGGTCCGGCGGGTCCGGGTGGCTGCCGCGCTGGGCGCGGCGGCTGCGGCGTTAGGACCACCGTGGACGGGAGTCGGTATGAAGCTTCGCTGCGCAGTGCTGGACGACTACCAGGACGTGGCGCTGACCAGCGCGGACTGGTCGGGCATCACCGATCGGGTTGAGGTGGTCCCCTTCCGGGAGCACTTCACCGACGAGGACGAGCTGGCCGCGGCGCTCGCCGACTTCCCGATCGTGGTGATCATGCGGGAGCGCACCCCGTTCCGCGCGTCCCTGTTCGCCCGGCTGCCCCAGCTGCGCCTGCTGGTCACCACCGGGATGCGCAACGCCTCGGTGGACCTGGCCGCCGCGACCGCGCACGGGGTGACCGTCTGCGGCACGGCCAGCCGCACCGACGCGCCGACCGAGCTGACCTGGGCGCTGATCCTCGGTCTCGCCCGCCACCTGGTGGCGGAGAGCAACGCGATGCGGGGCAACGGTCCCTGGCAGCACACCGTGGGCGTGGACCTGGCCGGCAAGACCCTCGGCCTGCTCGGCCTCGGCAAGATCGGCGCCCGAATGGCCACCATCGGCCGTGCCTTCGGCATGGAGGTGGCCGCGTGGAGCCAGAACCTGACCGCCGAGCGCACCGAACCACTCGGCGTGCGGCTGGCCAGCTCCAAGGAGGACCTGCTGGCCACCAGCGACGTGGTCTCCATCCACCTGGTGCTCAGCGACCGCACCAGGGGACTCATCGACGCGGACGCGTTGCGGCACATGCGGCGGCACGCCCTGCTGATCAACACCTCGCGCGCGCCCATCGTGGACGAGCGGGCACTGGTCGAGGCGCTGACCCGGGGCACCATCGCCGGCGCCGGTCTGGACGTGTTCGACCAGGAGCCGCTGCCCGCCGACCACCCGCTGCGCCGGCTGGACAACGTGCTGGCCACCCCGCACCTTGGCTACGTCACCGAGCGGAACTACGCGGTGTACTACGGCGAGGCCGTCGCGGACATCGAGGCGTTCCTGGCCGGCTCGCCCGTGCGCGTGCTGAACCAGCGGGACTGAACGAGCCCGGGTGCACGGGCCCGGACTGAACGGGCCGGGGTGAACGGGGCCGGGGTGCACGGCCGAACCGGGTGCGGCGGCCGTGGCCGCTTCCGGTCAGTCCTCCTCGGCCCGGCTCAGCCCGTACAGGATGCGCTGGATGACCTCCGGGTCCACCTCGGCCTTCTCCCCCTCCAGCTGCTCGGCGGCCAGTGACCGCCTGCGTTCCCGGCGGGGCAGCGGCACCGCCGACGCGGTCACGCCGTCGGGCAGCGGCAGCTCGCACCACACCACCCGGCCCCCGTCGGGCAGGGGCGCCACGCCGGTGCGCAGCCCGGCCAGGCTGGGCGCGTCCGCAGCCGGCACGTTGTCCTCGACCTCGATCACCAGGCGGTCACCGCGCAGCAGCGTCCGCACGGTGATCATGCCGGGGGCCTGGGGGTCGGCGTTCTCCACGGTGGAGGTCACCAGCTGCCGCGCGGCCTGCGCCGCCTCGTCCCGCATCGGCCG
Organism: Goodfellowiella coeruleoviolacea; assembly: GCF_024171785.1. Classification (GTDB taxonomy): domain Bacteria; phylum Actinomycetota; class Actinomycetes; order Mycobacteriales; family Pseudonocardiaceae; genus Goodfellowiella; species Goodfellowiella coeruleoviolacea. The sequence goes on from NZ_JAMTCK010000008.1 coordinate 179,282, forward strand.
CAGGGCCCATTCGGTCAGGGCGAACCGCACGAACAGATCGGCGCAGTTCACGGCACTGGGCAGCGCGACAAGTTGAAGGTCGTCGACCTGTGCGGTTTGGGCGTTCACCTGGACCGATCCTTCCTTCGTTCGCGGCCGGCGAGCGAGGCGCAAACGTCACCCGAATAGTCGTATCTTGCCAACCGGCTGAGTGTCGCCTTTGGCAGGGCCGCGCGGTAAAGGTTTCGGGACCGGATCGGTTCGAATCGTCATCCCATCGTGATCTTGACCGTGCTCTTGTCGCCGCTCCCGCCCGGGCCGGGCAGACAGCGCCAACCCGTTGGGGGCGAACAAGGTCAGCTCGACGGTCACTCGTGACCGGCGGCCTGCCGCTGCTGCCGCGTCACCACGCGCAGCGCCGCCTTGAACCTGGCGTAGTCGTCGCGACCAAGTGCCTCGGCGTGCCGGTTCTCCACATCCCGGATGATCCGCCGCGCCGTGTCGATCTCGGCCAGCCCGCGCTCGGTGGGCACCACCAGTTTCGCCCTGCGGTCGGCCGGATCGGGCCGGCGCACCACGTAGCCGAGTGCCTCCAGCTCGTCCACCACGGTCCCGACGATCTGCTTGTGCTGCCCGCACCGCCTGGCCAGTTCGGTGGACCGCACCCCGTCCGGGCTCAGGTAGGCCAACACCGACCCGTGCCTCGGCCCGAGGTCGGCGAACCCCTGCTCGGCCAGCGCGCGCCACAGTTCGTCCTGCACGGCCCGGAACAACTGGGACACCAGAACCCCCAGGTCGGGCGCTGGTGCGGAGTCAGGCCCGGGCCCGGTCTCCGCGGACGTCTCGTGACCACTCATGCCCCCATCTTCGTCTCTCCGCCCAGCGCGACCCGCCGCCCCAGCCGGCGGCCGGTGCACCCCGGCCGCCGGGAGGTCCGAGCCCCGAGGGGCCAGCCGGTCACAGCACGCCGATGAGCGCGGGGTGGCGCTCGGCCAGGATCGTGCTCCGCACCACGGCTTCCTTGTAGCGCGCGGCCAGTCGGCCGGTGAGCACGGCCTCGACCGGGACGTCGTCCGCGCGGACGAACTGGATGAGCCCGTTGCCTCGGCCCAGGCTGACGCACCGCATCAAGTAGCGGAAGCGCAGCGGCCGGGGCTGGCGGCCAGCCAGCCGGTCACTGATCGCCCGGGCCGCCGCGTACGCGCAGGGCAGTCCGGTGGCGCAGGCCATGCGCAGCTCCTGGCCGTCCTGGCGGCGCGCGGCCGCGGCGTCTCCGACGCCGTAGACCTCCGGGTGGGAGACCGAGCGCAGGGTCTCGTCCACGAGCATCCGACCGTGCTCGTCCACGGCCAGGCCGGCGTCGCGGGCCAGGTCTGGCACCCGGAAACCCGTGGCCCACACGACCGTGTCGGCCGCCAGGTGGTCCCCGCCGGCCAGGACCGGCCCGTCCGCCCGCACCTCGGTGACCGTGGCGTGTTCCCGCACGGTGACGCCGAGCCGGTCGAAGGTGCGGCGCAGGTGCTGGCGGCCACGCCGGGACAGGCCGTCGCCCAGGGCGCCGCCGGTCACCAGGGACACCGTCAGCTCCGGGCGCGATTCGGCCAGTTCGGCCGCGGCCTCCAGACCGGTGAGCCCGCCGCCGACCACGGCGACGCTGCCGCTCGTGGCCAGGCGCTCCCGCAGCCGGTCGGCGTCCTCGGCGGTGGTCACGCTGTGGGCGTGCTCGGCCACCCCGGCGACCGAGTGCGGGTCGGCCTGGCTGCCCAGGGCGTAGACCAGGGTGTCGTAGGCCAGCGGAGCCGCGGCCCCGGCCAGGTGAACGGCACGGGCGGCCAGGTCGATCCGGGTCACCCGGTCGACCACCAACCGCACGCCGGTGCCGGCCAGCAGCTGGCTGAGCGGCAGGTCGCGCAGGCGCTGGCCGCTGGCGAGCTGGTGCAGCCGGACCCGCTCGACGAACCGGTCACGCGCGTTGACCAGCGTCACCGCCGCGTTGGTGCGCCTGGCCGCCAGTTTGGCCGCGGCCAGCCCGGTGTAGCCGCCGCCGAGGACCACGATGTGGTGGTGGGGGGTCATCTCGTTCTCCCTTCGACGCCAGGTGGACCGGGCGCCGGGTCGATCCGTGACAACCCCGCTCGGTGATCGTGGTCACCGCGACTGCGCCGAGGCGAAGGCCAGCTTGTCCGGGTTGAGCACGGAGTGCACCGCCACCACGCGCCCGTCGACGATCTCGGGGACGATCACCACGGACAGCGCGCCCGCCTCGTGCACCAGCACCGCCGGCGTCCCGTTGACCTCGGCGAGCGACAGGGCGGCGCGGCCCGTTCGGGGACTGCGGCCCAGGCCGACGAACAGGCGCGCCACCTTGTCCCTGCCGATGACCGGGTGGCGGGCGGCGGTCACCTTGCCGCCACCGTCCGACCAGGCCACCGCGTCCTCGGCGAGCAGCCGCGCCAGCCCGGCCACGTCGCCGCTGACGGCCGCGGCCAGGAAGCGCTCCAGGATCCGCCGCCCCTGCTCGGCGCTGGCCGGGAACCGCTTGCGCGGCTCGCCGACGTGCTGGCGGGCCCGGCGGTACAGCTGGCGCACGTGGGCCTCGTCGAGGTCGAGGATCTCGGCGATCTCGCGGTGGCCGCAGTCGAACGCCTCGCGCAGCACGAACGCGGCGCGCTCCAGCGGGGTGAGCCGTTCCAGCAGCATGAGCACGCCCAGGGACAGGGTGTCGTGCTGTTCCACGGTCTCCAGCGGCCCGGGATCGGTGGAGGTGAGGATCGGCTCGGGCAGCCACGGGCCGACGTAGTGCTCCCGCCTGGCCCTGGCCGAGGTGAGCCGGCCCAGGCACAGGTTGGTGGTCACCTTGGTGAGCCAACTCGCGGGCGTGGCCACGGTGTCGGCGTGCTGGCGCCAGCGCAGGTACGCGTCCTGCACCACGTCCTCGGCCTCGGCCGCCTCCCCGAGCATCCGGTAGGCCAGGCCGAACAGCCGCGACCGGTTGGCCTCGAACACGTCCACCTGCTCCGCGCGCACGCCGCACAGCCTGCCACCCGCCGACCGCCCGCTGACCACCCGCCCGACCAGCGGGTCAGCCGGGTGCCGCGGCGGCGCGGGCGTCCCGGGAGCGCGCCACCGTCGCACAGTTGCGATCCCCTGCGGGGCCGATGAGCCGTGGCCACCGTCGAACTGGTGATGTTCTACGGCGCCCCCACCCCGTTGCGATCGCTTGCAGGCCGATGAGGCGGTGGCTGCACGACGAGCCGTACGCCGAACTGCGCCGGCCATGACGAAGCCCCCACGCCACCAGGACGGTGAGCGTGGGGGCCGTCATCCGTGCAGCACCATGATGCTGTGGACCTCAGACGAGAGCCGATCGCTCCGTACCTCGACCGAGCCGAGCAAGCCCTTGGCGTCCAACTGGACCGGACGAGCCCGCTGGTCAAGCGGCGCACCATCGGCTGCCGCAGTGACCGCGACACCTGGGTTCGTCTCCAACGCTGGGCCGGTGAGCGAACCAACGGGCTCGGCATCACTGGCGTGAGAGAGGCTGCCGCACTCCGTGGTGTCGCCTGCCCAGCTTGGCTGCGAGGCACCGAGTGGGTCGACGAGGACGACCCCGCCGTGACGTGGACGGTGGACGAAACGGAGCCGGTGACGTCTCCGGCCGTGAAGCTTGGTGGTGTACTCCGCGAGGACCCTGGTCTGTCCGACGAGTGGTGGGCCACTCTTGTCCGCTCGTTCACCGCGCTCGCCAGCCAGTGCACGTCCCGGATGGCGGTACGTCAAGAGCAGGTGACGGCGGCAGTCACCCGATTGTGGCCCGACATCGACGCTGCGGTGACCGAATGGACGCCAGCCCACGCCGACATGGCGTGGGCCAACGTCACTGCCCCGGACTGTTGGATCTTGGATTGGGAGGACTGGGGCATGGCGCCCCGTGGCTACGACGCCGCCTGTTTGTGGGTGCACTCGCTGGCCGTGCCCGGGTTGGCGGAGCGGGTTCACGCCGAGTTCCAGCGCGATCTCGACACCCGATCGGGCCGAGTGTCCATGCTGTACGTCGCCGCCCGCATCCTCGCGATCAGCGACCCGGTGTACGTCGACAACCTGCACGCCCCAGCCAAGCGGTGGTGCGAGCCCATCGCTGCCAGCCTCAGGGCGTGACCCAGCCGTCGTAGCCAGCCAGCAGTTCGGGCGTCGCCTCGGCGCAGATGTCCTCCTCGATCAGCACCTCGGCGAGGGCCAGCACGTCGACACCCGTGTCGGCTGACGCCTGCGCGATGTCGACTGGTGCACCGGACAGCAGCAGGTCCAGAGCGGGGCCGGCCTGCTGCTTGAAGGTGATGCGCCGGTTCGCCGCGGCCACCACCAGGTACTCACCGTCGCGCTCCACGACCGGCGGGAACGCCGTGATGCACACGGCCTTGCGCGGTGCGCCGAACAGGCCGTGGGTGTTGATGTGCCGGGTGGACGCCTGCTGGTACTCGCGCTCGGCCAGGAAGCCGGTGACGCTGTAGTCCTTGAGGAGCTGCGTGGCAGCCTCGGTCAGTTCCTGGTTCACGTCCCGTTGGAGGTCCGTGCGGAACACCTCCTGCTTCCGGGATTCGTCCGCCGCCGCCATCAGGTAATCGACGCCGGTACGCCTGGTCATGCCGAAAGTGGCGTGCAGGCTGTAGCCGGCACCGGATTCCTCGCGGGTGGCACGGTGCCACCAGCCGCGAGGGATGTGAATGACGTCTCCGGGGTGCAGGGTTCCCGCGAACACGATTTCGTTGGGAGGCTCCATATTCGGTTCCGCGTCCCGGTGCATGGGGGCTTTGCGGGATGGTCCGCGCACTTCCCACGATTTCGTTCCGGCGAGCTGGACGATGACCACGTCGTGGTCATCCCAGTGCAGGTCGAATCCAGCGGCCGAGGTGGTCGTCAGGTAGGCGTTGACCTGAACCAGTTCGTGCCACAACCACTGCATGGCTCGGCATGCGACTTCAAGAACCGGGTCGTAGATGCCGAGTCCGTCGGCGACCATAGTGGCGCCAGAGGCGAGATGGCGGCCGAGGCGAACCATGTCGGCCAGAGGGGTGGAGTGGCCGCGGCTGGCGACGTTCATGCGCAGGTAGTCCTGCGGATGAAGATCACGCCCACCAACGAGAACTCGCAGCTTGTGGGCCTCCAGGCTACGTCGCATCACGACGTCCAGCAGTTTCTGCGGCGTGAGGAGGCGCGCGCTGAGGTCGGGGTGGATGCTGGCCTTGCGGAACTCGGTGCCAATGGTCTCGGTCGACAGGTTCAGGGCATCGGCGACGGCGGTCGCGAACTCGTGCCGCATTGTGTCTCCAGAGAAAAGGAGGGGGCTCCGCAGTGCTACGGAGCCCCCTTGGGTGGGTTAGGTGTCAGCTACCGTTGCCGTCGCGCGGGTCGCGCGTGTCGCCCTCGTCGGGGTTGCCGGAGCCGCTGTCGGACAGCTGCACTTCGGCGCGCGGCGCCGGGGCGTTGGTCCGCTTGACGTTCACGACCAGGTTCTCGTTTTCCACTTTTTCACCTCCTCTCGGTTGATGGGGAACAATCCACGATTTGAAGATTGACAACCAGCCGCTAAAAGAGTGATAAATTACGCTTCTGTCTCTATTTTTGACATGCCGAAATGGCGACGCCACGAGCTGGGTCTCGACGTCGCCATTTTCGAATCGGCATATTCGCTATTTGGCGGGTGGTTGTTTTGGCTCTGTCGAATTCCAGTCCGCCCGGCACGGCCCGCACCACGGCCACAGCCACCACCGCAGGAGGCGGTTGTCGTCGGGGTGGAGAGCAGCGAGACCGCAGCGAGTTCGGGTGATGCGGCGTCCGTCGCGGGAGGCGCTCCAGGTCGCGGCGCGGAGGACGAGGTGTTGCAGTCGGTCGTAGGCGCCTGGCGCCCGGGTCAAGCCGGGTCGGCTGGTCACCGCGTCAGCGATCCGACCAACGGAATCGGGGTCGGCGTGGGGATGGGCGTGGTCGTGCTGGCCGGCGTGGCCGACTCGTGGTCGCCCGCTCCCACGACGATGCCGGCGAGGAACGCCCCCAGCGCGAGCAGCAGCGCGGCCCGGATGCCCACTGTGGACTTCACGTTGCCCGCTGAACCTGGGGAGCCTGGCGCCGAGTCAACGGCCCCCGCACCAGCAGCAGATCGCCCCACGGCAGCGCCCTCTCCATCCACCACTCGACGGAGTGCCGGGCGAGTCGAGTTCGATCGTCCAGGCTCAGCCTGAGCAAGCCGTCAGCTCGTCCGTGCCAGACCAGGCCACCGACGTCGTAGAGGCCCCACGTCGGCCAGGACTCGGGCGCGGGATCTCCTGGCGCCCATGTGGTCAACAGCGGCCACGCCTCGCGGCGCAACTTGGCGAGCTTGATCCTGGCGGCGCGGATCGCGATGTCCGGCGGGAAGTCGCCGGGCACGCACCGCGCGACCATGTCGGCGAACTCCACGCTGTCGTTGAACACCGCGGCCATCGGCTCTACCGCCATTTCGCGTCACCGACCTTCGGGCCGATCGCGCTGAGGCAGTAGGGGCACTGCCGTCCGGTCGGGCTCGCCAGGGCGGTCGACTGAACCTTGATGAGCACTCGCGTGCACGCGGTGTCGATGTAGCCCTCGCTGTCGCCGGCCGCCTCGGTCTTGAGCACGGCGTGCTCGGCGCCGTTGCGGTCGTCGCGGACCCACACGTAGTCCGCGATGGACTGTGTCATCTCGTCACCTACTGAAGTTGTGGGCGCAGACCGCACACACGGGCGCGCCCAGGGGTGGATCTCCTGCGGGAGGCAGGAAGAGCGTGGCGATGAGGCGTCGGCCGCACGAGGCGCACGCGGTCCCGTCGTCGCGGGTGTCGCCGGTGATGTTGTGGAACTTCCCGTCCTGTGTGGACTGCCGCCAGGTCATGGCCGCCGCCGACCGTCGTAGCCCTCGGTGAGGGCGATGTGTCGGCGGGTGCGGGCCGCCTCCATGCACAGCAGACAGCTGGGCCACAGCCACTCCCGCTTGGACGGCTCGCGGTCCACCATGACCACCGGGTGTCGGCACAGCGTCTCGCCGGTCTCGCCTGCGACGAGTTCACCGGGGATGGCGTGTCGGCCGCCGTCCACCGGCCACCAGCGGAACGTGCGCCGCGCTGCGGCGGTCATCGCTGGTCCTTCGACAGTGGCAGGCGGGTGACCACCAGGTGCCAGGCACCGCAGTGGCACCAGCGGGGCATCCGGGTCCGGCCCACTCGCTCGTTGAAGTGACCCCACCTGGAGTTCAACCACACGAGCCACTCCTTGTAGGCGTCGTCGTAGTGCCGGTAACTGCGCCGCAGGCACATCACGACACCGCCCGGAGAAGCTGCCGGACGTGCCGGCCGGTGTATGCCTGGGTGGCGGGGTCGGGGCTCGGGGCGTCACCCGACCCCGCCGGTCGCCGCACCGATGTGGATACGTGGCGCGCGTGCGGCGACGTGGTGGGCCGCGCCTGACGGGTCGGGGTTCGCCGGTGGCGCGGCTGCTTGTGGGTGGTGCGGTCGATGCCGGCCATGCCGTAGACGACCGCGGCGGCGCCGACGAGCGCCGCGATGGAGCAGACGATGACGATCCAGGTCACGCCACACCTCCATGTGTGAGGTGGGCCGGCAGGACGGGAGTGACTGGGGAGGCGCTCGACCGTCCTGCCGGTCCGGGGGTGGGCGACGGGCCTGACTCCGTCGCCCGGATCGCCCCAGGGGGCTGGGGCGAGTACGGGGCGGGGAGCGGGCTATACCGGGCAGGAAGCCCGCTCCCCCTGAGCGGCAAGCCGCCCAGCCGCCCGGCGGGGCCGGACGAGATTTGGGAAGCGGCGAACCCAACCAGCGAGTTCGCCGCTCCGGGCTGCCATCAGGGGAGTCTCCGGAATCTCACCCTTACTGATCAGCCCGTAGGAACAGTAGCGCAGGAATGTTCCGATGCGCCACCCCCTGTGAACGCAGGCCTACCGGAACGTTCTGACTGGCACACTGGAGTCAGCACTTGCCGAAGGAGGGGACACCGTGACGAGGCCAAACCCAACGTTCCGGCGCAGGCAGCTCGGACGACAGCTGCGTCGGCTCCGGGAGGAGTTGGGATTCAGTCGCGAGGAGATCGCCAGCTACCTGGGCTGCCAGCTCCCCAAGATGAGCAAGATCGAGACTGGAAAGCTTGGCGTGTCACCAGCCGAGCTACGGCTACTACTGATCAAGTACGACGTGCCAGATGAGGAAGCCGAGGAGATGATCGACCTCGGTAAGGAGAGTCGAAAGCAAGGTTGGTGGGTCAGCTTCGGCGACGTCGTCCCGATTTGGCTGAGCGACTACGTTGGCTTCGAATCTGAAGCTGAGACCATCTACAGCTATGAGGCCGAACTGCTGCATGGCCTGCTCCAGACCGAGGGTTACGCTCGTGCCGTCATCCGCGCGTGGCCGGGAGCTGACGCCGACCATGAAGACCGCGGCGTGAGATTGAGGGCAGCGCGACAGGAAGTGCTAACTCGAAATCCGCCTGTCAACTATGTCGCGATCGTCAACGAGGCGGCTTTGTGTCGCTCAGTTGGCGGACCGGCTACGATGCGCCAGCAGCTCGAACGGTTGCTGGACGTGATGAAGCTTCCCAACGTGACCTTGCGGGTACTGCCTCTCTCCGCAGGCGCCCATCCGGGCATGGGTAGCTCGTTCACGATCCTGCATATGCCAGGTCAATCTGATCCCGTGGTTTACCTGGAGGAGCTGACGACGGCTGCGTACTTGGAGAAAGAGCACGAGGTTGCGCCGTATAAGTTGGTGTTTGACCGGCTCCAAGACGTGGCCTTGTCCGAGCGTGACACGCGCAAGCTCGTCGCGGAGAAGATCAAGGAAGTGGTTTGAGCAAGAACGGAAGGGCTTTCGGGATGCAGACTCCGGACATGTCCCGGGCCATCTGGGTCAAGTCGTCGCGCAGCAATGCCAAAGGCAGCTGCGTCGAGCTGGCGCAGCTCGCTGAAGTGGCTGGCGTTCGCGACTCGAAGAACCCCACCGGCCCGGCCCTGACCTTTGGGAAGGCCGAGCTGACGAGGTTCCTTGGCGCCGTGAAGGCCGGGCGCCTCGACGGCTGACCCGACACGCAACTGCGGCCCCCTGCCTAGCTGTAGTAGGCAGGGGGCCGCTCTGCGTTTCATCCTATCCAGTGATCTTGGGTAGCGCCTCAGCGATGGGATGCCGTGGGATTCGCCGTGGGATGAGTTGCTGTTCCTCGGCGCTCCCGGGGACTCCTTCACTGGGGAGGTCTGGGACCCGTGTGACCTGCGGGAATCTTCCTTCCCGCTCCTTCCTGCTCCGCGCGCACGCCGCACAGCCTGCCACCCGCCGACCGCCCGCTGACCACCCGCCCGACCAGCGGGTCAGGCGGTTGCCGCGGCGGCGCGGGCGTTCCGGGAGCGCGCCACCGAGGGGGAGCCGGCCAGCAGGAGCGCTCCACCCAGGGCCACCACGGCCGCGGTGGCCCCGTGGACGCCGAAGGCGGTGGCCGGCGACCCGCCCGTGCCCAACACGATGAGCATGTCGCCGAGCGGGGTGACCGCCTCGGCCAGCATGGCCCAGCCCAGGGTGCGGCGGCTGCCCGCGACCAGCACGGCCAGCATCACCAGCCCGGACACCACGTCCCGCACGCCCTTGACGTACAGGAAGCCCTCGCCCTGGCCCTGCGGCCAGCTCGGCACGCCGAAGGTGCTGGCGGTGCTCACCGGCGCGAGCAGGTACTGCGCGCCGATGAAGAAGGCGAAGACGATGATGGCCACGGCGATCGCGGTGCCGATGCCGGTGCGGGAGAAGAGCTTCTTGGTCATCTCAGTTCCAGTCCTCTGTGGTCGGTCAGTCGAATGGGTCGCACCGCGCTGGTCAGCTCGACCGCCATCCGGGACTCGCGGCGCGGGCCGCGGTGGATGACCGCCAGTTCGTGGGGGTCGACCCGGGGCTCGGTGGAGGTCGTCCTCGGGGTTCTCTTCGCGGTGCTGTCGACCGGTCGGCACAGAGCGTGCGCCGCCGCACTTGGTGGTGACTTGGAACCGGACTTGGAACCAGCGCCGGGACGGCTCGGAACCGGCCACATCGGACTCGGAGCTGACCGAACCGAGGGGGGAGCACCTAGGATGGGCGCGCCATGCTGTGGATACGCGTGCTGGGGCCGATCACCGCCGAGGCGGACGGCGTGCCGATCCCGCTCGGTGGGCCGCGGCAGCGCGCGGTGCTCGCCCTGCTGGTCGCGGCGCGCGGCCAGGTCGTGTCGGTGGACCGGATGATCGAGGACCTGTGGCGCGGTGAACCGCCGGCCAAGGCGGTGGCCTCGCTCCAGGCGTACGTGTCCAACCTGCGCCGGCTGCTCGAACCCGGCCGCCCACCGCGCACCCCGGCCCGGCTGCTGGTCAGCGCCCCACCCGGCTACGCGGTGCGGCTGCCGGCCGACGCGGTGGACGCGTGGCGGTTCGAGCGGCTGTGCCGCGACGCCCGTGAGCGCGTCGGCACCGACCCGGGCGCGGCCAGGGCGCTGCTGGACGAGGCGCTGGCGCTGTGGCGGGGCCCGGCGTTCGCCGAGACCGGCGACGAGGACTGGGCGGCGGCCGAGGCCGGCAGGCTGGCCGAGCTGCGACGGGGCGCCCGTGAGCTGCGGGTGGCCGCGGCACTGCGCACCGGGGACACCGCCGGGGCCGTGGCCGACGCCGACCAGCTCACCCGGGACGAGCCACTGCGCGAGGAGGGCTGGCGGCTGCACGCGCTCGCCCTGTGGGGCGGTGGGCGCCAGGCCGACGCGCTGGCCACGCTGCGCAGGGCCAGGAGCGTGCTGGCCGACGAACTCGGACTGGACCCGGGGCCCGCGCTGGTGGAACTGGAAACCGCGATCCTCACCCAGCGCACCGAACCGCTGGGCCTGCTCGGCCACCCCGCGGTGTCCACCGTGGACGCGCTGGCGGCCGGCCCGATCGCCCCGCCACCATCCACAGTGGACAACAACGCCGACGTGTTCGTGGGCAGGGAGGCCGAGTTGGCGGCGCTCACCGCGCTGGCCGCCGACGCCCGCGCCGGTGGTGGCCGCGTCGCCCTGGTCACCGGCGAGGCCGGGCAGGGCAAGTCCACGCTGCTGGCCCGGCTGGGCGAGCAGCTCACCGCCCAGGGCTGGCTGGTGGTGACCGGCCGGTGCGCCGAGTTGGACGGCGCACCGCCGGCCTGGCCGTGGGCGCTGGCCCTGACCCAGCTCGCCAGGGCGGTGCCGGTGCCGGCCCAGCACGCGGCCGTGCTGGCGCCGCTGCTGGGCGAGACCGGGGCGGCGCCCGCGCCGGTGGCGGACACCACGGCCGGGCGGTTCCGGCTGCGGCACGCGGTGTGGTCCTGGCTGGGCGCGGCGGCCCGGGACCGGCCCGTCGCGGTCGTGCTCGACGACCTGCACTGGGCGGACGCGCAGACCCTGGCCCTGCTGGCCGGCGCCGCCGACGAACTGGCCGGCGACGAACCGGCTGGCGCGCCGCTGCTGCTGGTGGCCGCGTTCCGACCGGACGAGAACGACGGGCGGCTCACCGAGCCGCTGGCCCGGCTGGCCCGCCGCGCTCCGCTGCGGCTGCCGTTGACCGGCCTGCCCGAGGCCGAGGTGGCCCGGCTGGTCACCGCGTTGTGCGCGATCCCGGTGGACCGGCCCACGCTGGCCGCGCTGGCCGAGCGCACCGGCGGAAATCCCTTCTACGTCAGGGAGAGCGCCCGCCTGCTGGACAGCGAGGGCGCGCTGGTGGCCGTGTCCGAGGTGCCCGAGGGCGTGCGCGACGTGCTGCGCCGGCGGCTGGCCCGGCTGCCCGAGCCGGCCGTGGCCGTGCTCCGACTGGCCGCCGTGGCCGCCGTGGCCGGCGGGCACGCCTCGGTCGAGGTGCTGGTGGACGCCGCCGACACCGACGAGGCCGGGGTGCTGGACGCCCTGGAGAGCGGCCTGATCGCCGGGCTGCTCACCGAGCCGGAACCGGGCCGGGTGGGGTTCACCCACGCGCTGGTCCGCGACACCGTGCTGGCCGACCTGAGCCGGCTGCGGGCGGTGCGGATGCACGCGCGGCTGGCCGCGGCCCTGGAACGGCTCCAGCCCGACGAGGTCAGGCTGCTCGCCCACCACCACACCAGGGCCGCGTCCGCCGCGTCCGCGGCCAAGGCCGTCGCCTACTGCGTGCGCGCGGCCGAGCTGGCCGAGCGGCGCTTCGGCCACGACGTGGCCGCCTGCCTGCTCGGCGACGCGCTGACCAGCTTCGAGCGGATCCCGGACGCGACCGGCGACCGGGACGCGCGGCGGGTGGAGCTGCTGGGCCGGCTGCTGCGCGCGCAGTTGCGGGCCGGCGCGGTCACCGCGGCCAGGGCCACCCGGCAGCGGGCCCTGGACCTGGCCGAGGCCGCCGGCCGGGACGACCTGCTGGTGGCCGCGTTCACCGCGTGGAGCGAGCCGACGCCGTGGCAGATCCGCCCGTACGGGTCCGACGACGAACGGGTCATCGCCCTGCTGACCCGGCTGCTGCGACAGTCCGCTGTGGACTGTGCCATTGTGGATCAAGCCCGTTCGGAAGAGTCCGCTGTGGACCTGTCCGTTGTGGACGGACCGGGTCTGGACGCCGAGGCGCGCTGCCGGCTGCTGGACATGTACGCGGCCGAGCAGTCCGGCAACGGCGACCCGAGGGCGCGGGCCGCCGCCGAGCGGGCCGTGGCCCTGGCCGAGCGGCTGGGCCGGCCCGGGCTGCACGCGCAGACCATGGTCACGCTGGCCCGCGAGGTGGACGGGGAGCTGGAGTGGCGGGAGCAGGCCAGGCTGGGCGCGGCGATCGCGCGCCTCGGCGACGCCAACGACCTGCCGGTCTACCGCGGTCAGGGGCGGATCGTCCAGGCCGCGGCCGCCGCCGTGGCGGGCGAGCCGGAGGAGGTGCGCCGGCTGGTCGGCGAGAGCCTGGACCTGGCCCGCGCCTACCGGTTGGCCGAACTGCGTGACGTGGGCGAGTGCGCGCTGGGCATGCTGGCGCACAGCGCCGGCGACTTCACCGAGGCCGAGCGGTACTACGCGGAGGCCGCCGACCGGATGCGCCGACAGGGCTCGCCGCACGGGACCGGCTACGGCCAACTCGCCGCCGCCGCGCTCGCGGTGGACCAGGACCGGCTGGCCGAGTTCACCCCGATCGCCGAGCAGCTGTTCGCGGACTTCGGGCCGGTGATGGCGGACGTGTGCGCGGCCGCGCTGATCGCCTCGGGCCGGATCGAGGACGCGCGGCGGGTCCACGCGCACGCCACGCCCATCCGCCCGGACTTCTTCTTCAGCATGTTCGCCACGTTCCGGTCCCTGGTGGTGTGCGCGCTGGACGACCGCGCCGGCGCGGCCGAGCTGTACGCGGCGCTGCTGCCCTACCGAGGCATCGCCGCCGGCGTGTCCAGCCTGTCCCTGGCCATGCGGCCGGTCGCGCACACCCTGGGTGAGCTGGCCGTGCTGCTGGGCCGGCGGGACGCCGCCGGCGCGCACTTCACCGAGGCGCTGGCCGTGGCGCGGCGCTGGCGGGCGCCGCACTGGACCGCCAGCGCCCGCGCGGCCCTCGACGCGCTGGACACCGCGCCGGTGCCGACCCGGGTCACCTGCCCCAGTTGAGCACCAGCGGGTCGTACCGCTTGGCCAGCTCCACCAGGCCGGCGCGGGTGCGCGGGGACACCGGACCCAGTGGCGCGCGGGTGCGTTCCGAGCCGATGATGCCGCCCTCGGCCATCAGGATCTTCTGCGCGCGCAGCCCGCACTGCCGGTTCTCGAAGTGGATCAGCGGCAGCAGCCGCTCGTAGCCGGCGACCGCCTCGTCCCGGCGGCCGGCCAGGTGGTCGCGCACGATCCGGCCCAGCTCACCGGGCACCATCGAGCTGCACATGGTGCCGACCGCGCCGGCGTCCAGGTCGGGCAGCAGGGTGACCGACTCCTCGCCGTCGAACGGCCCGACCAGCTGGTCGCCGACCGCGTCCACCAGCGTCGCCAGCTTGTCCGCGGCGAACGGCACCTCGATCTTGGCGTAGCGCACCTGGGGCACCTGTCTGACCAGGTCGATCAGCAGGCCGGCCGGCAGCGGCGTGCTGGACATGGGCGCGTCCTGCACCATGATCGGGATGTCGATGGCATCGGCCACGGTGCGGAAGTAGTCGATCACGCCCTGGGCGGACACGGACAGCGTGGCACCGAAGAACGGCGGCATCAGCATGACCATGGCCGCGCCCATGTCCTGGGCGGCGCGGCTGCGCTGCGCGGCGATCCGGGCGCTGTAGTGGCTGGTGGTCACGACCACCGGCACCCGGCCGGCGGTGTGCTCCAGCACGGTGGCGGCGACCTGGTCGCGCTCGGCCTCGGTCAGCGAGAACTGCTCCGAGTAGTTGGCCAGCGCGCACACGCCGTCGACCCGGGCGTCGACCAGGTAGTCGAGCACCCGCCGCAGTCCGGGCAGGTCCAGGTCCTCGTTGTCGTGGAAGATCGTGGGCACGACCGGGACGACGCCGGTCAGCGGGGATGACGGGGTCAGGGTGCGCTCGTCGTCCGGCCGCGGTCCGCTGTCGGGCGTGGCGTGCTCACTGCTGGTGGTGGACATGGGCGCTGACGTCCTCCCGCCGGATCAAGGCGATCGTCTGATATATCGGATGCAATCTGAGAGGTCGGACAAAGGGTAGAGGGCTGGAATCGGCCGGCGCAATGCCAGCCGCCTGGCCAGCCCCTTCGTCAGCGGTACTCGCCCGAGGGTCGGCGCGTTGACACCCTGATGGCCCCGACCTAGTCTGCCTGCGAGATCCCACGTTTTGACCGGTATTTCGGACGTTGGCGCGAGGTGGTCATGGCGGAGTCCAGCACGGCTCGGGTGATCCGGCTGCGGCCGGTGGACGACGTGGCCATCGCCGCGGTCGACGTCGCCGCCGGGACCGGGGTGGACGCGGGCGGGGGCGTGGTCGTGGCCCGCGACGACGTCCCGCGCGGCCACAAGATCGCCCTGCGCGCGCTGCGGGCCGGCGCGCCCGTGCTGCGCTACGGCCAGGTCATCGGTTTCGCCGGCCGGGACATCGCCGAGGGCGAGCACGTGCACCTGCACAACCTGGAGTACCGGGAGTTCCGGCGCGACTACGAGTTCGGGGTGGACGCGCGGATCACCGAGGTGCTGGCCGAGGCCGACCGGGACACCTTCGCCGGCTACGTGCGCTCCGACGGTCGCGTCGGCACCCGCAACTACCTGGGCGTGCTCACCACGGTGAACTGCTCGGCGACCGCGGCCAAGCAGATCGCCGCGCGGCTGCGCCACTCCGGTGTGCTCGACGAGTTCGAGAACGTCGACGGGGTGGTGGCGCTGACCCACGGCACGGGCTGCGGCATGGCGCCCGACGGCGAGGGCGCCGCGGTGCTGCGCCGGGTGATGCGCGGCTACCTCACCCACCCCAACTTCGCCGGGTTCGTGGTGCTCGGCCTCGGCTGCGAGGACAACCAGATCGCCGCGCTCACCCGGGATGTCCACATGCGACCCGAGGTGCCGGTGTTCACCAGCACCATCCAGGAGTTGGGCGGCACGCGCAAGACCGTGGCCGCCGGGGTGGCGCGGCTGACCGAGATGCTGCCCATCGCCAACGCCGCGCGGCGCAGCCGGGTGCCGGCCAGCGCGCTGGTGCTGGGCACCAACTGCGGTGGCTCGGACTCCTACTCCGGCCTGACCGCCAACCCCGCGCTGGGCAACGCCGTGGACCGGCTGGTGCGCCAGGGCGGCACCGGGATCGTCGGCGAGACACCGGAGATCTACGGCACCGAGCACATGCTGGTGCGCCGCGCCGTGTCCGAGCGGGTGGGCCGCAAGCTGCTGGAGCGGATCGACTGGTGGCGGGAGTACACCGCGAAGAACGGCGGCTCGATGGACAACAACCCCTCGCCGGGCAACAAGGCGGGCGGGCTGACCACGATCCTGGAGAAGTCGCTCGGCGCGGTGGCCAAGGGCGGCACCACCGCGCTCACCGACGTGGTCGAGTACGCCGAGCCGGTCACCACGCCGGGGTTCGTGTTCATGGACACACCCGGCTACGACCCGGTGTCGGTGACCGGGATCGTGGCGGGCGGCGCGACCGTGGTCTGCTTCACCACCGGGCGCGGTTCGGCGTTCGGCTGCGCGCCGGTGCCCAGCATCAAGATCGCCACCAACACCCCGCTCTACCAGCACATGACCGACGACATGGACATCAACGCCGGCGGGATCGTGGACGGCGACACCACCGTGGAGCAGGTGGGGGAGCGGATCTACCGGCGGGTGCTCGCGGTGGCCTCGGGCGAGCCGACCAGGAGCGAGTCCTTGGACTACGGCGAGGAGGAGTTCGTGCCCTGGCACCTCGGCACGGTGATGTAGTCGGGGCGGGCGCGGCATCCGCAGGCACGCCGGTTCGGGCGAACGGGTACCGCCGGACTGCTCCCCTCGGTGGTCGAACCGGTGGAGAAAGGCGGTACCGGAAATTGCGCACCCGGTCCTCGGCCCGTCGAATCCGACATTCGACACCAGCATCCGACGAACTCGGCCCGGTCGGTCCCGCTGCCAGCGGAAACCTGTTCACCGGTGGGTAACAAATGATGTGACCTGGGTGGCTGCCGTCAGGTGTTGACAAGCATTGGTCGCTTCACAAATATGGTTTATAGGTACTAGCCAGCAACATCTGGGGGCTCTGGTTGCAGACGTGTGATGGCGGTGGCAACCGCGCGGGCGGCGCGTGGCCGGATGATTCCCGGTCGCGCCTCGAACGTCCGGTGCATTCCGCTGGTCCCCACCGGGACGACAACAACGCCACGTTTCAATGACGCACGTGGTGGTCTGCGCCCGACCGCACGACGGTCCCTAGGCTCCTGACCCGTCCCCAACCCCGTCCACACCGCTGGCCTTGGTGTGCCCGGTACTGGAACGATCCAGTACCGGGTTGCTCCCTGGCCCGCCCTGTCCTGCGTTCACACAGTCGTGACGTGTGATCTGGTGATCACGCGTTCTTTGGCGTGCCCGCCCGCTCGTTCCAGCCATTGTCGAAAGAGGGAGCACGACTGCAATGCGAATGAAGTTCGTGACGGCTTTCGCGGTTATGGTGGCTTTCCTTCTGTCCGCGTGTGGCGCCCCGCAAGAACCACGACAACCCGCTGGTGGACCCGTTCTCTGGGCCCATCCGGGGAGTCTGGAAAAGCTCTACGACCTGTCGGTCTCCTGGTACAACGAGGATCACCAGGACCGGCCCATGGGTATTCAGAAATACGAGAACGACCCGTACAAGGGCAAGCTCAGCGAAGCACTGCTGCAGGACAGGTTGGACCCGGGCGTGCAGCCGCCGGACATCTTCTTCAACTGGGGCGGCGGCAGCCTCAAGTCCTTTGTGGACGCCGGTGAGGTGCGGGACCTGTCCGGGCTGCTGACCGAGCACCCCGAGGTGCGGCAGCGGTTCTTCCCCAACGCGCTGGAGTCGGCCAGCTACGGCGACAAGGTCTACGGGCTGCCCATGAACGGCGTGCAGCCGGTGGTGTTCTTCTACCACAAGGAACTGTTCGCCAGGGCCGGCGCCGAGGTGCCCACCACGTTCGACGAACTGCTCACCGCGGTCGGCAAACTCCGCGCCGCCGGCATCACCCCGATCACCCTGGGCGGGGCCAGCAAGTGGACCGACCTGATGTACATCGAGTACCTGCTGGACCGGATCGCCGGGCCGGAGCTGTTCGTGTCCATCCAGAACGGCGACCGCGCCGCCTGGAACAGCCCGGAGATGCTGCGCGCCGCCACCATGGTGCGCCAGCTGGTCGACGCCGGCGCGTTCCAGCAGGGCTTCGAGACCATGTCCTACGACGACGGGTCCACCTCCAAGCAGCTGGCCGAGGGCCAGGCGGCGATGGAGCTGATGATCACCGTGCAGTACCCCAACCTGATCGACCGCGCCCCGGAGCTGATCGAGAAGGACCAGCTGGGCTGGTTCCCGTTCCCCACGGTCAGCGGCGGCAAGGGCGATCCGCGCAACGTGGTGGGCAGCCCGACCAACTACTACTCGGTGCGGGCCGACTCGCCGGCCGCCGACGGCGCCGACGACTACCTGACCGACGTGCTGATGAGCGACGAGTACGTGAACTGGCTGATCGACAAGGGCGAGGTGCCGCCGGTCAACGGCATCGAGCCGAAACTCAGCGCCTCGCCGCACGCCGACTGGCTCGGCTACGTCTACTCGATCACCCGGGACGCCCCGCACTTCCAGCTGTCCTGGGACCAGGCACTGTCCCCTGAGGACGCCGAGGTGCTGCTGACCGAACTGGACCTGTTGTTCCGCAAGCAGATCACCCCCGAGCAGTTCTGCGCGGACATGCAGAGCAAGACCAGCGCGGCGCGGTAGCACACCGCGCCGCGGAACCGGCGCTGGTGAGAACCCGGCGCTGAGAACCACCGCAGCGAAAACAAGGAGCGAATCGGCGTGGAGTACCGCGGTTTCGGACGGACCGGGATGCGGGTGAGCCCGTGGTGCCTCGGCACCATGAACTTCGGCGCGGCCACCAGTGAGGAGGACGCGCACCGCATCGTCCGACTGGCGCTGGACCACGGGATCAACTTCGTGGACACCGCCAACTGCTACCAGAACGGGGCCAGCGAGGAGATCCTCGGCCGCGCGCTGGCCAGCACCGGAGCCCGGGACCGGGTGGTGCTGGCCACCAAGGTCAACGTGCGGATGGGCGAGGACCCCAACGCGGCCGGCAACCACCGCAGGCACATCATCGAGCAGTGCCACGCCTCGCTGCGCCGGTTGGGCACCGACTACCTGGACGTCTACTACATCCACCGGCCCAGCAGCGAGGTGCCGATCGACGAGACCCTGCGCGCGCTGGACGACCTGGTGCGCGCCGGCCTGGTCCGCTACATCGGGACCAGCAGCTTCGCCGCCTGGCAGGTGCTGGAGTCGCTGTGGGTGGCCAAGGAGTACGGGCTCAACCGGTTCGTCTGCGAACAGTCGCCCTACCACCCGCTGGACCGGCGCATCGAGCGGGAACTGCTGCCCATGGCCCAGACCTACGGCATCGCGGTCACCTCGTGGTCGCCGCTGGCCGGTGGCTTCCTCACCGGCAAGTACCGCAGGGGCGCCGACCGCACCGAGGGCCGGTTCCGCGCCACGGGCACGCCCAGCGACTGGGACGACCGGCACTTCGTGCCCGCCGCGTTCGACGTGGTGGAGCTGCTGGGTGAGATCGCCGCCGAGAAGGGGTGCACCACGGCCCAGCTCACCCTGGCCTGGTGCGCCGCGCAGCCCGGCATGGTCGGCCCGGTCCTCGGGCCGCGCACGGTCGAGCAGTTCACCGAACAGCTCGGCGCGATCGACGTGGTCGTCACCGACGAGGACCGGGCCCGCATCGACCAGGTGGCCCGGCCCGGCGGCTGCATCGTGCCCTACTACCTCGACGACGGGGCCGCGGACCTGCGGCCCCACCAGTTCCGCTGGTAGCCGGACGGTCCGGCGGCCAGCAGCCGAAGGAGGACCAGATGCACATCGTGGTCACCGGGGCGTCCGGGATGCTGGGCACCGCCCTGCTCACCCAGCCCTGGACCGACGTCACCTGGACCGGGGTGGACGTGCGCCCGCTGGCCGAGCGGGCGCGCGACCGCGCCAGGTTCGTGCGCGCCGACGTGCGCGACACGGCCGCGGTGACGCGGGCGCTGCGCGGCGCCGACGTGGTGGTGCACGCGGCGGCGGCCCTGC
Organism: Goodfellowiella coeruleoviolacea; assembly: GCF_024171785.1. GTDB lineage: Bacteria > Actinomycetota > Actinomycetes > Mycobacteriales > Pseudonocardiaceae > Goodfellowiella > Goodfellowiella coeruleoviolacea. The sequence goes on from NZ_JAMTCK010000008.1 coordinate 198,999, forward strand.
CCAGCCACCGGTCCGCGGACATCCGGTCGATCGACGTGGACGGCACCGCGTCGGTGCTGCGGGCCGCCCGCGCCGCCGGCGTGGACCGGTTCGTGCACATCTCCTCGACCGCGGTCTACGGGCTGCCCGAGCACTGCCCCACCCCGGAGGACTACCCGTGCCGGCCGGTCGACCCCTACAGCGCGGCCAAGCTCGCGGCCGAGCAGCTGGTGGCGGCCGAGCGGCGGGCCGGGCTGTGCGCGCCGGTGCTGCGGCCCAAGACCTTCCTCGGCGAGGAGCGCCTCGGCCTGTTCGCCATGCTGTTCGAGTGGGCCGAGGAGGGCCACAACTTCCCGCTGCTCGGCGGCGGCAGGTGCACCGCGCAGATGCTGGACGTCACCGACCTGTGCGAGGTCGTCCGGCAGGTGTGCCTGCGGCCCGACCAGGTCGTCAACGACACGTTCAACGTGGGCGCCCGGGAGTTCGGCTCGCTGCGCGAGGACTTCCAGGCCGTGCTGGACGCCGCCGGCCACGGCAAGCGGGTGGTCGGCGTGCCCGTGGCGCCCGCCGTGGTGGTGCTGCGGGCACTGGCCGCGCTGCGGCTGTCCCCGGTCTACAAGCGACTGGTGCACAAGCTGACCCGCGACTCCCACGTGTCCACCGACAAGGCCGTGGCCAGCCTGGGCTTCGCCCCCCGGTACAGCAACGCGCAGACGCTGCTGCGCACCTACCACTGGTGGCGGGCGAACGCGGCCAGCACCAGGACCACCGGCCGCACCCACCGCGACCCGTGGAAGCAGGGCGTGCTGCGGCTGGCCAAGGCGCTCTGCTGACCCCCGCCCCACCCACACCGTCCACATCGGACCTGTCCGTTCCGGTCCCCGATTTCCCTGCCCCCGCCTGGCAATGGCGCTGTGCGGCACTACCGGCCGATCCCCACACGCTCGCACGTCCACTGAGGAGAGGTGCGCAGTGGAACACGCCCTTGATGTCGACAAGCCGCTGAACCCCAACCCGTTGGACACCCGAAGAGTCGGTGCCGGAGGCACCCTGGGTGGCCTCGTCCTGCTGTTGCGTCCCAGGCAGTGGGTCAAGAGCGGGCTGGTCCTGCTCGGCCCGCTGCTCACCGCCCCCGCCGCCGTGCTCAGCCACACCGGGCCGCTGGCGCTCACCCTGGTCGCGTTCATCCTCGCGCCCGCCAGCGTGTACGTGTTCAACGACCTGCGCGACCGCGACCGCGACCGGCTGCACCCGGTCAAGCGGCTGCGGCCACTGGCCAGCGGCCGGGTCAGCCCCACCGCCGCGGTGGGACTGCTGGGCGCGACCGGGGTGGCGCTGCTCGGCCTGATGCTGGTGCTGCCCGTGCCGGTGGACCTGGTGCTGGCCAGCTACCTGGTGCTCAACCTCTGGTACTGCCTCGCCCTCAAGCACCAGTCCCTCGTGGACGTGTGCGTGGTGGCCGTCGGGTTCGTGCTGCGCACGATGGCCGGCGTGTTCGCGGTCGGCGCCGCGCTCAGCCCGTCCCTGCTGATCTGCGTCTACTGCGCGTGCCTGGCCCTGTCGCTCGGCAAGCGCCGGCACGAGCTGGCCCGGCTCGCCGACGACCTGGACGCGCTGCGCCACCGGCCGGCGCTGACCGCGTACTCCACCGCGTTCCTCGACCAGATCGTGGTGCTCACCCTGGTGGCCACGCTGGCCAGCTACGTCAGCTTCGTCTGGCTGGACGTGCGGCACGGCGCGCTCACCGCCGCGCTGACCTTCCCGTTCGCCACCTTCGCCATCTGCCGCTACCTGCAGATGCTGACCGTGCAGCGGGCCGGCGGCGACCCGGTCGAGGACCTGACCCGCGACCGGGTGCTGCTGGTCAACGGCGTGCTGTGGGTGGCGGCGCTGATCGGGGGAGTGACCCTGTGAGCGAACGCCCCCTGGTCTCGGTGATCATCCCGAACTACAACTACGCCAAGACGCTCGGCGCGTGCCTGCGTGCCGTGTTCGCCCAGACCCACCAGCCGCTGGAGGTCATCGTGGTGGACGACGGCAGCACGGACGCGTCCGCGGAGATCGCCGCGGGCTTCCCGTGCCGGCTGGTGCGCACCGCCAACGCCGGCGTGTCCGCCGCGCGCAACCTGGGCGCCCGGCTGGCCAGCGGCGAGATCCTGTTCTTCCTGGACTCCGACGTCGAGCTGCGGCCGGACGCGGTGGCCACCGCCGTCGACCTGCTGGAGCAGGACCCGAACCTGGGGTCGGTGTGCGGGATCTACGACTGGGTGCCGCTGGTCGACGACGGGCCGGTCGAGCGGTACAAGGTGATGCAGGGCCACTACTGGCGCCTGCGCTGCGCCGGCGAGGTCAGAGCGGCCTTCTTCTCCCTGGGGGCGCTGCGCCGGTCGGTGTACGAGCGGGTCGGGCCGCTGGACGAGCACCTGCGCTACACCGAGGACGTCGAGTACGGCGCCCGACTGTCCACTATGTCCAGGATCCTGCTGTCGCCGAGGGTGGTCGGCCGCCACGACGACGACGACCGGCTGTCGGTGCTGCTGCGCAAGCAGTTCGTCCGGTCGGTGCCGCTGGTGGCGTTGTTCGCCGACCGGGGGCCGCGCCGCCCGCAGCTGGGCGACACCGCCTACCGGCCGGCCGCGGTCGCCGCCACCGGGCTGGCCCTGGCCGGCCTGCCGCTGGCACTGCTCACCCCGTGGGCGCTGGTGCTGCTGCCGCTCGGCCTGGCCGGTGTCGCCGGCGCCGAACGGGCCATGCTGCGCTTTGTCCGGCGCACCGCGGGCAGCCGCCGGTTCACCCTGGTGTTCTTCGCCCTGCACGTGCTGATGAACGCCACCACCGGGTTCGCCGCCGGCGTGGGCGCGCTGCGCTGGCTGACCTCCCGGCGGTTCCGGCGCTTCTACCACCAGGGCACCGCGGCTCAGGCGGAGGCGGCCAATGCCTGACCAGGCAGCCCCACCCCGGGCCGAGGCCCGGCAGCGGCCGGTCCGGCGGCCGGCCCGGCGGTGGCCGGCCCGCGCCGCCACCGCGCTCGTGCTCGCGTGGACCGTGTTCGTCCTGCTCAACCTGGTGGTCTCCGGCCACTGGTCGCTGTGGCTGGTGTTCTCCCTGGTGCCGCCGCTGGCGTTGCCGGTCGGCGCGCTGGCCGCACTGGCGCTGGCCGTGCTCGTGCCGGCCGCACCCGGCCGCACCGCGCACCGCCGGGTCGCGATCGCGCTGGCCGTGGCCGCGCTGCTGGCCAGCCTGCCCCAGTCCGGCCTGCACCCCGGCACGCTCGCCCCGTGGACCCGGGACGGCACGCCCCCGGACGGGCCGGTGGTGCGGGTGGTGTCGTGGAACACCGAGTACTGGGACCAGACCGACGACCCGGCCGCGTTCTTCGGCTACCTGCGCGACCAGCACGCCGACGTCTACCTGCTCCAGGAGTACCTGCACTTGGTGGCCGGCCAGGTCGTGGCCATCGACGACCTGGCGCGGCTGCGCGCGGAGTTCCCCGACTACCGGGTGGTCGTCAAGGGCGAGCTGGTCACGCTGTCCCGGCTGCCCGTGCTCGGCCAGCCCGAGGTGGCCGACGACAACGTGCTGCGGGTGGACGTGCGCACCCCCGGGGGCCGCGCGCTGTCCACCTACAACACCCACATCCCCGCCCAACTCGACCCGACCCGCAGCCCGCTGTCGCTGGAGTTCTACCGGGTGCTCACCCAGCGGCACACCCAGCGCGCGCACGCCTACGCCGCGCTGGCCTCGGCCGCCGGCCAGGACCCCCAGCCCGGGGTGATCGCCGGCGACTTCAACACCACCCCGGCGATGGGCGAGATCAACCGGGTCGGCGCGCTCGGCCGGGACGCGGCCGAGACCGCCGGCCACGCCCTCTACCCGGTGTCCTGGAACCAGCACGGCGTGCTCGGGCTGTGGCGGCTGGACTGGGGTTTCCTCCGCAACGGCGTGCGCGCGCAGGACTACCGGCTGCTGGACGCCGCCGGCATGTCCGACCACCGCGCGCAGGTCATCGACCTCACCGTGGAGGGCCCGTGAGCGGACGTCCGCAGTGGATGCGCTGGCTGCGGATCGCGGCCACCGTGCTGATCCTGGCCTTCGCCACCGTCTACATCGGACGCGAGCTGGCCGGTGGGTGGGAGCAGACCCGGCAGGCGCTGCTGGCGCTGCGGCCGCTGCCGCTGGCCCTGGCGCTGCTCACGGTGTGCGCCGGCGTGGTGATCACCGCGCTGTCCTGGCGGGAGCCGCTGTGCGCGGTGTCCGTGCCGATCGGCGCGGGCGACGCGGTGCGGCTGTTCGCCGCCGGCCAGCTCGGCAAGTACGTGCCGGGCGTGATGTGGTCGGTGCTGCTGCAGGCCCAGCTCGCCGCCCGCTCCGGCATCACCACCACCCAGATCGCCGTGACCTTCGGCGTGTACGGGGTGGTGTCCCTCGCCACCGGCGCGGCCATCGGCCTGCCCGCCAGCATCGACCGGCTCGCCCCCGGCTCGCCCGGCCTGACCGCGGCCGTGGTCGCGCTCGCCGTGCTCGGCCTGCTGGTGCTGCCCTGGCTGCTGCACCGCGCGCTGCGGCTGGCCAGGCGGGTGCGCGGCCTGCGCGGCCGGCTGGCCGAGGTGCAGGCCGGGCCACTGCGCCGGTCGGTGCTGCTGTGCGTGGTGTCCTGGCTGGTCAGCGGGCTGCACCTGTGGGTGCTGGCGATCGCGCTCGGCGCGCCGCCGCTGGCCGCGCTGCTGCCCTGCGTGGGCGGCTTCGCCCTGGCCACCGCCGCCGGCACGCTCGCGTTCCTGGTGCCCGACGGACTGGGCGTGCGGGAAGGCGTGCTCACCGTGGTGCTCAGCGGCTGCCTGCCGGTGCCGGCCGCGCTCGTGGTGGCCACGGCCAGCCGGCTGCTGCTGGTCGCCTCCGACGTACTGATGTTCCTGTACGGCTCGTGGTCGGCGCGCGGCACCCGGGCCAAGCCCACGCTCGAACCCTCGGGAGGACTGTCGTGACCGAACCCGACTACGACCTGTGCGTGGCCGTCAACTACTACGCCCCCTACGTCAGCGGACTCACCGAGGTCGCCAGGGTGGTGGCCGAGGGGCTGGCCGCGCGCGGCTGGCGGGTCGCGGTGGTCGCCGCCCGGCACGACCGCGCCCTGCCGCTGCGCGAGACGCGCAACGGCGTGCACGTGTACCGCTGCCCGGTGCTGGCCACCATCGGCCGGGGCATGGTCAGCCCGTCGTTCACCGGCACGGTGCGGCGCGTGGCCCGCCGGTCCCGGCTGCTGCACCTGCACCTGCCCATGCTGGAGGCCGGCGCGATCACCGCGCTGCCCCTGCCGGTGCCGGTGGTGTCGACCTACCACATCGACCTGTGGCTGCCGCCCAGCCTGGTCAACCGGGCGGCCACGGCCGCGGTGAAGGTGTCCTCCGCGCTGACCCTGGCCCGCTCGGCCTCGGTCGTGGTGAACAGCGAGGACCAGGCCCGCCACTCCGAGCTGTGGCCGAAGCTGGCGGCCCGGCCCGTGGTGCCGATCGCCGCGCCCTGCCTGGACCGCGACGGCGGCGCGCCGACCCGGCGGGAAACCCCCGGCCTGCACGTGGGTTTCCTCGGCCGGATGGTGCCGGACAAGGGACTGGAGTACCTGATCGAGGCGTTCGCCGGCATCCCGGACCCCGACGCGCGGCTGCTGCTCGGCGGCGACTACGCGACCGTGGCCGGCGGCAGCGTCATCGACATGGTGCGCGCCGCCGCCGCCCGCGATCCCCGGATCAGGATCCTGGGGTTGTTGCGGGGGAAGGAGATCAACGACTTCTACGCGTCCATCGACGTGTTCGCGCTGCCGTCGGTGGCCGAGTCGTTCGGCATCGCCCAGGCCGAGGCGATGATGTGCGGGATCCCGTCGGTCACCACCGACCTGCCCGGCGGCCGCTACCCGGTGCTGGCCACCGAACTCGGCCGGATCGTGCCGCCCCGCGACCCGGACGCGCTGCGCGCGGCCCTGCTGGAGGTGGCGGGCTGGGACGCGGACGTGCGGGCCGGCGGCGCCAAGCGGGCCAGGGACGAGTTCGGCGTGGCCGGCTGCCTGGACCGCTACGCCGCCCTGTTCACCACCCTCGCGCCAGGTCTCGCCCACTAGGGTGGGCGGGCCAGCGCGCACGACAGGAATGTGAGGCACAGTGCCGGAAACGAACACCTGGCAGCGGCTGTCCGAGGCCAGGGTCTGCCTGGGCACCATGTACTTCGGCACCACCGTGGCCGAGCCGCGGGCCAGGCAGGTGCTGGACCGCTACCTCGACCGAGGCGGCCGGCTGGTGGACACCGCCAACTGCTACTCGTTCTGGGTGGACGGCGGCACCGGCGAGGAGTCCGAGCGGGTCGTCGGCAGGTGGCTGGCCGACCGGGGCGCCCGGGACGACGTGCTGCTGGCCACCAAGGTCGGCTCCCGTCCCAGGACCCTGGGCGCGCCCTGGCCGGAGCAGGCCGAGGGGCTGACCGCGCGGGTGATCCACGACCAGTTCGCGCGCAGCGCCGAGCGCCTGGGCACCGACCGGGTCGACCTGTACTACGCGCACATCGACGACCCGCGGACCGACCTGGCCGAGACCCTGGGCGCGTTCGCCCGGCTGGTGGAGCGCGGCGCGGTCGGCGTGGTCGGCGCCAGCAACCTGAGCGCGGCCCGGCTGCGCGCCGCCCGCGACCTGGCCACCAGCCACGGCTGGCCCGGCTACCAGGTGGTCCAGCAGCGCCACAGCTACCTGGCGGTCGACCCGGGGGTGGACATCGCCCCGCAGGTGGCACTGGACCAGGACCTGCTGGCCTACGCCGCCACCCAGCCCGACCTGCTGCTGCACGGCTACTCGCCGCTGCTCGGCGGCGCCTACACCCGCCCGGACAAGCCGCTGGCCGCCGAGTACCAGGGGCCGACCACCCAGCGCCGGCTGGCCGCGCTGCGCGAGGTGGCCGCGCGCCTGAACGCCACCCCGAACCAGGTGGTGCTGGCCTGGATGCTGGCCAGCACCCCGCGCGTGGTGCCGGTGCTGGGCGTCAGCAGCGTCGCCCAACTGGACGAGGCCATGGACGCCCTCACCCTCGACCTGGACCAGGACGCCCTCACCCGACTCACCCACCCCTGACCCCACCCCGCGCGAGTCGACCGTGCAAACCCCCCGAGTTGACAGTTCACGCAGGCCCGTTCGGGTGAACGCAGGCCCGTTCGGGTGAGTGGGCAGGCGGACCGGGCGCCGGCGGGTTCGCACCCGCCGGCCCCGGCACCACGCGGCGGCGGACCGGCCGGGGCCGGCGGCTACCTGCCCGCGCCGACCCGCAGCGGTGGCCGGCGCAGCCACGTGGCCCACCGCCACAGCCACTCCAGCGGGCCGTACCGGTGGTGGCGCAGCCACAGCGCGGACCACAGCCACTGCACCGCGAGGATGCTGCCGGCGATCGCCACCACCCTGGTCATCGACCAGGTGTGCGCCGGGCCGCCGAGCACGCCCGCCACCACCAGCACCAGCACCGTGGCGGTCAGGTAGTTGGTCAGCGCCATCCGGCCCAGCGGGGCGAACACGGCCAGCAGCACCGGCCGCAGCCGGGTCCGCAGCAGCGCCAGCAGCCCGCACACGTACAGCCCCGCCACCAGCAACCCGCCCAGCGCCATGGCGAACCGGCCGGACCAGCTCGGCCCGTCGGCCTGGGTGCTCACCTGCCAGGCCAGCACCGGCACCGCGGCCACCGCGAACAGCAGCGCCAGCAGCGCCGGCCCCCGGGTGGACCGCTCCATCCGGTCCACCACCCCGTACCGGACCAGCGCCGAGCCCAGCAGGAACAGCCCGGCCACCACGGTGAACCGGCTCTCCCCGGTGACCAGCGAGGTCGCCAGGAACACCGCGGCCAGGCCGGCCACCGCCCAGCGCGGCAGCCAGCTCGACGGCAGCAGCACCACCAGGCCGATCACCGCGTAGCTGGACAGGATGTCGCCCAGCCACAGCCCCAGCAGGTGCACCAGGCCGATGCCGAGCAGCACCGCGAGCCGCCGCGCCAGCAGCGCGCGGGGTCGGGCGGTGCGGCCCGCCGCGGAGGTCAGCAGCAGCGAGAAGCCGATCCCGAACAACAGCGAGAAGATCGGGAAGAACCGCTGCTCGGCCAGCAGTCCCAACCAGGTGTGCCCGTCGGTGAGGTCGGCCGGTCCGCCCGACACGACGACCCCGCCGACATTGGCGATCGGCTGGACGTTGACCAGCAGGATGCCGCACAGCGCGAACCCGCGCACCACGTCCAGTGCGGCGATGCGCGGTCGGCCGGGGGGAATCCGGGAATCCTCAGGTGACATGCGGCCATGCTGCAAACCCGCCCGCGGCGCCGGCATCGGCCGCCAGCACGGTCGTGCCGCGTCCGGATCGTACTTTCGGCTGGTTCGTGGCGCCGCCCCGATCTCCTAGTCTCCCCACTGTGGACATTCGGGTGCGGCCGGCCGGCATCGCGGCCGAGATCGGGCTCGCCGTGCTGTTCGCGGTGGCGCTCGCCGGCACCGCGGTCGCGATCGCGACCAGCTGGGGCGGCGGCTACTGGCAGTTCGACTGCGCGGTCGGCGCGGTGGTGTGCGGGCTCGCCCTGCTGCGCCGCCGCAACCGGGTGTGGGCGGCCGGCGCGGGCCTGGCCGTGGCGGCACTGGCCATCCTGGCCGCCGACCTCGCCGACCTGCCCCGCGAGCCCGGTCCGGCCGCGGCCACCGCGCTGGCCGTGCTGGTCGGGTCGGCGGTCAGGGCGCTGCCCGCCCGGCCGGCGGTCGCGATCGCGGCCGGCGGGCTCGCCGTGGTCGCCGGCAGTCTGCTCACCGCGCCGCGCGCCGGCTCGGCCGGCGCGGTCCCCGTGGTGGCGGCGTTCAGCGGGGCGGTCTGGTTCACCGCGCTCGTGGCCGGGCTGGGGCTGCGGCTGCGGGACGCCCGCCGCCGGGCCACGACCGAGCAGGTGCGCCGGCACGAGCGCCTGGAACTGGCCAGGGAACTGCACGACGTGGTCACCCACCACATCACCGGCATCGTGGTCCAGGCCCACGCCACCCGGATCGCCGCCCGCAAACACCCCGAGTCCGTGCCCACCGCGCTGGAGGGCATCACCACGGCCGGCTCCGCCGCGTTGGCCGCGCTGCGCCGCGTCGTCGGCGTGCTGCGCGACGGCGACGACGCCGCCCCGGTCACGCCCGGCCCGGAACGGCTGCGCGACCTGGTCGACCGGTTCGGCGCGCACGGTCCGGGCGTGCGCCTGCGCCTGCCAGCCGGGGAGGACGAGTCGGCGTGGCCGCCCGAGGTGACCAGCACGGTCTACCGCGTCGTCCAGGAGTCGCTGACCAACATCGCCCGCCACGCCCCGCACGCCCGCTCGGTGGACGTCACCGTCACCCGCGACCGGGACGTCCTCACCGTCGAGGTCAGCGACGACGGCCCGGCCACCCCGGCCAGACCGCACCACCGCGGCTACGGCCTGGTCGGCATGGGGGAGCGGGTCGCCGCGCTCGGCGGCACCCTCCAGGCCGGCCCGCGCCCCGAGGCGGGCTGGACCGTGCGGGCCACCCTGTCCGCCGCCGCACCGGAGCGCCGATGACCATCAGCGTGCTGCTGGCCGACGACCAGGCGATGATCCGCGGTGGCCTGCGGCTGATCCTGGAGGACCAGCCCGACATCACCGTGGTCGCCGAGGCCGAGGACGGTGTCGAAGCGGTCGAGTTGGCCCGCCGGCTGCGCCCGGACGTGTGCCTGGTGGACATCCGGATGCCCCGGCTGGACGGCATCGAGGTCACCAGGGCCCTGGCCGGCCCCGGCGTGGCCGACCCGCTGCGGGTGGTCGTGGTCACCACCTTCGACCTGGACGAGTACGTGCACGGCGCGCTGCGCGGCGGCGCGGTCGGGTTCGTGCTCAAGGACGCCGTGCCCACCCTGCTGGTCGAGGCGGTCCGCGCGGCCGCCACGGGGGACGCGCTGATCTCCCCGTCGGTCACGGTGCGGCTGCTGCGCCACCTCACCGCGGCCGCCGCCCCGGCCAGGCGCCGTCCCGGCCGGCCGCTGTCCGAACGGGAGACCGAGGTGGTCCGCGCCATCGCCAGGGGCCGCACCAACCAGGAGATCGCCGCGGAGCTGTTCATCTCGCTGAGCACGGTCAAGAGCCACGTGTCCGGCATCCAGACCAAGCTCGGCCTGCGCAACCGCGTCGAGATCGCCGCGTGGGCGTGGGAACACCGCGTGGTGACCGCCGGCCAGCCCTGACCGCCGGCCAGCCCTGATCGCCGGCCGGCCCTGAGCACCGTCGGCGCCGGTGTTCGCCGCGGACCCGAGCGCGCGCTAGGCGCGCCTGGGGCGGGCGACGACCGTGGCCCGGCCGACCATGTTGGCGATCTCCGCGCGGGAGGAGACGGCGAGCTTGGTGAAGATCCGGCCGAGGTGGGTCTCGACGGTCTTGTGGCTCACCGCCAGCTCGCGCGCGATCTGGCGGTTGGTGCGGCCCTGGCTGACCAGGGTGGCGATCTCGTACTCGCGCTGGCTCAGCACGTGCTGTTCGGTCGGCGGGCACTGGGCCGGGGTCGCGGTGGGCAGCGGGGTGGTGCCGTGGCGGGCGGCCAGGGCCCGGGCCGCGGCGTGGTGGTCGGCTGCGCGGGCGTGTTCGTTGAGGTTGGTCAGGGCCTGGGCGGCCAGGGTGTGGGCGGTGGCCGTCAGCAGCGGGTTCGAGGCGGTCAGGGCCGCGGTCGCGTGGACAAGGGCCTCGCCGGGGCCCTGGGCCACCCTGGCCGCCGTCAGGTTCGCCTGGGCCGTCAGCGCCGGCAGGCCCAGGGCGCGGGCCGACTCGGTCACGCGCTTGGACCACAGGGCGGCCTCGCTGGTGTTGCCCAGCAGGAGTTCCGCGTGCGCCAGCTGGCTGCCCGCCGGCACGTGGTCCCAGGCCGGCAGCTCGGGCAGGGTGTCGCCGCCCGCCGCGTCCAGGGTCAGGGTGACCGCCGTGGCCGGGTCACCGTCGTGCAGGTGGGCCGCGGCCGCGGTCAGGCGGGCCCGGCGCCACCACGGGCTGTCCGGCGGGACCAGGGTGGCGGCCTGGTGGCTGTCCGCGAGTGCGGCCAGGACCTCACCCCGGGCCAGGCTCACCTGGGCCCGGGCGGTCAGGGCCATCGCCCGCAGGTCTTCCGCGCCAGGGGACTCCGACAGGCTCACCGCCTGGTTGGCCGCGCCGGCCGCCGCGCGCAGCTCGCCTTCGCGGAGGTGGACCGTGGCCAGGCCGGTCAGGGCTGGGATCATCGCGGGCCAGCGGCCCGAGGCCCGGCTCAGCGCCAGCCCCTGGGTGAAGTGGCGCAGGGCCGCCGAGTGCTGTTCCAGGTGGGTCTCCAGCCAGCCCAGGCTGGTCAGGATGGCCGGGGTGCGCGCCAGGTCCGCGCCCGCCTGGCGGTCGGCCACCCTGGCCGCCTCCCTGGCGCTGCGCTGGGCCGGGCCCGCCGAGCCGTTGGCCAGGCGGGTGATCCCGTGCACCGCCAGCGCCAGGGCTTGCAGGGCCGGGTCGCCGCTGCCCGTCGCGGTCAGCAACGCGTCGTCGGAGAAGTGCCAGCCGGTGTCCCACAACGAGGTCTGGGCCAGGGGCAGGCGCAGCTGCGGGGAGTCCACTGTGGACAGGGCCTTGCGCAGCAGGGAGCGCGCCTGGGTGTAGCGGCCCGCGTACTGGGCCAGCAGGGCACGGGTCTCCGCGCCCGCGCCCGGCACCGCCGAGGGCAGGTCGTCGTGCCGGGACAGGGCCTCGGCGCCGCCGCGCAGGTCGCCCGTTGCCACCGCACAGCGCGCCAGCGCCAGCAGCGGGGCCGGTGCCTCGGCGTCCGGCAGCTCGCGCAGGGCCGCGCGGTAGAACCCGGCCGCGGTGCCAGGGGCCCGGTCGGCCAGTTCGTCGGCCGCCGCCAGCAGCGTCGCGGTACCGGCCGGGCCGGCCTGGCCCGCGCGTTCCACGTGCCGGGCGTAACCGGCGGCGGGGGTGCCGCGCTCGCGCAGGTACTCCGCCGCCCTGGCGTGCGCGCCCAGGCGCCAGCCCGCCGGGGCACCGGCGTAGGTCACCGCGCGCAGCGCCGGGTGGCGGAAGGCGAAGCGGCCCGGGATGTTCGTCGGGCGCAGCACGTCCGCGGCCACCAGGGTGTCCACTTCGGACAGCAGATCGGCGTGGTCCAGCCCGGCGAGCACCGCGGCCAGGTAGGTGTCCTGGCCCGCCACCGCGGCCGCCCTGGCCACCAGCAGGGCCCGCGCGGGCAGGGCCTCCAGCTCCAGCAGCAGCTCGGCCGCGCCCTGCTCGGGCAGTGCGGTGGCCTCCTCGAACAGCTCGCCGCCGCCGCAGCCCTGGCCCGCGCACCAGGACCGCAGCAGGCGCAGGTAACGCGGGTTTCCGCCGCTGTCGGCGTGCGCGGTGGTGCGGTGCCGTCCGCACAGCGTGTCCGGCAGCAGCGTCTCGGTGTCAGCTGCGGTCAGCGGCGGCAGCTCCAGCCGCGTGGTCCGCCACGTGGTGGCGGCCGTGCCCAGCGCGGCCAGCAGGTGGGTCGGGGACTGGCGCGGGCGGTGCGAGAGGACCAGCATCAGGTCCGGTGGCGGGGTGCGCAGCAGCTCGTGCAGCGCGGTCACCACCTCCGGGCTCGCCTGGTGCACGTCGTCGACCACCAGCACCTCGGGCAGCGTGCCGCGCAGCCGCTCGGCCGTCAGCCGGGGGTGGGCGCCACCGGTGCCCCCGGCGGCGGCGAGCACCTCGTGCCCGGCCGCCGCCGGCAGGAACTCGGCCAGCAGCGCGCTGCGGCCCATCCCGGGCTCGGCGACGAGGTCGACCAGCCGTGCCCCGTGCCCGCCCAGCACCTCCTTGAGCGCGGTGAGTTCCCGCCGCCTCCCGACGAACCGGGTTGCCGTGCCGTCCATCCTCGCCCTCCCTCCCGAACCGCCGTTACCGGTTAACCGGCCTGCTCGGACATGGCGCGCCGCAGGCTCAGCGGGCGCATGTCGGTCCACACCTCGTCGATGTGCGCGAGGCATTCCTCCTTGCTGCCGGTCACGCCGACCGCGCGCCACCCGGCGGGCACCTCGCGGGTCTGCGGCCAGATCGAGTACTGCTCCTCGTCGTTGACCACAACGGCGTAGGTCCTCTTGTCCTCGGTGTCCTGCATCGATTGCCTCACAAGGGTTTCAGCGGTTGTAATCAGGGGCGGGCGAGGGTGCGAGCCGCGGCGCGCACACCGGCCAGCACCGTGCCGTCCACGGCCAGCACGCCCCGGTCCTCGGTGCGCACGGCGCGCAACGCCTGGTCCACCAGCGCGGCGACCTGGCGGATCTCCGCGGCACCGAACCCGCGCTGGGCGAGCACGGTGCTGGACAGGGCGATGCCGCCGCAGTCGGCGTCGTGGGGGTCGTCGGCGGGCACGCGGCAGCGGGTGACGACCACCCCGGCCTCGGCGAGCACGCGCTCGGCGAGCGCACCGGTCAGGCCGGTGCCGGTCAGGTCGAGCACGCACAGCTGGGTGTCGGTGCCGCCGGCGACCAGGGTGTGGCCCAGCAGCGCCAGTTCCTCGGCCAGCACGGTCGCGGCCATGAGGATCCGCTCGGCCAGCACGCGGAACTCGGGTCCGCCGGCGTGCCCGAGCACCCGGGCCTTGGCCGCGGTGACCGGGCGGCCCGCCGCGGCGGCGCACCCGCCCGCCCGGCGCAGCCGCTCGGCCAGGGTGCGCACGTCGCCGTCCAGCACCAGGTCCGCGTCGCGGCCGCACAGCACCAGGCCGCCGTGCGGGCCGCCCAGCTGCTGGTGCGTGCTGGCCACGGTGACGTGCGCGTGGTCGACCGGGCTCGGTGCGAGCCCGGTCGCGACCAGGCCCGTACCGGCCGCGATGTCGGCCACCAGCAGTGCCCCGACCTCGTCGGCCAGGGCGCGCAGGCGGGCGAAGTCCACGTGCCTCGGGTAGCTGCCCGCACCGCACAGGATCACCGCCGGGCGGTGCTCCCTGGCCAGCGCGGCGGCCGCCGCGTAGTCGAGGCGGCCGTCCGCGCCCACCCCGTGCCCGACCCAGCGGTGCGTGCTCAGCCGCCGCGGCGCCGGCTGCGAGCCGTGCGCCAGGCGCAGGTCCACCACCGCGTCCTCGGGTTCCAGCAGCGCGTCCAGCACCACGCTGGTCGCCGCCGCCGGGGAGTCCGGCCGCACGTCGGCGTAGCGGGCGCCGAACAGCTGCGCCGCGCGAGTGGTGGCCAGGGCTGCCAGCTGCGCGTGCGCCGGCTGGTGCGGCAGGTCCTCGCTGGCCGTGTGCAGCGCCGGGTCGGCGAGGCAGGCCAGCGCGGTGGGGTCGAGCAGGCCGGCCGAGCTGGCCAGGACGAGCAGCGGGTCCCGCTGTCCCGACGCGGCGCGCCGGGCGGTGGCCAGCTCGGGGTCGGTCTCCGTGACGGCGGCGGGCCGCGACACGGACGAGGTATTGGCCAGAAGCATTCCAACTCCTCTGTTCGGCCGTGTCGGCACGGCCACGCCTCAGGCATGCGTCAACCCACGCCGCCTGTCGTTAGTGCTTTTTCCAGTTTTGTGGTGCGTCCTTTGTCGAGGAGTTCGACCAAGGCTCGGCCGGAGTCACGACCAGTCGGTGCCGCCACCGCCCGGGTGAATCCCGCCGTGCGCGCTCTGCTGCATGTTCTGCGCGGTGACCTGCGTGGATGCGGAGGCCGTCGGCCCGGCGACGACGAAGATGGCGAGCGAGAGGACGATGACGCTAATAACCCGGTTGCTGGACATGGTGGTGTTCCTTCCTCTCGCAGTCGGTGAATTCCCGAGCGGACCGGTTCGAAGCTTTTGCTCCGCATCCGCCGTTCGGTCCGGCAGGAACTAGATTCGTCCATTCCGCCTGTCGAGGCCAGAGGTTGCCACGTTCATGAAGTGGCCTGGCAGCAAGTTCCCACCGGGGCCGTCCGCGCAGGTGGCAGGGTTGCGGCGGGGTCTTTCGCGCTGGTTGGGGCCGGAGTCCGGCAGCGCGTGCGCGCCTGGCCGTGCTCCGCTGTCAGGCGGGTGGGACCTGGCGCCGGGGGAGCACCGTGCCCTGCTCGCGGGTGGGGACGGTGGTGCGGACAGGCCGGGGCGGCACACGCCACCCGGGCGTGCGCCGGAAGGGCAGCGGGGCTCGGCTCAGTCGAGCAGGCCGCGCTGCTGGGCGAGCACCCCGGCCTGGAAGCGGCTGTACGCGCCGAGGTCGGCGATGATGGCGGCGATGTGGCGGCGGCAGGTCCGCACCGAGATCCCCAGGCGGCGCGCGATCATCTCGTCCTTGGCGCCGGAGGACATCTGCTCCAGGATCGCCCGCATCATCTCGTCGCGGGCCTTGCCGGCGTCGTCGACGACCTCGGCGTCCTTGGCACCGACCTCGGTGATCGGGAACGGCCTGCCGTTGTGCCACATCAGGTCGAAGCTCGACAGCAGGTGCTCCACCACGCCCGGTTCCTGCACCAGCACCGCGCCCTTCGCGGGATCACCGGTCTCCAGCGGGATGAACGCGACCTCGCGGTCGAAGGCGATGAGGCGGCGCGGCACGATCGGCACCGTGCGCACCTGGGCGCCGTGCCGCAGCACCTCGCCGACGTAGCGCTGGGTGGCGGCGTGGTAGCGGGTGGAGTGCTGGAGCACCGAGCGCATGACCACGCCGCGCTCCAGCATCATCAGGTCCAGGGCGAGGCTGCGGGCCAGGCCGTCCTCGCTCATGCCGCTGCCGGGGTGGGCGATGCACAGCTCGTGCTTGACCCGCCGGGCCCGGTCACCGAGCAGGTGCCGCACCATGTCGACGTCCTCGATGACGTCGACCGCCTCGGCCGTCCGCCGGGACTGCCGTGCCTCGAAGTAGGTGGGCAGCAGGGACAGCATCTCGGCGCGCACCCTGGCCATCTCGTTCTGGCGCTGGCGGATCTGCTTCTCCTCCTCGGCCAGCAGCTCGACCACCGCGGTCTCCGGGCCGACCGCGTCGTACTCGCGCTCGGGGTCCAGCGAGCGCCGGAACAACATGCGCTCCCGCAGCGCGGTGACCAGCTCGTCCAGCCGCTCGCTCGAAATGCTCAACTCCGCTCGCGCGTCTTCCCTGCTCCAGGTCGGGTTCGCCACCGCCATCTTGTACAGCTGCACCGACTCAGGCCCCAGTTCCTGGTGCACCCGGTACCCCCGCGCCCACTAACTCGATGTTCGCCCGTAGTTAGTGTAGGAGTCAAATATTGGGGAATCGAACGATCTGGGCAAGACCGGAAACAGATCTTGCCACTTTGCCCGCACCGCTGCGGGACACCAGGTGTGGCCGAGGGTTTTGCGGGTGGGACCAGCGGTCCCCGTGCCCGTGTCCACCCGGTCCGGCAAGCAGGCCACGCGCTCGTCGGCACGGCGCGGTTGACCGGCTGGCCGGCGGCCGCGCCCCCGTCACCGCCGGTCGGCGCGGGCGCGGTGGTCGGCGAGCAGCCCGCCGAGGGTCGCGCCGAGGGTGGCGGCGTGCGGTGCGCGCACCATCGCGTAGTGGTCGCCGGGCACCCGGTGGACGATGAGCGGGCCGCGCACGTGGCGCTGCCAGCCCGAGGTCACCGACTCCTCGGTCACGCTCGATTCGGCCACCAGCAGGTCCAGGCGGCCCTCGTAGGTGCCGGGCCGCCAGCGCACCCCGGCCATGGTGGCCGCGACCGCCACCCGCGCGCGGGCCAGCACGCCCCGGCGCTCGCGCGGCCGGACCTGGCCGGATGTGGTCAGCGCGGTCACCGCGTGCGCGTAGCGCTCCTCCTCGGCCAGGGCGCGCAGCTCCGCCGGGTCGAGGGTGACCGGGGGCAGACCGGTGGACAGGCCGTAACCCGCGACGAACTCGGCGAGCGCGTCCGCCTCGTCCAACCCAGCGGGCAGCCCGCCGGGCGGCCGGGAGTCCAGCAGCGCCACCACGCCGACCCGCTCACCCCGTGCGGCCAGTTCGGTGGCCAGGGCGAACACCAGCCAGCCGGCGGATGACCAGCCCGCCAGGTGGTAGGGACCAGTCGGGGCGATCTCCCGCATGGTCGCGAGGTGCCGGTCCACCAGCGCGGACATCTCGTCCAGCACCGGGCCGCCGGCCAGCCCGGGGGCCTGCAGCCCGTACGCGGGCACGTGCTCCGGCAGGTGCCCGCTCAGCGGCAGGTAGGGCAGGGCGGTGCCGCCGACCGGGTGCACGAGGAAGAGCGGCGCGCCGGTACCGGACTCCTTCAGCGTGACCACCGGCGCGGTGGCGTCGGCCGCGGCCGGGACCTCGCCCAGCACGGCGACCCGGGCCAGCTCGGCCAGTGTCGGCTGGCGGAAGAACTGCTGTGTGGTCACCGCGATCCCGGACCGGGCGGCGATCTCCACCGCGCGGATCACGCTGAGCGAGCTGCCCCCGAGGTCGAAGAAGTTGTCCCCTGTGGACACCCGGTCGAGATCGAGAACCTCGGCCCACACGTCCGCGAGCGCCCGCTCGGCCGGGGTGGCCGGTTCGACGTGGACCCGCTCGGGCCCGGTCGAGTCCGGGGCGGGCAGCGCGGCGCGGTCGACCTTGCCGTTGGGGTTGAGCGGTAGTCGCGCCAGCCACAGCACCCGCGCGGGCACGAGGTGCTCGGGCAGCCGTTCCCGCAGCGCGGCTTTGGCCGCCGCCTCGTCGATCGGGGTGGGGCCGGCGACGTAGCCGACGAGCCGGGTCTCCCCGGCGGCGCGGCGGGCCACCACCGCGGCGGCGGCCACCCCGGGCAGGGCGCGCAGCGCCGCCTCGACCTCCCCCGGTTCGATCCGGAAGCCCCGCACCTTCACCTGCTCGTCGACCCGCCCGCCGTAGGCCAGGTTCTCCCCGGTCCAGCGCACCTGGTCCCCGGTGCGGTACATGCGGGAGCCGGGCGGGCCGAACGGGTCGGGCAGGAACCGCTCGGCGGTCAGGCCGGGCCGGTCGAAGTACCCCCGGGCCAGGCCCGCGCCCGCCACGTACAGCTCACCCCACACGCCGTCCGGCACCGGCCGCAGGTGCTCGTCCAGCACGTGCACCCGGGTGTTGCCGATGGGGCGGCCGATGGCGACCGGGCCGGTGACCGCCGGAGCACCGGGCGCCAGCTCGAACACCACGCAGCCCACGGTGGCCTCGGTGGGCCCGTACTCGTTGACGACCCGCGCGCCCGGGTGCCGGTCACGCCAGCGCTGCAGCACCGCGCCGTCCAGCGCCTCGCCGCCGATGACCAGGTCGCGAGCGTCGGACGCGGGGTGCGGCAGGGTCTCCAGCAGCCGCAGGTGGCTCGGGGTGATCTTGAGCAGGTCCGGGCGCGCGGTGTGCTCGCCCAGGTCCCCGAAACGCACCCGGCCGCCCGTGATCAGCGGGGTGAACAGGTTGGTGACGGGCATGTCGAAGGCCACCGAGGAATGCACCAGCGTCTCCCCCGAGGCCGCCGGGTACAGCTCCGCCGCCGCACCGAGGTAGGCCGTCAGGGACGCGTGCTCGATCACCACGGCCTTGGGCCGCCCGGTGGAACCGGAGGTGTAGATCAGGTAGGCGGCCTCGCGCGGGTGCGGCACCAGGCCCAGGTTGTCGTCGGGGCCGTCGGACACCGGAAGCTCGGTGAGCACCACCCGGGCCCGGGAGTCGTTGACCAGCAGGCTGATCCGCTCGGCCGGGTAGCTGGACTCGACGGGCAGGTAGGCCGCTCCGGCCTTGAGCACCCCGAGCAGCGCGACCATCAGGTCGACCGAGCGGGGCAGCACCACGGCCACCACCGACCCCGCGCCGACGCCGCGCGCCCGCAGCCACCTGGCAAGCTGGTTGGCCCGCCGGTTCAGCTCGGCGTAGGTCAGGGCACCCGCGTCGTCCAGCACCGCCACCGCGTCCGGCGTGCGGTCCACCTGAGCCTCGAACCGCTGCGGCAGCAGGACTTCCGGCCGCTCGACCGCGGTCGCGTTGCGCTCGGCCAGCAGCCGGTGCTCGGCAGGGGAGAGCAGGTCCAGTTCGGACAGTCGCGCACCCGGGTTGGCCACGGCGGCGGTGAGCAGGCGTTCCAGGTGGTCCAGCAGGCGCACCATGCGGTCCTGGTCGAACAGCTCGGTGGAGTACTCCAGGTCCAGCTCGATCCCGCCCGCGTTCGCCCGTTCCCCGAACCCGAGGCCGGCGTCGAACCGGGCGGTGCGGCCGGGTGTGGCGACCGGGGACATGCTCAGCGAGCCGAACCGGGCCTGCTCGGCATCGCCCGCGCCGGACTGGAACAGCGCGACCTGGAACAGCGGGTTGCGGCCGGGGTCGCGGTCCGGGCGGAGCGCGCGCACCACCTCGTCGAAGGGCACGTCCTGGTGGTTGTGCGCGCCGAGCACGGTCTCGTGCGCCCTGGCCAGCAGTTCCCAGAACGTGGGGTCGCCCTCGGTGGACACGCGCAGCACCACCGAGTTGGTGAAGAACCCGATGAGGCCCTCCAGTTCGGGGCGGGTGCGGCCGCCGAAGACCGAGCCCAGCGCGATGTCGCGCTGCCCGGAGTACACCGACAGCACCGCGGCCAGGCCCGCGGTGAGCACCGGCAGCATCCGGGTGCCCGCCCGGGCGGCCAGGTCCAGCAGGTCGCGGTGCAGCGCGGCGGGCAGCAGGTGGTGGAGGTCGCGCCCGGCGAAGGTGGGCTCGGCGGGGCGGGGGCGGTCGGTCGGCATGGCCAGGGTGGGCAGGTCCGCCAGGCGCTCGGTCCAGTACCGCAGTCCGTCCACTGTGGACCGGCTGCGCTGCCAGGCGGCGTAGTCGGCGTACTGCACGGGCAGTTCCGGCAGCTCCGGCTCGCGGCCGGCCTCGTGCGCCAGGTAGGCCTGCGTCAGCTCGCCGAGCAGGACCGGCACGGACTCGCTGTCGACCGAGATGTGGTGCGTGCACAGCACCAGGAGGTGGTCGTCCTCGGCGGCCCTGGCCAGGCCGGCGCGCAGCATGGGGTCGCTGGCCAGGTCGATCGGCCGGGTGCCCTCGGCCACCGCGAAGTCCACCAGCGCGGTCAGCCGGTCGCCGGTCACCCCGGTCAGGTCGGTCACCGGCAGCGGCACCAGGTCCGGGGCGGGCCCGGCGAGCTGGCGCGGCCCGTCCGGGGTGCTGAGGTAGCGGGTGCGCAGGATCTCGTGCCTGCCCACGACCGTGGTCAGCGCGCGCTGGAGGGCGGTCACGTCCAGCGCGCCGCGCAGCCGCAGGGTGAGCGGGGTGTTGTACACGGGCAGCCCGGGGGCGGCGCGGTCCAGGAACCACAGGCGTTCCTGGGCGAAGGACAGCGGCAGCGGCCCCGTGCGCGGTACCCGGCGGACGCGGTCGTCCGCCACCCGGCCCCTGCGGGCGTCCCGCACCTCGGCGAGCAGCTTCGCCCGCTGCTCCGGCGAGAGCGCCGCCAGCCGTCGCTTCAGGTCCTGTTGGGTCGCCACCATCGCCTCGCTGCCCCTCCTGCAGTGCCGTACTCGGCCAGGTCGGAGCCTGGTCCCCGGACGGCGCGCCGGGGAGTCGGGGTAATGACCGACAGGCCCGGACCCGGCTCGGCGTGCGATGGTCGGCAGGCCCGGGAAGCGGGCGAGTGATTCCCCCGGGGCCGCGCCGACCAGTCACCGGCGCGGCGGACCCCAGTTCTCCTACCAAGTTCGAGTGCAGCGGAGGGGTGTATGAGTGCCTTCGGCGTAGCCATGGGCGGCCTCACCAAGAAGGAACGGGACCGGTTCGCCAACCTCACGGTCCGCGACGGGTACACCGTGATGCGCCGGGAGGACCTGCGCCCGTTGATGACCGAGGAGGACTTCCACTCCTTGCGGCGGGCCTGGGACGACCTGTACCTGGACACCGAGCTGGCCGACGGCGGCAAGTACCGCTACCGCCGGTACGGGCGGCTCGCGGTGGAGGTGACCGAGCAGGGGGTGCGCTTCGCGCCGCTGCCGCACGCCACCTTCCGCCAGGACGTCATCCCGCTGTGGCAGGGCAAGGACCGCGCCTTCGCCCCGATCAGCGAGGAGGTGCTGCTCAGCACGGGCATGCGCGCCCTGGTCGGCTTCGACGCGCAGCTGGCCAGCGCGGTCTCCGGCCGCACCTCGTGGACGGTGGGCATCCACCTGGTCCGCGTGATCGCCCCCCTCGGCGCGGTCGGCAAGCCCACCCCGGAGGGTCGCCACCGCGACGGGCACCTGTTCGTCGGCATGCACCTGCTGCGCCGCGACAACTGCGAGGGCGGCGTGTCCACCGTCTACCCCGAGCAGCGCGAGCCGGTCAGCCTCACCCTGACCGACCCCCTGGACTCCATGTTCGTCGACGACAACCGCGTCATGCACGAGGTCTCCCCGACCCGCGCGGTCGAGGGGGACGGCATCCGGGACATGCTGCTCGTCGACCTCAACGCACCCGGGGCGGAGTAGCGAAGTGATCACCGACGAGGTGGAGCTGCTCCGCTCCGCGGTCGCGATCCCGTCGGTTTCCGGCGGGGAGCGGGCCCTGTCCGCCTTCCTCGCGGATCGGATGCGGGTCGCGGGCTTCGACACGCACGTCGACGCCGTGGGCAACGTGCACGGCGTCGTCGGCGGTGACGGTCCCGAGATCGTGCTGCTCGGGCACATCGACACCGTGCCCGGCGACCTGCCCGTCCACATCGACGGCGATGTGCTGCACGGCCGCGGCTCGGTCGACGCGAAGGGACCGTTCGCGGCGTTCGTGTGCGCCGCCGCGCGGGTGGCCGGGACCATCGCCGCGCGGGTGCACGTGATCGGTGCGGTGGACGAGGAGCGCACCTCGGTCGGTGCCCGCCACCTGCTCTCCCGCACCCCGCCGGACGCGCTGGTCATCGGCGAGCCGAGCGGGGTGCACCGCGTGGGTATCGGCTACAAGGGCGTCTTCCGGTTCCGGGTGGAGGTCGTGCGGCCCAGCGCGCACACCTCCTCGGCCGCCGAGACCGCCGCCGAGGTGGTCATGCGGCTGTGGCAGACCGTGCGCGAGCGGCTGACCCGGCGCCACGCCGGTGAGCTGCCCCTGTTCGAGCAGGCGCTGCCGGCCGCGGTCGACGTGCGCGGCGACCTGGAGAACGCCGCGCTGGAGGTCTCCTGCCGGGTCCCGGTCGGCTTCGACCCGGACGCCTGCACCGCCGAGCTGCACGAGCTGGCCCGGGCGGCGGGCGCGCACCGGGTGCAGGTGATCGAGAGCGTGCCCGCCGTGCGCGCACCCCGCACCGACCCCGTGGTGCGGGCGCTGACCGCGGCGATCCGCGCCACCGGCGGCAACCCGGTGCCCACGCTCAAGCTCGGCACGGCCGACTGGAACGTGGTCGGACCGAGCTGGCGGTGCCCGGTCGCGGCCTACGGGCCCGGCGACTCCCGGCTCTGCCACACCCCGGACGAGCACATCCGGATCCCCGAATACCTCGCCGCCATCGAGGTGCTCGCCGACGCGCTCCCGCGTCTGGCGGCCTCGGTGCGGCCCCCGCTCGCCACCGCCGGTGGCGGACCCAGCCGAAGTGGAGGCAGCACCTCGTGACGATGGACCGACGGCCCCTGGCCGTGCTCACCTCTCGGGTGCGACTGGAGGAACGGCTGCTGCTGGCCGAACTGCGGCGCCGTGACATCGACTTCGTCCAGGTCGACACCCGCACCCTGGCCCTGCGGCTGGAGACGGGCCAGCGCCTGGCGCTGCCCTACCGGGGCGCGCTGAGCCGGGAGATCTCGCACACCCGCAACGCCTACGTCAGCAGGCTCTTCGAGCACGCGGGCGTGCCCGTGGTGAACAGCTCGCGGATCATCACCCTGTGCGGGGACAAGCTGCTCACCACGCTGGCACTGCGCGAGGGCGGCCTGCCCACCATCCGCGCCATGGCCACCCTGGTGCCCGAGGCGGCCCTGGCCGGCATGGACGACTTCGGCTACCCGGCCGTGGTCAAGCCGCTCACCGGCTCCTGGGGCAAGCTCATGGCCCGCCTGCGCGACCACGAGGGCGCCGAGGCCGTGCTCGAACACCGCGGCGCCCTCCCCGGCCCGCAGCACCAGATCACCTTCGTGCAGGAGTACGTCGACAAGCCCGGCCGCGACATCAAGGCCTACGTCTTCGGCGGCGAGGTCGTCGGCGCGATCTACAAGGTGCACGACCACTGGCGCACCAACACCGCCCGCGGCGGCCGGGCCGAGGTCTGCCCGCTCACCGACGAGCTGGTGAAGCTGTTGCAGGACACCGCCAGCGCGGTCGGCGAGGGCGTGCTCGGCATCGACGTCATCCAGCACCGCGACGGCACCATGTACGTCAACGAGGTCAACCACACCCCCGAGTTCCACGGCGCGATCGAGGTGCTGGGCGTGGACCTGGTCGGCGCCTACGTGGACTACGCGCTCGGCCAGCTCGACCTGTGGAGCCAGCGGTGAGCCCGCGGATCGCGCCGCTCGCGCTGACCGGGCCGGTGGTGTGCCGGGGCCAGGTGCTCGATCTGCCCGAAGGCCTCTACGACTGGGTGCACGTCGAGGTCGACGCGCCGGTGGCGGGCGAGCACACCGTGTGGCTGTACTACACCGGCGGCCTGGACCCCGAGGTCCTCGTGGTGCCCGGCGGCACCGCCGGCTGGACCAGGGTCGGGGTGGCGCGCCGGGACACCCTGGTCGGCGTCCGCCTGCCGGACGCGCCGGAGCTGGTCATCCGCTCGGTGTCCCTGGTCGCCCCGGCGCACGCGGAAGCGGGGGCCGCCCATGTCTGACCAGCTCGCCATGTTCGGCGGCAGGCGCGAGGTGGCCAGGGCCGAGAACACCAGGGAGCGCACCGGCTGGCCGGTGGTCACCGAGGCCGAGCGCGAGGCCGTGCTCGGGGTCTTCGACGCCGGGCTGTACACCTCCAACGACGGCGGCCGCGGCGCGGTGTCCGGGCTGCAGCGCGACTGGGCCGCCTACACCGGCGTCCGGTTCTGCGCGGCGGTGGCCAACGGCACCGCCGCCCTGGAGCTGTCCCTGGCCGCGCTCGGCCTGGAACCCGGCGCCGAGGTCCTGGTACCCGCGCTGACGTTCATCGGCTCGGCCATCCCGGTGGTGCGGCGGCTGCTCGTGCCGGTCTTCGTCGACGTCGACCCGGTCACCTACACCATTGATCCGGCCGCGGCCGAGGCCGCGATCACCCCGCGCACCCGCGCGATCATCGCGGTCCACCTGCACGGGCTGCCCGCTGACCTCACGGCACTGCGCGCGCTCGCCGACAAGCACGGGCTGCACCTCGTGGAGGACGCCGCCCAGGCGCAGGGCGCGCGGTACCGGGGCCGCGCGGTCGCCTCCTTCGGCGACATCAACGCGGTCAGCCTCAACGTGGTCAAGAACCTGCCCACCTGCGGTGAGGGCGGCCTGGTCACCACCGACGACGAGGAACTCCACGAGCGCGTCGTGCTGCACCGGCAGTTCGGCGAGGACCTGCGCGCGGGCAGGGACCGCGACTACATCTCGCGCGTGCTCGCGGGCAACGAGAAGCTCTCCGCGGTGCAGGCCGCGTTCACCCGGGCGCAACTGTCCCGGTTGGACGCCAACCAGGCCGCGCGCGACCGGGGCGTCCGGGCGTTCCTGGCGCGGCTCGCGGAGCTGCCCGGCGTCATCACCCCGCACTGCCCCCCGGACCGCACCCACGCCTGGCACATCCTGCGGCTGCGCTTCGACCCGGCCGCCGCGGGCCTGCCCGACGTGCGCCCAGGCGCGTTCCGGGCCGTGCTCGCGCGGGCGCTGAAGGCCGAGGGCGTGCCGGTGCAGCCGTACCAGGTGGTGCCACTGCCGGGGCAGCCGGCGTTCCAGCGGCTCGCCGGGTTCGGCGGCTACCCGTGGCGGCTGCCCGGGGTCGCGCCGGTCAGCTACCGGATCGAGGACCACCCGGTCAGCCTGGCCGTCATCGAGGACTCGCTGACCGTGCAGCGCGTGCACCTCAACCCGGCGGCCGCGCCGCTGCTGCTGCGCTTCGCCGACGCCTTCGCCAAGGTCTGGGCCAACCTGGACGTGCTGGCACCGGTCGCGCGCGCCGTGGACTACCGGCCGCCGTGGCAGGCGGCGACGACGACGGCGGTGAGCGCATGAGCACCGAGGCGGCCGCCTACCGGGTGCGCGAACGCGTGCTCAAGATGGGCACGGGCGCGCACGGCACGCACATCGGCGGCAGCCTGTCCTGCGCCGACGTGCTCACGCTGCTGTTCACCGAGGTGCTGCGGCTGCGGCCGGAGGACCCCCGGTGGGACGGGCGGGACCGGTTCATCCTCAGCAAGGGCCACGCCAGCGCCGCGCTGTACGGCGTGCTCGTCGAGCGCGGTTACCTGGCCGAGACCGAGCTGGCCACCTACACGCGCAAGGGCAGCCGGCTGGCCGGGCACCCGTTGCGCCGCCTGCCCGGGGTGGAGTTCCCCAGCGGTTCGCTCGGGCACGGCCTCTCCCTCGGCGCCGGGGTCGCGCTCGGGCTGCGCCGCACCGGCCGGGACAGCCGGGTGTTCGTGCTGCTCGGTGACGGCGAGCTGCAGGAGGGGTCGGTGTGGGAGGCCGCGATGTTCGCCGGCACCCAGCGGCTGGACAACCTCGTCGCGATCGTGGACCGCAACGGCTTGCAGATCACCGGTCCCACCACCGGCCTGGAGCCGCTGGCCGAACGCTGGCGCACCTTCGGCTGGCACGCCGTCGAGGTGGACGGGCACGACCTGGCCGCGCTGCGCTCGGTGTTCGGCGACCTGCCCACCGGCAAACCGGTGGTGGTCATCGCGAACACGGTCAAGGGCAAGGGCGTGCCGCTGTTCGAGGGCAAGAAGAAGAGCCACTCCGTCCAGCTGACGCCGCGCCTGTACCAGCGCGCCGTGGCTGGCCTGAAGTCGACGAGGCCGTCATGACCACTGCCGAACTCGAAACCGCCGCGCCCACCTGGGCGCAGCGCTACTCGGTCTCCTCCCGCGAGGTCTACCGGCGGGTGCTGGCCGAGCTGGCCGCCACCGACCCCCGGCTGTTCTGCGTGGACTCCGACATGGGCGGGTTGGAGGACATCTTCGGCGCGCCGCTGCCGCAGCAGTACGTCAACGTCGGCATCGCCGAGGCCAACCTGATGAGCGTCTCGGCGGGCCTGGCCGACACCGGGTTCCTGCCGTACGCCAACACGATCGCCGGGTTCGCCTCGGCCCGGGCGTGCGAGCAGGTGAAGGTGGACATCGCCGGCAACAACCTGCCGGTGCGCATCGTGGTCACCCACTCGGGCGTGTCCGCCGGCCCGTACGGGCCGACGCACCACTGCCTGGACGACATCGCGATCATGCGCACGATGCCGAACATGACGGTGGTGGTGCCCAGCGACGCGGCCGAGACCGAGTACGTGATCCGGTCCACAGTGGACCTCCCCGGCCCGCTGTACGTGCGGCTGGGGCGCGGGGCCACACCGCTGGTCAACACCGGGCCGTACGAGTTCGTGCTGGGCCGGGCGCGCTGGCTGCGCGCCGGCGACGACGTGACGATCGTGGCCACCGGCGCCCACCCGGTGCACATGGCGCTGCGGGCGGCGGAGATCCTGGCGCGGCGGGGGATCGGGGCGCGGGTGCTGAACATGCACACCGTCAAGCCGATCGACCGGGCGGCCCTGGTCCGCGCGGCCGACGAGACCGCGGGCATCGTCACCGTCGAGGACCACGTCCTCGTCGGCGGGCTCGGGGCGGCGGTGTGCGAGGTGGTGGCGGAGGAGCGCCCGTGCCCGGTGCGCCGCATCGGGCTGCCGGACGCCTACTTCGACTACGTCGCCGACGAGCGCGACCTGCTGGTGCACGCCGGGGTCAGCCCGGAGCGCATCGCCGAGGCCGCGCTGGCGGTCGGCGGCTGGTGAGGTTGGCCGTTCAGGCCTGGCTGCGCACACCGGGCAGGCGCCACCAGGCCAGCAGCTCCGGGTGCGCCGCGCGGGGCATCACGAACGCGGGGATCTCGCGGGCCGGGCGGTCGAAGCGCAGGTCGGGTGAACCGGCGTGGGCGGCCAGGGTCTCCCGCACCGCCGCCAGCTCCGCCGGCCCGGCACCGGGCCACAGGTCGGCGCCCAGCAGATCCGCGCGGTGTGCGGGCACGCCCAGGGCCACGCTCGCCGCCGTGCCCGAGCCGGTGTCCCACCACGTCACCGCCACGCCCTCGGCGACGTCCCGGGCCTGCGGGTACGGCAGCGAGTCCGCCAGGTCCCGCCGCATGTGCACCTCGGACAGCGGCTTGTCCCCGGCGGCGAAGTGCCGCACCGTCCGGTAGCCGACGCGGGTGTAGAACGCCGGGTTGCCGCGCTCGACCACCGCGTCCAGCACCACGCCGCGCGCGCCCTCCGCGCGGGCCGCGCGCTCCAGGGTCCGCAGCAGGGCCCGGCCGGTGCCGGCGCGGCGCACCCAGGGCGCGACGGCCAGGCGGCGGACCTCCCAGGTCTCGCCGACGGCCGCGCGGACCGTACCCGCGACCTCGCCATCCGAGGTGGCCACCCACAGGCGCAGCCCGGCCGCCAGGTCCGCGTGGACCTGCTCCGGGGTGCTGAACACCCCGTCGGCGGTCGGCAGGCCCGGGACCAGGTCGCCCACGGTGTAGGCCGCCGACGTGATCCGCGAAATGGTCTCGGCCAGCTCGTCGGAAAGCGAGTCGATCGCTGTGATTTCGAGCTGGCCGGTGCTGGCTCCCAACAAAGGCATAATCGACAACATACGCGAGTGTGATGATTTGAAGAACACCGTCGTCGACATTTCCGCGCTCTGCGACAACCGCGGAATCCAACCGCCAGGAACCGAGGGGGACTACGGATTCAACATCTGGTCGAACACCTTCCCGGCCGAGGAGCTGCCCGAGCCGGGCAGCCTCGTACCGGTCGCCGGCGTCCCCTTCGAGTTTCCCGCCCGGCCCGCGCCGGGTGGGGACAACATCCGGTGCCGGGGCCAGCTCGTGCCGGTGCCGCCCGGGGACTACGACTGGCTGTACCTGCTCGGCGCGGCCGAGCGGCGGACCGAGGACCAGGTGCTGCTGCACTACCGGGACGGCACCGTGCGCGCCGAGTGGCTGCGCATGTCCGACTTCTGGCCGCAGACCGAGGCCCGGTTCGGCGAGCCGCTGGCCTTCCGCACCTCAGCGATGCGCTACCCGAGGCACACCCACCCCGCGCACGCCCCCTCGATCTGGCAGCAGCGCGTCCCGGTCACCGTGCCGGGGGAGATCACCGCGGTGCGGCTGCCGGACAACCCCGCGATGCACGTCTTCGCCCTGACCCTCGGCACCGACCTGGAGGCCCGTCGTGCGAGTTGAGCTGGCCCCCGTCCGCTACTGGCGGCACGACCTCGGGCACTGCCTGCACACCACCGCGGGTGTGCTGCTGGACCACCACGGCCTGGACCCGATCGAGGTGCTCGGCGCCTGGTGGGGCTTTCACTACCCCGGTGACCTGCGGCGGGAAGAGTACTACCTGCCCGGCGCGGCCGAGTCGCTGTTCACCGGCCTGGCCCCGCACCACCGGATCAGCTCCCGCTGGCACACCCCCGCCGACGCCGAGACCGGCTGGCGTGAGGTGCGCGCGCAGCTGCTCGCCGGGCGGCCGGTCGCGGTGGCCGCGGACAACTTCCACCTGCCGTTCCGCCCCGCCTACCGGGACGTGCACACCAACCACCTGCTCACCGTCTACGGCTTCGACGACGAGGCGGGGCAGGTGCTGGTCGCCGACCCGGTGCCGCCCGCGTTCCAGGGCGCCGTCCCGCTCGCCGAGTTCACCGCGGCCCGCGACTCCGGCAACCCGGTCAAGCACGACCGCGACCTGTTCTTCACCGCCAACCCGATCGGCAACCGCTGGCTGGAGCTGACCGTCGAGGACCGGCAACCCGCCTTCGACCAGGACTTCTTCCGGCACGTGCTGACCGAGAACCAGCGCGGCTTCACCGACCCGGCCGACCGGGCGACCAGCGGCCTCAGCGGCCTGCGGACCTTCCTGACCAGCACCATCGACGCCCTGGCCGACGACGCCGGCCTGGTCGACGAGATGTTCGTGGTCATCGGCCCGGTGCTCGCCGTCGCCGGCCTGCACGCCGAGTACCTGGCCATGGCGGGGCGGCGCTTCGACGACCACCGCCTGCTGGAGTGCGCGCGCCTGGTCGACCGGGTCTGCCACCACTGGGCGGCCCTGCGCATCGCCGTGGCCACCTGCCGCGCCGACCGCGCCGCGGCCGTGCCGTCGCTGCGCCGCCGCGCCCAGCGGCTGCTCACCGAGCACGAACTCGTGCTGACCGAGATCGACCGCGTGCTCGCGTAGGGGAAATCCCCTACTCCCGGCCGGAGCCCGGTTTCGGCCATTCTGTTTCCGTCTGGTCCTGAATCCGTCGGAATCATCGACGGACAATGCGGGAGGAATGCTGAAGTGAGCGTTCAGTCTTGCCCGGAATGCGCGGCGGACGTGGCTTTCGCCGCACCCCCGGAACTCAACGAGATCATCGAGTGCGGTGAGTGCGCGGGCGAGTTGGAGGTCGTCTCCGTCGACCCGCTGATCATCGCGGTCGCGCCCGAGGCCGAGGAGGACTGGGGCGAGTGATCCGCGCCGCGATCGTCGGGGGAGCCGGGTACATCGGAGGTGAACTCCTCCGGCTCCTCCTCGGCCACCCCGAGGTGGAGGTGGTGGCCAGTACCTCCGCCCGGCTCGCCGGCAGGCGGGTGGACGGCAGCCACCCGAACCTGCGCGGCCTGACCGACCTCGTCCACAGCAGCCCCGACGCCCTGCCCGACTGCGACGCGGTGTTCTTCGCCAGCTCCGGCCTGGACGATCCGGCCCAGCGGGCCGCCCTGGCGAGCCGCGCCAAGCTGGTCTTCGACCTCAGCGCCGACCTCCGGCTCACCGACCCGGCCCTGTTCGCCAAGCACTACGGCGCGCACCCGACCCCGGACCTCCTCGGCACCGCCACCCGCGGCCTGCCCGAGGTCGACCGGGCGGCCCTGCGCACCGCGAACCTGGTGTCCGTGCCCGGCTGCATGGCCACCGCGGGCATCCTCGGCCTGCGCCCGCTCGTCGAGTTCATCGACGGACCGGTCACCGTGGATGGTCGCGTCGGCTCCAGCGGATCCGGCGCCTCCGCCGGCGAGATGAACCTGCACGCCGAACGCGCCAACGTGCTCCGCGTGTTCGCCCCGCTCGGCCACCGGCACCAGGCCGAGATCAGCCAGGCCACCGGGCTGACCGTGCGCATGACCGCCACCGGCGTGGACGCGGTGCGCGGGGTGCAGGTGCTCTGCCGCACGCAGGTGCGGGCGGGCGTCACCGAGACCGACATCCGCAAGGCCTACCGCGCCGCGTACGCCGACGAGCCGTTCGTGCGCGTGGTGGCCCAGAAGCGCGGCAACTACCGCCTGCCCGAACCGAAGATCCTGCTCGGCTCGAACTTCTGCGACGTCGGCTTCGCCCTCGACGCGGACACCCGCGAGCTGCTGGTCGTCGGCGCCCTGGACAACCTGGTCAAGGGCGGCTCGGGCAACGCCGTGCAGAGCCTGAACATCCGGATGGGCTGGGACGAGCGCCTCGGCCTCGGCTTCCCGGGGCTGCACCCCGTCTGAGCCGGTGTCCGCACCGCGACCCAGGGAGATCATCATGACCGACCACGTCACCGTGGTGAAGTGCGGCGGCGGCCGCACGCTGGACCGGGAGGCGGTCTGCCGCGACCTGGCCGCGCTGTCCGCCGCCGGCGGACCGGTGGTGCTGGTGCACGGCGGCGCGGCCGACGCGGACCAGCTCGCCGGGCGGCTCGGGGTGCCGCAGCGCAGGCTGACCACCCCGAGCGGTTCCTCCAGCCGCTACACCGACCCGGCCACGCTGGAGGTGCTGCTGATGGCGCTGGCCGGCAAGATCAAGCCCGGTCTGGTCGCCGCGCTCGCCCGGCACGGCGCCCGCGCCGCCGGCCTGACCGGCATGGACGGCAACCTGTTGCGCGCCAAGCGCACCGCCACCCACCGGGCGGTGCTGGACGGGCGCACCGTGGTCGTCCGCGACGACCACAACGGCCGCATCCGCGCCGTGGACCCCGCGATCCTGACCACGCTGCTCGACCGGGGGATCGTGCCGGTGGTGTCCCCGCCCGCGCTGGGTGAGGACAGCCAGCCGGTCAACGTGGACGCCGACCGGGCCGCCGCGGCCATCGCCGCCGCGCTGTCCACAGTGGTCCCCGCGACCCTGGTGCTGCTCACCGCCGCGCCCGGGGTGCTGGCGGACCACACCGACGAGCGCACGCTGCTGCCCGACTTCCGGGTGCCGCCGGCGGGTCCGGTCGGCGCGGAGGCCACCGGCGGCATGACCGTGAAGCTGCAAGCCGCCCGCGACGCCCTCCTGGGCGGCGTGGGCACGGTAGTCATCGCCGACGGACGCGGCGACAGCCCGGTGAGCAACGCGCTCGCCGGTGCCGGGACCCGCGTGCGCGTGGCCGAACTGGCAGGGAGCCACTGATGTCGAGTCCGGTGCGGCCCGCTGGGCGCAGCCTCGCGGACACCCGCAAGGCACTGCTCGCGCTGCGGGAGAAGCAGCAGAAGTCGCTGCGCGCCACCAGCGACACCGTCACCCCGGTCCCGCGCGACAGGGCGCTGCCACTGTCGTTCGCCCAGCAGCGGCTGTGGTTTCTGGACCAGTGGGCGCCGGGCCAGGCCGTGTACAACTCGCCGGTCGCGCTGCTGCTGCGCACCGAGCTGGACCACACGGCCTTCCAGGGCGCGCTGACCGACCTGGTGGCGCGGCACGAGGTGCTGCGCACGCGCTACCCGGTCGAGAACGGCGTGCCCTACCAGGAGATCGAGCCCGCGCCGGAGTCGGTGCCGCTGCCGGTGACCGACCTGACCGGGGCCTCGCGCACCGAGGTCGAGGACTGGGTGTCCGCGTTCGCCCAGCAGCCCTTCGACCTGGAGCGCGGTCCCGTCCTGCGCGCGGCCCTCGGCAAGCTCAGCGACCGCGAGCACGTGCTGGTGCTGAACACCCACCACATCGCCACCGACGGCGCCTCCACCGGCATCGTCACCACCGAACTGGTCGAGCTGTACCAGGCCCGCCGCCAGCACCGGCCGGCGCTGCTGCCCGCGCTGCCGGTGCAGTACGCCGACTACGCGGTCTGGCAGCGCGGCCACCTCACCGGCGAGGTCCTGGACAAGCAGCTGGCCTACTGGCGCCAGCGCCTCGCCGACCTGCCCACCCTGGACCTGCCCACCGACCGGCCTCGGCCGGTGACCCCCAGCCAGGCGGGCGCGACCCTGCAGACCCTGCTGCCGCCGGCGCTGCGCGACCGGCTCAACGCGGTGGCCCGCGAGGAGCGCGTCACCCTGCTCACCGTGGTGCTGGCCGCGTTCACCGCGCTGATGGCCCGCTACACCGGGCAGGAGGACATCGTGCTCGGCTCGGTGTTCGCCGGCCGCACCCGCCCCGAGGTCGAAGGCCTGGTCGGCTTCTTCGCCAACACGCTCGTGCTGCGCACCTCGGTGCACGGCGACCCGAGCTTCCGGGAGCTGCTGGCCCGCGTCAACGAGACCGTGCTCGGCGCGCACTTCCACCAGGACCTGCCGTTCGGTCGCCTGGTCGAGGAGCTGCGCCCGGACCGCGACCCCAGCCGCAACCCGCTGTTCCAGACCTGCTTCACCCTGCAGCACGCCACCGTGGAGTCGGCGACGGTCGGGGACATCGAGGCCGAGACCTTCGACATGGAGCTGGGCACCGCGCGGTTCGACCTGGCCGTGCAGCTCACCGAGATCCCCGAAGGCCTGCGCCTGTGGGCGGAGTACTCCACCGACCTGTTCGACACCGACCGCATCCAGCGGCTGTTCGACCACTACACCGAGATCCTCACCGCCGTCGCCGCGAGCACCGCGCCGCGGCTGAGCGAGCTGCCGGTGCTGACCGAGGCCGAGCGCGAGGCGCTCACCGGCACCTGGAACGACACCGCGCGCCCGGTGCCCGACAGCACCTTGCACCAGCTGTTCGAGTCCGTTGTGGACAGATACCCGGACGCGGTGGCCACCCGGTTCGAGGGCACCCGGCTGACCTACGCCGAGCTGGACGCCCGCGCCAACCAGCTCGCCTGGGCGTTGCGCGGCAACGGTGTCGGGCCGGAGACCGTGGTCGGCGTGCTGCTGGAGCGCGGCCCCGGCCTGCCAACGGCCTTCCTCGGCATCCACAAGGCGGGCGGCGCCTACCTGCCCCTGGACCCGGACCACCCGGCCGCGCGCTGGGAGCTGGTGCTCGCCGAGGCCCGGTCCACCCTGGTGGTCACCACCACCGACCGCGCCGGCGCGCTGCCCGACGGCGTCACCGCGATCTGCCTGGACGCGCTCGGCGAGCAGTCCGCGCGGCGCCCGCCGGTCACCGCCCGGCCGGACAACCTGGCCTACCTGATCTTCACGTCGGGCTCCACCGGCCGCCCCAAGGGCGTGCAGGTCGAGCACCGCTCCATCGTCAACTTCACCGCGGGCATCATCGAGGAGTTCCGGCTGGGCGTGGGCGACCGCGTGCTCCAGTTCGCCAACCCCGCCTTCGACGTCAGCCTGTTCGACTTCTTCGCCGCCCTGTGCTCCGGCGCCACCCTGGTGGCGGCCCCGCGCCGCACCCTGCTGGACCCGGCCGGCCTGACCGAGCTGATGCGCGCCGAGCGGGTCACCGTCACCGACCTGCCGCCCGCCGTGCTCGGCCTGCTCGACCCGACCGCGTTCCCCGACCTGCGCGCCCTGTTCGTCGGCCTGGAGGCCTTCCCGGGCGAGCTGGTCAACCGGTGGAACACCCCGGGCCGCGAGTTCCACAACGGCTACGGCCCCACCGAGGCGACCGTGGCGTGCGTGGACCACCGCTGCCCGAAGGTCGAGCACACCGCGATGCCGCCCATCGGCGCGCCCCTGGCGAACTACCAGGCGCACGTGCTCGACGAGCACGGGAACCTGGTGCCGGTCGGCGTACCCGGTGAGCTGCACATCGGCGGGGTCGGCGTGGCCCGGGGCTACGCCAACCAGCCAGGGCGGACCGCGGAGAAGTTCGTCCCGGACCCCTTCGGGCCCCCCGGCAGCCGCCTGTACCGCACCGGTGACCTGGTGCGCCGCCGCGCCAACGGCGACCTGGAGTTCGTCGGCCGGGTGGACAACCAGGTCAAGATCCGCGGCCTGCGCGTGGAGCCCAGCGAGATCGAGCACGTCATCAAGCAGCACCCGGCGGTCGACGAGGTCGTGGTGATCGGCCGGCACCACGGCGCCGAGGCCCGCCTGCTCGCCTACCTGACCACAGTGGACGGACAGTGGCTGGACACCGAGCAGCTGCGCGGGCACCTCACCGGCGAGCTGCCCGCCTACCTGGTGCCCGCGGTGTTCACGGTGCTGCCCGAACTGCCCCGCACGGCCAGCGGCAAGCTCGACCGCACCCGCCTGCCCGAGCCCGGGGTGCGCGCCGCGGTCCGCGAGTCCGTGCCACCGCGCAACCCCACCGAGGAGACCCTGGCGGTCATCTGGCGCGAGCTGCTCGGCCTGCCGGAGCAGGCGCCGGTCGACGTGCACGACAACTTCTTCGCCGAGGGCGGCACCTCGCTCACGATCACGCGGCTGGCCTCGCGCATCCGCGACGCCTTCGGCGTGAGCCTCCAACTGCAGGACCTGTTCACCAAGGCCAGCATCGCCCAGCTCGCCGAGCTGGTCGAGGCCGAGGAGATCGCCGGCGTCGACGACGAGGAGCTGCTGCGGCTGCTGCGGGAGGTGGACGGATGAGCGCGTCCCTGCTCGACCACGACCCGGTGCTCACCCCGGCGCAGGTGGAGTTCCGCCGCCAGGTGCGGGCCTTCTTCGCCGAGGACCGGGTGCGCGAACTCGCCGAGGAGATCGCCGGCTACCCGGTGGGCACCGAGGCCGCGCTGCTGCCGGTCTACCGCTGGCTCGGTGAACGGGGCTGGCTGGCCCCGAACTGGCCGGTGGAGTACGGCGGCGCCGGGCTCGGCGCGGTCGAGGCGGCCATCGTCACCGAGGAGATGACCCTGGCGGGCATCCCCGACGACGTGCACGTGCTCAGCATCGACATCGTCGGCCTGTTCCTGCTGCTCAAGGGCACCGAGCAGCAGAAGCGCGCGCACCTGCCCGCCCTGGCGGCGGGGGAGCGCATCGCCACCGTGCTCTTCACCGAGCCCGAGGCCGGCTCCGACCTGGCCGCGCTGCGGACCCGGGCGGTGCGCGACGGCGACGGCTGGCGCCTGTCCGGCAGCAAGGTCTACAACATGAAGTCCCAGTACGGCGACGTGGCGCTGTGCGCGGCCCGCACCAGCGACAGCCCGGTGGGCATGCACGGCATCACGTTGTTCCTGCTGCCGCTGCGCTCACCCGGCGTGCACGTCGAACCCGTGCCCAGCTACGCCAACGACCGGTTCAACCTGGTCGTCATCGACGGCGTGCGGCTCACCGAGGCCGACGTGATCGGGCGCGTGGACGACGGCTGGGCGCTGATGAACGAGATGCTCCAGCTGGAGCGCACCGGCATCGACTTCCACGCCAAGGCCCGCCGCCTGCTCGACCTCGTGCTCCGGCGCGCGGCCGAGACCGGGCGGCTGGCCGACCCGGCCTACGCCATCCCACTGGCCGAGCTGGACGCGAAGCTGCGCGCCGGGCACGCCCTGGCCTGGCAGATGGTCCGCGACCTCGGCGAGCACAACCCGGACCCGGTCGCCTCGGCGATGTCCAAGTGGTACGTCACCGAGCTGTTCCAGCCGATCCTGACCGCCGCGGCCGACATCGACGGCATGGACGCGCTGCTCACCGCCTGGGACGGCGACGCGCCCGCACTCGGCCAGCTGGAGGCCGGCTACCGGTTCGGGCCCTCGCACCGGCTGGCCTCCGGCACCTCCGAGGTGATGCTCATGCTGATCGCGACCAACGGACTGGGGCTGCTCTGATGACCGCCGTCGCCGAACTCTTCCACCCCGACCTCAACCCCACCCTGCGCAGGCTGGGCGAGCGGCCCAGGGGCGCGGGCCGCGCCGGACCGTCCGAAGAGGACAGGCAGGTGCGCGAGTCGGTGTGGGCCACCCTGGCCGAGCTGGACGGGCTGCGCGGTCCCGGGCTGCTCGACACCGCCGAGCTGATGGGCCCCGGCCTGTACCAGAGCCCGTTCCTGGACACCGTCTTCGCCGCCGAGCTGCTCGCCGCGGACGGGCGCTTCGGCGCCGAGCTGGACCGGATCGCCGCCGGGGAGCTGACCCTGGCCGTGGCCATGCGCGAGCACGGCACCGACGAACCCGACCAGCCGGCCGCGCTGACCGTGGCGCGGGACCGGGTCACCGGCGTGCGCCGGTTCGTCGCCTTCGCCGCCGAGGTGGATCACCTGCTCGTCGTCGGCGGCCAGGAACCGGTGCTGGCCCTGGTGCCCGTGCGGCAGCGGGGCGTGCGCACCCGCAGACAGGACGACCTCGGCCGCGGCGACCTCTACGAGGTGGTCCTGACCGGTGCGCGGGCCCGGCTGCTCACCTCGGGCGGGCACTACGCCACCGCGCTCGCGAACGCGCGGCTGCGGCTGGCCGCGCACCTGGCCGGGATCGCGCGCGGTGCCGTGGAGCTGTCCGCCGCGCACCTGAAGGACCGGCGGGCCTTTGGCGCGCCCCTGGCCCGCCAGCAGGTCCTGGCGCACCGGCTGGCCGCGCTCGCCGCGCGCACCACCGCCGTGCTGACCTTCGCCCGCACCGCCGCCAGGGCCGCCGGAACCGGCGCGGACGTGCGACTGCCC
This sequence comes from Goodfellowiella coeruleoviolacea, assembly GCF_024171785.1. GTDB lineage: Bacteria > Actinomycetota > Actinomycetes > Mycobacteriales > Pseudonocardiaceae > Goodfellowiella > Goodfellowiella coeruleoviolacea. Next base: position 235,627 of record NZ_JAMTCK010000008.1, read on the forward strand.
GCCGCGCAGGCGCTGTTCCTGGCCGCCGACCTGGCCCGGGAAGCGGCCGCCGAGGCCGTGCACCTGCACGGCGCGCGCGGGCTGACCGAGGAGTGCGACGCGAGCGTCTTCCACCGCAGGGCCGCGGTCACCGCACTCACCCTCGGCACCCCGGCCGGGCTGCGCCGCCTGGCGGCCACCCTGCTCGCGAACGCACACACGGTTTGAGACGGAGACGTTGTGACGACCCCAGCCACCGATCCGGTGCCCCTGCTCCAGGAGCTGATCCGGATCAACACCACCAACCCGCCCGGTGACGAGGGCGCCTGCGTGGCCCACATCGCCGAGATCCTGGCCCAGTGCCCGGAGGTCGACGTCCAGGTCCTGGGCCCCGACAACGACCGCACGAACCTCGTCGCCCGTTTCCCCGGCCGGGGCGAGGCCGCGCCGCTGCTGCTGCACGGCCACTCCGACGTGGTCCCGGTGACCGGCCAGGACTGGCTCTACCCGCCGTTCGAGGGCCTGCTCGTCAACGGCGAGGTGTGGGGCAGGGGCGCGATCGACATGAAGGGCGGGCTGGCCATGATGCTCTCCGCCCTGATGCGCCTGCGCGCGGCCGGGGAACGCCCCGCCGGGGACGTGCTGCTGGCCGTGGTGGCCGACGAGGAGAACGGCAGCCGCGTCGGCGCCGGATACCTGGTGGACAACCACCCGGAGCTGTTCGCCGGCGTCCGCTGCGCGATCGGCGAGGAGGGCGGCGCGGGCGTCGAACTCGGCGGCCGCCGCTTCCACCCGGTCGTGGTCGCGGAGAAGCGGGCGTGCTGGCTGCGCATCACCCTGCGCGGCCCGGGCGGCCACGGTTCGCGCCTGGCCCCGCCGGACACCCCGATGGCCAAGCTCGGCCGCCTGCTCACCGTGCTCAGCGGGGTGCGCCTGCCCCGCCACCAGACCCCCGCCGCCGACCGCATGCTGGCCACCCTGGCCGCGGCGCTGCCGGAACCGCTGGACGAGGCGGTGCGCAGGCTGCGCGCCGACCACGTCCGCGACGGCGTCCCGGCCAGCCTGCCGCTGCCCGAGGCGCTGTACCTGGACTCGGTGCTGCGCCACACGGTCAACCCGACCATCGTGCGCACCACCGAGAAGATCAACGTGGTGCCGGGCGAGATCTCGGTCGACCTGGACGGGCGCATCCTGCCCGGGGAGTTCTCCGTGGCCGACTTCACCGCCGAGCTGCGCGAGCTGATCGGCGCGGACGTCCAGGTGGACCTGCTGCTGGAGGGCTCGAAGGTCGATCCGGCCAAGCTGGTCGAACCCGAGTTCGGCGACTTCTACGACTGCCTGGTCGAGATCCTCACCAAGGCCGACCCGGACGCCGTGCCGCTGCCGATGATCACCCCGGCGTCCACCGACGCGCGCCTGTTCGCCCAGCTGGGCATCCGCTGCTACGGCTGGCTGCCCATGCAGCTCCCGGCCGGCAGCGACCACCGCAGCCTGCTGCACCGCGCGAACGAGCGCATCCCCGTGGACGCCCTTGAGTTCGGCACCCAGTGCCTGACCGAGCTGCTCCGCACCTACCGGTACACCAACTGCTAGGGAGCCCCTGCCATGCGATCGGCCTGGTTGAGCGAGGACCGCAAGGCCCTGCTGCGTCAGCTGCGACAGCGCGAGGGCCTCGGCGGCGCCGTGCCCGGGATCCAGGCCCGCCCCGACCCGGCCGCGCCCGCCCCGCTGTCCCACGGTCAGCGCAGGCTCTGGTTCTTCGACCGCCTCCAGCCCGGCAGCGCGCTGTACAACGTGGCCGCGGCCGTCCGCTTCCGCGGCGCCCTCGACCACGGCGCGCTCCGGCGCGCCCTCACCGCGATCCTGACCCGGCACGAGGTGCTGCGCACGACCTACCACGCCGACGACACCGGCGGCGCGGTCGCGGTCGTCGGCCCGGTGCCGCCCGTCGAGCTGCCGGTGTCCGATGTGGACGACGCCGTGGCCGAGGCGCGCCGGCTGGCGGTGCGGCCGTTCGACCTGGCCACCGGTCCGGTGCTGCGCACCCACCTGCTGCGCGCAGCCGAGGACGAGCACCTGCTGGTGCTCGCCGTGCACCACATCGCCTGCGACGGCTGGTCCCTGGAGATCCTGCTGCGCGAGCTGGTCGCCCGCTACCGCGACCCCGGGGCCGTGCTCGCCGAGCTGCCCGTGCAGTACGCCGACTACGCCGCCTGGCAGCAGGAGTGGCTGGCCTCCCCCGCGGCGGAGCAGCAGCTCGCGCACTGGCGCGACCGCCTCGCCGACGCGCCGTTGCTCGACGTGCCCGCCGACCACGCCCGGCCCGCCGAACCCACCTTCGCCGGCGGCACGCACACCTTCACCCTGACCCCCGAGGCCGGGCGCGCGCTGACCGCTCTGGCCGAGGCCGAGCGCACCACGCCGTTCGTGGTCGCGCTGACCGCGTTCGCCGCCGTGCTCGGCCGCTGGTCCGGGCAGCGGGACCTGGTCATCGGCATCCCCGTCGCGGGCCGTTCCCGCGCCGAGGTCGCGCCCCTGGTCGGGTTCTTCGTCAACACCCTGCCGCTGCGCCTGGACCTCTCCGGCGACCCGACCGTCCTGGACCTGCTGCGCCAGGTCCGCTCGGCGGTGCTGGACGCCCGGTCCCACGCCGACATCCCGTTCGACCACCTGGTGGAGAAGCTGCGCCCGGCCCGCGACGCCGGTGGCCGCACCCCGCTGGTCCGGCACCTGTTCCAGACCGACGAGGCCCCGTTCCGGCCGGTCACCGCGGGCGCGGTCGAGCTGGAGGTGGTGCCGCTGAGCACCGGGACCGCCAAGTTCGACCTCAACGTGGACCTGACCCCGCTGCCGGACGGCGGGTGGACCGGGCACGTCGAGTACAGCCGCGAGCTGTACGCCGACGAGACCACCGCCCGGCTCACCGACAGCCTGCGCCTGGTGCTCTCCGCACTGGCGCCCGGGCTGCCGGTGTCGCGGCTGCCGCTGCTCACCGCCGAGCACCGCGCCGAGCTGGTCGACCGGCACAGCGGCGCCGCCGTGCCCGCGCCGCGCTCCGGGCCGGCCACCCTGCACGGGCACATCGAGGCCCAGGTCGACGCCACCCCGCACGCCGAGGCCGTGCGCTTCGAGGACACCGCGATCAGCTACGCCGAGCTGGACCGCCGCGCCAACCAGCTCGCGCACCTGCTGCGCGCGCGCGGCGTCGGCCCGGACACCGTGGTCGGCGTGTGCCTGCCCAGGAGCATCGAGCTGATGGTGGCGCTGGTCGCCGTGCTCAAGGCGGGCGGCGCCTACCTGCCGCTGGACACCGGCTACCCGGCCGCGCGCCTGGCGGGCATGCTCACCGACGCGCACGCCGCCGTGGTGATCGGCGACAGCGGCGAGTTCACCGTGGACGGTGTCGAGCTGGTCTGCCCGAAGCGGGACGCGGCGCTGATCGCCGCCCAGCCGAGGACCCGGCCCGCCGTCGAGGTGTCCGAGCGCGACCTCGCCTACGTGATCTTCACCTCCGGCTCGACCGGCCGCCCCAAGGGCGCGATGAACGAGCACCGGGGCGCGCTCAACCGCCTCCTGTGGATGCAGCGGGCCTTCCCGCTCGCACCGGGCGAGGGCGTGCTGCAGAAAACCCCGATCGGCTTCGACGTGTCGGTGTGGGAGCTGTTCTGGCCGCTCATGGTCGGCGCCCGCGTGGTGCTGGCCCGGCCGGGCGGCCACGGCGACCCGGACTACCTGGCCGGGCTGATCGACGCCGCGTCGATCAGCACCGCGCACTTCGTGCCGTCCATGCTGGCCGCCTTCCTCACCGCACCCGATCTCGCCCGCGCCGGCGCGCTGCGGCGCATCGTGTGCAGCGGCGAGGAGCTGCCCGCGAGCCTGGTCGACGACTGCGCGCGGCTGCTGCCGGACGTGCCGGTGTTCAACCTCTACGGCCCGACCGAGGCCGCGGTCGACGTCACCTGGTACGACTGCCGCGACGGCTACGGCCACCGCGTGCCGATCGGCTTCCCGGTGGACGGCGCCCGGATCTACCTGGTGGACGAGCACCTCGCGCCCGTGCCCGCGGGCATGCCCGGTGAGCTGCTGATCGGCGGCGTGCCGGTGGGCCGGGGCTACCGCGACCGGCCGGCGCTCACCGCCGCCCGGTTCATCCCGGACCCCTTCGGCGACCCAGGCGAGCGCCTGTACCGCACCGGCGACCTGGCGCGCCGGCGCCCGGACGGCGCGATCGAGTACCTGGGCCGCATCGACAACCAGGTGAAGCTGCGCGGCATGCGCATCGAGCTGGGCGAGATCGAGGCCGCGCTGACCGCGCTGCCGGGCGTGGACTCGGCGGTGGCCGGGCTGCACACCGCGCACACCGGCCCGCGCCTGGCGGCCTGGCTGCGCGCGTCGCCAGCGCCCGACCTGGCACGGGTGCGCGCGGCGTTGCGGGAGAAGCTGCCCGCGCACATGGTGCCCACCGACCTCGTGCTGGTCGACGAGTGGCCGTTGAGCCCCAACGGCAAGCTCGACCGCCGCCGGCTGCCCGAACCCGCCGCGGCCGACGCCGGGGGCGAGCACGTGCCCCCGGCCGACGACACCGAGCGCGCCCTGGCGCTGCTGTGGCAGGAGGTGCTCGGCGTGGACCGCGTCGGCACCACCGACAACTTCTTCGACCTGGGCGGCCACTCCCTGCTGGCCACGCAGCTCATCCTCCGCGTGCGCTCGGCCTTCGGCGTCGAGCTGCCGCTGAACAAGCTGTTCGCCTCCCCGACCGTGGCCGCCATGGCACGGGCCGTCCGGGAGGGCACCGCCCGGCGCCCGGCGAGCGGTCCCGGCCTGCGCCGGGTGGACCGCTCCCGCTACCGCGCCCCCGTCCCGTCCACCGCCCCGTCCACCGTCCCGCAGGAGCCAACCCGATGACCGAGGACCTGTACGTCCTGCCCGCCAGCTTCGGGCAGAAGCGGCTGTGGCTGCTGGAGCAGGTGCAGCCGGACACCCCGCTGTACACGATGGCGGCGGCCCTGCACCTGCGCGGCCCGCTGGACACCGAGGCGCTGAACCGGGCGCTGACCGCGGTGGTCGAGCGGCACGAGGTGCTGCGCACGGTGCTGCGCCTGGCGGGCGGCGACGTGGTCCAGGTGGTCCGCGCCCCGGCACCGGTGGCGCTGGAGGTGTCCACAGTGGACGGGGACGTGGCCGCCGCGGTGGCCCGCGCCGAGGAACTGGCGGCGATCCCGTTCGACCTGGCCGAAGGGCCCCTGCTGCGCTGCCACCTCCTGCGCCTGTCGGCGCGGGAGCACGTGCTGCTGAACGTCGTGCACCACACGGTGGCCGACGGCTGGTCGATGGGGGTGCTGCTGAACGAACTGATCACCCGGTACGCCGACCCGGCGGCCGAACTGCCGGAGCTGACCGTCCAGTACGCGGACTACTCGGTGTGGCAGCAGGAGCAGCTGGACAGCGGCGAGCTGAACGACCAGGTCGAGTACTGGCGCACGGAGCTGGACGGCGTCCAGGCACTGCGCCTGCCCGCCGACCACACCACCCGGGCCACCTCCGGCGCGCACACGGTCCCGGTGCGGGTCCCGGCCGCGGTGGTCCGCCAGTTCCGGCTGGTGGGCCCGAACGGCGTGACGGCAGCCATGGTGGCGATGGCGGCCTACGCGACGATGCTGTCCCGCTGGAGCCGCCAGACCGACCTGGTGGTGGGAATCCCGGTGGCTGGCCGCAGCGAGGTCGAACTGGAACCCCTGGTGGGCTTCTTCGTGAACACCCTGCCGATCCGGCTGGACCTCAGCGACAACCCCACCTTCCTGGACCTGCTGACCCAGGTCCGGGACCGCTGCCTGAGGGCCTACGCCAACGCGGACGTCCCGTTCGAGCTTCTGGTGGAGGAGCTGAAGCCGGAGCGCCGCGCGGGCCGGCTCCCCCTGGTGCAAACCATGCTGGCGATCAACAACACCAGCCTGCCCAGCGCAACCGGCATCCAGGGGCTGACCATCGAGCCCCTCCCGCTGTCCACGGCCACCGCCCAGTTCGACATCTCCGCGGACCTCGCCGAAGACCAGGACGCCCTGACCGGCACCCTGACCCTCGCCGCGGACCTGTTCACCGCGGACTCGGCCACCCTGGCGGCGAAGTCGCTCACCACGATCCTCCGCACCGCGGTGGCCAGCCCGAGCACCCGCCTGACCGACCTGCCCTGCCCCATCGCCGACGCCCGCCCCCTGGCGGACGCCCCGCTGCCGCAGGACCCGGCCAGCCCACCGGCGGCGGAGGCCGGCGACCCGTCCCCGCGCACCCCGGTGGAGTTGCTGCTGACCCGCCTGTGGTCGGAGATCCTGGAGGTCGACACGGTGAACGTGCACCAGGAGTTCTACGCCTCCGGCGGCAACTCGCTGCGCGCCGTGCGGGTGGTCATGCGTGCCAGGGAGATGGGCGTGGAACTCCCGGTGGACCTGGTCCTGGGTGAACACACCATCCGCCAACTGGCCCGCGGCCAGCTGGGCGGGACCCCGGCGGCCGCCCGGTCACAGGCGCCGGGCGAGGACGCGGCGCCCGGGCTCCTGGTCTGACCTCGAAGGACCTCCGGGGCGCGGGAACCAGACGGGGGCCACCGCGGTGTGGCGCGCGCGGCCGTGGACCGCCGCGCGCCCGGCCCACCAGCAGGTCCGCCGTCTGGTCAGCCACGCCCGAACCCGCGCCCGGTCCGGACCCGGCGGCTGGAGGATTCCTCGCATCCCCGGCCCGGTGGTGCGGAAATCCGCGATCTGCCGGGCACATCTGGGGACGAGCACGCGGATCGGTCTGATTCGTCCCGTTCGCGGATCCGCGGGTGACGACACCGGGTCGCACCAGTCCCGGTGACGAGGAGAGCGATCACGAGCCCCACGGTTCAGCGGCATGTGGTGGTCCTGGGTGGCAGCGCGGGTATCGGCCTGGCGACCGCGCGCCTGGCCGTCGACCGCGGTGCTCGGGTCACCCTGGGCGGCCGCGACCGGGAGCGGCTCGCCGCCGCCGCGGCCACCGTCGACGGCGCGGCGGGGATCCCGGTCGACGCGGCGGACCGGGTCTCCTTGGCCGAGTTCTTCCGCGCCGCGGGCCCGGTCGACGACGTCGTGATCACCGTGACCCGCCGGGGTTCCCGCCCGCCCGCCCCGACCCTGTCGCGCGAGGTGTGCCGCTGGCCGGCCGCGGTCCCGGCCGGCTGTCCCGCCGGACGGCTCAGGGCGTCCGCAGCGACCGCACCGGCCCGAACACCACGGGCAGTGCCGAGGCCATGAGCACGACCGGCGCGATCCACAGCACGCCGCCCGCCCCCCACGAGTCCACCAGCACGCCCGACAGGGCCGCGCCCACGGGAACGGCCCCGGAGTTCATGAGCCGATAGGTGGCGGTCATCCGGGCGTGCAGGTGCGGCGGGGTGAGGCGCTGCCGGAGGGTCACCGAGACCACGCTGCCCGTGGCGGAGCCCACGCAGCCGAGGAAGTAGCCGAGCGCGGCGAGGGAGGTGGCCCGCGCCGCCGACCCGGCAGCCCAGGGCAGCAGGAAGTACGACGTGGTGGACAGCACGAGCGCCGCCAGGAAGGTGTTGCCGTACCCGACCCGGGCGATGACCGCGGGCGCGAGCAGCGCGCCGCAGACCGCGCCGAGCCCGCCCACGACCATGACCACGCCGTACAACCCGCTGCCCAGCCCGAGATCCCGGACGAAGTGAACGAGGAACCCGACCGTGACCAGCTCGATGCCGGCGTTGTAGATGGCCGCGTGCACGGCGATGGACCGGATGTGGCGGTTGCCGAACACGGCCCGCAACCCGTCCACCAGCTCCCGCCGCACGTCCCGCCGCACGGGCGCGGTGGGCACCTCCCGATGCCGGATTCCCAGCAGGCACACCGCCGACACCCCGTACGACAGCGCGTCCAGGACCACGGTGGACGCGGACCCGACGATGCCGTTCAGCCACCCCGCGATCCCCGGCCCCACCACCGAGCCGACCGCCTGGTCCGCGCTGAGCTTGCTGTTGGCCGAGTCCAGGTGCTGTGCCGCGACCAGGCGCGGGAGGTAGCTGGCCGCCGCGATGTCGAACACCACGCTCATCGATCCCACGGCCAGCGCCACGACGTACAGCTGTGTCAGCGTCAGCGCGTCCAGCCACGCCGCCAGCGGCACGGTCAGCAACAGCGCCGCCCGGCACAGATCCATCGTGATCATCACCGGTCGTCGCGCCCGCCGTTCCAGCCACACCCCGGCGAACAGCGGCAGCGCGAAGAACGGGGCCGTGTACAGCGCCTGCAGCACGCCGACCTCGGTGGCCGTGGCGCCCAGCGTGGAGATCACCAGCAGCGGCAGCACGAACAGGGTGATCTGCGAGCCCAACTGGGACACCAGGTCCCCGCCCCACAGCAGCCGGAAACCGCGCAGCCGCCGCCGGTCCGAGTCCACAGTGGACTTCTCGGTCGTGGTCATCGCCCGTCCTTGGTCGAGGGGTACGCACAGCGAACCTGACAGGACCGCCGGGTCGGGGGGAGTAGGGGAAACACCCGATCCCGCCCGGCCCCCGCAACCAGCAGGGTGGTCACCAGTCGCGCGGCGGGTCGAGCCGCGTCCTGGACGAACCTTGTGAGGGCGTTGCCGATGACCTGGCGTGATGTGCTCTCCGGCGTGGCCCGGCGCCGCCCGGACGCTACCGCGTTCACCTTCCACCCCGACTCCGGCGGCGCGCCGGACCGGCTGAGCTACGGCGAGCTGGACCGCCGCTCCCGCGCCATCGGGGCCGAGCTGCTGGCCAGGGGGCTCGGCGGGAAGACCGCGGTGCTGCTGTTCCCGGCGGGCCTGGACTACGTGGCCACCTTCTTCGGCTGCCTCTACGCCGGGGTGCTCGCGGTGCCCGCCTACCCGCCGAGCCGGCACAAGCGCTCGATCGACCGCCTCGGCGCGATCCTGGCCGACAGCGGCGCCGACACCGCGCTGACCACCGCCGGGGTCCGCGACAGGCTCGGCCCGCGCCTGTCCGCCGTGCCCGGCCTGGACCGGCTGCGCCTGCTCGCCACCGACGAGATCACCGACGAGATCGCCGCCGACGCCGCCGCCAGCTTCGTCGAGCCGGAGCTGACCGGCGACACCGTCGCCTTCCTCCAGTACACCTCCGGTTCCACCGCCACCCCGCGCGGGGTGGTGCTCACCAACGAGAACCTCCTCGCCAACACCGCGCTCATCGCGCAGCGCTTCGAACTCGACGAGGACATGCGCGGCGTGTCCTGGCTGCCGATGTACCACGACATGGGCCTGATCGGCTCGGTCATGGCCACCGTGCGCGCCGGCGGCCGGATGGCCCTGCTCGCGCCCAGCAGCTTCGCCAGCGACCCCGTGCGCTGGCTGCGCCTGATCAGCGACGAGCGCGCCACCGTCTCCGGCGGCCCCAACTTCGCCTTCGACCTGTGCGTCGACCGCGTCACCCCCGAGCAGCGCGCCGAACTGGACCTCAGCTCCTGGCGCGTGGCCTTCAACGGCGCCGAGCCGATCCGCGCGCGGAGCCTGGCCCGCTTCGCCGAGACCTTCGCCGACACCGGCTTCCGCGCCGAGGCCTTCCTGCCCTGCTACGGCCTTGCCGAAGGCTCCCTGCTGGTCAGCGCCGGACCCGTCGGCAGCGGTTTTCGCACGCACGCGGCGCCCGAGGGCTCCGGCGCGGCCGGGGAGATCGTGGCCAGCGGTGCCATGCCGCCCCAGCAGCGCGTCGAGATCGTCGACCCGGACATGCACGAGCCGTGCGCGGACGGCGAGGTCGGCGAGATCTGGGTCAGCGGCCCCTCCGTCGCCCAGGGCTACTGGAACCGCCCCGACGCCTCCGCCACCACCTTCGGCGCCCGCATCGCGGGCGAGCACACCGCGGCGTTCCTGCGCACCGGCGACCTCGGCTTCCGCACCGGCGGCCAGCTCTACGTCACCGGCCGCCGCAAGGACCTCGTGATCATCCGCGGCCGCAACCACTACCCGCAGGACATCGAGCTGACCGTGGAGTCCGTCCACCCTGGCCTGCGGCCCAACGGCGGCGCTGCCTTCTCCGTCCAGGACGACGCGGGCGAGGAACGCCTGGTCGTCGTGCACGAGCTGCGCAACGACCACGGCGTCGACGACCTCGACGCCCTGGCCCGACGCGTCCAGCAGGTGGTCGCCGAGCGGCACGAGGTCCGCCCGCGGTCGGTGGTGCTGCTGCGCGTCGGCGGCCTGCCCCGCACCTCCAGCGGCAAGGTCGCCCGGCACGCCGCCCGCGCCGGCTTCCGCGCCGACGACCTCCTCGTGCTCGCCCGCGTCGACGAGGCCGACACCCCCGCGCCCACCACCGAGCCCACCACCGCGCCCGCCGCCGCGCCCACCGGCCTGCCCGCCGCCGCACCCGAGGACACCCACCCCGAGGCGGTGGCCGAGTTCCTGCGCACCGTGGTCGCCGAGCTGCTGCGCACCGCCCCCGCCGAGGTCCCGCTGGACCAGCCGCTGATCGAACTCGGCCTGGACTCCCTGGACACGGTGCGCGTGCAGCACCGCGTGCAGAGCTGGCTGCGCGTGCAGGTCGTCGTGGAGGAGGCGCTGTCGGCCACGATCACCGAGCTGGCCGCGACGTTGGCCGCCGCGCCGCGCACCGCCGAGGCCGCCGAACCGGTCGCCGACACCCCCGCCGACCACCCGCTCTCCCACAACCAGCGGGCCATGTGGTTCCTCAACCAGCTCGCCCCGCACAGCGCCGCCTACCACATCACCGCCGCCGCCGACCTGCGAGGCGAGCTGGACGCGCCCGCCCTGGGCCGCGCCCTCGCCGCCGTGGTCGCCCGCCACCCCGCGCTGCGCACCACCTTCCCCGTGGTCGACGGCGAGCCGGTGCAGCGCGTGCACGCCCACCTGCCCGCCACCTGCACCACCCACGACGCCCGGGAGTGGACCGAGCAGCAGCTCGCCGACGCCGTCCACGACGCCGCCTTCCGGCCCTTCGACGTCGCCGAGGGCCCCCTGGTGCGCGTCGCGGTCTTCCACCGCGCCGCCACCGAGCACCGGCTCGTGATCAGCCTGCACCACCTCGTCACCGACCTGTGGTCGATGGAGGTGCTGCTGCGCGAGCTGGACCTGCACTACCGCGCGGAGCTGACCCAGTCCACAGTGGACCTGCCGCCGGTCACCGGCTACCCGGCCGCCGCGCGCTGGCGGGCCGGTGTGCTCGACGGCGGCGAGGCCGACCGGCTGTGGGAGTTCTGGCGCACCGAGCTGGCCGAGGCCCCGCACGTGCTGGAACTGCCCGCCGACCACCCACGCCCGCCCGAACAGCGCTTCCGGGGCAGGGTCCGCCGCTTCACGCTGGACACCGCGCTCACCGCGCGCCTGACCGGCCTGGCCACCGCCACCGGCAGCACGCTGTACACGGTGCTGCTCTCCGCCTTCCAGGTGGTGCTCTCCCGCTACACCGGCCAGCGCGACCTGCTCGTCGGCTCCCCGGTGCACGGCCGCGACCGCGCCGAGGTCTCCGGCACCATCGGCTGCTTCGTCAACACCGCGGTGCTGCGCGCCCAGCTCGACCCGGCGGAGAGCTTCACCCAGCTGCTGCACCGCGCCGGCCCGCGCGTGCGCACCGCGCTCGCCCACGCCGACCTGCCACTGTCCGAGCTGGTCGAACGCCTCCAGGTGACCCGAAACCCCAGCCGCCAGCCCCTGGTGCAGGCCATGTTCACCCTCCAGCGCCCCACCGGTCCGCAGGGCAACGCCCTCGCCGCGTTCGTGCTCGGGCACCCGGGCGCGAGCCTGGAGTTCGGCGGCCTGACCCTGCGCCCGGTCACCCTGGACCAGCCGAACACCCAGCTGGACCTCGCCCTGACCTTCGCCGAGACCGGCGGGCAGCTCGGCGCGCTGCTCCAGTACGACACCGACCTGTTCACCGACGCCACCGCCGCCCGGTTCGCCGCGCACCTGGAGACCTTCCTGCGCGCGGTCGCCGCGCACCCGGACCGGCCGCTGCACGCCATCGACCTGCTCAGCCCGGCTGAACGGGACACCGCGCTGCGCTCCTGGAACACCACCGAGACCCCCTACGACCCCCACCGCACGGTGGTGGACCGGATCGCCGAGCAGGCCGCCCGCACCCCGGACGCCCCGGCCGTCGCCCACGACGAGCAGCACCTGACCGGCCCCGACCCGGCCGCCGTCCTCGGCGTGCCCACGCTCACCTACGCCGAGCTGGACCGCGCCGCCAACCGCCTGGCGCACCGGCTCGTCGCCGAGGGCGTCGGCCCGGAGCAGGTCGTCGGCGTGCACCTGCCGCGCTCACTGGAGCTGGCGGTCGCGCTCATCGCGGTGCACCGCGCCGGCGGCGCCTACCTGCCGATCGACCCGGACCTGCCGCCCGAGCGCCTGTCCTACATGCTCGCCGACAGCGGCGCGCGGCTGGTGCTCACCCACTCCGCGGTGGACGGGGCGCTGGCCGGCGTGCCGGTCCGGCGGATCCGCGTGGACGAGCTGCCCCACGACGGCCCGGACACCGCGCCGGACGTGCGTGTGCACCCCCTCAACACCGCCTACGTCCTCTACACCTCCGGCTCCACCGGCCGCCCCAAGGGCGTGCAGGTGCAGCACGCGTCGATGGTCAACTTCCTGGTCGGCATGCAGGAGCTGCTCGACTTCCGGGCCGGGCAGCGGCTGCTCGCGCTGACCACGTTCTCCTTCGACATCTCCGTGCTGGAGCTGTTCCTGCCGCTGGTCACCGGCGGTACCAGCCACATCGCGGGCCGCTCGGTCAAGGCCGACGGCGACCAGCTGCGCCTGCGCCTGGAGTCCGGCGTCGTGGACAGCGTGCAGGCCACCCCGGCCAGCTGGCAGCTGCTGTGCGACGCGGGCTGGACCGGCACCCCCGGCCTGGTCATGCTCTCCGGTGGGGAAGCGCTGCCGCCCAGGCTCGCCGAGCGCCTCGGCGGCCTCGGCGAGCAGCTGTGGAACCTCTACGGCCCCACCGAGACCACCGTGTGGTCCTCGGCCACCGCGGTCGACCCGGCGGCCGGCCCGATCCCGATCGGCGCGCCCATCGCCAACACCCGGATCTACGTGCTGGACGAGTGGCTGCAGCCGGTGCCCGAGGGCGTCACCGGCGAGGTGTGCATCGGCGGCGACGGCCTGGCCAGGGGCTACCTCGGCCGCCCGGGGCTGAGCGCGGAGAAGTTCGTCGCCGACCCGCACAGTCCGCGCCCTGGCAGCCGCATGTACCGCACCGGCGACCTGGCGAGGGTGCGCCCCGGCGGCCGCATCGAGTTCCTCGGCCGCGCCGACCACCAGGTCAAGTTCCACGGCCACCGCATCGAGCTGGGGGAGATCGAGGCCGCGCTCGGCCGCCACCCCGCGGTCCGCCGCGCGGTCGTGCAGGTGGTGGGGGAGCGCGCGATGGTCGCCCACGTGCAGCCGCGCTCCCGCGCCAGCACCGCCGCGTTCGACCGGCAGGAAGCCAACCGGGCGCTGCGCGAGGCACTGCGCCAGAGCCTGCCCGCCTACATGGTGCCCACGCACTTCACCTGGGTGGCCGAGTTCCCGCTCAGCGCCAGCGGGAAGGTCGACCGCAAGCGGCTGCCCGTCCCCGAGGACCTCGGTGCCGGGCAGGCGAGACAGGCCCCGGTCACCCCCACCGAGAAGGCGCTGGCCGACATCATCGGCGATCTCCTCGGCGGCGCGTCCGTCGGCCGGCGCGACAACCTGTTCGAGCTGGGCGCGCACTCGCTGCTCGTCTCCCGCCTGGCCATCCGGGTGCGGGAGTCCTTCGGCGTGGCGCTGCCGCTGCGCAGGCTGTTCGAGTCGCCCACCGTGGCCGGACTGGCCGAGCTGGTCGACAACTCCGAGGCCCGCAGCACCGCCCCGGCCATCACCAAGGTCGACCGGGCGCGCTACCCGGGCCCCACCACCGTCCAGCGCAGTGACGTGCTGCGCAAGCTCCAGGCCGCGCGTGCCCTCCGCTCGCGTGCCGACGACTGACCCCGTGGAGAATCCGATGACCGCCGAGCCGATGGTGTTCCCCGCGGCTTACGCCCAGCAGCGCCTGATGATCATCGAGCAGCTGTTCCCCGGTACCGCCGCCTACCACGTGCCGTTCGCGATCCGCCTGCGCGGCACGCTGGACAAGCCCGCGCTGACCCGTTCCGTCGAGGCCATCGTGGCCAGGCACGAGGCCCTGCGCACCGTGTTCACCACCAGCGACGGCGTGGCCGTGCAGGTCGTGCACCCGGTGATGGCGGTGCCGCTGGAGGAGCTGGACCTGACCGGCACGCCCGAGGCCGCCGACGAGCGCCTGCTCGCCGAGTTCCTCGGTCAGCAGGCGCGCCGCCCGTTCGACATCGCGGCGCGCCTGGTCCGGGTCACGCTGTTGCGCCTGGCCGAGGACGAGCACGTGCTCGCCGTGACCATGCACCACCTGGTGTCGGACATGTGGTCCTGCGGGATCTTCGTCCGCGAGCTGGCCGCCTGCTACCCCGCGTTGCTGGCCGGGGAGGAGGTGGCGCTGCCGGAGCTGCCCGTGCAGTACGTGGACTACACCATCTGGCAGCGCGAGCACCTCGGCGAGGCCAAGCTCGCGCCGCTGGTGGAGTTCTGGCGCAAGGAGCTGGACGGCGCGCCGCCCGTGCTGGAGCTGCCCGGCGACCGGCCCCGGCCGTCCGTGCAGACCTTCCAGGGCGAGATGCTGCCGGTGAAGCTGAGCCCGGAGCTGTCCCGCGCGGTCACCGCGCTGTCCCGGCGCCTGGGCGCCACGCCGTTCATGACCGTGCTGGCCGCGTTCAAGACCGCCGTCGGCCGCTGGGCGAGCAGCAAGGACGTCGTGGTCAGCACCGGTGTGGCCACGCGCACCGCGCAGGTGGAGGCACTGATCGGGTGCTTCATCAACGTCGTGCTCTTCCGCACCTCGCTGGCCGGGGACCCGACGTTCGGCGAGCTGGTCGGCCGGGTGAAGCGGACCGTGCTGGACGCCTTCGAGCACCAGGACCTGCCGTTCGAGAAGCTGGTCGAGGAGATCGCCCCGCAGCGCGACCTCAGCCACCAGCCGCTCACCCAGGTCATGTTCGTCATGCAGAACGCGCCCATGCCCAACCCGGCCATCGGCGAGCTGGACGTCTCCACCGTGCACGTGCCCAGGCACGCCACCCAGGTCGACTTCGACCTCCAGCTGTGGGACGGCGGCTCGTGCTACGAGGGCTTCATCGAGTACAGCGCCGACCTGTTCGACCCGGCCACCATCGAGCGGATGTGGTCGCAGTTCACCCACCTGCTCGCCGCCGCGGTGGCCGCGCCGGACACCCGCCTGTCCGAGCTGCCCCTGCTCACCCCCGCCGAGCTGGACACCATCGTCGGCGAGTGGAACGACACCGGCGCCGAGCTGCCCGAGGTGTGCCTGCACGAGCTGTTCGAGCGGCACGCCCGCGCCCAGCCGGACGCGGAGGCCGTGCGGCACCGGGACGGTGTGATCACCTACGGCGAGCTGAACGCGCGGGCCGACCGGATCGCGGCCGCGCTGCGCGCCCAGGGCGTCGGCCCGGACTCGGTGGTGGGCGCCTGCTTCGGGCCCCGGCCCGCACGGGTCGCGGCCTTCCTCGGCATCCTCAAGTCCGGCGGCGCGCAGCTGCCCCTCGACCCCGGGTACCCGGCCGAGCGGCTGGCGTTCATGATCGAGGACGCCCGGCCCGTCGTGGTGCTCACCGAGCGCGCGGTCGCCGGCCGGGTGCCCGCCGGGGTGCGCGTGCTGTGCGTGGAGGACCTGGCCGAGGCCGCGGTGGCGGAACCCTCGGCGGTGACCCCGGCGAACCTGGCCTACGTCATCTACACCTCCGGTTCCACCGGCCGCCCCAAGGGCATCTGCGTGGCGCACCGGGGCGTGGTCAACAACATCCTCGACCTCAACCGCGTCGGCCGGGTCGGTCCCGGCGACCGGCTGCTCGCGCTGTCCTCGGCCAGCTTCGACATGTCCGTCTACGACCTGCTCGGTCCGCTGGCCGGCGGCGCCACCGTGGTGCTGCCCGACCCCGACCGGCACCAGGACCCGAAGCACTGGGTCGACCTGGTCGCCGCGCACGGCGCGACGGTGTGGAACTCCGCGCCCGCGCTGCTGGAGTCCCTCGTGGACGACGCGGCCGCGCGCGGGGTGCGCCTGGACTCGCTGCGCCTGGCCTTCCTCGGCGGCGACTGGGTGTCCGTCACCCTGCCCGAGCGGGCCCGCCGGGTCACCGGCGAGTTCCGCGTGGTCGTGCTGGGCGGCGCCACGGAGGCCTCCATCCACAGCACGATCTTCGAGGTCGAGCGGGCCGATCCGGCGTGGGTGAGCGTGCCGTACGGGCGGCCCATGGACAACCAGCAGGTCCTGGTGCTCGACCAGGACGGCAACCCGGCGCCGGTCGGCGTCGCGGGCGAGCTGATGCTCGGTGGCGCCGGCCTGGCGCGCGGTTACCTGAACCGGCCCGCGCTGACCGCGGACAAGTTCGTGCCGCACCCCTGCGCCGGGCGCTACCCGCACATCCCGGCGGGCGCGCGGCTCTACCGCACCGGCGACCTGGCCCGCATGCGCGCTGACGGCGTGCTGGAGCTGCTGGGGCGCATCGACTTCCTCACCAAGGTGCGCGGGTTCCGCATCGAACTGGGCGAGGTCACCGCGGCCCTGCTCAGCCACCCCGCCGTCGCGGAGGCCGTGGTGGTGGCCCGCACCGACTCCGGCGCGGAGGCCAAGCTCGTCGGCTACTACGTGCCCACCTCGGGGCCGGAGCCCACGACCAGCGACCTGCGCGCGCACATCAGGTCGACACTGCCGGACTACATGGTGCCCTCGGCGTTCGTCGCCCTGGACGCGCTCCCGCTGTCGCCCAACGGGAAGCTCGACCGCAAGGCGCTGCCCGCCCCGGGCACCGCGCGCCCGACCCTGGAAGCCGCCTACCTGGCACCGCGCACCCCGGTGGAGGAGGTGCTCGCCGAGCTGTGGAGCACCGTGCTGGACATCGACCGGGTCGGCGTGCGCGACGACTTCTTCGAGCTGGGCGGCTACTCGCTGGCCGCCACCCGCATCGCCGCGCTCGTGGGCGAGACCTTCGGCGTCGACGTGCCGCTGCGCGCGGTGTTCGAGGCCCCGACCGTCGCCGAACAGGCCGCGGTCCTGGTCGCCGCGGGCGGGGAGCAGGACGTGGACGTGACCGCCATCGCGCAGATGGCCCTGGACATCGAGCAGCTGGGCGAGGACGAGGTCGCCGCACTGCTCGCCGAGCAGCAGTGAGGGAGCCGGGCATGGACCTCGATTCGTTGCCCCCCGTGGGCCTGTCGTCGCTGGCCGTGGCGGGCGCGCAGCGCCTGCGCCACCAGGACCCGGTGCTGCACGACCTGCTGGAGCGCGAGCAGCGCCGCCAGTCCGACACCCTGGCCATGATCGCCTCCGCGAGCTGGTCGGACCCGTCCGTGCTGGCCTGCGAGGGCAGCGCGAGCGGCAACATCACCACGGAGGGCTACCCGGGCCGCCGGTACCACGCGGGCTGCGAGGTCGTCGACGAGATCGAACGCCTGGCGATCGACCGGGCGAAGGCGGCCTTCGGCGCGCGTTACGCGAACGTGCAGCCGCACTCCGGCAGCACGGCCAACCAGCTGGTGATGACGGCTCTGCTCAACCCGGGCGACCTGGTGATGGGCCTGGAACTCGCGGCGGGCGGGCACCTGACGCACGGCTCGGCGGTCTCCTTCTCCGGCCGCTACTTCCGCTCGGTCTCCTACGGCGTGGACGAGCAGGGCCTGCTGGACTACGCGCAGATCGAACGCCTGGCCGTCGAGCACCGCCCGAAGCTGATCATCTGCGGGGCGAGCGCGTACCCCAGGGAGATCGACTTCGCGCGCTTCCGCGAGATCGCCGACCACGTGGGCGCGTTCCTGCTGGCCGACATCTCGCACATCGCGGGCCTGGTGGCGGCGGGCGTGCACCCGAGCCCGGTCGACCACGCGCACGTGACCACCACCAGCACCTACAAGCAGCTCTACGGCCCCAGGGGCGGCCTGGTGCTGGTCGGCAGGGACGCGGACCTGCGCGTGCACGGCCGCCCGCTGACCGCGGTGCTGCAGAACGCGGTCTTCCCGTACTTCCAGGGCACCCCGCGCATCAACGGCATCGCGGCCAAGGCCCGCGCGTTCGACCAGCTGAACACCCCGGAGTTCCGGCTGCTGGCCACCCGCATCCTCGGCACCGCCCGCACCCTGGCCGCGGAGCTGGCCGCCAGGGGCTGGCCGATCGTCACCGGCGGCACGGACAACCACATGGTCCTCGCCGACGTGGGCGCCCGGGGCCTGACCGGGGCGATCGCCGAGCAGGCCCTGGAGTCCTGCGGCATCATCGTCAACCGCAACAAGATCCACAACGACGGCCGCCCGGCCCGCATCGCCGGCGGCATCCGGTTCGGCACCAACATCCTGGCCCTGCGGGGCATGGACGACGCGGCGATCGCCGAGTGCGCCGCGATCGTGGACCAGGTCTGGACCTCCCTCACCCCGCTGGACGACACGGACTTCCTGCTGCCGGACCAGGTGCGCCAGTCGGCGCGGGCCGCGGTGGCCACCCTCTGCTGGCGCTTCCCGCTCCCGGCCTAGCCGCGGTGCCGGTCGGTCAGGGGCTCGCCGATCTGCAACCCGCAGCAGCGAGCGACCCCTGGGACCGAGGGAGACCCCGGAGCCGCCCTGGCCGAGGACGGCACGCCGAAGCCGCCCAGGGAGTTCCCCCGGGCGGCTTCGGCGGTGCTGAGCGGGCGTGAGCGGACGGTCAGGCCTGGTCCTGGTCCTGATCCTCGTCCTGGTCCTCGTCCTCGCTGGCCTTCCGCTCCGCCGCGCTGCGCTCCACGCAGAACTCGTTGCCCGCCGGGTCGGCCAGCACCACCCAGCCCTTGCCGTCCTCGGTGCGCCGGTCCTCGACCAAGCTCGCCCCCGCCGCCAGCAGCCGCTCGACCTCGGCGTCCCGCGGCAGGTCCGGCTGCAGGTCCAGGTGCACGCGGTTGCGCACGGCCGGCTTCGCGTCCGGGACCCGCACGAACAGCAGCATGGGACCTTCCCCGGCGGGCGGTTCCAGGCCCACCTCGTCGTCGCCGGGCTCATCCTCCGGGTGCACCGGGTGGCCCAGCACCTGGCTCCAGAACAAGGCCAGGTCGTAGGGCTCGTGCGGGGCACCGCAGTTCAGTGTGACGTGACGGACGACGGACTTCACACGCTCTCCCTCATGCCGTGCCGGTGACACGGCGGTTGCGGTTCGTGGCGGGGCGGTCCCGGGTCGGCCGCCGCCCGGCGGTGCGCGGGCCACCGCTGGGCGAGGAGCGGCCGTCGGTCACGCCCGGCCCCGGCCAGCAGCCGCTCGGCCGGCGCGGCCCCAGCGCGTCCCCGGCCGGTCATCCGCGGGCAGGACCATCGTCTGGCCAGCCCGACCCGGCGGCCGAGCGGACGGCGCGGTGCCCCACCGCCAACCTCCCTGTTCGGTCGTCGCAGAGTATCGGCCGACCCCGCCACCGGGCACAGTCGGGAGGATTCCCGACGCCGCCGCACGCCCTCGCGCTGCCAGGCTCGCCCCAGACGCAGCGGGAGAGGAGCCGAGGGTGACCGTGGTGACCCGGGAGGCGGCCGAACTGGCCGCCCTGGCCGTGCTGGCGAGCCGGTACACCGGTACGACCGAGCCGGCGTTCGAGGTGGCGGGCGCGCCCGCACCGGTGACGGTGTCCGTGACCGGGCAGGAGACCTTCGGCGAGCTGCTGACCGCCGCCGAACAGGCACTGTCCACTGTGGGATATTCGGGCGGGGGGTTCGCGCTCGCCGACGACACCCTCGACACCGAGGCCCTGGCGGCGCACCTGGCCCGGCTGGCCGGGACCGATCCGGCCACCCCCGTCGCCGGGCTGCCCGTGCTCACCGAGGACGAGCGCGAGACGGTGGTGCGCCGCTGGAACGCCACCGCCGCGCACTACCCGGAGGCGCCAGGGGCGAGCCTGCCGTGCCTGTTCGAGCGCTGGGCGCGGGTGCAGCCCGAGCACCCGGCGCTGCGCTTCGACGGCGAGCAGCTCACCTACGCCGAGCTGAACCGCCGCGCGAACCGCCTCGCCCGGCACCTCACCCGGCTGGGCGCCGGCCCGGAGACCGTGGTGGGCGTGCTCTTCGAACGCGGTCCGGCCCTGCCCACCGCGCTGCTCGCCATCCTCAAGGCGGGCGCGGCGTACGTGCCCCTGGACCCCGAGCACCCGGCCGACCGCCTCGCCTACCTCACCGGGGACGCCGGCTGCGCGCTCGTGCTCACCACCGCCGGCCTGGCCGCGCGCCTGCCGGAGGAGGTGCTGCCGATCTGCCTGGACGAGCCCGCCGTGCGCGCCGCCGTCGACGCGCAGCCGGACACCGACCCCGCGGCCGGGCCGCGCCCGGACTCCCTGGCCTACGTGCTCTACACCTCCGGCTCCACCGGCCTGCCCAAGGGCACGCTCGTGCAGCACGCCTCCGTGGTCAACCTGGTGCTGCACAGCCGCGCCGCCTACCGCATCGGCCCGGGCGACCGGGTCCTCCAGTTCGCCAACCCCTGCTTCGACGTCAGCGTGTGGGACATCTTCGGCACCCTGTGCAACGGCGCGACCCTGGTGCAGGCGCCGCGCCTGACACTGCTGGACCCGCGGGCGCTCGTCGAGCACATGCGCGCCGAACGCGTCACCGTCGTCGAGCTGCCGCCCGCGGTGGCCGCCCTGCTCGACCCGTCCGACCTGCCCGACCTGCGCATGGCCAACATGGGCGGCGAGGCCCTGCCGCTGGAGGTCGCGCGGCGCTTCCGCACCGGGGACCGCCTGGTGCACAACAGCTACGGCCCCACCGAGGTCACCGTGACCTCCACCGACTACCTGCTGCCGCGCGTGGTCGACCGCACGCCGCCGATCGGGCGCGCCATCGCCAACCTCCAGTGCTACGTGCTCGACCCGGCGGGCGAGCCCGTCCCGGTCGGCGCGCCCGGCGAGCTGCTCATGGGCGGTGCCGGCGTCGCGCGCGGCTACCTCAACCGGGGCGCGCTGACCGCGGAGAAGTTCGTGCCCGACCCGTTCGGCCCGCCCGGCGCCCGCCTGTACCGCACCGGTGACCTGGTGCGCTGGCGCCCGGACGGCCAGCTGGAGTTCCTGGGCCGCATCGACACCCAGCTCAAGGTCAACGGCATCCGCGTGGAGCCCGGCGAGGTCGAGGCCGCGCTGTGCACGCACCCGGACGTGGCCGCGGCCGTGGTGGACGTGCGCGGCGAGGCGGGCAACCGCCTGCTGGTCGCCTTCCTGGTCCCCGTCGAAGGGGCGACCGCCCCGGACACCACGGCGCTGCGCGCGCACCTGCGCGGCCGCCTGCCCGCCAACCTGATACCCGCCCGGGTCCACCCGGTGCCCGCCCTGCCGCTGACGCTCAGCGGCAAGGTCGACCGCCGGGCCCTGCACCGCGTCGCCGACTCCCAGTGAGAGGAAACCCCATGTCCGGTATCACCACCTGGCTCACCGGGCTGCCCAGCTCCGGCAAGTCCACCATCGCCGCGGCGGTGGCCGCCGAGCTGGGCAGGACCCACCCGGTCGAGATCCTGGACGGCGACGTGCTGCGCCGGGAGTTCTTCCCCGAGCTGGGCTTCAGCCGCGCCGACCGCGAGGAGAACGTGCGCCGCACCGGCCGCCTCGCCCTCACCCTGGCCAGCCACGGCGTGCACGTCCTGGTCCCGGTGATCGCCCCCTACCGCGACAGCCGGGACTGGGTGCGCGCCCTGCACGCCGACCAGGGCGTGCGCTTCGCCGAGGTGCACGTCGACGCCCCGCTCGCGGTGTGCCAGCACCGCGACGTGAAGGGCCTCTACGCCAAGGCCAGCCGCGGCGAGCTGACCGGCCTGACCGGCGTGGACGACCCCTACGAGGCCCCGCCGACCCCGGAGCTGCGCCTGCGCACGAACGAACTGAGCCTGCCGGCCTGCGTCTCGGCCGTGCTGGAACTGGTGCTGGGCACCCCGGTGGGCGTCCACCCGGTCGGCGCCCACTGACCCCGTCGCGGCGAGAGCCCACCCGGCCGGACCGGGTGGGCTCTCGCCGTGGCCGCCGAAACCGGCCGCCCCCGGCGCGGGGGCGCGCCGCGTCAGGCCACCGGGACGGGCAGCCGCCGCTCGCGCAGCGCCTCGTAGAACGGCAGGTGGTGGGCGCTGAACTCGGCCAGCCTCGGGTTGTTCTCGACCGTGTCCGCGTACTCGGTGCGGCGCGCGTCAAAGCCCGAACTGTTGGCCACCGACTGGTGCCAGCGGTTCGAGCGCTCCCACTCCGCCCGCGCCCCCGGCTGCCAGGACAGGGTCTCCGGCCGGTGCTCGATGCCCGCCCACGCGCAGTAGGCGGCCAGCGTCGCGTCCGGGCGCGCGGCCAGATCCTCGGCGTCGAGCACCACGGCCCGCCCGCCCGCCGCCAGCACCGCCTGGTACAGCTCGGACATCTGCTCCAGACCGATGCCGTCGCGGGTCATGTCCGGTTTGAGCGCGTAGTAGGAGGCGGCGATCTCGTCCGGGTGGCGGATCAGGAAGGCGTGCCGGGTCTCGCGCAGGAACGCCGCGTCGGCCAGCACCTCCGGGTAGCGGTAGTCGGTGGTGTCCTTGAAGAACACCGGCCGGGTCCGCGCGTGCCCTCGGATCGCGGCGATGAGTTCCGGCCCGGTGCGCACCTCCGCCTCGCCGACCGTGGTCGCGCCGTAGTCGACGAGGTTGCAGAAGGGCTCGTGCAGGGCGGTGAACTCGCCGCGTTCGACCATGCTGCGGAAGAACGCTGTGGACCGGGCCCGGGGCGCGCTCCACAGTGCGAGCACGCGGGGGCGGGCGAGAGGAGTCTGCATGCCGCCAGGCTCGCGGGCGCGCGCGGACCCGGGGCAGTCGGGGATAGCCCCTATCCCGCACGAGGACCCCGGCGCGGTTGCATCAGGCGCGACACCCGTCACCACGCGCTGCCTGGGAGGGCACATGCAGGCTTCGTCAACGCTGGCGGCGATCCCCCGGCCGGCGCCGCCGGTCCCACCGTTGTCGCACCTGGACGCGCTCGAATCCGAGGCGGTCCACATCTTCCGCGAGGTCGCGGGCGAGTTCGACCGGCCGGTCATCCTGTTCTCCGGCGGCAAGGACTCCACCCTGCTCGTGCACCTGGCGCGCAAGGCGTTCTGGCCGGCGCCCATGCCGTTCCCGCTGCTGCACGTCGACACCGGCCACAACTTCCCTGAGGTGCTGCGCTTCCGCGACGAGCTGGCCCGGTCGCTGGGCGCCCGCCTGGTCGTGGCGCACGTGCAGGACTGGATCGACGACGGCCGCCTCACCGAACGCGCCGACGGCACCCGCAACCCGCTGCAGACCGTGCCGCTGCTGGACACCATCGCGGCCAACCGGTTCGACGCGGTCTTCGGCGGCGGCCGCCGCGACGAGGAACGCGCCCGCGCCAAGGAACGGATCTTCAGCCTGCGCAACGCCTTCGGCCAGTGGGAGCCCAAGCGGCAGCGCCCCGAGCTGTGGAACCTCTACAACGGCAGGCACCGACCCGGTGAGCAGGTCCGCGTGTTCCCGCTGTCGAACTGGACCGAGCTGGACGTGTGGCGCTACATCGAGCGCGAGGGCATCGAGCTGCCGGAGATCTACTACGCGCACGAGCGCCCGGTGTTCCGCCGCGACGGCATGTGGCTCACCGAGGGCCCGTGGTTCGGCCCCCGCCCGGACGAACACGTCGAGACCAGGCTGGTGCGCTACCGCACGGTCGGCGACGGCTCGTGCACCGGCGCGGTCGAGTCCAGCGCGCGCACCGTGGGTGAGGTGATCGCCGAGGTCTCCGCGAGCCGGCTCACCGAGCGCGGCGCGACCCGCGCCGACGACCGGCTGTCCGAGGCCGCCATGGAGGACCGCAAACGAGAGGGCTACTTCTGATGACGCAGCTGCTGAGACTGGCCACCGCGGGCTCGGTGGACGACGGCAAGTCCACCCTGGTCGGCAGGCTGCTCCACGACACCAAGTCCGTGCTCGCCGACCAACTGGCCGCGGTGGAGCGCGCGAGCGTCGACAGAGGACTGTCCACACCGGACCTGTCGCTGCTGGTGGACGGCCTGCGCGCGGAGCGCGAGCAGGGCATCACCATCGACGTGGCCTACCGCTACTTCGCCACCCCGCGCCGCAGCTTCGTGCTCGCCGACACCCCCGGGCACGTGCAGTACACCCGCAACACGGTCACCGGCGCCTCCACGGTGCAGCTGGCCATGCTGCTGGTGGACGCGCGCAAGGGCGTGGTCGAGCAGACCCGCCGGCACGCCGCGGTGCTCGCGCTGCTGGGCGTGCCGGAGCTGGTGCTGGTGGTCAACAAGATCGACCTGGTCGGTTACGCGGAAGCGGTGTTCCAGGAGATCAGCGCCGAGTTCCGCGGGCACGCCGCCGCCCTGGGCTACGCCGCCTCGGACGTGGTCTGCGTGCCGGTGTCCGCGCTGGCGGGCGACAACGTGGTCGAGCCCTCGGTCAACACGCCCTGGTACGACGGCCCGACGCTGCTGCACCACCTGGAGACCGTCCCGGTCGCCCCGGACCCGCACGAGCGCCCGTTCCGCTTCCCGGTGCAGCAGGTGATCCGCCCGCGCACCGCCGAGCACCCGGACTACCGGGGCTACGCGGGCCAGGTCGCGGCCGGCGTGGTGCGCCCCGGCGACGAGGTCGTGGTGCTGCCCTCGGGGCGGCCAAGCACGGTCACCGGCATCCACACCCCGGACGGCCCGTTGGCCGCGGCGCAGGCCGGTCGGTCGGTGACGCTGCTGCTGGCCGACGAGGTCGACGTCTCCCGGGGTGACCTGATCGCCTCGGCGTCCGCGCCGCCCCAGCTGACCGACGAGTTGGACGCCACCCTGTGCTGGCTGCACGAGACACCGCTGCGACCGGGGGCGCGGGTGCTGGTCAAGCACGGCACGCGCACGGTCCCGGCGATCGTGACGGCGCTGGTCAGCCGCTTCGACGAGCAGACGCTCAGCAACACCGACGCCCCGGAGAGCTTCACGCTCAACGACATCGGCCGCGCCCGGCTGCGCACCGCCGAGCCGCTGCCGGTCGACGAGTACACCCAGGACCGCCGCACCGGCGCGTTCCTGGTCATCTCCCCGGCCGACGGCGCCACCCTCGCCGCGGGACTGGTCGGCGCGCCCCTTCCCGTGCTCTGACCACGGCACGAAGCCCCCGGGACGCGGGCCCCGGGGGCTTCGTCGTGTCCGCGTCAGAGCGTCAGCTGCCGCACGGCCTGCGTCTGCCCGAAGCCACCGGGTGACCAGGCCACCGTGTCCGGTCGGGCGGGCAGCGCCACCTCCGGCACGCGCGCGCCCCACGCCACCAGGCGCAGCGGCAGGTGCGCGCCCCGGAAGCTCACGGTGAGCGTGAAGCCCTCGTCCGGCGCCACGTAGTGCAGCGCCCACCGCCACTGGTTGCCGGCGTCGCGGTTGTCCTTGGCGGGCAGCTCGCGGCCGTTGAGGCGCACCGAGGTCATGCCGGTCGCCGCGTACACCGACAGCGCGGTGGCCTTGGCCTGGGCCGGGCTGATCCGCAGCGTCACCGTGCGCACCCCGTCCTCGGCCGCGCGCTCGTCGAGGATCTCCGCCTGCGGCACCGGAATGACGGCGTCGCGGGCCGGGCCCTGGCGCAGCGGTTCGGTGGGCAGGCCGGGGAAGGTCTCCGACACCGTCTCCGGCGCACCGGTCAGCTGCCGGTCCAGCCAGGGTTCCCCGGCCGGGGTGGGGCTGCGCAGCGCGGCGGCACCGGTGTCCACGTCCTTGGTGTAGGACAGCGACAGCTGCACCGGGTGCGCGGCGTCGGTGCGGTCGGTCAGCGGACCGGCCGCCACCAGCAGCACGCCCACCACGCCCGCCGCGACCAGCGCGGAACCCGGGACGCGCGGCACCGCGGGCAGGGCGGGCAACAGCAGCAGCGCCAGCACCAGCATGGTCACCGCGACCAGCGCCAGCCCGACCGTGGGCAGCAGGACGACCAGCAGCGGCAGCACCAGCGCCACCGCCGGAAACGCCGCCGCGGCCAGGGCGAGCGGCCGCCACGGCGAGCCCTCGGCCGGCAGCAGCGCGAGCCCGGCCACCGCGCCCAGCGCCGGCCAGGTGAACAGGTAGGCCGCCCCGGGCAACAGCACCGCCGCGAGCAGGCCCAGCACCGTGAACCAGATGGCCACCGCGGCCGCGACCACCGGTGCGGACCAGCGCCGCCGCACCCAGCGCAGCCACGCCACGCAGCACACCAGGACCAGCACGGCCAACCCGGCGGTCGGCAGCTCCGGCCGGTACGGGTCACCGAACTCGAAGTTCGCGTAGGCGGGCGCCACCAGCGTCAGCACCCGCCAGCCGAGCCAGCCGAGCACCGCCGAGCCGAGCACCGGCACCAGCACCAGCCCGGACACCGCGCCGACCGGGCGCAGACCGGTGGTGTCCCGGCGCCGCCACAGCACCACGCCCAGCCCCAGCGCGGACAGCCCGGCCAGCACCAGGCCCAGCCACTGCGGGTACCGCACGAGCACGCCGAACGCGGTGAAGTAGGTGATCTCCCCGGCACCGGCCAGGTCCAGCTCCGCCGCGCCCAGGGCCCGGGTGGCCGCGAGCACCGTGTCACCCATGTCCTGCAGGCTCTCCGGGCTCAGGTTCGCCAGGTCGTCCAGGGGCGTGTCGTAGCGCGCGGACCCGCCGACCACCGCGAAGTTCATGCCGGTGAACCCGGCTTCCTTGAACACCGTGAAGTCGGTGTCGTTGGGCAGCACCTGGTAGATCTCGTCGGAGGTCGAGGTGGTGAACGGCAGGCTGCCGGTCAGGTTGGGCACGACGGCCGCGGTGTGCGGGCCGGCCTCGAACATGACCAGGCGCCCCCTGGTGCCCCGCGCCTCCAGGTTCAGGATGACCGTGTGCGCGCGGTCGCCGGAGTCGGGGGAGTCGGCGAAGGCCTGCGCGCCCAACTGCCCGGGCTCCTCGGCGTCGGTGAGGAGCACCTCGACGGTGTTGCGCGGCGCCGGCTCGGCGGTCAGCGCGCGCATCGTCTCCAGGATCGTGGCCACGGCCATGCCGTCGTCGGTGGCCCCAGGACCGAGCACCACCGAGTCGTAGTGCGCGACCAGGAGCACCCGGCCAGTGCCGCCGGAGCCGGGCAGGGCGGCGCGGATGTTGTGCACCCGGCCGCCCAGGTGCGAGCCGCTGGGCCACACGCGCTGCGCCGTGGTGTCCTGCACGCGCGGGTTGAGCCCCAGGGCGGCGAGCTGCCCGACCAGGTACTCGCGCACCCGGGCGTTCGCGTCCGACCCGGTCGGGCGGGGCTCGGTCGCGATCCGCTCGACGTGCGCCTTGGCCCGCGCCGAGGCGAAGTCCGCGGCCGGGGTGTCCACCCCGCGGGGCGCCGGGGTCGTCAACGGGATCAGGGCCAGGGCGGCGACCACCGCCACGGCCAGCAAGGTCAGCGGGGCCGCCAGGCCCACCCGCCGCCTCGGCACGCTCTTCCTCAGCACGATCTCTCCAATCCGGGGCTTCCCGAGCGACTATCGCCTTCAGCACGCCCCGGACCGTAGGCTCAAGCCCTGGTCACAAGTGGTCTGGCAACAACAGGAACCCCCCGCCGCCGCCGTCCTGGCCCGGACCTCCGGGATCGCGGCGGTCTCGAACCGTTCCGGTGCCCCCAGCAGAATTCGCACCCGCGCTCCCACCTCCCGGGGGCTGTGGGGCGAGCACCGCGTCAACCCCCGCTGGTGGTTTCGGCCGTCGGTACTCCTGCGCCGTGGGATTCACGGCCATCCGCGGCGGCCTCGACCTCTGGCTAGGCGTCGGCCGGTGGAACCAGGAAGCCCCACACCCCCTCACTGCCGTCGATTCGTCCTTCGCTCGCACTTGTCGGCTCACGCACCTGCCACCCGGCCGGCCAATCTGACGTGATGTCCTGGTCCAGCCGGACTCTTGCCCCGTCGAACCTAATGGTGTCGTGAAAGGTCGCATCGAACCAGGCAGTGCTGTGAAAGGTGGTCTTGGCGAATCCGGCGAATTGATGGAAGGCCGCCTCGTCGAACCAACAGCTGTCGTGGAAGATTGCCTCTTCGAATTCGGCGGTTTCGTGGAAGGCAGCCTCGATGAACCAGGCGGAGCGGCGAAAGGTTGCACTGCTGAATCTGGCAGTGCGGTGGAAGGTCGCCCCGACGAAGCCGGCGAAACCCCGGAAGACCGTGCTGTGGAACGAGGCTAAGCCGTGGAACGTTGTTCCTCTGAAGTCCGCGCTGCTGACCTCGCACTGGTCGAAGTGCCAGTCGTGCAGGGTTGAGCCGGACAGATCGAGATTGATGCCCGCCCAAAAGTTGGTGTTGGTGGGTTCTCCGAAGTTGGTGCGACGGTCGGGCCGGAGATGGTTGATGAGGATGCGCTGGGCGGCTTGGCGGACCTGGCGTTCCTCGGCCCGCAGTTGGGCCCGCTCCTCACCGATCCGTCGGTCGTCCGCGGTGCCGGCGGCGGCGTGCTGCTCGTCCTGGACCTCGGTGTCGGAGAGTTCTTCAGCACAAGGCTGGGGCATTCGCAGGTAGGCGCAGATGACATCGACGATGGTCTGCCGGTGTTCCTCGTTGGCCTGAGCCAGGCGCTCCAGCGCGTACAGCCCGCCCAGACGCACCGGGGCCTTGTCCGAGCCGAGCTGCTCAACGGCCTTGGTGTACAGCTCGGTGATCCGCCGCTCGGTGGCGTCGTGCCGGGCATCCGCGGCGGCCTGCTCCTTCAGCCACAGGTCGTGCTCGGTGGACCGCTGTCGGCGCACCGCCAACAGCAGCGCCAGCGCCGCGCCGGTTCCGCCGGCTGTGGCCAACCCGACACGTACCGCCTGTGCCTGCTCCTGGGTGCGGATCGGTTCACTCAGCCCGTCAGCCTGCCGCCACAGCCACCACCCCACGCCAGAGCCACCGGCGATCACCAGGACCGCGGAGGCCGCCACCCACCACCACCGCAGCGGACGCAGGCGCGGGCGTGACGGATCGGGCCGGGACGAAGCACCTTGCTCAGCCACGTCCCGATCCTGCCCGGCTTCACCTGCCCGCAGGGGCTGATCCGCGTGAACCAGGTGTTGGAGCGGGAACGAGGCCTGAGAAGCCCAGTGCCGTGGTGAAACCCCAGATCGCGTGACTCTCCGTATCGTGACCAAGGTCACGTCGCCGGGTGCCCCAAACGAGACTTGATCAACATCTCGCGGGTTCCGTCGGCACACCATCGGCACGGACACCCGAAAAGAGCCGGGTTTGGCCGGCTACGGCCGGACATGATCGGGAAAGCAGAAGGCCCGCTGATCTGCGATAACAGCAGGTCAACGGGCCTTTCGTGGTGGTGCCCCCGGCAGGATTCGAACCTGCGCTCCCGCCTCCGGAGGGCGGTGCTCTATCCCCTGAGCTACGGGGGCCACCTCGCTTGCGCGATGGGAGAAGCTTAGCGCACTCCCGGAGTGGTTTTTACCGGGGGGTCCACCAACGGGTGGCTGAGGTGGCGGCACCCCTGTTGACCTGCGCGGATGATCAGCGCTGTGGCGAGTGGCGGGGTGGTGTGGCCCGTGCGGGCGAGGGCTGCCGGCCGGGCGTGGCCGGGGGACAATGGCAGTGGGGTAGCTCACGTGTGCCCTGAACGGGTGGTGGTGCTGTTCTCGCGTTGAACTTATGCGCATGTGACTATATGTTTGGCCGCGCGCGGACCGAGAGTGATCGGGCACGGCTGAGGAGGTAGTCGATGGGACAGGGGCACGGCCACGGGCATCTGCCGCCGCCTGGTGGGGGCAGCGCGTCGGCCAGGCATCTCAACCGGCTGTGGCTCTCCTTCGCCATCAGCGCGGCGTTCATGCTGGTCGAGGTCGTGGTCAGCATGACGACATCGTCCCTGGCGCTGGCCTCGGACGCCGCGCACATGTTCACCGACGTGCTCGGCGTTGGCATGGCGCTCGCCGCGATCGTCCTGGCCCGCCGCTCCCGGCGCACCCGCAACCGCACGTTCGGCCTCTACCGGGCGGAGGTGCTGGCCGCACTGGCCAACGCCGTGCTGCTGTTCGGGGTGGCCGGCTACGTGCTCTACGAGGCGGTCGGCCGGCTCGCGGCCCCGCCCGAGGTGCCCGGCCTGCCCGTGCTGCTGGTCGCGGCCGGCGGGCTGGTGGCCAACCTGGCCTCGTTCCTGCTGCTGCGGGACGGCGCGCAGGAGAGCCTGAACGTGCGCGGCGCCTACCTCGAAGTGCTCGCCGACCTGATCGGCTCGGTGGGGGTGCTGGTCAGCGGGGCGATCACGCTGCTGTTCGGCTGGCGCTACGCCGACCCGCTGATCGGTGTGGCCATCGGCCTGTTCGTGCTGCCCCGGACGTGGAAGCTGGCCAGGCGGGCGGTGCACATCCTGTTCCAGCACGCGCCGGAGCGGCTCGACGTGGCCGAGATGAGCAGCCGGCTCACCCAGGTGGCCGGGGTCAACGAGGTGCACGACCTGCACGTGTGGACGCTCACCTCGGGCATGGAGGTGGCCTCGGCCCACCTCGCCACCGAGGCGAACGCCGACCCGGCCGTGGTGCTCGCGGCGGCCCAGCGGCTGCTGGCCGAGGAGTACCGGATCGAGCACGCCACCCTGCAGGTCGAGCCCACCACGTCGGCCCACCGCTGTCACGAGCTGAGCTGGTGACGGCGGCGGTCAGTGCGGCAGCCAGTTGGCTACAAGGTGTAGTCATTGCGCCGAAGGTGGTCTGGTTCTCACCCGTTTGTCGGAGCGCCAGGCCGGGTTTTGTGGCTTAGCGTTACTAGACCCGATTGGAGTCGGTTGGTCCTTGCTGCGGCAAGGGCCTGGGTGGGGGCCGTGACCTCGGCCCGCCGCCCCGGGAAGAGGCAGGCGCCGCGCACGGGACAACGCCTGGCTCACGCCAACGGGCCGCCACCCGGGAGAGGGTGACGGCCCGTTGGTCGTGGTGATCACCAGACCGGCGTCGGCCGGTTTTCGCGGCGGCTAGTTCTGCAGCGGCTCGGCGCCCCGCTGGCGCAGCATCTCGGTCATCACGGTGACCTCGTTGCCCTGCGACTTGAGCATGTTGTCGGCCAGCGTGCGGACCACGCTCTGGCTGGCGTGCTTGGCCGCGTAGTCGGCCATGGGCGCGCCACCCTGGTGGTGGCGCAGCATCAACTGGAGGAAGTAGACGTCGAAGTCCCGGCCGGACAGCGAGCGCAGCCGGGCCAGCTCGCTCCCGGTGGCCATGCCGGGCATGGGCGCGGACGCGTCAGCCGGTGCGGCACCGCTGCTGGTGGCGCCCGAGTGGCCGTGTCCACCCGACTCGGCCATCCAGGCCATGTGCTGGCCACCGACCACCTGGTCGGGCTGGTTCCACAGGCTCAGCCAGCCCTTCATCCGGCCCACCTGCTCCTGCTGGGTGCTCTCGATGTCGAAGGCCAACTGCCGGACCTCCGGATCGGTGCTGCGCTCCCGCGCCGCGTTGGCCATCTGCACGCCCTGCAGGTGGTGCTGGGACATGTCCTGGCAGAAGCCCACGTCCACCGAGTCGGCCGCGGGCACACCCGGCGCGGAGTCGGCGAACGGGAGCCGGATGAGCAGCCCGACCGTGGCCCCCAGCAGCAGCACGGCCACCACCGCGGCCGACATGACCAGGGTCCGGGTGGCCGTGCCGGCGCGGGAACCGGCCGCCGACCGGTCGGTGTCCAACGTCACATCGCCCGGACGGGGGTCGGTGGGCTGCTCGTCGTGGGTCACCGGGCTCATCCGCCGTTCTGCGTGCCCGAACTCTGGGTGCCCGAACCCTGCGTGCCCGAGTTCTGGGTGC
Organism: Goodfellowiella coeruleoviolacea; assembly: GCF_024171785.1. Classification (GTDB taxonomy): domain Bacteria; phylum Actinomycetota; class Actinomycetes; order Mycobacteriales; family Pseudonocardiaceae; genus Goodfellowiella; species Goodfellowiella coeruleoviolacea. The sequence continues at coordinate 267,431 of NZ_JAMTCK010000008.1, forward strand.
CCGAACCCTGGGTGCCCGAGTTCTCGGTCGAGCCGCTGGCCGGCGGGTTCGAACCCGAGGTCACCGCGCCGGTGGTCCCGGTCTGCGGGTTGCCCATCTGCTGTTGCTGCTCGTCGGTGGCGGTCTCGCCACCGTCCATCGGCACCGCGTCCGCACCCGGCGGCTCGGCCACGAACGCCGGCGGGTTGTCCGGGTCGAACTGGCCGGGGCCGAGCGCGTCGCAGGACGCGCCGATCTCCGGGTAGGTGTACTGGTTGGTGCGCAGCGACTGGATGAACTGGTCGATCCGCTCGTCGTCAACGCTGTCCAGCTTCAGCTGGTGACCCCAGGACTGCAGGGAGACCGGCTTGTCCAGCCCCGGGTAGGGCGACATCATCATGTACTGCTGGCCGTTGACCTTGCCCGCCAGCTTGGTCAGGGCGTCCCCGGTCACCTGGTCCGGGTTGTAGGCGATCCAGATCGCGCCGTGCTCCAGCGAGTGCACCATGTTCTCGGTGCGCACCGGGTTCGGGTACACCACACCGGTGCACGCCGCCCAGGCGTTGTCGTGCGGTCCACCGAACGGCGGGCTCTGGTCGTAGGCCACCCGCTGGGTCGCGGACACGTGCTTGCCCGACGGGTACTCCTTCTTCACCACCCCGGCGATCTGGTCGGACGGGTCCTTGTTGGTGTCCGAGGGCTTCCACTTCGCCAGCGCCGCCTCGCGCTCGTTGCGCGCGGAGATCTGGCTGTACGCGTAGCCGAACACCGTGCCGGCGAGCGCCAGGACGGCGACCACCGCGATGATCGTGCCCCAGGGCGTGGATTTCTTCGTCACCACCGAGGCGCGCGCCTGCTGCAGGCTGCGCTGCGCCTTGGTCTTCCTACCGCTGGTCATGCCCGATGGACCTCGTCTCGTGACCTACATGACGCCGATGTCACTGCCGCGTGCTGTGCGCGCGCTGACCGCGCGCCGCCGGCCAGTGTAGAGATCCCGCGTCGGAATCCTGTCAATCCAGGCCAACGCAGGGTGACCAACGTCCCCGAAGTGGTGATCGTGGCGGTATCCGGGCGTCCGTTCGGGCCATCACCGGGCGGTTCGCGGGCCATAACCCGCTCGTTAGCTGCGGGAACACATGCCTAAAATCTGCTGGGTGACTCCCGCAGCGCTCGCCGACCTCGTTCGTACCACCGCCGTGCACGTGCTGTCCACGCGTGGCCTGGACACCACCGCCCTGCCCGCCGCGGTGACGATCGAGCGCCCGCGCAACCCCGAGCACGGCGACTATGCCACAAACCTGGCCCTGCAGAGCGCCAAGCGGCTCGGCCTGTCCCCCCGCGAGCTGGCCGGCTGGCTGGCCGAGGCGCTGGCCGAGACCGACGCCATCGCCGCGGCCGAGGTCGCCGGCCCCGGCTTCCTGAACCTGCGGCTGGCCGCCGACGCCCAGGGCGACATCGTCCGGGCCGCGCTGCAGGCCGGCGACGACTACGGCCGGGGCGAGGCGCTCGCCGGCCGGTCGATCAACCTGGAGTTCGTCTCGGCCAACCCCACCGGCCCCATCCACCTGGGCGGCACCCGCTGGGCCGCGGTCGGCGACGCGCTCGGCCGCATCCTGGCCGCGCAGGGCGCCCAGGTCACCCGCGAGTACTACTTCAACGACGCCGGCGCGCAGATCGACCGGTTCGTCCGGTCGCTGATCGCCGCGGCCAAGGGCGAGCCCGCGCCCGAGGACGGCTACGGCGGCGCCTACATCGCCGACATCGCCGCCGAGGTGCTGCGCCGCGAACCCAGCGCGCTGTCCCTGCCCGGGGCCGAGCGGCACGAGGCCTTCCGGCGGATCGGCGTCGGCCTGATGTTCGACGAGATCAAGCGGAGCCTGCACGAGTTCGGCACCGACTTCGACGTCTACTTCCACGAGAACTCCCTGCACACCTCCGGCGCGGTCAGCAGGGCCGTGGAACAGCTCAAGGAGTCCGGTGCCCTCTACCACGCCGACGGCGCCTGGTGGCTGCGCTCCACCGAGTACGGCGACGACAAGGACCGGGTGGTGATCAAGAGCGACGGCCAGCCCGCCTACATCGCCGGTGACATCGCCTACTTCCAGGACAAGCGCGGCCGCGGCTTCGACCTGTGCATCTACATGCTCGGCGCGGACCACCACGGCTACATCGGCCGGCTCAAGGCCGCCGCCGCCGCGTTCGGCGACGACCCGGACAGCGTCGAGGTGCTCATCGGCCAGATGGTCAACCTGGTCAAGGACGGCAAGCCGGTGCGGATGAGCAAGCGCGCCGGCACCGTGGTCACCCTGGAGGACCTGGTCGACGCGGTCGGCGTGGACGCCGCCCGCTACTCCATGATCCGCTCCTCGGTGGACTCCTCGCTGGACGTGGACCTGGACCTGTTCAGCAAGCGCAGCAACGAGAACCCGGTGTTCTACGTGCAGTACGCGCACGCCCGGCTGGCCTCGATGGCCCGCAACGCCGCCGAGTTGGGCATCGACCTCGGTGACGTGGCCGACGCCGACCTGGGCCTGCTCACCCACGACCGGGAGGGCGAGCTGATCCGCACCATCGGCGAGTTCCCCGCCGTGGTGGCCACCGCGGCCGAGTTGCGCGAGCCGCACCGCCTCGCCCGCTACCTGGAGTCGCTGGCCAGCGCCTACCACAAGTGGTACGACACCTGTCGGGCGCTGCCCCAGGGCGACGAGCCGGTCACCCCGCTCAACATCGCCCGCCTGCACCTGAACAACGCGGCCCGCCAGGTCCTGGCCAACGGCCTCGGCCTGCTGGGCGTGACCGCACCGGAGCGGATGTGATGCGCGCCCACCCCGCCGGCCCCCGGCACGCCGACGTCATCGTGCCGGCCAACACCGCCGGCCCCCGCCCCACCGGCCACGAGGAACTGGACCGGCTGCACCCTGCGGTGTGGCCGCGCAACGCCGAGCGCGGCGCGGACGGCGTGGTCCGTCTGTCCGGTGTGGACGTTCGGGCGCTGGCCGAGGAGTACGGCACGCCCCTGTTCGTCGTGGACGAGGCCGACTTCCGGTCCCGCTGCGCCGACCACGCCACCGCGTTCGGCGACCCCGCCCTGGTGCACTACGCCGCCAAGGCGTTCCTCAGCGTGGAGATCGCCCGCTGGATCGCCCAGGAGGGCCTGAGCCTGGACGTGTGCAGCGGCGGCGAGCTGGCCGTGGCACTGGCCGCGGACTTCCCACCGGAGCGGATCACCTTCCACGGCAACAACAAGTCCGTGGCCGAACTGGTCAGGGCGGTGGAGGCCGGCATCGGCACGGTCGTGCTCGACTCGTTCCACGAGATCGCCCGGCTGGACCAGATCGCCAGGGAACGCGGCGTGCGCCAGTCCGTGCTCATCCGGGTGACCGTGGGCGTGGAGGCGCACACCCACGAGTTCATCGCCACCGCGCACGAGGACCAGAAGTTCGGCTTCTCCCTGGCCGCCGGCGACGCGGCCGAGGCGGCCCGCCGGGTGCTCAAGGCCGAGGGCCTGCGCCTGGTCGGCCTGCACAGCCACATCGGCTCGCAGATCTACGACGCCAACGGGTTCGAGGTGGCCGCCCGCCGCGTGGTCGGGCTGCTGCGCGCACTGCACGACGAGCACGGCGCCACCGCCATGACCGACGTGACCACCCTGGACCTCGGTGGCGGCCTCGGCATCGCCTACACGCCCAACGACGACCCGCCGCCCCCGGCCCAGCTGGCCAGGCAGCTGCACGAGATCGTGCGGCGCGAGTGCGAGCAGGCCGGCCTGCCCGTGCCCAGGGTCGCGGTCGAGCCGGGCCGGGCCATCGCCGGACCGGGCACGGTCACCCTCTACGAGGTCGGCACCATCAAGGACGTCACCCTCGACGCCGGCGCCCAGCGCCGCTACGTCAGCGTGGACGGCGGCATGAGCGACAACATCCGCACCGCCCTCTACGACGCGGTCTACGACTGCCGGCTGGTGTCGCGCTCCGCCGGCGAGCAGGCCGAGGCCACGCTGTCCCGCGTGGCGGGAAAGCACTGTGAGTCTGGTGACGTTGTGGTGCGGGACTGCTGGCTTCCCGACAACCTGGGACCGGGCGACCTGCTCGCGGTCGCCGCCACCGGCGCCTACTGCTACGCCATGGCCAACGGCTACAACCGGCTGCCCCGCCCGGCCGTGGTGGCGGTCCGCGACGGGCGGGCGCGGCTGCTGTTGCGTCGGGAGACCGACGCCGACCTGTTCCGGCTGGAGGCTTAGTGACCTGGGGTAATGCCACTGGGGGCACACCCAAACCGGTGCGTGTGGCACTGCTCGGCTGTGGGACGGTGGGCACCGAGGTCGTCCGGCTGCTGCGCGAGCAGGCCACCGACCTGGCCGCGCGCGTCGGCGCGCCCGTGGAGCTGACCGGCATCGGCGTGCGCCGACCCAACAAGCACCGCGGCCAGGTGCCCGCCGAACTGCTCACCACCGACGCCGCCGCCCTGGTCGACTCGGACGTGGACGTGGTGGTCGAGGTCATCGGCGGCATCGAGCCGGCCCGCACCCTGCTGGTGACGGCGCTGCGCGCGGGCAAGTCCGTGGTGACCGCCAACAAGGCGCTGCTCGCCGAGCACGGCGCCGAGCTGTTCGCCGCCGCCGACGCCTCCGGCGCCGACCTGTACTTCGAGGCGGCCGTGGCCGGGGCCATCCCGCTGCTGCGGCCGCTGCGCGAGTCACTGGCCGGTGACCGCATCACCCGGGTGATGGGCATCGTCAACGGCACCACCAACTACATCCTGTCCGCCATGGACAGCACCGGCGCCGGCTACGCCGAGACCCTGGAGGAGGCCAGCCGGCTGGGCTACGCCGAGGCCGACCCCACCGCCGACGTGGACGGCTACGACGCCGCGTCCAAGGCGGCGATCCTGGCGTCGCTGGCCTTCCACACCCGGGTCACCGCCGCCGACGTGCACCGCGAGGGCATCGCCTCGGTCACCGCGGCCGACATCGCCGCGGCCAAGGCGATCGACCGCACGGTCAAGCTGCTGGCCATCTGCGAGCGGGTCACCCACGCCGACGGCCGCGAGTCGGTGTCGGCCAGGGTGCACCCGGCCATGATCCCGCGCAGCCACCCGCTGGCCGGCGTGGGCGGCGCGTTCAACGCGGTGTTCGTCGAGGCCGACGCCGCCGGCCAGCTCATGTTCTACGGCCGGGGCGCTGGTGGCGCGCCCACCGCCAGCGCCGTGCTCGGCGACCTGGTCGCGGCCGCCCGCAACCGGGTGGTGGCCGGCCGGGGGCCGCGCGAGTCCGCCTACGCCGACCTGCCGGCGCAGCCCATGGGCCAGGTCTCGACCAGGTACCACATCAGCCTGGACGTGGCCGACCGGGCCGGGGTGCTCGCCCAGGTCGCCGCGGTGTTCGCCGAGCACGACGTGAGCATCGCCGCGGTCCGCCAGGAGGGCCGCGTCAACGACGCGAGCCTGGTCATCGTGACGCACGGCGCCTCGGACGCGGCGCTGCGCTCCACCGTGGACAAGATCGGTGGACTGCCCGTGGTGCGGGAGGTCGTCAGCGTCATGCGAGTGGAGGGCGAACAGCCGTGACCGTCGCTTCTGGGCCGCTGGGGGCCGGCACCCTGGCCGGTGCGGGCTGGCCGGGCGTGATCAACGCCTACGCCGACCGGATCGCCCTGCCCGAGGGCGCCGAGGTGATCACCCTGCACGAGGGCGGCACCCCGCTGGTCGAGGCGCCGCACCTGGCCGAGCTGACCGGCTGCCGGGTGCTGCTCAAGGTGGAGGGCGCCAACCCCACCGGCTCGTTCAAGGACCGCGGCCTGACCGTGGCCATCACGCACGCCCGCGCCACCGGCAGCAAGGCGGTGATCTGCGCGTCCACCGGCAACACCTCGGCGTCGGCCGCCGCCTACGCGGCCAGGGCCGGGATGACCAGCGCGGTGCTGGTGCCCAGCGGCAAGATCGCCCTGGGCAAGCTGGCCCAGGCCGTGATGTACGGGGCGCGCATCCTCCAGGTCGACGGCAACTTCGACGACTGCCTCGAACTGGCCCGCAAGACCGCGGCCGACCACCCGGTCACCCTGGTGAACTCGGTCAACCCGGTGCGCATCGAGGGCCAGAAGACCGCGGCCTTCGAGATCTGCGACGTGCTCGGCCGCGCGCCGGACGTGCACTGCCTGCCGGTGGGCAACGCCGGCAACATCACCGCGTACTGGAAGGGCTACCGGGAGTACGCCGAGGACGGCGTGGTGGCCGGCACGCCCCGGATGTTCGGCTTCCAGGCGGCCGGCGCGGCCCCGCTGGTGCACGGCGCGCCGGTCAGCCACCCGGAGACCGTGGCCACCGCCATCCGGATCGGCAGCCCGGCGTCCTGGGCCGGGGCGATCGCCGCCCGCGACGAGTCGGACGGGCTCATCGCCGCCGTCACCGACGAGCAGATCCTGGCCGCCTACCGGCTGCTGGCCGCCCGCGAGGGCGTGTTCGTGGAACCCGGTTCGGCCGCCAGCGTGGCCGGGCTGCTGGCCACCGCGCGCGACGGCCGGCTGCCCGCCGGGTCGCTGGTGGTCTGCACGGTCACCGGCCACGGCCTCAAGGACCCCGACACCGCCCTGCTCGGCCTGGGTGAACTCGCCCCCGTGCCGGTCGACCCCGGCGCGGTCGCGGCCGCGCTGGAGCTGGCGTGACCGCCGCCGGGACCAGGGTGGCCGCCCGGTCCTCGGGGGTGGGCGCCTCGGGCGTGCGGGTCACGGTTCCGGCGTCCTCGGCCAACCTCGGGTCCGGCTTCGACGCCCTGGGCCTGGCCCTGGCCCTGCACGACGTGGTCGAGGTCCGGCCCACCCAGGCCGGGCTCACCGTGTCGGTCACCGGCGCCGGCCAGGACCAGGTTCCGCTGGACGAGCGCCACCTGGTGGTGCGCGCCCTGCGGGCCGCCTGCGAGGTGACCGGGATCACGCCACCGGGTCTGGATGTGCGCTGCCGCAACGCCATTCCGCACTCCCGGGGCCTCGGCTCGTCCGCCGCCGCGGCCGTGGCCGGGGTGGCCGCCGGGTTCGCCCTGGCCGGCCGGCCGGTGGACGCCGAGGCGCTGCGGCTGGCCGCCGAGTTCGAGGGCCACGCCGACAACGCCGCCGCGAGCCTGTACGGCGGCCTGGTGGTCGCCTGGTCGGAGCAGGGCCGGTTCGCCGCGGTGCGCCTGGAGCCGCACCCCGCGCTGGCCCCGGTGCTGCTGGTGCCCGAACAGGAGTCCACCACGCACACCACCCGCGGCCTGCTGCCCGACCGGGTGCCGCACGCCGACGCCGCGTTCGCGGCCGGCCGGGCCGCCCTGGCCGTGCACGCGTTCACCCGGGAGCCCGCGCTGCTGCTGGCCGCCACCGAGGACCGGCTGCACCAGTCCTACCGGGAGAGTGCCTGGCCGCGAACCCTGCGCGTGGTCAACGACCTGCGCGCGCTTGGCGTGCCCGCCGCGGTCTCCGGCGCCGGGCCCACCGTGCTGGCGCTGCCCGGCGCGGCCGGCCTGCCCGCCGAGGTCGACCTGACCGGGTTCACCGCCCACCACCTGGCCGTGGACCGCGCCGGCGTCCGGGTCGAACCGATCGGCGGCGAACCCGACAGCGGTGGACCCGACAGCGGCGGACCCGACAGCGGTGGACCTGTTCGGGTGTCCTGAAACCAGGCACAGCGGACGAACCAGCCCGCGTCGCGCCCGCCACGGCGACCCACTACGGTATGCCCTGGTGCCACGGTAATCGGGTAGCTGGAATACCAGCCGGGCGCCTGACGTTGACTGGAACACGCCACACCGAGGCAGGTTGTTGCACCTGGCCCGAGCGGCGTCTACCCTCGGGGGCGATCAGTCACCGCGCGCACGGGCGCCGGTGCAGTTCCCGGGCATTCGTTCCGGGTCGCATCTCCTGCTGAGCTGGCTCTGCGCCGTTAGGGCGGGGTCGACGCTGACAGGTACCCGATTGCCGCGGTGGCCGAAGTCCCATGTAGGCGGTCCCGTCGTTCGTGTGAACACTCTCGCGCCTGGGCCGCCTCCACTGGGCGAACGTGCCGGTCCGCATCCCGTCGGACGGCAGGTCCGCTGGACCGCGTAGGAGGCGTGGTCCGGTCAGGAAGGACATGTGTGAGCAACACCGATCTGTTGAGCAGCGACGCGGGTCCTGCTTCATCACCAGCCGCAGCGGCTGGTTCACACGACCTGCAGGCCGTGTCGTCCGCCACCCGGTCCAACACCAAGGAGAACACGCTGACCACTTCCAACGGCAGCTCGCCGCGTCGTCGTGCCGGCCTGTCCGGCATGGTGCTCGCCGAGCTGAGGGAGCTTGCCGGCCAGCTGGGCATCACCGGGATCGCGGGCATGCGCAAGGGCGACCTGATCGCCGCGATCAAGGAACGGCAGGGCGGTACCTCCGGTCGGGGCAATGCCGCGACGCCGCCGAAGGCCGCCGAGCAGAGCACCGCCGCGCCCGCCGCTGAGAAGCCGGCGAGCCGGCCCACCCGCCGCCGCGTGCAGCAGGAGCCCGACCCGGCCCAGCAGCAGCTGGCCGTGCTGGACCGGCAGGCGGACAAGCCCGCCGAGGCACCGGCCGAGACCGCCCAGCCCGCCGCTGACCGCTCGGCCGGCGGCGAGGACGAGGGCACCCGCCGGGGCAACCGCAGGCGCCGGGCCAGCTCCCGGCCGGCGGGCAGCCCGGACGGCGCCGAGCGCACAGCCGGTGACGGCCAGGCCGAGCGCGGGCAGGGCGAGCGCGGGCGCGCCGAGCGCGGCGACGAGCGCACTGGCGAGCGCCAGCAGTCCGAGCGCGCCGACCGGTCCGGTGAGCGCACCGGCGACCGGTCCGCGGACCGGTCGGGTGACCGCGCCGGGGACCGGTCCAGCGACCGCTCCAGCGACCGCTCCGGCGACCGCTCCGGCGACCGCCAGCAGGGCGGCCGGCCCAGCGCCGACGACGATGACGACCGCAACCGGCGGGGCCGCCGGTTCCGCGACCGCCGGCGGCGTGGGGGCCGCGGCGAGGGCGGCAGCAGCAGCGGCGGCGGCAGCGACACCGAGATCCGCGAGGACGACGTGCTGCTGCCGGTGGCCGGCATCCTCGACGTGCTGGAGAACTACGCGTTCGTCCGCACCTCGGGCTACCTGGCCGGCCCCAACGACGTGTACGTGTCGCTGTCGCTGGTGCGCAAGTACGGCCTGCGCCGCGGTGACGGCATCAAGGGCGTGGTGCGCCAGCCGCGCGAGGGCGAGCAGCAGCGGCAGAAGTTCAACCCGCTGGTGCGGGTGGACTCGATCAACGGCATGGAGCCGGAGGCCGCCAAGAACCGCCCCGAGTTCCACAAGCTGACCCCGCTGTACCCGAACGAGCGGCTGCGGCTGGAGACCGAGCCGCACATCCTCACCACCCGGGTGATCGACCTGGTGATGCCGGTGGGCAAGGGGCAGCGCGCGCTGATCGTGTCGCCGCCCAAGGCCGGCAAGACCTCGGTGCTCCAGGCGATCGCCAACGCGATCACCACGAACAACCCGGAGTGCCACCTGATGGTGGTGCTCGCCGACGAGCGGCCCGAGGAAGTCACCGACATGCAGCGGTCGGTGAAGGGCGAGGTCATCGCCTCCACCTTCGACCGCCCGCCGTCGGACCACACCACCGTGGCCGAGCTGTCCATCGAGCGGGCCAAGCGGCTGGTGGAGATGGGCTACGACGTGGTCGTGCTGCTGGACTCGATCACCCGTCTCGGCCGGGCCTACAACCTGGCCGCGCCGGCGTCCGGTCGCATCCTGTCCGGTGGTGTGGACTCCACCGCCCTGTACCCGCCGAAGCGGTTCCTGGGCGCGGCCCGCAACATCGAGGGCGGCGGCTCGCTGACCATCTTCGCCACCGCGCTGGTGGAGACCGGGTCCACCATGGACACGGTCATCTTCGAGGAGTTCAAGGGCACCGGTAACGCCGAGCTGAAGCTGGACCGCAAGATCGCGGACAAGCGGACGTTCCCGGCCGTGGACGTGGACCAGTCCAGCACCCGGAAGGAGGAGCTGCTGCTCTCCCCGGACGAGCTGGCCGTCACCCACAAGCTGCGCCGGGTGCTGCACGCCCTGGACAGCCAGCAGGCGATCGAGCTGCTGCTCGACCGGTTGCGCAAGACGCGCACCAACATCGAGTTCCTGATGCAGATCGCCAAGAGCGCCCCGGGCAACGACGACTGACCAGTCGAGCGGCCCAGCGCCAGGCAGGCCGACGGCCCCACCGGATCGCGAAATCCGGTGGGGCCGTTGGTTTTCTCGCGTTCGCGTTCTCCGCCGATGGACGGATCCGGACTACCGGCTGGGCACGGCGCCCGGCGTCCAGCCGAGGTAGTTGTTGGAGTAGCCGTAGCCGCCGCCGGCCGTGGTGACGTGGCCGATCTTGCCGCCGACGCTGGTGGCGTAGAAGCCGCCGGCGCCGTCGGAGATGCCCACGTGCCCGTACCGGCTGATGTTCCAGTACGCGAAGGCACCGGCCGGTGGGTTGCGGTCACCCCTGTGCTTGGTGCTGGCGCCGTTCCAGTAGTGGGCGATGGCCGAGGGCCACACCCCGGTGGTCCGAACTGCCTCCTGTTTGTTGTTGATTAGTAACCAACTGCCGCAAGAAGCTAGTGAGGGATTTCCGTGGCGTCACTACGCCGGACGGCCCAACCTGGATCAGTGGCTCGACGGGCGAACCCGTGCGCGAACCAGGCACGGCCCACCCGCGCCGACCAGAACCGTTGGTCGGATGGGTCGACCCGGGCCGGCGGGTCGGTCAGGGCTCGGTCAGCGACCGGCGGCGATCGGGGCGGCCGCGTTCCCGGCTGCTGCCCTCCCGGACGCGGGGTTCTCGGCCCCTGAGCCTTCGGCCCCTGAGCCTTCGGCCCCTGAGCCTTCGACCGCTGAGCCTCCGACCGGTGGGCCCGCGGTCACCGGGCGCTCGACCGGGGAGGCCTCGGTCGCGGTGTCCGAGTCCGCCGCCTGCCGGTGCCGCCAGCACACCACGGCCAGCGCGGCCACGGCGGGCACGCCGACACCCGCGGCCACCGCGGTCGGCAGGGACAGGCCGTCGATGCCCAGGCCCACGGCCAGCACCGCGACCGGGTAGGACCAGCGCAGCCAGCGCCGCTGCCAGCGCGCACCCCAGCTCACCCGGCCGCTGGTGGCAATGGTCACCGCGGCGGCGGCACCGAACACCGAACTGGACAGGACCACGTGGAAGCCGGGCCGGGTGATCATGTCGACCAGCCAGGCCCCGGCCACGATCACGCCGGCCACGGCAGCGGTGAACACGATCGGGATGGCCAACCACATCGACACTCTGAGTGGGCGGCCAACAGCGCACAGCACGGCTCCCAGTGTGGAAGTGGCCACGGATGCGCGCTCGCCGGAACACCCCCAGAACGGGTGGACGGTCGTACTCTGCGCCAAACGGCTGAAAACCCCGGACGAGCGGTCACGGACGAGTGACGTGACCCGGCCGGTTGGCCCGGGCGGGAACACCTGACCGGCGCGGGGCGTTGCAGCCAACGTCAGCCCGTCTGGCACACTGTGAGGTCGAGTCCGGCTCCGGTTCACCCCATGGGGCAAAGGCCCAGGGGACCCGGCGGCCGTAACGAGAGGACGAGACGTTGAGGACTGGTATCCACCCCGAGTACGTGCCCACCCAGGTCACCTGCGGTTGCGGCAACACCTTCACCACCCGCAGCACCAAGACTTCCGGTGCCATCCAGGTCGAGATCTGCTCGAACTGCCACCCGTTCTACACCGGCAAGCAGAAGATCCTCGACACCGGTGGCCGCGTGGCGCGCTTCGAGGCCCGGTACGGCAAGCGCAAGAAGTGAACTGAGGAGTCGGTGCGGCCAGCCCCGCGCCGGCTCCACGGCTCCGCCCACCGGACCCCGGTTCCACCGCGGAGCAGCACGTACCCCACGGCGCCCGCCCGAGCGCACCCCGCGCCGGGCGGGCGCTGTCGTGTGGACGTCGCGCCCGACGAGACCCCGCCCAGTTGACCGGCCCCTCGCTCTCGCCCGGCGGGCAGGCGGACCGAACCGATCCCACCGGAGTGCTCATGACCCCTCCCGTGCAAGCTCCCCTGCCGGAGGCCCTTGACGCGCTGCTCGCCGAGCACGCCGACCTGGAACAACGCCTCGCCGACCCGGCCGTGCACGCCGACCAGGCCAACGCCCGCCGGCTCGGCCGGCGCTACGCCCAGCTCACCCCGATCGCCCGCACCGTGCGCGAGCTGGAACAGGCCCGCAACGACCTGGTCGCCGCGCGGGAGCTGGCCGAGGAGGACCCGGCCTTCGCCGGCGAACTGGCCGAGCTGGCCCAGCGCGTGCCCGAGCTGGAGGCCCGGCTCGGCGAACTGCTGCTGCCGCGCGACCCGCACGACGCCTCCGACGTGATCCTGGAGATCAAGTCCGGTGAGGGCGGCGAGGAGTCCGCCCTGTTCGCCGCCGACCTGCTGCGCATGTACCTGCGCTACGCCGAGCGCCGCGGCTGGCGCGCCGAGGTGCTCGACGGCATCGAGTCTGAACTCGGCGGCTACAAGGACGTCACCGTGGCCATCAAGGGCCGGGGCGACGAGGCCGAGGGCGTGTGGGCCCGGCTGAAGTACGAGGCCGGCGTGCACCGCGTGCAGCGCGTCCCGGTCACCGAGTCACAGGGCCGCATCCACACCTCGGCCGCGGGCGTGCTGGTCTACCCGGAGCCCGAGGACGTCGAGGTGGACATCGACGAGAAGGACCTGCGCATCGACGTGTACCGGTCCTCGGGGCACGGCGGGCAGAGCGTGAACACCACCGACTCGGCCGTGCGCATCACCCACCTGCCCACCGGCATCGTGGTCACCTGCCAGAACGAGCGCTCCCAGCTGCAGAACAAGGCCAGGGCCATGCAGGTGCTGCGAGCCAGGCTGCTCTCCCTGGCCGAGGAGAAGGCCCAGCAGGAGGCGTCCGCGACGCGGCGCAGCCAGGTGCGCACCGTGGACCGGTCCGAGCGGGTCCGCACCTACAACTTCCCGGAGAGCCGCATCTCCGACCACCGCGTGGGTTTCAAGGCCCACAACCTGGACGCGGTGCTCGACGGCGACCTGGACGCCGTGCTCGACGCGCTGACCGAGGCCGACCGGGCCGAACGCCTGGCCGCCAGCGCCGAACCCGAGGCAGCCCGGGCATGACCGCCGGCACCAGCGGCACGGGTGTGCGCCAGCCGCTGCGGCCGGCCCTGCTCGCGGCCGAGCGGGTGCTGGCCGACGCCGGTGTGGCCAGCCCCCGGGTGGACGCGGAACTGCTCGCCGCGCACGTGCTCGGCGTGCCCCGCACCAGACTGCCCCTGGTCGGCCCGGTGGACGCCGCCGCACTGGACCAACTGGCCGACCTGGTCCGGCGGCGCGCCGCCCGGGTGCCCCTGCAACACCTGACCGGCTGGGCGGTGATGGGGGAGCTGACCCTGCGGGTCGGCCCCGGCGTGTTCGTCCCCCGCCCGGAGACCGAGCTGCTGCTCGCCTGGGGCCTGGACCAGCTGCGCGGCACCGACCGGCCCGTGGTGGTCGACCTGTGCACCGGCTCGGGCGCGCTGGCCCTGGCCGTGGCCAACGCCCGACCCGACGCCGTGGTGCACGCGGTCGAGCGGGACACCGCGGCCCTGGCCTGGACCCGCGACAACGCCGCCGCGCGCGCCGAGGCCGGCGACACCCCGATCCGGCTGCACCAGGCGGACGTGACCGACCCGGCGCTGCTCGCCGACCTGGCCGGTGGCGTGGACCTGCTGCTGTGCAACCCGCCCTACGTGCCGGCGGCCACGCCGGTGCCCCCGGAGGTCGCCGACCACGACCCGGCCCAGGCGGTGTTCGGCGGCGCCGACGGGCTCGCGGTGATCCGCCACGTGGTCACCGCCGCCGCGCGGCTGCTGCGCCCCGGCGGGGCCGTGGCGGTGGAGCACGACGACACCCACGGCGCGGCCGTGCCCGCCCTGTTCACCGCGCACCAGGGGTTCACCGAGATCGCCGACCACACCGACCTGGCCGGCCGGCCCCGCTTCGCCACCGCCCGCCGCGCCTGAGCCCCGGCCGGGGTTCTCCCGCCGCTGCCGGTTCACGCGTCCCGGGCCGGTACTTCGACCGGGTGTCCGCGCGGGCGACCCCGCTCCGCTGTCCTGTTGTCCGGTGGCCTGTTTCGGCGGCTCGGCCCGCCGGTCCCCGGTGGCTCGGCCCGCGGGTCCTCGGTGGCTCGGCCCGCGGGTCCTCGGTGGCTCGGCCCGCCGTTCTGGTGGCTCGTCTTCGGCGGCGGCCCGCTGGCCCGTCCCCGGCGGCGGCCCGGTGCTCGGCCCATGCCAGGATCGGAGCGTGCGCGAGCTTGCGGGCCAACGAGCGGCGGTCGGACCAACGCCGCCGGCCGCGAGCGCGGCGCGGGGCCCGGCCACCGCCGCCAGCCCAGCCCCCGCCCTCCCAGGGGGGCGACCCCGGCTCCAGCCTATCCAGCACGGGGTGCGACAGCGGGGCGCGATTGCGCGGCTGTGGACAACACACCAGCCTGTGGACAACTGACACCACGGACGGGTGAACATGCGGGCGAAGCGACCTAACAGGTGTATACGGCGAGCAGTGGTGAGGTGGCGGCGTGAGCACGGTGTATGACTGCGGTCGGCAGGACAGTCGGGAGGCCGGACTGGCTGCCGCAGCCGGTGCGGTGCGGTCTGGTCGACTGGTCGTGATGCCTACCGACACCGTGTACGGCATCGGCTGTGACGCGTTTGACAGCGCGGCCGTCCGGTCGCTGCTGCAGGCCAAGGGGCGCGGCCCGGACATGCCCGTGCCGGTGCTCGTCGGGTCGTGGACCACGGTGGACGGGCTGACGCTGTCCGTGCCCACCTCGGCCCGGCTGCTGATCGAGGCGTTCTGGCCGGGCGGGCTGTCCATCGTGCTGCCCCACGCGCCCTCGCTGAGCTGGGACCTGGGCCAGACCAGGGGCACGGTCATGCTGCGCATGCCACTGCACCCGGTCGCCCTGGAACTGCTGCGCGAGGTGGGGCCGATGGCGGTCTCCAGCGCCAACCGCTCGGGCCAGCCGCCGGCCGCCACGGCCGAGCAGGCGCGCGAGCAGCTCGGCGAGTCGGTGCCGGTGTACCTGGACGGCGGTCCCTCGGGTGAACCCGTCGCCTCCACCATCGTCGACCTCACCGGCCCCGACCCCCTCGTGCTCCGGGTCGGCGCGGTACCCGTGGCGGAGGTCTCCGAGGTGCTCGGCACCGAGGTGTCCGTGGCCGAGTGAGCAACTCCCGCCGGCGAGCGCCGACGAGCGCCCCGCGAGTCGCCGACGGGTGGGGTCGAGTCGAGTGCCACCCGAGTCCGCACCGGAGCAGCACCCGACCACGTCGGGTGCGAGCGGCCGTGCGCGCGGTACCGGTCCACTCCGGACCGGTACCGGATGTGTCCGGCGTTCGCTGTTGGTGACCGGCCCTACGGGCGCCCGATGGGCGGTTGTGCTGCCGTCTGACATGGCTGTGTGGCGTGCCCACCGAGCTGGCCGGTGTAGTCCGTTCGGGAGCTGTCAGCCGAGGCGTCCCACCGACATGGGCGGCATGCCGGGCGCGGTAGCGTTGGCAATGGCCACCCGCAGCAATCGGGCGATGACCGACATCGGCCCAGCGGGGCTTCCCACCAGATCTTGTCCGACCTAGTCGAGGGGTCAGTCGCGCGCCGTGGGCAACTCGCCTGCATACACACCCGCCGGTCTTCCAGTCCGGGAATACCTGCTGGTCGCACTCACCGCAGCAGTGTTGACCTTCCTGCTCACCGGTCTGGTCCGCTTGCTCGCCTTCCGCGTCGGCGCGGTGGCCCATCCCAGAACCCGCGACGTGCACGCGAAACCCATGCCCCGCATGGGTGGGGTGGCCATCTACGGCGGGGTGCTCGGCGGCATGCTGCTGGCCCACCAGCTGCCGGTGCTGCGCCGGGCCTTCGACTTCTCCCTCGACCCGCTCGCCGTGCTGGTGGGCGGCGGCATCATCGTGCTGGTCGGCGCCCTGGACGACCGGTTCGAACTGGACTCGCTGACCAAGTTCGCCGGGCAGGTGACCGCGGCCGGCATCCTGGTGCTGTTCGGTCTGCAGTGGACCATGTTCTGGGTGCCGTGGGGCGGCCAGGACACCGGGTCCACCCTGGTGCTCGACCAGAACCAGGGCGCGCTGCTCACCGTGCTGCTGGCGGTGACCATGGTCAACGCGATGAACTTCGTGGACGGGTTGGACGGGCTGGCCGCCGGCATCGGCCTGATCGCCGCCACCGCCACCTGCGCCTTCTCGCTTGGCCTGCTGGAGAAGTCCGGCGGTGACGTGGTGGCGTACCCGCCCGCGCTGATCGCCGCCACCCTGGCCGGGGCCTGCCTGGGCTTCCTACCGCACAACTTCCACCCCTCGCGGCTGTTCATGGGCGACTCCGGGTCGATGCTCATCGGCCTGATGCTCACCGCGGCCAGCACGTCGGCCTCGGGCAAGCTCAACCCGGACCCGGGCACCACCGGTGCCAGGGACGTGCTCGCCCTGCTGTCGCCGCTGCTGGTGGTGGCCGCCGTGCTGTTCGTGCCCGTGCTGGACCTGCTGATGGCCGTGGTGCGGCGCACCCGGCGCGGAGAGAGCCCGTTCGCGGCCGACAAGATGCACCTGCACCACCGGCTGCTGGAGATCGGGCACTCCCACCGCCGCGCCGTGCTGCTGATCTACCTGTGGGCGGGCGTGCTGGCCTTCGGCGCGGTCGCGTTGACCCTGTTCGAGCCGGTCGTGGTGGGCTGGGGAGTGGGCCTGGGCCTGCTGCTGGCCCTGTTCGTCTCGGCCATCCCGCGCATCCGGGACACCCGCGTTCGGAACTCGCGGAACTGATCGCCCAATTCGGTCATCCGGCTGTACCTGATGCTGCGGCTGGGGCAACCTGACATCTTGCCAACCCCCTTGTGCGTGCGCTAGGGAGCAGCAGTCACAATGGACAGGTGACTTCGACATCGAAGCCCCTGTTGAACGCCGCCGCCACGACTCGCCGCATGCTCGTTCAGGCACTGCTGGTGCTGGCCGTGGTGGTGCCGCTGGCCGTGCTGGGCAGCTGGCTGGCCGCCGGTCTGCCCGGCCTGTGGGGGGCGCTGCTCGGCGCCGCGTTGGGGGCTGGATTCATGCTGGTCACGGTGGTGAGCGTGCTCAAGACCGCGAGCGCGTCACCCAACACGACCTTCGCGGTGATCGTGGGGTCCTGGCTGGTCAAGGCGATCGCACTGATCGGTGTGCTGTTCCTGATCAGGGACATGACCTTCTACTCCCGACCGGTTTTCGGGCTGGTCGCGATGGTGTCCCTGCTGGTCGTGCTGACCGTGGAGACATTGGTTGTCTTGCGTGGCCGGTCGCTCTACGTTGAGCCGGCCGGGAACTCAGGCGCTGGTCAGGGCAAGGTTCGTTGACCCCCGGTGTTCAACCTTCGTCCAAAAGGTTGGTAGGGTGCGCCTGAGATGAGTGACAAGCCGGACAAAGAGCGCCATTTGGGTGAGGCGGACGGCTGGTCGATCGTCAGCACACTGGTCGCCGGCCCTGTGGTCTGGGGCGCGGTCGGCTACCTCATAGACAAGGCCACCGATTCCAGCCTCTGGACCCCAATTGGGCTGGCGGTGGGTTTTGTCGCGGGTTTTTACATTGTGTACGTACGTCACGTGCGGAGCTGAGCCTCCGGGCGCGAGGACAGGGAGACCACACTGAACACGTTGGTGTTGGCCTCGTCGAGCGAGGGTGGGAGCGCGTATCACCCGCCGTCCGTGGCCGAGTTCTTCCCGGACGTCATCCTGTTCGCAGGCACGCCGTTCGCCATTGACCGGGTCATGCTGGTCCGTCTGCTGATGACTGTTGTGGTGGCCGTGTTCTTCCTGGTCGCCATGCGCAGCCCGAAGCTGGTTCCCAGGGGCGTGCAGAACGCCGCCGAGTACTTCCTGGACTTCGTGCGCAAGCACATCGCCGAGGACATCCTCGGGCGGGAACAGGGAAAGCGGTTCCTGCCGCTGCTGACCACGCTGTTCTTCCTGATCTTCGCCTGCAACGTCTCCGGCATCATCCCGCTGTTGAACATGCCGGGCACCGCCCGGGTCGGCCTGCCGATGGTTCTCGCGGTGGTCACCTACATCGTGTTCAACTACGCGGGCATCAAGGCGCAGGGCTTCGGCCCGTACCTGAAGAACAACCTCTTCCCCCCCGGTGTGCCCAAGCCCGTCTACATCCTGCTCACCCCGGTCGAGCTGCTGTCGACCTTCGTGATCCGGCCGGTCACCCTGACCTTCCGGTTGCTGGGCAACATGATGTCCGGACACCTGGTGCTGGTGCTGTTCTTCGGCGCCTCCTGGTACATGCTCTTCCAGATCTCTGACCTGTGGCTCAAGCCGGTCGGCGTGCTCAGCCTCGCCATGGGCTTCGTGTTCACCCTGTTCGAGATGCTGGTGCAGTTCCTGCAGGCCTACATCTTCACCCTGCTCGCCGCCGTCTACATCGACGGCGCCCTGCACGCGGAGCACTGAGACGCTCTCGTTTCGCGGGCACAAACAGGTTTTGGGACGACCCCGGTGGAGAGCGACTCCGCCGGGGCCAACCGGAAAGGGAAACACCAGAGATGAACCTCGCTGAAGTGGCCGGCAACGTCGCGACCATCGGCTACGGCCTCGCCGCGATCGGCCCTGGCATTGGCGTCGGCATCGTGTCCGGTAAGGCCTGTGAGGCCATGGCGCGCCAGCCGGAGCTGTCCGGTCAGCTGCGCACCACCATGATCCTCGGTATCGCGTTCTCCGAGGCGCTGGGCATTCTGGGCCTGATCGCCGGCTTCATGTTCGGCGGAACCGCCTGAGCTGCCGGCTGAACCGAGGACGGTGAAGCAATGACCACCATCCAGACCGTCGTGCTGGCGGCCGAGGAGACCCCGAGTCCGGTCCTACCTCAGCCGTACGACATTGTCTGGTCCCTGGTCTGCTTGGTGATCGTCGGGTTGGTCTTCTGGAAGAAGGTGCTACCGCTCTTCCAGAAGGTGCTCAACGAGCGCACCGAGCGGATCGAGGGCGGTATCGCCAAGGCGGAACAGGCCCAGGCTCAGGCACAGCAGGCGCTGGAGGAGTACCGGGCGCAGCTGGCCGAGGCACGGGCCGAGGCCGCCCGCATCCGCGATGACGCGCGGGCCGAGGGCCAGCAGATCATCGACGAGATGCGGGCCAGGGCCCAGGCCGAGTCCGACCGCATCGTGGCCCAGGGGCGGGCCCAGCTGGAGGCGCAGCGCGTCCAGATCGTCGCCGAACTGCGAGCCGACCTCGGACGGGTCGCGGTCGACCTGGCCAGCCGGGTGGTGGGGGAGTCCCTGGAGGACGAGGCCCGCCAGCGCGGCACCGTGGACCGCTTCCTGGACGAGCTGGACGCCGTGTCGGCGCCGGCCAACAAGTAAGAGAGTCGGGACATGACGACGCTGCTGCACGCCGCCAGTCGAGAGGCACTCGCCGCCGCTGAGCTGCGACTGTTGGAGGTCGCCGACAGTGCCGACGCCGCCACGCTGAGCACGCTCGGTGAGGAGCTGTTCGCGGTCGTCAACCTGCTCTTCCGGGAGACGGGACTGCGCAGGGCACTGGCTGACGCCTCGTCCGAGCCGACCGGCCGGGAGGCGTTGCTGCGCGGCCTGCTGGAGGGGAAGGTCGCCGACCCGACCCTGCAGGTGCTCACCGCGGTGGTCACGGCGCGCTGGTCGAGCCCGAGGGAGCTGCTCGACGGCGTCGAATCGCTCGCCCGCACCGCGCTGCTGGTGCGGGCCGAGCGGGAGGACCGGCTCGACACGGTCGAGGACGAGCTGTTCCGGCTCGGTCGGATCGTGGCGGGCCAGCCCGACCTCGACCGGCTGCTGTCCAACCCGGCGACCAGCCCGGACGGTAGGATTGCCCTGGTCAAGGACTTGATCGGGGGCAAGGCCGAACCGATCACCCAGACCCTGGTCGTCCAGCTCGTCGCGCACCCCGAGGGGCGCGACGTGGTCGAGGGGCTTGACGAACTCGCCAGCCTCGCCGCCAGGCGGCGGGAGCGGTCGATCGCCTACGTGCGTTCGGCGGTCGAGCTGACCGAGGCGCAGCGCTCGCGGCTGGCCGCCACCCTGACCAGGATCTACTCCCGACCGATCGCGCTGCACGTCCAGGTCGACCGGTCGATCGGCGGGGGCCTGCTGATCAAGGTGGGCGACGAGGTCATCGACGGCAGCATCCAGGGCCGGCTGAACGCCGTGCGCCGCGAGCTGGCTGGCTGACCATCCCCGGAACCGCGGCTGTGGTGGAGCCCCTTGCACCCGCGCGGTCCGTTGTGCCGGCAACCCGGGGGCCGGCGAGGACCGCAATCAAGAACGAAGCGAGAGCAGGAACGACATGGCGGAGCTGACGATCTCGTCGGACGAGATCCGCAGTGCGATCGAGAAGTACGTCTCCAGCTACTCCCCGGACGTCGACCGGGAAGAGGTCGGGATCGTCGCCGACACCGGTGACGGCATCGCCCACGTGGCGGGCCTGCCCTCGGCGATGATGAACGAGTTGCTGGAGTTCCCTGGCGGCGTCCTGGGCGTGGCCCAGAACCTGGAGACCCGGGAGATCGGCGCGGTCATCCTCGGTAGCTACGAGGACATCGAGGAGGGCCAGGAGGTCCGGCGCACCGGGCAGGTGCTGTCCGTGCCGGTGGGCGACGGCTTCCTCGGCCGCGTGGTGAACCCGCTGGGCCAGCCCATCGACGGACTCGGTGAGATCGTCGCCGACGGCCGCCGCGACCTGGAGCTGCAGGCCGCCACGGTGATGCAGCGCCAGCCGGTGAAGGAGCCGCTGCAGACCGGCATCAAGGCCATCGACGGCATGACCCCGATCGGCCGCGGCCAGCGCCAGCTGATCATCGGTGACCGCAAGACCGGCAAGACCACGGTCTGCGTGGACACCATCCTCAACCAGAAGGAAAACTGGGCGACCGGCGACCCCAAGCAGCAGGTCCGCTGCGTGTACGTGGCGATCGGCCAGAAGGGCTCGACCATCGCGGCGGTCAAGCACACCCTGGAGCAGGCCGGCGCGATGGAGTACACCACCATCGTGGCCGCCCCCGCCTCGGACTCGGCGGGCTTCAAGTGGCTGGCCCCCTACACCGGCTCGGCCATCGGCCAGCACTGGATGTACCAGGGCAAGCACGTGCTGATCGTGTTCGACGACCTGAGCAAGCAGGCCGAGGCCTACCGGGCCATCTCGCTGCTGCTGCGCCGTCCGCCGGGCCGCGAGGCATACCCTGGAGACGTGTTCTACCTGCACTCCCGGTTGCTGGAGCGCTGCGCCAAGCTCTCCGACGACCTGGGTGGCGGCTCCATGACCGGTCTGCCGGTGATCGAGACCAAGGCCAACGACGTGTCGGCCTACATCCCCACCAACGTCATCTCCATCACCGACGGGCAGTGCTTCCTGGAGACCGAGCTGTTCAACGCGGGCCAGCGGCCGGCCATCAACGCCGGTATCTCGGTGTCCCGCGTGGGCAACTCCGCCCTGATCAAGGCCATGCGCAAGGCCACCGGTTCGCTGCGGCTGGACCTGTCGCAGGCTCGTGAGCTGGAGGCGTTCGCCTCCATCGGCTCCGACCTCGACGCGGCCACCAAGGCCACCCTCGACCGCGGTGCCCGGCTGTGGGAGCTGCTCAAGCAGCCGCAGTACAGCCCGTTCCCGGTCGAGGAGCAGGTGGTGTCGCTGTACATGGGCACCCGGGGACACCTGGACTCGGTGCCGGTGGAGGACGTGCGCCGGTTCGAGCGGGAGCTGCTGGAGCACCTGCGCCGCAACCACGCGGGCATCCTCAGCGAGATCCGGGACACCAAGGACCTGTCCGACGACAACGAGAACCGGCTGGTCGAGACGATCAACAACTTCAAGAAGCAGTTCACCACCTCCAGCGGGGCGACCGTGATCAACGAGGCCCCGGCCGAGGCGCTGGGCGCCGACAAGGTCGGGCAGGAGTCGGTCACCGTGAACCGACCCGCCCCGGCGACGAAGTGACCTGGTGACCCATGGCTGCTGAGCTGCGAGCACTTCGTCAACGGATCCGCTCGACCCAGTCGATCAAGAAGATCACCAGGGCGATGGAACTCATCGCCGCGTCGCGCATCGCCAGGGCGCAGGCGAGGATCCAGGCCGCCCGGCCGTACGCAGCGGAGATCACCAGCGTGCTCTCCGCGCTGGCCGGCGCCTCCTCGCTGGACCACCCGCTGCTGGTGCCGCGCGAGCGGCCGAGGCGCGCCGCCGTGCTGGTGGTCACCAGCGACCGGGGACAGTGCGGTGGGTACAACGTCAGCGTCATCAAGCGGGCCGAGGAGCTGCAGGCACTGCTGCGCTCCGAGGGCAAGGAACCGTCGCTGTTCGTGATCGGCCGCAAGGGGCTGAACTACTACCGGTTCCGGCACCGCGAGATCGCCGGCTCCTGGACGGGTTTCTCCGAGCAGCCGCACTACGTCAACGCCTCCGAGGTGGGCCAGCCCCTGGTCGACAGCTTCATGGCGGGTGCCGACGACGGTGCGGACGGGCCGGGTGAGGACGGCATCCTCGGTGTTGACGAGCTGCACATCGTCTACACCGAGTTCGTGTCCATGGGCACGCAGAACCCGGTGGCCAAGCGGATCGCCCCGATGGAGGTCGAGTTCTCGGACAAGCCGGAAACGGCTCCGCCGGCCTACGACTTCGAACCGGATGCCGAGACGCTGCTCCGCGCGTTGCTCCCGAAGTACATCAAGACGCGGTTGTTCGCCGCGCTGCTGGAGGCCGCCGCGTCCGAGTCGGCCGCGCGCCAGCGGGCGATGAAGGCCGCGACGGACAATGCCAACGAGCTGATCGGCACGCTGACCCGCCAGGCCAACCAGGCGCGTCAGGCCCAGATCACCCAGGAGATCAGCGAGATCGTCGGCGGTGCCAACGCCCTCAAGGCTGCCGCAGGAAGTGATGAATAAATGACTGCCACTGTCTCTCCCTCGACGGCCGTCGGCCGGGTGGTCCGGGTCATCGGTCCGGTCGTGGACGTCGAGTTCCCCCGCAACGAGATCCCTGAGCTGTTCAACGCGCTGAAGGTGAAGACCACGCTGCAGGGTCAGGAGCGCACGCTCACCCTGGAGGTGGCCCAGCACCTCGGGGACAACCTGGTGCGCACCATCTCCATGCAGCCGGCCGACGGCCTGGTCCGGGGCGCCGCGGTGACCGACACCGGCAAGTCGATCTCGGTGCCCGTGGGCGACGTGGTCAAGGGCCACGTGTTCAACGCCCTCGGCGACTGCCTCGACCAGCCCGGCTACGCCAGCGACGCGGAGCACTGGAGCATCCACCGCAAGGCGCCGGACTTCGACAAGCTTGAGCCGAAGACCGAGATGCTGGAAACCGGTCTGAAGGTCATCGACCTGCTCACCCCGTACGTGCAGGGTGGCAAGATCGGCCTGTTCGGTGGTGCCGGTGTCGGCAAGACCGTGCTCATCCAGGAGATGATCCGCCGTATCGCCAAGAACTTCGGTGGTACGTCGGTGTTCGCCGGCGTGGGTGAGCGCACCCGTGAGGGCAACGACCTCATCCTGGAACTGGGTGAGGCCGACGTGCTCAAGGACACCGCGCTGGTGTTCGGTCAGATGGACGAGCCGCCGGGCACCCGTATGCGGGTCGCCCTGTCCGCGCTGACCATGGCGGAGTACTTCCGCGATGTGCAGAACCAGGACGTGCTGCTGTTCATCGACAACATCTTCCGGTTCACCCAGGCCGGCTCCGAGGTCTCCACGCTGCTCGGCCGCATGCCCTCGGCCGTGGGTTACCAGCCGACCCTGGCCGACGAGATGGGTGAGCTGCAGGAGCGCATCACCTCCACCCGTGGCCGGTCCATCACGTCCATGCAGGCCATCTACGTGCCCGCGGACGACTACACCGACCCGGCCCCGGCGACCACCTTCGCCCACCTGGACGCCACCACCGAGCTGTCCAGGACCGTGTTCTCCAAGGGCATCTTCCCGGCGGTGGACCCGCTGGCCTCCACCTCGACGATCCTGGACCCCGCGATCGTCGGCGAGGAGCACTACCGGGTCGCCCGCGAGGTCGTCCGGGTGCTCCAGCGGTACAAGGAGCTGCAGGACATCATCGCCATCCTCGGCATGGACGAACTGTCCGAAGAGGACAAGGTGCTGGTGCAGCGGGCCCGCCGGATCGAGCGGTTCCTGTCGCAGAACATGATGGCCGCCGAGCAGTTCACCGGCCAGCCGGGCTCCACCGTGCCGGTCAAGGAGACCGTCGAGGCGTTCGACCGGCTGCTCAAGGGCGACTTCGACCACATGCCCGAGCAGGCGTTCTTCATGTGCGGTGGCCTGGACGACCTGGAGAAGAACTACAAGAAGCTCACCGGCAAGTGAGCCAGCTGAGCTGACACCAGTTCGACCGGCCGAGGGGGCGGGAGTCCGATGTGGACTTCCGCCCCCTTCGCTGTCACGGCGCAGCCCTCGTCGCTGTCCGACGTGGACGCTCGGGCGGCCCGGGCGGCTACCGAGGCAGTGGTACGACCACCGGAGCGCCGCCCCTGGGCGTCACCTCCACCTCGGTGGCCGGATCCGGCAGCAGCCCGGCGTCGCGGCCGGTGTCCGCCGTGCGCCACGCCTCGCCCGGGCCGGTCCGGTAGCGCAGGGACGAGCCGTAGGCGGCCACCACCCAGCCCTGGCCGTCGGGCAGGCGCACGTGGACGGGCAGCGGGGCGGTCGGGTCGACCTCGCCGGAGAACAGCACCTGGGTCACGGCCCCGTTGGCATCCCGGAGCACGGTGAACAACCGGCTGGGCCGGTCGCCGTCCTGGCGCTCGCCGATGATGGCCGTGCCCCCGCCGGCCCGGCCCGCCAGCACGTTCCACCTGGTCACGCTGTGCCGGGCCAGGGGATCGGTGACGGCGGCCTCGGCCAGCGCCTGGTCGAACACGTCGCTGACCTGCTCGTCCGGTTCGTCCCCGGGGGTGGCTCCCACCCGGGCCACCCCGACGCCCGTCTCCCACCACGGCAGGGTGTGGTCCGGCTTGCTGGGCGCGCTGCTGGTGGGGGAGAGTTCGGCGCTGGCCTGGTACAGCCCCACGAAGGTCTGGGGGTCCGGTTCCCGGTCGGTGGGCCGCGGTGGTTGCCGGACGACCAGCCGGACATCGCCGGGGTCGGTGCCCTCGGGAAGCGTGACCACGCCCACGCCGTCGGCGCGCGGCACCTCCTGCCAGGACCGGGTGACCGCACCGGTCTGCGCGTAGGTCGCGCCCGCGGAGACGAACATCGGCTCGCCGTCATCCAGCGCCAGGACCGTGCGGTCGCCCGGGCCGAACTGGAAGCCGGCCCGGACGTAGTCGCCGCCCGCGACGTGGGGGGTGTAGGTCTTGACCAGCGTGAGTTGGCCGTTGGCCGGGTCGGTGGCCACCAGACCGACCAGGGTGGTGATCTGGTCGGCGTCCCCGGGCCGCGCGCTGCCGCGCGTGCCGACTCGCACGCGCTGAAGCACCACGGCGGCGGGACCGGCCTCGGTGGTGCCCGCCCAGTACACGTGCGGGTCGCCCCGCAGGTCGTCCGGGGCCTCGGGGAAGACGCGGCGCGGGCTGAGCACGCCGTTCCGCCAGGCGGCCACCACGTCGGTGGTGAACTGGCGGTCACCGCCGAGGTCGCCCCGGGTGGGCTGGTCGAACCGGGCGTCGGCCAGCTGCTCCTGACCGGGTGGCGCGGCCGGCCACACCGCGACCGCGGCACCACCAGCCAGCGCCGCGCACAGGGCCGCGCCGGCCGCGGCCGTGCGGCGCCGGGCCCGGCGGCGGCGTGCGCCCCGCAGCACGGCGGCGGTGAAATCCGGTCGGAGTTCGATCTGGTCGGTGGCATCGCGCATGCTCTGGCCGAGCAGTTCGGCGTCCATGTCGGTCATCGCCTCCTGACGTGGTGTGGGCGCACGGCCCGCGGCCGTGGTTCGCGCGGCGTGGCCGGGGCCGCACCCGACTCGGCCTGGCCGGGTGCCGCTGGGGGCGGCGCCGGGTGCTGGTGCGCCGGCTGGGCGGGCGGGGCCGGTCGGTCCACCAGCGTCTCCCGCAACCGGGCCAGCCCCCGGGAGGTCTGGCTCTTCACCGTGCCCACCCCGCAGCGCAGCGCCGTCGCGGTCTGCGCCTCGGTCAGGTCGTTGAAGAAGCGCAGCACCAGCACCGCGCGCATCCGAGGAGGCAGTGCGGCGAGGGCGCGCACCACCTGGTCCCGGTCGACAACGCCCTGTTCGTGGCCACCGACCGGCGGCTGCACCCCGTCGGTCAGCGATGTCTCCGGCACCCGCCGGGAGCGCCGGCGCCAGCGGTTGGCCGCGGCGTTGGCCAACGCGGCCCTGGCATAGGCCTCGGGGTCGCCGTTGATGCGGTGCCAGCGGCTGAACATGCGCTCCAGCACGTCCTGGAGCAGGTCCTCGGCCGCGCCTCGGTCACCACCGCAGAGCAGGTACGCGGTGCGCAGCAGGACTGGTGAGCGGTGGGTCACGAAGTCCGTGAAGTCGCCGCCGCCTGGATCCACTGTGCCCCCTCAGCTGGTTCGAGCCCTGCGGCCGGAGTCCGGCCGGGCTGGTTCACCGGGACTGACACCGGGAGGGGCGTCGAGGTTGTCAGCGCACCGTCTAGACTGGTCGTGACTGGTGGAAGACAAGGGAGATGCGCGTGGCCGAGATGTCCGTCCAGCTGGTCGCCGTGGAGCGTCGCCTGTGGTCCGGCACGGCCACCATGGTCGTGGCGCAGACCACCGAGGGCGAGATCGGCATCCTGCCCGGTCATGAGCCCATGCTCGGCGAGCTGGTCGAGGGTGGCGTGGTCAAGGTGCACACCACCAACGGCGAGTGGGAGACCGCGGCCGTGCACGGTGGGTTCCTGTCGGTCACCGGCAAGGGCGTGAGCGTGCTGGCCGAGTCCGCCGAGCTGGCCCACGAGATCGATGTGGAACAGGCCAAGGCCGACCTGCAGGCCGCGGACGAGGAGGCCAGGGTCAAAGCGGCCGCCCGGCTCCGGGCCGTGGGACTGTCGGCCTGAGCGGCGGATCGGGAACGAGCGGGCGCGGGCCGTGGGGATCGCCGAGATAACCGGGGTGGTCCTGTTCGCTGCGGCTGTCGTGCTGGGAATGCTCGCCTGGCGCCGGCTGCGGCTGCTCCGCGAGGGCGGAGTCCACGTGGCACTGCGCCAGCGCCTGGACGACTCCGGGCGGGGCTGGCACCTGGGTGTCGGCCGTTATCGCGGTGACGAGTTCGTCTGGTTCCGGGTGCTCAGCCTGGGGTCCGGCCCGAACCAGGTGATCCGCAGGGACGGCCTGGAGATCGCCACCCGGCGGGAACCCACCGGACCCGAGACCTACGCCATGCCCACCGCCTCCACCGTGCTGCGCTGTCGCGCCACCACGGGCGAGGTCGAGATCGCAATGGGCCCGGACGCGCTGACCGGCTTTCTTTCCTGGCTGGAAGCAGCGCCTCCGGGCCGCAGTGTTCCCTGGGCGTCCTGAGTCCTGACCCGGGCGTCGGCGGTGCGCGGCCAGTGGCCCGCCGCTACCGGTTCTCGCCGGGCCGCCACAGCACGTCACCGTCCGGGTTGGCCACCCGGGACAGGATGAACAGCAGGTCGGACAGCCGGTTCAGGTACTTCGCGGTCAGCGGGTTGGTGCGGTCGCGGTCGACCTCGATCAGCGCCCAGGTGCTGCGCTCGGCGCGTCGGGCCACGGTGCGGGCCTGGTGCAGCAGGGCCGCCGCCGGGGTGCCGCCGGGCAGGATGAACGAGTCGAGCTTGCCGACCCGCTCGTTGAACTCGTCGCACCACTGCTCCAGCCGGTCGACGTAGGACTGGGTGATGCGCAGCGGCGGGTACTTGGGGTCGGGCACGATCGGCGCGCACAGGTCCGCGCCCACGTCGAACAGGTCGTTCTGCACCTGCCGGAGCACCTCGGCCACGTCGTCGGCCGGGTTGCCCAGGGCCAGTGCCACGCCGATGGCCGCGTTGGTCTCGTCCACGTCGGCATAGGCCACGATGCGGGGATCGGTCTTGGCCACCCGGGAGAAGTCGCCGAGCCCGGTGGTCCCGTCGTCGCCCACCCGGGTGTAGATGCGCGTCAGATGTATGCCCATGGCAGAGACTCTAGGCCGGAACAACGGTGCCCGGTGTGACCGCGCCGCACTGGTCCTCGGCCCCTGCCTTGGCGGCGGGTGAACATCCGTACGATTGCCCGGGAGCTGTCCGGAACCCGCCCTGCCCAAGCCGGATTCGACAATCGCAGCAAGGAGAATTCGTGAGCACGCTTGCGAGCGAACCATTCAGCGCAGTGGCCGCGTGCGCGCTGCTGAGCGCCAGCGAGGTGGCCGCGTGAGTGAGCATTTCCAGGTCAGCGGCGGGGCTCGCCTGGTCGGTGCGGTCGACGTTGTCGGTGCGAAGAACAGCGTGTTGAAGCTGATGGCCGCCGCGCTGCTGGCCGAGGGCACCACCACCATCACCAACTGCCCCGAGATCCTGGACGTCCCGCTGATGGCGGACGTGCTGCGGAGCCTGGGCTGCACGGTCGACGTCACCGGGGACACCGCCACCATCACCACGCCGCGCGAACTGAACCACCGGGCCGACTCGGCGTCCATGGGCAAGCTGCGTGCCTCGGTGTGCGTGCTGGGGCCGCTGGTCGGCCGGTGCCGGCGCGCGGTGGTGGCGCTGCCCGGTGGGGACGCCATCGGCTCGCGTCCGCTGGACATGCACCAGAGCGGACTGCGTCAGCTCGGCGCCACCAGCACGATCGAGCACGGCTGCGTGGTGGCCGAGGCCGAGGACCTGCACGGCGCGCAGATCTGGCTGGACTTCCCCAGCGTGGGCGCCACCGAGAACATCCTGATGGCCGCGGTGCTGGCCGAGGGGACCACGGTCATCGACAACGCCGCGCGCGAACCCGAGATCAGCGACCTGTGCATGATGCTGCAGCAGATGGGCGCCAAGATCGAGGGCGCGGGCACGTCCACGCTGACCGTGCACGGGGTCGAGTCGCTGCAGCCCACCCAGCACCGGGTGATCGGCGACCGGATCGTCGGTGCCACCTGGGCTTTTGCCGCGGCCATGACCCGAGGTGACATCACGGTCCGCGGGGTTGACCCGCACCACCTGGACCTGGTGCTGGACAAGCTGAACAGCGCCGGGGCGCAGATCGACACCGAGATCGGCGGGGAGCAACTGGGCTTCCGGGTGGTCATGCCCGACCGGCCCAAGTCGGTGGACTTCGTGACGCTGCCGTACCCGGGGTTCGCCACGGACCTGCAGCCGTTCGCCATCGCGCTGTCCGCGATCTCCGAGGGCACCTCGATGATCACCGAGAACCTGTTCGAGTCCCGGTTCCGGTTCATCGAGGAGATGATCCGCCTGGGTGCCGATGCCCGGACCGACGGCCACCACGCGGTGGTGCGTGGGGTGGAGCGGCTGTCCAGCGCGCCGGTGTGGGCGTCGGACATCCGCGCGGGCGCCGGGCTGGTGCTGGCCGGACTGTGCGCCGAGGGCGTGACCGAGGTGTGGGACGTGTTCCACATCGACCGGGGCTACCCGCACTTCGTGGAGAACCTGCGGCGGTTGGGCGCGAACGTGGAACGGGCCACGGCGGAACCCGAGCGCTGACCGGCGACCGGAGGTCGCGGCCGGCACCTCGGGCGGGTGTGGTGGCGTGGCGGTGGGGTTGGTTCGGCTCTGGTGCGGGGCGCTGCTCCGGTGCTGGCCCGGGCCGGGGGCGGATACCACACACTGCCGGAGTCGCCTGCGTTTTCACCCGTTCGAGGTGCCGGTTGTGCACAGGGGCCGAGGTTGTCCACAGCGTCGCTCGTGGCGATGTTCCCGCGGGTGGGGGACGGATAGGCTGGACGCGGGGTCGCCCCCCTGGGAGGGCGGGGGCTGCGCTCGGGTTGGTCGGCGGTCCGCCGCGGGGATGCAGGGCTCGGCATCGAAACAGGTTTCGATTCAGTGACGCAACGCACGGCGCCACTTTGTTACTCGTCAGTACGCTGATCGCTACGACGAAGTTGAGCGGGTTGGCGCGGCACCTGAGCCAGGGTTGCCACTGGTGCGGCCAATCCGCGCCAGCGGGAGGTGGCCGTGCCCTACCCGACCGACCGCGAGCGGGATCGCCCGTGGGTGATGCGCACCTACGCGGGCCATTCCTCGGCAGCGGCATCCAACGCGCTCTACCGCCGGAACCTGGCCAAGGGGCAGACCGGCCTGTCCGTCGCCTTCGACCTGCCCACCCAGACCGGCTACGACCCCGACCACGAACTGGCCAGGGGTGAGGTCGGCAAGGTGGGGGTGCCCGTCAGCCACATCGGGGACATGCGCCAGTTGTTCGACCAGATCCCGCTGGCCGAGGCGAACACCTCGATGACCATCAACGCCACCGCCATGTGGCTGTTCGCGCTCTACGTCACCGTCGCCGGCGAGCAGGCCGAGCAGGCCGGGCTGGACCGGGGCGAGGTGCTGGCGAAGCTGGCCGGCACCACCCAGAACGACATCATCAAGGAGTACCTGTCCCGGGGCACCTACGTGTTCCCGCCCGGCCCGAGCCTGCGGCTGATCACCGACATGGTCACCTGGGCCGTGGTCAACGTGCCGAAGTGGAACCCGATCAACATCTGCAGCTACCACCTGCAGGAGGCCGGCGCCACGCCGGTCCAGGAGGTGGCCTACGCGCTGTGCACGGCCATCGCCGTGCTGGACGCGGTGCGCGACTCCGGTCAGGTGCCCGAGGACCGGTTCGGGGACGTGGTGGGGCGGATCTCCTTCTTCGTCAACGCGGGCGTGCGGTTCGTCGAGGAGATGTGCAAGCTGCGCGCGTTCGCCGCGCTCTGGGACGAGATCACCCGCGAGCGCTACGGCGTCACCCAGGCGCGCCAGCGCCGGTTCCGCTACGGGGTGCAGGTCAACTCGCTCGGCCTGACCGAGGCCCAGCCCGAGAACAACGTGCAGCGCATCGTGCTGGAGATGCTCGGGGTGACGCTGTCCCGCTCGGCGCGGGCCAGGGCGGTCCAGCTGCCGGCGTGGAACGAGGCGCTGGGCCTGCCCCGCCCGTGGGACCAGCAGTGGGCTTTGCGCATGCAGCAGGTGCTGGCCTACGAGACGGATCTGTTGGAGTACGAGGACATCTTCGACGGGTCCAGGGTGGTCGAGTCCCTTGTGGACGAGATCGTGCGCGGGGCGCGTGCCGAGATCGACCGGGTGCAGGCGATGGGTGGCGCGGTGGCCGCGGTGGAGAGCGGCTACATGAAGTCCGAACTGGTGACCTCGCTGGCCGAGCGGCGTCGCCGCATCGAGGCGGGCGAGGACGTCGTGGTCGGGGTGAACAGGTTCACCAGCACCGAGCCCAGTCCACTGCAGACTGACGGCGCGTCCTCCGTGGAGACGGTCGACCCCGAGGTGGAACGCCGCGCCGTGCGGGCGGTGCTGGCCTGGCGGGCCGGCCGGGATCACTCCACAGTGGACGCGGCACTGTCCGCGCTGCGCAACGCCGCCAAGACCGGGGCCAACCTGGTCGAGCCGACCCTGGTCTGCGCCAGGGCCGGGGTGACCACGGGGGAGTGGGCGGCGGCGCTGCGCGAGGTGTTCGGCGAGTACCGGGCGCCGACCGGGGTGACCTCGGCCAGTGCCTCGGGCGGGGCCGGTGCCTCGGGTGCGGCCGGGGCCGAGCTGGCCGTGGTGCGCGAGCGGGTCCGCCGCACCGGTGCGGAACTGGGCGAGCGGCTGCGCATCCTGGTCGGCAAGCCCGGTCTGGACGGGCACTCCAACGGGGCCGAGCAGGTGGCGGTGCGCGCGCGGGACGTCGGCTTCGAAGTGGTCTACCAGGGGATCCGGCTCACCCCCGGCCAGATCGTGGCCGCCGCCGTGCAGGAGGACGTGCACGTGGTCGGCCTGTCCGTGCTGTCCGGGTCGCACCTGGAGGTGGTGCCCGCGGTGGTGGCGGGGCTGCGCGCGGCCGGCGCCGGGGACGTGCCGGTGATCGTGGGCGGCATCATCCCCGGCGAGGACGCGGCCGTGCTGCGCGAGCAGGGCGTGGCCCGGGTGTTCACCCCGAAGGACTACGAACTCACCCAGATCATGGCCGAGATCGTGGACGTGGTGCGGGAGGCGAACAACCTGCCGGTGGAACGCGGCTGACGCGCCGGCCGGCGGTCCGGTCAACCGGTGTGGCCGGCGTGGTCAGCAGCAGTGCTGACCACGCCAGGCTGCCCGGCCCTCCTGCACCGCCACGGCGGCGATCACCAGCGCGACGATCGGGTCGGCCCAGGACCAGCCGACCAGGGCGTTGAGCAGCAGGCCGACCAGCAGCACACCGGACAGGTAGGTGCACAGCAGGGTCTGCTTGGAATCGGCCACCGCGCTGGCCGAGCCCAGTTCGCGTCCGGCGCGCCGCTGTGCGGCCGACAGGAACGGCATCACCAGCAGGGACACCGCAGCCAGCGCGATGCCCACCGGGGAGTGGTCGGCGGTCTCGGCGCCCAGCAGGGAGCGCACCGACTCGACCGTGACGTAGAGCGCGAGCGCGAAGAAGGACACCGCGATGACCTTCAACGCCGCCCGCTCCCGCTGCTGCGGGTCGGCGCCGGAGAACTGCCAGGCCACCGCGGCGGCCGAGGCGACCTCGATGACCGAGTCCAGGCCGAAGCCGATCAACGCGGTCGAGTCGGCGACCGATCCGGCCGTGAGCGCGACGACCGCCTCGACGAGGTTGTAGGTGATGGTCGCGGCGACCAGCAGCCGCACCCGCCGGGTGAGCACCGCCCGGCGGCGCGGGTCGAGCCGAGGACGGCTGCTGGGCTCGGGCGCGCAGCAGCCGTCCGCGCACCCGGCAGCCGTCCGCGCCGGGACTGCGGCTGGGGCTGGGGTCGGCGACAGGTCGATCCGGTGGTGGCGGGTGCTCATCGGGGTGCCTCCGCTGTGGTCGCGCCCGCGTCGGCCGGGCGCTCGCCGCTCGGGATGTCCGGCGTGTCGTTGAGGCAGGGCTCGGCGGTGTCGACGGCGAGCACGACCTGGACCAGCTCGCCCAGCGCCCGCGCGAGGTGCGCGTCGGCCAGGGCGTAGCGGACCTGGCGGCCCTGGTAGGTGGCCACGACCAGGCCGCAGCCGCGCAGGCAGGACAGGTGGTTGGAGACGTTGGAGCGGGTCAGGCCGAGGTGGTCGGCGAGCTGGGCGGGGTAGCTGACGCCGTCCAGCAGGGCCACCAGGATGCGGCAGCGGGTCGGGTCGGCCAGCGCCCGGCCGAGGCGGGCCAACGCGTCCTCCCGCGTCTCACACTTCAGCATGAGGACAACAGTACAGCGGTGACTGAACTGAAGCTGGGGTCTCGACGGGGTGGGGGCCGCGGCGCACGGGTGGACGGGTGGGGACGGGGTGTCGGCGGGATCAGCCGTCGAGGGCGACGCGCAGGCCCAGGGTGATCAGCACCAGGCCGGTGGCCCACTCCAGGGCGGTGCGGACCCGCTGGGCCGACAGCACCCGCCCGAGCACCGCGACCACCAGGGAGAACACCCGCCACCACAGCACGGCCAGGCCGAGGAAGACCAGGGCCAACACCGCTGAGGTGGCCAGCCTGGGCTCCTCCGGGGTGACGAACTGGGGCAGCAGGGTGAGGAAGAGCAGCGCGATCTTCGGGTTGAGCAGGTTGCTCAGCACGCCCTGCCGGAAGGCCGTGCCCCTGGTCAGGGCGGGCGGCTCGGGCTGGACCGGCGCGCCCGAGGTGGGTGTGCCGGCGGTGGGCGTGCTGGCGGTCGGGCCGGCGACGGTCGGAGCGGTGACCAGCGGTTCGGCCGCGGCTGGTGCGGTGACCAGGGGATCGGTGAGCAGGGGCTCGGTGACCAGGGGCTGGGCCTGGTCCGGGGTGAGCTGGACGGTGGACCGGCGCGCCCTCGGCCGCACCGACCACAGCGCGCTGGCGCCGAGGAAGACCAGGTAGGCCGCGCCGACCAGGCGCACCACCGTGTAGGCGGTGGCGGAGGCGGCCAGCACCGCGGCCAGACCGACCACGGCCGCGGTGGCGTGCACGGCGATGCCGGCGCAGCAGCCCAGCCCGGTCCACCACGCCAGCCTGGCGCCGCCGCGCACGCCATTGCGCAGCACCAGGACCATGTCCGGGCCCGGTGTCACGGTGAGCACCAGGACCACGAGCAGGAACGGGAGCAGCTGGTGGGGCACCGTTCCAGCCTAGCCAGGCCGACACGCCCTTCAGCTGTCGCCGGTTGCGGGCTACCGTGCCGAACATGGGCGATTACCAGCACATTCTCGTGATGCGGGACGGCGACACCGTGCGGATCACGATGAACCGACCGGAACGGCGCAACGCGCTGTCCGCCGACCACCTGGCCGAGCTGCTGGCCGCGTTCCGCGCCACCGCCGCCTCGGACGCCACCGGGGTGATCCTGGCCGGCGCCGGACCGGTGTTCTCCGCCGGCCACGACTTCGCCGACGTGGCCGGGCGCGACCTGGCCGGCGTGCGGGAACTGCTCACCCTGTGCACCGAGCTGATGCGTGCCATCGAGCTGGCCCCGCAGGTGGTGCTGGCCCGGGTGCACGGGCTGGCCACCGCCGCCGGCTGCCAGCTGGTGGCCTCGTGCGACCTGGCCGTGGCCGGGCACAGCGCCGGATTCGCCCTGCCCGGCGGCAAGGGCGGCTGGTTCTGCCACACCCCGGCCGTGCCGGTGGCCCGGTCCATCGGGCGCAAGCGGCTGATGGAGATGGCGTTGACCGGTGACGTCGTCGACGCGCACACCGCCGAGCAGTGGGGCCTGGTGAACCGGGTGGTGCCGGACGCCGAACTCGACGCGGCGGCCACCGAACTGCTGGCCCGCGCCACCAGGGGCAGCCGGGCCAGCAAGGCCCTGGGCAAGCAGACCCTCTACGCCCAGCTGGACCGGCCCGAGGTGGACGCCTACGCCCTCGCCGTCGAGGTGATGGCCGCCAGCGCGCAGACGCCCTCGGCCAAGGAGGGCATGGCCGCCTTCCTGGCCAAGCGGCCACCGGTCTGGCCGACCGGGCGGGAGTGAGACCCCACCGGGCGCAATCCGTCCCCCGTTAGGGGTTGACCTGCGGTTTTGGTGCGAGTGGCGGTGGCCTGGCCGGCTATCGTGCCCCTCGGCCGGGGGCGGTGGGAGCGTGCCGGGGGTGACTGCGGTGGCCGGCGATGCGGCGGAGAGCCCGGGGGCCGCGCCAGGGCGCGTCACCGGGACGCCGTCCCGGACCGGCCGACGGGACCAGGCGCTCGCCGTCGGTCTCGGCCTGCTGCTGCTCGGCGCGACCGCGGTGGGCGCGGTGGCCGAGCACGCCGCTGGCCGGCCCTGGATGGATCTGGCGGTGTACCGGGCCGCCGGGCAGGCCGTGCTGGCCGGGCAGCCGCTCTACGAGGTGGTCACCGACCTGGGGCTGGAGTACACCTATCCGCCGCTGACCAGCGTGCTGTTCGTGCCGTTCGCCCTGCTCGGCGTGGACGCGGCCGTCGCCGTCTGGACGGTGCTGTCCGTGCTGTGCCTGGTGCTGCTGTGCTGGGTGGTGCTGGCCGGGCTGGGCGTGGCGACACCGGAGCGGCGGCCCCTGCTCGCGGTGCTCGCCACCACCGCGGCGCTGCCCCTCTACCCGGTGGCCAACCACCTGGTCCTCGGCCAGGTCAGCGTGCTGGTCGTGGCCCTGGTCGTGGTCAGCACGATCGGGGCACGGCGGCAGAGCACGACCGGGATCGGGGTCGGCCTGGCCGCCGCGGCCAAGCTGACCCCGCTGATCTTCATCGGCTACCTGCTGCTGAGCGGGCGCGGCAGGGCCGCCGGCACGGCCGCGGGCGTGTTCGTGGCCGCCGCGGCCGTGGGCTTCCTGCTGTTCCCGCACGACTCGGCCACCTACTGGAGTGGCCTGTTCCTGGACACCAGCCGGGTGACCGCCGACCCGGCGCGGGTGATCAACCAGTCGCTGCGCGGCATGCTGCTGCGGCTGACCAGCCCGGCGGCCGCCGCCGACGGCGCGGTCGACCCGCTGTGGCTGCCGGTCGCCGCCCTGGTCGGGGCGGCGGGGCTGGTGACGGCCGCCGCGGCCAGCCGGCGCGGCCAGGAACTCGCCGGGGTGCTGTGCTGCGCGGTGACCGGGCTGCTGGTGTCCCCGGTGTCCTGGGACCACCACTGGATCTGGGTGGTCCCAGGGCTGCTGTTCCTGGCCGCGCACGTCCGGTTCGGGCCGGGCTGGTTCGGGGTGGCCGTGGCGTGGCTGGGGGTGGCCGCCACCTTCCGGTGGGAGGACTACCCCGACGGCGCTGACCCGTTCCTGCGCACCGGGGCCGGCGCGCTGTTCGGCAACCTCTACGTGCTCGCCGGCCTGGCCGCCCTGGCCTACGCCGCCTGCTGGGTCTGCCTCCGGCCGCCCCTGGCGTCGCCGCCGCAGGTCAGGCCCGGTACTCGTGCAGCAGCAGCAGGGTGTAGGCGGCCACCGACTGGGCGTCGGTGATCTGCCCGCGCGCGATCATCGCCTCGACCTCGGCGCGCGGGAACCAGGCGGCCCGCATGTCCTGCTCCTCCAGTTCCCGCTCGGGTGCCCCCTCGGTCAGCTCGGTGGCCAGGAACACCCGGCCGCGCTGGCTGGTCAGGCCCGGTGCCACGTCCAGCGTGCCGAGTTCGACCATGCGGCCGGCGCGCAGCCCGGTCTCCTCGCGCAGCTCCCGCTCGGCCAGCACCAGCGGGTCCACGTCGGCCCGGTCCGGCGCGGTGCCCTGCGGGAACTCCCACCGGCGCATGCCCAGCGGGTAGCGGAACTGCTCGACTAAGTGCAGCCGTTCCCCGTCCAACGGGATCACCAGCGCGTAGGGCGGCTTGTCCACCACCCCGTAGATGCCGGTGCTGCCGTCGGCCCGGCGGATCGGGTCCTCCCGCACGGTCATCCACGGGTTCGCGTACACCTGGCGAGAGCCGAGTTTCTCCACGTCCTGTTCCTCCCGCGCCCATCGTCCGATTCAGTCGGGGTTGGCCTGTTCCGCGCGCCCCTCCTGCGGGGATGACATTGTCAACCCCGCCCGGAGGCCGGCGCGGCGCGCCGTCCTACTAGCCTGGCTCGGTGCGCCTCGTCATCGCTCGTTGCCAAGTTGACTACGTCGGTCGGCTGACCGCGCATCTGCCCATGGCCCAGCGGCTGCTCATGGTGAAAGCGGACGGCTCGGTCCTCGTGCACTCCGACGGCGGCTCCTACAAGCCGCTGAACTGGATGTCGCCGCCCTGCTGGCTGATGGAGGAGCCGGGCATGTGGGTGGTGCAGAACAAGGCCGGTGAGAAGCTGCTGATCACCATCGACGAGGTGCTGCACGAGTCAAAGCACGAGCTGGGTGTGGACCCGGGCCTGGTCAAGGACGGGGTCGAGGCCCACCTGCAGGAGCTGCTCGCCGAGCACGTCACCACCCTGGGCGCGGGCTGGACGCTGGTCCGCCGCGAGTACCCGACCGCCATCGGCCCGGTCGACCTGATGTGCCGCGACGCCGACGGCCGGGCCGTGGCCGTGGAGATCAAGCGGCGCGGCGAGATCGACGGGGTGGAGCAGCTCACCCGGTACCTGGAACTGCTCAACCGCGACCCGCTGCTGGCGCCGGTGCAGGGCGTGTTCGCCGCCCAGCAGATCAAGCCGCAGGCCCGCACGCTCGCCGAGGACCGGGGCATCCGCTGCGTGGTGCTGGACTACGACGCCCTGCGCGGCACCGAGTCCGACGAGTTCCGGCTGTTCTAGTCCTGGTCGGGTGGCCCGGCCTGGCCCGGGCGGACCAGGCCGCTCTCGTAGGCGATGTGCACCAGCTGGGCGCGGTCGCGCGCGGCCAGCTTGGTCAGCAGCCGGCTGACGTAGGTGCGGACCGTGGCCGGGCTGAGGAACAGCCGCTCGGCGATCTCCTGGTTGGCGTGGCCGGCCGCGACCTCGGCGAGCAGTTCGCGTTCCCGCTCGGTGAGCCCGGCCAGCCGCGCCGGGTCGGTGCGCGGCCGGCCGTCCGCCACCGCGGCCAGCACCCGGCGGGTGACCGACGGGGACAGCAGGGCCTCGCCGCCGGCCACCGTGCGCACGGCCGCGCGCAGCTGGTCCGGCTCGGTGTTCTTGAGCAGGAAACCCGCGGCGCCCACCCGGATCGCGTCGAAGATGTGCTCGTCGGTGTCGAAGGTGGTCAGCACCACCACCCGCACGTGGCGCAGCCGCTGGTCGGCCACGATCCGCCGGGTCGCCTCGATGCCGTCCACCCCGGGCATGCGGATGTCCATCAGCACCACGTCCGGCCGCTGGGCGAGCACCACGGCCACGCCGGCCGCGCCGTCGGCGGCCTCGCCGACCACGGTGATGTCCTCGGCCCGCTCCAGCAGCGCGCACAGGCCGGCCCGCATCAGGTGCTGGTCGTCGACGAGCACCACGCGGATCACGCCGGCACCGCCAGCGGCAGGGACGCGTCCACCCGGCAGCCGGTGCCCGGCCGCGAGCCCACCGCCACCCGGCCGCCCAGCAGGCTGGCGCGCTCCCGCATGCCCGCGATGCCGCGTCCGGTGTCGGCCTGCTCCGGTCGGGCCAGGCCCTGGCCGTCGTCGGTGACGCTGATCTCCAACCGGTCGTCGAGGTAGCGCAGATCGACCTGCACGCTGCTGGCCCTGGCGTGGCGCAGGCAGTTGGTCAGCGCCTCCTGCACGATCCGGTACGCGGTGGTGTCCACCACCACCGGCAGCGGCACGGGCTCGCCGAGGGTGCGCAGCCGCACCGGCAGGCCGCTCCGGCTGGTCGCCGCCACCAGCGCGTCCAGGTGCCGCAGGCCGCCCACCGGGGTGCGGGCCTCGGGCTCGTCCGGGCCCCGCAGCAGCCCGAGCGTGCCGCGCAGCTCCCGCACGGCCTCGTCACTGGCCAGCCGGATCACCCCCAGCGCGGCGCGGGCCGCCTCGGGGTCGTCGGCCAGTGCCTCGTCCGCGACCGCGGCCTGCACCCGGACCACCGCGATGGTGTGGCCCAGCACGTCGTGCAGGTCCCTGGCGATGCGCAGCCGCTCCTGCTCGACCCGCCGGCGCGCCTCCCGCTCCCGCTCGGCCGCGGCCTGCCGCGCGGCGCGCCGCTGCTCGTCGCGCAGCAGCCGGGTGGCCCGCACGGCCGCGCCCAGCGCGATCGCGGTCAGCATCAGGCCGACGGTGGAGGCCAGCTCGAAGCCGAGCAGGTAGGCCGGGTCGTCGCCCTCGGCCAGCCGGAACGCCGTGCTCACCAGGAGCAGCGCGGCCGCGGTGCCGGTGGCGGCGACCAGCTTGCCGGCCTCGGCCGCCGAGTACAGCGCGGCCGCCACCGGCAGCGCCAGCCCGATCGCCGGGTAGCCGGCCGCGTAGTAGGCGAGCAGCCCGGTCGCCGCGGCCACCAGCGCCAGCACCGGGAACTGGCGGCGCACCAGCATCAACGCGCCCAGGCCGGCCGCGAACAGGTAGGCCACCACGTCGGGCTGGCGGTCACCGCCCAGGTCCATGCTGATCGCCGTGGCCACCACCACCGACACGGCCGCGCCGAGCACGGCGTCCGCGCGCCCGCCCCGGCGCCAGCGCTGTCCCTCGTCCACCCGGCGAGAATAACCAGTCGCCACGGTTTTTCCAGTCGCCCGGTGCTGACTGTGAATGTCGCCTGGTGACGACGTCCGGTGCGGGTCGGTGTTGGTGGAAATCGTCGTGAACTGACGATCCACGGCCGCTCACATTCCCGCGCACACCTGCCACGATCTGCGTCGACGCCGAATTCGGTGGAAATGTCGACGGTGGGTTCCGCGGAGAAGAAAAGCGGGAAGAAACAGCATGAGAACACTGGGTGTGGCCATTCTTGGCCTTTTCGCCGGCCTGGCGGTCGGTTTTCTAGTATTCAGCGAGCTGGTCGGCAGGCTGGTGGTCGGGAACGGGACGGTGGCCGCGCCGTGGGCCGCGGTGATCGGGTTCGGCCCGCAGGTGCTGGCCGTGGTCGGCGCGGTGGTGGCCGTGCTGGTCGACCGGGGCCGGCGCGGCCGGGCGGGGCGGGAGTAGCGCCGTGGCACTGTCCCGACGACACCTGCTGCGCCTGGCCGCCGGCGGGGTGCTGCTCACCCCGTTCGCGGCGGGCTGTTCCGCGCTGGGCACCGGCGGTGGCGCCAACCAGGAGACCGAGTCCAGTGCTGGCGGCCTGCTGACCAGCGAGTTAGCCCTGCCCGCGCCGTTCACCGCGCCGCTGCCGGTGCCGCCGGTGCTGCGGCCGACCCGCAGCGACGCGGACACCGACTACTACGAGATCACCCAGCGGGTCGGCGAGCAGGAGATCCTGCCCGGCCTGCGCACCCGGGTGTGGGGCTACGACGGGACGTTCCCCGGACCGACCATCGAGTCGCGGCGCGGCCGGCGGACCGTGGTCCGCCACCGCAACGAGCTGCCCGTGCCCGTCGTGGTCCACCTGCACGGCGGGCGCACCCCACCCGAGCACGACGGCTACCCCACGGACGTGATCGCCCCGGGTGGCACCCGCGACTACGCGTACCCGCTGGACCAGCCCTCGGCCACGCTCTGGTACCACGACCACCGGATGGACTTCACCGGCCCGCAGGTCTACCGCGGCCTGGCCGGGTTCCACCTGGTGCGCGACGACGTGGAGCAGGCACTGGGGCTGCCGGCCGGGGACCGGGACGTGCCGCTGATGATCGCCGACCGGGCCTTCGCCGCGGACGGCTCGCTGCGCTACCCGTCGCTGGACCCCTCGCTGACCGGCCAGCCCGGGGTCACCGCCGAGCACATGAGCGGGGTGCTCGGGGACTGCGTGCTGGTCAACGGCGCGCCGTGGCCGGTGCTGGAGGTGACCAACACCCGCTACCGGTTCCGGCTGCTCAACGCCTCCAACGCGCGCCGCTACCGGCTCGCCCTGGACCCGCCGCCACCGCGGGGGCCGGCCTTCACCCAGATCGGCAGCGACCAGGGGCTGCTCGCCGCGCCGGTCGGGCACGACGCGCTGCACCTGGCCCAGGCCGAGCGCTTCGACGTGGTCGTGGACTTCTCCGGCTACCCGCTCGGCCAGCGGGTGACGCTGGTGAACCAGCTCGGCCGGGGCGGCACGGCCCAGGTGATGCGGTTCGTGGTGGCCCGCAGGGGAACCGACGACAGCCGCGTCCCCGCGAAGCTCGCCGAGGTCGAGCCGCTGACCCGCGCGCAGGCGGTGGTGGAGCGGGAGTTCACGTTCCAGCGGGGTGGTGGGGCCGCCCACCACGGCGTCACCCCGTGGACGGTGAACGGGCAGCCGTTCCACCCGGACCACCTCGCGGCCGAGCCCGCCCTGGGCACGGTGGAGCTGTGGCGGCTGCGCGCGCAGAACGTGCCGCACCCGATCCACATCCACCTGGCGCCGTTCCAGGTGCTCAACCCGGGCCGGTACGCGACCGGCTGGAAGGACACGGTCGACCTGGGCAGCGGCGACGAGGCCGAGGTGCTGCTGCGCTTCGACGGCTACCGGGGCAAGTACGTGTTCCACTGCCACAACCTGGAACACGAGGACATGATGATGATGGCCAACTTCCAGGTGCGCTGACCGGTCGAGGGCGGCTTGAGCGCGCCGCGAGCGCCCCGCGGTTCAGTGGCAGCGGCGCAGTGGTGGGGGTCCGGGGTCGGCGGGGTGCCGCGCCCCGGGCCGTCCGGTGGTCGGGGCGATCTTCCGCGGCGCTCCGCTGATCTTCCTGGGTGACCGGACCCGCGTCCGGGTATGTGCCCGGCGTGTGCGGGCGTGACGTGTCTGTGTGTGGCCGGCGGCGGTCGCGGCTCCCTGAGCGAGGTACCTCCGCTTGGAGTAGTCGAGTGGCCGGGGGGTGTGATCTATGTAACGCTCACCTCCGGTGGGGGGCGTTCCAGCTGGTCGGGGCGGGTGCGAACGGGTTAATTGGTAGGGGCCCGCAACAAATTCGGGCACGGTTGTGTTTCGGCTGGTATACGGCAGGGCTACTGCGCGGTAATGTTTGAGCACTCCACCTTCTTGGTGAGTGTTGTTCGAAGGTGTTGGCTTGGAGGTGGCCTGTGTCCGTGCTGGCCGCAGCGGATCTCCGGTTGGACGCCGGGCCGCTCGACTACGCCCTGCTCGTTCTGTACTTCCTGCTGGTCCTCGGCATCGGCGTGATGGCGCGCCGGTCGATCTCGTCCAGCCTGGACTTCCTGCTCTCCGGTCGGTCGCTCCCGGCGTGGGTCACCGGTCTGGCGTTCATCTCCGCCAATCTCGGCGCGATCGAACTGCTGGGCATGGCGGCCAACGGCGCCCAGTACGGCATGCCGACCGTGCACTACTACTGGATCGGCGCGATCCCGGCCATGTTGTTCCTCGGCCTGGTGATGATGCCGTTCTACTACGGCTCCAAGGTCCGCAGCGTGCCGGAGTTCCTGCGCCGCCGCTTCGGCAAGGGCGCCCACCTGGTCAACGCGATCAGCTTCGCACTCGCCCAGGTGCTCATCGCCGGCGTCAACCTGTACGCCCTGGCCCTGCTGCTGAACCTGCTGCTGGGCTGGCCCATCCCGCTGTCGATCGTGATCGCCGCGCTCATCGTGCTCGCCTACACCGCGCTGGGCGGGCTGTCCGCGGCCATCTACAACGAGGTCCTGCAGTTCTTCGTGATCGTGGCCGCGCTGACCCCGCTGACCATCGCCGGCCTGTACAAGGTGGGCGGCTGGAGCGGGCTGGTGGACCGGATCAGCAACGGGCCGGGCGGGGCCGAGCAGACCTCGGCCTGGCCGGCCACCGAGCTGACCGGGCTGAACAATCCCGTGCTCAGCGTGATCGGCCTGGTCTTCGGCCTCGGCTTCGTGCTGTCCTTCGGCTACTGGACCACCAACTTCGCCGAGGTGCAGCGCGCGCTGTCGGCCAAGAGCATGTCCGCGGCCCGGCGCACCCCGATCATCGGCGCCTACCCCAAGCTGCTGATCCCGGCCGTGGTGGTCATCCCCGGCATGATCGCCGCG
Organism: Goodfellowiella coeruleoviolacea; assembly: GCF_024171785.1. Lineage (GTDB taxonomy): Bacteria > Actinomycetota > Actinomycetes > Mycobacteriales > Pseudonocardiaceae > Goodfellowiella > Goodfellowiella coeruleoviolacea. The sequence goes on from NZ_JAMTCK010000008.1 coordinate 310,397, forward strand.
GTGGTGGTGCCGCAGCTGTCCGAACTCAAGGCCACCGGACAGGGCGACGTCGCCTACAACGACGCGCTCCCGCTGCTCATGCGCGACCTGCTGCCCAACGGCATGCTCGGCATCGCGATCACCGGTCTGCTCGCCTCGTTCATGGCCGGGGTGGCCGCCAACGTCAGCTCGTTCAACACGGTGTTCACCTACGACCTGTGGCAGGACTACGTCGTCAAGGACAAGCCGGACGAGTACTACCTGCGGATCGGCCGGCTGGCCACGGTGGGCGGCACGGTGGTGGCGATCGGCACCGCGTTCATCGCCTCGGGCTACGGCAACATCATGGACTACATCCAGTCCCTGTTCTCGTTCTTCAACGCGCCGCTGTTCGCCACGTTCATCCTGGGCATGTTCTGGAAGCGGATGTCGCCGTCGGCCGGCTGGGCCGGCCTGGTGTTCGGCACGCTCGGCGCGGTGGCGGTGTTCACCCTCTCCGAGACCGGCGTGCTCAACCTGCCCGGCCAGGGCGCCAGCTTCCTGGGTGCCGGGGTGGCGTTCGTGCTGGACATCGTGGTGAGCGTGGCCGTCTCGCTGGCCACCAAGCCGGTGCCGCAGGAGCGGCTGGTCGGGCTGGTCTACGGGCTCACCCCGAAGGAGAGCCTCAAGCACGACGCCACGGGTGAGAACGCCGGCTGGTACCGGTCGCCCGGTCTGCTCGCCGGCATCGCCCTGGCGATCACCATCGTCCTCAACATCGTGTTCGGCTGAGGGAGGCCCAGGTGAGCAAGGGAAGCAGTGCGAACGCGGGCGCCAGGAGCCACAAAGCCGGCCTGTTCGACCTGCGGTGGATCATCACCCTGCTGTTCGCGGTCTACGGGGTCACCCTGGTGGTGACCGGGATCGGCTTCACCTCGGAAGCCGACATCGCGCGGGCCGGCGGCATCAACATCAACACCTGGTCCGGTGTGGGCATGCTGCTGCTGGCCGCGTTCTTCGCGGTGTGGAGCCTGATGCGGCCGCTGCGGGTGCCGGACGAGCCGGCGGAGACACCCACCAACGGCGCCACTGGCGCTGGTGAGCGGTAACCCCGGGTGGCCCCGGCCAAGACGGGGCCCCTCACGGGTCGGCGACCGACGGGTCGGCGACTCCGAAGGCTCAGTGATCTGATTGTGATTGGCGAGCTGATCTGACGGTCAGACGACCTGTCCCACCTGGTTCGGGTTCCCCCGGGACGGGGACGGTGACACCAGGTGGGACGGGTCAGCGCCGCCGGCCGCGGTGGTGCGGGTAGACGGGGTTGAACGCCTCCACGGTCCAGTCGTCGATCCAGCGCACGGCCCTGCTCAGGCCGGTAGCCAGGGTCGCGCCGCGTGCCCTGGTCGCGAGGCGGCCACGTCCGGGGCCGGTCTGCCTCGGCTTGAACTTCACGAGGATCTCCTCTCGTTGGGTTGGTCACCTGCCTCCTGGTACAGCGTGCTGAGCTGCTGAATCGTTCCGGTTTCCCACGGTGACGCCGAACACGCTGACAGTGGTGGGGGAGGCACGGCGATTTCGCTCAATTGGAGGTTCCTGACCCAGTCTGGGCTACCGGCCGCTACCGTGCACGTCGTGCCCCGTGCTGCTCGATCCCTGCTCGCCGCCGTGACCGCCTGCTGCGCCGTTGGCGCGCTCGTGGCCTGTGGGGCCACCGAGGACCTCGCCAAGAAGACCTTCCCGCGCACCACCGTCCCGGCCGCGCGGCACGACCCGGCCTCGCCGGCCACCAGCCGCAGCACCGCGCCCAGCGGCGAACCGGCCGACCCGGCCTTCACCCCGGACAAGCTCCGCCTGGTCGACCCGTGCCAGCTGCTGGACACCAGCGTGCTGGCCGAACTGGGCACGCCGGCCAAGGCGGACCCCGAGGGGTTCTCCGAGTGCAACAACTTCATGCAGGACAAGCAGGGCAAGGACCTGAGCATCTCGGTGAGCGTCGGGGACACGTTCACCACCGAGGTGGCGCAGGCCACCACCAAGATCGGTGGTCTGTGGGCCGCGGAGAGCGAGCTGGAGGACAGCGGCGCCTGCTTCGTCAACCTGATCCTGCAGGACAACCCCGGCCTGGGCATCACCATCCAGACCGGCTACGACCACGGCGACCCGTGCGAGCCGGCCCGCACCGTGGCCGAGTCGGTGGCCGACCGGATGACCCGGGGCGCGCCCACCAGAACCCCCCAGCCGGGCTCCCTGATCACGGTTGACCCGTGCACGGTGGTGGGCGCCGGGCCGATCAGCGAGGTGGTCGGGGACAAGCGCGACCTGTTCGCCTACGGCCTGTACCACTGCTCGTGGGACGGCAGCAACGGCGTGGAGCTGTCCCTGGACCTGCGCGAGGCCTACGACCCCAAGGACGACGGCGTCGCCTCGGTCGACCTCGGCGGCGGGCACACCGCCTACCAGCGGGCGGACAACAACTCCTACCCCAGCTGTGAACTGTCCTGGGTGCACCGCCCGATCAACGGCGACGGGCTCGGCGAGGTGGTCGAGGTGCAGGTGGACAACATCGACAACATCCAGCTCGACGTGTGCGCCAAGGCCCAGGGCTTTGCCAGGGCGCTGCTGCCGGCGCTGCCCACGGCCTGACCGGCCGGTGCGGTGGAGATCGCGCCGGACGCCCAGTTGAGGCGCATATGCACCTTGCGCATCCGGTAAACCGGGTGCTGACGCGGGTTGTCCAGACGCCGTACTCTTCAGTAACGCCCGGTTGTGATCACCTGGGGAGGGGCCGATGACGCAGACAGCCTCGGACAAGGCGCCGCTCGCGCCGGCTACCAGCACCACAGGACACCCCGACACCGACCGTGAGCTGCTGTCCTGCCACGACCCGCGCACCGGCGAGCTGCTGGGCGAGTACCCGGTGCACACCGCCGCCGACGTCGCCGACGCCGTGGCCAGGGCCGCCGAGGCCGGGCAGTGGTGGGCCGCGCTGAGCTTCGCCGAGCGCCGCCAGCACCTGGACCAGTGGCGGCGGCTGCTGCTGCACCGGCAGGACGAGCTGGTGAACCTGATCAGCGCGGAGACCGGCAAGCCGGCCGACGACGCCCGCCTGGAGCTGGTGCTGGTCATCGACCACCTGCACTGGGCGGCGCGCAACGCCGCCCGCGTGCTCGGCCGGCGCAAGGTCCCGGCCGGCCTGCTGATGGCCAACCAGGTGGCCACCCTGGAGTACCAGCCGTTGGGCGTGGTCGGCGTGATCGGACCGTGGAACTACCCGGCGTTCACCCCCATGGGGTCCATCGCCTACGCCCTGGCCGCCGGCAACGCCGTGGTGTTCAAGCCCAGCGAGCTGACCCCGGGTGTCGGCCACTTCCTCGCGGACACCCTCGCCCAGGTGGTGGGTGAGCGGCCGGTGCTGTCGGTGGTCACCGGCTACGGCGAGACCGGCGCCGCCCTGTGCCGGTCCGGCGTGGCCAAGGTGGCGTTCACCGGCTCGACCGCCACGGCCAAGCGGGTGATGGCGGCCTGCGCCGAGTCGCTCACCCCGGTGCTGGTCGAGTGCGGTGGCAAGGACGCGCTGATCGTCGACTCCGACGCCGACCTGGACGCGGCGGCCCAGGCCGCGGTGTGGGGCGGGATGTCCAACGCCGGCCAGACCTGCGTCGGCGTGGAGCGGGTGTACGTGGTGGAGGCGGTGGCCGACCGGTTCATCGAGCTGGTCACCGCCCGCGCCGGCAGGCTGCGGCCCGGGGGCGAGCCCGGCGCCGACCTGGGGCCGATCACCCTGCCCAGGCAGGTGGACATCATCCGGGAGCACGTGCGGGACGCGCTGGACCGGGGCGGCCGGGCCGTGGTCGGCGGGCCCGAGTCGATCCGGCCGCCGTTCGTGGAGCCGGTGGTGCTGGTCGACGTGCCCGAGGACGCCGCGGCCGTGACCGACGAGACCTTCGGCCCCACCCTGACCATCACCCGGGTGGCCGACGCGGACGAGGCCGTGCGCCTGGCCAACGCCAGCCGCTACGGACTGGGCGGCACGGTGTTCGCCCGGGCCCGCGGGGACGAACTGGCGCGGGCGCTGCGGGCCGGCATGGTGGCGGTCAACTCGGTGATCTCCTTCGCCGCGGTCCCGTCGCTGCCCTTCGGCGGGGTCGGCGACTCCGGGTTCGGCCGCATCCACGGCGAGGACGGCCTGCGCGAGTTCGCCAGGGCCAAGTCGATCACCCGCAAGCGGTTCCGGGTGCCGCTGCAACCGATGACCTTCGACCGGGGCTCGCGCACGGTGCGCCGGCTGATGCGGCTGATCCAGCTGCGCTACCGCCGCTGAGGCTGGTCGGCGCGGTCCGCGTGAGTTGGCCCGGTGGAGTTTCCAGGTCGGGCCGACTCGGGTAGGAATGGCCTGGCGGGGCCAGCTCAGAGGCGAGCACACCCGCGGGAGGCCAGATGAAGAAGATCATCAACGATCCGTCGACGGTGGTGGCCGAGGCGCTGCGCGGCATGGCCGCCGCCCACCCCGACCTGCTGCGGGTGCACACCGACCCCGCGTTCATCGTGCGCGCCGACGGCCCGGTCGCCGGCAAGGTCGCGGTCGTCTCCGGCGGCGGCTCCGGGCACGAGCCGCTGCACGGCGGGTTCGTGGGCATGGGCATGCTCGACGCGGCCTGCCCCGGCGCGGTGTTCACCTCGCCCACCCCCGACCAGGTGCAGGCCGCCATCGCCGCCGCCGACGGCGGTGCCGGGGCGCTGCTGCTGGTCAAGAACTACACCGGGGACGTGCTCAACTTCGAGACCGCGGCCGAGCTGGCCGTGATCGACGGCACCGAGGTGCGCACCGTGCTCATCGACGACGACGTGGCCGTGCAGGACTCGCTGTACACGGCGGGCCGGCGCGGGGTCGGCGGCACCGTGCTGGTGGAGAAGATCGTGGGCGCCGCCGCCGAGCGCGGCGACGACCTGGCCGGCTGCGAGGCGCTGGCCAGGCGGGTGGTGGGCCAGGTGCGGTCCATGGGCCTGGCGCTGACCGCGGGCACCGTGCCGCACGTGGGTGAGCCCAGCTTCACGCTCGGCGCGGACGAGATGGAGATCGGCATCGGCATCCACGGCGAGCCCGGCCGGGCCAGGGTGAGCGTCGAGCCGGCCGACGTCATGGTGCGGCGGCTGCTCGACCCGATCCTGGCCGATCTGCCGTTCGGCAAGGGCGACCGGGTGCTGCTGTTCACCAACTCCATGGGCGGCACCCCGCTGATCGAGCTGTACCTGGCGCACGGCATCGCCGAGCGGCTGCTGGCCGAACGCGGCATCGTGGTCGAGCGCCGCCTGGTCGGCCCGTACACCACCAGCCTGGAGATGCAGGGCATGAGCCTGACGCTGCTGCGGCTGGACGACGAACTGATCGAGCTGTGGGACGCGCCCGTGCGCACCCCGGCACTGCGGTGGGGAGCGTGAACCCGAGTGGACTGCACGGTTGACGGGGTGCTGGCGGCACTGCGCGCGGTGACCGACACGGTGGTGGCGCACCGGGACGAGCTGGTCGGGCTGGACCGGGCGATCGGCGACGGCGACCACGGCGAGAACCTCACCCGCGGGTTCACCTCGGTGCTCGCCAAGTTCGCCGACGCCGATCAGCCGGGGACCCCGGGCCAGGTGTTCAAGCTGGTCGCCACCACGCTGATCAGCACGGTCGGCGGCGCGGCCGGCCCGCTGTTCGGCACGGCCTTCCTGCGCGCGGCCACCGCGGTCGGTGAGGCGTCCAGCCTGGACGGCGAACTGGTGGCGGCCGCGCTGCGGGCCGCCGTGGACGGCGTGGTCGCCAGGGGCAAGGCGGCCGAGGGTGACAAGACCCTGGTCGACGCGCTGGCGCCGGCCGCGCGCGCGGCCGAGACCGCGGCCACCGAGCCGAACGCCACCCCGGCCGCGGTGCTCGCCGCGGCCGCCCAGGCCGCCGAGGACGGGGCCGAGGCCACGGTGCCCCTGGTCGCCCGCAAGGGGCGCGCCTCCTACCTGGGCGAACGCAGTGCCGGCCACCTGGACCCCGGCGCCCGGTCCACCGCGCTGATCCTGCGCGCGCTGGCCACCAGCGCCTCGACCGCCGCCCAGGGCCCGGCGGGTGCCCGGTGAGCCCCCGGGTGGGGCTGGTGCTGGTCTCGCACAGCCAGAAGCTGGCCGAGGGCCTGGCCGAACTGGCCGCGCAGATGGCCCCGGACGTGCGGGTGCTGCCGGCCGGCGGGCTGGCCGGCGAACTGGGCACCGACTTCGAGGCGGTGTCCTCGGCGCTGGACCGCGCCGAGTCCGGCGCGGGCGTGGTGCTGCTCTACGACCTGGGCAGCGCGCAGATGACCGCCGAACTGGCGGTGGAGGCGCTGGGCGACCCCGGCCGCGCCCACGTGGTGGACGCGCCCCTGGTGGAGGGCGCGGTGGCCGCGGCCGTGGCCGCGCAGGGCGGCGCCGACCTGGACGGGGTGTCCGCTGCCGCCAGCCAGGCCGCCGGCGGCGCACCCGAGGCGGCCGCGCCAACCCTGGCCGCGCCGACCGGTGCGGTCAAGCGGGCCGAGGTGCTGTTGACCAACGAGATCGGCCTGCACGCCCGACCGGCCGCCCTGCTCGCCCGCAGCGTGGCGGAACTGGACGCCGAGATCGTGGTGCACCACGGCGACCAGCAGGTCGACGCGCGCAGTGTGCTCGGCCTGATGGCGCTGGGCGCCCGCGGCGGCGACCGGATCGAGGTGACCGCGCGCGGCACCGACGCGGACGAGGCGCTGCGGCGCATCACCGACCTGGCGGAGCGCCGCTTCGACGAGTGAGCCGGGGCCGGGGTCCCCACCATCCACAGTGGCCGATCAAGGCCGCCCGGTGTTCCGCCCGAGGACGACCAGCCGCTGCGCTGTCCACTGTGGAGGGTGGTAGCGGCCGTACCGCCGGATGGGGCAGGGGCGCTGCGACTGTGGCGCGACACACGCCCGAACGGGTTGCGGCGTCATCGATGACGGGATCGATCCGGTGGTGAAGCTCACCCGGAGCGGCCCGCCTCCCGTGGCACGATCGCCGGAAGTTACCGGCTGGTAGTGCTGTTTCGGCGCGACGTCGCGGGAGGTTGGCCATGGCACGTGAGTTCCACACGGTCGGAGTTGTCGGTCTGGGCACCATGGGGTCCGGCATCGCCGAGGTGTTCGCCCGCACCGGGCTGACCGTCATCGGTGTCGAGGCCGACGCCGCGGGCGTGACCCGGGCCCGCGCCCACCTCGACCGGTCCACCACCCGCGCGGTGGCCAGGGGCAAGCTGGGCGCGGCCGAGCAGGCCGCGCTGCTGGGCCGGATCAGCTGCGGCACCTCGCTCGCCGCGCTCGCCGACTGCGACCTGGTGGTCGAGGCGGTGCCGGAGGACCTGCCGCTCAAGGCCGAGATCCTCGGCGCGCTCGACCGGATCTGCCCACCGGCCACCGTGCTGGCCTCCAACACCTCGGCGCTGTCGGTCACCGAGATCGCCGCCCACACCAGCCGACCGGGCAAGGTGGTGGGCACGCACTTCTTCAACCCGGCGCCCGTGCTCAAGCTGGTCGAGGTGGTGCGCACGGTGATGACCGAGCCGGACGTGGTGACCGACGTGGTCGCGTTCCTGGAGAAGCTGGGCAAGGCCCCGGTGGTCATCGGCGACCGCGCCGGGTTCATCGCCAACGCCCTGCTGTTCGGCTACCTCAACCACGCCGTGCGCATGGTCGAGTCGCGCTATGCCACGCGCGAGGACCTGGACGCGGCCATGCGGCTGGGCTGCGGGTACCCCATGGGACCGCTGGCCCTGCTGGACCTGATCGGACTGGACACCGCCCACCAGATCCTCGACACCATGTACCACCAGTCACGCGACCGGCTGCACGCGCCCGCGCCGCTGCTCAAGCAGATGATCACGGCCGGGCTGCTCGGCCGCAAGAGCGGTCGCGGCTTCTACACCTACGCCGGCCCGGACTCGCCCGAGGTGGTGGCCGACACCCGCACCGCGACCACCACCGCGCCCGACGGGCCGGCCCGCGCGGTGCGCGCCGTGGGCGTGGTCGGCACCGGCACCATGGCCACCGGGATCGCCGAGGTCTTCGCCAGGGCCGGGCACCCCGTGGTGTTGCGGGCCCGCACCCGGGAGCGGGCCGAGGCCGCGCTCGGCCGGATCCGGCGCTCGCTGGAGCGGGCGGTGGCCCGGGGCCGGCTCAGCGCCGCCGACCGGGCCGCGGCACTGGACCGGACCAGCACCGCGGTGGAGTTCACCGCGTTGCGCGACTGCGACCTGTTGGTCGAGGCGGTGGCCGAGGACCTGGCGGTCAAGCGCGCGGTGTTCGCCGCGCTCGACGAGGTGGCCCGGCCGGGCGCGGTGCTGGCCACCACCACCTCCTCGCTGCCGGTGATCGAGTGCGCCGCCGCCACCAGCCGGCCCGCCGACGTGGTCGGCCTGCACTTCTTCAACCCGGCGCCGGTGATGAAGCTGGTCGAGGTGGTGGACACCATCGCCACCGCGCCCGAGGTCACCGCCACCGCCGTGCGGGTGTGCCGCAGCGTGGGCAAGCACCCGGTGAACTGCCGGGACCGGGCCGGGTTCATCGTCAACGCCCTGCTGTTCCCCTACCTCAACGACGCGATCCGGATGCTGGAGGCGCACTACGCCGGTGTCGACGACATCGACACCGCCATGAAGATCGGCTGCGGCCTGCCGATGGGGCCGTTCGAGCTGCTGGACGTCGTCGGGTTGGACGTGGCACTGGCCATCGAGCGCAGCCTGTACCTGGAGTTCCGGGAGGCCGGGTTCGCGCCGGCGCCACTGCTGGAACACCTGGTCACGGCCGGCCGGCTGGGGCGCAAGACCGGGAAGGGGTTCCGGGAGCACGACCGAGGATGACGGCTGAGCGTGCCGAATGCCCGGGTACCGTACCCCTGATCGGGTGAAAGGCGGTGCCATGCGACGGTTGGCAGTGGCGGTTTCTCTGGTGTGCGTCGGCCTGCTCACGGGCTGCGGCGAGCGGATCGCCGGTACCCCGCTCGCCGGCGCCCGACCCGAGTCCCCGGCGGCGCCCACGGCCACGTCCGCGCGCCCGCCGTCGTCCGCCTCGGCCAGCCCGACCAGCGGCGGCACCGCGTCGTCGCTGCCGGGCGTGCCGCCGGAGAACCTCTGCGCCCTGCTGACCTTCGCCGACCTGCCCTACAAGAACACCGACCCCGCCGCACCGCCCACCGAGGTCGGTTTCGACCAGGACTACGACCAGTCCTGCATGTGGAAGGTCAGCGTGGACAGCGTGGACGTCGGGGTCACCCTGCGGTACCGCAAGGGCCGGGGGCTCAGCATCGACCAGGCCAACGGCGAGTACCGGCTGGCCGACCGGACACTGTCCTACCGGGACCAGACCGCCAGCGCCGAGTACCAGGGCAACTGCGTGCTGACCATGGACTACGCCGGCGGCGGCATCGGCATCATCGTGATCGACGGCACGTTCCGCTTCGGCCCGCTGTGCGAGCAGGGCAAGCACATCGCCGAGGTGCTCGTCTCCCGCGAGCCGCGCTGACCCGGCCGGCCGGTCCCGCCCGGCCCCCGACCGGTGCGGCGGGTGCCGGGCCCTGCCCCGGACCGATCAGCTCCGTGGACCGATCAGCTCCGGACCGATCAGCGCCGTGGACTGATCAGCGCCGTGGACCGATCAGCCGCCGCAGCAGCCACCGCCGCAGCAGCCGCCGCCACCACCCTGAGCGGCCACCGGCGCCGCCCGGCCCGCACCGGCGGTGCCGGTGAGCGCGATGGTGGACAGCAGCTTGACCGAGTCCTCGTGACCGCCCGGGCACCGGGCAGGGGCGGCCGACTCGCTCATCGGCCGGTTCGCCGTGAAGGTCTGCGCGCACACGCGGCAGCGGTACTCATAGGTAGGCACGGTCTCATCATGCCGCACACCGCGCCGGTTACCGTGGTTCCTCGTGCCACGTCGCAACCACCCCCGCCGGTCCGGGTTATCGCCCCGGCCCTCCGAGTCGCGCCCGCTGGGCGGGTTAGCGGGGCCGAGGGTGGAGTCCGGCGGCGACGGCGACTGGCTGGTACGCAACGTGCCCGGCGCGCAGACCACCAAGTTCTACCGCTGCCCCGGGTGCGACCACGAGATCCGGCCGGGCACCCCGCACGTGGTGGCCTGGCCGGCCGAGGGCTACGGCTCGGTTGACGACCGCAGGCACTGGCACACCGGGTGCTGGAACGCCCGTGGCCGCCGCGGCCCCACCGCCCGCCGCTGGTGACCTGCCCACCGGCGTCCGCCGCGGTCGGCGCGCGGCCCGTCCGGGGTGCCGCCGTGACGAGTCTCGCCGCCGGCACGGCACCGGGTCGCCCGGTCGGGTGGCAGGATCGACGGTGATGAGCACCGACGACGCCGCGCCGATCCGGGCCAACACCGTGCTGCCCGCCAACCGGCAGCCGATCACGCTGACCACCGCCGACGGGCTGGAGCTGATCGGCGAACTCGCGCTGCCCGAGAACCGGCCGCCCAGAGCCACCCTGGTCTGCCTGCACCCGCTGCCGACCCACGGCGGCATGATGGACTCGCACATCTACCGCAAGGCGGCCTGGCGACTGCCTGCCCTGGCCGACATCGCGGTGCTCCGGTTCAACACCAGGGGCACCGCCAGCGAGGCCGGCCGCAGCCAGGGCGAGTTCGACAACGGCGTGGGCGAGCGGTTCGACGTGGCCGCCGCACTGGAGTACGCCGAGTTCCACGACCTGCCCGAGGTGTGGCTGGTCGGCTGGTCGTTCGGCACCGACCTCGCGCTCATGCACGGCTGCGACCCGCTGGTGCGGGGCGCGGTGCTGATCTCCCCGCCGCTGCGCTTCAGCAAGCCAGCACACCTGCGGGTGTGGGCGGAGTCCGGCAAACCGGTCGTCTGCCTGGTCCCCGAGTTCGACGACTACCTGCGTCCGGCCGAGGCCAGGCAGCGGTTCGGCGCCGACCTGCCGCAGGCCGAGGTCATCGACTTCCCCGGGGCCAAGCACCTGTTCGTCGGCCAGGCCGAGCCGGTGCTGGACGCCCTGGTCGCCGCGGTCGCCCCGGCGGTGGCCACCCCGCTGCCCAGGACCTGGAGCGGCCCGTACGAGACGCGTCAGGTCACCATCGTCGACTCCTGACCGCCGGGCGCTGGGCTGCCGCCGGGGCGGCGGAAGACCAGTTCCGGCCCGTGACCGAGGTCGGGGTCACCCGTTGTTTCACCCGTGGGGCGGAAACCGAGCTTGTGGGCGACGCGGACGGCGGCGCTGTTCGTCGGCTGGGTGATGATCACCACCGGTAGCTGGGGCAACGCCCGGTCCGCCCAGTCGAGCGCGGCGGCGGCCATCTCCGGTGCGTAGCCCTTGCCCCACGCGGCGGGACTGAACCGGTAGTAGAGGTTGAGGACCGGGGTCCCGTCCAGCTCGTGCCGGCGCAGCCCGCCGAGGCCGACCACTGTGCCGGGCTCGACAGCCGTCACCAGCCAGTAGCCGAAGCCGTGCCGCGCCCAGTGGTCGAGCCACTCGGCGAGCTGGGCCCCGGCCTGCGCCGGCGTGGGCGGCCCGGCGGGGTTGTGCCGGTTGGCCTCGGGATCGCACTGGACGCGCACGACCTCGGCCAGGTCCTCCTGGCGCACCCGGGCGAGCAGCAGTCGACCGGTGCGGAGCTGGTCCGGAAGCACGGTGGCCATGCCGGCACGCTATCGACCACCCCTGACAGTTCCCGGCCGGTTCGCGCCTGCTCCGGGCCCGACCCGGGCAGTACCCCCGAAGTGACCAACCACGTCACCCGAAGGCCTGAAGTGGCGCTGCCGGGCAGGATGGGGCCATGCACTACACCGACTCCGGAGCGGGCCTCCCGGTCGTGCTCGCGCACGCGTTCCCTGTGGACAGTCGCATGTGGAACGGCGTGCGCCAGCCACTGGCCGGCCGGGCCCGGGTGATCACGCCGGACCAGCGTGGTCTCGGCCGCAGCCCGTTGGACACCGGCGACGGGGTTCCCGAACCCAGTCTGGACGTGGCAGCCGACGACCTGCTGCGGCTGCTCGACGACCTCGGGGTGGACCGGTTCGTGGTGGGTGGCTGTTCCCTCGGCGGGTACGTGGCCATGGCCGTGCTGCGCCGGGCCGCCGAGCGCGTGGCCGGCCTGCTGCTGGTCGACACCAGGGCCACCGCCGACGACGCCGAGCAGCGGGCGACCCGGCTGGGCATGGCCGAACGGCTGGAGCGCGACGGCGCGGGCGACTGGCTGGCGAGCACGCTCGTGCCCGGCATGCTGGGTGCGACGACCAGGGCCGACCGGCCGGAGGTGGTCGAGGAGGTCGCCCGGTTGGTGTCCGACCAGCCCGCCGCGGGCGTGGCCTGGACGCAGCGGGCGATGGCCGCGCGGCCCGACTCCACCGACTTGCTCGGCGCGGTCACGGTGCCGGCGCTGGTGGTGGTCGGGGAGCAGGACACCATGACCCCGCCGCAGGTGGCCAGCCAGCTGGCCGCACGACTGCCCCAGGGGCGTCTGGCGGTGCTGCCGGAGTGCGGGCACCTGTCACCGGTGGAGGCACCCGAGGCGTTCGTCGACGCGGTGGGACCGTGGCTGACAGAGCTGGCCGGGCGCGGCTGACGTCGCTGGGCCCGGCTGAGGTGGCCGGGCCTGGTTGAGGTGGCCGGGCCTGGTTGAGGTGGCTGGGCCTGGTTGAGGCGGCTTGACCAGGCCTTTCACGACTGATCCCAGCCCCCACCCACCACCGGGGGGCGAGCCCTGCGCCAGCCTATCGGCCCCCCGGGTGGTGGGACAGCGTGGTGACGCGGTCTGGGGACAACCGCGTCGGGTGTGCACAACTGCGTGCTCGATCGGGTGATTGTTGAGCTGGGGCGTGCTGTTCGTGGTATGCGGTCAGCGCTTGGACGGGTGCTTGAACCGCTTGGTGGGCGTCCGGCCCTGGCCACCGCGCTGCTGACCAGTGGGCTGCTGACCAGTGGGCTGCTGGCCAGGCTGCTGGCCACCGGGTTGCTCACCGCCGGGCTGCTGGCCGCCCGGCGGTGTGGTGGCCGCTTCCTGGCCGCCGGCCGGTTGCTGGTCGAGTTCTTCCACGGGCAGGTGCAGCGTGGGCGGGTTGCCGGCGGCTGGCTGCTGCTGCGGCGCGCTGCGCTGGGCCTGGGGCCGCTGGTTGCCGGTCCGCTGCTGGGCGCCCGGCTGTCGGGTCGCCGCCGTGCCCTGGCCACCGGGCTGCTGCTGGTTGCCGGCCGGCTGCTTGGCGCTCTGCGCCGCCGGCCTGCCCTGCTGGCCGTTGCCCCTGACCTGGGCCAGGGCCGCCCTGCTGATCCGCTTGGTCTGCTCGGCGGCGTTGGCCGCGGCGGCCGCCTTGGCGTCGATCCGGGCGGTCCGCTCCGCTGAGCCGTCCACCGCGGGCGCCGCCGGGGCAGGTGGGGTGGCCTGGCCGGACTTCGGCTGCTCTGGCTTGGCCGGGGTTGCCTTGCCCGGGGTCGCCTTGGCGGGGGCGGCCGGAGTCCTGGCCGACGTCTTGGCCTGGGCCGGCTTGGCCGGTGCCTTGGCCGAGCCCGGCTTGGCCGGTGCGGGCTGCGCGGGCGTGGCAGCCGTCGGCGTGGGCTTGGCCGGCTCGCTGACCACGGTTGCCTCGGACGCGGTCGCGGCGGGTGCGGTGGGCGTCGGTTCGGTGCCCCCGGTGCTCCCGGTGTCCTTGGTGGCCGGGCTCTTGGTGGCCGGGCTCTTGGTGTCGGTGGCGCCTTGGGCGGTTCCGTCTCCCGAAGCCTTGGCAACGTCGGTGGCCCCGGTGACCTTGGGGACCGCGACCTTCACGGTGTCGGCGTCGGTCTGGGCCACCGCCGCTGGCGCGGCCTGCGCCTGCTGCTGCGGAGCCGGGGCTTGTGCTGCCGGGGCCGGCTCGGCCGGGGTGGCCGTGGCCGCGGCTGGCTGGGGCGCGGCCGGGGCGGGCTCGCCGCTGGTCGGTGCGGTCTCCGGCGGTGACGCGGCTTGCCCTGCCGGTTGGGGAGCCGCCGGCTGGGGCGCGGCCGATTGGGGAGCGGCCGACTGGGGCGCGACCGCCGGGGGAGTTGCCGTCTGCGGAGCGGCCGGTCGGGGCTCCTGGGCCGCGGCGGGGGCCACCGGGGACTCGGCCACCGCGGCGGGCGGCGTCGGCTCTGCCGTGACCTGGTCGGTGCTGGTCGCGGCGGTGCCGGTGGTCGGCTCGGGGTGCTGGGCGGCGTCCCCGGCCGAGGGCTGCGCCGGCTGGGCTGCCGGCGGCTGTTCGGTCGGGGTCACCGGGGCGGCGGCAGTGGTCGCCGGCGGGGCGGCGGGTGCCGGGGCGGCGGCTGACGGAGCCGCGGGTGGGGTCGCCGCAGTAGGGGTCGCCGCGGCGGGGGACTGGCCGGCCGGGGCGGGCTGGGCGGCCGGCGCGGACTGGGCGGCGTCGCCGCTGGCCGGCGGCTGGTCCGCCGACTCGGGGCGCTCCTGCGGGAGCTGCTCCAGCAGCGGTGCCGCGTCGACCAGCAGGCCGCGCGCGGAACTCAACTGGGTGGCGACCCGCTGCCGCAGCTGCCGCAGCGACTCCACGCGCGCGGTCGCGTGGTTGATCCGCCGGGTGGCTTCCTCGGTGGCCTCCCGAACCCGCCGGTTGGCCTCGTCGATCGCCTGCTGCACCCGGGCCTGCGCCTCGGCGATGGAGTCGTGCCGGCGCCGGTTGGCCTCGGTGGTGGCCTCGCGGATGCGGCGTTCGGCCTCCGCCTTGCTGGCCGCCTGCTCCTGAACGATCTGCTGGCGGACGCGGGCGGCCTCGTCGGTGGCCTCGCGCACCCGGCGCTCGGCCTCGGCCTTGCTGGCCGCCTGCTCCTGGGCGATCTGCTGGCGGATGCGCGCCGCCTCGTCGGTGGCCTCGCGCACCCGGCGGTCCGCCTCGGCCTTGCTGGCGGCCTCCTGCTCGGCGAGCTGGCGCATGGCCTCGGTGCGCCGGGAGGCCATCGCGATCTCGAAGTCCTCCTCCACCTGCTGGCGCTTGCGGGCGGACTCCTCGTCGAGCTGCTGCCGGCGCCGCGCCGACTCGTCGTCGAGCTGCCTGGCCTGCTCGCGCGCCGTGCCGGTGATCTTGTCCGCGTCGGCGCGCGCCTTCTCCAGCACGCCCCGGTGCTCGGCCTCCATCTCGGCCCGGCGGGAGTTCAGCTCGGCGATCAGCTTCTCGTGGCGCGCCCGCAACGCCGCCGCGTCCGACTCCGCCTTCACCCGGATGTGGCCGGCCTCGGCCTCGGCGCGCGCCCTGATCTCGTTGGCCTCGTCCTGGGCGAGCCGCAGCATGCGTTGCAGCCGCTCGCTGAGCCCCTCCAGAGTGCTGGGGGGCAGGGACAGCCGATCCACCTGGCCGCGCAGGTCGTCGATCTCCGACCGGGCCGCCTCCAACTGGCGGGCGAGGTCGTTCGCCTGGGACACGGCGGCGTCGCGGTCCGCGGCGAGTAGCCGGAGATCGGCGTCCACACGTTCCAGGTGATCCTCGACCTGGGCGCGGTCATAACCGCGCTTGACGATGTCGAATCCGGATCCCAGTGGAACAAGGTCACGATCGTCCGCGAGGCGCATGCCATCACGCTACCCGTTCGTGGCACCAGGTTCGCGTCTGCCGGCCGCGCAGCGCGGACGTTTCTTCGGGTTTTTTCCCCCTACTGGTCCCGAAAACGGTTGATCTCAGCCAAATGGGCGGCACGCAGCTCCTCGTCCCGAACGCCGAGACCCTCCTGCGGCGCCAGGCACAGCACGCCGACCTTGCCCTGGTGCCGGTTGCGGTGGACGTCGTGCGCGGCCTGCCCGGTGTCCGCCAATGAGTACACCTTGGACAGAGTGGGATGGATCTTGCCCTTGGCCACCAGGCGGTTGGCCTCCCACGCCTCGCGGTAGTTGGCGAAGTGCGAGCCGATGATCCGCTTGAGGTTCATCCACAGGTAGCGGTTGTCGTAGGAGTGGTCGTAGCCACTGGTCGACGCGCACGTGACGATCGTGCCGCCGCGCTTGGCCACGAAAACGCTGGCGCCAAAGGTCTCCCGGCCCGGGTGCTCGAAGACGATGTCCGGGTCCTCGCCGCCGGTCAGTTCGCGGATGCGCGCGCCGAACCGCTTCCACTCACCCGGGTCCTGGGTGTGCTCGTCCTTCCAGAAGCGGTAACCCTCGGCGGCGCGGTCGATGATCAGTTCGGCGCCCATCCGCCGGCAGATCTCCGCCTTCTCGGGGCTGGAGACCACGCACACCGGGATGGCGCCGCCGTGCAGGGCGAACTGGGTGGCGTAGGAGCCGAGGCCGCCGGAGGCGCCCCAGATCAGCACGACGTCACCCTGCTTCATGTCGGCGCCGTTGCGCGAGACCAACTGCCGGTACGCGGTGGAATTCACCAAACCGGGTGAAGCTGCCTCCTCCCAGGTGAGGTGGGCGGGTTTGGGCATCAACTGGTTGGCCTTGACCAGGGCCAGTTCGGCCAGCCCGCCGAAGTTGGTCTCAAAGCCCCAGATGCGCTGCTGCGGGTCGAGCATGGTGTCGCCGTGGCCGTCCGGGTGTTCCAGTTCCACGCTCAGGCAGTGCGCCACCACCTCGTCGCCCGGCTGCCAGGCGTGCACGCCGGGGCCGGTGCGCAGCACCACGCCGGACAGGTCGGAGCCGACCACGTGGTAGGGCAGGTCGTGCCGGGCGGCCAGCGGCGAGGTGCGGCCGTAGCGGCGCAGGAAGCCGAACGTGGACAGCGGCTCGAAGATCGACGTCCACACGGTGTTGTAGTTGATGGCGCTGGCCATCACCGCGACCAGCGCCTCGCCCGGCGCCAGCTCCGGGGTGGGCACCTCGTCCAGGTGCAGGGACTTGCGCGGGTCCTTCTCCCTGGTGGGCAGGCCGTCGAACATCTCGGTGTCCTCGGCGTGCACGGTCACGCCCCGGTAGTGGTCCGGAACGGGCAGCTCGCCGAGTTTGGCCAGGTCGTCGCCGAGGATGGCGTCAAGGATCTGCTGCACTGCGGTCCCCTTCGGATCGGCTGGTCGCGGCTGTCCGCGAACAGCTGGTGACGTGGATCGACGGGACGGGAGACTCCCGGGGCGGACAACAAGCGCGCGTTCATCGGTGCAGGTGACGGCAGGTTACTGACGAGTAAACGATCCAGTCGTGCCGGTGTGAGGCAGGGCACGTCCACGTCCCCCGAACGGACGAGCGATGGACTTGACCGGCCGGCCAACCAAGGCGGATTATCGGAAGTGGCCGAAGAGATTGGAGGTGGTCGTGATGGTCAAGCCGTGGACTCGCTGGCAGGACTGGGCAGAGGTGGTCTTGGGCGTCGTCGCCCTGCTCTCGCCCATCTGGCTGTCCGTGTCGACCGCGGCAACGTGGACGATGGTCGTCCTCGGTGTCCTGATCGCGATCGACGGCCTGTGGTCCCTTGCCGCGCCCGGCACGGTGGCGAGCGAGTGGATCCAGATCGTGCTGGGTGTGCTGCTGTTCATCTCGCCGTGGGTGATGGGCTACAGCGCGCTGACCGGCGCGGCGTGGACGTCGTGGATCATCGGCGTGCTGACCGTGATCGCGGGTGTCGCGGCGCTGCCCGCGGCGAACGCCGCCCACCAGGGGCTTGCCGGCCAGCACTGACCGGCCGTTGTCCGACAGCCCACAGACAGCCTGATCCGGCGAGCCGGTTGTGGACCGGCGATCGCCTCTGGTCGGGCGGAAACCTCGGGCCCACGACGGTGCACCGGGCGTCTCGGGCAGCCCGCGGGCGGAGTTCTCCCGACGCGGCGCGCGTTCCGAGCCAGCACCGGTCTCGTCGTGGGTCCTTGCTGTGGTAGCTGAAAATGGTGGCGGTGATGATGGCGGTGAAGGGGGTGCCCGATGGTGCGGGTGAGGATCGGCGGCGACGTCTCGGCGCGGGAGCGGATCCTGACCGCGGCCGAGGAGCTGTTCGCGGTCGCTGGCTTCGACGCCACCCCCACGTCGCGGATCGCCGAACGCGCCGAGGTGCCCAAGGGGTTGGTGCACTACTACTTCCGCCGCAAGTCGGATCTGCTGACCGCGCTGGTGGCCAGGCTGCCCGACGACCTGGTCGACCTGGCGCGCGTGGTGGTGCCCGGGGACATCGCGCAGAGCCTGCGCCGGCTGGTGACCCAGCTGGACGCCGCGCTGGACTCCTCCCGGCTGCTCAGCCACCTGCTGTGGCGGGAGGCCGACACGCACGCGGCGGTGCGCGCCGCCATGCAGGCCCGGTTCGAGCGCATCGTGGACCAGATCCGCTCGGTGATCGTGGCGGCCAGCCCGGAGAGCGCCGAACAGGCGGACGTGGACAGCGCGGCCGAACTGCTCGCGCTGGCGGTCAGCCACCGGCACTCCATGGCGCGGCACCTGGAGGTCGGCAAGACCCGGGTCGGCCTGATGGAGCGGGAGCTGCGGTTCATCGCGGGCGCGCTGGCGCAGGGGGCTGGTGGCCGGCTCAGCCCGGCCACCTGACGCGGTGGGGACCGGCCCGGCGCGCGCGGCCCGGCGGCGGGACGGGACCAGCCGGGATCAGCGGCGGGGCCCCAGTGGGTCAACTCCCGTGGGTCAACTCCCGTGGGTCAACTCCGGCGGGTCAAGGCCGGTGGGTCAACGCCGGTGGGCGGGCTCGGCGGGAACCTCGGCCGGCTGCACGAGTTCGATGAGCACCCCGCCGGTGTCCTTCGGGTGGACGAAGTTCACCCGGCTGTTGGCGGTGCCGGGCACCGACTCGTCGTAGACCAGGCGCAGCCCCTTGGCGCGCAGCGCGGCGCTCGCCTCGTCCACACTGGACACCCGGTAGGCCAGCTGCTGGATGCCGGGGCCGTGGCGGTCGAGGAACTTGCCGATGGGGGAGTCCGGGCGCAGCGGCGCCAGCAACTGCAGTGCCGCGCCGGTGGTGTCGCCGGGGGCCCGTAGCATGGCCTCGCGCACGCCCTGCTGCTCGTTGGTCTCCACGTGGGTCGGCTCGAAGCCGAAGGTCTCGCGGTGGAAGTTGATCGCCTCGTCGAGGTCGGGCACGGCGAGACCGACGTGGTCGATCGCGATAACGAAACTCCTGAGTTCCTCAAGCATGGACCGTAGGGTAGGACGGCTGAACCGGTCACGCTCGGTGAAATGTGGTGCGTGACATGCGCGGGTAACCTCGGAATCGGTGTAGTCGCCGCGCGCCTGTGCCGTGCGCTACACCACAGTCTGTCCGTCGGCTACCCACCGGTATCGTCCGGGTGATATCCGTCGACCACCGCCCGTGGAAGCTGACACCGCCCGTGGAGGCAACTGTGTCCGGAACCGTCATCGTCGCCGGGGCCCGTACGCCAATGGGTCGGCTGCTGGGCTCGCTCAAGGACTTCTCCGGCGCGCAGCTCGGTGGCTTCGCCATCAAGGGCGCGCTGCAGCGGGCCGGGATCTCACCCGACCAGGTGCAGTACGTGATCATGGGCCAGGTGCTCACCGCCGGCGCCGGCCAGATCCCGGCCAGGCAGGCCGCGGTGGCCGCCGGCATCCCCATGGACGTTCCCGCGCTCACCATCAACAAGGTGTGCCTGTCCGGTCTGGACGCCATCGCCCTGGCCGACCAGCTGATCAGGGCCGGCGAGTTCGACATCGTGGTGGCCGGCGGCCAGGAGTCCATGACCCAGGCGCCCCACCTGCTGCCCAAGTCGCGCTCCGGGTTCAAGTACGGCGACACCCAACTGGTCGACCACATGGCCTACGACGGGCTGTTCTGCGCGTTCGACCAGGTCGCCATGGGTGCCTCCACCGAGAAGCACAACGCCCGCTACGGGTTGACCCGCCAGGAGCAGGACGAGTTCGCCGCCCGCTCCCACCAGCGCGCCG
Source organism: Goodfellowiella coeruleoviolacea (assembly GCF_024171785.1). Lineage (GTDB taxonomy): Bacteria > Actinomycetota > Actinomycetes > Mycobacteriales > Pseudonocardiaceae > Goodfellowiella > Goodfellowiella coeruleoviolacea. The sequence goes on from NZ_JAMTCK010000008.1 coordinate 330,175, forward strand.
CCGCCGCGATCAAGGCCGGCCTGTTCGCCGAGGAGATCGTTCCGGTGAGCGTGCCCCAGCGCAAGGGCGACCCGGTGCTGGTGGACACCGACGAGGGCGTGCGCGCTGACACCACGGTGGAGACGCTGGCCACGCTGCGGCCGGCGTTCGCCGCCGACGGCACCATCACCGCCGGCTCCGCCTCGCAGATCTCCGACGGCGCCGCCGCCGTGGTGGTGATGAGCAAGGCCAAGGCCGAGGCGCTGGGCCTGGACTGGATCGCCGAGATCGGCGCGCACGGCGTGGTCGCCGGCCCGGACGCCAGCCTGCACGAGCAGCCGTCCAACGCGATCCGGGTGGCCTGCGCCAAGGCCGGCATCGAGCCGGGCGAGCTGGACCTGGTGGAGATCAACGAGGCGTTCGCCGCGGTCGGCGTGGTCTCCGCCCGGCAGTTGGGCCTGGACGAGGACCGGGTCAACGTCAACGGCGGGGCCATCGCGCTCGGCCACCCGATCGGCATGTCCGGCGCCCGGCTCGTCCTGCACCTGGCCCTGGAGCTGCGGCGGCGCGGCGGCGGGGTCGGCGCGGCGGCGCTGTGCGGCGGCGGCGGCCAGGGCGACGCGCTGCTGCTCCGCGTGCCCACCACCAGGTGAGCCGGGGTTTCGCCGGTGCCGAGGACCGTTGACGTCGGCGAGCTGGTCGAGCGCGCGCGTGCCGGCCAGCCGCGCGCCGTGGCCAGGCTGATCTCCCTGGTCGAGGACGCCAGCCCGCAGCTGCGCGAGGTGGCCGCCGCGCTCGCCCCGTTCACCGGCCGGGCCGTGGTGATCGGCCTGACCGGCTCGCCCGGCGTGGGCAAGTCCACCACCACGTCCGCGCTGGTGGCGGCGTTCCGCCGGCAGGGAAGGCGGGTCGGGGTGCTCGCGGTGGACCCGTCCTCGCCGTTCTCCGGCGGCGCCCTGCTCGGCGACCGGGTGCGGATGCAGGACCACGCCACCGACAGCGGGGTGTTCATCCGGTCCATGGCCACCCGCGGGCACCTGGGTGGCCTGGCCTGGGCCACCCCGCAGGCGCTGCGCGTGCTCGACGCGGCCGGCTTCGACGTGGTGCTGGTGGAGACGGTCGGGGTGGGCCAGTCCGAGGTCGAGGTGGTGTCGCTGGCCGACAGCACGGTGGTGCTGCTGGCCCCGGGCATGGGCGACGGCATCCAGGCGGCCAAGGCCGGCATCCTGGAGGTCGGTGACGTGTTCGTGGTGAACAAGGCCGACCGGGACGGCGCCGACGCGACCGTGCGCGACCTCAAGCACATGATCTCGCTGGGCCGGCGGGAGCGGACGGGGCCGAGCTGGCGGCCCGCGGTGGTGCGCACCGTGGCCTCGGCCGGGCAGGGCGTTGACGAGCTGGTCGCCGCCCTGGACGAGCACCACCGGTGGCTGGTCGCGCACGGCGAGCTGGAGCGGCGCCGGGTGGCGCGGGCCAGCAGCGAGATCGAGGCGGTCGCGGTGGCGCGGCTGCGCGCCGAACTCGGCGACGTGCACCAGGGCGGTGCCCTCGGCCAGCTCGCCAAGCAGGTCACCAGCGGCGAGATCGACCCCTACCGGGCGGCCGACGAGCTGGTGGCGGGCCTGCGCGCCGGCCACTGAGCACCACCGGTCGGCACTGCGCACATCGGTTGATTTTGCGGGGACCGCACAGGTCGCGTTGTTAGCCTGAGCCGGTGACGTGGCAGCAGCCAGGGGGACCGTCGGGTCCTGTCCCGCCGGGTGGTCAGTGGCCGGCACAGCCCGGCCCCGGTCAGCAGTGGGGATCAGGCCAACAGCAGGGGGCCGGCCAGCAGTGGGGCCCGGGTCAGCAGGGGTGGTCAGCGCCGCAGCAGCCGGGGTGGGCGCCGCCGAGCCCCGCCGGGCCGGTGCCCGCGCCGCAGTACCAGCAGCCGCCCCAGCCGGCGCCCCCGCCTGCTGGGGCACCGCCTTCGGCTCCGCTGCCCTCGGCTCCGCTGCCCGGGGCGCCAGGGCCGCAGGGCGGGCCTGTGGTGATCGACATCGGCAGCCGGGACACCCGGCGGGTGCTGATCGGTGGGCTGGTGGCCGCGCTGCTGGGCGTGCCCACCCTGATCATGATCGCGGTGGCCGTTCCGCAGGCCCGCGGCGACGACTGGGTCGGCCTGCTCATCGGTGGGGTGATCGGCCTGGGGTTCACCGGCATCGCGGTGCTCGCGCTGGTCAACTGGAAGATGGTGTCCCGGCCGCGCAAGCTGGTCTTCGAGCCGGCCGGCATCCGCTGGGACGACCCCAGGGGCAAGCCGTGGGCGGTGGCCTGGGGTGAACTGGCCGCGGTGTCCATCTCCCGCACGGCCGAGCGACCGGTCCAGCTCAGCGACGCGGTGGTGCGCCGGGTGATGGTCCGGCTCGACCTGTTCCCCGGCGACGACGGCTTCCGGGCCAGGCACCCGGAGCTGGAGCACCTGTGGGAGCTGCACCGGGTGCGCAACGGCTACCGGCTGCCGCTGGGCGACGCCGGCCGGCTGATCCCGGTGCTGGAACGCGGCCTGGTCACCTTCGGCCCCCAGGTCTACCGGGGCATCCAGGACGAGGGCTTCTCCGTCGGCCTGAGGTGACCCCGGCGGCCCGCCGCACGGCGCCCACCCGTCGCGCGGTTCCTGGCGATCAGCACTGGGTCCGGTAGAAGTACTGCTCGTTGGCGGCCATGTCCTGGCCGGTGATGGCGACCAGGTCGGTCTGGGTCCGCCGCTGCACCGGCTTGCCCTCGATGGCGTTGACCGCCTGCTCGACGCCCCGGCGGCCGATGGTGGCCGGGTCCTGGGCGATCAGCGCCTGCACCACGCCGTTGCGCAGGTCCTCCACCTGCTTGGGGCTGGCGTCGAAGCCGACCAGGTTGACCGAGCCGGTGCGCCCGGCGTTGCGCAGCGCGGTGCCCGCGCCCTCACCGGTGTTGAGGTTGGTGGCGAACACGCCGATCAGGTCGGGGTTGGCGGACAGGGTGGCGGACACCTTCTGCGCGGCCTCGGCCGGCTGGTTGTTGGTGTACTCGGCGCCCAGGTAGCGCAGGTTCGGGTGCTTGGCGATCTCCTGCTCGAAGCCCTTGGCGCGGGCGTCCGTGGTGGAGGTGCCGGCGATGGTGTTGAGCACCAGCACCGAGCCCTGCCGGTCGCCGACCAGCGTGGCCAGGGTCTCGGCGGCCTTGCGGCCACCCTGCTCGTTGTCCGAGGACACCGAGGCCACCGCGATCGAGGTGTCCTGCAGCGCGGTGTCCACCTCGACCATGGTCACGCCGGCGTCCCTGCCCTGCTTCATCGGACCGGCCATGGCCCTGTCGTCGGTCGGCGCGATCAGGATGCCGGCCGGGCGGTTGGCGATCGCACCGGTCAGGATCGGGGTCTGCAGGGCGGCCTCGAACCGGTCCGGCGGCTGGGTCTCCAGCTCGTAGCCGCGGCTGCGGGCCTCCTCCTGCGCGCCGCACTGCATGGAGATGTAGAACGGCTCGGCCTTCACCCCCGGGATCAGCACCAGCTTCTTGTTGCCGGCCGCGCCGCTGGTGCCGGTGTCACCGACCTGGCCGGTGCCGCAGGCCGCCAGCACCGCCGCGGCCAGCAGGGTGGCGCCCACCGAGGCGACCACCCTGCGCGTGCTCCTCGCACCCACTGCCACCACTGTCGTTACCTCCGCACCTCGTCGGGACCGGGTAGGGGGCGGATCGGCTGGCGCAGCCAGTCGAGAGCCGCGAGAACACCGTTGGACAACATCCGTGGGGGATTTCAGGACCGGTTCCTGGCGCGGCGGCGCACCTGGTCGAACCACACCGCCGCGACCAGCACCACGCTCACCGCGATCGGCTGCCAGAACGCCTGCACGTGCAGGATCACGAACCCCTTGGTGAGCACGGCCGGGATGAACACGCCGATCACCGTGCCCAGCACCGAGCCCAGCCCGCCGAACAGGCTGGTGCCGCCGAGCACCACCGCGGCGATCGCGTTGAGGTTGTCGGTGCTGTGGCCGCTGATCGTGGTGGTGCGGAAGTAGGCCAGCGACATGAACCCCGCCAGCCCGGCGAGCAGCCCGACCAGCAGGTACACCAGTACCAGGTGCCTGGTCACCGCGATGCCGGCGCGCCGCGCCGCCTCGGCGTTGGAGCCGATCGCGTAGGTGTGCCGGCCGAACCGGGTGGTGCGCAGCACCAGATCGCCCAGCACGGTCACGGCCACGGCCAGCAGCACCAGGTTGGGCACCACCCCCAGCGAGGTGCCCGAGCCCAGGGTGTTGGCCAGGGCCGAGGGCACCGTGCGCACGTCCACCCCGTCGGTGATCAGCTGCGCCGCGCCCAGGGCCGCGCCGAACGAGCCCAGGGTGACGATCAGCGCGGGAATCCGCGCCCTGGCGATCAGCAGGCCGTTGACCAGGCCCCAGGCGCCGCCGCCGAGCAGGGAGACGACCAGGCCGGCGGCGATCACGCCCCAGCCGGCGTCGGTGGCGTCCCCGCCGGGGCTGAGCGCCTCCATGGTCTTCGCGCCCACCACGCCGGCGAACACCAGCACCGAGCCGACCGACAGGTCGATGCCGGCGGTGATGATCACGAAGGTCATCCCCACGGCCAGCACCAGCAGCACGGACGCCTCGATCAGCAGGGTCTGCGCGGTGAACAGGGTGAGGAAGGCCTCCGGTCGCAGCGCGCCGAACACCACGCACAGCGCCAGCAGCACCAGGCCGATCCACAGCGTGTTGGCCGAGCGCAGCCGCTGCCACGCGGCCGGCCGGGACGGGTCGTCGCCCTCCTCCGGGGTGTCCACAACGGACTGCTTTGCCGTGGTCATGCCGCGTCCTCCTGGGTGAGTGCCCCGGTCATCGCCCCGACGAGCTGTTCGACCGTGGTGTCGGCGGCCTGGAAGCGGGCCACCCGCTGGCCCAGCCGCAGCACCTCGACCCGGTCGGCCACGGCCAGCACCTCGGGCATGTTGTGGCTGATCAGCACCACGGCGATGCCCTCGTCGCGGACCCGCCGGATCACGTCGAGCACGCGCTGGCGCTGCACCACGCCCAGTGCGGCGGTGGGCTCGTCCATGAACACCACCCGGCTGGCCCACACCACCGAGCGGGCCACGGCCACGCTCTGCCGCTGGCCGCCGGACAGCGCGCCGATCGGCACGTCCACGCTCGGCAGCCGCACCCCGAGCCGGGCGAACTCGCGGGTGGCCCGGCGGCGCATCTCCGCCTTGTCCAGCACGCCCAGCCGGCCGAGCAGACCGGGTTTGCGCAGCTCCCGGCCGAGGAACAGGTTGGCGGCCGGGTCCAGGTCCGGGGCGACGGCCAGGTCCTGGTACACCGTCTCGATGCCCATCGCCCTGGCGTCGGTGGGGGAGGTGAACCGGACCGGCGCGCCGTCGAAGACGATCTCGCCGGCGTCCGGTGTCTCCACTCCGGACAGACATTTGACCAATGCGGACTTGCCGGCGCCGTTGTCGCCGACCAGTGCCACCACCTCGCCGGCCCGTGCCTCGAACGACGCGCCGCGCAGCGCCTCGACCGTGCCGTAGTGCTTGGTCAGCGCGCGGGCGGCGAGCAGTGGGGGTGTGCCGCTCATCGGCCTTCTCCTCGCGTTGCGTCAGCCGCGGCGCTGGCCGGGCCGGGCGGTGGCGGCTGGCAGCGGACGACCACCAGGTCGGCGCCGGTCAGGGTGGTGGGCCCGGCCGCGTGCGGGACCACGACGGTGCTGCCCCGGCGCAGGTGCAGCGTCTCGCCCCGGCCGGTGCGCAGCGTGCCGGTGCCGGTCAGGGCGACCAGCACGGCGTAGGACGGCGCCAGGTCCAGTCCGGTGCCCGGGTGCAGCCGCTGGGCGCGGAAGAACGGGTCGGCGTCGGCGCCGAACAGGTCCACCACCGGGCCGGGGTCCCCGGCGGTGTGCCGGAGCAGGGTGGCGATCCGCTCGGGTGGCCAGGCGGTGTGGTCCACGCAGGCCAGCGCGGTGGCGTAGCCCAGACCCAGGTGGGCGGTGTCCGGGCCGGGCACGAAGTCCCGCCACTCCAGCAGCACGGACATGTCGGCCGCCTGCTGGACCTCCACCACGAACACCCCGGCGCCGATGGCGTGCGGCAGCCCGGCCGGCACCAGCACGGTGTCCCCGGCGGCCACCCGCACCGGGTTGAGCGCGGCCAGCATGCCCTCGGAGTCCTGTGTGGACACCCAGTGCCGCACGGTGTCCTCGTCCGCGCCGTCCCGCAGTCCGATGTAGACGGTCGGGTCGGGGGTGTCGGCCGTGTCGCTGTCGGTGTCCAGCACCACCCACGCCTCGGTCTTGCCGTGCCGGCAACCCAGGTGGCGGGCGGCGAAGGCGTTGTCCGGGTGGCAGTGCACGGGCAGCCGCTGGCCGGCGTGCAACAGCTTGACCAGCAGGGCCGGGTCCGCGCCGAACGCGGCGACGTGCTCGGCGCCCAGCCAGCCCACCGGGTCGGCGGCCACCGCGTCCCGCAGTGTCCGCCCGTCCGGCAGGGTGGCCAGCCCCTCGGGGTCCTTGCCGAACAGCGCGGTGGTCGAGGCGACCCAGTCCTCCGGCCGGTACTCGTCCGGGCCCGGCGCGAGCTGGCGCAGCGCGGCGATGGCCGCACCACCCCGGTAGAACTGGCGGGGCTGGTTGGGCGGCAGCTCCAGCGGACTCATCGACACGGCAGCTCTCCTGACCCGCGCGGCACCAGCCGGACCGGCAGCACCACCCGGCGGGGCGGCCCGCTGTCCCCGTCCAGCCGGGCGAACAGCAGTTCCATGGCGGCCCGGCCCATCGCGGCGGTGTCGTGCGCGAGCACGGTCACCGGCGGATCGACCAGGTCGGCCAGCTCGAAGTCGTCGAAACCCACCAGGGCGGGCCGCGCCGCCGCGCCGGCCAGCGCGCGCAGCACGTGCACGGTGATCCGGTTGTTGCCGGCGATCACCGCGGTGGCCGGCCGCTCGCCCCCGCACACCCGGGCCAGCGCCCTGGCCGCGCCCGGTGCGTCGTGCGGCCCCATCACCACCAGTTCGTCGTCCCAGCCGAGGCCGGCCCGCGCGCAGCCCTCCCGGAAGCCGCGCAGCCGCTCGGCCGCGGTGAAGATCTGCGGGGCGTCGCCGAGGAAGGCGATCCGGCGGTGGCCGTGCGCGTGCAGGTGCCGGACCGCCGCCGCGGTGCCACCGGCGTTGTCCACCAGCACGGTGTCCGCCACCACATCACCGGCCGGCCGGTCCAGGAACACCACGGGGGTGCCGGTGCGCATCTCGGCCGCCAGGTACCCGTGCTGCCCGCCCGCCGGCACCACCAGCAGCCCGTCCACCCGCCGCGCGCAGAACTCCACGGCCAGTTCCCGCTCCCGGCTGGGCTGGGCGTCCGAGGAGCCGGTGAGCACGTGCCAGCCGCGCGCCCGCGCGGCCTCCTCCACCGCCCTGGTCAGCACCGAGGAGAACGGGTTGGCCACGTCTTCCAGCACCAGGCCGATGGTTTTGCTGGACGAACCGCGCCGCAGGTCGCGGGCGCCCAGGTGGCGCCGGAAGCCCAGCTGCTCGATGCAGGCCACCACCCGGGCGGCCGTGGCCGGGTGCACCCCGGGCTCGTCGTTGACCACCCGCGACACCGTCTTGATGCTCACGCCGGCCAGTCGCGCCACGTCTCCCATGGTGGCCCGGCGGACCCGACGCGGCTCGACCGCGGACAACGTTGTCATGGTGGCGGACTCTGATGCGTGCCGTTCGGGCCTGTCAACGGTTCGGAACCGGTCAAGGCGGTCCGCGCCGGCGCTATTCATCCGGCTGGCCCAACCGTCACTGGATCGGTGGAATCCTGGGGTGAACACGGCTCGGTGGGCCCCGCCGGTTAGCCCCGACGGGCGAACATCGCTGTCCTGAACCAGACATGTCCGGGGCGCGCTCTTGACGCCGTGCCGAACCGCTCCGCAAGGTGGCTGACGGCCCCGAAATCGGTGTGGACATGGGACAGGGTTGGTCGGCGGTCGGCTCCGCCCGGGGTAGCCCGCCGGGAGCACGTGGTCCGGCCAGGTCGTGGCCGCGAGCACGCCGGGACGTGTGGGAGGCAACGGTGTCGGACCGAGCCAGCAGACCAGCGAGCAGACCCCGACCAGTCGGTGCCGTGCTGGCGGTGACGGCGAGTGCGGCCCTGGTGGTGGGGCTGGCCCAGGCGGCACTCGCCGACCCAGGGCCCGAGTCGGGCGCCGCGGTGGCCCAGCAGCCGACCGAGGACCTGGTGCGCTGGGTGAACCCGCACGTGGGCACCAAACCCGGCGGGCAGGACCACGGCACCGGCGGCGGCGCCGGCAACACCTTCCCGGGCGCGGTCGTGCCGTTCGGCCTGATGCAGTGGAGCCCGGACACCGCGGTCAACCAGCCCGGCGGCTACTTCTACGACGACAACCGGATCACCGGCTTCAGCCTGACCCACCTGTCCGGCGCGGGCTGCACCACCTACCAGGACATCCCGTTCATGCCGGTGGTCGGCGAGGTCACCACCTCACCGGCGACCGACCCCGACCGGTACACGGCCACGTTCTCGCACGACAACGAGACGGTGACGGCCGGCTACTACGGGGTGCGGCTGGACAGCGGCGCCCAGGTGGAACTGACCGCCACCCAGCGCACCGGCACCGGCCGGATCACCTACCCGGCGCTGGAGCCGGCCACCCTGCTGGTGAACACCTCCGGGTCGATCGCCGGAACCGACGACGCCGAGGTCACCATCGGCGCCAGCAGCATCAGCGGGTGGGCCACCAGCGGCCGGTTCTGCGGCGCCGACCACCGCTACCGGGTGTACTTCCACGCCGAGTTCGACCAGCCCTTCGCCGAGGTCGGCACCTGGAAGGACGGCGCGGTCACCCCGGGCCGGACCAGCGAGCGCGGCGGCTCCCCGCCCCGGGTGGACCTGTCCGCGGCGAACGCCCCCAAGAACGGCACCGACCAGCCCCGGCCGAGCCAGCGCCAGGACACCACCGTGTCCGGCCCGGGCACCGGCGCCTACGTCACCTTCGACACCAGCGGGCAGCGCACCGTCACCGTCCGGGTTGGACTGTCCTTTGTGTCCGTTGACGGGGCGAGGGCGAACCTGGCGGCGGAGAACCCGCGACCGGAGTTCGACCGGACCCGCCAGGCCGCCAGCGACGCGTGGAACGACCGGCTCAACCAGATCCGGGTCAGCGGCGGCACCGACGAGCAGCGCACCACGTTCTACACCGCGCTGTACCACAGCCTGGTGCAGCCCAACGTGTTCTCCGACGTGGACGGTCGCTACCCCGGCTTCGACGGCCGGGTGCACGCGGTCGAGCGCGGCCACGCCGCGTACACCAACTTCTCCGGCTGGGACGTCTACCGCTCCGAGGTCCAGCTGCTCGCCCTGCTGGCGCCCCAGGAGACCAGCGACATCGCCCGCTCCATGATCGCCTACGCCGAGCAGGGCGGGTCCTGGGACCGGTGGACCGTGGCCAACACCTACACCGGCGTGATGAACGGCGACCCGTACCACATCATCGTGTCCTCGGCGTACGCCTTCGGTGCCAGGGACTTCGACGCGGGCAGGGCGCTGCTGCTGATGCTGCGCGGCGCCACCCAACCCACCCAGGGCTACCAGGAGCGGCCCGGCCTGGCCGACTACCAGAAGCTGGGCTACGTGGCCGGCGCCGCCGCCGACACCCTGGAGTACACCAGCGCCGACTTCGCCATCGCGCAGCTGGCCCGCCGGCTCGGTGACAGCGCCACCTGGCAGGAGTTCATGCGCCGCGCCCAGTTCTGGCAGAACCTGTACAACCCGGCCACCGGCTACCTCCAGCCGCGCAACCGGGACGGCTCGTTCGCCGAACCGTTCGACCCGGCCAACCCCAGCGGCTACGTGGAGGGCAACGGCGCCCAGTACACCTGGATGGTGCCCTACAACACGGCCGGGCTGGTCAGCGCGTTCGGCGGCGCGGCGGCCGTGACCGAGCGGCTGGACACCTTCTTCACCGAACTCAACGCCGGACCGCACGAGCCGTACGCGTTCCTGGGCAACGAACCCACCCTGCAGACCCCGTGGATCTACAACTACACCGGCCGGCCCGACCGCACCCAGGACATCACCCGCCGGTCGCTGACCGAGCTGTTCGGCCCGGACGCCGACGGCCTGGTCGGCAACGACGACCTGGGCCAGATGTCGTCCTGGTACGTGTGGGCGGCCATGGGCATGTACCCCTACCTGCCCGGCCGCGCCGAACTGGTGCTCAACAGCCCGCTGTTCGAGAAGATCACCGTCCAGCGGCCGGGCGCCGCGCCGATCGTGATCTCCGCGCCCGGCGCGTCGGCGGCCACCCGCTACGTCACCGGGCTGAAGGTCAACGGCCAGCCGTCCACCCGCACCTGGCTGCCCGAGTCGTTCGCCACCCGGGGCGGCACGGTCGAGTTCACCCTGGCCGAGCGGGCCGGCGCGACCTGGGGCACCGCGCCCTCGGACGCGCCACCGTCCTTCCGGGACGGTGAGGCGCTCACCCAGATCGGTTTCGCCCAGCCGTCCCGGCTGGTCATCCCGTCCGGCGGCAGCGCGTCGGCCACCGTGGGCGCCCAGGACGTGTCCGGTCAGGCGGCCACGGTGACCTGGAGCGCCGCCGCACCGCCCGGCCTGACCGTGACCCCCTCGTCCGGGCGGTTCACCGTGCCGGCGCAGGGCCGGGCCAGCGTGCCGGTGACCGTGGCCGTGGCCGGCGACGCCGCGCAGACCAGCCACCGCGTGCCGATCACGCTGAGCACGGGCGGCCGGACCCTGGCGCCGACCACCCTGGTGGTGCTGGTGGCCGAGCCGGGCAGCCTGCGCGCGGCCTTCGACAACGTGGGCGTGTCCGACGACACCGACCCGGCCCTGGCCGACTACGACGGCGGCGGCTGGAGCATGTCCGGCCAGGCGCTGGCCAAGGCCGGGGTGGTGCCGGGCCAACCGGTCACCGTGGACGGCCTGGCCCACCAGTGGCCGTCGGTGCCCGGCGGCGACCCGGACAACGTGGTGGCCCGCGGCCAGCGCGTCAGCGTGGCGGCCCCGGCCGGCGCGACCAGGCTGGCGCTGCTGGGCAGCGCCACCAACGGCAAGGCGTCCGGCACGCTGACCATCACCTACACCGACGGCACCACCCAGACCGCCGAGGTCGGTTTCTCCGACTGGACCCTGGGCGGTGGCGGCGGCGCGGTCCAGTTCGACAACCGGATCGCCGCCCGGACCGCCTACCGCAACCAGGCCAACGGCTCGCCCCAGCAGGTGAGCACCTACGTGTTCGCCACCGCGCCGATCAGCCTCGCCCCGGGCAAGCAGGTCGCGTCGGTGACCCTGCCGGCCAGCGTCACCGGCGGCGCCCTGCACGTCTTCGCGATCACCGCCGCCTGACTCCGTCCACTGTGATCCGTCTACAGAGGAGTGATCGGATGCCCGGTTCGTGGCGGGGTGCCGCCGTGTTAGCCCTCGCGGTCGCCGTGCCGGCCGCCCTGGCCGTGCCGACGGCGGCGGCCGACCCCACCCCGGGCGGTGCCGGCGTCGACCCCCTCACCGAGGTGAACACCTTCATCGGCACCAAGGACGACGGCAACACCTTCCCGGGCGCGGCCATGCCGTTCGGCATGACCCAGGTCAGCCCGATCGGGTCGCACTACGCCGGCTACCACTACGACGACCCGCTCATCCGGGGCTTCGGCCACTTCTTCCTGTCCGGCGCGGGCTGCTGGGAGCAGGGCGGCCTGATCTCCACCCTGCCCACCACCGGCAGCATCGGCCCCGGCGGTGACTTCGACACCACCGACCCGGCCAGCTTCGACCACACCCGCTACGCCTCGCCCTACACCCACGACGGCGAGGTGGGCCGGCCGGGCGACTACCGGGTCCGGCTCACCGGGTACGGCGGCATCGACGTGGCCGCCACCGCCACCACCCGCACCGGGGTGGAGCGCTACACCTTCCCGGCCACCGCGAGCACCGGCCACGTGTTCGTCAACACCGGCCAGGCCAACGACCGGGAGCCGGTGACCGCCAGCGAGATCCGGGTGGTGGACGACCACACCGTGGCCGGCGTGGTGGAGTCGCAGGCGTTCTGCGGCGGCAAGCCCTACCGCACCCACTTCGTCACCACCTTCGACCGGCCGTTCACCAGCTACGGCACCTGGTCCCCGCAGGGCGGCACGCCCGGCTCGACCGCCTCGGCCGGGGGTGCCGGCCTGCGCGGCGCCTGGCTCAGCTTCGACACCGGCGGCGGGCGCACCCAGGTCACCGCGACCACGGCGATCTCCCACGTGGACGGTGCCGGTGCCGCGCGCAACCTGGCGGCCGAGACCACCGCGCACGGCCGGCGGCTGAGCTTCGACGAGGTGCGCGAGCGCGCCCAGCGCGCCTGGCGGGAGGAACTGCGCAGTGTCGAGATCAGCGGCGGTGGCGCCGACGACCGCACGGTGTTCTACACCGCCCTGTACCACTCGCTGCTGCAACCGCTGACCGGCAACGACGTGGACGGCCGGTACCTGGGCTTCGACAACCAGGTGCACCGCGCCACCGGCTGGACCTACTACGAGTTCTTCTCGCTGTGGGACACCTACCGCACGCAGAACCAGTTCCTGGCGCTGCTGCGGCCCGCCCGCGCCCGCGACATCGCGCGCAGCCTGCTGGCCATCGACGAGCAGGGCGGCTGGCTGCCCCGCTGGGCCTACGCCAACCAGGAGACCAACACCATGACCGGCGACCCGGTCACCCCGTTCCTGGTCGACCTGTGGCGGTTCGGCGCGCTGCGCGGCCTGGAGGACCAGGCGTACGCGGCCCTGCTGCGCAACGCCACCCAACTGCCGCCGGCCGACTCCCCGTTCTCCGGCCGCGCCGGCAACCCCAGCTACCAGGCGCACGGATTCGTCCAGTACGACAAGGACTTCCCGCACAAGGGCCAGGACGTGGACCCGCAGCACGGCGGCTCGGCCACCCTGGAGTACGCGCTGGCCGACTGCTCCCTGTCGGTCATGGCGCAGGCGCTGGGCCACCGCGCGGACGCCGCCGCCCTGCGCGCCAAGGGCCGCAACTACCAGGTGCTGTGGGACGCCGGCGCCAGCGACCGGGGCTTCACCGGCTTCCCCCGCCCCAAGCTGGCCGGCGGCGCGTGGTTCACCCCGGCCGACGGCTCCTACGAGCCCACCGGCCAGGACGGCTTCCACGAGGGCACCGCCTGGCAGTACCAGTGGCTGGCCCAGCAGGACGTGCCCGGCCTGGTGCGGCTGATGGGCGGCCAGCGGGCCGCCGGGCAGCGGCTGGACGAGTTCTTCGCCTACCCCGACCTGCTGGTCGACCCGGCCGGCACGGCGCGGGAGAAGTGGGTGGTCGGCTCCTACGACTACTACAACCAGTTCCGCTACAACCCCAACAACGAACCCGACCTGCACGCGCCGTGGATGTACACGCTGATCGGCCAGCCGTGGAAGACCTCGGCCGTGGTGCACGCCGCGCACACCCTGTTCACCAACGCGCCGGACGGCGTGACCGGCAACGACGACCTGGGCACCATGTCGGCCTGGTACGTGTTCAGCGCGCTGGGCCTGTACCCGGCGGTGCCCGGCACCGGCCAGTTCGTGCTCAACGCGCCCCGCTTCCCGCGCGCGGTGCTGCACCTGCCCGGCGGCCGCGACGTGGTGATCACGGCCGAGGGCGCGACCGCCGAGAACATCGAGTACGTCAGCGGCCTGCGCGTCGGCCGCCAGGCCCGCGACCGCTCCTGGATCGACGTGGCCGAGCTGCGCTCCGGCGCCGCGCTCACCTTCCAGCTCACCCCCGACCCGGCCAGGGCCACCTGGGCCACCTCCCCGACCAGCGCGCCACCCGCGCCCTGCGCCAGCTGAGTCCGAAGTGGACCCGTCCGGAGCCCCGTCCAGCGGATCAGCTGGGCGGGGCTCCGGGGGTGGTTACGGGGTGACGGTCTTGCCGCCGAAGGTGACGACGAGGCGGCCGTCGGAGGCGAAGGACCACTTCAGGGCGCCGGTGTAGGCGGAGCACCTGGACCCGTTCGACCCGGACCAGAACTGGTTCGAGCTGTCCGCGTCACCGGTGATCCGGTCGTTGCTTCCCTTGCTGCTGCGGCACGAGACGTTGTTGCGGAACACCGAGGTGCCGCCGTCGAACGAGTAGTTGCGCTCCTCGTTGTCGATGCTGACGTTGTTGGTGATCGTCATGGTGCCGAGGTTGCGGTTGTAGGTGAACCCGTGCTTGCCGTTGTCGTAGGCGATGTTGCGCTGGATGACGTGGTTGACCTTGATGTCCTCGCCACCGAGCTTGTAGCCGTTGCGGTCACCGTTGCCGGCCTGGGAGCCGTCGCTGAGGGTGCCGTTGCCGTAGGACAGGGAGTCCTCGATGGTCACCGCGCCGATGGGGCCGGTGTCGGACTTGGTGTAGAGGTCCCAGCCGTCGTCGATGTTGTTGTGCGACACGGTGTAGCGGAAGACGTTGCCCGGGCCGGAGGTGAGCTTGGCGGCGAAGCCGTCGGCGTCCTCGCCGTCGGAGTCGGCGTTGTCGTGCGACTCCGAGCTGAGGATGAGGTTGTTGGCCGGCCACTGGTCCTTGGGGGTGTCCGAGGCGATCCGGGAGATCTGCAACCCCGAGTCGCGGTTGAAGCGGGTCACCGTGCGCTCGATGATGTTGTTGCTGCCGCCGACGAAGATCCCGTTGTCGCCGGCGCGCTGCACGGTGAGGCCGTAGACGTGCCAGTACGACCCGTTCACGGCGAGCCCGCGGTTGGCCGAGTTCTCGGACATCGCCGAGAAGTTCAGCACCGGGGTCTCACCGGGGTAGGCGGACAGCTTCTTGCGGGCGCTGGCGGTGCCGTTGTTGCCCGGCGCGATGGTGACGGTCTGCGCGTAGTCGTAGGTCCCGCCGCGCAGGTAGATCGTGCCGCCGGCGGTCACCCGGGTGATCGCCGAGGTGAGCGTGGTGGGGTCCGACTCGGTTCCGGTCGCGCTGTCCTTGCCGTTCGGCGCCACGTACAGCGGGCTGGCCGCCGCCGAGACCTCGCCAGCCGGGTGGCTGGGCGCGGCGACCGCCGGTCCGGGAGCTGACACGCCCACCGCGCCCGCCACCAGGGCGGTGCCGGCGAGAAAGGGCCTGAACTTCATCATGCGTCTCCAGAGGGTGAGCGCGGCGCGGGCGCCGATCCGCTGCCGCGGCGCCGCGTGACGGCTTCGTGTTCCGCGTCTCTGGCCGGACGGATGCTCGAAACACCGAGGAGACCACAGGGTATGGAAAGCGCTTTCCTGCTGTCAAGGGCGGCGCCCTGGTCCGGTGCGGACCCCACTCCGGGCACGACATCGGTGACAAAACGGGTGAACCGGAGTGATCCGCCCGGCGCGGGACGGATGGCGACCCGGGCCGGCTGGCGGCTACCCGACGACCAGACCGCCGTCGATGACCAGGTCCTGTCCGGTGACGTAGGACGCCTCGTCGGACGCGAGGAAGGCGACGGCGTTGGCGAAGACCGCGTCCAGCCGGCGCTGGTCCCGGCCGGTGATCACCACCCGCGCGCCCTCGGCGAGCAGCCGCCGCGCGGTCGCCAGTCCCATGCCGCTCGTGCCGCCGGTGACCAGTGCGACCTTGCCGTGGAATCGGGAAACGTTGTGCTGCATGGGTTTCAGCCTGCTGAACTGGGTGCCGGACAATCAGTGCGCGCTGAACGTGGGACCGACACCACCAGGCTGGGCGGGTGATCACACCGCGCTGGCGATCACGCCGGGGCGGCGAGCCGGACGCGTGGCAGCCGGTCGAGCCGCGCCGCGGTTCCGCTGCCGGGCCGCGGGTTGTACAGCTCCAGGTACCAGCCCGGGTGATCGGTCACGGCCAGGGTCGTCATGTCGAAGACCAGCTCGCCGACCTCGGGGTGGTGCACCGCCTTGACCGCCTGGGCCGGAACGCCCACCTCGTGGCGCGCCCACAGCGCGGCGAACTCCGGGCTGACGGCGCTCAGCTCGTCGACCACCCGGCCGAACGCCGGATCGTCCGGGGCGTGGCCGGCGTCCGGCGGCGGCCCACCGCCACCACGCCGACGTCAGCCGGAGTCAGCCGGGCCCGGCAGGCGCGCAGGAAGTCGCGGAGCTGCGCGCGGCGCCGCAGTGCGGCCGAGGTGGTCTCGCTGGTCATACGCCACGGTAACAACGGCTGGCGCCGGCCAGGACCCACGACGGCCGCACCTCACGCGGGAAGTGGGCCGAACCCGGGTCAGTCGACGGACAACACGGCCTTGCCGCTGACCTCGCGGTTGATCAGCGCGTTGGCGGCCTCGTCGTAGCGCTGCCAGGAGCCGCGCCAGCCGATGTCCACCCGCAGCTGTCCGGCGGCGACCAGGTCGAGCAGGTAGGCCATGTCCGGTCCGAGTTCGGGGCCCATGTTGAAGGCGGTGAGCGACTTGGCCGCCCCCACCGTGGCATACGGCTGGAAGGTCGCCGGCTCACCCGAGGTCCAGCCGATGCTCTGGATCACGCCGCCGGGGGCCAGCGCGTCCCAGGCGCGGACCAGTTGGCCGCCGCCGACGTTGTCCAGCACCACGTCCACCGATGCCGGCTCCAGCCCGTCCAGGTTGGCGACCACCTCGTGCGCGCCCAGTTCGGCCAGCCCGTCGCCGCGCTTGGCCTGGGCGATCACGTGTGCTCCTGCTCGGGCGGCGAGCTGCACCGCCATGCGGCCCACGCCGCCGGACGCGCCGGTCACCACCACCCGCCGCCCCAGCAGCGGTCCGGAGCGGCGCAGCGCGCGCAGTGCCGTCACGCCCGCCACCGGTACGGTCGCCGCGACCGCCAGGTCCACCGCGTCGGGCACGACCGCGATCTCGCTCACCGGCACCGCGCGCCGCTGTGCCCACGCGCCGCTGAAGCCGAAGGTCACCACCCTGGTGCCCACGGCGGGGCCGGAGCCGTCCTCGGTGGTCCTGGCCACCACCCCGGCGGCGTCCCAGCCGTGCACCTCGCCCGCCTCGGCGACGCCGGACCGCGCGTGCGAGACCTCGCCGTAGTTCAGCGAGATCTCCGCGACGTCCACGAGCACCTTGTCGGGCGTGAGATCGGGTTCGGGCGTCTCGCTGAGCGCGAGTCCGGACGGGGTGTCGGGGGTGATCACGAGTGCGCGCAAGGGAAACCTCCCATGACGATGGCTGCCAGTGCGGCACAACTCTCCCGTGGCGCGGCCTATTCCACCGCTCACCGCTCCAGCAGGCGCGGGCGGCCCGGCGGCGGCGCGGGTCACCCCTGCTGGGCCACGTACGCGTCCACAATGGACGTGAGCACGCCGGGAAAGCGGTTCTCCAGCTCGGCCTGGCGCAACGTGGTCAGCCTGCGGTTGGCCTCCTCGCGCTGGTGGATGACACCGGCCTCGCGCAGCACCTTGAAGTGGTGGCTCAGTGTGGACGGCGCGACCTCGACCGGGAACGTGCCACACGCCCGTTCCGGATCGGCCAGCAGCGTCCGCACGATGGTTATCCGGGTCGGGTCGGACAGCGCGTGCAGCACGTCCAACAGGTCGATCTCGGTGGCCGCTGGGTGCCGCAGCGGGCCGCGCCGTTTGCTGGAACGGGCCATCGGGTACCTCCTTGTTTGACGACCATCGTACAGATGTGCTTCTATTTTCGTAGAACGTCGAATATCGAACTGGGGAGATGACGATGCGCGCACTGCTGATGGACGCACCAGGTGGGGCCGAGCGGTCCGAGGTCCGCGAGGTGGCGGTGCCCCGGCCCGGCCCGGGTGAGGTGACGGTCGACGTCGCGTTCGCCGGCCTGAACTTCATGGACGTGATGGCCCGGCGGGGCGACGCCGGCTACGCACCGTCCTGGCCGTACGCCCCGGGCCTTGAGGTGGCTGGAACCGTCCGCGAGCTGGGTGCGGGCGTCACGGCGTTGGCCGTGGGACAGCGTGTCGCCGCGGTCACCCAGGGCGGGGGCATGGCCGAGGTGGCGGTGGCGCGAGCGGAACTCACCGTGCCCGTTCCGGACGGTGTCGAGCTGCGGTCGGCCGCCGCGGCTCCGCTGGGCGCCGCCACCGCCTTGCTGTTGCTGGACGGTGTCGGCGGGTTCACGGCGGGGCAGAGCGTGCTGGTGCACTCCGCCGGCGGCGGGATCGGCGGAGCGATCGCGGAGCTGGTTCCCCTGCTCGGCGGCGGCCGGCTGCTGGGCACGGTGGGTCGGCCCAGCAAGGTGGCTGAAGCGGCCAGCCGTGGCTACCACGCGGTGTTCGCCCGGGGCGACGGCCTGGTCGACGCCGTGCGCGAGGCGACCGACGGACGCGGCGTCGACCTGGTGCTGGATCCGCTGGGCACCGCCGCGTTGCAGGATGACCTCGCGGTCGTCGCACCGGGTGGACGGATCGTGCTCTTCGGCAACGCCGGCGGCACCAGCCCGGCACCGCTGCCCTCGGCCGGGCAGCTGATCGGCGGCAACATCACGATCGCCGGGTTCAGCCACCGCGGCCTCTCGGCGGCGGCACCGGCCAGGGTGTCCTCCGCACTGCGTCGCGTGCTGGACTTCCTCGCCGCCGGCGAGCTGAGGGTGCCCGTCACCGTGCTGTCCTCGCTCGCGGACATCCCCGGCGCGCACGACCTGCTGGCCGAGGGACGCGGGGTCGGCAAGTACGTGGCCCGGGTGAGCTGAACCGGCGGTCCACGACCGCGGCGCCAGCCGTGCCGGACTGCCGGTCGGTGTGGCTGGACCGCACGATCTCGGCCACGCCGGGGATGGGGCCGCCGCCGTGGCGGGGGCCGACCAGCAGCCGGTGCCCGGCCGCCAGCTCGTCGGCCGAGCCGGTCAGCTGGACCCGGGCGGTGTTCAGCACGATCACGTGGTCACAGGTGCGTTCCAGGTCGGCGAGCACGTGCGAGGACAGCAGCACGGTCGTGCCCGACTCGGCCACCCCGTCCATCAGCGTCCGCAGGAACTCGTGCCGCGCCATCGGGTCCAGGCTGGCCACGGGCTCGCCGAGGAGCAGCAGCCGGGGTTGCCTGGCCAGCGCCAGCGCCAGCGCCAGGGCGACCTGGGCGCGCTGCCCGCCGGACAGCTGGCTGACCGGTCGGTCCGGGGGGATGCCCTGGTCGGCCAGGCGGGTGCGGGCCAGCGCGTCGTCCCAGCGGCGCGGGTTCAGCTTCGCGCCCATGATGACCAGTTCGGCCGCGGTGAACTCCGGGTAGAGCGGGGTGTCCTGGGCCACGAAGCCGATGTCGGTCAGCACCTCGGTGTTGTTGTGCGGTGGCCGCCCGAAGACCCGCACCTGGCCGGCGTCCGGCCGGAGCAGCCCGGCCGCCAGGTGCAGCAGGGTGGTCCTGCCCGCGCCGTTGGGGCCGACCAGGGCGGCGACCCGGTCCGCTGGCAGGCGCAGCGAGCAGTCCCGCAACGCCCAGGTGTTCCTGTACCGCTTGCCGAGCTGTTCGGCTTCCAGCGCGACTTCCATGGGTTGTTCCTCCTCACGGCCCGGAACGGGCCCCGAGGGGCGAGTGGGTGCGGTGGGGTGGGGGTGACCGGCTCAGCCGCCGTGCTCGGGCGGTGACGCGTCGGTGCTCAGGGTGGCGCGCACGGTCGTGTCGATCAGGGCGGTGATGTCCTCGGCGGCCAACCCGGCCTCCCTGGCCCGGCGCAGCCACGCCACCAGGTCGGCGCGCAGCTCGGCGTGGTGGGCGAGGGACTCACCGGCCAGCGTGCGGCGCACGAACGTGCCGATGCCAGGGCGGCCCTCCACCAGTCCCTCGATCTCCAGTTCCCGGTACGCCTTGAGCACCGTGTTCGGGTTGGTGAGTGGTGGTTCGGCCCGGTCAGGCCGCAGGACAGCGCCGTGCTGAGCCGTGCGCGGCCGTCAGTCGACGTCCAGCACGACCTTGCCGTTGACCTCGCGGTTGACCAGGGCGTTCGCCGCCTCGTCGTAGCGCTGCCACGGGCCGCGCCAGCCGACGTGCACGGCCAGGGCGCCGGTGGCGACGAGATCGAGCAGGTAGGCCATGTCCGCGCCGAGGCCGGGACCCATGTAGAACGAGGTCAGCGACTTGGCCGGCCCCACCGTGGTGTACGCGGGGAAGGCCGCCGGCCCACCCGAGGTGTAGCCGATGCTCTGGATCACCCCGCCGGGCGCGAGCGCCCGCCACGCGCGCACCAACTGGTCGCCGCCGACGTTCTCCACCACCACGTCGACCGATTCCGGCGCCAGGTCGTCCAGGTTGGCGATGACCTGGTGCGCGCCCAGTTCGGCCAGGCCGTCGGTGCGCCGGGCCGAGGCGATCACGTGCGCGCCGGCCCGCGCCGCCAGCTGCACCGCGATCCGGCCCACCCCACCGGACGCGCCCGTCACCAGCACCCGGCGCGCCAGCAGGGTTCCGGAGCGGCGCAGCGCGCGCAGCGCCGTCACACCGGCCACGGGCAGGGTGGCCGCGACCGGCAGGTCGACCCCGTCGGGAACGACGGCGACCTCGGCCACCGGCACCGCCCGCCGCTGCGCCCACGCACCGCTGGTGCCGAAGGTGAGCACCCGGTCGCCGACGGCGAGACCGGAGCCGTTCCCGGCGGTCCTGGCCACCACGCCGGCCGCGTCCCAGCCGTGCACGACGCCCGGCGCGGTGGTACCGGTCCGCGCGAGCAGCAGCTCGCCGTGGTTGAGCGAGACGTGTTCGACCTCGACGAGGACCTGGTCGGGGGTGGGTGCGGGGTCCGCGACCTCGGTGAGGGCGAGGCAGGACGGGGCATCCGGGGTGACCACGAGCGCACGCACAGGAACCTCCCCTATGACGGCTACCACCAATTCGGGCAACACCGGGCGCACGGGGAGCTGTTCCGGCTGGGGCGGGATGCGTTAACCCGGCCGGGTGAGGGGCGTGGCCAGTGCCCGGCCGCGACCGGGGTGCTGCGGAGGAAATGACGGCGGTGGCGGTGGATCGTCGAGGCGTGCCAGCCCGGCCCAGGTGGTATAAACCGCCCGATTACCTCTGGTCGAGGCGATGGGGAAACATGATTCCTGGAGTCAGGTACAGCGAGGCGCCCCGGTGCGGTGTCTGCGGGCACCGGGCGCTGCTCACCCGGGAGGCCGCCCACGCGCTGGTGCTGGAGTCGTTCGGCCGGCTGGAGCTGTTCACCTGCCCCTACGCCGACAACGGCTGGCACGTCTGGGCGCCCCACCTGGAAAGCCGTCGCGTGCCAGAACCGGGCCGCTGACCGAGCCCGCCCGTGGTCGGCGCCACCGCTGCTCGGGCCAGCAGGGCGGGTGCGGGGCGTGGTTGTCGCGGCGGCCGTCGCACGTGCTCAGCACGTCCGTAGCGGAGTCGCGCGCAGGTCTCGCCCCGGCGTTGCCAGGTGGCCCCCTCGGTTGTCCAGCGCCACGACCGTGCTGAGGCGGCAGGGGGCCGGGGAGCCTTGCCGGCCGGGGTCGCCGCGGTCAGTCGGTGAAGTCGCCGGCGGTGCGGCGGACCTTGGCCAGCAGCTGGGTGAGGTGGTCGGTTTCCCGCTCGGTCAGGCCGCACAGGCCGAAGTCCACGTCGGTGACGGCCTTGGTGGCCTCGGCCTTGCGCTCCCGGCCCGCGTCGGTGATCTCCACGAGCGTGGTGCGCCGGTCGGTGGGGTGGGGGTTGCGGCGGACCAGGCCGTCGCTCTCCAGCCGGTCGACGATGTTGGTGATGCTGGTCGGGTGCAGTTGCAGCCGCTCACCCATCACCCGCATGGGCAGGCTGCCGCGCTTGGAGAAGTCGAGCAGCACCAGGGCCTCGTAGCGGGCGAAGGTGAGCCCGTGCGGGCGCAGCGCCGCGTCCACGGCGGACTGCAGGATCTGCTGCACGCGCATGATGCTGGTGACCGCCGCCATCGCGGTTGCCGGCCCGATGCGCTCCTGCCACGTTTCCGCCGCGCGGGCGATCGGGTCGAAGGAAAGCGGGTGGCGGCTCATGGCAACCGAAGTTACCGGACGGTGTGCGCGCCCCGGCCCGCGCCCGTGGGCGACCGGGTGGGCCCGCGCCCGCGTCTGACTTGGGGTGTTGTGCGGCACGCACGGGACGCGAGGTCTGACCGGTCGTGGGCAGAATGAGCCGGACAGGAGGTGCGTCATGATCGTCGCGTTCAGTGTCAGCCCCACCCCCGGTGACGAGACCGGAGGCGTGAGCGAGGCCGTGGCCAGGGCCGTCAAGGTGGTGCGGGAGTCGGGGCTGCCCAACTCCACCAACGCCATGTTCACCAACATCGAGGGCACCTGGGACGAGTGCATGGACGTGGTGAAGCGGGCGGTGGCGGCGGCCGGTGAGGGTTCTGCCCGGGTGGGGCTGGTGCTCAAGGCCGACATCCGGCCGGGCTACGACAGCGGGCAGCTGGACGCGAAGGTGGAACGCGTCGAGCAGCACCTGACCGGTGCGGAGTAGCCGACCCTGACCGGTGCCCCGGTCGGCGGCCGGATGGCTCGCTGGCCGGGGCCGGGGCGGGATAAGCGCAGGTTGTTGTGGCTGGCGCCACACTGCGCGACAATAGTTGGGCGTCCTACTATCGGTTGTCCGACCACAACATCGGAGGCCGTCACCATGTCTGGACAGGGGTACGACAACAGGTACGCCGACATCGAGGCGGGCCGGCAGCGCTGGGTGCACCGTTACCACGAGGCACAGGCGCGGGGCCAGGTGCGCGATGCCGACTTCAGCACTCTCTCCGGGGTTGCGGTGGACCCGGTCTACGGGCCCCGGCCGGGGGAGCACGTCGAGAACTTCGAACGCATCGGCTGGCCGGGGGAGTACCCGTTCACCCGGGGCCTGTACCCGACCGGCTACCGAGGGCGGGCCTGGACGATCCGGCAGTTCGCCGGGTTCGGCAACGCCGAGCAGACCAACGAGCGCTACAAGATGATCCTGGCCAGGGGCGGCGGCGGGCTCTCGGTCGCCTTCGACATGCCCACCCTGATGGGCCGCGACTCCGACGACCCGCGCTCACTGGGCGAGGTCGGCCACTGCGGGGTGGCCATCGACTCGGCCGCCGACATGGACGTGCTGTTCCGGGACATCCCGCTGGAGCAGGTGACCACGTCCATGACGATCTCCGGCCCGGCCGTGCCGGTGTTCTGCATGTACCTGGTGGCGGCCGAACGGCAGGGCGCCGACATCGGCCGGCTCAACGGCACCCTGCAGACCGACATCTTCAAGGAGTACATCGCGCAGAAGGAGTGGCTGTTCGCACCCGAGCCGCACCTGCGGCTGATCGGCGACTTAATGGAGTACTGCGCCGCGAACATCCCCGCCTACAAGCCGCTGTCGGTGTCCGGCTACCACATCAGGGAGGCGGGCGCGACCGCCGCGCAGGAGCTGGCCTTCACCCTGGCCGACGGCTTCGGCTACGTCGAACTCGGCCTGTCCCGGGGCCTGGACATCGAGCGGTTCGCCCCCGGCCTGAGCTTCTTCTTCGACGCGCACATCGACTTCTTCGAGGAGATCGCCAAGTTCCGGGCGGCCCGCCGCATCTGGGCCCGCTGGATGCGCGACGTGTACGGCGCGCGCACCGACAAGGCCCAGTGGCTGCGCTTCCACACCCAGACCGCGGGCGTGTCGCTGACCGCGCAGCAGCCGGACA
Organism: Goodfellowiella coeruleoviolacea; assembly: GCF_024171785.1. GTDB lineage: Bacteria > Actinomycetota > Actinomycetes > Mycobacteriales > Pseudonocardiaceae > Goodfellowiella > Goodfellowiella coeruleoviolacea. The sequence goes on from NZ_JAMTCK010000008.1 coordinate 353,711, forward strand.
ACAACATCGTGCGCACCGCCGTCGAGGCACTGGCCGCCGTGCTGGGCGGCACCAACTCGCTGCACACCAACGCACTGGACGAGGTGCTGGCCCTGCCCAGCGAGCGCGCCGCGCAGATCGCGCTGCGCACCCAGCAGGTGATCATGGAGGAGACCGGGGTCGGCAACGTGGCCGACCCGCTGGGCGGCTCCTGGTACGTGGAGGCGCTGACCGACCGGATCGAGGCCGACGCCGAGGCGATCTTCGACCGGATCAAGGACATGGCCAGGCTGGCCGTGCCCAACGGGCAGCACCCGATCGGCGAGATGACCTCGGGCATCCTGCGCGGCATCGAGGACGGCTGGTTCACCGGCGAGATCGCCGACTCCGCGTTCGCCCACCAGCAGGCGCTGGAAAAGGGCGACAAGAAGATGGTCGGGGTGAACTGCCACACCGACTCGCTCTCCGACGACCTGGAGATCCTGCGGATCAGCCACGAGGTGGAGCGCGAGCAGAACCGGGTGCTCGGGGCCCGCCGCGCCGGCCGCGACCAGGCCGAGGTGGACCGGGCACTGGCCGACATGGTCGAGGTGGCCAGGGGCGAGGGCAACCTGATCGAGCCGATGCTGGCCGCGGTGCGCGCCGAGGCCACGCTCGGTGAGATCTGCGGTGTGCTGCGTCAGGAGTGGGGCGGCTACACCGAGCCGGCCCGGTTCTGAGCCGGGCCGTCAACGCGCGGCAACCAGGTCCTGACCAGCCGCGACCCACCGGTTCGGCCGGTCGTGCCGGTGCCGGTTCGGCCGGCCCAGCCGGGGTTGGGGCGAGCGGAGCGGTTGATCCGCGCCACCTTTCGGACAGGCCGGTGCCCGGGGCTGCGGCACCCGGGCACCGAGCCGTGCCAGGATGGAAGACGTGACAAGGCCAGACCCACGCCAGTCCGCAGCGCTGTCAGCCGCCCTCTCCGGGGCGGTTGACCTGTCCGCGCTCAAGGCCAGGGCGGACGCGGCGCAGCAGCAGTCCCGACGTCCCGCCGCGAGCGCCCCCGGTGCCGCCGGCGCGACCGGCGGCCAGAGTTCCTGGATCATCGACGTCACCGAGGCCACCTTCCAGGCCGACGTGGTGGAGCGCTCGCTCCAGGTGCCGGTCGTGGTCGACCTGTGGGCCGACTGGTGCGGCCCGTGCAAGCAGCTGTCCCCGGTGCTGGAACGCGCCGCCCAGGCCGGCGGTGGCGCCTGGGTGCTCGCCAAGGTGGACGTGGACGCCAACCCGCGCATCGCCCAGCTGTTCGGGGTGCAGTCGATCCCGACCGTGGTCGCCATCGCGGGCGGGCAGCCGATCGACGCGTTCTCGGGCGCGCTGCCGGAGCCGGAGATCAAGCAGTGGATCGCGCGGCTGCTGGACGCGCTGCGCGACCGGCTGCCCGGCATCCGCGCCGCCGAGCAGAACGCGCAGGGCACCGAGCCCGAGCCGGAGCCCGAGGACCCGAGGTTCGTCGCGGCCGAGGAAGCGCTCGAACGCGGTGACTACGCCGCCGCCGAAGCCGCCTACCAGCAGATCCTGGACGCCGAGCCAGGCAACGAGCTGGCCAGGAACGCGCTGGCCCAGGCCCGGTTCCTGGCCAGGGCCGAGGCGGCCAAGCCTGAGGACATCGAACGGGCCAACGCCGCGCCCGACGACGTGGACGCGCAGTTGGCCGCCGCCGACGCCGAGCTGGCCGGCCAGCTGGTCGACGCCGCGTTCAACCGGCTGATCGACACGATCCGCCGCACCAGCGGCAGCGACCGGGACCGGGTGCGCGAACACCTGGTGGGGCTGTTCGAGCTGTTCCCGCCGGACGACCCCGAGGTCGCCAAGGCCCGCCGCAACCTGGCCAGCGCCCTGTTCTGACCAGAGGCGGCGAACCACTCGCCGCTGGTCCCCTGCCGCCACCTCGGCTGGTGGCGGTCACCCAGTTGACGGCGGTGCCGGGGCGGCCGTGGACGCGCGTGGCGTCCCGGCCCCGGCGCCGCCAGGGCAGCAGGTCCTGCCCGGCCCGTTCTCCTCGCGCACCGCAAGTGCCCCGCCCGTACCAGGGTCGCGGGCCGCCCTGCGCCGTCATCTCCTGCGCCGTTATCGCCGGCAGTGCGCCGCACCGCGCGCTCGGACGGCCCGGCACGGATCTCCACCCCGCTGACGCGGCTCGAACCGCACACCGATCAGATACTTCACGCCGTGCACTTCACGCCGTATAGTTACGGCACTCCGTGAAGAGGGGCGTGCTGCCACGGCCGCCCCACAGGCCACGGCGGATGTTGTTCTCCCAGATCAAAGGTGAAGTCATGCACATCGGAGTTATCGGCGCTACCGGCAACATCGGCCAGCGCGTTGTCAGCGAGGCCGTGAACCGGGGGCACCAGGTGACCGCGTTCAGCCGAGACGCGTCCGGCATCCAGGAGGACCGCCCCACCGTGGCGTGGCGCAGCCTGGACGTCTTTGACGCGGCCGCGCTGACCGGCGCGGTCGCCGGCCTGGACGTGCTGATCAGCGGGTACCAGCCGGGCAGTGCAGCCAGGGACCTCGCGGACGCGGTGCGCCGCTCGGTCGCCGACCCCACGGTCTACGCCACCGTCGCCAGGAACCTGCTGAAGGCGCTGGAATCGCACCCGAGAACCCGGCTGATCGTGATCGGCGGCGCCGGCAGCCTCGAACTGGCCCCCGGGGTGGTGCGCGCCGACTCCGACGAGCTGCTGCACGAGAGCCTCGACGCGCTCGGCCTGCCCCGGGAGTACGCCGCCGCCGTGCGCGGCCACCGCGACGCGCTGAACGTGCTGCGCACCTCCAACCGGCTGTGGACCTACTTCAGCCCGGCCGGGGACATCCACCCCGGCGAGCGCACCGGCCGGTTCCGAATCGGCGGGGACCAGCCGGTGCTGGACGCCCAGGGCCGGCACCGCATCTCCATCGAGGACGTCGCCGTCGCGCTGATCGACGAGGTCGAGCTGCCCCGCCACGTCCAACGCCGGTTCACCGTCGGCTACTGATCACCCCGGTGCTGCCGCCGAGGACGTCGGCACACCGGACGGCTGAGGCGCACCGCCGCGGGGTGTCGCTGACCGTCGAGACCCACTACCGAGCCGGGAGTGCTGGCTCCTCGGTGAGCACCACGGGGCAGTGCTCGTTCGGCTGCTCGGTGAGGTCGATGAGGGCGTCGAGCCGGTCGCGGGCCTGGTGCAGGGCGGTGATGTGCTGGTCGAGCCGGGCCCGCTCGGCGCGGAGCCGGGCGCGCGACGCCGGCGTGCTCACCTGGGCGTCCACGTAGGGCAGCAGGTCCCGGATGGTGGCGCTGGACAGCCCGGCGGCGTAGAGCTGCTGGATCAGCTCGACCCTGGTGACCGCGTCGTCCGGGTAGCGCCGCTGGCCCCCGGCGGTGCGGGTGGCGGTGAGCAGGCCCTGCTGCTCGTAGTAGCGCACCGCGCGCACGCTCACCCCGGTGCGCTCGGCGACCTCCCCGATCCGCATTGCCTGACTCCCTGGTGTCGGCTGTTGACCAGGTGAACCCCGCGTCGGGGCCGGGTTGTTCCCGCGGGCGGCGCAACCGGCTGGCTCCGCGCGGGGGCGGCGGTGTGATTCGCGAGACAAACGCGTGAAGCTGACACTGGCGTCAGGGATGAGGATTCCGCTGTCAACCCCTCAACCCGATGGGAGACCCACATGCGGATCGCAGGCTCCACCGCCCTGGTCACCGGCGCCAACCGCGGCCTCGGCCGGCACTTCGCCCAGGCCCTGCTCGACCGGGGCGCGGCCAAGGTCTACGCCACCGCCCGCCGGCCCGAGGCGGTCGACCTCACCGGCGTGACCACGCTCGCCCTGGACGTCACCGACCCGGACTCGATCACCTCGGCGGCGGCGCGGGCCCAGGACGTGGATCTGCTGGTCAACAACGCCGGCATGGCCGCGTTCACCGATCTGGTCACCGGCGACCTCGCCGACATCCGCGCGGAGGTGGAGACCAACTTCTTCGGCCCGCTCCAGGTCATCCGCGCGTTCGCGCCCGTCCTGGCCAGCCGGGGCGGCGGGGCCGTGCTGAACGTGCTGTCCGCGCTGTCCTGGGCCGCCTACCCGGGCTCCGGCGGCTACGCGGCGGCCAAGGCCGCGGCCTGGAGCATGACCAACACCGTTCGCCTCGAACTGGCCGCGCAGCGCACCCTGGTCACCGGGCTGGTCATGGCCAGCACGGACACCGACATGACGGCCGGCCTCGACGTGCCCAAGAACGATCCCGCCGACGTGGTGCGCGCCGCCCTGGACGGCATCGAGGCCGGTGAGATCGAGGTGGTGGCCGACGCGGACAGCGCCCGGATCAAGGCCGCGCTCGCCGAGCACCCGAGCGCGCTCTACCCGTCCGCGTACACCGGGCAGGCCGACCGAGCGGGGCGGTAGGCATCTTGACGACATCAATGGAAGGCATCATGATGCTTTCATGCGAACCACCCTGACTCTCGACGATGACGTCGCCCGGCTGGTCGAGGACGTCGTCCACCGCGAACGTCGTCCGATGAAGCAGGTCATCAACGACGCGCTGCGGCGGGCACTGGCGCCGCGCGTCGCACGACAGCAGCCATACCGGTTGGTGCCGCACGACTCCGCCGTGCGCCCGGGATTCGATCTGGCTGGCCTCAACCAACTGGCCGACGAGTTGGAGGACGAGGCGATCATGACCAGGGCGGCGCGTACCCAGTGATCATTCCTGACGTCAACCTGCTGCTCTACGCGGTCGTCTCCGGTTTTCCACAGCATGACCGTGCTCGCGCGTGGTGGGAGCGAGCCGTCAACGGGGACGACCGGATCGGGTTGACGCAGCCGGCGCTGTTCGGCTTCCTGCGGATCACCACCAACGCGCGGATCCTCCGGTCACCCCTGGCCGTCGACGCCGCCATCGACTACGTGCACGGCTGGCTCGCCCAGCCCAACGTCGAACTGCTGAGCCCCGGGCCCAACCACCTCGACATCGCGCTCGGGCTGCTGCGCGACATCGGCACCGCCGGAAACCTCACCACCGATGTCCAGTTGGCCGCCTACGCGATCGAACAGCAGGGCGAGCTGCACTCCAACGACACCGATTTCGCCAGGTTCGCCAACCTGAAGTGGGTCAACCCGCTCCAGTGAGCGGTTCGCCCGGCCGCGCCGAGCACCCGAGCGCGCGCTACCCGTCCGTCCACATCGGACAAAACGGCTGAGGGTGGGGCGGGTCAGCCGAACTGCTTGGCGCAGGCGGGCTGGCCGTCCAGGAAGCCGACGCGGAACGACTCGACCCTGGCGAAACCGGCCTTGACCGACTCGCCGTTGACGTCGGCGGCGATCAGGCTCTCCTCGCGGAGCAGTTCACCCACGGCCTCGTCCAGGTCACCGGGGGACAGCCGCAGCTTGTTCTCCGGGTTGTCGGTGCCGGTCACCGTGGCCCTGGCCCACGCCCCGGTCAGGCAGGCGGTGCGCAGCGCCGTGGTCTGGTTGTCCAGGGGCAGGCCGGCCGCCTTCTGCACGGCCAGCGTGTAGCGCGAGGCCACCTCGGCGAACGCGGCGAAGTCGCCGAGGCCGGTGCTGCCCCGGCCGGGCGTGGCGCCGATCGCCATCAGGTCCTGCGGCACCACGGTGACGGTGTTGGTGGCCGGGCAGTACGCGGCCGGCGAGGTCTGCTTGGCGTCCGAACAGGACGACGGCTTGTCGCTGATGGCCGGCGCGGCCGCGCCGCTGTCCCGGTAGGCCTCGTCCAGGCTGACCTTCAACCAGGTCATGGCCTGCGCGTTGACCGGGAGGTTGCCCTCGTTGCGGTCGTTGGCGTCGAAGGCCACCTCGGTCTTGCGCTGCTCGTACTCGTCCAGGCTGATCTTGGCGCAGCGCTTGGGGCCCATGCTGAAGCCGAACTGGAACGCCGACACCCGGTCGAACGCGCTGCCGTGCGCGCCCTGCTTGGTGTAGGAGCTGCCGGCCTCGTCGCGGATGAAGAACATCGCGGACAGCACCTGGTTGAGGCCCTTGCCGGTGGAGATCTGGAAGTGCGGGGCCTTGCCCTCGGCCACCCAGCGGAAGAAGGTGCCCGCGTAGCAGTCGGCCTGCTGCTCCTTGACGATGCTGGGCGTGTTGTCGTCCACCCCGCTGGCCGCGCCCAGCTTGTACTGCACGGCGTGGCCCATCTCGTGGGCCAGCACGGTCACCACCGACATCGGCCCGAACTCGTCGTCGAGCAGGGGCAGCAGCTCGCCCCGGTCCCAGGCGATGCTGTCCTCCAGCGAGCAGTAGAACGCGTTGACCACGCCGGCGGTGTTGGTCCGGCAGATGTTCACGCCCCGGCCGTTGGAGTCGTAGGACACGTACCGCTTGACCGGCTCGAACTGCTTGCCGAACTCGCTGGGGAACTGCTGCTTCCAGTACTCCTCGACGTCGGCGATGGCGTTGATGGCCAGCTTGTCCATCTCGCCGCCGTCGGCGTTCTCCACCGGCAGGTCGGCGTCGGCCACACCCGATCTGGGGCCGCTGGCGCCGTCGGTGACGGGTAATCCGGCCACGGTGCCCGGGTCGATCGCGCCCAGTGGTCTCGCCTGGCCCGCGATGGTCCGGCCGCACCCGGCCAGCACCGCCACCGCCGCCAGTGCCGCCACCGCGACCGCCGCCACGACCGGGACGCGCCCGCCCCTACCTGCCCGCGCCATCCCTGCTGCCCCGTCCGATCGATCGTCCTGCTCGCGCCGACGCGCCCACCCCGGACGCGCCTGGCGAGCACAGTAACCCGCCGGGGTGATCGGCCGGGCGGGGACGGCGAACTTTTGCGGCCGGCCGGGGAAACCCGCGGCCCCGGGAAGACGCTGGCGCGCGGGTCAGCCGAGCTGGCAGGAGGAGGCGCCGTCGAACACGCCGGAGCGGAACGTGGCGACCCGGTCGAAGCCGGCGTCGAGGTTGGTGTTGCCGTCGGCGTCGCGCGCGGCGTAGTCGTTGGCCAGCAACACCTGCACGGCCTCGTCCAGGTCACCGGGGGACAGGCCGAAGCCCTCCTGCCTGGACAGCACCGCGCCGGTGTAGGCGCCGGCCAGGCACAGCGCGGCCTGCCCGGCCTGGTCGCCCTGGGTGGACCTGCCGAGCGCGGCCACCGCGCCCAGGCCGTAGCGGCTGGCCAGCAGGGTGCCGGTGGCGTAGTCGCCGAGGGCCTCGTGCAGCTGCGCCAGTTTGCCCCTGGGCAGCACCTGGATGCTGCGGTGGTCCGGGCACAGCTCCACCGGCCCCTGCTCGGCCGCGCACGCCGTGGCCGAGGTCGCCTCGGCCAGCGTGGGCGTGGTCCAGGTGCCGCCGCCCTGGCCGACCAGGGCGGCGAAGTAGCCGTCCAGGTCCTCGGCGACCGCCTGGACCATCTCGTCGAACGGCAGGTTGCCGCCCCTGGCCTGGTCCTCGTAGCTGGTGAACGCCTGCTGGGTGAACCGCCGGTTGTCCACGCTCATCGTCGAGCACAGGCCCGGCCCCTGCCGGTAGCCGTCCTGGAAGGCGGAGACCCGGTCGAAGGCGTTGCCGTGCGCGGACTGGTCGGTCTGCGCGGTGCCCACCGGGTCGCGGAAGGCGACCAGCGCGCCCAGCGCGGTGTCCAGGCTGTCCTCGCTGATGCTCAGGTGGGCGGCCTTGCCCTCGGTGGCCCAGTGCACGAACGCGCCCGCGTAGCAGTCGGCCATCGCCTCGATCAGGATGGTGGGGTAGCGCTGCGGGTCCCGCTGCTCCTTCTCCGCGGTTAACCCGGTGCGGTTCTGCACGGCGTGGCCCATCTCGTGGGCCAGCACCACCACCACGGCCACGTCGCCGTAGCGGTCCCGCAGCGAGGGCAGCAGCGCGGCCCGGTCCCAGGCGATGGCGTCGGCCGACGGGCAGTAGAACGCGTTGCCCTCCACGTCCACCGCGCTGTCCGTGCACGGCGGCGGGTCGGCCCTGGCGTCGCTGGTGTCGACCGAGTACACCCCGCCGGACAGCGGGGTCCACTGCCGGCCGAACGTGTTGGGGAAGGTCTCCTTCCAGTACTGCTCCACGTCGACCACGGCGGTGGCGGCGAGCCGGTCGACGGCGCTGCCGTCGCTGCCGTGCACGAAACCGGTGTCGACGCCGCTGGGCCGGACCACCGTCGCGGGTGAGGGCTGACCAGCCAGGGTCGTGGTGCAGCTCGCGCTCACCAGGAGACAGGCCGCCGCCAGCGCGATCTTCACCAACTGCTTGGGTCCGTGCCGCACCGCTTCAGTATGCCTGGCTTCCGCCTGCCCGCCCGGGGAATCCGCCGCATCCGGCCGGGTTCGCCAGGTCCACCGGGATCACCGCACGGCACCACCGGACGGCTCGGTTCCCCCGCCGGACGCGGGCTCGCCGAACTCGGCCGCGGCCACGAAGTCGACCAGGTGCACCTCGGGCACCAGCCACAGCACCCCGGACGGCGGCAGGGTCACCCGCGCCGAGGCGGGGCGGCCGTGCCACGGCTCGGCGACCGCGGTGACCGCGCCGAGGTTGCCAACGCCGGAGCCGCCGTAGACCGAGGCGTCGGTGTTGAGCACCTCGCGCCAGCGGCCGGGCATGGGCAGACCCAGCCGGTAGTCCTGGTGCGGCACCCCGGCGAAGTTGGCCACGCAGGCCACCATGCTGCCGTCGTCGCCGATCCGCAGGAAGCTGAGCACGTTGCCGGCCGCGTCGTTGGCGTCGATCCAGGAGAACCCGGCCGGGTCACTGTCCACTGTGTACAGCGCGGGGTGGGTGCGGTAGGCGTGGTTGAGGTCGCGCACCAGGGCCCGCACCCCCGCGTGCAGCGGGTCGTCCAGCAGGTCCCAGTCCGGCCCCCGCTCGTGCGACCACTCCCGGGGGTCGCCGAACTCGCCGCCCATGAACAGCAGCTGCTTGCCGGGGTGCGCCCACATGAACGCCAGCAGCGCGCGCAGCCCGGCCGCCTTGTTCCAGTCGTCGCCGGGCATCCGCGCCCACAGCGAGCCCTTGCCGTGCACCACCTCGTCGTGCGACAGCGGCAGCACGAAGTTCTCGCTCCACGCGTACACCAGCGAGAAGGTGATCTCGTTGTGGTGGTAGGCCCGGTGCACCGGGTCGCGCGCCAGGTAGTGCAGGGTGTCGTGCATCCAGCCCATGTTCCACTTGAAGCCGAAGCCCAGCCCGCCCAGGTGCGTCGGCCTGGTCACCCCCGGCCAGGACGTGGACTCCTCGGCGATCATCAGCACGCCCGGGTGCAGCTTGCCCACGGTGGCGTTGAGTTCCTGGAGGAACCGCACGGCCGCCAGGTTCTCCCGACCGCCGTGCACGTTGGGCACCCACTGGCCCTCCGGCCGCGAGTAGTCCAGGTAGAGCATGGACGCCACCGCGTCCACCCGCAGCCCGTCGACGTGGAACTCCTCGATCCAGTACAGGGCGTTGGCCACCAGGAAGTTGCGCACCTCGTCGCGCCCGAAGTTGAACACCAGGGTGCCCCAGTCCGGGTGCTCGCCCAGCCTGGGGTCGGCGTGCTCGTACAGGGCGGTGCCGTCGAAGCGGGCCAGCGCCCACGAGTCGCGCGGGAAGTGCGCCGGCACCCAGTCCACGATCACGCCGATGCCGCGCTGGTGCAGGGTGTCCACGAAGTAGCGGAACTCGTCGGGCGTGCCGAAGCGCGGGGTGGGCGCGTAGTAGGAGGTCACCTGGTAGCCCCAGGAGCCGGCGAACGGGTGCGCGGCCACCGGCAGCAGCTCCACGTGGGTGAACCCGGTCTCGGTGACGTAGTCGGCCAGCTGCTCGGCCAGCTCCCGGTAGCCAAGGCCGGGCCGCCACGACCCCAGGTGCACCTCGTAGACGCTGACCGGCCGGCGGTGCCAGTCCACCTCCGCCCTGGCCGCCACCCACTCGTCGTCGGCCCAGGTGTGCACGGACGAGGCCACCACCGAGGCGGTGGCCGGCGGCACCTCGGTGGCGAACGCCATCGGGTCGGCCTTCTCGTGCCACTGCCCGTCCGCGCCCAGCAGCCGGAACTTGTAGCGGGTGCCGGCGCTCACCCCGGGGATGAACAGCTCCCACACCCCCGACGAGCCCAGCGAGCGCATCGGGTAGGCGCGGCCGTTCCAGCCGTCGAAGTCGCCGCACACCCGCACGCCGCGCGCGTTGGGCGCCCACACCGCGAACGACACGCCCTCGACCAGCCCGGACGGGGTGTCGTAGCCGCGCACGTGCGCGCCGAGCACGTCCCACAGCCGCTCGTGCCGGCCCTCGCCGATCAGGTGCAGGTCCAGCTCGCCCAGGGTGGGCAGCCACCGGTAGGGGTCGTCCACCACCAGGTCGGTGCCGTGGTAGTCGACCGACAGCTTGTAGTCGCCCGGCTGGACCGGCAGCACCCCGGCGAACAGCCCGCCGAGCACCGGGGCCAGCTCGTGGCGCTGGCCGTCGGCCAGCACCGCCACCGACCGGGCGCCCGGCAGCAGGGCCCTGGCCACCACCCCCTCGCCGCCGTCGGGGTTGGCGTGCACGCCCAGCACCGAGTGCGGGTCGTGGTGCGATCCGGCCAGCAGCCGCTCGACGTCCGAAGTGGACGGAGCGGCCGGGTTGGCGGCCCGGCCAGGAGCGGAACCGCCCGAGGACACGGGAACGGGACTCACAGGTGCTCTCCTTCGGTGGTCATCCGCGCGACCGAGGCCAACGGCACGGACAACCACTCCGGCCGGTTGGCGTTCTCGTAGGCGATCTCGTAGATCGCCTTGTCCAGTTCCAGGGCGTGCAGCAGCCGGGCGTGCCGGCGCGGGTCGCCGATCAGCGCGATCGCCGGCGGCTCACCCGCCCCGGTCGGCGCGGCACCGGCCGCCACCGCGGCGTAGCCGTCGCAGAACGCGGACCGGTTGCGCCGCGACCACTCCAGCGCGCGGACGGTGAGCTGCTTGTTGGCTGGCTGGTCCACGATCATCTGGTGCGCGGCGTAGTCGAACGAGCGCAGCATGCCGGCCACGTCGCGCAGCGGGGTGTGCGGCAGCACGCGCTTGGCGATGGGCGCGGCCGGCTCGCCCTCGAAGTCGATCAGCAGCCAGCCGTGCACCGTGCGCAGCACCTGGCCCAGGTGCAGGTCGCCGTGCACCTGCTGGACCACCACCGGCCCGGTCATCACCCGGACCCGCTCGAACGCCTCGCGGATCGCCGGCGCGTACGGGCCCAGCGCGGGCACCTGCAGCAGCACCTCGTCCAGCCGGCGCAGCATGCGTTCACCGGCCTCGGCCAGCTCGTCCGCGCCGGCCTGGCGGTGCCCGAGCGCCCGGTCCAGGTCGGCGTGCACGGTGGCCACGGCCCGGCCCAGCCGGTGGGCCTCGCCGGCGAAGTCACCGCCGGCCTCGTCGGCGTGCAGGTCGCCCTCGGCGAGCAGGTCGCGCACGCTGGTGGTGGCCATGGCCCAGCCCTCCACCGCGTCGGCCATGAACTCCTGGAGCATGCCCAGCACCACGGGCTGGCCGTGCAGCCGGCCGGTGATCGAGCCGAGCGGCTGGGCGATGTGCGTGCAGCCCACCGCGTGCAGGGCGCGGTGCCGGTCCAGGTCGGCGCTGGGGCCGGGGGCCAGCCGGCGGAACAGCTTGAGGATGTAGTCGTGCCCGTAGACCAGTGAGGTGTTGCTCTGCTCGGCGCCGATCGGCCGGCCGCGCGCGCCGGCGCGCAGGCTCACCCCGTCCTCCAGGGCGAACCGCAGCTCACCCACGTGCCGCTGCTCGGCCAGGGCGGTCAGCAGGTGCGCGGTCAGCTCCGGGTCGGTGCCGGCCTCGTAGCAGGGCCGCCCGCCCGGGCTGGCGATCCAGCTGGCACCCAGGTGCTCGGGCAGCTGCTCGCGGCAGCCGATGAGCAGCTGGTAGGGCTCCCGCCGGTCCTGCTGCTCGACCTCGACGACCAGGTGCAGCAGCAGCGGGTCGCCGTCGAGCAGCACGGTGGTGTGCAGCGGCCGGACCGAGCGCACCGGCCGGTCCTTGCCGGCGAACCAGCGCTGCGCCGGCAGCCACGCCGGCAGCCCGTCGGCCAGCGCCCGGACCAGGTCCTGGGTGTCGTGCACCTGTCTCACCTCGGGTCGCCGCCCTCGAACGCCGGTTTGAGCTGGAACCAGTAGAACCCGTGGCCCGGCAGGGTCAGCAGGTAGGGCAGTTCGCCCACGGGCGGGAAGGACACCCCGCCGGTCAGCTCGATCGGCACGCATCCCTGGTAGTCGCACAGGTCCAGCTCCACCGGCTGCGGGAAGCGGGACAGGTTGTTGACGCAGACCACGGTGTCCTCGACGCCGTCGTGGTCGGTCCACCGCCGCAGGTAGGCCAGCACGCTCGGGTTGGACGAGCCCAGCTCGGTGAAGTCGCCCAGCCCGAAGGCGTGGTGCTGCTTGCGCACCTCGATCATCCGGCGCGTCCAGTTCAGCAGCGACGAGGTGTTGTCCAACTGGGACTCCACGTTCACCGCCTGGAAGCCGTACACCGGGTCGGAGATCACCGGCAGGTACAGCCGGCCCGGGTTGGCCCGGGAGAAGCCGGCGTTGCGGTCGGAGGTCCACTGCATGGGCGTGCGCACCGCGTCCCGGTCGCCCAGCCAGATGTTGTCGCCCATGCCGATCTCATCACCGTAGTACAGCACCGGGGACCCGGGCAGCGACAGCAGCAGCGCGGTGAACAGCTCCTGCTGGTTGCGGTCGTTCTCCAGCAGCGGGGCCAGCCGCCGGCGGATGCCGATGTTGGCCTTCATCTGCGGGTCCTTGGCGTACTCGGTGTACATGTAGTCGCGTTCCTCGTCGGTGACCATCTCCAGGGTCAGCTCGTCGTGGTTGCGCAGGAAGATCCCCCACTGGCAGCCAGAGGGGATCTGCGGGGTCTGGGCCAGGATCTCGGAGATGGGGAAGCGGCTCTCCCGCCGCACCGCCATGAACAGCCGGGGCATCACCGGGAAGTGGAAGGCCATGTGGCACTCGTCGCCGCCGACCTCGGGGTCGCCGAAGTACTCCACCACGTCCGAGGGCCACTGGTTGGCCTCGGCCAGCAGCACCCGGCCCGGGTACTCGTCGTCGACCACCTTGCGGCAGCGCTTGAGGAAGGCGTGCGTCTCGGGCAGGTTCTCGCCGTTGGTGCCCTCGCGCTCGAACAGGTAGGGCACCGCGTCCAGGCGGAACCCGTCGATGCCCAGGTCCAGCCAGAACCGCAGCACGTCCAGCATGGCCTCCTGCACCGCGGGGTTGTCGTAGTTGAGGTCGGGCTGGTGGGAGAAGAACCGGTGCCAGTAGAACTGGCCGCGCACCGGGTCGAACGTCCAGTTCGACGTCTCGGTGTCCACGAAGATGACCCGCGCGTCGGAGTAGCGCATGTCGTCCTCGCTCCACACGTAGAAGTCGCCGTACGGGCCGTCCGGCTCGTAGCGGGACTGCTGGAACCACGGGTGCGCGTCCGAGGTGTGGTTGAGCACCAGGTCGGTGATCACCCGGATGTTGCGGCGGTGCGCCTCGTCGAGCAGGTGCACGAAGTCGTCCACGCTGCCGAACGGCGGGTGCACCGCGCGGAAGTCGGAGATGTCGTAGCCGCCGTCGCGCTGCGGCGACGCGTAGAACGGCGGCAGCCACAGGCAGTCGACGCCCAGCCACTTCAGGTAGTCCAGCCGGCTGGTCAGTCCTCTCAGGTCGCCGACGCCGTCGTTGTTGGCGTCCTTGAACGCCCGCACCAGCACCTCGTAGAACACCGCGTACTTGAACCACTGCGGGTCCCGCGCGGCCAGCCGGGCTGAGCCGAAGTCCTTCGCCTCGGGCTCGACAAGCAGGCCCTCCGCCGTGACGGCCTCACCAGTGTGAGGTACCCCGTCCAGGCCCAGGGCCATGTCGGGTCGGGGCTCTTCCGACATGGCTACCACCTCGTCCCCGTGTCGTCAGGCTTGTCTTCCTGACTACCCCATTGGGCGGTACCCCGCACAACAGGAACCCGGATGGACGTATGGTCCGACCGCTCGCCGGCCGGCCGACGGCGTTGTTTCCCCTGGTCAGGACCACAGCACCACGATGTGCGCGACGGCGTGCCACGGTTCGAGGCGGATGTAGTTGGCCTGCCCCCACTCCCAGGTCTGCCCGGTGACCTCGTCGTGCGCGAGGAACCGGTCCGACCAGTCCCGGCCCAGCGCCGGCAGGTCCAGCCACAGGGTGGCCTCCTGGGTGGTGTGCGGGTCGAGGTTGACCACCACGACCACGGTCTCGCCACTGGCCGGGTCGGTCTTGGAGTAGGCGATCAGGGCGTCGTTGTCGATGTGGTGGAAGCGCAGGGTGCGCAGCTGGTGCAGGGCCGGGTGGGCGCGGCGGATCTCGTTGAGCCGGCGCAGCCACGGCTCCAGCGACCGGCCCTCGGCCAGCGCGCCGGCGTAGTCGCGGGGCCGCAGCTGGTACTTCTCCGAGTCCAGGTACTCCTCACTGCCCGGCCGCACCGGCCGGTGCTCGAACAGCTCGAAGCCCGAGTACACCCCCCAGGTCGGCGACAGCGTCGCGGCCAACACCGCGCGCAGCGCGAACACCGCCGGCAGCCCGGACTGCAGGCTCTCGTGCAGGATGTCGGGGGTGTTGACGAACAGGTTCGGCCGCGCCTCGTCGGCGTGGGCCACCAGCTCCGCGCCGAACTCGGTCAGCTCGTGCTTGCCGGTGCGCCAGGTGAAGTAGGTGTAGGACTGGGTGAAGCCCAACCGCGCCAACCCGTACAGCCGGGCCGGGCGGGTGAACGCCTCGGCCAGGAACAGCACGTCGGGGTGGGTCCGCTTGACCGTCCAGATCAGCCAGTGCCAGAAGTCCGGTGGCTTGGTGTGCGGGTTGTCCACCCGGAAGATCCGCACCCCGTGGTCGATCCAGTGCTCGACCACGCGCAGCACCTCGGCGTACAGGCCGGCGGGGTCGTTGTCGAAGTTGAGCGGGTAGATGTCCTGGTACTTCTTGGGCGGGTTCTCCGCGTAGGCGATGCTGCCGTCCGGGCGGGTGGTGAACCACTCGGGGTGCTCGGCCACCCAGGGGTGGTCGGGGGCGCACTGCAGCGCCAGGTCCAGCGCCACCTCCAGGCCGAGGTCGTGGGCGCGGGCCACGAAGGCGTCGAAGTCGGCCAGCGTGCCCAACTCGGGGTGGACGGCGTCGTGGCCGCCCTCGGCCGCGCCGATGGCCCAGGGCGAGCCGACGTCGCCGGGCTCGGCGTGCACGCTGTTGTTGCGGCCCTTGCGGTTGACCCGGCCGATGGGGTGGATGGGCGGTAGGTAGACCACGTCGAAGCCCAGGGCGGCCACCCGGTCCAGGGCCTGGGCGGCGGTGGCCAGGGTGCCGTGCACGGGCTGGCCGTCGGTGTCCCAGCCGCCGGTGGAGCGGGGGAACAACTCGTACCAGGCGCCGAACAGCGCGCGGGTGCGGTCGACCCAGAGCCGGTGGGTGCGGCCGCGGGTGACCAGCTCGCGCACCGGGTGGGTGTGCATGAGCTGGCGGACCGGGTCGGACAACGCCAGCGCGATCCGCTCCGCCACGGGCCGCTCCTGGTCGCGCAGGCCCTCGGCGGCCAGGCCCAACAGCTCCCGGTCACCCCTGCGGTCGGGGCGGCGGCTGACCCGCTCCAGCAGTTGGGCGCCCACCTCCAGGTCGTTGGCCAGCTCGTCGGCGCCCTGGCCCGCGCCGACCTTGGCCTCCACCGTGTGCAGCCAGGTCGACCACGGGTCGCTCCACGCGTCCACCCGGAAGGTCCACTCGCCCTCGGCGTCCGGCACGATCGCCGCCACCCAGTGGTCCTCGCCCCGCTCGGCCATGCGCGTCTGCCGGTTGACCCGGTCGGCCGGGCCGCGCCAGGACACGGTCGCGGCGACCGCGTCGTGGCCCTCCCGCCACACCACCGCCGACACCGGAACGTGCTCGCCGACCACGGCCTTGGCCGGATACCGGCCGCAGCTGACCACCGGGGAGACATCGTCGATGCCGAGCCGTCCGCTCATGGGCCGCACGTCCTTCCGCGCACCTGTGGTGCCACAGTCGCGTTCGCGCGCCTGCGCTGCCACGGCGGCGTTCACGCACCTGACCCAGGCGCGCTCGCGCACCGCCGCGCACCGGTTGGCGCTGCTGTTCGTTCCGGGTCCACCCTGTAGTTTGCCCCGAGAGATCGGTTCGCGTCAGGTTTGCCGACCGCCGTGACGGGGCATGGACATCACCATGACCACTGGCTTAACGCGGCCCCACTGCAAGGTTTTGCGGACTGGGCTGGCAATTCTGCCGGCACCGGGCGGTGCGGGATAAGGTCCGAAGGGTGAGAGCACTCCGCCGGTTCACTGTCCGCGCCAGCCTGCCCGAGCCACTGGCCGCGCTGGGCACGCTCGCCACCAACCTGCGCTGGACCTGGCACCCGCCCACCCAGGAGCTGTTCGCCTCGGTGGACCCGCAGACCTGGGAACGGGTGGGCAACGACCCGCTCCGGCTGCTCGCCCAGGTGCCGGTCAGCCGGCTGGAGGCGCTGGCCGGTGACGAGAACTTCCTGTCCCGCACCAGAACCATCGCCGAGGACCTGCACCACTACCTGACCGCGCCGCGCTGGTACCAGCGCCGCCAGGAGGAGACCAACCAGCGCCGGGCCGCCGGCGGGAACGACCCGCTGCTGCCGGACTCGGTCGCCTACTTCTCCATGGAGTTCGGCGTCACCGAGGCGCTGCCCAACTACTCGGGTGGCCTTGGCGTGCTCGCCGGCGACCACCTCAAGGCCTCCTCCGACCTGGGCGTGCCGCTGATCGGCGTCGGCCTGCTCTACCGCTCCGGCTACTTCCGCCAGTCGCTGTCGCTGGACGGCTGGCAGGTCGAGCACTACCCGGTGCTCGACCCCAGGGGCCTGCCGCTGGAACTGCTCACCGAGCCCTCGGGCGCGCCGATCCTGGTGCACGTGGCCATGCCCGGCGGCCGGGTGCTGCGCGCCCGGATCTGGCGGGCCCAGGTCGGCCGGGTCCCGCTGCTGCTGCTGGACTCCGACGTGGAGGACAACGACGAGGACCTGCGCGGGGTCACCGACCGGCTCTACGGCGGCGACCAGGACCACCGCATCCGCCAGGAGATCCTGGCCGGCATCGGCGGGGTGCGGGCGGTGCGCACGTTCTGCGAGCTGACCGGCCACCCCCGGCCCGAGGTGTTCCACACCAACGAGGGCCACGCCGGGTTCCTCGGCCTGGAGCGCATCCGCGAGCTGATCAACGGCGAGGGCCTGGACTTCGACCAGGCGCTGACCGCGGTGCGCGCCGGCACCGTGTTCACCACGCACACCCCGGTGCCGGCCGGCATCGACCGGTTCCCGGTCGACCTGGTGCGCCACTACTTCGGCCAGGACGTGCTGCTGCCCGGCGTGGACACCCAGCGGGTGCTGGCGCTGGGCGCCGAGGACAACCCGGGCATGTTCAACATGGCGCACATGGGGCTGCGCCTGGCCCAGCGCGCCAACGGCGTGTCCCAGCTGCACGGCCGGGTCAGCCGGGCGATGTTCCGCGGCCTGTGGCCGGAGTTCGACACCGAGGAGGTGCCGATCGGCTCGGTCACCAACGGGGTGCACGGCCCAACCTGGGCGGCCGGCGAGATCAGCAAGCTGCTCGGCGAGTCCTCAGTGGATGGTGGGGCGGGCGCGCTCGGCCTGGAGCCGGTGAGCGACTCGCTGCTGTGGGAGCTGCGCTGCTCACTGCGCACCCGGCTGGTGGAGGAGGTGCGCCGCCGGGTGCGCGCGGCGTGGTTGCAGCGCGGCGCGTCCGCGCTGGAACTGGGCTGGACCGAGTCGGTGTTCGACCCGGAGGTGCTCACCGTGGGCTTCGCCCGGCGGGTGCCCACCTACAAGCGGCTCACCCTGATGCTGCGCGACCCGGAGCGGCTGCGCGCCCTGCTGCTGCACCCGCAGCGGCCGGTGCAGCTGGTGGTGGCCGGCAAGTCGCACCCGGCCGACGACGGCGGCAAGGCGCTGATCCAGCAGATCGTCCGGTTCGCCGACGACGCGGGCGTGCGCCACCGCATCGTGTTCCTGCCCGACTACGACATGTCCATGGCCCGCTACCTGTACTGGGGCTGTGACGTGTGGCTGAACAACCCGATGCGCCCGCTGGAGGCGTGCGGCACCTCCGGCATGAAGGCCGCGCTCAACGGCGGCCTGAACCTGTCCATCCGGGACGGTTGGTGGGACGAGTTCTACGACGGCAGCAACGGCTGGGCCATCCCGACCGCGGACGGGGTGACCGACCCGACCCGGCGTGACGACCTGGAGGCCGCCGCCCTGTACGAGCTGCTTGGCGGGCAGGTGGCGCCGCTGTTCTACGACCGGGGTGAGGACGGCGTGCCGTCCGGCTGGATGGCCATGGTGCGGCACACCCTGGCCACCCTGGGCCCGGCCGTGCAGGCGTCCCGGATGGTGCGCGAGTACGTGGAGACCTACTACGCGCCGGCCGCGCAGTCGGCGGCGTCGGTGTGCCGGGACGGGCACGCCGGCGCGCGGGAGCTGACCGCCTACCGGGCCCGGGTGGCCGCGGCCTGGCCCGCGGTGTCCGTTGTGGACAGCGGCACCGCGGTGAACGGCTCGGGCGGGCCGCGCCTTGGCGTGCCGCTGCGGGTGTGGGCCCGGGTGCACCTCGGTGGCCTCGATCCGTCCGAAGTGGACGTGCAGGCGGTGATCGGCAGGGTCGGCGACTCGGACGAGCTGCACGACGTGGTGACCGCGCCGATGCGGCACACCGGCGACGGCGGCTACGAGGCGGACGTGCCCCTGCCGCACGCCGGTTCGGTCGGCTACACCGTGCGCGTGCTGCCCAAGCACCCCCTGCTGGCCACCCCCGCCGAACTCGGCCGCGTGGCCCTGCCCCGCTGATCCCACCCTCGCGGGGTGGCCGACCCACCCACCCCCACCCCGCGAGTCGACTTTGCAAACCCCGCGAGTTGACACTTCAGGCAGGGCCATGTGGGTGAACGCGGGGCGCGGGAGCCGGTGCGGGCAAGGCGGACGGGCCGGCCGCCACCGGCCGGCCGCGCGCGTCGCCGTGCGGTGATCAGCTGATGTCCAGCCGCGCGCGGGTCGTGACGACCCTCGGCCACCAGGCGGCCAGGCGTTCGGCGTCGGCCAGGGCGGTGCGGGCCGCCGCGTTGTCGCCGGCGGCCATCTGTGCCCTGGCCAGGGTGGCCAGGTCGTCAGCGCGGCTGAGGCCGGACTCGCTCTGCTCGGCCGCCTGGGTGGCCAGGGTGATGGCCTGGTGCGGGTCGCCGTCCAGCAGGGCGAGCAGCGCCAGCGTGCCGGTCAGCCGGTACCTGGGGTAGCCGAGGGCTTCGGCGCCCTCCACCGCGCGCCGCGCCGTGGGCAGGCCGACGTCGGGCGGCAGCTGGCCGGCCTCCACCGTGGTCGCGGTCAACCCGGCCATGCCGGCCAGGCTGAACGCCATCTCGCGCGGTGTCTGGTCCTTCTCCTGCATCAACTGGCTGACCAGCGCCAACGCCTCGGCGTAGCGGGCCTGGGCGGTCAGCACCAGCACCCGCGCCGAGGTCGCGGTGCGCAGGTCCGGGTGCAGCCTGGCCAGCTCGGCCGCACCCTGCTCGGCCGTGCCCAGATCGCCGGCCTCCACCGCGTCGGTGACCCGGCTGACCAGTGGGGCCGCGTCCAGTTCGGCGGCGCGCCGGCCGGTCAGCCGGGGCAGGGCGAACAGGAACCAGCCGGTCGAGGTGGACTCGGGGGTGCGCCGAGGGAGCAGGGCGTGCACCAGGTTGGCGGTGGCGCCGAGCGCCAGCCCCCAGCCGAACGGCGTGGCCGACACCAGCCAGGTGCCGGCCACCGCGGCCAGCCCGACCAGCGCCGAGCACCCGGCCGTCAGCCACATCCGGGGCCGCACCCGGGGCCGGCCCGGGCCGATGCCCACGGAGAACAGCAGCGGCACCGCCCGCAGCACCACCCGGCGCGCCGGCGTGGTCCACTCCCGCAGCTTGGCGCCGACGCCGATCTGCACGTGGTGCACGCGCACGCCCCACGCCAGCGCGCCGAGCAGGATGCCCAGTTGCAGCGCGGCCAACTCCAGCAGCAGGCCGACCAGGGCGCCGACCAGCCCGGCGGCGGCACCGGGCACACCGGTGCCGCCTGCCACCACCTGCCACACCACCGCGGCCAGCACCGCGGTGGCGAGCAGGACAGCGGGCCGGAGGAACAACCGGAGTACGCGCACGAGCAACAGACGCTACCGGCTCCGCGCTGGTTCCCGGCCCGGGATCAGGTGATCGCCGGCGTCCCGCCAGGGCGCACCGGCAGGCCGGCCGCCGCCCACGCGCGGAAGCCGCCGACCAGGTCGGTGGCCCTGGCCAGGCCGATCCGGCGCAGGTCGCGGGCGGCCAGGCTGGAGGCGTAGCCCTCGTTGCACAGCACCACCACCGGGGTGTCCGAGGTGAACCCGGGGATCCGGTGGGCGCCGTTCGGGTCGAGCCGCCATTCGAGCACGATCCGCTCCACCACCACCGAGCCGGGCACCTCGCCCTCGGCGAGCCGGTCGTGGTGCGGCCGGATGTCCACCAGCAGGGCACCCCGCCGCCGCAGCTCGTCGGCCCGCGCCGGGCTCACCCGGTCCAGTTCGGACCGCGCCTCGGCCAGAAACCCTTCCACCCCAAGGGGTTGCGGCGTGCTCACGCCGGTTCCCGGTGCGGGGCGGCCGGCAGCGGCGGGATCACCGAGGGGATGTCGGCCAGGCTGGCGTACTCCCGGGTCGGCACCAGGGGCGGGGAGTAGGCGTGCACGCTGGCGGCGTTGTGCGCGCCGAGGTTGCGCACCTGGTGGGCGCGGCCGGCGCCGAAGCCGATGCCCGAGCCGGCCCGGTGCCGGGCCGAGCGGATCGGTCCGGTGGGGTAGCGGTACTCCTCGGCCAGTTCGCCGAGCAGCACGGTGAACGAACCGGACGCGCCGCCGTGGTCGTGCGGCTCGGTGCCCTGGCCCGGCATCCAGGACAGCAGCCACAGTTCGACGCCCTCGGTCAGGGCGAGCCTGGTCCACCAGCGCTGGCCCGGGTCGAACCGCACCACCTCGCGCAGCGGCCCGGCCAGTTCGCCGGCGACGGTGGCGGTGAGGTCGCGCAACTGCCGAGCCGTCCACAGTGGACGTTCAACGGCGAGCAGGTCGCGCAGCAGGGGGTGGTCGACGCCGGGGTGCACGTCGAGATCGGAGATGGAGGTGGTCAACGCGTGCTCCTGGGGTGAGAACGGTGTTGGCGCGGGTGCGGGTGCGGGAGCGGACGCGACGGGCACGCGGCAGCCGCCACCGCGCCGGCGACCGGCGCCGGCACGGGGATGGGGCTGAAGGGTGGACAGGCTCAGTGGCCGCGCGGGATCCGCCGCGTCCGGCTACACCCGCTCGACGCGACCAGCAGCAGGTCGACGGAGCGGTCACGCCAGCTCAACAGCGAACGGAACACGACCGTGATGCTGCCACAGCGGGCCGTGCCGCGGTGGGCCTCCCAGTGTGTGGACTGTGATGTGTTAATCGCGCTCAGTGAACTCCGACGGAGTTCCCAGGAAACTCCAACCTGATATCGGTTGCATCCTGTGCATGGCTGATTACGAAGAGCCCCCGCAAGTCGGGGCTGCTGACGATGACCAGGACACCGGACTGACCAGTCGGCGCAAGGTGCTCGGCGCGATCGGGGGACTCGGCATCGGGGCCACCGCGCTCGGCATCGCCGCGGGCGCGGCCGCGGGCCAGGCGGGCGCCACCGAGACCGGTGTCGCCGGGGCCGGGGCCGCCGAAGCCGGGGCCGAGGGCGGGGTGCGGCCGGCCGCGTACGTGCCCGCGTGCGTGCTCTCGCCGGAATCGATCGAGGGCCCCTACTACATCGACTCGACGATCCTGCGCAGCAACATCACCGAGGGCAAGCCGGGTGTGCCGCTGCGCCTGCAGCTCGTGGTGTCGAACGCGCGGACGTGCACGCCGATCAAGGACGCGGCCGTGGACGTCTGGCACTGCGACGCGGTGGGCCAGTACTCCGGCTTCCTGGCCGGCACCGCCCGGCCAGGCACCCAGGGTGTGCCCACCGACCCGTCCCGGTTCCTGCGCGGCACCCAGGTCAGCGACGCCACCGGGGCGACCAACTTCGTCACCGTGTACCCGGGCTGGTACCAGGGTCGCGCCATCCACATCCACATCAAGGTGCACGTCGGCGGCAGCACCGTCCACACCGGACAGCTCTACTTCTCCGACAGCCTGTCGGACCAGATCGCCAGGCTCCAGCCGTACGCCAGCCACACCATCCGCCGGCTGCGCAACTACGAGGACATGATCTACCGCAGCTCGGGCGGGGCCAGCACCACGCTCACCCTCACCCCGCTGGGCGGCTCGATCACGGACGGCTACCGCACCAGCATCGTGGTCGGGGTCGACCCGTACGCCAGCCCGGCCTGAGCCGGCGCGGCGGGCCCGTTCACCCGTTCGGGCCTGCGTGAACGTGCAACTCGCGGGGTTTGCACAGTCAACTCGCGGGGTGGGGCGCGAGGGTTGTCACCGTGGCTCGGCTGATCGGGTGAGCCGGCGCGCGGCCAGGGCGCGGGCCACGGTGGCGACCCGGCGGCTGGGGTGGTGTGCGGCGATCGCCGCCAGCACCTCGTCGGTGCGGCGGTGGGTCGACGGCCACAGCTCGGTGAGGTGGTCGATCTGCGCCGGCTCGTCGCGGCCGTCGGCCAGCCAGGCCACCACCCCGTCCGGCCCCTGCTCGTCCAGCACCACCCCGAGCAGGTCGACCCGGGCCAGGGCCAGCCGGTCGGTGGGGAGTTCGCCCTCGTCCAGACCGCTGGTGTGGGTCAGCCACAGCACGGCCACCGGGTCGTGCGGGCCGCCCAGCAGCAGCCGCACCTGGGCGGTGGCCAGCTCACCGAACACCGCGGCCACCAGGCTCAGCCCGGTGAGCACCCGCAGCACCGGCCGGCCCGGCCGCAACAGCGCGGTGACCAGCTCCTGGCAGGCCGGCCGGTCGGCGCGGCCGACCAGCCAGGCGCGCACGTCCGCCAGCCACTCGGCCGGGTCCAGCTCGCCGACCAGGTCGGCCAGCTGCCCGGCGGTGGCCTCGGCCGGGGCGGGCCGGACCAGCACGCGCAGGCCCAGCCGCTCGGTCAGCCGCACCGCCACCCGCCGACCGACCGGGGTGAGCCGGGCCAACTCCTGGGGTGGCGCACCGGTGAGGGTGAGCACGCCGCACGCGGCCAGCAGTTCGGCCAGCTGCCGCACGCCGGCCGGGACCAGCCGGCGCACCTGGCCGCCCAGCAGCGGGAACTCGTCCAGCGCCGCGGCGGTGACCAGCTCGGCGAGCAGGTCCAGGTCCACGCCCACGGCCCTGGCCGGGTCGGCGGCGTGCGGGTCGGCGGCCAGCAGCTCGGCGAGCAGCCGAGGGGCCGCCTGGTCGACGAAGCGCGACAGCGCCGAGTCCGGTTCGCGGTGTCGGGTGGCGGTCGGCTGGACCGCCAGCAGCGCGGCCACGATCCGGTCCACCGCGCGCAGCGGGTCGGCGGCCGGTGGCCAGTCCGGCGCGGCCACCACCGACCGGTTCTGCTGCCACACCAGGGCGCCGGCCTCCTCGGCCCACTGCAGGTACAGGTCGAGCACCCCCGGTTCGCCCGGGGACAGGCCCAGCAGGGCCAGTAGCCGGGCGGTGTCGGCGGGCGTGGGCTGGCCGTCCACCAGGCCGCGACCCGGGACGCCGAAGAACTCGCGCAGCCGGGCGAACACGGCCAGGACCGGGGCCCGCGCCGCCGCAGCCCGGCACTCGTGCTCGGCGGGCAGGCGCACCGGGCCGAGGGTGCGGCGGGCGGCGTGCAGGGCCGTCTCGAACTGGTCGGCCAGTTCCAGCGGGTAGGCGGTCAGCGCGGTACCGGGATCGCTGTCCGGGGTGAGCAGCGCCTGGTCGGCCAGGAACTCCAGCACCGCCGCCACCGTCCTTGGCACGCGGCCGGCCGGGTCCAGGCGGGGGTCCTGGCCGGCGGCCAGCTGCCGGGGCAGGTGCTCCAGCAGGCAGCGGCGCACGTCGGCCAGGCGCCAGCGGCCCAGGTCACCGTCCTGGTGGGCCCACTTCCAGTGGAACACCGCGCCGGCCAGCCGGGCGTCCTCGCGGTACCGGCGCCGGTCGAACAGCCAGGTGTGGAACTGGTCGACCAGGTCGGTGCTGGTGCTGTGGAAGGCGTCCTCGTCGGCCACGCCGAACCGCAACCGCATCCCGCCAGCATGTCAAAGAAAGCCGTGCGGCACAGCGAGTTGTCCCCGGCGCGGCGGGCCGTCAGCGCGGGCCCTCAGCACAGCGGGGCCCTCAGCGCGGCGGGCTGTCAGCGGGGTGGACCGTC
The DNA here is from genome assembly GCF_024171785.1 of Goodfellowiella coeruleoviolacea. Taxonomy (GTDB): domain Bacteria; phylum Actinomycetota; class Actinomycetes; order Mycobacteriales; family Pseudonocardiaceae; genus Goodfellowiella; species Goodfellowiella coeruleoviolacea. Next base: position 378,006 of record NZ_JAMTCK010000008.1, read on the forward strand.
AGCGCAGCGCGCGCAGGAGCAGCAGGCTGCGGCCGGGCAGCACCAGGTCGTCGCCGGGCGCCAGCGCGGTGGCGTCGGCGGGTTCGCCGTCCGTGCGGGTGGTGTCCAGCACGGGCACGTACCGCTTGCCGTACTCGGCTGCCGGCAGGGTCACGGTGATCTCCGCGTCCCCGGCGTGCAGCACCAGCAGCCACGAGTCGTCCGAGACCAGCTCGCCGTCCCGGCTGCGGGACAGGCAGCCGGAGCCGTTGATCCACATGCCCAGGGTGCGCCGGTGGTCGTCGAACCAGTCCGTCTCGGCCATCTCCTCGCCGTCGGGCCGCAGCCACACCAGGTCGGGTTCGTCCTCGGCGGTGTTGCGGCCCTCGAAGAACTCGGGCTGGCGCAGCGCCGGCGACTCGGCGCGCAGCCGGACCAGCCGGCGGGCGAAGGCGAGCAGGCCGCTGGCCTCGCCCGCGCCGTCGGCCAGCACCGACCAGTCCACCCACGAGGTGGCGTCGTCCAGGCAGAACGCGTTGTTGTTGCCGCGCTGGGTGCGCCACAGCTCGTCGCCGGCCAGCAGCATCGGCGTGCCGGTGGACAGCAGCAGGGTGGCCAGCAGGTTGCGGGCCTGCCGGCCGCGCAGCTCCCGCACGGCCGGATCGTCGGTCTCGCCCTCCACCCCGCAGTTCCACGACCGGTTGTCGTCGGTGCCGTCCCGGCCGCCCTCACCGTTGGCCTCGTTGTGCTTGCGGTCGTAGGACACCAGGTCGCGCAGGGTGAAGCCGTCGTGCGCGGTGACGAAGTTGATCGACGCCCAGGGTCGGCGCCCGTCGTCGGCGTACAGGTCGGAGGAGCCGGACAGCCGGTAGGCCAGGTCCCGCACGCCCGTGGCGCCGCGCCAGAAGTCGCGCACGCTGTCCCGGTAGCGGCCGTTCCACTCGGCCCACTGCACGCCGAACCCGCCGACCCGGTAGCCCTCGCCGGTGGCGTCCCACGGCTCGGCGATCAGCTTGCACCGCGACAGCAGCGGGTCGCAGGTGATCGCGGTGAACAGCGCCGAGTGCGGCTGGAACGCCCCGCCACCCGGCCGGCCCAGCACGCTGGCCAGGTCGAAGCGGAACCCGTCCACGCCCAGCTCGGCCACCCAGTACCGCAGCGAGTCGGTGACCAGCCGGATCACCGTGGGCGAGCCGGCGTCCAGGGTGTTGCCGCAGCCGGTGAGGTCCACGCCGCGCCCGTCCGGGCCGTGCGCGTAGTACGCGGGCGCGTCCAGGCCGCGGAAGCACAGGGTGGGGCCGGACTCGTCACCCTCGCAGGTGTGGTTGAACACCACGTCGACGATCACCTCGATGCCCACCGCGTGCAGTGCGGCCACCATGGTGCGGAACTCCGCCACCTCCTGGCCGGGCTCGCTGGCGTAGCCGGGGTGCGGGGCGAAGAACCCCAGCGGCGAGTAGCCCCAGTAGTTGTGCCGGCCGGTGCGCAGCAGCGCGGGCTCGTCGGCGAACGCGTGCACCGGCAGCAGTTCCACCGCGGTCACGCCCAGCCGGACCAGGTGCTCGATCACCGCCGGGTGGGCCACGCCCAGGTAGGTGCCGCGCTGGTGGGCCGGCACGTCCGGGTGCCGCGCGGTGAACCCGCGCACGTGCAGCTCGTAGAGCACGGTCTCCTCGAACGGCACCTCGGGCGCCGGCCCGGTGTCCGGCCCGCCGGGCGAGGTCACCACCGACAGCGGCACGCTGTCCAGCGAGTCGGTGACCGACGGGCCACCGGTGTGCGGGTCGTCGACGTAGCCCAGCGCCGGCTCCAGCGCGGTCAGCCGGCCGGTGATCTGCCTGGCGCAGGGGTCCACCAGCAGCTTCGCCGGGTTGCAGCGCAGCCCGCGGGCCGGATCGTAGGGGCCGTGCACACGAAACCCGTAGCGCTGGCCCGGGGTGACGCCCGCGACCAGTCCATGCCAGACACCAAAGGTCCGCTCGGTCAGCTCGACGCGCCGCTCCACCCGGCCGCCCCGGCCGTCAGCGCCACCGTCCTCGCTGATCAGACACACTTCGACGGCCTCGGCGACCGAGGACGCCACGGCGAACCGCACCCCGCCGGCCTCGGGGTGCGCGCCGAGCGGGAACGGACGCCCGGCCAGGACGGGCAGGTCGGAGGCTGCTGTGGTGGCCACCCCTCGATCTTCCCAGCGTCGCGCCGGCTCGTCTTCACTCCGCCGTGTCGTTTCGGTCGCCGGCGGTCACGGTTCGCGGTCTGGCCAGGTGGAACCACCCGGTCGGCTGGTCGCGCAGGTCACATCAGGTCACCCCAGTGGTCGGTGCGCTGATGCTCGTCAGAAACAATGGCGCCGTGACCGACCACGGGGCGAAGCAGGGCGCGGTGCGAGAACTCGGTGCTGACGGGCACAGCAGGGCCGACGGGCACAGCAGGGCCGACGGGCACAGCGGGGCCGACGGGCAGGTGGATGTGACCGACCTGGTCGTGCACATGGCGGACGTCACGGTCCGGCGGGGCGGCAACACGCTGCTCGACACGATCGGGTGGAGCGTCGAGCTGGACGAGCGGTGGGTGGTCCTCGGCCCCAACGGCGCCGGCAAGACCACGCTGCTGCGCCTGGCCTCCGCCGAGATGCACCCGTCCTCGGGCGTGGTGCACCTGCTCGGCGAGCGGCTGGGCACGGTGGACGTGTTCGAGCTGAAGCCGCGGATCGGGCTGTGCTCGTCCGCGCTGGCCGTGCGGGTGCCGCCCACCGAGAAGGTCGCCGACGTGGTGGTCAGCGCCGGGTACGCGGTGCTGGGCCGCTGGCGGGAGAACTACGACCAGCTGGACACCGGCCGGGCCGCGAGCCTGCTGGACGCGCTGGGCGTCGGCCACCTGGCCGAGCGCGAGTTCGGCACCCTGTCCGAGGGCGAGCGCAAGCGCGCGCTGATCGCCAGGGCGCTGATGACCGACCCGGAGATGCTGCTGCTGGACGAACCCGCCGCCGGGCTGGACCTGGGCGGCCGGGAGGACCTGGTGGCGCGGCTGTCCGGGCTGGCCATGGACCCGGACGCGCCGGCCATGGTGCTGGTCACCCACCACGTGGAGGAGATCCCGCCCGGCTTCACCCACGCGCTGCTGCTGCGCGAGGGCGGCGTGGTCGCCCAGGGCCTGGTCGACGACGTGATCACCGCCGAGAACCTGTCCGCCACCTTCAACCAGAACCTGGAGCTGCAGCGGATCGGCGACCGGTTCTTCGCCCGACGCCTCGGCTGACCGCCCCGCCCCTGGCGTCGACCGCCCGCACGACCCGCGCCCCGGCGCCGGCCGCGTTGCGGCTGTGCCCCGCTACCACGCGGTAACCTGCCTGCGGCAGGCGCCAGGGCAAGGTCAGTTGAGGAGGAGCGCGGTGAGCGACAGCGAGTTCGTCAGGCTCGAAGTGGACGGTGGCATCGGCACGATCCGGCTGGACCGGCCGCCCATGAACGCGCTCAACACCCAGGTCCAGGAGGAGATCCGGCTCGCGGCGCAGCAGGCCGGCCAGCGCTCCGACGTGCGCGCGGTGATCGTCTACGGCGGCCCCAAGGTGTTCGCGGCCGGGGCCGACATCAAGGAGATGGCCGAGCGGAGCTACCCGGAGATGGCCGAGCGGGCCCGGCCGCTGTCCGAGGCGCTGGGCGCGGTCGCCCAGATCCCCAAGCCCACCGTGGCCGCGATCACCGGCTACGCCCTGGGCGGTGGGTTCGAGCTGGCGCTGTGCTGCGACCGGCGCATCGCCGGGGACAACGCCAAGGTGGGCCAGCCCGAGATCCTGCTCGGCATCATCCCCGGCGCCGGCGGCACCCAGCGGCTGGCCCGGCTGGTCGGCCCGAGCAGGGCCAAGGACATCGTCTACACCGGACGGTTCGTGGACGCGGCCGAGGCACTGGCCATCGGCATGGTCGACGAGGTCGTGGCCCCCGACGACGTGTACGCGGCGGCCCGGCGGTGGGCGGAGCGGTTCGTGACCGGCCCGGCCATGGCCCTGGCCGCGGCCAAGGCCGCCATCGACGGTGGCCTGGACACCGACCTGGCCAGCGGGCTGCGGCTGGAGAGCCACCTGTTCGCCGCGCTGTTCGCCACCGAGGACCAGAAGACGGGAATGCGCTCGTTCATCGAGAATGGTCCCGGCAAGGCGACCTTCGAAGGACGGTGACCACGTGACCGGCACAACCGATCCCACGCCCAACCCGCACGCCAGTGCCGAGCAGGTCGCGGCGGCGTGGCAGGACCCCAAGCTGGCCAACGTGCTCTACCACGACTGGGAGGCCGGCAGCTACGACCAGAAGTGGTCGATCTCCTACGACGAGCGCTGCATCACCTACGCCACCGACCGGTTCCGCGCGGTCGCCGGCGAGACCGGCTGGCCCTACGGCCACGCCCTGGAGCTGGGCAGCGGCACCGGGTTCTTCCTGCTCAACCTGATGCAGGGCGGGGTGATCAGCAAGGGCTCGGTCACCGACCTGTCCCCGGGCATGGTCGAGGTGGCGCTGCGCAACGCCGAGCACCTGGGCCTGGACGTGGACGGCCGGGTGGCCGACGCCGAGCGCATCCCCTACGACGACGACACCTTCGACCTGGTCGTCGGGCACGCGGTGCTGCACCACATCCCGGACGTGCCCGCGGCCCTGCGCGAGGTGCTGCGGGTGCTCAAGCCGGGCGGCCGGTTCGTGTTCGCCGGTGAACCCACCAAGGTGGGTGACTTCTACGCCCGCAAGCTGGGCCAGCTCACCTGGTGGCTGAGCACCACCATCACCAAGCTGCCCGCGCTCAGCTCCTGGCGCCGGCCGCAGCAGGAGCTGGACGAGTCGTCCCGGGCCGCGGCCCTGGAGGCCGTGGTGGACCTGCACACCTTCGACCCGAGCCAGCTGGAGCGGATGGCGCTCGGCGCGGGCGCGGTGGACGTGCGCGCGGTGACCGAGGAGCTGACCGCCGCGCTGTTCGGCTGGCCGGTGCGCACCTTCGAGGCCGCGGTGCCGCAGGGCAAGCTGGGCTTCGGCTGGGCCATGTTCGCCTACCGCAGCTGGCAGCGACTGTCCTGGTTGGACGAGAAGGTGCTGTCCAAAGTGGTCCCGCGCGAGCTGTTCTACAACGTGCTGATCACCGGGACCAAGCCGGAAGGCCCGGTCAGCCTGTAGGCCGGCACCGTCCGATCGGGACACTCCAGATGGGATACCCGTTCACCGTCGCGGACGTGGCGTTCCTCGGCTCGGCCGAGGGACGCGCCGCCCTGTCCGCCGTGGCCGAACTGCCGCTGACCCCGGACAGCTACCTGGCCGACGTGGGCCGGGCCAGGGCCGTGGCCGGCGAGCGGTACGCGGCCGTGCTGGAGACCGTGCTGCTGCGCCGCAGGGCCGGGACCAAGCTGGCCGGCGCGGCCGACTGGCTGTGCACCGACGACGCCCTGCAGCAGGCCACCGCCACGCCCGTGGCCGAGCACCGGGCGGCCCGGCTGGCCGGCCGGGACGTGCACGACGTGACCTGCTCGATCGGCGCGGACCTGATCCCGCTGGCCCGCACCGCCCGCCGCTGCCTCGGCTCCGACCTCGACCCGGTCCGGCTGGCCATGGCCAGGCACAACGCCGCCGTGGCCGGGGTGGCCCCGCTGCTGGTGCGGGCCGACGCGCTGCACCCGGTGTCGCGCGGCGCGGTCGTGGTGGCCGACCCGGCCCGCCGCTCGGCCGGCGGTCGGCGGGTGTGGCGGCCGACGGACTTCGTGCCACCCCTGGACCAGCTGGCCGAGGCGCACCGCGGCGCCGACCTGGTGGTCAAGTGCGCGCCCGGCATCGACTTCGCGGTGGCGCCGTGGGCCGGCGAGGTGGAGCTGGTCTCGCTGGACGGCCAGGTGCGCGAGGCCAGCCTGTGGAGCGGCGGCCTGACCGAGCCCGGCGTGCGCCGCCGCGCCTCGGTGCTGCGCACCCGCGAACCCGGCCCCGACGGTCCACACTGGACGCTGGTGGACGCGGTCACCGACGCCGAGCCCGACGACTGCCCGGTGCGCCGGCCCGGCGAGTGGCTGGTCGACCCGGACGGCGCGGTGGTGCGGGCCGGCCTGGTCCGCCAGTACGCGGCCAGGCACGGCCTGGGCCAACTCGACGAGCACATCGCCTACCTGACCGGCGACCGCCCGCCGCCGGGCATCCGCGCGTTCCGCGTGCTCGACCACGGGCACTACAGCGAGAAGGCGTTGCGCGGGGAGCTGCGCCGCCGCCAGGTGGGCGCGGTGGAGATCCTGGTGCGCGGTCTGGACGTGGACCCGAACGCGCTGCGCCGCCGGCTGCGCCCGACCGGGCCAGCCGCGCTCAGCGTGGTGCTGACCCGGATCGGCCACCGCCCCACCATGCTGCTCTGCCAGCCGGAACGCACCTGACCCCGATCACGCCCGCACCCGCGCGACCAGGGCGAAGCGGTGGCAGCTGGCGGCCAGCGGCCGGCCGGGACGGATGTCCTCGTGCACGGCGCGCAGCCGCTCGGCGTAGCGCTCGACCGTGAAGTCGGGCACCTGCCAGGGCGTGATCCGCAGGAACAGCACGAGCGCGCCGACGTCGTGGAACTCGGCGGGCACGTGCGCCTCGGCCCGCCAGGTGACCTCGAACCCGGCGTCGGCCAGCTGGGCAGCGGCGGCGGCCAGGTCCCAGTCCAGGTAGGCGTGCGGTGGCGCGCCCAGGGCCTGGTTGACCTCGGCCAGGTCGCGCCCGCCGACCTGCTGGGTGAGGAACACCCCGCCCGGCGCCAGCACCCGGCGGATCTCGGCCGGGTCGTAGGACTCGTGCCTGCTGGTGATCAGGTCGAACGAGTGGTCGGGAAACGGCAGCAGGTCGTCGTCGCCGACCTCGGCCACCGCGATCCCCAGCGGGGTCAGGCGCCGCCTGGCGATCGGCACGTTCGGGGCGAAGCCCTCGGTGGCCGCGGTGCGCGCCGGCAGCGGGGCCAGCGAGGACAACAGCTCGCCGCCGCCGGTGCCCAGGTCCAGCAGCGAGTCCACACCGGACAGCCGCTCGGTCACCAGCCGCCGGTAGTCCCAGGGCAGCGCGTCCTCGCGCGCGGTGAACCGGCCCTGGAACACCCCGAAGTCCCACCCCTCGAACGGCGTGGTCAGCCCCTCGGTGATCAGGCGGTCGTAGTCCACAGCAGCTCCTCAACCGGGTGAATTCCTCGTCCGCTGGCCGCCCCGGCACCCCTACCGGGCGGTCGGGCCCAATCATCAGCTGAGGGCCCGACGAGCTGGACGGTGGGCTAGCCACCCGCGGCGGAGAGGAGGCCACCATGACAGGCCGGTACACCGGACTGGGCCGGGTCGCGGCCGTGGTGGCACTGGTCGGCGCGCTGGTCACCGCCGCGGCCGTGCCCGGCCGGCCGCACGCCGGCGACACCCGCACCTGGCTGGCCGAACCCGCCAACCTGGACCGGGTCAAGCGGGAGATCAGCCGGTACTACGGCGGTCACGTGGACGACGGCGGCCACCACCACGCCACCCAGGACAGCCCGTGGGCCAGGCGGGTCGCCGAACTGGTCGGCCAGGCCAGGGCCTACCTGGCGGCCCGGCTGGCCGCGCGGGTGCGCCAGCCGGCCATCGTGCTGGACATCGACGACACCAGCGAGCAGACCTACGACTGGTCCGCCGACCGGGACTTCGCCTTCGACGCCGCGGCCCAGCGGCAGGCCATCGCGGACGCCGCGTTCCCACCGGTCGAGCCGACCAGGGAACTGGCCAACTGGGCCAGCCAGCACGGGGTCCGGGTGTTCTTCGTGACCGGGCGGGCCGAGGAGCTGGCGGGGAGCACCGCCGCCGGGTTGCGGGTGCACGGCTTTCCCGAGCCGGCCGGCCTGTTCCTCCGACCCACCCGCACCCCGCGCCCCTACCTGCCGTGCGGGCTGTCCTGCGACACCGTCGCCTACAAGTCCGGCACCCGGGCGTTCCTGGAGGCCCAGGGCAACACCATCGTGCTCAACCTGGGCGACCAGGACAGCGACCTGGCCGGCGGGCACGCCGAGCGCGCCGTGAAACTGCCCAACCCGATGTACACGATTCCCTGATCCGACTCGATCACCCCGGACACGGCCGTCCCGCGGTTCTTCTCGCCGAGATCAGCTGGTATCGGCGCCCGGGCGGCCAGGACAGCGGCGTGGCCGGCACCGGGTGGGTCACAGCGCGCGCAGCCGGTCCAGCACGAACGCGCGGACCCGGTCGAGGTCGGCGTCCAGGGCGATGTCCACCCGCCGCCGCTGGTCCACTCCGGACTCGGTGCTGATCAGCGCCGACCTGCGGTCGGCGAGCAGCGCGCCCCGGGCCGGGCCGGTGGTGCAGTCCACGTCGACCGGGTAGCTGGTGCTGGTCAGCAGTCCGGGCGACACGGCTTCGGCCACGGCCACGGCGTCGTGCAGCACCGTGCCCTGCCAGCCCATCCGCTGGTAGTACCGCTGGTAGTCGGCGGTCAGCCCGACCAGGGCCGAACCCACCTGGCTGGCGGCGTCCAGCGCGGCCAGCCAGTCCAGGTCCACGCCGCAGCGCAGGGTCAGGTCGAGCGGGACCACCACGGTGGGCAGGTCCTCCTCGACCAGCACCCGCCGTGCCGCCTCCGGGTCGCTCCAGATGTTGAACTCGCTGGTCGCCGTGACGTTGCCGACGTCGAGGCCGCCGCCCATGACCACCAGCCGGCCGATCTTCGACCGCACCGACGGGTGCGCGGCCAGCAGCAGCGCCACGTTGGTCAGCGGCCCGACCGCGGCGATGGTGACCGGCTGCTCGGCCGCGGTCAGCACCTCGGTCATCAGCGTGACCGCGTCCACCTCGGCCGGCGCCCGGCTGGGCGTGGGCAGGGTGCTGGCCCGGCCGGACAGGCCGTCGCTGCCGTGCGCGTAGCGGGCCCGGTGCGGGTGCGGGTGCACCAGCGGCCGGTCCGCCCCGGCGGCCACCGGCACGTCCGGCCGCCCGCACAGCTCCAGCAGCCGCAGGGCGTTGTCGGTGGTCGAGGCCAGCGGCACGTTGCCGAACACCGTGGTCACCGCGCGCAGGTCGACCTCGGGACTGGCCAGGGCGAGCGCCAGGGCGAACGCGTCGTCCACGCCGGGGTCGGTGTCGATGATGAGCGGGATCATGCTGCGCGCTACCTCCGTGCCGGGGCTGTCCTCCTGCCTCATCCAAGCTGATGGGGCTGGTCACCGCACAGGTAGTTCCCGGTTTGGTGGGGAATACCTCTCGGCTACCGTTGCCGCTGATGACCAGCATGTGGGGAGCGCCCCTGGCGGCGCGGATGACGTCGTGGCGGCGAACCCGCCGTGATCCGGACCAGGCCCGGTTTCTCACCGTGGCCTCGCTGCGCTGGGTGCTGCGCAACCGCGCCTACACCCCGTGGTACCTGGTGCGGTACTGGCGGTTGCTGCGGTTCCGGCTGGCCAACCCGCACGTGGTGCTGCGCGGCATGGTGTTCCTCGGGCGTAACGTGGAGATCCACGCCCGCCCCGGCTACGGCCGGCTGGAGATCGGCCGGTGGGTGCACATCGGGGACGGCAACGCCATCCGCTGCCACGAGGGCTCACTGCGGATCGGCGACAAGGTGGTCTTCGGCAAGGACAACACGGTCAACTGCTACCTCGACGTGGAGATCGGCGCGGCCACCCTGGTCGCCGACTGGGTGTACGTCTGCGACTTCGACCACGTCACCACCGACGTGCACCGGCCCATCAAGGACCAGGGCATCGTCAAGTCGCCGGTGCGGATCGGGCCGGACAGCTGGATCGGCACCAAGGTGACGGTGCTGCGCGGCACCCGGGTGGGCCGGGGCTGTGTGCTGGGCGCGCACGCGGTGGTGCGCGGTGACATCCCCGAGTACTCGATCGCGGTGGGCGCGCCCGCCCGGGTGGTGCGCAACCGGCGCGCCGACTACGAGGCCGACGCCGAGCGCCGCGCGGCCGTGGCGGACATGGCCCGCAAGGCCGACGAGGCGCTGCGCAGGACGCTCGACGATTCCACCGACAAGTCCTGACCGCGGTTGGCATACTCGGCCGCCAGGTGTCCCGGTTTCCAGGGAGGTTGGCGGAGCGTGGAACTCGTGGGGGATGTGGCGGCCGCCGTTGAGCTGGCTCGGTCGCTGCGGGCTGCCGACACCGGTGGGTGGCGGGCCAGCGGCGTGCGGCAGGTGCTCGACCAGCTCGGCGCCGGTGCGCGAGCGCACCCGGTCGGGGAGTTCGAGCGGCGGTTCGTGCACGCCGGTGAGGAGTTCGTCGGCATCACCGTGCCGGTCGCCACCGCCGAACCGACCCACGCGGCCCAGGCCGCCTGCTTCCGCCAGGTCGCCGAGGCGCTGACCGAGGAGTTCGGCGCGGCCCCGATCCTCGGTTCCTACGGCGGCGTGAGCCCGTTCTACGGTGGCCAGCTGTCCCCGTGGGGCTCGCACTTCCTGCGCTGGCGGGGACGGCCCAACTCGCTGGAGCTGCGTGCCGGCGCGGCCGGGCCCGAGCTGCTGCTGCACCCGACCGAGCCGGTGGAGGACTGGTTCTGGCGGCAGGGCCAGGGAGTGGAGTTCGAACTGGCGGGCTTCTTCGCGTTCGCCCAGCGCGACCGGGCCAACGAGGGCCTCGGCCTGCCCGGCGGGTGGCGCGCGGGTGACTGGGACACGTTCCACCGCGCGCTGCGGGGATTCCTGGCGGCGTTGCCCACGGAGACGGCGGCCCTGGGCGTGGCCCTGTCGCCCGGGATCTACCTGTCCGGCGCCAACGGCGCGGTCATGGTCGACCTGGAGGTCGGCGACGACCTGGAGATCATCGCCTACGCGCTCGACAAACCCGCCACGGTGGACTTCGCCGGCCTTGGCTGGCCGCCGCCGTCGGCCGGGGGCGACCGGCCCACCCCGGCCAGCCTGCCGGTCGTCGGCCGGACGGGCGGCATCGCCCCGGGTGAGGTCGACGCGGCCGGCCTGGCCAGCCTGCTGGTGGACACGGCCCGCGCGATCGGGGTGGCCGCACCCGACCAGTTGTGCCTGCGCGACTGGTCCCAGCGGGCCGGCGACTACCGCGTCAACTTCTACGGTCTGACCCTCAGCGAACGCTGACCCCGAACGGGCCCTGACCGGGTGCTCGACCCTGAGCAGGGCCCGCCCGTGACAGGTGCTCGCCCCTGAGCGGGCACTCGCCCTGACCGGGTGCACGACCCTGAACGGGCGCTGACCGGGCGCTAACCCGATCGGCGCAATCGCGGCACACTCCGCGTTTCCCCTGCTCATCCCGCGAGTCGTGCGTTCGCGCCCCGCGAGTTGACCGTTCGGGCAGGGCCGAACGGGTGATGCGGGGGCGCGGGGTGCGGGCCGGGGGTCACCCACATGGGCCTGCGTGAAGTGTCAACTCGGGGGGTTTGCAAAGTCGACTCGCGCGGTTGCGGAGGGGAAGTAGGTCAGCTGGTCAGGTGTCTGACGGGTGGTGCACCAGGGCGCGGAGTTGGGCCAGGAGTTCGCCGCGGCTGGTGGCGCCCAGGCGTTGGCGCATCCGCGCCACGTGATGCTCGACCGTCTTGGCGGAGATGAACAGGCGGTCGGCCACCTGCTTGTAGGTCAGGCCGTCCAGCACCAGGCCGGCCACCTCGCGCTCGCGGTCGCTGAGCTGACCCGCCGCGCCCGCGCCGGACCGGGCCGCGCCGGCCTGGGGCTTGCCCGGATCGGCCGTGGCCGGGCGGGCCTGCCTGGTGGCACCGGCTGGGCGGCCCTGCAACACCCGGGCGCACTCCAGCAGCCCCACCATGGCCTTGCGGTCGGCGGTGCGGATCGCCGCCTGGCCGGCCAGCCGGGCGCCGTCCCAGCACAGACCGGCCGCGTGCAGGCCGCGGGCGGCCGACTCCACGCTGTCCGGATCGACCTGGCCGGCCAGCACCGCCAGCCAGCTGTGCGCCGCCGCCGACAGCACCGCGTGGTGGCGGCCGTGCTCGGCCGCGCCGGCCAGCGCGGCGGCGTGCCGCTCGGCCGCGGCCGGCTGCTCGGCGATGATCGCCGCGTGCAGGCAGCTCCAGTGCAGCGCGCTGGTCCACAGTGGAGGATCACCCAGCTGCGCCAGCAGCGCGGTGGCCTGCTCCAGGTGCGGGGCCAGCCGGTCCTGGTCGCGCAGCCGGGCCGCGGCCGTGGCGAACTCGCCCAGCGGCAGCAGCGTGAACAGGTCGACCGGATGGCGCAGCACCGCCTCGCACGCCTGGTGCCAGATCCGGTGCAGCGCGGCCACGTCGCTGTCCCGCCGGGCCAGCCCCACGTCCAGGGCCACGGCGAACAGCCAGTCCCGCGGCTCCAGCGCCGGCACGCTCGCGCGGAGGGCGCCCAGCAGCTCCCGCGCCTGGGTGGTGTTGCCGCGCAGCATCAGGATCCACGCCTGGAGCAGGCGGTGCCGCGTCGCCATCAGCGCGCCGCCCATGCTCGCGCCCACCGCGCGGGCCAGCACCGACTCGGCCACGGTCAACTCTCCACAGTGGATCGCGGCGAGCGCGGCCAGCGCGGCCGGGCTGTCCGGCAGCAGCACCGCCTGCCCGGTGGGTTCCAGCAGCGCCGACGCCCGGACCAGAGTGGACAGTGCCGTGGTGGCCGGCGCGGTGACCGACTCGTGGACGCCCTGCGCCATCAGCGCGGTCGCCCCGGCCAGCAGGGTCGGCGGACCGTCCACTGTGGAGTCGGCGAGCAGCTGGCCGGCCTCGGCCAGCCGGCCGGTGCCCACCAGGCCGACCACGGCCAGCGCGGTGTCCTGGCCGGCCCACCGGTACAGCTCGGCGCTGCGCCCCAACTGGCCGCGGTGCGCCAGCGCCGCCGCCACCACTCTGGCGCCGGAGCGGTCCGGGGTGTCGCCGTCGCCGATCACCTGGTCGGCCAGGCGCAGCGTGGCGTTCAGGTCACCGGACAGCGCGGCGGCGTGCGCCCACCGGGCGAGCAGGGCCGGACTGGGCCGGGCCGCGTTGCTGGCCGCCGCGTACAGCTCGGTGGACAGCGCGGGCTCGGCCGGCAGCGCCTCCTCGGCCGCCGCCTCGAACGCCGCCGCCGCGCTCGCCCCGCCAATGCCGGTCCTGATCAGCGAGCGGGCCAGGCCGAGCAGCGGGCCACCGCGGGCCAGCTGCAACTCGGCCAGCCGCTGGCGCACCGCCACCTGCCGCTCCAGCGGGATCAGCGCGCGCACCGCGGTCCTGGCGATCGGCAGCAGGGTGGCGTCCGGCCCGAGCAGGCCGGTCGCCCTGGCCGCGGCCATCACCTCGGCCACCCCGTCGGCGTCCCGGCCGAGCAGTGACCCGAGCAGGTCCAGGTGGGGCGCCAGCCCGGCCTCGGCGGCGAGCAGGAACCGCTGCAGGTCCGGGCCGAGGCGCTCCAGCTCGTAGCGGAACCGGGCGAGTGCCGTGGGCGGCAGGCTCGGCTGGGCGCCTGCCTGCTGACCGGGGATGGTCTCGGCGAACGCGTCGGCCAGCCACGCCACGAACCTGGGCACGCCACCGGTCTGGGCGTGCACGAACTCGGCCAGCGCCCGGTGCGGCGCGGCACCCCACACCGCGGTCAGGTAGGCGGTGGTCTGGGCCTGGTCGAACGGCCGGGGCAGCAGCGGGGTGCGGGCCCGGCCGATCAGGTCGGTCAGCTCGGCCAGGGCCGCCGACCGGGGCCACGGCCGGAACGCCACGGCCAGGCACAGCCGGCCGGTCTCGGCGATCCGGCGCAGCGCGCGCAGCCGGTCCTCGCCGAGCTGGTGCGCGTCGTCGACCAGCAGCACGCCGGCATAGCCCCGCTCCCGGCCGCCCTCGTCAGCCGCTCCGCCGGGCACGCCGGACTCGACCGCGCCCTGCCGGCCGTCCAGCACGGGCACGCCGGCCCGCCGGTAGGCGGCGGCCACCTCGCCGAGCACCGTGGTCTTGCCGTGGCCGCCGGGCGCCAGCACGCCGATGTGCGTTCCCGCGGTCGGGTCGGTCTCGATGGCGGTGAGCAGGTCCCTGGTTTGCCGATCGAGGATCAGCTCGGTGTCGGGCACGGTTCCGGGGCTCAACAGCGTCCTCATCCTGGTTGGTCGTGGCCTGATGCGTCCGGGCCGCTGGGCGGCCGGCTACCGGGATCTTCGTTCCTTGAGGTTGTGCACCAGGCGCTTGACCAGCAGCCGTTCCGGCACCTCCAGCGGGGTGACCTGGACCGGGGGCCGGGGTGGTGGTTCGGCCAGCTCGTCGTTGCGGTGGTCCAGCTCCTCCACCGGGACCGGGATCCAGCCGTGCTGGTCCAGTTCCTGGCTTTGGTCCTGCCCGGCATTGTCGACGATCGGGGCGAGGACCGAGGTGCGTTCGAGCAGAGCGGGCAGCGGCCGGTCACGGCCGGGCACCATCCGGCAGGCGGCCAGTGCCGCGCCCCTGGCCACGCTGAACTCGGGGTCGGCCTCGGTGGCCAGCCGCGCGGGCAGCTGCGCGGCCACCAGTTCGGCGACCAGCGGCACCCGCACCGACCCGCCGACCATCAGCACCGCGCTGATCACCGCGGATCGACCAGGTGCCTGGGCGGGAGCTTGGGACAGCGCAGTTCGACCAGGTGCCTGGTCGAGAGCTTGGGGCAGCGCGGATCGACCAGGGGCCTGGTCGAGAGCTTGGGGCAGCGCAGTTCGGCCAGGGGCCTGGGCGGGGTCGGAAACCGGGGACGGCGGATTCTGGTCGGGAGCCTGGGGTGGGTTCTGGTTGAGCGCCCTGGTGTATCCCGAGGTGGTCGCCTGGGCGGGGACCACCGGGCTGGCGGCTGGCTCCACCGCCTGGTCGACGGCGCCGACGACCGGGCGCAGCGCGCGCAGCAGCACGTCCACGCTGGCGTGCACGGCCGGGGTGATCAGCTTCTCGAAGTCGGCGCGCGCCACGTGCACCTGGACCGGCCCGTCCGGCAGCCACACGGTGATGTCGGCCGCGCCGGCCTGTGACAGCTGGTTCTTGGCCGCGGCGCAGTCCTGGAGCAGTCGGGCGTGGGTGGCCGCGGTGCGCGGGTCGGTCGGGTCGAGGTTGGTCAGCGCCCGGCCCAACTCGGCGCGCACGTGTTCGACCAGCGCGCCGTCGAACGCCGACCCGCCCACCGGGTCGACGCTGTTCGCGCTGCTGAGCAGTTCGAACCCGCCGGCGTCGGTCTGCCGCACCACAGAGCACTCCACCGGCCCGCTGCCCAGGCTGTACACGGCGAGCAGGTCGCCGCTGTCCACCCGGTCGCGCCGGGCGTGGTTCTCCGCCGCCGCCAGGGGTTCCGGCAACAGGGTGACGTGCTGCAGGCCGTAGTCGACCAGCTCCCGGTGCAGTTCCCCCCGTCGGTAGGGGCCCCAGTCGGCCGGATGGGTGACGACCACGTGGTCGGCGTCGGCGCCCTCCTGGGCGGCCACGTCCTGCACCACCCAGACGATCATGGCCGCGGTCAGGGCGGCGGCGGTGTAGGGCTGGCCGCCGACGATCATGGGGACCTCGTCGCCGACGCGGCGGTGGAAGTCGCGCGCCAGGTCGGTGTGCCCGCGCCGCCCGCCCGCCGCGGCCGCCTCGCCCGCCAGCACCGATCCGTCCTCGGCCAGCCGCAACACGGTGGGGACCGCGGGGGAGTGGTGGCCAAGCCACACCACCTCGACCTCGCCCCAGCCCGCGTCGTCCAGGCGGCAGAGCGCGGCAGCGGTGTGGCTGCCGCCAACGTCTACGCCCAGGACGTACGGCATGCGGGCAGTTCCTCCGGCGGTCGGGTGGTCAGGCCAACGCATCCCCGAGGGGCACCTTAGGGTGTCACACCTCGGGGCGGTAATCATCCGTTCGTACCAGAGGCGCGTCCACCATGGGTAGTAGGACGAACGCACCAGACCGCATCCCCTAATCCCCTAACGGGCGACGGTGATCGTCACCCGTAGGGGGTGATCAATGACTCGGGGTGATCCCCGATGATCCCGCCGGCCCAGCCCAATACGGTCGTGGCCCGGCTGGCGGCACCAGCCCGGCCGGGTACGACACCAACCCCTGACTGTTCTCGGGAGTCCTCTCTGATGAACGCGGACCAGACGTTGAACGACTTCGTGCTCAACCTGTTGAGCGACTCGGCGGCCCGTTCGGCCTTCGAACTCGACCCCGAGGGCGCGCTGCAGGACGCGGGACTGGGCGACATCAGCGCCCTGGACGTGCAGGAGGTCATCCCGCTGGTCATCGACAACCTGCCGGTGCAGGACGTCGTCGGGTTGGACGCGCTGCAGCTGGACCTGCCGCTGGACGCGCTGGAGGCCGGCCCGGCCGGGGCCATCTCCCAGCTGCAGTTCGTCACCTCCCAGCTCAGCTCCCTGCCCACCGACCTGGGCGCCACCGCGGCCGGCGCGCTGTCCGTGGACGCCGGTGGCTTCGCGGCCGGCGGTGCCGTGGACAGCCCGCTTGGCAGCCTCGGCCTGACCGCGACCAGCGCCACCGCCTCGACCGGCCCGGCCCCGACCGCCGCCCCGGCCGACTTCTCCGCCGCCGGCGACCTCACCGGCGCGCTCGACTCGGTGACCGGCGGCGTGGTCGGCACCGACGCGCTCGGCGGCGTCACCGACACGGTCGCGCTCGACGGCGTCACCGGCACCGTGACCGGCGTGGCCGGCACCGTCACCGGCGCGCTCTCCGGGGTCACCGGCGGCCTGCCCACCGGCGACCTGTCCGGCGTGACCGGGGTCGTCGACGGCGTCACCGACACCGTGGCCGGGGTGACCAGCGGCGTCGGCTTCAACGTGCTGGGTGGTGTGACCGACGCGCTGTCCGGGGTGACCGGCACCCTGTCCGGCCTGACCGGCGGCCTGGTCGACGCCGACCTGGGCGAGAACCTGGGCACCAGCGTGACCAACCTGGTCGCCCTCGGCGGCGCCGGTGTCGACTACACGGTGGACACCACGGTCGCCGAGACCGACAAGACCGTGCACAACCTGCTCACCGGTCACCTCGACGACCAGCTCACCGACACCGCCAACGCCCTGCAGGCCAACGACCTGGGCGCGGCCCTGCCGCCGGCCGACGCGGCCGTGCACGGCGCGACCGCCACGCTGGACGCGGTGGCCGGCGAGGTCAACCACGTGGTCGACGGCCTCGGCCTGCCCGCGGACCTGCCTGACCTGGCCCCGTCCGCCACCCTGGGCGAGGTCACCGGCGCCGTCACCGACCTGGCCGAGCCCGTGACCGAGCTGGGCGGCCAGACCGTCCACGGCGTGGTCGACTCCCCGGTCGGCGACGTGGTCGACGGCCTGAGCGGCCCGGCCAACGCGCTCACCTCCACAGTGGACTCGCTCACCCACTCCACCGTCAGCGACGTGCTCGGCACCGTCGACCACGTCACCGACGTGGTCAACCCGGCCCAGCTGGACGTCTCCGACCTGGGCATCGGCCTCTGAACCGAGCCGCTGTTCCAGGGCTGACCAGGCAGTGAGCCACCCCGGTCGGGGGGCTCCGCGCGGCTCGGCGAATCGTGCCGAACGCGTGGAATCCGACGGGTGCTGGCGAGATGCCCGCGGTGACCGGTTTCCCGACCACGGTGCGGGAAACCGGTCACTTGTGCCCACACGGGTTGACCGGACACGGCACACTAGGGCGGATGACGGCACCGCCCTGGCTCGATGTGCTCGACGAGACGGTCGAGGCGTGCGCCACCCACGGCCGCGCCGACCTCGCCCACCGGCTGCGGCAGAAGCGGGCCCGGCTGCTCGACCCGCAGCTGCGGGTCCTCGTGCTGGGCGAGGCCAACCAGGGCAAGAGCCAACTGGTCAACGCCCTGGTCAACGCCCCGGTCTGCGCGGTGGGTGACGACACAACCACCACGGTGCCCACCGTGGTGCAGCACGCCGACTCGCCGTTCGCCGCACTGGTCAGAACCGCGGCCGGCGCGGGCGCGGTGGTCAGACCGAGCGAGGCGGCCACCGAACGCGTGCCGGTGCCCATCGACGAGATCGCCGCGAAGGTCAGCGGCCGGGGCGTGGCCGGCGAGTTCGTCCGCGCCGAGGTGGGCGTGCCCCGCCAGCTGCTCGCCTCCGGACTGACCTTCATCGACACGCCCAGCACCAGCGCGCTGCACGTGACCCGCACGGTGCGCCCGCTGGCCGCGCTGACCCAGGCGGACGCGGTGCTCCTGGTCTCCGACGCCACCCAGGAGCTGTCCAGCACCGAACTGGACCTGATCCGGCAGGTCGTGGCGGTCTGCCCGAACCTGATCCTGGCCGTCACCAAAACCGACATCGCCCCGGGCTGGCGGCGCGTGGTGCAGCGCAACCACGCCCTGCTCACCCAGGCCAGGGTGGCCGCGCGACTCGTGGCGGTCTCCGCCGCGCTGCGCCTGCGGGCCGCCCGCACCGGGGACAAGGCGCTCAACACCGAGTCCGGTTTTCCCGAACTCATCGCCTGCCTGCAGCAGCACGTGGTCGCCAAGGCCGACCAGTTGGCGCAGCGGACCGCCGCGGTGACCGTGTGCACCGCCGTGGAACAGCTCGTCGCCCCGCTCCAGGCGGAGCTGACCGCCCAGGACCCCGGGCAGACCTCGGACGCCATCGCCAGGCTGCACCAGGCGCAGCGCCGCGCCGAGGAGCTGCGCCGCCGCTCGGCCCGCTGGCAGCACGTGCTCGCCGACAACATGGCCGACCTGGCCGTGGACATCGAGTACGACCTGCGCGACCGCACCCGGCGCATCCTGCGCGAGAGCGAGCGGGTGCTGGACCGCGCCGACCCCGCGGTCATCTGGGACACCTTCAAGGACTGGCTGGAGGACAGCCTGGCCGAGGCGGCCGAGGCGAACTTCGCCTGGCTGGTCGAGCGCTGCCAGTGGGTGGCCAGGAAGGTGGCGGTGAACTTCCCCGCCTACCGGGACGGCATGCTGCCCGACGGCCTGCTGGCCGGCACCGAGGAGGTGCTGTCCCACCTGTCCGAACTGGAGCGGCCGCCGATCGAGCGGTTCACCATCAGCCAGAAGGTGTTCACCGTGCTGCGCGGCTCCTACGGCGGCGTGTTGATGTTCGGGCTGGTCACCAGCCTGGCCGGGATGCCGCTGATCAACGCCATCTCCCTGGGGGCGGGCGCGCTGTTCGGCGGCAAGAGCGTGCACGACGAGAGCGAGGCCCGGCTCAAGCGCCGGCAGGCGGCGGCCAAGACCGCGGCCCAGCGCTACGTGGACGACTTCTTCCTGGCGTTCAGCAAGGACTGCAAGGACATCGCCCGGCAGGTGCAGCGCCGGCTGCGCGACCACTTCACCGTGCTGGCCGAGGAACTCCAGGAGACCGTCACCGAGTCGGCCCGCAGTGCCAAGCGCGCCGTGCAGAGCGACGTCACCGAGCGGGAGGCGCGCAAGCGGGAGATCAAGCGCGAGCTGGAACGCCTGGTCGTGCTGCACCGCAAGGCCCAGCTGCTGGCCGCGCCGGCCAAGCCGGCGGTGGCCGCGGCGGCGCGGGAGATCACCGCGTGAGGCCAGGGGACACGCTGGACGAACGGGCCTGGGCGCTGCTGACCGCGGCGACCCGGGTCTACCAGGACAGCCCGCGCGCCCTCGGCTGGCTGCGCCACCACCTCGCCCGGTTCGCGGAGCCGCTGCGCGTGGCCGTGGTCGGCATGCCGGGCTCGGGAAAGTCCACCGTGGTCAACGCGCTGGTCGGGGAGGAGATCGCGCCGGTCGAACTCGGCGAGCACGGCCAGGTGCCTACCTGGTACCAGGCCGGCGGCCAGCCGCGCGCCCAGGTGTTCTCCGCCTCGGCCCCACCCCGGGACCTGCCGGTGGCCCGGGTGGACCGGCAGCTGGACATCGACACCGAGCAGTGGCCGGCCGGCGGTGCCCGGCCGACCCGGCTGGTCGTCGACTGGCCGGCCCGGTCGCTGCGCGACACCACGCTGATCGACACCCCGCCGCTCACCCCACCCGGTGCGTCCGAAGTGGACCCACCAGGCCCGGGCGCGGTCACCGCCGAGCAGCTGGCCGGCGAGGCCGACGCCGTGCTGTACCTGATGCGCCACATGCACGGCCGGGACCTGCGGCTGTTGCAGGCCATGCACGACCACCCGATCGCCGGGGCCGCGCCGGTGAGCACCATCCTGGTGCTGTCCAGGGCGGACGAGATCGGCGCCAGCCGCATCGACGCGCTGTCCTCGGCCAAGCGGATCGCCCGCCGCTACCGCAGGGACGTGCAGGTCACCGCGGTCTGCCAGAACGTGGTGGCGCTGGCCGGCCTGATCGCCAGCGCGGGCCGGACGCTGCGCGAGACCGAACTGGCCGCGCTCACCGCGCTCGCCCGGGTGCCCCGCGAGGAGCTGGAGCGCTTCCTGCTGTCCACCGACCGGTTCACCGCCGCGGACTTCCCGGTCGCGCTGGACGCGCCGAGTCGACGCGCGCTGCTGGACCGGTTCGGCATCTTCGGGGTGCGGCTGAGCACCACCCTGATCCGGCAGGGCTTCGACACCCACCCCAAGCTGGCCGCGCAACTGGTGCAGCGCAGCGGCCTGGCCGAACTGCGCGACGCCGTCGGCGCGCAGTTCACCGAGCGGCGCGCCGTGCTCAAGGCCCGGTCCGCGCTGCTGGCGCTGGACGTGGTGCTGCGCAGGGAACCCCGGCCGGCGGCCCGCGCCCTCGCCGCGGACCTGGAGCGGCTGCTGGCCGGCGCGCACGAGTTCCGCGAGCTGCGGCTGCTGGCCGCGCTCCAGTCCGGCGGCACCACCCTGCCCGGTGAGCTGGACGCCGAGGCGCAACGGCTGATCGGCGGTGACGGCCCGCGGCTGGCCGCCCGGCTGGGCGTCGATGCCGAGGCCGACGACCACGAGCTGTACCGGGCCGCCCTGGACGCGCTGGCCCGCTGGCAGCGGCAGGCGGACAACCCGCTGCTGACGCCCACCCAGCGGCGGGCGGCCCAGGTGGTGGTGCGCAGCTGCGAGGGCGCGCTCGCCGCGCTGACCGCCCCGGCGTAGCCGGCCGGGACCGGCGGGTGGTGGTGCTGGTCAGTCGGTGAAGAAGTCCGTGATCAGGCCGGTCCACCCCTTGATGTCGGCCACCGAGGTGGCCACGTGCAGGGTCGAGTGGGGGAGCAGCTCGTGCAGCCGTTCGGCCGTGGCCACCGGGTGCAGCGGATCGGTGTCCCAGGCCAGGATCAGCGTGGGGTGGCGCAGCGTGGCGATCGCCTCCGGCGCGGGCAGGTCGGACTGGCCGGCGCCGCGCAGGACGTGCGGCAGCAGTTCGTCGGCGACGTCCGGGGTCATGTCGAACTCCGGGTAGTCGGCGAAGATCGGCAGCGGGTCGGCGTGCGCCGCCTGTTCCCGCCAGGCCGCCGCGCCCAGCCGCTCGATGCTGTCGGCGGTGTCGAAGTACCACTGCCTCGCCTGCCTCGGGCCGGTTTCCCACGCCACGGGCGGGATCAGCAGCGCGAGGCGGCGGAAGCGGTGCGGTGCGGCGAGCGCGGCGCGCAGTGCGGTGTCGGTGCCCAGTGACGAGCCGGCGAAGTCCATCGGCTGGTCGATGCCCAGGGTGTCGATGAGGGCGAGCAGGTCCTGGGTGTAGTTCTCGAACCGGTAGTCCTCGGTGACCGGGCGGCCCGTTGACCGGCCGTGCCCGCGCTGGTCGTAGCTGAGCAGCTGGTGCCGCTCGGCCAGCGCGTCGATGTCGAGCAGGTCCAGGCGCCGCACGGCGTCCCGGCTGAGCGTGACCCCGTGGGCGTAGCCGGCCGGCGACCCGGAACCGGTGAACTGGTAGGCGATCGTCGCACCGGCACGGGTGAGATGGCTGTCCTCGGACATGGCGCCCCTTCGCAACGTGGGCCGGTGGCGACCGAGGTACGGGTACCCCCGGCGGGTATCAGGTGATCATCACGCTATACCCAACGGGGGTATGCGGCAAGGACGGGGCGGCCGCGGTGTGGACGGGCCCGGGTCACACCGGGAACGCCACCCCGGTCAGCTCCTCGGAGATGCTCCACAGCCGGCGCTGCGCGGCCGTGTCGTGCGAGCGCCGGCTGGACCGGACCACCACGGGGTGTCCCCGGAGTTCACCGAACCCGCCCGGGCCGTAGTACTGGCCGCCGCGCGCGGTCGGGTCGGTCGCGGCGCGCAGCGTGGGCAGCGCGCCCATGGCGGCGCTCTGCGTGATCAGCCCGGCGATGGCGGTGGTGATCGGGTGTTGGCCGCCGGGCAGGTAGCGCATCAGCTCGGTCTGCGCGGTTCCGGGGTGGGCGGCCAGCGCGACCGTGGTCCCGGTGCTGGCCAGCCGGCGCTGCAACTCGTAGGTGAACATCAGGTTCGCCAGCTTGGCCTGGCCGTAGGCGGCCAGCCGGCGGTAGGACCGCTCCCACTGCAGGTCGGCGAAGTTGATCCGGGCCCGCCCTCGGTGGCGCAGGCTGCTCACCGTCACCACCCGCGAGTCGGGCACCGGCAGCAGGTGGTCGAGCAGCAGCCCGGTGAGCGCGAAGTGCCCCAGGTGGTCGACGCCGAACTGCAGCTCGAAACCGTCGCGGGTGGTCTGCTTCGGGGTGTCCATCACCCCGGCGTTGTTGATCAGCAGGTCGATCCGCGGGTGCGCGGCCCGCAGCTCGGCCGCGGCGGCGCGGACGGAGTCCAGCGAGGCCAGGTCGAGGCGCTGCACCGCGAGGTCGGCGCCGGGGACGGCGGCGGCGATCCGGGTGGCGGCCTGCTTGCCCCGGTCCACGTCCCGCACGGCCAGCACCACCGTGGCGCCCCTGGCGGCGAGGGCCTTGGCGGTCTCGAAGCCCAGCCCGGTGTTCGCGCCGGTCACCACGGCCAGCCGGCCGCGCTGGTCCGGCATGTCCGCGCTGGTCCACTGCTGCGTCATGAGTTCTCCCGAATTACAGACCATCGGTCTCTTGTGTCTGGGGCGAACTTAAGAGACCGGTGGTCTGCTGTCAAGGGGCCGGGGGTCGGTAGCATCCGGGGCATGGTTGCGTTCCAGCGCGCGCGCAGCGCTGAGCAGCGGGAGGTCCGACGCGCGGCGATCCTGGACACCACCGCCGCGATGCTGGCGGAGATGCCGGTCAGCGCGGTCGCCCTCAACGAACTCAGCCGCCGCGTCGGCCTGGCCAAGTCCAACGTGCTGCGCTACTTCGA
Organism: Goodfellowiella coeruleoviolacea; assembly: GCF_024171785.1. Taxonomy (GTDB): domain Bacteria; phylum Actinomycetota; class Actinomycetes; order Mycobacteriales; family Pseudonocardiaceae; genus Goodfellowiella; species Goodfellowiella coeruleoviolacea. The sequence continues at coordinate 401,032 of NZ_JAMTCK010000008.1, forward strand.
GTCCCGCGAGGCGATCCTGCTGGAACTGCTGGACCGCGCGTGGCAGCGGTGGCTGACCGAACTGGACGAGCGGCTGGCGCGCGAGGTCGACCCGCACGGCACACCCCGGCAGCGGGGCGACCGGTTCGCCGAGGTCCTGGCCGGCTCGCTGCGCCCGCACCCGGTGCTGTGCGACCTGTGCAGCGCGCACACCAGCGTGCTGGAGCACAACGTCTCCGTCGGGGTCGCCGCCCGCTCCAAGCGGGCCACGCTGGACAACATCACCACCCTGGCCGGGCTGGCCCGGCGCCACCTGCCCGAACTGGGCGCGGACGACGCGCGGAAGCTCGCCGGGGCGGCCGTCCTGCTCATCGGCGCGCTGTGGACCAGCACCCACCCCTCGGCCAGCATGCTCGCCGCCTACGAGACCGACCCCGCCCTGGCGGCCCTGCGGCTGGACTTCACCACCGCCCTCGCGGAATCGGTCGCCATCCTGATCAGCGGAATCCTCAGCCGGGCCTGAGCACACCCGGCGCTACGGGCCGAACGCGTTGCCCGTGGCGATCTTGGGGCGGGCCAGCGGCACCGGCGCGGACACCGCGGCCCCCGCGTACACCTCGGCGGTGGCCGAGGCGATGCGGGACCAGTCGAAGTCCACGGCCAGCCGGGACTTGGCGGCCCTGGCCCGGCGGGCCGCGCCGGCCGGGTCGTCCAGCACCGCGCGCACGGCCGCGGCCAGGCCGGTGACATCGCCCGGGGCGAAGGACAGCCCGGTGTGCCCGTCCACCACCACCTCGCCCAGCCCGCCGGCGGTCGAGGCGACCAGCGGCGTGCCGGCCGCGGCGGCCTCCAGGGCGACGATGCCGAACGGCTCGTAGCGGCTGGGCAGCACCACGGCGTCGGCCGCGGCCAGCACCGCGGTCAGGTGCCGGTCGGACAGGTGCCCGACGAAGTCGACCGCGCGGCGCACCCGGTGCTTGCGGGCTTGGTCGGCCAGCCAGGCCGCGTGGCTGCCGGTGCCGGCCACCACCAGCCGGGTGCCCGGGTGGCTGCGCCGCACCCTGGCCAGGCCGGCGATCAGGTCCTGGACGCCCTTCTCCCACTCCAGTCGGCCGAAGAACAGCAGCAGCGGCCGGCCGTCCGGGCTGTGCCGCTGCCTGGCCTCGGCCACGTCGGCCTGGCGCACCCGCCAGCGCCTCGGCTCGATGCCGTTGTGCAGCACGGCGATCCGCTCGGCGCTGACCTCGAACAGGTGGGCCACCTCGGCGCGCATCGCCGCGGAGCAGGTGATCAGCTGGTCGGCGCGGTTGGCCAGCCACCACTCCACCGAGTGCACCTGCTGGTTGAGCGGCTGGGACAGCCAGCCGCTGTGCCGGCCGGCCTCGGTGGCGTGCACCGTGGCCACCAGCGGCGCGCCACAGGCCTCGGCCAGGGCCACGGCCGGGTGGGTCACCAGCCAGTCGTGCGCGTGCACCACGTCCGGGGTCCAGGAGCGCAGCAGCGCGGTGCCGGCGCGGACCATGGCGTGGCCCATGGCCAGCGTCCACGCCACCAGGTCCCGCTCGAACACCAGGTGCGGCGGGTCCTCGGCGACCCGCACCAGCCGGACGCCCTCCACCACGTGGTCGACGGTCGGGTGGGTGCTGGCGTCGCTGCCGGTGGGCTGGCGGCACAGCACCACCACGTCGTGGCCCTGCCTGGCCAGTTCGGTGGCCAGCGCGTGCACGTGCCGGCCCAACCCACCGACCACCACGGGTGGGTACTCCCAGGACAGCATGAGCACGCGCATCACGAAGAATCCTCGCACCCGGTGACCGGGTGCCCAGCCGCCGGGCCCGATCCGGCCAGCACGGCGCCGCCGGTGATCACGCCGCGCCGAGCTGTCTGGCGTCGAGGTGGCCGAACGGCCCGTCCTCGGCGCGCAGCCGACCGGCCAGGGCCGCGGCCCGGTCGTGCCGGCCGGACCGGAGCAGTCCGGCCAACTCGCCGAACCGCTCGTGGTGGATCTTCGCCCGGCCCCGCGCGTAGTCGGCGGCGGAGTCCTTGGTGACCATGAACGCCCAGTCGCTGGACAGCGCCAGCAGGGCCTCGCGCGCCAGCTGGTCGGCGGCGGCGTGCCGGCTGGTGCTCGGCGCCAGCCCGGGCACCACCCCGACCAGGTCCAGCAGGTCGCGCTGGAGCCGCGCGTTCGCGTCCACCAGGTCGGCGACCTGGGCACCGTCCCACACCCGCCAGTCCTTGCCCGACCCCCACGACGAGGCCGGCAGCTCCACCGGGCCGGCCAGGTGCCCGGCGGCCAGCGCGCCGCGCAGCGAGCTGACCCGCACCCCGGCCTCCGGCAGCAGCCGCAGCACCAGCTCCAGCCAGGCCGGGCCCTCGTGCCACCAGTGCCCGTACAGCTCGGTGTCGTAGGCGGCCACCACCAGGCTGGGCCGGCCGTGCCGGTCCCGCAGCTCGCGCAGCCGGCGCAGCACCGTGGCCACGAAGTCCTCGGCGTGCCGGCGCACGGCCCGCTCGGCCAGGTCGGGCCGGTAGGGCTTCTTGTGCTCGGGCGGCACCTGCTTGCCGGTGACCCGGGACGGTTTCAGGCCCGAGGGGTGGTCGTAGGTGTGGAAGTCCCGGTAGACCGGGTCGCCCGGGTAGCCGGCCTTGGGCGACCACACCCGGTAGGTCACCGCCAGGTCCCGGCCGAAGCACACCACGTCCGAGTCGCCCACCGGGTGCGCGGCCGAGGTGTCGCCGTGCAGCGCCGGGCCGTCCACCAGGAAGTGGCCCACCCCGGCGGCGGCGTAGGCCGACTCCATGCCCGGCGCGTACCCGCACTCCGGCGCCCAGATCCCGGCCGGGGCCCGGCCGAGGCGCAGCGCGGTGTCGGCCAGGCCGGCGCGCAGGGCGAAGTCGCGCACCCGGGGGTCGAGCAGCGGCTGGAACGGGTGGGTCAGCGGGCCGCCGAGCAGTTCGACCGCGCCGGCGTCCACCAGGGGCCGCAGCACCGGGGAGAACCCGTGCCGCCAGCGCGCCTCGAACTCGGCCAGCGACCACGCGGCGCGGCGGTGCTCGGCCGCGGCCAGCTCGCGCAGCTCCGGGTCGGCCGCGGCCCACCGGGTGCCCGCGTAGTGGGCGCGCACCTGCCAGTTGCCCAGCCACTCGTGGAAGGCGCGCAGGCAGTGCGGGTCGTCCAGCTGGGCGGCCAGCACCGGGGTGACGCCCAGGGTCAGCACGTCGCGCCAACCCTGTTCGGCGAACCGGCGCACCAGGTCCAGCACGGGCAGGTAGGAGTGCGCCCACGCCTGGTACAGCCACTCCTCGCCGACCGGCCAGCTGCCGTGGTGGGCCAGCCAGGGCAGGTGGCTGTGCAGCACCAGGCAGAACGTGCCCACCGGCTCGGCCGGGGTGCGCGGGGCGGCGGTCACGGCCGGACCGCCACGGCCACCAGGTCCAGGCAGCCGGCCAGGTCCTCGGTGCTGATCTCGAAGTCGGCGCTGGTCACCGAGGTGACCGCGGCCAGCAGGTCGGCTGGCCACGGCTGGCCGGACAGGGCCACCTCGATCTGCGCGTCGATGATCGACCCGCCCACGGCCGCGTCCAGCTCGGCCAGGCGCGGGCCGTGCCGCAGGCCGGCCAGCAGCTCCACGGTGAAGCCCGCCGCGACCAGCAGCTCGGCCAGCTCGGCCGGGGCCAGCTCCCGGGTGTGGAACGGGTTGAGCGGGGTGTCCCGGCCAGGGGAGAAGGTCAGCCGGTTCGGCGTGGTCAGCAGCAGCCGCCCGCCCGGGCGCAGCACCCGGCGGCACTCGACGAGGAACCCCTCCTGGTCCCACAGGTGTTCGATCACCTGCAGGTTGGCCACCACGTCCGCGCTGGCCGAGCCCACCGGTAACGCGGCGAGGTTGCCGCGCACCACGCGCACGCCCGGATAGCGCCGGGCCACGTGGGTGGCGGTCAGCTCGTCGTAGTCCAGGGCCAGCACCACGGCCGCGGTCTCGGCGATCAGCGCCGCGCCGTAGCCCTCGCCGCAGCCCGCCTCCACCACCCGCGCGTCCCGGCAGTGCGGCAGCAGCGCCAGGTAGGCCGCCTCGTGCCGGCGGAACCAGTAGTTCTCCTCGGGGATGCCGGGCACGGTCCGCTCACCGGTCAGCGGGAGCGCGGCCGGATCCGGCTGATCACCCGCCGCGACCTGAGCACGTCCCCCGGTGCCCTCGGCCGGGGCGGTTTCGGGCGTGGTGGTTGACACCTGGGTGATCTCCTTCGGGCTCCCTCGGGCTTGCTGCGGGTCAACGGCTGGTGCGCGATCCGAACCGTAACCGATCGGCGTGCTCAGCCGGGCGCTCGGTGGACGCGGTCGGGGCGCCCACACCATTGGGTGGTCGCGGCCGCCGTGATTTGATCTCACGCTCCCGCCGAGGTGGAACTATTTCTGCTGGGAAATTCATTGATCAATTTTTGTTGATGATTGTCCGGTCGTCGTGATCATTGTTTTTTCCCGGTGGCTGCGCCGGGCACCGCGTGTGATGCTGCTCGCGACCGCCTTGGTAGGAGGGATTAGGCATCAATATGTGCGCTAAGCAGGCCAGGGACCACGAGATGCTGCCGTTGCACGCCGCCTTCGACACCGTCTACCGCGGCTTTCACCGGCGCCAGGTCATCGAGCACATCGAATCGTTGGACGAACAAATCCGGTTCCTCAGCATCGACCGGGATGAGGCGCTGTCCCAGGTAAGCGATTTGCGCAAACTGCTGGAAATGACGCGCCGGGATCTCGAACAGGCCCGGACCCGGCTGGAGCGCCTGGAGATGTCCGAGGTGACCGCGGCCGGTGCGGGCGAGCGGGTGCGCCAGCTCATGGCGATGGCCGAGGAGGAGGCCGCCGAGCTGCGGCTGCGCGCCGAGCAGGAGGTCTCCGCGCTGCGCACGCGCGCCGACACCGAGATCGAGAACCGGCGGGCCAGGGCCGAGCAGGAGATCGAGCGCCGGGTCATGGACGCCAACCGCGAACTGGCCCAGCGCCGGGACGAACTGGAGGAGGCGGCCAGGCAGTCCCAGGAGATCTGCGACCGCCGGGCCGCCGAACTGGACCAGCGCGCGGTCGACCTGGAGCGGCGCCGCACCGAGTTCGAGGCCGAGATCGCCAGGCGCACCAAGCAGGTGAGCGCGCAGTGCGCCGCCACCATCAAGCTCGCCCGCGACCAGGCCGAGCGGCTGCTCGCCCGGACCAGGACCGAGTGCCAGCGCCTGGAGAGCGAGTCCGGGGAGCACCGGGCCCAGGTGCGAAAGGACTTCGAGATGGCCATGGCCCGCCGCCGCGCCGAGGCGCAGAAGCACCTGGCCGAGCAGGAGGAGCGGTCCAAGATCCGGGTGGCGTTCATGATGTGGGTGGCCTGCCGGGAGGCGTCCCGCCGCATCGACGAGGCCAACCGGCACGCGGTGCAGCTCACCACCCTGCGCCAGGGCTTCTTCGCCCAGCTGCACAAGATGCAGCACACCCTGACCACGGTGTCCGAGAAGCTGGTCAGCGGCCAGGCCGGCCAGCTGACCGAGCACGAGCTGAACCTGGTCCGCACCCAGGCCGAGGCCGCGAGCCGGCCCGCGAACGGCCAGCCCGCGAACGGTGCCGTGGGAAACGGCGCTGTGGGAAACGGTGCTGTGGGGAACGGTGCTGCCGGGAACGGCGCTGTGGGAAACGGTGCTGTGGGGAACGGTGCTGCCGGCAACGGCCACGCGAGCAACGGCCACGCCGCCGACGGCGGCCCCGGCCGCGGTGACGGTGCCGCGCCCGTCCCCGGCCACGCGGCGAACGGCCAGGCCGACGGGGTCGAGCCGGCGCCGGCGGTGACCGGCGGCCCCTCGGTCAACGGCACGCCCGCCCACCTGGGCTAGCGGCCAGGGGACGCGCTCGGCGGAGCACCACCGGAGGGGGCACGTCTCAGCGGGACACCGCCAGCGGGGGCGCGGTGAGCGGGGGCGCGGTGAGCAGGGACGCCGTCAGTGGGGACGCGGTCAGGGGAACGCCGTCAGCTCGCGTCGACCGGGGAGACCGCCACGCTGATGGTGCCCGGTCCGACGTGCGCGCCCAGGATCGAGCTGACCTCGGTGACGGTGATGTCCCGGGTGTTGGGGATGCGGCGGCGCAGCCGGTCCCGCACGGTCGCGGCCAGCTCGGGCGCGTGGTAGTGCTCGATGCCCAGGTCGACCTGCCGGCGCAGGGACCGCTTGGCCGCGATGTCGATCAGCTTGCGCAGTGCCCGGTCCGAGCCCAGCGCCCTGGCCAGCGGCGCGATCTCGCCCTCGGCGATGGTCAGCAGCGGCTTGATCGACAGGGCGGTGCCCAGCAGCGCGCTGGCCGCGCCGATCCGCCCGCCTCGGCGCAGGTACTCCAGGGTGTCCACGTAGATCAGCTCGCTGCCGGCCGCGCTGCGCCGCACGGCCGCGTTGGCCACCTGCTCGGCGGTGGCGCCCCGGCCGGCCAGCCGCGCCGCGGTCAGCACGGCGTAGCCCAGGGTCATCCCGGTGGTGCCGGAGTCGATCACGTGCACCGGGATGCGCACCTGCTCGGCCGCCTGTCTGGCGGACGCGCAGGTCTGCGACAGCCGACCGGAGATGTGCACCGACACCACCGCGTCCATGCCCGCCGCCGCCGCGTCCTGGTAGGCCCAGAAGAACGCCCCGGGGTCGGGCGGGCTGGTCACCACGGGCACGCGCTCACGCAGTGCGCTGACCACGTCGGAGACGGGGATCCTGCCCTCGCTGTCGGCGCGTTCGCCGACCTGCAGCTCCAACTGGACGACGCTGATCCCAGACTGGGCGGCAAGTTCTGTGGGCAGGCAGGCGGTGGAGTCCGTGACGACAGCTACTCGCCGATACATGCGGTTGAGGGTAGTTGCCCTGTCCGGGTGGACGGACTGGGCCGAACGCCGGCAGCCGCCGCGCGCGGACCGTTTCCGCTCGTCCTCCCGGCTGGTGCGCGGTCCGGGTGAGCACGATCACCCGGCAGGGCGCTTGCGCTGGCTTGCACCCCGATTACTGATGGGTAACATACGAGTGGTCGACGCCACCGTGCCTTTGCGGCACCCGCATGGCAGGGTCGGTGCACCCGGCCACGGTCCCGGGGGCCACGCGTGGCGCTGGGGCAGCAGTTCCCGACCGATCCGCTCCGTCCGCAGGAGGTCGAAGAGGACCCATGAACATCGTCGTACTGGTCAAGCTGGTGCCTGACACCTACTCCGAGCGCAAGCTCAGCGACACCGACCACACCCTTGACCGCGACTCCGCGGACGCCGTGCTCGACGAGATCAACGAGCGGGCCGTGGAGGAGGCGCTGCAACTCAAGGAGGCGCACGGCGGCGAGGTCACCGCGCTGTGCGTGGGCCCCGACCGCGCGGTCGACGCCGTCCGCAAGGCGCTGCAGATGGGCGCGGACAAGGCCGTGCACGTCAGCGACGCCGCGCTGCACGGGTCCGACGTGATCACCACCGCCAAGGTGCTGGCCAAGGCCGTCGGCACCATCGACGGGGTGGACCTGGTCATCGCGGGCAACGAGGCCAGCGACGGTCGGGCCGGGGCCGTCCCGGCGATCCTCGCCGAACTGCTCGGTCTGCCCCAGCTCACCCACGCCAACAAGGTCACCGTCGAGGGCGACACCATCACCGTGGAGCGCGCCACCGACGACGGCGTCCTCCACCTGCAGGCCACCCTGCCCGCGCTGGTCAGCGTCAGCGAGAAGATCAACGAGCCGCGCTACCCCTCGTTCAAGGGCATCATGGCCGCCAAGAAGAAGCCGATCACCACCCTGACCGTCGCCGACCTGGGTCTCGACCCGGCCGGGGTCGGCCTGTCCGGTGCGTGGACAGCCGTGCTGGAGGCCGCGCCCAAGCCGCCGCGCACCGCCGGCGAGCGCGTCGAGGACAACGGCGACGGCGGCACCAAGATCGCCGAGTACCTGGTCGGCCAGAAGCTCATCTGAGCGCAGCGAGGAGGAACCAACACATGTCCGAGGTACTGGTCCTCGTCGAACACGTGGACGGCGAGGTCAAGAAGGCCACCTTCGAGCTGCTCTCCGCCGCGCGCCGGCTGGGCGAGCCGGCCGCCGTCGTGGTCGGCGCCGTGGGCACGGCCAGCAAGGTCAAGGACGCGCTGGCCCGCTACGGCGCGACCAAGGTGTACGTGGCCGAGTCCGACGACGCGGTCAACTACCTGGTCACGCCCAAGGTGGACGCGCTGGCCACGCTGGCCGGCCGGGTCAGCCCGGCCGCCGTGCTGATCTCCGCGTCCCTGGAGGGCAAGGAGGTGGCCGGCCGGGTGGCCGTGCGCATCGACTCCGGCCTGCTGGTCGACGTGGTCGACGTGGAGCGCAGCGGTGACGACGTGGTCGGCACCCAGTCGATCTTCGGCGGCGGCTTCGTGGTCAAGAGCAAGGTGTCCACCGGCACCCCGGTGATCACCGTCCGGCCCGGCGCGGTCGAGGCCGAGGCCGCCGAGGCGGTGGCCACCGAGGAGACCGTGGAACTGCCCGCCGTCGACCCGGCCAGGGCCACCCGGATCACCAGCCGGGAGCCGGCCGTGGCCGGCGACCGCCCCGAGCTGACCGAGGCGTCCGTGGTCGTCTCCGGCGGCCGCGGCGTGGGCAGCGCCGAGAACTTCGCCGTGGTGGAGCGGCTGGCCGACGCCCTGGGCGGCGCGGTCGGCGCGTCCCGCGCCGCGGTCGACTCCGGCTACTACCCGCACCAGTTCCAGGTCGGCCAGACCGGCAAGACGGTGTCCCCGCAGCTCTACATCGCGCTGGGCATCTCCGGTGCCATCCAGCACCGGGCCGGCATGCAGACCGCCAAGACGATCGTGGCGGTGAACAAGGACGCCGAGGCGCCGATCTTCGAGATCGCCGACTTCGGCGTGGTGGGCGACCTGTTCCAGGTGGCGCCGCAGCTCACCGAGGAAGTCACCAAGCGCAGGGGCTGAGCCCGCGCACGCGTTCCGGGGCCGGTCCGGCACCGCTGTGATCGATCGGGTCACAGCGGCCGGGCCGGCCCCGGTTTCGTCCCGCCACCGGCCGGCAACGGCGGATATCGACTGGACTTCCTGCGCGCTTCAGGTTCGAAGATGATCCGGTGACTGCGACGACAACCCCGACGAGCCCGCTGTGGGCGCCCGACCGGCGGGCCACCACAACGGGCATCCTCCTGCTGGTCACCCTGGTCGCCTTCGAGAACATGGGTGTCGGCACGGCCATGCCGCGGATCGTGGCCGACCTGCGCGCGGACAGCCTCTACTCGTGGCCGTTCACCGCGTTCCTGGCGGCCAGCGTGGTCGGCACCGTGCTGTCCGGCCGCGTCTGCGACCGGCGCGGCCCCACCCTGCCCATGCTGGTCGCGCCCGCGCTGTTCTGCGTCGGGCTGGTGGTGGCCGGCCTCGCCGGATCCATGCCGGCCCTGCTGGCCGGCCGGGTGTTGCAGGGCCTGGGCTGCGGCGTGCAGATGGTGGCCGTGTCGGTGTTGATCGCCTCGGTCTACCCGACCCGCGACCGGCCCGCCGTGTTCGGCGCCATCTCGGCCGCCTGGGTGGTGCCCTCGCTGATCGGCCCCACGCTGGCCGGCCTGGTCACCGAACACCTGAGCTGGCGGCTGGTGTTCCTCGGCCTGGCCCCGCTGGTGCTGGTCGGCGTGCTGCTGCTGGTGCCGCTGCTGCGCGGGCTGACCCCCACCCGGCCGGACCCCGCCGACACCGGCGCGGCGCCCAGGCGCGGCCTGCCGCTGGCCGCGCTCGCCGCCGCGGTCGGGCTGTCCGCGCTGACCTGGGCCGGCGAGCACCCCTCGCTGGGGTCGCTGGCGCTGGGGGCGGCCGGACTGGTCGCGCTGGCGCCGGCGCTGCGCCGGCTGCTGCCGCGCGGCACCCTGCTGGCCCGGCCGGGGCTGCCCGTGGTGGTGCTGTCCAGGGCCCTGCTCGGCGGCGCGTTCTTCGCCGCCCAGGCGTACCTGCCACTGACCCTGACCGCCGTGCACGGCCTGTCGCCCGCGCTGGCCGGGGTGCCGCTGACCGTGGGCTCGCTCGGCTGGTCGGCGGCCTCCTGGTGGCAGGCGCGCAAGCCCGACCTGCCCCGGCAGACCCTGCTGTGGATCGGCCTGCTGTTCCTGGTCGCCGGCCTGGCCCTGGTCACCTTCGTGGCACCGACCTGGGGGCCGATCTGGCTGGTCTACCCGGCGTGGGTGCTGGCCGGCGCCGGCATGGGCCTGGGCACCTCCGCCATCTCCGTGCTGGTGCTGCACCTGTCCGAGCCGGCGCAGCGGGGCTTCAACTCGGCCGCCATGCAGCTGTCCGAGATGCTCGGGCAGACCCTGTTCATCGGGCTCGGCGGCGTGCTGCTGGCCGGGCTGGCCACGGCCGGGGCACCCACCCCCGCGGTGCTGATCCTGGACCTGGCCATGGCCGCGGTCGCCGCGCTGGGCGCGGTGCTGGTAGCCACCAGGGCCACGCCCTGACCGCTGCGGGCGGAGTGGGCCAGGCGGCGGGCTACCCTTGGAATCGATGACCTACCTCGACCACGCGGCCACCACGCCGATGCTGCCGCAGGCCATCGCGGCGATGAGTGAGGCGCTGTCCACCCTGGGCAACGCCTCGTCGCTGCACACCTCGGGCCGGCGGGCGCGTCGCGTGGTGGAGGAGTCCCGCGAGGACATCGCCGACGCCCTGGGCGCGCGCCCCTCCGAGGTGATCTTCACCGGTGGCGGCACGGAAAGCGACAACCTCGCGGTCAAGGGGATCTACTGGGGCCGGCGCGATGCCGACGGCCGGCGTCGGCGGGTGCTGGCCTCGGCCGTGGAACACCACGCCGTGCTGGACGCGGTGGAGTGGCTGGCCGACCGGGGTGAGGCCGAGGTCACCTGGCTGCCGGTGGACGCCCAGGGCCGGGTGCGGCCCGAGGTGCTGGCCGAGGCCATCGCCGCCAACCCCGACGACGTCGCGCTGGCCACGGTCATGTGGGCCAACAACGAGATCGGCACGGTCAACCCGGTGCGGGAGCTGGCCGCCGTCGCCGCCGAGCACGGTGTGGTGTTGCACACCGACGCCGTGCAGGCCGTGGGCGCGCTCCCGGTGCACTTCGCCGAGTCCGGAGCCGGCGCGCTCACCCTGACCGGCCACAAGCTCGGCGGCCCCTACGGCGTTGGCGTGCTGCTGCTCGGCCGGGACGTGCCGTGCGCGCCGCTGCTGCACGGCGGCGGCCAGGAGCGCGACGTGCGCTCGGGCACCCTGGACGTGCCGGCCATCGTGGGCCTGGCCACGGCCGTGCGGATCGCCGTGACCGAGCGGGCCGAGACGGCCAGGCGGCTGACCGCGCTGCGCGAGGAGCTGATCGCCGCGGTGCGCCACGCCGTGCCCGACGCCGTGCTCAACGGCGACCGCGGTGAGTCCACTGTGGATGGCGGACCGTCGCGGCTGCCGGGCAACGCGCACTTCAGCTTCCCCGGCTGCGAGGGCGACAGCCTGTTGATGTTGTTGGACGCCAAGGGCATCGAGTGCTCAACGGGGTCGGCGTGCACGGCCGGGGTCGCCCAGCCCAGCCACGTGCTGCTGGCCATGGGCGTCGAGCCGGCGGCGGCCAGGGGGTCGCTGCGGTTCTCCCTCGGCCACACGTCCACCGCCCAGGACGTGGCCGCGCTCGCCGCGGCGATCGGCCCGGCCGTGGAGCGGGCCCGCGGTGCCGGCCTGGCCGGGCTGCGCCGGGCGGCCGAAGCGACCAGGACCAGTCAGCAGCCCGTGGAGGCGTGATCACGATGCGTGTGTTGGCCGCGATGAGCGGTGGAGTGGACTCGGCGGTGGCCGCCGCCCGTGCGGTCGATGCCGGCCACGACGTGGTCGGCGTGCACCTGGCCCTGTCGGCCAAGCCGGGCACGCTGCGCACCGGCGCCAGGGGCTGCTGCACCGTCGAGGACGCCCACGACGCCCGCCGGGCCGCGGACCTGCTCGGCATCCCGTTCTACGTGTGGGACTTCGCCGAGCGGTTCACCCAGGACGTGATCGAGGACTTCGTCGCCGAGTACTCGGCCGGCCGCACCCCCAACCCGTGCCTGCGCTGCAACGAGCGGATCAAGTTCGAGGCGTTGCTGGACAAGGCGCTCGCCCTGGGCTTCGACGCGGTCTGCACCGGCCACTACGCCCGGCTGTCCGTTGTGGACGGACGCCCGCAGCTGCGGCGCAGCGCCGACGCTGGCAAGGACCAGTCCTACGTGCTGGCCTCGCTGACCAGCGAGCAGCTGCGGCACTCGCTGTTCCCGCTCGGTGACTCCACCAAGACCGAGGTCAGGGCGGAGGCGGCCGAGCGCGGCCTGGCCGTGGCCGAGAAGCCGGACAGCCACGACATCTGCTTCATCCCGGACGGCAACACCCGCAAGTTCCTCACCGACCGGCTCGGCGAGCAGCCCGGCGTGCTGGTGGACGACGAGACCGGCGAGGTGCTCGGCGAGCACAGCGGCGTGCACGGCTTCACCGTGGGCCAGCGCAAGGGCCTGGGCATCCAGGCACCCGCGCCCAGTGGTCGTCCCCGCTACGTGCTGGCGCTGGAACCGGTGACCGGCACCGTGCGCGTCGGCGGCGCCGAGCGCTTGTCCGTGGACCAGATCGTGGCCAGCCGCCCGGTGTGGCCGTCCGGCGAGGTGCTGGGTGGCATCGCCGGCCCGGTGGAGTGCGTGGCCCAGGTGCGCGCCCACGGCGGCACGTCGCCGGCCGTGGCCGAACTCGTCGGCGACCAGCTGCACGTCCGCCTGCGCGAGCCGCTGCAGGGCGTGGCCCCCGGCCAGGCCGTGGCCCTGTACCGCCCCGACCGCACCGCCGGCGACCTGGTCCTGGGCAGCGCCACCATCACCACCACCCGCTGACCCCTCCCGCGAGTCGACTTTGCAAACCCCGCGAGTTGACGTTTCGCGCAGGCCCATTCGGGTGATCGGGGCTGCCGCGTGCCGGAGGCCAGCCGCCGAACCGGCCACCCGCCGGCGAGGGACGTGCTGAGGTTCGGAACCCCAAGCGTCGGGCGACACGCCGGGAGGTTCCGAACCGGGGCGTGGCGTGTCGTCCCGGGTTCTGGGATCATGCCGCTCGGTGCCCGGGATGATCAGCATGTTGATGCTGGTCTTCCAGGGCGGCCAGGTCCTCATCGGCCCGCAAGGGATCGCAACACAATCGCCTGAACGACCAGGCGCACTATGATGACCGGCGGCCAGGTCCTCATCGGCCCGCAAGGGATCGCAACAAGGCCACGCAGGGCGCTGGGGAAACGCGCATCACCGGCGGCCAGGTCCTCATCGGCCCGCAAGGGATCGCAACACCGCCGATGGGCAGATCAATGGAACAACTGAAGCTGCGGCCAGGTCCTCATCGGCCCGCAAGGGATCGCAACGCCACCGGTGCCGTCCTGGCGCCGACGTTCCGCGGCCGCGGCCAGGTCCTCATCGCCCCCCAAGGGACCACGGAGCCGGCGGCCTACCGGCTGGCTGAGTAGGCGCCAGACACAGAGCAGCCCCCGGCCACCAGGTCTGGTCGGGGCTGCTGCGTGCCGGCAAGCGCCCGGACAGAGCTGGCCTTCACTGAGGCCAGAAACCTGGTCAGTTCGGCCTGCCCGAGGGACGGGATGTGACCGCGGACAAGCGCTTCCCCAGGAGCGGCGGCTAGTCTGAATTTGATCCTCACCGGCAGGACAGGTAGGTCCAGCATGTATGACGACAGCCAGCACATCGGCCGGTTGCGAGAGATTAGACTGTGGCGCCAACTCAGCATTCGGGCAGTTGCGGAACTGTCTGGCCTCAGCTTCGGATACTTGGCCAAGCTTGAACGCGGAGAGAAGCCGGTAACGAAACGCGCCACACTGGAATCCTTGGCGACTACTCTTCGGGTTTCGCCCACTGAACTAACCGGCCAGCCCTATGGGCCCGCTGGTCAGGAGTCAAGTGAAACCCACGAGGCGCTGATGTTGCTGGAGGAATCGCTTGAATCCTTCGAGTTGGGTGACGACCCCGGAGGGCCAATCCGGGAGTGGCACGAAGTCAGGGCTGATGTCGACCGGCTTGCTGATCTCACGCATGTGAACGCTGACTATGCCAAGCAGGGTCTCCTGGTTCCCAAGCTCATGGCGGAGTTGCACGCAGCGTATGTCCGGCAGCACGAGCATCGTCGGGACGCATTGCTCTGGTTGATTCAGTGTTACAGTGCTGCCTGCTGGACAACCAAGAGGCTGGGTGGGCGTGGACTGCCGCTCGTGGCGGCCAGGATGGCGCAAGAGTGTGCGCGAGAACTCGAAGCTCCGCAATGGCTGGGCTACGCGACCTGGCTGCGTGGTGACGCGTCCGGCCAATTTGGCCGACAGCGGCAGTACCTGAGGACCGTTCGGACAGCGGACGATCTCAGGGGCTCCTTGAATGACCCGGAAGTAAGCCAGGTTTACGGGATGCTGCATCTCTCTGCGGCATTAGGTGCTGCCGCACAGCGGGATCGTGATGCGGCCATTGCTCACCTTGACGAAGCTGGTGCTGTTGCGAACCGTCAACAAGACGAGGTGGGTAATTTCGCTCGGCTCTGGTTCGGGCGGACGAACGTCGGAATCTGGAGGGTGGCGATAGCTGCGGAGTTGGGAGATGGGCCGAAGGTGGTGGAACTGGCCAAGGATCTGCACCCCGAGGTCATTCCTTCGCGGAGTCGTCAGGCCGAGTTCCTGTGCGACTATGGCCGGTCACTGATGACTGAGCGAGACACCTGTGACCAGGGTTTGTCAGCGGTGCTGCGCGCCGAAGCCCTGGCGCCCCAGCGGGTAAGAAATGACGTCTTCGTGCGCGAAGCTGTCGCGGATTCACTGCGGCGAGCCCGCCGTGACGCTGGAGGGCGGGAACTGCGCGGACTCGCCTGGCGGATGGGAATTGCCCCGGTCGGATGATCTGTCGAAGTGTGTCCTTGAAGGACAATCCCGGCACCCCCTGACACATAGCGTCACCTCCACAACGGAGGTGGCGCTTTTTCTTGTTGGGCGTCGAGCGCGATCACCAGAACGGGTTTCGCCCCGCCA
This sequence comes from Goodfellowiella coeruleoviolacea, assembly GCF_024171785.1. Lineage (GTDB taxonomy): Bacteria > Actinomycetota > Actinomycetes > Mycobacteriales > Pseudonocardiaceae > Goodfellowiella > Goodfellowiella coeruleoviolacea. Next base: position 416,045 of record NZ_JAMTCK010000008.1, read on the forward strand.
CCCCGGCCAATTCGCACGGGAGGTGGTCGTGGTCGACGCACTCTTCGCCGGTGCCGCCGCTGGCCTGGCCCTGATCGGTCTGGGCCTGCTCGCCCAGATCATTCACGACGTCCGGACCGCCCCGCCTCGCCGCACACCCACACCAGCCCCGTCCCCCGACCGGTCGGCCGCGCTGTCTTCCCCGGCTGGGTGTGCCCGACCCGTGGCAGGGCCGGGTGCCCTCCTCGACCCCGGCCCTGCCACGACCCACCCGGCACCGGAGGCGGCGCGGTGACCACCAGCACCAGCCGGCGGTTCCTGTGGTGGCGGACCGTGGACGGCACCTGCCACGCCTTCACCGCGGACCAGGCCGGCGGGACCGACGACGGCCTGTGCGAAACCGCCTGCGACCACGTCGTCGCCGAGCAGGACCTCGTCAGGGCGGCCGGCCCGAAGCTGTGCGGGCACTGCCTGATCGTGGTCGGGGCGGGCATGCCGGACGAGGCGAGGTGGCGGGGATGAGCCGGGCCGACGGCGAACTCGACCCGGTCGAGGCGATCATCTTCCGGACCGGGATCGGTGTGCGGCTGCGCGATCTTCGGCTTGCCCACGGCCTGACGGTGTGGACCAGGCGGCGGCGCGGGTCGGGGTGAACCGCAAGACCGTGTTGGCCTACGAATGGGGCGACTGCCAGGCCCGTTGGCCCCGGTTGGTGCGGCTGTGCGCGCTGTACGCGGCCGAACCGCTGGACGTGCTCATCACGGCGGCGGCCGGCGTCCACCGACACCGGGGCCGCACGGCCGGGCGTGACGGCTCGGCCTGCCACGTGGACTGGTGGCGGTGGCCGTGGTGTTCACACTGCCGATCCGACTACGACACCGTGAGCACCATCAGTAGCAGAAAGCAACTAACCGTAACCAACGGAGATAGCTATGCCCATCACCACGGAAACCCGCCTGCTCGCGGGTGAACTGTCCTCAGCAGAGCAGCGCTTCCCACTGCCCCGACCGGCGCTCACCGTTCCCCTGGCCACCGACGCCTCGACCGAGGGCATTCGGCCGTTCGGGATGCGCTTCTTCCAGCCCACCGGGGCCGCACAGGCCCCCGAACTCCCCGCGCACCGCTACAGCACCACGCGTCAGGTCTCGGTCGACAGCACCACCGGTGAGCCGATGGTCCGGACGCTGAACGCATGGGACCGGACCACCACCGGCGGCGCGGACGGCAACGGCCCGAACGTCGAAGAGCACAAGATGGACTTCTGCGCGTGACGGTTCTCATCCTGGCGGAGGAGTACGACCCGAGCGTCGATCGGGTCGTACTCGGCCTGGCCGACCGGGTTCCGGTCGCCAGGGTGAACCTCGCGTGGTTCCCCGGACAGCTCACCCTCGACGCGGAGCTGTCCGGGGGCTTGTGGCACGGGGTGCTGCAAACGCCGGAACGCGACATCGTCCTCGGCGACGTGCGGTCAGTTTGGTTCCGCCGGCCCGCCCCGTTCGTCTTCCCCGACGACATGACACCTGCGGTCCGCGCGCACGCGGAACGCGAAGCCCGCTACGGCCTGGGCGGGGTACTGGCCTCGATGCCGGTGCGGTGGGTCAACCACCCGCACCGCGACGCCGACGCCGCGTACAAGCCGCACCAACTCGCCACCGCCCAGCGGTGCGGGTTGGACGTGCCGCGCACGCTCATCACCAACGACCCACTGGCGGTGCGCCGGTTCGCCGCGCACGTCGGCGGACGCCTGGTCGTGAAGGTGCTGGGCTCGAACGTCCTGTACGAGGACGGGCAGCGCAAGGTGGCGCACACCCACGTGCTCACCGATGACGACCTCGACCAGGTGGCGCAGGTGCGCGTGACCGCGCACCAGTTCCAGGAGTGGGTGCCCAAGCGGCACGAGGTCCGCCTGGTCGTCGTCGGCCGACGACTCTTCGCCGCCGGCATCCACGCTGGCAGTCCAGCGTCTGAAGTGGACTGGCGAGCCGACTACGACGCGCTCACCTACTCCACTGTGGACGTGCCCGACGAGGTCGCCGCCGGGGTGCACGCGTTCATGGACGCCTGCGGGCTGGCGTTCAGCGCCCTGGACTTCGTCGTCACCCCCGACGGGCGATGGGTCTTCCTGGAATCCAACAGCGGCGGCCAGTACGGCTGGATCGAGTAGGAGACCGGCCTGCCCATCAGCACCGCCATCACCGAACTACTCGCAGGAGAGCAGCAATCGTGAAGGACTGGCAGAGCCGGGCCCGGCAACTCACCGGCCAACTCGCCGAGGGCGGCGCACTGCGCAGCGAACCGTGGAGAGCCGCGTTCGCGGCGACGCCGCGGCACGAGTTCGTTCCCGCGTACTACGAGCAGAACCCCGACGGCACCTGGCGCGAGATCAACGCGGACCTCGACCGCGACACGTGGCTCACCGCAGTCTACTCCGACGAAACCCTCATCACCGCCCTGACCGACTCCGTCAACGGCCACGGCAACGACCGGCGCGCGGTGTCGTCGAGCACCCAGCCATCGCTGATGGCCCGGATGCTGGAAGCCCTCGACGTCCGGGACGGGCACCACGTGTTGGAGATCGGCACCGGCACCGGGTACAACGCCGCGCTGCTGTGCCACCGGCTCGGCGACAGCCGCGTGCACTCCGTGGACATCGACCACCACCTCGTTGAGGCCGCCCAGCAGCGGCTCACGCGCGTCGGATACCTGCCCACGCTGCGCGCCTGGGACGGGGCGCGTGGCCTTGCGGAGCACGGGCCCTACGACCGCATCATCGCCACCTGCGCGGTCCCAGCGGTCCCCTATGCCTGGGTGGACCAGTTGCGCGGAGCCGGGGCGATCCTGGTGGACGTCAAACCGGCGACGATGGGCGGCAACCTGGTGCTGCTGCACCGCGATGGCGACCAGGCTGTCGGCCGGTTCCTGCCCGGCTGGGCGGGCTTCATGCAGATGCGGCACAGCACGGCCTCCGAAGAGGCTCGGCGGCTGCCCCGGCCCGACCGGTCGGAGTCGGTGTCCCGGGTCGCCAGCGTCCCGGCCGTCCCCTGGGAGGCGCCGGTCCCGTGGTTCCTGGCGACCCGCACCATGCCGGTGGGCGTCACCTTCGGGCAGCGGTGGGACGAGCACACCCAGCAGGTGGGCGACACCTACCTCGCCGCGCCGGACGGCTCCTGGTGCGAGATCAGCGCCGAGGACGAGCACGGCAAGCGGCGCGTGTGGGAGGGCGGCCCGGTGTCCATCGTCGGCGCGATCGAAGAGGCGTACCGGCTGTGGCACGACCTTGATGAACCCGGGTGGGACCAGCTCGGCTTGACCGTGACGCCGCACGAGCAGTACGTGTGGCTGAACGACCCGGCCAGCCCGCACCGGTGGCCGGTGGCGTAGCCGGCCCTCCGAAGCACGAAGCGCCCCCGCACTGCCCGAGGAAATGGGCGTGCGGGGCTGCATTGTGGCGGGAACGGGGTTCGGAACCCCAAGCGTCGGGCGACACGCCGGGAGGTTCCGAAGTGGGGAGTGGCGTGTCGTCCCGGGTTCTGGGACCATGCCGCCTGGTGCCCGGGGTGATCAGCACGTTGTCCCTGATCGTTCAGGGTGGCTGCCACCTCATCGGCCCGTAAGGGATCGCAACCAACTCCATGCGTTCACGCGGGAATCACCCAACACGTGGCTGCCACCTCATCGGCCCGTAAGGGATCGCAACCGGCTGAGCAGCAGCCACACCAGCAGGCCGCCCTCAGCGCCCGCCACCTCATCGCCGCTACGGGGAACGCAGGAACGCCCCTTCCGTGCCCGAAGGTTCGGGTGATCGGGGCAGCATCCACCGGCAGCCGGGTGACCGCGCCCGTGCCGGCCGCTGGCGGTCTCGTGGTTCCCGTGAGCGGGTCGGCCGGTTAGGGTGCGATCGGCCGGTGGTGGGGACGGGGTTGTCCCCCGGCGGAAGGGGGCGCGGTGTCCGAGTCGCTGGCGGCGGGTTCTGGGGCGGTGCGGTCGAGCACGGTGGCTGATGTGTTGCGGCGTGGCGCGGCCCGTCATCCCGATCGGGTCGCGCTGCACTTCACCGACCGGTGCTGGACCTATGGCGAACTGGACGCGGCGGTCAGCCGGGCGGCGGCGCACCTGCTGTCGCTGGGCCTGAGCAGGGGGGACCGGGTCGCGGCCTACGGGCACAACTCCGACGCCTATCTGATCGGGTTCCTGGCGTGCGCGCGGGTCGGGTTGGTGCACGTGCCGATCAACTACAACCTGGCCGGCGGTGAGTTGGCCTACCTGCTGGGGCAGTCCGGCAGTCGTGCGGTGCTGGTCGATCCGGTGCTGGCGGACAACGTCGCGGCCGTGCGTGACCAGTCCACAGTGGACCACGTGATCCCGTTGCGCGACGCGGCCGGCTCGCTGCTGGAGGTCGCCGCGACCGGGCCGGCGCCCGACCTGTCGGCGCACGCGCCGGCCGACACCGACCTGGTGCAGCTGCTGTACACCTCGGGCACCACCTCGCGGCCCAAGGGCGCGATGATGACGCACCGGGCGCTGGTGCACGAGTACCTGTCCTGTGTGGCCGCGCTGGACCTGCGCGCCGACGACGTGCACCTGCACGCCATGCCGCTCTACCACTCGGCGCAGCTGCACGTGTTCCTGTTGCCAGCCCTGGCCGTGGGCGCCACCAACCACCTGGTGGAGAAGCCGGTGCCGGCCGACGTGCTGGCGCGTATCGAGGCCGACCGGATCACCTCGTTCTTCGCCGCGCCAACGCTGTGGGTGGCCATCGCCAACCACGCCGACCTGGCCACCCGCGACCTGGCCACACTGCGCAAGGCCTACTACGGCGCGTCGATCATGCCGGTGCCGGTGCTGCACCGGCTCCGCGCGGCCCTGCCCGGGCTCGGCTTCTACAACTGCTTCGGCCAGTCCGAGATCGGTCCGCTGGCCACCGTGCTGCGCCCCGACGAGCACGACCAGCGACCCGACTCGGCCGGCCGGCCCGTGCTGTTCGTGGAGTTGCGCGTGGTCGACGCGGCCGGCGACGACGTGCCGGACGGCGAACTCGGCGAGGTGGTGTACCGGTCGCCCCAGCTGTGCGTCGGGTACTGGGACAAGCCGGAGGAAACCAGCGAGGCGTTCCGCGACGGCTGGTTCCACTCCGGCGACCTGGTCCGCCGGGACGCGCAGGGCTACCTCTTCGTGGTGGACCGGATCAAGGACGTGATCAACACCGGCGGTGTGCTGGTCGCCTCCCGCGAGGTGGAGGACGCCCTCTACACCCATCCGGCCGTGGCCGAGGTCGCGGTGATCGCCGTTCCCGATCCGCGGTGGATCGAGGCGGTGACCGCCGTGGTGGTGGCCAAGGCCGAGGTCACCGAGCAGGAGCTGATCGAGCACACCCGGGGCCAGCTCGCCGGCTTCAAGGTGCCCAAGCGGGTGCACCTGGTCGACGAGCTGCCCGGCAACGCCTCCGGCAAGCTGCTCAAACGCGTGCTGCGCGAGCGGTTCACGCACTGATCTCCGCGTACGGCGTGTCCCGCCGGGCCCGGTGCAGTGCGCCGCCCCACCACCACAGCTGGTCGAGCAGCAGCTTGGCGGCCTCGTTGGCCAGGTCCGGCCTGCTGGGCTGGCCGGTGGCGTCGAACTGCTCCCAGTAGTTGGCGAAGCTGACCGACGCCTGGGTGGTGACCGCGTGCATCTCGGCGAACACCAGCCGGAGCTGTTCGACCGCGCGCAGGCCGCCGCTGATCCCGCCGTAGGACACGAAACCCACCGGCTTGGCCTGCCACTGGGTGTAGTGCCAGTCGATCAGGCTCTTGATGGACGCGGGAAAGCTGTGGTTGTACTCGGGCGTGACCACGACGAAGGCGTCCGCCGCGGCCAGCCGGCCGGTGAGGTCGGCCATCTCGGCCGGGCGCGGGTAGGCGTCGCCCTCGGCCTTGGGGGAGGCGTTGGGCAGGGACAGCGGCAGCGCCACCTCGGCCAGGTCGATCAGGTCCACGGTGAACTGGCCGTGCTGACGGGCCTGGGTGGCGAACCAGTCGGTGACGACCGGGCCGAACCGGCCCTGGCGGACGCTGGCGGTGATCACGGCGAGGTTCAGGTTCTCGATGTTCATGCCTTCACCCTGCGGCGCTGGCGCGCGCTGAGGAAGGCCGGGCCGAAGCTGGCCCTGGCGGGGCCACCTTCCGCGCCCCCGCCCGCGTTATGTTGGCCGGGTGAGTGACAACGAACTGGGCGAGTTCCTGCGTGACCGGCGCGAGGCGGTCACCCCCGCACAGGTCGGGTTGCCCGCCGGGCCCCGGCGCCGGGTGCCCGGGCTGCGCCGTGCCGAGCTGGCCACGCTCGCCGGGGTGAGCGTGGACTACCTCACCCGGTTGGAACAGGGCCGGGACCGGCACCCGTCACCGCAGGTGCTCGGCGCGCTCGCGGACGCCCTGCTGCTGTCCACCACCGACCGGGACCGCCTCCAGCTGCTGTGGGCCAGGACCAAGCCCCGGCACATGTGCCCGAGGGCGATCACGCCCCCGGACCGCACGGCGCGGGCGAGCCTGCTCGCCCTGCTCGACCGGCTCGAACCAACCCCGGCGATCGTGGTCAACCGGCTGGGCGAGGTGCTCGCGCACACCGCCGGCTACGAGCGGCTGGCCCGGCCGGTGGGCCTGCTGGACGGGCGTCAGCCCAGCCTGGTCCGGTTCGTGTTCACCGATCCCCGGGCGCGGTCGACCTACCTGGACTGGGACCGGGTCGCCGACGAGCAGATCAGCGACCTCAAGGCCGACTCGCACGGCAGCGACCCGGTGGTCACCCACCTCGCCGACGAACTCGCGGTCACCGCGGGTGCGGCGTTCACCGACCGGTGGCGGGCCGCGGCCAGGCTGCCCAGCCGCACCGGGATGCAGCGGTGGGCCCACCCCGACGCGGGTGAGCTGCGGCTGAACTACGAGTCGCTGCAGGTGTCCGACATGGACGGTCAGCGGCTCGTCGTGTACCTGCCGGCGGACGAGGCCACGGCCGGGGCACTGGACCGGCTCACCGGCCGGCAGCCCGGCGCGCTGCGCGTGGTGGCCGGCTGACGCACCGGGTCACGGGCCCCGACGCACCGCGTCACGGTGCCACCCACGCACCGCGTCACCGTGTCACCAGGTCACGGTGTCACGGTGTCACCGCCGCACCGCCCGGTGGGCCGCTCGCCGAGCCCGCGCAGCCGGGCCTGCACCTGGTTGAGGCGTTGGCGCAGCACGGCGATGGTGTCCAGGAGTTCCAGGATGCGCCGGATGCCGGGCACGTTGATGCCCTCGCGCACGGACAGCTCCCGGATCAGCCGCAGCCGGTCCAGGTCGGCGCGGGAGTACCGGCGCTGCCCGCCGGGCACCCGGTAGGGCTGGATCAGGCCGCTGCGCTCGTAGCCGCGCAGGGTCTGCGGGTGGATGCCGACGGCCTGCGCGGCCTTGGCGATCGGGTACAGCTCACCCGGTTCCCGGCGGGGTGCGGGTGGCTGGGCCGGTGGTGGCACGGGCATCGGCGCTCACCCGGCTCCACGCTGCCGCGCCTGGTCGTCGTCGACGATGTCGGCGTCCAGCACCTCGTCCCCGCCGGCACTGCTGGCCCCGCCGGCACCGGTGGTGTTCGCCGTGGCGTACAGGGCCCGGCCGATCGCCTGCGACTCGGTGGTCAGCGTCGTCACGGCCGCGCGGATGGCCGCGATGTCGCTGCCCGTGAGCGCCTCGTTCGCCTCGTCGATGGCGGTCTTGACCTTGGTCCTGACGTCCTCGGGCAGCTTGTCGTCGTTGTCCTTGATGACCTTCTCGGTCTGGTGGACCAGTGTCTCGGCCTGGTTGCGGACCTCGGCCTCCGCGCGGCGGCGCCGGTCCTGCTCGGCGTGCGCCTCGGCGTCCCGGACCATCCGCTCGATGTCCTCAGTGGACAGTGTGGGTCGGCCGGTGACGGTCATCGACTGCTCCCTGCCGGTGCCCAGGTCCTTGGCGGACACCTGCACGATGCCGTTGGCGTCGATGTCGAAGGTGACCTCGATGCGCGGCACGCCGCGCGGCGCTGGCGCGATGCCGGTCAGCTCGAACCTGCCGAGCAGGGTGTTCTCCGCGGTCATGGCCCGTTCGCCCTGGAACACCAGGATGGGCACGGAGGTGTAGTTGTCCCCGGCCGTGGTCACGATCTCGGTCTTCTTGGTGGGGATGGTGGTGTTGCGCTCGATGAGCGTGGTCATGATGCCGCCCTTGGTCTCGATGCCCAGGGACAGCGGGGTGACGTCGAGCAGCAGGACGTCCTTGACCTCGCCCTTGAGCACGCCCGCCTGCAGCGAGGCGCCCACGGCCACGACCTCGTCGGGGTTGACGCCCTTGTTGGGCTCCTTGCCGCCGGTCAGCTCCTTGACCAGCTCGGCGACGGCCGGCATCCGGGTGGAACCGCCGACCAGCACCACGTGGTCGATGTCGCCCACGGAGATGCCCGCGTCCTTGATCACGCTGTTGAACGGGGCGCGGGTGCGGTCGAGCAGGTCGGCGGTGATCCGCTGGAACTCCGCCCGGGACAGCGTCTCGTCGAGGAACAGCGGGTTCTTGTCGGCGTCGACGGTGATGTAGGGCAGGTTGATCGAGGCGTTCATCGACGAGGACAGCTCGATCTTGGCCTTCTCGGCGGCCTCGCGGATGCGCTGCAGCGCCATCTTGTCCTTGGTCAGGTCGATGCCGTTGCTGGACTTGAACCGCTCGACCAGCCAGTCGACGATGCGCTGGTCCCAGTCGTCGCCGCCGAGGTGGTTGTCGCCGCTGGTGGCGCGGACCTCGACCACGCCCTCGCCGATCTCCAGCAGGGACACGTCGAAGGTGCCGCCGCCGAGGTCGAAGACCAGGATGGTCTGTTCCTTCTCGCCCTTGTCCAGGCCGTAGGCCAGGGCCGCGGCGGTGGGCTCGTTGACGATGCGCAGCACGTTCAGGCCGGCGATCTGGCCGGCCTCCTTGGTGGCCTGACGCTGGGCGTCCTCGAAGTAGGCGGGCACGGTGATCACCGCGTCGGTGATCTCCTCACCGAGGTAGGCCTCGGCGTCGCGCTTGAGCTTCATGAGCACGCGCGCGGAGATCTCCTGCGGGGTGTACTTCTTGCCGTCGATCTCGCTGGTGGTCCAGGTGGTGCCGATGTGGCGTTTGACCGACCGGATGGTGCGGTCCACGTTGGTCACGGCCTGGTTCTTGGCCGACTGGCCCACCAGGACCTCGCCGTTCTTGGCGAAGGCCACGACCGAGGGAGTCGTGCGGGAACCCTCCGAGTTGGCGATCACC